>NZ_LT629690.1:0-4851966 GCF_900102185.1 Terriglobus roseus | reverse complement strand
AGACTGCGCCGCACGATGGCAACTATGCCACCCCTGTAGCAGCGTTCTTCCAACCTCGCCGCCCGGCTGTGCTTGATCTGGCCTTCTATCAGGCGAAGCAGTTCCCTGCTATGTATCGCGGGGGAGCTTTCCTCGCCATGCATGGTGCCGCGGATAGTGATGATCCCTCAGGCCACGCTGGTTACGATATCGTCTTTGTCCCCTTCAAGGGCAGCAAGGCAGGAACGCCGGTGATCTTCGCCGATGGCTTCGCTGGTCCATCGCTTGAGGATAAGAACATCAAGCGGGCTATCTATCGTCCGGTTGGCGTTGCGGTGGGTCCAGATGGTGCTCTCTATGTTGCGGATTCCAACAAGGGCCGCATCTGGCGCATTGCCTATGATGGCAAACCTTAGCCTAACTCGGCGGACGTCACACGATTAACTTTTGATACAGGAACGGAAATGATAATGCCCCCTGTTAACTCTGACGCCAGCGAGCAGTTCAACATCATGGCACGCTGACAGCAGGCAACGGATCTCGTCTTCTTAACCCAGTTAATTTGCGGAGCAACCGCTGCAATGGCAGTTCACCGAATCGATGGATTGCGAATGCCAGCAGAGAACATGCCACGCAAGCTATGACAAGGCAAAGAAACGCTGAATATCTTCTGAAGGCGAACGACATCATTTCATAGCCCACTATCTGATGAACCAGATAAAGAGGATATGTAGTCAGCGCAGCGATACGGACTAGATGTACGCCACGCCTGCGGAAGAAACGGCTCCACAGCTCATTTCTACGTACGGACAGCATGATGATTACAAGGCTTCCTAACCAGAGTGCCAGAGGCAATTGCCATGCAAACGGAAGATTTGCCATTCCAGATAGCTTTTCCAGATCCAGAGCATGAAAGAAGATTTCAATGGCTCCGGTAAGTACGGCAAGCGTGAGGAAACACCATCGCGTCACCGTTGGACGATGTAAGAGGATAAGCCACAGGAAGACGCCGGCTGCAAAAAAGCAACCGTGTTGTAGAAGCAGTATTTGCGAAAAACGCCCATGCAGAAAGTGATGTGAAATGTCTGCAGCCTTGAATGACTTCAAAACCCCGAGCTGCGTTAACAGCGCCTCAAGCCAGAAACATGCTCCCGCAAGAGTGAGGACAGACATGACAGCTTCCAACCACTTCATGGCATGAAAGGCAAGCAGCACGAAGAGTATGAGATAAAATATCATCTCGAGCCCCAGGGTCCAATACACTCCGTCAATCCAAGTTGAGTTGGGCACAAGCAACATAGAGTGGCGCCAGAGTGGCTCAATTGACGCTACTGGCTCCTTATTCACGATGATGCGGATAAGCGCGGTTATGCTGGCGCAGATCCACGCCGCAGGATAGAGGCGAATAAATCGCTTTCGCACAAAATCCAATGCACCACTGCCTGCCGCAGAGAATGCGATCACGAAGCCAGATAAGACAAAGAAGATCTCTACGCCTACCCACCCGCCCGCAAATATCAGCCCCAATCGGGGATAAGTCGGCACAGAAGCAGGAATCTTCCCGTGATACGCGGCCCATTCCCACCATGAGAAGTGGAAGAGCATGACTATGACAGCCGCAACCACACGTACCAGGTCTAGACCGACATAAGGCAGCGAAGGCCGCCTTGAGTGATCAGTCACCTTTACACCTGAGGCCTGTTGCAGGCTGGAACCTTCCGGCATACCCAGATACTAGCATTCAGATATTTCACCTAAGTCGTGCCGCAGCATTTGCCATTAGGACCCACGTTTACCCTATTTTCCTTGTTTCCGGCGACTGCAATTGTGTTCTTACTTGAGGAGGGAGCTCAGTTGGGAGGGGTAGGTGGTGGGGGTGTCGGGGGCGCTGGGGGGGCGTACCCCTGTGCCGTAGGTGAGGCTGTCGCCCAGGCAGAGGATGGTTGTGTTGGGAGGTAGGGTGGCGGGGAGTTGCTGGCGGATGGCCTGGGCTAGCAGGGCGTAGCCTTTGGGGGTGAGGTGGACTCCGTCGGTGCTTAGCTGGTCGTTCGGTCCGCCGGCCTGTTTGAGGATGTCGCCGAAGTGGACCAGTGAGGCGTGGTCCCTCTGGGCTATCTGGGCGATGGTGTCGTTCACTGCCGCGAGGCGTTGCAGTGGGGCGATGTTGCCGTAGTCTTCCAGCTTGTGGCGGCTCATCAGGCGAACCATATCGGGTGTGTGGATCTCGACGAGGACTACCTGCGCGCCTGCGGCTGTGCTGCTCTTCACCATCGATTCCAGATGCTGTTTGGTGGATTCGAGGGGAAGTAGCTTCTTGTCGTTCAGTGCGTCGTTTGTGCCTGCGAACAGGATCACGATCTGCGGATGGAACTCATGCAAGGCGTTGTCGATGCGCGCGTCGAGTTCCGCGGTGTTCTCACCGGGAAATCCGTCGTTGATGACGCGCACCTGCGCAGGCAGAGAAGCACAACACAGCAGACAGCTTGAGAGGAGTAAAAGGCCTAGGGAACGCACGAGGTGAGTATAGGCTTCCCTGCCCTGATGCCTGTTGGGATTAGTCTTCCTAGACGCAGTAAAGGCCGCGCATCGCGCGGCCTTTACTGCAGTGTTACGAGGTTTACCCGATTACTGCTTGGACTTGGAGATGAGCTTCTCTAACCGGCCGATTTCACCACGATGTGCGGCCAGAACGATGTTGCGTTCGAGCGTGTTGGGCTGTTTCACCACTTGATTCCATGCGTCCTGCTCTGTTGCGAGGGCGGCTTTTGCTTGATCCAGAGTCATGATGAACTCCCTTTCGTTTTGAACGTTGTTGGCTGGTTGGAAGATTGCCTAGTCTGAGAAGGGCATGCCGAAGGAGAGTACGGCGCACCGTGGGGGGCGGTGTAGGCGGCCCATCACCTGAATGTGCTTGTCCATCTCATCCCAGATGGAGAGGGCGAAGTCGTTCAGGTAGAGGAAGCGTAGTTTGTCCGAGGTGGTGCCTTTCTCGGAGTAGATGCTGATCTCGTTGAGCCGCTGCGTTTGTGCAGAGGCAATCAGATAGGGCCACATGCTGATAGCGGGGGTGTTGTCCGGATTGTCCAGCTCCTCACGGCTCTGCGAGAGGATGGAATAGCGAGGCGGCTGTTGCGGATGGCGGCAAAGCTCAAGGCCAACGGGCGCTTCTGATGCCCAGGCACGTTTGGGTGCAGGCTGCAGGAGGCCGTAATACACGACATCTTTGGTTTGGTAGGTGGTCATCTCGACTCCAGACGGCTGACTTGCGGAAGTGCGCTCGTCTAGAGGTGAAGTCCGGAGAGGACTAGAGGCGAGAAGGTGTGCTCTCTTCAGCATAGTCCTTTCTGTGGAAATATGCCTGTTTTGCGGGATTATGTTCGGCGGCTTTGGCGTGGGGTGGGCTCGGGGGCCAGGGTGGTGCCTTCGGGTGTGATCTCCACGTCGTGGACGGGTTGGACGGCGTAGCTGTGGTCGAAGCGGCGGGCTATGCAGTTGGTGCTGGCTAGCTGGAGGCCGTAGAGGAGCGCAGTGGCTCGGGACTGTTCGAGACGGCCTGCGGCTAAGGCGTTGAGTACGGTGGAGATGGCCATCTGGACGGAGGTGCGGTCTTCCAGCGGGCCGAGGTCGAGTATCTGGCTGGGCGCGGGTTCCATGCCGACGAGCGTGCCGGACTTGTCGAGGACGGGAAGCATGACTTCTGTGCTTCGCTGTGGTGCGATGGCGCTGCGATGCTGCTGGTGAAGTCGATTGTGGAAGTAGCAGAAGTCGGCTTTGAGGAGCCGCGGCGATTGGCATTGGTCTCCGTTGGAGCGGATGTGGCGGCAAAGTCCGTATTGCATGTGTTTTCTCCTTGAAATGGTGAAGGCCAGCCTTTTGGCTGGCCCTGGTGGTGTGGGAGGGTACCCCCTCCCCCCTGTTTTTCTAAAATCGTCTTTCTATTGGGTTTACGGCGACGTTGTCGCTAAAATCGTCTTCCCATTGGGGTTAGGGGCAAAATCGTCTTTCTAAACGAGTTAGGGCCGCGCGATGCGCGGCCCTTTTCTTGTCCTGTTTCTATTGTAGTGAGTTTGGGGAAATACCATGCCAACTCTATTTGCTTTGGTTTGTTGGGCTTGGACGGAACAAGGGGTTGACAGCATTCATCTTGTTTAGTTTTAGTTGATGCCAACCCATGAGTTGGAGCCTATGAAACTCTTGCAAGAACTGAGGCAAAGAGCGGCGATTCCTGCAAGGCGTTAAGGTTGAGCGCCCACCAAAGTGCGTGAGACACACCCTTGTCTTCCCTTAACCCCATGGCATGCAATTTTTTCCTGAAAGCGATAATTACTGCACTAAAAAGATCATGTCCCTGAGCGGAATGCTTCAAGTCCTCAGCTAGGAGCCCCCGTAGCTCTTCCGTCTTACGAACAAGATCGTTGCGCTTCCTGGTAAGGCAAGCAGCGTTGAGAAGAGCGTCGATATACGCCGAACAATCTAGGATGAGGACGCCGTCATTCTCCGTGACATATCGAGAGAACGGCTTCATTGCGATCGGCAGCCTGAGCGCCTGTATCGCAGCTCTAATGAGAAATACTTCTTGGAGCGGCTGGCGAAGGATTGCACAAAACCCAGCTAGATCAACGTCGTCGACGCCGATAAATGATAAAAATTTGTCGATGGTCTGCTCTTCTAGCCAATACATCTCCATGCATGTGTAATCGGTCGTCAGAAGGAGAGAGCAATTATGCTCCAAACCGAGTAAACGATCTGCGTCGGCATCAACTATTCCGGTAAAGGATAGTGTTCTCCCCAGCTCTCTCTCCAACTCACAGGCAAGCGCAATTACCTCTGCCTTCTCTCCTCGATTGAGGCCCACGCGAGTGAGCATGTCGTCCGTAACATCGACGACATCGATACGAAAAACAGATGCATTCGTGCACCCTATCTGCCGAAGAACGAGTCGAACCAACCGTTCATCGACAGCACCTTCCACATATATGTCGCGGAGAGAAGGTTCTAGCTTGTATCTGGCTATGAGATCAATAACCCGTCGTCTGTCAAAAAGCATCTTCGTGTTTGTAAGGAGGAAGTCGCACCACTCCCTCGATGTATTCGCTTATTAGCTCGATTGAGTGTGTAGCAAGAAGAAACTGCATAGGCGCATCTCCAGAAAGTTTCAGAAGGCTTTGTAGTATTTTCGACTGCCATTTAATGTTCAGAGATATTTCTGGTTCATCAATGATGAAGATAGTCTGTCGGTTTTGGGCAATGATGACATAACAGAACATCAGCAATAAGTGTTGTTCACCCGAGGATAGAAGCGTGGGATCCAGAGTGCTTCCGCGGCTCGTGAGATACAGGCCAGCAGGGATTGTGAATCTGAGCTTCTTGCCTATTAAGAAGTCATTCGCTGTTTTTAGTAGCGTCGATACGAGCTTTTGCGCAGGCTGTAATGCATTCAGTTGAGCCTGAATGCTGTCGAGATATGGCGTGAGAACGCTTGAGACTAGATTGGCTTTGCTGACATCTGCTTCGATCAACCCCTTGTCCAAATCGTCAGATTTGAGGGGAGCAATCATCTTCAATTCTGCGAAGGCCTTCGAGCGATCTGAGAGTTCAAAGAGCCTCATCCTGAGTGACTCAAGATTTGCCTGATCCGCTACAACGGGTCCAACCTTGGCGATACTACTGATCACTTCGCTGTAAATCGCGTTGGCGTTAACGCTCCCCATGGCTGTAGCTCTGCGAGACTTTCCTCGGATGTACTCGGTCACGGCTGACATCGCATGGGTCAGGGGGTGTGGCTGGGCAAATTCGGGCGCGTCATATTCCCGTCTTATTATTCGGCCAAGGTGATCCCTGCTGTGCGTGATCGTTCGGTCTTCATTAGGTAAGACATCGCTAGCGAACGATCGTTCTGCTGAAAGTAAGTAAATCTGAATGTTGAGCTTTCTTAAAAAAGCCTTGAAACGCCGCTCTTCTTCGTCAGAACCAAATTCTCCGTCTTTGACCAAGTACGAGACTTCAAATGGAGCGTCTATGTCTGGGCAGTCGCAATAAACTGAATAATCTCCAGTTTCTGCCTTTGCTCGTGAAACAACGATAGAGCAACCTCCTGAAATCGCTACGGACAAACGTAAAAACGGCAGTTCTGCGAGCCGCTTCCTGTGCCCTCTATTCATGGCGGGGGAAAGCAGGTGGTAGACGGCTTGTAGAAGCCGAGTCTTTCCTGAACCATTCTCTCCATAAAGGATGAAGAGTTTCGAGAACTCGTGGTCGGACGCTTCAGTGTGCAGGTCGTAGTTCAGGTAACCAAAGAGCTCAGTTACCGCGATCCGAGTAATTGCACGAGGTGTCAGTCCTGTTGTTGTAGGCTCGTCCGGCTCTTGGGCACCAATCGTGCTACTTCGCTCATTCATCGCACACGCTCCATCTCAACGGATGGAACCACTATATCTTGCTAACTCTCTGGACTTCGCGGACGCCTGGGACTCTTCGTAGGTCTACGGTGAGTTTGTTCAGGTGGCGTAGGTCGAGGGTTTCTACTACGAACTCTACTGTGGCTGTGGTGCCGTCGTCGTTGGCTCGGCTGTCGACGCTGCGGATGTTGGTGTCGTCGTCGGAGATGATGGCCGTTAGCTCTTTCAGCATGCCGCTGCGGTCGTCGCAGGTGATGATGAGGCGGACGGGGTAGCGGGTGGGTTTGGCTCCACCGGCTGCGCTGGGGGCGTCAGGCGCCCATTCGACGTTGATGCGGCGGTCGCTCTCGTAGAGAAGGTTTTGTACGTTGGGACAGCTACGGGCGTGGACGGCGACGCCCTTTCCTCTTGTAACGTAGCCCACGATTTCTTCACCGCGGATGGGGTTACAACAACGGGCGCGGTAGACGAGTAAGTCGTTCTGGCCTTCGACCTGGAGTGAGTCAGAACCTTTGCCAAAGTAGACGCGCTTGATGGCGTCAGACATCTTGCTAAGTTCTGATGGCGGTACGGCGGAGAGGCTACCCGCGTTAATCGCCGCACCTACGGTGCCGGGCTGCGATGATTCTGTGCCCTGCCCTTCCGCGTTGTGGCCGGTGGTGCTGCCGGGGACTAACTTATTGAGCGTTTGACGTGCGGAGTACTTACCGAAGCCGATGGCTCCGAGTAAGTCAGAGGCGTTGCCCAAGCCATAGTCATTGGCGGCGCGGGTGTAATCGTCGTCAGATAACTTATGCAGACTTACTTTGAACTTACGGGCTTCACGCTCAAGTAACTTACGACCTATCTCAATGGCGCGTTCGCGCTGATGCTCGTTGAGCCAGTGCTTGATCTTGTTGCGGGCACGTGAGGACTTAACGAAGCTGAGCCAGTCGCGCGAGGGCGTGTGGCCGGTCTGCGTGGTGATTTCAACGATGTCGCCGTTGCGGAGGCGGTGGCGCAAGGGCACGATGCGCCCGTTGACCTTGGCGCCGGTGGTGGTGTGCCCGACTTCGGTGTGGATGGTGTACGCGAAGTCAATGGGTGTGGCGTCTTTGGGCAGGACGACGACTTTGCCCTTGGGGGTGAAGGTGTAGACCTCTTCGGGGTACAGGTCGATCTTGAGGGTCGACATGAACTCGTTGGGGTCGGTCATCTCCTTCTGCCATTCCATGAGCTGGCGGACCCAGGCGAGGCGTTGCTCGTCCTTGGCGTTTACGGTTTCGTTGGCCTTGTACTTCCAGTGCGCGGCGATGCCGTCTTCGGCGATGCGGTGCATCTCCTCCGTACGGATCTGGACTTCAAACTGGTAGCCGCCTTCGCCTACGAGCGTGGTGTGCAACGACTGGTAGAGGTTGGGGCGCGGCATGGCGATGAAGTCCTTGATACGGCCGGGGACGGGACGCCAGATGCTGTGGAGGAGGCCGAGGATTGCGTAGCAGTCCTGCACGGTTTGCGTGATGACGCGGACGGCGAAGAGGTCGTGGACGGAGCTGAGTTCGGGCGAGCCGCCTTCGGATGCATGCGCCTGCAGCTTGGAGTTGATGGAGTAGAGGCGCTTGATGCGGAACTCGACGCGGCCGGGGAGCCCGTGGCGGGTGAGTTCGAGGTTGAGGCGGTCTGCGATGGTGCTGAGGAACTCTGACCCGCCGCGGTTGCGGAGGAGTTCGACGTCTTGCGCGAGCTGGAGGTAACGTTCGGGGTCGACGTACTGGAAGGCGAGGTCTTCGAATTCGCCGCGGAGTTTGCCCATGCCGAGGCGGTGGGCGAGTGGCGCGTAGATTTCGAGGGTCTCTTTGGCGATGCGCGTCTGCTTCTCAGGCTTGAGGTGCGCGAGGGTGCGCATGTTGTGCAGGCGATCGGCCATCTTGATGAGGACGACGCGGATGTCGCTGACCATGGCGAGAAGCATCTTGCGGATGTTTTCGGCCTGGTGGTCTTCCTTGTTGGCGAACTTGATGCGGTCGAGCTTGGTGACGCCTTCGACGATGTGCGCGACCTGCGGGCCGAAGCGACGGGAGATCTCCTGGGAGGAGACGTCGGTGTCTTCGACGGCGTCGTGGAGGAGGCCGGCGGCGATGGCGGTGCTGTCCATCTTCATTTCGGCGAGGACCTGGCCGACTTCAAGCGGATGGATGACGTAAGGTTCGCCGCTGGCGCGCTTCTGGCCTTCGTGTTGCGAGAGGCAGAAGAGCCAAGCGGAACGGATGATTTCGAGGTCGTCGGCAGGGCGCGCTTCGTGGACGGTTTCGAGCAGGGTTTCGAAGTCGGCGTCGATCTTGGTGGTCAGCGCTGCTGGGAAGCCGGGGAGGTATTGCGCGGACTTGGGGTTGCCGGAGGGCTGAGGCGCGGGCGTGGATTCAGCGGGCGCGAGCGTGCCTTCTGGTTCGGCGAGGTTGGGATTGGGGACGGGCAGGGTGTTGTCCATCTCCAACATGGCCTCAATGCCGTTGGCGACGGGAAGCGTCTGGTTGCGGCGATGGGAGTCCTGTGGGGAGAGCGGCGTAAGCGCAGGTACAGCCGCCTCCAAGTTGCGACCAGAGTCGCTCGAGGAGAGATCAGAATTTCCGGGGTTCGCAGGAGACGCCTGCGGGAGGTCCATGAGCTATTTTAGCTTGCTCGGATGGACGAGGCTATCTGCACGCGATTTGCTTTGTGTTGGAGCTTTCTATTGTGTTGGGATTTTTAGGCCGAAGGCGTAGATAGTGTTGTCGGCGGTGGCGAAGGTGATTTGGCCGGGGCTGAAGCTTAGGGCGCTGGTGGTGACGGGGCTGGTGATTTGGGTGCCGCTGTTCCAGAGGGGTTTGCCGGTGGTGGCGTCGAGGGCGTAGAGCGTGGCGTTGGTTTTGTGAGTGCCTTTGCTTAGGACGAAGACGACTCCGCTTATGGCTATGGGGGCGGATGGGGTGTTGATGGTGGCGGAAGTCCATGCCGGTTCCAGCGCGGTGCTGGTGAGTTTGTAGGCGTGGATGGTGCCGGTGGTTGCGGTCGTGTCTGTTGCTAGCAGGTAGCGTGTGCCTTCGGACTCGAAGGTGGTGAGGGCGTTGGGTTTGAAGTTGTTTTCTGTAGCGCTGGTGATGTCTGGTGTGCCTGCTGCGGCGGTGGCGGAGAGGACGTGGATGCGGCCGTCGGCGGTGGTGATGGCGAGCTGTTCTTTGCTGGACTCGTCGCGGAAGATGACTGGCTGCGAGGTGAAGGTGGTGCCTGTTGGAGCCGGGATGTCGAGGCGGTGGGTCAGGGTTTTCGGTTCGAGTTGCGCGATGGCTTTTGGCGTGGCGACGTTGAGGATGCCGGACTCAGTGAATGCCGGGATGCCGACGATGGGGCCGGTGCTGGATTGCCACTTGGTGGGCGCGGGTTGCGGTGAGTTGGGGTCCATGCCGGAGACGACAGGGTGTGAGACGTCGAGGGCGTAGACGGAGTCGGATGCCGGGCCGCAGTTGTTGGCGGTGCTGGCGTAGATGATGTCGTCGACGTCAATGAGTGAGGCTACGCCGGTGCCTGCGGGCAGGAATGGGGCGGGCTTGTGTAGCTCTTTGAAGCTGCCCTGGCTGATGCCGTGCAGGATGCCGTCGGTCGTTACGTAAAAGAGTGGCTGCGAGCCTTTGTACAGGCCGGTGCCGGGGGCTGGGCCGGTGCGGACAGGGCCGGTGATGGGTTTGTTGTCCGCAGGGATGCCGCCGGGGCCTGAGGCTCCACCGATAGCTGGGCCGTTGGGTGCGGGAGCGTTGGCTGGTGCGGGGGTTTGTGTGGAGGCCGGTGCTGGAACAGGTGCTGCTACGGGGCGAGCGCGGCTGACTTCGCCGAGATTTACGCCGGCTCCGGGAGCGGAGACTGATGAGTGGTAGCCGCCTTTGCGGCCTGTGCCCGTGACGGGTGGTGGGACGAGTGGGGTGAGTCGTCCGATGGGGCCTGCGAGCGCTATGGGGCAGGCTTTGGAGGTGCTGGTGAAGTGTTTGTCGAAGTAGGTTCGGCCGAGGTCGTAATCGACGGAGAAGATGGCGTTGGTGCCGCCCACTACCGTTAAGGCTTTGAAGCCGGTGTACGCGATGAAGGTGTTTACCTGTACCGGTTCGGAGAGTTCGCCTTTGTTCTGGACTGGGACTTTCCATAGGAGTTGGAAGTCTTTTGCGGTTTCGGGCGTGATCTGGACGTCGGCTGGGACGGAGCGCGAACGTTGCGCATCCATGGCGGAGGTGGTCCATTCGGGGCCGGTGCGCGAGAACTGGGCGTGTGCTGTGCCTGCGATGGTTGCGACGAGGAGGATGCCTGAGAAGGTTTTCATTTGGCGACTCCGAAGCAGTAGAGGTCACCCTGGAAGGTGGTGATGTAGGCGCGGCCGTTGGCTACGGAGATGGAGGTGAAGTGGTTCCAGCCCTGGATCTGTGTGCCGCTGTCCCATAGTTTTTTGCCGGTGGTGGCGTCGAAGGCGTAGAGCACGGCGCGGCGTGAGTGCTGGATGCGAACCGCCGACTGCATGGATGTGGGTATTTGCGGCAACGGCGGTGGAGGTGGTTCGTTCCATGCCTGATCGACACGGGCCTGCGCGGCGTCTTCACCCGATGCGTAGGCGAAGACGATGCCGTTGGCGATGATGGCGGTTTCGCCGTTGTCGATGTCTTCACTGATCCATGCGGGATCGAGCGACCACTTGCCGTTGCGTTCGTTCACCTTGAAGGTGGCGAGGCCACCGCGCTTGTTGCGCTCTTTGGTCTTGCTGTTGGTGCCGTTGTCGATGGGCGCGTGAAAGGCGGGGTTGATGGGGCCGTAGAACGGGACGGTGAGCCATGTCTGGCCGCTCGCGTCGTTCCATGTGCTCATGGCGCCCCATACGCCTTCGTTGGCGTAGTTGGATTGCACGTTGCAGATGAGCGGCGTGCTGTACAGCGAGGTGCGATGGTCGTCGCCGCCGAGTTCGTCACGATCGAGGAGCCAGACGCGGCATTCTTTCGATGTGCCTGCGAGGAGATGATGGCCCTTGCTGTCGAAGGCTACGGGCGTGACGTTGATGTCGAGGTCGCGCTTGAACATGTAATCGGCGTTGGGCGGGGAGAAGTAATCCTGCAGACGCAGTTCCTTGCCGTTGTTGAGATGAAGGCCGACGATGCCGTTGCCGAAATGACCGGCTTCAGGATTCCATTCGCCGTCGCCGGTGCCCATGTAGCCGACGTCCTGCGGGGAGACGGAGACACCGCGGCGTCCCCAGAGACCGCCACCAGTGGGAACGAAGAGGCTGCTCTTCTTTGTGGCGATGTCATACGAGAAGAAGGTGAACGCAACGCCGCCGCACCCCTGTGAGACGGAGGAGTAGACCACGCCGTCCTTGATGTTCAGGGCGTAGGGCTTGGCGTTGGATGGGAGCCACTTCTGCGGGGCTTCAATGTCTTTGCCGGTGCCGGGGTCGATGGTGAGCAAGCGGCCGTCCCAGCCTACGGCGTAGACGATGTAGTGGCCGTCTGAAGACTTGGTCATGGCTGGCATGGCGGTTTGGCCGCCGGGGCAGAGCGTGCCTGCGGGACGCGCGTTTGGCGGTGGTGTGTACGCGCTGTCGAAGTGGCGATGCCAGAGTTGTTTGCCGGTGGCGAGATCAATGCCCCAGAGATCGTCAGAGATGCCGGCCATGATGCCGATCTGCTTTACGCCTTCTGCGGTTTGCACCTGCGAGGCGATGAGCGGCGGGAAGAGATTGTGCATCTCGCGCGTGGGGGTGTCGGTATGGAACTTCCAGAGGAGGTGCGTCTGCGCGACGTTGTCTTTTGTGAAAAGCGTTTCGCCCTGGAGTTGGCCCGTGCGACCGTTGTCGGCGCCCTCGGTGAGGTAGTCGGTGGTTTGGGCCTTTGTCGCGAGACTGCATGCGAGAAGGAAAAGCGTTCCGGCGTGGCGAAGGTTCACTGCGGCCTCTGGGAGCTGAATCGTTTCAGAAAAAGAGGCTACCGGGGCGGTGAGGGCTAGTCAATCGGTGTTAGGATTCGGGCGTGATGCGGCGTTCTCTTCTCTTCGGTTGCGTTCTTGGTTTTGTGGGTGGAACTGCTTTGGCGCAGTTGCCGGCGGGGCATGATGCGGCGCTGGTGCAGAAGAAATGCACGGTGTGCCACGACACCGATCGCGTGATGAGCCAGCGACAGGATGCCGACGGTTGGCAGACGACCGTGAACAAGATGAAGGCTCTGGGTGCGCAGATTGATGCGGCGGAGCAGAAGAAGATTGTGGCTTACCTGGCTGCTGCGTTTCCTGCGGAGATGGGGCCGAAGTTGAATATCAACCAGGCTTCGCAGGTGGAGTTGGAGGCGGCTTTTTCGCTGAAGCGGAAAGAGGCTGCCGCGGTGGTGAAGTATCGGGAGCAGGTGGGTGGCTTCAAGTCTGTTGATGACTTGAAGAAGGCTCCGGGGATGGATGCGAAGAAGGTGGATGAGAAGAAGGCGGACCTAACGGTTTAGTTTTCGGTCGCCTTCTTCTGCATCGTTGTTTATGCGTCGTGGCGCTTACTGAATTTCGACAACAACCTTGCCTTTGCTGCCCGCCGCTACGCTGGCGTAGGCCTCTGCGATGTTGCTGGTGGTGAAGGTTTGTTCGCTTACGAGAGGGCGGAGCAATCCTTTGTCTGCAAGGTCTGTGATGTGTGACAGAATCTCGCCGTGATGGGCGCGTCCGCGTCCTGTTTGCAGAGGCATGAGGGTGAAGACGCCGGAGTAGGTTGCTCCGCGGAATGAGAGTGGCGCCAGGGCGTGCGTGCCCCAACCGAGACAACTGACGACGTGGCCGGTGTAGAACTTTGCGACAGTGAAGGAGTCGTCGAGCGTCTTGCCGCCGAGCGTGTCGTAGATGACGTCGAAGCCTTCGCCTGCGGTGAGTTCTTCGAGATATTGCGCGGCGGTCTTTTCGTTGTAGTCGATGGGTGTGGCTCCGTACGACTCGACGAGGTGCGATTTTTCTTTGGAGACAGTGGCGAATACGTTCGCGCCGTAGGCCTTGGCGATCTGCACCACGAGATGGCCTACGCCGCCTGCGCCTGCTTGTACGAGGACGCTTTTGCCTGCGGAAACATTGGCGCGATCGACGAGGCCTTCCCATGCGGTGATTGCGTTCAATGGCAGAGACGCAGCTTCACGCATGGTGAGTTTTTTGGATTTGTGCGCGAGGAGATCAGCGTCTGCGAGGATGTACTCGGCGAGTGTGCCTTGTTGTCCGCCTACGCCGCCTACCATTCCGTAGACTTCGTCATTGGGTTTGAAGCGGGTGACGTTGGGGCTGACGGCGACGACGGTGCCAGCCATATCTAAACCGAGCACGGATGGGAGCGGCTGCTTTGCGTGGCCTGCTTTGCCGGAACGGATTTTTGTGTCGAGCACGGCGACGCCGCTTGCGCTGATCTTTACCAACACCTGATCTGCTTGCGGTTCTGGTGTTGCTATCTCGGTTTCAATAAAGTCGCCGTCTTCTTGTTGCACCATCCAAACGCGATGCTTCATTGGTTCTCCTGTGGGTTCCTGCTTCCACTATGCACTGGATGCAATAGAAAAGGCCCGCTTGCGCGGGCCTTTCTGGTTTTCGTTGCATTTGGAGGCGAACGAAAGTTGGGTTAGAGGCCGAAGCAGTAGACGTTGCCGTCGTAGCTGCTCATGTAGACCTTGCCGTTGGCTACGGTGACGCCAGTGAAGTGGTTGAAGGAGGTGATGGTGTCCTTCGAGGACCACAGCTCTTTGCCGGTTTCCGCGTCGAGGGCGTAGACCGTGACGTGGTTGGACAGAGCGGCGCGGTTGGACGAGTCAAAGTTCAGGCCGATGTCAGGCCAGACCTGCTGCGTGTCGTCGCCCGAACCCCAGGTGTAGACAACGCCGTTGGCGATGATGGGCGGTTCGCCACGGAACATGTCACGCGAGACCCACACTGGCTTGTAGACGGGCTTGCCGCCTTCTTCCACCAGCTTGAATGCGCCTACGCCGCCTTCCTTGGTGACAGGCGTGTTCTCAATGGGGAACTTGAACTGTGAGTGCTTCGGTCCCCAGAAAGGAACGAGAACCCAGCGCGTGCCAGCCTTGTCTTCCCATGATGAGACGGCTCCCCACGATCCAGCGGAGGCGAAGTCAACTGCCTCGTTGCAGATGTACGGCGTCTTGATGAAGGGCTCGTGGTGGTCTGTTGTGCCACCGGGATTCTGCGGGTCGAGGAGGTACAGGCGGCACTCCTTACCGGAGGCAGCCATGTATTCCTTGCCCTTGAAGGTGAAGGCGGTTGGCGTGTTGTTGGGATCAAGGTCGCGACGACGGAGCCAGTCCCAGTTGGTGGGCGTGAACCAGTCTTTGACCTGCCAGTTGCCGTCCTTCAGGTGGAAGCCGACGACGGAGTTGCCGAGTACGAGGTTGTTGGGATTCGACGGGTTGTAAATGCCGTCGCCCGTGGTGGTCCAGACGGTGCCGTCAGAGGTGATGACGGGACCACGACGCCCCCAGAGACCGCCGCCGCCGCCAAAGCCCTTGGAGGTGGTTACCTTGCCGTAGTCAGCGCCGGGTGTGACGACAGCGGAGAAGATGCCGCCGCGGCCTGCCCAGATGATGCTGCCCTTGTAGAGCTGCAGAGCAAATTTGCTGGTGGAGCCGCCCTTGATGGGCTCCTGGATATCTTCGCCGGTGACGTTGGAGAGCGTGTGCAGATTGCCGCCGCCGTCAATGACGTAGATGGGGCGAACACCCTTGGCATCGGGTTCGCCGATGACAGGAACGTCCGTGGAACCGCCGGGGTTGAGGAAGTTGTAGTGACGCGTGTCGGTTGGCTGCGCGGGCATCTGGCGCGGCTGGCCGTCAGGGCCCATGCGGACTTCCGGCTTGGGCGGCGTGTACTTGAAGTGGTGTTCGAAGAAGGGCTTGCCGGACTTCGCGTCGAAGGCGTAGAGCGTGTCGCCGACGCCGAGGATGTAGACGATCTCCTTCGGGCCTTCTGCGGTGGGTACGTTCTGGACGACGAGCGGATCCATGAGGGTGTGGAGGCCCTGCGGATAGACGTCGGTCTTGGTCTTCCAGAGAAGCTTCAGCTTGCCCACGTTGGTCTTGGAGAGGATGTGCTCATCCTTGTTCCAGCCGGAGCGTTCGACGTCGCCACCGGACATGAGCCAGTTGCCGTTCTGAGCAACGGCCATGCCGCAGCCAAGCACTACGGTAGCGATGGCGGAGAGCGTTTTGAGTTTGGTGGTGTTGAACATTAGCGCTCCTCTGGAATGCCGAACTGCAGCAGGGTGTTGTCATGCGTGGTGACGTAGATGTGGCCGTTGGCGGCGGCAAGCGGTGTGTTGGCGTACGACGTGATGGCCGCACCGCTGTTAAAGACTTCTGAGCCGCTGGCGAGATTGAAGATGGTCAGCTTTGCGGGCTTCGCTTCCTTCTCGACTTCCGCAACGGTCTTGAGTTTGCCGCTGGCGTTGGTCAGGCTGTTGGGCAGGCCGGAGCTGAGGCCAGCGACCAGACCGCCAATGCTGACGGGGCCAACGGGTGCGAGCATGTCAGCCGAGGACCATGCCGGAACGAGCTTGGCGCGGCCTGAGGAGGCGTCAAACTTGAACGCAACGATAGCGCCGTGGGTGATGGGGCCCTTGGAGCCGGGGAACGTTGTTGCCAGCGGGCCGTGGACGGAGGCCAGGACGTAACGCGTCTTGGTCTTCTCGTCGACTGCAGTGGCGAAGTGGCCGAAGATGCCCGCGCCGCTGCCTGGCTTTACGAGAGCTTCCGAAGCGAAGAGCGGCGAGTGGTGGTCGCTGCCGCCGGGAGCTGAGGCATCTAGCAGATAGACATGGCCGGAGCGATCGCCTGCGAGGATGTATTCCTTGCCACCTTCGGTGAAGACTGCAGGTGTGACGCCTGCGTCGCCGGGATGGAAGGCGGGTTCGCTGGCGGGCGTGAACCAATCCTTCACGGCGAGGGTTGCGGCATCAAGCTTCAGCAGCGTGTCCGAGTAGCCGCCTGCCACGTCGCCTTTGCCAGTGGGAGCGGTGCCGTAGACGAATTCACCCTTGAGGTCGATGGCGGTGCCACCGGCTCCTGCGAAGCCTTCGCCATTGGTGAGGAAGCTGACAGTCTCCGTCCACTTGGGTTGCGTCTTGAAGGGCTTGTCCGGCTCGTTTTCAATCGTTGGCGCGGTGAAGGTGGAGGCGTAGAGGCCGTTGGCGGTGCCGTTGCAGCCGTTGATGGTGGCTGCGATGAAGGTGTCTTTCGCGCTGATGTTCAGGGCGGAGACGTTGGCACCGGCGGGTGCAAGCTTGGCGGGCGGAACCCAGCTATTGTTCGAGTCCTGCTGACGCATGGTGTAGATGTAACCGTCTTCACCGATGTTCCAGAGAAGACCGAGTCGACCGAAGCCACCGCCGCCGCCGAAACGAGAGGTGCTGGAGAGGCCGGCAAGAACGGGTGCTGCCGTGACGCCACCGGGGCAGAGAACGGTGGGCGCACTGGCCTTCACGGTTTCCTTGCCGGGGACGGTGGTTGCAGTCTTGAACTCGTAATTGAGGTCAGCGTCGGTCTGGTAGGTGGTACCGGAAGCCGAGCCGGTCCAGAGGAACTCATGGAAGCCGGTGTAGCCGATGACCGTGGCGACGTCGATGGTGGAGGTGATGGAGTTGAGGCCCATCGCCTTCACAGCCGCGAACTTGTGCTTGTAGAGCAGCACGATTTTGCTGGCGGTCTCGGGAGACAGATGGGTGTCCTGCTGGGCCCAACCGTCGCGTTGAGGATTACCGGCCACCGTGGGCCAGTTGGCTGCCCATAGGCAGGCGCAGGAACTGGCCGCAACGCAAAGCGACCAGAGAGCTTGTTTCCGCATGCAGAGACCTCACTCAATTACTGAAAAGTGCATGTCCATTGAAAGCGTTTTGAGACGTCTCACAATGGTCTTTAAAAAACTGCTTCCGACAGGCCAATCTGGTGGTGCGTTCAGAGAAACGCGTCCCTATGGTCTTCAGTTGGAAGCGAACTGTTTATTCCATTCGCGGTGAGGCGTTGTCAAGAGCTTGTTTTGGGGTGTGATTACAGCCGGGATTCGTGACCGGAAGGGACGGGTGCGGGAAGTAGACACAGAAAGGACCGAGCGAATGGCAGAGGTGAGCCGTCTTCTCTTGTGGATGCCTGCTATTTATATGGTCCATGGGACAGGAATGCGCTACGAAAGTGAGCCTTGTGAGAAAGCTCGTGTTTCTTCTGCTGTTAACAGCGGGAGTTGCCGCCGCACAACTGCAGCAATTCAGGACTGTCGATTCGCCTCAGCCTGACGAGAACATCGATCAACCTTGCCGCTACGAGGCATCGTTCCCGGCCGGGAACAAGCCGGTGAAAGCAGCATGGGTCACATACGATCGAGGACCCGACATCACCGCGTTCTACTTCGATCCGGATGTGCTTGCTTTTGCGGCGAAGAACGATCTGGCGATGGTGCTGGCTCACCAATGTCCAGCGGCGCGAACACCAGAGAAGGGCGAAATGGACATGTATCCCGAGCACGGCCTTGGGAGGTCGCTCTTCGCGGCGCTCCACTCGCTTGGGGAGGAGAGTGGGCATCCTGAGTTGGCGCAGGCCAAGCTCATCGTTCTGGGATTTTCCGGGACGGGCGCTTACTTCGGTCATTTTGTGGCGTATGCGCCGAAGCGCGTCCTGGCTGCAATTCTTACCAATCCCGGGCAAAGCGATCCTGACAACATCGACAAGATCAAGCTCGACGAAGATGGAGTGGCTGTGCCGGAACTCATCATCGCGGGTGGGCGGGACAACGTTGGCGGTGTGCTGAAACCGTACGCATTCTATGAACACCACCGCAGCGAAGGAGCGCCCTGGGTCTACCTGGTGCAGAACAACATCCCTCACTGCTGCATCAACAACACACGGGCTTTCATGCTCCATTGGCTCCAAGCGGTCATAGACCAGAGAAAACCTGACCCGCAGCGGCCTTTGTTGCCGATGAACCTCAAGTCTGGCTGGTACGGCTCTATTCAGCCATGCTCGACGCCATACAAGGACCATTGGGGGTTGCCGCTTTGGAATGTTTGCGAAGCGCACGTTGAGCGCGCGGGGAAAACTCTGCCCAATAAAGAAATGCCCTCCGGTTACTTTCCGACAGAGGCCCTGGCACGCGAATGGCTGGCGTTTATCAAGCTGCCAGATCATCCGAAGACATCCTTCGCACGACCGAGCGATCCCAACTTTGGAGACCCAACCAAACTCAACCCATAGGTAGGCAGCGAAGAAGCGCGGACCATACAAGTCTCGGCAGAAGTAATGCAGTAGCATCCGAAAATGGTCAGCTTGGTAAGGCTTCTCGTCTCGCTGGTGGTGGCTTTTGCGGCATTCGTGGTGGCGTTTCTTGCAGTGTTCGTACCGATGCTGCTGATAGACATGCACTACGCACCGCACGATGGACAAGGCGGCATGGGCGGGTTTTTCCTTGGCGTTCCAGTTGGCGCAGGGGTAGCTCTTGTTTCTGGAGTCGCTTTTTACATTCGCGCAGAGCGAAGGAACTGGTTTGCCAATTCAAAGTGAGACGTTCCCCATAGGTACGGTGCAATGCCCTCGCCTGCGACGGCTGGGTATCATCAGGGGATGGCCTGGTTGTTGCTTCTGGATACGTGTGGCGAAGGCGGTGGTGTTGGGCTGGCCCGAGTGGATGGAGCGACGGCTGCGCTGGTTGCCGAGCGTTTGCTGCCGGGGCGCGAGACACAGGAGCGTCTGATGAGCGCCCTGGATGAGGTTTTCGCCGAGGCTGGCGTTACGGGTTCGGATCTGGACGCGATTGCCGTGGTGCACGGGCCGGGGTCGTTTACAGGAGTTCGCATTGGGCTGGCGGCGGCGAAGGGGTTGGCGGATGCGCTGGATGTGCCGTTGATTGCGATTTCGCGACTGGAGTCGCTGGTTTCGCGGTGGTATGCGGCACGTGGGCCGGAGTCGTTGCATGAGACGGTGCAGGCCTGGCTGGATGCTGGTCGTGGCGATGTGTTTGTGGGTCGGTATCGCGGTGCCGTGCGCGAAGAAGAAGTGATGCTGCCGGGAACAGCCGCTCTTGCTGCTGCGGGAGATGGGCCGGTGGTGGTGATGGAAGACCGGCTGGCGGAGCTACTGCCGCGCGCCTTGCGCGTGAGTCCGGTGGGTGTTCGCGAGGCGTCGGGGATTGCGCTGCGAAAGCTGGTGGCGGGTGAGTTTGCGGACACGGCGCTGCTGGACGCGAACTATCTGCGCGTGCCGGATGCGGAGTTGGCGTTGCGAGCGAAGCAATGCGCCTAATGGTGCGCGCGGCTACAGCCGATGAGTTGCAGCAGGTGTATGAGATCGCTGTGGCGAACCCCTCTGCACCGCAATGGACACTGGCGCAGTTTGCAGAAATTCTGTCGCCCGGCGAAAGCGCGGTGACGCGGGAATTGCTTGTGGCTATGGGAGATACGGCGGTGTTAGGATTCGCCGTGGTCTCCGCAGTGACAATTGTTTATCCGGTAGAAGCAGAGTTGGAGAGCATTGCCGTGGCTCCGGAATGGCACAGGCAGGGCGTGGGCCGTGCGTTGATGCAGGAAGTGTTGCGGTGGGCTGAATCTGCCGGTGCAGCAGAGTTGCGATTGGAAGTTCGTGTGAGCAACACCGGTGCTCAAAAATTGTATGAAGAGAGTGGCTTCCACTCCAACGGAATGCGTCCAAGATATTACGCAAATCCCGTGGAAGACGCTGTTTGCATGATTCGCGGAACCAGCGTCACAAAAGTGTAAGAGAGCCTAACTTCCGGACGGGAACCCGACGGCATAGGTATCATGGAGCAGTATGGTTCGTGATGGTATTTTCTACGCGCTTGGCCTTATCGTGGTCGCGCTTGTGCTTTGGCGATTGACAGGATCCATGGGCATCAGCCTGATTCCAGTGCTGTTGGCAGTTTTCTTTCTATGGTTCTTCCGTGATCCTCCACGCCGCATTCCAAACGGACCGGGCGAGATTGTGTCGCCTGCGGATGGCAAAGTGACTGAGGCGGAGTGGATTGAGACGCCCGACGGCAGCCGTCTGCGACTGAGCATCTTCCTGAATGTGTTTGACGTTCACGTGAACCGGTCGCCCATTGAAGGCACCGTGAAGCTGGTGAACTATAAGACCGGTCTGTACCTGAACGCGATGCGTGCAGACAGCAACGTTCTGAACGAACAGAACGTTGTGGTGATTGAGAACGAGTACTGCTCGATCCAGGTGAAGCAGATTGCCGGACTGCTGGCACGCCGCATTGTGTGCTGGGTGAAGCCGGGCGACACGCTGAAGCGTGGTGAGCGCTTTGGGTTGATCAAGTTCGGTTCGCGCGTGGATGTGCTGATGCCGTCCGATGCAAACCTGAAGGTGCGGCGTGACGATCGCGTGAAGGGCGGTAGCACGGTGTTGGCCACCGTTCCTACCTCCAAGAACAGCGATACGGTGGAAGGCTAGCGTGGAGCCTCGCAAGGGAGGCCGGCCGAGACGTGGGTTGTATGTATTGCCGTCGATCTTTACCGGCGGCAATATCGCGCTTGGCTTTTACGCCATTACGCAGAGCATGCGTGCGACAGCCACGGATTACGCGGCGTTTGACCATGCTGCGCTGGCGATTGCGTTTGCGTTGCCGTTCGATGCGCTGGATGGCCGAATTGCGCGCATGACGAATACGGAAAGCGACTTTGGCCGCGAGTTGGATTCGTTGGCTGACGTGATTACGTTTGGTGTTGCGCCTGCGATTCTTGCTTACACATGGGGCTTTCGGATGCTGCCGCAGATGGCGTATCCGAAGCTGCATCATCGTTTGATTGCGTTTGGACTGGTTGCCGCGTTTCTGTTTTTGATCTGCGGTGCGTGCCGGCTGGCGCGGTTCAATGTGTCCATCAACCCGAAGCCCAGCAATCCTGGAAGGCCGGGGCGCAGATACTTCGTAGGCATGCCGATTCCGGCAGCCGCTGGCGTGATTGCCAGTGTGGTGCATTGCTTTAATGGGTCGCCGATTGATAATCCGTGGATTGCGCTGGTGTGGTTGTGCCTGCTGCTGTTTACCGGATTTTTGATGGTGAGCCGATGGCGCTTTTGGAGCGGCAAAGAGATCACACTGGTTGATAAACAGCCGGTGCGATTGCTGGTTCTGCTGGTGCTGATGGCGGTGCTGCTGGAGGAGTTCTCAGAGTATCTGTTGATCAGCATGGCGCTGGCGTATATGGTGAGCGGCATGTGGGCGCGGCTGATGTATGCGGCGCAGAGTCGACGGGCGCGGCGGATGGGAATGCCGCTGCCGGGTACAAACTAGGTACTTCGTACCGTCCTCGAAACGCTGCGCGTTTGGGATTTCGCTGATTGGAGTCGCAGAGCGATTCCGGGCATCTGAAAGAGATATATGGCTAAGACGAATTACCGCATTGCGGTGGTAGGCGCAGGGTCGCTGTTGGGCAAGGAAATTGGCGACGAGATCGTTGAGAGCCCGCTGGCTTCTGCTGTGACGATCCTGCTGGATAACGAAGAGGCAAGCGGCACGCTGGAATCGATGGGCGATGAAGCCGCGTTTCTGCAGACGATGGAACCTGCTGCGCTGGAGAACGTGGACGTGGCGATCTTTGCGGATGCGAAGATGCTGCGTGAGTATGCCGGTACGGCGCGCGCGATGGGTGCGGCTGTGGTCGACGCGACTGGCACTGATGTTGAAGCGCCGGTGCGGTTGCCGCTGTTGCCCGATGCTGCTCCGCTGGATCTGGAAGCGGCACAGGTGCGTGTGGCGCATCCGGTGACGACGATGTTGGCACTGGCGTTGACCCAGGCGGGACGTGTGGGAACGGTGAAGGCCACGTATGCGACAGTCTTGCAGCCTGCCAGCGAGAATGGCCGCACGGCTCTGGATGAGTTGCAACAGCAGAGCATTAATCTGTTGAACTTCCAGTCGGCACCGACAGAGGAGTTTGATACGCAGGTGGCGTTTAACCTGCTGCCCGCGCTGGGCGAGGCCGCGAAGAATCCGCTGGCGAAGACGGAAGACCGCGTGGTGCGCGAATTGAAGTCGTTGCTGCCGAATGCTTCCCTGCCCGTGTTGCAGTGGTTGCAGGCTCCGGTGTTCCATGGGTTTTCGATTTCGCTGTTTTTGGAGTTTGCGCAGCCGGTCACGCTGGAAGCGGTGAGCGCGGCGATCGCTTCCGAGTCGATGGACCTGGTGGGCGAAGAGGGTGATCCGCCGAGCAATCTTTCGTCGGCTGGACAGGGGCAGGTGCTGGCGCAGGTAAAGGGAGATGGCAATCGCTATGCGGTGTGGCTGGCTGCGGACAACCTCAAGCTGACGGCGAGAACGGCCGTGGCTTGTGCGCTGGAGCTGACGCGGTTACGACCGCTGGGCAAGGTGCAGTAAAGAAAATTGCTACAGACATGCGAAAGCCCCGGATGCCGGGGCTTTTTGCTGTTTCAAGATCCTTGTCCGTATTAGCGGATGACAGGATGAAAGAAGATGAGGCAAAGAACGCCCACAACGCCGAGGCTGATAACAAACGGCTGCCAGAGGCGGTCCGGTAGGGACAGTTCTTCGTGATGGTGGTCGCTCATGGAGATCTCCTTCGGGAACACTACTATCGTACCCGATTTGTGGGCGGGCTTCGTACGCGTCATTTGAGTACGAAGCCCTTTTGCGGCCGATATTCGCGTTAGCTCTTGATGAATGCCAGCAGGTCCGGGTTGAGGACGTCCGCGTGCACGGTCAACATGCCGTGCGGGTATCCGTCGTAAAGCTTCAGCGTGCTGTTTTGCAGCAGCTTTGCGGAAAGCGGGCCGGCGTCCTTGTACGGAACGATCTGGTCATCTGTGCCGTGCAAAACGAGTACGGGAACGGTGATGGCCTTCAGGTCTTCCGTGAAGTCGGTTTCAGAGAAGGTCTTGATGCAGTCGTAATGAGCCTTGGCGCTGCCCATCATGCCCTGACGCCACCAGTTGTGCACCACACCGTCAATCGTCTTCACACCTTCGCGGTTGAAGCCATAGAAGGGACCGGAAGGTAGATCCACGTAGAACTGTGCGCGGTTGGCGGCAAGTGCAGCGCGGAGACCGTCGAAGACTTCGATCGGCAGGCCGCCAGGGTTGCTGTCTGACTTAACCATGATGGGCGGCACCGCGCTGACGAGAACAGCCTTGGCAACGCGGCCGGGCTTGGAACGCGCTACGTATCGAGCAACTTCACCACCGCCGGTGGAATGACCGATGTGCACGGCATTCTTCAAGTCGAGGGCGTCGGCGAGGGCGATCATGTCTGCAGCGTAAGTGTCCATGTCGTTACCGTCCCATGTCTGCGTGGAACGACCGTGGCCGCGGCGATCATGCGCGATGACGCGAAATCCCTTATCGAGGAAGTAGAGCATCTGCGTATCCCAGTCGTCTGCGCTGAGAGGCCATCCGTGATGGAAGACGATGGGCTGTGCGTCCTTCGGACCCCAGTCCTTGAAAAAAATGCTGACTCCGTCCTGCATTTTGAGCGTGTCCATGACGTTCATATCTCCTTGTGATCCGGTTAGAAGGAAGAGGATTTTGCCGCATTTGAGGCCAGCGGTAGGAGGATGTCTCTGGCAAGAGAATGAGGCATTGGTTGCGATATAGATGCCGCAACCGGTACATCCATCGCAAGCATACCGAACAGAAATGAACAGGGTGTATCTGTTCGCTATCCGACGAACCTGGCGCCTCTGCCGAAACTCAATCGGGTGGAGTAAACTTCGGTCTTGGAGGCGAATGTGAACCGAAACCCAATGCGATGGACCGTATTACCTGTGCTGCTTGGGGTCGCCACCACGCTCGCCGCTTCCGCGCCCACGCCATTCACAAACCAGTCGAAGCCGATGAAGGCGCACGTTCGGATTCTGGCTGTGAGCAGTTCGTCACACCAGAGTTTTGCGGGTAATCAGGAAATCTACCTGGCGGATGTCAGCACCAAAGACAACGAACACCAGTTTGTGAAGCTGATAGACCAGTACCCAGGATTTGGGCTGCCTATTCGTCCGGACCTGCTCCGTAGCCAGCAGGTGTTCGAGATGGAAGTGACGCGCGAACCAGAGTGCGATGCCCATGCCTCGGATATCTACCTGCGCCCGGGAGACTCCGTGCTATATGACGGCAGCGTCCGCGACACGCTGAACACGCATGCCGCAGACGCGATTCCCTGCTACAAGACTCTGCACCAGACCATTAAGCTGGCCAAGAAGTAACTACTTGCGGAACAGCTTCAGATCAATCCCAGCTGCCATGGCTGTGTAGCCTGCGTCAGAAGGATGCAGGTGATCGCCTGAATCGTACTTCGGGTTGAACTGCAGCGGATGTTGCGGATCAGCAATGATCTTGTCGAAGTCGATCACACCGTCAAACAGCTTGCTGGTGCGGAAGAATGTGTTCAGGTGTTCGCGGATTTGTTCACCGTCTTCGCTGTAATACTTCGCGCCTTGATACGGCGTCATGGTCGCGGCAATGATCTTCAGGCCTGCAGCATGCGCCTTGTTCGCCAGCGTCGTGTACGCGTCGAGCATTTCCTTTTCAGTAATCGCATCCACTGGTGCGCGGTGCATGTTGCCGATGTCATTGATGCCGTCGAGGAGCACTACATACTTTGCACCCGGCTGCTTTACGACGTCGCGATCAAAGCGATCCAGCGCGCTTGGGCCTGCGCCAAACTTGAGCACGCGGTTGCCACTGATGCCGACGTTGAGAATGCCAAGTCGCTTGGTCTTCTTATTCGCTGCGAGCAGCGGAGCTAACTGATCGGGCCAGCGACGATTGGTATCTGGAGTGGAGCGCGCGCCGTCGGTGATGGAATCGCCGATGGTGACGATCGCAGCAGAGTGGCCTTCCTTATTCACCTCAACGTTCTTGAGGAAGTACCACGAGCTGGTCTTGATGACGCCGGGAGCCGCAGCGGTTTTGGTGTCTGCTCCGGGCTGGGGCTTCACGATGGGCTCCTGCACCGGCGATTCGCTGCGCGAGAGACTGCGCACTGGCGCCGACACATCAGGAGGCTGAATGCCGGGAGGGACGGCCGCAGGTGTCTCAAACTCCTGCGCTGCCACGTCGCCGCCGGGGGCGAACCAGGTGGTGGTCATTCCGAGAGCGTGGTACGTGATGGTGGGCATGGTCTGCGCCGGAATGGATGTCGTGATCACGACATCGGAGAAAATGGGCACTGACTCGACCACCGCGTCGGAGTAGGCGAATTGGCCGGGAGCGATGGTGATTTCAGGGCTGCCATCGAAGGTGAGTGCCTTGTCGGTCGCCGGAAGGATTCTTGATCCAGCGGCCAGGAATGCAACGTGCGCTGCGCGGATATGCAGCGGGGTGGTGCCGAACTCGTTGGTGAACGCGACGCGGAGACGCTTGCCCCCCTGGCTGATGTGCACAACCTGCCGCACGGCCACATCGTCGTATCCCAACGGCAGCTTGGCCTTGTCAGAAGGCTGCGTGAGCGGCATGGCTGCGCTGGTCCAGGTGCCCACCCAGTCTGAGTCTTTCTGAGCAAATCCAGCAGCAGGAAGAAGAGAGGCCAGGACACACAACGGCGCAGCAAAGGAAAGTCGCATGGGCGGAATTGTATTTGGTCGCAGCCACCGCTCGCAGAGGGATTGCCCAGTTAGGTTCCGGCTGGCCATTGTTTCCGTGCGGATGCCGCATCACAGCACTGTAAGATGGCCGCAGGCGATTCTCCGCGGCCCTGCTCAGGCATGCGGAAGCTTCAAAAGAATGGCGGCGCAGTCGCTGCAGTCCTCGATGACGAGGACGATGTGGCGTCGCGTCCCGGGCCAGTTCCCTTCCGCCGCCCAGCGGTCGAATCGGTGCGTCCGCGTCGTGAGATGGTAGACGACTTCACGGAAGACGCCGATACGGAAGCGTTCCTGCGCGCCAGTGGACGTAATCGTCGTATTCGCCGTGGCCTGATCCCCAAGACTCGTAATGGATGGATTATCGCGGGCGTGTCTGTTGGCCTGTCGCTGGTTGCTGTAGCCGCGGGCTGCTACACCGCGATGCGCTACATGACGACGAGCGATACCTTCCGCATTACTTCGTCGCAGCAGATGGAATTGGATGGCAACAGTCATCTTTCACGCGCGCAGATGCTCAGTGTTTTTGGTGAGGATGTGGATCGCAATATCTTCCACGTTCCCTTGCAGGAGCGACGTGCGCAACTGGAACAGATGCCCTGGGTGGAACACGC
The DNA here is from genome assembly GCF_900102185.1 of Terriglobus roseus. Taxonomy (NCBI): domain Bacteria; kingdom Pseudomonadati; phylum Acidobacteriota; class Terriglobia; order Terriglobales; family Acidobacteriaceae; genus Terriglobus; species Terriglobus roseus. The sequence continues at coordinate 4,825,378 of NZ_LT629690.1, read as the reverse complement.
CACGGTGATGCGGCTGCTGCCGAATCGTCTGCGTGTGCATGTGACGGAGCGTGTTCCTGTGGCGTATTTGCGGCAGGGCGGAGACATTGGCCTGATTGATGCCAGCGGCGTGGTTCTGGATATTCCGCCGGATGCTCCGGGCAATGCACGTTACACCTTCCCCGTGATCACGGGGATCAAAGGCGCCGATGCAGCGACGTCGCGTCAGCAGAAGATGCAGCTTTTTGCCGCGTTTTTGAAGGATCTGGATTCGGATGGCAAGAATACATCGTCGCAACTGAGCGAAGTGGACCTGTCCGACCCTGAGGATGTGAAGGCGCTGATTCCGTATAGCAATCAGGACGTGATGGTGCACTTTGGCACGCAGGACTTCCTGAAGCGCTTCCATAAGTTTCAGGAACACATTCCCGAGTGGCACACTACGTATCCGCGTTTGAGCGGTGTGGATATGCGCTACGAACGGCAAGTGGTGCTGCAGATGCCGGCCAAGGATTCCACCGTGGTCAGTGGGCCTGCGGCTGCTGACGCTACCGTTGCACAGAATCCTGCGCCCTCGCAGAAGAGTGCACCGGTGCAGGTGGCGAAGGTCAACGCACCTGTGAAGACGCCTGCGCCTGTGGCGAAGGTAAGTGTTCCGGTGAAGGCTCCTGCTCCTGCGGCGAAAACGGTAGTGGTGAACACGCCTGCACGACCAACGGCGCCTGCGGCGCACAAGCCATCGACCAAAGCGCAGGAGAAGGAAGCCGCGACGCGTAAGCGTGTGGAAGCGATTAAGGCCTGGATGGCGAAGCGAGAGAAAGCCCGCAGCGCTGCGAAGGCAACGGCAAAGGCTGAGTAGTCGTCAGGATGGATACCCCCTTCAGCAAAAGCCAAAAGGGGCTGCAACACCGCAGTATCATGCACGAAGGAGTCGTGGCGTTCTGTGAAAGAGAAGAACGACAATCTGATCACCGTATTGGACGCCGGTAGCCAGAAGAGTTGCGTGCTGGTGGCGGAGTTGCAGGACGGCGTGCTGCGTTATCGCGGCCACGGGATTGAACGCTCCAAAGGCATGCGCAAGGGACTGATTGCGGAGCTTGGCCCTGCGGCCGACGCTATCAATCGCGCGGCTCTGACTGCGGAACGCATGACGCGCATCGGTATTGAAACGGCCGTTGTGGGCATTGGCGGCACGCACGTGAAAGGCATCAATTCACGCGGCGGTATCTCCATGGGTAGCCGTATGCGCGAGATTACGCGTGAAGAAGTACGCGCCGCGGTGGATCGTGCGCGGTCGGTTGCGCTGCCCGCAGACCGCGAGATTCTGCACCTGTTGCCGCAGGAATTCATCCTGGATGACCAGCCCGGTATTCACGATCCCATTGGCATGGTGGGCACGAAGCTGGAGGTGAATCTTCACCTCTCGACATGCAGCGGTGGCGTGGCGCAGAGCGTGGTGACGTGTGCGAATCGTGCGGGACTGGAAGTGGTGGACACGGTGTACGAAGGCATTGCTTCCGCTGAATCAGTCCTAAGTGCCGATGAGCGCGAGTTGGGTGTTTGCCTTGCTGACATTGGAGCCAGCACCACGGAACTGGTTGTGTTCTTTGAGGGTTCGGTAGCTCACACCGCCGTGTTGCCGATTGGTGGCGATCACTTTACGAATGATCTTGCCGTGGGGCTGCATGTGAGCACGGAAGAGGCCGAGCAGTTGAAGCTGATGTATGGCAACTGCGTGGTGACCAGCGTGCCTTCGTTGAACGAGATCGAAGTGGGCGGCAACCTGTCTACGGGTGGATCGACGGCGCCACGGCTCGTCCGGCAGCGTTTTCTGGCAGAGATTCTGGAGCCGCGTGCGCGTGAGCTGTTCACCATGCTGCGTGACAATCTGCGTCAGGGCGGAGTTCTGGAAGCGCTGGGCACAGGCGCCGTGCTGACTGGCGGAGGCGCAAAACTGGCTGGTTTGCTGGATGTGGCGGAGAGCCTGTTGCGTACGCCTGCGCGTATTGGATCGCCAGTGCCGCTGTCGCGTATGCCGCAGGAGCTGGCGGGACCGGAGTTCGCCACTGCCATCGGAATGCTGCTTTACACCCATCGCACCCAGGTGCGCCGCGCCAGCGAAGAGATGGGCCTGAAACAGAAGCTGAAATCGCTATTTGCAGGTAGCTTCTAAAGGACTCCCCGGTTCCTGCTGCCATGCAGGTAAACTCATTAACATATGAAGTTGAAGTTCCTGCATCTGGTTCTGGCGGCAGCTGCGCTGCCTCTCGTCACGGTTCATGCAAATGCCCAGTTGGGCATCTACGGCACCATCAACGTGGAACGCGCGGCGGGCGTGGCCTGCAAGGACGCTCCTCTTCCCTGCTCGTATAACGATGGCGTTGATCGCGCGATTGGCGGCGGTGGTGGCGCGTACTACCAGTGGAAGCAGATGGGACCGGCGCTGTTGGGTGTCGACGTGCGCGGCGACATTTACAAGAGCAACAAGTCCGCCTCGTACGTTCTGTCGGGTCAGAATGCGTTCCGCATGGACAGCGCGCTGGGCGGCGTTCGTGCCAGCTTCTCCGCGGATAAGGGCTTTCTGACGCCGTACGGCGAAGTGCTCTTTGGATGGAATCGGCGTGATCGCATCGACAACTTCTTCGCTTATCGCGTTGTGGGCGGACTCGACATCAACCTGCTGCCGATCATGGCCGTTCGTCTGCCCGAAGTGGGCATTGGACAGAACATTGGCATGGGCGGCGTGAAGTCAAACACGGTTGAGTCAGTGAGTGTTGGTATCGTGTTTCACACGCAGCGTAACCGCTAGGACTCAGCGAACCTGAGAACACAAGAAGGCCCGGCATTTGCCGGGCCTTCTTCGTTGCCATACACACTTTTAGTGGCTGAGATGCGCCGAAATATCTTCCAGGGATACGTTGCTTGTCTCGGGATACAGCGTGCTCACGAGCACCAGATCCAGCACCATCATGGCTGAGAAGAACCAGAAGGTTGCAGCGCTGGAGCGGCGCAGCATGACTGGGAATGCGTACGAGATGATCGCGTTGAAAATCCAGTGCGATGAGCTTCCCAATGCTTGTCCCTTTGCGCGAACCGCGGTGGGGAAGACTTCGCTGATGTAGACCCACACCACTGCGCCCTGCGAGAAAGCGAAGCATGCGATGTATGCCATGAGCAGCCAGACCAACAGGGTCTTATGCGCATCCATGTGGAAGACCAGGCCCACCAGGAAGAGACAGATGACGAGGCCGAATGTGCCAGTGAGCAGCAGCTTCTTGCGGCCGATCTTGTCGATCAGCGACATGGCAATCAGCGTTGCTACCAGATTCGTTGCGCCTACTGCGACAGACTGGCCTGCACTGGAGATGCTGGTAGCTCCGCCGAGACGGAAGATGTCGCTCAGGTAATAGAGGATGGCGTTGATGCCGGAGAACTGGGTGAACGCACCCACTGTTACCGCAACAAAGATGCCGCGTGCATGTGCCTTGCGGAACAGCGGCATGTGAGCCACGGCGCGCTCTTCGTTGATCTCTTTTTCAATGCGATCCAAACGCTTTTGCGGGTCAGGATCGCCGATGAGGTTCAGCACTTTCAGTGCTTCTTCACGGCGTCCCATCATGGCCAGCCAACGCGGGCTGCGGGGAATGCCGAATAGCGCAACAACGAATAACGCTGCGGGAATTGCTGCAACGCCAAGCTGCCAGCGCCACTCGGTTGAACCGAGGTGCTGAAGGCCAATGACGTAGTTCGACAGATAGGCGATGAGAACGCCCACAACAATGTTGACCTGGAAGAAGCCCACCAGACGTCCGCGGTATTGCGCTGGTGAAAGCTCAGAGATGTACATGGGACCCAGCACGCTGGAACCGCCGATGGCCAGGCCGCTGAGAACACGGAAGACGATGAGTGACGGCCAGCTCCACGCAAAGGCGCAGCCCAATGCCGCGATGAAGTACAGCGCAGCCATGATGCGGAGGCTGTCGCGACGCCCAAGCTTTTGGCCCGGAATGCCGGCGGTCAACGCACCAATCACAGTGCCGATGAGTGCGGAGGCTACGGTGAAACCAAGTCCGCTGGGAGACAGGTTATAAAGCGCTGTCAAAGAGGCGTTGGTGCCTGAAACAACTACTGTGTCAAAGCCAAAGAGCAAGCCGCCGAGACCGGCCACTGCTGTTGCGCGTATTACCTGCGCATTGATCTGCATACGCCTCCGAAAAATTGCCAGAAAGTGTTCACTGCGCACTGTACATGGATGAGTGCATTCCGCGAAACTTTCGGGTTCTCTTACCTGTAAGCGCCTCTTCGAGAGGCCGGGGTTTTGAGAAATTGCAGGGGAGGAATCAAGTATGGAACTCTGCGCGAGATTCGGCGGGGTTTTGCACGAGCGTCCGCACAGTGCAACGTGACAGAATCACAGAAAGCGCATTGTGCAAATGCGCAAAGCTGTTTCGCATTTGCGATTGTGTTTTTCCCCCTGCCGGAATGAAGGAGCCCCACCATGATGCCCGATGAAGATCTGCGAATCCACTACCACGACGACATGCAGCGCGGCGCGCGCATCAAGGTCATCGGTGTAGGTGGCGGCGGTAATAACGCTGTGAATCGCATGATCGCAGCAGGCGTGGAAGGCGTGGAGTTCATCGCAGCGAACACGGATGTTCAGGCGCTGAAAACCTCCATGGCTCCGGTAAAGCTGCAGCTTGGCGTGAAGCTGACCAGCGGGCTGGGCGCGGGTGCAAACCCTGACGTGGGGCGTCGTGCAGCACTGGAAGATTCCGACAAGATCATTGAAGCGCTGGAAGGCGCAGACATGGTGTTCGTCACCACCGGACTTGGTGGAGGAACCGGCACCGGCGCGGCTCCGGTTATTGCATCGCTGGCCAGCGAAATGGGCGCGCTGACGGTTGCCGTGGTTACGCGGCCGTTCTCCTTTGAAGGCAAGCGCCGCATGATGCAGGCGGAGCGCGGTTTGCAAGAGTTGCTTGAGGCCGTCGATACGGTCATTGTGATTCCGAACGAGAAGCTGCTGGCAGTGGCGAAGGATGCTGGCTTCTTTGAGTCGTTCCGCATTGCGGACGATGTGCTTCGTCAGGGCGTGCAGGGTATTTCCGACATCATCACCATTCCCGGCATCATCAACCGCGACTTTGCTGACGTGAAGACAACGATGGCGGGCATGGGCTATGCAGTGATGGCCACCGGTGTTCGCAGCGGCGACAACCGCGCGCGCGAGGCTGCCCAGGCTGCCATGGCATCGCCTTTGCTGGAAGCTGGCGCGATCGACGGCGCACGCGGCATCCTGATCAATATCACCGGCTCGTCGTCCCTGAAGCTGAGCGAAGTCAATGATGCGGCTGTGCTTATCCAGGATGCTGCACACGAAGACGCCAACATTATCTTTGGTGCTGTGCAGGACGAAAAGATGGGTGATGAGATCAAGATCACCGTCATTGCCACTGGCTTCAAGGAGCCGAAGCAGGATGGCCTGGAGCGTCGTGAGCGCCTTCTGGAACCCGGTCAGGCCCGTTCCGCGACCGAACAGGGCTATGTTCCGCCGATTCAGCCGCGTTACGTGGCACCGCCACCAGCCCCCGTTCAGCAGCAGGCTGCGCCGCAGCAATCCGCTGCACCGCCGGTTCGGTCGGTTCCGCAGCAGACATTTCCGGTGGCGCAACCTTCGTACGGGACACCCACTCCGGTAGCGCAGCAGCCGCAGAACTTTGTGCCGCAGACTGCGGAAGGATCGCAGGCACCTTCGTTCTCTGCGCAGCCGCAACCCGTTCGTCCAGAGGCAGTTCCGGTTTTTCATGCGGAGCCGCAGACGACTCCCGCCCCGGCCAATCCGGTCTTCACGACCACGCCAGAGCCGCCGCAGACGTTCACCAAGCAGACTGAGCCTTCAGAACTGGTGCCGGTACCGGCCAGCGTCTTTGACGACGACTTTTTCCTTCGGCCTCGCCGCGAAGACGGCACTTATGTGGTGGAAGAAACCACAATTCGGGTGGAAGAGACCACGATTCGTACGGATGTCCGCGTGCCCTCCTTTGGGGGACTAGCGCCTGCTGAACCGCAAGAAGAGCACGACGAACTCGACATCCCCGCATTTTTGCGCCGGGGAAGCCTGTAACTTAGTCTGGAAACTGCCCGGATTGGGCTCCAGACGTCTAAATTTCAGGGACCGGGAGATCTGCGGCAGGGGACCGCAGACCGAGCGTCCTTCCCGCCTCGCGACGATTGCGAGGCGAGTCTATGAAGGAGTTTCGTGCCGATGCGTTTTCTTTCACCCCTGCGTGTTGCGGCCTGTTCCCTGCTTGCTCTTTCTGCTGTTGTGGCCACACCGGCCATGACGAAGAACACGAAACAAGCCCACCACAGCAAGTCGCAGTTGGCACATAGCTCCACGGCGCACACATCCACAAAGAAGACTCGCAAGGCGGCTACCGCTACCAACGTGGTCGTGGTGACGCACGGCAAGCGCCGTGTGGTTCGCCGCGTCCGTTATGTCGAGCACTTTAGCGCACCGTCGTTCGCCACGAACGTGGACAACATCACGCTGGGCGATGTCACCTCCGGAGAAGATCCGCTTGTCCGCGCATCGTTGATTCAGGCGCTGGGCAACATGAACGGTACCGCACTGGCGATTGATCCGCAGAACGGTCGCGTGTTGGCGATGGTGAACCAGAAGCAGGCGCTGGGACCCGGCGCAGAGCCGTGTTCCACCATCAAGCTGACCGTGGCGCTGGCGGCGCTGTCCGAAGGCATCATCACCAAGGACACGCCCGTGAACCTGGGCCATGGTTACAAGATCGACCTGACGTATGCTCTTGCCCGGTCGATCAATCCTTACTTTGAAGAGTTGGGTCGCCAGATGGGCTTTGAGACCGTGAAGCACTACGCCAACCAGTTTGGTCTGGGCGAGCTTGCGGGCTACAACATTGCGGGCGAGCAGCTTGGTGTTTATCCGGATCATCCGCTGCCGGAATCGAAGGGCGGCGTGGGCAGAATGTGCTCCTTCGGCGAAAGCGTAGAGATGACGCCGCTGCAGCTTGGCGCCATCGTGGCGGCCATTGCGAATGGCGGTTCGCTGTTCTATCTGCAGCACCCGACAACGCCTGACGAGATTGCCAACTTTCAGCCGCGCCTGAAGCGCACGCTGAACATTCAGAAGTACATTCCGGACATGCTGCCTGGCATGGCGGGCGCTGTGGACGCTTCATACGGTACGGCGCGTAGTCTGCGGACCAACTTCAGCGAGTTCCCCATCCTTGGCAAGACCGGCACGTGCTCTGACAATGGAACGCGCTTTGGTTGGTTTGCGGGGTATGGCGATGGGCCCAACGGCCGCATCGTAACTGTCTTCTTCCTCACCGGTGGACGGCCTACCTTTGGACCGAAGGCCGCTGAACTCACGGGCGTCTTCTATCGTGCGCTTGCGGATAAGAGTTACTTCCAGCAGCACGCTGTTCCGCAGGTGGCGACATCGCCGGCGACCGATCCGTCAGCCGCTGCGACAGCCGTTCCTGGACAGAGCCCGACACCAGCAGCTTTACCTACCAGCAGTCTTCCTGCAACGGAGACAACGGGAACACCTTCAACGGCTCCGCTGCCAACGGGATTTGCGAAGCCCTGCGCCGTGAATGCAACCACCTGCTAATACGACGCATTTTGAATGACAGGAGCCCGGCGCATTGCCGGGCTCTTTCTTCTTAGAATGGAGCAGCATGAAGATCCTCACCGCAGCCGAGATGTCCGCCGCAGACCGCGCTACCGCCGAGCGTTTTGGAGTTCCCTTTGGCGAACTGATGGAACATGCAGGAACCGCCGTGGCGAAGTTCACGCAGCAGCAGTACCCAACGGCGAAGAACATTCTTGTACTTGCCGGAGCTGGGAACAACGGTGGTGATGGATTTGTTGCAGCGCGCGTGTTGCTTCAATCTGGCCGCAATGTGGAAGTGCTTCTGCTAGGCGATGCCGCGAAATTGAAGGGCGATGCTGCGGCGGCCTATCAATCGCTGGATGGTTCTGTTGTGCGCATTCTTGCAGATGAGGCGGCAGTAAAGGAGTCGTTGCCCAATGCGATTCGTGAAGCTGATGTTCTTCTGGATGCCCTTGTTGGCACAGGCTTCACGCCGCCGTTACGTGGCTCCGCTGCCGTAGCGCGCGATATCGTTGCAGATACAACGATTTCGGTGATCGCGGTTGATCTTCCCAGTGGATGGGACGCAAACCTTACAGAGACGTACGCCGATGGAGCGTTTCGCGCGAATGCAGTTGTCACCTTCACTGCGCCAAAGCTTGCGCATGCATTCGGGCACCTCACCGCGCCAGATGTTTTTGGACCTGTCGTTGTCGCGCCGATTGGCTCTCCGGATGCAGCTATCGAAAGTGAGCAAAAGCTCACATGGACAGGCGCTGCAAAACGCATCTTCGAAACCCCACGTCCTTTTGAATCCAACAAGGGCATGTATGGCCATGTATTACTCATCGGTGGCGCGGCAGGTAAGGCAGGCGCGCCTTCCATGTCATCGTTGGCTGCGCTGCGTGCGGGTGCAGGCTTAGTCACGGCTGCTGTACCAACGTCGATCCTGAATACGGTTGCACTGATCACGCCGGAACTCATGACGCATCCGCTCAGCGAAGATGCAACCGGCTCTGTTGCGCTTGCAAACCTTCAGTCGAAAGACCAATGGTTGAAGAAGATTTCTGTTCTTGCCATTGGTCCGGGGTTAGGTACAAATGGCGAAGCCTCTGAGTTTGTTCGGCGTCTTGTACTGGAGAGCGATATTCCACTGGTGTTGGATGCTGACGGACTAAACGCATTCAAAGATCAGGCTGCATTACTGAACGAAGCTTCACGTAACGGTGCGCGCACGATCGTTCTTACACCGCATCCAGGAGAGATGGGAACGCTGCTCGGCATCACGGCAAAACAGGTGCAGGCGGATCGATTGAATCTGGCACGCGACTTCGCACAGCAGCATGGTGTGACACTAGTGCTGAAGGGTTCGCGCACACTGGTTGCGCATCCCGATGGTTCGATTGCTGTAAACACCACGGGCAATCCATCCATGGCGAAGGGCGGTTCCGGAGATATCCTTACCGGCATTGTTGCTGCGTGTCTTGCGCAAAAGCCAAACCAAGTTCGCGAAGCCGTAGCGTCTGCCGTTTATCTGCATGGGCTTGCGGGTGACTTCGCTGCGCGTGAGATGGACGAGCACACGGTGCTTGCTACGGACACGGTCGCTCATCTCAGCAGAGCCTTCCGTTATCGCACAGCAGACAGCATTGGCGATTGGATCTGCGGTCTGCACGATTGATTCTGCGGCCGTGTCGTGCAAACATCAGCACCATGAAGCGAGTACTTCATTTCTTTTGCAGCGTTGTTCTTGCATGCGCCACGCTCCACGCACAGGCACCTTCGTTCCGCATTACTCCGCTGCGTCCTGTGGAGCAGTTGCGTGCCGAGGCGCTTCAGGCACAGCCGCCCAAAGAGACTGGAAACTTCCGCGCAGCGGATCTTGTGGAACTCATCACGCTCGATCCCACAATCAAGCTCGACATTCGCTATGCGACTTCAAACAACTTCCTTGGAACGCCGGTGTACACGCAGGCTCGTGCATTCCTGCAGCGGCCCGCGGCGGAAGCTGTGGTGCGCGCCAGCAACGCGCTGCGTCCGCTTGGATATGGGTTGATCATTCACGACGCATACCGCCCGTGGTACGTGACAAAAATCTTCTGGGACGCAACGCCGAACCATCAGAAGATTTTCGTTGCGGATCCGAAAGCCGGATCGAAACATAATCGCGGTTGCGCCGTGGATCTTTCTCTTTATGACTTGAAAACGGGTGAGGAAGTAACCATGCCCAGCGGTTATGACGAGATGACAGAACGCGCCTATGCCGATTATTCCGGCGGCACCGCAGAAGAACGGCAATTGCGCAGTGTTCTTCGTCACGCCATGACCAAGGAAGGGTTTGAGGTGAATCCAACGGAGTGGTGGCACTTTGATTACCGCGACTGGAGGCAGTACCCCATCATGAACATTCCGTTCGAGAGCATTCGATAGGCAACCTAACTAACGGTTATCGATTTCGGACATCCGTCGTGCCATTGCTTGTCCCATGGCAGGCACATGTCCCGCGAGGCCAAGAATGGCTTCTCGCAGTAGCGGTGTCAGTGGGTTCTGAGACAGCGCCAGCTTCGTCATCTTGTCCGTGGTGTTCACGACGGAATGCGCGATCTTCAAACGCTTCTCTTCCCATGAAGCCAGTTCCGATTCATCGCCAGTACGAAGCGCTGTTGCCAATGCGCTTGCCAGAGAGACCGCATCCTGTATGCCGGTGTTCATTCCTTGGCCACCCGCAGGCGAGTGTACGTGCGCCGCATCGCCAGCGATGAGCACGCGGCCCTGCCGCAGTTTGCGCGCCACGCGATGTTGAATGCGGAATCGCGAAGACCACACCACGCGCTGCACCTTTGCGCCGGGAATGGTGCGTGTATCCAGGATGCGCTGACAATCGTTGACTGTCGGATTTTTGGGAGCGTCTTCCTGCGTGGCGATGATGCGCCAGATGTTGTTTGGCAAAGGCGCGATCAGAGTGATGCCTTCGTCGCCTAAAAACATTTCCAACATATTCGCGGTGGCATGTGGCGAGAGCGGCCAATCCATCTCGACATCCGCCAGAACGAACGACTCTTCGTAATCGCCACCAGTGAAGGCAATGCCCGCAGCCTGACGCACCGTGCTGTGCAGACCATCGCAACCAACTACCCAGCGCGCACACAGATCCTGAACGAGCGTGCCTGCAGCGGTATAAGTTACCGTGACGCAATCCGCAGTTTGAGTGAGCGAATTGACCTCGATGGGCCTGTGAATGGAGGCGCCCAGGTCCCGCAGCTTTGTCACCAGGATTTCTTCGGTGAGATTCTGCGGGAGAGCTAATGCAAACGGATACTTTGTTGGCAGCTCATCAAAGGCAATGGTGGCCTTGATGGTGCCCCCCTTTGCCCGCATATTCCCAGCACGCAATGGGATACCGCGCGCCACCATCGTGTCGCTGATGCCGAGTGGCTCCAGCACCTCCAACGTTCGAGCGTGAACTACGGTTGCGCGCGATGTATTTGCACCTTCAGTTACCCGGTCAAACAACATGGGCGTAATGCCAAGTCGCCGCAATTCCGCTGCCAGCGCCAATCCCGTAGGTCCTGCACCCACAATGATCACGTCTTCCATGCGCGTTGCCATGTGTCCAAGTCCCTCCGTGCACTCACGTTACGGTCACACGACCGGATTTCGTCACAATCTTTATAAAACGGATGCATTTACGGAATCTTCAGATAGCTGACGATATGCCGACGACGCCAGAATGCGTGACAACCCTGCGGGTGACAGAGTTCATCCCAATTGTTGATGCGAACCGCTATGCACAGCGCAATCCTGCTGTTCTTCACAATCGCCCTTGCGGCGCAAACCAGTTCTCTGGCAGCCGCACCACCAGCCCAGGGTGCGATCTCCGTCGCTGGAAATGGCAGTGCTGCAAGCGACGACGCCTCTCTACGGATTGCGACCATGCGCAATACGCTGGGCATTGCCACGGGCACGCCTATTGAAGTGCACCTGGATAGCGATATAGACAGCGCACACGCTGCCAACGGCCAGAAACTGCACGGCAAACTGGCCAAAGCTGCTGGCAATGCTCCAGCAGGTAGTCCGGTAGAGCTAACGGTGGTTACCGTGGCTGCGGCCGGACAAATGTCCAGCGCCGGCGAACTGAGTCTTCAGATTGCGCGAATCAATGGTCAGGATGAGTTAAGCCAGGTGATTACGCAGCAAGGCAAGCAGGGGCAACGAGAGACGGCCGATGCCGCCCCCGCAAAGGGTACTGAGGCGAGCATCTCGCCTCAGCAGACACTGATTTTTCCAGCCTACTGAGCTACCCGGCGGCTAGGCCTTACCGATAGCCTCAAGCATCTCTGCTGCATGGCCTTCCGGCTTTACCTTGCGGAATTCAGCTGAGAGTTTGCCTTCGCGATCAAACAAGAACGTTGATCGCTCAATTTTGATCACGGGCTTGCCATACATGGTGGCGTCGCGCACCACATCAAACTTTTTGGCTACAGTTAGTTCCGGATCTGCCAACAGGGTGTAAGGCAGCGAAAATTTTGTGGCGAACTTCTTCTGCTTCGACTCTGTATCGCGCGAAATGCCCAGCAAAATCGCCCCTGCGGACTTCAGTTTGCTGTAAATGTCGCGAAATTCGCAGGCTTCTACGGTGCAGCCCGGCGTGTCTGCGCGAGGGTAGAAAAACAGCACCACGGGCGATCCGCGAAACTGTGAAAGAGAGACGCTGTTGCCGTCCTGGTCGTTGAGCGTAAAGTCTACGATGTCGCCAATCTTCATAGTTCCTAGCTTACGCCGCGTATGCTGTTGAGAACGTTTCGCCGTCCAATGGAGTAGTATGCACGCCCGCTCGTTCGCCATGCGTTGGCTTTCTGCCGCAACCGTGTTGTGCTCGCTGCCTCTTGCGGCGGTTGCGCAAATGCACAAGGTTGCGAAACCGGATCAGGTAACGCGCGCCGTCGCGCTGTACGAATACGTTGGCGATGACCCATTGAAGCCAAAGGCTGCTCGGCTTATCCCGGTGTCGCTTTTCATTGGTGGCCACTATGAAGACGCTGGCATTTACCTGGCTCGGCCCATTCCTTTCGCCCTTGAATCCGGTATTCGCTACGACCTGCAGAAGAGCGGCGTGCAGCAGAATGTTTTTGATCTGATTGCATCGCGGAATTTTGCGGGAAGCGCAATTGCCGCTAACCTGCCGTTCGATGACGGTTGGTTCGGCTACGGGCGTGTGTCCGCTCCAAAGGCACCCAAGGCTGGACGCATTCGACCGAACTGCGGCAACGCGCATGTTGTGCAGGAAGCCCCTAAGGACGATGGCAAGCCTCACTTTGGTTCAAAGTCTTCTGATTCCAAGACAGCCGATCCGAAAGCCGCTGCGGCTGCGATTCCCGAAGAGTGCCGCGAGGAAGATACGCCTGCAAAGGTAACGCTGGACGACTACGGTTCCGGCAAGAAGGACAAGGATTCTGTCGATCCGGAGCGCCCCACGCTGCACCGTTCGCCTGAATCTTCCGCGCACAACACGGGAGATCAGGGTAAGGCAAATAAGAAAGATTCCAAGAAGCCACCCGAGGCGACCGTTACGCAGAACAATGCTCCTGCCGACGATCCGGATCGCCCCACCATCCGCCATCGTGCCGCGGAAGAAGATGATCCGAATGCGCTTCCACCAGATCCAATGGAGCTGGCAAGCCGCAGCACTGCCAAGGCTGCTGAAACGCGAGCGGCCGGCCCATCCGATGTTCGATCTTCCGCCAACGAGACCGTGACGGAGGGCGGTACCATCTCCAGCGGCGACACCATGTCGGGTGGCCCGGTCCTGCGACGCGGTGCGATCACCACGGCCAAGGATGATACCCAGGCTGTCGTGAAGGTAAAAGCCTCGACTGTTTCTACGCTTTCTACACCGCTGGATTCGATCGTTGCTGTCAGTGATGCGAAAGACCGTCCAGCGCACGATTTCACTTACAAATTCAGCAACAACACGGAGCGCGCGACTGCACTCAGTGCGTTGGAAGATCTGGCGCGTGCGGTTGTGATGAATCCGGCACTCGCAACGGATGCGTTGGAAACAACCGCAGCTCCGAAGCCTTCTGCAGCTGCGCCCGTTAAGCCCGCGACCACTGCGAAGACAACTACCGCTCGCAACCGCAGCACAAGGACTGCGAAGACAACGGCTCCTGCTTCCCCTTCGGTCACGTTTGCGGATGAACAGATGGGCGCCTACCAGCTTTATTTCAGCGCGCCCGTCAGTTACACCTTCTTTGCGCGGGTTCCAGCGACGGATTCAGCGCCGGAGCGCTATGTGACAGTCGTCGCGAATACCGATCCTGATGGAACACTTCATCCCGCGATGCGGACGGTCACCGATAGCATGCATCTTGACCGGATTCCACGGTATCGTCCCATTGACGTGGTCGACGCCGATGCGACCAACCGTGCGGAGATACTCATGGAGCTTCGTCACGGTAGTTCGCGGCAGTTTGCGCTGTATCGCCTTCTTGGGAACAAGACAGATCAGGTCTTCGTCAGCGGTACTACTGTCCTGTAAGACGCTCTCACTGATCTGCTACGCCGAAGGCGTCGAGAACAGCACGAAGTACCTGTTTTAATAGATCGATGTCTACCGGAGATCTATTCGCGTCGCCCCAGCCTTCGTCCCCCCGCAACACCGCAGCCATTACTCTTCTGGCCCATTGCGATGGCGGAGCACGAGGTAATCCTGGTCCTGCGGGATATGGTGCCGTTATTGCGAAAGAAGATGGCGTTGTTCTCGCAGAACTAAGCGAATTCCTTGGATTCAAGACAAACAACTTTGCCGAATACAGCGGCCTGCTGGGTGTTCTTCAGTGGGCTTTGGATAACGGTTACACGCGCCTCAAGGTCGTCAGCGACAGCGAGCTGATGGTGAAACAGATCCAGGGCAAGTACAAGGTCAATAGCCCTGATCTCCGGCCGCTCTTCGAAGAAGCCAAACGGCGGATTGCGCGCCTGGACCTGTTCAACATCAGCCATGCCCTGCGGCACAAGAACAAAACCGCGGACCGGCTTGCCAATGAGGCCATGGATCGCGGCATGGGGAAGACACCAGCTCCCGCAAAGGCCACTCCATATCCCCAAAAGTCTTCGGAGCCAGCAGCTCCTCGTCGGATGGATCCTGTCCCTCAACGGTCCGAAGTGTCAGCTCCCCCCCAAGGGGAAATGCTGCGTGGCTTCGTTCGTGATGGCGCTATTCATTTATTGGGTGGGAAGTCATTGCCGGATGGCGTCTTCGTAAAGATCATCCGCGAATAGATCGCTGCATGCAGTAACTCGAGGCCGTGGCTTTCTACGAAAGCTAGCCACTCGTTGGCGCGCCGATACATAGGCGACACACGAGCGATCGATAAAACGAGATACCCTTTTCCTTCTTTGCTCGCCGCCAGGCGAGTAAAGAAGGTGTTTTTCATGGGACTTATGCAGTAACTTCGAGGCCTAAAAGTACACGGCATTCTCGGGCAAGTTATCTAAGTCGATGATGTGGGATTAATAACTGCTCAAATGCGAAAAGCCCACTCCGAAGAGTGGGCTTTTCAATGTAATGCTGGCGATCACCTAATCTCCCACACAGCTACCCGTGCAGTACCATCGGCCCAGCGAGACTTAACTTCCGTGTTCGGGATGGGAACGGGTGTGGCCCTCGCGGTATTCTCACCAGCAAATTGTCGAAACTCGCATGCGCGAGGTTTCACGACTGAATAGATTGAGTAGACGATATACCAAAATTTGGATTTGTCTTATATAACTACTTGGCTTGTATTGAATTATCTCTCTAGGATCGCAGAGTTTCTGCGCAGAGTAAATTCTATGATCAAGCCGAACGGGCGATTAGTACTGGTAAGCTACATGCATTACTGCACTTCCACATCCAGCCTATCAACCTGGTGGTCTTCCAGGGCCCTTCTTATCCCTTACGGGTTGGGAGATCTCATCTTAGGGCATGCTTCCCGCTTATATGCATTCAGCGGTTATCATAACCGAACTTCGCTACCCAGCCGTGCCTTTGGCAAGACAACTGGAACACAAGAGGTTCGTCCATCCCGGTCCTCTCGTACTAAGGACAGCCCCCTTCAAATCTCCTACGCCCACAGCAGATAGAGACCGAACTGTCTCGCGACGTTCTGAACCCAGCTCACGTACCGCTTTAATAGGCGAACAGCCTAACCCTTGGAACCTTCTACAGCTCCAGGATGCGATGAGCCGACATCGAGGTGCCAAACCATTGCGTCGATATGAACTCTTGGCAATGATCAGCCTGTTATCCCCGGCGTACCTTTTATCCGTTGAGCGATGGCCCTTCCATACAGAACCACCGGATCACTAAGGCCTGCTTTCGCATCTGCTCGACTTGTAGGTCTCGCAGTTAACCACACTTATGCCTTTGCACTCGACGGCTGATTTCCAAACAGCCTGAGTGTAGCTTCGCGCGCCTCCGTTACAATTTAGGAGGCGACCGCCCCAGTCAAACTACCCGTCTTACTATGTCCCTCTCCCCGATCAGGGGAGGAGGTTAGAGTCACAACAATCGCAGGGTGGTATCTCACCGTTGGCTCCTCCGAACCCGAGAGTCCGGGATCAAAGCCTCCCACCTATCCTGCGCAGCAATTGCCGTAACCCACAGTAAAAGTATAGTAAAGGTGCACGGGGTCTTTTCGTCTAGCTGCGGGTAACCGGCATCTTCACCGGTACTACAAGTTCGCCGAGCAACTCGTTAAGACAGTCGTACGATCGTTACTCCATTCGTGCAGGTCGGAACTTACCCGACAAGGAATTTCGCTACCTTAGGACCGTTATAGTTACGGCCGCCGTTCACTGGGGCTTCAATTCAGAGCTTCGCTTGCGCTAACCCCTCCTTTTAACCTTCCAGCACCGGGCAGGAGTCAGCCCCTATACGTCGTTTTAGACTTTGCAGAGACCTGTGTTTTTGTTAAACAGTCGCCGTACGCGTTTCACTGCGACCACCTCGGGCTATGAACCCTACCGTGGTGACCCTTCTCCCGAAGTTACGGGTCTAATTTGCCGAGTTCCTTAACAAGCCTTCACTCGAGCGCCTTTGGATATTCTCCTCGTCTACCTGTGTCGGTTTGGGGTACGGTTCCCAATCGTTCTCCTTAGAGGTTTTTCTTGGCAGCATGAAATCAGCAGCTTACACCCTTAAGGGCTTGCTTTGCACCTCACTGTTAAGACCAAACGGATTTGCCTATCTGGTCCAGCTTACGTGCATCGACCGCCATAGCCATATGACGACCTGCCTATCCTTCTGCGTCACCCCATCGTAATAACGACCAATTGGGAGGTCCGGAATATTAACCGGATGTCCATCGCTTACGCCTTTCGGCCTCAGCTTAGGGACCGCCTAACCCTGAGCGGATTAACCTTCCTCAGGAAACCTTAGACTTTCGGCGTGAAGGGTTCTCACCTTCATTATCGCTACTTATGCCGGCAGGGTCTCTTCTCGAAACTCCATACGTCTTCTCAGTCGTACTTCATTGTCGCGAGAATGCTCTCCTACCACGCACACAAAGTGTGCATCCGCTGCTTCGGTATATAGTTTTAGCCCCGTTGTATTGTCGGCACCGGACCGCTTGACCAGTGAGCTATTACGCTTTCTTTAAAGGATGGCTGCTTCTAAGCCAACCTCCTGGCTGTCTGAGCGTTCCGACTTCCTTTCCCACTTAACTATAATTTGGGGACCTTAGCAGGCGGTCTGGACTGTTTTCCTCTCGACTGTGAAGCTTAGCCCCCACAGTCTGACTCCCGGGCTGGTTGTCATTGGCATTCGAAGTTTGGCTGGATTCAGTAAGCCGGAAAGCCCCCTAGTCCAATCATGTCTCTACCACCAACGCAAATCACCCGAGGCTAGCCCTAAAGCTATTTCGGAGAGAACGAGCTATCACGGAATTTGATTAGCCTTTCACCCCTACCCTCAGCTCATCCGAGCTTTTTTCAACAAACACCGGTTCGGTCCTCCAATGGGTGTTACCCCATCTTCAACCTGGCCAAGGGTAGATCATCCCGCTTCGCGTCTATTCCTGCCAACTTAACGCCCTATTCAGACTCGCTTTCGCTGCGGCTCGCTCACGCTTAACCTTGCTGACAAGAATAACTAGCCGGCTCATTATGCAATAGGCACGCGGTCAGACATTCCCTTACGGGCATAGTCCTCCCACTGCTTGTAGGCACACGGTTTCAGGTACTTTTCACTCCCCTCAAAGGGGTACTTTTCGCCTTTCCCTCACGGTACTGGTTCACTATCGGTCAGAATCGAGTATTTAGCCTTACGGGATGGTCCCCGTGGATTCAAGCAGGGTTTCTCGTGCCCCGCCTTACTCAGGTACCTGCTTCGAGTCCAGATAAATTTCGTTTACGCGCCTGTCACGCTCTGTGGGGCCCCTTTCCAAGGGCTTCGACTATCTACTGGATTGGTAACTCTACTGTTGCAGGCCCTACAACCCCCGTGTTACCGAAATAAAACGGGTTTGGGCTATTCCGAGTTCGCTCGCCACTACTATCGGAATCGAGGTTTCTTTCTTCTCCTGGGGGTACTGAGATGGTTCACTTCCCCCCGTTCGCCTGAGCCCGCCTATGTATTCAGCGGGTCATACATACGGTTTGCGTATGTGGGTTTCCCCATTCGGAAATCTCCGGATCAACGCCTGTGTGCGGCTCCCCGAAGCTTATCGCAGCTTGCCACGTCCTTCATCGCCTGATTCTGCCAAGGCATCCACCGTGCGCCCTTAGTAGCTTGTTCATAGAATTTACTCGCACGCAGATTACTCTGTTGCGAGTGTCCATATTATTCGCCTTGTTACTTATCCTAAAGACACATTCATTACTAAATCTTCAGTTTTGCAGAGACTACCTGCAAGCTGAAGGCTCAGCCTTGTAGTTATGTTTACCCAATCTATTCAGTTGTCAAACATCACACACGCTTCTGCGTGCTGCACCCTGAGGTGCTGGACTATGCTCTGTCCAAGGCTCAGACCATTGGGTCTCAACCTCATCCAGATTCTTATCTTTTCGAGAGTATTGGTGGAGCTGACCGGGATCGAACCGATGACATCCTGCTTGCAAAGCAGGCGCTCTCCCAACTGAGCTACAGCCCCATTCGCACCAACTTGATTAGAGTATCTCCATCAAGGAGGCTCGTCAAGAGGATGGTGGGCCTGGGTAGATTCGAACTACCGACCTCACCCTTATCAGGGGTGCGCTCTAGCCAACTGAGCTACAGGCCCAGGTCAGAGGTGTGCACCCGATAACTTATCGCCATCGGGTGCAGCCCCTAAATTCCCTTGAGCTCCCTGCCGAAGCAGTTGGCTCTCGAAAGATTTTCGAGGACACAGTTGAACGTGCGGATCGACTAAGTCGATCGTTGACCATCGTGCA
The DNA here is from genome assembly GCF_900102185.1 of Terriglobus roseus. Lineage (NCBI taxonomy): Bacteria > Pseudomonadati > Acidobacteriota > Terriglobia > Terriglobales > Acidobacteriaceae > Terriglobus > Terriglobus roseus. Next base: position 4,806,351 of record NZ_LT629690.1, on the reverse strand, counting down.
GATAGTCATTAACCAAAGAGAGGTTTAGTTCAGACTCTTACTTAGCCGAAGCCTTGTAAGGTGTCCGGGCCAGAAGAAACTCACTCGAGGTGCTCGCGATACGCGAGACGCTTCTTCTTTCCGGATCGGTTTCTCTTTAGAAAGGAGGTGATCCAGCCGCAGGTTCTCCTACGGCTACCTTGTTACGACTTCACCCCAATCATGAATTACACCTTGGGCGGCTGCTCCCTTGCGGTTAGCGCACCGACTTCTAGTGCAACCCACTTTCGTGATGTGACGGGCGGTGTGTACAAGGCCCGGGAACGTATTCACCGCAGCATTCTGATCTGCGATTACTAGCGATTCCAGCTTCATGGAGTCGAGTTGCAGACTCCAATCCGAACTGAGGCCGGCTTTTTCCGATTGGCTCCCCCTCGCGGGTTCGCAGCGGTTTGTACCGGCCATTGTAGCACGTGTGTAGCCCTGGACATAAAGGCCATGAGGACTTGACGTCATCCCCACCTTCCTCCCCGTTATCCGAGGCGGTTTCGCCAGAGTGCTCAACTAAATGGTAGCAACTGGAGATAAGGGTTGCGCTCGTTGCGGGACTTAACCCAACATCTCACGACACGAGCTGACGACAGCCATGCAGCACCTATATACGGGCCTATTGCTAGGCGCACCTATTTCTAAGTGATTCCCGTACATTTCGAGCCCAGGTAAGGTTCTTCGCGTTGCGTCGAATTAAACCACATGCTCCACCGCTTGTGCGGGCCCCCGTCAATTCCTTTGAGTTTCAGCCTTGCGACCGTACTCCCCAGGCGGATTGCTTATCGCGTTAGCTTCGACACGGCAGGATTGGGTACCTGCCACATCAAGCAATCATCGTTTAGGGCTAGGACTACCAGGGTATCTAATCCTGTTTGCTCCCCTAGCTTTCGCGCCTCAGCGTCAGTAATGGTCCAGTGAGCCGCTTTCGCCACAGGTGTTCCTTCCGATATCTACGCATTTCACCGCTACACCGGAAATTCCACTCACCTCTCCCATACTCAAGCCCGGCAGTTTTCGGTGCAGACTTCGAGTTGAGCCCGAAGATTTCACACCAAACTTGCCAAACCGCCTACGCGCCCTTTACGCCCAATAATTCCGAACAACGCTTGCCCCCCTCGTATTACCGCGGCTGCTGGCACGAAGTTAGCCGGGGCTTCTTCTATAGGTACCGTCATTATCTTCCCTATCGAAAGGAGTTTACGTCCCAAGAGACTTCATCCTCCACGCGGCGTTGCTGCGTCAGGGTTTCCCCCATTGCGCAAAATTCCCCACTGCTGCCTCCCGTAGGAGTCTGGACCGTGTTTCAGTTCCAGTGTGTCCGTGCGCCCTCTCAGGCCGGATACAGATCATCGCCTTGGTGGGCCATTACCCCGCCAACTAGCTAATCTGCCGCGAACTCCTCTCCAAGCGCATTGCTGCTTTGACTCGTAAGTGTTATGCGGTATTAGCTAAGGTTTCCCTCAGTTATTCCCCACTCGGAGGTAGATCATTCACGTGTTACTCACCCGTGCGCCACTTTACTCAGGACCGAAGTCCCTTTCTCGTGCGACTTGCATGTGTTAGGCACGCCGCCAGCGTTGATTCTGAGCCAGGATCAAACTCTCGTTTGAATACTGGTTGGCTGCGCTACAGGACGGAGGTCCGTAGCTGTCAGCCGCCTCGCAGCGCTCGAAAAGGCTGCGAGGATAAAACTAGTGAGATGACTAAACCGTAAGGTTTAATGATTCTCACGACTGGCACGTTCAACCATGTTGTCAAAGATCCTAGTCAGATCAGGCCTAAGCCGTCTGCTTTGGATCAAGGACGCTGTCAGTCATCGACTCGACAGTTGTGTCCTCGAACTTGTATGAGCTGGTGTCTTTTACGCTTTCGCGCTCTGGCTACTTGCTCGCCGTATCTTCAGCTTTTCGCTTCAGACCGCGTCGCTTTCGCTCTTGACTGCCTCGCTGCAACTTCTTAAGAGTATCGCGTTTTCGCTTGCCTGTCAACCCGCTCGCCTCTATACTATTAAGCTCGTTTGCTCGATCCTCTTGGTCGACGCTAGCCCCGCGGGCAACGCTTGCTTATCAGTATGGAGTCGGCGGCGACTTAGCATTCTTAGCGAAGACGCACTCTACGCATGTTGCGCGCAGACATTTACCGCTCACAATCTCTCAAAACATCTCAAGCGCAAACTGCGACAGAGTCGCGAATGTTTGGCTCGGGGCTTCTGCCCCTTCCAATCTCTACTTACAGTGCTTGGGTTTGTCGATTGGGTCGCCAGAACTTTCGCTCTCAGCTTGACCTCGCGTGACAAACGCTTGGACTGATTTGCTGCTCTTTCGAGTCTTACGCTGCAGGCTGCCTTTCGGCTACCCACTCGACCGCTTCATACTGACCGCTTGTCGACTTTTCTTTTATATCAAGCCTTTCGGCTTTTGTCAACTTGCAGCGTTTCGCTTGCCGGTTGACTTTTCATTTATACAAACCGTTTCGGCTTGTGTCAAGCGGCTTGTTTCTTACCACTTGCTTGCTACTTTCGTTTCGCGCTCAACCACTGCGCTCGACTTGATTGACATTACAGGGCCGTCCGCCTCAGTGCAACCGCAAACGTGGAAAAGGCTGCGGAAAACATGACCGCAGCCTTCTATAAACCACTACAGATTAATGACTTGTAAAAAGTTCACGGGCATCTTGTTTCAGACTCTTCTGACTACCAGGACGCGTGTAAAACATGTGTCCACCGGGGTATTCATGGATCAGAATTCTTTGCGCAGTGGCTTGCGGTATCTGATTCACGGTCACTATCGATCCCATAAATGGGCAGGAAAGATCATTCCAGCCATGCGCAATCAGAACATGCAGCTTTGGATCGGCTGCAACCGCCTGCCTTAACTGTGTTCCCGATCCGCTGCGCTCATCCCTTCCGGAACGATCCCACATACGGCCCACTTCATAGCTCAGGGCGTTATACCGGCCATCCACCTTCCAGCCCACTGTCTGCGTGACGAAATTCACCATGCTCTGCGTCAGTGGGGCAATGATCGTATCCAGGATGGGATCACCTGTCTTCTGATCGCGGTTATATGGAAACGGATCTAATGCCGTGACGTTGGAGTCATACACGCTGCCCAACTTGCCTTCCTTGCGATGAACCTCTCGCAAGAAGACATCCGGCTCAATGCGGCCACCTTCAGCACGCACGAAATCAGGATCAAGTCCGGTGAGCTGCGTCACCTTCGCAACCATGCGATCTTTCGTACCGGGATCAGAGCTGCCGCGGATCAGGTCGGTGGCGTACTCGCCCTCGGCATAGTCAATGACATCCTTCATCGACGCGGATGTTAGTTTGCCCTGACGCTCCAGGTTCGCTGCAGCCATCGATGGCATGGTGACAATCCATGGCAGCGGAGACAGATCGCCGTTATCGGTAATGCTGGGATTCAGATAAGGCGACACCAGCACTACACCATTCAGCCCCACACCGAGTTGTGTCTGCAGATAGCGCGTGATGCGAGGACCACGGAAGCCGCCATAGCTTTCACCGATGAGATACTTCCGCGACATCATGCGGCCGTTCTTCAACAACCAGTCATAGATGATGCGCGAGAGATAGTTCACATCGGCTGTCGGCGCATAGAAAAGCTTCTTCGACTCTGCTTCAGAAACCTCAGAACGGCTGAAGCCCGTGCCGATGGGATCAATGAAGACCAGATCGGTAAAGTCCAGCCAGGTGCCGGGATTGTCGACCAGCGTGGGTGTATCGGATGGTGAGGAGTTGTCCTCGCCGAAGGGCACGCGCTTGGGGCCGATGGCTCCAAAGTTCAAATAAACACTGGCAGCGCCGGGGCCACCATTCACTGCAAATGTCACGGGACGATCTGCTCCCGGCATGGTGTACGAAGTGAAAACGACCTGACCCGCGACTTTGCCGTCAGTATTGCGCACCGGCAGGGTGCCCACCGTCACGGTGTACTTCAGCGGCTTGCCGTCCAGCGTAATGCTCTGTTCCACGTGCGCATCCGCAGGCAGCGGCGGGAACGAAGGCTTATCCTTCGCATCCCTGGCTGCATCTTTTGTGGCGGGAGGTGCTGCCTGAGGTGGCTCATCTCCATGTTCCTGCGCAAAGCAGGGGGCAGAAACACACAGTACAGCGGCCAGCGCCAGATGATGAGAAAGCAGGGGAAATCGCATGGGTAACACGGTATCAGCAAGTGATTGTCGGGTGCGACAGCATGACACTGGCCTGCTCTCCCGCTGAGAAGTACACTGAGCCCGCCGCATCGGAGGCCATCGTGAGCTTCACTCCCGGTAACCTTGCCGCGCTGATCATTGCCGCCAGTTTCTCTGCTGGCCTTAACACCTACGCCACGCTGCTGACTTTGGGACTGGCCGCGCACACGCGCTGGGTGCAACTTCCGCCTGGTCTGGAGGTGGTGGGCAACTGGTGGGTGATCGGAGTCTGCTCTGTGCTTTTTCTCGCGGAATTCATTGCTGATAAAGTTCCGACTCTGGACGTAGCCTGGAACGCACTCCATACCGTCGTGCGTATTCCAGTCGCGGCGCTGCTGGCTTATCGAGCCACAGAACACCTCACGCCGCCAATGCAGATTGCCGCTATTGCTGCGGGCGCGGCCATTGCCGCTTTGGCGCACACATCCAAAACTGCACTTCGCGTGGCCGTGACTCCATCGCCGGAACCCTTCTCAAACATTGCGCTTAGCAGTACAGAAGACGTGGCCGCCGTTGGCCTAACATGGTTGGCCACCTCCCATCCGTGGCTTTCCGCCTCCATTGTGCTTGTGCTTCTCGGGATCGCTTTGTTTGCGATCCGATGGGTGATACGGCTTTTTCGACGGGCCTTCCGCAGCGGTGTCGCCGCACTTCCGCAACCGCCCATGCCATAAATCCCAAAGAACCATTGGGTATACTGACCTTCACCGGAAGCTCTCTTCCGGCCGGAGCGATTCATGCCCATCCAAACAACTGACAAAATTTGGCATAACGGCACCCTGATTCCCTGGGCCGATGCCAACATTCACGTGATGTCTCACGTGGTGCATTACGGCTCGTCCGTATTTGAAGGCATCCGCGCCTATACACAAGGCGAGAAGGCGGGTATCTTCCGACTTCGTGAGCACATGCAGCGCTTTATTGACTCTGCGCGCATTTATCGCATGCCCCTTCCCTACTCACTTGATGAGCTTTGCCAGGCAGTTGTCGATGTGGTCGATGCAAACAATGTAGCTCCTTGCTACATCCGTCCCGTAGCTTTCCGCGGATACGGTGAGATCGGCGTCAACCCGCTGAAGTCGCCGGTTGAGATCTACATCGCAAACTTTCCCTGGGGTAAGTATGTGCAGGGCAACCAAGGCGCAGACGTCTGCGTATCCAGCTGGAACCGCCTTGCACCGAACACCATGCCGTCGCTTGCGAAGGCTGGCGCCAACTACATGAACTCGCAGTTGATCCGCATGGAAGCTGAGATCAACGGCTATGTGGAAGGCATTGCGCTGGACCGCAACGGCTATCTTTCCGAAGGCTCGGGCGAGAACCTGTTCCTCATCCGCGAGGGCAAGCTCTTTACCTCGCCTCTTGCGAACAGCGTGCTCAACGGCATCACTCGCGCCTCAGTCATTCAGATTGCGAAGGACTTCGGCATTGAAGTTGTCGAGCAGGCGTTGCCGCGCGAAATGCTGTATCTCTGCGACGAAGCTTTCTTCACCGGCACCGCTGCAGAGGTTTCGCACCTGCGTTCGGTGGATCGCATTCTCATCGGCGACGGTTCCATGGGTCCTGTGACGAAGAAGCTGCATGATGAATTCTTCGCCCTGGTCAACGGTGGCAAGAGCGATCGTTACAACTGGCTCACGCCGGTCAATGTGCGAGTGGCAGAAACCGTCGGCGCATAAACTTCGCTTCATCCAAAAAGCAAGACGGGCAGCCAACATGGTTGCCCGTCTTGCTTTTGCCTTAGTGCTAGACTCGAATCCGCTTTTCCTACGGATTTCTTCATGCCTCCAACACACGCTCCCGGAACCGACTACGGCGTTGACGCTCCCGGCGTTATGCGCAACCTGTTTCTGATTGGCTTTGCCTGTCTGTTCGCAGGACTGCTGCTTCCTCGAGTGGTGCATCTTGGACCAATTGCACTCGCCACACGCCCATCGTTCCTGTGGCCGGCATTCTTTCTCATCAGCGAAGGCCTCCTCTTCCTGCTCTATGTGAAATACGGCAAGTTCCGTCATCGCGACTTTATGTTGCGCATGCATATGTGGAGCGGTGACGAGCAGGTGTTGGATGTAGGCTGCGGACGCGGTCTTCTGCTGGCGGGTGCTGCAAAGAAGCTCACTACCGGTCACGCCACGGGCATCGACATCTGGTCTACAGAAGACATGGGCGGTAACGCTGAAGCTGCAACACAGAAGAACCTGCAATTGGAAGGCATCGCGGCTCATTGCACTCTGGTTAGCCTTCCAGCGCAGGAAATGCCGTTTGCAGATGCCAGCTTCGACGTCATCGTCTCGAATCTGTGCCTGCACAACATCTATGACAAGCCAACGCGTTCGCTGGCGCTGGATCAGATTGTTCGCGTATTAAAACCGGGCGCCACGGCACTGATCAGCGACTACAAACTTACGGGCGAATATGCCGATCACTTTCGCAGTGCTGGGTTGAACGTAACAACGCAGTGGGGAAGCTTCCTCACCACGTTTCCACCGCTACGAGTCGTGATCGCAAGAAAGCCCGCCTAGAGCGCGGGCTTTTGCAGTTCCCTATCAGAACATCCTTACGACTGCGAAATGGGCCGTGTGGTGAGGTGGCCTTCTGGATCGTCCTGCGTATCCCAGCCTGGCAAGTTCTGATCGCCCACAATGAGACGGGAGCCTTCCTCAAAAAACGCATACGTATATGCCCAGTTACGGAAGACCGAGAAGCGATTCCGGAAGCCAATGAGAAAGAAGATATGCACGACCAACCACGTGAGCCATGCGGGAAATCCACTGAGGTGGCCCTTGAACGGCCACTTCACATTCGCCACAGCAGCACTGCGCCCAATGGTGGCCATGTCGCCTTTGTCCGCATAGATAAAGGGCTTCTTCATCTGCTCGCCGCGGACTTCCAGCGCGATCGAACGCCCCGCGTAGTCGCCCATCTGCATTGCAGGTTGAGCCACTCCGGGAACAGGCTTGCCTTCGCTGGTCGCGGCTGCAAGATCGCCACAGACGAAAATCTCTGGATGTCCTTCCGGGTGAAGCTGGCCATCCACGATGACGCATCCGCGCTTATCCAGCGGCACGCCCAGCAGAGCACCTAGAGGCGAGGCCTTTACACCTGCTGCCCAGATCGTGACCACCGCATCAATGCGTTCATCGCCAACCATCACATAACCGGGCTGCACATCGGTCACGCGAGTATTGGTGCGCACTCGCACACCCAGCGCCGCAAGCTGTTCCACTGCTTTCTTCTGCAGATCTTCAGGATATGCGCCCAGAATGTGCGGCGAACCCTCCAGAATCACCACCTGCGCCTTCGCCGGATCAATGTGTTTGAAATCGCGACGGATATATAGCTTCGCAATATCGGAGATAGCGCCCGCGAGTTCCACGCCTGTGGGTCCGCCACCGATAACAACAAAATTCAACGCTGGATGACGGCCCGTCTCCTGCATCTCGCCTTCGGCGAGTTCAAAGGCAAGCAACACGCGGCGACGGATCTCCACCGCATCTTCAATCGTCTTCAAGCCGGGAGCCAACTTGGCCCAGTCTTCTCTGCCGAAGTAAGAATGCGTAGAGCCCGTGGCCAGGATCAGGTAGTCATACTCCAGCACGACACCACTCTTCAACGTGGCGCGCTGCGCAGCCACATCGAATCCCACCACTTCATCCATGAGAACTTGTGTATTCGGCGCGCGAAGAATTGCGCGGATGGGCTGTGCAATCTCATTGGGCGACAGCACCGCGAGTGCAACCTGATAGAGCAGTGGCTGAAACGTGTGGTGATTGCGACGATCCACCAGCGTGATGCTGACGTCTGCGTCCTTCAATGCTTCCGCGGCCTTCAATCCGGCAAAGCCGCCACCCACGATCAATACCCGCTTGCGTACACCACCCGTCGCCATTCAGGTCGCTCCTTCTTGCTGGTCACCCTGTCAGATGCACGAGAAGCTGCCTTGGTCGCTACCGGGGCGTCAGGGTGTCTTCAACAGCGTAATCGTAATGGCGCCCTGCGTCCCGACAGATGCTGTGATCTTGGTAACAGCGGCGGTATTCGCATACTGCAGCGGCGACACTGTCACCATTCCGTCATCATCGCTGACGGCATTGGACGTGATTGTGCCGTAAACCGGAGCCGTGGGACACCTGCCGCTGGTGCACGCAGGTTGCCATCCCGACACCGCTTGGTACACCGCAACTGCAGCACCCGCAACAGGATTGCCAGATGTGTCCAACACACGCAGCGCCACATTGCTCAGGGAATCCGAGGCGGATCGGCTTTGTGCATCGCCACTGACCACCGCCGCACGCAGATTGGCAGCAGCAACCCCAATCACGTTCTGCGTGCTGCAAACGGTGCTCCACGCACACGCCTGCACAGTGGCAGCTTCCCCATCGCGTAAAGCGCCGATGGCGTCGATACTCGACAAACCTCCTGCATCCGCCGCGGATACAGAAGACGAGAGGCCTGCACGCGATGTGGATGCGGTCCATGAAACCGGCGTACCGGGAGCAGCGGCACCATTCTGGGTAACGTCTACGACCGGCGCAAAGGCGGCCCCGGATCCGGCGGCGACATATTCCGTGGGCCGCAGCAAGGTCACAGCACGCGAAACAGTCATGGCCGTGAATGAAGCCTGAACCGTGGAACCAGCGGGAGAGACAGCGCGCACTGTCATTGCACCGGCAACGCTGGGTGTGATGTAGGTTTGGGCCACACCGCTGGCGTCCGTCACCAAGGTGCATCGCGCAAGATTGCATGCGCCCACAACGATGCTTCCGGCAGATGCCGAAACGGCAATCTGACCATTCCGCACGGCCGCACCGTTCGCATCTTTCAACTGCAATGCGAATGGTGTCGGCGTTCCAACGACTACGGAAGCCGAGGGCTGCGAAGTGATCGCAAGCACATCAGAGGCAGCGCCGCCATAGGTGATTGCTCCCGTCATCGTAGAGAAGCCGCCTGTAGAAAGGTCGGTGATCACGACATCTTTCACACCGGAGCCCATCGCAGGCGCGACAACACTGATGGAAGTGGGGGAGATGCTGACAACTCTCGCGGCCACTCCTCCAATGGTCACTGTATTTCCAGCAGCAAACCCCATTCCGGTGATCGCGATCGTTCCTCCTGATAAAGGCACTCGCGCAGGTGAAATGGAATCGGCATAAAGAACACGAGCACGATAGGTGTAGTCCGCGCGGCCATCGCCGCGAGCGTCAGTAATGGCAAGGCGGACGCTCTCTGTCGCAGAAAACGAAACGCGCAACTGTGACATGCCTGTGCGCATTCCGTTAAAAGCAGCCGTCTGCGCAGCGAGTCCCGGCAGTATGCCCGTGGCATCGGATCCATGCCACATGCCGATCAACGGCATTGCCTTGTTGCTAGTTGCGTTGCCTGTCTCATCAGTGGCTGTCACTTCCACTGTGGCTGTGCGGCCTGTTTTTACTGAAAGCGCTGTCCATGACGAATGGCCCACACCGCAGAGTCGAGAAGACCAGGTGCCATCCAGCGGGATGCTGCCAGGCACACTCTCTGTCCCGTCCTTTGCAGTCGAGCAATCCGACGCTGCATCGGGGACCGTATAGGAAACGAATACGTTCGCGCCAGGAGAATACGGACCATTGCTGATGGAGATAGCTGATCCAGAAGGAGAAGGGCTTCCCATCTGGTACGGTCCTACTGCGTACGCCCCCTTGTAAAGCGGGTTCACGGGCTCGGAAGCGAGCGTAACGTATGTTCCTGTACTTAGAGGAATCGCCGCAAAATTAAAGGTGCTTGCTGTATCGCCCACGATGGGGCCGTAAATTCCCTGCGTATCGACGGACGGCCCGGTAACTGGATTTCCGCGTTGAAACGACATGTTGAATCCAGTGACATTGGAAACGGACTGAAAGCCATCTACTCCATAACTTCCCCACCGCTGATAGCGAGTCACCGTGAGGTTGATCCCGCTCAAAGGTCGCACTCCGGAAGAGTAGATATTGCCGGACATGTTGATCATGTTTGAAGCCGCCAGAGACGTTGTGCTGTCGGCATAGAGCAGCCACATGGCCGCAATGTCGTCCTCACGCAGCGTGAATGGCTGCGGCAGACATTGATACGTATATGCCCCACAGATAATGTCGATTGGGTGCATGATGGGCCAGTGCATCTGTTGCGCGTACGTTGGCGCTGGCACGGCCGTAAAAACGTTGTCGTTCAGTTGCGACCAGCCAATCCCCAGAACACGGCCAAACACACGCATCAATTGATACTGAAGCTGTAGTTGCTGCTCCGCGGCGGCTCCACTGCATCGGCCATTCACAACAATGCGCGCATGCGCGATCTTGCCGGGCTGAATAAACAGATCAACGAATTCCGTCACGCCATTCGTACGGCAGTTAGATGGTTCGCTCGCACCCGAACCTAACAGCGCGTCCGTGATGGAGCCATCCGCATCCAGAACGACTGCGATCTGCTTCGAAGTGTAGTTGCTACTGGAAACATCTGTTGGCCAGACCAGTCCACTGGACCCCATATACACATTGGCTGAACTAACATCCTCAGCCAGGGCGCCGCCATTCTTCAGAGTGAAGGGCAACGCGCTCAAATTCCATACGGACGCAGCGGCATCCACCATCGATACAGCAGCAGCATGGCTGACCGAAGAACTCAGTGATCCTGCATCGACGAAGTACTGCACATCGTTGCGATACCAGTTCATCGCCTTGCCTGAATTCGTCCACTGCGACCCCGCTACCCATCGCGGATTGGCTGCTTGCAAAACACTCGCACAGAAGAACAACAGGAAAAGCGTCGCGCGTTTCACTGCGTAACCTCCATGCGATGCCACGCACGCAACATGGAAGTCACCATTGCACGATCCATCTGGGAAACATCCCTTTTTACGGTCGATTCAACTACCGCAAAACTCTGCGCTGCGGGTTGCACCGTGTTTTGGGTGGAAGCCGGAACCTGCACAGCCAGCCATCGCAAGTCAACGCTTCCCTGTGCGCTGTCGCCATGTAATGTAAACGCGCCAACGCCTCCCGCAGGCGAAGCATAACCGCAAGCTGAATTTGCACGCAGCAGCATCAGTCGCTGTTCTTTCACAACGTAACGCGAAGGATCATCCACCCAGAGGCCAGCCCACTCGCGCAACACGTACGTCGCACCGTCGCTCACACCACGAATGCCTTCCAGCACTTGAAAGCGCACCGTGACCGTCTCGTCACTGCGTTCTACCGACGTCACTTCGCCGGTGAAGATCACATCCGCACTCGTGTAGAGCGAATGTAGTGCATCTTCCAGCGTGGACGGCGGCTGGGGCAAACCGACCGTATCAGACAATGGTGCGCTTCCGTTCGTCATCGTTGCGGAGCGCAAGACATCCGCGAGGCTCTGCTGCGCACGCATTGACACTGCAAGCGTCATCCATACCCCTGCCACGATCAAAACCTTGCCGTACAAATTCCGATGGATGCGTCGCATGTGTCTTTTATCGACACACCACGCGCAAACTTCAGCGTCTTACGACTGGAACGGCTGCAACTGTTCCTCCGTTGGTTTCGGCGTCATCAGGCTCACGATCGCCAACGCCATCAGGCTCACCAGGAGTGCTGGCAGAATCGCATCGCGCTCCGCAATCACGGCAGGAAACACCCGATGCACCCACGCACTATCCCACCCCACTGTGACCACGGTTCCCAATGCGATCGACGTCACCGCACCTGCAGCCGTAGCGCGCTTCCAAAAGAACGCCGCCAGAATCACCGGTGTGAGCGCAGCCGAATAAATCGTGTAGGCATACAGACTCTTCTTCAGCACGCTCTCCGTACCGAGCGACTGCCACAACGCCCACACTCCCAGCAGCACTACCATCAACCGCGAGACCAACAGAACGTCACGATCGCCCGCCGTTGGCCGCAGATAACGAACGAACACATCATTCACAAGATTCGTCGCCGGACTGAAGAGATAGTTATTCGCGGTGGAGATGATCTTTGCAAAGATTGCGCCCATCATCAGCGCGCCCAGGAACTCAAGCATGGCGTTCCCACGCAGTCCGTTCATCGCAAGGTAGGCAAGTATCTCGCGCGGATGCTGGCTCACCTCTCCAGTGGGGAACATCGCTGAACCCACCAGTGCGAGTGCCACGATCGCCGTCTCAAGCACCACTGTGCCAATCACCCAACCCACGACTGCGTTGCGTGCATCGCGTTCGCTCTTCGCAGAAAAGAACTTCTGATACATCGACTGATTGCCAAGCATGAGCAAACACGTGGGCAGAAACAACTCCGCTGCCTGCACGGGTGTTATATCGCCCAGCACCATAAAGTGCGTTGCAGGAAGCGCGGCATGCACCGCATGCCATCCGCCAGTGAGGTGAATCAGGATCGGCAGCGACAACAGGATCGTTACCGTTGCCAACGATCCGATCACCACATCCATGTATGCCACAGATCCCATGCCCGCAATCGCAGTGAACACAATGACGAATCCCGCAATGATGTAACGGCCCATCACGGCGCTAACGCGATCTGGGAAGATGAGGTGAAGAATGTCACCACCACCAATCAATTGGTAGCTGGTGATCGCTGTGTAAGTAAACAGAACTGCAATCACACCGAGCACACGCGCCGTCTGGTTGTAGCGAGCTTCAAGCAGATCTGGAATGGTGAACTTCGCGAACTTACGCGCGCGTGGCGCGATGAAGAAGATCAGTGCTAACCCGGCCCATCCGCCGCCGCCCTGCCAAAGGGCCGCAAAGCCATGGCGATACGCGTTCTCAGCGCCGCCCAGCAGCGATCCGGAACCGATCCAGCTTGAGAGCAGCGTGAACACCAGCACAGCCGCGGGCAGCGTGCGCCCGGCCACCAGGTAATCCGCTTTCGTACGCACCTGCCGAACGCGGGAAAGCGACACTGCAAGCAGCGTCACCACGATCAGCCCAATCACAATTCCATAAAGACTCATGTGCGAATGAGTCTACTCCGGCAGAAGCTTAGGGAAATTGGCAAGACTCAACTTGCCGTCTTTTCTGCTTTCAAATCCACCTTTTCGATGGCCGAAACAGGTGGCAGCTCACCGTTGACAATCTTCTTCTCTGCGACCGCGCGCTCAATCTCTGAGTTCACTTCGCCCCCCAGCAGAATCATCACGCCGGAAAGATAAAACCACAACAGCAGGATGATTACAGCGCCTAGCGAACCATACGTCACCGAGTAGCTGTTGAAGTAATGGAGATACACACGCAGCGCAACGGAACCTGCAATCCATCCGAGCAATCCCACCACACCCCCCGGAGTGAACCAACGCCATACGCGATGCTGCACATCCGGGCAGCAGTAATACATCACTTCAAAGGACAAAATCACCAATAACGACGCCACAATCCAATAGATCACGCGGAGCATGATGGCCAGTACCCAGGCACCACGAAACAGGTGAGCGAGATAATTCGCTGCAAGGTCGCCACCAAAGAGAACAAGCACAGACGCAAGAATCAATGAGCCCACAACCAATGTGAGCCCCATCGCCTCTGCACGGGCCTTCCAGAAAGGGCGCGTTTCCCTCACGCGATACACAGAGTTCAGCGTGTCCTGCAGCGCCGATATACCAACGCTTGCAGAGAACAGCGCGAACAAAAGTCCGAACGTAACTTTCCCTGGCGTGGATGCGCTAGTTGTCTGGCGAAATGTATCTGTCACAAGCGCAAAGGCCGTAGGAGGAATCAACTGGCCGAGCTTGTTCAACAACGCAAAGTACAGATGACTCGAGGACTTCGCGATCAAACCCATCAGCGACGAAATCGCAATCAGCGCTGGGAAAATGGCAGAGAAGAAAGCATACGCAAGTTGTGATGCGCGGCCGAAAAGGTTGTCATCATCAATGCCCTTCCAGGTACGCTTCGCCACTTCTTTCAGCGGAACTCCACGTAGATCCCACATACGATGGATCGGCGAACTCTGCACCAGCGCCCACGCATTCTTCTCCATCGTATGCAGACGGCTTTCCGGGCTATGCATGGTTGGCTGCGTCATTGCAGGTACCTCGCATGTGCCGAAGCTACAGGCACAGAACGGACGCAACGGTCCGTGGAACTCGAGTTCCTGCGTTGTTCAGATGCGGGAAGGTGCCGGACTGTCGTCCGCGCAAAGAAGAGGTATTACAGCCCGACAAACTCCGGCGTTGCTGCGATCAAAGCCTGTGTGTAAGCCTCGCGTGGATGTTCACAGATGCTAACCGCATCACCCACTTCCACCAGCTCGCCGCGACGCATCACTGCAACGCGATCGCACAAATATCGCACCAGCGGCATGGAATGTGAGATGAACAGGCACGTTAATCCCCGCGTCTGCTGCAGTGAACGCAGCAGGTTAATCACCTGCGCCCCCACGGAAACATCCAACGCGCTTACCGGCTCATCCAGAACAAGAAACTCCGGTCGCAGCGCTAACGCGCGCGCAATGTTGATGCGTTGCCGCTGGCCTCCGCTGAACGCATGCGGATAGCGATCCAATGCAGAAGCATCCAATCCCACTTCGCGCAGCATCGCCGTCAACATCTCTTCCATCGACTTCCCTTGCAGTGCCTCTTCGCCATGAATAGCAAACGGTTCAGCAAGAATGTCGCGCACGCACATGCGGGGATCAAGCGCGGCAAAGGGGTCCTGAAACACCACCCCCATACGACGCCGCAACATCTTCATTTCGCTGCGTCCTGCCTTCAGCACATCCACGCCATCAAAATGAACTGCGCCCTGCGTTGGCTCAATCAATCGCAGCACCATGCGCGCCACGGTGCTCTTGCCGCTGCCGCTTTCTCCCACCAGCCCCAGGATTTCTCCTCGTGCAATGGAAAGCGAAACATCGCTCACCACGCGGCTGTTGCCGTATTCCTTCACAAGCCCTTCGGCAACCAATAGCGGTGCATTCATAATGCGGATGCTACCAAACCGCGCGCATCCGGCGCGTCATTTGAGAATGAAGCATCCTCAAACGGCATATCTGACTCTATGCTGGTGTTGAACATGGCCATGCTCCGCTCCATCCTCATTCTGCTTTCTGCGCAATTGGTGGGCGAAGCGCTGCACCGCGCGCTGCATCTCTCGCTGCCCGGCCCGGTGCTTGGCATG
Source organism: Terriglobus roseus (assembly GCF_900102185.1). Taxonomy (NCBI): domain Bacteria; kingdom Pseudomonadati; phylum Acidobacteriota; class Terriglobia; order Terriglobales; family Acidobacteriaceae; genus Terriglobus; species Terriglobus roseus. Next base: position 4,791,008 of record NZ_LT629690.1, on the reverse strand, counting down.
GCTTTGCTAGCAGCCGTTCTGCTCCTGCGCAAACGTGAACCGGATGCAGCCCTGGTACAAACGTCCAACGGCTTGCTCAGATGGCTGGGTCTGCTCTTCATTCCCGCAGGCGCAGCCATCGTGGCCGACCTTGGATTCTTCCGCACAGCATGGTTCCCCACGATAATGGCCCTGCTCGTCTCGACGGCATTCACCATCATCGTCACCGCACTCGTCATGCAGTGGCTCCTCCATCGCGGCGAACGTGTCACGCTCAGTGAGGAACAGTAACGATGACCGGGCTACTCACCCTGCCGCTCTTCCTGCTTCCACTGACCATCCTCTTCTATCTCGCAGGCGTGTGGCTGCAGCGACGCACAGGTTCTCCCATCGCCAATCCCACGCTCATTGGCATTGTCCTCGTCGGCATCACGATCAAGCTGCTGCACATCCCGTACACGCGGTACTTCACCAGCGTGCAGATCCTGCACTTCATGCTGGGACCAGCCACCGTCGCACTCGCAATTCCCATGGTGCTCTCGCTAGAGCACCTTCGCCGGGGCCTGCTTCCAACGCTGATCGCACTCATCGCAGGTTCGCTCACTGGAGCCACCAGCGCCTACGGCATCGTCCTCCTTTGTGGCGGCAGCCACACGCTGGCACTCTCCATGATGCCCAAGTCCCTCACCACGCCCATCGCTATGGGGGTATCGGACGCAATCGGCGGCACGGCATCGCTCACTGCCATCTTCGCGGTAGTGGGCGGCATCATCACCGCCATCATCCTGCCCATGCTGCTTCGCATCCTCCGCGTACACCATCCCGCAGCCACCGGACTCACCGCAGGCACAGCAGGCGCCGCCATCGCAGCCGCTTCCGTCATCCCCCTCGGCCCCATCCCAGCGGCCTTTGCAGGCATCGCCATTGGCGTCAACGGCCTCATCACAGCGCTGCTGGCGCCGGTGCTCGTGCGCCTTTTCCAGCACCTCTAAATTGCATTCACACTTGAATCTGGCGCACTTTGACAAGCATCATGGAATGCATCCATGACAAGCGCCGGATCAACCAAGCCCATCAATACACCCGCGCAGGTGCTGTTCGCCTCGCTCGTAGGCACCACCGTAGAGTTTTTCGATTTCTACATCTACGCCACAGCGGCCGTTATCGTCTTTCCGCAGCTTTTCTTCCCTGCGGGAGACCCCACAGCGGCAACGCTGCAATCGCTGGCCACCTTTGCGATTGCATTCATCGCCCGGCCAATCGGATCGGCGCTCTTTGGGCACTTCGGCGATCGCATTGGGCGAAAGACAACGCTGGTTCTGGCGCTTTCCACGATGGGCTTGTCCACTGTCGGCGTTGGCCTGTTGCCCACCTATAAGACGGCAGGTGTCTTCGCTTCACTGCTGCTGGCGCTATGTCGCTTTGGACAAGGCATCGGACTGGGTGGCGAATGGGGTGGCGCTGTGCTGCTGGCTACGGAAAATGCGCCTCCAAACAAGCGCGCCTGGTACGGCATGTTTCCGCAACTTGGAGCGCCCATCGGCTTCTTCTTTTCCAGCGCCGTCTTCCTTGTGCTTTCTCAATGGATGACGCCTGCGCAGTTCCTCTCGTACGGCTGGCGCCTGCCGTTCCTGGCCAGCGGTGTTCTTGTTCTTCTGGGCCTCTATGTACGACTCACCATTACGGAAACGCCCGTCTTCGCCGCATCCATGGCGCGCCGTGAAGCCCAGCGCGTGCCGATCCTCTCTGTCGTGAAGAACCACTTCGGCGTACTGGTCGCGGGTATCCTCGCCAGCTTGTCCGCCTTCGTTGCGTTCTATCTGATGATCGTCTTCACGCTGGCCTGGGCCACGAAAGCTCTCGGCTACTCCAAGCCAGACTTCCTGAAGATGCAATTGGTTGGCGTACTCTTCTTCGCGCTCGCCATCCCCGCTGCGGCGCTGCTCGCAGAAAAGGGACGCAAGCCCGTCATGATCGGCATCAACATCGCCATCGCGGCCTACGGCTTTGTCTTCGCTCCGCTCTTTCAGGCAGGGCACGGCGGCGCACAACTCATGCTCATCCTGGGCCTCACTCTAATGGGCCTTGTCTATGGACCGCTGGGCACCGTTCTCTCGGAGCTGTTCCCCACACCCGTGCGTTACACCGGCAGTTCGCTCGCGTTCAGCGTCGCCGGAATCCTGGGCGCTTCACTCGCGCCGTATATCGCTCTGTGGCTGGCACAACACTACGGGCTGAAGTACGTGGGTTATTACCTCAGCTCCTCCGCCGTGCTCACCATGATTGGCCTGCTCGCCATCCGCGAAACAAAGCACAGCGACATGGCCGCAGCCGTCCAGGCTCCGTAGGCTCTACAACGCAGGATGTGCCAGGTGGAAGCGTGTCTTCTCTTGGTACATCCGCGCAAAGGCCAGCAACCGCGCATCGTCATAGAGCTGGCCCAGGAACGTGATGCTCACCGGTGTTCCCGGTCCCCCCACATTCATACGACCACCATCACTCGTGTCCTGCGGCAACGGTGCATCCTGACCACGCAGCCCATTCGGCACAATCACCGCAGGATGCCCGCTCAGGTTGGTTGCTGTCAGTTGTGGTCCGCCACTGGGCGTAACGATTATGTCCACCGACGCAAACAGCTTGGCCAACTCCGCAATGATCAACGACCGCGCTCGCATTGCCTGCACATAATCCACGCCGCTATACATGCGAGCGGTGCGGAACTGATTTGGCCAATCGTTGGGCGACTGCTCCGTCAGCAGATTCACGCGACCATTCCGCGTAATCTCATCGAACGACGCCGCAGCCTCCACACCCAAGACTTTGCTGATGGAAGAAAACGGCAGCGCAGGCAGCTTCACCGGAATCAACTTGATCCCCATGCCGCGCAACGCGTCTAGAGTGGCGCGATCATACTTGCTGTCATAGCGCTGGCGCTCAAAGTTACGTTCGCGCTGTTCCCGCTGTGCTGGTGTCTCGTCCTTCTCCGCGGCACGCGGTGTTGGCTCCGCGAATGCGCTCTCCAGATAGCCCACGCGTAACGAATCCATTTTGATTGCAGGTGTTCCTGCGAAGTGAACATCAGAACGAACAGACAGATCCTTCTCATCGGCACCAGCAATCGCAGCCATCACAAGCGCAGCATCCTGAACGTTGTGACAGATCGGTCCCAGCTTATCCATGCTCCAGCTCAACGCCATCGCACCTGTGCGCGGTACAAAGCCAAACGTGGGCCGATGACCCGTCGTACCGCACCGAGTACTTGGCGAAGAGATCGATCCTTGCGTCTCCGATCCAATCGCAAACGCGCAGCATCCCGCAGCCACAGCAGAAGCAGGCCCAGCCGACGACCCGCTCGAGCCCTGCTTCGGATTCCAAGGATTACGCGTCTTTCCGCCAAACCAAAGATCGCCCTGCGCAAGCGCGCCCAACGTTAACTTGGCAATCAACACCGCACCCGCTGCATCCAGTCGCTGCACCACGGTGGCGTCTTCGTCGATCACCTGATGCTCAAACCCGCCCGCGCCCCACGTCGTGGGATAGCCCTTCACAGCAAGCAGGTCTTTCGCGCCCCACGGAATGCCGTGCAACGGCCCACGCCACTTGCCTTTTGCCGCCTCCGCATCCAACGTAGCCGCCTGTTTCAATGCGCGCTCTTCCGTCGCCGTGATCAGTAAATGCAGCTTCGGATCGAGCCGACGCAAGCGTTCCAAGTAGAACTTCGCCAGTTCTACTGCGCTGATCTTCTTCGCACGCAGCAACGCGCCCAGTTCCCCGATGGAAGCGAAGGCCAACTTCTCCTTGTTCGCGAGCAGCGTCGCATCCGCCTTCTCATGGACTTGTTCTGCGCTGGCACCGGCTTTCGGCATCACAAATCCCACCGGGCGCGGATCGAACACATCCGCAGGCGCAACGGAATTTGGAAGATGGAGATCGCGAATCGCCTGCAGTCCCTTGAGCTGCGTGATCACGTCGCCCAGCATCATCTTCTTCTGCTCATCCGTCAGCGTAATGCCAGCAATCGCTGCAGCCGCGTCCAGCATCTCTACCGTGATCGCAGGGTTCTCACTAATCCTGGGCGCTTCATACTTGGCCGCCTGTTGCGCAGAGGCACTCTGCGCCATCAATCCCAGCAACGCCCCCGGAAACAACGTCTGCCCCAATCCTGCGGCGCCACACCGCTCCAGAAACTCTCGCCTGTCCATCATGCCCTTCACTCTACCGCGCTTCTCTGCGCAGCGACATGCAAATTCGCATCTACGACACACACAAACAAGCGCCGTTCCGCCCGCAACGCGCGTCTAAGCCTGAGAATGATGCGTTTCCCTACAGCACTCTGCAATGGCTTGGCGATGACATGCCTGCTGGCCTCTCTCTGCGCCGCGCAGTCTCCAACGACGCCGGCAGTGACGAAAGCGCCGCTGCACACACTTCCCGCACAGCGAACCGAAATCGTTGGCTATTTCCCGCAATGGGGTATCTACAACCGCCGTTACATCGCGGTCGATCTCATCCACAGCGGTGCCGTGCGCTCGCTTACACAACTGGACTACTCGCAAGCCAACATCAGCAACAACGCGTGCGCCCTTGCCGATTCCAAGGCAGACACGGAAATGGTGTTCAAAGCAGAAGACTCCATTGACGGCGTAGCCGATCAGCCGGATGCTCCCCTGCGTGGCAACTTCCATCAACTGCAACTGCTGAAAGCACGCTATCCAAAGCTGCGCATCCTGATCTCCATCGAGGGCAGACCCGACCTCTTTGCAGAGGCCGCGAAGCCTGAAAACCGCGCGGCTTTTGTCCATTCCTGCATCGCACGATTCCTCGAAGGCCATATCGCTTCCGGAGTGGAAGCACCGCATCTCTTCGACGGCATCGATGTGGACTGGGAATATCCCGACGCAGATCACGCAGACGACTTCTACGCACTGATGGCAGAGTTCCGCCGCCAGATGGATGCCATCCGATTGAAATCAACGGCGCTGCGTGCAGGCACTTCGCAACGCGGTTTCACCCTCTCCATCGCCAGCGGTGCCGCTCAAAAACACATCACACCAATTGACTGGAAACGTGTCGCCGCTAACGTAGATCAGATTGGCGTTATGGCTTACGACTACTACGGCCCTTGGGCACGCGATACGGGATTCCACGCACCACTCGCATCTGCCAATCCAAAAGCGGAGACAGTTACCACCACCATCAACGCGTACCTTGCTGCCGGTGCGCCTGCGAAACAGCTTCTGTTGGGCGTTCCCTTTTATGCCTATCAATGGCATAACGTCGCACAGGGCGGAAGCTATGGGCTCAACAGCAAAGGCGACCCTGTCCGTGGCAATTTGAATCAATCCACCGCTGTCACACTCATGCAGAATCCAGGCGCGCATCTCTACCGTGATCCTCTGTCGCACGCTCCCTGGATCTACGATGGCGACAACTTCCTCACCTTTGAGGATGCCGTCTCACTGCAGGCAAAAACCGCCTTCGCTCGCGAGAACAACCTCGGCGGCATCATGGTCTGGGAACTGAGTGGCGACACGAACGATGCGCAGCTGCTGCACGCCTTGTCGAAAGACACTCCAACAAACAAAGTAAGTTCAGAACACTAACTTGTTCGCAAACGCGAAGAGGATGCCAGTGAATGGCATCCTCTTCGTATTTCTGGTCACAGTGGACGATTAATCGCCAGCAACTGGTTCCAACTGTCCGTGCGGTTGCGTTGCCTTCTTGCCCGTCAACTTGCGGCCCCAGCGCTCAACGCGTTCGCGCCAGCGATCGAAGTACAGGTAAACCACGGGGGTAGTGAACAGCGTCAGGCACTGCGACACAATGAGTCCACCGATGATGGTGATACCCAGAGGACGACGCAGTTCCGAACCAACGCCTGCTCCGAACGCCAGCGGAACACCGCCAAGCAGCGCAGCCATCGTCGTCATCATGATAGGACGGAAGCGCAGCAGGCAAGCCTCATAGATGGCTTGCTCTGCAGTCTTGCCATGCTCACGCTCGGCAACAATCGCAAAGTCGATCATCATGATCGCGTTTTTCTTCACGATACCGATCAACAGCAAGATACCGATCATTGCGATGACCGACATATCCACCTGCGTCAGCAACAGAGCCACAACAGCGCCCACACCCGCAGAAGGCAGCGTGGAGAGAATCGTCAACGGATGGATGAAGCTTTCATACAGAACGCCCAGGACGATATACACCGCCGTCAGCGCCAGCAGCACCAGGACAGGAACCGTGGAAAGCGAATCCTGGAAGGCAGCCGCGGTTCCCTGGAATCCGCCACTGATATTTGCAGGCATGCCAATCGCATTACGTGCGTTCTCAATCGAAAGCGCAGCGTCTGACAGAGCCACACCCGGCGCTAGGTTGAACGAAAGCGTTGCCGATGGTGACAAGCCCTGGTGATTCACCTGCAGCGGAATACGCTGATTTTCAAAGTGCGTGATGGCCGACAGCGGAACCTGTGTTCCATTACTGGTCTTCACGAAAATCTCGCGCAACTGTTCCGGAGTAGCCTGCCATTGCGGAGCCACTTCCATCACCACGTGATATTGATTCAACGGTTTATACGTAGTGGAAACCTGACGCTGACCGAACGCAGCGTTAAGTGTCTGGTCAATCGTCAGCGCGCTGATACCAAGTCGCGACGCGGTATCACGATCGATGACCAACTTCGCTTCCAGGCCATGGTCCTGCTGATCGGTCGCCACGTCGCGAAGCTGTGGCGTCTTCATCATCTGAGCCATCATCAACGGCGCCCAGTGATTCAGGTCAGCAACAGAATCCGCAGACAGCGTGTATTGGTACTGCGTAGCAGACTGGCGACCACCAATATTCAACTCCTGCTGCGACTGCAGGTAAGCCACCACACCCGGTGTGCGCGACAGTTTCGGTCGAAGGCGATTGATGATGTCATCTGCATTCGCCTTGTCCTTGCGTTGGTCCAAATTCTTCAGTGAAACAAACAGATTGCCTTGGTTTGAAGCACCACCGCCAGGGCCGCCGCCACCAACGAACGCCATCACATTCTCAATGTCAGGGTCCTGTTTCATGATGGTGGCCATGTCGATGATCTTCTGCTTCATCACACTGAACGACACATCCTGCTGCCCCTGAATACGACCACCCAAGCGGCCAGTATCCTGCTGCGGGAAGAAGCCTTTCGGAACAATCGCAAACAGATAGATGTTCAGTCCAAACGTGACCAGCCAGATGATCAGCACCGGCAACTGATGGCGCAGCACCCATGTCAATCCGCGCTCGTATTCTTCGCGAAGCCAGACGAAGAACTTCTCGCTCCACAGATACAGCTTGCCGTGTTTCCGTTCGCTATGTGGCTCAAGGAACTTCGCGGACAGCATCGGTGTCGTTGTCAGTGAAACCACCAGCGACATCAGAATCGCGACGGACAACGTAACAGCAAACTCGCGGAAGAGACGGCCCACAATGCCGCCCATCAACAGAATCGGGATGAACACGGCAATGAGCGAAATGCTCATGGACATCACAGTGAATCCGATTTCCTTCGAACCCACCATCGCCGCGTGATATGGATCAAGCCCATCTTCCAGATGACGCGAGATGTTTTCGATCACCACGATCGCATCGTCCACGATGAAGCCCGTCGAAATGGTCAGCGCCATCAATGACAGGTTGTCCAGCGTATATCCGAGCAGATACATGATTCCGAACGTGCCAAGGATCGACAGCGGCACGGACACCGATGGAATCAACGTGGAACGCACTTCGCGCAGGAAGGCAAAGACCACCAACACCACCAGTACGATGGTCAGGATCATGGTCTGCGTAATGTCTTTCACCGATGCACGCACGGTCTGCGTACGGTCCAGCGAAACCTGTAGCTTAATCGCGGGATTGATCGCCGCCTGCAACTGAGGAAGTTGCGCTAGTACACGATCCACCGTCTCAATCACGTTCGCGCCGGGAGACTTGAATACCGTAAGCAGGATGGCTGGTTTGCCGTTGAACTGACCATATGTCAGATTGTTCTCGACGGAATCCACCACGTCGCCCACATCACCAATGCGTACGATGCCAACGCCCTTTGAAGGTGTGGGTGCTGTCTGGTTCGAAGCAAAGTTGCTTACCGCAGCAGACGCATAGCCAGCGCCACTATTAATGTTCGCGTTCGTGCTTGCAACGGTCGCGCTATTGGCACTGCTGATGGCGCTGGCAACGTTCGATTGCAACCCATTGTTGGCGGTCGCATTTGTAACCGAACCGCCAGTGATTGCCACAATGCGAGGACGATACGCGTTGGCGCCAAAGAGTTGATCTGTAGTGGATACGGACCAACGCTTCTCATCGCCGTTCAGGTATCCCGTCGGCTCCAGAACATTAATCGTCTGGATCGCCGCCGCCAATTGCAGCAGCGATAGGTTGTACGACGTGAGCTGATTCGGATTCGCCTCGACGCGCACGCCAGGCTTTGCGGAACCGCCCACGAAGGTCTGGCCCACACCCTGAATTGCCGCAATCTTCTGCGCCAGGATCGAGTCAGCGGCGTCGTAAATCTGCGGCACAGTGAGCGTGTCGCTGGTCATCGCCAGAATCAGAATCGGAGCTTCAGAAGGATTGATCTTTCGATAGCTGGGATTCTGCGGCATGTTCGCCGGCAACTGTGCACGCGCCGCGCTGATAGCGGCCTGCACATCACGGGCAGCACCATTGATATCGCGGTTCAGGTCGAACTGCATCGTGATGTTTGCAGATCCCTGTGACGACGTCGAGGTCATCTGGTTGATGCCCGCGATACGAGAGAACTGGCGCTCCAACGGAGTCGCGACAGACGACGCCATCGTCTCCGGGTCACCGCCCGGAACACTTGCGCCCACACTGATGACCGGAAACTCTACGTTTGGCAGCGAAGATACCGGCAACATTTTGTACGCCACTGCGCCGGCAAGAATGATCGCAAAAGAGAGCAGGAACGTCGCAATCGGACGCTGAATAAACGGCTTTGAAAAATGGACGCCCGCAATACCACCAAGCGGGTCGGACTCGCCCTCTGCCCGAGCAGCATTCTTGCGCTCATCTTCTGCAGTGGCGTGCTCATGCGGATAGTGATCCCCACCGCGCACAAAGCGTTCATCCAGACGGGCGCGGTCCCCCGGACGGACATGCTCCGTGGGTGTCTTATCGCCGGGTTCGGGTGCTGTATTCATTGCATCGGTCCTTGTGTTGGACAGGAAAAACCAGTCATTAGCTCAATCGCGCATAACGAACGCGACTTAATCTCCAGTCGCATAGTGCGGTTCGTCTTCATGCAGATGGGCCAACCGTTCGCGGTCACCCTCTTCCGTTCCCAGATACTTGCGTCCAATGCGATCAAAGAACAGGTACACCACCGGCGTCGTATACAGCGTCAGTACCTGCGAAACAATCAGGCCGCCAATGATCGTGATACCCAAAGGACGACGCAGCTCTGATCCAGTGCCGGTGCCCAATGCCAGCGGCACACCGCCCAACAGTGCAGCCATCGTCGTCATCATGATGGGACGGAAGCGAAGCAAGCAAGCCTGATAAATCGACTCTTCCGGCGTCTTGCCGCCTTCGCGTTCTGCTTCCAGCGCAAAGTCGATCATCATGATGGCGTTCTTCTTCACAATGCCGATCAGAAGGATGATGCCGATCAACGCAATCACCGAAAGATTGGTTCCGGTGATAAACAACGCCAGGATTGCACCCACACCTGCTGACGGCAGCGTGGAAAGAATCGTGATGGGGTGAATGTAGCTTTCGTACAGAACACCCAGAACGATGTACACCGTGATCAACGCAGCCAGGATCAGGATGGGCTCATTCGAAAGCGATGCTTCGAACGATGCCGCCGTTCCCTGGAAGTTCGCATTCACGCTCAGCGGCATATTCAGCTCTTTTTCCGCTTTACGTACCTGCGAAACAGCGTCACCGATGGAGTATCCCGGAGCCAGGTTGAACGAGATGTTCACTGACGGGAATTGCCCTTCGTGCGAGATAGCCAGCGTTGTCTTCTTCGACTCAAAGTGCGTGAAGGCGGAGAGAGGAACCTGTGTTCCGCTGGATGACTTCACATAAATGTTGTCCAGCGCAGTCGGGCTCTTCTGGTACTGCGGCGCCACTTCCAGAATCACGTGGTACTGATTCTGTTGAGTGAACATGGTCGATACCTGACGCTGCCCAAAGGCGTCGTACAACGTGTCGTCAATATTTTGCGGCGTAATCCCCAGTCGTGACGCGGTATCGCGATCGATGACCAACGATGCTTCCAAACCTTCCGTCGTTTGATCGGAAGCAACGTCTGCCAGCGCAGGCAGTGTCTTGAACTTCTGCAGGATGCGATTCGTCCACACCACCAGCTCATCGCTGTTCGCATCTTCCACGGAGTACTGATACTGCGTGCGTGCGGTGCGGTTTTCTACCGTCAGATCCTGCAACGGCTGCATGTACGCCTTGATGCCTTCCACCTTGTCCAGGTTCGGCTGCAGGCGACGAATGATGTCGGAAGCACTCGTCTTGCGATCTTCACGGTCCTTCAGGTTGATCTGAATGCGGCCCGAGTTCAGCGTCTGATTCGTCGCATCAATACCGATGAACGACGAAAGCGAGTCCACATCCGGATCTTTCAGGATGGCATTCGCCAGTGCCTGCTGTCGTTGGCTCATTGCATTAAAGCTGATGTCCTGCGGTGCATCCGTAATGGCCAGAATCACACCCGTATCCTGCACCGGGAAGAAGCCCTTCGGCACCCACATGTACATCAACAATGTCAGAACAAAAGTACCCGCCGTCACCAGCAAGGTAAATGTCTGGTGGCGCAGCACCCAGCGCACGCCGGTGGCATACCGAGCGATAACCCAATTGAAGAAGTCTTCGCTAACCTTGTAGAACTTGCCCTTCTCATGTTCCGGCGTATGCTTCAGCAGCTTGGCCGCCATCATCGGCGTCAGCGTCAGCGAAACCACGGCAGACACAAGAATCGTCACCGACAGCGTCACGGCAAACTCGCGGAATAAGCGGCCCACGATATCGCCCATGAACAGCAGCGGAATCAACACGGCGATGAGCGAAATGGTCAGCGACAGAATCGTAAAGCCGATCTGCTCCGATCCCATCAGCGCTGCTTCCAGCGGCGAATGTCCTTCTTCCAGATAACGGTCGATGTTCTCGACCATCACGATGGCGTCGTCCACCACAAAGCCGGTCGAAATCGTCAGCGCCATCAGCGACAGGTTGTTCAGCGAATAACCCAGCAGGTACATCACCGCGAACGTGCCCACAATAGACAGCGGCACCGCGACCGACGGAATAATCGTCGCGCGCCACGAACGCAGGAACAAGAAGATAACGAAGATGACCAGCGCGATGGTCAGCATCAGTTCGAACTGCACATCCGCAACGGAAGCGCGGATGGTGCCTGTACGATCCGTCAGCGTCTCAAGCTTTACTGATGCGGGCAATGTCGCCTGCAACTTCGGCAACAGCGCTTCAATACGATCGACGACGCCGATGATGTTCGCGCCGGGCTGACGCTGAATGTTGATGATGACGGCCGGCTGCGTATTCGGATTGCCTTCGTCATCACGACGTCCCATCCACGCGGCCTGGAAGGAGTTCTCCGCTCCATCAACTGAATTGGCGACGTCGCTCATGCGTACCGGAGACCCGTTGCGATAGGCAACGATGACATCCTGGTAGTCCTTCGCGGACAACAGCTGGTCATTCGCGCCGATGGTGTAGCTCTGCAGACGGCCGTTCAGGTTACCCTTCGCCTGGTCGACGTTTGCAGCTGCCAGCGCCGTACGCAGATCCTCCAACGACATGCCGTAACCGGCCAGCGTCGTCGGGTTGGCCTGGATACGCACACCCGGCTTCTGTCCGCCCGCAATCGAAACGAGACCTACGCCAGAGAGCTGTGAGATCTTGTTGGCCAGAATCGTATCGGCCAGATCTTCCACCTTCGTCAGCGGCAGCGTCTTCGACGTCAAAGCCAGCGTCAGAATCGGCGCGTCGGCCGGATTCACCTTGTTGTAAATCGGTGGGTTGGGCAGATTCTGGGGCAGGTAGCTGCTGGCAGCATTAATTGCCGCCTGCACGTCCTGCTGCGCCACGTCGATGGATTCCGACAGATTGAACTGCAGCGTAATGATCGATCCGCCGCCAGAGGACGTCGACGTCATCTGCGTCAGACCCGGAATCTGGCCGAACTGGCGTTCCAGCGCACCCGTAACAGCAGAGGTCATCACCGACGGTGATGCGCCGGGGTAGTAGGTCTGCACCTGGATCGTTGGGTAATCGACCTGCGGCAGCGCCGAGACCGGCAGCTGCGTATAGGCAACGCCACCCGCCAGCAAAACGGCAACCATCAACAAAACTGTGGCGACCGGACGAAGAATAAATGGCCGGGACGGACTCATGCGCGGAGGCTCCGGAAAGGGTAAACAGGCCGGGACGGGGCGTTAAGCCTTCCGTTCCGGCCTGGAACATCAGTTGTCAGCAGCATTGCCGCTGAGTGACCGGCATCGCTGCCGGGAAATCTACTGCTGTGGCCGACGACGACCCGAGCCATTGGCCCCGTTGCTCATCTGGCCATTCGCGCCTTCACGATTCTGGTTCGGAGTGTGGCTGGAACCCAAACCGCTGCTATCCGTGCCAGCTGCTCCTTGCCCCTGCCCGCGGCGTCCTGCCATTGCCGGAGAAACATCCGAATCACGACCGTTGCTGAAATCACCAGCGCCGGGATTGGGGTTCACCTTCTGCGCATCAGGATTCTGGGCCGCCTTACGAGCCGCCTGCATATCGTCGGAAGGACGCGGGATCACACGGCTACCGGGCTGCAGCTTCTCCTGGCCGTCCGTCACCACTTGGTCACCCGGCTTCAGACCGCTGCGCAAAATCACATTCGTACCCTGCGTGCTGTCCACAACAACCTGCACCACCTGCACCGGGAAATTCTGGTTGCTGGGACGAGCGCCGCCGGCACCAGCCTGACCACCAGCGCGTCCACCCGAACCACCGGCTGCATTCGCGTCGGCCGATCCTGGACCTGCTGCGGTATTCGCGCCACCAGCGGGAGCATTTGCACCACCGCCATTGGCATTGCCGCCGCCGTTACGTCCACCGCGACCACCACCAGCAGCACCGCCACCCGCAACCGGGTTGGCCTGTCCCTTGGTGCGATCAATCGCATAAACAAACGTGCCGCCATTGCCGGTCTGAATTGCCGCGGCAGGAATCACCAACGAATTCGGACGATTCTCCAGAATCAGATGGATGTTCACAAACTGATTCGGATAGAGCTCATTGCTCTCGTTCTGGAAGACAGCCTTCAGCTTCGCCGTACCAGTCGTCGTATCAATCTGGTTGTCCACCGTCAGCAGCGAACCGGTTGCCAGCTTCTGCGAGTTGGAACGATCCCAAGCCTCTGCCACCAGCTTCTGGCCGCCACGCATGTGCGAGAACACCTGCGGAATCTGGTCTTCCGGCAGCGTGAAGATTACGGCAATGGGCTGTACCTGTGTAATCACCACCAGACCGGTCGTAGCAGCAGCCGAAACGATATTGCCCACGTCTACCTGGCGCAGACCGACAACACCGTTAATGGGCGACGTGATACGCGTGTAGTTCAGGTTCACCTGTGCCGCATCAATCGCGGCGCGATCGGCAGCCAAAGTTCCCACAGCCTGTCCAGCGGTGGATTCCTGCGTCTGTGTGGATTCCTTGCTCACAACGCCGGCAGCATAAAGCTGGCTGTAACGCTGTGCCTGAGCCTGTGCGTACGCCGCATTTGCCTGATCGCGGGTGAGGTTTCCTTTTGCCTGTTCCAGGGCCGCAGCATAAGGACGCGGATCAATCTCAATCAGCAACTGCCCCTGCTTCACACGCTGACCTTCAGTGAAGTTCACGCGCGTGATCTGACCATCCACGCGGCTGCGCAGCGTCACGGTGTTGTATGCCGTTACCGTGCCCAGCGCCTGCAGTGAGATCGGCATCGTCTTCAGCGTGGCCACGTCAAAGGCCACGGGGACAATCTGTCCTGCACCACCACCGCGGCGACCGCCTGGTCCGGCTGTCTCCTTCGGCTTGTTGGTCACAATGCGGTACACCACAAAACCAATCGCACCACCCACCAACAGGATGAGAATCAGGACGCGCAGCCACGAACCGCCCTTCTTCGGCTCTCCCGGATGCTGCGATGCATCATTGGCCAGACCGGTCGAAGAAGGCGAAGCGTGGTCCGGCAGCGCCGGGTGCGAAGAAGAGACTGGGTGCTCGCTGGCAGTAAGCGACATACGTTTGCGTAGAACCGTCCTGATTTTTTCAGATTGAGGTGTGTCACTGGCATGGCCGGAAATCCGGCATACTCTCTTTGACTATAAGGAATGACGGACACCCCTGACATAAGGTTTCGTGAGAATTCATTCGAAGCACCCATGTGCGCAAATAGCGCGTCTTTATAATCGCCATGTCGCCGGGTCTTTATTCTGGCTTCCCCGAATCACCGATTGAGACAGACAGGGAGTTGCAAGCCATGGAAGACGATCGCCTGACCGGCGTCGCCGCAACAGCATACCCAGAGGCAAATGGAGCCCAAGATGTGCCTCTGTGCGTGGATCTTGACGGCACCCTGGTCAAAAGCGACACCCTGATCGACGCGGTTCTCCTGCTGGTTCGCCAGCAGCCCACCTCTCCCCTGCACTGGCCCCGTTGGGTCAGCAAGGGCCGGGCGGGGTTCAAACGCGAAATCACCGGTCGCGCCCGGGTCGACGTCGAATTCCTGCCCTACAACCAGCCGCTGCTGGATTATCTGTGGGAACAACATGCGCTCGGACGCCGAATTTATCTCGCAACTGCTGCAGACATTGGATTTGCGCGACAGGTGGCAGCCCATTTTGGCGACCTGTTCACAGGGGTTCTGGCCTCTGACGGCACCCTGAATCTGGCAGGTGCAAACAAGCTGAAGGCCTTCCAGGACCTCTTTCCCGAGGGTTTCACCTACATCGGTAACGCCATTCCCGATCGCACGCTCCTGCGCGAAAGTGTCCTTCCCATGGTAGCCAATCCGCATCGGAAACTGCGGAAGGCCCTCCAGCTCGACCGCACTGCCATTCACCGCGAATTTATCGACCGCAGGTCCACCTCCAAGGTCTTTTTAAAGACGATCCGGGCGCACCAATGGGCGAAGAATGCCTTGATCTTCCTGCCCACCATCCTGGCCCACGACTTCTCCGGGCGCAGCTTGATCGCCTGCCTTTTGGCGTTCTTCTCCCTGTCCTTCTGCGCCAGCGCGACCTACATCATCAACGATCTGCTCGACATTGAGGCGGACCGCCGTCACCCACGAAAGCGCCTCAGGCCCTTCGCCTCAGGAGACCTCTCACCCATCGCGGGTGTGGCAATTGTGGTTGCGTTCTTCCTGATTGCCGTGGTGCTCGCGGTGCTCGTACCCCACACAGCCACTCATTTCAACGGGACGGTACAGCGAACAGGACTGCTCCAGGCACCAGACAGTTTCGTCCTGTGGCTTGGCATTTATACCGTCACTACACTGGCTTATTCCTTTGTTTTGAAGAGAATGGTCCTCGTCGACGTCATCGTACTAAGCGGCCTGTACACCATCCGCCTACTGGCTGGTGCGGCTGCCAGTGGCGTGTTCATCTCAGAGTGGCTGGCCGCATTCTCCATCTTCTTCTTCCTCTCGCTCGCCTTCGTCAAGCGCTTCAGCGAGCTTGAACTGATGGTCGCCAGCGGGCGCGACAAAGCCTCAGGACGTGGCTACGGCACCGGCGACATCGAACAACTGCGCGCCCTTGGAACCTCCAGCGCATTTGCTGCCGTCGTCGTTCTCAGCATGTACATCTCAAACCTGACGGCGGCGCACCTGTACACCCACATGAGCCGCCTGTGGCTCATCGAACCGGTGCTGATTCTGTGGATCAGCCGTGTCTGGCTGCTGGCCAGCCGTGGTCAGTTGCATGAAGACCCGGTCGTCTACGCCATCACCGATCGCATGAGCTGGCTGTTAGGCGCTGTATGCGCTCTCATCGTCTGGCTCGCCCTGTAGCGCCTCGCGCTCGTTTATCCTGTAAAGACGCATCATGACGGATACCATCACACCCCTGAGCGCGTTCGATGACGCCTCGCTTGACCAGGCCTTCCGCGCGCTCACGGACGAAGTTCGCTCCGCAGCCGCGCAACTGACCACGCCCGAGGCGCAGGAAAACTTCCGCCTCGACTGGCTTGGCCGCAAACAGGGCCGCCTGAAGCTGCTCAGCGAAAGCTGGCTCAAGACCGCGCCGCCCGAAGCGAAGAAGTCGCTCGGCATGCGCTTCAACGCCCTCAAGAACGAGATTGAAGCAGCGCTTCTCGCTGGCCCGACCAGCACAGCCGCAGAAGGTTCATCACTGGACCTCTCCCTGCCCGGCATCCGCCGCTCCATCGGCACGGAGCATCCGCTCACGCGCACCATGCGCGAAATGACCGCAGTCTTCGCCGCGCTGGGCTACTCCATCGGCATCGGCCCGGAAGTGGAAAGCGACTTCTACAACTTCGAAGCGCTCAACTTCCCGCCGAACCACCCTGCGCGCGACACGCAGGACACACTCGTCGTCGCCGATCAGGACAAGAAGCCGCTCCGCGAGCGCCTGTTGATGCGCACGCACACCTCGCCCGTGCAGATCCGCACCATGATCTCGCAGCCACCACCGCTGCGCATCGTCATCCCCGGCAAGGTGCATCGCAACGACGAAAGCGACGCCACGCACTCGCCTATCTTCCATCAGGTGGAAGGTCTCTGCGTCGACACGAACATCACCTTCAGCGACCTGAAGGGCACGCTCGACCACGCGATGAAAGCCTTCTTCGGCTCGTCCGTAAAGACGCGCTTCTTCCCATCGTTCTTCCCCTTCACGGAGCCCAGCGCGGACGTGCAGATCTCCTGCCCCTTCTGCGGGCAGAAGGGGTGCCGCAAGTGCAAGTACTCCGGCTGGATTGAACTTCTGGGATGCGGCATGGTCGATCCCGCTGTCTTCGCCGCAGTCGATCAGCGCCGCATTGAAAACGGACTCGAACCCGCATACGACAGCAAGAAGATCAGCGGCTTCGCCTTCGGCATGGGTGTGGAACGCATCGCCATGATGAAGTACGGCGTTGGCGACATCGGTCAGTTCTACTCCGGCGACCTTCGTTTCTTGTCGCAGTTTGTTTAGCGCGATAGCGCACAGGATTTGCAATGAATATTCTCAGCAACTGGCTGCGCGAATATCTTCCCGCGCTCGAAGTAAGTGACCGGCAACTCGCCGACGACCTCACCCTCCGCGGCATCGCCGTGGAGGGCGTACATGCGCTTCCCGATGGTGGTTCTTTGTTCGAAATGGACATCACCACCAACCGCGTCGACGCCATGAACCACTACGGCATCGCGCGCGAAGCTGCCACCATCTACGGCGTGCCATTGCTGCAACTGGAAGATCGCCGCGTACTGAACGCGGAAGGCGAGCCAGGCTGCGTTCCAACCGAGGCAAACGGTGCTTACCCCGTGCGCATCGACGCGCCCGAACTCTGCGGCCGTTTCACTGCGCAGGTCATCCGTGGCGTCACCGTCAAGCCCAGTGAAGGTATCGTCGCCGAGCGTTTCGCGCAGATCGGTCAAAAGCCCATCTCCAAAGCCGTCGACATCACCAACTACAACTGGCTCTCCATGGGCCACCCCACGCACGTCTTCGATCTCGACACCATCGAAGGCGGTATCATCGTGCGTCGCGCCCACGCGGGCGAGAAGATCACACTGCTCGACGGCAGCGAAAAAACGCTCACCACCGACGACGTTGTCATCGCTGATGAAAAGAAGGCTCTCAGTCTCGCCGGCGTGATGGGCGGATGGGACTCACGCGTCACCGAAGAGACGAAGAACATCCTCGTGGAAGCCGCATGGTTCGATCCCGCAACCATCCGCGCCACGTCTCGCCGCCACGGCCTGCACACCGACGCATCGCACCGCTACGAACGTGGTGCCGACCTCGGCGCGTGCGCTCTTGCGAACCGTCTGGTCACGCGTGGCGTCATCGCAGCCTGCGGTGGTGAAGCCATCGGCCCCATGAGCGATGTCGTCATCGAAGCGCAGGAACTGCGTACCACCAAGCGCCCACACGTCGCGCTCTCAGTCGAAGAAGTACAGCGCCTGCTCGGCACTACCATCGAGGAAAGCACCGCAGGCCATCTCGTTCCCGCGGATGTTGTGGAGCAATATCTGCAAGCACTCGGCTGCCATCTGCGCCCCAGTGCAGACGCGGCAGGCTATGAGGTCACACTCCCCTCATGGCGTCTCGATCTCGAACGCGAGATCGACCTCATTGAAGAAATCGCACGCGTCTACGGCTACAACCGATTCGCAGACACGCTGCCCAGCTTCTCCGGCGGCGTCATCGCTCTGCCGCACGCTGCGAAAGAAGAAATCGTGCGCACCACGCTGCTCGCGCTCGGCTGGACCGAAGCCATCAGCAGCACCTTCGCGTCCGAGACAGACTCCGCTCTCTTCACCACGGAATCTGCAGTGCCCATGGGCAATCCACTCAATGCGGAAGCAGGCAATCTGCGTCCGTCGCTGCTACCTGGAATGGCTGGCATGCTGCTGCTCAACAGCACACGCGACGTCGCCGCAGTCCGCCTCTTCGAGTACGGCACCGTCTTCATCGGTTCCACAGCACAGGTCAACGAGCATCCTTCGCTGACACTCGGCGCATACGGCAACGCATCTGCCACACGCACCATCGACGCCGCAGATGCACTCTTCTTCGAGGTCAAAGGCGCAGTAGAAGAACTACTCTCCCGCTTCGTCGCAAGCGCACCCACATTCTCTGGTGACAACCTTCCCAAGTGGATCGCACCCGGTCGCGGCGCATCCATCACACTCGAAGGCAAGACAATTGGTTGGTTCGGTGAACTAACCAATGAAGAACGTGAGCGCCGCAAGCTGAAGGAAAACGTCGTTCTCGCAGAGCTGAACGTCCCTGCGCTCTTCGCCTTCGACCTGAAGCAGCCGGCAGCCAAAGAGCCTTCGCGCTATCAGGCCGTCGAACGCGACTTCTCGTTCCTCTTCGCAGACAACATCACCTGGGCTGCAGTCTCACAGGCCATCGCCGCATTGAACATCGCAGAAATGATCTCGCTGCAACCCGTCGAAATCTTCCGCGATGCCAAGGGCAAGGCCGTTCCCAGAGGCGAATACTCGCTCCTCCTGCGCACCGTCTTCCAATCCCCGGAACACACATTGCGCGAAGAAGAAATCGCTGGATGGCAGGAAGCCATCGTCGCCGCACTCATCAAGCTCGGCGGCAAGCACCGCGCCGCATAAACAACACTTAGACAAAGCAAAAGGGATGCGCTAAAAACGCATCCCTTTGCTGTCTACACGCCGAAGGCGTCGAGAACAGTACCGAAACACCTACTGCGGAGGCTTCGGCGAGAAGTATCCCTTACGCGCACGCACGTGGTAGCGCTGGTCAACCGTGGAGAGATAGATCGTACGGAAGGAACCATCCTGTTGCAGCCCTGCAGGACGATAGCGCAGCGAATACTGCGAACGCAGTTCCGTCTCAATCTCCTGGAAACCCTTGGCCACATCTTCAATCTTGGTGGGGAAGAAGGTACGTCCGCCGGTCGCTTCGCTCAAACGCTGCAGAACATCATCGCCCTTATCGCGTGACGGCGAAACGTTCGTGGAGATGGTGTACACCAGCGTATCCGCACGCTGGCACTCCTTGATGGCTTCCTGCTCCTGCACCCGCGAGTAGTTATCCTCACCGTCAGAAACCACAATGAGAGCCTTACGAATCGTCTCGTTGCTGGTCACCGTCAGCATCTGGTCGCGGCACGTCTGATAGATCGCATCAAAGAACGCTGTACCGCCGCCGGGCCGCAACTTCTCAATCGCCGTGCTCAGCTTGTCGATGGAGTTGGTGTAATCCTGCACCAGGTCCAGTCGCACATCGAAACCGCTGACAAACGCCGCGTCCTGACGAGGGCGCAACACCTGTAGCAGAAACTCCGTCGCCGCCTGCTGTTCAAACTGGAAGCGCGTGCGGATGGAGTTCGACGTGTCCAGCATGATGCCAATGCGCAGGGGCAGATTTGCCTGCTGCGTAAAACTGATGATGCGTTCCGGACGTCGTCCATCATCCAGCAGGCCAAAGTCCTGCTGCTTCAGACCGGTGACAAAGCGGCCCTTCTTATCCGTGACAGTGAACACCTGGTACACCTCAGGCACGAAGGCCTTCAGCGTATAGCCGCCACCCTGCGCATCGCCCGTGGGCTGATCCGGCTGCGGAGCGTTCGCTCCAGGTTGTGGATTCGTATTCGCCGGTGGGAGCGGTGCAGACTGCTGCTGGGCAAACAATGGAATCGAAGCCGCCACCAGTGCAACGGTGCCAACGGTTCGAACAGCGAACTTACGAAAAACTGCCATACGGGGCGTAGTTTACCAATCCTCGGCGTGTTTTGGCTTGGCGGGCGCCGCCGGTATTTCCAGCGCACGGAGCTGCTCTAAGAGAGACGCAAGTTCCTCCGGCAGGGGAGCCTCCAAATCCAACTCTTTTCCTGTAATCGGGTGGTCCAGCACCAAATGCGCCGCATGAAGAAAATTGCGATGCAGCGTTGGGCCCGTACCTTCCGACTTGAGCCCCGGAATCTTCGCAGGCGCGCCATACAACGTATCGCCCACCACCGGATGCCCCAGCGACTGCATATGAACACGAATCTGGTGCGTGCGTCCGGTTTCAATCTTCACATCCAGAAGAGTGAAGTCGCCCGCCGTGGTGTGCAGACGCTCCAGCACCGTGTAAAGACTGCGAGCCGGACGCGGATCGTTTGGCCTGCGCGAAGTGCGCTCTTCCGGCTCGTCCGGATGACGCTTTGCAGGCGTGCCGTGGCTGTCCGTGGTCAGGTAGCGATTTCCCACACGCGTCGTCATACGCGTGCGGCGCAGCCGATCACGTGCAATCGGCAAATCAATGATGCCGCGATCACTCTTCACATCCCGATGCACCAGCGCGATGTACCGCTTCTCCAACGACCGCTCTGAGAACATCTCGGCCAGCGCACGATGCGCCGCATCGCTCTTCGCCACCATGATCAGACCGCTGGTCTGCTTATCCAGACGATGCACAATGCCCGGACGCAACGCTCCGCCCACATCGCTCAATTGGTCCTTGAAGTGAAACAGCAACGCATTCACAAGGGTGCCACTGCTGCGCGCTTCGTCCGTCAATCCACTGCCCGCGTGCACCATCATGCCCGCAGGCTTATCAATCACGGCCATGTGCTTGTCTTCATAGACAATGCTCAGCGGAATATCTTCCGGCGTCGCACGAAGCGGCGCAGGCTGCGGCTGGCCTTCCACAACAACATGCTCATTGCCGTTCAGCTTGTATTTCGCCTTCGCAGGCGAACCGCCCACACGTACCTGTCCATGCTCAATTAGCAACTGCGCACGAGCGCGGCTGATCTCTGGCAATGCCCACGCCAGATAAGCATCCAGCCGCATGCCGCGAGCCTCAGGAGTAGCAACCAGCGTGCGCGTCGTGGTCAATCCACCAGAGGAAACCACAGCCTCCACCGGCAGAATCAACTCATCATCTTCATCCATCGCAGACGAAGGCAGCTCCTTGACCGCCTCAACCGTTCGCTGTTGCCGCTTGCCGCTCTTCTGATATCCCTTGCCACGCTTTTCCGGCACTGCAGTATTGGGAATTGCAGGCTTCGCTACAGGAACTTCTTCGCCATACAGCGCGGCTTCCGTCGCCGCCAGCTCCGCAGCTTCCGCATCGCGCGAAGCATCCCGCTGCGTGCGGTAATCCGCCTTCACAGAGTGCCGACGCTTGCCCTTGGGCAACATATTTTTACTGGGCATAACGCACGCCCTTTCGTTGAAAGAAAAAACTCAAACCCGCCACCGCAAGCAACACCAGCACAAGCTGATCCACACGCAGCAGGTTGCCAATCATCGTCTCCGGCAAAACCCAACCCGGACGAAGTGTATCTACAAAAAACCGAATCAACGCAGCAAACGTCAGGCTCAATCCAAACGTCTCGCCCGGCTGCGATTCACGATGCAGCCATACAAACGCCGCCACACACGCCACCAGCGTCAACACCGCCGAATACAACGCAACAGGGTGATACCCCTGATCGCCAAAGATCACGCCTAAGCGAGACGTCGTGGCCAACCCAAGATCATCGCCAGAGAAGTGCGTTCCCAGGTGCAGAAACGCCTGCAACAACAGCGCCGCAGGAGCCAGTGCATCCAGCGTTGGCAGCCACGGCAGCCTCTTCACCAGCATGTACACCGCACCACTGCCCAGCGCCAGCAGCAATCCCCATTTCGTCACCGTGGGCAACGTCAGGATGTACAGCGGATACTTCGCAAACGACTTCCACACCTGCGCCACAATAATCAGCCGCGACAGCACCAGCGTCCCCGCAGCCATCCACAAACACAGGTTCCACACGGCGTCTTCATTCAGCCGCATCACCCGAGCGCCACGCGCGGCCAGCGAAATCGCCAGTACCAGCCCCAATGCAGCAATCGCCCCAAACGTGGGGACAGTAATCGGGCCGAGACGGAAGAGATGCGGATGCATAAGACGCTGTCTTTAAGAATACTTGGGAATCTCTTCACCGTTTCCCGATGGAGACACACCGGAACGCAATTCCCGCAGGCAAAAGCGATACAGCGACAAACATTCGACAAAACAAAACGGTGACTCTGTTGAGAGCCACCGTTTCAATCAAGCGAAGACCGACCCGCTGGGCCGTGTTGGAAGCGCCGGTGAACCCGCCAATAAGCGGTGGGATTCAGCCGTGGCTCTTTAGGCATTCCGGACTGGCGGACACTGCACACCGAACCATGTATACGAGCCGAACCCCTGTTCAATGAATGTTGGTTCAACCGACGTTGTTCCCCCACCTGCTTTGCAGGCCGGTCATCTAAAGGCAGATGCTACGCGGAGTATCGAGGGTTTGCAAGTTGAGCAACAAAGCCGTTTTGTGCTAACGAAATGCTCGCAAATACCTCGTGTTTTATTGCCCCGCGGTTAGTGCGCCTGCCGCCGCCGCTAACTGCTTCTGTTCCTTCGCTTGCGTCACCAGTTTTCGAATACGCCCGTCAATATTCGACCCTGATCCCACATTCTCTGCCATCAACACACCGTTAGCATCAATCGTGAAGTAATGCGGAATGGCATCGATGCCAAACATCTTCGTCACACTGTGATCCGCATCCAGATACTGATTCCAGCTCATGCCGTTGTCGGCAATGAACTGCCGCCATTTGTTAGCGTCCGAGTCCCAGGAGATGCTGATGATCTCCAAAGGCTCATCCTTATATGCCTCCGCCAGCTTCTTCATGTGTGGAAGTTCTTCTTTGCACGGGCCGCACCAAGTGGCCCAGAAATCAATCAACACCACACGGCCGTGCATGTCATCCAGGTTGAATCGTTTTCCACCCAGCGTATTCACCAACACGGCTGGCGCCATCTTTTCGCGCGCCATCTCAGGGTGGGTGGAGAAATAAGTCGCGCGCGACAGCAGCGCATCATCCTTCCGCGTCAATTTCGCATACTGACCAAAAGCCGCACCCGCGTCCGCATCCTGCTTCATCAACGCCAGCACTTGACCGTCGTAGAAGTAAGCAGCCGTGGCATGCGCTGCAGCAGCCTTCTGTAGCTCCACATGGGCATCCTGCAACACAGCCATGTTCGGCTTATTCCTGTCGACCATCGCAATCGCGACGCGCCCTTCAGCAAGCTCAGCACGCACATGATCAAGCGGCTGTTCGCTGGCGGCATCCCACTCTTTCGCAGTCTTCAGCGCATCCTTGTATTCACCCAGCCGTAATTGCGAGGTGAACACGCCTTCCAAACACTCCATGCAGTGGCCACCCGCCACCTTGTTGGCCTTCTTCCACGTTCCCGCGGCAAAAATAATCTTTGTGTTGGAGCGTTGTTCATCCTTCGCCTGTGCGCGAAGCTTCTGAAACTCGGGAAGGCTTTCATAGGAGTTGGCAGTGGAAGTTTGCGCAACGCACGCAGAACTAAGGATAAGCAGCAGAACAGAGGAGAGAATTTTCACAGCAGCAGCTTACCCGAGCAGCCAAAAACGGCAACAGAAATCTTCTTCCCGCTGTTTCATTTAGGGAATGCGGTATAGCTACTGTTTCTTCGCCGCCCACAAAATCGCGCGCTTCAAAATCCCATCAAACACGGGATCTTCGTAGTAGCTGTTGTCATGGCCCAGTGCGATATAAATCTCGCGCCCGCCATCAAACTCGTGCCACCACGCAATCGGCAGTGGATTCGGAAAATCCTTACGATCCAGCTTGAAGCCCGTCACATCCAGCTTTGAAGTATCCACCGTCAGCAGCGGATGAATCGTATCGCTGAAGCGCTTGGTGAAGTAGCACTCATCCGTCACAGTGAACTCTGAGGGCACGCCCTGCATCACCGGAAACTTCGGATCAACCACCTTCACCGTGAACTGCTGTTTCTTCGGATGCATCAGGAAGCGCCCGCCCACCATCTGTGCAAACCAATCCCAATTACGCTCATTGCCTGAAGCCGAGTGGATACCCACCCAGCCGCCGCCATGCTCAATCCATCCCTTGAAAGCGTCGCGCTGCGCCTGCGTACTGAACGCTTCGTTGTTGCTGTTGCTGAACACCATGACGGTGTACTTCTTCAGATTTTCCGGCGTGAACACAATCGGATCATCCGTGTTGTCCGTGGGAATCTTCAACTCTGCCGCAATCTTCTCCAACGCCACCACGCTGCTGGCACGGTTCCCATGGATATATCCCTTGCCATCCGCCGTGTAACTGCGCGTGTAAATCAGAATGCGATCCTGCGCGACCGCCGCAGCAGAAGAGCACAGCAACAACAGGGCAAGCAGACGTTTCATCCCAATCCTTTCGCGCCTCCGCGATCCGGCAGAAGCGCAACGGCGGCATGGTATCGCGTGGTTGGAAGCGTTTGCAACAAACCGCAAAAGAGAAGGGCGCAGCCGAAGCCACGCCCTCTCACAAAATGAAACTTGAATCGTTTTAGACGGCCACGCGATACTCATCGCGCAAAGCTTCATCCAGCATGGATGCCAGCGAATGCGCACGATGCCGGTTTGCCGTCTCTGCATGATCCAGCGAATCCAACAACTCACGATGACGTTCGCGCAGCTCCATCAACTCATCGGCAATGTTCAGTGCTGCCAGCACCGCCACACGCAACGAGTCAACAGTAGCGCCCTGCGACGACACCGCACGCATCTTGCTATCCACAAGCTGCGACAGCATTTCAATATGCTGCGGGTCGACGCCGCGCAGATGGTAGTTCTGGTCGTAGATGGCAACCGTTACGGACTGGGGGACGGAATTCTGCATGCCTTCTCTTCTTTTCTTCGGTTACACCAGTTCGTCGAGCTGCTTCAGCATCGCGTCAACGCGACCCTTCACCTGCTCGCGCTCGCTCTTCAACGAAGAAAGCTCAGCGGTAAGCTGCGAATTCTCCGCAGAAGCCGTGTCCAGCAATTCCTTCAGCGCAGCAACCTCGGCCTCAGCAGTGGCGCGTGCCTCGCGCTCACTCCGGATCAGCTCCACGGTGCGAAGAACGCGCTGTTCAAGCGCCTGAAACTCGTCAACGCTGATAGTGGTGGTGGCCATAAAATCCGGTACTCCTCTGCGAAATAGATTGCTCGCTTCCGCGAGTATAGGTTGGTGATTTGTGAATGCCGAATAGCAAATCGCATTGGGGGTATCTCTTTTGGCTACCCCCGCCGCTTCACGACACTATTTGCGTTTCCACGTGACGCCGTCTTTGCCGTCCTCAATTACGATGCCTTTTTCAAGCAGCTCGTTTCGGATGGCGTCTCCACGAGCGAAATTCCGCCGCTTACGTGCGTCGGTACGCTCTGCAATCAACGCTTCAATTTCCTCGTCCGTAATGCTCTGGGCCTGCAGCAGCTCCGGCGCAACATCCGTGCGCCCCTCTGTCTGCGCCCACGCCACAGCCGCCTTGCTCACGGCTGCGTCACGATCCGTTAACACGTCGAACACCGCGTCAAAGTCGTTCAGCAGCTTCTGCACGGCATCCACGTTGCCACGGCCAAACGTACCGTTATCCAGCGTGATGTTCGCCGCACGCACCATGTCAAACACAGCAGCGCGCGCCTCGGCGGTATTCAGATCGTTCTGCAGGGCCGCAAGATACGCGTCACGCTTCGACACAGTCAGCGCCAACAACTCTTCGTTCGCAGACTCAGGCAGTGCGGGATTCTTCACCGCTGCATCCAGCCGTCGCACAAATGTTCGCAGACGCTCAATCGCATTCGCGCTCTCCGTCAGACCTTCAAACGTGAAATTCATCTGGTTGCGATATGGAACGCTGATCAGCAGAAAACGAATCGCTGACGCACGATATCCCTTCAGCAATAGGTCGCGCAGCGTGAAGAAGTTGCCCTCGCTCTTGGACATCTTCTTGCCCTCAACGAGCAGAAAACGCACATGGAACCAGTGCCGCGCAAACGGCTGATGGGTCGCGCACTCACTCTGCGCAATTTCATTCTCGTGGTGCGGGAACGTCAGATCCTCGCCACCGGCGTGCACGTCAAAATTCGTACCCAGGTGCTTCAGAGCCATCGCCGAGCACTCAATGTGCCATCCCGGACGCCCTTCGCCAATCTCCGTCTGCCACGACGCCTCACCGGGCTTCGTCGCCTTCCACAGGGCAAAGTCGCGCGCGGCATCCTTCTCGTACTCGTCCACGTCCACGCGCGCGCCGTCTTCAATACCCTCAAGGTCCTTGCCGCTCAGCTTGCCGTAATCCGGAAACTTCGCAATGCGGAAGTACCACGAGCCATCCTCAGTCTTGTACGCAATGTCTTCACTGGCAAGCTGCTCCACCAGCGCGACCATCTCCGGAATGCTCTCCGTCGCATGCGCCACAATCTCCGGACGCTCCACGCCCAGCGCATCCATGTCCTCAAAGAAAGCCTTCTCGTACTTCGCCGTGTAGTCGCCAATGGACATGCCCGCAGCGCCAGCATTGCGGATGATCTTGTCATCCACATCCGTGATGTTCATCACGTGCTTCAGCGACAGACCATTCAGCCGCGCAGCGCGCCGCAGCACATCCACATGCAGAAATGTGCGGAAGTTGCCAATGTGGCCGTAGTCATACACGGTGGGGCCGCAGCAGTACATGCGCAGCGTGTTGTCCCGCGACGCAGTCAGCGGCTCCACGCGGCTGCCAAGAGTATTAAAGAGTTCGATGGGCATCCGGCGGATTCGCGTGCCTTCCGGGACTTGCGAGCGCGCCCGGGCCACCGCCCCGCCGCCGCATTCCGTCGTTCTTAATCTTATCCGAGGCGAAGCTGTGGCGTGGCATTCAAAGCCGGTCCCGCAAACTCACCCTGCGCGAACTTCGGCCACGCCGCCGCTGCAATCATCGCCGCGTTATCTGTCGACATGGCCGCAGCCGGAAATCGGGCAGTCAACGCGCGCTTTCCAGCTTCCGTTTCAAACCGCGTACGCAACTCCTTGTTCGCGGCCACGCCGCCGCTCACCACAATCCGTTTCGCACCAAAATGCTGTGCCGCCGCCATCGTCTGCCGGATCAGGTTTCCCACCACCGCAGCCTGAAAACTCGCGATCAGGTCCAGCGTCTCCGCATTGCAAAGCGCACGAACATCGTCCAGCGTGGGCGAATCAATCTTCTCTAACGTAGCCCGCCGTTCCTCAATCGCCGCCTTCATGCCATGCGTTTCGATGTACCGCAGCACCGCCGTCTTGATCCCGCTGAACGAAAAATCAAACGACGGCTGCTCCGCCGTCCCGCGATTGATCTCTACAAACCGGAACGGCACCGCCTTCGGATTCCCAAATGCGCTCAGCCGATCAATCCACGGCCCACCCGGATATCCCAGCCCCAGCAGCTTTGCCACCTTGTCATAGGCCTCGCCGGCTGCATCATCCACAGTGCGACCCACATTCCGATAGCGCCAAACGCCATCCTCAAGCGCAGCCAGATAGAGATGCGTATGCCCACCGCTCACAACCAGCGCCAGCGTAGACTCGGCTGACTCGCCGCCTTGCTCCATCAACACGGCGTGGATATGCCCTTCCAGATGATTCACCGCAATCAGCGGCTTTCCCAGCGCATATGCATACGCCTTGGCATACGAAATCCCCACCAGCAGCGCCCCAGCCAGCCCCGGCCCTGCCGTCACCGCAACGGCATCCACGTCCTTCGCTTCAATGCCCGCCTGCCGAAGCGACTCCCGCACTACCGGCACAATGTTCCGCAGATGTTCGCGGCTGGCCAGCTCCGGCACCACGCCGCCATACAGCGCGTGCATCTGCATCTGCGTCGCCACCACGTTCGAGAGCACGTCGCTTCCCGCACGCACCACTGCCGCCGCAGTCTCGTCGCAGGAGCTTTCAATCCCCAAAATCAGGCCTTTGCCCATCTCTTTATCGTATCGGGATTAGTGCACGCCTGCTTCCGCCAGCCGCTGCTTCCATATCTGCAACAGCAGAATCGCCGACGCCACCAGAACCGGCCCCAGGATGAACCCACTGATGCCAAAGAAAGCCAAGCCGCCAAAGATGGCGACAAACACTACGCCCGTATGCAGATCCGTCTTCTTCCCCACAAACACCGGATAGAGAAAGTTATCCATGGTGCTCACCACAGCGCTGCACCAGATCGCCAGGATCAGACATTTCGTCCAACTCAGCACCAACCCCACGTACAAACAAATCGGCACCCACGCCAAAAACGCGCCAAACGCGGGGATCAAACAGCAGATAAACGTGACAAATCCCCACAACAGCGCACCCGGCACACCCACCAACCAGTACGCCACACCGGAAGCCACTCCCTGCAACATGGCAATCAGCAAACGCCCCGCAAAAATCGCGTCGATAATGTCGCGCAGCTTGCGGCTGAAATCAAATGTCTCGTCATCGCGCAACGGCAAGATCGACTCCCACGCACGCAGCGCCACCGCCTCATCCCGCACCAGGAAGAAGTAGAAAAACAGCAGCAACACAATGCTCACAATGCCGTGAACGATCGCGCCAAACGCCTGCCCCAGCTTGGGCGCAGACCATCCCGCAATCGCGCGGCCTGACATCCCCGGAGCAAACTGCGTAATCGCATTTTGGATTGCATCGCCCAGCTTCGGATGCTTCACCGCAAGCTCAGCAAAAAAGTCGTCCACACCGCCCGACTCAACATAGCGAGCCAGCGCAATGGCCTGCACCACCAGATGCTTGATCAGCACATACATCGGCACGAACAACACCAGGCTCACAAGCACCACCATGGCAATCCCGGCCAGCGTGGGCGACCAACGCTTACGCAACCACACAGACAGCGGCTGCGTCACCACAGCCAGCGTAATCGCGCCAATGATGGGAAACATCAGCGTGTGCGCAAACAGCAATGTCGCCACCACGCACGTCAGCGTCAGCGCAAACAGCGCCGCCATTCGCCACTGCGCGTACCCCGTACCGGTTTCCATTGAGGAGTTGCTCATGCGGTCTTCACACTTTCTGATGCAGATTTCCGCGCCGCTGCTGCCGCAAAGACATCCTCACACGAAAGGAGCATCCTAGAGAGTGATGAAGGCACTGGAAAACGCGAAGGCAACACCTGCATTTCAAGCAGCCCTGCACATTGTGGAAGAACTGGACGACCGCGGCTTCCACGCCTATTTCGCTGGCGGATGCGTGCGCGATCTGCTCATGGGCATCGCCGCCAAGGATTACGACGTAGCCACCAATGCCCGCCCTGAAAAGGTAATGATGGGCTTCGACCGCACCTTCTCCGTCGGCGCGCATTTCGGCGTTGTCATCGTATGCAACGCCAACAAGGGCGAAGGCTGCGAAGTACAAACGGAAGTCGCCACCTTCCGTTGCGACGGCGAATACGTCGACGGCCGTCGCCCAGTAGACGTGGAATACGCAGAGAAACCAGAAGACGATGTACAACGCCGCGACTTCACCATCAACGGCATGCTGCTCGACCCCATTGGCCTCACCGAAGACAACATCAAAGAAAAGCTACTCGACTTCGTAAACGGCCAGCAGGATCTGAAAGCCGGCATCGTGCGCGCCATCGGTGATCCTCAAAAGCGCTTCGAAGAAGATAAGCTCCGCATGTTGCGCGCCGTCCGTTTCGCCGCGCGCTTTGACTTCACCATAGAAGCGCAAACCATGCGCGCCATCCAGCAACAGGCCGCCACCATCACGCAGGTCAGCAACGAACGCATCCGCGACGAGCTCACCAAAATGCTCACCGAAGGCCACGCGAAACGGGCCTTTGAACTACTCGACGAAACCGGTCTGCTACAACACGTGCTGCCAGAAGTTGCCGCCATGAAAGGAGTGGAGCAACCGCCCGAATGGCACCCTGAAGGAGACGTGTGGATTCACACGCTGCTTCTGCTCGATCAACTTCCCGCAAACGTGAAGGGCACATTGGCATGGGGCGCGCTGCTGCACGACGTAGGCAAGCCGCCAACTTTTCGTCCCCCCGATCCTGCTGATCCCAAGCCGCGCATCCGCTTCAACGGCCACGCAGAAGTGGGCGCCACCATGACGCGCGCCATCATGAATCGCCTGCGTTTCTCTTCGGCGGACATCGATCAGGTCGTCTCACTCGTCGCCAACCACATGCGCTTCGGCGACGTGAAGCACATGAAGCAGAGCACGCTCAAACGCTTCTTCCGGCTGAACGATTTCCCTGAGCATCTCGCGCTGCACAAGCTCGACGTCACCAGCTCGCACAACCTGCTGGACTTGTACCACTTCGCAAAAGAAGAGTTCGAGAAAGCGCCCGAAGAGGTCTACCGCCCCACGCCATTACTTACAGGACGCGACCTAATCGATGCTGGCCTCCGCCCCGGCCCGCGTTTCAAACAACTGTTGCAGGACTTGGAAGACGCGCAACTCGAAGGCGCCATCCACACACGCGAAGAGGCCATCAATCTCTTGCGTGATCTGCTCGCAAAATCTCCCGTGGAGATAGCCCGTTGAAACACGTCATCGTCATCGGTGGAGGAGTCGCAGGCCTCATGGCTGCAATGAAACTGCGCGCCAGCAGCGACCTTCAGGTAACACTGCTCGAAGCACAGGACCGCATCGGCGGCCGCATCCGCACTGTGCAACAAGACGGCAACTACATCGAACTCGGCGCGGAATTCATACACGGCAATCCGCCAGAACTTCTCGCGCTGCTCGAAGACCTCAACCTCGAAACCTACGAGCTCTCCGGCCAGGACTTCAATTACGACTGCAGCGACGACTCGCTCCATCCGCAGGACGAAGGCACGCACAGCGATAAAGATTCGCCATTCAACGTCCTCGAACAGATGACGGCATGGAGCGATGCTCACCCCATGGAAGACCTCGCATTCGACGCATGGTGCGAACGCGAAAACATCGATCCTGACGTCCATTCCGGTGCTCGCGGATACGTCGAAGGCTTCAACGCAGCCGATGCATCTCGCATCTCTGTACGCTCACTCGCCATCCAGCAGGAAGCAGAAGACAGCATTGAAGGTGAGGCGCTTCACCACGTAAAGGGCGGATACCATCGCCTCCCAAAAGAAATCGCCGCACGCTTCACACGTCTCGGCGGAACACTCCGTTTGCAGTCACAAGTGAAATCCATCACATGGTCGCGCGGATCAGTCGATGTCCAACTGCACTCAGACGAATCGCTTCATGCAGACGCAGCAATCATCACGCTGCCGCTCGGTGTCCTGCAATCATCCAGTGTTGCATTCTCTCCCGCGCCAGCTGACATCCTGCAGCAAGCCAACCGCATGGCGATGGGCCCAGTCGTTCGCATGTGCCTGGTCTTCCGCAACCGTTGGTGGGCACAACTCGATCACCTGCAGAAGAAGGCGCTTCAAAAACTCTCCTTCATTCTTCCCGAAGAACAACGAAGCGACCTGAACTTCCGCGTCTTCTGGGCGGGCTATCCCTCACTCGATCCCGTACTCACAGCATGGGCGGGCGGTACATCCACAGAAGCCTTCGCTGCAATGACCGATGAGCAAATTGCGGAAGCCGCATGCCACGACCTCTCACGCATCTTCGGTGTGCCAAAGCAGCAGATACTCGACGAACTCGTCACGCAGCATCGCCACGACTGGAGCAGCGATCCACTCTTCGGTGGAGCTTATTCATGGGTGCCCGCAGGCGCGGTCGACGCTTCAGAAAAGATGACGCATCCCGTCGAAGACACGCTCTTCTTCGCAGGCGAACACACAGACACCACCGGCCATTGGGGCACAGTCCACGGCGCATTGCGCAGCGGCATCCGAGCCGCACAACAACTATTGGATTCGCACTAAGCAGCCTTCGGTTTTGACTTACTTGCCGTCACCAACGCAACAGAAGCCAGAATGATTGCCATCGCAATCCACTGCGATCCATGCAGCGACTCATGCAGCAGCACCGAACTCAAAGCCACACTCACAATCGGATTCACATACGCATACGTTGCCACCTTCGCCACCGGCACATGATGCAGCAGCCACATGTACGCCGTGTAGCCCACCAGCGATCCAAAGAACACCAGCCACAACACCGCCAGCAGCGCGCTCTTATTCCAATGCGCACTCTGCCATCCGCCCAGCGCTGATCCCAGCACAATGCTCAACGTGCCGCCCAGCAACATCTGCCATCCAGCACCCAGCAGCGGATCAACAGTCGAAGGCCTGCGCCCGGAATAAAGCGAACCCACAACCCACAGCAGGTCCGCCACCAGCATGATCACCACGCCTGTCGAAGCAGAACCAACACCGCCGCGCAACAACGGAGCCAGCAATACAACCAGCCCCGCAAACCCCAGCACCGTCCCCAGCCAGCCCATGCGATTCAACGGTGTGCCGCCAGGAATAAACGTCTCCGCCAGCGCAATCATCAGGGGGATGCCCGCAGCCAGCAACGCAGCCAGCCCGGCAGAAAGCGACTGCTCTGCCCAACTGATCATCACGTTATTGCCCGTAAGCATCACCACGCCCAACAACAGCGCACGCTGAAACTCCGCACGCGGCAACACAATCCGAGTCCCGCGCAGCGCAAGCACCGTCAGCATAATCACGCCCGCCGCGCAGTAACGAAACCCCGAGACAAACGCAGGCGAAAGCGACTGCACACCCACGCGAATCGCAACAAACGTCGATCCCCAAAAAAAGTAAACGCAGGCGAACGCAACAATGACGAGCGAACGCGATGTGTTTTCATGCTTTCGGGTCATGGGCCACAGCCTATCAGGCAGCGCCGTTGCCACAGCGCAATCTTCGCCGTACCATCGCCTTAGCGACCTGAACGATGGACTTTCTCAACAAAAAGCGCTTTGACCTGAACCGCTCCACTCCCTCAGCAGATGCAGAGCGCCTCGTCAGCGCCAGCAGCATGGGCGAAGACGCAGCCTTTGAACTCAAGCTGCGGCCCAACCGCCTCGGCGAATTCATCGGCCAGCACAAGGCGAAAGAGCAGCTCGCCATCGCGCTCGAAGCCGCAAAATCACGCGGCGATGCTCTCGATCACGTCCTGCTCTACGGCCCCCCGGGTCTCGGCAAAACCACACTCGCCACCATCATCGCCAACGAGATGAACGTGGGCTTCCAGCAGACCAGCGGCCCTGCCCTGCAAATCCAGGGCGATCTCACCGCCATCCTCACTAACCTGCGCGAAAAGCAGGTGCTCTTCCTCGACGAAATCCACCGCCTGCAGCCGGTGCTGGAAGAAAAGCTCTATACCGCGCTTGAGGACTACAAGCTCGACATCATCATCGGCCAGGGCCCCGCGGCACGCACCCACGTGATGGAGATTCGTCCCTTCACCTTCGTCGCCGCCACCACGCGTCCCGGTCTACTTTCATCGCCACTACGCTCGCGCTTCGGCATCCTCCTGCGACTCGAGTTCTATAACGACGACGACCTGCGCTTCATCGTTGAACGCAGCGCGGAAGTCCTCGGCGTAGAGATTGATTCTGATGGCGCAGCAGAAATCGCTATGCGTTCGCGCGGCACACCGCGTATCGCCAACCGTCTCCTGCGCCGCGTGCGCGACTACGCACAGGTCCGCGCCAACGGCGTCATCGATCAGAAGACCGCGCAGGCCGCACTGCAGATGCTGGAAGTCGATCCGCACGGATTCGACGAACTCGACCGCCGCCTCCTCCGCACCATCATCGAAAAGTACGACGGCGGTCCCGTCGGCCTGAACACATTAGCCGCCGCGTTGGCAGAAGAAGAAGACGCGCTCGAAGAAGTCTACGAACCCTTCCTCATGCAGATCGGCTTCCTCGACCGCACGCCCCGCGGCCGCGTTGCCACACGCCGCGCCTACGAGCACTTCGGCTATCCCGTGCCCACCAAGGCAAATCAATTCGATAAGCCAACCCTGTTCGACTAAGCTAAACCTATGTCGATTGCAGAAAATTTAGAGCAGGTACGCGCGGAAATCGCAGCCGCCTGCGCCCGCGCCAACCGCAACCCCGCAGACGTGAAGCTGATGGCCGTCTCCAAAACCTGGGGTCCGGACGTCGTCGCCGAAGCCTTCCGCGCAGGTCAGCGCCTCTTCGGTGAAAACCGCCTGCAGGAGTGGGAACACAAGCAGCAGCAACTCCACACCATCCTCGGTGAAGATGTGGGCCAGCTTGAAATGCACCTCATCGGCAACCTGCAGTCCAACAAGACCAGCAAAGCCGCATGGGTCTTCAGCGCCGTCGATTCCGTGGACAGCGTAAAAGTCGCGCGCCGCCTCAACGACGTCTGCGAACAGGTAGGCAAAGTCCTCCCCATCCTCGTCGAAGTAAAACTCTCTGAAGAAGAGACCAAGCACGGCATCGGCGAGTATGCCCTCAGCGGCCTGCTGCGCAACATCCTTGAAGAGATGGACGGCCTCGAAGTCCGCGGCCTGATGATGGTACCGCCCTACACCGACGATCCCGACGGCGCACGCCCCTACTTCCGCCGCCTGCGCGAACTCCGCGACGAAGCGGTAGCCACCATTGAAGGCCTCTCACTCCCCGAACTCTCCATGGGCATGTCGCACGACTTCGCAGTAGCCATCGAAGAAGGCTCCACCTGCGTGCGCGTAGGCTCCGCCATCTTCGGCACCCGCACCAAGTACCGCGAAGACGACAAAGAAGAAGAATCGTAACAATGAACATCCGCAGCATCGACGGCGGCGTAAGCTTCGCAGTCCGCGTGCAGCCCGGCGCATCACGCGAAGGCATCATCGGCCTCTACGGCGACGCCATCAAGATCGCCCTGAACGCACCCGCCGTCGATGGCAAAGCCAACGACGCGCTCATCCGCTATCTCGCCATCGCGCTCAACATCCCAAAGGCAAGCATCACAATCGCATCGGGTCTCACGTCGCGCTCCAAGGTGATCCACGTTCTCGGCATCACAAACGAAGAAGCCGCGGCAAAGCTCTCGCCCGCCGCGGCTGTCTAAATCACTTCAGAATTACACCGACTGCATCGCAGCCGTCTTCACCACAAACGTCTCGCCTTCACTCATCACATCCACACGATCCGCCACACCAAGCTTCTTCGCCGCGGCCATCAGCCGCACCGGCGGCTCATCCATCGGCTCTTTGCCAAGCGGAAACGTGCCGTAGTGCATCGGAATCATCGTGGTTGCAGATTCCAGATCCAGAAACGCCTGCAACCCCTCTTCCGGCGAAGTGTGCACCGCGCGATAGCTATCCGGGTAGTAAGCGCCAATCGGCAGCAACGCAATCTCCGGCTGCAACCTGCGCCCAATCTCGCGGAAGCCATTGAAGTAAGCCGTATCGCCTGAGTGGTACACGCTGTGCCCCGCGCCTTCAATCACATAGCCGCCGAACAACCGGTGCGTATCGCTAAACATGCGCGCGCCCCAGTGCTTCGCAGGAGTCATCGTCACGGACACATCATCGCCCTCAAGCGACGTCTTCTCCCACCACTCCAACTCCGTCACCTTGCGAAAGCCAATCTTGGCAACCAGATCGCTTACGCCCTTCGGCACAATCGCCTCCGGTGCCACGCCCGTCAGCTTCTTCGCATGACGAACAATCCTCCGCAGCGACGGCAGATTCAAGTGATCCATATGCGCATGCGTCAACAGAACCGCATCAATCGGCGGCAGATGGTCAATCTCCACACCCGGCAGCCGAGCGCGACGCAGCAGGATCAACCGCGTTGCAAACACGGGATCTACCAACACATTGCGGCCAGCAATCTGGATAAGGAATGAAGAATGGCCAATGAAGGTAACGCCAAGCTCTTCCGGGTCCACCAGCTTCGGCGGATTCGGTTTGCCCTGCATCGGTTGGCGGTGGCTCTCACGAACAACATTCCAGAGCTGCCGCAGTTTACGTAAAACAGACGGGTGATTCTGAACTTTGCTCACGGTCATTGGATGTTCCAGGCCGAATAACGATGCGGACGCCCCTCTGGACTAAGCGGCCTGCAACCTCGCCGCCCGGGCATCCCACCACTTCATCACCCAGCGGCGGCCCGGACGCTCCACATACAAATGCAGCAGGAGACTCAGGGGCAGAAGAACAAGCAGCCGAGGGACCAGGCCGGCAATCGTCATCGGCCAGTGAAAGACCCACGCTGCCCAGTCGTTAAACATGAAATGCGTCAGGTAAAACGCATAGCTTGCCTCCCCCGCCAAAACAAACGGGGACCACGACAGCACATTCGACACGATATTCGGACGTGCAAGCCCATAAAGAATCAGCACATAGCAAGGAATCAGCAGACCGTTATGCAGCAGAACGAACGGCAGATGATCCGCGAAGAGCAACGCGGTAACCATCACCACGCTTCCTACGGCCAATGCCACCTTTGCAAAGCCGTCGCTGATCGGTCGTTGCAGGTAAATCCATCCCGCCACGATGCCGCACAGGAACTGGGGAAGCATCAGCGGTGGGAACCGTCGGACAACGTACACCACCGGCCCACGATTGGACACAGCTACCTCGTGCCAGGCGCGAGCAGGGTCAAGATGCATGGCGATCATGCCCGGAATCAACGCAAGAACACAGCATCCCGCCAGCAGCAATATGCCATGGCGCAGGGAGTTTGGCTGCAGGCGTGGAGCGATGAATGGGAAACAGAAGTAAAAGAAGGCTTCTTCTGACAAGCTCCACGCAACGATATTGAAGAACGGCGTCAGGCGGATATGCCAGGACTGAAGCATAAACATCTGCGCGATGTACGCGATCACGTGGTACTTAGGGTGAAAAATTGTCTTATAGCTAAGAATTCCCGCGATGCTTGTGACAAGCAGGTACAGCGGATACACGCGCGCAAAGCGGGCGACCAGAAAGCGTTTTACGTCTCCCCTCCCACTGACAAACTCCACGCCATGCGTGTAGACCAGGATGAACCCGGAGAGGAAGAAGAAGAAACTGACAGCCGTGTAGCCAGCACCCCAGAACCCGCCAAACCTGCCCCACAATTCAAACGGCCGCACCATGTGATAGAAGCCCACATACAGTGCTGCCAGCGCGCGTATGCTCGTCAATGCTTTCAGGTGCGGCGGACGCTTAACTGTTGTTACCGATGAAACAGGATTCCGTACTTCGGTGAGCGGAGAAAGACGGTCATCGGTTGACGGCATGGGGCCAATTATACTGAGCGCCCTAACTACCTCAAATGAAACACCCCTGTATCGACAGGCCCGCGACGTAGGCGGTTGCGCCTGCCGCGCCACAGCTCCTCAACCCGATAAAATGGACAATAATGCCCACAATGCTGTCCACGCACGCCCATTACATCCTGTTGGTGGTGGCATCGCTGGCAGCCGGCGCTCTCAACGCAGCAGCGGCAGGCGGATCATTCATCAGCTTCCCGGCCATGCTCGGCGTGGGTATCCCGCCCGTGCAGGCCAACGCAACAAACACCGTCGCCATCTGGCCCGGCCAGCTCACCAGCGTTCTGAAACTCCGCAACGACCTCCGCCGCGAACTCCTCATCGTTGCATTCATCGCCTCCATCCTCGGCGGCGTTGCTGGCGCGCTGATTCTACTGTGGTTGCCCCCACAAATCTTTCTCTACATCCTGCCCTGGATGATCAGCAGCGCCACGCTACTGTTTCTCTTTTCCGGACGCATCAGCCGCTGGATGCGTAAAGAAACAAGCCAGCCACATGTACATCGCCCCATCTCATCGTTGCTGCTCTTTCCGCTGCTACTGCCCGTGTGCATTTACATCGGCTACTTCGGCGCTGGTGGAGGCCTCATGGTCATGGCGCTGCTCGCCCTCCTCGGCGTGGATAACATGCACCAGCTCAACGGCATGAAGGTGCTCGTCGCCTGCCTCTCCAACTTCTCGGCGGTCATCACGTTCATCGTGGAGCGCGCCGTCGTCTGGCATTACTGCTTCATCGCCATGATCGCCGCAGGCATCGGCGGCTATATCGGCGCACACTACGCCCGCAAACTGCCCCAGCGCGCCATGCGCATCCTCGTCATCATCGTCGGATTCAGTGTCAGCGGCTATTTCTTCTACCGCACCCTGCATCCGGCCCACTGAAGGAAGAGAATTAGAAGTATGAGTCACGAAGGCATCCGCATGATCAGCCGCGAAGAGAGTGAGCGCACCGCCGCCAC
The DNA here is from genome assembly GCF_900102185.1 of Terriglobus roseus. Taxonomy (NCBI): domain Bacteria; kingdom Pseudomonadati; phylum Acidobacteriota; class Terriglobia; order Terriglobales; family Acidobacteriaceae; genus Terriglobus; species Terriglobus roseus. The sequence goes on along the minus strand of NZ_LT629690.1, from coordinate 4,752,343 downwards.
CGAACAGCCGCTGCCCCCTGCCGCCATCAGTCCCGCCAAGGTCAAAGTCGACATCACCAACGGCACCGGCATGGAGATCACCTGGAAAGACGGCCACCACTCCAAGTGGACTTTCCCCTACCTCCGCGACGCCTGCCCCTGCGCCACCTGCCACGAAGAACGCGAGAAGACAGGCCGCGCCCTCGGCGAACCCCGCCCCGCGCCCAAAGCCCTCTTCCCCATCTACACGCCGCCCGCCAAGCCCAACAGCGCAGAGCCCATCGGCCGTTACGCCATCAAGTTCAAATGGGCCGACGGCCACGAAAGCGGCATCTACTCCTGGGACTTCCTTCGCCGTCTCGATCAGAACGCATTGCCCTTCAAGGTAGCCGCAAAATGACCGCGACAACACAGCAGATCGCAGCCCTCGAAGCCAAGCTGAAACCGCTTTACGACCAGCTCGCAAACCACCGCCTCTACAGCTCGTTCCACACACTCGCTGACCTGCACACTTTTATGGAATCGCACGTCTTCGCCGTATGGGACTTTATGAGCCTGCTCAAAGCTCTCCAGCGCGGACTCACCTGCATTGACGTCCCCTGGATTCCCAGCACATTCCCCGAGAGCCGCCGCCTCGTCAACGAGATCGTCCTCGGCGAAGAAACCGACGTCTACCAGGGCCAATCCCTAAGCCACTTCGAGCTGTATCTCCTCGCCATGCAGCAGTGCGGCGCGGACACCACCGCCATCGACCGCCTCGTCTTCGCCCTGCGCGACGGCGCGGACCTTCATCAGGCCGTGCGCGGTAGCCACGCCTCCGAACCCGCCAAACTCTTCGTGCGCGACACCTTCCACATCCTCAGCGAAGAGAAACTCCACACCACCGCCGCTGCCTTCACCTTCGGCCGCGAAGACCTCATCCCGGCCATGTTCAAAGGCTTCGTGCGCGACCTGAACCGCGACCTCGGCGGCAACCTCGACACCTTCCTCTGGTATCTCGAACGCCACATCGAAGTCGACGGCGAAGCACACGGCCCCATGGCCCTCCGCATGATCGCCGAACTCTGCGGCGACGACGAACACAAATGGCAGGAAGCGGAACAAGCCGCCACCTACGCCCTCCAGTCGCGCCTCACGCTCTGGGACGGCATCGCAAACACCATCATGAAACGTTAGCCACAGGCCCACGCAACTTCGCGCATCCTGTAGCCTTCGCACCACCGCCAACGTCCAATCGTTCATGCGATACTCCGCGCCTGTTGCCGCCCTCCTGTGCGCCTCTCTGCTCGCCTTCCCCCTGCCTGCCCTGGCTCAAAGCGCCGCACAAGCAGACGCCAAGACGCAAACGCTGAACGTCGACGCACGCCTCGTCGTCGTCCCCGTCACCGTCCGCGACAGCAAAGAAAAGCTCGTCCGCACCCTCACCAAAGACGACTTCACCCTCACCGTCGACGCCAAATCGCAGAACATCCGTTACTTCGACAAGGAGAACAACCTCCCGCTCACCCTCGGCCTCATGGTCGACGTCAGCGGCAGCCAGCGCACCGTCCTCGACGCCGAGCGCACCGCCTCCTCCTCCTTCCTCGACAACATGCTCCAGCCTGACCGCGACAAGGCATTCGTCATCCAGTTCGGTCGCCAGGCAGACCTCCTCGCAGACGTCACCAGCTCCATGCCCAAGCTTCAGGCAGCGCTGCAAAAGATTGACTCCGACCGCGAAAAGCCGCAGTTCAATCAGGACGACCGTAGCGACAACGGCAGCGGCAACTCAGGTAACAGCGGGAGCAGCAACAACGGCGGCTACGGCAACGGTGGCTATGGCAGCGGAGGCTACGGCGGACAAGGCCGTCACGGCGGCGGTCAACGTCCCGGAGGCGGTGGCCAGCGCAGCGGAGCTGGCGGCGGCACGCTCCTTTACGACGCCGTCTACCTAGCCTCAACGGAAGTCCTCCCCAAACCCGCAAAGGACGCGAAACCCGCTGGCCCCAGCCGCCGCGCACTCATCTTGCTCACGGACGGCGACGATCGCGGCTCCCGCGAAACCCTCACCGACGCCATCGAAGCCGCGCAACGCGCCGACTTCACCGTCTACGCGATCTATTACAAGGGTGAGCAGGATCACAACGGCTACGGCAACGGATTCCCCGGACGCTTTCCCGGCGGCCGCGGCGGCTTCCCCGGCGGTGGCGGACGCATGGGTGATCAAGGCAGCCGCGAAAAGAACGACGGCAAGAAAATCCTGCAACGCATGACCGAAGAAACCGGCGGACGCATGTTTGAAGTCACCAAGAAATACACCGTCGCCGACATCTACAAGGACATCGCGGAAGAACTCCGCAGCCAGTACCGCCTCGGCTTCTCACCCGTAAACAACGACGACGGCTACCATCGCCTCACCGTCGATATCCCCAAGCAGAAGAAGCTCATCCTGCAATACCGCGACGGCTATTACACCGGCGCACCAAAGCAGCAGTAAGACAAAACTCGCCAGCGGTATTGACGGAAAACCGCAAAGCATCGCTACGATAGCGTATGCAAACACTCTTTGTGCAGGAGATGCCCCGCGACGGCAGGCGCACGTCCATTCAAAGAGTGGCCTCTGTGGTGTTGCATCTTGTTCTGCTCGCGGCCTTCACCTTCCAGTTCCATAAGGTGGTGAAGGCCGTCGCGCGTCCGCACAAAGTCGCGGCGGTCATCATCCCGTACGCGCCCGGCCATCAAGCCGTCGTGCAAAAGCCGAAACCCAAAATTCAGCCCCCCAAAGATCCCCCAAAGCTTCCGCTCAAGCAGCCTGATCCCCCGCCCGTAAGCAGCGGCGGCGACCCCACCGGCGAAGACGACGTCTCCGTCGCCACCGCCGATTTCTATCCCGACCCCAAGCCCGATCTCGCCATGTTGCCCCACGGCACCAACGGCGATGTTGTCGTTGATATCGTCATCGACGAAAGCGGAAAGGTCGTCGAAACCACGCTCGATCAAGGCTTAGGACACGGCTTCGACGAAGCCGTCATGGCCGTCATCCAGACCTGGACCTTCACACCCGCCACCAAGGCAGGCAAGCCCGTCGCCAGCAAGCAACAACTCCTCTTCCATTTCGTGCGCGCATAAATGTCGCGTCGCCGCGCGTGCAGAAACGTCGCGTTAGTTTACGTTGGTAAACATCCTCTCTTCCTGGAGACGTCATGCGCGTACTTCGTGCCTGGGCCGCAGTGTCCATGTGCTCAGCGATAGCCATTGCAGCCGCTCAGGCTCCATCGGCAAAACCTGCCACTGCCAAACCCGCGCAGCCTGCGGCGGCCGCTGCCACCACCACAGAAGACGGCAGCCCCATCCCCGCTTCGCCGTTTCCATCCGGCCCACCCAGCAAAGCAGGCGAGCAACTCACGGCCATCCACAAGGCCGACATGGCATGGCGCGAAACGCAGCGTGGATACCGCCCACCGGGCGCACGTCAACGCATCCAGCCCTCGGTGCTTCCCGCAGTCGACGCCGCCACGCAACAGAAGGCGCTCGAACACTACGAGGGCGTGAAGGCACAACTCGACAAGCTCTCCACCGACGGCATGAGCGAAGCCGAACGCATGAATCTGGAGATTTACGTCTACCAGATCAACACGCAGATCGCCGACAAGAAATTCAAGGAGTACGAGAAGCCCGTCAACTCACTCGAAACCTTCTGGACAGAGGCGCAGGGCACCGGCCAGCGCGGCTTCCGCACGGAAAAGGATTACGAGAACTACCTGCTCTGGATGGCGGACATCCCGCGTTACTTCCAGGAAAACATCGTCAACATGCGCGCAGGCGTGGCTCGCGGATTCGCACCACCGAAGATCACCTTAAACGGACGCGACCAGACCATCGTTCCCATCGCCAACGCCACCAGCGCCGATGCCACGCCCTTCTGGAAGGCGTTCACGCACATGCCCTCCACGGTCAACACCGCAGAGCAGGCGCGCCTCCGCGCCGAAGGCAAGAAGGTCATTGAACAGCAGGTCATCCCGGCGTACAAGGAACTGCTGGCCTTCTGGAACACGGAATACTATCCGCACACGCAGACATCCATCGCTGCTGAATCGCTGCCCGACGGCAAGGCCTATTACAAGGCGCAGATCAAGCGCTACACCACGCTCGACCTCACTGCGGAAGAGATTCACAACATCGGTCTTGCTGAAGTCGCCAAGATTCATCAGGAGATGCTCGACACCATCGCGGAAGCCAAGTTCCAGGGCGACTTCTCGGCCTTCCTCAAATTCCTCCGCACCGACCCACAGTTCTACGCCAAGACACCCGACGAACTCCTCGGCAAAGCCTCGTACATGATGAAGGAGTTTGACGATAAGTCCGACCGCTACTTCGGCTATCAGCCACGCGGACGCTTCGGCATCCATCCCATCCCCGACGAAGTCGCGCCCTATCAACCCGCAGGCTTCGGCGGCGCAGGCGGATTCCAGATCAACCTGTACGACCTGCCCTCGCGCCCCATCTACGCCATGCCCGCACTCACACTGCATGAAGCCGCACCCGGCCACTCCTGGGCAGGCCTCATCGCACGCGAGCATCAGAACCCCGACGGCTTCCGTGGCGGCGGCTCCGCCTTCGGTGAAGGCTGGGCGCTCTACTGCGAACGCCTCGGCACTGAGATGGATATGTACCACACGCCCTACGAAAAATTCGGCATGCTCAGCTTCCAGTCATGGCGCGCCTCACGTCTCGTCGTCGACACCGGCATGCACTCCATGGGCTGGACGCGCGAGCAGGCACAGCAGTTCCTGCGTGAGAACACGGCACTCAGCGAACACGACATCGAAGAAGAAGTCGATCGCTACATCTCCTGGCCCGGCCAGGCCCTCAGCTACTACCTGGGCATGACCGTCATCCAGAAAGAGCGTCAACACGCACAACAGGCGCTCGGCAAAAAGTTCAACATACGCGCCTTCCACGATGCCATTCTCGCCACCGGCGGTGTTCCCCTTCCCGTGCTCGAGGAATACCTCGAAGCATGGATCAAAGGCGGCGGTGTCGGCCCTTACCCAGAGATGGAAAAGTAAAACATCTCTTCACACCAAAAGTTATGGGCACGCAAAACGCGTGCCCATAACTTTTGCAATCATTCACAGCTACGGAGCAATGCGACGCACCACCGTAATCGGAATCGAACCATCCGGCCGCGGCGCCACCTTCCAGCTAAGCGTGTCATCTTCCACTTCGTACTCGCGAACCTGCGTCGTGTCATCGCCATTCGGATACGTGCTGCGGTCAATATGCAACGTGATCTTGTTTGCAGCAGTATCAACGGTGTAAGTGCCAAAGCTGCAACTGCTACTCAGTTGCGCCTCCTTGTACTCGTCGAACGTCCCCTTCTCACGATCCTTACTCGTAAACTTCGTCCGCACATTCCGAAACACATCAATCATGAAGTGACCATCCGCCGTAAACACCGCCATGCCGTGCGGCTCAGCACCATAGTCCGAAACACGTGTCCCATTCGGCAGCAACTTATCTGCAGCAATCAGTTGCCAGCTACCAACAAACGGATTCGCAACCTTATCCTCGCCGCGCATGGAAGAGATACCCAACAGCGTGACAGCAATCAATGCAACATACTTAGTCATCTTCATAAGTCGCCTACTTCAGCTTCACGGCAACTAGGTCAACTTCCACCAGCGCACCACGCGCACCCGCAGGCAACACCACCTGCAACGTAGTCCGTGCAGGCTTATTCGGATAGTCCTTCGTTCCAAAGAACTGCGTATAACCTGCCGTCATTCCTGCGAAATCCACCTTGCCTTCCTTCGCAGGATCGCTCCCCAGAAACATGCGCACCATCGCCACGTTGCGTAGTGTCAGCTTCTGCGTCTCCAAAAACTTTTCCAGGTCTTTAAAGATACCCACGGTCTGCGACGTCGTATCCGGATGCGACTTCATGTCCGGATCAAGCCATCCACTCACATACAACGTATTCCCAACCCAGACAGCACCAGAAATCGGGAGGACGGCATTGTTCTGATTCTGGCTCGCAGGCAAAGGAACTTCTGTCATCTTTTGCGCGGAAGCGGTCACAAATCCTGCCAGCACGACGGGAACAAACAGCAGACGGTTGATCATCATGCTGTCCAAAGTAAGCCGCGCACAACCCGTCGCGCAATTTGATTCTTTTTACGTGTAACGTGAGCGGCGCTTATGCCTTCTTCACAATGCGCATGTTCTCCGGGTAAGCCAATCCCGCAAGAATCCCCTGCGTCGCCGTGGCCAGCAACGAATGCAAAGCATCCACCGCCGGAATCTCCGAGGCATTCGCACTGCGATGCAACGCAACCGGAAAGCCCGGCAGCACCGGCAAACGATGCAGCGACTTATTCGCGGTAAGCGCAGACGGCAACTGCATCGCCGTCCGAGCCGTAATCCCAAGCCCACCCTGCAACGCCGCCCAAAGTCCATCAAGACTCGGACTGGTCGCTGCAATCCGATACGGAATACCCGCATCTTCCAAGTGCTGCACCGCAGCCTTACGAAAAGCACACTGTGGTCCCAGCAACGCCAGCGGCAGAGCAGTCTCCTGCATGCGAAAGCCTCGGCTCGCAATCCACAGCACCGGCAACTCGCCCAACAACAACGCATCTTTACGATCGGCAAATCCAATCGTCAACGCCACATCAAGCTGGCCCTTATCCAACGCTTCAATCAGTGCGCCGTTACCTTCAATGCGCAACTCCACCTGCGTCCGCGGATACAGCGTTGTGAACTGCCGCAACGCATCCGGCAGCACCGAAGCAAAATCCTGCGGCGCACCAATGCGAACCGTACCGGCCAGCGTCACACCCTGCATCGTCTGCAACAGGTCATCATTCAACGCCAGCATCCGCCGCGCATAACCAAGCGCAGTCTGCCCGGCCTCAGTCAGCTTCAGCACGCGCCCCTGCTTACGAAACAGCGGCGTCCCCAACTCTTCCTGAAGCCGCTTCATCTGCAAACTGATCGCAGAAGGTGTTCGCCCAAGCCGCTCCGCAGCCTGCGCAAAACCACCCACATCATTCGTCGTTACCAGTGTCCGCAGAGTATCCAGATCAAGATTGCGCAGAACCATCGTGCGTTGAGCCTACACCCACTATCGATCATTTGCTTCTAAGAAATTGGTATCAATCGCCGCACCCACCACTCGCGAAAAATCCTCGACAGAACACGCATACGCAGGTGCTGGCCCACTGCATCCCGGCACAAAGACAGGAGCAATGGAAGGCCCATTCTGCTCCGTCAAAGGCTGTAGATAACGCATCTGATCCAACGTCTGACTCACATACGAAATCTGCACCGTATTCTTCCCCGTCGAGCGGCTGTGATGCACCTCAAACACAAAGCCACCACCCGGCGGCGTCGCGTTGAAAGTCTGATCCTTCAACACCCAATCCATCCGCAACAGACCACCAAGCCAGCTCAGATTGCCATCATGCCCATCCAGCAAAATGAAACGATCCGCCGCCACACCAAGCTCGCGCGGAACAGCTTTGCCTGAAGCGGTAGCCTCAATCGTTGCGCGAATACGATCCGCCAAATTCGATGCCACCACCTGTGTCGAATACGGAGTGCGCAACATGAAGTCGTGATAGCGAGTGTTCATCTCCATCAACTGATCAAGATCGGCACGCGTAATGCGCCCCCATCCCACCTGCTCCATCCGCATGCCTTCCGTGTACTCCAACAGAAAGTGCTCGGCAAAATCCGCACCCAACGTCACCGGATTTTCTTCGCGCGCATTGCGCGGCATCGCCTTGCCATCCTTCACGCGTACCGTGCGAAAGTCCGGCGTGTTGGCATCGCAATCTTTATCCAACACAGTGCAGTCATGCATCACGTGATACATCAACGCCATCGGCACAGCGAACGCATGCACATACCAGTCAGGATTATTCGCCATGCGTCCATCAACGGCATCCGTAAGCTGCTGCTGATTTACCGCGGTACCACTGGCTCCCGTGAACAAACGATTGCGCTTTCCTTTAGGTGCCTGATGCACCGTAACATCACAGCCCGGCGCAAGCCCATCCAACATCGCGTGCGCAGAAGCAATCGTGCGCTGCGAAGTATTCGCCTCCGCATAGATACCGCGCTTATCGCACGATGATCCTTCCAACAACGAAGCATACCGCGCGCGATACCACTCACCCAACAGGTTCAGCGCCTTCGTCCCATGCGGCGTAAGAACACCTTGCTCAACGGGCCACGCCGGCCAAGGCTGCGCGTTATAAGAACTCGCACGAATCTCGCTCTCAATCGGTGCACGCACTCCATGCCGCAGAAGAACGATAACCCCGCGCAACTCATCATCCGCAGACATAGTCTGCGTTTGTGCAACGGCAGCAAGAGTAACGCACGATGCTGCAATCAAAAGCGACGCAATACGTTTCCAATACATTTGCAGAATCTTTCAGAGCAGCGTTCAAACACAATCGTGCAAGCCGGACAGTAGAAACCTGTCCGGCTGATAGCCACTTACTTCGCGGAGAAACTCGTCGCAGTAGGACGCAGCGACTGCGAGTTCTGCTTCAACAGCGGAGCCAGCACTTCATACTGATCCGTCGCAATGAAGTTCACGCCAGCCGCAATCGCACCCTTCATGCGCCGCACACCTGCATCCAGCGATCCGAAGTTATAACCCTGCCCCCAGCCGTTCTTCTCGTTCGGCTCAGCGGGATCGAATCCATCGATCGTGTAGAAGCGAATCCAATAGCCAAGCGTATGCGCATGGTCCACCAACGCCTTCAACCGTGCCTGATCTGCAGCAGTCCAATCGCCAGCCTTGTGCTGACCACCTTCTTCCACCGCAGCCCACGAGTTATTCGACCAGCGCCGATAATTTGTCGGACGGTCCACCAGCATCGCTTCCGGCGCGGCAGTGGCCACCCAATGCGCGCGCTCCGCCCCCTTCATCCCCGCAGGTGCCTCCACCGAATGCGCAGAACCAAAGATCAACAGCTTGCCACCAACCGGCACAGCATCGTTGAACACCTTCGCCTGCTCATCGTTATCTTCTGTAATGGCCAGAATTGGCCTGCGCTCAATCTTCGAGAGCGTGTGCGGATCGTTTGTCTGCACTGCAGTCGAAAGCCAAGGCTGATACTCATTCAACAAATCCCACACAGCATGCAACAGCGCTGGCTGATTGTCCTTGAAGTCAAAGTGCAACACCACGACAGGCCACGTGTCCTTCTTATTTTCCTTGATGGCCTTCTCAATCGTCGGACGCACCTGCTCAAAGAAGTAATCGCGCAACGTTGGCTCCTGCCCACTCGGCTTCGGCGTATGCGACACCACAACACGTCCCTTGCCCGTACCCGGATCCACATACCACGCAAGATCCTGCTCAATCGAAACCGGGAACCCCGAAGACAGCGCGCGATACACGCGATTGTTCCAATGCCCCTCATACGGATAGCAGTTATGCGCATCCAGCACCGGCTGGTTGTTATTCAGAAAATTCAGGTCAGCCTTTTGCGCCTGCGCACCACCGGCAATAGCGCAAAGAAGAAGGGCAGCGAAACAACGAACAGATTTGCGAATCATGAAACACTCCTCGAACGTGCAGACATTTCGATTGTCCAGAACGCGCACAACAGTTCCGTGAATTTAGAACAACAATCAAATCACGAACTGCATGCACCGTCCCAAAAACAAAGATGCCCGGCTGCTCATGAAGCGGCCGGGCATCGTCATTCCAAAAGCTAGAGTTACTTCGCCGGTTCAGAGATCGTAATGTTCCGATACTGAATCACGCCGTGGTGATCGCCCTGCAGGAAGAACGGTCCCGGCTCAGCTTCATTGCTGTCCAGTGCGCCGCCGGTCGGTCCCGGAATCTCCACGTTGTCGTGATACAGCTTGCCATCGCGATACACCGTCACATGGCGACCAACAAACGTAACGTCGTAGGTTGTCCACTTACCCAGGCCCAGCTCCGAACCTGCTGGCGGCGGATACCAGCTATAGATCGCGCCCATCTCGTGCGTCGGCTGCTTGCCGCCTTCCGTGCCCACCTGCAGTTCATAACGACCACGCAGATAGATACCGCTGTTGCCGCCTTCCGGGCAGTTCACTTCAATGTGCAACTTGAAGTCCTGGAACTTCTCGGTCGTCTTGATGTTTGCCGCAGGAGGAATGCGCTGTCCCGGAACTTCCGGGTTGTCATTCACCAGCTCGCCATCACGAGCCACCCACTTGTTGTTCGCCACCATACCGATGGGTTCCCAACCGGTCAGGTCCTTGCCGTTGAACAGCGGACGCGGCTTCGTCCACTTCTTCGGCATCGGACGATCCAGCTTCGGGGCCGTCACACCGGCCAGCGACGAGCCATCGGATTCCCCGCCACGCTTCTCCACACCCGTCAGCTTTCCTGCACTGGGCGACGTCAGTTCCCACGTCACCGCCGGGCCTCGGCCAGCAGGTTCCACACCCAGCACCAGCTTGTTGCCATCCACATTGGCATCTGAAATCGGGTGCCATGCGCCACCGCGCGGCTGATACTTGCCTTCCAGCTTGCCGCCGTTATCGGTCAGCTCAATCCATTGGGCGTACGGCTTACCGTTGGCAGGCGTTACCGTCATGTCCCAGCGACCCAGGAATGCTTTGGAGTCTTGCGCAGAGACAGTCGAGGCGAGCGCGGCAGCCAACAGAGAGGCAAAGAGAATCTTGGTTTTCACGGGTTCGAGTGTAACCTTTCCCGCCCTACGCCTGTCACGTGGTTTGTTGAACACCTTGCAAAATGACGCGCCTCCTTCAGCCAACCAGATAACCTTCTCCCGAAGCACCCGGAGAAGCCGCCCACTCGCATCAAAAATAATTTCCGGAACCGTGTCGAATCCCGTTTCCGCCGTTCGTCGAGTTAGTAATAGCGGGCAAAACCGCCCGCCAGAATTCTTAAGGAGCAGTCCATGCCGCAATTCCTCGTTGCAGTGCAGCACCCCAACAACTACGACCCCTCGCTGGAAGGCGACGACATGATCCGCGACATCAGCGAGCTAAACCAGCAGATGGACGCCGCAGGCGCCCGCTTCTTCGCTGGTGGCCTCGAATCGACGGACCACGCAAAATCGCTGCGCAAACAAGCCAATGGCAACGTGACCGTCACAGACGGTCCTTATCTCGAAGCCAAGGAATACATCGGCGGCTTCTGGATTCTCGAATGCGCCGACATGGACGAAGCTCTCACCTGGGCACGCAAAGCCGTCGTCGCCTGCCGCGTCCCCGTTGAAGTACGCGAGTTCCTCAGAATCCGCCCGCAAAGAAAATCCAACTAACCCCCGAGGCCCCCAAATGAGAAAGCTCAGAATCTTCGAACACATCTCCATCGACGGCGTCATTGAAGCCGCTGGCGGCACCTACGGCGACTGGACTGGCCCCTACCGCACCCCCGAAGGATTCGCCACAGTCACCGCCATGTACGGCGAAAACTTCGACCTCATCCTCGGCCGTACCACCTACGACCAATGGTCCGGTTACTGGCCCAAAGCGCCCAGCAGCCCCATGGCCGACCGCCTGAACGCTGCAACGAAATACATCGTCACCCACACCCCGGACAGCCTCGCATGGGGTCCCTTCGAAGCCGTCAACGATCTCATCGAAGGCGTCCGCCGCATCAAGGCCACAGACGGCGCAGACCTCATCGTCTGCGGCAGCTCCACACTCACCTCGCAACTCATCGAGCATGGACTCGCAGACGAACTCGTCCTCCTCGTTAACCCCGTCCTGCTCGGCACCGGCAAACGCCTCTTCGCAGATGGAACTCCCGCACGCTCATTCCATCTTGAAAACTCAACCGCCCTCTCCTCCGGCATCGTCGTCAACACCTACAAGTTCGGCGGCCCTCTACAAAATCTGAAATAAGGAGTAATTCAAAATGCGTTTCATGATGATCGTCATTCCCAAAGGCTACGAATCCGCACCACCCGACTCTGCACCCTCCGCCGAAGCCGTAGCCAAAATGATGGAGTACAACAAGGCACTGCAAAAGGCAGGCGTCCTCCTCGGACTTGATGGCCTTCTGCCGCCATCCACCGGCGCACGCGTCTCTTTCGACAACACAGGCAAACCCACCGTCACCGACGGCCCCTTTGCAGAAGCCAAAGAAGTCATCGGTGGCTACTGGATCATTCAGGTGCGCTCTCGCGAAGAAGCCATCGAGTGGGCCAAGCGCGCGCCCTTCGACGAGAACGGAATCATTGAAGTACGCCAGATTCAGGAAATGGCCGACTTCCCCGAAGACGTCCAGAAGGCCGCAGAAGGCTTCGACCAACTCAAGAACAACACTCGGTAAACCATGAACGACGTCCGCAAATCGATCGAGGCTGTGTGGAGGATGGAATCCACACGCCTCATCGCGGCCATCGCCCGCGTCACGCGCGACATAGGCGTCGCAGAAGAACTCGCGCAAGACGCCCTCATCACCGCACTCGAAGTGTGGACAGAAGAAGGCATCCCCGAAAATCCCGCAGCATGGCTCATGACCGCAGCCAAACGACGCGCCATCGACTCGCTCCGCCGTGGCCGCATGCTCATGCAGAAACACGAAGAGATCGCGCGCGAACTCGAATGGCAACAGCAACGCCTGGCAGATGCCATGGACCACGCACTCGATCAGGTCATTGAAGATGACGTCCTGCGCCTCATCTTCACCGCATGTCATCCGGTACTCGCCGTAGAAGGCCGCATCGCACTCACACTGCGTCTCATCGGCGGACTCACCACACCAGAGATTGCGCGCGCCTTCCTCGTGCCGGAAAAGACACTCGCACAACGCATCGTTCGCGCCAAGAAAACACTCACCGAAGCGCACGTCCCTTACGAAACACCACGCGGCGACGAGTTACATCAGCGCGTCGAATCCGTCCTCCTCGTCGTCTATCTCATCTTCAACGAGGGCTACGCCGCCACCTCAGGCGACGAGTGGATGCGCTCCTCACTCTGCGAAGAAGCTCTGCGCATCACGCGTATCCTCACACAGCTCCTGCCCAACGAGTCAGAAGCCCACGCCCTTCTCGCACTCATGGAACTGCAGGCCTCACGCACCGCAGCACGCCGAGACAAAAACGGCGAAGCCATCCTGTTACCCGATCAGAACCGAGCCCTCTGGGATCACGCCCAAATCCACCGCGGCTTAAACGCCCTCACACAAGCGCAAAAGCTAGGTGGAGGTGCAAGAACCTACGCTCTGCAAGCCGCCATCGCCGCATGCCACGCACAAGCTCGCACCACGGAAGAAACGGACTGGGAACGCATCGTCCTTCTCTACGACGCGCTGATGCAAATCAACCCATCCCCCATCGTCGCGCTCAATCGAGCCGTAGCCGTCAGCATGGCGCAAGGCCCAGCCGCAGGCCTCGAAGCACTCGACAACACAATCAAACTCACCAGCGACACCGCACTAGCCAACTACCATCTCTTCCCCAGCGTCCGCGGCGACTTCCTCATGAAGATGGGCCGCCTCAAAGAAGCAAAAGAAGAAATCCAACGCGCCCTAACCCTCACCCAAAACCAGCGCGAACAGGAACTACTAACCAAAAAGCTCCAACAAATCGAAGCCGCAATTTCGTAGAGCGCGAATCGTCGTGCAACGCAGCTCGCGATCACGGCGTAGTTGGCTTGAGTAGATTCACCATGCGCTCCCAATAGTCCACTTTCTCGCCGGACTGTTGCGCCGCTTTTTCCAGGTTGTTGAGCTGGGCCGAGATGGATAGCTGTGATTGATCAATGGAAGTGAGTGTCTGCAAGATGGCCACCTGCCGCTTAACGTCATGGGCTTTTTCGGCCTTCTTATACTCCGCGTCGAACTTCTTCCAGGTGTCGTCGTTGCCTTGCCGGGTCTGCAAGAGTTGCACACGGGTCTCCAGCACGGCTACGTTCGCCGATGCGGCCGCTTGAAATTTATTCAAAGCATAGACGTACACATCGTCCAGGGGCATACTGCGTTTTTTCGCGTAGGCGATCAATTCCTCAAGAGGTGGCGTCGCCAGAGGAACATCGATAATGAAGGTGCGCGTCACAGTGGGAGCAAGCCCTCCGCCACCGATTTTGGGCACCGAAGTGGCCAATTCCGGAACGACCGGCCCAGTCACATATTCAATCGGTCCCAGATCCAATAGGGGAGAAGAGGTGTGCAGGGTGGGGTCGCCCGATAATGCGTCGGGGCCGAGGCTTGAGATCGTTGAATTGTCGAGATGAATCCATGCATAGACCGTGGCTTCGGGATTCGCCAGCATCTTCTTCACCGCTTCGTCAGGGTTCGCATTGATCTTGTTTGTCGCGATTGCCAGGAAGGCCTCTGTCTGTTTCTGTGCGCTCTTTGCATCGAACTTCGCCTTGAAGTAGGCACCAATAGCATCGGCGACTGCAGCCGCGGCGCCTATGCCAAAGTGGAGCGCCAGGGTACCGACGCCGCCGAAGCGACCGGACGATGGAGCCTGCCCTGTGCTTTTTCCTGCGGTTCCACCGGTTTTCCCTGTGACACCGGGTTCAACATCAGCTCCCGTACTGACTCCACCTTGACTCTTTACCTTCGGGGATACGCCTGTGCCTCCACCCGCGGGCTCAACGTCGGTTTCGGTGGGAGCACTGGCTCCGCCCTGTCCTTTTACCTGCGGGGTCGTCTTCCCGCCCTGCGTAGATCCACCACCACCTCCGCCTCCGGACGGCCCATCCGGCGCTTGGTCTGTCGTTCGGACAAACCTCGCCCTCACACGTGGGAAGCTGGTTTTCTCGTCTTTCAGGTGAGGCTGTGGCTCCGGGTCATTCCTCACATCCACAATCTTGAATCCGGCCTTGGTAACGACCCTGCCAGTGGGTGTATTGCTGGCGGCGTCCTTCTCTGTATCTCCTCCCTTGACCCCCTGCTGGTATATCCGCAGATTGTCAGAGGCCTCGTCCGGGGACATGTAGCTCCAGTCGCCTTCAAACTCCTTCACTTCGACGCCGTTTTTCTTGAAGGTCTCCAGAGCCTTGTTGAACTCATCTTTGAACCGCAATTGTGGGCTGCGATAGGACTTGTCGGAGTTGACGGTGCGGACGCTTGCCGTCATCACCCCTTTCTCGTCGACGTTGAATTTCACCCAATAGACTTCCTCTCTATCAACTCCTCCCTTTCCATCTGGCACCTCCCGATACTCACCTCGGTAGTAGGTACGTTTATTGCCCTTTACCTCGTCAGCATGGAATTCGCTCGCATCCGTAGAGGGTTTCAAAGGTTGTGGATCTTTTTCCGGATCACGACGTAGCACTGTCGCGCCCTGCTGCAGAACATGAGTCAGTTCATGGGCAATCAGGCGCTTGCCCTCGTGGCTGGCCGGTGCGAAGTTGCCCGCGCCAAACACAACGTTGTTTCCCACCGTGTAAGCACGCGCACGTACCGCCGCCGCGGACTGCGCCGCCTGCGAATCAACGTGAACGCGGACATCACTGAAGTCACTGGCGAAACGCTCCTCCATAAAGCTCCGAGTCTTGCGATCGAGAGGGTGACCAGGCGAACGCAGTACTTCGTGCACGATAGGCGGGGCAGTCGCTCCTGAATCATTGGGCGATGAGCTAAGACTCGAATCTCGCGGACCGGTGGACTTGCGCCGCAATGCTGAAATTCCGCCAGCCATCCCTGTGGGAGGCGTCACGGATGCTGTGCTCGGCAACCGCATCACGTGCGCAGCCATGCGATCGGCTTCATGCTCCAACGGATCGTCCACTGCTCCAACTTCAAGTTTTCTCTGGACGCCTGCGAACTGCACTGGACGGGACAAGAAAGGTGGCTGTGGCTGGCTTGCGTCTTCAGGTGGAAATACAGGGATGTTGCGGAAGGCGAGCGAAAGGCCGTGCCGCTCGTTTGAGATCGACGCGTTCTCTGGGCTGATCTCTTGATCGGTGTGCGAAGCCTGCTGCACCGAACGTCGCAGCGCTGCCTGATTTCTGATCTCTCGTTGAGGAAACCCCGCTTGACCACGGTCGAATCCACGCGTTGCCAGCGTCGAACCGCCCAACCCTGGCCTCTTGCTTGAAGTCTCGGGAGTCTTGTTCTCTGGCTTGGACAATTTTGAAGCCAACATAGCTCTTACCCCCCAAACGGGACTCAGTACACCAAGTTGGGTTGGACTGCAGGCTCTTACAGCGCGTTCAGACTACCGAGTCGATCTACCTGGGCGAAAGTACAAAATGGAATATCTTCGGATTGAATTCGCCGCTTAGCCGCCATCAGCCCTACGGGCACTCAGAATCTGGCAACTGGCTCCACGCGAAAGGCGTCGAGAACAGCACGAAGTGCTGTCAAGCCCCCAAACCTCCCAACCCCAACAAATCAAAAGAAATAGAGTTGGCATAGTATTTCCGCCAGACCACTAGAATAGAACTACGTAGAAAAGGGCCGCGCAAATACGCGGCCCTAACTCGTTTAGAAAGACGATTTTGCCCGTAACCCCAATGGGCAGACGATTTTACAGCCACCCAAAACGTAAACCCAATAGAAAGACAATTTTAGGAAAAAAGGGGGAGGGGGGAGGGTATCCCACTATCCTCGCCGAAGGCGTCGAGAACGGTACGAAGTACCTATGAATTCAGGATCGTAATCTTCCCATCGGTTGTCTTCCGGAAGGCATGCAACTGGTTCGCATCGGCGCCCACATGCCGCAGAATCACCGCATCCTTCGCAGCTTCCAGATGGGTGAACCCGATCACCTTGCCGCCAAACGGCCCACGCTTCTCCGGCGGAACAGACCAGTTCACCAGCTCCGCTCCGCCTCCGCCGCTCACCACGAACGACGTCGGATGCCCATCGAACTCCAGGTGCTGCAGGTCATGGTCATGACCGGTGATGTAGAAGTCCACCTTATGCTGGCGCAGCAAAGGATCCCAGCGAGGAATCAGGATGCGGTTATCACGGTGAACACCGTTGGTGTACAGCGGATGATGGCAAACAACCGCCACAAACGGCGTCGTCCGCGGCTTGCGTAACTGCTCGGCAAACCATGCGTCCTGCGCATCGGCGTCAGCATGGCTCATCAGATAGCTTCCCGGCGAAAAGTCCCACGACTTCGTACCCGGCAGGTTCGAGTCTAGGCAGATGAACGTGATCAACGGGTTCTTCTCCGGCCACGTAAAGGTGTATCGCTTGTCTGGCAACGTCCAGCGTGTTTTATGCTGCTTCGGATAGTCGAGCTGCAACTGCACCTTGTCGAACCCTGCATGGTGCTCGTAGTCATGGTTCCCCAGCACCGCGTAAGCAGGTCCGGGAAACAGGTTCGTGGGATACATGTTCTCGAACTGGTCATTCCATCGCGGATCGTTCACGCCGCCGGGAAGACGTCCATACCAGTTGTCCCCCAGCAGGAACATCGCACCCGGATGGCTCTGGTTATTCTCCATCCACTTCGCCATGGACACAGCCACAGCCTTCTGCTGGTCCAGGTACTTATCCGTACCCCAGTCTCCGATCATGAACATATGCGCCGCCCCGGAATCCGGCTTGGCGAACGAAGCCGACTGCGCAAACAAGGACGACGGATGGATCGCCGCAAGAGCCGAAAACGCGAATGTCTGCCGCAGAAACGACCGGCGCGATAGAGAATGCAGTTCTGCCAAGTGTCCAAACTCCCGTTCACTGACTCGGCGGCCGGAAAACCGACTCGTCTCGGAAAGTGTCCCAGATGTGGCTTACGCCAACCTTAAGGCCTCAGAAGGATCGCCCATTCCCAGACCTCTCCACGTCCGATGCAACAAGCCTCTGAGCGGCTGTCCCGCCAGGAACGCGACGACCTAATCCATTGGACGGTTATGACGCCGCTTAACGACGCCCGATCGCACCCGGATCAGGCACGAAGTACAGGAACGCTCCCAGCGCAATCAGTAGCGCCAGATACACCGTAAGCGTCCGCACACTGTTCTCCTGCGGCGCATCCGGCGTAAACATACGCCATGCCATACCTGCAGCCAGGAACAGGAACACTCCCTCATGCATCAGGCCGAAGAACAGCACGCACGACACTAGCAGCAACCCGCGTCCCAGCCGGTTCAGCGCATACGTCGCCTGCGCACCGTCAAACCACAGCACCGGGATGAGGTTCACCAGGTTGATGAGTGCACCGGTATAAGCCAGCGCCTGGAACACCGGCTGATGTGTCCACACAAACAGCCCCAGGCACGCAACCGCCGCACCCAATCCCCATACCGGCCCCGCCAGCGCAATGGCCGCCAGCTCCGGCATCGTAATGCCCTCGCTGTACCAGCGGACATAGGCCCCCAGCCCCGGTAGCAACACCGGCAGGTCCGCCCGCAACCCCCGCCGGCGTACCGCCACATAATGCCCCATCTCATGCACAAGGATTGCTGCGATAAATCCAAGCGCAAATTTCCAGCCGAAAAGCGCCCAATACAAAGCGAAATAGCCCAGAAAACCGAGCAGGAACTTCAGCTTGAAGATGAGGAAGAAGAAACTCTTCAGCTTCACGGCGGCCACGAACAACGGAAACAGTGGTCCTAGCCGCTTCTTCCACTTCGCCTGGCGATCATCGACTGCCTGCTGACGGCCTTCCAACGAAGCAATATGCTGACGGATCTGGTCTGCCTGCGAAGCATCTTCCGGTAACCAAGGCAAAGCGGACAGCCACAACTCGCGCGCATCGACCAAGCGATCTTCCTGCTCTGCTCGTGCAGCCGCAGCGCCAATGCTGTTCAGATGCTGCGAGTAAACCAGCGTGCCGCAATCTGGACACGCAAGAATGCCTTCCGCAATCCAATGCTCACAGTTTGGACAGGAATAGATCGCCTCAGGAGTAGGAACAGTGGCCGGTTCCGTACTTACAGCTCCCGGCAGGAGGGCATTCGAGTTGGCATAATCCGGCACAGCGCTATATGCAATCTTACGCTTCCGCTAGGGACGACCGCAGTTGCAGTCCACGCCATGCTGCGAAGGCATGGCACCATCCATAGCCGGGATGCAGTGACCATGAGGATCGCGTGTCGGATCGCCAAGTTTCTCTGCGATGCGTTGCTCAAATCGCTCAGAGATGAAGTGTTCCAAACGTTCTGCTTCGTCGTGCAGTTCTTCTATTGGATAACCAAGCACCTGAAACAGGAAAGTCTCCAGCAAACGGTGATGACGCACAATCTCCAGCGCACGGCTACGACCTGCGGGCGAAAGCAACACACCGTGGCCCAGCTTGTAATCGATCAACGAACCCTTTTCACCGGACAGCTTCTGCAGCATGTTGGTGATGGACGCAGGTGCCACACCAAGTCGCTTAGCAAGCTCGGAACTACCGACACGACGCGGCGGTTCTCCACCAAGCGCATAGATAGCCTTCAGGTAGTCGTCCACGGATTCACTGCTGCGCCGGGCCACTACCCTCTGCTTTGCCATAGCTGTCATTCTACCGCCGCAAGATATGCTTCGACACTGATCACAATCGCAACACGCTCTAGTGCGCTAGCCCGGGATTCTTTCCTGCGCTCAGCAGGTTCGCCATGATGCGGAATGAACCCGGAACACCTTCCGGCATCTCGCGGAAGAACGCGTACGCAAGATAGACATAGGTTCCCTTGCCATAACGCGCATAGAGCAGGCCGCCCTGCTGCGGGTCCTGGTCAGTGTCATGCACTTCGGTGAGCGCTTTGTATTCCGGCGCGAACGAACGTGTGAAGCCATGCCCACGCTCTTCCACCCAGTTATCGAAGTCGGCTGCTCCAATGTGGTTTGGCCATGTCATAAGCGGATCGTCTGGATGGAGAATCGTTACCTTCGCATCCTCTTCCACTACTGTGTGAGCCTGATCGCCAGGAACTGAGATGGGATATGGGCCATAATCATGGTCGAATTCGCCAGACTGATACTGCACAACCACCGTGCCGCCGTTGCGCACATAATCAAGCAGACGATTGTTGGCGGACCGCAACACAGGACGTGCTGTGTAAGTTCGCACGCCGAGCACAATGCAGTCGTACGCCGAGAGATCACCACGCTGCAGATCCGCATCGGTCAGCAGAACAGGATCAATGCCTAACTCGCGCAGGCTTTCAGGCACCTCATCACCCGAGCCCATTACATAGCCCACGCGTAATGACGGAGCCACCTTCACATCGACGCCCGTGACGCGGCTGGTAGAAGGCGCATAACGTGGATAGGGACGAATGCCTGGATATCCAATCGTTGTGAAGCCCTGCGTATATTGTTTGCCGTTGTAATCCGCAATCGCGGTGACGCGATACGTCTTCTGCTGCAGCCCCGGTGTGTGCACACGGAACTTCAAGACAACATCTTCATCTGCACGCATGGTCCGGAATGAAGCCGACGCAGGTTCAGCGGACCACCCCTCAGGTAGCTTCAGCTCAAGCTTGCCTTGGGCTGCTCCCTTCACGCTGCTATGAACCGTGACCTGCAAAGGCAGCATTGTGTCATTCAAAGGAAGAATGCCGCTGGCCGGAGAAACGGTAACCGAGATGGCGGGCGCAACTAACAACGGTTCATACACAGTGCCGATGCCGTTGTAACGATGTGGTGTCTGCACCACTCCCGCCAGTGATGCATGCGTGCCATTGAACGTATATTCCGCTACTGCCTGCAATGGATATGGCGCGGTAGGTAGGGTGAGATATCGCGGGTCTTGAATGTCGTAATAGCTTTGTTCAAGATTTGGGCGAGAGAAATACGGCGCCGTTGGCTTGGCGTCCGCGGGCACGGTTGCTTGCTGCGAAAAGTCTTTTGCATCGCCGGCAGCCAATATATCGCCCGCAGCCTTATCTGCGTTCAACTTCCAATCACCGCCATCTGCAGGCACGAGGCGAACACTGTCTATCTTCACCGGCGTCATGCCCTGATCGGTCACGTGGACGTTTACATTGAATGTCTCGCCAGCAACCACGTTTTGCGTGGAAGATTCACCTCTTCCTCCAGAAGGCAAGCTGGCTACGAGACTCATACCCAGCGACTGGGCCAGCGCCGTTTCAAATTGATGCTCCTTAACCTCGAGCTCGAACACCGCGTTATAGCGCGATTCATCCGGCAACTTTGCTGCCTTCAATGACGCAATCAGTGCGCGCGTCTGATCCAATCCTTTAGCTAATGCAGGCGCAGATTTGGAAGGATCATTCGCATCAGACATCGCCGTAGCTTCGTTTACCTGCGCTGCAATCGCGTTCAGCTTCTGCTTTGCATCCGCCTGATTCGCAGCGGGAAGATACGAGGCTATGCCCTGCAGAGAGGTATCAATCCCGTCGAAGAAGCCACGCTCCTTTTCCGGCGATGAAGCGCCAGCAACGCGCGATGCATACAGGTGATAGCTACCGAGGGTAGGTCCAGGAAGCGGCACTGGGACACCGCCATTCTGCGATTTCTGCTGATTCAAACCTTCACGTGCAACCTGCGCATAGCTCTCGCCGAACAAAGCGTTGTACGTTCCGGACGGCACAGTCACAGTTGCAGGGGGAACCGAATCCATCGTGGCGCCAGTGACATAGTTGCGATACAGCAGCGGTTCTGTTTTTCCTGTCGCATAGTCGTAAACGGTCTTACCGGAAGCGCGTGCGAATGGTGCGCGTGCGTAAACCTTTGAAGGCGCCCACGGTCGCAAACCTTCCTTCAATTGTTCAGGAAACATCTTCGGGTCGGCCGCAGCGTTGAACACTTCCTGCGCCGTCACGCCTGCGGTTTGATGATGTCCATGCCCGTCAGATACATTGCCCGCGAAGACACTTGTAATGACCATGGGCCGAGTCTCGCGCACCACGCGTACAGCGTCGGCCAGCACACGTTCATGGCCCCACTGCTTCAACGTCTCTTCGCGCGTTTTAGAAAATCCAAAATCTGCAACTCGCGTGTAGTACAGATGCACGCCGTAATACCGATTCGCGGCAAGATGCTCCTGCGTGCGCAGAATGCCCAATGAATCCCAGAAATCGCTGGTCATCACATTCTGCCCACCCTCGCCACGATTCAGGCTCAACAGCGAGACTTCAGCACCAACGCCACGGCTCTCATAGGCGAGTGACGGACCATCCTCGTCGTCAGGATGCGCATTGATCTGCAACAGACTGGCGCGCGTGCTTAACTTGCGCAACGATTGCGCTAACCCGGCGGCGCCGCGGTCGAACGGGAGCGGCATGGCAAATGCGGAATCCGGTTGATGCTGCGCGTCCGGCACACTCTGAGCACACAGACAAACGGGCACAAGAGCCACGGCGCTGAGAGCAAGCAGGGTACACAGGCGATGGGTAACGCGTTCGGTCACGGCAGGTCCTCCGGGAGTCGGCAAACAGGCAGATAAATTGCGTGTAACTGGAATGTACCGCATTGCATCTACAGATTGCGTTTTGGATGCTGCAACACGCCCGTCGGACGCGCAATCCTGTAGCGCCAATGACTGCCCCACGCTTGACGCGAACTGCACATTCGGCCCGGCCGCACAGTACACTGATGTGCGATGAACCCCTTGCTTGACGTTGCCGCAGGAATTGCCACGGCTGGTTTGATGACCGGCGGTTACGCCTACGCGGCGAACTGGCCCACATCTCAGATCTTCGGGAAAACGCTCATTAGCGGACCTGACGCCACCGATGGCAAACACAACGTCGCACTCACATACGACGATGGCCCCAGCCCGCGCAACTCTCCCGCTCTGCTGGACGTTTTGGCAGAGCACAACGCACGCGCCACGTTCTTCTTGATTGGCGAGCATGTCCGCAAACATCCGGAACTTGCACAGCGCGTCGCGGCAGCTGGCCATGTCATTGGCAACCACACCACGATGCATCCAAATCTAGCGAGGCAGAATAACCAGCGCGTGCAACAGGAACTGGAACGCTGCCAGAAAACTTTGGAAGACACGCTGGGAGTGAAGGCGAAGCTCTTTCGCCCCCCCTACGGTGCACGTCGCCCCGCTGTCTTGAAGATCGCGCGTTCCATGGGATTAACCCCAGTGATGTGGAACATTACAGCGCACGACTGGGACCCTATCGGCGTGGCAAGGATTCAAGAACGCATTGATGCAGGCATTGCAAAGAATCGCCGTGCACGTCGCGCTTCCAACGTGTTGCTACACGATGCGTCACATCTCGACGGCGAGCAGCTCGCCTCGCGTGAAGACACCATCGCCGTTACACGCGCACTGTTGCAGCGCGACGATCTGCACTTCGTTACGCCGCTGGATTGGCTGTAAGTCCCAAACGAATTTAGGAAAAGCTGACGTCCTTGATGCCAATCTGAGTAAACAACGCCAACCCTGCAATGGTGATCACCAACGCAATGGTTGCAGTGATGGCCACCTCACGAAACCGCTTCAGGATGGCTCCTACCGCCAGCAGCACGACGAACACAAGCAACACCGCGAGGATCCAGTTGAAGTCGTACGTGCGGATGTGCGTGGCCGATTGAGACACCACACGCTGTATCCGAATGGATGGAACGACCATGCCTGTAACGAATCCTGCAAAGGCAGCCACTATCAACAGGCCTGTCTGCCACAACACCGCAACTACATGCTTCATCGTGTCTCCTTTGCCACTTCTGATTCAAAAGTACGGAAGCGACGTTCCAATTCCCACTGCTGCGTTGCTTTGTCACTACCTTTCAGGAAAGTGCTGCACGATGCGGCCGGTGTGGGTGTCGATGCGATACATCCTCCACGCATTGCCGTGTAGCGATCCTGAGTGCTCCACAAACTTTCGCCGGCGAGGAACGAATGTTCCAGCGAAGACCGTGCGCTCGTTTTCAACTGCACGTAAGTGAGCCCCTGCTCTGTGACAGCGCGCAGATATTCATTCGTCAGATCGATGCGCGATACACCCTCATCATCCGTAGACAAAGCAAACGGTACACCCGCCGCGAGATAACTGTGCAGAGGATGATCCTTCCCCTTCACGCCGAGGATGCCATCGTTCGAAGTCAGGTTCACTTCCACCATGATGTGTTTCGCAGCCATCGTTTTGAGTAGCGATGCAGAATCCGTCTCAAACATCACATCCACACCATGCCCAATGCGCTCTGCTCCAGCGACTTCCACTGCATCGTGAATATGAAAACGCAGTCCATCTGGCGGCACCATACCCGGAGCCAACTCTCCTGCGTGCAGTGACAGATGAACCTTCGGATAAACACTGCGCAGATACTTCAACATCAGCATCTGATTTCCGTACTGCGACATGGACAGGTATGTGTCTTCTGGCTGAACAAAGTTAATGCCAACCACGCGCGGGTCAACACTGGCCAACTCGAACCCCAGTAGCGTTTGCGCGAACACACGCTCCGGCTCTCCGCCGCGTAACACCTGATACAGATACCGCACCTGCACGATGCAGGCAGCGGTGGCCTGTGCCGTACCGCAATGTTCGCGCTCGTTGCGAGTGGCCTCCATCGCATCTAACTCAGCGCGATCTGTGGCAATGTTCTCGCGCAGTCCACCAGCCAGCAGCGCGTTACGCATCTTTGCGGGATCGCCATCCCAATGTTGCTGCGCTGCCAGTTTCAATGCCACACCAAAGTCCGGTGTCGTCATGATCTCCAGGTACTGCTCATTCTGCGAAGCTGCTCGCGTCGCGACCTCATCGACCCACTCGCCCTGGTGCTCCTTATGAAGGCCGCTGAAACGTCCAAACGTGGCGAAGAATTGGTCATGGCCACTCCATCCAGACGTTGGCACAAAGGAACGCATGCTGAAACTGTTGATCAAATGGTCGTACAACGCCTGATTCTTGAAGGCGTCAGCAGCAGGCTCCGTTCCTTCGGCACATACGGGCTTGGGAGGCAGGCTACGTGTGGTGCCCACATTCGGCAGCAGCACGAGCTTTACGGGGTCTACACAAAGATTGTCGGCTGTGGCGTTTGCGATAAACGTCTCGGCATACACCGCTCCAGAAAGATGCATGTGCAAATCGCCGCCCTTCGGCATGCGCGTCAGAAACGCGCGCAATTGCGGCGGGCTGTTACGAATCGCCTCCAGCCGTGCCGACGCGCGTGATTCTGCACCTGGCGTCTGCGCCATGGATAGGCTGGTACAGGCGACAGCGCCCAACAAAAACACGGCAATACGGGGCAGAAAAGTCATGCGGCAGAAGCTCCTTACAGAAAAAGGCAATGGGCTGCCCATGCGCGAGCAGCAGGAAAACGCGATGCCTAAGCATAGCGGAGGACACACCCGACCGGAACCCGATTTGGCGCAGCGCCGCAGCCTTGGTATACTCAACAAGTCGTCTGAACCGCCGCATCTTTTTGCGCCGCACGCTTCAGAAACCGGCGGACAGCAAGGGACCCCGGTCAATGCAAAACGACACATCTCCCAAGGCCAGATAGCTCAGTGGTAGAGCGCGGCCCTGAAAAGGCCGGCGTCGGCGGTTCGATCCCGTCTCTGGCCACCACCTCCCAAAGCAGACAACTACACCGATCCGATCCGACGGGTCTCCTGCGGTGCGTTTCTAAAAATCAACGTGCGCCCGGAACGACGGCACCCATACGGGGCCGCGGTCACGGTTGTATCCAGGATTATTGATGTGAGAAATCCCCGGCGCAAAGTACAGGCCTCGCCACGCGTGCGCGTCGTAATAAGCCTCCACAATGTTCTCTCGCCCGTAACGCAGCGCTCCATCACCCAGGATGAAGCCCAGACCACCCGCAGCGAGATATTCCTGATGATCGCGTTTGATCGCATTGGAACTGAAGGCGAGCCCAGCTTTGTCCGAGGGACGGCCCCACTGATTTCCGCTATAACTCGCACCTAGTGTCACCGTCTGCTCGATCTCGGTGTAGGCATACGACTCCGTCTTACCATCGTTCCATCCGAAGCGTCCCGCAACCGCAAGATTGCTGGTTACCGACTGCTCGAAGTTATAGCCAAAACCATATTTCGTCGCACCGAAATGCTCATGCTTCGTGATGTCTGGCGTGTTGTCCTTGCCATCTTGAAAAGCTGCGATCGCCTCGCGATAACTTCCCATATGCGCGGTATTCACGAAGGCGAGAACGCGTTGCACGCCTTCATGTCCAGGGAGCCATCCGTGCCGTAATTCGGCTTCCATGTTCTGGCCACGGCTGCGTTTCACACTCCAATCCAAATCAATGCCGTTGGCCACCGTGGGCATCAGCATTAATCCATACCGCAGAGCCCAATCACGATCCTGATACTCCGCAATCGCACCGTAGGTATAGCCTCGAGTATCTGCGGCGTAGTCCCACGCGCCGTTATTATCAACGCTCCAGTTCGTGAATTGCAGATGGCTGTCACTGAGCACATTGTTTATGTCGAAGACATCCGGGGTCGACATCTTTCCTACACGCAGTTCCAACCGTCGCACTGGCACTTCTGTCGCCAACGCATATGGTCCACGCTGGTTCTCTGTCATCTCGTTCGTGAAGCCGATGGTCTGGTGTACCTCAACACGGGCAATGTATGGCTTTGATCCCAGGTTTGGATTGCGCACCACATCCAGATTCGTAAATCCAGCGAGTCCCAACGCCTGACTGATGCCGCGCCCGCCAGCTGATTCCACATCCAGGATCAGGTCCGTGTTGTAACGCTCCGCTGAGGTTCCATGATTTCCAAACATCTGCCAAGGCTGCAGCCCCAGAAACAGAGTGCCCACCATCGATACTTTGTATTCGCCGCGCGCACGCAGACTGTTCGTACCTTCATAGGGCGAATGAAACGCGGGATGTCCCTGCAGGATGCTGTTGAACTGTCCGGCGGCAAACCACGGAGCATCGTCAGAATGCGGAAACATCGTCGGTGAGGGCGAAGATGCCTGTGGCACGTCTGCGGTCTGAGCGTTCAGACAAAACGAACCACAAAGAAGGGCGGCAGCAAAAAGCCGCGAGAAGAGGGACATGGAAATCATTTCGAAACTTCTTTCGTCACGCGCGATAAGCATGCGTTCGAAGCGACCATCGAAAAGAAGTGGCGGTGCAACGACGCTTGTCATGTTTTTGAAAACCATGACGAAGCGGAGTTCATTTATATCCGCATCGTCACAGCAAACGGCCGTCCGTACTCGGAGGCTCCTGAACTGTAACGATCATTGAGAGATATCCCTGCGCAGTTGCGCCTTGGTTATTGTGTCACGGGTGCCGCTGTATTCGGCATAAAGAAGTCGTAAGTTTCCTAAACAAACAAAGGCCCCGAAGGGCCTTTGTTTTCATGCGATGCAAGCCTTATTGACTCAACACCCATGTGTCTTTGCTGCCGCCGCCCTGGCTGCTGTTCACAACCAGCGACCCCTTCTTCAGTGCGACACGCGTTAATCCGCCAGGCACAATTCGAACCTTGTCGCCATACAAGACGTAAGGACGTAGATCCACATGGCGTGGCTCGAATCCCTCGCCAAACAAACAGGGTGCACGACTGAAGGTAATTGTTGGCTGTGCAATATAGTTGCGCGGATCGGCCTGAATCTTGCGGGCAAACTCTTCGCGTTGTTCCTTCGTGCTTTGTGGGCCAATCAACATGCCATAGCCGCCGCTCTCACCCACAGCCTTCACCACCATCTTGTCGAGATTAGCCAGCACGTGGGAACGTTCAGAATCACGTGCACAAAGATACGTTTCCACGTTCTTCAACACCGGCTCTTCCGACAAGTAGTAACGAATGATATCTGGCACATAGGCATACATCGCCTTGTCATCCGCCACGCCTGTACCAAACGCATTCGTCAATGTGACATTGCCAGCGCGGTACGCATTAAACAATCCGGCAACACCCAACATGGAGTCCGGGCGGAAACTCATGGGATCAATAAAGTCATCGTCCACGCGACGATAGATCACATCCACACGTCGCAGACCGCTGGTGGTACGCATGTAGACCACGTTGTCATGCGTGGTCAGATCGCGGCCTTCGACGAGCTCAATGCCCATCTGGCGCGCGAGATAAGCGTGCTCGTAATACGCGGAATTGAATACACCGGGAGTGAGCAGAACGATGTTTGGTTCCGGCCTGCCTTCTGGAGCAAGAGAGCGCAGAGTACTCAGCAACAACTGCGTGTATTGCTCAATGGGCCGCACGTTGTACCGACGAAACATCACCGGGAAGATGCGCTTCATGACGCGCCGATTCGTCAGCATATAGCTAACGCCAGAGGGCACACGGAGATTGTCTTCCAGCACGACAAACTCGCCATTCTCGAGCCGGATGAGGTCCGTTCCAGTCACCGAGATGTACACGTTGCGCGGCACCTGCAAACCAATCATGTGCCTGCGAAACTGCTTGCAGCTGTAGACAATCTCGCGCGGCACAATACCATCTGACAGGATGCGGCCTTCGTTGTAGATGTCTTTCAGGAAGAGATTCAGCGCTGTGATGCGCTGTGTAAGCCCTCGCTCCACCACTGCCCACTCCGCCGCAGTAATCATGCGCGGCAGCAGGTCATAAGGGAAAATCTTCTCTGTCCCCTCGTCCCGGCCATAGACCGTGAAGGTGATGCCCTGGTTCAGGAACGACAGATCCGCAGCTTGCTTGCGGCGTTCCACCTCTGCCTTGGGCAGTGAGGAGAACTGCTCCATCAACACCTGGTATTGCGGCCGCAGTTCGCCCGGCGCGGCGAACATTTCGTCGTACGCATTATCCAGCAGATATCCATCCAGATTGGGCTTATGAAGCGCGGAATTGTCCATGAGTTCCTGACAGTATAGAGTCGCACCCGCAAAGCGACCACCCTGTCTGCACGAATCGCTTTACAAGATCCTTCTAAAGCTGACGCCGAAACGCGTTCGCACGCCCGAACTCCTCACGCAGTTCCGGGGTCTTCAGGTTCTCGCGGAGGTGCTGCAAACGCTGCTCAAGTGTCAGCAATGTCTCTGCAATGTTCTCTTGATTCGTGTGGGCAATGTCGCGCCACATGCTGAATGGACTGCTGCCCAGCCGCGTCATCTCTCGCAGTGCACGCCCGCCGATTGCGCGCAATTCTGGCGAATCGCCAAACTTGTCTTCCAACATGGCCGACATAGCCGTGGACACCATCTGCGGCATGTGGCTTACCCACGCGCAGATTTCGTCATGCCGCGCTGCATCCATATCCAGCAGCTTTGCGCCAAACTTCTCAACCCATCCGCGCCACTCAACCTCAACAGGAGTGGCCTCATGCATGGGCGTGAAGATCCACGTCGCACCACGGAATAGTGAAGCCTCCGCCAGCGCCGCACCACCGCTCTCTTTACCTGCCATAGGATGCCCAGGGAGGAAGTTGTCTGGCATAAGTCGTTCTGCCGCGCCCACAATCTCGCTTTTGGTTGAGCCCGCATCAGTCACAAGCTGGCCCGGTCGCAATTGCGGCGCAATGCCCTGCATCCATTGCAGAACAGCCATCACCGGAACCGCCAGGACAATCACATCTGCCGTAGCAATTGCCGCACGATGTTCTTCTGGTGAGCGCGCCGCTCGATCAATCGCACCCGACGCTTCCGCCGCTTTCAGCTCGTCGCCACTGGCATCAATGCCGGCGATGGAGCCGGTAAATCCAGCCTCACGCAGCGCAAGGCCCACCGATGCACCGATGAGCCCCGTGCCGATGATGAGAACCGATTTCATTTCGCCGCAAGATGCTCTTCAAAGAAGAGCACAGATCGCCGCTTCGCCAAGTCAGCTGCATCCGCCACGTAGCTGCTTGGATCGGGCTTGCGATTGAATGCATGACCAGCTCCGGGGTACAAGAACACCGGCACCTCTGGGTGCGCAAGCTGGATCTTCGCGATGGCTTCTGCCGAGATATGAGTGTCTGCGCCACCAAAATGCAGAATGATGGGATTACGAGGAGTCTCCTGCACCAGCGTTGGAATGAGGCCGCCGTAGTAACCCACTGCCGCGTCGATCTTCGAGCGGCACGAAGTAACCCAGGCCATTGATCCGCCGTAGCAGTAGCCCACAATGCCCACCTTCACGTCCGCTTGCCCACGAAGCCACGCCACTGCAGCTTCGACATCCAACAATGACTTCGCGATATCAAGCTTCTGGTACAAGGGGCCGGCCTTTGCCCAACCAGCCTCGTCATAATTGAGAAATACATCCTTCTCAATGCGGTCAAAGATCGCGGGCGCAATGCACAGATAGCCTTCGGCGGCCCACTCATCCGTTACAGCGCGAATGTGGTCGTTGACCCCAAAAATCTCCTGCACCACCACCAGCGCGCCCTTCGGCTCGCCAGCGGGACGCGATACATACGCGCTTAGTTCCACTCCATCGGATGCGGTCAGCTTTACCCACTCACTCACGACTGCTGTCTCCTGTTGGTTTTGAGTGTAGCGCGTCGCTCCCTGCAATGAACAAAGGCCGTGCCCCGAAGAGCACGGCCTATACACATACTGGCGTGGTCGTTACGCTACGCGACGTCCCACGACCGGTGCGAGCTGACGAAGCTGCTCCACCAACTTTTCCAACTGCTCCGGGTACAGCGACTGCGCGCCATCGCTCATCGCCTTATCCGGGTTCGGGTGCATCTCCATCAGGAGGCCATCTGCACCGGCAGCTACCGAAGCCAGTGCCATCGCAGGAACAAACTCACGCTTGCCCACGCCGTGCGACGGATCACCAAGCACCGGCAGGTGCGTCAGCTTCTTGAGCACCGGGATTGCCGAGATATCCATCGTGTTGCGCGTCGCCGTCTCAAAGGTACGGATGCCACGCTCGCACAGCATCAGGTCATAGTTGCCGCCGGACAGGATGTACTCCGCAGACAGCAGGACCTCTTCAATCGTCGCCGCAATGCCGCGCTTCAGCAGCACTGGCTTGCGTACGTGCCCCAGTTCACGCAACAGATTGAAGTTCTGCATGTTGCGCGCGCCCACCTGAAAGCAGTCGATGTACGGCAGCATCACTTCAATCTGCGAAATCTCCATCACTTCCGTGATGACCAGCAGGCCGGTTTCATCGCCGACTTCGCGGAGCAGCTTGAGACCATCCACGCCCATACCCTGGAAGCTGTACGGCGAGGAACGCGGCTTGTACGCGCCGCCACGCAGGAACTGGCCGCCCGCAGCCTTCACCTGCTGTGCGGAAAGGCGAATCTGCTCGCGCGATTCCACAGAGCAAGGGCCAGCCATGATGGTTACGTTTTCGCCGCCTACCTGCACGCCGTTGGGGAAGGTGATAACCGTTCCCTCAGGACGGAAGCCGCGGCCTGCCAGCTTGTACGGCGACGAGATGCGATACGCCGTCTGCACACCGGGGAGCACCTGAAACTCCGCCACATCAAAGGCAGCCGGCGTACCCACGCCCGCCAGAATCATCTGTCCGGCACCACTGGTGCGGTGCACATTGAAGCCGAGTTCCACCATCTGCTCAATCACCGCCTGGATATTCTCCTGTGTGGCGGTTCCCTGCATGACCACGATCATCGCTGCTGTTCCTTCGCTTCCCTGCCGACTCTCACGGCAGAATCGTTCGTTTTCTTTACTAATCTTTGCGCTTACGCTTTCGGCTTCCGCTGCAACCCACGCATCACGTCCATAATGCGTTCGTAAATATCCGTAAGCTCTTCCTGCGGAATCTCACCCGTGTTGGCTGCGGCGACGTGTGCCAGAACTGCCTGTTCACGTTCCGGCTCGTAGATGTTGCTGCCGCTCTGCGACTTCAACTCGCCAATGGCCGCGGCTGCTGCTGCGCGCTCGCACAGGAGCTTGACGATCTGCTCGTCGATACCGTCGATCTTCTGCCGCCAGTCTGCAATCTCCATCGTTACCCTCTACTCTGATTGGTCTTGTGTTCTATTATCCGGCGCGGCCAGTGCTACGACCGCAAAGACTTCACGAATTTCCCGACATTTATGGCCTCTTCACCGGCCTTGCTGTCTTCAATCAACTTCACAATCGCACTGCCGACAATCGCCGCGTCCGCAAATTCGCTCACCGAGCGTACATGCTCCGCCGTGGAGATGCCAAAACCCACCGCCACGGGAATCTTCGCAAACTGCTTCAACCGAGCCACCAGCGACTCCGCGTCAGAGGCAATCTGCGCCTGTGTACCAGTAATGCCCACACGCGAGATGGCGTAAACGAAGCCCTTGCTATGCTCCGCGATCGCCTTCAAACGCTCATCCGGCGAAGTTGGAGCTGCCAGGAATACTGGAGCAAGATCATTCTTCGCCATCTCGGCCAGATATTCGCCTGCTTCCTCGACGATCATGTCCGTCAGCAGCACACCATCCGCACCCGCTTCCTTCGCGGCCTTGCAGAACTCCGGCAACCCCATGCGAACCACGGGGTTCAGATAGCTGAAGAGGATGATGCCCGCCTGCGGCCTTGCTGCACGAATCTTATTCGCCAGCGTCAGCACATCGCTCAAACGCACGCCACGCGCCACCGCGCGCTCACTGGCTCGCTGAATCACCGGCCCATCGGCCAACGGATCACTGAACGGAACACCAAGCTCCAGCACCTGTGCACCATTGTCGATCGCTGCAAGAGCAATGTCATAGGTCGCATCAAGAGATGGATCACCTGCGGTCAGATAGACAACCAGTCCAGGCTTACTGCTGAAATCAATCGGCATCTTTACTCCGCCACCAGTTCTTCTTGATTCATGAATGCGTCCAGCCGCTTTCGTAAGTTCTCAGCCTCCGAGTCGCTGTATCCCGTTCTGGTCTGAAACTCGTTTGCCAGCATTCCAATTACTTCCGACAGAGAGGTTCTCATCAAAACGGCCTCCTGACGCGACAGCATAAACGTCCTTCCGTCAGAACGAAGATTGCCGATCAACGTTACGTACTCATCTTCTGTCATTCCGAGTGCCGCTTCAAAATGTTCATAGCCGACCCCATTCACGATCTCGTTAGGCAATGCCCAAACAAGAAGCTGACGGTCAGCTTCGCTCCATAGCTGGGTCACAGAGAACTCCCGCGCAGTTGCATTTCGTTCGCAAGAATGCCCATATCCTTATCGCCGCGGCCACTCACGTTGATCATCACGATCTTGTCTTTACCCAGTGTTGGCGCTACTTTGATCGCATGGGCCACAGCATGAGCTGATTCCAACGCGGGCAGAATGCCTTCGGTCTGCGCGAGCATCTTGACCGCGTGCAATGCCTCATCATCCGTGGCACTGACATACTCAGCCCGCTTCTGGTCATGCAGCATGGCATGTTCCGGACCAACGCTGGCATAGTCCAATCCCGCGCTAACCGAATGCGTGGAAGCCACCTGCCCCGCATCGTCCTGCAACACATAGCTGTATGTGCCCTGCAACACACCGGGAAGACCGCCGCTGAATCGCGCCGCATGTTCACCAAGAGCCGTGCCGCGGCCACCAGCTTCAACACCAATCAAACGAACTGCAGCATCGGGAATGAACTCATAGAACGCGCCAATCGCATTCGATCCGCCGCCCACGCACGCAATCACCACATCCGGATTGCGGCCCACCTGATCAGCAAACTGCTGCTTCGCTTCCTTGCTGATCACGCGATGGAAGTCGCGCACCATGGTCGGATAGGGATGCGATCCAAGCGCGGAACCCAGAATGTAAAACGTGTCGCGGACATTCGTGACCCAGTCACGCATTGCCTCATTGATCGCGTCCTTCAGCGTGGCCGATCCCGCCGACACACCCCGTACCTCAGCACCCAGCAGACGCATGCGCAGCACATTCAGCTCCTGCCGACGCATGTCCTCTTCGCCCATGTAGATCACGCAATCAAGGCCAAGCAACGCACAGACCGTAGCCGTGGCAACGCCATGCTGCCCCGCGCCCGTCTCGGCGATGATGCGCTTCTTGCCCATGCGCTTCGCCAGCAGGCCCTGTCCCAGAGCATTGTTGATCTTGTGCGCGCCGGTATGCAGCAGGTCTTCACGCTTGAGGTAGATCTGAGCGCCGCCCAGCTCTTCGCTCAAACGCTTCGCGTAATACAGCGGCGTGGGACGCCCCACGTAGTGCTTCAGCAGGTCTGCAAGTTCCGCCTGAAACGCCGCATCGTCACGCGCTTCCACATAGGCCTGTTCCAGTTCCAGAAGCGCCGCCATCAGCGTCTCCGGTACATAGCGGCCACCGTACGCGCCAAAGCGCCCCGTGCCCAGCGAGCGGCTTACTTCCGTTGTCGATTCCACAACTGGCATCTCTTGCTGTCCCTCTGCGTCTGTCCTGCGTTCAAAACTAAAAACCGCGGCCCTAGTGGGTCCGCGGCTCTGGGAATCTTTGATCTCTTACTCTGCTGCCCTGTCTTGGCAGCGATTGCTTAGAGAGCGTGTTCCATTGGCGCCGCGGGGGTTGCCCCGTAACGGAAAGTAAATCGCCAAAAATAGACGGAACGCACCATCAGGGAAAACTCTACCTGAAATTACGCGGTTTGAAAAGGAAACCTTCCCGGCAGCGATCCCATCCATCCCCATCACGTGCGTTGGCCGAGTCCCCCAAACGGCCTCGCGGGAGAGATGCGATGTTCATGAAGAAAATGGCAGCAGCGGTTGCAGTGGCAGGAATGTTGGCTCCCTTTGCAGTAATGGCGCAGGAATCTCACGCCGACGCCAAGGCCCAGGTGGAAGAGCACGACGCGAAGCATCACAACAAGGCAAAGATCGTGGGTGGCAGCGCGGCAGGCGGCGCAGCTACTGGAGCACTGGTAGGCGGCCCTGTGGGCGCAGTTGTCGGAGCGGGCGTTGGCGCAACGGGCGGCGTGGTGGCCAATAAGGTGCGCAAGCATGATTCCATCAAGAAGCGCGAAGAGACGGCGCATCCGGATGAACCCAGATAGCACTTGTATTCGTTCCTGAAAAGAGCGAATATCAAGTCCAACTTTGTCCTTTGGCGAGGACAAGCAGGGCGAGTGGCGACGGCTGCTCGCCCTTTATCTTTCTAGTGAACCAGTCCGCGCGGCTTGGATAAACTGCTCCATCCGTTCGGCATCCTTCACGCCGGGCGAAGCTTCGACACCACTGGAAACATCCACGCCCCAGGGTTTGAGGATACGAACGGCTTCCGCCACGTTCTCCGGTCGCAAACCACCCGCCGCAATCACCGGTAAACGCGACTCACGAACCACTTCAGCTGCTGCGATCCAATCGAACGTAACGCCCGTTCCGCCACTGTCCTGCTTCGTGCGCGAGTCCATCAATGCAGCATCGACCAGACCGGAATCTGCCAGCGCGTTCAGTTCCCCACGAAGCCGAGCCTGCTGCAGTTCCAAAGCCTCATCCACATCCCAATGCACTACCTGGATCAGCCGTGGTGAATCGCCCTTCGGAAAACGCACACGCAGGGCCGACGCCAGCGAAGGATCAAAAACGCCATGCATTTGAATGCCTGAAATTCCCGCTACTTCTGCCGTGTGCAGAATGAACTCCGGATCACGTTGTGTGAACACACCGAAGGTGGGCACATGTGCCGGCAGCAGCGACGTAATCGTCCGCACATGCTCTGCCGTCACCAACCGCTTGCCGTGCGCAAAGATGAACCCCAGCGCATCCACGCCAAGGTCAATAGCGCGCTGGCAATCCTCCAGCCGCGTATTGCCGCAGATTTTTACCCACATCGGAATTACTCCGCCGCGACAAGCTGCGGTTTCAACAGTGCGGCCAGTGCGTCGCCCGGATCATCCTTCCGCATCAGCGATTCGCCAATCAGGAATGCGTTGTATCCGGCAGCCGTCATGCGTTGTATATCCGCAGCAGAACCGATCCCGCTCTCCGCAACCCGCACTGCGTCAGCGGGCAACAACTCTGCCAGCTTCTCCGCTTCTGCCGTGTTCACTTCAAAGGTGCGCAGATTGCGGCTGTTTACGCCAAACATCTCGCATCCCAGATCCAGAGCACGAGCCAGTTCCTCACGGTCATGCACCTCGCACAACACATCCAACTCCGCTGCCTTTGCAGCAGCTCGCAGCGTCTTCAATTCTGCATCGGTCAGCGCCGCCACAATCAGCAGAATGGCATCCGCCCGGTGCGCACGCGCTTCCACAATCTGAAACTCGTCGACAATGAAGTCCTTGCGTAGACACGGCAGCTTTACCGACTGCGACGCTATTTCCAGGTTCCGTAGCGATCCCTGAAAGAACGGCTCATCCGTCAGCACACTCAGGCACGCCGCACCACCACGCTCCAGCGACTGCGCCAGCCAAGCCGGATCAAACTCCGGTCGAATCAATCCTTTGCTGGGCGAGGCTTTCTTCAATTCCGCAATCACTGCCGGACGCGTCTTCGCAGCCGTCCGCAGTGCCGCCGCGAATCCGCGCGGCGTGTGATCAGCGGCCATGCGCTCCAGCTCACGCAAACGGTCGGGCGAACGTCGCTGCGAAAGTGCGATACGGGTCTGAACAAGAATGCGATCAAGATGCGTCATGGCTGTTCCTAATGCTAAACCCGACCAGGAAGAAGACGGTAAACAACACAAAAAGCAGAAGCGCGATGCTTTCGCATCGCGCTTCTGACGTTCCTTACAGAACTTGATGGTGCCGAAAAGAGGACTCGAACCTCCACACCCTTGCGAGTACATGGACCTGAACCATGCGCGTCTGCCAATTCCGCCATTTCGGCACGGAGCGAGCGTCACAGGCATGAGCCAGAACTTCGCTTGCAGCTCTTTCAGTGTCCCAAAGGATGAACAGGATGTCAAACCAAACAGCCTCATCATCACTTTCTATCCAACCTTCAGACTTTTCAGTAGCATCCAAAGCGCAGCACACACAGAACTAGCTGGGAGCACCGTTTCCGCATGGACCAGAGCAACGTAAACTCGCCTTCTGCCCCCACAACCGAATCCGTAATTCCGGAAGACCTTGCCCTTGAGATTCGCAAGCTGGCGCACGACCTCAGCAATGCCCTTGAAATCATTGTGCAGACCGGCTACCTGCTCAGCACCGCAGGATTGAAATCTCCCGCCAGCGATTGGCTGCACATGCTCGACAACGGCACAAGCAAGGCACTTGAAATCAACTTGGCACTGCGCAGTTACATCAAGACGCACAGCCCTAAATAAAGGCAACACAGAAACTAAAAGGCGCTCCGATGGGAGCGCCTTTCTCATTGAAGGGAAGATTCATCCCACATAATTAACGCGATTTCTTCGCAGCCTTCTTAGCGACCGGCTTTTTCGCAGCGGCTTTCTTGGCTGGCGCAACCTTCTTCGCAACCACCTTCTTCGCCGGGGCGGCCTTCTTAACGACCGGAGCAGCCTTCTTCGCTGCAACCGTCTTCTTTGCAGGAGCCGATTTCTTCACCACCGCGGCCGACTTCTTCGCCGCCGACTTCACCGGCTTCTTCGAAGAGGCCTTTTCCTTCGCCGCGGTATGCCGTGCGAACAACGCTTCAAGCTGCTGCAGCAGGATGCGCGTGTGCATCGGCTTCACTAGCATCTTGTCCGCTCCCATGGTCGAAAGCGCTTCATCATCAACGGGGAAAGCGGTCAGCAGTGCAATTGCCGGGTTGTAGGACGCTTCCTTCGCGGCTGCAATCACTTCCTTACCGGCATGCTCATCTTCCATGCGCATGTCGGTAATCACCATCTCGTATTCGCGATGGCGGATTCGGCTCTTACCTTCGCGTGCGCTCGTGGCCGTATCCACATCAAATCCGCTGATCTCAAGGACCGCCTTGAGGGTAAGCAGAACGGCAACTTCATCATCAACCAGCAGAATGCGACGTTTCATGGAACGTGTCTATCTCCCGTGCAGCAGAGCCTCTGCCCGCGTGTGCACCACATGCAAGCATACCTCTTTCTAGACGCGATGTACCGCCTTCTACAGCACTTTCCTTTCTAACGGCAGCTCCCGAGTGGGCTCGCAAGGCATAGATTCCTATGTCGAATGGCACAGAGAAACCGCTCGACATGCGGGACCACGTTGTATACTGGGTTGTGCAGCGGCACATATTATGAGGTGCGCTGCGGAGGCGAGCTATTCCACCGTTTACTGACAAGCGTTCCGTCAAGAGTTTCATCCGCACCAACGAAAAAATCCGCGCGCGCGAAATCCGCGTGATCGATGAAAATGGCGAACAGCTTGGCATCATGGCCCCGTTCGACGCGCTGAAGATTGCGCGCGAGCGTTCGCTGGACCTCGTGGAAATCTCTCCCAACGCTGTCCCGCCCGTCTGCCGCATCCAGGATTACGGCAAGTACCTCTACGAGAAGGACAAGAGCGACCGCGCTGCACGTAAGAAGCAGAAGGTCATCGTCATCAAGGAAGTTAAGTTCTCCGTCACCGTGGATGAGCATGACTACCAGACGAAGAAAAATCAGGCAGTCCGCTTCCTGAACGACGGCGACAAGGTGAAGGCCAGCCTGCGTTTCCGTGGCCGCCAGATGGCGCACCGCGACCTGGGCTACAAGATCATCAACCGCCTCATCATGGATGTGGGTCCGGCAGGCGTCGTGGAATTCATGCCGCGCATGGAAGGCACCACCCTGCACGCCATCATTGCCCCCAGCAAGAAGCAGGAAGCCCCCGCACCCAAGAAGCAGGCTGCGGAAGAGACTGCCACGCCGGCTGAAGCGTAAGCTCCTCTTCTCTCAAATACAGAAATGCGCGGCTCTCGCCGCGCATTTCTCTTTTCGCGTTCTTCCTAAGAGTTTTACCCGGCCATCTTTCCGAATCGCGAAACGATACTCAGCCGCTCGCTCGCAAGGGTACGGCGCGCCTGCAGACGAGCATGTGTCGCCCACGGTCCCACCGGGTCAAGCCGCACATAACAGAGCCAGTGCCGCAAAGCCTTGCGCTTCTCGCCCGTGCGTTCATACGCCAGTGCCAGGTTGTAATGCGCATCGGCATACTGTGGGACAAGCTGAATTGCCCGATGGTAAGCCACAATCGCCTCAGGGAGGCGGCGCAACTCATCCAGCACGTTACCCAGATCAAAGAAGGCCAACGCGTAGTCCGGGTCAATCTCCGCCGCCGTGCGATACCGCTTCTCCGCCTCTTCAAACCGACGGTCGTTGTAGAGAATCGTTCCCAGATTGATGGAAGCGGGAGCATGCTTCGGCCAGATTGCCAACACCTGTTCGTACAGTTCGGCGGCTTCAGACAGCGTCTCTTGCCTCTCTTCCAACTGCACAGCGCGCTGGAAGATCTCCTGGGCGCGCGCCTGATCACGGAGCTGCTGATCGCGCGGCAACTCACGCCGCACCACCGTCAACGCCCGCTTCGGCGCTTCAAAATCAAAAGCAAGCTGCTGTGTCAGCGGGTCGAGCAGCGCTCCGGCATGACGGAACACCAGCTTCGCTCCCTGCGATACAGGTGCGAAGCTGTGCAGCGGATCGGCAAACCCGGCACGTTGCATCGCCTCGAGCGACACACGAATCGACTTTGCAGAATGCCGCTTATGCTGCAGGTCACGCAGACTGCGCATCCCAGCTAAATCGCGAATGGTGAAATCGGACGTGTCGGCAATCAGCCCGGCTCGCTGCCACGAAGTCACCTGGCGTTCAGGAACGCCCAGGATCCGTGCGGCTTGCGCTCGGCTGTAACGGGAAACAGGCGCTGTCATTACGGGCATCGTCTGTGCTCCAGCGGTGAGCGGGTCATGCGCTTTTTGCTCACCTAATGCCGAGTATGATGCCGCCGGACATTGCGCGCAAGATACCTATAACCACGAAATGAAGAATCTTGTGGGTAACCTGTACCACAACTGATTCTTTTTCTTGAACAGGCGATGAAATGACCTTGTTTCAGGTCGTCAGACGATCCGCGGAGATGGGTTCCATCTGCCACCATTTCGCTTCAAGCAGCGACGCCGCGTCTCCCTCCCACTGCAGCAATGCCGCCTGCTGCGCTCCCTTGTAGTAGAAGCGATGACTCCACGCGATCTGCCCATCCACAATGACTTCCACCAGCGATCCATCTACATGCAGACGAATCTCCGAGGTTCCGGTGGACGACGTTTCAAAAGGCCGGTAATCCAACTGGATCTGTCCGCTGTGTTTTGGATCGTAGCTAACAGTCATCCAGATGTCGCTCGTCCGATCGCCGCGCAGGACAAGTCGAAGCGCCTTATCGCCACGACGGACGCGGTAGGTCGCTTCACCACAACAATCGCTGAGCTTCACCGTAGCGGCATTGGCTCCAACAGCACTTCGCTCCTGTTTCCTTAACGCAAGCGCCTCATCCGCCACTCGATAGCGCAAGGTCCCATCGTCTGCCATCGTCAGAACGCGCGGTAGCGACATCATGCCAGACCATCCCGCCGCATCGTATTCAGCCGAAGAGCGGGACTCCTGAATCCATCCCCACAGGATGCGGTTCCCATGCGCATCGAGCTGCGTCTTAGGAGCATAGAAGGAACCGTAATCGAGGATGCCTTCGCGTTCCGGATGAAAGAGAAGACGTTCCGCGTCAAAGTGCCCTGTCTGCCAGAACGCCTTCCCATAGGTCGAATAGATCAGGACATGACGGTTGCCCAACGCAAAGAACTCAGGGCACTCCCACACATCCCATGGCGTATAAGCCTCAAACGACTGCTGCCGCTGCGCAAAGGTGTGGACAAACTCCCACTGCCGCAAATCACGCGAACGGTACAGCAGAATAGAACCACCCGTACCCGCAATGCCGGAAGCAATGGGCGTGTACCACCAGTCCCCCTGCTTCCAGGGAGAAGGATCACGAAACCCGTTCGTCTGTAGTTGGGGCGGAGGAGCCGGGATGACAGCATCCTTCACCTTGGTGAAGCTCGTAAGGTCATCGTTATCTGCCATCGCAATGCACTGCGACTCGATCAGCGACGAACCACGATGCGCTGCCTCTTCCGGCGTCGGCTTCCGTACGCCGGTAAACATCATGCCCACACGGCCATCCTGCACAAATGCGGTGCCGCTGAACACACCATCTGCATCTGGTCCTCCGGGCGTGGGCGCCAATGCGACGGGAAGATGCCGCCAGTGAATCATGTCCTCGCTTACCGCATGGGCCCAGTGCATGTCGCCCCAGATGGCGCCGCCAGGATTGTACTGAAAGAACATATGGTACTTGCCCTTCCAGAAGATGGGCCCATTCGGATCGTTCATCCAGTTGCGCGCCGGCAACAGGTGAAATTGCGGACGCAGCGGATCATGCGCAAGTGCAGTTGCGGGTCGTAACGCGGGATCAGCTTCTGCGAATGACGTGTGAGGCAGCGTGGCGGCTACCGCCATCGATGCGAGGAAACTGCGACGGCTTTGATTCATCCAGTAGCGCTCCACAAGCTCTGCTCTGAGGTCACACCATCTTACGCAAATCGCAGAGGTGCGACAGAATGCAACCTCCAAAGGAGGCAGACTGCTCGTTTACAAAAATGATTTTGGAGAGGGGGATGGAACGCGTATGGAGCCGACGAACGGACTTGAACCGTTGACCTGCTGATTACGAATCAGCTGCTCTACCAACTGAGCTACGTCGGCGTTCCTTAGTGATTCTATCGTGGGTTGCCGTGTGTGCCAAATCGCGCTGAAAGCAGCGTTTCCACACTCCAAAATCGTGCACGAAAAAGCCGCCTGCGAAGCGGGCGGCTTTTTCTCAGGGAGAATAGTCCGGACGGAGGCAAAGCCATCTGAACTTTCTGGCGAAAGTCTATGGCTCCGCTTCAGGCGGTGTCAAGGAGAATCGCATCTAACTGAAAATACGAATCTTAATGGAGAGATTCTGTTACAACGTAAGCGAATAATTTCGCTTTTTGTTCTCTTTTATTCATCCGTGCGGAAGCGTATGAGAAACGCGCTGTTAGGACTGGATTTTGTGTTCCGGCTTGCCACGCAATCCCAGGCTGATGACTTCCATATCTGCCAGCGACGAAGCCGATTTACCACGCGATATACGGAAGGCAGCGCGACCTCCGCCGAACACAATACCCAACGCAAGGGCAGCGCCACACATCACGAAAACGAAGATCATGATCTGTACCAACACACTGGCTGCAGCAGAAACTTTGAACTGCTCCATGTAGCCTTCGGGCTTGTCCCATGCAATCTGCGCCTGGTACTTCACGCCACCCACCAGCTTCGCTGCTTCCTTCGCAGTAAATCCACTGGAAGCGATCGCAACGATCGGTCCCGATCGCGCAATCTGCGGATCGCCTGCAAGGAACGACGCAGGCATCTTCTTATCTGAAATCGCTTGCTGGATCGCACGCATACGATCACCTGCAATCGTTGGCGTGGGATAGAAGATGAGTGTCAGCAATCCTGTACCGCTCTTCGACGAACGATAGTGCGCAGTAAGAATTTCAGGAGACTTGCTAAAGTCCAACACCTCAGCAGGAATCGCGCCACCACCAGCGGTGTATGTGTTCTGTCCCACGGCATAGCGCAGGCTGGTCTTCTCCAGACCATCTGTAGGCAGTTTGCCCGGTAGCAACGGATGCGCAGCCTTCGCGCCATTTGGCTTCGGAAGAGTACCCACCAGATCCGTGAACGAACCTGCGGCAATGCCCTTCAGCCCTGCTGGTGCAACGATCACTACCGTATCGCCCTGCCAGAACAACAACCGTCCTGAGGACACTGCGCAGTCTACGCCCAGACTGTTTCCCGTTGAGCATGGATGCATCTCTGCCGTGCGCAAATACGTAAACGCGCTGTAAGCGCCTGTGGCATCGGCAAGTTCCACCGCAGAAACCGCAGCCTTGTTTCCTTCGGCTTCATAGATCTTCGCGTCCGATCGCTTAACGATCAGTTCCTTTGCCACATCATCCGGCAGATGAATGTCATTGACCGTGGCTGGAGCGGAAGCCTGCCATGGGCCAAAGTGATCAGCCAACAAGGGTGCAGGCGGAACAGAAACCGTCGTAGAAGCTGCTGGCGTCTGCGCTACGGCAGAGGAAACCAACAGAGCGGAAACAAGCGCGAAATGGGCAGTACGCAGCATCACTCAAAGTGAGACTACCACCATCGCCCAAAGGAGAGCGGCTACTGCCCGCGAGGATCGGGCGTAGAGGTCTTGGCAACCCGTGTCGGCACGGAACCGCTGCTTAAACCGCTGGTATACCGAGCCACACCTTTATAGATCGACTCCGCGATGCGTTCGCGATACTCGGGCGTCCGTAACTGCGAGGCATCACGAGGGTTCGTCACGAAACTAATCTCCGTCAGGATCGACGGCATATTCGCTC
The DNA here is from genome assembly GCF_900102185.1 of Terriglobus roseus. Classification (NCBI taxonomy): domain Bacteria; kingdom Pseudomonadati; phylum Acidobacteriota; class Terriglobia; order Terriglobales; family Acidobacteriaceae; genus Terriglobus; species Terriglobus roseus. The sequence continues at coordinate 4,709,389 of NZ_LT629690.1, read as the reverse complement.
CAATCAGCACCACAAATGGAGCTTTCTTAACGCCACGATCCTTCAATCCTTCGTTGCCACGGTGCAATCCCTCAAAGAGAGACTTATCGACATCCGCAGCAAACTCGCGCGACTCATCCAGCTTGTCTTTGAGCGTGATCTTCTTCACCAAATCCGCAAGTTGATGTACGGATTGATCGCTGACCGCGTTTTCGCGAGCCGCAACATCCAACGCGTCCGGCTGCGAGGTGAAGTTTAGGTAGTACGTCTCCACACCACGCGCTGTTTCGTCCTGCGAACTGTTCGCATGAATGCTCAGGAACAAGTCCGCTTCCGCCTTATTCGCAATTGCAGTGCGCGTCTCCAACGGGATGAACGTGTCATCGCTGCGCGTGTAGATCACCTGCGCACCCAGCTTGTCCTGCAGCAGTTTGCCCAGCTTCAGCGCGACATCGAGGACAACGTCCTTCTCCATGATGCCGCCCACGCCAAGTGTTCCGCTGTCGTGTCCACCATGACCTGCATCAATCACGATGCGATTGATCTTCAATCCCAACGCACGTTGCAAGGTGCGTGCTCCATCAGCTGTTGGTGCTGCTGCCTGCCCTGGCTCCGCCGCTTCCACGGCCTTCTCGTTCCGCTTGCCGTTCTTGTGCGTCGGCACAGGAATGTCGCCAGTGCGCGTATCCGCAACAACGGCAATCGGTTTGCTCGTCGGCAGCAACGTCGCCTTCTGCGTATCGGGAGCCTTACTCAGACTGGCCACATCGCGGCCGCTGCTACGTGTCGCAACCGTGCTTGGAACTGCAGCGGTATCTGCAGGCACGGGAGCGGGAGGCAACGAAACTCCAGAAGACGATATACCCGTCGCGCGATTTGCGTTGTTCGCTGCACTCTGTGTAACCGTCGGCGCATGCAGCAGATCGTCTCCATGTAGCTTGTCGTTCTGAGGAGCTGTCGTAGTTGCAGGAAGCGGAACGGACGAACTGGAGCTCTTAGCACCACCATGGATATCGATGATGAGTCGATATGGATTCGGCAGCAGAAACGCCGAATACTCCGTCACATCATTTACGTCCAGCACAACGCGCACGACATCATTCGAGTACTGCGCCACACGGATCTTCTTCAGGAAGCCATCGTCAGTTACGCTGAACGCCTTGCCGCTCAACTCCTGCGCCAGCCGCGTTCCATGCAGATCGAAGAAGATGCGATCCGGATTTGGCACACGTGCCGCTTCATACTGCACCTCGTCGCCAAGATCGATGGCTACGCGGGTGTAGGTCGGGGTAGACCAGTGGCGGATGGCCGAGACTGTCGCCAAACCGTTGCGAGTATGCGTTGGTACATTCGCCGATGCGTCTTCCACTTCCTGCATGCGCGCTGTCGGCTTCAGTGCGGGCAACGTGGATGACTGTGAGGCAGCTGCGTTCACAGCCTCGCGGATCTCATGTGGAACCGTTGAGGCCGGGACGCCGTTGGATGCGGACGCGCTTCCTTCCGGCAGTCGCGGGAGTGATCCCTTCGGTGCTGCAACTACCTGAGGCTTAACGCTCGCCTGCGCTGTATCCGGAGAGGCTGGCAAAACACCTGCCTTCAGGCTCTTCAGCGCCGCTTGTGCCTCATCGATATGGGACGACTGTGGATACTCCTCCACAAACGCCGAATACTTGGTCCTCGCCAGCTTCACATCATGCAGATCATTCGCGGCAACATGTGCTTCTTCCAGCAATGCCAGGATGCGGAAACTGGATCGCGGATACTGTGTCCGCAGGAACTCAAACTGCCCAATCGCCGCGGTGAGCATCTTTGGCTCGTGCAGCGTCATGGCCTGGTCAGCGAGTAGCAGGCCCACGTTGTAGATGGACTCCGGCGAATGCACGTCCGCGGGATTGCCGTGATAGATCAGCCGGTACGCGTCCATCACCGTCGTGTAGTCGTCGCGTGTGCGCTGCTCCGGCGGAATCGCCATCAACTGTTCTCGCGCTGCCTCGGCAATCTGCCACGGCGTCTGCTCGACAGCCTTCTTCCTAGTAGATGATGCAGCGGAAGACGTCCGCGGTCTTTGCGCAACCGCACTCAACGCCAACGGCAACAGCAGAGCCGCAGCGACAACGCATCGTGCGCTTCGGGATGGAGCTAGAGAAGCCAAACCGGCTTCAGTGTATCGAGGTCACCCGGCTGTTTTGGGGACGAAAGCCAACGGGGTAGCTTCCGTGATTACCGTCTCAGACCGACGCTTGCGCGCTAATTCCCTATCTTTTCTGACATATGGTTCAACGGCGCGCGATGTTCCAAAAAGGCACGTTCATGTTCCTGCAATACGCGGGCGGCGATGTGCAGGTTGAGAAGGTGGCCCTGCCAAATCCGAAGCGTTCGGCCATGGCGTCGGCACCCTCTTTGGTGATGTGGCCGTTCACGATGGGATGGCTGGCGAGTGCGCCGAAGAATTGTGCCTCATCCTCGATGAGGGCTTTCTGCGCGGTCTCGAAGTTATCAACCTCGTCATAGATGCCGCTGAAGCGCTGGGCTTCTTCGTAGGGCATGTAGCTTAGGGCTCCGGTGGCCTGGGCGGTGCGCCAGGCTGTCTTCTCCAGACCAGTGGAACCGTAGGCGGCATTGATATCGGCGTTGTCCGCGGCCGCTCCTTTCGGGGCGGTCTGGATCTTCTCCAGCGTGTCCAGGTTCTTCTTCATACGGTCTTGCTGGGCGGCGATGTCGCGCACCGCGTCATCTGTATTTGCCATGTTGTGGCGGATTTCCGCCGTCAACGTCTCGCGCGCTTCTTCGGCTAGCTTCTTGTGCTCGTGGCGTGTCACCATTCCCTCAATTCCGACGGCGATCAGCAAGCCTACGGTGATGGTGAACAGGTGCAGAAAGAAATCGCCTACGCCGTGTGCGGGTGTGTGGGGAGGGTGGACATCCAGCATGGCTTCCACTGTAGTGACGCTTGCCGCACACCGCAACCGTGCGCTATCACAAACCAGTAGCCAAAACTATTGCGGTGGGAATACAACATAGGCGTTGAGGCTAAGGCCTGGGAGGCAGTGAGATGCCCGACACCAACATTCATGGAACACACAATCCGCACCACACTTCGCTGCACGATGTGATGTCCGCGCTGAAGCACGGTATGCACAATGCCGGGCACAAGATCACCGATGTGGGCCACAAGATGCACGATGCGGTTCTGCACAAGCATGTATCGCTTTGCTCTGTCTGCCATGTGGAACTTCGACCGGAAGAGTTTGCGGATGGCTGCTGCGCTGACAAGAACGCTTGCAGTTGCCGTGCGTTTTCGGCGCGCTGCTTTTAGGCCACAGCAACGGGAATCTGCGATTTGTGGATTTGGTATCGCAGGGGTACCCCCCTCCCCCCCTGTTTTTCTAAAATCTTCTTTCTATTGGGGTTAGGTTTTTAGCGGCTGTAAAATCGTCTATCCATTGAGGTTAGTGGCAAAATCGTCTTTCTAAACGAGTTAGGGCCGCATCGCTGCGGCCCTGCTCTTTTGCTCTATCTCTATTTTAGAGGTTTGGCGGAAATATCACGCCAACTCTATTTCCTTTATTTTGTTTTAGTTGAATGATTCCAGGGCTTGACAGACTTCGGCCTCGCCTCGCCGGATGGCGAGGTCTGTCATGCGAACGCACCCAGCGCGCTTAGTTCTCTTCCGCCACTGTTGCCGCGGGAGCGTTGGTCTTTACAGACTCGATGCCGTGGTCACGCGCTGAGGTGGAACTGTAGCCCTCGCTGTTTCCGATAATCTGCCCGTTAGCCGCCTTCAGATTGAAATACGGCTCACCGGCCTTGTTCGTCAGGCGGTCATAACGTTCATCGTTGGGAGCATTTTCCCTTACGGACTCAATGCCGTGTTGGGCGCCTTCTTTGGATGAGTAGTTCTGGCTCGTGAGGATGGTTTCGCCGTTACCTGCCTTCAGGTTGAAGCGGTAGCCGCCGGACGATGTTGGTTTCAGAACAAACTTGCCTGCCATAAAACCTCCGCCGATACGATACCGCTCCCCTGTTACAGAGGGAACACTTAAGCGATGAGGCCCCCTACGGTATCCGGCACGGAGGCCAACGCCGCATCAAGCTGCGATGGGTCGGTGCCGCCTGCTTCTGCGAGGTCTGGACGTCCGCCGCCCTTGCCGCCAACTTTGGCTGCGACTGCGCCGACGACCTTGCCTGCCTGCACCTTGCCTGTGAGGTCCTTGGTTACGCCAGCGATCAGTGCAACCTTGCCATCTTCTGTGGCTGCGCCGAGGACGACGACACCGGAGCCGAGGCGCGTGCGCAGTGTGTCAACGAGCGTACGCATCTGGTTGCGGTCGAGGCCGCTGACCTTCTGCGCGAGCACCTTGATGCCCTTCACTTCGACCGCAGATTCCGCGGCGTTCTCCGTGGATGCCGAAGCCGACTTCATGCGCGCCTGATCGAGTTCGCGGCGAAGCTTCTTCAACTCTTCTTCCTGAGCGGAGAGCTTTGCCTGGAAGCCTTCGGGATCGTTTGCGCCGACGAGCGTTGACGCCATCTTCGCCAGAGCGAAGCCCTTGCGGAACTCAGACAACGAACCGGTTCCGGTGATGGCTTCCACACGACGGATGCCGCTGCTTACCGACGATTCGCCGGTGAGCTTCAACAAACCGATTTCGCCGGTGGCGAGGGTGTGCGTACCGCCGCAGAGTTCGGTGGAGAAGTCGCCGATCTTAACGACGCGTACCTTGTCACCGTACTTTTCACCGAAGAGCGCAGTCGCCTTGTACTCATTGATCGCGACGTCGATGGGAACGTCTACAAAGGTTTCCACCTTGGTGTTCGCGAGCACCTGCTGGTTCACGATGTCTTCAATCTCCTGCAACTCTTCGTCCGCCACCTGGGCGAAGTGCGAGAAGTCAAAGCGAAGACGATTGCGATTGTTGAGCGATCCGGCCTGCTTCACGTGCGTGCCCAGCACCTCTCGCAATGCAGCCTGAATCAAGTGGGTGCCGGTGTGGTTGCGGGTGGTGGCGGTGCGTTCTGCACCATCGACCACTGCATCGACCTTGTCGCCCACAGCGATGGGGCGCTTGACCGTGACCTTGTGCGCGAAGACACCCGCAACGGGCTTGGTGCAGCCGTGCACTTCCGCGATGGTGGAGGTGTGATCGGTTGGGAAGAGCCAGCCGGTGTCGCCCACCTGACCACCGCTGTCTGCGTAGAAGGATGTGCGGTCGAGAACTACCTCGCCTGTATCGCCGGGCTGAAGAACCTGTACGCCGACGCCATCTTTCACAAGCGCGATGACTTCTGCGCTATCGGCGCGGAGGCCGGTGTAACCGACGAAGTCTGTCTTATCGAGCGATGCGAAGGCAGGGGAGGCGGTCTTCTGCGAGCCGCCCTTCCATGAGGCACGGGCGCGCTTTTGCTCTTCTTCCTTGGCGCGCTCGAAGCCGACCATATCGAACTCGATGCCCGCGTCACGTGCGGCATCGGTCATGAAGTCCAGCGGCATGCCGAAGGTTTCGTACAGCGAGAATGCCTGCGCGCCATCCTGCAAAACTTCATTGGTCATGCGTGCGAGGCCAAGCTGCAGTGTGCGTGCGAACTGCTGCTCTTCCTGTAGAACCGTCTTCGCTACGCGATCTTCCGCATCCAGCAGCTCGGGATAGGCAACCTTCATCTCGGCGACGACGGCGTGCACCATCTCGTGCATGAAGGGCTGATCCTGACCGAGCAGACGTCCGTGACGGATGCCGCGACGAAGGATTTTGCGCAGCACATAACCGCGGCCTTCGTTCGCAGGCTGAATGCCATCGGCGATGAGGAACGTTGCTGCGCGTGCGTGGTCTGCGATGATGCGAAGTGAGGCCGCGCCCTTTGCATCGCTGACAGACCCTTCCTCCGCGTTCATCGCAGAGAAGCCAGTCAGACGAATCGCAGCATCGATCAACGGAACAAACAGATCGCTCTGATAGTTGGAGAGCTTGCCCTGCAGAACGCAGGAGATACGCTCGAGGCCCATGCCCGTATCAATGGAGGGCTTTGGCAGCGGCGTGAGTTCCGGGAGGCCTCCCGGTGTGATGTGACGGTCGAACTGCATGAAGACGAGGTTCCAGATCTCCATGTAGCGCTGGTCGTCTTCGCCGAAGGGCTTGTCTTCGCCGGTTTCGCTGGCTGCGAGGCCGAGGTCGTAATAGATCTCAGAGCAGGGGCCGCAGGGGCCGGTTTCGCCCATCTGCCAGAAGTTGTCCTTCGCGCCCAGTTCATAGATGCGGCTCTTCGGCACGCCCGCTTCGATCCAGAACTGCTCCGCTTCGTCGTCGCGCGGGGTCTGCGCGTCGCCTTCGAAGATGGTGACGTAGAGCTTGTCCTTGTCGATGCCGAACCAGTCGGGCGAGGTGAGCAGTTCCCACGCGAAGGCGATGGCGTCTTTCTTGAAGTAGTCGCCGAAGCTGAAGTTGCCCAGCATTTCAAAGAAGGTGTGATGGCGACGCGTGAAGCCGACGTTTTCCAAGTCGTTATGCTTGCCGCCCGCGCGGACGCACTTCTGCGAGGTGGTGGCGCGCGAATAAGTGCGCACGTCCGAGCCAAGGAAGACGTCCTTGAACTGGTTCATACCCGCGTTGGCAAAGAGCAGCGTGGGGTCGTTGTGCGGCACGAGCGACGACGAGTGGATGCGGCGATGGCCCTTGCCCTCAAAAAACCGCAGAAAATCTTCGCGAATCTGGCTTCCGGAACGGTATTGCATGACCTATAAAGTCTAGCAGTGAGTATGCCCGCGCAAGTCTGTCTCGGTGCAATGCTGCTTTGCGGCGGTGCGAACCTTCTTGCGCAGGTGCCGCCCTGCGGCGTTAGCGGTGTGAAAGAGACCACTACGATCACTTATCCGCCAATCGCTCGCGCCGCCCACGTCACCGGTCTGGTCATCGTACGGGTGGAATTTGCCAAAGACGGAATGGTTGAAACGGCAGAAGTTTGGCGTGGGCCAGAGATGTTGCGCGAAAACGTTCTGTCGTTTGTGAAGGGACTTCAGGCGAACGAGTATGGAGGAAGCCGCACCTGCCTGCTCTCAGTAATCTTGCCATGCGAGAGCAGATTCCCCCAGATTTTCACGGAGACATGCTGGGTGCGGATATCAAGCGAACTACGATCACGCCACTGCACTATTCCATTACGGCGACAACGCTTCCTCTCTATACAAGCGCAGACCCGGCAGGCAAGAAGATTCGCAAGCGCTTCCTCGGCATCTTCTAGCCGCTGTCATACGATGGGAGCCATGAAACTTTCACGTCGGACGTTTGTAGGCAGTGCATTGGCAACCGGCATAACAGCCGCAGCGCAGACCAAAGGCACAGGTGCGCCTGCCAAGTTTGGCCCGACGCCTTCGCTGCGGCAACTCAGCTGGCAGCGTATGGGGACTACTGCTTTCCTACACTTCACTGTGAACACCTTTACCGGGCGTGAGTGGGGGTTGGGGGATGAGGATCCCAACATCTTTAACCCGACCGAGTTCAATGCGGACAGTATTGTGCTGACGCTGAAGCAGGGCGGTATTAAGGGTGTGATTCTGACCTGCAAGCACCATGACGGCTTCTGCCTGTGGCCTACGAAATCAACCGATCACAACATTAGTAAGAGCAAGTTTCAGGGCGGTAAGGGCGACATTGTCCGCGACATCTCGGCTGCGGCGAAGAAGCATGGGCTGAAGTTTGGTGTGTATGTTTCGCCTTGGGATCGGAACAATGCCAACTATGGCAAGCCGGAGTACATCACGACGTATCGGCAACAGATCACAGAACTGCTGACGCACTATGGGCCGATCTTTGAAGTGTGGTTCGACGGCGCGAATGGTGGCGATGGCTTCTACGGTGGTGCGCGCGAGAAGCGGACCATCGACAAGCACACCTATTACGACTGGACGAACACCTGGGCGCTGGTGCGCAAGCTGCAGCCCGGTGCGGTGATCTTCAGCGATGCTGGGCCGGATATTCGCTGGGTGGGTAACGAACGCGGCATTGCTGCTGAGAACTGCTGGAACACGGTGACCCTGCTGAGTGAGCATCATGACGCTACTGCTGTTCCTGGCGATGTGGACACGAAGCTCTCGGGCGCGGGTTCTGCTGACGGCAAGGAATGGATTCCGGCGGAGTGCGACGTGTCGATCCGCAAGGGTTGGTTCTATCACCCGGAGGAAAAGCCGAAGTCGGTTGAAGCGCTGTTGAACATTTATGAGAAGTCTGTGGGGCATGGAGCGGGTTTGCTGTTGAATATTCCGCCGGACACTCGTGGGTTGATTGCGGATGCGGACGCCGATGTTCTGTACGCGTTTGCTGCGCGGGTACAGAAGATGTTTGCCACCAATTTGCTGCGCGGGGCGCAGCTGACGGCGTCGGATGTGCGTTCAGCGGGTTATTCGCCTGCGAAGCTGGTGGATGGTAATCCGGATACGTTCTGGAGCGTTCCTGATGGCAAGACAGAGGCGACCGTTACGGCACAGTTCGCTGCTCGGACTGAGTTGAACCTGTTCCGTCTGCGTGAAGAAATCTCGCTGGGGCAGCGCGTTAGGGAGTTCGTTCTGGAGGTGCGTGACGGCAGTGGCCCTTGGGTGCGTGTGGCTTCCGGAGAAGCCATTGGCAACTGCCGCATCGTGCGCTTGGAGGCGCCAATCCACGCAAATGAAATCCGGCTAAGCATCCGTGGTGCGGCACCCGTCGCTCTGAGTGAGTGGGGCTGTTTCCTGAATCGGGATTAGCACTTCCGTGGACTGAAGCTACCGGAAGGATGTACGGAATTGCGGCGAATTGAACTGTACTGAAGTGCTACACTGGGCGCTCTGCCTGTCTGCATTCGGGGCGGCGTTCCCGCGCTTCGTAACGACAGTGTCATGCCGCTTTCGAACGCATGGACCGACGGACGTTATTCACGGTGCAGGCCGGCCTGCTCATCTTTTTGGGCGGCGTCATTCTTGCGTCCTCATACTTCCAATCCAGAAACCGCCGCGATAAGGGCTCCGTTTGGTTTGCGGCAGCGTATTTCTGCGCGGGACTGGGGCTTGGGCTGCAGGCGTATCGCGGGATGATCTCGGATGTGATCAGCATCCTGTTCGGGAACGCACTGTTCCTGATGTTTGGACCGCTGGCGAACCGGGCGATTGCGAAGACTACCGGTCAGAAGCGCGATTATCTGGTGTGGTTGCTGCTGCTGAATGCAGCGACAGTGATGAACTACGCCTACTACACGTGGTGGCAGCCGAACGTGGTGCTGAGAACGGTTGAGGCGGTGCCGATTCTTGCAGTCATGTATCTGGCCTGCATTGACCTTCTCCTGCGAAACAAAGACGAAGTGATCCGTCCGGCAGTGACCGCGATCATTGTCTGTTTCGCCATGCAGTCATTGCCCAATTTCGTTCGCGTGGCGTTGGCCTGGAAGTATCAGATTCCGGATGCGTGGTTCTCCTGGAGCGGCATCATCACCATTGCCGGGCTGGCGCTTAGCTACCTGTGGATTGGCAATCTGAGGATGCATGCGGAGCTGGAGCGGTCGGCCATGACCGATCCACTGACGGGACTGTTCAATCGGCGCGCTTTGGATGTGTTTGGGGCACGGGAGTTGGAACGCATCCGTCGCCGCGACCTGCCATGCTCTGCGTTGATGATGGACGTGGACAAGTTCAAGCAGATCAACGATGGGTTGGGGCACGCAGCGGGAGATGCTTCCCTGTGCGCTGTGGCGCAGACGCTGCAAAAGACGCTGCGGGTAACCGATCTGGCCACCCGTCTGGGCGGCGATGAGTTTTTTGTTCTGCTGCCGGACTGCAGCGAAGCCCAGGCTACTGAAGTGGTCATGCGGCTTAAAGCGGCTATCGAGTCCCTGCGGCTGAAGACGATGAGCGAAGTGGTCTTCACGATCACCACCAGCATTGGCTGCATCACCCTGAGTGGGCAAAACGCGACGCTGGAGGAGCTGCTGCATGGCAGCGATGTGATGCTCTATCGGGAAAAGCAGGCCTTGCGCTCAGAATCCTCTGCCGACATGAAGCCCCAGCCTGTGGCTGTCCCCGGCCCGCGGCGCGTTCAGCCCTATAACGCCTAACTTCACGACTTTCGGCGGATGAAGGTAACACAAACAAACAATTGACACTCTTCCATTACGAACCGGAAGATAGATTTGGTTGTGCTGCGGTATTTGTTCCCACTTTCTTCTTCTCCCTGGTCTGTCTTTTTTCATGGAAAATCTGCTGATCTACCGGATGTACGGTTTGTTGCTACTGTCCACAGGCTTTGCAGTGGCGATGCTGTACCGTGCCATTCAAACTGAAAAGACAGACCGCTCCGCGTACTGGATTGCAGCAACGTGTTTCTGCGGCGGCCTGGGACTGATTGCCCTGAGCACCAGCTCAAACACGCTTCACTGGGTTGGCATTGTTCTCTTTGTGGCGACGCCCAACATCCTGCACGTTGCGATAGGCTCCGCCACACGGCAGAGCGTACGCCGAACGCTTCCGTGGATGATTGGCATCACCATAAGCTGCTTCCTGGCGACCGTACTTCTCAACATCGTTGTTCCGAACTGGCCTATTCGCCGTGCTCCGGCCGTTTTTTCTATCCCGTTGATGGAGGCAGTGAACGTCTGGTTCCTGTTACGCCGCAGGGATAGTCCGACACGCCTGGCCAATATGGCCATGGCTGTTTTTCTGTTGTTGCATGTTGCTGTCTTCGCTATACGGACCGGCGACATTATTACGGATAGCTTCCATCAGCGCTGGCTTGCTTACGCGGGCATGACCGTCATTGTGGGACTGGGCGGCAGCTTTCTGGGCATGGAATCGTTGCGCTCCCGTCATGAGATGGAACGCATTGCCATGACCGATCCCTTGACCGGCCTGCTGAATCGGCGTGCGTTGGAAGTGGTGGCACATCGCGAGTTGCAACGGTGCATTCGCCTGGAAAAGCCATGCTCTGCGCTGATGATGGACATTGATCGCTTCAAAGAGATCAACGACAACATGGGGCACGCTGCGGGTGACGCCGCGTTGCGCGCCGTAGCTGGCGTTCTGCAATCTATGCTGCGACCAACCGATGATGTGATCACCCGGCATGGTGGCGATGAGTTTTTTGTTCTGCTACCGGAATGCGGCGAGGACAACGCGGAATGGATTGCAAGCCAGATTCGGCAGGGTGTGGCCGGATGCACGCTGTATGCCGTGGATGACACGCCTTTCCGTATCCAGGTGAGCGTTGGTGTGGCCACGTCATCGCACCATGAGATGACCGTGCAGGATCTTCTGCATGCCAGCGACATTGTTCTCTACCGCGAGAAGCAGATCACCCGCAGCAAGAACGCCGCAATGCTCATGAAGGATCACCGCCCGGAAGGCGGCGGCGCCCACGTCCATCCTTCCAACGCATAGGCGGGATCGCGCGGCTTACCTAAGTTGTAAAACTGCTCCCGATGTTCTGCCATCACCATGCAGGAGATCAGCGCATCGAACGCGTCTTCGCTGGCCTTCGCTTTTGCAATGGCTGCCGACCTCAACTGTGAATACGCTGCGTCTTCTTTTCGTTTGCGCGCCAGATACGCAGCTCTGGCCTCAGCATTCGATTTATGGACAGGGCCGGTATTCAGCCGGGTATACATCTCGACTATCAGCGGCTCGCCTGCCTTTGGGCGGTCAAAGGGCCAGATGCGGAAGCCAGCTTCATGCAGTTGCTGCAACGTCTTCATGCCGCGCAGTGAGGCCGTGCCCACCGAACCAGACCCACCGATCTGAAAGACCGACTTGGGCGTGATGCCTTTCACGCGCAGTGCTCGTTCTTCTTCCGGGATGTGCGCTGCCAGCTTGCAGTCAATGTCGGTTGCACGCAGCATGCGATGCAGTTGCTCGCCGCTGAACTCTGCTGGACGCTTGTGCGGTTTACCCCAGAAGCGGCGATCTTCGTTCTCGCGCGACAGCCAGCGTTCGCCATGCTCGGCAACCACATGCCAGAACGCGGGCGCGCTGGTGACATTCACTTCGCGCAGGAACCATGCCGGGAAGCTGAAGCAGAAGTCGAATCCTACGACCATTGCAGGATCCTTCTTTGCCTGTGCGATCAGCCATTCCGCAATCTCATCGCGGGTTCTGCCGCTTTCCACGCGCACCTTGCCGGCGCGCCATGTTGCGGCAACGATATGGCGACGCTGCCCGGCTGGGTCCACGCGTCCGGACCAATCGATGGCAATGATGGTGGAAGGCAACATTACTTTGCTTGGATGCTCCTCAAGCGAGGTCGTCGGAAGCATCAGCTTCTGCGCGATCCAGAGCTTGCTCGCCACTCTTCAGACTCCGCAGCACCGCAAAGATTGCCTTCGACGAAAACCCCGCCGCGGTTAACCGACGCAGAACGCGCGCGGTACTCTTTTCATCCGTCGGCGGAGGGATGCGGCGGCGTTCCAGGTGCTGCCGCACCAGAGCCTGCTCGTCCACACCTTCGTAGGCCTCATCCAGCGTGGTTTGAATCACTTCCGATGCAATTCCCTTTGCCTGCAGATCCTGCTGTACGCGGCGTCGGCCGAAGCTGCGATTCTCCTGCCGCAGCCGGGTGAAGTCTGCGGCGAAGCGATCGTCGGAGAGATAGCGCAGTTCCTGCAGCTTTGCCAGCACCCAGTCCACGGCTTCTGCGCCAGAGGGCCCTGGTTCTGCGCGGTCAATAAGTTTGCGGCGCAGGTCACGGACGCTCTGCATGCGCGCGCCGAGCGACTTCAGTGCGTACTCCATCAACTGATCGCGATCGAGCGGTGTGCGTGAGACGCGTTGACGACCGAATGCCATGAAAGAAAGATTAGCAAGTGGTATGACCATTGGGGTGCTGTGTGTATAGAATGGGCATCCTCAAGGAGAAATTATGCTGACGCGCCGCGAATTTTCCCGCAACGCCGCCGCTACCGCCGCCGGTCTTGCTTTTACCACCACTGCTAACAGCTATGCACGCATTCTGGGCTCAAACGACCGCGTCAACGTGGCGGTGATTGGCCTGAACAGCCGCGCCTATGCACACTTGAGCAGCCTGAAGGCAAACCAGTCCGCCGTGAACATCACGCATGTGGTGGATGTGGACTCCAAGATCCTGGCCAAGTATGCCGCCGCCACCGAGAAGGATTTTGGCGTTGCGCCCAAGGCCGACAAAGATTTCCGCAAGACGCTGGAGCAGAAGGACGTGGACGCCATCACCATTGCCACGCCTGACCACTGGCACACGCCGCTGGCCATCTACGGCCTGAAGGCGGGCAAGCACGTTTATGTGGAGAAGCCCTGCAGCCAGAACCTGCACGAAACCGAACTGCTGATTGCCGCGCAGAAGAAGTACGGCAAGGTGGTGGTGATGGGCAACCAGCAGCACTCCTCTGACTACACACGGGACATGGTTCAGCAGGTGCAGGCCGGCAATCTGATTGGCCGCGCCTACTACGCCAAGACCTGGTACACCAACGAGCGTAAGAGCATTGGCGTGGGCAAGCCCATTCCCGTTCCGGCGAATCTTGATTGGGACCTATGGCAGGGACCAGCTCCACGCCAGGCTTATAAGGACAACATCCATCCGTACAACTGGCACTGGTTCCACGTGTGGGGTACGGGCGAAGCATTGAACAACGGCACGCACGAACTGGACGTGGCACGTTGGTTCCTGGATGTGAAGTATCCGCAGCGCGTTTCCGTGTCTGGTGGTCGTTACCACTTCAAGGACGATTGGGAATTCTATGACACCCTGAACGCCAGCTTTGAGTACGACAACAAGCTGATTGAGTGGGAGTGCCTGTGCTGCAACCACCTCAAGTACTGGGGTCGTGATCGCGGCACCGCTGTTGTGGGAACCGAAGGCACCGTCATCATTGACCGCGATGGTTACGAGATCCACGACCTGAAGGGCAAGACCGTGAAGGAATGGAAGGTGCCCAAGGCTGGCACGACCAGCAGCATGGATACCGTGGGCCGCGACGGCATGACGGATGTCCACTTCAAGAACTGGCTCGACTGCATCAAGGACAGCAGCACTAAGCAGGATCAGCCGATTGAAGACGCAGCACGCTCCGTGGGCACGCTGCTGATGGCCAACGTTGCGTATGACCTGAAGAAGGAACTGAAGGTGGATCCGGCTACGGGCCAGTTCGTCAACGATCCTGCAGCTACGGCAAAGCGTAAGCGCACTTACGAAAAGGGCTGGGAGCCGACGGTCTAAGCTTCATTGCATCGCTTTACAAAAGAGGCCTCGCTTCGGCGAGGCCTTTCTCTTGTCTCAGGACTGTTCTCTGAAAACACAACGGCCGCTGGTCTATGCCAGCGGCCGTGCTTTCTTTGGGGATACTTCGATTACGCGGAGTAACCCATCTCTTCGAGCACCTTGCGCTCTGTTGCGATGCTCTTGGTGACGCCCGGCATGGGGTCCTTGCCGTTGATCTCGTATTCGAGATCGACGCAGCCGGGGTACTTGATTTTGACCAGCGTTTCGAAGATCTGCTTCACCGGCATGATGCCTTCGCCGACGGCAACCTGGCTTTCCTTCTTGTCCTTCTCCGCCAGATCCTTCATGTGGATGCAGTACAGGCGCGAGCCGACTTCCTTGATGGTTTCGGGAACGTCCTTGCCTGCGCGCATGGTGTGGCCTACGTCGACGCAGAAGCCTACGCGCTTATCAAGGTTGCCGATCTTCGCAAGAATGTCCTGCGGCGACGGCCATTCCTTGTCTTCCGGACCGTGGTTGTGGATGGCGAGCTTGATGTCGTACTTCTTCACGAAGCTTGCGACTCGTTCCAGAGCGGCGTGCGACGGCGATCCGATGATGATGGGGAAGCCTGCAGCCTTGGCGTAGTCAAACTTTGCCTTGATGTCTTCGTCTTCGTCCTTCTGGAAGTAGATGGTGCCGCCGCCAGTGATTACGAGGCCCTGGCTGCGATACCAGTCTGCGTTCTTCTTCACCTCATCCAGCGGCCCCATGGGCAGATGGAAATCCTTGAGGTTGATGTTCTTCAGGTTGAGCTGGTGCATGAAGTCCACAAGCTGCTGCGGCTGCTTGAACTCACGGAAGGTGTAGCTGGCGATGCCCAGACGGATGGGCGAAGGCTTGAGTGCCATGGCCGAAAGGAAACGCGGTGTTGCCGACGCGGCTGCAGCAAGTCCAAGCCCCTTCAGGGCGCTACGGCGCGTAAACGTACTATGCGACATGGTTCATTCTCCTAACGAAATAAGTTCCAATAACTAAAGTTTTTTAGGCCAGCTTGACCCACTTCGCCTGCTTCTGCGCGCGGACCACCAGTTCTGCAGCGAGCAGTGCCTGCGACTGGTCCTGCGCAGTGTGCGTGCGGTGCACCACATCGGAAACGAACTGGCGACCGAACGGCAGATCGACGTTGTTGCAATCGATGAACTTCTGCTCTGTGCCGTTCACCATGAACAGGTTGTTGCCTGCCTTGCTGACGCCAACGTTGGTGTACTTGCGGACTTCGATATAGCCCTTGGTGCCGAGGATGAAGAGACGTCCGTCGCCCCATGTGCCCAGCGCGTCCGGTGTGAACCAATCGAGGCGCACATAGCCGAAGCCCTTGTCGCCACGCAGCACCATGTCGCCGAAGTCCTGGAACTTGGGATGTTCGGGGTGAGCGATGTTGCTGATCTGCGATTCGACAACCTCAGCCGATGTGGAGCCCGTGTAATAGAGGAACTGTTCCACCTGGTGCGAGCCGATGTCGCAGAGGATGCCGCCGTACTGTTCCGGCACCCAGAACCAGTCCGGACGCGGATCAGCGCCCCCGTTGCCCGCGTTACCGGAGCCCTGCACGATCTGGTGCGGCGCGATGTTGATGGTCTGAATGACGCGGCCAATCTTGCCCTGCTTGATGAGTTCGCCTGCGTAGACTGCGGCCTTGACCTCGAGCAATTCGCTGTACAGGATGGCGTAGATACGGCCCGTTTCCTTCACCGTCTTGCGGATGGCTTCGACCTGCTCCAGCGAGGTGGCGCCCGGCTTGTCGGAGAGGAAATCCTTCCCTGCCTTCATGGCGCGGATGCCCAGCGGCGCGCGCTCGTTCGCGATGGTGCTGCTGAGCACAAGGTGAATGCTCTTGTCGTTCAGGATCTCTTCTTCGCTGTGCGCCTGTTTCGCGTTGGGGAACGCCTTGGCGAAGCGAGCAATCTTGTTTGGCTCCGTGCCGTGCCACGCCACCAGCTTGCCGCCACCGCGAATGATGGCGCCCACCATTCCGTAAATGTGGTCGTGGCTCATGCCACAAACGGCGAAGTTGATAGTGTCTGTGGGAGCCGGAACCTCTTGTTTCGGAACCACTTCGTGCTGCACATTGGACTGGCCGCCTTCTGCAAATGCCATTACATCGGGCATCGCTCCCAACATTCCCATTGCGCCCGCGCGACGGAAAAACTCACGACGATTGACAGACTCGTTCGCACTCACTTTGTATTCACTCCAGGGCAGATACCGTGCCAAAAGACGTATCCACGTTACACCGGCAGAACAAAGTACGCCAGTAGTGGTCCGTCCACGTCAAACTATACGAAGGTGAGGAGTAGCGTACGCATGCGGCACGTGTTGGCAGGTGTAATGGCGGGATTCTTGGTGGCGGCCAGTGCAGGCGCACAAAACGGCCTGGGCAAACTGGACACCTCACAGCCCACCGGCATGACGCCGGAACAGATCGTCACGGAAATGGGCAAGAAGGAGTCGCAGTTTGTGAAGGCGCGCGACAACTACACCTTCCGTCAGTCTGTCGTCATGCAGACCATCAATGACGACAACGGCAAGCCCGATGGCGAGTATCGCCAAGTGACGGACATCGGCTTTGATAAAGATGGCAAGCGCAACGAGACAGTCGTCTTCGCTCCACAGAACACGATGGAGCGCGTCATCCTTGACGCCTACGACTTGGAAGACGTGGCCAAACGTATTCCGCTTGTTCTGACCACCGAAGAGCTTCCGAACTATGACGTTAAGTACGTTGGCAGACAGAAGGTGGATGAGTTAGACACGTACGTCTTTGACGCTTCACCAAAGAACGCTGACTTCAAGCATCGCTTTTTCGAAGGCCGCGTCTGGGTGGATCAGAAGGATCTTGAGATCGTGATGATCAATGGCAAGAACGTGCCTGACGACATCAAGCACGGTCACTTCTCCATTCCCTTCACCACGTATTACGAACAGGTGGATACGGTGAACTGGTTCCCCACCTACACACGCGCCGATGGCACGGTACACTTTGCCGCGAGCAAAGACGGCCCGGCCAACGACATTCACATGCGCAATACGGTGAAGTACACCGACTACCGTCGTTATCGTTCATCCGCACGCATCATTTACAACGGACAGGACATTACGAACGAGAGCAAGCCTGAGAAACAGCCACAACAGAGTGAGCCGCCAAGGCAGTAGTGCTATCCGCGATGCAACGCACGGCGTAAATGTCAGTCGACATTTACGCCGTTAGCTTTGGTAGCAGCTCCGACAGCCGAAGACGATAGTCTGCCAATGCTGCGTTCGTGTGGATCTCATACCGGTGCGCCAACTCTGCGTTGCGCCCGTGAAAGTCTGTGGCCAGTTGCTGCAGTAGCAACCAGTCGTGCCAGTGACCGCCCGCCTCTTGCACTGACTCAAACCGTGCCGCAGCCTCACGCGCCGGTGTTCCTTGTGGAGCCGCTTCCACCATGTAACGACAGAGCTTTGCTGCCTTGCGAATGGCATGAAGCGCATCTTCATCCAGCCGCTCCAGCCGCCGCTGCAAGTTCTCATTAGGGTCTTCGTTTTTTCGTGCGCGATGCTGCCCCAATGCAGGCTTTGCCTGTGCCGCGAAGAACTCTTCCGCGTGCTCCAACAGAGCGGACGATGTGATGCCTCGCCGATTTGCGGGTTTGATCATTTGTTCCAGATCGCGCAACGATGCTGCCAAGTCCTGCTCTTCGTCTTTCAGCACAGCGACGAGTTTCTTCGCTTCATCGTCTCGTTGTGCCTCCAGATGTTTGCGGAGTTTTTTGGCCTGCTTGCGCACCTCATCGCCGGTGCTTCCCTTATGGACCACTGCTTTCTGTGGCGCGTCCAACGCAATCATGCTGGTTTGCACATCCAGATCACGCACCGCGCCTGCAGCGCGTCGAATGCGACGCAAGCGCTGCGCTACAGCGCGTGTTTGAGAGTGATGTTCCGGCAAACGCAGCGGGTGATTGCCGTGCCCCAGCAGCTCAAGCAATTCGAGATGTGCCTGCACACGACGCGTGGTCGTGCGCAGTTTGTGGACTGCGCCCACCTCAGTTGAAGTGATGGCAACAAGCATTGCCGCATCCAGTGCGACAATCTGTTCCTTCAACGCCCGCAGTGGCTGCAGGCGTGTAACGTTCGTTCGAGTGGCAACCGGCATCGTTACTATGAGATGCACAACACGGGACACGCGTATTGCTTACGCTTGTCCCGTTGTCTGTCCAAAGACTCTCGAACGCGGCGGCTTAGCCATCGAAGGGGACGTCTGGCGTCGGCGATCGCGCACTTATGCGCTCGTCGCCAACAAAAGCAAATTTGACTAAATGTCGCGGCTCGATCCGAACAGCAGCCACAGTATTACCAGCAGCAGAATTAAGCTGATGCCACCGCCGCCGTAATATCCAATGCCGGGGCCCATGTAATATCCGCCGCCACCGAAGACGAGAAGCAGAACAATCAGAAGAACGATCAGCATTGCATCACCTCAAACGTTTTATCTACCGCCACATTGCAGTGTGGGATGCAAGTGCTTCTACTGGGATGTCTCTGCAGATATGGAAATCTCTTTGACAGCAGTGGCGCGGTGGACTGAATTGCCATCTCATTTGCACAGGCGACTGTAAGTCGTCGTATGCAGGAGCAGCAGACAGCCTTGTCCCATCAACATGTGCAGGAACACATTTACCTGATCGCTCGACACGAACAGGAGTTCGCCGAAAAGCGCACCCTAGCGGAACGCGCCGGTGACACTATCGCTGGCTTTGCGGGGAGCATGCGCTTTGTGATTCTGCACCTGCTCTTCTTTGCTGTTTGGATTCTGTGGAACACGCTGCATGCGCTTCAGCACTGGCACTTTGATCCTTATCCGTTCGCGATGCTGGATACGATTGTGGCGCTTGAGGCGATCCTGTTAGCGAGTTTCATCTTGATGCGGCAGCAGCGCATGGGGCGCCGGGCCGATGAGCGCGAGCACCTGATGCTACAGGTGCTGCTGCTGACGGAGAAGGAGACTACGGCGTTGCTACAGATCAACCGGGAGATGGCGGAGAAGTTTGGGATGTATGCCGTGGCACGTGACCGGGATGTGGCGGCACTGAGCCAGGAAACCTCCATTGAGCAAGTGGCGGAGAACATCCGCGAGAACCTTACTGAGGAACAGTAAGAGTCATACGGGCTGCGCGGGTATCTCGAACTGGCTGGGTTGGTCCTTTGGGCGGGCCAGGAAGCGGGCTGTCGGGAAGGCGTCGGGGTAGTTCTCGCGGACGTACTTCATCATCTCCTCGCGGATGATGCAGCGGAGGTCGAAGTTCTCGCTGCTGTTGCGGCTGCTGACGAGGCAGCGGAGTTCCATGGTGTGTTCGCGGAGGTCGGTTACTTGCAGGCCGACGACTTTGCCATCCCATTGCTTGGCGTTACGCGCGATGTCGTTCAGCTTGGCGCGCAGTGGATCGACGGGGACTGAGTAATCGAGATAGAGGAAGGCAGTGCCGAGAATGTCCGCGGATTCGCGCGTCCAGTTGGCAAAGCTGTTCTCGATGAACCAGCTCAAGGGAACGATGAGGCGGCGAAGGTCCCAGATCTTGATCACGACATATGCTGAATTGATTTCTTCGATACGGCCCCACTCCCCTGCTACTACAACCACGTCGTCGATACGGATGGGTTGTGTCAAGGCGATCTGCATGCCGGCCAGGAAGTTGCCCACGGTGGACTTGGCGGCACCTGCTAGTACCAGTGAGGCGAGGCCTGCGGAGGCTAGCAAGCCGGTGCCGGCGCGCCAGAGGCGGTCGTCGTGGAAGGTGTAGGCGCAGGCCGCGATGGTGATGACGATGATGAAGGCTACGATGACGCGGCGGAGGAGTTGGAACTGGGTGCGGAAGCGGCGCGCGTCTACGTTGTTCTCCAGCGTGACGTCATAGCGGCGGTAGAGGATGCTCTGCACGACATAGACCGTGCCGACCGCGAACCAGCCCATTGAGGACACCATGGCGAGTGCGAGGATCTCACGGAGGATGGCGTGGATGTTCTCGGGAACCGGGACGAAGGGGAGGACGAAGAACAGGCAGGTGATGAGGAAGATTGCCCGCGCTGGTTTGCCGAGGTGCTGTTGCAGTCCCAGGCCGACGGAGAATCGTGGGTTCTGCTTGTCCTCCTCCTTACGGACGAACCGGAAGACGAGCCAGTGGAAGGCGTTGGAAAACGCTACCGCTGCGCAGAGGACGAAGAAGGGTACGAACCAACCGTGCCAGACATGAAAGATTCCCAGGCGCATCGGCGCTCCCGCTGAAGGATTTGCAAATCTTCCCTCTTAGAAGCGAGTTTGCGGTGGGTTGAGAGCAGGCGGCGGATTCCGGCAGGGTGGGTACCCCTCCCCCCTCCCCCCTGTTTTTGCAAAATCGTCTTTCTATTGGAGTTGCGGTTTTGGTGTCTCTAAAATCGTCTTTCTATTGAGGTTAGAGGCAAAATCGTCTTTCCAAAGGACTTAACGGTTTGGTGGGCGGTTCGGTTTTGGGCTCTTTCTTATTTTAGAAAGTCTGGTGGGATGATCATGCCAACAAAGTTTGGCTTTTAAGTGGTTGTTGGGGATGGGTTTATTGGGATGGATGGGGTGTCTTGGGGTTGACAGCACTTCGTGCCGTTCTCGGCGCTGCGCGGCCAGCCGCGGGGTTCTGTGGGGCGCGGCGCGATGCGGTTTACTCCTGCTGGCTGCTTGGGCCGCGCTTTGTTTTTGTGGGGTGGGCGTACCTAGGCCTTCGGCCTAGGCTAATATCTTGGCGCGCCTTTGGCGCTTGCTTGGTTCTGTTCGAGAGAGCGGTGCTAAGCAAGAGAACGAGGCCCTCAAAAGAGAGGACGGGGTATCAAGCAAACCTTAGGAGAATTAGGCAGCGGCGATTTTGAATTTCTTCTCTTGAGGAGAGATGGGGGGGAGCTCTTCAAAACCGGTAACGATTACGGACCGTTTGGCTTTCTGGTAGCTAAACACGATGCCAATGTTATCCGCCACAGCCACACGCAGGTCGTCGGTTTGCGGCACTTCCGTACTGTTGCCAAGGGGATCGGAGGACAGACGTTCAAGAGTCTCCACGACGGCGCGCTGTTCCGGAGCCGAGAACGACTCGAGCTGGTCGCTTGCGGCCTTATCGACATAGAGTTGATTAGCCATCGATCTTTTTCCTCACTTCTTGCAGCGTATCCAATTCGGTAAAGTTACCGGCCTTGATCGCCTCCACCGCTTTCGTGGTGATGTTTTTATGGTACTCCACGTTCCCTTTGGCGATTTCTATCGCTCTCTGATGATCCAAGTCGGCGATCTCTTGTCGTCGTTGCTCCTCTTTTTTCCGTTGCGCTCGATACTCTGCAAGTTCTTTGTCCTCTGCGGAATCAATGAACGTTAGAAGTACCTGGAGAATTAGGAAAACGGCGGCAATGATGGCTGGCCGCTGCCATTCGCCCTGAGGGTTTGCGAAGTAACGCGTGGAGGCGAGCCCCGTAGAGACACTGGTGGCCACTGAAAAGATCAGCGTGCAAGCCGCCTTTATCTGCGATGAGATACGAGCCAAGCTGCCTCCGTGGGAACGGCGGAAGTTTAACACTCGCGCGGAAACCGTCAACGAAAGTTTTTGGCTCTTTCTTTCTGCGTTGAGACTTCTTGATCGAAGACGTGAAGAACAGGGAATGCGACTCGATAGGGTTGCTTCCCGTTTCGGGAGTGCGGCTTTGTGTTTTGGTGGTGTGTGGGTTGGGGCTTGGTTAGAATTGGCGCACTCCCTTCTTGAGGTTTTGTTCTATGGCTACGCCTGCGCCGCCTGTGGTGGATTTTTCTCGTGTGCAGTTTCCCGGTGATGAGCAGAAGCAGCAGGAGCAGTGCAGCTATTGCGGTCGTGGGTTAGAGACGGAGTACTTCAAGCTGCAGAACCGGATGAGTTGCGGTGTATGCGTGGAGAATGTGCAGCAAGCCTTTTCGGCGGACACGCACAAGGCGTTTACGCAGGCGCTGCTGTGGGGGATTCCAGCGGCCATCCTGGGCATGATTGCCTATGCCGCTTTCGAGATCATCACCGGCATTGAGATTGGGTTTGCGGCGATTGGTGTGGGCTGGCTGATTGGACGCGCGATGTTGCGCGGGTCAGGCGGTGTGCGTGGCCGCAGGTATCAGTGGGCGGCTGTGTTGCTGACTTACGCTGCCGTGTCCACAGCGTTTATTCCACTGGTAATGCACCAGGTCGCAAAGGATTCGCGAGCCAAGACGAACGTCACCCAGAGCGCAAACCAGACTAAGAAGGAATCCCCTAGCGCAAAGGCAGCGGATAAGTCCGAGGATCACGGCTACATTTACGCCGCCGCGTTTCTGCTTGGACTTGGGCTGATCTCGCCGTTCCTCGAGTTATTCACGTCATTCGGCAGCGGCGCGCTGGGATTGCTGATTCTGTTCTGGGGCATGCAGTACGCATGGAAGGCCTTGGCTAAGCCGAAGGTGGATTTGGACGGGCCGTTTTCTGTTACGGCTTAACGTCTAACCCACTAAGCGTGGGGTTTCAAATGACGCGCAGCTTGTTGTCTCGATCTAACGCTACTAAACACAATCACTGCACCCACACCTTGCATCCAAGCGTGCAGGTGAACATTGCATGGCGAATGTAGCTGAAGTTCTTATTGAGACGCTTGTTCAAGCGAGTGTGAAACGCGTGTATGGGCTACCGGGGGACTCGCTGAATGCGATCACCGACACCATCCGCAAGCGCAATGACATTCACTGGGTGCATGTGCGCAACGAGGAGGCCGCCGCTTTTGCAGCAGGTGCCGAAGCCCATCTGACCGGCGAGATCACCGTTTGTGCAGGAAGCTGTGGTCCTGGGAACCTGCACTTTATCAATGGGCTTTACGATGCCCATCGCAGCCGTGTTCCAGTGCTCGCTCTGGCTGCACAAATACCTACAGTCGAAATCGGCACGGGTTATTTTCAGGAAACTTCGCCGATGCATCTCTTTAAGGAATGCAGCCACTACATCGGCGAAGTAAACGAGGCGGATCAGTTATCACGAGTGCTGGGCATTGCAATGCGCACGGCGATTGCACAACGCGGTGTGGCAGTGGTGGTTCTGCCTGGCAATATTGCATTAGCAGAGGCCACAACAGCGGCACACGCACTGGGCTTTACACGGAATAACGCACGTGTTGTACCAAGTGCGGAGAGTTTGCAGAAGGCTGCCGAGATTCTTCTCGATGCACGGCGCGTTACCATTCTGGCCGGCGCCGGATGCGAAGGCGCCCATAAGGAACTGTTGGCGCTGGCGGAGCAGCTGCAGTCACCGATTGTCCATGCGCTACGCGGCAAAGAGTTTGTTGAATACGACAATCCTTACGATGTTGGCATGACCGGATTGCTCGGCTTTTCGTCGGGCTACCGCGCGATGAAGCGTTGTGACGCATTGCTTGCACTGGGTACGGACTTTCCCTATACCCAGTTCTATCCCGAAGACGCAAAGAAGATACAGGTAGACGTACGCGGCGAACAGATTGGTCGTCGCACGCCTGTGGACGTTGGGCTCATCGGCACGGTGAAGGAAACCATTGAGGCGCTGCTGCCGCTGCTTGACGCGAAGAAAAAGGACTCGTCGCATCTGACAAGTAGCCTGGGACATTACAAAGATGCCCGCAAAGATCTGGATGAACTTGCTGTGGGTAAGCCGGGAACGTCACCGTTGCATCCAGAGTTCGTGGCGAAAGTGCTGAACGAGATGGCAACAGACGACGCCGTGTTCACAGTGGATGTTGGCACGCCAAGCATCTGGGCTGCGCGCTATCTGAAATTCAATGGCAAGCGCCGTCTGCTGGGCTCGTGGTTGCATGGCACGATGGCATGCGCGCTGCCGCAGGCCATAGGAGCGCAGGCAGCGTTTCCAGGACGACAGGTAATCTCGATGTCCGGCGATGGCGGTCTAGCGATGCTGATGGGCGAACTGCTGACCGCCGTACAGAACAAACTTCCGGTGAAGATCATCGTCTTCAACAACCACTCTCTCGCGTTTGTCGAAACAGAGATGATGGCGGCGGGTATTGTGCCATTCGGCACCGATCTGCAGAATCCTGACTTCTCGGCTGTTGCGAATGCCTGCGGTCTACTTGGCGTTCGCGTGGAGCAACCAGAACAGTTGCGCCCTGCATTGGACAAAGCATTTTCATACCCGGGCCCTGCACTGGTGGACGTACAGACCGCGAGG
This sequence comes from Terriglobus roseus, assembly GCF_900102185.1. Classification (NCBI taxonomy): domain Bacteria; kingdom Pseudomonadati; phylum Acidobacteriota; class Terriglobia; order Terriglobales; family Acidobacteriaceae; genus Terriglobus; species Terriglobus roseus. The sequence goes on along the minus strand of NZ_LT629690.1, from coordinate 4,684,977 downwards.
CGAACACTCTCCATGCCACCGACGATCACCGCGCAGCAAGCGTTGGGATTCGGACTCTATCTGTCGAAGGCAGTACTCAACGGACGTGGCGATGAAGTCATCGATTTGGCGAAGACAAACCTGCTGGATAAGATTTTGGGCGATTAGAAATCGCTCTTGCACATGCTGAAGCGAACCATGCAAAGAGGCCCGCTGCATAAGAGCAGCGGGCCTCTTTGCTGTTTCAGAAACACTTACTGCACGAGCGGTTTTTCTTCTTCGTTCTTTTCTTCGTTGGGGATGGTTACGGCAGCGGCTACCTTGTCTGCGTCGTCGAGGTCGAGGAGCTTTACGCCCATGGTGGCTCGGCCTGCGGCGCGGATGCTCTTGGTGTCGATGCGGATGATCTTGCCGAACTGGCTGATGACCATGAGTTCGGTTGTTTCATCGACGAGCTGGATGCTGCTTACCTTGCCGATCTTTGGCGTGGTGCGCATGTTGATGACGCCCTTGCCGCCGCGTGACTGGAGGCGGTATGCATCGACGTCAGTCCGCTTGCCGAAGCCATTCTCACTGACGGTGAGGATGAGGCAGGGGGTGATGCCGATTTCCTTGTCGAGCGCTTCGAGGCGGCCTGCGTGTTCTTCTGGCGCGGCGGCTTCGACCACGTTCTCGTTGGGGTCGCCTTCGAGTTCGAGGGGGACGTTGCCCTTGGCCTTTTGCAGCTCGTCGATGGCCTGCTTCACCTGGTCTGCCATGGTGGGCTTGCCGGACTTAGGCGGGTTGGCAGCGTCAAACTTTGCGGCGAGTTCGAGGCGCTTGCGGTTGCGCGAGTCCTCAGACGGTGTGACGGCGACGCCGATGACGTAGTCGCCCTTCTTGAGGGTGATGCCCTTGTTGCCGCCAGCGTTACGGCCCATGGGACGGAGGCCGCCCGACTTTTCAGGGTCGTACTTTTCTTCGAAGCGGATGGCCATGCCTTCGCGGGTGGCGAGGAAGACCACGTCGTCGCCGGAGGTGATGCGGACGCCGATGAGTTCGTCTTCCTTGTCGATGTTGATGGCGATGATGCCGCGGGCCATGACGTTGCTGAAGTCAGTGAGCGGTGTCTTTTTGACGATGCCGTCGCGCGTGGCGAAGAAGACGTATTTGCCCTCTTCTTTGAGGTTGCGCACGGCGAGGTAATTGACGATTTTTTCGCCGGGTTGGAGCGCGAGCATGGAGGCCATGTGCTTGCCCTTGCCTGCGGCGCCTACGTCTGGGATTTCATAAATCTTCATCCAGAAGACGCGGCCGGTGTTGGTGAAGAAGAGCAGATAGGCGTGTGTGCTGTCGACGATGAGCGAGGCCACGAAGTCTTCTTCGCGGGTCTTCATGCCGAGGCGGCCCGTGCCTCCACGACGCTGCTGGCGGTAGGTGGAGATGGGCGTGCGCTTGAGGTAGCCGGAGTGCGAGACGGTGACGGCGACCTGCTCGTCTGCGATGAGGTCTTCGAGCTGCAGTTCGGCCGTTTCGTCGACGATCTGCGTGCGGCGTACGTCGCCGTACTTGTCGCGGACTTCTTCGAGTTCCTTGACGATGACGCGGCGCAGCTTCTTCTCAGAGGCCAGGATGGACTCGTATTCGGCGATGTTTTCGCGGACCTTGGCGAGTTCGTTGAGGAGCTCGTCGATGGAGAGCTGGGTGAGGCGGTAGAGCTGCAGTTCGAGGATGGCGTCGATCTGGCGGTAGCTGAGGATGAGCGTGCCGGAGAGCGCGGAGCCTGCGGGTGCAGCGGGCAGCAGAGCGGAGTCGATGCCGTACTTTGCGGGATCGAGCGTGACGCCTGCGAGTTCGGTGCCGCGCAGGTTGATCTTCTTGCCGCTGAAGTATGCGAAGAGGTTCTCGCGGGCGTCGGCACGGTTGCTGCTGTTGCGGATGATGCGGATGACGGTGTCGAGGTGGTCAAGCGCGATCTGCAGACCGAGCAAGGTGTGTTCGCGCTCGCGGGCCTTGCCGAGGAGGAAGGCGGTGCGGCGGCGGACCACTTCGATACGGTGCTCGATGAAGGCACGGATCGCCTCAGGCAGCGGGAGCTCGCGGGGCTGGCCGTTGTGCACGGCCAGGAAGATCATGCTGAAGCTCTCCTGCATGGAGGTGTTCTTGTAGAGCTGGTTGAGCACGATCTCAGGCTGCGCGCCACGCTTGAGTTCGATGACGATACGCATGCCGTCGCGGTCGGACTCGTCGCGGACGTCGGAGATGTCGTCGATGACCTTGTCGGTGACGAGCTCTGCGATGCGCTTGATGAGGTTGTTCTTGTTGACCTGGTACGGGATCTCGCTGACGATGATGGACTCGCGACCACCCTTGAGCTCTTCCGTGGAGCACTTGGCGCGCATGAGGTAGCGACCGCGGCCGGTGCGGTAGGACTCGCGGATGTTGCGCTTGCCGAAGATGAAGCCGCCGGTGGGGAAATCGGGACCCTGCACGTGTTCGAGTACGGCGTCGAGATCAGCAGCCGGGCCCTGTGTGGGGTTGTTCACCAGCGTGATGGTGGCGTTGATGATCTCGGTGAGGTTGTGCGGCGGAATGTTGGTCGCCATGCCGACGGCGATGCCCGAAGAACCGTTGACGATGAGGTTCGGGAAGCGCGCGGGGAGAACTGTGGGCTCGAGCGTGGATTCGTCGTAGTTCGGGGTGAAGTCGACGGTGTCCATGTCGATGTCGGCGAGCATTTCGCCGGTGATCTTCATCATGCGGGCTTCGGTGTAACGCATGGCGGCCGGTGGATCGCCGTCGACGGAGCCGAAGTTGCCCTGGCCGTCGACCAGCGGATAGCGCATGGAGAAGGGCTGGGCGAGACGGACCATGGCGTCGTAGATGGCGGAGTCGCCGTGCGGGTGGTAGTTACCCATGGCGTGGCCGACGACCTTGGCGCACTTGGTGTACTTTTTGTTGCTCTGGAGCCCCATCTCCTGCATTGCGTACAGGATGCGGCGATGCACGGGCTTCAAGCCGTCGCGGACGTCAGGGAGAGCGCGGCCGATGATGACGGACATGGAGTAGTCGAGATACGACCGCCGCATCTCTTCTTCAATGTTGATGGGGATCATGAACGCTGCGCCGGGGCCGGTGGGCGTGTTGCCGCCGTCGCCTCCTGAACCTGCTGGTGCGGTGTCTGGCGTCTTCGCGTTTTCTTCGGGGTTGTTACCGCCGTTTGAGCCGAGGGGAAGCTGGTTCTGATCGTCTGCCATTGTCTCTATCAGTATAACTGCTGGCTTCTTTCAGAGGCCCGATTTACGCGGCTTTTACGCTGGTGTTCCGAATCGGTTCCCCATGAATTTACTTAGGTTTAGCTGACACCGGTGGTGGGTTGAGGCATCTACCTACGGAGTACGGCGCTGCTGCCTTTAGCTGCGGCGCGGATTGGATAGAGGATGAAGCGACTCGGAATGGTTTTAAGCGGGGCGTTGCTGTTGGGAACGGTGGCCCCTGCGGTCGTGATTCAGCCAGCGGAGGCGCAGCATCACGGCGGATATGACAACGGCTACCGTGGGACGCATCCGTATGACGACCGATATGACCGCAGCCGGTACCACGACAACCGCAACAGCGGTGGGATTGGGCCGGGCAAGGGCGCGCTGATTGGAGGCGGTGCGGGTGCGCTGCTGGGCGGTCTGATTGGCGGCGGCCTGAAGGGTGCACTGATCGGCGGCGCGGTGGGCGCCGGTGGCGGTGCGCTGCTGGGCAAGGCGAATGCGGATAGCCGCAATAATCGCGACTATCGTGACTACAACCACGGCTATCGCCACTAAGCGCGAAAGGACAAAGAGATGATGAAGTATTGGGTACTACAGGCGGCGCTGGTGGGCGGATTGATGGTGGCTCCGATGGCGGTGCAGGCACAGAGCAAACCGGCACAGAGCGCGGCTGCGATGCCGGTGAGCCAAGAGTTGCTGACCAGCACGGTTCACGAAGCGTGGGTGGAGAGCGGGCGAAACGAAGACAAGTTCTTTCAGATGGTGCAGGCGTGCGCGAACCTAAGCGCCCAGAAGCGTGGCCTAACATTGCCGGACACCGAAGCCGCCGGACGAAAGATGGGCATGCTGATCAAGACGGCGTCTCGTCGTGATTCGGACCAGTTGCTGTATGCGGTGGTGGATGCTGCCGTGCGGCAGACAGCTACGCCGACGACGGCCGCGAATACTAAATAGCTATTCGATTTTGATGAGCGGAGACGCCCGACACCGAGGGCAACGCGGGTGTCGGGCTTCTTTGCGTTCTTTGGGGTTATTGGTCGCCGTTGTCTCTTTCAGTAGAAATGGCGGAGGCCCAGCGCTTTCACAAACGCCTAGAAACACTCCTTGGAGGCGACTTCAGGATGTATTGTGAAGACACTTTCCGAGTCGAGGTTTTCTTCCATGCGCTTTGCGGCTTGTGCGCTTCTGGTTTGTACGCTTTCGTTGTCTGCGCAGCAGTTGCGCGGTGTGCCAGTGGAGAATCTGGACCGCTCTGTGAACCCGTGCAATGACTTTGAGGCGTTTGCCGTGGGCGGATGGCGTAAGACGCATCCGATGCCGGAACGGCAGGCAACGTGGGCGATTCGGAGCGTGACCCAGGACGATACGTGGGCGCGTCTGCGGACGATTGCGGAAGACGATATGAAAAAGACGTCGCCGAAGGGTTCGCCTGCTCAGCTAACCGGCGACTTTTATGGCGCGTGCATGGATGATGCGGCCATTAACAGCGCGGGGCTAAAGCCGCTGGAGCCGATGCTGCATGCCGTGGACAGCATTCGCGACGTAAAGGCACTGAATGCAGCCATGGTGACGATGGCTGCGATGGGGATGGATGCGCCTGTGGGTGAGGGTGCGACGCAGGACTCGCATGACACCACGAAGATGATTGCGGAGATACAGATTGGCGGACTGGGGATGCCGGACCGCGATTACTACCTGCGCGATGAAGCCCGATTCAAACATGTGCGCGAAGAGTACATGGAGTACATGAAGAAGATGTACGCGCTGGCGGGTGAAAACGCTGAGCAGGCCACGACTGACTCCGCCGCCGTAATGAAGATTGAAACAGCATTGGCGCAGGCGCGGATGAGCCGTGTGGAGCTGCGCGATCCGAAGGCGACAGACCATCCGACGACCTTTGCAGAGTTGAAGACACTGGCTCCGCACTATGACTGGGATGCAGACTTTAAGGCAAAACATATTCCAACGACGGGCCACATGAATGTGGGGCAACCGAAGGTGGTGCAGGCATTTGATGGGCTGCTGACTTCCGTATCGTTGGCGGAGTGGAAGGCGTACCTGCGGTGGCATCTGCTGGATGGCAATGCCGCTTCGTTAGCGGACAACTTTGAGGAAACGTCGTTTGCGTTTCGCGGCACGGTGTTGAGTGGCACGAAGGAACAACGCCCACGGTGGCAGCGCTGCGTGATTACAACGGACCGCATGCTGGGCGAGGCGCTGGGCCACGAGTATGTGGACCGCTACCTGCCACCGGAAGCAAAGGCACGTGCGCGCACCATGGCCGTGAACATTGTGAATGAGTTAAAGCTGTCCATCCAGACGCGTGACTGGATGACTGCGGAGACGAAGACGAAGGCGCTGGAGAAGGTGAATGCGCTGAACATCAAGATTGGCTATCCAGACAAATGGAAGACATACGAAGGTGTGGTGGTGAAGCGCGACACGTTTCTGGAGAACGTCATTAGCGCGCGCCGCTACTCCGTGCGTGATGATCTGCAGCAGATTGGCAAGCCAGTGGATCGTGGTCGCTGGGACATGACGCCGCCCACGATGAATGCGTATTACAACCCGCTGATGAACGAGGTGGTGGTGCCTGCGGGATATCTGCAGCCGCCGGGCTTTGATCCGAAGGGACTGGATGCCATTAATTATGGCGCGGTGGGTGTGAGCATTGGCCATGAGATAAGCCACGGTGTGGATGATGAGGGCGCGCAGTATGCCGCAGATGGTCGGCTGCTGAAGTGGTGGACGGATGCCGACTATAAGAACTTCACGGAGCGCACGGCGTGCACAACGAAGCAGTATGACAACTACTTTGTGGAGCCGGGACTCCACCTGCAGGGCAAGCTGGTGACAGGTGAAGCGCTGGGTGATCTGGGTGGCGTGAATCTTGCGTTCCGCGCATACGAGCGATCGCGTGAGGGCAAAGGACCAGAGCCAACGGTGGACGGATTGACACCGGAACAACAGTTCTTCCTGGCCGAAGGACAGTGGCGTGGCGCGTTGGCACGCCCGGAGATGGCACGCACTGCAGTGTCCACTGATCCGCATCCGCCGGGGCGCTATCGTGTGCTGGGCCCGCTGAGCAATATGCCCGAGTTTGATAAGGCGTTTGCGTGCAAGGAAGGCGATGCGATGGTACGGCCAGCAGCGGAGCAATGCTCTGTTTGGTAAGCGACCTGTTTCTTGATGCTTCGCAGACAAGCGGGATGAAGCAGCGCAACTTTCTGCGTGATGTGTGTTCATACTGATGCGTGCTTTTGACGACGACGGCGATGGGCGCCGCGGCGATCTGGGAGCCGTAGGACGGTTGGCCATGAAACGGATTATGCGTGCGGTGATGTCGGGTGTTTTGCTGGCGGGTATGGTGGCTCCAGTGGCGGCTTCGGCGCAGGGTCCTCGGCCGGGGCAATATGCCAGCAGCTATTACGGCAATGGGTATCGCAATGATGGCTACCGCAACAACGGCTATCGCGATACGGATTATCGTGGTGGTTATAACGGTGGTTATCGCAACGATGGTCGCTACTACTATGGCAATCACTACAACGGTGTTGGACCGGGTACGGGTGCGGCGATTGGCGGCATTGCCGGTGTGGTGCTTGGCGGATTGCTGGGCGGCGGCAAGGGTGCGCTGATTGGTGGTGCTGCTGGTGCCGGTGTGGGTGCCATTGCCGGTGCGGCGAATCAGAATACGCATCGCGGCTACTACGGCTACTAAGTTTTAACGAGGTTAGAAAGGGCCGAGGCGTTTGCCTCGGCCCTTTGTCATGCAGCTTGTTGCGCTGTTAGCTGCGCACTGGGATGTTCAGGGTTGTGCCTGCGGCCAGCTTGTCTGGATCGGCGATGTTGTTGGCCTTTACGATAATGCCGTAGAGATTGCCGTCGCCGTAGAAGTGCTGTGCGATTTTGCTGAGCATGTCGCCGGGCTTGGTGGTGTAGGGCTGATCCTGTCCGCCGCTGTTGATGAGTTCGTGTTGCAGGTCAGCGTATTGCGCGTCGACTTTCTTGATCTGATCCCATACGAAGTTGAGTGTTACCTGCGAGGGCAGTGTTGCCTTTACGTGCAGCTTGTCGCCTGCGAGAGATACATCCTGCAGTTGCGCGCCTTCCGGTGTGAAGCGGTCAATTGCTTTCAGGACGGGTTCATACTTCTGCTGCAGTGTTGCCAGATCAGCCATTGGAAAAATCTCCTTCGCATGGCTTGGATGCGCGAAATGATGTTGGCGAAACGCGCGAGAACACACGTTACGGAACGTTCATATTTCTGTTGTGTGAAAGAATCATCCCGCTGCGTGGGCATGTGCTTTGAGCAGCACGAGATGGGAGACAAAGAGCAGTGGCTATGGACATGCGCATGAATCGCAGACGGTTTCTTGGTGGGCTGGCAGCGGCTGCTGCTGTTACCTCAACACCCAGCCTGCTCGCGGCTGCGACGCGCAGACCAAACATTGTGGTGATTCTGGCGGACGATCTTGGCTATGGCGATGTGTCGAGCTATGGCGCGAAGGATGTTGCTACTCCGCATATTGATTCGCTTGCGAAGCAGGGTTTGCGATTTACGAATGCACATACCGATGCCGCTACATGCACGCCTTCGCGCTATGCGATGATGACCGGCAGTTATGCGTGGCGAAAGGATGGCATTGCCGTGTTGCCGGGCGATGCGAAGCTGCTGATCGATCCGCAGCAGGCGACGATTGCGTCGGTGCTGAAGTCTGCTGGCTATACCACTGGGCTTGTGGGCAAATGGCACATTGGTCTGGGCGATGGAACGATTGATTGGAATGGCGAGATCAAGCCGGGGCCATGTGAGCTTGGGTTTGATGATGCGTTCTTCTTCGCTGCTACGGCGGATCGAGTGCCCACGGTTTACATCCACAATCATCGTGTGGTGAATCTTGATCCTGCTGATCCGATTCATGTTTCGTACAAGACAAAGATAGGTAACGAACCTACCGGTAAAGAAGACCCCGAGCTGCTGAAGATGAAGTTAAGCGAGGGGCATGACGGCACCATTGTGGATGGCATTAGTCGCATTGGATGGATGGAGGGTGGCAAGTCTGCGCGATGGGTGGATGAAAAGATGGCTGCGACCTTCACGGGCAAGGCTGTTGAGTTCATCGATCGCAATCATGACAAGCCTTTTCTGCTGTACTTCACGCCGAGCGATATCCATGTGCCGCGTGCTCCTGCTTCAGAGTTCGCGGGCAAGAACACATGCGGTGTGCGCTGCGATGTGATCAGCCAGTTGGACTGGAGCGTGGGGCAGGTGTTGGCTGCGTTGAAGCGCAATCATCTGGATGAGAACACGCTTGTGGTATTCACTTCAGACAACGGGCCTGTTGTGAATGACGGTTATGACGATGGATCCGATCGCAAGCTGGGGCAGCACAAACCTGCGGGGCCGTGGCGTGGTGGGAAGTATTCGATTCAAGAGGGCGGTACGCGTGTGCCGTTCCTGCTGCGTTGGCAGGGCACGGTGAAGCCGGGAGTTTCGGATGCGTTGATCAGCCAGGTGGATCTGCTGGCTAGCTTTGCTGCGCTTACAAAGCAGGCTGTGCCCGCGGGGTCTGCGCAGGATAGTCAGAACATGTTGCAGCCGTTGTTGGGGCGCAGCGCTGCTGGTCGTGAATCGCTAGTGGAAGAGGCTACGGTGCTGGCGGTTGTGGAAGGCCAGTGGAAATTGGTGGATCGTTCGGAGCGGCCTGGCATTCATACCAAGCCAGAGACGGGTGGTTTGAATGAGAAGTCTACGCGGCAGTTCTGGGGGCAGCCTGCTTATCCGACTGCGCCGTTGGAACTCTACGATCTGAAGGCTGATCCATATGAGTTGCACAATCTGGCGAGTGAGCATCCAGAGATTGTGCAGAGGCTGCGTGAGAAGCTGCAGAAGACACGCGCTGCTACACGCTGAACGTAGACGCGTAGAGCGGCGTTAGTTCATCCACTTGCGGTCTTGTGGATTGCTCTCTTCTTCTTCGGGTGCGATGTAGCGGCCGTCTTCGTCGAACTTCACGATGCGGTCCTGCTTGCGCATGTAGACCTCAAACTTGCGCGCGGCGCGACGGCGCTTCCAGCGGTAGTAGGCGTTGCGAAGGCCGTACCAGCGTTCGCTGGTGGAGGTGGACAGGCCCGTGCGGTGCGCAAGTTTTGTGTAGGCGTAGCCGCTGAGTCCGCTGCAGATGGCGAGGAGCGCCCAGAGTGCATTGCCCTCGAAGATAAGCATCGCCACGTAGATCAGGCCGCCGATCCAGACGACGTATTTTGCCTTTGCGCGGAGGACGAAGAAGAGGAGAAATTCTGTATCGCCGAAGAAGATGGCGAAGGCGATGAGGACTCCGAAGAGCGGAGCGCCTACGCCGCCCACTGCGGTGGTGGGATCGAGGTGCGGCAGGATGATGCGTCCGCCGGTGACGAGTGGCGGCAATGCGGTGAGCAGCGTGGCCAGGATGCTTCCGCCCAGTGCCGAAACGTAAAACAGTTCCGTGAACCAGCGCGCGCCTCGGATGTCTTCCAGCATGGAGCCGGTGAACCAGAGGTTCAGCAGAGCGAAGGCGAAAGAGATGATGCCGCTATTGAAAAACGGGTACGTGAGCAGCTGCCAGATGTAGCCGTGGCGGACAACGGACCATGGCGATAGCAGGAAGAAAAGTTGTAGAAAACGGCCTACAGCGGGTGATACCAGCGCCAGCAATCCTGTGAGAAGATACACAGCCAGCAACGAAATCACGAGGCGGCGAACGGCGCCGCGGAAGGGTGGCAGAGTGAGCGTGACTGGGTCGCGCGGAGACATCAACCATCATTTCATCACAGTTCGTTGTCGGCATGCGTAAAGAGAGTTGTGTACTCTGCTGAAGTGGCACGACCGTCTTAGCGGCTGAAGAATGCCGTTCGAAACAACCCCGCGCGGCGCGGTTGGCGTCTGTAGCAAACAACGCAGCCACAACTGCACCTGAGCGGGAAAACGATACTATGGGGCACCGGCACGTACCGGACCTGCAACACAACACCAAAACGCTAGAGGGAACGATCATGGCAGCGACTTGCCCAGAGTGCGATAACCAGCTCGACATCGATGTAGACGAGGTCGAAGAGGGCGAAACCATCACCTGCGACGAGTGTGGGACAGAACTGGAGATCGTCTCCACGGAGCCCCTGCAGATTGCGCCGGTGGACGCCGAAGGATACGACGACGAGGACGATGATTACGGCCGTTCTCATGACGATGACGAGGACGAGGAGTAATCGCGACTCTCGCGACGACTTCGGGTTCTATCCGATATAAGGGATGGCTGCCGCGGACACTCCAGGCAGCCATCGCAAGGCGATACATGAACCGATTGCGTATCTTTACGTCCGTGCTTGCTGGAGGCCTTCTGCTGGCCCCTGTGAGCCTAACCATGCCCACCGCACAGGCACAGGCTGCGACTGCTACACGCAGTGTGACCGGCACGGTGGTCGATAAGTCCGGTGCACCGGCGAAGGGTGCTGTGGTCCATCTGAAGGACACACGCGCACTTTCCCAGCGCAGTTACATTACGGCGGATGACGGGCAGTTTCGTTTTGCCCAGCTCTCCACGTCGACGGACTATGAAGTGTGGGCGGACCTGAATGGACAGAAGTCCGACAGTAAGAACCTCAGTTCCTTCGATAACAAAAAGGTCCAGGAATTAACGCTGAAGCTGCCGTAAACCGGCGGAGCGTTTTCTTTTAGTGCAGCAGGCCGGCTTGTGGAGCCTTGCCGCTGTGCACCCATGTGAGCAACTCGTCGAAGGCGCGACCGACTTCTTCCGGCGTGAAGGTGCAATGCCCTTCGCGATGGACGTACTGTTGCACCAGATTGTCGGCGTAGCCCGCGTGCGCTACTTCGCTGGCGTACAGCGTTAAGGTGTTTGCCGGAATCAACGGATCGTAAATGGTGTGCAGAGCCAGCATGGGCTTGGTCAGACGCCCGTTTGGCCAGTAATGCGCCATCAGGTAATCGCGTGCTGGTTTATCGGGCGCATAGCGGCGGACGCCGTCGTTCAGCGCGTAGTCCGTGGCGGTGTTGACGCTGGTGCCGGTGTAAATCCAGTTGCGATTGTCGAAGGGATTGCCGCCCGCCTTCTTCTGTAGATCGCCGATGACGTAGGTAAAGTAGCCGATGGCGCGGGCTACCTCCACGTCAGAGTGCAGCTGCATGAGTTCGCGCATGGCGAGCGCGGCATCGGGCTTGGCACGCAATGCGGTGAGCACCTTCTGCCGGAGCGCTTCGCTCTCTTCAAAGTTTGGTGGGACGGGGTCCAGAGAGCCCATCAGGCCGGGAAAGTAGTAGTCGAACGCGGCGCGCGTGGCGAACCTGCGATCGAGATGCACATAGCTGGGGCCAACCGCTCCACAGAGGTTCAGGCCACCTGCATAGGTGTTCTTGTTGAGCTCCATGGTGATCATGGTGAGCGCACCGCCCATGGAGCCGCCCGCGGCAAATGTCTCGCGTGGGGTGCCGTACTTCTTTACGAAGTAGCGACGGAGCGATTCCGTGTCAGAGTAGCCGGCCTGGAGCGCCCATCCGGTTTCGCTGTAGCCGCTTTGGATGACGGCGAAGCCGCGTTTGTACATCTGCTCAGGCTGCGCACCGATGCTGCCGTCAAGACGGAAGCGGAAGGGTGATTCCGAGTAGCCGTGGTAGAAGACGACCAGCGAACGGTTCCAGGATGCAGGAACGTCGATGCGGTATTCGGCACGCCCTAATACGCCTACCTCGGTGATGGAGCCGTTGTTGCCGTGCAGCACTTCCGGCTCGCCCGTGGGTGTGGGCGACGCCTGCCCCAGCGCCGCGACTGGCAGCACCGCAAAGAATGCGGCAGCAGCGCAGCACAAAAGCCGACGTGAGGCAGCGGAGTTCATGGGTATGTCTCTCAGCATATCAAGCCGTAGTACGCGCCGCGGGATGACACCGTTCCACACCTCCATCTACGATGCAAAGTGCATGATGACCCGACGCGAATGGCTGAAAATCGCGGGTATGTCCGCAGGTGCCGCCGCGTTTCCACAGACGGGTTCCGCGCGCGACGATAAGGCTGCGACGGCAGAACAGTGGGACTGTTTTGAACTGACGCTGCATGGCCCCTCGGACGAAAATCCATTTGTTGATATCACTTTCGGTGCCCAATTTCGGTTGGGTTCGCGCACGGTTTCTGTTCCGGGTTTTTACGACGGTGAGGGGCTTTATCGTGTCCGGTTTATGCCGGACCAGCCCGGTGCATGGACATGGAAGACGGAAAGCAATGCCTCGGCTTTAAATGGCCATGCCGGAACTCTGCGTGTGATGTCGGCTGCGAAGGACAATCATGGACCCGTTAGCGTTGCGCATCGTTTTCACTTTGCGCATGCAGATGGGACACCGTTCTTTCCGTTCGGTACTACCTGCTACTCGATGGGCTTCATGGGAGAGCCGTGGGAGACGCAGACGCTGGACGCGTTGCGTACGGCGGGCTTCAACAACGTTCGTCTTTGCCTGATGCCGAAGGGGCAAGGATCGCGACCGGAACCAGCACTTCCCTTTGTGCGCACTTCGGCTGATGGAATCAAACCGGAGGAGTTTGATTTCACACGCTTCAACCCGGCTTACTTTCGACATTTTGAACAGCGCATTCTGGATCTGCTGCGGATGGGTATTGAGGCCGATGTGATCCTGTTTCATCCGTACGATGGATGGGGATTTCGCAACATGACAGCGGAGGCCGATGACCGCTATCTGCGTTATGCCGTTGCGCGACTTTCTGCATATCGCAATGTGTGGTGGGCCATTGCCAATGAATACGACCTGGTGAAGACGAAGCAGATGAGCGATTGGGATCGCTACTTCCGCGTGGTTTCAGAGGCAGACCCGAGCAATCATTTGCGATCGATCCATCACAGCAAGGTGGTGTACGACCACAGCAAGCCGTGGTGCACGCATGCCAGCCTGCAGGAGTATGACTTTGAACGTTCGGAAGAACGTCGGCGGGCGTGGGGCAAGCCCATTGTGTATGACGAGATTCAATACGAAGGAAACATTGCGCGGCGCTGGGGCAATCTTTCTGCTGAGGAGATGGCGCGACGCTTCTGGCTGGCTACTGTTCGGGGCACGTATGCCTCGCACGGTGAGACTTTCATTACGCCGCCGAACGAACCTGTGTGGTCCGATGGCGGCAAGCTTCGCGGGCACAGTGCACCACGCATTGCGTTTCTGCGAAAGCTGGTGGAAAGCTTACCGACAACCGGCCTGAACGAGTTTGTGGATGCGTACTATCTTTCTGCTGGCGCGCCCGGCGAACTGTACCTGTATTACTTCGACACGCATGCGCTTGCGGAATACGACTTCCCTCTTCCTGCTGGAGTGACCTTTCTCGCCACACTGATTGATCCTTTCGCGATGACGATGCAGGAGCTTCCTGGCACATTCACTGGCAAAACAAAAAGCTCGGGCAATGTTACGGATGAGAATGCAGGCCAGTCTGCAAGTGGTGGCACCAACCACATACAGCTTCCCGGCAAGCCCGGCATGGCGATTGTCTTCCGGAAGGTTTGAGCTAACGAAGATTTCCGCGCCTGCTTTCGTGTGTAGCAGCTACGATAGCGAAAATGTATTCCGCTCCCACTGCGCCTCAACGCCGCTACATGCCTGCATGGCTCACCGGCATTCTTTATGGCGGAATGTATAACGGCTTTGCTTCAGTAAGCCTGTCGCAACTGATGCCGGAACATGGCGTGACGCTGGGGCGCACCGCCGATATGATCGCGCTGATTCTGACAGCGAGTTACGTCAGCTTTCTGCTGACACCGCTGGTGGACTGCGGATTGCCGCGGCGTGTGTGGGCTGGATTGCTGGCGATCACTGCTGCCGCTTGCCTTTGCTTCTCAGTTCCTATGCTGGGCGCTGCCGCTGAAAACGGAGGCCATGGTCCGCACGCCACCGCGTTGATGTTGGTGGTGTTCTTTGGCTATCTGTGCAACCAGATGTACACCAGCACCATTGGTGGCATGGTGCCGAACCTGGTGCGTCCTTCGCAGCATTCCGCAGCGAGTGCGTGGCTCAACATCAGCTACCTTGCACTGACGGGCGCGGGCGGCGCGCTGTGCGTGTGGGAGATACGTAATCTTCCTACGCATGTTGCGATGTTCACTGTGCCCATTCCTATTCTGCTGGGTGCGACGCCGCTTTTCTTTATTCCGAAGGAAGATCGCATTCCGCGTCGCGTGGGCGAAGCCATGAGCAAGCTGTTCAGCGATCTGTGGGAGACGGCGCGGCAACCGAGTTATCTGTTTGCACTGCTGGTGTTCGTGATTCCTTCAGCGACGTTTGCGCTGCAGAATCTCTTCGGCGGTATGGGTGCGGACTTTCACGCGAGCCCGGAGTTAACGAATCTTTCTGTGGGATTGTTGTTCACGATTGCATGCGCCATTGGCGCTGCGATTGGTGGGCCACTGAGCAATCGCTTTGATCGCCGCTTTTTGTTCATTGCACCTGCGATGGTTGCGGCACTGGGATCGCTGGCGATGGCGTTTGGTCCGAAGACACCGTGGGTGTTTGCATGCGGACTTTTCTTTTACAACCTGATGGCAGGCATCAACTACACCGCAACGAGCGCGCTGGTGTTCCAGATTGTGGGAAAGAACAATCCGTTGAGCGCTACGCAGTATGCGGTTTCGATTGCGGCGTGCAACCTGGCGATCACCGGCTCCGTGAAGATGGATGGTGTTGGCGCGGACCGCTTCGGAGTGCACGGTGCGCTGGTTACCGATGCACTGTTGAGCCTTGTGCTGGGCACGCTGGTTTTGCTGCTTGTGTGGAAGTTTGGCGGAGGATTTCCTAAGCCGCCGATTGGCGAAGATGAACTTGTTGAGGCCGAAGCGGGCGCGAAGATCGCCTAAGACGGCCGCTGACGATAGAGCGCCATGCAGGGCAACGCCTCGATCAGCTCCACTGAATATGTTTTAAGGGGATTTGATGGTCGGGGCGGAGAGATTCGAACTCCCGACCCTCTGCTCCCAAAGCAGATGCGCTACCAGGCTGCGCTACGCCCCGACTGTGACTATTTTACCTTCATTGGGGGCTTCCGCATCAATGGTGCGCGCCCATTGCGAAGAAACGTCCTGCAATGTAGGCCAGCAACACGATGGGAATGGCCAACAGGAGCATCATGCCCATGAAAAGAGCGCCAAGGAAAAGCCAGTCAGAGAGCTGATGGCGGCGACGCTGTTGCGGGGTGGCTCCGCGCACTGGGATGGATGGGGCACCGTCTTTGTAGACGGGGATGGTGCCGACCGAGCGCTCCAGCAGCATGAAGTTTTTGCGGTTCGCCTTCCATGCGATGTCGAAGGCGTCGCCCAGGATGGGCACTGTGCCCACGATGGTTTCAATGGCCACGTTAGCGAACATGCGTGCCAGCGTGACGCGGGGCACTCCGCGCAGCCATGCGGCCAGGATGATGATCCACGAGGCCATGGCGCCCAACACGTCGCCGATGCCGGGGATCAGGCCGATGATGCCATCCAGACCGAAACGAATCTGCGTGCCGGGGATGCGCAGATAGTCATCCAGCAGGTGCGAGAGTACGTCGAGGTTGCGGTCGCTGAAGAAGTCGCCGCCACCGCCGAAGCGTGGGCGCAGGATTTCGGGCTCGGAGGTGGGACGTGGCGGCATCGCTTTGTCTATTGAACTCGCTTTCCGGCCACAGGGAAAGTCACACCCGCAGGAAGATGCGTTTGCGATAGAACGGCAGGACGATGAGCCACGTGACCAAGACGGCGATCAGGCCATAGCAAAGCTCCGGCCAGCCGTGGCCCGGGATGAGCCAATCCAGCTTGTAATGCAGGGTGCGCAGGATGTTTCCGTCTGCGCTTTTGACCTGCGAAAAGATGGGCGGCAGCAGTTCCGACACCATGTACGCCAGGATGGAGTTGGTGCCGAAGACCATGAGCGGCTTATAGATAGCCGGTGCTTCGTTGGCGGCGAGGCCGGAGCGGCCCCAGCGCTTGGCGTCGATGATGTAAACCGAGGCGGCCAGCAGGAGCAGGCTAAGTCCGCCTGCGAGGAGCGAGAACGAGCTGGTCCACAGCTTTTTATTCAACGGGAAGACGATGCTCCACAGCAGGCCTGAGGAAACCAGCACGACGCCCGCGACGGCGATTCCTGCGGCCTTGCAGGCGTTGGAACGCTTGGTGCGCAGCCACATGCCTGCCAGCACGCCGTACAGGGCGGTGCTGATGGCCGGAAGCGTGGAGAGCAGGCCCTCGGGGTCGCGGACGCGCTGGTAGAGATGCTGCGGCGCGAAGATGGCGCGGTCAATATACGAGGTCAGGTTGCAGTTGGGGTCGTTGATGGGAATTTCGTGCGTTGGGATGCCGCAACCCGGGACCGGGACGTAACGCATGAGCAGCCAGTAGCTGATGAGGCAGGCGATGGCGATGACAGCCTTGTCTTTCCATCCGGAGCGCAGGAGGCAGAGCGTTCCAACGATCAGGTAGCAGATGGCGGTACGCTGCAGAACGCCATAGAAACGGATGCTGTCCAGATGCTGGAAGGGAAAGGTGTTTACGATGAGGCCGAAGAAAACCAGGATGGCGGAACGACGGAGCGTGTGCAGGAACAACGTGCGTCGTGAGGCGCCCTTGGCGAGACGCGCGGCCATGGATAAGACGACTGACAATCCCACAAGAAACAGGAATGTGGGGAAGACAAGGTCAGTCAGGGTGAAGCCATTCCACTGTGCGTGACGCAGTTCGAAGAAGCCCTTGTTTCCAGGCTGATTGTTGACCAGAATCATGACCGCGATCGTGAGTCCGCGGAGCAGATCGACGCTTAATAACCGCTCTGTACGCGGTGCTTCTACCGTGGCGGTGCGGACAATATCGGAATCAGGCGTCCGGGCAAAATCCGGATCAGCAGTGGCGGCGTTCACGGGCATGCAGGAAGCATAAGGCCTGAGAAGGGCTTTTGGATGGTACAATCGTACCTGTAATGGCGGCTATAGTTCAGGGGTTAGAACGCGGGTCTGTGGCACCCGATGTCGAGGGTTCAAATCCCTCTAGCCGCCCCAAGAATTAAGCAACGGACACCCACAAGGTGTCCGTTCTTCTTTGCAGTATGAGACGCTGTTGGGCATGGCTCTCTTCGCAGGCACCTCCGGCTGGGCGTATGCAACGTGGAAACCGGGGTTCTACCCGGACAAGCTGCCGCAGAAACGGTTTCTGGAGCATTACGCCACTCGGCTGAACTCCGTTGAGGTGAATTACACCTTTCGCGCGCTGCCCACGGAGACACAGCTTGCCGGATGGATGGAGGCTGCCGGACCGGATTTCCGGTTCTCGTTCAAAGCGCCGGAAGTCATTACACATCGCAAACGATTGAAAGAGTGCGGCGACTCGGTTGACCGCTTTCTGACTGCGCTTACGCCCGTTCGGAATGCGGGCAGGATGGGCGCTTTGCTGTTTCAGTTGCCGCCCAACTTTAAGGCCGATGTGGCGAGGCTGGAAGACTTCCTTTCCCTGCCCCAGATGGCCCATGCCGGACGTGTGTGTTTTGAGTTCCGCAATGTTTCATGGTTCGACGAGGCGACGTGGAGCGTGCTGCGCCGGTTTAACGCTGCTGTGTGCATTGCGGAAAGTGAAGACCTGAAGACGCCTGAGGTACAGACTGCCAAGGACTTCGCCTGCTATCGCTTGCGGATGGCGGGTGGCTATAACGATGTGACCATTGCCGACCAGGCCGCGACGTTTCATGCGATGGCGGCGGATCGTGATGTGTTTGTGTATTACAAACACGAGGACGATCCTGCGGGGCCACTGGCAGCGGAAGCAATGCGTCTGCAGGCTGCCGAGCTTTAGAAGTTACCGCGAAATCCGAGTGTGCGAAGTTTGGTGCGGTTCAGCGTGGCGTGGATACCGTCGTGCGGGAAGCTGGACCATGTGCCGACTTCTGCCGCAGTGAGGGCACGGAGTGCTTCGGCCTCGTTGCGGAAGCGCACCGGACGCAGGTGACGCAAAGCGTGGTCCGGGCCGGGCGAGTCTCCGATGAGTTCCGCGTACAGCCACAGGCCCATGCCGAGCATGCGTAGTTGCAAATGAAAGAAATGTTGGTCCATCCGGCTCTAACGTAACGCATCCGGTACGCTAATGCCACACACGCCACTTTACGCATCCAAGCGTGCAGGACTCTATGCAGACTTACGCTCGTCGACTTGCTCTTGTACTTGCATTCACCCTTCTTCCCCTCTCCGGCTGCAAACGCACGCACCAGATCATTCATCACGCGACCAGCAGTGAACCGGATTACACGCCGCAGATTCTGGCAGACATTACGCCGGGGCACATTGACGGGATGAAGTATCCCGACTTCACCGACATCCAGGCGCAGGTGAACAACCTGTACGACATGCGTGATGTGGATGCGCTGTGGGTGAAGGGCGGCAAACCCACCGCACAGGCAGATGCGATGCTGCAGGAGTTTTCGAACGCGATGCAGCGCGGTCTGCGTCCGGAAGACTATGACGCCAGCCGGTGGGATGAGCGTGTGGCGAATTTGAAATCGCCCGAGGGCGCTGCGCTGTTTGATGTAGCACTTACCGTCAATGCGATTCGGTATCTCAACGACCTGCACGAAGGCCGCACGAATCCTGCGCACTTCACCTTTGGCGTGAAGGGTTACAACGAGAAGAAGATCGATGCGGTCACAATCCTGAACACGCAGATCATTGATGCTTCCGATGTCACCGCTGCAGTGGATGCTGCGGAGCCGCAGTCGCTGCAATACAAGGCGTTGAAGAAGGGTCTGAAGCAGTATCTGGATCTGGTTCCGCAGGATCACTCAGATCCTCTGCCTGAGATGAATCCGAACGCGAAGTCGATTGCGATTACTGCGGGCTATCCTGCGCTGCAGTCGTTGCAGCAGAAGCTGACTTTATTGGGCGATTACAGTGGCGATGCGAATGCCACTGCTTCGTCCGCGGACCTGACAGAAGCGCTGAAGCACTTTCAGCATCGTCATGGTTTGAATGAAGACGGCAAGCTGGGTAGCGCCACGATTGATGCGTTGAATACGCCACTGACGGCACGCGTGACGCAGATCGTGGACACGATGGAGCGTTGGCGCTGGCTGAATGACGACTATCAGAATGCAGCGATCATTGTGAACCTGCCGGAGTTTGAGTTGCGCGCGTTTGAAGGTACAGGCAACGATCATCACGAAGTGTTCCGCATGAATGTGGTGGACGGCAAGAGCGACGACGACACGCATCACACGCCCGTGATTGCAGACCAGATGAAGTATCTTGTCTTCCGTCCTTATTGGAATGTGCCGCCGTCGATTGCGCGTAAAGAGATCATTCCGCACATGCAGAAGCAGCCGGGATATCTTGGCGCGAAGAACTACGAGACGGTAGACCTGAAGGGCAACGTGGTTTCACCGAACATTGCTGCGATCGACAAGGGTACACAGATGGTGCGGCAGAAGGCGGGCACTTCGAACTCGCTAGGGTTGGTGAAGTTTATGTTCCCCAATCCGTTCAATGTGTATCTGCATGACACGAATGAGAAGGCGCTGTTTACGCGTACGCGCCGCGATTACTCGCATGGTTGCGTTCGTTTGCAGGATCCGCCGAAGATGGCGAACTGGTTGCTGCGCGATAACTCCAAGTGGGATGAGGACTCCATTGCCGACGCCATGAATGATGGCCAGGACAACAAGACAGTGTTGCTGCCGAAGCCTATTCCGGTTGTGGTTTTCTATGGCACCGCGTGGAGCGACGATGGCGAGATGCACTTCTTCCGCGATATGTACGGCTATGACGATGACCTGGAGAAGACGCTGAATGGTGGACGGCCGTATCCGCAGAAGCCAATGAAGGCGGTTACAGAGAAGGACGCGTAAGCATCCACGCAAAACAAGGAAGGCCCGGCTGACTGCCGGGCCTTCGTACTTGATGCGGGAAGTGATCTTTCTAGTGCTGCGCTTCTTCCAGCTTGTTGATCTGGTCCGGCGTGAGTTCGCCGCGAATCTGCAACTGCATGTGTGTGTATGCCTGCTCCAGTTCGGCGCGCGCCTGTGCGGTGCGCTGAATCTCAGTGAAGAGATCGTTCTCTGAAGCGCTGTTGCTGCGCTTCAGTGCGTCCAGCTTGGACTGCTGTTTTACAAACGCGTCGTAACGCTGCTGGAGCGTATCGCGGTTCTGCGAGAAGACCTGATCCATGCGCTTCTGCTGGTCGCCGTTGAGGCCCAGCGATTTTGCGACGCCTTTGTTGTCCCACCAGCGACCGGACACGCCGTTGCCGTGCGAGCCGCCACCACGCATACCGCCGCCACCACCGGAACCATCGCCGTGGGGCATACCGCCACCGCGCATGCCACCCATGCGGCCACCGCCGCCGGGCATGCCCATGCCGCCGCCCGGACCGCCGCCACCAGGACCACCGGGGCCCTGAGCGTACGCCGCTGTAGCCGCCATCATCAGGCAGCCCATCAGCAGTATCCGGCTATTGCGTGCGAACGTCATTGGTCCCTTCAATCGAGCTTGCTATTACTCTGCACTTCCATGATGCCGTGTCTCGGCATTCTGTGCACGCCCTAAACCGAGCGCGTCGACCGGTAGAGCACTTCCTGTATTCAGCGCGGAATCAATGGATTCCAGCAGAGCGTTATCGTCTGCAAGCTGCTGCTGCGGACTGGCCTGCGCCACGGCAGGAATTGTTTGCTGATCCATGGCCGTCTCGTCGCCCGGGACGCCCGTAAAGTGCAGGACGCCGACCGTGACCGACATGATGGCGACAGCGGCCATGGCCCACTGTGGGGCGACAACCCAAAACTGACGACGACGTGCAGCCGCAGCCAACGAGGGCTGTGCGGCGCTGCGGCGCTCTGCCCAGGCCAGCGTTTCGGAACGGTAGGTGTCCAGAGCGTCCTTCATCTCAGAAAGCTCCGCCGTTTCCTCCGAGGCATGGTGGTGCGAGACGAGCATTTCGCAGAAAAGCTCATCGCTGAGGTGTTCCGAGGAATCCATCGGGTTCTGCTTGTCTTGTTTCATACCCGTTGCCCTCCTACACGTGCCCGAACGGATTTTACCGCGCGGTGCAGGTGTGTTTTCACCGTATTTACCGGCATATCCATTACTTCGGCAATTTCTGCAAGGTCCATCTCTTCGATGAAACGAAGAAGGAAGACGGTGCGTTGATTTGGCGAAAGTTCCTCCATCGCCTGATGCACCTGGAGCGCCTGCTCGCGTGCCAGCAGGGTGCCTTCCGGGGAAGAGCCGCTGCTGCGCAGGTGGTTTGCCATCTCGCTGGCGTCTACCGAGGATGCGCCAGCCTTCTTCCAGAACTTGAACTTCTGCGTACGCGCGTGGTCGCGGATGAGGTTCACAGCGATGCCCGTGAGCCAGGTGTTCAGGCTGCAATCGCCGCGGAAACCGGCGCGATTGCGGTAAGCCTTGAGCAGAGCATCCTGCACGATCGTGTCTGCCAGATCCTCGTCCCGGACGCTGGCCATGACGAAGCGCAGGAGCCGAGGACGGTAGTTCCGCGCCAGCGTGTCGATGTCGTCCAGCTCGGTGACGACAGAAACCTGTTCCCGGATTGCAAATTTCAACACGTCGGCATGAAGTGTAACCGCCATAGCGCTATGTCCTGTAGGGGCAAATAAGAAAACTTTCCTGTCCCGGAAATTGCCGGGGTGCAGGCATAGTGATCGCACAACGTCCGACGAGGCTTTTCGGGTGTGGGAGTACATTTCGGTCAAATTTTGAGGATTCGGGGCAGAAAACCGGCTCACACTTTGCTTCCCTGCCCGTCGCGCGGTTGGCGGGGTCTGCCGCGTTTCCGTGGCCGAAAAGGATGCTCCGTGGGCTATCCAGCATGTCGGGAGTGCCAAGTACCATGGAAGAACACGATGGATACCGTCTTCCTCCGCAATCAGACCCGAGATGATCACAGCGCCACAGAAGGCACCGTACCGCTGATGGATCCGTCGCTGACGCTGCCACAATACGGCGACGCCCTGACACGCATGTATCGGATTGTTCGTGCGTGGGATAGCTGGGCGGATGCCCATGCCCCCGGTGATCTACAGCCCATCCTGCACACACGCCGCCGGGCTGACCTGCTGGCGGACGACCTGACAACGCTTGGATTTCCCACGCCTTCGGACGAGGAAGTGCCGCATCAACGCATGGCGTCGACCACGGTGGAGGGGAATCCTCGAGCTGTTTTCCTTGGGCGGATGTACGTGATGGAGGGCTCCACGCTGGGTGGACAGCTTCTGGCTCGGCATGTGGAAGAGCAGCTGGGATTTTCCGAAGGCGAGGGTGACAGCTACTTCCGCGGCTATGCTGAAGCGACGGGCGAACGTTGGCGGCAATTTAAATCATTTTTGGAAGAGCTTCCGGACGAGCAAGCAGATACCGTGGTGGCTAGTGCAAAAAACATGTTTGCGCTCTTCGGGGAAACGATGTCGCAAAAAATCTAAGTATCCTGATTTGCGCATATCAAATGCGGCGGCAATCCTTCCCTCTACCTTTTGTTCGCGCACCTCGTAATCGCCATCCTATGAAAGACATGCCGAAGCACTCCCCCTCCATGCCGCTTGCAATTGACACGGATGATTGCGCCAATGAACCGATTCGCATTCCTGGCTCAATCCAGCCACACGGGTTTCTTCTGGGACTGGATGAAGATCAGGAACACATTGTGGTGGCCAGCGAGAACGCTGCCGATTCGCTACGCACACCCTTCAAGCTGATTCTGAATGCTTCTATTGAGCTTCTGTTTGACCGCGAATTGCTGAGCGCGATTCGTCAACAGAAGTGCGCTGTGGAACCGGAAGGCATGGTCACGTATGTTGGCTCCTTCCGTGTGCGCGATGAGTTATATGCGGTGATCACGCATTGCGTGGAAGGCAAGCGCATCCTGGAGTTTGAGCGACAGGATCGCCTGGTGAGTTCGGAGATGATGAACTCCATCATCACGAACTTTGTGGGGACGCTATCGAAGCTGGAGACGCAGCAAGAGCTATGCGATGCAATTACTGCGCAGGTGGCGCAGCTCACGGGCTACGACCGCATTCTGCTGTACAGCTTTGATGAAGAAGGCCACGGCACCGTGCTCTCGGAGCAGAACAATGGCCGCCTGCCCAGTTACCTTGACCTTCGTTTTCCAGCTGCAGACATTCCACGGCAGGCGCGTGAGCTTTATCTGCAGAACACCGTGCGTATCATCCCGGATGCTTACGCAACGCCATCGCCGCTGCGCGCAGTGAGCGAAGTAGCACCGCACATCCTTGATCTTTCGCTTGCTGTGCTGCGCTCGGTGTCGCCAGTGCATATCCAGTACATGAAGAACATGGGCACGGTGTCGTCCATGTCCATTTCCATTGTGAGTGAGGGACGGCTGTGGGGTCTTATCAGCGGCCACCATTCCGAACGACGGTCGGTGCCTTATCTGGTTCGATCGGCTTGCGACATGCTTTCGAAGCTGGTGGGTACGCAACTTACTACATTCCGTACGAGAGCGCGTCTCAACACGCTGACTGGCTTTCATACGGTGCAGCGGCAACTACTGACTGACATTGCTGCACAGTATGACTATCTTGATGTTCTCTCGACGCAGATGGAATCGCTACAACAGATCACTGCGGCTGCAGGAGTGGCACTGTCGATTGATGGAGAAATCCATGCGGCCGGAACCGTGCCAGCAGATGCGGACATCCATCGCATTACGCACTGGCTGGACAGGCATGCCAAGAATGAAATTTATGTCACACGTGAGTTGAGCAAGGATCTGCCGTGGGCGGTTGATCTTGCCGATACAGCGAGTGGCCTGATGGCGATTCGCATCTCAGATGTGCGTCAACGTTACATCCTTTGGTTTCGGCCGCAGGTGGTGCGCACCGTGACATGGGCTGGCGAGCCGGCTAAGCCCACTGGCCCGGAGCACCTGCACCCCCGGAAATCGTTTGAGAAGTGGCGGGAGATTTTTCACGGCCAAAGCATTGTTTGGACGGAGGCGGAGATCGAATCTGCCCGCGAATTTCTTGCTGCCATTACGACCATCTCTTTGCGGCGCGCTGAAGAAGAGGCTGAGCTTTCCAACGCAAGGTTTGAACAGTTGACGCACGCGCTGCCCGAGAAAATCTTCACTGCAGATGACAGCGGACGACTGCTGTATGTAAATGGCCGCTGGCTGGAACAAGGCCTGGGAGAGCAAGGCATTTGGTACGAAGATGGCCGCTTGGATGCAGAGGATCAGGCTCGTATCGAGAAGGCTTGGATCAAAGCCGTTCGCACGGGCGAACCATTTGAGGAAGAGGCGCGCCTCTTCAGCGGCGAGCCACGCACGCTGCGTTGGAACCTGGTGCGCGTTGTGCCCTTCCGCCGTAAGAGTGGCGAACGCGCTGGATGGATTGGCTCCATGATCGACCTTACAGAACGTCGCGAGCGCGAGGCCGCATTGCGCATGACGGAGAAGCTGGCACTGACCGGCCGCATGACTTCTGTGATTGCCCATGAGATTAACAACCCGTTGGAATCCATCACGAACCTGCTGTTCCTGGTGAGGCACGACCTTCCGCCGAACGCACAGTCTCAGCAGTATCTGGCACAAGCAGAAAGCGAACTGGAGCGCATTTCAGGCATCACGCGCCAGACGCTTCGCTGGAGCCGTGAAAACTCGCTGGGTGCGGAAAGCTTCACCGCGGGAGGTCTCTTTGCCGATGTGCTGAGACTGTTCCAGGGAAAGATACTGAACCGCAATGTGACTGCCACCATCCGCGATGGGCACGACGTGTCCGTATGCGGCATTGTGGGGCAGATCCGCCAGGTGATCGCCAATCTTGTTTCCAATGCTGTGGACGCAGCCCGGCTTGGCGGCAATGTGTGGCTTGAAGCGCGTCCAACGAGCAATGGCGGTGCAGAGCTCATTGTTGGCGATGACGGTGTGGGGATGACGGAAGAACAACAACGTCAACTCTTCGAACCGTTCTTCTCCACGAAGGGCGATCTGGGCAACGGACTGGGACTGTACATCTCCGAAGAGATTGTGGAACGGCATGGTGGAGCGATTCGCTGCACGAGTGCTCCCGGTGAAGGGTCAGTGTTTTGTGTCTCATTGCCGCCAGCTCCAACTGCGGCCACAGCGAATCGGGCCTCAGCGGGAGCGTGAGGCTTTTGTCTGGATGGCTGACTCCCTGCCATACCGTGTACAATCGAACCTGACGCATGGGAGATAAACCCTGCGCTGCCTCACTGGCGGCGCCTCCTGTGATCTCCGTCGGGACGTGGCTCAGCCTGGTAGAGCGCACCCTTGGGGTGGGTGAGGTCGCTAGTTCGAATCTAGTCGTCCCGACCATTCATTTCTTACATTTAGCGTTTGCATCCAGCCCAAATTGGTGCAAACGCGGGTGCAGATGGGTTCAGTTACGCTGACGCGACCATTTCTGCTCCCTGAATTGCTGGGATTGTTTGCCCGGCAATGAGTGCTGAGAGCGTGTTCTGTGCCTCGCGTTTGTCCTCTGTGACAGCTTGTGCGTACAGCTCCAGCGTTATGTCTGCCGTTGCGTGACGCATCAGCTCTTGCGTGGTCTTTACGCTGGAACCGGAGGACATCAGCAGCGATGCGGCGGTACGTCTGAACGTATGCCAACCAATTCGCTTTTGAATGCCCAGCCGCTTTACAGCCGGAAGGATATGGCGCCGTAGCATCATGTCGGGCCAGTACGGAAGCCTGCCAAAGGACTGCGGGCTTGCGAAGACCCAATCACTGGGTTTCGCGTATTGCGTCTGGTCACGCCAGCTATTGAGGGCCGCTGCAAGATCGTCTGACATTGGCAATGGTTTGCGCGAAGTTTCCGTCTTTGGCTTGCCCTCTACCTGGTCAACCAAGCTGCGGACGATGCGAATTGTCCGGCGCTCGACGTCCAGGTCTTCCCACTTGAGACCAAACAACTCACCGCGCCTCATGCCGGTGATGGCCGCAAGCATGGTGACAGTCCGGGCAGGCTCGGCAAGTTCGCCAAGAATGCCGCGTATCTCCACTGGTGTGAGAATGTCCGGGGCGTCCATGCGCTTGCTACTGCAACGCACGAGTGCAATGGGGTTGGTTGACGCCCATTGATAGCGCATCCCGTGACGGAACAAAGTACCGAAGACCCCCTTCACCTTGGTCTTGGTGGCCGGAGCGTATGGCAGGGACTCAAGCCATCGTTCGATGGCTATTGGTGTCACGTCTTGCAAACGATAGTTGCCCCACTTGGGCAAAATCAGGTCGTCTAGGTTGTGCTGATAAACCTGCCGCACTCGCGTGGTGTGCCTGCCGCTGCTCAGCTCGACCTCTTTGTAGTGAGAGATAAGCTCTGCAACTGTATGGCTCACTGGAACCGCTGACACCATCGCATTGATGTCTAATGCAAGACCTTGCACAGCTTTCTGAGCGGCTGCCTTCGTGCGTAGCTCACTTACCGGGCCAACGATCTTCTTCCGATAGGTCGATGTTCCATCGTGACGGTATTCCCGCCACCGATAAACCCAGACGTCCACGCCTGCGTTTCTCTTCTCGATTTTCAATGACCCTGACTGGTATCGCTCCCGCCTGAGCGGGAAAGGTGGTGCGTTTCGGTTGTTGTTCATGCCGCCTGCCTTTCTTGGGTTGAGGCGGCACAGCTAACGGTTTCAGGATATAGACCCGAACCGGTGGCAAGCCAGTGTTGAATCTGCGACGGCATGAAGACGACACGGCGGGGGCCTAAGCGACGGTGTGGAATACGGTTCTCCCGCGCCCAACGAAGCAGCGTGACCGGATGCAGTGGCACAATCTCCGCGAGTTGTTGCGCGGTGAGAGGTTTTTCGATTACGGGTACTGTGATTGCTGATGGTGCTACAGATGTATTTGCAGGGAGCATGTTCCACTTCGTGCGGCGTCTGCGTAACGAATACGCTCGCCGCGTGCCACTGGTGCCCGCGACTGCGACGGCATCCTTCTGGCCGTCGTCCATCCACGTGCGTGGCGAACTTCACCGAGGCTATCGGGACAAGCGATAGCCCCGGCTACTGGCCGCCCGCGTGTTCGAGCACGGACGGGGCGCCCATGAGGAGAGGGGCGCGATGGGATGTTGAAACGTGTGTGAAGGGGTTATGCCTGGTAGCCACGCCCGTTAGGGCCTGGACCAATGCGTGGCAACTCCATCTCTCCACGGACCGTCATCTGCAAAGCCCGCTTCATCTCGTCCGCTGACATACGATTTATCTCGCGTTCGGAGTACACCCTGCGTTCGCCAGTAACCAAGTCGAAACCCTCAAAAGTGGCTGGCTTGGGCCGCTGGGGTTCCTTCGTTGTGGCGATGCTCAGTACCGGAAGAGGCTCTGATTCGTGAACAACAGGAGTTTGCTCCGGTTCGGGCTTGTCAAACACGATGCCAGCGGCAATCATGCGTTCGTACACGCGCCGGAGCTGTTCAGTGGTAAACATCAAGACGGAATGTTTGCTGAAGTAGCCATTAGAATTTGCAAGTTATGGTCGCTGACCACGAACTCAGGGTGGCTATCGGCGAAGCCCTTGAGCATTGCGTAGTTCCACTGAGTCGCACCCTCGACTGTTAAGTGCAAGCCAACGAGTTTTGGATCGTGCCAGAAGTCGGGATCGGGAGTCGCCGGGTCCGTTAGCACTCGACGTTCCAATGCTGCGGTCTGGCGAGCGGTCTGATTGATCTTTGCTTCGAGTTCGCGGATGGGTTTTTCAAGCTGCTCACGTTGGACACGCTCCTGAGCCTCGACCTCTTCACGGTGCTGTCGAGCCGCGATACGCTCTCGCTCTGTCAAAACAACGTGTTCAATGGGAGGCCGCTGTCGAGAGGGCAATCTGTAGTCAGACGTGGCCTCGCTCATGCGTAGCTCAGCAAGACGATCTTGTTCGGCAATTGCTGCCCTCTCACGGGCACGGGCGGCGGCGTGTTCTTGTTCCAATCGCGAAGGCTTTCGCAGTGGCTTTCCGCACGCGCTGTTTAAGCACCGTTGATACGCAATCCTGTTGTGCGACACCTTCATCTCTGTGCCACACTTGATGCACTTTGTTTCGTATGCTGGTGGCCGAATCGAAACCAGACGGAGAACTTTCAGACCCTCGTCGTTTTGCCGACCTGTCCAGTTGTCAAAACTGGCTTCCAATCTACTACTCATTTTCGATTTCTCCAGTGTTTACCCACTCTCCGGTGGGTGCGTTGATGGCTGCCGTCATGGTTCTTCGGATCGTAGCGAAGTGATCGAGCAAGGCCCTGCCATCGCTCACGCTGAACGGTCCTTCGTTATCGTCGTCGAAGAACTTGTGTGAGATGTCTCGACACTTTCCGCTCGTGTCATCGAAGACGAAAGTTATGCCTTGAGGCTCGCGGTATGTCTTGATGTGCGCGTTTGGCCCAAGGGTGTATCGGAGCAGTGCGGCGCAGCCCTGATGCCTCGTTTGAAACAACCTCATCGTCCCGCCCTCGCGCTGCGGTGGCGGACTTGCCGAAAGTATGCTCTCGGATGTAGCCCGCGACGGTCGAGCACAGGAGCGAGAAACCTGATAAGGCGTTCTACGCTTGTGTCAATCACTTTGCTATCGCGTAATAGGCGCTCCCATGCGTTACGCAATGCAGGCTCGTCGCTTTTGCCGACGACGGCGAAGGACACGGCGTGCTCAACGTCAATGACGTAGTGACAGGAATCTGGCGTCCATCGTCGCGATCTCCGTGCAGGTGCTGGGTCGTGGTCGATGGCAACTATTGGTGGGAGTTCCTTACAAGCGGTGTATGCTTTCGCGACGTTCGTGACGATCTCACGCCGTTGCGCTTTGAGTTCGGCCTCAGCCGACTCGTTACGTTCTGAATTTTTCATTCTCCTCGTTCTGGATTTGGTCGTACACAGCGGCGCCCGGCGTAGACAGTAGGACGGCACGGGTCGATGCCCATACCTGTTGCCTTCGTGATCTGTTCGGGGTGTTGCGCTGCTCTGCTCGGCGGCGTGTGTGTATCTCAGTACGCAAGCTCGATGGCCCCTTGAGCCGCCGGATGCAGATAGGGACTGATGCGTGGAGTCAGTTCCCCATTAGATAAGAGCTTTTGTTGATTGCGGTTCGTTTGTTCGTTTACGCAGCCTTGGGGTCGTATCGTTTTTCGTCATACACGCCCAAGCTGGGCTTCTTCGCGCTCTTCGCGCCACGATAGTCTGACAACTCAACGCGCAGGGCTTGCTCACGCTTCCGCCGGGTGATCTCAGCATTGCGCCATCCCATAGCTTGACACGCAGCGAACTTTCGAACCCGCGTTGCAATCGAGGCCGTTGCGTCGGTCAAACTCCACTCAGACGCATTGCGCCAGATTTTGAAGAGCGTGATATTAACGCATTCGCGGGCATCTTCTTCGGTCGGATTCAAGTACGGACAATTCCTCAAAACCGACCAAACGCCCGCGAATGCGGCGCGGTTGCCCTTACGGTAAATCT
Source organism: Terriglobus roseus (assembly GCF_900102185.1). Lineage (NCBI taxonomy): Bacteria > Pseudomonadati > Acidobacteriota > Terriglobia > Terriglobales > Acidobacteriaceae > Terriglobus > Terriglobus roseus. Next base: position 4,655,276 of record NZ_LT629690.1, on the reverse strand, counting down.
CATTGAACTCTACGAGCGATGCACGTTCATCCTCACGCATCGCTTGCTCTGCCAATGCACGATCTCGCAATTCAGTTAATGCCCACTCTGCGATTGCGCCGAGTGTCAGTTCGCCGTTGTACTTCACGGCTTTCAGGCGCAGATGCTCCCTGAATCGCTTTGCCAACGTGTCGCTGTCATCCGCAAGCGCGGTGGCCGCAAAGAGTTGGCAAAGCAACGCCTCGCGTTTCGCATCACGTCGCCGGATGGCCTCAGACAGGAACGGCAGGACTTCAGGAAAGAAGTGGGGCGTGCCGCAAGCTAGGCGGACGGAGTTGAGTTCATACGCATCGCGCTCCATGAGTTCGTCGAAAGAGAACTCAGCGAATACGGCATCGCACACAGCTTCGTCACGCAGGTAGATTTTGTCCCCGAGGTATGTATCGGGGATGCTGTCGGCGATTCTGTAGAACCTATCTTCGGATGTTGTGACGCGTGTGATCTTTGGTTTGCGGCTGCGACTGCTCTTCTTCTTTTTCACAGCGTCGGGCTTTGCCGCACGCTTGGCGGGCTTTTTGCTTGGCATTTGAAGGGTTCCTCTACTGGGGCCGTAGGACGCGGCCCGGCACCGTACTCGATACGGCGGTACTTTATACGGTCGCCACGTCGGACATGGTCCCCTTTGTTGTTTCACGCTCAAGGTTCAGCAGCAGGCCCGTCACATACCGGTGAATCGTTGCCGGTTCAGTCGGGTGGCCTGCGAACTTGCGGCCAACCTTGAGGAAAGCATGTTCTATCTGTGAGTCCGTAAAACGCCGCGCCCACACGATGAACTGCCGATCATCGGGCGGTGGTCTATCTGATACGACCGCGTTCCATAGTGCCTTTGCATCATTGCTACGCTGAATCAGCGTCATGCCGTCATCCCTTCTAGTCCACACCCTTCTGTCACCATTGGCGGCGGGCTACCGGACGCAACAATCTGTCGCCAGTCGTTGTCCTCACGCCAGTTGCTCAACATCGCCCACAGCCGGTATGAATCACCGCTGCGGTGACAATTGTGACATTGCCAATGGTCATCATCCTCCTCAGACGTGAAGGCAAACGTGGGGTCTGTGCTGCACTTGCAGAAGGGGCAGTGCGTTCGATAGCCATGTACGGGGCCGGTCGTCTGCTCTAACTTCTGTTTGGGGTCGAACTTGGCGAGCAGGTATCGATAACGGTCGTACACCGGCAAGGTGTCCACCCGCTGCTGTTGGTACTCGCCCAAGTAGTACAACGGAACATCTGAACCGGGTTCATGAAGTGTGACCTGGGTGCCTTGTCTCCACAGCTTCACAGCGTGAAGATAGTGTTTTTGCTGCAACTCCGCGAGGGCAGTTCTAAGCCTAAATTCTGACACGCCAGCCTGCTTTGCCAACTCGCGTTGCGTTGCGATGAACCGGAATGGTGTCCGCGAGTAACGCGCTGCCGCATGGCACGCGAGGGCGGTCTTCAGTGCTACCAGTGACAGACTGCTGTAATCGAACTGCGCAGGAATCGTAATCCGGTCTTTCGTTGTATCTGCGAGTTGGAGAAGTTCATACGCATCTGTGTCATAGCTCTCAGCAATGACGCCCGCACGCTCAAGGCTTGCCAGTACATCCTGCCGCTGTCTCCGTTGATAAGAAGACATGTTTCCCGTAAAGAGAGTCTGCCGGGCACGGCACAACGGGGCGTGCGTGGTGTTGGTGTGGTACATCTCAATCGCGTGCAGTATCTCTGACTTAGTGCGGAGCTTTAGCACTGCTGCCGGGAGTGCAACATAAGGCACTCTGCAATCGTGGAGGTTCATGGGTTCCTTGGTTCGTTTCGTTCTGCGGCATCCTTCTACTCAAGGGCAGGACGCATGGGCATTAATACCGATATCCAGCAGGACACAGGGCATGGAGCACATAGGGACATATCTCCAGTGAACAATTCAAGCAGGACAAGGCACCGTATATATCCCGAAATGAACTTATGACCGCACAAAGCTCACCATACCCGCATGGATATTGGGCGAAATGCTGTTTCATGACCGCACGGTTTTTAACGTCTGAGAGGCATGACCGCACAAAGCTCGCAATCGCCTTTATTCATGCGGGTTTCGTAGACCCCTGTTTTGGCGCGAAAATAGGAGAAAACGAACAGGGAAACATTGCCCACATCGTGTGTATCCCTTTATAAGTTTTGGGGTGCTTCAAAAACCGCCGATAGGAGACCCGGCGGTTGCTGAGAGTTCTTGCGAACTCAATCAACTTTCTTATAGTACCACAAATTTGCTTGCGTGTCAATGGGTAGTGGGATATAATGCGCGATTGTTTTAGCTAGTCCTTCTAGGAACCCTTTTTCAATACTTCATTCATCAGCTTGAGACCCCGCTGTGTGCGCTCTTCAGCCTCTCTAGCAGCCGTGTCCTCCGGCGCGGGAAATGCCCGTTCTTCACGCTTAGCGGCCTCGCGTTGCTCCCGTTCAGTGCGGCGAGCGACTGATGCCTCTCGTTTCTCCTGCCGCTCCAGTAGCGCGTCCAATCGTTGTGCGGCGCTAAGCCGGATACGGCGTGAGACACGCGAGTCGGTCATTGTCTCTTCTAAGAAACTGGCGAGCCGTTCATATCTCGCGGTTCCCGGTGTTGGTATCGTCATCTGTCCCCCTCATAAGTTGAGAGCATGGGCGCCAGACGGTTCGTTTGCGCGATTCGTACCTTTGGCTATACCGTCGCCCGCATGACACAGATCAGGATTGAAACAGACGGTCTCACACCTAAAGAGGCGATGGAGCTTGCGCAAATCATCCAAGGTTTCGAGGGAGTAGAAGCGGCTCAATTTTCACCTATCAAGCCCGGAAGCATGCAGTACCGGTCATTCCCTATGGCTCCACAGGCTGCGCTCGCAGTTTGGCATGTTGTCGTTCACCTCGCAGAGATTGGGACCGCTGGCGCTGCCTTGGGTGTGGGTAAAGCAGCAGCAGAGCACGCTTACAAGAAGGTGGGAGAAGCAATCGTTGACAAGGCCTGGGATGCGATCAAGGCGAAGTTCACCGGCAAGAGCGTTGTAGATGTAGGTGTGAAGTTGTATGGACCGTATGGTGAGCTAATCAAGGAAATTACAGGGAAGAGATGACGACGTAGGCAGTGTCTTTCTGTGAGATCGGCACGGAGCCGGGCGGGACTCCGACCGGGACTCCTAAACCTCTGGAACTCCGTGCATGCACCCTACGGACAGGGAAGGTTCGATTCCTTGGCCGCGCCAGCTTTCACAACGCAGCTCATACCCCGGCGGACTCCCCCGCCCCGGCCTCGGAAGAGGGTTGGTTTGACACCCCTAGACACCCATCAGGAATCATGAGGCCGCTCCGGGCGGTGATCTACGCGGCGCTACCGAGGAACATCATGCCGGGCGCTTGCGGCGTATCGGATAGGGCGGGCCGCTGATAATTCGGCGGGGAATTATTCCGATGGCGACCATTCGGGGTGTACCAAAAAAGGGTTACTTTTCCGGTGGCGTTTGGCGAGGCATTTTGAGCCTAAAAATACTGTACTGCAAAACGACCGTTTTATGGTACGGTATCCGTGTGAGGTGAGGCCATGCAGAACGTATCGGTTGCGCTGTACGCACGAGTGAGCACAAAGGACAAAGGGCAGGATACGGAGAACCAGTTACGCGAGCTACGTCAGTTCGCTGAGAAGCAGGGGTGGGGCATTGTCCAAGAGTATGTGGACAAGGCTACCGGCAAGCACAGCGACCGCGAGCAGTTCCAGAGGATGTTTGCTGCTGCGTCCCGGCGCGAGTTCGACGTGCTGCTGTTCTGGAGTTTAGACCGGTTTTCACGTGAAGGCGTAAGAGAGACCTTGAATCATCTCAAACGGTTGGATAGCTACGGCGTGGAGTTCCGCAGCTTCATGGAGCAATACCTCGACACCACGGGCGTATTCAAAGAGGCAGTGATCGGTATCCTCGCGACGATAGCAAAGCAGGAGCGCATTAGATTGAGTGAGCGAACCATCGCCGGGCTAGAACGAGCACGCGCACAAGGCCGCGTCGGCGGGCGCCCGAAGGCGGAGGACGACCACAAGCTTGTACGTCGGTTTCAGAGGCTCCACGAAGAGGGCAAGTCCGTGCGTGTGATCGCGGCGGAGTTAGGTGTCTCACCCACCACCGTGCAGAAGCTCAAGGCAGCGGCATAGGGTCTGACTATCACCAGACACGCCCCGGCCCCGGCTGGGGCTTTTCTGTGCCTGTAAATACCTCTGTGCGCGACATAACGCCATGCGCGGACATGAGTTGCGGTAGTTAACGCAGGATTTGAAAAAGCCTTTTTCTTTGTGACGTGTGAGAGGCGCGGGGCCAGGCGTGGCCTAGCCTCAATTCATCCGAAGAGCTACAGGCGTTTAGGTGCGAAACGTATCATGGTACGCATTCCAGCGAGAGGTCAGCGATGGGGATTGTTTGGGTTGTGATTGTGGTCCTCATCATCTGGGCACTGTGGGCAGGAGCATGGACGTTGATCTTTGCAGCCGGTGACCATCTTGCTTTCACTATCTTCGCGGGAATGGTCCTAGTTATTGCGGTGGGGTGCTATCGGCAAATCCGAAGGCCGAAGTAGTCATCAGTTAAAGGCGTATCGCAGTGCGTTTTACAACGTAGCTGAGAGAGAGAGAGAGAGAAAACTACGTGAGCATAGACACCATTCACACCGCGCTATTAGGCATTGCGAGAGAAGGGGAGGATCGCATTTCCTTGGGTGAAGGGCTGTCATTGGTGCGCCCAAACGATCAACTGCTTGCTCACCGCTGGGACTGGGCACAAGGGCAGGGAGAGATGGAGCAGGAGGCAGAGGCGGCCCGCTACCTTGTGTGTGAATACCCGCAATGGATACCGGGGGAGTCAGTGAGAGATGCCCCGGAACGCGGCGCGAATCGCTTCTATGCCGGTCTGATGGCTATTCAAGTCATCAAGCCAATATGCACCCTCGGCTTCGTATATCGACGGCAGCAGATAGAACGACGCCCGCCAATGGAGCCGGGCCAGTGGGCCAGGAAGAACAGGTTCGATGATGAGATGCTTGCCCGAGTCCCTGACATGATCGACCGTATACAACCTGTCATGGATGGGAAAAGCGTAGAGCAGAAGAACGCTCTCACGCTACTCCAACTGGGCCTAGAGCACTTCCACCCTTACATTGCCGGACTTCTCTGGGTCACAGGGTTAGAGGCAATTTTCGATAGTGGTGGACGCGAAGAGTTCAAGAAAAAACTCTGCGATTGCCTAGGCCCTCAGACACTTGCACTTCCCAACTGGCATTCAAAATCTGATGCGCCAACCTATACAGTCGAAGAGATTGCCCTTCCTCTCTACACGCTTCGCAATAAGCTCGCTCATGGGGCAGACCTGCGTACTGCTTCGGCAGACAAGAAGCACCCCGTGGATTTCAGCAAGCGGGTAGGTCTCACCCCCCATGGAGAAGACGTAAATTATGCACTGCTTCTTAGCGAAGCGGCCTGCCATCTACTCTGTCAGGTCTTGCAAAAGGTCTTGTGACGAAGAATAGGAGTTGCTTGCGTATCTGATACGCCGAAGAGAGCTATCATGTTGCTTCCATCACAGTTGGGCTGAGAACGACTATGAATCGCTTCGCTTTGTGCTGCCTTGCTGCCTTAGTGCTGTTGACTGGGTGTAAGAAAGACGTGTCTGGTTCCTACCTGATGAACGATGAGGTAGCTGTCTGTTGGCTCCAGCTCGTTCGCACACCAGATAACCATCTCACGGGGCAGCTCGTCTCTTCCGTGCTGAAGCCGGGCGGCAAGATTGACCATGAGTCCGTGTCTCTCACTGGTGCAGTGAATGGAGAGAACGTCATGCTGTCAGGTGGTGGCATCCTTGGGATGGCGCAGACAACGCTATCCGGTAGGTTCGACGGCAATTCGCTTACCCTTTCGGGTGTTCCATCCACGCCGGTCATCCTGAAGCGTGCGTCATTGGCGGACTATCAGGCACAGCTAGACGACCAGAGCAAACGCTCGCAAACGATCATTTCTGCTCGTGCAACGGCTGCCGGACAACGGCGGACGCTTCAGGCGGAGAAGGATTTCTTGTCCCACGTTGACCGGGTGATTAGCCAAATGCAGCGGTTCGATGCTGAGGCCGATGTGCATCTGGGACGGTTTCCAAATGCTGAGAAGGCGTATATAGCCGTCACTGCAAAAGTGAGCGAATACGTTACGCGGGAACGTCAGCTAGTCGGTAATCCTAGTCGGGCGGTTGCCCGGTCACAGCTTGAAGTCGCTGCAACTCAAATATCCCTGAACACCGACCAAGTGCACTTTCAGGGAGAGGCATTGCAAAGATCGTTAGAGACGAACATTGCTCCCTTAGTGAATCAGGTATCGGAATTGGCGCAAAGGTGCCACGAGACTCAGCCGATAGGTGGGAATCTGCCACAAGCCGAAATCGAAGAGCATAAGGGGGCGTGCAATCGTCTTCTTAATGCTGCTCCCGCGTTTAATCAAAAGTATGCAGCGATAGTTGCGGGCCTCAGCCGTTTGGAGAATGTCTATAAACGTGAGAAAGAATATCAAGCAAAGTTGCTGGACGACGCGCAGAGGTTGGAGTAGTGCATGGGGAATGCCGTTCAGTTTCAGGACAAGTTCGTGGCTTTTGTGGATGTCCTCGGATTCAAGCAACTGGTTGTCAAAGCTGAGAACAATGGCGATACAACGTTGGGACAAGTGCTTGCCATACTGGAAGAGAGTGGGGAGCGGAAACACCGCGAACGCCTAGAAAAGAGTGGGGCACGTATCTGTCCGGAAAGCCATCACGTATCCCGTGATCTCAGCTTTCGTGTAACCCAGATTTCTGATTCCCTTATCGTGTCTTGCGAAGTGTCTCCGGCGGGCCTTATTCAGCTAATCAACCATTGTTGGGTGCTTGTTATGCAACTGATGCGACTCGGTGTGATGTGCAGGGGATATGTAACACGCGGTCCAATTTGCCATGAGGATAATCGGCTTGTAGGCACCGGCTACCACCGCGCATACGAAAACGAAGCAGGTGTCTCGGCATTCAAAAGAACCGCTGAAGAACGCGGAACACCTTTTGTCGAGATAGACCGCAATGTCACCAAATATGTTGCCATACATGGAGACTGGTGTTTAGGGGAGATGTTCAAGCGGATGACCAAAAACGACGGAGAGCTGACGGCTTTATTTCCCTTCCAGGCTTTATCTCACTCGTTCACAATCAGCGCATTTGCGAAATTCGACGCAGCACAAGAACAGAAGTCAAACAATAACGTTCGCAAATGGCTTACCGATATGAAGACCAGCGTCGAATCACTAGTTGATCGCAGCAATCCGAGTGCCCTTCAAAAAGCGGAACACTACTTGGCTGCTTTGGACGCTCAACTCCTAATTTGCGACAAGACAGATGTCTTCCTCAACAATCTTGGACGTCCGCTTTCCTTCGGAAAGTCTTCTTGAGGTTCGTGATATACCCAACGACTTCGAGTCTTCGAGGGGCTGGTCAGCCGAACGGTTGATTCAGGCGGGCAGCGAGGACTTCACTTAGGAACCTTCATCGCAGATCGTTTCAACGTGAAGCTCCCCTTTTCTGTTCCGCCGGTTTTCTGGATGACCGTATATGTCCCTACAATTCCCTGTCGGCTGCGGGTACCAACAAACTCAATGCTTCCTATCGAACTAGACACGGCAAAAGCCATATGGAGTCCGCTCACGGTTCCTTCCAAGGGGCCACTTCCATAGAGCGGAGGCTCGACAGACATAGAACCAGAAAGCTTTCCTTTAGACTCTCGTAACGTCACTGCAAAATTGGCTGATAGCGCCGCAGTTTCATTACTCACCGAGCCGACATATTCTCCTGTCACTGAAGATGGCAGCGGGGGGTGAGTATTCGATGGTGGGGATATTGTCGCGACAGACTGCGGTTCGGCGGATAGCGGATGGAGGGCTGGCGTCATGACGGGGGCAGGTTGAGTATGATCATCACCGTAAGGCATGTTAAGCATAATGATCAAAGCAATCCCAATAACCCACAGTTTTGTAGCGGTCTTGACCTTCTCAGCCTTCGTAAACAGGTCAGACATTCGTCTTAGGTCCTAGAAATCGGAATTGAATCAGCAAGTGCGGCGATGACAATAGGTAAGTTCCGGACCATTCTCTATGCCAGTGCACGCTTCCTCGGTGACGTAGATGCTTTACTCAAGGGGCGCGCTTTGCGGCGGGTTCTGCGTCGTCTAGCAGGGAGATTGTCATCACGATTGATGGCCCGCTTGTTCCGGTAGTACCTATGGTGAACATACGCTACACGGCCTGTATCCACGCGCTTTTGCATCTACCTCGGAACTGAAACGCACACGGTTGCGTTGCGAAATCTTTAAGGCCCATTTGCAGGATGGCCTATGGTAGATCAGCCTAATCGAACTCCCGACGAGTGGGTTCGGGATGGCAACCGGGCTTCTGGTTATGACTTTTCTCGGTGTAAGCCCAGGCTGAGGCTTAGGCTGAGGTCGCGAGGCGGGATTTGAGAAGCCAGCCTGATGCGAGCCAAGAAGCGAATACTTTTGTATCAGGCGCGACGATTGAACAGGAACTGCCCCTAGTGTTGCGTTCGGCACCGGACGTACGGCAGGAGGCGGAGCTGAAACCGCTTGGACTACACTCACGTTCGCGGACGGAGAGGCGAGCGGTGGCTTTATTCCTCTGGCTACGCGGCGATAGGCGAGCACACTGCATGTGGTCAGATACGCAACAATGGCCAGCCAAGTGGCCGTTAGTGATGAAGCTCCAAGCCAAACGAACGGCATCCGTAACAACGGGATGATCAACCAGATGGCGAAGACCCCAAGAAACGCATGGGCCACCGTCTGACGCGCAACCTCACGAACTGACATTTTGACCGGCTGGAGTACGGTCGTAAATGTGACCTGAGGTTGCGGAGTAACTCCCGCTGATGTTGCGAGATACCAGGGCTTTCCAGCGCTTTTGCGCTGGTCAGCGAACGGGAAGCTGTTCGAAACGACGGGCGGTGGTACCTGTCCGGGCTTCACTTCGCGGGTAGACTGCTGGACAGCAACCACTGGCGAGTTGATCATCCAGGAAGGCAGCTTCGACGGCACAGTCCCTATGAGGTCCAACACTGAGGGACAACGTGATGGGTCTTCTGAGCAAGCCTTTTCAAGCGCTTCGGCTAGCCGCTTGCAGTCTCCACCAATGAGCTTGATTTTTCCTAAGAGTTTGGACGCCTGTGGAGCCTCAAAATCGCTCTTGACGAAGATAAGATTCTCGTCATGAAATTCCTGCCACAAACTTGGCTGCTCTCCCAAAGCGAGCAGAGAAAGATGGATGACGAGACCTGAAAAGTTGTCGAGGGTAGCATCGAAATATTCCGCTGATCGTTTGGGGTGCTGGTAGTGGCGATGGCCAAGTTCAGAAGACTTCCAGCCCACCATTGAGGGCACATACATTCCATCGAGATCAACAAGGCGTAAGGAATTACTCTCGTCCACGATAACGTTGCCGTGCTGGAGATCGCCGTGGGCCATGCCTCCATCGCGCAGTGTTGCCAGTGCCTTGAGCCATTGATCGGCCAGGAACTTCAGCATGTCCTTCCTACCCAGAACATTTGGAAGATACACGTCGAGAGGATAGCCGCCTATCCACTCCATCACCTGAATCGGGTATCGCTGGCCCCCAACCAGGATGCCCTGAGGATCGTACTCGAAGCTCACAAAGCAAGGAGCCGAAACCTTGTCTAGGTGGTCGTCGATTTTCTGATATCGGTCTTGTCGGTCGCCAACTGCACCACGAAAACAGCGAACCGCTTGCGCCTTGCTACTAGAAGTATTCAGTTTGAACACATAGGCGAACTGGCCAGATGTGACGAATGGCATACCGAGTCGGTCTATTGCGGGAACCGATGTTCTAAGGTCGGGGTCTTGAAATGCCACACCGGGGTTCTGAACTGCTTCGACGTAATCGCGCGAGCTGGGCCACGGACCAGTAGGCATCAGGCATTCATCAAACCGTCACTGCGTGAGCTGGCGGCCCTTCGAGAGTGATTCGCATTATCGCCACGTCATCGTTGCGAAGGCGCTTTTGGTCACGTTCTTGCTCGATGAAATTAACAAAGCCAAGAGTGTCCCTTGAATCCAATAGTTGCGCCAAGTCATGGACACGGGGAGAATCGTCTAGGGACATGCGGAGATACCAAGCTGCAATTGCGTCGGTGAGCAACAAGAATGTATCGTGCGATGCGACCTTGCCGGACCTGACCGTAAGTTGCTCCCCAATTCCTTGCTGTCTGTGAAGTTTGGAAGGGATAAGCGTTGGGTGATATCCAAAAGCCTCCGGCTCACTAATCGGCAGCGCGTTCACAATCGTTCTATTTCGGAGATGAACTAGACAACTATCTCCCAATGCCACCGCTTGCCAGGCGAGGTATTTTTCCGACGGGATGAACGCAATCCCGACGAAGGCAGCAAAGGCTCCCCCTCTTGCCTTTTCTTCTGCGTACCACGGCAATGCTCGACGGGTCCAACGACGTTCAAGTCGGTCCCCCAAGGCGGAAAGCCATGGCTCGAATTCTTCTCGTGTTAGTAAGTGGCTGCTAGCTGCCCAACACTTAGTTAGCAGTCTTGCCCATCGCCTTGAATCGTAGGCTTCAGTAGCGCCGTCTGCGACGCAGAAACGACCTTGCTTAAGAGACAGCGCCGCTGCGTCCTCACATTCAGAGGCCAGCGACCCAGCTTTGGGCAACAGAAATTGTGACACGGAGAAATGCCAACCACTACCGTTCATCGTAGATTCGCTGGCCGTGTCCCGATCTCGAAGAATTGCGCTACGGATACCGGGTCCCCGTTGAAGACAAAGCCACGCGCTCCGTCGGAAGTTTTGAGACCCATATTGGAAGCCGCTTGCTGGAATACTCCTGGAAGTGGCGTCGATATTTTGAACAACATGCGAGCAAAGTCATCGGGCAGCTGCGATTCATCTCCCGGATATTCGATCTTCACGGTATGACGCGAAGAGACGTGGCAATTGAACAATAACACCGGACCGTCGCTAGTCCCCATGGACAAGATTTGGTTGGCGACCCCAGATGGATCGCCGTCTGTAGATTCACCATCTGTGATGTGCAGTACCGTTGGCGGAAAGCAGTTGGGATGCTCATGAAGCCACTGCTCTAGTAGAGAGCGAACCTGGCCGAAAGCATCGCACATAGGAGTGCCTCCGTTCGCTGTCGGATCAATCCATACTGGAAACCTGACTTGCTGTTCTACAAGACCGCCCGCACCATCTGGAACCCTTTTGGTGCGGTTCTCCAACCGCGCGGGCAAATCGGCAACCTCTCCCACAGGCACATGCGAACGTCCGCTGAGCGAACCGCTGAAAACAGGACCTACGGATGCTCCGTACCCGATGATTGAAATTTGGTAGTAGCTACGTATCTCTTCCATGCGCGTGCAGCGAATGACTAGATCATGTAGGGTGCGATTAACGACATCAGCGAGAAAATCCGCCTTCCGCACACCGCTTTCTCCAAAATTCTCGGCCATCGATCCGGACTGGTCCAACAGGAAGATAAAACAAGTGGGATTGCTGCGGCTGATTTCGGCTGTATAGGGCATTTGCACATCTCCTTCGATCTCGTCGAGAACATCGCGATGCTTCCCCCAATTCCCTGCAAGATACGGGGAGTGCAACTCGGTTGAAGTAAGTCAAGACATTCTAGCGGAAGCCAACGAGTCAGCAATGTATCGAAGGCGCTTCAAAGCATGGAATTACAATCCGTCGCCTGCCCCTCTGTCGTTTCGACAGAGCTGCCTCGTCATCACGTTCCATCAGCTCCGCCCTCATCAAAGGAGACATGAGGGGTGTGTTGAATAGAACTAGATGACTCTATCGGTTTCGGAAGCTCTGCGGGCCTAGCGTCAGTCTTTTCCGTATCCGAGGTCTCGGGTTTGACGCCCAATATACTTTGGAGCGTTTTCAGTGCTCCACCGACAACGGTCGAATATGTGTCTGCGCTGATAAGTCTTAGCATGACAAGCATCGTGACGGATATGAGCACAAAGGCAATGCAAGCCAACCAGCCGCCGGTAATCGTCTCTTCACGTCCGTACGTTTTTGTCAGCTTCACTACTCCCCATAGAGCGAGCAGAAAGACGACGAGAAATGAGCCAGTGATTCGCAGAAAGCCAAACCAGGGCGCACGATGCCTTGTAGCCTTTCGGTACTGACGATGCAAATGGCGGATGGTCTTGTAGTGCTCCTTCCTAAGTCCGAGGTCGGACTCGCGTTCTGCTTCCACACGCAATCGCGCGATCTCTTCACGAAGGAAAGAGGGTTCCATCAGCTAGGCCGCCACCTTACGTTCTCTGAATTGTGCCAACCTTCGTGGGTCTATCGTGTAGTAGATTTCTACCTTGTACTCCCCCTCAGCTTCAGAATGATCTTCATCGCAGGCATCGCAATACTTCTCCGCCGGAAGCTGCGACAGGTCGTCAATGGACTCCAGCGGGATGCCCTTTTCCGTGCAGTACAGGCCGAAATGATGGTGAACGATGCCCTGTTCTTCAAGCACACGTAGAGCAGTAAGCGCACGAATCTCCGTTTCCCCTATAGCCTTCCCAACGATTTTGGGCACGACTTGATCGCCACCAGGTCTGCTTCGCAGGTAAACAACAACCCTGTTGACAAGCGCATTGAGCTGGGGCGACGACGGGCTTGATCGCTTAAACCAGTTGAGCAAGGACATAATCTATTTCTTCCTCAGAGCAGTGTGCATCGAACCGTACTTGTCCGTTTGCAGCATCCACGTTGCTGAAGACCTCACGGGTGAGTTTCCCGCCAGTCATTCCGTGTTTCCAACGCAATGGTGCCTCTTCATAAGTGCGTACCATCGGGTCTTGCATCATCTGATTCCAGGCTTTTGTATCACGCAAGTCTTTACCGATCTTCTTTTGGGTACGCTTCGACTGAATACCCTCTTCATCTTCATCGACCACATGCGCAACAGTCACAACAGGAGGAACCATCTTCAATGTCTTCTCTAAGCCAGTTCGCAGTTCGATAGGTTCCAAAGGAAGCCCAAGCAGATTTTCGGCCTGCTCCCTGTAGTAGTCGAAATAGGCCTGGGCTTTGGGTTCACCGTCAATCTCGTGAATGTGCTTATCCCCAGGTTTATCGTAGCGAATTTGCACTAGACCCGTCTTCTTATCAACGACGAGAACAACAATCTTGGGTTCTGGCACCGGGTCAAACCGCTCATTCTTTTTATCCACTTTTGTGCGAATGTGCTGCTCGTTCCATTTGACCCGCAACGCCGTGGGGTCGTTCAGCGCGTACATCATTTTGGGCTTTTTCGTCGGTGACACAGAAGGAGTGCGTTCGGTGGATAGTGGGATTTGGAGAGCTTCCAATTGGGCGTCAATCTTCTCTAAGTCCGCTGCTGAAGTCGAGATGCGATACAGGTACACGCGCTTTGCACTCGCTTCTTCAATTCCGATGGCACCTTCAATAAGGTCATCTTCGGTAAGCTTTTCCTTGTCCACCAGGTCGTGGACTTTCGTTGTCATTTCATCCCGGCTTCCCATCGTGGTGCGCAATCCCTTACGTGCCAACCAACTACGGACGGATGCGATGCTGTACTTCCCTAGAATCTGACCAACTTTGTTACGCGACGGTTTTGACGGCTGCATTTTTTTCGTGCTCTCGAACGGCAATTTTGAGTGTGAGCCAGCCTACCATGCAGGGTCTTAGGTTCTAACGGAATATTTGCCATCCTCTCTACTGAAAGAACCAAAGTGGAACAGCTGATCTGGGCTGGCGTGCCCTTCGTGCCGCTTTTTTGACAGCGGTTGGCTCAATATGTGTGGGTACGAACGAATGGGGCTAGGATGGCGCGTATTAAATACGCCGGTCGGTCTAAGGCTTTGACAAATTTCAGGGAGCTGGTAAGCCCTTTATATGCAACGGCGGTTTACTACAAAATTAAAAGCTAATTTTCTTGATACTTCCCAAGGCTTGCGAGTCACGTCATCCTCTGATGGTTGCCATAACTTCACGAGGAGCAAGTCACCCATGAACAACGTCATTTCAATCACGACGGGCTTAGCCCATCGCATCACGCGCACGCCCGATGAAATAGGTGCAGAAATATCGCTACTCATCAAACTGCGCAACTTGATTCCACCTGTAACAGCGTTTGGGGATAGCAACATCGAGGGCATTGATGCCCAAATAGCTGTCTTACGCGAACGCATGAGCGTGAAAGGGATAGTTGAAGAGTGGGACGACGATCATCACGTTCAGTCGGCGGGGGTATTCGCGGCAGAGTGGCTGAGTGGAGAAGGTGAGGCACCGTCCAGTGGATGGCTCGATCTGGTGGGGGATGAGGACGGTTGGATGAACTAAAGAGCACTGGCGTGCTGCGTATTGAATACGCGGAGTGAGGCTGGGGATAGATGGGACGGATTAGGGCTGGCTGTTAGCTGTGCCGCGTATTGAATACGGGAATCATGCCAGCGTTGAATCCGGGTGCAAACGTGGGTGCAGTCTGGGTGCAGTTAGTGTTTCGTGGGATTCTCTCAACTCGCCTAGCGCATTGAGGAATAAGGCCAAATTGCTGGGATTGTCCGCTGGAGCTGGTTGGGGTGGGTGAGGTCGCTAGTTCGAATCTAGTCGTCCCGACCATCAATTTCTGTGGCTTAGCGATTTTCGCGATGGTCCTATTTGCCCCTTACGGCTGATAGGACCATTTGCCGTTTTGGATTCGTTCCCCTTCAGCCTGCCTTCATCTTTGTTCGTTAAGATGTTGCCGTATCGACACAAGCGAAGCTGTTCGGCTCCCTCTTCGAGAAAGAGCGATGCTTTGCGCAAAAGGCAGGACGATGGAAATTACATCTCGCGGTCTTTGGACGCTGATCCATGGCATGGGCTTTGGTGCGCTGTTTCTTCTGGCGTGTTCCGCTGCCGTCTATCAGCTTTGGAGTATCTGTCGAAGCAACGGCACTACCAGCGACCAAACGGACGCTGTATTGAAGTGGTATCTGCTGGCTATGGCGTTGCTGGCGTGGCTCTCTGTTCTTAGCGGGACTTACATTGTCTATCCCTGGTACCGCGCCGTGGCACCGGCTGGGACGCATGATTTGGCGATGTATCCGCAGCTGTTGCTGAAGTCGAGCCCAACGACGATTGGCTGGCACACGCTTGGCATGGAGTGGAAAGAACATGTTGCGTGGCTAAGTCCGATTGCCATGACGATGGCGGCAGCCACGTTTTTTCACTACGGCAGCGATCTTAAAAACCAACGCTATCTACGCAGTGCTGTGTTGTGGTTCACCATTGTGGCGTTTGCTTCTGCAGCGGTGGCGGGCACGTGGGGCGCGATGATCAACAAATATGCGCCCACGGTTGGCGGGCGCGTCTATACGTTCTCGCAGGCGGAGGCAAAATGAACTCTGCTTCCGAGACACGTTCCTTGCCGAACGGTGCTGGTGCTGCAGCAACGTTGGCTGCGGGAGTTGGCGCTGCTGTGCTTGGTGTACTGACGCTTGCCGGTGACAAGAGTCCAGCTATCAAGAATGCGCTGATCTTCTACCGCCCTACCGGCGCGCTTTCCGGAGTGACCACGGTGACGATCGCGGTGTGGCTTGCGACGTGGCTGTTGCTGCATCGCCTGTGGGCGAAGAAGGATGTGAACGTCAGGAAGATTGTGGCCGTGGCGTTTGTATTGCTAGCCGCAAGCTTGTTGCTGACGTTCCCACCATTTCTTGATGCGTTGTAAGCGTTAGCGCTTTTCCAATTCGCGCTCAATTGCCTGGGTGATCACTGGTGCATCGGGCACTGTGTCTGGCGAGAAGCGAGCAACGGTGTTGCCTTCGCGGCTGATCAGGAACTTTTCAAAATTCCAGAGGAGTTCTGGTTCTTCATTCGGGTTCACACCGAACTTGACCAGACCATCCACCATGGCTTGCTTGCCTGGGCCCGATGAGCTTGGCTGCGCTTCGATCATGGCTGCATACAACGGATGCTTCGAAGGCCCCACGACGGTGATCTTCGAAAACATGGGGAAGTCCACGCCAAAGGTGCTGCGGCAGAACTGCTGGATGTCGTCGTTGGAACCCGGTTCCTGTCCGGCGAAGTCGTTCGCAGGAAAGCCGAGAACCTCAAAGCCGGCATCGTGATAGCGCTTGTAGGTTTTTTCCAGTGCATCGTACTGCGGCGTGAGGCCGCACTTTGAGGCAACGTTCACAATCAGCAGCACCTTGCCGCGATACTCGCCCAGCGTGGTGACGGTGCCATCCATGCGTGTGAGAGGTACGGAATATAGATCGAAAGCCATGGCATCCAGCATAAAGCCGGTACCAGCGAATCGTGGTTCCGGCTTGGAGAAACAATGAAAGATAAACGGCGGGCGACCTGGTCTTTTCAGACCGTTTCACCCGCCGCAAAAGAGATTCGTTGTTTAGATAGCAGCAGCCAGGGCGGTCTTCTGGCGGCGCTTCTTGTATGCAGCCAGATCGTCCTGCCACGAGCCCAACGCAATCGCCAGAGGAGATTCCTCTTCGCGAAGCGCCTGCTGCTGCAGATAGTTCACCTTTTTTCCGAACGCTGAAATGCCTTCAGCAGCACGCATGGCGGAGGTAGCGGCAGCCACTTCCTCAACCGATGCAGCCGTGTCGTCGTGATGGCAGACGTTGTCCGTCCAGCCTTCCGGACGGAATGACCGGGGAAGCTCGCTCTCGTGATACTCGATGCCGGAAGCGGCGAGCGACCGTGCGGTTGCCACGAGGGTTTCACGCTTGGTTGCCATCTTCTTCACGGCAGCGTCTCGCAGAGTTTCGGTCGCGAAGACCTCATGCTTCTGCAGGTGAATCAGCTTACGGTCGTAAAGATCAATTTCGCGGTGCAAATCACGAAGGTAGTACTTATCCTGCACAACAACGCGCATCCTGTGTGCTCCTGGCCCTAACGGCCCGATGAAATTTGTGTCTCCGAACATGCAGAGGAACCCGGAAGGTTCTGAGTGGGGGAGGGCAGTCCTCCTGCATGCACACAGTTGGTAAGATGCGCATTTCGTCGTACGCGTCAGTCGGTGTGAATTTTCTGTTGCAGACGCGAAGAGGGCGACCCGAAGGTCGCCCTCTTTCCATCAGAAACTCATAGAGTTAGACGGGCTGTACGTTCTCAGCCTGCCAGCCCTTCGGTCCCTTCACCACATTGAAGCTCACGCGCTGGCCTTCCTGCAGCGAGCGGAAACCCTGAGCCTGAATTGCGGTGTGGTGAACGAATACATCCTCGCCGTTGTCGCGCGAGATGAATCCAAAACCCTTAGCGTCGTTGAACCACTTCACATTACCCTGTTCCATTGCCTTGTCCCTGTCCTAATACTTCGTTGGTGTTTCGCTGAATCTCTCAATACAGGTTTTGCAAGTGCGTTTGGGCAGGGCGAGCAAAGAACCAAAACTGAGGGTCAAACGATTGCGAATAGCGTAGCACAAACCCCAGGAAATCATCGCGACTTTTTCCTGGTTCATTTCGTCTAAATACAATGACGCCTGATATTTGCACCATTCCTGTTGCAATTAAGGCATTCTCTGTTTTCAAAAACCTGGGATATTCACTACATGGTAAATGTTTTCCATCACATGTAAATCCCTCAGCCCCTCTTCGCCCGGCGTAATGGTATTTCGGTCTTCACGGACGGCAGCAGCTAACTCCTCTGCTTCCAGGCGGAACTCAGGAAAATCCAGTTCACGCACCTTGATTTCCATGGGGCGATTGTAGGCGGGGTTATGGACCTCACCCCGGATGCGATACGGTTCCTGCCAGCGGAATGCAGGGGCCATCAGCGCGGTGCCGAACTCCCCTGTGATCCGCGACGTGTCAGGGATATCGCGTTCGTAGGAAGAAACACAGACTGCGCGCGCGCCTGATGGGAATACGCTCGTCCAGCGCACCTCGCGCTCCATGCCGTTGGCATCGCATGTGGCGGAGGCATCTTCGACGGCGATGGGCTCTTCACCCAGCAGAAAACGGGCTGCGTTCAGTGGGTAAATCCCTACGTCCCAGAGAGATCCGCCTCCCGCGAGCGTGCCTTGATCGCGCCAGCCGGGCTTGAGCTCAAATCCAAATCCACTTTCGATACGCAACGATGATTGCGGTCCGAATGTGCCCTGCCTGATCAGTTCGCGCAGATGCTTGTGCGGCATGGTGTGCGGGCAGCGATACGCAATGCTGAGTCGTACACCTGCGTTCCGGCATGCAGCGATCATTGCTTCCGCGTCGGCAGCGGTGGAGGCCATTGGCTTCTCGCACAACACATGCTTCCCTGCTGCTGCGGCGCGTTCCGTGTATTCGCGATGGAGGCTGACGGGGAGTGCGAGATACACGGCGTCTATCGCTGGATTGTTGGCGATCTGGTCGAAATCGGCATAAGAATAGGTGGCCTCTGCACCATATTTCTTTGCGATGGCGCTGGCCTTCGCGGCGTCGCCGCTGACCACGGCCGATACACGGCAGGTGAGCGAACCGCGGAGTTCTTGCAGAAAAGGCTTGGCAATATGCCCAAGACCGACCACGGCAAAGCCGAATTTCCCTTCAGAAGCGGCTTTTGAGGAGCGAAAACGATCCAGCAGACCCATGCCCCTAGCCTATATGCGCCATCACCCGGATGTGGCAGCGTGTGACGCCATGATGCCAGTGTGTTTCGCAACGTTGCCCACGGAATTGGGTAAAATAAATGAAGTAGCGCACTGGAGCGGACAAATCGGCATCGGAGAATGCCATTTGCAGGTCGCGAAATGGAAGTCCCCGCTCAGGCACGACGCTTTACCAATTTCCGGACCGGAGCCCTTTCGCTTGAACCTTTCTTCTCGCACCAGCCGCACGCTTGCCGTTGCCTTGACCACACTCACCACACTTGGAATTGCCGCAGGCGCACGCGCTGTTCGCGCCGCGGAAGAAGTTCCAGTAAACCCCGTTGCCAAGCCGGCCACGGCAAAGCCCACACTGGCAGAGACCTTCCGCCTGAAGATGCACCATCTTCATACGGGCGAAGACATCGAAGTGGAATACAAGACCGATGGCGAGTATGACCAGAGCGGGATTGTGAAGCTGAACCATTTCCTTCGCGACCACCGCACGCAAGATACCGCCGACTACGATCCGCGCGAGTTTGATCTGCTGCATGCGCTGCTGGTGAAACTGGGCAAGCCGAACGCCACCATCGATATTGTTTGCGGCTACCGCACACCGTGGTCCAACAACTTTCTGCGTACGCGTTCCGCTTCAACCGGCGTGGCGGAGCATTCGCAACACATGCTCTCCAAGGCGATTGATATTCGTATTCCCGGCGTGAGCACGCTGGCACTGCGCAATGCTGCTCTTTCGCTTGGCATGGGCGGCGTGGGTTATTACCCCACGAGCCAGTTCGTCCATGTGGATGTGGGTCCGGTGCGCCAGTGGCAGTTTGGTGGACGCTCGCTGCAGACTGCTTCGCGCAAGGGTTCGCGTCGCAGCCGTCGCGCTTAACAACAGATCGCATTCACAAGAGTCTTACGGTGTGACGAATCCCTTTGCCAGCAGCGGCTTTAGCTGTGTCCATGACAACACTGTGTCTTCGGGATGATAGAGCCTTGGCGCGATGGTGTAGTCCGGGTAGCTGATGTGCAAGCCGTCCGCTTCGAGCGTCCAGTTCGTTACATCACTCAGTACGTCCTGTAACGCTTTCACCTGCGGGCCATCAATGTTCTCGTAAAGAAACTTTTCCTTCTTGTTTCTTGCGCTGAGATCCGCCCATGCCATCTCACCGATGCGGTGTTTCCACGATGCGTCGGCGAATACATCCTCTGCACGCAACGCTCGTTTTTGCTTTAACAGCCAGGTAAGCGTCTCAGATGTCTCGTAAGGATGCGCTGCGCCGTGGCCCATGCCAAAGGCCGTGATGACGGTGGTGACACGATCATGTTCCACGTTGCGCAAGACGCCTTTGATCTGCGAATCCGCACCCGCGGCCATTGTGTCGTCCCATGTTTTTGGCAGTGTCCGTTTTGTTCCGTTGATGAGTTCCTGCTGCTGTCCTGCGCCTGCAGTCTTCAGCATGTGTGCTTCGACGCCGGCGCTCCATGCAATCCACTCTTCTGCATCTGTGTCTGCCGCTGGCCATGTTGCCTGCAGTGTGCCGTAACCGGGATGCTCGCCTGCGGGCATGTTCGGATTGCCGCCTTCCGCGTCTGCTTCTGCTAGAAATTGAGTCCGCGTGAGAAATGCGACGCCATCACGGACACCGACTGCGCTACGCAATTGCTTGATGCGCGCGTCATACAGTGGCTTCAAACATGTTGCTGCGGTTGCTCTCGTCACGGCAGGTTCATTGACTCGGCACAATTGCTGCACATAGGCGAGCCACTGCACCTGGTCCACGCGCAATAAACCAACACTGTTGGAAGACAACCGTGAAAGGTCATTGCGATAGGAAACACCTATTGCCGAATCTGCAGCGCTCAACTTCGGATCGCTGCAGATGGCGCGCTCTACGGGTCGCTTTGCCTTCGCGCAATCAAAGCTGGCAGCGTGTGCCGTTGCACAATCGAATGCGCCGCACAGGAGCAGCGCTGTCCAGACGTTTCTTCGCATATGGTTTCAGATGCAAGTCTACGCAAAAACGAACACGCCGCCCTGATCATGAGGGCAGCGTGTTTCGTAAACTTCGAGTGCTGTTAGTAGCGACGACCGTAAGCGTCGTAACGCGCTTCATCCCTGTGGCGCTTTTCCTCGTTGGCGTGGCCCAGCAGAGCACCGCCACCTGCGCCCAGAGCACCGCCGATCAACGCACCCTTACCGCCGCCTGCCAGTGCGCCAATACCCGCGCCTGCACCGCCACCAATCAATGCACCCTTGCCGGTGCCGATACCGCTATGGCGTTTGTGCCAGTTGCCGTGGCTGTCGCGATAGTAATAACGCGAATCGTGATGTTGTGCATTTGCATTCTGCGACACCACCATAGGGGCCGCCATACCGAGCGCCATGGCGCCACCAAGAACCAAACCTGAAATCTTTTTTCCGAAAGTACTCATCGTCCCTTACCTCCTCGCCGCCATTCTTCGTGGGCAGCTCCGTATCTTTACCAACCCGATAGATGCGGAAGTGATTTCAGAGTTTTCCCGAAGTGACAAGTTCTTCGGAGATCGATGTTCATGCTGCGCAACCGTTTCGCTTTGTTGCGTCTTCATGCATCCCCGCATGCAGACATAGCATCGCGGGCCTCGAGTGATGTATGACTACACATGCAGAGAAAGGAAGGTTTGCGTGGCTCGCTTGATTCTTCGCATTGCGGCGTTGGCGCTGTTGATTGTGTGTGTGGTCGTGGGTGCGGATTGGATCGTATGGCGCATCCGTGCGGCTCGCGGCAATGGCATGGATGAAGTGACTGTCACGCAGGTAAGCGCAGCGGAGCTAAAGCGCAACAAGGAAGAGTATTACTTTGACGGCGATATCACGATCACGTGCGCGCGCAGTATCTTTCCTCCGCTCACGTCCAATGGATGGCTGCCACCATGTTGGTATCTCCGCAGGCATACCACGGTGGTGCAACACATTTAGTTCACTTAGTTCACCGTTATGGTGACGGCGCTTGAGGTGCTGGAAGCATACGTGGTGTCACCTTCATAGGTGGCCGTAATGGAGTCGCTTCCAGTGGGCAATGCCGTAGTTGTGAAGCTTGCTGTTCCGCTGGCCAACGTGCCAGAACCCAACAGCGTGGAGCCGTTGTAAAAATTAACGTTGCCCGAAGCTGCGGTGGGAGACACGGTTGCCGACATGGTCACTGAGCCTCCGGTTGCGATGCTACTTGCGGAAAGGCTAAGAGTCGTTGACGTAGCCGTAAGGCTGCTGCCGCTGGAGGTGATGGTGATGGTCTTGCTTGGCGATGTGCCCTGGTTATAAGACGACGAACCATCAAACATTGCGTATACCGTGTGGGTACCCACGGCCAACGTAGTTACCGCCAGAGTAGCGGTTCCGCTGCTGAGTGTTCCTGTTCCCAGATCTGTGCTGCCGTCATAGAAGTCGACGCTGCCTGCAGGAGTTCCCTGTGATTTCTGCGCTGCCGGGTCAGCAGCGGCCACAGTAGACGTGAGCGTGATGCTGGTGCCAGAGGTGGCGTTGGTCGCAGAAGGTGTCAACGTGACAGTGACACCGGTGCCAAAGAAAAACCCACTGCAGCCCGTGAGCGAAAAACAGCCCACAGTCACAGCCAGCGCCGCAGCGGCACGAATCCAGGATTGCAAATGCACCTCACCTGAGGCATTCGCAAAGAATAGTAGCCTCTTGCTCATTGGACGCGATCAACCTGCATTTTGGCTACTTTATGAAGCATGGGATCGGGCCTCATTACTTTTCTACATCCGGCGGAGGCGTGTTGCCGGCGTAATAGTTTCGACGCGCACGGATGTCGGCCTTGGGATATTCGGGGACGCTTACACGAATCTCATGCAGTCCGTCATCTGCACCTTTGGGGACTGGGAAACTTAACAGGTAGTAGTTGTGTACGCGATTGCTGAGCCGCGTGAGGCTTTCATCGAAGCCATTGCGATTGTGGAAGCCGAAGTAGTCTCCGCCTGATTGTGCTGTGAGCCACTTCACCGTGTTCTTCTTCATCGCCTGAACGGCCATGAGCAACAAACCAATAGGGCCAGAACCACCACGAAAGTGCGTCGTTTCCTCACGCAATTCATTCGTACCGGGTGAGTACGCCACCGCATCCACGACAGTGTTGCTGCGGCCAAGCTGGGCGATCAGATCTGCCTCTTTCACCGTCGAGCCGTGGTCGCGCTCTTCACCAATCAACAGCACTGCGTGGCGGTTGTGGCTGTCGCGATTCTCGAGAATGGAACTTGCGTAACTGACGGCATCGCGTGTGGCATTCTTGTCGTCTTCACATGGGCCCATCTTCTGCATGGCCGCATCGACCTTTGCGCTGGAGCGAGTGAAGGGTTGGATTAATTCCGGATGGCTTCCGTAGCGGACCAGTGCGACTTCACGCTTGCCGCCGCCGACAAGGTTTTCAAGTAGTTGCGGCAGTCCTTCCAGCTTTTCGTACTCCATGATGGCCATGCGCGAACACTGTACTGCCACGACAAGAGAGAGGCCTAATGAATCCGCATCTTCATCCAGCGTTACCGGCTGGTCCACTCCGTTGTCTGTGATGTGGAACTGATTCGCCTTCAGGCCGTAAATAATCTGCCCTTTGAGGCTGACCGTGGTGGGCACCAGCACGATCTTGGCGCTGGTCTGCAGTGTGTATGGCTGATCTGTCGGTGCTGGCGGCGTGGCCTGCTGTTGTGCATGCAGAACGCCACCAACCGCCACCAGAAGACCGCAAACCCATCCGCGCAAACTCATGTTGCTATTGTGACGGCGTTACACTCAGTTGGCGAGCCGTAAATTTCCATGCGACGGGGTTAGACATGTATCGGCACCTTGCAGCGATATTGCTGGCCGCCAGCATGTCCACCGCCCAGACACCCAGGAGCACCACCGCCTTGCACTATCCCACACCGCACACCGTTCCGCAGGTTGACGATTACTTTGGTACTAAGGTCAGCGACCCGTATCGCTGGATGGAAGATCTGGATTCGCCAGAGACAAAGACATGGGTTGATGCG
Organism: Terriglobus roseus; assembly: GCF_900102185.1. Taxonomy (NCBI): domain Bacteria; kingdom Pseudomonadati; phylum Acidobacteriota; class Terriglobia; order Terriglobales; family Acidobacteriaceae; genus Terriglobus; species Terriglobus roseus. Next base: position 4,631,591 of record NZ_LT629690.1, on the reverse strand, counting down.
GAGAACGAGGTCACCGCTGCTTACTTCAAACCGCTGACGTTTCGTGACGGCATTCACAAACGGATGATGGATCTGGCGAACTATGAGCGCTTCTCCATGCCGCAGAAGCGGGGCAGTCGTTACTTCTATTCGCGCAATAGCGGATTGCAGAATCAAGCAGTCGTCTACTGGACAGAGGGTTTGACCGGTGAGCCGCGCGAGTTGATTGATCCCAACACCTATCTTGCTGACGGCACGATGGCGATCAATTCGCTCTCCATCACGCATGATGGTCGGTTTGCGGCGATTGCGCTGAGTGAAGCGGGAAGTGATTGGCAGAAAATCATTGTCCGCGATGTGACGACAGGCAAGGACCTACCTGACGTGATCCAGTGGACAAAGTTTGGCGGTGCTGCATGGCTGCTGGATGGCAGTGGTTTCTATTACAGCGGCTACGATGCCCCACCCGATGGCGACGTACTGAAGGCTGCGAACTTCAGCATGAAGGTCTTCTTTCATAAGCTGGGAACGCCGCAGAAGAACGATCCCGTAATCTTCGAACGTCCGGATAACAAGGAGATCTATATCTTCGGTGGCGTTACGGATGATGGGAAATATCTGCTCATCACGCAGCAGCAAGGCACCAGTCCGAACAATGAACTCGCAGTGCTTGACCTGACCGATCCGCATGCGAAGGTGCAACGACTGATCTCAAACGCCGATGCGACTTACTCTCCGATTGGCAACGATGGATCGCACATTTGGTTGTACACGACGCTGAATGCAAGCAACGGCAAGGTGATTGCCATTGATTTGAAACAGCCGGAACGCGAGCACTGGACCACTGTTATTCCTGAAGCGAAGAGCAAGTTGGATAGCGTGTCGCTTGTGCATCGCACGTTGATTGCGGAATATCTGCAGGATGCTCACACGCAGGTGGAGTTGTTCGATGAAAAGGGCAAGCACGTGCACACGCTTGCTTTGCCGGGTGTTGGAACTGCAGCAGGATTCGGTGGCGAGCGTGATGACGAAGAGACTTTCTATAGCTTCGCGAATTTCACCACGCCGAATGTGATCTTCCGGCTTGACATGAAGACTCTGCAATCCAGTGTGTACCGCGAACCGAAGGTTGCGTTCGATCGCACGCAGTATGAGTCGAAGGAAGTGTTTGTTACTTCCAAAGACGGCACAAAGGTTCCTGTATTTCTGACTTATAAAAAAGGTCTGAAGCTGGATGGCAATAACCCCACGCTGTTGTATGCGTATGGTGGCTTCAATGTTTCCCTAACGCCTTACTTCTCTGCCACGCTGATTCCTTGGCTGGAACGTGGCGGTGTATATGCGCTGGCGTGCCTGCGTGGCGGGGGCGAATACGGCGAGGCATGGCACCAGGCGGGCATGAAGCTAAACAAACAGAATGTGTTTGATGACTTCATTGCAAGCGGGGAATGGCTCATCGCCAATAAGTACACTTCATCCAAGAAGCTTGCCATTCGAGGAGAATCGAACGGCGGACTATTGATGGGCGCGATGATTACGCAACGGCCCGATCTGTTTGGTGCAGTGGCAGCAGGCGTTGGTGTGATGGATATGCTGCGCTTCGATAAGTTCACTGTGGGCTGGGGATGGAAGGCCGACTATGGTTCTCCTAGTGAGAACGAAGCGGAGTTTCATGCGATCTATAAATACTCGCCGCTGCATAACCTGAAATCCGGGACGAAGTACCCATCCACGCTGATCTTCACGGCCGATCATGATGATCGCGTGTTTCCTGCACACAGCTTCAAGTTTGCAGCGCAGATGCAGAAGGATCAAGCCGGGCCCGCACCGGTACTCATTCGCATTGAGACACGAGCGGGGCATGGTGGCGGCATGCCTCTCTCAAAACGACTGGATGTTGAGGCAGACATTCAGGCATTCTTCCTGCGCGAGCTTGGCGTCGAGTAATCGCATTCGACGCCGAGTTCACGCAGTGCGAGCGACATTCATCAGTGCTTCTGCCTGAAGAATGTCGCCGTTATATGCCGAGCTTCGAAGGCTGTTGCGGTACACGATCACGCTGGCAATGGCACAAGGCAACATGACGATGGGCGCCAGGACTGGCATGTGCAGCCAGAAACTCAGCGCGATGGCTGCGCCTCCGACAGCGGCACCTCCAAAGATCAACAGCAGGTTCATCCAGCCTCCACCACCGCCGCTGCGACGTGCCTGACGCACGTCACGCAGAGTGACCTTGCCTGTTGGGACAAGCATCGGTCGCTTCAGTGAACGCTGATTTCCCAGCGTAAACGCGGCACAGGCGTAGGCCACCATCCACAGCGCAGTAAACACTAAAGGCGCGATGCCGATTCGATGCGTCACCAGCATCAACACGGCAGAGCCCAATAGGACCTGTGCGATGTAAAGCATTGCCGCAAACAGATTCTTGCCTAAGAGAATGGTGCGCAGCGGAACAGGTGCCAACAGATAGGTCTGCACTCCCGGTCCGTCTTGTCCAAATACATTTACAGATCGCAAAGACAGAGCGAGATAACCTGCTGCAATCGGCACGATCCATGTACCCAAAGGACCTCGCGCCAGTCGTAGGCCGAAGAACACGAGGTATAGCAGCGGTGAGAGAGACGCATAGATGGCAGCGCCACCGTGGCGCAGTTTGTCCCACTCGCAGGCCGCGATAGCACCCACCAGAGGTCCATCTCGTTGATCACTGCTCCTCTTGCGCGCTGCAATAGAATCCGACGCTGCCGCGCGAAACTCATGCGACTCTTCACCTCGAAACGAGCGATGCAGTCCCAGTAAGAGCACACCTGCCGTTGCGGCAGTCCATGCCGCCAACAGGAGCAAGGACATGTCGTTCGCCGGCTGCAAGGCTTTCGCGGCGAGATATCCGGGAGCTATGTGCAGCACATACGCAAACCATGGTGGCAGCGAGATCTTTTGCATCCATCCTGCGATCCGTTCGTGGTGCATGCGCAGAAGCTGTGGTCCGATGCTCAGCAACGACGAGAGGATGAGGACGATGTCCCGCGCGCGTCTGCTAGCAAGCATGCGACCGAGCCACAGAAATACAGCACGTGTCGTGAACAGATTCAGTGCGTAAAAAAGCAGCATCACAATAACGCTGCGTAACACGTTGCCACCGCCCGCAACGATGCCGACAAACATGCCCAGGCAGATCCATGAGCCGATGAGTGTGAGCCCTTCAAAGGCGCCTGCGGAAAGCCACAGAAGAACATACGTACGGAAGCGCAAAGGGAAACGGTAGAGTTCAGCTTCAGCACCTTGCGGCAATGAACCGCGAAACAGATTCATTAACTGCCAGCCGACAAACACCGTATGGAATACAGGTGAAAGTACCTGTCCACGCGACTGCATGAAGTACAGGACGAAGGCTGCGATAACGCCCAGCCCCACAGAAAACAACAGAACCAGTAGCCGCCCAGTAAGCCACAACACAAAGGAAACCTTGGCTTCGTCACGCGTCATGTTGCGGACGAAGAGACGCCACCGCATCTCAAACAAGGCTGCAAGCTGATCACGCTCGCGTGGCAGCGAGAGATCGTTCAGGCCAGCCATGACAGCTCCTGCATGTTTTCACGCTCGCCCACCACGCGCAGAAATATCTGTTCCAGCGTGAGACGCTCGCCTTCATGCGCCACGCCGGCCCGCAGTTCGTCGAGTGATCCCTGCGCTACCAGCGAACCTTTATCAATGATGGCGACGTGCGAACACAGCGCCTCCACAATCTCAAGCACATGTGTCGTCAGAAAGATGGTGACGCCGCGCTCCGTCATGCGTTGCAACATGCGTTTCAGCGTTCCTGCTGCGATGGCATCCACGCCTTCAAATGGCTCGTCGAGAAAGAGAATGCGCGGCGTATGAATGACCGCTGCGGCCAACGCCAGCTTTCGCTGCATCCCATGTGAATAGTCCGCCACCAGCTTGCGAGGCGCGGACGCAAGATCCATGAATTGCAACAGCTCTTGCGCGCGTTCTTCTGCCTGTCCACGTGTCAGGCCATACATACGGCCAACGAAACGCAGATACTCAAAACCGGTAAGACGGCCCATGAGCGCCATGCCCTCTGGAACCACGCCGATGAGCCGCTTCGCTTCCAATGAGTGTGACGCCATGTCCATCCCGGCGATCACCACTCTACCTTCTGAAGGAGCCAGAAGGCCGGTCAGCATCTTGATGGTGGTGGACTTCCCTGCACCGTTTGGGCCCAGAAAGCCGAAGAAGCGTCCCGCTTCCACAGAAAGGTTCACGTCGCGCACGGCAACCGTCTCGTCGAAACGACGAGTCAGTCCAAACGTCTGCACCGCAATGTCAGGCATGCGCCTGATGATAGCGATGAGCGGACCATTCGCACAGATTTTTCTGGCGATTTCAGTACGACAAATTACAACCTGGGCAAGGTCATGCCGCCGTCTAGAACGAGCGTCGCGCCGGGGGCGTATGGCAGGCTCCCGTTTGCCAGCATCGCGACGGCGGTGCCGATGTCATCTGGAGTGCCCCACCGCTTGTCCAACAGCAGATCGGTTTCCATCAGAGCGTCGTACTTGCCCTTAACGCCAGCGGTCATGTCCGTTGCAATGACGCCCGGCTGCACTTCGAAAACACCGATGCCGTACTGTGTGAGCCGTGATGCCCACAGCTTTGTGGCCATGGCGATGCCCGCTTTGCTGATGCAGTAGTCGCCGCGATTGATGCTGGCGACAAATGCAGAGACAGAACTCACGTTCAAAATCGTGCGCCGTTCCCGTTTGGCTTCCTGTAACTGCACCATCCACTTCGCGATGGCCTGCGTGAGGAAGTACGGTCCCTTGAGATTGGTGGAGATCAATTCATCAAAGCTGTCTTCTGTTGCTTCCAGAAGGTCGGCACGGACACGCGGGGCGATACCGGCATTGTTTACCAACACATCAATTCGCTTGAAACGGTCGTCCACGAAACGGACTAAAGCTTCACGCGCTGCCGCGCTGCTTACATCGGCAGCTGTGTATTCGATCACCTGCGAAGCGTCCGCGCGCGCTTCTTCCAATGCAATAATGGCATCCGCAACATCGCTCTTGTCGCGGCGTCCGGTGATCACGATATCGAATCCACTGGCTGCGAGTTTCTTCGCGATACCAAAGCCGATGCCGCGTCCGCCACCCGTTACCAGTGCGACGCGCCCCTTGTTTTCTGCTGGATTTGTCATCGCTTACTCCGCGTCGAAGAAGGTGTAGTACTTGCCCTGACCCAGGCGATGCAACAGCAGGCTCAGTTCCAGCATGTGATAGTCACCCCACATGCTCGATTCGCCTTGCGGGATTTTTGCGCCGGGCGGCGTGTAATCCCAGCCGTTGGGCCGGTGATAGATGCTGTGCAACAGGATGCCTTCGTGTGCAGCGCCAGTAGAGAGATATGGTTCCTGCAACAGCGCATCTGCAACTGCGAGGCCAGCCTGAAAGTATGCTTCGCCATCTTTGCCGAGCACGCGCCCTAAACGCAGCAGCCCTTGCGCCGCAATTGCGCTGGCAGAGGAATCCACGGGCTCGTAGTCATTGAATGGATCTGCAGGACGGCTCATCCAATCACCGAGCTTGTGCATCTGCGCTGCGCCAGTGTCCCAGTAGCAGATACCATCGCTTGCTGTTCCCTGCTGTATGTAGAAGTCGCAGGTGGCGCGCGCAGCCTTCTCCATCAATGCAAGTGCATCGGCTTTGTTTTCACCGATAGCAATGAAGTCGCTTTCGGGCAACGTCGCAAGAAACTCTAGCTCTTCCGCATAACCGAGCATGGCCCAAGCCAAGCCTCGCGTCCATGTGGTGAATGCAGAGTAGCCTTGCTGTGTGGATGGGCAACGGAAGGTTCCGCTCTTGGGGTTGAATACTGCTTCATGCACGGTACGTCCGCGCAGTTCCGGTGTGTCGTAACTATCGCGACCTTCGCCGTAATAAATATTGAAGCGTGAGGATGTCTTCGCGTGTGTGAGCAAACGCTCCAGCAGGGAGATGCTGCGATCCTGCTCACCGAGCAACGTATGTCCCAACGTGTGTGCCACGCCGCAGATGCGGACGGTGCGCATGGTGTCAATGAAGAGCGAGTGCGATCCATTGAATGAATGGATGAAACCTTCGCCTTCTGGAAGATCCGTCCAGCGCGCGGCCTGCACTGCTCCACTGCTCTTTAATGCAAGCTCGTAAAAGCTCATCTCCCATTCGTTCTGTGGGATGATGCCTTCCTGCATCAGGCGACGAAGCTGGCCATACGTGGATAGATTGTTGAAGCCATGATCGTGCACACCAATATGTGTGATGTGCTCTGCCATGTGCTGCAACGTATTTTCGCGGCCAATCTGCAACAGCTTCGGATCACGTGTGATGTCGTAGCAGAGGATGGCGTTGCCATATGCAAAGCCCTGCGTCCACTGTGTCCAGTTGCGACCCGCATACTCACCGGCGCGCGTCACGACAGGCGCGCCCATGCTTACCTGCCAGCGCGCAGCGATGCGCTTTGTCTTATCTGAAGCAAGCTTAAATAGCCGCGTGACTGCAGGAGCAAGTTCCTGCGGTGTTCTCTGACGTTCTACTTTCATCGTCGTGATCCTTCAGCTACACAAGTTTCGTAAATCGTTCCACCACGGTTGCCAGCACGTGGTCACCATCGCTATTCCATAGCGCCTGGTTGAAAATCTCAACTTCAATAGGACCGTTGTATCCTGCAGCTTCCACCGCCATGCGAAAGCCATGATTATCAATGGCGCCATCACCCATCATGCCGCGGCCCAGCAGCATGTCTGGCATGGGCACAATCCAATCGCACACATGGAAGCCGAAGATGCGTCCTGCGGCACGTTTGATTTGTTCGTACGCATATGGGTCCCACCAGAAGTGGAACGTATCCAGAATCAAACCGACTTCATCTGCAGAATACGGAGACGCCATTGCGAGCGACTGATCGATTGTGTTCAACACAGAGCGATCGCCCGCGTACATGGGATGCAGCGGTTCCAGACCAATTTTGACGCCGTGTTTGCGCGCATACGGAACGAGCTCTGCGAGACCATCGCTCACCATCTTGCGCGCATCTGCGATGGCGACCTGCGGTGATGCACCAACCACCATCACTAATGAGTCCGCTTGGAGCGCCGCTGCTTCATCGACAGCTCGAAAGTTGTCGATGGTGCGTTCGCGGCGTTCCTCTGTTGTGGGCGCTACAAACATGCCGCCGCGGCACACGCTGGATACATGCAGACCGGCATCACGCACATGCTTCACAGACGCATCAAGACCAGCCTCTGCGATCTTATGCCGCCACAGCGCGATGGAAGGAATGCCATGACGCACACATCCTTCCACCGCCTGTTGCACACTCCAGTTCTGCACCGTCGCCTGATTCAGGCTCAGTCTCTGCAGGTCTGCCATGGCTTATGCCTTCAGCACTTCTGCATCGTTGATCACGGGGACATCCAGCCAACGACGCTCTGCCCACGACTGCAGTCCAAGCTCTGCAAGCTGCACGCCGCGTGCGCCATCCACAAACGTGTGTGGGAAAGGCGTGTCGATCACGACGTGCTTCAGGAACATCTCCCACTGCACCTTGAACGCATTCTCGTACACGGTGTTGTCTGGCACTTCCTGCCAGTGCTCGCGGAACTGGAACGGATTTGGAAGATCAGGATTCCACGTGGGACGCGGCGTGTTCACACGGTGCTGTGTCTTGCAATCGCGCAGACCAGCAATCGCGCTGCCTTCTGTTCCGTCTACGTGCAGATTGAACAACTCATCGCGATAGACGCGTGTGGTCCACGACGAATTGATCTGCGCGAAGATGTCCCCTGCAAGTTCAAACGAACCATATGCGGCGTCATCTGCAGTTGCATCGTACGTCTTGCCATCTTCATCGACGCGCGTGGGGATATGCGTTTTGCCTGTGCAGGAGACGGACTCCACATTGCCGAAGGTGTGATCGAGCACGTAACGCCAGTGGCAGAACATATCTAGGATGATGCCGCCGTCGTCTTCCTTGCGATAGTTCCAGGATGGACGCTGCGCAGGCTGGCCGCCCCAATCGCCTTCAAACACCCAGTAGCCGAACTCGCCACGAACAGAAAGAATGCGGCCGAAGAAGCCCGAATCAATCAGACGCTTGAGCTTGCGAATGCCGGGCAGGAAGAGTTTGTCCTGAACAATGCCCTGCTTCACACCGGCCTGCGCTGCCTTTTTCGCGAGACGCAATGATGATTCCACACTGGTGGAGAGCGGCTTTTCGCAATACACATCCTTGCCTGCATCAATCGCTTGCGAGACAAACTGCTCGCGCAGTCCCGTAGTGCCAGCATCGAAGTAGACGGTGTCGTTCTTGTCGCCGAGCGCGCGCGCAAGATCGGTAGTGTAGCGCGTGAGGCCATGCGCATCTGCAATCTGCTTCAGCTTTGCTTCATTACGACCAACAAGAATGGGATCGGGCATGATCGTGTCGCCCTTGCCGATGGCCACACCACCCTGTTGCCGAATGGCAAGGATGGAGCGGATCAGATGCTGATTCAAACCCATGCGTCCGGTGACGCCGTTCATGATGATGCCTACGCGCTTCTCTGCCATGTGGTCCTCTTACAGTTGAATTTCGAATTAAGCCTGAGCGTGGTCAGGGCGTTTCACGATTGCATAAATTGCCAGCGAGCCAAGAACGGCTGCAGAAGCCATCACCTGCCAAGCGAGGTCGTAACTGTGGTGCGCATCATAGATGCGACCTGCGATGTATGGGCCTGCCCATTGACCGATCGAGTACGCGACGATGATCAATGCGAGCAGTTTGCCTAACGAAGCTAAGCCGAAACACTCTGCCGTCACCAGTGGAATCAGCATGTAATCCGCACCCATGGCAAAGCCGAAGAGGATGGCGAACACTGCTGCTGCGATGGGCTGCTTTGCAAGGAACAACAACGGAATGGCTGCTCCAAGGAGGAAGTAGAAGATGGCCATGATGTTCTTCTTGCGAAAGCGATCCGCGATGTAACCCACAATGACGCGGCCACCAAGGCTTGCTGCGAGCAGCAAAGACAGGAAACGCGATGCGGTTGCGGCGTCGTAACCAATGCTCTTCAAGAAGAGGATGAAGTGCTGGATTACCGCATTCATCGCACCAATCACCAACGATGAACCGATCACAATCAGCCAGAAGTTGCGATCGCGCAATGCTGCTCCGATGATGCCGAAGACAGAGTTGCTTGCGGCTGTGTGCCTTACCAGTGAACCGGGAGCTCCATCAGGATTTAGGCCCATTTCATGCGGCATGGAACGTGTAAGGAAGATGGCCACCGGGAAGAGCACTACGATGATGGACGCACCAACCGCGATGATGGAGTTGCGCCAACCATAATCGCGAATGAGCATGTTGATTACTGGCGGAGCGACAGTTCCACCAAGTCCCAGGCCGAGATACGCAAGGCCCATGGCGCGTCCGCGACGCTCGCGAAACCATTGCGCAATCAGCACCTGATTTGAGATGGGTCCAGCCAGCACATAACCAATAACTTCGAGAACACACAGCACCTGGTATTCCCAGAACTGATGCATGAAGCCCATCAAGATCAGCGATCCGCCTGTGAGCAATGCGCCTGCAAAGATGACCCAACGCGCACCGATCTTGTCGATGAGGATGCCCGTGACCAATCCAGTGGGAAGACCGATGGTGAGGAAGCCGAGAAAGAATCCTTGTGTGACCTGTGTGCGATTGAAGCCAAGCGCCGACACGAATGATGGATAGAAAACCGGAAAGCCGTAGAAGATGATGCCCACGGCAAAGAACAGGTTCAGGAAGGCGGCCACCACAATCCACCAGCCGTAAAAAATCTTCGATTCGCGCTCTGTGGCCACTCTGCTGCTCTCCCGGTTTTGAACCTTTGCGACCGCCGTGCAGCCGCGCAGAATTCGACATTGGCCATGAAAATTCGCTGTGGGGTGGAAGCGCTTCCAATCGGCGCTCCCATACTAGCCAAAAACCTGTAGGACAGGCTAGCCCTGCGAATTTTCTTTTTTCCGGCAGAATTCTAAGTTTCCAGCCGCCAGATGCCACAGTCCTCATAGCCCGTGGTGACGTACATGTCACCCGCATCGTGCTCGATGATTGCCTTATCTGCGACGCGATCTTCTCGCGAATGATGAATGCGACCGCGCCACAACTCACGAAAGCCCTTGTGATAGTCCCGCATCAGGTCACGCTGCTCATCATTGACGTACAGCAGATCCAATTCACCGGGGCGGTCTCGGAAGATGTTCTGCAGCCGGTCAAGCAAGCGATCCATCAACACCATGTCAAAGGGATTGAACAGGAACAGCAGGCATGGACCAGCCGGCATGCGGAGCCGCATAACATCTGCTTCTTCCAACCGCATCGGCGGTGTGTCATTGGCCGACTGCCATATCTCTATGTTGCTGCGAGCCGCAGCCGCAAGCGCAGGATGCAATTCCACACCAACGATGCGGCGAAACGGCATCTCCGATGCCAGCAACATTGCACGGCCCTTGCCTGCGCCTATGTCGATGAATGCAGTTTGCTCTACTGGATGCTGCGCGAACGTCTGCCAGCGCGTCATGAGTTTTCGAAACAACGACGGCGCCACGCCGTGATACGCGGTGATGTGGCGGTCATGCGCGTGGCCTGTTTCCAGATCTTCTCCGGGGATCAGATTGCCCGTATCAGTGCCATGAATCAGATCAAAGGGATGACGTGGTGTGGGGCCTTTGCGGCGTTTGCGTTTTACGGGAATCATTCTTGGCGAGTGTAGCAATCCGAAGATTGCTCATGGCGCACCGTGCGGTGTGCCAATGTGATTGATGCTCTAACCCCAGCAGCTTCCACGCGGACGCGGGGTGAGGGTTTCTGTGCATGCGATCTTGCAGCGGAGAAAGTCTGGGATGCCAAGCTCGCAGCACCCTGTCGAACGATGGCGTTGAACCAAGCCGTCTTGGCTTTGGCGGATCCCACACCTTCATCGCTCCCTAAGAAATGTCCGCCGAATGGTGTGTGCAGCCCGGAACGAAAAATTTCCTGCAACCTAACCATCTAGTAGGTAGTCTTATTAAGCATGAAGGGTGAAACTGCAGATCGTATCCTCTCTACCGCTCGCGAACTCATGACGGAGCGTGGCTATTCCGCATTCAGCTATGCGGATATTGCTGATGCCATTGGGATTACGAAGGCAAGCATTCACTTCCATTACCCCACCAAGGCTGTACTTGCCATTGCCGTGTTGCGAGCACACCGCCAGGGGCTGGCCAAGGCAATGGAGATGCTGGACACGAAATTTTCAGATCCCGCGCTGCGCTTGCAGAGCTACGTGAAGTATTGGGAAGGCTGCATTCGCGACGGGTCCATCCCTTTCTGTGTAGCAGCCCTGCTGGCTGCAGAACTGCCGTCGCTGCCGGACGAAGTACAAGCGGAGGTTCGTCTCCATTTCCAAGACCTATCTGCCTGGATACAACGGACGATGGCAGCGGGTGCGCAACAAGGAACCATCCGACTCGAATCTTCAGCCGAATCGGAAGCTCAGTTGTTCATGGCGGCCGTCCACGGCGCCATGCTTTCCGCACGAGTATCGGGTAATTGCGAGGTTTTCCAACTTGCCACCGATGCTGCTCTAAAGCGCATTACTCCTTAAAATTCAGTGCGATGCCTGCTTTCCCGCGCATCGCTCTCGGTTCTTCAATTAACCAACTAGTAGATTGAAAGGATTCTCACCATGCAATCAAGAACCTCTACCCTTCGCAACCTGTATTTCGCACGCACCTTTGTCCAGATTGTCTGGGCAGTACTCGTGATCAAAGGCGCCTTCTGTCCTGGGGTTACGGCCGCGCTGCTTGTTCTGTATCCGCTCTGGGATGTTGCCTGCACTTTGTTTGACCTGCAGTCGGCTTCAGAAGGCCGCATGATTTTGCAGGCAAACGTAGCTTTGGGAGTGCTTACGGCGATCTCCATCGGGGTAACAAACGGTTCGCACCCGACGTACGCCATTGCATCCTTCGGTGTGTGGGCGCTTGCGGCGGGTCTGTTGCAACTTGCCGTTGGACTTGCGCGACGGAAACAGCTTGGCGGCCAGTGGGCGATGATCCTTAGCGGAGCACAGTCGACCGCGGCAGGTGTGGCATTCACACTGGGTGGCCTGAGCGGTAAGCTGCATGCGAAAGATCTTGGTGGCTACGCTGTCTTTGGTGCGGTTTACTTCCTCATCACAGCATTGTTGTTGCAACGCAAGCTCCATCAACAGCCTGTGGAATCGGTGTAAGAAATTGGCGACAAGCAAAAAGGCATCCGGCGAACCGGATGCCTTTCTTGTTTCTTGCAGCAGAAGAATTACTCTTCTGTTGCGGTCTCTTCCGCGGCGACAACAGCATTCGCGCCGGGGACGTAGTTCGGGTCGTCGCTCTTGACGGTGACCTTCACGTGGGCCGAAACCTCACGGTAGATCTTCACCGGCACGTGGAACTCGCCGATCTGCTTCAGCGGCTCTTCCAGGTGCACCTTGCGGCGGTCGATCTCGTAACCCTGCTTTGCAAGCTCAGCAGCAATGTCAGCCGAGGTGACGGAACCGAACAGAACGTCGTTCGCGCCAACCTTGCGCTCGAACGTGAGTTCGACAGCGTTCAGCTTCTCTGCCTGCTCCTGCGCAACAGCCTTGTCCTTGGCTGCCTTGCGAGCTGCGGATTCCTGCATCTGCTTGATGACTGCCTTGTTTGCATTGGTGGCTTCAATTGCCAGGTGCTGCGGCAGCAGATAGTTGCGGCCGTAGCCGTTTGCAACCTTAACGACGTCGCCACGGTGACCGAGGCTTTCGACGTCTTCCTTCAGAATGACTTCCATGTTCTTTCTCCTTGCGGACGCGACGTGCGCTGTCCGGTGGAGCGCGACTTACTCGTTAAGTCACGCTGAGTAAGTTCGACTTAGTACTTCGCAGCAAACGGCAGCAGGGCGATGTTACGCGACTGCTTGATGGCCTGCGAGAGCTGGCGCTGGTGCGTGGTGCAGACACCGGTCAGACGACGCGGCGTGATCTTACCGCGCTCCGCTACGAAGCCCTGAAGCAGGCGAACGTCGCGGTAGCTGATGTTGTCGATCTTTTCCACGCAGAACTTGCAAACCTTCTTGCGGCGGAAGAACTTGCGGCCGCCAGGGCCGCCCGCCGGACGGGGAGGACGCGATCCACCCTGCGCCGGAGCGGAGGAAGTCGGGGTGCTAGGGGTGCTGGTTTCGTCAGCCATTGTTGCCAATCCTTTCATCGGGTTCGGCGGCGTCATGCTCCGGGATTGCATTGAATCCCATGGTCATACGGAAGCAGATCGTCGCAGGTACTTAACCAAACTTCTAAGTTCCGTTATCGGAACCAGAAACTTAACAGGCCAACTTAGACAGCGGCAGCCTCAGCTTCAGCCGGAGCTTCCGCTGCAACTGGTGCTTCTACTGCGGCAGCAGCGGCGTTAGCGGCGGCGGCAGCAGCAGCCTGCTGGTCGGAAACCTTCACGCGGCTATCGCGGTGGGCCTTGATCTTGGCAAGACGCTTGTTCTCTTCGTCAGTGCGAACGGTGATGAACTTGATCACCTGTTCCGTCACGCGGAGACGACGCTCGAGCTCAGCTACCAGAGGACCATCAGCCGAAACGTGCATCAGCACGTACTGGCCGTCCTGGAACTTACGAACGATGTAAGCCAGACGACGACGTCCCAGCTTCTCGGTCTGCGAAACTTCGCCGCCACCGTTGGTTACAACGGCGGTGAAGCCTTCGATCAACTTGTCCAGATCCGCCTCTTCGAGGTCGGGGCGAACGATGTACATCACTTCATACGTACGGTTCATTTTGCTTCTCTTTCTGCGGAGTAAACTCCGCACCTTCGCAACGGAAGGTATGGAAAGTAAGTAGTGCAGGCTCTTAGTTACGAATAACTAAGACTTACAACTGTCTTTCTGGTTAAAGCGATTCATCGCCGCTGCGATGCCCTCTCCAACCACCATCTCGACTGCCCGTGCTGCGCAATCAAGTACTTCATCCATCACCGCGAGTTCTGTCTTACGCATGGGAGTAAGTAAGTAGTCCTTACCTCCTGCCTTGATCTCGCGGCCATCCGACAGGGCAGGTTTCCCCACACCAATCCGGATGCGAATCCAATCTTCTGTCCCAAGCACACCGGTGATGCTTTTTACACCGTTGTGCCCGTTGCTGCTGCCGTTTGGCCGCAACCGAAGCTCGCCCAGCGGAAAGGCCAGTTCGTCATACAACACGATCAGGTCTTTTGCCGGGTCCAGCTCGTATTCCTTCACCAGCGGAGCGACTGCAAGGCCACTCAGATTCATGAAGGTTTCCGGCTTTATCAGCAGGCACTCTTCTCCAGCGATGATTGCCTTGCCGGTAAGTGCCTTACTGCGCCGGTTCACCACCATCGCACCGCGATCTTCTGCGATGCGATCGATGGCGAGAAATCCTGCATTGTGCGGCGTGAAAGCATACTCCGGGCCAGGATTCCCAAGTCCCACAATCAGCTTCACGGTCGCATTGCTCCAGTCCTGGTTTGTGAGTCTCAGTCTTAGTAACTAAGACCACAAACTAAGACTCGAAACTACTTCTTTGCCGGTTCTGCGGCAGCCTTGGTTGCACCCTTCGTCACTTCCGGCTCTGCAGCAGGAGTGGGCTCAGCCGGTGCAACTTCCTTGATGATCGTTACGTGCGCAACCATCGTCTCTTCCGGAACCAGGAACTTGTACTTGCCAGCGTGCGGCAGGTCCGACACGTGGATGGAGCCGTGCAGTTCCAGACCGGAAACGTCCACGTCGATGTGCGACGGGATATCGCCCGGGAGGCACTCCAGTTCCACTTCGCGGAGCAGCTGATCCAGGATGCCGCCGCTGTTCTTCACGCCCGTCGGTACGCCTTCCAGCATGACCGGAACGCTAACGCGCATGGCCTTGTCCATTGCAATACGCTTCAGGTCAACGTGCAGCAGCTTGCCCTTGATGGGCTCATACTGCCAATCCACGATCATGGCCTTAGCGGCAGCGCCGCCTTCGATGTCCAGGTCGAAGATGGTGTTGTGGCCAGCTTCAGAGTGCAGGATCTTCGTGATGACCTTGGGGTCCAGTGCAACTGCCACCGAGTCCAGTCCCGCACCGTACACAACGGCGGGAATCTGACCGGCCACGCGCACGCGACGCGCTGCATTCTTGTTGAACTTGCCTGAGCGGAGTGTTGCCTTTACTGCTTCTGTGTTTGCCATGTTTTCCTTTCGGGCCGCGCTGTCTTCCAGCTAATCCCTTCGCTGCACTTGAGGTGCTGCAGCTTGTCTGTAGTTACTTCGTTTGTGTTGCACCACTTAGCAAAAGGCTAAGCAGCAAACTTATGAGAAGAGTGTTGAAACGCTCGTCTCCATGTGAATGCTCTCAATAGCTCGACCCAACAGGCCTGCTACAGAAAGAACCTTAATCTTGTCCACCTGCGCCGCCTCTTCTGAGAGCGGAATGGTGTTGGTCACAACCAGTTCTTTCAGGTTGCTGTTCTTAATGCGTTCCACTGCGGGGCCAGACAACACTGCGTGCGATGCGCAGGCATAGACGTCTGTTGCACCATTCGCCAGCAGCGCATCCACCGTCTTGGTGAGTGTTCCGGCGGTGTCCACAATGTCGTCCAGAATGATGCAGGTGCGGCCCTTCACATCGCCGATCACGTTCATCACTTCTGTCACGTTGATATCGGTACGGCGCTTGTCCACAATGGCCAAAGGCACGCCCAGCTTCGTTGCGAAGAAGCGCGCACGCTCCACACCACCCGCGTCCGGCGAAACAACGGTCAGGTTCGGCAGGTTCAGATCGCGGAAGTAGCCAACCAGAACCGGCGATGCGAACAGGTGATCCACCGGGATGTTGAAGAAGCCCTGGATCTGCGCAGCGTGAAGATCGACCAGCAATGCACGGTTCGCACCGGCAGTCTGCAACAGGTCAGCCACAAGCTTGGACGTAATGGCAACGCGCGGACGATCCTTACGATCCTGGCGAGCGTAACCGTAGTACGGAATCACTACCGTGATGCGGCCTGCCGATGCGCGCTTCAGCGCGTCGATCATGATCAGCAGTTCCAGGATGTGGCGCTCAACCGGAGCACAGGTCGGCTGCACCAGGAACACATCGGCGCCGCGCACATTCTCCAGCAGCTGGAAGTGGATTTCGCCATCCGAGAAGCTGATGAGCTTGGTCTGGCCCATGGGCACGCCCAGGAACTGGCAAACCTCTTCACAGAGTGCCTTGTTCGCGGAACCACAGAAAATCTTGAAGCGGCGATCGTCAGCCAGTCGGCTGGAACGCTTCTTGTCCGGAGCAGGCTGCTGCTTCGCGGCACCGCCTGCGGCAATCAATGTTGCGCGGTCGGTGATGGGTTCTGAAGTGGCGGGGGTAGCGGTTGCGGCGGTTGACATGGATTCGGGTGCGGTCACTGCGGTACGAGCCTCCAAGCCGTTTAGCGTTGGTTGGTTCTGCCGGATTGTCCTGCCTCTGCCCCCTCTCGTAGAACTCTGCCGCTGGGGGAGCATCGACGCTTGATGGCTGGGCGACTAGGATTCGAACCTAGACAAAGTGCGTCAAAGGCACTTGACCTACCATTAGTCGATCGCCCAAAAAGTCCGTCCCGCCGTTTGGCGTTGGGAACTCTGCCAGTTCCAGTGTACTAAAGACATTGGCCCGGCAGCCCCGGCGATTTGCCGCAATTCGCCGGAAGCTTCTGGCTTCAGACGAACATGGAACTCCAGTACGCTTCACGAGTAAGGGTGGTGGTCCGGAAAGACCGTCCTGCATACTCCGCGGTGCGTGCCTGTGCCGCTTCTGCGTCTGCTTCTGTCCGATACAGACCAAACAAGGACGAACCGGAGCCGGAAAGCGCCGCCATCACGGCAGACGATTCCCCGAGAGCCTCATCGCCCTTAAGAGCATGCAGAATGTCGCGCAGGAAGGGGTGTTGCTGGAAGACGACCTCTTCGAAGTCGTTCGCAATCCCGGTACGGACAAGCGCAGGAAGAGGATTCCCGGCCAGGCTCCCGGATCGTTGCAGATTCTCTGCATCGAGTGTTCCGAAAGCACCGGAGGCGCCGGTCTGACTGTCTGCTCCCGTACAGGCGAATGCGGACGCGTAGACGCGGCTCAACTCATCAAGTCTATCCTGCGCGGCTTCAGGGGTCAATCGAGAAACCTGCTCGTCCCAGGCCTTAAAGGCCAGCGGAGTGCTGGAACCCACCGTGGGCGCGAAGACCACGCAGTGCATCGCTGGGAGGTCAGGATAAGGCAGCACAATCTGTCCCCGGTTGTGTCCGTAAACTGTTCCACCTAAAAGGAATAGCGGCACATCAGAACCGATGCGCTCAGCCAGAGACATACGCTGCGGTCCGGTTAGCGCGGTGCCCAGTTCCCGCTCCAACCCCAACAGTGCCGCCGCCGCATTGGCCGATCCGGCCCCAAGTCCCCCCTGCACCGGCAGATTCTTGGTCAGTGACAGGTGGACTTCCGCAGTGATTTCCATCGCCGTCAGAGCCATCTCCACCGTGCGGAAGGCCGTGTTGCGAGCATCGGTGGGCACGCGCAAGTCAGTGCAATCCATGGTGATACGCGTCACCGCAGCGGTCTTCGCTGTGACCGTCACTTCATCATGCAGGCCGATGCTCTGATACAGCGTATGCAGTTCGTGGAAGCCGTCCGCTCGCGGTGGGCCGATCCTCAGGCCGAGGTTGATCTTTGCGTAGGAGCGAACAGTGGTGGACATTGCTTCTTGAGTGTACCGGCGAGGAACAACCGACTGTCGCGGCTCGAAAAATCTGCATCACAGCAAGTCGGGAGATTCTTACGATGAAAGCTTTTCCGTGGTTGATTGCTGGACTTGCCGTTGGCGCTGCCGCCGTGGTCATTGCTGTCCTGAACGAGCCAGAGACTGGCTACAGCGATCCGGACGTGGAGCATGCGGCAAACCGCATTGGCGCATGGGGCGCCAAGCAGCGCGTCACCGGCAGCGGTGGAAGCATCCTGGGCGCGGCGAAGCAGAAATTCGGTGAAGCTATTGGCGATTATGACTTGGCCGACGAAGGCGCGGGCGACCAGACCGTGGGCCACATCAAGGATGCCGCAGGTAAAGCCGCTGACGTGGTCAGCGATGCCATCAAGGACCTGAACCGACCGTAGGCGGTTTCAGCTTCCTGCAAGTTCGCGGCTGCGGAAGGTGGCGGTGATGGCGCGCAACGCCTCATCCCACCGCTGCGCCGCTTCTGCTTCATCCACGCCGACGCCCTTGGTGTACAGAGTGATGGCAAAGCCTTCTGCCACCGTCCCCTCGAGGTCCAGCACGGCAGGACGCATCGTCAGTTCTGCCGCTGCAAGTGAGTAAGGCAGCTCGGTGAGCATGCGATCCAGCCGGTGCAGCATCTGCTCCATGCGGTGACGCGAGGCAAAGATGGCACGCTCGCGCCACAGCAGATCGATATAAGAAGCAAGTCCCGAGGTGGCGACTTCTTCATCCAGCAGAAGTTCGTCGCGCATGGCTTCCAGCTCTTCCGCGTCCATCTCCCACACATCGCACTTCGCGGTAAACACTGGCGAGCGCGAGCCATTCAACGCACGCAGAGCCGCGAGCAAAGCGGGATAGTCTTCACCCTCGGGAATCTCATTCACGGCGTACGGGTCTTCGCGCAGGTCCACCCACTGCAGCAAGCCGTCCGGTGATGCCCACGGCACCACCAGCACTGGATCATCCGGGCCACATGCGGCGTTCCAATCGGTCAGCATAGCGGCACCTGCTCACGCGCCGAATCTGCAGCGCGCTCTTTCACGAAATTCAACAACAACCGCTCGGCATAGTAGCCGTCGTACTCCTGCGTGGGTTGTTCGAGGAAGGCACAGTGCCCACCGTTTTGTGGCTCCAACAATGTGATGTGCGGATTGTCATGCAGCTTCTGCCGCGTTTCGGCAGTGAGACGGATGAAGGGATCGTCGCACGCGTGCAGCACCAATGTGGGCACAGCAATGCGGTCCAGAACGCGCGCCGATGCAGCGCGGTAATAGTAGTCGCTGGCGCCAGTAAAACCGCATGCAGGGCCGGTGATGTATTCGTCGAAGTCGCGAATCGATTGCACACGCGCCGCAAGCTCCGGCTTGTAGATCGCAGGATATAAGCGACACTTCAGGCGATAGCGCTGCAACAGCGCCCGTATAAAGCGGTACTCATAGACACGGTTCTGCGGCTCATGCAGAGCATCGGCGCTCTCACCCAAATCCATCACAGGTGATACCGCAACGCATCCGATCAGTTGCTGTGGAGCTTGGTCTGCAAGCTCTCCCACCGCCTTCAACAACAGGTTGCCGCCCATGCTGTAGCCCGCTAAAACAACACGGCTGCATCCGCGCGCAATGAGCCACGTCAGCAGGGCCTTCACATCGCCAGACATACCGGAGTGATACAGCGTGGGCGAAAGCGCATCCGTGCCACCGCAGTTGCGCATGTTCATGCGGACGACGTTGCATCCTGCGGTAAAAAGGCGATTCGCATTGCCCACCACATATTGCGAATACGACGAACCCTCAAGACCATGCACCAGAACGACCGTGACACAGCTCTCAGGTTCCGCTTGCCAATGGCAATGGCAGAGAATGCGGCTGGGCAGACGCTGATCCAGCGTCACAGCTTGCGGCAGCGACTGCATCTCCTGCGGCAATGGCACAGGGATCAGTTCCGTTGTGGCCACGGGCAGGCGATCCGTGCGCGGCAGGAAGTTGCCAGCGATCGTCTGCAGGTGGCCGTTGCGGAGCCAGCGGCGCGGTTGAAATGGGCTCGTTGCGTTCAAAATGCGATCTTTTTATTGCACCACATTTGAGCAAAGAGCGTGAGAGCAGAACGCCTTAACTCGTGGCGGCGGTGATGGCGGCTTTGCCCAATGCGAAGATCAGCCACGTAATCAAGACCATCGCCACGCCGTTCTTCACCTTCACACGAGCCACGATGGCGCCGCCAATGCCCATAAGAATCAGTATCCAGAGCGAGAAGACATCTACCGAGCTAAGAAAAGTCTTCAGGAAGACGGAGGAGTCAGCGCCAAGATAGAAGCCCGGATTGGTTCCGATGGGATCGTTCAGGTTGAAGTTTTCCGTATCACCAAAGAGGAGTACCGCGGAAGTCAGCAGAGATCGGAAGATGCCCGGTAAATACGCAAAGATCATCACCGCAAACATGCCGGGATACGTGCCGGATCCGCCAAGGATGAAATTGCAACCCACCCACAGCAGAAGCGCACCGATGGCCGCCGTAATCAGGATGAAAACCGGCCATGCCCACAGCGAAACCTGCATGATGGAGGCCGTGATGGAAATCATCCTGGCGCGGTCTTCCGGCGAGGCGTTCTGCATCTTCTCAGCCTGCGCCGGATTGTTGCGGATAGAAGATTCTGCCAAACCACGCGGGCCAACCTTCGTGAGCGCCGTGGTTGTGAAGAGATATCCAACGAGGGCCATGACAACGAATGCGAGCCACCACGAGCGATTACGACGAAGATCGGCGAACGTCTTCGAAGGCGCGTAGAAGATGTTGGTAATGCGCTGGACTGCAGTGAGTGGCGGCTGGTTGTCGTATTGGTCGATGGGGCCCGGCGGCAGTGCTTCAGGATAAGCGGACATGAATCGTCTCCGGTATGCAGTGTGGAGGATTGTACCGCTCTATCTACGCGCGAGCGGAGCCTTAAGTTCCGCGGGGTATGGGGCGCCGCGAAGGCCACGATTCATGGGCTCAGAGAAATAAGTAGCGACCACCCATCCAAAAGCGGAACTAAGGAATAGCGTGACGAGACTCCACGCGAACATGCCGAAACCCAGGCCTTTACCGGTCAGCGTTCCAACATGCAGCGCCAGCAGAGCGATGCCGATGACGATAAATTCGTGCGTCAGGTAGACCTCGTAGCTGAGTTGGCCCAGCCATCGGATCGGCGCTGCCCACCGCGAACCCGCACGATTACGGCCCACCAGCCCAAGGATGACCATGCAGGTCCCCAACGTGAGCAGCGAGTCATCCAGATCTGTCACGCCGAGAAAGCGATGCCAATGGCCCAACGGAAACGGCGGCATTGCGATGAACATAACAACTGCACCACCCCATGCCAACACCAGCAACCGGCGCGGCGACGGCAGCGTGCCGCGCGTCTGCAGGCGCCTCAGCAGAAGGGCGGTAAGGCAGCCCATTGCAATGGAACCCATACCGCCGAGATAGGACTTCTCCGCCTCAAGTTCCGTCGCAGCCCAGATGGTGCGGCCCATGGGTGCGAGCACGACGAGTGCTGCCAACAAGAAACACAGTAACGCCGTGCCGCCACGGCGCACGTGCCGCACCATCACGCAGGCGATGGGAAAAAAGAGATAGAACATCTCCTCGATGGAAAGCGACCACAACACGTCCCAATTCGGTGGCAGGTAGCCGTGCTTTGCCTCAAACCAGTTCAGATGAAACGTCAGCGCGGCAGTGAGAGCGCGCAACAGCGTTCCACGCTTCGGCGAGATAGAAAAACCATCCACATGCAGCAGGTGAAGGACGCTCAGAACAACAAGGAGCGCCAGCAGCAGCGGCGCAATGCGAGCAAATCGGATGCGGTAAAAGATGCGCGGCTTCAGGTCCGAAATCGATCCGAAACGGCGTAGCGAAATATACGTGATCAGGAAACCGGAGACGGCGAAGAAGACGGTGACAGCATTGCCACCGTTTACGTACAGGAGGCGGAATAGCCACGCTGGCATCACCGATCTGAGGGCGTGCCCCGAGAACAACATGCGCAGGTAAAAGTGATGCAGCACCACCGCCGCGATGGAGATGCCGCGCAGAACGTCCACGCCGTCAAAGCGTTGCGTTGCGGGCGGCACCTCAACTTGCGGCAAGCTCTAACGCACTCCGGCGGCAAGCAACGCAGAGATATGACGACGGCGCTTGGACGGAGCCGGTGAAGCCTTTACCAGTTCCATCTTCCGTTGCGGCAATGCATCCGGTGCGGGTCCGTTCTTCTTCGGCGGCAAGCCCAGGTAGCGGCGATAGACGCTGATGTGGAAGCAGGCCTGCTGGAACTCTTCCTCCACATCGACCTTTCCGGAAGATTCCACCGGCGTAAGGTATGCGCGCATCCATGCGATTTCCGTCATGCTCATGCCGCGTTTGCCGAGGTCGATGGCCTGTCCGTAAAGATGTGGCGAAGCAACATCGCCGGTGGGCGGTGCGGCATTGCCGTTGATACGAACCAGGTGCTTCTGAAATTCGACCGTGCGCACCGCAGAGGTGATGACCAGCGGTGTGTGGAAGCGGGCATAGTGCGCACGCGAAAGATCATTCAGGAAACGAACCGTCCACGGACGCGCATAGCGCCGATTTGCGGGCATGGTGTCATTCACCATGATGGATTCGTTGTTCGGCAACGACACCAGTAGTTTGTAATGCCGCATCTGCTGAAGCTGATCGTCGTCTTCAATACGATCCAGACCATCGGCAACAGCCATCTGGTTCTGGTGCACCAGAATTTCGTGGCTGCCCTTCATGGCGGGCAGCATCTTGATGCGTCCGTTGGTGTCGTAAAGATCGACCTTGACGGCAGGAATAACGGCTGCGTCTGCCGCATCCTCATCGCTGGCGACAACAGCGCGACGCACAACCGGTGCAGCCTTGATGCTACGAGTGGTTTCCGCTGGAGCATCGTTGTCATCGTCAAACGTGGCGTCGGTCAACGCCTGAGCCGTCTGCGGGTCCAGGTCTGGCTTCTTTGCCGCTGCCTTCACCGCAACAACGGCGGGCGCTGCATCCTTGCGAATGGAGATCGGCTTGGGCAGGTTCACCTTCGGCACATCGGCGGATGCCGTCTCAGCAGCAATTACACGAACGCGCGAGGGCGACGCCGAATCCAGGCCGTCTGGCGTCTTTGCCAGCACTTCCGCGTCGGGCTTAGTGTCTGGATGCTTCTCAAGGTGGCGATCCAGCTTCGCAGCGGGAAGCGACGCCTGCACCGGCAACGAACCGGGCTGATCGTCCGCAGCCTGTGCCAACAAATCACCATGAACGAATGGCGCAGCAACACGAGCTGTGGGTGCGGTGCGCGGAATCTGCGTGGCGGCCTCGGCAGCATCATCGTCATCGGTGGTGCGCGCCATGTTCTGCGCCTGCGCCGTGCGGATGGCCTGCCGCTGCTGTTCCAGAGCTCGGTCAAAGTCTTCGACCGTGGCCTTGTGAGCTGTGGTTGCGAGATCGGGTGCGACAACAGCCTTCACCGGCTTTGCCTTCGCAACGGTTGACTTCGCAGGAGCAACGTCTGCCGTTTCATCAGAGGATCCAGCGGAGCGCGACTTGTACCAAGCATGCACACGATCCTGCGTGGCGCGATCGGCGCTTGCCTCTTCCACCGGCGCGGTCGCCTTACGAACAGGAGCCTCAGGAGCGGGGGCAGACTTTGTCTGCGATGCTGCATGAGCGCCACGCACTTCAGCGCGCGCAGCCTCAATGGCCTCGCGTCCGGTGCGCTTCTTTACAGCAACCTCAGGCTTGGCGGCTTCCGGCTTCGCAGCAACTTCCTGTTTCGCAACTCGGCCCTTCACAGGCTTACGCGAAGCAGCTTCTGCACGGTCTAGTTCCGTATTGCGATGGGCTTTCGCAGACTTGGCAGTTGTTGCATGGGCAGGCGCAGTCTTTACCTGCTTTGCAGCAGGATGAACGGCGGTGTGGCGGGTGGCAGCATAACTCAGGGTGGGCAGAAGCGTTGCCGCAAGGGCAAGCGCCACCGTGCGCACCGAAAGAGAGCGGGAGACGGTTCCGTTGGGGGTCGCGGGCATGCCGTTGGCTGGCCGCGGAGAATCAAACATCAGAGCCCTTTCAGACTAGGCGCGCCCTCCGATTCCCGTAAGTGACTGGCGTGAGTCGTTACCAGTTTGTTACGTGGCGAGGAAATAACGAGTCCTTTCTGAAAGGTGCATGCGCCGGACCGTTGAGGCCCGGATGTTTCTGTGAGGAGCCTAACGCCGTTAATCCAACAAGCCACCCGACTCCTGCTGTAGTGAATCCAGAAAGCTTCGCAACGCAGCGATGCGTGGCGCGGCAAGCTCCTTCGCCTTTTCCAGCCGGATCTGCGGTGGCACTGTTGCAAGCGCTTTTTCCAGCGATCGCGTTGCGTCAGCGAAGGTAATGAAGCGCGTGTCCTGCGCGATCTTTGCCGTTGTCCGCATCACTGCCACGGCACCCAGTTGCTCCAGCAGGTCGGCATCACGAAGGATCGTTCCCTCAATCGTAGTGGGCTCTCCGTGAGCCTCATGCGTGCGGATGCACTCGACCGCAGCAGCGATTTTTTCCTCTGGGAAACCGCACTCGCGCAGGACCGCGCCTGCATGGGCAACGGTATAGGCCGTGGAGTTCCACCGCTTCAATGCCTCCGGCTCCGATGGCCTATGTCCAAGGAACACTCCAAGATCATGCACCCACGTCGCGCCAAAAAGGACGTCATCATCCACCGGCTCAGTGAAACTAGCGGCAATCTGCCGAGTCAGCGCATAGAGCCGCGCCTGGTGCGAGAACTTTTCCGGGGGCAGGGCTTCTATGCGGATGCGACGTACGATCGCGCCTCGCCAGCCCTCTTGCGTCTCAAAGGTTTCCATCGCTGCAGACTACATGTTTTTCCGGTGGACTTGTGCCACGGGAAGGGACACCATGAGGCGGGGAGGAGTTTTGATATGGCTGAAACAGATGTTGTCGCAACAGAACGTTCTCATGGTGTCTCCATCGCCATCAGCGTGCTGATGATTGTGATCGGATTGCTGGCCCTGGCAATGCCTCTACTGGCAGGCGTGGCGGTGACAGCCATCTTTGGATGGGGTCTGATCCTGATGGGCTTCCTCCATCTGGTGCTCGGATGGCAGGTACGCGGTTTGGGTGCGCACATCTGGGAGTTCTTTGTCGCCCTCGTCTATCTCTTCTGCGGCATTTACACACTCATGCATCCGCTGGCCGGACTGGTGGGATTGACCGCCATCCTCGGCGCATACCTTCTCATCAAGGGCATTGCGGAGCTTGTGGGCGGCCTTGCTGCGCGACGCATTCCCGGCTCCGGATGGTTGCTGCTCGACGGTGTCATCTCGCTGGTGCTGGCTGGCATCATCTGGGCACATGTTCTTGCAGCCGCCACGTGGGTGATCGGCACGTTGCTGGGATTCTCGATTCTGTTCACCGGCTTCTCACGCCTGCTGTTACTGCTGAGCGTGAAGCGTTCCTACAGAACTGCAACGGTGTAACAAGCCTCAGTGGCCTAGCTGTTTCCGTATCGATGCGGCGACCTGTTCTGCCTGCAGGTCGCTGCCTGCCGTATTCCAGTGAACGTCGTCGGCGTGCATGTCTGTGTGCGGCTGCATCAACGTATGTTGATCGTCCATGGAGACCTTCAGCCGCTGCATGACTTGTGCCGCATCGCGATTGCGCTGGTCAATGCGAGCGTTCGTTGCGCCTGTATCCGAGTCTTTGCGAACAGGCGTGGTGTTCGTCCATACGAGATGCGACTGCGGCTGTAGCTTCTTCAACGTGCCGACCACGCCCGGCAGCGAAGCCGCATACTCCGCCTCAGTGAATCGCCATCCGTGCATGCCGTTATTGAAATGAACCACCGCGAACGGCACAGCAGCAAGTGCCATGTAGTCCTTTAATTGCCCTGCATAACGAGGATCAGCGCTGCATGCGGACGTGGCAAAGAGATACACATTCGCAACACCGTCCAGCGCCTTCGCAGTTGCAGGATAGTAGGCGCGTGTAATGGAATCGCCCAGCAGCAGAACGTTTGGCAAAGCAGGATTGGGCGATTCGGGCCGATCGGCCCATGTCCATTCAATCTTTTCTGTGCGCAGATCAGGCGAATGTTTTGCCTGCGCGTTCAGAGCGACAGGAAAGATAAGACACAGAGCAAGAAGATGCGGCGTCAGCTTCATGCGGATGATGTTCACATTCCTGCAGCGCCACTGGCAACTGCGTCGCCCCGTCAATTCGTGGCAGCGATCGCAGACACAATCCTGTCCATAGCCTTCATGTCGTCGCTGGTACGTGGCGTATGCGCATTCACTATCACAGAGAAGATGAGAGTCTGCCCGCTGGCGCAATCAATGTAGCCCGAGAGCGCACGCGCCTCGCTCAACGTTCCCGTCTTCGCAAAAACATGATCCTTCATGGGCGCACCGGGAAAACGCGCACGTAATGTTCCATCTTCGCCACCGACAGGCAGCGTCGCCTTCCACGTGGCAAACCACGGCTGCGTGGCGGCGTATTGAAGCAACGACGTGATGGCGCGCGGCGTGACCAGATCATGCCCACTCAGGCCTGATCCATCGAAGAAGATAAAGTCTTCCGGGTCTACACCCGCGCGCTGCGTCACAAACGTCCTCACCACGCGCGCACCGCTGAGTGTGGAACCATTGCCGAACGCAGCACCCAGTTGATGCAGGAATATCTCCGCATGCAGGTTCTGGGAAATCTTGTTGGTCAGCATCATGTCTGTCGCTACGGTCTGCGAAGTCAGCGACGCTAACGTGGCGTGAATCGTCGGGTCGGCTCCGGAAGGCGCCAGGCCTGTTGGTCGATGTGCCAGTTCACCTGCAGCAGGCAGTGTTACTGGCTTACGCGCCTCCACTGTAAAACTGCCTTCATTCTGCGGCAACCGATGTTTGCTGACCGGCTTGCCATCTACCTTAATGCCACGTTGCTCCAACAACATCTTGAACGCAGTCGCTGCATAATCCGCGGGATCATTGATTGCCAACTCTTCGTTGTCCGGCTCGCTATCAATCGCAATCGTTCCGTAGATGCGGACACTGCGCGAATCCGGCATGCGCTCAATAGCCAGGTGTGATCCACTCTTCGCCTCACCGGTCTTGGCATCCACCGTATCAATGGAATACCAGGGCATCGCAGGCGAAAGCTCATACGTGACCGGATCGCCAACCTTAGCACCCGGCTTCAACTTGATGTTGATCAGGTTGTCATTGATGGTCAGCGCAGAGACCGGCGCGCCATAACCCCAGACTGCATCATCAATGCTCCAATCCTCGGGATACGGCTCGTAAGGAAACAGCGTGTCATCGCCAACAATGTTTCCCGCAATATGCTTGAGCCCTGTCGCCGCAACCTTATCCGCAAGCTGCGCAAGATATCGCAACGGATCAACCGGTGGCGCATTCGGATCGAGCTTCGGCCTCTGTGCCGGTGAGAGATATGGCAACGTGGTGCCGGAGAGATTCGGATCGCCGTCGCCCACAAGCTCTAAATCGCCATCCAGGCTGCCCTCGTGGATCGGCTTGAGAGGGCTCGCAATCACGCGTGTTTCAAAGGTGGTGTCTGCGCCAAGCAACGCCATTGCCGTGGCAGTAGTAAACAGCTTCGCATTCGATGCCGGCTGAAACAGTTGCACATCGTTCATGGTGAACACCGGCGTTCCGTCCAGCTTTGTCACTCGCACGCCCCAGTGCGCCCGCACCACATTGGGCTCGCTGGTAATGCGCTGCACGCGTTCCGCCAGCGGAAGACCGTCATACGTGGGCAATGCCTGCGTCTGCGCACAGGCTGACGCAATCGACACAGACAGCAATAGGGCAGGCACAAAGCGCAAGCTCATGCGGCTGAGTGTACAGCTTTATGGCCAGTTTCGGAGTCAAGCACGCATGCATTTCCTACAATGAAACTATGCAGATCGCGCCGCGTGGCCAATACGAATGGAAACTGCGCACGCGTACGTTGCCTCTGGGCAAGCGCACGCTGGTCATGGGCATCCTCAACGTCACGCCTGATTCCTTCTCAGATGGCGGCGAATATGTGTCCCTAAGCTCTGCCCTGCAACACGCGCTTTACATGCTGGACCATGGCGCGGACATCATTGACGTCGGTGGCGAATCCACTCGTCCAGGCACTGCAGCAGGGACACCCGATGCTGTCAGCGCAAGCGAAGAGCAGTCACGCATCCTGCCGCTGATTCGCAACCTGATGCATGCGCGGCCTGAAACCATCATCTCTGTGGACACCTATCGCGCATCCACTGCGCGGCAGGCGATAGAAGCTGGCGCGGAAATTGTGAATGACGTGAGCGGCATGCTGTGGGATCGAGAGATGGCCGCCACCTGCGCGGAGTTACGCTGCGGTGTCATCGCTATGCACACGCGTGGACTCCCATCTGAATGGGCGAAGCAAGCTCCACTGGAGCCGCGCGAGATCGTCCCGATGGTGCTGGCAGAGTTGCGAGAAACGGCATTGCGCCTGATGCTTGCGGGATGTGAGCGATCCAGCATTGTTCTTGATCCCGGATTCGGCTTCGGCAAGGTCGGGAATGAAAACTGGACCCTGTTGCACGAGATGGATCGACTTCAGGAGCTTGGCTTCCCTTTACTAGCAGGCCTTTCACGCAAAGGCTTCCTTGGCGAAGTGTTGCGAAAGATCGATGATGAAGTACCCGCGCCGCATCTGCGCGACAAAGCCACTGCTGCGGCAAATGTGATTGCCGCACTTGCTGGGGCGCACATCGTCCGCGTTCACGATATTCGACGCACGCGTGAAGCCATGGCCGTTACAGACGCAGTGCGCGAAGCGGCATTCTGAGACGCGCTCAGCGGCTACTGTTCTTACTCAGCCGACGATAGTAGTCCGCAACAGAATCGTTGTATCCCGCAGGAATTGTTTGCGGCGTTCCTGTGTGAGCGGTGGTGTCCCCACTGCGTTGAAGCTCAAGCTCCAGCCGATCCACCGTGCGCAACACCTCGCTATGCATCTGTTCCACCATCGAGGGGTTGCCCGGGAATCGCTTCGGATCCAGATTCTGCATCTGTCGCGTCAACTCAGCAAGGTCCTTCTGCGCCTGCGGATCATCCTTTACCGCGCCGCGCAACGCTTGCAACTGTCGCAACGATTGCTGAAAGTTCCGTTCCGTATCGGCGGGATTGTCAGAAGTATCCTTCGCACCAAATACCGTTCCCCCCGCCGCATATGTGTTGTTGCCGGTATTGGCGCCACCAAATACTGTCCCGCGCCCGCCACCGCCGCCGTTCACGCGATCGCCTAAATCGCCCATCTGGCCACCGCGATCATCCGTAGAACCATCGCGTCCATTGCCGCGTGTCAGAGCTCCGCCATTGCGATTCCCTGCCATCTGCCCATTGCCATTCTGGCCGCCACCACCATTTTGCGCAGACTGCGTACCACCGCCTTGCCGAGAGCCTCCCGATTGCTGGCCACCGCGCCCCTGTTGCGATCCATTGCCCTGTTGCTGACCCTGGCCTTGTTGTTGTCCCTGCCCCTGCTGCTGCCCTTGGCCTTGCTGGCCGTTGCGATTCTGCAGACCGTTCCCTTGCGGGCCACTGCCGCCGCGATTCAAACCGTTGCCCTGCCGTGAAGCCTGCATCGCCTGCAGTTCCGAACGGAGACGCGCCACCTGCCCTAATGCCGCAGTCTGATCGGGCTTACCGGTATCTTGTGGACGCTGCCCGTTGCCACTGCCCACTGCACCGGATGCAGCGTGCAGTTGTTGCGATAGCTTCGACAAGCCATCCGCAATGCCCTTTTCCGTGCCGTTGCTGTTCGGATTGACGCCACTGCGCAACCAGTCCGCACTGCGCTGCATGCGGTTGTCGAGATCACTGTTGTCCATCTCGGACAATGCATCGCGCACCTTCTTCGCAGCGTCCGGCTGGTTCCCGGCCATGCCCGACGCTGCCTCGCGCATGTTCTTCTGCAACTTCGACAAGCTATCCGACAACCCCTGTCGATCGCCTGCAAGCTGGTTCCGCTGGCGCATGAGATTCTGATAATCCTGCGTGTTGAAGTCGCGATTCTGGGTCTGCTTGGTGAAGTCATCGATGCGCTGAGCCTGCGTCTTTTCTTCCTGCTGAATGCGATCTGCCTCTCGCGAAAGCTGGCCCATGCGATTGCCCGCAAGATACTGTTGCGCACCGCCCATCAGACTCGTCGCTTCACGCAGACGTTCAGCCGCCTGTCGCTGCGCCTCAGCGCTCTGGCCATTTGCGCCCGGAGTTCCTGCGCGCTTCATGGCATCGCTCGCAGAGCGAACACGATTCAAAGCCTGCTCAATGCGCTGATCCGTGTTCCCCTGCGATCCGCTGCTTCCACCGCGAGCCTGCTGTTGACCACTGCTACCGGAAGAGGAAGAACCCTGACCACTCTGCTGGCCACCCTGTTGTCCGTTCTGTGAGGACGATTGTCCGCTCTGCGAAGAAGATTGCCCCTGTTGTCCGCTCTGTTGCGAACCCTGCTGGCCATTCTGATTGTTCTGCGCAAGCTGCTCCATCTGCCTCTGCAACTGTTCCGCCTCACGCCGCAGCATCTCCTGCTGCCAACGCTCTTGAAATGCTTGCTGCGGATTCTTCTGTTGCTGCGCTAACTCTTCCTGTCGCTTCGCCAATGCATCCAGCTTGGCCAACGCATCTTCGACTTGCTTCTGGTGTTCCTCCTGCGGAGAGGAGGTGCGCGCCGTCTCATACTGGTTCTTCTCTGTGTCTAACTCCAGATCGAACAACGAAGCCAGATCGCGCCCAGTGCTGTTCCCTCCACCACCGCCACCGCCGCCTTGCTGGCCAAACGCTACCTGAATCTGCCGGAACGTCGCCTCTGCACGCAGCAACGCCTGTAGCGCCTTCTGCTCTGACGTCAACGCTTCCTGCCACTTCGTCACCGAGAGCTTCTCGCTCGCAGGCAGCATATTCTTTGCTGCTTCCTGCATTGCTTTATCAAAAGTGGTGAACTCTTCATTCGCTTCGGAAAGATCGCGACTATTCACGCGCACGCTCAGTGCGTTCACTTGATCTCGCAGCTTGAGTTGCGCCCCGGAAAGAAAATCTCCTTGGGCCTTCGCAGTCTTGTCGGTCGCGGTCTTGTCGTTGATCTGCTTCCACGTCTGCTCAATCAACTCTTTCTGGCGTCGCGAAATATCAGTCTGATTGCCGCCCTGCTGTCCACCTCCACCACCGCCTCCGCCGCCACCTTGTTGCGATTGCGAAAACTCACGCTCAAACGGATCAGCCTGGATAAACGAAATGTCTGTCCGCGACTCCGCATGACCATCACGTGCCGTTGCATACAGACTGACGAGATCGCCCGGCTGCAACTTGAAATCCTCCAGCCGCAGCGTGTACTTCCCATCGGCATCACGCGCGCCCGGCTTATTCAACATGGCAATGTCTTTATCGGGGCCGCCATTCACGCTGTAATGCAGATGCATGTCACGAAGCCCGAACTGCGCGCCGCCCTTCACGCCAACCGTGACTTCCTCAATCGGACTCGCACGATAGTCACGCCCCGGCTTCTCAATCGCAATCTGAGGCGGCTCAGCTTTATCGGTGGCGATAAAGTAGTCCTCGCTCAACCGCACCGACTTGCCATCAGCAGAACCTGCGACGTGATACGCACCATCCTTCGCCATTGCAATCGTTCCCTTGTAACGATTGCCTTCGACTGGCTCCAGGTGAATCGTGCGCCCATCATCAAGAGAAAGATTGCCATCCTTCAATGGCCGGTCCATCTCAATCTGCAACTCTGCCTGCGTGCCCTCAATCGCACGCAGGTCGCCGGCGTGCTCCTGTGTCTCTGTCTTCAGTCCCGTCCACGCAGGGTAGTGATACGTCACCTTTACGGACTTCACTGCAGCAAGATCGGCCACACGCACCGTGTGATGTTCCGAGGAAAGCGGCCCCGCGGTGACGTAATACTCCACATCTTCAGGCAAACCAGTAAACGTGAATTGATAACTCGCGTTGCCCGTGGCAGACGGGATCGCCTGCATCGCCACCGGCTCCCATCCATTACTGCTATGAAAGCGCGCGAACAACTCCACACGCTCTGGATGCAGATTCGTTACCTGTGCCGTGATGAGTTGATCGCTATTGCGCCGGACCGTAACATCGCCGGGCTGCACCGCAATGGCATACAGCGGTTGCGCAGCTTTGCGTTCGCCACGCCACAACAGCGATGCGCCATAGCCCACGTAACCCGGAGCAGCAAAGATCATCCATAGCAAAACGGCAACACACGCTACGCCAGCCCCTGCAAATATCGCTAAGGTAGGCGCGCTCACAACCGTCCGTGGCGATACATGCTCTGTTCGTGTCAGCGTATCCGCTGCCAACAACTCAACAAACGGATTTGCCTCTTCCTCACGTTGATGAAACGTGGTCAACCGATCTTCAAGCTCAGGATGCGAAGCCTCTAAATTTGCAATCGCTCGTGACGCTGTCATCCGCCACAGTGGCCACGCAATGCCCGCAAATGCAACCAGAACAAGCGCAGCAAGTAATACGACGCGCGCCTGGATTGTGCCAGCATGAGGGAACGCATAGTGATTCAGCAACAACACCAGTGCCAGCGTGATCACCAATGCAGTCGCAAAGAAGATTGCCACGCCACGCACGCCTGCAAACAACTGCAACCGTTGCCGGATGCGTGCAATATAACCGCGGAGTTCGCCTTGATAACTCATGCATCCTCCCGCTGCGTGGCCATGTAGCTGCCGGAGAGTGCCGTCTCCGCAATCGCTACGAGGAGTGCCAGCAGCATAACCCACCACCACATGCTCACGCGCTGAAATTTCGCATCGCCAGTCGCTTCAACAGTTTGGCTCTGCGCCTCACCGTTGTTACTTCCTGCCCACAACTGCTGCAGATCCTGCGGCATCGGCTCCAGATCACTCTCCAGCCGATTCGCATTCACGCCAATCACCGCATCACGGCCACTGGCAAAATGCACACTGTAAAACCCGGTACGCTCCAACCGGAACGTCTGCGCTGTACGTGCTTCCTCCAGCGACAGGGCACGTTTCGCATCGGGATCAATCACCTCAACATTCGCGGTCGACGCATTGCCTGCTCGGAGAGCCACAAAGCTATCTACCATGCGTGAACCGGCCAGTCGCTCAGCCCCTGCAAGATAACGGGCACTCCGATCGACAAACGCCACAAATACTGGATGCAGCGGCAGATCGTTCGTCAGGTTATCTAACCCAGTGGTGAGCAACAGCACATGTCCTTCACCCATCGGGCGGTCCAGCAACAATGGCGTTCCATCATTCAATCGCGCCAGCACGTGAGCATTCGTTGCGTCCACCTGTGCCGCGTAAAAGACCTTCGCTTCGGCCCATCCACCGTTATCACGTCCCGGCTGCGCATCTTGCAGAGAGGGATGAGTAAAGTCCACCTGCCCCACCGTGGCAGGAGCATTCGAGCTATAGCTATGGGTGTCCTTGACATCGCTCCCCCACAGCGGAATTCTCGCGTGATGACCCGCGGCGGTGCCTAACGCTATCAGCACGTTGCCGCCCTTCTGCACGTAATCCTGCAGATTGTGTTCAAAGATGGAAGGCAACGACACGGCATCCGACAACACAACAAACGCAAATCGTGAAGGATCCAGATCATTTGCCGCTGCCGCACTCGTTGTCTGCAGTGTGAAGGAAGCGCGAGCCGCAGCAGCTAATGCCGAACCGTAATACACCTCCGAACGCGCATCACCGATGCCGTGTAGAAACAGCACCTTCTCAGGGTCGGAACGACGAATTGCAAAGTAACTCACATCATCCGCCGCAAACGCATCTCCACCATCAATGCGCGCCTCGCAACGGTTGAATCCGTATGCCACATCCAGCGGTGCAAATTCCACGGTGGCGCTACCATTCTCCGGCACATCCATCTGTTTGGTCGCAACGATGTGTCCGTTCACCAGCAGTGAGACACTCTTCTTCGCCGCACGTGTATGAAATCCGGTCACCGTCACGCGCGCACGCGATTGCTTCGGATCTTTTACATCTGCAATCTCCGCAGGCGCATCCACGCTGGCGACTGTCCAGTTCTCTGTGGGACTTCCCTTCGCCACTTGGTGCAGTATCAACGCCACATCCGGCGGCATCACCATATCTGCAAAGCTCGCAGGCATCGCGGACTTCTGCGCGTCGCTAAACAGATGTAGATCTGCAGGCTGTCTGCTTCCCTCGCGCAACGAACGCAGCGTACGCGCCAGTTCGCCATAACTCGCATGTCCGTCACCAGGCTGGATACTCTCCAGTGCGGATCGCAACTGAGCGCCATCGTCCGTTGCCTGCGTCAGCACCTGCACCTGCCCACCCAGCGCAATGATCTGTGCCCGCTGCGACGCAGGCCGCTTCGCCAGCATCTCTGACGCTTCTCGCTTTGCATCTACAAAGCGAGTTCCCGCATGCATGCTGTACGAGTTGTCCAGCACAATCATCATCAGCCGTCCCGCAGGATCAGTCGCCGGCCGCTTCACAAATGGATTCGCAAACGCCAGTACCACCAACAAAACCAACGCCGCTCGCAGCGCAAACAACAACAGATACTTCAGCCGCCGATGCTTCGTGGAACTCTGTGTCCCGCGTTCAAAGAACATCAACGAACCGACAGGCCGTGGCACGGTGACATGACGCCGCAGCAGGTGTACAAACACCGGCACACCCAGCGCGAGTAATCCACCCAAAAACCACGGCGCAAGAAATCCCACGGTTTAATGCATCTCCTTTCTGCAATGTCTGTTCGTTGTCATGCATTCCCTCGCTGTCGCAACGTCAAATACTCACGCAACGCATGATCCAACGGCTGATCCGTCAACAACAGCCGATAATCCAGTCCCGCCGCACGCGCCTTGGAGCGCAACGCTTCAATATGCGCCTGCATCTTCTGCCGATACGTTGTCTTCGCATACTCCGGAATCACTTCAATGCGCTGATCGGTCTCAAGATCCACAAGCACTGAGGCGGACTTCAATTCCATCCGCACCTCTTGCGGATCCAGCACATGAAACAACACCACTTCATTGCCGTGGAAGCGTAATGGCTCAATTGTTTTCACAATCAGTTCCGGCTCTTCATAAAAATCCGAAACCACCACCGCGATCCCACGCCGATGTAGTAACTGTTGAAAGTGATGCAGAGGCTTGCCAAAGTCCGTTCGCGCACGCGGCTCTGCATGTTCCAGGCCGCCCATCAATCGCACCATCTGCCCTGAGCGTGCGGAAGGCCGCACGTACTCGCGTACCTCGTCATCGAAAACAATCAGACCTGCGGCGTCGCGCTGCCGCTTGATCGCCATGTAAAACAACGACGCTGCGAGATAGCGGGCATAATCCATCTTTGACACATCCGTACTCGCAAGCTGCATGCTGTTGCTCGCATCGAGAAGCACCGTTAACTGCGAATTCGTTTCCCCGCGATATCGCTTGATGTACGTGCGATCCGTTCGTCCAAAAAGATTCCAGTCCACATGCCGCAGATCATCGCCCGGCGCATACGCGCGATATTCCGCGAACTCCTGCGAAAAGCCGAAGTCAGGCGACCGGTGCAACCCAGCCACAAAGCCGTCCACCACCGTCTTCGCTAACAGATCCAGCGAAGAGATAGCCGATAACACCGCGGGTTGTAGGAATCGTTGCAAACTCTACTCCTTCGGCCTTGGCACGGTGGCAATCAATCGCGTCAAAATATTGTCCGCATCCATACGTTCCGATTCCGCATGAAAGTTCAGCAGGATGCGGTGTCGCAGTACGGGAATCGTCACCGCCGTAATATCCTCTTGCGACACGTGATACCGCTTGCGCGACAATGCACGCGCCTTCGCGGCCAGCACAATAAACTGCGCCGCACGAATACTTCCGCCGTAGCTCACATACTTCTTCACAAACTCGGGCGCGTTGTCGCTCTTATGCCGCGTGGCACGGACGAGATCCACCACATAGCGCGCAAGAGTCTCTGAGATGGGAACCTCACGCACCAGCTTCTGAAAATCAAGCAACTCCTCGGCAGTGGTCACTGCGCTGATCTTCGGTATGCGCGTCGCAGTGGTAAGGTCTACTACTTTCAATTCATCTTCAGGACTCAGATAATCCAAAACCGCATTGAAGAGGAAGCGATCCAACTGTGCCTCGGGCAGTGGATACGTTCCTTCCAGTTCAATTGGGTTCTGCGTGGCAAGTACAAAGAAGGGAGAAGGCAGTTTGTAGATATGCCCACGCACCGTGCAGGAACGCTCTTGCATTGCTTCCAGCAGCGCAGCCTGCGTCTTCGGCGGTGTGCGATTGATTTCATCGGCGAGAATCACATTGCCAAAGATTGGCCCCTGCACAAACGTCCACCGACGATGCCCCGTCGATGCATCCTCTTCAATAATGTCCGTGCCTGTGATGTCTGACGGCATCAAGTCAGGCGTGAATTGAATGCGTCGAAACTCCAGCCCAAGTGCCTCCGCCACGGTGCGCACCATCAATGTCTTCGCAGTGCCGGGCATGCCTGTCAGCAGACAATGGCCGCCAACAAACAATGCAATGAGCACCTGCTCAATCACATCGTCCTGCCCGACGATGACCTGGCGAACCTGCTGAACAATACCCTCGCGCACGGCATGAAATCGTTCAATGCGCTGCTGAAGTTGTGCTGCATCCGGTGGAAGATCGGTGAAGGCCATCTGGTCTCGCGTTCCTTTCACTTCGTTTGTTGCAATTCAAGTAAGAGCTTCTGCGCAGGACGAAAATCCGGCGCTGCTTCAAGCGCCAGCAACACAGTCTCCTGCGCCTTATCGCGTTGCCCCCCTGCCATGTACGCAGATGCCAAGTCATACTGCGCGCCCGCCATATCGAGGGGACGTGTTGCGACGGCTGCGGCATATTCACGCACCGCACCGTCATACTGCTTCGCCGCAAGCAACAGCGATCCAAGATGCTTGTGCAACTCCGTATCGCGCACCGGATAGATATAGAGGATGCGCGTCAAGGTTGCGATGGCAGCAGGCGAATCACCTGCTTTCTCCTGGAATGCTGCGAGCCGCTTCAACAACTCCGGTTGCTGTCCACCTGCATGGATATAAGCATTCAAAGCCTTCGCTTCTTCCGCGGCATTTCCCTTTACATGCTGCGCATCTGCAAGCAATTCATACGCATTCGCATCGCCGGTATATTCGGGGTACAGCGCAATCGCCGCGGGCGCATTTGCGATTACATCGTCATACTGCTTGGCTTCGGAAGAAGCGACAATCGCTTTCAACTTCGCGCGCCATGCATCAAAGCCCTGCGCTTCTTTGCCATATTGCTTATCGATCGAAGCGAGAAACTGCTTGTCAAACTCTTCCGTCGAAAGGTGCAGCACCGACTGCAGCGCCTGCTTCGTGTCCTGCCCGGCGGCGTACGCGTGCACTATGTCTAATAGCTTCGCCTCACCTGCTGTATTGCCGATGTAATCGCAAATGGCGCCCGCCTGGAAATAGCTCACCAGTACCTGTCCCGGATATTCCTGGTGCACAAATCCACGATCCAGCTTGTCCACCGGCATCAACTTCTTATCGCGAATCGCCAGCAGAATATCCGGCGTCACGCGGTCTCTCCACTCCGCCGAACGCTGCCCTTCCTCATGAACTGCGAGGCCCTCGGTGAACCATCTCGGCACGCGTTGATTCGTCGCAGTGATGATGTAGGCGTGACTCATCTCATGCCACAATGTTGCGCCCCAGTTAAACTCTCCCGGCTTGCGTCCCGATGGCGAATCCATCGCAATCACCTGCCCAAACGTCACACCCAGCGCACCCAACCCCGGCATGCCCATGGTGCGCACCGCAAAGTCCTCGTGATTGGGATACATCTCCACCTGCACCCGACCATGCAGCTCCATCGCGTACTTTTTTGAATACGTCGCCAGAATGCTGTGCAGCTCAGCTTGGATGTACGGTGCGAGAAGATCACTCTCCTTGGGATCGAGGATCAACACTGTGCTCGCATCCTTCACCGTCTTGAACTTGGCCAGCGAATCCAGCAGCCGCAAACTATTCACTGTCTCGGGGTCCCGATAGCTGTTGTTATAGGCAAGCTCCAGTTCCTTCTGCGGTTCCTCTGCACGGCCTAGCCGCATCTCCTCCACACCCAAAGCCGAGTGCGCAGCCCATAACTCCGGCTGCTTCTCCGTTGCTTTGCGGTAATACGCGGCGGCATCATTAAAGCGGTAATGCAGTTCGAGATGATGTGCCATCTGCATATACGCGGCACCATCATGCGGATTCACCGCTGCAATCTTCGCAAGCCACGCATCTGCAGGACGATCTGCGATCAGCTCCAACGCAGCATGCGTTGCCATGGCGCTTGTCGCTTCCGCATCCAGTACCAATGCAGCATCTGCTTCCTTCTCGGCCAGCTCTCGATTGTCGTTATCCAAAGCGATCTTCGCTGCAAGCTCATGCGCGGCAGACAACTTCGGATCATGCTCGAGCGCCTTTGCAATCGAAGCATTCGGATTACCGCTGTAATCTTCAGCCTCCACAGTCGCAAGACCCAAATACGCCTGCGCACTATTCGGGTCTTTCTGCAGTGCTTCGCGAAACAGATCTGCGGCCTCCGCATTGTTGAATCGCTCATGCAGCAACATGCCCCACCGGACTTTGTACATTGCGGGACTGCTCGCGCTTGCGGCGGCATCACGGAAATTTTCGTTCGCGCTCTGCCAGTCCTCGAGCCCCCACGCGCCCTCCGCACGGTCATACGCGCTGCTGCTTTCCGTTAATTGCGTAAAGCAGGCACGTGAAGACTGGCCATGATGCACCAACTTCCAACAATCCGCAGGTGTCACGGCGTGCGCAGCAGAAGCGAACAAGACGAATGCAAGCAAGGGTTTCATTTATCCAATTC
Source organism: Terriglobus roseus (assembly GCF_900102185.1). Taxonomy (NCBI): domain Bacteria; kingdom Pseudomonadati; phylum Acidobacteriota; class Terriglobia; order Terriglobales; family Acidobacteriaceae; genus Terriglobus; species Terriglobus roseus. The sequence continues at coordinate 4,592,910 of NZ_LT629690.1, read as the reverse complement.
CCCCTGCACTCGCGCTAGTTCCAACAACGCCGCGGTCAATTGCTGCTTGTACTCCGCGGGATCCATCGCGGCCTTGTTGTACTTCAGCACATCAATCTTCTGTTCCAGCTCTTCCTTTTTCGCAAGGAGTGACTGCTTCGCCGGATCGCTCGCAGCCTTCTGCGCGGCGCCATAACGCAGCAGTGTAAAGCTGGCCATCAATTGGCCTTGGCCATTCCCGGCATCGCGTACCGCTTCGCCATGGCCGGTGTCGTTGAACACGGCATGCTCCGTCGCCAACCGCTTCTGCGACTCATAAAACGCTGCGGTCTTGCGCGACGCATAGGTATAAGCCTCTGCTGCTGTCAGCGATTCATTCTTATCCACATCCGCAGAACTATCCTGCAACGATTCGACAAAATACCGCGCGAAGACCGTCGCATTTTTCTCTGTGCCAGATTTCGTCGCCGCGATCACAACACGGCCACTGCGCTCCAATGCAGCTACTGCGCCACCGCTTGAACTCGTGGTGTCCACCACCAACTGTCGCTTCGATGGAATGCGATCGCACATCGCAGCGATCTCCGCAGCCGTCAGATCTGGACCCACAAGGTTGAACTTGTATTCCGTTCCATCGAACGATCCATGCCCAATGAGCACCAGTACAAAGTCATCAGTTGCCGTTGCTTGCTGGGCTACATTCGACAACACTGCGCGCAGCTGGGCTGCAGTGGCCTGCGCTCCAGTCAAAGTAACAACGTGCGCACCTGTTATTCCGCGGAACACCTTATCTAAATCTTTTGCATTCGCCGTGAAGCGCTGCTCGTAATCCGGCTCACCGCCCAGCCCTGCAACGGTCACGTAATACGTTGCAGCCGCAGCATGCAGCGTGAAGAGGAAACTCAAAAACAAGAAGAGGAGTCGCCTCATACGACACCCCACTTCCGACGCATCAACCATTCGGCCAGCGGCAATGCCAACAACAGCACAAACACAATCGGCATATTCCAAAGCTCTTTGATGGAGCGAACGGAGATGCCGGCCTCGGAGTATGAAATATCCTGCGGTAGATTCTTCAGATCATTCCCTGCCCACGCACTACCGCCCGTATCGCGGGCAAGCTGTTCCAGCAGCTTCGGATTTGCTTCGGTGTGAAACGCCTCTGCAACGCCGTCTTCACGCTGAAACGTTGCGGTATCGCGCCCTAGCTCATCCTTGTCAGAGGTTGCCGTTACCTCCGTGAGATATGGGCCAGTCTTCTCCGCCGTGTAACTCGCTGTATACAAGCCCGGCGTCTCCTGCGAAGCCTTCATCTCCAAGGCTGCGTCAACGCCAGCAGGCCCAGTCACGTGGGCCATCACGTGGGCATCACGTGCGGGTTGAAACTGCTTGTCATGCACCGTAGCCGTGATATCGATACGCCCTGTGTCTGACAACGTGCGAGCCGATGTGTTCACGCTCACAGCACCCGGTGTATCCGCCACTAACCAACGCAGTAACTGCTGAAAGAAAAGATTGTGCGATAGATCACCCAGCGCCTCGCTCATCTGCCATCGCCACGTACCACCGCTAGCCAGAATTGCGGTGCGTCCATTGCCATAGTTCTGCGTAATGAGAAACGGCATACGCTTGCCGCCACTGTTCATCTCCGCAAGCACTGTCGCTCCAGGCTTTGCGCTGCCCGGATCTTCAAAATCTGCAAGATACGTGAGCTTTCGCCAACGCTCCGCATTCTTCTGTGGGTCTTCCAAGAGCCGTGTCGTCGGTGATGCAACACCCGCGTCCGTTAGGTTCACCAGCGCCGCATTGCGTTTGAAATGATTCGTTCCGGAGGGTAGAAACGTAGGCATCAACTCATTCAGACTTGACGCCGTCCAACCACCATCACTCAGCGCTTGCCTACCGCCGAGAAACAAAACGCCGCCACCGCGTCGATCCACATACTCACGAATCAACTCCTGCTGCGCAGGTGTGAAGTAATCTGCAGCAACGGAACCGATGATGATGCCGCTATATGCAAACAGGTCTTCGGCCTTGGTTGGAAATCCCTCGGCAAGTTCATCCGGGCCATTGATGCCCTGCCGATAAATCTTGTTCTCGCTGGTGCGTAGCATCGAGACAATCTGCACAGAAGGATCATCTTCTTCCGCACGTCGCAGAAAACGGAATTGCCATCGTGGCTCGCCTTCCACATACAAGATGCGGCGCTTCGCATCGCGCACCAGCACAGGCCGAGTCAATGCATTGTTCTTCGCGTTACTCTCATCCGCGAATGGTTCCACGGAAAACACAAGCGTCCGCGCTCCCGCATCGCCCGCAGAGAAGAACAGCGGCTCTGTTTGCATCACGCCATCGCGCTGCAGCGTGATGCTCCTTGCCGCAAGCGTTCGATCGCCATCACGAATCGTCAACGTAGCCTGTCGATTCGCATAACCATGCTGCATGAACGTCAACGAAGCAGCCGTGCGCGCGTTCACCACAGTATTCGGCGCAACGCTGACATCTTCCATCTCAAGATCGTGCAGCGGCTTGTCTGAGCCAAATGCAACGGTATGCACCGGCAATCTGCGATTCCGCAAAGCCTGCATCGCAGCAAGCGAGATGCCGCTGCCACCAAGTCCCGCAGCGTTCTCGCTGCCATCCGTTAGCAAAACAACAGCACCCACTGGCAAATCTGCCGTCTCCGTGGCAAGCTGCTGCAATCCATCGCCCAGGTGCGTTGCGCTTCCGGCGGCAGCCATGCCATTCAGCGAATCAACCTTTGTTAACTTGCTATCTAGCGTGTACAGCCGCGTGTGAAAACGTTTGTTCAAGCCATCCAGCAGACCGCCGCGCAACGCGTTCAGCGCAACATCAATGCGTGGCTTTCCATCCGCGTCCGCTGTGGCCATAGAACGCGAGTCATCCACCACCACCGCGATGATGTTCTGCTGTGAACTCAATTCCGCAACCGACAACGCGGGCTGCCACAGCAACAGAAGAATCAAGGCCACCAGAGCTGACTGCAGCGCCCACACGCTCCACGCACGCCGATGTGTCATTGCCGGAGTTTCGTTGCGATACGGCTTGATCTGCCGCAGACGATAACGAATCAATACGCCAAGACCAACTACTGCCAACACCACGAGCAACGGCAGCAGCCACACAGGCCACCGCGACAGGAACACAAGATGTCCCTTCGCAAACACCGTACTCGGATACTTGAAGAGCAGCGGAAACATGTTTGGGAGAGCGCCTCAGTGCGTCATGCCATACAGGATGTAGTCCAGCCCCACGCGAAACGCCATGGAGGCAAACGGTTCAGGATAGTAAGGATCATCGGCCCACTCCCACGCATCGCCAAGGTGCATGTTGTGGCAGATGGCCACCATAATGCGGCCATCTTTATCGCGGATGGCACGCCACTTCGGCTGATAGCCATCCTTTTCATAGGTGCGATGCGTGCGGATGTAATGCTCGCCGGGAATCTGCATCTTGTCATCCACGTCGTACAGCGTGTGAAAGATTTCATCATTCGATTGCAGATCTTCCACGGGGCTGTCTGGCAGCACCTGCCGCATGCCGCGCATAAAGTTGTCCCAATCGTCGGTGCCGTGGAAGTCATCCACCATCAGGAAGCCACCCTTCAGCAGATAGTCGTGCAGCCGCTTCGCCTCATCATCTGTGAAGCTCCACGTCTGCACCTGCACCGCGTAAATCCACGGATAGTTGAAGATTTCGTCGGAATCCAGGTTCACTACCTGCTCATACGGACGCCCATCAATGCGCGTCAACCGATGCATAGCAATCAGAAACTGCCGGTCTGCCTTGGGATAATCACGCGCCCAGGAATAGCGTCCGAAGTAGCCGCCGCCATAGCCGCCGTAGCTGGAGAGGGACGACGCATACGACAATCGCGACCAGTAGAACTCTGACTTCACGTTGGAAGGCGAATCGTCACTACCAAAACCGAAGTTGCCCACACGCTGCCACGCACGAACGCCAACAGCACACACGGTTCCGCCCAGGGCGGCGAGCAATGCAATGCGCGAAAGCTTCATCGGGAGGCGTCCTCCAACAAAAGCGGTGTGCGTGCTTGTGCGGCTGAGACTAACAGAAATCGCGTGCGTCTTACCGATACAGACGGACGACACCGCGCAGTGGTTGCAGTGTCGTTGAAACAGTTGCAGCGACTATCTGGCGCATGAGACGATGCAGCCACCCGGCACGTGAGCGGCATTTCTAAAGAAATGTGAGGTAGCCTTGGACCGGCGCCACCTTCTGAAGATGGGCTCGCTCGCCACACTCGGCCATCTGGCGCGGCCGTTGCCCCTATTCGCACAACAGCCCAAAGCCGATTTTGAACTCCGTATCGCGCCCGTGCAGGTTGACCTGGACCCGCAGCGATCCATCTCCACCATCGGGTACAACGGTTCGGCCCCCGGCCCCTTGCTTCGGATGAAGGCAGGCAAGCCTGTCACGGTCGACATATTTAACGAAACTGACACACCAGAACTCGTCCATTGGCACGGCATGATCATCCCCGCCGAGGCTGACGGCACCGAGGAAGAACAATCGCCCGTCGTTCCGCCACACGGGCACCGCCGCGTCACGTTTACACCCGGCCCATCCGGCCTGCGCTGGTACCACTCGCACGCCATGGCCATGGACGACCTGCACAAAGGCGGCTATACCGGCCAGTTCGGCCTCGTGTACGTGGAAGACGGCAACGACAAAGGCAGTTACGACCAGGAACTCTTCCTCACCCTGCGCGACTGGGAGCCGTTCTTCTCCGGCAGCATGGAAGACGATGACGACGACACCCACGACGCACCCATGCTCGAAAAGCCGCCGAAGATCAACACCGATCCCAACGGCCTGGAAGTCGTCTCCGTCGCCTACAGCATCAACGACAAAGCGTTAGGCGCAGGCGATCCCATCCGCGTGAAACAGGGGCAGAAGCTGCTGATTCACTTTTGCAACGCCAGCCCCATTGAGAATCGTCGCGTCGCACTCGCGGGCCACACCATGCGTGTCATCGGCCTCGACGGCAACCCCGTACCGAAGCCAGCAGATCGCAGCAGCGTGTTTTTGGGTGCAGGTGAACGAGCCGACGTGGAAGTCATCATGAACAACCCCGGCGTATGGATTCTGGGCGGCACGGAGAAGATGGTGCGCGAAGGTGGTCTTGGCTGCATTGTGGAGTACGCCGGGCTCAAGAACCAGCCCAAATGGATCGATCCCAAGAAAGAGCTTTGGGACTACACCCACTTCGCCTTGCCGCAATCCACGCAACCTGTTCCGAAGAACGTCATCGACATGCACTTTGAGAAACTGCCGCGCGGCATGGGCAAATTCAACGTGTGGACCATCAACGGCAAGCCCTACCCACACGAAAACGAATTCGTACTTCAGCGCGGCGAGCGTTACCGCCTCATCATGCGCAACTGGACCGACGACGCGCACCCCATGCACCTGCACCGCCACCTGTGGGAAGTCGTTGAGATGAACGGCAAAAAAATGGGCGGCCTTATGAAGGACACAGTCGTCGTCCCCTACTACGGTCGCGCCGTCGTCGACTTCACCGCAGATCAGTCCGGCCTCTCGCTCTTTCACTGCCACATCCAGCAACACATGGACTACGGCTTCAAGGCCCTCTTCCGCACCACGTAGCCACAGGCGTATCGTTCCTGCCATGCGCATCTTCAGCATTTTCATGGTGGCCGCGATTCTCAGCGTGCAAACCGCGCCTGCTCAGGCACCCAACACGCTCACTCCCGCAGAAAAGTCCGCGGGCTGGAAGCTACTATTCAACGGCCACGACAGCACTGGCTGGCGCAGCACACGCTCCAACGCTTTCCCTGCTTCAGGTTGGGAAGTGAAGGACGGCCTGCTTGCCGTGACTGAGTCGGGCGGCGAAGAGGGCGGCAACGCAGGCGACATCATCACCACGCGCGAATACACCAACTTCGAACTCACCGTTGACTTCCGCATCACGCCCGGCGCGAACTCCGGCATCAAGTACTTCGTCAACCTGAACGACACACCCGGCCACGAGGGCCACGGCTCGAACATCGGTTTCGAGTACCAGATTCTTGACGATGCCCGGCACCCCGACGCCAAGCTGGGCAAAGACGGCGACCGCACCATCGCCTCGCTGTACGACATGATCCCCGCCGCCGCGAACAAGCCCCCCCATCCCATCGGCGAATGGAACACCGCCCGCATCGTCATTCGCGGCACACACGGCGAACATTGGCTGAACGGCGTCAAGGTCGTCGAATACGACCGCAAGACCCCGGCCTTCCGCGCACTCGTCGCAGGCAGCAAGTACCACGTTTACCCCGGCTTCGGCGAAGCGGACCGCGGCTACATCCTGTTGCAGGACCACGGTTTCCCCGTTCAGTTCCGCAATATCAAACTTCGCGAACTGCCCTAGCACGCCGAGTTTTCCGCAATCAGGACGGCAGCAATAAACCCGGCCACAGCGTATGCTGAAAGTGAAGGGAAAGCGAAAACATGCTGCTGGCCGTCCTGGCGCTACAACTCATCCTTCTGGTTCTTCTGGTCGTTCTACTGGCGCGTAAATCCGGCGCGAACACCGCCGCCGACCCGCGTCTTTCCGCCCTGCCGGATGCCATGATTCAGCTCGCCGCTAAGCTCGACGCGAGCGATGCGGCCATGCGGAACCAAGTCGTCGAGCTGCGCCGTGAGCAGGCTGAAAACGCCACGCAGGCTCGCCACGCGGCCGAACAGACCAGCCGCAACCTGCGCGAAGAAGTCAGCAGTTCCATCACGACGCTGTCGAAGGCAATCAACGAAGGCATCACCGCCTCCCGCACCGAAAACGCGAACGCCTTCGGCAGCTTCCGTACAGACAACACCGAAGCCGCCAACAAGCTCCGCGAAGCTGTCACAGCTGAACTTAACCGCATTGGTCAGCGCCTCGAAACCTTCTTCGCAGAGGCCGCAAAGCAGGAACGCGAATCTCGCGTTGCGCTCAACAGCGCCCTCACGGAACTTACCGCCAACAACACGAAGAACAACGAGACCCTGCGCGAATCGTTGCAACAGGCCTTCTCAAGCATCCGTTCGGAACAGCGCGAGGGAGGCGAAGCACTCAAGAAGACCGTCGAGTCCGGTCTGCGCACCCTGAACACGGACAACGCCGCCAAGCTGGACGAAATGCGCGTCATCGTGGACGAAAAGCTGCAATCCACATTGAACGAGCGCCTCACAGCCAGCTTCGGCACAGTCAGCGATCAACTCACCAAGGTCCACACCGGCCTGGGCGAAATGAAGGAGCTGGCAACCGGCGTCAGCGACCTGAAGCGTGTCTTCTCCAACGTGAAATCCCGCGGTGTTGTGGGCGAATTCCAGCTCGGCATGCAGCTTGAACAAATGTTTAGCCGCGACCAATACCTGGTGAACGCGAAGATCAAAGAAGGCTCGGGCGAGGCGGTGGAATTCGCTCTGAAAATCCCTGAGGGCGACAACAACCACGTCCTTCTCCCCATCGACGCCAAGTTCCCCCGCGAAGATTGGGAGCGCCTGGAATGGGCCTACGAGCACGGCACCAAGGAAGAGCAGGACAAGGCTGGGAACGCATTTGAACGCGCCATCCGCACCGAAGGAAAGCGTATCTGCGACAAATACATCGACCCGCCGAAGACCCTCCCGGTGGGCATCATGTTCCTTCCCACGGAAGCGCTTTATGCAGAAGTGATGCGCCGCCCCGGCTTACAGGCAGAACTGCAGTCGCAGTGTCGCGTCACCGTGGCAGGGCCATCCAGCTTCATGGCCATTCTTACCAGCTTCCAGATGGGCTTCCGCACGCTCGCTATTCAGCAAAAGGGCAGCGAAGTTTGGAACGTACTCGCCAATGTGAAAAAAGAGTTCGGCAAATTCGAACTCCTCATGGACAAGGTGCAAAACAACGTCAAGACAGTCCAGAACACGCTCGGCGACATTGGCACCCGCACCCGGCAGATCAATCGCAAGCTCCATGATGTGAGTGAACTACCTGCGTTGGAAACACCGCCAAAGAGCGGCCTGCTCTCTTTCGAACCAGCCGGAGTTACACCCGCTCTCTTTGCTGCCGACGAAGACGACTCCTAAGCCGACTGCAACTGCGCCGTACGCTCCGACGATCCACGACTGCGTCGCAGCGAATCGCGCATTGCCTTCTGCTCGTACATGCGTTGGTCTGCCAGACGCATCAGCGCGCCCTGCTCTTCTGCATCCTGTGGGAACGTCGCCACACCGATGCTTGCAGAAACGCGCACCACGCGATCCGCATAGCGCGGCCCCAGGTTCACCGGCTCTTCCACAGCCTCCAGCAGGAGCTTGCGGATCTGCAGGTTCTCCAACTCATCCGCGCCATTCACAACGACGGAAAACTCATCGCCACCCTGCCGCGCCACCATCCCGAGCGGCTTTGCCGTCGTCGCCAGGTTCATGGCAACCGTCTTCAACAAGATGTCGCCTGCGTCGTGCCCCAGCGTGTCATTCACCTGCTTGAACCCATTCAGATCCAGAGTGAATACACTCACGCTGTGATGCTCCGGTTCCGCATGCGTCAGCAGGAAATTCAGCCTGTCATCAAAATGCCGGCGATTCGGCAGACCTGTGAGTTCATCATGCAGCGCCAGCCATTCGCTGTTCGATAGCTGATCCTCCAGCATCACCACCAGCAGTCCAACGGTGATGATGAATTTCTGCATGTTCCAGACTTCGCTGGCGAAATCACTCCACTGCGGGTGCTTCTCCGATATCCAGGGATGAATCGCGAAGCAGAGAGCCCACATTGCGAATCCACCGATCACTGCCACGCTTCCGCGGCTGCTTCTGGGCAGCGAGTGATAAAAAGCGAAGGCGCACAGCAAATAAACCAGCGCAAGGCTGACATAAACGGCGTTCCGGTACTGTCCCCCAAACACGAACAAGGCATTCGAGCCCCACAGGATGGTGAGAACGCCAAAGTGGACCCAGCTTTTGGTCTGCACGCAGGAAATCAACTTCACCGCAGCACCAACAGCAATGCAGGCCCAATAGACCGATGCCTTTCTTCCATCCATTCCGTAATAGCCCAGCATCACCAGCAGAGGAATGGAGTTCATGCAGACCATCAACATCCGGCGCGGTACGGAACGCAGCGATGCCACCGCCGAAAAGACAAACAGGATGCCCGCCAGCAGGTAAGCATCCAGCGCCACCACGTGCGATATCCGATGCGCCGTCAGGGATACATTCCGCAGCACGTAAATGATGTGAGCAGCGCATTCCAGCAGGATCAGCATCAATCCGCCGATCCACAGCCGCAGTCCCTCCCGGTCACGATGCCGCTGGCGCACTGCCAACAGCACGCCCACCAACAGTGACATCGCGAAAAAATCCGGTAGCAGGAGGTAATTCATTCGGTCTCGTCTTGGTTTTCGTTCATCCGTTCACCGGCGACGACGGAAAATCCGCCTCCGGATACCTCACATACCCACTGCAGACTACTTTAGATGCCCTAAGATGACGCTTTGTAAAAATGTATTAATCGGACACCGCATGGTAAAAAGCGCCCGGAAGATGGCTCTTCTCTGGTAACGCGGCCCCGGCCTCTGTACACTGGTTAGCGGTTCAGCATGCCGAAAAGGGCATCCGGAGGTCCGGAGCGTTTTGTTGTCCGGATTCCGCATCCAAACGGGTTTGCAGTAATCATTTTCAATAGGTTCTGTTTAGGAGAAAGCAATGGCATCGGTTGACGAGAAGGTGAAAAGCATCATCGTGGAGCAGCTCCAGGTGGACGAGGCCGAGGTAACCCCCGGCGCCAGCTTCCAGGAAGACCTGGGCGCAGACTCGCTCGACGTGGTTGAGCTCGTGATGCAGTTTGAAGAAGCCTTCGACATTCAGATCCCTGACGAAGACGCTGAGAAGATCAAGACCGTCAAGGACGCAACGGACTACATCGAAGCGCACGCAAAGGCGAAGTAATCGTGGCACAAGCAACAATTCCCGCACGACGCGTTGTCGTAACGGGCATCGGACTGATCTGCGGCATCGGCAACACGGCTCCGGCTGTGTGGGAATCGCTGATGGCTGGCAAGAGCGGCATGGCAGGGATTACGGCCTTCGATCTCGAAGGCCATTCCGTGCTGTTTGCCGCGGAAGTCAAGGACTTTGATCCGCACGTGTTCGTGGAAAAGAAAGAGGCCCGCAAGATGGGCCGCTTCATCCACTTCGCAATGGCTGCGGCTGCAGAGGCCATGGAGCACTCCGGTCTGCAGGTCACGCCGGAAAACGCAGAGATGATCGGTGTCCATATCGGCTCCGGCATCGGCGGATTCGACATCATTGAGCGCGAGCACACCAACCTGATGAACGGTGGCCCGCGTAAGGTATCTCCCTTCTTCATCCCGGCGTCCATCGTGAACCTCGCCGCAGGCCATGTCTCCATCAAGTACGGAGCAAAGGGCCCCAACGAGGCCACGGCGACCGCCTGCACCACCTCGGCGCACGCCATTGGCGACGCCTTCCGCATCATTCAGCGCGGCGATGCCGATGCCATGATCGCGGGCGGCTCAGAAGCTGCCATCACGCCCCTGGGCGTAAGCGGCTTCGCCAACATGAAGGCGCTCTCCACACGCAACGACGCTCCGGAAAAGGCATCTCGTCCGTGGGATAAGGATCGCGACGGCTTCGTCATCGGCGAAGGCGCGGGCATCCTCATCCTGGAAGAGCTGGAATTCGCCAAGGCTCGCGGTGCAAAGATCCTGGGTGAAGTTGTTGGCTACGGCATGAGCTCTGACGCATTCCACATGACTGGCATGGCCCCCGAAGGCGAGGGATGCGCACGTGCCATGCGGAACGCACTGAAGACCGCTGACCTGCAGCCCGAACAGATCGATTACGTAAATGCTCACGCCACCTCCACGCCGCTTGGCGACGCAATGGAGAGCAAGGGCATGGAGACGATTTTTGGCGAGCACGCTCTGAGCCACAAGCTACTCGTCAGCTCAACCAAGTCCATGACCGGCCACCTCCTTGGCGGCGCAGGCGGCTTGGAAGCAGGCATCACGCTCATGGCATTGCAGAAGGGCATCGCTCCACCGACCATCAATCTGGACAACGTGGATCCCGAATGCCGCTTGAACTACGTGCCCAACAAGCCCGTGGAAAAAGAGATGACCTACGCCCTCTCCAACTCCTTCGGCTTCGGCGGCACCAATGGCTCGCTCATCTTCAAGCGCTGGACAGAATAAGACATGCAAATAAAACACGGGGCTATGAACGCCCCGTGTTTCATTTGCCTTGAGATTGCCACCCGGTTAGTGTGAAGGCACAATCATGCTTCTTGCCACGCTTGGCGACCTAAAACATTCTCATGATGTCCTGACACTTGGCAGCCGCGCCACACTAGGGCTGCTGGGTGCTTGCGTCGCGATTTTCCTGTGCTTTCGGGGTGTTCCCGCAAGTCTCACGCGCTTGAACAAGCGCTCCTTCGACATTGCCACGACAGCAGGATTTGCTCTGTTGCACCTCGCCATCTTCCTGCCCTTGATCGTGGCACACGTGCCGCTGCATGCGGACGTTCCGGCGTACTATCTTCCGCAGGCCCGAGAAGTTCTGAACGGCAAGATCCCTTACATCGATTTTCATTCGAGCTACGGCCCACTGCATTCATATCTTGATGCAACTGCTCTTCGCATCTGGAACAACGGATACGCGCTCCTGCTGTTGGTGATCATTTGCGATGTAGCAGCGTTCCCAATCTGGCTAACAGCATTGCGCCGCTGGCTCCCGGAAGATCGCACGCGTTGTGTTGCCCTCATGGTCATGACGCAGCCGTTGCTGCTCTGGAACATCGCCGCCGACGGTCGCAACGACGCAATCATCTTCCTTCTTCTGGGAACGGCAGTAGCGCTCGTGGCTCGTAGCGATTTCTTTTCCGGCATGGCCGCCACCGCGCCGCTGGTCGTCGTTAAGTTCCTGCCCATCATCCTGATCCCACAGATCTTTGCTGCAGCGCGTCGCCGCTGGGTGTGGATCTGCGGAGGACTTCTGCTGCCAGTCATCGCCTATGGCGCATTGATGGCGAAGCACGCCGACATTCTTCAATCACTCAAAACCGAAGGGGCGCTTGCAACTGCGGGTGGAGCGCCGTACGCCTTTACGGCACTTACAGGGCTTGCGGTTCCTCCAGCCGTATCCAGCATCATCCTCGCAGCAGCTTATGCATTCGCTCTGTTATGGCTTACGCGAAGCTCACTCCGTGCAACGGATGACCGCGAAAAAATGCGCGTTCTTCTGTGTGGCATCATCGCGCTCCAGCTTGTCCTGCTCTTCTTTTCGAAGAAGTCCTACCCCGTATACCTGCTGCCTGCCTCATTCCCACTGGCGGCATACATTCTGGACTCGTTCCGCCGCGGTCGCCGCATCGCTCCCTTGGTCTACGCATTGCTTTTGATTTTCTCCATGATCCAGAGTTCCCTCTGGTACGGCCCCATGGCACTGGAAAGCGCCACCGGCCTTCATGCAGACCTTATGACAGGAAGCCCGTTAGCAGCCTTTGAGTTTCTCGTCATGGTGCTGCCTGCCGCGTGCTACCTATACCTGCTCGTAACCATCCTGCGCGATCTTCCTAGGCAACCAGAGATGGCTTAAGCCATACGGAAATAGATCCACGTGCCACAGCAGACAGCCTGTGACACCAGCGCCGTCAGCATCGTCGCCAGGAACAGCTTGCGCTGCGGAGTCTCGCTCGCATCGGCCAGCACACCCGCGGCGAACGTCAACAGAAACGGATAGGCCCACAGCACCGGAATCGTGGTCACCTGTGTTGTGACGATGGGCAGAATCGCCAACGCCACCAGCAGCGGCACAACGTTGCCGAAGTAGCGTGCCCGCTTCATCAGCACAAACAGCGCCACTGCGATTGCAAGAATGCCTGTGACAGCCACCTGCATGGGGTCGCGCAGCAGTTCCAGCGCCGGATGATAGTCCAGCGTGAATCGCGCCGCGCCTGCCGTGAACACGTACAGGAACAGGCTCATGTGAAACACGTACGAAGCCAGCACCATCAGCATGGCGCCAAACGATGACACCAGCAGCAGCGGAAACACCAGTGTCCTGCGCCGCTCCGCAATCCACACCATGAACACCGCGGAAGCGATCAAGCCAACTAAGGCCGCCAGGATGTGTGAGCAAGCCGTAAGTCCCAACGCCACGGTGTACAGCACAATCCGAGGACGCCACTTCCGCGGCGATCCGTACATGGCGTGAGCAATGCCAATGGCCGTATACACAACGGCAAACAAACCCCACGCCGCCAGAATCTCGTTATTTGGAGTGGTCGCGTACCGCAGGACCACGGGCGACAGACAATACAGCCCCAGCGCAAACGTTCCCGGGATATTGCCAAACAACCTGCGACTTACCCACCACAGCCCTGCTCCCAGCAACGCGGCAGCCAACGCAAACGGCACACGCAGCAAGAACCGCGTTCCCACAATCTGGTGCCGCAGGTCATAGACCGAACCACCAGTGGGATCGTCCTGCGCTTCCGCACCGTGCCGTTTCGCATCCACCCAATCAGCAACCTGCAAAGCCTTCACGTACACCGTCAGCGGTAGAGCGGCTGCACGGTATGCCAGTGTCCCATCGCCCTGCATGTTGCCGCAGGTGGTGAAGTACCCGGCCGTGGGAACAGGCTTCTCCCACATCTCACGTCCACACAGCGCATAGCGATAGTCGCGGTCAGTAAGTTCCGTCCGCCCAATCAGGTAGAGACATTCCGCAAAAAAGAACAGGAGGATCAGCGCCGCAACCCGTTGCGGCCTGCCGAAGTGGATACGAAAATTCATGGTCGATACGCATCTTCGAGTGTTGCAGCTTGAGCCAAACTCAGCAAGTCAGCGGAACCGCCAAACAGGCTCCTACGAAAACCTCATCCTCGCGTACCCTGAAAGACATGGATTCCCTCACCTTCCGCGTAGGCTCCGGCCGCCTCGTCAGCTACTCCCCAATCCGCGAGCTCCCGTGGCGCGTGGTCTTTGAAGATGAGGGCGTGGCCGCCTACTGCTACGCCTGCGACGGCCGCCTGGCCACCGTAGAAGACGAATTCGACATCACCGTCCTCGACTCCATGCTGGTCTACAACGTCGCCGCCATGCGCCGTGAGTCCGAAGGTGATCGCGAACGCCTGCTCACCGTGGAATGGAGCCGCGACGGCCAGCAGGCCGCCCTCCGTATCGATGGCATCCCGCAAGTGCTCGTCGACTTTGAGCGCCGAGAAAGCTTCTGCCGCAGCGACTTCCCCAACTTCATGGACGACGGTAGCCACCGCTGGCGCACCACCACCCACGCCTGGGACGACGCCGCCATGACACGCTTCGAAGAAGCCACCCTAGCGGCACAATAAGCCGTATCGCGCCAGACACGGGGCTTGGGTCTTCCGGTCCTCGAAAGTGCCCTCTCTCCGCGTCTATGCTGTCTTCCGTAGCCCTTCACAGAGGTTCCTAGAACCAAAACGCCCCGACCGGCGTCCTTCTCTGTAGGAAGCGGCCGGAGGTAGAAGCATCATGTTCAGGGCTGTGGCATTGGGTATCGTCATGGCGGTAGGAGTCGCCGCGGCGCAATCCCCCGCGACCAGCTTTGAAGTCGCCACCATCAAACCAGTGGATCCAGGCCCCAAGGCGGGCCGGTTCCTCCGCATGGAAAACGACCACCGCTTCATCGCCACCAACTTTACGCTGAAGCTACTGATCGCGGCAGCCTACGACCTGAACCCGCGGACGATCTCCGGTGGCCCCGGCTGGACCGATTCCGACAAGTTCACCATTGAAGCGCTAACACCCGGCGAGAAGCGGCCGGACCACGACCAGCAGATGCTGATGCTGCGCACGCTTCTGCATGACCGCTTTCATCTCGCCTTCCACCGAGTGCCGAAGGTATTCGCGATCTACGAAATCACCGTGGCCAAAGGCGGCATCCAGTTCGACACAGCAGGCGCACCCAATCGCGAACCGATGGTCACCAGCGTCGTCTACCCTGACCACCTCGAAATGCCCGCGCGCAACGCCAGCATGGACGACTTCGCGCGTGTGATGCAACGCGCCATCCTCGATCGCCCTGTCGTGAACAAGACCGGCCTCACCGGCCGCTACGACTTCGACCTGGACTGGGTGCCTGATGAAACACAGTTCGGCGGCGCCATTCCCGTCCCGCAAGACTCAAAGAGTCCACCGTTGCTCGTCGCCATGCGTGAACAACTTGGCCTGGAGATGAAGGCTACCCACGGTCCCGTCGACACACTCGTGATCGACAAGGCCGAGAAGCCCGAATCGGACTGATTATCTGGCAGAGAAACTCGCCGGAATGGGCGGCACATCGCTCACATCCCCCAGCAACTCCCAACGCTGCAGGCTGAACGGCACGCTGCCGTTGCTCCATACGTAGTCCTGATACTTCTGCAGCGAGAACGCCGCGCCCTGCTTCAGCTTCGCTTCGGCAAGCCCCTTCATGATGTCGCTCTTGCCAATCTGATACGTGATGGCCTGCCCCGGCGTGGACGAGAACATCGCTGCTTCACTGCGCGCTGTGCCTTCATCCATCGGCACTGTCGTCTTCAGGTAATCCGCCGCCTGTTGCAATGTGTACTCACCCGTCGCCAGCCTCACATCCACCAGCACGCGCAACGCACGCAGACGCATCATGCTGTAAATGGCTTCCTTCACCTTCGGTGTCTTATCGAACTCGCCCGTCACCAGCATCATCTCTTCCGCATAAAAGCCAATGCCTTCCTGCGTCTCAGAGTCGTAATAGCGCCGCCGCACCGGATCAGGGTTATGCCACGCCCACGCCATCTGCTCATAATGTCCGGGAGCACCTTCATGGATGGTCAACGGACGCGTATCGCGCGCCGTAATGTTGCCAAAGAATCCGCCATCCGTACGCGGCTTGCCTTTGTAGCTGGAACCTTCTTCGTTCAAACGATCCGGCCCCGTAAGGTCATCCTCAACTCCCAGAAAACCCAGCGGCGCAATGTAAGCCGGAACCGCCACGTAGTGGTAATGCCGCACCTCTGCCGGATCGCTCAACACACTATGCGCCTGCATGGTCTTTCGCATCGCCACTTCCTGCTTCTCTTCATCGGCAATCTGTGATGCCACATCCGGAAACACCGGCAGGTCCGGTAGCCCTGTATTCGCGGCCTGCGCCAGAGCCTCAAACGTCACGGCACGATCAAACTCCAGCTTGCCGACCTGCACAATCTGCTCCGGCGTATAGCTCATCAGCGCAACGTTCTTCAGAAACCAGATGTAGCCATCGCGCCCCACCGCCGTCTGCTGCTTCATGCCCGCCACCTGCGGCCGCAGCCATTCGCGATACGCCACCATCGCCTTGACAGCCGCATCTTCGGCCTTATCGAACTCGGCAAGCTCCTTCGCATCAAAGCCCGCCTCCGCATGAATGCCGTCCTTGAACCGCCCCATGCGATCTTCAATCTTCGACAGATTCTCCATGGCAATGACGGCATACGGTTGCCGCATATCCGTCAGGTTCGCCTTGCCCTCATCCAGCAGACGCGGCAAACTCGCCAGCCGCACCACCACATCGTGCTGCATCTGCGGCGTGAACTTCTTATGCTGCAACAGCAGCGTGTATGTCGCCGTCAGCCCCTGATCGACATAGAAGAACGGGCTCCGCTGCCACACCGGAATCACATCCAGCTCCCAGTACACGCGGGCAATCGCCGATCCAACAAGGCGATAATCCACCTGCGTACTCACTGGCTGCTTGCTCACATCCAGCGCGCGCCATTCCTTCTCAAACGCGGCTATCTGCTTCCGATACCCCGCCACATCCGCCGCAGACCAATGCGCCACAAATCCCGGCGCACGATCCAGACGCGGAATATCGTCATTCGTAAACGGCTGCTCCGTCGCACGCCACTCCCAGAACTTGGTGCTGAGGCGTTCCACGTCGGCCTGTGTGGAGGCGTGCGCAAAGACGCAGGAAACAACAGCAAAGGACGCGGCAGCAACGCGGCAAAGCAGCTTGGATGTAGGCATGCACAAAACACTAACGCATCCCAGCGCAAGTGGAAAGCAGTTCATCTTCTTAACCATGCCTGCCAAGCTCAAATGGCCAAGCAAAGTCATCCTGAGCGAAGCCCAAGGATCTGCTTTCCTATCCCGCACTGGGATGCCAGCGGGAAAACATAGAACCTAATCCGGGTCCAACAAACGAATATTTATTCCACCCCTCGACAAAATAAAAACGTTTCGGCGAAACTGTACTCCGTCAGGAGACACACCCATGCGCTTCCTTCCAGCCGTCCTCATCGCCCTCGCCGCCACAACCGCCGCCGCACAAACCACCTGCGACGCGCACACCTACGGCGCAAAGGGCGACGGCAAAACCAACGACACCGCCGCCATCCAGAAGGCCATCGACGCCTGCGCGCCGAAGCACGGCACCGTCGTCCTGAAGGGTGGCACCTTCGTCTCCGCACCGCTCACGCTCAAAAGCAACCTGACACTCTCCATCGCGGAAGGAAGCAAGCTCCTCGGCTCGCGCAACCTGGACGACTACCCCATCCGTGAAGATGCCAAGTGGCGCCGCGTCGCTCTCCTGCACGCCGACCACGTCTCCAACCTGCGCATCACCGGCGGCGGCACCATCGACGGCAGCGGCGACATGTTCTGGGAACTCGCCCACACCCACCGCATCGCAGGCGACACGAGCGGTAGCGGCGGCTTCCCGCGCCCCATGCTCCTCGACATCACAGAGTCGCAGCACCTGACCTTCGATCACATCACGCTGCAGAACTCGCCCATGTACAACTTCACGTTCTTCTTCTGCGACGGCATCAAGATCGACCACGCCATCATTCGCAACCCCGCCACCGGCGCGCCGAACACCGACGGCATCGATCCGTTCAGCTCAAAGAACATTGAGATCAGCAACGTCGATATTGACACCGGCGACGACGACATCGCCCTCAAGAGCGGCCTCGTCGAGCGCGACCCCAAGATCGGCCCCGTGGAACACGTCTACATCCACGACAGCATCTTCCGCCACGGCCACGGCCTCAGCGTGGGCAGCGAACTCGCAGGCGGCATAAACGACGTGCGCGTGGAAAACGTCACCATGGAACACACCGAAGCAGGTGTCCGCATCAAGAGCAATCGCACCCGTGGCAACGACATCCACGACCTGCACTACAAGAACATCACCATGACCGGCGTCGGCCAGCCCATCCAGATCACCGAGTACTACCCCAAGTGGCCCGCCGCAGGCACCGACACAGCAAAGCCCGTTGACGCACACACACCGCGCTTCCACGACATCTCACTTGAAGGCATAACCGCCACCGGAGCGAAGGACGCCATCATCATCGGCATCCCGGAAATGCCCATCCGCCACCTGACGCTGACGAACGTGAAGATCGAAAGCGAAAAGGGCCTCCAGATCCGCAACGCCGACGTGACAATGAAGAACGTCATCATCACACCGAAGTCAGGCGAACCCATCACCAAAGAAGAAGGCGCCAATATAACCCGTCGCTAACCGCGTCCGCGCGTAGCCCGATATCCTTGAATCAGCGTTCTCCATGCTGCACAAACGGCGTGGAGAACACTGTTTCGGAGTCCCCCATTCACGCTTCACTCGTATTCGTTCTGGCCATCGTTTTTGTGGCCACGCTGGTCCGGTCCACCTTTGGATTTGGCGAAGCTCTGATCGCAGTCCCCCTGCTGTCGTTTGTAATGCCGCTGCAGGTAGCTGCGCCACTGGCTGTACTGCTCTCCATCGCAGCCGCAGCCGTGGTCGTCGTTCAGGATTGGAAACATATCCACCTGAAGAGTGCTGTCGGATTGCTCTCGGCCACCGTCTTCGGCATTCCTATCGGCCTGTGGCTATTGACCAATCCTCACCAGCAAATCGTGAAGGCGTGTCTCGGCATTCTGATCATGCTGTTCTCGGCCTATTCGCTGTGGAACTCTGGCACATTTCATCTCAAACATGAGAATCGACCATTGCTTCTGCTCTCAGGATTTCTGGCAGGCATCCTGGGCGGCGCATACGGCATGAACGGCCCACCATTGGTCGTGTACGGCTCACTCCGCAGATGGTCACCACAGCATTTCCGCGCCACCATCCACGCGTATTTTCTCCCTGCCAGCATCCTGGGCATGATCGGCTACTGGAGCGCAGGCCTGTGGACACGCACGGTCACCAACGAGTTCCTCTTCTCATTGCCAGCGATGCTCCCCGCAGTCTTCGCAGGACGAGCGCTCAATCGCCGCTTCTCCGGCACAGGATTCCTGAAGTATGTCTACGTCGGCTTGATCCTGATCGGCGCAATCCTCTTCGTGGGAACAATCACTCACCGCATATAAGACAGCAGCGGTTGACTTTGTGGGACACTGTTGGCCATGGTTCACACTGCCCGAACGCGCAAGCCGCCTTACGACGTTGACGAAGCCGCCGCCGCTCTCTCCGCTGCCGATCCCAAGCTGGCAAAACTCATCGCCAAAGCGGGTCCGCCACGCCTGAAGATTGCCGCTGCGCAAAGTCCGTTTGAGGCGCTGACGGAAGCCATCATCTATCAGCAACTCCACGGCAAAGCCGCAGCGAGCATTCACGCACGCATGATCGCCAGCTTTGAAGACGTATGTGGACTCGGCGTGCATCCTTCACCGGAACACCTGCTTGAATGTCCCACGATTCAGCTTCGTTCCGCAGGCCTCTCTGCAAACAAAACGCTCGCCCTGCGCGACCTCGCCGCGAAGACTCTCGACGGCACCGTCCCCACGCTGGCGAAGATCCGCCGCATGTCCGATGAAGACATCATCGAGCACCTCACACAGGTGCGCGGCATCGGCAAATGGACCGTGGAGATGATGCTCATCTTCCGCCTCGGTCGTCCGGACGTTCTCCCCGTCGACGACTACGGCGTACGCAAAGGCTTCGCGCTCACTTTCGGCAAACTGAAGCCAACTGACAAAGTAACGAACGCAGACCTTCCCAAGCCCGCCGAGATGATCAAGCGCGGCGAACGCTGGCGTCCGTGGCGCTCCATCGCAACCTGGTACCTGTACCGCGCGTGCGACCTCGCCAAACCAGACGCCGCCTCAAAGCAGCCGGAATAACCTACGCGTGCAGCACCGGCTTCTGTCCAAACAGAACCGTCAGGCCCTCAACCATGGTGGGATGCGGCAACACAGCATCGCGAATCGCCGTGTATGGCGCACCGGTTCGCATGGCAAGTTCCACCACGCCGAGAATCTCGCCCGCCTCCACACCCACAGCAGTGAACCCAAGAATGCTGTCGTTCTCCGCGTGCAGCAGAGCCTTCAGGAATCCCGTCTCCTCGCTCAACGTACGCGTGCGCAACACCGCCGCCATGGGAATCTTCACCAGCCGATACGGAATGCCCTGCTGCCGCGCCTCGCTTTCGCTCAATCCAACGCGTGCAAACTCAGGATCGGTAAATAACGCGAACGGCATCAGTCGATCACGCGTGCTTCGGCTTCCACCACGCAGATTGTCACGCACAATACGGAAGTCATCGAAGGCAGCATGCGTGAACTGCGGACTCCCCGCACAATCTCCCACGGCCCACGTGTTCTCAGCAGTAGTCTCCAGCCGATCGTTTACCCGGATAAATCCACGCTCCGTTAGCTCAACACCTGCAGCCTCCAGGCCAATGCCAGCATTGTTCGGCGTTCTGCCCGCAGACGCTAACAGGTGCGATCCCGAAATCGAAAACGCAACGCCATCACGCAGCCCATAGAGCGATACTTCCGCACCGCTTCGGCCTTCCGCACGCTGCAGTTCTACGCCTGTCACCACGTCAATGCCTTCGCGCTGACACATAGCCATCAACTCAGCTACCGCATCGTCATCTTCACGTGGCAACACGCGATGGTTCCGCTCCACAATCGTGACGCGCGCCCCAAACCGACGCATCGCCTGCGCCATCTCCAGCCCGATATAGCCACCGCCCAACACCAGCAGGTGATCCGGCACCACATCCAGTTCCAGCGCTTCAATGTGCGTCATCGGCGCGGCTTCCTTCATGCCAGGAAGACCAGGAATCGTCGCACGACTACCAGTGCTGATGATCACCTTCGCACCACGCAGCGTGCGACTGCCACCATCATTCAACGCAACCTGCAAAGTACGCGGCGCCACAAACGTTCCCTGTCCCAGCACCAGTTCCGTTCCGCTGGAGGCGTAGCGCTTCTCATGCACCTGCACCAGCGCATCCACCATGCGACGCTTGCGCGCTCGCACACCCTCCATATCCACACGCACTTCACCCGCAGACAAACCAAACTCTGCAGAGCGACGCGCCAGCGTAGCTACCTTCGCGCTGTGGATCACATTCTTTGTGGGCAAGCAGGCAATGTTCGGGCATGATCCGCCAATCCAGCGACGCTCCACCATCGCCGTACGCAGCCCGCTCTCAGCCAGCGTCCATGCAAGGTACTTACCAGCCTCGCCACTGCCCAGCACAACAACATCAAACTCTTCGATCAAAGCCGGCACCTCAGATCCACAAAATATGACCCAGACTATCCGAGACTCGACGATACACCGTTAAAAGGCGCACACTAAGAATACAAACGCCATGGGATTCCTTCTGCTGATCGCACGCTCGTTCATCAACACTTTCGGTATCACCCAGCCCGGGCCTGAAGGCGAACGCCGCGCGGCCTACTTCATCGGCACGCTGCTGGCGCTAATCGTGGTGGGCATGATCATTGCGCTGGCTGGCTTCCTGAAGGTACGCGGCTAGTGCATCTTAGTGCTGCGCGATCGCCTGTGGCGCTGGAATATCGATCACCTGGTACGCACGTGGCAGGTTGAATAGCGAAGCATCCGGCTCCGTCTGATCAATCTTCTCCACGTTGAAATCTTCCGCACCGCCTCGCGGCTCAAACCGCTTCACCACCAGGTTCATCCCCAGCCGAGGCGAGTACCAGAACTCCTTCACCGTGGGCTCCGCGTCGCCAGAACTTCCAGAAGTGCGAATCTCACGCATCCCCGTCACTTGCAGATCTTCAATCGTGTTCGTTCCCAGCGACTCCCGCGTAATCTTAACGCCGTTCGGGAACGTCTGCGTTGCGGGCAACGGTTGATCATCCGCTGCCTTAGCGAAGTTCTGGTGATAGACCATGCACTGCCGCGTCAGCGTGTGGCACACGGTAGTGGTCTTCATCGACGGATCGTAATAATCCATCTCGTTCACTATCGTGGCGCGTGTGTTGCCATCCGGCCTAAATACCCGGCGCTCCTGAAAAACACGGCCCATGCTGTCACGAGCAATGGTGCGGCGGTTATAGATGGTCGTCTCCGTGCCATCCTCCAACCGCCGCTTCCACGACGTCGCCACCTGCGCGCGGAACGGAGCGCCAGCCTTCGTGGGCACATCAATGCTCTGAATCATCTCGCGCGTACCGCCATCGGGAGCATGTTGCATCTGCGCCCCGGCCACCACCGCCAGCACTGCAAAACTCACCGCACACAGCCACAACGACCGCCGCATCAAGCACCTCGCAGGCGAAGTCTAAGACGACCCCAGCAAAAGTGCCACAACAATCGCCGTGGCTACATTCGTCATCTCGCGTCAGCGTGCGCTACTTCTGTTTTGCCGCCGCACTCTTCGCCATTTTCGCGGCAAAGTCCACAAACGCAGCCTGCATCTTCGGTTGCACTGCTGTCAGTTGGGCCTGCGCAATCCCCTGCGACTTCGCGATCAACTCCGGCTGCTTCGCCACCATCGCGCGTCCGGCATCCGTGCGATAAAACGCCAGCATGCCATCGATTGTCGTCTCGTCATAGGTGGCCGCGTACAGATCTTCATACTGCGGCTTCAGCTTGTCCCACTGAATGGCATCACGCACCATGGCAGTGAGCTGATCCATGAACGCATCAATCTGCTTCTGATCATCCGGACCAATCGTCTGCCCGGCCAGAAGTTGCGGCATGATCTTCTTCATCTGCCCAGCTTGCTGATCGGCTAGCTGATCCAGCGTCTGCTGCATATGCATCAGCGTAAACATCTCTTCAATCTTGGCGCGCTTCGAAACATCATCTGCATGAGCAGGCAGGGCAACCACAATCGCCAAAGCCGCAGCCGCAATCCATCCATTTACTCGAAACATTCGTTTTCTCCTACTGAAGATGTGGCCATTTCCGTGTGTTCACTTCGTAAAGACATACCAACGAAGCTCCATGCAAAAGGAATCGCCGAGAGCAGCGACAAGAACAAACCAATCAGCCAGCCAACCGGCTGATGGAGTAGCAAATTCAGTCCTTCATCTCGTCCTGTCTCGAGCAGAATCTCGCCGCTCAAAACCTCACTTAAGGCAAAACCAAATAAAAGCAAAAGTGCAAACTGCCAACGCGACGCCATCGGTTTTCCTGTTGCTCCATTTACATCCACAAAGGAATGCAACGACGCTCCAAATACGGCACTCGCAGCACCCACTGATAATGCAAGCAACGTATACAAGGAAAACTTACCCCGCCAATGAATCACATCTGCCATGGCGAACAATGAATATTGCAGAGCAACGAAGAGAACAGTGCAACCCAGCAGTGACAAGAGCGGTTTACGTAATCTCTGTGGCCATCTCCAAACAAGAGGCTCTTCGCTTCCGATCTGCACACGCGGCACCCAATCCGCAAACAGCCCCAATGCTGCAACAAACCCCATGATGCACACAAGGTATGTCACAAGGTTCATTGCACCTACTGCCATCCAAATCGATGCAGGCATTCGAGCCGGGCCCGCATAGCCCCCAAGGACTGACTTAGGCAACAATGCACGAATAACTACACCAGTAGCCTGCTTCTCCACAGCTGACAGCACAAACTTCACGCCATCCGCCAACAACACAGGCAACAGCAGCCGTGGATTCTGCCACAGCAATTCCGCAGACTTAGAAAACAATTCTCTTAACGTCACTTCGTATCCAGCGGCTTACGTGCAAAGTAATAAAGCGAAAACGCCAACAAACCAAACATCACAATCGCCACCGGGTCGTGATCCAGCAGATTCCCGTGCGAGAAGCGCCACAACTGCCAGTGTCCACCACGCTCCTCAGAGAAGCTCTCCATCGCGGCGACTGCTACGCCGATCAAACCAGTGATACCACCAGCAGCAATTAGCCCCGAAGCAAACAACGAGCCGGGACTGATCTCCTCGTTATCCAGATCGGTCAACGGCTCGTTGCCCGTAAGTTCCGCCTGCTCTGCATCGGTCAGACGAACCTCACCGCGCAGCAGTTCGTCTTCCGTGAGCACAGCAACCACAGCACCTTCAGGAGCAGCAGCCAGCGCCTCTGCCGCAAGCTGCATGCGGATCGCGCGATCCCGCTCACGAGCCTTGACAATCGCAGCATCAGCCATCCAACGCACCATGCTGCCCACAAAGATTGCCAGCGTCGTCGCAATGGAAAGATACGCGCCGACGGCCAGCGTCAACGAACGCACACCCAGCAACTCAACCGCTAACACCAGCGCAACACCCAGCAACACCAGCGACCACGGCAGCTTGCGGCTCAGAATGCCGTTGATCACTGTCGCCATCAAACGGCCCTGCGGCGCGGCAACCTTCTCACTGCCAATGCCCTGCACCCACTGAATCTCGAGCTTGCCCGTATCGCGATTCAGCAGATACTTACCATCCTCCAGCTGCGCCGAACCAATCGCATTGATCAGTTCATAACGAGTAGCGTCGTTGATCTCCTGCTTCGCACCGCTGTTCTTCGGATCGATCAAGCTGATGTGCGGACGCGGAAACATTCCCTTATCCTGCAAGCCTTCCGGCAATGACGACAGGCTCACCGCCATCGGTGTCGCCATGGGGCGAAAGCTCTCAAACGCCTTGTTCATCGCGCTCAGCGTAATGCCAATGACAAACGTGCTCACCACCACGCCAATCATCACGGCAAGCTGCGTCTTCCACGGCGTAGCGCCAATCAGGAATCCCGTCTTCAAATCCTGCGCCGTATCGCCCGCATTACTCGCGGCAATACACACCACACCGCCCACCGTAATCGCCAACGCACCAAACGCCGGTGCAGTCCATCCCTGCACCAGGAAGATTGCCGCCGTAGCCATCAACGTAGCAATCGTCATGCCGCTCACCGGCGACGCAGACGAACCCACAATGCCCACAATGCGCGC
This sequence comes from Terriglobus roseus, assembly GCF_900102185.1. NCBI lineage: Bacteria > Pseudomonadati > Acidobacteriota > Terriglobia > Terriglobales > Acidobacteriaceae > Terriglobus > Terriglobus roseus. The sequence continues at coordinate 4,567,758 of NZ_LT629690.1, read as the reverse complement.
ACTCACCGTAACAAACAAAAACCCAAACACCACAATCAACAGCGATGCCGCAAGGTTCGCCCACAGCCCCACCTGCGCGCCCGGCACCGGCTTGAAGTACAGGAACGCCCACATGATGAGCACCAGCAGCGCCGACCCACCATAAACAAAGCTGTTCGGCAGATCACGCGACGTGCGCGCCTTCACCTCTTCACCCGAAGACTTCTTAGCCTTCAACGACCCCATCAATGCGCTTGCAATCGTAGGCAGCGTACGCAGCAGCGTAAGGCATCCCGCCGCAGCCACCGCACCCGCGCCCATCGGACGGATGTACGTACGCCACAGATCGCTCGGACTCATGTCATGGATGGGCACAGTGCCCGGATACAGCGGCCCCGTCAAATGCGATCCAAAGAAGTAAATCGCCGGCATCAGCACCAGCCAACTGAAAACACCACCCGCCAGCATGATGCCCGCAACACGCGGCCCAATGATGTAACCCACGCCCAGATATTCCGAAGTCGCATCCGCGCGAATCGAACCGCCCTTCAGCAGGTGCTGCGGCCCCATGTCAAAGTCGTACGTCGGCGTTCCAGGCCAAAGGCGAAACAGGTTCTCGTTCTGAAACAGCGTGTAAAGCGAGCCCATTCCCATGCCCAGAAAAATGCGCGACGCAAACGACCCGCCGCGCTCGCCCGCAATCAATACATCCGCACAAGCCGTGCCTTCCGGATACAACAGCGCGCCATGCTCTTCCACAATCAACTGTCGTCGCAGAGGAATCATGAACAGCACACCGATCCATCCGCCGAACAGCGCCAGCGCAAAGATGCGCGCATACTCCAGATCAAAACCCAGAAAGATCAGCGCAGGCAGCGTGAAGATCACGCCCGAAGCAATCGACTGCCCCGCATTGCCCGTCGTCTGGACAATATTGTTTTCCAAGATCGACGCCCGCCCCAGCACGCGCAGAATTGAAATTGACAGCACCGAAATCGGAATCGAAGCCGCAACCGTCAGTCCGGCCTTCAACCCCACGTAGACCGTCACCGCGCCAAACAAAATCCCGAATAAAGCGCCAATCAGAATGGCGCGAACCGTCAATTCCGGTCGCGACTCTTCTGCAGGAACAAACGGTTTGAAGGCAGGCGGGGGCGTGTTGATCGTGGCCATGAATCTCCCTCTCCGTCACAGGACAGAGTGCTGCGAGTGTAGCAAGGAGAACGCTCTTTCGGGAGGCGGCAGTTTAGCCCGGAGGCCACGTCATGGAACGGCCGCCCAGAACATGCAGATGCAGGTGGTCCACCGTCTGGCCGCCATCCGCACCGGTGTTCGTCACCACGCGGAATCCCTTCGCCAGCCCCTCCTGCTCCGCCACCTTCGCGGCAACCAGCAGAAGATGCCCCAGCAGCGCCTCATGCGTCTCCACGGCATGCGCGGTAGAAGCAATATGCTCCTTCGGAATCACCAGCACATGCGTCGGCGCAACGGGATGCAGATCACGAAACGCCAGAACGCGCTCGTCCTCAAACACTTTCGTGGAAGGAATGGTCCCCGCGGCAATGCGGCAGAAGATGCAGTCAGCAGCCATACGCAACAGTGTAGAGGAAGCCACCGATGACAGCTCTATAGCGCAAAGCGGAAACACGCGAAGCGTCGAGAACGGTACGAAGTACCGAAGTACTTACTGAACGGACTGCAGATGGAACGTAATCGTTCCCCACAGCATCTTCGCGCGAATCTGCACTGGCAGGTGCCGTGCATCATCCGAATACCAGATCGTAATCGTGCCGCGATTCTTCACCACACCGGCATCCGCCGTCGGCTGCACACGAATCGTGGTGAACGTACCCGCAGGTGTCTTCACATCCTCGCGAGCCTCCACCTTCATCGTCACAGCAACAGTACGCAGCGCATCTGCCAGCGGCAACTTGAAATCCTGCCCCACCGTCAGCTTCTGCGATCCCACATAAAAGATGCCGGACAGCGCATCCGTCACGCATGCAGGAATCTGTCCCTGCTGCGTCTTCGTGGTGTTCTTCACCACATTGCGTTCGGTCAGCACCTGCGTTCCCAGCACGGGCTGCCCACCCGCTACAGGCGCAGGAGCAGTTGCACCCGGTGTAAAGACCAGATCGCTATTGATCTTTCTGCGGCCTTCCTGCGTCTGCTTGCTGAACCCTGCAGAGCAGCCAGTCGCCATGTTGAAGCTCGACTGGAAGCGATCAATCACCTGGTAGATCATGTTGGTCGCGCCAACCGTATCGGCGCTGGCCTGCACCTTCATCAGCGGCCCGGCCTGATCCAGTTGAAACACGGCACGCCCGGCGGTAAACACGCGCCAATCCACGGTGAATGTCAGCGTCTGATGTTGCGGAAACACATAGCCCTGCATGGGCGGTGTCATCAGCGGAGCCTGTGCTGGCGGCACACCTTCCTTATCTGCAGTAAACGGCAATGAGAACTTTTGCGCCGCCGCAGGCAGCGAAATCAGGGCTGGCAAACACACCATTGCCAGAAGGGCATTCCGAAACCGATTCAACCCGCAGTAGCCCCTCTCGTGAACTCAGACCCTTATTGCATGCCCCAATGCGCGCGAACCCACATCAGCACCAACAGCGTGGCGTAGATACCCGCCGCGCCCATCACCGAATTGTACTCGCGATGTTTCTTGTAACGCTCCGCGTCGAAACCCGCTGAAGTTTGTCCTGCTGGCGCGGGCGCAGGCGTGAATCGGGGCAACAAACGAGGCACGCGCGACGCGTACTCATCAAAATCCGCAAAGTGCCCGCGCAGGAATCGCTCCTCTGACAGAATCACCGGCCCGTAGATCACCACGAACAGTAGCGCCAGCAGCACAACCAGTTCCCAACGCCGCGAAGCGAACGCAAATCCAAACGCCGCCATCACCGAACCCAGATACAGCGGATTGCGCGTGTACGCATATGGCCCGGTCTGCGTCAGCTCTGCATTCTTTTTGACGTAACCGGCGGCATAACCGCGCAGCCAAAGCCCCGGAACCACCAGCAACAAACTCAGCGCCAGCGACAAAAACGAAGGTCGCGCCAACCACAAAAACAACGCCGCAAAGACAAATCCCAGAGGAACACGAATCCTCCGTACCAACCGTTCGCCCTTGCCCATTTCCACTGCCATGCCTCTGTCATTATGCCCTGCCGCGTTACTTGCGGTCAGACTGTGGCAACAGTTCCAACGCGGTGTTCAACACTTCGTCCACCGTAATCTCCGCCAATCCGCGTTCCACCATCGCGTGCCGACGATGATCCGTTTGGCTCAGCCGATGCCGCAACGTCTTGGATCGCATGCCCCAAGGCCCGGTACGCAGCGGATCCGTGGGCCCAAACAACCCCAGGGCGGGCACACCACAAGCCGCCGCCAGATGCAGCGGTCCAGTATCGCCTGCAATCACCAACACCACACGCTGCACCAACGCCATCAACTGCGGAATGGTGCAAGGCACCGCCCTGCAATGGCCCTGCGAAGCAGCCACCACCATACCCGCTGCGCCGTCCGGCCCAAACGGCGACGCATTCACCAGCACCGTGTAGCCACGCTCATCCAACGCACGCGCTAGATGCCCAAAACGCACCGCAGGCCACTCCTTCGCGCCCCAACCCGCCGTCGGCGCTAACAAAACCACAGGGCGCTCCGGCAACCCACGAAACAACGTATCGCACCACTGCTCCGAAGGCTGCGACACCGGCAGTGGCGCCTTCACCGGCTGTAATGACAACTTCATCGCCGCAGAAACAATCTCCGCTGCCTGATCCACCACGTTCGTCTTCCGCGTCTGCACGCGTTGCCGATACAGCCAGCCCGCCTGCTTCTCGCGAGGATCGGCACTACCCACAATCTGCCGCGCACCACTCATCCGTGCAATCACCGACGACCGAATCGAACCTTGCAGATCAATCGCGATGTCATATCGCTGCCATCGCAACTCACGCCGCAAATTGCGAATGCTGCTCAACGTTGCGAACGAAAACGGATGCCGCGACCACTCTTTCGCCGGAACAGTATGGACGCGATCCACCAGCGGCATCTCGAGCCCCCGCGCCGCTACACCGGGATATGCACGCAACAGCGGCGACCAATGCGGTTCAATCGCCCATCCGATGGATGCCTCCGGCATCGCCGCACGCAGCGCCGCAACCGCGGGCATGGCATGCAGCACATCGCCCATCGCGCCCACGCGCACAATCAAAATGTTGGGAGCACTGTTCAATCTGTTTCCCATTCGCAGCAGCGCGCATCGCTGCAGTCATCGAAGAGCATAAGGTGAAACGACATGTGGGCCACGTGAAGAATCATTCAAAGCAACTTCATCAGTTCCGGAATGAAACGCGCCTCATCGCAGATCGTCACTTCAATATCCGCCACTGCAATTGGCCCAACACGCTGCAACGTGGCACGCATCGCTGGCGACAACTTCACCGCATCCTTCGCCGTTGTCACAAAGCCATTCGCCTTCACGCGCTCCGCTGTCTCCGCCAACCGCTGCATCACTCCATCGTCATAACGTTGATGGTCTTTCAAAGCCACAAACGACGCAGGCTCCACGCCGCTAAGCCGCAACGATTCCAGAAACGCATCTGGCCGGGCAATGCCACAAAAGGCTAACGGCGAAGAAGCAGGCGTTCCCTCAACAAAATGAAAGCCGCGCTCCATCTCCCACACCAGCGGCTTCTTCTTTGCCGACGCCACAACACGTTCCACAACAGGCCGCAACGCTGCCGCCTCATCCTTGCGCAGCACAACCACATCCGCACGACACAGCGATTTCAAAGGCTCACGCAAATCCCCTGCGGGCAACAACGCATCCTGCACATCCGCCTGCGTCAGCAAAACAATATCCACCGCACGCGCCAGCTGACGATGTTGAAATCCATCGTCCAGCAGATGCACCCACGGCCCTGACTCCCGTTGCGCACGATGCTCGCGTTCCGCCATGCGCCCCGCAGCAGCGCGTTCCGCAGCCACATATACACGACGACCCAGCCTGCGAACCATCATCATCGGCTCATCGCCAAACTCCTCCGCCGAACCAGTGCCAACAACACGCTTCGCTGCGTGTGCATCCACGGTGCGCCCATAGCCGCGCGACAACACATCAAACCCAATCCCGCCACGCCGCAGCGCCTCACCCAGCGCAATCACAAACGGCGTCTTACCCGCGCCACCAGCGGACAAACTGCCCACACTAATCACCGGCAGTTCCAGCCGCTCCACCTTCGCGGAACCACGATCAAACCCACGATTCTTCCACGCCGCACCCGCAGCCCACAGCGGCACAAGCGGCAACAGCCACGGCCGCTTCACGAAGCACGCTCCCGCACCACCGACAGCAACGTCGCCACCGTCCGCTCCGTCGCACCGATCATCGAAGCCGCAAACAAACGACCGCGTTGACCCAGGCCATCATCGCCGCGCGTCATCAACTCACTCAACGCACTGCACAACGACTCACGCGTCACCATGCGAATCGCATTGTCACGCTGCATCGCATCCACCATGCCGCGAAAGTTCTGGTAGCTGCCGCCCATCACCACCGGCACACCAAGCCGCGCAGGCTCCAGCGGATTCTGTCCACCATGTGGAATCAGCGACCCACCCACAAACGCGACAGAAGCCAGCGCATACAACGATGAAAGCTCGCCCACCGTATCCACCAGCAACACTGCGCCACCCAGAATGGGCGAAGGCTCCATCCGCCACGCAGTAAGGCGAATCGCCTGCAGCCCCCGCTCCACAATCAACTGCTCCACCACACCCGCACGTTCCGGATGCCGAGGTGCAAGAACCATCACGCGTTCCGCCACCGGCAGCGTCTTCCAGCAATCCAGCAGCAACGACTCCTCGCCGTCATGCGTCGACCCGCAAACCAGCACCTTCGCGGCCGCAGGCAAATGCTGCCGCACCAGCCGCGTCAGCGGCGTCTCCTCCGCCACACGGATATCAAACTTCAGATTGCCCGAACTGCGCACGACAGACTCTGGTGCACCAATCTGCCGCCACCGCCGAACATCCTCATCACTCTGCGCCAGCAACAACGACACCTTTTCCAGCAACGGCTTCCACAACATCCGCAGCCGCATATACCGAGGCAACGAGCGATCGCTCACCCGCGCATTCACCACCGCCACCGGCACCTGCGCGCACTCACACTCCACCAGCACACGCGGCCACAACTCGCTCTCCATCAGCACCAGCAGTTTCGGCTGCAACACCCGCAGATACGACCGGACCGCAAACGCAAAATCCAGCGGAAAGAAAAACACGCGGTCCACACCAAACCGCTCGCGAGCCACCCGCTGCCCCGTCGGCGTCGTTGTGGAAACAACGACCGCATACTCCGGTAGCGCCGCTTCGAACTCCGCAATCAGCCGCACAGCCGCCAGCGTCTCGCCCACGGAAACGCAATGCACCCAAACCACCGGCCTGCCCGCAACGAAAGCCGTTAGCCGCGCAGGCACCGCACCCAACCGCATGCGCAATCCCTCGCGATACCGCCCTTGCCGCAACATGCGCCAGCCCCACACCGGCGCAGTCAGCACCAGCGCCAGCGACAATCCCAGGCTGTAAAGAAGCATCATCATGGCGTCAGGCAATCAACAGAAAGCCAAAGCCAACTTTACCCCGTCCCCCATGGCGTCTCATAATGACGAAGTGGCCGGCGCAACTGAGCCGTAAACCGCGCGTCTACACCTATATGCCGCAAATCCCACAAAAATGGTTCGCCGCCGCGCTGTTGCTGGCCCTCGCCGCACCCGCTTTCGCAGCTAAGAAAGAAGCGCCGCCGGTGCTCGCCGCCACAGCGTACATCTCGCACGAAACGCACGAGAAAGAGCACGTCACCGTCGCCGCCGAACCATTCGACACCCGCGAAAAGGGCAACTTCTTCCGGCTCGACTACAGCGGCCACAGCATCCTGCCCATCCGCCTCATCATCGCGAACGACAGCGACGCGCCGCTGGACCTGAACCAGGTCCGCATCCAGCTCATCGGCTCGGACGGCACCAAGCTCCCCGCCGCCACCCCCGAAGAGTTGAACCGCCGCCTCTTCCGCTTCAACGACATCAAGCAGAAGCGCATTCCCGGAACGCCCATCACCTACCGCCCCACGCCGGTCGACAAGAAGATCCTCGACGACGACAAGGACTTCTCCTTCACCCAGACCACTATCCCGGCGCACAGCAGCGCCAACGGCTTCCTCTTCTACGACATCCGCGACCTCGACGACCCTCCGCTCCGCGGCACCGAGCTCTACGTGAAGATGATGCACACCAAGCAGGATGGCAAAGACACGGAACTCTTCGCCTTCTCCGTGAACTTCGACAAGTATCTCGACCAGGAAAAGACCAAGCGCGACGCCGCAAAAGCCGCCGCAGCCAAGGCAGCCGACGCGAAGGACTCGAAGGATAAGGACGACAAGGACTTCAAGGTCGACACCAACAACAGCAAGCCGCAGTAGCTAAAACCTGCAAGCTGGGACCGCAAAGTGCTGAAGGTGCGCCTCCTGCGTAACAATCGCAAGAGACACATGCCAAACGACCTGATCCTCCGCGACGCCGTCCCCACCGACGCACCCGCCATCCTCGCCCTCATCCGCGACCTGGCCATCTACGAAAAAGAACCCCACGCGGTCATCGCCACGGAAGAAGACATCCTCCGCGACGGCTTCGGCCCGCAGCCCTACTTCCGTTGCATCATGGCCGAATGGCAGGGCCAGACCGCAGGCTTCGCGCTCTATTTCTTCCAATACTCCACGTGGGAAGGCAGCCCGGCACTCTACCTGGAAGATCTCTTCGTCCGCGAATCCTTCCGCAAACGCGGCATCGGCGCAGCACTGTTCCAGCGCCTCGCACAAATTGCGCTCGAACGAAACTGCACCCGTTTCCAATGGGAATGTCTCGACTGGAACCAGCCCGCACTCGACTTCTACGAAGCCAGCGGGGCCAAAGTCCTGCGCGAATGGCTAAACCTGCGCGTGACCGGCGAGGAGCTCAAAAGGCTCGCCGGTACATCCGCTTAGTAGCAGCCGTAAGGGCGGTAATACGGGTAATATCCCCGCCAATACGGGTTGTAGTAGCTGTAAGCCCCGTACGGATACGCTCCATAGGCATATCCGCGATAGGGCCAGCCGTAATAGCCATAACCATAGGGTGAATATCCCGACCAGTACCAGCAGCGGCGGCTGAAGAACAGGATTAACAGGATCAGGCAAAGCATGAAGCGCCTCGGTGCGGGTTTTCAGAAGCCTACGTCCGCATGGGTATTGCTACGCAGCCTACTCCGAAAAAGTTCCGCTCGCGAGAAAATAGAAATTGTGAAGAAAATCAAAGTTATCGGCGGAGGCCTTGCAGGCCCGGAAGCCGCCCTGCAGGCCGCACGTTTCGGCTGCGAAGTCACCCTCCACGAGATGCGCCCCAACCGCTCCACCGAAGCGCATCAGACCAGCGACTTCGCGGAACTCGTCTGCTCCAACTCCCTCAAAAGCGAGAGCGAAAACACCGCGCCCTGGCTCCTCAAACAGGAGATGCGCATCGCAGGCTCCGCCCTGCTCAAAGAAGCCGATGCCTGCGCCGTCCCCGCCGGACACGCTCTCGCCGTCGACCGCGTGGAGTTCTCCCGACGCGTCGCCGAACGCATCGCCGCCGAACCGCGCATCACGGTCGTCCGCGAAGAAGTCACGTCGCTCGACGAAAACAGCGAAGACACGCTGACCATCCTCGCTACCGGCCCGCTCACCTCGCCCGCACTCGCGGCAGAACTGCAGCGACTCACCGGCGCCGACCAGCTAGCCTTCTACGACTCCATCGCGCCCGTCGTGGACGCCAGCACCATCAACATGGACCGCGTCTACTTCAAAGCACGCTGGGACAAAGGCTCCGCAGACTACATCAACTGCCCCTTCACCAAAGAGGAGTACGACGTCTTCTACGACGCGCTCGTCGCCGCGCACGAAGTCGAAGCCAAGGAGTGGGAGAAGCTCGACTACTTCGAAGGCTGCCTGCCCATTGAAGAGATCGCTCGCCGCGGCCGCGACACCCTCCGCTTCGGCTGCATGAAGCCCGTGGGCCTGCGCTACCCTGGAACCGAAATCACGCCGTACGCGGTCGTCCAGCTTCGCCAGGAAAACCTGCGCGCCGACAGCTACAACCTCGTCGGCTTCCAGAATCACATCAAGTTCGGCGACCAGCAACGTATCTTGCGCCTCATCCCCGGCTTGGAAAACGCGACGTTCCTGCGCTACGGCCAGATCCACCGCAACACCTACATCAACTCGCCCACGCTGCTGAACGAGCAGCTACAACTGCGTCAGCACCCCAACATCTTCATCGCTGGCCAGCTCAGCGGCGTAGAGGGCTACACGGAGTCCATCGCCGGAGGCATGCTCGCAGGCCGTTTCGCCGCCTCCGTCGCACGCGGCGAAACACCAGAACCCGCGCCCCGCCTCAGCGCCCACGGCTCCCTCGTGCACTACATCACGCACGCGGAAGCCAAGCGCTTCCAGCCAGCCAACGTCACCTTTGACCTGTTGCTGCCGCTCGAAGAAGAACTCCGCAAAAAGATCCGCGACAAGAAAGAGCGCCATCGCCTCCAGTGCGAACGCGGCCTCAACGCCTGGCGCGAATGGTTGGACAGCTCACCGTTGTCCGCATAAGCGAAACAACATCCCGGCGGACACAAAATTTACATTGCCATCACGTGGAATGGGAAAAGCGCGTCCGCCGCGGAGCCGCGTCGCCGCATCCAACAAAACATCATGACCAAACGCACCCTTGGAAGCACTGGAATAGAAGTTTCGCCCATCATGCTGGGCGGGAATGTCTTTGGCTGGACCATCGATGAGAAGCAGTCGTTTGCTGTGCTGGATCGCTTCGTGGATCGCGGATACAACTTCATCGATACGGCGGATATGTACTCGTCATGGGTTCCGGGGAACAAGGGCGGTGAGAGCGAAACGATCATCGGCAACTGGTTCAAGAAGACAGGCAAGCGCGAGAGCGTCGTGTTGGCGACGAAGCTCGGCAACCCCATGGGTGAAGGCAAAAAGGGCCTGAGCGCGGTGTACATGAAGGAAGCCGTAGAAGCGTCACTCACCCGCTTACAGACCGACTACATCGACCTCTATCAGGCACACATTGATGACGCCGACACATCGCTGACTGAGACGCTGCGTGCATTTGATGACTTGGTAAAGGAAGGTAAAGTACGCGCAATTGGCGCGTCGAACTATTCCGGTGATCGTCTTCGTGAGTCAGAAGAGATTTCCCGCCGCGAGGGTATCGCGCGCTACCAGACCCTGCAGCCGCATTACAACCTGTATCACCGCGCGGAATATGAGCATGATCTCGCACCCGTAGTAGCGGAGTTCAGCCTGGGTGTGGTGCCATATTTCGCGCTGGCCTCGGGCTTTCTGAGCGGCAAGTACAAGACGGCTGCGGATGCGGAAAAAGCAAAACGCGCAGGCATGCTGGGCAAGTACTTTGACGATCGCGGAATGAAGATTCTCGCGGCGCTCGCAAAAGTGAGCAAGGAGACAGGCGCAAAGCAGGCATCGATTGCCTTGGCCTGGTTGCTCTCCCGCCCAAACATCCTGGCGCCAATCGCAAGTGCCACTTCAACAGAGCAACTGGAAGATCTGTTCGCTGCAACGGAGTTGGAGCTGACGCCAGAGCAATTGAAGGAACTGAGCGAAGCCTCGGTCTACTAAGGCAGTTCCAATAGAAAACGGGTGAGGCTGCGTGCCTCACCCGTCTGTGTCTTGCTGTGTCGTTGTTTACTCGTGAGCGTTGGCGTTCGGATCCGGCGCCGGGGTTGGGATGCGCGGCAACATGTCCTTGCGAGTAGCTGCGTTGTAGGCAAACCATGCTTCAACCAGCGAGCCCTGCTGCACATCGGCCGCGGGTACGCGGTCATAGGTATCTGCGTTGGAATGGTGGGTAAGGGTGCCGTACTCCAGCCCATCCTGCATAAAGCTGATGCCGTTCAAGCCAATCCATGAGAACGCTGTGGAGTCAGTACCACCGGGCGACAACGTCGGACGGAACTCCGTGCCGCTGACGGCTACGATGTGCTGATCCTTGATGGGTTCAATCCACGACTGGAAGATCGTTCCCATCTCCTTGCTGCCGCCGGCGGAGACGCCACGGAAGCGGCCCGCACCGCCGTCATCGTTGAAGTAGACGTCAAACTTGTCATACTCCGGCGTCTTGACCATGGTGGTGCGCGGTGCAAAGTGCTTCTGCACGTATGCTGTTGAACCGTAGACGCCTTCTTCTTCACCGCCCCACAGAGCCACGCGAACGGTACGTGCCATGGGCTTGTGCATGGTGGCCAGAATGCGCACAGCTTCCATGGCAACAGACGAACCGGTGCCATTGTCAGTTGCGCCAGTGCCGCCCTGCCAGCTATCAAAGTGGCCGCCCAACATCACGACTTCATCCTTCTTTGTGGTGCCGGGGATTTCGCCGATCACGTTGAAAGCGTTCTGATTCTTCTTCTGGTACTCCACCTGCACATCAAACGTGAGCTTCGGCGTGATGTTGTGCTGCGTCAGGCGCACAAGGCGGTTGTACTGCTCCGCTCCAATGGCGACCATCGGCGGCGGGACGGGATCATTCGGATTCTCAGAGCCACCATAGGTTGAGAAGATGGTGCCGCGATCGCCGTTGTAACCCGGCGTCAGAACAATGGCAGGCTGCTCATCGTGCAGGAACTTGTTCATCTTGTTGCGAAGATCATGGTTCTTGGCATTCGCCAGGGCCAGCGATGTGGGCGAGAACTCCTGGGTCCCTTCGCCAGGACGTCCACGACCGCTGGGATCGCGATCAGCAGCGCCGCCGGGACCACCAGGGCCACCCGCTCCGCGACCACCGCGAGGCTGACCTGCGCGTGCAAGAATCTCTTCATCGGTGGGCGAAGGCTGAGCCTCGGCGCGCGTGTGCAAAGTGAGCTTCGCAGGATCGAAGATCAATACAGCCTTACCCTTCAGCTTGCCGTGCCACTTGGCGAAGTCTTCCTCCGAGTGGATGGGCGCAAAGATCGGCTCAACATTGATAACGCCAGGCGTTCCGGGCGTCCACGCCAGCGGGAAGCCGGTAAACGCAGCGTAAGCCGGGCTTTCCATCGCGCCGTAGAACTTCTTGATCTGCCAGCCGTAGCCAAAGGGCCAGTACTCCAGATGAACGTTCTGCAGTCCCCACTCCTTCATCTGCTTCATCGCCCACTCGGCGGCAGCCATGTGGTTGGGGCTGTTGTTCACGCGCGGGCCGTAAACCTCTGACATCCAGAAGAGGTTTTCCATCACGTGCGAGTTTTCAAGGGCTTCATGCTTGATCTGCGCCAGTGCGTCCAGATCCACTTTGTCGCCCGTCTGCTGCTGCGCAAAGGCAGGAGAGAGGAGCAGGACGGCGGCAGTTGCAACAGCTGCCTGCTTGAAACGGTGCAGATTCATCAGAAAAGTCTCGCTTTCAACGGAAATGCAGGTTACGGGGCCAGAGATGGAATCTGGCCCACAGACGCTGGAAGAAGAGCCGCGCGCAGACAGCCGGGCGCTGGTGCACGGGCGTTCAGAAATGTTGTGATGGCACAAAGCTAATCGAATGGGTGGGCACGGCGCAATCAAAACCCGCCGAGATTTGCGAAATGGTTTCGCAGAAATGCGCCACGCACTTCCGACCAGACTGGCAAGTTAGGAAACGTTCTTAATCATGCGGACAATTCCCGTAAATTCCCGCTCACAACGCCAATCAAGCAGACACCAGAACGCCTTCCTGTTCAGCCGTCCGGGAGGACACGTCGAAGAGAACAGGATCGGCATCCGCAAAGAACTCCGCATGGAGTGAGCGAACCGTCTGCTCCACGACACTGTCCTCCACAACGAAGCTCATGCTGATACCGTTCGCCCCTTGCGAGATCATCTGCAGATTGGTGCCGCGGATGGCTGAGAAAGCACGTGCCGCAATGCCCGGCTGCTCACGCAGCTTCTCCCCCACAAGGCAGATCAACGACTTCGCCTCTTCTTCCTCCACCACTGCAATCTTGGCCAGGTCTTCGCGGATGGCTTCCAGATGCTCCACCGCATCCAGAGTCACTGAGAGACTGATCTCGCTCGTAGCCACCATGTTGACCGAGCAATCGTAGCGATCGAACACCTCAAACACGGCACGCAGAAAACGATGCGAGACAAGCAACCTGCGCGAGATGATGTGCAGGATCACGAGATGGCGTTTGACCGCAATGCTCTTCAGCGGACTGGAAGACGCAGTCGCAGTCGCGGTGATAACGGTGCCTTCGTTGCCGGGATTGTGCGAGTTGAGCACCCAGACCGGAATGTTCTTCTTCACCGCCGGAAGAATCGTAGCCGGATGGAGAACCTTCGCTCCGAAATAAGCAAGCTCAGACGCTTCCTCAAAACTGATAGCGCGCAGACGAACCGCATCAGGACAGATGCGCGGATCGGTTGTCATCACACCGTTCACGTCAGTCCATATCTCAATGGCATTCGCATGCAGCGCACCACCAATAAGCGCCGCACTGTAATCGCTCCCACCGCGACCCAGTGTAGTTGTAATCCCATTGCGAGCGGATGCAATAAAACCACCAAGCACAGCAACAGCATTGGCATTCACGACAGAGAGAACATGCTCACTCACCGCAGCATCCGTCTCTTCACTCAACGGTGACGCCTTGCCAAAATGCGCGTCCGTGATGATGCAGTTTCGCGCATCGACATGCACGCTACTGATACCACGATGTTCCAACGCCTGCGCCACGATAAGGCTTGAGAGTCGCTCGCCAAAACTCACCACAAGATCACTGGTGCGTGGTGTAAGTTCACCAACCGCAGCAATGCCGGTGAGCACGTTATCCAATTGATCGAAGAGCTTGTCCAACGTTTGGATCAGAAGAGCTAGCTTCCTGCCAACAAGAACTGCAGCCGTCTCAATATGACGATTCCGCAACACGTTGGAGATAAGAATTGCCTTGGGAAGATCGTTTTCAACCGCGGCATGCGCGGCTGCCAGCAATTGATCCGTGACGCGCGCCATGGCGGATACAACAACCACAGGACGCATCTTCTGATTACGACGACCATTGACGATTTCGATAGTGCGACTAATCGCAGCCGCATCCTGTACCGATGTACCGCCAAACTTCATGACAACGATCGGACTATCCGGTTCCTTGCCCACAACCAAAGTATTTCGCTTTGTCCATAAAAAAGGCATAAAGGCTGAAGTTATTTTTGTTGTGCCATCATGGTTGGCATGGCGCGCGATGCAGGCTTAGAAGCGATGGTGGAAGAGGCGCTGGAAGATTTGCGCGTGACACGCAAGGCCATGTTCGGCGGAATGGCGTGGATGTATCGCGGCAACCTGGTGTGCGGCGCACGCGTGGGACACCTGCTGGTGCGCTTGGGCAAAGGCAATGACGCATGGGCGCTCGCATTGCCGGGCGTAACGCAGATGATGTCAGGCAAGCCAATGAACGGATGGGTCCGTGTGCCCGCAGCAGTCTATGCAGATGACGCGGTGCGCAAACGCCTGCTGGATGCAGCGAAGGCATTCGTGGCAACACTGCCTGCAAAGGAATAACCGATTGAGCCATCGCATTGGTATTGCGTTCGCTTTTTGCGAGAATCGTTAAGACAAACGCGAGGGATAAGAGACAGTGCTGATTGCAAGCTGGAATGTGAATTCGATCCGTGCGCGGATGATGCATGCGCATGACTTTCTTCAGGCACAGCAACCAGACGTGTTGCTGATGCAGGAGCTGAAGACGCTGGAGTTTCCAGCGATGGACTTCAAGGCGCTGGGCTATGAATCCGTGGCCATCGGCCAGAAGAGTTACAACGGCGTAGCCATCCTTTCCAAGCTCCCCATCGAAACCGTGACCACAAAGCTCGACGGCGATGACGAAGATACACACGCACGCTTCATCGAAGCCATTCTGGATGAACCCGATGGAAAGCGACTGCGCGTCGTCTGCATCTATCTGCCCAACGGCAATCCCATCGGCACAGAGAAGTTCATTTACAAGCTCGGATGGATGGATCGACTCATCCACCAGATGATGCGGTGGAAGGATGACCCGATCCCCACGATCATCGGCGGCGACTTCAATGTCATCCCCGAAGACATCGACTGCGACAAGCCCGCGAACTGGGTTCGCGATGCCCTCTTCCAACCCGAGCCGCGCGAACGCTACCGCGCCATGCAGACCATGGGCTGGGTAGACGCATTCCGTGCACTCCATCCTGAGGAAGCCGGCGCCTACACCTACTGGGATTACTTTCGCCAGGCGTTTGAGCGCAACCGTGGCATCCGGATCGATCACTTCCTGCTGTCGCCTGCCCTGCGTCCACGCCTGGAGTCTTGCGTCATCGATAAGACCCCGCGCGGCCAGGAGAAGCCCAGCGATCACACACCGATCCTGGTCACATTAAAGTAAGCGCCTCGCGTTCGCGGAAAAACCTAGTCCAGCCTTAAGGATGGCCGTCTAGGGGGCGCCTGAGTGTTTCCTGTGATGACAGACTTACGCCCTCTGATCTTGACTCTTGGGCGGTGGCATCCATATAGTCCTCTCGCCTGACGAGACTCCTGTTTTGCGCCTGTGAAACGTTTTGATTCCGCTGCAAAAGCGGCGAACGAAAATGCACGCGCAACCAGCAATCACAATGCCAGGCGCAGTTCCATAGTTACGATTTGCACGCATGGAGACGTTTCGAATGAGCCAGACGGAAACGAAGAAGATGACGCCCAGCCGCCGCGATTTTATCGTAGGTGGCGCGGCCGCAGCTGCTGTTGCAGCGTGGAGCGCAAAGAGCTACGCCGCCATTCCGGGCGCCAATGACCGTGTCCGCACAGCCATCGTCGGCGCAGGCGACCGCATGAAGGGCGCCCTGATTCCCGCCTTCGCGGTGAACCAGAAGAAGATGAACTTTGAGTTTGTTGCTGTAGCGGACCTTTGGAGCCGCCGCCGTGAAGAAGCCGTTGCGTACGTGCAGAAGGTGGCGGGCACAAAGATCGATACATGCCGCAATACCGACGAACTGTATGCACGCAAGGATGTCGACGCAGTCCTGATTGCCACAGCAGATTTCCAACACGCAATCATGGGCGCGGCAGCAGTGAACGCTGGCCGAGATGCCTACGTCGAAAAGCCCACGGCAGACCGCATGGAAGATGCTCGCTTGTTCCGCGACGCCGTTCACAAGACAGGCAAGATTGTTCAGGTGGGCACGCAGCGCCGCTCCACGCCCAGCTACATGCGCGCGTACGACTACATCCGCTCCGGAAAATTCGGCGACATCAACATGGTCGAACTCACATGGAATGTGAACCAGCCCGCACGCTGGCGCCGCCCCGACGTCGTTCCCCTTCTCAAGGAACAGGACACAGACTGGAAGCGCTACTTGCTGAACCGTCCGTACGAGCCGTTTGACGCGCGCAAGTACCTCGAATTCCGCTTGTTCTACCCGTACTCATCCGGCATTCCCGATCAGTGGCTGGTACACCAGATCGATACGGTGCACTGGTTCACGGGCTATCCGCATCCACGTTCCGTGGTGGCCAACGGCGGCATCTATCAGTGGCATGACGGCCGCACCAACTGGGACACACTGACCGCCGTATTCGATTACGGTCCACTCGACGACTTGTCGAAGGGCTTCCAGGTGCTGTTCACATCACGGCAGACAAACTCCGCTGGCGACGTGAAGGAGATCTACTACTCCAACGGCGGATCCCTCAACATGGACACGCAGAAGGTCACATCAGAAGGCGGCCTGAAGGCGGGCGCAGCACACGCCATGAACATGAAGCCGAATCTGCTGGAAGACTTCTCGCTCGGCGACGTAGAGAAGGTTTCCAACGAAGCAAACACCGGCAGCGATCCCATGACAGTGGCGAACATGCTGAACTGGATGGAATGCGTCCGTAGCCGCAAGACGCCGAACGCCAGCATTGAAGCAGGTTATTCGCACTCCATCGCTCTCTGCATGTGCGTTGCATCCATCCGCACCGGCAAGAAGGTCACGTTTGACGACGCGAAGCAGCAGGTGCTGGCAGGTGGTCAGCCCTATGTATAAGCTCGTCGCGTTGGCTATGCTCTCCACTATGTTCTCGTCCGGCGTTGCAGCAGCAGAGGTAAAGGTAGACGTTCACGAGGCTCAGCGCCGCGTGGACGTCACCGTCGATGGCAAACCGTTCACGTCGTACATCTGGCCTACATCGCTGAAGAAGCCGGTGCTGTATCCGCTGGTGTTGAGCGACGGCATCACCGTCACGCGCGGCTTCCCGTTGGAGCCACGTGCCGGTGAACGGCAGGATCATCCGCACCACGCGGGCCTGTGGTTCAACTACGGCAACGTAAACGGCTTCGACTTCTGGAACAACTCTGACGCCATCACCGGCGATCGTGTGCCGCACATGGGCTCCATCCGGCAGGAGAAGATTGTCTCCTCGCACTCCGGCAGGGACTCAGGTGACCTCACAACAGAATCCACATGGATTGCTGCAAATGGTCAGGCCCTGCTGCGCGAAACCACAACGTTTGTTTTCCGCCAGAACGGCGATGTGCGCACGATCGATCGCACGACGAAGCTGACGGCGCTCGAAAAGGTCGTATTCACTGACGACAAGGAAGGCGTGCTCGGAATCCGCGTGGCACGCTGGCTTGAGTCGCCCAACGAAAAGGGCGGCGTGTTTGTGGATGCCTCCGGTAAAGAGACAAAGGTGGAAGGCGCCACAGGCGCGGGTGCCACCGGCGTCTACCTGACCAGCGAAGGCAAGCAGGGCGACGACGTGTGGAGCACACGTGGCCGCTGGTGTGTGCTCAACGGACACGACCCGGAAGGCCACCAGGCTGCAATCGCCATTCTGGATCACCCAGGCAATCCGGGCTATCCCACCTACTGGCACGCTCGGGGCTACGGCCTGTTTGCCGCGAATCCACTAGGCGCGCACATCTTCGACACCAAAGCCGCGCCCATGAACTACACCGTGGAGAAGGGCCAAACAACAACCTTCCGTTATCGCGTGTTGCTATCGCCACATACGATGACCGCCGCACAAGCCAACGCAGCCGCGGATACCTTCGGAAAAGCAAATCGTTAGTTTTGTTCCTTAATTCTTAGGGCTTCGCCTCGGTCCGGGGGCGAGGCCCTTTCTTTCGCTTACAAGCGATAGTCTTCCCGCGCAGGCGTGAACACATCCAGGACTTCGCTCTCCACAGCAGCCGAAGCCTGGTGCACCACACCACCGGGCACCATCACGCTATCGCCCGCATGCAGCAGATACGTCTCGCCATCAACAACAAGAGCAATCTCACCACTGAGGATGTAGATCAACTGCTCATGCGGATGGGAATGCGCAGCCCCCACCCAACCGGGCTCCATGCGATGCCGCACCAGCATCATCGGCTCAGTCGTCGCCATCACCTGCCGACGCAGTCCCGGCTCAGGCACGGTCATCTTCGAATCATCTGCGGGAATCACTTTCAACATGGCGCTCACTTGGTAAAGCTCGTGGCCTTGCGCTCGTCGTGCCGCTCCACACCCAGCGCAATCAGCCGATCAATCAACTCAACGTAGGAAATGCCCGTAGCCTCCCACAGCTTCGGATACATGCTGATCGACGTGAACCCCGGCATCGTATTCACTTCGTTGAGATAGATCTTCGGCTCTTTCTTGCTGGCGGGATCGGCCTCTTCCAACAGGAAATCCACACGCGCCAGCCCACTGCAATCGCACGACTTGAACGCATCAATCGCCATCTGCCGCAACTGCTTCGCCTGCGCCTTCGTGATCTTCGCTGGAATCACCGGCTCGCTCGTGCTGGTCGAGTCATACTTCGACTCATAGTCGTAAAACTCACGATCCGGCACAATCTCACCAACGACACTGGCAATGGGATCATCATTGCCCAGCACTGCAATCTCAAGCTCGCGCGCCTTACCCTTGCCTCTCAGCTTGCCGTTGCCGCTCACGCCCTCTTCAATCACAATCTTGCGATCAAACTGCGCAGCCTCATCCATCGCCTTCGCAAGCTCTTTGCGCTCGCGCACCTTGCTGATGCCAACAGACGAACCAAGATTCGCCGGCTTCACAAACACGGGATACTTCAACTTCTCTTCAATCAGCTTCGCGCACTTGCGCGGACTCGCCTTCCACTCACTCCGCAGCAGCGTCACGTGCTTCACAATGGGCAGTCCCGCCGCGGCAAACATCTTCTTCATGGCGTCCTTGTCCATGCCCACCGATGAACCCAACACACCCGAACCCACATACGCCACATCGGCCAGCTCAAGCATGCCCTGGATTGTGCCGTCCTCACCAAACGTGCCATGCAACACAGGAAACACAACATCCAAAGCAGCCGTCGAGTCCGCAGCAGAGGCCTGCAACGTAAGCCCAGTGCTCTCCACTTTTTTCTTCGAAGCAGCGGACTTCTTCCCCGCCAGCGCAGGCACCGTGACGCCATCCAACAGCGCCTTCGAATCGCCAGCGCCCAACCACTGCCCGGTCTTGGCAATGCCAATGGGAACCACTTCATACTTGCTGCGATCAATGGCATTCAGAATGGAAGCCCCGGAGCGCAACGAAACCTCATGCTCGCCCGACTTCCCACCAAACAAAATACCCACACGCAGCTTCTTCGCCATCAGTTCCCTCGCACCTACCCATGTTGATGGTACGGTCCCACCGCCTGTGGAGGACAATCATGCATCTTCGTAGATACCTGCGATGCGTCAGCGAGTCAGATCCACGGCCTGCTGCAACGAAATGTGTTGCGGCACCAGCTTGATCTCGCTACGAATTGCGTCCTGATCGCGCGTAAGAGTCTTCATCATCAAAATCTTTCCATCCATATGGACGACCATGCGAACACTCTTCCACGTGTCAGGCGACACCTGGCGCCTTTCCAGTTGAAAGTTGCCACCCTGGTTCACCTTGCCCAACAGACCGAAACCGAATGAAACCGGGGTTACGATACGGCTCTGCAGATCACACAGCCGATCCTCAGGCTCCTTGATGGAGACGGTGCCCTCCATCGCATGCAACACCTTCTCCTCCATGCTTGCGGGCTGATAGGTAGGGTTGGGCTTGAAACTGTACTGTGAACAACCGTTCACGCTGCCTGCGGGCGTCATCAGAAACTGCGACGGCAGCGCGCCAAGCAGGCTGATCAGGTGCTTTTCATCGCTCTGCGCCGACGCATTCAACTTTCGGAACGCCTCCGGATCATTCGCAAGTGCGGTAAGACGCCTTTGTTCCGCAGCGGCTGCTTCGGCGGACAACGGAACACCATCCACCTTCAGCAGACGAGCAACCTTGCCCTCATCCACTTCCACAACACGTTCCGTCCACAGGTGGCCACCCGTACGCGGTGAGCGCTCCTGCAACAAGAACGAAAAATGTTCCCTCAGATCGATGCGCGCCTGGCGTTCGTTCTCTGCCATACGCGTAACAGGCGAGCTCTGTGCCCACGCAACCGTTCCTAAAGCCGCGATCGATATCGCCGCCACATTCCGAAGTGCCGTCATCTTCACCCTTGACCGCCCGAGTCGCGTCACACCAGTAGTGAGACGGATTCCGACGCGGAACCATACGTTGCACAGCGAGGCACAAAGGCCGCGACAAACCTCATCGCGGCCTCGTAAATGAATAGTTCCCAAAATGCTTACGGATAAATCCGGTTCAGTGTACGAGCAAACGGAATCGTCTCGCGCACATGCTCCAACCCGCACACCCACGCCACACACCGCTCAATACCCATGCCAAAGCCACTGTGCGGAACCGAACCATACTTACGCAGATCCAGATACCACTCGAACGCCTCCAGCGGCAGATCGTGCGACAGGATACGTTCCTTCAACAGGTCATAGCTATCAATTCGCTGCGACCCGCCAATGATCTCGCCATAGCCCTCAGGCGCCAACACATCCACGCAAAGCGCCTTCGTCGGATCGGCAGGATCAGGCTGCATATAGAACGCCTTCACCACTGCCGGATAACGATGCACCATCACCGGACGATCAAACTGGTTGCTGATGTACGTTTCGTCCGGCGCGCCAAAGTCGTCGCCATACTCATGCGGCTTCTCAATCGCGCCCTCGGCAAACGCCTTCTCCAGCATTGCGTGCGCTTCGTCGTAGCTGATCTTCGGGAACGGAGCCTGAATCTTCTCCAGCTTCGCGGCCTTCTCATCGCCACCCGTAATCGTCTTCAGGTCAATGCGATGCTTCTCCAACACGCGCATGACGATGTGCGAGAGGAAGTCCTCCGCCAGCTTCATCAGATCGTCCAGATCGGCATATGCCACTTCCGGCTCAATCATCCAGAACTCGGTCAGGTGACGACGCGTCTTCGACTTCTCCGCACGGAACGTGGGCCCAAAGCTGTACACCTTGCCCAGCGCCAGCGCCGTCGCCTCAATGTAAAGCTGGCCGCTCTGCGTCAGGTACGCGTTGCCCTCCTCGAAGTACTTCATCTCAAACAGCTCGCTGGTGCCTTCGCACGCGGCAGGTGTCAGGATGGGCGGATCAGTCCGCGTAAAGTCCTGCGTGTCAAAAAACTCCTGCGCCGCACGCATAATCGTGGCGCGCACGCGCAAAATCGCACTCTGCCGAGGCGTCCGCATCCACAAATGCCGACGCTCCATCAGGAAGTCCGGCCCATGCTCCTTGAGCGTGATCGGGAACGGCTCATCGGCGCTCACCGCCTGCTGAACCTTCACGTTCTCCACGTCCAGCTCATAACCAGAAGGAGCACGCGAATCCGCACGCACCTTGCCCGTAACCACCACGCTGCTCTCTAACTGCAATTCCTTCAGCGTGTTGAACACTTCCTCGGGCACAGCCGCCTTGGGCACAATGCCCTGGATCGTACCCGTGCCGTCACGGAAGGTGGGAAAGAGCAGCTTGCCGCTGGAACGCAGGTTATACAGCCAGCCGCGCAGCGTTACTGTTGCGCCTTCGTGCTGGCCAATGTTCGCAATCGACGTAAGGGGTGCGGATGTTTCCGTTGCCATAACACTTTCCAGTGTATGCTCCCCGGCCTCCCCAAAGGTGTTATTCGCCCATTCCCCGGGTGCTATCCGCACATACCCTGAACGATCCTGATATCAAAGCTTTCAGGCAATGGTGACGACCGCCAATCGGCGCGATTCTGGTTCTGTCAGGAGGGCAGACGCTCTCCAAAGAAACAGGAGAAACGCCCCCGATGCATGACCTTCTCGTAGCAGTCGCCTTCCTCGGTATGATCCTCGCCCCCTGCGCCGTTGCATCCTTCGCCGGCAGCACCACCGAGGCATAAGCGACCCGCAAGCCCCCAAAGGTAAAAGGCCGGCATCAAGCCGGCCTTTTACTTTGCCCTGAAACAGTTATGCCGTCTTCTGTGCCATCTTCGCCCGATGCGCCATCACGCGGCCAACATTGCTCTCGATGTACGCCGCCAGCGCCAACATCCGTTCCGCCACTTCGCTGCCCATCTCTGTCAGGCTGTACTCTACCTTCGGCGGCTTCGTCGCATGCACCGTGCGCAGTACAAAACCATCCTGTTCCAGCGCGCGCAGCGTCTGCGCCAGCATCTTCTCACTCACGCCACCAATCAGGTACGCCAGTTCGCTGAAGCGATAGCTGCCATCCTTGTGCAGCAACACCAGCACCAGCGATCCCCAGCGCGACGTCACATCGTCAAGGATGATGCGTGTCGGGCAATCGGAAGAAAACAGGTTACCCTTCCGGATGCGAATTGTCTTGGTACTCTTTGGCCACGCCATGCATACAGCTTACCTATAGGTATGTACTTACTACAAGTAAGCTACTAGGCATACGCTTGTCTCATACACTCCGCCACGGCGGAAGGGAGAAACATAATGATTGCTGTTACCGGAGCCAACGGCCACCTTGGAACACTTGTCGTAGAGGGTCTGCTTCAGAAAGTCCCTGCAAACCAGATCGTTGCGGCCGTTCGCACGCCATCCAAAGCGAAAGCATTTGCAGACAAAGGCGTTCAGGTCCGCGAAGCCGACTACGGGCGCCCGGAAACGCTCGACGCGGCCTTTGCTGGCGTAACAGAACTTCTGCTCATCTCCGGCAATGAACTCGGTCAGCGCATAGCGCAGCATCAAGCTGTGGTCGACGCAGCAAAGCGCGCCGGAGTTCGCCTCATCGCCTACACCAGCCTCCTGCATGCGGACACCGGCGGCCTTCTGCTCGCAGAAGAACATCTGGCCACGGAGAAGTACCTTCAGGCGAGCGGCATCCCCTTCGCCTTCCTGCGCAACGGCTGGTACACAGAAAACTTCACCCCCGGCATCGGCCCCGCGCTTCAGCAGGGAGCATTCATCGGAGCAACAAAAAATGGCCGACTAGCCGCCGCAACCCGCGCAGAATACGCAGCAGCTGCCGTAGCCGTACTCACCGGCGAAGGCCATGAAAATAAAGTGTATGAATTAGCAGGCGACATAGCATTCACCCGCGCTGAGTTCGCCGCAGAAGTCAGCAAACAAACCGGCAAGACCATTGGCTATCACGACCTGCCGGAGCAGGAATACGAGAAGATCCTCGCCACCTTCCTGCCGCCCGCTCTCGCAACAATCCTGGCCGACGCCGAAGCAAAAGCCGCAAACGGCGCTCTCGACGACGAGTCGCACACGCTAAGCCGTCTGATCGGCCGTCCCACAGCACCTCTCGCGGACACAATCGCCGCAGCGCTGAAAGCACCTGTCACCAACAGCACCCACTGATGCAGCAGGTAGCGCTCAAAATGAAAAAAGAAAGTAAAAGGCCGGCATCCGGCCTTTTACTTTTCCAAGGAACTTTTAATTTCGGACAGGCTCTTCCAACATCGCAAACGCCTTTGCGGCCTTCGCGCTCATCGCCTTCGCATCAATCTCGGGCTCGTACGCAATCTCCAGTGTTCCCACCGGCTCATGCTTCAGCCCTGTAATGCCCTTGCGCACGACATCCCAGTCCACGGTGCCATCGCCCGGCCACAGGTGTTCATCCTTCTCACCGTGGTTGTCATGCAGGTGAATTTCGCGGATGCGATTGCCCAAAACAGCAAACGCATTCTGCACGCCGCCCATATCGTGAAGATTCACATGCCCAATATCCAGGCACACATTCACGGTATCCAGGTGCGCAATGCGCAGCATGTCCATCAGGTGTTCCGGCGTGGTCACGTCGTTGTGCAACGTCTCCACCAGCGTCTTCACACCCAGCGGATGCGCAAATGCCTTAATGTGTTCCACCGCAGTCATCGACAGGTCCAGCGATCGCTCGCTCCACGTATCGTTCGCCGTGCCCAGGTGCAGCACAATGCTGTCAATATCGATCTGCTCCGCTGCTTCCAGCGCGCGCTTCACCTCATCCATCGCATCAATGCGGCGCGACTTCTCCACATCAATCAGGTTGATGGTCGCTGGAACATGGCGGCTCCAGTCGGAAGCCCGTGTTTCGAAGATGGGTTGGTGCAACGTCGCGCGGCAATCATGGCTGCGGAACCACTTCGCCAGTTCCTTCACTTCCGCGCGATCGGTGTAATCAAAATGGTGCCGAGCCGCAAATAGCTCAATCGACTGCGCACCCGCCGCCACCATTGCATCCAGCAGGCCCGCGTGCAGCCGTTGTTGCAGAAAAACATGCGTACTAATTGACCGCTTCATCACCCCTGACCATAGCAGGCCGCAAAGCATACGGGGGAACCATTGAAGGTTCCCCCGCCTCACCTTGTTCGATTTACTTGCCGATCGTCTTGTCGATCGCCGCCTGTGCCAGCGGCTGCATAATCGCATATCCCGCAGGCGTGGGGTGCACCCCATCCTTCGCCAGGTCCGGCTTCATGCCGCCCGTCGGCGACGTCAGCGCCGAATAGTAATCCAGATACGTGTAGCCGTGATCCTTGCAGAACTGCTGCATCCATGCGTTCATCGTGCGGATTTTCTCGGCAGGCTGCAGACCACGACGCCACGGATAATCGTCCACCGGCAGCACACTCGCCAGGATCAGCTTGATGTGGTTCGCATCCGCAATCGCCGCCATCGAACGGAAATTGTCCTGCACATGCTCCAGCGACTCAATACCTGTATTTCCAGCAATGTCATTCGTTCCGGCCAGGATCAGCACCGCCGCAGGCTTCAGAGCCACCACATCCTGCTGAAAACGGATCAACATCTGCGGAGTCGTCTGCCCACCAATGCCGCGATCCAGATACGGCTTGCCCGGAAAGAATGTCGGCTTGTTCAGCGCCGCATTGCCCCACGCATCCGTAATGCTGTCGCCAAAAAACACCACGCGCTTCGGTTCCGCCGGTCCCAACGCGGCATTCGCACTCGCATAGCGAGCCAGGTTCGCATAATCCGCCAGCTTCTTCTGCAAGCCTGAAATTTCATTCGGCGTCAGCGTCGAAGGGTCCTTCACCAACACCGCATCAATCGGTTTGGGTGCCTCAGCAGGTGCGGCAGCCGCCTGAGCCAACAAAGCAGTACTGACCACCAAAGTGGTCGCGGTAACGAGTGCAACATTGCGCATGAACGACATGATTCGCGTGGTTCTCCTGTGTGCAGGCCAGTGTACGAAGCCAGACCGCCCCCGCGCAATGCACAAGGATCAGGCGAATCGCGCCAGCACGCGGCAAGCGTGGCATCAGATTCCTACAATGCTTGCATTCGCCGTCGGGTCGCAGCGCGTATGTCCCTGTAGCAATCAACTGTGAAAGGCGTCTCTTGCCATGAAGCATCTGCTGCCATTACTCCTGCTCACCGCCACGCTGGCGCCTGCTCAACAACAATCCGCCACCAACGAACGCTGGCAGCTCACCGCCGACTTCTACGGCGCCACACGCTACTACCGCCTGGACCTCGACCAGCACGACGCCGCACACGTCACCGGCACATACAACGGCACCCACCTCACCGGTACCAACACCGGCGGCCACCTCAAAGTCGAAGGCACTGAAAACGGCAACCACGTCATCGTCGACGCGCATCAGGACCACGACGCCCTCACCGGCACAGTCACCTTCGGCGAAATCGCATCGCCCCTCGTCTGCCCCTTCACAGCCACGCTCGTGAAGCCGCTGCCCCAAACCACGCCCAAAACGCACGAGTTCAAACCCACCACCTACTACCGCCAATACTCAGCACTCAACAAACCCGTGCTGCACATCAACTCCGGCGACACCATCCACACCACCACGGTCGACGCAGGCGGCAACGACGAGAACGACATCAAGCGCATCGCCGGCGGCAATCCGCAAACCGGCCCGTTCTACATTGAAGGCGCACAGCCTGGTGACACCATCGCCGTCCACATCCAAAAGCTGCGTCTCACACGCGACACCGCCGGTTCAAACGACGACCTCGTGCAGTCCGCGCTCTCACCATCTCTTGCCATCCGTACACGCGACAACCACAGCAGCATTAAATGGAAGCTCGACCGCGTACACATGACGGCATCGCCCGACTCCGGCAGCGCCGTGTTGAAAGATCTCAATGTCCCGTTGCATCCCATGCTCGGCTGCGTCGCCGTAGCCGTCGGTCCCAGCGATGCTCCGCCCCCCACCGGCGACTCCGGTTACTACGGCGGCAACATGGACTTCAATGAAATCGCCGAAGGCGCCACCGTCTATCTGCCCGTCATCAACCCCGGCGCGCTGCTTTACTTTGGCGACGGCCACGCGCTGCAAGGCGACGGTGAACTCAACGGCAACGCGCTCGAAACATCCATGGATGTCACCGTCACCGTCGACCTCATCCAGAATCAAAGAACCGGCTTCCCCCGCATCGAAACACCAACGCAGATCATCGCCCTCGGCTACTCCGGCTACCTCGACGACGCCATCAAAGACGCCACCAGCAACATGGCAGGCTGGCTCGCCAACAAATATCAGCTCAATCCCAGCGAACTCGGCCAGCTACTCGGGGTAGCCGCACACTATCGCGTTACAGAAGTCGCCGACCGCAACTCAGGCATCGCTCTCAAAATCGACAAGGACCTGCTCAACCACCTGCATCCACCGCAAACGCCGCACTAGCGTTGGCATTAACGCGCAGCGGATGCAGCAGCCCTCTGCTGCTCCGCAAGCGCTTGATGAAAACTCTTCTCACCCGCATCAATCACAGCGCGATATCCAGCCGGATCAATCCATACCGCATCGCCTTCCTTTGCCATGCGGTTCACCTTCGCCAACATTCCAAAGTGCTCGCCGTGATCCGCGAGGAACACATCGCAAGGCAGCTTCCGCAGCGTGTCAAACGTGTGTTGAAAATCCTCTGCAATACCCGGATACGAAGCCGCCTTCGCATGCAAAGGCACCAGCCGATAATCCGACCACTGCGTATAGCCGCCCACAATCACCACATCGCGCTGTTTCCCCGCAGGCTCACCCGGCAAATGCACACGCATCGTCCACGTCGTACAGCCGCGCGTATGGCCGCCGGTGCGATGCGCCGTCAGCACCACGCCACCCAGCGAAACCGTATCGCCATCATGCAGCACCGTGTCCACACGCGCCGGCGGATAGTTCTGCACCGATCCTGTCCCCATCAGGAAATCATTCGCGCCACCGGCCTGCATCACCTCGGCGTCATACTCCATCACCTTCAGCTTCGCGCCGGTCTCGCGCTCAATCTGCGCCGCACCACCCGCATGGTCCATGTGCGCCTGCCCCACCAGCAGAACCTTCGTATCTTTCCAGCGGAACCCAAGCTGCTCCACACTCGCCCGAATCTGCACCGGCGACGAGGGCAGATTCGCATTGATCAGGATGTTGCCCTCCGGCGTGGTCACCAGATAAGCAGCCAAATCCTGACTACCCACGTAATACAAGTTGTCTGCAATACGAAATGGAGCAAGAGGCGTAGTCCAGATCGCCTTCACCTGCGCCCGCAGCCCCACACAAACGCTCACCGCTAACAGCATCAGACACGCAAAAAGATTCCGCCGCTTCATCCAACCAGCATAGGCAGTCTTTGTGCCTATGGCCTGTTAGCAACGCAGATGCGACCTCTGTGAACAATGCAAAAGGCCCGCTCCATTTGGGCGGGCCTTAGCTTTAGTGCGCGACGGACTGGGGCCGATCTCCTCAAAGGGAAACCGCGATCGTCCAACAGCGCATCAAACCACCGCTGATGTGCGCCGATGAAATCTCTTGAGAGTCGAGGGGAGGCCGTCCCTTCCACGAAAAATCCAAATGAAGATCAAGTCCGAATTTGATATCCAGTTTCACATTCCGAAACAGACCCCGATCGTTGCCGTATTACACGTCCACCCGTCCGTGGAGAGCAGACTTCTATCCGCTGACACCCTCACGGTCGAACACATTGTTGCAGTGGAGGAACGGCTGGAACCAATCCCGCTGCAGGTATCACAGTACATCGACAGTTTCGGAAATCGATGTTCACGTTTCGTCGCTCCAGAAGGAGCAGTCCGTCTTTCTGGGTCCAATGTAATGGAAGCCTCCGAAACACCCGATCCGCAGGGAGAGGGACTTGCACAGATACCGATCGAAGACCTTCCAGACGAAGCGCTGCAGTTCCTGCTCGCCAGCCGCTATTGTCAGGTCGACGAATTCGGGGCTATTGCCGCCGAACTTTTCGGTAGTACCAAGCCCGGTTGGGAGCGAGCAGCCATAATCCGCGACTGGGTACATGACAAGGTCGCTTTCAACTACAAAGCGGCGCGATCGACCAAAACAGCGATGGACGTGTTCACGGAGCGCGTCGGGGTCTGTCGCGATTTTCAGCACCTGGCAATTACGCTCACTCGTGCGCTAAACATTCCCGCCCGCTATGTCACGGGTTATCTGGGAGATATTCGCGTCCCCTATGCGGGCCCCGGCGATTTTTCGGCGTGGTATCAGGTTTGGCTTGCTGGCCAGTGGTGGAACATGGACGCACGGCACCACACGCCTCGACTCGGCCGCATCCCGATGGCTTTCGGCAGAGACGCTGCTGACGTGGCTATCACCACGAGCTTCGGCCTGGCGGAATTGACCCACTTCCATGTTGAATCGAACGAGGTCGATTGTGATGGACGTCCCGTGCCCCTGCCAACCAGCACGGATCCCAGTGCTGCCTCTCCAATTACTCTGCAGTGAATGCGTGCACAGATCGGCATGGCGCCATCCAAGCCGTCTGGTTAGTGTGCGTCCAGCGTGATCTTTCCAACCACCCTTGGCGGCCGCTTCAACAACAGCACCATCGGCAACAAACACGCCAGGATATAAGCGAACAAACGGTACTGATCCATATACGCCAGCAACAGCGCCTGCTGCTGCACCTGGTGATACAGCAACGCCATACCGTCATACGTCTTATCCATCGCCGCACCGCCAATCGCAGCACCCGCAGATTTGATTTGCTGCATCACACCCGGTGAAGACGAAGTAATGTCCGCACTCAGATACGTCTGGTGCGCCTGCGTCATGCGTTGCAGAAACGTACTCGACAGCGCAATGCCAATCGATCCGCCTTCGTTACGCACCAGCGCATAAATACCCGCAGCATTGCTGCTCTGATCTGCAGGCAGAAAGCGGAACATGATCGTCGACAACGGCACCGTCGTCATGCCCAGCCCCATCACCTGCAACACACGCGGCCAGATCAGGTTGGTCTCCGCCACATTAAGATTGCCCAGCGATAGCCAATAAGTACCCGCAGTCATCGTGATGATGCCGCAAGCAATCAACCGTCGAGCATCTGTGCCTTTGCTCAACAACCAGCCCACCAGCGGCACTTCCAGCATCGTCACCAAACCAGCAGGCGACACGGCAATACCTGCAGTCGTTGCGTCATACCCCATCAACTCCTGCATGAACTGCGGCAGCAGGAATGTCGTCGCATACAGCGCCGTGTACATGCCCAGCACAATCACGCAGCAGAACAGGAAGTTGCGTTCCTTCAACAGCCGCAGATTCACCACCGGGTTCTTCACATGCAGTTCCCAGACGATCGCGCCCACCACTGCAACCACAGCAATGATCGTGCTCCACAGGATGAACGGGTTACCAAACCAGTCCAGCTCCTGTCCGCGATCCAGCACGATCTCCGTCGCTGCAAGACCAATGCTCACCAGCGCCAGACCCGTGCCATCAATCTGTATCGGCTTGCCCTTACGCGCTTCACGAGCCTTCGTCAGATGCGGAGGATCATGCAACACCATGCGCGTGAAGAAGGCGCAAAGAACACCCACCGGGATGTTGATGTAGAAGATCCAGCGCCACGAATAGTTATCCGTAATCCATCCGCCCAGCGTCGGCCCCAGCACCGGCGCGCACAAAATCGCAACGGTATACACAGCCATCGCCATACCGCGCTTCTCGCCAGGAAACGCATCCGCCAGAATCGCCTGCACACTCGGCTGCAAACCACCACCGGAAAGTCCCTGCAACACGCGGAACACCACCAGCGCACCCAGCGTCGGCGCAATGCCGCACGCCGCAGAAAAAATCGTGAACAGAATCACTGAGCCAAGATAGAAATTCCGCCGCCCCAACACGCTTGAAATCCATCCGCTGATCGGCAGAATGATCGCATTCGCAACCAGGTAACTCGTCAGCACCCACGTGCTCTCATCCTGCGAAGCAGAAAGGCTGCCTGCAATATGCGGCAGCGCCACGTTCGCAATCGACGTATCCAGCACCTCCATGAACGTGCCCATCGTCACCACAAGCGCAATAATCCACGGATTAAACACACGCGGTTCGGGTGCACGCGCCAACGGCACACCCGGTTCAAATTCTGCAGCAGAGGGAGCCAGCGCCGTCTCAGCGCGATCCATCACCTCTTCCGCATGATGCAACGATGACGCCCCATGAGACTCTTCCCCAGGCGGCAAAGCGTTTTCTTCTTCCTGTAATGACTGCATAGTCAGCGCAATGACTCTCCGGTCATTTGAGTCGCCGAAAACGCTCTCGGATGCAACGAAACTTCCCGAACCGCAGAACCTCTTACCCCTGAAGCGCTTACGTCCAACGGTGACGATCGTGGCCCACCGCCAGGTCCGCAGAACCGGCCGTCTTTGTCGCGAGCTAAAAGTTGGCTCATCAAACAAATCGCGTGTTAGTTTGGGGCAGGAATGGCCGTCTCGGAATCGACGAAAAAATCCACCCGCCTCGCCTCGCGCAAACAGGTCCTCACTGACCTTCGTCGCAGCGAAATCATCGAGGCCGCGCTCAAAGTCTTTGCACGCAAAGGCTTCCATCACTCGCGCACAGAAGACGTCGCCACCCAGGCCCACATCGCCAAGGGCACGCTCTACCTCTACTTCAAGTCCAAAGACGCCATCTACGATGCCGCGTTACAACACGCCATCGATAACCTCTCTGTCCTTTCCGACGAACGCGTAGCCGCAGCGAAAGACACACGGAGCCGCGTCGAAGCATGGATACACACACGCCTCGACTTCTGGTGCTCCCGCGGCGACATGTATCACATGATTCTCACCGTGGGTCGCGAAACCAGGCACCGCAAACAAACCGCGACACTCCTTCGCTCCGCACAACGCAGCTTCGTCGACATCCTTCAGCAAGCCATCGACGAAGGCGACCTGCCTCCCCGCGATCTCAGCGCCATCGGCTGGCTCGTCATGGACGCCATCCGCGGCTCCAACGAGCGCCGCTTCCTGCACCTCTGCGAACGCGACATCGCACGCGACACCGCCATCATCGTCGACACAGTAATGCGCTACTTCGAATAACTCGACCGCATCCGGAAAACAAAACGGCCCGCACAATGCGGGCCGTTCTTCTTGGAGATTGAATAAGGAACTTAACGAAGCGAAGCGGTACTCACGGCAAGGTTCGATTCCTGATCGGTAGCCATGCCAACACTCTGCACCGGAGAAGTCGTCGGAACCACACGCGCCGTCATCACAAGCGCCGCATCCAGAACCAGGGCCGTGGCTAACATCCATTTGAAAAGATTCATTCGTCTTCCTCCTTCCGCTTCCATAAGCAGACTAGAAGTAAGATGCCTCTGAAACCATTCCCAAAATCTTCCCAAACCGAGCAAAAAGTGCCCTTTACGACCCCAAAAGTGCGCGATTCAGCCCAATAATTGCAGCAATCCAGCCTCATCCAGTACAGCTAGGCCCAATTCCCGGGCCTTATCCAGCTTGCTTCCGGCCTCCTCGCCAGCCACCACATAACTCGTTTTCTTCGAGACACTTCCAGACACCTTACCGCCCGCAGCCTCAATCCGCTGCTTCGCATCATCACGCGTCAGCGTAGGCAAAGTACCCGTCAAAACAAACGTCATTCCCGCCAGCGCCGTGCCAACTACTTTCTTTTCAGCAGTAAACTGCAATCCCTGCCCACGCAGATCCTCAACCAGATCACGATTCTTCTTCACCTGGAAGAAGTCATAGATCGTCTGCGCAACAATCGGCCCAATCCCCTCCGCAGCCTTCAACTCATCAACGGAAGCCTGCATGATGGCATCCATGCTGCCAAACGTATTCGCCAGATCCTGCGCCGTCCGCTCGCCCACATGCCGTATGCCAAGCCCCAGCAACACACGATAAAGCGGCGCCTTGCGCGAACGATCAATCTGCTCAATCAACGCATCCGCGGTCTTCTGCCCAACGCGCTCCAACGTCAATAAATCTTCGGCCTTCAACCGATACAGATCCGCAACCGTATGCACCAACGCAGCACGAGTCGGCTCTTCCTCACTCGCTGCATCAGCCTCTTCCAACGGCACATCCTCTGCCTCCGCAGCTTCCACCAGCGAGTGACCAAGCAACTGCCCCACCATCACATCGCCCAGGCCTTCAATGTTCATCACACCGCGCGAAGCAAAGTGAACCAACTCCTCATGCAAACGCGCAGGACAACTCGCATTCACGCAGCGATAGTCCACCTCGCCCTCTTCACGCAGCACAGGCTGATCGCATCGCGGACAACGCGAAGGAAACACAATCTCCACATCACCACGTGGATGCTGCGCATCGCTCACAACTTCCGTGATCTTCGGAATCACATCGCCGCCACGCTCCACGGCAACAGAGTCGCCAATCTTCACACCCAGTCGCGCAATCTCATCCGGGTTATGCAACGTCGCGCGAGCAACCGTGATGCCGCCAATCCCAACAGGCGCAAGCACCGCAACCGGCGTCAACTTACCCGTGCGTCCCACCTGGAACTTCACACCCAGCAGCTTCGTCACCGCACCACGCGCAGGAAACTTATACGCAATGGCCCAACGCGGTGCCTTGCCCGTAAAGCCCAGTCGCTTCTGCTGCGCAACCGAGTTCACCTTGATCACAATGCCGTCAATCTCATAACCAAGGTTGTCGCGCCGTGCCTCTGCTTCTGCAATGAACGCCAACACATCATCAATCGTGGCCACCGTGCGCGCATACGGATTCGTCTTGAAGCCAGCAGTACGCAACGCCTCGAGCGTCTCGCTCTGCGTTGGCAATAAGAACTCACCATTCACTAGAAGGAAGTAAGCGTAGTAATCCAACCGACGCTGCGCGACGATGCTCGGCTCCACAGTGCGAATCGTTCCCGCAGCCGCATTGCGCGGATTCGCTGCAGGAGACTGCCCCGCACGCACGCGCTCCTCATTCATTTTGATGAACGCAGCCTGCGGCATCACCACTTCGCCACGCACTTCAAACGTCTGCGGCATATGCGCCTTCTTCAACTTGTCCGCACTCACGGCCAAGGGCACACTGCGAATCGTCCTCACATTGCTGGTGACATCTTCTCCCACCGTTCCATCACCACGTGTAAGCCCACGCGATAGATGCGCTGCACCATGCCCCGCGCCTTCGTAGTGCATCGCCAGCGACAAGCCATCCAGCTTGTATTCGCAAACGTATTCCAACGTCTCGTTGCGATGGATCGAAGCCGCCACGCGATCCGCCCACGCACGCAGCTCGGCCTCGTTATATGCGTTATCCAGCGACAGCATGGGCCGCGAATGCGCGACCTTCACAAAGCCTTCCTTCGGCTTGCCACCAACACGCTGCGTAGGACTGTCCGGTGTAACCAACTCCGGATGCTCCGTCTCCAACGCCTTCAACCGATTGATCAACCGGTCATACTGCGCATCCGTAATCTCCGGCGCGTCCATCACGTAATACAGGTGTTCGTGATGTTCAATCTCACGTCGCAGCGCGTCAATTTCTTTTACCGTCGTTTGTTCGCTCATGGATGCCTTGAAAAATTCTGACTAAGAAATGATGCCGCAGGTGGGCCAATGGTCAGGTGCCACCCATGCCTGCCGCGCTTCTGTGTTCTTCACCACGTCAAAGTTATAAAACCGTTGATGCAGATCTCGCCTGCCACCATAAAGAGTCACGGCTCGCTGCACAAACATCAGATGCGACGCTGCCTTCTCCTCTTCATGCAGTCGTGCCAACACCGCAATCCAGAAACGCGTAAGCGTCTCGTGATATCCGCTCGTGTCCGAGTTCACGGTGCCCACCGACTCGTTGTAAGCGCGAACGCGCCGACGCATTGTCTCCAGCGCAAGCGGCTCACCATGCAGAGAGACGTAGTTGGCTCCCACAGCCACATGTGCGGCATGCGTCCACGCAGCTTTCGGCAGACTTCCCGCTTCAAAAGCCTGTACCAACGAATGCAAATCATTCTGCGAGTCAATTACCGGCAAACTACTGGCCATGCAGCCATTATCTCGCGGCAAAGAGTGTATGCTTGCGCTCAATGGAGCCCGTTACCCACATGCTGACGGGCGCATGCCTCTCGCGTGCGCTGGGTTTACCTGCAAAGGTCCGCTACGCAACCGTCGCCTGCGTCATCGCCGCAGAGATACCGGACGCGGATTACGTCTACCGACTCGGCGGCCCACTCGTTTACTTCCAGCACCACCGCGGATGGACACACGCACTGTGGTCACTGCCGTTGCAAGCCGCAGTTATCACCGCCGCTTTTTACTTCGTCCATCGGATGCAGAAGCAACGGCCCCAACGCCGCTCCATCGATATCCCCACGAACTGGCCATTACTCTTCGGCCTCTGTCTTGTGGCTCTGCTCAGTCATCTGCTGCTCGACTGGACCAACAACTACGGCGTACGTCCCTTCGCCCCGTGGAACCCGCGCTGGTATTACGGCGACCTGATCTTCATCGTGGAACCGCTACTGCTCCTGTTCCTCGGTGGGGCACTCATCCTGCCAATGTTGCTCTCGCTGATCAACGGTGAGATCGGCGCAAAGAAACCGCGCTCCGCTGGCCAAGGGCTGGCCGCAACAGCGCTCATCCTTATGACTGCGCTCTGGGGCTACCGCTACATGCAGCGCAGCGACGCCAAAACACAGGCACGCAATCAGGACTATCAAAGCGGACCTGTGTGGCGCATGGGTCTGAACCCATATCCCATCAACCCGTTCCGCTGGTTCGTGGTGGCAGAAACCTCATCCGCAATGGAACTGGGCCGCTTTGACAACCACACCGGCACCTACGACACGGACACCATACGCACATTGTCCAAACCGCCCGTGACACCCGCCGTGGTGGCTGCAAAACAAAGCTGGCTCGGCCGTGTGTATCTCGACTGGGCACGTTTTCCCATGGTCGAAGATCGTGGCACGGCAGAGCAGGTGCATCCTGAGATGGATCTGGAGCCACAGGAACGCTCCTGGCACGTGGTGCGGTTCACCGATCTGCGTTTTGGCTACCCGGTACTGGGCATGAGCGGCAGCACCGCTCCTTTGGGCGCGGAAGCCTGGGTGGACGGCACGCAGCACGTCCAGCGCCTGTTTCTGGGCAAAACCGAACAGAAACTGCCGTAGATCACCCCAACGCCACTGTGGGAGAATAGACGTATGGCCTACCTGGTGCTCCTTATCGCTATCCTGAGTCGTGTGCTGCCAAGCTTGCTGCACATCACTGGCGGCAATGTGACCACCATGGGCGCATCGCTGCTCTTCTTCGGTGCATGCTTGGCCAGTGGAAAGCGCTGGCACGCAGCCTTCGCCGTAGTAGCTCTTGCAGCCACAGACTGGTGGCTCACTGTTTTCGGTTACGGCTATGCCTTCCATCTCAGCGGCTACATCGTCACATGGCTCTGGTATGCCGCGGTGATCCTCGCAGCTTCTGTAACGCTGCACCGCAAGCACTCGTGGCTTAGCGTGGGCATGGCCGCGCTCGCATCTTCCACCAGCTTTTTCCTGCTGAGCAACTTCGTGGTCTTCCTGCGCAGCGGCATGTATCCGCACACGTCAGAAGGTCTCATCGCCTGCTACACAGCAGCGGTGCCGTTCTATCAGAACGATCTGATCTCCACGCTGCTGTTCTCCGGCCTGTTCTTCCTGCTGCCCGCCACCGAAAACATTCCGG
The DNA here is from genome assembly GCF_900102185.1 of Terriglobus roseus. NCBI lineage: Bacteria > Pseudomonadati > Acidobacteriota > Terriglobia > Terriglobales > Acidobacteriaceae > Terriglobus > Terriglobus roseus. The sequence goes on along the minus strand of NZ_LT629690.1, from coordinate 4,531,435 downwards.
GATTGGCCGGCACGACATTCCGCAAGAATGCGGCGTAAACAGGGGTCGCTGTCATGCTGAGCCGCAATCTGTACATTCTGGCGGCAACACTTATTGCGTTCTCCTTGCTCTGCTACGTCATCGGCTTCACGGGTATCACCCATGAGGTGGGTGCTCCCTCTGACAGCAGCCTGTGGCGCACCATCGGCATTGTTCTCATGCTGTTGGGCCTGTTCGTAGCCCTCCTGGGAGTCCTGCAGGGCATGTTCGAGCAGGCAGAACGCCGCACTCCCGGCGGACAAGCCAACATTCATCGTCAACACCTGCGCCAGCGCGAAAACGAAAAGAACGAGCGCAAGCGCCGCGGCTAAGGCCGCTGCAACAAACGAAACGGAATCCTGCACCGGCATAACACTGCGGCGCATCTCTTTAAGGAACTGCTATGTACGAAGTAACCGTCGAATCCCACTTCTCATCCGGACACTACCTGCGCGACTATCACGGCAAGTGCGAGAACCCGCACGGCCACAACTATCGTGTGCTGGTAACGCTTGCCGGTGAAGAGTTGGAGCCGAACGGCCTGCTGCTGGACTTCAAGATCCTGAAGGACATTCTGAAGCCCGTGGTGAACTACCTGGACCACCAGATGATTAACGATCTGGAGCCGTTCACCACCGTGAATCCGTCTGCAGAAAACCTGGCGAAATACTTCTTCGACGAAACGAACACCCGCCTCTCTGACGTAACCAAGGGCCGCGTGCGCGTGAAGAGCAGCACCATCTTCGAAACCAACACATCGCAGGCGACGTACTCGGAGTAATCACCAGTGCGCCTCATCGAGCTGTACAAATCCGTTCAGGGCGAATCGTCGTTTACCGGCGTGCCATGCATCTTCGTGCGTTTTGCCGGGTGCAACCTTCGCTGCGCCTGGTGCGACAGCGAATACACCTTCACCGGTGGCAAGCCCTTCACGGAAGACGAAGTCGTCGCGCAGATTGAAGCACTCGCGTGCCCGCTGGTTGAGTTCACCGGCGGTGAACCCATGCTGCACGCGAAAGATCTTCTGCCGCTGATGCAGCGCCTGCTGAACGACGAAAAAACGAAATACACGCTGATGATGGAAACCAGCGGCGAACGCCCGTTGGAAGAAGTCCCCACAGCAGTCCACAAAATCGTCGACGTGAAGTGCCCCGGCAGCGGCACCGCCTTCGGCTCATTCCGCATGAGCAACCTCGACACGCTCACCGCGCGCGACGAAGTGAAATTCGTCCTCCGCGACCGGCGCGACTACGAGTTCGCACGCGATTTCATTCGCGAGCATCTCGCTTCGAAAATCGCCGACGGAACACTGGGACACATCCTGCTTTCACCGGCATTTATCCAGCATCCTTCCCCGCTGCGCACCGCGGACAACATGGAACTGGACGCCCGCGACCTGGTGCAGTGGATGCTCGACGACCTTTTGCCCGCGCGCCTCTCCCTGCAAGTCCATAAATTTGTGTGGGAACCACAAAAAAAGGGCGTCTAGCACTACCCAGAAAACCATTTATCGGCTGTGGCACTCAAGTCACATGCGGGAGTTTGTCTCCAGCACTCCCTGGAAGGTGCGTCTCAGATGCCCGTATCCACCGGAAACCACATGCTCGATGCGTTCTCACCCGCATTACGTGCAGCCATAGCGGGTGTGGCAGAGCCGGTCTCGTTACCTCAATCCTTCCATCTGGCCACGGTAGAAGAACTACAACCCTACCTCTACTTCATCACCAAGGGCCTGTGTTCCATGGTCATATCCATGCAGGACGGCAGAACCGCTGAAGTCGCCATGTGCGGTAAAGATGGCCTTGCAGGTTCGCTTTCACTGCTCGGCCCGCAATGCTGCGCTGCCGCAACAGTCATGCAGGTTGGAGGGCAAGCCCTTCGCGTTCCGCGCAGATCCGGCGAAGCATGGTTCCTGCAATCAACGGAGTTCCGCTGCTACGTCTTGGAGTGGGCGCAGATGGCATGGAATGTCTCGCTCCAAACCAGTGCCTGCGGCCTGTTGCATCACGCCGAGTCCCGTCTTGCGCGATGGCTTCTGATGAGCGCCGACCGCGCCGAAAGCGATCAGCTGTACCTCACACAGGAGTTCCTGGCTGAAATGCTCGGTACGCAACGCACCACCGTTGCATCCGTAGCCAGCGACCTCAAACGCAAGGGCCTCATCGAATACGTGCGAGGCAACGTCAAGATCATCAATCGCTCAGGCCTCGAGAACGCAGCCTGCGAATGTTACGAAGTCTCGCGCAAAGGCATCGCTACGCTGTATCGCGCTTGATTCGCACTTCCAGGCACAGGCGATTGTTACAACGAAACACCCTTCTACCGCGGCCGCACACAGCATTCGCGTACCATCAAAGTATGCGCAAATTGCATGCATTTCTCGCGGCATCGCTCTTCTGCGGCGTCGCAACCGCACAAACAAAGATTCCAGTAAAAGTCGTCGTCGTAACCATGTTTGAAGTGGGGAACGACACCGGCGACACTCCCGGCGAATTCCAGCACTGGGTCGAAGGCGAACACCTCACCCATCGCTACGCCATGCCCGCCGCGTATCACGATGCGCTCATGAACGACGACGGCGTACTCGGCATCGTCACCGGCGTCGGCACCGCACGCGCATCCGCTACCATCATGGCGCTCGGCACCGATCCGCGCTTCGATCTCACACACGCCTACTGGGTCATCGCAGGCATCGGCGGCATCGATCCCAAGCAAGGCTCGCTCGCATCCGCAGTGTGGTCCGATTGGATCGTAGACGGCGACATCGCACACGAAATCGATGTCCGCGAAGTCCCCAAAGACTGGCCCACCGGCTACGTCCCTCTACGCAAATCCACACCATACGAGAAGCCGCGCACCGACGAGAACGGCATCGTCTTCCACCTGAACACCGGCCTCGTCGACTGGGCATACAACCTCACGCGCGACGTAAAGCTGCCTGACAACGCAGAGATCCGCGAACGCCGCCAAAGCTTCGCAGAACCCGCCGCAAAGAAGCCGCCATTCGTCCTGCGTGGCGACAACCTCAGCGCCAGCACCTTCTGGCACGGTAAGTTACTGAACCAATGGGCACGCGACTGGGTCAGCTACCAGACCGACGGACACGGCACCTACGCCATCTGCGGCATGGAAGACACCGGCACGCTGCAATCGCTTACATGGCTTGATCGAGCAGGCAAAGTCGACTCAAAGCGCGTCCTCGTCCTTCGCACCGCCAGCAACTACGACCAGCAGCGCGAAGGCATCACCGCCGCGGAATCATTGGCTGAAACCAAGATCACCAAGTACTCGGCCTTCCTGCCATCGCTTGACTCCGCATACCGCGTAGGCGACGTCGTGGTGCGCAACATCGTCACCAACTGGCCCACACTTCGCGACCGCATGCCGCAGCCCAAGCCGTAATCACTCATCGCCCAAGAGAATTAATCGCCGCAGTATTCCAAACGCGTTGCTGCGGCGTTTCTCTTGCTGCGCGCAACATCGCGCGTCCCACCGTCTCCGTATCCGTGGACAACTTAGGAAACTTACCTAACACCCACACCAAAGGAAACAGAGCACGATAAAAGAAGTTGTAGATCGCCACCTTCGATCGAATGCCATTCTTGGCAAGAATCAATCCCGGACGAAACGCATATGCCGCGCGAAACGGCATATCGAACAACGCATTCTCCACGCCGCCCTTCACACGCGCCCACATCGTCTTGCTGTTCGCGTCCGTGCCTTCACCTGACACATACACAAACACCATCGAAGAATTGCGCTCCACCAACACACGCGCCACAGCCAGCGTCAGGTCACGAGTAATGCGCGTGTACTCCGCTTCCTTCATACCTACGGACGACACGCCCAGCGGAAAGAAACACGCGTCGTAACCCGTTAGCTGATCGGCCAACGAATTGAAGTCAAGCGACTCAAACTCCTTCGGACAAACCAGCTCACGCAGCTTCGGACTCTTGCGATCCACAGCGCTATCCACTGACGCATCCAGCGCGCGCCGACTCACGGACAACACTTCAGAAACACCCGTATCCAGAAGGCATTCGCGCAACACGCCTTGTCCCACCATGCCGCTGCCGCCAAACACAATTACTCGCATATGCAATGCGATGCCGCGCAATCCAGTGAAGATTCCCCTAAATCATCAGCATGGCGATTGGCGCAGTCTTCCATGGCGTTTTATCATCGCGCCTATGCGCTGGCTCACATGCAGTTCAACTCGGAAGATCGCGGTTGCGGCTCTTGCTCTCACACTCAGCCCCTGCATCTTCGCGCAGAAAACCGTCTCCACTGACAGCGGTGACCTCATCGGCAAAACCAACGGCAACGTACGCAGCTTCCTCGGCGTACCGTATGCCGCACCACCGCTCGGCCCCTTACGCTGGAAAGCCCCAGAGCCAGTGAAGCGCAGCGCCACAGCGCTCGCTGCAGACAAGATCGGCCCTGCCTGCATGCAGAAACTTTCGCGCAGCCATCTGCCCTGGACCGAAGCCTTCATGGTGCAAAACGATGTCAGCGAAGACTGCCTCACGCTCAACGTGTGGACAGCCGGTTCGCTCAGCGGCCATCGCCCCGTACTCGTCTATCTGCACGGCGGCGGTTTCGTGGAAGGCAGCGGTGGCATCTCCAGCTATGACGGAACACAACTTTCAAAGAGCGGACTCATCGTCGTCACGGTGAACTTCCGTCTCGGCATCTTTGGCTACTTCGCCAGCTCGGCCCTGCGCACAGACAGCGGCCACGACAGTGCAGGCAACTACGCTCTCGCCGATCAGATCGCCGCACTCGACTGGGTAAAGAAAAACATCGCAGCCTTCGGTGGCGACCCGCAACGAGTTACAGTCGCAGGCCAAAGCGCAGGCGCGGAATCGGTAGCAGAACTACTTGCATCGCCCAAGGCAAAAGGCCTCTTCCAACGCGCCATCCTCAACAGCGATCCGCTACTGTGGCCTGCCACAACCGTTAGCTCGCTCGACGAAGCAGCCAAGCTCGGCGACGCCTTCACCGCTAAGTACGGCGGCACGCTGGACGCTCTGCGTGCCGTCCCCGCAGAGACACTGCTCAATGCACCAGACGCACCACCCAAGCGCCCCGTCGTGGATGGTTACTGGCTCACCGAACAGCCGGGCGATGACCTCACACATCCCGTAGGCAGCGACGTTCCCGTCATGATCGGTTGGGTGAAAGACGAAGGCTTCCCCACAACAAAGCTCTCCGCGGAAGCCTTCCGCGCCGACGTCGCAAAGAAGTACGGCGACAATGCCGATCGCTTCCTCAAGCTCTATCCCGCCGACGATGACGCACAGGCAGCCAAGAGCCAGATGCAGGCAGGTCGCGACCGCAACATCGCCATCACCACGCTCTACGCAGACGCCTACCAGCGCCGCCGGGAGTCCTCCGTCTATCTCTACTGGTTCGCACGCACGCCACCGTGGAAGGCGCACCCCGAGTTCGGCGCACACCACACCGCAGAAGTCCCATACTTCTTCGAAACACTCGATCAGGTAAAGGACCGCGACTACGAAGACGCCGACTACGCCGTAAGCAAAATCGCAGGCGGCGAGTGGCTGAAGTTCGCCTCCACAGGCAAACCCTCATCCACATGGGTTGCCGCACAGCACGGCGGCGGCCCCTTCTACGTCATCGACACCACACCCAAAGCGCAATCGCAACAAGACGCAGCCCGGGCCGCCTTCTGGAAGAGCGTCCTGCTCAAGCACTAGCTACAAGGAAATCGACGACAAGGGTGACCCAGGTTCGCGAAGCTAACCTGGGCATCGCGCAACGCGCGATCCTACGCTCGAAGACCGTCATCCTGAGCGAAGCCGAAGGACCTGCATTCTTCTCGCACCACTACGATGCCGAACGGAAACTGATCCATCTCTGCAACCTCGAACAGCGTCCTATCCCGTATAGAAGAAAGGTCAAAGACCAATGGCAGAGCAGAACGAAGATTTTGTAACCGTGGCCAGCTATTCCGAAGTAGGCGAAGCATCCGTAGCGCAAAGCGTACTCGACGGAGCCGGCATCGACTCCTTCCTCAGCGGTGAAGAAGCAAACATCCTGCTCCCCGTAAGCGGCGCACGCCTCCAGGTACGCGCGGAAGACGCCGAGACCGCCCGCGAGCTCCTGAACAACGTCCCGGTCTTCGTGGAAGACGGAGTGGCCGTGGGCGAAACCGCAAAGGGTGCCTCCCTCGCCGACAACGGCGACGACCTCTAAAACCTGTCAAGCCCCTGGACGTGACATCTGTAACAAACAAAAGGAAATATCGTTGACATGGTATTTCCGTCAAACCTCTAAAATAGAAGTAGAAGAGAAAAGGGTCGCCATCGTGCGGCCCTAACTCTTTTAGAAAGACGATTTTGCCCCTAACCCCAATGGGCAGACGATTTTAGCGCCACCCAATCCGTAACCCCAATAGAAAGACGATTTTAGAAAAACAGGGGGAGGGGGGTACCCCTGCCTTGGATAGCCGTTCATACAAGCAACTTAGAATGAAGCCATGAGCAACGAAACACGCCAGAAAGCGGTGGTTTGCCTGAGCGGCGGGATGGATTCCACCGTATGCGCAGCGCTGGCGGCACGCGACTACGACGCCTACGCCCTCCACTTCTCCTACGGCCAGCGCACCGAAGCCCGCGAGTTGAAGAGCGCGCAAGGCGTGGCAGAAGCACTTGGATTCAAACAGTTTCTCCAGTTGCGTATGGATCTCTTCCGCCAGATCGGCGGATCGGCGCTGACGGACACTTCCATCGCCGTTCCGGACGCTCCGGAAGACGAAGGCAAGATCGGCGACGCCGTTCCCGTCACCTACGTTCCCTTCCGCAACGCCCACTTCCTCTCCGCCGCCGTAAGCTGGGCAGAGGTCATCGGAGCGAAGACCATCTTCATCGGAGCGGTCGAACAGGACAGCTCCGGATACCCCGACTGCCGCCCGGCGTATTATGACGCCTTCAACGAATTAATCCGCCAAGGCACTGCTGTGGGCGATATTCGGGTGGAAACGCCACTCATCCAACTCCGCAAGCGCGAGATCGTGCGTCTGGGTGTTGAATTGGGTGCTCCGTTACATGTAAGTTGGTCGTGCTACTCAGGCGAGGAGTTTGCCTGCGGAGTGTGTGAAAGCTGCGTTCTACGGCTGCGGGCTTTTCAGGAGGCTGGCAGCACAGACCCGATTCCCTACGCATCGAAGCGTTAGGCAGTGATTCGCAACTTCGGCAACCCATTTACGTTTGCATTCAGAGATACCGGCTTAATCGCCGGTGACAAGCAAGGAGCAGGACGACCATGAAGTCTCGCATTCTTTCCGTAGCCGCAATGGTAGCGGTTCTTTCGCCGGCAAGCCTGGCATTCGCTCAGCAGACCCCGGACCAGCCCGGCAGCATCCACGGCCATGTGCAGAACGCCGCAGGCATGGCGCAGTCCACGGGCGACGTGAAGCTGACGACCGACCGCAGCAGCACTGACGACAAGACCCGCAAGTACGAGTACAGCTTCCCCCTCGATGCGAACGGTGACTTCAAGGGTGCCGGCATCAAGCCCGGCAAGTACGTCATGTTCTACATCGTCAAGGGCGCCACGGTGGACTACATCGCCGACGTGGAGATCAAGCCCGGCCAGGACACCGCGCAGAACGACGACATGACCCGCGAAGAGTTCCTCAAGGCCATGACGCCCGAGCAGAAGAAGCAGCTTGAGGACTTCAAGAAGGCCAACGCTGCAACCGTTGCTGCCAACAAGACCGTGGCCAACCTGAACGGTCTGCTGACGGGCGCTCGCGACGACGAGAAGGCTGGCAAGTACGACGACGCTATCGCCAAGATGCAGCAGGCCACCCAGCAGAAGCCGGACGAAGCCATCCTGTGGCTGGAACTGGGCAACGCACAGCTTGGTGCCAAGAAGTTCGACGACGCTGCTACCAGCCTGCAGAAGGCAGCAGACACCAACGCTGCATCCAAGAAGCCGAACCCGTCCATCTCGGGTAGCGCCTACAACAACCTGGGCCAGGCCCTGGTGGGCGCCAAGAAGCCAAACGACGCACTCGCCGCCTACGACAAGGCCGCTGCTGCTGAACCGGCCAAGGCAGGCGTGTACTACTACAACGAAGCCGCCGTGCTCTACAACAGCGGCAACCACGATCAGGCTGCGCAGGCTGCCGACAAGGCAATCGCTGCCGACCCGACCAAGGCTGAGTCGTACTACATCAAGGGCCAGAGTCTGATCGACAAGGCAACACTGAACGCCAAGACACAGAAGATGGAAGCTCCTGAGGGCTGCTTGGATGCTTACCTGAAGTATCTGGAGCTGGCTCCGAACGGCGCTCATGCTGCCGACGTGCAGGGCATTGTCTCCGCATTCGATCAGAAGCAGGTCGCAGACTTCAAGGCCAACAAGGGCAAGAAGAAGTAACTGGCAGAACAAGCAGGAAGCGGCCTCGGTACATCCGGGGCCGTTTTCTTTTGCGGGATAAGGTTAGTTATCGCGGCATCGTTCCCAGGGCTGCGATAATCTAAGCGACTATCATGCGCTTATTCCGCGCCACCTTCGCTGCTTTTGCAGGTGCCTTCCTGGCGCTTGCGCTTTATCTTGCGTGGTTCTTCCAGATCACACATCACGACACTCCATGGGACGGCGCGCCAATGGGCTTCATCGCTCTGACAGGCGTTGTGGCCGCAGTCTTCGGATTGTTAGGTGGTTGGGTAGCAGCACGACTCTCGCCGGAAACCCAGCGAGGATCAGCAGAGGGCGCTGCGGGATTCATGGCGCTTGCAGCACTGTTCGCCGAAACCCACACCCCCGGCCAACATCACTACGCCCAGATGGTAGCCCTGTTGGTGATGGCACCGGTTGCGTTTTTCTTCGGCCGTCTCTGCGAGCAGCGCGCCGCGGCGCGCAACTGATATCACTCACATTCCTCACGCGTAAATGGCTTGGTAGGCTGTCGGCATGCGTTTGTTTTCCCGGCGTGACTTTGTTCTGACTGGCTCCGCGACTGCTGCTTCCCTGCCGATACTCCTGCATGCACAAACTCCGGACGCAATCCCAACCGCAACACTGAAGGTTGGCACAGAAGCTGGAGCAAAGGTTCCCTCAGACTTCATCGGGCTTTCCTACGAGAGCATGCAGTTGGAAGATCCGACCTTCTTTTCGCCAGAGAACATCAGCCTTGTGCAGCAGTTCCGGAACATTGCCAGCAAGGGTGTTCTGAGACTTGGCGGTAATACCAGTGAGTTTGGGTGGTGGAAGGCAACCGATGCTGCGACTGCCCCCGCACGCACAGAGTCATCATGGAAAGCCGAGGGCGAACCAACAGCCGCAACCGTGTTCGCCATTACGCCGAAGGCCGTGGATAACCTGGACGGCTTCCTGAAGGCCACAGGCTGGAACTGTATCTATGGCTTGAATCTCGGATACGGAACGCCTGAAGTGGATGTGGCCGAAGCGACGTACGTGATGAAGCGCCTTGGGCCGCGCTTGCAGTACTTCCAGCTTGGCAATGAGGTGGATCAGTTCAAGGGGCATCTGCGTGATCCGCAAACTTGGAATGTAGAAACATACCTCGAGGACTGGCTGAAAATTGCACGCGCCGTGCAGAAGGCACTCCCCGAGGCTAAGTTTGGTATGCCGGATGTGGCTGCGGACGTGACCTGGTTAACGCAGATTGCTGACCGTTGGGCCAGCATCGAGGACAAGCCCAACGTGGTGACGCTGAGTCATCACTACTACTGGAGCGGGCCACCATCGAATCCGGATGCAACGATCGAGAACCTGCTGAAGCCGGACGTGAAAGTCGCTGAAGATGCTGCCGCAGCAAAGGCAGCAGCAACAAAGATCGGCCCGTCTGTTACGTATCGCATGACCGAAGGCAACACGGTCTATCGCGGCGGCAAGCCGGGGTTGAGCGATGTATTTGCCGCAGCACTGTGGAGTGCGGAGTATCTTTTCCAACTGATGCTGGATGGCTATTGCGGTGTAAATCTACACGGCGGTTCCGGCCATGCACAGGCAGTGTCTGTGGGCGGCGTATTTCACGGCGAAGCCCTGATGAAAGACCCAACTGTGCCGCATCCCAAACCGTTCTACACACCGATTGCAAACGAAGGTACCCTGGCTGGAGCAGGTACGGACGGCAAGCTGAACAACAAGTTTCTGCTGGAGCCTGTGGGATATGGGATGAAGTTTGCCGCCGCATTCCAAGGCGTGACGATGCTACCGGTGACGCTGGATGCAGGCAAGATAAACATCACCGCGTATGCTGGCAAACGCACGGATGGCAAAACAATCGTGGCCATTCTGAACAAGGAAGCCACAACACCGGTACGTATCACCGCGCCGTACTTCGACACGATTCAGATTCTCATCGCGCCTGCGCTGGATGCGCACGAGGCGCATGTAAATACCGTGGTGAGTGAGACCAGCAGCCGCAGGACAACAGAAGGCCAGGTGTTTACTCTGCCGCCGCACATGGCGACATTGATCGTGCTGCATTGATGCGAAGTGTTGCGGGAAGCAGGTAAGCTGACATGCATGGTTTCGCATGTCGATCGTCGCAGCTTTGTTCGTAACTCCGCAGCGCTTGCCGCAGGAGCAGCTTTCTTTGCAAAGACAAACCTTCTTGCGCAGTACACGAAGCGCGATCTGACGCAGCGTCCTGCTGAGAGTGAGCGACTGTTTCGCTCGCAGGCTGTGGAAGATGCCATTGCATCTGTCAGCCGCGACATTGCCGATCCGCAGTTGCGTACGATCTTTGCGAACTGTCTGCCGAACACTCTGGATACGACCGTCTTTCCCGGCACACGTGATGGCAAGCCGGATACATTCGTGATCACTGGCGACATTGACGCGCTGTGGCTGCGCGATTCTTCCGCGCAGATGCATCCATATCTACCGTTTGCAAAGAGCGATGCGAAGCTGGCAACGGTGATCGAGGGTCTGATTCATCGCCATGCGATGTGCATTCTGTTGGATCCTTATGCAAATGCGTTTCGTCGCAACCCCACAGACAAGCCATTGGACTGGGCCGTGCAAGATGCCACAGACCACAAGCCCGGTGTGGGTGAGCGCAAGTGGGAAGTGGACTCGCTCTGCTATCCGATCCGCCTGGCGCATGGGTATTGGAAAGCAACAGGGAGCACTGCTGCGTTCGATAGCGAATGGGTTGCAGCCATGCAGCTTGTGTTGAGGACCTTCCGCGAACAACAGCGCATGCATGATCGCGGGCCGTATCATTTCCAGCGTCGCGCAGAGAATCCTACGGACTCAGTAATTCTGAGTGGCTACGGCGCTCCGACGAAACCGAATGGCATGTTGCACTCCATCTTCCGACCGTCCGACGATGCGTGTACGTATCCGCTCTTTGTTCCTGCAAACCTGTTTGCTGTGGCAGCTCTGAACATGTTGGCAGAGATCGCGAAAGCGGTTGGCAATGCACAGCTTGCTAACGATGCTGCGTCACTGGCGACGGAAGTTTCAGCCGCAACGAAGGCGTATGGACAGTTAAAACATGCTCGCTTTGGCGAGATGTACGCCTACGAAGTGGATGGCTTTGGCAATGTGAACTGGATGGATGATGCAAATGCGCCCGGGCTACTGAGCATTGCGTACCTGACTGGCATTCCGCTAAAGCAGCCTGTCTACCGCAACACACGCGCATTCTCATTGAGCGACAGCAACCCTTATTTCTTCAAGGGATCGGCAGCGGAAGGTGTTGGCGGACCACACGTGGGTATGGACTACGTCTGGCCCATGAGCATTACGATGCGCGCTCTGACGAGCACAGAGGACGCAGAAATCCTCAACTGCCTGAAGATGTTACGCAACACCACTGCCGGCACCAACTTCATGCACGAGGCGTTTCACAAGGACGATCCCACGAAGTTCACACGGCCGTGGTTTGCGTGGGCAAACACGCTATTTGGTGAATTAGTGTTGAAGATTCACGCAGAACGGCCCTCGCTTTTACGGCAAAGCCTAGCCCAAAAGGCCTCAGCCGCTTGAGAAGCGGCGTGGCCGCAGCATACACTTTGGTATGAACCTGAAAGAGCGCCGCGACATTGCCCATTTGTATGGACACACGCCGCGTGGCGTTCTCTTCACGCTCGTGGAGATGCGTGGAAGCTCGGATCATGCTGCCGGGACGCGTATTTACACCCCAGCGGATGGGCGCAGTGCAGGCTCGGTTTCCGCTGGATGGGTCGACGCAGAATTTCTACAACGCGTTGATTTGTTTGCGAATGCGCAGATGCATATCGTTCAGGATGGCCATGACATAGAAACGCATCTATTGTCAGAGCCTTCCGAGACGCCTGAGGCCGCAGCTCTCATCGCAGCTTTTGAAGCGACACTGCAAGGCGAGCCACGCTCAGTGATCACGGTTCTTCCTGAAACAGATGTAGCTCTGATGCGATTTGTGATGGATGCACGAGGAGACGTATTGTTCGCCAGCGAATTGCTGGAGACAGAAGACATTGTGCCCATGCGACGTGCAGCGCGGACTTCACCTCATGGTGCACTGCACGTACTCGCACAAGGACGCATATTTGTGGAGCACATGGAACCAGCGGTTTCAGAACAGGACATGATGAACAACACACTGCACACGGAGGCGCGATGAGCCGTAGAGTTGCAGCGCTGGTACTGGCGGCAGGCGCATCCGAACGGTTAGGCCAACCGAAACAACTGGTGCAGTATCAAGGGGAATGCCTGATGAATCGCGCGATTCGCATGGCGCATGAAGCGGGCGCATCGCCTGTCTTCGTTGTGCTGGGCGCGGGCTATGAAGCGCTACTGGAAGTGCTGCAGACTAATCCCCACGAACCGCGCATTCTGATCAACAAAGGGTGGAGGCGAGGTATGTCCACTTCCATTGCGCTAGGTGCCGCGGCGGCGGAGCGCGTGGATGCGGACGATCTGCTGGTGTTGACCTGCGATCAGGTCACTGTAACCGCTGAACATCTGCGACGGCTGATGGAAGCGTCGCATCGCGAACACGTAGTTGCTTCGCACTATTACGAACGACGCGGCATCCCAGCACTCTTTCCCGAATTCAGCTTCCATGCATTGCAGGAATTAACTGGCGATACGGGAGCCCGTGAGTTGTTGCAAGACGATGCAGTATTAACCGTGCCACTGCGTGGCGGTGAGTTCGACGTGGATACACCTGCCGATCTGGAACGTCTGCAGGCGATGGAAGAACAGAAAGAACACGACCGGCACACTCATGTCGCATGAGTGCGCTGCGATCTACGGCCTTTGCAGAATGTAGATCCTGCGTTGGAATGGCGGCAACCACGCGCCATAGACCTGTGGCTGCTCATTCGATTGCACTAGGCACACAGGTTCACCCAATGTGAGTGATGCCTCTGTTTCGCTTGCAGACAAGAAATAGTGCGGGTGCAGTGCAGGCGTATGTGGATTCAAGATTTCTCTGCATCCATGCGGAAGATCGGGCAACGTCCACGGGCGAGTATCGATTTCCGCAGGGTAATGCACACGCGGATCAATCACTGCACCCGCGCGATCAATCTGCGCCATGCCATCCATCTGATATCCCGCTTCAATCTGCAAACGATCCACACTCTGTGACTGCAATCGCTGCACCGCCTCTACACGCGCACGATGCATGGCGATCCAATCATGTGTTCCCGTGATCGCGAAGAGTGCGAAGAGGCCAAGCAGAACATAGCTGATTGCAGGAAGACGCGATCCAATACGTTCTTGCGACATCCGCAACAGAAACAGAATTCCAAAGGCGATGGGCGGCAATAGGTAACGATCAATGACAATGCCCCACATGGCACGCGGGCACAGAAGCACGAAGTAAGCCGCGAGAAACGGCACCGTAAGAATCAGCAGTGAACGCCATTCACTTGCTGCATTCTCTTCCGATTCCTTATGTGCATTGTTGATCACAGCCAGCGCAAACCACAGCGTGAGCGCGATGATGATGAACGACAAAAGTGCGCGTGCCCATGGTGCCAGTGGTGACGGCTCAATACCGAGCGTCCACGCATTGCGATAGCCCAGCATCCCGATCTTGTCGAGAATGTCTCCCGTCCACGGCGCCCAACCTTTCTCCATGGCGTGGGCCGTAAGGAAACGCACAACGAATGTCACAACGAGCGCGCCCACGGCAACAGCAGCGACCCGCGCTGCACGCAGGCGCTTTGCAGTCCATGCAGCAAGCAACGGAACAAGCATGAACAGCAAACAGAAAATGGCCGCGGTCATATTTCCGAGAAGCTCACGGAACGACCTCGCATTAACAGCGCCCTGAATAACTCCTTCCGGCACGGAGAGAGGCTGATGCGCAAACCACCTCATGCTGCCAAGCATGACCGCTGCGGAAAGCAGCCAAAGCACCACTGCAATAGGAAGAACACCTCGCTTGCGATGTAACAGCCATGCTGCTGAAGGCACCATCACCAGCGGTGACATCCATGCGATCTGACGCGCCGTAGAGCCAACAATGCTAAGCAAACTGGCTGCAACCAGCCACCCGAGCACATGGCTGTCCTCTTTGGATTGCAGAGCACGCAAACAGCAGTAGTAGCAAACCAGAATGCTGAACAGCCCGCTAATGTCTGACATGAACGACACGGACATGGGGAGAAACAGCGGGCACAGTGCAAGCGCAACTGCCCCAAGTGCGGCGTTACGACGCGAAAGTCCGCTGCGGCGAAACGCTGCCTGCGCAATCCATACCGTTGCAAACGACGTCACGAAATTGGCAAGACGAACAGCACTATATGTGTGGCCAAAGAAATGCGCGAAGATGCCACCCCATGCAATCTGCCAGCCGATGGTGGCCGTGGCCCATCCGTTGTAAACAAGCCGATGCGTGTCTGCGAAGACGAAGGCCGATTTCACATAGGAAAAGTCGTCGATGAGGCCGGACTCGACAAAGGGCCGCGTTAACAGTGCAGCCAGCAGCCAGAGCAGGCCGCAAAACAGCCCGTCCCACCGTTCCAATCCATTTTCTGTTCTAACGGAGCGCACAGACATCCTGTGGGTGACGTTACCAAACCCTTGTGACAATGGCGAGTGCGTTAGACTCAGCCGCATGTACACACGCGAACGCGCCTGGGAATTGCTGAATGAATGGACTACCTCACCTA
Source organism: Terriglobus roseus (assembly GCF_900102185.1). Taxonomy (NCBI): domain Bacteria; kingdom Pseudomonadati; phylum Acidobacteriota; class Terriglobia; order Terriglobales; family Acidobacteriaceae; genus Terriglobus; species Terriglobus roseus. The sequence goes on along the minus strand of NZ_LT629690.1, from coordinate 4,516,301 downwards.
GCCTGATCAAACACGCACTTGCAGTGGAAACCTGTACCCGCAGCTATGGAGAACGCGAGGCCGAACGGTTGGGCCTGAATGGCGAAGCTGCTGCGGAATTTATTGCGAAATACAGCATGGCGGCGCTGCTGCATGACTTTGACTACGATCGGCATCCATCACTGGAGGAGCATCCGTTTGTTGGCAATCGCTTGCTGACGGAGCAGGGATGGCCTGAGGAGATTCGGCATGCCATCCTGGCACATGCTTCCTACACCGGCGCGGCGCGCGAAAGCCATCTGGACCGTGCGCTCTTTGCCTGTGACGAACTGGCTGGATTTCTTACTGCCTGCGCGCTGGTGAAACCCACAAAGAGCATTCACGATGTGGAAGTAGCCGGTGTGAAGAAGAAGATGAAGGATAAGGCATTTGCACGTGGCGTGAATCGCGAAGACATTGTCGAGGGCGCAGCGCTGCTTGGCATTCCGATGGAAGAGCACATCGAAAACTGCCTGCGCGCAATGCAGGCAAACGCGGCCGAGCTTGCGCTGGAGGGCGCAACTGCATCCAACTAAGGCATGAGCCTGCTTGCACAAGCGCCCGTTCTTCCCATGCTGGCCAAACGCGTGGACTCCATTCCCGAGGATACTCAGCATTGGAGCTTTGAACCGAAGTGGGATGGATTTCGGGCGTTGGTCTTTCGCGATGGCGACGAACTGTTGATTCAGAGCAGAGATGGCAAGCCACTTGATCGCTATTTTCCGGAACTTCGCGAACCGCTCTTGCAGCAGTTGCCGCAGCGATGCGTTCTGGATGGCGAAGTCGTCATCGCAACAAAATATGGTCTGGACTTCGATCTGTTATCACTACGCATTCACCCTGCCGCGTCGCGGGTGAAGATGCTCGCCCAGCAGACACCTGCGTCCATCGTTTTCTTTGACATACTCCAGGATGGAGATCACCAACTCCACGATGTTCCATTTCGTGAGCGGCGCGCGAGGCTGGAGCAAGTGCTTGCGAACGCGAATCCTCCGATCCATCTGACTCCTGCAACACAGGATCGTTCAATAGCAGAAGACTGGTTCACCCGCTTTGAAGGTGCCGGGCTGGATGGAGTCATTGCGAAACCACTGGAAGGTGCGTACACGCCAGACAAGCGCACCATGCTCAAGGTGAAGCATGAGCGCGATTGCGATTGCGTCGTAGCAGGTTTCCGCTGGCATAAGGATGGCGAGAATGTAGCGGTTGGCTCGCTGCTGCTCGGCCTGTATGACGATGCGGACGCGTTGCAGCATGTGGGTGTGTGTGCAAGCTTCACCGCGGCAAAGCGTAAAGAGTTAACTCAGTTCCTTGAGCCATATCGCGAAGACGCTTTGACTCATCATCCATGGAAGAACTGGGCTGATGCCGCGGCGCAAGCCGGTGGACGGATGCCCGGAGGCCAATCGCGATGGAGTGGCGGCAAAGATCTTTCGTGGGTGCCAGTGCGGCCTGAGTTGGTGGTTGAAGTCGCGTATGAACACATGCAGGGCGACCGCTTTCGGCATCTGGCACACTTTCGCAGATGGCGGCCAGACAAGGCGCCGAAGGACTGCACCTACGCACAACTGGAAACAGTACCAGCGGCTGAGTTAATGCAGATCTTTCCTGAACGCACGTAATCAACGACTGCGAAAGAGAATCCACAACACCAGCAGTACTACCACTGTGATGAGGATGCCTCCGTGCCAGACGAAGAAACCGCTGCGCGTCGAATAGCCCACAACAACGCAGCCTGTGAGCGACGTGCATGCGAGCAACAGCGACGGCAGAACGGCAATCGGCTTCATTCCTTTTCTCCCGCTTCTGCACGCCATGCGCGGGTTGGATCGTCATCGGGATCGAGTGCTTCCTGCGTTGGACGCATCTCCTCCGGCACGTTTCGCAGATTCACCCGGATGCGATACCAGACGTAAGCTGAACCGCGCATGCGGTCGACAAGCACGTCGTCCGCCGCCAGATGCTTCGCGGCTTCCGGATATCGTTGTTTCCAGCGCTCCAACCCGGCTTGTGCTGCTGCCTTATCCGGCGACTGCGCAATCACCAGCAGCGGCATCGTCGACTTTCTTCGTCCCGTAGCACGAGGCTTTTTCGCAGACGCTGCAGGATCAACATCTTCGCCTTCCTGCATGTCTGGCTTTTTCGCTTTGGATGGCTGAACCCGTTTGCCTTCATTCCACTGCTTCTTAAAATGCGGAGGCCACGGTGCATCGCCAATGCCGTTCGCTTCATCGCGCGATGCCATCTCCAGCAGCGCTTCCAACGAACCTGCATTTTGATCCATCGCCGCTTGCGGATCGCCGATCCTGGCGAAGCGCTCAGGCACGGTCAGCACGGTGAACTCTGCCGGATCACACTGCATGACCTCATCCCACGCAAGCGGAGTGCTTACACGCGCATCCGGCAGTGGACGCACGCTGTACGCACTGCAGGTAGTGCGGTCCTTAGCGTTCTGGTTGTAATCCAAAAACACGCCGTGGCGCTCTTCCTTCCACCATTTGCTGCTGGCCATGGGATGTCGGCGTTCCACTTCTCGCGCCAGTGCAAGCGCCGCACGACGAACATCTGTGAAGCTCCATTGCGGATGGATACGCACATTGATGTGAATGCCGCGCGAGCCACTGGTCTTAGGCCATCCAACCAAACCAACTTCATCCAGAAGCGACTTCACCTGCATGGCCACAGAACACACATCGTTCCATGCAACACCGGGTTGCGGATCGAGATCGATGCGAAGCTCGTTAGGATGATCCAGGTCGTCTGCGGTAACGGCATGTGGATGCAGCTCAATACATCCAAGATTGACGATCCATGCGAGCCCTGCGGCGTCATCCACCACAACTTCTTCTGCTGTGCGACCGGAAGGAAAACTTAGCGTAACCGTGCGCAACCATTCCGGCGTATCTGACGGCGCTCGCTTCTGGTAGAAGGGTTCCTTCTCTGCCCCATCCACAAACCGTTTCAGCACAATGGGACGATTACGGATGCCGTTCAGTGCACCGTCTGCGATGCTCAGGTAATAGCGAACAATATCAATCTTGGAAAGCTGCACACCGCTTGTGAAGTATGGCTTGTGCGGATTGGAGATGCGTACACTTCGGCCCGCAACTTGTATCCACTCCTCTTCCGACTTGGCCATGTGCTTTCCTCTCGTGATTCATGGGATGCGCAGGGCGCACAATGGGGTTTGGTTGGCATAAGATTCCGACACAACTGGTAAAACTTGGTACGTGGGTGTGATGAACGACGACACAGCACGTGACGTAACACCGGATATGTCTGTGCTTCACGCGAAACATGTGCAGTCATATACCGACGGCAACACGACGAAGAATCTGCAGGTTGGCAACTGCAATAACGGATCGGTGCATCTCGCTGCAGGCGGCGTGTTGCTGATCCTGCAAACAGAGTAGGAACGAGAGCGTCACCACCGAACGGAGTGACCGATGATACTGGCGTGGTGCATCGCAGCAACGGTTTGTGCCGCGACGATGGCAGCGACTCTGTTGACTCCGTCTGTCCGACGGAGCAGTGGGAAGCTGTCCATTACCCAGTTGTGGCTACTAACTCTGCTTGTGATCCCAGGGCAGGTGCTTCCGCCCATTCTGCTTTGGCTTGCATGGAAAAGGACCTACTACATCATCCCGTTTCTGGGGCCGCCCATCCGAGTCGGAATGGCACCAGTAGCCTGGGCGTTGTGTGCGCTGTTTTTCAGCTATCTTCCGGCTACCGTCTACGCGTTACGCGGACAGTGGCAATGGTTCTGGCTTCTGGTGCATCCCGCTGCGACCTTCAGAATGCTCTGGAGGCAATGGGGCACCGACCACGAAATTCAGTTGCAGAAAAACGTCGATTAGACGGAGTGAGCGCCTCGCTTGGCGGCATCGCGCAACGCGCTGGCGATGAGGCAAGGAAGAACCACCGTAACTGCAACACCTGAGAAAAGCAGAAGCAAAGCATCCATAGGAGCCATCCACCCCTTTAAATCATCTGCCTGGCTGTACACCAGGACAGCCAACAGCATCGCGTCGGATTCACACGATGCGGAATCGCACAAAAGCCTACCGCGATACACCATCCGTAAGCAACTGCTAACACCTTCGAGGCACAACATTCGATGAAAGGCCGGAGATGCGCCAATCCTGTGGCCGCCGATACAATTGCGGGAGTGCCGATGATCCAGCTTCCGTCCCGAATCCGACCCCTCGCGGCCATAGCGGCTTCGGCATGCACCGTATTCCTGCTGGGATGTCCGCAACAGCAGACAGCGGCAAAACCTCCTGCCAACTCCACAGCTCCGGCGCTCCCCAAAACCGTGGGAGGCAATAATGCGCAAACAGCCGAGCAGACGAATCCGCGCATCGCTGAGCTTATCCAGCAGGTAGATCGCTCGTATCGCAGTGGTGTGCAGAACTATCGCGCGGGCAATCTGGACGGCGCGCGCAGTGATTTCGATCACGCTGTCGACCTCATGTTGACCAGCGGTCTTGATATCAAGTCTGACCCTACGCTGAGCGACGAATTTGAGCGCACGGTAGACGCGGTCAATTCCCTGGAGATGGACGCGCTGAAGCAGGGCAACGGCTTCTCACCCAAGCAGGAAGAGACTCCGCTGGAAGCCGTCAACGACCTGACCTTCTCAGACGCCACACCGGAACAAACCGCCAGCCTGAAGAGCACCCTGAACACCACGTCGGACCTGCCACTGGTCATCAATCCCGAAGTCGCAGGTTACATTAACGCCTTTGCCAATTCCCGATCCTTCACAGCCCACATGCGCGCCTCGCTGGAGCGCCTGGGCAAGTACAAGGACATGATGCAGGGAGTTCTGCGCGAAGAAGGCGTTCCGCAGGACATGATCTATCTGGCTGTAGCAGAATCTGGCTTCCAGCCACAGGCCATGAATGCCTCCAGCGGTGCAGGCGGTATGTGGCAGTTCATGCCCTTCAAGGGCGCTTATGGTCTGGAGCGAAACGGCTATTTTGACGAGCGCTTTGATCCGGAAAAGAGTACGCGCGCCTACGCCAAGTACATGAAGGGTCTGTATGACCAGTTTGGCGATTGGTATCTGGCCATGGGCGGCTACGACTGGGGCCCAGGCAACATGCAGCGCGCCGTGCAGCGCACCGGCTATGCAGACTACTGGGAACTCTATCGCCGTAACGCAATGCCGCGCGAGACGAAGAACTACGTTCCGCAGATTCTGGCAGCGATCCTGATGGCGAAGAATCCCGAAAAGTATGGACTGACGGATCTGCATCCGGCGGCGCCCGTCCTGTACGACACGGTCACCGTGGACTACGCGATGGATCTGCACCTAGCCGCTGATATCACCGGCGCGAGCATGACAGACCTGGTCGGCCTGAACCCTGCGCTCCTGCGGTTGAGCACGCCCGACGGCGTTCCGTTTGACCTGCACATTCCGAAGGGCACGAAAGACAACTTCAACGAACGCATCGCCGCCATTCCGGTGGAGAAGCGCTCGTCGTGGCGCTTCCACGAGGTGGTTGCAGGCGAATCGCTGGATCAGGTGGCGCAGCTTTACAAGGTAAGCGCGGCAGACATTCTGGCCGCAAACGATCTCCCGGCAAACTCTGCCGTGGAAGAAGGCGACGACCTGGTGATTCCCTTGGTCTCCGCCGCCTCCGCCAGCTTGCATCCGCTGCAGTACACCACGCGTCACGGAGACACGTTGGTGACCGTGGCCGATCGCTTCAACGTGACCACGGAAAACCTCCGCCAGTGGAACCACCTGGGCTCTGGAACACTGCCCTTGGGCCGCAAGATCTACGTGGCAGAACCTGTGCGCCTGGCTCCTGGTTCACGAGGACGCAAGGCAAAGACCGCTTCAAAGGGAAAAGCTACGACATCCCATTCGACAGCGAAGAAGACAACGAGCCGCAAAAAAACAAAATAAAGCCAACACCGGTTATTACTGGGTTCCCGCAGCAGGTTTACCGCTTCCCGGCACGTGCGATGTAAGTTGTTTGGTGACAAATTCCCGGATCAGGTTCTGCATCGCACGTCCACCAATTCCGATGGCAGCATTCTGGAAGATCAGCCCCGCTCCCCGATCGTTCGAAGGATAGTACAGGTTCGATAGAGCGCCAGAACTGATATTGCCCAGCAGGTAGGCATAGTTCGGCATCGTCGTTCCTTTGTCACTTCGCGCTACGAACGCCGAGCCAATCGCATGAAATGCGCGAGACCGTGTTGATCCGGAACCTTGGTAGAAATAGCGCGGATCCTGGTGGAAGACTGAGGCAAAAACCGCGCGACCTAACAGTTCGCCAGTGCGCCCATTTGCAAACTGGGCTCCCCAGCGTTTGGCGTATCCCTCCGCGCCTTGACCAAAATCGGAGTGGGTATTCGCAGCCTGCTGAATCCCGGCGGCAATGCTGACTTCGACAAAAGTCATGGGATCAAACATCTTATGCAGCGCCAGCTTGTACTTCTGCTTTGCGTTCATGGGCGCTGCGTCCCAGACATAACTCACGTAAAAGTTAGGGAAAAGACCGAACACGCGCTGTTGTTCCTGCGCACGAATCTGTTCTTCGGCAATGACTTCTGTCGGCCGCACAGTGATCTCGGTTGCGTCAGATGCCACGGTCAGCCGTACTGGCGGAGCCTCTACAGCCTCCCCCTCTGCCACCGTGAGGCGCTCAGTGATGGTCTGGGAAAAACCCTTTCGCTCTACGAAAAGTCGATAGTTTCCTCCCGGAATGCCGTGAAACTGGAAAACTCCACCTTCATCCGTTGTCCCACTCTTGTAGAACTCGCCTCCTTCTCCCAGTAGTTCGACCGTGGCACCCGGGATTCCAGCCATATCGCTGTCCGTGACCGTCCCGGCAAGGGTCGCATTGCCTTGTGCGAGAGGTACGGGAGCGGGACGGCGGCTTTGATCGGCTCGCGAGGCGTTCTGTGGGGCCGGGGCATCCGGCAATCCCTTAATCACGGCTTCCGCGATTTGAGTTTGTGCGTGTACCTGCAACGCAGTCATTCCAGTGGGAACCAAAGCCAGCAGAATCAGTGTTCGAAGCGAACCGAACGCAACCAGTTTCGACTGCTTCTTCATTGCGTCGATGTGTCGAATCTGTGTCTGCAAACTACTTCTCCCGAGCGGCTGGTTCAGATATGCCGCTTCTTCATTTTGACGTATTGCGTCGTATTTTGGCGCTTTATGACATCACCCTATTTAAGTTTTCACCAGAGATTTGTTTAGCCGCTATCCAACGACCCGATAAGTCAAGGAACAAGCGGCTTTACGGTTCGGGACGAGTCAAAAAGAGGAAGGCGTACTCTAATATCAAGGCGTGGACCAAGGTCCATGCGGCGGCCGGGCCAGTCGGGAGTACTCGTGGCATCCGGTCTGCGATCTGGAGAAAGATTCGTGGCAGAGACCATCTTTGATGTGGCCGTGATCGGCGGCGGCCCTGCAGGTTATTCGTGCGCATTTCGCGCGGCGCAGTATGGATTGAAAGTTGCTCTGATTGAGCTAAGCGACAAGCTGGGCGGCACTTGCCTCCACGTGGGCTGTGTCCCCACGAAGGCAATGTTGCATTCCGCAGAGATCTTCGACCACGCCAACGAAGCCACCATGTACGGCATCGACGGCATTGGCAATGGCACCGTGAACTGGCCGCAGGTGCTGAAGCGCAAGCAGGCCATTATCGACAAGCACGTGGGTGGCTTGCAGTACCTGGTCAAGAAGAACAAGGTCACGCTGGTACGCGGAACCGGTAAGCTGACCGGCCCTGCAAAGGGTGGTGTGCACACCGTGGACGTGGAGTTTGAAGGCAAGAAGCAGCAGGTGCAGGCAAAGAAGATCGTTCTGGCCACCGGCAGCGACGCTCGCATGATCCCCGGCTACACGGCCAGCGACAAGATTCTGACGAACATCGAAATCCTCTCGCTGGACAAGCTGCCGAAGTCGCTCGTCGTCATCGGCTCAGGCGCTGTGGGCGTAGAGTTCGCTTCGGTCTTCAAGAGCTTCAACTCGGAAGTGACCATCATCGAAATGGCGGACCGTCTGGTTCCCGTGGAAGATGCCGACATCTCCAAGGAATTCCTGCGTCAGTACAAGAAGCGCGGCATGGACTGCCATGTATCCGCGAAGGTCAACAAGATTGAAGAGACCAAGACCGGCGTGAAGGTCCACTTCACCACCAGCGACGGCAAGGACAACATCAAGGAAGCCGAAAAGGTTCTCGTCGCCATTGGACGCGCACCGCGCACCGCCGCTCTGAACCTGGAATCGACGAAGGTCGAACTGGATCGCACCGCCATCAAGGTCGACCAGTATCAGCAGACCGCCGAGCCGGGCATCTACGCCATCGGCGACATCGTCTCCGGTCTGCCCCTGTTGGCTCACTCCGGCAGCATGAGTGGCGCAGTTGCCGCAGCACACATCGCTGGCAAGTACGCACGTCCCGTGAACCGTCTGCGTATCCCTGGCTGCACCTACTGCGAACCGCAGATCGGCAGCGTGGGTCTGAGCGAAGCTGCTGCAAAGGCCGCTGGACACGAAGTGAAGGTGGGCAAGTTCCCGCTCGCCGGAAACTCCAAGGCCACGATCCTCAATGCACACGACGGCTTCGTGAAAGTCGTTGCCGATGCCAAGTACGGCGAGATTCTCGGCGTACACATCATCGGCCCCTTCGCCACGGAACTCATCGCGGAAGCAGTCGTTGCAATGGATGCTGAGATGACCGTGGAAGAACTGATGTACACCGTCCACGCGCATCCCACGCTGAGCGAGAGCCTGCTCGATGGCTACTCGGCTGTGTACGGCATGTCGCTGAACGCATAACGCATCAACAGAAACACGGAAGCCCGCATCGCAACGGTGCGGGCTTCGCTGTTTCTATTCGGCGTTGTAGCGCTTCTCACCCGCGGGGATTGCCACCGACAGACGATTCTCAGGCGGTGCAATCGGGCAATGCGTGTTGGGGTTATAAGCGCAAACCGGATTCACCGCTTGATTGAAATCAAGCATCAGCTTCGTTGGCTTCGCGGAATCAAACTTGTAGCCCTTCGGAAACTCCCGTGAACCATCTCGCACGTACAAAAAACGGCTGGCGGGATACGTCTCTGTGGTGGATGTCTGGTCACGAAAGACGATGAAGAGCATGGCTGGATCTTTGCCGTCAGCAGGCAGCGTTTCGCCATAGAGACGCAATGACTTGCCATCCAACGAGAACTGCACATAGCCATCCATATGCGCTGGAATATCACTGCCTCCGTTTGTGCGGTGATACTGCATCTCTCTGACAGCAGGAACCCACTCCGCAGGTATCCGGTACGCCGCGGTTGGCGCATAGAAGTTCGGCGCATGAATCGATTGGAGCGGCTGCGATTTGCCATCGAACGCCTGGAAACGCACGCGCTCGCCGTTTTTCAACAAATGGAGACTCAAACTGCCATTTGTGATCCAGGTTGCACCCGAATCCGGCAACGTCTGCCCTGTCAGGATTGGTTTGCCGTCCAGCAAGGTCTCTGACCCACTACTGACTGCGACGACTTGGCCACCCTTGCGATCTATGCTGAATGGCTTGCCTTGCCAGTGATCCAGCGCAATCCCCTTGCTCTCAGAGTCTCCAATGACGGTACTGCCGGTAATTTCAATGTTCCGCATAAAGGCAAGATCGCCGCGCGGATCCGCCAGATTCTTACTTTCGTCCGCGCGAAGTCGAACCTCATCCGCTTCACTGTACGGTGAAAGCCCATCGTGACGGCACCCCACAGCAAACAACGTCACTGAGATAAGGAAACAATTCGCGGCATACCGTCGAAGAGCGTCTTCCATCGCTTCAGACCCCATAGTTTGAGAAAATGTATCAGGCTGTACTGGTATCTACGTTGTGATTGTCCATCTGGTTCAACTCGGCCGTGTTTCATACGAAGAAGGTCTGCGCGTGCAACATGAGCTTGTAGCGGCGCGCAAAGCAGGCAGTATCGCGGATACGCTTCTTCTGTTGGAACACCCGCCCGTCCTCACTCTCGGTCGCAACGCCCATCGTGAAAACATCCTTGCATCCGATGAAGTGCTGAAGGCGAAGGGTGTCGAAATCCACGAGATCAATCGCGGCGGCGACGTAACGTATCACGGCCCCGGCCAACTCGTCGGCTATCCCATCGTTGATCTCCGTGGCGATCTGCCCGGCAAGAAAGGCCCGCACCTCGGCCCGGTCGACTTCGTCCGCTTGCTCGAAGAAGTACTCATCCGCACTTGCCGCAACTTCGGAGTGCAGGCACAGCGCATCAAGGGTCGCACCGGCGTGTGGACAGTAGGCGGAGGTTCTGTGCTCGAAGGCAAACTCGCAGCGATCGGCGTTCACGTTTCGCAGGGAGTCACCTCGCACGGCTTTGCCCTCAACGTCACCACGGACCTGCGCGACTTCCAATGGATCGTCCCCTGCGGCATCACCGACCGCATGCCCACCTCACTCGAAAACGAAGTGGACGATCCGCCCTTGCTCGCACCCACGATGGAGAACGCCCGCAACATGGTCTCCCGCAACTTTGGCACCGTGTTCGAACGGCAAATGCTCGCCGTGGAATCGTTGGAGTCCTTATTACATCCCGGCGATACTCGACACGAAAGTGCGATAACCGCGCATTCAAGCGCGCAGTAGTGCCGTCGCTCTATAATCTTCTGGTCTGGAAGTAAGCCCAATGTGGCTGTAACCATCACTTTCTGCGAAGGAATCTCATGGCAACCGAAGTCGTCATGCCCCAGATGGGCGAGTCCATCACCGAAGGCACCCTTACCAAGTGGCTGAAGCAGCCGGGCGACACGGTCGCGCGAGACGAACCTCTTTTTGAGATTTCGACGGACAAGGTGGACGCGGAAATCCCCTCGCCCGCAGCCGGTGTGCTGAAAGAAATCAAGGTGAAGGAAGGCGACACCGTCGCCATCAACACCATCGTGGCAATTCTGGACGCGGAAGGCTCCGCCGCTGCTCCGGCCCCTGCTGCCACACCTGCTCCAGCTGCCGAGGCTCCCAAGCCGGCAGCCGCACCTGCTGCGCCCGCCGCAGCAACCGGTGCAAGCACTGACGTTCTGATGCCGCAGATGGGCGAGTCCATCACAGAAGGCACCATCACCAAGTGGCTGAAGAAGGTCGGCGACACCGTCAAGCGTGACGAGCCCATCTTCGAAATCTCCACTGATAAGGTCGACGCAGAAATCCCGTCGCCTGCAGATGGCATTCTGACCGAGATCAAGTCCGCAGAAGGCACCACCGTCGGTATCAACACGGTAGTTGCCGTCATCGGCGGCGGTTCAGCAGCTCCTGCCGCAGCACCCACTGCATCGGCTCCGGCCGCCGCTCCCGCTGGCGCAGCGACTGAAGTTTTGATGCCGCAGATGGGGGAATCCATCACCGAAGGCACCATCACCAAGTGGCTGAAGAGGGTCGGCGACAAGATCGAGCGCGATGAGCCGATCTTTGAAATCTCCACCGACAAGGTCGACGCGGAAATCCCGTCGCCCGTCGCTGGCGTCCTCACCGAGATCAAGGCTGCGGAAGGCACGACGGTCGCCATCAATACCGTCGTCGCTCTCATCGGCGGCGCGGCAGGCGCATCAGCTCCGGCTGCTGCAGCACCGGCCGCAACTCCTGCGGCTGCACCTGCTCCCGCTGCCACTCCAGCCGCAGTTGCGACCTCGGGTGAAACACCGCGTTCCTCGCCGCTTGTCCGCAAGATTGCGAAGGACAACAACATCGACCTCGCCGCAACGGGCATCGCCGGTTCGGGTTCCGCAGGCCGCATCACCAAGAACGACATCGTCGGTTACATCCAGGGCGGCGCTAAGCCAGCAGCAGCCCCGGCACCTGTCGCTGCTGCTGCACCGGCCAAGGCTGCAGCTCCCGCTGCACCGCCCGCTCCCATGCCAGGCGATCTGGTTCCTATGTCGAAGATGCGTTCCATCATCGCCAAGCGCATGGTGGAATCCAAGGCCACTTCGCCGCACGTCCACACTGTCTTCAAGGTGGACATGACACGCATCGTGAAGCTGCGCGAGAAAGAAAAGAACAAGTACGAACAGCGCAACGGCGTGAAGCTCACCTTCATGCCCTTCATCACCCGCGCCGTTACGGAAGCTCTGCGCAAGCACCCCATCCTCAACGCCGCTGTGCAAGGCGACGCCATCAAGTACAACAAGAACATCAACATCGGTATCGCCGTCGCGCTCGACTGGGGACTGATCGTTCCGGTCATCAAGCAGCTTGAGGAGAAGAACTTCCTCGGCATCGCACGCGGTATTGTCGATATCGCCGACCGCGCTCGCAACAAGAAGCTGGCTCCGGACGAAGTGGCAGGCGGCACCTTCACCGTCACCAACTCCGGCATCTTCGGCGAGCAGTTCGGTACGCCCATCATCAACCAGCCGCAAGTAGCCATCCTCGGCATCGGTGGTCTGAACAAGGAAGCACTCGTAGTGCAGGACAAGGATGGCGGCGATGTCATCGCCGTCCGCAGCGTCCAGCGCTTCACGCTCGGCTTCGATCACCGCATCGTCGATGGTGCAGATGCAGGCAAGTTCATGACCGACTTCAAGAACTTCCTGGAGAACTGGTCCGAAGACATCGGCTAACCGATAGCTTCTCTCTACAAACACAACGGCTGTCGCACTTTACATGCGGCAGCCGTTCTCTTTTCTGCTCACATTCATCGAGAAATAACCGCTTTCCTCCACACTGAAGACGCTGCACCGCATCCAACCTTCAGTTTCGCCAGAAAGTGAGCCGCCATGATGACAGAGGAAATGCAGAACACAACTGAGTTTTTCCCAATGGGAAGCCTGCAGGACGAGATCAACCGCTCTCTCTTGCTCGCTGATGAAGATGACCTCGCCGATGAGGACGAATGGGAAGACGAAGAAGAAGCCGAGGCTGACGAAGACGAGGAAGATGAAGAGGACGAAGAGGAAGTCGACGACGCGGAGCAGGAATAATCCTGCTACGCGTCCTTGTTGGCGGCCATTAGCGCCAGTCCGTGCGCCACAGACGTAAATGCCTCGCCGCTCACCACGCGTTCTTCACCAAACCTCGAAGCAAACACGCGTCGCACCGCTGGCACCAGCGAAGTTCCACCCGTAAGAAACACGCGATCCACCTGCGCAACTGCAACACCGGTCTTCTGCAATACGTCATCTAGGGAACGTTCCATCCGCTCCAACTCCGGTGCAATCCATCCTTCAAACTCAGCGCGCGTTACCGCCTCGCGAAGTGAGACAGCGTCTGTCTCCAGCACAAACTCCGTAGCGTCCTGTGAAGACAGATCGATCTTCACGCGCTGCACAGCCTGATGCAGACGATAGCCAAGATCATGCTCCACCACGGCAATCAACGCAGCAATCTTTTCCGGTTCCAGAGCGCGCTTCTGCGTGGTGCGTAGCATTTCCATCACCTGCCGCGTCCGCAGGAACGACAGCGTATGCCAGCGTTCCAGATTCGCATAGACCCACGCTGGTAAAGCAGGCAATACCTTGTTCAACGACCGCGCCATCGAATCCGATCCCAGCGCAGGTGAAACAAGATAATGCACAATCTTCGCATCGAACGCATCGCCCGCAAGCCCTACACCAGTCGTGCCGAGCACTGTGCGCTCCGTAGGCGAAACACGCAACAACGAGAAGTCCGTCGTGCCGCCACCGAAGTCACCAATCAGGACAGTTTCTTCCCGCTGGATACCTTCCGCGTACGTGTGCGCCGCAGCGATCGGCTCCATCGCAAATCGCACATCGGTAAAGCCAGCCTGCAGCAGCGAAGCCCGTAGTCGCTCTTCGGCAAATGCGTTGTCGCTATCGTTGTCTGCACTAACAAAAGCGACAGGTCGCCCAACAACTGCGCGCGTTACTTCAAATCCAAGCTCAACACTGGCGCGACGACGCAGATCGCCCACCATCTTCGCCACAAGATCTTCCACGCGGTAATGCCGCCCGAAGATCTCCGTACCATTGAACGACCGTGCAGCCAGATAGCTCTTCAGCGACTGAATAAGCCGCCCCTGCACCTCATCCTCAAAGTTGTCCGTGGCAAGATAGCGTTCAATCGCCTCCGGCCCACTCCACACAGAGGCAGGTTTGCCCACGCCGATTTTCTTCTGCATGTACAGCACCGACCGAGAAGACCGCGTCAGCGCACCGGCGAATGGAAACTCGACAAACTGCAACGAACCATCCGGCAGCGCAAGCGCCACCGAACTATTCGTCGTGCCAAAGTCAATGCCAACAACAGGCGATGTATCCAGTGAAGCCACGATTCGTTACAACGCAGCCTTCGCCGCCAGCACACGCTCGCGAGCCTCATCCGCAGTCGCACCCACCGCGCTCAGATGCCCCATCTTGCGGCCCTTACGCGGCTTCAACTTCTCATAAAGCGTCAGCCGGACACCGGGAACAGCCAGCGCTTTATCAAAAGCAGGCTGCTTCTCCTTGCCCTCGTCATCCAGCCAAACATCGCCCAACAGATTCGCAATCGCCGTAGGCTGCACCAGCGACACATCGCCGAGAGGCAGATTGCACGCTGTACGGATCGCCTGCTCAAACTGCCCCGTCGTGCATGCGCGTTCGCTGCCGTGATAGCTGTTGTGAGGACGCGGTGCAAGCTCATTCACCAACAACTGACCATCAGTGGTCAGGAACATCTCGACGGCCAGCAAGCCTTCCAGCCCAAACGTATCGGCAATCTCGCTCGCCACTGCCTGCGCCTTCTCCATCAACTCATCAGAGATGTTCGCCGGAATCACGCTCCAGCTAAGAATCTGGTTCTCGTGAAAATTCTCCGCAGGAGGATAAACCTTCACCTCGCCATTCGGAGCACGAGCCACCATCACACTGATCTCTTTCGCCAACTCAAGCGCGCGCTCTGCCACACAATCCGTAGCGCCAACATCTTGCCAGGCCTGGCGCAGCGCAGCATCGTCCACAACAGCGCCGCCAAATCCCAGCTTCGCCTGGCCGCGACCGTCATAACCACCGCGGGCCGACTTCACAAACACCGGCCCATCCAGCACCTTCACGGCCTCGGCCAACTGCTCGGGCGAACGCACTGAGCGATACGGCCCAATCGGGAAGCCATGCTTATGCAGCCAATCCTTCTGCTCCACGCGATCCTGAATCACTGCCAGCATCGCCGCTCCTGGCCGCATCGGCGCCCAGCGCGAAGCCTCATCCAGGCTTGTGATCGAAACCTGCTCAATCTCCAGCGTCACCGTCGAAGATTCACGCGCAAGATTCGCAGCAGCCCAGCGATCATTCCACGAAGCCTCAATCACCTTGTCAGCGATATAGCCGGCCGGGCATGCCGGATCAGGATCCAGCACGTGAACCTTGTAGCCCATCGAACGTGCAGCAATACCCATCATGCGGCCAAGCTGGCCACCGCCAAAAATGCCAATCGTCGCTCCCGGCAACACCGGTCCGCGCAGTTTTTCCATCAGGTCGGCAGGAGTAGTGTTCATGCAGTCGCTCCATCTTCCAGCGTTTCCGCGCGAACAATCGTCTCGCGTTCTTTGCGCCAATTCTCCAGCCGATCGCCCAGCGCCGCATCGGTAGTAGCCAGTACGGCAATCGCCAGCAACGCGGCATTCACGGCGCCCGCTTCACCAATCGCCAGTGTCCCAACGGGAATGCCCTTCGGCATCTGAACAATCGACAGCAGCGAATCCATGCCATTCAACGACGTCGCGTTCACAGGCACGCCAAATACCGGCACAATCGTCTTCGCCGCCAACATACCAGGCAAATGCGCTGCCCCGCCCGCACCGGCAATAATGGCCCGCAGTCCTCGCGGCCGCGCCTGCTCCGCATACTCAAACAGCAGGTCTGGCGTACGGTGCGCGGAAACCACACGCGCCTCGTACGCCACACCAAATTCCTTCAGAATGCGGACCGCCGCGCCCATACACGCGTAGTCGCTCTTCGATCCCATAACCACGCCAATCAGCGGACTATCAGCCATACCATTGATTATATTGGCGACCCTGCCGAGGATGGGATGGAGTTGTGAAATCGCCTTCCTGAAGGCAAAGACTTACTTCGCCCAGATGCTCGCATTCAAACAAGCCACCACACCATCAATCACCTGCCCCAGCCCAGTCGAGAAGCCATCCGCATTCACAATCGTCTTGTTCGCAACAGCATCCGCCATCTTCACAGCAGCGCTCACAATTTCCAGTGCGGCGCTCTTCTTCTCATCACCGGTCTTCGCTCCATAAACCGACTCAATGCCCTGAATCAGACTCGGCAGCACAGCAATCCCACGCAGAAACAGTTTCAAGAAATTCATCCTCTTCTCCCCAAAAAGAAAACCGCTCCATTCGGAGCAGTTCGTCGTTACAACCTCTGTTTTTCACCAACTAACGTCGCATCACATCCAGTGCTACATGAAACAACGTCACCACCAGACTTAATGCACCACCCACACCCTTCATCCGCTGCACTGTTCGTTCATGCCGATCCACACGCTCTTCCAACAAGCTCAACCGTCCCGGCTGTCCTACACCTTCAAGTCCCTGCGCAAGTAATTCATGCTTCTTTCTCACCTTCATTACCGGTACCCGCCTCGTTTCTCCAAGGTCGATCTCCGGTCTGTTGTGCCGCGAATATGGCTGGCTCTGCGGCCAGTGGGCCACCTTCGCAACGGGTTGTCGTCATACAGATTTCGCGTTCTCCCGGGAGAAGGCATAAGGGGGCTTATGCCCGCGCAAAACCCGCAGGTTGCTCCGCACATCGTGTGCGTGTCTCAAAGCGTCATGTTGGTTTTGAGAAAGTAAGTTCTCGCAAAAAACCAAGTCAACGCGAATTCAATAGAGAAAAAATCGAAAGTCGTAAGTCTGGACTGAAAGAGGTGGCGGGGGTATACCCACTATCCTAACGACTTTTTCTTCGCCTTATATTCGCCCCAGCTCTAAACGTTGGCAAGCTTTTTCTTTCGTAAATCAGTGGATTTCCCAATCTGGTATCTGCTCGAAAGACCTACAACTCGCAACCGTCTGAAACGGAAGGCGCGTATCGAATCAGACAAACAGCACGACGCCAAAATGCGGCAGACACGAACGCCAGAATCGTCCACTTGCCCCGTCGGCTTCAAACTGCGAACCTAACCACGTGAAGTTCTTTGGCTTCCTTCTGCTGCTCGTACTCATCGCCTTAGGCGGTGCCGCTTATCTTGTCTACGCGCCGTTCACGCCGTCGCAGGAAACCTTCGTCGATCTCCCAGTCGGCACAGGAACGCAAGCCATGGCGCAGAAACTACAGGACGCACACGTCATTCGCACGCGTTATGCCTTCCTGATTCTTCGTGTGTGGAAAGGCGGCAATCTCAAGGCCGGCGAGTATCGCTTTGCTGACCCAGCCTCTGCGCTCACCGTCTATCAGCGCATCGCGCGCGGAGACGTCTACACACGCGCCGTCACCATCCCCGAAGGCTTCAACCTCTACGACATCGCTACAGCCATCGAAGGCGCTGGTCTAGGAACGCACGCCGCCTTCCTGGAAGCCGCGCAGAAGAACACAGACCTGATCGCTGATCTGTCGCCGAACGCGCAGACACTCGAGGGCTTTCTTTATCCCGACACCTATCGCTTCAGCCGCCACACCACCATGCGCACCATGCTCGACACAATGGTCCGGCGCTTCCGCAAAGAGACCGCGCTCTTGGATCTTCAACAGCCACAGGCCTGCGCCGGTCTCTGCACCTCACTCGCGCAGACCGTAACGCTTGCATCACTTGTAGAAAAAGAAGTTCACTTCGACGACGAACGCACGCAAGCCGCAGGCGTCTTCATCAATCGTCTCAATCGGAACATGCCATTACAGACAGACCCAACGGTCATCTACGCGGCAATCCTCGCAGGCCATTGGACAGGTGTCATTCATCGCAGCGACCTAGACCGCGACTCCCCATACAACACCTACAAGCGCACGGGCCTGCCACCCGCGCCCATCTGTTCACCGGGAGCTGCGGCCCTCAAAGCCGCATTGCATCCTGCTGACACCGAAGCTCTCTACTTCGTAGCGGACAACACAGGCCACACTCGCTTCTCCAACAACATCAGCGAACACAACGCCAACGTCGCCGACTACCGCAAGGGCCAACAATAAGTTGTAAGGATAGGGCTGCTAGACCTTCGCAACCTTGCGCCCTTCCACCTCAATCAACAGGTGGATGAGCGTCACCGCTGCAGGCGTAACGCCGGGAATCCGGCTCGCCTGACCAATCGTCTGCGGACGCACACGCTCCAGCTTCTCTTGCATCTCGCGCGAAAGCCCACTGATACCGCGATACACAAACGAAGCGGGAATCACATGCGCCTCGGCCTTCTTTAGCTTCTCAATCGATCGCCGCTGCTGTTCCAGATAGCCCGCAAACTTGATCTCCGTCTCGACTGCACGAAGTTCATTGCGTACACGCGAAGTCATCGCCTCATCCGCATACCCGCGCAAGTCAAGGATCTTTCCAATCTCTTCGCGCAGGAACGGAACCAGCATCTCCACACGAACCTCAGGCCGCTTCAACAACTGTGCGTACGTCTGGCCTCTCACAGAAGCGGGAGAAACAACCTCAGCCCCCTCCGATGGCTCACCCGACTTCAGCTCAGCCAACATCAAGCTAACTGGCTGGCTCGCCGACTCGCTAACGCGCTGCGTCTCCAACAAAACCGTCATAGCAGCCATGCGAGCCTGACGCGCTTCATAATCCGCCCACGCGTCATCATCAATCAATCCAAGCCGACGCCCATGCGGAGTCAGGCGACGATCGGCATTGTCAATGCGCAAGTGCAGACGAAACTCCGCACGCGAAGTGAACATGCGATAGGGCTCATTCGTTCCCTTGCTGATCAGATCATCCACAAGGATTCCGGTATAACCCTCTGTGCGATCCAGCGTGAACGCAGGCTCATCCTTCACCGCAAGCGCCGCATTGATGCCAGCCATCAAGCCCTGGCACGCAGCCTCTTCATAACCGCTGGTGCCGTTAATCTGTCCCGCAAGATAAAGCCCATCAATCGACTTCACCTTCAACGCGCGATCCAACTCCGTGGGATCAATCGAGTCATACTCAATCGCATATCCCGGTCGCAGCATCGTCACATTCTCAAGTCCCGGAATCGAGCGCACCATCTGCAATTGCACATCGCGCGGCAGCGAAGTGCTCATGCCGTTGATGTACACCTCATCGGTATTCAATCCTTCCGGCTCCAGGAAGAACTGGTGCTGCTCCTTATCCGGAAAGCGAACAATCTTGTCTTCAATGGAAGGGCAGTAACGAGGCCCAATGCCTTCAATCCGTCCCGAGTACATCGCCGACCGATGCACGTTATCGCGAATCAACTGCAACAACGCAGGCGTGGTGTAAGCAATGTGACAGGACACCTGCTTCAACTGCGGAACCTGCTTCGAACGGAACGAAAACGGCGTAGGGTCTTCATCGCCGGGCTGTTCTTCAAACTTTGACCAGTCAATCGTGCGGCCATCCAGCCGTGGCGGAGTTCCCGTCTTCAAACGGCATCCACGCAGCCCGAGCTTCTTCAGGTTCTCGCCGAGAAACACACTCGCAGCTTCTGTCGGTGTACGTCCCGCACTCGTACGTTCTTCACCGCAATGAATCAGGCCATTCAGGAACGTGCCTGTCGTAATGACGACGGCCTTAGCGCGAACCTCAGACCCGTCACGCAGCTTCAATCCAACGCAGCGTCGCGGTGCCGAATCGCCACCGTCTTCCAGAATCACGTCCACAACTTCCGCTTCCACCACGGAAAGATTCGGAACCTGCGCCAGCACTTCGCGCATCTTCACGCGATACAGCGCCTTATCGCACTGCGCACGCGGCGACCACACCGCGGGGCCACGTGATGTATTCAGCAGGCGAAACTGAATGCCGCAGGCATCGGCCACTTCACCCATCACGCCACCGAGCGCATCCACTTCGCGTACGAGATGTCCCTTGGCAATGCCACCGATCGCGGGGTTGCAGCTCATCTGCGCAACCATCTCCACGCTCAGCGTGAACAGCGCGGTGCGCAGGCCCATGCGTGCCGAGGCAGCAGCAGCCTCGCAACCGGCGTGCCCCGCGCCCACCACCAGCACATCGAACTGTTCCATTACGCCCACACCCTTATTCTACGAGGGTTTCGCGTATTACCGCGGAGCCTGCAGATCGTCCGTAATATCTGTGGGATCCGGCGGCGGCGGTTTCGGCGCAACCGGCTTCGTCACCTCGGGAGCGGGAGCTGCCGCTGAAGTAACCGGCGCTGGGGAAGCGGCCGGTGCAGCAGGTGGTGGAGGCGCGAAAGCGCCGGTCGCTGCGGGGTGCTGAGGCGCCGAAGTCTCCGGCGGTTTCGCGGCACCAGAATCCTGTGGCGTCATGCCGCTATCCGCAGCAGACGCCTGCGCTTCCATGCGCGTCCCATGTTCGACAGAGGCATCGCGCATCTCATTCGGCGCGGCAATCGGCACGGAAATACCTGCGGGGCGAATGAAATCCCGCGGATGTCCATCCTCCACAAAAATGTAATGCGTCCCGGGTGGCAGTTTATCGGGCCGTGGAAACTCGATGATGTATCGCCCGCGAGCCAGTTCCACCGGCTGTGCTAGGATCTTGGCGAAATCCTGAAACGAAGCTCCCAGCAGGGTGCCACCACTCAGCTCTGCCTGGGTCGTCATCGCCTGTAACGCATCCGTATCAACCCGCGGATTCATCATCGCCAAAACCTGCGTTTGGTTACCCGAACGCGTTGGCCGCCCCAGCGCATATGGGATGTTGATATTCATCGCATTTGGGTGAACGATGGGAAACATCGTAATGCTGTTCCCAGTAAGCAACGAATGCACCTGCTGCGTTAGTTCCGGGGGAAGCTTGTCTCCCGGCCCAAGCGTAACCAAAATCTTTCTTCCCGGATATTGTGAGAGCTTACTGGCCGCGTACATCACCAACTCCCAGTAGGTAGTGGGTTTCGCGCAGGTGGCTTTCTTTCCGCGGTCCTTCGACGGCACCATGTCCGTTACGGTCTTCGCCGTCCCTCTCAACCAATCAGGATCGAACGGAGCCATCTCCGGCCCAAATCTCCGTGCAACGCATCCATCCATTCCCAATATGCCGATATGATCGCGCGGTCGTAACGATTGAATCAGCGGCTCCAGCGATTTCGGAAGATCGTTCCACAGCGTGTCATCTTTTAAGCTCCGGTCAACAATCAGCACCAGATTGATGGGGTCTTCTCCCTCCATGCGAATCCGCTGGGGATGTATCTGCCCAAGACCGTCGATAGTGACTTTGAAACTGCTGTCTGGAAGATGTGGAATCGGGCGCAGCGAACCACTCAACACAAGCACAGGAATCTGCACCAGGTTCACATAGACATGCAATGTCGACTTATCGTCTTGCGGTGAAGGCGTACTCGTTTGAGCACAGCAAATCTGGGCTGACAGGAAACCCGCAGCGCAAACCGCCGCCGTTCTGGCAATCCATCGCAGCATGACCGTGGAGACAAACTAGCACGCAGCATGCACGATTTGCACGCGCACTAATCGAAGCGCGGCAGATGCCGAAGCTCGCCGGCAGGCACTAACTCTGTCGGCCAGCCAGCCTTCAGCCACGCTCGCAGACCACCTTCAATCACGTGCACCCTTGTGCCACGCGACTCCATTGCATAGGCAATCCGAATGCTGGTGGCATCCCGCACGCACGAACAGTACACATAGATATCGCATTCTGGCGCCAGCGTCTCACGCAGCGCGTCCAGTTCCGCGCCAAGTCGATTCGGCTCAACGCGAATGCTGTTCTTAATACGCAACATCCCGGGATCGTAATAGCCGTGAGAACGCACATCCGCAATCACAATCGGATGGCAGGGATCAGGATTCTCCAGCCGCCGTACGACCTCATCCGCCGAGATGCGATGCACATTGCTGTAACGCCGGTCGCGTAACGAAACGAAAACCCACAGACCTGCGTAGCCCAACAGAACCAGAAACACAAAGCCTGCCGCTACATGCCCAACTACCGCCAACCCATCTGTCACCAGCTTGATGTAGCGGCTAAAGAAATACCCAACACCCGTCCACACGCAGACATGCAGCATGGCTCCCAAAATGTCCAACCGCCAGAACTTCCACCAGCGCATATTCAGGCTTCCGGCAAGCGGTGGCGCCATGCTATTCAATCCAGGAAGAAAGCGAGCGATCAACAAAACGCTGGGGCCGCGTTCGTAAAAGAAATCCGCGGAACGGAAAATGCAATTTTCCGGATCAATCGTGAGGCGGCAAAGCCGTCCAAGCAACCACCATCCCGTCAGCCGACCACCCGTGAAAAGGGTGGTAGCACCGAAATTTTCGGTAAGAATGGCCAGCGGCACAAGCACTTCCATCCTCAACAAACCACGATGGCTTGCCGCCCCCGCAAGAATCAACGCCAGTCCCGCAGGCATGGGTAACCCCAGCGAGGACAACAGCAGGAGCCCAAGCACAGACGCGTATCCGTGCGCCGCAACCCATGCTGCCAAACTCATCTGTCCTGCCTCCGCGAAAATGTTTCAGTGTGCCTTTCCTTGGATGCAAACATCAGGAAAGAATCAGCCTGAACAATTTGACGTAGCTAAGGCCGGTTTCAGAAACAACCACCACATCAACACTCTGTTTAAAAGTGAACGCACCCAGATCGACGCACTTATTGTCAGAGGTTCATCCTGACGATTCGGAAGGCCGCTTTCGTCCCACAGGACTACGGTTGGACGGAAGACGACTTCCCTTTCAGCTTCCGATCGAAGAACTCCGCGGCAGCCTTATAGGCCGCCACCCAGTTCCGGTGCAACAGAAAGTCGTGCACCTCATCGGGAAAGATCTTCTCTTCCACGTCGACTCCGTCGGCTCGCAGAGCCGCGGCCAACCGCACGGTCTGCCCGAACAGCACATTGCGATCATCATCGCCCTGCATCAACAGCACGGGTGACTTCCACTTCGCCACATCCGCCATGGGCGAAGCAGCAAATGCAATCTTCGCCCGCGCCGCTGCATCGTAATTCGGATCGTTGGTCTGTTTCCACGAATCCATCTCAAACGACCAGTCATGCACGCCATGCAAATCAACACCCGCAGCAAAATCTGCCGAGTCACGCGCCAGTGCCAACGCCGTCATGTAACCGCCGTAGCTTCCGCCCCACGCACCAATGCGTTTCGTATCCACATTCGACTGCGCCTTGAGCCACTTCACGGCGCCTTCAATATCGCGATACTCGCTGCCACCAAAAACGCCGTAATCCTTCGCCTGACGAAACTCCATGCCATAGCCGGTGCCGCTGCGATAGTTCACACTCAACACCGCATACCCGCGCGATACAAAGTACTGATTCAACTCGTAAGCCTGCGCGTAATACTGCATGGGGTTGTAGCCCAACAGCATTTGCCTCCGTGATCCACCATGAAAGAAGACAATCGTCGGCAGCTTCTCGCCCGGCTTCGTGTTCTTCGGCAGAAACCACTGCCCATGAATGGAAAGCCCATCACTCGCGGAAAACACGACCTGCTTCGGTTCAACGAATGCCGTGGATCGTTGCAAATAAACGGGGCTCGTGTTGTGGAGCATGAATGGGGTCAACCCTGCTCCTGCTTCACATCGATTGATGTCACGTTGTTGCCCGTTCATTGCGCATGTGTGGAACAGGGGTCCCTTCTCAAAAGGACGAGGCATGAGCAACACAGGCTCGAATGACACCCGCCAGCTTGCCTGCATCGCCGCCATCTGCCCGTCTGCAAGAATTACCGGATTCGTCTCAATTCCCGTACCCCACGTGACTGGCGTAGGAGAAGGACGATTCTGCTCCACAGACCAGATGTGTTTGCGATCGATGTCGTCTGACGTTTCTGCTACTTGATTGTTGCTGTAAACAATCCGCTCGCCATCCGTGACAACATCATCGATCTCGAACTCACCGGGCGTAAGTTCCTTTGCCTGCCTCTCCCCCGGCAGCAGCGAATACAAATGCAGCCAGCCCGTCTTCTCCCACGCAAAAACGATCCGGCCATCTTTCATCCCAAGCAATTGATTCGGAGCCACCATCTCGTGAAACAGTGAACCCGCGCCTTTGTCCGCCTGCCAGATCTGTTCACCGTTGCCGCTTGCAACATCAGCCATACGAATGGACCACGGCACCGGCACGCTCCGCATCCAGCGCAGATCAAGCTCCGTCAACACAGGCGATTCGCGAATAAATGCAATCCGTCTTGAATCTGCGGACCACAAGGGGTCATGGTCTTTCCCTGTGCCCGGATCGACATACTGTAGCGTTTTGCTGCCAAAGGTAAACACACCGATAAAGCTGTGATCGCCACGGTTGGAGACGAACGCAAGCTTCGTTCCATCCAGTGAGAGCCGGATTTGCGAAGCCTGCCCCTCTGCAATCACCAACTGCTCTGGCTGCTTCGAAGCATCAGTAACGTCGGCCGCATAAATCTTTCCGCTATGCAGGTAAAACACACGCTTGCCATCAAGCGAAAACACTGGCTTGTGCCCAGCGCCCACCACACGCACCGCACCATCCCACGTAGCAATCTCCACCCGCTGCTGCACATCTTCCTGCAGATGCGCTGGATTCGCCGCCACCGGATGCTCACTACCGTCGGGGCCGGTGCCATGCGTGTACGCCACGCGCTCACCATCCCGCGACCAGATGATGTCATCAATATCTTGTCCATCATCCTGCGTGTAATGCGTCAGCGAGCGCGCCTTCTCTGTGGGCGACGCAGCCCACACATTACGCTTCCCCCCGTCATCCACAAACCACGCCACGCGGTTTTTCGACAGAGCGGCGGTGAGCTGGTTCATAAACGGTGCAGACAACGCATCGGCCACGCTGAACGGCTTCTGCGCGACAGCAATAGGGATGGAAACACACAATGCAACTATGGCCGGGAGGATTCGCATGGTCGGTGCTGTGAGCATAACGCGATTTCCCGCGGATTTTGCGCAGCATGCACACGAACCGCAGTAGAATGAGTGCCGAACGTCGGCGGCCCCCCGCCATCATCTCAGCGGCACAGGATACACACGTCATGCACAAGGTACTCTGTAGCACCCTCCTCGCACTTGCGCCCGTGATGCTTTACGCACAGGCTCCCGCAGGCGCTATGCAGCACGAAGAAAAAGCGACTCCCATCAAGGACGGCGGCATCTTCGTTTCCGGATGGAAGGCAACCGTGGACGCTGGCGCCATCAAGCAGGGCCAAAGCGAAAAGGACTCCAGCTTCAAGGCCGAAGCAGGTGGCTTCCACATCATGACCGGCCCCGCACTCACCTACTGGGACACGAAGAAGGCCCTCAAGGGTGACTACACCGTTTCCGCAACGTTCACGGAACCGCAGTACATGAACCGCAACGACCATCCGCATCCCTACGGCATCGCTATCGCAGGTGAAGGCGGCAATGGCCTCTATTGCACCGCATATGGCAACGGCACCTTCATCGTGCGCGGATTCTCCCCCGATGCCTTCCAGCTGGGCGGACGCCGCCCCACAGCAAACGATGCCGTGCATAAGGCCGCAGGCCCTGGCCAGCCGGTAACCCAGATGATCGCCATGCAGGTGAAGGGCGACACCGTTTCCTGCATGATCAACGGCGCAACCGTCGCCACCTACAACAAGTCAGAGGTCGTAGGCGATGGCAAGCTGAAGTCTACCGACGGCTTCGCTGGCATCCGCATGGCGCACAACACCGACGTAACCGTGAAGGACTTCAAGGTTTCGAAGTAAGGTTTGAAACATAAGGAAAGGGCGCAGCCAAAGCTGCGCCCTTTTTTATTGCCCGAAAGCGCTCTCTCTAAGTGATGGGTGCAGGATTAAACAAAGCAAACTCATTGTGCAAACCGTAGTGATCCGCCCACGTTGTATGTTTTCCACTCGCCGTATCCAGGATCATCTGGAAGATGCGCTCGCCCACCTGTGCGATCGTCTCTTCGCCTGTGGCGATCGTGCCCGCATCGATGTCAATCAGGTCATGCCAGCGCCGCGCCAGCGGTGATCGCGTGCTCAACTTAATCACTGGGGCCATCGCCAAACCATAAGGCGTCCCGCGTCCAGTAGTGAACACATGCATGTTCATCCCCGCCGCAAGCTGCAGCGTACCGCACACAAAATCACTCGCGGGTGTTGCTGCAAAGAGCAATCCCTTTGTCGATGCACGCTCCCCCGGCCCAAGCACACCATGGATTTGCGAGCGACCACTCTTGGCAATGGAACCCATCGCCTTCTCCACAATGTTGTTCAGTCCACCGGCTTTATTGCCGGGGGTTGGGTTCGCACTGCGATCCATACCGCCATGCGCAAGATAATCGTCATACCACTGCATCTCGCGAATTAATGCACGCGCCACATCATCATTCGCTGCGCGCGCCGTCAGCATGTGGATGCCATCGCGCACCTCGGTTACTTCACTGAACATCACCGTGGCGCCCGCACGCACCAGCAGATCGCTCGCATAACCCACTGCGGGGTTCGCCGTGACTCCACTAAAAGCATCACTGCCGCCGCACTGCATACCCACGACAAGATCGCTTGCAGGGCATGTCACGCGTGTGCGCCGATTCAGTTCTTCCAAACGCTTGTCCGCCATCTCAAGAATGGCAGAGACAATCTCCATGAAGCCGTGATGTTCTTCATCCTGCAGTGTCACCACATACGGTGCTTGCTGCAGCACGGGCAATGTCGACGCAGGCAGCATGGATGAGGGCTGCATCTTCTCGCAACCCAGGCTCACCACCATGGGCGCGCCGCCAAGATTCGGATTCAACGCCAGATTGCGCAGCGTGCGAATAGGAATCTCAGATCCCGGCGCATAAAACGCAATGCCACAGCCATAGTTATGCGTGATGGCAATGACGTCGTCCACATTGGGATACTTTGGCAGCAGGTCCTGCTTAATGCGTTTCACCGCATAATCCACAGTGGCCGAGACACATTGCACAGTAGTGCTAATGGCAAGGATGTTGCGCGTGCCCACCGTGCCATCGGCGTTGCGATAACCCTGAAAGGTAATGCCTTCAAGCGGAGACATATCCGGAACTGGCGCGCCACCAAACGGAGCGTCCTGTAACGAAGGCGCAGCAGGTTCTTCCATCAATCCTTCATGTACCCACGCGCCGCGCGGAACATCAGCATTCGTCGTGCCTATGGTGACACCATAACGAGTCACCGGAGAACCCTTCGGCAGATCGACAAGCGCGACCTTGTGCGCTTCCGGGACATGCTCCACCAGCGTCAGTCCATCGTCAAAGACAGTGCCCGTGGGCAGGCCGCCCTCGTTCACGACGATGGCTACGTTGTCTTCCGGCTGAAGCTGTATTCGTAACGGTTTCATGCGGTGTACAACTTTCCATCTACAAGCCGAGCGTGTTCCGCAAGATGCTCATCCTGCAACTCCGTAGGCAACAACTCCGCAGGGAAATCCTGATAGCAGACGGGCCGCAGGAAACGCTCAATCGCCATGGCTCCCACGCTGGTTGCACGCGCGTCTGACGTCGATGGGAACGGGCCACCATGCACCATGGCGTAACTCACCTCAACGCCTGTGGGGAAGCCATTGACGACGATGCGCCCCGCCTTGCGCTCCAACACCGGCAACAGTCGCGCAGCAAGTGCGTGGTCTTCGGCTTCCAGATGCATCGTCGCGGTAAGCTGCCCTTCGAACTGGTTCGCAAGCTTAACCATTTCGTCCGCATTGCGGCATTCAATGACAAGCGCGGCAGGCCCGAAGACTTCTTCCGACAACTTCGGGTTCGCAATAAATTCCAAGGCCGTTGTCTCGAACAGCGTGGGCTGCGCAGCCGTGGAGTGAGTTGCCTCTGCTCCTTCGCCCAGCTTCTTCACACCGCTCGCTTTACCTAGTGCCCCTACGCCATGTGCAAACGCCTGCTGAATGCCACTGTTCAGCATGGTTGCGGAAGCGGCCGCAGAGATCCAGTCTGTCGCCGCGATCTTGAACGCATCAAACGCAGGTCCTGCTATGCCGAAGATCAAGCCAGGCTTGGTGCAGAATTGTCCAACGCCCAACGTTGCAGATGACACCAGCCCCGCCGCAATTGCAGCACCACGTATTTCTAACGCAGCGGGCAAGAGGAACAGAGGATTGATGCTGCTCATCTCTGCGAATACAGGAACCGGCTGCGGACGCGCCGCGGCAAGCGCCATCAGCGCCTGTCCGCCTCTGCGTGATCCGGTAAAAGCAACAGACTGCACCGCGGGATGCTGCACCAACGCCGCGCCAACTTCATTGCCCACGCCTACGAGCAACGAGAACACACCTTCAGGTAAGCCGAGTGTTGCTACCGCCTGCTGAATCGCACGTCCCGCAAGCTCCGAAGTTCCAAGGTGTGATGGATGCGACTTCGCAATCACGGGACATCCCGCAGCGAGTGCCGCAGCCGTATCGCCGCCAGCAACAGAAAACGCCAGCGGAAAATTACTCGCGCCAAATACCGCGACGGGACCTACCGGAATTTTGCGCGAGCGCAGATCGGCGCGTGGCAACGGCTGGCGATCAGGCAAAGCCGTATCGACCGTGACATTCAGGAAACGCCCCTCACGTACCAACGAAGCGAACAAACGAAGCTGGCCACAGGTGCGTCCGCGTTCACCTTCAAGACGCGGACGAGGCAATCCACTCTCTGCCATCGCGCGCTCGATCAACTCATCGCCAAGCGCCATCAGGTTGTCGGCAATCGTTTCCAGCAAACGAGCACGCGTTTCCAGTGGCGCATTCCGAAATGCGTCGAAATCCCGCGCGGCCAGCGTGCAGGCGCGGTCGACATCTTCCAACGTGCCGCCGCCAAACACAGGCTCCATCTCTGCGTTTGTTGCTGGATTCACCGCACGCTGCGTTCCCGCGGTGCCGACGATTTCTTCATTGCCAATAAGTATCGAACCTGTGATCGCCATCTTTCTCTCCCGCAGCAACGTTATGAACGGCCTTCCAGCAGCTTCGCCAGCATTGCCATCTCTTCTTCTGTCAGATCACTTAACGGCGTACGCACCGGGCCGCAATCATGCCCCTTCAAACGCACACCCGCCTTCACAATGGACACCGCGTAGCCTTTGCGACGATCCCGAATGGCAAGATACGGCACAACAAATTCGCGCATCTCCTTCGCAACATACGCATGATCGCGCCGACGTATCGCCGCATAGAACGTAGTAGCCCACTTGGGCAGGAAGTTAAAGATGGCGGATGAATATGTTGTTACGCCCATCTCCAGATAGCTCAGCGCAAACGTCTCTGCCGTGGGCAAACCGCCAATGTAAGTAAGCCGGTCGCCCATACGCAGATAAATCTTCATCATCAACTCAAGATCGCCCACGCCATCCTTAAACCCGACAAGGTTCGGGCACGCATCGCACATCCGCGCCAGCGTTACATCTGTAGCGATTGCATTGTCGCGGTTGTAGACGATCACGCCCAACGATGTGGAGTCGCACATCGCTTTTACATGGCGAAACAAACCATCCTGATCCGCGTTAACGAGATACGGGGGGAACAACAGCAATCCCTGCGCGCCTGCTTTCTCTGCGGCTTTTGCATACTCGATCGCTGTACGCGTGCCGTAACCGCAGCCACTCAGGATGGGCATGTGACCTGCAACTTCACTGACTGCCGCACTCACAACGCGGCTGTACTCTTCCAGAGTTAACGAGAAATACTCGCCCGTTCCGCCAGCAGCAAACAGTGCAGCCAGCGGCGTCTCACCGAGCCACGCAAGGTGTTTGCGATACGAATCTTCGTTGAAATCACCGTCTGCGGTGAAGTGCGTTACAGGAAAAGAGAGAAGGCCGGAGCCAACTGTTTGCGCAAGTGCTTTGGGATCCATGGTCATTTCGATTCTCACTATAACGTTGAAACATCAACGAACAAGGCACGCCTTCTTCGGGTCAAACTTCCAATTCGGGATCAGGTATTGCATTGCGGCCGCATCGTTTCGCGCACCCGCAGGCAAACGGTTATACGCAGCATGCGCCTGTTCTATCTGCTCCATATCCACTTCGACACCTAGTCCCGGCTTCTCTGGCACAGTCAGTAAACCATCCTGAATGCGCAGTGGTTCTTTCGTCAGACGTTGCCCGTCCTGCCAGATCCAGTGTGTATCAATCGCCGTAGTATCGCCCGGCGCGGCGGCAGCCACATGCGTGAACATCGCCAACGAAACATCGAAATGATTGTTCGAGTGCGAGCCCCATGTGAGCCCATGCATGCGGCACGTCTGCGCGACGCGCACGGAGCCTTCCATCGTCCAGAAGTGCGGATCGGCGAGCGGAATATCGACTGAATGCAATTGCAACGCATGTTGAAGCTGGCGCCAGTCGGTTGCAATCATGTTCGTGGCGGTGGGCAAACCGGTTTCCTTACGGAACTCCGCCATGATCTCGCGGCCACTGAAACCTTCCTCGGCGCCGCATGGGTCTTCGGCATACGCAAGTACATCATGCTTGCCACCACACAGTCGCACAGCTTCTTTCAACGACCAAGCCCCGTTCGGGTCCAGCGTGATGCGCGCTTCCGGGAAACGATCTGACAGCGCTGTGACCGCTTCGATTTCATCATCACCGGCAAGAACGCCGCCCTTCAGCTTAAAGTCGCGAAAGCCATAACGGGCATACGTGGCCTCTGCCAGACGCACAATGCTTTCGGGTGTCAGTGCTTCTTCATTGCGCAGGCGGAACCATTCTTCTTCAGCCTGATCTTCATTGCGATAAGGAAGATCGGTCTTCGCACGATCGCCGATATAGAACAGATACCCCAGTACCTCTACCTGCGAACGCTGACGGCCTTCACCCAGCAAGTCCGCCACAGGAAGGTTCACAAACTTACCCATTAGATCCAACAGCGCTGCTTCCACCGCCGTCACAGCATGAATCGCAACGCGCAGATCGAACGTCTGCAATCCGCGTCCACCTGCATCGCGATCTGCGAACGCCGCATGCACACGTTGCAGCGTAGTCCGATACGCCGCAATGCTGCTGCCAACAACAATTTCGCGTGACTGCTCCAGCACTTCGCGGATTGCTTCGCCGCCAGGCACTTCACCCACGCCGGTATTGCCCGCGCTATCCGTCAGCAGAACCAGGTTGCGCGTGAAGAACGGAGCATGCGCTCCGCTTAGATTCAGCAACATGCTGTCCTGCCCCGCCACAGGGACAACGCGCATCTCTGTGATTACTGGCGAG
Organism: Terriglobus roseus; assembly: GCF_900102185.1. Lineage (NCBI taxonomy): Bacteria > Pseudomonadati > Acidobacteriota > Terriglobia > Terriglobales > Acidobacteriaceae > Terriglobus > Terriglobus roseus. The sequence continues at coordinate 4,485,067 of NZ_LT629690.1, read as the reverse complement.
TTTTTTACCTCACTCATCCTGCTCTCCCCTGCAACTGTTCCGGCGTGAATTCCACGCGGCGAATCTCACCCACAATCAGTAGATAACTAATGATGGCCGTCAACGCCATGAACCCTACATAGACCAGCGCCATCTCAAACGAGCCGGTCTTTTCGCGGATGTAACCAATAATGATCGGCGTCGTAATGCCTGCGGTATTGCCAATCAGATTGAATAGTCCACCGTTCAATCCAATCATGTTCTTTGGTGAGACGTCTGAAATCACCGTCCAGCCCAGCGCACCAAAGCCCTTGCCAAAGAATGCAAGCGCCATCAGCGCCACCACGACAGTGCTGCTATCCGTGTAATTGCAACCGATCATGGTAAGCGAACACAGCATGCCCGCCACAATCGGCGTCTTGCGCGCAATGGTTGCACTCTTCGTTTTGCGCAACAAAATGTCGCTGACCACGCCGCCAAGAATGCCGCCTACCACGCCACACATTGCTGGCAGTGCTGCTAGAAACCCAACCTTCTGCATAGACATGTGCCGTGCCTGGCTCAGATAGATGGGGAACCATGTAAGGAAGAACCACGTCAACGCCGTAATGCAGTACTGGCCTATGTAAATGCCAACCAACATTCGATGACTCAGCAGCAGCTTCACACCCGACCACGTCAGCGTGGACGCACGCTTCGCTGTGCCGGAATCCATGGACGCCAATCCGCCACCCACTTCGATGTGCTCAATCTCAGCCTGACTGATGCGCGGATGCTCTTTCACGCTGTACACCGCGCGAAACCACAGGGCACTCAGCAGCAGGCTCATCACACCGCCGAGCCAGAAGCACGCCTCCCAGTTGCGCTTGGTCACCAGCCATCCCATCAGCGGCCCAAAAAACACCAACGCAAAATACTGTGACGAATTAAAAATCGCCGAAGCACGGCCCCGTTCCGCGGCAGGAAACCAGGCGGCCACGATACGTCCATTGCCGGGGAAAATGGGCGACTGCACTGCTCCCGAGAACAGCCGCAGAAAGAACAACGCGCCAAACGCAATCGCAACTGGAAGATATCCCACAAAGCCCGCTGCGAGCGCGCAGATGGACCAGCCCACGATGCTGTAGCCATATACGCGCTTCGACCCATAGCGATCCAGCAGGCTGCCCGCCGGCAACTGCATCACCACATACGCCCAACTGAACGCAGACAGCAGATAACCCAGCTTCAGTGCATTCAGGTGGAGATCCTTACTCAGTGCCACGCCCACAATCGACAGCACCACACGGTCGCCGTAACTAAACGAACTGGCGAGGAAGAGCATCAACACAATCAGGTAACGGATCCGCGTCTGTCGCGATGTGATCATGCTGGCTGGAGTTCCTCCGGGTGGACTGCGTGCAGGCATCAGAACTATAGCGGGTGGCACGGACAATTGGCCATGCACGGTGCGAGCGGTAGGATGGCAGCAGGGAGTTCGCTGCCGACATCATGAGCACCACCTCGCCATTTCCCATCCTTCAACAAACGCCCTCTGTCCCTCATCCCCATGAGCGATTCTCTGATGCCGCGCGATTAGAACAACGTCTGCGCGCGACGGTACAAGGTGAGGTGCGGTTTGACGAAGCCTCGCGTGCGCTGTACGCCACGGATGCTTCGAACTATCGCCAAGTGCCCATCGGCCTCGTCATTCCTAAGACAATTGAAGATGTGATCGCAACGGTTGCTGCTTGCAGAGCCTTTGGCGCGCCGGTCCTGTCACGCGGTGGGGGGACCAGCCTTGCCGGCCAATGTTGCAACGTGGCCGTGGTCATGGATTTCTCCAAATACCTGAACCACATCGTCTCGCTTGATCCCGACGGACGCATGGCACAGGTGCAGCCCGGCATTGTGCTGGATGCACTGCGCGATGAAGCAGAGAAACACGAACTCACCTTCGCACCGGATCCAGCAACACACTCGCGCTGCACGCTGGGCGGCATGATCGGCAATAACTCCTGCGGCGTGCATGCGCTGATGGGCGGCAAAACCGTCGACAACATTGAAGAGTTGGACATTCTTCTTTACGACGGCACGCGGATGACCGTTGGCCGCACCAGCGAAGAAGAGCTGGAACAGATCATTTCCGCAGGCGGGCGCAAGGGCGAGATTTACGCAGGCTTGAAGCGCCTTCGCGATACCTACAGCAATCTGGTGCGCGAACGCTTCCCGGATATTCCGCGCCGAGTCTCTGGCTACAACCTGGATCAGCTACTGCCGGAAAATGGCTTCAACGTAGCGCGCGCTCTCGTCGGCACAGAAGGCACTTGCGTCACAATTCTGGGCGCCAAGTGCGAACTGAAACAAAGTCCACAGAAGCGTCGTCTCGTCGCACTTGGATTTCCTGATCCATACATTGCAGCCGATCACGTCCCGAACGTGCTGAAGCACAATCCCATTGGACTGGAAGGCTTTGATGGCCTGCTGGTCGACTTCATGTTGCGCAAGAATCTTGCCGTGGATGACGTGAAGCTTCTACCGGAAGGACGCGGTTTTCTACTCTGTGAATTTGGTACGAACGACGACGCAGAAGTTGACGCCATCGTAGAGCGCTTCCTGGAAGATGTGCAGACGTTTCCCATAAAGCCGACCATTGGCCGTTATAGCGAAAGCGAGGCTGCGTGCGTGTGGAAGGTGCGTGAATCGGGCCTTGGCGCCAGCGTGTTTGTTCCCGGCGAAAAGAGCGGATGGGAAGGCTGGGAAGACTCTGCTGTTCCGCCTGAACACCTTGGCAATTACCTACGCGATCTCTTCCATCTACTGCACGAATATGACTACCGCACACCTATGTACGGCCACTTCGGCCAGGGATGCGTGCATCTGCGCATCTCCTTTGATCTGCGTACGCAGGAAGGCGCGGAGAAGTATCGGTCCTTCATCGATCGCGCTGCAGACATTGTGTTGAAGTATGGTGGCTCGTTCTCAGGTGAACACGGCGACGGACAAGCGCGCGCGTGTCTGCTGCCAAAGATGTTTGGCGCAGAATTGATGGAGGCCTTCCGCGAATTCAAGCGGCTATGGGACCCCACCAATCATATGAATCCGGGCAAACTCATTGATCCAGTCGCGGTCTATGACGCTATCGACAATCTGCGCATTGGCCCTGGCTACGAAGCAGCAACAACAAAGACGTGGTTCACCTATCCGAACGACGAAGGCTTTGCTGCAGCCACGGAACGCTGTGTCGGCGTCGGCGCATGTCGTCGTCACGATCACGGCACCATGTGCCCCAGCTATATGGCCACGCAAGAGGAGAAGCATTCCACACGCGGTCGTGCGCACCTGCTATGGGAGATGCTGCACGGCAACACAATCAGTGAAGGCTGGAAGAGCGAAGAGATTCACGATGCGCTGGATCTCTGCCTGTCATGCAAGGCCTGCAAGACAGAATGCCCGGTGAACGTGGATATGGCCACGTGGAAGTCGGAGTTCCTGGCGCACTACTACGAAGGCAAGCATCACCCTCTGGCTCACTACGGTTTCGGCTACATGGATAAGTGGGCATCACTCGCATCCGTTGCGCCCACACTGGCGAATCTGCCGATGAAGATTGCACCATTGGCATCGCTTGCAAAGCGGATGCTTCACATAGCACCGCAACGTGAACTGCCGCAGTTCGCAAAGAGCAACTTCCGCGACGACTTCAATCGCACACACGCATGGAAGCCACAGCAAGCCGACGCGATTCTGTGGGCCGACACGTGGAACAACTACTTCCATCCGTCCGCATTGCACGCTGCTGCCGATCTGCTGAACGATGCCGGTTACACCATCACCACGCAGAAACGCCACATCTGCTGCGGACGCCCGCTATACGATTTCGGTTTTTTGGATGAAGCGAAGAAGTACCTCCGCCGCGTGCTGGATACCTTTGCCCATGAGATTGATGCAGGAATCCCCGTCATCATGCTGGAACCAAGCTGCGCCACCGTCTTCCGCGATGAATTGCTGAATTTCTACCCGAATGACGAACGCGCAAAGAAGTTAGCAAAACAAACCATCCTGCTGAGCGAAGCGCTCGCGCGCAAACAATGGCAGCCACCACAAATGCCCGATCGGCGCATAGTGGTTCACGGCCACTGCCACCAGAAGACACAGCTCACCATGAAGGACGACATGGCGCTCCTCCGCGCGACGGGAGCGCAGGTAGAACTGCTCGATTCCGGTTGTTGTGGCATGGCCGGTCCATTCGGATTTGAAAAGGATAAGTATGAAGTCTCGCAGACGCTCGCCGAACGAGTTCTGATGCCTGCGGTACGTGCCGCATCAGAACAGGACATCATCGTGAGCAACGGATTCAGTTGCCGCGAACAGGTAGCCCAGAACGGCCCACGCCGCGCAGTGCACTTGGCGGAGGCACTGCGCCGTTGACACGGTGATAGGATGGCTGGCACACCCAACTCTTTTGGAGATTCTTGCCTTGCGCCATTGTTTGCTGCTTGCACTGCCTCTTGCTCTTTTCTCGCCGTCTTTCTTGGCGGCTCAGAAGCAGGACCCCAAGGCGCTGGAACTCCTTGAACACGCCCGCCAGATGACGTTGGCAACTGCCAAAGGTTTGCCCGCTTACAAACTGGAAGCATCGTTTGAGACATTCGATGAGAAGGGCGTTTCGGATGGGGTTGGCACACTTGTGCAAACCGCGTTGCCAGATGGGCATCGGCGACAAACTGTAACGTACCGCGGTAGGACGCTGGATTCGATGTGGTTCAACACGGTACACCGCGTAGCGGATAAGGAGTATGAGGAAACACTTGTGCTGCGTTCCATGTTGAATGCTCTGACCAACACTTTGCCGTCCCAGGCAGAGTTGCTCAAGAGAAATGTCCAGATAGGCACGGAGAATAGCGGCCTCAAAATGGATTGCGCCGTGGTTTCAATTCCGCCACATGATGAGGGTAAGAAACATTCAGCAACACAAAGGCATGAGTTCTGCATGGATGCAACGAACGGCATGTTGCGTATGGTCGTGGTGCAAGGTGGAGGATTAGTCTTGAACCGCTTTCGCAAGCTGGGGTCCGCATATGTCCCCGGTGATGTGCAAATAACTCAGGATGGTGTGAAACGCGCTGGGTTGACCGTGAACCACTTTGCGACTGACCCAACATTGACAGTAGCGGATTTCGAGCTAGCCCGTACGAATGGCAAAGCCGATACCTCTCGAATCATCGTGGACACGGATACCGTTTTAGAGAAAACACAGCCAACTTACCCGCCATCTGCGGTTTGGAGTAGCCAGAGGGGAACCGTAGCCATGAAGGCAATTATCGGTACGGATGGCTTGGTTAAGGACGTGAATGTGGTGTCCTCGCCATCCGCTCTTCTAGCGGACTCCGCTTCGGAGGCAGTGCGCCAATGGCGTTACGAACCCTACCTGGTTGACAGTGAGCCCATCGAGGTTGAGGCTAGCGTATCGGTCAATTACGCAATTGGTCGGTGACCTTTAAAAGACTTGTACTCGTGTTCGCTGCCTCCCGCGGATTGTCCGCGTGCTAAGCCGTAAGCTGCACCAACGCATCAGCAGGCTTCTCTGGTTCTACGGTGCGCTTCAACTGGCCGCAGGCTGCGTAGATGTCGCGGCCGCGTGGGCGGCGGATGTAGCAGGGTAGGCCGTTCTGTATCAGCGTTTGCTGAAACACATCCACATCTTCTGCGGTGGGTTGTGTATACGGCATGTCCGGCCCTGGATTCCACACGATCAGATTTACCTTCGCGTGCATGCCCTTGAGTAATGCGAGAACCTCGTGGGCGTTTGAAAGCTGGTCGTTGATGCCGCCCAGCATCACGTATTCGAAAGTGACCCAGTCGCGCTTGCTGAGCGGAATGGTATTCACCGCGTCGAGCAGCTTTTCAATATTCCACTTGCGCGTGATGGGCATGACCTGTTCACGCACCTTGTCGTTCGATCCGTTGAGTGACAGAGCCAGGTTGGGCCGGACCGTCTCCTGTGCAAAGCGGCGGATCGCCGGCTCAATGCCGCTGGTGCTCACCGTCATGCGTGATGCAGGAATGCCAATGCCTTCCACCAGCAGCAGCACCGACTTCATAAAGTTGTCGTAGTTCAGGAATGGCTCGCCCATGCCCATAAAGACAAGGTTGATACGGTCCTTGCCCATCTGAATCTTGTGACGATTGAGCACGGCCGCCACCTGCCCTGCAATTTCGCCTGCCGTCAGATCACGCTTGATGCCGAGCTTTGCCGTCAGGCAGAACTGGCAGTTCACCGCGCAGCCCACCTGCGACGAAATGCAGATGGTGGAACGCCGATAGCCCAGCGGAGCGAGCGCGCCCCAATTTCGCTTATCTACGAACTTCGCGTCGGCGCGATTGTCGGCGGCCTCTTCGGCGTCGTCGGTATTCTCCACGCCATCGCCATCCGGCATCCAGACGGTTTCTACGGTTTCGCCGTCTTCCATGCGCATCAAGTAGCGTTCGGTTCCGTCGACGGAAACCGCAGTCTGCACAATTTCGGGCAGACCCACCGTGTGCTCCGCAGCCAGCGAGGAGCGCAGTTCCTGCGAAAGCGGCGTGATGGCGTCAAAGTCCGTCACGCGTTGCTTATACAGCGCGTCGAAGATCTGCCGCGCACGGTACGGCTTCTGGCCCAGCGTGGCGGCCAGTTCAGTCAGTTCCGGGAGCGACTTACCAAATAGCGCAGACATCGTCTTCTAGGATAAATCCTTCATACCGTGCGCCGGTTGACCCGTGCGGAGCGGTAGAGTCTAAAGCAGCGAGGTACATGTTCGTTTTGAAAGCACGCACGCCGCTCGTCCTAGCCGCCGTTCTGTCCGTTGCCGTTTCTTCTCCGCTATTTACCAGCGCGCAGAAGAAGCCCGCCGTTGCCAAGCGCGCCACCGCGAAAACGCTGGCGGACGGCCCTAATGTGACGCGCGAAACGCTGCCTAACGGTATGCGTGTGGTGATTGTGAAGAACCGACTGGCCCCTGTGGCGACGGTGGAGTTGAACATCCTTGCCGGCGGCAATCAGACGCCCGTGGGCTTCCCCGGCACAGCGCATGCGCTGGAACACATGGCATTTCGCGGCTGCACCGGCATGACTGCCGACCAGACGGCTGCCATTTACGCGCGTCTGGGCGGTGATAACAACGCTGACACACAGGGCAATGTCACCCAGTTTTACGCGACCGTTCCGTCGACAGACGTGGAAGTTGCGCTACGTGCCGAAGCCGCCTGCATGGTTGGCGTCGACAACGCCGATCACGAGTGGGAGCAGGAACGCGGCGCGATTACACAAGAAGTGCAGCGCGACCTTTCGTCGCCTACGTACAAGCTGATCTCGCGGCTGAACGAAGGCATGTTCGCCGGAACGCCTTACGCGCACGATGCTCTTGGAACCAAAGAAAGCTTTGAAAAGACCACTGGCGCCGATCTACGCGCGTTTTATGACAAGTGGTACGCGCCGTCGAACGCCGTGCTGGTCATTGTGGGCGATGTCGATCCCGCACAGACCATGACGCAAGTCCGCGAGTTCTTCGGTCCTGTGAAGCGTCGCGAAGTGCCTAAAGAAACCGCATTCACGCTGAGCCCGGTGAAGACCGAGACCTTCACGCTGGACAGCAATCTCCCTTACACGCTGGCAGTCATCGGCTATCGGCTACCCGGTACGGAGAGCAAGGATTACGCCGCCGCACAGGTATTGGCAGACGTTCTTAGCAGCCAGCGTGGTGATCTGTACGCTATGGTGCCCGCAGGCAAGGCTTTGGGAACGCAGTTTGGCATGGCAGGCAGTTATCCCAAGGCCAGCCTTGGTTTCGGCATGGTGGCCGTTGCCAGTGAAGCCGACGCGAAACCTGCGCTGGACGAGATGCGCACGATCCTGAATCGCTACGCACAGAACGGCGTGCCCGCTGACCTGGTGGACGCCGCAAAGCGCAGCGAAATTACCGAGGATGCTTTCGGTGCGAACTCCATTCCTGGCTTGGCGCAGCAGTGGTCGCAGGCTCTGGGCGCGGATCGCAAGAACTCTCCCGCAGAGGCAACGGAAGCCATTAAGCGCGTGACCGTGGCTGATGTGAACCGCGTGGCAAAACAGTATCTGCTGCATGTGAACACCATGACCGCGACGCTAAAGCCCGTTGCCAGCGGCGCGCCCACTGCGGGCAAAGGCTTTGGCGGTGGCGAGAAACTTACCTCCACCCCGACGAAGGAAGTGGCGCTGCCTGACTGGGCCGCAAAGCCGTTGGCAGAGCTTCGCCTGCCGCATCCCATGACGCTGCCCAGTGATGAGAAGCTGCCCAACGGCCTGCGCCTGATCGTACGCACCGATCACACTAGTCCCACCGTGACACTGACTGGCTCTGTGCAGCACAACGAAGATCTGGACACGCCGAAGGGCAAAGAAGGCGTTGCCGATGTTCTGGAAGAGCTTTACGGCTACGGCACCACATCGCTGGATCGCATTGCCTTCCAGAAAGAACTCGACGACATTGGCGCCACGGAAGATGCGGGCTTCAGCTTTGGCCTGAAGGTGCTGAAAGAGAACTTCGCGCGCGGCGTCGAGTTACTCGCGGACAACCAGCTACATCCCGCATTGCCCGCCGAAGCATTCCCCGTAGTGCAGAAGCAGACAGCGGAGTTGACCGCTGGCAATCTCACCTCGCCCGGCTACCGCACGCGCCGTGCACTGAGTGAAGCTCTGCTACCGAAGAACGATCCTTCTCTCCGCGAACAGACGCCGCAGACCATCACCGCGCTGAAGCTGGACGACGTGAAGAACTACATGAAGTCCGCCATGCGCCCTGACCTGACGACCATCGTCGTCGTGGGTGACATTACTCCTGCAGAGGCGCGTGCGCAGGTGGAAAAGGCCTTCGGCGCATGGACAGCAACCGGGCCGAAGCCGCAGGTTGATCTGCCGCCCGTTCCGCCGAACAAACCAACAGCCGCAATCGTCGGCGATCCGGAGGCTGTACAGGATTCCGTCACGCTGGCGCACGGACTGCAGATGAACCGCTTCAGCCCCGACTACTATCCCATGCAGCTTGGCACCTACGTGCTGGGCGGAGGCTTCTACGCCAGCCGTCTGTATCACGATCTCCGCCAGGTCGCGGGCTATGTCTACACGGTGGACGTGAACCTTCGTGCCACCAGAACGCGCGCCACATACACGGTTGACTATGGATGTGAGCCGGTGAACGTTTCCAAGGCGCGTGCCCTCGTCGAACGCGATCTGCAATCGATGAAGACCACGCCTGTTACACCCGGTGAACTAACACTGGCCAAGAGCCTGATCCTGCGTCAGCTTCAGCTCAGCGAATCCAGCCAGGCCTCAGTTGCCTCCGCGCTTCTGGCGCGTGCGCAGATGGGTCTGCCGTTGAATGAAAGTGACAACGCCGCAAAGACCTACCTGGGCCTGACCGCAGAAGAAGTACAGGCATCCTTCGCAAGAAACCTGCGCGTGGAAGACATGGTGCAGGTGGTACGCGGGCCAGCGCCGCAGTAAGACTAGAAGCGGTAATTGCACCGTACCCCGTGCAATTACCGCTCCCTTCTTTGCTTTTGAGCTTTCCATGTTTGATCGCGTCGCTATAGGCTGAATCAACATTCCTGCGAAGGAAACAGAATCATGTCCTCAGCCGCACATCCCTCTTCTCTCATTGGTCTGCCGGAAACGGAGATTCACACCACGGTGCGCGCGGCGGAATCCGCTACCGTTCCCTGGTACATCTGGACATGCGTCGCTGGGGTCACCTCTGCGTTCATCGGTGGCCAGTGGGATGTCTCCTGGCATCGCTCCATTGGCCGCGACACCTTCTGGACACCCGCCCACCTGATGATCCAACTCTGCGGTGTAATCGCCGCCGTGGTGGGACTGTACCTGGTCTATCAGTGCACCTTCCGCAGTGAATCGGAGCTTGCCGCCTCCTCCGTCAGTGTCTTCGGACTGCGGGCCCCGCTGGGTGTGTTCGTCGCTGCATGGGGTGGCGTGGCCATGATCACCTCCGCGCCCTTCGACAACTGGTGGCACGACGCCTACGGCCTCGATGTGAAGATCATCTCGCCACCGCACACCCTTCTGATCCTGGGTATGCGTGGTGTGTCACTGGGTGTCTTCTTCCTGATCCTTGCCACGATGAATCGCGCGGCGGATGCGGGTTCTGAAGACTTCGCGCCGCTACAGCGGCTTCTGCTTTACATGGGCGGACTTACCGTCTGCGGGCAGATGTTCTTTCTGCAGGAGTACACCACAGAAGTGGCGATGCATCGGGTGCTCGCTTACCTCGCGCTGGCCATTGTGGTGCCAGTTGCGTTGGCCATGGTATCGCAGGCATCGCGCTTCAAATGGGCCGCAACAACCGCCACCAGCATCTACACCGTGTTGCTGATCGCGGAGATTCTGATCTTCCCGCTCGTGAAGGCCGAACCCAAGCTTGGCCCCGTCTACTTCCCCGTTACGCACCTGATTCCCACCAAGTTTCCGGTGTTGATCCTGATTCCGGCTTTCGCGCTGGATCTGCTGTGGCAGCGCACGCAATCGTGGAAGCGCTGGCAGGTTGCGATTGCCTCGGGCTTCCTGTTCATCGCGGTGCTTGTCGCGGTGGAGTGGCCTTTTACGCACTTCCTGATGACACCTGCGGCCGCAAACCGCTTCTTCGGCACAACCTATTTCAGCTTTTTCCAGAATCCGAACAGCTTTGATGTCCGGCGTCAGTTCTTCTCGCCGGACAGCGGCGTCACGCTATGGATGGGTCTGCTGAAGGCGTCGATCTACGCTTCGCTTTCAGCGTGGTGCGGTCTTGCTTTCGGCAAATGGATGCGTGGAGTGCGTCGGTAAATGCGTCGTATCATTCTGCTTCTTTTCATTTGCGTGGGCTTCGCCCTGCCCGCACGCGCACACGTTGGTTCCAAGGATGTCTTTGAGCAAGTACAGGCTGGACCGTACAAGCTTTACGTGACCGTGCGACCGCCCGACGTTATCCCTGGTGTGGCTGTGGTGGAGGTTCGTGTCTCAGGCGATGCCGTGCCCGACACGCTCCGCGTAACGCCCGTTCCCATGACAGGCGACGCGAGCAAGCATCCCCCAGCCCCCGACACCTTGAAGGTTTCCACCGCTGACGCGAAGTTCTTCACTGGGTCCGTCTGGCTGATGGCTCCTGGGTCGTGGAAGGTGTCACTTCAAGCCGATGGCCATGCCGGTTCCGGCAGTGCTGGTGTTCCGGTTCCAGCCGTGGCGCTGCAGATGTTGCGCATGAACCGGTCGATTGGGATTCTGCTTGGCTGTTTGGGATTCCTGTTGGTGGTGGGTGTGGCTGCGATCGTTGCCGCGGCAGCGCGTGAATCGCGCCTTGTCCCAGGAGAGGAGCCGTCTTCCAACAACAATCGCCGCGCATGGATGGCGGGTGGCGCAACGCTTACGATTGCGGTGATGGCCGTTTGGCTTGGGGCGAAGTGGTGGAACGTGGAAGCTGCGGATTACGCCGAAGGCGTCTACCATCCGCTGTCGCTGACACCAACACTTCAGGGCGACAATCTTGACTTGGCCATTGGCACGGATGCCACAACCGATCAGCATTGGCGGCGCAAAAACACTGATCTGGTGCCCGACCACGGCCACCTGATGCATCTGTACGCCATCCGCGAACCCGGTATGGATGCCGTCTTCCATCTGCACCCAGCTCCTGCCGGGAATGGCGAGTTGAAGATGGCGCTTCCCGCCGTGCCCGCAGGCCACTATCGCCTGTTTGCGGACATCGTCCATCGCAGTGGACTGCCTGAAACGCTCACTTCGACGCTGGATATTCCGACAGACTTCCATGGAGGCGCACTTGCCACGGAAGACGCTTCCGCAGCACCTGCTCCGATATCCGCAGGCGAACTTGGGCAGCAATTTCACCTTCCCGACGGCTACACGATGGTCTGGGACAAGCCTGCGTCACTGAAGTCGGGCGAGGCAGCCACCTTCCGCTTCCACCTGCAGGACGCCAACGGCAAACCCGCTACCGACGTGGTTCCCTACCTTGGCATGGCTGGTCACGCAGCCTTCGTGCGTGACGACTTCTCCACCTTCGCGCATACGCATCCTGAAGGTTCCGCGCCGATGCAGTCGATGGAGATTGCCAACGGTCAAAGCGACATGGCCATGCAGAACATGGATTCCATGGCAGGCATGCCCGGCATGAACATGCCGGAAGCGCACATCGCGCCGGCCGTGGAATTTCCCTACGGTTTCCCCAAGCCCGGACGCTATCGGATCTTCGTTCAGATGAAGCACGGCAGCACCGTGGAAACCGGAGTCTTCGACGCCGACGTACAGTAACCAACTCGCCAGCAAAACAAAAGGCATGGCGTAAGCCATGCCTTTTCTATCTCTTACAAGATCGAACTAGTCGCCGCGACGCAGGCGGTTGAGGCCGTTGAACGCTGCCACCTTGTAGCACTCGGCCAGAGTCGGATAGTTGAAGACCGTCTCTACGAAGTAGTCCACGTTGCCGCCCAGCGCCATCACAGCCTGCCCGATGTGCAACAGTTCGCTGGCACCTTCGCCAATGATGTGCACACCCAGAATCGATTTGTTCTCACGATGGAAGATGAGCTTCAGACGTCCCGTCGTATCGCCACGAATCTGTCCACGGGCAATCTCACGGTAGTACGCCACACCCACTTCGTAAGGCACGTCCTCTTCCGTGAGCTGCTCCTCCGTCTTGCCAAGGAAGCTGATCTCCGGAATGGTCCAGATGCCGTACGGGTAGAAGCTGGGGTTAGACAGGATCGTCTCGTCACCGAACGCGCGAGCGCCTGCGATGCGGCCCTGCTCCATGGATACCGACGCCAGCGACGGGAACCCGATCACGTCGCCCACGGCAAACACGGTGGCGCACTTCGTGCGGTAATCCTTGTCGACTGGAATGCGGCCGCGCTCATCGGAGTCCACGCCGATGTTCTGCAGCATCAACTCATCCACGTTGCCCTGACGACCAACGGCATACAGCAGCGCGTCGCCTTGTACCTTCTTGCGCGATTCCAGGTTCGCCGTCACGGTGCCGTCTTCGTTCTCTTCGACGGACTCCACCTCTTCGTTGAGGCGCATGGTCACGCGGCTGTCGCGCAGGTGGTAGCTCAGCGCTTCCACAATTTCCTGATCTGCAAACTCCAGCAGACGTGGACGACGCTCAATCAGCGTGACGCGCACACCCAGCGCGGCGAACATGCAGGTGTATTCCACACCGATCACGCCGCCGCCCACAACGATCATGGTCTTGGGCAACTGCTTCAGATCCAGCACCAGATCGCTGTTGATGATCGTGTTGCCGTTGATCGGCACCTTATCGCTGCTGGCCGGCTTCGTGCCTGTGGCGATGATGATGTTCTTCGCTTCGTAGACGTTCGATCCGCGGCTATTGGTCACGCGGAGGTGGGTCGGGTCCTCAAAGGAGGCGACGCCGGTGAACATCTCGATGTTGTTACGGGAAAGCTGAGCTTCAGTAACGTCAATTTCGGTCTTGATGACGTGCTGCACACGGAAGGCGAGGTCGGCCATCGTGATGCGCTCTTTCACACGGTAGTTCATACCGTAGATAGAGCGGTAGTTATAGCCCGAGAGGTGCAGCACCGCCTCGCGCATGGTTTTGCTGGGGATGGTTCCGGTATTGATACAGGCTCCGCCAACCACTTCGCGCATCTCGACGAGGGCGACCCTCTTACCGAGTTTTGCGCCATAAATGGCAGCGCGTTGTCCGGCGGGGCCGGAGCCGATCACGATCAGGTCATACACACTGGCCGACGATGCACTGCTCATGCGATGGCGCTTTCCTCTGGTTGGCAGGACGCTGCGCGCTCTGGCGGTTCGTTAACGCTTTCTAGTGGACGGAAATGTGCCGCCGTTGTGCGGCTCCGCTCACCCCTGTTTCGGTTTTCAGGCTACCACAGCACGGGAGCCGCGTCCGCGCACCCATATCCCTCTATCGGCTGGCGGCAGTCGAAAGGTTACCGTTTACAGGTTTCGGCATTTCCATCATGTCCGCGTCATTGGTCTCGCCTAAACTAGTGCTGCTTTCCACACAGACGAGTTTTGGGGATGAAAAACGTGCAGGAGTTTCGTCGTGAATTTTTGAAGATGGCCGGGCTGGGTATGGCCGGTGGCGCGGTCACACTTGCGGGATCGATGGAGGCCCAGCCCCGTCGGGGAGCCGCCACTTCGACGCGCGAGGTCTACTATGATGTCCGCCGCTTTGGCGCTACAGGCGACGGCCAAACCATCGACTCTCCCGCCATCAACCGAGCCATTGAAGCGGCGGCCAACGCGGGCGGCGGCACGGTGGTCTTCCCGGCAGGCGTTTACGCCAGCTACTCCATTCGCCTGAAGAGCAATGTTGCCCTCTATCTCTCGCAGGGCGCGACCATTCTTGCCGCCACCGTTCCCATGGACGGCCTGAAAACCGGCGGATACGACGCTGCTGAACCGCAGAATCCCGCCATCGAGAAGTTTCAGGACTACGGCCACAATCACTGGCACAACTCGCTGATCTGGGGCGAGGATCTGCACGACATTGGCATCTTTGGCCCGGGATTGATCTGGGGTAAGGGGTTGGCTCGCGGCGAGAAAGCGGAAGTCGATCTCCCCGCCAGCACGTCGCCCGGTGTGGGAAATAAAGCCATTGCTTTGAAGAACTGCCGCAACGTCATCCTGAGCGACTTTTCCGTTCTGCGCGGCGGATGGTTCTGCGTTCTTGCTACCGGCGTGGACAATCTGACCATCGACAACCTGAAGATCGACACCAGCCGCGATGGCATTGACGTGGATTGCTGCCGCAATGTGCGCATCAGCAACTGCACCGTGAACTCGCCGCAGGATGACGGCATCTGCCCCAAGAGCAGCTATGCGCTGGGCTACCGCCGCGACACCATCAACGTGACCATCACCGGTTGCTACGTCACCGGCGGATACCAGGTGGGCACAGTGCTGGACGGCACATGGAAGCCGCACGTGAACCCCGTCCGCTTCTACGGTCATGGCCGCATCAAGTGTGGCACGGAATCCAACGGCGGATTCCGCAACATCACCATCTCCGACTGCACCTTCGACACCTGCCGCGGCTTCGCGCTGGAAACTGCCGATGGTGCGAATCTGGAGGACATCACCTTCACCGGCATCACCATGCGCGGTGTGCGTGGCGCGCCACTATTCCTGCGCCTGCAATCACGCATGCGCGGACCGAAAGAAATTCCCATTGGCACGCTGAAACGCGTGTTGATGAGCAACGTTACCAGCCACGATGCTGACCCAATGCCAAGCATCTTCGCGGGCATTCCCGACCACGCGATTGAAGATGTAAAGCTCTCCGACAGCTACTTCCATCACACGCCAATTGAGAGTGTTTCCGCAGCCTCGAATGTGCAGATGAGCGCCATCGATAAGGGTCACGCCTCGTCTGGCTATGGGCAGGCCGGACCTGCACCACTGGGTCCTGATGGCATTCCGCAGGAGCTTCCCACCGGCTATCCGGAACCGAATATGTTCGGCGATGTCCCAGCCAGCGGTCTGTACGCACGCCACATTCGCAACCTGGAACTGACGAACGTGGAGTTTGCCAACCAATCCACCAGTGATACGCGGCCTGCGATGCTGCTGGCTGATGCGGACGGCGTGGACCTGTTCCGGCTGCGTCTGCCACGTCGTCTGCAGGAGAAGCAGTTCCGCCTGCACAACGTGCAGGATTTTCGGCTCTTTGGCTGCCAGTTTTATCGCGACGAGAAAGTGGACCACGCGAGAGATCAGACCGTGTAAGGCCTACTCACACACGCAAATCCTTCACCGGCTTTATGTTGGTGAAGGATGCATACGAAGGAACAGGCGCGCCTACAACGACTGCAACTGGCTGCAGCCATAGCAATTGGCGCCATCATGCTGATTGTTGTCGTGCTGCGCGCTTGGCGCGGAGGGATGCTGCCGTGAGCGCGCTTCCCCTTTTGCCAGTCATCGTTGGCCCTACTGCCAGCGGTAAGACCGCACTCTCCCTTGCGCTTGCAGAAAAGCTGGATGGCGAAATCGTCTCCTGCGATTCCGTAGCGGTGTATCAGGAAATGGAGCTGGGCACAGCGAAGCCATCGCGAGAAGAACGCGCGCGGGTGCGGCACCACATGATCGACGTGGTGCCACCCAACGTGGAATACACCGCAGGCGAGTATGGCCGAGCCGCACGCGCGGCTGTGCAGGACATTGCCAGTCGCGGCAAAGTCCCCATCGTGGCCGGTGGAACGGGTCTCTATCTGCGAGCTCTATTGGATGGTTTCAGCCCTGTTCCGCAGCGCGATGAATCTCTTCGCGACAGGCTGCGTGCAGCGATGGAACGTCGCGGCCCCGCCGTGCTGATGCGTGTGTTGCGAAGGCTGGACCCCGCCGCAGCTTCGCGGATTCATGAGAACGACCATCCGAAACTGATTCGTGCGATTGAGGTCTCCGTACTCGAAGGCAGGCCGATGAGTGATGCGTGGCAAGCACGTTCTCCTTCCCCGCTCGAAGGGTTTCGCGTGGTGCAGATGGGGTTGGCTCCAGATCGGGCCGCTTTGTACGAACGCATCAACGCGCGTTGTGCAGCCATGTTTACCGATGGGTTAGTGGAAGAAACACGCGGACTTGTGGCGAAGTACGGAACGGACTGCCGTGCGTTAGGTTCGTTGGGATACGCAGAAGCTCAGGCAGTCTTGCGTGGCGAAATGACCGAAGCCGAAGCCATCGCGAAGGCGCAGACTGGCCATCGCAATTACAGCAAACGCCAGGGCACGTGGTTCCGTCGCGACGCGCGCGTGCAATGGCTACACAGCTTTGGTGGCGATGCGGTGGACGAAGCATTGCGCTTGCTTGCGATCTAAAACCTGACTCTGCGCGATTTTTTATCAACGCTGGCGCGCCATGGCGATACATTGAGAGGCGTCTTCTGCGACTTCGAGATGGATGAGGCATCTGAGGGAAATATGGAATTTCGACAGCTTGGCAACAGTGGTCTTATGGTTCCCGTGCTCTGCTATGGCACTGGCACCTTTGGTGGTTCGAACGAGTTCTTCAAAACGTGGGGTTCCACGGACGTTGAAGAAGCGCGGCAACTGATTGACCAGTGCATGGACGCTGGCGTGAACTTCTTTGACACAGCCGATGTGTATTCCGAAGGCCGGTCGGAGGAGATTCTGGGTGCTGCCATCAAGCATCTGCCTCGTGAAAGCGTGCTGATCAGCACAAAGTCCACCTTCGGCTTTGGCCCCGGGCCGAACGAGAGTGGATCAAGCCGTTACAACATCACGAAGCAGCTTCATGGCAGCCTGAAGCGCCTTCAGACGGACTACATCGACGTCTACCACATGCATGCATTCGATGGTCTGACACCGATTGAAGAGACGCTAAACACACTCGACAAGTTCGTGCGTGAGGGCAAGATCCGCTACATCGCCTGCTCCAACTTCTCCGGCTGGGCGCTGCAGAAGTCTGTGGACATCAGCGAAAAGTATGGATGGGCAAAGTACGCCGCGCACCAGGTGTATTACTCACTGATTGGCCGCGACTATGAGTGGGAACTGATGCAGGTGGGCGATAAGGAAGGTGTCGGCGCACTGATCTGGAGTCCGTTGGGATGGGGACGCCTGACCGGGAAGATTCGCCGTGGACATCCGCCCGCTGCTGGCACTCGCGCCAAAGAAGGCACCGCCGGTGGCCCGGTGGTAGACGATGAATATCTCTACAAAGTGGTGGACGCTCTGGATGCCGTTGCCGCTGAAACAGGCAAGACTGTACCGCAGGTAGCTCTGAACTGGTTGCTGCGCAAGCCAACGGTAAGCAGCCTGGTTATCGGCGCGCGAAACGCTGAGCAGTTGAAGGGCAATCTGGAAGCCGCCAGCTTTGTGTTGACGGAAGAGCAGGTAGCGAAGCTGGACCAAGCCAGCGAGCTACCGAAGCCCTATCCCTACTGGCATCAGGTGCAGTTCTACCATCGCAACCCGCAACCACCTGCCTATCGTTCGTAATACCAGCGGCAGTATCAGTCAAAGAGGAGGCTTCGGGAAACCGAAGTCTTTTCTTTGTCATTGGCATGATATTTCCCAACCAAGCGTGTGTAACGATCATTAGAATCATCTCGACCTAAAAGAGTCCTTATTCTTGCTGCGCCCCGCACCACTTTTCTGCTGCTTGGAGTCCGTTTCTTTCTTTTCCGGTGATTCATGAACGATCGTAGTTGCACGATGTGTCAGCGCGGCAGGCTGAAGCGCAGCAAGCGCCGCGGCTTATTAGAGCGGTATTTCTGGCCACTCTTCGGCCAATATCCATGGCGATGCAATTTTTGCCGCATGCGTGTGCGCCTGTCAGAGCGTGGAACGAAGCGCGAATACGAACGTTCTGACGAATAGGATCACCTTTCAGGCCGACAACGCATGAGGACCTATGGACGTGGCAAAGCCGCTGCGTCCGTGCTGTACTGGAGTGGAATGAGTCCACGTCACAGCGATCCTGCGCATGGCCGTCGTCTGCTGCTGTTTGTGTTGAGCAGTCTTGTATTGTCGAACTTCGTTCCTCGCGTTCTTTTCAAGCTGTTCGGATGGGGCAACCCCGGCTCGATTGGCGGAATGGTGCACGACTTCTGGACCTTTCGCACGTGGACGGATTCCTGGCTGCCCATGATGCGGTCCGTGGATTATTTCCTGCAACACCCCACACTCCCCATCTACTACGCGCCGCTGTACGACACACTGATCTATTCACTGGCTAGCATTCTGCCCCTGTGGGCATTGAAGAAACTAGGCATGGGCGATGTGGCTATGCTGCGTTTTCTCGCTGTGACATCGTGGCTTGCACTGGTGGGCATTGCGGGTGTCGCGCTGGCCATGGGGCACAAGTTTCTAAAAGCGCGCGGCGTACGCATGACGTGGGAAACCATCGTTGCCGTGCTGGCGGCTGTTCTGTTCTGCTATCCACTGCTGAAGGGCTACTCGCTGGGCAATGCACAGACGTACCTGTCGTTTGAATTCGCATTGCTGCTTCTGCTGTGGTCGGAAGGCAAAGAAGCCGCTGGAGGCGTTGTCGGCGCTCTGCTGGCTTTCGTGAAGCCACAATATGCGCTGCTGCTGATCTGGATGGCCGTGCGAAAGCGTTGGAACGCCACGATCGCATTTCTGGCCACATCCGCCGTGCTGCTGCTGTTCTCCGTGATCGTTTTCGGAGTTCATAACAACCTGGATTTTCTGCATGTGCTAGCTGGATTGAGCAAGAAGGCGCAGTCGCACTACGGCAACCAGAGCATGTTCGGTACGCTGAACCGCGCCATTGGCAATGGCGAAAACATCTCCTACACTCCCCTGCTCTACACGCCGTACATCCGCTGGGTGTATCTGACGACGGTGTCGACGGCGCTGGTGCTCATGGGTGCGGTACTGTTGTTTCCGTGGGGCAAGCTGCGTGCATCCGCGGCTGATCTCGCGGCGATGGGCATTGCGTCCGTAGCCGCATCGCCGATGGCATGGGAACATCACTACGGCATCGTCTGCGGCGTGTTTGCGTGGGTCTGGTTCGCCTATGGATGCTGGCAGCATAAACGCCCGTGGGTACTGGGCATCGCCTCGCTGTTCACCATGAATGCGTGGCTGGCATTCAACAAGGCCGCGCCGTATCACGGATGGAATATCATCCAGAGCTACATGTATTTCAGCGCGCTGTTGTTGGTGGTGGTGCTGATGGTGCTGGCGCGGAAGGTCACTCGCGGCGAGGCGGAGCCAGTGATTTAGGGCAGTCGCGGGCGTATACTGGTGAGTGATGCACACTTCCTCTGGCACTCGTTCTGAGCTGTCTTTACGCAGCGATTCCATGGCAGATACCACGCACTCCGCACAGCCCGCGATGCACCCGTACGACACGGCAGATGGACGCCGCATTCGGTCCACTACCGTTCTGTGCGTGCGTCGTAACGGCAAGGTGGTGATGGCCGCCGATGGCCAGGTGACTCTGGGCTCAGCCGTGATGAAATCTGGCGCCAAGAAAATACGTCGGCTGTATCAGGACAAGGTGCTGGCCGGATTCGCGGGATCGACGGCGGATGCGTTCTCGCTGTTCTCGCGCTTCGAGGGCAAGCTGGAGCAGTTTGCCGGAAACCTGCCGCGCGCCGCGGTAGAGCTCGCCAAGGATTGGCGCACCGACAAGATGCTGCGCCAACTTGAGGCGCTGCTGCTGGTCGCCGACAAGGAACACATGTACTTGCTGGGTGGCAATGGCGACGTCATTGAACCGGACATGACCGGCGATGGCGCCATCATGACCATCGGCTCTGGCGGATCGTTCGCGCAGGCTGCGGCGCAGGCATTGCTGGAAAATACAGACCTTTCGGCTCGCGAGATCGTCGAAAAAGGTATGAAGATTGCCGCAGAGATCTGCATCTACACAAACAGCAATATCGCCGTGGAGGAGCTCTAAATGGCCATTTACCTTCCCGGAGTAGCAGAAGACCAGGCCGTTGCGCTGGAAGAGATGACGCCGCGCGAGATCGTTGCGGAGCTGGATAAGTACGTCGTTGGCCAGTACGCAGCGAAGCGTGCAGTCGCTATTGCGCTGCGCAATCGTCAACGCCGGCAGAAGCTGGCACCCGAGCTTGCCGACGAGATCATGCCGAAGAACATCATCATGATCGGCGCGACTGGCGTGGGTAAAACAGAGATTGCGCGACGGTTAGCCAAGTTAACCAATTCTCCATTCCTAAAAGTGGAAGCCAGCAAGTTTACCGAAGTCGGTTACGTGGGCCGCGATGTGGAATCCATCGTTCGCGACCTAGTGGAAACCGGCATTGAGATGGTGCGCGAAGAGAAGCTGGAAGAGATTGAGGACAAGGCGGAGCGTAACGCCGAAGAGCGTTTGCTGGATCTGCTGTTGCCACCTGCTCCCGAGACGCTGAAAGCTGCGCAGGAAAAACCCGCTGATCTTGCGGCAACACCTGCGGTTGCGATTGACTTCGATGCTTCGGCTGAAGCGAAGCCGGAGGAACCCCATACCCAGGAGCGCACACGCGAAAAGCTGCGCCAGCAGTTCCGTGAAGGCAAGCTGGACGACCGCACCGTGGAGCTGGATGCGCGCGACCGCAATCAGCCGCAGTTTGAGATTGTGGGCGTGGGCGGCGCAGAAGATGCTGACGTCAACCTGAAAGACATCCTTCCCGGCCTTTTCGGACCGCGAAAGAGCAAGAAGAAGATGAAGGTCAGCGAAGCCTTCGAATACCTCATCAGCGAGGAAGAAGGCCGCCTGATCGACATGGATCTGGTGACACGCACCGCGATTGAGCGCGTGGAAGATTCGGGCATCGTCTTCCTGGACGAGATCGACAAGATTGCAGGACGCGAAGGTGGCCACGGCCCCGACATCAGCCGCGAAGGCGTGCAACGCGACATTCTGCCCATTGTGGAAGGCACCACCGTCAACACGAAGTACGGATTCGTCTCCACGGACCACATTCTGTTTATCGCCGCTGGCGCGTTCCACGTTTCGAAGCCCAGCGATCTAATCCCCGAGCTGCAGGGCCGCTTCCCTATCCGAGTGGAGCTGCAGTCGCTCACCGTGGAAGACTTCATCCGCATCCTGACGGAGCCGAAGTCGTCACTGGTGAAGCAATCCATTGCTCTGCTGGAGACCGAAGGCTTGAAGCTGGAGTTCCAGCCCGATGCGCTGGAAGAGATGGCGTCGTTTGCGTTCAACGTGAACGAAACCACCGAAAACATAGGCGCGCGTCGTCTGCACACCATCATGGAACGCGTGCTGGACGAGATCAGCTTCCAGGCGCCAGACCTGATCAAGAACGCTCAACCCGCCGTCAATGGTGTTGTGGCACAGGTGGAGCCAAGCACGGTGCAACAACCTCGCGGCGCGGCACAGCCGGAAAACGCGCATCCTCTGCCAGTGCTGGAACGCCAGGTGGAAGGCGGTGTGGAGCGCGTGGTCCTCATCGACCGCGAATACGTTCGACAGCAGGTGGCAGGTATTGTGAAGAATCAGGATCTGAGCCGCTATATCTTGTAGCCGTCGGAGCTTACAGAAACCAGTTAGTACAGCTTTGTACCGCTAACGCTGGCTCTAGCTCAGGTGGAACGATACCCTTCTTCTAATGTCTGCATGCGGCGGCTCTCTTCAAAAAAGAGAGCCGCTTATTTGTTGAGGAGCGGTCATGCGATTCCGTACCTGCGCCCTGCTTGCCTTTCTTTCCCTGAGCGCCAACCTCTTTGGCCAAAAGGTACCGGGCGTGGTCATTGACCACCAACCGCCTGCAAGTCGCGAATATATCGGCTCCCCTTCGATCGTCATTGCGCCGAATGGTGACTACGTCGCTTCGCATGACCTGTTCGGCCCCGGGTCCACCAGCACGGTATCCGCCGTATCGCGAATCTTTCTTTCCCATGACCGTGGTGCGACCTGGACGAAGGTCGCCGAAGTAAACGATCAGTTTTGGTCGAACCTATTTGTGCTGAAAAACCACATCTACCTGATGGGAACCAGCTACGAGTACGGTCGGATCGTCATCCGTGAGTCAGACGACAATGGCAAAACCTGGAGCGACCCCCACTTCCTCACGGAAGACACGGGATACCACACAGCGCCAGTGCCAGTCGTAGTTCATGACGGCAAGATCTACCGGGCATTTGAATACCACCCCAAAGGTCCGTGGGGTTCCTTCCAGGCGTTCCTGATGTGGGCATCGGTAGACAGTGACCTTACGAAGCCCACGAGCTGGACGATGGCAGATCGGCTGTCATTCCCAGTAGGCGACTTCGGTGATACGTGGCTGGAAGGCAACGCCGTGGTCGATCGTGATGGCTCGATGCTGGACATTCTGCGCGTGAACAACGCGTCGCGGGCTGCCGTGCTGAAGTTGGCGGAACACAGCATGAAGCTGGATCGCTTCATGGCCTTTCCCGGCGGCGCAACGAAGTTTTCCATTCGCTTCGATCCTGTGTCGAAGCTGTACTGGACCCTGTCAAACCCCGCGCTGCCAGGAGAGCCCATGGCCGTGAGCTCGCCTGCGAGTGTGCGAAACACACTAGCCCTGATGAGTTCGCCAGACCTGACGCACTGGACACCACGTGAGATTGTGCTGCACCACCCCGAGTCGCGTGTGCACGGCTTTCAATACGTCGATTGGCAGTTCGATGGCAGCGACATCATCGTGGCCTCGCGCACGGCTTTCGACGATGACCAGGGTGCAGCGCACAGTTTTCACGATGCAAACTACCTGACGTTTCATCGCATCGCAGGCTTTCGAAAGAAAGACACGATCAAGCTGGCTGGCGAACCCTTCACCGCCGCGGAAGTATTCACCGATCAGCAGATGCAGAACTGGACCAAAGCCACCACCGCAGACGCTGCAAAGGCCGAGATGGGCGTATATCCACAACCGCTCGGCGGTTATGGAAATCACAGCCTAGGCATCACGACACGCGTGAAGACAGGCGAAGCAGAACAGCACCGCGATTGGGTGGATGTGTTCGTTGCTGTTGCAGGTGAAGCAACGCTGGTAAGCGGAGGGCACCTGGAGAACGCGAGAACCACCGCTCCCGGCGAGCAGAAGGGTACCGCCGTAGTTGGCGGTGTTTCCAAGGTGATGAAGGCAGGAGCGGTAGCCCACATTGATCCGGAGATTGCCCACCAGCTGATCATCCCTGACGGTGGGACCTTTACGTATTTCGTCGTGAAGGTGAAGAAGGATTCCCTGACCAGCCCGAAGTAGTGATATCAACACCCTGCAAAAGTCTGAAAATAGCAGACGGCAGCTTGCCGATTATCGCGCGGCAGGCGTATGCTGCGCGGCAGGGAGGTGTCATTCGCCTTCAGCCCGCCCCTCTGGGCCTGGCCGACCCCGGTTGGTATTGCCGCTCTCGACCGCACCCTCTTGGACCCGCTCCAGACGAGCACCTCTGACGTAGTTCGAGGACGTTAGGAGGTATCCCCATGAGCTTTCTCTCGCACGGCTCTTCCAACCACAACCATCTGTCGCGCAAGATCGGCAAAAAACATAACTCTCTGCACACCGTGACCGCCACCAAACATGAAGAGGGCGATCACACGCAGGGCGAGCGTCCTTTTGCCCCCATCCAGTACGACAAGGACACCCCCCCACCGGCAACCCCGTTTTCCAACTCCATCTTCAAGCTGTAGTAAACGAGAACCTTCCCCGGGGATGTGGCGGCTGGCAGTAATTCAGGACTGCCAGCCGTTAAAATTTTCTCTATATGTGAGCGTATCGCGCTCATATAATCTGCATCTTCATGCTACTATCTGCATCAGATAGTACAGAGGCTGGGCTGCCCTCCTAACGGGTATGGCCTCATAAGATATGCAGGTTCAAGGAGATAGAGAATGACGATCACCCGTTTCACACCGTTTTCGGATGTAGCCGCACTGCAGAACCGGCTGAATTCCATCTTTCATGACTTCTCCCGCCCACAAGCGACGGAGGGCGAGAGCCTGCAGTCTGGCTCTTTCGTTCCGGCGGTAGACATCTATGAGGACGCGCAGAAACTGGCGCTGACCTTCGAGATCCCCGGCATTAAGCCGGAGGATGTGGATGTGCGCGTGGAAAACAACGTGCTGACCGTGAAGGGCGAACGCGCCTTGGCTGGCGAGCAGAAGGAAGAGAACTTCCGTCGCATCGAACGCCGGTTTGGATCGTTCACTCGCAGCTTTACCCTGCCCCAATCGGTGGACACGGAGCAGGTGACTGCGCAGAGCGACAACGGCGTGTTGGTGATTGAGCTGCCGAAAAAGGCAGCCTCACAGCCAAAACAGATCAAGGTTGCCGTCGTTGCAAATCAGATTGAGGCAAAGGAAAACCAGCCTGCCTCAGCCGAACAGAAGGCCGCGTAAGACGGCGATGCAGTTTGCACTCCGCGGAGGTGAGCAGGTCGCGTTGAGTGCTGTGGGGTTGCCGTGAATTGTCCCGGCAACCCCGTTTTTCAGGAGAAGGTAACGCACTAGTATTTCGAGTAACAGGAGTCAGGGGATGGCAATCAAGTGGGACAAGATGACGGTCAAGAGCCAGGAGGCAGTGCAAGCCGCCGGGCAGATGGCCGCGGAGTATGGCAATCCAGAGGTGATGCCGCTGCACCTGTTGGCGGCTCTGCTGGAAGACCGTGAAGGTATTGTGCTGCCGGTGTTAGAAAAAATCGGCGTGCCGGCGCAGCAGTTGTTGACGAGTGTGAATGCCGCGATTGAGCGGTTGCCGAAGATTCAGGGCGCGCAGCAAAATCCCAATGCTGGAGCGGCACTGTCGAAGGTGCTGGAGCAGGCATTTAAGGAAGCCGACAACTTTAAGGATGAGTTTGTTTCAACCGAACATCTTCTGTTGGCATTGGCGCAGCAAAAGGGCGACCCGACGCGTGACGCATTGAGCGCGCTAGGCGCGACGCATGACGCAATTCTGAAGGCGCTGACCAGCGTACGTGGAACACAGCGTGTGACGGACCAGAATCCTGAGGGCAAGTTCCAGGCGCTGGAGAAGTACGGCAAAGATGTAACCAAGCAGGCACGCGAAGGCCGTTTGGACCCCGTCATTGGCCGCGATGAAGAGATTCGTCGTGTGGTGCAGGTGCTTTCGCGTCGTACGAAGAACAACCCCGTTCTTATCGGCGAACCAGGCGTGGGTAAGACTGCGATTGTGGAAGGACTGGCTCGCCGGATCGTGAGCGGTGACGTTCCTGAATCGTTGAAGGATAAGCGCGTTGTGTCGCTCGATCTGGCGAGCATGCTTGCCGGTGCTAAGTATCGCGGTGAGTTTGAAGAGCGTTTGAAGGCCATGCTAAAGGAGATTGAGGAGTCGCATGGACAGATCATTCTGTTCATTGACGAGCTTCATACTCTTGTTGGTGCGGGTGCGAGCGAAGGTGCTGTCGACGCAAGCAACATGCTGAAGCCTGCGCTGGCCCGCGGTGAGCTGCGTGCGATTGGTGCGACCACGCTAAATGAGTTCCGCAAGTACATCGAAAAAGATGCGGCCCTGGAACGTCGCTTCCAGCAGGTGTATGTGGGCGAGCCGAATGTTGAGGACACCATCGCCATCCTGCGGGGATTGAAAGAGAAGTATGAGGCGCATCACAATGTGCGCATCAAGGACTCCGCCATTATTGCTGCGGCAGAGCTTTCGCATCGCTACATCAGCGATCGCTTTCTGCCGGACAAGGCAATTGACCTTGTGGACGAGGCCGCGGCTTCGCTGGCAATCCAAATCGGCTCAGTTCCTGAAGAGATCGATGCGATTGATCGTCGCGTGATGAGTCTTCAGATTGAGAAGACGGCTCTTGCGCGCGAGACAGATGACAACAGCAGGGCTCGCCTCGAAGATGTGGAGCGCGAACTCGCCGAACTTAACGAGAAGGCAAGTGGCCTGCGTGCGAAGTGGCAGCATGAGCGCGATGCTATCGGTCGCATCACCGATCTAAAGAAACAGGTAGAGAACCTGCGGTTCGAAGCAGAGGATCAGACGCGTCGCGGCAACTACGAACGTGCTGCTGCGATTCAGTATGGCGATCTGCCAAAGGCTGAAGCAGAACTGAAGTCGCTGGAAGGCGAGCAGGATGCCATCAAGGCCGGTGCGTCTGCGCGCATGCTGAAGGAAGAAGTGGATGAAGAGGACATTGCGGAGATTGTTTCGCGGTGGACCGGCATCCCCGTCAGCAAGATGCTCGAAGGCGAAGTGCAGAAGCTGGTGCAGATGGAGAAGCGTCTGCAAGAGCGCGTCATTGGCCAAGACGAAGCATTGGTCGTGGTTGCAAATGCTATTCGTCGTTCGCGCGCAGGTCTCAGCGATCCGAAGCGGCCGATTGGTTCGTTCATCTTCCTTGGGCCCACAGGCGTAGGCAAGACAGAGACGGCGCGTGCACTTGCTGAGTTCCTGTTCGATGACGATCAGGCGATGGTGCGCATCGACATGAGCGAGTACATGGAGAAGCACGCCGTGGCACGCTTAATTGGCGCGCCTCCGGGATATGTGGGCTTTGATGAAGGCGGTCAACTCACCGAAGCAGTGCGCCGTCGGCCTTATTCGGTTGTGTTGTTCGATGAAATCGAAAAAGCACATCCGGATGTGTTCAACGTGCTGCTGCAGGTATTGGATGACGGCCGTCTGACCGACAGCAAAGGACGTACGGTGGACTTCAAAAACACTGTGCTGATTCTGACGAGCAACATTGGTGCGAATGCTCTGACGACCGCGTGGGCTGAAGGTCCGCAGGGCTTTGACGATGCGAAGCAACGTGTGCTGGACGAGTTGAAAAAGCACTTCCGTCCGGAGTTCCTGAACCGTGTGGACGACATTGTTGTCTTCCATGCGCTGGGCGAGGATCAACTGACACACATCATTGATCTGCGTTTGCATGAGCTGGAGAACCTGCTGAAGGATCGTAAGATCACGCTGGAACTGACGCCGGAAGCACGGCATCTGGTCTTCGCAACGGGATACGACCGAGCCTATGGTGCGCGACCGTTGAAGCGTGCAATTCAGCGGCTTGTGCAAGATCCATTGGCGATCAAGATCCTGAACGGCGAAGTTCGTCATGGCGATCACGTTCGCGTGGAAGCCGCAGGGCAGAATCTCGCCTTCAACGTCACGGGGCACACATCGGAACCCGCGGATCTACCAACTACAGCCTGAACTCAACGGAAGCAAAAAGCCCCGGCAAATCGCCGGGGCTTTTGTAATTTGGTCAGACAGCGTTGTTCACGCAAATCTTACGGCACTTTTAGTTGCTTGTGCGTGGAGTAAGACGATAGAGCACCAGATACTGGTGAATCTCATCCGGCATCGCAGTCCATCGCTCAATCTCTCGAGCATCGTAACGGTTCGTGATAGCAGGTGAAAGAGACGCCTCTTGCGGTACCCATGCCGCATACCATCCGAGAGGGTTCTGCTGCAGAAGCACATCTAAATTCTGTGTGGGCCACGTGGGATTCCAGGTGTGAATACCGGAGTAAAGAGCAAGGTCGTCACTGGAAGGCGACGCGAGAACAGTGGGCACACCGGTATCCGCCTTCATGTGTCGAGCGATAGAAAGGGACGCATCGCGAAAGGTGTATGTGGGGTGCGCGATCCAGCGGAGGGTGGAAATCGTCATGATGATAGCCGCAAGAGCAAGCACCACCGTGAAGATGGGAAAACAAACTCGGGAGTGCTGCATCCGCTGCACTCCAATAGCTAGCATGCACGTGAGCAGGAATGCGCACGGAGCGTAATAACGCTGTGAGAGCCACCCATGCCAGCCAATGTAGAAGACGTAGCATGCAACAGCGAGTGCAGAGGCACGAAACAACGGCTGAGACCACAGGTCGCGAAACCACCATAGTGACATCAGCAGCAGTACGAGTACAAGCACCGCTACATACGGATCGACAACACGAAGATCGGCTAATGCGATCGCTAGTTTTTCCGGAAGAATACGGAGATTAGCGTGATACGCATTGATGTGGAAGATGTTGCGGAAGTCAGCGATATAGTGCGGCCGAACGAGCAAGAGGAAATACGCTCCCATTAGCAGCGATGCTATCGCGATGGCTAGCCCCGGAATCGCAAGTGTACAAGGATTACGAACTGTTGTTCGAAGAGGGACTCCAGGATTGCACGAGTCCATCAGGAAAAGTAACATGGCTGGCGCCAGAGTGAGAGCTGTGGTCTTCGTAAGCAGCATGGCGCAGAGAACGACTCCTACGGCCGCTGCACGTACCCAGGAAGATAAGCGCAGGGTGCAAATAAAAAGGCCCAGGAAAAACAGGAAGATCACCAGAGGCTCAAGGAAGGCCATACGTGCGAATGCATAGTTATAAGGACAAAGCAGGAAGAGCAAGATTGCGATCATGCACGTAGTTTCGGACACCGTTCGGCGCAGCAGGGAGTACAGCATCAAAAGCGAGCCCCCCATAAGAAGCACGGCAAGAACTCGCTCGGAAACCATGCTGCAACCAACAATCGCAAACCACAAGCGCATGAGAGCGGGCCACACCGGAAGTGCTACAACGGGGTTAAATCCGCTTGGGAAATACCAACGCCCTGTTAGCACATGCTGAATTGCCGCGGATGTATACCATCCTTCATCGGTGTAGCGCGCCCAATCGTTCCAACGCACAAACGCGGGAAAGTCCGCCCCGAGATGAACGAAGTAGAGCGCATAGACGCTTGCGATGAGCAGTACTAACAGAGCTTGAATTTTCTTCAACGATTCTCCTTGGCCGAAAACGCCACGGAAACGAATTCCCCACCCAATGCGAGGCCTAGAGGTGTAATTGTGGCGTGGTCTTGTTCCAATGCTGAATCCAGCCAGTCCCATCCGCTACCGGGATAAACGATCATTAAATGCGGGCCGGGTTGGCTGCGGAGATCTTCGTATTGTTCGATACGGTAGCCCGTGAAATGTTGCATGTGTTCTGCTGTGAGCGACTGGGTGTCATGATGCGCGAGGGCAATCTCCAACGGTGCGGAGTAAACCAGCGCGATGCGGCTACGCACGGCAGGATCTGCAATCGCGTTTCCTAACTCATCGAAGTGGCCCATGTTCTGGATATAGATAGGACCCGAGAGCGCCGCTGCGTGCGCAATCGTCAACATCTGTAGCGATGGTCTTTGCAGTCGGGCATTTGCTGCACGTGAGAAGCCCGCGCCGACAAGTAGCAGCAGCACAATTCCGACCAGGGCACGTGCACGAAATGCGTTGCGCTCAATTGGCGTAATGGCAATTGCAATGAGAACGGAAAGCCCCAGAATTGCCGGCAGGATGTAACGCACCTCGATGGAATGCGTGACGAAGCGCGCCAGCAGAAAGCCGAAGAAGGGAAGTATCGCAAGTACCAAAAGGAACGCCTTCTCAGCCAGCGGTACAGTCGGATCGTTCGCGCGAAAACGAACGAGGATTGCACCGACGAGAACCAATGCCGCCACCACAAGAAGCACGATGAGGATGTGCTGCGCCCGCAACGAATACTGCGTGTAATTCAGAAAGAGTGCGCGATAAGACTGCGTGACGGCATGCAGTCCGATCTTGCCCACGTTGTAATAGTGCTTACGAAATTCTCCTGCGCCTTTTTGGAACGGCAACGTGAGCAACGCTCCTGCTGACCCGATCGCAATGGCGAAGAACATGGGCCAATCGATGCGACGACGCTGCACGATGCGCACCAGCTCCGCCGTATACAACGGCAGCAGTAGCAGAATCGCAAAGTAGTGCGTGTTCAACGCAAGCGCCAGTGATGCAGCAAGAGCAATCAACCATCCGGTACGCTGCGGATCGCGCGTGCCATGTTGATAGGCGAGCAATAACAGCGCTCCGAGCCCCAGGAGAACACCGTAAGGCCGCGCCTGCTGCGCGTAAAAAAGCGTTGCTGTAAGAGCAGGGATAATGGCAGCAATAAATCCCGCGAAGTTTCCTGCAATGCGTTTCGCCACAAAGTACAGGCAAACCTGCATCAATAGAAAACCAAGCAACGAGGGTAAGCGGATAGCAAATGCCGTTGCACCGAAGAGCGATGTAGAGGCGTGTCCGAGCAGATGATAGAAGAGCGGGTCCAGCGAGATGGGGTAATGTCGCTGAACCTCTACCAGCTTGCTGATGGAAGATACTGTGTCCGTCTGGAAGACGAACCATTCGTCCTGATCAAGCGGACGATAGTGGCCCCAGGCAAGCGCGCTGGCTGCCGTGAGAATAAGAACGACAATAAGCAGGGTGCGGCTGAATCGGCTCTCAGACGCTGCTGTCATGCCACCTCGCCGATGAAGCCCATATCATTTCGCAACTGCGCCTGAGGAACGGGTGCGGTCACCGCAGGCGAAGAGGGAAGCGTGGGATTGAAGAATTCCTCAAGCCGCGGCAGGCGGATGAAGAGCAGAATCGCCATTACCAGCGACGTGGCAACGAACGAAGCCATCAGCAGCGGTTCACGATAAAGCTTTTCCGGATTCTGCACAGCGGATTGCGGTTTGAACGCAATCTGCAGATAGATGGCCATGGTGAAGGCCACCAGCGGGAAGCCGAGAATCAATTCCATGCGGTAACGGATGATGAATGCGCCCAAAAAGAGCATGGCCGTGGAAGCGTAGAACAGGACCGACACCAGCAAGCGTTCCGGGGTGTAGTGCTGGAAGCTCTTACGATACGAGCCCGCGACGGCGCGGTCGCCAATCTCATTCAGCTCACTGAAGCGCTTCAGCGCCATGAAGTAGCAGCCGATCATCCAATACGCAACGAGCAGGGAAACCGGCGGCACCAGCACTGCCGTTACGGCATACCAACCCAACAACATGCGCAACGGGTTGTTGACCGACTCAGTCAGCACGTCCACGTAAGGCTTGTCTTTGGTGCGAACCGGCGGGAAGTTGTACAGGCAGCCCATGATCCAGAGGATCAGGGCTACAAGAGTGAACATTTTCCCGATGAAGAACCAGCCAATGGCCAAGCCTACAAGCATCATGCAGAGCCACTGTATATAGGCCACGGGGATGTTCACCAGGCCGCGCGCTGCCGGACGGTTCTTCTTAGTTGGGTGCAAACGATCGAAAGGCGCGTCCAGCACTTCATTGATGACATAGTTGCTGCACGCCACCAATGTGATGGAAAAGAACGCCAGAATTAGCCGAACAATTAGGGAGCGATCCAGCAGCGCGGGGTAAGCACTGAGTGGGACGATCACGCCCGGCAGGACAAACAGGTTTTTGATGGAGTGATCTAACCGCGCAATGGCGATGTGAGCGCGAACGCGCTCTCCCAGAGACACAGTCGGTTTCAAGGCGTCATTCATGATGGCGTGGGGACTCCAATCTTTCGCCTTAGGCTACCATCCTGTGGTTGTGCCCTTGTGAAAAGTGAGCCGTCTAACAAGCCTGAGATAATCAAAGGATGTCGATGTTCCCTCGCACCGCGCGTTTTTCTGCACTTCTTCTGCTGGCTGCCAGCACTATCCTTAGCAGCGGTTGCCGTGCCCAGGCTGGCGCGGACGCTATGAAGATGTCGCCGGAACTAACGCGCCGCGTCGCACTACTGATCCGCACGAAGGCCCAGTTGCCGTTCACTTATGACGTGAAGGTGGGTGACCGCCGCCCCAGCCCCGTTACGGGCTATGACCAGATCACCGTCTCGATTGGCGAATATGGCAAGCCCCTGAAGCCGATGGCCTTCCTCATCAGCAAGGACAACCAGTCGCTGGCGCAGATGAACACCTTCGATCTGTCCAAGGATCCTTCGACTATCACCAGCGATGCGGGACGCCCCTCGCGCGGCGGCAGCGAGAAGGCTCCCGTCAAAATCGTGGTGTATGACGACCTGGAATGCCCATACTGCGCCCGTATGCATGCGCAGATGTTCCCGGCGATCACGAACCGATATGGCGACAATGTCCGCATTGTGTACAAGGACTTCCCTCTGACCCAGATTCATCCCTGGGGACTGCACGCAGCGGTAAACGCCGACTGTCTGGCAGACCAGAGTCCCAAGGCCTACTGGAACTACGTGGATTACATGCACAGCCACCTGGATACCGTAGGCATTGATCCAGACGCGAAAGACAAGGACAACAATAAGACCCTGCCCGTGGCGTTGAAGCAGCTGGACCGCGCTGCGCTGGATGAAGGCACGAAGCAGAAGCTGGACATGAAGCGCCTGAATGCCTGCGTGGACAAGCAGGATGAAACCGGCGTCAAGGCCTATATGAAAGAAGGCGAGGGGCTGAACGTTAACGGTGTTCCCGCGCTGTTCATCAATGGCGAAATGATTACCGGCGCCGTGCCGATCGAGTTTGTTTATCGTGCCGTTGATGACGCCCTGCTGGCACAGGGAGTCACACCTCCACCCGCAGTTCCGCTGCCCTCGCTGGACGCTCCCGCGGCTTCCACCGAAACTCCGGCGGCTAAATAATGTTTCGTGAATCTGCACAGCTTCTGCCGCAACCGTGCGCTCCGGGCGCGAAGGCGTTACCATTGCACCGGATGCTTCTAAAGACCGCACATCGCGCCACCTGGGTGTTTTCTGCCCTCAGTCTTTTCACCGTTGTCGCCACCGTAGGGTGCAAGAAGGAACACGGAGCGGACGTGGTCGCCAGCGTGAATGGCCACGCCATCATGCGTTCTGAGCTGGACCGCACCTACGACGATCAGGAGCGCGGCAAGCAGGATCAACAGCCCATCACGGAAGAACAGGCCAAGAGCGACAAGCTGACCATTCTCCGCACGCTCATCGACGCGGAGATTACTGAGCAGCGCGCTGCCAAGATGAACCTGACGGCCACCAATGAAGAAGTGGACGCCAAGTTGACGGAGATGAAGAGCCACTACACCGAAGAGCAGTTCAACCAGATGCTCAAGGAAAGTGGACGGTCGCTGGACGAAGTACGTCGTGACCTGCGCAAGTCCATTACGCTGGAAAAGCTGTTTAACAAAGAGATCAACAGCAAAATCAACGTGACCGATGGCGAAGTCTCCAACTTCTACAACGCGCACAAGGCTGATTTCAACCTGATTGAGAACAAGATCCACCTTGCCCAGATTGTGGTGACGAACCAGCCATCGCAGCAGGCGGGCGGAACGAATCTGCAGGGCAGCAAGGCGGGCAACGACACCGATGCTCGCAAAAAGATCGCCACGCTGAAGGCACAGTTAGACAGCGGCGCAGATTTCAGCGCGCTGGCCGCGAACTACTCCGAAGATCCTCAGACCGCTTCCAACGGCGGCGACATGGGCTTTATCTCTGAATCGCAACTGCGACAGGACACGCAGGTGTGGGATGCGGTGAGCAAGCTGAAAGCGGGCGAGAACACGGCCATCATCACGATCACGCCTCCGGGATCAAAGCAGCCTGTTGGCTACTCGATCATCCACCTGGTAAGCCGCGAGGCCGCAGGACAGCGCGATCTGAATAATCCGGCAGTTCAGCAGAGCATCCGCGATCAGATTCGTAACACTCGCAGCCAGCTCCTGCGCAGCGCTTACATTGAAATGCTGCGTGATCAGGCCAAGGTGGAAAACTACTACGCGGAAGACATCTTCAAGGCGGGTTCAGGCGCTTAGAGATTGCGGTTTCAATCCATATAAAAAGGCTCGGCATATGCCGAGCCTTTTTTACTCGCTTGTCTTGATTAGAACTGCAGATCGGCAGCGTGTGCGTCGAACTTCGTGGCATCAATGCCCGGTACTTTCTTAAGGTCATCGATGGTCTTGAAGTTGCCGTTCTTATCGCGGTAGGCCACCAGTGCCTTCGACTCGTCGTCGGTCAGTCCCAGATCCGTAACGAGCTGGGCTGCAGGTTCTGTGTTCACTGCAATCTTGTGTGCTGCAGCGGCAGCAGGTGCGGCTGCGCCAGCGCTGTCCAGACCGTAGTTCTTCGTGACGTAGTCCAGAATGGCCTGGAAATCTTCATCGGAGCCAGTAGCGCCATAACCCACCATCTTGGTGATGGTCGCCGTCCATCCATCACGGTCCTTGTGCTGGCCAGTGATGTTGGTGATGGAGTGACACTTGGTGCAGGTGGCCACGGTGATGTCTTTGCCGGGGCCGGCGGGCATCTGGTCCGCAGCCGACTGAGCGGAGACGGCGCTGCCCAGGGAAACGCCCCAGACCAGCAGCGGAAGGCCAAACGTCAAGCTAAGAAGTACCGGCTTTACATGCTTCATGTGTTCTCTGTCACCCGTAAAAAGAAATTACAAACAATGAAGACCCGGGGCGCGGTCGTGCGTTGCGGTCAGCGGGCCAAGCGGCAATGCACCTATGCTTCCGCCTGATAGCAGGCGGAAAACTCACAGTTGAATTGCAGCGGTTATTCCGACGCGTCCAGTGTATCGCGTTTTATCCGCGCTTTTTGATGCGGGGACGCGCCGTTCCGCGCGCTGCATGCGGTTCACTGCTGGATTCTCGCACCACAAGCGTTGCAGGCAGGCGGACCGTCTCAAGCGGCAGTGGCGTCTCGCCGCTGTTGCGAATACGGCGTAAAAGAACCTGTACAGCTCGCGCGCCGATATCTGCCGCAGGCTGAACAACCGTCGTGATGCCCGGACGGAAAAAGTCTTCGCCGTTGAGCTCATCAAAACAAACCACTGCCACATCACGCGGAGTTTCCAGGCCAAGCGCATACAGCGCCTTCAACATGCCCAGCCCGGTGACGCCGTTGGTGGCGAAGATCGCCGTGGGACGTTCGCGCGATCCAAGAAGCCCCTCCTGGCAGACGCGTGCAATTTC
This sequence comes from Terriglobus roseus, assembly GCF_900102185.1. NCBI lineage: Bacteria > Pseudomonadati > Acidobacteriota > Terriglobia > Terriglobales > Acidobacteriaceae > Terriglobus > Terriglobus roseus. The sequence continues at coordinate 4,449,884 of NZ_LT629690.1, read as the reverse complement.
CCCTTGCTGGAAACCCGCCTGCCAAACGAGACGTTCGCGCACCTGCAGACCGTGGTGCTGCATGGCGGTACGGTAGCCGCGAAGGCGCGCCTGTTCGTTGCGCAGTGTCGGCGGGCCGGTGATGACGGCGATCTCGCGATGGCCGCGTTCCACCAGATGTGAGACAGCCATGGCGGCCGCGCGTGCGTCGTCCACGCAGACCGAGTCCACAGCCAGACCTTCGGGGAGACGATCAAGGCAGACGAGCGGCGCCTGTGCGGTGACAGACGCTGCCTGTTCCTTTGACCATCCATGTCCACCCGCAGCCACAAGCAACGTTCCTTCACTGCGCTGTGAGCGCAGCAACTCCAGCATGGCGCTTTCGCGCTCGTGATCGTTTTCGCTATCGAGCACCATCAGGAAGTAGCCCGCTTCACGCGCGGCGGATTCGGCACCGCGAATGATGTGCGGATAGAACGGCACGGTGATGTCCGGCACAACAATGCCGAGGGTATGCGTGCGATTGGTGCGGAGGCTGCGTGCGATCAGGTTCGGCTGGTAGTTGAGCTCGCGGATGGCTGCAAGCACGCGTTGGCGCGCTGCTTCACTGACACCGGGGACACCGTTGACAACATTCGAAACCGTTCCGGCGGAGACGCCTGCCAGCTTGGCCAGCTCTTTTTGCGTAGGTGCCATTCAAAAGGGAATTGTAGCGTCTTAGAGCACGAAAGCCACATTTGCTGCTCGAAAGAAGAGCGAACATAGCGTTCGCCCCTCATTTGTTTCGCTTTTAGAAGGCTGTCCTCAGCGTCGCAGCCCATTCCGCAATGCTCTGTGCGTCAGCGGAGTTTTCCAACGCGGCCATCTGCACTGCGAAATTGCCCAGTGTGGACGACTCCACAGCACCGCGGACAACTTCCAATCCGGTTGCCTGTGCCGTGAGCCGATTCAGCACCTCGTTGCGGCTGCCGCCGCCCACAATGTAGACCTTCTTCAGCTTCTTGCCGGTGATGGATGCGATGGCGTCCAGCACCTCTGCATAACGGAAGGCGAGGCTGTGCAGGATCAGCGCGGTCATACCCGGTGCATCTTCGGGATAAGGCGAAAGCGTGGGGCGGCCGTTCTCTTCAAGCTGGCGATTGATGCGCGCAGGCATGTCGCCAGGCAGCAGAAGATCTGGCGCATCGACATTGATCAGGTATTGCGGACGCCCCAATGCTTCGGCTAGCGGTAGGAGTTCTTCGAATGTCCAATCGCGGCCCGCCTCGCGCCACGCGTCCAGGCAGTTGCGTAGAAGCCACATGCCATTGACATTTTTGTGGAAGAGAATGCGGCCACCAGCGCCACCAAAGTTGGTCAGGTTCTCGTCGCGCGCGGGCTGAGAGTTATTTGGCTCATGCAGCAGCGTTCCAACGAGAGACCACGTGCCGCTTGAGATGTAAGCCCAATCCTCTGCCGCATCGGGAATGCCGGCGATGGCAGATGCAGTGTCGTGGCAGCAGGGCGCAATGAGTTGCGTATCTCGGAATGCAGGCACCAATGCGAGCGGCCCTGCAAGTTTGCCTACGATGGTTCCCGGCGGCACGATGGGCGAAGCCATCTCAGGATCGAGGTCAAGCTTTTCAAAAATGCCCGTGGCCCATTCGCCGCGATGCAGGTCGATGAGCTGAGTGTGCGTAGCGTTGGTGTACTCGCTTACCGCCCGGCCGCCCAGACGATGGAGTATGTACTCGGGCAGATGCAGCCAACGCGTCTGCGGCAGACCCGCCATCTTATCCGCGTAAAGCTGGTAAAGCGTGTTGATGCGCATGATGCCGATGGCAGTAAGGACGCGCATCTGCGATGCGGGAAGAATCTCGTGAACAGCACCTTCGCTGGCAATGTTGCGGACATCGCGGTAGCAGTACGGATCGCCAATGGCCGCGCCACTTTCATCAAGACGTGCATAGTCCACGGCCCAGCCATCGACGGCGATAGAACGAATGCCTTCCGTGGCAATCTCCGCGCACTTCTTCAGGCCTTCATCCAGGCCTGCTTCAATCTGTGTGAGGTTCCAGCGAAGCCCTTCCGATGTTTCCATAGCGTTGTTGAGGAAACGATGCACCAGTGTGCTCTGCGGGCCATTCGCCGTCCAGCGCAGCAGCGAGACGCGGCAGCTTTCCGCTCCAAGATCAATGGCAACGAGTGCGCGTGTGTCGGTAGGTGTCACTGGGTGCTTCTCCATAAGGGGACAGACGCGAGGAGCGTGGCCATTTGCCACGCTCCTCGCATTGGTTAGGTTTCCGAACTAACGAAGGAAGGCTTCCGGCAGGCCCCCATCCACAGGGATGAGATGGCCGCTGGTCACCGGAGCCTTGGGGCCACCGATGAAGAGGATAGCTTCTGCGTTGTCCTTCGGATCAATGGGCACATGCGTCAGCGTACGGCGTGCGTAGAACTCGGCCAGCTTGTCACGCAGGTCATCATCGCTATCGTTCTCTTCAAACGCGATGTTGTACTTGGCAAGCGAAGCCTTCACACGATCACGTGGGAACATCGTCGATCCCTTCACAACCGTTGCCGGGCTGATGCCGTTCACGCGAACATCGGGCGAGAAGGTGATGGCCAGTTCACGCACCAGATGGCTGAGTGCCGCCTTGGAGATGTCGTAAACCTCGCTTCCCTTCTTCGGTACCACAGCGTTGGCCGAGCTGGTGAGCACAATGGACGAACCTTGCAGGCCCTGCGCCTTGAAGACCTTGTTGGCTTCGTCGCCCAACAGCCAGTTGGCTGTCACGTTGATCTCCAACGTGGTGCCCCACTGCGCGTCGCTGATGGCGCCCGTAGGAGACGACGGGAAGATGGCCGCGGTGTTCACCAGGATGTCGAGACCACCGAAAGCTGCAACCGCCTTATTCAGCGCCTCGCGGATCTTTTCGCGGTTGCGGATGTCGATGGTGACACCGATGGCCGCTTCCTTGCCACCGATGGCCTGCGCCTCTGCTGCGACCTTGTCCGCGCCTTCCTGAGTCAGGTCGGCAACGACGATGTGTGCTCCACGTTGTGCTGCGAGCAGAACCGTTTCGCGACCGATACCCGAAGCTCCACCGACAACCATCACGATGCGACGGCTCAGCTCCTTCTCAGGTGGCTGACGCTGAATCTTGGCCTCTTCGAGAGCCCAGTATTCAATACGGAAAGCCTCGCTGGGCGGCAGAGCAACATAGTTCTCTTCCGTGGCAAAGGCTGACGTGTCCGCGGCAGGACCGGACTGCGGCAACACCGGCGGGCACTTGCCTTCACCCAGTTGACCGGCGCCGCCCATCACGTGAATGGCGTTGGTGTAGAACTCGCCCGTAATGCGGCTCTCTGCCTTGTTCTTGCCGAAGCTGAACATGCCAACGCCGGGGACCAGGACTACCGTCGGGTTGGGGTCGCGCATCTTGGGCGACTCAGGCAGAGCGTGGTTGGAGTAATACTGCGCATACTCCTTGCGATACGTTTCCAACGTGGAAGCGATGGCCTTCTTCAGACCTTCCACATCGCCACCCTTCACGTCCCACTCCACGTACATGGGGCGAATCTTGGTGCGGATGAAGTGGTCCGGGCAGGAGGTACCCAGGTGCGCCAGCTTCTTTGCGAATTCGGAGTTCACAAACTCCAGCACGTCTTCCTTGTCGCTGAAGGTGCCGATGAGGCGCTGCTTTTGCGAGACACCACCACGGATAATCGGCATCAACTGCGCTGCCAGAGCCTCACGTTCCGCATGGTTCGTGTGCTTCGCTCCACCGAAAGCCGGTGCGCCCTTCTTCAGGTTGTGCGCTTCAATGAACTGGCCGATCTGATCGATGATCGTGACCGTGTTCAGATAGCTTTCACGCTGCGTTTCGCCCCACGTGAACAAACCGTGGCCGCCAAGAACGATGCCGTCACAACCGGGATTGTCCGCGACTGCCTTGACCAGCATCATGCCCAGTTCAAAGCCTGGGCGCTGCCATGGCACCCATACGATCTTGTGGCCGAACTCTGCGTTGAACTGCTCCATCTTTTCCTTGCCGTTGGCGGATGCTGCCAGCGCAATACCCCAGTCAGGATGCAAATGGTCAACGTGCGGGAAGGGCAGATAGCCGTGCAGAGGAGTGTCAATGGACGCAGGCGTGGGATTGTTGTTGAAGGTGCAGAGGGGGTACATGGCCACCATCTCGTCCTCAAGCTCCACGCCGCGGTAGCGCTTGACCAGCGCCAGCAGCTTGTCGAGGTACAGCGTGGCAAAGCCCGCGCGCTTGATGGAACCCAAGTCGCCGCCTGAACCTTTGACCCACAACACCTTCACCGTATCGCCGGTGAGCGGATCGATCTCGTCGAGCTTCGAGGAGGTGTTGCCGCCGCCAAAGTTGGTCAGGCGCAGGTCCGAGCCGAGCAGGTTCGAGCGATAACGGAGCAGTTCCGCAGGATCGAGCTTTGACGCAACGGCGTCGTCCCAGCGGTCTTCCAGAAACTTCAGCTTTGCAGTGCTTTCCATGAGGTCCCTTCTCAACATTCCATGCGCCGTCAGACCGGCAAAGAAGGCCACGCCGTCTTTACCCAAAAGTCCGCGGACGCCGCATCATCGCACAGCGAAAGTGGAGTTGGCCACGGTCGCGGTGTGAATTTTGAATCGTCTCAATTCTACGCGCAAAATTCTGCCGCGCGTCCGAGTGGCCGGACAAATTCCCTGCGCTTTCATGGTGCCAGTGAGCAAGGCCATGCCGTCGCAAAGTACATTGGTTGGCAGAGGAAAGCTGACCGACCATGAAACTTGTTCGTTATGGCCGTCCGGGACATGAGCATCCCGGCATTGTGGCTCCGGATGGAACCGTGCGTGATCTGACCGGCATTGTGCCGGATATTGCTGGCGATACGCTGCGCCCTGAGGCGTTGGCGGAGCTGGCCTCGCTGGATCTGAATCGTCTGCCCGCCGTTGCGGCTGGAACCCGCATGGGTGCCTGTGTGGGGCGCGTGGGCAAGTTCCTGTGCATCGGCCTGAATTACGCCGACCACGCCGCCGAATCGGGCATGGAAGTGCCCAAGGAGCCCGTGCTGTTCATGAAGGCCACATCGTCCATCTGCGGCCCCAACGACGGCATCGTCATCCCGAAGGATTCGGAGAAAACCGACTGGGAAGTAGAGCTGGGTGTGGTCATTGGCCGCGAAGCCCGCTACGTCTCGGAAGCAGATGCTCTGGACTACGTCGCCGGCTACTGCGTGATCAACGATCTTTCCGAGCGCGCTTTCCAACTTGAAGGCACCGGCCAGTGGGTAAAGGGCAAGAGCGCCGATACTTTTGGCCCTATCGGTCCATGGCTAGTGACGAAGGACGAAGTGCCCGATCCGCAAAACCTGAAGATGTGGCTCGAAGTGGACGGCCACCGCTATCAGGATGGATCAACGAAGACGATGGTCTACGGTGTTGCCCATCTCGTCAGCTACCTGAGCAAGTTCATGAGCCTGCAGCCCGGCGACATCATCTCCACCGGCACGCCTCCTGGAGTAGGCCTGGGGCAGAAGCCGCCGGTGTATCTGAAGCCCGGACAAGTGGTGAAGCTGGGCATTGAAGGTCTGGGAACGCAGACCCAGAAGGTCTCGGCTTACAGCGCGTAGTCGATTCGAGACCGACAGCGCTTGAGGACACAGAGAAGGCGCATCGAGCCACAACCGCGATTTCGCATGTGGCTCGATGCGCCTTTTCTTTATTCCTCTTCATCAAGAAGTGCTCCCAATCGATCGAGCTTCTTCTCCCAGAGAGACTTACGTGCAGCCATCCAGTCAGTCGCTGGAGCAAATCCTTTCGCTCGGAGCGAGCAGGTTCGCACACGACCGACTTTTCTGGTGCGGACAAGACCGCTGGCCTCAAGCACCTGAATGTGTTGAACGACCGCCGCAAGGGTCATCTTGAGTGGCTTCGCAAGATCAGAGACCGAAACAGGCCCCTCACTCACGCGTTCGACGATGACCCGCCGGGTCGGATCGCCAAGCGCGTTGAAGACGCGAGCATAGTCGTGTGCGGTTCCCATTTAGCCGTTCCTATCCAATTCTTCACCTAGTTTGTTGAGAATGTCGTTTGTGCCTATTTCGCGTCCGCGACCAGCTTCTGGGTCGTCGAAATAAACACCCTGCTCAGTGAATACAAGCTTTGTGCCCTGTCCTTCTCGAATAAATTCGACGGTGTTCTGCGAAGATGACATGCGATGTTCGCCACAATCCATCGTGTAGACGAAGACGATGCTGTGATTGGGAATGATCCGGTGATAGCGGGTGTCGTTGCGCATCAACTCGCCGCCAGGAACGCGGAAGGTCCACCGCTCGAACTCATCCACTTTGAAATTCATCTCAAAGCTGACGATTTCAAAGTCCTGTCCGTGATGTTTGCGAGCCGCGGAATTCGGATCGCCCTCGCCTCCCATCCAACGCCGCTTCTTTATTGGATCTCGAAATGCATCGAATACCTTTTCCGGCAGATGTGGATAGTGCCTCTCAATGGTGAACGTGCCAAGCGTGATTGTCCGATCATTCATTTCAAACCCTCCTGCATTAGTAAAGTCACTGCTTTACTATTACGCGACACGAGAAATGAATTGTCAAGTTTCTACTTAAGCATTAACGCGACCGTTTATGCGTCTTCTGTCTTGCTCTGACATCTCATTTCGCAGGAGAGAGTATGAGCACACTGATCGTTCCGCCGTTCACAGATCCAGACCTGGCTGCACAGAAGGTGCAGATTGCAGAAGATCTCTGGAATACTCGCGATCCTGAAAGAGTTGCTGCCGCCTACACCGAGGACACGCAGTGGAGAAACCGCACGGAATTTCTGACCGGGCGTCAGGCGGTGGTGGAGTTTCTGCGGCGCAAGTGGAACCGCGAGCTTGGATACAAACTCAAGAAAGAGCTTTGGGGATTTCGGAACAATCGGATGGCCGTGAAGTTTCACTACGAGTGGCACGACGATAGCGGGCAATGGTTTCGTAGCTACGGAAATGAGTTGTGGGAGTTTGCACCATCAGGGCTCATGCAGCGGCGTGAAGCCAGCATCAACGACATGCCGATTCGAGAAGCCGACCGCACACTTCGGTAAAGAGCCGCTCGGCTTTTGCTGCGCTGCGAGGAACTCTGTAACTTTTTGCTGCCCAAAGCTGTCTACTAGATGGATCGGACACCCAGGACCTCGCCGGGATTAGCGTGTCCGATGGAAGGATGAAGGCCAATGTTAAGTTCTTCGCTGCGGAGCAAGTTACGCCTTGGAGTTGTGAGTGCTGCCCTTATGTTGATGGCGAGTACATTTCCCGCGTTCACAACGGCACATGCGCAGGAGCTGGACGCTCCCAGCATTGTGGGCAGCATGCCGCTTCCTTCGCTTGCGAAATCCACAGGATGGATCAACTCTAAGCCACTGACCGCGAATGACCTTAAAGGCAAAGTCGTCCTTGTCGATTTCTGGGACTACTCCTGCATCAACTGCATCCGTGCCGTGCCGTACATCCGCGCCTGGGCAGACAAATATAAAGACAGCGGCCTGGTTGTGATCGGCGTGCACAGCCCAGAGTTCGACGTGGAGAAGCTGCAGCCCAATGTTGAAAAGGCAGTGCAGAAGTTCGGCATTACCTATCCCGTTGCCGTCGATAGCAACTACGCCATCTGGACCGCGTTCCACAACCAATATTGGCCGGCGCATTACTTCATTGATGCGAAGGGCAAGGTTCGCTTCGAACACTTTGGCGAAGGCGAGTACGACCAGTCAGAACGCTGGATACAACAACTGCTGAAAGAAGCAAATGCGAAGTCAATGCCCTCTGGCATTGCGAATGTGCATGGGCAGGGCGTGCAAGCCGCTGCGAACATGGGTGACATCGGATCGCCTGAGACCTACGTTGGATATGCCCGCGCTGCTCATTTTGTGTCACCCGGCGGCATCAAGCACGACACTGACCATCTGTATGCCGAACCCGGCAAGTTGCAATTGAATGATTGGGGTTTGGTGGGCTCGTGGACCGATCATGGCCAGCAGGCATCGCTAAACGCGGCAGGCGGGAAGATTGTCTTCCGTTTCCATGCGCGCGATCTGCATCTTGTTCTTGGCCCTGGTGCTAATGGCAAGCCTGTTCGCTATCGCGTAACGATGGATGGCAAGCCTTTGGGTGCAAACCATGGTGTGGATACGGACGCTCAAGGTAACGGAATGGTGACGGAACACCGGCTGTACCAACTCATCCGCCAAACTGGGGCGCTGTCTGATCACACCTTTGCGATTGAGTTTCTTGACCCTGGCGTACAGGCGTTCTCATTCACCTTTGGATGAAGGCAGCCTCGGTTGCGAGGTATAGCTGGGAGTCTAGCTATACCCAGCCACCATCGACAACGAGGCTTTGGTTGGTGATGGCCGAGCTGTCATCAGCCGCAAGGAACAACACCGTGCGCGCCACGTCATCCGCGTAAAGATGACGTTTCAGAGCCTGTCGTGACATGACTTCTGCTGTGTATTCCGGTGTCATCCACAGGCGCTTCTGTCGTTCCGTAAGGATCGCTCCGGGCAGCACGGCATTCACGCGGATGTTGTCCTTGCCCACCTCATGCGCCAGAGTCCGCGTTAAGCCAACGATCGCAGCCTTTGCCGTAACGTACGCGGGCAGGCCAGTGGATGGAATCATCCATGAGATGGAACTGAGATTGATGATCGATCCGCGCTTCTGATGCTGCATGGACGGCAACACTGCCTGCGACAGGAAGAACTGGTGCCGCAGGTTCACCTGCATGGCTGCGTCCCACATCTCAGGGGTGACGTCTTCAATGCGGTGGCGAGTATCGTTTCCTGCGTTGTTCACCAGCACATCTACGGTGCCGTGTGCTTGCTCAATCTGCGTGGCGACGCTGCGTAGTGCTGCGATGTCTGAGAGATCGCAGTGATAGTACGTGGGCTTCGCGTGACCTGCGGAAACAATACGTTCGATGAGTGCGTGCCCCGCCTCATCCTGAATATCCAGGAACGCTACACGTGCTCCTTGTGCAGCGAATGCCTCCACAATGCTTTCACCAATGCCGCTGGCACCACCGGACACAATGACAGAGCGGTTACGAAGACTTGGATAGATGGCGAGCGTAGCAGTTTCCATTGCCGTCCATTCTAAGGAAGCGAATGTTATTACTGCACATCGATAACGGCTACTTCAAATGGTTCTAGTTCAATTTCTTTGCCGCCAACAGCCTTCGTCGCAGGTGGATTGTCGCCTGTGCTGGGTGCAACGTATGTGACGGATTTTGCAGTATTCGTGCCGAGCTTGAAGGTCTGAGCAACAGCGCGTCTGTTCAGCACCAGAATCTTCTTACCGCGTGGAGTCACGAATGCCTGCGCAGTCATGTTGTTACCTGGGCTGGTATTAGCAACAAGTTTGTCACCTGGGCCAAAGTTGTCATGCAACAGCTTCAGCGTCCAGAACCGCGCGTTTGGCTGCGCCGTGTTGTAGTCCATCATGCTGACCGAGGGATATTGCGTGGGGTATCCCACAAGTTGCGATTCGCCCACAACATCAATGCCCAGCTGCGCCAGTTTTATGTAGAGATGCGCATAGAGCGCGGATGCAAGGTTCCAGTAGCCTTCGGGCTCCGGAACACTGCCACGCCCCTGATTGCTATCGTCGTCCGTGGGCAGGATCACGCCGAGTTCGTTCAGATCGCTCTTGGTATCGGGCATCATGCGATGCTTGATCTGCTCAATGAACCGCACACCAGTTAGAAAACCATCGGCTTGATCGAAGAATGTATATTGCATGGCCGCAATCGGCTCGCCCTTGGGTGGTGTGGCGTAAAAGTGGTAGCTAATGAAGTCCACCGTTGAGCCGGGCTTGTGGTTCTTGGGATTCAGAAAGTACTCCCACATAGGGCCGTCTTCGCGAGGCGCGGAAGCTGCAATCGCCACGAATTTGAGGTCGGGCTGCACCTTGCGCATGGCCTCTGTCACAACATCGAAGAACTTGGTGTATTCCTCGGGTGTCCAGTGGTGTTCGGATTCAACTTCGTTCAGCAGCTCCCAATAGGCCACTTTGTAGTGGTGGCCGCTGGCGTGCCATTTACCGTTCTCGTCGGTAAGGCCACCTTTGGTGTACCAGCTCAAAAGGCGCACGTAGTAATCCGCAGCCTGTTTGTAGGTGGGGTCAACGATCTCCGTTCCCTGCGTGTAGCCCCAGAAAACCTGGTTGGGATCAGCCGGGTACGTCACGGGTTTGTCCGTCTTCCACATCCATGCAGGCATGGTGCTGAAGTTCAGCATGACGCTATGCCCTGCGGTGGCCTGCATAAAGTCATCCAGCGTGGGGTCAATGTACTGAAAATCCCAGCTTGTCCGTTCCTTCGTAGGCGGATCAAGCTCGGCCACCGCCTGCCTGGGATAAGGAAGCCACGGAACATAACGCACGTAATCCGCGCCGAGCAGCTTCAATGCGGCAAAGGAGCCATCGTGCAGCTTTGCGCCGCGTAGCAGTTGTGGATTCACAACCACTTGCAGTGTTGGCGTGGCGCGCGACACGGAAACTGTCTTCGCCCAATCCACACGTACTGCCGGGGCTGCAGGCAGTTGTTGCGCGTTTGCAAGCAAAGGAATGGCTCCAAGGCTGACGGCCAAAACAGAAATCCAGTGGTGGATACGCATCCATCTCTCCTTCGCTGCAAGCAAATACCGTGTCCATGAAACGCCATGAGCCTAACGTGCCTCTCAGGTGTGCGCAAGTTGCAAACGGGAGGCCGTAGCCGCCTGACACACTCCGGTAGTAGCATGGCTGGTGAAAGATTCTGTTCGGACTGAATCGTTTCATATCAGGGAAAAACTGCCTTGCGCATTCATTTGTTCATTGCCTGCTACAACGACACGCTGTTCCCACGCACGGGCATGGCCGTGGTCAACCTGCTGGAGCGCCTGGGCCACGAGGTGGTTTTTCCCACCAGCCAGACCTGCTGCGGCCAGATGCACTACAACACCGGCTACCACGCTGAGGCGTTGCCCATTGTGCGAAAGCTGCTGCATGAGTTTCTGGATGCGGAGACCATCGTTGTTCCCAGCGCAAGCTGCGTGGCCATGATGCGCGACCACTATGAACTGATGGCGCACGATGCGAACGACCTGCACATGATGGGCGACGTGAAGAGCTTTCTGCCGCGTGTGTTTGAGTTCAGTGAACTGATTACGGACAAGCTGGGACTGACTGATGTGGGCGCGTATTTTCCGCATCGTGTGACCTATCACCCAAGCTGCCACTCTCTGCGATTGCTCAACGTAGGAGATCGTCCCATTCGTTTATTGCAAGGTGTGGAAGGCCTTGAGTACACGCCGATGGAAGGCAGCGATCAGTGCTGCGGTTTTGGCGGCACCTTCGCTGTGAAGAATGCGGAAGTGTCTTCAGCCATGCTAGCGGACAAGATCGGCTGCGTGAAGAAATCGAATGCAGAGTTTGTCGCAGCGCTGGATAACTCGTGCCTGATGCAGATTGACGGTGGCCTACATCGCGAGATGGACTCGCACGACCGCATTCGTCCAGTCCATCTCGCAGAGATTTTGAACAGCACACGCAAGAATCCGTTGACCGCTGAAGCACTGGCATGGGAAGGAGCCACCGCATGAGCGTTCGCGTAGGACACACGGCGGAGAAACCCGCATTCCCTATCCTTGCGCATGAGTTGCTGCAGGACGACCAGACACGGCGCAACGTACGCCATGCCACCAACGTCATCCGCAACAAACGTGCGTTGCGCGTGGAAGAGATGCCGGACTGGCAGGATCTGCGCACATCCGCGCATGCGATCAAGACACATACACTGTTGCACCTGCCGCACTATCTGGAAGAGTTTGAGCGCAACTGCGTTCGTGCGGGTGGGCAGGTGCACTGGGCGCGCGATGCCGATGAAGCGAACACCATCGCCATCCGCCTGATTCGCAAAGCAGCGGAGCGACTGGCTGTGGAGCATCCTGAGGTCATCAAGGTGAAGACCATGACCTCCGACGAGATCGGGATGAATCGCGCGCTGGAACGCGAAGGCATCACGCCGTGGGAGACCGATCTAGCCGACATGATTGTGCAGATGGGCAAGGATGAGCCATCGCACATCGTTGTTCCTGCGCTGCACAAGAATCGCCATCAGGTGCGTGAACTGTTCCTGCAGAACATGGGGCTCACGGAACTTGGCACTGAGGCTGAAGATTTAACAGGAGCAGCGCGTCATTATCTGCGCAAGAAGTTTTTAGAAGTAGGCATTGGCATCAGCGGCGCGAACTTTGCGATTGCAGAGACTGGCGGCGTCTGCGTCGTTGAGAGCGAAGGCAATGGACGCATGTGCGTCACCATGCCGAAGACGCTGATCACACTTATCGGCATTGAGAAGGTGATCCCTAAGTTCGATGACCTGGAAGTGTTCCTGCAACTGTTACCGCGCTCTGCGACGGGCGAGCGCATGAATCCGTACAACAGCATCTGGACGGGCGTAACGCAGGGTGATGGACCGCAGCAGTTTCACGTAATCCTGCTGGACAACGGCCGCACACGGATGATGGCTAACGTGCGTGAACGCGAGACGCTGAACTGCATCCGCTGTGGCGCATGTTTGAACCAGTGCCCGGTGTATCGCGAGACAGGTGGCCATGCGTATGGCTCGATATACTCAGGCCCCATTGGCGCAATTCTTTCGCCTCAGTTGAATGGCATGAAGTATTCGCGTTCACTGCCATACGCTTCGTCACTATGCGGCGCGTGCTATGAAGTATGCCCGGTGAAGATCAATATCCCGGAGACGCTGATTCATCTGCGTGGCAAGATCGTTGCGCAGGATCAGAACACACTCACCGGTAAGCTCTCGCAGGAGAGTATGGGCATGAAGATGGCCGCGCATCTCTTCGAACATCCGAAACAATACGAAGCTGCCCAGCGCCTTGCACGTACAGGACAAGGTCTGTTTGAGAAAGATGGCAAGCTGGTGAACCTGCCCGGCATGGCTGCAGGATGGACGCAGTATCGCGACCTGCGCGCATTACCGAAGCAGAGCTTCCGCGAGTGGTGGAAGCGCAGCCATACCAGCGGAGATGGTAGCAATGGAGTGGGCGATGAGTGATGACGCACGTTTTACCGTACTGGATACGATTCGCCGCCAGCTCGCCGCTGATCCTGATGTGGAGACGCTGATCGACGATTCTCCGGAAGAAGCGTACGCACGCATTCCACGCACATATCAGCGCACCTCGAAGCTGAATCGTGAAGAGACGTTGGAGCTTTTCTACGACCGGCTGCGCGATTACGATTCGGAACTTGTCTTCACCGACGAAGCAGGTATCGCAAACGCTGTTGCCCACGCCATGCGCGAGGCGAACGAAACACTTCTTCTTGTACCTGCGGGGGTTCCTGAAGAGTGGCTGCCGCAGAACGATGTGGAAGTCCGCCGCGATTTCGATCTGCCTTTGCAGCCGCTGGAAGAACCTCGCGTTGTACTTACGCCTTGCACAGTGGCCATTGCAATGAGCGGCACCATCATCCTGGAACATGGCGAGGAACAGGGCCGTCGCGCTGCAACGCTGCTACCTGACCATCACATCTGCGTGCTGTGGCGCGACCAGGTGGTGGAGACGATTGCAGAAGCGCTGCAACGCATCACGCATCGCACCTCGCCCATCACCACCATCGCAGGGCCATCCGCCACGAGCGACATTGAGATGACACGCATCCGCGGCGTACACGGCCCGCGGCGATTGACGGCCATCATCCTGTAAAACAATGGGCATGAGATTCCGCCGCCTGCTGCCGTTGCTGTTCGCCGTAGCACTTCCTGCGCAACAACCGGCTACACCGCCAGGCGGTGCGCCCGTGCCGTGGGAGACCATCTCCATCCATGTCACAGACCCGGCACATGCTGACAATGGCTTCGAACACAACGTGGCGAATGGTTTATCGCAACATGCCATGACCATAAACTTCTTCATTGCGGCGGCATATACCTTCACAATCTTTCCCACGAAAGACCTGATTGAGGGGCTTCCTGACTGGGCGAAGGATACGAAGTATGACGTGGAAGCGCGCGTGGCCCCGGAGGATGCGGCGGCATACAAGAAGCTTACGAGCCTCTCCATTCCAGATACCGCTAGGGCATTTGCCACGCAGCAGTACACCGGCGAAATGCTGATGGACCAGGCGCTACTAGAAGACCGCTTTCATATAAAGATGCACACCGAACTGCGGGAACGCAATGTGTTCTTGCTGACGGTGGCAAAGGGCGGCATAAAGATGAAAGCAGCCGCGGACCCAGCCCATGGTTCTGCGATCTTTGATGCTGGCCATACCTCCGGGAGAGGCATTGGCCATATCTCCGGAAAAGGTATCCCGGTCTCGTTTATAGGCAACATACTGAGCATGCCTGCGGGCGGCATAGTGGTGGATCAGTCAGGCGATGTCGGACAATACGATTTTGAACTGCATTTCGCTCCGCAGAATATGGATACAGCAGCTGCCGGCGCCAGCAACGATCCGGATTTCTTTACCGCTATTCAGGAGCAGCTTGGACTGAAACTAACGCGCGGTAAAGCACAGGTTCCGGTAGTCGTGATTGACCACATCGAAAAGCCTTCCGACAACTAGCTACCAATCGAAGAGAAACAACGACACACTTTGCGCAGGCAGTGCAACGGCCATGGTTAGCTTTGCATTCTTTACCGTGACACGATGCGGGGGGCCCATCGATTGAAGACCATCGACAGACTTCAGCTTGCGGAGCTGATCCGGTGTGGGATGAGCAGGAGAGCCAAGCTGCTGCCACACGGTGTAGGCGTTGCTGTGCATGCTGTCAATGCGATATTCCGTTACGCGCACGGCATGTACTGCGCTGGACAATTGCGCGATCGTGAGTTGGACTGATGCTGTCGTTGTAGATGCCGCAGCGTCGTTGTAATTCCACAGCATGGTGGCAGCGCTGTGAGAATCTCGGGTAGCCATGGCTGCAATGTCGGAATTGCCACGGACTCCATCGGCAAGAGCTTTATCCAGCGCAACTTCAGCGCTGCTGGTTGCTGTCACACGTGTGCCGTTCATCTTCGCAGCCATGCGGAAGAAGTTCAGGATCGGTTTATCGACACCGTTAGTAGAAAGATCGCGGAAGCCTTCAAACGAGTCGCGGTTCTCAAACTCGAACGACCAACTCAACATACTGATGAGGTTGACGCCATGCTTATCTGCAAGGTCGAAGAGCCGCTTGTACGCCGCTGCTGTATAGGCAGGGTATAGCGTGCCATTGCGATAGTTATTCGCAGGATTCACCTTGCTGGAACACGCCGCACAACCCTCCGGATCAGCCTCCGAAAGAATGATGGGCAATGGCTTGAACTGCGGATAACTTGCGATCAGTGAGAAGCCGCGGTCCACATCGCGTAGTTCGCTGCGAATGCCCATGGTGACTTCACCATTCTGAATAACCGGCTGTCCCTTTGCGTGAAAGCTGATGAACTGCAGCGGGATTACCTTACCATCGGCTGCGCTACGATCATCGCGCACGTGATCGAGAAATCCCTTGAGAAATGCGTAAGCTTTATCGGAGCGCGGACCAGTCGTCGCGGGGCCACCAACAATCGCATTCGGAAGAGCAGCACGCACGCCGGCCACGGCATAGTCATACAACTTGAAATAGTCCTGCGGTGTTCCGTGCCAGTAATCAATGTCTGGTTCGTTCCATACCTCGAAGTACCATTGCTGCACGGTGTCACGGCCATAGCGCTGCACAAGATGCTCGGTGACGGTGCGACACAACTCACCCCACTTCACATAATCCTTCGGAGGATTATTGCTGCGACCGCTGATGGTGCTGGCCGGATAGTGCACCTGGTAGGCTTCGGGGCGTCCCGGCACATCTGCTGCAAGGTCCTTCGGCATGAAGCCAAGCTCCACCATGGGCCGCACACCCGCGTCGCGATACGCGTCGAAGATACCGTCGAGCAATGTGAAGTTGTACACCGGCTTTCCCTGCGCATCTTCGCTATAGACGCCAGTGGAACTCCACTTCAGTTCCGGGACACCGTTTCCGCTTGTCAGCAGGTGATGAGCGCGGATCGTAACTGGCACAGGGCTGAGATCGTGAAGCTCCTTCATCAAAGCGCGACCGTCGTGCATCGTGGTGAAGTTCGCTTCGTCGTACCCGAACCACGCGTAAATCGGCTTGTACGTACCTAAGGGCTTGTCGAGATTCACCGTGATGTTTACCTGCTGCGCGGTGTCTGCAGGCAACGCGTGCTGCGCAACAGCAGAAGGTGCAACAGCAAACAATCCAGCTACGACGCACAAAGCCCAGCTCACACACTTGCGATTCACGACACCACTCCCGGAGTGAAGACTTAGACAGCAAGCCTACTACTGCGTGAATCGGTTGTGTATGAACGTCCCCTCAGCGAAGACGTTTGCATAACGTTAGGTGGCAGCCTTATCTTCATAGAACCCATGACAACCCCTTCACAACGCATTTCTGCTGATACCTGGGCCGTGCTGCTTGCGCTGGTTCTGGCTCTACTGGTGCGCTTCGGCCTTCTCAACGTTGTGCCCTGGTAAAGGTTCAGGAGACCACTCATGTCCAATACTCGTACGGTTCCTGATACCTCTGCTTCCTCTGGTGCGCTCGTAGACCTGCTGCGCACGTTACCCGGCGTTCTGTTGCTGTTTGTTGTGGGCTATGCAGGAAAGTTTCTGGAGCAGTTCATTGCTCGCTACGGCAAAGCGCATCATCTTGTACTGCCGAACATTGAGTATGTGTTGTGGGCGATCCTGATCGGTCTGTTGATTTCCAACACTGTTGGCGTGCCAAAGATCTTCCGCAGCGGTGTGGCCACGTATGAGTTCTGGCTGAAGCTCGGCATCGTGCTGTTGGGTGCGCGCTTTCTGATGGGCGACATTCTGAAGCTTGGCGGTATCGCGCTCGCTCTGGTGTTCGTGGAGATTATCCTCGCGCTTGCTTTTATGACATGGCTAGGCAAACGTTTCCGGCTTGCTCCCAAGCTGATTTCACTGCTGTCCGTAGGTGCTTCCGTATGTGGCGTCTCCGCCATCATTGCCACGCAAGGTGCGATTGATGCGGATGAGGAAGACTCGTCGTACGCCATTGCCGCGATTCTCGCACTGGGTGCGGTGTCGTTATTTCTGTTCCCTCTCATTGGCCACGCGCTGCACCTGAGCGATCAGGCATATGGCGTATGGACCGGACTTGCCGTCGACAACACTGCAGAAACCGCCGCAGCAGGTGCGCTGTATTCCGATGCCGCTGGTAAGGTCGCTGTTCTTGTGAAGACATGCCGCAATGCCATGATCGGTTTTGTTGTGCTTGGCTACGCCATCTACTGGGCGTCAAAGGGACAGGCTTCAGGCGTAGAAAACAAAGCTGCGTTTCTATGGAAGAAGTTCCCGAAGTTCGTCCTTGGATTTCTACTGATTTCCACGTTGGCCAGTGTGAACTTCTTTTCCAAGACAAACCTTCTGGCACTTGGCAATCTTTCGCGGTGGGCATTTCTACTTACGTTCGCTGGAGTGGGATTACGCACCAGCTTCCGCGATCTGAGCAAGCAAGGTGTTCGCCCACTGATGGTGGGTGTTATTGGCGAAGTAGTGATTGCAGTGATGACTCTGGCGTTGGTGTGGGGCGCGGATCGCGCCTTTCATCTCTAGCGAAAATTCATCTTCCACTCGGTTGAAAATCTGCGCGGAATGTTTTGAATCTGCGCTACACTTCGCGCAGATTCCAACATTTCAGACTGAGGTTGCCGCTATGGCAACGCTTCCCGCCATCGCGCCTGGAACACCTGCCCGCCGTCTGCGACCGCATCATTATCTCTGGATAGTGTTGGGGTTGATGGGACTCAGCGTTCTGGCTTACACCGACTATCCAACCTTCCTCGGTTCGGATCCGCTTCATGCACGTGCACGTTTTCTGAAAGAACTTGCGATCCTAATCCCGCATGCCGTGTGCGGTGTAACAGCAACAGTGTTAGGTCCGTTTCTTTTCTCCACGCGTTTTCGACAGCGCCATTTATTGCGCCATCGAGTAATGGGTCGTGTGTATGTAATCTGCATCGCAGTCGCGGCACCCACGGCATATCTTCTGGAACCGAACATTGCGAATGGTGTGGGCGGATTACTGTGGGCAGCATGCACGTTTGCTGCATACCAAACTGCGCGCAACCGACAGATACAGGCGCACCGGCAATGGATGGTGCGGTCTTACCTGTTTACGCTGAACTTCATCTTTACGCGCGTGGCCAATCCGATACCCGCGTGGGTGCACCTTAGCGATGAGCGATTCTTCCTGATCCTCATAAGCCTCTTTGCGGCTTATCTATTCTTCCCGGACATCTACTTCAACTGGCGTGAACTCACGACAAGGCGTAAAGCAGCTGTTTGATGAGTCGCTGAAACCAGCGAATGCTTGAGATCACTCAGGCGTTCTTGGCGAGCATCTTCGTGAAGTAGAAGGTCATGTGCGTTTTGCCCGTGTTGACGATCCCATGCAGCACGTTGGCTTCGGCGTACATCATGTCGCCGGGGCCAACGTGGGTGGTGACACCATCCACCACGATCTCGCCAGTGCCTTCCGCAATGATCACCAGTTCTTCTTCGGGGTGACGGTGTGGCGGATGCGGGCGTGCACCCGGTTCCAGTGTGACCAATCCCGATGCCAGAGCTGCGAGCTGTTTCGTCGGGCCGTTGAAGTGTGTCTTCGCCTTCGCGCCAGGACTATCGCCAGTGGCTTGCAGACTAGAGGATTTCACCACGGAACTCTTGAGCGCTGGACCAGTGCGCACTGTATCTACGTGCGTAATGCCCTGTGAATGCTGAACGAGAGCAGAGGGCAACACGCCAGCCGCTCCCAGAAAGTCTCTCCTGTTCATTCCCTCTCCTGACGACAATTGGGTTCGTTACACGAGCACCAGCATACGACGCTACTTGTCGAAGGTGCGCAACCAGATGTCTCGGACGCTGATCTTGCAGGGTTGGGACTCGATCTCGAAGCCGATGTTACCGATCTGATTGTTGGCGTCGTTCGGGTTGTCGTCGATGAAGATGGCCATCAACTGGCCGTTCATGATGTGCATCATCACGCCGCCGCGCGCAATGATTTCATAATCGTTCCACTCGTTGGTGCGCACGTACCCACCCAGGCCCTGGCGGTCGCCGATGTTGGCTACAAGGCGGTTTCCGTCGCCGGGGAGTGCCTGGGTTACCTGGCCCCGGTAGGCCAGGATGCCCTGCATGGTGTTCTCGGAGTACCACTGGCCGGTGTGCTGCTGCGCGGCTCTCCCCACAGGGAACCAGAAGTCGGCCTGCGGGCCGGTAAGTAGCCACTTGGTGGGTGTGCCGTTGGGGCCTGCGGCGGCTGGTTGCGGGCGTGTCCATGGGGTTCCGGCGTGGGAGCGGTACTGGATGCCGCCTCCGCCGCCCTTCTCTATCTTCATCTGGAGCTTCAGGTCGAAGTCTTTGGTCTTCTTGTCGGTGTAAACGATGTAGCTGTTGCCGCGCGGCTTGTCCTGCAGCGTCTCGCCGATCATGATGCCGTCTTCCACGCGCCAGATGGTGGGGTCTCCATCCCATCCCTTGAGTGAGGCGCCGTCGAAGATCTGGGTGTAACCGGTGTGCGCGTCGATGTCGTAGGGCAACGGCTCATGGAACTTCGGCATGCCGATCAGGGTTTCGCCGTGTGGGCCGGTGACGGGCGGACGCGTTGGTTGCGATTCCAGTTCCTTCGGTACAGATTGCGCGGCGATGGAAACGGAAGTTGCGAGAAACAGAATGGCGATGGCAGTGCGCATGGGTACCCCCTCCCCCCTGTTTTTCTAAAATCGTCTTTCTAAACGATTTACGCCGGAGGGCGGGCGTAAAATCGTCTTCCCATTGGGGTTACGGGCAAAATCTTCATTCCATTGGAGTTACGCGCATGAGTGGGACCCAGCTTGGGAGTTTCAGGAGGGTCTTCTTCTATGGTACGTACACCTCAGACGGAAAACATGCCACGTCTAATTGATTGATTCAGAAAGAGTTGCAAAAGAAGGGGCTTGACAGATTTCTGCCAAGCCCCCGAGGAGTTACGACGTGAATGGTTAGAACGTTCCCTTGATGGCGAACTGCAGGCTGCGGTTATCCATCGAGGTGCCGGTAATCTTGCCAACCGAGGTACCGGTGGCAATTGCACCCGAAGGGTTGGAGAAGATGCCGTGGTTGATTACGTTATAAGCTTCGACGCGGAACTGCATGTTGAACCGCTCATAGACCTTGAAGTTCTTGATCGCCGAGAGGTCGAAGGACACCGTGCCGGGACCGCGGCCGGTGTTACGGGTGACCCAGCCCTGAAGGAATGGCTGAGGACGAGTTGCAGAGCAATAGCTGGTGCTGGTGGTGCAGTTCACCGCTACAGCCTGTCCGTTGGAAGCGGTGCCGGTGCAGTTTGCGCCGGGCGCGCAAACTGTGGCTGTATTGGGATCCTGCGAGTACGCAGTCGGATCAAACCAGCTGCTGATGCCGCGGTTTGAGCCTTTGAAGGAGCTGGCGATCGTGCGGCCTGGCGCGAGGAAAGCGCGGCAGGTGTTGTAGGAGGCGAAGCTGCAGCCCGAACCCGTGATGTTGAACGGGTAGCCCGTACGGAGCTGAATAGCGGGCTGGAAGCTCCATCCGCCAAGGACGGCAGTAGCAACCTTACCCTGAAGGAATTCCTTACCCTTGCCGAACGGAAGTTCGTATCCGCCCGAAATTACAGCGCGGTTGCGAACGTCGAAGTTCGAGTAGGAGTGATCGAATGCGGTGGTGGTGGCGTACGACGAGTCGTTTGCACCAGCCTCACCCGAGATGTTGTCGAGGTTCTTGGACCACTGGTAGCTGCCGAGGTAGTAGAGGCCATTGCTCTGGCGCTTTTCCACCTTGATGGAACCACCGTTGAAGTTGGCTGCACCCAGAGTGGAGCTGGTCAGGATTCCGTTGCCGAACTTCGGGTTGGCGCGGGTACAAACGGAGATATTCGCCGGGACGACGAACGGATACTGCTGACACATGTTCTGGTCATACCGCTTCCACATGTGGTGCGAGTTGCTGCCGGTGTAGGCCAATTCCATCAAGAGTCCATGGCCGAGATCCTGCTGCAGACTGGCGTTCCATTCCTGGGTGAGCGGCTGCTTGTTGAATGGGAAGATCGAGAACGGCGAAGGAATCTGCGTCGTTGTGAGCGGATCCGGATAGAGCTGATTGGTAGTTACGTTGCTGAACGCCTGCTGGAAGTACAGCGGAGCTGCATACCGTGTGAACTGCAGTTCGTTGGTGTTCAGGTTGTCGAAGTAGATACCGTAACCGGCGCGGACGACAGTTCCGGGATGCATTTCATACGCGAGACCGACGCGAGGCATGAAACCCTTTTTGAAGGGCTGGATGATGCCAGGCTGATACGTGTGCTGTGTGTCGATGATGCCGGCATTCAAATACGCCTGAGGAATGTTTGCCGGGAGCTTGCTAAAGGTAACCAAGTGAGTGGTTGGATCGAGTGATCCTTCCAAACCATTCTGCTCGTGGAAGGGCTGGTTGTATTCCCAACGGAAACCGAGGTTTGCGGTCAACTTGGGAGTGATCGTCCAGATATCGCTGACAAAGACGCCGTAGGTGTTGTCGCGATAGTGGCCGAGCGTGGTGCCAGCGTTACCGTTGCAACCCGAAGTACACATGCCGCGAGCGTAGTTCTGGAATTTGTTATAGAGGTACCAGACACCATTCAACTGATAGCCCTTGTTGCCTACGGCGCAGTTGCCGCCGGTTGCGCCGCCGCCAGTGTCGTTCGGGCTGGTGGGCGTATAGCCAGCGTTATAGGTTGCCGTGGTGCAGTTGTCGAAGGTTGCAGCGCCGCGAGAGTTGTTATCGGCAATCTGCCACAGACGGCGGTTCTGGAACTGGAAGCCGGCTTTGAGCGTGTGCTTACCGAGTACATCCGAAATCGAGTCACCGATGCTCAGCACATTTTCGTGACCACCCTGATCGCCCGATCCGTCACCTACGTTGCCGAAGCTGGCGATGCCGAAACTAGCACGACCATTCTGACGTGGAGACGTGAGAGCTGTGACGTTAGTCAGACCTTCCGCTGACGCCCAGTTACCGTTGGGACCAGCGCTCTGCAACACACCAAGAGTGATGTTGTAGAACTCATTCCAACCGATACGGACTTCGTTCACGATCTTGTTTGTGATGAGGTACGTGTCACCGAGTACTGCGTTACGGCCGAGCAGAGGATTCGAGGTCGAGCTGCCGGTAGCCGTCGGGGTGATCTGGCTGGCGTTGTAGTTTGCGTAACGTCCGAAGAGCGAGTTCTTTGAGGTGACGTTCCAGTCGCCGCGAACCGTGTACGAATCATAGTTGTCAGTGAACGGCAACGTGAGACCGTAGTTTGAACTACCGTTGATCGTCAACGCATCCGAGTTCAGTACTGGATAGGTTGGGTTCAGGACTTGCGCGACCTTGTTGGTTACGGTGAAACCGGCCGGATTGGCCTTGTTATAGGCAAAGCCGCCATTGTTTCCGGGAAGGGCCTGGCTGCTATTAGCTTCCCATGTACCGTTCAACTCGTTCTGCGTTGGGAACAAGGCCGTGTAAAGGTTCTGTTTCGACGAGCGCTGACCTTCATAACCGCCAAAGACGAAGAGATGGTCCTTGATGATTGGGCCACCAAAGGTGCCACCAAACTGCCAACGATGGAAGTCTGGCTTAGGCCCGGTAGACGCTGGCTGGAAGTAGTTACGCGCGTCGAAGATACCGTTACGTGCAAACAGGTAGCCCGATCCGTGAATGCTGTTGGTACCAGACTTGGTGACCATGGAGACGACTGCCTGGCCCTGACCATACTCCGTGGAGAAGGTTGAGCGGAGGAGGTTGAACTCCTGCAGGGTATCCGTGTTCGGCAGCAGCGACATGTTGTTGAAGCGAACGGAACGCACATACGTGCCGTCGAGCACGTAGTTGGTCGAGTTACCGCGACCACCGTCTACCGTGATGTACAAGTTACGGGATGACGAGGCGGTACCGGTCTGCGCGGCTGAACCACCCTGCTGGCCGCTCTGCGGCGGCGAAACGCCCGGGGCCAGTGTGGCGAGCTGCAACACGTTACGGCCGTTCAGTGGGAGGTCGTTGATCTGCTTCTGGTCGATGACCTGGCCAACTGTGGCTTCCTGTGTCTGGAGCTGTGGCGGAAGGGTGCTGACCTCAACCGTTTCGTTGGTGCCACCGACGGCGAGCGTTACGGAACCATTGGCAGTTTGGCCGATCTGAACATCCAGGGACGGGATGACGGAAGTCTTGAAGCCGTCCTTTTCCACGCGGATGCTGTAGTTGGCCGGAGGCAGATTGGGAATGGACCAGTCGCCAGAGCCGTTGGACTTGGTGGTACGTTCGGCCTTAGTGCCGTTGTTAATGAGATGGATCGTGGCTCCCGGAACCTTTGCGCCGGTTGCGTCCGTAACGGTACCAGCAGCGTCTGTGGATGCAGATGCCTGGCCCCATGCGGAAGGTGCGCCTACGGAAAGCACGGCGACGGGAGCGGCCGCCAGCATAAGGGCGAACGCACTGCGCCGGAACGTACGCAGGATGGCGTTATGGGAGATCGGATTCAAGGTGGACTCTTTCGTCGTTCCGGAGTCCGGTGCGGGGACGCAGGGTCCTATGTTCTTGTGTGGTCCATGCATGGTGATGTGGCCTCTCCGTGTACAGCACTATGACAACGTTTACGCGGATGGTTCGATCAGTCCTGAGACGTTTCAAAATCCGCGATATTTTTTTGCCGCTGGAGCGCCGCCCGATGCACCTGTCCCCCATTAGCTCAGGAGGCTTTCAGTGCAAATAAACAGAGCTCTCTTCGACGGCGGGACTTATATCACACCGAAATGAAGAAAAGAAACATGCTTTTTACACGTTTTTTAGAGGGGTTCTTCCGAGCGAAACCTTTCGTAGGGGAAGCACGGAAAGCATGTGGCCGTTTTGTCGACAAAAGACCTGAATCGAATCAAATCTGTCCAGAGGTCGGACCAGCCAATTTCAAAGGATCAGCACCGCGCGGACGTCGTTCACGTTGGTCAACGTAGGGCCGGTGATGACCAGATCATCGATCGTGGCGAAGAACGAATAGCTGTCGTGACGACGTAAAAAATCTGCCGCGATGGCGGATGCGTCCTTTGCACGGACGAGGGTTTCGGGGGTGACGATGGCGCCAGCGGCATCGTCTGAGCCGTCGATGCCGTCGGTGTCGCCTGCGATGGCGTAGGTGCCCGGTGCTCCCTTAAGGGCGATGGCCAAGGAGAGCAGGAACTCGGTGTTTCTGCCGCCTCGGCCGGGTTTCTCGCGGCCCAGCGTTACCGTGGTTTCGCCGCCGGAGAGCAGCACAGCGGGTTTGGCGATGGGGTGTCCGTAGTGGCGCACGGACGCGGCGATGCCTGCCATTACGGTGCCGAGCTGCGCGCTTTCTCCTTCGATGGCGTCGCCCAGGATCAATGGGTTCCAGCCGAACTCCTTTGCTTTAGCGGCTGCGGCCTGGAGGGCCTGGAGCGGGGAGGCGATCATGCGGACGTCTGCCTCGAAACTTTTGGGGACTTCTTCGCTTTGCGATTCGAGCACGCGAAGGACACTTGCCGGGACTTCCATGTTGAATTCACGGATGATGCGTAGCGCGTCGGCGGCAGTGGTGGCGGAGGGGACGGTGGGACCGGAGGCGATGATCGCCGGGTCGTCGCCGGGGACGTCGCTGATGACGAGTGTGACCACGCGGGCGGGTGCGGCGGCCTGCGCCAGCTTGCCGCCCTTGATGCGGGAGAGCGCTTTGCGCACGGTGTTCATGGCATGGATGGGGGCTCCGGATGCGAGGAGTGCTGCGTTGACTGCTTGCTTGTCTGCGAGGGTGATGCCTTCTACGGGGAGTGTTAACAAGGCTGATCCCCCTCCGGAAATGAGCGCCAGGACGAGGTCGTCGGGCGACAGATTTTGGACGGCGGCGAGGATGTCTTCGGCGGCCTGCATCCCGGCTGCGTCGGGTACGGGGTGCGATGCTTCCACGATGCGGATGTGGCGCGTGGGAACGGCGTGGCCGTAGCGGGTGACCACTACGCCTTCCATGGGAACCTGCGGCCATGCCTCTTCTACGGCAGCTGCCATGGCGGCCGAGGCTTTGCCTGCTCCCACGACGATGCACCGGCCTTTGGGCGGTTCGGGCAGAGAGGATGCGAGGACGACGTGAGGATTGGCGGCCGCTACTGCAGTGTCAAACAGGGAACGGAGTTGCTGGCGGACGACGGCTTCCTCATGGGCAGGCATGGTTCCATGATCCACCATAGTTTTCACAAAAATCTGTTGTGTTTGTATCGAAACGTTTTTGGGAGGATGATGGTATGGCCCGCGTGACGGCGAGCTTGCCGCCGCGAATATTCCAGGAGGACCACCACGATGCCCCTGCTGCACGACGACCGCCTTTTTCCGGCAGACCCGACCACTCGTTCCATTGCGCAACGTTTGTTTGCAACGGTGCGCGATCTGCCGATCGTAAGCCCGCATGGACACACACAGGCCGGCTGGTTCGCCACGAACGACGCCTTCCCTGATCCTTCGAAGCTGTTCATCCAGCCGGATCATTATGTTCACCGCATGCTGTACAGCCAGGGCGTGAAGCTGGAAGACCTGGAGATTGGCAAGGCGGTCATTGAGAATCCGCGCAAGGTTTGGAAGATTTTCGCGGACCACTACTATCTGTTTCGCGGAACACCTTCACGCCTGTGGTTGGACTATGCGTTCCAGGAGCAGTTTGGTCTGACGGAGCGCCTGTCTTCAAAGACTGCGGATCTGTATTACGACACCATTGCTGAGAAGCTGCAGACGCCCGAGTTTCGTCCGCGCGCTTTGTTTGAGAGCTTCAAGATTGATGTGCTGGCGACCACTGACTCTGCCATTGATCCCCTGACGGATATTCAGACGCTGCGCAAGGGTGATTGGAAGAGACGCATTGTTCCTACGTTCCGACCAGATTCGGTTGTGGATCCTGAGTTTGCTGGCTTCCGCGAGAACATTGCCAAGCTGGGCGAGATCACTGGCGAGAATACGGAGACGTGGGAAGGCTATTTGAATGCACTACGCAATCGTCGTGCGTTCTTTAAATCGTTGGGAGCGACGGCTACCGATCATGGGCATCCGACGGCACGTACTGCGGACCTTGATCCGGAAGAGTGTGCGCAGCTTTTCGACGTGATTTTGAGCGGCGAAGCGGATGAGGATGATGAAGAAGTCTTCCGTGCGCAGATGCTGACGGAGATGGCGCGCATGTCTGTCGAAGACGGGCTCGTCATGCAGATTCACCCAGGCAGCATGCGCAATCACAACCAGATTCTCTTTGAGAAATTTGGTCGCGACATGGGTGCGGACATCCCGACTGCCACCGACTACGTGCATGCGCTGCAGCCGATGCTGGACCTGTTTGGCAATGAGGCGAACCTGACGGTGATCCTGTTCACGCTGGATGAGACCGCTTTCAGCCGTGAGCTTGCACCGCTGGCCGGACACTATCCTGCGCTGCGTTTGGGACCGCCGTGGTGGTTCCACGATAGCCCGGAAGGCATGATGCGTTTCCGCGAGACAGCTACGGAGACCGCAGGCTTCTACAACACGGTTGGCTTCAACGATGACACGCGTGCGTTCCTGAGCATTCCGGCACGGCACGACGTGGCTCGTCGCATCGATTGCGCTTTCCTGGCACGGCTGGTAGCGGAACATCGCATTGAAGAGGATGAGGCGTTTGAGCTGGCGCAGGACCTGACGGTGAACCTGGTGAAGAAGGCTTACCGTTTGTAGATTTGTCTTTCGCAATGCAAAACAGCCCGGCTAAGGCCGGGCTGTCTTTTTGTTCGCTCGTCGGATTAGCTGCGGGAGGCTGCAGTGCGGGCCTTGGACTTTGCTGGCTGGCGCTTTCTCTTAGGAGGCAGGTCGTCGTCGGCTTCTGCGTTGGTGAGATGTTTTTCCATGGCTGCGCGGCTGGTGCGCGAGTTGCCGCTGCGGATGGCTCGGTAGATGTCGCGATGGAATTTTGTTGTTACGTGCAGATCGGCGATCTGTTCCGTAGCGGAATGCCGCACCTCGTAGAGCGCTCCGGTCAGGCTTTCCATGATGGCTGCCAGAATGGAATTGCCTGCGGCCTGGGCCACGATGCGATGGAAACGTACATCGTGAATGAGGTACTCCTGTGGCTGGTCAACGGAAGCTTCCATCTCTTCCAGTTCTTCGGCCATCTGCTGCAGGTGGCGCTCCGTGGTGCGCTCTGCCGCAAGCGATGCGATGTGGCCTTCGAGGATGCGTCGTGCTTCAAATAGCTGATGGATGTCGTAGCCGTGAAGGGCATCGAGAAACGGCAGTGATGCCGCACCGAACTGCGTTGGAGCCTCGGAAATAAACGCGCCTACACCATGACGCACCTGCAGCAATCCCATGGCTGCGAGATAACCCAGGCCAGAGCGCAAGCTGGAACGGCTGATGCCGAGTGTCGCCGCGAACTCGCGTTCGGGCGGCAGTTTGTCACCGGGCTTCCAGGTGCCATCCTCTAGCGCCTCGCGAATGCGTTCCACCACGCGCATGGCGATCTGGCGGTCGGCGGCTGGTAGACGGGTATTGACGTTCGTCATGGTCAGCACCCATTCTGCACACAGAACGAGGCATTGGGAAGCTGAATGTGGTCAAAAACGTTTGACAGTGGCTGAAGAGCAGGCGTACACATACAGAGTGGTCTGACCACTTGCAGCCTGATATCTTTATCGAAGCGTTTTTATAAAGGGCGTGCCAACAGCGCGCAAATCACTGTAAGCTTGTCCGGCATATCTGAACGCCCTTTTTCGGAGCGCGAGTGAGCCCCTTGGAACCGACTGCAGACCTGTCGCCCGGCCAACGCCGGACGCACGTGGGGAATGTCCGCTGGACAATCTGCGCCATGCTGTTTGTGGCAACCACGATCAACTATATGGACCGCCAGGTCCTTAGCCTGTTGAAGCCCACGCTGCAACACAGCATTGGCCTGAGCGAAGAAGGTTACGGCAACATCATTGCGATGTTCCAAGTAGCCTATGCCGTTGGCCTGCTGGGCGTTGGACGCCTTATCGATAAGGTGGGCACGCGCCTGGGCTACAGCCTGGTGATGGCTGTATGGAGTATGGCCGCGCTGGCGCATGCTTTTGTCAGCACGGTGACGGGTTTTGGTGTTGCGCGTATTGCACTTGGTCTTGGCGAGTCTGGTAACTTCCCTGCTGCAATCAAGACGGTTGCCGACTGGTTTCCGCGCAGTGAACGTTCGCTGGCTACGGGCATCTTTAATGCCGGTGCGACTGCAGGCGCGATCATCTGCCCGCTCACGATTCCGTGGATCACCATTCATTACGGCTGGCATGCCGCGTTTCTTTTCACGGGATTGATTGGTTTGCCGTGGATCATCTGGTGGTGGTTCTACTATCGCAAGCCGAAGGAACACCCGACGCTTACGGGCGAAGAGCTTCGCCACATCTATGAAGAAAACGCGGAGCAGATGGATGCCGCGAATATTCCGTGGCTGAAGCTGCTGACGTATCGCCAGACGTGGGGCATTGTGCTGGGCAAGGGCCTGACCGATCCCATCTGGTGGTTCTATCTGTTCTGGATTCCGGGCTATCTGGATTCGCGCTTTCATGTTGATCTGAAGAATCTTGGATTGCCCATCATCGTTGTCTATCTGACTTCAACTGTGGGTGGCATTCTGGGCGGCTGGCTACCTGCGCTGTTTGAGAAGCTTGGACTGCATGGTGCGAAGGCACGCTATGGTGCGATGTTCTTCTGCGCACTGTTCTCGTTGCCCATGCTGTACATCAGCCACGTGAACGACATGTGGACGGCAGTAGCGCTGCTGAGCCTGGCAACCGCTGGACATCAGGGTTGGAGCGCGAATGTGTACACGTGCGCTTCTGACGTTTTCCCGAACAGCGTTGTTGGTTCTGTGGTGGGTCTGGCTGGCATGGTGGGTTCCATTCTTGGCACGCTGCTATCGGTTGAGGCAGGACGCATTCTGCAATTGACCGGCAGCTACAACACACTGTTTATCCTTGCGGGTTCCATCTACATGGTGGCGTTTGTGTGCCTGCAGATTTTTGCGCCCGGCCTGCGCCGAGCGGACGTACCTGTTAACCCGGAGAGGTTGGGAGCATGAAACATCCTTTGAGTCTTGAAGGCCGTGTTGCGGTCGTAATTGGTGGAACCAGTGGTATTGGCCGTGCGATGGCAATTGGCCTGGCACAGGCTGGTGCCGATGTGGTGAGCACCGGTCGCCGCGCTGAGCAGGTGAATGACGTTGCTGCAGAGATTGAAGCAGTGGGCCGCAAGACCATTCGCCAGACTTGTGACCAGACAGACCGCGCACAGATTGAAGCCCTGCTGGCTGCCGTGCTGAAGGAGTTTGGCAAGGTCGATATTCTGATCAACTCGGCAGGCATTATCAAGCGCCAGCCTACGCTGACGTATCCGGAAGCGGAGTGGAACCAGATCATGGACACTAACCTGACCGGCATGCTGCGTAGCTGCCAGGTGTTTGGCAAGCAGATGATTGAGCAGAAGTATGGTCGCATCATCAACATTGCTTCTCTGAACAGCTTTGTTGCGTTGAGCGAAGTGGCGGGCTATGCAGCCAGTAAGGCTGCTGTGCTTTCGCTGACACGCTCACTCGCTGTTGAATGGTCAAAGCATGGCGTGACGGTGAACGGTATTGCGCCGGGTGTGTTCCGCACTGAGTTGAATGCGGCTCTGCTGGATGGTTCGCCGCGGGGACAGGAACTGCGTATGCGCTGCCCGATGGATCGCTTTGGTAAGACGGAAGAGCTTGTGGGTGCAGCGATTTATTTGGCAAGCGACTCGGCCAGCTTTACCAACGGACACACGATTGTGGTGGACGGTGGATTTCTTGCAAGTGGTGTGAATCAGTAATCGTTACGTAAGAACGTGTTCAATCATTGCGCCGGATGCATCAGCGCTGACAACAAGAGCTAAAGGCTAAGAGCTGAATAGCCGGGAGAGGAAACATGCAGCTACCTAAATTTTCGCTCGGTATGGGCGATCGTTTCGCACATCAGGCAAAGGCGCAGTTGCAGGCATGCATCATGGCCGCTGAGGCCGGTGCGGATATTACGCCGGTGTGGAACAAGTCGAACCGCGAACATTTGATTATTGGTTCTGAGCCAAGCCAGACGCGCGCTGCGATTGATGTTGCCGTGAAGGAGCTGGGTTGGACGAAGCCATACTTCGCTGATGCGGATCACATCAATCTGAAGACCTATGAGCGCTTTGTTGCACCGTGCGATTTCTTCACGCTGGATGTCGCAGACAACATTGGTCAGAAGAGTGATGAGAACGAGATTGCGCAGTTTGTGGAGCGTCATCCGGAACTGATGGGTGAGATCACCATTCCGGGGATTGAGAAGCCATTCTCGCTGGACAAGGCGTTCGTTGAGAAGACTGCGAAGACCTTCCTGGCTGCTGTGCAGGAAGCTGCTGCGATCTACAAGGCAGTGGTGGCGAAGAAGGGATCTGAGGATTTCGTTGCGGAGATCTCAATGGATGAGACCGACAATCCACAGACGCCGCCGGAGCTGTTGATTATTCTTGCGGCAATTGCGGATGAGAAGTTGCCGATCCAGACAATTGCTCCGAAGTTCACAGGCCGTTTCAACAAGGGTGTGGATTACGTAGGGAATGTCGCACAGTTTGAGAAGGAATTCCGCGAGGACATTGCGACCATTGCTTACGCAGTGAAGACGTATGGTCTGCCTGCGAATCTAAAGCTGAGTGTGCATTCGGGATCGGATAAGTTCAGCATTTACGAGCCGATTCGCAAGTCGTTGAAAGACACGGGCGCGGGCGTACATGTGAAGACGGCTGGCACGACGTGGCTGGAAGAGTTGATTGGCCTTGCGGAAGCCGGTGGCGATGCGTTGGCGCTTGCGAAGGAAGTGTACGCAGAAGCATTTGCGCATGCGGAAGAGCTTTGCGCTCCGTATTCCACTGTGATCGACATCAAGACGGAAAACCTGCCCACGCCGGAGACGGTGAACGGATGGACGAGCGAGCAGTATGTTCGTGCGTTGCGTCACGTTGAAGGCGATCCGCAGTACAACCCGGACCTGCGCCAGCTATTGCATGTTGGCTTTAAGGTGGCGGCGAAGATGGGCAATCGCTACATTGATGCGCTGGAAGCGAATGAAGAAGTTGTGGCGCGTAATGTAACGACGAATCTTTTTGACCGTCATATCAAGCACTTGTTCCTGGGATAGATGGAACCTCTTTCTCCGGCGTTTCGTATTGCCGAGAAAGATCAATAAGTTTTGGAAGCGCGGCGTTCGCCGCTGAGGGAAGTCATCGTGGCCTGGTTTACCGTACAAGCACCGCACGTATCGGACGCACAGATTAAGGAAGCTTGCGACCGTCTTTTGAGTGAAGCGCGCACACGCATCAACAAGGATCTGAAGCGCGTTCTTTTGTTGCCGCCGGATCTTACTCGCGCACACTCTGGAGCTGGCTGGATCACCGAGTATCTTTACAACGCGCTGCCTGACGCGCATGTGGAAGTTATCCCCACGCTGGGCCAGCATGTGCCGCACACTGAGGCGGAGAACAAGTGGATGTTCGGCTCGATTCCGAACGATCGTATCTTCCCGCATGACTGGCGCAACGGCGTTACCAAAGTTGCGAACATTCCTGCTGCGATGGTGAAGGACACCACCGATGGCGCTGCGGACTGGGATATCCCGGTTGATCTGAATAGCAAGCTCATTGATGAGCAGTGGGACCTGATCATCAACGTGGGCCATGTTGTTCCGCATGAAGTGCTTGGTTTTGCGAACCACAACAAGAACTACTACATTGGTCTGGGCGGCAAGGACACCATCTGCGCATCGCACATTGCGGCCGCGGTGTATGGCATTGAGAACAACCTTGGCTGCCTGATTACGCCGCTGCGCGCCTGCTACAACTGGAGCGAAGTCGAACATCTGCAGAACCTGCCGGATGTTTACCTGCAGATTGTGATGCAGCGCGATGCGGACAACAAGCTGGTGACCAGCGGCATCTTTGTGGGCGACGATCTGGACACGTATCTGCAAGCTGCAAAGCAGAGCCGCGAACAGAACATTACGCTGTTCGATAAGCCGATCAATAAGGTTGTTGCCGTGATGCAGGCGGATGAGTTCCGCGCGACGTGGGTGGCGAACAAGGCTGTTTATCGTACGCGTATGGCGATTGCCGATGGTGGCGAGTTGCTGATTATTGCGCCAGGTGTGGAGCGCTTTGGTGAGCAGCCGGAAGTGGATGCGCTGATCCGCAAGTATGGCTACAAGGGAACGCCGCGCACGCTGGCTCTGTACAAGACGGAAGCTGACATGCAGGAGATTCCGCATGGTGTGGCTCACCTGATCCACGGCAGCAGCGAAGGTCGTTTCCACATCACGTATGCACCGGGTCATCTCACGAAGGAAGAGATTGAGCAGGTGGGTTATGGTTACGCGAACTGCGAAGAGATGCAGAAGCGCTATGACCCCGCTGTGATGAAGGAAGGCTGGAACACGATGCCGGATGGCGAGGAAGTGTTCTACATCAGCACGCCTTCCGCCGGTCTGTGGGCCACGAAGGAAAAGCTGGATAACCCGTCGCGCAAGGATCTTTCGCGCGATCTGCCTGAGGCCAAGTAACGATGGATACTGCACTGGCGCAGCTTCGTGAACAGTTGCATACGGAGTTGCGCCGGTATGAACGTATGGCCGTGGCATACAGCGGCGGTGTGGACTCCGCGTATCTCGCATGGGAGGCGTACCAGGTTCTTGGCGACAAGATGGTTGCCGTGATTGCTGATTCGCCTTCATTGCCGCGTACGCATCTTGCTTTTGCGATGAAGTTTGCAGAAGACAACAACATTCCCTTGCGGGTGGTGCAGACCAGCGAGATGGATCGCGCGGAATATGTGCGTAACGATGGTGCGCGCTGCTTCCATTGCAAGGACGAATTGTTTCTCACGATGGAACGCATGCTGAGCGAGACCGGCATTACGACGATTGCTTATGGTCGTAACCGCGATGACAGTGGTGATTTTCGTCCGGGGCAGCGTGCGGCTGCGAATCATCATGCGGTGGCTCCGCTTGCCGATGCTTCGCTGGGCAAGCAGGAGATTCGCGCGCTCGCGCAGCATTTTGGATTGGAAGTTTGGGATCGTCCTGCGTCCGCGTGTTTGTCTTCGCGGCTGGAGTATGGTCGCCCTGTGACGGCGGAAGCTTTGCGACAGGTGGAAGAGGCGGAAGAGGCTTTGCTTGCGCTTGGGTTCCGGCAGCTTCGTGTGCGGCATCATGGCGAATTGGCACGTGTTGAGATTGAACGTGGAGAGCTTGCGAAGGCTTTGTCGCTGGATATGCTTTCGCAGATCACTGCAGCGGTGAAGGCTGCGGGATTCACGTACGTCACGCTGGACACGGAAGGCTATCGCAGCGGCAGTATGAATGCCCTGCTTTCCATTGATTCGCTGTTGAAGGCTAATCATGCAGCGTGATGCACTTCTTCATCTGCTGCGTGAACTGGAAGCAGGCAAGCTAACCGCGGAACAGACTGCGGACAAGCTGGCTTCGCTGCCTTTTGAAGACCTTGAGTTTGCGAAGGTGGATCATCATCGTTCGCTTCGCAGTGGTCTGCCGGAAGTGGTGTTTGCTGCGGGAAAGACGTCTGAAGAGACCGCCGCTATTCTTGCGCGTATTCATGCCAGCGGGACGCCCGCGTTGGCTACTCGCGCGGATGCCGCTGCGTTTGAAGCGACACAGAAGCTGGTTCCCGATGCGAAGTATCACGCACGCGCACGCTGCATTACCTGCGGCGACGGTGCGAAGAAGAGTGGCGGACGCGTTGCCGTTGTCTGCGCAGGCACAAGCGATCTGAATGTTGCGGAAGAAGCCGCCATTACTGCGGACTTCTTTGGTGCGACGGTTTCACGATTCACGGATGTTGGTGTGGCGGGATTGCATCGTCTGCTTGCGCATTTGAATGCGATTCGTGAAGCGGATGCGGTGATCTGCTGTGCGGGTATGGAAGGCGCGTTGCCTTCTGTTGTTGGCGGGCTTGTTGCCGTGCCAGTGATTGCGGTGCCTACGAGCGTTGGTTATGGTGCGGCCTTTGGTGGTGTGGCGGCGCTGCTGGGCATGTTGAATAGTTGTTCGCCCAACATCACGGTGACCAATATCGACAACGGTTTCGGCGCTGGTTACGTGGCTACGTTGTACGCAAACCGCGCCGTGCGTTAGGGTTGATTCGACTCTTCCGCACACGAGGCTGCCGTTTTGAACGCATTTGCAACCAAGGAGCGCAGCCTTCGCGCGCATCAGGGCATTACGCTTGCTTTGCTGTTTACCGCAGGCATCGTGAACTTCTTTGACCGCTCCTCACTGTCTGTTGCGAATACTGTTGTGCGGGGTGAGCTGCACCTGAACAATGCGCAGATGGGTTGGCTGCTGTCTGCCTTCTCGTTGTCGTATGGGTTTGCGCAGCTTGGGTTGGTGGCGTGGCTGGATCGGCTGGGAACGCGTGTGATGCTGGGCGTTGGGCTGGCGGTTTGGAGCCTGGCGCAACTGCTGACTGGGTTCGTTACGTCGTTCCCCGTGTTCATCATTCTGCGCATCTTGTTGGGAGCAGGTGAAGCTCCGTTTTATCCCAGTGGCATTCGTAGTGTGCGGGAGTGGTTCAGCCGCGGGACGCGCGGACGCGCTACAGCGCTAATGAGTTCTTCACAGACATTTGGGCTTGCTGCTGCGCCTCCTTTGCTCACGCTGTTGATGCTGCGCATCGGTTGGCGTGGCATGTTTGAGGTGCTGGGCGGTGTGGGACTGGTCGTTGCACTGCTCTGGCTGCTGCTGCATCGCCCACGTGCGGCGACGATGTACAGCGATGAAACGCTGACCGTGATTCCGACAGGCAGTGTCTATCGTGAATTGCTGACGCAACGCACGGTGTGGGGCATGATGCTGGGCTTTGGCGGTGTGAATTACACCGCGTGGCTCTACATTGCGTGGCTGCCGGGATATCTGCAAACGGAGCGACATCTGTCGTTATCGCAGAGTGGATGGCTTGCGGCGATTCCGTTTCTTGCTGGTGCGTTTGGCATGTTGGCCAGCGGCTTTCTTGCGGATGCATTTGCTGCACGCGGTTACAAGCTGACGTCCATTCATCGCACGCAGATCATTGTCGGCATGGTGCTGAGTGCAGCCGCGTCGTTCTTCGCGTCGCATGCGTATTCGTTGCCCGCTGCGGTGATCAGCATCAGCGTTGCGTTTGGGTTTATTCAGTTTGGCGGCACCAGCGGATGGGGCTATGTGCAGGCGGTTAGTCCGTCGCATCTGGTTTCTGCGTTGGGTGCTTTGCAGAACTTTGCCAGCTTCCTGATTGCGTCGGTCGCGCCCGTTGTCACCGGGATGATCGTGGATCGCACGCACAGCTTTACGCTGGCGTTTGCGGTTTGCTCTGCGGTGACGCTGCTGGGTGCGTTGAGCTATGCCACGCTGGGTTCGCCCAGCGGCATGAAGATTGAAGAATAGCCGTTCGAACTAAGTAAGCGAGCGCAGCAGCTTGTTCACATCAGAGCGATAGGGCATGCCTGTCTGCGCCCCGGTTCGTGTGATGGAGAGTGCCGCGGCGGCGCAAGCGAAGCCCGCAGCTTCTACCGGCGAGCGGCCTTCGGTGAGAGCGACGGCGAAGGCTCCGTTGAAGCAGTCGCCCGCGGCGGTGGTGTCCACGGCGCGAAGGTCGGGTGAGGGAACGAACGCCGGGGTTGGCACGTCTGCACCCGCCAGGTACACACCGCGTGGGCCGAGTTTCAGGATGACGTTTCGCGCGCCCAGAGCCAGTAGTCGCTCGGCGGCTTTGGCTTCTGTCATGACTGTAGTGCGGCCCAGCAAGGTGCGTGTCTCTGATTCGTTTGGCGTGAGCCAGGTTACGGAGCGCAGCAGTTCCAGCGGAAGCGGCTGAGCGGGTGCGGGGTCCAGAATGAGGGGGATTTTCGCCTCTCGGCACTCTTGCGCCAGCGCGGTGATGGTCTCCAGCGGCGTTTCCAACTGCGCCAGCACGATGGAGGCTTTGCGGATTTGGTTGCGGGCAGCAGCGATGTCCGCG
Source organism: Terriglobus roseus (assembly GCF_900102185.1). Lineage (NCBI taxonomy): Bacteria > Pseudomonadati > Acidobacteriota > Terriglobia > Terriglobales > Acidobacteriaceae > Terriglobus > Terriglobus roseus. The sequence goes on along the minus strand of NZ_LT629690.1, from coordinate 4,413,708 downwards.
GGTTGCAACGTGGCGTTGGCCGCGGGCGTGACGACGATACTGTTGGTGCCGTCTGCCGCCACGGTGATGGCGGCCACGCCGCTGGGGCCTTCCACGGTGACGACGGTGGAGGTGTCAATTCCTTCCACGATGAGGGCGTTTCGCAGCACTTCACCGAAGCTGTCGGCTCCGACCCGGCCGATCATATGGACGGCGGCCCCGAGTCGGGCGGCGGCTACGGCTTGATTGGCGCCCTTGCCCCCGGGAATGGTGGCAAAACTGCTTCCCAACAGCGTTTCACCCGGTGTTGGGATACGGTCCACGGTGCTGACCAGGTCCAGATTGATGCTTCCGACGACAAGGATGACGCTCATGCTGCCTCTTTCATAGCACGCGGCAATGATTTAGACGGCGAAAAGCGTGGGGATTATTCCCGATTTAGAATGAGAAATGGATACTTTGGCGCGGAACCCGGCGCGCCAACCAGACAGGAAAACGTGGCAGAGATCAAGAACCCTAATCAGGGAGGCGGCGGCTCGCAGAGCAACACCACCTTCCTCGTAATGTTGGTCGTCATGTTCGGCGTGTTTGCCGGGCTTCAGTTCTATAAGTCGAAACAGAAGCAGCCACTGCAGCCGCCTACGGCGCAGACACAGAGCCAGAGCGCGCCGGTAAGCGCGCCCACCGGCAGCAAAGCTGACTTCAATGCAAACGCCGTGCAGGCTCCTGCAGCCAGTGGCGCCAGCAACACCGTTTCTGCCGCGGCCGAACAGACCACGACCGTTGAGAACGAGCTATACAAGATCACCTTCAGCAACCGCGGTGCGGAAGTTCGCTCGTGGGTTCTGAAGAAGTTCAAGAGCCGCTACGGCGCTCCGCTGGACCTGGTGAATGCGAAGGCGAGCCACGAGTTTGGCTTCCCGATGTCGCTGCATACCTATGACGCGGGCACCACGGCTGGCCTGAAGCAGGCTCTCTTCGTTCCTTCCGCGACGGGCAACCTGACCGCTCCGCAGACCCTGACGTACCACTACACACAGGGCAACGTGGATGTGACCAAGACCTTCAGCTTTGACAGCACGTACGTGCTGAAGGCGACGGTCAGCGTGAGTGTGAATGGATCGCCGGTGCGCGCTCTGCTGGCATGGCCTGCTGGCTTTGGCGACCAGGAGCAGGTGCTGGATTACAACGGTTCGCGCATTGAGACGATGAAGGACGGCAAGGCCGAACACATCGAGTTCAAGAAGGTTTCTGGCGGCGAAACGCTGAACGCTCCCCTGCAGTATGCGGGCACGGCGGATGGCTATTTTGCTGCCGTCTTCCTGCCGGACAACGCTGGTTCGGCAACGGCAGTTATGCTGCACAACACCATCGACGTGAACAAGCTGCACCGCGATGGCACAGTTTCTGAAAAGGCTGTGGACGTTCCAGTTGTGGGCATTGCTGCAGGCAGCACGGAAAACACCAGCAGCATGCGTGTGTACGTTGGACCGAAGTCCGTGGATGTCCTGAAGGGCATCAAGGTTTCGGGATCGAGCGAAACGCTGGAGCCTGTTGTCGACTTTGGTTTCTGGGGACCGTTCGCGAAGGCGCTGTTCCTGCTGCTGAACTGGATTCACGATCACGTTGCGAGCAACTGGGGATGGGCGATTGTGGTGCTCACGATCGTTGTGAACATTGTGATCCTGCCGTTCCGCTACCAGACCATGAAGAGCGGTTTGAAGATGCAGCGCATCCAGCCGCAGATGGACGCCATCAAGGCGAAGTATGCCAAGTACAAGGTGACTGATCCGAAGCGTGCAGATATGAACGCCGAGATCATGGCGCTGCAGAAGGACAACGGCGTGAACATGTTTGGCGGTTGCGTACCCACGCTGCTGACGTTCCCGCTGCTGTTTGCCATGCTGGGCATGCTGCCCAAGGTGGTGGAGTTGCGTGAGGCACATTGGTTCTGGCTGCATGACCTGACGGTGGCCGATCCGTACCACATCCTGCCCATCGTGATGGTGCTGACGCAGTTCCTGACGCAGTTCTATATGCCGGCTCCGGGTATGGATCCGCAGCAGCAGAAGATGATGGCGTTCACGATGCCGCTGTTCTCCGGATTCATTACGTGGAACTACTCGTCGGGTCTGGCGTTGTACTGGTGTGTGGGTAACATCATCATGATCCTGGCGCAGTTCGCCATGAACCAGACGAAGGAAGGCCGCGAGATGCGCGAGCTGGCTGCGAAGCGTGCCCGCCGTAAGGCGGGTCAGCCACGGACCATCCAGGGCAAACGGTAATCCGGACAGGTACGCATGAAATGTGCAACTGAGATTGCCTCTCATGCGTACCTGTCAGAGACACCCTAAAATTTTTAATCTCACGGGACGGCAACCGCTATGCGGCGACGATCCCGAAAGAAGGAAGAACGCATTCACATGCAGGATCTGAAGACCGCAGCCCAGCAGACCCACGATTTTCTGAAGATGCTGACCACAACCGGCGGATTCAAACTCCGCTTCCGCATTGTGGCTGGCGCAGGCGCCGCTGACCCGGATGGGTTGGAGGACCGCCTGATCTATGTGGAGTTGAGTGGCCCGGATGAGCAGATGCTGATCCACCGGGACGGGGAACTGCTGCGCTCGCTGGAGCATGTGTGCGCGAAGATTCTGCGGCTGGAGCCGGAAGAGCATGATCGCATCAGCTTCGATGCGTGCGGCTACAAGGCAGAACGCAATCGCGAGATTCTGGACCTGGCGGAAGAGGGGATTGAGGCCGTAAAGAACAGCCGTAAGCCCTATCGCTTTGAACCCATGAGCAGCCGCGAACGCCGTATGCTCCACCTAGCGCTGAAGAAGGCTGAGGGGCTGCGTACGGAGTCCAGCGGCGAAGGACCGAATCGGTTTGTGGTTCTGTATCCCGAAGGCTGGCAGGCACGCGAACGCGATGACCGCGCCGCGAAGATTCGCGAACGCTTCCGCCGCCGGTAGGCCAAAGGACATCTCATTGATACGAACGCAGCGTTTTCGCTGCGTTCTTTTCTTTTGCGGGGGTTTGCGGTCTGCTAGGCTCATCTGCATGCGAATTACGCCTGCCCTGTTGCTTGCCTGCACAGCTGTTTCTGTGTGCGTGTCACTTCCTGCTCAGACTTCCGTTGCGGACCGCACGGCCGCGCAGAATGCGCTGTTTGAGGAGTACTTCCAGAACGGGCTGAAGCGCAATCCTACTGGCGCGACTTCGTTCGGCGACTATCGCTACAACGATCAGTTAGGCGACTATTCGCTTGCCTCGATTCAGCGTGACCACGCCGAGAACGATGATTTTCTGAAGCGGCTGAAGGCCATCTCTACGGATGGCATGAGCGACACAGACATTACTTCGCATGCGCTGCTGCAGGATCGACTGGAGCGCGGTGATGTGAGCTATGAACTGAAGAACTATGAGATGCCCATCAATCAGCAGAACGGTATTCACACCGGGTTGGCTGATCTGGCGCTGAGCATGCCGTTCGATTCGGTAAAGCACTACGAGGATTACGTTGCACGTTTGAAGCAGATTCCGCGCGTGCTGAGCGAGACCACGGACGTAATGCGCATTGGACTGAAGGATGGGCTGATGCCGCCGAAGGTCATCACGGAGAAGCTCGCAGGACAGTGCGACGGCGTGGTGAAGGCTAATCCATTTCTGTTGCCTACGAAGAAGTTTCCGGCCAGCTTCAGCGAAGCTGACAAGACGCGGCTGACGCAGGAGATCACGGATGCTGTAAACAACGATGTGTTCCCTGCGTACGCAAAGTTCTCTGCGTTTCTGCGCAATGATTACGCGCCGAAGGGACGCGAGGCGCTTTCGATTGAATCGCTGCCGGATGGCAAGCGCCGTTATGCGGAAGCTGTGAAGCAGATGACCACGCTGGACATTACGCCTGCAGCGGTTCATCAGCTTGGCCTGGATGAGGTGAAGCGCATCACTGCAGAGATGACGGTGCTGTCGAAGAAAGCGGGATACAAGGACCTGGCGACGTGGCGCGCTGTGATCAATGCCGATCCGAAGTGGAAGCCGAAGAGCGAAGAACAGATCGTGGAAGACTTCCGCAAGTACATTGCGCAGATGGAGCCGAAGTTGCCGGAGCTGTTCGGCCTGTTGCCGAAGTCGCCTGTGACTGTGGAACCCATCCCTGACTTCGCCGCAGCGGAGGCTACGCACTACAACGCAGGTACGCCGGATGGGAAGCGTCCAGGACGCGTTGTGGTTGCGGTTGCGAATCCGACGACACGCACGCTGGTGCTGGATGAAGCGGTTGCGTATCACGAGGGCGTGCCGGGACATCATATGCAGATCAGTATGGCGCAGCAGTTGAAGGGATTGCCGAAGTTCCGCCTCCGTGGCGGCTACTCAGCGTTTAGCGAAGGCTGGGCGCTATATGCGGAGGAGCTGGGTAAGGAAGTCGGTTTCTATCAGGACCCTGTTAGCGACTACGGCCGACTGAACAGCGAGCTGTTTCGTGCGGTGCGTCTGGTTGTGGACACTGGCATTCATGACAAGGGATGGACGCGGCAGCAGGTGATTGATTACATGCACGCCAATGATGTGAACGACGCGCTGGCGCAGACGGAAACCGACCGCTACATTGCATGGCCGGGACAGGCGCTGAGCTACAAGATGGGTCAGCTTGAGATTCGCAAGCTGCGTGAGAAGGCAAAGGCGAAGCTGGGCGCGAAGTTCGACATCAAGGCGTTCCATGATGAGGTGCTGAACGGTGGCGCACTGCCGTTGACCGTGCTGGATGCACGTGTGTCGAAGTGGATCGACGAGCAGGCTAAGTAGCTTCGTCAGAACAACAAGTTTGCAAGGGTTGCATCCGGTACACAGTGTGTACAGGTGCAGCCTTTGTGATTTTGCGTTTGAGTGGTTTCGTTGGAGAGTCACTAAGATAAGTTCATGAGCGCAGCGCACGATCTTCTGGAGGAGACCACCATTGTTGCCATTGCGACGCCTGCGGGGCGAGGCGGCATTGGTGTGGTTCGTTTGTCTGGTAGCAACGCGCTCGCTGTGGCTCAGCAGTTATTCGCAAAGATTTCGTGGGCCACGCCGCGTCATGCTGTCTATGGCATTCTGCGCGACGTGGACGGAACGCGCATCGACGACGCCATCGCCACGTATTACAAGGCTCCGCAAAGTTATACCGGTGAAGATGTGGTGGAGATTGCCACGCATGGTTCGCCTGTGGTGCTGGACTGGCTGTTGCGGCGATGCGTCGCATTGGGCGCAACGCCTGCGCGTGCGGGTGAGTTTACGGAACGTGCGTTTCTGCGCGGACGGCTTGATCTGACAGAGGCCGAGGCTGTGCGCGATCTGATTGATGCGCAAACGCTGGAGCAGGCGAAGCTGGCTGCAGAACAAATGAGTGGCAGCATTGCTACGGAGATCCGTCCTGCGAAAGATGCGTTGCTTGTTCTCATCGCGACGCTTGAGGCGGGCATTGATTTTGCGGAAGACGACACACCAACGATGGCGGCGGATGAGATCGTTGCGAGTGTTCGCGATGTGCAGCAGCCATTGCAGACATTGCTGGCCAGCTTTACGCATGGCCGGTTGATGCGGGAGGGTCTTCAGCTTGCTATTGTGGGCAAGCCGAATGCGGGAAAGAGTTCGCTGTTTAATCGGTTGGTAGAACAGGAGCGCGCGATTGTTACGGCTTCGCCTGGCACCACACGCGATGTGATTGCGGAGCGAGTGAACCTAAACGGTATTCCAGTGGAGTTGCTGGATACTGCGGGCATTCGCGAAACGGCAGATGAAGCGGAACGTATGGGCGTGGAACGTTCACGCCGTGCCATTGCGGATGCTGACGCTGTGTTGCTCGTCGTCGACGCAACAGAGGCGAGTGATTCACAAGCGGATGCTCTTGAGGCTTACCTTGAAGCGCCGCTCGCAGAAGCGCTGCAGAATCGCCCGTTGCTGATTGCATGGAACAAGGCGGATCTTCGCCAAGGTTCGAAGTCTCTTCCTGCGAACACAAAAGGCGTGGTCACTTCTGCCGCAACAGGCGAAGGTATTGCAGAGCTTCGTGGAGAGATTCTGCGCATGGCGGGATCGCAGCCTTCTGCAGCAGGCGCTACGTTAACCAACCTGCGTCAGCGCGATGCGGTACAGAGTGCGTTGGAGGCGTTGGAACGCGCTGTGGCAGCGGCCCGCACTGGCATACCGCACGAGATGGTGTTGCTGGACCTTTACGAATGCCTGCGTGCGTTGGATTCGCTCACCGGGCAGACCACGGCAGACGATGTGCTGAACCGTATCTTCTCCAGCTTTTGCATTGGTAAGTAGATAAGCGCTTACGCGTCCCGCCAAATACTCCGGCACCGCATCTACTCCCTCTGGCAAGCGGATAAGGCAGCGTAGTATGGGGCGCTAATTTTCCCGAGAGATAAAAGCAGTAGACGCAAAGCCCTTCCATGGCTCGCGGAAGGGCCTTTATGTTTGTGTCGGATTGCAGGGGGCAGGTGATTAGCCTTCTTTCTTCTCGCCTTCGCCTTCTTCCTTATTGACGAAATCCTTGAGCGCGCCAGTGCCTTCATAGCCGGCAAAGGCAGCCGCAGCTTCGGTGAGGATGGAGGGGTCGGAGTCTACCTTTTTCAGACCTTCGACAGCGACTACTGCGCCTGCGATCTTTTCCACTTCGTCCAACAGTCCCATGGGCTTCTCCTTTGATTCCTGTGCGTGGTGGGCTCTGTCGGGTACCCCGAATACAGAGCAATTCAGCATACACCCGCCTTCCTAGGCACGGTTTTTTAGCTCTGTTAAAAATCTGCGGCTATCTGTTCACACACTCCAGTTACGGCTATGTCGCCCCCACGATAGATAACGCGAAGATGGGCTTGGTTACCCCTAACAGGGTGAAGCAGTTCTTCCACGTGTGGGTGATGTTCATACTCGGATACCGGTGGAAGAATTATTCATAGAAATAACAACAGACGTTGCGTAGGCTAACTACTCAATCGATCTGCAACCTGTATCGCTCACGTCCGTTGATGGACGACTTGGTTCTCGTTCTCTCTCTTTTCCATTTCCCAGGAACCCTTGTAAGGAAGTTACAAACCAATGTTTGCTGGTTCGTCGAAGACCTCGCGGCCTTGCGTGTCCGCGCGTCTGCGCTCCGTTCTGCTGCCCGTTATGGGAGCTTTGTTTTCCTGCCTGAGCACCGCAGGAATTTCTGCCGCACAAACCGTCCAACACATTCCCGGCACCACGTCGTTGACTGGAAGCGCGAACCTTACGGTGACGCTGCATCCAACAGCGGGCACGGTGACGGAAGTGCGCGTCCTCACACAGGGAATTGCGAGCAAAGACTTCACCGATGCAGGCGGCGGCACGTGCGTTGCGGGACCGGCCCAACCCTCCTGCACTGTGAATGTTCTGTTTAAGCCAACGACACCGGGACATCGTCCGGGTGCCGTGGTGCTGGTTAACGGCAGCCAGGTGGTGGCGCAGCAGTTGATAGACGGCGTGGGCACTGGTTCGCTTGCTGTTATTCATCCTGGCAAGGCGGAGTTGGTCGCCGGCAATGGCCAGCAGCCGGAGTATACGAGCGGCGAGGATGGCGGGGTTGCAACGTATGCCCACGTTTATTTGCCACGCGGCGTTATCGGCACTCCTGCGGGCGATTTCTACATTTCCGATACGTTGAACAACCGCATCCGGCACGTGAGCACCGCTGGCAATATCTATACCTACGCTGGCATTGGTTATGCATCCAGTGAGAACGATGGTGCTGCAGCAAAGACGGCTGGCGTGAACCTGCCTGCACAGCTTGCGATGGATGGCGCGGGCAATCTGTATTTTGCCGACACGGGCAATAATGCCATTCGTCGTGTAGACGCGGTGACACACATCATCACGACGGTCGCAGGCACGTTGGCTACATCTGGATCATCACCGGACAACACGCCAGCTACGTCAGGACTTCTGTTGTCTCCGTACGGCGTGGCACTCGACGCTGACGGCAACATCTACATTGCTGACACGGGCAACAACATGGTGCGCCGTGTGGACGCATCCACGGGCATGATGACCATTGTTGCCGGCACCGGCATTGCCGGATATGCAAACGATGGTCAGCTAGCCACCATGGCACAACTCAATCAACCCTTTGGGCTGGCGTTTGATCCCAGTGGGGCTCTCTACATCGCGGACAAGTTTAATCAGGCGATTCGTAAGTTGGGTTCCGATGGCAAGCTGGTCACAGTGGCAGGCGTCCTGAACGGCCCGCCCCGTCTTTATGGGGATGGTGGTCCGTCGCTTTCAGCTTCCTTGAACTTCCCCACTGCGGTTGCTGTGGATGCTTTGGGCAATATCTACATCGCCGACTCGCAGAACAACCGCATTCGCCGTGCCAATGTCACAACGGGCAATATGGAATCCATCGTCAGCTATAACCGGCCCATTGATGCCACGACATTGGTGAACGCTGACACGGTTGAGCTGTCCACCCCCTATTCGATTGCGCTAGATGACCAGAACAATCTGTACATTACCGACGACTTCAACAAACGCATACTGCTGATCCATAGCAACAAGTCGATGCTGTATTTCGACAGCATGAAGGTGGGCAAGAAGGCCGCCGTACCGCAGATACTGCAGATTGAAAATGACGGCACCGACACACTGACGCCCTCGAATATTCTGTTCAATCAGAGCGCTCTGGACGCTGCCACCACCACCTGCTACACCTCCACTGCAGTGACCGTGGGTAGGACATGTGCGCTGGGAGTGCAGTTTGCACCGACCACCATTACGGATGTAAATAATGTGAATCCAGTGGGTACGCTCACCGTGCAATCGGACGGTTCGAACTCTCCGGATGTCGTCAGCATGACCGGCATCGTGCTCTCCGTAGAACCGACAAAGGTGACCCTATCTTCAAACAAGAACCCGGCAGGACTGGGCGATCAGGTAACCTTCACCGCAGTTGTCAGCGAAACACAGGCATCCGGTGTGCCTACCGGAACGGTGACCTTCTACGACGGCACAACCGCCATCAGCGGCGATGTCACGATGAACAGCAACGGCATTGCCACCTTCAGCACGAGTTCGCTATCGCTGGGGTCGCATACCATCAACGCGACCTACGGCGGCGATAACAACAACGCGTCGAGCACCGATTCTGTAACGCAGAACGTCCTGCAGAACACGTCGATTGCTGTGGTCTCTTCGTCGTATACAGCTGCAGTCAATCAGCCTGTGACGTTTACGGCGACCATCAGCGCCACCACGCCGGTCACCAGCGGTACTGTGACCTTCTACGATGGCTCAACAGCCATCGGCGCAGGTAGTGTGGGGGCCAACAGCAAGGCCACCTTCACCATCTCTACGCTGACCGGTGGAACACACAACATCACGGCGAAGTTCGCAGGTGATACCAACAACAACACCAGTACTTCTGCGGCGATCCAGCAGGTGATTACCAAGGCTGACCCCACTATTTCAGCTGGGGCCAATCCAACGACAATCACCGTGGGCCAGAGCACGATGCTGACAGCGACAGTCGCCAGCCCCAATGGCCCTGCGCCGACCGGCACCATCACATTTGCGAATGGTGTCACTGTTCTTGGAAGCGGTCCTATTGACGGCAATGGCACGTTCTCGCTGGCCACCACAGGACTGACGACGGGGACCGATACCGTCACTGCGACCTACAGCGGAGACGATTACACGGCGGGCGGCAGAGCTAACACCGTGGTTACGGTAAATCAGCTGACCACTGTCACCACACTCGCCAGCGACGGAACACCATCTGATGGCGGTTCTGCTGTAACGCTGACCGCAACCGTGACGATGACTCCCGGCCAAACGGCAGTTGGTGCCATCACTGGCAACGTAACCTTCTATGACGGTGCCAACGCGTTACGGACCACACAACTGACGAATGGTGTAGCGACGCTTTCCACCACGGTGCTGACAGTGGGCACGCATTCGCTGACCGCGAAATTCAATGGAAGCACAAACTATGAGGTGAGCACCTCTCCCGTATTCACGCAGGTGGTACAGTCCACCAGTTCCAGCGTGGCTCTGCAGCTAAGCACGAACAACGTGCTCGCTGGTAAGTCTGTGACGATGACGGCTACGGTCTCGGCCGTGGGCGTTGTTAAACCGACTGGTCAGATCACCTTCATGGATGGCGCGACGACGCTGAACACCGTTTCGATCAATGGACAGGGTACGGCGGCCATCACACTGAGCACCTTGGCGGTAGGCCAACACAGCATTACCGCGACCTACAGTGGTGACGGTAACTATGCAGGCTTTACCTCTGCTCCTTCTACTGTGATGGTGTCCCTGGGAACGCCCACGCTCACGCTGGGCAGCTCTACGATGCACACCACCTACAACACGCCCGTCACACTGAACGTGAATCTCATCAGCGATGGTGTTCTTCCATCAAACCCGCAAGTGAAGTTGCTGAACAACAGCGCGGTGTTGAACACCATGACAGTGAACGGGTCAGGTAGTGCGAGCTTCACGACACAGACGCTTACTGTAGGTACACACACCATCACTGCACAATTTGCGGGTGACCAGAACAACTCTGCCGCGCAGGCGATCGTGACCATCATCATTGACGGCGCCACAAGCAATACCGTTCTGACCACGAGCAACGCATCTGCCGGTTATGCCGATACAGTGACGCTGCGTGCAGCGGTGGCAAGCGGTGTAAGTAACCCAACCGGTACGGTCACCTTCCAGGATGGTGCAAACGTACTTGGCGTTGTGTCTGTGGATCCTACTGGCGTGGCGGCGTACAACACTAACACGCTCTCGGTGGGCCAACACAACATTGTTGCGGTTTACTCCGGCGATGGAACGCACGCTAGTAGCAACTCGAACACGGTGACGCAATCCGTGTTCGTGCAGACGCATGCTTCCATCACATCCAGCGCGAACCCTGCCGTTGGAGGATCTGCGTTGACGTTGATGGCCGGAGTTTCTGCTTCGGTAACAGTCAATGGCCTTACCGCACATCCCACAGGTACCGTTACGTTCCTGGATGGTGCCTCCACCATTGGAACGGGCACCCTGAACGCGGATGGTACGGCGACGTTGACGCTATCATCGCTTTCTGTGGGAACACACAGCCTGACTTCTGTGTATCGCGGCGACGGTACATTTCAGGGCAGCACTTCTGCTGTGTTGACGCAGGGGATTCGTAACGCGTCGACGCAGACCGTGTTGACCACCAGCGGTTCATCCAGCCACTACGGCAACGCTGTCACCTTCACGGCGAACGTGACGGGTGAAAGCGTAACGCCCACGGGCAACGTGAGGTTCATGGATGGTTCAGCCGCGCTGGGACAGGTTACTTTGAACCATGGCACTGCGACGCTCGCGTTGACAACGTTGTCACCGGGCATGCACTCCATCACCGCGTCTTATGCAGGGGATAGCAACAACTCGCCCTCTGTCTCCAGCGCAGTGTCAGAGCAGGTAACGCAGATACCGCAGATTGCGTTGGTAAGCAGCATTAACCCGGCTCTTACGCTGGATACACCGGTACTGACCGCAACCATCAAGACAGCCGTTGCACCTGTACCCACTGGTAGCATCCGATTCCTGGAAGGCACGACACTGCTTGGCACGGGCGCTTTGGATGCGAACGGTACTGCGACCATCACGGCAGCTGCGTTTGCTGCGGGTAGTCATGTGATCACCGCGCAGTATGCGGGCGATGTGGCCACAGACGCCGCTACTTCTCCCGCGCTGACGGAAGTAGTAAATCTGCGTGCCACGCAGACGTTGCTGACTTCCACGGCTGCTTCGACGGCTACCAACGGAGTTCAATCTCTAGTTGCCGTGGTGAAGGGAACCGGTCTTGTTTCACCGACGGGCATCGTTACTTTCTACTCCGGTGGCAAGTCGATCGGATCCGGTCGTCTGGACGCAACTGGTGTGGCTACGCTGAGCGTGCAAAACACGGTTGTGGATGGAGCTTCACTGACGGCGGGCTACAGCGGTGATGCAAACTATGCCGCATCCAACTCTTCGCAGGTTCAGCTTCCTCCAACCAATGCAACGAACTTCACCCTGAGCCTGACACCTGCAACGCTCAGCGTGCAGTCGAAGAAGTATGCCGAGACGTACCTGGTGATCCAGTCATTGGGTGGATTCAGTGACACGCTGTCGCTGGGCTGCCTTGGCCTGCCTTATGCAGCAACCTGCACCTTTGAGAAGGTAAGCGTGGGTCTCCCCGCTGATGGCCAGGTGAAGGTTAAGGTGGTCATCGACACGGGATCGCCTTTGACGTCAGGCGGTGAGAGCGCAAGCAGCAGCGCGCCCATGGGCAAAGGTCCGTTACTGGCCATGCTGCCCGTAGGCCCACTGTTTGTGTGGTTGCTGCGTGGCAAGCGCCGAGTTCCGGCTCTGCTGATGCTGGTTCTGTTGACCATGCTGATCCCGGTAACGGGCTGCGGCACGCTTAACCAGAGCAGCACTCCAGTGGGTTCGTACACCTTCAGTGTGAGCGCATCCAGTAAGTCTGGCGTCACCCTGTCGCTGCCCGTCAGCCTGACGGTTACTCAGTGAGGGGAACGATGAAAAAAAGCATCCTCACTCTGCTGGGGCTGCTGCTGTACGCAGCAGCGGCTCCGGCCCAGGCGACGAAGGCAACGGCCTCGGGTCCGGGCATGTACACGACGGTGGGTATTGCCGGCTCCTGGTACAGGAGCGACTACGGTAACTCGAATCTTTACGGCCCCACCATCTATGTGGACGCCCACTTTCACCGCTATGTGGGGTTGGAAGGGGAAGCGCGCTTTCTAAGATGGGGTGGCAAACAAGGTATCCAGCAGAACACCTATCTCATTGGCCCACGCGTCAGCTTCAAGCCGGAGGGATGGGTGCCTTATGTGAAGATGCCGGTCGGGCTGGGCACCATGCGTTTTCCCTATGGCTACGGCAATGGGCAGTACTTTGTGATGGCGCCGGGCGCGGGGTTGGAGAAGTGGATCTCCAATGACAACATCCACATCCGCGTGGTGGATGTGGAATACCAGGTGTGGCCACAGTTCACCTTCGGGACCATGAAGCCTTACGGCATCAGCACCGGCATCAGCTTCCGCGTGTGGTAAACGCGGTGCTGTTGCTGGGGTAGGTTCCTTCTTCTATTGCGTATGTGCCGCATGAATCAACAGCGGCACAAAACAAATATGTTGCAAAAATCGTGCAACGGAAGTAGAGAGTTCACACTCCCATCACACAGAGCGCGCGACACTGCTGTGCAGGGAGGGAACACGCAATGGTTTCAATCCGGGCAATGCGCTATGACGAAGTAAGCCAGGTGCTGACGGTGGATTTCCGCAACTGGGGCGGAACTAAGCGGTATTTCGATGTGCCTCCCAGCGAATGGGCGCAACTGCAGGCGGTCTTTGCAAAGGCTGCATACCTGCAGAATGTGATTGCACACAAACATCGCTCCGAAGCTCTACTGGCTGCCTAAACACTCGGACAGCGCATGGCACTTGCGCTTTGATACGCTTGCGTGCGTGAAGCTACGGTCGCTGTTCATCGTCGGGGTTCTGCTGGCAATCACGCTTGTCGCGAGTGCAGAGACACTGCGTTACCGCGGCACCATCGGACAGCGTACCGCTACGATCACGCTCAACGTGAGCGGCGATGATGTGACCGATGCCAGTTATCGCTACGATCGCGAGACTGCTACGACTACCTTCTCGCAGGCGCATTTGATGGGTACAACGCTGGTGCTGGCCGATGAAGACGGCAACATCTTTCATCTGCATTTGCAAGATGCAGCAGGTGTCGGAGTGAAAGACCTTCCTCACGCGCAGCAGTTGCAGGGCAACATGACTCGCGATGAGTTAGATCTGCCAGTGTTGTTGAAGCGAGCAGAAGCGTCGATTCCCTAATTAGCTTCACTTCGCAAACAGCGACAGCGGAATGCTTTCTGCAATGGCGTGGTACGCCGATTGATTTGGATGGATGTGATCGCCGGAATCGAATTTGGGCAACAGGCGCGCGGGATCTGCAGGATCAGCGACGATTTTGTCGAAATCCAGAACAGCATCGAAGTGCCCGGATGCGCGTATCCATGCGTTGATCTTCTGGCGGTCTGCTTCGTTCGTTGCGGTGGGGTGATAGAAGATGAACCCCTGATAGGGCGTGATGGTCGCTCCGTAAATCTTTAAGCCTGCCGTGTGTGCGCGGTCGATCATCTGTTCATAGGCACCAAGGATGTGCGCTACGAGTGCGGCGTGGTCTTCTGGTGAAATCTCCGCGTCTTTTGTGGACATGCCGAGGTCGTTCACGCCTTCGAAGACGATGACGTACTTCACGCCGGGCTGTGCGAGAACATCGCGGCTGAAGCGTGCCAGTGCATTTGGTCCTTGTCCGTCGAGCAGCACGCGATTGCCGCCGAGTCCATGATTCAACACACCGCGCGAACGCGTTTTGGCATCGGCCAGCAAACGTGCTGCGAGATCATCGGGCCAGCGATCGTTGCCGTTGTCTGTAGCTCCGTGACCGTCGGTGATGGAATCGCCCAGGGTGACGACCGTTGCCGTGTCTTTCGAAGCAGGAACATCCACGCCGCTGATCTGGAACCAGTGTTCAAACTTTTTCGCATCCGGCATCGTTGCGGCGTCGACCGCTGCGGTGTGTGAAAGATACGACGTTGCGCGCGATCCGGGATGGCTGGTTTGGACGTCTGGCGCATCCGTGTAGCGAATCGTGATGGCAAGGTCAGAGGATGTTGTTGCGTGAAATGCAATCGGATCAGATAGGTATTCCGCGCCTGCTGGAATGACGACATCTGGCTTGCCGTCAAAACTCAAGGCGCGATCGGTGCCAGGATCAATCGCGGCGTCGACTGCGGATTTCGGCTTTGCGATGTGTACTGCGGCGAGATGCAGCGGCACGGTGCCAAACGTATTGGCGATGCGGATGCGAAGCTGCTCGCCGCCTAACGAAAGATGCACGATCTGTCGGAGCGTGGCGGACTGTAACTCATTCGCCGCCAAGGCATTGGCGCCGGTAGGAACCTGTTGCGACGCAGCCCAACTCCCCACCCATGTCTGCGCAGGGAGTGACAGACAGACGCCGAAGAGAATGGGCAGGACACGGAGGGTTTTCATATATAGTTTGTGACGCGAACTATACGAACGCCTCGACTGCGCTGTCAACGAATTTGCTTACCTGCATGTATCTTGGCTTGGATTGACTCGCGGCGTGAACACGCGACATGGAGATGGGAAACAGAATGGATCTTAACGGACGCACAGCGGTTGTGATTGGCGGAACATCCGGCATCGGCAGGGCCATCGCGCTTGGTTTTGCGAAGGCGGGTGCGGATGTTGTCGCGTCTTCACGTTCTGTCGAAGGTGTCGCACAAACGGCAGCGGAGATTCGCGCGCTTGGCCGCAAGACCACGGAAGCGACCTCCGATGTGCAATCGCGCGTGTCGCTGGAAGACCTGTGCATCCGCGTGCTGGCGGACTTCCCTTCCGTGGACATTCTTGTGAACGCCGCCGGCATTACGAAACGCGAGCCCACGCTGGATGTACTGGACGACACGTGGAACAACATTCTGGATGTGAACCTCACAGGCACACTGCGTAGTTGCCAGGTGTTTGGTCGCCACATGATTCAACAGAAGCGTGGCCGCATCATCAACATCGCGTCGCTCTCAAGCTTTGTGGCATTCATGGAAGTCTCTGCGTACTGCGCCAGTAAAGCTGCTGTAGCGTCGCTTACACGTTCGCTTGCGGTGGAGTGGTCAAAGCATGGCGTGTTGGTCAACGCGATTGCGCCGGGTATCTTTCCCACTGCGCTGAACAGCAAAATCATCGATAGCCCACGCGGGCAGGAACTGAAGTTGCGCACACCGATGGATCGCTTTGGCACAACGGATGAGCTGGTGAGCACCGCGATTTATCTTGCGAGCGATGCCACCAGCTTCACCACGGGACAGATCATTGCAGTGGATGGCGGATTCCTTGCCAGTGGTGTGAACCAGTAGCGTTGTTACTGGCTGATCGTCTTGTAGCGGAACCAGTCCACATCTACGCGGCCTGCATCGCCGTTGGTTGATGTGCGATACACGAAGATGGCTGGGCGTGCGCCCTTCCACCATGAGAAGGTCATCTTTGTCTCTGCACCGAGCGGCTGGAAGGTTGTGCCATCTGTGCTGTAAGAATAGGCGGCCACGTCGCCATGTACCATGATGCGAAGATCCACAACGTTGCGCGTTATTTCAGGGCCTGCGGCGCGATCGCTTCCGTGGAAGAAGAACAGCTGGCGTTTGCCTTGCGCGTTGGTGGTGATCTCCACGCCGCCTGCAGCCTTTTCAAACATGCTCAAGCCTGCATGGCCACTTGTCGGAAGCTTGGTCACATCCAGCCTCACAGTCGCTTCGAAATCGTTGTCCTGCATCTGTTGCGTCAGTGTGTTGTGTGCGGCGAATAGGTCTGTTGCGACGGATGGCGTCAGGCTTAGATAACCGCTGCGCTTCGTTAACGACCACAATGCATTGTCAGGATTGTGGTTCCACTCCCACTGCGGCGCCAGTGTTTTCGCGGTGAATTCGTCCGATGTTTGCGGCGATCCTTCGCCGACGGATGCAACGGGAACCGCCACTTCGCCAGAGGCTACAGGCGTTCCCTGCGTTGCGCCTGCGGGAGCATTGCCCATGATGGGCCAGTCATCTTCCCATCGCACTGGCTGCAGATGAAGGATGCGGCCGTGTGATTCGCGCTTCTGGAAGTGGATGAACCAGCCTTTGCCATCAGGCGTTTCAATGTAGCCGCCTTGATGTGGCCCGTTGATGTCCGTGTTGCCCTGCGCCAGTACGGTGCGATAGTCGTATGGTCCCCATACGTTCTTTGAACGCATTACGACTTGCGCTCCGGTGCCCACACCGCCGTACGGCGCGAAGATGTAGTACCAGCCATTCCGCTTGTACATCTTGGGGCCTTCGAGCGTGTGCAGGTTCTTGGGATCGTCCACGATGACCTTGCCTTCGTCCAGAACATGCAATCCATCCGGCGACATGCGATGCAGGATCAGCGGGCCTGCGCCTTTGCGCGAATGGATGAGGTACGCATTGCCATCGTCATCCCAGAAGGGGCACGGATCTTCCAGCTTTGCCTGCGCAATGACCGCAACGGGCTTTGACCAGGGTCCGCGAATCGACTTCGCCGTGGTTACGAAGATGCCTTCATCCGGCGTGGGGAAGTAAATGAAGTATGTGCCGTTGTGCTTGCGGATGGCAGGCGCCCAGATGCCAGCGCCGTAACGATTGCCATCGATAAGGCCATACTGCGGCGCCAGTGTTACGCGATCGACGGCGTGACCAAGAATCGTCCAATGCACCAGATCCGTCGATTCAAGGATGGGGATGCCTGGCACGTATTGAAAGGTGGATGCGACGAGGTAATACTTTCCGCCATCGGCGATCACGTCGGGGTCGGAATAATCGGCGAAGAGGATGGGGTTGTGGAAGGGAACGGTCGCTTCTTTTTTCTGTGCAGAAGCACTGCCCAGCAACAGCGAACTGGCTCCTAACAAACCTGCAATCCAACGCTGCATATTTCCTCCACGTCCACTACTTATTCCTTTCAGTGAGCCACGGAAGCATCAGAAAGCGCAACCCGCATCCAGATAGAAAATCCTGTAGAAGGTGGCTAAGCCCCTAAAATAGAGGTTGCTTGGCGGACACGACCTCATCCCAGAACACGCGCGGACGCGCTTCGTCTGCGTTCTCTGCATCGCTGCTGCTCATGGTCTCCGCGCTGTTGAGCGGTGTGCTTGGACTGGTGCGCGGCAAACTCATCGCACACTTCTTTGGTGTGAGCGGCGCGGTGGATGCGTACACGGGCGCGTTTCAGCTACCGGACACCATTTCATATCTGTTGATTGGCGGCGTTGCGTCCACAACTTTTGTCAAGCTGCTGACGCAATATGAAAACGAAGGGCGACAGACGGAAGGCGATCTTGCGCTTTCCAATGTGCTCAACGTGATGACGCTCGTGTTGAGCGCGGGGCTGGTTCTCGCCGGTATTTTTGCGCCGCAATATGTGCGTTACGTATTGGAATTGCGCAATCCGGAGACCGCGCATCTCTGCGTACAGTTGACGCGGATCCTGCTGGTGAACCAGTTGCTGGGCTTTGCAGGCGGCATCTTTGGTTCGCGCCTGCTGGTGCGAAAGATCTTCATCTATCAGGCTGTGCAACCGCTGCTGTACAACGGCGGCATCATTGCAGGAGCCGTACTGCTGCATGCGCGGTTCGGAGTTCATTCGCTTGCGTACGGTGCAGTGGTGGGAGCGTTCTTTGGGTTCTTTCTCACCTATGTCATTGGCGCCTATTCCATTGGAATGCGGTGGTCGCCGATATTCAATCTCCGTGATCCGGCATTGCGCGAGTGGGTAAAGCTGAGCCTGCCGCTGATGCTGGGGCAATCGCTGGTGACGCTTGATCCTTGGATACGGAACCATTTTGCGGGCCACACAGAAGGCGCGATTTCGCTGATGAGTTATTCGCGCCAGTTGTTCAATGCGCCGATGAACATCATTGGACCTGCAGCGGGCGCGGCTTCCCTGCCATTCTTTGCCTCGCTTTGGTTGAAGGATAAGTCTGCGTTCAACTCTGCGGTGAATCGTTCTGTTTCGCGATTGCTGGCTGTAAGTCTGTTGCTTACATCTGTGATGATCGCGCTGGCGCAGCCCATCATTGATGTTGCATTGCGTGGTGGAAAGTTCCACGGTGCCGATGCTTCGGCAGCAGCTTCTCTGTTTGTTTTGTTTTGCTATTCGCTAGTCTTCTGGGCATCACAGAACCTGTATGCGCGTGCGTTTTATGCTGTTGGCAACACGCTTACGCCAATGATCTCTGGCACGGTTGTTACGGTGCTTTCGCTGCCGGTGTATGCATTGCTCTTCCGTACGCATGGCATTCCGGGATTGGTCATTGCATCAGACATTGGCATTGCTGCGCACATGATTGCGCTGGCTGTCCTGCTGAATCGTAAAGGCATGGTGCGTGTTGCCGACCTGGAATGGAGCGAGCTCGGCAAGTCTTCGCTGGCTGCCATTCTTGGTGGATGCGCCGCTGCGTTTTCGCTGCGTTATCTGCCGCAGGGAACGACATTTGTTACGGCGCTGCTGCGACTGGCCACGGGGACAGCGGCGTGGTTTGTTGTAGTGGTTGTCGTGCTGCTGCTTACGCGTTCCGCACTGCCTGCAGTTGTTCTGCGTAGAAAGACGAAGCCGGCTTCTGCCGCTGCGCCGTTGATTGAGGCATCCGATGCACCCGACCGATAGCGCGCGTCTGCGTTTTCGTACATGGCGCGCTGAGGATCTGCCGTTGGCGATTGCTCTCTGGACAGACGGTGATGTGATGCGTCACATGGGCGGTGCTCGTTCCGTGGCACAGGCTGAGGAGCGCTTTCGCGATGAGTGTGCTAACCAACAGAAGTATGGCTTTCAATACTGGCCAATCTTTTCGTTGGAGACGGGCGAACATGCAGGATGTGCAGGACTTCGTCCCTTTCACGGCTCACTGGGTGAACTTGAAATTGGTGTGCACATTGCACGGCCATTCTGGAGCGGACGCTATGGTGAAGAAGCCGCACGCGCTGTAATGGCGCACGCCTGGGCTCACACATCTACCTCATCGCTTGTTGCAGGGCATGGTCCGGATAACGCAAATTCGCAGGCGCTGATTGAGCGGCTGGGGTTCGTGTATACCCACCACGAACCCTGGGGACCGCATCAACGCATGCATCCGTACTATCGGTTGGACCGGCCTCTGTAGCTGCTTAATTTGCTTTGCAGGTGAAGCTGTCGGGCTGATTCGGATCGCCTTTGCCGTTGTACACAGCGCGTTTCGGATAGGCACACAACGGACGCACAATCTGCGGCACTCGCGGATCTTTCGGCGTGGTGGCCAGAATTATCTCTGGCGCTGTGCCCTTCTCTACCCACACCTGCAGCAGGTCCATAGCGCCGGTACCCTTGCCGTTTGCTGCGGGAAATCCAAGCTGACCAAAGAGGCTTGGTCCGGGGCCGCCGAGGCAATGTTCCACACCGGGCGCCATGAACAGTCGCACGGTCTGCGCTGCCTTCGCTTCGCCCATGGTCTTCTTCACATCGTTGAAGTAATTCACCGTGTTCCATGGCGAGATGCCGGGATCGTTCCAGCCGTGATACAGAATCAGCTTGCCGCCGTGCGCTGCGAATGCGGAAAGATCAGCGTTGGTGGCATCGACCTCTTTGGCTGCGCTTTCCATGCCACGTCGCAGAGCGTCTTCCGTGTTGGCTGCGAGCGGGTTCCACTTCGGATCGTTGTAGACCATGTAACGGAAGTAGTTGGTTACGTAAGCGCCGCCGCTGCCGGTTGTTGGAGCGGTGCCCAGAATCCAGCTCTTCCAACCCGCGCCTTCATCGCCGGGAACATAGCCGGGGAAGATGGTTTGTCCTTTGGCGTCTTTGCTGCCACCATACAGCGCGTGCAATGTCTGCACCTGTTTTGGCGTTAGGCAACTGGTGTCTTCAGCGCCTTTGCAGGTAAGCACTGCGGGATCAAAGCGGCAGTGTTCCGGATCAGTGAGGATGCCGTCCTTCACGCCGTCTTGTGCATCGCATGCGGCGAGCGATGCGGCGTGGATCGCCGGCAACTTCATGCTGGAGAAGAACGCCGTTGGATCGTCGCCCATGGCCTGCGCCATTGCGAGACCGTTGGTCAGCATATGCGTCCAGTTGTTGGCCGGAGCGCCGGCGAGAATGCCGTCATAATCCTGCGGGAAACGCTGTGCTTCCATCAGCGCTTCACGCCCGCCGTCGCTGCATGAGTCAAAGTAGGCTTTCTCCTGCGGCTTGCCGTAGTAAGCCTTGACCATGATCTTCGACACGCCTGCGGTGAGATGAACCGCGCGCCAAGCGAAGTCTTTGATCTTCTCGGGATGTCCGAAGGCCCAGCTTGCGTCTTCGGAATCGGCCTGGTGTCCTGCGTCGGAATCACCGGTGGCGTAACCAGCCAACACGTTTGCGCCCATCTGCTGGTAGCCGATGGAACCGGCGAAACCGCCGTTGCCCACGTCTACGATCTTGCCGTTCCATCCCGTCTGCGGCAGCCATACTTCAAAGCGGATCTTGGAATCGGTCGTGGGATGCAGAATGCCTTTCACGACGCACAGTGGTGGCAGCATCAGTCCGGGCGTGGATATGGGTGCGGCAAAGGGCTGTGAAGGGACTTCGGTAGCGGAAAGAATGGTGGCATCTGGCACTGCAACCTTCTTCAATGACGCACAATCCTGCGCAGCGAAGGCGGAGGCGGGGAGGGAAATGAGACTCAGCGCGAGTAGAGATGAGCGAATCATGACGCGACCACTCTATACCTGTTCTGACAGCAAACCCGTGAAATTTATGGGGTGAGAAACCGCGGACGCTTTGCAATTTCGCCTCTGCAAAGCGATAATCGCACTATGGCGTTCCGCTCCTTCGCAACCCGTTTCTGTTGTTGCCGCTAAGTTCTGAGCGTTCGCCCCTCCACGTTTCCCTTCTTTTCTGAACTCCTTCCAGCCTGATCCCTTCAGGCAGCGAGCTTGCTACCCGTGTATTCCGGTTTCGCGAATCCGTGTTGTTGTTGTCGCTGACACCCCGCTCGTAATTGCGGCGCATCGCCGCGCATTTCTTCCTATACAGATCGACACACAAAAGGACCCTCGCGCATGTTTTTGCGTCGCTATCGTCTTGCATCTATTGCACTCGCTCTTATTGCTACCTCTGCTGAACCGTCGCTGGTTGCGCAGGTTGTTGGCAGCACCATCCATGGCGTTGTTACGGACTCGTCTGGCGCTGCTGTTTCTGGCGCAGCTGTCGTTGTACGCGACGAAGACACTGGAACGGAACGCCGCCTGACTACCGATGCGGCGGGGCGCTACGCCGCTCCGTCTGTCGCCGTTGGTACATACACCATCTCGGTGCAGGCAGCAGGCTTCGCAGCGGAGAAGCATAGCGGCATAAGCCTTACCGTCGGGCAGGCTGTTGCGTTTGATCTGCATCTGCGTGTGGCTTCCGATGCGCAGCAAGTCAGCGTGACTGACAGCGCCCCTACTGTGAATCTGTCGAACGAGCAGGTCTCTGGACTGGTGAATGAACGCCAGGTGAAAGACCTGCCGCTGAACGGACGCAGCTACGACCAGCTCATCACGCTGAATCCTGCGACGGTGAATTACACCTCGCAACGATCTGGTTCGGTGGGGACGTCGAACTCGTCCGTGGGCAATATGTTTTCGGTTTCTGGGCGGCGTCCGCAGGACAATCTTTACCTTCTCAACGGTGTGGAATACACAGGTGCATCGCTGATCAACGTAACTCCCGGTGGCACCAGTGGTCAGTTGCTGGGTGTGGAGGCTGTGCGCGAATTCAACGTGGTCTCAGACACGTATGGCGCGAGCTACGGTAAGCGGCAGGGTGCGCAGATCAGCATTGTTACCGCGTCAGGAACGAATCGCGTACACGGTTCGGCGTATGAGTTTTTGCGGAACTCCGCACTGGATGCACGCAACTACTTCGATCAGGCAAAGAAGCCGAACTTCCAACGCAATAACTTTGGTGCAGCGTTGGGTGGCCCTATTCGTACGGACAAGATCTTCCTGTTCGGTAACTACGAAGGCTATCGCCAGAACCTTGGCTTGAGCGACGTTACGCTGGTTCCGAATGCGGCATCACGTGCTTCGGCGGTTGCATCCGTGAAGCCATTGTTGAATCTTTGGCCCATCGCCAATGGGCCAGATCTTGGCTCGGGCATTGCCATTGCGTATTCGACACCGACGCAGCATATCCGCGAAGACTTTGGCACCGCGCGTGCCGATGCGAATCTGACTGCGAACGATCTGTTGTTTGGCGTGTATACCGTGGACGATTCGACGGCGCACACACCCACGCAGAATCCGCTTTCACTGATTGATGAAGCGCTGCGCGAACAGGTGTTCAGCGTGCAGGAACAGCATGTGTTTTCACCGCGTGTGTTGAACACGGCTCGCTTCGGTTTCTCGCGCGCAAGCTTTTACTTCATGGGTTCGGTGCCTTCGGATATTGCCGCTGTATCTGGAACGTTTGTTCCCGGTAAGCCTGTGGGCGCGATTGTGATTGCGGGATCGACGGCTTCGAACGGCTCTTCGCAGATCACCGGTGCGGGTGCGAACGTTGGATCGAACAATGCGATTACGCGCAACCTGTTTACGTTTGACGACCACGTGTACATCACGCTGGGCAATCACACGCTTGAAGCGGGCGGGTGGTTGCAGCGTCTGCAATCGAACGACAACCTGGCGCAGAACCAGTACGGTCAGGCCAGCTTTGCATCGCTGTCGACGTTTCTCGCGGGCAACATCAAGACCTTTACTGTTGTGCCTTCGCCAACGGAACTGGCATGGCGCAGCTGGTTTGGTGCCGCCTATGTGGAAGACACGTGGAAAGCACATCGCAATCTGGAGCTGAGCTATGGTCTGCGTTTTGAGAGCAGCAATGGCTTCAATGAAGCGCAGGGCCGCGCTGGTGTGTACACGCTGACCAATGGCGTCATCAGTACTAATCCCACCGTGGGCAGCAATGGCCTGTTGAATAACCATGCTAAGTTCCTGCCGCAGCCGCGTGTGGGACTTGCATGGAATGTTAGCGGCGATGGCAAGACTGCAGTACGCGCCAGCTTTGGTTTGCATCATTCGCTGCTGGATAACCTGGACTATCGTTTCGATCAGGCTGCGCCGTTTAATACGACGCTGTCTTACAGCGGTACTACTGTTGCGAATCCAACATCCGGTGCGGCAGGTTTGATCTCGCCTTCGAATGTGCAGACCGATATTGCTACACCAACCGTTGCGTCGTACACACTGCGCATTGAACGTCAGCTTGCACCGAATCTTTCGTTGACTGCGGGCTACATTGGATCGCACGGTTATCACCAGATTTTGAGTGAGAATCAGAACGAACCGGCATCCATCACCTGCAACAACAACTGCCCCACGGGTGTGCCCAACGGCACGCTGTACTACCCGAACACCACGCGCGCGAATCCTGCCGTGGCGAACACCACATCGTGGGTGTCGCAGGGCATCAGCAATTACAACGGCCTGTTGTTGGACTTGAAACGAAACTTCTCCAGCGGTCTGCAGTTCCGCGCGGTTTATACCTTCAGCAAGAATCTGGATAACGGCTCGGCGTGGAACACGAGCGTCTCTGCGAATACGCCTGCATTCGTTTCTTATCCGAAGAACCCTGCGTTGGATTATGGTCCGGCTGCCACGGATGTTCGTCATCTTGCGGCGTTCAATGGAACGTACAATCTGCCGTTCGGTCACGGCCATGCTCTTGCTTCGAACACCGGTGCGTTGACGAATCAACTGGTGAGTGGATGGACGGTGAGCACCATTCTCACGCTGCAGAGTGGTCTGCCGTTCTCACCGCAGCTTGGTTACAACCCCACGGGTTCCGGCGATACGCGTAATCCGGTTCGCCCGAATGTAAACAGCAGCTTCAACGGCAAGCTGATTAACAAGGGCACTACTGCACAGCGTGTGGCGCAGTACTTCAATCCTGCGGCGTTCAGCGCGCCTGCGTATGGCACGGTGGGCAATCTGGGACGCGATACGTTGAATGCCCCCGGCTATGCGGATTGGGACCTGTCGTTGCAGAAGACCACTTCCATCGGCGAACGCGTGTTGGCGCAGTTCCGCGTGGAGAGCTTCAATCTGTTGAACCACACGAACCTGCTTAGTCCGAATGCAGTGATCTATTCTTCCGGCCCATCGCAAGGTACGACGGCGAATCAAACCGCAGCAATTGTCGCGAGCCCCACGGCTGGTGTCATCACAGCGGCCGCTACGTCACGGCAATTGCAATTGAGCCTGAAATTGAGCTTCTAAACGGACGTTGTTCTATTGCCTGATTTCCCGTTGTTGTCCTGCGCATTGCCCAGGATGGCAACGGGAATTTCTTCTTGCACGCGTGAACAACGCATATCGCCTACAACCCAATCCAACCAAAGATGTCGAACCTTACCGAACGCGAAAAGATGCTCGCAGGCGAGCTCTACGATCCCTTCGACCCGGAACTGATGGAGGGCAGGGAACGTGCACGCGACCTTTGCCACTCGTTGAACAACACGCGCGACCGCGATGCGGATGAGCGCCGCTCACTGATGCATCAGCTCTTTGGCAAAGGCGGCGACACCGTGTGGATGCAGCCGCCCTTCTTTTGTGACTATGGCGCAAACATTGAGTTGGGTGAACGCGTGTTCTTCAACTTCAACTGTATTGTGCTGGATGTCTGCCCTGTCATCATTGGTGATTACACGCAGATCGGAAGCGGCGTGCAGATTCTTACACCGCTGCATCCGTTGGAGGCATCACTGCGTCGTCAACAGGAATACGGCGCGCCGGTCACCATTGGCAACGACGTATGGATTGGTGCGGGTGCACTGATTCTTCCCGGCGTCACCATTGGTGATCGTACAGTCATTGGCGCAGGCAGCGTGGTCACACGCGACATTCCTTCCGATGTGTTGGCCGTTGGCAATCCATGCCGCGTGCTTCGGCCCATCACATCGGAAGATCGCGCGAAGACAGCTAAGCCGTAACATCCACCGGCGGCTCGTTCGTGACAAACGTACGGATGAAATATGTTGCGCTCAATGTGCCATTCGCAGGCAGCCACTTGAAACCCGGTGTGTTCAGCGTGTGTCCGCGCTCCACCATGGACTGACGCGATTCAGGGAACGGGCTCACACCAAACTCCATGCCGCGTGTTACACCGGCGTTTTTCCACGGAGCGTGGCTACGGCTGCGATTCTCTTCCCAGATGCCAAGCCAGGGGAAGTCTGCGCCATCCCAGACGTACGCAATGGCGAAACGATACTTCGGCGACCACGCGCTGAAGTACGACTGCGGCTTCATCAGAACAGCGATGTAGCTGCTGGCTGGTGCATCGGGCTTCATGTCTGTGACGTTCACTACACCGCTGCCATTCACTGTTGGGGCATTGGGCCAGCCAAAAGGTGCGCCCTGCTTCAGATAAGCAGCCTCGCCTAAGCTCTCTGGATGCGTCATCGCAGGGCCTGCGGCGCTCATGCGGAATTCTGTTGTTGCTGGATCGAGGAATGGAGGCGACAGCGTTACATGCTGCGTCCATGCAATGGGACGATCGAACCCAACCTTATTCGTAACCCGCTCTTCGATACGGATGCCTTCACCCTCAAGCGTGAGCGTGCGAACGAAATCAATCTGCGCTAACGGGAAGTGTGCTGTGCAAGTGAGCGTGTTACCGGACTCCTCAATCGTGTACGGCAAGATGGAACTCTCGCCATGCACAGTCAGCCCTAGGGCCGCTTCCGCTTCGCTTGGTCCACCGAAAATATCCAGGCAAAGGTTGTGCCCTAGAATGCCTGACAGCAACTTGGCTTCTGCATCGCCACCGTAAAGCACTTCCTGCTCCGGCTTCAGCGCGCTTGGCTCCATGGTCGGCCAAGGCGGTGTCCACATCGGATTCACATCAGCCCGCTTGCTGTACACCTCAGCAATATGGCCACCTTCTTCCGTCACGGTGAGGCGAAGAAATTCGTTTTCAATCGAAACTGTGCGGCGTCCCAGATAGTTCGTCTTCGGCATGCCGTTATTCTCTCCCGAAACAGAATGCAGCGGTCGCTGCATTTTCGCGGCGACCGCTGCATTGGTTTCTTAATCTGTAGTTACAGCTTCTTAATGGAAATGTTACGCACCCAAAGGTCGCCAGTGGATTCCGACTCCACACCAATCTTGCCGCTGGGGCGGAAGTAAGTGGGATCGGTATCTACAAACTGCGTAATCAAGTGGCCATTCATGTAAATCGACGTGGAGTGACCAATCGCCACGACGATGAACTGGTTCCAATCGTCCTTGTGGAACCATTCGTCGTGCTGTGCCTTGTCCACGATCTTGGCCATGGCATAGCTGCCGCTGGCGTCACCATACATGGAGAATCCGGGCGTGGCGATGACGGCGCGACCGCTCTGTTCATAGAACATGCCGCTGTACTTGTTACCTTCATCAAAGTCAGCCTGCGGACCAGCCAGGTCCCACTTGGACTCAAACTCACGCGTGGGAGGCGTACCAGGGTTAGCGCATGCTGCGGGGCGTGGAGGACGTGCCGGTGCATTGGATCCTGCGGGACGCGGCGGTGGCGTGGGGCGTACTACCGGCGGGAACTTTGTGCCGGTTGAATTCGGATCGCCCGTGATGTAGCTGCGGAATTGCATGCCGCCGTTAATGTTGCCCGTGCCCTTCATTTCATACTTCAGCACGAAGTCACCAAACTCGCCCGCGGTGGAGACGGCATACACCGTGCCTGTGGGCTTCTCGCAGGTGGCAACGATATGAATCGAACCATCCTTGATGTCCCACAGGTTCGGGTCGTAGCTCCAGCCCTTCAGCGTTCCGTCAAAGAGCGATGTGAAGCCGGTGTTGTCGGCGAAGTCGACCATCGGCGGCGGCTGCTGAATGCGTTGGAATCCGGCGCGCAGCGGATTAGCAGGCGGCGCGCCCGCTGGTGCCTGCGCCACAAGTGTCGCGGAGAGTGTAAGTGCTCCCGCAGCGGCGATTAAGTTGCGATACTTCATCGGATACAGCCTCCGGTAATTCAGTTACAAAATTTCTGGACCTACTTAGCCGCAGCCTGCGGCATGAAGAAATATCAACGCGACAGTGGATGAGAAGTAAGCTCGACTTACTCCGTCGCCACCGTCTCCCACTTCTTTGTCTGTGCGGACTTTAATACCGCGTCCGTCACATATTCCGTCATCAAGCCATCGCGGAAGGTTGGGCCCACGGGCTTGCCACTGTCGAGCGAAGCTACGAAGTCTGCTACCTGGTGAGTGAACGTGTGTTCATAACCAATCTGCAATCCGGGTACCCACCAGTTCTTCATGTACGGGTGATCGCCATCGGTGATGTGAATGTCTGTCCAACCGCGCAGCTTGCCGTCGTTCTTGTAATCGAAGTACTGCAGATGGTGAAGGTCATGCAGATCCCACGATGCGGACGCCTTCTCACCGTTGATTTCAAGCGTGAACAGCGCCTTGTGACCGCGTGCATAGCGGGTCGCTTCAAACAGTGCGAGTGATCCGTTTTCGAAACGCGCGATGAATGCGGAAGCGTCATCAATCTTCACCGGGACGACTTCACCGGTGAGCGTGTTCTTGCGTTCCTTGATGAAGGTTTCCGTCGCGGCGCTGACTTCTTTGATGGGCCCGTTCAGCCACATGGCCATATCGATGTTGTGCGCGAGCAAGTCGCCAGTGACGCCGCTGCCGGAGACGGAAGCATCCAGACGCCACAGGCCTTCGCCGCCCATCGGCAAGTCCTGCGAGATGGTCCAGTCCTGCAGGAACTGCGTGCGGTAATGGAAGATGCGACCGAAGCGGCCTTCATCCAGCAGGTCCTTCAACATCACCACAGCGGGCACGCGGCGATAGTTGTACCAAACCATGTTGGCCACGCCTGCATCTTCCACGGCCTTCACCATGGTCTTCGCTTCTTCTGCGGTGCGGCCCAGCGGCTTTTCGCACATTACGATCTTGCCTGCCTTAGCGGCTGCAATCGCGATCTCTGCATGTGTGTCGTTCGGGCTGGCGATGTCGATCAGGTCAATGTCGTCGCGCTCGACGAGTTTCTTCCAATCGCTTTCAACGGACTGCCATCCCCAGTTATCCGCAAACTTTTTCACACGATCCGGGTTGCGTGCGGAGACAGCTTTCAGCACCGGCTCATACGGCAGATCGAAAAACTTTGGCGCCTGGCGAAACGCGTTGGAATGCGTGCGGCCCATAAAGCCATAGCCCACCAGACCAATGTTGAGTGTCTTCTTGCTCACTGTCTTCTCCGAAAATGAAAGCGCCCCATGCACATGAGGCGCTTTGAATCGTTAGTTCCAACCATGCGCATCGCGCACGTCGATCATCACCTTCAACACCTTGTTCCACGTCTGCGGATCAGTCATGACATCGTTCGGGAACATGCAGCCGTCCCAGCAGATGTGCTCAAACGCACGCGTGGGAACGCCGTTGTCATCGCGCATCCAAAGTCCTGCCACCTTCACGATGTCCATCAATCCATTCGGATCATCTGGAGGACAGTGGCGACCAGTCTTATCGTGCGAGCCCTGGCCCTTCACCGTGCCGTCGTTTTGTGCAACGTGGAAATCAAACGTCCACGGACGCAGAGCCTTGGTGACCTTCTTGAGCGCGGTCATGATCTCTTCAGGAGTGGCGCAGCCCTCAGCCACGATGCGGCTCTCTGGCGAGTTATAGCCCAGGGTGTACAGCATGGTGTGCGCCATGTCTGCCTGGAAGCCCACGGTCTTCGGCTTATTCACTTTTTCAAGCAGACGCAGCATGTGATCCCAGCCATGCATACCTGCCCAGCAGATTTCACCCTCTGCTGCCAGACGCTGACCTTCTGCTTCTGCAATGTTCGCGGCTTCACAAAAGGTCTTGGCGATCTTGTCCGTATTACCCTTCGGGTCCTTGTACCAGTCGCCGGTTCCTGTTGCGGAATCAATACGGATGACGCCGCTGGGACGCACGCCGAGCGCGGTCATCTTGCGGCCGATCACGCATGCCTTGCGGACCTGTTCCAGGAACTTACGGACTTCCATCTCGTTACCCATCGCTGAACCGCCGCCCGTGGGCGCCCACACCGGAGCAACAAACGATCCGCAGACAAGACCGCGAGATTGCAGCTTGTGCGCAAGTACCTTCAGGTCGTCATCGGTGGAATCAATCGACGTGTGCGGTGCGGACATGAACAGATCCACACCATCAAATTGCTGGCCGTTCACTTCAGCTTGCGCGGTCAGGTCCAGCATGGTGTCAAGATCAATAAACGGCTCGGTGGAATCCGGTCCCTTACCAACGATTCCGGGCCACATGGCGTTGTGCAGGCGCGGTTTGCTGTGTGTTGCTGACATGACAGTCCCTCGTTCGAGCATTTTGCGGCGTAAAGATGGGCCGCTTGATTTAGCCGGCCCACTCTACGCGAAATGTACTTACTTCTTCCAGCTTGACGGCCCGAAGTCGCGGATCAGTTCCGCGGCATCGGGATTGCCCGGTCCGAAGTGCTTCAGGATCACCAGCGGATCGGTGCCGCTTGCGTTCGTGATGGTCACGCCCTTGCGCGCGGCCGGTGCGGTGACGAAGAGTTCGTCTTCTGTCAGATCGCCAAAGCGAATCTGCGACGGCGTGCTGACGGGCGTGCCGCCGAAGTCGCCGTAGCCCTGCGTCACGATGAGACCATACGCCTCTGGATCGGTGATCGTCACGGTCGCTCCCGGCAGAATGGTCAATTCCTTTGCCGAGTAGAACTTGGTGCCGTACACCACCCACTTCTCCACGAACTTGCCCGCTTCCTCACGCTGCACCTTGGGGAAGACCTTCTTGTTCGCGCCGAAGTTCGGGTCCGTGTTTGCGTCCCAGTCCAGCATGCTGATGATGTATTCGATGTCTTGCTTCTTGTCTTCCGGAACATCCTTCACCAGCAGATCCCATGGAACGATGCGGCCTTCCACTTCGCTCTGGAACATGCCGAAAACGTCAGAGTTCACCTGCGGCTCATAAGTGCAGAGCGAGCCCGGCGCGTGCAGGATGCCCGGATCAATCTGCCATCCAGCACCCGGCTCCAGACGATAGGCGCGCGACAGGAACGTGATGCCGTTGTCGCCCTGCTGCCACTTCTTCAGGCATTCGCGAATCTGGTCCTTCGTGGTGCCCGGCTCCAGGCCCATGAAAGTGAAGGGGAAGTTGTTGAAGGTCTGGTTGTACTGTGGCGGGAAGTAATACGCCTCAGGCTTGCCCTTGAAACCGACGGCGCTGGCATGCTCCTCATTCTGGTGCATGTGGTGCGGAATGGGGCCTTCGTTATCGAAGAACTTGCACAGCAGGTTCCAGCCGCCTTCGCGCTTGAAAACGTCATCACCCAGCAGCAGTTCTCCTGCGACTTCGACGGCGTCCTTCAACAGAAACTTGTCGCCGTTCTTCGTCACCACGAAGGAAAGTCCTTCAAACTCCGTGGTGTCCGGGCCGTTTGCGGCCTTGGTGGTGGAAGAGAACCAACGCTCGTTAATGCCACCGCGATGTCCGCCAAAGGCGTAAATGTCATCGGGGTGGAGCTTCAGCCGCCGTCCGGGAATCATGAACGAGCGGGGAACCCACGAAGGGGCAAGCTTCAAAATACCTTTGCCAGCTTCTACTGCCTGCTGGACTGTGCTGCGTTCCACTGCCATGGTCGATCCTCGAGGAAAAAGTGTTCTGTAGGTACAGCCTGTGCGCAAGGCGGCGTTCGTTTGCGGCGTTGCGGCGGATATGAGACGTCTCAGTTCCGAGAGCGTAAGCCCCACAACGCAACCGTGTCAACCGTGTTTCCATCGCTTGTGCGCTGTTCGATTCCCGGTGATTGCAGGTTCTCTTCGGCTCACTCGTGTGTCACGCGGGGTTGATAGCATGGCGTGCATGGAATTCCTCCTTGACCCCGCCAGCTTTCGCGCCCTGATCTTCGACTGCGACGGAACACTGGTGGAGACGCTGCCCGCCCACATTGCCGCGCTACAGGCCACGTTGGGCCCCATGGGCATTTTGCCCACGGCAGAGTGGGCCCGGACGCTGTACGGCACCACGCCACCGCAGGTTCTGCTGGCCATTGAGAAGACCTACGGCCCCATTCCTGTGCCGCATGCTGACGTACTGAAGCAGTGGGTGATGAATTACGCAAAAAGCCTGCATCTGCTGCAACGCATCGTCTCGGTCTGCGATGTTGCTCTCCACTTTCAGGGCAAAGTTCCCATGGCCGTAGCCTCAAATAACCAGCGCGCCAATATTGAGGCCACACTCCGTGCGGTGGGCATGGATGGGGTCTTTGGATGGATCGTTTCAGGTGAGGATGTGGCCAAGGGCAAACCCGCACCCGATCTGTTTCTGGAAGCAGCCCGCCGCATGCAAATGGAACCGCAGGACTGCTTGGTTTTTGAGGATTCCCGTGAAGGCGTGGAAGCGGCTGAAGCAGCCGGAATGCGGGTGATCCGCATCGACGCCAGTGCGGATCGCGTTCCTGTGGCCAGCGAGACACGCTAGAACACAATCCCGCCCAGACTCGATATCATCAACTGTGCTTCGGATGCCCGTCCCCAGACCCACCAAAACGGTCTGGGCGGAGTCCAATGGGGGAATGTTGCGAACGCTGCAAAGACTGGCACTTGGAACGATTGCAGGCCTGTCGTTTGCAGTCGTTTCCCTGGCGCAGACGCCTGCCCCCTCTGCCGTTGGCTGGTTGCGTTACGTCATTCCGCCAGACCCGCCGCGCTACCACGACATGCCCCATGCCGTTGCGCTTCTAGGCGACGCCAACGGGCGTCCTGCACCGGAAGAAGAAGCCGCCGCGGAGGAGCTGGATCGCGGGCTGGGCCACATGGTTGCCGGAACGGACATCCTGCTGCATCGCATTGACCCGCGCAACGACGCCATCATTCTTGGTACACCCGAGGCACTGCGTCGCTCCGGTTTAGCCCGCATTGCACCCGGTTGGGTGGACAAGCCGGTGCCGGAAGAAGGTTTCCGCATCGTTCATCTGCGCAACGGTATCCGGCAGTGGTGGGTTCTGGAGGGAGGATCGCCCAGCGCGGAACTTTATGCAGCCTTCCGTTTCGCAGCCATGGTCACGGAAGACCGCCAACTGCCGAACGAACTTGCCGAATCGCCGCGTTTCCCTCTCCGGGCTGTTCAGATCGAAGGTTCCGTTCCGGAAGACGGTGTGCTGCGTCAGTACGGACGGCTTCTTGCCTCGGTTGGTATCAACGGCGTCGTCCTGAACTGCAATGCGCAACAGAAGGCTGAAGCAGCGCGACTCTTCCGTCCGTTTGGCATCCGCGTGTGGTCCAGCGCGGCTGACATGGAGGCTGAACGAAACATTCATCTTCAGGACAGCAGCTTTGCCGATGCGCCCATGAGTGGCCTTGCCCCAGAGAGCGCTGGGAAGGAACACCGTGCAGCGCGTTTTCTTTTGCTTCCCGGTGGCCTCCGCCAGCCCGTTACGCCGTTGCGTGCGTGGCAGATGACTTTGCGGACTCCGGTAGCTGCGAACCTCAGCGGCGGCCTAGGCGTGCTTTCACAGGAAGCCGTACTGCCGCTGCTGGAGCAGCCCATGCTGCAAGCCAGCCTGTATGCCTTTGGCCGGTTCGCGTGGAATCCGGAAGAATCGCGGGACAGCATCGTTGACCAGTGGGCTCGCCAAACGTGGGGCGATGACGCGCGCATCTTTGATGTGGCGAAGAAGATCGTTCTCGACAGCGAAGCCAGTTACGCCGGCATCACGTCGCCGCTGGGGCTGCCGCGCCTGGGAACGGAACATGGACCCGATCCCATGACTTCCGAAACGGGACATCCGCTGGCGGACCGCCAGAGTATCGGCGCAGCGAGGCTGCAATCTGCAGAATTTCCAGAAGCCTTCCGCAGGGAATATGAGAACCCTTCGTCGACACCGCCGGAGTGGCTGTTGCTGCTGCACCGTGTACCTCTCAGCTTCCGCGTACGCGACGGCCAGACTGTGACGCAGGCAGTGTATGACGCCGCCTTTACTGGCGCATCCGCAGCCGCCAATGCGGACGACGCGTGGGACGAGACGCGCGAACTGGTGGAACCAGAGCGATGGACACCCACGCATCTGCTGTTGCAGGACAACGCACGCCGCGCAGAGATATGGCGCGAAGCGGTCGTCGACTGGCTCTTGCGCGTGACTGGCCAGCCCGACACGCTGGGCTTTGCGGGTAAGCACGCGGGCCGCATCGAAGCCGAAACGATGACGTTGAAGGGTTACCGCACGATCTTTACCGAAGACAAGGAAGGCTCGTCTGGCGGCGCTTACATTGCCTGCTCGCTATCCGACTGCTCTGCCAGCACCGAGTTCCGTGGCGAAGAGAATGTCTACCGCATTGAGGTGGGCTACTTCGACGCGCCGCAGGCACCGCAGCGATTCGTGCTGCGCATCAATGGCGCGGTGGTGGATACATGGACATCGGCTGTGCGCGGCGCAGAGCCCGGAGGCATTTCTGCCGAACGATTTGTTCGCAACGGTGTGCGTCTAAAACCGGGCGACCGCATTGAAATTCACAGCACCGGTGCGATGGACTTCGTGGAAATCACCCGCGATCCGCGCTGGAACTGATGACGTGCGTGAATGAAATGATAGTGTGAGCTTGAACGCGATGATTGACGAGCCAACACCTGACCTCCACGGCCTGCGCCGCCGCAAAATGCTTGCAGCCGTGTACATCATTGGCGGCGTGGCGGAGGTTACTGCGTTCAGCATCCTTGCCGTGCTTCATTTGCTGCCGTATTTTCCGGCTGCATTCGGCATCATCCTGGGACTGCACCTACTGCCGTTGGCCGGAGTGTTTCACTCGTCGCACTTCCGCACATTTGGCTGGGCCATTACGCTGTGGTCGGCGGGATGCCTGCTGCTTACAGAACATCTGGTGCTGATGAGCAGCGCCGGCATTCTGGTGCTGGCGACGCTGCTCATTCTTGTATTGCTGTTCCTTGGCCGTGCTGCGACGCCTGCAAAGACTGCTTCCTGAGCGCACGACTTACGGTGTCGCGCGCACCAGTTCCAGCGCGCTGTCAGCCCGCACCGTCACGCGAGCTACATCCGCAGGCACAATCACGGAAGTGCTGGCCGGAAGCTCTGTTAGGGCCTCACCCACGACAATCACCTGCGCATCGCCACCGATGGCCGTCAGGCAGTAGGGCTTGTCACCGGGATTCTCAAACTCGATGGTGTCGCCAATCTTCAACGAGAAGCTGTCCACGGTGAAGTACTTTTCCTGGATCAACCGCTTGCCTTCGCGTCCATCCACGGAGATCGGTTTTGCCTCAACCTTGCCCGCACGCGTGGTCACCTTGCTGACGGCCAATCCCTTGTCGACATGCAGTTCGCGCGGACGGCCATAGTCGTACAAGCGATAGGTGGTGTCAGAGGTCTGCTGCGTTTCGAGGATTGTGACGCCCGGCCCGATGGCGTGGACCGTACCTGCGTCCACAAACACCATGTCGCCAGCGACCACGGGGATGTGTTCCAACAGATTTTCGGCAGTGCCGTTTGCGATGGCATCACGCAGACCGTCGAGCGTGGTGCCCTGCTTGAGACCGCATGCCACCGTGGCACCCGGTTCAGCATCCAGGATGTACCAGCACTCTGTCTTGCCACGGCCAATGTTCAGCGCGGCGGCTTCTTCGTCGTTGGGATGAACCTGCACGGAAAGCTTGTCATCCGGAAACAACAGCTTCATCAGAAGCGGGAACTCTTTCTCTTTTGCCAATATTCCCAGCAGCCGAACCGGCTCTTTCCCCGCCAGTGATGCAAGCGTTTCGCCTGCATAATCGCCGTCGTTCACTAGGGACTGCGGCCCGGTCAGCCAGGCTTCGCCAATCGGATCCTTGTACTTGGCGTCGCGCTCAACCCAGTCGGGATACCAAGGCTTCAGGTCTCGGCGACCCCATGTGCGTTCGGAAAAGGACGGATGCAGGCGAAATGGATTGAGAGTGCTCATGGCACTCCCATTGTCCTCCATTGCGGCTGTTTAGCGCATTACATTGCGTAGAGTGGCTGCGGCGCTTTCTGGTGTGATGTCGCGCTGCGGACATCCGAGAAGTTCAAATCCCACCATGAACTTGCGCACCGTGGCCGACCGCAATAACGGCGGATAGAAGTGCGCATGCAACTGCCATTCCGGATGCTCTTCGCCATCGCATGGGGCGGGATGAAAGCCCATGGAATATGGGAACGGCGCATCGAAAACCCGGTTGTAGCCAGCGGTGAGTGTCTTGAGGATGTCCGCGAGACCATCGCGTTGGGCCTCACTCAGCGCTCGCATGGAGGCAACAGGATCGCGCGGCAACACCAGGGTTTCAAACGGCCACACTGCCCAGAACGGAATCACCACAACCCACGTGTCGTTCTGCGCGACCACGCGTTCGCCCTTCTCCAGTTCCTTCTGCAGATAGGCGTGCAACATGGTTTCGCCGTGCTTCGCGAAGTATTCCTTTTGCGTGCGCAGCTCGGTGGCAGGTTCGTTGGGGATGTGTTCTGTGGCCCATATCTGGCCGTGCGGATGCGGATTGCTTGCACCCATCATGGCGCCACGATTTTCAAAGATCTGCACGTAGCGAATGCCGGGGTTTGCCGCCAGTTCTGCCTCCTGCCCAGCCCACACATCCACCACGCCGCGGATGGATGGCACGTCCATCGTTGCCAGCGTCAGGTCATGCCGCGGACTGAAGCACAACACACGGCAGATGCCACGCTCCGTCTCGGCATGCAGCAGGCCATCGTCTTCCGTGATGGTTTCCGCGTCGGGCTTCAGAGCCGCGTAATCATTGGTGAAAACGTAGGTGCCGGTGTAATGGGGCGTCTGCTCGCCACCAGCGCGCGGATTGCCGGGACATAGGTAGCACGACGGATCGTACTGCGGCGATTGCGGGACAGCAGCGTCTTCTGTCTGCCCCTGCCATGGGCGCTGCGTGCGATGCGGCGATACGAGAACCCATTCTCCACGGAGCGGATTCCAGCGACGATGCGGGGTGGTCAGCAACAGCGGATTCATTACGCACGCTCCAGTTGCGCCAGCGCGCCATCGGCCGGTGTGCAGACGTAGATTTCAGCTTCGATATTGAAGTGCCCTTTGTATGCCACGGCAAGCTGCGCTGTGAATTGCGGAACGTCCTCCGATGCGACAAGGCTTACCGTGCATCCACCAAAACCGCCGCCAGTGAGACGTGCGCCATAGCAACCCGGCAGCGTGACGGCTGTGGCTGCAAGGAAATCAATTTCCGGGACGCTGTCTTCAAAGTCGTCGCGCTGGCTGGCGTGGGAACCGTTCATCAACTCGCCAAGCTTCACGGCGTCGCCTGCTTTCATGGCGACCTCTGCTTGCCGCACGCGTGCATTCTCGGTGATGACGTGTTTGCAACGCTTGTACACGTTGTCGCTCAGGCTGGCACGTACAGCTTCTAACTGCTCTGTCGTCGCGCGACCGAGATCTTCCGCTTCAGGGAAGCGAGCACGGATAACAGCCTGACCTTCCTCCAGTTCGCGGCGTCGCACACCGTAATCGCCCGTAGCCACGGAGTGCCGCACCATGCTGTTGGCAATCACAATGCTGCACTGTGCCAGGAAGCCGGTATTCATCGGCAGCAGCTCGTAGGTGAGTGTGCGCGTGTTCAGCAGCAACGCGTGCCCTTCCGTTGCGGCAGTCACAACAAACTGGTCCATGATGCCGCAGGGCGAACCGACAAAGCGGTTCTCCGCGCGCTGGCACAGCAACGCAATCTCCTTTGCCTCAAGCACCGTGCCCGCATGGCGCAGCAGTGCAACGGCGGTGGCTACTTCAATCGACGCGGACGAGCTTAGCCCCGCACCCAGCGGCACGTTGCCATCCAGCTCCATGCGGAATGGTGGTACATCAATGCCCAGAGCCCACAGCTCATGCAACACGCCTGCGGGATAGTCGCTCCATGCGCCGGTAGCCTTCTCATCGCGCGAGCTCGCGTGCTCTCCGGGAAACGCTGTCGAGGTAAACACGTAGCCGTCTGCGGCAGCGGTCACGGTGGCCTTCGTTGCAAAGGGAATCGCCATGGGCAACACCAGTCCGCCGGTGTAATCGGTGTGTTCGCCCAGCAGATTTACACGGCCTGGAGCATACGTAAACATTGCAGATGTCAAACGCTAAACCTCTCTCCGCAGCATAGCTTGGCGATTCTGTAATGCAAACCGATGTATGCTTTTCTGCGCAGCTCGACCACCTGATTCTGAGGTCTCAAAAAAATTCTATGCGACGTATTGCCTTTGCCTTGCTTGCTTCTGCACTTTCTCTGTCTGCGGTGGCGCAGACCAAACCCGCAGCACAGACCACGCTGGCGGCCACACCGCCTATGGGATGGAACTCGTGGAACTGGTTCGCCGGCAAGGTGACTCAGGATGACGTTAAGGCCGCAGCAGATCTCATCGTCTCCAGCGGCATGCGCGATGCGGGCTATGTGTACGTGAACATTGACGATACGTGGGAAGGTAAGCGCGACGCGAGCGGCGTTCTACACACCAACGAGAAGTTCCCGGACATGAAGGCGCTGGCCGACTACGTGCACAGCAAGGGCCTGAAGCTGGGCATTTACTCCAGCCCTGGCGACCAGACCTGCGCTAAGTACGAAGGCAGCCTGGGCCATGAGCAGCAGGATGCTGACCTCTATGCGTCTTGGGGTATCGATTACCTCAAGTACGATCTCTGCGGCTTCGGCAAGGAGATGAAAAGCAAGGCTCCGGATGACAAGCTGAAGCAGAACCAGATGATGCAGGAAGCCTACGAGAAAATGCACCAGGCGCTGCTGAAGACTGGCCGTCCCATCGTCTACAGCCTGTGCCAGTACGGATTTGATTCCGTGTGGCAGTGGGGACCGTCCGTGGGCGCGAACCTGTGGCGCACCACGGGCGATGTGCAGGCAAACTGGGCCTCAATCGCGCTCATTGCAAAGACGCAGATTGGATTGGGCAAGTACGCTGGCCCCGGCCACTGGAACGACCCCGACATGCTCGAAGTCGGCAATGGCAAGCTGACGCCAGATGAGAACCGCGCGCACATGGGTATGTGGGCCATGCTGGCTGCACCTCTGTTGGCAGGCAACAACCTGACGCAGCTGACGCCAGAGGTCACTGGCATCCTGACCAATCGCGAAGTCGTTGCAATCAACCAGGACAAGCTGGGCAAGCAGGCCGAGCGTGTTTACCAGGAAGGACCAATCGAAATCTGGTCGCGGCCGCTGGCAGACGGTGGTGTGGCGCTGGCGGTCATCAACTTTGGCGAGGATGAAAACTTTGTACGCGGCATTGGCCTCCACCTCAAGGAAGCAGGCGTGAAGCCGGGCATGAAGGCGCACGATATCTGGAATGCAAAGGATCTTGGCGCAATCAAGGACGACTACAAGTACTCGCTGAAGCGTCACCAGATGTTGCTGCTTCGCTTCTCGAAGTAGTTTCAAGCTGATTCAATATTGGCCCGTCATCCACAACGAAGCGACATGCTTCGCTCTGGATGACGGGCCTTCACCATTGCGCTCTACCACTCAAATCGCAAACCGGCCTGCAGGCGACGTTCGCGCGTGGGAGAGTTTGCTGACTGGCTCGCCATGCCGAAGGGCTTGCCTGTTACACCCTCTGCTGCAATCGTTGCGGCATCCTGAAATGTAAGCGGCACCACGCCATCCACGCCTGCTGATCCGACAAGGAATGCGCGCTGCTCCACGGTGGTCACGTTCACGTGATTCATCAGGTTGTACGCCTGCATCATCAGTTGCAGGTGCGCACGATCATGCATCATCGCAAAGGCACGCGACAGACTGAGATCGACATTCTCGGTCCACGGTAGTCGCAACGTATTACGGCCCACACTGGGCAGGTAATTCGCACCGCCGGAGCTGTTCAAACTCTCACGACCGCCTGGCAACGATGAGCCGCCGGAGAGGTTGTAACTGTAGGGTCGTCCGCTCTGGAACAGAAGCACAGGTGAGACTGACCATCCGTTCGCAACATGCCGTAACACTGCATGAGTGCTGTTTACGCGCGGCTGCCACACCGCGAGCATCGTTACGCGATGACGATGATCGAAGTTCGATGGTGCACGATCGTACAACGGGCTGTACGGATCGAAGTGCGCATTCTCATTGCTGGCCGTTGGGCCAGTGCGCACTGTGTCCAATGATTTGCTGTACGTCCAAGACGCGCGCAGTGTAAGTGTGCGCGGTGTTTGGTGCTGCAGCGTCAACGCCATCGCGTGATACGTTCCGTTGCCATCTGACAGGATTCCGGTCACCGGACCAAATGCGGATGTCTTGCGCGCGGTGTACAGCGGCACATGAAACACCTCCCCACCACTTACGCCCGCTTCGCCGCCATTGCGCACAATGCGGAATGCAAGATTGGATGTTGACGGAGCGATGTTGAGATCGACGGTGTCCGTCAGTTCGCGGCTCAATGCAAGGATGTAGCTGCCAGAGATATTCGTTCGAATACCTAGTTGCTGAGATACTGACAACTCTGCTGTCTGAGCTGCGGGCATCTGAAACGAACGTGAAAAGACCCACGCTGCACCAACACTCGCTAATGGCCCGAACGGCGTGCAAGTGTAGGTTGCGGGATAGCCAAAGTTCGTTCCATACGAAGCGCACGCTGGATCAATGATGGTGCGCGGGGTGATGCGAAGCTGTGTCTGGCTTGCGGTCTGTGCCGTGTTCGCAAGCGCACGCTGAATCGTGGTGCCGGGGATGCTGGAGAACTGAAATCCATACGCCACACGCACCACCGTGCTGCTAGTGGGCGCATACGAGATGCCTGCGAATGGCGCGAGGTTGTTGGTGTCTGAGGGCATGGTCTGGGTAGCTGCAAAGCCGCCGAAGACCGCGTCGATGCTTGCATTCGGATGCTGTGGCGGAGGCAGGCGATTCCACTCGTAACGCGCACCTGCATTGATGTGCAGTCGTGGTGTCACACGCCAGCGATCCGAAACAAACGCACTCCACTCCGCTGTATGGAAATGCGTTTCTGGAACATTGCCGAACGTCTGCGTGAAGTTGGAGAAGCAGAAGTAATGCGGCTGCGAATAGACCGATGGGCAGCCGCCATTCGGATAGTTGGCAGAGTTGTAAGTGTAGTCCGTGAGGAAATCCACCAGCGAACCCGCGTGTCCCGATGCGGTGGAGTTGGCATAGAGATAGCGACCGTTGTTCGCTTCGCTTCCAGCGATGCGCTCGTCCGATGCAATCAGCGATGTGCCCACACTCGCCTGGTGCGCACGTCCATGGAATTGCAATGCAATTCCGGCCTCTGCATTGCGTTCATCAGGAAGTCTGCGCAGGCCCGTTACAGGCGCGCTGCCAAACGAGAACGCATCAGACAGATCCACCTGCGGAGCGCTACCGCCTGGGCCCGTGTGCGGTTCCTGTGGCAATGGTGTTGGTGATTCGGCGTAGGTCACGTCGCGGCTGTAGCCGATGCGCGCATCCACACTCCATCGCGGATGCAGCATCACGGTTGTGTGTAGCAGAACGTCATCGCCTTCGGTGCGAACACTGCCGATGCTGCCGCGTCCACGAGCCACTACCGGCAAAGCGTTCTGTCCTGCAGCAGAATCGAAACGCACGCGGTTCCACTGCGCCGAGGTGTTGCTGCGTGCCGTATCCCAATCCAGCCGGGGAAAGAGTGACACCTCATTCGCGTGGCGATCCAGCGTGCCGCTCAGACTGTCGATGTACGCAAGACCTTTCGTGATCGCAGTCGTGCTGACGCCACGGTTCGCTAACAAAGCGAGTTGCACCGCTGTCAGCGAGTAAAACACGCTGTCTGACGGACTGGAGATCGCAGGGAAGCTTCTGCGCTGGCCATCCATTGCGACGAAACCATACACGCCACGGAGCCCCAGTTTTCCGCCGAGGGAGCCACCGAATTGTTCACGTTGATCGCGCGGTTTCACCAACGTCGTCGTGGGTAATCCATTGTTATAACGAGTCGTGGTGCTGAAGGGGTTCGCTGCATTGCCCGCGCTGTTGCGTATCAGGAAGAACGCTGAGCCGTGAATCTTCTCACCACCGCGACGTGTGATGGTTCGCAGTGCTCCGCCCGCTCCATGAGGTTGCGAGGAATCTGCATCGGCCACGGCGCGCACGCCGAACTCCTGCACTGCTTCCTGCGTGATGGTGAAAGGAAGCGCGCTGCCACCCCGTGGCTGCATATCAAACTGACGTGTGTGGTCCGCACCATCCAGAGTGAAGCGGTTCAGCGCAGGGTCTTGAGCACGAATGGAAAGCCGCGCGTTGTCGGTGTCTCCAATTGCTTCAGGGGCGCTCTCTTCTGCGGGATTCAGCACTACATCCGCATCTTCCGCTGCGACCAGCGGTGTGAGTACTGCCAGTGATTGGAATCTACGCCCATCCAGCGGAAGCATCTGCAACTGTTGCGGTGACAGATTTGCATTCAATGGAGAATCAAACGCCAGCGCAGGAGATGCGGTGACTTCCACTGTCTGAACCACTCGACCAATCTGCATTTGCGGAATGAGGCGGGTTGTCTTGCCGACAGCTACATCCACCGCGTTGATCTGCAAAGGATTGAATCCTGTAGCCGCAGCGGAAAGCACGTAACTTCC
This sequence comes from Terriglobus roseus, assembly GCF_900102185.1. Classification (NCBI taxonomy): domain Bacteria; kingdom Pseudomonadati; phylum Acidobacteriota; class Terriglobia; order Terriglobales; family Acidobacteriaceae; genus Terriglobus; species Terriglobus roseus. The sequence continues at coordinate 4,371,475 of NZ_LT629690.1, read as the reverse complement.
GGGTGTGAGCGATGGAAAGAAAAACTCACCCAGACGATCCGATTGCAATGTGCGCTGTTGGCCCGTATGTACATCGCGCAAAGTGATCGTAACGGCGGAAATCGCGGCGCCAGAGGGATCGTGCACACTGCCGTTCAATGCGCCGGTGGATGCGTCCTGCGCCATGGCAATAGGGACGGTGGCGAGACTCAGCAGCAACGCGGTGAACGTTTGGCGTGGATGGAGGAGGGCAGTGATGCGAGACAAACCGAGCAAACGAAACAGTACTCCGCAACCGCACGCTGAAGCATACGGTCATCTTCTTCGGAACACACTACTGCGAGAACAAAGGCACTACTGCTGAGCTCCTCCTGTCTTGTCTGGAGGAGCGTCTACATAACAAAATTCGGATTTCCGCAGCGTAGCGGTTTTATCGTTAAAACGCAAAATAGTGCGGGCAAAAATGAAGGGCGACGGTTCTCACCGTCGCCCCTTCGCATACAACGATCCAGCGTTAGAAGTGGAACTTCGCTCCCAACTGGATCTGGCGCGGGCTGTAAGCCAGGTTGCTGTTCACCGAGGTGCGGGTACCAAACGCGGAGCTGTAGGTCAGCGTGTTGGCCGTTGCACTGGTGGCGATGGTGTAGCCGGTCGTGGTTACGCCGGTGATGTTGTAGTGGTTCGCGATGTTGAAGCTCTCACCCAGCAGCTCAACATCCATGCCTTCGTGGATCACGAAGCGCTTGCTCAGACGAAGGTCAGCCACCATGGTGCGGGGAAGCTTGTAAGTATTGCGTCCAATGTTCGCGATACGGAACGCGCCGTTGGAACCGTTGATACCACCACCGATAGCTGACAGCGAGGAACCGTTATCGCCCAGTGCTGTGGTCGGCGTACCGCTGCTTGCCAGCGAGTAAGGCAGACCGCTCTGCGCTGCGAAGCTCGGGGAGATTTCCCATGCGTTCGTGAGCAGACCAAGGGGACCGTGAACAAACTTCGGCGTTTGATAGACGGCGTACATCACGAGACGCTGAGGCACGTTGTTATCAGAGTTGCCGTAGTCAGCTGATGGGTTCAACGGATCGGTGTAAGCGTTTGCGCTGGTGAACGTGGTGCCGTTCACACCGTTATCCAACGCGTGCGAGTAGGTGTAGTTCACACTGAACGACAGACCGTTTGTGAGCTGATGCTTCGCTTCCAGAACCACACCGTGATAGCTGGAGCTGGCATTGCTGACAATCGCCGTCACCGCACCGAACACGGGGTTGGGGCGCTGGCTGCTTGCGTAAGCGTTAGGACCATTCACGCCCGCTGCCACAGTGCCCGTAGCACCCTTGGCATAGAAGCGTGTGGTGACCTTGCTGCCGTTCGGCAAGGGTCCCTTGCCGGTGGTGTCCGCAACGGTGTAAGTCACAGTCGTTGTCGGAGTGGGCAGGTTGGCATCCACGAAGTTCGGCATCGAGCGGCCAAGTGCACCGATGTAGCTGGCGCCGATGGTCGTTCTCCAGCCAATCGTGCGCTGGATGGAGAGATCAAACTGCTCCGAGTAGGGGTTCTGGAATCCCTTTGCGAAGTAGGTGGAAGCAGGAGCTGCACCAGCCGAACCTACGCTGGAGATGACCGCCGGGTAAGACGGTGCACCGCTCTGCGTGGAGGTGTAGTTGAAGGTGAGCTGCGATGCCGGCACACCATTTATCTGCGTTGCATTACCCGTGGAGGTCAGCGCGCTGTAAATGGTGGAGTTGATGGTGCGGCCAAAGAAGAGGCCGAATCCACCGCGCACGCTGGTCTTGCCGTCACCGAACGGATCCCATGCAAAGCCAACGCGCGGAGCGATGTTGTTCTTATCCGACGGCATTACACCGGTCTGGGCGATGGCGTTGGTGCCAAAGCTGCCACCCGTGACAGGAAGACCTGCATAGGGCTGTGGGAAGAGCTGCAGCTCGTAACGAAGGCCATAGGTGATGCTGAGGTTCGGAGTAGCCTTCCACTCATCCTGCGCGAAGATACCGATGTCGTGCGTGACGAAGTCGAATGCCGTGGGACCAAAGGCCTGCTGGTAGGACGAGTAGTTCTTCGCCTTGTTGTAGACGGTGGGGTCGGTGCTCTGACCGTTGTACCAATCGCCCAGGTACTGGCCCACGGTGGAGTAGCTGTAGCTACCGAACTGGCTGCGCAGGTTCTGGCTCAGATCGTAGGTGTGCAGATAATCCATACCGAACTTCACGTTGTGCGAACCGTGTGTCCAGTTGGCGGTGTCGGCCACCTGCCAACGGCGCTCATCGGGATAGCGCTGACGCTGCAGGAAGGTCTGCGTACCGAAGTTGAAGCCATTGGTGATGAAGACGTTCGGGGGCAGGCCAAACGGGTTGGTATAGCTGCCGCCACGAGCGCGGTTGATGTAGTTCTGCTCGTAACTTGTAGCTGGAGTCTGAGCAAACTCGTACTCGAAGTCGCGGCCGTACTGGTAACGCACTTCGTTGACGAGGTTGCTAGTGATGGTGGTGTCCAGCTTGGCCACGCCGAAGGTGAGCTTCACAAAGTCATCACCGAAGGAACGCGTGCCGTAGGTGTTGGTGGCCTGCGTTTGAATGCCGGCGGGAGACGCCCAGTTCAGGCGATTGACTTCAAAAGTGGCATGGTTACGGCCGTTGATCTGCCAATCGATCTTCGGGAAGAAGATGTTCTGATCGCCAGTACGGGGCACAGGGCCGAGCATGGTGTTCAGCGCCGTGAGACCACTGTTGTACAGCGGGACTGCATTTGCGTACTGGGTGTAGCTACCAAGGTAGTTCAGCGCCAGGGTGCAGTTGCTGGCATCTGCCGCGCTGGGAGCCGCAGTACCTGTGCCATTGCAGGTCTTGCCGGTGGGCAGAGCTGCATCAGGAGTCGCAAAGAACGTAGCGGGGCTGCTGGCAACGCCCGTTCCGGGGAAGTTGCGCTTGAACTTATCGATGGCAAGCAGGAAGAACAGCTTGTCCTTGATGATGGGACCGCTTACGGCGCCACCAAACTGTTTACGCCAATCCTTCGGCTTGATCACGTTCGTGACAGGGCCAGAGGAGGTGACGGTGGTGAGCTGCGTCGTCGGGGACTTCGAACCCCAACCAGCGTCACGATCGCGGAAGTACAGTTCGCCGTGGAACTGGTTCGTACCGCTCTTGGTGACGGAGTTAACTACGCCACCCACCGCACGGCCGTATTCCACCGTGTAGTTAGAGGTGTTTACCTGAAATTCCTGCACTGCGCTCTGCGCCGTGGAGTAACCAGCACGCGTACGTCCGCGCTCTTCCGCGAAGAAGGCCTGGTTGTCGTCAGCGCCGTCAATGGTGATGTTGTTCTGCAATACGCTCTGGCCGCGGAAGCTCAACAGACCGAAGCCGTCAGAGTTCGAAACCACGCCCGGCGTGAGAGCAGCGTAGCTGGACCAGCGATAGTTGTTCACCGGCAGGTTCTGCAGAACGTGCTGTTCGATGACGCTGTTGAAGTCCGGCGAGGTGGTGTTGATGGCCGGAACTTCCGAGGTCACTGTCACTTCAGTGCTGGTGCCCGCAGCAGCAAGGCTTGCATCCACATTGGTCAACAGACCAACCTGCACCACGACGGCTGTTGACTTATATGCGCCGAAGCCTGCGGAGGTGACTTCCACTGTGTAGGTGCCGGGCTGAAGATGGATTGCGCGGAAGTAGCCCTGATCGTCAGCCTTGACGGTCTGCGCGGCTGAAGTGCCGTTGTTGGTGACGGTAATCTCTGCCCCGGGAACAACTGCGCCGCTGGGGTCATGGATAATTCCGCCTACTGCGCCGTCGACGGCCGACTGCGCAAAAGCGCCAATCACCGTTCCAGACATAAGTACTGCCGCGAGCGCAAGGCTGCGGAGGGGATTCATTTGCATCGAAAAGTCTCCTGAAAATTGGTCCGTTAATGTACCCACCGAATCGGTTGCCGGCAGGGTCTTGCGGATGATTTTGCGGGGCGTAAGTGGAACTCTGAGGCCCTCTGCGAAAAGTCCCCTCTGAGTCTGGCAGATCACTGTCAATGGAACGTGAACGCGCGGGGGACGCTGTTTGTAGTCCAGCGCCTCCATTTTCTCCCATTAACAGGCACAAAAAAAGGCCTTCCGTCTGCAACGGATGTGGGAAACGGGTTCCATTTCGGCACGGAAAGCGGCGATCCACTAAACTGGTAGAGGCACAGATGTTTATTGACGAGGCAAGAATCCGGATAAAGGCAGGGGACGGCGGCAATGGCTGCATGGCCTTCCGCCGGGAAAAGTTCGTTCCGCGCGGCGGTCCGTCCGGCGGCGACGGTGGCCACGGCGGCGACATCCTCATGCGCTCCAGCGAGAAGCACAACACGCTGGTCCATTTCCGCTTCAATCCGGAACACAAGGCAGACCGCGGCACCCACGGCGAAGGCTCCAATATGAGCGGTCGCAGTGGCGAGCACACCATTCTGGCCGTACCGGTCGGGACACAGGTCTTTGACGAAGAGACCGGCGATTTGCTCCATGACTTCCGCTACCCGGACGAACAGATTGTGGTGGCTCGAGGTGGACGTGGCGGCCGCGGCAACCAGCACTTTGCCACCAGCACCCATCAGGCTCCTCGCGAACACGAGCTGGGTCGTCCCGGCGAAGAGAAGCACCTGCGGCTGGAACTGAAGCTGCTCGCTGATGTCGGCCTTGTGGGCTACCCCAATGTGGGCAAATCGACGCTGATTTCGCGTCTTTCTGCAGCTCGCCCCAAGATTGCGAACTATGCCTTCACTACGCTGGAACCGAACCTGGGTGTGGTCAAGGTTGGCGATTTTCCGCATGAACTGTCGTTCGTGATTGCGGATATGCCAGGACTGATTGAAGGTGCCAGCCAAGGTGCGGGCTTAGGTATCCAGTTCCTTCGCCATATTGAGCGCACCAGCGTGCTGGCCCACCTCGTCGACGTTTCCGACGGCAGTGGACGCCCTGATCCGGTGGAAGATTTCAAGGTGATCTCCGGCGAGCTGGAAGAGTTCGGCCACAACCTGGAAGACAAACCTGTCATTGTCGTTGCAGCCAAAATCGATGCTGCCAATCCGGACAAGCTGAAGAAACTGCAGACCTACGCGAAGCGTCGCAAGCTGCCCTTCTATGCCATCTCTGCCGTCACAGGCGAGGGCATTGAGGCGCTGAAATTCGCTCTGGGTAAGGCTGTGGAAGAACATCGCAAGGGCATTGATCTGCTTCCACCGCCTGCACCTGCGCCGCGCAAACACAAGAGCGCGTACCCGGCGCCGTTGGCCAGCAAGAAATCCAATCGCTAAAGCGGCAGTGCATGGTCCGACCACTTTTTGTTACAAAGGTGGGGTCAGATGAAACGCCTTCCCTTCATTTCCGCCTCTCTGGTCCTCGGGACTCTACTTGCCTATTTTCCGGAAACGCTTCCGGCACAGGAAGTTCCTGTCTCCAAGGAGAACGTCCTCAAGCAGGACAACGTCATCCGCGGTCAGAAGCTGTTTGGCCAGAACTGCGCCGCATGTCACGGGGCGAACGCAACAGGCGGAATGGGACCAAACCTGACCATGTCGTCGCTGGTGCGCCACGACGCGGGCGGCAAGGACATTGGCACAGTGATCCACGAAGGCCGCATGGACAAGGGTATGCCAGCCTTCCCACAGATCACGCCGGAGCAGGTATCCGACATTGCAGCGTTTCTTCATGCGCGCATCGACGCTTTCACACGTGCGTCAGCTCTTGGCGCCAGCGCATTTGCCGGTTCGTTGAACGTGGGTGATGCCAATGCAGGCAAGGCTGTCTTTGCCGCGAAGTGCGCCACCTGCCACTCCGTTACAGGCGACCTGAAGGGCATTGCCACCAAGCGCGATCCCGCAGAACTGGAGCAGTCGATCCTGCTGCCAAAGGCAAAGCCCGAGACAGGTTCCGTGATAGCCGCAGGCAAGAAGTATGAAGGGCGCTTCCTGCATCGCGACGGCTTTACCGTGACGCTGCAGACCGCCGACGGCGTTTCGCATACGTGGGAGACCGATCACGTGACTGTGAACGTCCCCGATCCGCTGAAGGGACACAAGGCGCTACTGCCCACCTACACCGATAAGGAAATCCATGATGTTTTCTCGTACCTGGAAACGCTCAAGTAGCGCCGTCGTTTTTACCTTGGCGTGCCTGACCGCAGGTGCGCAGAAGAAGCCTGCAGCATCTCCCGTTGCCGCAGTGCAGAGCTTGCCCAGTGTGGGCGCTGAGTGGTCGCAATACAACGGTGATAGCTCTGGCCGTCGCTACTCCTCGCTGACACAGATCAACAGCACCAACGTAAAGAACCTTACGCTGGCATGGACACTGCCAACGAAGGGACTCGCAATCAAGGGAACGCCCGTTGTTGTGGACGGCGTGTTGTATGTCACGTCACCCAACCATGTATGGGCAGTGGATGCTGTTACTGGCCTGAAGCTGTGGAGCTACGAACGCAAGTCGCCGGGCAACATGATTGCCAACCGCGGTGTGGCCTACCTGAACGGCAAGGTCTACTTTGGCACACCCGACGCGCATGTCATCGCGCTGGATGCGAAGACTGGCAAAGTTGCGTGGGACAAGGAAGTGGGCGATGTCACCTTCGGCTATTACATTGCCGTTGCGCCGCTCGTGGTGAAGGACAAGCTCATTGTGGGTACCAGCGGTGACGTATCCGATGTACCTCACGCGCTCTATGCTCTGGACCCCGCCAACGGCAAACAACTGTGGAAGCTGAACACCATTCCTGCCACGGGCGAACCCGGCGCGGATACATGGCCCAGCGAAGCTGCACGTAAGCAGGGTGGTGGACCGCTGTGGGTCACCGGCACGTACGATCCGGAACTGAACCTGATGTACTGGGGCACGGGCAATCCGCATCCAGTGCTGGCGGGTAATGTTCGCGAGGGCGCGAACCTGTACACCTGCACCATCCTCGCGATCGACCCCGACACCGGCAAGATCAAGTGGTACTTCCAGCCCAGCCCGCACGACACGCGTGACTGGGACGCGGTGGAAACCAACATCCTGTTCGACGCCACCATCAATGGCAAGCCTCGCAAGCTGCTGTCGCATGCCAGCCGCAATGGCTACTACTTCCTGCTGGACCGCGTCACGGGCGAGTCGCTTGTGTCGACGCCATTTGTCCCACAGAACTGGGCCAAGGGAGTCAATGCCAAGGGTGAGCCGATTCCTGATCCCGCCAAGGAAGAAACTCCCGGCGGTGTTCTGCTTCACAGTGTGGCCAACGGCAGCGCCAACTGGCCTCCGCCTGCATTCAGTTTGCAGACAGGCCTGTTCTACGTGAATGCAGAAGAAGGATGGTCGTACTGGTACTCCGCTTTGGACGCTAGTGGCAAGCCTGAAGATCATCAGGGCGGATCGGGCATTTCGCTGGAAGAAAACAGCATCCTGCTGGCGCTTGATCCTAAGACCGGCAAAGAAGTCTGGCGCAGAGACACCGGCCGCAACACGCGCAACTATAGCGGCCTGCTGACCACAGCGGGACACCTGCTTTTCGGCGGCGACGCGTATGGCAACATCTTCGCGCTTGACCCGGCGACGGGCAAAGCGTTGTGGCATGCACGTCCTGGCACCAACCTAACCAACGGCCCTATGACCTTCGAACGCAACGGTCAGCAGTACGTAGTCTTCGGCGCAGCCGATACGCTCTACACTTTCGCGCTACCGCAGTAGCAAACCAAATCAAAACACAAGAGGTGGATTCTCATATGGGAATCCACCTCTTTCTTGTTATAAATCGCGACTCGCAAACAGAAGAGGGAGCCCGAAGGCTCCCTCTTGCATTGCTTTTCCAAGCGGTGGACTTACGCGCCCACCGGCTCGGCTACTTCCTTGAGACGCTTTTCCAGCAGAGCTTCCAGCTCTTCCAGAGCCTTGGAGAAGCCTTCGATGCCTTCCTTCAGCTTGTCGTGTGCCATGCGGTCTTCTGCGTGCATCTTGTCGAAGGTCGCCTTGTCGATCGAGATCTTCTCGATGTCCATGGACTTTGCCTTGTCGGCGTCCAGCTTCTTCTCCAGCGTGCCTTCCTTGCTGTTCAACTCATCCAGCAGCTTGGGTGCGATGGTCAGCAGATCAGAACCGGCCAGCTCTTCAATCTCACCGATGTTGCGGAACGAAGCACCCATCACCTGGGTCTTGTAGCCGAACTTCTTGTAGTAGTTGAAGATCTTGGTGACGGAGATAACACCGGGATCTTCCGCGCTGGTGTAGTCCTTGCCCGTGTCCTTCTTGTACCAATCCAGGATGCGGCCCACGAACGGCGAGATCAGCGTTACGTTCGCCTCAGCGCAGGCAATGGCCTGGTGCAGACCGAAGAGCAGCGTCAGGTTGCAGTGAATGCCTTCCTTCTCAAGCTGCTCAGCAGCCTTGATACCTTCCCAGGTGGAGGCAATCTTGATCAGAACGCGGTCCTTGCTGACACCGGCGGCAGCGTACTGCGCAATGATGTCCTTCGCCACTTCGATCGTCTTCTCGGTGTCGTAGGAGAGGCGGGCGTCCACTTCCGTGGAAACGCGGCCCGGAACGATCTTCAGGATCTCGCGGCCAAAGGCGACAGCCAGCGTCTTGAAGGCTTCTGCGGCAACAGCCTTGTCGTCAGAGTTCGCGCCGGCCTTCTGCTTCGCGGTCTTCAGCACATCATCCACGATGTGGCTGTATTCCGGCATGTTTGCGGCAGCGGTGATCAACGACGGGTTGGTGGTCGCGTCTGTCGGCTTGAACTTCTCCATCGACTTCATGTCGCCGGTGTCGGCCACCACGGTGGTGTACTGCTTAAGCTGATCCAAAAGCGTCGCCATTTGCGTTCTCCTTCGATGTCCCTGAGCAAAATCGTTTCATTGATTATTTTACGCCTGTCCCGGCACTCATTCAGATGCCGTGCGACGGAGTAATCACTGCATTTCTCATAAGATTGCCCAGCTTACGAGTCACAGATTAAGGAAGTGTGACGCTGACAGCCGAACTGCGCTGCTCGCCGGTGCCATTCATCGAAGCTACCCAGTACCGATAGCTATGCCCGTTTGAGACAGACTTGTCAGCGTAGGTAAATCCGCGGAGTGGCTCCTGCGTCAGCAACGTAGTCGCTCCGGACTCCTCCCGATAGACACGATAGCCTGTAACGCCTGCATCGTCCGGCGGTTGCCAAACGAGGTCAACTTCCGGTGTGGAAAGTGTGTTGGCCAGCGCTTCCAGACTTGTCGGAGGTAGCGGCAGCGGCAGTTTTGCTGAGGCAGTAACGGTCACGCTGGCCGGATCACTGTCCATCAAGAACGATTCCCCACCCAGCGAAACAGTACATCGGCGGAAGACGGTGTAACGCTGCTCTTCCCCCACGTGCCCGCCAGTATCGACTGTTCCGCTGGAAGATTTCTGTGACTGCTTACCCGTGGACGCATCCGACGCCGCGAGCAACGTGGAATGGGTGGCATCCTTTCCACGAGACACCCGCAACATCACTCCGTCTTCTCCCGGTTGCCATTGCACGAGAATGCCCTGCGCCACCGGCTGCGCCCGGAGACCAGTGATGATTGCGGGAGCAACTCCAGCAAGACTCTTCACCTCAGTCCATCCCGCACCGTTTCCAGCGGAGTTCACGAGCCGAACGCGATACACAATCGTTCGTACATTGCCTTCGGCAAACGACGATGGCAGTACATCGTGATAACCACCGGATCCGCCAGCGGTTGCCGGAAGATGCGCAATCGGCGTGCAGTTAGCAGTCGTGAATGCTTCGGCACGGCAGACCTCTGCCTGCATCGCACCGGCGCTATGCTTTGCCGTCAATGAAACGCCGTCCGTGGTGCGCGTCGGATTCGTCCACGCCAGATCAATCGCATCCCCGACACGCGTCGCGGTCAGGCCATGCACAGCGGCAGGCAAATGCAGCGATGGAGGACGCACTGGCCCTTGGCTGGCGCAGCCAGCCATCAGAAACCACAGCACCATCACAGGTGCAATTCTTTGTTTGTCATGCAGCAAAGCCGGGATCACATTCACGAGCCTAAAGTCCAGAGACAACCTTTTGCAAAACACAGATTTTCTTACTTCTATGCGCGCGGACATCTTTCCGCCAAAATTCGACATCTTTTGGCCTACGTAAAGTGTCACGACACTGGGAGATAGGGCAATGTCATCATCTGCGGAAACGAAGGACGCGAGCATCACGGACCGTCCGTCTCCGCCTACGAATACGGGCGATCCGATAGCTGGCGAAGCCGCTGAAAATTTCATCGCGGAAAAGAAACTGGGCGAGCGCATTAAGCAGCTACGTCTGAAAAAAGGTATGGGACTGGTTGAACTTGGCCGTCACACCGGCCTCAGCGCCAGCTTTCTGTCACAGCTTGAAACAGGCCGCGTGGTGCCTACGCTGCGCAACCTCGCACGCATCTCGTTGGTGTTTTCAAAGGACCTAAGCTACTTCTTTGAGCCGGAACCGAAGACGCTTTTCCGCGTGCAGCGTGGCAAGGACCGCATTCGCCTTCCACAGAGCGGAACGGATGATCCTGCCTACTATTTTGAATCGTTAGGCTACCTAATTCCGGATCGCCAGCTTGATCCTTACTTCGCAGAGTTTCTTCCGAACGTAACGCCGCGACGCGCGCATCAGCATCCCGGCTCTGAGTTTCTATACGTTCTGGAAGGCGAAATGGATATCACTCATGGAGACGGGACACACCGACTTGAAGCTGGCGATGCTGTGTATTTCGACGCGAATACGCCGCACAGCTATGCGAACGCCGGACAGACCCCTGCTAAGGCGCTTATCGTCACGCTGCAAGGCAACGCGTCTTCACACAATGGCGGCGGACTACCGAATGGCAACGGAAAGACGCGCGGATCAAACGAGAGCACTGCCGCGCGTTAGTCGGCGTCATCCTTCCGGATAAAAGAACTTCTCAACCGCGTTCCAGTCTTCGACGCGCGTCCATTCCTTCGCAAGCTTGTTATGCGGCGCTGAGAAGAGCAATCCTTTGCCACGAAACGCTCGGAGTTGCCGAGGGTTGTCGTCGATGAGGTAATCGGCAGCGAGAATGCTCTTGTCGCCACAGAAGACCATGTGCGAAGGACGGATGAAGGGGAAGTGCTCTTCCATCCATGCAAACTTGGCCGCGAAGCTCATAGGCACTTCCATCGCCGCTGACGCGATGAACACTTCGTGGTCGCGGTTCAGTCGCTCCAGCACACGCTGCGAATCTGGCATCAATTCAAGATTGCGAAAGAACTCCGGTTCATTCAGATAGCCGACCAGCGCTTCATGGTGTGCATCTGGCACGCACTGCCACAACCATTTGCCATCCATATCTTCCTTGGAAAGCTCGCTGCGGAAGTCAGCGTTGTAGCGGCGGATGTGTTCCGCAACGGTGTCCGCCATCACCTCATCCATATCAACTGCGATTCTTGCCATGAATCGACCCTAGCATGTCGCGTTCCTGCACCGTAAACAGTGCATACGCAAACTCTCTGCATCCCATGTCGGAATCCGCCATCTGAAATCGGGTATGGCTGCAACCACAATGGAAGAGACTGGCCAACCGGCCGAGGTAGCGCACGCGGCAGAACAGCCGTGGCGACCGAAGCATAACCCCTGGCTGATTGCCCTCACAGTGACCCTGGCTACCTTCATGGAGGTACTGGATACCTCTATTGCGAATGTGGCCCTGCCGCACATTGCGGGTGGGTTGGGTGCCTCGCAGGACGAAGCTACCTGGGTCATCACCAGTTACCTGGTGGCGAACGCCATTATCCTTCCGGCTTCTGCGTATCTGACCACGTTCATCGGGCGCAAGAAGTTCTACATGATCTGCGTGGTCATCTTTGGTATCTCGTCGGCTATGTGTGGGCTGGCGCCTACCCTGCCTATCCTGATCCTGTTCCGGTTGATCCAGGGTGCGGGTGGTGGTGGACTTGGGCCGAGTGAGCAGGCCATCCTTGCGGACACCTTCGAGCCTAAGCAGCGAGGGCAGGCGTTCGCGCTGTATGGGCTGGCGGTGGTTGCTGCTCCGGCGATTGGGCCGACTTTGGGTGGATGGATCACCGACAACTATGACTGGCGATGGATATTCTTCATCAACGTCCCGGTTGCGATCCTGTCTTTGGTGCTGACGACTCGTATGGTGGAGGATCCTCCGCACATCATCAAGGAAGTGGAGGCAAACAAGCGGAAGGGGTTGAACCTGGATTACATCGGGTTTGGTCTGCTGGCGCTTGGCTTCGGGTCGCTGGAGTTTGTGCTGGATAAGGGCCAGGAAGATGACTGGTTCGGTTCCTCTGTGATCACGGCCTTTGCCATTGTGTGCGCAGTGTCGCTGATTGGTCTGATCATCTGGTCGCTGTGGCGGTTGAAGAAGGGTGATAAACCCATCCTGAACCTGACACTGTTCAAGCAGCGTAGCTTTGCGGTGTCGTTCACGCTGCTGTTTGTGCTGGGCTTCTCGCTGTATGCGTCGACTGTGTTGATTCCGCAGTATGTGCAGACGTTGTTGGGTTATACGGCGGAGCTTGCGGGTCTGGTGATCTCGCCGGGCGGCGTGACGATCATGCTGATGATGCCTGTTGTTGGCATTCTCATCACGCGTCTTGATCCGCGTGTGATGATCTCGTTCGGCTTTGCGCTGCTGACGTATTCGCTTTACCTGATGCACTCGCACATGAATCTTGGGTCGTCGTTCGCGGATATTATGTGGCTGCGCATTGTGCAGGCTGCTTCGCTGGCGTTCCTGTTCATTCCCATCAACACCATTGCGTACAACAACATTCCGCGATCACAGAACAACGATGTCAGCGGACTTTCAAATCTTGCTCGTAATGTGGGTGGGTCGGTGGGTACGGCGTTCGTGGCGACGATGTTGTCGCGGCGCTCGCAGGCGCATCAGGGTTACATGATCCGCAACCTTACACCATCAAGCCAGGCCTTCAACGACCGTGTGAACAGCGTTGCGGGATTCCTGCAGGGCAGTCGCGGTCCGGGCGGCGGCAACCATGCCGATGCGATCTCCGCAGCGCAGGGCAATGTCTACAACATGCTGCATAACCAGGCGTCGATGCTGGCTTATCTGGACATCATCGCGGTGCTGGCAGTGTTCACGGCCATCATGGTTCCGCTGGTGTGGATTGTGCCCAAGCCCGGCCACATGGACGGCGACGCACCCGCGCACTAAACCCGTTTGCAACACAATCACTACAACAAATGGCCGCTCCTTCTGGAGCGGCCATTTGCTCTTGCGCTGAACCTTTCGGCAATGGGATGGGGAGGGTACCCCCTCCCCCTGTTTTTGCAAAATCGTCTTTTGAAAGGACTTAGCTGCGGGGTATCCCGCAAAATCGTCTAACCATTGGGGTTAGAGGCAAAATCGTCTTTCTATTGGACTTACGGCTAGGGCACCAACGCCACTAAAAAGCCCTACTTCTATTGTAGCGATCTGGAGGAAATACCATGCCAACCGTATTTCCTTTGGTTTGTTACACATAAGCGGATCGCGTACTTGACAAAGATTTCCGGCGGTAACAGCCCGTCGAAGGGGACAGGTGACGATGCTCAGCAATAATCGATGGTGGCCTAACTCTTGAGCATAGGTTGGTTTTCGGGAAGCGACAATCCCCGCTTTTCGTACTGTTTCGGAAGAACATGACGAAGAGCCTTGTCAAATATGGAGCGGAAGTCTTGTTCCAACCATTGCGGGTACTCCCACTTCAGGCACTGAATATCCTGAGCTCCGAAAGGCCGTCCAAGGGCTGGATTCTGTATCTTCCAAAGATTGAGCAGGCCTCCAATATTTGTCGATTTTAGAAAGCCAGTCATTGTTTCCAGCTCATCGATGTTAGTGGTGTAATGGCCTTCGAACTGAACACGAAGCTTTTCAGAGTCCAAGATTTCGTCCATGAAGCTCGAAAGAAGTGTTGCCACTCCCGCTGCGCCGCCGATGTAATCCAACGTAACAGTCGAACAGAAGCAACTCTTCACCTGAGAAAGATCAATATCCTTCGCCAGACGTTGATTTCCTTCCTGAAAGAGATTTCTAACCGCCTTGGCTAATTGCCTCACGGCCTTGGGCTTTTCTGGTGAGCCAACCAGAAGCTTCTCTAGCTTTGCCAGTAATAGTTCAGGCTTTCCCTCATATTTCGAGGAAGCATCAAGCATACATGTCTTGGTTTCTAGAAGGACTACCGTTTCGCCGCACAAAATGAGGACGTCACAGATTTCTTCCAAAGGATTATCTGCATATACAGGGTTGCAATATACGGACTGATTTGTCCCTGAAGAAGCGCGAGTCAAAATATCCTGCGTGTACGCTTCAAAGATTTTCCCCCAATAAAGCGACTCGAATTGTGGAACTGTGGCCTTCAATGTCCAAAAAGGTCCGCCTAACAACTTGTCCATCATGAATTCCAAGTCAATGGGTAAGAACACCTGCGTCTGATTGATAAGACCAAAATTTGCCACTGATTCGACAAACGGAAAATCTCGAAACATCGTGCTGTCGTTCTTGCGTGCTGTCCGCCCTGCGTAAAGGGCTTTGAGCTTAGAGGGAGACGCAGCGATGATGTTAAGGAGGATATTTACGTCTCTTGCCGAGGACCCTTCAACTATGAGATTGTTTGCCAGCAAAGTAGCTTCATCGGCATGTTTCAACCAATCGCTGTCTTGGTACCTGAAAAATTTGGCCAGAGCTGTAACGGATAGCCCTAAGTAAAGTTCTAGGGATAGCCCTGTTACGCTTTCGAATTGACAATTGAGATCGAGGGTAGGGAATAACTTCTTTGGAATATCTACAAGCAATTTCCTAGATCTTGCGAATGTCTGTGCGGGCATTCGATGCGCATATTCGCCTGCAGACACCATAGTTGTAATGAACGCAGCCATGTCTTCCCGACTGCTCAATACGGTAGATGTCATCGGAGTAGGGTTGTCTAAGAGATCATTCGCTTGAATGAGCAGAACCCCAAAGAGCATGTTTCCGACCGCGTTCATCCCATTCGAAGGACAGTGTGTAACTGCGTATTTTGCTAGCAAGAGAAGCTGGCGTCGGTGAAAGAGTAATCGACGTCGTTCGGAAGACGCCCAAAGCAAACAAACAAATTCCGCCGCTACTTTCGGAGGAAAGAAGTCGTACAGCAGCGACGCTTGGACATTCTCTGTTTTCGAACCTCGTTTATAGGTCTCAAGTACGAGTGCTATGAACGAACATAACCGAAGTATCGAGTCTCGGCTGAAGCGCCGGAGCGAGGCGATAAAGTCAGCCTCAACGACAGCTTTACCTGTCAGCTCCTCACAGGTGAGAAATACAACGACTTCAATCTTTGCCATCGCGCGCTCGTAAAAAAAGTTCTCCAACTTTTAGGGCGGCGAGAGAGCCTTCCTGGGAGATGTCTACTTTGCAGGTTCGTTCCCTGCCCTCATTTGTTTGGCGAGCAGTTTGCATTTTCGGATAGTGAGTCACGTCGACATTATTCTTGATTGCCGTTGAAGCAGTGGTACCATTTGCTGCATTGCAGATTGCCGGCCGGGCTGAAGGGAACAAATCTTATGTGGTCGCCTTTAGTTGACGCCACCCTCCGGTTCGCAACTCCAGGCAAGCTCAACTTTGTCGTCACAGCTTTCGGTTCTGTCGCCATGTATATGTTCTCGCTCTACAAAGGTTTTGCGGGGACGACACCTGCTCTCCGCCGTCTTTTCCCAGGAAAGCCAGACGTTTTCTATGACCGGCTTGATTTTGTAGTCGTTGCTTTTACTGGTTCCGTGATCGGGACAATTTTTTTTCACCCTCAGGACGCACTCCAGAGTCTTTCGGCGGGTTTTGGTTGGGTCGGTGCGCTTAGTGTATTGACTAATCCTAAGATCGAGAGCGCTCCTTCTACTCCCAACAAACAGATAAAAGATGATTTATCCACAATATCTGGAAGCGACACTGGAGTAGATGGATGACAATTCTTGCCTTTAACAAACTTGCTGTCCTTCTCCTCGCTTCCGCGGGATTTGCCATCAGCATACTGTGGTTTTTTATCAGGCCGAATCTCTACAAGCGCCAGCTGGAGGCTGCTTCAAAAACAGATTCCGCAAAACTCCCCGGCTACCTCGAGTGGGGGTTTGCTGTTACAGCCGTCTTCAGTGCATTGATCGGCATTTTGTCGGCGCTTTCGTCACACCAGGAAGCAAGCATTCGAAAGAATGAGGTTGCATCCGAGAATGTGATCACTAGAGCAGAGGTTGCTTCGCAGGGTGATTCGCTGCCAGTTTCGTTCGAGTCGAGCTACATACAGTTCCAGAAACCGAAACCAAGGCTTTGGATCCGAGCCGCGGATGGAACCTGGCTTGAAACATATGAGCATCAGACGTCTAATGTTTTTCAACCGCAGGGTCGAACAACGCACTCTGGCTGCAGGGGGCAAATTCTCGTAAAGAGAGGGGAACCCTCTTTTGAGGTATTTATCCCGGAGGATGGATGCAGTACTGAGCTTCTTTTCCGATACAACGAAAACAGTTGGCAGGAACTAGGGCCGATTTCGAATGTTTCTCGGACGATCCCCTCGCCTAAAGCTAATTAGTCCCAACTGCTCCGCCGATCACCTACTGTCCGCGATAAGTGAATAAGACTTACTCCCCGACTTTTAGGACTGCGAGGAAGGCTTCCTGGGGGATGTCTACTTTGCCGATTCGCTTCATGCGCTTTTTGCCCTCTTTTTGCTTGTCGAGGAGTTTGCGCTTTCGGCTGATGTCGCCGCCGTAGCACTTGGCGAGTACGTCCTTTTTGATGGCACTTACTGTTTCGCGCGCTACGATCTTGCTGCCGATGGCGGCCTGGATGGCGACCTCAAACATCTGGCGGGGGATGAGCTCCTTCATCTTGTGGACGAGGGCTTTGCCGCGTTCGTAGGCGAAGTCGCGATGGACGATGATGCTGAGTGCGTCAACGGGTTCGCCGGAGACGAGGATGTCCATCTTGACCATGGGGCTGGTCCAGGTGCCGGAGAGGTGGTAGTCGAGTGAGGCGTAGCCGCGGCTGACGGACTTGAGGCGGTCGTAGAAGTCGAGCACGATCTCATTGAGCGGGAGCTCGTAGGTGATCATGACGCGGTTGGCGGAGACGTACTCCATGTTCTGCTGCTTGCCGCGCTTTTCTTCGACGAGCTTGAGGATGTTGCCGACGTACTCCTCGTTGGTGAGGATTTTGGCGATGATGACGGGCTCTTCGACCGAGTCGATGGTCGTGGGGTCGGGCCAGCGCGAGGGGTTTTGCACTTCAAGCGTGGTGCCGCCGGTGAGGTGGACCTTGTAACCCACGCCGGGGGCGGTGGTGATGAGGTCGAGTCCGAACTCGCGCTCGAGACGCTCCTGGATGATTTCCATGTGGAGCAGGCCGAGGAAGCCGCAGCGGAAGCCGAAGCCGAGGGCTACGGAGGACTCGGGCTCGAAGGAGAAGGATGCGTCGTTGAGCTTGAGCTTGCCGAGGGCTTCGCGCAGGGCTCCGTGCTCGTGGCTTTCTACGGTGTAGAGGCCGGCGAAGACCATGGACTTGATGTCTTCGAAGCCGGGGAGCATTTCAGTGGCGGGGTTGGTGGGGTCAGTGATGGTGTCGCCGACCTTGGTGTCTGCCACGTCTTTGATGGTTGCGACGAAGAAGCCGACTTCGCCTGCGGAGAGCTCGGCGATTTCGACGGGCTTGGGGGTGAGGACGCCCATGGATTCCACGTCGAAGACTTTGCCGTTGGACATGAGCTTGATGCGCTGGCCCTTGCGGAGGGTGCCGTTGATGACGCGGGCGAGCACGATGACGCCCTTGTAGGGGTCGAACCAGCTGTCGAAGATGAGCGCCTGGAGCGGCTTCTCGCTGTCGCCGGTGGGGGGCGGGATGAGTGCGACGACGGCTTCGAGGATGTCGGCTACGTTGAGGCCGGTCTTTGCGGAGACGGCGATGGCGTCGTCTGCGGGCAGGCCTACGGTGTTTTCGATCATCTCCTTGGTGCGCGGGATGTCGGCGCTGGGGAGGTCGATCTTGTTGATAACAGGGATGATCTCGAGGCCGTTGGAGATGGCGAGGTAGGCGTTGGCCAGGGTCTGGGCTTCTACGCCCTGTGAGGCGTCGACCACGAGGAGGGCGCCTTCGCAGGAGGCGAGGGAGCGGCTGACTTCATAACTGAAGTCGACGTGGCCGGGGGTGTCGATGAGGTTGAGCTGGTAGGTCTGGCCGTCGTGGGCCTGGTACATCATGCGGACCGAGTGGGCCTTGATGGTGATACCGCGTTCGCGCTCGAGGTCCATGGCGTCGAGGACCTGCGCCTGCATCTCTCGCTGCGTGAGCGAGCCGGTGAGTTCGAGGAGGCGATCAGAGAGGGTCGACTTGCCGTGGTCGATGTGCGCGATGATCGCGAAATTACGTATGTACTTGGGGTCCATGCTCACCCTTAATTCTACGTGCTTCGGCACTTCGTGCCGTGCTCGACGTCGCTTTCGCGACGTGGACCCCCTCGTATTGAGGGAGGTCGCTATGGGGCATGGAAATGACTGAGGGTAAGAGGGGTGGAACTGGGGGAGGGTTGAGGGCGTTAAAAGCCAGTTTTAGTACGAGCTATCTTCCACCTTGGCGAAACCAGCCACGATGGCGATGACGAATCCAGCTACGAAGAGTGAACCGAGAAGCATGAGAGAGACCTTTCAGGCAGAAAAGCAAAGTAGTGCAACAGACCGGGAGTTCGGGGCTTGCGAACTCTTGCCGTAACGTTAATCGGCGGAAGTCTGGGGTAGGAATAACACCCCTTGGGTTAGGCGGATAACACTTTTGGGGTATGCGACGGCATCTGCTGGGTTCTGCAGTGCTTGGCGTTCCGATTTGGGAATTTGGGGCCGAGCTCAGGGGCGAAGGGTGAGTGAGCGGTCGATGGGAATGGCACTTGCAGAGATTGGCGTCCCTTTCGCGGCGCTTTGGCGTGAATTGTTACGGGACGGAAAATATTTCCCTATCGAAACACTTCATTTATCGCTTAGCGTGGGATTTACGGCAAAAAGCCGTTTGCAGTGAACGTGAGCTACCGAACAAATCGTGTGCGCACACGTTCTTCCCCCCACCACCCCCTCCCCCAACGCTGTAAGGAGTGCCAATTTGAAGTCGTTGTTCCGAATGCTTCCCGTCGCCCTTGTGGCGGTGTCGACCTGTAGCTATGCCCAGACCATTACCGGCAGTGTGAACGGCACCGTGACGGACCCGTCGGGTGCCGTTTTGCCGAATGCAAAGGTAACGGTCACCAATGTGCAGACCAACGTGAGCAGCACCACCCAGAGCACGAGCGGCGGTGTGTACAACATCCACTTCCTGCAGGTGGGCCAGTACAAAGTAGTCATTGAAGCGAAGGGCTTTGCGCCCCAGACCCTTGGGCCGTTCAGCCTGGAGGCGGGACAGGACGCGAAGTTTGACGCGAAGCTGAGTGCCGAAGGAGCGAACCAGACGGTTGAAGTACAGGCGTCGCTGGTGCCGCTGCTGAATACCGAGAGTGGCGAACTGGGCATGACGCTGGATACGCATGCGATCAACAGCATTCCGCTGCAGGGCCGTAACTTCGCATCTCTGACGATCTTTACGCCGGGTGCCGTGGCGACCGATCCTACGGTGTTCACCGGACAGAATGCTATTGAGCGCAGTAAGGATGGTGGTGCGCAGGTCTCAGTGAATGGGAACCGCCAGCAGGCGAACAACTATCTGCTGGATGGCATTGAGATCAACGAGACGATCAACAACACGATTGGCTACAACCCGAGCCCGGATGCGCTGGATCAGGTCCGCACCGTGAGCAGCAACGCGCAGGCCGAGTACGGCAACGTGAACGGCGGCGACGTGATTGCGCTACTGAAGAGCGGCACGAACAAGTTCCACGGTAGCGCCTTCTACTACGTGACGGACGACAGCTTTAACGCGAACACTTGGGCGAACGGACTGAGTGCGACGCCAGTGCCGAAGACGAGCGAGACCAGCAACATTTTTGGTGGAACCATCGGTGGCCCGGTGTTGAAGGACAAGCTGTTCTTCTTTGCTGATTACTCCGGCAACCGATACCACAAGGGCGGCTACCAGGATGTGAACGTGGCCACGCAGCGCATGCGTCAGGGTGACTTTGGCGAGGTGCCGTACCAGTTGTATGACGCGCAGGCAGCAGGCAAGCCCGCGTTTGTAAATAACCAGTTGCCGACGACCGCGCTGAACCCGGTGGCACGCTACCTGTTTGCGCATCCTGAACTGTATCCGTTGCCGAACCAGGCGGCACAGGCAGGCACGATCACGACGGGCAACTTCCGTGGCGTGACGAAGCAGCGCATTTACAACGATCAGTTTGATACGAAGGTGGACTACCGCTACCGCGACAAGGACACGATGTTTGTGCGCTACAGCCAGAGCACGGCGGGCGATACCAACACGTCGCCCATTGCGCTGGCGTTCCCCACGGCTTCGACGTATCCGACGAAGGGCGTAGCGATCAACTACGTTCACACGTTTACGCCGACCATTCAGAATGAGTTCCGCGCTGGCTTCTTCCGTACGGCATGGCATCAGGGCGTGCCCACAGATACAACCGGTGTCTTCGGTACGAATGGCAACGCAACTGTTGGCATTGGCGGTGGCAGCCCGGTTCCGGGATTTGCAGCGCAGAACATCAATGCGGATGGCAACAACCTTTCCTCGAGCAGTGGTGGCGCGGCGTTTGGTAACTCTGGCATTTACTCCGACAACGTGATGAACAACTTCACCTATGGCGATAACCTGACGATCCAGAAGGGCAATCACGTTATCAAGATGGGCGCACAGTTCATCCGCTATCAGCAGAACAGCCTGTACACGGGCAACGATGGTGCGCAGGGCCAGATCAGCTACAACGGCCAGTACACGGCGAACACTGGTGTGAGTGGTGCGAGCGGCTTTGGTGTGGCGGACTTCTATCTTGACCGTGCGAGCTCCGCAGGCCGCGGCACGCTGGCAGGACACACGGGCCAGCGCCAGTGGCGTGATGCGTGGTTTGTTCAAGATGACTGGAAGCTGATGCCGACGCTGACGGTGAACCTGGGTCTGCGTTGGGAATACGACCAGCCAATCTATGAAGTGAACAACAAGCAAGCCAACCTGAACCTGACAACCGGTGCGATTGAACTGGCAGGACAGAACGGCAATAGCCGCGCGCTGTACAACCCCACGTGGACGAACTTTATGCCGCGTGTTGGCTTCTCGTGGAATCCGAAGCAGAAGCTTGTGGTGCGTGGTGGCTTTGGCACGACGACCTACATGGAAGGCACGGGCGCGAACCTTCGCCTGACGATCAACCCGCCATTCCAGTCGTCGATTTCATACACGGGTGGCGCGCCTACCGCTTCTGCTGCGGGTACGTACACCACGGCTGAGAACGCATTCACGCAGAACGCAAATGCGACCTGCTCATACACAACCGATCCGAGTTGCAGTGGGAAGTTCCGTGCGTGGGCTCCGAATCTGAAGCCATCAACCGTGACGGAGTACAGCCTGACGAGCGAGTACCAGTTGAACAACTACTCGTCGTTCCAGGTGGGCTACGTGGGTCAGTATGCGTATCACCTGATCCAGGCTGTGGCAGCGAACCAGTTGACTGCGCCATGCTTTGTGAACGGATCGCTAGTGGCGTATAACTCGGCTGCCTGCTTTGCGGTGAACAAGTCGCCGTACTACCAGGTGGTTGGTCAGTCGGGAACGGTGCCTTTGACAGCATCGGAAGCGATGGCGAACTACAACGCACTGCAGGCTACGTTCCGTCAGCGGCTGCGTGGCGGTCTGCAGTTCACGGCGAACTACGCGTATGCGAAGGCGTTGACGAACAGCATTGGTTTCTATGGTGTTTCGAACGTTACCGGAGCGAGCGCGTATGCTGCGGATCCTCGTAATAACTCGCTGGAATACGGTCCGAGCGGTACAGACGTTCGTCATAACGTGAACTTCACGGCGACGTATGAACTGCCGTTTGGCCGTGGCCGCAAGTTTGGCGGCAACATGCCACGCGTGGTGGACGAGTTTGTTGGCGGATGGCGTGTGGCTGCCTCTGGTTTTGTGTACACGGGCTTCCCCATCACGATCACCAGCAACAACGTGAACTCTGGTGTGAACAGCAATCAGCAGCGCATGGTGAAGTACCGTCCGTTGAAGATTGTGAATCGCAGCGTGCAGCACTGGTTTGGTACCGATGCTTCCGCTACGCCTTGCCTTACCGCGGGCGTGGACAACGGTGTGTGTGCGTACGGTTTGCCTGCGGATGGTGTGATCAGCCCGCAGCGCCCTGGCACGGAGCGCACGCCTGGTTACCAGCAGTATGACGCTTCAGTGTTCAAGGACTTCAACATTACGGATAGCCAGAGAATCAGCTTCCGTGTGGATGCGTCGAACGTGCTGAACATTGCAAGCTACGGTAACCCGGATGGCACAGCGCAAGACTCTGCGAGCGGCACGTTTGGGCGCATCAGCACGACGCGTTCCGGACCGCGCATGTTGCAGCTTTCGGCGAAGTACTCGTTCTAACAATCAATCGCAAACAGCAAAGGCCACGCAGAGAACTTCTGCGTGGCCTTTGTTTTTTCAGCTGTACTGTTGCCTTGGTAGGATGAACGGCAGTTGGAGATGTCACATGATTACTCGTCGTAGATTTCTGGAATCCGCTGCTGTTGCCGCCACGCTTGCTCATATGGAATCGCGCTCGATGATGGCGCTTTCGCAAAAGGCTGTTGCCAAGGATGATGTGTTGCAGTGGGTGGACCCGCGCATTGGTACGGGTGGGCATGGGCACTGCTATCCGGGTGCGAGCATGCCGTTTGGTGCGGTGCAGCTTTCGCCGGATACGTACAACGATGGATGGGACTGGAGCAGCGGATACCACATTACTGACGACAGCATTATGGGCTTCAGCCATACGCATTTGAGCGGTACGGGCGTGGGCGATCTGCTGGACTTTCTGGTGATGGCGGGTACGGGCAAAGCGAAGCTGGTGCCGGGCGACCGGAAGAATCCGGAAGAGGGATATCGTTCGCGCTTTACGCACAGCACCGAGGTGACGACGCCGGGCTACTACTCGGTGATGCTGGACACGTACAAGATCAAGGCGGAGCTGACAGCGACGGAGCGTGTGGGTGTGCATCGTTACACGTTTCCGAAGAGTGATGAGGCTTACCTGATTGTTGATCTGCACCATGCGCACCTGACGAAGCGGGGCACCACCGTTGTGAGCAGCGAGGTGGAGCTTGCGGGCGATACGTTGCAGGGTGGGCATGTGACGAATGGATGGGGCAACGGGCGTCATGCTTACTTCTCCATGCAGTTTTCGAAGAAGCCGAAGAAGGTGGAGATCTTTTCAGACGATCAGCCTGTGAGTGGCAAGAAGGCTGAGGGTGTGAACCTGAAGGCTGTTCTGTACTTCGATACGAAGGCGAACGAAACGATCGTTGTAAAAACGGGCATCAGCGCGGTGGATACTGCGGGTGCTGCGAAGAATATTGCCGCTGAGGTCAAAGGCTTCGACTTTGATGGCACGCGCATGATGGCGGCGGCGGCTTGGCGTAGGCAGTTGGGCAAGGTGCGTGCTTCGTTCATTGACGAGACGCATCGCACGATCTTTTACACGTCGCTGTATCACATGAGCCTGGGGCCGGTGCTGTTTGACGATGTGGATGGCCGCTATCGGGCGATGGATAACACCGTGAAGACGCTGCCGGCGGGCGAGCGTAACTACACCACGTTCTCGCTGTGGGATACGTTCCGTGGTGCGCATCCGGCGTACACGATTATTGAGCCGGAGCGTGTGCCGCAGTTTGTGAATACGCTGATCCGCATGGGTGAGGAGAGTCCTGCGGGTGCGCCGGTGTGGCCACTGTGGGGTCGTGAGACGGAGTGCATGACGGGCTTTCATTGTTCTTCTGTCATTGCAGAGGCGCAGAAGAAGGGCTTCACGGCTGACTACAAGCGTGCGTATGCGATGTTGCAGAAGGGCCGTGCGGATGATGTGCAGGGCATGACGTGGCACAAGGAGCATGGATATATCCCGGCTGATCTTGAAGGCGAATCGGTGTCGAAGCATGTGGAGTTCTGCTATGACGACTGGGCGATGGCGAACATTGCTTCGCGGTTGGGCATGACGGCGGAACGCGATGAGCGGTTGAAGATGTCAAAGGGATATCTGAACAACTGGGATGCGAGTGTGGGCTTCCTGCGTCCGAAGCTTTCGAATGGTGAGTGGACCACGCCGTTTGATCCGATTGAAATGCGGCACTGGGAGAAGTGGTGGGACTACACGGAGAGCAATGCGTGGCAGACGACGTTTACGGTGCAGTGTGATCCGGGCGGCATGATCAAGATGATTGGTGGCAATGCGCCGTTTGTGACGAAGCTGGATGCGTTGTTTAATCAGCCGAGCACGCTGCCGTCTTATGCGCCGCCGGATATTGCGGGCATGGTGGGGCAGTATGCGCATGGCAATGAGCCGTCGCATCACATTGCGTATCTGTATGTGTATGCGGGTGCTCCGCACAAGACACAGAGCCGTGTGCGCAGCCTGATTGACACGATGTACAAGGCAGAGCCGGATGGCATGCAGGGCAATGAGGACGTGGGCCAGATGTCGGCCTGGTACTTCCTGAGTGCGCTTGGTTTCTATCCGGTGGATCCGGTGAGCGGTATTTATGTGTTGGGTTCGCCGGTGACGACGGGCGCGACGCTGGATATGGGCAGGGGCCGCGTGTTGAAGATTGAAGTGCAGCGTGCGAATGCCGCTGACTGCTATGTGAAGGAGTTCCGCCTGAATGGAACGGTGCAGGACAAGGCGTGGTTCCGGCATAGCGATATTGCGAATGGTGGCACGCTTACGTTTGTGATGAGTGCTACGCCGAATGAATCGCTGGGTACGGATGTGAAGGCGATTCCGCCTTCGCAGGAGATTTAGAGAAGCAACGGATGGAACGCGGCTCGCTGATGCGGGCCGCGTTTTTGTTTGTTGTTAATTTGCAGTTTTGGTTTGTGCCTGTGAAGGCTGGTTCAGCTTTGCGTCGGCGGTGCCGATGCGGCCTGTTGCTGAGACGCGGATGACGAAGCGTGCGCGGACGGCTTTGGGATCGTGATCGAGGATGAAGTGCAGGCTCATGTTGTGGTGGATCTGGCCTACGGGTGGAACGTCCTGAGCGGCTACGCGGATGATGCGTGAGATGCGCTTCAGTTCTTTGTTCTTCTTGTCGAAGGTGGATGCGACCACGACGACTTCTGCGCGGCGTGGATCTGTGTCGGTGGCGTTGGACCAGATGAGTCCGTTGCCGTCGATGAAGATGTTGAAGGCGTCGGCGTTCTGCGGGTCGGGAGTGAGGGTGATGGGCACGCCGTCGTAGACCATGTTGCTGGTGTCTGCGGAGAGCACTTCAAACGCGAGGCGGCGTGATGGGTTTTCAGGATTCACACGCGCTGGTGGTAGCTCAACGTAATAGCCTTCGCGGGTGATGGCTTTCATGTTGGGGTCGTCGAGCGTGACCTTGATGCGGCGGAATTTCTTGGGGTCGGTTGCAGTGGTGGTGGGTCGATAAGCAAGTGAGTAAAAGCTGCCGCCGTCGCGGATGCCGTCGCCGATGACGGTATCGACATCGTTGCGGCCGTAGAAGCTGCGACCACCGGTTGCTACTGCGAGCTTGGTGAACTGATAGTTGCCGCCGAAGGGGTCGTTGAAAGCTGCGTCAGGGCCGTAGCCGCCACCAGGTTCTACTTTCAGGCCGGCGGGGTCCACGGTGTAGAGCGTGATGCGTGCGTCGCGCAGTTCGTTTACGCACTGCTGCACTGCGTTGTTGACTCGGTTCTCTGTGTCCACGGGGCCGTTGACGAAGTTGTATGCGGGAAAGCCACGGCCAATCCAGATCATGTTTTTGTGGCCGGGATGGCCGATGACAGCTTCTGCTACGCGTGTGAGCGTGCCGAAGGCGGTGGCGAAACGTTCGGCGACCCAACCGCCGTTATGCACCTGCCACGGGTAGGCGACGAAGTGGTGATCGAGAGCGTTGAGCAGCGCCTGTTTGTCCTGCGTGTAGTCCTGCAAGACGGTGAAGTTGTTGAGGCTGACGGCGATCAGCATGGTGGGGGTGGTGAGTTTGTCAGGCTGTTTCTGCAGGATCTTTTTCAGTGAGTAACGGGCGAATGCCATGTCCTCAAAGCGGGTGTTGAATTCGTCGAGGAGAAGGATGTTTACCGGCGCCTGCGGTGCGACGTGATCCAGCTCGGAGGTGGAGTGGATGGATGCGGTGGTGGGGACGGCGTGCGCACCAGCTTCTTCAAAGTTCAGCAGCGTCTGCGGTTGATCGAGTTCGGTTACGTGGAAGGCGGATTTGGGGAGGCCGGTGATGACCTTGTCGTTGCGGTCTGTGACGACCACATCCAGAACTACCAGGCGGGCGCTGCGGCGCAGGGTGTAACTGCCGTCGGCTGAACGCTGGGGCTCCGTTCCGGTGGAGGCGGAGGGGGTTGGCGCTTGCTGCGGCGTGGGCGGAGCTACCTGCGATGGTGCCATTGCGGTGAAGAACAGCATCAGTATGGATGCGGCTACCGTCGGTGCGAGACTTCGCTTCATCAGACCGCCTTAGCCCGGAAGCGTCCGGAGCCGTAACTTGATCAGACCTGATATGGGGATGGAAGTCGCGGTAATCACCCAGAATCTGTTCCTTTGGACCAAATTGACGGACGGCGCAACCGTGCGAGGATGGGAAGGATGACTGTAAAACGCAAAGAACGGCGCGATACCGGCGCACGCAAGAAGTTTTCCGGTGGCAGCCGCCCTGTCGCCACCGAACCCCAATTGCTTGAAGCAGATGAGGCTGGGCCGGCAGCGATTCTGTCGCGGAGGGCTGCGGATCGCCTGCGTGCGGGACACCTGTGGGCGTATCGGAGCGATGTGGAGTCGCTGATTCCGGCTTTGGGAGCCACCACGATGGTGCCGGGCGGGTTGGTGACGCTGATGGATAGCCGTCGGATTCCGTTGGGGTCGGCGCTGTATTCCGAGGCTTCGCAGATTGCGTTGCGCAAGGTTTCCGCGGAACCGCGCGTGGGACGCGGCGAGTATCTAGAAGATATGGCGGTGCGTGTGCGCACGGCGCTGGCACTGCGGCAGAAGATGCTGGCAGATGGCAGCACGGATTCGGCGCGGCTGATCTTCTCAGAGGCTGATGATTTGCCGGGTATTGTTGCGGATCGTTACGGCAACCTGGTGGTTTTGCAGTTGCTGACGCAGGGCACGGCACAGGACGATGTGCGCGCGGTGCTGGCGCGCGAGCTTGCCGTGGACGGTGTGAACCAAGTGGTGGAGCGGGCCGATCCGCGCATTCGTGAGTTGGAGAACCTTCCTGCGCCGTCTGCGGAGCCGCTCTTTGTACGTGAAGGCGTGAGTGGGCCGCCGAAGACGCTGTTCACGTTGAACGGGCTTCACCTGCACTACGACGCGAATGCCGGTCAGAAGACGGGCGCATTTCTGGATCAGCGATTGAACTATGCCGCAGCAGCAGCCGCACACGCCGAAGCGCATGGCAGCGGCAACGGTGAGGCACTGGACATCTGCACCTATCAGGGTGGGTTTGCACTGCATCTGGCGCGTGTGGCGGCGAAGGTTACGGGTGTGGACCAGAGCCGGAGTTCGCTGGAGACCGCGGAAGAGAACCTGGAGCAGAATCGTGATGCGATTGCTGCCGAGGTGGAGTGGATTGAAGCCGATGCCTTTGAACTGCTTCGCGCCTATGACTCGGAGAAGCGGCAGTTCGACACGATTGTTCTGGATCCGCCTGCGTTTGCGAAGACCAAGCGTGCAGCCGAGGGCGCGATGCGTGGCTACAAGGAGCTGAATCTGCGCGCGATGCGGATGCTAAAGCCGGGTGGTGTGCTGGTGACGTGTTCGTGTTCGCACCATGTGAGCCGCGAGATGTTCATCGCCACGGTGGCGGAAGCTGCTGCGGATGCGGGACGCCATGTGCGGTTGATGGAGACGCTCGGTGCGGCACCGGATCATCCGGAGGTGCTGACGCTGCCGGAGACGGCTTATCTGAAGTGCCTGATTCTGCGCGTGGATTGATGTGTTGTGAAGGCGGGCGTCGTTGATTTGCGACGCCCGCTTTCACGCTTACTTCAGGATGTTGGTGAGCGGTTTGCCATCCATGTTGCTGTAGGAGAGACCGAGAATCTTTGCGATGGTCGCGGCCACGTCAAGGTTGGGGAATGATGGTTGTTCCCCTGCGTGTGGCTTGATGGCCGCGCCGCTGGCGATGAAGATTTCCTGCATGAGCGGACGCGTGTTGGGATAGCCGTGTGCGCCGGTCTGCGGTTCCGGGTTCGGTGCGTTCGGTCTTACGCCACCGAACTTCCAGTCCTCTTTCGCGTAGACGATGACGTCAGGTGCGGTGTCGTTGTTGGCAGGACGCGGCCATCCCTGCGCAACCATTTCACTCTCGGAAGGAATGGTGTCTGTTGCGGGGCTAGCAGCGAAGGCGGCTTTGATCTTCTCAGTTAACGCTGCGTTGGCATGCGTTTCATAGATGTAGGTGGCGCCACCTTCAGCGAGTGCGGCTGCTTCGCTGGGTTGAATGCCTGCGTTCTTCAGCACGGCGTTGGGGTCAACGCTGTGATGCACGCTGGACTGGCCGTGATCGCTGACGATGAGGAAGGTGGTGCGGTCAAGATCGCCTGCTTCGCGCACGGCGTTGATGACTTCCTTCACCTGATCGTCGAGGAAAGCTACGCCGTTATCGCCTGCCTGTGTCTTGTAACCGTATGCGTGTTCCGTGCCGTCTAACGTGAGCAGGTGCAGCAGCGTCAGGCTGGGATGATGGTGCTTGATGGCATAGATTGCACCGCGTGTGTAGAGCCGATCGCGGTAGGGTTGCGATGGGCCGTGATTGAAGTTCTTCAGCTCTTCGGGCTTCAGGTCGCCGGAGGCAATCATCTCCTGGATCAGCTTGCTGGATTCCACAGGCTGTTCAAAGAAGCTGTAATCGATGCCTGCATTTTCTACGGCGACCCAATCCATCTCTGCTGTGACGAGGCCCTTGGCTTTGGCTTCGTCATAGACGGTGGGTACGTGCACCAGCTTTGATTTGTCCGCGTGGAACTCCACACCGATGGGGCCGCCAGTGCGCTGGCCGTGGATGAGGCCGTTGGCGATGAGTCCGTGCTTTGCGGGCGTTACGCCGGTGACCATGGCGGTGTGATTGGGCCAGGTGACGGTGGGATTCACGGGCTGCATGCTGGTGGCCCATGCGCCTGACTGCATCAGGCTGTGCAGAGTGGGTACGGGGAGCACGGGATCGTGCAGGAGTGACGCGCCGAATGCGTCGAGGCTGATGACCACCACCATCGGCTTGCGTTCCTGTGCCGGTGTGGGACGAACTGCTGCGAGCGGAGTTGCCGCCAGCAGAAGTGTTGCAAGAAGTTGTTTCACGACGCGTTGCCTCCGCGATTTTGTTTCGCGGACTATTGCAACACAGGTTGGTGGCTTGCGTGTGAAGCAACGGCCAATGCGCAGTGCTGCTTATTGCGCATGATGCTGAAACGACTCAATCACCGATCGAATACGATTAACCTTCCTAACTAATTTCTTACGAAACATTTTCTTTCAACATCGCGTCTTTAGGAGCAGATTATTACTTATCCGTTCGCGGATTTCTGCGAGGGTTCTTAGTGCGTATTTGCCGTCCATGGCAGCGTCTTTCCCTGACCGCCCCGTTTCTTGGAGCGGCCATGTTGCAGGCGCAAACAGCCGCTCCACCTGCACCCGCTGCAGATGCGCCGCCACAGGCTGCAACTGCTCCACAAGAAGTGCAGGGCGGCACAATCACCGGCACCGTAACAGCTGCTACTGCTGCGGACAATAACGGCAAGAAGGCCGCAGGAACACCGCTGCCGGGCGTGACCATTACCGCCACGAACACACTTACGGGTAAGAAGTACTCCACTGCGACGGACATTACCGGCAGTTTCCGCATGACGATTCCGCGCAATGGACGCTATGTGATTCGTGCGGAGTTTGCTGCTTTTGCAGCGGCCACGGCGGAAGTTGTGTTGAACGCCACACAGCACGAAGGCAAAGCTGCGCTGGAGTTGGAACTGGCTTCACGCGTTGCCGCACGTACCGCGCAGGAAAGTGGAACAACAGCCGTGGCAGGAGTGACGGCGCAGACGTTGACTCGCGGATTGCAGTCATTGCGCGGCGCGCAGGCTGGCGCCGCGGATACGGAAGATGCGTCTACAGGGGGCGAGGCTGCTCCCACATTGACTTCGATTGGTGGCGCGGACGCAACGGGTGCGGACTCGGTTGCAGTGAGTGGTCAGGGCGGCCAGATCAATGGACTTGCCGGATTTAACGAAGACGAGATGCGTAACCGCATTCAGGATGCCATCGCAAATGCGCAACGCAATGGCGGTGGGCAAACTGAGATTGCCAATGCCATTGTGGGCATGGTGGGCGGCATGATGCAGGGCGGCCCCGGCGGATTTGGTGGGCCAGGTGGATTTGGCGGTGGACCTGGAGGTGGCGGTCCTGGTGGCTTCGGCGGCGGGTTTGGTGGTCCCGGTGGATTTGGTGGCGGTGGCGGATTTGGGCGCGGTGGGTTCCGCAACTTCAACCCCACGGCTATTCATGGCAACGTGTATTACACCGCTGGCAATGCTGCGCTGGACGCTACGCAGTTTTCCATTACTGGTAATCCGGTGAAGCCTGCGTACAGCAGCAATCGGTATGGTGTGGCGCTGAATGGGTCGCCATATATTCCGGGATTGTTCAAGCCGAGCACGAAGCAGAATCTGTTTTTGAACTGGACTGGTCAGCGTGTTTCAACGCCGACCAATATCTATGGCACGGTGCCTACACTGCTGCAGCGCAATGGTGATTTCAATGGGTTGACGCAGACAGTGAGTGGTGTAACGACGCCCGTCATTCTCTACAACCCGTACACCGGCACGACGTATGGCAACTGCTCCACGTATAGCAATGCAAGCTGCAACATCATCACGACGCCGCTGAGTGCGCAGGCGCAGGCGTTGCTGCAGTACATTCCCACACCGAACACGACGACCAACGGAACCACCAGCACAAACGAAAACTACAACTACCAACGCATTGCGACGATTGGAAATAACAGCTCGCAAATTTCAGCCCGGTTTACGCGGCAGCTTGGTTCCAGTGCGGGACAAGGCGGTGGCTTTGGTGGTCGCGGCGGTGGTGGAGCTCGTGGAGGCGGTGGTGGCAATCAACGTCAGCAGGGTCCTGCGGTGTTGCGCCAGAATTTGAGCGCGAACTTTGCTTACTCGCACAGTGCAAGCGATGCGCGTGGGTTGATGGCCGCGCTGGATGGCAAGACCGTGAGCAATGGCTACAGCCTGAGCACGGGATACCAGTTGAGCTACGGCCGCCTGAGCAACAGCCTGACGCTGGGATGGAATCGTAGCCGGGGCATCACGAGCAACAATTTCAGCAACGGAACAGTTGATCCCGCAGGTGTGGCTGGCCTCACGATTCCGAAACCCATCACAGCGCAACAGAGTTTGTATTACGGTGTGCCCGGACTTTCGTTTACTAACTTCACTGGTATCTCTGATACGCAGCCTTCCGATCGTTTGCAGGAAGTGTTCACGCTGAGCGATGTGGTGAGTTGGCGGCATGGCAAACACAACTTCCGCTTTGGATTCGATGGACGTCGCCAGCATCTGGACATGATTGCGGGCAGCAACGGTTTGGGTTCGTATTCGTTCACGGGATATGCAACGCAGTCGCCTTCAGGGGCGAACGCTACAGGGACTACCAGCGGTTCAGCCTTTGCAGATTTTCTGTTGGGTGCGCCGCAGACCACGGCCATTCAGGCGGGCAGCAACAAGATTTATCTGCGTGAGTGGATCTTCGATGGATATGTGCAGGATGACTATCGTGTACGCCGCGATGTCACGCTGAACTACGGCCTGCGCTACGAGTACTTCTCGCCGTATATCGAGGAGAACAACCGCCTTGTAAACCTTGATCACAATGCTGACTTCACGCAGTATGCGCGTGTGGTGGCGGGTGGCTCCGGCACATTTACGGGCGCGTTTCCTCGCTCCTTGATTAATCCGGATCGTGCGTTGTGGTCGCCGCGCATTGGTGTGGCATGGAGTCCGAAGTATCTCAAGAGCACGGTGGTGCGTGCGGGTTACGGCTTGAACTTCAATGTGGGTCAGTATGCGAACTTCGCGAATTCGCTATCGTATCAGCAGCCGTTTGCTGTATCGCAGAACAACACCGCTAAGGTGGGCAGCACGGATCAGGGTTGCGGCAACATCACCACTGCTGGTTCCGCTACTGGTAGCTTGTTCACGCTGGCGAACGGCTTCAACTGCACATCGTCTTCGATTCTGCAGAACACGTTTGCAGTGAATAAGAACTATCGCCTGGGCCGCGTGCAGGTGTTCAACATGGACATTCAACACACGTTCCCAATGGGTATTGTGACGAATGTTGGCTACAACGGATCGCTGGGCAGCAGCCTGGATCTGCGTCGCTCGCCGAACCGCACTGCAACATCAGTGATTGGTAACGCGCAGTCGATTGTGTATGAGGATTCCATTGGTGATTCGCGCTTCCATTCGTTGAGCGTGAATGCACGCAAGCGGTTGCAGAAGGGTGTGTCGCTGCAAGCCACGTATCAGTATGGCCATTCGATTGACGATGCTAGTTCGATTGGCGGTGTGGGCAACAACACGATTGTGCAGAATGACCAGCGCATTGACCTGGAGTATGGCAACAGCAGCTTTGATGTGCGGCATAAGGTGACGGGGAACTTCCTGTACGAACTGCCCTTTGGACCGAATCGCGCGTTTCTGAACCAGGGTGGCAAGCTGTCGAAGGCGCTGGATAACTTTGGTTTCAGTGGCACGTTTACCTTTGCCACCGGCACTTACACCACGCCGCAGTATCAGAACACGGTGGCACAGGCTGCTGCGGGTAATAACTTCACGCTGCGTCCGGATCGCGATTTTTCGCAGTCGATTGCAGGTGCAGGAACGCTGCGCAGTTGGTTCAACACCAAGGCATTCACCACGCCGTCTTCTTCCGTGGTCTTCGGTACGGCATCGCGGAACAGCATTGAACTACCGGGAACGGTATCGGTAAACATGTCGCTCTCGAAGAGCATTCCTCTTGGCGAGCTGCGTAATTTTGAGGGCCGTATCACGGCATCGAACGTGTTCAACACGGTGCAGTACAGCGGTGTGAATTCAGTGTTGAACTCATCGACCTTTGGGCAGATTACGGCTGTGGCAGCGCCACGCAAACTTACTTTTGATGCGAGGTATCGGTTCTAATGGCCCACACGCTCCGTTCGCTCGCATGCCTTTCGTTGTGCGCCAGTGTTGCACTTGCGCAACAGCAACAACAACCGCCGGTGCAGTTGAACACGCCCGTGCAGCAAGCCCCAGCGCCGCTTCCAGGCCAGCCTGCGTCCACAGGAACCAGCATTCAACAGGTGGGCGACAGTACGTCGCAGAGCTTTACGCTGCGTGTGGATTCGAACATGGTGCTCACCAATGTGGTGGTGCGCGACAAGAAGACAGGCGTGGTGATCAAGGATTTGAAGGCTTCCGACTTCACCATTCTTGAAAACAATAAGGCGCAGAAGATTTCTTCGTTCGACTATCAGACTGTGGATCAGGCTGCGCGGTTGAACGAAGCCACGGTGAGCGGCAAAGCACCGACGATTGCGCAGATTCTGGATCGCAGTATGGGGGCGGATCAGAAGCAGTTGCGCGATCATCGTTTAATTGTGATGTTCTTCGATCTGTCGAGCATGCAGGATGAAGACATTGATCGCGCAGTGGATGCTGCGAAGGATTACATCAACAAGAAGATGGCGCCCGCCGATCTGGTGGCAGTCGCCAGTCTGAGCACATCGCTTTCGCTGGATCATGATTTCACCGCGGACAAGGACCAGTTGCTGCGTACGGTAAGCAAGTTCAACGGCACCAATGAGGGCGCGGGCTTTGCAAACGGCGCTACTGCAGATACCGACGTGACCAGTGAAGACGGTACGGGATTCACCGCAGATGACACCGAGTACAACAACCTGAATACCGACCGCCAGCTCTACGCGATTCAGACGATTGCGAAGAGTCTGGAGAAGCTGGAACAGCATAAGAGCATGCTGTATTTCAGTGGTGGATTGACGCGGCAGGGCATTGAGAACCAAGCCAGCATGCGCGCAGCCACCAATGAAGCGGTGAAGGCGAACATGGCCATCTACAGCGTGGATTCGCGTGGTCTGGAAGCGTTGTCGCCGTTGGGAGATGCGTCTACCGGATCATTGCGCGGCACCTCTGCGTATAGCGGACGTGCGATGCAATCGCGATTGGATTCGAACTTCGCATCGCAGGAGACGCTGGGCACGCTGGCGTCAGATACAGGCGGCAAGTTCTTCTCAGACTCGAATGATTTTGCTCCTGCATTCGCGCAGATTCAGCACGATACTGAGGCGTATTACATCCTTGGATTCCGTTCCACGGACCAGCGACGCGATGGCGCGTTCCGCCATCTGACGGTTAAGTTAAATAACCATCCGGATGCGAAGCTGGAGTATCGTCCTGGCTATTACGCTCCTGCTGACTTCAAACATCAGAAGACTGAGGATCGCGAATACGCTCTGAACGAACAGTTGAAGAGCGATCTGCCCGCAGTAGACATCTCGATGTATCTGGAGGCTTTCTACTTCCGGGTTTCGCCGAATGAGTACTACATTCCGATGTCGTTGATTGTGCCGGGTTCGCAGATCCCCTTTACGCGCACGAAGGATCAGGACAAGGCGACTCTGGACATTGTTGGCCAGGTGAAGAATGCGCAGGGCATCGCCGTGGGCAATGCACGCGAGACGATCAAACTCTCCGTGGATGGCACTCTTGGAGCGGCGCGTCGCAACATTCAATACAGCACTGGTTTCACGCTGGCACCGGGGCACTATCATGTGAAGTTTGTAGCGCGTGAGAATGAAACGGGCAACATGGGCTCGTTTGAAACGGACCTTGTGGTGCCCGATCAACGCAAGCAGCCGATCAAACTTTCAAGTGTGGTGTTGAGTTCGCAACGCACACCTGCAGCGCAACAACCGCGACACCCTGGGCCGATGCCTCCGGGGATGCAGGCACCGGTGAATCCGCTGGTGCAGGATGGGCAGTTGTTTGTGCCGAATGTGCCGCATGTATTCCGTCAGGATGCGCACCTGTATTTGCTGTATGAGTTGTATGATCCGGCGAAGGCTGCTGCTGTGGCGCAACAACAGGCTGCAACCGAAGCGAATGCGAAGCAGAGTGGCATGAAGGCACGGCCTACGTCCGGCGGCATCCATGTGCTGACGTCGATCGAATTCCTACAGAACGGCGCGAAGGTGTTTGAAACTCCGCTGGTGGCCGCAGAGACACTGAATGAACCGGAACGCGGTGCGGTGGGCTTCAGCTTTGATGTGCCGTTGGAAACACTGAAGCCGGGCACGTACATCTGCCAGGTGAATGTGGTGGACGACACTGCTGGAACGTTTACCTTCCCACGGCTGGCAGTGAAGGTTGTTGCACCAATACCGACTGCCGCACCTGCAAATCCAGCAACTCCTGCAGCACCCACTTCCACTTCTGGGGCTCCTGCGGGAAACTAAGAAGCAGGATGCAGGCACGCGCTACAAAAGACGTTCTATTGCAGACCCCACATCTTGAAGAGGCCACGGCCTTCTATCGGGATGTGCTGGGTCTGCGCGTGTTCATGAACACACCGGATATGGTGGGGCTGGATGCGGGCGCGTTCTCGCTGTATCTGGATCGTGCTGGATCGCTGGGCCCTGTGCTGGAGTTTCTGGTGGATGACGTTGCAGAAGCGCGACGTGATTTGTTGGATCGCGGATGCACTGTGAAGGCGGATGATCCTTCGATTCCGCGTTTGTATATGCGTGATCCTTTCGGCCTGATCTACAACATTGGCCAGGATCCGCATGCGGTGAAGGATGATCCGGAGCCCATCCGTGATCCCGAGCCGCCGCCTCACTATTGATCGTGCACAGGTCGACACGATAGCTGAGACGTGCGAAAGTGTCTTGAACTCAACACATTGGAGAAGACACACATGCCCTTGCCGAATGATGAACGCGTTGTTGCCCTTGCGAACGATCTGCTGGCGCAGTTCGATGCGATCTTTGGCGTTCATCCTGGTTTCCGCGCCGCTCATGCCAAGGGCGCATTGATGGCGGGTGTGTTCACGCCTTCCGCAGAAGCTGCGAAGCTATCGCGTGCGCCGCATTTCAATCAGCCATCGACGCCGGTGCGGGTTCGTTTCTCAAACTCGACAGGTGTACCCATGTTGCCAGATAACGATGCGAATGCTGATCCGCGCGGCATGGCAGTACGTTTTGTGCTGGGTGAGCACAAGCACACGGATATTGTGTCGCACTCTGTGGACGCGTTTCCTGCGCGTGACGGGTATGAGTTTCTTGATTTCCTGAAAGCGGTGAAGGCGACTGATCCGGCGAACTTTGCGGGATCACCGCTGGAGGCGTTTCTGGGTTCGCATCCTGCGGCGCTTGCGTTTGTACAGATTCCGAAGCCTGCGCCCAGCAGCTTTGCTCGCGAAAGCTACTTTGGGGTTACGGCGATGGAGTTCATCAATGCGGATGGTGCTTCGAGGTTTGGTCGTTATCGCATTGTGCCGGAAGAAGGCAATGACTTCCTGACCGCTGAACAAGCTGCTGCGAAGGATGCGAACTTCCTGATGGATGAGATTCATGCGCGCGTTGCGGCGAAACCTGCCAAGTTCACGCTGGCGGTGCAGCTTGCAGAGCAGGGTGATGTGGTTGACGATGCGACGATCCATTGGCCTGCGGAGCGCGAAGTGTTGACGCTGGGCACCCTTGAGATCAACGCAGTGGTGCCGGATGATGCGGCCGAGCAGAAGACCATCATCTTTGATCCCATTCCACGCGTGGATGGCATTGAGGCTTCGGCTGATCCTTTGTTGGAACTTCGTGCCGCTATCTACCTGGTAAGCGGCAGAAGACGGCGTTCCGCTTAAGTTTTCTTGCTGTCAGAAAATCACGCGCATCCTCTCAGCCATCGAACCCTGCTATGGTTCTTTGCTGAGAGGTGCCGCCGTGCTGAATCGTCGTGATTTCGTTCGTCTTGCCGCCGCTGCTTCTGCGGCCACATCCCTTCCTGCAACCATGCTTCCCCAGGCTCCGAAGAAGATTCGTTACGCCGCTGTGGGGCTGGGTCGCATCTCGTGTCAGCACTTTATGCCCGGTACCAAGCTGGGACAGTATGGCGAGATCACCGGACTGGTGAGCGGCCATCCGGATAAGGCTGCGAAGTTTGCCGCGGAGTATGGCGTTCCGCAGAAAAACATCTACACGTACGAAACGTACGACCAGATGAAGGACAACCCTGACATTGACGCCGTGTACATCGGCCTGCCGAACAACATGCATGCGGAGTACACCATTCGCGCGGCGCAGGCGGGCAAACACGTGCTGTGCGAGAAGCCGATGGCGAACACGCCTGCCGATTGCCGGGCGATGATTGACGCGTGCCACAAGGCAAATCGCAAACTGATGATTGGCTATCGCTGCCAATTAGAGCCCACCTTTATTCAGGCGCGCAAGATGATTCAGGATGGCGTGATTGGCAAGGTGTGGGCCATTGAAGCAGCGAATGGATTCAACATTGCCCCGAATGAGTGGCGCAGCGACGCGAAGTACGCGGGTGGTGGGCCGCTGATGGATGTCGGCATCTATTCGTTGAACGCGTGCCGCTGGCTGTTGCAGGAAGAGCCGAAGGACATTAGCGCGCATAGCTATGTTGACCCCACTGATCCTCGCTTCAAGGGCGTGGAAGAAACGATCGGTTGGGTGATGACGTTTCCCTCCGGCGCGATTGCCACGTGCAACACGACGTACGGTGCGAGTCAGGAAGGCTTCACGCGGCTGCACGGCAGCAAAGGCGTGCTGGAGATTTTTGGCTATGGATACGACGGCATCCACATGTCGTTGAGGTCGAAGCCAGCGGTGGAAGCGCCGCAGCCCGATATGAATAAAGATCCCCATCAGTTTTTGGTCGAGAGCGATTACTTCTCGCGCTGCATTCTGGACAACAAGGAACCGGGCCCGAACGGCGAAGAGGGTCTGCGCGACATGCAAGCCATCGCGCGCATCTACGCTGCAGCGAAGAAAGCCTAGTTTGATATGGAGCGGCCTCGAAGTGCGATAGCATAACGCCACCGCTACGCATTTCGAGGTTCCACTCCTGATGAGACCGGATCGCCGTACCTTTTTGAAGTCGGCCGCTGCCTGCGCACCTGTTGCGATGATGAATGTGGCGCATGCTGAAGATCAGGCCGCCGCAGCTATTGCCGTGAAGCTGACACCGAACTCCATTCCCGTTGCCGATCTGCCGAAGCACTATGACGTGGAGACGGGCATTCACAATTTGGAGAACGGCTATTGGGGCGTGATGCCGCGTCCAGTGGCGCAGGTGTATGCCGAGCAGTCGGCGTATGTGAATCGCCACAACTCCATCTGGGCGCGCAATGTGTTGCCGGGTGGTGCTTGCCTTGCAGCGGGTGGGCGTGAAGCGCGCGACGCCATTGCGAAGATGGTGGGCGTGTCGCACGAAGAAATTGCGATTACACGCAGCGGTTCCGACGCATTGCAATCGCTGATCTGCAACTACAAGGCGATCAAGCCAGGCGATGCCGTCATCTACTGCGATCTGGACTACGACGCGATGATTGCCAGCATGGATTGGCTGGGTGATCATCGCGGCGCGCAAGTGGTGAAGTTTGACATGCCGGAGCCTGCGACGACGGCCAACATTCTTGCCGCGTATGAAGATGTGTTGAAGCGCACCCCGAATGCAAAGCTGCTGCTGGTGACGCAGGTGTCGAACCGGACTGGTCTTGTTACGCCCGTGAAAGAGATTGTTGCGATGGCGCGCGCGCGTGGTGTGGATACCATCTGCGACATTGCGCATGGTGTGGCTTGCCTTGATTTCCAAATTGCCGATCTGGGTTGTGACTTTGCGGGATGGAGCGTTCACAAGTGGACCTCTGCTCCGCTGGGCACGGGGGCAATGTACATCCGCAAATCGCGCATTGATGACATTGATATTTCGTATGACAACCATGAGATTCCGCCGCATGACATTACTGCGCGTGTGCCCGCGGGTACGGTGAATTTCGCGGCGTTGTTGTCGATTCCCACCGCTGCGGATTTTCATTTTGCGGTGGGTGGTGCGGCGAAAGAGAAGCATTTGCGCAGTCTGCGCGACCGCTGGGTACATGCTGTGGCTGATCTGCCGAACGTGGAGATCTGTGTGCCGGACGATCCTGCCCGTTACTGCGCAATCACCAGTTTTCGTTTGAAGGGCATGCACATGAACGAACAGGCGCAGCATCTGCAAACGATGTTGTTTGAGAAGTATCGCGTGCATACGGTTTGGCGGAAGGGTGTGGCGAAGGGTCCTGTGATTCGCGTGACGCCGGGCCTGTACACCACCTTTGCCGATAGCGATGCGCTGGCGAATGCGTTGCACAAAGAACATGCAATGTTTGCCTGAAATGCCACGATGCCATCCACCGCAAAATCCAGGGCCACACTTGCCGCGTTAAAGCGCGACGTGAATGCCCTGCGTGATCCGGAACGCGCACGATTTCTGCAGAGGTTCTTTCGCACTGGCACTGGCGAGTATGCGGAAGGCGACAAGATGCTGGGCTTGACCGTGCCTGATTCGCGAAAGATCGCACGCGCCTATGCGGGTCTGCAATTGCATGATGTGGCGATTCTGTTGGCTTCGCCATGGCATGAGCATCGTTTGATTGCATTGCTGATTCTGATCGCACAGCATGACCGTGCATCGCAAGAAGACCGAGCCGCTCTGCATGGCTTCTATGTGGAACATCGCGCTGGTGTTAACAACTGGGACCTGGTGGATACGTCAGCCCGCGCTCTGTTTGGCGAACACGACTTGAAGGGCCGCCTTGCTTTGCGTTATGCGAAGTCAGCAGACCTCTGGGATAGACGCATTGCGATGGTCAGCACGTTCGCGGCGTTGAAACGAGGGGAGACTGCGCCCACTTTTGCGGTTGCGGAAAAACTGCTGGATGACCGGCACGACCTAATCCACAAAGCTACGGGATGGCTGCTGCGCGAGGCGGGCAAAGTGGACCATGGTGCGCTGATGGCATTTCTGCGGCAGCACTACGCCCGGATGCCTCGGACGGCCTTGCGTTATGCGATTGAGCGGCTGGATTCAGTGGATCGCAGGCTCTGGCTCGCTGGACCACAGTAATGCCGCTAGGGTGTTATCGCGTCTTCCACCAACGATTTTCCAAAGCAGCTTTCGATGGATATCGCATTCGGCGGAAAGGAGAGATTCTCAATCTGTCGAGAGAGCCGCAGTCGCTCTCCAACAGAAGTGAGACGTATTAAAAATGCATGATCTGATTGTCGCTGTCGGTTTTTTCGCCATGGTTCTCTCTCCTTGTGTCGTTGCCAGCCTTGCCGGCCGCACAGAGTCCCAGGCGTAACCCCCTCCTCCCCCAGGCTGTATCGCAGCCGCTCTGCCCCTCTTCTTCCCCGTAGTTTGCAGTGCCGTTCCGAAGAAAATCCGCGCCGAAGAGCCGATTTCGCAGGACACCTTACTTTCTCTGGCCGCTTAGGCGAGCCGCTGCTGCGGCCTTCTGGTCTCCCTTTCGCTCCGCCGCTGTCTGATTCTTCTTCGGCTCACAGCTCCCCTTCTCTCCCTGCATCTTCCCCGGAACGGGCTCATAGCCCGGCCAGCATGCGTTTGCTGCGGAAGTCTTTTTGCCACCCTTCTTCGCTGCGGACTTCTTTCCTGGGGTCTTCTTCGTATCCGCGCCCTTGATGTGCCGCCGGTTCGCGGCGGTTTTCGTGTTGGTGGATTTGGTTGCGCGCTTCGCTGATTTCTTCGCAGTTGCCATAGCCACCTTAGAGGTGGAACGGCTTATACGCGTTCACTCGCAATCCGGCAGAAATGCAGGTGTTTTTACCGGAGTCGCAAACGAATGGGGCCTTTTGCAGTGGCAGCATTCACGGCATGACCGCGCTGCGTGACCTGGAGGCTTCCCTCGTCGGCCATGGCAGCGGCCGTGTCGCGAACTTGCTGCATCCATGGCTCCCAGTCACGGCGGGTGTCACCTGCGATGGCACGTGCCACTTCGCTGGGGCAGATCGTCTTGCCCAGGCCGCGCTCTTTCAGCAGGCTCGCGATGGTTGCGCGGATTGTGCTTTCAGCCGGTTTCACAGCGAAATGGCTCCCATCTTTTACACTTAGATGGTTATGGCTAATTTCCCGCCACTGAATGAGCAGCTTGACCTTATTACCAAGGGCGCTGCCGAAATCATCCCGCTGGACGAACTGACGAAGCGCATTGAAGCTTCGCTTGCCAGCGGCAAACCCATGCGCATTAAGGCCGGGTTTGATCCCACAGCGCCCGATCTTCACCTGGGCCACACCGTTCTGATGCGTAAGCTGCGCCACTTTCAACAGCTTGGCCATACGGTCATCTTCCTCATTGGCGATTCGACGGCGCTGATCGGCGATCCCACAGGCAAGTCGCAGACGCGCAAGCCGCTGACGCGCGAACAGATTGCAGCCAACGCGAAGACATATCAGGATCAGGTCTTTCGCATCCTGGATCGCGATAAGACCGAGATTCGCTGGAACTCCGAATGGCTGGACAAGCTTGACTTCGCTGAGATGGTGAGGTTGATGGCGCAGTTCACCGTGAGCCAGATGTTGGAGCGCGAGGACTTCCACAAGCGCTTCAACAACGAGGAGCCGATTGCGCTGCACGAACTGATCTACCCCATCGTGCAGGGCTACGATTCCGTTGCGCTTCAGAGCGATGTGGAGCTTGGTGGCACGGATCAGAAATTCAACCTGATGCGTGGTCGCGATCTGCAGCGCCACTTCGGCCAACAGCCACAGATCATCCTGATGATGCCCATCATTGAAGGCCTGGATGGCGTGCAGAAGATGAGCAAGTCACTGGGCAACTACATTGGCGTGGATGAGCCGCCGTTTGAGATGTTCGGCAAGCTGATGACCGTTGGCGACGATCTGATGTGGCGCTACTGGACGCTGCTGACGGACGTTCCGGCCAGCGAGATTGAAACGATGAAGGTGAAGGTTGCCGATGGTTCTCTGCATCCCATGGATGCGAAGAAGGCCATGGCGCGCACCATCACTGCGGGCTTCTCGTCACCAGAAGATGCGTTGCGTGCGGAAGAGAACTGGTCCACACAGTTTCAGAAGGGCGGCACCAGCGAGGACACAGAACGCGTGTCGCTGGCGAAGGCTGACCTTGCGTTTGAAGAAGCAACTAACACCATTGGCACAGACAAGTTGATGGTGGCTGCAGGCTTCTGCGCGAGTATGGGTGAGGCGCGTCGCAAACGTGCCGAGAAGGCCGTGAAGGTAGACAACGTGACAGTGGACGATGCGCGGCTTGCTATTGCGGCGGGAACTGTTGAACTGCTGGTGAAGCTGGGCAAGAAGACGAAGATCGTTAACGTCTCGTAGTTACACAATCAGAACGTCATCATGCGGCGATGATGGGTGTGAGAGTAGGATGTTGGCCATGCTCTCGCACTTGTCTCGCCGTCGTTTTCTTCAGGGCAGCGCCGCAACAGTGGCTGCTGCACGTGCTGCTTCCATGTGGCCTCAGAGTGCCATGCGCATTGCTTCCGGCCCGTTTCAACCTACGTGGGATTCGCTGAAGGCGCACTATAAAACGCCGGACTGGTTTCGCGATGCGAAGTTTGGCATATGGGCGCATTGGAGCGCGCAGTGCGTGCCCGAGCAGGGCGATTGGTACGCACGCAAGATGTACATGCAGGGCGACCCCATCTACGACTGGCATGTGAAGCACTATGGTCATCCCACGAAGTTTGGCTTCATGGAGATTGACAATCTGTGGAAGGCAGAGAAGTGGCAGCCCGAGCAGATGATGCAGCTCTATCAGGCTGCGGGTGCTAAGTACTTCTTTGCGCTGGCCAATCATCACGACAACTTTGATAACTACGCATCGACGTATCATCCGTGGAACTCAACACGTATTGGGCCGAAGCGCGACATTATTGGCACGTGGGAAAAGGTAGCGCGTGCGCATGGCATGAAGTTTGGCGTGTCAAACCACAGCTCGCATGCGTGGCACTGGTTCCAGGTGGCGTATGGATATGACGCGGTTGGGCCGTTGGCGAATCAGCGTTACGACGCAGCCACACTGACCAAGGCCGATGGCAAAGGCAAGTGGTGGGAGGGCTATGATCCGCAGGCTCTGTATGCAGGTCGCACCGATCTCGCGATGCCCGATGGCGTGAACACCATTGCCGCGCAGAATGCATGGCACAAGGATCACGATGGCAAGTGGCATGAGGAAGATCCGCCGCAGAATCCTCACTTTTCAGAGCTGTGGTTTCTGCGTTGCAAAGAACTCTTCGATAAGTACAACCCTGACCTTGTGTACTTTGACGATGAGGAATTGCCCTTTGGCGATAAGGGTTTGAGTGTGACGGCGCATCTGTACAACACCAGCGTTGCGCGACATGGATCGCAGCAGGCTGTGGTGTTTGCGAAGAAGCCCGGCCCGAACCACATGGGCGGATTCACGCTAGACATTGAACGCTCACGCTCTACAGAGATTCTTGCGGAGCCGTGGCAAACAGATACCTGCA
The DNA here is from genome assembly GCF_900102185.1 of Terriglobus roseus. Classification (NCBI taxonomy): domain Bacteria; kingdom Pseudomonadati; phylum Acidobacteriota; class Terriglobia; order Terriglobales; family Acidobacteriaceae; genus Terriglobus; species Terriglobus roseus. The sequence continues at coordinate 4,327,727 of NZ_LT629690.1, read as the reverse complement.
TTGGTGATTGGCATTACAAGCGTTCGCTGTTTGAGCAGCATAAGTACAAGACTGCCGATACCGTCATTGCGCTGCTGATTGATGTGATCAGCAAGAATGGCAACCTGCTGCTGAGCGTTCCGGTGCGTGGCGACGGCAGTCTTGATGAAGACGAGCACGCGTTTCTGCAACAGCTTGCTTCGTGGGTTCCTGTACATGGCGAGGCGATTTACGGCACGCGTCCTTGGAAGGTCTTTGGTGAGGGGCCGCCGGAGCCGATTGAAAAGAACTTCAGCGAGAAGACGCGTCCGCATACAGCGGAGGACATTCGTTTCACCGAGAAGGGCAATGTTATTTACGCCTTTGTGCTGGCGTGGCCTACGGATGGCAAGGTGCGTATTAAGTCGATGAAGCGCGGTGGCGAACACACGCCTGCATCGATTCATCGCGTGGAGATGCTGCCGAAAGCGGCACCGCTGAAGTGGACGCAGACAGCGGATGCGTTGGAGGTCACCATGCCTTCGGACAAGCCGAATCCCTACGCCTATGTGCTGCGCATCACGACGTAGTGCTTAGTGTCGTGTGGCGGTTGTCTGATTGCCGCCGAGCGTGATGGTGAGGGAAGAGGCTTTGCCTGCCTCGCGTTGGAACTCAACTTGTAAGTCCATCGTGCGCGAGAAGAAGCGGGTCTCCGACTCTGCAGAGAGCGGAGGCCGCTTCCGTGCACCGGATGTCAGCACCAGGTGGCCATCTTCTACTGTGATGCCATCCTGTGTGCCGTCAGCTTCGGTGTAGGTTCCTGCGTATTCGTTCAGCGTAGACGGCGCGATGGAAACTTCTTTGCGTTCGAATGGCAGAATTACGTTTTCGCCCATGACAAAGCGACCGAGTGCATCGGCGACGCGGTCTGCGATGATGCCCTCGACGTTCGTTAAGGCGATGACGCTGAGTTGCTTCTCGGGGTAATAGATCATGTCGGCGTTGAATCCATCGACGCCACCATCGTGGTCATAGCGCTTGTGGCCTGCGACAGTATGTTCCGAAATGCCGAAGGCGTAGGTCTGCTTTGGCTCTGGTGTGAGCATCATGTTCAGCGATTCCGCTGACAATACCTTGCCACCGTAAAGGCCGAGCTCCCACTTGAGCAGATCGCCTGCGGTGGAATAGAACCCACCCGCGGCGTAGGGAAGGCTCATGTCGATGAAGTCGGCGTTGCTGAACTTGCCATCCTGCAGAGCGTAGCCGTGAACACGCTTGGGGACGATGGTTGCCGGGTTGTCGTATCCGGTCTCCGTCATATTCAGCGGTGTGAAGATGCTCTTCTGCAGATACTCGCGATAGGGCATGCCGCTGGCTTTTTCAATCACCCATCCCAACAGCGCGTAGCCGGAGTTGCTGTACTTCATCTTGCTTCCAGGTGTGAAGTCCAACGGCTTGTCGCGGAAGCGCGCGATCAACTGTTGTGGTGTTACGGGAAGGCGCTGGGTGCTGGAGTAGTCCGGGAGGCTGGTGAAGTTTGGCACGCCTGCGGTGTGGTTCAGCAATCGGCGAATGGTGACCTGGTCCCACGCTGCGGGAGCTTCGGGATAGTAGGTGCGGATGGGATCATCCAGATGCACCCTGCCCTGCTGCATCAGCAGAAGAATGCTGGCGGCGGTGAACTGCTTGGTAAGCGAGCCGATGCGAAAGCGGCCATCGAGTGTGTGCGGCGTTTGCCATTCCAGATCGGCATCGCCATAAGCCTTTTGCAGAAGAACGCGATCACCTTCTGCTACCAGCACCACGCCCATGAAGTGATTTTCATGAACGTAGCCTTCGACAATCTGCTGCATACGCGAAGACTGCTGCGCCGTTTGCGATAAGGCAAGTAGCGGAAGAAAGCAAAGGGCAACACAACAGGCAGAGAACAACGAACGGAAGCGCATACGTTTCTCTATACGCGGGAAACGTATGCGCTATCTACAGTTTCTTTTGAAAGATGCTTACTCGATTGGCGGCTTCGCGGCGAAGAGCGGGGCGAAGCTGGCGCGGTATTGCAGGAAGACGATGATCCAAAGCACGGCGGCCAGCAGTCCAGGCGCAATACCTTCCGGGTTCATGGTGGCGTGGAAGGTGAGAATGTTCACCAGCTCCGCTGCAAGAATCGTCAGTGCGAGAGAGACGAAGTAGCCGCTCAGCAGAAGCAATCCCGCGATGAGCTGAAAGCCAAAGAACATATATGCATAATGCGAAACGGCAACACCGGTGAAGAAGTGGATGGCGTTCGGGTCTGCCGGTGGCGGCTGTTTGATGAAGTTCAGGAATCCATTCAGGCCGAAGACCGTAAAGATCAGTCCCAGCAGATAACGTGCGATGGTTGCTGCGAGTTTCATTGCGAGTCCCTCTGCGTGAAGTAATTCGATATCAAAACAACTGCATCTATCGGATTCTGACGTTTGAAGAAAGGGTGCAGAAATTTTTTCAGGAGGTTTTGCGTTGACGCGAACGCAGCATACTCCGCGAGGCAAGCAGGTACAAGGGGATACCGCAGGCCGCGATGATGAGTGCGAATGCCAGCGCCGGAAGATGGCCGACGTGTTCATCGCGGGCGGCCCACAGCGCGAAGAGCATCAGGCCAACGGGACCGCACCCCAGGACCACGGCAAACCATGTGGGACCCGGCACGCGGAAGGGACGCGGCATCTGCGGTTGGCGTCGCCGCAGGATGACGAGCGCGGCGAACTCCAGGATCAGTGATAGTCCCCACAACAACACGTCGATGGTGATGAGGCGTTCAAACGTGAGCTTCAACGCAAGTGCCCAGCATGTGGCGCATACGATCAGCGAAACCCATGGCACATCGTTACGATTGCGCTTTGCAAACACGCTGGGGAGCAAGCCGTCGCAGGCCATTGCATACGGCAGGCGTGTGTAGCTGAGTGTGAGCGCGTTGAACGTGCCCATGCTGTCGAGCGACCCTGCGAGGACCACTCCGACCGCAAGCGCTGTGCCGCCGAGAAGATGCGCTGCATCTGCCCATGCGCCGGTGGAGAAGCGATCCGCGGGAATGCCCGCCCATGCCACCGCTGCGATGGGAATGAGATACGTGAGCATGACCATGCCCGCGGCCAGCAACATCACGCGCGGATAAACCCGCTGCGGTTCTTCCACTTCGCTGGCGATGGTGGTTGCGTTATCCCAGCCCATGTAATTCCACATGGCCACGAGGATCGCGGCAGGAAGATCGATGCGTGAGGGCGCGCCCATGGCAGCGTGCGGTGTGTGCGATCCCGAGTAAATGGCGAGAACAACCAGTGCGACAAACGGGCTGAGGGCGAGCAGCCAGATGAAGACAGAGCCATCGCCCACCGACTTTGCGCCGCGCAGATTCCACAGTGCCGAGAGGAGCACGACGCCGATCTCAAGCGCCAGGCCTCGGTGTCCGCTGGTCATGGCTGGAGCGACACGGCCAAGGTAATCGACGAAGATGGTCGGGTAGATGGCCATGTCGAAGATGGAAGCGGCAAGAGATAGCCACGCTTCCTGAAATCCCCAGAACGGCCCCATGGCGCGGCGAACCCAAACGTAAAAGCCGCCCTCTTCCGGCATGGCTGCGGACAGTTCACCCAGCATCAGTGCGGTGGGCAGGCTCCACACAAAAGGGAGCAGCAAGAGCAACAGAAGTGCGCGACCGTAACCGGCAAAGCCGATGATGTCTTCCAACCCGTATGGGCCACCGGAAACCATGAAATAGGTGGCCGCGAGGAGTGGGATCAACTTCAGTTTGCGCGCAGGAGTCATGGTCATTTTCTGGTTGGGATCACCTCATGTTTTTTGCAAATGTGCGTGATGTCGAATGTTATCGTTTTCGAACATTTCGTGCGGACGAAGTGGTGCGCAAACGAAATGGTTCCTTATGGTTCCAAATTCTCACGCATCTTTATTGAAGCGATGGCAGCAGCGGGGCCCGATGACTCACAAGCCTCATGCGTGTGAAGAAGCCTTGAAATGGCGGCATCTCTGTCTGGACAGGAACAGAAATCCACGGATATAGTTCGGGGGCTGGATTATTCCTTGTCAGAGCGGCTTTTAAGAACGCAGTATGCCGCACGCTGACGGATAAGGTGTTGTGCCCATGCAGGTTTCTCGCCGCAGCTTTCTGAAGAGTGCCGCAGCCGCAAGTGCTGCCGTCGGCTTCCCCACGATTGTTCCCTCTTCGGTCTTTGGGCAGTACGCTCCGTCGAAGCGCATCAACGTAGGTGCGATCGGAGTGGGTCGCATCTCGCGTGGACATGATCTGCCGGGCATCTGGCAGTACGACAAGGCCAACATCATGGCGGTCTGCGACCTGGATGCGCATCGCGTGGAAGAGGGCAAGCAGCTCATCAACGGGGTGTACTCCAAGAAGCGTGGCGGCGCGCCGTACAACGGCGTTACAGGCTATGCAGACTTCCACGAACTGCTGGCGAACAAGGACATTGACGCCGTGGTGATCAGCACGCCGGATCATCAACATGCGGCCTGCGCCGTGGCTGCGGTGCATGCGGGCAAAGACGTTTACATGCAGAAGCCCGCATCGCTGACGATTGCGGAAGGGCGCTATCTTTCCGATGTTGCCAACACCACTGGACGCATTGTGCAGGTGGGTAGCCAGCAGCGTTCGTGGAAGCAGTTCCGTTATGCGGCGGAGCTGGTGCGCAATGGTCGCATCGGTGATTTGCAACATGTGGAAGTGGGCCTGCCCGGTGACCCTGCAGGACCGGAAGCGCCGCACATGCCTGTGCCCGATGGCTTCAATTACGACGCGTGGCTGGGCACTACCCCGGATGTGTATTACACGGAGATGCGTGTGCATCCGCAGAAGGATTTCGACAGGCCCGGATGGTTGCGTTGCGAACAGTTTGGCGCGGGCATGATTACAGGTTGGGGCGCGCACCACATTGACAGCGCGCACTGGGGCATGAACACGGAATACACAGGGCCTGTGGAAGTGTGGGGTACTGCAGAGTTTCCCAAGAGCGGCCTGTGGAATGTGCATGGCAAGTTCCTGACACATGCTCGCTACGCGAATGGCGTAACGATGGACATCTCCGGCGATTTCCGCAATGGCATTAAGTTCATCGGCACCAAGGGTTGGGTGTTTGTCACGCGCACTGAGCAGTTGACGCCAACCGACATGGGCAAGGCTGCAGACGTGAAGGCGACCGGACTGGAAGCGAGTGATCCCGCGATCCTCACATCGGTTATTGGGCCGGATGAGATTCATCTTTATGTGAGCGAGGACCAGCACGGCAACTGGCTGGATTGCATTCACACACGGCAGTTGAATATTTCGCCCGTCGAGATGGGGCACCGCGCGTGTTCCACATGCCTGGTGCATCAGATTGCGATGCACATGCCGAATGAGCATCTGCACTGGGATCCGGTGAACGAGCGCTTCCTGAATAACGACGCGGCGAACAAGTGGCTCTCGCGTCCGCAGCGCGCCAAATACGCATTCATGCCGCAGCACGCCTAGGAGAAAATTCGTGAAGACGATTCGTTGTCTGGCCGCACTTGCCTTGCTGGTCACCGGTTGCGCAGTTGCGCGTGCGCAGGCTCCTGTGACGTTCACCGCCGAACAGGACCATCAGAACATGATGGATCAGCTTGGCATCAAGACGCTGCGTCCCGGCCCGAGCGGTGATGAGAAAGCACCAAACCACGCGAACTACGATGAGTCGAAGGCGAATCCGTATCCCGATCTTCCTGATCCGTTGACTCTGAAGAATGGCAAGAAGGTGACCACACCGCAGCAGTGGTGGACGGAGCGGCGTCCGCAGATTGTGGAAGATGTGGAACGCGAGATGTATGGCCGTCTTCCGAAAAACATTCCCGGTGTGACGTGGCGCGTGGTGCTTACGGACAAGGAGTTTGTGGGCCGCACTCCGGTCATCGCAAAGCGGCTTGTGGGACACGTGGATAACTCTGCATATCCCGCGATCAGCGTCGACATTGAAGCGACCGAAGTGATTCCGGTAAACGTGAAAGGTCCGGTGCCGGTGCTGGTGATGTTTGGGCAAAGTGTTCTGCCATCGCCTGCGCAGCCTACTCCGCCGGAACTGGAACGTGTGAATGAAGCGTTGCGCAAACTGCTGGCGCAACAGGATCCGTCACTTAAGGAAATCTTCGACAAATATCCGGCTTACAACCCGATTGCATCGCAGGCAGTGAATCCATTCACAGGTCGTGCGCCGGGGTTGCCCGCATATACCGCAGACACACTTCCTGCGACGAATGAACTTGTTGCGGCGGGATGGGGTTATGTTGCGCTGAGTACGACGAGCATTCAGGCCGACAACGGCCAGGGCATTACGCGCGGCATCATTGGCCTTACAAATCATGGCCAACCGCGCACACCGGAGCAGTGGGGAGCGTTGCGCGCGTGGGCGTGGGGAGCGGCTCGTGTGCTGGATTATCTTGAGACCGACCCTTCGGTGAATGCAAGGCAGGTGGGCATTGAAGGTGTCTCGCGCTATGGCAAAGCCGCGCTGGTGACAATGGCGTTTGAGCCTCGCTTTGCGATGGGATTGATTGGATCATCCGGTGAGGGCGGCGCGAAACTTAGCCGTCGCAACTTTGGTGAAGCTGTCGAAAGCCTCACGGGTGGCGAGTATTACTGGATGGCTGGCAACTTCATGAAGTATGGCGCGGAGGATGGAAAGTTCGGTCGCAAGACACCGGGCGATAACCCCGTCGACGCACATGATTTGATTGCGCTCGCAGCACCACGGCTGTTGTTCATCAGCTATGGCGTGCCTGAAAAGGGCGATGCGAAGTGGTTGGATCAGAAGGGCAGCTTCATGGCCACAGTGGCTGCGCAGCCTGTGTATCAACTGCTGGGCGCAAAGACTCTTGGTGTTCCCAACGACTATCACGCAGACAAGGTACAGATGCCACCGGTGCTGCATGGACTGCTTGATGGTCAGCTTGCATGGCGACAGCATGATGGCGGCCACACTGACTTGCCGAATGTTCCGTACTTTATTGAATGGGCCGATAAGTGGCGCGCCGCAGGACCGCTTCCGGTGCAGCCATGACGAAACAGTTCGTCCGCAAAACTATCTGTTTTGCTGCTCTAACATTCTGCAGTTCACTGAGTGCCATCGCGGAAGACGGCGCCGCAGCATGGCTGCGTTATGCACCGCTCACAGATTCAAAGCTGTATGCGACATTGCCGACGCGGATTGTGTCCATGGACAATTCGCCTACGGGGAGCGCCGCTGCGGAAGAACTTCGACGCGGCCTGACATCCATGCTTGGCAGAAACTTTGTAGTTTCAAATGCTGGCACCGGAGCGATCATTGTGCTCAGCTCCAACGCCCTTCTGCCACGCGAGACTTACCGCATCAGACGTGGCATGGACGGCTTACACATTGAAGGTTCGTCGGCCGCAGCAGAACTCTATGGCGTGTTTCATTTCCTTGAACGTGTCGCGTCGCAGAAGCCCATCGTCAACGAAACACAATCGCCCGCTGCGCAGATTCGCTGGAGTGACGAGTGGGACAACATGGATGGCACGGTGGAACGCGGCTATGCGGGGCCGTCCATCTTCTTTGAGAATGGCCACGTAAAGCAGGACCTTACGCGTGCTGGCGAGTACGCTCGGCTGCTTGCCTCTGTGGGCATCAACGGATGCAATGTGAACAACGTCAACGCGAATCTGCAAACGCTGTCAGAGCAGAATCTGCGTGACTTTGCACGTGTTGCAGAGGTGTTTCGTCCGTGGGGTGTGAAGCTGGCGTTGAGTGTCGACCTCACGAGTCCGCAGGTTGTGGGTGGACTCGATACTTTCGATCCGCTTGATCCGAAGGTTGCCGCATGGTGGCAATCGAAGGTGGATGAGATTTACAAACTGATCCCCGACTTTGCAGGCTTCACGGTGAAGGCCGATAGCGAAGGGCGTAAAGGACCATCGCAATATGGACGCATGCCTGCCGATGCAGCGAATGTTCTTGCGCGTGCATTGAAGCCGCATGGCGGTGTGGTTCTGTATCGCGGCTTTGTTTACAACAACCATCTTGATTGGAACGATAAGAAGGCGGACCGCGCACGAGCGGGTGTGGACAACTTTGTGAAGAACGATGGCACGTTTGAATCGAACGTCGTCATTCAAATCAAAGAAGGTCCCATCGATTTTCAGGCGCGTGAAGCGGTGAGTCCGCTCTTCAGCGCATTGAAGAAGAGCAACGTCGCGATTGAGTTGCAGACTGCGCAGGAGTACACAGGTCAGCAGCGACACATGGTGTTTCTTCCGAGCATGTGGAAGTGGGTACTGGATACCGATCTGCGCGCGAATGGCAAAACGACGCCAGTAAAGCAGATCGTCACGGGCCATACGTTTCCCAATGCCGATGGCTCGCCACGTTTGAGTGGCTTTGTTTCGGTCACCAATGTAGGTAGTGAAGCGAACTGGCTGCATCATCCCATGGCGCTTGCCAATCTGTATGGCTTTGGCAAGCTGGCATGGAACCCCGATACGCCATTGAGCCAAATCACTGACACATGGACGCGGATGACATGGGGTAACGATCCGCTGGTGGTGGGCACCATCACGTCAATGCTGGGCAAGAGTTGGGGCGTGTACGAGGGATATACCGGCCCGAACGGTATGGGCACGCTCACCAACATTCTTGGTTATCACTTTGGCCCGGGCATTGAATCGGCTGAGCGCAATGGATGGGGACAGTGGTTCCGCGGTGAGAAGGATGGCATCGGTATGGATCGCACATCGCACGGAACCGGCTACGCGCAACAGTATGCGCCGGAGCTTGCCGCGAAGTATGAGAACCCTGCCGCCACGGGGGACGATCTGCTGCTGTTCTTTCACCATGTCCCGTACGACTACAAACTGCACAACAGCAAGACACTCGTGCAATCGATTTACGACACGCATTACGCCAGCGCATTGGCAGCAGCAGAATACGTGCCACAGTGGAGTGCGTTGAAGGACAAGGTTGATGCAGATCGATATGCACAGACATTGAAGCTGTTTCAATTTCAGGCAGGCCATGCGCTTGTGTGGCGCGATGCGATTAACAACTGGTTCCAGCGCATCTCTGGTATTGCAGATGCGCTGGGTCGCGTGGGGCATGACAAGGGCCGCGTGGAGGCAGAAGCTTCACAACTCACCGGCTTCGAAATCATTGATGTGAATCCGTGGGAGACGGCATCGGGTGGCAAGGCTGTGAACTGCCACGTAGCCACGGGCTGCACGCTTACGATGACTGCGCAGCAGGCGGCAGGCCATTACAACATTGCCGTGAACTATCACGACATGTGGAACGGTGTTTCAAAGTATGAGTTACTGGTTGACGGCAAGAGCATTGCAACCTTTGCAGCCGATGACAAGTTGCCGCCTGCGCAGTTTGATCCAAACCCCGATGGGCAAACCGCGACTCGCTTCACTGCATACAACGTGGCGCTGCATCCTGGTGCCGTCATCACACTACATGCCGTTCCAGATATGCGGCCGGAGTTGCAGAACGTGATGCCGTCTGCCGAAGCCAACAGCCAGCTCCGCGCGCGCGACTATCGTGAATTTGCGCCGGTAGACTATATCGCGATTGGCCCCGCTGGCCTGATCACACCGCAGTGATTTAGGGACATTGTTTCGGGAGATAGTGTATTGCGAGAACTTTTGCTGGATGGAGCTAACTGGTTCAAGCCAGATGATTTCTATGACTCTGTTTTCGCCGCAGTAGGCGCTCCCCCTTGGCACGGGCGAAATTTCAATGCATTGATAGACAGCATCTCAACCGGGGGGATTAATGCCATTGAAGTTCCGTATCGCATCGTTATCTTCAATGCCCATCTCATCGGACCAGATGCTCAGGAAACCGCATCACGCTTCACAACGATAATCGAGAGACTGCAAGAAGACCGAGAATGTCCTGTACAAATTGAGGTTCGTCCGCGTTTAGAAACTCACAGAAAATAGGAAGCCCAAATGAAGATCACAGGCGCACGCCTCATCATCACTTCGCCCGACCGCAACTTCATCACGCTGCGCATTGATACCGATGAAGGCATCTACGGTCTTGGCGATGGCACGGTCAACGGGCGCGAACTCGCCGTTGCCAGCTATCTGACGGAGCACGTGATTCCGTGCCTGATTGGTCGCGATCCATTTCAGACAGAGGACATCTGGCAGTATCTCTATCGCGGTGCGTACTGGCGTCGCGGGCCGGTTACGATGGCGGCGATTGCAGCGGTCGACGTGGCTCTATGGGACATCAAGGGCAAGGCGCTGAACACGCCTGTCTACAACCTGCTTGGCGGTGCGAGCCGCAATGGATGCATGGTGTACACGCATGCCAATGGTGCGGACATTGCCGAAGCCGTAGACTCCGTGCAGAAACATCTTGCGGAGGGCTACATTGCCGTCCGTGCACAGGCTGGCGTTCCAGGGATTGCTTCGAGCTATGGTGTGCCGAAGAAGGGCAAGCCATACGAACCAGCCGAACGTGGTCTGCCTTCTGAAAGTCTTTGGTCCACAGAAAAGTATCTGCGGTTTGCGCCGAAGCTTTTCGACGCAGTGCGTAACGCTGTTGGCGAAGATGTTCATCTGTTGCATGACGTGCATCATCGGCTGACACCGATTCAGGCCGCACGCCTTGGCAAATCACTGGAGCCCTACGATCTGTTCTGGATGGAAGATGCAACACCGGCGGAATATCAGGAAGGCTTCAAGATCATTCGCCAGCACACCACCACACCTCTGGCTGTGGGCGAAGTGTTCAACTCTGTGTGGGATGCGCATGATCTTGTACGCAATCAATGGATCGACTATTTGCGCATGACGGTATCGCACGGAGGCGGCATCACGTCTGCGAAGAAGACCGCCGACTTCTGCGACCTGTACCAGGTGAAGACGGGCTATCACGGTGCAACGGATCTTTCGCCCGTGACGATGGCCGCGGCGTTGCATGTTGGTTTAGCGGTTCATAACTTCGGCATCCAGGAACACATGCCGCACACCGCGCTGACAGACGAAGTGTTTCCCCATGCCTACAAGTTTGAGAATGGCTACATGCACCCCGGCGATGCGCCAGGCTTGGGCATAACCATTGATGAGGAACTCGCTGCGAAGTATCCGTACCAACGCGCGTATCTACCCGTGGCGCGGCTGCTGGATGGCACGCTAACGGATTGGTAAGTTAGCGTGCGGGCTGCAGCTTGCGACGTTCGGTTTCTGTGTAGGTGAAACGGATTCGGTGGATCACAGTGACGGTGCTGAGGAATGCGAGCACCCACAGTGCCGGAGCCATCACACCCCATGTGTCGCACAGCGCGCCGAGGATCACCAGAACGATTCGTTCCGGACGCTCCATGAAGCCTACCTTGCACGATCCGATGAGCGCTTCAGCGCGGGCGCGCGTATAGCTGACCATCAGGGACGCCGTCATCACAAACGCCACCAGCACCACGTACACAAAGCGGTTGCCGCGCGCGTAGTAAACCAGCAGGCCGAAGAAGATGGCCACATCGCTGTAGCGGTCGATCACGGAATCAAAGAACGCACCGAAGACACTGACCTGGTTCGTCTGACGGGCCACGCGACCATCGACCATGTCGAACAGACCGGCGCCGATCAGGATGAGGCCCGCGTACAGGAACATGCGGTGCGCGTTTTCGCTGCGCGCGTAACCGAAGAAGAACGCGGCCACAATGTTGATGATGAGGCCGATAAAGGTCAGCGTGTTTGGCGAGATTTTCGACAGCGCCAAACCGTTGACGATCTTCTGCAGCAGCCATCCGCTGCCCTTGCCAAAGGCGCTGGTCCAGGTGAATCGAGAGCTCATGCTTCCGTGCGTATCCTCTTCCAGTGTAGCCCGTTCGGGGCGGCGCGCGGGGAGTCGAAACGTGTCGCGGACGGCAGCGGCCAGTGCCTCGCGAGGATTTTCCGGGTCTGCTTCCTCTACAAAAGGCAGTGGAAGTGTCTGTGAAGACGGGGATTCCGGTAGCGAATCCACTGGTAGAGGCGTCGATCTGCGGGTGCGTGGGGCCGTTGCGCGAAGCTTCCAGCGGCCGCTCATGGGTGGCAACGGGGCTACGTCCGGCGGCACCCAGCCCGTCCGCGCCGCCTCGGACTTCAGCGTGTCCGGCAGCCAAAAGGCATGCAGCGGATTGCTTTCGTCTTCGGGATAACTCGCCATGGCTTCGGCAAAGGTCTTTGCTTCCTGCGCGGCCAGAAGACGCATCCAGGCCTGCGTCACAGTCTCGTTGTAATGCGCGGCATTGCCGGTGCGCAGTGCGAAGTTCTGCAGCCCCTTGCGGACGCTGTCCAGAGCATCGTCAAACGGCAGGCGCTCCAGCAGCAGCCAGGCTAGGCGTAGGTGGTCGCCGTGATGAAACTGGCTGGTGGCGATGTCGCGGTCCTGAAACGCACGCAGGAAATCCCCATCCGACATCGCCGCACAACCAAACTTGAGCATTTGTTAAGTTTACGCCGTTTGCCCTATGGCTCGGACGTAAACGTGCCCATGGGCAGACCTGCGCTGTTGTACAGATAGTCCGTGACCACGGCGGCCCAGCCGTAGCGGATGTATTTTGGCTCCTTCACGGTGGAGGAGGTCGCCACCACCGTTACGTGGTCGCCAATTTTCTCCACGCGCGCTTCTGCAGGAGCAAACTTGTGGTCGGCACCAGCAATTTCAAATCCGCCGACCGCTCCGGCCTTCGGTGCGAGGCCTTCGGCATGGGTGAACCAGGCGCGCATGCCGTTGGGTTCCGTGGTGGCCTGCTCAAACATGGGCGAGAACCCCTCGGCCTTTGCGCCGTAGCTGATGCTCAATGCGGCAGCAGCCAATCGCGCGCCCACGGCCTGCTTGTCGCCCGGATGGATGTTGGTGGGATGCCCCACATCCAGCGTGACGGCCATGCCCGTGTTCACCAGCGACAGCGTCTTGCGCTGCGCATCACGCACTGTGCTCCATCCGTCCACCGTGTTTGTGCCGTAGCTGGAAAGCTGCACGAACAGGAACGGGAAGTCACCCTGCGCCCACTGGTGCCGCCAATCCTGAATCATGCCGCCGAAGATGCGTCCGTAATACGGCGCGTACGGCATGCTCTGGTCCGCTTCGCCCTGATACCAGATGGCACCGCGGATGGCGTACTTCGTGTACGGGGCCAGCATGCCGTTGTACAGAGCGGCCGGGTTCCATGAACTGTTGCGATCGGTGAACTTCGCGTGCGGCACCGGCGTTCTTCCGGCTGCTTTATCCGCGTCGTCCTGCGCGGCCAGGTTGGCCTTGATCTCGTCTGTCGCGCCCTGATCCGCGACCATACCCGCGCCGTTGGTGAACAGGCTACCCTGGCCCAGGAAGCCTGCGCCGCCCGCGCTCATCCACGTCATGGCAGGCGTGCCGCCCCAGCTTGTATCGATAAGGCCAATGGGAACGCCCTTTTCGTGCTCCTGCAGATCGCGTCCGAAGAAATAGGCCACGGCCGAAAAGCCAGCCGCAGTCTCGGGGGTGCAAACGGTCCATGTATCGTCCGTGTCGGACAGCGGCACCGCAGCCGGGCGCTTGTGCTGGAAGAGCAGGCGAATCTTCGGATGATTCGCCGCTGCAATCTCCTTCTCGTGATCCTTGATCTGGGTATCCGGGTTGAATCCCTTCAGCGGCATTTCCATGTTCGACTGGCCGCTGGCAATCCAGACGTCACCCACCAGCAGGTCATTGCGCGTGATGGGCGAGGCCGTGGCATCGCCAGTAACGGTCAGCGTGTACGGGCCACCCGCAGACTCCGGCTTGAGCCACGTCTCCCACTGACCATAGCTATTCGCCATAATGCTCAGCTTCTGTTGATGGAAACTGACGGAAACAGTCTCTCCGGGCCGCGCCCATCCCCACACCCGCACCGGACGGTCGCGTTGCAGCACTGCGTGGTCAGAAAACAGGTGCGGCAGGCGAACCTCCGCGGCCATGGGAAGGCTGCACAACACAAGCGAAGCGGAAAGCAGCAGACGACGCATCAGGATTGCTCCTAAAAACTGAGATTTGGTGACAGCGGAGTGCCCGTGGCACAAGGCAGGAGGAGTGTAACAAGGTTCCCGCAAGCGTTTCCGAAGATCAAAGCGCGAGTCTTACGAACCTGTTGTTACGTCTTCTTCTCTATCTGCAAATTTGGCTGCGTTTAGCGTTCTAAGCCCGTAAAAGCCGGGTTACAATTGGCGCTACCTCGCACAATTTCCACTGGCTTTCCCCGTCTTTGAGGGAATTCCGCTTCAGTCTGTTTGTTGTTTCATCCACGTTTGCTGGAGGTTCGCTTGAGACACCTGATAGCTCTTTCCCTGAGTGCGGCTCTACTGATCACACCACAGGCCAGCCTGGCGCAATCCAACAGCGACGCCGCCCTGATTGCCAAAGCGCACAAGATCCATGACCACGTGATCACACTCGACACGCATAACGACATCGAGCCCTCAAACTTCACGGCGGAGTGTAACTACAGCATGCCGCTGACCACGCAGGTAAACATCCCCAAGATGATTGCCGGTGGCATGGACGTGTCGTTCATGATCGTCTACGTGGGACAAGGGCCGCTGACCCCCGAAGGCTATGACGATGCTTACAAGCAGGCCATTGCCAAGTTCGACGCGATCCACCGCCTGACGGAGAAGATTGCGCCTGACAAGATTGGCCTGGCCCTTACGCCGGAAGACGTGATCCGCCTGCACAAGCAGGGCAAGAAGATTGCCGTCATTGGTGTAGAGAATGGCTACCCCATTGGCCTGGAAGTGGCCCGCGTGAAGGAGTTTTATGACCGCGGCGCGCGGTACATGTCATTGGCACACAACGGCAACAGCCAGCTTGCAGACTCCAACACCGGCGAGAAGGATGGCTACAGCTACAACAATGGCCTGTCCGATGAAGGCCGCAAGGTTATCGCTGAGATGAACAAGTACGGCATCATGGTGGACCTGTCGCATCCGGCAAAGGGCGCGAACCTGGAAGCCATCAAGCTGTCGAAGGCTCCAGTCATCGCATCGCACTCGGCTGTTCGTGCGCTGGCCCCCAGTGTGAGCCGCGACATGGACGACGAACAGTTGGAGGCGCTGAAGAAGAACGGCGGCGTGATCCAGGTAGTGGGCTTCGCCAGCTACTTGAAGCCGGATTCGCCGGAACGCACCGAGGCGCTGACCAAGCTTCAGAAGGAGTTCTTTGGCGAGATGGCGCGTCGAGGTGCGCGAGGTGAAGGTGCTCCGCGTCCTTGCCCAGTGGAAAGTGCAACCGAGGCAAAGGGTGGACGCCGTGGGGGCCTTGCCGCCTATGCAAACATGCTGCCGGAAGACAAGCGCGCCGACTTCACGAAGCAGCTAGCCGAGATTGATGCGAAGTATCCGCCCGCGCCTCGCGCCAACGTGAAGGACCTGATCGACCACGTGGACTACGCCGTGAAGAAGATCGGCATTGACCATGTGGGTCTGGCATCGGACTTCGACGGTGGTGGCGGCATTGACGGATGGAACAGCACCGACCAGTCGTTCAACGTGACGCTGGAACTGGTGCGCCGTGGCTACAGCGAAGAGCAGATTGGCAAGCTGTGGAGCGGCAACCTGCTGCGTGTATGGGGCGAGGTCGATAAGGTAGCCAAGCAGTTGCAAAAGGCGCAGAAGTAAGCGTGATGGATTTTGTAAGGGTGTGGCTTCATGCCATGCCCCACAGAAAAAGCAAGAGGAGAAGCATGAAGACGAAATGGATAGCGGCTGTGGCTGGCATTGCCCTGGTGGGTTGCCATGCCGGAGTCCTGATGGGGCAGGAAAAGGAAGACCGCACGCTGCTCACGCAGGAGCAGATGACGGCCATCATTAACGAAGTGTCGGGCGAGCGCGCGATGCACAACGTAATGGAGCAGGTGCCGTATCAGTTTGTGCGTCCGCCGTCGGAGTATCAGGGACACTTCCGCGAAGCCGAAGCCGTTGCCAAAATGGCGAAGGAATACGGTTTCAGCAAGGTATCCATTGAGGACTATCCCAGCGGCACCACTTATCAGCCCACTGTGGGCGAACTTTGGACGACCTCGCCCAAGAGCGTGAAGATTTACGACGTTCACGATATTCCAGAGACGCTTGCTTCCACCAATGCCAATGGCGACATCAGCGCCGACCTGGTCGACGTGGGCCAGGGCACCGCAAAGGACTTTGAAGGCAAGGACGTCAAAGGCAAGTTTGTTCTGTCGCTGGCTCCCAGCGGCCTTGCACAGATTTACAACCGCGCTGTCGATGCTGGTGCTATCGGCGTCGTAGGCATCAGCGCCATTGGCGCGGGTGATCGCGCTGTTGACTATCCCAACGAAGTGGTCTGGACCACCGTTGTTGCCAAGCCCGGAACTGTTGCATGGGCCGTGTCGCCGCGTGTGGCGCGTGAGTTGGAAACGCAGTTGAACCGCGGCCAGAAGGTCACCATCCGCTCCATCACCAAGAGTGAGCAGGTGCCGAACAAGCAGGAACTGGTCCACGCAGAAATCCCTGGCGATGGCAGCACCACGCAGGAAGTCGCGATCGGCGGCCACTTGTTTGAGGCCTACATCAAGCAGGGTGCGAACGACGACAACTCCGGTGTTGCACTCACGCTGGAAGTGGGTCGCGCGTACTTGAAGCTCATCGCTGAGGGCAAGCTGCCCAAGCCGAAGCGCACCATCAACTTCCAATGGGTGCAGGAGATCAGCGGCACCAACGCATGGTTCAACGCGCATCCTGAAAAGGCGAAGGTCATCATCGGCGACCTGAACTTTGACATGGAAGCCCTGCGCCTGACAGCGAGCCGGAGCCTCTGGATTCTGCAGCGCACGCCAGATACCTTCCCGTCGTACATCAACGACATTGGCCAGAGCATGCTGGAGTACATCGCGGAAGTGTCGCGTGAACGCGTGCGCTATCGCGGTACGGGCTACGGCGCGTCGCAGCCCGTGGAATCGCCCAATGGCAGCCAGGACGCCTTCTACATCAAGGTGGACAAGCACTACGGCTCCAGCGATCACGTGACGTACATGCAGCACGGTATCCCGGCCATCATGTTCATTACCTGGCCGGACATGTGGTACCACTCGTCGCAGGACACACCAGACAAGCAGGACCCCACGCAGTACAAGCGTGCTGCCGCTGTGGCAACAGGTTCGCTTGCAGCACTAGCGTCCGGCACGGATGAAGAAGCTGCACGCATCCTGAATGAGAACCTGGGTCGTGGTCTTGCCCGTATGGGTGAGTCGCACACCAAGGGCCTTGGCTACATTGCAGATGCTGCCGATGCTGCCTCGTTGAACACGGCGTACAAGGAAGCACGCATCGCCATCCTGCATCAGGCCGCGGTAGAGAAGGGTGTTGTGGATTCAGCCAGCGTTCTGTGGACCAACACAGACACAGGCAAGAAGAGCACCTCGTCCTTTGCTCCGCTGATTGATGCGCGTGCAACGGAACTACTTGCTGAAGTGAAGGCAGCGTACACGCTTCAGGCTGCACAGCGCGGCATTACGCCGAGCGAGCCCGTGCAAACGGCAGAAGAGAAGGAAGCCGCCGGCATTCTGGTGGAATCTGTTGCTCGCGCCGGTGGACCGGGTGGCCCCGGAGGCGGTGCTGGTGGTGGACGTCGTGGTGGACCGCCGACCGGTCCTCAGCTTCCGACAGAGATGAACGCAGAGTTCCAGCTGCTGTTGCCCAAGCACATGACCGCACTGGAAATCCGCGACTTCCTCTCTGGCGAATTCACACCGCTGCCGCTGGCAGATCTGATGGAAGTGCTGCACGCACGCGAGAAGGCTGGAATGGTTAAGCTGACGCAGAAGCCTGCTGAAGCTCCGGTTGCAGCAAAGGGCAAGAAGAAGAAGTAACCCTAAACACTCAACAGAAAGCCCACCTGCACAACAGCAGGTGGGCTTTTTCATGTGGCAACACTTCCCACGATTTCATGTTTTGAGGGTTGCGGCGCATCTTGCCCTGCTGTACAAGGGAGACCAAATCCTGCGCATGCCATTGTTGTGACGCTTGCGGAAGTCTTGCTGTGCACCGCGTAGTGTCCATGCGTACCGAGGTGTTCATGAGCGACGCACCCGTCCCACCACCACCACAGCCGCCACCACCGCGCTCTTTGGGTGATCGCGTGGTCGCAGGCATTCAATATGTGTACTTTCTGCGCTTCAGCATTCTGCTGTTGGCCATCGCCCCGATATTGGCACTTGTGGACCACTTCAGTGGCTTCAATAGCCTGACGCGCGGCTTCTTCGTTCCGGCCAAGGCCTACGACTTTATAGGAGAAGTGTTCTTTCTCATCTCGGCGGGCGCGCTCGCATTGGTGACCAGCCGCCTGGTTGTGTTGAACGGAGAAGATCGCTTCGGCGTTGAGCCTCCTCCGCTGCTTACGGACTTGCTTGGAGTCTGCACGGATCGCTCTGCGGGTTGGATTCTGTTTGCTTATCAGGTCCCCGGCATCTGCGTTCTGGCATACCTGCTATTCGTCTCGCAGCAGGAGAACGCTCTGTATTCCGCGTGGAGTGCGCTTGCGATGAGCCTGATCGGCTGCGTCCTCGGATTCATCTTCTGGGCAAGCCTCAACATTCTGTACTACTGGACAGCGAACGACGGAACAGGCTTTCCGGCGAGGACCATCCTGCTGCCTCGTCGCTTCCTGGGCTCGGCCTCGCAGACCGGATCATCTGTTCTGGAGCCGCCCAGATTCGTGTCGAGAACATGGGCCCGCATTGCCGGATTGGGTGCAGGCTATTCAAGCCAACGCGGCCTGCTGTACAGCGGACACCAGTTCGCCGCAATTGCCACAGTCGGCTTTCTGCTGGTCTACGGCGCACTCTTTCCGCTGACCTCTCCCTTCACCTCAGGCTTCGGTTATCCGTTGGGGTTGACGCTGTTCCTCATCGTCGCCACGTATCTGGGCATACAGGCTCTCAAGCTGAAGCCGCCTTCCATTCCGTGGGCGAAGTACCTCATCGCAAGCGAGCTTCTGTTGCTTGCCATTGGCGCTCTGCTGCTGTTGATGTCGTATTTTGCACCGGAGCATCTCGGCATACTGAAGCCTGCACAGAGCTTTCCATTGCTGTGTTCGCTACTGGTAATGTTTTCTCTCATTGCGCTGTTGGTGTGTGCGTTGGCATTTTTTCTGGATCGCTTCCACATTCCGGTGATCCTTGCTTCATGTGCGCTTATCTTCCTTGCGCACTCCCTTACCGCCGCGCTCTACAGCTTGCCTGGGATGGCTCACACTCGTCTTCGTGGTGCCAGCGATCATTACTTCAATGTCTTTGCGCACAAGACCACACCGAAGATCGCCACGCCGGAAGAGATCATTGCAGCGAATCAATGCGCTGGCCTGACGCAAGGAACTCCTTGTCCCATCATTTTCATCAGCGCTACTGGCGGTGGCATTCACGCAGCGGCCTGGACCACGGAGATGCTGACGGAGCTCGAAGCCGCCTTTCAGAAACAAGCGGCGGCGACGGGTAACAACTACAACTTCCACGATCACGTGGCTCTCTTTAGCACCGTGTCCGGTGGCAGTGCGGGGCTGCTGCCTTTCCTGAGCGAGTACTACTCACCAACGCCGTTTGACCCTAAGCAATGGGACACCACCAAGCAACGAATGGTGACCGCATCAGCCTGTTCCAGTCTTGAAGGCGTGGCCTGGGGATTGGAGTATCGCGACTTTGACACGTTCATGGCTCCCTTCACCTCGGGCGCATTTTCACCCGAGTGGGACCGCAGCGCAGCTCTGGAAGCCAGCATGCGACGCCATCTATTTGAGGTGGGGTGTGATCCGTTACTGAAGAATCAGGATGCAAACAATCGGCAACCGCTGTTCAAAACAGAGCGAACGCTAGCGGAGTTCGCGGATGGTCTCTACGCATCGTCACACCCGAGCGCACAATCATCCGCAGAGCACATTCCAGCGTTCGCCATGAACACCACCGCTGCGGAAACAGGCGGACGCTTTCTGCTGTCGAACTACCATGTGCCATCGAGCATCGCGTTGAGTTCCGGCGTGGCGCCTGCGCAGGACTTCCTCACTGCCTACGGTGCCAGACCGAACAGAGGCTTCTTCCCCGATATTCGGATCACGACAGCAGCTCGGCTTTCCGCCACATTCCCATATGTTTCGTCTGCCGCCCGCAGCGACCAGATGAAGGTGGATGAAGACACACTGCACTTTGTGGACGGCGGTTACTACGACAACGATGGTGTCGCCACGGTGGTCGAATTTCTGCTTGCCGGACAGTCTGCACTGGGCACCGTTCCAAAGCCGGAGGAAAGCACAAAGGCTGAGCCTCAACAGAATGCAACCAAACCCGTCACTGCTGAGAAGAAACAGAAGCCAATGAATCTGCCCGTCCTGTTGATTGAAATTCGCGACGGCAGCGACATCACAACCATCAGCCCGGAAGAAGATGCCAACGTTCCGGTTGATGAGTCGGAAAGCACGTCAGGGAAGAAACCGAAGGCCCAGTTTGCATGGGACACCATGAGCCAGTTGGGGGCTCCACTGGGCGCGTTCTGGTCGGCAGGACACAGCGCCGTTACACGCAGAAACCGCCGCGAACTGGAAGTGTTGATGGACCTGCTGGAAAGCCGTCACGTGGCGTTTGAACACATCGTTCTGGATTACAAGAAAGCCAAGGGCGATGGCACGAAAGCGCCGCAAGGAGCTTCGCAACCGCTCTCCTGGTCGCTGACACCCAGCCAGGTGAGCGACTTAGATACTGCGAAGAACCGGGTCACTCCCTGCATCAAGATAGCGGTCGATTGGGTTCAAACCGCTTTAGCGCAGAGCGGGGAAAAGATTATCGACGGAACCCCGGCAGTCGTTCCCTGCGCACGATAAGAAACGTTCACCAAAGAGAAACAGCCGCCAGTGAGGCGGCTGTTTCTGTGTTGTCAGACGAAGTTTGACTACGCTTCATCGTGGATCGTCGTCAGCTTCAGAATCTCCAACTCGCGCTTGCCATTCGGCGTAACGACGGTGGTTTCATCACCCACCTTCTTGCCGACGAGAGCTTTACCAATTGGCGATGTAGTGCTGATCAGCCCCTTGGTCACGTCGCTCTCTTCGCTGGTCACCAGTCGATAGGTAATCTCTTCGCCTTTGGTGTTGTCGAAAACAACGATGGTCGAGCCGAAACCGACGCGGTCAGCGGGAATGTTCGTCAGGTTCACCAGTGACAGTTCACCCATACGCTTTTTCAACTGACCCAGGCGAGCGTTTACAAACTCCTGCCGCTGCTTGGCAGAGTGATATTCGGCGTTCTCGCTCAGGTCACCCAGCGCAACTGCCTTCTTGATCTCTGCAGGCAGTTCCGTAGTCAACTCGTGTTCCAGGAGTTTGATCTCTTCTTCGAGCTTCTTCGTAATGTCGAGCATAGCTATGCTTCCAATCAGGCAATAGGAATCTGGGAGCGCGGCCAGGTCGCGCCATACGGCAACGAGAAAGGCTCCGGACGTAAGGTTTGATTTTACCAGCCGGACACATATGCTGGCTTCCGGCAGCTACTTCGCCGTAAGCACCAGCACCTGCACACTTAACGGTGGCACCGTATGGTGAATGCCCGCCGAGGTACGCAGACGCGAGGTTTGCGGGACGATGCGTGTGGGATCGTCAATGCTGTTAGTGGCCGTGCGTGCGTCGCCCTTCAGCGTGATAACCGCTGCGGGGCCGGTGACAGCAGCACCCTCCACCTTCACATCCAGCGGCTGAGGATCCGTTGAGCCGTTCACCAGCTTCACGTAAATCTCGCCCTTTGCAGGATCGCGTGTGACCGAGGTGAAGAACCGCGTGTGCACGCCGCCGGTCAACTGAGTCTGCGAAACCTCAGTGCCCAGGTACTGCGCAAACATGCTCTGCGCATAATACGAGGGCGAACCGTAGCTCTTCGCCGCGTCATAACCAATGAGATCGCTCTCCCACTGCATGCCGCCGGGATTCACATTCACAAACAGCGGCGCATACGCAGACATTTCAATAAGGTCGCTGTTGCGCTCCATGCCTGTCATCCAGGCAGCATCGGCAAGAGCAGCGCCAAGATCCGTGGTTGGCGAACCTTCACGTGTGGCCCACTCGCCAACAAAAATCTTCGGTCCCGTACGCGGCACATGATCGTAATGATCGGTCATGGTGTAAAACTCTTCCGCGCGCTTGTAATAGTGATCGTCAATGAGGTCCGGTTGCAGACCACGCTTCACCGGCGCAGTCGCGATCAGTTTCAGATTCGGATACTTGTCGTGGATCGCCTTCGCAAACTGCGGCCAGCGCTCTTCATAACTACCGGAGTGGTCGAGATTATCCTCGTTACCGATCTCCACGTAATGCAGCGGAAACGGCTGCGGATGCCCCAGTTTCGCGCGCACCGCGCCCCATTTGGTATCGGCGCTGCCCATGGTGAACTCAATCTCGTCCAGCGCGTCATCCACAAATGGCTGCATGTGCGCGCCTGCGGCAATGTGCGTTCCCTTCAGCGAATACCCCGCGTAGACCGCCAATACCGGCTCAATGTTCAGATCCTCAGTCCACTCCAGGAACTCCAGCAGGCCCATGCCGTCGGTCGACGGGTAATTCCATGGACTGCGATGTCCCGGACGATCCGCCAGCGGCCCTAGCGTGGCCTTCCAATCAAAGCGCTCTTCCACCGTGTCGCCTTCAAGGTAGTTGCCGCCCGGCAGACGCAGGAACTTCGGATGCATCCCCGCCATCATCTCCATCAGGTCAGTACGGTTGCCATTCGCGCGGTTCTTATAGGTTGGCGGAAACAACGACACGAGCTGAAACATGACGCTGCCCGGTTTCTTGAAACTCAGCAGCAGATGATTGTTCGCACTGGCCTCAATCCTTGCCGTTTTCAATGAAAACGTGTGCTGCTTCCAATCGCCAGTGATGCCATCCACGGTGGTGGTTGCAACGACTCTGCCCGTAGTGTTGTTCACCAGCGAGACCGTCACAGAACCTAGATCGCCACGCGCATAGAACGAGCCTTCGTAGGTGGTGTCGGGCTTCAACGCCATGCCCCACCATCCATCGTTGCGCACACCGGCAGGCGCGGCATCCGTCGCGGTTGTAATATCCACACGCATGCTGTCCAGCAATGCTTCGGACGGGCCATCACCGGCCACCATCTTGATCGTCGCGGCGGAGTCGCCTGCGTTATCTACGATCCAATGCTGCATGCCGCTCCAGTCATGGTGGAACGTGCGATTGCGCACCATCTCCGCATACAGGCCGCCGTCGTAGGAGTAATTGATCTCCTCCGTCATCAGGCCGTAAAGCATGGGACTGACGGGATGTGCCGGCTTATCGGCCTGAATGGTTAGCGTGGCCTGCGCGTGCGCAAGGGACGCAGTAAGAACAGCAGCAGTGGCAATGGCAGAGAGTCTTGTGAGCATGGATTTCCCCGAGCGGTACGATGCTATCGCAAAACGAATTTGTTTTTTACATGCCACGAAATTTATTGGGTATTACGAGCCAAGCTTCAGTGCGTATGCCGACCGTGCAAAAGCGAAAGGGAGTGAGTTGATACTCACTCCCTCAGGCACTAGATCGACTGGTTCAACACGCGATTCAATCGCTGCACAAACGTTGTGGGATCCTTCAACGGCACGCCCTCCAACAGCAGAGCCTGATCGAACAACAACCACGCTGCATCGTCCACGCGGCTGTTGCTTGGGTCAGCCAGCAGCTTGCGAATGATCTCGTGATCCGGATTGATCTCCAGCGTGGGCTGCATCGCGGGCAGATCCTTCTGCCCCATTGCCTCCATCATGCGTCGCATACGCGCGGAAGGCTCGTCCTCATCGCTGACGATGACCGAAGGACTATCCGCCAAACGCGACGACGCACGCACATCCTTCACTGCATCGCCCAGCGTGGCCTTGATCTTCTCCAGCAACGGCTTCAGTTCTTCCGTCTTCTCCGGAGTCGCTTCATCCTTTAGGTCTTCTGAGGTCGACGACTTATTCACCGCCTTGAATTCCACATCGCCGTACTGCGGCACTGCGGAAAAGACGATCTCATCAATCTCGTCATCAAGAATCAGAACTTCGATGCCCTTCTTCTTGTAGATCTCCAACAACGGCGAGTTGCGCAGCATGCTATCTGATCCACCGGTGATGTAATACAGCGCCTTCTGCTCAGGCTGCATGCGCTCTTTTGCTTCCGCAAGCGATGTCAGGCCTTCTACCTTCGTCGACTTGAAGCGCACCAGGTCCAGCAGCGTGTCACGATTCGCGTAATCGCCGTACACGCCTTCCTTCAGCGGACGGTTGTACTCTGCGATGAACTGCGCGTACTTCTCCTTGTCGTTCGTTGCAATGGTCTTCAACTCCGACAGGATCTTCTTCACGCTGGCTGTCTTGATGCTGGTCAACACCTTGTTCTGCTGCAGAATCTCGCGCGACACATTCAGCGGCAGATCTTCAGAATCAATGATGCCGCGCACAAAACGCAGATACGGCGGCAGCAGATCCTTCGAGTCGTCCATGATGAACACGCGCTTCACATACAGCTTCACGCCGCCCTTGTAGTCCTGTTGATACAGGTCCATTGGCGCCTTCGACGGAATGTAAAACAGCGTGGTGTATTCCAGCGTGCCTTCTGCGCGTGTGTGGAACCAGAACAGCGGATCATCCCAATCGCCGGTAAGCGATTTGTACATCTCCTTGTAGTCGTCATCCTTCAGCTCTGACTTGGAACGACGCCACATCGCGCTCGCAGCATTCACCTGCTCCGTGGTGCGCGTCTTGATGGATTCCTTCTTCTCCGCGTCCCATTCGCTCTTGTCATACGTCAGGAAGATGGGGAAGGCGATGTGATTGGAATACTTCTTCACAATCTCCTGCAGCCGATATCCATTGGCGTACTGCGCGCCCTCTTCATTCAGATGGATAACGATGGTCGTTCCAGCCACACTGCGCGCATGCTCGCCCGTGACTTCCTCAAGATCAAAGCCCGTCTTGCCATCACTGGTCCACTTCCACGTGCTCTCTTCACCCGCCTTGCGCGAGTAGACATCCACCTTATCCGCGACCATAAACACGGAGTAGAAACCCACACCGAACTGACCGATCAGGTTGGAGTCCTTACGCGCATCGCCGGAAAGGTGCGAGAGGAAGTTCTTCGTTCCCGAACGCGCAATGGTACCCAGGTGCGAAATCAAATCTTCCTGGTTCATGCCAACGCCCGTGTCGGACAGCGTCAGCAGCTTGTTCGCTTCATCCAGCTCCAGATCAATGCGCGGTGCATCAATGCCGTTGCCCACCAACGCCTTGAACTTCTCATCCGTCAGGCTCAGGTGGCGCAGCTTATCCAGCGCGTCCGACGAGTTGGAAATCAGTTCGCGGAGAAAGATCTCCGGGTGCGAATACAGCGAATGAACGATGAGCTGAAGGAGTTGCGATACTTCTGTCTGAAATTCCTGTTTTGCCATGGCACCGACTATTATCGCCAAACTTCAATGAAGGAATGAAGAGTTCAACAAACGACGATCGTTTTTAGCGGCTTCTCGCGGGGTCGGTCGGCTCCTGTAAGATTCCCACCATGCGGATCCGGGGCAGGACTTTCTTCCTGGGCATATTGCTCGCGTGCTGCCTGACTGGCTCCGGGCTACATGCGCAGAACGAATCCACGACAATCGATACGACCATCCCCTTAGAACAGAGGATTGTGGAGACGCCTGCCTCTGTACTGCGGCCCATTCGTGCGCACTTGGAGCCCCATACCTTGTCTGTTGCAGAGCGTGACAAGGTCATCAAAGCATTGGCTGCACTTCCAGCATTCGAAACGAATGCCCTCGCCGCCCATGTACGGTCCATCAGCTTTGTAGAGGGGCGTGTCACCAATGGAATGACAATTCCATTGGCGACGCCGTCGGGAACAATCTACGACATTGTCATTCACGCATCTGTACTCGACGAAACCGTATCCGCCTTCTTCACGCGCAAGGAACAGGGTTGCTATCGAGCATCCACGTCAGGGGAGACGATCGCGATAGAGGCGGGCTCGCAGGATGCGGTGTTGTACGTTCTTTTGCATGAGGCGATGCACGTGGTGGACGGCATCCCGCCTGTTCAATCAACAGCCGCTTATACGACACCGCGATCTCTTGCAGCAGACATCTGGAATGACTCACTCACAGTGAATCCTCCTTATCGGTCGCCATTTCTAGAGGGGGCATGTTTTCGCACCGGTACGCCCGGCAGCATGGACAACGCCCAGGACACCTATAAGGCGCTTCAGTCCTCACCATTTGCTTCTTTGTATGGCAGTAAAAACTGGTACGACGACTCAGCCGAACTGGTCGCCCTGTATCACCTTACCCAAGTGCTGCACGAACCGTATCGCATCACTTTGCGTACGCAGGAACAAACGATCCTTTCGATCGAGCCGATGAGCTCACCGACTGTGCAGAGGCGCTTCTCCGCCGTTAAAGCGCTCTACCAACAAAAAAGCTAAGCGAAGACAAACAATCTCCTCGCTTAGCTTTTCGTTCTTGGATGAAGGATTACGCCTTGGCCAGTTCCTTTGCCTTTTCTACAAACGGCTTCTTCCAATCCTCTTCGCTGATCTTGCCGTACTGGATGCCAGATGCGCCGCCAGCCGCCAGGAACGTCACATCGGTCAGGCCGATGAAGCCCAGGATGTGCTTCAGGTACGGCGTCAGGTGGTCGTACGCTTCGCTGGGCTCGCCCTTGGGATATGCACCCGCGCTGGCCACAATGACAGTAACCTTCTTGCCCAGCAGCGTGCCCACGGGACCGCTCTCCGTGTAGTTCACCGTAACGCCAACGCGCACCAGGTGATCAATCCACGCCTTCAGAACAGCAGGAATCTGGAAGTTGTACATGGGCGTGGTGATCAGGATGTGATCTGCAGCCTGCACTTCGGCAATGATCTCATTCGAGACCTTCAGCGCAGCCTTGCTCTCGTCCGAGTGCTGATCGGGCGGCGTGAATGCGCCGGCAATCCACGGCAGGTCCAGAAACGTGGGCTGATTCTTCGCCAGATCGCGCTCCACCACGGTGCCGCCCGCATGCGCTGCCTGCCAGCCTTCCACAAATGTTTGTCCAAGCTGACGCGAATACGAGTAGCCGCCGCGTGGGCTGACGTCAATCTTCAATAGCGATGCCATGTGCGAAAAATCTCCGAAACGAGAAATGGATTCTGATCGTGCGCTCTTTCTGATGACATTTCTATATCGAAGGATTCGGCATGAAAGAGAATTTTCCATGACAAGCCTCGCCGCGTCGCGCCACACCTCGGCGGCATCCAAACCTTACATCGCCCGTAATCGTGAGGATCAAGAACACCATGAAATCAGCCATCATTCCAGCAGCAGGTGCACCTCCCGTCTTCGGCGAATTCCGTAAGCCGGAAGCCACTGACGGCAAAGTGGTTGTGAACGTAAGCGCATCGGCCCTGAGCCACCTCAGCAAGATGCGCTCCTCCGGCGCTCACTACAGTTCTGAGGGCGTGTTTCCCTCGGTCCCCGGCGTGGATGGCACAGGCACCACGCAGGATGGTCGACGCGTCTATTTCGCCCTCCCGGAAACACCGTTCGGCGCACTTGCGGAACAGTCGTTGGTAGACCAAAAGCTCTGTATCCCACTCCCCGATGGCTTGGACGACGTGACCGCCGCGGCGATCGCGAATCCCGGTATGTCCGCATGGGCCGCGTTAGTGGAACGCGCAAAGTTCGTCCGCGGCGAAACAGTGCTGATCAACGGCGCCACCGGTTCCGCAGGCAGCATGGCCGTACAGATCGCGAAGTATCTTGGCGCTGGACGAATTCTGGTCAGTGGTCGCAACGCGGAAAAGCTGGAGGCGCTCCGCAAATTGGGCGCGGATGAGGCGATCCCATTCACCATCGACGCCGATCATCCCGAAGGCGCAGACGCATTCGAACAGGCGTTAAAACCACATTTCCGCAACGATATCGACGTGGTGCTGGATTATCTGTGGGGCGGCAGCGCACGCGCCATCATCGCGTCAGTTGCGCGCAACGTGGAAGATGGTCACCGCGTTCGCTTTGTACAGATTGGCTCTGCCTCAGGCGAAAACAGCATTGATCTGCCCGCAGCCGCGTTGCGTTCTTCCGCAATCGAGCTCATGGGAAGCGGCTTGAAATCGGTTCCGATGAACAAGCTGATGGAAGGCATTGCGCACGTCTTCGAAGGCGCGGCGGAGGGCGCATTTCAAATCGCCATAGCAACTCTACCGCTGGAGAAGATTGCCGAAGCATGGCAGGCACCCGGCGAGCCGCGCATGGTCGTCACGATTTAGCCGTTCCAACCTTATTGGAGTTCAAACTCCATCAGCGCCTGTGTAGTGAACTGGCGAGCCTTGCCACCCAGCACATAAGGCTTGTAGCGCCACTGCTGCACTGCGTTCAATGCGGCATCACGAAGCTGCGGCGGACCGCTGATCACACGCGCGGCGGCCACATTGCCGGATTTGTCCACCACAGCCTCCACCTTGACCGCACCCGCCACATGCGCGGCCGAGGCCGCAGGGGGATAAGCGGCCGCCGGGCTGTAGATGAGGTTTGAGGACATCACTCCCAGCGACGTGGGCCGCACCGTTCCTGTCGGCGCTGACACTGCCACGGTATTCGCTGCATTAAGAGGCGGCACATTGGCCTTCGCCATCAAGACGTCGTTGTTGTTCAGCGGAGTGCGGCGCAACAGATGCGGGTAGCGACGCCCCGTGTTATCGAACTCGGCTTCCTGCTCCGGCGTTAGACCAGGGCGGTCAAGCTGCTTCGACAGGACGCCGGGGGAAACGGTTGTGGGGGCCGCTGGCTTCGACGCACTTGCAGGGGACCGTACGATGGGCGCAGGCGAAGACGTAGTCGGTGCAGACGCTGCCGCAGGAGGACGCGAAACGCCCATCGGGGGAGGCGTAACGGCAGCCACCTGCTGGGAACCGGACGGAGCAGCGCTCGCGGAAGAAGGTGCCGCATACGTCTGTCGCGGAGGAACAGCCTGATGATGCGAAGGCACCGCAGCACGTGACGGACGGCTGCCCTTCGGCGCTGCCGAAGGCTTGATCGGCGCAATGGTCATTGAGGGTTGTTCTGCGGCACGCGTTTCCGGCACAGACTGCGTCACAACCGGCGCTTCGGGCGCAGGCGTCGGAGTGGCATTCCCCTCAACCACCGGAGCGGGAGCCGCAACAGCCTCAGGCGCGGCGGAAGTGTTGCGATAGAACCACCATCCGGCCAACGCGGTCAGCAGAAGTACAGCCGCCAGGCCAGCCCACACAAAGGATTTGCGCCGGGGTTCGTCGGCAGGCTCCACATCCACTCGTGAAAACCGAATCGGCGTGTCCAACACGGGCCTTGCCGACGGCTTTTCAACAGCCTCAGGAAAAGTGGGTAACGCTTCTTTCTCGGTGCGATTTGCCGCGACAACAGCAGGGGACTGAGCAATGGGCGCAATTCGTGGAATGTTAACCACAGTCGGAGCGGGAACTGTGGATTCTTCCGCAATATCTTCCTTCAAGGTCTCCGCTGGAATAATCGGCGCAACGACAGGCGAAGGCGGGAGGGAAGTCGTAGCGCGGCCAGTTGGTGGGTTCAACTCGTCATGCGCTTCCATAACAAAGCGCAGAAGATCATGCGCCACGTTCTCATCGGCCTCTGCAGCCAACCGCTTGCCAGCCGCTGCCAGCGCGATCACGCCCAGCGTTTCGCCATAACGAACCGCACTACCGCGGCGATGCAGCATGACCCACACATGCGACGTCAGGTCACGATGAAACCCACGATCCTCACGCAACCGACCGGCTACCTGCGCCAGCGCTTGGGGCTTTTCCACAGCGATACCGGCTGTGGTGAAAAACTCGGACATCTCCGCGATCTCATCCGCGTAACGGACGGACACATCCTCAAGTTGCGACGGCTGAAGCATTCTCGGCGTAAACCCTTCCTTGGGGATGGACGAATTACCCATCTATAAGCGTACAGACACGGAATTCCTGCAAGCGTTGCCGTTTTACGGCGTTCGCAATAGATTCGGCTTTATTGAACCGCTCGGGATGACCTTCACCTGGCGCAACTCATCCTCTGCAGCTGAAATGCAGGTGGCCGGTGCGTGGGTCACAAAGGGTTGCAGATCAGCCCAATACGGGCTATCGGCCAGCATGGCGCAAAAGTTCCCGGTCCATTCCTCCTTGCCCGGAACGTTCGCCGGCCATTGCTCATCCACAAAATTCCAAGCTAAGTCATCGTGCCCGCTGTAAATCCACTGCATCACCCAATACCAGAAGATGCCTGACTCCGAGGCTCCGAAATTGGCAAACAATTCCTTGGCATCAGTTCGAGCCTTCTCCACATCCTGCTCAGACGGCATGGGAGCTCGCATCGCATCCAGATCAAGGTGATACCCACGGCTTGTGTAACGCAAGATAACCGAAGCACTTGGAGAGCCAGCAAAGCTTGAGGGCCAATACGCCAGCGACCAATCCTGTGCGTGAAAGCGATAGAAGCCATTGCCGCCACGTTCGAAGTAAGGGTATTCCGTATCCGTCACTTCGAACTTCGCAATGCGTTTCGGTACATCCTTCAACTCGTACACCATCACCGTCAGACAGCAATGCGCGCCTCGCGTATTGAGAGTCACAATCATGTCGGGATGACCACTGCCGGTTAAGTCAGTGCCATCGGGAATCGCAGGCACGCCCACTTCAGGCACAGCCTTCTGGCCGAGCGTGTAGCGAAAACCCTCATGATTTATTTCCTGGTGGATTACTCGACGGTTGCGCAAGATCTGAAAGCAGGAGTCCTCCGAATCATCATTGAGAAATGTTCTTAGAGTGAATCCCGCAGTCTGTCTCTGTTCCTGCATATCCATTGCGAGACAAGCCTGCTTTTGCGCAGACATGAGCGGTACAAGTCCGACGTGCAGCGCAATAAGGACAAAAACGGAACGACGCATGCAAGGGAGCGTATCGCATGTCCTACGAAAACAGAAAACGGACGCCTCGGCGTCCGTTTCCGTAAAGCATTGCAAGACAGGATTAAGCCGTAGCCTTGCGTCCTGCCTGAAGGCCAGTGCTCTTGCCCTTGCTGGAGCGCCAGTCGGTGTAGGCCACCAACATGGGCGCCGCCACCGCGATGGACGAGTACGTACCGATCAGGATGCCGATGACCAGCGCGAATGAGAAGCCGTGCAGCACTTCGCCGCCGAACAGGTACAGCGCCAGCACCGTGAGGAACGTCAGTCCTGACGTCAGCAGGGTTCGCGACAGCGTCTGATTGATGCTCTTGTTCACCACTTCGCTCAACGTGGCGCGACGCATCAACTGCAGGTTCTCGCGGATACGGTCGAAAACCACGATCGTATCGTTCATGGAGTAACCCACCAGCGTCAGGATGGCAGCGATGACCGTCAGCGTGATTTCCTGATTCGTCAGTGAGAACGCGCCGATGGTGATCAACGTGTCATGGAAGACCGCGATCACAGCCGCTGCACCGTAGATGAACTCAAAGCGGAACCACAGGTACGCCAGCATGCCCAGCAGCGACCACAGAATGGCCCAGCCTGCCTGACGCGTAAGCTGCTTACCAGCCGTGGGTCCCACGGTATATGCATCTTCCACCTTGCTGGTGGAGTCGGTGTAGTTGGTGGCCAGAGCCTTGACCACAGTCGCACGAGCCGAGTCAGAGTTGCTGTCGCTCGTCTCCGGCAGCGTGATCACAGCCTCGTAGCCATTGGCGCCGTTCAGGCGCTGGATGCTGGCATCGTGAATGCCGGCGCGGTCCATCGCCGTGCGCAGATGCTCTTCATTAGGCTGCTGCGGAAACGACACGCGCACCTGCGTGCCGCCCTTGAAGTCAATGCCCACGGGAATGTGGTGCCAGAACAGCATGCTCAGCACGCCCGCCACGGAGAAGATCAGCGAGAAGCCAAGAAACAACCACTTCTTGCTGAGCCAGTCGATGTTGCTATCGCGAAAGAATTCCACTTGCGAAACCTCGGTACTACAGAAACAGAAACGTTAGATCGACAATGCTTCGCCGCGCGTCTTGCGCTGCAGAATGCTGTCAAAGATCACTCGCGAAACGAACACAGCCGTAAACAGGTTGGCCAACAGACCAAACATCAGCGTTACAGCAAAGCCACGCACCGGGCCCGTTCCCACAAAGAACAGGATCAGCGCGGAGACGATGGTCGTTACGTGAGTATCCAGAATGGTTTGCCACGCATGTTCGAATCCGCCGAAGACGGACGCGCTGGCGTTCTTGCCTGCACGAATCTCTTCACGGATGCGCTCAAAGATCAGCACGTTCGAGTCGACGCCCATACCGATCGTGAGGATCACACCAGCGATACCCGGCAGTGTCAGCGTCGATCCGGTGAAGCCCATGAAGCCCAGCAGGATAACCAGGTTCAGGATCAGTGCGAGATCTGCATTGATGCCTGCGCCGCGGTAGTAGATCAACATGAAGATCATCACGGCCATCATGCCGACGACCGATGCGATCACGCCCTGACGAATGCTCGTGGCACCCAGCGAAGGTCCGACGGTGTGCGTCTCCAGGAACACAATCGACGCAGGCAGCGAACCCGTGCGCAGCATCAGCGAGAGATCGCTTGCTGTCTGCTTCGTGAATCCACCGCCGCTGATCTGGCCCTGGTCGCGGATGGCGCCGTTGATGTTCGCCACTTCGCGCACCTTGTTGTCCAGAACAATGGCCATCTGCTTGCCAATGTTGGTGCTGGTGTACGCGTAGAAGCGGTCGCCTGCGCCGGTGGTCAGCGTAAACGAAACGTCCGGGCGTCCGGCTTCATCCTGCGATGCGCGAGCATCACGGAAGTCCGGTCCCTGCACGACAGCAATGCGCTTCAGGCTCCACCACGACTGGTCGCCCAGCGCGTTGCCGCCCTGCACCAGAACGCTGTCCGGCTGAAGCTGCATCTGAGCGTCCTGCTGCGTGGTGAACGGGCCGCCGGTCACTTCGTGAATCTCAAGGCGAGCGGTGGACTGGATCACATCGCGGACGTGGTCGGCATTGTCAATGCCTGGCAGTTCGACAAGGATCTGATCCTCACCCAAGCCATACTTCTGGATCACGGGCTCAGCCACACCCAACGAGTCAACACGGCTACGGATCGTCTCAATCGACGTCTCCAGCGTGCGTTCGCGCAGGTCCTTCACCTCGGCCAGCTTCATGGTCATCTTGTAACCATCAGCGGTGGAGGCAAGGTCGTATGCGGAGAACTCAGTCGCGCTCAGCGCGTCCTTAACCGCAGACATATTGTTCTGCGATACGCCGCTGACCACGATGACCGGCTGCGACGGATCAGGCTTGGTGGCGTGTGCTCCGGGAGCCACCTTGCTGGCTGCGTCCTGCGCGCGCACCATATCGTTGTCGCTGCTGGCTGCAACGGCTTCCGCCGTCTTTACCTGCAACACGATGTGCGTACCGCCGCGAAGGTCCAGGCCCAGGTGAATGCGCCGTGTGATGGACTCCTTCAGCCCGCCGTGCGGGATACCGAAGATGCCGTATAGAAACACCACCAGGATGGCGATGATGAGCGCGATTTTGCCGTTCAGATTCTTCTGCATGGATATCTATCTAAGGCTGTGAGGACCGCGCCGGAAGGCGCTGATCTTTCTCACCCGGAACTTACTGTCCCGCCTCTTCCTCCGTGGTCACGGATGCGATGGCGGTCTTCAGAAACTCAAGCTTGATACCGTCCGGCTGCGTGCGCAGGACCACTACATCATCCTTCAGGCTGACGATGGTGCCGCGGATGCCGCCCGTCGTAGCAACGCGGTCGCCGGACTTCAGCTGCGAAAGCTGCTCGTTCCACTTCTTCTGCTTACGCTGGTTGGGGATAGCCGTGAGCAGCACCATGCCGATGAGAAGAACAGGCAGCAGCAGGCTGAATCCGCCAAATGCGGAACCGCCGCTGGATTGCAAGAAGTAGAGCGCGAACAAAGCGTGCACAGGGAACATCCTTGATTCCACGCCCGCAACCGGTTCGCGGGCGAAATTCATGCACCAGATGTCAGTGGATTTGCACGGCAGAAGTACCCGCTCCCACCGGGACGACGGAAACACCAGCCGGCAAAAGACAGAGGGGTGCTAGTCCAATATGCTCAAGGAATACCGCCACAGTGTCAAGATTTCCGCATAGATACTGGTCACCCCCAACGTATCTTGGGGTATGCCTTCGCCCCTTGGCCTGACTTCTGCAACCTGTAAAAGCTTGCTGGCGCTTCTGTTGCTCTCCGCAGCACCGGTTGGCATTTCGGCACAAAAATCTGACCACCCCAGCTTCGCTGTCACCTCGGTCAAGCCGTATGTGGGCGAAACTCCCGCGTACGAGCTCAATTTTGACGGCGGCCATGCGGAAATGACGCGCATCACCGTGGCAGACATGATCCGGCATTGCTACCGCCTGACCACCAACGACCAGATTGTGAACCTGCCGGACTGGGCAAAGAAGGACCGCTGGGACATTAAGGCAACGGAAGAAGTAGACATCTCCCATGACCTGGAGACGGGTCCACTGAATCAGCGCATGGCCCTGATGGACTCACTGATTCTGGAACTGCTGCACGACCGCTTCGGCCTGCGCGAGTCAAAGACCACCCGCGTTCTGTCTGCCTATGAGTTGACCGTCGCCAAATCTGGCCTAAAAGCCCAACCTGCCGATGCCGTCATCCAGGGGTTCCACGGGCTGGACGGTCCCGACGGCCACATCACGGCCAACGGTGCATCGATGACGCTGCTGGTGATGCGCATGGGCTTCATGCCGGAGGTGCAACGCCATCCCATCGTGGATCACACCGGGTTGACTGGGGAATACAGCTGGAAGTTGAACTGGACACCCGAACTAACTGCTCCCACCGCTGAGAACAGCGATCTGCCCGGTTTATTTGAAGCCCTGAAACAGCAACTTGGCCTGCAATTGGTCTCGGCAAAGACTGCCGTTCCCGCCATCCAGGTGGATAGCATCAGCAAACCTTCACCCGACTGATTGCGAGTGTTCGCCTGAAGTCCGCTTCTTTCTGTCTTCAGACCTACCGTCCGTTCTGTAGAAGGTGCGGCGACACTGCACGCACTCCCATGGATACAACCCAAATCTCCACAAGACGTGGCGCTCTAGCCACGTCCGCTTTGGCCACCTGCGTAGAACACGTCCCGGACACTTGCAAGAAAACAACATCGGAAGACTTTACGCTTGAAAATAAAGGACATGCAAACGCCATTTCGCTCACCTTCCAGATGGTTGCACGTCTGATATGACCGCTAATTTCGCCGGTGATATTACAGGGGCCTTGCAGGTTGATGACGGACGCTTACACCGGGCAATGACGCACGTTTGCATGCGAACATATCGCCTTCCACGCCGTATGCTGTAGGCACACTCACTCTGATTTCATCCGTGGCCGATGAGGGAAACATCGCTATGAAGACCTTGCTGCGAATGCTCGCGTGCCTTCTGCTGTTGGTGGCCCTCGCCGCCCTGGCAGTCGTGGCATGGGCGCGACATGCGGGGGGATTCAGTGCGCGGACAACGCCCTCCGCGCTTGAAACAGCGCTGGCACGATACACCCGCAGCCTTGCCATACCCGGCTCTGCAAAGTCACTGCAGAACCCCATTGCAGATTCACCGCTAGTGCAGCACGATGCCATGGCGCACTACGCGGACCACTGCGCCTCCTGCCACGCCAACGACGGCTCCGGCGACACTATGTACGGCAAAGGTCTGTACCCCAAACCGCCCGATCTTCGACTTGCTGCTACGCAGAACCTGAGCGATGGAGAACTCTTCTTCATCATCCAGAACGGCGTGCGGCTCACCGGAATGCCCGCCTTCGGCTCACCCGGCGACGAAGGCGCAGACTCCTGGAAGCTGGTCCGTTTCATTCGACATCTGCCGAAGATCACGCCAACTGAAGTCGAAGAGATGAATGGCATGAATCCCAAGGGCCCGGATGAATTACAAGAAGAAAAACAGGAACAGGAATTTCTGAACGGTGCCCCCGCCGCGAAGTAACTTGGAAGTAGTTAGGAAAGGAAACGAACCACTCGTGAAGCGCTTGCTTGCTGCACCTCTCGCTCTCGTCCTCAGCGTATCTGCCTTCGCCCACAACGGCATGGAACACATCATGGGCACGGTTACCGCCATCACGGCGACTTCCATCGACGTAAAGAACCCGAAGGACGGCAAGGTCACTCCCGTCGTAACCGACGCCAAAACCATGTGGATGCGCGGCAAAGACATGATCACCGCAAAAGACGTCCACACCGGTGACCGCGTGGCCATCCACGCAAAGAAGGTAGACGGTAAGTTCTTCGCGGCGGAAGTGGAAGTGGGAACAACAACGGCAGCAGCGCACAGCCACTAGAAATTCAGCTGCAACAGCAAGCGACAAATAAAGAGCCGCGACCGTAAAGGCCGCGGCTCTTGTTGTTATGCGTTGAAGTTAGTTAAGCGAAGCCAACACGAGGGGAGCGCCGTCCGCATTCTTGCGGAAGATCTCTGCCAATCCCTGCAGGCGCTTTGCATCCGCAGGAGTCTTGGCAGTGGCGGCAGCCTTATCCAGCTCGCCAGCCATGCCCTTCAGCTTCGCGGCAGCCTTCTTGTCCGTTCCAGCCTGGTTGACCAGCGCCTTGATGGAAGCGACCTTGTCCTTCGACAGCGAATCACCACGGCCAAGCTGATCCAGATAAGCCTTCGCAGTGATGTACGTTGCAGGCCAAACAACCTTCGGCTGATCCTGAACGTTCAGTTCCTTGAAGGAAATCTGGTTCGCTGCGGCAATCTCGTCTTCCGTCATGAACTCCGTCGGTGTCAGCTTCAACACATCCAGTCCGCGGGCAATCTCTGAACCGTAGATCATGCCGTTGTACCAGTAGGTTGACCACTGTCCGCCCATGGCGAACTTATTGCCGCTGATGGGTCCGCGGTCAAAGTAAGCAACTTCAAACGGGTGTGCCGGATCGGTCCAGTCCACCAGCGAGATACCGCCCTGATACCAGCTCTGCACGTGCAGTGCGCGTCCCGGAACCGGAATCTCAGAACCGTTGTGCGCCACGCAGTTTTCCTTGTCGGTCTGCGCCGCTGGCATCTTGTAGTAGCTCTTCAGCGTCATCTTCTTGTCGGGACCAATGGAGAAGATGGCGTCTGCGCCCCACTGCATGGGATCGGTTGCACGGCAACGCGGCTGACCACCACCGCCCCACTCGTCAGAGAAGAGAATTGCCTTGCCATCGTTGGTGAAGTTTGCCGAGTGCCAGAACGCATAGTTCGGATCGCTCACTGCATCCAGACGCTTGGGATGAACCACATCTGAAATATCCAGCAGGATGCCGTTGCCCGAGCATGCGCCCGCAGCCAGACCGACTGCCGAATACACCGTGATGTCATGGCAGCCACGCGTTGCGCTGGTGGTCTGCGTGCCTTCACCGTGGTTACCGCCCTTCCACAGGCCGTTTGCATTGCCAGTGGCCGGATCGCTGAAGATGCGCGGCGAGTTCACAACCTTTGCCAGCTCCGGATGCGCCAACGGCACCTGGATCACAACGATGGTGAACAGAGCGGTGTTCGGATCTTCGTCAGGAGAAGCGCCCGAGCAGCCAGTTAGTTCCTTCGCATCGCGCACACCCGCGGAACCGGACACGTAGATGTACACGTTGTCCTTATCCTTCGGATCGATAACCACGGTATGCGTGTGCGATCCACGGCAGGTCTGCACGTCGGTGATCTGCTTCGGCTTGGTTACGTCGCTGATGTCGAAGATACGCACGCCACGTACGCGGTCCTTTTCAGCAGGCTCCGGCTTACGGTTGGCCATCATGCCGGCCATTGCCTTCTGCCGCTCTTCTGCCGACATGTTTGCCATCTGCTCGCGCTGAGCGGCCTGAGCCTTCTGCGCCTCTTCCAGCGAAGCAAAGCCCTGCACGCCGCAGTCAACACGGCCGTTTGCAGCTTCCACGCTCATGAACAGCAGGTTGCCGTAGACAGAAACGTCACCCTGACCGCCGGGGCACACCATGCTGGTCACCAGCTTCGTGTGTGCAGGATCGGTGATGTCATAGGTGTTCACACCGTAGTAGTTGCCTACGAACACGTACTTGCCTTTGAACGCAAGATCGGAGTTCGTGGTGCCGTACGGAGCCGGAATCGCAGCGCCACGCGGCGCGCCCGGTGCGGGAGGAGCAGCATTCTCCCATGCAGGAATCTTGTCGACGTCCGGAGCAAAGCCGCTCGGCTTGGCAATCGTCTGCACCAGTTCGATGCCCTTGGCGGCAACGCCCGAGTCATACAGACCAGCCTTCAGGCCTACGCGCGGATCGCTCTCTGGAGCGCGCGGGTTTACATAAACGGTCGGAGTGGGAGGAGTCGCCATCGGTTTTTCATGGTCCATCTGCGCGGTAAGCACCGGCAGCGAACAGGCGAAGACCGCGGCGACTGCAAACGCGGCTTTGAGCGAGGAGAACTGTTTCATGGATTCACCTTTCGAAGAATGCCCTTCATAATGTCGATCTCTGCAAGCTGCGTGTTGTCCACGTCGTTTGCAAAGTCAAATAGCTGTGGGTCCTGTCCTGCCCCCGGCTGTTGAAACAACTCCTTCACCATCAGCAATGCGCCGCCGTGGTGTTGCATCATGCCGGTTAGAAACAACCGGTCAAACTCTGCGCCATGCGCTGCGCGCAACGCCTGCATCTGCCGCGGCGTTAGCATGCCAACCATCGGCGCCACGTCCATCGGATCGGTCTTCTTCGCGCCATCGTGATTCATAGCGGAGTGATCCATGCCCTGCATCTGAGAGTGGTCCATCCCCGCCATGTCGCCGTGGTCCATCCCCGCCATCTGCGAATGGTCCATGCCTGCCATGTGATCCATACCGCCTGCAGCAGCCTCGGGATAGCCACGCTCCGCCAGCCACTGCTTCATCCAGCGAATCTCATCGCCCTGACTCAGATCGATCTTCGATGCCAGTGCCTGCACATCGGGGTTCGTCGCTCGCGTCTTCGCAAGCTCTGTCATCTCAATGGCCTGGCTGTGGTGCATGATCATGTCTTGCATGAACTTCACATCAGCTTCGCTTGGCTCCTTGGCTGGAGGAGCTGCTGTTACCGCAGACAGTTCCTGCGTGGGTTTTCCGGGAGCACCCGGCTGCACAATGTTCGGCGCCTGCGCGAACGCCAGTGAAGCGCATCCGCAAAGCAGAACGCCAACAACGCGTGAAAGAACGGCCATACACCAACCCTCAGGGGAACGGTTCAAAAACAGTTGATGAAAAATAGCGGTGACTCAGTATGTCTCACACTGCGCATCACCGCAACGTCAAACTTCAGCGCTGCGTTGTTATGACACGTTGTATGACATCGGCGATATCAGCTTCGCGACTGTGAAGCGCATGCGACCAAAGGTCGTCATCCTGGGCAACAGCAGAATCCTGCTTTCTTTTCAAGCCACTACAACGCAGCACGAACACTCAGACTCGCGAAGGATCACGTGCACAACGGCACGATGACGACGCTCGCGATATCCTTTCCTCGCTCAACTTTCCGGAGAAAACACGTCCCCAAATGCTCTCTCGCTACGTTGCACCATTGCTTCTCGTCGCCGCTGCCACGCTCAACGCCCAAACCACGGAGCGTCCGCCCGCCACGCCGCTCATCGCGCATGACCCGTACTTCTCCGTGTGGTCCACGGCCGACACGCTCACCGCGGAGCCGACGAAGCACTGGACAGGTCATCCGCAACCGCTGAACAGCCTGGTCCGCATCGACGGCAAGGCCTATCGCATCATGGGCAACAGCCGCGATATCCCTGCATTGCAACAGACCGGCAGCCAGCTCACCTTCACCCACACGCGCTATCAGTTTGCTGGCGCAGGCGTGTCGATCGACCTGACCTTCTTCACACCGGCGTTCCTCGACGACCTCGACACGCTCTCGCGCCCCGTCACCTACCTGACGTGGACTGCCAAGAGCACCGACGGCGCATCCCACCAGGTCAGCGTCTTCCTCAACGCGAACGCCGAGATGGCCACCAGCTACAGCGGCCAGCCCGTCACCTACTCGCGCCAGCAGACCGCAAACCTCACCGTGCTCTCCGTTGGCACGCAGTCGCAGCAGGTGCTGAACCGCAGCGGCGACGACCTCAAGATTGACTGGGGCTATTTCCACATCGCCGTGCCGAATGAGGAACAGCCAAAGACCGCACTCGCCAGCGGCACGGCACGCGCCTTCGCCACCGACGGCATTCTGCCCGCCAACGACGACATCGACGGCCCCGCACCCTTCACCAAGGGCCAGACAGAAATGGCCGTCGCGATCCCATTCGGCTCCGTCAGCGCACAGGCTGTATCCAAAACCGCACTGGTCAGCTACACCGATGGCTACAGCATGGAAGTGCTGAACAAGCGCCTGCGCCCGTGGTGGCAGCGTGAAGGCAAGCCCGTCTCGCAAATGCTGGAAGAGGCGCTCGCAGAACAGACCAAGCTCGACGCAAAGGGCAACGCCTTCGACACAAAGCTGAAGGATGACCTGACCAAGAGTGCAGGCGAGAAGTACGCATGGCTCTGCACGCTGTCCTATCGCCAGAGCATCGCCGCACACAAACTCATTGCCGACTCCGACGGCCAACCATTGCTCTTCGCAAAAGAAAACTTCAGCAACGGCGACACGGCAACCGTCGACGTCTTCTACCCCTCTGCGCCCATCTTCCTCTTCTTCAACCCGCGTCTGCTGCACGCGCAGGTGTTGCCGATTCTCGAGTACTCCGCGCTGCCCAATCGCTGGAAGTTCCCGTTCGCTCCGCATGACCTTGGCCGCTACCCATTGGCCAACGGACAGGACTACGGCGGCGGTGAAAAGACAGAAGAGAACCAGATGCCTGTCGAAGAGTCGGGCAACATGATCCTGCTCGTCGACGCGCTGGCACGCTTCGAACCGAACAACGCAGGCGTGAAACTCGCCGAGCAGTTCTGGCCGCAGCTTTCGCAATGGGCCAACTTCCTGCACGAGCACGGCCTCGATCCTGAGAACCAGCTCACCACCGACGACTTCGCTGGACACGTCACGCATAACGCGAATCTCGCGCTGAAAGCCATCGACGCGATGGCCGCATACGCCGACCTCGCAAAGCTCCTGCATCACGACGCAGAAGCAAAGAAATACAACGACGATGCACACGCCTACGCGAAGAAGTGGATGGAGATGGACAAGGAAGGCGATCACTACAAACTCGCCTATGACTCGCCCAACACCTGGAGCCAGAAGTACAACCTCATCTGGGACAAGCTCCTTGGCTTCGACCTCTTCCCCAAGAGCGTGCGTGAAAGCGAAATCGCCTTCTACAAGACGAAGCTGAACAAGTACGGTCTGCCGCTCGACAGCCGCAAGGACTACACCAAGCTCGATTGGGAGATGTGGACCGCCACACTCGCAGACAACGATAAAGACTTCAACACACTCGTTGACCCGCTCTACACATGGGCCAATGAGACCACCAGCCGCGTCCCCATGACGGACTGGTACGACACCATCACCGGCAAGCAGGTTGGCTTCCAGGCCCGCAGCGTAGTCGGCGGCCTCTTCATCAAGGCCCTCGCCGACAAACCGCTGGCAGACAAATACCGCAAAGAAGCCAAGTAACTCCAAACCGAATAGGAAGTAAAACGAAAGCCCCGCCAAAAGCGGGGCTTTCGCGTGCGCTACAAAAAACCACGGAACTTCATCCGAGAACCAAACGTACTTCCCCTTGACATCCGACAGAAGAAGCGCCACTCTTGTCGAGTATCAAGGGGAAAGCTAAATGCCACCATCCACAGACCTTCTGCAGGGCACGCTCGATGTGCTGATCCTGAAAACACTTGCTCACGGCGAAATGCACGGATGGGGCATCGCCTCGCGCATCCAGCAGGTGTCGGACGACGTGTTGCAAGTGGGCCAGGGCTCGCTTTACCCCGCGCTGCATCGCCTGGAATACAAAGGCTGGATTGAATCCTCGTGGGGCGCCAGCGATAACAATCGCAAGGCAAAGTTCTACGCACTCACCGCCGTCGGCCGCAAACAACTGCGTAGCGAAATCGATCAGTGGAACCGCCTCAGCTCTGCCATCTCTCTCGTGCTCGCTGCACCGAAGGAGGACTTCGCATGATCCACGAACTCTTCACTCGCCTCGGTTTCCTTTTCCGCCGCCGACCCGCTAACGACCTCGACGAGGAGCTTCGCACGCACATGGAACAGTCCATCGAAAGCAAAATCGCATCCGGCATGTTGCCAGAAGAAGCACGTCGTCAGGCAGGCATTGAGTTCGGCAGCATGGAAGCCGCACGCGAACAATCGGCAGGCGCACATCCGCGCTCATGGTTCGGCGTCCTTCAGCAGGACCTGCGCTTTGGTCTGCGCTCTCTCAGTCGCGACCGTGGCTTTGCAATCGTCTCCATCCTGATCCTCGCGCTGGGTATTGGTGCCAACGTTGCCGTCTTCAGCCTCGTCAACACCATCCTTCTACGGCCGCTGCCGTTCAAGGATCCGCAACAACTTGTCTGGCTTGAGCCTGCAAAGAAAGCCGGCGGTCTCTCAGGCTCTACGTACTCCTCAGACGCATACGACGATCTTGTTGCAATGAACCGTTCGTACGACGGCATCACCGGCTACTTCGCATTCTCGTCGCCCAACAACATGAAGCTCACGGGCAACGGCATACCGCAGCCCATCACGGGCATCGGCGTAGTTCCAAACTTTCTGGATGTGCTCGGCATCAAGCCCGAACTCGGTCGCAACTTCCTACCCGGCGAAGGCAAGATGAATGCGCCCGCCGTCGCACTGCTCTCACATGCTTTCTGGAAGACTCACTTTCAGGGCGATCCCAACATCGTGGGCAAAGCAATCTCCGTCGACGACAAGCCACTGACCATCGTTGGAGTCCTACCGCAGAGCTTTGATTTT
This sequence comes from Terriglobus roseus, assembly GCF_900102185.1. Lineage (NCBI taxonomy): Bacteria > Pseudomonadati > Acidobacteriota > Terriglobia > Terriglobales > Acidobacteriaceae > Terriglobus > Terriglobus roseus. Next base: position 4,284,815 of record NZ_LT629690.1, on the reverse strand, counting down.
GGCGCAACCTTCTCGCCAGGCACACGCGTGGATGTCCTCAGCCCATTCAGTCTCGACATGGGTCGCAACTGGGGCAACATCATCACATTCATTGCGCGCCTGAAACCCGGCGTGACCGTACAACAGGCCAGCTCAGAAGCAGCGATCCTGTTTCCGCAGTTCTACAACAACAAGAAGTATCCCAACTCCAAAGGCGACTACGGCCCCACCGTCGCAACGCCGATTAAAGAACATGTAGCAGGCCAGATACGCCGTTCGCTCTATATGCTGTGGGGCGCTGTTGCAATGATTCTGCTCATCGTCTGCGTCAATCTCTCCAACCTTCTGTTGGGTCGCGCAGCCACGCGTAGCAAAGAGTTTTCATTGCGCTTCGCTCTCGGTGCCAGTCGCGGCCGCCTGATCCGCCAACTCCTTACAGAGAGTGCTCTACTCTCATTCTTCGGAGCTCTGCTCGGCATCGGACTCGCAGCAATCATCGTGCAGTGGCTCGCACATCAAGGCTCCGTCGCACTTCCGCTACTCTCAGAACTGCGTATCGACACCTCGTCCCTACTGTGGACGCTAGTGCTTGCCTTCGGTGCGACGCTGCTCTTCGGCGTCATGCCAAGCCTTCGCGTCACTGGCGGCGATCTGCAATCGCAACTGAAAGACAGCGGCCCCGGCACCAGTGAAGGCCGTTCGCACGATCGTCTGCGCAACACATTGGTCGTCAGCGAAATCGCTCTGGCGTGCGTGCTCATCATAAGCGCGGGCCTTCTACTGCGCAGCTTCCTGCACGTCATGGACGTCGATCTCGGCTATCGGCCCACGCAAGCCGCAGCCATCTCAGTCGACGTCCCCAATCTGAAGGATGAACCTCGCTACGCCTTCTATCGCAACATGCTCAACGAAGTCTCAAACATACCCGGCATACAAAGCGTTGGCCTCTCAGACAATCTTCCGTTGGCACGCAATCGCACGTGGGGAGCGCCACGCATCAAGGGCGTAGATTACAAACCGCATGAGCTACAACCCACGTTCATTTACATCGTCACGCCCGGCTATGTGAAAACCATGGGCATGCATCTTCGCGGACGCGACATCGCCTGGACCGACAATTCGACCAGCGAAAACGTCGCCATTATCAACGAAAAAGCCGCACGATTCCTCTTCCCCAACGGCGACGCAATCGATCACAAAGTAATGCAGGGCGATAAGGAAATACGCATCGTGGGAGTTGTCTCAGACATTCACGAGACGGACGTAGAAGCCAGTTCCGCATGGCAACTCTACCTTCCGCTCACGCAGGGCTGGGGAGAAGACGGAGCAGAACTCGTTGTGCGCAGCACGTTACCCGCAGACACACTCGGCGCCACCATCATGCAAACCCTGCGCAAACTGAACCCCGGCCAACCCGCCATGCAACTGCGCCCCTTGCAGGAATTCGTGGATCACTCCACTTCACCGCGGCGCTTCTTCGCAATCCTCGTCGCAGCATTCGCAGGAACAGGATTAATCCTCGCCTGCCTCGGCATCTACGGCGTCATCTCGTACTCCGTCACGCGTAAAACACAAGAGATCGGCATCCGCATGGCTCTCGGCGCATCACGCGACGTGGTGCTGCGCGGCATCATCGGCAGAACTCTACAACTCGCCGCCATCGGCATCATCGTGGGCTCCATCGCATCCTTCATCGTCGCGCAAAGCATCAGCGCCATGCTCTACGGAACCCAACCAACAGATGCAACCACCTTCACCGCAACACTCATACTGCTGCTCGCAGTAGCCCTCCTCGCAGGCTATCTGCCAGCAAGACGAGCCTCACAAATCGACCCCATGGCTGCTTTGCGCACTCAGTAAGGTGGAGCGTTGGAAAAAAGACTGAACGTACAGAGGCCCGGCAAAGATTGCCGGGCCTCTGTATTTTGCTTCCGTGTTACTGAATGGTGATCGTAAGTCCCGTGGAAGCAGATGCACCGGGATTCACGGCAGTCACCGTTGCCGAGCCAGCACTTGCCAGGTCCGACGCTGGAATGGCTACCGCCGCATGTGTTGAGTCGACCAACGTTGTGGTGCGATAACTTCCGTTCCAGAGCACTGCCATACCTGGCAGGAAACCGGTACCGGTAAACGTTAGCGTGACATTGCCACTACCATGCGTCAGCATATTACTGGAGGCAGAAGTAAGAGTGGCCGCTGCATTCTGCCACATCAGGCCGGGTACAACAAACGGGCCACGCAGAAAAACAATGTAGCCGTCCGACTGTAATAAGGCGAGGCCGTCCTGTCCCCATCGGACAAAGTCCACATCCGTGATGGAACTCGACGTCGCGGTTGATCCTGTAACCGTGGTGGTGAGTGCATCCGTCTGCTGGTAAGACTTCTGATCGAAGGCATAGAACGTCTGCTGCGTTGGCGCAGATCCCTGCGCGGTGGTCAACGCAAAGAAAGAACGACCTAGCGACGGATCTGGCGCGGTTAACTGGCTAGATGTTGAGGTCGTACTCGCAGTTATGTTCGACGCGGTGTGCAGGAACACACCCAGTGAAGCAGGCATCGGCAGACCTAGGTTCGCCACACCACCTGCATTGGCATAGCCAATCCCGTTTTTCAAGCTGAACGAGTTAAAGCTGTTGAGAGTATATTGCTGCTGAGAAGAACCCACCAGCCCGGTAGACGCGACAGAGAACTTGTTCAACGTGCCACCAGTAGTGTCAATGTTGAAGCTGAACATGGTGTTGCTGTTCAGGAATTGCAAACTTGAACCTGTGTATGGACCCGTTGCATTTTGCCCGTACGTTCCTGTTCGCGTTGTCGCAGTGTGGCTCGTTGGATTCACGTCATACATCGCAATGCCAGGCCATGAGCCTAGATCGACCGAGAGGCTCGTCTCTGATCCTGGGACCACAGCCAGATCGCGTGGCGTATATCCGGCGCTGCTAGTACCGTCCGTAGTAGATACCGGGAAGGAGAAATCCAGCGTCTTAGTTTGCAGGTTATAGCGGCCCACGGAGGTTGCACCGGTCTGCAGAACATACATGTAGTTACCGCTATCCGTGAATGCCATCTTCGTGGGCTGGCTGCCTATGCTGATACCCGTTGAGAACGTACCGCCGACAGGGTCTACTGTAACCAGAGAATTACCCGTGGTTTCCGTAGCTGCCGAGTTGACTGTCGCATACAGCTTCCCGGTAAAGGGCTCCACTGCAATTCGATTTGCGGTTAACTTCAACACGTTGTAAACCGTGAACGGTAGCGCTGCGCTGAGGCCGCCACCCGGTGCTGGAGTAGACACAGTAATCGATGCCCAGCTTAGCGTCTTCAACGACGCGGCCGGTACCGTTGCCTTAAGTTGTGTGCTGCTGACTACCGACGTGTTCAGTGCGGTGCCATTCCAGTTCACCACCGAACCACTGATAAACCCTGCTCCCGACACTGTGACAGTAACGTCATCCGAGCCCAGGGCAGCAGCGTTCGGCGCGATGGCACCAATCCTTGGTACAGCAGCATACGTTCCTCCCGACAGAGTGGTAGAAGCGCTGGCGCTGTTGTTTGAAGACGTCGGGTCGTTCTCCCCGGCCTGCACATTCGCTGCAATCGTTGCACTGCCGTTATCAGTACCTTTCAGCACCACCGTGATGGTTGCGCTGGCGCCAGATGCCAGATTGCCGAGGCTGCACGTGAGCGTGTTAACCGCCGTGCAGTTACCAACAGAGCTGGATGTGGATACCTGCAATGCATTCGTCGGCAGGACTCCGGACAGCGCAACAGCCGTTGCCGCCGATGGACCATTGTTGGTTACGTTAATGGTTGCGGTATAGCTGGTCCCTGTGGTCGCGCTGGCTGGCGTGTTAACTGCAACTGCCAGATCTGCATTAGTGTTGCTAAGGTCCTGCACCACGTTCGAGCGAACGCTGAAGATACCATTCGCTGCCCGGAATGCCAATCCGTTACTGCCCCACCGCACTAACGTATCGATACCGTTGCTTGCATTGAACGCAGTTACTGAGGAACCTCCCCCGCCATACTTCGTTCCTACCATTGCACCGCCCATCGGGATCGAAGCGTTGGCAATAGCGGTAAAGTCTGATTGGCGGAAAGCCTGGATCGTCGCCGTAACCGGAGTCCCGTAGTAATACGTTGGCGGGACATTCAGAATAAACACCTTGCCTTGTGCACTGTCAGACACAATGGGACCTACCGCCACCGTAGTGCCTGCGCTGTAAAACGTGCCCAATAGCGTTCCGTCCGCGGAATTCAGCACTTTGCCAAGATTCAGATAGGCCCGTCCCCTATCAATTTGCAAAGCTGAACCATAGTTGCCGTCGAGCACAGCTGTCCCGCTATCGCCCGCCTGATGATGCAGACCAGTGGAGTCATACGAGAACACCTGGTAACCAGATTCATAGCTTGTCGCATACAACAACGACTGCGACGGATCAACTGCAATCGCCGGCATGGTGCCGACGGTGGAAAGCAGTGCGTTGTTCGTGCGTGCAACGCCGTTGTCATAGATCGTTAAATAGTCTTCGTAGAGATACGGGCTCGCCAACGCGCTGATCGCAACGGAATTGGTAGTTCCCGGTAACACCGCAATAGCATGGACGACCGGTGTATAGCTGTATGTGCCCACGCCGCCACCCAATGAGAACTGCATCCCAAGAGTTCCCGTCGTTAGATCAACCTTCTGTACAGCACTTACGCCATCCAAACCAACCCACATCGTGGTGCCATCCGACGAAATAGCCAGCTTGTTCGGCTCACTGCCCACCAGAATGGGCTTTCCGAACGTCCCCGTTGCTGGATCCACTGAAACGACCGTATTACCATATGGCGGTCCCGCCGAACCTGGAACAGACACGTACAGGAGACCATTCGTGGGATGCTTCACCATCGCGTTGGTGGGAATCGAGATGTACGCGGTAAATCCTGCCGGCGCTGACGCTCCACCGCCCGGTGCCGGAGTGCTGACCGTGACCTGGTGATTGCCCGGCAGTGTTACCTGCGATGCCGCAACTTGGAAAGTCAACGTTGCGGAATTCTTAAACGTAGTGGGTTGTGCAACACCGTCCCAGAAGACAGATGAACTCGAAGTAAAACTAGTGCCAGTGACAGTCACCGTCGTACCAGTACCGAGGGGAGTTCCGTTGGGTGCGATGCTTGTTAGCACTGGAACCGGCGGATTCACAACCTGTACAGTTATCGCATTGGAAGGTGCAGAGGTCGGATTAGTCACCGTCACGGAGGCAGTACCTACGGCTGGAACTAAGCTGGCCGGTAGCGTCGCGACCAGATAGTAATACGTGGCGTTTGACACGGTATAGGAGGTGTAAGTCGTCGTCAGCGGTGTTCCGTTCCAGTTAACGACTGACGATGCGGAGATATTTGTTGCCTGGACCGTGAAGCTCGCCGCGGTGTTCACCACAAATTGTGTGGGCGTGACCGAAGACACAACGGAGCTCGGAGTCGATTTTGCAATCGTCAATGTCGCGGCAGATGAAGTTCCACCCCCCGGTGTGGGATTGGTGATCGTCACACTCACTGTGCCAGCCGTCGCCTGGTCTGCGACACTCAGGTCAAATGTCAGTTGCGAATTGTTCAGAACACTCGTCGGCCGAGCACTGCCATTCACCATGGCTACTGAACCAGACATAAAGTTAGTGCCAGTAACCGTGATGGTCTTAGCTGAGGTATTACCCTGTGGCACCGAAGACGGTGAAAGCGAAACAAGACTCGGTAACGGATAAAGCACTGGAACAGATGCAGCGGACGACGTACCACCAGCTGGTGCTGGATTAAATACGGTCAGGTTTAGCGAGCCCCCAGAAGCCAGATCTTCATCCGTTACGGTAAAAGTGACTTGCCCGGAGTTTCCGAATGCCGTTGGTCTTGGTGTGCCATTGATCTGCACTACACTGCTGGGAACAAAGCCGCTTCCGCTCAGCGACATCGTCGATGAGCCCGCAGCAGCCATCAATGAAGAAGGGCTAAATCCAGTCACCTGCGGTACAGGGTTATCCACTTCCAGCGAAAGAGCATTCGCAGGAGAACTACTAGTTGTGCTGCCGTTCATGGCCACCACTGTGAGCAGAGCTCCATTCGTGAGTGACTTCGCCGGAACAAGGGCAGTCATCTGAGTACCGCTTACATAGGCCGATGTGACAGTCGCCCCTGCCAGCTGTAACTGAGTGCTTTGCTGAAACCCTGTGCCTGTAATCGTCAGGGTTAAATCAGACGCACCAGCCTGTATCTTTGTCGGACTAATTCCCGTCACGGTCAACGTTGTCTGTGTCGGCGTGGTCGTTCCGCCGGACGGATTCGAGCCTGAACCCGAACCACCACCAGCACATCCTTGCAAGAAGACAACTAGGAGAAGAGAAAGAAGGCAGCGAAGGCGCAAGTTTAGCGAAGTCATACGAATTGCGCCATTATATGTCGCAATGCGTCACAGGAATCGTGAAAATTGGAATCGTTTCCCGCAGTGAAAGACCCATCCAAGGTAGGCGCTCTGGCCCTAAAGACGAAGGGGGCAAGCCTCCTGTTGGCGGCCTGCCCTCTCTCTTATCTTCAGGCTTCTATCTTAGAAACCCTTCGCCGTAGGATCCGGCTTCGGCGTTTCAATGCGAGGCAGCATTTCAGCACGCGTCGCAGCGTTGTAAGCAAACCAGGCTTCAATCATCGAGCCCTGCATCACATCGCCCTTCTGCACACGGTCATACAGATCCATGTTGGAGTGATGCGTGCGCGAGCCGTATTCCAACGGATCCTGCATGAAGCCAATGCCGTTCAGGCCAATCCACGAGAACGAAGTGGAATCCGTACCACCCGGAGCCTTCGTCGCACCAGCGGTCTGTCCCGTCACAGCAATGATGCCCACATCCTTGATCGGCTCAATCCACGAACGGAAGATTGATGCCATCTCGTCCGATCCAAGCGCAGACACAGCACGGAAGCGGCCCGAACCCGAGTCATCGTTGAAGTAGACGTCCAGCTTGTCATACTCTGGCGTCTTCACCATCGTGGTGCGCGGTGCATAGTGCTTCTGCACATACGCCAGCGATCCGTACAGACCTTCTTCTTCGCCACCCCACAGCGCAACACGAACCGTACGCGCCATCGGCTTCTTGATTGTGGCAAGAATACGCATCGCTTCCATTGCAACAGAAGAACCGGTGCCGTTGTCAGTTGCACCTGTGCCACCCTGCCAGCTATCGAAGTGACCGCCAACCATCACAACTTCGTCAGCCTTCGTCGTTCCCGGAATCTCGCCGATCACGTTGAAGCCATTCAGATCATCCTTCTGATAATCCACCTGGATATCGAACGTCAGCTTCGGATGCTCGCCATGCTGTAGCAAACGCACCACGCGGTTGTACTGTTCCGGAGTGATCGCAGCCATCGGCGGACCAACAGGATCATTCGGATTCTGCGAACCACCATACGACGCGAATACCGTGCCACCATCGCCGTTGTATCCCGGTGTGATCGCAACTGCAGCGCCTTCGTCCTTCAGAAACTTGTTGATCTTGTTCCGCAACACCATGCCAGTGGCCGCAGCGGTTGAAGTTGTGGTCGGAGTAATGTCACCGGGACGCGGAGCAGCAGCCCCCGGACGCGCACCACCAAAACCACCAGGACGCGAAACATCATTCGTAATCGTGCGCGCCATCACCTCAGCATCGGTAAGCCGCTTGGCTTCCGCCTCGGTGTGCATCTCCAGTTCCCGCGGATCGAAGATCAGAACAATCTTGCCCTTCAGCTTGCCCTTGTACTTCTCAAAGTCACGCTCGGTATGCAACGGTGCCCACACTGCCTCAGCCGTCACAGGGCCTTCCGTGCCCGGCGTCCACGCCAGCGGGAATCCAATCAACGAAGCATACGCCGGTGTCTCAAGCGCGCCGTAGAACTTCTTGATCTGCCAGCCGTATCCAAACGGTCCCCACGATTCCAGGTGAACATTCTGCAGACCCCATTCCTTCATCTGCTTCATGGCCCACTCTGCAGCAGCGCGATGGTTACTGCTGTTGTTCACACGCGGGCCGTACACCTCGCTCATGTAATACAGGTTCTCCATCACCTGCGAACGCTCAAACGCCTCGCGCTTAATCGCGTTCAACGTGGTCAGATCCACCTTGTCGCCGCCCGCTTCCTGCGCGAACGAACCTTGTCCCATTACCACTGCAGCCGCGCAAGCAACTGCCGCCAGTTTGTTTTTCAAACCAATCACTGTCATCTCCCCTGAAGGTGCAAAAAGCGCATCGATGCCCTGAAAACATCCGGACCCGCTGCATTCTGTCGATAGATACAGAACGAAACGGGCCCGGCCATTGTTTCAGTTAGTCACTGTTTTTAGAAAGTAACTTTGAAGGCAAACTGCACATTGAACGGTTCGCCAAATCCGATACCCGGAGCCGATGCACCGTTACGCGTATTGGTGATCAGGCCGAACGTGCTGCTGCTGATATTGCTTACGCTCGGGCTGGCAAAGTTGTTGAAGTTGAAAATGTTGAATACCTCAGCACGGAACTCCGTGTTGATCTTCTCTGTGATCGGCGTGTGCTTGAACAGAGAGAAGTCAATCGTGCGGAAGTTCGGACCAACATACGCATCACGACGTTCGTTACCGTAAGTACCAACAGGAGCCGCAGTAAATGCTCCAGCATTCTGCATCCAGCGATACTGCCGTCCACTGCTGGTGCTGGTAGACAACTGCAGACCCGTATAAGGATTCACTCCGGCGTTCACATTCGGACGATCCTTCAGCTGGTACGTGCGGCTGTTGTCCGTGCTCACCGTAGGGCTCAACGGCAGACCCGACGAGTACTGGAACGACGCATTCAACTGGAAGCCCTTCGTCACGCGTGGCATCGCATGGAAGAACTGTGGCACCGTATAGAAGACATATCCGTTCAGGTTGTTACGACCATCGAACGTGCTCGGGCCGTAATCCGCCTTCAGGTTATAGCTGTTCATCGGCGTTCCGGTTGCAGAACTAGTATCCATGGACTTGCTCCATGTGTAGTTCAGGTTTCCAGAAAAGCCCTTCCAATCAGCCTGACGTACGCTCACCTGGAGCGCGTTGTAGTTTGATGTGGCAGATCCGCGAAGCTGATTGATGCCCTGCAACGCACCGCCAACGAACGCTGCATTCTCATTCACGAACGAGGTCTGCGTCGCGTAAGGACGAGCGTTGTAGGTTGTCGATCCGCTGGCAAGCGGCTGGTTGAGATCGAAATAAGTAAGCAGATTGCGGCCGAGCGTTCCAACGTAACCAACCGTCATCAGCGTCTTCTTGCTCACCTGCTGCTCAATGTTCAGGTTGAACTCATCCGCATACGGCATGCGGATGCTCGGATCGACACCAACAGCACCAACCGTGGGAGCAGCCGCTCCAACGAATGGATTCACATTTACCTGCCAGCTCACTGCATTGTTGATATAGATAGCAGCTGCATCGGGACCCGCAGGATTGTTCTGCGAATACGCTGCACCGCCATTGCCCGTAGTGCCCGAGGCGAACGCACTCATCGCAACCGTATCGTAGAAGCGCCCGACAAAGCCGCGAATAACAGTGGAGTTGTCTTCACGTGGCGAGTATGCAAAACCGATACGCGGTGCAACCGAAGCGTAGTACTGGTTGTACATCGGCTTGTAGAAGCCTGCCGCATTCGAGCCACTCGCTGGACGGAAGCTGTACGTGTCATCCACCTGCGAATGAATTACGCCTGGAACCGAGTAGCGCACCCCCAGGTTCAACGTCAGCTTCGGATTCACCTTAAAGGTGTCTGCGACCCATGCCTCTTCCGTGTTCATCAACCACACGCGCTGCGCATTACCCTGCAACAGTCGTGCACCGGACGATGCCGTCGGCTGGCCTGCAAGGAAGTCCGCAATGTACGCCAGGTTGTTGCATGCAGAAGCAGTATTGAAGCCAAGGCTTGCCGCATACGTCAGCGAGTTGGCATTGCACGTGGAACCTGTTGCACCCGTACCATTCGTGGCGCGGAACCACGGGCCACGCGTGCCATCAAAATTAAACGTGCCACGCGACGACGAGAAGTAAAGCTGGTTGATATCGCCACGGCGATACTCACCACCAAATACCAACTGGTGACGTCCCAGCGTCCAGTGAAGTGAATCCGTGATGTGACCCGTTACGTCGGTACGTCCTGAAGGCTGCGTCGCGCCGGTGATATCGAAGCTGCTGATGCTGATAGTCGGTGCGCCCTGCGCCACAATCGGATTTGTGATGCCCAGGTTCAAACCAGCCTTCGCCTGTGGGAAGAAGTTCTGATTCGCATCATTGAACGTCTGCAGGAAGTAGTTCACGCCCAACGTCAACTGGTTCAAGATTTTGCTGCTGAAGATGTGGTTGTCCACAACAGAGAAGTTATGGATGTGCATCGGTGCGGTCTGATAGTAGTCCGCATAATACGAACCCGTCGGCGCGGTCTGCTTACCAGTGGTGCCCAGATAGCGCACGCTCAGCGTGTTCTTCTCACCAAAATGCTGGTCCAGCTTGATGATGCCGTTGTATGAGTTGTAATTCGTCGTTCCTTGAGCAAAGTAGTTGCTCGTCGTCGCAGCGCCGCCCTTGGAATTCGCAGGGAATAGCAAGCCATACAGATTCGTGCTGAGCTGGCTCACCCCTGGCGAAGTCGCAAGCCCGCCACGCCACGCATTCATGAACGATGTTGCACCCGAAATCCATGAGTCGGTCAGCACCGTATCCGTCAGAGCAGTGTTGATCTTCGCAATCTGAATTTCACCAGCAACAAAGAAGAACGTCTTGTCCTTCCACACTGGACCACCCAACGTAAATCCGCCCTGGTGATTGCGCAGGAACTGCTTGCGGCTTCCCACAGGGGCCACAGGCGAGATAGCAGCGAAGAACTCGTTGCGGTCGAAGTAGAACACGTCGCCGTGCAGATTGTTCGTACCGGACTTCAACACCATGTTGCTGTTCGCGCCAGCATTACGGCCCTGATCGGCAGCGCCGCCGCTCTGCATGGAGAACTGATCGATCGCTTCAATCGGAATCAGACCACCTGCAACGCTCGCGATACCGCCCTGATTCGAAGCCACAATGCCAAGCCACGCATCTACGTTATCCGCGCCGTCCACCTGGAAGTTGATCGACGCTGTACGCGAACCATTCACCGAGTTCGAGAGTGCAGCCACACCCGGCGAGTAACGCACTAGTCGCGTGAAGTCGCGGCCATTCAACGGCAGTTCCGCAACAGCCTTGTTATCAACCACTGTCACCAGTGCGCTTGATTCCGTATCAGGCGAGACCGTGTTGCCAGCAGCAACGTCCACAATCGTGCTCTCTGCACCAACGCTCAATGGCACATCAATGGTGGCAACCTTCGTCACCTGCACATCAATGTCCGAAACCTTGCGCGTCGCAAAACCAGGAGCACTTACCGTCAACTCATATTTGCCCGGAGCAATTTCCGGAAAGCTATAGTTACCCGCACCGTTTGTCTTGCTCTGAATCGCCGCACCTGTTGCGGGATTTTTCAACTCCACCGAAGCATTCGCAACGATCGCGCCTGTGCTGTCAGTAACCGTACCGCTCACCGTTCCACGAAACGTCTGAGCTCCTGCAACAGCGCTGCCGATGAGAACAGCTGAAGTTGCCAATGCAATGCTGCCACGCCTGCCGAAAGAAAAACGGCTGCTCCTCGAATACATGGTCATCTGAATCTCCCTGAGGTCCTGCAAAGTTCAGCCCAATGGCGTCTGTGCAGCCTGCGCCTGTGGGCAGATACAAGAGAGCGTTTGCGCTGTAAGAAACACAGCACATCGCAGTCCCGGAACGTAATTCCGGTGAAAAAGGTTGAACGATAGGCCCACAGTAATCGTTAACGTCCCGTGACGCAAGAGATAAAGTTAAGTAACTTTCATATTTTTCTTGCACACGGATAGCATTGCACCGCATGTGCGACACAACATCGTGAGACATTCCCAAACCGGAACAGAGCGATAGAAAGAAAAAGCCCGCATGGCTTGGAAGCCATGCGGGCTAGTGTGTTGCGTTACGCCGAAGTTAGAAGATGATCTTTCCGGCGAACTGTACGTTGAACGGAGCACCCGAAGAAATACCGGTCGGAGCGCCCGAGATCTGACCAAACGTATTGCTCGAGACGGATGTCGTCGGCGTATTCGGATTCAGGATGTTGAACAGGTTGAACAGATCCGCACGGAACTGGAACTTGACGTTCTCATAGATCGTCGTGTTCTTCGCCAGTGCTGCGTCGACAACATAGAAACCAGGTCCACGGAAGAAGTCGCGGCCCACGTTACCATGCGATCCATAGGTTGGAACACTAATGACCGAATTTGCTGCGGCAGTGGCCCAATACTGGATGAACTTGCTGCCGTCTGGGTTGGTCTGAATGTTCCGGCTGCCTGTCTTATAGACGCCGCCGTTGTAGTTAACACGGTCCTTGTTGTTCATACCGAGGCCGGTGTTATCGCCGACGGTGATGTTGATGGGGGCCGAAGTGTGAAGCTGAGCGTTAAGCGTCGTCTGCCAACCTGCGGTCAACGGAGCAAGATGCTTCGTGAACTGCGGGGCTTCCCACACAAGATATCCATTCAACGTGTGACGGATATCGAAGGTGGCGTTTCCGTAGTCCAGGCCAAGGTTGTTGGAATCGATCGGGCCGGTGCTGCGGAAGCCCGAACCATTATCCAGCGAATGGCCATAGGTCCAGGAAAGTTGGCTGGTCAGATGGTGCCAGTTGTTCGACTTGATCGTCGCTTGCAACGAGTTGAAGTTCGATGCGCCCCAGCTCGCAACCTCTTGCACGGGGCCGATGGAAGCGTAGTTAGCAACACACTTATTGATGTAGCAAGGACGGCGTGGAATCAGAGCCGTAGCCGAGGTACCTACGCCCGGCGCAGCCTGGTTCGCATCGCGGAGACCATACAGGTGAGTTCCAGTGGAACCGGCATATCCCAGAGTGACAACGGTATTGCGGCTGAGCTGATACTCCGTGCCCAGGTTGAAGGTCTGCGAATAGGCCGTCTTCAGATTCGGATTGATGGAGAACAAACCGTAGTTGGAGGCGCCAGCAGCACTTGCCCAGACATACTGGTTCGTCTGCCATGTACCTACACCCAGAGACACGTTCTGCACACCGCCAAATGGATTGGCCTGCAGACCAGTCGCCGTGCTACCGGTGGCGATGCTGCCGTTGTTACCAAAGCCATTGAACGGCGGCGCGTCGAAGTAGAGGCCATAGCCGCCGCGGATCACCAGCTTGTCCGTAGCCGTGTAGGCGATACCTACGCGCGGAGAGAAGTTGATCTTGCTCGGGCTATAGGTGGAGGGACTTCCAGGAGTACCGACCCTGATCAGGCCGTTCGCATCTGCACCCGAGGCACCGGGACGCCAGATGGATAGAGGACCGGTGGATGAAAGTGCTCCGAAGTAGTCATACCGGACGCCGTAGTTAAGCACCAGCTTGGATGTCGCTTTGAACTGATCCTGCAGGAAGAAAGACAGATCGGTCCTGTACAGATCACGACGCAGGTTGCCCTGCACGAACGATCCCGAGAAATAGCTACCGTTCAGGAAGTCCGCCAGCGCCAGCACTTCGTTGTGTGAGCCGATGTAGCTATAGTCATTGACGCCACCGCAGCTCGCCGTAGCTGTCGCGTTTGGCGTACCGCACACCTGTGCCGTCGTCTTGCTGGAAGACCATCCAGTTACGCCAGCTCCAAGGGTCGTGTTCTGCGAAGCATATCCGTTGAAGGTAAAGTTGCCGCGCACACCGCTCTGATACTGCAGATCGATGTAGCTGCGACGGAACTCACCACCGAAACGGATCTGATGCGCACCCTTCACCCACGTTGCTGCATCGGTGATGTGGCCGGTGTAATCCTTACGTCCGAGAGGCTGCGTGACACCCACGGTGTCAAAGCTGCCCATCGTGATGGACGGAGCACCGAACAGCGCCGGACTCGTCACGCCGGTGTTCAGACCAAGGCCCGGCATGTTGAAGTCGTGACGGAGATCGTTGAATGTCTGGTTGAAGATACCGGTTGCAATGATCACCTGGTTCGACAGGCGATCCGTCGGTGCCCAGTTATCTGACAGCGAGAAGCTCTGCGTGATATCCGGAGCCACCTGGTAATACCAGTAGGTGCTGGTGCTGTTCGCGGGTTCTGCCTGGCGTCCAGTGCCGACAAAGGCCTGCAGACGAATCGTCTGCTTCGGCGACAGGATGTAATTCAGGTTCCCCACAAAGTTATCGCTGTAACCATGCCGCTGGTGGGTCTCGACATAGTTGTTGGTGTTCGCAGCAAGTCCCGCGGCATTACCACCCGCCCACAGGTTCTGAAGCAAATTCACCGACAGCGGATTGACTGAGTTGACACCGTGACGCGCCAGCAACTGCGTAGCCTGCGTCACATAAGCCGCACCGGGCTCCGTCAGCGAGTTGCTGGAGAGCTGAATGCCGTACGCCTGACGCTCATAGTTGGTGAAGAAGAACAGCTTGTCCTTGAAAACCGGTCCGCCAATCGATCCACCAAACTGCTGGTTGCGGGTCTTCGTCTTACGCGCACCGGTCTTGGCGAAGAAGTCATTCGCCGCGAAGAATTCGCTACGACCGTAGAAGTAGGCCGAGCCGTGGAAGCTATTCGTACCGGTCTTCAAGCCCAGTGAAACAAGACCGCCGGCGCTGTGACCGACCTCTGCGTTACCCGATGACTGAATCGAGAACTGGTCGATCGCTTCAATGGGCAGGGTTACACCTGCGATGGGACCAACGCCGCCCTGGTTAGCGGCCGTGCCGCCCTGCCAGATGTCATTGTTGTCCGTACCGTCAATCTGGTAATTGATCTGGTTGCTGCGGGCGCCGTTCAAGGAGCCGTTTGCGTTATAACCAGGAGCCAACGTCAGAAGCGAGGTAAAGCTACGACCATTCAGAGGAATTTCCGAAACGGCCTTGCTTCCAATAACGGCGTTGTTCGCCGACGACAACGTCTGAATCTCAGAGGTAGTATCCGCAGCCACATCGACCACAACCTCCGATGTACCAACAGACATCTTGCCGTTCGCCGGAGTCACCGCACCCGGGTTCACATCGATCTTGTTCAGGGTCAAATCGCCGAAGCCAGGCGCGGAGATCGTCACCGCATAAGTACCCAGCTGTAGATCCTGGAACACATAGGTGCCGGCCTGCGTGCTGTTCGTCGTACGTGTTTCGCCGGTTTCCGTGTTCTTCAGAACAATCTTTGCCTGTGGGATGGCTGCGCCCGAAGCGTCTACAACCGTGCCGCCAATACCGCCGCGGTACGTCTGTGCGCCTGCTGTAACGCTGCCTACCAATACTGCTGACGCGAATAGCGCCAGGTGTGACCTCTTAGTGAACATACTCATGGTGCTCTTTTCTCCTGCTGCCTGGGGGTCGTACCGAACCTACGGGGCTGCAATGAGATACACGTATCCCAATGCGGTCCCAAAACCTCCTGTAACGCTGACTGCCAGCGATGCGGGGGCGGTTAGGAACGACAGAACATCTGAATTGACAAGGTAGCTATCACCCTATTCAAGGAACGTTCACAATGCAACTGTTCATTTTGAAAAAAGTCATCATTTCTGGTGGCTTGCACTGAATACGTTGCAAATCGTTCCGTAGAAGGCACAATTCGTTCACAAAACGAACCAATTCAGTTAAGAAACAGAACTACGCAAAAAGACAAAAAGAGGGAAGCGCCGAAGCGCCTCCCTCTTGAATACTGTCCGTTTTGGAACAGTTGTTAGAACACCAGCTTCGCACCAAGCTGCAGGATGCGCTTGTCACGATAGCCCGTGATGTTGCCTGCCGTGGCGCTGTAACCGCTCGCCGTGATCAGGCCACTGGTGCTGATGGTGTCGGGGTTGGTGTGGTTGAAGATGTTGAACGCTTCGCCGCGAAGCTGCAGGTTCACTTCCTGCCAGATGCGAATGTTCCGGAACACACCCGGATCAACACGCCACCATCCCGGTCCGTTCACACCGTTACGCTGCGAGTTGCCGCCGCGATACTGGCCCAGCGGAACTGCCTGGTAAGCGTTGATGTTGAACCAGTGCTGCCGTGTGTGGATCGGCCCGCTCGTCGCGCTTGCTACGTTCGGATTCGCCACCTGGTCCGGACGTCCGCTCGCAGCGCTGGACGAAACGATCACGCCCACGCCCGCCGGATCAAGACCACTGGTGGTCACACCCAGCGGCAGGCCGCTGTTGAAGTAACCCAGCGCCGAAACCTCCCATCCTCCCAGCAGATGGCCCACAAAGCCCTTCTGGTCATAGAAGAACGGCAGTGCATACACCGCGTTGAAGTTGAAGATGTGCGTACGATCCGCAGCGCTGCGGCCATATTCCAGGTCCGTGCGCGACGAAATCTGCGGTGCGCCGGTACGGTCAGCATTCGCATTCGTCAGCGCGCGCGACCACGTATAGTTCACGCTCACCAGCGAATCGTGCTTCCACGACTTGCGTCCGCCAATCTGCAGCGAGTTGTAGTTACCGTCGAAGATGGGCTGGACGCTGTTGATCACGCCATAGCCGCGATACGGACGAATCTGGTTAATCTTGTTAATCGTCGTCGTATTGATCGTGTAATAACCACCGCTCGGCGTACCCACGGTGGGTGTAGCAAACGCACCCGGTGCAGGCTGGTTAATGTCCACCAGACCAATCAGGTGAACCTGGTGGCTACCCACGTAGCTGACGTCCGTCGTCACACCCCAGCCCAGCGACTGCTGCACACCCAGCGAGAACTGCTGGTTGTACGGCGTGCGGAACTTCGGCGATGTTGCACGCAACACCGGCGCCGCATAGCTCACATTCGCTGACACAGCCGCAGGATTATCGAAGCTCGTGTTCGAAATCGTGGGCGTCTGCACATAGGGAATGTTCTGGAAGATGTTCTGTTCGTAGATACCGAACAGCGACGAATCATACGCAATGCCGTAACCACCACGCACGCTCGTCTTGCCATTGCCAAACACGTCATAGGCAAAGCCCAGGCGTGGAGCAAAGTTCAGGTTGTCGCTCTTGCCCACCTTGTTTCCATAAGGAGACGTAGCTGCCTGGCTTGAACCGCTGTTGATGCTGATACCGTTCAACCGGTTCGCATTCGGATTCGGCGTCGCTCCCGTACATGGTGCACCCACTACGCACAGGTTGCCGGCGTTCGTCGTATCAATCGTCGGAGCATTCGCCGCCACATACAGCGAAGGATCAAACGTCGTCAACTGATGGTTCGCATCGATCGGCTGCGCAAACTTCGAGTAACGAATACCCAGGTTGACCGTCAGGCGCGGCGTCGCCTTCCAGTCATCCTGGAAGTAGCCTTCCCACTGGTTCACCTTGATGTCCGGCGTCACGTCATAGCTGGCCTGCGAGAACGTCGTGACAAAGCCCGTCAGGAAGTTCGCCCAGCTCTGTCGATACGATTGCTGCCCCGTCGGCACACCCGCATCGGTAAACGCAAACGAACCCGCATTTGCGCTGGCGTTGTTTTCCTTCTTCTCATAGTGGTTGTAGTTCGCACCAAAGCGCAGCGTGTGCGCTCCCAGCGTCTTCGTCACGTTCAGGAAGATGTTGTGATTGCGGCTGTAATCGCGATACGGACCATACGTTGCCAGGCCAGTTCCACCCGTGAACGTCAGGCCCGGAACACGCGCCAATGACGACTGGTAAGGAAGCTTAACCAACGCCGCCACATCCGGCGATGCCGAGTTCCGCATCGATCCAATCGGATCGCTCAGCAGCGCGCCCTGCGAGAACGCATAGCCACCATCCATCAGCCACGTCGGCGAGATCACCCACGTTGCATGACCCAGATAGATACGGCCAGGTGCATTCGTCGCCGTCGTGCCAACACCCGGATATCCCGAGCCCTGGAACAGGCCGCCCGGCTCTACCGTGGGAATGCTGTCATTGATGATGCGGAAGAACACCTGCACCTTATCGCCAAAGCTCTGATCAACGCGGCCAATCTGCTGGTTCGCATTGAAGATGTTCTGCAGTGGCGGCGTCACTAGCGTTCCCGAAGCATCAGGCGCAGGCACACCGGCGTAAATGTCCTTCACATACGCCTGCGCCAGCGGGCTGAAATTCGTCACACGCGTGTTCTGCGTCGTGCAGGTTCCAGTCGGACTCACAGCCACGCAGACAGGTGCAGCAAACGTTCCGCCACGCTCAGCAATCGTTGGCACACCGGTCAATGTCACCGGCTTGTACGTGATCACACGGCGAATCTCTTGCGAGAAGAACAGGTATGTCTTGTGCTTGCGGCCGTCATACACCTTCGGAATGAACAGCGGTCCGCCAATGGTGTAACCAAAGTCGTTGTAACGCAGCTTGCTGCGTGCGCTCGTCGTCTTCGACGCACCCGCAGGCGTCGTCGTCAACTTGTTCAATACATCGTTCGCATTGAACACATCGTTGCGAACAAACTCGTACGCGCTGCCGTGCAGGCTGTTCGTGCCGCTCTTGGTCACCACGTTGATCTGACCGCTCGCGCTGCGTCCAAACTCTGCGGAGTACTGTCCACGCAACGTCTTGAACTCGGCAATCGCATCCACCGAGGGATAGGTCAGCAACGTGAAGTTCGATCCGCGGTCCACGTTATCCGCACCATCCACAGTCCACGCATTGCCACTGGTACGCGCGCCGTTCACGCTGAAGTTCACAACGTTCGTCGCGCCATTCGGGCTGCTGTTGCCAATGTAGATCTGGTCGCCACCGGAATAGGAAACACCGGGCTGCAATCCAACAAGCTGCTCATAGTTACGCGTTCCCAGAACCAGTTCGCGCACCTGCGTGCCGTTAATCAAACCGGCCTGCGTCGCATTCTCCAGGTTGATGGACTGCTGTTCGCTGGTCACGGTCACAGCTTCATTGCCGCCGCCTGCCTTCAGATCACCGTTGATCGTCAGCGAATCGTTCACGTGCACCACAACGCCGGTGACGGTCTGCGTGCCAAAGTTCGGAGCAGCAATCTCAACCGTGTAGTTGCCCAGGGGAAGGGAACGGGCGCTGTAGGTTCCGGAACCGCCAGTGTTCAACGTACGAACCACCAGGTTGCGATCCGTGTTGGTCAGTTTCACCGTGGCATTGGGAATAACGGCGCCGCTGGCATCACGCACGGTACCGGAAATGGAGCCACTCACGTCCTGCGCGACAAGTGTGGCGGAAAGTGCGAGCGGCGCAATCAGGGCTAAGCCCCAACAGGCGCTCTGCGTCCTGCGATTCATCATGGGTACTGCCTCCAGAAGTGTTACTGCTAAGGGGACCGTCAAACGCTGCTGAGACCATCGGGATTTCCGTGGACCAGTCGGCGCAAGTGGGGGGCCGGCTATCTTCCTTGCATATCGGGGGAAGGTAAGACGCCAGCGGGGCCGTTATGTGAACATCCCGTGAACAGAAACGGGATAGCAAAAAGCGTAGTCCTTCACCATCTTTGGTGCAACGCCCAAATCGGACATTTTGTGCCCTGAAAGGAACCGCATAAAACGCGCCCTAAATCCACGGAACTGGCGCACCGCTTTCGACAGAGTCAAAACCACATTGGCAACAGGGTGATATATCAAAGCCTGATTACGCGCGCGGCGAGTTCTCCGAACCGTCGTTCCCAGCAAGCCAAACATCCATCGCAGGACGCGGCAGCGTGATTCCGTTCGCCTCGAACATCCGCTTGATTGCCACGTACAACTCCGAAGTCAGAACGTCGAAGTCCTCCGGATGCGTCTTCGTCCACAGCCGCGCCTGAAAGTTCATCGTGTCCGGCTTCATCTCCGTCAGAATCACTGACGGCTCAGGACGCTCAAGCGCCGCCGGGTGAGCAGCAATCGTCTTCATCACTTCCGAGAGAACAATCTCTGCATCCACTCCATAAGAGACAGTCAGTGGCAACACCAACCGGAATGTCGTATGCCTTCCGCTGTAGTTGATGAACTTGCTGTTCGAAAGCTCTGTGTTGGGAATCACCACAGTCGTATTGTTCGGCGTGCGTATCTGCGAACTCGTCGCGCCAAGCCGCTCGATGAAGCCCTGCTGATCGCCAAACTGAACAAAGTCTCCCAGCCGCAACTGGCCCTCGAACAATATGGACAGCCCCGAAACAAGATTGCCAACGTACCGCTGCACACCCAGACCAACGGCAACGCCAATCGTTCCGCCTACCAGCACAAACGTGTGCAGGTTAATGTGCTCCACGTGAATGCCCAGCAGGCACCCGATCACAAAGATCGTGATCGTCAGCAGTCGCGACAGAACATAGATGCGGTGGTTATCAAAGCGAGGATCAGACTGCAGCAGCCCTTTCAGAATCCAGCGAGCCACCCGCGTGAAGCGGCTCAGCACAAAGAAGAACACCGCAACCTTGATCACAAACAACAAACGAACAGGGCTGTTCCCAACGCTGAAAAGCTCTGTCGCCAGGACTCCCTGCAAACTGCCGCCCCACCGATAAACGAAATCAGGCAGGTGATGGCCTTCCAGAACGAGTCGCGCCGCAACAAGGCATGCCGTGACACCCACAGCAAGCAAAAGCAGCCTTCCCGATCCCTTTAAACGCACGCGGAAATCCTTGTGATTGTCTCGGCGAAATTCTACTTCCGATATGCCAGCTTTTTAGGAAAATCCAGCAGTGCATTCAACTCCACGGGTGTATGCTTCTGGCCATGCGCACACGTGTGGTTGTATTAGGAGCCGGATTCGGCGGCCTTGAATTGACGACTGCTCTTTCTGAAGCTTTGGGAGACAAGATCGACATCGTCTTGATCGACAAGAATGATGCCTTCGTATTCGGATTCTCAAAGCTCGACGTCATGTTTGGTCGACACCTGCCCTCAGAAGTACGCCATCCCTATAGCCAGATCCTGAAGCCCGGCGTGCGCTTCTTTCAGACCACCGTGCGATCGATCGATCCAGCATCGAAAATTGTCGTCACAGACGCCCAGACATTCGAAGCGGACTACCTGGTAGTCGCTCTCGGAGCGGACTATGACATCGCCGCCACGCCCGGCCTCGCCGAAGGCGGCAACGAGTTCTATTCCCCCGCAGGCGCTTTCGCCTTGCGCGACGTGCTGGCAGAGTTCCGAAGCGGCCACGCTGTCATTGGCGTCACAGGCAAGTCGTTCAAGTGCCCGCCCGCACCCAGTGAAACTGCCCTCATGCTCCATGACTTTCTGCAGTCACGAGGCCTTCGCGACGCCACTCAGATCACTCTCGTAATGCCATTCGGCGTACCGATCCCGCCGTCTCCGGAAACATCGCAGGCTCTGCTCGCAGCCTTTGCAGAACGCGGCATCCGTTTCGTGAAAGACAACCTCGTTGCCAGCCTGGACCCCGCGCGTAAGGTGGCCGTGTTGAGCGGTGGCGAAGAAATTCCTTACGACCTCTTTCTCGGTATACCGGTGCATCGCGTGCCGCAGGTCGTCGTCGAATCCGGCCTGTCCGCCGATCCATTCGCATGGGTGCCGGTGAATAAGCAGACATTGGAGACCAGCTTCCCAGGTGTATACGCCGTTGGCGATGTCAACGGCGTGGGCACACCAAAAGCCGGCATCTTCGCAGAGGGTTCGGCGGCTGTCGTTGCCAAGAGAATCCTCGCCGACCTGACCGGTAGCCCGGCTCCCGATGAGTACGGCGGCAAGGGCGCATGCTACATCGAGTTCGGTGACGAAAAGGTCGCGCGCGTAGACGTCACCTTCCTGCACGGACCGCCAGTAGGCAGCTATCAAGCTCCCTCAGAAGCAATGGCCGCGGAGAAGAGCCTCTTTGGATCAAGCCGCATACAACGCTGGTTCCTCAGCTAGTCGCGCCTAGTTCCCGGACGGCAATACAACATGGTCAACAACAAACGTGCTGACCGGAAGCTTCGCAGGACGAAGACGCAGACCAAGTTGTTCCTGGATTGCAGTCACGATTGGCGGGCTATTTTGATCGGTTGCCGGTGTCCCGCCATCATCGCGTGACCAGGTCAGGTTCAGGTCGTACCTTCCTGTCAGCCCGGTCTGATCCACCACGATGCGTTCCGTCTGTCGCGACAGGACATTCACCAGTGAGGCAATGGGAACAGCGGTAGACGTCATGTCTGCATTCCCGTTGTGATTGTTCGTGTGCAGGCTTCCGGCTCCCAGGCCGTTCGCTCCTCTTTGTCCCGCCTCAATCTTCGACGGCTGGAACCTTGGCCCACCTTTATCCACTACCAGTTCGTAGACGGCAAGCACCTTCGTCTCGCGATGGAATGTCAGCCCGAAGCGTTCCGTCAGAATCGTCTGCTCAATCACGCGCTTCTGATCATTACTGAGCTGCTGAAGTACGGTGGGGTCCGCGTCGAGCACCTTCGCCTTCATATCAAAATGCAGTTCGCTCGCCCATTTGGGGACGCCGAAAAGTTGATCGTCCTTGAGGTCATAGGCGAACAGGACAAGCATCTTCACAGAAAAGTTGGTCGCTGAAAAGTTCCCACCATCAAAATCAATGCTCGGTCGTTCGTCGGAGTTGTTGGGCTTAATGGTGATCACGTCAAATGCAGGCAGCGTCGAATCCGAAGCCGAATGCGCAGACACAGGCGCTGTCGGCTGCGCGTTAGCCTGCCCCATAACCTGCGGCCCCCAAAAGGACAGCGAGGCAACGGCACACATCACAAGCGAAGATCGATACCTACATTCGTTCATCCGCATTTTCCTCACGACGTCCACAGCCGCCCACAAGCCAGCGAATCGCGCTAGTGCGTCATCGCATACGTCACATAATTCGTCGCGATCTTGGCGCCCATGATCGAGTAATCCACCGGATACCGCGGATCATCCAGATACTCCCACGAATCACCCATATCCGAGTTCAGATCGGCCGCCACCATCAGCCGTCCTTTGTCGTCGTAAATCCCCATCCACCGTGCCACATAGCCATCCTTCTTGTGCCCCTCCCGCAGATGTTCCGCACCCACAATCTGCATCCGGTCGTCCAGGTTGAACACGGTATGAAAGATGGGGTCATCATTCGGAATATCCACGAGCTGCCGCTCAGGAAACACCATCTTCATCGTCTTCTCGAAGAAGGCCCGCTCTTCTGCACCATGGCAGCCGTCAGCCATGAAGAATCCGCCGCGAAGGAGGTAATCACGCAGCTTATTAGCCTGCGCCTGGGTCAACTGCCACTCACCAACTTCCACCGCATAAATGAACGGCCAGTTGTAAATCTCGTCGCCATCGTCCGGGTTCACCGACTGCTCCACCGACCGCACATCGATCCGTGTCAGCCGCCGCAGCGTGGCAGCAAGCAAGCGGTCCGCGCGTGGATAATCCTGCGTCCACAGCGAAAGACCCTCCTGCCACGGCCCGGTAAACCGTCCCGTCCGCTGATACCCGTCCAGCGGCCCCCCGGCATACATCAACCGCGCCCACACAAATTCAGCGGGCACATTCCAATCCGGCGGCAGAGGAATACTCAAGCCATACTCGACAGACGGATATTGCCGAAACGCCCGCTGCGCCCACAAAGCGGTGATCAAAACAGCCGGCAGGACAAGCGCGAGAGCCAGTTTCAACCGCATTCTCACCCGCATCCCTCCCAGGGCACTATGAGACGCAAACCGAGTAGCCGTAGCGACAACCCTCAGCACGGCCAATACCGATATCACTTAGACGAAGCAACTCATGTCTAGAGCCGCCCGACAGGCCCACTTTACAGGACTGATATGCTTGCCCTGCATTTGTGCCTGCCCTGCATTGTCATTCGATTTTCGGTTTCAACGAGGAGCACATGAAACGAGCGTGGAAGTGGATCGGCGGAACTTTTATCGTTTTGTGCGTTCTCGTGGCTCTCGCGGGGTTCCTGCTCTTTCACGTCGTCCGAAGAAACGTTGAATCGCGGTCGCCTGGGCTCATCGCTGTATCACTGCCAGCGCCGGACCTCGCGTTCCAAACATTCGATGGGCACGAGCGGCACCTCAGCGACTACAAAGGAAAGGTGATCTTTCTCGATCTCTGGGGAACATGGTGCATACAGTGTGTAGCAGAAATGCCCACGGTGCAGGCACTCTACGACCGATACAAGAATGATCCAGAGGTAGTCTTTCTAATCGTCTCCCGGTTGGATACGCCACAACGCGTGGAACACTATGCGCGACTCGGCCACTACTCCTTGCCGTTCTTCGTAACGCGAGATGAAGACATTCCGCCGTCAATGTACTTTCACCAATACCCGGCAACATTTCTCTATTCGAAAGACGGCAGAATTGCCGCCCAGCATGCAGGGGGAGCTGATTGGAACGATCCAAGTGTTTCCGCTTTCATTGATGGACTGAAGAGCCGCGCAAAGTAGCTCGTAACAAGTAGAGACAAAACGCCTTCAGACGAAGGAGCTCATGCCTACAGCCGCCGACAAGCCAACTTCCCGCGATCAGGCTCCGACCATACTTTCAGCAAGACAGTAATGAACTCCCGGTTTGCCATCGCGAAATGCACCCAGACAAGCCGCTGCGATCACAGGAGCAGGATTGATCCGCATCTTCTTCGGAACAAGCGGCCCCAGGAGACTCATCAATCGCAGACCCACGCTTTCCATGAAGCGTGACTCCTCTCGTTCACCTTCGATCAGGCCAGGGCGAACGATGGTGAGCGATGGGAATCCCACGCGCTCAATCTCTCTTTCCACTTCGCCCTTCGTCTTCGAATAAAAGATGGAAGAATTGGCATTCGCCGTACTCGCCGTGACCAGAACAAACGTTCCTACGTCATGCTCACGCGCAGACTTCGCAAACGATAAAGGCAACTGGTAGTCCACTTCTCGAAATGCCTCTTTCGAACCGGCCTTCGCGATCGTCGTCCCTAACGCACAGATCACGCCGTCGATTCCATCTGGGAACCCGTCCGATAAAAATGAACCCAATGAATCAGCGACAGGGTTTCTCAGCTTCGGATGCGGCGCCAACGCACGACGCGTTGGCGCCACCACGCTGGTTACAGTCGGATCCGCAAGTGCCTGCGCCAATACGTTTTTCCCCACCAGACCAGTAGCACCAAGCAAAAGCAGATTCATCGCTGTCCTCTCACTTCACCATGCCTCCGAAATCCTGAGACATTCTAGACCCGTGATCAGTCCCGATAAACACTCTTCTCGTCAGCCGTCGATCAATGATGACAAGCAAACTTCTCGGCACAGAACTTTCCGATTAACCCATCTCATCCGGCTATGGAGCAGGTGAGAGCTCGCACTGGAATGCCCATCCGCCGTTATATTCCGTAACTGCGACGAGCAGTTCATTCGCCCCCGCGTTGAGATGGATCGGTGCTTCGTCATTAAGACCAAAGGTGCCAAGCGAGTCATTGCTGCGATAGGACAGAGCATTCTTGCCCGAAAAAATCTGCTTGCCGTTCAGGTAGACAACGATATCGTCGCTATAGCCAATCTTGAGTATCTTGTCTTGCGCCTTCGCCGATCGGATATCAGTACGTGCGAACACGACCTTTGCTCCCTTCACGCGCCCTTTCAGCATCTCGTCACGAGACGGCATCGGAAACATCGCCGGGCTGGTTCGATACCGATTGACCAGAACAAATCCGGGATCTTCCGCGTACACCTTTTCCCATCGACCGGCTAAATTCGGATACTTGTCCGCAGCAACCTCGCTCGTATCGTATGCGGGCGACAGTTCCCAATCGGACAACAGACCTGCACGCTCATAGCGCGGCAACTTGGACACGGGCTTTGGATCAGGATCACGACGATAGCTTAGATTGCTGAAATATCCACCTCCACCAAGCGCCCATAAAGCAATTCCGCCCTCATTGGGCTCCCTGCGCAGGTTCGTCACTTCCAGCGTCGGATCATTGCTTCCGTTCATAAAAAGTTTGCAGGATCGGCCCTGCACAACGATCTTGATATGGAACCATTCACTCTTCGGAATGTGTGCGCTGGCCTTTTCATGGGTGGAGTTGAGAAGTTGCCAGACCGCGTCGCCATTAAGTCGCGGCGTATATTGCACCGCCTCCACCGTGTCAGAAGCTCCTGGTCGCAAATAGATGACCTCCATATTTGCTTCGGATTCGACCCTGAACCCCACGCCAAGAAAGAAGCTGTCCGGCTTGGTCGCCATATCAAACTCAAATGTCCCATCGCGGAACGACACTCCTCGGACGTTTAGAAATCCTGAGGGAAGAAAAACTGCGCGACGCCCAAGAAAATCTCCAAACTGAGCACCCTTCTCGGACGATCCCGACTGTGCGGCATCAATCTCAAAGCTCGCCGGAGTGGTTGGGATTGCAATGGATTGAGCGTGTAAAGCAGAGATGAAACATCCAACTAAAATTACGGCTTCGATGACGTAGGACCAGTAACTTGGTCGGCCTTGGGTTGCTCTGAAATGCATGAATGAACCTCTAAAAGCAAAAATTTAGGAGTAGAGGCAGAGTGGAGTTCCCATGTAAAGCAAGCAGTACTTCTCGCACAAGATGGACCAGACATAGTGCCTCCCTCTGGAGATAACCAGAATTGCCGCACTTTATTCCCGATCAATTTCTGAGAAGAGAGACGTTCAAGAATTGAGAACGATAGACGCGATTCTCGGAAGCTGAGAATACTTGCGAAAGCCAACTTTATCAGGGGCCGCTCTATGCTTCCGACGGCTTCTGTGGCGCCGCCATCATCATGACTTTGCGCACACAGTTTCGCCCTTCAGACTTGGCCATATAGAGGGCTTTGTCGGCAGAGAGTAGAAGCGATTCGGGCATTCGGATCGCACCTCCTGCGCGTGCAAGCGCAGTGGCGACGCCGAAGCTTGCCGTAACCTTGCTGCCTCCTTCGGGATTGCCTCCGTGCTCGATACCCAGGTTCTCGATGGCGTTTCGCACTGCTTCCGCGACGATCACTGCTTCTTGAGAATCGGTAGAGGGCAAGATGATCGCAATCTCTTCACCGCCATAACGCGCGACCACATCGCCGTCTCGAACCGCAGACTTTACCGCAGCGCCGACCACGCGCAAACAGTCATCGCCAGCCAGATGGCCGTACTCGTCATTGAATTTCTTGAAGTGGTCGATGTCGAGCAACACCAGAGAGAACTGCGAGCTCTCTGCAAGAACACGGCTCCACTGCCGTTCAAGCTCGGCATCAAAGGCACGCCGATTGGAGAGGCCGGTCAGACCGTCCGTCATCGCCATAGCAAGAAGCTAGTCCTCAAGCTTCTTCCGTTCGGTGAGATCTCGAGCGATCAGGATCATTTCCTTCGGTTGGCCCGTTTCAGGATCTTCGATCATTCGTGCGCTGACCTCCATCCACATCAGCGAACCATTCTTATGAAAGAAGCGCACCGCCACATTGGAAGGTTCCGCACCCGGCTTGCTCAGCTCTTCAATGTGTTTGCGGACAATGACCAGATCGTCGGCGAACACTGCAGACGAAGGATGCAGGCCAATGAACTCTTCCGGTGCTTTGCCAAGCAAACGAATGGAAGAAGGCGAGACGTACGTAAACTTCGGTGTGAAGTCGCAGCGGAAGATCATGTCCGCGCTGTTCTCAGTGAGGAACTTGAAGGATTGCTCTTCGTAATCAGTCATCAGACGTCTCGATACGAAGCACTGTAACACCATGGCACGGAGAAATTCACGGAGAGGTACGACGAGTCCTGAGAAATGCCGATGTCTTTGTTAAGCGGTAGGTCCCGAAACGGAACGCCATAGGCTCCGTCTACCTATCGGACACGCTCTCTTGGCGAACGGCTGAAGTGGAATCTCTTGCGTAGAAATCTTCTCAAACTGTATCGCCAGTCCTGGAATGCCCAGGTGTACTTAAAGAACATCCTCTTGGGCCTGGCACGTTCGCGGACAGGTATTCCGAGCGATGTAGCTTGCTCGAAGCTTATGTTGATAGCGAACGAGCTACCCTGTTCAAGGCCGCGACGCAAGTCAACCAGTGAAGTTTTACGCAGCCGCCCCCGTGCATACCTGAGCATTGACTTAGACGAGGAGAACTGAAGCGCCCAACACCGAGATGGCACTTCCATACGAAACCGGCTATCCGTTTGGAACGCAATGACATCAACACGAATGAGTGGAATCTTTTCCTGAAGCGTTGAAGACGGGAGTGACATCGTCATAGGTCCAGTGATCTGACATCTTCAGGCCCCTGTGAGGTCACCGAAACGTGAGGGGGCATGTTCCGTCCTCGACACGATTGAAGCAGAAGCATGGTTCTCACCTCATATCGATATTTCGGAACGTTCCGAAACAGCGCTCGTTTGCTTTAGCGTTTGAACATTCTCACACCAGACGAACTGTCGTACAACTCCACGTTCGTCTAGAGGAGAAACCCGAATGGACTAGAGACGAGAAGGGTCAGCATAGTGTAGGCCAATCGGAAATGCACCAACGATCGGAATGCACTGAGACGACCAGATTTTGGGGTTCGAGATGCTGAATGGAACGAACCTGGAACGTCGTCTCAACGGATTCACGCAAGTTCATAGAAACGCCGTTGCGGGAAATCAGCCCAAACGACTTCTATCGCTTGGAGAAGTCCCAACTTGAAGAACTAGCCATCCACCTCAAACAACAACTCCACCATCACCGGCGCGTGCAGCGGCATGCTTGCAACGCCCATGATCTTTCGCACGGAAAGCCCCTTGTCTCCAAAGACATCCAGCAGCAATTGCGATGCTCCATCCGCAATCCTCGGCTGCATCGCCACGAACTCATCCGTCGTAGCAAGGTAAACCTCGGTTTTCAGAACCCTCACAATACGATCCAAAGATCCAAGATGCTCACGAACCGCCGCAAGGGAATTCAACGCCGCAAGCCTCGCAGCCTTCCGTCCATCGATAAGGTCAATCTCCTTACCAAGCGTGCCGGTGTACTGCAGCTTTCCTGCAACAACGGGAAGCGTTCCTGTCACATAAACCAGGCGTCCGCTCTGAACGGTTTCGGTGTAGGCCCCCAGCGGTTGCGGCGCTGGAGGCATATCGATCCCAAGTTCAACGATTCTCTTTTCCGCTGAAACGATCTCGGCGTTCATACGATTACCAGCTTCCAACGTGCGAACCGCCATCAACATGCAGAACTTCGCCCGTAACGTTCTTCGCCTCGGTCAGATACACAACAGCATCTGCAATATCCTGCGAGGAAGAAATCGTCCCCATCGGCGACAGCGTCTTGAGAAAGTCCTTCGGATTGTTCGCGTGCATGGGCGTATCCACAATGCCGGGAGCAACAGCGTTGAAACGAATATGCTGCTTCGCGTATTCGCTTGCTAGGTTCAGCAGCGCTGCGGTCACGCCGCCCTTCGTAATCATCGCCACAGAAGCGCCGATCGCCGCATTCGGGTTAGCAACCATAGAAGTAGTGATACCAGTGACGCTACCGCCCTTACCCTGAGCCAGCATCTGCTTCACTGCAAACTGCGTAACGTAGAGGAAGCCTTCAACATTGGTCGACACCAGCGACTTAAAGTCTTCAGCGGTGTAATCGACAAAGGGCTTCGAGATAAAGATGCCAGCGTTAGCCACAAGATGATCCACTGAACCGAAGCGCGAAACCGCCGTTTCCACCACAGCCTTAGCGGTTGCTTCCTGAGCAATATCCCCATCAACGAGCGCCAGATTCTCTGACGGCGCAAAGCCAGCCTGGCTCACATTCCGCGACGTCGCCACAACGTTATAGCCCTGCTTCAAAAATGAATGAACGACAGCTGCTCCAATACCCTGCGAGCCTCCCGTCACGATAACTGTTCCTTTGCTTGCCATGATCAACTCCTGTGAGTGCATTTGCGTGCGGACACAGCAGCGATTCATGGAGACTCACACATCGTTCAGTCATCCGAAGCGCTTGCAGCGTTCGTACTGGACACTAGATGAGAGAACAGGGCAGTAGCGCGTCACGAGATTTTCTGAGAGCTACTATCGAAAAACACGATAGCTCCTGCGGCTATCCATCAAGGTTCGAAGAAGCGCGACTAAGCAACAGAAACGCCTCAAGCGCACTGCGATTGGAACTATCAGCCCTGCGAATGAAAACCGTTTCCACCTGCGCCATTGCTGCTGGAAGCTCATGCACAGCCACAGCCGCATCCTTCCACGATGCAGCAAGAATTTCCTTCGGCAGTACGGTGATGCCGATACCCGATTGCACAAAGCTACGAATCGCATCGAACGAAGCCAGCGGAAGCACCTGATGCTTGATGCCATAGCCACTGAGTACGTTGTTGATCAACTCACCATAGGAACAACCCTCAGCAAGCACAATCGCCTTAACCTCCTGCGCGCTACGAAGATCGTCAATGCTTCGCGTAGACGCTTGAGTGACCAGCGCCAACTCCTCACGAAACATAGGCTCCTCGGTGAGCAACGGGTTTGCCACAGGCCCAGCAACAAACGCTCCATCCAAACTCTGATCGACCACCTGCCGTATCAACTCCGAACTGTTACCCGTCGTCACAGTTAATGAAACCGCAGGATATCGCTTGGCATAAGCAGCAAGCACCGACGGCAAACGAAATGAAACAGTAGGCTCCGTCGAACCGATGCGCAACGTTCCTTTAGGAACACCGTCTTCCTTCACAGCCGCAACAGCCTCTTGAAACAGAGCATCAATGCGGCCCGAGTACGAAAGCAGACGCTCTCCCGCCTCGCTCAATCTAACGCCGCGACTATGACGCACAAAGAGAGATACACCCAGCTCATCTTCCAGCTGACGTATACGCGCCGTCACACTCGACTGAACCATGTGAAGCGCAGCAGCCGCACGATTCATACTTCCGTGCTTCGCAACAGAGTTCAATATCCTTAGATCATCGATATCCACTCGCTCGCCACGCTCCCGTTGCAAGGATAATCCTCGGAGCAACACCTGCGTCGTGTCGCGCGGCATATCGTCAAACGCGAACCAGAACAATGTCTCCACAAGAAAGTGACGTTGTCTTGCTATAGTCAGCTGGTCGGGGGCGAAGCGCTTGAAACGGATCGCTGCTCTGCTCGAAGTACTCGGGGTCTACCTTGCGGCAGGCGCGCTTGAAGATCGCCTGATCGACCTGCTCACCCGTTTCCACATAGTTTCCATTTCGAATCCCTTCGCACTGCTCACCAACCACACCACGAACGCCGATCTCTTGCTCGCCAGCCGCCGCTTACTGCTCATCTGGCTTCTCCAATACGGATCGTACTTCGCGCTCATCGTCCCGTTGAACTGGTGGTATCGACGTCGCGGCCCCACGGCGTACGGACTCACGCGAGCCGGTCACTCCATGAAGTGGCTCATTGTTGCGGGCCTCGCCACAGCGTGTCTTTGTGAATGGCCAGTACTCATCCTGTCGTTGGTCGATGTCGTTCACCCTCTCGGCGCCATGGCTCCCTGGCGACAAGCCTTCTTCGACACCTCATGGCAACGATGGC
The DNA here is from genome assembly GCF_900102185.1 of Terriglobus roseus. NCBI lineage: Bacteria > Pseudomonadati > Acidobacteriota > Terriglobia > Terriglobales > Acidobacteriaceae > Terriglobus > Terriglobus roseus. The sequence goes on along the minus strand of NZ_LT629690.1, from coordinate 4,253,439 downwards.
AATTTTGGCTGTTCGCCGGCATATCCAGTTACGCAGTGGTCCCGGTTCTGGAGGAGCTGCTCTTCCGGGGCTACTACCAGCGACGTCTTGCGGAAGATTGGGGCAACGCTCCAGCCATCCTGGGTACGTCCTGCCTATTTGTCTTTGCACATAAGCAGTACCTCATTCCGAATGCTTACAACGTAGGAATGGTGCTCAGTCTGTTGTGCCTTGCTATCGGGCTCGGAGTTGTTTTCGCATACACACGGTCATTGATCCCATCCATGATTGCCCACGCAATCATCAACGTACCTCTCACGCCCAAATACCAAATTGCTCTGCTGGCCATATTCGCAGTGGGTTTGTTGATCTTCTCTCGAACGGGTCTTCAAGTGGTCAAACGAATCTTCGGCAATCCGCCTCTCGCTTCGTGCATGCTTCTCGCCTTTGTGGGCGCGCTATACGTAGTCGCGGCACAGCACTTCGCCGCTATGACTACGCTCTCTATTGTCTTGTTGGTGGTAGCGATTGGTCTTGAATGGACGATACGAAAGCGAAGCTCAACCCACCAGACGTGACTGTCGCCACACAGCGCTGCCTTCGTTGAAACCACTCAATCTGAATCGCACCACGCAGAGGTAAATCTGATGGAAGCCGTTTGGGAGTTTTACCACTCGATGGAATGCAATGCGCCGCGAGAGTTTTGCTGGAACGATGGAGCTTGCCATATCCAAAAAGCGAGCTGCGGTTCCATACCAATAATTCCATCGCGCCCACATCGTGTGGGTCCATAATCATTTGCATGGAAATAACCGTCGAGGAAACCGGACTAGAGGTCCTCGACTTGAGGACCGACAAAGCATTTGCCTCCAGGCACCTGAATACTCGTGACATTGAAGCGCAGATGGCTGGTCTTCAACGCCTCTCCAAAGCCCTGGTCGATCATCCGGAAACCATCCTGCAGGAACTAGTGAGTTCCGCAGTCGACCTTTGCGGTGCAGACAGCGCTGGTATCAGCATTCAGAGAGAAGATGGCAGCGATCTGGCATATTGGCATTGGATCGCCACCGCCGGTGCCTATTCAGGCTTTCTGAACGCGATCTTGCCGCGCGAACCAAGCGCATGTGGTCTCTGTCTCAAGCGCGGTCACGCCCAACACTTCACGGTATCGAAGAAGTTCTTCGACATCCTTGGCGTGGAAGCTCCGCTTGTAACGGATGGCATCCTTCTTCCATGGACTACGGAAGATACAAGAGGAACGATCTTCGTCATGGCGCACGGTCGAACTGAAGCGTTCGATGAGACGGATGCGCGCTTGATGACCATGCTCGCTGACTTCGCGGCCATGGGTTATCGGCACCAAAAGCAACAGGCACGACTGATTGCGCAGGAGAGAGCAGCAGCAGCCGCATATGTTGCCAATGAGCTTGCCCATAAGATCAACAACCCGCTGCAGAGCATGACCAACGCCGCGTTTCTAATCGCGAACGGCTCATCGGACTGCGATCAAAAAGCTCTGGGCGAGGGGCTCTCCAACGACATCCAGCGTCTCTCGGGTCTGGTGAAGGAACTTCTCTCCCTTCCTCTGGGAACGTCCCATCCGGGTTGAGCAATCGCTTTCGACAGGCGTACCAATTCCTATCAACCGGATCGCATCCGAAGATCAGGTTCAATGGCATCCAGGAAACAGCGCCAGAAAGTCGCTGTCAAGCCCCCAAACCACGTAACCACAAGAAACCAAAAGAAATACAGTTGGCATGGTATTTCCGCCAAATCACTAAAATAGAAGTAGTGCCGGTTAGGGCCACGCTCAGTGTGGCCCTAACTCCTTTAGAAAGACGATTTTGCCCCTAACCCCAATCAGAAGACGATTTTAGGGGATACCCCAACCGTAACTCCCACAATAAGACGATTTTGCGAAATGATAGGGGGAGGGGTCACCCACACCATGCCGCAGACCATTGCTGAACTGAACTCGAAATTCGCCATCCGCGATCACATCACCTTCACTGAAGACGAGCCCGGCCTGCCGAAGATGCGCATCGCCACAGCCGCTTCGGACGCCACGCTCTATCTCTACGGCGCACACCTCACGCAGTGGACACCGCGTGGCGGCAATCCCGTGCTGTACTTGTCGCCCAAGTCGCCTCTCACAGCAGGCAAGCCTATCCGTGGTGGCATTCCTGTCCTCTTCCCGTGGTTCGGACCGCGCTGGAACGCCTCCGAATACGACGCGGCACACGGCACCACCTCGCCCATGCACGGCTTCGCCCGCACCACAGTCTGGACCGTCGATCGCGTCCACCTCGATCCCACCGGCGAAGTAGAGGTCACCCTCTCGCTGCCCGAAGACGAGCAGGCAAAGGCATTCGGCTTTCCCGACTTCCACGCCACGCTGGAGTTCCGCATCGGTAAGGAGTTGCACATGACGCTCTCCGTCACCAACCGCAGCAAGGAAGCCGTGCCGTTCGAAGAGGGCTTCCACACCTACTTCGCCATCGGCAACATCCACGCAGTACGCGTGCTGGGCCTGCGCGGCAGCACATACATCGACAAGCGCGACAACCTCACCCGCAAGGTGCAGCGTGAGACGGAACTGGCCTTCAGCCGCGACGTGGACCAGCTCCACGTGAACACCAGCGAGCCGCTCATCCTGCAGGATCCCGCAAACCACCGCGCCATCCACATCCTCAAGACCGGTTCGCACAGCACCGTGGTGTGGAATCCCTGGACGGTACTCACGCCCAACTTCCCGGATCTGGCCGAGGATAGCTGGGAGCACTTCGCCTGCGTAGAGGTAGTGAACGCAGCCGACGACCGCATCACCTTGGAACCCGGTGCCACCCACGGCATGGCCATGGCCATCTCCGTCACATCGCTGTAAATTTTCATCTTCCGCACGGATAACAAACCACTCACAGGCGAAGTCTCTTCTCACACCAAGGGAGACTTCGCCTGTATGCGTTTTACGCTGACAGCCGCATTGTTCTGCACGATCGGAATCACAGCCGCAGCACAAACCGTTCCCATGCCGGAAGTCACGCTGGAACCGCACGACGGAAAAACCCACTTCTACCTTGGCGAACCCATCCGTCTCGATGTGGTCTACCGCAACAACAGCGGAACTCCCATGATGCTTAACGGGACGGACTATGGCGACTTGTCGGACAAGGTAAGCATCACGCCCGCCGAAGGCTGGATACAGTGGCGAGGCCAAAGCGGCCACGACTATGCCAGTGTGCAGACGCTAACCAGCCATGCCGAACGCGTCCCCATCCGCGTCAACGACGGCTACGTCTTCCGCAAGCCCGGCCATTACACCATCCGCGTCACAGCGGACCGCGTCAGCGGCGGCACCATGGGGAAGTCCACCACCATTCCCCCCACGCTCACCAACGGCGTGGAGATCGACGTGGACGAAATGCCGAAAGGCATGGAAGCCGACATCGTCCGCCAGGTACAGAACGAGGTCGCCAACGCCCCGGCAGGCGTAATGGGACAGCGTATCCGTCAGGCCGCCTTCGCCCGCCTCGCCGCACTGCAGGGTGACGATGCACTGACAGAGAAGGTGCGCCTGATCGTGGCGGAAGACGAGGACTTCCGCAGCTTCATGCCCGTCGCTATGGCCACCACAAGCAACCTGCCACACCAACTGGAACTGCTGCAGGCTGCATGGCGCAACCCTGCTAATCCACCGCGTTGGGACGAACCCTCAGCCATGGACGAAACCCGCCGCCTCATCGCCAACCTGCCACTGCAAGGCTGGCAGATGGTCGTGATGCCCAGGAAGCCCACCGAAGCGGAGCAGCAACTCATAGCCGCCCATAACCGCGACATGGAAGACTTGCTAACCTCCATGCCGCAACGCACCGGAGAAAGCCGCACCACTGGAGCCTATTACCTACTGGAGTTCCCCGGCCTGACGGAGGCGGAGAAGCAGCAGGCACACGAATACGCCGTGGAAGAGTTCCCCCACATGAACAACATCATGCAGGGCATGCTCCTCCAGACAGCGCACCCACCTCTGCGCGACCCGCGCCTGATCCCCGCACTGAAGGCCACGCTGGACAAGACACCGGCAGACCGCGAACCCGTCATCGCCGCACTGGAACTCACCGCCGGTGACGAGCAGAAGCAGATACTCGTGCACGCCATATGCGCGCCCGGATATCCCCTCCAACTCACGTCACTCGCAGCATGGCACGGTGACCGCCTGCAGGAAGTAGACACCTGCCTCGCCGAGCAGCTGAAGTCATCACCGGGGAACCGCGGCGCCCTCTGGAATGCCAAGGCTGTCCTTGCCGCTCGCTACGCCACTCCGCCCATCCTGCCCCAGATCAAGGCTGGATGGAATGCCAACGCCCAGGACGGCACCATGATTGCCGTGCTGATGCGCATGGCCCCTGCCGAAGCCGTCACCATGCTGGACCATACCACCAACCCAAACAGCCTCCCCTTCTACCCGGCAGAGACCATCTACAACGCACTCCACCAACCCTACCCACCCCAGGTACTGGCATGGCTCCGCCAACACCTCACCGCCACGTCGGTAATGGGAGAACAACGTAGTCTCGCTTATCAGTTAGCGAATCATGGCGAAGCGACAGATGAAGCATTGATTGAGAAACGGCTCACTGATCTTCGCAAGGCATGGGCACCACGCGCTTCAGAGGTGGAGGCCACCAGAGACTGGCGCACCGAAGCAGGTGAAGCCCGCGCCACAGAGCGCGACCTGATGAGCAGCCTGCACAATGCCACCGTCTGGAAGCTATCGCCAGACAAACTGCGAGCGCTAGCCGCTGGATGCATGAGCAAGGAATGCCGTCGCGCCGCGAATGCGCACATCGACCACTAAGGCCGCGATACGATAACCGTTGAGGACTCGCATGCCCGACGCACAAGCACAACAGGCCGCCAAACTTGCAGCCGCCAAGGCCGCTCTCCGCTTCATCGAACCCGGCATGGTCGTAGGCCTGGGTTCCGGCTCCACCGCAACCCTCTTCATCCAGTTGCTGGGTGAGAAGGTGCAGCAGGGCCTCGACATCAAGGGCATCGCATCCTCGGAAGACAGTGAAGTGCTGGGCCGCAAGCTCGGCATTCCCATCACCGACTTCGATCACCACAGCACCATCGACGTCGCTGTGGACGGAGCCGACGAAGTAGCCCCAGGCCTTGCACTGATCAAGGGCGGAGGCGGCAAGCTGCTGCGCGAGAAGATCGTCGCCAGTGCCTGCAAGCGTTTCATTATCGTGGCCGACGACAGCAAGCTTGTGAAGCAGCTCGGCGCATTCCCTCTACCCGTGGAGGTCATCCCCATGGCCGTTCCGCTGGTGACAGAAAAACTGAGCGATCTAGGATTCACACCGAAGATCCGACAGGACAAATCCGGCAACGGCCCCTACATCACCGACGAAGGCAACATCCTCCTCGACTGCTCCTCCAGCGGTATCGCTGATCCTGAAGTGACAGCCGCAGAGATCCGCAGCATCATCGGCGTGGTGGAACATGGCTTGTTCCTCAACATGGCAGAACGTGTTCTGCTCGCAGGTGCCGACGGCAGCGTCCGCGAACTCACCGTGGAAGACTACCCCGCCGCATGAGCACGACGAAGCCAATCATCCTTGCCAGTGCATCACCACGTCGCCGTGAGTTGCTGACCCAGATCGGGGTCGACTTCACTGTGATCACTGCGGATATCGACGAGACACCGCTGCCCAGCGAAGACCATCGCACCTACACGCTTCGACTGGCCGAAGAAAAAGCACGCGCTGTACTTGTGAATCATCCGGACAGCATTGTCATCGGCGCTGACACGACCGTTACTTTGCATGGTGAACTTCTTGGCAAGCCACGCGACGCAGAAGATGCAAAACGTATGCTGACTCTGCTGCAAGACAACACACACGAGGTCACTACAAGCATTGCTGTGCTCACAACAGAAGAAACGCTGACCGCAGTAGAAACAACGCGCGTCACCTTTACCGCGATCACTGCTGAGCAAATTGCCGGATACATCGCCAGCGGGGAACCGATGGACAAGGCTGGAGCGTATGCGATTCAGGGCATCGCCGCGCAATGGATACCTCGCATTGAAGGCGACTATTTCAATGTTGTGGGTCTGCCACTCGCGGCCCTTGCCAGTCTGTTGCGAAAAGCGAAGTAAAAGTTTGTGACAAGACTGGGCGATCGCCTTGCCTCATGCGTATCGCATGATGGAGGTTCGAATCTGCATGATGCATCTGTCAGAACTTGGAGAACGCATCTGCATTCTGGGGCCGTCGAACAGCGGCAAATCCACGCTCGCTGACGCGATTGCACGCAGGTCCGGCTCGAAGGCGATCCATCTGGATCAGCTTCACCATCTCCCGAATACAAATTGGGTGCCTCGACCCGCGAAGGAGTTCGTCGCGTTACATGACGAAGCGATCACGGGTGAACGATGGGTGATCGACGGAAACTACTCGAAGCTCTTTCCCCAACGCTTTCAACGTGCAACAGGCGTAATTCTTTTGGATATCTCCACACTGACAAGCCTGTTTCGCTATCTCCGCAGAACAATCTTTGAACGTAGCCGAATCGGTGCGTTGGCTGGTGGGCAAGACAGCATCAAGTTGGCCATGCTGCATCACATCGCAGTCGTCACACCCGGAAACCGAAAGCGCTATGCGGAGGTGTATCGGCAACTCGTTTTGCCGAAGCTCTATCTGCCATCCACTCGCGACCTGAATAAGTGCTATCAAGAGTGGGGACTAGAGCGCACACCGCGTCATGCAGATGACTCCACCTCATAGATCTAAGGCCAATGCAATATCGCTAGAAACGAAAGAGCCTCCGTTTCCGGAGGCTCTTTGCTTGATTCGGTGATGATGATTAGTTCATCGTCACGCCGCCGCGGAGCTTCTCTTCCTTCTTCTGCTCGTTGATCTTGCGTGCGCCCATCGCGTCCTGGCTGGCCTTTTCGGCATTCGCCACAGCAGCCTTCACCGCAGCAGGATCACCGCAAAGAATGTCGGCCTGACGGCGATACACCAGGTTCAGGTACTGGAAAGCATCATCGTACGTCGGATTGATTGCAATGGCCTGCTTCAGATGATCCAGGCCGTCGTTCACAAGGTCCGTGTTCTTCGCCTTGATCTTCTCGCAGGTGGCCTTGCTCATCTTCGGGTTGCCGGCGCCATCGTCAGTCAGACCGTCAGCAGCGAGCAACTGGCGAGCATTGTCATAGGCTTCAACCCAGTCCACGAAACCGATGGTGTAATGCGCCTCGGCGTCCTTCGGGTCAACCTGGATGACATCCTTTTCGTATTGCTTTGCTTCCGGATACTTCTTGATGTTGCGATAGATGGAAGCAAGCTGCTGCAGGGAAACCTTGTCTCCCGGATGATCGTTCAGATAAGCCTTGAAACCGTCGATCGCCTTGTTGGCAATCTTCATGTTGTTGTCGTCCAACAGATTCGGCACAACCTGGTAGGAATACGCGGTCGCCAGGTACAGCTTGGCGGTGTCGTATGTCGGATCGTACTCGATGGCCTTTTCAAATGCGTTGGTCGCCTGCTCATACTGCGCATTCTTGAACGCCGCGACGCCCTTGGTAAGTTGGTCGCGAGCCTTCAGCTTGGCGCAGCCAGTCAGCATTCCAAGCGACAGCAGAAGAGCGGCCGTGGCGGATACACGTGCGTTAGCTTTCATTGAGCGAATGATCTCCTTCAAATGCCGCATACGAGCAAAGTGAGTCGGTAAAGACGCAGGAGCCGAAGGGGCAACGCGTGGAGTGATTGTACCCGCAGAGAAAGACTACTGGCCAGATGAGAGGAACGAATTTCGGTCACAAGAAAACGCCATGACACGCGACAAATTCCTTTTGCTTCTGTCACACAGCCTTGCGGAGCCAAGGGAGCAAGAGAAAACTTAAAACGATTGACCAGGCCGGGAATCTCGCTTTCTTAAGGGGCGAAATATTCCCTGTCCGGAGGACAACGAAAACACAGGCGGTACTCAGGTATATATCAGAAAACGAGCAGAGGGCGATGAAAGTCTCATCGCCCTCTGTCGAATTTCACACTACTTACCGGATTCAACCGCCGGGGTGATGATACCGATGTTGTCAACGCCGGCTGCGTGGCCGTCGTTAATCACCGGAAGCACCTGGCCGAAGTCGAGGTCCTTGTCACCCTTCACGAACATCACCTTGTCATTACGAGCCGAGAAGATGTCCGTCAGACGAGCGGTGAGCTGATCCAGCGCCACCTGATCCTCGTTGATCTTGTAGGAAGGCTGGCCACCTGCGGCCTGGACCTGCACCACAATGGTGCGCTGATCCACTTCCTTATTCATGTCTTCCTTCTTCGGCGGCTGGGGCACAAGTGTGTCCAGGCCGCGTACTGTGTTGGGCTGGATGACCATGAAGATGATCAACAGCACCAGAAGAACGTCGATCAGCGGCGTCACGTTGATATCAGAACGTGCGCCCGAACCGCCTCCGCCTCCCATGCCCATGGTGAATCTCCTGTGTGGCCGCCGAAGCGACCGGTTGATTTACGGTTCCCGTTCGACTCCCGGGGTAATGATACCGATGTTGTCGACACCTGCCTTGCGGCCGCCGTCGATCACCGGGAAAACTGCCCCGAAGTCGAGATCTTTGTCACCCTTCACGAACATGACTCTGTCGTTCCGGGCTTTGAAGATACCGTTCAGCTTCGGCTCAAGATCCGCAAGCTGAACTGCATCCTCATTAATGCTGTATGCCGTTCCACCCTTGCCGTCGGGAAGTATCTGAACGACGACGGTCCTGGGGTTTGTCTCTTCACCGGGATCTTTCGGCGGCTGCGGTGCAAGCGCCTCAAGACCTCGTTGAAGGTTAGGCTGAATCACCATAAAGATGATCAGCAGAACCAGAAGAACATCGATCAACGGAGTCACATTGATCGCGGAACGAGCTCCCTTGCCTTCGCCCGATGCCATTGCCATATCACTACCCTCGCTCGCCGCAATTGTGCGGCCGGTGTACTTCGTTCGGTGCCGTGCGAGAGGCGGATGTGGGTGTTACGAGCCGGTCACGAAGGCCGGGTTGAAAGTCGTTGTGGTTAGATCAGCGGCTTTTCAGCGATCATGCCCAGCTGGCTTACACCAGCCGCACGGATGCCGTCGATCGCTTCCATGACCTTGCCGTAGTTCGCGCGGATGTCGCCGCGGAAGTAAACGCGCTTGTCGGTCTTGTTTTCGATCTTTTCCGTAATCTTGGGTCCAAGGTCAGCGGACTGTACCTGGTCGCCGCCCAGGAAGGTCTTGCCGTCACGGGTTACCGCAACCACAATTGAGTCTTCCTTGTTAGCGTCTTCCATGACAACTGCGGCCGTTGACGGCGGCAGTTCCACGTTGACCTTGTTGTTCAGCATGGGCGTGACGACCATGAAGATGATCAGGAGCACCAGCATAACGTCCACCATGGGAGTTACGTTGATGTCTGAATTTACCTTCTTGCCCTCATCCCGCGTTGCCATTGCCATAGCAGCAACTCCGTCCTATCGGCTGAAGAAAATCGTTGTAGAGCGACCGAGATCCCGGAGTCGCCGGTGGAGGATTTCAGCCCTCCACCGGTCTCGTATCGATCTCGCGTCGACGCTCCGGACTAGCGCTGCGACTGCTTGATGAAGTAGTCGACGAGCTCGGAGGAGCTGTTGTCCATCTCCACGTCGAAGGACTCAACCTTGTTCGTGAAGTAGTTGAAGGCCATAACGGCAGGGATAGCTACAAGCAGACCGAAAGCGGTCGTAACAAGAGCTTCCGAGATACCGCCGGCGACTGCGCCGATACCCGAGGTCTTCTGCGTAGCGATCTGCTGGAAGGCGTGCAGAATGCCGACGACGGTGCCGAACAGACCGATGAACGGTGCGGTGGAACCGATGGTTGCCAGCGAACCCAGACCGCGCTTCAGCTTAGCGTGAACGATAGCTTCCGAACGCTCCAGAGCGCGCTTGGAGGACTCGATCTGCTCGTCGGAGATTGCGCCACCCGAACCGTAGGAGCGGAACTCCTGCAGACCAGCGGTAACAACTTCAGCGAGGTGCGACTTCTTCGAACGGTCAGCAACCTTGATTGCTTCGTCCAGACGTCCGTCCTTCAGAGCACCAGCAACCTTGGGCGCGAATTCACGCGACTGGCTCTTGGCTGCCGAGAAGTAGAGAGCGCGGTCGATCATAACGGCCAGCGACCAGATGGACATGATGAAGAGCAGGCCGACCACAACAAGATCGATCCAACCCATGCTCTTAAGCATGGAGAGAACGGAGAAGCCGCCGGCTGCTGCGCCGCCTTCTTCCTGGAAGAACATGCCGAGGGTGGCGGGTACATGAGCGAATGCTGCTGCTGCGTGAGCGAGAATCACGAGATTCAGTCCTCCTGGTTCGTACTGCGTAAAAAGGTTTGGCAGAGCCCATAGGGGCACCGCGAATCAAAGTTTCCTTCGTAGGACGTAGTAGCGATGCCGCTGACTACGTCCTCCCGGATAATTTATCCGCCGAAGGTGAAGTTCACAGTGATCGTCGTGTCCACTTCCGTGGGCTCGCCGTTCAGAAGATAGGGCTTGTACTTCCACTGCTGCACAGCGGAGATCGCGTTGGCGCGAAGCATTTCAGGACCGGAAACCACGGAGAGCTGCTCCACGGCACCTGTCTTCGAAATGATGGCGTGCAGCACAACCGAACCGGAAACGTGAGCCGCCTTAGCGATCGGCGGGTAAACCGGCTGCGTCTTCACCAGGATCTGACCGGCCATAACACCGGAAGAGATCTTGGCAGGACCCGTCGGCTTCGGCGGAGCAGCCTTCACCACCGGGGTGGGAGCAGCGCCCAGACCGAGACCGCCCATGATGCCACCAGCGGAACCCGAACCGGAACCCATGCCTGCACCTGCAACACCAGCGACGTTAGCCGGCGGCGGCGGATCTTCATGGGTCATGTCGATCTTCTTAGGAATCTTGGTGGGCGCGGTGAACGCGTCCAGAGCCTGCACAACCTTGGTCACCTTCACCACCTGTGCTGGTGGCGGTGGTGGCGGAGGAGGAGGCGGTGGCGGAGGAGCCGTCAGCATCGCCGTCATGGCGGTCTTCGGCAGCGCTTCCGGGTAGAGGAGCGGGATCAGAATCATCACCAGGACAATGGCCAGGTTGAAGCCTGCCGTTACCCACATCCAACGGCCAGACTTCGACTTCAGCTTGCCGGATGACTCCACCAAAGAATCTTCAAACATATGCAACCCCGATCTACGAGAGGTAAAGCTGCGACTGTAGACACCGCATGTTTCTGTTTTGTTCCCGGTGTCCAAAAACTTTTTTCAGACGCAGACCAAGTCACCACTTCCAAAGAAAACAGTGCGATCTGCCAGCGAGAATTGGATACTAACCCGCAGGAATTACATCTGGCAAATCCACAGAACCTGCACTGCTACAGGAACGGTGCATGCAACAAATCGTTTCGTACACCCGTTTCGCGTTGCCGACGGTTCTGAGGTATCGTCTGATGCATCGTTTTCAATTCTGCTGAAGGTCCGGGGCCTCCTGAATGCACCTGCGTCTTACGATCGCTGCTGTCTCCCTGCTAAGTCTTTCGCTTGCTGCACAAACCAGGCAGCCCGCAGGAGTCGATTTTCAGCAACACGGCAAGCCTCTGGCGAAGCAACCCATTGACCCGCAGATTGCCGCAGCGCTACGCGACGTGTCGCCTGTGGAGATGCGCAAGACCATTGAAGCGTTGGTTAGCTTTCACAATCGCAATACTGCCGGCGGCGGTGACACCACACTGCCTCCCCATGTCGGCGTGGACGCAGCGGCAGCGTGGATTCGCGAACGCTTCGAAGCCATCAGCAAGGACTGCGGAAATTGTCTGGAAATTCATGAGGACGTTTACACGCAACCTGCTCAGCCCGGCCCGCGCGGACGCATCATCAAGCCCACGCCATTGAAGAGCATTTACGCCGTGATGAAGGGCACCAGCGATCCCGATCGACGCGTTCTGGTCACGGGTCATTACGACAGCTTCTTCACACGCGACATGCAGAATGTACGCGACGAAGCTCCAGGTGCCAACGACGATGCGAGCGGCACTGCCGTCTCATTGGAATGCGCACGCGTGCTCACAAAGCATCGCTTTCCAGCCACCATCGTCTTCGCAACGGTGACCGGTGAAGAGCAGGGCTTGCTCGGCAGTCGCCATCTTGCACAGACGGCCAAGAAGGTAGGTTGGGATCTTGAGGCCGTTCTGAACAACGACATCGTGGGCGGCGACACCACACCGGCTGATCTGGCCAATGAAGACAAGCACCGCGTCCGTGTCTTCTCCGAAGGAATCTCGCTGGCTGCAACGCCTGAAGAGACACAGAAGATTCTCACTGCAGGGTACGAAAGTGATTCGTCATCGCGTCAGCTTGCACGCTCTGTCGCGGATGTCGCACGCACATACACCGAACCCGCTCCGCCAAAAGCAGCGGACGCACTGAAGCCAACGTTGGTCTTTCGACTCGATCGTTATGGCCGCGGCGGAGATCACTCTTCGTTTAATCGCGAAGGCTTCACCGGTGTTCGTTTCACGGAGTGGCGCGAGAACTTTGACCATCAGCATCAAGTAGTTCGCGTGGAGAACGGAACGCAGTTCGGTGACCTGATCCAGTTTGACGATTTCCCTTACATGGCGCGTGTCGCTCGTCTGAATGCGGCAACGTTGGCCACACTCGCTTCCGCACCGCCGATTCCGCAGAAAGTACAGTTCAAGGCAGGTGGCCTGAACAACGACACCACCATCACGTGGACTTCCACTGCGGACGCGCATGACGAAGTGTTGTGGCGCGAAACCAGCGCGCCCGATTGGCAGTTCAGCGCACCAGTTGCATCTTTCCAACTCACCGCCGACGGCAACGCGAAAACCATGACATTGCCTGTATCCAAGGACAACGTCATCCTCGCCATCCGAAGCTGCGATGGAAAAGGCCATTGCAGCCCTGCTGCTGCACCATTGCCGCGGTAGCAGCGCGGTGCTATGTTGTCTCCTACATACATAGGGGACTATCGTGACCCGTTCTTTCTCGATTGCATTGCTGTTGTGTATAGCACCACTTCTCGCTGCACACGCGCAGTCGGAGAAGGCGGCCTCTGGCCATGCAATGCGATTTGAAGTCGCATCAATCCATCCAGATGACGGCCCATTCAAAAGCCCTTCGTTTGCGATGAGTGCCGACGATTCGTTTCGTGATCCGAAGGGCCGCTTTCACGCGGATTTTGCGCTGCCCGTATACATCCAGTTCGCATACAAAATCTGGCTCACGAATAACGAACGCAAAGAGATGATCGGTGCATTGCCAGAGTGGGTAGAGAAGCAGCGTTTCGACATTGAGGCCACCGCCCCCGAAAACGCCACGAAAGACCAGTACAGGCAAATGATGCAGACGCTTCTCGCAGAGCGGTTCGGTCTGAAGCTGCATTTGAGAAGAAGGAACGACCGGTACTGGCAATGATTCTGGTGAAGCCAGGCGTGCCCGGCCCCAGGCTGATTCCGCATGAAAAGGGACAGCCTTGTGATGAGAAACCTGTGCCGTCAACGTTTCCGGACCAGTGCTACACCTATGCCGCACGCCCAGAGAAAGACAATGCCTGGATCAACGGTTCACGTGCGACCACCATGGATCTTCTAGGCAATTTCCTGGCAAGTCTCGCCGGAAACTCTGGCGAAATTAGTCGGCACGTGGTGGACAAGACCGGATTAACCGGGCTGTGGGATTTCACCCTGCTACCTCCCGTCAAAGTACCTGGTGAGGATACGCAGTTAGGTTCTCCCGCGTTGGAAGCCGTGCGGGAACAACTCGGTATCCGTTTAAAACCGGACCGCGCCGTGGTTGCTTTGCCCGTGATTGACCACGTGCAAAAGCCAGAAGACAACTAGCAATTGAGTCGAAGATTAGTGAGTGGTCTGCAACCGTAGCGTTGCTGTGAAATCAAGCGCCACGCTGGAGCCTTCCGGCTCTCCGTCCCATCCGGGCAAGTCGAAGACTTCGTCTGAGTGCACGTTGCCGCTGGATGCCAGGGGCTGATCATGTTGCGCAGCAAGTGCGCGGCGAGCATGTCGCCGCATGGATCCGCGTTGCAGACTGAGGGTGGGTTCCGTCAACAGGAGAAATCCGCGTCCGCAAACCGGGCATTGGACGTCAAAGGCGGTCTCTGTAGCAATGCAAGGAATATGCATTTCATGACTCTTTTCTGTTTCGGTCCACTCATTTCGCGGTGGACCTGTTACGTGGACGGCCGTAGATGTGACCCCATGAAACAACGCGGGTATCACTCCGGCCGACGAACATCGTCTGTTGCCACTCAGTGCGTCCGGGGTTCTGCAACCCAGTCAAAATCAAACCCTTCAGCGGTGTATTGCGAGTCCTCGTGCTGACGGCGCAGCATCCGTTGAACTGACTCACGAACCGCCACTCGCTCTTGCGAGATAAGGCGGTCTCCGTAGAGGAGAAATCCTTGACCGCAAACCGTGCAGCGTACATCGCTGCTGAGGTTTGACGGGCGACATGCAATCGGCATGGTCGTAGTGCTCCGAAACAAATTCAGAGACAGCCTGGGAGAAGTGCCACGAGTGGCTGCCTGAAATTCAGGCTAGGCCTCGGAACAGCACATGCACATGCCCCATACGGAACGGGGTCTCTACAACCTTCGAGCAGTCTCCTGCCACGTTCGCGGATCAACATGTCCAAAACTGCGACATCGCGCGCGCCAGATCGCGCCACCCGGCGATCCGAGTAGCCCTCCGACGAAAAATTCTAGTCGTCGTTGCGAGGAATCAACCTTTTAGATTCGGCCCGACCGCCATTACGAAATACTTCGCTGGAACCGTGCCAACATTCTTCAGACCGTGCAGTTTCATGCTGCTCGCGTACAGAATGTCGCCTGCTTCTGCCGGTTCCCACTTGCCATCAATCAGCCACTCCACTTTGCCTTCGCGCAGGAACAACCACTCAGAATGCATGTGCTGATGCGGCGGATGTGGCGCCATGCCCGGCAGCAATACCGTGTTGTGCATCTCCACGCCTTCGCCTGTAGGCAGCACACCCTGGCAAACCGCCTGCGATGATCCGGTCTTCCCACTGTGAATGGGAAGTTCGCGAGCGTTGAAGATATGGTTGTCTGAAAAAATCTTTGTTCCGGCAGCAATCTTCGCAGGATCGGGCTTGGATTCAGTCGCAGCGGCAGGCGCTGCCTGCTGTGCAACACCAGACAGTTCGGCAAAGAAAGCAAGGGCGGGCAAACTCAGGCACAGATCGCGGCGTGTGGAATTCATGCGCGAAAGCATACGCCGTTATGCAGGGCGCAAGGAAGTTTGAACGCGGCGTTACAGAGCAGTCGCCGTCTTCCGCACCTCGTAATAGTGGTTTTCTCCCACATCCTCAAACTCCGCCACCACAGAGAGCCCGGCTAATGCGAGTTGCCTTCGATATTCTTCCCCACCCAATGAAACCGATGAGAGCCCAGTCATCTGATCGATCCACGTGCATGCGGGCAAAGGCGCGGTGAACAACAGGTGTCCGTCCGGGTTCAGAATCTCGGCGAACTTCCGCAGCAGACGTGCCTGTTCGTCGACGGTCATCAGGAAAATCAAGCCGACAGCAAGCACCGCATCGAACTTGCGGCCAAAACAATCCGACTCCAGCACGGACGCACATGTGATCGGAACTCCAGGCAGGTTCCGTTGAAATGCCGCAACGAACGACGGAGCGGCGTCCAGACCATAAACCCGGAGTCCTTCTTCGACCAATACGGCAGTCAGAGGAAAGCCGGGGCCACACCCAATATCGATCACGCTGCTGCCCGCGGGAAGCGTCCGCGCCCAACGTCGCACCTCGTCCACGCCGATTGCCCGGGCGCGGCCGGCGTCGCTGCCACGACCTCTGAGCCATTCGGCTGAGATCGCCTCGTATCCGTTGGAGTGGTCCATTCGTGCCGAAGTATAGCGTTCGTGCAGCCGCGGCCGGAACCGTTCGCAGTATCCTGTTTATTGTGAGCGACCAGATCAAAGTCACCCTTCCCGATGGCAGCGTGCGCGAAGTTCCGCGCGGCACCACGCCCTACGCCATTGCCCATAGCATCTCTCCGCGCCTTGCCGACGCAGTTGTTGTTGCGAAGATTCGCACCACTACCGGCAAAACCACCGACGGCGCCGAAGAACAGTCCGACGCAGGCCACAACGGCGCGCAGACCGAAGAGAGCATGTACAGTGACGTCGCCACAGCAGAGCGCATCGTTGATCTCGCTGAGCCTTTGAACGAGGACGTCGCACTGTGGCTGCTCAAGGAGAACGATCCCGAATCCCTGCGCGTCGTGCGCCATTCCGCCGCACACGTCATGGCCACGGCCATCACCGAGCTGTATCCGGAAGTAAAGCTTGGCCACGGCCCTGCCACCGACAGCGGCTTCTTCTACGACATCCTGCGTGAACAGCCCTTCACACCCGAAGACCTCGCCGCCATCGAAGCAAAGATGGCCGAAGTGGTCGCGCGCAACGAACCCTTCCGCCACGAATACATCGCGCGCGACGAAGCTCTCGTTGGTTATCTACAACAGGGCGACTTCATGAAGGTCCACTTCATTGAGAAGTTCACCAAGAGCGGTGAAGGCGTCAGCTTCTATCGCAACGGCGAGTTCCTCGACTTCTGCCGCGGACCGCACGTGCCCTCCACAGGCCGCGTGAAGGCATTCAAGGTCATGAGCATTGCTGGTGCGTACTGGCTGGGCGATGAAAAGAACCCGCAACTGCAGCGCATCTACGGCACCGCCTTCTACACGCAGAAGGAGCTCGACGCGCACTTCAAACACTTGGAAGAGATCAAGGCGCGTGACCACCGCGTCCTCGGCAAGCAACTTGACCTGTTCTCCATTCAAGAGATCGCAGGCCCCGGCCTGATCTTCTGGCACCCCAAGGGCGCGCTCATCCGTAAGGAGATGGAGAACTGGATGCGCGACGAGTGCCTGCGTCGCGGCTACTCGCTCGTCTATACGCCACACATCATGAAGCGCGATCTGTGGAAGGTCAGCGGCCACGACGGTGTGTACAGCAAGGACATGTTCCCCGCCATGGAGCTGGACGACGCGGAGTATCGCGCCAAGCCCATGAACTGCCCGGGCCACATCCTCATCTACAAAAACTCGCCCAAGAGCTACCGCGATCTTCCGCAGCGTTACGCCGAGTTTGGCAACGTGTATCGCTACGAACGCAGCGGCACCATGCACGGCTTGCTGCGCGTGCGTGGCTTTACGCAGGACGACGCGCACATCTTCTGCACGCCCGACCAGATCAGCGGCGAAGTAGAAGCCTGCCTCGACTTCGCAGAAGCTGTACTGCAGAACTTCGGCTTTGCCGAGTACCGCGTCGAACTCTCCACGCGCGACCCGAAGAAGGAAGGCGAATTCTTCGGTACCGCTGAAGACTGGGCCTACTCCGAAGGCGCACTGCGTGACGTGCTCACAAAGCGTGGCCTCAAGTTCCAGGAGTTCCCCGGTGAAGCAGCCTTCTACGGCCCCAAGATCGACGTCAAACTCGTCGACGTCCTTGGCCGCCTCTGGCAGCTCTCTACCGTGCAGTTCGACTTCAACCTGCCACGTCGCTTCGAACTCGAATACACCGGCGAAGACGGTGAAAAGCACCAGCCCGTAATGGTTCACCGCGCACTCTTCGGCTCCGTCGAACGTTTCTTCGGCGTCCTCATCGAACACTACGCCGGAGCGTTCCCGCTATGGCTCGCGCCGGTGCAGGTAGGCCTCGTCCCCATCAGCGAAAAGCACATCGACTACGCCCGCAAGGTGAAAGCCGAACTCGAAAAGATCGGCCTCCGCGTAGACCTCGACGAGCGCAACGAAATGATGAAGGCCAAGATCCGCGACTTCGCCAACGAGAAGATCCCGTTCGTCCTCATCATGGGCGACAAGGAGGCCGCAAACGAAGCCGTAAGCGTCCGCACCAGGGGCAAAGGCGACGAAGGCAGCACCCCACTAGCCGACTTCATCGCACGCGCAAAGGACCTACTCACTCATCGATCCCCTACCTTGTAGGTTGAAGATTGATTACGAAAAGAAGCCTCTCTGCAGAGAGGCTTCTTTCATTGTTGGCGCTAAGCTTAGCCATACAGCCATTTGGAGACGACGTGGGAGTCAAAGCGTATTACTCCGCCCTGGTGGCGGAGTTTCTTACCCAGAATGAGAACGACATCCTAGCAGTATTGACAATGGAGCATCACCATACCCTCGAAGAGTCCCAGCGCGAAGCCTGGTTACGACAAATTGAAATTTTGAGGCAATCGTTAGTCGACAGGCACGCTAGCAAAATCTACCTCGAATTTTTCATACCGCGGATGGGAAAGCGAGTTGATGCACTGCTACTCACAGAGGGGATCGCCTTTGTTATCGAATTTAAAGTGGGTGCAAAAACCTACGACAAGTACGCTCTTGATCAGGCTGAGGACTACGCGCTCGACCTAAAGAACTTCCATGAAGGCAGCCATAACGTACCAATAATTCCCGTACTCGTTGCCACCGCAGCACTAGCAGCCGGGAACAGCGAACCCATCTTCAGTGCTGACCAGGTCGCATGCCCTCTAAAGGTCAATGCAAATGGACTCGGCGAGCTACTAGAGGAAATCACAACGAAGTCAAACTACACGCCGATCCAAATTGAACGATGGGAATCAACTGGATATCGCCCCACACCCACCATCATTGAAGCGGCTCGGGTTCTCTATCAAGGTCACAGTGTCGAAGACATTTCACGCAGCGACGCAGGAGCTCTAAACCTACAAGAGACAGCCGCCGGTGTCGACGAAATCGTTAGCCGTGCACGACAGCAAAACTTCAAGGCAATCTGTTTTGTTACGGGAGTTCCTGGTTCCGGAAAGACGCTCGCCGGCCTTAATATCGCTACGCAACGCTCCCTCGAATACCATGACGAGCATGCTGTTTTTCTGTCAGGCAATGACCCTCTCGTCAATGTCCTTCGCACCGCGCTCAACCGCGATAAGGCGAAACGTAAGGGTGAGAAGAATGCGCGCGAAGTCGAACAGTTCATTCAGAATATTCGGCACTTCCGCGATGAAGCATTGAAGAGTCAGGATCCGACCAGCGAAAAAGTCGTGGTCTTTGATGAATCGCAACGTGCCTGGACCCGCGATCAACTAGCCAAGTTCATGGAACAGAAGCGTGGTCGAGCGAACTTCCAGCACTCGGAACCAGAATTCTTGATCGGCGTCATGAATCGCCACAAGGACTGGTGCGTGATTGTGTGCCTCATCGGTGGTGGACAAGAGATCAACACAGGCGAAGCGGGTATGTCGGAATGGATTGAAGCACTCAGCAATCACTTTCCCGATTGGCAATGTTTCGTTTCACCCCAAATCGCGCTGCCAGAGTATGGCTTGCAGAAGACAGTCGAGTCTTTCCTCGCTTCACCTCGTACGCACTCTGATAGACGCCTCCATCTCGCAGTATCCATGCGCTCATTTCGAGCCGAAAAGCTCTCAGACTTCGTGGCACACGTTCTCGATGGAGACCTCGACGCAGCTAAGTCTGCTTACCAGAGCATCCAAACAAACTATCCAATCTATCTCACACGTAATCTTGCCGACGCACGCAAGTGGCTCAAAGCAAGAGCGCGTGGCACAGAGCGTTACGGAATCGTCGCGTCTTCTGGCGCCCAACGACTCCGTCCAGAAGGCATATATATCAAGGCTAAGGTTGACCCTGCTTGCTGGTTTCTAAACTCAAGTGAAGACGTGCGCTCTTCAAGCCATCTAGAAGAAGTGGCAAGCGAATTCGATGTGCAGGGTCTCGAACTTGATTGGGCAGCGGTTGGCTGGGATGGGGATTTCTACTACTCCAATGCCCACTGGAACACACGCTCATTTAAAGGAACCAAATGGCAAAGCGTGAAAGATGCCAACCGGAAGCTCTATCTCAAGAACGCCTATCGAGTCATCCTCACACGCGCGCGACAAGGTATGGTGATTTTTGTACCCTGGGGCAATGCCGCGGACGACACGAGACTTCCAGTTTTTTATGATGGAACATATCAATTTCTGCGTGCATGTGGCATACCGGACCTGAATCCGGATGCAATCTAGCGGGTCCGCCGAGTTTTCTTAAGAAGAATCAACCTACAAGCGCCGCCAAGCGTCGAACTCTTCTGTATGTTCGGCGTGCCACAATCCGTACGTGAGTTTCTGCGCTGCAAGGTGCTGCGGCCATTGCTGCGACTACTTCGCGGAGGTGTCACACCGCGCCGCCTTGCATGGAGCCTCGCTCTGGGAATGATGATCGGCATCAATCCCACCGTTGGCGTGACCACGGTGCTGCTGATTCTCATCGCGTGGCTGTTTCGGCTTAGCCAGACTGCTTCGCAGATTGGTTCGCACATCGTTGCGCCGCTACATGTTCTGTTGTTCCTGCCATTCATTCAGGCGGGCGTGCACCTCTTCCGCACACGCCGCCTGCCCTTCACGCGGCAACAGCTTCACCACCTAAGCCACCACCCCATCCTGATGGTGCGCAACATCTGGCAATGGGAGTGGCATGCGCTGATTGTTTGGGGCGCAATCGCCGTTATCCTCACACCGCTGCTCGCGATCTATCTGCGACGCGCGCTGGTGCTACTCATGCGACGCCATCCCACCCTGATGCATACGCCACCCGCAACACACTGAGTGTCCTACCGATTCAGATATACGGGATTCGCCAGCAGCTTCAGCTTTCCAGCAGCATCGCGAATCTCCACGCGAACAGTATGTGGCTTGCCATCACTCGCAAAGGTGAATGTTCTTACCTGTTTGCCCGGCGCGAAGATACTGCCTTCCAGCATGCTGTGCTTTCCATCAGTGATGACCTCACCATGCATTCCCGCGACATCGTTCGCTTCCACAGTGAATGTCACCGTCACGTCAGCGGCAACATGCATCACATCGCCCATCAACGCATGTTCATTGCCCGAAACAGCAGACAGGATCAAAGACCGGCCCTTCGTGCCATCAGTATCAATGAACACATGTCCTGCACGAATCCCCGCAAGAATCGCACTCTCAGACAACGACGTCGAATAAACCACCGTCGTAGGCGAACCAATCGCATTGTTCTGCCCCGGTTTGATCAACGCGTTGTGATTGTCACTGCCACCAATCGCCGTGATGCGCAGACCGCGATCTAGCTGCTGCTGCCACACCGGCACACCGGACTTCTCCCCATCCGCATCCGCTCCATTCACTGCTTCCATCACGTGAATGCGCGCGAAGTCTGTGTTTGGAGCAGTCCATCCGCACCCCATGCACTGCTCGCCGGAAGGAACACCCGGATGATTCAACGCAAGCAATCCATGCGCAGCATCCACTTCATCCAATAGCACCTTCATCGTGGGAACAGGTTTCGTGCCAAGCCGAAAATCAATGAACTGCGTTGTACCAAACACGTTCGCGTGTCCATAAAACGTGGTGATTTCGCGTCCCGGAATCAGCAGCAGCTTATCGAAGTACGGCTGCAATTCCCGCATCGCATCGTAGTGCGATGTGGTGTTGTGATCGGTGATAGCAATGAAGTCCAGCCCACGCGCCACTGCAGCCTGCGCAGTCAGAAACACAGGGCAGGGAATCCGCGCACCACTCTCGCTCGCACACGATCCATCGCTATGTCCCGTGTGCATATGCAGATCGCCGCGATACCAAGCAGCGCCTTCACGTATCGGCTTCTGCGAAAACGTGGAGCCAGACGCAGCATCCGTACCAACCTTCTGCCACCACACCTTCACTGTGTACTGCGCAACAGAACCCTCACGAATGGCAGGCACGCCAACCAACAACCGCCAACGCCCCGCAACAACGGGCCCCGGCAGATACGAAGGCGTCGCATCCGATTCGCTCACAGTAAACGTGTGTTTGTTGCCGCCACTCCATCCGCGAAAACGCTGCGGATCAATCACACCCATATCAAGATTCGTGCCGTGATCATGCCCGGTGTACGTGAACTCCACCGTAAGCCGCGACACGCCCTCCGGCACATCAAACGGCACTTCCTGGTACGACATAAACTGCGCGCGACGCACCTCGCCATGCAGCGTCAACTGCGGCTCCTGCGCACACGCCGCACCCACAACCAACGCCAGCCACACGGCCAGCAACCTCTGCAATCCTGAAACCTTCATCCCATCCCTTCTATCAGGAGGGAAGCAGAGCCTGCATGACGCCCGCGCGAATCGCGAACTTACTTTTTGTTAAGCACGCCATCGCGCAGCCGTCCGATACGTCCCTTCGGCCCCACGACGAACGGCAATGACAATGCATTCCAGTTGCGATCCGCGTCGGCAACATCACCAGCCTTCACATCCGGCAACAATGGCTTCCAGTTACGGCCATCGTCTGTGGAGACATCGGTGCCCGTCGGTCCCGTCGCGATCCACGTCTTCGTTGCAGAGTCATAGGCCACGGTGCTGCGATAACCGCGCGGCATGGTCTCCGCAGGTTGCCATCCCATGCCGCCATTCACGCTGAACGCAGCAGTGTGCGCCGCCAACTCCGGATGCATGTAATCGCCGCCCACCGCCACCATCGCCTTGTCATTGGCAGCCAGGGCGAAGATGCCCGACGACGCACCAACACCACCCACATCCGTCGTCATTTTGCGAAACCGAACATGCGTCGCGCAGGCATTGGGGTCGTTGTATTGAATGGGATCGGGGCAGCGATCCTGCTCGCCGCGATACAGCAACCCGCCACCGCCGCCAAAGATAGGCCCTGCAACACCCATCGCTAGCGATTGATTGCTGGCTGCGAATGCACCGCCCTTTTCCGTCTCGGACTGTATGGGCACCGGCACTTTCGCCCAGGACAAGCCTCCGTCGCGCGACACCGCCACGTAGAAGCCGCCCTTTACTGGATCACCCAGCAGCCATCCCTCTCCATGTTGCGGGACATACAGCGCATCAAAGAACCCGCCCGGAGCGTCCGGGTTGGTGAAGACCAACTTCCACGTGCGGCAACCGTCCGTGGTGCGATAGAGACGGCTGGCATCGCCCGATCCCACGCTCATCACAATCGCTGTTTGCGCATCGAAGGCCTGAACCGCCCGAAAATCGAGCTTCTCAGCTCCATCCGGAACGGTGCACTGCTGCCATGTTCCACCGCCATCCAGCGTCCGCAAAACGGTGCCGGAAGCACCGCTGGCCCATGCGACGCGGCCATCTATATTCGCTACGCCCCGCAGACTGGCAGGCGAAGGGCTCTTTTGCAGCACAAACTGCGCGTGCGCCGTAAACGCAAGAAAAATCAGCGAAACAAGAGGTCGCATGGTGCATCTGAGTGTATCTCGATGGATTGCAGGCATTCGGCGGCGCTCCAAGGAATCTGTAACAAGGGCTTTCCCTCCTGTGGGAAATGCGGTAATATAAGCGATGTTGTCCGCAGTGCGCCGCCCTAGCGTTGCGCGTTTGTGCTGGCAGGGTGCTTTCATTCAGGCTCGCCGGACAGGACAAAACACTTTTCAAGCTCAGCGCTGCTGCTTTTCTCCCCTGACGGAGAGCTCTGCACGCTTAGCGCAGGAGACGTAACAGCATGCCGAAGCGCACTTTTCAGCCGAACCGCCGCCGCCGCGCCAAGACGCACGGCTTCCTCACCCGCATGAAGACCAAGGCCGGTCAGACCGTCCTCAGCCGTCGTCGTGCCAAGGGCCGTCATAAGATCGCCGTCTCTGCCGGCTTCCGCGACTAGTTTTTCTGTCGCATTTCCGTTTCTGCAAGGGGCGCGCCAGTCGCGCCCCTTTGCATTGCAGGCAATGAACGTTTCCATCCCCAAACCGAAGATCTCGTTCGCTGAGCTACGCCTGCGGAAACACGCGGATTATCAGCGTGCGTACGCAGCATCGCGGAAGCAGCACTCGCGCGAGGTTACGTGGTTCTGCGCCCATCGCGATGCCATGCCGGAACGACGCCTGCATCCCTCAGAACTTCTGTATGGTCAGCCGCACTCCGGTCCCCGCATCGGTCTCACCGTGGGCAAAGTCATGGGCAAGGCGCATGACCGCAATCGCATCAAACGCCGTATGCGCGCTGCAGTCGCGATGCACGCAGCCTTACTCGCCGACCTGCCGGTGGACGTGATCCTGCACCCGCGCCGCACCGTACTCCTGCTGGAGTGGGACAAGCTGCAGCGTGAGGTGGCCAACGTCTTCCGTGCCGTCCGCAAGCAGTACGCCACGCAGACAGAGCGATAATTCTTTCAACGGCACGCTCTCCGCACCACCATTCCATGAACATCGCACTCGCAGCAATCCGCGTCTATCGCCGTCTGCTCTCGCCCATGCTGCACAGCACCGGCATCAGCGGCTGCCGTTACACGCCCACGTGCTCAGAGTATGCAGAGGTAGCCATAGCCCGCTTTGGCCCCTGGCGGGGCACATGGCTTGCCATGTGGCGTATCGCTCGATGCCATCCTTTCAGCAAGGGCGGACTGGACAACGTACCTCTGCAGTAGTGCCTCCCGCGGCAACACAGATACGATGGCTATAGAAAGCAATCGACAGATATGACAGCGGATAACCGACCCTCACTGCTCAGTGTTCGCCCTCTCACCATCGAAGACGCCGAGGCGGTAGTCTCTCTCAGCACACAGCTCGGCTATCCCTCCGATGCAGAAACGATGCGCGGACGAATCCATCAACTCGCGAAGTCGCGCGACCGTATCGCCTTCGTTGCGGTCTTTGAAAACGCCGTTGTGGGATGGGCAGATGCCAGCATCGAACGTCATCTGCAGTCTCCAGAGGTCGTCGAACTGGGCGGACTGGTTGTGCAGGAAGGCCATCGCGGACTGGGTATTGGTCGGCGTTTGTGTGAAGCGGTTGAGGAGTGGGCTTTACAGCAGCAAATACCGCGAGTGCGCGTTCGTTCTCAAATCAAACGGCAGGACGCACATCGGTTCTATCTGCGCGACGGCTATGTACACATAAAGACCTCTGAGGTCTTTGAGAAAAGATTGGATTAATCATCTTGGAAGCCTGCCGAAAGATTGACCTCACAACCTGGCCGCGAACTGACCTGTTTCACTTCTTTCAAAAGTTCAGCGAGCCGTTCCATAGCGTGTGCATCCGGATGGACTGCACGGAATCCTTCGCTTATGCCAAGGCGAAGAACCTGTCCATCTTCCTCACGCAGGTGCATTGTGCTTTGACAGCAGCGCAACATGTACAGAACTTCCGCACACGCATTCTGGACGGCGAGCCATGGGAGTTTGAACGGATCAATGCCGGTTGTGCCATTGGTCGTCCGAACGGCACCATCGGTTTCGCGCACTATCCGTATAACGAAGACCTGCACGAGTTCGTGCGCGTTGGCTCCCTGGCCATTGAAGAAAGCAGAAGCCGTACTGACCTGGAACGTCCGCCGGCGCAGAATCTGATTCGCTTCTCCTCGCTGCCGTGGCTGGACTTCACATCGCTCTCACACGCGCGCAACTACGAGGTAGAAGATTCGGCACCACGCATCACCTTCGGCAAGATCACCGAGAGCGGATGCCGCAAAACACTACCCGTCTCTATCCACGTACACCATGGGCTGGTGGATGGATCGCACCTTGGCGAGTTCGTCGATCTCTTGCAACTGCGTTTCAACTCTTTCTGAACCAGCTCCAAAAGCAACAAAAATCTGAACCCCGCTCAAAATCATTCGCATCTTAAGATTGCCGAAAAACGCGGAGCCGGCTTGGTAAGCCCGGCTCGCCGCAACACCTGACGTTGCGGTAATGTCACCCCCGGGAGAAATCGGGGAAGGGACCCACGGCGACAAGCAGCAGTGCACGCATGCACTTGCTTTTCTGTCGCATGTGTCCCCGTGGCGCTCATCGGATTCATGCGACAACCCACCCGCTAACGGAGGTTTCGCACCATGCACACACTCAATCACGCCAACCTGACCACGTATGACGTTCCCGCTCTGCAGGCTTTTCTGGAGCGCATCTTCGGACTGCGCACGCTGGAAACTCGCGCCGGGAAATTTGCCATTTTGCAGGATGCACAAGGCTTTCTGCTGGCGCTGATGTTCGACAAGAACATGACACCCGAACACGGCTGTCCCGGCTTCTTCCACGTGGGCTTTCTGCAGGACACACCGCGTGCGGTGGACGAGCGCCATACCGCAATCGCGCAGGAAGGCCTCGCCGCACCCGAACCGGCCATGCTGCAACGCGGCGGCCCACCGACGTACGGCTTCTACGTCAATGCACCCGGTGGAGTCACCGTGGAAGTCAGCACCATGAACCTGAGCAATCCAATCTAAAGCCACAAACGCAGAACGGGTGAGCAGAGTATCTCTGCTCACCCGTTCAGTTCTTGCGGATTGCGTTACTGCTTATCTGCGCCCGAAACTGCCGTGGGATACAGGTTCTTCAACGGTGCGTTGCGATCCGAGTCCTCTTCAGGATGCGGATACGGCTTACGCGGCATCATCGCCTCACGCTCGCTGGTGTTGTAGAGGAAGATTGCTTCCACCACTGCAGCCTGCTTCAGGTCGTCTTCGTGGATGCGCTCCACCGTGTCCATGTTGGAGTGGTGACTGCGCGTCTCGTAATCCATATCGTCCTGAATGAACTGGAAGCCAGGCAGACCGAGCGAATCAAACGACAGGTGATCCGTTCCACCCGTGTTGCGGTTGGTGATGGTCGTAACGCCCAGGTCCTTCAACGGTGCAATCCACTGCGCGAAGATGGGACCAATAGCAAAGTTCTGCTGCGTGTACACGCCGCGAACCTTGCCGGTGCCATTGTCCAGGTTGTAGTACGCGTCCAGCGTCTCCCACTCCTTGGTAGTCTTCAACGGTCCACGACGAGCATTGCGTCCGCCCATGCCCAGCGCAGCCATCATGGCTGCATCCGAACCCGGTGCAGGTCCACCCGGAGGCGTGGTGATCTCGCCAAAGTGCTGCTTCACGTATCCACGCGAACCGTACAGCCCCTGCTCCTCACCGCTCCACAGAGCAATGCGGATGGTGCGGCGCGGCTTGATGTTCAGTGCCTTCAGAATGCGCACAGCTTCCATCGCAACAACCGAACCAGCAGCGTTGTCCGTGGCGCCCGTGCCGGAGATCCAGCTATCCAGGTGGCCGCCTACCATCACGACCTGTTCCTTCAGCTTCGGATCGGTGCCGGGGATTTCAGCAACGGTGTTGAAGCCGTGCTCGTGATCGCCCGTGAACTCCGTCTGGATGTTCACTTCCATCTGCACCGGAACGTGGTGCTGCAGCAAGCGGAAGATGCGACCGTAGTTCTCAACAGTCGTCACTGCATTCGGAATGGTGACAGCCGTTTCCTTGACCTGTGCGCCGCGGACCAGGTTCGCGCCGTTGTCGTCAAAGATGATGCCCGTACCGCCGCCCTTGCCGCCATCGCGCGAAGGCGTGATGATCGCCGCAACGCCTTCTTCCGTCATCATCTTCAATGCCGCACCGCGAAGCTGCGCCAGACGCGCACGATCCGCAAGCGCCTGCTGAACATTCACGCCACCACGACCACGCGGAGTCTCCGGGCCTTCCATTTCCTTCAGCTCAGCGTCGGTGTAGCGCGAGAACAAAGGCTCCGTCAGATCCACAATCGCGTGCGGCGCGCCCAGCAGAACAATCTTGCCCGCCAGCTTGCCCTTGTACTTCGCCAGATCAGCCTGCGTGTTGAACTCCACCAGAACCGCATCGGCAGTTACAGAACCCTTAGTAGCAGGCGACCACGGTGTCGCCTGAATCCACACCGGCTCGGTGTCCGGCGTGATCATGCGCGCCCAGCTATTGATCTGCTTCCAGCCCATGCCAAACTCGCCCCAGTCTTCCAGATGCGCGTTGACCAGGCCAGCATCGGTCATCCGATCACGCGTCCACTCGTTCGCCTTCTTCATGTTGGGCGAACCAGTCAGGCGCGGGCCAATGCCGTCGGACAGACCTTCCATGTACTCCATTACGTGCGAGTGCAGCAGACCTTCATTGCGAATCTGCGCATAGATGCCCAGATCAACGTTTTCCGTAGCAGGCTGCGCGCCGTAATAGCTGGGAACGGTCTTCTTCTCTTCAGTAGCAGCGGCAGCAGACTTATTCTTCTGCGCGAAGGCCGCGGGCATGGACGAAACAGCAACAGTAGACAGCAGCGTGGCGGTACAAATGCCGCGACGCAGTGCCGAAAAAGTACGGGACATAGCGGGTGGTGCCTCCAAAACAGGGTGAAAACAATTTCTGTGTGAAAAAGATGTTATTACACGGTAGCAGCCGCGCCATTTGGCACGTATCTGTCGCCTCTCGGTAATACGAACCAGCTATGCTGGCGGACGCACCCACAAATCCATGCCTTTGTGGCGAATTTCCTGCCGAGGTCCTGTATGCGTTCCGCTCTCCGACTGCTTTCTCTTGTTCTGCTCACAGCGCTCGCGCCCTCCGTACGAGCACAAACCGCCTCTGCAGGAAAGCCGATCCGCGTGGCCATCGTCGGCCTGGTGCACGGCCATGTAAGCGGCACTTTGAATGGATTCGTAACCAACCCCAATCCCAATGTTCAGCTCGTAGCCATTGAAGAACCGGACACCGCGCTCACAAAGAAATATGTGGATCGCTTTCACCTCGAGTCGATCCCCACATACAGCGACCTGGAGACGATGCTCAACAAGGAAAAGCCGGATGCGATTCTCATGTACATCCGGAACAGCGAGCACCCAAAAGTCGCGATCGCAGCCGCGAAGCATCATGTAAGCAGCATCATGGAAAAGCCAATGGCCATCTCCGTGCCCGAGGCACTGGCCATGCGCAAAGCCGCGCAGCAATACAACGTGCACATCCTCACCAACTACGACACCAGCTATTTCCCCAGCAACAACGCTGCGATTGCCATGGCTCAGGACGGCAAGCTGGGCACCCTGCACAAGATGGTGTTTTACGCAGGCCACGCCGGACCGCTGCACTCCGCACCGGAATTTGTCGCATGGCTTACCGACCCGGAACAGAACGGCGCAGGCGCGCTCTATGACTTCGGCTGCTACGGCGCCGATCTCGTGACCTTCATGCTGAAAGGCCAAATGCCCATCAGCGTAACCGCCGTTGCGCAAACCGACAACGAAAAGAACTATCCCAAGGTCGATGACGACGCGACCATCATCATCCGCTATCCAAAATTCCAGGCCGTCCTGCTGCCCAGTTGGGAGTGGAGCTTCTCATCCACACGTAAGGACCTCGAGCTGTTCGGCGAAGAGGGACAGGTCAAGACCGTCGGCCACGAGGATGTGTCCGTGCAGCTGAAGGGAGACAAGACGGCAACGCAGTCCGCGGCACCGGCTGTGAATCCGAATCGCGACAGCTCGTTGGATTACCTGGTCGCCGTACTACGCAATCAGGTTGACGACCACTGGCTCCCCGGTTCACTCGACACGAACATGGTGGCCGTACAGATCATGGACGCCGCACGAGAGAGCGTGAAAACCGGCAAGACCGTGGAGCTGAAGCCGCTGCCGTAAATCAGATCCAAACCAAATAGAGGCGGCGCAAGGCCAACTTGCGCCTCCTTTATTTTTGTCTCTCATTCGTCATGACGGTTGATATATCAGCGGACTAACATGCTGTGGTTCCCGCTTCTGACGATCCTGCGTTTTGAAAGGTCCCTCTATGCTTCGCCTCATGCGTCTTTCGTATGTGTTTGCTGTTCTGTTCTTCTTGACCGTAGCCGTTCAAGCCCAGCAGGCCGCCACGCCCATCCGTGTCGCCATCGTGGGCCTCACACACGGCCATGTGAAGGGTTTTCTGCATAACCTGCCCACCAGTCAGAGCGCAAAGCTCGTCGCGATTGTCGAATCCGACGCCGCTCTCGCAAAGCAATATCGCGATCAGTACAAGCTTGATCCCGCGCTCTTCTACACCGACGAAGAAACCATGATCGAGAAGACACATCCCGATGCGGTGCTTGGCTACGGCACGATCCTGGAACATCGCAAGGTCATTGAAATTGCTGCGAAGCACCACATCAACAGCATGGTCGAGAAGCCGCTCACCACCACCGTGGAAGATGCGTTAGCCATCCGCGATGCCGCGCGCAAGAACAACGTGCAGGTGCTCGTGAACTACGAAACCACCTGGTACAACAGCAACGCCGAAGCGCTGAAGGAGATTCAGGCTGGCAAACTGGGCACCGTGCGCAAGGTGTTGGTGCGCGATGGCCACGAAGGTCCCAAGGAGATTGGTGTAGGCCCGGAGTGGCTGCCCTGGATCACCGACCCCAAGCAGAACGGCGCAGGTGCGCTGTTTGATTTCGGCTGCTACGGTGCTGACTTGGCCACTGTCATCAACAAAGGCGCAACGCCGCAATCCGTCACCGCCTTCGCGCAGACACACAAGCCCGACATCTACACACGCACCGAAGACGATGCCACTGTGATCGTCGCCTATCCCGAAATGCAGGCCATTCTGATGCCAAGCTGGGATTGGAGCTTCGCCGTGAAGAACATGGAGGTCTACGGCAACGGCGGCACCATGTTCACCGTTGGACCGGGCAACATCATCTCGCGCTACAAGGGCCAGAAGGTGGAATCCGCCATCTATCCCGCACCGAATCTTCCGCAGAACCAAAGCAATTCACTGGACTACCTTGCCGCCGTACTGCATCACCAGATCGACCCCAAGGGCGACCTGTCGTCACTGGAAACGAACATGGTTGTAGTGCAGATTCTGGATGCAGCGCGCACCTCCATCAAGGAAGGCAAGACCATCACACTGAAGCCGCTTCCGCAGTAAGCAGCAAACGAAATACAGAACGCAGCGCCCACGGTGAATAGCCGAAGGCGCTGCGTTCGTGTTTTGTATACCTTCCGCAGTAAGCTAATTCGCGAGGGTTTTGCGATGAAAGCGCTGATGCTGGAAGAGTATTCAAAGCTGCAGGTCAAGGATGTTCCGGTGCCTGAGATTGGCTCGGAAGAGGTTCTTATCCGCGTGGGTGCGTGTGGCATCTGCGGCAGCGACGTACACGGTTACGACGGCAGCAGCGGACGCCGCATTCCTCCCATCATCATGGGCCACGAAGCCGCAGGCGTGATCGAAAAGGTTGGCGCTGACGTAACGGAGTGGAAGCCCGGCGACCGCGTCACTTTTGACTCCACCGTCTACTGCGGCAAGTGCGACTACTGTCAGCGTGGCGAAGTGAATCTCTGCAACAACCGCCAGGTCGTCGGCGTGTCATGCAATGAGTTCCGCCGCCACGGTGCGTTTGCCGAATACGTCAGCGTTCCCGCGCGCATTCTCTATCGCCTGCCCGAAGACTTCCCCATGGAAGAAGCCGCGATGCTGGAAGCTGTCTCCATCGCATTGCACGGCGTGAATGTAACCAAGATGAAGGGCGGAGAATCCGCTCTCGTCATCGGTGCAGGCATGATCGGTCTGCTCACCGCACAGGCTGCACGCGCTAAGGGATGCAGGTCCGTGATGATTGCAGACGTCGATGCGGCACGCCTGAAGATGGCCGAAGAAGTAGGCATCCCCGACACGCTTCACATGAGCGGCAAAGAACTGATCGACGAAGTACTGAAGCGCACCGGCGGCGAAGGTGTTGACGTTGTGCTCGAAGCAGTCGGTCGCGGTGAAACTGTCGTCGCATCCATCGAATGCGTACGCCGCGGCGGCACAGTCACACTCATCGGCAACATTCAGCCGGAAGTACCGCTGCCCTTGCAACGTGTCGTCACACGCGAAGTTCGTCTCCAGGGATCATGCGCTTCCGCTGGCGAATATCCCGAAGCAATCCGCCTGATGGCAAGCGGCGCAATCACAGTGAAGCCGCTCATCTCAGCAGTTTCATCACTCGAAAATGCAGCGAACTACTTCGATCGCCTGCACGCGCGTGAGGCGGGTTTGCTGAAGGTCGTGGTGGCTCCAAACGAATAGGTCGCAGGCGAGGGGTCCATACAATCCTGTCAAGCCCCAAAGCCACTCAAACCCAACAAATCAAAAGAAATAGAATTGGCATGCTATTTCCGCTCAATCACTAAAATAGAAGTAGCGAACGAACTAGCTCACTCGCTGACCTGCTGACTCGCTGCTTCTAACCCCTTTAGAAAGACGATTTTGCCTCTAACGTCAATAGATAGACGATTTTACAGACACTAAAACCGTAACCCGTTTAGAAAGACGATTTTGCAAAAACAGGGGGAGGGGGGTACCCCCGCCCGGCACCTGCAGGCGAGAGAGAAAAGATGGCAGAAAACTTGTTTGATCTAACCGGCCAAGTGGCCGTTGTGACGGGCGCATCCCGCGGTCTAGGACAATACTTCTCACGCGCTCTCGGTCGTGCTGGAGCGAAGCTGATCGTCACATCGCGCAAGGCCGGCGATTGCGATGCGTTCATTGCAGAGCTTGCAGCGATGAACATCGAAGCAAAGGCTCTCGTGCTCGATGTACGCGATGAAGCCAGCATTAAGGCATTCGCAGAAGCCGCACCAAAGCAGTTCGGCAAGGTCGACATCCTGGTCAACAACGCAGGCATGAACATCCGCAAGCGCGCGCTGGAAGTCACATGGGATGACTGGAACGCCATCCTCGACACGAATCTGCGTGGCCCCTTCTTTGTGGCACAAGCCATTGCACGACACATGATCGCACAGGGTTACGGTCGCATCATCAATGTGGGTTCCGTAACCAGCGTGCGTGGCTCCGCTGGACTTGGACCATATGGCGCAAGCCGCGGCGGCATCAAGCAACTCACCATGTCACTCGCAGACGATTGGGGCGAGCACGGCATCACCGTCAACGTCCTCGCGCCCGGATGGTTCAAGACCAACCAGAACAAGGCCATGTATGAGGATGAAGGCTGGGTTGAGTATCTGGTCGAACGCATCCCGATGAAGCGTCCCGGCGCACCCAACGATCTGGACGGAGCAGTAGTCTTCCTAGCCAGTGAAGCATCCCGCTACGTCACAGGACAGACCATCCTGATCGACGGCGGCATCTCAGTAGGCGCAACGCGCGCACTGGTGAAGAAGTAAGAGAGTTCACAAAGCGTATGCAACGTCCGCAAGAGTAAGACTCTTGTGGACGTTCCTAGCCTTGGAGAGCTTCACGCACATCAATGGGCTCAATGCGCCCCAGCAGCACGAAGTACGAAGCAATCCCGATCACGATATAGATCGCAGGAATAGCGAAGGCCAGCGTGTAGCTATGCGTTGCCCCCACGGTATACCCCGTAACGATAGGCGCAAGGATCGCAGAGATCTGGTTCGCGAAGTTAACGATCCCACCAACCTTACCAGTGCTTGTATTCGGCACCAGCAGCGATGGAAGACTCCAGATAACCGGCGATGCTGCAGACAATCCACCGATCGATAGCGTGATGCATATCAGCGCGCCACTGACGGTATGCGCAAAGGCCGCACCCAAAATCCCAAGCCCGCAGATGGTTCCACCAATCAGCACCGTACGCCGCACCGTGCTGGCGTTATAACCATTCCGGATGAGCGCATCCACCAAAACGCCACCGATGAGGAAGCCACAAGCGGCCGCCACCAACCAAGGCACACCCGTGTACAGGAACGACTGTTGCAGGGTGATGTGTTGTGCCTGTGCGAGATACGTTGGCAGCCATGTGATCAGCAGATAGAAGACGTAGTTGTAAGCACCGGAGCCAATCGCCAGACCGATGATCTTCCGCTGACGCAGCAACTGTCCGAGTGGAATGGGAGGCGCAATGATCTGCGCTGCATCACCACCGGGAACGAGCGACGGCGTACGGATGACGTTGCGCATGGAGAATCGTCCCGGCTCGCGGTAGAGGATAGCGAACAGCGCCATGTATCCAAACGACAATACCGCCGTGAAGCCGAACGACCAACGCCAGCCAACTTCCAGCAGCAACAACCCAAGCAGCGGAACACCAATGGCATTCGCCAGCTTTGCAGATCCATCAAACAGCGCTGTTGCGAGGGAGCGCTCGTGCGATGGAAACCACGCTCCAACGGCCTTTGCGTTGGCAGGGAAGGTTGGTGCTTCACCAATACCCAACAACAGTCGCGCAGCGAAGAAGAATATGATTCCCGGCGCGAAGGCTGCGGCGAGCGATGCGATGCCCCAGATGAGCACCGACCATAGGGTGACCTTACGGACGCCGAAGAGGTCCAGGACTACGCCGGTGGGGAGTTGGCAGGCGGCATAGGTCCATGAGTATGCCGCGGAGAGTTGGCCGAAGACCTGCGGCGTGATGCCGAAGCTATCTACCAGCGCATCGTGCGATACGGACAGGTTGACGCGGTCGAAGTAGTTGACCAGCACGCCCACACCAAGCAGCACGCCGATGGTCCAGCGGTAGCGTTCCGCGGGTGCGTAGGTATCTGCGTAGTAGGTTTCGCCAGCCATGAAGGTGAGGCCAGTGTAAGTTATCGCGGTGCTTGTGCCGAACGACGAATGCGGCTGACGAGTGCAGAGGTGAGGAATACCCCGGCGATCACGAGGACCGCGATGCCCAGCGGGGCGCCGACCCAGCGGTAGGCAATGGAGAAGTCTGGCTTATGGCCGAACATCGTCATCACCAGCATGGACATGATGGCGAGGAAGGTACCCGCGAAGAAGGCCACAGCGCCGCTGGCCAGTGACAGCAGAATCGTCTGGAAGACGCTGAAGTCGCCTACGGGCGCGCCCAGGAAACGGGGGCCGGTGTAGCCGGGTGCAATCTGCGGGCGGGATGCGGATGTGTCTGCCATGTGAATTACGGCTGCCTCAGCCATTAGAATACCGCTTGAATGGCTGAGGCTCTGACAACCGATCTACTAACACCGGAAGAGGCCACGCAACAGGCGCAGGCAACGACCGCACCGAATGGCCTGCAGTACGCCACGCTGGGGCGTCTGGATCTGCCGTCGCTGACGGCGGACGAGATTGCGCGGCTGGTGGGAACCGTTCCAACCGGTATCAGCAACGGCCTGACTGGCTTTCGGTACGTGTTTGTACCACTGGCGCTGAGTGGCTCTCGACTTGAGGGCGGCGAAACCGCTGCCTTTCCGCTGATCGACCGGACGCTGATTGCGCCTGCATACAGTTTGGCGCTGGCCGATCGCGCTATCTGCCACCGCAATGCGCAGGTGGACGGTAAGGAAGTGGTCTTCCTCAGCAGTCGCCTCCACACCGACCGATTTGCGCTGGCATTCGAGTTCTTTATCAACATCGCGCATAACTTCACCGACACGATTGGCGTTCCGCCAAGCTTCAGTGAGCTGCTGTGGAAGCAAGTGACTGCGAATGTGCGCGGTGAGACGTCCATTGATGCGTGGGAGGACCGGGCGGGTGCGCTGGGTGTGTCCGTGACCGAGCTGGATGCGCGGGCTCGGGGGTCGGCACCGCGTGGCACCGTGGATGAGAAGGCTCGGACCAGCTACTATGCTGCGGCGTTTGCCGACTCGCTGGCGATCTACCTGCTGAGCGTATTCATGGACTTCGACTACAGCGACCTGCGTGAGCGCGAGTATCCGTTGCTTGCTGCACCCGCGCTGGCGGAACGATTGCGCGCCATCAGCAGGCTCTTCCCGCCGAATGACGGTTACCAGTTCCAGATCCTGTATCGGCGGCGCGGCTAGATGATTGCTCACCTGCGCGGACGTTTGCTCTCCAAGTCGCCCAACGCTGTCATTGTGGACTGCGGCGGTGTTGGTTATGACGTGGCCATCAGCGTGACCACGTTCACCTCGTTGCCGGATGAAGGCGCTGAGGTGTCGCTGCACATCAACACGCAGGTGCGTGAGGATGCGATTGCACTGTTCGGCTTTACCGACCGCGATGAGAAGCGCCTGTTTGAGCGGCTGATCACTGTCAGCGGGATTGGGCCGAAGCTGGGGATCACGGTGTTGAGTGGACTTTCGGCGGAGCGTCTTGTGAGTGCTATTCGCGGTGGCGACACTGCGATGCTGGTGAAGATTCCGGGCATTGGCAAGAAGACTGCCGAACGCGTGGTGCTGGAGCTGAAGGACAAGCTGGACGATCTGCAGGCCGCTGCACCTGTGCAGACTTCCGGATTCCAGGGCGGACCTGTGGTGGACGATGTGCTGTCTGCGCTGGTGAACCTGGGCTACAAGCGCGACAGCGCTCAGCGCGCCGTGGAGACGGCGATTGCGAAACACGAAAGCTCTGAACTGACGATTCGGACGGACTTCGATGCGTTGTTCCGTTACAGCATGCAGGCCATCCGGTAGGGTACCCCCTCCCCCCTGTTTTTCTAAAATCGTCTTTCTATTGGGGTTACGGCGCGGATGTCGCTAAAATCGTCTGCCCATTGGGGTTAGAGGCAAAATCGTCTTTCTAAAGGAGTTAGGGCCGCGCGTGCGTGGCCCTTTTCTCTTCTGTTTCTATTTTAGTGAGTTCGGGGAAATAACATGCCAGCTCTATTTGCTTTGATTTGTTGGGCTTGAGTGGTCAAGGGGCTTGACAGCGTGCTGTTGCGGCGGTGCTTTGGTTCACTCACGAACGCTGACGTTTGAGTGGAGGACGTGAATTGGATTGCAGTGATGCAATGCCCGCGAGGATTACATCGATTCCGGCGAGAAAGTCTGCGCGATCATCGTGGTTTCGTATCCGTCCGACGACGGTGCTCACGAACGGATGTTCCTTCGGGTCGAGCTGTGACCATGCGGTGGCCACCACGTCGAGGAAGTGGGCGCGATCAAGATTTTTCGCTCTTGCGAGTTGCCGGTTGGCGGCGTTCTGCCTGCTGACGCCCAGGATGAAGGCCATCAATGTTCCCGTGGCATTCCATTGCTGATCGTCAGGCACTCCGAGCGCTTGAATCTGCTGGCCGATGGGCTCAAGAACACGCACGACAGGGAGCGCTCCCGGAGAGCTTGTGAGGGCTGAGCCTAGCCAGGGGTGCGCGTCGATCAGGTCAAACAGGGCGAGCGCTACGGCACGAATCGTTTCGTTCGGGGTGGTAACCGGAATCTGGCTCATTGTTCGGGCGACCAAGCTGTCGCAGGCTGCAATGAGCAGATCGCTTTTGTTGGCGATATGCCAATAGAGAGCACCGGGACCAGTCGCCAGCCGTTCAGCAAGCGCTCGGAATGTCAGCCCTTCTTCACCATCGCTATCCAGCAGCTCAATGGATGCCTGGATGATGTTTTCGCGTGAAAGGGATTCTTCACGCCTTGGACCGCCCTTTCGCTGCTTCACCATGGCTTTATCTTGACACAGAAATGGAACAGCGTTCCAATATGAATGGAACGGCGTTCCACTGGCGCTTTGATCGGACGGAACTGCCCTGAGGATTCGATGTATGAGTGGACTGGATGGAAAGAAGATTGCGATTGTTGGTGGTGGACCGGGTGGGCTGACGCTGGCCCGATTACTACAGCAGGGTGGCGCACAGGTGCTGGTGTATGAGCGTGACCAGAGCCGCAGTGCGCGTGTGCAGGGTAGCGCACTGGACCTGCATGAGAACTCCGGGTTGGCGGCGCTTGAAGCTGCCGGTTTGATGGATGCGTTCTGGGCGAACCATCGGCCTGACCTTGATCGACTTCGCCTTACCGATGCTGCGGGAACGGTTCTGCATGACCATCCTCGCCAGATGTCGGGTGCCGGGAAGCGTCCGGAGATTGAGCGTGGTCCGTTGCGCGATCTTCTGCTCGACTCACTTCAACCTGGCACCGTGCAATGGGATTGCAAGCTGGAAGCTGCAGAGATGCAGGGCGAACAGGTGCTGCTGCGTTTTGCGGGTGGGAGGACAGCCGTTGCCGATATCGCGATTGGCTGCGACGGTGCGAACTCTCGTTTACGTGAATTAGTGACTCCGATCCGGCCAGAGTATGTGGGCGTGTCGCTGGTGGAGTGCCTTGTGCGTGCGGGGGCGCAGACGATACCGGAGCTATGGGAGCTTCTTGGTGGATCCGCGTTGATCGCCCTGGGTGGCGAAAGGACGATTGGCATGGGAACCAAGCCCGATGGCAGTGTGCTGGTTTATGTGGGGCTGAAGACACAGGACACTGCTGCGAGGGAGAGCCTTGAAGAAGCGAGCACCCCGGCGCAACGCGTGGCATGGTTCCACGCGAACTTTGAGGGATGGAGTACGTTGTGGGAACCGCTCTTTCGGGAGGCTGTGTCGATGGTGTGGCGTCCGCTGCTGGTTTGCCCGGCTGATCAACATTGGGATGCAAAACCCAATGTCACGCTGATTGGTGACGCAGCCCACGTGATGCCACCGTATGCAGGGGAAGGCGTGAACATGGCGATGCTTGATGCGCTGGTGCTGTCCAGACTTCTGCTTCATGAAGCGTCATCTGCTGAGGCGATTGCAAAGTATGAGGCGGAGATGTTCGCCCGGATGCAGCACATGACGGCAGACACGATGACGAATACAGAGATGTTCTATGCGCCGGATGCTGCTGATCGTGTGGTGGCGTTGTTTCGTAGGTTTGGTGATGCTGAAATGACACGGTTTAAACAGACGACTAAAAACTGCTAACTCGTTCATCTTGTTTAATGGTCCAGCAGGATGCGAGCGGCAAGTTGGTTTTGTGATCCCCAGGAGAATCTATGTCGTCACGCGAGCAGATGATTGCGGTGGTTGAGGAGTATTTGAATTGCTTCTCAACGAAGGACACTTCAAAGATTGCCTTTGCAGATGACGTAACGTTTGAAGGCCCGCGCATGCCTAAGCTTCAAGGTCGACAGATGGTGTTAGGGTTTCTGTCGAGCATTCTGCCGATGGTCAAGGGCATTGAGTTGAAGCAGCACATCGTAGAGGGTGATTACGTTGCAACGCTGTTCGACATGGAGACGATAGCCGGCGTGGATCACGTCTTTGATCTCATCCACATTCCAGACGGAAAGATCAAAGGCATACAGGCTTTTTACTATCCTCGTGAAACTCCGGACGCACAGGCATAACACTGTCGTTGCCTGTCAGGAGTTGTGATGCGCACGTTCACTATGGTCTTGAAGGCAGTGTGCGTGTTAGCGCGGTGAAGGCGTTTTTATCGTCGAGGGCGAGGGCGAGGATCATGCCTCCTTCAAGCAGGGCTACGACTTGAAATGCCCATTCGCGTTCTGCTCGCTTGGTAGTTGTGGAACGCTGTTTGTTCAGCAAGTAAGCAATCGCGAGTTCGAAGAATCTTTTTGCCTCGGCTCCTACAGGCGATGGCAGCGAGCCGTGAACGCTGCCTAATACGCCGCAGAGGCAGGCTTTGTCATCGCGACGGATGGCTTGTGAAAAGGCGTCTGCGAGTGCCTTGGTGCGGTCCTGAGGAGAGTCAGGCAATGACTCAAAGAAGCGGTCTGTATATCGACGCGCGACCTCGACGCCGAGATCGGCTTTGGTTGGGAAATAGTAGTGGACGCTTGAGCTCTTGATGCCTACTTCTTTGGCAATCTCGCGAAAGCTGAAGGCGTCGTAGCCGCTTGATCGGATTTGACGTTCGGCCGCATCCAGCAATTCGTCGCGCATGTCACTCATGTTCGGGCTCGCAATCTCTGTTCTTACCTTCCCATGGTATGCTCTTTTCAATCTCTATCTATCACTAGATAGACGGGAGATTTCAAGGAGGCGAGATGAGATTTAAAGGCAAGGTGGCTGTTCTGACGGGTGCGGGTTCCGGCATTGGTAAGGAAACTGCGAAGCGGCTGGTGAGCGAAGGCGCGCGGGTTGTGATCAACGGTAGAGACAAAGCGAAGCTTGAGGCAGCGGCGAACGAGATCGACTCGACGGGGAAGAATGTTGCGATCTCAGCAGGAGACATTGCCCTGCCCGCGACGGGACAGGCTGCGGTTGATCTTGCGGTGGAACGCTTTGGTCGATTGGATGTGTTGGTGAACAACGCTGGTGTGTTCAACCCGAAGCCATTTCTTGAATTGACCGAGGGCGATTATGACTGGTACCTGGACACGATTCTGAAAGGGAAATTCTTTACTGCGCAGGCTGCGGCGAAGGCGATGAAGGAGCATGGCGGAGCGATTGTGCAGACTGGATCGATGTGGGCCATTCAGGCAATCGGCGCTACTCCTTCTGCGGCTTATTCCGCTGCGAATGCGGGTGTTCATGCCATGGTGCGTAACCTGGCGATTGAGCTGGCTCCGCACAAGATCAGAGTGAATGCTGTTGCGCCTGCGGTCGTGGAGACGCCTGTGTACAACACATTCATGTCTGACGATCAGGTGGCGAAGACGCTGCCGACGTTCAACGCGTTTCATCCATTGGGGCGCAACGGTCAGCCGAAGGATGTTGCCGAGGCGATTCTGTTTCTGGCTTCAGACGAGGCTTCGTGGATCACCGGTGCGGTGTTGCCTGTGGACGGTGGTGTTACTGCTGGACGCAGCTAACGGGAGAGCTTTGGCCAGCGGGTTATTCGGAGCGTAGCGCTTCTACTGCGTCGACCCTTGCGGCTCGTACTGCGGGAACTGCGGAGGCGATGACGGCTGCGCACAGGATGGCTACGGCGGAGGCGATGAATGCGAGTGAGCCGGGTTGATGAATCTCTGTGACGTAGCTGGCGACGATGCGGGAGACTGCGAAGCCTATCGCTACGCCTGCGGCGACTCCGATGCCGGCCATCACCACACCTTCGACCAAGACGATGGTGAGGATGTTGCGCGGGAGAGCGCCCATGGCCATGCGGATTCCGAATTCGCGTGTGCGGCCGCTGACGGAGAACGCGAGGACGCCTGCCACGCCCACCACAGAGATTAAGAGAGCAACGGCGGCGAATCCGCCGAAGACGATTGCGTTGAGGCGGTCCGGGGTGAGTACCTCGGCGCGGACGTCGCCGAGTGTGCTGGCCTTTTCAACGGGCTGGTCTGCGGAGAGGTCATGCACGATTTTGGTGATGGTGGGGACGAGTGAATACGCGTCCTGGTTGGAGCGAACGAAGAGCCGGCCGGTCCATCCCTGTTCCTGTTCGACGGGCTCGTAGATGGTCATGGCTGGCGCGGGGATGATGTTTTCGTCGTCGAAGTCAGGGACTACGGCGATGATGCGTCTTGGCTCAGGGCTGATGCCTACGAACTTGATGACGCCGTCAGTCCACTGCACTTTGCGGTTGAGCGCGTCCTGGCCGGGGTAGAGCAGTTTGGCGAGGCTCTGGCTGATGATGACGACGCGTTCGGTGCGATCGCGGTCGCTGTCTTTAAAGTCGCGTCCTTCTTGAATGGGCACGCCGAAGGTATCGAAGAAGCCTGGCGATACGACACGAAACTTCGCGCGGAAGTCCTGGCCGTTGTCACGCTTGGCGCCTTCCGCGGCGAATTGAAAGCTGATACTTAGGCCGCGGTCATCGCGCCAGGGAGTGCCAAAGCCCGAGGAGACGCGCTCGACTCCGGGCAGTGCGGCGACGCGACGTTGCACTTCCTGATAGAAGGCGTCGACCTGCAGCGGTGTCTTGCCGTAGGACATGAGGGGAAGATTCACGGCAAGGACGTTGTTGGAGGCAAATGGCGGGCGTGTTTGCTCGAGCACGAACAGCGTCTTCATGAGCACGCATGCTCCGGCGAGCAACACGAAGGATGCTGCGATCTGCGTGACGGCGAAGATGCGGAGGCGACGACTGCTGCCGCCGGCTACGCGCGCTCCACGACCGGAGAGGCCGCCCTGTGGTGAGTCTGCTGAGGGGAGGCGCGGAATGTATGCGAGGAAGATGGCGGCGATCAACGCGAGTCCAACGCCGAACCACACGAGGCTGAAGTCGAGTGTGAGGTCGTTGGCACGGACGGAGAAGCGCGATGCATAACGACCGAGGACGGCGACCATAGGGATAGCCAAGGCCACTGCCGCGACTGCGCCACTTCCGCAGAGGATGAGGCTTTCCGCTAATAGAGACCGGCGTAGTGCGGTGTTGCTTGCGCCGAGCGCGGAGCGTATGGCGAGTTCAGATTCGCGGCGGACGGTTCGTGCGAGAACGAGATTGGCGACGTTGGAACTGGCGATGACGAAGAGAAGGCCGGATGCGGCGAAGAGAATCCACAAGATGGTGTTGGCTCGTGAATTGATCTGTTCGTGCATGCGGGTTACGTCGATTTTGTAGTGGTCCTCTGGCTTGTAGACCTCAGGGTGCGCGGAGACCATGGCACCGTAAACGCTACGAATTTCGGCGCGTGCGTTGTCCAGAGTTGCGTTGGGAGAAAGTCGCGCGAAGACCTCGGTCATGCGGTGTTCACGGCCCGTGACCATGGTGGCGGAGAGGTGATGCGGGCTGGTGACGAGGTTGGCGATGATCTCCGTGGCGACGGGATAAGGAACGGATGGTTCAAGAACGCCAACCACGGTAGCGGAGCGTGCGCCGGTGGGGCCTTCGAGCCGCACGTTTTTGCCGAGCACGCTGGGATCGGAGTGCAGTGAGTTCCGCCAGAAGTTATAGGTGAGCACCACGGCTCCGGCGGCATTCTGGCCGTCGTCGGCTGGAGTGAGCAGACGGCCGATGACGGGGTGAAGGCCCATGACTTCGAAGTAGTTTCCATCGACTACGCCTGCCGGAATTTCGCGAGGTGTGCCGAGGCCTACTACGGTGAAGTCGACCTCGGAGAATGTGCCGAGTTCCTTGATGGATTTGAGGTTGCTGCCGATGTCCTTGATCTCAGGGACGGAGAAGGTGGCGTTTTCCTG
The DNA here is from genome assembly GCF_900102185.1 of Terriglobus roseus. Classification (NCBI taxonomy): domain Bacteria; kingdom Pseudomonadati; phylum Acidobacteriota; class Terriglobia; order Terriglobales; family Acidobacteriaceae; genus Terriglobus; species Terriglobus roseus. The sequence goes on along the minus strand of NZ_LT629690.1, from coordinate 4,210,842 downwards.
GTTGAGCCCTGGGGCGCTTTGGCGGAGATAGAGCAGCCGATCTTCGTCCTGGTTCGCCAGCGGGCGAAGCAGCACGGCGCGCACCACGCTGAAGATGGCGGCATTGGCGCCGATGCCCAAAGCCAACGTAAGGGCGACTGTGATCCACAGCGCAGGAACGCGCGACAGGGAACGTGCGGCTACTTTCAAATCGTGAACGAACGACATCCTCGCACCTCGGTTCAGGCGGGTCAGGGGGTTCCGCCTTTACTAGCTCGACGAGCGAACGGCCCCTGATTCGACAAATCGTCGAAGAAATTTTTGCATAAACGGTTTTTCGGTGTCCTCAGTTACGTGAAGCGAGAGCGGCGCCTCGCAGTGCGCCTCGTCTTCCGGGAGCGTTTTGCAGTGCGGCTGCGAAGGCTTCGGAGGCTGCCTTTGAGTTCGACTGTAGGAGTAAGAGGTCTCCTAACTGTTCGCGGGCTGGGACGATTGGGCCTGGAGTTAGCGGGAGTTTTTCGATTCCGTCTTCTTCGTCGGCAGCGGTGCGGAGGATGGTTGCGGCTTGCGCGGGTTGATGGGAAGCCTGCGCTGACCATGCCATGATTTCAAGCTTCATGATCTGGACCTGCGAGGTCCAGTAGCTGTTGCCTGCTGCTTGTAGACGATCTTCGAGTGATTGGAGCGTTTTGGCTTCTTGCTCTGATTGCTGCGGATGACCGCTGCGTGCGTGGCCGAGTCCGCGTGCCCATACGGCGATGGCCGTGACTTGCGGTGGTGCCGTGTCAGATGGATTCGTTACCTGCTGCGCTTCGTTCCACTTCTGGCGTTCGACGATGTAGCGGATGGGCATGGCTGTGGCTGCGTAGCCGACCTTAAAGTCGTTCATGCGCAGGTTGTTCATTGCCTTGAGTTGCTGAATTGTGAGCAGGGCTTTTTGATCGTCTCCGTTTTGCAAGTAGGCGTAGACCAGATAGTCCATGGCGTGCAGCTCTTCGCCGATGTCGTTCTGCTGTTGTGCGGCTTTTCTTGCGGCGAGATTGGATGTGATGGAGTCGTTCCATAAGCCGAGTCGCGTGAAGATGTGGGACGGCATGTGTAGCGCATGCGGCGCTGAGGGAGCTATGCCTGCGTAGACTCGCGCGGCGGGGAGACCTTGCGAAGCCAGCTCCTGGTTGTCGCAGGCGTGGATGAGATAGTGCGGGATTCCGGGGTGATCGGGATATTTGCGAAAGAGCGGTTCGAGGATTCCTGCTGCTTGTTTCTGTTTGCGATGTTCTCTGTCTAACGGCGAGGCGTTGGAGATGAGCGCCAGTGCGTAGAAGACTTGTGCTTCGGGGTCATTAGGGTTCGCTGTCGCGATCTGTTGCATGGCTTCTTCGTAGCGCGATGCTCTTGTGCTGTATGGGACTGAGGTATCGCTGACGATGAAGCTGAAGGCCTGGATGAATGCTCGCTCACGTTCTGTGGCGTGAAGCGCTGCGGCTTGGGTGATCTCTTGCTTTGCCGCCGCGGTATCCGCAGGTGATGGGGGAATATCCCATAGCTGGTGATAATGCGTCATGGCACTGCCCCAATGGGCGATGGCGCAGTTGGGGTCTTGATGGGCTACGTGATGGAAGCCTTCGTCCGCCTCTTTGTAGGTGAAGGAGTGCAGGAGCGCTACGGCGCGATTGAATTCTGGTTGCACCTGAGGCTTGCACAACGTTGCGAACGACACGCTGCCCAGCTTTTCGGGCGCGGGGTGATTGTGCTGTTCCTGAGCGCTTAGAAGAGTGAGAGCGGCGAGGGGCGCGATGAGGATCGTTCTAAGAATGTGAACCTCCCAGGAAGCACAAACGAAGCCGATTTCTCTCGAATGTTACGCCACAGCCATTTTGTTCTGTAGGGGTTTCCTCAGCGGCGTTTGCGTTTGCTGTCGAGGGTTGGCCAGTAGGCGAGCGGCTTTTCGTAGAGGTCGCCGGTGAGGTCAGCGACTACAGAGGTGAGGCGAGACTGCGCGTCGCTGATGGCCTGGTTGTAGACGAGCGGGCCGATCTCTTCGAGGAGGTAGTCGAGAAGCATGCCTGCGGGGAGGTCGCCGATGGGCTCGGGGAGGTTCTCTTCGAAGTAGCGTTTGATGGATGCGATGGCGTCGGTGCGCTGCTGGCGATTGAGTTCGATGGACATGGGTTTGCTTTCCAGTGAAATCGTAGTTGGAAGAGAAGAATGCAGGTCCTTCGGCTTCACTTCGTTTCGCTCAGGATGACGGTCTTTGACCGTATGAGCTTCGCTGGTTCGTGCTGTCGGCTAAACCAGTCCGGCGCGTTGCTGGTGGTCGGCGATGGCGGCGTTGATTTCCAGCGCGAGGGCGAGGGCGTTGCGGCCGTTGTGGCCGGTGACGCGGGGTTCCTGCCGGGTGCGGATGGCGTTGAGGAAGTCTTCGATTTCGAGGCGCAGGGGTTCGCCGGGTTCCGTGGGTATTTTGCGAAGGGACAGGCCTGCGGAGGGATGTTCCTCGGTGGGGATGGGTGAGTCTGCTGCCTGTTGCGTGGTTCGCAGGGAGGCGAGGTGCGCTTCGACTTCTTCTGCGGTGTGCGATTCGTCGCGGCCGGTGGATGCGGCGAAGAGTGCCTGCATTTGCGTGGCGGTGAGGGAGGCGGCTGCTGTGACGTCGATCATGAGCAGGTCCTGCCGCGCGAAGTCGAGCGAAAGGTATTGGTGCGGCTGGAAGAAACGCAGCTTGCGGACGCGCTCGGTGGAGATGCGCGAGGCGGTGAAGTTGGCGACGGCTCCGCTTTCGAACTCGACACGGACGTTGGCGATGTCGGTCTTCTTCGACAGGACAGGCAGGCCGACGGCGCGGACTTCGCGGACGGGGGAGTCGGCGAGGGTGAGCACGATGTCGAGGTCGTGGATCATGAGGTCGAGCACGACATCCACGTCGAGCGAGCGCGGCGTGAAGATGCTGAGCCGGTGCGACTCGAAAAACATGGGCTGGTGGACGAGCGAGGTGGCCGCTGTGACCGCCGGGTTGAATCGTTCGAGGTGGCCTACCTGCACGATGCAGCCGTGTTCGCGGGCGGCGGCGAGGATGCTGTCCGCCTCGGCGAGCGATGAGGCGATGGGTTTTTCGATCAGGACGTCGATGCCGGCCTCAAGCAGCGCGATGGCTGCGGAGGCGTGGTGGACGGTGGGCGTACAGACGCTGGCGGCGGCGATGCCGAGGCCGGCGGCGAGCAGATCGTCGACTGAGGCGAAGACGGGGATGCCGTATTCCGTGGCGACAGCGGCGCGGGCGGATTCGCTGGGGTCTGCGCAGGCGGCGAGACGGATGCCCGCACCGGCCTGTTCCAGCGCGCGATAGACGCGGAGATGGTTGCGCCCGAAGGCTCCGGCGCCGATAACGGCGATGGCCGTGGCGCCGGATGGAGCGATGTGGCTCATGGGGTTACTTCGCTTCGACAGCCTGGCGGCAACGGCCGTAAAGCTCAAGCAGAGCTGCAACCTGATCGTCGGACTTGGGCGTGGCGGTGCCAGCGAATCCGGGTGTACCGCCGCCGGTGGACTTGACCACATTGGTGGTGGAGGCAATGAACTTCAGCAGATCGAGCGCGATGTCTTCGGTACGGCGGGCAGCGCTGGGGATGGGCAGTTCCATGGACAGTTTCCTCAGTTTCTGAGGATACCCGATGCAACCTTTTGTGTGCTTTGAGCAATCTGTAAGTTGTTGATTACAGGTGAGGAACCCGACAGAATACGCCGAAACACTAGTATTTTGCGGTCGAAGTTGGTAGGCTGACACAGGTTTGAGGGTTCTGCCGATCCCCCAAAACCACAGTGCTGACAGGTTTCGGGCTTACCAGTCCACCTGCTGCCCAATCCGCGCGAGGCGCAGGCACACAGTGCCGCTCCAGTCGCGCAGAAGTGCCAAGGCGACGGCAAGATCGCCAAATCCCAAAGAAAGAAGACAGGAAGACAGCGGAGCTCAGGGACATTGTCGTGCGTTTTTAACTGTCGCGATTTGCGACAGCAAGAAAGCCGGCGAACCTACCCTGTGACCAGCACAAGCAGAAACACGCGCGCGCTCGTTGATTTATCTCCGCCCCATTGCTCCTGGTTTAGCAGGCAGTTCATTGATCCACTCAACCGAAATCGGTTCGGACAACACTCTCCAGATCCACCCCGCGAAATTTACCCGCGGATTTGTATCACTTTCTCGCACCCTGTTACGCAGCCGCGCCGTTGTGCGGTTGGCCCGCAAGCGTCACTCGCTTGCCCTGGGACTGGCATTGGCCACCGGTGCTGCTGTTTCTGCCGCTTACGCCACGGTTACCGTGGTGACGCATCAGGTGGATTCACACACACGTGTTGAGCCTCTGGCACCCGCACCTGCGCCTCCCGCCGCTCCGCCGGTGGAACTGACGAAGAAGCGTCATCCGATTCTGAATTTCCGCGCGACTGCTTTCCGCGGACTGGCCTCCTGGTATGGAGAGGTCTGGAATGGACGCACTACCGCCAGTGGCGAAACCTTTGATGAAACCAAGCTGACCGCCGCACACAAGACTTTGCCGCTGGGCACAATTGTCCGCGTGACGGACATGGAGAACATGAAGTCAGTGGTGGTGAAGATTAATGATCGTGGAACACTGGCTCCTGATCGCGTGATTGACCTGTCGTCTGCCGCAGCCAAAGAGCTTGGCATTATTGAGCAGGGATTGGCGAAGGTGAAGCTGGAGATTATTAAGAAGGCTTCCTAACCGTTTCTCAGAGAGAACGACTTTCACGAAAGGGTCCGCGCTGCGCGGACCCTTTGTGCGTTTGCCTTTTACTTACACGCGACGGAAGCGGAGTGCCTGGCGGGACTTTACCTTCATGCGGATTTTTGTTTTGCCTGTGTGTGTGCCGGGTACAGGTGTTGCGGTCGTGGTGAGTGGGTCAATGAGTTCTGCGGTGAAGGTTCCTTCCGGTAATGGAAACTCGTACCAGATGGGTTGATGTTCATCCATGAAGTAGAGGATGGTTTGCGCCTGTTTGCCGTCTGCGCCGCCGTAGACCGTTGCGTTGAGATAGTAAGGCTTGTCTTGTGCGAAGAAGCCCATGCGCGCGTTGGGTATGGGTGCGGACTCTTCGACGAGTTTGCGTAACTGCGCGATGGCTGCGGAGCTTTCGCCGTGCAGCGTGCCGCCGTGTGACCACCAGAGTGTGGGTGTGGTGTCTTCGTTGAAGGCTTCTTCTGTTTCGGGCAGGTAGGTTTCGCCGTGCGTGACGTAGCAGCCGTTGATGACGCCGAGCCAGAAGCGGCGCGTCATTTCTGCGGCGCTGATGTTGCCCCAACGTCTGTTGAGATTCCCTTCGTACTTACATTCGTCGAAGATGACTGGCTTCTTGTATGCGGCGAGCCACTGCGGGGCTTTATCGAACTCGTCGGTTTGCAGGCTGGCGTGTGTGATCCATGGGTGGCCGTAGTCGTACATGATGGTGCCGTGGTGAATGCTGCGCAGGTGATGGTGTGCGTCGGCTGCTTCGAGAACGTGGAAGAGACGATCGAAGTCGGCAAGGGTCTTTTGTTTCATGAAGTCCCACTCGTTGGCCATGGACCACCACACGTTGCGATAGGCACCGAGGCGCGCGACGACGTAACGCAGATAGAACGCGTCAGTCTCTGGCGACATGGATTGATAGCCCCAGCGGTCGTAGGGATGAAACAGAATGAGGTCGGCTTCGATGTTGAGCTTTTGCAGATCGAGGATGCGCTGTTCGAGATGCGCGAAGAAGTGGGGATCGAAGCGTGTGTAGTCGTTGGTGGTGCCGTTGCGCGGGAAGGGGTAGAACGGCGGTTCGTTGTGGTTGTACTCGTAGTGCTTTGGGAAGATGCACATACGGATTTTGTTGAAGGGTGCGGACATTAGCGTGGCTAACGTTTGCTGTTGCAGGGCCTCGCTTTGATGAATCCATGCGTAGCTTGTTGTGCCGAAGGGGAAATAAGGTGTGCCGTCGGCGTATGAGAAGTGCTGCGCGTTGTGAACGACGATGGGGCCGTGTGCGTTTGGGAATGGCTTCGTCACGGTGAAGCTGCCGGTCTTGCCTGTGAGCGATGCGTTGTTGCTGGCGGTGGTGTAAGTCCATTCGCCCACGGTGTCAGGCATGAAGCGGACTTTGTAGTTGCCTTCGCCGTCGTAAAAGCCCGGGACATGAACGCTGCGGTAGCCGAGGCGGAAGTCTGCAGAGAGATCGACTTCCATGAATGGGTTGCCGGTGGCGGGGCCTTGCAGCGTGAGTTCGAAGATCTCCCACTGCGGGATGGGCGTGTGTTGCTGGCGCGCTTTTGGTTGTTGCGCGGTGAGGGTGGCGGGCAACAGGGCAGCGGCGGCTCCGCTGAATTTCAAGGCATCGCGACGAGTGAGGTTTCGCACGGCAATAGCGTATCTGGTTTGCGAGACAAAAATTCAGGAACGGAGGCGGGAGTTTCTGCGTATGGAACACCAAGGAACCGAACCCCTCGCCCTTTCATCGCGTTTTGATGTTTGGTTCTGTGTTCCAACACCCGGGAGTTTTCATTCGATGTGCCTACGATTGATGCGCGCGCTTTTGTTTGTTGTGTTCCTTGTTGTCCCTGTAGCTGGCTTTTCGTTGCGTGCGCAGGAACCCGTGGCAGCCGCACAGACGCGGGCGCTGCCGGTGTGGGACGTTGTGAGTATCAAGCCGCACAAGCCGGGCGATGATGACGTGAGCGAGCGCTTCTCGCCCGCGATCTACTCGGGGCGCAATGTGACCTTCAAGATGTTGATCAGCCAGGCGTACGGCGTGAAGGAGTGGCTGATCTTTGGGGTGCCTTCGTGGGTTGGTTCGCAGCGCTGGGATATTGAAGCGAAGGTAAGCGAGCCGGATATGAAGGTGATGCGCAAGTTGAGCCGCGACGATCGGCGAGCCATGCTGATTACCCTGCTGCGCGATCATGTGGGACTGGTGGCGCATAAGGAATCGAAGGTGCAGCCGGTGTTTGAGATGACGGCTCTGCCGGAGGGTGTGAAATTTAAGGCTGTGCCTGCACCTTCGAGTGCTGAGAGCGGTGAGAAGCCTTCGCAGGGAAGCCAGATGACGGTGGACGATGGTTTGATCAGCGGCAGAGGCGTGACCATGACGACGCTGGCCGACACGTTGTCGTATCGGGTGGAGCGCAACATTGTGGACCGTACCGGACTGAAGTCGGAATACGGCTACATCATTGATCTGCACTGGACACCCGAGGAACGCGACAAGGGCAATGACAACGGCAGTGGGACCGATGCTCCTCCACCATTTTTTGAGGCTGTGCGCGAGCAGCTTGGATTGAAGATGGTGCCGGGTAAGGCTGAGGTACCGACGGTTGTGGTGGAGCACATTCAGCAGCCGGATGCGAACTGAGAGTTTCTGCATTCTGATGCGGCGGTTGATACGGATACCATCGTGACGGCGTTTCGCGCCCTCATCCACCACTATGCTCACTTTGAATCGTTGCCGCGTGTTTGCTTTTGCTCTTGTCCTTTGTGGCGTGGGCTCTGCGATGTGCCATGCTCAGACGCCGTATACGGGGCAGTTGCCGGTGTTTGATGTGGTGACGATTAAGCCGCATAAGCCGGGCGATACGAACACCAACGTGAATCGCAGCCCGACCAGCCTGCAGGCGACCAACATCTCGTTGAAGGAGATGATTGCGGGCAACTTCAACGTGAAGGCGTGGCTGATCTTTGGGCTGCCTCCGTGGGCGGAGTCGCAAAAGTGGGACATTGTTGCGAAGGTGAGTGATCCTGACCCGGCGACGATGAAGAATCTTTCACGCCAGCAGCGCGATGACATGGTGAAGGCGTTGCTGAAGGAGCGCTTTGGTTTGCAACTGCACATGGATAGCAAGGTGCAACCGGTGTTTGAGATGACGGCGATGCCGGACGGCGTGAAGTTTAAGGAGAGTGCGCCGCCACCGAAGAATGATGATGGAACGCCGGGTAAAAATCCGGGTGCGAGCATGAGCACTTCAGACAATCACATGGTGGCGCATCACATCGCCATGAAGGCGTTTGCGGAGAACCTGTCGTATCGGGTGGAACGGACGGTCATCGATAAGACGGATATGCATAGCGAGAACGGCTATGACCTGGAACTCTCGTGGACGCCCGAGGCGCTGAACAACGGCGGCGACAATGGCTCGGGGCAGGAGGCTCCGCCGCCGATCTTCGAGGCTGTGAAGGATCAGCTGGGGTTGAGGCTGACGCCTGCAAAGGCCGAGGTGCCGACCATTGTGATTGACCATGTGCAGATGCCGGATGCGAATTAATTCTTTCTGCGTTCCGTAAGGACGGGTTGTGCGGATACCATCGTGACGACGTTCGCGTCCTACCAACAACCATGCTCTCTCTGAATCGTTGTCGCCTGTTTGCACTGGCCCTTGTCCTTTGTGGCATGGGCTCCGCGTTGTGTGCTGCCCAGACGCCGAAACCTTCGCTGCCAACCGACACCGGAGGGTACACGGGAGAGCTGCCGCAGTTTGATGTGATGTCGGTGAAGCCGCACAAGCCCGGCGAAGACATGATGCGCGTCCGGTGGGGCGGCACGGATTATCACGCAGAGAATATGACGGTGAAAGCCATGATCTCCAATGTCTATGGCGTGAAGGCGTGGCTGGTGTTCGGCCTGCCCGCGTGGGCTGAGTCTTCGCACTGGGACATTGATGCGAAGGTGAGTGCGCCCGACATGAAGGTGATGGACAAGCTGACGGGCGAGCAGCGACGGGCCATGATTGGCGGCATTTTGAAAGAACGTTTTGGCCTGGTGATCCGTCAGGAGACAAAAGTGCAGCCGGTGTTTGCGATGTCGGTGATGCCGGATGGGCCAAAGTTTAAGGAAAGCCCCGAGCCACCGCCTCCACCTGAAGGCGAGAAGCCGAAGCCACGTGGGATGTGGCGCATGTCGCCGGGTTCGCTCTCCGCGACCTCAATGGGGATGACACAGATTGCGGATAGCCTGTCGTATTTTGTGGAGCGCACCATCGTGGACAAGACGGGGCTCACTGGGAAGTACGACATCGAGATGAAGTGGACGCCAGAGGACCGCGCCAATGCAACAACAGATAACGGTGCGGGCGATGCGCCACCGGCGATCTTTGAGGCGCTGAAAGAACAATTGGGGTTGAAACTGACGGCGGACAAAGCGCCTGTGGCTACGGTTGTCGTCGACAAGATTACACAGCCGGAAGAGAACTGATTCTTTGCTTGCTGAAAGGACTGCGAGATGAAGATGGCGAAGGCAATGATTGCGATGGTGATGGTGTTGCCTTGTGTGGCAGTGTCGCAAGAGAAGACGCCGGTGCAGTTCGACGTGATTACGGTGAAGCCGCACAAGGAAAGCGGCGGCATGAGCGGCTGGCACTGGACGAGCACCGGCATTGAGATGACCAACGTCTCGCTGAAGACGATGATCTCTACCTCAAACAGCGTGCAGCCGTGGCTGGTGTTCGGTTTGCCTTCCTGGGCAGTGTCGTCACGATGGGACATTCTGGCGAAGGTGACTGATCCAGAGACGAAACCGATTGAAAAGGTCACGACGAAGGAGCGGCTCGCATTGATTGGAAGCATTGCCCATGACCGGTTTGGGCTGGTGGAGCACAACGAAACCAAGGTGCAACCGGTGTTTGTGATGACGATGATGCCGGATGGTGTGAAGTTCAAGGAGAGTCCGCCACCGCCGAAGGGAGAGCCGGAGCCGAAGTTTGGGCGTGGTTCGTTTCTGATGAACGACGGTGTGGTGCAGGCCAAGTATGTGAAGATGGCATTCCTGGCGGATATGCTGTCGCCGCATTTGGAGCGCACCGTTCTGGATAAGACCGGCCTTACGGGCGAATACGACTTTGAAATTCATTGGCAGCCAGAGTCGCGCACGAAAGGCGCGGACAATGGTGCTGCGGATAGTGATGCTCCACCGACGATCATTGAAGCTGTGAAGCAACAGCTTGGATTGAAGATGACTACGGATAAGGCGCCTGTGCCTACTGTTGTCGTCGACAAGATTGAGCAGCCTGAGGCGAACTGATGTTGCTTAAGACGGCGCTGCGCTCTGTGGGTGTGCTTCTGTTGATGCTGGCGACGTGGCCTGCTGCGTGGTCACAGAGCGCGCCACAGTTTGATGCCATTGTGGTGCGGCAGCATGATCCGCATGATGTCAGTCAGGATGGAGGCATTCATTGGGGCGGCCTGGCGTTTGAAGCGAACAACGTGCCGTTGACGTTCCTGATGACGCAGGCCTTTGGCGTGAAGAAGTGGCTCATCGATGGTCTGCCTGCGTGGGCTGCGAAGAGCACGTGGGATGTAAATGCAAAAGTTGCCGCCAGCGATCTGAAGCTGATGCAGAGCCTGACGCGCGAGCAGCGCAGCCAGATGTTGCAAACCGTACTGACGGAGCAGTTCCGGCTGAGATATCACTTTGGCGAGAAGCTGCAGCCCGTGTATGAATTGAGCGTTCTGCCGGCGGGACCAAAGTTCAAAGCATCCGCAAATATCGACGGAACGAAGCGCGGTTTTGGCGGATGGACCTTTGCCGCGGGGCTGGCGCAGTGCGAGCGCATCACGATGGCGCAGTTTGCAAACGGTCTTTCGCCTTTGGTGGAACGCGTTGTGATGGACAAGACGGGCCTGACCGGTGCTTACGACATTGAAGTGCGATGGACACCAGAAAATTCCGCCAACGCAGGCAATGACAATGGCCTGGATGCGACGGCCGCGCCGGGCATTGTGACGGCGTTGCGTGAGCAGGCAGGGCTGAGGCTGACCTCTGCGAAAGCGATGGTTCCTTTGCTGGTGATTGATGCCATGGAGCAGCCCGAGCAACAGTAAACCTTCTATGCTGAATGCATGAGCGATGTGGCGCGCGTGCTTGGTTTTGATGTGGGAGAACGGCGTGTTGGCATTGCTGTAACCGACGCGCTGGGCATGGCAAAGCCTTTGATCACAGTGGGGCGCTCGAATCAGAAGGAAGAGTTGCGCAACATTGCGCGGCTGGTGCGCAAACACAACGTTACTGCGATGGTGGTGGGGCATCCACGGAACATGGATGGCACTGCGAGTGGGCAAACGCTGAAGTGTGAGGCGTATGCGGCCGCGCTGCATGAACACTTTGCCATGCCGGTTCATTTACAGGATGAACGACTGTCTTCCGCTGAAGCGGATGCGTGGCTGGATGCGCGTGGCTATGCTCGCGGAGCGGAGCGCAAGGGCTTGCTGGATCGTGTGGCGGCGATGGTGATATTGCAGGACTGGATGGACGCGCAGAACCGAACGAACATCGCACAGAGCGACGCGCCATAACACTTCAGAAGCAGTGATTGCAGGTTCTTACAAAGAGCGCGGTGTACACCCTGACAGAATCTGGTGCAAGGGAAATCGTACCTTTCGATGTACGTATTTCTTACCGTTCTGGCACCTTTCACCAGCTTTGGTGCAAGTGATTTTTTAGTAAAAATTTTTGCGCCATAGGGCTTCCAGAGAGGGGTTCTCATCGTGCTACCATCAGGTTCGTTCCTCAAGCAGAGAGGGTTTCGCGCCCAGCTTGATTTGAATTTGCTTCACATCACCGATCGGTAGTTGTCAAGGCTCTACCGACGGTTTTCAGAACAGAGACAGACATGCTCATCCGCCGGGATTGCAGAGCGGAGATGATGTTTTTGTTTCAAAATTTTGCTCGCGGTTGCACTTCCCCCCAAGGCGATGCAGCCAGGTTTGACAGTGAAACGCCGGACGCTAGTTCGGCAAGGCAAGGAAAGAAATCGGATGTCATTTGGACCCACGGCATCGACCGTAACCACTCCGCAGAACGCCTGGACACGTATCCTAGGCGCGCTTGAGATGAAGGTGAATCGGCAGTCGTTTCATACATGGTTGAAGCCCACGCGCTTCTCGCATGCAAACGGCCGTACGCTTTACGTTCGCATCCCCTCGCAACAGTTTCAGCACATTGGTGACCGCTACGCGGACCTGATCCAGGAAGCGATCGACAACCTCACCCTGGAAGTGGACGACGTCCGCTTTGTAACGGTAGAGGACGATCCCACGACGCCGAAGACGCGTGAGGACGGCGGCTTTGCTCCGCTGCCTTCGCATTCGCCGAATGCGCCGCAGAACTCGTCGTCGTTGGCGCCGGGACGTGGCGGCGCTCCGCAGGCACCCAGCGCAGAGCAGGCTCGCTTTGACTGGAACACGGCAGCGCAACTGAACCAGCGCTACCTGTTTGAGAACTTCGTCATTGGCAGCGGCAACCAGTTTGCCCATGCAGCGGCGCAGGCCGTGGCAGAGCGCCCTTCAAAGGCTTACAACCCGCTGTTCCTGTATGGCGGCGTGGGTATGGGCAAGACCCACCTGATGCATGCCATTGGGCATGAGGTGAAGCGCCGCAATCCGCACGCCAGCATCATGTATGTCTCGGGTGAGAAGTTCACCAACGAGATGATCAACAGCGTGCGTTATGACAAGATGACGGGCTTCCGTGATCGTTATCGCACGGTGGACGTTCTGCTGATTGACGATATTCAGTTCATCAGCGGTAAAGAGCGTACACAGGAAGAGTTCTTCCATACGTTCAATGCGCTGCACGAGAGCATGAAGCAGATTGTGATCACGAGTGATCGTCCGCCGAAGGAATTGGCGGAGTTGGATGATCGTCTGCGTTCGCGTTTTGAGTGGGGATTGATCGTAGACATTCAGCCGCCGGATCTGGAAACGAAGGTTGCGATTCTGCAGAAGAAGGCAGAGAGCGAACGCGTTACGCTGCCGACCGATGTTGCGATGTTTGTTGCGAGCAATGTGCGCACGAACGTTCGTGAACTTGAGGGCGCACTGATTCGTTTGATTGCCTGGTCGTCGTTGCACGGCGTGGAGATCACGCTGGCAACAGCGCAGCAGTGCCTGAAACAGTTCATTGATACGCAGACGCGCAAGATCACGATTGAAGCCATTCAGAAGGCCACGGCAGAGCAGTTTGGCATGAAGATCAGCGAGTTGAAGCAGAAGAACAACTCGCGCCAGATTGTGGTGCCTCGTCAGATTGCGATGTACCTGGCGAAGCAAATGACGGAAGCTTCGTTGCCGGAGATCGGTCGCCAGTTTGGTGGCAAGCACCACACGACCGTGATGCACTCCATTGCGAAGATCGATGAGCAGCGTCGTACGGATAAGGCGCTTAGCTCGACGATCAACAAGCTGATGGAAACTCTCGCTTAGGCACTTCGTGTGGTTCTCGACGTCGCTTTTGCTACGTGATTCTTGCAAATTAATAACGCTGAAGAAGCCCGGCCTCGAGCCGGGCTTTTTGCTTGCGTAAGATTTCGCTTGTCGAACTTTAAGCAATAGAGGGATAGTCGGTAAGAAGCAGAAGGTGAAGCACCTGCATGGCCTTGAGCTATCTCTTCCGGCAATCTCTCCGCATAGAAACGCAGCGGAAACGGCGCAGCACTGTGTTGTGGTTTCTGTTGGCTTGCGTAGCAGCTCTTGTACAGCCGTTTGTATGCGGCGGATGGAATGGACGCTTCATGGCTCCGGCAGTGCTGCTGAGTGTATGGATGCTGACCCTGGCTTCAGGATTGGCAGCACGCAAACCCGGAGAACGCAGAGTGTATGTTTCTTCGTTGGATGAGCGCGCTTATCTTCGTTACGGCAGGCTGTTTGAGCAACTCTATGCAGAGCAGCAAAAGGATCTGCTGGAGCGATACCGTGTGGGAACGTACATCCTGACACTGCGCAAGGACGAGGATGTGGAGGCGCGCGCAACAATCCGTGTGCAGGCAAAGCGAGATGCACGCAAGATTCTGCTGTGGGCTGTGCCGCTCTATGTGCTGCTTTGCCTGGTGCTTCGTTACGCGCAGTTTCATGGACATCTTCAACTTCCAGCAGGCGAGTGGGCGCCGATTTTGTTGAGTGGGTGCCTGGCTGCCTGGGTTTTGTCGGACATGTTGGCCAAGTGGCGCGAACCGGATGACCTGCCATCGTCGTCGTACTTTCAAAATGAAAGCAACTTGAAGCAATCCTGTTAAGCGGAAGGGTAGGTGCGGTTCTTCCATTGGCCGCCTTTGCCGCGATAGAAGCGGACGGCGGAGCCTACGGTGGCGGCCATGTAGAACATGGCGATGACGGGCAGTGCGATGCCCCACAGGGGCGACTGCTGATAGCGCCGCAGGATGGGCTGGAAGAGCGCGGCCATCAGCACCCATGCCACCGCTCCACACCACATGGTTATGCCGCGTGTGTGCAGTGCGAGTGCTAGAGGCACTGCGTAGAGCAGTAACATGCCGACCACTGTTCCCAAGAGCATTAGAGGTGAATACTGCAGCTGCACGTAGGCGGTGCGGGCGATCATCTGCCATGTGTCTCTGAAGTGTGGGTACTGGCGGAGGCTGGTGGCTCGTGTGGCGTGGCCGAGCCAGATAGCGTGGCCGCCTTGTTTGACTTCGCGTGCGAGAGCGCAGTCGTCGATGAGTTCAGCGCGGATGCGCGAGACGCCTTCGATCCTGCGCAGTGCAGCCTGTGAGACGAGCATGGTGCCGCCAGCGGCTGCGGCTACCTTGCTGCGTTTGTTTGCCACGCGAGCGAAGGGATAGAGCATGGCGAAGAAGAAGACGAATGCGGGGATGGCGAAGCGTTCTGGGACTGTCTTGCAGCGGAGACGCACCATCTCTGAGACGAGGTCATACTCGCCTGCCTGCGCGGCGGCGACGAGTTGCTCCACATGGCTGGATGCATGCACGATGTCGGCGTCGGTCAGCAACACGTAGTCCGCGTCTTCAGCGTGCTCAAGGCCCTGCGATACGGCCCACATCTTGCCGGTCCAGCCTGGGGGTAGAGGCTGTCCCTGAACGACCGTGAGACGCGGATCTTCTGCTGCGATGTCGCGGGCAATTTCACCGGTGCGATCGGTGCTGTTGTCGTCGACGAGGATGATGCGGAAAGGCCATGGATAGTGCTGCCGCAGCAATGCGCAGAGGGTGTGTTCGATGTGCTCTGCCTCGTCGCGCGCGGGCATGACGACGGCGACGCGTGCCATCTGCGGAGTGACATGATGCGGAAGCTCTGGCCCGGCCTGCCAGAAATAACCGTGCGCTACGGCAAGGTAGACCCAGGCAGCAACGACGATGGAGGCAAGCACCAGCACACAGTTGATTGTGCGCCGTTTTGTGCGTCTGCGCGACTAGAGCGCGAGCAACAAAACCTTGCCCCCGGTGCCACCTTTTTCTGCGAAGGTTTGTGCCTCCACTGCTTCATGCAAGGCGTAGCGACGGACGATGGGGAGTTTGAACTTGCCATCGCGGTAATCCTGCGCAAAGGCGAGGACACGCTTCGGGTCAGGATGTGCCTTGACGCGGGCGAGGCGGACGCCGGGGTGCAGTGATACGTCGGGTGCAGGAGTGACCACTGTGCCGCAGACACCGCCCTCGCGGATGTGGGTGAGCAGCGGTGTGGTGGCCTTATCGCCGGTGGTGTCTGCTATGGCGTCGACGGTGCCCATGCATTTGCGCGCTTCTTCATCGTCCATGGCGAGGACCCCGTGTGCACCGAGTTCCTTTGCTTCTTCCACCTGCGATGCGCGGACACCTGCGATGACGTTGGCACCCAACGTGAGAGCGCTGTGCACGGCTGCGCGGCCTACGCTACCGAGCGCTCCTGTCACGATCACGGACTGCCCCGGTTGCAGCGCGCAACCTTCACGGACGAGCTGGTCGCCGGTGAGTACGACGAGGGGCAGGGCGGCGGCTTCTATGGGGTTGAGGCCGTCGGGTGTGTGAGTGATGTCGACTGCCTTGATGGAGACCAAGGAGGCGTAAGTGGCGGACTCAGGACTGAAGGCCATAACGCGATCGCCTACGCTGACGCCCTGCACGTCTTTGCCTATGGCGCGCACGATGCCACTGACGTCGCGACCGAGGATGGCGGGGAAGGTCAGAGGGTATCGCTCTTGCGCTGCGCCGCTACGCATCTTCCAATCGATGGGATTGATGCTGGTGGCTGCAGTAGCGATGAGTACCTGGTCGTCCGCAACTTGCGGGTCTGGGACGTCGGTTTCATAGTGCAGGTTCTTTGCCGGACCGTACTCATAGAGGCGCACTGCATTCATGGCTGGGTCTCCGTCTTTGGTTCAGATGCTATCGCCATTGGGGACGAGATAGTGTTTCCATGCCTCTGTAGTCGCGATGCGGCGCAAGCGATGGAATCGGCTGCGCATGAGGCGAAGGATGTGCGGTGTGAGGATGTATCGGGCGACGAGTTTGCCTGCGAGTCCAAACGGCAGGCTGAAACGGAGTTCGTCGTAAAGCTCCGTGGCGCCATTGGGAAGCTCGGTGAGGTGATGGTCATGCTGGAAGGTGCGGAAACGGCCGGAGAGCATGGTGTCTTGCAGGAATGTGGGGCGAACGTAGCCGCTGATGAGAGACACGTGATGATGACGCATGCCTAACTGCCAGCCATGCCAACGCACCTTGTCCCCTGGCTGTACAAAGCCGCTGGTGCGTCCGCTGACGGGCGCCATGCCTAACTCTTCCTGCACCAGAGCGATGGAACAGGTGAGCAGGAAACAGCGGTCGATGGGGGCATCGACCGTCTCTTTCATTTGCAGCGTAAAGACGCCGTTCTGTTCGGTCCAATCGCGCATTGCCCTTTATGGGATGCACGAGTTTGGCTTACTGCTGTGGCTGCAGCTTGGCTGCCAGAAGATGGCCGCCGCTGGAGAGCACGTGCAGATTGCTGCCGTTGAAGTAACGCGTGTTAATGGCGTTGCGATCAAGGTCGTGCAGTAACTGCCAGCCAGATTGATTGAGGCGGTGGTGGATCTCATCAGGCATGAAGAAGAGGCGGAAAGGCTCGCCTGCAGCGGCGACGCGCGCGGACATGGAGTCGAGCGCGAGGCGTTCGAGCGGTGGCAGAGCCTGCCGGGGCATGCCGTAGTCAAAGACGAGGACGGAGCCGGGCGCGCAGGTGGAGAGGAACTTCAGCGTGGCGGTGAAGCCTTCGTCGGTGAGATAGGGCACGACGCCGAGCCATGCGAAGACGGCTGGCTGGGTTGGATCAAAGCCCGTGCTGCGCAGACGCTCGGAGAGGTCGTCGTGATGGAAGTCGACGGCCACGTGATGGGCCTGCTGCGGGATGGAGATGTCGTGATCCTCAAGGAGGCAGAGCTTCCACGCCTGCGTGTCAGGGTGGTCGACTTCGAAGACCTGTACCTGCGGGAACGGGTTGCGATAGGCGAAGGTATCGAGGCCAGCGCCGAGCAGTACGTATTGCTTCGCGCCTTCGTAAACAGCGGCGGTTAGGGTGTCTTCGGCGAAGCGGCTGCGCGCGACGAGAAATGCTCGCAGGCTGATGGAGTGAGGGCGGTTGGGGGCGCGTAGGCCTTCCGCATCCCAGTTGCTGCGGCTGGTCAGTCCGAGGATGCGGAGTGCCAGCGGATCGTCAAAAACCAAGGGTTGATCAAAGATCTGGTGAGCGGCACGACGGAGCGCCACGCGCCAGGCCGTGCGGGAGGGGGTTCCTTCACGCATACTTCCATTGCAACACAAAGGAAATAAAACACGCCCGGCCCTGCAAGAAGCAGAGCCGGGGTGACCGGGGAGAAGTGGGTTACTGCACTACCAGCGTGACCGTGGTGGTCGCACTGATGCTGGTGGCACCGTTGGATGGAACGCCGGTTGCCGTGATGGTGAGGGGGTAAGTGCCCGTTGCCGTGGTTGAACCGCCCGTGGTGGTGCTGGTGGAACTGCTGCTACCACCGCAACCGGAGAGGCTGAACGCTCCAACGGAGAACAGTGCGAGCAGCAGGAGCGATGCGGGACGCATGCGTTTACGCAGGAAGAATGCTCCCACGAGGCCTGCAGCAAGAACGGCTACCCCGCCGCGTTGCCATGGACTGCGTGTGGGCTGCGAAGACGCGATTTTTGTACCCAACGATTGGGCGCTTGCAGACGTGCAGTTGGATGTGGCGGTGTACACGGTGAAGGTGGACGTAGCCGAAGCGTTCGAGGCAACAGTGACCGACGGCAGGTTGTAACAAGCGTTCAGCGAGGCCGAGGTGGTGGCCTTGAAGGACACTGTTCCTGCGAAGCCCGTGCTGGCGATGGTGATGACGTCTGTGCCGGTGTTGCCGCTCGTGACGGTGAGGGTGGCGGCGGCAGGAGTGAGCGCGATGCTGCCGGAGGTAGCCGTGGAGGTTGTGGGGACGGAGAGGTTGATGGTGGCGCTGGCGCTGAAGTAGTTCGTGTCGCCGGCATACAGAGCGGTGACAGAGTGTACGCAGTTGTTGGCCGTGGTAATGGTGCAGGTGGGCACTGTATAGGTGTAGGTATTGGACGCGCTGGCCGATGCAAAGGTCGTGACGGTTGTGCCGTCCACCGCGAGGACGATTGAACCAGTTGGGGCGGTGCCGCTGCCACTGATTGTGACGGTGAGCAGATCCGTGCTTCCGCTGGTGGGCGTAGTCGTGGCAGCACCGAGGCTAATCGTGGGAGTCAGCTTTCCGCCCGTACCGGTAGAGGCTTTGAGTGCCGTCGACAGGCCGTTTGCGTCGAGCGAACCAAGGCCGGTGACCATGTCATAGCCCGTACCTGCGCTGTAGCCCATGGTGCCAGTCGTGTTCAACGTGGTTGAAGAGCATCCGGAGCTACCGCCAGAACAATTAACGATGTTGTTGCCGGTGGTGATGTCATGGAAAACGCTGCTGGCGCTGCTGCCTGCAGCCAACGTGTACAGCTTGGAGTTGATGTTGCCAAGGGCTCCGCCGCCATTCGCCTGCTCGACGATGGCGAGCATGGCTGCGAAGTTTGGCGTAGAAGCGGAGGTTCCGCCTATGAGACCGCCACCACCGGCGCTGCTACCGAAACCGGCAGTGGTGGTGCAGGGAGCGTCGACGGAACAGATGATGTACGCGTGTTCCTCTACCGCCGCGGGAAACGCCACGTCAGGAACGTCGCGGTGGCCGTCTGTGGGAACACCCGTGCCGGTTTGCCAGCTTGGCTTGCCAAAGACGGTGCTGTAACCGCCGCCGCTGGCCGAGAGAGATTTGTACGCGACGGT
Source organism: Terriglobus roseus (assembly GCF_900102185.1). Taxonomy (NCBI): domain Bacteria; kingdom Pseudomonadati; phylum Acidobacteriota; class Terriglobia; order Terriglobales; family Acidobacteriaceae; genus Terriglobus; species Terriglobus roseus. Next base: position 4,191,808 of record NZ_LT629690.1, on the reverse strand, counting down.
GTCGTTCCAGGATGTTTCCGGCATGTAGCCAACGGCAGAACCACCGTAGCTGTTATTGGAAGAACTCCAGTAGGTGGAGGCGTCGCTGTTGAGCTGCGTTCCGCCGACGGCCGTGACGTTGGGTGAGGAAGCCGGGTAGGCAACGGAGAGACCCTGGGTTGCCGTGGTGGTGGTGTTCGTGGATAGCTCGCATTCGGCCGGGCCGGTATCGCCGGAGGAGACGAGGATGGTTTGACCCTGGCTGCTGGCCTGCGCTAGAACCGGCTCCATGACAGTGGAGGCGTACGAAGCGTTCGATGATTCGCAACCGCCGTAGCTCAACGTGAGGATGGGTGCCAGGTTGTTGGTTACCGCGTAAATGAGTGCGGTGAAGACGCCGTTGTTTGTGGTGGCTGTGCTGGTGCCGGTGTAGATGAACAACACCTGCGCGCCGGGAGCGCTGCCACTGGCGTACTCCAGATCGAGTTCACTTTCGCCTTCATCACCCTTGCTCAACTGGCCGGAGCTGCCGGTGTTTGGAACCAGCACCAATGTGGGCAGGGTTACGGTCTGGCCGGTCTTCTGCTGAAAGTAGGTGAGCTGATTACTATCAACGGAGCTCTGGCCGATGACGCCGATCTTGATGCCACTACCGTTAAACCCTGCGTTGATCAGCGTGTTCATGCCGAAGATCTGGCGGAAGTCCCACGGCACAAGATAGTGTGCGCCTGATCCGTCGGTGTACTGCGGGGCAATGGCCTGCGGCGTATGGACCGGCGGCTGGATGTGGTAACTGCTGATACCGGTGATGCCGCTGACCACGCCCGCCAGCGACTGCGGCAGGCTGATGGCGGTGCTGTTCTCGAAGTAATCCTGGTCGGCGCGGTGGAAGCGCTGCAGCGTCGTGGTGAAGGCACCTTCTACGGCTGCGGCGGTGCCAGAGAAGACGATGCGGTTGCGGCTGGGTGCAACGTCATCGACGGTGAAGCCCTTGGATGTGAGCCAGTCCTTCACGATGGAGAGGTCAGCGTCAGAGAGGCCGAATCGCTGTCCGTAGGTCTGCGGCGTAAGCCACTTGTGATACTGCGCAGAGGATGGGTTCTGCTGATCTGCGAGGAGCTGCGTTAGGTCAGCCTTCTGCGCATCCGTGAGATTAAAGATCAACGACATGCCCGAAAGCTGAGTGTCGCTGGAAAGATGGCCGGTGACGGATGCTGACTTGACGCGCGGCGAGACCGTGTCTGGCAAGCTCACACGCGATTCCGACGATGAAGGCAGAGTGGAAAGCCGACGGACGACCTGGCTTCCGGCAAACGCAGGGAACATGGTGGCGGCCAACAGGGCGGCGGCGGCAACGGCACTGCGCAGAGAGAGGGAAGATGTGTGCGTCATGAGCAACCTTGGTTCAAATGGCAAGCAGAAAAATTGGACATCGGGGGTGTAATCCAAACGACAGCGATCATGCCATTGGACGGCGTTTCCTTTTAAGAGGAAACATTGCCTGCAAACGTATGCTCTTTTTCGAATAAACGCGAGAAGAAGATATCCCCGGTAGCTGATGGCTTCCGGGGATATCTTGTCACTCGATTGAGTGCGCGACGCTACTGAACCACCAAGGTGATTGTGGTGGTTGCAGTTACGCTGGTCGCTCCATTGGAGGGAACTCCCGTCGCGGTGATGGTGAGGGGATAGGTGCCCTTCGCCGTATACGTGCCGGTTGTGCCTGTACCTCCCGTGCCGCCTGTTCCACCGGTACCTCCAGTAGAGCCGCTGCTGGAACCGCCGCCACTGCAACCGGAGAGGCCGAGGGCTGCTACCGAGAGAAGTACGAGCAACAGAGCGGCTGGCCGCATGCGACGACGTAGGAAGAAGGATCCCATGAGACCGGCGGTGAAAATCGTCATGCCTCCGCGCCGCCATGGAACGTTACCACTACCTGGACTGGCCGATGCAATGCTCCGAGGCAAGAACTGGGCACTGGAAGAGGAGCAGTTCGCCAGATTGGTGTAGATGGTGAAGGTGGAGGTGATTGGAGTTCCTGCTGTCGCCGTGACTGAGGGCAATGTGTAGCAGCCAGTCAGGGTCGTTGAAGTAGTGCTCACCTTGAAGGAAATCGTTCCAGCAAACGCGGTATTCGCGAGGCTGATAACGTCTGTGCCGGTGGCACCCGCAGTGACTGTGAGGGTGGAGTTGGCGGGAGTCATGGAAAGGGCGGACCCTACCGTAAGCGTCAGCGTGTTCGACGTAGCCGAGTTGAAGGCTGTATCACCTGAGTACGTCGCGACTACGGTATGGGTGCAGACGGAAGTGCAGGAAGGCACTGTGTAGAAGTAGCTGCCTAGGTTGACGGCCTTGGTATCGAGGGGTGAACCATCCACCACCACAGTTACCGTGCCGGTGGGTATGCCACTCCCGAGCGCTCCTGTTCCTGCAACCGTTACGGACAGGGTATCTGTCGCGCCAGCCAGTGGAGTCAGCGTAGTGGCACCCAGTGTCACCGTGGGTGTGGCCTTTGTGATGGTGCCCACGACAAGGTTGATCGAGGTGACCGATGTCGTGTAGTCAGTGTCTCCGTAATACGCTGCAACAACCCGATGCACGCAACCGGTGGACGCGCAGGCTGGCACGTTGTACGTATAGGTAAACGTGAGCGTGCCGGACGTGACCGTGACGCTCTTCACATCTGTCCCGTCCACGCTGAGCGTGAGCGTGCCGGTGGGGGTGGGCGCGGAATTTACGCCAGTTACATTGACCGTCAGCACATCCGCGGTACCGCCCGTGGGAGTAAGTGTGGCAGCAGTCAGGTTAACTGTTGGTGCTACCGGAGCCGGAACGGACAGAGTCATTGTCGCGAGAGCATTGTTGTATGTGGAATCACCGTTGTAGTTCGCAACTACGGTGTATGAACAAGCCGACAGGCTGGAACAACCGGGCGCAGTATAGGTGTATGTTCCTGTGCCGGCCGCCAGCGTGATCGTGCTGGGAGTAGTGCCATTGAAGGTCAACGTTACTGTTCCAGTCGGCGTTGCACCGCTACCAGTCACCTTCACTGTGAATACGTCAGTGGTTCCACCCCATGGTGTGGGGTTTGCAGCCGTTACGCTGACGGTTGGCGTGAGCTTGGAAGCGGAAGATGTTAACCCGGCAACGAGGCCGCTGGCATCGACAGAGCCCAGGCCCGTTACCTGGTCATAGCCTGTCGTCGCGTTATAACCCATGACGCCAGATGTACAGCCCGTCGTTCCCACGACGCAGTTCACCATGTTGTTGCCAGCGGTGATGTCGTGAAAGATGCTGCTGGCGTTACTTGCTCCTGCCAGGGAGTAAAGCTTGGGGTTGATGTTTCCCAAGCCAGAGGCATTGCCAGTGGCTTGTTCCACCACGGCCAGCATTGCAGCAAAATTGGGCGCGGCAGCCGATGTGCCTCCGAAGACGTATGTTCCGGAAGATCCTCCGAAGGTTGAACCATTGGTGCACTGATAGGTTCCAACGACGCAGACAAGGTATCCGATGGTCTGAGGGGAGGACGGAAAGGCGACGTCAGGGATGTCACGATGACTGTCCGAGGGGACGCCTACTCCGGCTTGCCAAGAAGGTTTACCGAAGACACTGCTCGCACCGCCACCGCTGGCAGATAGCCCTAGCGTGGGGGAGGAATCATTCCACGAAGTCTCAGGTATGTATCCGAGAGCGGAGCCGCGATAGCTGTTATTGGACGCGTTCCAGTATTGGGTGCTGGTTCCCGTTAGCGCGGTGCCTCCGACCGCCGTTACATTTGGCGAGGATGCCGGATAAGAGACGGAGAGGCCGCCCTGTGCGCTGGTGACGATGCCATTGCTGTTAGGCGTTTCGCATGAAGTCGCGCCCCAGTCACCGGAGGAAACGAGGACGGTCTGCCCCTGGCTGCTCGCCTGTGCCAACACGAGCTCTAACACCGCGTTGGCATAAGAGGCGGCTTGATTCTCACAAGATCCGTAACTCAACGTGAGGATTGGCGCGAGGTTGTTGGTGACCGCGTAAATGAGCGCAGTGAAGACGCCGTTATTTGAGCTGGACTGTGTCGTACCGGTGTAAATGAACAGAACCTGAGCGCCAGGAGCGCTGCCGCTGGCGTACTCAAGATCAAGCTCACTCTCCTGCTCATCGTTCACGGACAGTTGGCCTGAGGTGCCAGTATTTGGCACAAGCACCATGGTGGGCAGCTTCTGTGTCTGCCCGGTGAGTTGCTGGAAGTAAGTGAGTTGAGCCGAGGTAACGGAAGACTGACCGATGACGCCAATCTTGATTCCTGTGCCGTCATAGCCCTGAGAAACAAGAGTGTTCATGCTGAAGATCTGGCGGAAGTCCCACGGCACGAGATAGTGCGTACCTGTCCCCGTGGTGTATTGCGGGGCAACCACCTGCGGCGTTAGCACGGGGGGTTGGATGTGGTAACTGCTGACACCGGTGATGCCGCTGACCACCGCGGCTAAGGATTGCGGGAGGCTGATTGCGGTGCTGTTTTCAAAGTAGTCCTGGTCGGCACGGTGGAAGCGTTGCAGGGTGGTCGTAAAGGCGCTCTCCACTGCTGATGCGGTGCCTGAAAAGACAATGCGATTGCGACTGGGCGCCACCTCGTCTACGGTGAAGCCTTTGGAGGTGAGCCAGTCCTTCACGATGCTCAGATCAGCGTCGGAGAGGCCGAAGCGTTCGCCGTAGGTCTGCGGCGTGAGCCACTGGTGGTACTGCGGCGAGGACGGATTCTGCTGGTCCAGCAGCAACTGTTGCAGCGCGACGGACTGTGCATCCGTCGGCTTCAGTACCAGCGACATGCCTGTGAGCTGCGTTTCGCCGCCAAGGTGGCCCAGGACCGATGCGGTCTTCACACGCGGTGAAAGTGTATCTGGCAGGGAGACGCGGGGATCAGACGACGAGGGCAGAGAATACAACCGGCGCGCTACCTGGCTTCCTGCAAGTGCCGGGAAAGCGACTGAAACGAGCAGGGTGATGGTGGTAAGTGCGCTACAGAAAAGGCGACGGGGGGATGCGATGTGCGTCATTGAGCGGTTTCGTTCCGTTTGGCGATATACGTCAATAACGACACGGCCGCAGGGCCTGCGGTCTGTGTCGTTGGATGTTGTGTTCTTATGTCAGAAGTAAACACTGAGGACGGTCGTTCTGTCGCGCAGAACACCGTAAATGTGTTTTAGCAGAACCAGTTTGGGAACTGGTTAGGCTGTCATCCAGGTGAAGGCGCGGTCGAGGTAGGCCTTGGTGTCCTTGCGGGAGACTACGGCGTCGAGGAAGCCGTGCTCTAACAGGAACTCAGACCGCTGGAAGCCTTCGGGCAGCTTCTGACGGATGGTCTGCTCGATGACGCGGGGGCCGGCGAAGCCGATGAGGGCTCCGGGCTCTGCGATGTTGAGGTCGCCGAGCATGGCGAAGGATGCCGTGACGCCGCCGGTGGTGGGGTCGGTCATGAGGCTGATGTAGGGAATCTTCTCGTCTGCCAGGCGGCCCAGCGCGGTGGAGATTTTGGCGAGCTGCATGAGGCTGACGATGCCCTCCATCATGCGTGCGCCACCGCTGGCGGAGATGATGACCAGGGGGCTGCGCGTATCCAGCGAGCGGTCGACAGCGCGTGCGATGGTTTCACCCACGACGGCGCCCATGGAACCGCCGATGAAGCTGTACTCCATGGCGGAGATGACGACGTTGTGTTCACCGAGTTTGCCGACGGCGTTGACGATGGCGTCGTTGAGGCCGGTCTTGGCCTGCGCTTCGGCCAGGCGCTTCTTGTACGGCTTGAGGTCGGTGAAGTTCAGCGGGTCTGTCGATTTGAGGTCGAGATCGACGAGTTCATAGCCGGGTTCCAGCAGGAGGTCGATGCGGCGGCGTGCGTCCATCTTGAAGTGATGTCCGCAGTAGGGGCAGACCTGGAGGTTTGCATCCAGTTCCGCGCGGAAGATCGCCTTGCCGCAATCCGGGCACTTAACCCACAAACCTTCGGTGCGGACGGTACGCTCCGCCTCCGAGACGATCTCATTGCCTTGCCGTTTGAACCAAGCCATCGCGTTCCCTAGTGTATCTGTTTTGGGAAAAGCGGGTTGGTACCCCCTGTTTTTCGCTTGCTGGATCTTTCCTGCAATGCTCCACTTGCTGCACCGATGATGCTGGACATTGAACCGAAGCTTGCGGAGTGGTCTGCAGCAGGTGTGATTGACTCAGCAACCGCCCAACGCATTCGTGCGTGGGAAGAGGAACATGCGAGTCGCACGCCGCGGCCTGAGGCGCAGCGCTGGCAGGTGCGGCTGGCGTTGATCTTTGGAGCCGTGCTGCTTAGCGCGGGCATCTTGCTGTTTGTGGCGGCACACTGGGACAACATTGGACCAGGATTCCGCCTGCTGCTGGTTATGGGCGCGCTTGTGGGGCTGCACGGCGCGGCCATTGCTGTGCGAGAACGGTTTGATGCGCTGGCGATGGCGCTGCACGCCATTGGCACCGTTGCGCTGGGTGGGGCGATTGCGCTTTCCGGACAGATTTTCAATATCGAGGCGCACTGGCCCAACGCAATTTTGATGTGGGCGCTGGGTGCCGCTGCGGGATGGTGGCTGCTGCGAGACGTGCCACAGAAGACGCTGACGCTACTGCTGGTGCCTGCATGGGCTATCTGCGAGTTGGGTGACCGCATGCAACCGTACGAGGGCGGCAATGTCTATCTGTCGCGATTGGCGTTGCTGGTGGGAGCTGTCTACCTGTTGCGGTATCTGGCCGAGCCGGTGCGTGCGGTGGGGAACTGGTTGTTTGCCGTGGAAGCACTGGCAATACCGGTATCCGTAGGCATTCTGGCTGACGGCTGGCAGTATCGTTATGTATTTTTCACCCGGGGCTATAGCAGCTTTATACCGTTGCGCTATCGCGCACTGTGGCTATTGCTCGTGATCGGTCTGATGGCATGGGGCTGGCTTCGCAGCCGAGAAGCGTTTCCGGTGATTGCAGGAGCTGTTGCTGTGGGCATTGCGTTGCCGTGGCTGGTACGGCCCGTAAGCCATGGCGTCGTTGATCTGGGCAATCCGTGGAGTCGTCCCTATGTGACCTGGGAGCCTTCCGTATTTAGTTATCTGCTGTTGGCGTTGGCGGCTGCTGCGCTTGCGTGGTGGGGTGTTCGGCACAAAGCGCGTGGCGTGGTGAACTATGCCACGGTTGCGTTCGGTGTAGTCGTTCTGTGGTTCTACTTCTCTGACCTGATGGACAAGCTGGACCGCTCGCTGGGACTGATCGGATTGGGCGTGTTGTTTCTCGCCGGTGGCTACGTACTGGAGCGTCTGCGCCGCAGGCTGCTGTTGCAGATGACAGAGGAGGCGGCATGACACTCTCTGGAACAAAGGCTGCAGTGACTCTGCTGCTGATTCAGTCGGCAATAGCGCTTAGCGTTGCGGGAACGTATGCGCTTGACCGCATCACCAAGCCTCGCGTGTGGGTGCGGACGCAACAGTTTGATCCCTCTACACCGCTGCGTGGCCGCTACCTTGCACTACAGCTTGCCGTGGATGGATGTTCACTCCCTGCGTCCGGCATTGATCCCTCAAACACCTACAGCGCGTTTCGAGGCATGCCGAGTACGCGCAGGATGGGAGTATGGCCTGTGACGCTGAGTGCAGAGAACGGCCACTTAACCGTGCATGCTGTCGCAACACTTTCACCGGGCAACTCGCAGGCTGTCTCGTTGTGGGAGGGCCAGGACTGCCATAACGCTCCACTGGAGCAGGGCGTCAATTTCTTCCTGCCGGAACACGCAGCCTCGCCCTTGCCGCAGTCGCGTGATGCGTCGTTGTGGGTGGAGGTTACTGTGCCTTCCAGTGGGCCGCCGCGGCCGATTCAGCTTGCTGTTTCGGACAGCACCGGTTGGCACGTTCTGAAGTTGTAACTACTTGCTATCGAACCTTAACCACACATAGCCGAGCGGCTTTGCAATGGTCACTGCTGCTGCGCCGTCGCGTTCAGTCGCAGTACCTGTGCCTGCTAACACGGTGAGCTTCGTGTTCGCAGCGATACCAATGGGTAACGACGTTGTCCATTGCGCGTTGCTGTTGGCTTCGCGGAAGAGCAGTAGATAGCCGCCTTTGTTGTCTGCATCAGTAGAAGCGAAGCCGGTCCATGCGACACCGTCTGGTGCATTGCCGATGGGTTGGATGTTGCCGCGGAAGAGGCGCTCGCGTTCGCGCTTCCATGTGGCGATGACTGGTGCGGCGGATGCGATGTATGCCGGTGGCAGGCTTGAGGTTTCGAACCAGCCGAGCGGGCTGGAGAACATGACGCTGGCGAAGAGTGCGTCGGGCGTGTAGTTCGCGGGTGCGAGTGGATCGTCTGCGTAGCGCTGCGTGTTGCGCGTGTTGTTGAGGAACTCCATACGTAGACGGATGGGATCGACAAACTCCGAAAGCTGCCAGAGGTTGCGCAGTGTCATGTGCGGATAGTAGCGATGGAAGTCGGTGTAGCGATTTTCAACAAATGTGGTGCCGCCTTCGATCATGCCGAAGTAGCCGGGGCGACGGCCTGCGGTGACATCGAGGTCGATGGTGATGGCGCCTTTGCTTTCCGCGAGGATGCGATCGAACATCTGTTGCACGTGTTGCTCTGCAGTGGGTGTGCTCATGACGATGCTGTCGAACTTGAAGTACAGCACGCCTTCGTTGCGCCATAGCTCCAGGATTCGGTTTGCATCGCGCTGCCAGTTGGCGAAGTCATCTGAAGAGTCGGGTGCGTACCAGAGGCCGAACTTCATGTGGTGTGTTGCGGCCTGTTGTACGAGTGGTTTTAACCCCTGGGGGAAGCGTTGGGGATCGACGTCCCAGAAGTGCGATGAGTTTGCCCAGAAGCCGCTCCATACACCGCCGCTTTTTACGGCGGAGTTCATGGATTTGCCGTACTGCCAGCCGTCGTCAATCTGCACCGCGTCTACGCCGAGCTTTGCGCCTGCTTCGATTTCTTTCGTGATGAAGTCTGCGTTGATGCGGGCGTCGCGATTGCGATCGCCCCAGGTGTTGCTTAGGAACGCCGCGTCGCGCTGTGGCTCATAGACACGTAGTTGGCGTTGATAGGTGTGCAGTGCGCGGATGCGTCCGCTGCGACCACCAGAGTATGCGAGTACTGCGAAGGGATAGCCTGCGCCGGTGAGTCGTACGGTGCGATCCGATGCCATCATGCGGAGATCGAATAGCGATTGTTGGGCGCGAGCGTCAGGCAATGGCGACTGTTTGAGGAAGATCAATCCAGCGCCGCTGAGAACATCTTCGACGTACACGATGTTGCCGCGCGCCAGGATGTCTTCTTCGTTGTTCATGAACATCCACTCGCGTGTGCTGACGAGTTGATTGTGCGTGTCTGTGACGTCGCGCAGTGTGACTTCTGTGAGGCGAAGATGTTGTGGCTGCAGAGAGAATTCGTCGAGTGCAGGCTCGTTGTCTTTCTTTGCTTTGTTTGCTTCTGCTTCTTTGCCTGTAGCGATGGTTTGTGGTGTGTCTGTCTGCGTGGATGTATTCGCGGGCGCGGTGAAGTCTTCTTCAATGCCGGTGGCATCCGGGAAGATTTTCATGCGGAGATGTTGGTCCGAGCCGATGTCGATGCGGAGTTGCAGTGATGCTGCTTCTACTGGATTGGTGCGGCCGGTCTCTGCATGAATTGCTACTGTTGCATCAGCTTGCGGTCCGGCAATGCGCGGCGATGACAGACGCGATGGTGCTGCGAGCCACTCTTTCTTTGCGTCGCGGTCCTGGAAGGATGTGGCGTAGAGATGGCCGTTGCGAATCTGCCAGCGACGTTCGAAGTGTGTGTTGCCTACGGTCAACTCTGTTGCGGACCAGCGCGCGTAGCAGTTCTGAAATGCGGCGGTTTGTGCAGATGCAGAGGCGGCTGCGAGTGGTGCAGCGAGGAGCAACAGGTTTCGCAACGTGCGATGGAGGCAGAAGCTCATGGCAGACAGCATAGCCTGCCATGAGCGATTTGCCTTGTTACGTTATGCAATGTGTTGAAGGTTGCAGCTGTCTTAACTACGCGAACGACGATGGTGCTTCGGTGTGGTGGTGGTCGGAGGAACGTCTGAAGACGTGTCCGGTGGATCGTTGGACACAGGAGGAGCCACTACGGGGGGAGGTGTCGTTACGGGCGGAGCCGATACGCCTGCAGAGGCATAGATCGACGCCAGGATGGGATCGTTGTCTTGCCAGTAGTCGGCGAGCCCCATCAGGATGTCGCCCTTACTGACCTGTTGTGTCAGCGCGGGGAGATAGCTATTGAGTGTGGCTGGCGACACATCGTTCACCAGGTTCACGCCAAAGGCCTTTGGATAGTAGTTGTAGACGGAAGCATCTGTGCCGATGTCCGTATGGAAGATGAAGGAGTAGAACGGCGCGGTGTACGCGTAGTAACGCGGCGTGCTTTCTTCCGGAATGAACAGGAATGATGGGTAATCGGTGATCAGCTTTTGAAAGATTGCCGGATCGAGTGTTCCGCCATTCGTGTCGACGGTGGAGTCCACATAGAACATGGTCACGCCCCACCGGGAATTGGCGTATGCGGCCTTCTTCTCGAGGTTCGCAATGATCTGATCGTTGGATGTGAGGAAGTTCTGCGAGGCCTGGCCGTTGCCGCTGAGGGTGAAGACCTGGGGACGGAGACAGACGCCAACCCGAAGACCTGCGCCGGTCATGATGCCGAAGTAGGCATCGTCAAGCCTCTGCCCCTGGTAGGGCGATTGCGGATCAAGCACAGTCGACTCCATCTCTGGAGCAACCGTTGCCACCTGATCTGGCGAGCAAACATAGCTGGTGCCTTGCGGGTACTGCTCACCCTCCAGATCCCACGTGATAACACCCTGGCCGTTCATAGCGCGTGTGTTGACCACGTTGGCCTGCGCAACGGCAAGCATGCGATTCTGGAATGCCTGCAGGCCGACAGACGTGGTGACGTCGACGGAGGCGTCGTTGAAGTATCGGCGTGGATTGGTTGGAAAGCCGCCGGGCTGAGTCTTGTCAGAGCTGCCTTGCGGCGAACTGGCGAGGTATGCGGTTCCGATGAGACGGTGATCTGCCCATGTCATCTGGCTGGGATACGTCTGAGCAAAACTTGCATACGCGTCTGCCGCATTGGGTGTGGTGCTGGCCGCGGCGAAGCGCAGTGACACGGTATACGTGAAGCTCGTGCCGGGCTTCACGGGACGATCGTTGTGCGGCAGGAATGTGGCAAGACCGTCAGGCGCAGTGGACGTCATCAACGGGCTGTACGCGTTCGCGCCCGCCTGCTTCCAGCCGGTATACATCGGTTGCGATTCGTCTGGTAACACTGCTGAAACGACACCTGAACCAAAGTCTGCGACGCTGACGCCGGGCCCTGTGGTGGTGATGGCGTACTGGGTGTAACCGTTGAAGTTTTTCGGATCCTGCGGGAAGTGCAGCACCAACGGGTAGATCTCAGCGCCGTCGAAGATCAGTCCGGAGCTTGCGTTGTTTGTCTCCGTGACGATCATGTCCAACTGGTTGCCCTTCTGTACGAACCGCGTCGCGATGGAACCCCAGTTGTAGTAATAGGTTTCCGTGTTGGACGATGCGTCCCAACTGGTGCCGTTGTTGCTTTCACCCCAGCCGGATTGGGAATCGGTGCTGGTGTTACCCGCCAGGTCAGTGGCCTTCATGTGCCAGATGTGGAAGCTGTCAGAGGGATTTGCTCCAACATCTGCAAGGGTTTGACCGTTAAACGAAAGGGTTTGTATGCCCTTCGCGCCGTAAGTAATTTGCAGGGATTGTGCGGCTGCAACAGACGGCAGCATTGCGATCAGCAAAATGCTCAGCCAGCCACGATGCTTCGATTCTGGATTCAAAGTGGAGATAACGCGGGACATCAGGCCACGCAGGCCTGCGTGCACATGACGATGTGACATGGTTCGTATTCCTTAATTCAAAAAATCTACCTAGGCGGCTGCGCGTTCTTACGAATCTCTGCGCGATCGGCCTGGACTACACCGGGGGAGAAGGGGAGAGATGATTTGAGTTTAGCCCAGTAAAAATGGGTAGATTTCACCCATTGGGGAGGGTCAGAAACTCCGTAGACGCGCAATATCTACGTAACCATCCTTGCTATTTCGAACAACAAAGACGCTGCCAGTTTGCGGAATCACAGGCATAGGAAAAGGCTCGCTTAATAAGACGAGCCTTTCCTTACTTCACGTTATGCGATGCGGATGGGCATCACTGCTCGCGATGGCGAATGCCCAACGTTGCGAGTGCGCCGATGAACAGGAGAGTTAAAAGCTGGAAGATGGCCACGATGGGTTCTTTGCCGGTGGGCGCGAACTGGTGCAGTGGCGGAATCTTCATAAAGCTCTGGATGACGAGCACCATCACGTTAAAGAACTGCAGGATGGATGCGGTGATGATGTAAGTCTTTCTGTATCCCTTTTGATAGCCCCAGATAGCGGGGATAAACAGCACCAGCGAGATGATGCCAACCACTATCGCTGGTGTGATTCCATGAAACGGGAAGAAGAAACCAGTGATGCTGGTAAGTGCCGTTGTGCTTAGAAACAGCAGATTCATCGAACGGTTCTGTGAATTACGAAGAAAGCCGAACAGAACCAGAAACCCCGTGGCTATACCGATGAGGCTTATGAGTACATGAATGAGAGTAAAGATCTGCAGGCCTGTCATACCAAACATCACCTCATGAGAAATGGGTGCTGCGACTACTTACCCGTAGGCATACGCGGACGGATGGATCACGATGTTTCTGGAGTGACGGAAGATCGTTGCCAGTATGCCAGCAAATGATTTGCGTACGTGAAATTTTTTGCGTTCTACAGGAAATAGAAAAGCCCGGCGCGAGGCCGGGCTTCTTTGGTGCTGATTGCCGCACCTCAAATGCGCATGGGCATGAGGATGTAGCGATACTTCTGATCTTCGTTTGCGTCTTCAGGGCGCATCTGGCCTGCGGATTGTGCGTCCTTAAATTCGAGACGGACTTCGCCGGTGTTGCCAATGGCCTTCAAGAAGTCAATGAGATAGGCCGAGTTGAAACCGACTACGAGCGGATCGTAGTTGTACGGCGTTTCAATGGAGTCTTCCGATTCACCCGCGTCCGTGGACGAAGACGAGATGCGGAGTTCGTTCTGCTCCAGGCGAATCTTGATGGCGCCGCTACGCTCGTCAGCAAACTGCGACACGCGCTGCAGAGCACCCATGAGGTCTTCGCTGCGGACGATGACGAACTTGTTGTTGTCGCGCGGCAGAACGGCTTCGTAGTTGGGGAACTGGCCGGTGAGTTTGCGGCTGGTGAGCACGCGACCGCCGATGCGGAAGAACAGCGTGGTTTCATCGTCAGCAAACTCGATGAAGTCGTTGTCTTCACTGGTGGGCGTGTTGGCCAATAGGGAAGAGAGTTCACCGAGCGCCTTGCGCGGAATGAGTGTCTTCTTTTCACCCGAGATGCCTTCAAGCGTTTCGCCGAAGCGCTCAACGTGAGCCAAGCGATGACCGTCTGTTGCGACCATGGCCATGGACTCAGCCTTGAGGACGAGCAGCGCGCCGTTCAGCGTGTAACGCGATTCTTCACTGGAGATGGCGAAGATGGTCTTGGAAATGAGGCTCTTCAGCGACGGTGCTGCGATCTTAACCGCGCCTGTGGTTGGGAATTCCGGCACCTGGGGGAAGTTCGCGCGCGCCATGCCCACCATCTTGGTGTTGGAGCGGCCAGCGCGGATCTGCACCCAGTGGTTGTCCATCAGCTTGATGGAGATGTCGCCTTCGGGCAACAGGCGGATGTAGTCGTACAGCTTGCGCGCCGGGACGGTGCATGCGCCGGACTTCTTCACGCGTGCAGGGCAAGAGGTGCGCAGGCTCTGGTCCAGGTCGGTAGCCGTGATGGTCAGCCGTTCACCATCGGCTTCAAAGAGGAAGTTCGACAGGATGGGGATCGTCGTCTTCCGTTCCACGACGGACTGTGCGGCAGTCAGTTCACGCAGCAGTTCCGCACGGGTGACCGTGATATCGAGATTGCCGGTGGGAGCGGCGCCGCTGGTTTCCATCGAAGGTAGCGAGGCAGTGGTGGACACGGTGGAGACCTCCAAGAGTTCAGGACAAATCTTGTGTGCGGCGGCAACGGTTTGAGTCAGCTTACAGAGCGACTGTGGGCCCGGAGCCTGAGTGGATTTCAGCGTATCACCGCGCTGCTGCGTTTCCCAAGGCTGGTTTTTATCCCCGGTTACAAAGCTGGTGCGTGGTGGTTTTGACAAGGCTCATCCTAGCCGGGCGGGGGATGTGGAAGGCACGGACCAAACCGTGGAAAGCGGCGACACAGCTCCACGCAAGCTACGACAAGGCTGATGCGAGGACTGCTTTTAAGAACCTGAGTGAAAAGGAAAGATTGAAATAGCCGTCGTAATCGTTTGGTTAGGAAATGTGGAAGAACATCCCATACTGTTGCAGCGATGAGAGTTAGATAGTGGACGAGATTCAGAAAAAGTGTCCGCGAAGAACGGAAGATGTGTGTCGCCGGGAGGAGATTCCGCATAGCGTGGCTAGGTTTACACGTCTTCCACAGGTTTCCTCACAGGCAATGTGCACCGTGGAGGCGTGTGGAAGTGGAAACCGAGGTCCGAACCGCTTGATTGCGGTGATTGCTACGTCTTTTCTATCCACAGGCGCGACGTTTGGCCTGAGGAATACCGGGTTTGTCCACCGTTTGCACAGGGTTTACGAGAATCTGTGGATTGTCGGTCCCAAACGTTTTTTGCGGTTGGGGAAGATATGAAGAATTTGTTACGGTGAGCATCGGAAATGGTGCATGAGGGGAAGATGGCGATGAAAACGATGGTTCTGGCGGTGGGGATGCTGGTGGCGATGCAGAGCAGCGGAGCGCAGCAGCAGCAGGTGGCCGCTACTCCGCGTCCGGCTCCTACGCCGGGCGTGATTGCATCGCATCCGGACTGGCCGAAGGCGAACCCGGAGGATGTGAAGAGTCCTGAGGCGATCATCCAGGCGTTGTCTGACACCATCTCTGGTGAGGTGGGCAAGCCACGCGATTGGAATCGTTTTAAGAGTTTGTTTGTTCCGGGATCAGGACGGATGATTATCGTTCGCCATAGCAAGACGGGGCCTGCGGACCTGACGATTCTCTCCACGGACGACTACCAGGCGCGTGCTGGGAACCAGACGTTCTATGAAAAGCCCATTGCGTATGAGAAGCAGAGCTTTGGCCACCTGACGCATGTGTATGAGTCGTACGCGATTTTCCATACGCCTACGGACACCACGCCACAGGCGCGCGGTGTGAATAGCTGGGAGCTGTTGAACGACGGCACTCGTTATTGGGTTGTGCAGATTTACTGGGACACGGAACGGCCGGATAATCCGATTCCTGCGGCTCTGGCGAAGTAGTGCGGCTTGAGGAGAGCGAGTTATGTACTCGCTCTCCTTGGCAGCAGCTTTCAGGACTGGATGAACTTGAGCAGGTCGGCGTTGATGATGTCTGCGTGAGTGGCTGGCATGCCGTGGGGCAAGCCGGGGTATGACTTGAGCGATCCATGCTTGAGGAGCTTCCAGGAACGTGCGCCGGTGGTTGGGAAGGGACAGATCTGATCGTCCTCGCCGTGCATGACCAGGACTGGCACATCGATAGCTGCTAGATCGTCGTAGAACTCAGTCTCTGAGAGAACCTTGATGCAGTCATAGTGGGCGGTGGCTGCGCCCATCATTTCCTGTCGCCACCAGTTTTGGCGGATGCCTTCAGAGACGTTGGCTCCCGGGCGGTTGAAGCCGTAGAACGGGATGGTGATGTCTTGATAGAACTGCGCACGGTGATACGCCGTACCGTCGCGCAGGCCGTCGACCACTTCTTTGGGAACTCCGTCGGGATTCTTTTCCGTCTTCATAAAGAGAGGCGGGATGGCGCTGATGAGAACTGCTTTTGCGACGCGTCCTTTTCCGTGTTTTGCGACGAACCGAGTCACTTCGCCTCCGCCGGTGGAGTGGCCGATGTGGATGGAGTCTTTGAGGTCGAGAAATTCGACGAGCTCTGCGACGTCGGCAGCGTAGGTATCCATGTCATGGCCGTTTGCGGTTTGTGTGGAGCGACCGTGGCCTCGGCGGTCGTGCGCGATGACGCGATAGCCATGATGCAGGAAGAACATCATCTGGCTGTCCCAGTCGTCGGCAGAGAGTGGCCAGCCGTGGTGAAAGAAGAGAGGCTGTCCGGTGCCCCAGTCTTTGTAGAAGATCTCTGTGCCGTCTTTGACCTTGATCGTGCCCATGGGTGCAACCTTTCCTGTCGTGATGAAGTGGTATTCGCGATGCGGTACAGTGGTGCTCCCAGTAAAGCGAGAGGTGGTTGGTATGCCTAGAGGCGTAGCTGCCAAACGACGTGGCAAATCAGACATTCTGCGTGCGCATGCGATGCATGAGATTGCGATCGTTCTCTACTCAGGGGCCAGGCCCGCTGTAGTTCATGGATTGACAGACTTGTTTGAAGTTGCCAACCGGATCAGCGCAGAACAGGGTGAGGCATCCGCGCGAGCGGAGGTAATGGTTAGTCACTGGGGGACTACTGCATCGTCAGGCTTGATTCGGAGTTATGAGTCGCATCCGCGCAAGCATGGCAGCCCGGATTGCATTATTTTTCCGCCTACGCTGGAGGTTCAACAGAATGCCGAATCCACACAAAGATTGCTTGCGTGGGCGAAGGCAGAGCATGCTTCAGGTGCGACTCTTTGCTCTGTGTGCGGCGGCACTTTCTTGCTGGCGCAGTTAGGACTGTTGAATGGTCGACCTGCGACAACGCATTGGAGTTACGCGAACCTGTTGGCGATTACGTTCCCAGAGATATGTGTTCAGTCCGATGACTTGATCATTGACCTGGGAGATGTGATGACAGCGGGAGGAATGATGGCGTGGCTCGATCTGGGATTGAAGTTGGTGGAGCGATACCTGGGGCCTTTGGTGATGATCAAGACGGCTCAGTTTTTCCTTGTTGATCCGGCTGCGCGACAACAGAGGTATTACGCAAATTTCTCTCCACGATTGCAGCATGGCGATGATGCCATTCTGCGAGTGCAGGTCTCGATTGAAAGCTCAATCTCAGAGGCAGTTACCGTTGGCGAGATGGCATCGACTGCACGACTTGGCGAGAGAACATTTTTACGTCGATTTCAAAAAGCCACTGGCCTGACGCCGACGGAGTATGCGCAGTCAATCCGAGTACAGAAAGCGCGTGAATTATTGGAGATGACCGCACTCTCCGTTAAAGAAGTTGCGCGGAATGTTAGTTATGAAGATGTTGGCGCGTTTCGCAAGATATTTCAGAAGAGTGTGGGACTTCAACCTTCGGAATATCGAAAGCGTTTCAGAACGCCTGCTGCAGTGAGCAGTATTCAAATGCCGGTCCGTAGTTATCCCGTAAACACTTAATAAGTTATGAACGTGCTGTGTTTGCGATGCGAACAGTGGTACCTGGTTTCGGCTGTGCCCTTGCCTGTTCAAATGCACAGTAGATAGTCGCGCTCGCGATCTGTGTACTGACCTAGCGTTGCGTTGCACTGCCTGAATCTCACGCAATCGCCAAATGTCTTTCCTTCAGGGGAGGAACGTGATGGTCAGGACCTGTTTCAAGCAGTTTTTCGCGGTGGTTTTGAGTTTTCTGCTGGTCTTCCCCGCATCCGAATTACACGCGCTTGCACAGCAACAGGCTCCTGCGCCAGCGGCTGATTCTACTGCTCAGCCTGCTCCCCTTTCTGCTGCCGAATTGGAGCAGGTTGTTGCTCCGATTGCGCTTTATCCGGATGCTCTTGTGGCGCAGGTGTTGGGAGCAGCGACCTTTCCTGACCAGGTGACGGCTGCACATGACTGGCTGGAGCAGAACAAGAAGCTGACAGGAATTGCGCTGTCACAGGCCGTAGACAAGCAGCAATGGGATCCAAGCGTGAAGGCGTTGACGCAGTTTCCTTCTGTGCTGGACAACATGGTGAAGAACCTGAGCTGGACGTCGTCACTGGGTGAGGCGTATCACACGCAGGCGGCGCAGGTGATGACTGCGATTCAATCTCTGCGCGCAAAGGCTAAGGCCGCAGGCAATTTGAAGACTGGTTCGCAGATCACGGTAGTGCAGCAGTCGCCAGATGTGATTGTGATTCAGCCTACGAATCCGCAGGTGGTGTACGTTCCGCAGTACAACCCGACCGTGGTGTACGGCGCGCCGGTGCAGACGCCTGGCTATAGCACCGCCGCAGTTGTGGGAACAGCGCTGCTTGCTTTTGGTGTTGGCATTGCGGTGGGTGCGGCCATCAACAACAACTGCTGCGGTTGGGGTTACAGCTACTGGAACTGCAACTGGCACGGTGGTGCCGTTGTATATCGGAGCAATGTTTATTACGGAAACAGGGCGTGGCGCGGCGGGGCTTATGGTTCGAGCGTGACTGCGTATGGTCCTTACGGTGCCGCCTCTGCCGGACGTGCTTATAACCCAACCACCGGAACCTATGCGCGAGGCGCTGCGGTGTCCACGCCCTATGGAACGCGAACCGCTGGGCAGGCCTATAACCCCTATACCGGAACAGCTGCTCGGGGTGGGACTGTTGCTGGGCCGAATGGAGCAGCTGCAGCAGGCCAGGCATACAACGCTCGCACGGGTGCTTACGCTTCTACTCACCAAGTGGCGAATGCGTATGGAAACGCGGGTAGTTCTGTTGTCTCACGAAATGGCCAGACGACCTACACGCAACATGAGACCACTGCTAACGGCACAGTTGCTGCAGCCGAGAATTCTCGCGGTGGTGCTGCTGTTGCAGGAACGGGATATCGCGGAAACAGCGCGTCAGCCGTGCGGACTGCGAATGGCAACAGCGCCGTCAATGTGAACGGCCATGTCTACACCAATACAGGCAATCGAGGGTATGGTGCGCAACGCGGTGGTGGCGGTGCGTTTGGTGGTGGCGGCAGCGGTTGGGAATCGAGACAGGCGAGCGCGCGTGGCGGTGCGAGTCGTGGCGGCTTCAGAGGCCGCAGATAGCGTTTTACGAGAGAGCTTCTGGAGAAGGGAAATGTCGATGCAAAACCGCAAACTTGCGCTTTCGACCGGGATACTGGCATTCACACTGTTTCTTCCGCTGGCGGCCTGCAATCGCTCCAGTGGCAACAAGCCAGCAGAGTCTTCCACGAAGACATTCGCTTCTCCAGAAGACGCGGGAAGTGCGCTGGTGGCCGCTGTTAATTCTGGAGATGAAGACACCATCCAGAGCATCTTTGGCCCGGAGACGAAACAGGTTATCTACTCTGGCGATGCTGTTGAGGACAAGAATGCTGCGACGAAGTTTATTGCTCGCTATGCGGAGATGCATCGTTGGCGCAAGTTGGAGGATGGCAGCGAGTCGCTCATCATTGGCGCCGATAACTATCCGTTTCCCATCCCGCTACGGAAAAGCGGTGATGGAAAGTGGTTCTTTGATACAGCTGCTGGAAAAGAAGAAGTACTGTCGCGCCGTGTTGGGCAGAACGAGTTGGACGTCATCGATATCGTCGGAGGTATTGCCGACGCGCAGGCGGAGTACTTTGCAGAACCGCATGATGGTCAGCCCGCAAAACAATATGCGACGAAGTTTCTAAGCGATCCTGGCAAGCAGAACGGACTTTATTGGAAGGCCAGCGAGGGGCAACCGCAGAGTCCGCTTGGACCGCTGGCTGCCTTTGCTACCGCCGAGGGCTACAAGGCAAACCCGGCTGGGCACACTACGTTTCACGGCTATCTGTTCAAGATGCTCGACAGCCAAACAGACAAAGCTCCGGGTGGTGCGAAGAGCTACCTCGCCGATGGAAAGATGACCAATGGTTTTGCCTTTGTTGCTTATCCGGCGGAGTACGGAAACTCCGGCGTGATGACCTTCATGATGAACCAGGACGGCGTGCTGTTGGAAAAGGATCTGGGAACGAACACAGTCCAGACTGTTACTGCAATGAATTCGTTCGACCCTGATTCGAACTGGAAGATCATTCAGTAGCTTCCACGCCATAGACCTCTGGCTCTGACGGAATCGACAGGCTGGGGAGTACCAGCGATGGCAGGATGGTTGTGACTGCAGCGTAGATGAGCAGGCCTCCGTAGAGAGCATCGGGAATATGGAATGCTTCGTGGAGGACGCCCGCGATGACGATCGTGAAGATCAATGTTGGTTCAAGAGCGATAGCAACGCGGAACGCTGCCTGCGCTGTGCGGCGCGAGAGATAGCGTGTCTGCAGCCAGTTCTTGCAGATGCGGATAGGGATCACGATAACGGAGAGCAACACCCCATAGAGAAGTGATTTGAGAACGAGTGCGCCTGCGGGAACGTCCATGCCTTCATGAAAGAAGTAGAAGGGGATGAAGAAGGATGAGAACAGGCGGACGGCGTGAAGGTTCTCGTTTGAGGCGAGAGTTGCCATTCGCGTTTTCAGCAGACTTGCAATAAGTCCTGCGATGAATGCGCCGATGAGGTAATGGATACCGATGTTCTGCGTGATGACGGCGCACACGATGCCGACCATGAGGAGGAGTGAAAACTCAGAGCCTGGTGCGTAAGGAACGACGTATTTGCCGAAGAAAAGAAATAGAAACGGCGTGATGACGATGAGCAGAAGAAGGATGAGCGCGGACGATCCGAGAATAACCATCGAGCCCGACTGAGAGACGAAGAAGAGCAACAGCAGCGCCATGATTTCGCCGGCGATGGCGTCGATGCTGACTTCGCCCTGTTCGCTGATGTCGAGGCCGGAGTTGGGTAGTGTGTCGAGGATGAAGCCGGTGGACGGAGTCAACAGGCCGAGTGCGAGCAGTGTGGATGCCTGCCATGACATATGGAAATAGCGAATGCCCACCCATGCGAATGCGGCGAGGAATATGGCGCGCGTGGCGAGGTATCCGCTGAGTTGCGGGAGTTGGTGACGGATCTCTACGAGGTCGACTTCGAGACCGGCGAGTAGAAAGAGCGCCGCGATTCCGAAGGTGGCGACGACGGTTCCAACAGGATCGCCTACGAGCTGCTTGAGAAAGATGGCTGCGAGGATGCCGAGTGCGAAGCAGGTGAGAGGCGCGGGTACTCGGAAGCGCTGGAGTGCGCGGGGCACAACCAGCAGGCCGAAGATCATGAACAGATACGTCAGCGTTTGCGCTGGTATGTGCATAGCAGCTATGTAACTATGACTTGGCTTTGAGGGATACTACTTTTTCGTGTGGCTACGAATCGCCTTGTGGGATCCGGCTTCTACGTATACCCACGCGTCTGTTCCCGATTGCAAACGAACTTGGATGCGTTTGTAATCAGAGACCTCATACTTGTCTGCTGCGGCCAATTCATCTTCTGTGATGAGGAATACTGTTCCTTCGACCTTGTCAGCGGGATCGCCGGTGCGAATGACCATGGGGTGTGATGCGGTTCCGCTTTTGGCAATGACGTCAGGATCCGTGAGCTCAATCATTGTCTGCCGATATCCCGGCATTGCATCAGGAGTGCCTTGGAGTGGCCTTTTGAACAGGGCTGTCTGCACCGAGAGCAACTGCAATGTTCCATACGAGAAAAGAGATACGTTTGGTTCCTGAGCCATGGCTCATAGTTTCTCATTGCGATGATTTGTTCGATACTGCTTCGTCATACAACATGTCGCCTACGACTTTATGTGCAGCGGTTGACGGATGACCGTCGTGATAGAAGAAGTAGGTTTGCGGTGTGGCGCATTCGGTTGTGTCTTCGTTGCGTAGAGCGCGTCCAGCGCACTTGTCTGTTGTGTTGGTGAAGCCGTATTGCGATGGATGTGTGATGGCCTGATCGTAAAAGGAGCCCCAGTTGCTAAGGGCGATCTGGATGTCGGGGTACTTCGCTTTCATGTCCTGAGGTACTGAAGTGAGTTCGGCGTTTGCGCGTTCGCCTGCGGTGGCGAATTGCGGAATCTTCACTGGTAGCAAAGCGACCATGAAACGACGTGCTCCGAGACCGTAGAGCGTGTCGATGAGCGCTTCTTCGTTGGTGCGTGTTTGCCCCGCTGGTAGCGTGCGGTCATTCAAGCCACCGAGCAGGAAGAACATGGTCTGCTCTGCGTCGAAGTGCACGTCGCCTGATTTCACTAGCGCGGCGAAGTCATCGACTTGAGTCGACATGCCTCGTCCGAGCAACTCTCGATGTGGGCCGTAGCTGCCTTTTCCTTCTCCTGTGCGTGCGCCGCTTACAGCGAAGTTGAGGCCTTCATGGATGGGGTGTTCGGTTTGTGTTTTGGGGTCGCCGAAATATGTGAAGGGAATGTCGAGGCGCTGCGCGAGGTAGACGACGGCGGTTGGCCCGTTGCCATCGATGTAGCCTGCGCCTGAGTCGGAGTAACTGTCGCCGAAGACATAGAGCTGCGTGTATAGCTTGCTCTGCGCATGGCAAAGCAGAGGGACAAAGAGCAGGAGAGCAAGCAGTCGCGCGGCCGTCTTCATATGCGAACGAAGTATAACTGTCGTTCGATAAGGAGCAGTAGAAGAGGGTTGCGACGATGTGTCGCAACCCTCTGTTGTTACTGCGATGTGGCGATTACTTTGTGGCGGATTCACCCATGCTGCCGCGATGTGTTCCTGCTCGAAGGCCGGCGAGGATCTGTTGCAGGAAGTCGTTTGCAGCGCCGGGATTGTTGGGCAGGAACAGCGTGTTGGTTCCGCTGCGAATGCCAATGTCTTTCAGCGTGTCAAAGTATTGCGTAAGCAGGACGAGCGCCATGACGTCTTCCGCGGTGGCCCCGGGAACGGCTTCGCGGAAGTGTTCGATGGAGGCGCGCAGGCCGTCGATGATGGCCTGGCGTTCTGCGGCGATACCACGGCCCTGCAGAGCTTTGCTTTCGGCTTCCGCTTCTGCCTGCTTCACCTTCAGAATCTTGTCGGCTTCACCGCGCGCCATTGCAGCCACCTGGCTGCGCTGTGCGGCGTTGATGTCGTTCATGGCTTCTTTCACCTTGCTGTCTGGAATGATGTCCGTGACGAGCGCGGTGAGGATGTTGAAGCCGAAGTCGTGCATGGTGTGATCGAGCTCCGTCTTTACGGCGATGGAGATGCCGCTCATCTGCTCAAACGTTTCGTCGAGCGTGAGCTTGGGTACATGGCCGAGGATGGAGTTGAACACGAAGCTTTCAATCTGTTTCTGCGGACGCGAGAGCCGATAGACGGCATCGAAGACTTTGTCGTCGACGACCTGATACTGCACACTGACGGGGATTTGTACGAAGACGTTGTCGCGCGTCTTGGTCTCTACCGAAAACTGCACCTGTTGAACCTGGAGATCAACGAAGAAGACGCGTTCCGCGTACGGAATGAGAACGTGCAAGCCGGGGCGCACGATGCGATGGAATTTGCCAAAGCGTTCGACAACACCGGCCTGCGAGGTGCGGACGGTGTACAGAGTTTTGAGCAATGTGACGAGGGCGATAAGACCAAGAATTGCGAGGAGAATGATTCCTGCGAGCGGAAAACCTGAGCCTTCCATGAAGAGTGGCCCCTCCGGGCCGATTCCACAACGACTTTCTGACCGATGTTCTGGCCATGTCTAAGCATATTCCTTTTTGAATAAGACAACGCAAGGCCGTCGTGCTGCTTCTTTTGGTGCGACATAGAATCTAAATCGTTATGCCGACACACTTTTCTCCTGCCGCGATTCGTTTTCTGAAAGGCCTGAAGCGCAACAATGATCGCAACTGGTTCAACGATCGCAAGAGTGTCTTTGAACAGGAAGTGAAGGCTCCGTGGCTTGCGTTGATTGAGGAGATCAACCACGCGATGGTGGACTTCGCTCCGGAGTGTGTGAAGCCTGCGCCGAAGGCGATGTTCCGCATCTATCGCGATACGCGTTTCAGCAGTGACAAGAAGCCGTACAAAACGCATGTGGGTGCATGGTGGTCCCCATCGTCGTTGTCGAAGACGAGCGGCGCGGGGTTCTATGCGCACATTGGTGCGGATGATGTTGTAGTCGCCGTGGGTGCGTTCATGCCGCAGCCAGACCAGATGCTGGCCATTCGCAGGCACCTGCAGCAGAACCATGAAGAGATGCGCGCATTGATGGGTGACAAGAAGCTGCGCAAGCTGTTGCCGGACCTGGAGACGATGCCGCTGACGCGTGTGCCGAAGGGCTTTGCTGCGGACGATCCGGCGGCAGAATATTTGCGGGACCGGAAGTGGGGAGTGTCTGTGACGTTGCCCGCGGAGGTGGTCACGACCGCGAAGCTGCACGATGAGATTGTGAAGCGATTCCGCGCTGCGGCGCCGCTGGTTGCGCTGCTGAATGCACCGCTGTTGGTGAAGACGCCACGGCGAACGTTCTTCTAGAAGTTTGTTAATTCGCTACGGGGACTTCATCGACATGGTCGATGACGATTGTCTGCACCGGAACTTTTGCCGGCTTCAGATTAAGGCCCAGTTGTTCCTTAATTGCCATAGGCAAGGACGGCAGATCGGACGACGTGCTTTCATCGGGCGCGTAACGCAAATCCATGTTGTAAAGACCGGTGAGGCCAGTGTGATTCACAACAGGCGTGCGAGCTGCGAGAGACAGCATGCCTGCAATTCCGTCTGTATCGATTCCGCGACTCTGAATGTGACCTGGAGCGAAGAAGTTCTGTGAGAGCTCTCCAGCCTTCATACCCCACTTCACGGAATCGGGACTGATAGAAGTGAGTTTGGTGCCGCTCTTGTCCGTGGTGATCTCGTAGCCGGAGACTAACTTGCTTCCGAAGTGATAGGCCAGGTGGAAGCGTTCGATGAGAAGTTGCTGCATTAGGGGACGCAGGGAGTCATAGTTCCACGTGACGCCGTCAGGAAGGCTTGCGCGAATGTCGTACTGAGAATCGAGCGCGTGCGGTGGCCCTTCGATGGAGTCAGGGTATTCCGGCTTAAAAGCGATCTCCACAAGGTTCCGTAACGTGAGGCAGGTGGCGTCAAAGTGGCCGCTGCCTGGTGGCGGGATGCTGGAGCATCCTGGTGCTACGTGAGAGGGATGAATCGCTGCTGTCTCGAATGTGATTGCAGCTTTAGGGCTCTGCTGCGCGCCTGCTGTATTCAGAAGTGCAAGAAGCACGACGGTGGAGCGAAGCTGAAAGGGGATTCGCATGGACGCAGGACACAGCCTAGTCCTGATTGCCAGATGCAGCAAGGCATGCCGTGTCTTGGCAGGATGTTGCTTCCAGCAAAAAGTCCGGGCAGGGAGCATCCACTCCCTGCCCGTTTAGCGGAGAGGGCCGCTTTCGGAGAAAACTTTTTACTGCTGAGGGGGCGGTCCGCCAGCGGGGCGGCCCATGGGCATGGATGCGACGTACTGATCGAACTTGGGCTTCTGCTCGTCGGTGAGCATGTCCTTAATCTTGGTGTTCTCGTCTTTGCGCATGTCCATCATCTTGGTGCGCATGTCGGGGTCCTGCGCGTCGCGAAGGGCCTGCATCTTCTTCTGGTCTTCGGTGTAGAGCGCCAGGATCTTGGTCTTCTGATCCGGGGTGAGAGTGACGGCCTTGTCGATGGCCTCCACGCGCTGTTCGGGTGCCATCATGCCTCGGCCCTGGGCCTGCATCGGCGTGGAACAGAGTGCTGCGCTACAGACAGCCACGACGCTCATGCGTGTGGCGAAGGTGCGGATCGTTGTCATGTTCATGGCGGTTCTTTCTTCAATCAGCAATACCCCGGTCGGAAGATTGCAGCGGCCAGAGTCTGAGCCTAAAGACGGGTCAGGACGCGAGATTGGTTTCAGAAAATTCAGTGATTTTTACGGCCAGATGTACAGTTTTGGAACGCTGAATGTACCCCGATGGGCACCTTTCCACAGAAAAGCCAACAAAAACCCAAGAAAACCTTAAAAAACCAATGTTTACCGATTGACAACCGGTGCGCAAAAGTCCATCGTGATATGCGGAACGGTTGTGGAACCCGCATGAACACAGGCGATTTCTGCAAGCGGGACCATAACCCACAATCCAAGAGATTTTTCTCAAACGAAGGAGTAACACCAAATGGCAAAGGGACTGACCAAGACCGCACTGATCCGCACCATCGCAGAGCAGCTCGAACTGCCCAACAAGCAGGTTGCCCTGTTCTTTGACACGCTGGCCGCGACCGCAGTCAAGGAGACCAAGAAGAACGGCGAGTTCACCATCCCCGGACTGGGCAAGCTGGTGAAGGCAGAGCGCAAGGCACGCACGGGCCGCAACCCCCAGACCGGCGAAGCCATCAAGATCAAGGCAAAGACCGTTGTGAAGTTCCGCGTGGCCAAGGCTGCTAAGGACGCAATCGCTCCGGTTAAGGCTGCCGCCAAGAAGTAGTTTCACAGCGAGGCAGACGCTTCGCAAAAGCATACAGAGCCGCGACGGCTATACGCTGTCGCGGCTTTTGCTTTGCCCTGGTGCTGACGTATAAGGGAGTCGCTATGTATGCCCTCTCTCGCCGGCGCTTTCTTGCTCTCTCTGCATTTGCGGCTTCGCATGCCTATGCCGCGCCACGGAGCGCAGAACCGCGTTCGCTGCTGTCGCCCTTCAAGCTGGATCGGCTTGTACTGGGGCCGTCAAACGAAGCCGGCGCGTATGACAGCAAGAGTGTTGACTGCCCTTTTGTGTTTCGCAACGGCAATCTCTGGCACATGACGTTTGTTGCCTTTGACGGCATTGGCTATCAGACGGGCCTCGCTTCGTCAGAAGACCTGTTGCGATGGAAGAAGGTGGGCTGCATTCTGCGGCGCGACCCCAACAATCCTGTACTGAAATACAACGTGGCCATGAACTGGATTCTGCGCGAGAACGACCTGACATCGCAGGGCCGCATTCAACGCGTGCAGGGCAGCTATGTGGGCGCGTATCACGCGTATCCTTCGCAGGGCTATGAGAGCGGCGCTGCGGTGATCGGCTTGGCGCATAGCAAGGATGGTCTTGCATGGACGCCGGGCGACATCATTCTGCGCTCGGAAGATGGCGCGGCGTGGGAGCGAGGCGGGCTGTACAAACCGTGTCTGCTGCGCGAGGGTGATACGTTCTATCTCTTCTACAACGCGAAGGACCACACCACGGGACCATGGCATGAGCAGACGGGTGTGGCGACGTCAAAAGATCTGAAGACGTGGACGCGTTACGAGGGCAATCCGATTCTGCGCAATGGGCCTGCGGGATCTTATGACGCGCACTTTGCGAGCGATCCGTGTGTGTTGAAGAACGGCAGGGAATGGGCGTTCTTCTACTTTGGACTGGATGACAAAGGTGTGGCGCGCGACCTGGTGGCCAGCGGCCCTGATCTCTTCCACGCAACTAAGCAGGAAGAGCCAGTGGTGAATGTGGGGGCGCCGGGATCGGTGGATGGCATCTACGCGCACAAGCCTTCCGTGGTGATGCACAACGGCGACCTGTATCACTTCTACTGCGCCGTGGGTGGCAATCGGAAGAATTCAGTGCGTGGCATCTCCGTTGCGCGCTCGCGGCCTTTCAGCGATGCAGAGCGCGCCCTGGCGATGGCCTAGAGTTCGGACTTTGGAATGAACGCGCGGAGGACGATGGAGATGCCGAGCGAGATGAGGATGCCTTGGATGACGTGCGGCACCGTGTTCTCCCAGTTAAAGCCATCAGCCCATCCCAATGCTGCGAAAGAGATGGCTGCGCCCAGCATGTAGAACTCGCTGAGGATGCCCTGCTTCCAGTCCGGGCGGTTGGTGCCTGAAGCCGTGCATGGCTTCAGTGACGGAATGATGCGTGGGACTTCTTCAACATATGCGCGGTAGGTTTCGCCAAGGTGGCCCATTAGGTATGGTTCTTCGCGGCCGATCAGACGCAGTTGAACAATGGTGATGAGGATGATGCAGAGAACCGCAGCCTCTGGCCGCATGAGAAATGCAAGGGCAACGGTGTGCAGAATGGTTCCGAGATACAACGGATTGCGGACGAAGCGAAATGGTCCATCGGCAATGACGCGATTGCCTTCCATGCCACCGTTCTTAACGGTGGACGCGCCAAGATAAGAAGCACCCCACGTACGCAACAAAGCACCCGCGAAGGCGAACAGCAGAATGACAATCAATGTGCCGTTCCAGAAGCTTGCGAAGCGAACGTACTGAGGCTGCGAAAGATTGTTTGCGATGCGGAACCACGCGCTGCCATTGCGCATGAAGCTCCAAAGCGTGAGGCCGTGGAAGCCGTTGTGATAGTCAGGCCATGGAGCTGCAAAACAAAGTGTGTAAATCAACGCATGGATCAGAAAACGATGTTTGTATTCGAACGCGGTGGCTTGCATCATGGTGTGACTTGCTTTCAGTCCTAATCTTTTAGGAGTTGTCTCCTAAAAGATTAGGAGACAACGCGGGCTATCGCTGATAGTGAACTTAGTTTGCGGAGAGCATGGTCAGCAGCGTGTCGAAATCTTCGAGGTTGCTGTATTCAATGACCACTCGCCCTTTGCCGCGGGTGTCTTCAATACGAACCTTCAATCCCAACGAACGCTGCAGCTTGTCTTGTGCTGCCTTCACGTTGGGATCAATTTCAGGTTCCTCGTCTGCCTTGACCTTGCCGAGTTTGCGTTCGGGATCCAGGAGTCCCTTCACATAGTTTTCCGTGCCACGAACCGAAAGGCTTAGAGCCACAATCTTCTGCGCTGCAGCAAGCATCTGCGCCTCAGATTCCAGGGCCAGCAGGGCGCGAGCGTGTCCGAAGCTGAGTTCTCCACCTTCTACCTTTTCCTGCACGGCCTGGGGAAGCTTCAGCAGCCGCAGGAAGTTGGCCACCGAGGCGCGTTCCTTGCCGGTTCGCTGCGCCATCTGTTCCTGCGTCATCTTGAATTCGCGTCCCAGGCGGTCATAAGCTCGAGCCTGTTCCATGGGATTGAGGTCGGCGCGCTGCAGGTTTTCTACGATGGTCATCTCCATCGCCTGCTCGTCAGAGACTTCACGAACAATGACGGGGATGGTCTTCTTGCCTGCGCGCTGCGATGCCAGCCAGCGGCGTTCTCCAGCGATGAGCTGGTATTTGCCGCCAGGAAGCGCTCGCACAACGATGGGCTGTACTACTCCTGTGGCCGCAACGGATTGTGCCAGTTCGTTCAGCGCGTCTTCGTCGAAACGGGTACGCGTCTGGAACGGGTTGCGAACGATGGCAGTGACGTCTACTTCCAGCGGTTTGCCAGAGGGTGTTTGGGCGGCAGGGGCTGGTGTGGGCGCAGGGGCGGTTTGCCGGGATGGGAGCAGCGCTTCCAGCCCTCGTCCAAGGGCCCTGCGCTTTGGATCCTGTGTTTTTACGTCGGACATTGTGTGGTTCCTGTCTTTTACCCACTAGGGGCAGTCGTTACTCTTCAGATTCTTCGTCGGGTACGTGCACTACGGTTCCTGCTGGATTGCCTTCGGTGGTGAAGACGCCATTACGGGCGAGCAATTCTCGACCGAGATCGCGATAGGCTTCGGCGCCGCGAGACTTCGCGTCGTAGGCGATAACCGGGAGGCCGTGGCTGGGCGCTTCTGCCACGCGTACGTTCCGAGGAATGGTGGTGGTATAAAGCTTGTCGCCGAAGAAACCCTTGATGTTTTCGGCTACCTGCTGCGAGAGCGAGGTGCGCGGATCGTACATGGTGAGCACAACGCCTTCGAGCCCCAGTTCGGGCTGAAAGGCTGCTGCGACACGGTCAAGGGTTCCCGTTAATTCAGAGATGCCCTCAAGGGCGAAGTATTCCGCCTGCATGGGGACGAGCAGGGTGTCTGCCGCGACCAAGGCGTTCAGCGTTAACAGATCAAGCGCGGGTGGGCAGTCCAGAAAGATGAAGTCATAGGAGTCGCGGATATCTTCCAGCGCCTTGCGCAGCCGGAACTCACGTTCAGTCTGCTGTGCCAGATCAAAGTTGGCCCCGATAAGGTCTTTGGAGCTGGGAATCAGGCGGAGGTTCTCAATGCCGGTGTCCACCGTAATCTCTGCTGCGGTGACCTCGCCCAGTAGCAAATCATAAACAGTCTTACGGTCGGGGTCGCGACCTACACCGAGGCCGCCGGAAGCGTTGGTCTGCGGGTCGCAATCGACCAGCAGAGTCGACAGTCCATTGAACGCAACGGCTGCCGCAAGATTGATCGCGGTCGTGGTTTTTCCCACGCCACCCTTCTGGTTGACGACTGCTATGACTTTGCCCATGGCGCTTCGCCAGAGTAGCAGGGGAGGCGGCGTCTGAGTATTGTTCCACGTGGAACACCTGAGGAGATGCTGTGGAGAACGTTCCACGTGGAACACAGAAACAGGTGTTATTGCCCGGAATTTGTGCTTTCCACGCGTTTCCACAGGGATACACAACCTTGTGAAAGCGG
This sequence comes from Terriglobus roseus, assembly GCF_900102185.1. NCBI lineage: Bacteria > Pseudomonadati > Acidobacteriota > Terriglobia > Terriglobales > Acidobacteriaceae > Terriglobus > Terriglobus roseus. The sequence continues at coordinate 4,161,528 of NZ_LT629690.1, read as the reverse complement.
AACAGCTAAGGAGTACTCCAGCGCCCATCCCGGATGAGATTCCGCGCCTTCCAACGGGAGATACCGCAGCATGGTGCCGCCATTTTTTACACGTGTCTCCGCGATCGGCAGCATGGCTTCAGTATGGTCGACGGCGCGCAGGGCGACGATATCGAATGTTCGTTCCGTAGGCAGGGCTTCCACACGGTTGGACCAGACTTCCGCATCGATTCCGAGGGTCCGAACGGCTTCACGGAGAAACGAAGCTTTCTTGCCCTGCGATTCTGCGAGGGTGACTTTCAGGCCGGGATGATGCAGTTTCAAGGGAACCCCAGGGAACCCGGCACCGGATCCGAAATCCAACAGCGTTTCCGCACCGTTCAGAAGGCGTGCTGCGAAAAGGCTTTCGCCGATCTGTCGTTGCACCAACATTTCTGGGTCGCGGACGGCGGTTAGGTTGGTCTTCTGGTTCCAGCGAAGCAGAAGCATCAGGTAGACTTCGAGCTTTTCCAGCGTCTCGGCAGGGAGATGTTCCGTGTAAGGCGCAAGTAGTGCAGCGATATGGTCGCGGGATGGGACGTAGAGCATGGCTCAGACTCCTGCTGCCGCTTTCAGAAAGTCCGTGAAGATGGCTCGCGACGCTGCGCTGCTATCCACCGTTCTTTCCGGATGCCACTGTACTCCTATTAGCCAATGTTTTGGATCAGAACCTTCAACTGCCTCAATGATGGCATCTTCCGGACATCTTGCGACCACTCGCAGGGTGTCGCCAGGAGATGCGATTGCCTGATGGTGGCTGCTATTCACGGGAACACGAGCGAATTCGTCGTCAATGGGCGTGGATTCGCCGGATTGCTGAAGGATCTGCCCAAGGCGGCTGTCTTGGGAGAATTGCACGGCGTGCGCCACAGCTACAGAGCGTCCGGCCCGGTGATTCACTGGGACAGGAGAGCAATCCTGGATGAGCGTGCCGCCGTAGAAGACATTCATAGATTGAGTTCCGAAACAGATGCCCAGCAGCGGCTTCTTCGTCTCTTGCGAGGCTTCAAATAGGGCTCGGTCGGTTTGATCGCGCAGGGGATCGGGTGCAGTGGAGGCGGGATCGCGGTCGTGCCCGTAAAGGGCGGGGTCAATGTCGGCCCCACTACCTGGAAGCAGGATTCCGTCGGCTTGGCGCGCCATCTCCTTCAATTCGGCCACGGAGTGCGTCAACGTAACCTTTACCGGCTCGCCGCCTGCGGCTTCTACCGCTGACGCGTATTCCGGCCAGCTCTTCGCGTTATAGGACTCGTCGAAGCTGGTAGGGATCGGGATCAGGATGCGTGGGCGGTTCATTTCCTGATGATACGCGCCGCATGTTTGTTTCACGCGCAGTGTTCCACGTGGAACATCTAGAGCTGGCTGCTGGGGATTTTCGCCTGGTTTTCCGGGACAGATTCGGGCTGAACGAGCTTCGAATGCCGATAATATTCCACCGCGATTGCGTCCATAAGACGATTTGTGAGTGCCTCGGCGTCTTTGGTGGTCATGCCAGTGGTCTCGATGGGATCGCAGGCTACCAGCATCAGTGGTCGGGGGGCCAGGTGGTAGGTGTGCATCGGGAGCAGTTCGTAAGTTCCTACGAGTGCCAGCGGCACTAACGGCACCTGGGCCTTGATGGCCATAAAGGCTGCGCCTTGGAGGAACTGATGGATATGGCCGTCGGAGGAGCGCCCGCCATCAGGGAAGATGAGCAGCGGCATTCCGGATTTCAACGTTGCCACGCCGCGCATAAGTCCGGCCACCATCGAGCGCATGCTGGACTGGTCGATGGGAACCTGGCCGGAACGGGTGAGGTGCCAGCCAATGAACGGAATTTTGAAGAGGTAGTGATTCGCCAGGATACGGAATTGGAATGGGAGCGACCCGAATAGGGCCGGGGTATCCATATAGCTGAGGTGATTGCTAGCGAAGACGGCGGCGCGGCCAAGATGCAGGTTTTGCGGGTTGACCACCTTCATGGGCGACAGCGCTATGCCCAACATTAGCTTTGCCCAGAGTTGGGCAATGGCGTGTTGTTGACGACCGGACTTATCCCACAGCGAGACCAGCAGCGAGAGTGAACCGCAGGCGACTGTCACGAACAGCATCAGGGGGATGAAGATCAGGTAGGACGCCCAGGGCAACAACCGTTTCATCCGTGTTGCTCCTTGAGCCAGGTCTTGGCTTCAGCTACCAGATATACCGAACCTGATACGACGATGCTTCCGGTGCGATCTGCGGCTTTGTCCATGGCGTCGGCTACAGATGTGCAGACTTCTGCTGCGGTGTCCAGGTCTGCTGCTACTTCGGCCAAGGCTTCAGCGCTGGCGGCTCTTGGGCTTTGGATAGGGGCCAGCAGGATGCGGTCTTCCGGGCCGTCGAAGAGTGGAAACAGAATTTGGGCCATTTCGCGGATGGACTTGTCTTTCAGAGCGGAGAAGACTAGTGTGCGCGGGGCGGGTAGGTGGTCGCCGTCAATCTGGCGGGAGAGATGGCTGCGTAGTGTCCAGGCCCCGGCGGGGTTGTGGGCTACGTCCATGAGCAGGGTGATCTGTGTGCCCGGAATGGTGGTGGATTCCAGCCTTCCCGGCCAGTTTGTGCTTCTTATGCCGGACTCAATGGACTGTGGTGTGATCTTTGTAAATGATTGCTGTGTAAGAAGTTGCTCTGCTACAGCGATGGCTAGCGCGGTGTTGCGACGCTGGTGGTCCCCCGGTAGAGGGCTGGCTACCGTGATGGCCTGTCCCTGTAGGACCAGGGGGTAGGGTTCATCGTTGGTGATGCGGTCTGGCAAGTAGGCGGCAGCGTTCACCCCGGTCACGTCCAATGCCATGGCTACTTCGCCGATGGCGGCGTTGGCTTCAGGGTGCTGCGGCAGAGTTACCAGCAGTCCCTTTGGACGGAGGATGCCGGCCTTCTCGCGGGCGATCTCCGTCAGCGTGTTGCCGAGCCATTCTGTGTGGTCGAGTGCTATGTCCGTGATGACGGAGAGTAGTGGTTCGACTATGTTGGTGGCGTCGAGGCGGCCGCCGAGTCCTACTTCGAGAACGGCGATGTCTATCTTCGCTTCGGCGAAGGCGACGAAGGCGATGGCTGTGATGACCTCAAAGAAGCTGGGTGCGTGCGGCAGTTTGCCTTCGTTTACGAGCCGGGCCGCTGCTGTTTCTACCTTTTCAAAACTATCGGCGAAAGCCTGGTCGGCGATCTCGGCCAGGGAGTTCTGGCCGGGTGTTACGCCGCTGATCTGGATGCGTTCGTTGGGTCGCAGCAGGTGCGGCGAGGTGTAGAGGCCGGTGCGGTAGCCGGAGACGCTGAGGATACTGGCGAGCGTTGCGGCTGTGGAGCCTTTGCCGTTGGTACCTGCGATCAGTACAGACGGGAAACTGTTCTGGGGATTGCCGAGTGCGGCGACCAGTGTCCGCATGTGGTCCAGTTCAAACTTGCGGCGCGGCGTTCCCGGAGCCGCTGGTGCCAGCTCTCCGCTCAGGGTGTACAGCTTACTGACTGCTTCCTCGTACTGCATGACTTGGACATTGTAGACGGATACCCCTCCCCCCTCTCCCTGTTTTCGCAAAATCGTCATTTCATTGGGGTTAGGTTTTGGGGTGACGCTAAAATCGTCTATCCATTGAGGTTAGGGGCAAAATCTTCTTTCTAAAGAAGTTATCCCTTGAGCATTGGCCCTTTGTTCTTCTTTATTTCTATTTTAGTGATTTGGAAGAAATACCATGCCAACTCTATTTGCTTTTGTTTGTTGGCCTTAGCTGGCTTAGGGGCTTGACAGGTTTCCGTGGCCAGCCAGGATCCGGTAGGAACGTGGGGAAATGAGGCTTCTGCGAAGAACGCAGATGCTGCTTTGAGCTACGCAGGTAAGTCCCGCAGACCGATCTCCTGCGTCCTTCAAAAGCTGGTTGTGCTGGTAGTTCCTCTTTTTGATTTCAAAAGCACGCTTCGACGTGACGAGCATCCGTCGGCGATTTTGCTCTCCCCTAGAAGTTCTACTGGTGTAGGATGTTTTCCATCGAAGTTCTAGGGGAGAGGCAATGAAAGTTGGTAGAGCGTCCAGCTGCGAGATGCTGAAGAGAACCTGGGACATGATGGCTTGCGGATTGATGATGGGCGAATCATACGCGCGCACGGTGGGTGACCGATGAGATGGCAAAGATTCTTTCGGCGTAAGCAGGCTGATCTGGAATTGCAACAAGAGATCGAACTGTATCTGGAAGAAGAGATCGACGCGAACATTGCCCGTGGCATGGACAAGGACGAAGCACGGCGGCGTGCACACCTGAAATTCGGAAGCGTCAATCGCGTACGCGAAGAAGTTTGGCGGGCAAGTAGTTTCCTTTGGATTGAGCACATGTGGAGAGACCTGCGCTATGTGCTGAGAAAGCTCATCAGTGCGCCTTCCTCCGCACTGACGGTGATGCTCTCGCTTGGAATTGGAATCGCCGCGAATGCGCTTGTCTTCTCAGGCGTGGACAAAATTGCGCTGCAAGGTCCTCCGGTTGGAGATCCTGCAAAGCTCATGAGTGTTTATCCAACCGATCAACATGGGCAACGTGCACAGCTCGTTTACGCGGACGTATTCGAGAGCCTGCAGGGACAACTTAAATCGTTTTCGGATGTGGCTGCCTTCACGTCACACATTCAGGTGGCCCTTACTGGCAGAGGCGAACCAAGGCGGGCGTGGGGCCAGAGCGTGACACAGAACTACTTCGATGTCACTCAAGTCCCGATGACGCTCGGTCGGGGATTTGGACGCCGCGATGTGTACTCTCCCGTGATCGTGTTGAGCTACGACCTGTGGAGGGTTTACTTCAATGCAGACGATGGAGTGATCGGCAAGACGGTGTTTCTGTCTGGAAAGCCGTTCACTGTGATTGGCGTAGCGAAGCCTAAATTTCGTGGAACCCTGCAAATGCAGGTTGCGGACTTCTGGATCCCGCTGAGCCAGCAAGCGAGCCTGGGATTTCTTCAAGAAACGGATAGCGAGCTTGTCAATGTCATTGCCCGATTCGCTCCGGGAGCGGACCGAGCAACGGCCCAGGCGGAATTGAATGCTGTGTCGCAGCGCCTTGCGATTGCGTTTCCGACGGAGATGCAGGAACGACAACTTCGATGTGAGCAAGCAGGGAGCCTACCTGCTGAGGCGTGGGTGCACATCGCTGCCTTCGTGGCGGCAGTCATGGGGATAGCACTGCTTGTATTAGCAATTGCAGTTTCCAATGTTACGAATCTGCAGTTGTCTCGAGCGATGGCGAGACATAGGGAGATGGCCATACGCATTGCCTTGGGTGGGACGCGGTGGCAACTGATACAGCCAATGCTGCTGGAGAGCCTGGTCTTGTCCTTTGGCGGTGGTGCGGTCGGCGTTGGTGCAAGTGTGTTGGCGATGCGCGCGCTTACGTACTTTCACATGCCGGTTGATCTACCGATTGATCTCACCCTGAACATATCCACGGTGGTGCTTTGGTACGCCTTTGGATTAAGCGTGGTGGCTGGGATGCTATGCGGATTGGGCCCGGCACTTGCGGCTACACGACCATCGGTTCCAAACGCATTGAAAGGTGAAAGCAGTTTGGAGAAGCCGGGACGCCGCTGGGCCATGCGCGATGTGCTTGTGATGGTGCAGATCGCTGCAACCATGGTTCTGCTGTGTACGACATCGCTTTATCTCCATAGCCTGCTCAAGCTGACCAATGGCGATACTGGACTTCGTATGGATGGGGTGCGGGTGCTTTCCATCGATCCAGTCCACAACGGATACAAAGCGGAGCAGGTGCCGCTGGTTTTGAAACGTGTGTTGGACGGTGTGATGGCGATGCCTCAAGTTGCATCGGCTGCATGGACTGACTCCACGCCTCTTTCGATCGGCATGAAGTCGAAGAAGTTTCATCACGTGGGCCGACCTGGAGACCTTGGGCTTGACCCTGAAGCAGATGTTTACGATGTTGGGCCGGGATACTTTGCCACGATGGGCATCCAGCAGTTAGAAGGCAGGAACTTCAACGGTGCAGGGCCGAATGCTGCGAAACAGATGATCGTGAATGAAGCATTCGCACACCAGATGTTCAAGGATCGCCGTGCGGTGGGTCAGTATTTGACGCCGACGCTACAGAAGGATGCGAGCCCACAAACGCCCGTCAGCTACGAGATCATCGGTGTCGTGAAAAACAGCAAGTCGACGATGATGAATTTCGAAGACAACCCACCCATTGTGTATGAAGCGTTGGAGCAGAATATGGGCACTGCGGCGCCACTGCTTGGCTATTCTCTGATGGTTCACTACCAGGGAAACGGCGCGCAGATGGCGAATGCGCTCCAGGCTGAGGTGCACTCCGTCGACCCATCGCTTGCCATCTTCCATCAGAAAGAGATGGCGGAACAGGTGATGGATTCATTGATCATTCCACGAGCGGAGTCGACCATCTTCGGAGTGTTTGGCTTGGCTGGTCTGTTGCTGGCTACTGTGGGACTCTACGGTGTGATGAGCTATTCCGTTGAGCGTCGGACGAAGGAAATGGGGATTCGTCTCGCGCTCGGTGCGACTATGGGCCAGATACAGAGCTTGATCGTTCGTTATGGGATAGCGCGTACGGTCATCGCGTTGGCGATCGGCTTTCCGTTGGCCCTCGCAGCTTCGAAGGTCGCTGCAAGCCTGCAGAGTGGAATAACAGCCTATGACGCCATCTCTTTCACATTGACGCCACTGTTTCTTATGTTGGTGGCGTTAGTCGCTTGTTGGATTCCGGCTCGGCGAGCGTCCGCGACAGACCCACAAAGCACGCTGCGTCATGAGTGAGCCTTCTACAGACCGCGGGCTAGAGTAATCGATTTTCCTACCGTTGCTTTGGCGACTTGGTGACCTTGGCTTTGTCTAAGCGGGTGCCTATGGCTTCGAAGGCTGCGGTGGGGCCGGTCCAGTGGAGCTGGTCGACGTTGGTGAAGAGGGGCAGGTCGGTTTTGAGTCGGGCCAGGGTGCGGAAGAGGATGGCGTTGTCCCAGTTGGTGCGCAGGGTTTCGTTCATGCCTCTTGGGTTGGCAATGGCTAGTTGCCAATCTGCTGCTTCTTGCGGGATGGCTTCGAGATGGCTGAATTTTGCGAGGACAGCGGCTGTGCCTTTGGCCCCCCAACCGCGGAGGCCGGGATAGCCGTCTGCTGTGTCGCCTACGAGGGCGAGATAGTCGGGGATTGAGGCTGGTGGAACGCCGAACTTTGCGATGACTCCTGCTTCGTCACGGATTTCGCGTTTGCGACGATCCATCTGCACCACGCGGGTGCCCTGCACGCATTGCGAAAGATCTTTGTCCGGCGTGCAGATGAGAACGCGTGTGACACGCGCGTCCTGTGCGGCGATGTGTGCTGCGGAGGCGAGTGCGTCGTCTGCTTCTTCGTTCTCCATAGCCCAGGTGACGATGCCCATTGCCTGCAGAGCTTCTTCGAGTAGCGGGAACTGACTCCATAGATCGGGGTCGATGCCTGCGCCGGTTTTGTAGCCAGGCCATAGGTCGTTGCGGAAGGATTCGATGACGTGATCGGTGGCCACGCCGATGTGGGTGGCTCCTTCTTTCACCATGGCGAGGATGGATGCGAGTACACCCTTCACTGCGCCGATTTCGTTGCCGTTGGCATCGCGCATAGAGGGCCATGCGTAGAAGTGGCGAAAGAGTTCGTACGTGCCGTCAATGAGATGGACTTCCATGTGTCCGCTACAGGGTACATGCAAGAGTCTTCTTGCGGGGAAATCCTTGTACTGCTGTTAGATTTCACAGTTTCTGGAGTGTGATGGGCGGGTATATCAATGACCGTCATGAACTCGATTCATGACGACGCACCGCAGCAGTAACTAGAGAGGGATGATGGCCCGAAACAAATTCCGCCTGATCTTCATTGCTCTACCGGTCGCACTCGCAGTTCTTGGCTGCGAACAGCCTAAGCCGGTAGCTGCACCATCAGAACCAGCCGCGCAGACTGCAGCCGCAAAACCCGAGCCACCCAAATGCAGCGACTGCGTAACGGTTACGCCGCAAACCTTTCCGCGAGCTGAAACCGATCTCTACTTCGGCAACTTCGTCAAAGACGGCGCACTCGGCAAGTTCATCAATAACCGCACACCCACACCCATCGACAAGCAGAAAGTGGTTCGCATGAATCGCGACACACTTTACTCCTCCGCGGTCCTCGATCTCGACGCCGGTCCCGTCACCATCACGCTCCCAGACCCAGGCAAGCGTTTTCTCTCTATGCAGATCGTTAACGAAGACGAGTACACCCCCATGGTTGTGTACAGCAAAGGTGCGTACACGCTAACGAAAGAAAAGATTGGTACCCGTTATGCTGCGGTTCTCCTGCGAATTCTCGCCGACCCGAACAGCACGCAGGATCTCGACGAAGTCCACAAGCTTCAGGACGCTGTCACCATCACTCAAAAAGCGCCCGGCACCTTCGAAGCGCCCAAGTGGGATCAGGCCAGTCAAGACAAAATCCGTGAAGCTCTCGTAGCACTCGGCTCCACGATTACTGATTTCAAAAACGCATTCGGCACCAAACAACAGGTTGATCCGGTGAACTATCTCATTGGGTCGGCTGCGGGCTGGGGTGGCAACCCTGACAAGGATGCCACGTATGCGCAGATGAAGGTGCCAAACAACGATGGTAAGCAGGTCTACAAACTCACCGTGAAAGACGTGCCTGTGGATGGCTTCTGGTCCATCAGCGTCTACAACGCTAAGGGCTACTTCGAGCAGAACTCGCTGAATGCTTATTCCATAAACAACATCACTGCACAGAAAAACGCAGATAACTCTGTCACCGTGCAGTTTGGAGGCTGCGAGAACAAAGCGCCCAACTGCGTTCCCATTACTCCCGGCTGGAATGCCACCATCCGCATGTACCGTCCGCGTACGGAGATCACCTCAGGTAAATGGAAATTTCCCGAAGTCCAGCCTGCGACATGAAGTGCCGCACCTGTGGCCAGGCGTGCGGGATTTTGCATTGCAGTGTGTTTTGCGGGTGCGGTGCTGGCGGTACGAGGGATCACGCACGCCATGGATATGCGTTTCGCAACGTAGTTAACGTTCTGAACTGTTGTGAGGAGAAAGACGATGCAACGATCGGCGCTTTACTTAACGGCGGCAGTGGCTTTGATGGCGCTGACTTTTACAGGATGCGAACAGCAGAAGACGGAGACCACGGCAGTGCAAAACGGAAATGCTCCTTACACGTTTGAGCGCGGGTTTGCTACGCAGGATGCGGCGACGAAGGCTTATGACGATAACGATCTGAATCGTGCGGTGGAGGCTTACAAGTTTTTCTATCCCACGGTGTCGGGGCACGCGATCTTTGTTGGCAACTCAAAGATTGGCATTGTGCCGAATAAGGTATTTGGCACGTTGGATTCACAACCAAAGCATGTTGGATTCACCCTCAACTCCGATACACCGTATGCGCCCCTGTTGATCGATCTTTCGATTGGTCCGATGGTTGTGGAACTGCCGCCGGGGCCGCTGATCTGCATTGCCATGGATGTGAATCAACTTTGGATTGCGGATCTTGGATTGCCGGGACCGGCGCAAGGCAAAGGTGACAAGGTGGTGTTTCTGCCGCCGGGTTATAAGGAGGCTCCGCCCGCGGGGTATCGTGTGGCGAATTCTCCGTCGAACCTGATGCTGGTGGGTATTCGTTCGTTGCCGGTGGGTGGGGATGTTCCTGCCGCGGTTGCTCGGATCAAGACGGTGAAGGTGCATCCGTTGAAGCCGACGCCGGGGTGGCCTGAATTGCAGTGGCTTGACCTGACGCCGATGCCGCAGGACACCACGCCGCTGGCGTGGGAAGGCAACATTCAGTACTGGCAGCAGTTGTATGAGGTGATCAACGGGGAAGTGCCGAATCAGCGCTTTCATTTCTGGTATGGCCAATTGGCTGCGCTGGGGATTGAGAAGGGTAAGCCGTTCCAACCGGATGCGCGCATGACGGCCATTCTGGAGAAGGCGGCGAAGATTGCGAATGGGCAGATGCGGGTGGAGTCGTTCAATGACCGCAGGCCCGATCGTGTGGTGTGGCCGGATCGCAAGTGGGAGTGGGCGGCGCTGCGTTATGAAGATGGCGATTTCAATACAGCGACTTACAACGACCTGGTAGCGCGGGATAAGTGGTTCTATCAGGCGATTGGTGCGTCGCCAGCGATGTTCAAGCGTGATCCCACGGCGGGTTCGTTGTATTGGTTGGGCGAACGGGACAGCGACGGCAACACGCTGGATGGTGGCAAGAGCTACAAGCTGGTGGTGCCGCAACCGGTGCCGGGGAAGTTGTTCTGGTCGGTGACGGTGTATGACACGGACACGCGTAGCCAGGTGGCGACGGATCAGGGGAAGGCAGCGCTGCGGTCGATGTTTGAGTTGAAGAACGTTTCCAAGACGCAGCCGACGGAACTTTACTTTGGGCCGACGGCGCCGGCGGGTCATGAGAACGAGTGGATCAAGACGATTCCGGGTAAGGGATGGTTCACTTACTTCCGCATTTATGGGCCGGAGCAGGCTGCGTTTGATGGCAGTTGGAAGCCTGCGGATTTTGTGGAAGTGAAGTAAGCGAACTTTACTGAGAGGCGGTGTTGTTTGTAGCTGCCTCTCAAGGCTGGAGGAAGTCCATGAGCCGGATGCTTACCAAAATTGCTCTCCCCATAGCAGCGGCGTTGATCGTGTTTTCGCTTATCGCATGCGAACAACAAAAGAATCAGGAGCCGGCGATGTCAACGCAGAGTGCGAACGGTGACGTGAACACCGCCATACTTCATGCGCGCGCGGTGCAGACTGTGATTTGGAGTATGCCTGCTGTGAACTATGACCTGATGCTTCAGGAGATGCTTACAAAAACTCCTGGCAAAGTGGGGCAGGTTATTTATTGGGGTCGACCACTTGACTGGCACAATCAGACGCTGACGCCGAACCCTGATGCGCTGTACTTTATGGCGTTCTTCAACACCAAGAACGGCCCTGTTGTTCTTGATCTCCCGCCGGGTAACGACAAGGGATCATTCAACGGCAACATTGTCACCGTATGGCAGATGCCTTTGGAAGACGCTGGCTTACTGGGCTATGACAAGGGCAGCGGCGGTAAGTACCTCGTGATTCCTCCCGGCTACAAAGAGAAGATTCCGGCGGGGTACATCCCTCTGCAGTCCGACACACTCGGTGGCTACATACTTCTGCGCTCAAATTTCAAGAGCCACTCCGACGCTGATGTTCAGGCGTCAATCGACTATGGCAAGCGTATGAACGTTTATGCGCTTCTAGATGCCGCGCACCCGCCCGAGACAGTGTTCACAGACGTCAAGGACACCGACTTCGACTCGACCATCAAGTACGACGCGAGCTTCTTCGATCACGTGAACAACATCGTTCAGTCGGAACAGTGGCTTGATCGCGACCGCGTGATGATCAGTCTTCTTGCCTCGCTCGGCATTGAGAAGGGTAAGCCTTATCAGCCAACGGATCAGTTGAAATCAACTCTCAACTCTGCCGCGCAGGACGCACACAACTTCCTTTACGCGAAATACGATCAGGGCTTCCCGCCCTTCTTCTCTGCAACCAGCCATTGGATGTATCCGACTTATCCCGCGCTCGTGAAAGCGGCGCAGGACTCTTACGTTGATCCTGATACTTACCCGGTTGACGAGCGCGCTGTTGCTTACAGTTACGCCTTCATCGGCCTTAAACGCCTGGGCGCCGGACAGATGTATCTGATTTCCATCAAGGACAAAGACGGCAATGCTTTCGATGGATCGAAGACCTATAAGCTGACCGTTCCACCGAATGCGCCGGTCAAGCAGTACTGGTCGCTGACTGCGTATGACCGCGAGTTGCACACGCTGATCAAGGGAGTGAATCGCGCCAGCCGCTCTTCTCAGATACCCGAGCTGCAGAAGAATGCTGATGGTTCGATTGATCTATATGTCGGCCCGAAGGCACCTGACGGTAAAGATTCCAACTGGATTCCTACAGATCCGAACCGGAAGTTTGAACTGATGTTCCGCGCGTATGGTCCTACGCAGGCTTTGTTCGAAAAAGCCTGGGTTTTGCCTGATGCGGAAAAAATGTAGAGCAACGGTGCGTTGAAATTTAGAAGCGGTGCAGGGGCTTTCAGGTAAGCTGCGAACGAGTTGCCTGGAGAACTATCGCATGTGTCTCTGCACATTGCTTCGCCGGATCATTGTGAGTGTTGCACTCACTCTTTCGTTCGCACTGACTGCGGCTCATGCAGCTGAGAGGCCCACACCTCTCATTCTGTCTGTGCAGGATGCTCCGGTGGTCTTTGCTGGATCGGATGGCAACACGCACCTTGTGTACGAGCTATGGATGTTGAACTTCTCCAGCGGTGACATTGCTGTGCAGAGTGTCGATATTCTCGGCGACGGCAAGGTCATTCAGACGATGGACGCCAAGGCGGTTGCTACGCGTTTGCAGCCTGTGGGGCTGCGCGACTCAACGGGTACGTTGGCGAAAAGCTCGCAGGCGCTTCTGTTTGTTCACATCACGCTGCCCAGCGGGGCTGCTGTTCCGCGTCGTCTTACGCATCGCGTTACGACGTTCATTGCTGCGGCACCACCTGCGTTTCAACACCTTGTGATGGCCGGAGGTGAAACTGTGCCGTCTCGGCAAACGGTGGCGGTGATTCATCCTCCGCTGGCTGGTGGCAATTATGTTTCGGCTGATTCGTGTTGCGACTCGAGCCGTCACATGCGCGCTGCGCTGGGAGTGAACAATCATGTGTGGTTGGCGCAGCGCTTCGCCGTTGATTGGGAGCAGTTGGATTCGCAGGGCAGGATCTACTCCGGGCCGCGTGAGACTCTCAAGAGCTATACGATCTTCGGTAAGCCCGCGCTTGCCGTTGCCGATGCTACGGTTGTTTCTGTTGTGGATGATCTGCCGGAACAGACTCCTGGCAAGTATCCCGAGGGAATCTCGCTGGATAAGGCGGATGGGAACTCGGTGATTCTGCGGCTTGATGATCCGCGGCTTGGTGGGCATGTCTTCGCGATGTACGCGCATATGCAGCCTCGTAGTATTCGCGTCCACGAAGGCGAGAAGGTTCATCCTGGCGAGGTTCTTGGGCTCGTTGGCAATACGGGTAACTCGGTCGCGCCTCATCTTCATTTCCAGCTGATGGCCGAGCCGTCGTCGCTGGCTTCAAACGGACTGCCTTATGCGATCGACTCGTTTGCTGTTACCGGACAGATACCGAGCACGGAGGCTTTTGACGAAGCCGAGGCGAAGGGGACTGCGATTTCTCACCGCGTGCTGCCCAACCCTCGACGAGTCGAAAAGGATCTTCCTCTGGACCAGCTCATTATTGTGTTTCCCGATTTGCCGAAGAGCGGGAACCGCTGACGTTACGCCGCGATATTTCGTGTCTGTTGCGTGTTCAGGTAAGCTGCGAACCAAGCACGCATTGTTAAGGCACGGTTTCTCCTGGAGGGGCGTTGGCGATTTCGAGTCACGGTGAGGTTCGCACCTCGGCCGCAGCAGCGGAAGGCAAGTACACGGTTCAATTGGCGCTGATTGTTGCGCTGTTTGGCGGCATTGGTTTCATCACCGCGATGAATGACGTGCTGGTGCCGCACTTCAAGGATCTGTTTCAGCTTACGAATGTGAAGGCGCTGCTGGTGCAGTTTGCCTTCTTCGGGGCGTACTTTCTGCTGGCGATTCCTTCGGGCAAGATCGTTGGGCGCATTGGGTATCGCAATGGCATGATTGCGGCGATGGCTGTGATTGGCTGCGGATTGATGCTGTTTCTGCCGGCGTCGTTGCTGATTACGTATCCGCTGTTTTTGTTTGCGCTGTTTGTGGTGGGTTGCGGGCTGGCGCTGTTGCAGGTGGCTGTGAATCCGTACATCAGTGCGCTGGGTGATCCTTCGAAGGCTGCTTCGCGATTGAACCTGGCGGGTGGATTGAATTCGCTGGGCGGGACGCTGGCTCCGCATGTGGGCGCGATGTTCATCTTTGTGGCGGCTGGAGCGACCACCGCTGAGTTGGCTCGCAGTGTTCGCATGCCGTATGTGGTGCTGGGGCTGATGGCATTTGCCATGGCGCTGGTGGTGCGACTGGTGCATCTGCCGGAACTGATTCCGCAGGCGGAGGCACACGAGAAGCTGCAGGGAAGTGCGTGGGATTTTCGTCAGCTCCGGTTTGGGATGCTGGGGATTTTCTTCTACGTCGGCGCCGAAGTGACGGTGGGCAGCCTGATCATCAACTACCTGGGACAGCCTTCGATGGGCAGCATGCCGCATCTGCAGGCGGCGAAGTATGTGTCGCTGTATTGGGGCGGCGCCATGGTGGCGCGTTTCATCGGGTTTGTTGCGCTGCGGCATGTGAAGCAGTCGCATGCGCTGGCGTTTGTGAGCGCGTTTGGCGTGCTGGCGATTACGCTGGCGATTCTGGGGCATGGGTCGCCTGCGATGTGGGCGGTGGTTTCGTGCGGTCTTTATAACTCGGTGATGTGGCCTTGCATCTTCCCCATGTCGATTGAAGGACTTGGCAAGTACACGAGCCAGGCCTCGGGTCTGCTGGTGATGATGATTGTGGGCGGCGCGGTGGTGCCGGAGATTCAGGGCTGGGTGGCCGACCATTATGGCTATCAGCCGAGCTTCCTGGTGGTGCTGGTCTGCTATGCGTATGTGCTGTTCTTTGCGCTGAATGGCCACAAACCGGGGAAGAGCAGCGAGGGATTGGTGGAGGTCGCGCCGCCGGTTGGGGTCTAGGTACTTCGTACCGTTCTCGATACTTCGCGTACCTGGGGGTACCCGGCGAGATTCGATTTCGGAACAGATTGCCGCGGCCAGCCGTTGTGCTTACAGAGTTTATGGGCGAGGGTATTGCGCCGTATAAGCGTGCATGTATGCTTATTTTGCTCGTTTAATTAATTCCTTTTCCTGGGGTGAGGGCCGTGGGCTTGGTTTCTGCTCTTCGCTTTTCTGTTCGGCGCGCGGCGGTGCGTTGTGCGGGTGTGGGTGCGCTTGTGTTGTGCACCGGTATGACAGCGACTACGCAGACGCAGAGTGCTGCTGCCCCTAAGCCAAAGACGCCGGGCAATGACTGGATCCAGCTCTTTAATGAGAAGGACCTGACCGGTTGGACTCCGATTGGCGCTGAGAGCTGGACCGTGGAAGGCGATGGCCTTTTGCACGGCAAGGGTCTGACGAAGGCCTATGGCTACCTGGAAACGGATAAGGACTACAAGGACTTTCAGTTGTCGCTGCGCTTTAAGTGCGTGGGCGATGGCAACAGCGGCGTGTTCTTCCACACGAGCTTCGACGGCGTGGATGCGAAGACGGGCATGCAGTTTGAGATTGACTGCACGATGATGCACCACACGGCTGGCGTGTATGCCGAGGACGGTCGTGGCTGGGTGGTTTGGCCGTCGCCGGAGAATGAGGGCGTTGTGCGCAAGGGCGAGTGGAACGACTACCTGGTTGAAGTGGTCGGCAATCGCTATCGTTCGCGTTTGAACGGCGTCCCTATGGTGGACTTCACCGATCCGAAGCCGGGCGCTCCAGATGGCAAGATTGCTCTGCAGCTTCATGCGGGCGGCGCGGGCAACATGCAGTTCAAGGACATCTGGATTCGCGATCTTTCCAAGCGCTAACTGCTCTGGGGTCGCGAGCAACACTGTTTCTTTGCCAAGGATTTTCTGAATGCGGAAATGGAATTTCAATCGAAGTGTTCACCGTCTTTCTGTGGCGGGTGCATTTCTTCTCACGGTTGCAGCGTGCGCGCCTTATGCGGCAGCGCAGCATATCGAAACGTCCACGTTTAACCAGTCGCCCAAGCGTCCTGCGGAAGACCCGAAGGCTGTGGAGCACGGCAAGCAGGTCTATGCGCAGAAGTGCGCATCGTGCCACGCTGCCGATCTGCGCGGCACGGATACGGGCGTGAACATTCTGCGTTCGCAGCCCGCGCTGACCGATCATGGCAACGATCATCTGACGCCGATCATGCTGGGCCAGTGGACCGGTATGCAATCGCATAAGGTAGACATCTCCAATGCAGATGCGTTGGCGGTGGGTGCTTATGTGCGCAGCATGCTGGCACTGATTGGAAGCCAGGGTCGTGCGCCGTATGACGCGATGAAGCAGCCCAACATTGTGGTGGGCGATGCGACTACGGGTAAGGCCACGTTTGATAAGACGTGCGGTTCCTGCCACTCCGCGGAAGGCGATCTGAAGGGATTTGCCAAGAAGGTAGCTTCGCCGAAGCTGATGCAGGCTGCGTGGCTGCGCGGTACTTATCTGGGAGCGACGCCGGTTGTGGTGACAGCGACTGTTACGGAACCCGGCAAGCCTGCGGTAAACGGAACGCTGATTCACATTGATGACTTCCTGGTGACGTTGAAGGTGGATGACGGCACGCAGCAGACGTTTGAGCGTAACGGCGCGGTGCCGAAGGTGGTGGTGAAGGATCCGCTGGATGCGCACCGCAACCTGCTGCCCAAGTACACGGACAAAGACATTCACGACATAACGGCTTACCTGGTGACCCTGAAGTGATGGCGCGACGACTTCTAACTTTTGCTGCTGCCCTGCTACTGGCTCCTTTGGCGCCTGCGCAGAATGTAACCAACGCGGATCTCGCAAAGCCCCTGCAGAACGAGTGGCTGACGTACAACGGTGATTACACCGCGCGTCGCTACAGTGCGTTGACCGCTGTGAACAAGCAGACGGTGAAGCACCTGACGCTGGCGTGGACTTCAAAGATGACGCCGGGGGATCAGCTTGCGCCGTTGACCGGATACAGCAAGGTGCGTCCTACACTGATCACGGGTGGTGAAGGCGCGGGCGGACTGGGTGCTGGTGGTATCAAGGGCACCATTCTGCAGCGCGACGGCATTCTTTATGTAACGCAGCCGGACAATACGTATGCCGTGGATGCGCGCAGTGGTGAAGTGCTGTGGCACTACTACTGGAAGACGCGCGGCGGTACGCACATTGGCAATCGCGGCGTTGCTTTGTATAAGGACTATCTCTTCTTCGAGACGCCGGATGACTATCTTGTGTCGCTGGAAGTGAAGACGGGCAAGGAACGCTGGCATAAGAAGCTGGCCGATGTTGAGGGCGGATACTTCGCCACACCAGCGCCGATTGTGATCAAGAACCATGTGATTGCAGGTGTGGGTAACGACATTGATGCGCCGAGCTTCCTGAAGTCGTTTGATCCGGAGACGGGCGAGCTGCAGTGGACGTGGTACGTGACGCCGCAGAACCCTGGCGATCCGGGTCTTGATTCGTGGAAGAACCTGGATGCTGCTCGTCATGGTGGTGGCGGTACTTGGGTGACGGGTGCATACGATCCCGAAACGAACTACTACATCATGAGCACGGGCAATCCCACACCGAGCTGGACGAACGGCAACCGTGGCGATGGCGACAATCTGTACGCGTGCTCGCTGGTGGCGCTGGATGTGGATACCGGCAAGCTGAAGTGGTACGTGTCCACTTCGCCGCATGACACGCACGATTACGATTCGGCACAGACGCCGGTGCTGGTGGACGGTGTGTTCAACGGACGCAAGCGGAAGATGGCTGTGACTGCGGCTCGTAACGGCTACTTCTTTGTGGTGGATCGCGTGACGGGTGAGCATCTGTTGACGACGAAGTATGGCGAGACGACGAACTGGTCGAACAAGCTGACGCCGCGTGGTGGACCGTACCCTGATCCGGAGAAGGATGCTTCGATTGGTGGCAGCCTGATTTCGCCAGCTTCGGGCGGCACCGTGAACTGGCAGCCTCCGGCTTACTCGCCGCAGACGGGCTTGCTGTACCAGTATGAGAACAACGGATTCTCCGATGCGTTCCTGACTGATCCTGATCCGCGTGGTGCGATGGGATTGGGCGGTAAGGACGAGCTTTCCATCGGTACGTACTCGAACTACATCTCGGGTATCGACTACAAGACGGGCAAGGCGCGGTGGCGTCACTCGTTGTATGGACAGGGCACGGGCGGCGGTGGATTGCTGGCCACGGCTGGTGGTCTGCTGTTCAGCGGCGATGGCTCTGGCAACCTGGTGGCGTTCGATACGGCGAATGGTAATCCGCTGTGGCACGCGCACATTGGCAGCATCACCAATGCACCGCAGACGTTTGTGCTGGATGGACATCAGTATGTCATCGCGGCGTCGGGCGATACGGTGTATGCGTTTGAATTGTTGTAAGTGTCTGTAAGAACTGAAAGGCGGATGGCATACGCCATCCGCCTTTTTACGTTTGAGTTCGTCATCGAGAGCTAATGATTTTCATTGAAACTTAGGTTTCTTACCTAACTTCGGGAGCGACTACGGAAGGCGTTCTACGGAGTAGCTTGCTGGGATCTTGGGAGCTTCGAACTGGTCGTCTTCGAGCGGCTGATTCACGGAGAGTTCGGTGATGGTCATGTTCAGCGTGATCTCGTCCAGCGGACGCCGGATAGTGATCTTGGAAGCGAAGGTGGTATCGCCGAACATTTTGTAGTCGCTGTAGTTTGCGACGGTGACCAACTGACCCTTCTCGTCATAAATGTCCTGCTGATAGGGCAGCAGGGTGGAACGGCCAATGTGGATGACTCGCTGTGTCTTCAGTTCCTGGCTGTTCTGTACCGGGCGATAGATGCCGAACTCGTATTCTGGCTCGTCCACGATGTATTTCTTCGTAGGGTCGGGCTGGTAGATGCGATCGTCAGAGGTCATGGAGACCAGTTCTTCTGGCTTGGCGCTCTGGATCAGCAGCGAGTCTGTGAACATGTCAGGTCGCAGGTTTTCCAGCGGATTTTTCGACGGCGTTGTGATCGTGTTGGAGCCTGTGACGGCGCGGCTCTTGGGTGGGATGACCAGCGTGAAGGTCTGCCCGTTGGTGACCATGTCGATCATGCGCGTGTGAATCGCGGGGAGCAGGCCGAGGAAGTGGAAGTCGCCGGGCTTGCGGATCAGGATGTAGCCGTTGAACGATGTGTAGTCGACCACCTTGCCCTGTTTGCCACCGCCGGTGGAGGCCTGCATTTCCACGGAAGCCTTCAGCGTCTTAATGCTGTTGTAGCGGTCGGAGGTGGACTTCACTACCTGATCGAGCGACGACGTGAGTACCTGGTCGGGCGGATGAGTCTTCATGACGGAGCGCGTCGTGCGAAGGCAACCGCCCAGCGCTGGTAACAGGGCCAGGAGCAGTATTGAATTCCTTCGCGCGTGCTTCATCGTTTCCAAACGTCCAGTGTCATTGATTGGCGCAGCGCCGTACAGCGACGATCTACGCCATCCTCATGAGGTATCAGGTATTGGATGCCGATTTGTATGCGGCCGATGGGACTTTTCTACCTGCTGTTACCCGAACTGTTACGTGGCCATGTTAGCGGGCGTTCGGTAATAGACCGGTCTCCACCAGCACCGGCGGCCTGCGTAGTTTGGTGGACTGCTCGTAGGCGTAGGCCCAGCCGAGGAGGTCGCCGTCGTGCCAAGGGCGGGTGCTGATTTCGAGGCCAAAAGGCAGGCCGCTGTCATAGAAACCAGCCGGGACGACCACAGCGGGAACGCCTATGTTGTTGTTCCAGCCGGTAGAGGAGTGCGGGCCGCTGGAAAGCTGGCCGTTCTGCGGCATGGTTTCGTCAGGTGGCGGCATCTGCGCGCTGGGATAGATCACGCCGTCCAGGTGCAGGCGGTCGAGTTCGGAGAGAAAGAGTGCGAGCGCCGCTTTGCGCGGGGCAAAGTAGGATTCGTCGGCTTTGGCGTCGTCTTTGAGGAGAACCTGTGGTGTCTGCGGACGGTTCGGATTCGCGGGTGCTCCCGCTGGACTGATGCCGGTGACGGTTGCGGGGAGCGGTGAGCCGATGGCCTTTTCATAGGCGTCGACGGAGCGGTATTCCGCGGGGCCGAACTCGGCGAGCCACTGGTTGGTGCCGTCGCGGCGGTAGGCGCGTGTATTGACCTTGCGCACGGCCTGGGCGAAGGTGTCGGGCATGAAGGTGTCGTCGATGATGACTTCCGCACCGGCTGCGCGGAACTGGTCGATGGTCTTCATCAACATGGCGCGGGTTTCGGGGCGCATGCCGTTGGTGGGGCGGGGTGTAACTGAGACGCCGAAGCCGGTGTTGCCGCTGAGCATGAAGGCTGGGACGGCGAATCGTTTGCCTTTGAGGGCGTCCTTCTTCAGGTAGGGAAGATAGGGGCCGAGCTGAGCTGTGTCCGCGCCTTCTGTGCGGCCGGAGCCTTCGGTTCGGAAGTCGAGCGGATCGGCGGGGTGTCCGCTGCCGTTCATCACGCTGAGAGCGATCGCGGCGTCGGTGACGTTGCGAGCGATGGGGCCGGTGTTGTCCAGCAGCCAGTCGAGCGGCGCGATGCCGGCGATGCTGACGAGGCCGCGTGTGGGGAGGACGCCTACGACCGCGCTCGTTCCCGCTGGCATGCGGATGCTGTTGGCGGTGTCGGTTCCGGTGCCCAGCATGGCCATGTTGCTGGTGACGGCGGTGACGGTTCCTCCGCTGGAGCCACCGGGAGAGAAGCGAACGTCATACGCGTTGCCGGTGCGACCGAAGGCGGTGGAGCGGTTGGTGTCGCTGGCGGCGAAGTCCGGCATGTTGGTGATGCCGAGGATGATCGCTCCCGCTGCGCGCAGGCGGGCTACGACGGTTGCATCCTTCGGTGCGATGAACTCGTGGCCGGGCAGTGCGAAGCCTTGCCATCCGTCGCTGTCGATCAGGCCTTTGACTGCGGTGTTTGCCTTGATGACTACGGGGATGCCCCATAACGGTTTTGTTGCGTCGAACTTTGCGGTGTCCTGCGCCTTCGCTGTTGCGAGGGCGTCTTCGGTGTTGACCGTTTGCACCGCGCGGTAGATGCCGTTGTATTTCGTGATGCGGCCCATGTACCAGCGCGTGACCTGTTCCACCGTGTATTTGCGCTGTTTGTAGAGCTGGTGCAGTTGATCGATGTTGATCTCGAGGAGGTCGTGATCCATCTTTGCCTGCTGCG
Organism: Terriglobus roseus; assembly: GCF_900102185.1. Lineage (NCBI taxonomy): Bacteria > Pseudomonadati > Acidobacteriota > Terriglobia > Terriglobales > Acidobacteriaceae > Terriglobus > Terriglobus roseus. The sequence continues at coordinate 4,140,542 of NZ_LT629690.1, read as the reverse complement.
CTGCGGGGAGCACGGGCAGGTTCGCCGGTATGGGAATCGGCGGCGGCGACATGGGTTCCGGTGAGGTGCTTCGCTGCTGAGCGGCAGCGGTGGAGGCAACAACGGCAACAGCCAGCGCAAGCGGCAGAAGGCGCATCGGTGGGAACCTCAGAAGCAATAGGGATGCTCCGTTTGTAGCACGGTTCTGTTCGCGTTACGCAGTGATGTGTTGCGACAGGCTGAGTGTGTTGCCGTCCGGGTCTTTGAACCATGCGACTTTGTCGCCGCCGGGAGCTGTCCAGATGCCGAGCGCGTCGTGTTCCAGAAACCCGAATCGGGAGAACTCGACACCCTTCGCTGTGAGCGATTGCACGTCGTCTTCAATGGAGGTGGTTTCCCAGCCCAGGATGGTGAACTGGGCGGGTTCCACCTTTGGCATCTTTGCGAGGCGGACCATGTTTGCGCCGCTGCGGAAGACGACGGCGAAGCCGTCATCGCCCACGAACGTGAGACCCAGGATGCCTTCGTAAAACGCCTTGGCACGATCACCGTCGGTGATGGGTGCGAATCCGATCAGCTTTCCATTCATGGCTGCCTCCGGTTGCTATTGCACGCTGCCGCTTACGTCGTCCGTTGGTGCGTCGAGTTCGGCTTCAAACCCGGCGCGGATCTGTTCCAGGAAGTCTTCGGCGTCCACCTGCTCGTCCTGCTGGGCGTGGGCTTCGGCGATGTGGCGTGCAAGGTCAGCCAGCAGCAGTCCCCATGCGGAGGGATCTTCCCACATACCAAAGGCGAGAGCCACGTGCTGTTCGCCATTGGCAATCCATACACGCAGGACCTCCAACGAACGGGGATCGCGCGATGCCGCGGCGGGAATGGGTAAAGAGTCTTTCTGTGACATGGGTTTCTTCCTCAGGATTCACAGTAATCCACAGTTCCAAGAGGCAATCCACAGGCTGTGTGTGGATAACTGGTGCAAACGTAACTACAAAGGCAACTGAGAGCTTACATGGCTTGCTAACAGACTGTGAATAATTGAGTCCGACGGAGTTGCGACTGCTGCATAGTTTGGGCAAAAGCAGGCCTGTGGAAGAGGCTGTACTCTGAACAGGGCAGCCGCGGCAATACCTGTTTCGTAGGAGCGCGGACTGCATATTCTGTAAAGACGCAATGCTGCACCCGCTCCACGAGCGCCGGTAGTTAAGCGCAGGAGAACACACCCATGGCAACCTTCCTCCAGATCGTCGAGCGCGACGGGCTTCCCGCTTCCGTACATACGGAACGCGTGATCCTTGGCGCCATGTTGTCCGACCCGGTTGCCGTTGTGGATGCCACGGCGAAGCTGATTGCGGACGACTTTTCGCTGGACTCGCACAAACGCATTTATGGCTGCATGCAGGAACTGTCAGACATGGGCCATGCCATCGACTTTGTGACGGTGGCCGAAGTGTTGATCCGTCGCAAGGAATTGGAGGCGATTGGCGGGCGTCCGTATCTGATCTCGCTGACGGAAGATTTGCCGCGCCACCTGGCGATTGAAAACTATGTGCAGGTGGTGAAGGACAAGTCGATCCTGCGCAAGCTGATGCAGGTGTGCGAGATGGGTTTGAATCGCGCCGCCGATCAGAGCGAAGTGTCGCTGGATGTGTTGGGCGATGTGGAGAACCGGCTGATGGAGATCAGCGAAAGCGCCATCAAGCGCGGGTTCTCTGATATTGGGCAGATTGTTACGGAGAGCTTTGGTTCCATTGACCAGCTTTACGAACAGGGCCGCGAGATCACCGGCCTGGAGACGCATTACACCGAGTTCGATCGCATGACGAGCGGCTTGCAGAAGGCCGATCTGATGATCATCGCGGCGCGTCCTTCCATGGGCAAGACGGCGTGGGCCATCAACATTGCGCAGAACTGCAGTGTGCGCGATCAGAAGGTGGTTGCGGTCTTCTCGCTGGAAATGTCGAAGGAGTCGTTGCTGCGCCGTATGTTGGCCAGCGAGGCGCTGGTGAACAGCCGCAAGATTCAGACAGGCTTTTTGCCGCGTGAGGACAAGCAGAAACTCATCAATGCGCTGGATCGGCTGATGAGTTCGAAGATGTTCATTGACGATACGCCGGGCATTACGCTGACGGAGATGCGCGCGAAGGTGCGTCGTTTGAAGCAGCAGGAGGGTTCGCTGGACCTGATCTTGATCGACTACCTGCAGCTGATGACGATTGCGGCGAGTGGCCCTGGCGGACGCAAGCCGGAAAACCGTACGCAGGAAGTGTCACAGATTTCGCGTGGTTTGAAGGCGCTGGCCAAGGAAATGAATGTGCCGGTGATTGCGCTGTCGCAGTTGTCACGTGGAAGCGAACAGCGACAGGGCGATAAGAAACCGCTGCTTTCGGATCTTCGTGAATCGGGTTCGATCGAGCAGGACGCGGACGTGGTGTGCTTCATCCATCGCGAGGAGTACTACGACCGCGAAAACGAGGATGTGAAGGGGCAGGCGGAGATCATCATCGCCAAGCAACGTAACGGCCCTACGGGTTCGGTGAAGATGGCGTATCTATCGGATTACACGCGCTTTGAGAATCTTGCACCGAGTGGTGGCGGCGGCGGGGATTACTAGTACTTCGTGCGGTTCTCGACGCTCCGGCGTGGTTCGGGCTTCGCGCGAATAAATTCAGTTAGATGAGTGCCCCGGCCAACCAAAAAGTGGCGGGCTGGTATCCTATTAAGGATCGTAGGATTCGATCTGGTCATTTTGCGTGTTTCTGGTTCCACCGTCACCGCATTACCTCCACATTGCGTTCGTCGGTACATTCAGCTTTACAAGGAACAGAACATGGAACAGGGCACAGTTAAGTGGTTCAACGATGCAAAGGGTTTTGGATTTATCAGCCGTGCAAACGGTGGTGGTGATGTATTCGTTCACCACACCGCAGTGCAGTCCTCGGGCTTCCGTTCGCTGGCAGAAGGCCAGACGGTTGAGTTCGAAGTGACCAAGGGACCGAAGGGTCTGCAGGCTGAGAACGTTCGCCCTCTGTAAGCGAAGGTTTCAGTAACAAGAAGGGGATGGCCTTAGGCCATCCCCTTTCTTCTTGCTTGCTACGGAGTTATGCGAGTTGCTGCTTCCACTGCGCGATGCGCTCGATGGCGAGGCTAATGTCCTTGTCGCGCTGTTCTGCGTTGGGTTCTTCGCGTTCGATGATGAGCGGGCCGGTAAAGCCGATCTTCTTCAGCAGAGCGATGAAAGCGGGGAAGTCCACTTCACCTTCGCCCAGCGCGACTTCATGGCCGAGCTCACCCAGTGCTTTTGGCGATGTGCCGTCTTTGCAGTGCACTGAGAGTACATGCTTCTGCAGCAAGTCGAGCGCAACGATGGGATCGCCGATGCCGTAGAGGGTGATGTTGGCGGGATCGAAGTTCACACGCAGGTTTGGCTTCTTCACCTCTGCGAGGAATTGCAGCAGCGTGTAGGCGCTTTCCTGTCCTGTTTCCAGAGTGAAGCTCTGACCGTTGGCGGCGCATGCATCGCAGAGTTCGCGTGCAATGCCAACGAGTTCGGTGAAGATGGGCGATGCGGGTTCTTCGGGGATGAAACCGATGTGGCATGACAGCGAGGTGATGCCAAGAGCCGCAGCGAAGTTCGACGCTTCCTTCGTGCGTGCAATGCGTTCCGCAGCGTAGCCCGGTGCGGTGAATCCTACGGTCTCATGCACCTTTGCGAGGTTGGCGTAGTCTTCTCCGCGATACGCAACGGCAGCGCCGGAGACGATGACGCCTTCACGTGCAATCGCTTCTTTCCATTCGTTGACCGCCGCAGCGCAATCGAGCGTGGGCGCGATGCCAAGCTGACATACACGCAGACCGAAGCTCTTCAAGTGTTGAAGATGCGTGTTGGCATCCTTTTCCGTCCAGAAGATGAGGCCTGTTTCCAATGGTTCTGCTACTGCCATGAGAGTTCCTTTCCGTTGTTGTCGCGTGATTGCATGAGCAGCAACGCCAGGCGAACAGCCTTTGCAGAGCTTTCAGGCGTGCAGAGCGTGGGTGCGCTGCCGGTGCGGCAGCATTCGACGAAGTAAGCAATCTCGTCGTAGTAAGCGTCGTGTTCGGGAAGCTTAACTTCCTGCGATTCGTTGCCGTGGGTTTCGGTGAGTTTGCCGTCTGCGAAGGTGAGCGACGCATCGTTGGCAGTGATGGAGAAGGAGGCGGCGAAGGGTGTTTCCGGCGCGAGCCATCCACCTTCGACGATGATTTCCTTGTCTGCGTAGCGAAGGCTTGCACGCATGGTGTCCACTTCGCCGATGCTAGTGGCGCTTACGGTGGCGGGATCGCCGAACCATTGCAGCGCCTGATCGAGATCGTGAAGAAGAAGATCAGGGATGGCTCCGCCGCTGACTTTAATGTCGCGCAGCCAGCCGCTCCAGTGTGGATAGCCGGTGCTGCGACGCAGTGTTGCGGTGGTGATGTTGTTTGTTTTCTTCACGAAGTCGAACGCATACGGATATGGCTGCATCCAGCGCAGAACGTGCGCGATCATGAAGATCTTGCCGCTGGCTTTTGCGAGCGCGAGTAGTTCTTCGCAATCCTGATTGCTTAGCGCCATCGGCTTTTCGCAGAGCACATGTTTGCCATTCGCGAAGGCGCGTTCAATGGCTTCGCGGTGCATGGGCGTGGGCAGGCAGATATCGACGGCGTCGATGGTGGGATCGTCGACGACTTCCTGCCAGTTCGGTGTCCAGCGAACGGTGTCAGGCAGTGGTTCGGTTTTCAGATCGAGGTTGCCGCGTGTGGGGCCATCTGCGGATGGCTTGTTATGGGAGGCGACGGCTGCAAGAGTAGCGCCGGGAATGTGCATGATGGCCGCAGCGTGTGCGCCGCCCATGAAGCCATATCCGATGAGTCCGATGTTCATTGTGTCTTTCTCGTTATTCCTCAAGCGCCGTTGCGTTTGGGCAGCTTCCAGTCCGGACGAATCCAGTGACAGGTGTAGCCGTTGGGGATGCGTTGCAGGTAATCCTGGTGTTCCGGTTCGGCTTCCCAGAAGGGGCCTGCGGGTGCGATTTCTGTTACGACTTTGCCGGGCCACAGGCCACTGGAGTTCACGTCGAGGATGGTGTCTTCGGCGATCTTCTTCTGTTCTGGCGTCGTGTAGTAAATGGCCGAACGATAGCTGGTGCCGACATCATTGCCCTGGCGATTGAGCGTGCTGGGATCGTGTAGCTGGAAGAAGAACTCCAGCAGTGTGCGATAGGTGAGCTTTGCTGGATCGAATACGATTTCAACGGCTTCGGCGTGCGTGCCGTGGTTGCGATAGGTTGCGTTGGGCACGTCGCCGCCGCTGTAACCCACGCGTGTGGAGATGACGCCGGGATAGCTGCGCAGAAGTTCCTGCACACCCCAGAAGCATCCGCCTGCCAGAATTGCTGTCTCTGTAGCCATAAGTAGAAGGTACCCCTCTGCACATTTGGATGCACAGAGGGGTGTTTTCGAGGCAGTCGCTACTCGGCGAGCACTGCCTTGTTGAGGTTGCGCGGGCTGTCCACGTTGATGCCATTCTGGATAGCCATGCAGTAGGACAGAATCTGCAGCGGAATCACTTCGCAAATGGTGAGCATGCCTTCACTGGATTCCTCTACGGGAACGAAGAAGTCCGCGAGCTTTTCAACGGCGGTGTCGCCCGCGTTGCCGATGGCGAGAATGGTGGAGCCCTGCGTGCGCATGTCCTGCATGAGCTGCACGACTTTTTCGTAGCGCTCGACGGATTCGCTGTCGGTGCGATCGACGGTGGCGATCATGACCAGCGGTGTTTCCTTGCTGACGAGTGCGTTTGGGCCGTGCTTGAGTTCGCCGCTGGGATAGCCTTCGGCGTTGATGTATGCGGACTCCTTCAGCTTCAGCGCGCCTTCGCGTGCGATGGCGTAGTGGACGCTGCGGCCTACGAAGAGGAATGCTTTTGCGTTTGCAATCTGTGCGGCGATTTCGCGTACGCGGCTCTCCCACAGCGGCAACTGACGACGTACACGGTCAGAGAGTGTGCTGAGTTCTGCGAGGAGCTTGTCGAGTTCCGGCTTGACCAGAACGCCACGCTCTTCTGCTGCGAGCAGCGAGAGGAGATAGAGGTTCAGCAGTTGTGCGGTGAAGCTCTTGGTGGCGGGCACGGCGCGTTCGCGGCCTGCGAAAGTCGGCATGGACACAGAGGCTTCACGCGCCATGGACGAGCCGGGAACATTGGTGATGGCCAGTGTGTGATGGCCGGCGATGTTTGCCTTACGCAGTGCGGCGAGTGTGTCTACCGTTTCGCCGCTTTGCGAGATGATCATGACAGCGGCACTCTTGAGTGAGTGTTCCGAGCGGTAGCTGTATTCGCTGGCGTATTCCACGTCGACGTGGATGCCCGCTTTGTCTTCAATGAGCAGCTCTGCAACGAGGCCGGCGTGGCGGCTGGAACCGCTGGCGGCGATGACGATGTCGCGCTGTGCTTCACGCAGCCATTGGCGAATGGAGGAGCAGGTGTCGTCGCGGAATCCTTCTGCGGTGGCGTAGGCGGCGAGGGTAGCGGCCAGCGTCTCCGGCTGTTCGTGGATTTCGCGGAGCATCCAGTGGGGGTATGGTGCAGGTGTATCGCTCACAGTGTTTACCTCTTTGTTCTTGTTATTCCTGTTGATTCGATCCGTGCGGTAAAGGCACGGTGCGCCCTTCACGGGCGGAAAGATAGAAGGCGTCCAGCACGGTCATGACATTCACTGCGTCTTGCGCGTTGATGGCGGGCGCTGCGCCTGTGCGGATGGCGTCGCGGATGCTTTCGTAATACTTCTGCTGGCAACCACGTTGTGGTGTCGCAGGGGTTATCTCGCCAGTTGCTCCATTGATGATGACACCACCATCGGGGTCAATGCCAAATGCAGGATCGTTAGGTGACATGCCGGATTGCAGTTGCGGCTCCTGCGGGTCTGCACCGTATTTCATCCATGTTCCTGCAGTGCCATGCAGAGTGGAACGCGGGCCTGTGCCTGCTACTAACAAGGATGCGTTCAACACGATGCGCATGTGCGGGTAGTGGAGAACGGCGTGGCCCCAGTCGTCGGTCTTACCGCCGTGGCGCAGTGTTGCGAGGCTGCCCTGAATTGCTTGCGGCATACCGAAGAGATAGACGGACGCGTCGATCATGTGTGGGCCGAGATCGAACCACAGACCTGCACCGGGGCCGGGATCTTCACGCCAACGCTGACGCACGTTGGGACGGAAGCGATCCATGTGCAGTTCGTAATGCGTCACCTGGCCCAGAACGCCGGACTGCAAAACTTCGCGCGCGCCTTTGATTTCGCTTTCCCAACGACGATTGTGAAAGACGCTGAGGATGCGGTTGTGTTCGTTGGCGATCTGTTGAAGGTCTTTTGCTTCCTGCAGGTTCAGCGTGAAGGGCTTGTCGACGACAACATGTTTTCCTGCGCGCAACGCTGCGGCTGCGAGCGGGAAGTGTGAATCGTTTGGTGTGGCAATGACCACGAGATCAATTTCAGGATCGACGACAGCATCCTGTGCGCTGGATACACGCACGTTTGGATAGAGTGCGTGCACATCGTCAGGACGGCTGGAGCCGACGAGCGAAAATGCGATGCCCTCCACGGCCTCAAGCAGAGGCGCATGAAATGTGCGGCCGGCATAGCCGAAACCGAGGAGGGCAGCGCGAACAGGTTGCATGGTCATCGTCAGGCTTAGTGGTACTTCTTGATGTCGAGGCCCAGTTCGTAGGCTTCGTTGTTGGCCATGAGTTCATCCCATGTGGCAACGCGGCCCAGTTCCGCAGACATACGACCGAGCATGCAGCTGCGTGCGCTTTCTACGCCGGTTGCAATCTGGTTCTGATACTTGTTGCCGGTGATGCTGCCGATGAAGTCCTGATCTTTCATCTTGTCGGCTTCGGCTAGGTTGTCGTTGAAGGCGCCGTCTGCAGCGAACTTGCTGTCAGTCTTTGCAGGGCCACCGCTCCATGTCCATGCCTTCGGTCCAAGGATGCGCAGCGGCCCCTTGTATGGCGCTTCTGCGATGCCTTCGCTGCCGAAGATGTGTTCGGCAACATCGAAGAAGCCCTTGAAGTTGAACTGCGTGGAATTGAAGACGAACTGTACATCGCCGGGATAGGTGAAGATGACTTCGTAGTTGTCGTTGGTGTTGCCGTAGGTAGTGACGACCTTGCGGCTGGCGCGTGCGTCGGCCTTGATGGGATGCGCGCCCATGATCCAGTTGCAGACGTCGATGACGTGGATGTTCTGCTCTAACAGAATGTCGCCGGAGAGCTTCTTGTCACGCAGCCAGTTGCGCAGGCGGAACTCTTCCTGCGAGATGTTCGGCACATCGTGGAAGACAGCCGGAGGCGAGTTGTAATAGCCGTTGAGCGATGCAATCTTGCCGATGTCGCCGTTGTGGATACGGTTGACGATTTCAACGAACGGCGGCGCCTTGCGGATCTGGAATCCAACAGCGACGCTTACTTTGCCGTCGATGCGCTTGGCGATGTCGAGTGCGCGACGTGTCTGCGGAATGTCAACGCCCACAGGCTTTTCGACGTAGACGTGCTTGCCGCCTGCGGTGAGGATGTCGAGGTGCTCCACGTGGAAGATTGGAGGCGTGGAGATTTGTACCGCGTCAATGTTGGGGTTGGCGGCCATCGCCTTGTATGCATCCCATCCGTGGAAGGTCAGCTTTGGGTCAACGGCAGGCTTGCCCAGTGCAGCGTTCACCTGATCAAAGTGCTGCTTGCCCTTGGCAAGCTGGTCCGGGAAGATGTCGCCGAGTGCGACGATGCGCGCGTCGGTGTTCTTCGCGAACGATGTTGCGACGGAGGTGCCGCGGTTGCCGCATCCCAACAGGCCATAACGCACTGCGGAGTTGGCGGCATAACCAAAGGCCGTGGAAGGTTTCACGATCAGGAGACCGCAAGCTGCGCCGGTTCCTTTGAGAAATTTTCTGCGATCCATTTTTGTTCTCTCTCCGATGTCGCTTAGGCGTGGCTGAGCTTGTTGAGGATGTTTTCGAGGTAGATCTTCTCTTCCTTCACATCCTGGACCTGCTGCGGGCCCGATGTTTCCCGTTCAATGCTGACAGCGCCGGTGTAGTTAAGCTGCTTAAGCATCTTCAACACGGTGGGGAAGTCGACTTCGCCCTTGCCGATCTGCACTTCCTGACCAAGCTTGTCAGGATCGGTGGGCCACTTGCCATCCTTTGCGTGCATGGCCTTTACATGCGGTCCGAGAACCTTCAATGCATCCACCGGATTTGCTTTGCCGTAGAGGATGAGGTTCGCCGTATCCAATCCAACGCCAAGTGCGGGATTGTTCACGTCCTTAATCATGCGCAGCATGGTGGTGGGCGTTTCCTGGCCGGTCTCCATCAGGAACTGTTGGCCGTTGGCCGCGCAATGCTCAGTGAGTTCGCGAATGGCCTTTACGGTTCCATCGTAAAGAGGATCATGCGGATCTTCAGGAATGAAGCCGCAGTGCGTTTGAACGCGGCCCACGCCGATGAGCTTGGCGAAATCTGAAGTTTGCTTCAGTGCATCGACACGAGCCGCACGATATGCGGGTGGCACAACACCGATGGTCGACGGGCCTTCCACAAAGTTCCACTTCAGGGGCAGTGGCTGCACCACTTCGGCTGTGGTCGGAACCACCTGATACTTGTCGAAGTATTCGTTGAACTGCTTCGCCAGCGCGGGCGTGAACTTGCCGATGTAGTTATCGAGAGAGAGGAAGCAGGTGGTGAAGCCGAGATCGTGCACCAACTTGATGCGGGCTTCAGCATCTGGGAAGGGCTTGATGAGCAGGCCCAGAGCCATGGGAGCGTGTGTGCGCTTCATGCCCTGCGCTTCAGCGCGGTTGGGCAGTGCAATCTTTCCTGCGACGGTGGCCAGGGCGGCTGCGGTGGCCGCGTGCTTCAAAAAGCCACGACGCGTCAGGCCCACGGCTTCTCCTTGCTGTGTGTGCTGCTCCTGCATGTACTTTCCCCTCCGTATGGTTCTGATAGCTACAGGGCGATCAGATAGTTAAAGGCCGCGATAGAGGCTGCGCTGCGTGGCAGCGAGACCGGCTCTCCATCGCCAAAAATGATCTGTGTGGAAGCAAGGAAACGCGGCAGAATGCCGTTCTCAATGGCCTGTCGTGTGGCGGTTCGGAATAGGCCATTTTCAAAGCCCTCCAAATCTGTAAACAGCACCGCCGCAGGATCGTTCAAGTGAACAAGTGTGGCGATGGCGCTGCCGAGGGCCGCGCCTGCATCGCGCAACAGCTTGATGGCTTTGGCATTGCCGCGCATGGCCAGGTCTTCCAGATCACGCATGTTTTGAATGGAAAGCCCTGCCTTCTTGGCAGCCTGACGCAATGCGTAACCACCCGCAAGCGTATCCAGACAGCCGTTGCGTCCGCAGCGGCAAGGCGGGCCTTTGGGGTCAACTGTGATGTGACCGATTTCGCCCGCGCTGCCGTCATGTCCGCGATAGAGCATCCCGTTCATATAATGCGCGGAACCAATGGTGCGTCCCAGCATGACGATGGAAAAGTTGTCATACTCGCGGCCGCGACCGAAGATCTTTTCTCCCATAGCGATAGCGTTGGCGTCGTTGTCTGCCCATGCGGGGAGCTTTAGTGCGGCTGCAATCTTTTCTGCAATGGGAACATCACGCCAGTCGAGACCGGCGGAGTAACGGCAGATACCGGCCTCAGCATCGACGATGCCAGCGACGGAGATACCGACTCCGCGAACGCGACTGCGTGCCACGCCGGATTTACGGAGCATGCGGGTGAAGCTGGCCTGGATGGCTGCGGGCAGACCGTCAAGGTCGTTGTGCTCCGTGACTTCTTCGTGTCCGAGAACTTCGCCTCGCAAATCGGTGATGGCGAGTTGTATCTTCTCTTCGTTAATACTGACGCCGACGAAGCAGGAGTGGGAGGCCTGGAGAGACAGCTGGACCGTGGGGCGTCCGCGGCGCTTGCCTGCGTTCATGGCAGGCGTTTCCAGAAGAAGTCCTTGTTGAAGCAGGTGTTGGGTCACTTCCGTGATGGCGGCCGGGCTTACACCCGCACGATCGCTCAATTCCAGCCGGGAAAGCTGGTCGTTTTCGAGCAATGCAGCAATCACGGCGGTCTTTGCAGACCGGAAGGACACCTTCATGAGAAAGCTCTCCGTACCCCGGGATGTGTTGCCGGGATGTTGCGTCAGGGTGACAGGGATGTAAATCCTTCTTGACCCTTCACGGGGTGGTGGATATGATCCACCTACCGAAACATTGTTGACCTGATTACCTTCGCAATACTACATCAGCCGCACCAGGATTGACTCCAATTTATTCACCAAGTGAATTTATAGGCGAGTCGATCGGATCGGATGGAGTGCAGCTGGCAGGGGAGTAAGCGCTTTTTCGCCGGGGAAGGATTCTATTTCCCTTTCGGCACACGAAGATTCCTGTGCGCACGCGTAATCACGACACAGGGCGTTACCAGGCGGAATATCACTCGGGAGACCCGGACCATGAAGGACCTATCAAAAATCTGTACCCAGTCGCGAGGCACTGCGGATGCGCAGCGCTTCACTGTGACCAAAGGCGCGTTGCGTAGTATGGCCATCGCCGGCATGTTTGCCGCGGCGGTTTCACCAGCCTTTGCTCAGACCACTACCGCCGACGTCGTCGGCACTGCAACGGACGTATCAGGCGCCGTGGTGCCGAATGCGACGGTGACGTTGACCGACGTGAACACGCACTTAACGCGTACCGTCAAGGCAGGTTCTGGTGGCGAATACACGTTCACGCTGCTGAATCCTGGGACGTACTCGCTGTCAGTTACGGCGAGCGGATTCAAGACTTTCCAGATCACCACGTTCAATCTCTCAGCCGGTGACCGTGCGCGTGAAGATGCACATCTGGCTGTCGGTAGCGAAGGCGAAACGGTCAACGTGGAAGCGACCACGCCCGCGTTGCGCACAGACTCCGCTGCCATCATTACTACGGTGACGGAAAAGGCTACGCAGGAACTGCCGCTGAATGGACGTAACTTCATCAACCTGGTGCAGGTGACGCCGGGCGCCACAGAGGGCCTGAACAACGGTCTGGCCAGCGGCAACCGTCCTGATGATCGCCGTCAGACGTCGTCGATCTCGATGAACGGCCAGGCCGACATGATGAACAACCAAACGATCGACGGTATCGATAACAACGAGCGTGTTATCGGTTCGATCGGCGTTCGTCCGTCGGTGGATTCGATTCAGGAAGTCAGCGTGCAGACGAACGTGTTCACGGCAGAAGTGGGCCGTGCGGCTGGCGCCATCGTGAACGTTATCACCAAGTCTGGTAGCAACCAGTTCCACGGCACGCTGTATGAGTTCTTCCGCCATGACAAGCTGAACGCGAACCCGTTCAAGTTTGGCGCAGCGATTCCGAAGCCGAAGTATCGCCAGAACCAGTTTGGCGGCAGCATCGGCGGACCGATCTTCAAGGACAAGACGTTCTTCTTCGCGGACTACGAGGGACTGAACAAGGTCTTCAATCAGAACCCTTCGTCCACGACGGTTCCCACGCTGTTTGAGCGCAACAACCCTGGCAACTTCACTGATAACCCGGGTATCAACACGATCGTTCCCGCTGCGAACTTCGACAAGGTTGCACAGCAGTACTTCAACCTGTTCCCGCTGCCCAACACGGGTACCGCAGCCACGGTTGCAAACAACTACACGGCAGCGCGTCCTGATTCGCAGTTCTCAAAAGTGGGCGATGTTCGCGGCGATCAGCGCTTCAAGAATGGCGATCTGTTCTACATTCGCTACACGTATAACCGTGTGGACACGAGCATTGGCAGCCTGTTCCCGGCAGTCAACTCTGCTGCTGGTGTCATCTTCCCGGGTGGCAACCTCGGTTCTTATCCCGGACCTGCTCTTACGCGCGCACACCAGGCTCACCTGAACTATGTGCACTCGTTTACGCCGAATGTTCTGTTGGAACTGAAGGCGGGTTATACCCTCCTCGACAACGCGCAGTTCCCGCTGAACTTTGGCAAAGCAATCAACTCTGCCTTTGGTCAGCCGAACCTCAACGTGGATGGACGTACTGCTGAACTTTCGGCCATCAACGTTACTCTCGGTGGCGCTACGCTGGGCAACCGTCCGCCGATCATCTATCACGAGAACACTTATCAGTATGAAGGCAACGTCACCTACATCAAGGGCAAGCAGATCATCAAGGTGGGTGGCGGTGTGATCCGTCGTCAGGATTCCACGACGCAGACAGATACAGCTAACGGCAACTGGGTGTTCGATAACTTTGCCAAGCTGCTCTCAGGCGACTACAACACTGCTGCTCGTAACCAGATTCTGTACACGCCGCATAACCGCACCTGGGAACCGCATGTGTACTTCCAGGACGACTATCACGCGACGCAGAACCTGACCCTGAACCTGGGTGTGCGTTATGACCTGTTCACGCCTTACACCGAAACCAACAACATCCTGTCGAACTTTGACATTGTGCAGGCGAAGTTTGTTGTTGCCGGTATCAATGCGGATGGCCACGGTGGAATCAAGACGGACTACAGCAACTTCGCTCCGCGTTTCGGCTTTGCCTATACGCCGTTGCCGAAGACTGTAATCCGTGGCGGCTTCGGTCTCACGTTCGCTCCGGAAAATACAACCTCTGGCGCGGCGCTTGTGAACCAGCCCTTCACTGCAACGCTTGGACCCTACACGCAGCCAAATGCTCCGGCTGGGTTCACCAAGTTTGCAAGCGGTATGCCTACACCGACTGCGAATCCGTACATCAACCCTACAGGCAGCGCAACGGCGGCACTCGACCCAAACTTCAAGTCGACCTACATCGAGCAGTTCAACCTGACCGTCGAACGTGAGTTTGCCGGTTTCGTCGGCACGCTCTCGTATGTGGGGGAGCTCGGTCGTCGCAACGCTTACTATCTGTCGGACTTCAACACCATCCCGCTCGCACAGGCGCCGCAGGCCTTTACGAATGCGGGTAGCACGACGGCTGCTCCTGTAGCGACCTCCACTTATAACTCCCTGCGTCGCTTTGCCAACACACCTGGCAACAGCGCTCTGCTTGGTATCCCGCTGTATCGCAGCACGGGTGCCAGCAGCTACCACGGCATGCAGGCTGTGTTGAAGCGCCGCTTCAGCAAGGGTCTCGATTTGCAGGTGGCTTATACGCAGTCGCGCCTGTTGGACAACTCTGAATCCATCTCGAACAACGGTGGCAACGGTTTTGGTTCCACTGCGGAGCTGATCAACTCTATCGAGTACGGCAACGGCAACCTGGACATGCGTAGCCGTATCACCGGCACCTTCAACTACGCGCTGCCCTTCGGCCAGAACACGCACGGCTTTGTGGGTGTCCTTGCGAAGGGATGGCAGGCAAACGGCATCGTTGTATGGGGAACAGGTCTTCCGTTCTCTGTAACCAATGCAGCGAACCGTTCCGGCACACGTCCGACTGCAACCAACAGCGATCGCGCGCTGATGATTGGAAACGGACGCGTTGGTCATCCGACGATCACGAAGTGGTTTGATACGAACTCCTTTGTTTGGCAGGCGCTTGGAACCACGAGCACGCAACGCCGTAACCAGCTGTACGGTCCTGGCATCCAGCGTGTTGATCTGTCGCTGTTCAAGAACTTCGATCTGACCGAGCGCTTCAAGCTCGAGTTCCGTACCGAAGCGTTCAACGTCCTAAACACGGCACAGTTCGTCAATCCGTCTGCATCGCTGAACTACGCAGCCTGCACCACGGCTTGTAACGGCTTCCCGGTTGCTGGCTTCGCGCCAGCGGCTGGATACGGCGCCATTACGGCAACAGGCAATGCCTACAACCCGCGTCTGATTCAGTTCGCGGCTCGAGTGAAGTTCTAACCAAAACAATGTCGGGCGGCTCAATCATGAGCCGCCCGATTCTTTTCACTGCTGTTCTTATCTCAGGAGATTTGCGTTGATGCAGCGACGTTCGTTTCTCAAGGCCGGTTCCCTGGCCGCGTTGGCCACCGTTGTTGGATGTAAAACTTCCAAAGCAACGAATGCACCGCGCATTGCGTTTGGCGGGATTGCAATTGAATGCAGCACGTACGGTCACATCCGTACGCGCTATGACGAATTCACGATTACGCGTGGCGATGCGTTGAATGCGATGCCTCGCTTCGCCGTATTGAAGGAGCGTTATCCTGACGTTCCGTTCATGGGCACAATTGTTGCCACGGCCGTTCCCGGCGGGCCGGTTGCGCGTGATGCTTACGACAAGATCAAGGCCGAGTTTCTTGATCGTTTGAAAGCGTTGCTGCCGCTTGATGGTCTTTATCTACCGATGCATGGTGCGATGACCGTGGATGGTCTGGATGATGCTGAAGCTGACTGGTATGAAGCTGCGCGGAATGTTGTTGGGCCGAAGTGCCTGATGTCCGCGAGCTACGATTTGCACGGCAATATCAGCAAGCGCATTATTGATTCGTTGGACATGATGTCTGCGTATCGCACTGCGCCACACGTCGATCAGAAGCAGACGATGTTCCGAGCGTGCGACATGCTGGTGAAATGCATCAAGGAGAACATCCGTCCCACGTTGGAATGGGCAACAATTCCTGTATTGATGCCGGGCGAGCGCAGTTCCACAAGCTGGCAGCCTGCGCAACGTTTGTGGGCGCAGTTGCCGGAGTTGAATAAGACTCCGGGTGTGATGGATGTATCTATGCTGGTGGGTTATGTGTGGGCTGATCAGTCGCGATCTGCGGCATCTGTTGTTGTAACCGGAACCAATCCTGCGAACGAAGAGAAGGTTGCAACGAACCTTGCGCAGCAATATTGGGATGCGCGCAAAGAATTTGCATTTGGCGATCCGGTGTGTCCGTTGGATGAGTGCATTGCGAAGGCAATGAAGTCAGATGTTCATCCGCTGGTCCTTGCTGACTCGGGTGACAATCCAACGGGTGGTGGTAACGGCGATCAGGCCACAGTGCTCGAAGCGTTGTTGAAGGCTGGCGCGAAGGATGTTGTCTTTGGCGGCATTGCTGATAAGCCTGCAACAGACGCTTGTTATGCAGCAGGTGTTGGCAAGACGATTCCGCTATCCATTGGCGCAACGCTTGATCCGCTTGCAAGTAAGCCGGTGAAGGTTCAGGCCACGGTGAAGGCGCTGCTGCAGAATGTTGATCCTGCGAAGCGCGAAGCTGCGGTGCAGATCCAAGGGATCACGCTGATCCTTAGCGCGTATCGTAGGCCGTATCACCTCATCGAGGACTTTACAAAGCTGGGTATTGATCCGCATGCGGCGAAGATCGTTGTGGTGAAGTCTGGCTATCTGGAACCGGAGATCAAGCAGATGGCGAAGGCAAACCTGATGGCGCTGACGGATGGCGCAATCAATCAGGACATTGTGCATTTGCCGAAGAATCAGAATCGTCCGCCAACCTACCCGTTTGTGGATGACCTCACGTACACGCCGAAGGTGTATATTTCGGCGCGCAGCCCCAAACAGGCGTAAACACTCGTCGAAACGCAGCATGCAGCAGGAGGAGAGAAGGCAATGGAGTCAAGCAAGATGCAACTGGATCGCCGGAATTTTCTGAGGGGCGCGGGTGGCGCAGCGGCCGCCAGCATATTGGCAGGCGAGGCATTTGCGCAACAGAAGAGCGCAACACCCGAAACCATTGAGAAGGGTAGTGCCTTCCGTCCTTTGACTGAGAGCGAGAAGCTGGACCGCATTGCAGCGAATAGCTATCCGCTGCGTTGGATCTTCAAGAACCGCAACAATGTGGGTGATAAGGCGACCGTTCAAAAGATGCAGGCGAAGTATGGCAGCATCACGGCGCTTGAGTATCCTGCGTACGCGAAGAAACTCTTTCCGGGTGTGACGAAGTTCGATATCTGGTCCAGCTTGTTCGGCGACATTACCGATGAGAGCCAGTACGAGCCCATGATGGTCATGGGATACAACGGCAAAGAACGTCAGATTACGGAGTTCAATCCGGGCAGCCCCAACGGCGTGAAGTGGTTGGAGAAGCTGGCAGCAAAGCAGAAGGAAGAAGGCGTCTTCTGCCACCATATTTCAAACAATGCGCCGCGCGATATCTGCGAACTGGATGAAGCGAAGCGCAAGGCTGGCGTTGCTGTTGCAAAGAAGTGGCTGGACGGTGCAGCGATCATCGGCGCGAAGAGCATGCGTGTGAACAGCGGCGGCCCGCGTATTGCGCCGTCACCACAGCCGAATGAAACCAGCTATCCGAAGAACCCGGAGCTGGAGAAGTACATGGATCAGTGCATCCAGTCGTTCAAGGAAATGGCGGAACACGGTTCGAAGGTTGGCGTGAAGGTGACGCTGGAAAATCACTGGGGTCTGACGGCGAATCCCATCAACATCCGCACCATCATTGAAGAAGTGAACAGCCGTTGGTGCGAAGCGTCGCCGGACTTTGGCAACTGGGAACATAAGTACCTTGTCTATCACGCACTGAATGATCTGGCTCCGTATGCACACACCACGTGTCATGCGAAGCATTGGGATCGTTGGGACAATGCGTTTGGTCAGGGCACGCATATTGATGTGCAGCGCAATGTGCGCATCATGATGAACAATGGCTACACCGGCGTGTTTGCGCTGGAGTACGAGGACGGACCCTGGGATGGTGTGGAGGGCGCCAAGTATCTGTTTGAGCAAGTGAAGGCAGCGCTGTAACAGGCGCTGGTTTCGCGGAGGCAGTATTGCAACGAGAACTGGAAATATGTGCGGAGACACTGCAGGCATGTGAAGCAGCAAATGCGGGTGGCGCCGATCGCATTGAATTGTGCGCCGCCCTCAGTGAGGGCGGCGTTACTGCTGGTGTTGGATTTTTGCGTGAGGCCATTGCAGCCTCACGCATTCCAGTGCATGCACTGGTGCGTCCGCGCAGTGGCAATTTTGTGTATTCCGCCGCGGAGTTTCGCATGGCCTGTGCGGATGCAGAGATGGCGTTATCGCTTGGCGCTGCAGGGATTGTTGTTGGCTCATTGACTGCGGATAGCGCTGTCGATGTGGCGCAGACAGCGGAGTTGATTCGAATTGCGAATGGGCGCGCTGTCACGTTTCATCGTGCGTTTGATCTTGCGCGTGACCTGCATGAGTCGTTGCGTGTGGTCATCGATCTTGGTTGTAGTCGTGTGCTTACATCCGGTGGAGAACCTACTGTGACGGAAGGCCTTGAGATGTTGATTGAGTTAACGGAGATTGCGGAGGACCGGATTCGCATTGCTGCGGGTGGTGGTGTGTCTCTGCAGAATGCTGCGCTGCTGGCGCAGGTCCCGGGACTTGATCTGCATGGATCGTTTCGCCGTAAGCCTAAGACGGAAGAGGTTCGTGATGTGTTGTGGCAGCAGGGCGAGGCTCGCGTTGAGGCTGAGGATATTCGCCTGGTGGCGGAGTTGATGCATCACGCGTGACTTCTACGCGGATGTGTTGAATTCTGTTGCGGGAGACTGACATGGATCGCCGAACGTTTTTGTCGTTGAGTGGTGCGACGCTGCTACATGGACCGCTTGCGGAAGGTGAAGCGCAGCAGAGCGCGACGACATTGCCGGTCAAGCCGTATCGACCTTCGAGTAAGGTGAACATCGTCATGCTGATGGCGGATCAGCATCGATGGGATTGCATGGGTGCGTATGGCAACAAGGCTATTCGTACGCCCAACATGGATCGCATTGCGCTTGAAGGCGTGGTGTTCGAAAACGCGTATTCGTCCACGCCGAGCTGCACGCCCGCACGCAGCGCGTTGATGACAGGGCGCAGTCCGTGGGGACATGGAATGCTTGGCTACGGCACGATCGCCACGAATCCTTACACGACGGAGAAGGCCGCCGCCATGGCGAAGGCGGGGTATTACACCACGTCCGTCGGCAAGAATCACTACTATCCCATTACGAATCCGCATGGCTATCACCACCTTGTGAGTGATGAACATTGCAGCTACTGGTTCCACAAGGGCGAAGGAAAACATGCGCAGTCCGCGGAGCCGCGTTGCGATTATGAGTCGTGGTTCTGGTCGCAGATGCCGGACAAAGACCCGCATGCAACGGGACTGGGATGGAATGATCGCAGCAGCAAGCCGTTTGCTTATCCCGAAGAGATGCACGCCACGCACTGGACAGGTGAGACGGCGGTGCGTTTTGTACAGCAGTATGAGCGCGACGAGCCGTTCTTTCTGAAGGTGTCGTTCATTCGACCGCATAGCCCGTATGACCCGCCGGAACGGTTCTTTCGCATGTATGAGCGTGATCTGCCGAAAGCTGCTGTGGGTGATTGGGCGAAGAAGTATGAGCCACACGCGAGCGAGCGTGATGATCTGTGGCATGGCAAGTTCAGCGATGCGGAGATTCATAACTCACGGCAGGGATACTACGCCGGTGTGAGTTTTGTGGATGAGCAGATTGGTCGCATCCTCCGCGTGCTGGAACAGCGCGGCATGTTGGACAACACCATGATTGTGTACTTCAGCGATCATGGCGACATGTTGGGTGATCACAATATGTGGCGCAAGTCGTATGCGTATGAATCATCCGCGCACATTCCTATGTTGGTGCGGCCTGCAAAGTCTCAGCAGTTGCAGATTGCAGGGAAGCGCATGTCACAGGTGGTGGAGATTCGTGATCTGTTGCCAACATTTCTGGATGCGGCTGGTGTGGCGATTCCTGAAGATGTGGAAGGAAAGAGTCTGCTTGGATTGCTACGCGGTAAGACGGAGTGGCGTGAGTATCTTGATTTGGAACATGCCATCACATATGACCCCAGCAATCATTGGACGGCATTGACCGATGGCAGATGGAAGTACATCTTCCATTGCTATGACGGCACGGAGCAGTTGTTTCATCTGGCGGAGGATCGTGCTGAGTTACATGATCTGTCTGCGGAGGCTGCGCATGCGGAGACATTGGCGATGTGGCGTGCGCGCATGGTGAAGCATCTTGAGGTGCGCGGGCCGCATTGGGTGCAGGACGGGAAGCCGGCGATTCGTAAAGGTAACGATCTTTACTCGCCGAACTTCCCGGGTTATTCCAAAGAGATTCCGCTGCTTAGTTGGGCAGGGTAAATGCGATGTATGCGCCGGGGATTGGACCCTGCGCTGCGGGATGTCCGGGGACGGCGTGTGTGTATGTGGTGGCGCGAGCGGCGGCGCAGAAGACAACGTATTCCTTGCCGTTGATCTCGTAGATGGCAGGCATGCCTTCCAGTGCGGCGTCCACTTCGTGCTCCCACAGGACTTTGCCGGTGGCCGCATCGAGTGCGCGAATCTTTCGATCGCGTGTGCCAGTGAAGATGAGTCCGCCTGCTGTGACGACAGGGTTCACCTTTGGAAAATGCGCGCCGGTGTTGGTGATGCCTTTGGCTGCCAGCTCCGGCACTTCACCCAGTGGAATCTTCCAACGGACATTGCCGGTGTTCAGATCGTATGCAGTGAGTGTGGCCCACGGCGGAGCGATGACTGGCAATCCGCTTTCCGCAAACATGAAGCCGAAGCCGCTGCGATAACGCAGTGTTGCGGGATCGCCCGAGGGTACAGCGTTTGTGCTCTCAATGATGGGCAGACCCGGATTCTTCAGAAACTTCATCAGGTCGTCGACTTGCGCAGTGGGCAGGCTGCCGAAGGATGGCATTTGATTCTTGCCGTAGCGAACAGTCTGACGAATCTGCTCTTCGGTGAGTCGTTTGTTGATGTCGACCAGCGTGGGGATGACGGGTGCTTTGCCTTCGCGATTGGTGCCGTGGCACAGGCTGCATGTGTTGGCATAAACGCCTGCGCCGCGTGCTTCCGGAGTATTGCCGACTGGCACTGCGGGAGGCAGTTGCAGTTTCAGCATTGCAGGAAGGTCTTTGGATACGACGTAAAGATAGCCGTGCGTTGGATCGACGGCTGCGCCACCGTAATTCACACCGCCGTTGTTGCCGGGCATCTCTACCGTGTCCTTGGTTGTGGGCGGTGTGAAGATGCCTTCGTTGCGCGCTGCGTCAATCTGCTTCTTGAGTA
The DNA here is from genome assembly GCF_900102185.1 of Terriglobus roseus. NCBI lineage: Bacteria > Pseudomonadati > Acidobacteriota > Terriglobia > Terriglobales > Acidobacteriaceae > Terriglobus > Terriglobus roseus. Next base: position 4,119,549 of record NZ_LT629690.1, on the reverse strand, counting down.
GAGCGTGTTCTTCGGGTGAGAGGTACGGGCTCAGGTCTTTCGAGGTGAACGTCTGACGGCTGAACGGTTCTAACTTTGTAGGTACAGGCTGCGTGGGCGAAACGTGTTCGCCGGGCATTGCATCCTGCGGTACGGGTTTCTCTTCAATGGGCCACAACGACTTGCCGGTTACACGATCAAAGACCCACAGGTAGCCTGTCTTGCTGGTCTGTGCGACAACGTCCACATCCTTGCCGTTGTGTTTCACGGTGAGCAGCATGGGTGTGTTTGGGTTGTCGTAATCCCAGATGTCGTGGTGCACCATCTGGAAGTGCCATATGCGCTTGCCGGTGTTTGCGTTGATGGCAATCAGCGAGTCGCCATAGAGGTTTGAGCCGGTGCGATTGGCACCGTAGAAGTTGTACTTGGGGCTGGCGGTGGGAACGTACAGGATTCCGCGCTTTACATCGAGCGCCATGCCGCCCCATGCATTCGCTCCGCCCACGGTCTTCCATGCGTCCTTCGGCCATGTGTCGTAACCATATTCGCCGGGATGCGGAATGGTGTGGAAAATCCACGTCATCTTGCCGGTGAGCACGTTGTAGGCACGGATGTCGCCGGGTGCGGAATCGTATTCTTCGTTGGTGGCCGAGCCAAGGATGATCAGGTCGCCGAAGACGCGGCCAGGATTGTAAGACTGCACCAGCGTCAGCTTGTTGATGTCGCGGCCCAGGCCTTCACGTAGATCGACGTTGCCTTCTTTGCCGAAGCTGGTGATGGATTTGCCGGTGGCCGCGTTAATTTCGCGGAGCTGATTGTCGACTGCGAAGATGAGTCGCTGATCCTTGCCATCTGTGCTCTGCCAATACGCAAGGCCGCGCGTGGGAACCAGTGGTGTCTTCGCCTGCAACGGGTGCGACCACAGTTGCTTGCCGGTGCCTGCGTCCAGCGCAACAATGCTGTTGTCCTGTGCCAGCACATACATCGTTGTGCCGATGATGAGCGGATTGAAGACGTAACCACGTCCATCGCCAGTGGAGACGCGCCATGCTTCCTGCAGATGGCTGACGTTGGTTCGGTCGATCTGCTTCAGCGATGAGTATTGCGTGCCGTCTTCTGAGCCGCCGTAGGCACGCCATGTTGCATGCGGGTCTGCGGCTGTTTGTGCGAAGGCTGATGTTGCGATGAGAACACTGGTGAAGGCAAGAGAGCTAAGCAGGTTGTGCCGTGGTGGCATCGACTGACTCCGTGGTCCGTTGTTCGATTGCATGTGCGCGTGCTTCAAATGCCTGCTGGTCGCGTGCGCGCCACAACGCTCCCTCAATCGGATCAACCACGCCATCGCGCGTTTGCAGCGACGGAAAATCTTTGCGCAACGATGCAATCAATGCTTCGCGCACGGGCACCACGCGTTCCATGATGCTGCCTGCAAATGCAAGCTGCGGAACGAAAGCCGGATCGCCCTGCAATGTTTGCAGCTTGCGAATCAACAGACGCACAAGATGAGCAAGCGCTTCGCCTTCAGCTTTCAATACTTCCTGTGCAACGGGATCGCCGTGCTGCGCCACGCTGTACACAAGCTGCGCGAGTCGCGAGACATCCGGTGCGGGTGTGCGGTTCGCGTATTCAATTAACAGATCGAGCGAGGGAAGATTCCAGAAATCCATCACGGCCTGTTGCAAAGCCGTGGTGCGGCCTTCGTCAATGGCCATGAATACGGATCGGATGGCGCGCAGGCCAATGGCATGGCCGGAACCCTGATCGGAGAGCACAGGACCCCATCCACCGGTGTTGGCCATCTTGCCTGAAGGTGTGCGGCCCGCAACGTTGGAGCCAGTTCCTGCCAGTACGAGAATGCCAGGGCCGCCACGGAAGGCGGCGTCGAGCGCGATCTCAACATCGCCCAGAAGCAATAGTTGTCCACTGACGCGTTCTGCGATGGTTTCGCGCAGCCAATCGGCGACCATGGGAACGGTCTCGCCTGCTGTGCCTACGCAGGTGCGCAGCACGGATGACATGGCAATGCCACTCTGCGCGGTGAGGCCACGAAGGCCTTCTTCCAGGTTCTTTAGGGCTGTATCTGCATCGGTGCGAAGACGCTTGATGGTGCCGGTGCGCTGCCGCGCCAGCGTGCGTGTTTCATCGGCCAGTACAAAGTCCGTTTTTGTGCCGCCCGCATCAATCGCCAGAAAATACGCCATAAGGTAACTTTACTTGGCTGAAGCCATGAATGGGGCGTATTGCACCCCGAAAGTCCCATGTTATTACCGCATTTCCAAACAAAAAAGGCCGCGACGGAATAATTCTCCGCCGCGGCCTTCTCATTGCGTTTTAGAAGTAGATTTTTGCTGCCAGTTCGATGGAACGGGCGGCATTGAGCGTTGACGTAATCTGGCCTGCCGAGGACGAGTCGATATTCGTCACGGGCGTGGCGAAGGTGGTGTGGTTGAAGACGTTGAAGAACGATCCGCGGAACTCCAGCGAGCGGGTGTCGCCGAAAGGGACCTTCTTCAGAACGGAGACGTCAAACTGCACCAAGCCGTCGTTGCGCATGGTGTTGGAACCGCCGTTGCCGTAGGTGTATTGCGCGGGGACAGTGAACATATCCGTGCCACCTGCCGGGCAGGAGGCGTTGCGCGAGTCGTAGTACCAGCAGGTAGGTTTGCGAACCATCTGCGGGCGACCGGTGAGGTTGGGGCGCTGGCCACCGAGGCCGGTGTTTGCCTGGTCGGTGCTGATGGTCAGCGTGAAGGGCAGGCCGGATTGCATGGTGCCTACGCCGGAGAGGCTCCAGTTGCCAATGAGACCCTGCACCACACCGCTTGCGCCCGAGGCAAACGCCTTGCCTTTGCCGAAGGGCAGTTCATACAGGCCGCTGGTGACGAAGTTGTGTTTGATGTCGTAATTGCAGGGGCCGTAATAACGGATGTTGCTGCTTTGCTCGCGTGTCTGGCCATTGAAGGTGCCGTCGGTCAGGCAGGCTCCGTAGGTGTACGAGGCGAGGAATGTGGCTCCGTTGAAGGCGCGCGCTTCAAACTTGGTTTGCAGTGAGTTGTAGTTGGCGTTGCCAGCGTACTTTGAGAGGCCGATGGTGCCCCACTGCGGGAAGGGACGACGCGTTTGGATGGTGCCCGCGCCGGGGAACGGATCGTTGATCTGGAAGGGCTGCACGATGTGCTGTGTGCGATTGCCAACGTACGCCACGTCCAGTGAGATTTTGCGGCCAAACTGATGCTGCACGGCCAGGTTGTATTCCTGCGCGTACGTATTCTTCACGCGGAGATCCATGGTGGTGAGGCTGGGTTGCGAGCAGGAGAGCGCTACATATCCAAATGAGCAGACTGAGTTGCTGGTGTTGGCGGCGACGATGGGCTGACCGGAGTAGAAGTCGCCGAAGGTGAGGTTGGGAACGCGTACATTCGCTGAGTTTGGCGTGTTGTTGTTGTTCAGAGTTTGCGATGCGATGAACGGAACGACGTTTTGCGTGTTGTTGATGGCGTTGTTATCCGGGAAGAGATAGAAGATGCCGTAGCCTGCGCGTAGAACAGTGTTCTCTTCTGCCTTGTAAGCAAGACCAATGCGTGGACCCATATTGACGCGGGCTGCGGGACGAATGGATGTTGGCAGACCAAGGTCGTTGCTGCCTTGAATGCGGTCTGAGAACAGCGAGTACAGATAGGGGGTGCCGGGCTGCGCGTTCATGGAGAAATCGGACGGGATGACTAGCTTGCCATTGGCAGGGTTCCAGCCAGAGGTTTGGCCCTTGATGCCGTTGTAGAAGGGATTGATTTCGTAGCGCAGGCCAGCGTTGATCGTGAGTTTGGATGTGGCCTTGTAGTCGTCCTGCACGTACATGGTCTGGAAGTTGACGTAGTTGCCCCAGGGCTGGCGGAAGTAGCTGCGCAGGGCGGATGCGGGATAGCCGAGCAGGAAGTCCGCGAAGTTGTCGCCTGAGTAGGAGTTGCTGAAGGTAAACGTGCCGACTGAGTTTGAACCGAAGAGATAGGTGTTGGTGTCGTGGAAGTTTTCGTAGCCGAAGCGAATTTCATGTTTGCCGCTGGTGTATGTGGAGCGGATAACGTACTGCCACGAACGAATCTTGTTTTGTTTGGGGTAGTTGCCGCTTTGGCCGGTGAAGCTGGCGTAGTTGGAGATGCTGAGTTGCGGCATGCCCTGGTACTGATCGGGCGAGAGGCCTTCCAGTCCCTTGATGCCAGCCTGCTGATTGATGTTCTGACCCTGCAGTGAGCTGGTGAAGAAGAAGACACTGCGGTAGTACGAGAACTGCGCTTCCGTCAGCCACTTCGGCGAGAAGATATGCGTCTCTCGAAGCACCACATTCTGGCCTCGGCTGCGTAGCGGGAAGCCGCCGAGAGCAGGGAAGGCGTTCGGGTCTGTCTCATGGTTGTCGGTGATGGAGTAGCGACCCATGAGGCGATCTTTTGAGAACAAGGTCTGGTCAATGCGGATATCGCCCTGATCCAGTTGCTGCTTCAGGCGGTTTGTCAGTACCGCGTGAGAGACGGTGCCGCGAACCTGGTTCGCAGCCGGCAGATACTTCAGGAAGAACTGAGCCTGCGGGACAATGCGGTTGGATGGGATGGTGTTATTCGCAAACGCCAGTCCCGTGAGCGGGTCTTTCAGAGTGATGCCCGTGCCCTGATAGTTTCCGCCTCGCATCGCAGCGCTGGGCACGATGTTGTCAAAATTCTGACCCAGCGTGTACAGCGTGGATTGCAAGTCGAGGAAGAAGAAGGTGTGATCCTTCACGATGGGGCCGCCGACAGCGAAGCCGAACTGGTTGCGATGCAGCGGCTGGTTGCGGCGTGTGGAACCTGCGGGCGGAACGTAGAAGTAGTTCTTCGCGTCGAAGGCGTTGTTGCGCAGGAACTCGTATGCCGTGCCGTGGTAAGCGTTGGTGCCGCTCTTCAGCGTGGCGTTCACGATGGTAGGGCTGTGACCGTAGTCGGCGGGCATGTTGCTGGATTCCACCTTGAATTCCTGCAATGCGTCGACGTTGGGCGAGATGAGCGTGCCGCCAAGCTGCGATTCGGTGATGTTCGAGCCGTCGAGATACCAGCCGGTCCACGACGGCGACAGGCCGTTCACGTTGACGTTGACTGCGCTGGCGCGGATGGATGTTCCGCCTGAGGCAATGTTCTGTCCACCCTGAATGAAGCTGACGCCCGGCGTAAGCTGCGTGAGTTGCCAGAAATTGCGGCCGTTCAACGGCACGTTCTGCACCGTCTGCGTATCAATGACCTGGCCCACAGCGGAAGACGCTTCATTCAGCAACGGTGTTTGCGACGCGATGACGTCGACCTTGTCAGAGATTGCGCCGACGTGAAGTACAGGGTTGATGGTGGCGCGTTGCGCCACTTGCAGCTCGGTATCGGCAATCTGCGCTGAGGTGAAACCGTCATGCGCAATGGTGATGGAGTAATGGCCGATTTGCAGGTTGGGAACGTTGTAAACGCCGCTGCTGTCAGAGGTGGCGGTGCGTGTTTCACCCGTGCCCAGGTTGCGAATGGTTACGGTTGCGCCGGGAATGGCGGCACCGGTGTCGTCCTGCACGGTGCCGAGGATGGTGCCGGTGTTGGACTGTGCGTGGGTCGCGGTGACGCAGGCAAGTGCAAGCGATACAGAGAGGATGGCCTTCCGGGAAAAGCGCAGCGGTGTCATAGGAGTCTGCTCCGTCTGAATGTTTTGATTTTGCCGGGATTCCGGAAGCGTTTTCGACGATCAGAAGGCTGCGCGGATCTGGCAGAATCGGAAGCGTTTCCGAAAATACGCATTGTCGACATGTGTTGTCAATAAAATCGTCACCCGAAAGGCACCTGTGGCACAATTTTGTCGGAAACGCTTCCGCTGTGGATTGACAAAGGAATCATGCAGCAGGGATGATCGTCGGAAACGCTTCCAACTCTGGCGTCTACGAAAGACTGGTTTCTGAAACTATGAGCAGCTTGCAGACACAACAACTGAATGGAAAGATTGCGCTGGTGACCGGCGCCAGCAGCGGCATTGGCGCCGCCTCGGCAGTGGCGTTGGCAGCCGCGGGAGCCCACGTCCTGATCCACTACAACACGCAGGCCGACGAGGCGCAGAAGGTTCTGGAGCAGGTCCGTGCTGCCGGTTCCGATGGCGAGATCGTGCAGGCCGACCTGGTCTCATGGGAGGGAACGCAGGTTCTCTGCCGTTATGCCGAGGGGCGGAAGATCGACATCCTGGTGAACAACGCTGGATCGCTTGTGCAGCGCACGCGCGTGTTGGAATTCACGCATGAGCTTTGGGAGAAGGTGATGATGCTGAATCTCACCAGCGCCTTCTTCCTGTCGCAGGCGGTGCTGCGTGGCATGAGCGAACGCAAGAGCGGCGTGATCATCAACATGTCGTCAGTGGCTGCACGCTTCGGCGGCGGCTTGGGTGCGCTGGCTTATTCGTCGGCGAAGGCTGCGGTTTCGACGATGACGAAGGGGCTGACGAAGGAGTTTGCGCCGCAGGGTGTGCGTGTGAACTGCATCTCGCCTGGCACGGTAGATACGGGTTATCACCGCTCGTTCTCTACGCAGGAAGGCCTGGATGGTGTGCGTGCTGCAACGCCGATCGGCAGGCTGGGAACGGCGGAAGAGATTGCGGATCTGGTGGTGTTTCTGTCCAGCGATCAGGCCACGTTCATCCATGGCCAGGTGATTGAGATCAATGGCGGATTCTTCATGGCGTAAGTTGCCGAACGAAGACAAAGAAGAAGGGCGCCCTGTGGGGCGCCCTTTGTAATGTGGCCATCCGTTCGGAGGTCAGAGGGCCGGAGCACTTTCACGCTGGCGCGCAATGCGCGGCAGTGTCCAGACGAGCGTTGCTGCGATGATGGGCAGCGTTCCAAACAGCATGAACACTGGCCGGAATGAGTAGTGATCGACGAGCCATCCGGTGCACAGGCTGAAGACCATGCCGCCGAAGCCGGAACCCATGCTGGCCAGACCCCAGATCGAGGCGACAGCGTTCTTGGGATACAGGTCACGCGGAATGGCGAGTACGTTTGCCAGCGCGCCGCTGTAGCCGAAGGTAGCCGTGGAGATCAGTGCGATGCTGAGTGCCGCACTACTGACCATGGCCGCCGGAAATGCGCAGACCATGCATGCGGAGAAGAACAGAACGCTGATGCGTCGTGCCGTCTGATCGTTAATACCGCGCTTCATGATGAGTGCGGTTAGAAAGCCTCCAGCGAGGTTGCCAAGGCCTGCGGTGGCGAAGGGAATCCAACCAATCTTTCCAATCTGCGCCAGTGTGTAGCCGTGACCGATCTTCAGGTATTGCGGGAACCAGAAGGTGTAGAAGTACCAGACGGGATCCGCGAATACCTTGCTCAGTGTGAACTGCCACACGAAGCGATCCTGAATGAGCGAGAGGACGGATGGCGCGGGAAGTGTTGGCTCTGCAGGATTGACGGGTGGCGTGCGATAGATGAGCAGCCACACCGCGATCCAGATGAATCCGAGTACGCCAACGATGGCGAACGATGCCTTCCATCCGAAGCTAATGGCACACCACGCGAGCAGTGGTGGTGCGAGCATGGCTCCGATGGCCGCACCGCTGTTGAAGATGCCCGAAGCAAGCGAACGTTCACGTGCGGGGAACCATTCGCCGATGACTTTTACGCCTGCGGGATAGTTGCCCGCCTCGCCCATACCCAGCAGGAAGCGATAGATGCCGAGCGAGAATGCACCAGTGGTAAGGCTGGTGAGAATCTCTGCGGCAGACCAGAATGCAATGGTTAGCGAATATCCTTTGCGGCTGCCGAGACGATCCAGCAACGGCCCGGAGATGCCGTTCATGATGGTGTACGCCAGCATGAAAGCGAAGATGATTTGGCTGTACGTGCCTGCGGAGATGTGGAACTGATCCAACAGCACAGGCGCCATAACGGAGAGCGTCTGTCGATCCAGGTAATTGATCACCGTAGCGAAAAAGGCCATGGCAAGCATGGCCCATCGCATACGGCTCAACGTGAATGTCGCAGTTGTTTCTGCGGATGGATTGGTGATTGCTGATGTGCTCATGCGAGTCCCTGCTTTGCGAGGTGCGCCCGCACGGCTTGCAGATCCTTCTTCATAGTGGCCAGCACCTGTTCGCGCGGCAGCGTGAGTGTGGTCTTGCCGTTCTCTGCGCCGCCGAGCGGATATTCAAAGTGCAGTTGCAGCGGGCCGTTGAAGTTCTGCGCCTTTACGATGCCGAGGAACTGATCGAAGTGCACCATGCCCTCGTTGATGGGGCACCAGTGCGGCACAAATGCGCCAGCGGCGCCGAGGCTCTTGTCATAGGGATCTGCATGCGTTGAACCCTTTTCATTGCGCGCCCACAGGAAGTCTTTCAGCGCGATACCACGCATCCAGTCTGCAGATAGTTTGCTGGTGCAAATCCATCCGCCGTAACCGCCTTCCACCGTGGCATGGCCTATGTCGTAGTTGAAGCCAAACCATTTGGGGTCGATTCCGCGGAACATCTCCCACAGATCCCAGATGGTTGCGCCAATGGCTTCCGGGCCGGAGTGTGTGTGATACATAGCGGCAACGCCGGTTTTTTGGCTGAGGTCTGCGAGTGCGCGTACGCCGGGACGCATCGCATCCAATTGCGCCACGATGGGCTTGTTCGTTTCGTACTTAAGGCCGCCCCAGCGATAGTGATGGATGCCTTCGCCGGCGGCTGCTTCCAGAATCTTCTTCGCCATGGGCATGGTGGCGGGCGTGATCTCCGTGCTGACCATGGAGACTTCCAGTCCGGCTTTGCGCACAGCAGCAACGGCCTTCGGCAGATCGGTGGTGACGTTCTCCGGTAGCACGTGGCCTTCTGCGCGCACGGTCATATCGATTGCGTCAAAACCCATGTCCTTTGCGGCAATCGCAGCTTCTCCAATGGGCATGAACTGCAGATGCTTGGAGAAGATGGAAACCTTCAACGGGCCGGCGGGTGGTGTAGGTGTGATGTTGCGTGTGGATTCAGCACGCATCGTTGTTCCAAAAGCCTGTGCTGCGCCTGCCATGGCTGCGCCCAGCAGAAGCGATCGGCGTGACATTCCCCATTCTGTTTCGTTCTGCATGTGCGTTACCTCTTTGCGGTCGATGTGGTGGTTGCGGGCAGTGCAAAGGTCAGCAGCGTTGACCCTGCCGTGACGGAGACATACTGCTTGCCGTCTACGGCGTAGGTCATCGGCGGACCTTTCATGCCCACGTTGGTGTCGTAATGCCAAAGAATTTTGCCGGTCTTCTCATCGGCGGCACAGAATGCGCCGTTGGGATCGGCATAGAAGACAAGTCCTCCTGCCGTGGCGATCACGCCGGACCATGTCTTCAGAACAAGCGCCCCGGGTTGTGCAATCTCCCATTTCGTTTCGGCAGTTTCGATGTCGATGGCGCGAACGAAGCGCTGTTGCAGGCCTTGTGCTGCGGGCGTTCCGGGGGCAGCTTTCGGATCGCCGCATGCCTCAATCGTCATCATGTAATACCAATGCGTTGTTGGGCTGAATGCGGTGGAGGTCCAGTTGGCGCCGTTATCCGGGCAGTTGCGCTGCTTGGTGGGCATGGTGGAGGGCAGCGACTTGTTCAGGATGGGGCGGCCATTCGCGTCGATGCCGGTTGCCCAGTTGATGCGCTTCAGGAAAGGCTTCGACAGCAGCAGTTTGCCGTTGGTGCGATCAAAGACGTAGAAGAAACCGTTGCGATCGGCGTGCAGCAACAGTTTGCGTGGCTGGCCCTGGAATGTTGTGTTGACGAGGACGGGTGGTTCTACGGCGTCGCGGTCGGCAAGGTCATGCGGTGTGAATTGGAAGTACCACTTCACTTTGCCATCGTGCGGATTCATCGCAAGGATGCTGTTGGTGTACAGGTTGTCGCCGGGACGCGTGCGGTCGTCGGAGTCAGGCCACGGATTGCCAGTTGGCCAGAACAGCGTGTCGGTTTCGGGATCGTACGAACCGTGCAGCCAGGTTGATCCACCGCCGAGCTTGGGCCATTCCGGTCCCCATGTTTCAATGCCGGGTTCGCCGGGGCCGGGCAGTGTCCAGTGGCGCCACAGCATCTTGCCGGTCTCAGCGTCGTAGCAGACGAGGAAGCCTCGTACGCCCCAATCGCCGCCAGAGACACCACCGATGACGGTGTCGTTCAGGATCATGGGCGCGACGGTGGAACCGTACTTCATCTTCTCTTCCGGCATGGTCTGTTCCCACACAGGCTTGCCGGTGACACGGTTCAGGGCGATGAGATGCGCGTTGTCGGTGGTGATGTACACCTTGTCGCGGAAGACCGCAGCGCCGCGATTCGTGCCGACCGACGCATCGCCAACAAGGCCTGATGTGGGCGGGCGGAACCATGTCCAGATGGTGCGGCCCGTCTTTGCATCCAGCGCGCTCACGCGATTCTGGCCAGAGAAGTACATGATGTCGCCGACGACGATGGGCGTGGCCTCCAGGCCAAGCTGAGGCATCGGTGCAATCCATTTCAGGAGAAGCTGGCTGACGTTGGTGCGGTTGATGCTTGTCAGGTCGCTGTAACGATTTGCGTTGAGCTTGCCGTTGTACGAAGGCCATTCGCCCTTGCGCGGATGCAGGATTTCATTGAACTCAATGATGCTGGCGCCGGGCGTGACGACGGTGTTCTTCTCCGGCATGGGGCCATCCACGCCGGTCAGGCTGCCGAGGTACGCGGTGAGATCGTCCATCTGCTTTTCAGGCAGCGTGAGCGGCTTCATTGCGGCGCGATCGTCGACGGTTAGCTTGGTTACTTGCGAGAGCGGCAGCAGATGGATGGTGCCGCCGTCTTTGTCTTGCAGGTGAATGTCGTAGTTGGTGCGATTGCGCAGATAGCCGCGGAGTGTTTTGCCATTCGTGATCGCGGTGGCCAGTTCGTAACCGGGTGTGATGTGCAGGTCCGGCGCGGTCAGTGCTGCGCGGATGGCCGGTGCGCTCATGCGCGATCCAACATCAGACAAGTCTGGGCCTGTTGCGGAACCCACACCGCGCACCATGTGGCAGGTGCTGCACTTGCCGTCGTTCCAGAAAAACTGTTTGCCTGCTTCGGCGTTGCCGATGGCGGTGCCTTCCGACGCTGTGACGTTCAACGAGCGGACGTAAGCAGCCAGGTCATCAATGTCTGCGGATGGCATGCTGCCAAACGGAGGCATGCCCTGTGCGGGAAATCCGGCGGCGATGATGCTGTGGATGCGTGCAATGTCTTTGCCGCGGAGGTCGGGGTTATCGGCCAGCTTTGGCGCGTGTTCCGTTCCGCTGCCGTCCGTCCCATGGCAGCCAACACAGAAGTTGTTGTACTTGGCTTTGCCGGATGCGGCTGATGGCGTTTGAGCGGGCAGTGTTAGAACAGTCGCGGCGCAAAAGAACACTGCAGCCAAGGTGCGGGTGGCGGAGTGGCCGAAGCTGGTTTGTTTTCGATTCATGTTCTGCGGTGATCCAGCCCGGAACTGGCCCTCCAAAGGCCCGGTCCGCGTCCGTGTTCTCCTGTGTGGATTTCGTGCCGGTCCTGTGTGTCGGAAACGCTTCCGAGGAATCTTCAGGCAAGCATCGCGCGGCTGTCAACCTCCGTATTGCGACATCGGATACCCTCGCCTTTCGCGGGGCGGGAGTGGTAGCTTTGTAAGCGCTTCCGAAAATTGAGATTGCAGACGTGCAAAGAGGAGTTGGGATGTCGGAATCGCTTCAGGGGAAAGTGGTGCTGGTGGTGGGTGCTTCCAGCGGCATTGGGCAGGCCACGGCGGAGCTCGCAGCGCGCGAAGGCGCAGTGGTGGTGGCGGTTGCGCGTCGTGAAGACAGGCTGATCGCCATGAAGCAGCAGCTTGCTTCCGAGGGAATTACGCTGCACGTGCGCAAAGCCGATGTCACTTCGTTGGAAGAGATGCAGGCGATGGTCGCGGATGTAGAGAAGAACATTGGAAACATCGCGATTGCGGTTTACGCCAGCGGTACCAATACGCCGCAACGCGCGATGAAGGTGATGCCGCCTGCGGTGTGGAATGAGGTGCTGGAGGTGAACCTGACTGGCGCGTTTCACTTGGCGCATGCCGTGCTGCCGGGTATGCGTTCAGCAGGAGCAGGGCACATAGTGTTTGTTTCGTCGACGGCGGGTGCGATTGCCGATCTCTCCGGCGCCGCGTACCAGGCTTCCAAGCGCGGCGTGTTGGGGCTGGCGCATGCCATCCGCCTCGAGGAGCGCATGAACGGCATTCGCACTTGTTGCCTCATGCCCGGCCTGACGAATACGGAACTGGTGGAGAAGCGGCCAGAGAAACTCTCTGCCGACACGCTAGAGAAAGCACTGCAACCTAAGGATGTTGCGGAGACGATTGTCCACGTGATGAAGACGCCCGCGCATGTCACCATTACGGAGCTACTAATGGTTCCTTCTCAGGCATAATCGGATTTCATCCAAGCAGAAGCCCCGGATTCTCCGGGGCTTTTGGCTTTTACTTGGTGAGTTTTGCCACCGATGAGCGTTCCACCAGTTCCACATCCACCACTCGATGGATGGGCGTCTTCGAGCCACTGCTAAGTAGCTGTTGCACAATCTCAACCGCCGCACGACCGACTTCATATTTCGGTTGGCGAACCGTGGTGAGCGGTGGGAAGGTCATGGCGGACAACTCAACGTCGTCAAAACCGATGAGTGAGATATCGCGCGGGATCCGCACGCCTGCTTCAATGGCAGCACGCATCACGCCAAATGCCATCGCGTCGTTGCCGGTCGCAATCGCGGTTTCGCCGTTGAGATTGCGGAAGATTTCAATCGCCGCTTCGTAGCCACCCTGCATGGTGTTGATGGTGTGGATGGTGTTCACGCGCGCGCCACGCTGCGCTTCCATGGTCTTAATGAATGCGGTGGAGCGGCGGGAAAGGTTGGCGTGTTTCTTCGGGCCTGTGAGGTTGATGACCTTGCGATGCCCATTACGCAAAAGACATTCTGCGGCCAGCCGTCCGCCCTTGTCGTTATCAGCATTCACCGTGGAGAAGGTGGTGTCGCGTCCGGGGCGATTCAGCAGCACAATGGGCACGCCCGCTGCGGCAATCTTCTGCTGATCCTCACGCGAAAGCGACGCGACCGAGTTCATGATGATGGCTTCCGCACGCTTGTCCAGCAGCGAGTTCACGGATTTCATCTGGCGTTCAGCGTTCAGATCACTGTTGCACAGCATTACGTCGCGGCCGGATTCCAGTGCGGCATCTTCCACGCCACGCGCCACTTCAGCGAAGTATGAGTTACGGATATCGCTGACGATGAGGCCCACCATGTCCGATCGGCCCGTTACCAGTCCGCGCGCAAAACGGTTGGGCTTGTAGTGCAGTTCTTCCGCAATACGCTGCACGCGCGCCTTGGTTTCTGGATGCACGCCGTAGGCATCGTTCAGGGATCGCGATGCGGTTGCAATGGTGACACCTGCGGCTTCTGCCACCGCCTGCAGTGTCACACCGCCTGTTCCCGGGTTTCCGTTCTTCACCATCAATCACGTGTGCCGGAGGAAGATTGGGCTTCGTAAACCGGCGAGTTCCTGTCTTTAGTTTTTGAGTCGGCGCAAACTTCCCGGAGGCGCCACGGACAAACAATACCCGAAGAAAGCATTTTTCGGAAAGGTTTCCGAAAAAGCATACCTCAGGAATGTGTCCTCTTTGCAATTCTCTGTGACGAAGAACTGGCGGCGCAATTTACCCGGCAATCCGTTCTCCGCGAAGTTTTCTCATTGTGTCTAAATAAAACGACAGGTTATGTACTGAAGCCAGCGTTGCGGCCAGCGGCTCGCCGGTGTGGAACAGGTGACGGAGATAGGCTCGCGAATAACGTCGGCAAACGGGGCAGTGACACTCTGGATCGGCCTGACCGTGATCTTCACTGAATTTCTTGCCACGAATGTTCAGGCGGCCTTCGCTGGTGAACAGCAGGGCATGCCGCGCAGCGCGTGTGGGTAGCACGCAGTCCATCTGGTCCACACCCATCTGCGCGTATTCCACGATCTCGTCCGGATAGCCTACGCCCATGACGTAGCGCGGCTTATCTTTGGGCAGCAGTTCCAGTGTGTGCGCAATGATCTCGCGTGTGACTTCACGCGGTTCGCCGACGGCCAAACCACCAATGGCATAACCGTCAAAGCCTTCGCCATTGGGCGCGCGCATCTCGAGCAGACGGTTCGCGCTCTCCGTGCGTAGATCTTTGTACATGCCGCCCTGCACAATGCCGTAGAGGTTCTGCCGCTGGCCCAGTTCGTTGAACCATGGCACGTCCTGGCAATGCGAGTGGAAGTGATCCAGCGAACGTTGAGCCCACGCGTGCGTCAGTGCCATGCTGTCGCGCGTGCGTTCGTAGGTGGCTGGATGCTCCGTGCACTCATCGAAGGCCATGATGATGTCCGCACCCAGCGCAATCTGCACGTCAATGGAATGTTCCGGCGAGAAGAAATGCTTGGAACCGTCCAGATGCGAGCGGAACTCTACACCTTCCGCGGTGATTTTGCGTAATGCGGCGAGTGAGAACACCTGAAAGCCGCCGCTATCGGTCAGCATGGGCCGATTCCAGCTCATGAACTTGTGCACGCCGCCTGCGCGGCGAATCAGTTCATGGCCGGGGCGCAGGTACAAGTGATAGGTGTTTGCCAGAATGATTTCGGCACCACGACCGTCATCGCCCAGTGTTTCGAGGATGTCCTGTGGAACTGCTTTTACCGATGCTGCCGTCCCCACAGGCATGAAGACGGGCGTTTCCACGCTGCCGTGGGGAAGGTGCAGCGTGGCGCGGCGCATGGAGTTTTCCGTGCGATGGATTTCAAAACGAAGAGACATCTGCCTTTGATTGTAAAAAACGATGGGCGGCACCGCGCAGATAGCAGTGCCGCCCACCTGAATCTCTGCGCCAGCTCGGAGGGTTAGGCGCAGAGAAACCTGTTGTTTTTAGCGTGCGCCGCCAGAAACCTTCACGATCTGGCCAGTCACCCAGCGCGCATCGTCCGTGGCGAAGAAGGTGGTAGCTGCGGCGATATCGTCCGGCTGACCTACGCGGCCAAGCGGCGTCTCTTCCACTGCCTTGGCTTCAAACGGGCTGCCGATGAAACCCTTGCTGATGGCACCTTCGGTGACCACCATGCCGGGGCTGACGCTGTTCACGCGAATCTTCTTCGGTCCCAGTTCCTTTGAGAGCGTCAGGGTGATGGTGTCCACTGCGCCCTTGGTGGCGTTGTAGACGGAGAGTGCAGCAGGTGCGAGCGTGGCTACAACCGAGCTGATGTTGACGATAGATCCGCCTTCAGCCGGGAAGTGCGGCACAGCTGCCTGCGTGGTCAGCAGTAGGCCCAGTACATTCAGGTTGAAATGGTTGTGAAAGTGTTCGGGCGTAATGGCTTCCAGAGGAGCCGGATCGAAGATGCCCGCGTTGTTCACGAGAACGTCAATCTTGCCGTATGCCTTCACAGTTTCGTCGATCAGCTTGCCGATCTCTTCCGGGTTGGCAACGTTTGCGCCTACGGCAATCGCCTTGCCGCCGGCTTTGGTGATCTTTTCAACAACCGCATCCGCGCCCGCTTTTGATGAAGCGTAGTTCACAACGACCGACGCACCATTTGCTGCCAAATCTTCTGCGATGGCTGCGCCAATGCCTTTGGAGGCGCCTGTTACCAATGCAACTTTCCCGCTGAGCTTACCCATGATCCTTAGATCCTCCCGAAGCGTCTCGCTTCGAACATTTCAATGTCTATCGAAATGATTGCTCTGGAGCGGGAAAGGATTCAGGAAACATTTTGACGCTTGTGAAAATGTAATAAAACAGGCGTTCCGGATCAGGCGAGTTCTTTCAGATAAGAAAGGTAGTTTTTCCAAACCTTGCGCCGCACTTCCGCGCGCACGAACTTGCCATCGCGATGCGTTTCAATCAGCCCAGCGGATTCCAGTTGGCGGATGTGATGCGATAGCGTCGCCGGATTCATCTCCAGGCATCCGCGCAGATCCATGCAGGTGGAGTTTTCCTTATTTGCAATGCGGCGAAAGACGGAAAGGCGTGTGGGGTCAGCAAGGGCGCGCGTAATGGCGATCATGCTGCGTTCTTCCGCATTGTGATGTACGGATGCTTCTTCCCGTTCTGTCTTGTCTTTCTTTGCCATGGGGGAACCGCCTGCAATTCACGAAGTATACGCGGGCGCGTCGAGTTCCTGCAGAAGCTGACCGACTGTGCGATGCAGCAGGGGGTGGCTCATTTCCGGCGCAATCGCTGCAAGTGGTTCCAGCACAAAGCGTCGGCGATGCATCTCTGGATGCGGAAGTGTCAGCTCTGGCGTTTCCAGAACGGTATCGGCATACAGCAGCAAATCCAAGTCCAGCGTGCGCGGACCTTTCTGGATGCCGTGCGAGCGGTCGCGGCCGTGATCACGTTCGATTTGCAGCAGCTTTTGCAGCAGAAGCTCAGGTGGCAGTTCTGTTTCGATGAGTGCTGCACCGTTCACAAACTCGGGCTGATCGGTGTATCCCACGGGTTCCGTTTCAATCCAAGGCGAAACCGCAACCACCCTGCCAACAGAGACTAACGAGCGAATAGCGTCTGCGAGAGTGGCCTTGCGGTCACCCAGGTTCGATCCCAATGCGATGGCGGCGAGAGGCACGGCGAAATCAGGCGTGGACCGGCGTAGCAAACGCGGCGTTCAGAGAGGATTCCATGGCGGGTTCTTCATCAAATTCCGGAGCCAGTTCCCACGCGGAACGATCTTTCAAGAGCGTGCTGACCAGCGCGGTATGCATGGCGTGTCCTGCGCGTTCGGCCACCACTCGGCCTTGGATGCGACGGCCCGCAAGGGCAAGGTCACCAATGAGATCCAGAACCTTATGGCGGACAAACTCATCCGCAAAACGCAGTGGGCCGTTCTGGACTTTCTTATCGCCGATGATGATGGCGCAGGTGTCGTCCGCGCCGCGGATCAGGCCCATGTTGCGCAGCATGGGTTCGTCTTCGCGGAAGCCAAAGGTGCGGGCTGGCGCGATCAGGTCGGCATAGGCGCCCGTCTGCAGGTCGCCCAGAAAGCGTGATGTGCCGATGGGTGCGGGAAAGTCGATGGAGTAATCGATCTGGTAGCCCTTGCCGGGGTATACGCCGATGAACTTCAGGCCATCCTTGCTCTTTTCAGTGACTTCCACTGGCTTCAGGATGCGGAGATATTCGCGGCGGCGACGCTGCTGCTGAATTCCCACACGCTCGAATGCTTCCACATAGGGCAGCGCTGAGCCATCCAGGATGGGCACTTCCAGATTGTCGATTTCGACGATGACGTTGTCCACGCCGCAGCCGATGAGCGCACTGAGGAGGTGTTCTGTCGTCGAAATCAGAACGCTCTGGCGCATCAGCGATGTCGCGTACGAAACCTTGGCCACATTGCGACCGTTGGCGGGGATTTCAAAGTTATCCAGATCGGTGCGGCGGAAGACGATGCCAGAGCCGGGGGCGGCGGGTACAAGTCGCATGGTCACAGGTGCGCCAGAATGCAAACCCACGCCGCTGAAGCTGACTGCCTCCTGCAACGTGCATTCCCTGTGTGGCGATTGACCCAAATCCAGCGCTCCTGATGAAACTTGGAGAATGCAACGTGGGGCGCGCTGCAAAATCCGGCGAAGGACAGCGTACACCCATTTGGGATTGTGCAAGTGTGTCTGATTGGACACAGTTTATCGATTACATGCCAGGACCGGACGTAGAATCGGGCCATGTCTTCCGACCTGCATCAGCTACAAAGCACCCTGACTGAAACCAGCGACCGATGGCTCTCCCGCTTACGGGAGTTGGTGGAATGCGAATCGCCGACGGAAGATGCGGCAGCGGTGAACCGCGCTATGGATATGGCGATTGCATGGGCTGAGGAGCTTGGCGGACGCGTGGTGCGTCATCCCCAAACAGGCTATGGCGATGTGGTCGAGCTTTGGTTTGGGGAGCAGGCCGATGGCCGTAAACCATTGATGTTATTGGGGCATTTGGACACGGTTTGGCCCATGGGGACTCTTGCTGGGATGCCGTGGCGGCGGGAAGGCGACGCGCAGGGGCGTATGCGGCTGTGGGGACCGGGCGTTCTGGATATGAAGGCTGGCGTCGTGATGGCGCTGGCGGCGGTGGAAGTGGTGCAGCAAAATGGCGGCCTCTTGCAGCCGGTTGTGCTGTTGTTGAACCCCGATGAGGAGACCGGGTCGGAGGTTTCGCGGCCTCATACCGAGCGGATTGCGCGGGAGTGTGAGGCAGTTTTTGTGATGGAACCGGCGCAGGGATTACCCGGTAGCGCGGATGATGCTGCGTACAAAACGGCGCGAAAGGGCGTTGGGCATTACCGGCTGGATGTGACGGGCGTGGCCTCGCATTCGGGTGTGGACTTCACGCGCGGGCGTTCGGCGGTGCTGGAACTGGCGCGCCTGTTGCTGAAGGTGGAGCAGTTCACGGACCTGGAGACGGGGCTGACGGTGAATCCCGGCGTGATTGGCGGCGGAACGCGTTCGAACGTAATCGCAGCGCATGCATGGGCTGAGGTGGATGTTCGCATTGCGCGCGCGGCCGATGCGGAACGTGTCGATCGGTTATTTCATGGGCTTGCTGTTGATGATCCTGCCTGTTCTTTGCAGGTTAGCGGAGGCATCAATCGTCCACCGATGGAGCGCGGTGAGGGGACAGTGCGTTTGTTTGAGCAGGCTCGTTCGCTGGCTTCGCGCTTAGGCATGGAGTTGAAGGAAGCGGCCACCGGCGGTGGATCAGACGGCAACTTCACCGCTGGCATTGGCGTGCCGACACTGGACGGCATGGGCGCGGTGGGTGAAGGTGCGCACGCGGCACATGAGTCGCTGTTGTTGGATCATTTGTTGCCACGGACATCATTGCTGGCGGCAATGATCGCTTCCAGGGAGTAGCCGCGATATGGCGGTCCTTCAGGCCCAGCGGCTCGGCGGGATACAATGAACGACGGGACTTTGAAAGCCTTTCGCGCGCATATTCCCACCAGTTCAAGGTAAGACGTTAGGAGTTTTCACCATGGCGATTCCCGCCACACAGATGCGCCCCGGCATGGTCATCAAGCACAACGAGAAGCTGCACTCGGTTTTCTCCGTTGAGCACCGTACCCCCGGCAACCTCCGCGCCTTCATCCAGGCAAAGCTGCGCAACCTGGAATCGGGCGCCATGTTTGAGCACCGCTTCCGCTCCGGCGATGCGATCGACCGCGTGATCGTGGACGATGTCCAGATGGAGTTCCTGTACCAGGATGGCGATGAGTACATCTTCATGGACATGAGCAACTACGAACAGACCTCGCTCTCGCGCGAGATTCTGGGCGATGCCGTGGACTACATGCTGCCGAACATCAAGGTGGACATCAGCTTTATCGACGGCAAGCCGGTGGGCGTGGAACTGCCCAACGTTGTCGAGATGACGGTTGTTGAGACGGAGCCGGGCATCAAGTCCGCGACTGCGTCGTCCGTGACCAAGCCTGCGAAGACCGAGACCGGTCTGATCGTGCAGGTGCCGCCGTTCATCAACGAAGGCGAGAAGATCCGCATCGACACCGCCGAAGGCGCATACATGAGCCGCGCGTAAGCACGGCAAAAGAGACACACGAGAGGGCTGCGCACATCGCGCAGCCTTTTTGCTTTCGGAGGGAGACGCGAAGATGAAGTTGCGCACCGCGATTACGATGGCGTTGTCATTCTTAAGCTGTTCGGTGTTTGCGCAATCGGCGCAGCCTGTGCCGCCCGGTGGCGCACCTCTGCAGTGGATGGCTGTTTCCATCCACCAGATGGACCCCGCGCATGAGAACAATGCTTCAGCAAGCGATCAGGCCAATGGCCTTTCGGAGAAGGGTGCGCCGTTGGCCTCACTGATTTCGCAGGCCTATAACTTCGGCATCATGCCCATGCGTGACGACGAGGTGGAAGGCCTGCCA
Source organism: Terriglobus roseus (assembly GCF_900102185.1). Classification (NCBI taxonomy): domain Bacteria; kingdom Pseudomonadati; phylum Acidobacteriota; class Terriglobia; order Terriglobales; family Acidobacteriaceae; genus Terriglobus; species Terriglobus roseus. The sequence goes on along the minus strand of NZ_LT629690.1, from coordinate 4,099,632 downwards.
GGCTGGGCCAAGTCCGCACGATACGACGTTGAGGCCCGCGTCGCTCCTGAGGATGTGCCCGCTTACAAGAAGCTCTCTGACTTGTCGACGGCAGACACGATCACGGCATTCAAGACACGCACCTACACCGGACAGATGCTGATGGAGCAACAACTGCTCATCGAACGATTTCACCTGAAGGTGCATTGGACCACCGGCGAACGCAACGTGTACACGCTGACCGAAGCCAAGGGTGGTGCGAAGGTGAAGACGACCGAGTCCGACCCGAATCATGGAACGCTCTCATTCTCGTCGGGCAAGATCAATGGCAAGGCGGTTCCGATTGTGTTCTTCGCGTCCATTCTGGAGATGCCGGCAGACAGAAAGATCGTGGACAAGACAGGACTGACTGGCTCGTATGACATGGATCTGCACTTCTCATCGTCGAATCTTGGAGCGACGAGCAACACGGACAGCAATGATCCGGACCTCTTCACCGCGCTGCAGGAACAACTTGGGTTAAAGCTGCAGCCCGCGAAGATGACGATTCCGATCCTCGTCGTCGATCACATCGACCCGCCATCAGACAACTAGCGACAAAAACGAAAAGGGCACGGAGGCATCCGTGCCCTTTTCGTTCTTTGCTTGTTGCAGTTATTTCTTCAATGCCGCCACAAGATCGGCGAAGGCTACCTTGCTTTGTTCGCCGCCAGCAAAGTGCTTTACGGTTGCGGTCTCTGCGGCAACTTCGTCTTCACCCAGGATGACGATGCTGCGCGCAATGCGGTCTGCATTATCGAACTTCTTCTTCAGACGGAAGTTGCCGTCGCCCACTTCCACTTCCAGACCTGCCGCGCGCAGCGAACGTGCGAGTGCCAGTGCGGCAGGATTCTGCGATGTAGACAGTGGTGCGATGTACGCGTCGATTTTTGTCGCGGCAGGTTCGCCTTCGGCCACAGCACGCGACTCTTCCAGTGCCTGCAGCGTCAGGATCAAGCGGTCTTCACCAATCGCAAAGCCAATGCCAGGAGCCTTGGGGCCACCCAGCATTTCGCTTAAGCCGTCATAGCGTCCACCGCCGAGCAGCGCGTTCTGCGTGCCGAGACCGAGATCAACGGTGAACTCAAACGTGGTGCGCGTGTAGTAGTCCAGTCCGCGCACGAGGCGTGGATTCACTTCGTAGGGAACGCCGCAGGCATCCAGCGCGGCCTTCACCTGCACGAAGTGCTCCGTGGAGGCTTCGTCGAGGTAGTCGGCGATCTTGGGCAGCGCGTTGATGATCTCCTGATCGGCCTCATCCTTGCTGTCCAGCACGCGCAGCGGATTCGTCTCTGCGCGGCGCTGATTGTCCGGACACATCTTGTCTTTCACGGGCGCCAGAGCTTCACGCAGTGCCGCAATGTAGCGCGGACGATCCGTCGATGAGCCGACCGAGTTCAGGTGCAGCTTCCATCCCTTGTATTCATTCGCGGCAGAGGCGCGCGGGATGCCGAGTTCGTCGAGCAGCGTGGCCAGCATCTCCAGCACTTCCGCATCGCGCAAAGCGGATTCGCTGCCAGACGTTGCGGGGCCAATGACTTCCGCGCCAATCTGGAAGAACTGACGATAGCGTCCCTTTTGCGGACGCTCGCGGCGAAACATGGGGCCAATGTAATAGAGCTTCTGCAGCTGGCCAGTGTCACCGAGCTTGTGTTCGATGTAAGCGCGGACCACGCCTGCGGTGTTTTCCGGACGCAGCGTTAACGACTGCGCCTTCTCGCTGGCAGCGCGAGCGCGATCTTCCCACGTGTACATCTCTTTGCTGACGATGTCGGTTTCTTCACCCACGCCGCGTGCAAACAGTTCCGTTGCTTCCAATACAGGTGTGCGTATTTCACCAAAGTTGTAGCGAGCAAAGACGGCGCGGACGGTGCTCTCCACGCGGTTCCACAAAGAAGTTTCAGGGGGAAGCAGATCGCGCGTGCCGCGGATTGCTTTCACAATAGAAGCCATACACATCAGTTTATCGGAGCTTGTGCTGCGTGATCTTGCAGAAGACATGGGCTGTTTCGCGCGCCGATATCTGTCGTTATGTCGATGATGACGACAGCACGGGCGCGATAGCAGTATCAAAATCTGCTCATGCATGAAAACTTCTTCTTGCTATTGCACTAATCACGGTGCACCATATTGCTGTGTTCGCATCCGATGTGTTTTCATTGGCCACCTGCAACACGCATGAAGAAGATGTTGCATCCTACCCAGCATCGGTAGCGGAGGTTTGTAGACCATGATGTCTGATGAAGATCTGAAGTACTACGCAGCGGCGCACGACGACTACGAGCCTGAACTCGACGACGACGATGAAGAGGATGACTTCGACGACGACGAAGAGGACGAGGAAGACGAAGTGACCACCACCTCAGACGATGATGACCGCACGCTGGACGATGAGGAAGACGACATCGACGACGAGCCGGACACGGACGACGACACCGAAGGCGCGGACCGCATGCTTCACAGCGAGCACCACGCGGAACAGGCCACGCTGAAGGCATCGCCTTCGTCGCAGGCGGATCCTTACACACCCGCAGATAGCGAATCGGTTGAGCCGGAAGAGAACGTAGCCGAAGTTTCGGTAGGAGCAGCTCTGATCTCAGCAGCGCAGGCTGTGAAGAAGCCTGCCGCAAAGAAGGCTGTTGCGAAGAAGGCTCCGGCCAAGAAGGCGGTCGCAAAGAAAGCCGCGGCTCCGGCACCGAAGAAGGCTGCTAAGAAGGCAGCCAAGAAAGCGGCGAAGAAGGCCGCAAAGAAGGCCGCAAAGAAATCTCCCCCACCCGCAGCAAAGAAGGCAGCCAAGAAGGTAGCAAAGAAGGCCGCGAAAAAAGCAGCGAAAAAGGTGGCGGTGAAAAAGTCAGCACCCGCAAAGAAGACCACGGCAAAGAAAGCCACCGCGAAGAAGGCGGCAGCGAAGAAAACCGTGGCTAAGAAAGTAGCGGGAGCTAAGAAGTCTGCCACGAAATCGTCTGTGACGAAACGTGGCGGCAACGTCGCCAGTAAGAAGGCGGCGAAATCCAACCAGCGAGGAAAATCCTTGGCAACCAAGAAGGCACCTGCAAAGAAGGCCGCGGCAAAGAAGACTGCCGTGAAGAAGGCTCCGGCGAAGAAGGCCGCAGCGAAGAAGACTGTTGCGAAGAAGGCTCCGGCAAAGAAGGCAGCAGCGAAGAAGACTGTTGCAAAGAAGGCCGTTAAGAAGGCTGTTAAGAAGGCCGCCAAGAAGACCGCAACCAAGAAGGCCACCAAGTAGTTCTGGCATTCTCCTAACCGCAGACGGGTAACCGGCTGCACGTAGTTAAGGCAAGCAAAAAGGCCCGGCTCCTCTTCGTGAGGCTCCGGGCCTTTTTGCGTCCGGAGATAAGTTCGGCGGACTGCTTATTCCTGTTTGGAAAAGATTTTTGGCTATGGCGTCAGTCTGTTTACATGGATGGCGGCGGAGCTATCCGTCTTGCATCGGCCCATATCATCCAGTGATCATTCATAGGCTCGGCACCGCACCGGCTGTAGACGCGACGTGCCGCCACATTGTCCACCGCTGCGTTCACACAGATGCGACCGGCGCCCTGTTCCACAAACCACGCGCCCATGCGCGCAATCAATTGATCGGCAATGCCTCGGCCTCGTTTGTTGGCTGCGACGTTGAGCCACTCCAGTTCGCCCTGACAGTTGTGTCGTGTCGTTTTATTTCCCGCAACGAAGCCTACGATGCTGTCGTCTTCCACGGCGACGAAGAGTGCGCGTTCCGGTAAGCCGAATTGGGGTGAGACTCTGCCATCCCTGTAGGCGGTGATCCTGTTCAGCCAATAAGCCTCGTCACCCCATTCGACGGCACGGATCTTGACCATCGGAACAATATCGTCGTCCTCGACGGGGCGAATGATCATGGGATCCTTCCTTCGGGGAGAAAACGAAGAGCGGGCCGATGAAGGCCCGCCCTTGCTGTGTCGCGCTTAAAGAGTGTTTAGGACTTTGCCTTCTTCGCTTCGTCGATGGCGGCCAGAACCTCTTCGCTGTGGTTCTGCACCTTCACATCGGGCCATACCTTTACGATCTTGCCCTTGGGCGAGATGAGGAAGGTGACGCGCTTGGCGAAGTGGTTGGGGCCGGCAGCCACAACGGGCACGCCGTACTCGTCCACAACCTTGTGTTCGGGGTCAGCCAGCAGCTTGAAGGTCAGGTTCTCCTTGGTGCAGAACGCCTTGTGGCTGTCGGCGGTGTCCAGGCTCACACCCAGAACGGCGGCGTTGGCCTTGTCATACATGGCCTGGTCGCGCTGAAAGTTGTGCGCTTCAATGGTGCAGCCCTGTGTCTGATCCTTCGGATAGAAGTAGAGAACTACCCACTTGCCCTTGTACTGCGACAGGCTCACCTGTTTGTCTTCCTGCGAGGGAAGAGTGAAGTTCGGGGCAGCCGTGCCCGTTTCCAACAAACCAGCGGCCGCTGCGGCCATTGCCATACGCGCCGTTCCTGCCACCGCCAATGCGGCTACCAACACCATGGACCACAATCCTGCACGCTGCATAAATATCTCCCTTGGGAATCTTCCGGTGACAGTATGACTCAGGCGCATGGTCCCGGGTAACGGTGAATTTGTAATTTTTTCATCGAGGGCCGCGCCATTCTGACGCGAATCAGGCGGGGCGCTGCTCACCCACCACGGCGATGCCCGCCGCATTCGCTTCACGCAGCATGTTCTCTTCGTCGAAGAGGAGCGTGCGACCTGCTTCGATCGCCAGGCATGTGGCTCCCGCAGCCTGCATCGCACGAATGGTGGGAACGCCCACCACCGGAACGTCAAAACGAAGATCCTGCTTGGGTTTGGCGACTTTCACCACGGTCAGCGAACGCGCCAGCGTGGATGCGTCATCGTCCAGCGAACCCATCAGCGCACCGGCGCGGGCAATGCAGGCGTCTGTGCCTTCCATCGCTTCCACGGCCACGCATGCGCCTGCGGCAATCACGACTGTCTGACCAAGATCGAACCCCGCGATACCGCGCGCCACCGTTAGGCCGTAGGCAATGTCGTTGCGCTCGGTTTCGTTTGGCGTGCGTTGTGTCAGCACACCCTGCTTGGCGAGCATGGGCTCCAGGTACGCCGTGGAGCTGATGAGTTCAATACCTTCATCGCTCAGCACTTTGGCCACAGCGCCCAGCAGCATGTCGGTGTTGCGTGTGCTCAGGCTCATCAGCAGTTTCGCCAGCCGCCAATCCGGGCGGATGCCAGAAAATATCTGCTTGTGTCGCACCTGCCCGGCCATCACGGCGTTGTGCACGCCAGCCTTCTGGAAGGTGTCGATCAGCTTTGAGAGTTCGCCCAGGCTCATCCAGTGGACTTCCATGCCGTTGTCGTTTGCGGCGCGTGTATCCATCTCCGGATCGGTCTCTTCTTTGATTGCGGCAACCACAACATGCAGCCCGCGTGCGCGTGCGGCCTCAAGCAGAAGAAAAGGGAAGCGTCCGTTACCAGCGATTAATCCAAGCCTGTCCATCAAGCGTCATCGTGCCATGTCGGGGCGGATTCGTCCAATGGCGCGCATGCTGTCTGACCGTTCGCGATACCCTTAAGCGTGATGCGAAGCCTGTTTGCCGCCCTTGCCGTTTTATCCGTTGCTGTACCTGCCGCTGCGCAGGATGCCGCCGTGCACACAGTGGAAACATCGCCGGGCTTTCGCGATGCGGCATTGAAGAACTTCCAGGGGTACGAAGCGCGCCTCAGCACGCACTGCCCCACGGTCACTCCAGACTGGAACGCTGCATCGCACAAGATTTATGGCAAGCCGGTCACGGGCGATGACGGCAACCTGAACAATGCGACGTGGGTGGAGAGTGTTCCCGGCACGGCGTGTGGCGAACATCGTCGCTATCGTGTTCTGGTAACCATCCGCGGCGGCCACGCGGCCGTTGCGCCGCTGCTGCCGGGGGAGAGCATCGCGACGCCGCAGTTGGAAACCGACGCGCAGATGCCGCTGATCAAAGCAACGGCGGAGTTCGTCGTCAAAGGCAAGACCTGTCCGGTGGATGTGCTGGATACGAAGCTCGACGGCCCCGTTCCGGCCGTTGCACGCGCCGCGTGGAATGAGATATGGACCGTCCGCACCTGCAACCGCACTCTGAATGTCCCCATCCGGTTTGTGCCAGACGTGGTGGGCGAGGGAACGAGTATCCGGATTGAATCGAAGGCTGTGACGGTGGCGCAGTAGAGGGCATCTTGCCAGCGCCCTAAGGCAGAACCGCTAGCACAATGGCTCCAGCAGCGATGAGTCCTGCGCCCAAAATCTTTCCGAGGGACAGTTGTTCACCGAGGAGAGGCCACGCAAGCAGCAGTACGAAGACGACGCTCAGCTTGTCGACTGGCGCGACCTTCGATGCCTGCCCAAGTGACAGCGCCCGGAAGTAGCAGATCCACGATAGGCCTGTTGCTATTCCTGAGAGCGCTAATAGCGCATATGTTTTGCGGTCAAGCGAACCCAACTCATGCGGCCGTCCGAATGCAATCGCGATGGCCCACGCAAACACGACCACCACAGTCGTTCGGATTGCGGTCGCTAGATTTGGCTCGACGTGCGCGACGCCTTTCTTCGCCAGAATCGCTGTCAATGCGGCGAAGAGTGCGGACAATAACGCCCAGGACATCCATCCCATCGTGCATCCTCTCCGCGCTCATCCTTGCGATGAATGGTTGGCGCGCTTACTTGATGACGCCGCGTTCGCTCTTGGCGATGAACTCTGCGAGATAAACGACACGCTCGCCGAACTCGCCGCTGGCTACCTTTTCGCGGATCGCTTCGAGCGCCTGCGTGGTGTTCAGCCCGCTTGCCTGCAGCAGGCGATAGGCCTGACGAAGCTGCTTGATCTCTTCCGGGGTAAAGCCGCGACGCTCCAGGCCAACCTTGTTGATGCCGAAGGCCTTGTTCTCGCGGCGCACGCTGGTCAGGCTGTACGGCAACACGTCCTGCGTGATGGTGGTGCCGCCGCCAATGTAGGCGTACGCGCCGATGGTGCAGAACTGGTGTACAGGCGCGTTGGCACTGAGGACGGCGTAGTCCTCCACCGTGACATGGCCGGCAAGTGTGGAGCCATTGGGAAGAATGCAGCCGTTGCCAATCTTTGAGTCGTGGCCGATGTGGACGTAAGCCATGATCAGGCAACCGTCGCCGATCATGGTTTCACCACCGCCGCCAACCGTGCCGCGGCTGATGGTTACGCATTCGCGAATGGTGTTGCCGTTGCCGATGGTCAGCTTTGTTGGCTCGCCCTTGTACTTCAGGTCCTGCGGACTGCAGCCGACCGATGAGAACGGGAAGACGCGGTTGTCGTCGCCCATGGTCAGGTGGCCGTCCAACACAACGTGGCTTACCAGTTCACAGCGCTCGCCCAGCACAACGTTGGGTCCGACGGTGCAGAAGGGGCCCACGGCGCAGCTTTCGGGAATGACCGCACCCGGCGCAACGAAGCTGGTGGGATGAATTGCCATGGAACTAGACTGCAGCCTCAGGAAGCGTCGGGCCGTCCTGCTGCGGGTTTGATTCGCCAGCAGTCTTTGCCGGAGCAGCAGTCTGCGATGGACGCGGCACGAGCTGGCACATTACGGTGGCTTCGCAGGCTACCTTGCCATCAACCGTGGCCACACCATGCATCTTCACTGCGCGCGAACGCCAGTTCAGCACGGTGACTTCAATCTTCAACTGGTCGCCGGGAACGACGGGCTTGCGGAACTTCGCGCCATCAATGCCCGTGAAGACCATCAGTTTGTTCTCGCGGTCAGGGATTTCGTTCAGCAGCAGCAAGCCGCCCGCCTGTGCAATGGCCTCAATGATCAGCACGCCCGGCATCAGCGGGTAGTCCGGGAAGTGGCCGGTGAACTGCGGTTCGTTGACTGAGATGTTCTTCAGGCAGACGATGCGCTGCTTCGGCTCGACCTCAAGGACGCGGTCAATCAACAAGAACGGATAGCGGTGCGGCAGCAGCTTCATGATCTGCTGCACATCCATGACGGGGGCGACGATCTCACTCATGACTCTTGTGAGTATAGTTCGCCGAGTCTTCTCACGTTCCGATTACGTTTCAGTGAACAGATGGCTCATTTGGCTGTAGCCACTGCTCCTCGAAGCGCGGACCGGTGGTGGCGTCGCCGCACATTTTCGCTTGCAGCGGAGCGGAGACCTCGCCCTTATCCAGTTTCACGGTGCCTTTTGCCACATTCACGCATTTGTTGTGGTCATAGACCTCGCCGGAGACCCAGCGTAGAGCTGCACGGGCGGACTTGCCCGGAGCGAGAGCTACAGGCGTTAGCACCGGGCCGGGGTGCATGCCTTTGGGTGTGTCCGCCTGGGCGTTGAGGGTAGCGTTGGTGATGTCCAACCAGGTGACCTGCGGGCGTCGCGGAACCGTGCAGGTTCGCAGCCCTATGTTGGTCAGCACAAGATAGGCGCCAGAGTGGGACATGCCGTTGAACTCACCGTCGGCGGAGTCAAAGCTCAGAGCGATGTCGAGCGCCGCGCAGGCGGATGGCTTCGACTCTTGCTGCGGCTGCGGGGGAGTGACCAGACCTTTCCCGCGAGATGGCGAGGAACAGCCACACGACAGAAGCAGGAAGGCGGCGATCCCCAGACATGATGCTTTCTTCATCTTCGGTTGGATGCGGCTGTTAGTCCTTGTGCTTGCCGATGGGCGCGTTCGGTGCGAAGAGTGCCGGATCGACCGGCTTGTAGTGAATCTCTTCCACGAAGCGCTGCGCCACCATGTCTCCGTTGAAGTAGCGGGTGGTGACGTAAGGCGTGGGAATGCCATCCACGTCGTGCCAGTCGCTGTACTCTTCCACGTCTTCGTCAAAGTCCTGGTACTTTTCGTTGCGGAACTGGAAAACACGGCGCAGCGGGTAGTGATTGCTTAGCTCAATATCGACCGTGACGGAGTCATTGTCCTTGTCGATGAGCGTGACCTCTTCCACTTCACGGCGAGCGACGACCTTGTGTCCGCCGTAAATCAATAGCGTCTTCGGATCGGTGAGCCAGGTGTTGGCAATGGAGTCGATGGAGTAATGAATGCGGCGAAAGTATGCCTGCTGATCTTCTTTGGGCAGCGGTTTACGACCGCGATAGGTCACTTCCACGCCTTCGGTGGTCGTCCATATCTGCACGATGTCGCGCTTCTTCGTTAGCTCAATACGGTCTTCCCACTGATTGTTGGGCAGCGCGTGGTGGAACTGTATGTATTCGCCCACGCCGGTGGGCTCGTTTTTATAGAACGACGAGGTGCGGCCGCGCAGAATGTAGTCGCCGCGGTTCAGCCACTTCTGTCCGCCCAGCGCGGTGTACATGGTGTTCAGCGCGGCGCGGGCCTTGGCCTGATCAATCTCTTCGCCGGGCTTGGGCTGCGTGACAATGATCTGCTCTTCGCGCTTGTTCTCTTGTTTGGGAGGGAGCGTCAGCACCCGTTCCTGCGTATGAGCAACGAACGGCATCAGAAAGCAGCACGCAGCGATTGTTGTGATCCCGTTGCGAACGCGCTTTTTCATCGATCTCTCCATAGCCTCTTATCCAACTAGCACGGCCCCGCCATTCACGTTGAAGATCTCACCCGTCACAAATCCTGCAAGCGGTGTGCACAGGAACAGGATGGGGCCTGCGATCTCTTCCGGCGTGGCGACACGGCCCAGCGGAATGGCGCTGAACACCTTCTTAGACGCGATTGGATCGGTGAGAGTACTTTCAGTCATCTCGGTATGCACCCAACCCGGCGCAACACAGTTCACGCGGATGCTCTGCGGCGCTAGTTCTGTGGATAGGCCTTTGGTCATGCTGATGAGTGCGCCCTTGGTGGCGGCATAGTCGGCGTGGAAGGCTTCTCCGCGCTGTCCGGCGGTGGAACTGACAAGGATGACATGGCCGCGCACACCGTCGATGGGTTCCTGCGTCTGCATCTGCGCGACCGAGGCGCGGATGAGGCCGAAAACGCTGTCCAGATTAATGCCGATGGTGCCGTTCCATTGCGCATCCGTCATGCTGCCGATGGGCGCATCATGTGGTGGCCAGATGCCGTGATTGCCAACGAGAATGTTCAATGAGCCGAAGTGACACACGGCGGCTTTTACGAGGGAGTCGCCATCGGCAGCGGTAGCAAGTTCCTGGCGAATGGCCAAGCACCATTCTGGTCCACCGCACTCTTCTTGTAATGCCAGAGCCTGCGCTTCTGCCGCTCGGTAAGAAAACGCGACCTTCGCACCTGCTTTGCGAAACAACCGGACAGCAGCCGCGCCAATGCCGCGCGATCCGCCAGTGATGAGAGCGACGCGGCCTTCCAGAGAGAGTGAGACACCTTCATGTTGCATGTGTTCACGCTACACGATGCGTTAGAACAGACGCTCCGCCCGACGCAGATTGCCCGCAGTGCCAATGTTGGCCAGCGTGAAGTTGAAGCGATAGGCGTTTTCGTTACGGATGGTTCCCAGTTCGTATTTGCGGTATTCGCCGGAGATGCCGCAGCAATTCCAGTTGTAGGAAACCTGTCCCGCAGCGTATTGGACCTGGCTCAGTTTGAGGTCCACACCTGCGTTGGCAGCAATACTCAGACCCGGCTTAACGGGCGTGCCATAGCCGAGCAGGACGCGGAGTTGGCTGAAGTCGCTGATGAGCGACGTGGCGGTGCTGCCGCTGCCGGTGTCCGCGGTGAAGCGTCCCGGAGCGTAAAGGCGAGCGTGGCTCAATCCGCCAAAGAAGTTGCCCTGATGGAAGTCCAGAAAGACGTTGCTCTGACGCATGCGTCCGGCGTGCAGGTCATAAGCCGAATCCCATTCCAGGTCGATGTGGTCGGTCGCGCTGAGTTTCATCTCGCTCACAATGGGCGAGGCGCTGCGAAAGTCGGTAAGGAATGCAATGCCGCTCAAATCGAGCGTGCTGTCCAGAACGTTCCGGCGATTCAGCACCAGCACGCCGTTGGGATTTGTGGTCGTCAGGTATCCGCCGAAGGTGTCGTCGAAGTAGTGGCGCTGCACCAGCTTCCAACGAATGGTTTCGCGTGTGCCGCCGCAGGGCGAGTTGGTTTCTGCGGGATCTTCGTTCGCACCGCAGGCACGTTCCTTCGAGGGGCGCAGGAAAAGGCGCTGAGTGAATCCGTACTCCAGCTCGTTACGATTCGCGACGACATCGGTGTCGTCAAAGCGTAGCGTACGGGCGAAGTCCGTAACACCGCTGGCATAGCGGTATGTCATTTCGGGTTCGATGGTGTGGCGCGCTTCGCGTCCCAATATTTTGCTGAAAGCTCCTGTGTCGAAGGTGCGTTCCAGAACAGGGAAACGCATCTCCATGCCGGCTTCCGTAACAAAGCGGTTCAGGCCGGGTGCGCGTTCCGTTGGCACCGGACCCGGTAGAGCTGTTGCAGACCGCGAGTGCGAGTAATACGTGTCATGCAGGCCGACCGAGGGCCGGAAACGGAATCCTGCAAAGCCAAAGGGCATGGCAAGCTGAGGATGAACGTCGTACCGGCTCACCAGATCCGACGCAAACCCTGTCTGCGCTGACGGTGTGCCCTGTGTACGCTTCAGCCCTGCATACTGCATGGTGGAACTCCACAGAAGCGGTGTGGTGCCAATGCGGCGTTCCAGCGAATCCAGATCGAACACAGGTGCGTGGAAGATACGAATCTGCTCGCCCGTGCTGACAATCTTGAGACCCTGATAACGATCTGTTTCGAAGGCGGCCACATAGCCGTTGCGAGCGGTCGTGCCATACAGATACGACTTGATGTCGGACGACACGGCCTGATTGAAGTTGTCCGTGAAGGCTTCGCGATAGATGTAGCTGCTCAGGTATTCGGCATCGGCGGCGACGCGTGTATGCAGCGTGAAGTCTTTGCGGCCGGAGAACGCTACATCTTCACCACCCTGATTCACATAGGCGTTCGTCGTCGTGGTTTGGCCATTCACCGTGGTGGAGGTTGCCTGATAGAAGCCGCGGTCCAGCAGTCCTGAGTAGCGTGCGCGGAGGAAGTCGTTGTTGCGGCCCTGCATGCGGAAGCTGGCGGATTGTTCCCATCCGCGCTTCGAGAAGTATTCCGCTCCCACCGTCAGATCGGCCGAACGGCCCAGCGTCATGTAAAACTGCTCGCCAATCACGATGCCCTTGGTCGTCGAGTTGCCGATGATGGGAATCATGAAGCCGCTCTGGCGTTCTTCGCTGTCGGTGGGGTGCGTGGCGTACGGCAGGAAGAACACGGGGATGTTGTACAGGCGGAACATGGTGTTCTTGGCGCGGGCCTTGCCGTCACGTATCAGGAAGTGTCCGGCAGCCAACTGCCAATCGGGGTGCGGCAACTGGCAACTGGTGACAGTGCCCTCGATAATCTCCATCTGCTGAGGCCCCGTGCGGATCACTTCACGGCCCGTAAAGAGGAATGGGTTGTCCGTGGTGTACGTGGTGCCGCGTGTCGACAGCTTTACGCCAATGGAGCCGGACACGTTGTACATGCGGCCGTTTTCCGTATGGATGTTCAACAGGGCGCGAGTGGCCTGCATGCTTTCGCGGCCACTGTCCGCCGTGATGTGCACATGGCCTTCGGCTTCCGCGTCGCCGGTGGTCTGGTCATAGCGGATGTGGTCGGCTTCCAGCCGATAGTCGCCGTAGGTGACCACCACGTTGCCGTCCAGAAGAAGCATGTTGCCATTTCGGCTCTGGCGGTCGCTGTCGATGGTGATCTTTTTTGCGGAGGGCTCCGGCACAGGAATGGCTGTGGGAAACCGTTCCGTGCCCGGATCCTGCGGCAGATCGCGCTGTTGCGGCGCTGCGGCAGAGGATGTATCCGCAGGGGGTTCCTTGGCAGTTACCTGCTGTGCCGTCGCAGACACTCCAAACGTCGCTGCCAAAGTGATACACCAGCAAATACAGGCTTCGCGCACGGATGCGAAGCCAGGCGGCAACACCCCGGAGCGCGTGCTGGATGTCTGCGTTACGTTCTTCCGGAAAATGGCGTTGCTGCTCACTGAAGTTTCTATTCTACGAAAGTGAGACGCCTTGAGCACCGCGAGCCCTCTCCCCCTACAGCCGCTACCCGCTGGCACCGTTTCTGAAGAGGAAGCACGCGCCCTCAAGCGTGAGATCGCCAACCGCCTGGCCGAACATCGTCAGCGCCGCGGACGGCCCGCCGAGACGCAGGCTTCGCTGCCTATTGAAGTCCCCGCGCCTCGCCATCGTGTTGCGGATTCCGTGGCTGCTCGCTATGCCCGCTCCGTCTCCTATAGCGATTTTCTGAAGCAGGAAGCGGAGGCCGCCATCCGGCAGGCCGAGGCAGCCGCCGAAGTGGCCCGCCGCAATGCAAAAGCCATTGCCGCTGCGCAGCAGCAGCTTCTGGAAGAGATTGAGCAGTGGAATGAACCAGTAGCGCCCCAGCCGGAAGCTCATGGCCCTGCCGAGGTCATCACCTTTGCTGCGCCGGTGGAAACGGAATCGCCGCTGGGCGTTTCTGAGGCTCTTACAGAAGCCAGAATCGTTGCGGTTGAAGAGCCAGTGAGCGCTCCCGAACTGCGTGTTCAGTTGGCAGAATCTGTAGCTGCGCCCGTTGTGTCCGAGCCGGTTGTTCCCGCAGCTCCGGCTCGTCCGGATTTTGCGCAGGTGTTCACCGCTGCGGTCAATGAGATTCAGGAACGACCGGCGACCTTGGCTGAGCGCCTGGGGCTGGCTACCGGACCGTTGGATTCTGCTGTCGCGCTGCCGACGAACCTAATCGAATTTCCTCGCCAGCTTGTGGCTGCGCGTAAGGCTCGTCCGCGTCTGGCGGAAGGCCCTCTGCGTGACGAGGCAGATGCCACACCCGAGCGCGCACAGCTTCGTATCTTTGAGGTGGAAGCCAGCGCAGTCTCTATCGAACCCGTGGTGGAAAGCGTTCTGCCGGAGTGGCACACCATCCGTCTGGACATGGATGCGCCGGTCCGGCTGGCCGAGTCGCCGGATGCGCAGATCTCGTTTGCCATGCCGCTCTACGTGGCACCGGGCAGCCAACGCATGATGGCGTTCCTGGTGGATGCCTGCTGCGTTGTCACCGGATTCTTGATGGCAGTCACTGTGGCGGCTTACGCTTCGCCGGTTCTGCCCACGGGACTGCCCGCGGTGCTTGCATCTGTCGGAACTCTGTTTGCGTTTGCCATTGGCTACCAGGCACTGTTCTTCTCCCTGAGCGGCACCACACCCGGCATGCGTTACGCGCGCATTGGGCTGTGCACCTTCAGCGATGAAAACCCCACGCGCAAGGCGATGCTGCATCGGATCTTTGCTCTGCTGCTGGCGGGTATGCCGTTGGGGTTGGGGCTGTTGTGGGCGTGCATGGACGAAGAGAATCTCGGTTGGCACGACCGCATTTCGCGCATGTATCCGCGTGGGTACTAATGCGTTCGCGATAGGCTGAAGGGGCCATGGCGTATGAGCTTACCCCGAGCCGTAATCGCAAAATCCTCATAGCGCTGTGGCTGTTTCTCTACGCGTCGTTCACGCTGATTGTGCCGCCACTGCTGGATGGCGCAGATTCTGTGAATGCAGAAGTCGCGCGTGAGATGATGCAGCGCGTCGACCTCGTCACGCCGTACGCCAACGGCATCCGTTATCTGGAGAAAGCGCCGCTTCTTTACTGGTCCATGGCGGCCAGTATGAAGCTGTTCGGCGTGGGAATCATTGCAGCGCGCCTGCCGCTGGCACTGTTCGCGCTGGCGATGTTTCTGGTGGCTGAGAGCTTCGCGCGCCGTGCTTTTCGCAGTGCACGCGCAGGTCTCTATGCGTCGATGTTGTTGCTGTTGAGCTTCGGGATATTCATCTTCACGCGCATCCTGATACCCGACGTCATCGTGTGTCTCTGGCTCACGGCTTCGCTGTATTGCTTCTGGATCACAGAGCAGCAGGGCGAGCATCCGTGGCGTTTACCTGCCATTGGATTTGGTGCGGCTTGCGCGTTGAACATCCTCACCAAGGGATTGATCGGAGTTGTCCTTCCCATCGGCACAATCGTGCTGTATCTGCTGCTCACGCGTGGCTTTGCGGGAACTCTGCGCCGCATGTGGAAGCTGCACCCCATCTCGGCGTTGGTGGCATTCCTGCTTATCGGTGCGCCGTGGCATGTTGCCGTTGATCACGCGAACCCAACGGAAGGGCATCCCGCAGGTTTAACGCATGCGGGGCACATCTTTCCGCTGTTCTGGAAGGGCTGGCAAGTGGGCCAGCCGACGTATGGCAACGTGCATGGGTGGACCTGGTTCTACTTCATGAACGAGCACCTGTTGCGTTACCTGAATCTTCGCATGCCACGAGATTATGACACTGTGCCGCTGCTGTTGTTCTGGGCGCTGCTGCTGGTGTGGATGATGCCGTGGAGCGCGTTTTTGTTCAAGGCAGTTGGCGCTGCACCGTGGCGTGCGTTTCGTTCGCGCAGCGTTGCCGCGTCATTAAACAACGATCAGAAAACGCTGCTGCTACTGACCATTGCTGCGTTATCGCCGCTGGTGCTCTTCTCCTTCTCCACGCGGCAGGAGTATTACGTTTTGCCCTCGCTGCCGTTCTTTGCGATCTTGATTGGCGGCTGGATAGATCGTGAAGCGACCGAGGTTGAGGACGGAGTGATTCCGTCACCGTTAGGGCAGAGTGGTCAACGCATCGCCGCTGTCCTGGTGGCGCTCGGAACTCTTGCTTCGCTGGTCTGCGTCTTCTTTCTGTTTCATGCGAAAGAGCCTCCGCCAACATTCGATCTCGCAACCATGCTGCGACAGAATCGCGGTGGTCACGCGTCGTTGTTAGGGCATGTTCTTGATCTGAATACAACCGCTTTGGGGGCTTTTCGCGATCCGTTGACGCTGGCTGCAATTGCTTTGTTTATGGGCACGTTGGTCGCTTGGTGGTTGCGAAAAAACTATCGCCCGCATCATGCCAACATCGTTTTGGGCATTGCTACTGCGATGTTTCTTGTTGCAGCGCATAAGGGGTTGCAAACCTTCGCTCCGGTACTCAGCAGTGAACGATTGGCTCTGACGATCAAGGAAGATTTGCGGCCTGATGATCTGATTGTGTTCAACGGTAAGTATGAGTCAGCATCGTCACTTGCTTTCTATCTGCATCGCGACAACATTCATATCTGGAATGGACGCTCGTCGAGCCTTTGGTATGGCTCGTTCTTCACGGATGCGCCAGATATTTTTGAGACGGACGCATCCATGCGCCTGCGCTGGACGGGCGTGCAGCGCATCTTTGTGTGGACAGAGACGGGCAAGCTGCCCGTGTTGCCGGGCAGAACTTACATCGTTGCAGAAGGTGGCGGAAAGCAGATCATCAGCAACCGCGACACGATCTACTAACGCGACCGCGCGCGTTCAATCGCCCGCACAACAGCTTTAGATTTGTTCACGGTCTCTTCGTACTCAGTCTGCGGAACAGAGTCGGCCACGACGCCGCCACCGGACTGAATGTAGCCGTCCTTGCCGTGCATGAAGAGCGTGCGGATGGCGATGCAGCTATCCAGGTTGCCGCTGAAATCAGCATAGAAGATGCTGCCGCCATAAACGCCGCGGCGCGTGGGTTCCAGCTCTTCAATGATCTCCATGGCGCGGATCTTCGGTGCGCCGCTGAGAGTGCCTGCCGGGAAGCAGGATCTGAACGCATCAATCGGAGCAAGATCAGGCCGCAGCTTGCCCTCAAGCGCGCTCACCAGGTGCATCACGTGCGAGTAGCGCTCAATGAACATCAACTTCTTCACTTCAACGGAGCCAAACTGGCTGACGCGGCCCAGGTCATTGCGGCCCAGGTCGACCAGCATGACGTGTTCGGCGGTTTCCTTCGTGTCCTGCAACAAGTCTGCTTCCAGTTGCTTATCACTGGCTTCGTCAGCGCCGCGCGGGCGCGTTCCGGCAATAGGGTGATACTCAATCTGTCCGCCGTGAACGCGTACGAGCAGTTCCGGCGATGAACCCACAATGTGCGCAGGCGTCTCTGTCTTTGAGCCTGGCTTCTTCATCGGGAAGCGCAGGAAATACATGTACGGCGACGGATTCACGATGCGCAGCGAACGATAAATCTCAAATGGATCGACGCCGGGCTGGCAATCGAAGCGCTGCGACAGAACACACTGGAAGATGTCGCCAGCGGTGACGTAATCCTTCACCTTTGCAACTGCCTTCATGTAATCGCGTTTGGCGGTGCGAGGCGTCAGCTGCAGCGGACCCAGCGGCTTGTGCTTCTTCATTGCAGGCAGTGGTCCCGCAAGCTGTTTCTCAAGGCGATCCAGACGGCGAACAGCCTTTGCATACGCTCTCTCCGCATCCGGTTCGCGTTTCAGATCGGCCGTAATGATGAGGAAGATTTCCTTCTTCACATGATCGAACGCAAGCACTTCGTCGAAGAACATCAGGCATGCGTCGGGCACGCCGAGCTCGTCCTTTGCGGACTCTGGAAGACGTTCAATCTGGCGCACCACGTCGTATGCAAAGAAACCAACGGCACCAGCAGTGAAGGGTGGCAGGCCCGGCAGCTTCGCGGGTTTGTGTTCGCTCAACGCAGACTTCAGCTCGTGGAAGATGTCGCCTTCATACTGCCGTGTCTTCTTGCCATCGATCGCCGTGATGGAGCGGCCACGCGATTCCAGCTTGCGATACGGACGGATGCCAATGAACGTGTAACGGCCAATGCGTTCGCCGCCTTCGACCGACTCCAGCAGAAATGCTTCCGGCTCTTCCGCGGCAATGCGCAGGAAGGCGCTTACCGGCGTCTCCAGATCGGCGGTGACCGTGCGGTAGACAGGGATGAGCGTGTGCTTCTTCTTCACGAGCGCGAGGAAGCTCTTCAGATCGGGCGTGGCGGAAATGGTGCGTGGCATGGCGGCTGAACTAATGGTACTGGACTGTCCGCATCGCCGTTTAGGGATTCGTGAAGAAGCCGTTGCGTGCCTGCACTCGTAGCGACTTGTCCTTCGTCTTCAGTTCCAGCTTGTGGAACTGCTTTGGCGTGGTGTCGGAGGGTAAGCTATAGCCAATTTCGTACTGCGTGCGCAGTTCCTGGCCAATGTCTTCAAAGATGTGTTTGAGCGTCCTGCCGGCGCTGACCTGATACACATGCCCACCGGTGGCGGAAGACCACGCCTGCAGATTCTCCATCCCGGGATCGCCACCGGAACGCCCAGGGGAGTTGGCGAAGGCGGGCTGCGGAAGACCGCTCCATGCGCTGTAAGACACAGCGTAGATAGGCACGTTGTCGCGCTGCGCTTCCGCAATGGCGTCGGCGCGTTTCGTGGCGCTGCCGTTGTCACCGCCGTCGCTGATCAGGATGATCGCTTTGCGTCCACGAACGTTTGCAAGCACGTTTTTGCTGAGGGCGTAGATGGCATCGTTCAAGCGAGTGGCGTTAGCGGCCCGCTGCTCGTAGTGCAGCCCATACAGCGCCAGGTGCAGTTTGCCCGGATCGTTGGTCAGATCGCTGTGCGCGAGGACGTTGGCGTTCACCTCAATCAGCGCGGCGCGGTCCTGTGGCCGACCGAGCACGGTTTCAAAGAAGACATCGCAGGCGCGTTGTTCATCGTCAATGAAGGTGCGCTGGCTACCGCTGGTGTCAATCATCACGATGAAGGTCAGCGGCAGTTCATTGCCCTGAGAGAAGTACTGGATCGTCTGCTCTTTGCCATCCTGTTTCAGGGTGAAGTCGTCTTTGGTAAGGCCGGTGTGTGGCTCACCAGTCTTGTCTGTCACTACGGCGGAGACTTCCACCAAACGCGACGTCACATGCAGCGTTTCCACCTGCACATCCTGTGCGTACATGGCAACTCCAAACACCATGGAGGACACCAACAACACGGAGATGCGTGGAAGGGAAGGCATTCGACGTCTACCTAAAGATGACTCCGCACCGGCCTACAGCGAAATCGATACGCACAAGCATACCGCTACTTCGCCAGGTACCCATCATCGTCAATGAACACGGCTTTGGGATGAGCACTCTGCTCTTCAAAAACAACGGTGTAGCTCTCTGGTGGTCCGCTGGAAGGTTTGAGAATCAACTCGTAGCCATTGATCTGATACGTGCCCTGCGTAGGCGCTTTGTTACCGCCAAATGTACCTGCGGCACCTGAGTTGGTGAAGCTGGCAGCGGAAAACCCCTGCTTCTGATAACGGCCATCCGGAGCGAAAGTAATCGATTTTTCAGATGAGACCGAGTTTGAGCTAAAGGCAGTAGAACCCACGCTTGCGAAGAAGCTGGTGTAGCGGCCACTCAGCCGAACGTCTCCCGACACGGGTTTGACGTAATAGTACTCAGAGTCTTCGTTTTTCAGCGACTTGCCTGCAACGTACGGGCCAGAACTCACACTCATCAGGCCAAAATCTGATGGCCAGCGAAACGTTACCGTGCTGCCTTGCAGGTCATAGCTGCCGCAGTTTTGCATCGCTTTGGGATCGCTGCAGACACGGGCAAAGTCCATGTCCGTGATATGACCGCCCTTTGGCAGGTCGCGATATGCACGCCCTCCCGGCAACAGCACCACATACTTACGCTCGGCGCGTGTATCCATGCCGCCAAACGCATTGGGCATGTTGGTAATGGTGGAGTACCAGTAGACGCCTGTGGCATTGCCGTTGCCGTGGTTCGTCAATGGGTCCCAAGGTTGACCGCTGCTCTGCGAACGGAAGCTCAGAGACGAGACCACGGCACCAAGCTCTTTCTCTGCGTCGGACTTACCGGAGTAGCCGTCGGAACTGATGAGCAAAATCACGAACATCTGATTGCCGGGCAGTTGCACGCCAACCGCGCGCAGCGCTACCGATTTGCTGCGACCGCCAGTCATCAACTGGCTGCCATCGCGTACCTGAAAGGCGGCAAGACCCGTGCGGGTCTTTGCTTCGTAAATGTATTTCAGCTGCGGCGTCTTGCCCGGAAACATGCCACGCACACTCATTGCAAAGGAAGACTTGGGATCGCCCTGCATTGGCTTCTGTTCCAGCACGAATGCAGTGAACGAGCCTCGGTCCTTCGCAGGGCGTTGATAGAGTGCGCCCGTTGCGGTTGTTTTACCAGCGCGCCACGTAGCGGGGACGACGAAGCTGGCGTCGCCCACCTGTGCTCTGCCACCTGCCGCAGCGGCAACCACTGGTGCTTGTTGTGGTGGAGTTGTGGCGGGTGGTGCAGTCGGTTGTGTCGCGGCCTGTTGTGCGACGGTGGGCGCACTGGGCGATGGCGACGGGGTTTGCGCCGTGATGGTTGGTGGCTGCGACTGCGTTCCATTGCTTGGAGCTTCACCTTCACCGGAGGCGAGTTGTGCCAGCTCCTGCGCATGTTGCCGCGACGGGTCAAAGGCACTCAAAGTTTTGTTCATATCCAGGCACAGGGCGATTGCCTTGGAGCCCTGCCTGCGAAGCGCCTGCACTGCCGTTGCGGAGGCCTCGTCGTACGCGCCCGGCGTCGCCTTGGGCAGAATGGCGTCCCAGTGGTTGCGCTGCTTCCATGCTGCCAGCGCAGCGTTGTATTGCTGTGCTCCGCGAGGATTTTTCTGGGAGCAAATCGTAGTGACCGACTCTGCAAAGGCACCAGATTTGATCGTCTGATCAAGAAGCGGATTCTGTGCAGTGGCGACAATCGGCGTCGCGAGAAACAGGATCAGGGCAAGGCGACGAATCATCCTCCGTTTGAGCCATGAGGTGCCCGAAGATGTTGCCACAGTTGTTGAAAGGTTCTTGAATTTCGGTATCGAAAGAGGGTCTTATGAGCGAACCAGTTCCTGTTTCTACTGCAGGACGGATGTTGCAGCACGCGAAACCTGCACGTTGACGGCGTAAAAGGTGGCTCCGCCGCCAATGTCGGTGACGCGTTCGCTGGTGAGCACGTTGACTCCGTTGCCGTCGCGCGACAGCTTGTTCCAGCCCAACGATGTAGCGACCGTGCCTTTCACCACACGACCAGTGAAAGCAACCTCCAAGCGAATCGAGCCGCGTTCATTCGCTACTTCGACTTCATCACCTTCATGCAGACCACGGGCAGAAGCATCGTCTGGATGCATCTCTACAATGTTTAAGCCAATGCGCGCATCTTCCATGCCGCGATGTTTCGCCATGTTCGCAAAGGTGGAGTTCATCCAGTTGTCTGCCTTGCGTGCCAGCATGCGGAGCGGTTGCGTGCTGTCTTTGCGCTCAGGGGCGGCAACGTACGCCGGCAGCGGGTCCAGTCCTTGTTCCAACAGTGATTCCGAATAGAATTCGCCTTTTCCGCTAGGCGTTCTGAACCACGATGCGTCGGTGAAAGGCATGAACTCGCCGCATTCATTGCGCGGCAATGTCAACTGCATCATGTTTCCGTGCGCTTGAAGTGCTTCCATGGTGATGCCTTGGTGCCATGGATGCTGCGTGTCCAGCGCCTGTCGGATCAGATCGTGTTCTGTATCGCGGAAGCATGGCTCATCGAATCCCATGCGTTGCGCAAGCTGGCCGAACAGCCATGCATTGCTGCGTGCTTCGCCCTGTGGCTGCATGGCGCGCAAAGAAAGCTGTGCCACGTAATGGCCGTAGGCTCCTTGCACGTCATCTTGTTCCAGGAACGAGGGCGATGGCAGAACAATGTCCGCATAGTCCGTCGTGTCTGTCAGGAAGCAATCGTGTACGACGGTGAAGAGATCATCACGACGCATGCCACGCAACACCGCATTCTGATTGGGCGCAACGGCTCCGGGATTGGAGTTGTAGACGAACAACGCATGAATGTGCGGCGTGGTTAGTTCGGTCAGAGCATGGCCAAGCTGGCTCATGTTTACCATGCGTGCTTCACGATGAAGCGGACTCGCGTGCATCAGCTCCGGCATCTGCAGCTTTGCAGAGTTGAAGCCGAACGCATTTGATGACGACAACATCAGGCCGCCGCCATGGTGTTTCCATGCGCCGGTGAGCAACGGCAGCATGCCCACGGCGCGCGCGGCTGTGCCACCGTTATCGGTGCGCTGAATGCCGTAGTTCATGCGGATGACCGCAGGCTTTGTAGTGGCATAGCGGCGTGCCAGCGTGACGATGGTTTCTACGTCAATGCCGCAAATCTTCGCTATATTCTCCGGAGCGTATTCCGCAGTCATCACACGTTCACGCAATGCTTCAAAGCCATGCGTACATGCGGCAATGTAGTCGCGATCCTCCAATCCATCGCGAAGGATCACATGCATCATGCTCATGGCCAGTGCGGTGTCTGTACCGGGTGTCAGAGCAATGTGTTCATCTGCAAGCTTTGCTGTCTTCGTCTGATACGGATCAATCACCACAAGACGAGCACCATTGCGGCGTGCCTCCTCTACGAAGGGCCAAAGGTGGATGCTGTTGCCGTGCAGATTCGCACCCCATGCAAGGATCAGCTTCGCGTGAACAAAGCTCTGCGGCTCCGGCCCAATTCGTACGCCATAAACCGTATTCAGCGCGGCTGACCCCGCACTGGCGCAGATGGTGCGATCAAGCTGCGACGCTCCCAGGCGATGAAAGAAACGGCGATCCATGGAGCCGTAGCCAAGCTGGCCGATGGTTCCTGCGTAGCTGTAGGGCAGAACTGATTCCGGCCCGTGCTCATCGCTGATGAATTGCAGGCGCTGCGCGATGGTGTCCAGCGCTTCATCCCACGAAATGCGCTCGAATGCAGCGAACTCTTCGCCGTGCTTCAGCGGGCCTTTCGGCACATTCGCCTTACGCTTCATGGGGTGCAGCAGGCGGTCCGGTGCGTAAACCCGGTCGAGGTATCGCGCGACCTTGCCGCAGAGGAATCCTCGCGTGACAGGATGCTCTGGATCGCCGGTGATGCGGACGACTCGCTCCGTTGCGTTGTCGACGGTGGCGATGATGCCGCAACTATCCGGGCAGTCCAGCGAGCAGGTCACATGGACTGTGCGTGTTGCCGACGCGAGTTCGTTCCCGCTGCCCATAAGATGATTGTAGAAGTTCCATGTGGCAAAGAGAACGGTCAATCTGCAGCGGAGGCTTTCCGGGAATGCGTCGCATCATCCGCAGTGTGGTTTTTGCAATCGCAGTGGTGACTACGCCGCTGTGTGCCTCCGCGCAGCGTACCGAAGGCGAGCAGATGAAGGTGCTGCCGCAGGCCGAGCTGGATGTGGTGAAAGTGTTGCTCTCGCAGGAACGCGCATGGAACGCGGGTGATCTCAACGGCTTCCTGAGTTTGTATAAGAAATCGCCAGACCTGATTGTGATCAGCAATGGTGTGGCACACGGTTTTGAAGATGTAGAGGCCACATACAAGAAAAATTATCCCGACCGGGCCACCATGGGCGTGCTGACCTTCAGCGATCTGGAGCCACACATTCTGGATGCTCGTTTTGCCATGGCCACGGGCAGGTATTCGCTGGAACGCGCCAAGAACAAAGGTGGCAATGCGTCCGGCACGTTCTCCCTGGTGCTTGAGAAAACAGCAGAGGGATGGAAGATTGTTCTGGACCACACCACCTGATTTCCGAATCGGTTGTGTGTTTCAAACTGCACAAGGGGTGCATCCTAAAGATATGCGCGTTCACGAAGTGAAGACCTCCACCCTGAAGCTTGTGTACGAAGAGGGTGGCCCAAAGAATGGCAGGCCGCTGATGCTGGTGCATGGCTGGCCGGATTCGCCGCGAACTTTTGACAAGCTATTGCCAGCATTGCATGGCGCGGGGTATCGCACTGTCGTCCCGTATCTGCGCGGTTATGGCGCCACGGAGTTTCGCTCGCCGTTGCTTGGCCGCAAGCCTCGTCGCACGGGGCAGGCTGTTGCTCTTGCGCAGGATGTTCTTGATCTGGCGGATGCGTTGAAGTGGAAGACGTTCGATTTTGTTGGTCACGATTGGGGTGCGCGCGTTGGCTACACGCTGGCGGCACTGCATCCCAAGCGGCTGAACCGCATGGTGACATTGTCTGTGGCGTTTCAACCTGGTTCGCTGAAAGCTCCGAAGTTGTCGCAATCAGAGGCGTACTGGTACCAGTGGTTTCTGTGCACCAAGCCTGGCGAAGCGGCGTTCCGCGTGGATCCGCTGGCATTCTGCAAACGCCAGTGGCATACGTGGGGACCGGAGGGTTGGTTCTCAGAACAGGAACTGGCCGCCGCCGCGCAATGCTGGACGAACAAGGATTTTGTCGACGTGGTGTTGCACTACTACCGTGTGCGCTGGGGTCATGCAGAAGCTGATCCGCAATATGCCGTGCAGCAGGCGCGTTACGATGCAACGGTGACGTTGGATGTGCCTACGCTGCTGGTTCACGGAATGGAAGATTACTGCGTGTTGCCCGAGACCACCGACGGTGCAGGCAGGCACTTCACCAACGGCTATCGCCGGTTGCTGTTGGAGGGTGTGGGGCATTTCCCGCAACGTGAACAACCGGGCCCTGTAACGGACGCAATTCTGCAACACCTGCTGGAGCCAAACGCGTGAGTGAACAGGAACAGGGTTTGATCGTGCGGCATTACCAGGTGGAGGGCCGCGTCCAGGGCGTGGGTTTTCGCTGGTTTGTGCAGCGCGAGGCCGCGGAAATCGGCCTGCGAGGATGGGTGCGCAACTCTCCTCATGGCCACGTGGAGGCGGTTGCCGCGGGCTCACCGGAGCAAATTGCGGAATTGGAAACCGCTCTGCAACGCGGCAGCAGGGGATCTCGAGTGGATCGAATCCGCATCCACAACCTTGAGGATGCGGAAGCGGATTCGCTCACGGAATTTCGTATTGAAGGCGCCGTGTAACGTAGGCGCCTTTCACGGGAAGCGACGTGCCTATGCGGCGCGCCACTTATCCGGGCCAGCTCCCACATTACGTACACGCTCCACGTTCGGGTGGTCGGCGGGATTCAGGCGTTTTGCCTCTGCAATGGCCTCTTCTTGCGTTGCGTGCAGGCTGCTGGCGTGGTGGGAACCCTGCGCACGCACCGCGAACTTGCCGCCCTCGTTCTTTTCGACGAAATAGTGCTTGTTTGTGGACATTACGCATCTCCTTGCTGCTGTGAGATGCCTCCGGCTCCGCAGCCGTTGAATCGGGTGGCGGCAACCGGCAGGACGGTGCTTTGCGTGGTGCAGATCAGGCAACGTTTCCACGCGCCATCTGGCTACAATGGAGGCATGTCCCACCTCATCAACTGCGAACCTCTGAAGGACCTCATCCGCACGGTCCCTGACTTTCCCAAGCCCGGCATCCTCTTTTACGACATCACCACGCTGCTAAAAGACAAAGCTGGCTTTGCGCAGATGATTGACGCCTTTGCGGCGTATTACATCGACAAGCAGATTGACCTGGTTCTGGGCATTGAGGCCCGTGGCTTTATCTTTGGGCCGGCGATGGCGTATCGCCTGAACGCAGGTTTTGTGCCCGTGCGTAAGCCGAAGAAGCTGCCCGCTCCCACCGCTCGCGTGACCTATGACCTCGAGTACGGTTCGGACTCGCTGGAGATCCATCTGGATGCCATCCAGCCCGGCCAGCGTGTGGTCATTGTGGATGACCTGCTGGCAACCGGCGGCACCATGCAGGCTACGGTGCAGCTTGTGAAGCAGCTTGGTGGAGAGATTGCCGGTGTGGCATTTGCCGTGGAACTGGACTTCCTGAAGGGTCGCCAGAAGTTCCCGGATGTCGATGTGTACTCGCTCCTGCATTACAACGAGTAACCCGAACTCTGCGCGTTTAAGTCAGAAAATCCCGGATCATTCTCAATCGCTGAGAATGATCCGGGATTTTTCGTTGCGTTGAGATTTAACCAAACAGAATGCAGCTTGGTGATTTCACAGCCGCACCGGAGACGGTCGGCTGCAGGAATCCTGTTGCTTCGTCGATGGGGAACACCAACACTTCATCTGTGAACTGGTTGGCGCTCAGGAACCAGCGGCCTGTGGGATCAATAGCAATGTGGCGCGACTCCTTGCCGGGGTTGGCGAGGCGCTGTACCTCCAGCAGTCCGCCAGTTTCCGGGTGAATGGCGTACACCACAAAGTCTTCATGCACGCGGTTGGAGGCGTAGAGGAAGCGCAGATCCTTGCCGAAGATGACTTCGCTGGCGCGCACGTCCACCTTGGAAACACCTGGCGGTAGGGTGCGTACCGTGGACAGTGTCGTCAACGTACCGGCGGCGGCATCCCAGGCAAGCTGGTCAATCGTGCAGCCCATCTCGTTGATGTTGTAAACCCACACGCCGTTGGGGTGAATCGCAACGTGACGCGGCCCCTCGCACGGCGTAGCCAGCCATGCTCCGTATTCGCTCAGTTTTCCGCTGGGACGATCCACTTTCAGGATGCGGATGCGGTCACAGCCAAGGTCGTTGATGAAGACGTAATTGCCGCAGGGCGAGAACGTCGCATCGTGCGCGTAGCTGTGGTCCTGACGCTTCGGATCGGGGCCGTGTTCTTCGGCGTCAAAGGTCGCCAGCGTCTCCGGTGTCAGCAGTCCACCAAGAGAGAACTGGAAGGATGCTGCCGATCCGCTGAGGTAGTTCGCTGCGACAACGATGCCGTCACGCTCGTCAAAAGCCACGGCATTTTGGCCGCCAGTCGCGGCACGGCTCTGTTGGGTGAGCTTTCCATCAGCGTCCACAGCAAAGGCGATGATTTCGCCGGGTACACCGTCACCCGATGGCTGCGATGTGGTCAACAGGCTGCCGTTTCCAGCAAACCGCAGCCAGCTTGGCTTGGGCGCATCGGACACCAGTTCCGGCTCGGTCAGCAGACCTCGCTCCGAATCGAAGGAGGCTTTATAGATGCCGCGGCCACCGCTACTGGTGCCAATGAAAACACGTTCCTGACTCATTGCTTCTCCTGCTTCTTATGATGCTTTGTTTTCAGGCAAACAGCAGGCAGCTTGGCCCGGCAATCTGCACCTGCGAGGTGCGCTCGCCCAGTTTTCCTGTCGCGGTGTCGATGGGGAAGACCGAAATGTCGCCAGAGAACTGGTTGGCGCTCAGAAACCACTTACCGCTGGCGTCAATCGCCATATGGCGCGACTCGTGGCCTGGGTTCATGCGCTCCTGGATCAGTTTCAAGTTGCCGGTGGCGGCATCAATCGCGAAAACGGCGAAGCTTTCGTGGATACGGTTCGATGCGTATAGAAAGCGGAAGTCTTTGGAGAAACACATCTCGCACGAACGCGATTGATCCTTGCCGGGTGCGCCGTTGGGAATCGTGCTCCATGTGCCCTTGGTGGTCAGCACGCCGTGGGTTGGATTCCACAGAAGCTGGTCTACGCTCGAACCCATTTCGTTGATGTTGTAAACCCATTCGCCGTTGGGATGGAACACAAGATGGCGTGGGCCTGCGCCTGCGGTTCCTGCCCAGTGATCTGGCTTATGCGGCTCTAGTTTTGCGGTTGCGTGATCGAGGCGGAAGACGTGAATGCGATCGCAGCCCAGATCGTTGACGAAAACAAAATCGCCATCCGGCGACGTGAGTCCGGAATGAGCGTGCGCGCTCGTCTGGCGATCCTTGTCAGGGCCATGTTCGCTGGCGGGGAACTGAATGAAGCTGGCCTCGCTCATCTTGCCGCTCGGCTCCACAAGAAATGACGAGACGTTGCCCGGGCCGTAGTTCGAAATGAAAGCCGCACGCGCATCCTTCGACACGCCAATGTGGCATCCGCCGCCATCCTGCGAGAACGCGCGGCCGAGTTCCGAGATGGAATGACCGCTGCCAATGCGGTAGCTCACGGCCACCGAGACGCGCTTGCCTGCGGCGTTCGATGCGGTAGCCTGCGCGAAGAGCATTCCTTTCGCTGTAGCGAGGAATCCGGGGCTATCGATCTTCGCAATCAACTCGGGCTGGGTGAGTTTGCCATCGACAAACTGTGCGGCGAAGATGCCGGGGCCAATGCCGGAGCCGTCACGCGCGGTGTTGGCGGTGCCAATGAACAACCGCTGCCCCTTTGCCTGCGCTGCCGCGCCACGCACCATCATTGAGGCTCCTACTGCCGCCGATCCCGCCAGAAACTCACGCCGTGTCTGCACCCGCTTCACTCCTTTTTCAGCGAAGCCTCATTCAGACACTTCGCTCACTCGCAGTTTTTCGTCCCTACCAAGATAGCCCTTGCGGCGCAGCCAGTCCTCCATGCGATCGCGCAGCAGGTCCAGCGGAACGCGCAGGCCCACTTCCATCAGGCCGTCCGCAAGTGGGAGCGTGTCGTCGAATATCGCGTCGTTGGTGAAGTTGCGCATGGCGAAACTGTCCAGCCCCTTCAACGGAACAGGAGAAGTGGCGCCGTCTTCGTGGACCACTTCCAGCGCAATGCGACGAACGAACATGGGTGCGATGGTAGCGCATTCGCGCTAAGCCCAAAGGACGAAGCAGGCACCCGGCAGTTTGATGCTGCTCACCTGCGCACTCAGCAGGCCGGTCTTTGGATTGCGCGGCAAGACGGATACATCGTTGCTTCGTTGGTTTGCTGCAATCAACCAGTGCCCTGTGGCATCCAGCGTGATGCAGCGGTTCTCCACTCCCTGCGATGCCAGGAACTGGATGCGCCGCAGCGTTCCGTCGGGCTGCACAGCGTAAGTGACGAAGCTTTCGAGCGTGCGCACGCTGCAATAAAGAAAACGGTTGTCTGCTGAAAGCGCCATGTCCGCCGTGCGGCACTTTGGCGGAGCGTCTACCGGAAGCGTGCTCACGCTTTCACGAAGTTTCAGCGTGCCGCGCTTCGCATCCCAGTCCAACAGATCGACGGTATTCGTGAGTTCGTTATTGCAGTAGATCCACTTGCCGTTGGGGTGAAACACAAGATGCCGTGGTGCAGAACCGGGCGCCGCTGTGTAGAACGGTGGGTCATGCGGTGTGAGCTTTGCCGTCTCTGCGTTGAATGCATAGACGTAAATGCGGTCGCAGCCGAAGTCGTTCACGAGCACAAAGCGGCCACCTGGCGCGGTCAGAATGGAGTGGCAACGGCTGTGCGGTTGCGCGGGTTGTGGGCCGTGGTGGTCTGCGCCGTATTCGATGTGTTCGACATAAGGTGATAGCTCGCCGTTGTGATCAACGCGGTAGGTGCTCACGTCGCCGCTACCCCAATCGGCCACCATGGCCACGCGTCCGCTGGGGTCAATGGAAATAAAGTTTGGGATGCTGCCCTTGGCGGTCTGCTGATTGATGGGCCGCAACGGCTGTTCTGCATTGCCAGTAATCTCGAAGCCCTGTACCGCTGCAATCCCTTCCACTATGGCGGTGGTGTAAAGACGATTGCGCTGGTGCGGATTCAACGTCATGGAGTCGTTGCCAGGAAGTTTGGCTGCCATATCCGGCGGCGCGAAGGTGCCGGTCTTCGCATCGAACGAGGTCTGGAAGATGCCCTGCGCCTCCTTGCCCGTGGTGCCGATGAAGGCTGTTTTGCGATGGAGCGACAGTGTCGGCTGGATGGCAAAGGAGCGTAAGGCAAAGGCGGTAGCAGGCAGGCCAAAGGCGAAGTGACGACGATTCATTGCGAGGGCTCCGGGGACGCGCCACCAGCATACGCCTTCATGCAACCCGCCACGCGGCCTCAGATGTTGTTCATAGCAAACAGTGAAGGAGCGCCCAGGGCGCTCCTTTCGTAACCACTGAAATTCAAAAGCTAACTTACAGCGTGCCGCCTTCAGCCGGCAGATGGCCAAAGTAGTTTTCCGGTGCCACGTTGTCATTAATCACGGGAAGCGCGGGCAGGTTGCCAGTCGATCCGGCTTCGTCCACCACGGCCTTCACGTTTGCCAGCACTTCATCGATGGTCATGGTGTACATCTCGCGACCATTGTCGTAGCCGTTCTGGATGATGGTCTTCAGATACTTGCCTGCGGCCTGCGCGGCGGCATAGTCGGTGATAACGAAACCGGTGGCGCGCTTCATCTGCACCCAGGCCACGTTGGGCATGGCAATCCAAACCGGGCGGCCGCTCACGTCAAAGCGAATGTCCGTGGCGTCCGCGTGGCGCGTGGCAATGGCGACAACCGTGCCCTTCCAGACGCAGTGCAGCTTTTCTTCGGTCCACTTATCTTCGACGGTGAAATCCTCGTACATCAGCAGGGTCCTCTCGCAGCGGGTGCTGCTTCCAGACTAAGGATTCCTCCGGCGATGGGCAAGCCGTGGCGCTCTGGATTGGCGAGATGCATGACATCTTGTTCATCTTGAGGCCTAAAACAGGGAAATTGGCGAAAACAGGGCTTCTCGGACTGGAAGTGTCCGATGGGGTGCGGGTTAGCGTAGCGAGAGATAGCAGAACAGCTCCCTCAAACGCTGTCCTCCTCCGAAGGAGCTTTTCGATGCAACCCCGCACATGGAATCGGCGTGACTTCATGATGGCCACAGGCGCGGCTGCCTGTGTGGGTTTGCTGGATTCCCGTGCGCAAGAGACTCCGGACCACATCGTCACCATTGATGCCTGCACCGTGGAAGCTTCGCCGAAGCACCTTATCCGCACTGTTGGGTACGGCCAGGTTCCTGGGCCCTTGCTGCGCTTGCGTGAAGGGCGCGCCAGCACTATCCGAGTGGTGAATCGCACCAAGTCGGAGGAGATTGTGCACTGGCATGGTCTGCACCTTCCCTCTGCGATTGACGGCGCAATGGAAGAGGGAACGCCCATGGTGGCGCCGGGCGCCACGGTGCAATTCCAGATGACGCCCCAACCGGCAGGTTTCCGCTGGTATCACACGCATACCTTTGCCGGGAACGATTTGCGGAAGGCGCAGTACAGCGGCCAGCACGGATTTCTGTACGTGGAATCGGCAAATGAGCCGGGCAACTATGACGCGGAACATTTTCTGGCGCTGCACGACTGGAACGGATATCTGACCGGCGGCGACGACGGCTCCATGAATCCCACGTATGACATCAGCACGGTGAACGGCCGCATGCTCGGCTATGGCGAACCCATTCGCGTAAAGCAGGGGCAACGTGTTCTGTTCCACATCCTGAATTCTTCGCCGACTGAGGTGCACTGGATCGGGCTGGCGGGGCATACCTTTCATGTCATTGCACTGGATGGCAATCCAGTCGCTACGCCTTCTACGGCTACGATGCTTCGCCTTGCGCCAGCAGAGCGCGTGTCCGCGTGGGTTGAGATGGATCATCCGGGCGTGTGGGTGCTGGGCGAGGTCCGCAAACACATTCAAGCGGCTGGCATGGGCACGGTGATTGAGTATGCCGGAAGCACGAAGAAGCCGGCGTGGTTACAGTCTTCGTCGTTGGCCTGGGATTATGCGCAGTTCGGAACCGCCGACGCAGATGCAGTGGCCGCTTCGGAAGTAGAAGAGATTCCGCTTGTGCTGGAGAGCCGTTTCAAGGGGCACGGCTCGCAGGAACGTTGGATGATCAACGGCAAGTCCTATCCCGATACCGATATGCCAGTGCTGGTGCAGGGTCGTCGCTATCGTCTGCGTTTTCAAAACAAGAGCATGGACGACCACCCGATGCATCTGCATCGTCACACGTTTGAACTGCGAGAACTGGCTGGCGGAAGGCGGACCCGCGGTGTCATGAAAGACACGGTGCTGGTGCCTGCTGGCGCGGAGACGGCGGTGGAGTTTACCGCGTCCAATCCGGGCCTTTCGCTGTTGCACTGCCACCAGCAAAACCACATGGATCTAGGCTTCATGATGGTGTTCCGCTATGCCTGAGAAAACGGCACAGCGATGGACGAACGCGCGGGGCTGGTTGCTGACGGCGATAGCCACGGCAGGCCTGTGTGCCTCACGCAGTGTCATGGCGCAGGGCAATTACGAGATTCAGGTCTATGGCTCGGACACGGTGCCTCGTGGCAACACCATGGTGGAGCTCCATTCGAACTTCACCGCGAAGGGCCAGCGTTACACGTTGCAGGGCGTCTACCCCACCAATCATCAGCAACACGAAACCATTGAGATCACGCAGGGACTGAACGACTGGTCAGAGGTGGGCTTTTACATCTTCACCAGCGAGCAGGATGGGCATGGCCTTCAGTGGGTGGGCGATCATATTCGTCCACGCGTCCGCGTGCCGGATAGCTGGCATTGGCCGATTGGTGTCAGCCTATCCACAGAGGTTGGTTATCAACGCGCGGTCTACTCACCGGATACGTGGACGTGGGAGATCCGTCCGATTCTCGATAAGTCGGTGGGCCGATGGTATTTCGCCTTAAATCCAGCGCTGGAACGCACCTGGCATGGTCCGGATGTTGGGCAGGGATTGGGTTTTGCGCCCGGCGTCAAAGTCAGCTATGACGTAAATCGTGCCGTCAGCATTGGGCCGGAATACTATGCGGACTACGGCCGGTTAGGTCAGTTCGACAACCTTCATAACCAGCAGCAGCAGATCTTTCTGGTCACAGATCTGAACGTGTCGCCAAAATGGGAGATCAATTTCGGCGCTGGATTAGGCGCCACGGCAGCGACGGATCACCTAATTGTGAAGTTCATCCTCGGCCGCCGGTTTTCCTGGAAGAAGCCGTCTGAGGTGGAATAAGCGGCTAGTTCTGCGAGGGCTGCTCCACATGGTCCAGCACCAGCACGTCCAGAGGTTCCTTCGCTGGCACGAGCTTTAACCCAAGCTGCTCCTGGACGGCCTTGAAGAAGCCCGGTGCGTCGCTGTTGGGAGCGCTCCCGTCGTCGGGTGACCATTCCAGCTTCACATCGTAGCGGCCAGCCAGGCCGGTGTGGTTTACCACCACCTTGCCCGCTGGTCGGCTCAGCTGCTCTGCGAGTATGTCTGTTGAGAAGCCCGTACCGCGCAGATATGTCCTTCCACCATCCCAGCGGTTGTCGTTGGTGGTGCTGGCTGTCAGTTTGGATTGGCCATCGACAATCAGATCGAACGCATTCAGCGTCTGCGTCTCCCGGTGCACCTTTAAAGCAAACCGCTCCACCAGCAACGCCTGCACCATGCGACGCTTCTCGGCGTTGGCATCGGTGTTCGACATCGTTCGCAGCTTGGCATCTGCCGAGGCATCGGTTTTCGCCTGAATATCGATCCGTTGGTTGTTGATCCAGTCTGGTCCATTCAAAATGCGCTTTGGCTGCATATCAAATGCCCATGAAATCAACTGCATCAGCGTCACGTTGGATGTGCTGAAGTCGCCACCCTGCGGATAGTTGATATGACTGCGCCCGTCATTCACAAGCGGTGTCGGTTTGATGGTCGCCACCTCAAAGCCTGTGGGTGGTGTTGGTATCTGTGCCATGCATGGCATGGTCAACAGAGCTGCAACCAGAAAGTTACAACCGCTCATTCTGCCTCCTGCACCACTTTCGGGGCAGCATACAGCCTGCTATCCGCTGCCGCTACCCTTCACTGCTAAACTTACGCTTGGCGGAATTTGCGCCGACTCATTCGCGCCCGGGCCTCAAGAAGAAGGCGACCGCCGCACGCAAAAGGATTCTGACTCTTGGACACACCCAACCGCACCCGTACCTCGCCGCTGCCCGTTCACGCTGACGCATCGTTCGTGACCAAGAAGACAGGCGTTCTGGACAGCCTTGCAAATAACCGCAAGCTCGCATTGAACCTGGCCATCGCTGTGGTGGTTGTGGTCGTTGTCGTGGCGGCAGGCGTTCTGGTGTACAACCACCGCTCCGCTGAGGCTGCGAACCAGCTTTCTGCTGCCATGCAGACCTACGCGGCACCCATCCGTTCCGCGGAGAATCCAGTTCCCGCCAGCACGCGCAGCTTTGGTTCCACGGATGAGCGTGCAAAGGCTGCCAATGCAGAGTTCAAGGCTATTGCCGATACCTACGGCATGACCGATGCAGGCCGCAATGCGCTGTATCTGGAGGGCTTGACCGCCCTGCAGACCGGCCAGAATGCCTCGGCTGAGGAGTTGCTGAAGAAGTCCGCCGGAAGCTGGAATCGCGATATCTCGAACTTGGCGGGGTTGGCGCTGGCCGGTCTGTACCACCAGACGGGCCGCACCAGCGACGCCGTGGCAGAGTACAACCGCATCATCGCCAAGCCGTCGAACCTGGTGCCTTCTGGTCTGGCGAAGCTGCAGCTTGCGGAAATGTACGATGCTGACGGCAAGTCTGCCGACGCGAAGAAGATTTACGCGGAGATCAAGGATAAGGATCCGAAGAGCGCCGCTGCTGAACTGGCCAGCGAAAAGCTGAACGGCCCCGCGGCACGCTAAGTAACACGTAAAAGGAACACCGCATGGCGGCTCCCGAGAAACCACCGGCAACATTGGCAGAGTTGATTCGTCGACGCTCCAGTGCCGGAAGGCCAAAGGAGCCGCCATCGCCGTCTGCGACAAAGCCTCCCGTGGCTGATCGGCTGGGCCAGTTTGGGCTTCTCTTTGCCGAGCCTGAGGTAGAGGCAGTTGCAGAAGAAGATGAGCCGGAAGCTCTCCCTGAACGCGAAGATGAGAGGGTTCCAGAGCGCAGGCTCTGGTCCGTCGCGGAATTGGTTTCGGCGTTGCGTTTTCGCGTGGAGCGCGAGTACGCGGATGTGTGGGTTGAGGGCGAAGTTTCCAATTGCCGCCCCGCGCCGTCAGGTCATTTGTATTTCACGCTGAAGGACGGCGATGCGCAGTTGCCGGTGGTGCTTTTCCGTCGTGAAGCAGCGCTGCTGAAATTCAAACCTACAGATGGCCTTAGTGTATTGGCGCGCGGGCGTGTCAGCGTGTTTGAGAGCCGTGGGCAGCTGCAGCTGATTGCAAATTCACTGGAACCGCGCGGCGCGGGCGCGTTACAGCTTGCCTTTGAACAATTGAAGGCGAAACTGCGTGCCGAAGGGCTGTTTGACGAGGATCGGAAGCGCCCGCTGCCACCGTTTCCACGCACGGTTGGCGTGATTACCAGCACGCAGGGTGCCGTGCTGCGCGACATTGCCACGGTGGTGCGGCGGCGGCATGCAAGGTTGAATCTTCTGGTGTTTGCCGCGACGGTGCAGGGGCCAACGTGCGCTCCGGATGTGATGCGTGGCCTGCGCTACTTCAATGACGCGCCGGAAGCGCATCGCGTGGACGTCATCCTGATCGCGCGCGGGGGCGGTTCAGCGGAGGACTTGAGCGGTTTTAACGACGAGGCTCTGGCGCGGGCCATCGCCAGCAGCGACATTCCCGTTGTCTCTGCTATTGGTCATGAAACGGACTTCACTATCGCGGATTTCGTAGCAGATCTGCGCGCTCCCACGCCCTCTGCCGCTGCTGAGATTGTTACTGCGGCGCAACATCGCATTGAAGAGCGTGTGCAGTCATTGGAAGCGCGGTTGTTTCGGGCTGTCCGTTTCCAGCAGATGCATGCGCGACAGCGTTTTCTGCGCGTGTCCGCAGAGGGTACTTTCGCACGCCTTCGTGACAGCATCAACCGCCGTCATCAGCGTGTGGACAGTGCGCGTTTCCGCCTGGAGGCGCTTTCGCAGCGGCTTTTGCAGGCGCGTGCCGCACAGCTTCGTCAGGTTTCGGAACGGCTGCAGCGGCAGGATGTCCATCGTCGGGTATTGCTGGCGACAGCGCAACAGCAGCATTTGCAGCAGCGACTGGAGCGCACGGCGGCTGGGCTCGTGGTGCACTCTCGACAGCGCTTGGAGCGTGCAGGGGCACGTCTGTATGCGCTTTCACCCACGGCCATTCTGGAACGCGGTTACGCCTTGGTGTATCGCGAAGATGGCTCCCTCCTCAGGGACGCATCGAGCACGGCGGAGGGAGAAACCATTACGGCGCGTGTGGCGCATGGTGCAGTCCGTGCGATAGTTAGCGGAAACACGCGGAATCCCTAATATCGCCGTCAATTTCTCATATCCCACGCCTAGAATGGATACGGCAGGAATCAGACACGAATGAGAAAGCTCTTCGGAACAGACGGCATCCGCGCCGTTGCAGGACAAGCCCCCCTCGACCCTCGCACAGTCCACGCAGTTGGCGTTGCACTGGCGCATCATATTGCCGCCCCCGGCACACAACCGAAGGTCATCCTCGGTATGGACACGCGCGAATCCAGTGAATGGATTGCTGCTGCCATCACCGAAGGACTCCGCAATGGCGGTGCCGTGGTGGAATCCGCAGGCGTTATCACCACGCCGGCGATTGCGTTCCTGACTCGTTCCCACGGCTTTTCTGCGGGTGTGGTCATCTCTGCGTCTCACAATCCATGGCAGGACAACGGCATCAAGGTCTTCGGTCCGGACGGATACAAGCTGCCTGACGCAACCGAGCTTGCCATTGAAGAAGAGATTTTCCGTCAGTTGGAGTCGAACTCGAACCACTCGTCGATTCACACCGCGGCCCCTGCCGTGGAAGAAGCCGATCGAGCGGAGTATGTGCGTTCGTTGCTGGCCGCAGTCCCGGGTCTATCGCTGGATGGCAAGCGCCTCGTGGTCGATTGCGCGAATGGAGCTGCGTCGGCAGTTGCACCCCAGTTGTTCGCGGGACTCGGAGGCGAGGTTCGCATCCGCAACGCCAGCCCTGATGGACGCAACATCAATGTCGAGTGTGGCGCAACCAAGCCTGAAGTTGTAGCGAAGTACGTGCTTGAAGATAAGGCCGACATCGGCATCACTTTTGACGGTGACGCGGATCGCGCCATGTTTGCCGACGAGAATGGTCGCGTGATCAATGGCGATGCGGTCATGCTGCTTGCCGCGCGTGATCTGCAGGCACGCGGATTGCTGCATGACAACACAGTCGTGGCCACCACCATGAGCAACATGGGGCTTGAAGCCGCATTGAAGCGCAGCGGCATCCGCATGCTTCGTGCACCCGTGGGCGATAAATATGTTCTGGAACAGATGAAGGGCACCGGAGCCTCGCTGGGCGGCGAACAGAGCGGCCACATCCTGTTCACAGGCAAATCCACAACGGGCGACGGTCTGCTGACAGCGCTGTTGCTGTTGGACATTGTGCATCGCAGCGGAACATCGTTAGCGAAGCTGGCGGAAGATCTGAAGACATTCCCGCAGGTCATCGTCAACGTGAAGGTGCGCGAGAAGAAACCGCTGGAGGGTATTCCTTCTGTTGCGGAAAAGATTCGTGAAGCTGAAAACGCGCTCGCCGATACGGGACGCGTGGTCATTCGTTACAGCGGAACCGAAGCGCTGGCACGCGTGATGATTGAAGCCGAAGACGAGTCTTCCATGAAGCTCCACGCTTCGGCCATTGCGGATGCGATTCGCGCAGAGCTTGGCGTTTAACGCGCTCTAAGGTGTGGGGTACTCGGCCACTTGCGGTGTTTTGCGCGGCTTTGTCTGAGTACTTCCACCTGTGTCGTTAATCACGTTGCGAATGGCACCCAGGTTATCCAGGGCCACCGTGATCATGTGATGAAAACGCACCTGTGGCGTGTTCGGCACTTCGATGGCTCGATCCAGATCCACGTCCGGATGGCGGAAGACGCTGTAAATGCCCAGACCCCACGCCTCGTGCTGTTTCACGTTGTCCGCTACTTTGTATGAGGCCCAACCCTTTGCGCCGTTTGTGTCTGTCCATGCGGATTGTGTCGGCGGGTCATAGGGAATTTCGGATTGGTAGAAGTAGGTGCGTCCGGCTTCGCCATTCCACAGCACCTGATACTGCTGATGGTGTTCTACGAAGAGGCCGTAGATCGTTACGCGATTGCCATTGACGATCAGGCCGTTGTCGCTTTCATTGATGTTCCAGCCAACGGTGCCGGGCTTTCCGTGATCAGCGCGCCAGATCCAAGTGTGATCCACAATCGTGTCGTTGCTGTTGATCACAAGATTCGCGCCCGCCTTTCCAACGGTTGCTCCGCCAACGCGGAAGAACACATCATGCAGTGAGATCGGGTTCGCCGCGTGATAGCGAACGCTGTGCTGTGTTCCCACTTCCAGCAGCGAAGGCGACTTCTTTTCGCCTGCATCAAACAACAGCCCAGAGACGGTGATGCCGTCTTCATCGGCAACCGTCATCGCTTCTGTGCCTGCAACAGGGTGCAGCGTTGCGAAACCCAGACCAAGTACAACAGTGTTCGCGTGAGTTACACGCAATGGCTTGTTCAGGTCGTATGTGCCTGGTGTCAGCAGCAGGTGTTTGCCTTGCGCCAGCGCGGCATTCATGGTGTCTGCAGTGTCGTGTTCGGGATGTGCGATGAAAAAGCGCGACAGAGGAATGTTGTGGCCTGGAGTGTTTCCGCCATGCCATGTCGCACCCACGGAGTCGTGTTGCAACGCAGGTACGCGCACAGACCATATGCCTTTCGCACCGACGAAGAGGAATGGCTTCTCACGCACCACAGGGGTCTTCGCAACTTTCGTGTAGGGCGGTTTAGGCCACTCGCCTTCAGGCATGTTGTTCGTACCAACGAAGACCATGTTCCAGTTCGAGCCGGTCCAGCGTTGCCATTCGGTATTGCGGGAGAGCCACTGTTGTTGCGACCCGGAATCGACGACTCCATCCACAACCGTGTCGCTCATCCATCCGCCGCTCGCCCATCCATGTTGCTGGTGCAGCACCACGTCGCCATACACATGCATGCGGCGAAAGAAGATTGCCTGCGACACAGCCCACTGCATCGTTCCGTTTGTCGGGGTTACGGAGAATCCTTCGACGCCGCGCCAGAACGTGGTGGTGGCATTGTTGTTCTTCAACGCAGCATCGGAGTGGACATCGCCAGAGATGCGCACATCCTCAGGCGACGCACCTGCACCGATGACTTGTGTGTAAAAGCCCACAGGAACATTTAAGTGATATTGGCCCGGAAGAAAGATGAAGGCATAACGGCCGCTGCCGAATTCGCTGTGGTGCTGTTCGGCATAGACTGTGTCGATCTTTGCCTGCATCGTTTCTGCGTTGTCTTTGGGAGAGTAGACGAACACATTCGGGCCCAGGTCGGGTGCTTTCGTTGCATGTTGTGCAAGCGATGAGCCAGCAAGCAGAAGAACAGCAGTTGCCGTGAGGATGCGCAGAAGCATTGCGTGAAACTCTCCCAACGAAGTGGCAGCGCGCGATCGTTCACGCGCGAGATCGACTGAGTGTAAATTGCGTGTGCGTTATTCCACCACGACGCGTGGCACGCGATCGCTAATGCCGCATAGGACTTCGTACACGCTGGTGCCTGCAATCCGGGCCTGCTCGTTGGCTCCTACAAACTCTGTGCCCATGCTGCCAACCAACACCACCTCGTCACCAATCTTGGTTTGTGGGAGATGTGTCACGTCCACAACAGTCAGGTCCATGGATACGCGGCCCAGAATCGCCGCGCGCATGCCGTGCAGCAAAACATATCCACCTGCCTCTTCTGTCGAAGAAGAAAGTCCACGACGGAAGCCATCCGCATAACCCACTGGTAACAGAGCCACCCGCATCGGCTTGGTTGCAACGAAAGTGGAGTTATAACCAATGCTTGTTCCCTCAGCGATATCGCGGAGACTCACCACGCGCGTCTTCCACGTCATCACTGGTCGAAGAGAACAGCCAACGTGCGGTTCAGGGAAGCCGCCGCTCATGCACAGCTCCAGCGGTAGCGTATAGCCGTACAGTGCAAGCCCCGCGCGCGTCATAGCCTTTGCGCCCAGTTCAGCCGCCAACGCGGGAATCGCGGTGGGCATGTAGCCACTATCAGTGGATGAGGTGTTTCCTGCGTGTACGTATGCTGGCTGTAATTCCGCCGCGGCCACTTGTTCCAACGCAAGTTTGAAGTCGCGCATCTGGCGACGGTCCTGCGGATCGTCGGCGATCTCCGTTGATGC
Source organism: Terriglobus roseus (assembly GCF_900102185.1). Lineage (NCBI taxonomy): Bacteria > Pseudomonadati > Acidobacteriota > Terriglobia > Terriglobales > Acidobacteriaceae > Terriglobus > Terriglobus roseus. The sequence continues at coordinate 4,060,081 of NZ_LT629690.1, read as the reverse complement.
AAGATGTGTCATCACACCTTCCAGCAGCAGCGGCGATTCTTCAGTGAAGCGCGCCAGCAGTTGCTGCAGCAACGCACCGGGAGCAACGCCCTGTCGTGACATGCCGGTGTCGATCTCCACATGCACAGCAAGCGATCGCGCAGGGAGTCTTCGCCGCTTTGCTTCTGCTTCCAGCAGATCCAGGTGGTACGTCTCCCACACAACTGGAGTGAGGCCGTAATCGAGGACCGAAGCTTCTTCGCCAAACCAAACGCTGCACATCACCAACAGTCGAGGTTGCGGCATGCCCTGCGGCAGAATGCCCAGCGATTGCCGTACTGCCACACCCTCTTCTACGGATGTAACACCAAGCCACTTCGCACCAGCAGCGGCGAGAATCGGTGCGCATTCCGTGGCTCCGTGGCCGTAGGCGTTTGCCTTGATGACGGCAAGCATCTCCACCTGCGGTCCTGCAGCGGCCTGCAGTGCGCGGTAGTTGGCGACAAGGCGTGAAGCGGAAATCTCCGCCCAGATGGGGCGCGTGTGGCTTGGAAGTACAGATCGCATACGGCTGTTCTGATGCTATCGTTCTGCGATTGCACAGTACAGATCAGTCTGGCTTTGGCTTCGATATCGCGTCGATCACGAGCGTATCCGCGGGTGCTTTCACTGGCTGTAGCTTCAGCCCGGCTTGTGACTGGATTGTCGTGAACAGGCCCGGTGGTGCGTCGGCAGCGTCACTGGGCGGAGCATCGTCCGGTGCCCATTCCAGCTTCAGGTCATAACGTCCCTTCAGCCCTGTCTGGTCCACGATAGGCCGGTTCACGCTGAATTGCAGGATCAACACAAGTTCGGAGATGGCCGTGTTCGTAAGATTCTCCACGTGCAGCGCGCTGGAGTGGCTGTTTCTCTGGTCCATCGGGCCATTGGGTTTGCTCGTGTTCGCGACCATCTTTGAGCCACCCTTTGCCACGGTCAACACGAACACGGGTATCTCCCGCTGTTCGTGGTGTAGTTGCAGTCCAAAGCGTTCCGCCAGGATCTTCCGCATCAACGTCTGTACCTGAGTCAGGCTGGGTGATCCTTCTGTGTCCGGGACCCCAGCAATGTCCCAGCGTTGTGTCTCGGCCCACGCCGGGATATTGGCGATCTGAACTTTTTGCATGCCATAGCCAATCAGCAGAAGTTGTTGCACGGTGGTGCCAAGCAGTAGCACGCGTCTTCCATCCATGTTGATGTGCTGGCCGCGTGTCTCCGTGGGATCGGTGGCTTTTACCGATGCGACTTCCCAGTCCGGGTCGGCATTTGCGGGCATCGCCTTTTGTCCGAATGCTGCGGAAGGAACAATGCTGCAGAGCACCAGCAAGGATGCGAGCGTGACAGGCGTGTTCCATCGCCGGATACGAGACAAAGGATTTTCCATAACCGTTTATACGTGTGATCTTTGCCGATGTTCCCTTGGGAGATGTCTCTTTGCCGGATTACAGACCTGATTCCGTGCAGGTGGTGGCTGCATCCAATAGGTATCCATGAGTTCGCACCGCAGTTTTGATCTGACTACGCTTTCGCTTCCTGATACCTACAAATTGCTGGCTTCCGCGGTTACGCCGCGCCCTATCGCGTGGATTACCACGCTGGACGCCCACGGGCGGCCGAATGCTGCGCCGTTTTCCTTCTTCAATGTGATCAGTTCTGATCCTCCACTGTTCTGCGTGGGATTTTCGGCTGCTCCTGACCGTGAGGGCAAAGATACGCTGGCGAACATCCGCGCATCAGGCGAACTGGTTATCAACCTTGTTTCGGAAGAGCTGGCTGAGGCGATGAACATTACGGCGACGGATGCGCCGCGTGGGCTGGACGAGTTGGTCATCGCGGGGCTTGAGATCGCTCCCAGCGAAGTTGTGCTGCCACCGCGCATTGCAGCATCACCGGTGTCGATTGAATGCCGGACGTTTCAATGGATTGAAACCGGCGGATCATCCACGGTGCTGATCGCGCGCGGCGAACGCTTGCACATTCGCCGCGACGTGTTTGCAGATGAGGAACGGCTTTACATCGATAACGCCAAGCTGAACCTCATTGGCCGCATGGGTGGAGCAGGGGACTACATGCGCACGCGCGACACTTTCACGATCCCGCGAATTGCATGGAAGGACTTTCCAAAGAAGTAGCTTCGGCTACTTCACGGGAGTGGCTTTGAACTCGCCGTCCACGCTGTATTCGATGACATTGACGGTGCCAGTGATGGTGCCGTCGCTGTTCAGTTTGCCGTTGAATTTCAGCGATGCCTGATCGCCCTTGGCCTGCCAGGTCACGTTACTGCCATCTACTGAACCCACGAAGTCAGACATATCGCCGCAAGCGCCGGTGAGCTTTTTGTCTTCCTGTGTCCATTTGCAGGAGAAGTCGCGTTCGTTGCCCATCACGTCAATGTGGACGTTCCACTGTCCGCTCACGGACGGTGCCTGGGCCAGGGCTGCGGTTGAAAGCGTGCATAGGAGTGCGGCTGCGATGCGTGTCAGCATTTCGATGTGGTCCTTTCCTCAAACTGAGGGTGATGCGAAACCTGCGACCACTGCGCCGCACGTTTCTGGCAATACGGATCGAATGATCCGGAATGTTCCCTGCACGGCAACGAATGCGGCTGTGCAAAATGCACTGTGATATCGCGCAGGAGGCAGGTCGGCGGCGATTCCGATAAAATCAACCCCGTTGCGCACATCGCGCCGTAGAGGAACAAAACGATGGCATCCCAGATGGCAAATATCCCCGCGCTGAAGGACCTGCACGGACAGCTCAGCACCCGCATGACCAAGGCTGTGGAAGATTTCCGCACCAACCTGCTGGCAGTGCGCACCGGCCGCGCCAGCGTGCACATGCTGGACAACATTCGCGTGGATTATTACGGCAGCGAAATGCCCATCAATCAGCTTGCGCAGTTGTCCGCGCCGGAACCGCAGCAGATTGTGGTGCAGCCGTTCGACGTGGGCACGGTGGGCCTGATTGAAAAGGCTATCCGTACCAGCGGTCAGGGCTTCAACCCCATGCATGACGGCAAGATCATCCGCGTGCCGATCCCTCCCATGACCGAAGAGCGACGCCGCGACGCCGTGAAGCAGCTCTCAGGCATCCTGGAAGACCATAAGACGGCCATCCGCAACATCCGCCGCGACGGCAACGACAGTGTGAAGAAATCTGCCAAGGACAAGCTGATCAGCGCCGACGATGAAAAGCGCGCTACGGAAGAGATCCAGCAGATGACCGACGCGCAGATCAAGCAGTTGGACGACATGTTCAAGGTGAAGGAAAAGGAACTGATGACGGTCTGATCCGTTGCCAGCTCCAACCATCAGAAAGGCCGTTACCCCTCGCGAGGTAACGGCCTTTTTCAATCGTTTTTCCGGGACTACTCTTCCAACCGGTACGTGTATTCCTCAATCACGGGGTTCGTCAGAACTTCATTGGCAATGCGCTCAACTTCGGCCTTTGCGGCGTCGCCGGTCAGGCTGTCGGCAAGGGTCAGAACGAAGTATTTGCCCTGGCGGACAGACTCTACCTGCGGATGGTGAAGGCGGCGAAGGGCATTGGCAATCGTCTGCCCCTGGGCATCGAGAACCGTGGTCTTCAACGTGACGTAAACATGGGCGCGCATGCCCGGATTATAGCGATTTCGGCCATCCAACGCCTTTTGGTCCTCACACGAATGGGTGGTTTGGAGATAGCTGGCGTCGAAGGTAAACTGATGCGGTGTTGCCGAAAACCCACTGCGGAGCGTATTGTTCCCCGGCGACCACACCTTCTCGACAAAGAGACCCGAAAAGAGCCCTATGCCGAACTATTTGAAGTTGCCAGTTGGCGCCAAAGCGCCAAAAGTCGTAAACGCGGTGATTGAAATCCCTTACCAAGGCCGCATGAAATTTGAATACGACAAGCAACTGGAAGTCTTCCGGCTGGACCGCAATCTGTACAGCCCGGTGCATTACCCCGGCGATTACGGCTTCCTGCCTTCCACCCTGGGCGACGACGGCGATCCGTTGGATGTGCTGGTTCTGGTCGATGAACCCAGCTTTCCCGGCTGCCTGCAGGAAGTGCGTCCCATCGGTCTGATGGAGATGATTGACGGCGGCGAAGGCGACGAAAAGATCCTTGCCGTTGGCTGCGCCAACCCGCGCTTCTTTGACATCACCAGCTATGAGCAGATTCACCCGCACAAGCTGAAGGAGATCGTCCACTTTTTCTCCACCTACAAGGATCTCGAAGGCAAGACGGTGAAGATCGAAGGCTGGAAGCCGGTCGATTACGCATACGAAGTCATTGAGAAGTCCATCAAGGCTTACGCGGAAAAGAACGCAAAGTAAGACCAAAGGAAAACACGATATGCGATTGGCCGCACTTGCCCTCATCTTTGCCGCAAGTGCGGCCTTTCTGTCTCTGGAAGCGCAACAGGCTCCCAAAGCGCCTGTGCCAGTGATTCTGTCCACCGACACGGGCAATGAGGTGGACGATCAGTGGGTGATCCTCTACCTCCTGACCGACCCGGCATTCGATGTACGTGGCATTCTGTCGGCGCAGGCGCCCACGCTGCCTGATCCCTCCGCGCATTGGACACTGGGTGTCCTCCGTGACCAGGTGGAGAACCACATGGGCCTCACGGTGCATCCGCCGCTGTTGGAGGGCGCCAGCACGCCCATGACGGATGCCTCCACGCCGCAGCCCAGCGCGGCCGCGCGCTTTCTGGTGGAGCAGTCCAAGGGATTCTCTTCGACGAACCGGCTCACCGTCCTCACCATCGGAGCAGCCACGGATACGGCTTCCGCGCTGCTGCTGGACCCGACTCTCGCAGACCGCATCCGTATCGTGGCGATGGGATTTACCAATCTGAAGCCAGAGGGAGCTAAGGAATTTAACGTAGAGAACGATCCGCATGCGTGGCAGGCGATCCTGAAGTCGCATGTGCCGGTGGCGATTGGTACGGGCGAAGTCTGCCGCCACGATCTGTCCATGGGCTACGCTCAGGCGCAGCAAATGCTGGCAAACCGTGGCCCCATCGGTGCATGGCTCTGGGATGAATATCGCATGTGGTACTTCTCGCATGTCAAACCCCTGCGCTCCACGGACTACACGCATAATCACGTGATCTGGGACATCATCACGGCGGCGTATGTCCGCGGACTGGTGACCACAGAGACGGTACCTCGGCCATCACTCACGGATAGCGTGCGTTTCGCCCAAGGCCAGAACGGTGCCACTTGGGAAACCATTAGCCATGTGGATACGACAACGCTGTGGAAGGACTTCTTCGCCGACTTGGACCACTTCACTGCCACGCATAACTTGCCGCCGTATCAGCCGCGCTAAAGACGAAAAAACGCCGAAGAAACTAACATAGAGGTATGAAGCCTCGATCTCCGCTCTATGTCACCTCGCTCATTGCGGGTGCGTTCTTCATGGAGAACCTGGACGGCACCGTGATTGCCACGGCACTGCCGCAGATGGCGAAGAGTTTCCATGCCAGCGCAGTCAGCCTGAACATTGGCATGACGGCGTACATGCTCACCCTGGCCGTGCTGATCCCCATCAGCGGATGGGTAACGGATCGTTTTGGATCGCGTTCGGTATTCGCTGCGGCAGTCGGTATCTTCACTGTGGCGTCGTTGTTGTGCGCGGTTTCGCGGAACCTTACAGAGTTCACGCTGATGCGCATTCTGCAGGGCATGGGCGGCGCGATGATGGTGCCGGTAGGCCGCCTGATCGTGTTGCGCGAGACACCCAAAGACAAGCTGGCACAGGCGATTGCGTACATCTCGTGGCCGGGCTTAACAGCACTTGTCCTGGGGCCACCTCTTGGTGGATTCATTACCACCTACGCAAGCTGGCATTGGATCTTTTTGATGAATGTGCCGCTGGGTATTGCCGCGCTCATCCTTGCCATGTTGTGGATTGAAAATGTCCGCACAGAGGAACGCCATCCGTTCGATTGGGGCACGTTCGCGTTGGGTGGCATAGCTTCTGCGGGAAGTGTGTATGCCATGGAACTACTGGGCGGAGGCGAGACTCGCTGGCCTGTTCCAGTGACCATGCTTGTGCTCAGTTTGTTGTGCGGCGTGCTGGCGATTGTGTATGCACGGCGCAGGCAAGAGACCTCGCTGATTGATTTTGAATCCATGCGGAACAAGACCTATTCACTCTCCATCTATGGAGCCAGTGCGTTTCGTGTTGCCGTATCGGTCCTGCCGTTTCTCTTGCCGCTGATGTTCCAGATTGCGTTTGGCTTGAACGCGTTCCGTAGCGGCCTCTATCTTTTGGCTCTCTTCGGCGGCGATCTCAGCATGAAGTCGATCGTGCTGCCGCTGCTGAAGCGGTTTGGCTTCCGCCGCATCCTCATCGTGAACGGTATCCTCACGGCGCTATCCATGGTGGTGTGCGCGTTTCTTTCGCCGTCCACACCGGTGGTGCTGCTTCTTCTGGTGCTGTTTGTGCACGGAGCATGCCGCTCCATGGAATTCACGTGCCTCACGACGTTGGCTTACTCAGAGATCCCACCAGAGCGCATGAGTCGCGCGAACGGATTCTTGAGCGCCATCATGCAGTTGAGCGTCGGTATGGGAGTGGCTGTGGGCGCGGTGACTCTGCGTTCTGTAGCTCACGCACGTGGACATTCCGCAGCCACTCCGCATCTAGCAGATTTCCGCTGGGCAATTCTCTTGATGTCCGTCGTGGCGCTGGGGCCGGTCTTTGACAGCCTTGCACTGCCCCACGATGCAGGCGCAGACACCAGCGGTCATCAACCAGAGATTGGAGAAGCAGAATCAGCACTGATCTAAGAAAGAAAGGGCATGGCTTAAGCCATGCCCTTTCTCTATCCAACGGCCCGATTATCCGTTGGGACGAGCTGCAACCATGCGTTCGTTAAAGATGTGGAAGAAGTTTGCGTAATCACCGTTTTCTGCGGCAAAACGAAGTGGCTTTACGCGATCAATGACGACTTCCTCCACATCCGGCTGATCGCGCAGGATAGCGAACGTGTCATGCAGATAGTCCGCCAACGGCATCGCCGCAGGATCATTCTTCTGGCGGTCGCCCATCAGTTCTGTTTGCACATACGGCGGAATGATTTCGATTACCTGAACGCCCGTGTCTCGCAACTGGAAACGCAGCGACTGGGTGTAGCTGTGAATGGCAGCTTTCGTGGCGCAGTAGGTCGGCGTCATGGCAAGGGGAACATAGGCCAATCCGCTGGTAACGGTCATTACGGTGGCTGAGGGCTGCTTCAACAGATGCGGCAGCAGGGCGGAGTTCAGACGGATCGGCCCTAACAAGTTGGTTGCAATCATGGCTTCGGCATCTTCCGCGTTGCCGTCGGCTAGCTTTTCGTTCCGCATGATGCCAGCGTTATGCAGCACGGCATTCAGCTTCGGATACTTTGCAATCAGGCTGGTCGCGAACGCCTTGGTGGCCTCTGCGCTGTCAATATCCAGCACCTCAGCGCTCATGCCAGGGTTTGCTGCGGCCACTTCATCCAGAACAGACTTACGACGTCCTGCAATGATGACGTGGTTACCTTCTTTATGAAATGCCTCGGCCAGCCCGCGACCAATGCCGCTGCCACCGCCGGTGATCAGAATTGTGTTGTCTTTGATCTGCATGGTGTCTTCTCCCGCAATGCTATGCAAGATTATGCGCCATGAGAGATCGCTTTTCTGTAAACGGAAAAAAAGGGGCAGTGTTTCAAGCTGCCCTCTTGCCAAACTCGAATCGCGTCGCGGCGGCCATCCCCAAAACGGATCGCGGGGGATCAGCTCGCAGACCGCAGACGACTTGCCAAACTTGGTAGTGCCGGGTGTTGCATGCGCCACATCTTTTCTTCCAGCGCTTGCGTAACAAAATGGTTGAGAGATATCCCCTGTTGACGCGCAAGGTCTTCAGCCTGTTGCCGAAGAGAAAGTGCGATTCGAACCGGAATGTTTTCGTGACGTAGGGAGTCCATAAGTGCCTCAAGAGAAATCAACGCAGAAATTGCCACAAATAATTTTCATATCTTAGGCGTGGCTGTTTAAAAAGCAGAACTAACAATTCAAAAACTTCAGAGCTTATCCCAATTCGGGAAAAATTATGCCTTATATCCGACTTATGCGGCGGGTATACGAATTACTTCTGACGGTATTAAGCTTTTTCTTTTTAGAAGGCCAAAGAAGGTTTCTCTCTCCACTGGCCTGCTATACAAAAAGCCTTGTGCAATGCGGCATCCGAAGCCCAACAACGTTGTTGCTTCAAATTCTGTTTCTACACCTTCCACTGAAACGCTCATGCCCAACGCCTCACTCATTCCCATGATGAATTGGATGATCTTCCCGTTGACAGAGGAATCGACGACGGAGCGAACAAAGCTCTGATCGATTTTCAAGGTGTCAACAGGGAACTTCTGGATATAGCTCAGGGATGAGTAGCCTGTCCCGAAATCATCAAAGGCAATCTTGATCCCCAGCGCTCGAATCCTCTGCAGAAGCGGCCCCATTAACGCAGGTTCGCTCATGAGAATGCTCTCTGTAATCTCCAGCTGCAAGTGATCAGGCGGCATACCCGTTTCCTGCAGTGTCCGTGTCAGAAGGTCAAAGTATCCAGGAAGCTCCAATTGCTTCGAAGAGACATTAAGAGAAAGCAAGAGCGGCCTAGACGATTTTTCCTGGAACTTATGAAAGTCACTGCATGCCTTGCGGAGAACCCAGTTTCCAATTTCGATGATGTGTCCGGTCTCTTCGGCGAGACGAATAAAGGTATAGGGGCCGAGCAGACCTCGCACCGGATGTTGCCAACGAATCAATGCCTCAGAGCCATAGATGGAACCATCCTTCATATCCACGAGTGGTTGGTACCACAACACAAATTCCTCTTCTGCAATGGCCCGCTTCAGCTCTTTGCGGTCTTCAATCGCACGCAGCATGTTGGAGTACATCTCTTGAGCGAAGACCGTAACACGCGCTCCGCCTTCACGTTTGGAGCAATACATGGCGAGATCCGCATCACGAAGTACCGAGTCCGGATCGGTATAGCTACTATCAATCGTGCACAAACCAACGGAGGCGGAAAGGTGAAGTGAGTTTCCCGCGAACTCAAAAGGTCGTTCCAGAATCGTCAAAACTTGCCGCGCAAATCGCATTGCACACTCAGCGTCCGATGCGCAATTGACGAGCATGGCGAATTCATCTCCTCCGATTCGCACCGGTACATCGTCATTCGTCGCAAGCGTCCGTAGACGTGTTGCGACTTCCTTTAGAAGGGAATCACCCTGCGCGTGGCCGAGCATGTCATTCGCGGATTTGAAGTTATCCAGATCGATGTAGAGCAGCGCGTGATATGAGTAGCCGCGAGCGACTTTCTTTTGAAGCAATGTGCGCAGACGATCATTGAGGTAGCTGCGGTTGTTCAGGCCTGTTACTGGATCACTAAATGCGAATGCGGCCAACTTTGCTTCTGCCCGCTTTCGCTCTCTGATTTCTTCCAGAAGAGCTTCGTTCTGCATTCGCATCGCTCTCTGTTCTGCGAGAGCTTTTGCAATCTCTTTCTCTTGTTCTGCTTCCGCAAGTCCGCGGCTCCACCGGACGCTTCTCGAGTAAAGAAACAGCCCGGCATCCGTCCCACACAGTATCAATACGGCGATTCCAATCGCAATCGGCACAATGAATGGCGATGACTGCAGCTGCATAGAAGCAGTGTCGAGAACGATGTGCTGAGGTGGCGGTGCGTGTTTGGCCCACGTCCAGATCAGATAGGTAACCAAAGCTGAGGACATCACGCTGATGATTGGATACGCAAAGCGTGTGCCACGCCGTGATGCTGTCCTCCGCAGCAGACTCGCGACGATGATCTGCGAAAGAAAGCACAAAGCAATCGCAAGGAAAAATGTGGCGGCGACACTCATGGGGCGCGAGGGATACCGGACGTGCGATGCCACTAACAACAACTGTTGGGAAAAGAGGATCGTCGACGCTTCCAGCAGGCTCGACGGAAGAAGCATACGCATCCGAATGTTCTCGCGAATGACACTACGAAACGCGATTGTCCGCCCAAGGACGGTTACCAGTAGAGCAAGTGCAAACAATGACAGATCAAAGGAAGTACTCTGCGGCACCTGGAACAAAGACAGAAAGCAAAGTTGAACCGAGAAACGACCATAACCCGCAATGATAGCGGCCCCAATCGTCCATAGATTCCTGCGCCTCTCGTCAACAGAGGTAAGAGCCTCGGCGAATCGAAAGGCACTGAACATGGTAAGCAGCATCAACAGGAAGCCAGCAGCAACACCCTGCGGTTGGTGCGCCATTGTGAGTTGCAATCCCTGGATTTCGAAGGCTGGGTACAAGTTACAGCTTCCTTTCTCTTCATCTCCACTTATCGGCAAATAGCAGCCTCAAGTGACCTCGCAAACTGCCGTTAAGTCACTTAACCGAGCACCGAAAGTTCATGTGCGTCCTGTCTCTTTGTACCGTGCAAATCGCTATGTTGCCCTTGCTCTTTAGTGGCGATATCACCCCTGATATCAAAATCAAGTTTTATTTGGATTTAGGTAACTCGCCGTGGTGACCAATAGTCATTTCTCGTTGCAAGATAGTGGAGCAGTTCCTCTGAATTTCAGTTTTTGCGCAGTTACTGGGCGGAACAGGATACGGAGGGAACAGCAACGAACCCCCAACGCATTACCTAGAACACTCAAGGAGCACGGAATGAAACTTCATCGCATTTGGAATGATCTCGCACAGGACGAATCAGGACAGGACCTCATCGAATACGCACTGGTCGCAGGACTCGTCGGCGCTGTTTGCGTCACCGCCCTCTCTGGACTCGCTACCGCTATCCAGAACGCTCTGGGCAGAGTTGTGACGGCACTTACCCCGACTACCTAGACAACAACACCCGGTACCACTTTTTGGCCTCGTGCCCTTGTTCCGTATTTCTGCCAGGAGGTAAAAGCGGCGATGATATCGCATGCAAACGTGTTGCAGTCGTACACCGCAGCGGTGGCACTTTGTGCTGCTGTTATGGATGTCCGATCGCGCCGCATTCCAAATTGGTTTACTCTTCCAACGCTCGTTGGAGCCCTCATACTGCAGGTGACCATCGGAGGCCTGCATGCACTAGCGCTATCGTTCGTCGCGTCCGTGCTTGCAGGCTCTCTCTTCCTCGTGTTGTTTCTGGCAGGAGGAATGGGCGGAGGAGATGTAAAGCTGATTGCTGCGATTGCAGCAGGGATTGGCCTCTCGAATACTGGAGCCCTTCTTGTTCTTACCGCATTGTGCGGAGGAGTGATGGCAATCGTTGTCATCGTGTGGCATCGGCGGGTGTGGCATTCCGTGAGGAATGTTGGCCGCATCGTCGCGCATCACTGTGAGAACGGTTTGGAGCCACATCCGGAATTGAACGTTCGCAACAAACGCAATCTTCGTCTGCCGTATGCGCTGGCCATTACCGCCGGTACGCTGCTGACGATTTCCCTTGAGAAGGTGGGGCAATAACATCATGCAGCCACGCCGCATCCTCATTGCACTTACAGTTGCACTCGTCGTCTCTGGTCTGTTCACGCTTTGGCTGGGTACCAGGTTGTCGCATCGGGGCAGTAGCTCCGGATCCACGAAGTATGTTGCTCTCGCTAAGAATCTGGACCCAGGACAGATCATTGCTGCAGACGACTTGAAGCAGGTTTCGTGGCCGTCCGATGTGCCTCTGCCTGGTGCTTTTGTCCGTACCGATGAAGTTATCGGCAAGTCGGCTCTCTATCCCTTGCAGGCAGGCGAGCCACTGACGGCACGTCAGCTCGCTACCAGCGCTGGCCTTTCTGCTCACATTCCTGCTGGCATGCGCGCTATCTCACTCAAGTCGAATGAGGTGGTTGGTGTTGCTGGATATCTTCTGCCCGGCACGCACGTAGATGTGCTGGTGACAGTGCGCGCGGCTTCTTCTACAGATCCTGTGACATCCATCGTGCTTCAAGACGCGCAGGTGCTTACCGCTGGCGAAAAGATGCAGCCCGATCCCGATGGTCACGCCAGCAAGGTAGACGTTGTCACGTTGTTGGTATCGCCGGAAGAAGCAGAAAAGATTGTGCTCGCCAGTACGCAGGGAACAGTTCACTTCGTTCTCAGAAACGGCGGAGATCATGTCGTGGCAGCTAATGCTCCGATGAGTCTTTCCGCACTCGGTGTTCAGGCATCCTCTACGGTTGCACCCGCTGCTGTCCCTCATGCACCGGCGCACACTCAGGCTCAGCCAGTTCACACCAAGTCGACTCCCGCCACTTACAGCATCCAGGTTCGCCGCGGCGATAAGGATTCCGTGGAGACCTTTTAATGTATCGCCTGAATGCTTTCCTTGATCGATCCATCTGCTGCGTTGCCCTTGCGGCAACGCTCGCGTCAACGTCGGTGTACGCGGAGCGTCCGCAGCCACGCACTGCTTCGGCGCCTACCGATGCGGAGAAGAGCAGTGCGGCTACTGCGCAACCTGTAGCGGATAGCCCTGACGGTGCGAGTTCTTCCAATCAATCGGCAGGATCGGGAATGGAGAGTGCAGTGCTGTCCGATGCGCCAACGCATCTTCTCATTGGCCGTTCGGCATATGTCACCTCTCAAAAACGTCTGTCGCGCGTGTACATCACCAACCCCAATGTGTTGTCTGCGTATACCGCCACTCCCAATGAAGTGTTGGTTACCGCGAAGGAGCCGGGTGTAAGTTCGCTCATGATCTGGGATGAAAGTGGTGAAACGCACACCTATTTCTACTCGGCTGACACGGAGACATCGCTGCTGGAAAGCGTGTTGAAGTCGGCGCTGCCCAACGAGAACATTAAGGTGCAGGCGGAAGGCTCACGCATTCTGCTTTCTGGCACGGTTGGTAATGTCACGTCTTATCAAACCGCAGAAAAGCTCGCTGGCCAGTATTCCAAAGATGTATCTAACGCGATCGTTGTGAATCCTGCAACCTCACGTCAGGTCCGTCTGCATGTTCGTATCGTGGAGGTCGATCGAACCAAACTGGAGCAGATGGGCTTCAACCTCTTCAGTGCCGGCGGCAATACATTGGCGACCAGTAGCACCTCGCAGTTTCCCTCCTCTCTTACGACAACAACGGGAAGTAGCAGCGGCAGCAGTGGGAGCACCAACAATACCTACACCGTAGGAGGCAAGACTGTTTCCGTTACCAATCCATTGAACTTTCTGCTCTATAGCGCCGATCTAAATCTCGGTGCCATGATCCAGGATCTGGAGCAGCGGAATGTTCTGCAGATTCTCGCAGAGCCGAATATCACCACTCTAAGTGGCGAAAAAGCCAACTTCCTCGCGGGTGGTGAATTTCCGTTTCCTGTAGTTCAGGGAGGCGTTAGCGGTCTTACTTCCATCACGGTTCAATTTCGGCCTTATGGCGTAAAGCTTGAATTTCTTCCGCAGATAAATACCGACGGTTCCATTGACCTGAAGGTCGCACCAGAAGTAAGTGCGCTGGATTACACCAATGCCGTACAGATCAGCGGTTACACCATTCCTGCCATCTCGAGCCGCCGAGCGGATACGGAGGTGGTACTTCGTGACGGACAGACGTTTGCAATCTCCGGACTTTTGGATCAACGTACGACGGACCAGCTAGGCCGTACACCTGGTGCTGCCAGCATTCCGATCATTGGGAATCTGTTTAAGAGCAAAAACATTAATCACTCCACTTCAGAATTGTTGGTTCTGGTCACGCCCGAGATTGTTGATCCATCGAAGGAGCAGGTGAAAGAGCCAGCATTGGCAGTGAAGATGCTTGATCGGCCAGTCTTTGATCAAAAGATGCAGAAATCAACAAAACACTAGAAAAGACACGCCCGGACAGAGGTGTCAGGAAGGACGCAGGGAATGTATCAGATGAACGGAACTCTTGATGTCGTTGTGCTCACAATCGGAACGGAAGAACGCGTCACCCGGGAACTTCTTGATGTGGTGAATATGCGCAATTGGTCCAGCAGCGCATTTCATTTTGAGCGGTATCTCACATCGCTCCGGCACCCATCCATTGGGCAGTACATCTCGTCTTCGAACGGCTGTCTTGCGTTTGTTGATTACGATCGCAATCCCGATGAAGCGGCCGAAACCGCACAGTATCTTTCGAAGGCTTTTCCTGGGAAAGTCCTTATCGTTGCTGTGGGCAAGCGTCCCACGTCGACAGCCATCCTGGCTGCCATGCGCGCGGGCTGCAGCGAGTACTTCACCAAGCACTCTTCGCAACAGGAACTGGATGTACTTCTCGATCGCTTTCAGGATTACTGCTTCACTGAGGTAGGGAACAACGCCACCAACGGCACCGTCCTCTCCATTCTCGGAGCCAAGGGAGGAGTTGGGTCGACCAGCATTGCAGTGCACCTCGCTGCGTACCTTGCTCAGTACCACCAGAAGAGAACGCTGCTTATTGATCAGCAACAGATGCTGGGCAACGCTTGCGTGTATCTGGGGATTGACGGCGAACACCACACGCTTGGAGAGTTTGTTCGCAATCTGAAGCGCATGGACAGCGAGTTACTCCACGGCTTTGTCGCGCATCATTTCAGCGGTCTCGATATCCTGTCCTCGCCGGATGTGCCCGACAATCAGGAACCCGTTCCTGCACAAGAGTTCACGCGTGCACTCGAGTTTTTGCGCGGGGAATACGACTACATCATTCTGGACTGCGATCGCAGGCAGACGGATCTCTGGCCCAGCCTGGTGGCTACTTCGTCCGAGATTCTGATGGTTACCACACCGGAAGTTGCTGCCGTGCGCGATCTCTCTCGCATTGCTGACGGTCTTGTTGTGACAGAAGGTGCATCGTCAAAGCTAAAGGTCATTCTCAATCGCTATAACGCGCCGCATGCCGTGGCCGCAGATCAGATTGAGAAAGTTCTGAAGCTTCCTATTGCGCTCAAGCTTCAGGACAGCCCTGGCGAAATGGTTTTCGCTTCCAACGCAGGTAAGACGCTCAAGTTCCCTGGCCCAAGCCAGCTTGCGGCGGGTCTGCACGCGTGGAGCAGCAAGCTAGCGGACGTCAGCACGAAACCCGCACCCAAACGTAAAGAAGAGAAGCTGGCTTCCCGCTGGCGGCAGCTCATACCTGCCTGGTAGTCGGACCTCACCTATTGAACGAAGGAACGTAGAAGCCAATGGCTGTTAACAGCATGATCACGATCGATGAGGGGGAGATCACAATGCCCATTCGTCATAGCATCTCGGAGGCCACCCAGCAGGAGGTGAAGTCGGCGGTGCATCGTGAGCTCCTGAAGAGGCTCGATCTTGAACGTCTGGCCGAGTTCAATGAGACACGTTCCAGCCAGCAACAGCTCTTTGGCATCATCCATCGCATCGTTACCGAGCAGGGAATTCCGCTGAGTGCAGCGGAGCGCGATCGCCTGACGCAAGAGGTATTGAATGAGGTCTTCGGCCTCGGCCCTATCGAACCCCTGCTCCACGATCCAACAGTCAGCGACATTCTCGTTAACACCTGGAACTCAGTGTATGTAGAGCGTCGCGGCCTTCTTGAGAAGACCAATATCGTCTTCAAAGACAACCGCCACCTGATGCACATCATTGAGAAGATCGTGTCGGCGGTGGGGAGGCGTGTGGATGAGATGTCGCCCATGGTCGACGCCCGCTTGCCGGATGGTTCGCGTGTGAACGCCATCATTCCGCCGCTGGCGATTGACGGGCCAATCCTCTCAATCCGTCGCTTCGGCAATACACCTCTCACTGCGGAAGATCTCATCCGTTCGAAGATGCTTGCACCTTCCATGCTTGAGGTTCTTCGCATGGCTGTGGAAGCGCGTTTGAACATCGTGGTTTCCGGAGGCACCGGTGCCGGTAAGACGACGCTGTTGAATGTGCTGTCAGGATTTATCTCTGGTCGTGAACGCATCGTTACGGTGGAAGACTCCGCCGAACTCTTGCTTCGCCAGGAGCATGTCGTACGTCTTGAAACGCGTCCGCCAAATCTGGAGGGGCACGGTGCTATTCGTCAACGCGAACTCATCATCAACGCACTGCGTATGCGTCCCGACCGCATTGTGGTCGGCGAAGTCCGTGGCGAAGAAACACTGGATATGTTGCAGGCGATGAATACAGGCCACGATGGTTCTATTACGACCATCCATGCAAACTCTCCGCGCGACGCCGTTGCCCGTCTTGAAACCATGGCCATGATGGCCAACGTTGGTCTTCCGGAAAAAGCGATCCGTAATCAGATTGCATCGGCAGTTCACCTCATTGTGCAGGTAGCTCGTATGAGCGATGGTTCACGCCGCATCACGCACATTGCAGAAGTTGTGGGAACACAGGCTGAGATCGTCGCACTGAATGACCTTTATCTTTTTGAACGTAAGGGGACTGATGCTGCCGGCAAGGTCGCTGGTCGCTTTTACTCACCGGGCATTCTTCCTCGCTTTGCAGGCAGACTTCATGACATACCGCCTCAGGCCCTTGCGGAACTCCTGAACGTGAGCGTGGAGGTCTAACGGCATGTGGATCGCTCTTTGCTTCGCCCTGCTCACATCGATCATCTTCGGTGCCGTAATGTATGGCACCACACCTTCGAAGGTAGCCACGGAAGCGGAGCTGCGTCTGCAGACACTTGTCGTCTTTACGAAGCCGTCGCAGCCAAAGACGCTGCAGGCCAGCCTGGAGAAGAAGGTTCCAAATTCGTACTCCTGGGTAGAGAAGTATCTTGAAGGCACTCGTCTCCTGCGCCACATCCGTTTACTGCTGTTGCAGTCCAGAAGCGATTGGAGTCCGGGCGGAGTCATTCTCACGGTGGTCTGCATTGCTGTTGCATTGCCACTGTTGACATACCTTGTAACGGCGAACCCCATTCTCACAGCCGCCGCATTCGCTTTTTCTTTTGCTCCGGTATTGTGGCTTCGTATTAAGCGGCAGCGTCGTATCAAAGACTTTGAATCTGCACTTCCGCAAGCGCTGGAAATGTTTGCGCGTTCTCTGCGCGCAGGCCATGCGATTCCGGTTGCCATTGGTGTGCTTGCAGAAGAAGCGCCTCTTGCCGTGCGTCTGGACTTTGCGGAAGTGCACCGCGACCAGAACTATGGCTTGCCCATCCGCGATGCATTTTCCTCCATGCTGGAGCGTGTTCCCTCCCGTGACTTGCGTATCTTTGTCACCGGGCTCCTCATCCAGAAAGATACAGGTGGCAATCTTCCTGACGTGATGGATCGCATCGTTGCAGTCATTCGCGATCGCGTTCGCATTCAAGGAGAGGTGCGTACACATACCGCGCAAGGCCGACTCACCGGATGGATTCTCTGTCTGTTACCGGTAGGACTGATGCTCGTTATCAACGCCATGAGCCCGGGATATTCGCGCATCCTCTTCACCGATCCCATGGGCCGCAAGCTTCTCTACACAGGTGTCGTTCTCTTATGCCTCGGTGTGTTCACCATTCGTCAGATCATCCGCGGGATAGAAGTGTGATTGTATGAGTTTTCTTCTTATAGGGTCCGCCGGCTTCATGCTCTTCTCCGTCGTCCTGCTCCTTGCCATGCCCATGGTCTGGAACGAGTCTGCCAACTCGGATCGTCTTCGGCACTTGGTACAGGTAAAGGATGTTGAAGTAAAGCCAAAGTCACCGCGGTTGAGAGAAGTTCTGGCTCGTTGGACTGCAGTGCTACGGCCGCGTGCCGGCACACGCCAAAGCGAACAGGCAAGAGAAAAGCTTGAGGCTGCGGGACTGAGAACTTCGCTGCAAAGGGACACCTATGCTCTGGCGCAAGGCATCGCGCCTTTGGCCGGGCTTTTTCTCGGTACCTTTGTTCGCAGCAATATGCTGCTCGCATGTGTGACTCTTGCTGCGATTGGCTATCTCGGTCCAGATATCTGGTTGCGACGCCGCATTCGTTTGTATAAGGCGAGTCTCGTACGATCCCTGCCAGATGCACTTGATCTGCTGAACATCTGCGTGGAAGCTGGGCTCGGTTTGGATCAAGCAATGGTGCGCGTCTCTGACGAGTTGGCGCTAAGTCACCGGGAGCTACATGGGGAGTTTCAACGTGTCTTGTTAGAGCAGCGTGTGGGCGGGGTAAGAATGGACGCCTGGAAACGGTTTGCAGAACGGTCCGACTTAGAAGAAGTTCGATCGTTTGTTGGAATGCTTATCCAGTCCGAGCGATTTGGAACACCCATTGCGCGCGCACTTAGTCGATTTGCAGACGATTTGCGCATGAACCGAAGGCAACGGGCTGAGGAAGCCGCTGCTAAAACCCGCGTCAAAATTGTATTTCCTCTGGTCTTCTTTATCTTCCCCTGCCTGTTCCTGGTCTTGTTGGCACCGGCAATTATTAGTTTGTCCGGAGTCTTTAAAGACCTCCAGTAGTTCAAGTTGAGATCCACCCAGTTAGTTTGATCAACGAAATCGAAACATAAACCTAAAGGAGATAGTTCCAATGGACATGACCACAATGATCCGCGTAGCAGCCGGTGTTCTCGCGGTATTGATTCTTGCAGTGATTGTGTATCGCCGCCGTAAACAGGCATAACCATGCGGAACAAACGCATGGTATCCGTTCATACGCTTGCGGAAGATGTTGTCGTAGCTTCAAGCGTTATGGTCGCTGATACATCCGTTAGTCGCGCAGTCGGCTTGCTGGGCCGCAGCCATCTTCAGCGGGAAGAAGGCATCTGGATCAAACCGTCTTCGGGCGTGCATACCATCGGCATGCGCTTTCCGATCGACGTAGTTGGCCTGGACGCACAGCTTCGCGTGGTGCGTCTCTGGCCTTCGCTCAAACCGTATCGCCTCACTGCCATCGTGCCGTCGGTACGCACCGTCCTCGAACTCGCTGCAGGCAGGATCGTCGAATCCGGCCTGCAGCTAGGGGACCAACTTCGCATTCAGGAGTCCGGCCTGTTACATGAGGCGCCTATCCCAACTTCGTGATGACAGCGGCCAGGTACTGGTCGTCGCCGCTTTGTGCATGGTCGTACTGATTGGATTTCTCGGTCTGGCCGTGGACATTGGCGCCGTCCGCCATGAGCAACGGCGCCTGCAGAACGCTGCCGATGCCACTGCATTGGCGGCAGCACTCGAGGTGCGAGTCTGTGGCAGTACGTCCAACTGCGGGACAATGCAAACCGCGGTGCAGAAGGCGATGGTAGAGAACGGATACAGCGGAGCCACTCTCATCACGCAATGCGCGTCCGCTGGAACTGGGCTCACTGTTATGGTGAACAACCCCACATGCATCGTTACAAATACGATGACCTCTGGTTCGACGACGCTGAACCGTCTCAATTATGTGGAGACTCAGGTTTCTGAGACGGCGCCGTTGTACTTCTCGCGGATCTTCGGTTTCACGGGATTTTCCCTTAAAGCGCGCGCGCAGGCAGCACGTGGCATCGGCGGGCCCTGTCTCTATGCGCTCAATCCTACCGATTCTGGCACGCTCAATGTGGCGGTCGGCCTTGGCTTCAGGGCCAACTGTGGCGTTGTCGTCGAATCTAGCAGCCCCAGTTCCGTGAATTGCCTCGTGGGTCTCGGTGTCACCGCGCCGTACGTACAGGTCTCTCCAACTGGAGGAGGTGCCAGCCTTCTGTGTCTTGGAAATACACGAGTCACGCAAGCTCCTCTCCCTGTCCCTGCAGATCCTCTCGCGTACCTCCCCGCACCAGCTCAACCCAATGCGCCATGCGGCAAAACTACGGGCTCTCCTTATACAGGGGCTCCTGGTCCCGTGACCATTCTGCCCATCCTTGCGAATATAACCTTCAACCCCGGCGTCTACTGTGGCGGTATTACTATCACGGCGTCTGTCGGCTCCACGATCACGTTTAATCCTGGAACATACATCATCAGCAACTATCAAGCACCGAAAGATATCTTCGGCAACACGCCGGCTCCTGTTAGCTCTGGATTTGTCATTAGCGTCGCGGCTCTCAGCACAATTCAAGGCAAGGGAGTGATGTTTTATAACCAAAGCAACAACGGCATATCTCTCACGCTTCCCACCCTGCCCCTTGGATTGTCGAACTTCGCTTTCAGTGCACCAACCAGCGGACAATATGGCGGCATTCTGTTTTGGCAGGCCAAAAACATCACTAACACAGGTACCTTCCTGGCCCCCACACTTCTGTCTGGTCAACAGTTGAATGGTGTCATTTACGAACCAGGAGCAACTGTTAGTTACGCGGTAAATGTCATTAACGCGGGCGGTGGTTACAACGGCATCGTGGCGGATAAGGTGCAATTCAACGCAGGCGTGCTCAGCACTATTTCCAACGATTACTCCTCACTCCAGTCCGGCTCACCGTTGGGCGGAGATCATTCGGAGCTGGTGCAATGAGTCAACAAATTCCGTTGTTTCGTCTCATCGCACAATCGGCATCGCTCGCACAGCGCCAGGACGGCAACAGCCTGATTGAAACGGCCCTTGTACTTCCCGTTTTGCTTCTCCTGCTTGCCGGTGCTGTAGACATTGGCCGCGGTTTTCGTGCCGCTATGATCGTGAACGCGGCAGCGCGTACGGGCACTGCATACGGCATTCATTATCCAACTGACGTTGCGGGCATGAAGCTTGCGGCGCAAACCGATGCGTCCACACTTATCACTGTGAAGCCTGTCGCGACGTACGGTTGTGAATGTTCAGACGGCACGAGTGCTATTGCTTCCTGTTCGTCTGAACCAACCTGCTCCAGCTCCATGAACAGCGTGTACTACGTGGAGTTGGATACCAGTTCCACCTATACACCCTTGCTTCCATGGCCTGGTATTTCTACTACCATTCCTCTTACAGCGAAGGTGAGACTCCGTGCGTCACGTTAAACATCTTCGTGCAGGTGAAGTCTTATGCGAGGAAACAGGCAGCACATTGCTGGAGACGTCACTGTGTCTCAGCCTTGTGCTGCTCGTCATTCTCGGCATTATGGAATGTTCTCTGGCGGTGTATACCGAGCACTACGTCGAATGGGCTGCATCTGCAGGTGCTCGGTATGCCACAGTGCGGGGTTCTACATACAGCGGCACAATGTGCGCAACGTCAAATTCAAACTATTGTGAGGCGGGAGCGAGCGACATCCAGAACTACATTCGAACAAATGTGGCGCCAGGAATTAGTGCATCCAACATATCTGTCACAGCATCATGGCCGGGTACATCGGGAGCATCTGGCGCATGCGATACAGCGCAGGGAAGTAATAGTCCGGGATGCATGGTGACCGTAACCGTCAGCTACCCGTTTACCTTTATGCTTCCTGCGCCCTTGAATAAAGGCATTACCCTCTCCGCAAGTCGATCCACGATAATTTCTCAATAAGCAAGACAGCTCGTAAGAAATACCAGTTTAGTAAGCGATAACGTGATCCTATAGTTATCCGTCGATAACTATGGACAACACAGAGAAGAGCAAGTAACTCAGAAGCGACGCATGGGTGTCTGCATCGGCAAGCTGGTGGATGCAGTCTTACCTTGCTGTCGCAGCCAGCTTTCATGTTCCATGCGGCTGATCTTCTCTGCGACGGCCAGACTGATGAAGTGGTTGAGGGAGATACCTTCCAGACGCGCAAGATCTGTGGCTTGCATGCGTACCGACGGACTCAGACGGAGAGGAAAACTCAGTACTTTCTTTTGTTCCATAGCCCTTTTTCACATTGCACACTCGCGGCAAAGTCAGACCGATTTGGTGTGCGTTTACATCGCTGTATCTTCGATTTTGATAGAGCGATGCTGGTTCGTTGTTGAAGCAATCCATCTATAAGTACGGGGGATGTTGACACGACCAGCGATCAAATGATCGCACGTGGAGTATGTCGTTTATCGCCCGGTACCCGACATTGTTTGCGATAAGTTCTGTCCTGTTCTGCAAGTAGAGATATCGGCTGGAGTCATTAACTTAATCTCCCCAAAATTCCTTCCTGAACAACATTGCCCTTTTAGTCCCTCCTAGCGTTAGCAACAATGCTGTGGCGAGAAAAGGCATGGTACAGAACACATTCGAATAGTTCCAAAATGGAACTATTCGTCTACTTACCTACACAGTTCTTCGCATCGTTTCCTCGCGAAGTTAGTGCTTGGTTAGAACTATGCACCATCCCCTATAGGTCGCGAGACTCCCTGATATCCCCAGTGATATCAAAACTTTGGAATATCATTTCCGGCCCATTTTTCGGGGTTTTTACAAGTTATGGTTGCTTTCGACGATAGGAGCCTGAGCGACGGCAACGGCTGCGCTTTCCCCTTCGCAAATCTCCCCGGAACGTTGTTGGAGGCACCATGCTTGATCTTCCCAGTGTCATCAAAGAGAGACCAATACGGTTTCTGCGCGGAGGGCTGTTCTTAACTCAGCTCGCCCTATTTCTCATGTGTGTTGTCATCGCTGGCTGCGGTGGCGGCTATGCCGGCGGTGTTGTTCCAAGCCTGGCATCTTCCAAAATCACCATTGATAGCGGCCAGACCTTCCTGGACGTGGCTACCAATCCTTCTAATCTTCCCCTCACTTGGTCACTTTCTGGCGCAGCATGCTCTGGCCAGACATGTGGCACGTTGAGCGATGGATCTGCACTGGGAGCTACTTATGTCGCTCCCTCTGTGACGCAGCAGATGACGGTAACGCTTACAAGTACGGTCACCGGAACTCAATCCACCAGCACAACGACCATCATCGTCAATCCGGCTCCGCAGATCAGCGGCACAGCGCCCGATGCAACGGTTGGCACGGCGTACAGCACGACATTTGCTCTTTCAGGCGGCACGCCCGCATTGAAATGGCTTGCAGTAAAGGGCACTCTGCCTGCGGGACTCAGCTTTAATACCACCACTGGTATCCTCTCCGGCACGCCGACGGCTGCCGGCACCAGCACATTTACGCTTCAGGCTGTAGATTCCAGCGATGTGCCTTTCACGGTGACTTCCACGATCACCCTGAAGGTGAACGCAAGCTCTTCTAACTCTGCGTTGCAGGCGGTAGGAACCACGCCCGATGGCACAGTGAATGTGTCCTATGTTTCTGTATTGCAGGCCAGCGGCGGTACCAGCCCGTACACCTGGAGCATTACAAGCGGAACGCTTCCAGCAGGCTTGAACCTCTCCGCGACCGGCATTATCTCGGGCACGCCGACGGCTGCAGGAACATCCACATTCACCGCACAGGTGAAGGATGCCGCAGGCGCAACCGCAACACTCAATCTCACGCTGAAGATCAACGCTGCATCGACGGGCGGAACGCTTACCATCGCCACTTCCACACTGCCCAGCGGCACGGTGCAGATTGCTTACGCTGCCAGCATCACTGTCACGGGTGGCACGGCTCCTTACACCTGCACGGTCGATTCTGGTTCGCTTCCTGCGGGGCTCACGTTAGGTAGCAACTGCGCAGTCACCGGCATTCCTACAACCGCAGGCACCAGCACATTCACAGTGCATGTCACGGATGCTGCCAACCCGACTAACTCTGGAACAGGTTTGATCACCATCGTCATCAACCCTGCGTCGGCAGTGCTTGTCCTCTCATCGCCTCCGCCAGCAACCGTTGGCCTGCCTTATAGCGGCGCTGTCTCGGTTACCGGTGGAACCGCACCGTATCACTGCGTGCTCGCGTCGGGCGCTATGCCTGCCGGCCTCACGCTCGGTTCGGACTGCGTCATCAACGGCACACCGCTGGTTGCAGGGACCACGTCGATCGGTGTCACAGCAACCGATTCCACCAACCCTGCAAACATCACCACAGCAACTGTCACTGTCACGGTGCAGTCTCCCCTCATCACGCTCACCATCACCGCTCCTCCAGTGGCAGTGGTTGGTGTGCCGTATGTCGGAACCATCCTTGTCGCAGGTGGCACTGCTCCGTATCAGTGCACGCTGGTCTCGGGTACGTTGCCCAATGGTCTCACCATGGGCTCGGACTGCGTCATCACCGGAACGCCGCAAACGCCGGGTACTTCCACGGTAGGCATCACGGTTACTGATTCCGCCAACCCGGCAAATACCAAGACCACCACCGTCAACATCACCGTGATCGGAAGCCTGCTCACGCTAACCATCACCGCGCCGCCGGTCGCAGTGGTGAACGTGCCTTACGTTGGCCTGGTCACTGTTGTTGGCGGCATCGCTCCCTACACCTGCACGGTGGCGTCGGGAACTCTGCCTGCCGGTCTCACGCTGAACGCCAACTGCGTGATCACCGGTACACCGACCACACCTGGCGCATCCACGGTCAACATCACGGCCACGGATTCCGCCAATCCTGCAAACACCAAGACGTCTCCGGTCACCATCACGGTGCAGGGCGCGTTGATTACCCTCACACTCACGGCACCTCCAGTGGGTGTGGTGAACGTACCCTACGTCGGCGTCATCCTCGTACTGGGTGGAACACCGCCGTACACCTGCTCGGTGTCTTCGGGCACAATACCTCCTGGCCTCACGCTGCACAGCGACTGCACCCTCTCGGGCACGCCGACCTCGGCAGGCACGTTCTCGGTCAATGTTGCTGTCCACGATTCGGCCAGCCCAGTCAACTCAACCGTTGCCGCTGTGCCAATCACCATCCTCGGCGCAACGTCATCGCTCACCCTGACCGGACCCGCGAACGCAACGGTCAGCACACCGTATAGCGGAGCCATTGGTGTCACGGGCGGAACCGCTCCGTACACCTGCGCGCTCAACAGCGGCAGCCTGCCTGCAGGTCTGACGATGGCCGCAAACTGCGCCATCACAGGCACGCCAACCACGGCTGGCACGTCCACCTTCAATGTCACGGCAACCGACTCGGCCAGCCCGGCCAAAACCGGCACCGCGAACATTGTCATGACAGTCAACCCGATCAGTCCTCTGACGCTCACCGGCGGTCTGCCGAATGCAACGCTCGGCGTGGCATACACGCAGACGCTGCAAGCCACGGGCGGACTCCCGCCGTACACCTACACTGTCACCTCCGGATCGCTGCCAGCGGGTCTCTCGCTCTCCAGCGCCGGTGTTGTCAGCGGAACCCCAACTGCGGTGGGCGCAAGCAGCTTCACCATTACCGCAACTGACAGCCAGACAACGCCGCAGCAGGCCAGCCTCCCGCTGACCATGCAGGTTGTCTATCCGTCCACGCCGTCTGACGCTCTCCTGAAGGGACCGTACGCGTTCCTCTTCCAGGGCTATGACGATGTGGTGGCAGGTGTACTCGCATACCAGACTGCAACCATCGGCAGCATCACCGCAGATGGCAATGGCCTGCTGACCGCTGGCGAACTCGACAGCAATCACCAGTCCTCTAACCCCACCGGCAACATCATCGCCAGCAATGAACTGCTGGGCACGTACACCATCGGTACAGATGGCCGCGGCACTCTTGCCGTAACCACCATCAATGCTGATGGCACGGCGGGCAACACCACCCTGTACTCACTCGCGCTGAAGTTGCCCACGGCTCCGGCCACGGCTTCCTCCAGCGGCAGCATGATTGAGTCGGATGGTACCGTCCTCCTTGCAACCAAGGGATCCGGAACGCTGTTGGCGCAGAACGCCAACGTGTACGGCAACGGTCTCAACGGAGGCTATGCCTACGGTGTCTCCGGTGACACTCCCTGCCTGCCCACCTGCACCATCGGCCTCATCGCCGGACCGGTTGCATCGGTCGGACAGTTCACAGCCAACGGTGGAACCATCACCGGTGTGGGCGATGCAAATGTCGCCAGCACTAACTACGCCAGCTCCACGCTCTCAGGCGCCAGCTCCGCTGCGGACACCAATGGCCGCGTCGGTATGACCCTGACCAGCTCCAAGCTCTCCGGAGTGGCATACCCAACTCACTAC
The DNA here is from genome assembly GCF_900102185.1 of Terriglobus roseus. Classification (NCBI taxonomy): domain Bacteria; kingdom Pseudomonadati; phylum Acidobacteriota; class Terriglobia; order Terriglobales; family Acidobacteriaceae; genus Terriglobus; species Terriglobus roseus. The sequence continues at coordinate 4,034,311 of NZ_LT629690.1, read as the reverse complement.
GCTGTGTACCTGGTGGATCAGACCCACGCATTCATCATGTCCACGGACAAGCACTCGTCCTATGTGCTGCAGGCAGGCACCATTCTGTCGCAGTCTCAGACAACGTTCAGCAACGCGTCGCTCAACGGTCCGTTCGTCGGCTATGAGAACGCTCCGGTCAACCCTGGCCTTGTGGGTAAGACGGTAGACGCCGTGCTCAATCTGTCCTCGGCCACCATCATCCGTGGCACGGGTAACAGCAACGGCACCTGCACCACCACCAACGTCGATGTAGGCGGCCTCACCGGCCTGGTCAACTCGTTGACCGGTCTCGGCGGCGGCGTCAACGTCCTGAACGCAATCCTTGGCACGTATCAGTCACTGGGTAACAGCAGCTGTGCTGTGGCCAGCAACGGACGCGCTGTCTACAACTACCCCGCACCCAACAACATCCTCAGCCCGATTCTGGCCCTTCTGGGACTCGGAACCGATCCGCCGCCGGCGCGTGTGGTTTATCTCACCGGCAACAACGAGGGCTACTTCCTGGAGACCGGTTACGCAGGCCTCGGTCACTTGGAAGCGCAGGCAGCAGGACCGTTCACCACGGCAACTCTGAACGGCACCTATATCTACGGAACGGTACCGGCAAGCAGCCTGGCCACCATCGACGGTGATGGAACCTTCACCGCAGATGGGGCTGGGAACGTCACTTACACCACGGATACCAACGTCGGCGTGGGCAACCTGAACATCCTGCAGTTGGGTGTCACAGGAAGCAGTACGTACACCGTCACCGATGCAACGGCAGGACGCTTCCTGATCGATGGCACGCGTGTGGTCTACGCTCTGTCGCCCGGACGCTTCGTGATCCTGGAGGGTGGTGCGCTGAGCACGGCTCCTTACACGGCGCTGCTGTACTAACTCACCGCGATGCGGAGTGGGGTTGGCAAATACCAACCTCACTCCACATCCGGAGACTTCCAAAGTCCTCGTTCAGAAAAGGATTTTTATGACTCGCATCATGTCTGTTCTTCTCGTTGCATCCATTGCATCTCCCCTGGCCTTTGCGCAAGCGCGCCCCAGTGGCGCTGATTGGTCTGCACCGCGCACCACATTGTCCGTTGGTTATGCCAACGTGCGTTCCAACGCACCCCCCAGCCAATGCAACTGTTTTGGCGCCAATGGCGGATATCTATCCGCTGCTTACTCTGTTTTGCCGTGGTTTCGTGTCGCTGGTGAAGTCACCGGAAGCCACGCGAATCACATCGGAAGCCTCGGTCAGGATCTGACGCTCATCACTTACACCTTCGGTCCGCAGATCGTTGTGCCCGCAGGTCGCTTTGAGTTCTTTGGTCACGGACTCTTCGGTGCTGCTCAAGGCAGCGATTCGTATTTCCCATCTGGTAATTCCGTCAGCAGCTCTGCCACCAGTTTTGCGATCAGCACTGGCGGTGGTATCGACATTGGTCTTACGCGTCACGTTGGTGTTCGCGCAGCCCAGGTGGAGTATCTGAAGACAAGCTTTCCAAATGCCGGAAACAACAAGCAGAACCACACGGTTTTCAGTACTGGCCTTCTGTTCCGGTTTGGCAGCGCATATCGTGACGATTCCTCACGTAACGATGCCTACAAGGTGCAGCGCGACATGGAGAAGCAAGCGCATGATGCCAAGCCAGAGGCTCCGGTCGTAGCTGCAGCGCCGCCACCACCTCCACCGCCGCCAGCAACTTCCACCACCATTGCAGCACCTGCGTCGTCCGGCGCGGATTTCGACCAAAGCGTAGAGAGTGCATATTTCAATTACGACAGTTACGAACTCCGTCCGGATGCTCTGGCTGCAGTACTGAAAAACGCCACGTATCTCAAGTCGCATCCTGATCTGGACATTGTTGTGGCCGGATATGCCGATGAGCGCGGCACGGCTGAATACAACATTGCGCTGGGGCAAAAACGTGCGCAGGCTGTGCGTGATCAACTCATCGCGGATGGTGTATCTCCCTCCAAGCTGGATGTTGTCAGCTATGGCAAAGAAAAACCGTCGTGCAGCGACGATAACGAGGCGTGTTTCCAAAAGAACCGTCGAGCCTCTCTCGAGAATCACTCTCGATGAGCAACTGATGTCTTGAGCATTGCTTTTGTGCCAATGAAAGTTGGAGAGCCGCGATTCCGTCGGCTCTCCAATCTTGAAAGGATGGAAATCTGAGGAGTCCCCGAACTCCCTGTCTTGATATGCAGCTCGATACCCCCAATCCCGCCATGCAGGATGAGCACAGGCAAGCCGCCGTGCTCAAATTTCCGTCTAGGCCCGCAGTGTTCAGCGAACTCGTTGCGGGGCTTACTGATGCTTTCGATCTGGGCTCAGGCGAACACTCTGGGCACACACTACGAACCTGTGTTCTGGGTATGAACCTGGGACGAAATATCTGCCCCTCGCAGGAGTGGATGAACGAACTCTATTACGCCTTGCTTCTCAAAGATGTAGGGACCACGAGCAACACCGTCGACATCTGCGAACGAATGGGTATGGAGGAACACCTCTGCCGCCAGGCGCTACGCGTCTTCGATTGGACGAAGATCACATGGCCGCAGATACGCTTTGTCTTCCGTCACTCTTTCCGCGATCGGTCATGGCCATCCAGACTGAAACCTATATTTCGACTTCTGCGGAATCGACGTCTTGTATGGCAGTCCGCTCGCCCACGTGCGGTTACAAGCGAACTCATCGCACGTAAGGTCGCGCGTTCAGAAGCTACGATTGACGCCATCCGATGCGTGGATGAACGATGGGATGGTTCGGGAGGTCCTGCGGGACTGAAGAAACATGAGATCCCGTTGATGGCTCAGACGTGTTCCATTGCGCAGACGCTTGAATCGCTGGACACTCTCCTGGGGCGCGACGAAGCGGTCCGCATCATTGAAGCCCGCTCTGGCACCTGGTTTGATCCCGGGCTTGTGGCTCTCGTCATCATCATGCATGAGGAAGGCACCCTGTGGAACGGTGCAGATACTCCTGACCTTATGCGGGAAGTGATCTCGCGCGATCCGGATCCAGACAGTATTGCCTGCGACTACGACGCGTTTGAGAACATCTGCTCTGCGTTCGCAGACATGATCGACGCCAAGTCGCATTACACATTCATGCATTCGCAGAACGTCGCCATGCTCACAGAAGCGATCGCTCGACAGATGCATTTGCCCGAAGATCAGATCACATCTCTGCGTCGCGCGGCCCTGCTGCATGACATCGGCATGTTGGGAATCTCGAACGCCATCATGGATAAAGAAGGCCCGCTCACACAGCAGCAGTGGTCCTCAGTTCGCGAACATGCTCAGCACAGCTATAACCTCTTGTGCAAAGTGCGCGGCTTTGAAGACATTGCACGCATCGCACGCGATCATCATGAGCGTCTGGATGGCTCCGGTTATCCGCAGGGACTCACCGCAGCAGACATTGATCTGCCCACGCGCATCCTCAGCGTGGCCGACGTGTATGACGCCATCTGCTCGCCCCGTCCTTACCGAAACAATCTGGAGCCAGACACCGTGCTAAGGATCATGGAGACGCTAACGCCGCATCTGCTGGATGCCGACTGCGTCGCGGCTCTCAAGAACATCCTGATGCAGGCAAAGCATTTCAACATCGTGCCTTGAGTCTCACTGTCGCGAGACCTGGAGAGCCTTAATTGAGTGGACATCCATTCGAGGCGGGCTTTCCTGCGAACAGGTCTGTCATCCACCGTATGGCCTCTGTTGAGGATGCCATGGCTGTCGTACGATGAACGCCGTCAGGAATCGACATAAACCGAACTCGTTCGCCGCGCTTGCATGCCTCATCTACGAACTGCTTGGTGACGTTCGGAGACACCACAACATCTTTCGTTCCTTGCGCGATGAAGAGTGGTGCGCCAACAGGCTGATGGCCAGCGGAATTTGTGTTCAACAGGCTGCGCCACGGCTCAATCGCTGAGAGGTCGATCTTTCCGAGATCGCGTAGCCGCAGGACTTGAATCTTCGTACGAAGCGCTGGATCTTCGCTCCCGCAAGTTTGCGCAAGGCGATGAAGTACGCGTTGTTTCATCGGCGAAAGAATGGTCGATAGATCCGCGTGATACACCTGCGACCAACTCTCAGCCGCGAACGCAGTCAGAATGGTGTGCACCACCGGATTGCCAGTGGCTGCTAGATTCTTCGTCAAATCAGTCGGAGGTGCAGCCGCCGCGACTCCCACCAGGTGCAGCTCCGGGGCATACGGATGAGCTTCTTCGCCAGTGAAGAGCGCTGCATGAGCACCCTGCGACAATCCCCAAACAATGTAATGCGAACTCGCATTCACCTTCGGCACATGCCGTGCCGCGCGCACTGAATCAAGCACCGCGTGTGCGGCCGCCTTGCCAACGAGATAAGCGTGCGGACCGGGTGTGCCAAGGCCGGGATAATCAGTTGCCACCACAACCCATCCCTTGCCCACCAACTGGTCCAAGGAGGGAATCGAGCTAAAGGCGTGTGGACTCTGGGAAGGTGCACAGCTTTCGGCAATGCCAGTTGTGCCGTGTGCCCACGCAATCACATTCCTTCCTTCTTTTGGCGCCGCGCCCAAGGGTGAAACAAGAATGCCGGTTGACTCTGTTACGTGCCCCGCCTGATCCGAGGTCTCATAGCGTATGCGCCACGCCTTCGCCCCGGCAGGAGCACCCGATATCTCCGTTGCAGAGATTAGCCTGCCGGGTTCTGCTCGGCATATTGAAGAAAGCAGGAAAGCACAAATCATCGCTATGCAATGTCGTGCAATACGCACTCGTACCATCACTCCTCCGGTCGTGCTTACTATTCAGCCCGATTCACGTGCAGACCATCGAAAACAATCTACAGCGCTCGATCCCGAACCTACGAAAGCTTGGCGACACACACGGATATCAAGCTACGACGGTACAGAGATGCGAGCGACCGCCAAGGCGAATGTTGTTTGGATATGGAGGAGAAAATGGTAGGCACGAATGGATTCGAACCATCGACCTCTACCGTGTCAAGGTAGCGCTCTAACCAACTGAGCTACGCGCCTGCGTTTGGTGGGATTGCTCCCGGGCTGCCCGGGCGGGCTGCCGACTTCCTTCAGTGTAACTCTCGCCATCTCTCGTGGCAAACCATTGCCTCGTGAGCAGGCTTACTTTGCAGAAGAAACTCGTGCTGTTTGTGGACGCAACTTGCGCGTGATCAGTCGCTGCATATGCCCCGCCTGATCTTCTGTCAGGCAGCGGATTGGCAGTGCAGAGAAGCCTCCCTCATGCAGAAACACCACCACGCGATTCCCTCGCCGCATCCCGGTAAGGCTGGTCCATGGAGACAGCAAAGATTCCGCCTGTGCGGCGATGTCGATTCTGGAAGACATCGCTCGGATTGTGCCCCTGGCATCTTCGCGGTTGGGAATGCGGAAGCACCATCCACTCTCCTGCAGAATGGCTTCGCAATCGCATGTCGGAACTGGAGCCGCTGCGGCTTTGCGACGCTGTCGTTTCCAGATCATCCCCGCTATCCAAACGACGACGCAGAGGGCAGCCAATCCCAAGAGAAGCGGTACCTCAAGACCTGCATCGGTCAGCTTTCCTTCACGACGCAGACTCAGCAGACCGCTCAAAGACGCACCCACCAGTGGGACAAGAATCACGGCGTACGTCATTCCCGGAATGCCGCCCGGTCGCCGTTGACGCTCTGTGGCCAGCCGCAGTGCCTCATCCCACTCCGCCTGTGTCCACTGATAAACAACGCGCATTTGTTCGGAAGTCCTTCACCGGACTATATCGGCTCGATCTCGGGAAAAAACAACAGGGAGTGGCGCAGAAGTCGCAGGACCGTACCTTCAAGACAACCCATGCGCCACCGCGTTTGCCGCATATGATTGAAGTGATTCCTTCAGCGCCAGTATGAATTCGCTCCTTCGACAGCTCCGTGCCGCGCCAAACCTGCTGACGCTTCTGCGCCTGCTGGCGGTGCCGTTCCTGGTGGAAGCGATTCTGGCGCAGCACGAGGAGATTGCGCTACTGATCTTCGTAGTTGCTGGTGCCACTGACGCTGTGGACGGACGCCTTGCCCGCAGACTGAACCAGACCACACGTCTCGGTCAGTATCTGGATCCCATCGCAGACAAGCTGATGCTTTCTACGCTCTTCCTGACCGTCACCTGGGTAGGGCTGGTTCCTAAGTATGTGACAGTACTGGTATTTGCGCGCGATATCGGCATTCTCTGTATCAGCATCCTGCTCTTTTTTTCAGGCACCATGCGGGATTTCCGACCCTCGGCTATCGGCAAACTGAACACACTGGTGCAGATCTTCACCATGCTGCTGGTCCTGCTGACCGCAGTTAAAACCACTGCGACATTGAGTGAACTACGCCACTGGCTGCTGGTAGGCATCGCCTGGCTGGCGCCGCTTTCCGCCGCGCAATATGCCTGGATGGTCTTCCACCGCATCGCGACGGACCCGCTGGAGAGCCTGGCCTGATACCTCAAATGGGCAAAGTTTAATAATTATTCTCAAAGAACACCGTTTTGCCATTGCCACTCTGTTTCCACAGGCCTACACTGGAAACATGCCCGTGGTGTATCTACCCGCTGGCTTTTGACCTAATATGCTGCGGTTGACCAAAAAAGCGGATTACGGCCTGATGGCCCTGAAGTATCTTGCTGAGCAGGCTGTCCTGACGGGCAAGACGGGGTCGGCCAGTGCGCAGTCCGCAAAGGATATTGCGGAGGCGTATCACATTCCTCCACAGCTTCTTGCCAAGATTCTGCAAACGTTAACCCGGCAGGGCATTCTTGTATCGCACGCTGGTACCAACGGCGGTTACGCGCTGGCGCGTTCGGCTGCTGAGATCAGCGCATTTGAGGTGATCCGGGCCATTGACGGCCCGCTGTTTATCACCTCTTGCATCACCATTCACGGCACCTGCGACCTGGCTGGTCACTGCACCATCAAAGAACCGCTGCGCAAGGTGAATGACAGCATCAAGGAACTGCTCAGCGGCATTACGATTGCCGATCTGGCAGAACCGCAGGACACCGCCGTACCAGCCAACACGCTGGGCGGAGGCCTTGTCTCCATCGCTCTTTAGAACCCATAAACATCAGGCACGCGCAGCAAACTTGCACCACTTGCTCGGAAACGGATCAGGAGAAGAAACAAGCATGAGCCTCGCCACGGAAATCGAACTGCTGGAATCCACACCGGCCCATAAGGGTGTTCAGCTGCCCATTTACATGGACAACCACGCCACCACTGCGCTTGATCCGCGCGTGCTGGAAGCCATGCTGCCGTACATGACCAAGATTTACGGCAACGCTGCCAGCCGCAACCACCAGTTTGGCTGGGAAGCCGAACAGGGTGTGGACAAGGCGCGCGAACAGATCGCCAAGCTAATCAACGCCACTCCGAAGGAAATCATCTTCACGTCCGGCGCTACCGAAGGCAACAACCTTGCCATCAAGGGCGTTGCGGAGATGTACCGCGAAAAGGGCAACCACATCATCACCCAGGTGACCGAGCACAAGGCTGTGCTGGATACCTGCAAGCACCTGGAAAAGCGCGGCTATAAGGTCACCTACCTGCCCGTTGAGGCAGACGGCCTGGTCGACGTGAAGAAGATCGCGGAAGCCATCACGCCGGAGACCATCCTCGTCTCCATCATGTACGCCAACAACGAAATCGGTGTGATTAATCCCATCGCCGAAATCGGCGCTCTCTGCCACGAGAAGAAGATCCTCTTCCACGTGGACGGCGTTCAGGCAGTCGGCAAGATTCCGGTTGACGTGCAGAACGACAACATCGATCTGCTCTCCATGTCCGGCCACAAGATCTACGGACCGAAGGGTGTTGGCGCGCTGTACGTTCGCCGTCGCAACCCGCGTGTTCAGCTCGTCTCGCAGATTGACGGTGGCGGCCACGAGCGCGGCATGCGTTCCGGAACGCTCAACGTCCCCGGTATCGTTGGCCTCGGTAAGGCCTGCGAAATCGCTGGTGAAGAGATGGAAGCCGAGACCAAGCGCCTGACCGAACTCCGCGACTACATGAAGGCGAAGTTTGAAGCCGCTCTGGACTACGTTCACGTCAACGGCAACATGGAGCACCACCTGCCCGGCAACCTGAACATGAGCTTCGTCTACGTCGAAGGCGAGAGCCTGCTGATGGGCATCAACGACATCGCAGTCTCCTCCGGTTCGGCCTGCACCTCGGCCACGCTGGAGCCCAGCTACGTGCTCAAGGCCCTCGGCCTCGGCGACGACGTTGCACACAGCTCCATCCGCTTCGGCCTCGGCCGCTTCAACACCAAGGAAGAAGTGGACTACGTCAGCGACAAGCTCATCGATACGGTGCTGAAGCTCCGCGAACTGAGCCCGCTGTACGAGATGGTCAAGGAAGGCATCGACCTGGAGTCGGTCGAATGGACCGCTCACTAAGGAGTGCTTGATGAAGGAGCCGACCGGCAAGACCTGGCTTACCACCATGTTGTTCACATGGGTCTCCAGCATCGCCGCCGGCTACTTCTTCCACACGCCGCTCACCTGGCGTGAGGCGTTTAAAACATTCGACTACTCCGTCGCGTTTGCGACAGTAGTTTGGCTCATCGCCCTGGCCCGTTGGCACAGGGGAATTATCAAGGGTTAGCGTCCGGCAGGGATTTGCACTGAAAACTGACCGGAAGGCATCTAATTAACGTATTCGCTCAACAGGAGACGAACATGGCATACAGCGATAAGGTAGTCGATCACTACGAGAATCCGCGGAACGTTGGAACGCTCGACAAGAACGCGCAGGAAGTGGGCACCGGCCTGGTTGGCGCACCGGAGTGCGGCGACGTGATGCGTCTGCAGATCAAGGTCAACCCGGACACGCAGGTCATTGAAGACGCAAAGTTCAAGACCTTCGGCTGTGGTTCGGCCATCGCCTCCTCCTCGCTCGCGACGGAGTGGGTGAAGGGCAAGACCATTGACGAAGCTCTCGCCATCTCCAACACGGAGATCGTGAAGGAACTGGCTCTGCCCCCGGTTAAGATTCACTGCTCGGTACTGGCAGAAGACGCCATCCGTGCAGCCATCGGCGACTGGAAGAAGAAGAACGTCGGCGCAGAAGAGCTAGCCGCAGCGGCTCACTAAGCATTAGGATTCGGCGGGACAGGCAAGCGCCTGTTCCGCCGTGTCACTCTGCGGTAACCGGACTGATGGTTTCTTTGATTGGTTCCACGGAATCGGCCGGAAAACCGCCGAGGCGTGCGTGTTCGCGGATCAGCTCTGCATTCGGTGCCACGTAGATGCAGTAGATTTTGTTCGGCGTCACGAAAGACTCGACCCACTGAATCTGTGGCCCCAGGTTGCGCAGCACAGAGCACGATGTCTGTGAGATAGCTTTTAGCTGCTCCGCCGTCAGGTCGCCTGCTCCCGGCAACGTTCTTTCAATCAGAAACTTCGGCATGCGAAACTCCTTTTCATCACTCGCTGCCAACATAGCAGCGCATGTTGACTGGTGTCGCAACAGAAATGCAGCTTCAACCACTAAAATCCGCGATTCGTAAGACTGGCCTTTGCGCCGCGCTCCTGGTCTTCCTGGCGTCCAGCACCTTAGCGCAGCAGGTCGTGCAACGCGGCACCTTCGGTCATCCCGGTGCGGTGTTTGATGAAACCGAACAGTGGACTTCGCCGCTTTCTCTTGCAGAAGACCATGACGTCATCATCTACATGCCGGATACGTCCACGCCGCAGTGGTTGCAGCGTAACTACAGCAACTACCTGAACAAGGGCACATACGTCCTGTCGCTGTTCACGTTCTATCGCACGCCAGCGGCCTGCCGAGCCAACCAGATTGCATGGGGCCTTGGCGACGCCGCACACCTGAACGCCTGCGTTGATATCGCTTACCGCGTGCGTCGTGCGTTGATTGATCCAGTGTCAAAGTCCATCACCTTAGAGGCTGCGGCCATGGTGGATCAGAACGGCAACATCCAGCCCTCCAGCGTGCAGGAAGATCGTGTCTTTCGCACTTGGGATCAGCTTGATACCAACACGCAGACCGCGCTGAAGAAGGCCGATGAACTGATCAGCGCCGAGATGAAGATTTACGATGCGCGCCAACAGAGCCTGCGCTAGCAAAGGAACACAACTATGTCGGTAGTAGGAATCAGCAGCACCACCAGCAAGGAAATGAGCGCACCTGCCCCCGCAGCAGGTGCTGCACCCGTGTACTCAAGCCCCATCGTTCCGCCTGTTTCCGCGCCGCCGGACAACGCAAAGGCACAGAACATCCAGGTGACGGAAAAGGCGTTGAAGCGCATCCGCTCCGCCATGCAGAAGGAAGGCGTCTCCGCTGAGCAGGGCGGCCTGCGCGTGGGCATCACGGGTGGTGGCTGCAGCGGTCTCTCGTATAACATCCGTTTCGATTCGCAGGCCCGCGAGCGTGATCGCGTGTATGTCTACGAGCAGGAAGGTGACAAGGTGCAGATCTTCGTCGACCCCAAGAGCTTCCTGTACCTCAGCGGCATGACGCTCGACTTCGAAGAGACGCTGATGCGCCAGGGCTTCAACTTCATCAACCCCCACAGCACCAAGAGCTGCGGCTGCGGATCGTCGTTCACCGCGTAACCGCATGCAGGCGATTCTGTCCCAGCCATTGCAAGAGGTTGATGGTCAGTTATCTCTCGAATACCTTGGCACGGACCTCAGCGACGTGCATAAGGTTCCGGTGGCAGCATGGCTCATGAGGAACCGCGCTGGAGATGAGGTCGGGGGCATCCGCTTCCGACTGGAATCCACGCAACACGTTCTGCTTTACGCTGGCCACATCGGGTATAACGTTCATCCCAAACATCGGGGTAATCACTACGCGGCGCGCGCTGTGCGGCTTCTGGTCCCCATCGCAAAAGCAATAAAGATTGATCCCCTCTGGATCACGTGCGATCCGGAGAACATGGCGTCTCGCAGAACGTTGGAATGGATTGGCGCGGACTACGTTGAAACCGTGAATGTCCTCTACAACAACGCGGTTTTTCTTGCTGGCCACCCACGCAAGCGACGCTACCGTCTCAGTACTTCGATCGCAACAAACGATGGACAGATACCATCAGAAGAGAAGCCATGACCTACTTCGAAGTCTTCAGCCTGCCCACGAAACTCGCGCTCGACACAGCATCGCTTGAGAAGAGCTTTTACAAGCTTTCGCGCGAGTTCCATCCGGATCGCTTCGCCTCCAAATCCGCAGAGGAACAGGCGGAAGCCACAGAGAAATCCTCGCTGCTGAACGACGCTTACCGCACGTTGCGCGATCCCATCCGTCGCACCGAGTACCTGCTGGAACTGGAAGGCATTGAGCTTGAGGAACAGTCCGTAAAGGCTACGGAATCCGCGCGCGCTTCAGGCACGGAGAAGAAGCAGATTGTCCCTCCCGATCTTCTGGAAGAGGCCTTCGAACTGAACATGCAGTTGGAAGAGATGAAGATGGCAAAGCAGATGGGCGATGACGACCCCCAGCTTCGCAAAGATCTTGAAGCTGCAAAGTCCAACTTCACCGCCATGCTCGACGACTCACAGAAACAGTTAGAGGCTCTCTGGACCAAGTGGGACGCGGCTGTGGACACGGACGACGCTACTGCAAAATCTTCGTCGAAGGACGCGATGGTGGCGCTGCTCAATCGCCGCAGCTATCTGCGAAACCTCGTGCGCGACGTCAACGCTGCACTGGAGTAGTCAGTAGCTACTCCAGCCAGCGCAGCCGGTGTCTTACGCACCCAGCGCCAACAGAACCCAGCCCGCCAGCCCGCCACCCAGCAGCGGCCCAAGCACCGGCACCCAGGCATAGGCCCAGTCGCTCGGTCCCTTCCCTGCGATGGGCAACAGCGCATGTGCCAGTCGGGGCCCGAAGTCGCGCGCGGGATTAATGGCGTAGCCAGTCGTCGCGCCAAGCGACAGACCGATCGACCAGATGAGAAGGCTAACTAAGAAAGGGCTGAGTCCGGCCGCAGCACCAGTGGTAAGTACCAGCTTGCTGCTCATCCCGCCCGCAACGATCACCAGCACAAACGAAGCCAGTGCCTCGCAGAACAACGCCCATCCATAGTTCCGTACCGCAGGGCTCGTTGCGAAGACACCAAGCTTCGCATCCTGCGCCTCGGTCAATCCCCACAGTGGCAGATAGAACAACCAGGTCGCCGCGGCACCGCAAAACGCGCCCGCCACCTGCGCCAGCACATAGGGAATCAGGTTGCCGTACGCATGACCCTTGATCGCAAAAGCCAGCGTGAATGCAGGGTTCATATGGGCGTCTGCCGAGCCAAACAACTGCGACACGAAAATGCCGCACAGCACCGCAAAGGCCCATCCCGCGGCGACAACCATCCAGCCCGCGTCCTTTGCCTTGCTGCTCTTCAGTGTCACTGCGGCACACACACCGTTACCCAGCAGCAGCAGCACAAACGTTCCCATAAACTCGCCCAGCACCGGGCTGCGTGCAATCACAAACATCTCCTTCGGAACGCAACCACTCTACTGCGGTAGGTACTGCCGTGCCAATGCGGTAAACGAACTCACCTGCGCTTGCTGCCATGCTTCGTCGTGACCCAGCTCCGCAGCCATCAACTGCGCAACCTGTGGCGCCATTGCAATGGCAGCCTTCGCATTCAGAAGCAACGCACGCGTTCTGCGCGACAGCACATCTTCCACAGTAACCGCCATCTCTTCGCGCGCCGCCCAGACGACCTCGGTGGCAAGGTAGGGAAGTGCTGGATTCAGTTGCTGTGCAAGTTCGGGCGATGAAGCGGCCAGCGCGCGAATCTTTGCTGCATCGCTGCCGTACACCAGCAGATGGCCTAGGTCGGTTGCATCGCTCCATCCATGCACATGCAGATCGGCGGTCGTACATGTGACATCGGGCAAATGGCCCAGCGTTGCTGCATGGTTCACTGTGTCTTCAGCCATGTGACGATACGTCGTCCACTTGCCGCCAACAATGGTGAGCAATCCGCTGCCATCAATGTGAATCGTGTGATCGCGTGACAGCGCACTCGTCTTCGATCCATCGCTTCCAGCGGCTTTTACCAGAGGACGAATGCCAACGTAGATGGCCAGAATGTCATCGCGTGTAGGTTTGCGCGAGAGATACTCACCTGCTGTCTCCAGCACAAACTCAATCTCTTCTTCCAGTGGCTTCGGCTCATAGCTCGGAGCCTCAATCGGGGTATCGGTTGTGCCAACGACGGTGTGCTCATGCCAAGGAATTGCAAAGAGCACGCGACCATCGCTGGTGCGCGGCACCATGATGGCTGTCTCGGCGCGCAGAAAGCTCTTCTCAAACACCAGATGAATGCCCTGCGAGGGCGACACCATCGTCTGCACATCCGGCTCGGCCATGCGCCGCACTTCATCCGTGAAGATGCCCGTCGCATTCACTACAACCTTTGCTTGAACGTCAAAACGTTCACCACTGACGCCGTCTTGCAGCGTTACACCGCGCAGAAATCCATCTTCGCCGCGCAGCAGGCCGACAGCACCGCAATAATTCAACACGGTGGCGCCATGATCCGCAGCCGTCATCACGAGATGTGTCAGCAATCGCGTGTCGTCAAACTGGCCATCGTGATACACCACGCCACCGCGCAATCCCTCCTGCGAGATCGTTGGCAGACGTTCCAACGTCTCCTCACGCGAAAGAATCTTCGACTTGCCAAACGAATACTTCGTCGCCAGCAGGTCATAAATCTTCATGCCAATGCCGTAGAACGGAGCTTCCCACCACTCATAATTCGGCACTACGAAAGGAAGATCATGAACAAGGTGCGGAGCGTTCTGACGCAGCAACCCGCGCTCTTTCAGCGCCTCCATCACCAGCGAGATATTGCCCTGCTCCAGGTAACGCACACCGCCATGCACCAGCTTGGTGCTGCGGCTGGACGTGCCTTTGCCAAAATCCTCGCGCTCGACAAGCAGCGTCTTGTAGCCGCGAACAGCAGCATCCACCGCCACACCCACACCCGTAGCGCCGCCACCGATGATGACCACATCCCACGCGGCATCGCCGTGTGCCTTCACGGCATCAAGCATCGCTGTACGATTCATGCGTTCCATCCCTTCGCGCGTTCCACAGCTTCTTTCCAGCGCGCGTATAAGGCATCGTAATCCCGCTGCGGTGTGAACAACGTTCCCTCGCCCTGCACGCGCTGAATTTCATCCGTGCTGTTCCAGAAGCCAACGGCAAGCCCCGCAAGAAACGCCGCGCCCAGAGCCGTTGTTTCCAGGCATGCAGGACGATGCACCGGCACACCCAGCAGATCCGCCTGAAACTGCATCAATGTATCGTTTGCTGTCGCGCCGCCATCCACACGCAACTCGCGCAGCGGTACACCGGTGTCGGCATTCATCGCACGCATCAGGTCTGTCGTCTGCAGAGCAATGCTCTCCAGCGCCGCACGTGCAATGTGTCCTTTCGTTGTGCCGCGACCAATGCCAATGATGGTTCCGCTGGCATACGGATCCCAGTGCGGTGCGCCAAGCCCAGTAAACGCGGGCACAAACAACACGCCACCGCTATCCGGCACGCTCTGCGCAAGCTGCTCCACTTCGCTGCTCGATGCAATGATGCCAAGTCCATCACGCAGCCACTGCACCACCGCGCCGCCAATAAACACAGACCCTTCCAGCGCATATTCTGGTCTGCGATTCGTGGAGCAGGCCAGCGTCGTCAGCAAACGATTCTGGCTCTCACGAAATTCGGTGCCAATGTGCTGCAACAGAAAGCATCCGGTGCCATAGGTGTTCTTCGCATCGCCGGGCTTCGTGCACATCTGCCCGAAGAGCGCAGATTGTTGATCACCCGCAATGCCAGCAATCTCAGTGCCTTCAAGTCCCAGCGTGGTGCTCACAGGGCCAAGCTTTTCGCTCGACCACACTACCTCCGGCATCATGCTGCGAGGCACACGCAGCAGCCGCAACATCTCGTCATCCCACTTGTCTTCGACAATGTTGTAAAGCAGCGTGCGCGACGCATTCGTGCGGTCAGTGATGTGCTTCTTGCCACTGGTCAGGTTCCACACCAGCCAGCTATCCACAGTGCCAAACGCCAATTCACCGCGCTCGGCCTTCTCTCGCGCACCAGCAACGTTGTCCAGAATCCATGAGACTTTCGTGCCGCTGAAGTAAGGATCAAGCCTCAAGCCGGTGCGCCGACGAACATCTTCTTCCACGCCTTCATTGCGAAGCTGCTCGCACATCGAAGCTGTGCGACGATCCTGCCACACGATGGCGTTATAAACAGGCTTGCCCGTCGCGCGATCCCACACAATCGTGGTCTCACGTTGATTCGTAATGCCCAGCGACGCCACATCGCGCGGCCGCACACCAGCACGCCCCAGTACTTCCACGGCGGCGGTCAACTGGCTGGTGAGAATCTCAAACGGATCATGTTCCACCCAACCGGCTTTGCCCTCAGGGAAAATCTGTGTGAACTCATGCTGCGCCGTGCCCGCAATCGCACCGGTATGGTCCACCAGAATCGCGCGCGAACTCGTCGTTCCCTGGTCCAGCGCCAGAACATACATCGCCATAAACCGCCTCACAACGCGCCACGAAAGCCTCAGCAGCGCAACGGAGCCACCATATCACCGCGCGGTTACGGATTCCACCCGCGCTAAAGCCTTGGAAACAGCGGTGACATCACGAATACGCGTACACTTTTCATAAGGGGTTTCGCTGATGGTCTTCGTTCTGGACAACTACGATTCGTTCACCTACAACCTGGTGCAGTACATGGGCGAGCTGGGCGCGGAGATGGTCATCCGCCGGAACGACGAGCTGACGCCCGAAGAGATTGAAGCGCTGAACCCGGACCACATTCTCATCTCGCCCGGCCCCTGCACGCCTCAGGAAGCGGGCGTCTCCATCGACCTGATCAAGCACTATGCCTCGAAGGGCAAGCGCACGCCGATTCTGGGTGTTTGCCTTGGACATCAGGCACTGGGTGCAGCCTTTGGTGGCAACGTGGTTCGCGCCGCGCGCCTGATGCACGGCAAGACCAGTCAGGTGCATCACGATGGCCGCACACTCTTTGAAGGCATCGATCAGGACATGACCTGCACACGCTACCACTCGCTGGTGGTTAGCCCGGAAGGTCTGCCGAAGGAGCTGGAAGTCTCTGCGCGCACGCAGGACCCCGAGGGTGAAGTCATCATGGCGCTGCGCCATCGCGAGCTGCCCATTGAGGGCGTGCAGTTCCACCCGGAGAGCGTGCTCACGCAAAACGGCAAACGCCTGATTGAAAACTTCCTGAAGATGTAACCGTATGCGCCGCTCCTTCGTTTTCTCTGCAGCTCTCGTGTGTGCGATTCATGGAAATGCGCAGCAGTCGCTGGGCTCCGTGAAAACGCAGGGCAACGAAGTCAGCGGCCTGGTGCGCGTCAGCAATGGCAATGCGGTCATTGGCAACAGCGCTGCTGTAGCTGCGGGCGTGCAGCCTGCTGAAGTCACACTGAGCCGCGGCGGATCGGTGAGGATCTGCTCAGGATCGGCGGCGCATCTGGCGCAGACAACGATCGCCGTGGCGAAACCGCCGATGATCATGGCAGTGGATCGTGGCGCAGTCGAAATTAAAACTTCAGCGGAAAAGACCGACAGCATCCTCACGCCAGATCTGCGATTCGAACTTTCCGACGCTGCGCCACTCGACCTGCGCATCCGCATCGTGCCCAACGGCGACACCTGCGTGGACAACGTCGGCAAGAACGCCCCAATCCTGCATGTGACAGAGACATTCGGCGACGGCACATACTTCGTCCGCCCCGGTCAGCGCGTGTTGTTTGAACACGGCAGCCTGCGCGAGGTCGTAGACCACGAAAGCTCATCCTGCGGTTGCCCGCGTCCTGACGATCTTGTGCTGGCAGGGAAGGGCAAGATGGGCGACGGCAAGGTCACGGACGAAGCGAAGGCGCACCCATTCCCCGAAGCTGTGAGCCAGGGGCTGCAGCAGCCCGAACCTCCGCAGCCCGCGCCCGTGGGTGAAACGCACACCCGCGTCAACAGCACGCTGGCTTACAACGGCACGACCAACACTGTGACCGGGCCTCCGGGCGAGAGCACAACGGCTGCAGATGCTGCTACGCCTGTAGCTCCTGCCACCACAGCTCCGAATGCTGCAACAACTGCGCCACCGACAGTAGTCACACCACCACCGCCACCCGCGACGGACGTGCACGTAGCATCCACGAAGCCTCCAGAGCAAGGTCCGAACCCTTTCCGGGCCATCGGACACTTCTTCCGCAAGCTATTCGGCGTTCACGACTAAGAAGAAGCGTTAGCGCTGGGCCACAGCGATGCGCTCAATGCCTTGCAGATCGCTCACCCAGTGAACCTGCTGCCAGCCGCTGAGCAGTTCATCTGCGATCCCGCTACGGCCTGCCGTCTCCAGCAGCAGCCATCCGCCGGGCGATAACGCATCCTTCGCCTGTGGAATCAGCCTGCGCAGAACGTCGTGACCATCCTCACCACCGAACAACGCCAGATGCGGCTCATACTCGCGCACCTGCGCATGCAGCGTGTCCTTCTCGATAAGAGGAATATACGGCGGGTTCGAAACAATCAGGTCGAATGTCTCGCCTGTAACCGCTGCCAGCAAGTCCGACTGCAGAATCCGTGTGCGATTCAGCGTGTTTAGTCGAGCAGTGTTGTCCTGCGCGACGGCCAGCGCATCTGGCGAGATATCCAGAGCAGCCACCAGGCTCTGCGGAAATTCCAGCGCCAACGTCACCGCCAGAATGCCGCTGCCCGTGCCCACATCCGCGATCTTCAGCGGAGCCTTGCGATCCGGGAACAGACGCAGCACTTCTTCAACAATGTGTTCCGTCTCCGGCCGCGGAATCAGCACATCCGGAGAAACGGCAAACTCGCGCCCGAAGAACTCCTGCGAACCACGCAGATGCTGAATCGGCATGGCATGGCGACGTTGTGCCAGCATGCCCTGGAACGATCCGGCTTCCTCTTCCTTTACCGGACGATCCGGCTGCGCCATCATCTGCACACGCGTCAGCCCGGTAGCGATTTCGAGAATCTGCTGCGCATCACGTGCTGCGTTCTCACGCAGGTCATCGCGCATGGACAGGCGCATGGTGCCGAAGCGCAACGCGTCAGCCACCGTGCAGCCTTTAATCTTCAACGGTTCGTGCCGCTGCAACTCCTGCGCCATTAAGCAGCAACCTCGGCTTCCGCCTTCAGGCGTTCGCTCGTGTCATGCGCAATCAGCGCATCCACAATGGGCTGTAGCTTGCCTTCCATCACGTATTCCAACTGGTGCAGCGTCAGTCCAATGCGATGATCCGTCAGGCGGTTCTGCGGGAAGTTGTAGGTACGAATCTTCTCACTGCGATCGCCGCTGCCCACCTGCGATTTACGCGCGCTGGCCTGCGCCTGGTGCTGCTTTTCCATCTCCACTTCGTACAGGCGCGCACGCAACACACGCATCGCCTTTTCACGGTTCTTGATCTGCGACTTTTCGTCCTGGCAGCTCACAACCGTGTTCGTGGGCAGATGCGTAATGCGAATGGCGGAATACGTAGTGTTCACGCTCTGTCCGCCGGGGCCTGACGAGCAGAAGGTATCAATGCGAAGGTCCTTCTGCTCAACCTTTACGTCCACTTCTTCCGCTTCAGGAAGAACCGCAACGGTGATGGCAGAGGTATGCACGCGGCCCTGTGTCTCGGTTGCAGGCACACGCTGCACACGGTGCACACCGCTCTCATACTTCAGAGACGAGTACACGCGGTCACCTTCAATCAGTGCTGTAACGTCCTTCAAACCACCCACGGTTGATTCCGTTTCAGACAGCACCTGCACCTTCCAGCGATGCAGTTCCGCATAGCGCAGATACATGCGGAAGACCTCTGAGGCGAACAGCGAAGCTTCATCGCCGCCCGTGGCTGCGCGGATTTCCAGTACGACGTTCTTTTCGTCGTTCGGGTCCTTGGGCAGCAACATGATCTTGAGTTCTTCTTCAATCTCGGGCAAGCGTGCCTGCAGACCGGTCAGTTCTTCCTGGGCCATCGCTTTCATGTCGGCGTCGTCTTCCGTCAGCATCAGCTTCGCTTCGGCAATACCGTCGCGCACACGCTTGTAGTCACGGAAGCGGTCAATGACCGGCTCCATATCGCGGTGCTGCTTGGCGGTCTTCTGAAAACGCTGCTGATCGGTCACCAACGAGGGGTCTGCGAGCTCTTTTTCAAGCTCCTTAAAGCGTTCTTCAAGCTGTTCCAGCCGGTCAAACATGGCAATCTTCTCCTCCTGCGCGCACGCAGGGCACATCATGATGGGAATTGGGAAAGGGTCGCGAGAAAACGCGAAAAGCCGCGGCGAACGCAGCTAGGCAAAGCCAAGGCGTGCCGCGGCATGTCGGGAAGCATGAACCGGATTGAACTGGGCGCGCAGCATCACTTATTTGATGATAGCGCGACGACCGCGATGCACCGGCAGAATCAGCGCAGGAAAGCTAGATGGCGCGCAACACCCGCGCCGGCAGGAAGATGATGGCGGAGACCAGTTCCAGAGCACCCTCCACGGCAATGCCCACCAGCCGGAACGGCAGCAGGAACAGCCAGACAATGGGATACAGCACGATCGCGAGCAGAGCCAGCGGCCAGCACATAACGAAAAGAAGGCAGAACAGCAGCAGTTTCAACATGGGCTCATCCCCCTTGCATGACATACGCCATTCGCGGGAAAAGGTTCCGCCGAATGCTTACTTTGCGTCGTTGTACTCTTCCAGCCACGCCATCTGGATAGCTTCCAGAATGCCTTCGTTTGACTTCGCCGGGTCGCCGTTGAAGCCCGGCAGTTCGGTGATCAACTTGTGCATGTCCGTGAAGCGGACCGAAAGCGGTTCGATCTCCGGATGCTTCTCCTGCAACTGGATGCCGATCTCCTCGGCATCTTCCCAACCAAACTCAAAGGGCATCGCGATTAGTCCTTCTGCGCCGTAATGGCAGCGGGCTTGCCTTCCTGCACATAGTTGCGATTCCACGCGGGAATCTCCACCACGTAGGTTCCGGGCTGGGTGATCACTGCCTGGCAGCCCAGGCGCGAATTTGTCTGCGGTCCTGCGGCCAGGTCCACGCGGTCCAGCTCATCATCTTCCGGATCGCTCAGTCCCGCATCACCCTGCTTCACATACAGGTGGCAGGTGGTGCAGGCGCATACGCCGCCGCACGCGTGGTCCAGGAAAATGCCATAGTTTTCTGCAACATCCAGAAAGCTCATCGGCTGGCCGTGGCCATCGTAAGGTAGCGTGCCGAAGGGAAATTCCACCGTCTTGTTCTCTGGAAGGAACGTCACGCGGACAATGCCCTCGGCGGGCGGCTTGGAAAGGTCAACTTCGGGCAGTTCTACGTGATGTTCTGACATGATGTTCGCTCTGATATTCATTCTATCGAACGCGTATGTCTGCGCAGAGCATTCTCCATGACGACAGTGTTGATACTGAAGCCAATCCAGAAGGCGGGGCCAAAGAACTGGTGCGGAGTCCACCCGGTAAGCCGCGCCGTGGCAAAGAAAACGCCCATCACCGGACGCGTCGTAGCAATCCCCAGCACAATGGCTGTGGCCCTTAGCGTCCACCGCCGGTCGGCTATGGCATCCCCTGTGCGCCAGGCTCGGAAGCTCTGTACCAGCGAAAACAGAAACAGCAGATTGAACACGACCACCGCCGCGCCTTCAACCACTCCACCCACGGGGTTTCGAGACATACCAAAGGCCGTGATCCCAACAATCAGCCCCAGCGAATAGAAAGCCACCCGCACCGGCTTCCACAGTCGTGTTCGGTTCCAGTAAACCAGAGGCAGAATGCAGACGAACAACAACGCGGTGCAAATGTGCGCGTAGGTCAACGAAGCATGAGAACGGAAGAACGCATCCAGCGTCCGCAGATCAGGCGGTTCTGCAGCGGACGGAGACTGTCCCAGAGCCAGCAGTCGTCGCAGCACAGCGGCAATCGCCACCACAATGCACAACCAGAACCCAATCCGAAGGCCAGAGGACACGGGTGCCAGCCTGTTCGGATCGGAATGCAGCGTCATCTGTGCCATGGGAAGCCCTGGCTAACTAACGCAAAGTTGTTTCAGGAGGTTCCGTACCGGAGGGCTGGACTACTAAAAAACATGTTCATAAAATCCACGATGCCCCGGAAGTTGCACCGCCGTCACATGCCTGTCCGGAGCCGTGGCCACGTCCCCGATGTATCCTGCGAAGACGCAAACGCCCCATTGCGGAGGTTTTGATCGTGCATAACCTGATGGTTGCCATTGGCTTCATCCTGCTTATCCTCATCCCGTGCCTTGTGGCCGTCTTCAGCTCCTCCAAGGAAGGCCGCTCCGGCAACACAGGCGAGCACGAAATCCCGAAGGAGCCCACCCGGGCTCGTGGCCACAGCCCCTCCCGCATCCGTGAAGCTGCCGCTGCGATGAATGCGCGCAAAGAAGCGAAGCTGGCAGCGGAAGAGGCTGCCGCACGTGGAGAGCGTCCGTCGCGCATCCGTGAGGTGGCTGCCGCTGCATTCACCCGGCCTGAAGCGAACGGCGCCGAGGAGCGTCCATCCCGCATTCGGAATGTAGCCGCAGCACTGCGGTCGCGTCCGCCCAAGGACGTTCCCATGGCATCCGGCGATCCCGGAGCGATCAAGCCCAGCATCCGCGAACTGCGCGCCAAGCACGCTCCAAAGCCACCGCGTACTTAGTCTTCTTTTTCCTTCTTAGAATCGTCGATCTGCGCCGGAGCAAACGGGTGCGGAGCAGCCGGTCCATCGCCAATGTTCTCGCCCGCAGCTTCCATCGTCTTGCCGGTCATAGCCTGCTGCAGCGTGGTGTCCATCATCAACTCGGCAAAGCGGCGCGTGGCCCTATCCAGCCGGTCAATGGCAGCGCGGATGTCCTTGTAATCCTTCTTCTGGATGGTCTCGTCCAGGTTCGCCTGTGCCGCGTCCACTTCAACGATCTCTTCGTGGGTAAGCTGCTGCCACGCGGCATGTTTGCGGCCCTTCGCTACGGCCTCGCGAATCGTATTCGCCTCGTTCGTGGCTTCAATCAACTGGCGCTGTTCCAGGTCCTCTTCCGCGTGATCGAACGACGCCAGGATCATCTCTTCCACCTGGTCGTCTGACAGGCCGTAGGTCGGCTTCACTTCAATTTCGGCCGCCTTGCCACTGCGCTGTTCCTTCGCGCTCACCTGCAGAATGCCGTTTGCGTCGATCAGGAACTTCACCTCAATGCGCGGCAATCCTGCCGTCATCGGGGGAATACCCTTCAGATCAAACCGGGCCAGCGACCGGCAATCCTTAGCCAGTTCGCGCTCGCCCTGCACCACATGGATAGCAACGTTCGTCTGCCCGTCCACACCCGTGGTGAAGTGCTCTGTCGCGCTCGCAGGAATGGTGCTGTTGCGCTGAATGATCTTCGCCACAACTCCACCCAGAGCCTCAATACCCAGCGACAGCGGTGTCACATCCAGCAGCAAAAGCTCACTGGTGGCCGCAGAGCCACCGGCCAGAATGTCCGCCTGCACCGCCGCACCCATAGCCACAACTTCGTCCGGATTCAGCTCGGTATGCGCCGTCTTGCCGCGCGCCGAAAGCTGAAAGACCTCATCCACCAGCGCCTGCACCGCAGGAATGCGCGTCGATCCGCCAACCAGAACAACTTCGTCAATCTGCGCAGGCTCCATACCCGCATCCTTCAGCGCCTGCCGCGACGGCGCAGCCGTACGCGCAATCACCGGCTGAATCAGGCCTTCAAACTGCTCGCGCGTAATCTCGCGCTGATACTTCTTGCCACCACTCAGCGCAATGTCGAACTTCGCGGAATCATCCGCAGACAGCGCAATCTTCACATCAATCACGGCTTTACGGACGTTCTGCACTACTTCTGGCGTGGGCGCAATGCCAAGCTCGTGTTGAATCTCATCCAGCGCAATGCGCAGCAACAGATTGTCAATGTCATCGCCGCCCAGATGCGTGTCGCCGTTCGTCGAGATGACCTCAAAGATGCCGTCGTGCAGCTTCAGAATCGACACATCAAACGTGCCGCCGCCAAAGTCATACACCGCCACGGTGCCTTCTTTCGCACGATCCAGACCATAAGCCAGCGCAGCAGCGGTGGGCTCATTCACCAGTCGCAGAACATCTAGCCCCGCAATGCGGCCAGCATCCTTCGTTGCCTGGCGCTGTGCATCGTTGAAGTAGGCGGGAACGGTGATGACAGCCTTCGTGATCAAAGTGCCGAAGTAGCGCTCCGCATTCTTCTTCAACTGCTCCAGCACCAGAGCGGAAATTTGCGGCGGCGTCAGCACGCGGTCACCCACGTGCAGTTTCAACACCTCGTCAGTCTTCTGGTCATCGGCAAGGCGGAAGGGAAACAGTGACAACTCATCGCGCACATCGTCAATGCCGCGGCCCATCAGTCGTTTTGCGCTGTAGACAGCATTGCCAGGCGACGACAGCAGGGTGCCGCGCGCGCCGTTGCCCACGGTCACAGAGCCGTTTTCAATGGCCACCACCGAAGGCACCAGTTTTGACCCGTCTTCGCCGGGAATGACAACAGGGACGCCATTCTCAAGAAAGGCGACAAGTGAGTTGGTGGTGCCAAGATCGATGCCGACGACGCGTGTCTGTTCTGCCATACCGTTCCTATTCCAGATGCGCTCCAGTGCAGCAAAGACGCACAAAAGCCCGACTCTTCATTGTCGCATTCCATTGATTTTCGAGGAAATCGGACTGCCCCAAAGCGTCAACGCGACATTTGCGCGGCAGAATGCGTCTGAAAATACATGCGCCGTTTCGTAGTCTTCGTCCTGCTTGCAGTCACGCCTGTGCTTTCGGCGCAGACCGCACGCATCGAGGCGATTGCGCCCACCGCTCCTGTCGCGGTTGCGCACCGCAAAGACCACGCCACAGTAACCATCGACGCCACAAAGGGCTGGATCGACACCGGCATCCCTCTGGTCCCCGGTGACACCCTGACCGTGAAGGCGAACGGCACGATCACGCTGGCAAACGGGCAAACCATCACGCCCGACGGCAAGGAACACTTCTGGCGCGATCTTCTGCGGCAATACCCTCTGCCCACCGCGCAAACCGGCGCTCTGATTGGCCGCATCGGCGATAACGAAGCTGCATGGCCCTTCAGCATAGGCGCAGGGGAAACAATCCCGGTACGCTCCACCGGCAATCTCTTCCTTGCCGCGAATCTCAGTGATGGACTTACCGCCACCGGCAGTTACAAAGTCTCCATCACTCTCGCTTCAACGCCATCCGGATCAGCAACAGCGGCTGCTCTAAGTTTGTCGCAACTCCTACAGCCTGCCATCTTTGACGCATTCCCGCGTCGCGATGACGATGGCCAGGGCAACGTGGGCGACGCCGTAAATTTCGCGCTTATCGGCTCAGAGCAGCAGGTGCAGGATGCGTTCCTCCACAGCGGTTGGTTCGCGGTGGACGCGGATCGCAATACCGCCATCCTCCACGGCCTGCTGGCCACGCTGTCCAAAGAGCCTTATCGCGAAGTCCCCATGAGCACGCTGTATCTCTTCGGTCGCCCGCAGGACATGAGCTTCGCGCGCGGGGATACGTTGCGCGTAGCCGCGGAGCGCCATCATGTGCGCATCTGGAAGACAACACAAGTCATCAATGGCCAGCCGCTGTGGATCGGTTCTGCAACGTACGAC
The DNA here is from genome assembly GCF_900102185.1 of Terriglobus roseus. Taxonomy (NCBI): domain Bacteria; kingdom Pseudomonadati; phylum Acidobacteriota; class Terriglobia; order Terriglobales; family Acidobacteriaceae; genus Terriglobus; species Terriglobus roseus. Next base: position 4,009,614 of record NZ_LT629690.1, on the reverse strand, counting down.
AACGGCTTTGCCCGTGACAGTCGTAACGGCCAAGTCACTCACAGCATTGCGCCTGCCATCGACACGGAACGCGATTTTCTACGCGACAGTGTTACGTCAACCGGTGCCGTCGCCGCTGCTGCATACGTCACGCCATCCGATCCAATCCGCGAGGCGAAGACCGCAACAGGCGCAAGTTTTCACTCGGACGGCCGCATACTCGTCATGCTGTTGCAGTAATATGACCAGCGCAACGGAGGTCTTCCCCATGAGCACCGTGAACGTCATTTCCGCCATCCGCTATCGCGACTGCAACCGCATGATTGAGTGGTTGAAGCAGGCATTCGATTTCACGGAGCATGCCGTCTATCGCGGTGACGACGGCGTGGTGCATCATGCCGAACTCATACTCGGCAACGGCATGATCATGCTGGGAACCGTCGGCGTGAATCCCGCAACAGCGGGTTGGTATGTGCAGCCAGACGAGGTAGGGAATCGCGTGACCGCGTCGATCTATCTCATCGTGAAGGATTGCGCTGCGGCATGGGAAAAGGCGAAAGCCGCCGGCGCTTCCGTTCTCATGCCTCTTGAGACAAAGGACTACGGCGGCAGCGGCTTTAGCGTGCGCGATCCAGAAGGTCAGATTTGGAGCGTCGGTGACTACGATCCCTGGGCAGCGCCCAAGAACTGATCGCAGTTGTAGCAAATGAAGCGGTCACGTCCACCTTCTTTTGCGCGATACAGTGCCGCATCAGCATTGTCCACCAGGTCATCGGAAGACCAGCCATCGGTCCACACGGCAATGCCCATGCTGATCGTGATCGGCTCTTTGTCCCATTCGAAGGCATGCATCGCTTTGCGAATTCGCTCGCCTAAAACCATGGCTCCCTGGGCATCCGTTCCCGGCATCAGTATGGTGAACTCTTCTCCACCAAAGCGACATGCCACTTCATCCGCTCGCTTGGTCCGATTCAGAATCGTCGCCACATTGCGCAGCACTTCATCACCGCATGGATGCCCAAAGCGGTCATTAATGCGCTTGAAGTGATCCACATCCAGCAGCATCAGTGCCAACGGCTTTTTGCTGCGTTGCGCAGCAATCACTGCTGTCTCCAAACGCGAATCGAAAGCGCGACGATTCCACAGTCCGGTCAACGCATCGGTAAGCGCAAGCGAACTCAGCTTGCGATTCGCCTCTTCCAACTCCTCCTTAGTCTCTTGAAGTTGGCGTTCGCGGTCACGCTGTTCCGTCAGATCAACCGAGCAGCACGCCAGCACCGGATTGCCATTCGAATCCTGGCACGGTGCCTTGGTGGTCCTCCAGTAGCTGTGCTTGCCATCGGCTTCTTTCAAATCCAGGAACGTTTCCTGCGGCTCTCCCGACAGGAATACCTCCCGGTCTTCCTGAAGAATGCGCAATGCCGTCTCTTCATCCCACAAATCGCGGCTGGTCTTGCCCAGCCATGCGGCCTCGTTAATGGCAAAGCGATTGGCCAGCTTACGGTTATAAAAACGAAGCCTGCCGTCCTCATCTTTCAAATAGATCTCAGCCGGAACGTTGTTCAGGATGGTCACAAACATTTCGCGCGCGCGTTCACGTTCTGACATCATGTCGGCCATGGACCGCGCACGTTCGCGTAACTGAATACGATTGCTAAGCTGCCGCCCCAAAATCTGCAATGCACGAAGCTGTTGCTCTGACAGCACGGAAGGCGCTGTATCCATCACGCACAGCGCGCCAACGGCAGTGCCATCCAGCGTGGTGAGGGGCGTACCAGCATAGAACCGAATACTGCCACCCACAGGGCCGCGGAAGCGCTCATCGTTTACCGTGTCTTCCACCACAAGAAGCTGGTTGTTTTGCACGGTGTACTGGCAGATGGATTCGCGCACAGGCATCGTTCGAGCCCCTTGAAAGCCCATACGCGCCTTGATGAGTTGCGTCTCCTCATCCAGCAGGGTCATCGCGCTTAACGCTTTGCCGCACAGTGCTGCAGCAAGTTCAACCAGTTCGTCGAACTCCTGTTCATCCACCTCCTCCATCAGCCCAAGCTGACGGAGAATTTCGCCGCGCTTGCGGGCCGCTTGTAGCGGAGTCATGTCGGTTTGGGGGATTGGCAACGCGGGTCTACCTCCGGAAACGATGGGAGAGGCTCTCTCCATCGCACACAATATCAATAATCTTTCACGACCACGCTACGTCCCGTCGAGTCCTTTTGCAGCTCTGTCATACATCGGCGGTGATCGTGTGGAAAAAGGATCAACCAATTTTCGGGCAGAGCACGTGAATAGAACCGCTTGCGCTCTTCAATCGTCCGCAACGGATCCAAGTCAAATCCCATCACCCACCCCACATCTAGGTGCGCGCTGGTGGGGATCAGATCGCTCACAAAACACGCGTGTTCACCGCCATTTTCTATATGGACCACCATGCACTGTTGGGTATGTCCGGGATAACACTCAAGTGTTATGCCAGGCATCACCTCAGCATGTGTGCCTTCCACCAGCCGCATCTGTCCGCTGGCTATCATCGGTTCGTAGTTGTCAGACACATAGCTGATCCGATCGCGCTCCCACTGATGCCGCCCATGCTCCACCTCGCCACGATGCGCAATGTATTGTGCGTTCGAAAAATAAGGCAGCACATTGCCATTCGCATCCAGCACACTGTTCCATCCGCAGTGGTCCCAATGCAGATGCGAATTGATCACAATGTCGATATCATCCGGCGAAAGTCCGGCAGCATTCAATGAAGAGGGAAGCCGTTCCTGTATTGCATAAATCTCTTTCAACTTGGGTGCGATCTTATTGCCGAATCCGGTTTCAATCAGCACGTTCTTGCCGCCAATCTTCACCACCACGCAATTCAAACCAAGCATCACGCGGTTCTTCTCGTCGGCCTGAACCTTGCGCGACCAAAGCGTCTTCGGCACCACACCAAACATGGCTCCGCCATCGAACAGGCACGTGCCATCGCTACACACCACAATCTCCGCATCACCCACACGGGCGCGCCCACGGATCAGAGCATCATCATCTGTCGCAAGAAACTCAATCGCCATCAGAAACAGGGTACCGCCTTGCAGCATTGCATCGAAGCTCAGAACTATTGCAGCCCATGCGACTTCAGAAACAACGCTGTACTCTTCCAGTACGAACCGCCATCATGCGAGATCGCTACGCTACGCGGTCTATCCAACGCAAACACCTGGTCATCCACAACGCGCCATGCCGCCCGCAACTCCCACCGATTGTCGAGGGTGCGACCCACTGCCAGAAAGTAGTCGCCACCTTCCACAAGCGGTTGTTGTGTTGGCGTCAAAGCAGCCATCACAACGGTGCTGTCCTTCCACAGCAAACCTCCGCGCTGCGTGATATCGATGGTCCGTTCGCGCGGCGTCAAGCCCTGATACACCTTGTCCACTGCAGCCACTGAGTTCGTCACAACACCAAGCCCACCCGTCGTCAGATTGGCATCGCTTCGCAGGATGTGCGCTCGCACAAAGCTCTCATCCATTGCAGAAGGAGTAAACGGCGGCATATCAATCTCCGGCCCCGATAACCGCCGAATGTCCCCTTGCCCCACGTTGTAGTGAACTTCCAGCGATCCAGCCCACCCCCGAATGCCTTCACGCGAAGCATCAGCAATGGCAGCGCCCGCTGCGTTATAGGCTCCAACCGTTGCCATCCCAAAAGGCAGCCGTGCCATCAACGCGTCCGAGTTGGCGACATTCCCGTCAATAGATGAGCACGTATGGTCTTGCGGCGAACAGGCGCTCCTTAACAGCAACACTGCCGACGGCGGATCACTCGGCCCACCAACGATGGTCTGGCCAAAGAAAACCAGATTCTCACCAGGCCCCGGATATCGCACAGCAGTCTGCCGCACTGTGGCCCCATTGTTGTCGTCGAAATAGACTGTGCCTCCCGCCAAGGCAAATCGCAGTGTCGAACCTTGCGGAGGCGGCGGAGCTGCAGAAAGCACGTCACGGTGGCGGGTCGTAGAGCGATTGGACCCCGTAGGCGAATTTGGAAATCCCGCGGGTGCTCGCAGAATTACGGTGGGCAACACGGTAAGAACGGTCACCATGCTGTTCTTGTCCGGCGCCAGGTACGCGTCCGTACGCAGCACCACACCCTCGGCAATCACGTCGGTGGATGCATTTGTGCGCAGGCTGCCGGAAATCGACCGATCCACCACGCCGACAGACCGGTCGCGCATGTCGAGAGAGTTTTGCCCGTTAAATGTACGCAACGCGATCTGCAGATCGCGATCAATGTTGTACCGGTCGCCGCGCAACTCGGGGATCACCGAGTTGTAACCGGGACTGGAGACATGATCCTGCGCCAGCGCAACGAACGGCATCACGAACGCAATCACGAAGATGTGAAAACGCTTCACGGTGGCAGCAGTGTATCTCTCGAAACCACTTCTGCCATCGTGAGTTTTTCTCGTTTCAACCGCTATCTCACGCCTTGTGGTGCGACGTGTGCAGGTCGGCCTCGTTGTACAACGCATCTGGCGCTGCCGCCTTCGCATCTTCAAAGGTCACGCGTGCCTTACGGCGGTACGCCAGGTTCGACATAAATGACGCTACCGAAGACCGATAGCCTACTTCCACCGTGGCATTCACCTTGTCCTTGCTGCGCGAACGGATCGCATCAAACCAGTTGCCCATGTGCGTCACGCCCTTGGTGGTCGATTCAATGACCACACCGCTGGGATCGTTCGCCTTCTCCGGCATGAACTTCGTGCCGCCACGCGAGTTCTGGCTTCCCGTTACCATGCCTGTCGAACCGGACACATGCTCAATCGTTCCGTTCGATCCCAGGTAGTGCTCGCCCAATCCATAACGTGCATTGGAGAAAGTGGACTGCCACAACACGGTCAGATCATTCGGATATTCGAGCGTTACGGCAATCGTGTCAGGCACCTGCCGTCCATCCTTTTCGCTGAACACGCCACCCGCGCAATACGCAGCGGCAGGAACGTCAAGATCCAGCGCGGTGGCAATCCACGCGATCTGGTGCACCATGTTTTCCGTGATGTTGCCGCCGGAGAACTCCCAGAACAGACGCCAGTTGATGAACTTGTTCGCATCGAACGCACTCTTCGGACGGTTTGCCAGGAACAGATCCCAGCGCACATGGTCCGGGTTGCAATCCTCAGGAATGGGGCGTACCCACTGGCCTTTGCCACGTGGTGTGTTGCGGCTCATCCATGCCTCCACCATGGTCAGTTTGCCAAGCTTGCCGCTCTTGACCCAGTCCTGCACATCGCGCAGTTCGCCTTCGCTCTCGTGCTGCATACCAATCTGCACCACCTGCTTTGAAGCCTTGGCGGCATTGCGGCAAGCCGTGGCATCGGCAATGTTGTAGGCCATCGTTTTTTCGCTGTACAGGTCTTTTCCGGCCTGCAGCGTGGCAAGAAAATACTTGGCATGCAGGTGCAGCGGCGTCGCATTGATCACCGCATCTACGTCCTTGTTTTCCAGCAACTTCAGGGGATCGTCATAGGTCTTGATGTTGGGATACTTCTCCTTCATCATCTCCAGTCGGCGCGTGTAGGCGTCAGCGGCGGCCACAATTTCAATGTTCGATTCCTTGAGAGCGTCACGCAGATCCTGCATGCCACGATCGCCGCATCCCACCAGCGCGATTCGAATGCGGTCATTAGCGCCAAGCGCGCGTGCGGTGGGCATGGCTGCCAGCGCGGTCGCGGCTCCCATGGTTCCAAGGAAGGTTCTGCGAGTGATCATGAGCGGGTTCCCTTTAATGAGCTAGAAGTTTTGCCGACGAGACCTGCAGAGGTTGGACCACCGCCACAAGACTCTCGCCGAAGCGCATACCAATCTAGTCCACAAATTCCCTCGCCGTCACGCGAATCCGCGCCATTTTTCACCGTTTCATCTTTCGTCTCTCTGTCGTTACTCTCCCAGATTGGAATCGCTTCCCACGAAAGCGGAATGAAGGATCACTTCACCGGCACGGTTTGCAGCGTTATCATCGCCTCACTGTGAAGAATTTTTCTGCTCGCTTCCTGCGTCTTGTGGGTGCCGCCGCCATTGCTGCAGCCACCCTGCCTGCCCTCGCACAGAACAACGCCACGGAATATCGCTTTACCTTTCCAGACGTTGTGCACCACGTGGTGCAGGTAGAGGCCACCTTCCACAACGTTCCGCAGCAGCCCCTCACCGTGCAGATGAGCCGATCCTCTCCCGGCCGCTACGCCGCGTTTGAATACGCATCGAATGTCTTCGAAGAAAAGTTCACTGACGAAAGCGGCAAGCCGCTCACCGTCACCAGGCCCGACCCACGTTCGTGGACCGTCAGCGGACATCACGGCACCGTTCATGTCACTTACAAATTGTTCGGCAACCGCGTCGATGGCACCTTCATGGCCATCGACACAACGCACGCGCACCTGAACTGGCCCGCGACGGTAATGTGGGCGCACGGTTTCGATGATCGTCCGTCGAAACTAAGCTTCGTTCTGCCCGAGGGCTTGAACTGGAAGATCGCCACGCAGCTTTATCCAACGAACGATCCCAATACGTTCACCTCGCCCAATCTGCAATACCTGATGGACAGCCCAGCAGAGCTCGCGAACTACGCGATCCACACCTTCCAGGTGCCCGCGCTCAAGCCCGGCGGCAAGGCGCAGACCATCCGCGTCGTAGCCCACTCGCAGGCCACGGACGCAGAACTGGCCGAGTACTTCGCAGGCGTCGAAAAGATCGTGAAGGAAGAGCAGGCCGTCTACGGCGAACTGCCGGACTACGAGCCGGGCTATTACACCTTCCTCGCCGATGCTCTGCCGTGGGACAACGGCGATGGCATGGAGCATCGCAACAGTACTGTGATGACCTCGCGCCAGCTTGGCCTCAGCGTCGTAGCGCATGAGTACTTTCACAACTGGAACGTGGAACGCATCCGTCCAGAAGGTCTGGAGCCGTTCAACTTCCGCGATGTGAACATGAGCGGCCTGATGTTTGTTGCAGAAGGCTTCACGCAGTACTACGGCAACCTGGCGATGATCCGCACCGGCCTAACACCCATGCCGCGCGGCATGATGGGCTTTGCACGCGACATCAGCAACGTAATCAATTCACCCTCAACGCAGTATCGCTCCGCAATGGATATGAGCCGCATGGCTCCATTCGTTGACGGTGCAAGCGATCTGTTCCCGACGTACTTCAACAACACCTTCGTCTCGTACTACACGTTCGGCGATGTGGTCGCGATGGGCCTCGATCTCTCCCTACGTGTGAAGACAAACGGCAAGGTCACGCTCGATGACTTCATGCGTGCCATGTGGTTGGCATACGGCAAGCCCGGTGGCCCCGCACCCGGACTCGTAGGCCATCCGTACAGCATTGCGGATGTGCAAACGCAGCTCGCAAAAGTGAGCGGCGATCCTGCCTTCGCGGCAGATTACGTGAAGCGTTACATGATCGGCACAGAGAAGGTGGACTACGCATCGCTGCTGCAGCACGCAGGCTTCGTCATGAAGAAGCGCGGCGGCGCAACATTGGGGAACATCTATCTGATGAAGAAGGGTGATCCAGTGCGTCGCGGTCAGGCGCCTGCAGGACCGGAGACGTTGAAGGTTGCCGCATCCACCGTCATCGGTTCGCCTGCATATCTTGCAGGACTCGATCTGGATGATGAGTTGGTCAGCGTTGGCGGCATGGCCATCAACTCATCTGCGGATGTAGAGAAGGCCATCGACGGGAAAAAGGTAGGCGACAGCGTGGAGCTGATCTACAAGCGTCGCGGTCAGGAAGTACGCTCGAAGGCCGTCCTCGCTGCAGATCCCACGCTTGAGATTGTTCCTGTCGAAACAGCAGGCGGAACACTCACTGCGGAACAGAAGGCGTTCCGCGAAGCATGGCTTGGAACCAAAGTGAAATAGTGATTACTTTTGCATGTTCAAAGGGCACGGTGAAAGCCGTGCCCTTTTGATTTAGTGCTGAAGCTTCTTCCAGCGCTTACCCAGATAACGATTCCAATACATCAGCAATCCGGTAATGGAGAGAACAGGCAAGCTCATGCCAAGCGCACTCCAGATCACCTTCACCCAAGTTCCCCACAACGTACCGAAGTGCAGTGGATAAACCAGCCAAAGAATCCAATCGCCCAGCGACTGCTTCTCGCCGTAGTGCCACGTCGAAAGCAACTGCCCATCCGCTGCAAATGTGTGGATGAACCGATGCGAAAAGTCGCCGGGCGTCGGGCTATCCATGTATGCGACGTAGTTCTGTCCCGGCGCATCAGGCAGCGAAACGCCAGACAGAAACGCCGATGGATTCAGTTGATTCGAGCGATCCGCAATTGTTTGCAGCGATACCGCGTCACCCACATGTTGCGGCTTAGGCACATCCGGTTGCCGCATCGCCTTCACTGGCGAGATCACACTCACGGCTTTCATCACCTGTGCGGGAAGCAGGAAGGCAATCGCAGTGAATCCCCACCAACTGACAATCAGCAGCGTCCAGATGCCAATGGCGTTGTGTGCGTCGAAGTTAATGCGCTTCCATCCAGCGCGCAGATTCACATAGAAACCACGCGCCCAAGCACGAAGCCCAGGCCACCACAACACCAGGCCGCTGATCGAAAGAACAAGCAGACCAATGCCCATCACACAATTCACAATGAAGCCGGTCTGCCCCATCAGCAGGTAGATGTGCAGGTCGTGCATCCAGTCAATGAAGCCGCTACGAATCGGCACAATTTCGCCGGTCGTCGCATTCAAACGCACGATGTGTTGGCCCTTGTTTTCCGTGTGCAGATACGCGGTGTACACCGGCGCATTTTCCTGCGGCCACATCAGGTAATACAGCGGCTCTTTCGGATAGGCGTTAGCAACGGTCTTAACAATTTGCGATGCAGGAAGAGTATGCGCTGCGTCGTACGTCTGCCCACGAAACGCGCGCGCCTGCAGCTCGTCTTCCCACACCAGCACAGAGCCTGAAAATCCAATAACGATCACGTAGAGCGACAGCAGGACGCCCAACCAGAGATGAACCTGGAAGAGCGCCCTGCGCAGCCACAGCTTACGCGGATGATGAACGAGATTGCTTGCGAATCCCATGCGTTTAGAAGTGGTACTTCACCTGTCCAATAACGTTGCGCGCATAGCCGTAGTAGCAGTAAGCCAGGCCGCTGCACGTAGCCACATAGCGCTTGTCTGTCAGGTTGGTCGCATTCACCGTAAACAGCATGCCGCGATATCCAAAGCGAAGACCCGCATCCAGCAACGCATAGTTCGGAACAAAGAAGCTGTTCGCGCTGTCTGCTGCATTGGTACCAACAAACCGAACACCAAAGTTGCCACCCAGTCCGCTGAAATGTCCATTCGCCACGGTGTAATCCGCAAGCATCGACACCTGGTTCCTCGGCGTCTGCGATAGCCACTTGCCAATGTTTGCAGCTGTCTGGTCCTTCAAGGTCTCTGTTGCAGTGAAGGTGTATCCACCATGCAGGCTCAGGCCATGCTGTAGGCTTGCGATCGCTTCCAACTCCACACCACGCGAGCGTACTTCGCCGGTCTGCGTAGTTTGAAATGCAGCATTGCTCACCAGCACGTTCGTCTGATTGATCTGGAAGAACGCAGCGGTGAAGTAGCTGTTCCATGTGTTTGGCTGCACCTTCACACCAGCTTCAATCTGTCGCGAATCGGACGGCTTCGCCGGATCGGTCGATTGCCCCGTCGTTGCGTTATACACATAGCTGCCTGCGTTGGGCAGAAAGCTGGTGGAGAACGAAACATAAGGCGAGATACCGCTCGATGTCAGATAACCAACACCCGCACGACCCGTGAATCGCTGATCAAGATGGCCTGTCTCCGTGTGCGCAAGAAAATCTGCAATGTCATTCTTCGCAAAGTCCTGACGTCCACCCACGGTGAAGATAAGGCGATTGCGATACTTGATCTGATCCTGCGCGTACAGGCCGTGCTGCTGCAGCAGGTTGTCCTGATACAGATACGGCGACATGTTGGGGATCGTCGTCACACCGTAAACCGGCTTGAAGATATTGATGTCCGCCACTTGCGCAAAGGCCTGCTGACTCTTAATGGCGACGTGCTGATAGTCATAACCAAACAGCACAGTCTGTTCCCAATCACCATTGGTGAAACGACGCAGCGCGCGATTATCCAGCGTGTTGATGCGGTTCCAGCGCGGCAGTTCATACGCATAACGCGTCACCATCGTTGTGCTGTTGCCATCAAAGCCCGTGCCATACACCGTGCTGCCCTGGAAGTTGATGTACTGGTAGCGATAGTTCGAGTGCAGATTCCATCCATCATTAAAGAGATGGTCGCCGGTGTAGCCAGCCGACGCCTGATCGCGCTTCACCTTCTCCCACCCCGGCTCACCAACAAACGTGCTCACAGGAATTACGCCGTTCGGATTGCTGTAAAGCGTGCCGCTCGCAGGCAGGAACTGACTCCAACGAGTTCCGTCATGCTGCCAATCACCAAGGAAGGTAAAGTTGGTGCGATCGCTGGGCTTGTAAGTGAACGACGGTGCAATTAATCGGCGATTGTCCGGCGTGTAGTTCGTCTGCGTATCACTATTGCGCAACACACCCAGCAAACGATACTGCCACACTTGGTTCTTATCGATGGAGCCAGTCGTGTCGAAGAATCCTTCGCGACGCGTGAAGGCTCCAAGCTGCATGCCCACTTCCGTACGACGCTCCGCAGAAGGACGCTTCGTAACCTGGTTAATCAATCCACCCGGAGGCACCTGGCCATAGAGCACAGACGAAGGTCCGCGCAACACTTCCACGCTTTCCAATTCGTACGGATCCAGCTTGCCAGAGAGGGAATTGAAGCGCATACCATCGCGGAATACACCAAAGGTTTCTGCTGCAAATCCGCGAATCTTCAACCAATCAAAACGCGGCTCCACACCAAACTCATCCGCCTGTACGCCGGGCGTGTAACGCAGCGCTTCGTTCATGGTGATGACGTTGCGCGACTGCATCTCGAGTTCGCTAACAATAGAAATCGATTGCGGCACTTCAATCAACGGTGCGTTCGTCTTCGATCCAGCATTCGACGCATAAGGAACAAAGCCGGTGTTCGCCGTCACGCTGATAACGTCAGTCGCTGATCCCACCTGCAACTTCAACACAGTGGGCTGCGCGCCACCAGAGAGCGCTACGTTCTCCTGCTGCAACGCGGCAAAGCCCGGCGCCTGTACAGAAACGTTGTAGCTGCCGGGATGCAGTGACAGCGCCACTTCACCGTGAGCGCCGGTCTGCACGCGATACACCGTAGCACCGCAACGAACTTCCACCGCAGCGCGTTCCACCGTAGCGCCACTGCCGTCCTGCACCTGCAGCGTCACAGCCTGGATCGGCGTCGACTTATCTTCAGAACATGTATTCGACTGGCAAACAGCGACCTGAGAGATCGCGGAAAACGAAGCAAGGAGAACCGAGGAGAAATAGATAGGTTTCAAAACAAACATCCTTCTAAACACACCGCCGCGGCCGCGCATACACGCACGGGGAACCGCAACAGCGGATTTTCTCTGGGGGCGAGACGGGCTCGCGCGTTAGCGTAGGAGAGGCTCACCGCCGAAGCGGCACGCACTTCTCTCCTCTCCCTTTAAGGAGAGCCTCAGAAAACGGCAATTTCTGCCGTACTTTCAAAATACGACAGGATCAGTCCGAGATCAAGCAAAAGATGAATTTGCTTTTACCGGGCATCGCCCTCTGCCCCAATCCCGTTCCGAAGCATGAAGACGAAATCGCACGTGGCCGACGAGGCTCCGCAGTAAAGTACAGCGTCGCGAAAGACGTGTCCATTCGAACCCGGAGGTGTATATCCCTCCAGCTTCAATCCTCGAATCTCATCCAGCACGGGTCGCAGGCTGCTGTCGCCACTCACGAGTGCAACTTCTGCAATCGCGCCGTTGGCGATAGCAATGCGCACCGTGCCACCTCCGCTCAAATCAGCGGGGCGCTTCACTTTGTGCGTTCGCATTTCTTGCACCGATGCCGGTTCGTCTTTTGAGGGGGATGTTCCAGCCTGTGTCAGTCGCAACTGGGCGGAAGCCGCAGCCTCATGGTCTTCCTTTGCCGCGGATGCGTTCTCCGTCGAAAGGGCAAGGCGGTAGATCGCCAGCGCTCGCGGCTCCTGATGCAGTGCCTCATAAACCTGGCCAAGATGATTTCCGACGACAACTTCCGAGCGATTGAACCACGCGGCACGGAACCACGGCAGGGCATCTTGCGGCTTGCCTTCCAGCATGAGGATGTAGGCGAGAGTGTCCCATGCGGCAGTCATGTTAGAAGATGCGGCAAAGGTCTTGGTATTGGCTGACTCCACTGGGGTTTCCGCTGTTGTCTTCTCGAGCAAGGTAATAGCGCGTCGGGCATTCTCTTCCGCGAAGGGCAGCTCGCGCTTCATTTCCGAGAGCAGATAGACGTTGTTATTGATGAGATTGGCATCGTCGCTGCCCTCCATGGAATGTCGTGCATGCACCACAGCCTCATCAAAGCGGTGGTCCTCATACAGTTCCTTGGCCAATCCATACTCAACATTGCGGTTTTCGGGATGTTTCTTGAGGAAGGCTTCGTACGTAGCGGCAGCTTCCGTGTGCTTTCCCTGCAAGCTGCGCACGTTGGCCAGTGAGCCTGCAATTAGGACTTCGTCGCGGTTACTGTATGACTGCAGCAATGCTTCGGCCTTGTCGTAACGCTTTTGCTTTATGTAATAGCCAGCCAATAGATATGGGATATTGCTGTGATCATCCGGGTGATTTTTAAGCTCAATTTCGAAATCGGCAATGGCTTCATCGGTTTTACCGTCGCGTCCAGCTAAATAGCCAAGCATGCTCATCAGGTAGGGCGTGTCAGGATTACGGTCACGTACCTGTTGAAGCACGCGGCGTTCCTCTACGAAGTCGCCTTTGCGGTAATCGGCGTTTGCCTGTGCCATGAGCTGTTGAACGGAAACAGTGTTCGCGGGTATTTGGATTTTTGTCCCAGTCGAATCTGACTTCGACAATCCCTGAGAGGAGGGTTTAGAAGCAGGTGCAATCAGGCGAATGTAGCTTTCACCCGCATCCATCCCGGCCGCATGTGTGAAGGCGATGTAGTCCTTCCATTGTTCCTTCGACACTTTGTGCAGTAGCACTACGACTTTGCGATCAACCAACAGTTTGCCGTCAGCCAGACGGTATGTTTGGTCATAGGTGGTGTAATCGCGCTTCACATGCTGCGCTTCTGGAAGCTCCGCGCGATATCCTTCGGGCAACGTAATGATTGTGTGCGCTTCGAGTGTGCGCGGTGCGCCCAAGTCGATATCGTGTTCCGGAGCTTTGTCCTTGTCGATTGTGGTGATTTCCAGGTCAGGAAATAACGGCTGGGTATTGCCGTTTTTCCAGCCGGCATAGTTCTCGCGAGTGTAGTCCCAGGCAAGCTGTACGGGAGCGTCTGAATCCCCCTGCCGAAGATCGGTGTTGCTTACCTTGCCTCCGAATCCCATTGTTTGACCAACCATCTGCATCGCCTGATCCCACTGCGATGGAGAAAGCTGTCGTAACATCACGCGAAATGCTAACTCGTTGTCCGAACGGACGGACTCGGTCATATGTGATTTCAGAAGCCCTTTATTGTCCAGCGTGGCATCGGCGTTAAAGATTTCGCGATAAGGAAAGGGTGGATCCGTAGGTGTCTTCACCAGCGATGCCTGTGAGTCCACCGGCACTACCAACGCATTGACATCTCGCAGCACGGGCACCAGCACGCGGTAAGGCGCGACCTCTGCTGTGCTGTCTAGCCAGATTCGGTCGGGTATGCCGGGCAACAGCACCGTTGTGATCACGTGATTGAAGACAGCGGGAGTGGGCACGTCAGGTACAGCAGTGATGCCGGCACCGATCAGCGCAGGAGCCGTAGTGAATCCCTTCGCCTTCAGTAGCGATTCCAGCAGCGTGTCCTTGTCCTTGCAATCGCCATACTGGTTGCTGAGTACTTCTGCTGCGGCATGGGGCTGATAGCGGCCAACGCCAAGGCTGATGCCCACATAGCGTGTCTGCATGGCCACATAACGATACAGCGCGCGTACCTGCTCCTCTGGCGTCTTCGCATCCTTAGTCAATTCTGCTGCTTTAGCTTTCAAAGCCTCTGTGGGTTCCGCACGTTGCAGCGCCAACCCGCGATACCAGTCCCCAACTTCTGCCCAACTATGAAAAGTGGTCCACGCTACGGACGGTAGCTTGCGGCCATCGCCATCTTCGTCCGGGTCTTTTACCACTGCGGCCGTCATACGGCCGTTTTCATCTTTTGCAGAAGGCTTAGTCTGCGAGAAGGTCCAGGTCCATGATTTCAGTCCGTTTGCTTCCCTCGGTGTCACAGGGTGATTTGGACTCCAAACCTGTAGATACATCCCTGTAGGCGCGTCCAGGGTAATCGTCTGTGACAGCACCACACCGGAACCTATAGCGAAGCGCTGGATTCCCCAGGATTGATTTGGCGCTTCCGACTTCGTACGCACCTTGTGAAATTGATATTCCAATCGATCACCCACAGAGAGCGATCGCAAAGGTAGATGTTTTTCACGGATATCGCTATAAACAGGAGCTTGTCGAGTCACTTCTGACGACATTTCCATCGTGTCCGAGACCGGCGTCTCTACCGTGCTTCCATCCGCTTTATGCACCCGTGCAAAATCAAAGGTCGCTGTCTCATTGGCAGACGCATACGCCCCAGCCAGCACCGCAAACTGCCGCGCCGTGCCCTCCGATTGCACCCGCAGAATCACGTGAACAATGTCTTCTCCCGTCCCATCCGGTTTGACGTGGACCGTGGTGTCCAGCTTTTCAAAAACGTAGGGCTCGTCGCGGTAGGGGTCGGATTGGCTGCTGGCAGGTGACGAGGAGTTTTGGGCGAAGCAGGAAGAGGCAATGGCAGCAAAAACAAGCAAGGGGCGTACGCGTACGGAAATCATGAGGGGTACAGCGTATATAGCAGAACTTCATGGTCGACCGAAAGTATTATCTTGGTGCAACAAGAAGGCCCGCGTTGAGCGGGCCTTCTTGTATCTCTCATTGTGAAACGGATTTACGCCAGGCAGCTCTTCGCGTAAGCCAGGCACTTTGCCACTTCCTTCACTGCGTCGGAGTCATCCGGCAGCTTGTACTCCAGCTCGATGGTTGCAGGGAAGTTGTACTTCTCCTTCTTCATCAGCTGCAGCACTTCCTTGATGGGGGTGTCGCCCTGACCGAAGGGCTGGTTCTGGCCGCCCTTTTCCGGGTACTGACGATCCTTCAGGTGCATGCTCGTAATGCGCGCATGGTTCTTCTGGATGAACGCAATCTGGTCGTGATTGCCAGCGGCGGTGTAGTGGCCAATGTCCAGGTTGATGCAGTTCCACGGCGACTGTGCCATCGCTTCGTCCCACGTATCCGGCTTGGCCTGCGTGTGCGCGTGGTAGCCCATGCGCATCTTGTACTTCTCGCCAAACTTGCCAATGCGAGCAGTCAGCCCCGGATTGTTGTCCGGCATCTCCATGGTCAGGTGGTTTGCGCCGCAGGCCTTGGCTGCCTTGAAGGCGTAATCAAACTCAGCATCGGGCATACGGTCGGTCAGCGTGATCTTGAATGCGTAGATGCTCACGCCCGCGTCGTTATACAGCTTGCGCAGTTCCGCATACTTGTTCACGTCCATGGTGGTGCGCCACTTGGTCACTTCTTCAGCGTGTGCAAGCTGCGCAGCCTTCGCTGCTTCTGACATCTGAGGACGCGGTGCGCCCGGTGCGGGCGGCGGTCCCATGGGGCGCGGCGGCGCGGGGGGCAGACCTGCCCACAGTTCCTGCACGTTCTCCAGTTCGGTGGCGTTGATGCCGTCTTCCACGGCGTACTTCAACACGGACAGCGCATCGAACGGCTTCATCTGGCGATAGGAGTAACTGATGACGCCAATCTGTACGCCGTTGATCTTCGAGTTCGGCTTGCCTTGGCCAAACAGCGAACGCGGTTGGAGCGCAGCGGCGGAAATGCCGGCTGCTGCAAGGCGACCAAAGTCGCGGCGAGTGATGTTCATGAGCGCAGTAATCCCTTCGTGAGGAGGAACAGTCCCCCGAAGCGAGATTCTAGGTGTGCGGAACAAACTGTGGCAAGCGATTCAACGGAATGTCACACCTCGGCACACGTTTATTTCTCTGCCCGGCCCTTTTCATCGATCAAAGAGCCGGGACAGCGCTTCGCTATTCGTAGCGCAACGCCTGCATCGGGTTCACACGCGAAGCTCTCCGCGCAGGGATATACCCAGCCGCCATCGCAATCGTCGTCAGTCCAACAATTGAAACAATCAGGCTCACCGGCTCCGATGGCGCAATGCCGTACAGCATGTTGCGAACCAGCTGCCCGCAAAGCAGCGTCAGCACGATCCCTGCTGCAACGCCGCTGACCACCAGCATCGTGATCTCCCGCATCACCATCCACCGCACACCCGTGTGCGACGCACCCAGCGCCATGCGAATGCCGATCTCGCCCGTGCGCTGACCCACCAGGTAGCTCATCAACCCATAGATACCGATTGCGGAAAGTAGCACTGCAAGCAGACCAAAAGCTGTGGAGAGCTGAGCCATCAGGCTCTGATTCACTACCGTGCGTTCAATCACGCGATCCAGCGTCGTCACATGATCGATCACCAGGCTGCGATTCACAGAACGAATCGTGTTCTGCACGGCAGTGGACATTGTTGCGAAGTCGCCGTCATAGCGCACCACCAGCCTTCCATAACCCCACGGATGCTGTGGATTCGGATAGTAGTCGATGTATTCCTGCTTCTCGTTCAGGCTCCCGAACTTCACATCGCGCACAACGCCAATTACCTCAACTTCCTTCTTGGGGTCCGCACCCTTGCCGTAGTACATATGGCGACCGATCGGACTCACACCAGCGGGGAAGTAGTCACGCGCAATACTCTCACTCAAAATCACCACATGGTGCGACGTTGCATTGTCTTGCGGACCAAATGTGCGGCCTGCCAGAAAAGGAATCTGCATCGTGTTGAAATAGCCGTTGCCAATCACGTTGTGCTTCACCATGATGTTTTCTTTGAACGGCATCCCCGGCACAGTCAGCGTCCCGTTCCAACTGCCCTGCGCGAAGGTGAACGCGGCAAAGCTTGCGGCTTTTACCTGTGGCAACGCGCCCACACGCTGCTCAATCTCCTGGAACATCGAAATCATGCGCGGGTCTTCACCCTTCATGCCCAGCACGCTGGAATCCATGTCCACCAGCATGACGCCGTTACGCGGAAAGCCCGTATCCACACGTGTCAGATTCACCAGCGTTCGCAGAAACAGAACGGAAGCCACACTCAACACCAGCGACAGCGCAATCTGCGCAATCACTAGGCCCTTGCCCAGCGGACTGCGCGCATTGCTGTTGCTACGCCGACTCTCCTTCAATCCTTCATTCACAGCCACACGCGATGCACGCAGGGCAGGCATCAGTCCGAACAGTACCGCCGTACCCACGGTGGCAAACAGCGTAAAGGCAAGCAGTCGCACGTTGAGCGAGATGTCTAGCGGAAGCAGGTTCGCATCCGGCCCGCCAGAAATCATTCGTAGCAACACGCGATCCGCAGCAAGCGCAAGCACAACACCAAGTGCTGCACCTGCAACAGAAAGCAGAAGACTCTCCGTCAACAATTGCCGGATCAACCGCACACGCTGCGCTCCAAATGCCTGCCTTACCGCAAACTCATGCGTGCGTGTCGTCGCTCGCGCCAGCAACAGATTGGCAATGTTGGCGCACGTAATCAGCAACACCAGCGCGGCCACACCCATCAAAATCTTCAACGGATCAGAGAACGTATTACGCAGGAACGAGCGTCCCGTTGACATGTTCGTCAGTTGCACATGCGCGTTCTGCAGATGGGACAGGTTATACGCATTCAGATCGGCGTTTGGAAACGACCGAACAATATGCTGATACAGCAGATTCGTCTCTGCCTCAGCCTGCGCGCGCGTCACACCCGGCTTCAGCCGTCCGAACACATAGTTCGATTGAAAGAAGCCGTCGTTATAACCCTTGCTGTGCGCTGGCAACGACTGCATCATCGCCATCGGCACCCAAAAATCCGGCGCATGGCCCACTTCAATTCCAAAGAATCCCGGCGGCGCAACGCCAATAATGTTGAAGGTCGTATCCGCCAGTTTCAACGTGTGATTCAGAATGTCCGGCGTCCCTTGAAATGCCGATTGCCAGAACGCATAGCTCACCACCACGACAGGAAACGTTCCCTCAACGCGATCTTCCTCATCGCGAAAGAAACGACCCATCGTAGGCTCAACACCAAGCGTTGAAAAGAATGTGCCGGATACGGTGTCGCCAGTAAGCTTCTGCATGCTGTCTCGGTTATCGAGCGTGCCATGCATCTCGCTGCCGAAACTCATGACGGTTGCAACGTCTGAGAACACCGTGTTGCTCTTGCGTAACTCACGAAAAAACGGATAAGAATACAGCGTCGTCGAGCCATAATCATCCGTTACGCCTGCGTCATCGCCGTTGCCCAACAACACCAGTTCCGCAGGCTTCGTCACCGGCAACGAACGCAGCACCAGCGCATCCAGAAAACTGAAGATGGCAACATTCGCTCCAATGCCAAGGCTCAACGAAAGCAGCGCCATGAGCGTCAGCGCCTTCGCATGCATCATCGAGCGCACCGCATACTGAATGTCCTGCATCAGCGACTCCAGCCATCCCCATCCCCATGCGGCATGGCTGCGCTCGCGCAGCACAGTAGGATTGCCAAAGTCGCGCCTGCTCTGTCGCCTTGCTTCTTCCGGCGTGGCTCCAGCAGAGCGTTGTTCTTCTTCGCGTAAATCCATGTGGAGACGCATCTCCTCTTCCAATTCAGAATCAAAACGCGAGCGGCGAAACAGCATCTGCATACGACGAAGAACTGACATGGCGGATTTCTCCTGCAACAGAAATGGAAAATCGAAAAGCGAATGATGGCTGACTAAGCCGTCTGCAACACGCGTGCAATGGCGCTGTAAACGCGCTCAAAGTTTGAAGACTCTGCGGCAAGCTGTTTCTTCCCTGCAGCGGTCAACTGGTAATAGCGCGCACGACGATTGCCCTTCGTCACACCCCACTCCGCCTTCACCCAGTCGTTCACCAGCATCTTCTGCAATGCGGGATACAGCGATCCTTCTTCCACTTCCAGAATGTTGCCGGAGGTTTGCAAAATCGATTCCGCAATCTCGTAACCATGCAACGTTCCATGTCGCGACAGCGTGCGAAGAATCAATAACGTCAGCGATCCGGGCGGAATTTCGTTGTGCTTCATCAGGTGTGCGCCTCGACTGGCATAGATTGCCTATGCCAGTGAACGTATCTGGCATAGGCTGTCTATGTCAACAGAAACGGAAGCAGAAACGCACGCGAATGCAAAAAATGTTTTCGGTGACCAAATATTTTTCGCAATGAAAAGGCCCCGGATATCCGGGGCCCCTCACTGCTTCAGAAAAGACGTGGTTTACGAAATCAGCTTCGCATCCAGATCAATCTTTGCAGCTGCCAGCAGACGCGAAATGGGGCAGTTCTGCTTGGCTCCAGCGGCAATCTCCTGGAACTTTGCATCATCCAGCCCCGGCACCTTTGACTCGTTCTTCAGGTGGATCGTGGTCACAGTCGGTGCGCCGTTCACAAACTCAAGCACCACGGTTGCTGTGGTGGCCACGCTCTCGCCCTTGTGCCCGGCCTTCTCCAGCTCGGCGCTCAGCGCCATGGAAAAGCAGCCTGCATGCGCCGCTGCAATCAACTCTTCCGGATTCGTGCCCGCGCCGTTCTCAAAGCGCGACACAAACGTGTACGACTGTTCCTTCAGCACACCGCTCTGCGTGCTGATCACGCCCTTACCGTCCTTCAAACCACCGTTCCAAACTGCATTTGCGCTGCGTTCCGTTGCCATAACAAGCCTTTCCTTCTGCGCACGGTCTCACCGTGCAGAACGTCTTCCGTTATCAATGTCCGCAGCCATACGGAATGGGGCGGCGGATGCTTCCCTTATGGGATGTACACGGAAATACCCGCACGGGCAAGTACTGCGCGGTAAATTGCGCCGTGTGTCGTCAGCCTTTTTTACCTGCGGAGGCTCGGCCGCCGCGCCCAATCAGCAGCGGAACTTCCTGCGGCATCCCGCTCGGCAGCTTCATCAGCTTCATTCTCTGCAACACCTTACGTGCCAGCCCGGTCAGCGGAACTTCTTGCAATTTTGTTGCGGGCACCCACTCCATCGCGTCACCGCGCAACGCATGTTTGCCCGCGTCGCGCCGCGTGGCCATACCCACCACTTCCACGTAGTAATTCGTTCCCACAATCGAGTGCCGAACTCGCAGCAGAGGCTCTTCCAGCAGCACCAGTGCGCCCGTGTCCTTGTGCATGGAAAGCTGAGGCAGCTCCAGCATGTTGGCCATTAGCGAAGCCTCCATCGGGCGCCGCTGCAACAGCACTTCCAGCCCTTCCTGTTTGCGACGGGTGGTCAGCGCATAACGCACACGTTCTGAGCGCATCGGCGTGCGTTCCAGCGTGGGATGTTCGCCGCGCGTTCGGCACAACGCAAACACCGGGCACTCAGCACACCGCGGCGACCGCGGCGTACAGATCATCGCGCCCAGTTCCATCATGGCCTGATTGTGGTCACCAGCATTCCGTCGCGGCACCAGCGCATTCGCGGTGCGTTCCAGGAATTCCGCCATCTTCGCGCCTGAGGTCTCTGGCAGCCCCAGTACTCGCAGCAGCACCCGCTCCACATTGCCATCCACCACGGCAATCGATTCGCCAAACGCAATGCTCGCAATTGCTGCAGCAGTATAGGTTCCAATGCCCGGCAACCTGCGCAGTCCCGCGGAGGTGGAAGGCAGCTCGCCACCATATTCCTCCACCACCAGCTTCGCCGTTCGATGCAGCATGCGTGCGCGTCGGTAATATCCCAGACCGCTCCACTGCGCCAGCACTTCCTCTTCCGGGGCCAACGCCAACGAAATGATGGTGGGAAACCGCCGCAGAAACCGCTCGTAGTGCTCCAGCACAGCGTTCACCCGTGTCTGCTGCAGCATGACCTCTGACAACCACGTGCGATATGGATTACGAACGTTCCGCCACGGCAACACACGCGCATGTTGCTCATACCAGGACCGCAGGCTGCGCTCAAAGGCCGTTCGTTGCGCAGGCGTCAATGCTGGCTCGAGGATGGTTTCAGAAGATGGATTTTTGAGGGCGTACAAGAGTTTCATTGTAGGTGCGATCTTCCGTCTCAGGCCATCCCGCCAGACCATAATGCTGTGTCTATGGCACTGTATACTCTGCTCATCGGAGGCAATCCTTTCTCACCATGACAAACCGTGGCTCCGGCACGTCTGCGACACCCGTCGGAAGACGATCCGGCTATCTGCCATCGTTAGATGGATGGCGCGCGTTGGCCATCCTCTGGGTCATTCTCGCGCACGATCAATTAAGCCTTCCTCTCTATTGGCGTCAGCTTCTAAACGAAACGGGCGACCGCGGTGTCTCTCTTTTTTTCGCTCTCAGTGGCATGCTCATCTGTGGGCGACTTCTGCGCGAGGAGTCAGAAGCCGGATTCATCTCGCTTAAGGGTTTTTATCTTCGCCGCCTCTTCCGCATCCAACCTGCCGCGTTAACGTATCTCGGATTCGTTGCGGTTCTCACGCTACTCCATCTGATTCCCGCTTACTGGAATGGTCTGCTCGGCTCGGTGCTGATGATCCGCAACCTGTGGCCAGGAATGCAGGGCTACGAATACTGGTTCACGTCGCATTTCTGGAGCCTTTCGGTCGAAGAGCACTTCTATCTCTTGCTTCCGGCGTTTCTGGTGGTTGTTCGGCGAGGACGTCTCGCAATCCTCACCATCCTTGTTGTTTTTCTGCAGGTGTGGCGCCTCATTGTCTTTCGCCATCCATCTCTTACCAGCATTACTTGGCAGCCCTTTCTGCGGACTGACATCGCTATCGACGTTATTGTGCTTGGCAGTATCACTGCATTGGCACTTAACAAACCGCGAGTGCAGGCGTTTGCCGTTCGATGGCTGCATCCCAGTATCGCCCTCTTGTTAACTGCGGCGATCTATTGGCGACTGCAGGTCCACCATTCCACCTACGATCGCATCCCCCTGATTCTGACTTACCCTCTGTTGCTCGTCTCCACGGTCCTTCATCCCGGCTCCATCATCACACGGCTATTGGAATGGCCCCCGCTTCGTTACGTTGGCCGCATCTCCTTCAGCCTCTATCTTTGGCAGCAGATATTCTTTGTGCCCGTGAATCCTCCCGGCCCTGGAGACTGGCGTTCGCACCACCTTCTCTGTTGGTCAGCTGCGTTCGCTTGCGCCATCCTGTCCTATCACTTCATTGAAACGCCGATGATCCGCATCGGCCATCGGATCGCGATGCGTTACACCCGTGCGCCGTCTGAAGCAGAACGTCCCGAACCAGAGGCGAGCTAGGAACGTTTCATCGCAGGAGCCACACAAACCATTGAACACATAGAGAATCTCCATCTACGACCCGTTTAGTCGTGTTTGGAAATAGATACGCGACTGAAAACGTCGCAATTTACAAGGGTTTTCGGTGTGTTTATGGTTGTCGTCATTGGAGCACTGAGGCAACGTGAGGGCGCTGCCCCGGCTCCAAATAACTGAGTTCTTGGAGGTGTCCTATGGAAGCAGTTCATGACGGTCAGTGTGGTCTCTGTACCCACTTTGGCGAGCACCACAGCAAGAGCAGCGCCCTGGTAAGCATTCTCACCAGCCACAAGGCAGACGTTGTCATGGTGGACGAGTGCGGGCATCCGAAGCATGCCAGCCTGCACCTCAAGGTAACCCCCATCAGCGGTTGCGACGGCTTCGTTCCCGCCGCAGCAGCTTAAGTCGCTCTCAAACCATCGCAAGGCCCTCTCTGCCACCACGGCGGAGAGGGCTTTGCTGTCTCTGCTACCAGCACACAAAAGAAGAGGGCCACGCGTCGCGCGTGGCCCTCTCATCTGTTCAGGTGTGGGTTTAGTTCACTGTCAGGTTGATGGTCTGCACGTGGCTCACACTGCCTGAGGTCGCCGTCACCTTGTAGGTGTAGGTTCCCGTCGGTGTGCCGCTCGGATTCGGTCCGTTGCCCTTGTCCTTACCGCAACCCGTGATGCCGAGTGCGAAGACGAACAGAACCATCAGCAGACCGCCAGTGCGAACAGCCCGTCCCTTACGCTTCACCAGCAACATCACCAGGCCGGTGATCATTGCGAACAGCAACGACGCGATGCGTCCTGCAGCGGACGCCGGAAGCATACCCAATCCTGCAGGAAGCGACCGCGACACTGTGGTGATAACGACGGTTGAAGTCGCCGTTCCACTCGCCGCCAGCGTGACCGGCGAAGTGGGAGTGCAGGCGACGCCTGTGGGCGCCGTTCCGCTGGCTGCGCAGGTCACCGTGATGGAACCAGCAAAGCCATTCAGCGACGTGAACTTCAACGTAAGGTTCGTGGAATCGCCAGCATTCAGAGTGATCGAAGTCGTCGTATTACCCGACGAATCGCCAATCGTGAAGTTAGCCGGTGCCAGTCCGGTTCCGCTCAGCGTCACAGGTGTGACCGTAGCCGAACCATTCAGCGTGATGCTGCCAGTGCGAGCACCAGCCGCAGTCGGAGTGAACACCACGTTGATCGCGCACGACGAACCCACCGCCAACGACGATCCGCAGTTGTTGCTCTGCGCAAAGTCGCCCGTCATGGTAAAGCCAGTGATGCTGATAACAGCCTCACCCGTATTCGTCAGCGTGAGTTGTTGACCAGCCGATGACTGACCGACCGTGATCGCCGTAGCAAACGTGCCATTGCCGGTCAGCGTTGCGGTGGTAACAGGAGCAGGCAGTGCCAGGTAAGCCAGCAGCGGATCATGATCCGACATCGCAGCGGGGGTCGTTGCATCGTTGTACAGAACAACGGGGAAGTCCGCATCAATGTGGCCCACTGCAAGCGTCGAGCTGCTCGCAATGTCTGCCGTTACCACAGCGTGATCCAGCACCTGCGCATTGCCCCACTCCGTGTAGCTCTGGCGCGCATTCGCTGGCAGAGTGTTGATCAGATCCGTAGCCACCGGATTTACAATCGCCACACCCGGCATCACGGCAACGCCGTTGCCAACGTTGCCAGTGATCGTGCCCAGCGTATCCGTATAGCCATCGGAGAACTCGAAGGCATTCATGTCACCCACTGCAATGACATGCTCACCCGCCTGCTGATAACCCTGGATCAGGTTCGCCAGCATTTCAGCCTGCAGCTCCTTCTTCGACTGCACAGCCGCCGTATTCACCGCGCTCAACGAACGCAGATGGTTTGAGATCACAGTGATGGGGTAAGGCTTGTTGCCCGTGCCACGGTTGATAGTTGCGTGCAACACCTGCGACGGACGATCATTCAGCGCGGATGTGCCTGCGGGGATCAGGGTGTCCGTACCCTTCTGCTCCCACGACGTCACATTCACGGTCGTTGGCTTCACCAGGAAGCCAACGGAGATACCAGTTCCGTCATTGGTGAACGTCGTAACCGAGTCCGTGCCATAGGCCACATAGCCGGGCTTTGTGCCAGTCGTCGTGTCCGCGTCGATCTGTGCGGCCATGTCCTTCAGAACCTGGAGATTCTCCGCCTCTTCCACAGAGATGATGTCCGGGTTATTCAGAACGGTGCGCACCGCAAGCGAGAACTTCTTCAGACGACGCGCATACGCATCGGGAGTAACAGTCGCAGCGGAGGTTGTCGCCGTCTTGCCAGTTTGCGGCAGGTAGTAGAGGTTGTTCGCGGCGTTGGTATCGTAGAACCGCTCCACATTGAACGCCGCAACCGTGAACTGGTTTGCAGTCGGCAGCGCCAAAGCCTTCACCGTCACAGCACCAGCGGTCGACACCGTCGGATGGTTTGTAGCCATCAGAATGATGCGTGGCGGATCGCCATAGGGGTAATCAGTGGAGTAGGTGTAATCCACCACACCCGTTGCGCCGGTGATAACCGTACCCGCCGCGACATCAATCGCCGTGCCCCCACCCAGCGAACTCTCAATAATCAAGCGCTCCGGGTTGTCGTCATACAGTGTCAGGTTTGCGGGACGAACCGCACCCGCTGCCGTCGTCGGATTGGTTGCAGCAGGGCAATTTGCAAAGCTGGGGCAAGTGGCTGACGGAAAATCGCGGAAGTCCATGCCCGGCTCGCGGAACGGACGCGGAATGCTCGAGCCCGCAACGTAGAACTGGCCTGTAGAAGTCGTTGTCTCCGTGTTTTCCACCAACGAGGCATCCGTGGGGCCCGCCGCGGTCATTGAAGGCAGGCTTACCAACATGCTCTCGTACTGACGAAGCTGATAGATGTCGCCAGTCGGCGTAGGCGCCGTGATCGTGATCGGCGTCGGCAACGTATTGCCCGTGCTGTTCACTGTCAGCGTCGCGCCAGTGACTTCCAGCGAAGGCATGTGGCTTGTCGTAGCGGCCGGATACAACGCCAATGAACCGGTAACGGTCACATTGTTGCCAACCACAGCAGTTGCAGGGTTCTTGCCGGTCCCGCTGAAAACGTAGATACCTTCATCGCCTGTAGAACCGGGTGTCGACGAAGCCGTCTGCATGTAATAACCGGTATTTGTCACCACGGTGATTACGCCGGTAAACATAACGCTGTTGCCCACGTACGTGGAACGGTTCGCCTGGATGGTTGAGATCGGTGTGTCTACTGCTGTCGAAGGAACATAGCTGCTGTTATGCGGCGTCGCGGAAATCTGCTGAAAGTCCGCGGCATTGTCGTCAGAGTCGATCGACGGATCTTTGCGCGCCACGGCAGTGGAGTTCGTATAGCCGGAATTCCCTGCAGGCGCCGAGCCCTCGTAGCAATTAGCAGAACCAAAGCCAACGAAATCAACTGTGTTAGCTAGCCCCACAGGGCAGCTCGTACCTGCTGGAGTGATGGTGGCTGAGTTCGACAGCAACACCTTGCCATACTGCGCAGACATGTTGATGCCGTAGTTCTGGGTATGCTCCGTGCCACCGGAAAGATACGTTGCAGAAGTGGCCTGAAAGTCCGGTGTGGGCAGCGCAGCGCCAACATCGGTGCCGCTCTGCTGAGAGTTGGAATACAAACCGATCAGGTAGTAATGACCCGGCTGCACGCTGTCCGCAGGCAATACTTCAGTTGTCCAACTTGTTCCCGAAACGCTTGCGTATTGAAGCGAATAGCCCGACAGGCTGATCGCCGCACCCGTTGGGTTGTAGAGCATGACGTAATCATGCGCATAGGCAGCGCTGCTATTGCTGCCTCCACCATATATTTGCGCGATCACCAGGTGACCGGGAGTCGGCACAGCGAACGCTGCAGCATTCAGCAGCAACGCGCAGAGGGCACAAAGCAGCGCAGAAAGCAGTCGCTTCGATCCAAAAGTTGTTTTCAAGGTAAAGGCCTCACAGAAAGCAATGCAGATAAGGGGGACACCTTCCCAACCACTCAGAAAGGAAGGTGAAGAGACATCAACGGAGTTGCAGTGTCACCGCCCCGCAATGGTTCGGACAAGGGAAATGTGAACGCCAAATTACGGCATCGCTGCGACTGTCGCTGTCGTTTTTCAGCATGTCACGTCAAATGCGCCCATATTTAAACGGCACGTGAATTCCCAGCGCCGCCACACGACATGAACCCGTACCGCCAATGCGCTCCCGCGAGCTTTCATAGGGTCAAAAACAACAAGCCCATGCGCGCAAAGGGCATGGGCTGAGGGTATTCGAAAGACTGACAGATCAATGCACATGGGAATGCGAATGTGCTTCCATACTGCAGAACACAGTCGCTGCGTGTGCCATGCGACACAGCCCATCTTCTTCCGGCTGAATCGTCGCATGCTCAATGCCGAAGTCATCATGCAGCATCTTCTCAATGCGACTCACAATCGCCGTCGTCTCCAGCAGCGTATGGTTCGCAGGCAGTGCCACATGGCAGCTCAGCAGATTGCGACCTTCACCCACCGTCCAAACATGCACATCATGCACGCTGCAAACAGGTTCAATCTCGCCAATACGCGCAGCCAGTGTCTCCGGATCAAGATGTGGTGGAGCCTTCTCCATCAACACATCGCTCGCCTCGCGCACAATGCCAATCGCGCTCCAGAAAATGAACACGGCAATCATCAGCGACACAATCGGATCGGCATACAGCCATCCCGTATAGCGCACCACGATGCCTGCAATCACCACAGCAGCCGCGCTCAACGCATCGCCCGCCATATGGATGAATGCTGCGCGTGAATTCAGGCTATGCTTTGCATCACCCGCCAGCGCCACGGCAATCACCGTGTTCATCAAAACCGAGATAGCGGCAACCCAGATCATCAGGTTGCCCTCAATCGGCTCCGGATTCCGAAAACGCCCCACTGCCTCAATGGCAATCCAAAGGGCAATCAAAACCAGCGTGCTGCTGTTAAACAAAGCGGTCAGCGTGGAGACGCGAATATGACCATACGTGTGCCGTCCGGCAGCAGGCCGCTTGATGGCCACCACGGCATACGCGGCCAGCCCCAGCGCCACGGCATCGCTCACGTTATGGCCGGCATCAGAGAGTAGCGCCAGGGAATGTGACACCCATCCGGCAATCGCCTCACCCGCGCAAAACGCCAACGTCACGGCCAACGAAACCCACAGCCGCTTGCCGCTGGTGGGTCCGTGTACATGATGGTGATGTGCGTGCGAGTGATCGTGCGCCATGCGCACCTCCACGTCCAGAATAGAACGTCACCAATATGGATGCATTTTCAGCGAGTTTGACCCAACCCCGGTCGAAGACCGTCATCCTGAACGAAGCGAAGCGGAGCTGAAGGACCTGCATTCCTTCCCCGCACTAGAACGCCTCAGGAAGGCAAATAAACGATTACGCCGAAGGCGTCGAGAACGGCACGAAGTGCCTGTCAAGCCCCTGAACCGTTTAACCCCAACAAACCAAAAGAAATAGAGTTGGCATGGCATTTCCGCCAAATCACTAAAATAGAACCAGAGAGAAAAGGGTCGCGCTTGGCGCGGCCCTAACTCCTTTAGAAAGGCGATTTTGCCCCTAACCCCAATAGACAGACGATTTTAGCGACACCGAAACCGTAACCCCACTAGAAAGAAGATTTTAGAAAAACAGGGGGGAGGGGGTACCCCTCAATCAGTCTTCGCAAAAGCAAAAAGCCAGCAAAACTGCTGGCTTTTCACGCCGAAGGCGTCGAGAACGGTGCGCAGCACTTACTTCTCGCTCTTCTTATTCCTCGCTCGCACCTTGAACCAGATCGGCGACCCGATAAAGCGCCACTGCGCGCGAATCTGGTTCTCCAGGAAGCGTTCATAACTGAAGTGCAGCTTCACATCGCGATCTGTGAACAGGATGAACGTCGGCGGCGCAACTGCAGCCTGCGTCATGTAGTAGATGCGAAGACGCTTGTTGTACGGAACGCCTGCCTTCTCGAACTCCACGTGATCCAGGAACTTGTTCATCTGGCCGGTCGAAATACGCTTACGACGTTCTCGCGCCACAAGCTGCACCTTCTTGAACACCTCGTCCACGTTGATGCCATCACGCGCACTGATGAAGATCAGCGGAGCGTAATCCAGATACTTCAAAGCATGGCGAACCTGTTCGGTGTAGACCTTCTGATCCGCAGGAGCCTGTCCATCTTCGCGGTTGGTGGTCACAGCGTCCCACTTGTTCACCACGATCACCACGCTGCGGCCGCTCTCATGCGCATAGCCACCAATGTTGGCATCCAGTCCGGTGACACCTTCCGTGGCATCAATCACCAGCAGCGCCACGTCCGCGGCTTCCAGGTGCTTGCGCGCCATGATGACCGACAGCTTCTCTGCCATTAGCGTGGTCTTGCCCTTACGGCGAATACCAGCAGTGTCCACAAACCGGAAGCTGTGTCCATTACGTTCCACCGTCTCGTCCACAGCATCGCGCGTAGTTCCCGCAATCGGCGACACAATAGCGCGTCCTGATCCGGTAAGCGCATTCAGGAGTGTGGACTTGCCCACGTTCGGACGGCCAATGATGGCAATGCTCGTCTCCTTGGAGACATGCTCGCCATGGGAGCGCAGCTTGCGCTCACGCGGAGCCTCTTCGTCTGTGGCCTCATCCTCCCAGACCTCTTCCAGCTCCTCTGCCTCTTCCGGCTCGGTCTGCGGCAGCGCGGCGGCAACTGCGTCCATCAGGTCGCCCATGCCAAGGCCATGTTCGCCGCTCACCGGGAACACATCCTTGTAACCCAACGTGCGGAAGCTCTCAGCCTGCGGCGCAATTTGTGCGGTGTCCATCTTGTTCACCGCCAGGAACACAGGCTTGCCGCTGCGGATCAGCAGGCGCGCCAGGTCAATGTCCGGCAGCGTCAACTCGCTGCGTCCGTCCACCACCTGCACAATGGCCTCAGCCTCTTCCAGCGCTATCTGTGCCTGCCGGAAGATCTCCCGTGGGATCAGCGCCTCATCGTCGGGAATGACACCGCCCGTATCCACAATGCGCAGCACGCGTCCTTCCCAATCCACCTCGCCGTAGATGCGGTCACGCGTGATGCCCGGTTCGTCGCCCACAATGGAGCGGCGCGTTCCGGTCAGGCGGTTGAACAGGGTGCTCTTACCCACATTGGGGCGTCCGCAGATGGCGAACAGCGGCGCGGCAATGGCGTCCGACGGACGCTGCGCCTCCTCGATCATGGGCAGCGTGCTGGCAAAGGCGTTCTCCGTCTCCGGATCGCTCAGGGCAGCGCGATGCACCAACCGCTTCTCCTGCACCTCAGCGCTGGAACCCATGCCACGCGAACCCTTGGGCGCCCGCGTGGGCTCAGGAATCCCCAGCCGCTCACGCTCTGCCTTGGGCAGCGCCCCGGGAGCCATCTGTGCCCCGGTAATGGCGCGACCCTTCTGCCGGGTAGGCGACTGCGTACGCACCTTGCTCTGGCTGAACGCGGCAGACTTCTTGGCAGCAATGCCCTTACGCCCCTTGGGCGAGGCACCACCCACCGTCGACGCACCGGCCTTAGCCCCCTTGGGGGTGGCCCCCTTATGCGGACGCGTCTGCGCTGTCCTGTGCTTTTTTCCGAGCCGCTTCTTTTCCGGTGCCATTATGCGTACCTGCTTCCATCTTTTAGGGTAGCAGTGCTGTGGTGGCGTTCCACCAGGAGCAGGCTCACAATTGCCATCAATGGAAATGCCACGGAGATCGAGAACAAGGAGAACCGGTGCGACACCGGGCCACCTTCACTCAACCCAGCCGCACCATAGAAGCAAAAGATCACAAAGGCAGTCAGCAACGCACATACGGCTCGCTGTCCACGCGAATACGGAAACAGCCAGCGGAGCGCCTTTGGCTCCATCCTCAAAAAGAACCATGCGGTAACAAGCAGGGTGGGAATTCCCGCGACCAACAGCAGTGTCCAGGGCGACCAGTTAAGCCCACTCTCCACCGCGAACGTGTCCATCAACAAATCCGTGCCATCGGTAAAAGTGCGAACCGGGATATAGTCAAGCAGATTCCCAACGCTCGCGACGACCACCCAATACGCTGCCATGGCCCATCCTGCAGCGTTCCGCTTGCGGGCGAAAGCAAACCCGATAAGCCCTAATGGCAATGTGATCAAAGCGTTTCCTAGTACGCCAGCACCACTTACCAGTGCTGCCTGCACACCGTGTCCTGAGGCAAGGATTGCGGCTTCGTCCACGTTCTGATCGATACCAAGCTGGATCGCCATCACTGTGGCGGAGATTGGTGGCACATGCAGGGCAAAGGGATTCGACTTCCAACCCAGCGCCCACGCCATGAACGAGTGCGCGTATTCGTGCGCAAAGAAAACTGCTGCATGCGCAAGCCACAATTGCGCCAACAGCAATGCGATCATGCGTGGCCAACTCCAGCGATTACCTTCCAAGGGGCGCATCCCCAAAGTATCTATGACGGAACGCGGTGCAGATACACTTAAAGATGTTCGCCTTTCCTGCGCCTTTATGCCTGCATTTGCCATGACCGACAAACTGCCCACGCTGCACGAGTTCTTCGCGCCGGGCGGCGTGCTGGCTCAATCATCGCTGAGCTATGAGCATCGCAAGGGACAATATGAGATGGCCAAGGCCGTCGAGGCGGCGTTGCAGGATCATCGGCACCTTGTTGTGGAAGCAGGCACCGGAACAGGCAAAACGCTGGCATACCTGCTGCCCGCGTTAAGACTCGCGCGCGAACGCGGGCAGCGCGTCATCATCTCTACCGGCACGAAGAATCTGCAAGAACAGTTGTTCTTCAAGGACATTCCGTTTCTTGAGTCACTGCTAGGGCCGCTGAAGGTCTGTTACATGAAGGGCCGCGGCAACTACGTATGTAAGCAGAAACTCTACGCACTGCAGCAGACGTCATCATTGCTTACCGAGTTCACAGAACTCGATCACTTCGGCAAGATCGTCGAGTGGGAGAGCCAAACGGAGACTGGTGATCGTGCCGAAATTGTCGGCTTGCCGGAGCCATCTCCACTGTTCTCCAAGCTGGATGCGCGCAGCGAAGCGTGCCTTGGTCAGAGCTGCCCGAACTTCGAGCCGTGTTACATCACGGCGATGCGGCGCAAGGCTCTTGAAAGCGACATCATCATCGTCAATCACCACCTGTTCTTCGCGGATCTGAATATCCGCCAGCAGGCGGCAGGCGCACCAGACGCGGGAATTCTTCCGGATGCTGCCGCGGTGATCTTTGACGAAGCGCATGAGATGGAGGCGGTAGCCAGCGACTACTTCGGCGTGGCCATCTCGCAGCAACGTTGCGAAGAGTTGGCGCGCGATGTGGAGATGATGCTGCGCGCGAAGAAGGTCTCATCCTCAAGCATTGAAAGCGCAACGAACGGATTGCGCGAACGCTCGCGTGCCTTCTTTGGATCGTTGCCTATGAACGGCTTTGAGCTTGGCCGGCAGCCATTCCGTGATCGCAGCGGGTTCCTGGAAGAACGTGGCGATGCTTATTTAAGTTACCTAACTTCCTTGGATAAGCTGCGCGACGAACTGGAACGCGTGAAGGACGTGGAAGAGGTTAACGGTCTGAAGCGCCGTGTTACGGACTTGCGCACGTCATCGACCTTTTTGATGGAAACAGAAGACCCGAACACGGTGTTCTGGATTGAACGTCGCGCTGCTGGCGGCGTGAAGAACTTCTCACGCACGCAGACAGGCCAGCCCATGGCGTATCACACCTATCTGCAGGCAACGCCCATTGATGTGTCTGAAATTCTCAACACCACGCTGTTCAAGGATTTCAGCTCTGTCGTGCTTACCAGCGCAACGCTGACGGTTCAAGGTGGCTTTGAACACATCGCAAAGCGTGTGGGCTTAGTGGGTGCGCGCGAACTTACCGTTCCATCGCATTTCCAATACAACAAGCAGGCATTGCTCTATCTGCCGCCTTACATGCCCGATCCGCGTGACCCGGATTTCCTGAATCAGGCTGCAGAGAAGATGCGCCGCGTATTGGAATTCAGTCGTGGACGTGCCTTCTGTCTGTTCACCAGCTACGCGCAGATGAAGACGCTCTATGAGCGCATGCTTGTGGAGTTGCCTTACCCTTTGCTGCTACAAGGGCAAGCGCCGCGCAAAGCTTTGCTGGACGAATTCCGTTCGACGCCGAATGCCGTTCTCTTTGGCACATCCAGTTTCTGGCAGGGCGTGGATGTGCAGGGCGATCAGCTAAGCTGCGTGATCATCGATCGCCTGCCGTTCGCGGTGCCAAGTGATCCTGTGATGCAGGCACGCATGGAGGCGATTGAATCTGCAGGCGGCAAACCATTTCACGATTTGCAGATTCCGCAAGCAGTCATCACATTGAAGCAGGGCTTTGGACGATTGATCCGCAGCGCCAGCGACCGCGGCGTTCTGATGCTGCTCGACAGCCGCATTCAAAGGCAGAGTTACGGCAAGATCTTCCTCGACAGTTTGCCACCCTATAAGCTCACGCAGGACATCAATGACGTGGAGAGCTTCTTCCATCGCGCATAGGAAATGCGAAGAAACGTCAGCAAACATCACTAACGCTGGCTAAAGCGTGATCCCCACGGCAAAGTGGTCTGCCGGTGGGGTCGCTGGGCTCGGTGCAGTCAGTGCAAATGTCGAGCCCTTGCATTGACGTATGGTGGCGAGTGCAGCAGGCCTTAGAAAATCGATCTGTGTGTCTTGTTCGATAGCCTTTGTAATCAGTTTTAAGAAATCTTCCCATGCAGGTTTCACGGCATCTGGGCCGGTCACTGTGGCCAGTTGCTGTAGGTCCGCACAGAAGTCCATGTAACGCTGTCCCGCCCACATGGAAAAAATCACCTGGCTCTTTGTTGCCGTGTCCAAACCGGGCCAGTCGCTGCGCCATGAGTTCAGAGAGTTGAAGCTATTCCGGTCTGGACTATTGGACCCTTGTTCGCCAACGTTCAGATCCTGCCAAGCTTTGTATGTCTTGAAGTACATTCTCCACTGACCTGGAATGGACAACCCACTGTGCAAAGTCCACGCATCAAGATCATCCGCGGCAGTCGCGAAGGAATCCCAGTTCGTCTTGTCATGAACACCACTCTTCGGGTCGGCAACGATGCGCTGGAACCCGGTGACGGGGATCTTCACCAGCAATTGAACCGTTGGATTGTTTGTGTTCGTGGCGAAGGCGCGCATATCTCGTACGGTGTTTGAAATGGCTTGGCTTTGATCGATTGCGCTTAGCATCAGCGCAATCTTTTCGATCGCTTTCTTGTCATTCTTCGCGTTCATCGCCAGATTCAGCGTGATCTCCGTATCCGAGAGTCGACCATCGGTATTAGCGTCGGCCTTTGCGGAGAAGTAGAAATCCATGCTGTGCATGGAGCCCACATAATTCGTCTGCGTTGTGCGTCCGACCTGCGCCACAAAATGAAAGACATTGTTGCCCGCGTAGACAAGCGACATGCTCTGACCGAACTGGCTCCACGAGTTCATACTCCATAGGTTGAAGATGTTGCAATTGACGCTGGTCTTTTTCTGGTATTCCTGCTCCAGGCCGCTGCCGCAATCCAAGGCGACAACACCAGTGTTCAGCGCTTTGACGAAGTCTCCTGCAATGGCTGCACTCCACGCATCCTTGTATCCATCGGAGTTCACGTTGGAGAACGTGTAACCAGCAAGCAGGGTTTTGGATTGTGTGTTCTCAATTGCGATTTGAAGATTGGCCTTGAGCCCATTCGCTTTGTTCAGCCAGCTTGTCAGCTTGTCGGTGACTTCGTCTGCATACTTCTGCAATTCGATCTTCGATGTCTCAGCGTCCAATACGCTTTGAAGCGTCTGTTTTCCGGTTGGATCACTTACGCGATTCACAACGGACGTCTTCAACGCGGCCAGATGATCCGAAACTTTTTCCTTCAGATCGACGCCCGCGTTCAGACTGATCGTCAATCCTGCTGCGAGTGTTGTTGTGCTGGATCGCTTGTCTGACTTGAAGAGATGCAGGCGTCCTGCATTGCCGATCTTTGAGAGGACGGCTTCAAAGCGGGCTTCGTATGCCATTTTGAAATCCAGAGATGCCGACGCAGAAATCTCCGGTTTCACAGAGGCAGACACCGTGGCTAACGGGCTGCCGAAAGCTTTGAACACGTCCGCCGTGCCTTGGCCAGCATAGAGAACCTGATCCACACCTGTGTACGCGCCAATGGCAAAGTTCAGGTTGCCGTCAAAATCATGGAATAGGTAATCGCCATTTTGCATCGCGTTCAGCGTGTGCGAAGTGAATGGCAACACAAAACTCTCGAATGTCTTCCCAATCGCGTCGATGACTTTTGTCGTAGGCGGGAAGGCTTTGCAATAGGTGATGGAGTACGTGTCCTTGGTGTCTGCTGAAGCCTTCACGCCATAGGCGCCGCCGGAATACTTTGCAGAAACATTGGCGGAGAGGCTGAACTTCAAAGAAAGACGAACGTACGAGAAGCCTTGCGGCAACGGGATCGACTTAGTCTCCGGGGAGTCCAGACCGTCGGTGTACGAACCCAGATCGCCGCTATTCAGAATGTCGAGTGAGCCAGTGGTTTGCGTATCCACTGAGCCGGATGCACTGGTTTGCAATCCGAAGATCATCACGCTGTCTGGCAATGTCAATTGATGCTGAGGACCTGAGTACGCAACTGAGGTCTTCTGCATATTCGGAACCGTCGACAGTGTGCCTTGAAGATACGGCTCCAGTGTCTTCACCAACTGAAAGGTGAGACTTGTGTCTGACTTGAGGTCTTGGAGCTTATCGGGATCTGTGGGGATGGAAGTTCCACCAAGCGATATATCGAGAGCCATGGATCATCTCTTTCGCGAAACACGCCGAGCCACTAAGGGCTCTTTTCAGCGCGTTTATTTTGATCATGTGCGAAGCAGGTGGATGCTTCCATGGCTCCCATGCCATGTCAATGAGATTCGTTAGTGATGAACAGGCATCAACAGAATTACAGCGGCATGGGCGTTCGCGAATCGCGTGCACCCATGCCGCTGTAGTTGGATCAGATTTGTTTTGCTGAACTACTCTTCCACGATGACGGTCTTGCCATCTTCAACGCCGTCTTCAATCGGAAGCTGTGTTCCTTTGCGGCGGTCGAAGACCTTACGCAGAACCCACACCACCACCAGTACCAGAAGGACGCCCACGACCATGCGCGTCAACTGTGCATGTGTGTGTACGCCGTGCATGACAACGTCCATTACCTGTGGGCCGTACTTATGGGTCAGGAACGCATAGGCGCCGTACTGAATCAGCTTGCCCAGAAATGCCGCCAGCAGGAAGACAGCGGGCTTCATCTCAAATACGCCTGCGCAGAACTCAAACAACTTGAATGGCGTTGGCGGCGGGCCGATAGCGGGAATGAAAATCGCCAGGAACTCCTGCCGCTCGAAACGATCGCGCAACCGTTCGTAGCGCTCGCGATTGATCTTGCCCAACAGGAAGATCTCACCGCCGACGCGTCCTACGTAAAACGGCACCAGGCTACCCACGCTGGATGCCAGCGCGGCAACCAACGGATAAACGAGCCACGTGGAGGCGTGGTTGTTCACATCGGAGATCAGCAGATACTGCCACGGCATGGGCAGCATGGCGGAATCCAGCAGCGCAATTGCAGCGAGTCCCCACAGGCCAAAGCGCTCAAAGAACGCCTGGGTGGTCTGGGTGAAATGCTTGAGCCAACCCACGTGGTGGGGTGCGGCTGGCGGGACCGCGGTCTGGGCGGTTTGCAGCAGGGTTGCGAGTGCGTGCAGGTGAAACATCCTCGGTCATTCTACCCGTCCCACACGCCGAGCTATGCCAGCCAGAGCACGGTTTCAATCGGGATGAGAGAATAATCCTGCTGTCGTGTAGCCCTCCGGCGCTTTTCTGCGCACAAATGGGCGTTTCGACAGTCCTACAGATAGAGATCAACTCAGCGTGCCGCCATACCAGACACCCTCTGACGAACCCACCCAGGAGACACCCCAGCCCGAGGAGAGTCCACGCCGCGGAAACCGCCTTGGCATGGGCCGTTACGGCGATCTGGAACAGCATGAACTGATCATGCTGCTGGATGAGGTGAACGACGAGCGTGCCAAAGCGCGCTTCCGCGAAGCCGTCTACATCTCCGTCATTGTCTGGCTCGTTCTTGGCTGGGTTCTGGTCTATGGTCCGCGTTATCTATGGCATGCGCCCGTTATCGTCATGGCGCCAGATAACGATAAGCGGTCCACCATGACCTATCTGGACACGCCGCCAGACCTGAAGGACCAGCTCAAGCGGATGAAGCCCGCGCCAAATATCAGTGCGCACAGCACCGAATCGCAGAGCCCGAAGCCGAATCCGCAGGTGCAACCAACGCCCCGCGCCGGAACGCCCGCGCCTCCCGCGCCCAAGCAGGCTCCTCAGCCTGCACCGCAGCAGGCAGCACCCGCTCCGCAGCAGCAACAGGCTCCACCTCCGCCGCAAGTAGCTAAGAACACGCCTCCTACGCCCACTCCGCCAGTGCCTCACCCGCAGCCCATGGTGGATTCACCTGCCCCAAACCCCTCTAACAACAATCGGCCTAACTTCGGCCAGGGATCGCAGAGCGCTGCATCGCAAATCGCCCAGGCCGCGCGTGGCTCGCGCAATGCTGGTGACAGTGGCGACTATGGCTCAGTCGGTCGGGGCACGCAGGGTGGTGCCAAGCAGGGCGTACAGATTCTCAGCGACACGCAAGGTGTTGACTTCGGCAAATATCTTCAGCGCCTGCTCTCGGATGTTCGCCGCAACTGGCTGCCGTTGATTCCGGAAGAGTGCCGTCCGCCGCTTAACAAGCAGGGCATTACCGGCGTTCGATTCACGATCATGCCCGATGGCAAGATCAGCGCGATGCATCTGGACTACTCCACGCATGACGTTGCGATTGACCGCGCGGCATGGGGTTCCATCACAGCTCTCGGTGCGGCGCAGCCACTGCCGAAAGAGTTCCACGGACCAAACCTGGAACTGCGTATTGAGTTCCGCGTGAACAAAGACAATCCCGACGCGCAATAAGCGCAGTCCTCGAACGAAGCAAAAGAAAGGCCCTCGCGACGTATTGCGAGGGCCTTTCGCGGCAATCCAGAGCTTCGGGAGGAGTCTAGAAGTTCCAGGACATGGTGCCGCGAACAATGCGTGGATCGCCCGGTTTCACGTACAGGTCGTTGTAGCTACCGGCATACCAGCGCTTGTTGGTGATGTTGTTTGCGTTCACTTGCCACATGGCGTGGCCGCGACCATAGCTTGCTGAGGCGTCCACAATGCCGTAGGCGGGCAGGCGGAAGCTGTTCGCAAGATCGCCAGATTGATCAGTGTAATGGCGTCCGCCAAAGCCGAAGGTGAGACCGCGCACCCGACCACGCGGAATCTCATAGGTGCTCCAAACATTGAAGAGATGCTTTGGTGCGTTCAGCGTGGGCGTGCCCGCGGGCAGCGTTGTGTCGTTGGTGACGATGGCGTTGATGAATGCGTAGGACGAGACGATGTTCCAACCGGCGAGCGGATGGAGTGTTGCCTCAAGCTCGACGCCGCGACTGCGTTGCGCGCCGGTGACCAGGTAGAAGTTAGGCACTGCCTGATTGGCCGTGGCAACGTTTTTGCGATCGAGTTGGAACAACGCGGCAGAGGCGAGCAGTTTGCCGCTGAGGAAGGATGACTTCACGCCACCTTCCCACTGCTGTCCGCGTTCTGGTGGCAGATAGGTGCTGGTGGTGCTGTTGACGTAGACCAGACCGGACTGCGGCAGGTACGACTTGCTGAAGCTGGTGTACACGGTGGTCTGGCCGAAGGCTTGCCATGTGACACCGAGCCGCGGCGTGACGCCGTGGCCATTCTGATTTGCCGATCCGCGGCTTTCATTCTTGGCCCAATCGAAGCGTCCGCCGCCGGTGATGGTTACGTGCTTGGGCAGGCGGATGTGGTCCTGCAGATAGAGGCCGGTGTACTGCGTGACGGTCTTCGTGTCCGAAGCCACGATGAGCGATTGCACCGGGTTCTGTCCGTATACAGGCTTGTACAGATCCAGCGGTTCGTACTGTGATGGGTCGTTAAAGTCGATGGACCAACC
The DNA here is from genome assembly GCF_900102185.1 of Terriglobus roseus. Lineage (NCBI taxonomy): Bacteria > Pseudomonadati > Acidobacteriota > Terriglobia > Terriglobales > Acidobacteriaceae > Terriglobus > Terriglobus roseus. The sequence continues at coordinate 3,971,007 of NZ_LT629690.1, read as the reverse complement.
CTTGCCGATGGTGGGGTTGCGAAAGAAGTCGAGGCCGAGCAACGCGCTGTGTTCCATGCCGAGGAATTTGGCACGGCCTTCGATGTTCGTATCGGTTTCATGCGTTTGCCAGGGGCCGTCGTAGCTGTACGGGTAGCGATAGAGCGTGCGGTTGTCTGCACCGAGGAACGCGGGATAGTAGATGCGGCTCCAGTTCTGCTGATACCAGGCGAAGCGCGCGTTCTCGCGGAAGATCAGGTTGTCGCTGAAGCTGTGATGGAACTGCACGCCGAATTGCTGATTGGCCTGCGACATCTTGTTCGCGTTGGCTTCCAATTCGCCGATGTATGTGGAGATGGGCAAGATGCCGTTGCCGGGATTGGGCAGCACGGTGCCGATAGCGGGCAGCGGCATGCCCTGTCGACCGTTGTCGCGCTGGAAGCGGCCGGTGAGTGTAAGCCATGTGGAGGTGCGCGGCTTCCATGTGAGCGATGGTGCGAAGTAGTAGCGATGGCGGTAGGTGTAATCCACGAAGGTGTTCGCGGAGTGATACAGCGCAGCGAGGCGTCCGTATACCGTACGCGATGAGTTCAGCGAGCCGCCGATGTCGACTGCGGGATCAACGAAGTTGAACGAGCCTGCCGTGACCTGCGCGTGGACGAAGAAGTCCGGCACGGGCTTGCGCGTGACGATGTTTACAAGGCCGCCGAGAACGCTCTGGCCGTAGAGTGCGGAGGATGGTCCTTTGAGCACTTCGACGGACTCGAGGCCCCAGGTTTCTTCCATCATTCCGTTGCCGCCGCGCAGGCCGTCAATGTAGGTGTTGAACGAGGCGTCGAAGCCGCGGATGCGGTAGTAATCCCAACCGTCGTAATAGCCGCCTGCGATGACGCCGGGAACGTTCTTGAGTGCGTCGTCCAACTTCACCACTTCCTGCGAATCCATCAGGCTGCGATTGACCACGCTAATGGCCTGCGGCACTTCTGCGAGCGGTAGGTCGGTCTTGGTGCCGCCACTGCTGACGGGCGTTGCAAACTCATTGCCCTCCGTTGCGGTGACGGTGACGGCGCTGCGGACGTTGCCGATCTGCAGTACAGGATTCAGAACGGTCCCAGAGATGGAGTCAGCAATGTTGACCTTCTGCGACGCCGCGCCGAAGTTGGGCGCTTCCACGTCGATCTGGTATTCGCCGTAGGGGACGCTGACGGCGTAGGCTCCTGCTGCGTCTGCGGTGATCTGTGTGCGCAGCGTGCCGCAGGTGAGGGTGATCTGTGCGTGTGGGACGCTGGCGCCTGTGGGATCGGTGACGACACCGGAGAGACGGCGAGGCGTGCCGCGATGGCCATCGCAGCCTGCAGGCGCGGGCTCTACGGCGACGTTCGCTGTGGGTTTTGTGGCGGGGCGAGGGGCTTCGGCAACCGTGCGCATTACGGCGACGGAGGAGAGCGCGAGGGCAAACGAAACTGGCAAAAAGTGGCGCATGAGTACCTTTCAGGGATGTAGCCCGTGAAAGCAGAAAAGAACTCCGTGGGAATTCGAGGCTGCCGTGTGGGCCCATCGAACTCACTCCAACGGACTCCCCTCAGAGCGCCGGATGCAGTGAAAGCTTGTGCTTTCTAATATCGGACAATTTAAGTCTTATATCAAGCCGGCGGTGCGATTACAGGAATCGTCACCTCACTGGCTGCCATGCTTTTGGTGTTGCGGGTATCATCGGCACCGATGAAAACCGTGTCGTTTCTGTCGCTTCGAAACCTGCTTGTTCTTTCTCTTCTTTGTGGACTGCGTTTGCCCGCGCAGCAACAGACGCCCGTACGCAACGTGGTACTGGTCATGACGGATGGCATGCGCTGGCAGGAGATCTTCCGCGGTGCGGATGAGACGCTGCTGACGCCGGAAAACTACTACAACAAACGCGATGTGGCGCCGCTGAAGCAGCAGTTCCTGGCAGCCACGGCTGAGGAGCGTCGCCGCAAGTTGATGCCGTTCTTCTGGGAGCACTTTGGTTCCACCGGCTTCATCTTTGGCGATCAGGATGCGGGCTCCACGGCGTCTGTGACGAATGGCAAGAACTTCTCCTATCCCGGATATTCGGAGACGCTGACGGGGCATCCAGACCCGCGCATTGATTCCAACGACGACAAGCCGAACCCGAACCTGACCGTGCTCGCATGGCTGAATCACACGCCAAAGTTCAAGGGTAGTGTTGCCGCCTTTGGCGCGTGGCACACGATTGCGAATGCGGTGAACGCGGAGAAGTGTGGCTGCGTGGACAATGCCGCGTACGATCCGTTGGTGATTTCGCCCATGCCGCCGGCGTTGGCAGTGCTGAATGCGGTGAAACGCGATTCGCCGCGCGAATGGGATGACGAGACGTTCGATGCACCCACGTTCTACACAGCAGCGGAATATGTGAAGGCGAAGAAGCCGCATGTGCTGTACATCTCGCTGGGGGAAACCGATGAGTGGGCACATGCAGGAAACTATGGCGAGTATCTGCTCTCTGCGAACCGCGCCGACCAGTACCTGAAGCAGCTTTGGGACCTGCTGCAGTCGATGCCGGAGTATCGGGATTCCACTGCTCTGATCTTCACCACCGATCACGGCCGCGGAACCGTGGGCAAAGCCTGGCAGACGCATGGCGAGAAGACGCCGGAATCGAAAGACATCTTCATCGCGGTAAGCGCGCCGGGGATGAACGGCAACGGCGTGCAGAAGAATGTGGCGTTGGTGACGCAGTCGCAGGTGGCGGCTACGCTGGCACGTTTTCTGGGCGAAGACTGGAAGACGGCAGAACCCGCAGCGGGTGCGCCTCTACCGTTGAAGTAGGGGCCTTCGCTCCGTACGGTGGTCAACGCGTGTTGCGCGTGAATGCAACAGCAAATGAAAAGCCCAGCGCGAGGCCGGGCTTATTCAATGTGGCTAGTGTCGGCACCGATCACAGGCGAAGCCTGTCCAGAACGGTGCGAAGCACTAGTCCTGTTCCTTACGAACCTTCTTGCGATTCCGCTTGCGTGCCAATGCTTCCTTGACGCGCTTCTTTTCGCCGGGCTTCAGGTAGAAGGAGTGGCGCTTGACTTCCTTGATGATGTCTTCCTGCTGAACCTTCCGCTTGAAGCGGCGCAGTGCATTCTCAAGGGGTTCGCCCTCTTGGAGACGTACTTCTGCCATGTAGTAAAAACACCCCGCTCTCAGGTCACGCTGACCGTTTCTTAGGATATCGCAAATGGGCGCTGATGGGGTGGAGAATCGGCTCGAAACCGCTGTCGAAGCGGTCTAACGGCGATGCCGAGGCTTCGATTTGGCTGCAGGCACAGGGGCGGTCGCTGTCCAGACAGGCGTTCCCGTCCAGTTACGCTCCGTCAAAAGCTGGCTACCCTCGGGAGTGTCCGTAGGCATGGCATCGCCTAGTGGCGGGAAGTAACGGGCTGCCAGATGCGCCACATCTGCCGATGCAAATGTCAGCTTGTAGCGATTGCGGTCCAGCGTGCCGGTAACGCTATGTCCTTCAGCCACATGCGGCACAGCGGCTTCCGGTGTGGCCTGTGCGGCATGTTCTGTTTGATACGCGGTTAGTGTCAGCACCGTATCCGGCAGTGTGCTGTTATTTCCCGTTCCCACGTTTGTAAGTACCACATTCCATGTGTGGTTAGTGGTGGCAGCGTCTTCTTTTTGAGCGGGCACGGTGCAGGCGCAGACCACGGTTGTTCCCCAACGGCTGCTTTCCGGACCGGTATCTTCCTTCCACGCCGTCAGATCGAGTGATCCGGCAATGCTGAGATTGCTCGGAATGCGACGTGAGAATAGGCGTATCCAGGCCAAAGCGTAGTTGGGAGAAGCATCCTTCAGCGACGCTTGCATGGAGGCTGTGCTGAACGAGAAGGTGTCCGGAATCTCGCCGCGCAACAGGAAGACGCCGGGTTTGGCTGCGGCATCCGGCTTGTCATGCGCGCTGAGCGGTGCGGGCTCGCTGCGAAGGAAATCAATCGCTGCAAGGAACGACGTGTCTTCCTTGGTGGGCACAGCGCAACGGAGGTCGTGCAGGCTGCGCAGCAGGCCCGTGGTGGCGGCTTCGCAGTGTGCGTTGATCTGTGCGGTCTGTTCCGGTGCGAAGTCCGCGCGATGCAGCGAGAGCAGATGCAAATCCGCATTCAGGCGTGCCGTGTTCAGCGTGCCCTTCAACGTGGCCGAAGCAGAGGCTTCGCCCCGCCATCCCTGATCGCCGCCGGCAAACAGTTTCGTGGCCTCGCCCATGGGAGTGGGCTTCCATGCGGCGCTGAGATCAATGTTGGCCGAGGAGAGGTCCGCACCGCGGCCCAGGGTGGCTTCCACCTTTACCAGACCTACGTCCGATGCGTCGGTGTCGGTGCGCGAAGGACGTCCCGAAAGACGAAGTTGCCATTGATCCGGCTCCGGCAGCCACAGCGCAAACTCTGTTTCCTTTAGCGAAAATGGCAGCTTTACATCGCCGTTTTTAATGTTCAAGCGGGCATCGGTCGCTTCAATATAAGGAAAGCGTGGAGCTTCGCTGGCCTTTGCCTGCGTAGTCGGAGCAGACGTGATCTGCGAAGCCTGCGTGACGATGCGCTGCAGGTTCCATCGGCCGGTCTCCGGATTACGCACCAGATTGATCGAAGGCGAATCCAGCGAGATGCGCGACACTTCAATGCGTCGGCGCCACAGCGATGCTAGACGCAGCCGCGCTTCCACGGTGTTCGCGCGAAGGATCGGCTCGGAGCCAAACTCCGGTGTCTCGCTGACCACAAAGTTTGAAAGTGTCAGTCCCGGTAACGGCAACAGATGAAGCTGAATGTTGTCGATGCGAACGGGCCGTCCCAGCGCCTCAGACATGGCCGAGGCCACGCGCCGCTGATACCGGCTAATGCTGATGTACGGCGGCAGAACGACCAACAGCACCACCACCAGAGCCCCAATCAGAACGAAAGTGAGGCGGCGGCGGATGGTGGGTGTCCACAGTGGGTGATGGTCGTCGTGCAGAGTTTCTTCGTTCTCCATCGCCTACTGAATCCGGTGGAAGGTACGGCTCCAGCGAGTGTCGCTGAAGAAATGCGTAATCACGTGCAAGAACCATCCAGCAGTGCTGGGGTACTGGGCCTTTATCTGCATGTCGTCCGGCGTAATGAACGACCAGTAGACGAACATGGGACGGCCAATCAGGTTTTCCTGCGGCACAAAGCCCCAGTAGCGGCTGTCGAGACTCTCCAGGCGGTTGTCGCCCATCGCGAAGACCGTGCCTTCGGGCACAACGAGTTCACCGTTCTGCACATGGTTCCGGATATCCACCGCCCAGTGCTCGGCGTTATTCATCGCAGCGGCAGAGGCGATACCGTTGATATCGCGGGGGAAGTCGTCGCGCGCCGTGTCGTAGTTGTGGCTGGGGATGCCGGAGTTATCAGGGACAGAAATCTGCGGCTCATCCAGGCGCTGACCATTGCGGTACACAATGCCGTGCTCCAGATGAATGCGGTCGCCGGGCAAACCGATGGCGCGCTTCACGAGGATGAGGTCAGGAGTCTCCGCGTGGGGTTTGACGAAAACAATAATGTCGCCACGCTGCACCTGTCGGTGCCACTCCAGCGGCATCCACTTGGTGCCGGGTGCCAGCGTCACGCGGTCCACTAGGACATGATCGCCAATCAGCAGCGTCTTTTCCATGGATCCCGAGGGAATCGCGAAGTTCTGGAAGAGAAACGTCATGATGAAGAGACCGATAACCAGCACGTAGGCCAGTCCGGCAAGCGATTCAGGCAGGGTCTCTTGCTTTTCTTCTTGGGCGACTACAGTCTCTTCCATGGCAGCGTCTAGTCTACCGGAAGGCCGCGTCCGGTTCCGCTCCTTTTACAATCAACGCGTTGCCGAAGGAGGCGCTATCTTGCCCGAACCTCTGCTGATTGCCAAAAACGATGCCAAAGAATTGACGCTGCTACCCGGAATGGCCAATCGCCACGGCCTGGTGGCTGGAGCCACGGGAACCGGGAAGACCGTGACGCTGGAAGTTATGGCGCAGGCCTTCAGCAGCATCGGTGTGCCTGTTTTCGCCGCTGACGTGAAGGGTGACCTTAGCGGTATCGCGGAGCCTGGAGCGTCTTCGCCAAAGTTCGACGCGCGCGTCCAGAAGCTGGGATTGGGGACATGGACATTCGCCGGGTGCCCGGTGACTTTCTGGGATGTCTTTGGTGAAGAAGGCCACCCGCTGCGAACCACCGTCAGTGAGATCGGACCGCTGCTCTTTGCACGCATCCTCAACCTGAACGACACGCAGACCGCTGTCCTCACGCTGGTCTTCAAAATTGCCGACGACCAAGGCCTGCTCTTGCTGGACCTGAAAGATCTGAAGGCTATGCTGAACGCTGTCGGTGAGAACGCAAAGAGCTACCAGACGGAATACGGCAACATTTCCGCAGCTTCCATCGGCGCCATTCAACGCGGTCTTGTCTCGTTGGAGCAGCAGGGAGGCGACAAGTTCCTCGGAGAACCTGCGCTCAACATCGATGACTTGTTGCAGACCGTCGATGGTAAAGGTGTGGTGAACATTCTTGCTGCAGACAAGCTGATGCAGTCGCCGCAGCTCTACGCCACATTTCTGCTGTGGCTGCTGAGCGAGTTGTATGAACACCTGCCCGAAGTGGGCGACATGGACAAGCCGAAGCTCGTCTTCTTCTTCGATGAAGCGCACCTGCTGTTTAACGATTTGCCTGCGCAGCTTTCGCAAAAGATTGAGCAAGTGGTGCGACTGATTCGCAGCAAAGGCGTAGGCATTTACTTCGTCACGCAAAACCCCGCGGACATTCCACCGGTAGTACTCTCGCAGCTTGGCAATCGCGTACAGCATGCGTTGCGTGCGTTCACGCCACAGGAGCAGAAGGCAGTGAAGGTAGCGGCGCAGACCTTCCGCGTGAATCCTGCACTGAATACGGAAGAAGCCATCAGCCAGCTTGGCGTGGGCGAAGCATTAGTTAGTTTTCTTGACGAACAGGGAACACCCACCATCGTGGAACGCGCATGGGTGATACCTCCGCACGCACGCATTGGGCCTGTTACGCCTACCGAACGCAAAGCGCTGATGCAGACTTCCGTGGTGGCCGGTGTCTATGACAAGGTGGTCGATCGCGAGAGTGCCTACGAACGATTGAACCAGCGCGCGAATACATCCTCCGCAGCAAACAACGCTGCGCCTGCGGGAACACCTTCACCCATGCCGCAGGGCATCCCCGTTCCTCAGGACGTGCCGCAACAGGAAAGCGGTGGATGGCTCAGCAGCGTCACAGAAGTCCTCACGCAGCGCGGACCAACTGGCCCTCGCGGTGGACGAGGCGCAGATTCAATCATTGAGACCGCTGCAAAATCCGCAGCGCGTGCCATGGCCAGCCAGGCAGGAAGACAGATTGTGCGCGGCGTACTCGGCTCCATCATGGGAAGCATGATGGGCGGCTCGACAAAGTCACGCGGTAGAAACAGCTATTAGTTCGGCATATCCGATGGCGGTGGTCCCTGCATGGGACCGCCATCGCCACGGCGACTATGCTGCGTTGCCATTGCATCGAACACTTTCTGCTGCGCCTCTGTCAGCAACGTACGCACTTCCTTGCGCACACTGGTTTGCAGCGCCTCCATCTGCTGGCGGCGCGTGAACTCATCTGTGCTGCTACTGGAAGACGATTGCGCGGCAGTTTGCGCGTCCACATAAACACTGAAGATCTGTTTCTGCTGATCGGTAGTAAGTGCCACCTGCGCTCGCGACATGGCACGCGCAATGTGATCGACTTCCATCGCAGCCGACGGCGGTTCAGGCCGCTGCTGCGTAATGCCGCTCTGCACGACTAACAACACCGTTAGCAGAAACACACCAAACGAGGGCACGGCCTCAACCGCGCCACGAAAAATCCGATGGTGAAAAGAGTGCCTGTTCATGCTCTATGTGACGAGCATCCGCACACCAATGAGTACGGCTTCGCCTTAGAACAAAGACGTGATGGAATGCACGCTCTACACTTGAGGCAAAGATTCCTGAAGGGAACCTCATGGGCCGCGAATACTTCACACAGAATCCTCAATATCCGTTTGCCGATGCCGTTCTGGTGGACGGCCACGCGCTGTATCTTTCGGGACGTATCGGGCTTCTGCCTGGTACCACGCAGACTCCCTCCACTGCCGAAGAAGAAGCGCGCCTCGTCCTGGACGACATACAAAAGGTGCTCGCCCTCGCTGGCATGAAGATGGAGCATCTTGTTCAGTTGCAGGTGTTCTGTAGCGATGTCAGTCTATGGGAAACATTCAACGCGGTGTATCGGACTTACTTCACAGGACCACTTCCGCCGCGCGCATTTCTCGGTTCTGGAACACTACTTTTCAACGCCCGTTTTGAATTGATCGGCATTGCTGTAAAAGATAACTAGGCTAACCATCCTCTCTCCGAGGTGACGTGTGTTCTCCAGACGATCCTTGATGAAGAATGCAGGCGCGGCATTGCTGACAGCCCGCGCAACGTCCGCCAGTGCGACCATCTCCATGACGCCCTCTACTCTTCTGCCAGCACGCGATGCCTTCGTCACGCCGCAATACGGTGTGTACATCAACAACGCACGCATCCACCCCATGAGCATCAGCACCCGTGTCGCGGTCGACGCCTATCTCGATAGCAAGGGCACCATGGCTGTGAAGCAGACCAGCACCACCAGCCCTATTTCGTTGGTTGCAAAGGAAAGCTTCGCCAAGCTCATCAACGCCACACCGGATGAAATCGCTTACGTGAATAGCACCAGCACGGGCGAAAACCTCGTTGTCAGCGCGCTGGGACTCATGCACCCCGCTGCGAGTGGTCCAAAGCCAAACATTGTCACAGACGCTCTCCATTTTGAAGGTTCCTTATACCTCTACACAGAGCTGCAAAAGCGAGGCGTGGACGTACGCATCGTGAAGGCCACAACCAATGATGCCGGTGCATGGATCGTAGACAGCATTGAATTCGAAAAAGCAGTCGACAAGAACACGCGACTCATCGCGGTATCACTTGTCTCATGGATTAACGGCTTCACGCACAATCCCAAGTGGCTCGCCGATCTCGCACACGCACATGGTGCCAAGCTGTTTCTGGACGCAGTACAAGGCGCAGGCTGCATGCCCATTGATGTGAAGGCAAGCGGCGTCGACTTCCTTGCCTCAGCCAGCTACAAGTGGCTCATGGGCGACTTCGGGATTGGCTTCCTCTACGCCCGGGCCGACGTACTGCCCACACTGCAACGTCCGCTGATGAGCTTCCGCCAGTTCGGCGACATGGAATACCACGCACTCCCCGGCGACAAACCTGGCCCCTATCCCGCCACGTTCGACCAACTGCAGAATGCAGCAGGCTACTTCGAAACCGGAACCTACGCCAATCCCGTCATCGCCGCACTCAGCGCATCCCTGCCATGGATACTGCAACTCGGCGTGCCTAACATCCAGCACCACGCCCACACATTAAATGGCATCCTGCGCGCAGAACTGCCAAAGCTGGGCTACGCCTGTATCACGCCGGAAGACGCGGGGGCCTCCATCATTGCCTTCCATGTGAAGGATGACGAGGCGACCAACAGAAAGCTGAAAGCCAGCAAGGTTGATATCTCGCTCTATCCCGGCCGCATGCGTATAGCCCCCTCCGTCTATAACAACGAAGCAGACATTCACACGCTCCTGAATGCACTGGAATGAAGTGAGTAACGGACAACAGAAAGGCCGCCCTTTCGGGCGGCCTTCTTAGTTAGTTCTGGTTAGGAGATTAGTCGCCTGCGACAAGCTCGTCGTTCTTGATCTCAGCAACAACTTCTGCTGCCGGAGCTGCGGGCTTGATGCCACCCAGACCACCGATTTCGCCGAGAGCGACGAAGCCAGGCTGTTCCTGTTCCTTCAGGATTTCCTTGCGGTAGAGCTTCGCCATACGGGCGTTCTCTGCATCCTGCTTCAGCTTCGCATCACGTGCACGAATCTTCTCTTCGCGAGCGTTCTTAGCGATACCGCTCTTATCGAAGGTATCGTTCGCAGCGGAGTTCACGTGAGCCTCGTTCAGAACCAGGTCATACTTCTCCTGCTTCTCGATCGCAACCTTCTTACCACCGGCGAAGATTTCGTGACGGCCGTGCTCCTCGTACCACTTGGTGAGGGTCGACGTCATGTGCATCTTCTCGATGATGTTGCGCCAGCCGATACCCGTGTTGTATGCGCAGAAGCTGATTTCGCCTTCCTGCGTTGCGTACGGGATGATGCACTGCTCGGTGCGGCGGAAGTCGTAGTTGAACAGATCCTGGAACCACATGCCGGCGATGAAGAGGAAGTTCCAGCGGTCAGCGCGGCGCTTCTCAATGTCGGCCATGGTACGGTCGCCGGTCACCTTGCCGTAGTTGCGGCCGGTAGCGCCGAAGCACTTATCGAACTTCTGCAGCAGATCCATGATGCGGAAGTGCGTGGGCGACTTCGTCGGGTCGTAGTTGCGCAGCAGGGCAAGCGACACACCCACGATGGAGAGGAACTTGCCACGAGCTGCATCGTTTACACGAGCAACGTCCTTCGCCAGCTGAACTGCATTCAGGAACGCGGTCACCGGAACGGCTTCCTTCGTTTCCTTATCGATCATCAGCGCCATGCCGATACCGCAGTTCGGGTGGCAACCGCAGGAGAGCTGGCCCCACTCATGCTCCGGCCCGTGAACCAGATCGGCCCAGTCAGAGAAGGTGGACATGAACGAGATGGGGAACCAGTCGCGGGTGGACTCGCCGAGGCCCGTCTGGTTGCGGATGTCGTGTGCCAGGTGGCTCAGCGTGTAACGCTGTGCGTGGCGGCGCTCGTCGGAAACTGCTTCGTCGCGGCCCGTGAACGAAACCGGCTGGAACGAGAGGAAGTTGATCTTCTTCGGGTTGTCCAGAGCGAACTGGATGATACGGCCAACCTGCTCGTTGTTGATGCCGTTGATGATGCAGGTGACGGGAACGATGTCCACACCGGCCTCATGCAGGTTGTGGATCGCCTGCAGCTTAACGTCAAAGCTGTTGCCAACCTTACGGTGGCTGTTGGCAGCGTTGCCGATGCCGTCGAACTGGAGGTATGCGTAGCGCAGACCGGCTTCTGCCGCGGCCTTCGCAAATTCCTTCGACTTCGCAAACTCAATACCGTTGGTAGCAGCCTGAACCGAGTTGTAACCAACCTTACGGGCATAAGCTACAGCGTCCAGGAAGTACGGGCTCAGGGTCGGCTCGCCGCCTGAGAACTGTACCGACATCTGGCGCTTCGGCTTGATCTGGATCGCGTTGTCCAGCATGGTCTTGATCTCGTCCCACGTCAGTTCGTGAACGAAGCCCACTTGGTTTGCGTCCATGAAGCAGGGATCGCACATCATGTTGCAACGGTTGGTCAGATCGATGGTCAGAACCGAACCACGACCGTGGGTCACGGTGCTGGTGCCGTGGTTGTGCAGCTTCTCATCGTTGTGCGCGCGGATGTCGCGGCCCGGGAAGACGTCTTCCAGGTGCTTCATCATCGGCGGATCGATGGACATAACGTCCTCGAAGTGGCCGTGAATCGGACAATCCTTCACCATCAGGATCTGGCCATCGCGCTCAATGATCTGAGCCTTGATTTCGCCGACCTTCTCGTTCAGCAGGATTTCGTGGGGCAGCTTGCCATCAACGATCTGCTGACGGATTTCCGGCACGCAGCGGGGGCAGAGCGAATCGGTGGTACGGGGCCAGCCAAGGGGCGGCTTTTCCTTCTGGTAGCTCTTGAGCAGAGGCTTGTCGCTCCACTTCGGCGTGAACGACGGGTTCGGGCTGATGTTGTTCAGCTTGTCAAACACTACCCATGCGCCTTGCGCTGCGAGCGTAAGGGCTTTTTCTGCGAGCTTCGATGCCTTGGCCATACCTTCTCCTGAACGAATGCCTCACCCCGTGTGGATCACGTGGACGGGCTGAATGAATCTATGCGACGAGCTTAAAGATGTTTGAGATCCATCCCAAGCTCCAAACTTTCGGCACGAACCCGCAAAGACACAGGGACTTGCGCCTCAAAAAGGGTATCGGAAGGAATAGGGGGGCACATCCGCGATTTATGGAACAGCAACATCGAGCAGCGAACGGCGATCTCTTGCAGTGAACGGAAGGGCTACTTTTCCCCGATAAAAAGCCGACTTATTTAGTCGGCTTTCTTTCATGACGCGAAATGGCGTTTCACGGGAAACACACTATTTCCGCAAGTGAACGATGCGCAGAGCGTCATCCAGAAACTCATTCGCCAGCATGCCAATGGCTGCGCCACCCAGCGATGTTCCGTAGTTGGCCAGCGTCGCCCCGGCTCCCGTGTCCTGATCGGGGTAGATGAAATTGCTGATGCCGGCTGCGGTGCCGTAGCCAAGCAACAGAGGGGCATTCAGAGTTTGGTGTCCGCTATCGGATCGCGTCACCACCACGCGGGAAGCAGCGTAGAAGCCGCGCTTAAAGAATCCGTTGCCCTGCCCCATCTGGTAGTAGCGCGGATCGTCGTGGAAAATCGGCGCAAAAACAGCATCAGTGCTCAGGCTTTGCGTCACGTTGCGCAATGCGGCCGCTCCCACACGTTTGCCAAAGGCTTCGCCGTTGGTGCCGTAGTGTGGCGAAGAATTCACCAGATGCGACCATCCTGCCGAAGCCATGATGCTGGTTAGGTTCATCAGGCCAAATGCGTCAGGAACCGCATAGACCATTTTGTCCGTGGCGCTCAGGGGCAGCGCCTGCTGACCGGGATAGATCAGGCTCGCGTATTTCTTCGCTACGGGGCGTCCGTAGTTCCCAACATTCGCACGGATGGGAGAGTTTGCATTCTTCTGATCGGCCTGATCCTCTAGCGAATCGCGCACAGTTGAGGGTGCATCCGGCAGCAGTACGGTCTGCTCCAGGCGCGACTCTGCCACGGGCTGCAGATTCGCTTTCTGAGCGAACAGCAGCGGCGAGAGCAAAAGAGAGGCGGCAGACGCAATGAGATATCGCTTCAACGTGGCGGTTTCCTTTTTTCCGGGGGACTCATTACAGAGTGCTCCGGTCCATCGCAGATTGGAAGCCTGTTGTTTCGCTTGAGTTGCACAGATGCGCGGGGTTAACTCAAGCGGCAACTCCTGAGAATTCCCCGCAGAACCTTCCTGTGGATACGGGTCTAATTGCAAGTGGATGCGTGCGCCCATTGGCGCGGGAAGGGAATCGGAAGATGGCCGACTGGAATCGTGAAGTACAGGATGCAACCGACCGTGCCGAGGCGGAGCTGCAACGCCTGATCCGTTACCTGAACGACGAGGTGGTGCCAGAGGTGCGGCAGCAGGGCTCGTCCGCGCTGCGAAAAGCCGCGGAGGGACTACATAAACTTGCGGAGAAGGTGGATGACCGCAAGCGTTAACCCAAGCAAATGGCAGCGTGCAGGACTGGTGTTTGCCAGCCTATTGCTTGTGCTGCTCACGACTGGCTGCCACCACAAGACCAAGGTGTCGCGCAACTACCCGCCACCCCCACCATCCCACAACTATCCTCCATCGACGGCATCCAGCCGTCCGTTGCCTTCGTATGCCACTCCTCCGCCCAACTGGAACGACAATGCTTTGGCACCCCGCGATTCAAGCGTGGAGGTAGGTCTTGCGAGTTGGTATGGCCCGCCGTATCACAACCGTCAGGCTGCCAATGGCCAACCTTATGACCAGAACGCAATGACCGCAGCTCACCGGACATTGCCCATGGGAACCACCGTCCGCGTAACAAATACAGCTACCAACCAATCAGTAGTGGTGATCATCACGGACCGCGGCCCCTTCGTACACGGACGGGTGCTTGATCTATCGCTGGCCGCAGCCAAAGCCACAGGCGTCTACCGAGCCGGCGTAACGCAGGTGCGGATTGAGGTTTTGCAGCAGCGCGCCGGAGTCTCGCCTACTGGAAAGTGGTGCGTTCAGATCGGTGCCTTCCAGGACGCCCGCAACGCCCTCCGTTTGCAAAATGATCTGCAACGGCGCTACAGCACCGCTAAAGTGCTGGAATTTCAAGGGCCTACAGGACACTGGGTCCGCATTAACCCGGTCGGGTACGACAAGCGACAGGCGGTGGCCATTGCTGACACTCTTCGCACGGCAGAGCCTGACGCCTTGCCGTATCTCGTAAGGCTTGATTGATCCTTAGCCGAACCGTACAGCGATAAAGGCAGGGGAAATCCGCAGGGCGTATACTTCTGCGTCTTTTTTCTCTAGGTAACGTCTAAAAGAATGTGCTACTCTGTGCTTCGCTGGAGAAGTGCGCCTTTGTGGTCCAGTCCTCACACGGCTGTCAACCTTGCGCCTGCGGTCTTTGATACCGCGCCCTATGCTTCCCCGCTCATGCACATCGCATCCATAAAGGGAGTCGTGTCTGCGCCTGCAACCTGGCGCGTCGGCTTCTGTGCACAATTTTCGGGACTGGACGGAAAACACCGTGGCTGAAGAGATCGACAACTATCAAGAAGACGTAGACCGGATGATCGACACCGGGAAGGAAAAGGGCTACCTCACATACGGTGAGGTCAATGACCTGATTCCCGAAGGCATCACCTCCGCCGACGATCTGGACGACCTGCTGACCACCATCAACACGCAGGGTATCGACGTCCTTAATGGCGAGGACAAGTACGAAGGCCGTGACAAGTACGGCGAAGAATCAGAAGAGAACGATGACGTCGAACTGGACCTGACCCCGGGCCAGCTGGAAAAGACGAACGACCCCGTCCGCATGTACCTGCGTGAGATGGGTACTGTGCCGCTTCTGACGCGCGAAGGCGAAGTTGAAATCGCCAAGCGTATTGAGCGCGGACAGATGCGCGTGATGAAGGCTATCTCGCGTTCGTCCATCGTTATCCGCGAAATCATCGCTCTGGGCGAAGATCTGAAGCGCGGCGTCCGTAACGTGAAGGAAGTTGTCACGTTTGACGAAGACGAGCTGACGGAAGACGTTCTGGCAGCACGCGTGAAGGCGACCGCCAAGCGCATCGACAACCTTGTGAAGCACCAGCACGCCGCTGACGAAGCTCTTGCCACACTGGAATCCGGTAAGGCGAAGAGCCAGAAGGAACAGCGCAAGTTGCGTTGGGCCGCTGGCCGCGAGCGCGTAAAGGTCAGCCGCATTGTTCGCGAACTGAAGTACACCAACGGCGAAAAGAAGCGCCTGCTCGACAAGGTAAACAAGACTGTCGACGGCATGCGTACGTTGGAGCGCCAGATCAAGAATCTGGACACCAAGTTCGATGCGAGCAAGTCCGAAGAACTGAAGAAGGAATACCGTCGCCAGCAGAAGAACTGCCGCCACGATCTTGACCGCCTGGAAGCTGAAGCGGGAATCACTGTGGACAGCCTCAAGCGCACACAGCGCGAGATGGTGCAGGGCGACATGGACGCGGAACGCGCGAAGCGCGAGCTCATCGAGGCGAACCTTCGCCTTGTGGTCTCCATCGCGAAGAAGTACACAAACCGTGGCCTCCAGTTCCTTGACCTGATTCAGGAAGGCAACATCGGTCTGATGAAGGCAGTGGATAAGTTCGAGTACCGCCGTGGCTACAAGTTCTCCACGTACGCAACGTGGTGGATCCGTCAGGCGATTACGCGCGCCATCGCCGATCAGGCCCGCACCATCCGTATTCCGGTGCATATGATCGAAACGATCAACAAGCTCATCCGCACCAGCCGTCAGCTTGTGCAGGAGCTTGGCCGCGAGCCTTCCTCGGAAGAGATCGCAAAGCGTATGGATATCCCTGTTGCAAAGGTCCGCAAGGTCCTGAAGATTGCACAGGAACCCATCTCGCTGGAAACTCCAATCGGCGAAGAAGAAGATTCGCACCTTGGCGACTTCATTGAAGATCGCATGGCCGTATCGCCTTCCGATGCTGTCATCAGCGTGAACCTGAAGGAGTACACCAGCCAGGTTCTCCGCACGCTGACGCCGCGCGAAGAGCGCGTCATCAAGATGCGCTTTGGACTGGAAGACGGCAGTGAACACACGCTGGAAGAAGTAGGTCAGAGCTTCCAGGTAACGCGTGAGCGCATCCGTCAGATCGAGGCAAAGGCACTCCGCAAGCTCCGCCACCCAAGCCGCAGCCGCAAGCTGAAGGCATTCGTGGATGGTGTGAAGGAATACTAAGCCAACACAATACCAAGCAAAGGCCCCGCGAAAGCGGGGCCTTTTGTCCTGTTAGCGCGTTGCATAAAACGCAGGCAATGAAAACGACTTCAATAGGATTGGTGCGGGCAGCAACCGAAGATGTCAAAGTGGTGAAAAATGTTGACGTTTCTCTACATTCGCAGAATAAGCAAGGCGTATCCTGATTCACGCAAGCTCAGACCTTAATGGGCAAGATCCTCGGAGGAGAAGTGAACGATCAGAGCTTTAGGGTCGCAGTCAAAGGCATCTTCGCGTCAATGATCATTGGGATAGTGACGATTGCATCTCTGCTCTGCCTGTTCTTCATCGCTTCGCCAAACATGTTTGCGCGTTGGAATACAGTGGTGACCATGTTTGGATTCTTGGGATCACAAGGCGTAATGATATGGGTGTGCTTATCTCAGATAAGGCTTAAAGAGAAAGCCCCAAGCACAGAAAGCTCAAGGCATTCGTGGACAGCGTAAAGGAATACTAAGCCAACACAATACCAACCAAAGGCCCCGCGAAAGCGGGGTTTTTTGCTTTGAGAGTCAGCGTAGAGTTGCGCGACGGTTATCGGCCGAAGAAGCCGCTGAGGGCTTTGCCCAGGTTGTTGGTTTGCGTGTTCTTTTGTTGCGTTACGGCACCGCCAATGAGCTTATTCATATCAGGGGTAAAGGTGGGGTTCGCTGTGGTTCCACTGATGGTTACGGGAATGCCGTTGCTGGTGGTCTGGCTTACGGCAGAGCCAAAGACCCCAGGTAACATGCTCATGGCCTGGGTCGCGATTCCTCCGACGCCGCTGGACGAGAGCTTGACCAACAGACGATAGTTCAGCGCATTGCTGGGACTGATGCTCCCGCTGCCGGTTGCCGATCCCAGGCCGGATACAACGGCGACGAGATTGTTGGTCTGGATACCGTCGGCGGCGTAGCGCAGGTTGGTGCTCAGTGTCTGGATGGTGGTGTTTGAGCCGGTCTTCGCTCCGGTGAAGGACTGAATGCTGGCAAGCTTCTGGCCAAGGTCAAAGCCGGCGAGCTGCGTGTTGGCCACCTGCACGGGGCCGGTGATGACAAGCGCCTTCATCGGTCCGCTGATATTGAGCGCGGTGGTCAACGTGCCACCTTGCAGTCTCGAGCCTGAGGGCAACTGGATGCCGAGCGAAGGAAGAAACGCGACAAGCTGGTCGATCGGCATGTTCCTGCCATCGACGTGGGATTCCGTCGAGATGACGTTGCCACTCGTCTGGTAAGTCCCTGTGAGCGCAAGTGCCGCGTTGCCGATCTGCAGGTTCGCGCTGGTAATGGTGCCGGAGAGCGATTGAAGGTTCTGCAGGAGGGAAAACTTCAGATCGACCGGTTGAGAAGAAGGTGTGCCGTTGGCAGCCAGCTTAAGTTGCGTCATGTGAAGGGTGCCATCCACCTGCGCGGTCTGACCGTTGGAAACGATCTTGCTGTCAAGGTCGGCAATGCCGGCGATTCCCTGGCTAGCTTCGACGAAGCCAGCGGAGACAAGATCAGCATGCTTCAGGGCGACCTGCGCGGTGAGCGGTGTAAGCGAAGCGTCATGCTGGTTGAGTGGGCCGGCGTTGCCGCTCACATCGAGACTTCCTCCGGCAGGCAGCTTGCCGCTGAGCGTGAAGGGGAAAGACTTGCTAAAGGAGAAATCCTGCGCATGAATGCTGAGATCGGTGTAGACGCGCGGCTCTCGCTGCTGCGGCAAGGTACCAACGGTGACGGTTCCGTTGACGATGTCGAATTTGTTGACGGTCAGGTTTGGGATTAGGTCGCTGGTGTCCCGCGAAGTCCTGGCCTTCCCTTCGCCGCCGATGCTGGAGTAGTTCCATGTGCCGTTTTCCGCACGGATGAGTGTGATCTTTGGCTCGTCAATGGTGAAGCCCTGGATATGGACCTGACGATGCAGCAGCAACGGCATGACCTCGACACCGATGCGGACGTCCTTTGCGGAGAGGAAAGGCTGAGTGCTGAAGGCGGCATCGTCGGCAATGGTAGGAGACTCCGCGACCAGGCTGCCGGAGAAGAGTGAAAAATCAAGATGTCCCAACTGCACGTTGCGTCCCAACGCGTCGGAGAGCGCCTTTTCGATGCGATTGCGGTAGGTGTCTGCATCCAGCAGATGACTGATCGCGAAGACCCCAACCAGTACAACGACAATAACGGCTGCGAGAACCATCCAACCACGCTTGATCTGTGCCATACGATCTCCGTACCCGATCTTGACCGGCTGGACTTAAACAATACAAGACGAGGCCGGATAGAAGGTTGGATGCAGGTAAAGCGATGAAGTGGTTGAATCGATCCATTGGAACGGCGGGGGGGTGCTTTGCTCCCTCAGGAATCCGACTGCATGCCTAGATAGCTGGCCCAGTAGTTGAAATCCATTAGCTCTAACTCACCAGAGAAGAAGTCAGGCGGGACGATAGGCAACAGATGTGATTCTGGTAGCGCTAGTTCCTTGATGACATAGATCGTTTCGAGCAAAGCATCGGCACCAAAGACATACTCCGGTCTTGCGGCGCTCTTCAAAATGTCATCTAACTGCTCGTGCATCGCTCGATTGTCTTCTCTTTGAGGCAATGCCGGGTGCCATCGGGGCCATGTCATTGGGCTGCATTCCTTAAGCAAATCCGTAGCTTCGTAAAACTTGTCCTCATCCAGTGGGGACAACGCGAAGATTCGACGGTCCTGTGATGCATCCCACGCGATCAAATCAAACCGGAAAGCCCTCACTGGATCTGAGCTGATAAGAAGTCCAGATGTAACTCCGTCATACCAACCGATACAGATAATCTTGTCGAAATCCAACGGAGATGCCTCTTTTCTCATCAGCGCAATGGGACACAGAGCCATTTACCGGCCGGAATTCGGCAGCCGCTGTCCGGTGACCTGTTCCCAACTCCATTTGACGATGGTGGTGTCTGGAAACCGCAGTGACCACCAGCGTCTACGCCATTCTGATTCCCGCTCTGCTCTTCCCTCATACAAGTTGTGCAGTTCCAGGCTGGTCTGATCGTCGAGTGCTTCGCAATTCATGGTGCCGCTTAGGGGATAAGCCCGAGCGACGTACCGCTTCATCTCCTGCACTTTCTCTGTGGCTCTTAGATAGCGCAGGAAGTACCCGAACATTCCGACAACGATCACAGCAAGTAGAAAGATTGTTCTGAAGACCACGCGCGACCGCGTAGTCGAGCGTCGCAGTTCGATGAAACTCACGACCAGCGTGTAGAGGAACAAAAACTTGAGCGCACTGAATGCCATGTGCGGCGCGTTGATATCTTCTTCTGCATAGTGCAGGCTCTTCACGGGGCCAGCGTCTTTGTGCTGTGCTGAAGCCTCCACAGCCGCTGCATCAATGAGCTGGGAGATTTCTTCAAAGGTTACAAAACCATATCGCGTGTCCAGGTGAAAAGGGGCAGGGTCCTTTTGTGACGCGCCCTCGGTTTCATGCGGAGTTGGAGGAGCTGCTTTTAGCGCCGCCTCTTGTTGCAGATGAATCGCCTGGCTGCGTGTCATCCACAAACACTCGATCATCGAGTCGTTGCTGTGTTCAAGGAGCATGGCCGAAGGTGTGTAACTGATCACCGGGGGTATCGCCTGCCCACCCATGACAACGATGTTGCGCACAACATCCAGAAAGAAAATCAGAAAGAACGCGCAAATAATTGGGAGCAGCTTGTCGAAACCGAAGCGTTTGGCAACCTTAAAGAATTGAACCTGGCGTTGGTCGTCGGGCTTCAGGTTCGTCAGCTTTGCTAAGGCGACCTTGAATGTCTGCGGTGCAACATAAACGAGGATGCCTGTCAGCGCCACAATGCAAAAGATTGGTGGCCAGATGAAGTCCCAAAAATCCTGAACACCTTTCACCAAACCCGAAAAGTCCATCCTCGGCTCCCTCTCATTGATGGTCACTATGCGGCGAGTTCAGTAACGCCTTTGCTCCGCACCTGAAGATCAAAGGCGGAGGCCGGGCAAACGCCGGTAGGAACTGGAACTTAACCTTTCCACACACTATAGCGGGGAAAACCAACAGATCTCATAGATTGCGAAGAAGATCGCTTTGCCACCGAGAAAAATGTCGGGCGACTGCCAAATCCAAATCGCGTTAAAAAAAGCCGAACCGCCAACCAGTTTCCTGCGTATTGTTTGGCAGAGGATTTCCCGGCCATGCGCATTTCTTCATTCGCGGTTCTTACCGTCGCCCTCGTCACTTCCGTTGCCACCCATGCCCAGTCCGGCAAAACGTGGGATAAGTCGTACCCCGTGAGCGGTCGCGTCACGCTGGACGTAAGCACAGGCGAGGCAAGCATTCACACCACTTCCTGCGGCACTTGCCGTTCGGTCACCATCCACGTGGAAGCTCATGACCAGAACCTGAGCGATTACAAGCTGGAAGAGAGCGGCGGTGGCAATGTGGTCACCTTTTCGCTGAAGCGCCGTGATGAATATGGGTGGCACGGCAGCCACGGTCGCTCGCCTGAGGTAACGATTCAGACACCCACTGCCAGCGACGTTACGCTGAAGTCCGGCAGCGGAGGAACGGAGCTTACGGGGGTGAATGGCAACATCAACATCAGCGCTGGGAGCGGTGGCGTGCACGTAATGGATAGCGCAGGCCATCTGCGTGGCAGCGTGGGTAGCGGTGGTTTCAACGCCGACGGTGGCTTTAGCCAGTTCCATATTCATTCGGGCAGCGGCGGCATCACGGTTCGCCTGCGTGCTGGCCAGCAGATGGACGGTGATTCGACCGTTGAGGTCGGCAGCGGCGGCATCCACCTCGCGTTCCCACGGGACCTGCATGCAAACGTGGACGCTACGTCAGGTAGCGGCGGCTTCCATAGCGAACTCCCCATGATGACCACGGGTGACATGGGCAACCGGCATTCGGTACACGGCACATTGAATGGCGGTGGTCCCGAAGTTCGCATTCGCGCGGGCAGCGGCAGCACCCGCATCGAAGCGCTGTAGCTGTACGAACATCATGTCGCGCGTCCCATTCCGCAAGGGTGGGACGCGCATCTGATACTCCATGAAGATCATCGCGATTGAGGAACATTTCCTCACAGAAGACATTCGCGCCGCCTGGGCCGCCTCTGCAATTGGTACGGAAGGCACATCAGCCTTTGATCGTGGTGAGATCGAATCGCGCCTCGACGATCTCGACGAAGATCGCATTGCGTTGATGGATGAAAGCGGAGTGGACGTGCAGGTGCTCTCCGTCACCACGCCTGCGCTGCACAATCTTGATGCGGAAGTCAGCGTGCCACTCGCGCGTCGCACCAATTATCTTCTTGCCGCGGCAATCGCAAAACATCCTGACCGCTTTCAAGGATTCGCAACACTCCCCACCGCTGCACCGGAAGAAGCCGCACTTGAGTTGGAGCGAGCAGTCAAAGAGCTAGGCTTTCACGGAGCGATGCTGTGCGGGCGCACGCGCGACAAGAATCTCGACCATCCAGACTTTCTGCCCATGTTCGCCATGGCGGAAAAGCTGAGCGTGCCGATGTACATTCATCCGCAAATCCCGCAGCAGGTTGTGCGCGAAACCCTCTACGGCGGCTTCAACGACATGACCGACACCGCCTTTGCCACTTTTGGTCTCGGCTGGCATTACGAAGCGGGTATTCAGTTTGTACGCATGATCCTGGCAGGTGTTTTCGATAAACACCCGCAGTTGCAGATGATCCTGGGCCACTGGGGCGAAGTTGTTCTCTTCTACACCGAACGCCTGAAGAACCTGAGCCGCATACAGACGTTGCAGCGCCCTTTACTGGACGTAATGCGCGAGAACCTCTACGTCACACCCAGTGGCATGTGGAACGAGCTGTACTTCCGTCACGCAGTCGCCGTTGTTGGCATCGACCGCGTGCTGTTCTCGGCGGACTATCCCTATCAGTACCGTCCCGGCGGAGCGCCGAGACAGTTCCTGGAACAGCTCCCCATCAGTGCAGAAGACAAAGAGAAAATCGCTCACGCCAACTGGTATCGCTTAACCGGCGACGTCAGCAGATAGTTACGACGCGCTATCCAACGCAGGAAGAAACAATGAGAACACGCTCCCCAGCGCTTCACGACTACGCATACGTAGCGTGCCTTCCTGCTTCTCCACCAGGTCTTTCGTAATCCAAAGCCCAAGCCCCGTGCCCATAATGCCCTTGGTCGTGAAAAACGGCTCAAAGGCGCGCAGCTGCGTAGCGGCACTCATGCCGATGCCATTGTCCGCAATCGTCAGGCGAACACCATCGCGTTCTGTCGCCGCATCCGTGCCCACGCGCACACGCACACGAAGAAGCCCACCGTCCCGCATGGCATCCAGTGCATTGCCCACAAGGTTATTCAGAATCTGCCGCAGCTCGCCATCAAAGCATATGGCCAATACATCCGCACCATACTCGCGCGTCACAGCGATACCCGAGTTCACCAGCCGCCCGTGATACAGCGATAAGACGGAGTCCATCAAAGCTGCAATGTCCACGGTCTGGCGCGATGTCGATTGCCGGAAAAAGCGCAGCGTCTGCGTCGTAATCTGCCCAACACGCGCTAGTTCTGCCTGCGCCATCTGCGCATATTCCCGCGTGCGCGCACCTTCTTCGTCTGCCGTCTGCTCAATCAGGTACAGCAGGTTCGTCACAGACTCCAGCGGATTATTGATCTCGTGCGCAATGCTCGACGCGAGGCGACCTACCGCGGCCAGCTTCTCACTCTGAATGAGCGCGGCTTCCGCTCGCCTTTGTTCCGTAATGTCATAGCCGTAAACAATCACACCAAGCACGCGGCCATCCTCACCGCGATGCGGCAGGTGCGTCACAGAAAGCGTGCGATAGCCATCCACTGAGATCATGCTTGGCTCAAGGTGCTGTGTCACACCCGCAAGCGCCGCACGGAGATGCTTCGCGACATTCTCAAATGCAGGCCCGGTCACATCCGCAACCAATTGTCCGACTATCTGCTGCTCTGGCCGGCCAAACCGTTCAACGTACATCTGGTTTGCCGCAACATACCGCAGGTCATGATCCACATACGCAACATACGCAGGCAGCAGATCATTGATCGCACGGATCAGCTCCGGCGACGGCCCTTCCTGCATCTGTGTGGATTGGTTCAAGACTTACTAATTCTACCGATTCACTACTGCCGGTCGTCTTCCAGGTACTTCGGGAGTGGCAGTCCACTGCGGTCGCCGCCGGGCGTTTGCGGCATAGGCCACGGTTGCGCTCCCACACGTTTTGCCAATGCGCGATACGCATCCGCCATCCGATGCACTTGTGCAGGATTCGTCTCCGCAAGATTGTGCAGCTCTGTGCGGTCTGCATCCATGTCGTACAACTCCCATGTATCTGGAAACGCCGCGACCAGCTTCCATTTGCCGTCGCGCACCGCGCAGTTGCCTTCGTGCTCCCAGAACAACATGCCGCGCTCCGCAATCGATCCACCGCGCAACACCGGCATCAGGTTCTTGCCTTCCAGCGGCGCGGGTGCAGTGCCAGCCTTACTCTTCGCAGGCATCGT
Source organism: Terriglobus roseus (assembly GCF_900102185.1). Lineage (NCBI taxonomy): Bacteria > Pseudomonadati > Acidobacteriota > Terriglobia > Terriglobales > Acidobacteriaceae > Terriglobus > Terriglobus roseus. Next base: position 3,947,339 of record NZ_LT629690.1, on the reverse strand, counting down.
TACACCTGCGGCAGCAAGGCATGTAGGCATCACGTCAATCTCATGCCCCACCTGATGCGTGATGTGTCCCTGTGCTTTGAAGCCGTCAGGCCAATGCGCAAGAAACGGCGTAGAGATGCCGCCTTCATGCGCGAAGTGTTTGTACAAACGAAACGGCGTGTTCGACACATTGCCCCAAGGGCCGCCATAACTCTGGATGGTGTTCGCAGGCCCGGGCATCACATTCGGATCGTTTCCAAACTGCAACTCTCCACCATCCGGCGCCGCATCCGGAACCCATATCGCGCGCTTCGATCCTGCAGGCATCTTCTGAATATTGAACTCTTCATAGTTGCCACCGTTGTCAGCCATGAAGAATATCAGCGTGTTTTCTAGCTGGTGCGTCGCTTCGAGATGTGCAATGACCTTGCCCACATTGCGATCCAGTATCTCCACCTGTGCGGCGTACACGGCCATCCGTTCGGCTTCCCACTTCTTGTACGACGCGCGCTCCCATGCGGGCACACGCGGATCGCGTGGCGTCATCTGCCACTCTGCCTTCAGCAAACCGGAAGCAAGCTGCTTCGTATGACGACGCTCGCGCATCGTGTCCCAACCTGCCAAATAGCGCTCGCGATACTTCGCGGTCACTTCTTCCGGTGCATGCAGCGGCCAGTGTGGAGCATTGAACGCACAGTAGAGAAAGAAAGGCTGATCCTGCGATACATTGCCCATCATCTTCACGGCCTCATCGCCAATCGCGTCCGTGAAGTAGAAATCCTTATCGAAGTGATTGATGGGTTCGTTGTCACGCGTGAGACAGTTCGGCGTGTAGTAACTGCCCGCTCCGGTAATCATGCTGTAGCCGTGATCAAAGCCGCGCTGTAGCGGCCAGTTATGCCTGTCAGGATTTCCGTCCGTCTTCTGTGACGATGACAGATGCCACTTGCCGGAATGCAACGTGGCGTATCCCGCTGGCTTCAGCGCCTCCGCGATGGTTACGCAGTTCTCGTTCAGGTCGCCATCGTATGCAGGAAACGGATAGCGGCCATGATCGTCCACCATCATGCCCATGTGTGCCTGGTGCGAGTACATTCCCGTAAGCAGCGACGCACGTGAAGGGCAACACCGCGGCGAGTTGTAAAACGAACTGAACTGCACACCGTTCTTCGCCAACCGATCGAGATGCGGCGTATCAATCTCGCCGCCATAGCAACCGATGTCGGAATAGCCCATGTCGTCCGCGAGGAAGATGATGATGTTCGGCTTGCGCGGCGCGGGCAGTCCCGCGGCGGTCTTCGCAGAAGCTGTGGCGGCGCATGCGGCCAATGTGGATGTTCGCAGGAACTCGCGGCGGTTCAGCATAAGTGTTCCGAGTGTAATTCCGAACCTGCACGCCCTTCTTCAGGTGCGCGATAATGTCGCCATGCCGCAAGCGCCTCACCTCATTGTGCCGAACTTCCTCTCCGCGGAAGACCACAGCAACCTGCTGCGCTGGACGCTGGAGAACCAGAACACGTTTGTGCCCGCACGCGTGCATACGGGCGTGGATGACAAGCTGCGGCGCGCATTGGTGATGCAGGACGTTGGCCCCTTCAAGATGCCTCTGGCCAAGGCCGCAAGCAGCCAATACCGTGGCTGGCTCACGCAGATGGGTCTGCCGCCGTTCGATGTCTCCGGTATTGAGTTGGAGCTTGCCGCGCACAACGACGGTGCGCACTTCACGCGCCACACCGACACGCAGACGGTGATGGGTCAGGGGTCACATCGCGCGTTGAGTGCTGTGTACTACTTCCACCGCGAACCGAAGAGTTTTACCGGCGGCCAACTGCGGCTGTTCTCTGCGGATGACGAAACCTACACAGACATCGAGCCCACGCAAAACACACTGGCCATCTTTCCGTCGTTTGTACCCCATCAGGTGATGCCGATCGCATGCCCGTCGCAGGAGTTTGCCGATTCGCGCTTTGCCATCAACTGCTGGCTGCATGTGCGTACGCGGGCTGCAACAGCGTAGACGCGTCCACAACCTATAATCCCCGCATGTACACACCACAGGCTGGCATCTTCGCCCTTGGCACCTCTTCGCACGCGTATCTGGAATTTGACCTGCTCGATGCGCAGCACCACGCTGAACTCGCATCGAAGATCGCGGCCATTCGCGAACCGCGCACCACCACCGGCGGCGTGAACTTCGTCATCGGCATCCGCCCGGACCTCTGGCGAACACTCATGCCCGGAGACATGCCTACTGACGTTCACGGCTTTAACGAAGACCTGCGCGGCGTGGAGAACTTCACCATGCCTGCAACGCAGCACGATGTACTGGTGTGGCTCTCAGGCAGTGCGTATGACGTGCTGTTCGATATGGCGCGCACCGTGGTCAACGACTTTGCCGACGTCGCAAAACTCTCCGAGGAAACCGCAAGCTGGCCCTACCGCCACGACCGCGACCTTACTGGATTCATTGACGGTTCAGAGAATCCCTCTCTGCTGGAAGCACCCGGTGACGCATTGATTTCAGAAGGCCAGCCCGGCGCTGCAGGTTCTGTGCTGCTACTACAGAAGTGGCAACACAACACCAGCGCATGGGAGGCACTGCCTGTGCACCAGCAGGAACTGACCATGGGACGCACCAAGGCAGACAGCACCGAACTGGAAGACAAGCCGGAGTACTCGCACGTGGCGCGTACCGATCAGGACACGTTCGGCAATATCTTCCGCCGCAACATGCCGTATGGCGGCGTGCAGCAGCACGGCACCATGTTCGTTGGCTTCAGTGCCGAACAGCAACGCCTGCAGAAGATGCTCGAAAGCATGGCTGGCTTGGTCAACGGCACACGCGATGCTCTCACGCGATATACGTCACCCGTCACGGGGTCGTATTACTTCGTGCCTTCCGTGGAAAGCCTCGCCAATTTGCGTTAAGACCGTTCCAGCGCTCAACATGGTTGAGTTCGATATGTTGTCTGTAACTTCTTCAGTGGAGATGTAAGCCCATGGCTATGACACGACGCACCTTCCTCCAGCTTGCCGCTGCTGCCACCGCTGTGGCCGCCTCACCCGCAAGCTTTGCCAATCCACTGGGCCTGCCCATCGGCTGCCAGACCTATCCCGTACGTAAGACCATCAACACCGATTTCGAAGGCACCATGAAGGGCCTGCGTGCCGCGGGCTTCACCAACATTGAACTCTGCTCGCCCTACGGCTACTCCGACTTCTCCAGCCTGCAGAAGTACAAGCCGAAGGAACTGAGCGATCTGTTGAAGAGCTGGGGCCTTACCTGCATTTCCGCACACTGGGGCGCGAACGAACTGTTCAAGAAGACCGACGAAAGCATCGCCTATGCGAAGGAATTCGGCATGACGCAGATGGCCATCGCGGCACTTGGTCCTTTCAACAGCAAGGGCACCGAGACGCTCGATGACGTGAAGCGCTACGTCGAGCCCTTCAACGCCTTCGCCGAGAAGGCACATGCCGCAGGCATCACCGCGCTGCTCCACAACGAAGGCTTCGTCTCCAAGACGATCGACGGCAAGCGTGTGTACGACGTGATGATCGCCGAACTCGATCCCACGAATGTCAAGCTGCAGTTCCAGGTCTCCACCCAGCAGGAAGGCTTCGACGCGGTGGAGTACTTCCACAAGTATCGCGGTCGCTATCTCTCCATGCACTGCCAGGACTGGGTGAAGGACGCTTCCACCAAGAGCGGCTTCCGTCAGGTTCCCATCGGTCAGGGTGTCGTGGATTGGAAGTCTGTCTTCGCTGCGGCGAAGGTCGGCGGTGTGCAGAATTACTTCGTCGAGCTCGAAGAGGATCCCGCACTCATGCCGCCCAGTGTTCCCTTCCTGAAGAAGCTCACCGTGTAGCCAGCGACCGTCTGAACCTATAAAAAGCGCAGGGCCACACTAGGCCCTGCGCTTTTTTGCGTGTTGAACATTTGTATTCCGGCAGAGAAGGAGGGGACTTCTTGCGGTGTCTTTCTTCCATATCTCATAGACATCGGACGTCTAGTTCCAACAAAACGGAGAATGAAACGTTTCGACGCATCTCGTTGGATTCTTGACTAAAAAATCACAGCTTCTGTCGATATTTCGTGCTTGCCCAATGGTCTGACCAATGCCTAGAATTGGCCGCTTCAAAAAAGTGGTCCTACCTCGCGGTGAAATCAGAGACCACATGTAGCGCACAGATGTTAGCCCTTTCGGAGGAAGTATCGTGATATCCAATCAAATCTCTTCGCGCATGCGAAAAGGTCTTGCGCATAATGCTGTGCGCCTGATGCTGCTCGCAGGCGCCACCGCTCCCGTAATGCTCCCAGGCATGATGATGGCGCAGGCAGTGAACGGATCGCTGCTGGGCACCGTGCAGGACAAGACCGGCGCCGCTGTTCCAAACGCCAAGGTCACTATCACGGAAAAAGCCACCAACATCACCCACGAAGCCACAACCAACGCCAACGGCAACTACAGCTTCCAGAACCTTTCGCAGGGCGCATACTCAGTTAACGTGCAGATGCAGGGTTTCCAGAGCGAGACGCATCCCAGCGTCGACGTCCTGGTAAACAACACCACCCGTTCTGACTTTGATCTGAATCCCGGCAATGTGACCGAGACGATCGAAGTCACCGACACGGCACCGATGATGCAGTCCGATCGTGCCGACGTCTCCACAAAGATTGAGCAGCAGAGTGTGGAATCACTGCCTATGGGCGTGAACCGCAACTTCCAGTCGCTGCTGAACCTGGTTCCCGGCACCACACCTGCAACCTTCCAGCACTCGCAATTCTTTAATGCCGGTTCCACTCTGCAGACTGAAGTCAACGGTCTCCCGCGTATGGGCAATGCCTACAACATTGAGGGCATCGACGATGACATGCGCACGGGCCTGCTGCAGATCCTGATCCCGCCTGCTGACGCAATTGGCTCCGTTGAAGCATCGACCAACAACTTTCAGGTGGAACTCGGTCGTGCCATCGGTGCCGTCACTAACGTCACTCTGAAGTCAGGTTCCAACAGGTTCCACGGTTCCGCGTCAGAGTATCTGCAGAACAGCTTCTTCAACGCTCGTTCGTACTTCGCTGCCTCCGCGGGTAAGGTCACCTACAACTACTTCGGTGGCAACATCAGCGGTCCCATCATCAAGGACAAGCTGTTCTTCTACGGTGATTATTTCCGCACCGCCGATCACGAGCGCACATCGAACACGCTTACCATTCCGTTTCCCAAGTACTACACAGACAACGGCAGCGGCTTTATTGATCTGAGCGACCTACCCACACAGGTGTACGATCCCGCAACGGGTGATCCGGTCACCGGTGCCGGACGTACACCGTTCGCTGGCAACAAGATTCCTATTGGCCGCGTAAATGCCGTTTCATTAGGACTCTTGCAGAAACTGCCAAAGCCGAATCAGAACCTGAACACGCTTGCGGCGCCCAGCAACAATTACTTCGTTAACTCGCCCTTCTATAAGGACGCCCATACCTACGACGCGAAGATCGATTACCAGATCACGCCGAAGGATCACCTCAGCGGACGCTTCAGCCAGCAGATCTATTCGTTGTTCCAGGCGCCATCTTTCTCCAGCTTCCTTGGTGGTCCCGGTAACGGTGGTGGTTTTGCGGGTACGGGCCATCAGAACGCTTTCTCAACCGGCCTGAACTACGATCACGCCTTCTCGTCGACCTTGCTTACCGAAGTTCGACTCGGCGTCGCGCACTATCGCAACACATCGCAGCCGGCTGATTACGGCTCCAACGACGCCACGACAGCGGGCGCGCCCGGTGTCAACGTCGATCAGTTGACCAGTGGTCAGCTCGGCATCAACATCGGCACCTTCTCATCAGGTCCGTTCATTGGCTACTCGCCGTCGATGCCCTGGATTCGTGCAGAAGCCAACATCGACTTCGTCAATAACTGGACGAAAATCGTGGGCAACCACACCTTCCGTTGGGGCGTGGATATCCGCCGCGTTCGCGATGGACTACTGCAGGGTCAGACCTACAGTCCTCGTGGTGTAACAACGTTCGGACAAAACCAGACCAGCATTCCTGGTGGCAAAACGGGTGCTGCAAACGACATCGCATCCATGCTGCTGGATGTTCCCAGCGGCGTAGGACGCGATCTGTTTACCTACTTCCCGGACTTCCGTCAGTGGTGGTATTTCGGCTTTGCCGGCGACAAGTGGCAGGTTAATAACAAGCTGACCCTTGATCTTGGCGTTCGTTGGGAGTACTACCAGCCAGCCACACCAGCGAAAACTGGTGGCTTCTCACAATATGACCCGGGCACCAACCAGCTTCGCATCGCTGGCGTGGGCGCCAATCCGATGGACCTGGGCTACAAGAAGCAGCTCAACTACTGGGCACCTCGTACGGGCTTTGCTTATCGCGTAAGTGACAACACAGTCGTGCGTGGTGGAATTGGCATGGCATACATGCCGTATGCCGATAACACCTGGCTTTACAACTATCCTGTCCGCGCCAACAACGCGTATACGTCCTGCGGTTCCGGTAGCAGTTATCTCGCAGCGCAGTACACCTGCTCTGGCAACACCAATTCGCAGCCGGTAACGTTCCAGAGCGGCTTCCCGGCTCCTGTACCGGTGGTCGTTCCCACATCTGGTATTTACCAAATTGACCCATCCAACAGCCTGCTCAACAACCAGACATATATCTACATCCCGCAGGACTACCACAATCCTTACGTCTACTCGTACAACTTCGCCGTGCAGCAGGCCCTGCCGGCCAACTTCTCGCTTTCCATCGCGTATGTTGGCAACCACGGCGTACGTATCGGAGCAGCAAATAACATCAACCTGCCGGATCGTCTGAACTGCGGTACTGCTTGCCAGCCACTGCAGATCAAGTTCCAGCACTCAGCGGGCGTAACGCAGCAGTTCATCGGATTCTCCAGCAACTACAGCTCGCTGCAGACCACGTTGAGCCGCCGCTTCACCAACGGCTTGTCTTCGAACTCGTCATACACCTGGGGCAAGGGACTTGGCTATCAGCAGGGTGACGATGGTGCCATCACCTTCTTCCAGGACTTGCGTCGCAACTACGCTCGTAACGACTTCGACCGTACCAACAGCTTCTCGCAGTCTGTAACCTACGAGCTGCCGTTGGGTAAGGGTAAGAAGTGGGTCAACACCGGCTTCCTTTCTCAGGCTATCGGCGGTTGGAAGCTTTCGGGCATCGTCCTGCTCTACAGCGGCACACCGTTCAACGTTACGGCGAACGGAGGCACAATCAACACCAGTGGCTGGCAGCAGAACGCCAACATTGTTGCTCCGTTCAAGAAGCTGAAGGGCATTGGAAACAATGCGTACTGGTTTGACCCCACGTCGTTCGCACAGCCAAACGGCTGCACGGGCTATGCCACAGCAACACCCACCACTGTCACGTGCCCCATCATCAACGGCGTAACAGTTGGCAACACGGGACGCAATGCCTTCACTGGTCCTGGCCTCTTCCAGAACAACGCGTCAATCTTCAAGACGTTCGGTCTGCCCATGGAAGGAACCACGCTGGACGTTCGTATGGACGTCTTCCAGCTCACCAACACACCGCAGTTCTCCAACCCGTCTAACTCCATCACCAGCGCCACCTTCGGTCGCGTAACCGGCACCACCGGTTCCGGCTCCGGTGTAAACGGTACGGGTGGCGGACGCTCACTCCAACTGGCAGCGATCTTCAAGTTCTAGCGAAGTCGCACAAAACAAATCGCCTCAACGGCCATCCTTATGGATGGCCGTTTTTTATTGGTGCAGAACTATCGAAAATCCCCGCGAATGGTGCAGAATCTGTGAACGGAATGCTGGTTTGAAACGTATCAGCGTGTGTAAGGAGAGTTTTATGCGATCGATCACTCTGGCGCTGCTTTTATCGGGATCGTTTTTGGTCACGGCCTCTGCCCAATCCACATGGGACAAGAGTTACAACGTGAACGGAAAACCCATGCTGCAGGTGCAGGTGGACGACGCAGCTGTGCGCGTGCGCTCCTGTGGAGGCTGCCGCACGGTCAGCGTTCGCGTGGACTATCGCAACGGCGATCCTTCCATGTGGTCCGTCGCGGAGCTGCAAGGTGGCAACGGTATTCACTTCGCGCTGAAGCATAAGGAGATGTCGCGCAGCTTTTTCGGCGGCTGGCACGGCAACTCCCCGGAAGTGACCATCATGACGCCCGCGGAAACAGATCTGGATCTGCGGAGTGGTGATGGTGCGCTCACCCTCGCCGGCCTTCATGGCAGTGTTGCGGCGCACACGGGCGACGGCGCCATCTCCGCCGAAGAGCTTGTGGGGACGTTGCGACTGACCACCGGCGATGGCAGCATTACATTGCGCCGCGCTGAGGGTTCGCTCTATGCCACCACCGGCGATGGCAGCATGAATCTGGAGGGTCGATTGAACCAGTTTGAAGCGCGCAGTGGCGACGGCGCGATTACGATGCGCCTTATGCAGGGTTCTACGCTGGCATCTTCATCGTCCGTGACCACTGGCGACGGCAGCATCAATATCAACCTGCCGCGTGATCTGCGCGCTGAAGTCGATGTCACCACCGGCGACGGCCGCATCAATTCGTCACTTCCGTTCTTCACCAATACGAACGGTGATCGTGGGCACTCGCACGTGCGCGGCACTATGAATGGTGGAGGTCCCTCTTTGCGGATCCATTCCGGCGATGGCAACATCTCGCTGTCCGGTTCTTAAGCGCGACGGGCCGTTACCTTGCGATACTCGTTGCGCACCAGGGTGTGCGATGTCGGATTGTCCGCAACGTTATGCTCTGACCAGAGAGCGACGAGATCTGCGGCCAAGGCTGCTTGTCCTGCTTCGTCCAACCGTCCGAACGCCACATGCGTGGGCCCGTAATAGGTGCGAAACAGTTGAACTGCAGCCGCTGGTCCGCCGGGTAAATCGAAGTCAATCGGGGCCAGTTCCGTATGGATGTCCGTGAAGCCGTCGGCTAGGCGCTGCTGCACGATTGCCTCATCGCCCCACTGAACCGGCGGCGCAATTCCCGACGGCGGAGGAACGTGCTTCGATCCTGCGCGGAGCATCTTGCCGGTAAAGCTCTCAGGATTCCAGTTCGCCATCGCCAGCAGACCACCGGGCCTGAGAACGCGCGCAAACTCCTTCGCCACCAGTTCTGGCCGAGGGGCGAACATGGCACCGAACATAGTCACTACAGCGTCAAAGCTTCCGTCGGCATAAGGCAGTGCTTCCGCATCACCTTCGTCGAAGGTCACGGCCAAGCCTTCCGCCGCGGCGCGTTCGCGTGCCTGCACCAGCAGGTTAGGCGCAATGTCCACGCCGGTCACAACGCATCCTGTGCGTGCCAGCGGAATCGCCACGTTGCCTGTTCCCGTTGCTACATCCAATACTTTTGCGCCCGCAGGTAGACCTAGGCTGTGCGCAAACTCTTCGGCTCCCACAGAGATAGTTTTCGCAATGACGCCAAAGTCGCCCGCCATCCACGTGTTGCGCATGCCTTGTTTGATCTGATCAATGCCCGGTGTTGTCGCCACAGAAAAGCCTCCCAAAACCTTGTTAGCTATTTCCTGTTACGCAGCGCAGCAACGTCAAGAAAGATTTTTCAGCGGACAATTCTGCCGATGCGATCGAAGCGCAGATGTCCGCGTGGATGCTCTGGCGTGGGCGCGGTGCTCAGGTAGATAAGGAACGGATCGCCAACGAGCGAGTTCCTCGGAACAAGCCCCCAGAAGCGGCTGTCCTGGCTGTTGTTGCGGTTGTCGCCCATGGCAAAATAGCGGCCCGCCGGTATGGGCAGATCTCCTGCTCGGATGCGTTGTCGCAGTTCAATCCACCATGTCGCTTCTGCGGCGGGATCAGCACGCTGCAGATTCGGAAACTCATCGCGATACGGCGAACGGCCTGTGGGCGTGTACAGAGCGAACGGCTCTTTCAATGGTTGGCCATTCAGCACTACTTGCCCCTCATGAAGATGCACCCGATCTCCGGGAACGGCGATCACGCGCTTCACCAGTAGCTGGGCTGGGTCGATGGGGTAATGAAAGACGATGATGTCGTCGCGCCGCGGATCACGGTATGGCATGAGCCAGCGAAAGTGACCGGGATCGGCGTAAACCTGCTTGTTGACGAGCACAAAATCGCCGACGAGCAGAGTCGGAATCATTGACCCCGTTGGGATTTGCGATGGCTGAACCACAAATGTGATGACGAACAGCGCCACGACCGTAAGCCGCGCCAACGACGAGGCCATCTGGCCCATTGCATCGGCAACGAAGCTGGCCGCGCGTCGCATCATGCGGTGGCGATTACCCCGTCCGCAATCTCAGGATTCAACAGGTCATAGGCGATATGCGCAGCAGCTTGCTGCGCGGCTTTCTTGCTACCGCCCTCGCCCTCGCCCATTACGCGGTCGCCCAACAGCACTTCCACGCGGAAGCGCTTGTTGTGCGCATCGCCTGTCTCTTCCAGCGTGCGATACGTCGGCTGCCCCTCGCCGCGCGCCTGCAGCAACTCCTGCAAGGCGGACTTCCAATCGCCCACAATTCCGCCGAAACGCGCACCCTGCGACGCAGCCATTTTCAGATCAGTCAGACGTGGCTTGAAGATTTCGCGCTCCACAAACGCCTTCGCTGCGCGCAACCCGCCGCCGGGGGCAGAACCGGCGTTACCGGCATCGCGAAAGATTGCTGCAACAATGGCTTCCACGGCGTCTGCCAGAACGCTGGAACGCGTCCGCCCGCCGGTGGATTCTTCGCCACGTCCCAGGAACAGGTCGCGCCCAATGCCGAGACGTACAGCCGCCTCGCTCATGCTCTTACCGCTTACCAGCATGGCACGCATGCGGGTCAGGTCACCCTCACGGCGGTCGGGAAAGTGCTGAATCAGCAACTCGGTAACGATGAGGCCGACAACGGCATCGCCCAGAAACTCAAGCTGCTCATTGTCTTCCGTGGTGCGGTTCGGCGTGCCGTCGCCTTTTTCAAAGGCCAGCGAACTATGCGTCAGCGCCAGTCGCAGCAGGTCAGGATTGCGAAACTGGTAGCGCAGTCGGTCTTCCAGCGACTCTGCCGGTTCCGCTGGTTGCACCTGTTCCGCTGCTTTCGAACGCTTCGCCATTACCTGCTATGGTAGCCGCTTCTTCGGGGTTTTCGGGTTTGCAGAGCAGGTGCTTTAAGGCCGCCAAACTTGAAAAAAGTCTATATGTCGATACCAGGGCGTAATCGCTACGACGGAATACGCAACGGCAGGTCCAGCCACGCCAATCCAACGTCGCGCTTCATGTGCCCTGGAGTCTGCGCCGGAGCATCGTAAAAGATGGCAAGCCTCTTACCCACCTGCACCACCGATGGCATCCCGATGCACTTCACCGCCCACCGGCAGTTCGTGCGATCCAACACAGTCGCGCGGTTCTCCGCATCCCACTTCGTCAGGTCTTTCGACCAGTACACCCAGATGCTGTCCGTATACTCGCCACTTGCATCCAGTCCAATGTGGTTTGCAAACAAGAACCATGTTTCGATCGTAGGTTCGTAATACAGCGCGGAATTCTCAAGCTGCTGCTCCGGCGGCAGAATCGGTTTTGCATCTACCGTCCACGTACCATCCAGATCCTTCGTTCGCGCAATCGACAGCGTCCGCCTCAGCACCTTCTTCTGCGAAGCCTCCTCATGAAATGCCGCAGCGCTGAAGAACATCAGGTATTCGTCCCCTTGCTTCACAACCTGCCCAGGACTAGCTGTATCCGCGTAATAGGTGCCAGGCTGCGTGTGAAAGGGAACAACCTCCGTCTGCTTCTCCCATGGCCCGTATGGATGCATGCTGCGCGCCGTCAGCGTGAAGTACGGCACTGAAGGAATTCTGTTCGGCGGCGGAGTCGTCGTTCGGCAGCCCACGTAATACATGTGCCACCATTGCCCATCGAAGACCGTCCATGGCGATGTCGCCGTTCCGCTGTCATCCGTTCCCGGAGCGCCAAGGTCCAGCACCGGCCCATGAAGCTTCCACTTCTTCAAATCCCGGCTCGTTGCCAGGCACGCCAGCCAACCCTTTGGCCCAGCGCCGTCATAGTGCAGGTAATACGTATCGCCGTAACGAAAACAGATCGCCTCGCGCGCTCCGAGGTAATCGCACTGGTTAGGCCCCATCCCGTGCTTCAGAATTGGCCCGGCATCCGTGGCGTTCAACCGCAACAGCGCTACTGGGCGCCCATCCGGATAGGAAGTCACCGGCTTCGCATCCATCTCCGCCTGCCCCAGCAACTGTGTCGTAGCGGAGGCCGCCACCAATCCAGCCGCTCCCTGAACAAATTCACGCCGAGAAACCAAAGCTATCTCCCGAAAATCCTTACTGTTAAGTGGTTTACCCGGTTCCGCCAGAGTCGTGTCATCTTCCACGGGCAACCAGCGCGATTTCACTTTAATCGCCAATATATCCATCGTGGGCGAGGCGGAGGCGCAAATGCAGGCGGGACAGATTGGCGAGCCATCCTTTCGGCCCATTCGCGTTACCATAAAGTGTCAGGCAAAAGCAGGAAATTCGCGGCGAACCGGACGGTCCGCGCGCACAGAAAAACACAGGAACGGAAATGGCAATCGCTTTGAACACGAAGTTGGCAGAGGGTGTACAGAAGGCCGCGGCAGAAGCCGGTCTGGCAGTGGTGAACGGGCAGGAATCGGCCGGGTTCAACGGCATTCCTACGGAGAAGTACACGTTGGCGCTGGTCTCCGCGCCCGAGGGCCACACCTTCACGCTGGAACTGAGCGCAGGCTTTGACATCACCGCGGCGAACATTGCGCCTGCTGTGCGTGCCTACCTGCTGGAGTCGGCAAAGCGCCTCACCAATCCGCGCCCGGACGTCTTCGTAACTCTGGGCGGCCTGCCTGTTTCGTTCACGAACTGGCAGTGGCCTTTCCATCTCTCCGTCAGCGGTGCAGACACCTACGTGGTGCACGGCGGCGCAACGCTGGAAGACGGCAAGACGGCTGCCGACCAGTATCTGAAGGCCAAGGTCAGCGCCAGCATGACCGTGACGTTTGCTGAAGTTGTCGCAGCGCCGGAGCAGCCCTTTGCAGAAGGCTTTATTTACAACGCCGTCCGCAAGATTCTGGACCAGGGCCAGATGGAACTTACCAAGAGCGGCGGCAACCGCCAGGTGGTTCCCGTAACCACGCGTTACTACTCCGCCAAGCAGGGCAAGTTCATCTTTAACGACACCACCGCGCAGCAGCGTGCGGATTACCTGCTGAGCAAGATCTACTGGCTGAGCGGCGTGCTTGGTGGCGGCGCACCGGTCTGGATTGCCGACCCTCGCGATGCTCAGTACCTGAACACCACGGTGGAAGAGTTGAAGAAGACCGCTGAGTCGCTCGCTGGCGAGGGAATCCTCAAGCTCGATCCGAAGTTTGAATACGCCTCCAGCACAGAGCCGTTGATGGCACACCACGCGGAATACGAGCACCACCTGCAGGACGCGCTAGACTTCACGCGCCCCACCTTCAACGAAGAGATGCGTGCCGGCCACACCAACATGTAAGGCCACAGCACCTGAACAAAATCGTGCCGGATGCAGAAAATCACACTGCATCCGGCATTTTCGTTGGTACTCCCCGCACATTCATAAAGGCGTACCCTATATCCAATGCCTTTGAATGCCGTCATTGTGGACGATGAAGCGCTGGCGCGGCGCGAACTCCGTTACCTGCTGGAACGCGCTGGCGAGGTCGATGTGGTGGCCGAAGCCTCCAACGGATTGGAAGCAGTTTCCACCGTGCTGGATCACGCGCCGGACGTCCTGTTCATGGATGTACAGATGCCCGGGCTGGACGGCTTCGGCGTGTTGAAGCGGCTCATGGAAGACCGTTCGCTGCGCATGCCTGAGGTCATTTTTGCCACGGCATTTGACCAGTACGCGGTCCGCGCGTTTGAAGTAAACGCCATTGATTACCTGCTGAAGCCATTCGAAGAAAAGCGCGTTGCCCTTGCGGTTGAGAAGGCGCGCATGCGTCGTGCGGGCCAAACGCTTGCCGCAGCCGAGACGCAACTTGAACCTGTTGCGCAGGCAAGCGCTGAGGAGCGTCTGGAAAGTCTTCTAAAGCTGCTGGAGGTTCAGGCGCAGCAAGCTGTAACCGCTCCCAAACAACGATCCGGCAAGGTCGTAGTCCGTTCTGCACAACGTTTGTTGTTGGTGGACCAGCGAGAGATCTGCTTCGCCTCCATTGAAGAAGGCGCCATCTCTGTTGTGACACCAACGCTGGAAGGCATGAGTAACGTCCGCACGCTGGAAGAACTCTTGGATCAGCTCGATCCAGAGACGTTCTGGCGTGCGCATCGCAGCTTTGTGGTGAACATTCAGCACATCCGCGAAGTGGTGCCGTGGTTCAAATCCAGCTACTTATTGCGCATGGACGACCGCAAACACACTGAGATTCCAGTGGCGCGCGCGCAGGTGAAGCGGCTGCGCGAACTCTTCAACCTTTAAGCCACGTTATTCACCAGGATGGTACGTGCGTTCCACATGACCGCGTAGCTGGTCGGGATAGTACATCACCTCGCGGAAGTCGCCGCTGGCGTAACGATCCTGCTCGTCATTAAAGTGCTTCGAATCGGGGTGGCCACTTTCGCCGCCGCACGTGACAGCGCGTGCGCGGACGCGATCCGGACCGAACTCAACTACGGCAACGAAGCTGTTTCCGCTGGTGCCGTAACGCTTCTTCGTGTTGGGATAGCTGCGCGCTGCGAACGCCGCGAGCGATCCCCATGTGGATGCAGTGAAGGGAATCGCGATGCTGGGCTGTGCGTCGTCAAAGTGTGGCACGATGCTGTCATCCAAACGTTGATACCGATTCACTTCACCCCACGGCTTCTGCCATGTGCCGAAGTCTTCGGTCAGTCTGTCGGTGGCTTTCTGCAGTCCCGCGAGCAGGTCAGCGGGTGGCACATTAGCTACTACGTATTCCTCCCACAGCATGCCGGAGCGCCGCGCTGCTGCTGCAGCAGGTGTGCCGCTGGCCTCACCCCAATAGACAGCGAGTGTGGTGGCGACTGAGTCGGCGGCCCACTTGTCATCCCACTTACGCAGGATTTCGATCTGCGGTGCGAGCTTTGCGCGTTGTGGAGCGTCCTGCGGCAGTGCGTCGTATGCCTTCAGCAATTCAGGAATGGTCGTTGCGAAGTAGGGAAGATACGGATCGAACGCGCTGGTCAGCAGCGAGTCCAGCGTGAAGTCTTTTCGATCGTTAAGAACCTTAACCATGTGAACGCCGCGCGCGGTTTCCGTACCTTGCTCCACGTAAGGCGGGTAGTCCTTTTTCTTCAGCGAGCTTTCGCCTGAACCGCTCCACGGTGCATTGTTTACGTTCTCAATCCAGCCACTGTGGGGATTGCGAAGCTGCGGAATCTGTTCCAACGAGGTGAGGCCCTGCCAGTCAGTAGCGGGATTAGTGCCGTCAACGGGCTTGGTGTAGTCAAAGCGCGTGTCGCGCTCTGGAATGTAGTTGCCGTGCCAATAAGCGATGTCGCCGTCGGCGCTGGCGAAGATGGTGTTGTTGGACGAATTCGCCATCAACTCCATCGTCTTTTTGTATTCGCCGTAGCTACGCGCCTTCGTGCGAAGGAAGCTCTGCTCCAGAGCCTTAATAGGAATGTTCATCAGCTGTACTGAGACCCACTGTTCGCCGTCTTTGCGCACGATGGGGCCGCGATGATCAGCGATGCCTTCAAAGCTGCGTGACTTCATGGAGCCGTCCGCGGCTTTGTACTTCAATGTGATGGTGCGGCGTGTGAAGGGCTTTATCTCCGCGCCATACTTGTAGCCGATGACGTTATCGCCAATCTTCACGATGGTGTTCTTGAATTCGTCTACGGCATCAACGTTGGATGAGGTATGCATCCAACCCACGCGGTCGTTGAAGCCCTGATAGATGAAGATCTGTCCCCATGTAACCGCACCGTACGCGTTCAGGCCCTCTTCACTTTGCATCTGCAATTCGCTGCGGAAGAAGAACGATGTGTGGGGATTGATGAGCAGCAATGCGTGATGGTTCGCAGTATTCGCGGGTGCAATGGCTGCGCCGTTTGAACCACCCGGTTCTACATCGCGATTGACCTGTGCAAGCTGGGCAACGACGGCGTTGTGCGTGTCGATGCGGCCTTGCTTCGTCGCGGAGGAAGCACCATAGAAGTCTTCCAGCGACTTCAGGTTCACACGTTCAATGTCGCCGCCAATGGAGCCTTCCGTGAAGCTGAGCGCCATCCATGGTTCGAAGTGTGTCAGTGCGCGTGGTTTTACATCGGGGTGTTTTGCCAGGTAGAAGTTTGCACCGTCAGCCCACGCTTCCATCAGCGCTTTCAGCCAGTCAGGGCTGTCGTTGAAGTCACGCTTAAGAACGACAGGATCAATGAAGAGTTGCTGACGTAGGTCCTGCCACAGCTTCGATTCGCCGTCGGCTTCGCTCACTCGGCCAAGCGATACGAGATAGTTCGTCTCCACGCGGTTGAAGTCGTCTTCGCACTGCGTGTAGATCATGCCGAAGACAGCATCGGCATCGGTCTTGCCTTTGACGTGTGCAATGCCCCACGTGTCGCGCGTGATCGTGATGGCGTGTGCGTGCGCGGCCCAGCGTTGTTGCTCCGGGAGGCGGTAGTCGACGGCTCCCTTTTGCGCAACGGCGAGCGATGCGGTGAGGGCAAAGGCGGCAAGGACGAGACGCTTCACGACGGACCTCTGATGTGTGGGTGCTATGACGATAGCACCGCTGCCGTCACGCAGGCTCTGCCAGTGTGCGTTGCGTGAGGATCTTTGCAGGATCGAGCTGCACGTTGAACCCGGGGCCAGTTGGCAGCGCGATGTGTGCGTTCTCAACTGTCATTGGGTTCTTCTCGAAGTGGTAATAGTGCTGCATCTTGATGGCGAGGTATTCGCCCAGCGGGAAGGTCATGGGGCTCTGGCTGAAGATGGTGTGCGCTGCGGCGCGCAGGCTGTGGCCGTGCGGGATGCAGGGCACATCGTAAAGCGAGCAGACGGTGCCGATCTTGATGAGCTCGGTGATGCCGCCGCACCATTCAGGGTCGGCCTGTACGACGGAGAGCGCGTTCTCTTTGAGGTAGCGCTGCACCTCCCAGCGGCCGTAGAAGTGTTCGCCCGCGGCAATGGGGATGGTGGTGCTGCGGTGCATCTCTGCGAAGCTGCCAATCTTTTCCGGGTGCGTGACCTCCTCCATCCAACGCACGCGGTAGGGCTCCACGCGGTGCGCCCATTCCAGCGCATAGGTTTGGTCCCATCCGCTGTAGGTGTCGAACATGAGTTCGGTGTCTTCGCCGAGTGTTTCGCGGAGCGTCTTCACCAACTCCACGTTTTTGCGCATGCCTTCCGGCCCTGAACCGGGGCCGTAGGCGATGAACCACTTCTGATAGCGGAAGCCCTGTTTCTGCAGCTCCAGAGCGCGTGTGCGGACTTTGTCGAGTTCCAGCGAGCTACCGAGGGCGCTGACGTACATTTCCAGCTTGTCGCGCGATGGGCCGCCGAGAAGACGATAGACGGGCACGCCGTAAACCTTGCCGCGCAGGTCCCACAGCGTGTTGTCCACGGCAGAGATGGCCATCATGTAATAACCGTCGCGGCTGTGGCGGTCGCTACGGTAAAGCTGGTCCCACATGACTTCGCCCGCCAGCGCGTCCTTGCCGATGAGGAAGGGGCGAAGGCGTTCCTGCACCACCATTGCCGGTTCTTTCTCGATGGGGCCGTAGAGGCCCTCGAGTCCGCCAGTGGCGCGAATGCGGAGGTAGATCGCCTCATACTTGACGGTGCGTTCTTCGCCGGGGCGGTCGCTGTAGACAGGCGGCCGCAGGCTTTCGTAGATGTCCTCAGGATTGACCTGCGCCTGCTTGTTGATGCCTGCCTGCTGCTGGTATTGGCCGTGGAGTTCCAGCAGGTCAACAGCTTCAATCTTCAGCGGAGCGATGCCCGTGGGGCGGTCCGGCTGCATAGCTGCGGCAGCATTGCTCCACGGTGAAGAAGAAATAGCCGCAGCGGCGGACAGGAAGTTGCGACGGTTTAAGAGGACAGGCATGGATTGCGGCTCCGCGGAAGTTTCGCTGCGACGGCGGGTGGTTCGTTGTCGGCGTGCGAAGCATATCATTCGCGATGCGAACTAAATCAAGTGATTGTTCAGAGAAAAGAGAAAGGCCCGCATCTCCGGTTGGAGACGCGGGCCTTGTTTTAGAGTGCGTGGTTTAGCGCAGGACGAAGCTGTACATGGTGTCGCCTGCAGCGATTACGACGTATTGCAGTCCATCCAGCTCGAAGGTGATGGGGCCGTTGGTGGCTGGGCCGCCGAGACCTGCATGCCACAGGATGGTTCCGTTTGTGGCATTGAAGGCGACAAGGTTCGATGTGGTGTCGCCTGCGAAGAGCAGGTTGCTGGCGGTGGTAAGGATGCCGGAACGCGCACCGGAGGAGGGAAAGAGATGTTCCCATCTGGTTTTGCCTGTGCGGTAGTCCAGCGCGCGAAGGTAGTTCTTCTGCATGCCGAAGCGGTCGTTACCAGCCCAGCCTTCGGGTTTATCGCTGGTGTCGAAAAGGTAGTAGATGCTGGCGGAGTCCGACGCCAGTACGTAGAAGAGGCCGGTCTTCGGGCTGTAGCTGGGTGGGAACCAGTTGGCCGCGCCACCCTGTGCGGGCATCACGATCACGCCGTTTGGCTGGGCCACCTTCTCCGGATTGACGATGGGCTGGCCGTTTTCCTTCACCCCGGAGGTCCAGTTCTGCCAGGACCAAGGCGTGGACTTCAGCACTTTGCCGTTGGTGCGGTCGATGAGGAAGTACCAGCCGTTACGGCTTGCCTGTGCCAAAAGCTTGCGCGGCTTGCCGTCGACGACCCCGTCGATCAGGATGGGCGTCTGCACCGCGTCCCAGTCGTGGGTGTCGTGCGGGTTGGGCTGGAAATACCATACGAGCTTGCCGGTGTCCGGGTTCAGCGCGCAGATGGTGCCGGTGTACAGGTTGTCGCCGGGGCGCTTGCTGCCTGCAATGACGGGCTGCGCATTGCCGGTTCCGAAGTAGTAAAGGTTCAGTTCCGGGTCGTAGGTTCCGGCAACCCACGTCATGCCACCGCCGTGCGTCATGGCTTCGTCATTGGGCCAGGTTTTGGCTTCGGGCGTGCCGGGCTCGGGATGGGTATAGAAGCGCCACTGCCGCTCGCCGGTAGTGGCGTCGTGCGCTTCGATGTAGCCGGGAACGTCAAAGTCGTCGCCACTGATGCCCACCATCACGTGGTTGCCCACGATAACTGGCGCGACGGAACCGAAGTTGAACTTATCCGGATCGCCAATCGGGGAGTGCCACTTCTCCTTGCCGGTCTTGATGTCGAGCGCGACGAGATTGCAGTCTTCCGTCTCGAAGTAGAACGTGTCACCCTTTACGGCACCACCGCGATTGCCAATGGTTTCGCCGCCCTTGCTGGGCCAGTCAAATTGCCATAGCGTCTTGCCGGTGCGGGCGTCCACGGCCCATGCGTGGCTGGGTACGGTGAAGTACAGCACGCCGTTGATGGAGAGCGGTGTGGCGCTGATGCGTTTTCCCCCACCGGTGGTGGTGGTGATGCGCATGGTCCACGCTAGCTGCAGGTTCTTCACGTTCAGCGGCGTGAGCTTGGTCAACGGGCTGTAGCGGCGGCCGGAGTAGTCGCCGTTGTAGGTGGTCCATTCGCCGCCGTCGAGTGTGCCAACGGTGCCAGAGGGTACGGCTGTCTTAACGGCAGCGTGCATGGGCTTGGTGGTGGCGGGCGCCTGCGCGTGCAGCAGCGACGCGGAGGCAAGGAGCAGGCTGGTAAGGCAGAGACGCTTCATTGCAGTGTGTCCAGATAGGTGGTCAGGTTGTGCATGTCCGCGTCGGTCAGGCGGTGAACGAGGGCTTCGTGCTCCGCATAAGGATTCTTTACGCTGACTTTGCTGCCGGCGACGATGTTGACGGATTCCACGCTACCGTCCTGGTGCTTCACGGTTGCGGTGAAGTCATCCATGCTGACAAGCGTGCCGGAGACCGTCTCGCCCGTGGGCATCTTCACGGTCACTTCCACAGGAGCCTTCTTGCCCAGGCCGCCCTGCGGGAAGACGATCTTCTGTTGCAGCGTCGCAGGGCTATAGCGCTTGCCCACACCAGCAAGATCGCCGGTGACGGAGTGGCACTTGGCGCATTCACCCTGGCCGTTGAAGTAAGCCTTGCCTGCTTCCAGATCGCCTGAGGTCAGGCCCTGCGGCTTGTCGTTGTAGCCGCTGCGCAGAATCTTGTTGATCTGCGCGGACAAGAACTGCGAAATGTCGCTGGCTTCCTTGTCGCTGTAGTTGAAATTATGCGGTGCAGAGGTTTTCAGGAACGGCGCGAGCTCTTTGCCGCGGAGGTTTTCACGGCGATCATGCAGGATCACCGTGCTGCGGATCATATCTGGCGCTGCATTGGTGCCTTTGGCATCTGCACCGTGGCAACGAGCGCAATCTTTGGCCCAAATCTTCGAGCCGCGATCTACGGCGGTGGGTTCCGTGATCGATCGTGGGAACTGAGCTGCGGCGGTCAACATCACGCCGAGCGGAAGCAATCCCATGCTCCATTGCAAAGCTTTTCTATATGCGTTTTTCACGCCGGGTAGGACACTCCATTTCGCAGGCAGCAGCAAGAAGCCGATATTTCCTGTGCTCTCCTTTATACTTGCTCCCCGTGCGGGGAGGCCAAGGATGAATCGTCGCGAACCAATGAGGGCCGGTAATTTCGCGCCCGGTGCGCCATCGTGGCGTTTTTCTTCCATGCTCTGGAATCTGAACCGCAAGGTTCCCATGGAGCAACGGTTAGAGATGCTTGCCGCCGCTGGTTACACGGGCGCGGAACTGGTAGATGAGTGGCGTAGCTGGACACCACAGGAGATGCGCAGCATCGTGGCCAAGCGCCATGCGCTGGGCATCGACTTTGATCTGATTTTTCCGGCGAAGGTGAGCCTCACGGACACAGACAAGCGTGACCTGTTGCGTGCGCAGGTGAAGGAAGCCATTCCGGTGGCGCAGGAACTGGGCACGAAACAGTTCTCGTTCAACTCTGGACCACATATCCCAGGGGCAACTCGTGAACAGGAGTGGGCTGCAATCTCCGATGGATTGAAGATTGCCGCGGATGCACTGGGCGATGCCAAGATTGCGATTCTGCTGGAACCGATCGATGTGTTGGAAAACGCAAAGCTGGCGATCAACTCGGCGTTCGACGGGTTTGCGCTGGTTCGTGCGTTGAATGATCCGCGGATCAAAGTGTTGTACGACCTGTACCATGAGCAACGCGGCACAGGGAACGTGATTGAGACGCTGCGGAAGAACATCGACCTCACAGCAACGGTGCATATTGCTGATGTTCCGGGACGACATCGTCCAGGGACAGGTGAGATGAACTACGCCAATATCTACCGTGAACTTGCGCGTTTGAATTACAGCGGTTACATCTGCATGGAGTTCTATCCGCTGAGCGATACCACGGCTGAACTGAAGGCTGCACGAGAGGAAGCGCTCGCGGCGGCACGAACCGCATAAGCAACACACACGCACCGAATGACGGAGACACGATGAACCGCCGCGATTTTCATAAGCTTTCTTTTGGCGCAGCTGCCGCAACCATGTTGCCTTCTGCGAACCTGTTTGCGGAGCCAGCCAACACTGTTGCCGCAAATGATGGCCACAAATTCTCTGTAATGCTGTGGACGATGGACAGGACTCTATCGTTTGAACAGAAGCTGCAGCGCGTGGCGGAAGCTGGTTATACCGGCGCGGAAGTGGGTAACGAATACGAGAAGTGGACCCCCGCAGAGTGGAAGACGGCTCTTGCTGCCAAGGACAAGTACGGCATCACGATTGACTCGGCTGTGCCGGGGCGCAATGCGCTGTCCGATCACTCGAAGCGCGATGCGTTGACGGAGGACATTAAGAAGGCCATTCCTGGCGCAAAGCAGCTGGGCTGCAACCAGTTCATCTATACGGCCTACACGCGCGTGCCATCGCAGACTCCGGAACAGCGCCGCGATGCGATTGTGGACACGTTGAAGTATGCAGCTGATTTGTGCGCGAAAGACGATATCGAGATTGTGTTGGAGCCGATCGACTGGCTTGAGTACAAGCAGGAGGCAGTGCCCAGCGTGGCAGATGCGTTTGAGATCACGCGTCTTGTCGGCAACCCCAAGGTAAAGGTGTTGTACGACTTCTACCATGAGCAGAAGCAGGCCGGAAACCTGATTGAGAAGCTGACCAAGAATGTGGATCAGGTGGGTCTGGTTCACATTGCCGATGTTCCGGGACGCCATGAGCCGGGTACTGGCGAAGTCTTCTACACGAACATCTACAAGGAACTGGCGCGTTTGAAGTATGACCGTTACATCTGCATGGAGTTCACGCCATCCGCTGGACATGAATGGGTGCCCACGCTGCGCAAGGCGCGAGAAGAAGCCATTGCAGCGATGAAGCAGGCGTAGTTCTTTTCATATGAAAAAGGGCACAGCTTTGGCTGTGCCCTTTGTACTTGCGAATGCTTAAGCGACGTCTTCGTGAGAAGCGGTGCCCCTTGCCGAGGAGCTACTGGAAGCCTTGGTAATGGGCGTGGAACGATCGGTCCATTCCTTCCACGATGTATCGCCTTGGGCAACGCTACCGCCGTGGAACTTCGCGGGATACGACAACAAAGCGATGTAAATATCTGTGAACTGACGCTTGGCGCAGCGGGTGCATCGCACCGGATAGCGCAGCATCAGCACTTCAAACAAATCCATAAAACGCAGTCGCGAACGCCGAAACTGCGGATTGCCGCAGAACGGGCATGCCACCTCGCCCTGCTTCAGCTCTACTGTGGGGCGATCTTTGTAGGGCTGCACCAGGTGCCGGTAGTCGTTGGGCTCAACCGTCGTAACGCCGATCTCTTCCTGCTTTTGCGGAATTCCCATGCGTTCTTTCACGGTACGGTCAGTCAGCCGAATCCGCAATGAAAATACGGAAAAGCTTTCATGTGGGGGAAAGATGTGTTGCCATGTAGCATTTTCCCTATGCTCAATCGACGTCGTTTTCTGCAGGCTGGATCATTGGTTGCTGTTTCAGGTGGTAGTACGCGTGTTCTGTCTGCTGCTGCCGTGAAGGTCGCTTCGCCTTTGCAACAACTGTTGCGCCAACCGGATCTGGTCCGCGTGCAAGTAAAAGATGAGAAGACGTTTGTCGGTCTGGAAAAGAGCGGGAATCGTTGGACAACAGCAGGGCTTGAGCTTGGAATCGCGGATCACGCAGATGCGGTGGATATCACGCTTCACGCACCGCAGATGCCTGTGCAAAGGATTCATCTTCGCTGGCAAGGAAAGATTTCAGAGGAAGTGAAGGTGCTTGGCGATGCGTGGGAACGTTCTTACGGCGACCTGGCATGGCTACCTCTGCAACCGGAGCGAGTTCTGCCGTGGTATCTGCTGGCGTCGCACGGCGGTGTGACCGCCGGTGTGGGAGTGAAGACCGGTTGTTCCGCATTGGCTTTTTGGCAAGTGGATAGCGAAGGTATCTCGCTGTGGCTGGATGTTCGCAATGGCGGCAATGGTGTTGTGCTGACGGATCGCGTAGTTGCATTGGCGTCTGTTGTAGTCCTTGCACCAACGCAGCAGAGTCCGTGGAATGCGACGAAGAGCCTATGCCGGAAGCTGGCCGCAGGCATTGAGATCCCAACCCAGCGAGGCCATTATGCGCTGGATGTTTTGTACGGTTCTAACGACTGGTACTACGCGTACGGCAAGAACACTGCAGACGGAATTCTGCGCGATGCGGACCTGATGCGTGAGATCGCGCCTTCGCGTGGGGCCACGCCCTTCTGCATCATTGACGATGGCTATCAGGATGCGACGCGTTTTCCATCGCTGCACCAGTTGGCGGAGGATATTCATCAACGCGGCGTTGCTCCCGGCATCTGGATTCGCCCTTTGCAGGCGAAGAGTGGCACGCGTGAGGAATGGCTGTTGCCGGCGAAGCACTGGCGTCAGTCAACTCGTGATCTTGCGTATGACCCAACGGTTCCTGAAGCGCGTGAACAGGTGTTGCATGTGGTGAAGCAGGCACGCGATTGGGGCTTCGACTTCCTGAAACACGACTTCACTACGTATGAGTTGCTGGGTGGATGGGGCAAGGATTTTGGTTCGTCGCCAACACGCGAAGGTTGGAGCTTCCATGATCGCAGTCGCACCAATGCGGAGATCATTCGCGAACTCTACCAGGACATTCGCGAGACCGCAGACGATGAACGCATCATTCTTGGTTGCAACACAATCGGCCATCTTTCGGTTGGCATTTTTGACGCATCGCGTACCGGGGACGATACAAGCGGACGCGATTGGGAACGCACTCGTCGCATGGGCGTGAACACGCTTGCGTTCCGCTTGCCGCAGGACCGTGTCTTCTATCGAACGGATGCTGATTGTGTGCCGTTCACCCCGGACATTCCATGGCAGCAGACAGAAGCGTGGCTGCATGCTGTGGCAGCGAGCGGATCCATTTTGTTGGTGTCACCTGATCCCCGTAGCATCGACGCGCGCGCAAAGTCTGCGATTCGTGAGGCCTTTGCACTGGCTGGGCAGAAACCGCAAGCAGAGCCGACGGACTGGACCGATTCGCGCACCCCATTCCATTGGAAGAACAATGGTGCTGCAACGACGTATCCGTGGTTGGAAAACGCCGGTGCATCGCCCTTCCAGGCGTAATGTCTTTTGCGTAGATAGGTTATTCGGCGTTTGCTTCTGCAGCGCGGCGCTCGCCTGAGAGGCGCGCTGCAGGCGAGTCCTGGAACGGCGTTGCCAACGCGTCTCGGCGGGCTTTCTCCACCAACGCTTCTGGTGACAGTGGCCTGCCGAGATAGAACCCCTGAAAGAGGTCGCAACCCAGTTCGCGCAAAATGCGAACGTGATCAGCGGTCTCAACGCCTTCTGCCACAATCTCAAGATTCAGATGGCGCGACATGTGAACGATCGCGCGAACGATGCCGACGGAAGGCGCGTTATCGTGCAGCTTCAGCACGAACGAGCGGTCGATTTTTACAGCGGAGATGGGAAGTTCGCTGAGTCGAGCCAGTGACGAGTAGCCTGTGCCGAAGTCGTCGATGGAGAACAGAACGCCTGCCTCTGCCAGCCGCTTCATGCTGTGAATCATGCTGCTGAAGTCGTTCATCAGCGTGGTTTCTGTCAGCTCCAGGTGCAGGATCTGAGGTGGCAACTGGTGCCTCTGCAACGTCTGCAACACCTTCTCTGCAAAGCTTGGCTGCACAAGCTGGCGTGCCGATACGTTTACGGCCAATTGGAAGGAAGCTATGCCCATTGCCCGCCATTCAGCCATCTGACGGCAGGATTCGTTCAGCACCCATTGGCCCAACGGGAGGATCAGTCCGCTCTCTTCGGCAACGGGAATGAAGACAGCAGGTCCAGTCTTGCGAAGGAATTCGTCTACGCCGCGGATGAGCGCTTCCACACGCGACAGGTGCCCAATGTTGTTGTAGATGGGCTGGTAATAGACCTCGAGCTGACTGGTTGAGAGTGCGTTGCGAAGAGCAACTTCAACCTCAGTGGCCGAGTGGGTCTCCATTTCGTTCTGTTCGTTGGCCATGACGGCGCAACCACCGCCCATGCGTTTCGCTTTGTAGAGAGCACTGTCAGATCGCTTGCGGATGGTGTCCAGTTCCAGGCCATCGTCGGGGTACAGTGCAATGCCAATGCTCATGGAGACTGCGATCTCATTGTTGCTGAGCTTCAGTGGATGCGTGAGCGAGCTCAGCAATGCATTTGCTGCGCCCGTAGCACCTCGTGCTGAGGGCAGGCCGCCGATCATTACGGTGAATTCTTCACCACCGGTGCGAGCCAGGGTATCCGCATCGCGCACCCGTGACTGAAGTCGGCTGGCAATTTCTTTGAGACACTCGTCGCCCACCATGTGGCCATAGGTGTCATTGATCTGTTTGAAGCGATCAATGTCCAGCGTGAGCAGTGCCACCTTGTTGCCGTCGCGTGCGGAACGGGCAATCGCCTGTTGTGCACGATCTTCAAGCAACATCCGGTTCGCAAGACCAGTCAGCGGATCGTGCTGTGCACGATAGACCAGCTCACGGTTTGTGCGTTCCTGCTCGGTGATGTCCATGGCCATGATGAAGCGCGCTTTGCGCCCCTGAAACATGACGTCGTGTCCAGAGATGTCCACATCAAAGATGGTTCCGTCATTGCGTACGTGACGCCAGTATTGCCGCCCGTCCGGAATGGGAGCGTTTATCGTGTCGCGAAGTCGAGTCTGTTCCTGCTCCGGCATGATGTCGTACAGGGTCATGCCGAGAAATTCTTCCCGCGGATAGCCGTACACCTGTACTGCGGCGTCGTTTATGGAAAGGAATTTGCCGGTTGCCAGATCGTAAATCCACATGGGCTGCGGATTGCTCTCGTACAAGAGGCGATACTCTTCGCTGAGCACCTTGATCTTGGAGGTGTCCAACTCCAGCACCAACAGGATCATGCCGATGCCGGCAATGTATTTTGGCAGGTTCCAGATTTGGCTCAGAGAATGTACCCACTCCGGGTGTATATCAATGAACTCGTAGACCACATACATCGTGGACCATCCGAAAAATCCCAGCGCGCAGATCCATGCACCAATGTGTTTGCGCAGAGGGCTGGCGAGCAGAAGGACAACGCATGCCAGAAATATCTCGACCAGAATTCCGGCCAGAATAGCGCTGATATTGCCTGCTGCCAGCAATACGGTCTTTACAGCAATGCCGGTAATGCAAAGCAACAAAATCCACGGGAGAGCAGGCGATTTCCTGCCCAGCACGCTCCAGGCAATGTAAACTCCGATGGCTTCGCCAGCTACGATGCAGACAAAGATATAACCGGGCTGCTGAAAACCGTAGGTAGTTCCCGCCGCAATGATGGCTGCAGGCAGCGTGACCATCGCAAGTTTTGAAGTAAGAGCGCGAGGCGAGAGACCATCTGCGGCGAAAGAAAAAACAAACAGCAGACCGCCAAGAAACAGAAGTACAAGGCGTAGCGATTCCAAAAACGGGCTGACAAGCAGCCCATGGCCTTGCGGCAACCAAAGCAGGAAGCTGACAAGGATGCCAATCCAGCCGGCAAGCCATAAACGGAAACGTCTCTGCGGTCGACTGGCCTGAAGTACGCCAAAAAAGATGACGAGGACGGGCAGCAGCAGCAGATCAAAAAGATTGCCTCGCACTTGCTACATCCCCTCTCTCACGTTTGCGTGAGAAGCCTGTTCATCTTTGGTACTGTGTTCGACGACGATGTGGCGCGAGAGCGTCCTGTAACACACCTGAAATGAGTCCACATCTGAGCGTACGTGCCTGATTTGAAGCCTTCCCATCCCCCATAGGGGGTATCTATTGCGGTGTTTTATTTTCTTTTCAGCGCAAACGCTGAGATGCTTCTTTCGCAAAATAGGTGACTATGAAATCCGCTCCTGCTCTACGAATTGCAAGTAGGCTCTCCATCATCGCGCGATCCTTATCGAGCCAGCCGCGTTCGAATGCCGCATGCAACATGCTGTATTCGCCGCTGACCTGGTATGCGCCCAAAGGCAGATCGAAGCGCTCGCGAGTGGCCCGGATCACGTCCAGGTAGGGGCCAGCCGGCTTCGCCAACAACATGTCTGCGCCTTCCGCTACATCGAGTTCGATTTCGCGCATGGCTTCGCGCACGTTGCCACCGGCCATTTGGTAACCACGGCGATCACCCATCTGCGGAGTGGAATCGGCAGCCTCACGGAACGGCCCGTAAAACGCCGACGCGAATTTCGCTGCATAGCTCATGATGGGAGTTTCCGTGAATCCGGCTTCATCCAACGCTTCTCGGATAGCGGCTACGCGGCCGTCCATCATGTCGCTTGGAGCGATGATGTCGGCGCCAGCTCGAGCCTGCGATACGGCTGTCTTTGCCAGCAGAGGTAGCGTGGCGTCGTTGTCCACGGTACAGTCGTTTCCGTTGCCGGTCAGAGGACCGCAGTGACCATGGCTGGTGTACTCACAGAGACACGTGTCGGCGATCATCACCAGCGACCGCAACGACGAGTCAGCCTTCAGAGCACGCAAGGCGCGTTGCGCAATGCCGTCGTCCGCATAAGCTCCGCTACCTTCAGGATCTTTGCTCTCAGGAAGACCAAACAAGAGCAAACCACCAATGCCAAGGCTGGCACATTCTGCGGCTTCCTTCAGCGCTTCGTCGATGGACAGATTGAAGACACCCGGCATGCTGCTGATCGGCTTACGTACCCCTTCGCCCGGGCAGATAAACAGCGGATAGATGAACTGGGAAGGCTGCAGGAAAGTCTCGCGAGTCAGCGAACGCATCGCTTCAGTACGGCGCAGACGGCGCATGCGGGTTACGGGAAACTGCATTGCAATATTGTACGTTTTGGTAGAAACCCCACAGAAAACGAAGGACTTCAGCCAGTCCACAGTTTGTCTACATTACCCGCAGGAACAGATGGACAAAGAAATCGGGCCCCGCCGAAGCGGGGCCCGAGAGTGTTGCTTGTTAGGTTGAGTTAGAACGATGCACGCAGGCTGAACTGGAACTGACGATCAGCGCCGTAGGTACCGCCCTTTGTGGTGCTGCGTCCGAAGTTGGCCGATCCGTAGGTCAGGTTCGGGTTATCCGGGGTTGGGTGGTTGAGCAGGTTGAACGCTTCAGCACGGAAGGTGAGTGCCGTGTTCTCGTGACCCGGAACCAGAACCCAGCTCTTGTTCAAAGCTGCGCTGTAGCTCTGGAAGCCCGTACCTGTGATCGCGCTACGTGCGCCACGACCCAGGATGTGACCTGCGTATGGGAACAGGGTGCAGGTCAACAGGTTCGTCGATTGTCCAGTCGCCACAGTGACGGCGCCGGTGGATCCTGCGATCTGGTTTGCTACCGGGCAGCTCACAGCCGAACCTGAGTTCGTTGCGAATGCCGTTGTGTCAAACCACGTTGCGGTGCCCGTCTGGCCTGCGAACGCCTTGCTCGTCCGGATAGGCTTCGTGAAGGGGACGTACTGACTTCCCGATCCCTGTCCGACGCCCGCGATGTCCGAGCTGGTAGTTACGCGCTGCGGCTGACCAGTCTGAGCCTGGAGAGTTCCGGAGAACTGCCAGTGACCCAGGACTGCGCGGTTTGCCCAGTGCGACGAGTGGTTGAACTGGTCGATGTTATAGACGAAGTTTGCGAGGAATACGTGACGGGCATCGTAATCGCTGAGGCCCCAGTTCGGTTTGATGTCATAGGTGTTCGGCAGTTTGAAGCTATTAGCGGAGCCATAGTCCTCTGCCTTCGACCAGGTATAGGCAACACCGAACAGCAGACCCTTTGTCATACGGCGACGGAGGTTGACCTGCAGTGCGTGGTAGATGGAGCCACCACCGTTCGTTGCCTGATTGATGGCATAGAAGCCCTGGTAAGGACGCAGTGTATCTGCGTACTTCACAGCGCGGTTCTGCGCCTGATAGAGCGTTCCGGGCTGAAGCTGGTTGATGTTCAGCAGCTCTTCCAGATGTACACCCCTGCGACCTGCGTAAGAAACAGTCAGGACGCCCAGGCCCTTCATCTCCTGTTCGACCGTTCCGTTCCAGTTCCAGGATTCAGGGCTGGGATAGTTATATGCCTGCGAGGAATACAGCAGCGGGAAGTTGGCCGTGCCACCCTGGCCCGCAGGATTGTCCACGCTGCCCTGCGAGACCGAAGCAGAAGGCTGGAACGGCGTGTTGCCACCCGTGAAGACGTTGTCCGTGATGCCGAGGCGCTGGACATAACGTCCGCCACCTGCACGGACCACCGTGCCAGGCTTTACCTGGTAAGTGATACCGACACGCGGCTGGAAGTTCGTCTTGATGGTGGGCGAGTACTGACGGTCATATCCGCGGAACAGGAAGGAGTATCCGTTCGCCAGAATGTCCGCGCTCACGTGGCCCTGTGCGCTAGAGGGGAAGCCGCTGCCCGGAATTACAACACCGTTCAGCAACTGCTGCTGCGTACCCGATACCGTACCGTTCGTCGGGCTTACAACGGCCGCATTGCCGGAGTTGTAATCCTTCTGGCTGAATACGGACTGGTTGCCCCACTTCGCGAAGTACGGGTTGTAGTAGCTCCAACGCATACCGGCTTCGATCACCAGGTTCGGTGATACGTGCCAGCTATCCTGCGCGAAAGCATCATATGACCATGCACGGTACAGCGTGTAAGAGCGCTGGCCGATTTCACCGTAGGTGTCGAACAAGCCCAGGGCAGCGTTGGCAATACCGTTTCCGCTACCACCAGCGCGGGCGTCCGTAAATACGAACTTACCGTTCTGGTTGTTGGTGGAGCCGGGTGTGTTGGATACGGTGATCTGATCCTTATTGTTTTCACCTGCGTACTCAGCAGAGACACCAAACTTCGCCGTGTGGTTACCCCACACCTTGGTCAGGTTGTCTGCAAAGGTCCAGATGACACCGCCGGACTTCGACGGATAGGGTGTGCCGTCCAGCAGAGTGATTGCGCCCGGAAGCTGGATGGTGGGGTACTTCAGCGGCAGATCCTTCGTGGAAGCCGAGAAGAGGAAGGGATAGTTGATGCCGTACTTGGTACGGTCATACAGACCGCTGGAGGTATCCACGCCGATGGTTACGTGTTCGCCCGAGGCCGAAGCGATAGCTTCATTCACCATGGTCGGGTTGATGTTCCAGGAGTAGTGCAGAACGGCAATCTGGTTCGGACGGCTCCACTTCTGCGGCAGCTTATTGAAGTTGCCGTTAAAGGGGGACGTCATGTGGAACGTGTAATTGAGGATGGTCAGACGGACACGGTGTGCGTCTGACGGGACCCAATCGACGACCAATGTATCTTTGCGCTGGGTTTGCGGAGCGGCCGCGGTGGCAATCCAGTTGTAGTTCGCCGTTGCCGTATTCGGCGACGGGAATGCAGTCAGCAGGCCAACGCCGTTTGCGCTGAGCTGGTTTGCTGGAATCATGTTGTTCGCGTACGGCGTGTTGGTACCCGGCTGGTTAATCACCGTTCCGGGGTTATAACCGTACTGTTTGGCATTGGCACCCAGCAGTTCACTGAAGTCGCCGCCCTTCATGGCGATTGACGGCACAGTGTTGGTCTGTGTTGCGCCGACCATGTACTTCACCCACTCCTGGCCGAAGAGGAAGAAGAGCCTTGACTTGTCCTTGTTCCAGTGTCCAGGAATATAAACAGGACCATTCAGGTTCCAACCAAACTGGTTGTAGCGGAATGCCTGCGGATGGAGACGCGTTGCATCCGGGTTGGAAGGTAGCTTACGGGACCAGGTATTGGCGTTGAAGAAGTTGTTACGCAAATACTCGTATGCCGATCCGTGGAAGTCTGAGGTTCCGCTCTTGGGAACCATGCGGATCTGACCACCGTCAGAACGGCCGTATTCTGCCTGGTAGCTGCCCGTGAGCACCTGCACCTGGCTGGTGGAATCCACGTCTGCCACGCCGATTGACGTACCGTTGGAACGGGTACGCACCATCGGAGCGCCGTCCAGGGTCAACAAGCTCTCCTGGCTACGTGCGCCGCCGATGTTGATGCCGTTGTCCAAGCCGAAGTTGAAGTTTGCCATCGGCGAGTTACGCACGACGCCGGGCTCCATCTGTGCCAGGTACATCGGGTTACGGCCGTTGAGCTGAATGTTCTTCACCTGCTCCTGGGTAACGAGCTGTCCCAGAACTGCCGATTCGGTCTGCACGGTGTTGGTGTTGGCTTCTACAACAACGCTGCTGCTGGTGTCGCCGACCTTCATCGCGGCGTCCACGCGCTTGGCGATCGACGGATCGACCTGTACGCCGCTGGTCTTGAATGTCTGGAATCCGCTGGCTTCCACCGTTACGGTGTAGGTGCCGGGGCGGACGTTAGGAATGGTGTACTGACCACTTTCGTTGCTGGTAACGGTGTTTTCAGTGCCCGTACCCTGGTTGCGGAGGGTGACCTTCGCATTGGGCAGGACGGCGCCGGTTGGATCGGTGACGGTTCCCGATACCGCGGAGCTATCGGACTGCGCAACGGCGCTGATAGCGAGCGGAATCGCCAGTGAGGTCACAAGGAGCGATCTCACAAGGTGGTGTCTTTGGTACATAGTGCCTCCAAATGAAACAGAAGAGCTGGTTCGCAACACATATCCCTGGCGAACTTAAGCCCTACGCGTTCTACGCGGCTGAATTATCAATAGTCAAGCGCTCAAAACGCTTTTAACTGAAAAATAGTTATCGATAACTATCCTGAATTTCATAGATTTTTACTGATTGTGAGAGAAGCCCATAACTCCCATATCCACGGGCTTTCAACGCCTCCATATTTCGGTAGGCGAAATACAATGGACATGTGGCAGAACCTATTTTGATGCGTCAGACAAGCCCCGCCGCGCTGGAATGGCCGCGCCTTCGGGAGCATCTCGCAACCCGAACACAGTCTTCTTTGGGACGTGCACGTGTGCTGGCTTTAGAGCCTACACGCGAACTGCAGGCAATCGAACGCGCACAAACCGTAACTCAAGAGATACGTCTCTTTCTGATTGCGGGAGGCGAGTTCAGCTTTCACGGTCTCTTCGATGCCAACGTGCTGCTGGACAAAGCGCGCATTCCCAACGCATCGTTGGAGCCGCTTGAGCTACGTCGGATTGCAGAGCTGGCAGAGCACATCGCTGACTGGCGTAGTTTGATCACCGAGCCGCCGGATGAGATTCGTGATCGCTGGCCAACTGTGACTGCAATCTCGCAGCCCGTGGTGCAGACGAACTTTTATCGGTTGCTTCAATTGATCAGCGGCAAGATCGAGTCCGATGGTTCGCTTGCCGATTCAGCATCGCCAGAGCTCGCGCGTATTCGCAAGGCGATGGAGCGGCAGCATAAGGCGATTGAAGAAAGCCTGCGTCGGCAGTTGCGCGCGGTGAGTGCAGAGGGCGGAGCGCAGGAAGACCTGATCACCATTCGTGGTGAGCGTTTTGTTATTCCGGTAAAGACGGAGTTTCGCCGTCGCGTGCCCGGCGTCATTCATGGCTCGTCTTCGTCTGGGCAGACCGTGTTCGTGGAGCCGATGGAAACCATCGAGCAGAACAACGAACTGGTGCGCCTGCTGGATGAAGAGCAACAGGAGATTCATCGCATCCTCGTTGCCATGACGCAAGCCGTGGGCGAGCAGGCGGGTTCCATTGCGCGTAGTACAGAAGTGCTTGCAGAGATGGAAGCACACTTTGCCTATGCGAAATTTGCGCAGGAGTTGGATTGCGTTCGTCCAGTATTTACTGACGGTAGGCCGCATGGCGATGACGCTGCGCTTAGCCTTGAGTCGGGGCGTCATCCGCTGTTGCAACTACGCATGCGCGAGGAACGCGCGAAGATTGTGCCCTTAACGCTGAGCCTTCCAGGTGTGGCGAAGCAGCTCATCATCAGCGGTCCAAACACAGGCGGTAAGACGGTTGCGCTCAAGACGGTAGGTCTGCTGGCGTTGATGGCGCAAGCAGGATTGCCCGTGCCTGCTTCCACCGCGCGGCTGCCTATTTTCTCCGGTGTTTACGCGGACATCGGTGATGCGCAGTCGATTGAGCGCAATCTGTCTACGTTCTCCGCGCACATCTCGCATGTGAACGAGATCGCACGCGAAGCGGACAACCGGGCATTGGTGTTGCTGGATGAGCTCGGTTCTGCAACTGACCCCGAAGAGGGCGCGGCGCTCGCTGTTGCCATCAGCGAACGTTTCTTAACGCTGGGTGCGTGGAGCATCATCACAACGCACCTCACGTCGCTGAAAATTTATGCGGCCAAACACGCAGGTGTAGTGAATGCTGCAGTTGGCTTTGATGAACGCACGCTGGCGCCGACCTACGAGTTGCGCATGGGTGTGCCGGGTGCGTCGAGCGGCATCAATATTGCAGAACGTCTTGGGCTGGAAGCATCCATCATCAAGGCTGCACGCGCTTCGGTGACGACACAGTCCGCGGACATCGCACGCTTTCTCGATGAACTCCATACGCAGCTCACGGCTGTTGCGAAAGAGCGCAATGACTTGCGTCTGCGCGAGATGGAAGTGGAGCGCGAAAAGCGTCGCCTGGAAGCTGAAGGCAAGAACGAGCAACACAAGCGCGCACGCGAACTGGAAAGCAAACTCGCATCGTTGATGAAAGAGTTTGAGTACCAGATGCGCGAGAGCGTGAAGTCCATTGAGGACAAGGGCGCGAAGGTTAAGGCCAACGCTGAGGCCGATCGACGTGTTGCCCGCCTGAAGCGTGAGTTCCAGGAGAGCTTCAATCAAACGGTTGTGGCGCACGTCTCGGGTGCGGATAAGAAAGACCCCGCAGCGCAGCCGCATGTAGTGAATGCCGTGAGCGCAGGCGACATGGTGCGGCTGAAGTCGATGCGGCGCGATGCGAAGGTGGAACGCATCATCGACGATCGCACGTATGAAGTGTCCGTTGGCCCAATGAAGATGCGCGTGCCGAAGGATGACATTGCGCATGTCACGGTTCCCGCGCCGCGACAATCACCCCTTCAGCATGCGCAAAAGCGTGGCATCAAAGTGGTGGCACGCGAACCGGATATGGTGCCTGGTGAGATCAACGTTATCGGTCGCACTGCAGATGAAGCTCGTGACGAAGTGGAACGCTTCCTCGATCAGGCGTTTCTCGCGGGCCGTCCAACGGTGCGCGTCGTGCATGGCACAGGCATGGGAATCCTCCGCCGCAGCCTGCGTGATTATCTCCGCAAACATCCGCACGTCGTCAGCATTGAAGAGCCGCCGTATAACGAAGGTGGCCAGGGCGCAACGCTGGTTCAGTTGCGCCAATAGTGCTTATGACTTCGCTGGCCACACTGGCTGTGAATAAGGCAGAACCTCTGTGCGTGGATACGGATGCGGTTTCGTCTTTTGCTGGGGATCCCACGTGAGATTTTCAGGCTGATAACCCGGAGTCAGCGCGGCTGCCGCGCATCGGTCAAAGACACTGCTGGCCAGGTGCGCCTGATCGGGTACAGTACGATGCTTGGCAATGCCCCACTTCAGCAGACTCCATTCGTCATGGGCTGCACCCTCTGCTGAGGTTGGCTGAAGATCCTGCATGTACTTGGCTTCCGCATCTGGCAGAAATTCAACACCACACTCCTTCGCCTTGTGCATCATCCATCCCAGCGTGATGTCCGCAAGGTGTGAATCGGCATAGCTGCCACCTACATCGCAGTGAACGCCAGCGAACCACACCTGCTCTACGCGGCCATCATTTTCAAGGTAGCTTCCGTCTTTCGCAGTCCATAGTGTCGGTTGGAAGGCTGCCCGCCGTTCATCAATGCTGACAGCATGGAAGGCGCGGTCCACACAATCGCTCAGTGTGGTGTCCAGGAAGCCGTATTCCTTGTCATTTAGAAAATGGAACATGCCACCGGGAATCCCCAGTGCGCCAACGGTATCCCATACGCCGATCATGGCAATGTGCACATCCTGCAGATCGTAGGACTGCTTGAGTTGAGTCTTCAAGGCGGCGCGTTTGTCCTTATCGCTTTCACGATAGGCGGCGAAGATCTCGGCAGTGGTTGCGTTTGACAGGTTCTTTGTCGGAACTCCGAATGCAGCAATCATCCCGCCCACGCTGCGTGCTGTATAGGCTCCGCGACTAAAGCCGAACAAATAGATGCTGTCACCCGGATCGTAGACATGCGACAGGAACGAGTAGCAGTCCTGCACCTTTTCAAACAGTCCCTGCCCCATTGCGCCGCCAGTCAGGTGGTCCACCGGATTGCCCTTCGTGCCCACACCACTGTCATAGAACTTCAACTGCGTATCGGTATCCGGCATGGCGCAGTAAATTTTCCAAACGTTGGTGCCGCCACCGTCATCCGTTACCCCCGGCGGGCTGTTCCATGTTCCGTCTGCACAAAGGATGATCTTCTTCATTCCGCGCCTCGTTATAGGGAGAAATCGGGTCGCGCACATTATGGGTTTGCGAAGAAAGCGAATGCAAGGGGAATCGATTGCGCGGAATTTCCGCCCGCTTCGTCGTTCTCTGTGTCAGCTGCGCTGAAGCGGGCACGTTGCGGTGATACTGTGGGCGCAGGGGAGTTGCTATGGCGCATTGCACGCACACGGATCAGATCAACGATGTTTCGCCCAACACGAACGGTTGTGAGGAATGCCTGAAGATTGGCAGCACTTGGGTGCATCTGCGCCTTTGCCTTACATGCGGGCATGTGGGTTGCTGCGATCAGTCATTGCACAAGCACGCCACCAAGCATTTTCATGCAACGAACCATCCCATCATCCAGTCCATTGAGCCCGGCGAAGATTGGGGCTGGTGCTACATCGACCAGGTGATGCTCGAGTTCGAGTAGGAGCGATGGAAGATCATCTGGATACTGCCTCTGTTCTGGAAGAACTGCGCGCACTGGAACCCATCTTTCATACGCAAGCATTCGGTACGACGATGGATGATTTTGCGCACCGCATGGTGGATGACTACTGGGAGATCGGTGCCTCCGGTGCGCGTTACGATCGCGCCTTCATCCTGAAGCATCTGGCATCAACGCCTCCGGTGGATGCAGAGGCCGCGGGTTGGATTACTTCACATCATCAGGTGCGGCGTCTTGCCGCGGACACGTTCCTGCTGACCTATCAGCTTCAACAGCTGGAACGCGTTACATGGCGTTCCACGGTCTGGCGACGCTCCGAACAGGGCTGGCAGGTCGTCTTTCATCAGGGAACCGTCATCTCCTCTTAGTTGATCTTGTCGTTTGAAATTTCTTGACGCTGAATATGGTTGTATATACAACCATATTCAGCGAATCAACGGAGAGGTGTGTATGCGGCTGCTCAAGAGTGTTTTCGGATTTCTTTTTGTTCTGGGTGGACTTGCATCTGCGCAGGCGCCAGCCAGCCCCTCATCGCTTCCAACCGTGCCCACGACGAAAGTCATTGCGATTGGCAGTGTGACTGCTGTCGGGACTGGTGCGAACCGCGTAAGCATCATGCCGCAGGAAGTTTCTGCCACGGTGCGGCTGTACCTTGGTGGCAAGATTGACCAGTGGTACGTGCGCAAGGACAAGCCAGGCGTGGTGTTCCTGATGAACGTGTCCACTCCCGACGAAGCGCATGAGCTGTTGGAGAAGCTACCGCTGGGAGTGGCCGGCATGATGACATTTGATCTGATCCCGGTGGGTCCGCTGAGCCCGTTGAATTACCTTCTTCCTAAGGAGAAGTGAAACGGTGTTTTGTTATTGCGCGGAAGCGCGCCGCGTTTCTCGACTGCTCACTGCGAAGTATGACGCCGCACTGGCGTCGGCGGAACTGACGTCGGCACAGTTTGAAACGCTCAGCGTATTGCATGCCATGCAGCATTGCAGTGGGCGAGTGTTGGCCCAGAAACTCGCTGTAGATAAGACCACCCTATCGCGCAATCTCCGTGGCATGATCGAGGCCGGCCTTGTTGTGTCCAAGGGCTCGGCCGAAGATACGCGGCAGATGGACTACTCTCTGACAGCGGCTGGTCGCAAAAAGTTGGTGAAGGCCCAGCCTCTATGGCAGGCTCTCCACGAGGAAACGAACCGGCAACTCGGCTGGCATGCGGCGTCCGCGCAGAAAGTGCTGCGGAGGATGGCCGCAGCACTGTAACTACGTCCGCCGAAACGCTAAGATTGGCTGCATGAGTAAGCTGCGAACCAGCGCAACGGCGCCCATCACTGTGCAGAGCGAAATCCGCGCCATGAGCGTGTTGTGCGAACAGGTGGGCGGCATCAACATGTCGCAGGGCATCTGTGACACGGATGTTCCCGCGGTTGTGATGGAAGGCGCGAAGGCCGCAATGGATGCGGGCTTCAACATCTACACGCGGCTAGATGGTATTGCGCGTCTGCGTGATGCGGTGGCGGCCGACTGGTCGCGGCGCAACGGCGTGCCTGTCGATCCCGAACATGAGGTGCTCATCACCAGCGGCGCTACCGGTGCGTTCTATTGCGCGGCACGCGGACTGCTTGATCCCGGTGACGAAGTCATCCTGTTTGAGCCGATGTACGGCTATCACATCTACACTCTGCGTGGCCTTGGGCTTGAGCCGGTGATTGCGCCGCTGGAGTATGGCACGTGGGCGCTGGATGTGGATGCATTGCGCGCAGTGATCACGCCGAAGACGCGAGCGATTGTTCTGAACACACCATCGAATCCCTGCGGTAAGGTCTTCACGCGAGAAGAACTGCAGGCGGTCGCAGCCATCGCCATTGAGCAGGATCTGTTTATTCTCTCGGATGAGATCTACGAGCACTTCATCTATCCTGGCCACACGCACATCAGCATCGCAACGCTTCCGGGGATGAAGGAACGCACCGTCACCATCTCTGGTTTTTCAAAGACGTACAGCGTCACGGGATGGCGTGTGGGCTATCTGATTGCCGATGCAAAGTGGATACCTGCAATTGGCTTCTTCGCCGACACGGTATACATCTGCGCGCCTGCGCCATTTCAACATGGTTGCGCGGCAGGGCTTGAATTGTTGCCACCATCGTTCTACACGGAACTTGCGGCGGAGCACGATCGCAAACGCGCGCAGACAGTCGCTGCGTTGCAGGATGCAGGTCTTACGCCGCACATACCGGATGGCGCGTATTACATCGTTGCCGATGCAACACCGCTGCATGGC
Source organism: Terriglobus roseus (assembly GCF_900102185.1). Classification (NCBI taxonomy): domain Bacteria; kingdom Pseudomonadati; phylum Acidobacteriota; class Terriglobia; order Terriglobales; family Acidobacteriaceae; genus Terriglobus; species Terriglobus roseus. The sequence continues at coordinate 3,908,686 of NZ_LT629690.1, read as the reverse complement.
GCTACAGCCGCGGAGAAAGCGCGTGATCTGCTGGCGCGCACGGGTGTTGCGGCCGTGGCTGGTTCCGCGTTCTTTCGCAAAGGTGGTGGCGAGAATCTATTACGCTTCTGCTTTGGCAAACGCGATGCCGATCTGGATGAGGCATGCGAGCGTTTGCGGAGCCTATCAAGCAAATAGCTAAAGCACGCTGAGGAAGTTCACCAGGTCCTGCTTCTCACGTTCGGTGTAACGCGCTTGATACCGGCGATCGTAGAAGTCCACAACGGCGCGCAGGTTTTTCGCAGAGCCCGCGGTGAAGTACGGCGCACGTGCAGGCAATGCGCGAAGCTGCTGCATCACCAGCGAACCCACATCAGCACATTTGCCTGTAATCAGCGCGCGTCCGGGATCGTTCGTGTAGATCACGCGGCCAAGGTAAGGATGCGGCGTCGCCTTTGCGTCGCACGTGATCTTGAATAGCGGCAGATCTTTCTGGTCGCCAGCCCATGGCAACGACGAGGTGCCAATGTCCATCCATGCCTGCGTGGTGGCTGCGCCTGTGCGGCGTTCACTATGGCAGGTAGTGCAGGTTCCTTGCGTGGTTTTACCGGTCTTCAGATTCGCAGTCTGCGTAATTGCAAAGGTGCGTGACGAGAAGACAACACTGCCGCGCTCCACGGAACGACGGAACTCATTTTCGGGCGCGTTCGAAGTCCCCGCCCAATTGGCAAGCGTCATGCCGTTGCCACTCGGCAAAGCGGCTGCGCGTGCCAGATTCCACGAGCCCAGCAGCGCGGGTGCGCCAAAGCTGGAGATGTCGCCGCCGGTGTCATCGTGCCCTTGCGAAACGAAGATCTGCCGTTCAAAAGCAACGATGCTCTGCATGTCGTCGGCAGAGATGTTGCCGTTGCCCTGCATGTGTTTGTGAAAGGCATCCTGCGCCTGCGCTTCCAGCGTGGTGGCGCGGCTGTCTGCAGTGAACGCGTCGGCAGCTTCCAGATAACGCAGGTTCGCCGCCATGCGTGGGCGCCGATATACCGACACGGAAGGACTCACAGCATGCAGTCCATATGTTTTGCCGCTGTTGCAGCCCGTGGGGTCGCGCATGACTTCGATGCGGAACTCAGGCGTCACGCCCTCGGTGGGCCACTGCTGCTGAATGCGGAAGAGACCTTTCTCAAGCAGCAACGAATGTGATGCGCGATCATTCTGCGGCAGGTCAGGGCAGTTTGATCCATCCACAGCAGCGAAGACCGCATCGTGTCCTGTGGTTTGTAGCCAGCGCTCCTGCAGCTTCTCCGGTGTCACGCTCATGCCGTTCGAAAGCTGATGGCACGTGATGCATCCGCGACCATTGGTGCCCAGCGGACGGAAGAAAGGATGCTGACCGGAGGTGAGGTCGCCTGCGGTGTTGTAGATGAGCAGGTCGCCGCTGCTGTCCTTAAAGACCGACGAGAAGGGCATACGTTCATTACTGCCAGCTTCCCACCACGCCGGCGCGCCACCGTATTGGCCCATCGTGCCAAGAGAGATCACGGCAACAGTCACCGCACCGCAGCCAACGGCGGCGATTCGCTTCAGACGCACTCGGACTGGAAGCTGCAACAAGGGATTCACCCCTCACGCAAAGACGGATTTAACAGCGGTACTGCAAGATATACCACCGGAGATTGAAGAATAGTTCGTTTTGTTACCAAATAATTGGCTGCCCAATAGGCAAAAGAAAACGGCGCAGCCGAAGCCGCGCCATTTTCCTGTTGACTGTTGTTTTGCTGTTGAGCAGGCTTTGGGTTAGAGAACCGCATTGTGTGTCAAAGTATGCTCTGTTCTCTCTGCAGTGTGGTCCGCCCTGTAACGGCGATCATAAAACTCGCCTGCAGCTTGAAAGATTGAAAACCGAAAATGATAGATCGCGATACGTCATCGTGCATACACGGTCTGATCCGGAAACCCTCTCCCTAACGGTTCAGCGAAGGTAGCTTTTGAGGATGAGCTTCCCTCTGTCCTATGCATGCCAGCAAGGGCGAATATTAGGCCATAGCTCACGGCAGAAAACGATACCAGCAGGCAAGGATTGAAGAATCCGGCTGCCAGGTAGTTGAGAAGCAGCAAGAAGATGGCGAACTGATACTTTGACGTGCCCGCTGAGAAACTGAATGCCTTCCTGTAATAGTTGACCATCAATAGAACAAAGAGACCCATGCCGACGAGGCCAAATTCGCCGAACAGCGCAAGCACCTGAACTTCGTAGGCATAGAAGACTTCCTCACTTCGCTTGAAGTGAATCGGGTAGCTGCCCATCCCGTGGCCGAACAGCGGTGCCTGCCAGAAGAATTCCTTCAATTTGGCAATCTGCCAAGCTCGTACCTGATCCGACGCAGTAGCGAGAGATGAGGCAAAGCGGAGTTCGATGAGGTCCGTGATCATGGATATGAAATAAAGCGTAACGGCTCCAGCGACGCCCAAGTACACCCACCGCATCCGGTCCTTTTCCGCTAGCAACATGCCTAGAAAGAACGCAAACAGCGTGCTCACCCAAATGAAGCGGGAGAACGTGAACAGTGATGACGTTACAAAGAGGGCGACAATCAGAAACGAGCTTAAGGCGCCAATCCTCAGGCGTTTCCTCAGAGCAGTGATTGCAAATACACAGATAGGAATCACATTGTCAGAGGGAAATTGGATGCGTATTCCAGCCCCGTCAATGTCTACAGACATCAAGACGACACCCGTGACATGTGAAACGCGCTGAATAACGTCGGAGATGGATACGCCACTCTTGATGGAATAGAGGAAGAGCAGCACTTTGAGAAAGCTGCCGAACGCAACGGCATAGATGCAAAGACGGATGAATTTTTCCCGACTCACCATGTCTAGCGTGAATAGGCGAACGAGTAAACAGCCCAGCAATGTGGTCAGCACATCCTTGTACTGCGGAAACCCCCAAATGTCATAGAACGGATTCATTAGCGAGGGGATCAGCCAAAACGATGCAACAGCGGCAACCATTAAGGCAAAGAAGACCTGCGATATTGCTTCCCTCTGTCTTGACAGAAGCTGTATGCCGTAGAGGGTGAGCGGGACAAACGTCAGAATCTTTACATTGATACCGAGAATGCTTCCGCCGGGAAGGATAACAGAGATGAAAATGTACAAGGCGAACAGCTTGCGTCCAAACGAGGAACTCTCTGTTGGCATATGCATTGCTGGCGCGGTCATATTCTGCAAGTTTAACCCTTCAGCTATAGCGGTCTTAGGCGTAGCGCTGCGTCGTGGACTCCATCACCTCAGCGGCGTCAGGCACTATTGAAACGGCGCAGCGAAAGCTGCGCCGTTTCGGATGAGATGTGTTGAATCCCTCACTGTGCCGGTGCCGGTGGACGACGAGCCGTGTTTGCATCGGGCTTACCGCCGGGGTTCCAGGTCGGCTTCCAGTTGGTGTCCGCCAGCCAGCGCACAGGGCCTTCCATGGATGCAATCGCGGCGGTCATGTGTGTAAAGTCGATGGTCTTCAGCTCGTCAGAGACCTGGTGGTAATCCGTGTGCAGTCCAAAGGACGAAACGGTCTGCGCAATGATGCCCTGGCGAGCCAGCGCAATGTTGTCGCTGCGCATGAAGAACTGTTCCTTGGGGTGCGGATCAGCCACGATGTTTGCGCCGTGCTTCGCCAGTTCAGGCCCCAGGTTGCTGCGCTCGTATCCGGTGAGCCACAGCGTGCCTTCCTTCACCGCGGCATCAGGGCGACCAATCATCTCAAACTCCAGGTTGGCCACCAGCGATTCCAACGGCACCGGCGGATGCGCAAGGAAACCGCGCGCGCCATAGCCACCCATCTCTTCGCTGCCAAAGAGAGCGAACACAATGGTGCGCTTCGGTGCTTTGCCTGCCGCAAGAACGCGCGCAAGATTCAGCACGGCGGTAGTGCCGCTGGCATCGTCGTCTGCGCCGTTGTAGATTGCGTCGCCGTTCTTCGGCTCTTTCAACATGCCAAGATGGTCAAGATGCGCGGTCAGCAGAATCACTTCACTCTTCAGCTTCGGATCGCTGCCGGGCAGCATCGCAATGGCGTTCCATGTTTCGGTGCGCGGCGTGTCTTCAAATGTGGCCAACCGCTGCTTCATACGGTCATTCATGCGCGAGGTTAGATCGACTGGGATCTTCTGCAGGAAGCTGCCGTTGTCACCAGCAGGCTCCAAACCAAGTCCCTCAAAAACGGTCGCGCAGTATTGTGCAGCGAGATGTTCATCACGCGTCAGGCTGCCGCGTCCATGCAGCGTGTCGCTGGCCAGGAAATCCATGTCGGCATGCACATGCGCAGCAAGTGCAGCGGTGTTCGTTTGGGTTGAGGTTTTTTTCGCTGGTCCGGCAGCGTAAGAAGGCACAGCGGCAAGCGCCGCGAGGGCAAAGGCAGTCAGAAATCTGGAACGCATACCGGAGACTGTACTGTTCCGAAGACAGTAAGGGCAACTGTATCTATCAGAATTCAATACCACGCTGCGCCAGAATGCCGCGTGTGTAGGCATGCTTCACTTCGCGCATCTCTGTCACTGTGTCTGCAAGTTCGACAAGCAGCGGATGTGCGTTGCGTCCAGTCAAGATCACATGCAGCATCTGTGGCCTTTCCTTTAGTGCGTCAGCCACGGCCTTTGCGTCGAGCATCTCGTATCCAATCGCATAGTTGATCTCGTCGAGCACAATCAGATCCCACTCGCCCGACTGTATTTCGCGAACTGCGTCCTGCCATGCCTCTTGCACCAGGCGCAGATCTTCGGGGTCAGTTTCCGCACCACCAACTTTGACAAAGCCGCGGCCCATCTGCCGAATCACAAGATCGCCATTAAAACGCTCAGCAGCATCAAGTTCGCCGTAATGCCACGAGCCCTTTAGAAACTGCAGCACCAGCACGCGCATGCCATTGCCAGCAGCGCGCATCGCAGTGCCCAACGCGGCAGTTGTTTTGCCTTTGCCCGCGCCTGTGTGAATGATCAGCAGTCCCTGTCGTTGTGTGCCTGCGTCTGTCATGAAATTCAGTATGTCCTTAGTGGCCCAGGTGATACGGATGTCCCTGCAGGATTGTCGACGCGCGATAAATCTGTTCTGACAACACGAGCCATGCCAGTTCATGCGGCAAAGTCATTGCACCCAATGAGATCCGAAGATCTGCTGATTTTCGAGCTTCATCTGACCAACCATCAGCAGGGCCAATGGCTAACATTAATCTGCGAATACCGTTGTCGCGCGCTTCGCGAATGCGTTCTGCGAAGGCAATAGAATCCAATGATTTGCCGCCAAGATCAGCAATCCAGAACAGCGCAGCACCAGCGCGTTTTTCATCGTTGATAAATTCCATCAACATTTTTTCAGTACGAAAAACACGCGCTGTTGATGGCAGTGTCTTGCCGCAGCGTTGTAAATAGTCTTGCGCAACAGCTTCAAGGGAGGGATGGTGCGCGGCTCCAGGACGCACAGAAAGCAACGTCACTTGAATCGCCATTTCGGCACCTTTCTATCGCGCGATTTTGAAGATTTGAATTCTATGTAATTTGCGAGAAGTTTCTATGAAAAAGCAGATATATCAGGTGGCAATTTTGACGTTACAGCTGTCATAACACGTCATAACTCGCCATATCCCCGTGTTCTTACATATTGGTACTTCTCTTGCAATACAGCACACCGGAAGACTGTTCCCCCACTTGGATGCTGGCCCCCAAAAAGCCGAATCCTGCTCATGACAGCTCTCTCTTGAGGATACGCATTAATGACGAAACAATTTGTCCGTTTAGCCTTGGCAGCGGTCACTCTCGCCGGTGCGCCGGTGATCCTATCTCCATCTGTATTCGCGCAGGCTGTTTCTGTTAACGGCGGCGCTATCAGCGGCACAATCACTGATCCTTCGGGTGCGGTGGTTGGCGGCGCAACAATCTCCATTTCGAACACTGAAACCGGCTTCAAGCGCGACCTGACGACCGATAAGTCTGGTTTCTACCAGATCGGACCGCTGAACCCTGGTAAGTACGCTCTGACCGTGACGGCTCCCGGTTTTGAGACGACGACCGTTCAGACGGTTGTGCGCACCGGTACAGCCACGAACGGAAACTACAAGCTGAACATTGGACAGTCTTCGACGGAAATCAGCGTCAGCGCTGGTGAAGTTCAGATCAACACCGATCAGGGTGGCGTGTCGGACGTAATCACCAAGCAGCAGATTGATACGCTGCCGATCAACGGCCGTAACTTCCTTGACCTCGCGCAGATCGAACCGGGCGTCATCCTGCAGTCGGGCGAATCGTTTGACCCCACCAAGGCTGGCTACTCGGCTATTTCGGTTGGCGGTGTTTCCGGTCGTACCACTCGTATCCTTCTGGATGGACAGGACATTACGGACGAGACCGTGGGCACCACGATCTTCAACGTGTCCGCTGGTGCGATCAACGAGTTCCAGTTGAACCGTTCCACGCAGGACGTATCGGGTGAATTGACTTCGACCGGCCAGGTGCTGGTTTCGACCAACAGCGGTACCAACCAGTTCCACGGTCAGGCGTTCTATCAGTTCCAGGATCATCGCGCATTGTTTGCACGCGCACAGAACGGCTTTGACGCTCCGTTCCAGCGCAACCAGTTCGGTGGCAGCATCGGCGGACCGATCATCAAGGACAAGCTGTTCTTCTTTGCGAACGCAGAGCGCATCAAGCAGGACTCTTCGGCAGTAGCTTCGCTAGGAACGTTGTTTACCGCAATCTCTGCAACGCATCCGACCATCCCAACGCCCTATCGCGAGACCTACTCCACAGTTCGTTTGGACTACAACGGACCTTGGGGCGCTCATTTCTTCGTCCGCGCGAACTACAACGTGAACTCAGTGGCTTCCAACTACGGTGATGGCTACTGGCTGTATGCAAACCGCGATAACACGCCCGGTCTTGCAGCCGGTGCTGATTTCACCAGCGGTGGCGGTAAGTTCACCCACTCGTTCCGTGGATCGTATGAGAAGTTCCACAACCTGATCTCGGACTCGAGCACCAACCCGTCTCTCTACAACGGTATCCCCGGACTGTCTTTCTACTATTCGACACAGCATCTGTACTCTGGCCCGAACTACCTTGCTCCGCAGGGCACGTTCCAGTCAGACAAGCAGTTGCGTTATGACGGATCGTGGACGAAGAGTTCGCACAACATCCGTTACGGCTACAGCCTGAACCGTATTCTCGGTGGTGGTTTCGCATCATTCTTTGGTCTCAGCCCGCGTGTCCGTATTGCTTCGTCCAGCCTGCTGGCGAACTGCAATGGCGTTGCTGGCGCAGCTGCTTGCCCCAGCGATCCATTGCACGGTTACTCCGCATCGGGCATCGTTCTGGGTAACGGCCAGGGCTACTTCACTGAGAAGGGCGGATTCGGTCTGCCTGGCGGTGGTGTATTCGATTGGCGTAACGGCGCTTACGTCCAGGACAGCTGGAAGGTGACTCCGAACTTCACGCTGAACGCGGGTGTTCGTTGGACTCTGGATACGCAGCGTGCGAACCAGGATCTGACTCTTCCCACCTGCGCGGACGTGGATACCAGCACATTCTCAGGTGCTTTGAACCCGTGCAGCGGTCTTGCTGGAAACACTCCTCTGCCGCAGCTCTGGAACTCGAGCTGGACGGCGAAGAACACACACCAGCCCTACGGGAACTTTGCTCCGCAGATCAGCATGGTGTACCAGCTTCCTGATAAGAAGACGGTCCTCCGCGTTGGCTATGGCCTGTTCTACGAGGGCGACGTGATGAACAACACCACGAACGCTCGTACGACACTGATCAAGACAGGTGCATTCAACAACACTGCCTCCATCTGCCCGTACTACGGTGGGAGCTCGGTGCAGTTTCCTGACGGATCAACGGTGAGTTCGATCAACGGTGTTTCCATCACAAACCTGTGCAACCAGCCTTTGGCCACTGCGGCACCGAATATCCAGGCCCTGCAGGCGGCGTACCAGGCAAGCACAAAGCAGAACTCCACTTCGACCAATAGCACCTACCTGGGTGAAACTCTGACCGCCAATGGTGGTTCGGGAACCACTGGTGGTCCTTACGGCACGGCTTTCCGCAGCCCGTACTCACAGCAGTGGAACGCTGGTGTCCAGCGTGAAATCGTCAAGGGTGGTGTTCTGAGTGCGGATTACATCCACAACTCGACCATCAAGATCGCCCAGTGGGTCGACCAGAACCACATCGGTGCGGCACGTTACCTGAATGCAACCGCTGCGAGAAACGCAATTGCTGCGACTGCTGCCAGCTACACGGCTTGCGCTGCTGCGGCTACCACGGCTGCTCAGGCAGACTGCGCAATCGCAAACGGTGCAACGCTGGATGACTTTGCCGGCAACGGTCTGGATTCCGGTTCGCAGTACCTCAGCGGCTACGCTGCTGCGGCTGCTGGTAAGACCCCCAACACGGGTGCAGCCTTCGCTGGTGCAAATCCTCTGCTTGGCAACGGTAACTTCCTCGTGCCGATTGGTCGCTCTGGGTATGACGCTCTGCAGGTGGTCTTCCGCCAGGTAGCTCAGCATCCCCTGCCGGGCATCATGTCGTCGAACCTCCAGATCTCGTACAACCTGTCCCGCATCGTTAGCTCCTACGGTGGCGCCACGAACTCTGACCAGTTCTTTGCGGCCGGCTCGTGGGACTATGACAACCCGAACCAGTACATGGGTCGCAACAGCCTCGATCGCAAGCACCAGATCAACTTTGGTGGTTCGATGACGCTGAAGTATGGTCCGCGTATCGGTCTGATCGGCCACTTCTACTCGGCTGCTCCCACGACCCTGTCGCTTGACTCGTCGGATTCCACTGGTGGTATCTTCACCACGGATCTCACGGGTGACGGCAGCATCGCCGACCTGGCTCCAGGAACTCTGCCGGGCGACTACATGCGCCGCATCGGACCGAAGGGCCTTGCAGGTTACGTCAACAACTTCAACAGCACCTACGCTGGAACGCTGACCCCTGCTGGTAAGGCTCTTGTGAACGCAGGCATCCTGACCCAGGCACAGCTCACGCGTATGGGCGCCACCATCCAGCCCCTTGCGGCAGCAGCATCTACGGTTGCCCTGCCTCAACCGACCACCCGTTCTCTGGACGCCAGCTTCTCCTACCCGATTCGCCTCGCGAAGCTTCGTGAAGGAATCTCGCTGGAGCCGGAAATCGACTTCTATAACCTGGGTAACTTCGCGAACTTCAGCAGCACGGCTATGAGCGGCGTACTGCTTAACCAGACCTCTGCTGGCGCCGTGAACACCACCACTGGTTACCTGACCGGACCGAACAACTACGCCACGCTGAATGCAAATCGTATCCAGCGCGGTTCGGGAACCTACAACGTGGGCGCTGCCCGCACCACGGAGTTCAAGCTCAAGCTGAACTTCTAACTATCACCCCGGAGGGGCTGAGGAGATGCGGAGAGCTTCGGCTCTCCGCATCTCTTTTGCATTACAGATGTGTGCTGGTACCCGGAAAAGAAAAATGCCGCTGCGTTCGAAGACGCAGCGGCACTTCATTGTTTGATGGACTGGCTATTTCTTGGTTTTCTTCGCGGCCGTCTTTTTCGCAGTGGCTTTCTTTGCGGGTGCTTTCACTGACGCCTTCTTCGCGACTGCCTTCTTCGGTGCTGCAGCAGACTTCTTCGCAGCAACCTTCTTGGCTGCAGCTTTCTTTGCTGGTGTCTTTACTGCAGCCTTCTTAGCGCTCTTCTTTGCAGCAGGTGCTTTTGCTGCGGTGGCGCCAGCCTTCGCACGAGTCTTGGCAACGGCGTCTTTGATCTCGCTGTTCAGTTCACCCACGCTGATGGATTTCGCTGTCTTGCGCAGACGTTCCAATCCGTAGAACTCGCGCTTCTCCGGCATGAAGACGTGCACCACGAAGTCCACATAATCCATCAGAACCCATTCGCCCTGACGACGGCCTTCGACTGAGTTCGGCAGAACTCCAAAGTCCTTCTTCAAGCGGTATTCAATCTCATCTGAGATAGCGACGTTCTGGCGTTCGTTCGTTCCGCTGCAGATCAGAAAGTAATCCGTCAGCGAGCTTTCCGATGGGTCCAGTGCCAGGATGCGGATATCTTCCGCCTTCTTACTGTCTGCCGCGTCCACTGCTGCGGCAAGCAAACGGTTCGCTTCCAATGTTGGCATTGTTCTCCTTCTCTACAGCATTCAGGATAGACGTGCGCAGGCCCATTCTGCCACTGTTAGAACGTAACAAGCGAGATGGATTTTAACGGGCATGGTAAAGGTGCATGCGCGCAATGTAGAGCGCCACCTTGGTGGTAAGCATGTCACCACAGGAGATTCCCAGCCGCAATCGTTCACGAAGGGCGCTGGCCGACGTCTCTTCCTCCAGGTCGGTCAGCAGATGCACGCGTTCGCGTTGCTCCTGCGAAAGCTTCATCGATGTCAGGTCATCCAGATCAAACCCAGGGCGCGAGAGCACGATCCATTCCGCCTCTTCCAACAGCCGCTCTGGCTCATGCCAGCGGCGAAGCGTCAGAAAACTGTCTGCTCCCACAATTACAAAGATCGATGCGTCAGGATTGAGCGTCCGCAGCGTCGCGAGTGCGTCCACTGTGTAATTGGGTGTGCCATCGGCGCGTGGAGCGTCGAGTTCGGTCACTTCCAACCGTGGGTCTTCCGCACACAGCAGGCGCGTCATGGCCATGCGATCTTCAAAATTTGCACCCGGTGTGTTTTTCTTCAGCGGCTGCACACCTGTGGGTGCCAGCAGCACACGATCCAGCGCGAAGGCATCCGCAGCCTTCAGTGCAGCGTGAAGATGTGCGCGGTGGGGGGGATCGAATGTGCCGCCGAAGTAACCGATGCGCATGCTTGAGAAGCTTACCAGCCCAACATCACTTTGCGCAGACCCGGCCGACGCAGTAGAAGCCCTGCCCACAGAAGGCAACCGAAGACCACAGGCACAACCCACATCGGATCACCGACGCGTGCGTGTGTCATCACAGCGCCGCCCATATAAGCGGTCATCAGGATTGCACCAAGGGGCGCGGTGCGAGGAATCAGGTACAGCACACTGCACAGCAATTCGCACAGGCCCACCCACAGGATCATGGTCGTAGGAATGCCAAACGGAGCCATCCCCTGCTTCACCATCTCCGCTCCGCTCAGTGCAGTGAACGCGCCCGTGAACAGCATCAGCGCGGGGATCGCGCTCAACACCCAACCTGTCCAGAACTGTGCCCGGCTGGGCGTGCTTTCTTCGGCCATAGACAAAACCCTCGTGGAAATTCGTTCCACGAGGGTACATGCCATGTGCGCGTCTGCCAAGTGAGGTTTACCGATCGTCGAACATGCCCGCGATCGCGCCACCGATAAGGCCAGCGCCTAGCCCCGCTCGCGTCTCCTGGCTTGGCACTTGCAAGTAGCCCTGCACGGCGTGTGCAAGGCGCGCAATGGGCAGCGTCTGCAGCCATACACGGCCTGGGCCTGTCAGTGCAGCCAGGAAGATGCCGTCGCCGCCAAAGAACATGTTGCGGATGCCGGGAACGCGTGTGATCTGGAATGAGACACCCGCATGGAATGCGCCCACATGGCCAGGATGCACGCGCAGCGTCTCGCCTGGTGCCAGATCACGTACAACGACCTCGCCGCTTAGCTCCAGCCACGCTGTGCCTTGTCCGTAGATCTTCTGCAACAGGAAGCCATCACCGCCAAACAAGCCAGCGCCTAGCGACTGCTGAAAGCCCACACCGAGACCAATGTTCTGCGTGGCGCACAAGAAGCCATGGCGATGAACCATGTACTCGTCGCCATTGCCGTGCAGCTCCACGGGAACGATATGGCCCGGTACCTTGGTGGCGAAGGCTACTTCGCCGGGATAGCCCATAGCGGTGTACTCCGTCATGAACAGGGTGCCACCGCCAGCCATGCGCTTGATGGCTCCCATAAAGCCGCCACCGCCACCAGCCTGTGTATGCGTGTGCATGTTGATGCTGGCGCTCATCCAACTCAGTTCGCCGGCTTCCGAGATGATCGTCTCCCCGGGTTGCAGCAGAAATTCAATGGCGGGCATGGTGGTGCCGTGAATACGCGATTGCATGCGTTCCTCCAGCGCGCCGTTCACATCAGCGCGCTCCAGATTCAACATACGCCTGTGGAGGCCGTGTGGTTCCCGTTCAGGGCAATCGGGCTTTTCACTGGATCGAATCTGATGATTTATCAGTGAAAGATGGTAGTGAGGGTTTTGGTCAACGACGCATGACTACAATCCCACGTGAACATCCAAAGGAGAAGAAAATGTCGCGAGACAACGCCACGATCGTCAGGCAATTTGTGGACGATGTGATCACCCAGGGAAACATCGAAGCTGCAGGGAAATATATCTGGGAAGATGTGGTCGAACAGGTTCCACTGCCCGGACAAGGTCCCGGACTCGAGGGCCTGAAAGATATTCTCCGTGCCATGCGTACTGGCTTTCCCGATATCGTCTTCTCCATCCAGGAACAGATCACAGAACACGACAAGGTCGCCAGTCGTTTCGAATGGACAGGTACTCACAACGGTGAGTTTCTCGGGATTCCCGCAACCGGCCGTCCTGTTCGCGTGTGGGGCATCGTCATCGACCGCCTGGAAGAAGGCCGTATCAAAGACACCCGCATCATTATGGACACCATGAGCCTCATGGGCCAACTCGGCGTCCTGCCTCCGCCACCCACACCCTAAAGCATGAGCCCTCACAAACGTGATCCTTAAGAACGCAAAGTGATTGCTGTTCTTAACTTGTTTGCATGCGCGAAAGCTTGCTGGGGCGCATGACCCACATGATCTGGTGAATGCCCTGATCGGAAGCGTCGGTCGCTACCAAGCCAATCGGCTCGTTCCCGCGAGAGATCAGGATGGATTCCTTACCATTCACATGTGTCCATGAAAGCGTTACTCCCAACCAGAAGTGGGAAGCGAAAGCCGCAATAAACTTGGCAACACGCTCACGGCCGGCCACGGGAACACGTGCCGCCCGCACAAAGCCACCGCCATCGGAATAGGACACAACATCTTCTGCGAACAGGTTTTCTAGTGTCGCCATATCGCCACGCTGTGCAGCGTTGATGAATGCCTCAAGAAAACGGCGTTGTTCAGCAGCATCCACAGCTGTTCGGCGCTCCTCTGCAAGATGTTTGCGGGCACGCGATGCCAACTGACGGGCGTTAGCCTCTTCAATTTGAAGAGTCTCTGCAATCTCGCGATAGGAGTAGTCGAACGCCTCGCGCAGTACATAGGCGGCACGTTCCGTAGCGGGTAATTTTTCCAAAAGAACCAGCACTGCCAGTTGCAATGCTTCTTCGCGCTCCGCACCCAGGGTGGGATCACTGCTGGTGTCGACTGGTTCCGGAAGCCACGTTCCCGTATAGGTCTCGTGGCGCGACGAAGCGGACTGGATCAGATTGATGCACAGCCTTGTCGTCGTCGTCGCGAGAAATGCCGCAGGATTCTCCACCACGCTTCGATTTGTAAGCTGCCAACGCATCCATACGTCCTGCAGGATGTCTTCTGACTCCGCCGCGCTGCCCAGCATGCGATAAGCAATGCCGAAGAGGCGTGGTCGCACCGCGGCAAAGGAGGACAGACCATCATCGTGTCCGCCCCTCTCGTGAACGTTCGGAATCAGCTCTTCTTCCATTACGGCTGGCATATTCTATCCCGCCCAACAGGCAAATGATTTGAATAAGGGTGCTTGCACAATGGCTCCCGAAATTTCAGCGCCGAAGCATGTCCTCTATCTGGTCTTCACGCAGCGGAGGATCGTCCGAATCCCCGGTGATAAGGTCCTCGATTTCCATTTCGGGGTCAGGCATAAGGGTCTCCGATGATGGGGACGTAACGTTGTCACATTCCAAAATCATTCGAAGCTCCTCCTCAGTCTCCTCCAGGTAGAACTCTTCCTGGCTGGCGCGAACCTCGTACGCTTCAGTTTCGATCGTGACCCGCTCGTAAGCGCTCATTTGCTTCTCCTCGTCGCATTCCAGTTCGCATGCACGCGCAGAGTCTCCCAATTGCCGGCGATTCTCCTTCATCAGGAACAAGCTGGTGAAATCGCGAAAAACCAGCTCCTCTGCGCATACATCTCTTGTCGCGGAACGAAACCATTCCGCGACATCTCATATCGGGGCATCGATACGATCGCCCCTAAATTTCGCCTGCACTCGTTATGACAAGACAGCCACGCAATTTGTGACAGGGAATTTCAAAAGCTGAAATGGTTGCGGAAGAATCTGCAGCGAGGGAGCACCTTCCGAACCGCGTGTCACATTTCTGCTTTCACTGTTGTCTTAGTGGCAATCAGACAGTTCCAGCTTTCTGAAGATCGTTTCTTAAAGGTGCAACCATGCAAAGCGACACACCTACAGTGCAGACATCCGGGCCCGCCACGCAGCCCAACTCACTCGATTCAGAATGGTTCCGGATAAGCGATATACCGGAAGGCTCAGCGCGGTTGGTTGGGAATGTCGCAGTATTCAACGTGGCAGGGCATCTGTGCGCCACGCAGGCCAAATGTCCGCATAAGTACGGCCCGCTGATTGAGGGACATATCGCAGGTTCGACTGTGACCTGTCCCTGGCACGGTTCAGAGTTCGATGTATGTACTGGCGCTGTCTTGCGCGGACCTGCGGTCAAGCCTCTTCAGACCTACCGGGTCGTTGTGGAAGGCGAGAGAGCACGCGTTGAGAACATGCAGCAGACGGACGCAAAGTGATGTTTCCAAAACAGAGTGAGGAAACCATGACCACCGTGCGATTGGAGGCATTCAGCGATGCGGTCATCGCGATCATCATTACGATCATGGTCCTTGAGCTGAAGGTGCCACACGGTACGCACATCCAGGATCTTGCCCCACTCCTGCCGGTCTTTCTGAGTTACATCGTCAGCTTTCTGTATGTCGGCATCTACTGGAACAACCATCATCATCTGCTGAAAACGTGTAAGGAAATTACCGGTTCGATCCTATGGGCCAACCTGCATCTTCTGTTTTGGCTTTCCTTATTTCCGTTTGCTGCAGGATGGCTTGGAGAAAACCACTTTTCATCGCTGCCCACTGCGCTTTATGCCTGTGTACTCCTGATGGCCGGTTTCGCTTATTACTTGCTTCAGCAGGCGATCATGCAGGCACAGGGCCAAAACTCCGTCTTGAAGCGAGCCATCGGAAAAGATAGGAAGTCAAAACTATCGCTTGTGCTGTATGTCCTAGCACTCTTCGCCACGCTTCGTGCCGCCGGGATTGCTCAAGCGATCCTCGTAATTGCGGGACTGATATGGTTGGTTCCAGATCGCCGCATCGCAAAAGGATTGGCCGAAGCTCATGTGGACTAGCTGATCCACAATGGACTACACACCACGCAGGGAGAACCGTGACAAGCCGCGCCCGTTCTATTCCAGATCACTGTCTCGCACGATTAGGAGCGACAGCGCCTATCGATGCGCCGCTCGTGCCTGTGCATTATGCACGGATGTTTCCCAGCCTTCCAGCATTCCGGGCTGAGGAACAGTTTCTGCGAGCGCTCGGCAGAATCGGCGGCGTATGTGATTGTGAAGACACGGACGATACGCCAGAATCACTTGCAGAAAGCGCGGCTGGATGGCCCATCTTTGGTCAGTTTGTGGCGCACGACATTACAGCTGATCGTTCGCACTTGCGATCCGAAACGGATACCGCCGGATTGATCAACGCGCGTTCCCCAAAGCTTGATCTGGAATGTTTATACGGAGACGGTCCCACAGGTCATCCGTATCTCTTTCAACGTGACGATCCGGCGAAGTTTCGACTCGGCAAGGACGACTCCGACCTTCAACGAAATGCCGATGAAACTGCCATCATCGGCGATCCACGCAACGACTCCCATCAGCTCATCTCGCAGTTTCATCTTGCAATGCTGAAGGCACACAATGCCTTTGTGGATGAAGCTCGTGAGCAAGGCATAGAAGAAGCATTCGTATTTGACGAAGCATCCCGACAGTTACGCTGGCACTACCAATGGATCATCCTGCATGAATTTCTCCCCTCGCTCGTTGGAGAACAAGTGGCAGCAGATGCGCTCCAAGAGGGTTCTCGATATTTTCATCCCGGCGACCATGTGTTTCTCCCGCTCGAGTTTGCTGACGCGGCATATCGATATGGTCACGCGCAGATTCGTCATCGCTATCAATTGAACGCGCACAGTGGCCTGCTTCCGCTCTTTCCTGATCTGCTGGGCTTTCGTCCCGTACCGCGGGAGCACCTTATCGACTGGAGCATGTTCTTCGACACCGTTGGTGCACCGGCTGCACAACGCGCAAAGAAGATGGATGGAAGACTCGTACGTTCGCTTCTTCAATTGCCCCTGGCAATCACAGGAGAATGCGAGATTGAGGACTACCAATCACTCGCTGTCCGCGATCTGCAGCGAGGGCAAGGTGTCGGCTTGCCATCCGGTGAGGCTGTTGCAAGATACATAGGTGTGTCTCCTCTCGATGCGGAGCAGATAGGTCTTACCGCGATCGATTGGCATGAAGAAACGCCGCTCTGGTACTATATTCTTCGCGAGGCCGCAGTGCTTGAGGACGGCCAGCGTCTCGGGCCGGTCGGTGCCCGCATTGTTACGGATGTATTCCTCGGTTTGATCGATGCGGACAGAAAGTCATTCCGTCATAGCGAAGAAGAATGGCGTCCGCGTAAAACGCTGAGTGATTTGCTGGTGCGTTCGTAGTGCTGCATGCGTTTCTTGCATGAAAGATTGAAAATTCCCGTCACACAATTCATCCCTGTTCGGTCATAGCGAGTACGAGTGGCATGTATCAAATTGCCATTCAACTAAGGGGATGAATCATGAAAATCGTCGTCATCGGCGGCACGGGTCTCATCGGATCAAAGCTTGTTAGCAAGCTTGCGGCTCACGGACATGAAGCGATCGCGGCATCACCGAACTCCGGCGTCAACACGTTGACTGGAGAAGGTCTCGCAGAGGTATTGAATGGGGCCGAGGTTGTAGTGGACGTATCCAACTCGCGTTCCTTTGATGAAGACGACGCGATGAACTTCTTCAACACTGCCACGCGCAACCTTATCCAGTATGGAAAAGCGGCAGGCGTTCAGCATTACGTCGCGCTCTCTGTCGTAGGTACAGATCGCATTGCACAGGATCGCCCTTCCGACGGCCCCAAGACGATTCGTGGATACTTCCGCGCAAAGCTTGCACAGGAAAAGTTGATCGCAGAGTCGGGGATTCCATTCTCCATCGTGCATGCCACGCAGTTCTTTGAGTTCGTGAAGAACATTGCAGACACAGCAAGCGACGGCACTACGGTTCGTCTCGCGCCCGTTCTCATTCAACCAATGGCGGCTGACGACGTGGCAGCGGGAGTAGGACGCGTTGCTGCTGGCATACCTGTGAACGGCATTGTTGAAATCGCTGGTCCAGATCAGTTTCGTCTCGATGAGTTCATCCGCCTGGGCCTGATTGCTCGTAATGACCCGCGCAATGTGGTTGCCGATCCCGCCGCTGGATATTTCGGTGTTGAAGTCGACGAACGCACGCTTGTCCCTGGCAAGGACGCTCGGCTGGGAACGACAAGCTTCAAGACCTGGCTCACACAATCTGCAACGGCCCCAACTCGCTAAGCCACAACAAGGAGGACACGTTGATGAAGTTAGCAAAGCTCGTTCTATGTCTTGCGTGGCTCGCACCCCATTGCTTGCTCGCACAACAGGCCAAGGTGACAGAGGTGATGTCGAAAGACCTGACAGATCTTCCCGGTAAGGAGGGTCTGATGATCACGGTCACATACCCACCGGGCTCTTCTGATCCTGTGCATCGCCACAACGCACATGGGTTCATTTATGTGCTGGAAGGTTCGATTGTGATGCAGGTTCGCGGCGGCAAAGAGGTCACTCTCAAGCCGGGCCAAAGCTTCTACGAAGGCCCCAACGATGTTCATGTCATCGGTCGCAACGCGAGCCGCACACGCCCAGCAAAGTTCGTTGTGTTCCTAGTGAAGGACAAAGACGCGCCAGTCGTGATCCCTGCCAACTAAACAGTACGAATCACAAAATTCATCTGCATACATTCAGGAGAGAAGTACCCGATGAGCACGTTCAAGGGAAAAGACGGCACAACGATTTACTACAAGGATTGGGGAGCTGGGCCAGTCGTCACGTTTTCTCACGGCTGGCCTTTGAATGCCGACGCATGGGATGGACAACTGCATTTCCTCGCACAGAATGGTTTCCGTGTAATCGCACATGATCGACGCGGTCACGGTCGATCGGATCAGGCCTGGTCTGGCAATGATATGAACGGGTACGCTGACGATCTGGCCTCACTCATCGAGACTCTGGATTTGAACGACGTAACCCTCATCGGACATTCCACCGGTGGTGGTGAGGTCGCTCGTTACATCGGCAGACATGGCTCAAAGCGCGTCGCGGCAGC
Source organism: Terriglobus roseus (assembly GCF_900102185.1). Lineage (NCBI taxonomy): Bacteria > Pseudomonadati > Acidobacteriota > Terriglobia > Terriglobales > Acidobacteriaceae > Terriglobus > Terriglobus roseus. Next base: position 3,890,263 of record NZ_LT629690.1, on the reverse strand, counting down.
AGTTTTAATCGCCGCCGTGCCTCCCATCATGGTTAAGTCTCTTACCAATCCCAATGGAATCCCCATTGAGGTGTTCGACTCATCGCGCAGCAGCCTGACGAAGGATCGTTCGCAGTTCTATAAGGACTTCGCCGTACCGTTCTACGGTGCGAATCGCCCTGGTGCCAAGGTGTCGCAAGGGCTTCTGGATCAGTTCTGGCTCTGGAGCATGCAAGGCGGTCTGAAGAATATCTACGATTCCGTCAAAGCATTCTCTGAGACTGATTTCCATGAAGATCTCAGGAAGTTCGATGTCCCCACTTTGATCATGCACGGGGAAGACGATCAGATCGTGCCGATTGATAACACCGGAAGACAGTCGGCCAAACTCATCATGGGGGCGAAGGAAATCTACTATCCCGGACTGCCTCACGGTCTCACCGCCACACATGCAGATCAGGTCAATGCAGACCTGTTGCAGTTCCTGAATTCAGTTCACGGCGCTCGGTTTAGAGCGTAAGACGTCCGAACGGGCAGGCTTCATGCGTGGAAGCCTGCCCGTTTGGTCCCGCAACGTCAGGAACAACGAACTGATGAGATACCCAAACGAGATAGAGCACCTGACTCAAGAGATCCAACAAGACGAGTCAAGGTATGTCGCATCCAGGCTTATCGAAAACCGGATCATTGAAACCGTTGCGGAAGGCGAGTTTGCATCAGCCATCCAGCGGACACGTCAGTTGGCAAATCAGCGAGCATTGGCGGAAAGAATCCGGAAAAACAAAATCATGCTGGCATGGGCACAGGAATAACACTGCCACACAAAGTCACGCTTATTTCGCGCGCGAAGACGGCTCAGCAAAGTGATCACACAAGGCATGCGTAATTCATTAACAGCGCGATAGAAAGAAACTCTCTCATGAAAACGTTCGAAGATAAAGTCGTCATTGTTACTGGCGGCAGCGCAGGTATTGGACGAGCAGCAGCTCTACAATTCGCAGCAATGGGCGCCCGTGTCTTGATCACGGGGCGGCGTGCTGAACGCCTGGATAAAGTTTCTGCGGCCCATCCAAATATCGAAGCTCTTGTCGCCGATACATCGAATCCACAGGATGCCTCTGTGACGATTCGAAAAGCTTTTCAGCTATGGGGCAGAATCGATGTCTTGGTAAACAATGCCGGAGCGGGCGCAATCATGCCCTTGGCGCAAGCCGACGCGGAACGCGTGAAGGAAATCTTCGCCGTGAATGTTGTTGGACCAACGCTCCTCGCGAAAGAGGCGCTTCCTTATCTCACCGAGACGAAGGGAACAATCATCAACATTTCGAGTACGTTTGGCTCCAAGGCGGGGGCCATGCTGTCTCACTATGGCGCCAGCAAAGCAGCACTCGAATACATGACGCGTGCATGGGCATTGGAACTGGCTCCCATGGGGATCAGAGTAAACGCGATAGCTGTAGGCCCGACAGAAACCGAAGCTCTGACAGAAATGATGGGCCTCTCAAAAGAGGATGCAGAAGCTGTGAAGCATCACGAAATTCAACAGATTCCCCTGAAGCGCCGCGGCACTCCGGAGGAAGTGGCTCATTGGATCGTGTCATTCGCCAGCACGGACAACACGTGGGTCACCGGACAAGTCCTTGGAGTGGATGGCGGACTGGCGATTGCATAGCCACACCCAGGAGCAGTAAGGCGGCAAAGACAATGGGACTCGCCTTGGTCGGTTTTAACCGATACGGCGAGTCCCTACAATCTTCCCTGCATCACCTCGCTCTGGTTCGGCGGGCGGAGGAAACAACTAAGAAATTTGGAGCACCGGGCCGGGATTGAACCGGCGAATACTGGTTTTGCAGACCAGCGCGTTAGCCACTTCGCCACCGGTGCTCGTTCTGCTTCTTACTTTACGCTGTTTGCGCGCAGGTAAGAAGCAGAGGAAGCAGTTACTGCGGCTGCTGCGTCGTGCGCAGGTAGGGCTTCACGGTCGTGTAGCCCGGGAACTTCACTGCTGCGTCGTCGTTGGAGACAGAACCGGCGATGATCACGTCTTCGCCCTGCTTCCAGTTCGCAGGCGTAGCCACCGGGTGCTTTGCCGTGAGCTGAATGCTGTCCACAACGCGCAGGATCTCATCGAAGTTACGGCCCGTGGTCATGGGATATGCCAGCGTCAGCTTGATCTTCTTGTCCGGTCCAATGACGAACACGGTGCGCACAGGCGCGTTGTTCGCGGGCGTGCGGCCTTCGCAGGTATCGCCAGCCTCGGCGGGCAGCATGTCATACAGCTTCACAACCTTCAGGTCGTGGTCAGCAATGACGGGGAAGTTCACTTCGGCACCGGACACATCCTTGATGTCCTGCGCCCACTTGGAGTGATCGTCCACCTTGTCGACGCTCAGGCCAATGATCTTCACGCCGCGGTTAGCAAACTGCTGCTCCAGCGTGGCAGCGGCGCCCAGTTCCGTGGTGCAAACCGGGGTGAAATCCTTCGGATGCGAGAAGAGTACAGCGTAGTTATCGCCAATCCACTCGTGGAAAGTGATCGGCCCCTGGGTGGTTTCCGCGGTAAAGTCAGGTGCGGTGTCGTTGATGCGGAGAGACATCGTATTGTTCCTCTTTCCTGTAGTCCTGAAGCAGAATTTCGTGATCTCGTGCAAAACAAAACCCACCTTTGGCTTCGGGTGGGGGGCTGGTGCGATTGCGTCCTGTGGCTGCTCTTAGCGGCGCGCGACCGACCCTGCCTGCATACAGAGACAGCAGCAGTGGGTCGAGTTCAGACGCATCGTCATCACCTGCAACAATAGCGCTGGAGGTTTCACCATGTCAAACAGCCTTACACTCTCCTGGGCACAGGTGGATGTCTTTGCGGAACGCCGTTATGAAGGCAATCCGCTTGCAATCTTTTCAGATGCAACGGGTTTGAGCACGGAGCAGATGCAGTCGCTGGCACGGGAAACGAACCTCTCAGAGACCACCTTCATCCTTCCCGCAACGCCGGAGGAGGAACTGCAAAACGGGGTGCGCGTGCGCATCTTCACGGTGGAGGAGGAACTGCCCTTCGCAGGGCATCCCACACTAGGCACCGCGAGCTGGATTCGCGAAAATCTGCCGCACTTTGCAGATGCACAAGAAGTGAAGCTGAAGCTGGATGCCGGCACCATCCCGGTACGTTTTCGTGCTTCTGAGGGGGAAGAAGGCGTTCACGGCGAAATGCGTCAGCGCGATCCTGAATTTGGCGCGGTGCTGGCCAGGGAATCGCTGCGCAACGCATGCGGACTTGCCGCGGAAGATCTCCACACGGTTCTGCAGCCACAGGTAGTTAGCACCGGCCTTCCGTTCTGCATCCTGCCGCTCGTGTCAGTAGATGTATTGCAGCGAATGCGTGTGAATCAAAACGAACTCAAAGAGCTTCTAACCAGTGCCGGGGCGAAGTTTGTCTACGCCATTGCCGATGCAGGCGAAGGGAAATGGCGAGCGCGAATGCCATTCAATGGCAGCGACGATCCGGCCACAGGTTCAGCCGCAGGATGCTGCATCAGCTACCTGGTGAAACACGGAGTCGTCGCAAGCGGCCAACCGACCGTGATCCTCCAGGGGCAGGAGGTGCACAGGCCGTCGCAGTTGCATGTCCGTGCCTCGTTCCAGAATGGGAAGGTGCAGGAAGTGTACGTCGCAGGCTGCACTGTTTTTGTTGCAACGGGACGGTTTACACACCCGTAATACAAAGCCTTTCCACGCGTGTTGCACAGGCTAAGTGATTGTTTTTACAAAACTTGATTGCAGCGGTGGAAACCTCGTCCAAAAGTTCGCACAGAATTTCGCTTTAGTTTCGCCGTTGCACAGCGGCCTGAAGCTTCGTACTTTGGGAAAGCGCTGAACGAGACACATTCGTTTTGCGCAGTCGCTGCGCGGATTTTCGCGAGCCCTCTGACATTCGCTGTACCCCATTGAAGTGCCTTCTAACCGTAGGCAAACATCCCCGGCTGCGCGTTTTTTTCCACGCGTTCAGGCCAACGAACCCGTGCGCCCACAAAGAGGCGTCGCTGCACCATTTTTTGCTCTGGAGACTAAGAACGACATGCGCCCTAAGAAGATCATCCTCTGCGTTGACGACAACGAACAGACCCTCTCCGTCCGCAAATTCCTGCTTGAAACCAAGGGATACCGCGTCATCACCGCAACCAGTGGCCATGAGGCTCTGGAGATTGTGGAGAAGTATGCGCCGGGTGAACTGTCGTTGCTGATCAGCGATCTGCTGATGCCGCAGATGGATGGTGTGGAACTGATTCGTCGCATGCGTGAAGTACAGCCTGGCCTGCCGTCGCTGATGGTCAGCGGCACCGTAACGGGTTATGAACGTGGCGTGGGCGCGGACATGTTCCTGCCCAAGGGCGCATGCTCGCCGGTGGAACTACTGGAGCGTGTGCGCGTTCTGGTGGCCCGCAAGCGCGGCCCCAAGAAGGGTTCGCACCGCGTGCCGGTCCAGCCGCAGCTCGCGGTGCAGCAGGCAGCCTAAAGGAACGACAGCGCTCGCGGCGGATGTCGCTGCGAGCCCTTTTTGCTTTTGCGCGGCTTCTAGGCTTCCACCAGCCCGTAACGACGTTGCCAGTGCTGTTTCAACTGTTGCCGCACCAAAGCGCGTTCTTCATCGCTGACGTCTTTAAGTTGCACTTCCGCAAAGTCAGAAGCTTCCTTCTTTGCGATCTCCAACAGACGTCGATCGCGCACAATGTTCGCCACGCGGAAGTCCGGCAAGCCAGCCTGCTTCGTTCCGAAGAACTCACCGGGTCCACGCTGCGCCAGATCAAGTTCGGCAAGCTCAAAGCCGTTGTCCGTGGTCACCATCGCATCCAGGCGTTGTTCTGCTTCCGGTGACACACGAGCTCCGGTCATCAGCACGCAATAACTCTTCGCAGCACCACGTCCCACGCGGCCACGCAACTGGTGCATCTGCGACAGCCCAAAGCGTTCCGCATGTTCAATCACCATCACGGACGCATTCGGCACATCCACGCCCACTTCAATCACAGTGGTGGAGATCAACACATCAAGATCGCCACGCTTGAACTGCGCCATCACAATCTCTTTGTCATCCGCACTCAAACGCCCGTGCAGCAGCCCAAGACGGAGTCCATGCAGCGGCCCATAGCGAAGCTCTTCAAACATCTCCACAGCGGAACGCAGCGACGGCTTTTCAAACAACTCTTCCGCCTTCGCAGACTTCTTCGCGCTCTTCTTTGCAGCACTCTTCTTAGCCGTAGTTTTCTTTGCTACTTTGTTGCTGGCGTTTTGGCTCGCTGATTCGCCGGCTTGTTCGTCACTAGGAAAATCCAGTTCCGGCTGATCGTCCTTCGAGCCTTCAATCACGGGATAAACAACATAAGCCTGCCGTCCCAGCGTGATCTGTTTACGCACAAAATCCCACACTTCCAGCGCGCGCTCTTCGCTCACGCGGCGAGTGACAACGGGAGTTCTGCCCGGCGGCAATTCATCAATCACGCTCACTTCCAGATCGCCATAAATGGTCAACGCCAGCGTGCGTGGAATGGGCGTCGCGGTCATCACCAGCACATCCGGATCGGCGCTTTCATCCTTCTTCATCAGCGTGAATCGCTGACGCACACCAAAGCGATGTTGCTCATCCACAATCACAAGGCCAAGATTTGCGAAGTCCACCTTCTGCTGAATCAACGCCTGTGTACCGATGACGAGTTCAGCTTCGCCACTCGCCACGCGCCGCCGCGCGCGCCGCTTCTCAGCATCATCAAGCGAACCGGTTAACAAAGTGACCTTGTACTCGCGCGAAGAACGCTTCAGCAGCTTCTTTGCAGAGAGGTAATGCTGCGTCGCAAGGATCTCCGTGGGGGCCATCATCGCAGCCTGATAACCGTTTTCAATCGCAACCAGAGCGGCTTCCATCGCAACAATCGTCTTGCCGCTGCCCACATCCCCCTGCAGCAGCCGACGCATCGGTTGCGGCTGACGCATGTCTTCCACAATCTCGCCCAGCACGCGTTTCTGCGCGCCGGTGGGGCGGAAGGGAAGCACTTCCTTAATCGCATTACGCACGCGTTCATCCGCAACAAACGCAATCCCTGCGCGCTCACGCATGCGTTTGCGTTTCAGCTCCAAACCCAACTCAAGGTAGAAGAGTTCTTCAAAGATCAACCGCGCATGCGCCGCTGTATGAAAGCCCTGCAGATCAGCCATGGACGTGCCTGCAGGAGGGAAGTGCGCCTCACGCAACGCATCCAGGCGCGACGGCATGCCGAGTCGCCTGCGCATCGAGCGCGGCAGCGGGTCCAGCAACTCCGGCCCCTGTGCCAGGTCTTCCAGCAGTCGCCACACCACCTGCCGCATCCATCGCGAACCAAGCTTCGCGCCCCACGCCGTGGTGCCGCCCAGCGATTCATAGACGGGCACAATGCGGCCCACCTCCAGCATCACCGCGTCCTGTGGTTCGTCCGGTCCGGGCAGCATTTCAAACTGCGGTTGAATCATCTTGAACTGGCCCGCGCTCGAACGCGACGCCTCCAGCTTGCCGTACAGCGCCACCATCTGGCCCGGCTTGAATTTGTCCTGTAGATACTGTCCGCGAAACCAGATGGCCTTCAGCGTTCCAGTGCCTTGCCCAACGGTCATTTCGAAGATGGGCATGGAGCGTGCGCGCAACACGGTAGACCCGCGCACTTCGCCGATAACACTGGCCATTTCGCCGGCCTTCAGCGCGCTCAGCGGCTTCGGATCGAGGCGATTTTCATAGCGAAATGGCAGGTGATACAGCACATCTTCCACGGTCTCCACGCCGCGTTTTTTCAGTGCCTCCGCATTGCGCGGGCCCACGCCTTTGATCAGCTGAACAGGCGTGCCGAGAGTCATCATTAAGGCGATGATAAGGCAAAGATGGCGCTAAGTTCTGCACCGCTCCACTGCTATGCTCAACGGTGAGGACATCCATGCCAATCATCAACATTCAAATGCTCGGAAGCGCTACTGCTGAGCAGAAGGCCCAGATCGTAGAGGAGATCACCAACACCATGGTGAACATCCTCGGCAAGAACCCGCAGAACACACACATCATCTTCAACGAAAAGAGTGCGGAAGACTGGGGCCACGCGGGCGAGCTCGTCGCGAACCGGAAGAAGTAAGCCGACATGCCTACCGTTCAACTCAACAACATCCGCAAGGTGTATGACACGAAGGTCGCTGTCGAAGGCCTCACGCTGTCCATTGAGCCGGGCCAGATGTTCGGCCTGCTGGGACCGAATGGCAGCGGCAAAACATCGTCCATCCGTATGATGATCGGCATCACCGTTCCCGATAGCGGCACGGTGGAACTGTTCAACAAGCCCTTCAATCGCAATCTGCTGGAGCGCGTCGGTTATCTGCCGGAAGAGCGCGGCTTGTACAAGAAGATGAACGTTCTGGAGCAGATCATCTTCATGGGGCAGCTGCGCGGCCTGAGCGCAACGGAAGCTGAGAAGCGCGGCAAGGCATGGGCCGAACGTCTGCAGATCACTGAAGCGTTGCCTAAGAAGACAGAAGAGCTGTCGAAGGGCATGCAGCAGAAGATTCAGTTCATCACCACGCTCATCCATGAACCGGACCTCATCATCATGGACGAGCCGTTCAGCGGCCTCGATCCAGTAAACGGCGCGCTGCTGCAGGACACGCTGCTGGAACTGCGCAATGCAGGCAAGGCGATTCTGTTTTCCACGCACCGCATGGACCAGGTGGAAAAGATGTGCGACGCCATCGCCATCATCTATCGCGGCAAGCTGGTGCTGGAAGGCACCATGCGCGAAATCAAGCAGGAGTATCCGCGCAATCGCGTGGACGTAGTTTTCGAGGGCGATGACAGCTTCCTGAACAATCCTGAAGCGGAAGAAGTCAATCGCTACGGAAATGGTGTGGCATCGCTGAAACTTCGCGGCCACCAGCCCGATGCGCAGCCGCTGCTTGCGGAAGCCGTTGCACGTGGCACGCGCATCACGCGTTTTGAAGTGAAGGAGCCCACGCTGGAAGAGATTTTCATTGAGCGTGTGGGAGGCAGCACCAATGCATAACATTTTCCTCATCGCCCGCCGCGAATACCTGGAACGTGTGCGCACCAAGGGATTCATGATTGCCACCATCCTGATCCCGCTGCTCATGGGCGGCGGTATTGCGGCGTCAATCCTCATCGCGAAGCACACCAAGTCGTCATCGCACATCGTCATCGTGTCTCAGGATCTTGCACTTGCAACCGATGTGCAGAACCAGTTGGACGACGACACCGATCACAACATGCAACTCAACGTCATCGCTCCGCCCACCGTGAACACGCGGACGACACTGCTGCGCGAGTTGAAGGCCAAAGACATTGATGGCTACCTGTGGATCACTCCCGCAACAGTGCAGGGGCAGAAACCGTCCATTGAGTACAAGCAGGGATCCTCTGCCGATCTGGCCACGCGCAACACCGTGCGCGATGCACTTGGCAAAGTATTTACGCGCGAGCGATTAATGCAGCAGGGCATGAGCTCCTCTGATGTGAAGACGCTGATGGCGCCCATCGACATGAGTTCTTCCAATGAACAGCAGGACGATACCGGCGCAAACTTCGCCGGTGCGTACGTTCTCTTCTTCCTCATGTACATGGTCATCATGCTGTACGGCATGAACGTGGCGCGCTCCATCATTGAAGAGAAAACATCGCGCGTATTTGAAGTGATGCTGGCCACCGTGAAGCCGGGCGAGATGATGGCCGGTAAGGTTATCGGCGTTGGCTCTGTGGGCCTCACGCAGGTTTCGTTGTGGATGCTCGCAGCCGTCATCCTTACCGCAACACCACTCATGGCGCATCTGCTGGGCGGTGGCACACACATCTCCATCTCGCTGGAGCAGGTGTGCTTCTTCATCGTGTACTTCCTGCTCGGTTATCTGTTGTATTCGGCAATGGCCGCCGCGCTCGGCGCTATGACGAATTCTGAGCAGGAACTGCAGCAGTTGAACATGTTCCTGGTGATGCCGCTGGCAGCATGCATGATCTCGTTGCCGCTGGTTCTGAACGCGCCGCAGAACATCTGGTCGCGGGTGCTTTCACTGGTGCCGTTCTTCTCACCGCTGCTCATGTACATGCGCATCTCGGTTTCGCCGGTGCCCTGGTATGAGATTGCAGCGTCCATCGTGCTGATGTCGCTCGCCATCTACGCCGTTCTGTGGGTCGCAAGCCGCATCTACCGCGTCGGCATCCTCATGTACGGCAAAAAGCCAAACCTGCCGGAGATTCTGCGCTGGTTGAAGTACAGCTAAACAGAAATCCACAGCAAACAAAAACGCAGCACCGTCACAGGTGCTGCGTTTCGTTTTAGCCGTGAAAACTTCTTAAACGCGAATGGCAACTTTACTCGCTGCCTCGTCCGCATGCTCGTTGGGGGAAGGAACGGTGGAGCAATAGCGTCGCCACCAAAGCGAATTACGTGCCTCGCCAGCAAAATCCGTGGGCTCACCCGGCTCGGGCATCCACAAGGGAAGCCCGGCATCTGTGGCCAGCTTGGTAATCCGTTCCGGCGGCTGAAACCAGTCGTGGAAGGCCAGGCTGAACAGGCCCCAGTGAATCGGCATCAACACCTTGGCACGCAGGTCCAGCGCTGCCTTCATCGCATTGTCGGGGCCAAGATGAATCTGGTCCCACAACGGATCAAACGCACCCACCTCCAGCATGGCCAGATCAAACGGGCCGTACGCCTCGCCAATCTTCCGGTAGCCAGGCCAGTAGCCTGAATCCGCGCCGTGGTACAGGTTGTGGTGCTCCGTCTTCAGCACAAACGAAGACCAAAGCGTCTCAAACCGCTTCAATCCACGCCCGGAGAAGTGGCGCGCCGGCAGCGCCGTCAGCGTCAGCGGCGTTGGCGATGCGGAAGGTACGGTGAAGCTGTCCGTCCACTGCATCTCATGAATTTTTTCCGCGGCAATGCCCCACTTCCGCAGCAGTCCGCCCACGCCCATGGAACAAACGAACAGCGGTGTGCGTTCCTGTAACTGCAACACAGCATTCTTATCCAGGTGGTCGTAGTGGTCGTGGGTCAGCAGAACGGCGTCAAGCTTTGGCAGCTCCGCAATGCTCAGCGGCGGTGCGAAGAATCGCTTCGGCCCGAACCACTGCACCATGGACGTGCGCAGGGAGAAGACGGGGTCCGTCAGCAGTGTGGTGCCGTCAATTTCCAGCAGCAGGGACGAGTGCCCCAGCCACGTCACGCGCAGGCCGGATACCGGCGGTCGTGCAAAGGTAGCCAGGTCGGTGCGGAACGGTCCCAGCGGCTTCCGGGGAACGCGCTCTTCCTTGCCCATGATCAGGCGCCGCAACATCTGCGGGAAATGCTTCGTCGCGCCCACTTCCGTGGGGACGGGGTTCAGGTAGATACCGTCTTTGGTTTCGGCCGGTTTCAGAAGTGCCATCGATTAAATTGGATGCCGGGAAGCGCGGTAAGCCGCAAATATCCTCAGGAAAGTTGCATAACCCGGGGCAGCCGCAACGGGAGTACCCTGAAGGGACGGGTGAAACATGCATTGGTCTGAGGCGCTGAAACTGGCGCTGCAATCTTTGTGGGTGAACAAACTGCGCACCGTGCTCACGTTGCTGGGCGTGGTCATTGGCGTGGCCGCTGTTATTACCGTCGTGACGCTGGTGAACGGCGCAAACGCCTATGTCGATCAAAAGCTGAACACCTACGGCTCTGACGTGTTCACGCTGGGCAAGCAGCCCGGATTGATCACCAGCTACGCGGAGTTTCAGAAGTACAACCGCCGTCGCAATATCTCGCTGGACGACTATCGCTACGTTCGCGACAACTGCCAGCGTTGCAAAGAAGTCGGTGCAGCCTATTCGACCAATTCCAACTCGGTGAAGTATGCCAATGAGACCGGCACCAGCGTCTCCATCCGCGGGTGGACGCCGAACATGCCGGACATCAACAACATCAACATTGTGCAAGGCCGTATGTTCACCTCGGTTGAGGATGAACGTGCCACACCGGTTGCCGTTGTCGGTAGCGACATTCAGGAAAACCTGCTCAAAGGCGAAGATCCCATCGGCAAGGTCATCACGGTCGACGGCATGCCGTACACCGTCATCGGCTTGGGTGAAAAGCAGGGAAAGACGCTTGGCGCAAGCCAGGACAACTACGTCATCCTGCCCATCACCACCATGCAGCGCATCTATAGCTCGCATTACAGCAACACGATTTATGTGAAGGGACCGGGCTCCGGTCCTGTGCTGGAAGAGACAGCGGAAGAAGTGCGCACACTGATGCGCTCCATCCGTCACGATCGTTTGGGCGAAGAGGACAGCTTCTCACTGGAGTTAAACAACTCCTTCCTCGCGCTGGTACATACGGTCACATCGCTCTTCGGCGCCATCGCCATTCCCGTTGCAGCCATTTCGTTGATCGTCGGCGGCATCGTCATCATGAACATCATGCTGGTCAGCGTGACGGAACGTACGCGTGAAATCGGCATACGCAAAGCGCTGGGAGCCAAGCGCCGCGACGTGCTGTTGCAGTTTGTGATTGAGAGCGGCCTTATGGCCACCGCCGGTGGCATCCTCGGCGTATTGACGGGTGTGGCCATCGGCTTCGCCATCTCCACAGTGGCCGGCTTCCCCATGAGCGTCGCGTGGTGGAGTGTCATCGTGGGTCTTTTTGTCAGCACCAGCGTTGGCATCTTCTTTGGCGTGTATCCCGCACGTAAAGCGGCCATGCTCGATCCCATCACGGCTCTGAGGGCGGACTAATGACACTTGCAGACGTCAAAGAGACCATCGCCATCTCGCTCGATCAGTTGCGCGCCAACAAATTGCGCAGCGGCCTTACTGTTCTCGGCATTGTGATCGGTGTGCTCACCGTCATAATCATGTCATCCGTCATTAACGGACTCAACGGTCAGGTGAACGGCATCATCTCGCAGCTTGGATCGAACACGCTGTTCGTCTTCCGTTTTGAAGTTTTCGGTAAGCGTCCCACGCTGGCAGAACTGGCTCGCAAGCAGCTCACGTACGAAGACATGATGAGCCTGCAGGATCTGCCGCATGTCGTTGCTGCAGATGCGGGTCTCCGTTACGCAGACTTTACGTTTGGCGGCGGTGGCGGCATGGCTTCTGCTAAGGCAGGCACGCACAAACAGGACAGTGTAGGTCTCGCCGGCGAAAACTTCACCTCGCCTGAAGTCAACGATTGGCACATTGATCGCGGCCGTTTCTTCACGCAGGACGAGCAAAACCGGGCGGCCAAAGTGGTCCTGTTGGGACATGACACGGCAGAGGAACTCTTTCCAGATGAAAGTCCGCTCGGCAAGGAAGTGACGATCCCCGGTATGACCGCCACGGTCATCGGCACACTCGAAGCGGTGAAGGGGATCACGCCGGGTAAAAATCCCAACGACAGCTACGTCTACATGCCGCTCACCACATTCCACAATCTCCACCCGGAGGTGTTGGATTACTGGATCTCGGTGAAGTATGACGATGCGAAAAACCGCTCGCGGGTAGAAGAAGAGATTCGCGAACGACTCCGCATTCGCCGCAAAGTCACAGTCGATAAAGACGACAACTTCGTCATCTTCGGATCAGACTCGCTTTCGCGCCTGTGGGCACAGCTAACTGACGGTCTGTTCCTGCTGATGTTCGCGCTCTCCAGCGTCGGCCTGATGGTGGGCGGCGTCGGCGTCATGAACATCATGCTCGTCTCGGTCACAGAACGAACGCGCGAGATCGGTGTGCGTAAAGCCATCGGCGCAACAAAGCGAACCATCCTGTTGCAGTTCACGCTGGAAGCAATGGTGCTGTGTGCTGTCGGTGGATTGATCGGCATCTCGCTCGGATCGTTGATCGCGCTTGGAATGGGCCTGGTGGTGCCGTCGGTGTTGTCCAGCGCATGGGTCATCGCTGCATTTACCGTTTCCATCGGAATCGGACTTGTCTTCGGTATCTATCCCGCATGGAAAGCCGCGAATCTCAATCCCATTGAAGCTCTACGATACGAGTAACAGCGAATAGAGTCCGACACGGGGTTCACGCAAGTGAACCCCGTTCGTCTTTAGTGCTTCGGTGTAAGCACCACAGTCTTCACTTCAAACGGCTGCAGAGCAAACGTGTGTTCACCACTGATCGCCGCAGCAGAAGAAGCATCCTTCTTCCACGGACTCTGGGCTGTAAACGATGCAGCCTGCCCCTTCGGAACTTCCAGCACCTTCGCCACATCCAGCGTGATGCTCTGCGGCTTATCGCTAGGATTACGCAGCGTCAGGATCGACTTCTTCGCAGACCATGCAGCCCATCCATACACTTGTAGTTTCACCGGATCGCCGCCAACCCAGTGCGTGTCCTTCAACACATCCGCATTCGCACGCGACCACTTCGCAGCTTCCGCAAGATCATCCCAGTTCTGCTGCGAGAGCAACGACGGCGTAATGTACAACTCCTGCAACTGCGTTCCCGTGCCAAAGTAGCTGCGTACTTCATTGTGGAAGCTCTCGCCATATTCCACGTTCAGCTTCTTATGTTTCTCCGCGTAGATGATGCCATGCAGCATCAACGAATTCAGCGGAAACAGCGGACCCGCCTGCACCACGCGCTGATACGTGTCCGCATCGCGATACGTAATCCACTTCTCGCGCCAATTGCCCACACCCGCAAAGTCATCATCTTCACCACCGCGCCAAATGCTGTCCGCGGTGCGTAGCCAGAACGGTGAAGGATAGGTGCCTGTGGTCAGGTTGATGTAGATATCCGGCTTCTCTTTACGCAGATCTTCAATCAACGCAAGCGCCGCTGCGAAGTCAGAATCAAATGCGCTACCGGGAAACACACGGTCGGCATTGCCAGTGCCGTCAAACTTGAACTGATTGATGCCATACTTGCGCACCATCTCCAGGCACACTTCCCTGAAGCGTTCGTAATACTTCGGCCCTGAGAGCGCGAAACCGTTATCAACAATTTCGTAGCCCTGTTCACGGCCATAGTTCACGCGGTCTTTCTTGGGCTTACTGTAACCGCCCCACGGACTCATCCACACACCGGGCGCATATCCAAACTTCGCAGTCTCCTCACGCACCTTGGTGAAGCCGTTTGGGAAATCCTTCGGATGAAAATGCCACAGTGATGTGTGATCGTCCCATCCGTCATCGAACAGATAGCTGTCCAGCGTTACACCGCGTTTGTCATGCAGTTCTTTTCCAAACGCATCAATGTGGTTCAGCGCCGTCGCTTCGTCGTACGGAGTGAAATAGCCCAGGTCATACCAGGAGTTCGGGTGCAGAAACGTGCGATACGGATGCGCACGCTCCCGCTCCACGTACGCAAGAAAATCGCGGCGCATCTGTCCTTCGCGTGTCGTGCCGAACACAGCCGAATACGTAATCGACTGTCCCTGCTTCAGCGGCAACGTACGCGTCATCCATGCCGATGCCACGCCATCTTTCACCGCGCTCTCGCTCAACGGATGTTCAAACCCGAAGAACATATTGCCGGAGACAATCGGCGAACCCTTCACCGTGCCAACCACCTTCGCACCGGCATCGTTCCAGTGCAGCAACTCCACGGTGCGAATCGGCAAGTCATCTTTCGCCGCTGTCAGCGTCACTGTTTCGCGCAGATAGTTGCTGGCAGTACTCAACACTTTCCAATCCACACGAATCCGTCCATCCGCCGAATGCAGATGCGCCTCCACACCACGCGTCACCGTGCGTTCCGCCATGCGCGAACCATTGGGATGCGCAGCAAGCGTAATCGGAGAAACCTTGCCCTCCAACACCATGTCGCTTGAGGAGTAGCCGGTGCCATCGGCCAGCGTCACGCGAAAGGGAGCAGCGAATGCGACCGTGTGAGGATGCAATCCGTCATGAATCGTCAACGACTGCACATGCCCGTTGCTCACGGCAATTTCAGCGCGAATCTTGGCATCGCCCACGCGATAGGTTTGCGCGTTGGCACAGGGAATGAGTGAAGCAATCAACAGGGCGGCGGACAAAGTCATGCGCGGCATGGAAACCATGTTATCCGCGTCACTCGATACACTGGAAAGGTGACCGTTGCAGAAGCTATCACCCTCGTCACCACGCTACTCACGCTGGCCGGCCTTGCGTTCCTGATGATCGCCCTCCTTGCGGCACGGTCGTTCCGTCGCGAACCTGTATCCGCGCCCCCGGGGGTACTTCCCACCGTCAGCATCCTGAAGCCCATCAAGGGATGGGACCCCGGCCGTTACGACGCCTTCGCCAGCCACTGCACGCAGAATTACGGTGGCCGCTACGAGCTTCTGCTCGGCCTCTCTGACCCGGACGATGAAGACGTCTTAGCCGAAATCGAAAAGCTGCGCGCCGCCCATCCGCAGGCAATCATCCGCACCGTTCCCTGCGGCCAGCGTCTTGGTACCAATGGCAAAGTAAGCACGTTGCTGCAAATGGTGCCGCACACGCTGGGCGAAGTCCTGATCATTAACGACGCAGACATCGTCGTATCCAGCGAATATCTCACCCGCATCATCGCCGATCTCTCCCAGCCCAACACCGGCATGGTTACCGCGCCCTACCTCGGACGCACCGCAACCAAGCCAACCCTCTGGGCGCGTCTCGAATCGCTGGGCATCAGCACAGACTTCCTGCCCGGCGTACTCACAGCGCGGCTGTTAGATCGCGGCGTACGCTTCGGCCTCGGCAGCACATTGGCACTCAAACGCGAAACGCTCGACCGCATCGGCGGCTTCGAACCACTGCTGGACATGCTGGCAGACGACTACGAACTGGGTGTTCGCGTCCACAAGGCAGGCATGCGTGTCGTGCTGTCGCCAGAGGTGGTCAGCACCGCGGTTCCGCAGTACACCTTCCAAAACTTCTGGGAGCACCAACTGCGCTGGGCACGCGGCGTCCGCGACGCCCGCAGGCTCGGCTACCTTGGCCTCTGCCTTAGCTACGCACTGCCCTGGGCGCTGGCAAACGTCATCGCCAGCGGCTTTGCGCTGCCTAGCTTCACCCTGCTTTCGTTGGTCTTGCTGGCACGTGTTGCGGTAGCACTGTCCATGGGCGCAGGAATCCTGCGTGACGGACAGATCTTCCGCGATCTTTGGTTGCTGCCCCTGCGCGACTGTTTCGGTCTGCTGCTATGGGCTTGGAGCTATGCCGGTGAAGATGTTTTGTGGCGTGGGGAACGCTTCCGTTTGAAGCAGGGCAAGCTCATCCGCGAATAAAGGAATCGGTAGCTTTTGAAACGTTAGAGGTGTCGGCCATCGTCCTGCGGCATGCAGACAAATGCGACAACACAAGGAAATACCACGGCGCCTAGCGCCATGCTGGCAAGTATAAGAAGGGTCATTGGGGCGGCCTCCGCTCTCTCGGCGAATCGTTCGGCTGGAGCTTTATTTGTTGAGGTTGCGCAGATATACCGTTCCGTTTGAACGGATGGATAGAAAAGTCAGTTCGTGCGAGCGAATAAGGCTAGTTAAGTTCCTGTTCCCGGTCGCTGTGACGCATTGCGATCAGGCAGGGGAGTATGAGCATTCCAAGAAAAACAGCTGCCACTAAAATACCGTGCATTAGGAGAATCTCAATTCTTAGAGAAGCGTCATTTGCTGCCTCTCATGTCTTTACGGTCATGCATTTAAGACCGAACTGTGATTCCACTAAGGTGGTATGTAGATAGCACGTTTGGGGGATACGATGGCTCGATCGTGTAAAGGGATGCCTAACTTCGAAGAGATGAAATAATGATGTTGCTGCGCCTCCCCGCGCCACTCGCCTGAAAGGAAAGTTTCCCGATGCCTATCGATTTTGAGGCTCCTCTAGCCCTGTCCGATCCAGAGATTGCAGAACAGATTGCCCTGGAGGCAGTGCGCCAGCACGACGGATTGGAGATGATCGCGTCGGAGAACTTCGTCTCTCGCGCTGTGCTTGAGACCGCAGGAACGGTCTTCACCAACAAGTACGCCGAAGGCTATCCCGGCAAGCGTTATTACGGTGGCTGCGAAAACGCAGACGTGGTGGAGAACATCGCCCGCGAGCGCGCCAAGCAGATCTTCGGCGCAGACCACGCGAACGTACAGCCGCACTCCGGCTCGCAGGCCAATGCCGCCGCATACATGACGCTCATCAACCCGGGCGACACCGTCCTCGGCCTCGATCTCGCACACGGCGGCCATCTCACCCACGGCCACAAGCTCAACTTCAGCGGCAAGCTGTACCGCATCGTGGGCTATCAGGTCCGTAAGGACACTGAGACCGTCGATTACGACGAGCTCGAAGCGCTCGCCAAGAAGGAACAGCCCAAGGTCATCGTGGGCGGCGGTTCGGCATATCCCCGCCAGTGGGACTTTGAGCGCATGCGCGCCATTGCCGACTCGGTCGGTGCTTACTTGATGATCGACATGGCACACTTCGCCGGTCTGGTTGCAGGCGGAGCGCACCCGTCGCCCGTACCGCACGCACACGTCGTCACCACCACCACGCACAAGACCCTCCGCGGACCCCGTGCAGGCATGGTTCTCTGCAAGCAGGAGTTTGCGCAGGCTCTCGATCGTTCCGTCTTCCCCGGCCAGCAGGGCGGACCGCTGATGCACATCGTCGCTGCCAAGGCTGTCGCGTTCAAAGAAGCTCTGCAGCCTGAGTTCAAGACCTACGCCGCGCAGACCGTCGCAAATGCCAAGGCACTTGCAGAGGCACTGGCCGGCGAAGGCTACCGCATCGTTTCTGGTGGCACGGATACGCACTTGCTGCTGGTCGACGTCTTCGCCAAGGACATCCTCGGTTCTGAGGCAGAAGCAGCGCTCGGCAAGGCAGGCATCACCGTTAACAAGAACGCCATCCCGTACGACACCAACCCGCCGCTCAAGCCCTCCGGCGTTCGCTTCGGCACACCCGCGCTCACCACCCGCGGCATGAAGGAAGCGGAAATGCGCCAGATCGCTAAGTGGATCGGCGAAGCTCTGGAGAACCGGAACGACGACGCGAAGCTCGCACAGCTTCACGGTCAGGTCAGCGAACTGGCAGAGAACTTCCCGCTCTACGGCTGGCTGCGTCAGCCTGCAAGCCTGGCAGAGCCGGAAGCAGCATTCGCAAGCTAAACGAACAATTTATCGGCAATCGAAAGCCCCGTCCGCGAAACATATGCGGACGGGGCTTTTCTGCCAATGAGGTTTTTCTGCAATGAATTGTTCGCGGCGTATCCTGCATCCAAGTACGCGGGAGAACTCCTCACATGGCAGAGCGGCATTTTGATGCGGTGATCATTGGCTCCGGGCAGGGCGGCAACCCTTTCGCAAAAGCCACGGCAAAGCACGGCTGGCAAACTGCCGTCATCGAGCGCCGCTATACCGGCGGCACCTGCGTCAACGACGGCTGCACGCCATCGAAGACCGTGGATGCCTCCGCGCGCACGGCCTATCTCGCGCGTCGTGGTGCGGACTTTGGTGTGCACACAGGCAACATCACCATCGACCTTGAAAAGGTCTACGAGCGCAAGCAGGCCGTTCTATTGCCTTCCCGCAATAACATCGCAAAGGCTCTCTCCACCAGCGAGAACAGCGCACTGCTCATGGGCCAGGCATCGTTCGCGGAACAGCAGCCCGGCGATGGCACGTATCGCATCGACGTCACATTGAATGATGGTGGATCGGAAACCATCACCGCCAGCAGAGTTTTCCTGAACACCGGCGAGCGCCCACACATCCCCGACAACGTGGAAGGCCTCACCAGCCTGCCCTTCCTCGACAGCACAGCCATGCTGGAACTGAAAGAAGTGCCGGAACGTCTGCTGGTGCTGGGTGCCGGTTACATCGCGTTGGAATTTGCGCAAATGTACCTTCGCTTCGGTTCGAAGGTCACCGTCATCGAACGCGGCGAACGCATCGCACAACATGAAGACGATGACATTGCCCAATGCCTTCGCGACATCCTCATAGAAGACGGCCTTGAAATCCTTACCTGTTCCGCTGTCTCTCGCGCTTCCGGTTCGGCAGGCAACATCACGTTAGACCTTGTCACAGATGATGGCCCCATCGTTTTGAAGGGAACACATCTTCTCGTCGCCATAGGCCGCGTACCCAACGTCGAACCGTTGCATCTCGATCGCGTCGGTGTAAAGCAGAACAAGTCCGGTCACATTGAAGTGAACGATCGCCTTGAAACGTCCGCAAAAAACATCTGGGCCATGGGCGACGTCAAAGGCGGGCCCGCCTTCACACATATCTCGTATGACGACTTCCGTGTCCTCCGCAACAATCTCCTGCAGGGCGGCAACGTCTCCATCAAAGATCGTCTGCTTACCTATTGCATGTTCACTGATCCGGAGCTCGCGCGCTTCGGCCTGAATGAAGCCGATGCGAAGAAGCAGGGCAGAGAAGTGCGCGTCGCATCGATTCCCATGAAGTGGATGGCGCGCGCTCTCGAAATGGACGAGTCACGCGGCATGATGAAGGCGCTCGTCGATCCAGAAACCAAGCAGATTCTCGGCGCCACCATCCTCGGTGTCGATGGTGGCGAAGTCGCGGCGCAGTTGCAGATCGCCATGATGGGCGGACTGCCATACACAGCGTTGCGTGAAGGCATCTTCGCGCACCCCACAAAATCAGAGGCGTTGAACACACTCTTCACGTACTTCCGCGACGGCAAAGACTAAGCAGAAACTTGCGATGGCATCCGCAGCGTGCGGATTAACGCAGTCAAAGCCGCGGGTTGGTTGTGGCGACTGGGATAGTAGAGAAAGTAGCCCGGAAACACCGGGCACCAGTCGCGCATCAATTCCACCAACCGCCCATCGGCAAGGCGTTCGCGCGCAAGCGTCTCCATCGCCATGCTGATGCCGACTCCACGCTCCACACACTGCATCAACAGGTCGCTGTCATCGAAAACCAGCGGACCCTCAGGCAGAAAAGTAATGGCGCGTCGCCCCTTCTCAAATTCCCACCGATAGATGCCGGTGCTGAAACGAAACGCAAGGCAGATGTGGTCTTTCAGATCGCGTGGCGTGCGCGGCTTGGAGTGCGTTGTAAAGTAGCTGGGCGATCCAACCACGGCCAGCCGCAGATCATCGCTCACGCGCACCGCAATCATGTCGCGTTGGATGAACTCCCCAATCTGAATGCCTGCGTCATAGCCGCCAGCCACCAGTTCGGCGCGGTCGTTGGACGTAGTGATGTCCAGCGTAATGTCCGGGTAGGCCTCGGTGAATTCCTTCAGCTTCGGCATCAGCACCACCTGCGCCGCACTGCGTGACACCAGAAGCCGCAACCGTCCAGCAGGGCGGTCACGTTGTTGCTGCGCCTCCGTCAGCGAACGCGCAATGCGTTCCAACGCAGGCTGCACCTCGCGCAACACGGCTTCGCCCGCAGCCGTGGGCGCCACAGATCGAGTCGTCCGCGCCAGCAACTGCACACCAAGCCGTTTCTCCAAACCACGAACACTGTGGCTCAGTGCCGACTGCGAAATCCGCAGTCTCGCCGCGGCCCGTGTAAAGCTTCGTTCCTCCGCAACGGCAGCAAACGCTGCCAGGGCTTGAAGTTCATCCCGCATGATTCATGAATATAGTGCATAACTCCAACCCGCGTAGACCCCTTTTTCTGGAGCAATCCTTAGGCCTAGGATGAAAACAAATCTTGCGCTGGGCCACGGCAATCCCGCCCGTCCCATCCATCTCTTCACGGCATCATGGAGTCCCCAACATGAAAACACGCACACTCGGAAAGAATCTGAAAGTCTCCGCGCTCGGCTACGGCTGCATGGGCCTCAGCTTCGGTCTTGGCCCGGCCACGGACAAGACAGAAGCTCTGCACATCCTGCGCACCGCCTATGACAGCGGCGTCACCTTCTTCGATACGGCAGAGGCATACGGCCCATTCGCCAACGAAGAACTCGTAGGCGAAGCGCTGCAGTCCGTCCGCGACAAGGTCGTCATCGCCAGCAAGTTCGGCTTTAAAGGGGGCGTCTCCACCGCTGGAACGGACAGCCGCCCGGAAAACGTCCGCGCCTATGTTGAAGCAGCACTCAAGCGCCTTCGCACCGACCGTATCGACCTGTTGTACCAACATCGTGTCGATCCCAACGTGCCCATTGAAGATGTTGCAGGCGCTGTGAAAGAACTCATCGCCACCGGCAAGGTACTTCACTTCGGAATGTCTGAGGCGGGAGCTGCCGCCATCCGCAAAGCACACGCCGTGCAGCCCGTAACAGCACTGCAAAGCGAGTACTCCCTGTGGTGGCGCGAGCCGGAAAAGGAAATCATTCCCACGCTGGAAGAACTCGGCATCGGCTTTGTGCCCTTCAGCCCGCTCGGCAAGGGCTTCCTCACCGGCGCCATCTCGCAGGAGCAGCAGTTCCCCGACGGCGACTTCCGCAAGATCGTCCCACGCTTCAGCGAAGAAAACCGCAAGGCCAACCAGAAGCTGGTGGACACCCTCGGCACCCTCGCTGACGAAAAGGGCGTAACCCGCGCGCAGATCGCACTGGCATGGCTCCTCGCACAGAAGCCATGGATCGTCCCCATCCCCGGAACCACGAAGATCTCGCGCCTGCAGGAAAACCTCGGCGCAGCCAACGTGGACCTTACCGCAGCCGACCTCAGCCAGATCGAAAGCGCCCTCAAGGACATTGAGGTACAAGGCGAACGCTACCCCGCCAGCTTCCAGGCCCTGGTCAACCGCTAAGACAAACCAAACAAAAGGGGAGGCGCAGTCATCGCGCCTCCCCTTTTCTGCATAGCAGTGGCTTAGTGCTTCGCCTCAGCGCTCGTCAAAAACTCAAACTCCGCGCGAGTGCTATCCGGGCCAGCAGTAATCGTGCTGTCCAGATGAATCACAGCCTTGTCCTGGTCATAACGAGGCCACTTCGGCAGACCCCTCCCATTCGGATCGCCAGTCTTCGCAAAGTTCGTCCAGTAATCCATCATCTGCATGCTCAGCGTCCGCGCCTCAGGCTTCCACGTCGCACCCTGCCGCACATCCTGCGTGCCAAAGACATACTCTAGCTCCGCTGAATGGAAGGCTCTCGGCAAAGGATGAAGCCGTTCCGCCGGTGACAGCTGATCAAAGCGATAACGATAGACCGGCACCTTGCCCGTCGCCACATCCGCCTCCGCCCACTTCCAAGGGGCCAGCGCAATGAACTGCGCAGTCGTCAGATCGTCCGCAGAACGAATAGCCTGCTCGTCCGTATCACCCGGAAAGGCTTTCAAAAATTCATCTGCACGCGCGCCATAGTGTTCCGTCGCATAAGCTTTCCACTTCACCGCAGTCATGTCCTTGCTAAGCGTGCCAGTGCGTTCATCATGATTCCAGCCAATGATGGCAGGCACATGCGCCTGATGCCCCGCAGCATAAGCGTCCGCCAACGACTCCGGAAGAAACACTCCATCCTGCACCGGCGAAAAGCCAGCGCCTCGGCTGTTTTTTACTGAGTCCAGAACCTTGTCTGCAGGCATAGCGCGCAAGTCTGCAAGACTCTTTGCACCGGTAGAGTCAGCCCACATCTGATCGCGCTTGCCGCGTTGATCCATCGTGCCCATAGGGATAGCGCCGTTAAACAACGCACCACTCTCACCAATGAATTTGTGGAACAGCCCATGCGCACTCGGCGTAACGGTCAGCGCACTCACCGCAAACGACCCGGCACTCTCACCAAAGATCGTCACGTTCCCGGCATCGCCGCCGAACGCACCAATGTTCGCCTTCACCCACTGCAGCGCGGCCACCACGTCCATCAAGCCATAGTTGCCCGCATGACCACCGTTCTCTTTCGCTAGGTCATTCGTCGCAAGAAAGCCAAACACACCCAGCCGATAGTTCAGGGTCACCAGCACCACGCCACGATCCACCAGCGGCGAATCCGAGTACCGAGGCTCAGATCCCGCACCAGCAATAAAGCCTCCGCCATGGATCCACACCATTACCGGCAGCTTGCTGGTCGCCTTCGCTTTTGCCGGCGTGTAGACATTCAGGAACAGGCAATCTTCCGAAGGCCCGGCATCCTGAAAAATGTAGTCGTCCCACACATGCCACTGCTCGCAACGCGCACCAAACTTCGTCGCGTCACGCACGCCGCTCCAGCGCGCAGGCGGTTGCGGCGCCTTCCAACGCAGATCGCCCACAGGAGGCGCGGCATACGGCAGTCCAAGAAACGCCTTCTGCGAACCGTTGCGAATCCACTTACCCGACGCATCTCCCTGCGTCGTCTTCACGGTCGGCGCAGCTTGCGCCAGCAGCAAGGTGCAAGGAAATAACAGGGCCACACAAGCCACCCAAACACGCTTCAACAACATACAAACACTCCCCGGCAAAGCGACGATCACGATAGCACAGCGTTAGGCAGACCTTCGTGTCGCTAGGAGCAAAACACGAAGGGGATGCGATCATCGCATCCCCTTCGTTGTTACTTGTTTGTTTCGTTTAGAACGTTGTGCTGACGCTCAGACGAAGTGTCTTACGCGGTTCGCGCAGAATGTAGTCCGCACCATAGAACTGCAGTGCCTGTGCGTAGGTGTAGCGGCCAGCAGCGGAGTTCGGGAAGAAGCTCTGGAAGGTAGCTGCATCCGTAGCCAGCTTCTGCGGCAGCGTCTCGTACAGGCGCAGCGGGTTATACGCGTAGAACAGGCGGAACGGCGCATTCACGATCGGCAGCACCACCTGGAACTCCACACCGTTTGACATACGCGGCACAAAGTTCGTGCCCGGTGCTGTCTGCAGACGCGTCGGGAAGCTCAACTGCTTGCCGCCGGTGCAGGCGCCGTTGACGAAGTTGCTGCAACCATACAGCGGGCTCGACAGTGAAGCCGCACCCAGCACGCTCTGTTGCAACTGGCTCGGAACCGCGTTGAACGTCAGGTTGAAGTCCGTGAAGAACGCGAACGTGACCTGCGAAACGATCGGGATACGGTATTCCAGATTGCCCGTGAACGACGTATCGCCACCCACCGTCACCAGGCGGTAGATCGGCAACGGAATCTGTGCGTTGCCCAGCGTGTTGTTCGAAGGATCACGTGGAACCGTGGAACCATCCGGGTTCGTCAGGTTGAACTGCACGCGCGTCGGAATGAACACGTACGGTGTTGCCGAACGGATATCGAAGCCGCGGATATCGCTTTCGCCGCCACCGTATACACGGTTAAACGGAGGAGCAACCTGTCCGCCAAAGCCTTCCACGTGTGCCAACTGTGCACGCATACCCAGCACGTTGTGGCCTTCGCGGTTAATCCGCAGACCCTTCATCGGGTAGAACTGGCGGAACGATGCCACGGGCGAGAAGTACTTCACGTTACCGCCCGCACCAGCCACCTGGATTGCCAGGTTGAAGTCGCGTCCGGAGTGAGGACCAGCCGCACGATCCACCGAAGAGTACGTGAACGAAGGCGTAATGATCGACGAGATGATGCCGCCCAGCGCATTCGATGTCTGCAGACCGCTGCGATAGTTCAGCGTTTCAAACACGTTGCGGGTGTTCTCGTTAAAGGTCGTGATGTTCGAACGCGACAGCGCATACGAAACACCCACACGCGTAATGCCAACCGCATGCTTGAACACATGGCGCAGCGGCGTGGATGCCGACAACGTCAGACCAGTGCTGGACTGGTTATAGTTCGTCAGCAGCGACTGCTGCGCGTTGCTCAGGTTCTGGCTCGCACCCGCAGCTGCATAGCTCTTCGCCGGGTTGTAATCGTACTTCTGCGCAAACACCTGGAAGCCAACCGAGATCGGCTTGTTGCGCAGATACGGCTCCGTAAAGCCGAAGGTCAGGTTACGCGACAGATCGCCGATGTTCGCTACGACTGAGAGCGTTTCACCCAAACCAAGGAAGTTGTTCGTCTCGTAGTTCAAACCGATGAACGAACCGCTCAGACCAGACAGACCGCCGTTCAAGCCGATGGAGTTCTTGCCCTTTTCCTTCAGCTTCAGCAGCAGGTCAACCGTGCCTTCGTCGTTGTTGGTGCGGGTTTCGCTGTCCTGGTCGGCCTTCAGTGTTTCGAAGTAGTTCAGCTGGTTCAAACGCAGGATGGAGTTTTCCCATGCCTGGTTGTTGTACTGCTGACCTTCTTCCAGCATCAGTTCGCGGCGGATCACGCGGTCACGCGTAATGGTGTTGCCGCTGAACTCAATGCGCGACACATAGAAACGCTTACCGGCATCAATGTCGATGGTCAGCGTAATGGTCTTCTTCTGCTCATCAAAGGTCGGCGTGGGAACAGCGGCCATGTTGATGAAGCCGAGCGAGCCATACGCCTTACGAAGATTTTCCAGACCCTTGCCGAAGACGGTGGCGTTGAAGTAATCGCCATCCTTCTCTGCAAACTGCGCACGCAGCGCATTCGTGTTTACAACAGTCTTGTCGTAGCCGGTGAACTTGATGGCTTCCAGCTTGTAGCGGGAGCCTTCTTCCAACGGAATCTCAATGTCAATGCGCTTGCCGTGGGTCGGGTGCATCGTGAAGATGTTGAACCCACCGCTGTCGCGTACCTTGGTCAGCGGTTCGCCCGGCTGCACCTTGAAGTAGCCGCGCTCACGGTAAACCATGCGCACGCGCTCCACGTCCTCGTCCAGCTTGGTTGCGTCAAACGTGCGCGCAAACAGGTCTTCCAGGATGATGGAGTGCGGAATACCAATGGGCTTTGAGTTCTTCATCGCAGCGCGCAGTGTGCGGCTGTTGATGCGCTCGTTACCCTTGAAGCCGATCTTGCCAACCTTAACGGTCGGGCCTTCCTTCACAATGAAGGTCACCGCAACACGTGCCGGCGGAATCGTCTTCACTTCCGTGCGCACGGTAGCAAACTGGTGGCCGTGCTCGGCCAGAAGCTGCTTCAGGATCACTTCCTTGCGCTTGATCTTGGTGGGGTCGTACTGGCTCTCGACAGAGACGCCGACCTTGGCCTTCTTATCGCGTTCCAGCACGTCAGAGACGGTGACCGCGTTCAGGCCCTTGTAATTGATTTCGCCAATAGTGGGCTTTTCGCGCACATAGACAATCAGCTGGGTGCAGCCACTGCCTTCGGCCTTTTCAATCTGCACGGACTCAAAGAAGCCGGAGTTCCACAGCGAGTTGAAATCGCGTTCCACGGTCGCCGGGTCATACTGCGAACCCTGCCGCGAGAAAAGACGCGCAATGATCGATTCCTTCGGATAGCGCCGGTTGCCGACCACCTGCGGTGCGCAAAGGATTTCTCCCGTGCCTGCAGATGCGGCAGGAGCTGGTGCTGCCTGCGCCTTGGCGATTCCTGTGGTCGCGGTGCCGCAAAGTAATACTGCGGCGGCAGCCAGCCCTGTGGTTCCACGGCTGCCGATGGCGCGACTAACTCCGATCAAACGATGAAGTGAGGAGAACCGCTCTTGTCTTGGCTGATGCTCTGGGACGTTTGCAACGCCCTGTTCTACGGTTTTGATAACAACACCCTCACTGCCCATGAAACTCGGATACACACGGCGGCCCGCGGCTCCCTTTCGCACGGCCCGCAATCCCGTATGACTGAAAGACGATTATAGGGGAACGGGGATAGCCGGAGCGAGTCCATGAATTTACAAGAGGTGTCGTTCATCGCACCCTGCACCTCTTCTGGTGCAGACCAGAGCCATTCCGGCACCAAAAAGCAGGGCATTGTTAACAAAAAAATCTTTGTGCCAATCTTCTGCGCATCCAAATTTCTGTTGCCGACCACGGCACGGCGCATGATCGACGTTTCCTCTGATCCTTCAAATAGCGTCACACTGGCATGACGAACATTCATTGCTGGCAAATTGCCGCGATACTTATTAAGTCCGCCGTTCCCAGTATCGAGGTGAAGCTGCATGGCATTTAAATCCGTTGTCCGCCGCAGGCTCATCCGACGCATGGTCACGTCTGCGATCGTTCTGGCGGCACTTCCGGCTGCATTCGTTGGAATCAGGGCGCAGATTACGCGCAATCCGCTGCGCAGCGTCAGCGGGGCGGTTACAGATGGCAGCAGGGAGCCTCTGCGCGGAGCCGTCGTCCAGATTGAGGCAGAAGACACGCTCGTCATCCAGAGCTACGTCACGGATGAACGCGGAACCTACCACTTCCGCAACCTCCGCCCCGACGCCGACTACCGCGTTTGGGCCACCTTCCGGGGCCAACGCTCAAAAACGCAGGAGATGAGCAAATTTGATCGCAAACCGGATCGCGAAATCTCTCTCTCCATCGAGCTGGGCAAGGACTAATTCGCCTCATCGCCGATCAGTAAACAAAACGTTCAAGAATGAAAACCGGCGTACACTGAAGTGAATGCAGGTGGATCGAACGATCGCTGCTGCTGCACGCACGTTTGTTGCAGCAGGGGAGGAAAGTCCGGACTCCAAGGGGCAGTGTGCCGGGTAACGCCCGGGATCGGCGCTTGAAGGCGACGAGACGGCCAGTGCCACAGAGAAGATACCGCCGCGAGCAATCGCGGTAAGGGTGAAAAGGTGCGGTAAGAGCGCACCGCGCAGGCAGTAATGCAGGCGGCATGGTAAACCCCACACGGAGCAAGACCAAATAGGCGGGAAGATCGCACGTTCGCGTGCGTGATGCGTGCCGGCCCGGTGCGCCAGACTCGCGGGTAGGTTGCTGGAGCCCCGCAGTAATGCGCGGCCTAGAGGAATGATCGTTCAGCGCAGAAGTCCGAGCGAGAGCAGAGATGGTGCGTGGACAGAATCCGGCTTACAGGTCCGCCTGCATATTCAAATCCAAAACAACCGCCTCCTGAAAGAAAATCGCCGGACAGTGATTAGCTGTCCGGCAGGAGGCACTACGTTTATGTTTTCTTGTCTTCCAATACGGATTGGGACCGCGTTCCGAAGTTAAAAGTTGAGCTTCAGCGCAAATTGGATCAGGCGTGGCGTGTAATTGGGGTCCACTGCCGTTACCGTGCCGAAAGCCGTGTTGCCAAGCTGCACATTGCCGCTGCCCTGGCTAATGATCCAGCTCGGAGTGTTCGAAATGTTGAACGCCTCGGCGCGGAACTGAATCTTGGCGCGCTCCGTCACCGCGAAGTCCTTGAACAGCGACAGATCCACGTGGCGGAAGTGGGGTCCAAACAGCGAATTGCGCTGCACGTTACCCACGGTTCCCAGCGGCTGTGGCGCAAACGCCGCCGTGTTGAACCAGTGCGCAAAGCTCTGACCACCCGCGCGCGGATCGCCAATCAGGTTCGGACGGTCGGTGCCGCCGTTGTTGATCGGCGTAGCGCGGTTGTTATAGCCGCCTGCCGACGTGTTGTTCAGGATGGAGAACGGTTTACCCGTCTGCCATACGCTGATCGTGTTCATCTGCCATCCACCGAACGCGACCCGCTCCAACGCATTGCCAAACTGGTGTCCTGCCCAGAACTGGTAGTTCAACGACAGAGCAAAGCGGTTCTGAATATCGTTTTCCGCAATGCCATAGTCAATGTTCCGAATGTTCGTGGGATCGGCGTTGTAAGCACCCTGCGCACCCTCCTGGCTGAAGCCGGTCACATCGTTCATGCCCTTCGCCCAGGTGTAGTTCGCGTCAAACGACAGCCCCTTCACAAAACGCCTCTGGAAGCTCGTCTGCAACGAGTTGTAGTTCGACACGCCTTCGCTCAACATCCATCCCACACCCGCCAGGTTCGGCAGAGCAGCGCTCAGCGGACGCGCACTCGAAGCACCGCCACTCACGCTGTTACCCGGCTTCGGCACGTTGATGTCGTTGATCGTCTGCGGCAGGTGCTGGCCCAGGTTGCCCACATAACCAATCGTGAACACATTGGCGCCAAACTGCTGCTGCACCTGCAGGTTGAACTGCTGAATCATTGCAGACCGGAACTTCGTCGACTCCGCAATGAAGCTAAGCCCCGGCGAGTTGATCGTCTGCGCCACCGGCAGCGGCAAGCCTTGGCTGAACGTCGGATAAGCACCCGGTACCGTGCCGCAATCCGGATTCGTCGCCGTAGGAGCAACGCCCTGCGACGCCTGAATCTGATAGCCGATCGACGACACGCAGTTCGGCGAATACACCGAAACAAACGGCGCATTCTTCAGATCAGCGTTCGACGTGTAGTTGCCCGGGAAGTAGCTCAGACCATAGCCACCACGCAGCACCGTATTCGGCGACACAGACCAAGAGAAACCCAGTCGTGGAGCCACATTGCTGTAGTCGGTCCCAATGCCTGCCGTACCGCCCACACCGTTCTGCCCCGGCACCTTCAGCGCCTGCGCAATGTTCGTGGCGTTCAGCGTCTTCGCCTGGTCGAAGTCAAAGTTTGAAATCCGACCATGCGCTTCCGTGAACGGCGTGAACAGGTCATACCGAACGCCATAGATCACCGTCAGATTGGGCGTCGCCTTCCAGCTATCCTGTGCGAAGAAGCTCGGCTCCCACGAACGATAGTCAGGTGGCACCAGGTCATAGTTGCGGCTCGCAGACGAGAACGCACCCACCAGCGAACTGGCCAGTTGATTGTCCTGCTGCTTCTTCTGATTGCCCGGAACGTTGTCGCTGATCAGACCAAAGCCATACTGGCCTGCAGGAAACGCACTCTGTACATTGCGAGCCTGTCTGCGGATAAGCCCCGCCCCAAACTTCACATTGTGATTGCCCTTCGTCCAACTCACCGCCCCGCTGTACTGGAACGTGTTGTCAATGTCCTGCAGCGGAACGTACGCGCCATCACCAATGTCGTTGAACGGACCAAACTGAATCGGCGTCAACACATTCGAGTACTGGCTGAAGTTCATATTCGGACCAAAGCCCACCGTCGTATCCGCGTTCTTGCCATAGTTCAGCGGCAACGACAGGTTGTTAATGCGCGTATACCCCGCCTTCAAATCCATCAGCAGGTTCTGCGAAAAGATATGCGTGTAGTCGAAGGCGTACTGTTGTGCCGCGTTCGTCGCAGGACCGGAAAAGTTATAGCGACCACCTGAGATTTCCAATCCGTTCACCACACCCAACCCCGGCGGCGTAAACGAATCCACATGGTTGTACGTGTAACGACCAAAGAACAGATTGCTCGCGTTGAAACGATGATCAACACGCACATCAAACACATTGCTGAACTGTGTCTTGTTCGGGCTGATGACGTAGTTGTTCGTTAACCCCGCGCGATTCGGTGCCGGGAACAGCTTCAGGTAGTTCAACGCAATCGGATTGATCGCATATCCCTGCGTTCCCGCACCCTGCGCCACCAGCGCCTGCGGACTGCCGCCGCCAATGCTGTTGATGTTGTTGTACTCATCAATGGTCGGCACCGTGTTTTGATAGGTGACTCCAGTCACCTGGCGGAAGCCTTCATAGTCACCAAAGAAGAACGTCCGATCTCGCCAGATACGTCCACCAATCGATCCACCAAACTGGTTCTGCCGTAGTTCTGGCTTGCTGCCAGTTGTCTGCAACACCTGCCGCGAATCGAAGACATCGTTGCGAAGATATTCGTAGGCGCTGCCGTGGAAGGTATTCGATCCGCTCTTCGTAACAATGTTCACCACGCCACCCGCCGTACGTCCGGCTTCCGGTGCATAGCTGTTCGTCTGAACGGTGATCTCCTGAATGCCTTCCACATTCGGACGAACGCCGCTGGTACCAATCACGCGCTCGTTGTTGTCAAAGCCATCAATGATGAAGTTGTTCAGCGTATCGTCCTGTCCGTTCACGCTGAACGAGCTTGACTGACGACGATCGTCCGGTCGGCCGCCGCTGGTCAAACCGTTGCCGGGGCCTTCGTTCGCTCCGGGAACCAGTTGCACCAGCTGTACATAGTTGCGGCCATTCAGCGGCAGGTCCTGCACGCTCTGCGCCGTCACGGTTGAGCTGACGGTCGCGTTCTCGCTCTGCAGCAGCGGAGTCTGCGCTTCGACTGTGACGGTCTCGTTCACATTGCCCAGTTCCAGCTTCACGTCAGAACGTGCACGGTCACCGGCTTCCACTCCCAGGTCCGTCACCGTGGTGGACTTGAATCCGTTGCTGGTCACTGTAATGCGGTAGTGTCCCGGCTGCAGCAGGGTAAACAGGTAGTTGCCGCTGGCATCTGTGGTCGCCGTGCGGCTTTGGTTCGTGGCAAGACTCTTCAGCGTGACACTTGCGTTTGGCATTGCCGCGCCAGAGGCGTCGGTCACGGTCCCAATAATGTCTGCTGTCGTCAATTGGGCATGCGCCACACCGGCGCCTCCCAGTACGGAAAGTATGACGGCGGCCCGCGCAATGCTCGCGGGTGCCGTCATCTGGCTCATCCAAAAATTACTGCTGTTGCGGTTCATAGTTATCCTTTGCCTTCGTGTGGGCTCTTGCGTGGGCACATCCACTGCCGCGATTTGGCGTACCGCCTTTCACGGCAGCGGAGACGGTGTTCTTAACAACCCACGGAGTCTAGGCACGCGGGAAAACAACCCGTCAGTGCCTTCGGGTATGAACGGAGGCGTAAATCGCCGTATCTGCTTGAAGCAAAAGGGCAGGTTAAGAGGAGGTAAAGAGTTGCGAACGCAAGGATAAAAGGCCTATTCTTGGCCTCGTCGTTTCGAAGTGAAAGCAGTTATGGCCAGTTCCCCCACCCCCCACGCCATCGCAGCGCTCTCCGCTGAGGAGAAGGACCGCGTACGCGCACAACTCGACCGTCTGTTGCAATCCAGTCACTTCCGCAACAGCAAACGGTACCCCACGCTGCTCGGTTACATCGTCGAGGAGACTCTCGAGGGCCGTGGCCCCCAGCTCAAAGAGCGCACTCTCGGTATCGACGTCTTCGGACGATCCAGTGACTATGACACCGCCTCCGACCCAATCGTCCGCGTCACCATCGCAGAGATTCGAAAGCGGATCGCGCAGTACTACCACGAAGACGCGCACGCCTCAGAGCTGCGGATCGAACTCACCCCCGGCTCCTACATCCCGGAATTTCTTCCCGGTCGCGAACATGAACCGGAGGTAGTCTCCGAGCCATCGTCTGCGCCGCAGATCGCCCCGGTCGTTCTGGAAACTGCGTCCGCTCCTCCACGGCGTCATTGGCTATTGCCCGTCCTGGCAGGCGTGCTTGTCCTTCTGGCCGGAGCAGGCTTCGCAGGCTGGTACCGCATGCGCAGCACTCCCATGGACGATCTCTGGCGACCGCTTTTCGCCGCCGATGGTCCAATTACGTACTGCCTGCCCATGAGCGTCCATCGCAAAGGCCCCGGCTGGGCAAACACCACGGAGCAGGCCGTCGCCCACGCCATGGATCTGGCGGACACCACCCTTCCCGCGTCCGGCACCTTCTTTGATCACCAGGTCATCGGCGAAAACGTCGTCTTCTCTGACGTCATCGCCATGATGAAGCTGGAGTCGGTCGTGGAGCAGCAGCACCGCCCGGTTCGCGTCCGGCTGAACCTGGGTACCAACCTGAACGAACTGCGCGAAGGCCCAGCCATCTTCATCGGTGGCCTCTCCAACCAGTGGACCCTCAAACTCATTGATCCATTGCGTTATCGCTTCGCCGGTAGCGATGAGGAGTCGTATTACATCCGCGACCGTCAGGACCCGAACAATAAGCAGTGGAGCATCCGTCTGCGCGACAAGATGACCACCATCAATCGCGATTACGCCATCATCGCTCGCGTCCACTGTGAACCGCTCGGCAGCGTGTGCCTCATCGCAGCAGGCATCGGCATGAGTGGTACTGCCGCAGCGGGGGAGTTTCTCGCCAACCCTGAACATGTACGCGAGTTAGAGCGCCGTATCGGTCGCGCCAACCGTGATCGCGACTTTGAAGCGGTACTCACCACCAGCGTGGAAGACGGCATCGCAGGCCCAGCGGAGATTGTCGCACTCGACGTGCGCTGAAATTGGCGCTTCTTGTTTCGACAAGTCGCCATACGCTTGCGCTAAGATGGCAGCGTCCCTTCAGGAGGTCCTACCAATGCATCTGAATCGCCGCCAGTTTGTTGCGACTGGCTCGTTCGCTCTGTTCGCCGCAACGCTGCGCGCTGAGGCGAAGAACTGTCCCTTCCGCCTCGCGGTCATTGCCGATGAGATTGGTTCGGACTTCGAACATTCCTGCCACATCGCCGCCAACGATTTCGGCCTGTCGTGGATTGAAGTTCGCGACGTGAACGGCAAGAACATCACGAAGCTGAACGAGCAGGAAACAGCAGACGCGAAGAAGATTCTCGCCAAGTACAACCTGAAGGTCACGGACGCAGGCACCCCGCTCTTCAAGAGCAATTTCCCCGGCGCGCCGCTCTCAAAGGATGGCGGCACCAAAGATGCCACCAAGATTCCCAAAGACCTTTCCGATCAGTTTGAACTGCTGGAAGCCGCCATCGCCGCTGCAAGAAACTTCGGCACAGATCGCATCCGCTGCTTCGACTTCTGGCGTATTGAAGATGCCGCGCCCTTCCGCAAGGACATGGACGCAGCGTTGGACAAGGCCGCAACGATCGCTGGCAAGCAGAAGATGGTTCTCATCCTTGAGAACGAAATGGCCTGCAACACAGGCTCCGGCAAGGAAGCAGCGGCGACACTCTCCCGCGTAACCAACCCATCGCTCATGCTCAACTGGGATCCCGGCAACTCCGGTTCGTTCCCCGGCGATGTTCCGTATCCAGACGATTACAACGCGCTGCCGAAGAAGCGTATCGGCCACATGCACGTGAAGTCCGTTTCGCGTAACCCCGAAGGCAGCAAGCGTCCGTTCCAATGGGAGCCCGTGGGCAAGGGCCTCATCGATTGGACTGGCCAGTTGAAGGCTCTCAAGCGCGACGGCTACCGCTATGGCGTCAGCCTCGAAACGCACTGGAACTCTGGCCCCGGCACCACCAAGGCAGAGATCAAGGAATCCTCTACCCGCATCAGCATGGCAGGCCTGAAGCAGTGCCTGAAGGACGCCGGCATCGACTGCTAAACAAACTCGCAGCAAAAAGCCCGCTCATGATTCATGAGCGGGCTTTTCTTATGCCGTAAAAAACTTACTTGCCGAATCCAATCCCCTGGTTCCCAAGGAACAGCACGCTGTGTACCGCAATCAGGTGCAGGAAGGTGATGCTCAACCCAATCGCCACAGCGTCTTCCAACAGAGCAATGGGAAGATCAGGGCACTTCAGCGCCGCCACGGTACGTGAACGAACGAACCATCCCGTATAAGTTCCCACCACCGCACCAATCGCTCCAGTCACAATCGCGAGGATCGGCGACAGCAGCAGCGGCTGTGCCACCAACAGCCCCACAAATCCGGCAGCCGTCATGCGAGCAATCTGTTGCGGTGGGATCAATCGCGAAGGCGTCTTGGGCAACTTGTCGTTGATCAGCTCACCCAGCGCAATCACCGTAACGATAATCACGGTGATCAACGACGCCGTAAAGTTTCTCCATCCCGAGAAATGAATCACGTTTCGCCACGCAAACCAGCACAAAACCGCTAAAGGTGTGAAGGTCCGCAAACCTGAACACCCGCCGAGCAGCGCAACCAGTAGAAGATTCATGGCTCTCATAATGCACGATGAAAACGGAAACGGACAGGCTTTTCGTCGCACAATTGCATCCAAACCCACTGGCCGCCGCCATCCAGAAAGCGTCGGCAGGAAAGTTGAGACTGGATCAGAATGCGCCTTGGATCTCGCTCCATCATTACGGCTGCTGTTATCACCATCGTTGCGGTCACCGGCTGCAAAACCCCAAAGGATGAGACCGGCAACCTGAAGACCGCCATCAATCACTATTACGATCAGTGGCCGGAATGCCTTTGGAAACAACCGATTCAGCTTCCCCAACAGCACGCACAGGACGACACAGACAAGATTCGCCCCTTCGACGCACTCGTCGATCAAGGCTTGCTCTCGCGCACACCCGTAGAAAAGACAAAGCTGCTCGTCCTCAAGACAGCCGCCAACAGCTATGACCTCACCGACAAAGGTCGCTCCAACTGGACACCGGATCCCAACAATCCCGGCTACGGCAACTTCTGCTACGCGCATCGCCGCGTGAAAGACATTCTCAGCAACACCTACTCCGGCACGCAGCCTGGCACCACCACCACGGTTAGTTACACCTACACCCTCGGCGACGTGAAGGACTGGGCGCAAGCCCCCGAAACACAAAACGCCTTCCCCGGCCTCGCAACAGCGCTCGCTGCAACCAATCAAGCCACCACCGTTCTCGTTTTAACGAACGACGGCTGGAAGGTGCAGGCCGCAACCAAACCCACTGACGACAGCGGCGTAGTGCAGTAGACATACACACAAAGAAAAACGCAGCGCCATCAAGACGCTGCGTTTTTCTTTGTCTATCTAAGTTGTGACTACCGTCGACGTCCCGCCTGAGCCTGCGGCATTGCCAGTGGATACTCCTTCGGCGGCATGCCACCCGCAAGGTTCTTCACAAAGTAATCCCAACGACGACGCATGATGTAATACGCCTGATCCGCATAGCCGTGGTGCGCATTCGGAACCATCAGCAGATCAAAGTCCTTGTTCGCCTTCATCAACGCGTCCACAACCACAAGCGTGTTGTTCGGCGGAACGTTGTCATCCATCGTTCCGTGCACCAGCATCAGCTTGCCCTTCAGATTTGCTGCATGCGCTTCGTTGGCTGCGTCGTCATAAGCCTTCTTGTTCGCAGCGTCATCCAGACCAATCCACTTCTCAGCCCAGTCATCTTCATAGTTCCGATTCTCGTGGTTGCCGCTCTCGCTCCAACCCACCTTGAAGAAATCCGGATAGCGGAACATCGCATCCGCCGTGGCAAATCCACCACCACTGTGTCCCCAGATGCCGGCCTTATCAATGTCGATCCACGCGTTCTTCGCAGCCAACTCCTTCATGCCTGCCACCTGGTCCGGCAACGTGTTGTCGCCCATATCGCCAAAGTAAGCATCATGAAACTTCTTGCTGCGCCACGGTGTTCCCATGCCGTCGATGGAAACCACAATGAATCCCAACTCCGCCAACGCCGGGCTATCGCCACGCGCCGCCGAAAAGCTGCGTGATCCCACCGACCCCGTCTGCGGCCCCGGATAGATGTAGTTCACAATCGGATACTTCTTCGTTGCATCGAAGTTCGACGGCTTAAACATCAACCCATACAGGTCCGTCTTGCCATCACGAGCCTTCACCGTAATGTTGATCGGCGCCTGCCATCCCGTAGCCTTCAGCCGAGTGATATCCGCCTTCGCAACTTCGGCAATCGTCTTACCCGTTGCATCGCGCAACACAGTAGTCTGCGGCACCTGCGGCGTGCTGAACACGTCGACGAAGTACTTGCCATCTTCGCTGAAGGTTGCCGCATGATTCATCGGCTCCGGCGACAGCAGCGTCACACCCTTGCCATCCAGATTGCCGCGATAAACAGCGGAGTAATACGGATCCCAACCCTTCTCGCGTCCCACGCCCTCAAAGAAGATGTCGCCCGTCTTCTCATCCACGCGCAACACCTGCGTCACATTCCAATCACCCTTCGTGACTTCATGCTTCAGCTTTCCGGTGCCTGCGTCATACAGGAAAAGATTTCCCCAGTTGTTACGCTCGCTGAACCAAAGAATCTCGTTGCGCGTCGACAGATACTTCCAGTTCACCTTGCCATTGCCGCTCTCAAAGTAAGTGGCCGCAACTTCGTTCATCACATCGCGCACATCGCCCGTGGACACATCCGCCATGCGCAAGTTTTCCGTGCGATGATCGCGGCTCGTGGAAAGAAACGCCAGTGTCTTCGCATCGGCGCTCCACTGCACATCATCCCATCCACCACCACGGCAGCTAATGTCATCGCACAACGACGAACGATGCTGGTCCGCAGGCATCTTCAGTCGAACGACCTTCGCAGCATCCACATCAATCACCACACGCTCAATCATGGTGACGTCTTTATCGCCCGGCAGCGGATACGGCCACGCATCCAGCGTAGGATGGCCCACCGCAGCGCTCACCAGGTACATCATCCCCGTCTTGCGCTGGTCCTGTTGAAACGTCGCAATCTTCTTCGAGTCAGGCGACCACACCAGCACCGCACGATTGCTGTGCGTCCATCCCGCGTTATCCGTTGCATAGCCGTAGTTGTAAGCGCCATCCGTGGTCAGCGGCTTCTCTTCACCCGTAGAGATGTCGCGCACCCACAGATTCCAATCGCGAATGAACGCAGCCTTCTTGCCATCCGGCGAAACCACGGCTTCATCACGTCCCGGACGCAGCGGCGCAGCCGTCGCGGGATTCGTGCTCATGCCTGCATTGCCGCCCGTGCCGGTCGTGCTCACGGCAGGCTGCGCACCCTGCTGATGCGCAGGTGGAATCGCTTCTTTGGTGCACGTGTAGCTCGCGGCCATCGCACAGCGATAACGCTCACCACGCACACCCACAACAATCGTGTTGTTGCTGTCGGCGTAGCTGATATCGGTGATCGGCAGGCTCGTTGAGCTTGCATTCCGAATGCCCGCAGCATTCAGCGCATTCGCCATCAGCGCATGGTCAAACGCGGGCGCCTTCGTGTTCTTCGCCGCATCCACCAGCATGAAGGTCGTGTTGCCATTCGCCGTATCGCGATACCAGAATCGGTCGCCGCCTTCCGGCGCGGAAGGATTCTTCAACCACGTCACCTGCGTCACAGCGTGGTCCACCAGCGACGCGGTCTTGGTAGCAAGTCGACTTTCCGCGCGAGCATAGTCAGCAGCGGTCAGGGTTTGCTGCGCAGAAGCAACAGCGGCAAAGCCGAGCGCCAGCGCGGCAGCGGAACGATACAAAGTGTGGTTCATGCAACGGAGTCTATCAGCGCAACACTGCGAAAAACACAGCAAACTCACGCCGAACACTCAGGAATACGGCCTTCCGCTATTCCTTGCGCAGCTTCCACAACACCTGCCGCAGCACACCAATCCACGCATCCACATCGCCGCGGTCCAGCGTCATCCTCCGCACCATCCGCCGATGCGTCACCTCACGCATATTCGCCGGATACCGATGCGCATAACCGCTCTCCTCCAGCACTTCGCCCAGCACCGCTTCCATCCGCGCAATTTCCTCGGCATTCGCAGGCATCGCCTCCGGTGGCAAAGGTCTTTGCGGAGT
Source organism: Terriglobus roseus (assembly GCF_900102185.1). Classification (NCBI taxonomy): domain Bacteria; kingdom Pseudomonadati; phylum Acidobacteriota; class Terriglobia; order Terriglobales; family Acidobacteriaceae; genus Terriglobus; species Terriglobus roseus. The sequence goes on along the minus strand of NZ_LT629690.1, from coordinate 3,852,320 downwards.
CGCGCTCTCACGAATCAGTTCATAAAGACACACCGCAGCAGCCTGCCCCAGATTCATGGAGACACCGCTGGTGTTCATAGGAATCGTCAACAGCCGATGGCAATGGCTCATCTCATCAGCAGATAGTCCCGTCTTCTCCGAACCAAATAAAACAGCCGCACGGCCACCCGTAGTCACTGCGTCGCGAACATGCGTCTGCGCATCCCGCAACATATCCACCGGATGCAACAGCCTGCGCTCACCCAGAGCAGTGGTGCCGTAAACCAAAGTGCAATCCGCAACCGCTTCCGCAACGCTGCCAAATTGGCGCGCCGTATTCAGCACAGGAGCAGCGTCAATTGCGGACCGCGCATCCTGAAAGGGAACGTCATAGTCGTTCACCACGCGCAGATCGGCAAATCCAAAGTTGCTCATCGCGCGCGCAACAGCGCCAATATTCAGCGGATTCCGCGCCCGCACCAACACCACGGCAATCCGATTTTGCAAACTTTCTTCCATCATCAATCCGTAGTCTTGATTCTACGGACAGCAGCGCACCTGCAACAAAGAGCTGTTAATCTGCTGCGCGTTGAACAACCACAGCCTCATCCGTGCATCCGTTTTAGAAGCAGCGAATACGAGAGGAGCATTGATACTCCCATGAAACTCACATGCATCCACAAAGATCTGGCGCAACTGACATTCCTGGGTATCTCCAACTGTTACCTCGTCCGCGAAAGCGACGGCTTTACGCTGGTGGACTGCACCATCAGCGGTCAGGCTGCAAAGATTATCCAGTCCGCACAAGAACTCGGCGGCAGCATTCGCCGCATCCTGCTCACACACGCACATCTTGACCACATCGGCTCGCTCGATCAGTTGCACGCGCAACTTGGACCCGTGGACGTGGCCATCTCGCAGCGTGAAGCCCCGTTTCTGCACAAGGATCTTTCACTGCGTCCCGATGAGCCGCAGCACAAGCCCAAGGGCAGCTTCCCCGGAGCAAAGACGCGGCCCACGCACACACTTACCGACGGTGAACTTTTCGGTTCACTCCGCTGCATCTTCACGCCCGGCCACACACCGGGCCACTTCTGCTTCCTCGACGAACGCGACGGCACACTCTTCGCAGGCGATGCACTCATGAGCGTCGGCGGTCTGCACCTCGTCACCGCACCGCCCTGGTACTTCCCACTGCCAAAAGGCGGCACATGGGATTGCCCATTGGCCGACGCGTCCGCAAAACGCCTGCTGGACTACAAACCGAAATCCATCGCTACCGGCCACGGCCGCTTCATCACCAACGGCTTGCAGGCACTCGCTCGATTAGTCGGTTAGGGCTTCACAATCGGCGTGGCCTGGTGTCGCACCATCTGCCAACGGCCATCGCGATACACATATGTGTTTGCAAACCGAAGGTCGAACGCGCCGCTGTTCCCGGCGTACGTACCTTCCAGATGCTCCACGCCCGTCACCAGCGCTGCTTCGCCGTAGCGATGCACCACCATCTCGGTATCCGTAATAACAGCGGGCTTCAGAATCTTGGTGCGGAACACGCTGATGTCCTGCTCGCGAGTGTTCTCGCTGCCGTTCATCACGCCAACGGTGAACTCGGTCGCATAGAACCGCTCCAGAAACGCAACGTCCTGGTTCTTCCGCGCCTCTGCCCAGTCGCTTTGCAACTTGCGAAAGGTGGCCTCATCCGCAGGCGTGGACTGCGCCGCACAAATACCTGTACTGCAGATCAAGGCCAACACCGGCACCAGCAGGGGAAGCTTCATCCGGAACTCCTTGGAGATACTGCCCCATCATGCCACGCAAACCAGAAACGTCATCCATGAAAAACCTGTCAACCCCCGTGCCCACTTAAATTTAAGAAACCAAAGGAAATAGAGTTGGCATGGTATTTCCCTGAAATCTCTAAAATAGAAACAGGGGCACTAGTGAAAGCCCGGTTGGCAAGTTAACTCCTTTATTAAGACGATTTTGCGCATAACCCCTTTGCCAGGACGATTTTGCAGGCAGTCGCGAAGTTAACTCCAATAGAAAGACGATTTTAGAAAAACAAGGGGGAGGGGGTACCCCTCAGCTCTCAGCAATCCGAGAGGTTTGTGATACTCCAGAAGACATGCGGTTTCTCGGCCTCGTTCTCTTCGCCAGCCTTTCCAGCATCAGCCTGCACGCGCAAGCGCACAAACCAGCGGCGCGCGGCCCGGAACCCACAGGTCCAACCGCTGTCTTCGACACCTCGATGGGCCGCATCGCCTGCCGTCTGTACGCCAAGCAGGCACCCAAAACCGTCCAGAACTTCACCGACCTGGCCGAAGGCAAGAAGGACTGGCATGACCATCTGAACCTGACGGTCATCCACAACACACCGTTCTACGACGGCACCGCAATCGCCGGTATTCCTGACGGTATCCGCGGAGGCGACCGTTACGGCGGCGGCGAGGGCGATGCGAACGGCTCCATCCCCGAGGAGAAGATCCCCGGAGTCACCTTCGACCGTCCGGGACGGCTCGCCATGGCAACGCACGCAGGCGAGATCAACTCCTCCTTCTACGTCATCACGCTCCACGCGGATGACGAGTTCGACAAGGGACATCGCGGAGCCATCTTCGGGCAGTGCGATGACGCAGGCGTCGCCGTGGCCGAGAAGATCTCCCACGCCATGCTGGAAGTGGGCAACCGCACCACCAAGGCCATCGCCATCAACAAGCTCACCATCGTGCAGCCCGGCGAGCCGATGCCTCCGGTCGCTCCTGAGTGGGACCCCAAGAAGGTAGTGCCCCAGCCAGTGCCGCCGCAACCCTCCAACATCCCCACCCCAGACCCCACCGGCCCCACCGCCACCATAGACACCACAGCCGGAACCCTGACCTGCAAGCTTTATAAAGAGCAGGCGCCAATCGCAGTGGCCACATTCACGGAGCTAGCGGAAGGCAAACGCGAGTGGACCAACCCGACAACGCACGTCACCACAAAGAAGCCGTATTACAACGGCCTTCACATCAACCGCGTGATCCCGGACTTCATGGTGCAGCAGCAGGACTATCCCAACGGAGCCGAAGACGCAGGCTTCAGCTACAGCATCGAGACCGCACCGAACCTGACCTTCGATCGCCCAGGCCGCTTGGCCATGGCCAACAGCGGACCCACCAAGAACGACACAAGCTGGTTCATCACCGACGCGCCATCACCCAACCTGAACGACAAGTTCACCATCTTCGGCCAGTGCGACGAAGCCACGGTAAAGGCAGTCCACGACATAGCCCGAGTCCCACGCAACGCCCACAACCGCCCTATCACACCAGTGAAGGTGAAGACCGTGACAATCCAGTAGTTAGCTGCGCCAGTGCAGATCGACCGGCCCGCTCAGCGGATGTTCGCCCTTGCCGGTGAGTCGCCGCTGCTTCAGGGCGAAGTACCACTTCGCTGGCTTGTCGGCGTCGTCGATCAGCATCATCGCAGGGCGGAAGCGCAGCCCTTCGGCCTGTTCCACCATCGTCTCCTGATCCTGCTGTACGAACTTGGCACCGAAGTAGCTGGCAATCATGGGCACCAACGGAACACTGTAGAAGATGTTCCAGCACGCCATCACATCAATACGGCAGGTGGAAGGCGTGATCGGCGTGACCGTAGTCAGTGAGGCAAACCACTTCTCACCCGCACGGATCACCTCATAGCGGCGATTGGGCAGGACGAAGTCGATGGTCGTCGTCACATCGCTGCCATAAACCCCAAGCAGCTTGTATGGTGCGGAGTTCTTACTGGGCGCGTGCGATGCCATGCGGAATCCATCCGGAATGGGCTCGAAGTGCTTGGTCTTCTCATGGATGGATGCAGCACTGCGCCACCACCAAGCCCGATGGACGAACGGTCCATGCGCAGGATCCATCAGGCCAATGATGCCGTGATCCACATTGCATGGCAGGTCAGCCTGCAGATGCGCACTACGATACTTCCCGGAGAACTTGGGCACCTCGGGCACAGGCGGCAGAACCGTCTCATCTGTAATACGCCCCGAACCTGCTTCCGGCAGGTAGACCCACGCGTAACCATCCACCTCACGGCACGGATAAGCCCCCGCATAGATCTTGGTAGGCTCCAGCGTATCGATCTGGGTAAGAGACGGGATCTCGACGCACTGTCCACCACAGGGCTCGAACCGCCACCCGTGGTACTTGCACTGGACCGTCTCCCCATCAAACCACCCCGCCGACAGGGGTATACCCCGGTGGGGACACAGATCCCGCATGGCAAAGATCCCACCATCGTTCTTCCGGCCTACAAGGAGGGGAACTCCCAACAGCAGGAGTGTGGTGGTTTTCCCCCTCCGCAGCCCCTCGGACCGCATGGCGGGGTACCACTCACCAAAGATGAGTTCCGTGGCAGGCTGGGTGCCGGGGTCAATCCTGTCGTTGCGTAACTTCATGTGCAGCATAAGGCTACACCGGGACGCCAGATGTCTTCTGTGGCGTGGAACACGGGACATCTTGTAGCAAATGTACTTCGACGGTAAACAAAGAATTTCGGAGTACAGATGCTAGTTCTACATTCTGTGCGCTAGACTGTGTGGCGCTTTCTGGCAGGTATATTTACACGTCGCCTATCCAGAAAACGGTCCTTCCCCCTCCTAGTAAAAGTTCGGGCGGTTTCATTCATGGTTTTGTAACACTCCTGAAACCGTTCCGTTACCGCTAACTGAGAGGCTTGGATCAAACCGGAAATACAGGAGTTCCAACTTGCGACCAAATCGCATCGTAATGCTTCCGCTTCTAGCGGCCAGTGCTGTTGTAATGTCTCTGCCCGCTGCGGCCCAGTTTGATTCGGGTGCCGTGATTGGTTATGTCCGCGACAGTGCAGGTGCGGCTATCCCGAATGCCACCGTTTCGCTGACGAATGTGGAAACCAGCGTGACCGTTACCCGTAAGGCCGATGGCGAGGGCAAGTTCGAATTCCCCAGCGTCAAGATCGGCGACTACCGTGTTACGGCTGATGCCGGCGGTTTCTCGCGTTCTGACAGCGGTGTCTTCTCGCTCAACGTCAACGCCCGTCAGCGTGTGGATCTCTCTCTGAAGCCTGGTTCGGCTTCGGACGTGGTTGAGGTCACTGCCGCCGCATCGCTGCTGGAAACCGAGAACAGTTCGAAGAGCCAACTCATTGGCACGCGTGAAGTTGAGAACCTGCCGTTGAACGGCCGTTCTTACGCCGATCTCACCCTGCTCTCCACTGGTGTTCGTAAGTCTGCACTGGAAAACAATGGCACCACCAGCAGCCGTGAAGCTTCGTTCAACGTGAACGGTATCCGTTCCGCGTTTAACAACTTCCTGCTGGACGGTCTGGATAACAACAACTACGGCACGTCGAACCAGGGCTTCGCGAACGAAAACATCGCTCCCTCGCCAGACGCAGTAGACGAGTTCCGTGTCGAGACCAATAACTACTCTGCAGAGTTCGGCCGCCAGGTTGGCGCTGTGATCAATGCTGCGGTTCGTCGCGGTACCAACCAGTTCCACGGTCGTGCATGGGACTACGTCCGCAACACGATGTTCAACGCAACTGGTCCCTTCCTTGCTCCAGGACAGACCAAGCCCAAGTTCATCCGCAACCAGTTTGGTGGCACACTGGGCGGCTACATCTGGAAGGATCACACCTTCTTCTTCGGTGACTACGAAGGCGTGCGTCAGATCTTCAACAACGCATCGACCGCGTCCACGATCCTTACTAACAATCAGCGGAACGGTCTGTTCTATCTGAACGACGACACTTCCAATCCGAACAACGCAATTCCGTTGCAGGATCCCATCACGGGTCGCACGTTCCTTGGTTCGATTCCGCAGGCACAGTGGACGACGTTTGCGCGTAACGTCGTCGCGGCTCTGCCCACAACCAATGTGGCTGGTCTGTCCAACAACTTCGTCATCGCTCCGCGCGGCATTATCAATGACGACAAGGGCGACTTCCGTCTGGATCACACCTTCAACCAGAAGGTGACCATCTTCGCGCGTTATAGCCAGCACCGCGGTTACATTTACGATCCGCCGGGCATCACTGGTATTGCGGGTGGTAACAGCAACGGCAACGTAACCATCCGCAACAAGAACATTATGGGCGGCGTCACCTGGGCAGTTACACCGTCGCAGTTGCTGGATGCGCGTTTCGGCTGGTCACGCAACATCGGCCAGAAGTTCCCAGTCAATGTAGGTCAGCAGTCGATCCTGGTACAAAGCGGTATCACCGACGGTTTGCCGACCGACCCACGCATTGTGCGTTCGCTGAATGCACAGTCTGTCACGGGTTATTCGCAGTTCGGCAACCAGTCATCGAATCCGCAGTTCCAGAACCCGATGGTCTTCAATCCGAAGGTGAACTACACCATCGTCAAGGGCAAGCACAGTGTGAAGTTTGGTTATGAGTTCCAGGAGATCCACACGGAACTGAACGACTTCAATCCGAGCTATGGCCAGGACAACTACGCTGGTCAGTACTCAAAGAACGGCAACCCTGTAAACACCACGGTGACGGGCAGCAATCCCAGCCTGTCGTCGCAGTTGCAACAGGCACAGAACATGGCTGACTTCCTCTTTGGCAACCGTTCGTCGTATTCGCTGACAACGTATGCCATTGTGAATCTGCGTCAGCGCTACAACTTCATGTATGTGCAGGACGACATCAAGGTCACACCGCAGCTTACGGTCAACGCTGGTCTGCGCTATGAAATCGTCACGCCGCAATGGGAACGAGACAACAAGCTGGCGAACTTCGATCCTGCAACCAAGACACTGGTACAGGCAAAGAACGGCAGCATCTACGATCGCTCGCTGGTAAACACGCCGAAGAAGAACTTCGGTCCACGTCTCGGCTTTGCGTATCAGATGTCGCCGAAGACCGTAATGCGCGGTGGTTATGGCATCGGTTACACGCAGTGGAACCGTGCTGGTGGCGAAAACAACCTGACGTATAACGGCCCGAACGTTGTGAACGCCAGCATCTCGCAGGTAGCACCGACCGCTGCTGCGCTCTGCACCAGCGATACGCAGTTGCAGTCGGCATGCTTCCGTCAGACGCAGCAGGGTTATAGCAACGTGTTGACGACAGCGGCATACTTCAATCCTGCTAACGTCACATCACGCTACATCCCGAAGAACTTCCAGACCGGCTATCTGCAGAGCTACTTCCTGGGTGTGCAGCAGCAGTTGGGCAACGGTTGGCTGATGGATCTTAGCTACGTTGGCAACAAGGGTACACACTTCCAGATCCTCGCGGACTACAACCAGGCAACACCTTGCGTTGGCAGCACCTGCGGAAACCTGGCAGCACGTCGTCCAGTGCAAGGCTTCGGCGATATCGAAATCGCGTGGGGTGGTGGCAGCACTAACTACAACTCCATGCAGTTCAAGGTAGAGAAGCGTACGAAGCTTGGTCTGTACCTGCTGAACGCATTTACCTGGAGCCGCGACTTCGATCTCTCTGGTGGTCACCTCGAGACTTCGAATGGCGACAACAGCCGTGTGAACTATGCGAACCCGAGCATGGACTACGGCCCATCAGGTTACGATCAGCCGCTCGCAGACACGCTTTCTGTGGTGTATGACCTGCCTTATGGTCGCGGTCGTCGCTTCGGTAGCAACGCGAATAAGTTTGTAGATGAAGTGTTGGGCGGATGGCAGCTCACGCTGATCAACAACATGACCAGCGGTGCACCGATCAACATCAACTACTCGCTCTCCAGCGGATCGTCGCTGTTTGGAACCGATCTGTATACCTATCGCCCGAACCGCAACGTCGGCGTGCCGCTCTATGGCTCGCGCACCAAGACAGCCACCACCGTAACGGGTGTATTTAACTCCGCTGCGTTCTCCATTCCCACCACAAGCCCGTGGGGAACCGCTTCACGTAACCTTGGGCGTACGAATGGCTTCTACCAGGCTGATCTTGGTCTGCACAAGGCATTCTCGCTCTGGAACGAGGCATCGAAGTTCGACTTCCGTGCAGAAGCCTTCAACGTGCTGAACAAGACCAACTACGCCGCAGCAAACAGCACCTTCGGTGGTAGCAGCTTCGGCACAATCACCAGTGCATATCCAGCACGTCAACTGCAGCTCGCGGCGAAGATCATTTTCTAAGGATGTCTCTGATGAAAATGTCTCGACGTAGCTTTAACGCAATGAGCGCCGCTTCTTTGGGAGCGGCGCTTGCGCCTTCTTGGTTACCTTCTGCGGCAGAAGGAAGTAAGCCCTTCCACTTTGCCGTGGTTAGCGATTCCCATGTAATCGATAAGTTCTACAAGCCCGGTAGCGAAAACGGCATCGAAGACAACGAAAGTATCCTCAAGGCGAATGACCGCCTGGTGATGGCACGTGAGACCATCAACGGCATCCGGTTTAAGGATGGCAGTGCCGTTGAGCAGGTATTTGTGCCGGGGGATGTGTTTCACAACTATCCGTCAGCCGATTACGACTTCTACTTCAAAAACGAAACGCGCATCGATATCGCAAGGAAGCTGATGGACGGCTTTCATGCACCAGTGCATCTTGGCTTTGGCAATCATGACTATGACGAGCATGGAAAGCCTGGCGTGTCGATTGAAATGTCTAACCGCTTGATTAAGCAAAAGCTTAGGTCTGATCCGTATTCCTCGGTTGACCATAATGGCTTTCGCTTTTTGGTGCTGAACAATTTTCTAGGTGCAACCTGGGCACCCGGAGGCGATAAGCGTTTTGGTTCGCTGGGTGAAGAACAGTTGCAGTGGGCTGAGGCACAACTGGCATCGCGTAAACCTGCGGTCGTCTTTATCCACTATCCTCTGTGGCTCGTTGCGCCCACTGAAGTGAAGGACTTTGGACTACATCCGTTGCTTCGCAAATACAAAGACACAATCCAGATCGTGATTGCTGGGCATTGGCATAAGTGGGTGGACTTCGCTCACACCTATGGACCACAGCACACTGTCACCGCAGCAACGCGCTACGATCCGAACGCGTTCATGATCTTTCGTGCGGATGCGAAGAGCGGTAACATCGAGTGGCTCGACCGCAGCCGCGTGGAATGGTCGACGCATTTCGCCACGCCCTATCGTAACGTCTAGCCTGTTGCACATGAAGGAAGCTTCAATCATGTTTCGTTCCCTTATTGTTCCGTTCGCGCTGCTGTTCTGCGGCACTGCCGTCGCACAGAAAGATGCTGTGCGCATCAATCAGATTCAGATCATTGGCAGCCATAACAGCTATCACGTTGGCCTGACGCCAGGCGTGAAGGCGTTGCTGGCTGCGAAAAATCCGAAGTCGCTGCGCGGGTTGGATTATGAACACAAGCCAATCCCCACACAGCTTGACGCCGGTGTGCGTCAGCTCGAGATCGACATCTATGCAGACAGCAAGGGCGGCTTGTATTCGCATCCTGCTGCTGCGAAGGTGATTGAAGGTATGGGCTTCCCGCCTGAGCCGTATAACACCGACGGGCAGATGGATAAGCCTGGCTTCAAAGTGATGCATGTGCAGGATATTGATCAGCACAGCAGCTGCATCACACTGCGCGAGTGCATCAACACTGTGCTGACGTGGTCGAATGCGCATCCCAACCACATTCCTATCTTCATCCTGCTTGAAGGTAAATATGGAAAGCCGCATGCAGACTTGCCAGGCGCAGTGACACCTGAGCCGTTCACGCCTGCGGTGTTCGATGAACTAGACGCGGAACTGCGATCCATCGTGCCGGCGAACAAACTCATCACACCGGATCAGGTACGCGGCACCCACGCTACTATGCCAGAGGCTATTGCGGATAACGGCTGGCCCACTCTGAAGCAGGCACGCGGGAAGATCCTGTTCTTGCTGGATAATCGTGCGCTTACACCGGTCTACGTTGAAGGTCATCCTGCTCTGAAGGGTCGTGTGATCTTTCCGAATGCAGTACCTGGCACACCGGAAGCTGCTTTCACGGAAGAGAACTCCGGCACAGAAGAACACATGAACGAGTTGGCGAAGCAGGGAATGCTTGTGCGTACTCGTTCGGATGCCGACACGGAACAGGCACGTACGAACGACACGTCTGTGCGCGATAAGGATTTTCGAAGCGGAGCACAGATCATCAGCACGGATTACTTCGCATCAGAACCCGCGAAGTGGCCTGGGCATTTCGTAGTCGCGCTGCCAGACAATGTCGTTGCACGTTGCAATCCGATCAACGCGCCTGCGAGCTGCCCGAAGGGCGATCTGGAAAAGTAGTTAGGAAAACTTACGGCAATGCGCCCGCTTCGGCGGGCGTTTTTGTTGCTCGCCGAAGCCATGCAGTGAGAAGGACAATCGACGCTGTAATCAACGCGCAGGTGAGTCCGATCCAAAGTCCAAGCACGCCAAGATGGAAGTGGAAACAGAGCAACGCACCCAGTGGCAGACCCACAATGTAATAGCTGCACAGATGCGCCCATAATGCGGTGCGTGTGTCGCCTAAGCCGCGCAGGGCTCCGGTGGAAACAATCTGTATGCCATCGAAGATGGCGAATGCAGCAGCAGCCACAAACAGCGGCAGGGCAGTACGCGTGACTGCGGCGTCATGTGTGTACATGGACACGAGAGCGCGTGGAACACTGAGGAATGTTAGCGACACAAGAGTCATGAAACAGATGCCGAGAAGCAGTGAAAACATGCCGGATCGGCGTGCCTTCGGCCAGTCCTTTGCTCCCACAGCATGGCCTACAGCAATGGAGGCTGCGGAGCTGATCCCAAGAGGAACCATGAACGCGAGAGCCGCGTAGTTCAGTGCAATCTCATGCGCGGCTAATGAAACAGGCGATAACGTTCCTGCGAGCACTGCGGTTGCACCGAATGCACCGACCTCCAGTACGAACTGTCCAGCTGCGGGCAGACCAAGGCGCAGCAGTTCGCGTATCTCACGCATTATCGGTTTTGCCCAATGTTCGAACAACGGGTGGCCACGCTTGCGTTCATAACGCCATGCGAATCCGAATAGCGAAGCGGCCATGACAATGCGCGAGAACACCGTGGACAGTGCCGATCCAGCAACGCCCATTGCTGGTATGCCGAAGTGCCCGTAGATGAGGACTTCGTTGCCGGCCCAGTTCAGCAAGTTCGCTGCAAGAAAGGTCAGTGTGATCACACGCACTTCGCCAACTGCTTGTAGATAACGTCGTGCGGCTGCGTAAAGTAACAGCGGCAACGTGCTGAGCAACAAGACATGCAGATAAGTGAGTGTGGGGGCAATGAGTTCTGCTGCGACACCAAAGTGAGGAAGGGCAAGCCCAACGCAAAACGCAACCAACATCAACAGAGGTGTAGCAACCAATGCAATGTAGACAGCCTGTGCGAGCCATCGATGGCATGCGTCGTAATCACCGCGTCCATAGGCATGCGAAACAACGGTGTCCAATCCCATCATCAGGCCAAGGCCAAAGAGTGATGGTGCATAGAACAGCACGTTGCCCAGTGCAACAGATCCAATGGCAACAGGGCCAAGGCGGCCCACCATCATCACGTCAACGATGCCTTGCAGCATCCAGCCGAGTTCCGCAAGAACTACTGGCCATGCAAGTTGCAACATGGAACGGAACTCAGCGCGCCATTGTGTCCGGTCAGGCATTCGGACATTGTAGCGATTTGACGCTTCGGATTTCTTATCGGCGATTGAGTGGGAGATGAAATGGGCTGCAAAGAGATGGGCTTCGAGGAACATTTCCTCGAAGCCCATGTTGATTTGCAGTTGTGTTGTTAGAACTCGTACTTCAGCGCGAACTGAACAGTGCGAGGTAGATACGTAGGCAACGTAGAAGTGAGTTGTCCAAACGTAGCCGTTGTGCCCAATGATGATGTGGGGTTGGAGAAGCTGGTTTGGTTCGCTATGTTGAATGCTTCCGCACGGAACTGCAGTTTGGTTTCACGCCATACGGGGAAGTCCTTAAAGAGAGACATGTCCCAGTGGCGATAATGAGGACCGTGATATTGGTTGCGATGTTCGTTGCCAATCGTTCCAGAAGCCTGCGCCGCGAATGCAGCAGCAGAGAAGAACTGAGGATTGACTGCGTTTCCCCCTGCGGGACGTTGAATGTTTGTGAACGGATTGCTGAGAACATTCGGACGATCCGCGGAACCGCCAGGGCTGGTGTTGCTGATGTTGGAAGCGTTGAGGATGGTGAAGGGAAGACCCGTTGACCACAGGTTGAGTACGTTCAGGTGCCAGCCACCTTCCACAATATTGCGGAAACCGCTGGTGCCCTTGCCGAAAGGCAGTTCATAGTTACCGGTGATCACAATGCGGGCCCGTGTATCCAGATCGCCATTGCCGTAGTCATCAGAGTTTTGCGATGTCAGTACCTGGCCAACACCGTTGCCGCTCTGCCCATTCACGTTTGGTGCGTTGTCGAGCAGATGAGCCCATGTGCTGCTTGCACTGAAACCCAGACCGTGGCTGAAGCGACGTTCAAAGGTTGCCTGCAACGAGTGGTAGCTCGATGCACCTGAGCTAAGCGTCTGAGAGACCGTGGTGATGCCAGGCATTATGGAGTACCAGCGGCGCAGAGTCTGGCTCCCGGATGTATTCGGTGGTGCGCGGTTGATGTCGAAGCCAGTGGAGAGATGACGACCCAGGGCTCCTACATAACCCACTGTAAGAACGTTGCCTTTGAAGTCTTGCTGGATGACAAGGTTGAATTGCTCCAGATAACCGGAACCCATACCCCTGTCCACAACCGCTGGAATCGAGCCGACCATGGTGCTGGGGGTAGTGCTTGGGTTTTGGTTCGGTAGTGGCATACCTTGCGCGAAGCGAGTAAAGCCCGTGTTGCATCCGCTGGTGCCAGCCGCTGCCTGGAATGAAGAACAGTTGCCGTAGATGGAGATGTTCGGTGTGTTCTTTAGGTTGGTGGGCGATTCATAGTTACTGGCGAAGAAGGCTAAGCCAAAGCCGCCACGAACTACGGTGCTGGGGCGTGGGTTATAAGCAAAGCCGATGCGCGGTGCCGCATTGGTTAGATCGGTGCGCACACCTGCTGTTCTGCTGATCCCGTTTACACCCGCTTGAATAATGCAAACGCAGTTCGGGTCAAAGTTGGAGATGTGGTTGTTCTCCTCCGTGAAGGGAGTGAACACGTCATAGCGCAAACCAAGGTTCAGCGTTAGATTGCTGGCCAAATGCCAGTCATCCTGAAAGTACGCACTGGGTTCCCAGGTCTGGTAGTGCGGCGGATACAAGTTGTTATTGCGCGTGGCCGCCGAGAAGATGCCTTCCAATAGCCCGGGGCCGCCGGTACGGAAAGTCCATCCGCCTTCACCCTGGTTGTCCTGAATATTCGCTGCCTTGCGACGAATGAGCGTAGCACCCATACGGAAGGAGTGATTGCCGCGGTTGTAGATCACCTGTCCATTGATCTGATAGGTGTTGTCTTTGTCCTGCAGTGGAACGAAGTTACCTCCGCCACCGAGGCCTGTCAGGCCTGTGGGTGTGGCTACTGCGAGACTCGATGTAAGTTGACTGACATTGATGTTTGCCTGTCCGAACTTCGAATTCGGATTGACACCATAGTTCAGTGGATACGATGCATTGTTGATGTAGGTCCATGCGGCGCCGAGCGTGGTGAGCAGGTTGGGCGTGAAGGTGTGCGTGTAGATTAGCGCCGCATTTCTTGCGAGTTGCGGTGATGTGCCGAACCCGTTGCCTGTCTGCGGATCCACGGCAAAGCCGTTCGCGTTGGAAATGGGCAGTGCGCCCGGCGATACCGTGTAGACGTCATTGATGATGTACTTCGCGAAGAGCAGGTTCCTGTCGTTGAAGTGGTAATCAACGCGAACGTCGTACACGGTGGAGTACTGCTCCTGATTGCGGACACCTACGTAGCCATTGGAGCCACTGTTCGGTGCAGGATACAGCTTGAAGTAAGAAAGCCCTGCCGGATCAATGAAGCCTGTGGGGATTTTGTTGCCCGGGACAGGTGTGCGTAGGTAGATCGACGTGCCGGCATATCCATTGAGCCCTGTGACGTGCGTGGGATCGGGATCGTAGACGCAGCCGGTGGTCTGGGTTTGTGTGGGGTCGGCAACAGTGGCAGCAATTGTGGCGCAGCCACTCGCCGGAATCGCATCAGAAAAATCACCGGGATGCTGTTGCTGATACAGCGTAGGCACGATGAGTTGCGAGGGTAGGCCACCCTTAATCAGGCGGAAGAACTCAGCATCACCATGGAAGAAGGCTTTGTTCTTGAAGATTGGACCGCCGAGGCTACCGCCAAACTGATTCTGCCGGAGTTCAGGATTGACGGGCTTTGCAGCGCCGAACTGGTAAGGATAGGCATTCAGCTTATCGTTGCGAAAGAACTCATACAGCGTGCCGTGAAAGCTATTCGTGCCGCTCTTGGTGATTACGTTGACGACAGCACCGGCCGCACGACCAATGTCTGCAGAGAATGTGTTGGTGACAACGCGAACTTCCTGAATGGAGTCGATGCTGGGACGAACGCCGATGGTGGCGATCAGTCGCTCATTGTTATCCAGACCGTCCACCATCTGGTCGTTCAGGGTTTCCGATTGCCCGTTCATCGAGATGGAAGAACTGGGACGGCGATCATCAGGACGTGTACCGCTGTTAATGCTGTTGGGAGAGGCTTCTGTCGCACCAGGCGTAATCTGCACCAGGTTGATGTAATTGCGGCCATTAAGAGGTAGATCCTGTACGGCACGTTGCGACACGTTGGAACCAATGGTGGAGCTATCTGTCTGTAGAACGGGAGCTGTCGTTGTGATCTCAACAGTTTCACTGGCAGCGCCAATGGCCAATCCAGCGTCTGCGCGACGTCGGTCGCCTGCAGAGACGGCAAGGTTTGGGAGGCTCGCCGTTTGGAACCCCTGCATCTTGATTGTGATGGAGTAAGTGCCGGGATTCAGATTCGGAACGGTGTACGCGCCGGATTCCGTGGTTTCAGTAACAACGGAGACGTTGGTCTGAGTGTTGGTGACGGTGACTTGTGCCTTGGGAACGGACGCGCCACTTGGGTCCGTTACATTACCCAGAATGGTGGCAGTTGTGTCCTGCGCCCATCCCGGCAACGACATTGCAGCGGCGCACAGTGCAAGAAGAACAATGCGCACGATGGACAGGTTCCAATTCCTGCCACGACTCGTCTTCATGAACCCCTTGCCCACAGGGTTTTTGCGTACAACGTTCATATTTGGCCTCACAGCGCGTAGGGAGCGCGCGCGTGCCGGGCATCATAGGAGTGCGTTTCAGAAAAGATCAAGTGTCTTTATTGGGAAAATGATCCTGCGTCTTCTGGCCCTCCTGAGAGACAAGATCGTGACATCTATTAAGTGTGGATTAAGGTATGTTGGCAGTTTTATGGGCAATGGGAACTGGGCCGGGACCGTCCTTGCTCATGATTACGGATTCAATGTTCCCGTTCCTGTCGAAGCGCAGAGGGTCGATTGCCATCACGCGTTGATTGCGATCAGCGGCGTCAAGAGGATGGCGATGATAGACGATGTACCAATCGTCCGTGTTCGGAATACGAACAACGGAATGATGTCCAGGCCCATTCGCAATTGCAGGATCGGTGTAAAGGATTTTCCTTGCAGGTGTGAAAGGGCCAGTGGGACTCGTGCTCTTTGCGTAAGCAACGCCGTAGGTACTGTTGCCCCAATCGCCCTCGGACCACATGAAGTAATAGACGCCGTTGCGTTTGATCATGAACGGACCTTCTGTGTAGTGAGCAGGCGTGATCTCTTTGTAGAGCGTGCCATCGGACATGGGAATGACATGCGTTAGATCACCGGATAGCTTCGCTACATTGCAGTGACCCTGTCCACCGTAATAGAGATACACAGAGCCATCTTCATCCTGAAAAGCCATGGGGTCGATGGGTTGCGCACCGTTCTGGAATGCGCCAATGAGCGGCTTGCCCAGCGCATCTTTGAACGGGCCACCAGGCTTGTTGCTTACTGCAACTCCAATACCACCGGGAAATGTGTCGGTCTTCTGAATGTCATTCGCTGCGAAGAAGAGATAGTACTTGCCGTTGCGATAGATCGCAGAGGGCGCCCACACCGCATATGCGGCCCACGATACGTTCGTCACGCTAAGAACATGAGGATGCTTGGTCCAATGCACCAAGTCTGGCGATGAAAACGCATCCAGGGATGTCTGCGAAAGGTATGCCTTGTGAACTACGTGCTGCTTGCGCAGTTCGCTCTGCTGAGTGTTGAAGTGACTCTCGTCACTTTGCTCGCCAACGTTGGAAGAAGTTGGATAGATCCAATACTGATGATCGAAGATGCGAATCTCTGGATCGGCATAATAGCCCTGCGACGAAAGATTCGCCGTGGCCTGCGCAAAGCAGGGCATGGAAACAAGAATGGCAGAGAGCAATGTGAGAAGGCGCTTCATGTCTGAGCATGAGGCTACTGCAATTACGAGCTAGATGTAATCTTTGCCGTATTGAACTGGGATCTGCGTGAAGGCGATGCGCGTGGGCGCGCTTTCGCGTGCCGGCAACATGCCTGCAAAGTGCAGCGTGGTGTGGCCGTATTTCTGATTCAGCTTGTCTAGAGTGCGACTGAGCTGATTGCGATTGTCTGGATCTGCGAAGAGCGTGGGCTGTTGTTCGTCTTCGTTAATCAAACGACCCAATGTAACGCCGATGAAAAAGGGACGTTGATACTCGGGGCCAGTGGGCTGTTGCTGCCACAACTTCTGCAGTATCTCCAACAGTGTGAGCGTGTCCTGGCAGGTAGGAAAGCGTGCTTCCATGCCCCAGCCATCGTGCTTAATGCCGCTTTGATGATGGCGGACCTTATTCTTTTGCTCCGCCTGTTCACGCGTGAGTTGGTAACGGATCGTCAGCGTGAGCGAAGCAGTACACATCTTTTCCATTCGCAGCCGCATGGCCGCTTTGTGCAGTAGCTTATGTGCAATCGCCCACGATCCCTGTAAGTTGCGGTGCTCCGGCCCCAGCACGTGGGAGTGTCCCAGAGACTTCTGCATTTCGCGGGGCAGAGGCGCGCCATCGTCTCCCGTATTATGTCCGCGTAGCCAGTGGTACAGCCGATCACCCCAGACTGAGTTCCACAGCTTGTGCATCTCCTCGCGGTTTAGATCCAGCAACTGCGCCATGGTGGTGATGCCTTTGCCATGAAGCATCTGCTCCGTACGCGCACCCACGCCGGGAAGATCGCGGAGTTCCAGATGAACAAGTGCACGGGGAAGTTGCGACGGCAATAGGCCGATAAGGCCATCGGGCTTCTGCATATCGCTGGCAATCTTTGCTAGGTAACGGTTGGGTGCCATGCCAATGGAGCAACGAAGTGTTTGGCCTACATCATCACGGATGGCTTGTTTGATACCCAAGGCGATCTGACGAGCGCGCGGTGGTTCTTGTTCACGGCCGATTAACTGGCATACCACTTCATCGATGGAAGGCACGTGTGCGACCGGACAAACACGCTCGACAGCGTCATGAATCCTGTGGGAGAACGCGGCGTAGTTGGAGTGATCGCCCTCCACCAGAATGATGTCAGGGCAAAGGCGTTTCATATCAACGACCCGAGTGCCGGTCTTGATGCCCAGAGCCTTCGCTTCATAGCTGGCTGCGATGGCAACCGTAGTATCCGCAAAGGTGGGGACAACGGCTATCGGGCGATCGCGATATTCCGGATGCAGCTCCTGCTCCACAGAGGCAAAGAAACTGTTCAAGTCCACATGCAGGAATCCAAAGCGATCAGGAAGATCGCTCAACCGAGGATTCAAAAATGGATCGGCCAAATCCATGAGTCCAGTTTACCGTTTTGTTCGCCGCCTTTTCGCTTCCAAGGCTTTACACAGCCTTTCTTGGACATGTTCCCAAAGAGCCGTTTTAGACGGAGTTCCGGATCAAATATTTCTGCACAGTAAAGGAAAAGTGACAAAAGTGAAAAAGCGGCGTTTCTTGGCGTTGACACAGCGGAAAATGTAGGGCAATCTAACGCAAACAAAGAATAAATAGATCTCGCTGCAGGCCGTTTGTCTGTGCCTTTAGCGAGATTCCCTTTTTGCTGTACATCATGCGGTGATTTTGCCCCCATCGGCCCCGCGTGTTCAGGAGGCAGTACAAAAATGAAGAAATTTCTGCTCGTCGCACCGCTGGCGTTGGTCAGCGTTGCTGCTCACGGCCAGGCCGTTTCGGTAAACGGCGGTGCTATCCAGGGAACCATCACAGACGCATCCGGTGCAGCAGTTTCGGATGCCAATATCACGATTAAGAGCCTTGATCAGGGAACGACCAGGAACTTGACCACCGATAAGGCTGGTTTCTATAGCATCGGTCCGCTGAATCCTGGCGACTACACCGTTACGGTCGTTGCTTCAGGCTTCCAGCAGCTTGAAGTTAAGACCCGCATCCTGACCGGCACCGCCACCCCAGGAAGCTTCAAGCTACAGGTTGGTCAGAACTCTGAAACCATTGAAGTTACCGCTGGCGAGGTTCAGGTCAACACCGACCAGGCTGGCGTGGCAGACGTTATCACCCGCGAGCAGATTGCAAACCTTCCTGTAAACGGCCGTAACTTCTTGGATCTGGCTCAGATTGAACCGGGTGTACAGCTGCAGAACGGTAACACCTTCGATCCAACGAAGTCGGGCTACACGGGCATTGCGGTGAACGGCACTTCGGGCCGTACCACCCGTATCCTCCTCGACGGCGCCGACATTACGGACGAAACCGTGGGAACCACGATCTTCAACGTGTCCCAGGGCGCTATCAACGAGTTCCAACTGAACCGCTCCACGCAGGACGCTGCCGGTGAAGTTACCTCGCAGGGTGCTGTGAACGTATCGACCCGCTCGGGCACGAACTCAATCCACGGCGAAGCGTTCTACATCTTCCAGGATCAGCGAGCTCTGGATGCGAACCCGAACTCCACCGCAGATGCCAATGGCAACCACATTGCGCCGTATTTTCAGCGCAATCAGTACGGCGGCAGCATTGGCTTCCCGATCATCAAGGACAAGCTTTTCGCCTTTGGCAATGCGGAGCGCATTCAGCAGAACAGCGCATCGCCATCCAACCTGGGAACTGTTTTCAACACCGCTGGTGCTAACCCGGTAGGACAGTCTTCGACCCTTGCCGCACAGCACCCCACCGTAGGGACGCCGTATCGCCAGACGTATTCGACTGTGCGCCTGGACTACTCAGGCCCGTTCGGCGGTCATTACTTCGCTCGTGGCAACTACAACGTAGATTCGACGACCACTGCAGGCGGAACGACCCGCTTTGCTGCGTATCCGAATCGCGATAATACGTACGGCATGGCCTTTGGTGCTGACTTCTCGAAGGGCCGCTTCACGCACTCGTTCCGTGGCTCGTATGAGAAGTTTCACAACCTCATCACAGATGGCAGCGCCTCTTCGGGCTACAACCCCCTGGTCACGGCGAATGGTCCGGTTGCTTACAACTACACCAACCAGCTCTACTTCGGACCAAACTCGAACGCTCCGCAGGCAACGTTCCAGTCTGATAAGCAGCTTCGTTATGACGGCAGCTACACACGCGGTACCCACAATATCCGTTTCGGCGGCTCTTTGAACCGTTTGCAGGGTGGCGGCTATGCTGCCTTCTATGGTTTGGCTCCCCGTTTGAACCCGACCGCGAGCAATCTGCTTTCTGGCACGGTGAATGCTACCAATCCACTTGGCCTTGGTTGCAGCGGCGTAGTCGGAGCGCCCGCTTGTCCGGGTGATCCGCTGAATGGTTACAACACCAGCTCTGCGACGATTGCCACGGGCAACGGTTATGGCAACAACGTTGCGGGATTTGGCCTGCCTGGTGGCGGTTCACCTGCTTGGCGCTACGGGTTCTACGTTGCGGATGCCTGGAAGGTTACGCCCAGCTTCACCGTGACTGCTGCTCTCCGCTACAGCGTGGATACCAACCGTCAGAACAACAGCTTCGCGTTGCCCACTTGCGCCGATATGACGGCTACCGCCAACTACGTCTGCTCAGGCAAGGCGTCCACGACCCCGTTGCTCAGCCTCTTTGATCCGAGCTACACCGCAAGTCATGTACGCCAACCGTATAACAACTTAGGGCCTCAGGTCGGATTGGTATATGCTCCGGGCAACCACAAGACGGTGCTGCGTGCCGGTTTTGGTCTCTACTACGAGAGCGTTGTATTCAACAGCAGCGGTAACGCTGCAGCCGGTCTCTTGAAGACGGTTCAGTCGTACAACCCCGCGTCTGCCTGTGCGTCGACGTCGGTTCTCTTCCCGGACAGCAGCGTCGTGACCACGTCTCCTGACGGAACGCCTCTGCAGACGCTCTGCCTCCAGCGCACGATCGCTCAGTCTGCTCCGCAGTTCGCTGCGCTGCAGAAGAGCTATCAGGCTGTGGCTAAGGCCAACCCGAATGTCGTGAACAGCGGATACCTTGGCAACACCCTGAATGCTTCGGGCCTGTATGCGCCGACCTACAAGCAGCCGGTTTCAGAACAGTGGAACTTCGGTCTACAGCGTGAACTGTTCAAGGGTGCGGTTCTGAGCGCTGACTATGTCCACAACATGACGTGGCGCATCGGTCAGTCCATCGACCTGAATCACACAGGTGCGGCGCGTACCTTCAGCCAGGCAAATGCACTTGCGGCGATCAACCGCCTCTCCGCTCTATCTACCACGAAGGGCGCCTGCGGTACGGCGACCGCTGCCACATCCGTTGCAGTCGTGCAGTGCCTCATCAACAACAATCCCTCGTTTGCAATCAACTCCTTCGCCAGCCAGGGACTCGATGGTGACGCATACACGAGCTACAACAACTACAAGGTCCAGGGACGTTCGACGCCGGCAGCATTCCCGGGTGTAAATCCTGATCTAGGCCGCGGCACGGTTATCCGCCCCGCGGGACGTTCGGGCTACGATGCTCTGCAGGTTGTATATCGTCAGGCGGCTTCGCACCCGATGAAGGGTATCGACCGTAGCAACATCCAGGTCTCCTATAACCTGTCCCGTGTTGTGTCGAACATGACCTCCAACGACGAGTTCTTTGGAACCGGCGCCTGGGATTACGACAACCCGAACCAGTACATCGGCCGCAACACACTTGATCGTAAGCACCAGCTTTCCTTCGGTGGCAACATCAAGCCGAAGTATGGCCCGGAAATTGGTCTTATCGGTCACTTCTTCTCGGCGATCCCATCGAATCTGATTCTGGATTCGAGCCTTGCCGCAGGAAACATTTTCACGACCGATCTGACGGGTGACGGAACGACGGGCGATCTCGCTCCTGGTACGGTGCAGGGTGATTACATGCATCGCGTCAAGGCGAATACGCTTGGCAGCTTCATCACCAACTACAACGGTAGCTACGCAGGAAAGGTAACTCCGGCCGGCCAGCAGGTGATTAACTCCGGCCTGATGACACTGTCGCAGCTCACAACGCTGAAGGGTGTTATTCAGCCTGTGGCTCAGCTTCCTACGGGAACAGCTAACAACAACCCGATGTTCCGTTCGCTGGACGTGAACTTCTCCTACCCGTTCCGGTTTAACAAGTTGCACGAGGGCCTGAGCCTTACGCCGAAGATTGCCTTCTACAACATTGCAAACTTCAGCAACTTTAGCTCCTATACCGGAACTCTGCAGAACACAACCACTGCGGGTGGAGCTATTAACAGCGGTTCGGGTGGTGCGAGCTTTGTCACTGGTCCGAATAACTTCGCAACCCAGTCGGCACAGCGTACGTACCGCGGTGTAGGAACGTTCTCGCAGGGCGCTCCTCGTCAGACGGAGTTCCAGCTGACGGCAACGTTCTAATCAAACCTGAACCTAACCAGAAGGGCCGCGAAAGCGGCCCTTCTGCATTGCTTATCTACTTCACGAGCGCCCGGCACGTGTGGCGCGGTATGCTGTTGCGTCATGAAGATCTTTCGTCCTATTGCTGCTTCCTGTTTTGCTCTCGCGCTCGTTGCTAGCGCTTTCGGGCAGAAGAACTCTCTGCGCATCACGGCTGTGGATGTGGAAGGTGGGCAGGCCACGTTATTTGTTGCGCCCACAGGACAGTCTCTGTTGATAGATACAGGCTGGGATAAGAACAATGGGCGCGATGCTGATCGCATTGTTGCGGCGGCGAAGATGATGGGGCTTTCGCGCATCGATACGGTGTTGTTGACGCACTATCACGACGACCATATTGGCGGTGTGCCGCAACTCGCAGAGCGCTTCCCGATCGGTGCCTTTCTGGATCATGGTGAGCGTATTTCAAGCGATCCCAATGATACGTCGTTTCTAGCGAATTATCGGAAACTGTTGGCCACCGGGAAGTACAAGCACTTCGTCGTAAAGGCGGGCGACAAGTTACCTGCTCCCGGCTTTGACGCGGTTGCCATCAGTAGCAACGGTGCTGTGATGGATCATGATCCTGGAGCGTCCAGTGTGCGTAAAGCTCCGAATCCGCTTTGCGCGAATGTGAAACAGCCCGCCACGGATACACAGGAGAATGGTCAATCGCTTGGCACCATGATTCGCTTTGCGGGGTTGAAGATTGTCGATGCGGGCGATTTGACCTCGGATCGCGAATATTCGCTGGTATGCCCTGTGAACAAACTTGGGCAAGTCGATTTGTTGATCGTTTCGCATCACGGTGTGGACTGGAGCAGCAGCCCGGTTTTCATTAACTCCATCGCGCCTCGCGTGGCCATCATGGATAACGGTGCGCATAAAGGGGCCAGTACGTCGGTGATCGATACCATTCGCAAGTCACCTCGAATGGAAGCGTTATATCAACTTCACCTGGCGCCTCCTGCAGGCTCACCGAATCCTGGGAAAACGCCACAGCAAGGACCGGAACACAATGTCCCCGAGGCATTTATTGCTAACACATCCGGTACAGACGGCAAGAACGTGGTCATCACGATCAGTGCAGATGGGACAATGCAAGTGACGAATGGTCGCACCGGCGATACCAAACAGTTCGCTCGCAAATAGACCAATCATCGGAAGAGCGTGCTGTCCGTGGCTGCTAGGTCTATGCAGGTAGCCCAACGTGTGGGTTCTGCAATCAATCGCCAGTCAGCGTATTCTTCAGGCAGATGCCGGGTCACCCTTATCAGCACACAGATCGCGAGATTCTGCGGCGCATTCAACGCGCTGGCGGTCGCGCGGGTTACAAACAACTGGTTCGCGAACTGGGTATGGGCGGGGGACGCGAACGTCGCATGTTGCTGGAGCAACTGACGCGCATGACGGCTCGCGGCGCGCTGGTGAAGATGGACCAGGAGCACTGGGCGCTGCCAGAGACGAACGTCGAACGTGCGAAGAACGATAGCCGTTTGGGCGGCGGTCGCCGCGGCTTCGCTGATGACATGAAGCGTCGCGTGCGGGAACGCATGGATGCGCGTGAGGGCAGTCGCAAGGATCTGATCGCGGGCAAACTGCAACTGCATCGCGATGGCTATGGATTTGTGCGGCCCAGTGATGGTGCGTCATCTGACGGCGATCTTTTCATTCCACCGCATGAATTGAACGGAGCTATGCAGGGCGACCAGGTGCTTGTCCTGCCGGCCCCTCCTTCACGTGACGGTCGCCGTAGCGGACGCATTGTGCGCGTGCTCACACGGCGTAATCCCACGATTGTTGGCATCTTTCATGCGGCAGGTGCTCGCGGACGTGCGTTCGATCACGGCAGTGATGACGTTCGACTCCGTGGCAGCTACGTGACCCCGTTGGATGAGCGCATGTCGCAGCCGGTTCTGATTGAGAATGATCGCGATCTTCCGGCCGCTGCCATCACGCCGCATCGCACGCTTGGCGCGGAAGCCAGCGCGCAGGAGCATGTATGGGACGGCACTTTGCAGAACCTGCACGGGCTTGCCGTCGATGTGGAGATTACGCAATATCCCACGGAATATTCGCCGGCGCGCGGCCGCGTGATTGAAGTCTTGGGCGACCCGGATGCGTTCGGTGTCGATGTAGAGATTGTCATCCGCAAGCATCATCTGCCTCATGTGTTTCCTGCGAATGTGCTGGTAGAGGCGCAGGACGCAGCGCAGCGCAATGTCGCGGCGCTGGATGACGACGAACTTCGCGCACGTAGGGATTTTCGCGATGAGCCAATCGTCACGATTGACGGTGAAACCGCGAAAGACTTTGACGATGCTGTGCTTGTGCGCAAGCGTGACGATGGCACCTGGGAGTTACAGGTACACATCGCGGATGTCGCGGAGTATGTGCTCGATGGAACGGACCTGGATCTGGAAGCGCGTTTGCGTGGCAACAGCGTGTACTTCCCGGATCGAGCTGTGCCTATGTTGCCGCAGGAGTTGTCGAATGGCGAATGCTCGTTGCGGCCAGATGAAGACCGCATGGTGTTGTCATGCATCGCGACGCTTGATGGCGATGGCAATGTGTTGGGGTATGAGGTATGCGAAGGTCTCATCCGTTCCGCACGTCGCATGACGTATACGAAGGTGCAGAAGATTCTCGATGGGGATGCGGAACTGCGCACTGAGTATGTCGATTTTGTTTCACAGTTTGAGCTCATGTTGGAGCTTGCACAGAAGTTAAATGGCAAGCGGGTGAAGCGCGGATCGATTGATTTTGATCTACCAGAGCCGGTGATCGATTTCGACGAGAACGGCGCGATGCGTGGTGTCCGCAAGGCAGAGCGTGCGTGGTCCAATCGCATCATTGAAGAGTTCATGTTGTGCGCGAATGAATGTGTTGCGCGCTGGATGGAAGCCAGCGGCGTGCCAGCAATGTATCGCATTCACGAGATGCCAGACCCCAAACGCATTGTGGAGTTTGAAGATGCAGCGGCCGCATTTGGTGTATCACTTGGCGTTGGTGCATTGCCGGTTAAGACCGTGACAATGAAAGCGGACCGCCGTGATCAGCGGCGTCAACGCGAGCGTGGTCGCGATGGTCGAAAACCGCAAGGGCATGAAGTGTCTGCTCAGATTGATGTAGAACCGCAGATGTATCAGCGACTCGCCGCGAAGATACAGGGCAGACCCGAAGAGCGCATTCTCAGCTATTTGATGTTGCGTTCTCTGAAGCAAGCGAAGTACTCCGAGAAGAATGAAGGCCACTTCGCACTTGCTGCGCCGGCCTATACACACTTCACTTCGCCGATTCGTCGTTACCCTGACCTGATTGTGCATCGCGTGGTGAAGACGTTGCTTGCGGAAGGTGCTTCGCCTTTTGGTGGACCTGAGGAGACGGCATCATCGTCCGCACAACGATTCGCCGCAGCTCACTCTCATGAGTTGATTCATGCAGAAGGTTATGACGAACCGTATCCGCGCGAAGAGATTGCGGCCATTGCTCAGGAGTGCAGCGAGACTGAGCGCCGCGCCGCAGATGCAGAACGCGAACTGATTGAGTGGAAGAAGATTGAGTTCATGAGTGACCGCGTAGGCGAAGACTTCGCTGCGATGGTGCTCTCGGTAACAAAGTATGGCGCGTATGTGGAGCTGCACGATCTGTATGTGGAGGGGCTTGTTCCAATTCACTCCCTTACGGATGACCACTACACGTACCGCGAGAATGCACGCGAGATACGCGGCTCTAAGAGTGGCAAGACGATTCGTCCTGGAATGCAAGTGAGGGTTCTACTGGATCGTATCGATCGCGGCAATCGCAGGTTACAGTTCGCGATCATTCCGGAAGAAGAGAGTGCGCCCGAAGGCACACGGCCATTTGTCAGCAAGCGTGCAGGCAAGACTGCATCGCGCAAGGAGAAGCAAACAACATCAAGAACAGAAGGCTTACGTCCAGCGAAGAAGGGAGGCAAATCTCGTGCTCCGGGTAAGTCGCAGTTGTCACAGGAATCTCCCTTTGCAAAGTTTGCAACGATTGATGGTGTGAAGCCTAGGCGACGCAAGAACAAAGATCTGATTGCGGCTAGTCGTAAGAAGAAGGGCAAGCGTCGTTAGCAATGTGCGCTGCACCATCTACCTGTAAATTACATCTACCGGTCGATGATCTGTTACTAGAGATTGTCGCGGCGATTCGTTCATCACATGCACTGGTGTTGCAGGCGGAGCCGGGTGCGGGTAAGACGACTCGCGTGCCTCCTGCACTGCTGGACGTGGTTCCAGGCGATGTAATTGTTCTTGAGCCGCGTCGTCTTCCAGCACGTATGGCAGCTCGGCGTGTCGCCCAAGAGATGGGAGAAGACGTCGGTGGGACTGTCGGCTATCAGGTTCGTTTTGATGAGAAGGTCAGCGGAAAGACACGACTTCGCTTTGTTACGGAAGGTATTTTTCTTCGACGCCTGATCGCTGATCCTGCGTTGCGGGGTGTTGGTGCTGTGGTGCTGGATGAGTTTCATGAGCGCCATCTTGATGGTGATCTTGCGCTGGCGTTGCTAAGGCGTGTACAGCAAACATCGCGAAGTGATCTGAAGATTGTGGTGATGTCGGCAACGCTGGACGCTGAGCCCGTCGCGGAGTTTCTTGGTGGATGCCCTGTGATGGATGCGCCGGGGCGCATGTTCCCAGTGACGATTGCATACATGCCTCAGGCCTCAGAGCCTCTGCATACTCAGGTCCGTATGGCAGTACAGCGGCTGATGCGTGAAGGGCATAGCGGTCACATACTTGTATTCCTTCCCGGTGCTGCAGAGATTCGTCGGGCTATGCGAGAGTGTGAAGGTCTTGCGCAGAGCTATGACTTATTGACGTTGCCCTTGCATGGTGATCTTTCTCCCGCGGAACAGGATCGTGCGGTGGGTCCATCAACGCAGCAAAAGCTGATTCTGTCTACGAATGTTGCGGAAAGCTCGGTCACAGTGGAAGGCGTTACAGCGGTGATTGATAGTGGTCTTGCGCGCATTGCATCGCATTCTCCGTGGACGGGGCTACCAACGCTGGAGATCAAGCGCATTAGCAAGGCGAGTGCAAAACAGCGTGCTGGTCGAGCAGGAAGAACTGCACCCGGGCAAGTGTTGCGGCTGTATTCCGAGATGGATTTCTCGCAACGAGCAGAGCATGATGTGCCTGAGATCCTACGCAGCGAGTTATCCGAGCTGGCGCTGACTCTGCGCGCCATGCAGCCAGCACTGCGTGCCGAGGATATTGCATGGCTCACGCCGCCAGACGCAGCCGCTCTCTCGCAAGCGGAGGGGCTGCTGGATCGACTCGGCGCACAGGATGAGATGGCACGACAACTTGCGCGCTATCCGCTTCCGGTGCGGTTGGCACGCATGATGGTGGCGGCGCAAGATCGCGGCGCGACAGCTGAGGCCGCCGCTGCTGCAGCGCTGTTGAGTGTTGGCGGAAATGTTGAACGCAACGATTTGCTGGCCGCAATGGATGCGCAAGTCGCGCAGCCCGATCCAAAGGTGCGACAGACGGAACAGCAGCTTCGTCGTATTGCCGGTGTTGCTGCCGGTGCGAGACACAGTTCATCGGATGAGCCGCTGCTGCTTTCTGTGTTGCAAGGGTTTCCAGATCGTGTAGCGAGGAAACGCCACGGCAAAGAGATGTTGCTGGGCGCTGGCGGCTCCGCAGAAGTGCAGGGCGACGCTTTGCCTTATGAGTTTGCCATCGTTATGGATGCGGAGGATCGCAGCGATCGCCCACTGCCGCTGGTACGTATGGCTTCGCGCATTGAACCGGATTGGTTGATTGATCTGTTCCCGGATCGTGTCAAAGAAGAAGAAACGCTGATGTGGAATCGCAATGCAGAGCGAGTGGAAGCGGTCACGTCATTGCGTTACGACGGTCTACTGTTGCAGGAGTGGCGGGATGCGCGGCCAGATGCAGAAAGTGCCGCGAAGCTGCTGGCAGAACAAGCTATGGCCGCGGGTGTTGGCCGCTTTCTGGATGCGGAAGCAGTGGAGAATCTGCAAGCGCGAGCCGCGTTTGCGGGGCTTGCCACGCCGAATGTGCAGCAGGAACTGGAAGAACTCTGCGTTGGTCTGAATCGGTTTTCATTTGAAGAGCTACGCCGTGCCACAGAGAATCTGTTGCCGATGATCGAATCAAGGCTGGACTCGCAACGTCTTCGTGAGTTGGCTCCTGCAACGCTGAAACTGAAGGCTGGCCGGCAGGTGAAAGTGCATTACGAAACGGGCAAACCACCGTGGGTCGCATCACGTATGCAGGACTTCTTCGGCATGGACGATGGTCCGCGCGTCGGCCCGGAGCGGACGCCAGTAGTAATGCATCTGCTGGGGCCAAATCAGCGTGCGGTGCAGACGACGGCTGATCTCCGCGGGTTCTGGCAGCGGCTGTATCCTGAAGTGCGACGCGAACTTATGCGCCGATACCCACGGCACAAGTGGCCGGAAAATCCGCTTTCTGCGGAAGCTGTAGAAGAAGCGAAACACCAGCCAGGGCGGCGTTCGTGACAGTTTCGAAGCTTCGCCATGCCTAATGCGTCTAATCTGTAGAAGGTAAGGGGCGGCGAGTGACCTGACGCCGTACCGGAGAGAGTTCAGACGATGTACGTGAATCGGACCAACGGATATCCCACCGTAATTGACGTTCCGCGCGAAGGCACCGCGCCGCTGCTGGCGAAGGTGTTGGGGATCACTGCGCTTGGATTTTTCATTACTGCCATTGGCGTGGCGACTGCGCCCTCATGGAGCATGTTGCCCGGCTTCATCGCAGTGTTGGCGCTTGTCTTTGCCATCAACGGCGTGAAGCGCCAGAGCCCCGGATTGGCTCTAGGGCTGTTCCTTGGACTGGCGTTCTTCATGGGCTGGGAGATTGCACCGATCATCCACATGTATGTGCGCATGATTGGGCCCTATGTTGTCTTCCAGGCCGCTATGACGACTGGCTTGGGTATGACAGCTCTCGCATGTGTTTCGTACCTGTTTAGCATTGATTACCGCAGACTCAGCGGCATTGCTGGCGCTGGTCTTCTGATCTTGATCCTGGTTGGCATCGTCAGCATGTTCTTCCATTTCTTGTCGCCCACAACGTACTCGTGGATGGCGTTGGCTATCTTCACGGCGCTTACGGTGGCAGACTTTGCTCGTATCCGCGCCGGTGGTGATGGACTCACTGCGACGCAGCTTGCGTTAGGCATTTATCTGGATGCGATTAACATCTTCATGATCTTGCTGCAGCTCTTCGGCGGCGGTCGCCGTCGCGACTAAGAAGCCGGGGTTATAGAAAAGGCCGGGGCATTTTGCTCCGGCCTTTCCTATTGGTTTTCCATACGGAGCAAGATGACGTCGCTAAAGTTCACGACAATGAAATTGTGGCTTTGGTTTAATACTGCCCATGTCCACATCGCGTCGTGATTTTTTGAAGTTTGCCGCTCTGCTTTCTGGAGCTACAGGTATCTCCGGCTTTGTACCCGAATCCATTCAGCGTGCCTTTGCCATTGAACCGGCACCGGGCAGCACCTTTGCCGATGCGGAACACATCGTCATCCTGATGCAGGAGAATCGCTCCTTCGATCACTCGCTTGGCAGCCTGCAAGGCGTACGCGGATTCAATGATCCACGCGCCATCCGCCAGCCGAATGGCAACTCTGTCTTCGTGCAGACGTCGAAGGCAACGGGGAAATCGTTTGCTCCATGGCGGCTTGATTTGAAGGACACGCGCATCACGTGGATGGGTTCCGTTCCGCATTCGCGCAATTCGCAGGTGGATGCGTGGAACGACGGCCATTATGACAACTGGCTCGATGCGAAGAAGTCTGGCAACAAGGATTACCAGCAGATACCCATCACCATGGGGCATTACACGCGTGAAGATCTGCCGTTTTATTACGCACTGGCTGACGCGTTTACCGTGTGCGATCAAAGCTATTGCGCGGTGATGAGCTCTACAACGCCAAATCGTTCCATGTTCTGGACGGGCACTGTACGCGATAAGAAGTCTGCCGATTCGCGTGTGTATATGCGCAACGACCAGCTCTTCCGCGATCCGTTGGGATGGAAGACGTATCCCGAGCGACTGACGGAGGCGGGCATTTCGTGGCGCTTCTATCAGAATGACCTGTCCATGACGAGTGGTCTTACTCCAGAGGAGCGGTCCTGGTTATCGAACTATGGTTGCAACGTGTTGGAGTGTTTTGCGGCGTATAACGTACATGCCTATCGCTATGCTCCTGAATTGTTGAAGACGCAATTGGAATCAGCGCAAAAGCAGGTAGCGCGTCTGGAGGAGCAGCTCTCAGAATTATCGAACCCTGAGATGGGCGATGAACTGCACGCTCAGCTTGGTCTGGCCCAGGGACATGTTGCCCATTTGCAGAAGGCGGCGGCTAACGCCGGTGAGGCGCGCTACAAGCAACTATCCGCAAGAGAGCGTGCATTGCACGATGCAGCGTTTGTGACCAACACTGGCGATCCGAGTTACCGCTCGCTGGAGGCGCTTCGGTTCAATGGTGATAGTCGCGAAGAAACGATCAATGTCCCCAAGGGCGATATCCTTCATCAGTTCCGCGCCGATGTGGAAGCAGGTAAGTTGCCCACGGTGTCGTGGTTAGCTGGGCCGGAACACTTCTCCGATCATCCTTCGTCGCCGTGGTACGGAGCGTGGTGGGTGTCGGAGATTATGGACATTCTCACCAAGAACCCTGAAGTCTGGAAGAAGACCATCTTCATCCTTACGTACGACGAGAACGATGGCTACTTCGATCACTCGCCGTCCTACGTAGCACCCGATCCTAAGAGGCCCGAGACAGGCGCTGCATCCGCGGGGATTGATGTCGCGCTGGAGTACACCTATAAGGCTGATGAGATTGCACAAGGTGTGCCAAGTCACGAAGCGCGCAGCGGCCCTATCGGTATGGGCTTTCGTATTCCTACCATCGTTGCTTCGCCGTGGACCCGAGGTGGTTGGGTTAATTCTCAGCTGTGCGATCACACGTCGACGCTGCAGTTTCTTGAGAAATTTATTCAGGCTAAGTTTGGAAAGAATGTGCGTGAAGACAACATCAGCGATTGGCGTCGTACCGTTGCTGGTGATCTCACATCGTGTTTCCGACCGCACCGGGAAGACGAAGCAGGCTTGAATTTCCTGCAGCGCGATCAGTTCATTGAATTGATCGTCAAAGCGCGTAACAAGGCGTTACCTACAGGCTACAAGGAACTCTCTGCGGAAGAGATAGGCGCGATCAACACGCGCCCAAGCAAAGCGTCTGCTACATCGCATCAGGAGCCTGGAACGCGGCCATCCTGCGCGCTGCCATACGAGCTCTATGCGCATGGTGCGGTTGCTGCCGATGGCAAGCATTTTGAACTGCAGCTGACTTCGGCCAAAGAAGTCTTCAAGGATCGCGCGGCCGGTGCACCGTTCAATGTGTATCTTCGCAACCTCAGTGCTAAGCCGGGAATGCGAGCCGCAACTTACACCGTGAAGGCTGGCGATACGTTGAAGCCGACGTTCGCGCTCGATGACTTCATCGGTGGGCAGTACGAGATTGAAGTGGTTGCCGCAAACGGATTCTATCGCCGTTTTACAGGCAATCCACAAGATGTAGCACCGCAGGTTACGGCGAAACTGCAGATGCGCAATGGAAACCCGACGGGCGCTCTGGAACTGCATCTTCGTAACGTAGGCTCAGCCCCAAAGCAGTTTGAAATCAAAGACAACAGCTATGGGGTGCCAGCCATACAGAAGTTGGTTGCGGCGGGATCAACGCAAATGGTTCTCATACCGCTTGAGAAGAGCTACCAGTGGTATGACTTAACTGTTCAAGGAACAGGTAGCAAATCCTTCGCGCAGTTCGCAGGACGTGTTGAAACTGGCGCACCCACTAGGACTGATCCTCTTATGGCTTGATCGTATGCGATAGATAACTAGAAAGAAGCGGCAGCGTGATGGCTGCCGCTTCTTTCTTTGCTGTGTCGATTAGTTGATGAAGACTGCACTCTATTCTGTTCGCAATGCGCGTAGCGGATCCACGCTTGCTGCCCGGCCTGCGGGCACCACACTGGCTAACAGAGCCACCAGAACGACTCCAAGAATTGCGAACAGATAACTCGTCACATCAAGCGCCTTCATTCCGTAAAGAGAACTCTCAAGACCGCGGCCAGCAATGATTGCTAGCGGAATACCAATCGCAACACCGCCAGCGCAAAGCAAGAGGCTCCCTCGCAGGACCATCCACACCACCTGAGATCGTTGCGCGCCCAACGCAATCCGCACACCGATCTCTGCGCTGCGTCGATTCATTCGATAGGCCAGTGTCCCATATAGCCCCGTCGCAATCAGCACTACAGCCAGTACGCCAAAGCAACCAGCAAGCCGTGCAAAGAGAATCGGCCCTGAGATCGATTTCTCGAACACGGCGACCTGCGTCATCGGCTCCAGCAGCGGCATATCCGGATCCATCTGCGCGGCTACTTTGCGAACTTCCGGAAGGATCGCCATCGGATCACCAGGAACGCGCATTTCGACATGGAGTTGGTTTGTGGCTCTCTCTTGTGTGAAGACTGTCCACATCATCGGTCGCGCCGTTTCCGTGATGCCCGTGTACTTATGATCCTTCACCAGACCAACGATCTGTTGTGAAGTGTGGCCACGCGGGCTGCTAAGTACATGTCCTACTACATGCGGTGAACCAACGTACTTCTTCGCAAAGCTCTCGTTCACAATGGCCACGCTGGGCGCACTTGCCGTATCGGCATCGGAAAAATCGCGTCCATCTAGTATTGGCACGCCCATGGTGTGGAAGTAATCTGCTGCCACTGTGTTCTGCCGATACGTCACCTGAGCAGGCTCCAGCCCATTCGCATTGTGTCCATCCAGCAGCAGGCCACCCTGATTGCTGGACCATCCCGATCCCGGTCGATTCGAGGCCATGGAGACACTTACCACTCCCGGAATGGTCCGCAGTCGTTGCTGCAATGTAGTAAAGAAAGTAATGCCCTCTTCCTTGGTGTGAATATGTTGAGGACGAACACCAAACACTACGAGCCCTTCTGGCTTCTGCCCCATGGGCGTATTTAGCAAGTTTCGTAGTGTCTTTAGCAGCAATCCAGCGCCCACAAGCAGCACTACGCACATGGCAACCTGCGTCATGATGATTGCATTGCCAGTACGCATCTTCTGTGAACTGATTTGTGATGACGTGGCGGCACTGCGTAGCGAACTCTGTGAAGCGTTGGACATGGCCGCACGCAGCGGCGCTAAGCCAAAGACAATTGCAAGTAAAACCAACACACCTAACGTCAGTCCGAGCACCTTGAGGTCTGGTTGTAGATTTGATTCGATCCGTGCCCACGTCCCCAACGCACGTGTCGCCACCAGCGCAAAGCCCCATGCCACTACACCGCCTAGCGCCACCAGCAGAATACTTTCTGTAAGTAGCTGCCGAGCAATCTCTCTGCGCCCGGCACCCAATGCAAACCGCACACCGAATTCGCGTTGCCGGTTTGCGTTGCGAGCCATCAACAACATCACCACGTTGCTCATGGCGATGAGCAGCACCATTCCCACCATTGCCATCAACACTTTCAATGCCTTGGCAAACGAACCGTCATTATTGTCGAACTGCTTCGCCTCTCGCAGTGAAAGAAGATAGGTCGGTGCGCCGCTCTTCTTCTCAGGAAGACCGATGTAGGCCGCGTGCTCGAAGAGTGTCTGCATCTGTGCGAGTGCCTGTTCGCGACTCACTCCTGGCGCTGTACGCACCATCAACCGCATCGTCCACAGGCGCGGTTCTGTCAGATACATTCCGTTTTCTGCAGAGGAACCCCACGCGTTAAATTCTGGCCTGCTCTGCAAAGGGATCCAGAAATCCAGTGACAGCGCGCCCTCTGTTCCTTCAAATCCCTTCTTCGCGACGCCCACAATCGTGAACGGAATCGACTTGATATAAAGCGTCTTCCCGATTACGTCCGCGCTGCGTTGATAGTGCGACGACCAGAAACTTTCACTGATTACAGTGACCTGTGTATGGTCCGTTTCGTCGTTCGCTACGAACCCACGGCCCAGTTCCGTTCCCACTCCCAAACCATGAAAGTAGTTTCCGCTGACCATGTCGCCCGCAGCCTCTTCCGGAACCGTACCCACGCGGATAGGGGCCTTGCCGCTATTGGACATCGGGATAAATGTAATCACCTCCTGCAAGCCGTTCAGTCCATGCAGCGCCTGGTAAAACGCGTAAGAAAATGATGTGTCGGAATCACCCGTCTGCCAGGCTCCATCGGGAAAGTTCGTGGTGTGGACATAGAACACCTGAGAAGCGTCCCGCACCGGCAACATCTTTTCCAAAACCGCGTGCATCACGCTGAAGACGGCCGTGTTTGCCCCCACACCCAGCGCGAGCGTCAACACACAAACAATCGTGAATACTGGTGTCTTGATCAGTTGTCGTACGCCATAGCGCAGATCTCGACTTACATTCGCAAAGAACATTGTTGTCCTCGATTCCCGCTGTCGCTGTTTCAACAAGGCGATGTTGCCAAATTGCCGCCGCGCCGCACGCCTCGCATCTTTTGCGCACATACCCTCACGCTCGTACTTCTCAGCAAGCATCTCCAAATGCGTGCTCATCTCTTCGTCGAAGAGAGAGTCTTCACGCACCTGCGCGAAGAATGCCTTGAGCTTTGCCAGGAAAGTAAGTGCGCTGTCAGACATAACTAAACCTTGGCCTCAAGAGCCAGAACGCGACCAATCACACCTGCAATGCGCTCCCAGTTTTCGGTCTCAATCGCAAGCTGTTTGAGTCCCCGCTTGGTGACGCTGTAAAAACGCGCGCGGCGATTATTTTCTGAAACGCCCCACTCGCTTGAAATCCATCGCTTTTGCTGCAGACGCAGGAGCGACGTATAGACCGTGCCTTCATTGAGCGTCAGAACATCTTCGCTCAGCTGTTCAATGCGCCGGGCAATCCCGAAGCCGTGCAAAGGGCCTAGTGCCTGCAATGTCTTCAGGATCATCAGATCCAGCGTCCCTTGTAAAACCTCTGATTTTTCCTCTGCCACTTGCGCTCCTGTGGATGCTGCAAAGAAGATACATCAATCTCCTTTGCAATGGCCATAGAAGTGTTTTGGGCACGATTTACTGAAGCTGCTATATCAGGAAAATTCCGGAAGAGTCCGGGCAAATGCCGGTTTGGAGGCCAAAGTGGATATGATGACTTGCATCCCGGAAATGTCCATCGCCTGAGTTCCCTGACGCCATGGATGTTTGGGAAACATAACTGCAGAGGACCGAAAGCGTAATGTCGAACATGACAAGAAGGTCGATGCTTTCGAAAGGCATTGTCGGTTCTATCGGTGCAGGATCCTCGATTCTTCCGATGTTTGCGGCTGAGAAGAATTCGCCCGCGTTTCAACGGTTGAAGGTACTGGTAGCAGGAGGGCATCCCGATGATCCTGAATCAGGCTGTGGGGGGACGATTGCGCGCTACACCGAGCAGGGACACGAAGTCGTCATTCTTTACCTGACGCGCGGTGAAGCCGGTATCCAGGGGAAAAGCGCGACTGAAGCCGCTGCGATTCGCACGGCTGAGAGCCTGAAGGCATGCGAGATTCTCAAAGCCCGTCCCATCTTTGCTGGCCAGCTCGATGGAGCTACCGAATTGAATAGTGAGCAGTACGACCGTATATTCAAGATCCTGCAAGCGGAACGTCCTTCTGTTCTCTTTACGCAATGGCCAATCGATCGGCATCGCGATCATCGTGCTGCTTCTCAGCTTGTCTTTGACTATTGGTTGAAGAGTGGCAAATCGGTTGATCTCTTCTACTACGAGGTTGAGGCGGGTATGCAGACGCAGAATTTTTATCCAACGCACTACGTCGACATCACGTCCACGGAAAGCCGCAAACGCCAAGCCTGCTTTGCGCATACAAGTCAGCTTCCCGAAACGACCTGGTACCGTATGCACGAGGAGATGCACCGTATCCGGGGCTTGGAGCATGGTTGTCGCATGGCGGAGGCATTCATCCGACATAACCAGAGCCCCGACACAGGCTTACCTGGTTTGTAGTTTGAAGATAGAAAATGACGACGAGCTTCGCCACTGGGTTAAGAGGGCCTATTTCTCCATCCATCCGTGTCGCGCCATCCATGTGATCAGGAGATTCGGCCACGCGGACGCCCCAGGAAGATTCTGTGCGAGGACAACACCGTGAGGTCCGTGTTCGAACAGGTGCATCTCGATTGGGAGATGCTTTTGAACGTAGGCCGTACAGAGAGCCATACTGTTCTGCACTGGAACAACGCCGTCATCGGTCGTTGCAAATAAAAAGGCGGGCGGGGAGTTTTCTCCAACGTGAAGTTCGCTGGAGAGTTGTGCTTCTTGTTCCGGCGTTGCGTTTGGTCCCAACAGATTCTCATGTGAGCCATGATGGGTGACCACAGGGCTCATGGAGATTACAGGATATGCAAGAATCCCGAAATCAGGCCGCGCATCAATTGCATCCACACTGTCCGTTGCAGGCACTAACTGCTGTTGCCACTGTGTCATCAGATACGAAGCAAGGTGTCCGCCGGCAGAAAATCCCCACACGCCAATCCTGTCAGCAGTGATGTGAAACTCAACTGCCCTCGAGCGAATCAGGCGCATGGCGCGCAAGCCATCGAGCATCTCGGCGGGATAGTGGTACGGCGAGACTCGATAGTGCAGGACAAAAGCCGCAACGCCATGCTCCTGCAACCAGACGGCAACTGGCTTTCCTTCCGGCGCTGCGAGATATCCATACGCGCCTCCTGGGATAACGAGGACACCCGTCTGTGTGGGGTTGGTGGCGGGTAGATAGACATCCACCGAGGGCGAGTCTGCGTCCGTCGATCCTTTCGACAGCGGAGCCGCTCCAGACCAGAGCGGAATCGCTGCGGATGAGGTCTGAGCCTCAATTCTTGTCCCGGCAAGACAAGCGACAAGTAACAGCGACAGAACAAATCGTGTGCTTCCCCAGGTAACAACTTCCAACATCTTCCTCACGCTCGGTCATCTCCTCAAAAATGTTTTGGCCAGCGATCCGTTTTGCTGTGGAATCGCTGGCCAGAAACATATCTTCGTTGTTGTTTTGTTTTAGAAGGTGAACTCTCCACCTACGAGGATGACGCGAGACATGCCAGCGGTTTGTGATTGATTGAACTGCCCAAAGCTTGCCGTCGGGGTATGGGTCAGAGTACCCGTAACATTGGACGCTGTCGTTGAGCTCAGCAATGCGCGGTTAACGCCGTAATATACCGGGTGGTTGAACGCATTGATAAATGTGCTATTGATTCGCAGGTTATAGCGTCCGCCGAGCTGGAACCCCTTGCTGAAGCGCATATCGAACAATGCTTCGCGAGGAGACCGTGCACCGGCAAGTGTGCGAGGCGCGTTACCAAGTTCCGGTGCATTCAGCGATCCAGGAGCCTGGCAGCTTGTTGCAATGCCCGAGCCGTTCACTGTGCAGCCGAACGCGGCTGGGTTGAGGTAAGGAGTGAAGCTCGAATTCAGCGCGTTCTTCTTCCAGTTCTTGTTAAGTAAGGGAACACCAGGGACGATGTTGGGACGGAGGTAATACCCGGCGGGCAACGCACTTGCAGTACAGAATTTATTCGCCCCAGTCGCGTTGCAACCGTTTACTCCGCTCGGTGTCACAGAGACGAAGTTACCCACCGTGCCAAGTGAAATGGCGTTGGGAAGGCCATCCGCGTAGGTCGCAATTCCTGCGGTTGAGATATGTCCAATCAGGTTGTTCAGGAAGCCATTGTGCAGATCGATACTTTGTCCTGTGCCAATCGGCAGATCGTAGGTATAGCCAATCTTGAGTCGGCTAGCCTGATCGAAGCTGGCCACTGACCACTCGGCGTAAGGGTTATTGGGGTTTTGCGGAAGAACATAACCGAAGCCACCACCATTCGCACCGGTGTTGGTATCAGGGATGTTATCCAGCGTCTTCGACCATGTGTAGTTGGCGAGCACAGACAGTCCGTGTCCCAGGCGCTGGTTCACGCTCAGGTAAAGACCGTTGTACTCCATCGTTCCACCACGCGGATAAAGCTCGTTGATCGATTGGCTGAAGAAGTTCTGATACGGGTTGAGCAACTGCAGTCCGGTTTCGGAGACCAGTGCACCGTTCTGAGTAATGCCCCACGGGTTGGGTGCAGTAGCACCGAGGTTCTGGTGTGTCTGAATAGCGTTGGTTATTGTTGAAAGGGAAGGGACATTCAGCGCGCTGGAGTAACCACCGCCGCCGAATGCACCTGCGAGATGCGTTCCCTTGGAACCGTTGTAGGTGGCCTGTAGAACAGTGCGCGAGAAGGGTTGATACTGCAGTGTGAGTGACCACATCTGCGTATAAGGAACCTTGTTGGTTTGGTTGATGTAAACAGGCGTCAAACCTGTTGTGTACAGGATGGGGCCACGATTTCCATTGAGCGCCGTATAAGCGGAGGTAAGAGGACCAACCGGATTGGTGATGTAGTTGACCGTTGAGTTGGCTACCGTTCCGCCGGTCTGGCCGCCCACTGATTGCGAGGCAACATTGAAGTTGGGATCGGGAACATTCTCATAGCCAGTCAACGGGAGGCGCTGCAGCGTATAACCCGCGCGAACCGTTGTCTTTGGTGTGGGAGCGTAAGCGAAGCCAACACGCGGCTCAAAGCCTGCGTAATTGGTGGGCCAAAGCGTCTTGGGGTTGCCACAAGATCCAGAGAAGCAGAGCGCTGTTGAAGTCGTAAGGTTATTCAAAGTGCCCGGCATATTCAGACGAACATAGGCCTGGTTGTTGAACTTCTCCATTCTGGGCGTTTCAATTTCATAGCGAAGGCCTGCATTGATCGTCAGGTTAGGCAGTATGCGCCAGTCATCCTGGAAGTAGCCCGCATAGTAACGCCAGCGATAGTAGCCCGGTATTTCAACGGGCGTGTTCGAGAATGCAGAGATCGTGCCCAGAATAAAGGTGGCAAGTGGAGCGCCACCGGTAGAACCATTGTTTGTCTGGTTAGCCAGGAAATTGTAACGGCCGCCGGTGGCACCACCAAGGTCGTATTGGTTGGACTGCAGCCAGCGAACTTCTCCGCCGAACTGGAACTGATGAAGCCCATGTACCCAGGTGATATCGTCGCCCGCAATGAAATTCTGATCCACCTGAATCGCAGCGTTCGAAAGACCCATCTGCATGGTGTAACCAACACCATTTGCGTTTAGGTTTCCCAGGCTCGGAAAGCCATAACCGAAAGAGGCTGGCGTAAGGCCATAGGATGCAGCATAGTCTTTGCTGCGTGTGCTCGGTGGTGCGAGTCTCTGCTGATTCACGCGCATGAAGGAGTAGTGAAAGCTGTTGACCACATTGCTTGTGAGTGCGCGGGTATAGCCAAACGCGAGATCGTGCGTGGCTGCAGAGTCAGTGGGAACGATCGTGAGCGGATTGCTCGCGGCAACAGCAAAGAAGCGCTGTGCTCCGACTGGAACCACGGTGTAGCGAACAAAGAACTGATCATTTTTAAAGTGCTGATCAATGCGGATGGAGTAGCGGTTATC
The DNA here is from genome assembly GCF_900102185.1 of Terriglobus roseus. Lineage (NCBI taxonomy): Bacteria > Pseudomonadati > Acidobacteriota > Terriglobia > Terriglobales > Acidobacteriaceae > Terriglobus > Terriglobus roseus. The sequence continues at coordinate 3,812,981 of NZ_LT629690.1, read as the reverse complement.
CGTGTTGATGACGCCACGCTTGTAAGTCGCGTTGGTACCGTCGTTTTGAGAAGTCGCCTGGGAGTTATCGAATTTGATATAGGGGCCAGGATTGGACGGCGTTGGAAACTGTGACAGAACATACCTGGCAAAAGGGTTCTGTGCCAGTTGTGCGGAAACGTCATTGTTTGGAATGGCCCTTATCTGAGAGGCGTCATAGGGACCATTTGGGAAACCATTCGCGTTGATGGTGGATTGGTAGTTGATGGCACCAATGCGCGGAGCTGCAAGCGCCGCCGCATAGCCGGAACTCTTCAGAACACTTTGATTGAGCAGCGTGAGAGAGTTATTGAGATGGCCTGCCAGTTCATCGGGTGTGGGGAAGATGCCGCGGAAACCGAAAGAGTTCTGCATGCGAGCTGGTTCCACACCGACATAGAAGAATGTCTTGTCTTTGAACGGATAGATCTTTGGAATGTATATCGGGCCGCCAACATAGAAGCCGTAGTAGTTCTCATGCAGCGCGCTTGGAGCTGTGTTGCCATCAGGGAATGCATTGAAATAAGGATCGGTGTGGCTGTAGGTAATTGCGCCGTGATACGCATTGGTCCCCGCGGCACTGCTCTGGACGATGACACCGCCGCCCGTTCTGCCATATTTGGCAGAAAGCCCAGTCGTAATAACGGTTGTTTCCTGCACCATGCGACCAGAGAGATTAACGCCGGTACGTGCGAGGCTGGGCTGCGTCACGTCGGAACCGTCAACCACGATGGAGCTGGTTCCCGGAGGCGCTCCACCTACAACGATGCCAGCGCCCGGCGTGACATAGCTTGTATAGGCATTGGGGTTTTCCGTCGAGATGCCACCCGGTTGAAGGGGATCGCCGACAACGCCGGGGACCAGCAGGGCAGCCTCGAGTGAGCTGCGTTCTGGATAGGGAAGATTCTCAACAATGGCGTGATCGACTGTGGTGGTTACATTCGATTCCGATTTGTTTAGCAAGTCGGAATCCGACGTCACCGTAACGACATCGGTTGCTGTTCCGACAGCCAGCTTGATATCGAGCGGTGTGGTGCCGACGGCTGATACATTGACGGACTGCTCCGATACACGCTGAAAGCCATCCTTCTCAACAGTGACGGTATAAAGCCCCGGATTCAACGACTGAATGCGAAACAACCCATTGCTGTTTGTGGTGGTTGTCTGCTTCACACCTGTGGACTGGCTGACAACCTCCACCTTCGCTCCGGGGACAAGTGCCCCCAGGTTGTCGGTCACGGAACCACCGACAGCACCTTGTCCAGTTTGTGCCGACGCGCTGACCGCGAACGCTAACAACGCAAGCGCTGTACCGCGACGGTACAAAGGAAATGACAGCGCTACATTTGCTGCCGAGCCGATGCGTAACCTTCTCATAAAATCTCGTTCTTCTTTCTTATCGTGTCGACTCATACGAATCAGCCTCCCAGGAAATTCAGCTATGACAACTGCCACGCGCACACGTACACTTCTGCGTTGTCTGAATCGAGCAGCTTTGTAGTTGTTCACAGAAAAGCATGTCAACGATGTCGCCGCGCTAAAGAGATCCTTTGCTTACGTATCGCAATGTGAAATAGAGACTCGAGGCAAAACAGAGCCCAGAGAGCCTTAAGAAGCAAGTATTTTCTATGCCCATATGGCTTTTATTAAAAGATCGCTCGACGCATTTCGGCGTGACGTCTTTTCGATATGCGTTGCATGATGCGAGACAGATTAACGCGGTCCAGACATGAGGGTGTCCACGCTTAGATCGACTCGGGCGATGATTTCATCCACGTATCGTTTGGGTAAATCTTGTCGACATTCTGCGGCGTAAGTAACTCATGTTGCACAAAAACGGCGGGGGCGACGGGTTTGTGTTTAAGCACATCAAGCGCTAATCGGATGAGTTGCTCGCCATAGGTTTCTGGAAAGTATGCCACCGAACAGATGAGACGACTTGACCGTCTCCGCAACTCTTCACGTGCCGCAAGACTTCCATCCTGGCCTGCAATGGCACAATTGCGTTCGATTCCCGCTTCTCGAAATGCCTGCAACGCTGCCAGAGCAGTGGAGTCATTCACGGCACCAATAAGAGCGCGTTCCGGTGCTCGACGGCGGATATGGCGCCGAACAACGTCCAGTGTCGCTTCGAATTGGCCACCCTTCGTGTCGTAGTGATGTGTTGGGATGCGATGCGCAGTGGGGCTCACTTCATGTATGCCATCGAGAACGCCAGAGAGTCGTGCATTCAATAGAGGTCCCGCGGCATCAACACCGAGAAGAATGATCTGTTCCGGGCCATTCTTCCAGTTCTTTGTAGCCCATTTCGCCAGATGACGGCCCGCCATGCGGCCAGCCTTATAGTTGTCCGCTCCAAAGTAGATGGCGCCTGGATGTGGGATGTCGATGGCGATGAACGGAATGCGGGCCGCCGCAAATTTCACTGCAATTTGCGCTGCAATGCCGACATTGATTTGCGAGTCAATGACGAGGTCGACTTTTTCCGATACGAAAGTATCCGCATTCTGCAACGCGACACGGGGGCTGAGGGCGTTGTTCAACACCAGAAGATCAATATTGGCGTTGTTAGCGGCGACAACGAGACCGTCGCTCACCGCTGCGGTGAAGGGCAGCAGGCTGGTCTGAGAGCCATAACCAATGCGGTAGCGCTTATTACGTGCAAGCTGCACACAGCAACGGTAGCCCTGCTTGCCAGCTCTTTCCAGAAGATGTGTTTCCACCAACGTTTCAAGCAAACGAAAGGTCGTTGCTTTATGCAGGCCAACCCGCGAAGCCACCACGCGTAGATCCAGCACCTCCGATGTGGATTGAAACGCATTGAGGATGGAAGCGGCCCGCACGACAGCCTGAATCGTGTATCCACGTTTCGGATTTGCTTCAGTCGTCCGTGAAGGTTTCGAGGGCAATTTCATGGGGGAACTCCGCGACAGGTGTGCTTTTTAGTAGCAATGTAGATGTTTCACAATGTAAAACGATCATCTCGTAGACGAACTTCTGTTTTCCGTAGTGTTCTGTGCGCCATAGCATCTTGAGGCTGATGGAGGGAACTCCTCAAAGCTCTTGAAACTCAGCACTGGAAACTTATCGCAAAGCACGTGTAGTAGGCAAAGTATGCGCTAGCCGGTCATGGAACGGAGGCTGCTCTGTCAGAAAGGTAAAGATGGTACTAGAGCAGACGTGGCGTTGGTTTGGTCCAGAGGATCGTGTCACATTGCGAGATGCACGCGAAGCCGGAGCAACGGGCATTGTGAACGCTCTGCATGAGATTCCGGTCGGCGAAGTATGGCCGATTGAAACGATTCGGAAGCGGCAAGAGATGGTTCGATTCTCCGGAATGGAATGGACGGTTGTTGAAAGTTTGGGTGTGACGGAGCGCATAAAAATGCGTGCACCCGGCTGGCAGAAGGATATGGAGAACTTCATTCAATCCATCCGCCATCTCGCCAAATGCGGTATCCGTACCATTGCCTACAACTGGATGCCGCTGTTCAGCTGGACGAGAACACATTTGCATGAGTCTGCACCGGGTGGAGGTTACACTACGCGGTTCGATGCGGTGGCATTTGCCGCATTTGATTTGTATATGTTGAAGCGCACCGGTGCTGATAAAGAATGGGGTGAAGATCTGAGCCGGGAAGCCTTCCGTTATTGCAAGGCTCTTTCTCTCGAACAAGCGGACGAGTTGCGCGCGACGATCCTCGATGGTCTACCCGGCGGCCATAAGAAGCTCACTCTCGAAGAGACGGCTGAAATGCTCCGCAGCTATGAAGGGATCACCGCGGATGAACTTCGCTCCTCACTAGGAGAGTTCTTGCGCACTGTTGCTCCAGTAGCGGAGGAATGTGGTGTGCGGTTGTGCATTCATCCAGACGATCCACCACGGCCTTTGCTGGGTCTGCCCAGAATCGTAAGCACTGCTGAAGACCTTCGTTGGATTCTTGAGCAATATGCAGGAGACGCAAACTCACTGACGTTCTGCACGGGCGCGCTTGGCGTGCGGGCTGATAACAAGCTGCGGGAGATGGTGACGGAGTTCGCACCACGCATAGGGTTCCTTCATTTGCGTTCCACGGAACGAGAGTCGCGAGCGAATTCGGATATCGAATCATTTTTCGAAGCGCCACACCTTGAAGGTGATGCTGACCTGATCAGCATCATCATCGAAGTGGTTCGAGAGAAGCACCGGCGCAACTCATGTGGAGATAGCCGCAGCCTACCTTACCGCGCGGATCATGGGCAGGAACTGCTGAACGACCGAGAGCGTGGAGCGGCTCCGGGATATCCGGCAGTGGGACGTTTGCGTGGTCTAGCAGAATTGCGCGGGGCCTTCATGATGGCTGAACGATGGATTACGGAAGGCTAAGCAGAGATGGATTTACAGAGCAAAAACGCATTGATCTTCGGTGGAGCTTCGGGCATCGGATGGGCCACGGCTAAGGCCCTGATGGCTCTTGGAGCAGAGGTTGCCATTGCGGATGTGCGCACGCCATCGGAAAGCAGTGGAGCGCAGTACATCCCATGCGATGTACGCGATGAGGTGCAGGTGAGCGAGGCCGTGCGGCGTGCAACGGAAAGCAGGCCTCTTGACTGGCTGGTATATAGCACTGGCATCCAGCAATATGGCTCCGTCGTCAGCACAACGGTAGAGGAGTATGACCTGGTGCAGGCGATCAACGCGCGCGGGGCTTTTCTGGCTTGTCGGGCGGCGATTCCTGCGATGCGTAACGGTGGCGCAATTGTGCTGGTGTCCTCTGTTCAGGCGTTGGCTTGTCAGGAAGGCGTAGCAGCTTATGCGGCCAGCAAAGGAACTCTTGAAGCCCTTACGCGTGCAATGGCTGTTGACCATGCGAAGGAGAACATTCGGGTGAATGCAGTATTGCCTGGGACCGTCGATACGCCGATGGTCCGTTCCTCAGCAGAGCGCTTTAGCGGAGTCGATGGATTGGAACAGACGCTGCAACAGTGGGGCGACGATCATCCGTTGGGCCGCGTAGCCCATGCCGATGAGATTGCAAACCTGATCACGTTTCTGTTGGGCGAGAAGGCTTCATTTATTACTGGAGCATCTTATCGCGCGGACGGTGGGTTGCTGGCACAGCTTGCTGTGCGCCTATAGAGCAAACGGCGTGACGGGTAAACCTCGCACGCCGCTTTCAAACGCGAAGAGGGACTTTACGGGCTCGATTTGCGACGTTGCGTTACTGGCGGTGGTGAAAACCAACGTCCCTTTGCCGTCAAAAGTGCATGTCGTGGGATTCGATACCTGCGTTTCGATGATCTTCGCAACACTGCCGTTTGGGCCTATGCGAACAATGCACGATCCGCCGTAGCGACAGTTCCAAAGATATCCTTCGGAATCCATCGTGGAGCCATCTGGAAGTCCACGGTCAAAATCGCGAAAGAAAACGTCGCAACCATCAAGGCTACTGTGTGCCGAATCAAAATGGCCGTGGTAGATTGTGTTCGCAAGTGTGTCGGCAAAATACATCGTCTTGCCATTAGGTGACCATGCAAGTGTATTGCTAATGCCAAATCCCAAGCGCCATTGCGTTATTTCGCCACTGGATGCGAGCGAATAAAGTGCACCCTTCCACTCTGTGACTTCCATCGTTGTGCCGTCGCTTCTCACATTGTTTTGCATGGTTCCGAACCAGAGAACACCAGCAGGATCAACACGCGCATCATTGCAACGGACATCGGGCCAATCAGGCAAGCGAAAAAGGATATCTGCTTCTCGATGCGTGCGAGTGTCCCAAAGAACAATTCTGCCGCCGAGAATGATAACGAGAAATTCAGCGCGATTGGTAAGGACGACTGCAGTGACTGGCTGATCGAAACGCCAGGTTTCTACACCACCGGTTTCGATTTCCAGTCGATGCAGCAAACCACGATTAATGTCAGTCCAGAAAACAGCATTTTGTTGTGGATGCCACACACAACCTTCGCCACAGATGTCACCGGTAGCGGCGAGGCAACGTATGTCGATGGTCGGTGTTGGATCGGTTATCAAAATCGAAACAGCCCCCATTGACCTGGATTGAGATTCGCTTCGCTTGGAATATCGGCTGTCATGGCGTCCACCTTATTGTGCCAATAGACACGGGCCTGCGCGCGCGTTCCATCGCTGAGCACAAAGCCTACATCCCCGCGGTATTGTCTGCCAGAAGTCGGGTCAAGACCAAGGAGAGACAACGGAACGGCAACTTGGTAGAAGCCTCCATCAGCAGTCAGAGTGACTTGATCACTCACGTCTTGCACATCGTCAAAGACAACTTCACTTACGGGCGAAGCGAAGCTGACTCGATGGCCCTGCTTGCTGGATTTCTGGTGATAAAGAACTGCGAGCAACTTGCCGTTGCGACGTGTCACGAAGAGACGCGCATCACCGCTTGTGGCGTGACGATCATCGCTTGGACCGGAGGCGCGCACCATCAGATCAAGCCCACCACCTTGTGTAAAGGCGAATGGGAATTCTGAGGCAGAGTTGCGCAGCAGATCTGCATAGTTAGTGCGATAAGCAACGATCAGATTCTTACCATCAGTGCCGAGCTGAAAGGATGCATTCTTGTCGATTGCTGCCCAGTCCTTCGCAGGCCATCTTTCTGCAGAAGCTTTCGTTGATGCCTCAACATGGTGAACCTTCACCTCAGCTTTTAGCTTTTCGCGCAAGACGGATTCTTCACGCAAGGGCGCAGCATCGGTAATCTCTTGCTGATTCACCGTGAGATAGCCAAGGTCCACACGCTCAATGGATGCAAGTCCGTCCAGGCGAACGATGGATGTGTGCCACTTTCCAACGGAAAGGTAAACGTTGCCGTCATCTTTCCCAAACATAAAGGGCCAGAACTGCTCAGCTTCAAAGCTGAGATTCGTGATCTCCATGTTGCGGGTTTGGCTGGGATAAGGCCAGAAGGGGGAGCTGCGCGTATCGCCACCGAGCGTGGCTACCAGCAGACCATCGACGGTGTAGATGTAAATCTCACCCATGTAGGAATAGCGTGCGACCAGGTACCCGGCTTGTCCTGCCGAAGGACGAACAGGATAGCCCAACATGCGTTTGGGATCTTGAATATCTCCGGCACCAGAAGGAGGCAGGGAAGAAGGACGTGTTGGTATGCGCCAGCGCAACTGACCATCTTTATAGCCGCTCATATCCGCGACGAACCATCCGTCAGGACTAAGTGCCACATCGCCGTTCGCCGGTGTCTTCGAGAGAAGTGCAAGCTCCGAAAGATCAAACGAAGGCACACCCGCTGCATCGACCGATGCTGTTGGCAGATGATACGGACCACCACTGATGACGGAGAGATCCGGTTGAAAGACTACTCCCGCTCCACCGTGCGTAGAGGGGCGGGAGAATTCGACTTCATCGGCTTGCACAGCATGATCATGATTGCGGTCTGTCCACACGAAGAACGTCTGGTTCGGATCACCTGCTGGCATTTTGTTGCGGATGTTGGGTTGATCGAGCGTTGTCCAATGATGCGGATTACCAACCGGCCCGACCCAACCCACGCTGGCGATAGGGCGGCAGACACCGTTTTCAAGAACCCAGAGATTGGTGACAGTTGTCTGGTTGTACCAATACGTGTTGTAAGAATCGGTGAAGTACTGGTGGCCTTTGTAATAGAAGGTTTGTGCGGGAGTAATGCCCCCGTGCGAACCCACCGGAATCATGTCATTGGGAAAGAAGATAGGTTTGGCTTCGTAGCCGCTGTAGCTGATGCTGTCGTGCAGCGGATCAGGAAAGCGATAGCGCACGGCTGCGAGTCGTTCTTTTCCGGTTGCAGGATCGATACGAAACTCAAGCAGGCCCATGCTGCCAGGGTTGCCGATTGAGGGATAGTAAGCGCGATAGAGATCATGCGGATCAGCCAAGCCCCCGCCACCATATTGGGTAGGCCCATACCACGCGTTGATGAATTGTCCTGTCTTGGCATCCCAACGGCTGATGCGTTTTGGAAGATAGTCCTCTTCCGCAACCCATAGCACTCCTTTGGAATCGATCGTCATACCCATAGGGTGCGCCATGCGCTGCTCATCATACGTTCCAATCTGAGGCCCACCCGGACGCCCAATCACCCGAGCCAGCTTGCCCGTTACAGCAGAGAACACCTTCACCTGATGGCTATGTCCCCAGTCAGTGACGTAGATCTCATGATCTTTTTCAACGATCTGCTTCGGTGACTCGAGCACGGATGCAGAAATCACTTTCTGCGGATCGGTGAGGCGAAGCGTATGCCAATCATTTTGCACTGCGAATCGCGTGATGGCCCCATCCGTGGTCACCAGCAAATGACCATCCTGCTCAAACGCTAAGGACCCCAACTTAGGAAGAGCTATCTTCGCAAACGATGGCTGTGCGCCGTGTCTGACATCGAACGCGACAATCTCATTGGCTGCGGGATTGGCAAGCAGCAAAAGGCCATTCTGCACGCCGAGCCCCACAAGTTCACGGAACGCATCGTGCATCTGAATTCCGCCAACAATCTTCTCCAGTGGCGTGAGCCCAGCTTTCGTAAGGATGAAGATCTGCAAACCACCCGGATCTGTCTTCCCAAAATCCCGGCTTGGATTGACGACATACACCGTGTACGCAATGTGATCTGGATTCCTCTGCGATCCATCATCACGCGCAAGTGCAATACCCCCGTTCCATCCGCGTATCTTGATGCCGTCCAGCTTGTGTCCATCAAGATCGGTCCACATGAGTGCATGACCGGCTTCAGCAGCCTGCGCGCCTAACAAAATCTGCGGCGACTTTGAGTGTGTGGGCCACTCACTTCCTTCGGGAAGAAACAGAGCGGATGCCGGTGCAGTATGGTCTGCAAGCCACGCGCCAGTGCCATCGGCCTTAGGCCAAGGAGGCGTCCCCGGAGAGTAGATGGAGTACTGCAGATGCGGCACAATTCGCTGATGGAATAAACCACGCACATGGTACCGCCCGGCATGAGCGACACCGTCCAGCGAACTTCCGTCCCATGTGATGAGGTTGTGCCCGGTATGTACAGGAATGTCTGGAGAAAGATTCTTGATGCGATTGCCCTTTTCGTCTTCCAGAACAATCGTCAACAAACCGTCCTGCTTCGACTCATAAGGAATCGAAATCCCATGAGGCTGCGCGCTTTTCTCTGGTTCCGTCTGTGTCTGTGCAGAAACATGTCCACACAACGTTAGAACGAAGCTACCTAAACTCAGAAACGCTGCGAAAGGACGGTACATACAAGGAACTATAGGAGTACTGAGTCGCGATGGGCGAATCGCGAAACTCTATCTCCTGCGCGTTTCATTTTCGACATGTCACGATTCGCTTTTCGCCGCACAATCACGCGCAATTTCCTGATCAATATGGACGAAACGGCACCAATTCGACGAGTTTCTGTTGAAAGCATCGCCATAGGGCCCTCATCAGGCGTTTCATCATGCGATACAAAAGCTTAGCCGTCCTCGGGATCCCTATCTGTTGGTCGGAGTCCCGAGGACGGCCAGTGTGAACTACGGAGTAGTAATGGACACGTTGTCGAAGGTTGCCGTGCCCAGTTGGGAGTTCGTACGGCTGCTGACTACAAGCCCAATGTAAGCACTGCTCGCCATCGTTACCGTGACGGTGCCTTGCTGTGTCCAGGTCACGCCGTCAGCCGAGTAGTATCCCGTGAAGGTACTGCCATTGCGAACAAGGCGAACCCAATAGGGAGCCACAAGACCGCTGGTTCTGCTGCCGCCTGCACTGCCGTTGGTGGTGGTGCGGTAGACCCACGTGACGCCGTTTGACGGTGTGAGATTCATGTTCACCATTGCCGCACCAGATGCGAGAGTCTCCCGAATCATCACGCCTGCCTGCGCGCCACTGTTGGTGTTCGTCATGCTGGCAACGCGGGCAGTAATCGTGTAGTTCGTGCCTGCTGTCTGGTAGGCATAGTTGAACTGGTCTGAAGTGCCGCTGATGCTGGTCCCGGAGCCGTTCACTGTGAATGTGCCGTTGCTATAGCTGGCGCTTCCCGCAAGGCTCACACTGCCTACGTCCTGATCCGCCCAACCCGTTGGCAGACCACCTGTGGTTGCGTTGACGATCAAAGTCACAGTAGCTGAATGCGACAGGCTGCCACTCGCACCAGTGATTGTCAGTGTGTAGGTTCCAATTGGTGTTGTGCTGGCTGTGGCGATTGTGAGCGTCGAACTTCCTGAAGTCGTGATGGACGCAGGGTTAAAGTTTGACGTCGCTCCAGTCGGTAATCCGCTTACGGTCAGATTGACAGCACCGGTGAAGCCGTTCACTGCACCAATCGTTGTTGTGTAGCTGGCGCTATTTCCTTGCGCCACCGTCTGTGAAGCTGGCGTTGCTGCAATGCTGTAGTCCGGCGTCGGTACTACCAGCGTCACCGTGGCCGAATGCGACAGGCTGCCACTCGTGCCGGTGATGGTCAGTGTGTACGATCCTGTCGGAGTGGTCGTTGCAGTTGAGACCGTAAGTGCCGAATTTCCGGAGCTGGAAACTGACGACGGACTGAAGCTGGCCATTGCTCCGGTAGGCAATCCACTTACAGTCAGATTGACTGTTCCAGAGTAGCCACTAATAGCCCCAACCGACGCAGTGTACGTGGCGCTATTTCCCGGGGTTACTGTCTGCGAACTTGGGCTTGCCGAAACACTGAAGTCGGGGGGCCCTGAAACAACCAGCATCACGGTGGTTGTGTGAGACAGAGTACTGGTAGCTCCTGTGATAGTGAGTGTGTATGTTCCCGCGGGCGTAGTTGATGCGGTCGTTATTGCCAGCGTCGAGCTTCCTGAGGTGTTGATCGACGCAGGATTAAAGCTCGCCGTAGCTCCAGTGGGCAAACCGCTTACGCTCAGATTGACCGTATCGTTGAACCCGCTCAGATCGCTAACAGTCGTTGTATAGGTTGTGCTGCCACCCTGAGCCACAGTCTGCGAATTCGGCGTCGCTGCAATACTGAAGTCCGGCGTCGGCACCACAGTCATTCTGTGAATCACAATGGAGTTGTTGTTGTAATTATCCTTGCTGACCAGGTATTGGCCATTGTTTGTTTTGTAGGCTCGAATGCCATACATCGAGTCAACATCATTGCCTACTGCCACATTCGGATCTGCGCTGGTCATCGTGAGATCGTTGGCGCCCGTCGTCAGGTTATAGGCATCAATGTCAGGCACAGTGTGGACGTACGAAATGAAGAGATAGTTTCCGGCCGCCGCCCGGCCCTTGGGGTTTTGGCCAGTCTTCAGGTTGATGACCGGATTAGGCGTGGTGGTGTTACCTGCCAACCAGCCGTGGTACACCTCAACGCGGCTCCCAAGCGATGTCCAGTCAGTAGAGTTCGCACTCATCAGTACCATCGTGTCTGTGGACGGGATGTACTCAATGCCGCCCAGCGGGGCGATAGTTGATGGAATCGGTGTCGTTGTCGGTGTTCCATAAATTGGCACGCCATTTGAGTCGAAACCCGTCAGCGGATAATGTGTGATCGCATTCGTCTTATCCAATCCAACCCATATGTCTCCGTTCGTATCAAGGCAGAACCCATTCCGGACGCGAGCAGTCGTATTGAAATAGTTTGTATAACCCACCGGGCTGGTCTGGCCTGGCAAAGTCCCAAAAGGTACCGACGCGTATTGGTTCGTGGGGAAATATGAGAACAGGAAGATGTCCGGGTTTTGCCCGGCCGCTGCAAGGATGCGATGACCGTCGACACTGGTCATAAGGCCAAAATCGAAGCCACGGCTGTTATTGGTGATGTCGACGCGCGGATCTGTTGGATAGTCGATCGTATCAACGCTGTTGCCTGCGTAGCCAGCTGCTCCTGTGCCGGAGAAAACATCCTGGCCGCTGTATAGGTAAGCGCCATCTGTACCGGGATCGAAGGCACCGTTGCCTTCAAAGTTCAAACCTTGCAGGGTGTACTGCAGCACACCGGAGCTGTTGTAGGCATGAATATCTGTCTTACCGTTTCTTCCCAGATCCCAGGTTCCACCCCAGGGGTTATTGAGCACGTATAGATTGCCAGTGTTGTCCTTTCCAATGCCAACGATGCGCGTGAAACGCTTGCTTCCAGTCTGACCTTTGTTTCCTGTCGTGGAATCCAGGTACCCACCTTGCACACCGAAAGATCCCACAAGAGCCGGTGTGGTCGAGAGGTTTCCATAAATCTGAATGTTCATGTTGGGGCCCTGATCGCCAACCATCAATTGGTTGTTGGCCGCGTCATAATACAAAGCTGAGGGACGTGCACTGGACCCCACGTTGATTGTGCTCAGCGCAGTTCCCGACGCTGAAAATTCCTGAACAGTGCCCTCGTTCATCTGTGCGACCCATATGTTGCCCGATCCATCGATCGCGATCGCTCCAGGGTCTGTAAGGCTCCAGTCTGATTGCCATACGCCTGCGGTTGTGTAGCAACGTACAAGGTTGTCAGGATGATCGCTGACGTAAACAAGCGTGCCTGTGTCTGCGATTCCAGTAATGACATCTGCACGCCGTTCCGTTAAGTCGGTACTCGCGGACCACGTCAGATCGCGCGCGCCAGTGCTGCGGTTGTAGCGCCCGATATAACCGCTGCCGCCCAGACTTGTATTGAACTGCAATGCGGAGAAAAGATGTGTGGCATCGCCGCTAATGGCACCGCCTTGCGCTTCTCCGTGCGCGCCAATGGTGTTTGTCTTCTGCCCATTTTGATAGACGTTGATGCTGCCTTGGCTTTCATCCCACATGGACGCGGTATAGATCACGCCCTCTGGCGCAACCCACATGGAACGCATCGCGTTCCCAACGTAAGTAGGAGTTGTCGAATACGTGTTTCCAACCCATGTCGTCGTATAACTTATTTGTGCATTGCTTATCGACGCGCTTATAAGCAGCAGGAAGATCCAGCAAATACTGAGCGACAACCAACCTCGTTTTGAAAACATAGAATCTCCTAAGCCTTCTGGCACATGGTCAGGAGGCTTTCACGTGGGGGATAGGTAAAGTCCACGAGCCTTTTAGTTCTCAATGCGAAGTGGTGTCAACGCGCATGCGTAAGGTAAATATGCCGGTGCCTGGCGTTTCATTTTGGGCTTAAGGGCTTGGCTTTTTCTTCATGTCACGATGCGAGAAATTGCTAGTAATTACGTGAGATTGTTGTGCCATAGCCGCCCAAACTTACAAGAACAACCTCAATGGCGAAATGTCATTTCGTTTCATCTGGTAATACTCCGGCAAGCGGCGCATCATCGCCTGCAACCTCTGTACTAGCCACAATGGCTGTCTAGGATGTGGATGCAATCTCAAGCTTTTATGCCTCCGTGGATAGAGACTTTAAGCTCATGATCCCATTGCGCAGAAGATCGGCACAAACCTCAATCTGTGTTTTCTGACAGGTCGTTCTGTCGTTTCTGACAGGCCACGCTGTCTGCTTTTGACAGTTCCACCCGGCTGGAAATCCAAACTAATCTCCGATCACAGCTGCCCCGAATAGGGCCCAGCGATGTGTGTTAGATGCGTTCACGAACAATCCTCGTTCCGTGGGGACATAGGGTGTCGTGCCCAAGTGACTCGATCATCACAGGAGAGAAATCAATGCCTAACTCGAAGAAGAAACCCAACATTATTTTTCTGATCACGGATGATACCGGGTGGGGAGACCTGGGCGCGTACTGTGGCGGCGAAGGAAGGGGAATGGCTACGCCCAACTTCGATCGCCTTGCAGACGAAGGCATGACCTTCTATTCCTTCTATGGCCAACCCAGCTGCACACCTGGCCGAGCAGCCATCAATACCGGACGTATCCCAAACCGCAGCGGTATGACAACCGTCGCGTTTCAGGGGCAAGGTGGAGGACTGCCTGCCGCAGAATGGACGGTCGCATCTGTTCTAAAGACTGCCGGTTATAAGACCTTCTTTACCGGCAAGTGGCATCTCGGTGAAGACGACTACGCCTTACCGAACGCGCAGGGCTTTGACGAGATGCGGTATTGCGGTCTGTATCACCTGAACGCATATACCTACGCAGACCCCACCTGGTTCCCGGACATGCCTGAGAAGTTGCGCGATATGTTCGCAAAGGTCACCAAGGGCGCTCTGTCAGGCAAAGCAGGTGAGAAGGCGAAGGAAGACTTCAAGGTCAACGGGCAATATGTCGACACTCCTGAAAAAGGAGTTGTTGGAATTCCGTTCTTCGATGGCTATGTCGAAAAGGCAGCCCTTGAATATCTTGATGCCAACGGCAAGGGCGACACACCGTTCTACATGAGCGTTAATTTCATGAAGGTGCATCAGCCGAACCTGCCACATCCTGACTACATCGGAAAGTCAGCATCCAAGAGCAAGTTCGCTGACTCAATCGTGGAACTGGATTCACGCATCGGACGCATCATGGACAAGGTACGCGCCCTCGGAATCCAGGACAACACTTACATCTTCTGGACGACCGACAATGGTGCGTGGCAGGACGTCTATCCGGATGCAGGTTACACACCGTTCCGTGGAACTAAGGGCACTGTTCGCGAAGGCGGAGCTCGTGTTCCCGCAATCATCACTGGACCCGGAATCAAGGCTGGAAGCAAAAATCATGACATCCTGGGCAGCCTCGACTTCATGGCTACATGTGCTTCTCTCGCTGGCGTGAAACTCCCCGAGAATGATCGCGAAGGCAAACCCATCATCTTCGACAGCCATGACATGTCGCCGGTTCTTTTCGGTAAAGGCAAGTCGGACCGCATCGCATGGTTCTACTTCACCGAGAATGAGCTGAGTCCCGGAGCCGCACGCGTTGCCAACTACAAAGCAGTGTTTAACCTGAGGGGCGATAACGGAATGCCCACCGGTGGACTCGCTGTGGACAGCAACCTTGGCTGGAAGGGAGCCGAGAGTTACGTTGCAACCGTGCCGCAGATCTTCGATCTGTGGCAGGACCCCCAGGAACGTTACGACATCTTTATGAATAACTACACGGAGCGTACCTGGACGCTTGTTGCCATCAACGAAGCCATCGAGAAGTTGATGCAAACCTACGTGAAGTATCCGCCGCGCAAGATACAGAGCGAAGTGTACACGGGCCCAATTACGATCACGCAATACGAGAAAGTTGCTCATGTTCGAGAGCAACTGGGCAAGAGTGGCGTTAGCATGCCTGCGGTCAACTGGTAACTCATTGGTCATTCTTCCCGGGTGTGTTCGTTGCACCCGGGAAGAATGTGTCTTCTGACAATCGACCTATCTGGAATCAACACGCTTTAAATTCGCCGACCAAATGGCCGCACACCTTAGTCGAGGCAATCTAGCGAGTACACGCAACTAATTACCCTCGTGAGGGATTTCGTTGAACTCAATCTTTTCAGTGCCAGATGAAGCCGTCAGCCCTCTGCCTCTTCCGTACGTTTCGGAACTGGCCATGGATTATGTGATTGAGGAACGATGTGTCCCGACATCGGACTCGGTAAGATACAACTCCTCAGACCTTGAGCAGATTCTCAATCGCGACAGTAGTTCAATGCGCCTTAAGCTGGCTGCCGTAGCCAACAAGTCATTGGGGATGACCTTAGGTCTGCTTCACGACGTGATTTTTGTGTATCGACTGATGCGCCATCCCAACACTCCCTGGCCAGCAAAGGCATTGCTATCCGTCCCTGTAATGTACCTTTGCTCGCCAATTCAAGTGTTCCCCTCGTTCATCCCGATACTGGGACAAGTAGATGATGTGTTTGTAATTTGGGTAGCGAAGAAGCTTGCAACGAAATTCGTCGATGTGGAAACCCGCCGAGAATGTCGAGCAGCAGCAACAGAAGCGAAGCTGCCTCAATGGTTACGGATGCCAGAAGACAATACGAACCGAACGGGGCCCTCAAGAATCTGCGGCTTAGATCCCACCTAGTAAGCCATCTTGAAACGCCTATTGGATAAGCGCGTGTATTGAAGTGTGTCGCGTATATGCGTCACCCGTTGGAAGCGATATGGCCGTGGCTATCGATGCCGTTCCAAACTTCAGAGACAGGAGACCGAAACCGCGATGGCAGACCAGATCACATCTCACGACGACCATTCCAAGATCAACACGGAATTGGCAGCGCGACGAACGGGGCTTTCGTTTCAACGAACACGAATGAGTGCCGATCGCACGTTGATGTCTGTCGTGCGTACCTCACTGTCTCTGATTGGTTTTGGTTTCACGATCTATCAGTTTTTTGGAAAGTTAAAGAATGACCTGGTCTTCTCACATGACAAAGCACCACGTAATTTCGGCCTCAGCCTCGTGTTTCTCGGCGTCGGAATGCTGATCGTGGGTATCGTGTACCACTCTCAATTTATGCTGCAGCTTCGCAAAGAACGAGACAGCCTTACTTCAGCAGAGCTTATTCATGGAGAGAGTGGGTTCCCAGTATCGTTCACTCTGATTATCGCGACACTTCTACTGATCTTAGGAAGCACGGCGATCATAAGCATGACGTTCCACATCGGCCCATTCAGCTGAGGCAAATTCACATGCATTGGGCCACGACAGAAGCACACTTCCCAGGAGTTGGAACAAATGAAGATTGCCGAGCTAATTCCAATAGCAATCGCGGTTAGCATCTTTCTGACAGTATTGGCCCTCGGCCTGGATTCAAGTTTTGAAGATGCAATCTGGCTATTCCGAAAGCCTGTCCTCTTAGTCAAATCGATCGTTTCTTTAAACGTCATCATGGTCTTGCTAGCCGTCGCAGCGGACAAACTGTTTCATCTCAATGTCGTTGTTGCAACTGCGATTGTCGCTATCGCAATCTCGCCGGTTCCTCCATTTTTCCCTAAGAAAGAAGTTAAAGTCGGAGGCACCAATCCCTATGCGATTTCGCTTCTGGTGGCAGCCGCATTGTGTTCGATTGTTCTGATCCCTGGGTGGATCAAAGTACTTGCCCTGGTTTTCGGTTTCGAGGCAAACCTGGCGTTCAGCAAAATCATCTCTGTGGTATTCATTAAGATTTTGCTTCCGCTCGTTCTTGGCATTCTTCTTCATCGTCTTGCGCCGGATCTCGCTGATCGATCTGCCAGCACCGTATCTCGTATCGCGATGATCTTATTGGTAATCGCAGTTCTGCCAATCCTGTTCACCAGCCTGGGACCTATGTGGAAAATGATAGGCAATGGCGTACTGATAACAGTTTTTCTCTTTGCCTTAGTTGGTCTCGGGGTGGGGCATTTGTTGGGCGGACCGGACCCTAACGACCGTAGTGTATTGGCCCTTGCGACGAGCAGTCGGCATCCCGGATTGGCGGTTGCGATAGCGTCGCTAAACTTCCCCGATCGCAAAGGTCCGGTCTTGCTGGTGGTGCTATTCCATCTCATCGTCGGAATGATTGTTGCTATTCCATACATTCAATGGCGAAAGAGGATGCATAACGAGTGAGGCGTCCGCAACGGATGGGACATATAAAGCGCAGATCTATGAGGCACAAAGCATGGAAGAGACCGTGGCAGGCATCACCAAATTTGCGATCTTATTTATTAATAGTGTCGCAACGCTATTTCTATTGATCGGAATAATACAAGTCTTGATCAACGGACTACGCGTGATGCTTACTTCGTCTTCGTCTAATCATCAAAAGCGCGAGGTCTGGCTACAGTTTTCACGATGGCTAATCGCCGGCCTTTCGATTCAGCTTGCAGCGGACATTCTTGAGACTTCTATCGCGCCTAGCTGGGAAGAGATTGGCAAGCTTGGTGCGATCGCCGTAATTAGAACCTTCCTCAATTACTTCCTCGATAGTGATATGCGTGAGACACGCGAGCGGGACGCCAGAAGCAAAGAGAGAACGGAGCAAATGGAGGCCGCCTCATAGTTGTGCCGCATTCGTCCACTCACGCGACTCAAGTCCCAGGAACGACAGTTCAAAGCGTTCCATGCCTCACGTTGTGCTGCACTAATCTGCCAACTTGCCTTTAGATCATCTGTAGTGAACCAGCAAAACTTCTGCCTTTGGGGAGCTGGCTCCAATGACGCGAGTCTCGAACAGCACTTCAAAAGGGCGCAGTGAGCCATCGCGATTGCGTGCCTGTTTGAGAATCGGTTCCATGGAAAGCCGGTCTGTAGCGAAGTCAGCGGTCGCCTGTGTCGCGCCCATGTTGCCTCCGCGAAAGATTAGGACATGACCATGGCCGTCCAGACTAGGGAGGAATGACAGGATGCTGTGGTTTACATAGCCTCCCTCCGCATGGAATCCGCTGGAATATTTACTGGCTTCTCCGGTCTTAGGAGTCTTGTTGATGACGACACGTGCGTCTAATTGGGAACCATGAAACTCGCCAGGGATTTCGAGACGAAAATCAGAGGTTGGTTCATAAAGATCGCCCCAGGGATTTGCCCGCGGGCCACCGACGATGATGGCATTCGCATCGGAGAGATCGTCCATATGCACATCCTGTGCAGAGCGCACACGCGGTCGGGTTGAAGCAAACTGGGGCTGCTCAGCGATATCAAGCAGACTATGGATATCGGCTGTACTGGTTAAGTTTTTGAAGCGATCAATCCCAAAGGGCACGTCGGGGAAACGCTTCGCGAATGCAGTGGCTATAGCGGATGTATCCCCGAAGGCATATTCATGGAGTCCGATCCGAGCCCCGGTGATGTCTTGCAGTACTCCTAAGCCACTGTCGGCCAATACGACCATATTGGAGCGGCCCGGCGTGAGCACCTCATTCCAAAACTCTGTGTAGGCATCCGGGTGGAACGCGACCCATGCCCGCCTGCCAGCATATCCAGCTGCAATCAGTAGAAGCACGGCAACAGCGACTACGGCCCAGGCTTTCCTGTCTCGCCACAACGGGGCTCGGCCGGTTGGTTGATCTTCGGAAATGTGTGCCGTTATGTTCGGCAAAGCCGGCGGAATCTCCGACAGGGCTACGGTCGGGAGCCGGCTGTTCTGAACAGGAAGAGTCTGCGGTTCGAAATGGGGTATGTAGCTACCACGAGGAATGACAATGCGCAGGGCTTCATCGCGACCTTCTTCGGCGTAAAAGTCATCCAGTCGCAAACGAAGAATGCGTGCATAGTTGCGCACAATGTTGTCGTCGCCAGGGTTGTACGCTGCAGGACGCCCAAAGGCATGGGTGCCGATCTGCTGTTCTGTAATTTCGGTGATTCGCCCCTGCAGTTTCTTCTCGCACACATAACGAAGAAAATTTGAAAGCAACGCTGATTTGGCGAATCCGTGACTGTTGATGATGCGGAGGACAGCCTGCCACTCTGGCGAGTCTATGTGCGACTCATTGCGAAGGTGATTCGCCTCCGCAAGCCGGGGGCGTTGGGTGGGGAGAATGCTTGCGGCGGACTCTACAACGCGTTTTTCTTCAGCCATGTGTTTGAAGCCAGATAAGTTTGTTTGCTATGCTGCAAAGCACATGAGCACTTTGCTGCCCATCTACGACAGTTGTTTGGCCCATCCCTTTGCGGCCACCTGTTGTTGCCTGCGCTAAACCCCTCTCCTGAAAAAGTGTGTCGTGGTGACGAGAATCGCCGTAATGTGCGATTGATCCGTTGGTCGAACATCGTACGTTGCCGCAGATGCCAAACGCAATCCGTACTTTACACGGTGTAAAGCACCCCTTCATAACCTCGATAAATAGCTCTATTTTCGCGATTTAGTGCGAATACACCGTGTTTTCACCTTTGCAGCGTGGACACAGAGGGCGAATGCTTCGGGGGTTCGTAAGACCAGTGGAGATATTGCATTGAACCGAAGAAAATTCCTGACCCATGCCGGATCGCTTGCCGCTGTAGCGGCTGTCACTCGTGGATCGGGCGCGTCTCCTCTCAAGAAGCGACGGCCCAATGTGTTGTTGTTGATGTCCGATCAGCACAACCGCCGGGTTATGGGTTGTAGCGGCGATCGCGTAGCGCATACCCCCAACCTGGATGTTCTTGCTGCGACGGGTAGCCGCTTTACCCAGGCCTACTGCACCAACCCTGTCTGCACGCCATCGCGAGCGTCTCTGATGACCGGGCTCTACAGCCATCACAACGAAGCGCAGAACAATATGACCCCGTATGCGCCTGAACACAAGACCATAGCGCACCATTTTGCCGCGGCTGGTTACATGACCGGGCTTGTCGGGAAAATGCATTGGGTGGACGCGCAAACCCATGGCTTTGACTACCATCTGGGCTTCAACGATTGGTTCCAGCATTTGGGACCAAAGACGCAGTTGTATGCGGACGAGCTTGGACGGCCAAACTCAGGCTCAGGGCTGCCGGAGATCGACGACCTGTGGCGCGAAGACGGTGACCCCTGGAAAGGGCATCGCACGCTTGACTCGCGGAAGGGATCGGTTGCTGTTGGTGAAATTTCGTTGATGCCCGAGGAGGACCACTTTGAGTCGTTTGTGGCCCGGGAGTCCAACCGCTTCCTGAAGCGGTTTGGCAATGCGGACCAACCATTCTTCCTGGTGTCCTCATTCCTCAAGCCACACGATCCGTTTATGCCTGCTAAGCGTTTTGCGGATATGTTCCATTGGCAGGACATGGAGTTACCTCCGAGTTGGGGGAAGGCAAACCTCGCAACGTTGCCCCAGGAAGTACAAAAGACAATCGGCTTCGATGCTCCCACGCCGGAGTTGCACGACCCCGTGGAGGCGAAGAAGCGGTTGGCTTTCTACTACGCAAATCTTGCCCAAATGGATGACGCACTGGGGCAGGTGATGGCCACGCTGCGAAGCCTGAATCTGGAGAACGACACCATCGTCTGCTACACATCTGACCACGGCGACATGCTGGGTGAGTTGGGGCTCTGGGCGAAGTTTGAGTTCTATGAAGGCTCCTGCGGCATCCCGCTGCTTTTGCGTGTCCCCGGGCAGAAGGCAAATACGGTGGCAGAGCCAATAAGCCAGGTGAACCTGTGCAGCACGTTTACTGATCTTGCAGGCGTGCCACTGTTGCAGCCAAATGATGGGCGCAGTATGCGTCCGCTATTGGATGGAAAGGCCCACGCATTTGGCCCTGTGTATGCCGAATACGCTCTTGGCGGGAAGCAGCCGAAGACCATGATTCGCGAAGGCGACTGGAAGTACACGCTTTGGGAGAATGACATCCCCGAACTTTACAACCTCAAGACCGATCCGCAGGAGTTGCATAACGTTGCGGCACTCCCTGAGAACGCAGCACGATGTGCGGCCATGAAGGCACAGATCCGCACATGGCAAAAACTGCCATCACCACAGCACGTACGCGTTTAAGCAACGACGATTCACTTTTGAGGCCATCCATGAAAAAGCTGTTTGTAGTTCCTTCTCTCTTGCTCGTAAGTGCTGCGGCATACGCACAGCAGACAGGCAACATCCTCGGCACTGTTCGAGATAAGTCAGGGGCCGTTGTCCCCAATGCAACGGTTACGTTGACGAACACTTCAACGCAGTTCTCACGAACCTTGCACTCGAATGCCAGCGGTGACTACGTCGGATCATCGTTGCCGATTGGTGCCTATACCGTAACGGTAGAAGCACAAGGGTTTCAGAAGCTGGACCGCTCCGGCATTACGCTCACTACGGCAAGTTCGCTCACATTGGATCTGGATCTAACTGTGGGCAGTGCAGCGGAAACGGTTGAAGTAACGGCGCAGGCCTCGCTGCTGCAATCACAAAGTGGCACGGTCTCATCGCTTGTCGATAGCAAGCAGGTTGTGAACCTGCCACTTGCCACTCGCAACTTCACGGACCTTGTGTTGCTGACTCCGGGAGCGCACCAGGGCACTGCAAGCAATCTTGGTGAGGGTGGTAGTGCGTACTCCATCCGTGGTGGCGCAAACTTCAGCGTGAACGGTACAACCGCTGCTACCAACTCATACCTGATTGACGGAATCTATAACCGCAACCAGTGGCTCAACACTCTTGTGATCGTGCCGATCGTCGACTCCATTCAGGAGTATCGCGTGTTGACCAGCAGCTATACGGCAGAGTTTGGCGAGTCCGCAGGCGCGGTTACATTGGTTAGTACGAAAAGTGGCGCGAATCAATTTCACGGTGCTGCGTGGGAGTTTCTGCGCAACGATCTGCTGAATGCGAACACATACTTTGCAAAGCAGGCTGGTCTTGCACGACCCAAGTACAACCGCAATGTTTTCGGTGGCAATCTGGGCGGACCGATCTTTCGCGATCACACGTTCTTCTTCGCGGACTACCAGGGCATCCGCCAGCACACGCCCGTAACGCAAACCACAACCATTCCAACGCAGGCCATGGTGAACATGGTGAAGACGGGAAATTTCAGTGGCGCTCCCGCCACGATTTATAACCCCTACACCACAACCACGGTGGGCGGAGTAACCACACGTACACCTTACGTGGGCAACAATCTCTCTGCTGATCTCGATCCTTCAGCTGTCAAACTGGCCAGTCTCATTCCATTGCCTACCAACGGCAACGCAACCAATAACTACACCATCACGCCAAGCTTGTTGTTGCGAGATAACCAGTTCGATGTTCGTATCGATCAGAACTTGTTCAGTTCAGATCGGCTCTTCTTCAAGTACGCGTATGACCGCGCATCGCAGACCGTGCCCGGCACGATGTATCCCAACCCTGCAGCAAATATTCAGGTAGGCCAATATATCTCAACAGGTAGCAATGGATACCAGACAGATGCGTTCGCGCAGGCAGGAACGCTCGGTTACTCCCACGTCTTCTCTGCAAACACATTGCTTGACCTGCACGCGGCAGTGGTGCGGTGGAATGCCAACGTTGCGCCGGTAAACCTCAATGTTCCTGCAGCAACAAACCTCGGCATTCCCGGCATCAATTACAACGCGCAATCCGGCGGCCTGCCTGCATTCACCATCAGCGGCTTTGCTACGTTGGGCGACAGTTCAACCTATCCTGAGATCAGCCACATCACTACCTTCCAATACGATGGCAACCTGACGCACACTGTAGGCAACCACACAATCAAGGCGGGGCTACTGTTTCTTCGTCACCGCTTCAACGGTTTCTCTGCCTTTCCAGTACGTGGCACGTTTGACTTCAACGGTCAGTACACGCGCGCAAACAACGCAGCTACGGTGTCGGCCACGCAGTTGCAGTACTACGCATTGGCCGATCTCGCGTTGGGAGCTACTGATAGTGCAAGTCGCAACATCCTTACCGGTAGCTTTGGCATGCGAACCTTTCAGCTTGCGCCGTATGCGCAAGACACATGGCGTGCCACAGATCGTCTGACGCTTGATTATGGTGTTCGTTGGGAGATAAGTGCGCCTCCTTATGAGGTGCATGACCACTGGGCGAATCTTGATGTGAAGACTGGACTGCTCAAGGTAGCAGGCTTGAATGGAAACGGACGTCGTCTTCGCAACTTTGATTTGAAGACCATCTCGCCTCGCCTCGGTCTGGCATACACACTGGACGAATCGCGTAAGACCGTTCTGAGAGCAGGGTTCGGCATTTCGTACGTGGACACGCTTGTAGGTGGTGCGCAGTTGTATAAGAACCTGCCGTACTACTTTGCGCAGGCCATCACTACCTCTGTGAATTCAGCGCCGACAGCGCTGTTAAGGAATGGCCTTCCAACTCCTGTTGCACCCGATCCCAATAACATCGCCGCCATCTCCACGGGCAGCCCGACAGTATGGGATCCCAATACACGGCAGACCAGCGTTACCCAGTTCAGTCTTGGTGTGCAACGCGAATTGCGTAAGGACGTCATTCTGGACGTGAGTTACGTTGGCACGATTAGCCATCATCTATTAGTGAATAGCCTTAACCTGAACCAATCGAGGCCTGGTGCAGGTGACCAGGGGCCGCGTCGCCCGTACTACACCATCAACCCGAACCTGGTGAATGTGGCATATCGTGGAGGCGTTGCGGACGGCAACTATAACAGTCTTCAAGTACACGCTGAAAAGCGCACATCAGGCGGTTTGAATTTCGGTGTCTCGTATACCTATTCCAAATACCTGTCAGACTTCGGCAATCCCAACGGCGGAGGTAATAACGATATTCAGGACAACAGTTGCTTGCGTTGCAATTACGGTCGCTCTGCTGATGACCTGCGACACAACCTGGTTGTGAATGAAGTGTATGAACTGCCGTTCGGACCAAAGCGTCGCTATCTCAATCATGGCTTGATCTCACATATTGTCGGACCCTGGAGCGTTAGCAGCGTATGGACACTGCACTCGGGATCGCCGTTTACTGTCTTCTACAGCAGTAACGTTTCAAACTCATCCGGCGGTGGAACGCAAAGACCGAACCGCATTGGCAATGGCACGTTGTCTTCTGGTCGCACAATCAACCGCTGGTTTGACACCACTGCCTTCGCTGCGCCAGCGCAATACACCTTCGGCAACTCTGGTACGGGCATCCTTACGGGCCCTGGTTATTTCAACGTGGACATGACAATCGAACGCCATGTGCTGTTTGGTGACCGATATGACCTTGATCTACGTGGAGAAGCATTCAACACCTTGAATCGGCCTAACTTTAACAACCCCGCCGCAACCATCGGATCGCCAACCGCAGGCATTATTTCAAGCACGCAAGCAGCACGCATTCTCCAACTCGCAGTAAAACTATCGTTCTAATCAAGCAGGGAAGAAACCAAGTGAGGATGAGATGTTCAATCAACCCAGCACCCGTCGCAACTTCCTGAAAGCAGCCGCAACTGCATCTGCAGCCACAGCGATTCGTCCTGTGGCTGCGCTGGGGCAAGCGGCATCCCTGCCCAATATTGTGTATTTGCATTCGCATGATTCAGGCCGTTATCTGCGGCCCTATGGACACAATGTTCCTACACCGAACCTGATGCGAATTGCCAGTCGAGGCATTCTGTTTCGGAAGATGCACTGCGCAGCACCTTCATGCTCAGCGAGTCGCTCAGCCTTGTTGACTGGCCAGAGTCCGCACGCCGCGGGCATGAACGGCCTTGCTCATCTGGGATGGAAGTTGCATGACTATAAACAACACATCCTGCATACCCTTCGCGAACAGAAGGGGTACTACACCGTTCTTGCGGGCCTGCAACATATCGCTGTCGATCCTAAGGTGATTGGCTTTGACGAGATATTGCCAGGAACACATCGCCTCGCTGCGGATGTTGCCGACCACACGGTTGAGTTTCTGAATAAAGCTCCCAAACAGCCGTTCTTTTTGGACTGCGGCTTCTTTGAGACACACCGTGATTACCCAGCGCCGACTGACAACGCGGACTACATCCTTCCACCTTCTCCTCTGCCGGATAATCCATCCACCCGCATCGACATGGCTGGTTTTCATCAGAGCGCTCGAGATATGGACAAGGCTGTGGGCCGCATCCTTGACGCGCTGGAAGCCAATGGTCTGCGTGAAAACACTCTCATCATCAGCACCACGGACCATGGCATTGCATTTCCGACGATGAAAGCAAACCTCGGTGACGCAGGAATTGGCGTGTCATTCATGATGAGCGGGCCAGGAGAATTTTCCAAAGCAGGCGTTTGCGATGCCTTGCTATCGCACATCGATGTATTCCCAACCATCTGTGACTACTTGGGCATGAGCAAACCGGCATGGCTGGCCGGAAAATCGTTTCTTCCTGTCGTGCGCGGAGAGAAGGAAGAAGTCAACGACGCGATCTTTGCCGAAGTCACGTATCACGCTGCATACGAGCCGAAACGATGTGTCCGCACAGCGCGCTACAAGTATCAACGTCGCTACGACGGACGAACCACCTATGTTCTACCGAACTGTGACGACGGCGCTGCAAAATCCTACTGGTTGCGCGAAGGCTGGCAAAAGCAACAGCTATTGCACTCAGAGGAGCTGTACGATCTGGTGTTCGATCCAGCAGAACGTAACGATCTAGCCCGCGACCCAGCCCATACAGAAACACTGCAACATATGCGGAAGCAGATGGATGAGTGGATGCGTGCCACAAACGATCCTCTATTGCATGGACCGGTACCTCTACCGCCAGGAGGCCGCTCAGCTCCAGTGAACGGTATCTCTCCTAAGGAAATGCCCACCAGTAAAGGGCAGTTTTCATAAGCTCATAACTGACCATCGGCCGCGGTGAAAAGGTTATTTGAACAGCAGGGAAGGAACAGCATAAGTGTGCGTACGCATCCTTAGCCTCTTGCAGTCTTTCTCTACTAGCATGGCTCGGTGTGAAAACAAGAAGCGGCGAGTGGCGCACACCGTGAACCAATCGGTTCGGGTCAAGATTGAACCGGTGTGCCCACCCTAGTCCTGGGCAAGCGGTCATACATCGGCCAACTCAAGTCGCACGATTTTAAGTCGTTTCTTGTGTGCTGGTTGGACCATATTTTGCACAACTTTTAGGGCACACATGGTTGACTCGCCCTACATGTCATAGGCGAAGATAAGGCGAATGAATGCCTCTGCTCGCGTCACCCAAATTCGTTCTCAAATTGAGACCAGCCTCGAGCGAAGAATTCCCTCCGCGCTGACACCTCGCCCTAAGTTGACAAGAGAGCAGGCATCCAGCGGAATCGCAGATATTGATGAATTCCTCGAAGGTGGTCTCCCTGTTGGAGCGATCGCAGAATTTATAGGCAACAACGGCTCAGGACGTACTACGGCTGCTATCGCGTTTGTTGCGGCGGCCATTCGCGGTGCAAGAGTGGCCGCATGGATCGATGTGTCAGACACACTCGATCCTGCAGGGGCATCGCTGAACGGCGTGGATCTATCTCACTTGCTCTGGGTGCGATGCGATGCGCAGCTATCGCGCGATTACAGTGCGCCTATGCAGCGCAGTAAATCCCCGCGACTCTTGCAAAGTACTTCCGAAACACTGCTCAAAAAAGAAAAATTTCATCGGCAATTGCAAAGCGTTCCGGATGCGGCACGCAAAGTGATGCAGGCGCATGGAGGTCTGCAGGACCACCACGCGCAGCGTGAAGAACAGAAGGCAAGGGCCTTGGCAGCTCCTTGTTGTTACGAACCCAAGCCGCATCGTCGCAAACTAGAGCAAAGCCGTATTGCTATACCGCGCGTAGGCATGCCTTCTGCTGTACAGCTGTCGCAGCACATCCGTCGCGAGAAACATTCCTATGCCGCCATTGAGCGTGCATTGCGGGCTACCGATCTTCTTCTACAGTCAGGAGGATTTGGAATCATCGTGCTGGATCTGGGCGATGTTCCTGTAGAGGCGGTGTGGCGAATTCCTATGGCCACCTGGTTTCGCTATCGCGCTGCATGTGAGCGTTCCCGCACAACCTTACTGGTGCTCACAAAGCATCCTTGTGCCCGTTCCAGTGCGGAATTGGTTGTGCAAATGGATTTGGAGAATGTCGCCGCTGAAGGAGGAGTCATGACGCAACTCCTACGGAAAGCCAGTGTGGAGCGGCAGCGTTTTGCGACGCAGCCAAACGCCGTGCCGATGCGCAAACAGCTACAACGTGATCTACACAGGCCCTGGAAAGGAGTAATGGAGTGGGCAGTCTAGTGCAGCAGTACGTTTGCGCGTATGTGCCGGAGTTAGCCGCACAGGCACGTATACGGCTACGGCCTGAACTTGCAGAAAACCCGGTAGTAATCTTGGCCGGTAAACCACCCTTGCAGATGGCCGTAAGCATGTCACACAAGGCGCGTCGCATGGGTATAGCCGTAGGCATGACTCCAACAGAGTTGGAAGCATTTACGGAGCTCACGATCCTGCGTCGCTCAGCGGCAGAAGAGAAATCTGCAACATCGGCAATCCTGGAAACTGCAGGAAGTTTCACTCCCCGTATACAGGTGTGGCCCTCTCAAAACAGTTTCGTGTTTGTGTTGGACATGACAGGTACAACGTTGATCTTTGGAGATTCCACAAAGTCCGCAATGAGTATCTCAGAGGCCATCAAATCTCTTGGACTGCACGTCCGAATCGCAGTTAGTCAAAATATTCATACTGCGGTTTGCGCGGCTCCATATGCTCATCGTGTTCCACATGTGATTCCTGCTGGTCAGGAGCGGGACACACTTGCACGGCTTCCGCTGAGCTCCCTTCCACTGACCATCGAACAAGCTGACGCGTTAAACATGTGGGGTCTGCACACTGTGGGTGAATTCGCCAGCCTGCCACAGCATGATCTTGTGGCGCGTATGGGGCAAGCCGGATACCGCCTTCAATTAATGGCACGCGGAGAGCATCCGCATACGTTCGTGCCGGAAGAGCCACTTTTTCTCTTGAAAGAAAATATCGAGTTTGACTATGCCGAAGAGAGTCTGGACTCTCTTCTCTTTGTCATCGGCCCTCTGCTTGATCAGTTGATTGCTCGTGCGTCGGCACGAGCACTTGCGCTGGCATCTGTCACGATACGACTGACACTCGAAGGCGGTATTGAGCATTGCCGCACGGTAAAGCCTGCAATTCCGCTTATTGATAGATCGTCGCTATTGAAGCTGCTCCATCTTGATCTACAGGCGCATGCTCCATCTGCTTCTGTTGTTGGGATGTGCATTCATGCGCAGGCGGGTAAGCGAGGCGCAGCACAAGAGGGACTCTTTAGCCCACAACTACCAGAGCCAACGCGGTTGGATCTGACTCTGGCTCAGATTGAGGCCCTGGTGGGTGAAGGAGCGGTAGGTAGTCCGCGTCTGTCGGATACGCACCATGCCGATAGCTTCGTTATGGATCGCTTCATCGCGTGTGCAAAACAGTCCAATGCAGATCCTAATGCTCTATCCACCATGCTGCGGCGTATAAGACCACCGGCTGTCCTTCGCATACGGCTTGATGAAGAGGGCAGGCCAAGTTGGTTCGCGTGGCGAGGACAACGGTACACCATCACAGATGCATTCGGTCCGTGGCGTTGCAGTGGAGAATGGTGGTCGCAGCAAGTATGGGCTCGTGAAGAGTGGGATGTACGAGCGATTGCCGGCGATCATGCTCTGGTATGCGTTCTACTGCACGATTTGCTTCACAAGCAATGGATGCTGGATGCGTTCTATGACTGACGTTGGTGAGTATGTGGAGCTGCATGCGTCCAGCGCGTTTAGCTTTCTTGAAGGAGCTTCCCAGCCGGAAGACCTCATCAAAGCTGCATTTCAGGAAGACATGGCTGCGATTGCGTTGCTTGATCGCAACGGCTTCTACGGCTCCGCTCGTTTTCATACGTCAGCAAAAGAAAACGATGTGCGTGCTCATGTTGGCGCGGAGATCTCAGTCGCAGATTTCGGGATGAAGCTTGTTCCTCCATTAGGCCTCCCGGATCAATATCCTGCTCGACCTGCAAGGGTGCCCCTGCTCTGTACATCCCGTGTTGGGTATCAAAATCTCTGCCAAATGATCACGCGCTTCAAAATGCGTGAAACCACCAAATGTGAAGGGGTAGCGCTTTTAGACGATTTGAAAGAGTTCCGAGCTGGCCTCATCTGCATGACCGGAGGAGACGAAGGTGTACTTGCTGCCGCCCTTACACGTGGTGGCGAATCAGAAGGCAGACGGTGCGTAGAACAGTTAGTAGACGTCTACGGACCACACAATGTCTACGTAGAATTGCAGCGCCATGGCATCAGAGCGCAAGAGGCTCGTAACCAGGCCGCGCTGCGTATCGCTGAGTCTCTCAAACTACCCATTGTGGCCACCAACGGAGTTCGCTACGCGACTCCATATGATCGTGAAGTGCTGGATGTATTCACATCCATTCAGAATCACGTTTCACTGGATGATGCAGGCCGCCTGTTGCAATGCAACTCACAGCGTTTTGTTCGTAACGCAAGAACAATGCATCATTTGTTTCGTGATCTGCCGGAAGCGCTGGACAATACATTGCTCATCTCGCAGCGCTTGAAATTTGAGCTGAACGATCTGGGATATGAGTTCCCCTGCTACACCACCAATACAGGCGAGCCAATGGAGATCTACCTTCGCAAGCGCGTCGCGGAAGGTATGGCGCTTCGCTACGGAGCCAAACGCAATTCTGAGTTATATAAGCGTGCCCAAACGCAGGCGGAGCGAGAACTTACACTTATTGAAAAGCTCGGCTTTGCTGGCTACTTTCTCATCGTGTGGGACATCGTCCAATACTGCAGGTCAAGCGACATCCTCGTGCAGGGGAGGGGAAGCGCAGCAAATTCTGTTGTTTGCTATGCGCTTCAAATCACAGCCATCGACCCTATCGGTATGGACCTCCTCTTCGAACGCTTCCTAAACGAAAACCGCAATGAATGGCCTGACATCGACCTGGATCTACCCTCCGGTGATAAGCGCGAGCAGGCGATCCAGTACATCTATACGCGCTATGGAGAATTGGGTGCAGCCATGGCCGCGAATGTGATCAGTTATCGCGGAAAATCAGCGGCGAGGGAAGTTGGCAAAGCGCTTGGCTTTGATGAAGAAACTCTAGGCAGACTCTCTGGTCTTATCGGCCATTGGGAGTGGCGCAAGAAGGACGAAACGCTAAAAGATAATTTTCGGCATGCAGGCTTTGATCCATCGCATTGGAGAATCGCAAAGTATGTCGAATTGTGTGAGCGCTTGCAGGATTTGCCTCGCCATCTGGGGCAGCACTCTGGCGGCATGATCGTCTGCCAGGGGCAACTGAATAAAGTCGTTCCACTCGAACGGGCGTCAATGCGTGGCCGCAGCGTCGTGCAATGGGATAAAGAAGACTGCGCAGATTTAGGCTTAATCAAAATCGATCTGCTTGGTTTAGGCATGATGGCAGTCATGAAAGACTGCATTACCTTGATTCCGCAGCACTACGGCGATGAAGTGGATCTAGCCCACATGCCGGAAGACAAGGAAGTGTATGAAACTCTTAGCCGTGCAGACACCGTAGGGATGTTTCAGGTGGAGAGTCGTGCACAAATGGCTTCGCTGCCACGCAATAATCCAAAAGAGTTCTACGACCTCGTTGTGCAGGTCGCCATCATCCGTCCAGGACCTATCGTTGGTAAGATGATGCACCCTTACATGCGCCGCAGGCAGGGTAAAGAGAAAGTGACGTATCCGCTCGATGAATTAGAGCCAGTACTTAAACGCACCTTAGGCGTGCCTCTCTTTCAAGAGCAACTGCTGAAGATTGCGATGGTCGTAGGTAACTTCAGCGGGGCTGAAGCTGAGGAATTGCGCAAGGCCGTAGGCATGCGCCGTTCCTGGAAGCGTATGGAAGAGCTGATGGTAAAGCTTCGTGCGGGCATGCAGACTAACAAGATTGCCCCCGCCACGCAGGATGTGATCGTGCAGAGCATTCAGTCCTTTGCACTGTATGGATTTCCTGAATCGCACGCCGCCAGCTTTGCACTCATCGCGTATGCTTCGGCCTATTTCAAGGTAAAGTATCTCGCTGCGTTCACTTGTGCCATGCTCAACAATCAGCCAATGGGATTTTATTCGGCGGCCGTGCTCGTCAAAGATGCGCAGCGACACGGACTCAAGGTGCGATACATCGATGCGCAAACATCCGAGGTGGCGTGCACAGTACAAGCTGAACACGATGGTTCGCTCTCATTGCAGCTGGGATTGAATTATGTTCGAGGCTTGAAGAGAAGTTCCGCAACATCACTCGTAGACGAGCGGAAGGCCCACGGTCACTTTCGCAGTGTGAATGACCTCAGTCTCAGAGTGCCTTGCCTTACACGTGGCGATCTCACCCAGCTGGCTCGTATCGGGGCATTGAATTCATTCAGCGATGTAGAGCATAGACGCGATGCAATCTGGCAAGTAGAACAGGCTGCACGTGCTGTGGGGCCTCTGCTGCGTGCTGTGGATGTGCAGAAAGAGCAGTATGTATCGCCTCTAAAGCGTATGACTACGGGAGATCGTCTGGTAAGCGACTACGCCGGCACAGGTCTCACCACGAGCGCACATCCCATGGCCTACTGGCGCGCACAACTTCGTCATGAAGGACTACTGAACAGCACGGAGCTTCGCTCTGTAGAGGATGGGACTTTTGTTGCCATCGCGGGAGCCATCATCGCTCGCCAACGTCCAGGTACTGCACTGGGCTTTATCTTCCTGTCTATGGAAGATGAGGCCGGTATCGCGAATATTGTCATCCATCCGGATCTTTACGATCGTTATCGTGTTCTTGTCACTCGCGCAAAATTCCTTAAGGTATATGGACAATTACAGAATCAAGACAGTGTGATCCATATCAAGGCGAAATCTCTGGAGGCCTTCTCGGCTGACCCTGTCGATATTCGATCCCACGACTTCCATTGATCCTTATCGCATTTCTAATGCGATAAGGATCGAGAGTGGCTCGTGGTGGACCGTAGTCCACATCTGCTTGCAGATCGTTTCAACCTGGTGTTCCATACTGAAGCTGCGATCCGCAGGAAACACCTAATTTTCGATTTCTTGCGCTTTATGCTTGTTTCGCGAATTGAGACGGGTGTAGCATCGCGGCAACACGCCTCTGATCTCTGCAAGTGCCAGGTGAAAGACAATGTCTTCCACAAACGCCCTAGCCCCGCTTACATCCTCGTCTCGTGCTCGGATTGATGCGTTATTCCTGCGCATGAATCACAGGGAAATACCGTGGGTCGTGAAGCTGGTACGGCTATCAGAACCCAGGCCGTTTCGCCTACTTGCAGATGTCACCAATCAGATGTGCAATGGCTGGATTTATGCACCGCTGGCGCTGTGGGTCATTTTTCTGCATGAGTGGAAGCTGTTATTCGCGCTTTTGAGTGGGGTTGTCGTAGCGCATCTGTTGTACGGTTCCACCAAGCCACGCCTTGCTCGCGAACGGCCATTTCACTTCGCCAAGAACGTTCCGTATCGTGGGCGCTGCCTGGATCAATACTCTTTCCCTAGCGGTCATTGCATGACCTTATCCGTGGTCGGTGTGTTGCTTTGCTGGCAACATCATCGAGCTATCCCAGAGCTTGTGTTCGGATTGTTGTTGCTGTGCTGGGCTCGCGTCGCAAGCGGCCAGCACTATCCTTCGGATCTTATCGCAGGGATTGGAGTCGGATCGTTTGTTGCGACATCTCTCGCTCTCTGCCTCTTCTAATGCAAGGCGGATCAAGCCGTGGGCGCATCCTCAATCACAACGTCCCGCTCACCCATGCTGCGAACATGCAAACCAATGCTCAGAGAAGGTAAGCCTGGAGCGGAAAGCACAGCGCGGTGGTCCTTCATCGGCGTAAGAGAGGGAGGGATCGTCACAGCGCACGACACCACGTTCTCTTCATTGGCTGCAAGAGAAAACGTTTGCGGTGTCACATTGACTTGAACCAAAGCACCTTCAGTATCCGGGGTAAAGCTGGAGATCTCAAGAGCAACGTCGACGGGATGTGGAGACCTGTTCGACACAAGAAATCTCTTGCTGAGTGTTTCTTCCGCGTACCCCTCAAAGGTAAACTCCGAAGGCGCAACCGGTGCTGGTTCCACGACGCGCGCAGCTACCGTCTCTGCGGTTGTCGCAGCTGCAGTTGCGGCCTTGGTCAAGTCTTGTGCGGTGCGCGTGTAGAGTTCGCCAGCCAACTGGCCGCCGGATTGAATAAGAGCTCCATACACCCGCACACCAGCCTGAAGGGTCTTCGAGACATTCCCTGGCACTGTCTGAACCACATGGTTCAGATATTCCTTTTGTGCAGTCTGAAACGATGATGGATCGCGCGCGACATCTGTCACAAGCTTCCAATAGCTCTTCCAACCGTCAACGTACGACTCAACGACCTGGCCTTCAAGAGTTTTCAAAGCGTCTGCAAGCGTTTGAGAGTTATTCGTCAAGACTTCACTCCGGCAACGTCTGTCCCATTGACGCCAGTTGTAGTGCGCCCCGGCTGGATCGCTTCAAAGCACGGTTCACTGCACTGGAAGTGCTTGTACCAGTTGTCTGGGCGCACGCGGTATGGGATGTCACCCTGGTCGAAGCTGCATGCATCGTCG
Source organism: Terriglobus roseus (assembly GCF_900102185.1). Classification (NCBI taxonomy): domain Bacteria; kingdom Pseudomonadati; phylum Acidobacteriota; class Terriglobia; order Terriglobales; family Acidobacteriaceae; genus Terriglobus; species Terriglobus roseus. The sequence continues at coordinate 3,779,187 of NZ_LT629690.1, read as the reverse complement.
CAGCCGCAGGCTACGCTCAACTTGATCTTGATGCAGCGCTCATACTTGCCGCGCACCAGAACTTCTGACTCGTAAGCAACACCGCTCTGGAACTGTTCGCCCACCGTAACGCCGATCACAACACTCACCGTCTCGCCTGGAGCAGCAGTGACGGACTGGGTGTTGATCTCAGGAATCAGATCAAGTGCCTTACCGCAATGTGAGAAGGGCTTACCAACAAAAGTGTATTCAATGCTGTCTTTTGAGGTGTTCCTGATCTTCACTGTCGATTTACGGATTTCGCCAGGGTAGGCTGACCAGTCGATATCGCAAGCGCACTTCGGGGGACAAGTCGTGGAAGGAATGTCGCACATGGCTGATTTCGCCATGGACATCAGCGTGTCACTCGTTGACTTGGTGAGATCGCTCAACTGCGACGGCAGCAGCGACTGATACCAACTCATCCAGGCAGACATCACCGGTGTCAGCATCTGCGTCGCAGTTTGCGCCATCTGGAGGTTCATTTTCGTGTAATCCGTAAACCACTGCATGCCCTGCTGGCTGGCCTGAGTCATTGGATTGGAGACACTGGATTCGCTACACGCCATCTTCATTCCCCCGTTTCTTCTTACTGGATGTGTTCACGTTGCGCGTCGTGTAGACCGTCACGGTAAGAAATGCGTTGTAAAGCTGCAGGTTCGCCGTATAGCAGCGGAATGGCTGCAAAGTATCTGGGAGCTGGAAGGTCGCCGTTGCAGTCATTTTGTTACCGGGGCTCAGTACGATCGGGTCGCGAAGGACAACAAGCATGCCGGGCATGCGCTCGCCCCAGTCCTTCAGCCATGCATTCACTTTTTCTTTCACTTCCGCATCGCCCGCGTTGCTAAGCCCGTGCAACATGGATGTCTTCAGATCGATCGAATCGGTCAATGGAGCTTCACACCGTTCGCCGAGCGGCAGTGGAACATTGCCTGCATTCTCAATGACGAAGGTTCGTTCGAACGAGTTTTCCGATCCCGCGAGCAGTGTCACCGATGCTGGCTCAATGCGGAAGTCGACGACTTCCGTCACATGCGCGGTCACTGGAACGGATGTTCCGGCAACATCGACGCTGAAAGAGTACGTTCCCGGAGCAGTCTGCGGATCCAATTGAATCGTACTGCGCACAGCGGCCTGTTCCCCAGGCATCAGCCGTACACCTACGGCGATGGTTTGCAACGGCAGAGATGCAGGTCCACGCAATGTATCGGTGGTGACAGCCAGCGACTGCATCTTCAATTTCTGATCGGTCGGATTGACCAACGGTAACGTGCCACGCAGCATCTTCGGAGGGCCGTAAAAGACAACCCCCTTTGGGTCAACATTGGCGTACTGAATCACTGACTCGGCCATTGGAACTCCTGCTCTAACGGCAAATCTCGGTTCTACGCGGAACGTACTTTTCGTTGATGACCTGCGCTTCGCCGCAGAGCGAGAGGCCCCAGATCTCCATGCCCAGAAGACTGAACCCAAGCTGATAGTGAGCCGGGTAGTGAATGCGCTGTTCCGGTATCTCCGTGACGGCGATATTCAGATTCGTCGTGATGGGCGGGATTTCTGTAATTGCCACACTTGAAGTCGTACTCACAGTGGACAGTGTCGTCACGGTGGAGACGATGGGAGGCAACTCTTTAATCGCGATGTTAGCGTTGCCCGTAACCTCTGGAAACGAGGTCACGCCCACTTCAACCGCGGGCAACTCTTTCACATGGATGTTATCCAACCCGTAATCGACAGACAGTGTAGTTCCAGTGCCGCCAATGGAATACGTGTAATCGTTAGGAATTGTGGGGGTGCCGCCCTTAGACATAGAATCCGCCTTTTCAGTGCGTATTGATTCTGCCCGGAGTATATGCGCACTCATCGCATGACAACAACAGATTTCACAATTTACTTTTATGGCCCGAAATTGATGATAATCTTGGCCCCCACAGCACATTTTCCCCCTGCAAGAGGCTCTACATTGGCCGTGGCAGAACCTATCACCGGAATACTTGATGCGCGCAGCCGTGGACGCTACCGCGACGTGCTCGCAATCCTGGTGCGGTATGGCCTCTCTGAGATGTTTGAGAATCTTGCCCGTGGCAGATTCACGCCACGCGTTTCACCAAAAACTGTGCGTGACGCGCTCTGTGAACTTGGGCCCGCCTTCATTAAGTTCGGCCAGTTACTTTCCACGCGCGATGAAATTCTAAGTAAGCCGTTCCGCGACGAACTGGCCAAGCTGCAGGATGAAACCACGCCATTTTCCTTTGCAGTGGCCCAAGCTGTCATCGAGGAGGAACTCAAGGGCACGATCTCTATGCTCTTTGAGCGTATCGAGAGCATACCCATCGCCTCAGGCTCTATCGGACAGGTGCATCGTGCGTGGTTGAAGGATGGCACGGAAGTCGCAGTAAAAGTGCAGGGAAAAGGCCTTGAAGAACTGCTGCACTGCGATACCGCGATCATCCAACAGCTAATTCTTCGCATGAAGACTGGCGGCGACGGCGATTCCGCGGCTCGACTTGTCTCAGACTTTATGAACGACGTTCAGTCTGAGTTGGACTATGAACTGGAGGCAAACAACCTTGACCGGTTTGCCTGGCAATTCGAACATGACTCCGGTATTCGTGTTCCACGCGTCATCCGTTCCCACTCTGCGCGTCACGTTCTTACAACAACGTATGAGCCGGGGACGAAATTAGCGGATCTCCAGGGCTATACGCCCTTCAACAAGTCGACCGCGCAGGCCTTTGCGAGAACGTTACTGCGGCAGATCTTCTGTTTCGGGTTCTTTCACGGCGATCCACATGCGGACAATGTCATCGTCTCGAAGGATGGCGCGATCGGGTTCTATGACCTTGGCCTGGTAGGAGAGCTTGGTCCCCCGGAACGTGCGTGCGTGAACACGCTGCTGTACAGCTTGTTGCAGCAGAATGCGGAATCAGCGACGGCCTCCGTCCTTGCTCTTTCGGATTCGACCGGAAGCATTGATGCTGCCGCACTGCGTGAGGACATGAGGCGTTTTCTTGCGAGCCATCGAACCACGCATGCTGTTGTCGTACCCCGTCTGCTCGCAGATATTTTGGCAATCACTGGAAAATACCGACTTATCCTGCCACGCGGTTTCTACCTCGCCTTTAAGGTATTGGCAACGGCAGACAGTGTTGGCAAGAATCTCGATCCTGCTTTTGATTTGATTCCGATTGCAATGCCATTGCTTCGTCAAAACCAGCCGGCAGAATTGCCGCAGGATGCCAACGCTCATCAGGACTACGGGATTGGTCTGGGAACTCTCCTGCGGTTTCAGGATTTTTCTGCAACGCTGCTGACGACGTTCACTCAACTCGCGCAGGGACAGCTCAAAATCCAGCTTGATCACCTGGGCCTTGAAGACGCCTGTCGGTGCTATGACCGGGCTAATGCGCGACTGGCGTTGGTCCTGTTTGTTGGCCTGCTTATGCTCGGTGGCTGCGGCATTATCTGCAGCTTCATTCTGGCTAAGCTGCTAACAGTTCGACAGGCAGTCTTAGCGGTGACTGTCCTTGCTGCCGTTTCAAGCATCATCGTAGCTTTGATTCATCGCGGGTTTCGATACAAGAACGCTTCTGCGAGGCAAGAGCGATGAACGACTCCACACAAGGCGTCGTCGTAGCTCTCGTTACTGATCCGCAGGACAAATTCGCCTGTTTCGACGAAGCTGTTTCGCAGGCGGGCTTGTTGCAGGTACTAAACCTGCGGTGCGAGCAGACAAGTACTTCGGCCGCCCAGTTAACTATCTTCATCAAGCCCGACCTGAACTTCTATTTCAAGCCTGCCACCTGCATCACCGACCCTGCATTGGTAGAGCATCTGGTTGATTGGCTGCACAACGCTGGATACACCAATGTAACGATTGGCACAGCTCAGAACAGCTCAGGGTTTTGGTTGGAAAATCGCGACCCACTTATCGTGGCAGACCTCGCGGGCTATCGCTTCGAAACCACGCAACAGAATGCATACGATTTCTCAGACCTTAGCGAAGATCTTTGCGATGCGGGGTTTCCTGCAACCAGCATCCTCAGCGGTTCGTCCCTCAATGCTTCGTGGAAGAATGCGGATTTTCGCATCAGCTTCGCGAAGGCAAAGACCGATGATGAGTTCAGCTTTGCTGGCACAGCGCAAAACCTGATTGGCGTTTTGCCGTTGCAGGACACTGAGTTGCAGTACTATCACCGTCTGCGCCCGGAAGATGTGTGCAGTGAGTTGCTGCAACACACGCCTGTTCATTTCGCTATTGTGGATGCGTACCTGGCGAACCATGGCAGCGCAGGTTCGCGATGCGCAATGCCGCTCGCTGTCTCAACGATCATCGCAAGCAGCAGCGCAACCTTGGCGGACTGGACGCTCGCAAATAAGTTTGGCGTCGATCCATACACGTCTCCCATTGTGGCGAAACTACTACGTGAACAGGGTCTACCGTCTCAGTATTCGGTCATTGGAGATCTGACGCCGTTTCCCGCAGTAAAGAATGTTCATCCCATGGTGGCCGATGCTGTGGCCAAACGAAATGGATCGCTCGAAGTGCAGCGCACTGCCATTGCCTGGCTGCAGAGTGTGGATCGGCTGCTCTTTCCATTTAAGGACGCGATGACGGACAGGATCAACAGCACACTTGCCGCGCAGTTCGGCAGCCTGGATGCAGACCCACTCTCGTTCGCCGCCTTTCTAAGTCTGAATTACACACTGGGAAGCGCAAACCAACTCAATGATGCATCGAAGGTGATGTTTGCGAAGGACAAGTTGAAGTGGATGGAGCGTCCGCTCAACATCTCTTTGCAGGATTTAACGGCGGCAGACTATGAAGCGTCGCAGGACTACATGGAACCGCTGGAACAACTGGTGCTGCAGTTCCCGCCGGATGCCAATGGAATGCGGCTTCACACCCTCGATCATTCCATCCTGTTCCATGTCTCGCGTGAAATCCCAATCCCATTCGATGACTTTGTGGCAAAGGTGGATATTACCCGTTCCATTCGCATGATGAACGATTACATCGGTGGCTCGTGTGTTCCCGTTTTTCGCGATAAGGCTGGTCGTGTGACGCATCAGGCGGAGCGCAACATCTATCTGCCGCAGCCCAATTACACGGCGCCGAGCGGAGGCCAACCGATCGATGTTTCCAAACTTGAGTTTGCGCGATACACGGAGAACGAGCAGAAAATCTGGTGGCGCACCATCAAGAGTGAAAATAACTCCGCAAGGTTCGATGATGGCATCGTTATCTTCAAGCGGACACCTGCGAATGAAGTGGAAATCACCATCGTTGGGCGGCAGGAGTTTTCTCTTCCGGTGTTCTGGCAGATGATGCAACTTGACCTGAATCCCGCGCTCAAGAACTACCTCGTGGCGGATGCGTATAAGAACTTCTTCACGAAGACAATCGCAAACTTCACCGCGCAATTTGAGCAACGAGAATACCGCGTTGGCCAGCCCTGGACTGCTGCCGACACACAGCCTAAGCCTGCTTCCGCGAAGCTCTCCAACTCACTCAGCGAGCTTACCGATAGTGCACGCGTTGCGGTCGACCGTCTTACATCGAAGCTCTCGCTGCGTACGACGCCTCCTCCACCCATCTATGTGGATGCGGACGGTTTCTCACACTTCGCGCCGTCGTCCAATACGCCAGATGCTGCAGCCAGCCCGGTATCTTCATTGATCGACAAAGCTCAACTGCAATCTGTTACGGATGGCGCAGTCGATTTCTTGAGAGATTTAGCCAGGGCTATTCAGCGAGACGTCGCACCGAATCGCACACAGAATCCGGAGAGTTGAATGATCGCTCTTGTCACAGGCGCAAATGGTCTCATCGGCGCAAACCTTTGTCGTGCTTTGCTCAAGGATGGATATGAGGTGCGCGCCTTCGTGCGCACCAGCAGCGACCTGAGTGCGATCAAGGATCTATCTCTCGCCATCGTTTACGGCGATGTACTGCAACCGGAGACACTGCTTCCTGCTGTCGCCGGTTGCGATGTCGTTTTCCATGTGGCTTCCGTGTTTTCGTACTGGGGCATCACCGATGATGACCTGGAGAAGACTGCCGTTGATGGCGTATCTAACGTATTGATTGCAGCACGCACCGCGAGCGTGAAGCGCGTAGTACTTACGTCTTCGTCGGTGGTGTTCGGCTCTTCCAGTTACACCGCAGTACGGTCAGAGACGGATGCGCCCGATGAAACATCGTCGCCAGCATATTGCCTCAGTAAGCTGCACCAGGAACGTACGGCACTAAAACTCGCTGCAGACCTTGACCTTGATCTTGTGGTCGTCAACCCATGCATGACGGTAGGTCCGCACGACACAAAACTTAGTCCAAGCAACGGCATCATCATCGCCTATCTCTCCGATCCTTTTCGCACTACCTTTCCCGGTGGGTGCAACATCGTATCCGCGACCGACGTCGCTCGGGGGCATATTCTCGCTGCTGAGAAGGGAAGACGTGGTGAGTGCTACCTGCTTGGTTCCGAAAACATGGAGTGGTCGCTGATTCATCGCACCGTCGGTGAACTCTGCGGTGTCTCCGGTCCTCAGTTCTACGCAAACCACACCATCAGCTTTCTGGCCGCGACCGCGCATGAGATGTGGGCGCAGTTTTCTGGCACGCGCCCAACCACAACACGCGAACAAGCGAAAATGGTTGGGCAGTTCTACTGGTACAGCCATGCGAAGGCGGCAGATGAACTGGGCTATGCGCCAGGACCCGCGCGTGCTGCACTTGCCACTGCCATCGCCTCACTGGTAGCTGGCAAACATGTTTCCATTCCGCTGCGGCAAACGCTCTCGCTCGGCCGCGAAGTCTACGACGCACGCGCAGCACTCATGAAGGAAGCACCGTGAAAACATTCAAGTCCATTCAAATTGTGAAGATCCCAGTGGAAGACGCATGGTTAGCCATTCGTGACCGGCTCGGCGAACTCGTGCCTCATCTTGATGAAATTGAGAGCGTCGCTGTTCAGGAACGAACGACGCAGCCTGATGGCGACATCTTTCTCGTCAACCTGTGGCAGGCAAAGGCTAAGTTTCCCGCTGTGCTTTCTACAGTCATCAAGTCCGATATGTTGGCCTGGACAGACCGCGCAATGTGGCACGAAAAGAATCATGAATGTGCATGGCAAATCGAGCTGCACTTCGCGCCAGATCGCACGCGCTGCACAGGCCTGACAACGTTTGAACCGGCCCTTGGCGGGCGTGGTACGCGTATTACTTTCGCGGGCGAGTTCAGCTTAAATGCAAAGGGACTTCCGGGTGTGCCTTCTATTCTTGAATCGACCGTCGCCGCCGCTGCCGAGAGCTTTGTGACGTCCCTCATTCCCGGTAACTTTCGCAAGCTCGCCATGGCCGCGGAGACGCTCGCGAACGCAACGCCGCAGGTCACATCTGCGGGCTGATCAGATAGCTGTGATGAAAGCCCAGCCGCGGATCGGCAATCGTCGTAAGCGATGGCATAAACTCATGCAGATCGGGCATCTGCACTCTCAGTCGAATGGTGGCTTCGGGATAGTTGTAGACGGTGATGTGATTCAATCCACGATTCGCCGTGAAAAGCAGTGATTGATCCTTCGACAACTGACACGCATAGATCGAATCCAAAAAAGTAAACCGGCTCACCCGCATGGCATCCAGCAGGTGTTTCGAACTGCTGAAGAGCCCGCCACGTGCGAGCACGTCGTAAATCTGCGTGCCGACCTGACGAGGGTTTTTCATCTGCGTAAGAAAGCTGGGACGCTCATCAATCACGCGATACTTTGAGAATGTCTCCAGGTCTACACAGACGATCGTCTGACTGCCGCCATTGCAAAACATGAGTTCTGTATCGGAGATCGTGATGTCGGAATTAATGTGTGCTGGTGTCTCCCGACTTGTCGACCAATGACGTGAAATCCGCTTTTCGGCTGGATCAATCTCGTAGGCATACTCCTTCAAAAACGCCATTGCCCACTCGTGATAGTTCACGTTGTCCTGCGGCAGCACACGAAACGATACTGCGTAGAAGAGATCCTTCTTGGGATGCGCGACGATATGCCAACACGTCGTCGGCATGGGCAGATGCGTGACCTCACCCGTGACTAAGTCGAGTATGCCAATTTCCCGCGCTTCGCCCTTGGCCCCAAAGGCTGGGTTATCCATGGAGCCGTAGGCTAAGTATCGGCCGGACGCACTTACCTTCATCCCATGTGGCAGCTTCACGTTGTGTGGCATCAACCGCTCGCCCTTGTCCAGGCTGTCCACGGAAAAGCGATAGAAGTAATTGCCTACTGCGGTCAACACTTCTTTGTCGTTCAGCCATACAACGTGCGTGCTGCCTCGAATCGTGGAATCGTTCGCTTCATACCGCAGCGTAGAGATGCGCTGTTGCTCCTCGATCGTTGCCGCGTCATAGAACAGCAAGTGCTGGCCGGCATTGCCCAGATAACCATGCTTGCCATCCGGGCTGACCATGCAAGCGTGGCCGGCGGATGCGCCGTCGTAATACTTCACCTTGTAGGCGTAGCTGTTGTCTGCTGGATCGAAGTGGAAAAGGCACATCCCCGCCATGCCTTCAAGACCGTTGATGCCGTTACCATCCAGCGCAATGTGAAAGGAGTAGGGGTAGGTCTTCATGTCTTGTCCGGCGTGAAGCGCGGTGAGGTGGAGGTTGAGTGTTTAAGAGGGCTGCGGATCCTTCGATCCTTCGTTGCCGCTCTTTTCAGATGGCTTAACAGTAGAACGAACAACCATGAACTGGTTCAACAGATCGAACCAGAAGGGAGCGCCAAGTGTCACAGCAAATCCAGTAAGAGTCCACCCCAGGATTGTCATGGCGAAGTTCAGAATTAACTGGCTTCCCGTGAACTCGGTACCGTTGGAATTCTTTGGCCATGGATACCAACCGTTGTTCCAACCGAGCGGTAATGCAAGGTCGCCAAGCGCAGCGATCTGTTCCGAGGCTGTTACTGGTAGTTTCTTCACGCTTGAGGCCGCGGTGCTCGTTGTGGATCCTGGCGAGGTAGCTTCTTGCGGAGGCGGTGTGTAGCTTTCGGCAGCTTTGATGGCATAGGCGCGCGCGGCCGGACTCGCCCAGAACGTCTTGGCCACTGCGATGGTGTTGATATTCAGCAGTATCGCGATGGAAATACCAAGCGAGAAGAGCACCAGTTGTGTGCGGCGTTTATACCAGCCGGAAACACGATCCATGCCATCGTTGAACCAGCCCTCAATCGCCTTTCGTGTGGCATCAACATCGCCTCCAGCCTCTCGCACCAACAGTAATAGCGCCTCCTTAGCCTTGCTGTCAGGCAATTGGTTGAGAGAGTCGAGCATGTTCCTGAGGCTTGCCGCTGGCGAAGTATCTCGTAACGCTTGAGCAGGTCCGTTGAACAGGATGTCGTAAAGCGTACTCGCAAAAACCCGCGACGGGATGTATGAGGGGAGTGAGCGCGGATGAATCAGCGAAGCTGGGGTAAACGTCTGGGAAGGGCTTCCCTTGTACAGGCCTTGCACAAGGCCGTGGTTGTACACAACATCGGACAGGCTGCGCAGCGTTGCAACGTTGTTCGCATCCAGCACGGTGATCTGGCCGCCACTGAACAGACTTTGGATACCCTTCTCCAGGGTCTTGGCTCTCCAACCGAGAACAGCCGCAATGGACTCATTGATCGTGGTGCAGAACAGACTGAGGAGAAGGAAGACCAGCGCCAACCCAATCGCTACTTCAAGGGCTGTGGAGTTCAGCATGGGAGATCTCCTGCAGAAACGGTCCTATGAGTTTTGGCAACGCAAAGTAATACGCTCTCGCTGAGATCACCAAGACTAGCGAATGCAGACGCGATGTCAAGGAGATTTCACTTCTTAGTACGGGGGGGCACTGAGCTTGTTTTGTCAGGCGTCGTCAGAACAGACGATAGCCCACACCCAACCCAAATCGTGGGCGAATTATGGTTTCACGGGGGATGATTCGGCTGCCATGAATGCGAGAAGCGCGGATGGCGATGAGCCCAGGGCTCGTGATTGGATCGCATCGATGGCAAGTGTTATTGCTAACCACTATTACTGTACGAATCAGACTTGCTCATCTCACTCAGGTGAAGACGTTAGACTTGTTCACTACTTCTAAGGAGTCACCCCGCCCGGCATGAGCGCGGAGGGCCTGAGTGATGTCATGTGGGGAAGAGCGCTGCGTGTCTGGGCATTGCACCAGTGAACAGAGCCGCCTTTGCTAAGAGTTGGGCCCTCATACTAAAATTCGCAGCGATTCACAAGGACAATTCCCGGCTGGCCACACTCAGGCTTTTTGCGGCTGTTCGCGCGAGCTGATGATAGTGATTGCGCTTCGTGACAGTGGGGATCTAACGTGGATCGCAGTCTGACATGTCATTTACGTCTTCGACCTCACCCAACGAGTGTTCGCAGAACTGAAAAAGAATCGGAGCCATACCATGACGTATACGCGACGGCAGTTCGGCAAGCTGGCAGCAACCACTCTCCCATTCGCCGCGGCTGCAGCGTCATACCCGAGGTCGCTCTTTGCCCAGGGCAAACCTAATTCCGTATTCAGCGGCGTCCAGGTCGGAATCATCACGGCGTACAGCTACCACAACATGCCGGACGACGCCCGATCCCTGGTGAGTTACATGGTCAGGGACGGCATCAGTGCGACCGAGAGCCATGACGAGCCGTTGGCAGAGTTCCTGGGTGCTCCGAAGGCGCCTGCCCGGCCGCGGCCCGTCGCTGCCCCTGCTGCGGGTGCCGGACGTCCTGCCTCCGTCCCCCCTGCCGGTGAGCCGCGGGCTCCTCGTGCTCCAAGCCCGGAACAACTCGCCTATCAGGAAGCACTCAACAAGTGGCGTCTTGCAACGCCGCCTGCCAAGTTCGAAGAAGTTCGCAAGTTGTACAACGACGCAGGCATTTGGATCTACGGTTTCAAAATGAGCCTGACCAACGCGATGCCGGATGAGCTATATGACTGGACGTTCGAGGTAGTGAAGGTTCTTGGCGCGAATCAGTTGACGATGGAGATGCCGGATGGCGATTCTGCCCTGACCGCGCGCATAGGCAAGTTTGCGCTCAAGCACAAAACGAGGGTTGGGTATCATGCCCATCTGCAAGCGACACCAACGACCTGGGATGAGGCAATGTCGCAGTCACCTTACAACTGCATCAATCTCGACATCGGCCACTATACCGCCGCTGGCAATCACGATGCTGTTGCCTTCGTGCAGAAGAATCATGAGCGCATCACCAGCGTGCACCTCAAGGATCGCAAGTTCAAAGAAAATGGCGGCGCGAACATGCCATGGGGACAGGGCGACACTCCCATCAAGGAAGTGCTGGCACTGATGAAGAAGGATAAGTATAAGTTTCCGGCCACGATCGAGCTGGAGTACCAGCCGCCCGAAGGATCAAACAGCGAGAAAGAAATTGTGAAGTGCCTTGCGTATGCGAAGGCCGCATTAGCATAGCCAGAAACAGGCTCGCAGCGCGCGAGCACTTCGGGAACAGCCGCGTCGGATCGTAGTAGTCGAGGGTAGCCTTTAATGAAGCAAAAATCGCAGTGGTGGTGGATGGTGATAGTACTGGCATCCTTGCCATCCATCCTGAAAGCTCAGCAGCCGGCAGCAGAGGGCCATGCCGGTGCCAGCCCGGCGGGCCCGCAAGGCCGCCTGCAAACCGAGCCCTACAACGCCCCTCGGCCACCGGTAGCTCCCGCTGTAATAGCGCACGGCAAAGAAGTGTTCAGCGCCAACTGCAGCTTCTGCCACGGCGACGATGCGCGTGGGGGATCGGTGGGCCCAAACCTGATCCGCAACAAGGTGGTGCTGGACGATCAGAATGGCGAGCTCATCGAACCCGTCGTACACGGTAGCCGGCAGGCTGAGGGCATGCCCAAGTTCAACCTGGCTAATGATGACATTGTCGCCATCGCTGGGTGGTTGCACAGCCAGCCGCTAGGCAACAGGGGTGCGCCTTCAACGCTGGACATCGTGGTGGGCAATACTCAGATGGGTAAGGCCTACTTCGACGGTGCCGGCAAATGCAGCACATGCCACTCCGTCACCGGAGATTTTGCTGGCATCGGCGGCAAGTACTCGCCGAAAGATTTGCAGAACGCAATCGTCTCCGGTCGCGCGGGTCGCGGTAGAGGTGGGAAGACTGTGACCGTGACCTCTGGTGGACGGACAGTTGAGGGCCGCCTGGATCACCTGGATGCATTCAACGTCTCGCTAACTCAGAAGGACGGCACACACATGAGCTTCGAGATCATCAACGGCGCACCGCAGGTGGTGGTTCACGATCCTCTGCAGACGCACGTAGACATGCTGCGGACCTGGAAAAACAGTGATCTCCGCAACCTGACGGCGTACCTGACAACATTGAAATAGGAGCTCCGCTGTGACGAACACAATGATGCGGCTCATGGCCGGGTTGTCTTTCCTGTTGCCGATGGCGCTGCAGGGCCAAACAACAGCAGCGGCTGGCGTGGGGCTGGACCCGGCCACTTTGACACAGCAGTTGGCGCAGCCGGCAACCACTTCATGGCCGACCTATGCGGGCGATTACTCACAGCGGCGCTATAGCGTTCTTGACCAGGTAAACCGCACCAACGTCAAGGATCTGACGCTGGCTTGGAAGAGCGTAGCTCTTACCGCCGGACCGGGCGGTGGAGCAGGGGCACGGCGAGGCTTCGGGCCGCCGGGATTTGTCGCGCCGACCATTGTGGGTGGCGTCACTGAGACACCGGTCCCGGTCCCGGGTTCCAGCAGTGGCTCTCCTCGCATCACCGGTTCCATCCTCCAGGTGAATGGCGTGCTCTACATCTCGTCGCCTGACAATGCCTGGGCCATGGATGCTCGCGATGGCACGGTCCTGTGGCATTACTGTTGGACAACGCGCGGCGGCGATCACATTGGCAATCGCGGCATGGCCATGTACGGCGATACGCTGTACTTCGAGGTGCCTGAGGACTACCTTGTGGCGCTGGACGCGAAGACGGGTAAGGAGCGGTGGCACAAGGAGATTGCACCCTATACTCAGCAGTACTTCTCAACCACTGCGCCAGTGGTGGTGGGCAATCACGTCCTCGTTGGCACCAGCAGTAACCTCGATCAGCCGGGCTTCCTCCAGTCGTTCAACGCCGAAACGGGTGAACTGCAATGGAAGACCTTCCTGGTGCCAATGAAAAAAGGTGATCCGGGATGGGATACCTGGGGCAGCATGGACGCGGCCCAGCACGGCGGTGCTATGCCCTGGCTCTCCGGCTCCTACGATCCGGCAACCAAGCTTTACATCTTCGGCACCGGGAATCCGATCCCTGCCTATTCGGTTGCTCCGCGCGGTAAGGACGCGAAAGACACCAATCTGTTCACCTGCTCGATCGTCGCGCTCGATGTCGAAACAGGCAAAATGGCCTGGTACTACCAGACCTCGCCCGACGACACCCACGATTGGGATTCCGTGCAGGCCCCGGTTTTTGTCGATGGTACGTTCGAAGGCAAGCCTCGCAAGCTGGTAATGGAAGCGACCCGCAACGGTTACTTCTTCGTCCTGGACCGCGTGACCGGGCAGCATCTGCTGACCACGAAGTATTCACCGGCGGCGAATTGGGCGACCGGGGTGAACGCGAACGGCAATCCGATTCGAGATCCAGATCAGGACTCGACGGTGGCCGGTTCGCTGGTCTCACCCACCAACGGTGGCTCGGTCAACTGGCAGCCGCCCAGCTTTTCCCCGCAGACAGGTCTGTTCTACGTCGGTCTGCATCAGGGATACGCGATGTACTACCTCACACAGACCGATCCGAAGCAGATCATGGGGTTGGGAGGCAAGGAAGAAGTCCCCGTGGGCTCTTACCCTAGCTCGATTGTCGGCATTGACTATCGCACCGGCAAGACCGTGTACAACTATGTCTTCCCGGAGGACGGCTCTCCCACGGGACTGCTCACCACGGCAGGACATCTGCTGTTTTCCGGTGACGGCTCCGGCAATCTGGTGGCCTATGACACCAGCACGCCAAAACCGCTGTGGCACGCCCGCATCGGCAACGTGTCCAACGCTCCAGAGACCTATCTGCTGGATGGCCGGCAGTACATCCTGACGGTAACGGGCGACACGGTATACGCCTTTCGGCTATCGCAATGATCGAAGGCAAACGCGTCGCACCTGAACCGCTCCCGTCTGGTCTCGGTTTGACCGGGACGGGTGACTCCTCAATGACCGGCTATGGTTCGGCCACATAGTTTGGTTCAGTGCTGGCGATAAAGGTTAACGTTCTTCTTCTTTAACGTTCAGCGAACGGCGTACGATGGGCGCCATGAAATATCTTGCAGTGGCTTGTTTGCTGATGGGGTGCGGTATGGGTCTTGGGCAAAGTTCTGCAGCGCCTACGATGGGTACGGGAGAGCTGGCGAAGGCGCGGGTGTTTACGCCGGAACAGGGCAGCGTGCGCACGATGGCGAACGGTGGGCAGAGCCGTGACATTCTGCATGCAGCATTGGCCACCGGAGAGCCGGTCTCGATCCATGAGTCCACGCAGCCGGTCGGAGCCAAGCCGAATCCACCGCATACCATTCAGCACTCAGAATTCATCCTGGTGCGCGAAGGAACGCTGCTCTTTGAACATGATGGCGTTTCGGAGAAGGCCGAGCCTGGCAGCGTGATCTACGTGGCCTATGGGACGATGCATACGGTTCGCAACGTGGGGGACACGCCCGCGAAGTATATGGTGATCGCGATCGGTGGAGATCAGAAGTAGTAGGGCGACGTTACGCCTACCGTTTGCGCATATGGAGGTTTTGCCAGCCACCGTCGATGGCGAGGTCCCGCAGAATTGACCCGAGAAGATCTAAAAGAAGCCGTCCATATCGGCTGCATTAACTCCTTAATCTCCCTTCGGCTCTGTTGGTGTGCCTTGCAGGACTAAGTTCTGATTTCAAATTCGCTTGCATCTTTTTGTGCCTAACGCGAACGTGCCCGGCAAAGACATATCGCCTTGTTGCAGGCGGGGAGTCTCCAATTCCGTTCAACCCTGGGATGCAGGCAGCTCCATGTAGCTACAGCTGTGGCTGGCTCAACATACTATCGAGGTCTCTCAAGGAAGCGAAAGAGTATCGTTACGACCAACAGAAACAAGGGAATTCCAAAGAAGATCGCCAGCAGGAGATTCGATCGAATGCGTTGGCGACGCCGGCAGCGCCGTATGTGCTCCCTTACTGACCTTTTCGGTCTCAAGAAAGCTCCAAATTGAATTCGAAGACATAGCGAACGAGCTGGGAGCGGGATCGAACACCCGTCTTCTCAAAAAGACGTTGGAGGATCGCCTTAACGTTGCTCTCAGAGGTGTTCAGATGTATGGCGATCTCTTTGTTCGCGAGACCCTCCGTGATTAGCCGCAAAACAAGGAGATCGCGCTCACTGAAGGACGCGGGTGCAGCGGCGGTGTTGCCCAGTTCTGTTGCTTGCAACAACGCTTCTGCTGCTTTCGCGGAGATAGCAACTTCACCACGTAAGGTCTTCTCGATTGCTATCAGGAGTTCCGAGACGGGCTCTGTCTTGAGGAAGACACCTGCTCGATGTTGCTTCAGAATCTCGAGCAAAGTATCTGTCGGTAGCCCGCCAGTCAGCACTATGGCGTTGGCTTCGGGGCGGCTAGCGCGAAGTGTTCGAAGAACCTCAAGACCGTTCGCGGTGTTGTCATCTGTGTGCAACTGATAATCGATAAGTGCCAGATCGAAGCTAGGTCCTTTCGCGCAAAGCTCCAATGCATCGGGCAGCGTAGACGCAGTTCCGACTATGCTGAAAGCATCGTTGCCTTCCAGAACGCTACGCAGGCCTTCACGAAAAAGGACATGATCATCGATGAGCACGATTCTGACGACTCGCGAAATGGGGTTCATGCCTGCACCACCTCAAGTTCCACAACGAATTCGGCCCCTTCTTCTTTCGGAACGAAGCGTAGTTCTCCGCGGAAGCTGTTTAGAATGGCCCGTGACAGATATAGCCCGAGACCTGTCACGGGTCGTGACGATTGGAATGGGCGAAAGAGTTTTGCGGGATCTGCTACACCAGGACCATTGTCCGAACAAGTGATCTCTACACGATCTTCTACAACGCGGCTTTGAATACGAACGCGCGCATTCGTCGTATGTAAGAGCGCTGAGCGAGAATTGCGTAGCAAGTTCAAGAAGACTTGCATAAGACCTTCGGTATCAGCCCACACAGAAGGATGATTTTGAGGAACGTCCCAAAGCAACTCGATGTCGTATTCCGAAAGGATGGCGCGTGCGACAACATACAGTTCGGATAGGAATTGATTTAGCGAGATTTGTGCGGCATTTCGTTTGACGTAGGAAAGTTGACTTGAAGCCATAGTTTCAAGGGTTGAGACAAGCTCTCTCATCGCAACCATATTCGTACTCTGGACAAACACGGGCGAGTCCGACGCGAGCGATTGCATCACCAACTGGATCGCACCCACTACGTTGCGCATTTCATGCGCCATCGCGCCAACTGCGAGGCGTGAGTTGTTGAGTAGCTGTTCGGTGACAGACTCCTCTCGGTTGCGAAATTCTTCAGAGATATCCACGACCATGGCTGCTGTTCGTCTGCCGAGGCTTGTGGAGTAATTTGAGAACCATACTTCGCTCAGGAAGGGTTCGCCATCAAATCGAACTCCCTGCGCCTGCATCATCGTCCTCATGTTTCGTCCTTCCGCGGAACGTGCCATCACGCGACCTAAGGATGGGAGAAGTGTGTCAATCTTGAGCCCTACAATTTGCGTATCTTCATCCTTGCCCGAGAACATACGTTGGGCTGCAATGTTTGCCTGCAAAACGGAGCCATCGTCGCTCATCGTGAGGATAGAAAGGGCTGAGTTACCGATAAGAAGAGTTAGCTGCTCTTCAGCCTCGATACGTGCAGCATTCTCATCGCTGAGTGCTTGAACGTGCAGCCGCTCTGTTTCCTGTTTGGTTACAAATTCTCTTACATAAAGCCCAACCGCCGCGAATGCGATGAGAGTGACCAAATCACGCGCGATGCCCTCGCGCACGTTCCAGACGTATGCATCGGTAGCTTCCGATACTGCTGTGCAAACGGACGCCGCCAACAGAATGCCGACTCGCGAGCTCACTGTACCTATCAACGCAATCGGTAGGAGATAGGCAAGGAGCAAGGGAATGCCGTGCGGCAGTACGAAATCCAAAGGTCCAATGACGCAGATCAACCCAACCGCAACGGCGGTGGTTGCCCATGGATGGGACCGGAGAGTGAGCCATGTTTGCACAGCTATAGATCATCGCTCAGTCTCAGGAGCGGTGCATCTGCAAGTGATCAAAAGATAGCTCCTCATATCGGAAGATACGTCCGTATTCGCTTCGATCACCACGCTTTAGCTGGCATCCTGAAGCTGTGTCCAACCAAGGAAACACGTCTACGAAGATGAACTTCACGCTCACAGAGCAGGCTCGGCGCCTCAGCACTGCTCTCGCGATTGCAGGCCTCTTCTGCGCCCTGAATGGCTGCCACAAAGCCAATACTTCTGAGGCGGCGGAAGATCCGCCGAACACACCTCAAGTGGTCAGTGCCGGTACTGACGATACTGTGCAGGTCGCGGATGCAGCGCGTTTTCCGCTAGTCGCAGCCCAGCAGCAGTCGGTGTACGACACCCTTAACGTTACTGGCACCGTTCAGCCTGACGTCTCGCGTGAGGTACCGGTGCTCTCCATCGCAAACGGCAGGGTCGTCGCGTTGCACGTAGGTCTGGGCGATACCGTCCGTAAGGGCCAGCTTGTGATGGAAGTACAGTCACCCGATGTGACGCAAGCTTTCCAGAGCTATCAAACCGCGTTGTCGAATGCGGATCTGACAAACACAACGCTGACTCGTGACAAGCTGCTCTTCGATAAGGGAGCGATTGCCAAGAGCCAACTTGACGTTGCTCAGAACGCGGATGATGATGCTCGCGCTGCACAGCGTGCGGCAGAACAGCAGCTCCGCATACTTGGCGTGGACAAGGACCATCCGGGCGACACCGTCAAGGTTTACGCTCCTATCGCGGGCATCGTCGTGGCACAAAACACCACCACCGCCGGTGCCGCTGGTATCAACCTCGCGGGTATTGCAGGCTCACTCACGATCGCCGATCTATCTTATGTATGGGTCATTTGCGACGTTTACGAGAATGACCTTTCGACTGTGCATCTAGGCGAACTAGCCGACATTCGCCTGAATGCTTTTCCGGAGAAGTCGCACGCAGGCACGGTTTCGGACATTGGGGCCATTCTCGATCCTTCCATCCGCACAGCGAAGGTCCGCATCCAGGTGAACAATCCGAACAACCTGTTGCGCATTGGTATGTTCGCGACGGCGACCTTTCACGGGCAGAAAGCGCATCCTGCAGTCATCATCCCCGGAGCCGCCATCCTCCACCTGCACGATCGGGACTACGTCTTCGTGCCGACCAATGCGAACAATACCTATCACCGTACTTCGGTGCGTGTATCGCAGACACTTTCGAATGGGTCGGTGGAGGTGGCTTCCGGCCTCGGAGCCGGAGCGCACGTCGTTTCGAATGCTCTTGAGTTGCAGAACACGGCGGCGCAGTAATGATTCGGAAACTCGTCGATTTCGCGCTGGATAACCCCTTCATCGTTGCGACCGTTGCCATTCTCTTATTTGGTTGGGGCATCATTTCATTCCACAACCTGCCGGTTGAAGCGTATCCCGATGTCGCAAACAACTATGTCACGGTCATCACGCAATGGCCTGGTCGTGCAGCCGAAGAGGTGGAGCAACAGGTAACAGTTCCTCTGGAGATAGGGTTTGCCGGCATTCCGCATATGACACATTTGCGGTCCACATCACTTGCTGGACTCTCCAGTGTCACCATGATCTTCGATGACGACAGTGTCAACGACTGGAATCGAGAGAAGGTCGTTGAACGGTTGACGCAGGTGACGCTCCCAAACAACCTGCAGCCACAGATAGGAACAGACTGGAGTCCTGTAGGCCAGATCTACTGGTACACATTGCAGAGTACCAACCCCAGCTATGACACCATGGCGTTGAAAAGCCTCGAGGATTGGACGCTCGAGAAAAATCTTCGCACCGTTCCAGGAGTCGTGGATGTATCGAGCTTCGGCGGCCCAACGCGTGAGTACCACGTGGTTGTGGACCCAGAGAAACTCGTATCGTACGGGTTGAACATCGCTCAGGTGAAACAGGCACTTGCTGCGAACAACACGAATGCCGGCGGCAGCTTCATCGAACAGGGATCGCAACAAATTAACGTACGGGAGGTTGGGCTCTATCGCACCGTCGACGACATCGGGAACACTTCCATCAAGGCGCAGAACGGAACCGCCCTCCGTATCCGTGACATTGCAACGGTTTCGCAAGGCCCGAAGATTCGCCTTGGTCAGATCGGTCAGACGATACGACGAGGAGACGGGAAACTAGCCGATAATCCCGACGCCGTGGAAGGTCTTGCCTTACTGCAAAAGGGCGCGAACTCCGACGTCACGTTGGAGGGCATCCACGCAAAGGTAGACGAGCTGAATTCGCGTGTACTTCCCAAGGGGGTACAACTTGTTCCGTTCCTCGATCGATCGAATCTGTTGCATCTTACAACGCACACAGTTCTGCACAACCTCACGGAAGGCATCGTCCTCGTCGTCATCATCCTGTTTCTATTCCTCGGGAATCTGCGTGGCGCGTTGATCGTTGCCCTCACGATCCCATTCTCGCTACTGTTTGCGTCGATTTGTCTTGATCTACGCCAAATCCCCGCAAATCTTCTATCGCTTGGTGCGCTCGACTTCGGCATGGTTGTTGATGGCGCTGTGGTAATGATCGAGAACATCGTCCGACATCTCAGCCACGCGCGTCGCGAAGATCTCACGGTGCGTGAGCAGATCCGTCTGGCAGCACATGAAGTGCAGAGGCCGGTGTTTTATGCCATCGGCATTATCATCACGACCTATCTCCCGATCTTTACTCTGCAGTCGGTAGAAGGACGTCTGTTCAAACCGATGAGTTGGACGGTCGCATTTGCTCTGCTCGGCGCTTTGATTTTCTCCATGCTGGTGGCTCCCATGCTCGCCAGCTTCTTCTTCCGTAAAGGTACTTCCGAGTGGGAGAATCCCGTTCTTGTCTGGCTGACGGGGCGATATCGTTGGGCTGTACAGTGGGCGATCGAACATCGTGCGATCACATTCAGCGTCGCTGCTGCTGCGTTGCTCACATCGCTCGGCCTCGTGGCGAGCGGGGTCATTGGATCGGAGTTTCTTCCGCACCTTGATGAAGGTGCTATATGGGTTCGTGGCACACTGGCGCCGTCGACAGGCCCATCGGAGAGTCTTGCCGTTGCGAATCGCACTCGAATCAAGCTGGCATCGTTTCCTGAAGTCTTGCAGGTCGTGAGCCAGATCGGACGTCCGGATGATGGTACCGATACAACCGGTTTCTTTAACACGGAGTATTACGTTGATCTGAAGCCCAAGGAGCAGTGGCGGCCTGTCTTTCACCAGGATAAGGATGAACTCATCACGGCCATGAATCGGCAGCTTGATGAGTTGCCGGGCGTGATTTGGAACTTTTCGCAGCCTATTTCAGACAACGTGGAAGAAGCTGTAAGCGGCGTGAAGGGAGAGCTTGCGGTCAAACTCTACGGTACCGATCTGAAGGATCTCGAGGCCAAAGCAAACGAGATCCTGCGCGTGATGGGAACGGTACGCGGCATTCACGATCTAGGACTATTCCGTGTCATAGGCCAACCCAATCTGAATTTTGTGGTTGATCGTGATGCTGCTGCGCGTTTCGGACTCAATGTCTCGGATATCCAGGATGCTATCGAAACTGCCGTAGGTGGCAGCGCAGTCACAACGGTGCTGGATGGAGAAGCTCGTTACGACGTGACGACACGATATGCGGGTCCCTATCGTTCGACACCAGAAGCGATCAACGATATTCGTCTCGTTTCACCTTCCGGAGAACGCGTCTCTTTGGCGCAGGTCACGAAGCTGCAGACGACCGATGGTGCAGAAGAGATCTATCGCGAGAATGGGCTTCGCTATGTAGCGATTAAGTACTCTGTTCGCGATCGCGACCTCGGATCGACAGTGGAAGAGGCGATTCGTAAAGTGAACGCTCAGGTCACGATGCCACCTGGCTACAAGCTCGACTGGGCGGGCGAATACGAAAGCCAGAAACGCTCGTCGCGCCGCCTGCTTATCGTGCTGCCGATCACGCTCCTGCTCATCTTCATCATCCTTTACACGATGTTCAATTCTGCTAAGTGGGCTTCTTTGATTCTCGTCAACCTTTCAATGGCCCCCATTGGTGGTCTGTTGGCTCTGCTTATCACTGGTACGCACTTCTCAGTTTCCTCGGGTGTCGGTTTCCTTGCGTTGTTCGGTGTTTCGGTGCAGACCGGCATCATCATGCTCGAGTACATGAACCAGCTACGCTCGAACGGTAGTTCGCCAGAGAAAGCGGCGATCGAGGGAGCTGTACTGCGGCTTCGTCCCATTCTCATGACGATGCTGGTGGCTACGCTGGGTTTATTGCCAGCAGCGCTGTCGCATGGCATCGGTTCAGATTCGCAACGCCCGTTCGCAATCGTAATTGTCGGCGGGCTCGTCGGCGCGCTGATCATCAACGTCTTCCTATTGCCCACGTTGTATGTGTGGCTCGCCCGAAAGGAAGACCGGCTGCCGACGACTGATGAGGAGTTCGCACATTGAGAAATCGTTATGCAATCCAAGAAATCGCATTGGCAGGTACATTACTCCTGACTCCTTTCTGCACCGCACAGGTTGGCGGTGCTTCCGGAGCAGGCAACACCACGGGAGGTGCAACGGGGGGAACTAACGCTGGAACCGTATTGGGTCAAAGCGTCGGTACCGATGCCTCACATCCCTCACAGTCACCACTGGAAGTGGCCCAAACGCCGGCAAGCTATGCCGCAGCAGCACCATCGGGGGCCGATCCGCGGAAGCTGCCTGCGGCAAAGCCGGGAGCGATGACCCTGCGACAGGTATTGGATGCCGCGCGACTGCACAATCCCACATTGGCAGCTGCGGAACAGAACCTTCGAGGCGTGCGTGCACAGGAGATCCAAGCAGCCGTAAGGGCCAATCCATACCTTGGAGTTTCGGCGTCGAATGTCACCGTCCCATCCACGGGGAACAACCCGTATTTTTATGCGGTGCAGGTGTCACGGTTATTCGAGCGCGGAAACAAACGTGAATACCGAGTTGAGAATGCTCGTGCAACTACTGCGCAAACAGAAGCGCAGCTTCAGGACACGGTACGACAGACAGAGCTCGCTGTTCGCCAGGCGTTCACCACAATGCTGATTGCGAAAGCTGCACTGGAAATATCGCGTGCACAGCTTGCGGATTTCCGTCACGAAGTGCAGCTCGGACACGATCGTTTTTTAGCAGGTGATCTCGGAAAGCTCGACTACGAACGTCTCGATATGCAGTTGGGTTCCTTTGAACTAGATGAACAGACTACCGAGATTACGTTGGAACAAGCCTCGGACCATTTGCAGAATTTGATGGGCATCGGTACGTCTTCACCGGATTTCGATGTGACCGGTCCGATTGTCCCGATTCCCATTTCTCAGTCGCGTGAAACTCTGACCGCAACAGCACTCCAGCAGCGTCCGGATCTCCGAGCCGCGGAAGCAGGGGTGCAGGCTGCTGATGCGTCCGTGAAGCTGGCTGTAGCAAACGGAACTACCGATCCCACGGTCGAAGCCGAATACGATCGCAACGGTACAGACAACTCTGCCGGCTTCAATGTCAATATCCCATTGCGGATCTTCGATCGCAATCAGGGAAACAAAGACACCGCCCGCTATCAGGCCCAGGCGGCTCGCTTGACGGAACAGGCGACGCGCAACCAGATCGCCTCTGATGTGAACCAGGCCTGGATTGGCTATCTTCACGCACTGAATATTTCGAATCGCTTCAGTGACCACTACCTCGATGAGTCTGCCGACGTCCTATCTGTCGCCCGTTATGCATTTGAACACGGAGGTTTAGCACTGATCGATTATCTGGATGCACTGCGCGATGCTCGCTCTTCCACCAGCGATGCGCTGAATGCATACTCGCAGAGCTGGATGTCCGTTCATGCGCTAAGCGCCGCAACGGGGATGGAACTCGCCCCGTAACTGGTACATCGATACACGGTTCTGTCTTTGCGCCTGATTAGATCGCACAGCGGCTGATCCTGGAGTCAGCTGGCCCATATCCCTTGCGGATAGTGAAATGGGATGGAAAGCGTGCGGTTAAGGCTCAACGTGATTCGATTTCAGAAATGCGCGAAGTTTCGAGTAGATAGTGATCTGTTGCTCCGGTGTGAAGTGGCCATGAAGGCCGTGATTGATGATCATCAGCTCAGATGGTTCACCGACTCTTTTCAATGCAGCATCCATGTCAACACTCTGGTGAAAGTCGAGGATGGGATCTTCGTTCCCAGCGATAAGGAAGACAGCCGGACCGTCTTTTCGAACATAGTGAATGGGCGAGACGAGGCGCGCCATCGCTTCGCGGTTGGGCATACTGCCGAACCATGTAATCGCGTCATCGCGGCCCGGCGGCAAGTTATCTTGATGTAGCAACTTTTCCATGTCGCCTACGCCAAACCAGCTAACGACGGCAGCTACACGTGGGAGCGGCATGCCTGGGCACTCGCGATCAAGCCCTGCTGATTCCTGGATAAGGCCCGTGGTAAGTGCGAGGTGACCGCCTGCCGATTCTCCAGCAATGACCAGTCTCGATAGATCGAAGTGTTTGTCCTTCGCATGTTGTGCAACCCAGCGAAGTGCACAAAGGCAGTCTTCGACGGCGGCGGGCGCGAGTGCAACATGCGCCATGCGATATTCGACATTCACAACGTTCCAGCCCATCATCACCCAAGGCATGAAGGCGCCGATAGAGTACTCCTTGTTGAGTCCAATCCATCCACCGCCATGGATGAAAATGAGGGTTGGCATGGGTTTATCTGTATCGATGCGCTGATAGAGATCAAGCTTCAGGTCCACACCACTTGCTAGCAGGTACGTGATGTTAGGCGTCATGGCGTAGCGTGCGCGCAACTGAAAAGCCGCGCGCATGCCTTCCTCTGATGGGAAGGTGGGTTCTTGCGCGAATGCTGTATTGAACAATAAGAGGAGGAAGCTGAAAGCTGCCCATATCTCGAAGCTACGACGATTGATCGGCATGTATCGGTACTCCTGTTAAGGAAAGCGATTTCGCGCGGTCGGCCGAGCGGATGGCGAGCGTTACGCAGACGTACGCGCACGGGTATACGACACCCGAGACCGCGAAGACAGGCGCAAACGAAAAGCGGTCTACAGTAGGGCCGATAATGAGGGTCGAGATCATGCCCGATATGCCACCCACCATACCGGTCAGACCAACAATGGATGCATTGTTTTCAGCGGGAAGTAAGTCTGTCACAAGCGAAAGGTAGTTGGTGATCCAGATGCCATGTGCAAACAACAGGAGGCTCATGCACCCGATGGCTGCAGGGATGCTGCCTACCAATCCGGCACACCACGACACGGGTGTCATTGCTGCCGCAATCAACAACATCCGGCGCTTTGCTGTTACAGAACCCATTGTTTTGGAAAGAACGTCTGTCAATCTTCCACTGAAAATCTGACTAACGCTCAACATGAGGAATGGAATCCAGAAGAGGTTGCCTATGGTTTGCAATGGCAACCCACGTTCCTTGGAAAGGAACTGAGGGATCCAAAACATGTAGAAGTAGAAGACCGGATCGAAGACAAAGCGTGCGAGCAGGAACCACAGAAGACCGGGTTGCTTTAACAGTTCGCTGTAACTCGATGCTGTGCTGCTGTGTGTACTCCGTGGAGCGGGTTTAACGAAGATGATCCAGACTGCACACCACAAAATACCGAGCAGGCCGGAAATAAGGAAGGCTCCACGCCAGCCGTAACGGACGGCCAGCAGCACAGTCAGTGGTGGTGTAAGAACCGCTCCAAGTGCTGATCCACCGATGGCGATCCCAGTTGCAAAGGATCGGTCTTCCGGAGCGGAGTATTCCACGGCTCCGCGCGTCGCTGCAGGAAAGCATGCCCCCTCACCGAAACCAAGTGCAAAGCGTGCAATTGCAAGTTGAGCGCCGTTTCGAACGAATGCATGCGCTGCCGAGGCTGCCGACCAAATACCGAGAGAAAGCGTGAGACCAAGCTTCACTCCCAGACGGTCTATCATGTAGCCGCCGAACGCTGCCATGACCGTGTAGCTCAATTGAAACGCAAACACGATATGCGAATACGTAGTGTTGGTTATCCCGAAGTTCGCAAGGATACTAGGCGCAAGTATCGACAGCACCTGTCGATCCAGAAAGCTGAGCGCTGTCGCCATGAATAGCATGCCGACGGTGAACCACGGGAATCGTTTCCGTTTCATCATTGCGCGACGATCTGAATCTCCAAGTCGAGGATGCGTGCAATCTTTTTAAGTCTGTCGATCTGATTTCCGATGCCAAGTGCGAAGTGATGGGTTACACCAGCGTCCGTCCAATTCTCCACGAAAGTTGGCATGTCCGGAGCGAACTTTCCACGCGTATTGGTATTGCCGGTTTCTGGGATGCCCCCAGGGAGCGATGCTCCTTCCGCGACGATGAATGCAAAGCGACCATCTTCTCGTACGGTAAGACCGGTAATTGTGATGGGCCCATTCTTCACCTTGAACTCCACTGAGACGCCGTGGCCGAATTTACCGTGGTACAGGCTGAGACCACGCAGTGCTGGCTGTTCGTCGCTGATGCCGATGTGGCCAGGGCCATCATGGCCGATGAAGACGAAGTCCTCACGAAAATCTGCGGGATGCAATTCACAGAACGATCCGCCTGCCTCCAGGCGATCCATGATGAGCATCGCTGTGCAGTTCTTCAGATCACCTTCACCCGCTACCGGAATACCTTGGGCGGTTAGTAGTGAGGCGCCAACAATGATGTTCGCGATGAGGAACTCGTCCTGATTATTAGGCAGGCCGCGATAGTAGTGAGAGAGGCCGTCGAGTTTGTAGTCGGCCACGAGCTTCTCAAGACCAACCGCGACACGCGCGGAGTCACGCATGGCTTCTGGTGTCACTCTGCCAGCGATTGCTGAATCAGAACCGGGTTCTGGGAAAGTGAAGAATGCCCGGATACGTTCCGTCATGCCTTCGATTTCGGCTTCGGTGGCTTCGTCCACACGCTTCGCAAGATCGCCCATTTCAATCATGTCGACGTGCATGCCGAACGCAACCGTGAAAGAGGTTGGATCGACGTTCATATCAAGCATGCCTTCAAACGGGTGACCTAATAGACCAATACGTGCATTCTTCAAGGTGTGCACAGCTTTTGCCGCGTAGACCCAGTCTTCAATCATGCGTTCGGAGCGAGGGTCATCGTGCAAGGTGCCGAAGACACTATCCGCGCGCAGCCCGCAACGTCGCAACGCATACATGATCTCTGGCAGCGATGTGCAGTTATCGTGCGCCAGCTGCACATGCGTAGTTACCTTTTTCACGTCCATGCCGGCCGTAGGCTGAAGCCCCACCAAGAGCATGTGTGCCTTGCCGCGTTGTGCGAC
The DNA here is from genome assembly GCF_900102185.1 of Terriglobus roseus. NCBI lineage: Bacteria > Pseudomonadati > Acidobacteriota > Terriglobia > Terriglobales > Acidobacteriaceae > Terriglobus > Terriglobus roseus. Next base: position 3,752,555 of record NZ_LT629690.1, on the reverse strand, counting down.
GGGAACCACGAACGCGCTCTGTACATAGGTGGTCACGAAGCATACGATCAGGTCCACATTCTGGGATGCAAAAAGGTCTCCCGCAACACGGCCGCTTTCTACCGTGTCTACAAGGCCGCCTGAGATCACTTCAACATCCATCTTGCGGAGTCGCTCTTCGAACTCGTCACGATAGCCAGCAAGCTCTTCGCGCAACCCGGGAAATTGTGGCCAGTAGCGATGAAAACCAACATTGAAAACACCAATGCGCGCGCGTGTGTGCTTCTTACGTACCTTGGCAGCCGCTGCTGTTTCGGGGCTCTTAGTCTCTGCAAACTGGGGATTCATGTTCAAGCTCCTTTGTTGTTATGCGTCTTAGCGGGTTACCAGGAAATGAAGAGGGAGCCGGTGATCCCATGGACTGTAAGCCTGCGCCCGTTCTCGCTGCGGGTTACGGGGACGGAGTTTTGTTCCACATGGAGTCGCATGTCGTTGGCCTGAAAGATGACACGGCCATCATCTTCAGGAAGGAAGGTTACGGTCGCATCTTTGAGCCCTTTGATTAGAGTCCTGCGTCGGAAACCAGTCATGCCTGCGTAGTACTCGACGCATGAAACTTCCCCCGCCTGCTGTGTTTGAACGAAGACACGCGCCTCATGATGCCAAGCACGTGGCAATGTGTAGACAGCATGTCCGTCTTCAAGCCATGCTTCGCGACCGACAAACAGTGGAGCGCCCATAGAGAGACGGAGACGTACGCTTGATGTTGTGGAAGGCGCATAGCCAGAGAAGAAGTAGCCGTTGCGGCAGCGTGCGCCAAAGATGACGGGCAACCGCGTTTCTGGAGAAGTCTTGCTCACCACAATAGAGACACCAAGCTTCGCAAGCACTGCGCGGGCAAGCGCCTCCGCTTGGAATGATGTGGCAGGATCATCCGGTATAGGAATGCGGGCCGAGGCGTTCTCAGGAATGCGCGAACAGAAGGTGCCGCGAATCCAGGCACTGTTGCCATGTTGTACAGCGTAGGCCCGTTCCTTCCCGTTTGCGCTGACGGTTGCAAGCACCGTTGTGCCTGACTGAGCGACCGTATTGATGTTGCCAGCATTCGTAAGGCTGCGATGTTGGAAACGCATGGCCTGCGCGCCATGTTGCACATCATCCAGATGGAGGCTGCTCTGCAGCGCCAACTCGCCATCAATTCCATCGGACAGGGCGAGCCCGAGGTAATCGAGCATCGTCTTACTGGCATGTGTTACAGGGCCGTAGAAGAGCACCGGAAGACCACGGCGTGCGCGATCCAGTAAGGCTTCCTCCAAGAGTGAGCCTGCAGTTGGAACAAGAGTCAGCAAGACGGTTTCATCGAAGAACGCGTGGTTTTGGCGAAGCGTCGACAGGTAATTTGTCGTGGAGACGACAGAGTTGAGAGGAAGCCCTGTATTCACGGCACCGCGAAGATACCAATCGGCAAAGAACGGGAGTTGAGGATTGGGCGCCTCGCCGAAAACCATGTCGTGATATTCACGGAAGGGACAGATCCATGTGAGTAATCCCGGAGCGTCGGAGAAGTCATCGACTGCACCAAGCACATGAGGCGTCACTTCATTCGCAGCTTGTTCCGGCATGCGCCCGTAGCTGTTGTCTACGGTAAGCATCTCGAAGAATGCTGGACGTGTGATGTCTGCATTGCCATTGATGCGTGCCACTGCAAGTGGAAGATTGATATCGTGTGGCTCCCGTCCGTAGCGATCAAACCAAGGACTATTGAGCCACCAGGGATCGTGGACATAGAAGCGGAAAGGGAAGCGGCCATCCGGCGGTAGCTCTGCAATGCGAGAGAGATAACCCACGAGTTCAAGTCCGAAATCGCCGTCGATGGCGGCCCATGGTGAATTGGGAGGTGCGACCATGTTGAAGCCGCCATCGTAAATCTGCTGTAGCGGGCAAGCATTCGTGGCGAGGTCGCTGCCGAGCAGGAGATTCGTGCCTCGCGTTTCCAGAGGGAACTTTGGGCATTGCTTACGGAAGTCTTTCCAGAAGCCGAGGATGGCATCCCGCAGCGCGGGTGCTGCATGCACATCGAACTTCGTGCCATCAAAGAGCGGTCCCTTTACCGCCCAAGGGCTTACTGAAAAACCGAAGCCGTTGGAAAGCCAGAGATAGTCGAAGCCAAGATCTGAGAGGAAATGCTGAGCCTGGCCGCCAAGAAAGGTGCCTAGGCTCATGCCTTCCGTGATGCCATTTGGAAAGGCAGCGTACGAAACCTTATCAGCGTGAAGATGTGTTACGCAGGTCACGAATGTGCTGTGCCCCATTGTGTTGTCATTCGCGATTTCAGGATGGCGCGTGTATTTGAAGGATGACTTCGCGAACTCGGGTCCTGGATCAAAGGTGGCTCCCACCGTGACTGGTTTGCCAGTGACAGCGGTTCCGATACGTTTGAGCGTGGCAACGATGCGTCCGAGTACGCCATATGTCATGACGGGTGGATTATCGATGTAGAGATGCGGCACCGAGTGCAAACCCTTGCGGTCAGGATCATCTCCCGGTGCAGCCTCGGGACGGTTGCCGATGCCAATCCACTTGGCCCACTCAAACTCGTCTGTACTGCGCCCGCGGTAGTCGAGGATCTCGCTGCCATCGGCAGACCACAGCATGACTGCGACCGCATTCACTCGCCGTATCAATGGCAGCCACTGATGGAAAAGATCCTGGCAGACCGCTTCGACATATGCCTGATCGGTCTGTCGAAATGGTTTGAGACTCATCTCGAGCGTCACGCGATCAAACGCTGTGTTCTCAAGATTCGGCTCTTGCGGCCACGGTACGTCGCGTAGAGACGCCAAGTCGGCTCCGTGCTGAGCCTCGATGGAGCGACCTGCTGCACTGACCACGGTCGAAGCAGCGACGTAGCGGAAGATGTCACGTCGAGTTGGATTTTTCATGGGCCTACCAGTATGCCTTCAGACCGAACTGAATCTGACGGTTGTTTGTTCGTGTGCTGGTGATTACACCAAACGATGGTGATCCGACAGTCGTATTTGGATTTCCGAAGCTGGGGTGATTGAAGGCGTTGAAAAACTCTGCACGAAACTCCACCCGATAGCGATCATGGAAGACGGTGTTCTTCACAGCAGAAAGATCGACATTGTTTTCGCCTGGCACTTGAATGACTCCGGTGGCGCAGTTACCGAATGTTCCGAACGGCTGCGAGACAATCTTGGATGTATCGAACCAGCGAGTGATGGTGCGTTGGCTTCCAGAGAGATTTGGATTCCCGATGCAGTTGGGGAAGTTACGATCAACTCGGCCGACGTTTGCGCTGATGTTCGAGGTGGGTGAAATGAATTCACCCTTGAAAAAGGTGAGGATGCCGTTACCACTCCAACCACTGATCAGCTTGTCCACGATGACTGGAGCGCTATTCAGGAAGGCGCGATTGCGGCCAATGGGAAGTTCGACTGTGGGACTGATGGTCAGTCGGTGCGGCTGGCTGTAAACCGTCGGACCGTAGTAGCGGTGGCGTGGCACATACTCATTGCCGATGGCGGACTGGTCGCCCGCCTCTGCAATGCCCATCGCTTTCGAATAGGTGTACGCTGCCAGTGCGGAGATGCCGTGAGACATTCGTTTCTCTGCTGTGACCTGTAGCGCATTGTAGTTCGCTTGATCGATTGCGCGTGTGATGCTGATGTCTGCCGCGCCGGCGAATGGTCTGCGTGAAGCGATGGACGTTGGGTTCGCAGGATTCGCGTCGACGCGAGCCTGATTGATTAGGTCACGTCCAGTGAGCTTGTGTGCGGACGAGCCGACATAAGCGGCTTGAACCGCGAACGTGTCAGTTAACTGGCGTTGGACCGTGAGGTTGTACTGATACGTGTAGTTGTCAGGAAGATTGTGGTCGACCGAGAAGATGTTGGAAGTTGGGGTGACCGCGGGTGATGCCGGTCCGAAGATGCCTCCCGTGAGGGTCGGAGTTGAGGAAGCAGAGTTGACCGTTGTGCTCGCGAGGAAAGGCGGATTCAATCCATAACCCGATGAGAGCTCCGATCCGCGAATGAATCCGTAGTAGATGCCTGAGCCACCACGGATGACAGTACGCGGCGTGATGCTATAGGCAAAACCCAGACGTGGTGCGAAGTTGTTGCGATCTGGCTTGATCAGCCCATCAATGCCATTACCGGGAGTGAGGAAACAGTTGCAGCCACGGTCCCAGACATTTGCCTGGTTGTGTACTTCCCGGAACGGCTGGTTGTACTCATAGCGAAGACCGAGGTTCAGGGTAAGGTTTCGGGCTATCTTCCAGTCGTCCTGAACATATGTTTGATACTGATTCCATCGAAGCACCACCAGGCCGTTTGAGGTGACAAGTTGTGTCACCGTCGCGGTATAGGGAATACCAAGGATGAGGTCGGCAACTGGATTCCCCGTATGCGTTGCATCACTACCTGTGAAGCGCCCGTCGAAGGAGAGATTGCCGTTCGGCGTTGCAGGGTCGTACTGCGCAGGTCGATACTGACGCGCCTCAAAACCGAAACGCATCGTGTGCGCACCACGTATCCAAGTCAGATCGTCATTGAACTGATAGTTATTCTCGTAACCACCAGTGGGCACGTTGATAGGCGATCCCATGGAGGAATAGCCCTGCACACTCAGGATTGGTGCGCCTTGTTCAAATGTGGGGATCTTGAGATTGGTTAAGCCAAAATCCTGGGTGGCAACGTCATGGTCCGCAAGAATGAGTTGCAATGAGAAGAGGCCATAAGTCCAGCCGAATGCTGCTTCGTTGAGTAGATTCGGGTTGAAGATATGCGTTTCATGCAGAATGGCCTGTTTGCCCTTGTAACTGTTGACGGTGCCGCTGTAGGGCAGAGGAAAGTTGTAGCTCTGTGCATTTTCTGATGTGTTGCTGAAGCGTCCGAAGATGTTGTCAGATTTGCTGATCTGATGATCGACGCGGATGTTGAACTGGTTGGCATCATCAGGTAGGGAACTGGATGCCACGTAGTTATAGCCAGCAACGCCGGTCAGATTGGGCGCGGGATAGAGTGAAGCCGCCGCTTTGCCTATCTTTGAGATTTCGTTCGCTGGAATTTGATTGTTCGCGTAGGGGGTGCGAGCACCAGCGGTGAGAATAAACGGGTCGTAGATCTGTGCGCTTCCTGAGAAGTTCCCGGCCAGCTGAGCAGGTGTGGGAATGAGCGCATAGAGCGTTTGTGCTTGACGAACACGGAGTCCCTCATAGCTTCCAAATGCGAACGTGTGATCTTTCCAGAGAGGGCCGCCGAGAGTAAAGCCAAACTGATTGCGTTTCAGTACGGGTGTCGTCTTGCTGAAATACGGCTTGGCATCAAGGATATTGTTGCGAAGAAACTCCCACACATCACCATGAATGCTATTGCTGCCTGATCGGATTGCCGTGTTGATGATGGCAAGACCATCGCCGTATGCGGCAGAGTTGGCATTCTGTTGAATCTTGAATTCCTGCACTGCATCAACCGACGGAGTAATGGCAGGACGGCCGTTTTGAAAGAGGCGGGCGTCCACACCGTCGAGCAATACAGAGGTCTGATTGCCGCGTGCACCGTTGATGCTGAAGGTGCTTTGCGCCCCTGGATTCTCTGATGCGCCGGGTACTAACAGGCTCAGAGCGAATACATTGCGACCATTCAAGGGCATCTGCAACACCTGCTGCCCTGTGATGATTTGGCCAGTCGATGACGTCTCACTTTGAACCAGAGGAGCTGTTGCCTGCACTTCGACCTTGCTGGTCGTCTCGCCGATCTGGAGCGACACATCATCCTTGAGTGTCTGATTCACGTCCAAAGTGATTCGTGATTCGATGGTCTTGAAGCCGGCCATACTGACACTGAGCCTGTATTCACTCGGTAGCAGAGCGGGAAAGCTGTAGTAACCCTCGGCGTTGGTGGTTGTCTCTTTCACTTGAGCCGTAGCAACGTTCATCAGCTGTACAGTTGCCCCAGCAACGGATGCGCCCGTGGGATCAGCAACCCGGCCATTGACCTGGCCCTGAGAGCCCTGTCCGAGTAACGAGCAAGGCAATATGAAAGGCGCTACGAGTGGCAGTGCAAGCAGGACTTGGGAGGAGCGGAAATGCCTGGGATTCATGGTCACCTCGCCTATTCACATAGTGAACATATGTGTGTATATGTTGGCGGAACCCATTAATGCTTGTTGCATTAATCCACTGTCAAGAACAAGTCGTCACTGTGGCTGCATTTTGTGCATCATTGTTCACATATTGAATATTGTGTCGGCCTGCAAAGACGGCCAACTACTTCAATGAGGAAGCAGAAGCACGAGGATAGTAACGCCTGAGATTGGTGCGATTCAAAAGGATGTGGTCGACGTAGACTGCCAGCGGAGTTTTCTGGTGGGCAATAACTGTAGCTGCTAATTTGAGAAGTTCTTCACCGTAGCGTTCGGGGAAATAAGCCACGGTTGCGATGAGCGGGCTCGAGGTAAGTGCCAGTTCAGCTCGTGCTTCGGCTGTACCGTTCTGACCGACGATGGCAACCTGATCTGCAATTCCTAACGCTCGCGCCGCTTGCACCGCTCCCATGGCGCTAAGGTCGTTGAAACACGAGATGAGTACCTTGCTCCTGCGCGGCAGCGACTTTAATACGCGCAGGCATGCAGCTCTGCTGGTCTCAACGGAGGCAAGACCATCCACATGAATCACGCGCGTAGACGCATCAATGTTGAGCGTGGTGTTTAGTCCCTCGACTGTTCCGGTAAGACGTGCCATTGTCGCCGCTGCAGAAAGTGAAGACTCGAGGAGGACCAGCTTGTCGAAGTTCCCCTGCCATTGTCTGCGTGCAAATGTGCCCAAAGCTTCACCGGCGAGCAGACCTGCGCGATAGTTATTGCCTCCAAAATAGAGAGCACCCGCTATAGGTGTTTCTACACTGATGAGCGGGATTTGCTCTTGAAGAAAACGATCGGCGAGTAAGTGCGCGAGTGAGCCACGACGTTGGAAAAGGATTACCGCTTCTGCACCGGAGCGCAGTACGGCGTCGATCTGATCGCGTGGAAGTTCGATGTCACCAGTATCGACAAGTTCCAACTGCAAGCCACTGTTGGCGGCCGCACGCTGCAGGCTCCTGGTGACTTCTTCACGAAAGGGATTTCCTGTGAGCGGCGCGATGTAACTAACGCGTGGCATCCGCTTGCGATTCTTTGCTCGGTAACGTTTGTCCGCCAGACGCTCGATATATCCGCGGTCCTCGAGCGTACACAAGAGGCGGAAAACAGCAGCCCGGTCAAGGCTAGTTAGCTGCGCGATGTCATGAATCCGCAGCGGCTCCGGAGCGCGTTCCAAGCTTTCAAGGACATCCAGTCCTTTATCGAAGGTTCCGGAACCGTAATGTCGCGTCTTCGACCCCGCCATCAAATCATTTTAGCCACAGGGGATGTGTTTACTCCGTTGGTTTCCTTGGAATCGACTTTGTGGATTGTCCGTACAAGTCGGATGGATTCGCGCATTACATGCGATTCTTCGATGCCTTTTCGAAGAATCCTAGGCGCAGGTGGAAGCGCCCGAACGGTCGTCGAGATGCAATCGTCTTGAGGATCGCCCTTCCTGAAGTTCATGTGCGAGTTTGCGCACCGATGCGGAAGCCAACTTTGCTGTGGGCTCAGCCCTAGCGCTTCGCAAGGGGTATCCCCAGTCTTCCGCGCTTGCGCTTGTGCAGACCTCCACTGCGCTTCGTCCTATCCGTTCCGCTTTGCTGCTCTAAGGATGGGAGAGACTCCCGCTGCACCTTGCCGCCCCGGCGTTCGCCACGTGGGCAGTCGATATCTGCATGCCGTGTTTCCACGCTGACATCGTGATTTTGGTGTCTGTTTCCTGAACCATTTGAGTTGCGGTGTGCATCCTACAGAATCTGCAAACCCTTCAATGTCTCCTGAACTATCACTCATTGCGCAGCGCGACCATGGGGTCGATGGACATGGCGCGCCGAGCAGGAACCAAGCACGCAACTAGCGCCACCATCACAAGCAGAATGCACACCCCCGCAAGGGTCGCGGGGTCATAAGGGCGCACGTCATAAAGGATCGCGGACATGAGGCGTGTCACTGCCAGAGCCGCGCCCGTGCCAATGACTGCGCCGGCCATCGCCAGAAGAAGTCCGCGCCGCACCACCAGCCGCATCAATGCGCCTCTTTGCGCGCCAAGAGCCATGCGTATTCCCATCTCGCGGGTGCGTCGCGCTACTTCGTAAGAGAGCAATCCATACAGACCAATGCACGCCAATATCAAAGCCAGGAATGCAAAAAAGCTCGACAGGCGCGACATGAGGCGCTCCTGATAGAGAGCTTGCTCGATCTGTTGTGACTGGGTGCGCACATCGAAGAGGGGCAGGTTGTTATCGGCCTGTGCGACGATGGCGCGCACCTGTTTTACCAATGCCACGGGGTCGCCGGAGGTACGCAACTCGAAGTGAGCACTGTTGCCCACCAAAGGCAGAAACATGGTGGGCATGATCTCTCTCCGCAAACGAGAGTATTTAGTGTTTCCGACTATGCCGACGATGAGATAGCCCGGCTGCGGACCAGTTGACGGCTCATCACCTTGTCTATTGCCTACATGCAGGCCTATAGAATTCTGATTGGGGAAATACTTCCTGGCAAACGCTTGGTTGATGAGAATAGGCTCGGGAGCCGTCTGCGGTTCGCCGGTTGGGTTCGCGGCCTTGGGACTATCAGATGCGACAACCTGTTTCGCCGCCTTAATCACTCCGTTCGTCGCCTCTGCCGACGCAAAGTCAGCTGGCGTAAATAAGCGGCCGGCAATTATGGGGATCTGCATCGTCCGGAAGAAATCCGGCCCGACTCGTAGTGTGGCGGTGTTGGCATTCGTCTTGGGAGGCGCACCATCGAGATGCACGTCGCTGGCCGACCAGCTTCCACTCAAGAGTGCGTCCTCGGAATAACTGGCCGACATCACTCCGGGCACTGCTTCGAACCTCTCCTGCAACTGTCGGTAGAGATCGACCGTTTGGCGGTCTTTGTATCCTGCCAGGCTCGGGTTGATACCAAAGAGCAGAACGTTTTGCGTATCGAAACCGGGGTCGAGCGTTTGCAGCTTATGTAGGGTACGCACCAGCAATCCCGCGCCGACCAAGACCACTACCGAGAGTGCCACCTGCGCGACAACCAATGCGTCGCCTGACCGGAAACGCCAGCCGCCTTGAGATGCGCCACCGGAGGTGGACGGTGCAGTCTCCCTGATCGATGGAGTAAGGTCAGCGCGTACGCTGAGGAAGCTGGGGACAAGACCACACACGACGCCTGTGGCGAGGGCAGCGCAGCTGGTGAACGCAAGCACACGCCAGTCGAGAGCGATGACAAACGGAAAGGGACTATTGAGGCCGCTCGAGATCAAGCTGGTGAGTGCATGTACGCCCCAGACAGCAACCAGGATGCCGAGCCCGCCGCCAGTGATTGCCAACACCAGGCCCTCGGTAAGAAGCTGACGCACAATCCGCGCGCGCCCGGCGCCCAGTGCCTGTCGCATAGCCAATTCCTTTTGGCGGTTGGCAGAGCGAGCCAGAATTAAGCCGGCCACGTTGGCGCAGGCGATGAGTAGGATAAAGCCCACCGCAGCCATGATGAGTTCGAGCATGGGGGCAATTTCGCTGCTCGCTCCGTTCAAAGCCTCACGCGCTGGCAAGAGTCGAAGAGAGGGCGTATCACCCGCACTGAAGATCGGCTTGGCCGAGTGCAGTACCTCGATGTGAAAGAGCGTGGTTGTCTCAGCCTGTGCCTGTTCGAGAGAAACACCCGGCTTCAGCCGGCCAACCAGAACCACCCACCAACTTGCAGGATCAGATAGTCGATCCTGTGTCCGCCACTGCTCGCCTTGTACGCGCATTGCGAGTGATAAGGGCATAAAGAAGTCCTGGCTCTTGCCTGGCGTCAGGCTGGTGAAGCTCCGCTCGGCAACGCCCACGATGGCGACATCCACGTTGTTGAGACGGATAGTGCGGCCCACGGCAGAAGGATCGGCGCCAAACGCGCGCTGCCAGTAGCCGTAGTCCAGCACAATTGCCGGCGAGGCGGAAGGAGCATCATCTGCAGGACTCAATGGCCGCCCTTCAACTGTCTTCACGCCGACGGTCGAGAAGTAATCGCCAGAGACATATTCGCCGCGCGCAATATTTGCAGCCCCATTGCCACTGAAGCCGACCTCAAAAGGACCCGCAAACGCAGCCAAGCCGGAGAATGTTGTCGTGTGGCTACGGAGGGCCTTATAAAACGGCACGGAAAATGCGCAATCCCTAGTGTGGTTATCGTCGTCGCAATCCCCATATTTGCTGTGTCCATTCAGCTTCGGCTCTTGATGTGAATTCCAACTAAGCACCACCAGGCGCTGCGAGTCTTCACCCGGCAAAGCCCGTAGCAACACCGCATTAATGACACTGAAGATCGCGGAGTTGGCACCGATGCCAAGCGCCAGTGTAAGAATCGCTACAGCCGCAAAGCCCGGCGATCTTCCCAGCATACGCAGCGCATAACGCAGATCCTGTATCGCGTGCTCGATCCAAAGCAGGGATCGTTCGTCGCGATGCGCCTGCTTTGCCTGCTCGACACCGCCGTAGGCTCGCTTCGCGGCCAATTGAGCTTCTTCAGGCGACATACCGCGGCGTTCGAAATCGTCTGAGAGCAGTGTGAGATGGGACGTCACTTCACGTGCAAGCTCTTCTTCTACGCGGTTGTTGCGGAAGAGACTGTTTAACTTCGCAAAGTTTCGTCTTAAACGCGACACGATTATTGCTCCTCGGCCAACAGCTTTTCGACCACACTCGACATCTGACGCCAGCGATTCGTCTCTTCTTTAAGCCCTTTCAATCCTGCTTTCGTGATGGCGTAGTACTTTGCTTCGCGGTTGTTCTCCGTCGTTCCCCAGGAAGCTTGTGTCCATCCGTGCTGTTCCAATCGGATAAGGGCCGGATAAATGGTGCCTTGGTTCAGGTTTAACTGGTCCCCTGAAACTTGTTCAATCCGGCTGGCGATTCCGTACGCGTGCTGAGGCCCCATCGTAGCCAAAGTGCGGAGAATCATCAGATCTAGTGTGCCTTGCAATATCGGAATGGGCGTCTTCTTCACTTGGAATTCAAGTAAAGCGTCTTATTCACTTGAATGTCAAGTGGAAATTACGGGACGAGGTTCGGTGCCCTGGCTAGCGAATTCGATTGAAACTCCCGTTCGTACCCCTGACTTGGAAGTACTCGACATCACCAGCCGGTTAAGGAAGCACGACGATTGCATTCGTTCGTCACTATCTAGCCAGTCGAGGGAAATTCTGATTGATCTGGCCATCCACAGGCAGCTGCTCAATCAAATGCTTCAGGGACTGTTCCGCTGTTCGCGATATACCACTCGCCTAGTGGAGAGTTGCAGCGCAGGTGAAGATACTGAGAGGTGACGAAAAGCCGGCTTATGAGAGTACTAGTCCGCTGCGCAACAAACGGCCTCTAATCGTAGTGAGGAACGCTCTAAGGTTACGTAGAATCCACCTGAACCTCTGAGCCGTTATGCGGAGCTATCAGAACCGATTCTCTCTATAGACGTTGCTTCTGGTGTACCTGATAGGCAGGATCCTTCAGCTGTTGCAGGATGAGTTCCCAGCCTCATGATCGTTGTCTTTCATGTGATTCCTCCTGCACTTTTCGCACTGGAGCATGGAGCACGCATCTATCGTTTGTGCGGAATGCTGGTCTTCACAAGCTTTTGCCTAGGCACTGGAATGCTTTTCGAAAGCATCAGTCTGCGGGCTGGTTTTCCATTTTGGTATTACAGATTCACCTAATCTGATGGAGAAAAAATCTCGGGCCTTCCAGTCCTGCTTGCGTTGGCGTATGTCGGGATGGGGTATCTATCGCAAACTTTGAAAGCTGTAAGCAGGGACAAGAGAGAAATTACTGGGTAGAGAATCGAACCGGAAGCCGTCTCATCGGCAGCTTGATGTTAACCAAACTTGTCAAAACTTCAGCATCATTTCGGGCCAGATCCACGACTTTCTCCGGAAAGATAAACAAACCAAGACTGAGTGGTGGTGGGGAGTCCCAGCCAAACCTCTCTCTGGTTTGGAACGTTTGATCAGGGATTTTTACAGGGTATATGCGCAGTTTTAGCGGCGAGAGTGGTCCTATCACCGCTACTTTAGGCCAATCGCCAGATGTTGCCAGGCACTGAACAGAGAATCAAGCGTTTCCGAACTCTCATGTCGAACGAACGGGGCCAACTCAGGGAAGCGGTGGACCGGAAATTCCGAGCGAGGGCCGCCGGGTGGCATTTCTAATCGTATCTACAGGACGCAGTTACCTACGCCGTTCGGCGTGAGAGTGTAATCATGTCATCCATGGCAACTAGCCGATATTTCGCCTACGTGTTCGCCATTTTGTTCTTCGTTGCCACCGCGGCTCACGGTGAGCATTCGAAGAATGTCCTTGTCCTGCACATGGAAAATTCACATACGCCTGCGAACGCCGCGGCATCCCGAGCGATCCAAGAGGTCCTGGGGCGAGAACCTACCGTTCAAATATTTGAAGAGTATCTTGATGAGAATCGCCTGGGCGAGGATGGTGCGACGATAGCCGATGTCTTTGCCCGCAAATATGCCGGACAACACTTCGCTCTCATCATGACCGTCGGGCCACCTGCACTCGAATTCCTTGCACAATTCGGGGAACAGCTCTGGCCGTCTGTTCCGAGAGTGTTTGCTGACGTCGATGGTAGGCCGGCGCAGCTTCCACCGGACACTACTGGCGTATACGGCTTCTTTCGCTTCGCGCCCACCATTGACTTGGCACTCCGACTGCAACCCGATGTGCAGCACGTCTTCTACATAGGAGGTGGCGCTCCCTGGGAGATTGAGCGCCGGGGTATTGCGCAGAACGAGTTCCGCCCTTACGGGGGACGACTGGACTTCACTTACACAAACGGTCTTCCTCTACCGCAACTTTTGAATCAACTCTCCGGTCTGCCTCCACACAGCGTTGTGATCTACACGACGTTCTTCAAAGACAACGAGGGGAATACATTCGTCACCGCAAACCTTGCGCCCGTGATTGTCGCCGCGTCGAATGCCCCGGTGTATGCGACCCTGCAGGGCGCTCTCGGTAGCGGAATTGTAGGGGGCAGCCTATTCGATTTTGGGCCGCAGACTCATGCAGCGGCTAAGCTCGGGCTGAAAATCCTTCGCGGCACCGCTGCCACTTCCTTGGCCGTTGAGGAGGGACCTACCAATAAGGTCATAGTTGACTGGCGGCAGCTGAAGCGATGGTCGATTCCAGAGAGTAACGTACCACCGAACGCCACGATCATGTTTCGCGAGCTCACCATATGGGAGCGCTACCGGCGCTACCTCTGGATCGCCGCTGCTGTGGTGATTGGTCAGACTCTGTTGCTGATGGTGTTGCTTGTCCAAGTGCGAGCCCGTCAACGCGCCAATGTGGCGATTCGTGGTCTGACGATGCGGTTGATTCATGCAACCGAGGATGAGCGTAAGCGCGTTGCCAGCGAACTGCATGACGATATTGGCCAGCGGCTTTCGCTATTGTCAGCACAGCTTGATTCCATGGTCATCCGATCTGGAAATGAAATCGAATCGCAAGAACTGAAGGAATGCCTTCACGAGGTAGATGCACTTGTTACGGACGTGCACGACCTCTCACACCAACTGCATTCCTCGCAGGTGCAGCATCTTGGCTTAGATGTTGCCCTGCGGAATCTATGCAGAAGCATCGCTCAGCGAAACAATCTGAACATCGCGGTGGAGTGTGCCGATCTCCCCCCGGAATTACGATCGGACGTCTCGGTCTGCCTCTACCGCATAGCGCAGGAAGCTTTAAACAACATCGTGCGCCACAGTGGTAGTGACCGGGTTGAAATAAGCGTTAGCGGAGCAGGAGATCGAGTCACGATGATCGTGAAAGACTTTGGCCATGGGTTCGAAGCAGCCAAATCTCCCGCAGGTCTTGGGCTTGTAACGATGGAGGAGCGCCTGAAGGCGATCTCCGGCACTTTTTCAGTGTCTTCTAAATTGGGGGTCGGCACCACGATCAGTGCTTCGCTACCCTTGCGCGACGCGGTTGCGGGGCACGATCCAGAAGAGACACAACGCGACTCCGCTGCATGATCACGCTTCTCACCTTGGGGTTTCGTTCATCGGCTGTCTTTCAACTCAGCGGACAAGTCTGGGAGTCATATACTGTCTTCCCGCTAGCACTTCCCGAACAGCATGTACCAGCTCAGAACTTGCCGACTTCTTGAGCACATAACCATGTGCCCAACCGCTCAAGGCACTCGCTGCGATCTCTGGGTCCTCGTTCATCGTAACGATAAGCAGTTTCGTATGCGGTGCGAACTCAGTCAATTGTCGCCTGGCTTCGTTTACGTCGAACGACGGCATCGAAAGATCAAGCGTGATGAGGTTAGGCCGTAATCGCATAGCCTCGCGCAAAAGGGTGCGACCGTCAGACACGATACCAAGCACCTCGAACTCCGGTTCAAGCAGCTTTCGAAAAGCCTCCGCAAGTCGAACATAGTCTTCTGCAATAAGAATCCGCTGTCGATTCATTGCAATCCTTCTTGCAAAAGCAGTCCGCACATCGACCAAAGTCCTCGGACGATTTGAGCGACATCGTTAACAATTCTAGCCAAAGCGACAGCAAAGGAACGACCGGCTCACCCTGAAAACAATATTCCTCAGGTTGTCGTCTTGCTAGCATTCATGCTCACAAACCTGTCTAGATGAACTCAAGCCCAAACCTTCGTTGGCGCCCCTAACTTCTTTCTAATCGATAAGTCCTTCTTGAAGGGGAATCGAAGTTGTCGGGCGGAGAGGAACACTATTGCTCGGGTGGCAAAGGGGGCTTTCGAGGATGTGTGACGTAGACCCGAGTCGGTGGGCAGCTTTCTTTTGGCCGACCCGCGCATTCGGAACTTACTAGACGGCCTGCGATTACCAATCGAAATATCCCGAGATCCGTTAGATCGCAAGCCTCATGGAACTCTCAATTAGCGTTCTGATTTTTTAGTCTCCCTGACGGAACCGATCCACTCCGTCATGCATCCTACTCAGTCTGCTGATCCTTCAAGGTGCTAATGTCTGTGCCGGAAGGGAATTTCTTCAACCAGATCCGAGGCGATCACAGCCGATGTCGAAAAAGATTGCAGTAGTAGGAGGAGGCCCCGGTGGACTCGCAGCGGCAATGCTGCTCTCCAGCCGAGGGTTCCAGGTTGACCTCTTTGAGAAGCAGGATGTCATCGGTGGTCGCAATGCCGAGTTGAAGCTCGGGTCATATCGTTTTGATCTAGGGCCGACGTTCCTGATGATGAAGTTCCTTCTCGATGAACTCTTTGAGGAGACGGGGCGTTCGATCTCTGACTACTTGGATTGCAGGCTTCTTGATCCGATGTATCGGCTGACCTTCAAGGACAAGTCTTTATTAGCGCGCTCGGAGCCATCCGCGATGCAGGCGGAGATCGACCGTGTTTTCCCGGGCGAGGGTATTGCTCTAGAACGATTTCTAAAACGGGAAGGGGAGCGGTTTGAAAAACTGTATCCCTGCCTGCAGAAGCCTTACGGAACTCTCTCTTCTATGGTGAGCAGAACGCTCACTGCGGCGTTGCCGCATATCGCTATGGGGCGTTCTCTATTCGATGTCCTTGGGAGCTACTTCAAGTCGGAAGAATTACGTCTCGCCTTCACTTTCCAGTCCAAATATCTCGGTATGTCGCCATGGGATTGTCCTGGCCTGTTTGCAATGATCCCGTACACCGAGCATGCGCATGGCATTTATCACGTACAGGGAGGCCTATGCCGCATCAGTGATGCACTTGCTCGTGTCGCGAACGAGAATGGTGCGCGAATCCATACGTCGACTCCTGTGCGCCGTGTACTTACGAAGGCGGGAACCGCAGTTGGCGTTGAATTGGTGGACGGTGAAAAGCGGCTTTATGATGACGTGGTGCTCAACGCTGATTTCGGGTATGCCATGGGTAATTTGTTTGAGCCTGGAACGATACGGAAATATACCCCCGATGTTTTAAGTCGGAAAAGGTGGTCCTGTTCGACGTTCATGATGTATCTCGGCGTTGATAAGACTTATCCCGATACGGATCATCACACGATCGTTTTCGCGCGGGATTACAAGCAAAATCTCAAAGATATTTCCCAGCGCCACGTTGCGTCGGAGGATATCTCGGTCTATGTCCGCAATTCGGTAATCACTGATCCATCGACTGCCCCTGCGGGGCACTCCTCGCTGTACATCCTTGTGCCCGTTCCAAACAATATGAGCGGCATCGACTGGGGGCAAGAGAAATGGAAGTACCGCGAACGTGTCTTCCGGCTTCTTGCGGAACGAACGCCGTTTGGTGACTTGCAGCAGCACATCGTAAAAGAAGTGATGGTCACTCCATCTGACTGGGAACACAAACAGTCGGTGTATCAGGGTGCCACGTTCAACATGGGACACAACTGGGCTCAGATGTTGTATCTGCGTCCGCACAATAAGTTCGAAGAGGTTGACCATTGTTATCTAGTGGGTGGAGGAACGCATCCTGGTTCGGGTCTACCTACCATCTTCGAATCAGCGCGTATTGCCGCCAATCTGATCTGTGACCATTACGGGGTTGCGTACCGCGAAGCTACGCCCTATCGTGATTTGGCATTGGCATCTGTCTGATCCATGGATACTAATCAGATAATCGAGATAGGCCGCGCTGCTGGTAGACAGTGGTCGCAACAAACATCCATGGCCCGCCGTCGTGTGCTCTCGCGTTTGGCTTCTGTGCTGGCCGCAAGGCAGGATGATCTTGTCTCAGCCATCGTGCAAGACGTCGGCAAGCCCTCTCTTGACGCACTTAGCGGTGACGTCCTCGTAACGCTTGAGCAGATGCGCTACTACCATCGGCACGCGCACAAGGTGCTCATGCCTCGGCGCGTTGCCGGTGATTGGCTGCTGTTCCATGGGTCTCACTTTATCGAGACGTTCGAGCCACATGGCGTCGTGTTGATTTACGGTCCAGCAAACTATCCGCTTCAACTGTCGATGATCCCTGCCATCACAGCGATGTATGCGGGGAACGCGGTTGTACTGAAGATGTCGGAACAGACTCCCAAGCTTGCAGAGATTCTCAAAAAGATTGTCATCGAGGCTGCGCTGCCTGCGAATCTCGTTCAGATTGTGTGCGATTCTCCAGCAACCGCAGAAAGCTATATCGATGCGCGGCCCGACTTCATCTGCTTCACCGGGAGCAGTGTGAATGGCGCGCGGGTTGCGGAACGCGCCGCGCGTTTTTTGATTCCTACTCTCATGGAACTGGGAGGCAAGGATGCCGCAATCGTCTTCAGTGACTGCAATCTGGAACGCACGATCGAGGGAGTTGTCTATGGAGCCTTTCTAAATTCTGGACAGGTGTGCGTAGGAATCAAACGGCTGTTTATTGAAGAAGCAATCTATACAGACTTTATGGTCCGTTTCAAACAACGGATATGGGGCCTTTCAATCAGCGCAGGAAATGAAGATCCTCATGACCTTTCGCCTGTTTCGTCCAAATCACTCTTACAACGATTGCAGGTGCAGATAGCGGATGCGTTGCAGCGGGGAGCGCAAGTGGCAACAGATCCCGCAGATCTTTCGGGGGAAACACCTCTCGTACTGATCGAAGTGCCTCGCGACGCGGCTCTCTTGAGTGAAGAATCGTTCGGCCCAGTGCTTTGTGTCTCTCGGTTCCACAGTGAGGAGGACGCGATACACCTTGCGGATGACAGTATCTTTGCTCTCGGTGCAAGTGTTTGGACGAGTGATCCCGCGCGAGCGACCCGTGTGGCGTCGCAGATGCATGCGGCCAACATTGCGATTAATGATGTGATTCGCAATATCGCGAATCCAGCAGTATCGTTCGGCGGTAACCAATCGAGTGGCTATGGGCGATATCACGGTCCTGCCGGGTTGAGGACGTTCAGCCGAACAAAGACTGTAATGTATGGCCGCTCGAAAGCTACGCGTGAGCGCAACTGGTTCCCGTTCACGGCGAAAGAATACGATCTCTTGCGAAAGCTGATTCGATTTCGCTTTCAAACGTTTGCGAAACTCTCCGGGTTTCTGGGATCGGTTCTCAACATCGTGAGGTCGCGATGACATCATCCGGGAAGGTCGCGATCATCGGCGCCGGCATCGGCGGTATGTCTGCTGCGATTCAGTTGGCGAAGGCGGGCCTTAAGGTCACTATCTTTGAGAAGAACGAGCGGCTAGGTGGCAAGCTGAATTTGCTGGAGACCCAAGGCTTCAAATTTGATCTTGGTCCATCGATACTGACGCTTCCTCAGGTATTCCGTCCTCTCTTTGAAGACGATGGCCGCATGCTCGAAGACTATGTCCCCATGCGCCGCGTGGATCCTCAATGGCGCAACTTCTTTGAAGATGGCACCGTGCTTGACCTATGGGAAAAGACGGAAGACATGCGCGAGGAGTTGAAAAAGCTTTCGGATAGTGACTCTGCCTTTCAGGATTATGAGCGATTTGTGGAGTACGCTCGCCAGCAGTATGAGGTTGTAGAGCGCGGCTACCTGCGCGAAGGACTTGATGGTTTCTGGCAACTCATCCGTTTTTACGGATTGAATGGGGGGCGTGAGATGGACTGGACACACTCCATGTCCGGCGCAATTTCGAAACGAGTCCGTAACGGTTATCTCCGCGATATCTTTGGTTACTTCATCAAATACGTTGGTTCATCAGCCAATGATTCTCCTGGCTTCATGAACCTCATGCCGTACATTCAACTCGGATTCGGCCTCTGGTATGTAAAGGGCGGCTTGTATGAATTGGCTCGCGCCTTCGGTCGCCGTCTAGAAGAGCTTGGTGTTGATGTTCGTCTCAATACCGAAGTTGTAAGCATCGACCACAGCAATGACCGGGTCACCGGCATTCAGATCAAGAACTACGCTGGTGAAGTAGAAACCATAGCGGCGGATTTCGTTATCTCCAACATGGAAGTGATCCCCGCTTCGGAACGGCTTCTTAAACAAACGTCCTCACGATTGAAGCGTTTGCAGAGGTTCGAACCAGCGTGTTCGGGAATCGTGCTTCATCTTGGATTGGACCGAGTGTATCCGCAGCTCACGCACCATAATTTCTTCTATTCGCGAGATCAGTCATCACACTTTGATCGCGTCTTTCACGATAAGAAATTGCCGGATGATCCCACGATTTATCTCGTCGCCCCCACACGGAGCGATCCGTCGCAGGCTCCTGCGGGTTGCGACAACGTCAAGATTCTGCCGCACATCCCGTACATCAATAACAAGGCTCCATATACGTATGAGGATTGCGTTGCTTTGAAGGAACTGTGTCTGACAAAGCTGGAACGCATGGGCCTCACGGATCTGAGGAAGCACATTGTGGTGGAGGACTTTTGGACACCCTTCGATATCGAGCGCCAATACTATTCCAATCGCGGCTCTATCTATGGCGTTGTGTGCGATCGTCGAAAGAACTTTGCCTTCAAGGCTCCGAAGCGTAGCAAGGAGTATCACAACCTGTTCTTTGTCGGAGGCAGCACGAATCCTGGCGGGGGAATGCCGATGGTTTCTCTCAGCGGACAACATGTAGCACGGATGATTTTGGAGCAGCTTCAAAAATGACACTGCTGCTTGCGGTCTGCGTGTCGCAACTGTCAACTGGATTTCTGTTGATGACACGCGTTCCGCGATGTTCGGAAATGGATAGTGCATCAGCTGCGCTAAGTCCGAACCTCGTTTCAATCATCATCCCTGCGAGGAATGAAGATCAGAACCTCCCACGGCTACTTAGCTCCATTCCACGTCTTCCAGAGATTGCCGAGATCATCGTCGTCGACGATGGCTCAATCGACCGCACGGCGGAGATTGCCGGTCAGCATGGGGCGCGTGTTCTGCAACCCGGGAATCCACCGAACGATGTAACCGGGAAGGTATGGGCCTGTGCGCGTGGAGCGGTAGCCGCAAGTGCGCCACTGCTTCTATTTCTCGATGCGGACACGTTCTTTCAGTCCGATGGCCTTTCCGCCATGCTGCAAACCTACAAGAAGCAACCGCACAACACGGCGTTATCTGTTTTGCCGTTTGCTGTAACAGTGCGACCGTATGAAGAGTTTTCACTCTTTTTCAATCTCCTGATGGCATTCGGCGCGGGAGGCTTTGGCGTTTTTCAGTCGTCGAGACTGTTCGGTCAATCGCTGCTCTTATCCCGTGAGCTCTACTCAGGGATTGGCGGTTACGCTGCTGTTGGCAATTCTGTTCTGGAGAATGTCCATTTGGCGCGGAATCTGGAAGCGGCCCAAGGGAAGCCCTACTGCCTCGGCGGAAAGAATGATCTGCACATGCGCATGTTTCCTGACGGCTTTGAACAATTGTGTGATGGATGGACGAAGGCCTTTGCGGATGGAGCCCGTTCCACAGATATCCGCGTCCTAGCGGTCACGATCCTTTGGCTCTCTGCATTGGCCTCTATCGCGGTTCTTTTGTTCGTTGGGCCAATGCAAGAACGATGGATGGTGGCCACGCTCTACCTATTGGCGGCTATACAGGTTTTCTTCTTCGCTCGAAAGATTGGCAGCTTCCGTATCGCAACCTGTCTGTTGTTCCCGTTGCCGTTGATCTTCTTCTTCGTTGTCTTTACACGATCCGCGATGCGACGCGCTTTCGGAAAGCACACGAGCTGGCGCGGACGCAGCGTATGAGAAGCTTCTATGTTGCGCTGGTAGATGTTGTCTACTGGCCGATTGTCCAGCTTTCGGTCAGTGCAGTATTGGTCCGTATCCCTACGAGCAAATTCTCGTCGGACGGTTGGATTACACGCGCTCGTAAATGGGAGCGATCGCTTTCTCTATATCGATTATTTGGTGTTCCTAGCTGGAAGAAGAGGCTGCCCGACGCTGCGTTTCTGGTTGGTGGTACCAGGAAGACGGTCAATCCATACAGCCGATCGGATGTATCACGATTTCTATCGGAACTGCGCCGCGCTGAAGTGGCACATTGGATGCAAGTGGCCTTTGCGATACCGTGTTGGTTTTGGAATCCAACATGGGCCGCATTGCTCATGACTCTTTATGCGATCTGTACAAATGCCCCTTGCATTGCTGCACAGCGGTACAACCGCAATCTTGTCCAATCTCGACACGCCTGTCAGTGAAGTCTCAGCTAATTAGACGTGAAGTTCTCGGATCGATTTGAACGAACCCGGCCGAGGACAGCGGCATAAAATCCCGTTTACGCAGTGTTATCAGGTGGAGATAGCCAGCACCGAAAGGATAGTCGTGATGCGTCGTCCGGGCGAGAAGAGTCTCAAGGCAGTAATGCTGGCCATATATTCCGTTTCAGGACAAGCTTGGTTCCGACGACAGTGACGTTCTAGAGAGAAAAACGCTGACTCAGTCCGACCAGAAGGCCTTATTTCTCAGCAGTCTCAATGAGTTGTGGCATAGGAGATTTGACCGACCAGACTGAGATCAATGACGACATCGTTCTCAGCTTTCCAAAACAAGAAGCTGGGATTTTTGAGACCCCACTGAACATATGGCACAACGAAATGAGCTTTCGCTGTTGCCTTGGATCGGTCCACAACGATCTGCATCGGAATCGTCATGTCATGCGGTTTATCGAGCAAGGTGAAGGTGCCAGTCACCTCAATCGTCGAGGATGCGTATTGCGGAATCGTTCCTGAGTAGGCCTTAGGAGCAAAAGAAACGGTCGTATATTGGCCGGCCTGCAAAATGCTCTTCGTCATCTTCTTGTCCCGAGTGTCGTTCCCGGTCTTTCCGCTGCCCGCAAGTACGGTCACAGCTCCGGACATTGCAGAACTGTTCGGTTCAAACTCGATGGAACAAGCTTGAACGCGAAAGGTCCCATTGACGACCTCACGTGTCGTATTGAGAGTCATCCTGACGGAGCTGGAATCGGAATCTAGAGTAAAGGTATTGTGCTGCGCCACGGCCCAAGGGACGAGTAATAGCGTGAGCGCGAGAGCCGTGAGCAATTTCATGCGATCCCTCATCGAACAGACTTCTCTGGGCCTATCTAGCCCGCCAACACCTGAGGCACAACGTGCGCAGGCTGAGTAACTCGTGTAAGGCTCGCTGTCACGCGCATGGCTCCAGGCCACACTCTAAGGACAAACGGCAGCACGGCACGAGCCAACGCGTTATTCAAGCCATCTGCAGCCAGCTCGGCAAGTCGCATTTGTGACTTCATCGCAGCGCGAAGATTCTTTTGAAATGCGGCTGCAGGTTCTCCCGCGAGGTAAGCAGAAGTGGCGCTACGCGCCGTATGCAGCGCGATCGAGATTCCGTCACCAGTAAACGAAGGGATCACAGCTGCCTGATCGCCGATGCAGTACAGGCCATCTTCTGTCGTGTGCCGCATGTATCCATAGGGGATGTGTGTGATCGCGATTGGTTTGTCAAGCAGTGGGACAGCACCAGTCAACCGCTTCGCCAGGTGAGGACAGTCCTGCTGCATTCGTTGGATGAGGAGCTCCCATCGCAGACCTGCCTCGACAAGATAGCGTTGCTGCACTACGCAACAAAAGTTCGTAACGCCATTTTCGACAGGTTGAATACCACCGTACCCTCCGGCGTAGAGAGTCAGCTCAGAGGCATCTCCAAGGTCTGCTGTCTGATCCCGCGAAAGCTTGTAATACATCTTGAAGGCAACCCACTGTTGAGGATTTTTCGGGCGGCCATGACCGCGGAGATCGTGCTTCCCCGTTGCTAGAAATGCAGTCGATGCTTCATGCGTCGCTCCTCCTTCAAGCGTTGCCCTCCAACAGTTCGCGTCTGTACGTAAAAGCGACTGCACTGCGCGGCCGGTTTCAACTCGTACGCCCGCCTTCACCGCCGCCGCAAGTAGTGCCGTGTCGAGCGCTTTGCGTGTGAGCGAAGCTGCGGGAAATGGTAATGGCGCTTGAGCTGCGTTCCTGGCTGCAGCAAGACGAACATAGTTGATTGGAACAGCTCCGAGCGATGCAACGTCAATGTCGAGTGCATCCAAATCTTCAAGTGCTTCCCCGCTCAGGAACTCGCCACAGACCTTATGGCGGGGCTCGGAGTCACGTTCCATTAACGTGACTCCTCGTCCTTGGCGTGCAAGCGCAATCGCAGCAGCGCTACCTGCAACACCTCCACCAATGATCAGAACGTCATTCCGCGAGTTTTGGAGCATGCTCTTAGTAGACGAGCAAACGGCCTACTGGCAAACGATTCTGTACAAATCGTCATTTTCTGCACGCTGAAGGGCCACAATCACAACGTCTAATGTGGCAAGGCGAGGTCTTGCATGAGCCGGAGTATCGTTGCAGTCGCGATTCTTTCTACCGTTGCCATGCTTCTCGCCGCATCCGCTGAAACAATTCCAGTGAGACATATTCAGCGTCCACTGCATCGCCTGATGGTGGCTCGGACCCAAGATGGCAAGACCGTCGCCGGTGGGGAGTTCACGCAGACGACGGCTGGCGATGAAGTCACAATTCACCTGATCTATCGCTTTGTTGATGGATCAGTCGATGATGAGATGACCACCTATACGCAACGGAATAGATTTCGACTGGTCCGATACCACCATGTAGAGAAGGGGCCTTACTTTACGAAGCCTTTCGACTTTGCAGTGGAAGCTGCGACAGGTACTGTAACCAACCGCACGACAGACACGAACGGCACCACACATGCCGAAAGCAAACACATGAATCTCCCGGACGATCTGGCGAATGGCATCGTTGGAACGCTTCTCTTGAACGTACCGCACAACACTGCGCCCTTCCGCGTGAGCATGCTTGCACCGTTTGGCGGGGGGCGGCTGGTTCAGCTTCTAATCTCGCCCGAGAGTGACCAGATAGTTCAACTGGAGGGCCAGACGTTCCAGGCGACAGTGTTTCGTGTTCACCCAGTGCTGAACGGTTTTGTCAGCATCTTTGCGCGGTTAATCGGTCTTCAGCCAAAAGATGTAAGAGTCTGGGTACTGGAAGGTGATGATCCTGCGGTTGCTGTTGTGATTGGGCAACTGGGCGGTTATGGGCCTGTCATCAGCTCAGACCTGGTGGGAAGTAACTTCAGTCATGAGTAGTCCTGCTAACTACATTCGATGACGCTTAGCGCGATGGATTGCGCTGACTGGTGAGTTCGTGCCAATCCAGTGCCAGATCTACGATCAATAGAGACGCTAGCGTAAACGCAATGACTCCCACAGCGGAGAGCACATCGCCAAGATGGCTCCAATAGCGTGGCCACAGATTCAACACACGGCTTGAGACGAAGGTAAAGGTCACCGCATATGAGCGCGCCATCCATTGGCGGTGCTTTGTGAATTGATGGTTTCGTGCCGTGATGAGTGCGACAAGGGTGCAGACCATCCAAGCGGCAGATTGCATCGACGTTCCCGGTAAGCCCGGACGCCCCACAGCGAGAGTAATGCCCGTAAAAGAACCAACAAAGACTGAGACCACATAGATGTAACCCAAGGCGCGATGAACCTTGGGCTGCCACCTGCGTATCCGCGACGAGAAGTTAACTGGACCAACGAGCAATGCAAGAGTGCCAGCAATCGTGTGCGGAATAAGCAAGTGACGATCCGCAATCACCTGCAAACGATAGGCGTGATACATCGGGTAGTCAGTGATCAGGAGGAGTTCGGAGGTAATGAAGACAAATAGAACGACGAGGCCTAGAGTCGTCCATAGGGTGATCTTGAAGCGAGGATGAATAGGTCCAGATGCTCCCCTACCTCGTTCCGAAGCATGAGCGCGCGCATTGGCGATCTCCATCACTTCCACCGTCCAACGCATAGCCGCCCTGGCCGCCAGTTTTCAATCGTGACCGAGTCGAGAGGAATCTCTGCCGCATCGAGCAGACGCAACCAGTCATCACGCAAGAATGCTCGTCGAAATGAAACAGGACCGTCGTGCCGGACAATTGGATGCCAGGGCACCAGCCCAAACATGCGAAGACTCCGTTCACTTCGTTCTAGATCATTGATGAACCAACCGGCACGGACATTCCTATCGAGCCATTGCAAAAGCGCAACGATCTCGTCATCTTCCAGATGATGTGCCATCAGTGAACTGACCGCAATGTCCACGGGATTCGCAGGCTGGTAGGCCATCGCATCTCCCGTAACCCATCTGATGTTGTACCGCGCGGCGGTGAACTCGGATGCTGCGCGGGCAGCATATGGATTCAGATCAATTCCGGTCAAATCGACTTTGATCTGTCGCCTATCAGCCCAATGAACGATTGTTCTTAGAAGATCGCCACCGCCGCTTCCCACATCGAGAATATGGACCGCATTACTCTGGCGAGGCATGTGCTCCAACCAACGCAATGTGGGCCTATAGCCAAGCAGCCAGCGATTGATCTTCTGCAGACTACGCAGACAGTCGCGAAACTCTTCATACGTGCAGTCGCCATCCATTAACTCCGGCAGTTCACGCGGAGAGACTCGTTTACTCAGATCGAGGGATGGGCTAGACCGCATGAAAACGCATCGTCTCCGCAGTGAGTCCTGGACCAAACGCCATGGCGCAGCCACGCTGCCCCGGTTGCGCCTGTTCCATCAGTCGCTGCAACACAAACATTACCGTTGCCGACGACATATTACCGAACTCGGAAAGAATTTCACGCGAGGCAGTCAGTACTTCTGGAGGAAGTTCCAGCCCTTTTTCAACTGCGTCAAGAACCGTTCGTCCGCCGGGATGCACTGCCCATAAATCGATGGCATCACGTTCCTCCATGAGTTCAGTTCCACCGAGCGCGTGCCCCAATGCCGCTGGAACCTTTCCAGAAAGAAGCATGTCAAAGCCCTGACCACGAATCTTCCAGGTAATCAGGTCTTGCGTATCGGGAACCATCACGGCTTTGAAGCTGTCGATCGCAATGCCTGACTGTCGCGCAGAAATAAGGCTGGCTGCGGCCCCATCTGCAAATACCAGAAATGACAGAACCTGTTCCAGGTCTTGCGTCTCCTGGAAATGCAGCGTACACAGCTCAAGGTTCAGCATCAACACATTCGCGTTCGGGTCTGAGCGGACTATGTGTCGCGCCAGCTTCAGCCCATTGATGGCGGCATAGCAACCCATAAAGCCAACCATCGTACGTTCGACGTGAGTTGAAAGGTTGAGATGCTGGAGAATTTCGAAGTCGAGGCCCGGTGCATAGAGCCCTGTGCAGCAAGTCACCACGACGTGGCTGATGCCCAGGCGCTCCTCCTCTGTGAGTGCGAGCCGGTCGATCGTTTGGCGCATCAAGACTGGCGCTGTCTGCTCAAAGAGCTCCATCCGCTGCGAAGTATTGGGAAAGTTACCTAGCCGGTAAAACTTCCGCGCATCATGCGATGAAAACTTACCCGGATCTATCCGCGGATCAAGAAAGGAGTAACGATGTGCAATGTCCGCGCGACTCGTCATACGCCGAAAGACGGATCGAACTCGTGGATCGCTAAGCATCTGTTCTGCAAAGACAGCGAAGTCCGCGTGCACATCATGTTCCGGGACCGCTGTTGCGATGCGATTGAGATAAGCCGTAGTCATGAAACAATCGACCTCAGTCTGAGAATGGTTAAAGGTTCGTTTCTCTTAGAAGAGGGCTGTGCCTCTTACTGCGGCCATCGGATGAGCCGCCTTTCGATTTCTCATACCGAAACCAATAGCTGTTCGTTGAGACGCGGCTTCCGTTCCTTTGATAGCACTCGCACAGAACGCAAACGATGACGATTCGTTCATGCGAGGCCATATCGCAAATGCTCTCGACTGGATCGCAACGATGACGTGCTACGGTACAGAGAAATCAGGAAGATGCAGATGTATGGACCGGTTATGGATCTGACACTGCCTCGGTCTGAACTTTAAGTCTTGGATGAAAGCGGCTGGGGAATGATATCTGCGAACACTCTCAAAGCAATACGGTTGACGCATAACTACCTTGGCGTGTTCTTCGCTCCAACCATCCTCTTCTTTGCCATCACGGGCGGATTGCAGATGTTCAGCTTTCACGAAACCACCCGTGGAAGCTCGTATGTGCCTCCTGCGATTCTGGTACACCTCTCGCAACTACATAAAAAAGGCACGCTGTATATGCCGAAACGAGAGGCTGTACCCCCTGCAGCTCCAAAGGCCGATTCTCCAAAACCAGAGGCGCCGAAGCCATCTCCATCGCCTTCATCTCCACCACCGCCTAACCCTCTCCCGACGAAGATCTTCTTCGCCGCAACAGCCTTGTCATTGACACTTTCGACGTGTACAGGCATCGTGTTGGCTTGGAAGTATGCGCGTCGTAAGCTGGTAGTTGCAGGAGTGTTGCTTGCAGGGATTGTGTGTCCACTGGCGCTTCTCCTGCTTTGATCGTCATACGCGATAGGACGAGGCTTCATGCGGATCCTGCTTGTTGAGGACGAACTCGATATTCAGAATGTTGTCGAGCACTCATTGCGAAGCGCTGGGTATGAGGTGCACACGGCAGGAACTGCGGCAGCCGCAACTCATCTTGCGTCGAAACACGTGTATCACGGACTCATCATCGATCTTGGTTTACCTGATCAGGATGGGATTGACCTTATTCTCCAGTTGCGAAAATTAGGAGTCAGTAGCCCGGTATTGATTCTCTCGGCACGGAGGTCCGTGGACGACCGAGTGAAAGGGCTGGAACTCGGCGGCGATGACTACCTAACGAAACCATTCGCTGTTGCAGAATTACTCGCCAGATTACGGAACCTGCTCAAACGGAATGCACCTCCGGCCGACGACCCCACACGTATTCGTATCCGCGATCTTGAACTCGATATCCTTCGGCGGCGAGCGATCCGAGGCGATGAGGTTCTCAACCTAAGTCCGCAAGAGTTTGTCTTGCTGGAGTACCTCTGCCGCCATGCTGGGAGAGTTGTCACACGCTCCATGTTGCTGACTGAAGTCTGGGGAATGCGCATTCAACCGGACACCAACGTAGTAGACGTCCATATCTATCGCCTTCGCGGAAAAATTGACACCGAAGGGCGAGAGCCACTGATCAAGACACTGCGTGGGGTTGGCTATGTCCTCAAGGGCGGCTAACCCAATCATGCAGAGCGCCGCATGGCGCGTTTCTCTTTGGTCAAGTCTGGCATTTGCCTTAGGGACTGCACTGGTGTTCGCCATGCTGCATCGCTTTGTAGCGGAAGACATCCAGCGACGAACTGACGCGTGGCTTTCAGGCGAGGTTGAGGTACTGAGTGATGTTGCTGAGCGAACTCCTAAAGATCGCCTTTACCAGAAAGTCGTCGGAGAAGTAGCAGAACTCGCGAGCCGCGAAGTGCCCGATAAGCAGCAAACCAAGGGCAGCGAAAACGATGCCGTGTTCTTTCTTCAAGCCAGTGAGGCTGGACCTCCGAAGCTTTGGGTTGGTACGGGAGATGGAATTGCAACCCTCGCAGCGATCCGTTCAGTTCGTGTGCTGCAGGATGTTCCCTTTGATGTGAACATTCAGGGCGTGAATGTTCCGTTTCGAGTAGCTTCGGTACGAATCGACGACGGAACCAGCATCTACCTTGGATTGTCAGAACGTGACGAACTTCACGTTTTAAGAAAGCTTCGCATTCGCTTCCTGGTTCTGTGTGCGGTCACCATTCTTTTAGGCTTCCTCATAGTGTTTTACGCCACGAGGAAGATGCTGGGCCGCGTCAGCCAAATCACCGAAGCAGCATCTCTCATTGGACAGTCCGATTTAAGTAGCAGGGTCCCTGACACTAAGGGGAACGACGAGATTGCCCAGCTTGCTCGGACATTGAATTACATGCTGGATAGGATCCAGAATACCGTCCAGCAACTACACGCCATTACAGATTCTTTGTCGCACGATATTCGAAGTCCTCTGACTGCGATTCGAAGTAAGTTAGAAACTTCGTTATCGAGCGACTCGAAAAACGAACATACCGAATCCATTGTCACTGCAATCGAAGATCTCGATCGTTTAACTGAATTTTTGAATACGTCACTCGATGTAGCCGAGGCTCAGGCTGACGCGCTCCGTCTCTCTCGAACGGAGTTGGACCTCGACCAATTAGTACGAACCATGATCGATCTGTATGAACCCTCGATGGCCGACAGAGGGCTCGCTATACACGTCAGAAGTGCAGGTCCAATCAAGGTAATGGTCGATCAGGCTCTATTTCATCGAGTCATCGCCAACCTACTCGATAACGAACTGAAACATCTCCCCTCCTCAAGCACAGTGGAACTTTCACTCAGCCGGGAAGACGGTATGGCAATACTTGTCATAGAAGATGACGGCCCCGGATTTGATCCTGAGATCACCAATCATCTCTGCGAAAGAAGAATCAAGGGGCGTGAGTCACATGGACACGGGCTTGGACTCGCGTTTGTAGCAGCTGTAACCCGCGCCCACGGAGGAACCCTTCACGCTGAAAACCGCCGCGCAGGTGGAACACGTCTGACCATATCGCTTCCTTCGTCGGAGACATCAAAACAAGGCGATACCGTTCACTTAGTCTCCACCGCTTGAAAATAGCGTAGAAAAACCTTTGGGCGGAAATCGCGATCTTGTCGCGAAAGCGAAAACAAACTGAGACTGACTGGCGGAGAGTGGGGGATTCGAACCCCCGATAGAGCTTTTGACCCTATAACGGTTTAGCAAACCGCCGCCTTCAGCCACTCGGCCAACTCTCCGCGGAGCCTTGCGCGCTCAAAACGCGCGTAAACAGCGCGGAACGGCGAGACAGGTTTGATTATAGCGTGCCTTTGTCAGAATCTGAATTTTTGCTGTTTTGCTGTGTTTTGTGACAAATGAGCGCATTTTTCGGTCACGAAAAAGGCACTTTTTGCACGTTTTTGTATCACTTATTTGCGTTCTGCGTGCGCTTTGAGGCGCAGCAGGGTTTCGTCCCAGTGTTGGGCGATGACTTCCAGGTAATCGCGGACGCTGTCCAGCGAGTTGGGGGCGAGGCCGTAGTGTCTTTCACGGCCTTGTTCCCGGCAGCGGACCAGACCCGCGCGTTGCAGTACATGCAGGTGTTTGGTTACTGCCTGTCGCGTCACGCTGGTGGATTGGGTCAGCGATTGGATGGACTGCTCGCCCTCTTCGCCCAGCTTTGACATTAATGACAGCCGTGTGGCGTCGCCCAATGCGGCGAAGATGGGGACACATTGCTGACGCAGATGTTCAGCTGCTGCTGGTTTACGCATCGGGCGATCCGGTGAGAACGTAGCGCTGGATACGTGCCACCTGCTGCTCCCATCCGTTGCTGTTCATCTTGAAGGCTAGCTCGCGGCGCCACTCCGGCACCTTGTCGAAGCCGCATTCCGTTACGCGCAGATGTGTGCCGCCATTGGCGGGAGTGAAGTGAAAGGTAACGGTTGTGGGTGTTTCTGCGGAATAGTCCACGTCCGGATCGAGAGCGTAGGGGAGCCAGCGATAGGCGAAGCGCGTTTCCGGCTCGATGGTTTCGACGGTCAGCTTCAGGCGGATGTGGCTGTACTTCGGGTTGGTGATCATGCCCTCCATCGCGGCGCCCTCGGCGAACTCTGATTCCAGCTTCACACCAAACCATGCGCTGAATTCGTCCGCGCTGGTGACAGCGTTCCATACGCGTGAAACGGGCGCTTCAATGAAGATTTCCTTGTCGATACAGTCCTGCATATACGCAACCTCCCGGTTGCATATAACTATCGCACCGTCGATGAGATTACGCAACCAGAAAGTTGCATGTCTCATTTTGTCATGTCCTGCTGGCATACTGGATTGCTATGAGAACGGTTCTGGTGACAGGCGCCGCCGGATTTATTGGTTCGCACCTGGTGGATGCGCTATTGGCGCGCGGTGAACGCGTGCGCGGGTTGGATAACTTTGCGACTGGGCTTGCGGAAAACCTTGCGGGTGTACGCGACCGTATTGAGTTCACGGAAGCATCGCTGACAGATCGTGATGCGTTGGCAAAGGCTGCCGACGGTGTCGATGTGATCTTTCATCTCGCCGCGCTTCCCAGCGTGCCGCGCAGCGTAAAGGATCCTCGCAGTTCGCATGTCGCGAATATTGAAGGAACGTTTGAGGTGCTTGAGGCTGCGCGTGCGGCAGGCGTGAAGCGCGTTGTGTATGCGGCGTCCAGTTCTGCATATGGCAACCAGCCAGGGTTTCCGCGTGTGGAGACGATGATTCCCATGCCCATTGCGCCCTACCCGGTGCAGAAGGTGGCGGGCGAGTTCTACATGAAGAGCTACTGGCAGGTATATGGACTGGAGACGGTCTGCCTGCGCTACTTCAACATCTTTGGACCGCGGCAGGTTCCGAACTCAGAGTATTCCGGTGTGATGGCGAAGTTCATCCTGCAACTGTTGCAGGGGGAACAGCCAACGATTTTTGGTGACGGCGAGCAGGGCCGCGACTTTACTTATGTCGCGAATGCAGTTCAGGCGAACCTGTTGGCAAGCGAGGCACCCGCGGAGAACGTTGCTGGAAAGATTTTCAATGTTGCCTGCGGTGAGCGGCATACGTTGAACGAGACGTACCGCGTGATCGCTGAGCTTCTGCAATCGAAGGTGGAACCTGTTCATGGGCCCGAGCGTCGCGGCGATGTAAAGGATTCACTGGCGAGCATTGAAGCGGCTCGGGAAGCGTTTGGTTACAAGCCTCACGTCAGCTTCGAAGAGGGCCTGCAGAAAACGGTTGAGTGGTACTGCGAGCAGCTTCCCAAGAGGCCTTAGCCCTTTGTTTCAATTTGTTGAATGCGTTGGCGGTATTTGGCGCTGCTGACGCGGAACCTGAGGCCTGCCCGGGCGTCAAATTGGGGAAAGCATTGATGACGGTTTCACCCAACGCGAGGTTCGCCCGCGGAAACCGTGCGTTCCGGGGGCAGTATGGCGACAGGCAATATCGAAGACAGCGAACAGGCACTTGCAAACAGCGGGACTGTTCCCTCAGTGACCACGCTCACTGAGTGGAAAGCACGGGTTCAAAGCCGCGAGGCTCGCGTTGGCATTATCGGGTTGGGTTATGTGGGATTGCCGCTCACGCTGCTGTTCTCAAGCGAAGGTTTTCGCGTCACCGGCTTCGATGTCGATGAGAAGAAGGTCGACACGCTGAACAACGGCGCCAGCTATATATGGCGGATTGAGCCGGAACATATTGCTGCGGCGCAGGCCAAGGGCTTTCGCGCGACGACGGACTTCAAAGACATTGCAGAGATGGATGCCGTGCTGATCTGCGTGCCCACGCCGCTGACAGAGCATCATGCACCGGACCTGAGCTATGTGGAAACGACGGTGCATGCGATTGCGCCTTATGTGCGTGCTGGACAGTTGATTGTTCTGGAGAGCACGACGTATCCCGGCACGACGGAAGAGATTGTGGTGCGCATTCTTACTGAAGCCGGTGCGAAGCGAGGCGTGAACGTACAGATTGCTCCCCCGGAAGAAACGGAACAGATTGATGGCATCCTGGTGGCGTTTTCGCCGGAGCGTGAAGACCCGGGCAACATGATCACGCCGCGCCGCGAGATTCCTAAAGTCGTCGGCGGTATGGATAAGCCAGCCACGGAAGCTGCGTGTGCTTTATATGGTTCGATCTTTACAAAGACGGTACCAGTGTCATCGCCCGCGACTGCTGAGATGACGAAGCTGCTGGAGAACATCTACCGCAGCGTGAACATTGCTTTGGTGAACGAGCTGAAGCAGCTCTGCATGAAGATGGGCGTGGATATTTGGGAAGTGGTTGATGCGGCTGCGACCAAGCCATTCGGTTTCCAGGCGTTTTATCCCGGACCAGGCATCGGCGGCCACTGCATTCCGGTCGATCCGTTTTATCTGACGTGGAAGGCCAAAGAGTATGGCTTCACGACGCGCTTCATCCAGCTTGCAGGTGAGGTGAATGAGGACATGCCGGTCTTCGTGATGCGGCAGGTTGCTCGAGCTTTGAATGCACAGGGTGTGGCCACCAAGGGTGCGAAGGTGCTGGTGCTGGGTGTGGCGTACAAGGCAGATGTAGACGATCTGCGTGAGTCTCCGTCGCTGGCCATCATCGAACAATTGCAAGGGCTGGGATGCGATGTCAGCTACAACGATCCCTTCTTTCCCAAAGTGGGACACGGTCGTAAATACGCTCTGAACATGGAATCCACACCATTAGAGCGGGTTAGCGAATTTGACTGCGTTTTGATTGCTACGGACCACTCCGCATACGAGATGGAAACGATTGTTGCGGAAGCGAAGCTGGTGGTAGATTCGAGAAACGCCACACGTCATATTCAGTCACCAAAGATTGTTCGCTGCTAATAATCAGCGCCCAAGCGAGGTAGACCATCGGCCATTAGAGCTGTAGACGAGGCGGAATTCTGCCTCGTTTCTGCTTTCAGTGGTTCTCAAAACTGAGAGTTCTCTCACAGGTATTCCTGGGTTGCGGCATACGCCGTGCAACGCGCACTTGTGCGCGTTTGCGTGTCACCAGGTTCCTGTTTGAAGGGGATTCAGTACGTTGTCGTTTTGGGGAGATGTAACAGCCCATTTCAGATGTTCGCAGCGATGGTCTGTCGCGGGGAGCCTTCCTGTGGCGGTGCTGCTCGTTGTCTCATCTGGAAACGCGCTACGGGCGCAGCAAGTGGAATCGCCGCAGGCCATGCGTGCACGAACGGCGGTGGAGGAGCCAGTCGCGGCTGCTCGCAGAGCGAAGGCTTTCGCGCGGTCGCATCAGACGGCGAAGGGAGATTCGCCTGCAGCCGCGTTGGTGTCGGCGAAGGTGCAACAGGCTGGCCTGGTTCAGGCGCAGGCAACGTCGTTGGCGACTCCTTGGACTGCGGTTGGTCCGGTTCAGGTGCAGTCGCTGAGTTATGGATTGGTTACGGGACGCGTTACGTCGCTGGCGCTTGATCCGAATGATGCAAGCAACAACACGCTCTGCACGATTACGCCGCAGTACCGCGATCTTTCCGCTACTGGCACAGTGACAGTGACGCTACTGACTGGCACAACTGCAAACGACATCACAGGCAAGCCGCTACTGTTTTTGCTACTCCCTCTTCCGTTGTGGATGATGCGTCGACGAGCGATGCGTGGTGTTGCGCTTGCATTGGTTGCGATTGCTGTTCTTGCGAGCGCGCAAGGTTGCGGTTCTGGCAAGAAGACGGCTGCTGATGGTTCCTCAGGCGGCTCTGGCGGCAGCGGCGCCACGCCCTCGGGAAGCTATACCATCACGGTTTCCGCAACGGCCGCAGGTGTAACGCATGCTGTGCCACTTACATTGAAGGTGCAGTAGCTACAGAGCCATTGCAGCAGCATGAGCGCTGG
Organism: Terriglobus roseus; assembly: GCF_900102185.1. Taxonomy (NCBI): domain Bacteria; kingdom Pseudomonadati; phylum Acidobacteriota; class Terriglobia; order Terriglobales; family Acidobacteriaceae; genus Terriglobus; species Terriglobus roseus. The sequence continues at coordinate 3,718,257 of NZ_LT629690.1, read as the reverse complement.
CCCATGCCCATTGGAAGTTGTAACCACCCAGCCAGCCTGTGACATCGACGACTTCACCGATGAAGGCGAGTCCGGGTACTTTCTTTGCCTGCATCGTGGTGCTGTCCAACTCGGTAGTGCTGACGCCGCCTGCAGTGACTTCCGCTTTGGCAAAGCCTTCCGTTCCTGCTGGCGTTACGGGCCATGCGTGTAGCCGCTCTTCCAGTTTTGTGATGGAAGTATTCTTCCAATCCGGTGGAGCGTTTTCATAAAGCCATCGTTCGGCCATGCGTTGCGGAAGATGCGCGCGCAACAGTGCAAACGCTGTGGCATCGTCTCGGCGATGATTGGCTGCGAGCATAGGCGTGAAGACATTCGCAGTTGGCGCCAGATCGAAAAGCACAACTTCGCCTTGACGCCAGTAGGACGAAATCTGCAATACGGCAGGACCGCTCCATCCGCGATGCGTAATGAGTATCTTTTCGCGGAATTTTGGTGTCGGACCCTTCTTTTGTGGCGCGGTGGTTGCAATTGCTTCCGCCGACAATCCAGAGAGATCGCACCAGAGTTCGCGTTCTGTGTCGCTCAACGTGAAAGGGACAAGCGCAGCACGCGGTTCCACAATGCGCAGGCCGAAGCTGCGTGCAATGTCGTAGCCGACGCCAGTTGCTCCGAGCTTAGGGATCGACAGTCCACCAGTTGCCACGACTACATTGCGTGCTGTGAATTCGCCCGCGGAGGTATGTACGCGAAACCCAGTGTCTGTTTGTTCCATGCGCTCTACTGCTGTTCGCAATTTCGTCTCGACATTGCTATTGCGGCACTCTGTTTCCAGTAGCGAAACGATCTGCTGGGCGCTGCCATCGCAGAAGAGTTGGCCCAGCGTTTTCTCGTGATAGGGAATGCGATATTTCTCTACCAGCGTGATGAAATCTCGTGGTGTGTAACGCGCGAGGGCGCTCTTGGCGAAGTGAGGATTTTCGCTGAGGTAGTTCGCCGGGCCTGCATGGATGTTGGTGAAATTGCAGCGGCCGCCACCGCTGATCAGGATCTTTCGTCCTGCGCGTTCGCCCGCTTCCAGCAGCAACACACGTAAGCCGCGGGCACCTGCTTGTGCGGCGCAGAACATTCCTGCGGCTCCTGCGCCGAGCACAATACAGTCGTAAATAGGCGTTGTGGACATCTGATCTTTATCCTATTGGGAATGCAGTTACGCCGTTATATTCCCCCGGCACGTGCAGCGCGTTCTGCTCCGCGTGCAGCCACCGTTGAGCCTGGCACCACCAACCACCACGGGCAGACCGTTGTGCGTAAGGCAGCTCGCGCGGTGAATGACCTTCCCGGCCAAAGTGTTTATGTTCTGCGCTGCAAAGGCTGCGGGCATGAGTATGGCGAGGCGGGCATCCGCGTGCATCAGCGCAAATGCCCGGTGTGCGATGGCGGCAAGCCCGGCCTGCCGGTTCCGGCGGAAGAGCCTACGCTGTTTGGATAAGAGCAGCTTGCGGATTTATGCGAGCGCTCCGACTTCGCGCAGCTTCGCGTTTAGTTGATCCAGCGACTGTTGCGTGGTTCCTGCCACGGAGATGTGCCATGCCTCGTCTTCGGAAGGATCCTCCAGTGTGGCGAGCTGGCTGGTGAGCAGGTTCGGGTTCATGAACTCGTGCGCGCGATGGTGCAGGTGGTCTGCGATGGTTTCCTTTGGCGCTGTGAGAACGGCAAAACGCACCGTGTCCTGCGAAAGATCGCCACGCAGCACATCGCGGTATGAGGCCTTCAGGGCAGAGCAAGCCATGATCATGCCTTCGCCGCGCTGGGCGTATTCTTCAATCTTGCCGTGCAGAATGGCCAGCCAAGGGGCTCGGTCGTTGTCGTCCAGCGGATGTCCGGCGGCCATTTTGGCCTTATTTGCGGCGGGGTGAAAATCGTCGCCGTCCAGGAACGGCCATCCCGTCTCCTTCGAAAGCATGGTGCCCAGTGTGGTTTTGCCGGTGCCACTTACACCCATCAGGATCAGGATCACTGTGGTAAGACCTCTCTGCTTTCTATTGTGCGGCATCTATGGGATTGCATCCACCCCGGGTGGCTCTAAACTGTTGTCGTGATCATGCGTCCGTTTTCCGCCCTTCTGCCCGCCGCCGCCTTCCTGCTTGTGTCCGCGTCCGGGTGTAAAGCCTCTGCGCCGTCTGTCGCCCCGACTGATGCTCCGAAGACTGTTGCGAAGGCCGCTGCTGCGGCGCCTGCTGCTCCGGCCACGGTCGCGCCGGTGTATGGCTACAGCGTGGTGGCAAAGTATCCGCATTCCACAGATAGCTATACGGAAGGCTTCCTGTACAAGGACGGCAAATTTTACGAAGGGACCGGCATGGAAGGCCGCAGCGGCATCCAGGTGCTTGATCCGGCCACAGCGAAGGTGTTGCAGGAACGCAAGATGACCAACAACTTCTTCGGCGAAGGCATTGTGGATTGGGGCCCGAATATTCTGCAGTGGACTTGGCAGACACACATTGGTGTGGTGATGGATCGCGCCACGCTGAAGCCGCTGCACACGTTCACCTATACCGGCGAAGGTTGGGGCATGACGCGTGATAACAAACGCCTGATTACCAGCGACGGTTCGGCAACGCTGCGTTTTCGCAATCCAGAGACCTTCGAGGAGATTGGCCATATCGACGTGAAGGACGGCGATAAGCCTGTCGATCAGTTGAATGAGTTGGAGTTCATCAACGGCGAAATCTGGGCCAATGTGTGGCACCTGGAGCGCATCGCGCGTATTTCGCCGAAGGACGGCAAGGTGATTTCGTGGGTGGACGTGACCGGCATTCTGCCTGCAGCGGAAAAGCGGGACGATGAGAGTGTGTTGAACGGCATTGCGTATGACGAGGCGAAGGGCCGCATCTTCATTACGGGCAAGCAGTGGCCTACGATCTTCGAAATCAAGGTCGGTGCGAAGAAGTAATCGCTGTACCTTGTCCATTGTTCTGGCGTAAAACGATTTCTACCTGCTGTAGATGGCTTTGCAAGGAGAGATACGTATGCACCTGATTGGAACGCTGATCATCGGCCTAATTGTGGGCGCGTTAGCGAAGTTTTTAATGCCGGGTAAAGATCCGGGCGGATTCATCATTACGATTCTTCTAGGTATTGCAGGCGCGTTCGTAGGAACGTATTTGGGCCAGTTGTTGCACCTCTATCAACCGGGGCAGTCCGCAGGGTGGATCATGTCCATCATCGGCGCTATGATTTTGCTTGGTATTTACCGGTTGATCGTGGGGCGAAACGCTTAAACGCCCAAGGCCTTACGCAGCTCGTCTATGGTCTGGCCTTGCTGATGGAAGTGCCGCACCACGCTGCCGGTATGGAGCGTGCGTGACACCAGCGATGGATCAGGGCAGGCAAACTGAACGCCGGCGGAGCCGAAACGCATGGCGTTAGCTCCGTTTGTTTTTTCCACGATGCCGTCCGCAACCAGTAGATGGTTCAGCGCAAGCTGATCGTCGCGTTCTACTTGCGCTGCTGCTGCAAAGCGATCCAACAGCGCTTGCGCGGCAACTGTGGGACGCCACAGCATGAAGCCGCAGCACAGGACGAAGCCCAGTGCACGGTCCACGTCCATGGGGATGCTGTGATCCAGTTGCGCGATGACGTCTGCATCCGGAAGCGATGCAAGCAGTGGAAGCACATCGCCCACGGGGATGGCGTCCAGATCCAGCACCATGACAGAGTGGCCGGCTGCAACGAGTGCGCGCAGGTATAGCGTCCGCACCAGCCACAAGACGCCGCGCGTCTTCGGATGCAGCTTGCCTTCATTCCATGCGAAGAAGCTGCGGCAATCTACGATGTGAATGTTGTCGTACGTCTTCGTTACTTGCAGCGCGACATCATCCATGGCCAGCACCACAATGCGCGAACCAATGTGCTTTCGCACCTGCTGTATCCAGAGATCAAACAGAGAAAGATAACCGCCGCTGAGCGGTACAAGGACAGTGGGCGAGCCATCGCTGCTGGCAGTAATCGTGTTTGCTTCGTCGCGAATGTGAGTTTGTAGTGAGCCGTCTTGTAGCGCAACGGACAGCTTGCGTAGCCTGTGTGCTGCGTCGGCTACAAAGGCATCCCCTGATGCCGTTGCATTCTTTTCTGCGTCGTCGAGGAAATCGTCAGCGAGCGTTGGTTCTTCGATGCGTGTCGCCATCTCTGCGAGCCCCAGCGTGAGTTCGGGCGAACGCTCTCGGTTGTCCTCTACGATGCGGCGAAAAAGTGCATGCACGCTGCCGGGCTTCATGCGGTGCGACAGCATCAGTACATACGAAAGGCGTCTGATTGAGTGGGAGTCGAGATCGCGCAGCTGTGTTTGCGCCAGCACAACAGCGGCGGGATACCACAGGTGCATGCGTGCCAACGCCTTGCTGAGTGCCACGCCCAGGCGCATGGTTATGCGGCCTCTGTGGGGCGATTGCGCTGGAAACGACTCATCAGAATCACACGCAGTTCATCCATACGGAAGGTTACATATCCGGCCACGGCCAGCAGCAGTGTGGATGCAATCGCGACGCCGGTGGACACAGGCAGTGTCCAGTGTGCGGCTGCGATTGCGGGGAACGATGTGAGCGCAAATGCTGCCACGATAAAGATGATGAAGCGACGCAGCAGACTGTTGTCGATCATTGCGTCATCGGGGAAGAGTTTGTGATTCAGATGAACCACATAGGCGGTCTGCAGAATCTCCCACGCCAGCCATGTCACAATAAATCCGGCTACACCCCACACACGCATGGTGAATATCGATATGGCTAGCATGATCGCGTAGCCAATGAAGATCCGCGTCGACAGCTCTTCATGCTCGTTGCTGGAGGACTGGAACTGTGTCTTGTGTTCCTTCAAGCCCAACACGGCGGAAATAATAGCCATCTCAATGCAGAGGTATGGGTGGTAGTCGATACGATCGTGCAGCCATAGATGAAACAGCAGCGGACACATCAGGAGACTGCCGATGCTGACTACTGGAATCAGGAACAACACTATGCGTTCCGAGAGATCGTAGAGACGTCGCAGTTCGCTCCAATCGGACTTGCCGACGAGCATCGTAATGTCCTGACCGATGACGTTCGATGCCATGGAGAGAATCTGTCGCGACATCTGAAACACCACGCGCACCAGTGAAAACAGGGTGACCATGGCAGGACCGAGGACACGCTGAATCACAAGGACTGGACCCTGCCAGGTGAGAAATCCTGCCAAGGCGATCAATCCAAAGTGGCCGCTGGGTTTCAGCATGCGACCCACTTCTGCCCAGGAGCCATCGCGCAACGAGGGGACGAGCACGCGCTCTGTGTGTCGGAGATCAAACAAGGCGTACACGGTGAAGATCACCAGCGTGGCAAGTTGCAGTGCTGCGAGCATCGGGAATGAGCTACGCATGGCTACGCCCACCGCCATGCTGATGATCCAAAGAAAACGCTGTGCGCTGGAGATGTAATTGCCGCGATGCAGACGACCTACTGCCATGTAGCTATTCGTCAGCAAGCTGAAGAACATGTTCAGGCCAATCTGCAAAATGAGCAGATACAGCGTCATGGAAGCGGCATATGGTCCCACATGCTTCAGCTTCAACATCGTGGTGATTGGCAATACGAACACGACTAACCCGCCCACCATGAATACCGCAAGCACTAGCAGCAACAGTCGGAAGGCGCTTGCTTGAATCGCACGCGCACCGGGAATGTCGCCGCGCGTGAACAGGATGGTCATCTGGTTGTTGGCGTAGGTCTGCACGCCATAGTTGAGTGTGCCCAGATAGTTCACGCTGGCACTCAGCGCGATCCATTCGCCGTAGACTTCCACGCCCTGTCCATAGAACTTCAGGAAGAAGGGGGGAACTAACAGCTGCATCAGCACGGTTAATCCCTGACCCAGGAAGGCCGTCACCAGCAATTGCAGGATGCGCTTTAATCTCATTGTTCTAGTTAGTTTATCTGCACCAGAAGAAAGAGGACGCTGCCATGCAGCGTCCTCTGTTGCAGTGCGGTCAAAAAAGTTACCAGATGTGGATACGATCTTCTGGCTTCAGATACAGCGCATCGCCGGTTTTCACACCAAATGCGTCGTACCAAGCGTCCAGATTGCGCACTGTGGCTGCGCGATACATCCCCGGTGAATGCGGATCGCCAAGCACTTGTGCGCGCAACACGTTCTCGCGTTCCAGCCCTGCGTAGTTCTGTGCAAAGGCAATGAAGAACTGCTGATCCCCCGTAAGTCCATCGACCACTGGTGCGGATTTGCCCTTCAATGATTCTCGATAGGCGTCGTATGCGGCTTGCAATCCGGCCACGTCTGCAATGTTTTCGCCTAGTGTCTGCTTGCCATTGACGTGCAGATCGGGGAAGGGAGCATAGGAGTCATACTGTTTTGCGAGTGCTGCGGTGGAATCGTTGAAGTGTTTCAGGTCGGCTTCGGTCCACCAGTTGCGCACACGTCCCTGGCTGTCAAAGGCAGCGCCCTCACTGTCAAAGGTGTGTGAAATTTCGTGGCCAATTACAGCGCCGATCGCACCGTAGTTTGCAGCGTCAGTGCGTGCAGGATCGAAGAATGGTGGCTGCAGAATGGCTGCGGGGAAATTCAGCGCATTGTCTAGGGGAAGATTTACAGCGTTCACCGTTTGCGGTGTCATCGTCCATTCTTTGCGATCGGTAGGCTTGCCGATTTGCGAGAGCGCGTACTCATACTCGAAACGGCTTGCGCGCCACACGTTGCCGAAGAGGTCGTCAGGCTTGATCTCTAATGCGGCGTAGCTGCGCCATTTTTCTGTATAGCCAATGCTCACCTGTAGTGCATCGAGTTTGACGATGGCCTCCTTACGTGTGGCGGGCGCCATCCATGTCAGCGTTTCCAGCCGTGTGCGGAACGCTGTCATCAGGTTGGTGACCATTGTTTGCACGCGCGCTTTGTCTTCCGCCGTGAAGTACTTCGCGGCGTAGATCTTGCCAACGGCGTCGCCAAGTCGGTCATCTACCAGCATCACCGCGCGCTGCTGGCGCGGACGTTGTGCCATTGTTCCGGTTACCGCTTTCACAAATTCGAAACGCTCATCGGCGAATGCCTTTGAGACATAAGAGCCGTATGCCGTGACCATGTGCGCAATGAGGAAGTCCTTCCACACGGCGATGGGCTGCGATTTCACAAGATCACTTTCTGCTGTGAATGCGCTGGGCTGCCACACGATGAAGGTCTTCTGGTGTTCCAGGCCTGCAGCAGCGAAGTAAGTCTTCCAATCCAGTCCCGGTGCTTTCTTTTCAAAGTCTTCCGGTGTCCACGGATTGTTCGCGTGCTCAATGTTTTCGCTGTCGGCAAGCGATACCTGCTTCTGCGCAATTGCAGTTTCCAACGCGAGTACAGCGGTGGCGCGCTCGTCGGCATTTTCATAGCCCAGCAGATGGAAGACTGCAGCGAGATGCTTTCCGTATGCGTCGCGTACCTGCTTCATGCGCGGAGCATCGCTCAGATAGTAGTCGCGGCTGCTTAGCCCCAGGCCACCTTGAAGAAGGTATGGCGCGTAGTGGTCAGGGTCGTTGAAGCTGGGCGCGACCCACAGACCGAAGAGGTTTGCCGTGTGATAGTTCGTGTTGTTCAACGCGTCCACGTCATTGCGCAGCGAACGGCCAAGCTGAACGGCGAGTTCGTGACGATCCTTGATGGCAAGGAGGGGTTTCAGCTGCGCGTCGAGTGCGGTGCGGCCGTGCGCTTCGATGGCTGCTTCGTCCATGTAGGAGCGATAGAGGTCGGCGATCTTGCGGCCGTCAGAGCCTGCCGGAGCGTGCTGTAGTTCTGGATTCGTAACGATGGCGGCGACGAGTTTCTGTGCGCGGTCGTCCAGAACAGAGAATGTGCTGACGGAACTGCGGTCGGCGGGGATGCTCAGCTTCGTGAGATACGTGCCGTTGGCGTACTTGTAAAAGTCATCGCCGGGTTTCACGGCCTTGTCGATGGCGGAGGCGTTCACGCCATGTTGCTGGGCGGGGATGGCGAAGGGAAGTGCGGTCGTGAGTAGGGCTGCCAGGGCAGCCGAACGGAACAGTTTCATGAGGGTACTCCAGGCACACATTCTATGCCGCCGTGGGTGTGAGGCATTTTCGCGCCTGACCGCGTCTTTCCTATGGCCTTCGCGTCTGTACATGCGAGAGGATGTTCGTCATGAAAACGCTCTGGAAGTCTGCGGTACTGTGTTCTGCCCTCACGTTGTCCACGCTTGCCTTTGGGCAGAACGCCACCAGCGGTGGCGATCAACAGCCGCAGCAGGATGCGCAGGGACAGGGAATGCGCCGAGGAATGGGTGGCCCCGGTGGGCAGGGTGGACGTCGCGGCGGCGCTACGCGCGGCACAGTGACATCGGTCAGCGGATCCAATGTTGTCGTAAAGGATGAAGCAGGAACGACCTGGACGATCATCACCACGGAAAATACCCGCGTGATGCGTGGTCGGGAGACGCTGGCGATCTCCGGCATTCAACCGGGCGACGAAGTGATGAGCATGGGTATGCCCGACGCCGACAAGCATGAACTCCACGCCATGATGGTGATGGATGTGCCCGCCGCAGATGTCGCAAAGGCGAAGGCGAACCTGGGTAAGACATACATTGTGGGGCGGATCACCGCGATTGACGAAACGAAGCTGACCATCATGCGCTCGGATAAGGTGTCGCAGACGATTTCGTTGGACGAGACGACCAGCCTTCGCAAGGGTGGCCGCATGGACCCTGCCGCATTGCAGGCTGCTGGATTGAATACCGGCATGATGGGCATGGGCGGTGGCATGGGAATGGGCCCCGGTGGTGGCGGTATGGGGCAGGGTGGCAGAAATGGCGGCGGCAATGGTGGCAATCGTCCTGCGCCGAATGCTGAAGGAGAGTCCATCACACTGGCGGATGTGAAGGTTGGTGATAGTGTGGTTGGCCTTGGTTCGGTCAAGGGCGGTGTGTTTGTGCCGACCGATCTGCGTGTGCAGGAACAACGTGCTGGTGGACCTTCGGGCGGCCGCAGAAATGGCGGCAATGGCGATGCGCTTCCTCCGCCTCCGCAGTAGTAACTCTCAACTGCTTGTGCAAAGAGAAAGGGAGCAGCGATTCCGCTGCTCCCTTCTTTTGTTGATTGCGGTTCTTTATACGGGGTCGATCCGCAGGTCTGCGAGCGGATCGGTGTGGATCTGGCGGCGCGTGGTGGCAAAGCCGTAGATCGCGATGTACACGTAGCAGGCAGCGGGAATCAGAAACGCCTTCTGGTAGCCCACGTGATCGGCGAAGTGGCCGTAGACGTAGGGGATGATTGCGCCGCCGACGATGGCCTGCACCATCAGGCTGCTGCCCTTGCTGGTGAGTTCTCCCAGTCCAGCCAGACCCAGCGTGAAGATGCTGGGGAACATGATGGAGTTGAACAGGCCCACCGACAGAATGGTGTACATGGCAACGTGGCCGCCGGAGAAGACGCTGGCCAGCACCAGTACAAACGCCACCATCGCGAAGATGCCCAGCAGCGTGCCGGTGCGTACCTTCTGCAGGATGGCTGAACCGATAAAGCGGCCAATCATGGCGCCCAGCCAGTAGTACGAGACGTACTTGGCGGCGGCTGCTTCGGAGAGGCCACCGATGTTGGGCTCGCCGAAGTAGTTGATGAGGAAGCTGCCGATGGAGACTTCGGCACCCACGTACAGGAAGATGCCCAACGCGCCCAGCCACAACCATGTCTGGTTCCAGATGCCGGGGCCAAAGCCTGCGATGGGACGCAGATCAACGGTGAGGTGTTCCTTGTTGTCGAGTCGCACGGTGTACAGCAGGATTGCCAGCAGAACCAGGATGCCGGTGATCACCAGATACGGCGTGGTGATGGTGGATGCCTGCTGTGCGCGGTAGGCGGCCAGTTCGTCGGGCGTGAACTTCGCAATCGCGACGGCGGTTGCCGCGCCTACACCCGCAAGGATGGTGTAGCGGCCGATGATGGGTGCGATGAAGGTGCCAAAGGAGTTAAGCGCCTGCGACAGGTTCAAGCGGCTGGAAGCTGTTTCTTCCGGGCCAACGCTGGCGACGAACGGGTTCGCCGAAACCTGCAGGGCCGTAATGCCCGCTGCGAGAATCACCAGCGCGCCCAGGAACAACGGGTACGACGCGAGCCGAGCTGCCGGGATGAAGAGGATCGCACCCACAGCCGCGACGCCAAGGCCGGTGACCATGGTGTATTTGTAGCCGCGATATTCCACCAGCTTGCCCGCGGGAAGCGCGAACACGAAATAGGACCCGAAGAACGCCGTCTGGATCAGCGCTGATTGAGCAATGGAGAGCGAGAAGATGCTCTTCAGGTGCGGAATCAGGATGTCGTTCATGCAGGTGAGGAATCCCCACATGAAGAACAGCGTGGTGGCGATGGTCATCGCGCGGTAATCGGTCTGTGTGCGGCGGAAATGATTTGAGCCGGATGATGCGGCGGCGCTAAAGGCCATCGGGCGAGATCTTCTTTCGTGTAAGTCCGTGGCGCTTCTGTGCCCGGCTGTCGCTATTGAGGGTAGCGCACACGAGGTTGCTTTCGCACCGGTATTTGCCGGAGACAGCCGCTATTCGCCGCCGGAATCGCTCGGCTGCGCAAAGAGCGGTGGTGGCATCTCCAATACGGAACGACGACGCGGTGCAACGGAGAGTCCACGATGAGGCGCCGCATGCGTTCTGCGCTGGCCTGGAGCGGGCCGATCGAGCAGGGAGGCGATCTCATTCAGGTCAGAACGCAGTTTGCGAAGCCGAAGGGCTGTGGTGTCCTCAGCGGCCGCCTTCTTGGGGGCTGGGGTTTCGGCAACTGGCTCTGGCGCAGAACGCTTGGCATCGGACTTCAAGGCCTGCCGCGCGCCGGGGATGGTGTAGCCCTCGTCGTAGAGCAGCCGGCGGATTTCAGCGAGCGTTTCCACGTCGCGGCGGCGATAGAGTCGCTGCCCGGTGCCACCCTTGCCCGGCTTCAGTTGAGGAAACTCCGTCTCCCAGAAGCGCAGAACGTAGGGTGGCAGATCCAGCAGCTTGGAGACTTCGCCAATGCGGAAGTAGAGTTTGTCCGGAATCTGCAGGGGCGCGACGGATTTCGGCTTCCGTTTTGTGTCCGTTCGCGTTGTTGGGGGAGATGCCAAAAATGCCTGCTCCGAGTGCCGGGTTTTGGGGACAGTGTAGCTCTCGCAGTGCAGTTTGCGCGGCTTTTTTGAAGGCAGGGAACGGCTGTGGTTCCTTTTTCGCGGTGGAGAAGCAACGAAAAAAAAGGCCCCGCACTGGCGGGGCCTCGCTCATGGACAGGAACAGCGGGCAGTCGAAACTCCCGGTCGCCGCGTTGGTTTGCCTCCTGGGGTCGTCTCCCTGACGAAAAGACCCCGAACCTACTATGCCAACGCTACGGATGGGATGGACTTAACCAGCCACACTAAATATTGGGGCAGGGTATCAAGATTGTCAAGAAAATGGTGCAATTTTTCTGTGGACATAATTCACAGGGAACCGGTAGCGGAAAACCGCCGTATCCTCTCCACATCGCTACATGTGTGTTTTCCGGTGGCGAGGAGGATCTGTCATGCATGCACGTTTACGCCTGATTGCCGCAACTTCACTTCTTCTCCCGTTGGCTGGCTGCTTCATCCAGACAAAAAAGGATGCGAACGGCAAGGAAAGCAATGTCGATATCCAGACGCCGCTGGGCGGTATGTCCGTAAAGACGGACAATGCTGCGGTCGCCGCAAAGTTGGGACTTCCGATCTATCCAGGCGCTATGCCGGAGCAGAAGAAGGACAACGACGAAAGCTCCGCAGATGTGAATATGAATTTTGGCCCGTTCCATCTGCGTGTGCTGGCACAGGGATACACGTCTACCGACAGCCCGGATAAGGTACGCGCCTTTTATCAGAAGGCGCTGGCGCAGTACGGTGACGTGATTGAGTGCCAGGGCAAACAGCCGGTGAACGGTTCGGCTTCGCACACAGCCCAGGGACTTACCTGCGATAACGACAATCACATCTCCGTGAGCGACGATAAGAAGAAGGCGATCAAGTTCGACAGCAACGAGGTTGAACTGAAGGCTGGATCGAAGTCGCGTCAGCACATTGTGGGATATGAAATGAAGGATGGCCGTACAAGGTTTGCTTTGGTCGCGCTGGAACTGCCTTCCGACAACGAGGATTCGAAGCAGGCGAACTAACTTCGTGATTGCCGGACACAGCCTCTGAAACGCGATAGCCTTGGTATATGACGGAACACTGTGCGCGCTGCGGAGCCGCATTACCGATAGTCGATGGTGATACGGCGGCGTTTTGCGCTGTCTGTGGTCTGCCGCAATTGCGTGTGGCTTCTGAGGCTGTGATCCCAGTGGCACCGGCGTCTGGCGACGTTGAACCTGAGAAGCGGATCGATCATCCTCGTTTGGATTGGGGAACCGGCCTGCGCATGGTGGCCGTGGTGGCTGCCGTAGGCGCCATTGCACCGAGTCTTCTGCCGGGGGCGGTCTCCACTGGATCAGCAGGCGGCTTGTCACTGCTGGCCATGCCACTGCTTACGGTGGCTGCCGTCACTCTGTACCACCGCAGCCGTCCGCGACGCGAAATCTCACCGGTGATTGGTGGTCGACTTGGCGCCACGCTGGGCCTAATGGTGGGCGCGTGGATCGCGTTTCTTACGGGCGCGGTCGGGTTTACGTTGCGCTACCACTACCATTCCACCGCAATGGATAACGCCCTGCAGCAGGGTTTCGATTCCATGATGGTCCGCATGCAGGAAGCCGGTCCGCAACCGCCGGAACTGATCGGGTTTATCCGTTCGCCGGAGTTTCTGGCGGGATCGTTTCTGATGGGACATGTATTCAGCATCCTGCTTCTGGTGATGACCGGAACAGTTTGCGGCTGGTTGGCCGGGGCGCTTCTGCGTTCGCGTCGCCAACGCCTGACACAGTAACAAGCGATAACCCCCGGTTGCGTGGGGCGCTTGCTCCGCGCTTCGTCGCCTTCTATCATCACGGCACGATGAGCGACGCAACCACCACGCCCGAAACCACTGCCTCCAAAGCCAACATCCGTGAGAAAGGCCGCCTCATGTCGGCCTCGGAGATCGACCGTACGCTGGTACGCCTGGCGCACCAGATCGTGGAAAAGCAGGAGGGAAGCAGCAACCTTGGGCTGGTTGGCATCAAGCGCCGCGGCATTCCGCTGGCTGAGCGCATTGCCAAGATCATTGAGGGGATTGAGAAGCAGCCGGTGCAGACTGGCGTGTTGGACATCTCCTTCTATCGCGATGACTTGTCCACCGCAGGCAATAAGCCAATCGTGGAAAAGGGCGAGATCGGCTTCGACATTGAAGGCCGCGACATTGTCCTGCTGGACGACGTTCTGTATACCGGACGCACCATTCGCGCTGCGCTGGATGCGTTGTTTGATCATGGACGTCCCCGATCAGTGCGTTTGCTGGTGCTGATTGATCGCGGTCATCGCGAGCTGCCGATTGAAGCGCAGTTTATTGGTCGCGTTGTGCCCACTTCGTCCAAAGAGATCATTGAAGTGAAGTTGCGCGAGGTGGACGGCAATGATCAGGTGCTGCTGGTGGAGCGCCTGGATTAACTTGCAGCGATACGAACGATGGAGACCGGCCATTTGGCCGGTTTTTCGTTTCTGTCAAAAAATACAGATGCAAAATTCACCGTGCAGGCGTAGAAAGTCTTCGTCTCGGCTCTAGCCGTTCTGTCGGGCCGGGATTCTCTCAGGAGGAGACTTTTCATGCCCCTTGGCAAACGCTGTATTGCAGAGTTTTTCGGAACGTTCTGGTTGGTGTTTGGTGGATGTGGCAGCGCAGTGCTGGCGGCTGCGTTTCCATCGCTGGGCATCGGCTTTGCAGGTGTGGCGCTGGCTTTCGGCCTCACCGTTCTCACCATGGCTTATACGTTGGGCCACATTTCTGGTGGCCATTTCAATCCGGCCGTAACGCTGGGCCTATGCGCCGGTAAGCGCTTTCCGGCAAAGGATGTCATCCCGTATTGGGTGGCTCAGGTAATTGGTGCAGTCGCTGCCGCAGGCGTGCTGTATGTCATTGCCAGCGGCAAGGCTGGTTTCAGCCTGGAAGGCGGATTTGCTTCCAACGGTTATGGTCTCCACTCTCCGGGCGGATATTCGATGATGGCCTGCATGGTGATTGAGATTGTGCTGACGGCGTTTTTCCTACTCATCATCATGGGTTCTACAGACAAGCGGGTTCCCAACGGCTTTGCGCCGATTGCCATTGGACTTGGACTGACGTTGATTCACCTGATCTCCATTCCGGTGACCAACACTTCAGTAAACCCCGCTCGCAGCCTTGGACCTGCCGTGTTTGTTGGCGGATGGGCGTTGCAACAGGTGTGGCTTTTCTGGGTGGCGCCGCTGATTGGTGGTTTGGTCGGCGGTTTTATCTACGAATTGCTGTTCAGCGAGTACAAGGAAACGCCTGTGTTCTCAGCCACGGAACAGGATGTTGCTAACGTCCGCTAAACAATTGCGTTGAGAACGAATCATGGAAAGAGGGCATGACATAACGTCGTGCCCTCTTTTGCATCTGGAATGCGATTGTGCGAATCAGATGAGGACATTTGCTCCGCGACAAGCGGGTTTGTTCTTATGACAGAGATGACAGCGGTATTTGTGGCAACGGCATGTGGCAACGGCGGTGAACGATGAAGATTGGTATCACCTGCTATCCCACGTATGGCGGCAGTGGCGTCGTTGCCACGGAGCTTGGTATTGAACTGGCGGCGCGTGGCCACCAGGTGCACTTCATCACCTATCAGCAGCCCTTTCGCCTGACGGGACGCGAGGAAGGCATCTTCTTCCACGAGGTGGCGGTTACGAGCTATCCGTTGTTTCAATACCCGCCGTATGATCTTGCGCTGGCGAGTCGCATGGCAGAGGTGGCGGAGTTTTACGGGCTGGATCTGCTGCATGTTCACTACGCCATTCCGCACAGCGTAAGCGCGCTGCTGGCGCGGCAGATGCTGGCTGTACGCGGCATCCGTTTGCCGTTCATCACCACATTGCACGGTACAGACATCACGCTTGTGGGGCAGGACCCTGGTTATCTTCCCATTACGAAATTCGGTATTGAGGAAAGCGACGGTGTGACTTCGATCTCCGCGGACCTGAAAGAGACTACTGTGCGTTCTTTCGGAGTGCAGAAGGAGATCGAAGTGATTCGCAATTTTGTAAATTGCGATGTTTACAAGCCGGACGATGAAAAGCGTCGTGCACTGCGTCCTCGTTATGCGAAACCGGACGAGAAGATTCTGATTCATCTTTCAAACTTTCGTCGCGTGAAGCGTGTGGGCGATGTGGTGGAAGTGTTTGCGCGTGTGGTGCGCGAAGTGCCGTCGCGGCTGATGTTGATTGGCGACGGGCCCGATCGCAGCATCGCGGAATCGTTGGCATTACGTTACGGCATCCAGGATCGCATTCACTTTTTAGGCAAGCAGGACAGTGTGCAGGACTTGTTGTTGCTTGGTGACCTGATGCTGATGCCGTCAGAGATGGAAAGCTTTGGCCTGGCTGCGCTGGAGGGTATGGCGTGTCGCGTGCCGTGCATCGCTACGCGTGTGGGCGGCGTGCCGGAACTGGTGGAAGACGGTGTGAACGGATTGCTGTTTGCCGTGGGTGATGTAAAGGCGATGGCTGCCGGAGCGATTGAGATATTGTCGAACGAGCCTCGTCAGCAAGCAATGGCGGCAGCCGCACGTAAGACAGCGCAGGACAAGTTCTGCACCAGCCGGATCATTCCCATGTACGAGCGCTATTACGAACAGGTGTTGAACGAGGTCAGCTGAGCGTATCCCGAAAAATGTTCAGGCTCTTTATAGATTATTGACACTGCGAAAGTGAGTAGTGTGGGTACCTACGCGGTCCGGGAGTTGCAAGAAGATATAGAGCGCGGACGATCGAAACTATCTCGAATTACCAGTATTTCCGGAATTTCATGATGTGCTACTATCCTCCGCGAAATAGGAGGTAATTTATGTCGGGCATTAAGGCACTTGAAGAAGTCATCATGGTAATTGGGAGTAAGGGAAGCGATGGCGGTTATTCGGTACTGACGCCGCACGGCTTAGTGCACGTTCCAGGTAATAACCCCCTTATGCGCGAAGCCTATGCTGCGCTGGTAAAGGCTAACGTGAAAGTGCAGGAAATCGCACAGCAGCAGCGCGCAGCCTAGTAGATATCCGGGCGCTGCGGTAACAACTTAGCACTCTCAGTTACTAAGTCGTCGTGTATCTGGCTGCAGACACTTACATCTTCATCCATTCGGTAACGACTCGATGACCTACTGTGTAGGCCGCTTCGAGTGCCGGTAGATAGCCGGTGTACGCGCCGTGTTTTTCGCTCGCAAGATTATCGGCTGCCGTTACGCCCGGAGCGGGCATGTCGAAGTTGCTGGCTGTGCGCAGAAGCAGAGCGCGGTTCCAATCCGCTTTACCCTGCTGCGTCAGCGACCATAACGCCAGCATGGAACCCGTGTCGTTCATCGCGGTTGTGCCCAGGTGCGCCACGCCGTCTGTCTCAAACTGCACCCAGCGATGTGCCCACGCGTCCATCTTTGCGCCATGCCAGAAAATCTCCGTGGCCATGTTCGCGCCGGTAATCACTTTGGGTTCGCGTGCTGTGCCTGCAAATCCCTTGTATTGAAGACGTAGTTTGCGCATGGCGTCGTCTTCGGGAAGCTTTGCATCGCGTGTCAGCGTGTAGGCCCACTGCATGAGCGTCGTGTTCATGCGGATCACATTGCCGCGCCGGTTCGTGTGCGCGTCCGCACCCTTCCATGTGCGGACGTCATCTTCCCAATTCGCGCCGCCTTTGGGATCGGACTGCGTGACACCGTCGAGAGAAAGGAAGCCATCCGGCCAGTTCTTGGGTGATTCACGCGGGTCAATTTCTTTGGCCAAATCGCCGTTGATGATGAAGTCTGTCCACACTGCATCGCCAATGGTGCCGTCAGCGGGCGAGATGCCTGCGATGCCATTCAAGAGCCAGTGCGCCTGACGTAGATCGAAGCGGGGATCGCTGCCCAAGGCCATCAGATTCACGCCGGGCCTAATGTTGCCAGGGCCGACCGCGACGGCAATCTCTGTTCCGTCAGCGTTTGCGCGGACTGCGCGTGTCATACCGGGGACTTCAATCACCCGATCGAGATGATCGCGTTCCACCCAAAGCTGTAATTCACCGGGACGATCGCCGGTGTCGTTACCCACTTCGAAGTAACTAACGATGACGACCTTTGGCCGCAGGACGGGCTGTTGTGAGGACGCTGCGACGCTGCACAAGAGCGGCAGCAGGCTGAAAAACTGGCGGAGACGCATACATTCAGGAGAACACAACTGCCGTACTCGCAAAGAGCCACACGCGGTATCGTGTTGCTAGCCGACAGCATCCTCATTGCAGCTCAAGTATTTAGCAAGACAAAGGGTGAGTGGCACGGATGCCACTCACCCTTTGCTTGCTTTGCTGTGAGGATTAGCGAGCGGTGGAAGCCACAATCGCCGAAGCGATGATGCCGGTTGCTACGGCAG
This sequence comes from Terriglobus roseus, assembly GCF_900102185.1. NCBI lineage: Bacteria > Pseudomonadati > Acidobacteriota > Terriglobia > Terriglobales > Acidobacteriaceae > Terriglobus > Terriglobus roseus. Next base: position 3,700,708 of record NZ_LT629690.1, on the reverse strand, counting down.
CCATCACGTAATTGCCATCCACTTCGCGCCACTCATAACCACGCGGTGGCGCAGACAAGTGATAGCTGCGGTAGTCGACGCGGCGGCCGCGATTCCAGTCATTGGGAGGCATGCGATATCCCTTGTGCCAGTTATCGTGGCGGACATATCCGTGGGGCGGCGGAGGAGGATGCCCATGATCATCGCGGTGATCGTCGTAGTGCTGAGCAAAAGCCGATGCTGCGGGCAACGCCATAGCGCATGTCAGAACTACACCTGCAAACCTGGTCATGTTGGTCTTCATTTTTTCTGTACTCCTTCGTTCTCGTCCTGCGGGCGAACATTGTGCACCGCCGACACAGACCGTTTAGACACTGTGTTGCAGCTGCGGGATGTTGTGGGCCGATGAGGATTTCGAAAAGAATCGCAGCCGCGGTATAGGTTGTCTGGTATCTGCTGGCAAAGCTGCGCCAGAAGAGGACACTGCGGGCTTTGGGCTGCTAACATCGCAAGGAACCCATGAGCACTACAGCTGCCAACCCGACAGCGTCCCATCCTGGCTCACTTACCTCTATTCATGACATTTCACTCGACGGCATTACCCGCCTGCTGGCGCTGACGAACCGGCTGGTTGCCGAACCGCATCGCGAGCGTGTGAAACATCTGGATGGACGCAAGGTAGCCCTGTTGTTTTACGAGTCGTCCACGCGAACGCGCACCAGCTTTGAGCTGGCTGCGAAGTCGCTGGGCGCTATGACGACGCTGGTGAGCGATAAGTCCTCGTCCATTGAAAAGGGCGAAAGCCTGCACGATACCGGTGTGACGCTGCGTGCGTTGGGCGCGGAGTGCATCATCCTGCGTTCGAATTATTCCGGCGCGCCTGAGGTGCTGGCACGTTCGACAGGCTTGCCAGTGTTGAATGCGGGTGATGGCATGCACGAGCATCCTTCGCAGGCGTTGCTGGATCTTCGCACGATGTTGGTGCGGCTTGGCTTGTCGCAGCAGCTTACGCCGACGACGATGGCGGGAAAGACGGTTGTGATTACCGGCGATATCCGTCACTCGCGTGTAGCGCGTTCGAATGCGATTCTGCTGCCCAAGCTGGGCGCGCGTGTGATCTTCTGCGGACCGCCAGAGTTGTGTCCGAAGGAAGCGCTGGATCTATCGCATGGCGTTGAGATTGAGCGCGATTTTGAAAAGGCATTGCAGCAGGCGGATGTGGCAATGATGCTGCGCATTCAGCGCGAACGTCTTGCAGGATTGGACATTGATTCCGCTGAGTACATCGCTGGATATCAGTTGAACGAACAGCGTCTGCGCGCGCATGCGCCAAAGGCGTTGGTGATGCATCCCGGCCCCATGGTGCGTGGATTGGAGATTGATTCTGCTGCGGCAGATGGACCGCAGTCGGCGATTGAAGAGCAGGTGGCGCATGGTCTTGCCGTGCGCATGGCACTGTTGCATCGCGCGCTGCTGGGGGAGACAAACGCATGAGCGCCATTCTTCTGCGCGGTGGACGCGTAATTGATCCTGCGAGTGGTTGTAACGACTTTGCTGATGTTTTGGTGGAGAACGGCATCATCCGTGAAGTGGACTTCACAACGCAGTCCGGTGAACTGGATGCTCTTGCGAAGAACATGCGCGCTGAGGTTCTCGATTGCACTGGATGCATCGTGGCGCCGGGCATCATTGATGCGCATGTACATCTGCGTGAGCCCGGGCAGACGCATAAGGAAACCATTGCAACCGGAACGCAGGCTGCCGTGGCGGGCGGTGTGACTACGGTTGTAGCCATGCCAAACACCACGCCTGTAACGGATTCCGTTGCGCTGCTGGAGTTTGTGCAGAGCGTGCAGCGCGATCCTTCCGCACGCGTGCTGGCCATGCCCGCCGCAACAGTTGGAAGCATGGGCGGCGAGCTTACGGACTATGCTGCTCTGGCGGAAGCGGGTGCGGTTGGCTTCACCGACGATGGCAAACCAGTGCTTGCCGATGAGGTGATGAAGAAGGCGTTGCTGGAAGCAGCAAGGCTTGGCTTGCCTATCTCGCAGCATGCGGAAGACACGCGCATGACCGTGGGCGCCAGCATGAATTTTGGCCCTGTGGCGTTTCGTCTGGGACTGCGTGGCATGCCCATTGAGGCTGAGTCCTCCATTGTGGAGCGTGACATTCGCCTGTTGGAAGAGATTGAACGCGAGGCGCGGCTGCGTCCGCATCTGCATGTACAGCATGTTTCCACGGCGAAGGCGCTTGCAGCCATTCGCGATGCGAAGTCACGCGGCTTGCATGTGACGTGTGAAGTAGCGCCGCATCACATTGCGTTTACGGATGAAGCGATTGCGGGCGATCCTGCGCAGGGGTCGCGTCGTTATGACACGCACTTCAAGATGAACCCGCCGCTGCGTTCGCGTGCAGAGGTGGATGCGTGTATCGCTGCAGTGCTTGATGGAACAGTGGACATCATCGCCACGGATCACGCGCCCCATGCGCACCACGAGAAGAACGTGGAGTTTGAGCGCGCGCCCAATGGCATCACTGGTCTCGAAACATCGCTGGGCGCATCGCTGCGTATTCTGAATCGTGAACACGGCATGCCGCTGATTGATGTTCTTGCTCTGATGACCTCTGCGCCCGCAGAGAAGCTGCATCTGCGCAGGCTGGGCCACGATGTAGGCCGCATACAAACCGGCGCATTTGCTGATGTGATGGTGTTCGATGCAGCGGCGGAGTGGACTTACGACGTACGCATGACGCGATCGAAGTCGCGCAACACACCGTTCGACGGCGCACCGATGCTGGGCAAAGTGAAGTTCACCCTCGTGAAGGGCGAAGTAAAGTACCGCGCATAAGCTGCGCGGTGCTTCAGTGCTTTGCCTTCTCGAAGCGGTTGTTGTTTCCGCGGCTGCTGTAGCGCGTTTCCGGATCGCTGACGAAGACAACGTTGTCGTTGCCTTCCACGGGCACCGTGGTGAACTGATCCACCCACACATGGTTCTTGTTTCCCTGCACGCGCACGAAGCGGCAGCGGCCGTGCACCTGCACTTCGTTCTCCTGGCCTTCCACATACACGGCAGCGCCGCTCGCACACGTCAAGCTTTGCTTCTGCTGATTGCCCGCAATTACGGTGTCGTGCTCGCCGGGCTGGTCGAAGTCGTGGGGAGCGACCTGGCGCTGTGCAAGCAGGGATGCGGAGAAGGTGACGGTCATCACAGCGACGGCGAAGGGCTTCATATAGGCTTCCTCATAAGAAGGTGCAGAAGGTATGAGCAGAGTAACCCGTCCTCGCGATGCCCGGAGAGTGTTTAGCCGTGTAATTGGCTGTTTCGTGATGCTGTGTGGGCTGGCTGTGCTGGTGTCAGCGGCGATGGCGATGCATCGTACGCACCGCGCTCTGCAGCAGGACAAAGAGATTCTGACGAACTTTCGTGCGGAGTTTGAATCTGCTTCCGATGACACGTTGCGTCAACGTGCCGAACAGCGAGGCGCTGTGATGATGCTGGCAAGCAACGAGACGCAGTACCTGTTCCGCATCCGTCGCGAAAATGGCCCGTGGTACTGCAGCGCCGTCGATGTGAACGTGGCGGTCAGCGTGCGTGTTCACGAGGGCAAGCGTGACGTGAGCCTGCAAAAGATGCCGGTGGATTGTCTCTGAGGTTTACTTCAGTCCGGTGGACTGAGCCTGCTCGTGAGCGTGATAGCTGGAACGCACCAGCGGTCCGCTCTCCACATGCTTGAATCCCATGCGTAGCGCTTCTTCCTTCAGGAACTCGAATTCCTGCGGCGTGTAGTAACGCTTCATGGGAATGTGGTCTTTCGACGGACGCAGATACTGGCCGATGGTCAGGATGTCGACCTTGATAGCAGCCAGATCGCGGAAGACGTCGAGCAGCTCGTGCGTCTCTTCACCCATGCCAACGATGATGCCAGTCTTGGTGACCTGCTTCGGATTCAGCTCTTTTGCAAGCCGCAGATAGCCGATGCTGCGCTCGTAGCGTCCACCGGATTTGGCCACGCGATATAGCCGCGGCACAGTCTCAATGTTGTGATTCAGGATCTCAGGACCGGCAGCAACAACAAGGCGAATCGCCTCTTCCGTGCCCTGGAAGTCCGGCGTCAGAATCTCCACCTGGCATCCCGGTGCCTGCTTGCGAATCTCGTGGATCACGTTGACGAAGGCTGTCGCAGCGCCAACATTGTCATCGTCGCGATTCACGCTGGTGATGACGGCATGCTGCAGCCCAAGCGTTGCAACGGCGTAGGCCACGCGGCGTGGCTCATCGTGATCAATCGGCTCAGGCTTGCCGCTGGGCACCGCGCAGAAACCGCAGCGGCGCGTGCAGCTATTGCCCAGCATCATGAACGTGGCGGTCTTGTGGTTCCAGCACTCGCCAATGTTGGGGCAGTGGGCGCTTTCGCAGACAGTGTGCAGCCCCTGCTCGCGTGTGAGCTTCTTCAGCGCATGGAAGGTCTCGCCCATGGGCGCACGCGCTTTCAGCCACTCCGGCTTGGGCGTGGGCTTCTTCGGGGAGAGATCAATCTGGATCAGTTCCGATGCGGCTACAGGCGTCACAATGTCTATTGTAGACCCGTTGGAAAGAGGCGGCATTCCCCGCTGGTTTTGCGCCTGGCGACGCATGTGGTTTCTGTTTAGGAAACTCTTACTGTATTGATGATACGCCTGTTTTATGGGCAGTAAATAGCACTTTCGACCACTTACTGAGTCCGTGTTACAGCGTTACTCTAACTACGTTGTTAGGCCTTGAGAAACACCCGGCCAGGCGACGTACGATGCAGTATCGAAAACCCGTTCTGACGCTTTTGTTCGCCGTCCTTTTTTACAAGTTGATGGTGACCGCGTTCTCCCTGATGAACAAACCAAGTGACACAGCCCTCTATGGGGGCGAAGCCCTGCTTGCCATCTCGGTGATCGGTTTCATAACCGTGGTTCGGCTCCTCTGGAGGAGGAGTACACAATGACTCTCTTTGGTGAGGCTTTTAACGACAAGAAAAACATCGGCAATTCAGAAGACCGCATAAAACTGGCACTCCGTATTGGTGGCCTGCTGCTTGTTGCCGTGATCGGCGTTTCCATCTTCTTCAACTACATCGTGTCCATCGACCGTATTGGCGCGGGCCACGTGGGTGTCGAGGTGGTGCTGAGTGGTTCGCAACGTGGCGCTTCCGAGATTCCGATTCGTACCGGCTGGGTGTTTTACTCGCCGCTGCGGTCGCAGATTGTGGAGTTCCCAACGTTTGTGCAGACCGTGAAGTGGACGCAGGACACGAATGAAGGACGTGCAGTGAATGAGCAGATGAGCTTCAACTCGAAGGAAGGCATGGAGATTTATTCGGATGTAAGTCTCAGCTACTCCATTGAGCCGAAGCGTGTGCCCGACTTCTATGTGAAGTATCGCGTTACCGATCTGGATCAGTTCACGCGCGGTATTCTTCGCGACGTGGTGCGTAACTCGCTGAATGAAATTGCTTCCACATACACCGTGGAGCAGATTTACGGTGAGCAGAAGACGGCCTTCCTGACGCAGGTACAACGCCGTGTCCAGGAGCAAATGGACCCGGTGGGCGTGGAGATTCAGCAGTTCGGCTTTATCGGCGCGCCGCGTGTTCCTCAGGTGATTGCACAAGCCATTACGGCAAAGGCGCAGGCGATTCAGGATGCGGAACGCGCTCGCAACGAACTGGCCAAGACGCAGGCAGAAGCTGCCAAGCAGGTGGCTGAGGCTGAGGGTGAAGCCAAGAGCGGCGTAACTCGTGCGCAGGGTGAAGCCGAGGCGAATCGCATTCGTCAGAGCAGCCTAACGCCGCAATTGCTGCAACTGCGTACGTTGGAAAACCAGCGTGCACTGATTGATCGCTGGAACGGTCAGTTGCCCAGCGTAGAAACAGCGGGCAGCAGCGCCATGATGCTGCAACTGCCCGGCGCACGATAACAACAGTCAGAGCGGCGGCCCATATTGGGTCGCCGCTCTCTTTTCTCCGGTCAACGCTTGCCTGCACTCAATCTCCCATGTTCTCCTGTCCCCGCGAATAACCTGCCATTCGGAGACACGCTTCATGCAATCCAGCCGCCGTACCTTTCTGCTTGCCACGGGCATGACAGCCCTTGCGTCGCGTTCTGCTTTTGGAGCCAACCAGCGACTTCGAGTTGGCGTTATCGGCGCTGGCGGGCGCATGAAGTCTTTGCTGAATGCTGCGGAAGCCAGCGGCTTTGATTTCGAGATTGTTGCCGTGAGTGATGTGTATGTGCCGAATCGCGAACAGGTGAAGACGCGTCCGAGCGCCGTGAATGCCACGTTGCACAACGACTATCGCGAAGTTACGGACAACAAGAACATCGATGCGGTGATCATTGCGACGCCCGATCACTGGCATGTGCGCGTGGCTACGGCGGCCCTGGCCGTGGGTAAGGACGTCTATCTGGAGAAACCCGTCAACCACACCATGGAAGAGGGCGAGACACTGCGTAAGGCCGTGCGTTCCAGCAAGCGCATTCTGCAGTGCGGCATGCAGCAGCGTAGCTGGTCGCAATTTCGCGATGCGGTTGCACTGGTGCAGAGCGGAGCGCTGGGTCGCGTGCCGCAGGTGCGCACCTACTGGTGGCAAAACTACGCCGTAAGTTGGGTGCCGAAGCCGGTAGACCTGGCGCAGCTTGATTGGAAGCAGTGGCTCGGCGGCGCGCCGGACCAGCCGTATGACGCGGAGAAGTTCTTCCGCTGGCGTTGGTACTGGAGCTTTGGCGGCGGCGCGATGACGGACCTGTTTGCGCACTGGATCGACGTGGTGCATTGGGCCATGAAGACCGACGCGCCGTCGATGGCCACCATGCTTGGCGACAAGCACGTGTTTACCAACTGGGATTGCCCAGACACCATCCAGGCCGCGTTCCGTTATCCCGGCTTTGATGTGGTGTACGAGGGCATGATGAGCTCGTCGATTGACGACGGCGGACTCGAGTTCCGCGGCACCGAGGCCACGCTCAAGTTAACGCGCGGCGGCATGACGGTGTGGCGCGAAGGTCTGAAGGGAGCGCAGAACCCCATCCTGAAGGAAGAATCGTTCCGCGACGGCACCATCGACCACATGACGAACTTCTTCCAGTGCCTGGAGTCGCGCAAGGAGCCCAACGCGCCGGTGGAGGCGGGTGTGGCTGCGGCGAATGCTGGTCATATCGGGAATCTTGCTTATAAAAACGGCGGCGTCTGGCAGTCAAAACGGGGCTAAAGCCTTCTCCTGTGGTGGAATAGAGCAAACGCACATACAGGAGACATGCAACCCATGCTGAAATTTTGGCGGGGAGAGCGCTGGTTTCACGCGCACGAAACGGCTCGCTTTGACGAACTGAACGGCCTGCCGCTGGCCAGCTTCAAGCGCCGCGCCTGGGCGTTTATGATCGACGCCCTCATCATCGGGATATTGAAGGCGCCTTTCCGGCACTTTCATTTCCTGCCCGAGGCACACAGCAGCGTGGAACTGGTGAACGAGATTACCGAGAAGATCCCTGAGCTGATTAAGTCCATTGTTTACTTCGGTGTCGCGTTGAAGCTAGGCAAAGGCCAGACGCCGGGCAAGTGGCTGATGAAGATCAAGGTCATGTCGCTGACGCATGACAGCATCGGCTGGTGGCAGTCCATTGAGCGCGGTCTGGGGTATGGTGCGTCGCTGCTGGAGGGCGGTTTTGGCTTCTTCCAGTACTTTCTGAACGGCAACCGCATGTGCGTCCACGACCGTATCGCAGAGACCATTGTGGTGGACATTCAGAAGCCGCGAGTGCGTCCGGCGCTACACCCGGAGACTGACTGCGAGGAGCGGAAAATCGAGGCTGAGGCCGCCGTTTGACGCCATATTTCCGGTGGGTTCGGTGTTCTCTGAATTTTGTTGCTGGCGCGTTGACTGGCATTATCAATAACTCGTAGTATTGCGCCCATGAAACGGCGTGAATTTGTTAAGGGGTTAGCGGTTACGGCCGCGGCCACTACTGCCCTTGCCCAACAGAAGGCTTCGCCCAACGCGGCGACGCCTGTGCCCAACACCAGTACCATCACCCAGGGCGAGCAGGCAGTTGCTCCCAATAACGCATCGGCACGTACGGCGCAGGCGCGCCAGCGCCAGATGGCATCGTTCAAGACGCCAAATATCCCGGTTTCGCAGCCGGACATTGTCGCCGTTACGGATGTGCGTTATTTCACACCAGCACGCTACGCCACGCTGACGCGTTTTGCTGATCTGCTTGTGCCCGCTTCGCAGGGTTACCCCGGCGCAGTACAGGCCAACGCTCCTGAGTTCCTGGACTTCCTCATCGGCGCATCGCCGGCGGATCGCCAGGCCATGTACAACGACGGTTTGGATCGCCTGAACGCCGACTGCATGAAGAAGTCGGGCGTCTCGTTTGCAAAGGCCACTGCGGCCCAGGCTGACGCTGCTGTCCGTCCGTACCTGAAGGGTTGGATCAACGATCATCCGCCGATGGAGAAGCACGAGAACTTCATCGCGCTGGCGCATCGCGATATCCGCCAGGCAACGATGAATTCCGTTGCATGGGCACAGGCTGCCGAAGTTTCGGGCGAGCGCGTGAGCGTTGGTCTGTATGTTCACCCGCTGGATCCGGGCATTGAAACCTGGGTGACGCGCAGTGGTGCACCGAAGGCATCCGCGCCGCTGACCAAGCAAGCACACTCCTAACAGGTTCCCCGGAGAGACGAGAGAGCGAAATGGCAAACAAGAAGGTTGATGTACTCATTATCGGTTCGGGTCACACCGGCGGCATGGCCGCGAAGATCCTGACGCAGAAGGGCATTGCAGTAACGATGCTGGATGCAGGTCCGGCAATCGATTGGGAGAAGGACCGCACGCTGAAGGCGGCGAACCAGCTTCCGTATAAGGGCTTTGACGCTCCGGGCCGTCACCCGCACATCTTCCAGGCAAGCGAGTTCAGCGCGAACCAGTGGGTCGATGAAAAGGTGATCCCCTACAACTACCCCGCAGGTCAGCAGTACAACTGGGTCCGCGTACGCAGCCTGGGTGGACGTTCGCCGTACTGGGGCCGCCAGAGCTTCCGTCTGTCGGACTTTGAGTTCAAGTGCAAGGATCACGACGGTTTCGGCGAAAACTGGCCGATCTCGTTGAAGGATCTGGCACCGTACTATGACCGCGTGGAAGAGATCTTCCAGGTGAGCGGTCACCACGACAACCTGCCGCAGTATCCGGATGGCAACTTTGTCGAAGACAATTCGCCCTGGTCGCCTGCGATGCAGCGTTTTGTGGACGCTGGTAAGAAGATGGGCGTTCCCGTCACCAAGGCTCGCTCTGCGCGCGGCCGCGACGGCATGGCAGCTTCGCTGAACCTGTTGATTCCCGATGCAGTTGCAACCGGCAAGCTGACCACCATCACCAACGCGATTGTTCGCAAGATCACCACGGACAAGAGCACGGGCAAGGTGGACGGCGTTATCTTCATCGACCGCCACTCGCACCGCGAGATGGTGCTGAAGGCACGCGTTGTCATCGTGGCCTGCGGCACGCTGGAAACCACACGTCTGCTGATGATCTCGGAACTGGCGAATTCCAGCGGCTTGCTGGGACACCATCTGTCGGATCAGATTTATGGCGCAGGTATCTCGGCATCGGTTCCTGAAGCGCGTGGCGGTAAGCCGGGCGTGATCGGCGGCGGCGCTCTCATTCCGCGTTTCCGTAACCTGGAAACCAAGACACCTGGCTTCATGCGCGGTTATGCCGTGAACGTCTCCTCGAGCCCTGGCCCGATGGACGCACGCTGGTTCCCGGAATACGGCGCGGCTCTGGATAAGAAGCTGGAAGACTACAACGGCAGCGGATTCACCACGAACATCATGGGTGAGACGCTTGGTCACTATGAAAACCACGTCAGCCTGAATAAGGCCGTCCTGGACACATGGGGCATGCCCACGCTGACCATCAGCACCAAGTACGGCACGAACGAAGACAACATGGCGAAGGACATGGTGGATACCACCGCTGCCATGGCTGAAGCTGCCGGTTTTGAAGTGCTGGTGCGGAACTACAAGTACAACCCTCCGGGCTACTCCATCCACGAGCAGGGCACTGCCCGTATGAGCGACGACCCGAAGAAGGGCGTTGTAAACCAGTGGAACCAGACGCACGACCACAAGAACATGTTCATCTCGGACGCCAGCGTTATGGTGTGCGCCGGATGGCAGAACCCGACCATGACGATCCTGTCGCTGGCCATGCGCGCTTCGGAGTATCTGGCCGAAGAGATGCGCAAGGGCAACGTCTAAGCGTCAAAGTCGTCTAAACAGAAGTACACTTGCAGTAACGGGACGTGCCGTCTTCCCATCCGGGAGCGGCACGTTTCCATCAGGGGAGAAGGTTCGTTGAAGAAGTTGTTGCTGGCAGTCGCGTTGATGTTCGCATTCGCTCTGGGAGCGCACGCGCAGGATGATTCCATGGGCGCGCCACCGGCGAATGATGCTGCGCCCGTTGCGTCGCCAGCAGACGTGGCGAAGGCGTCCGCGCCCGCTGTCACGGGCAGTGTTGCTCCGGGACAGCCCATCAACTTCAATCATCAGTTGCACGTCGGCACCGCGAAGCTGCAGTGCAACGACTGCCACGAACCCAACCGCGGCGGCGCAACTCTCGCCATCCCGCAGCCGTCGAAGTGCATGCTGTGCCATGCTGCCATTGCCACGGATAAGCCAGACATCAAGCACCTGGCCGATGCGGCAAAGAACAACGAACTCATCCAGTGGGTGCGTGTGTATCGTGTGCCATCGTTTGTGACGTTCAGCCACAAGACGCATACGTCAGCAGGTGCAACCTGCGAAGGTTGCCACGGGCCCGTTGCGGAGCGCACTGCTATTGCAGAAGAGAAGAACCTGCACATGGCTGGCTGCATCGCGTGCCATCAGCAGGTGAGTGCGCCCGCAACGTGCGACACCTGCCACGCCATCATGTCGAAGAATGGCCAGTCGCCCTTTGATGCAGACAAGACGGTGTTGGCTCGTCTGCATATCCCAACAGGATCTACGCGTACAGCAATGCCTTCAGTGCCGCGCAGCACGGCGTCAATGCTCGCATCGTCCGTGATGAGCATTGCTCCTTATCTGCACGCTCCATCACTTTAACTGCGCGGATATACACCGAAATCATCAGGCTCCGCATTGCGGGGCCTGTTTTCATGTTGCCCCCAATTCGTTGTGGTTAGAATGCCTCCATCTGTATTTCCCCGTTGGAGTCGTTTCCATTGCATCGCTTGTTTCTCAGGTGTTGCGTTCTCACTGTCGTCCTGTTGTGCGCGGCCATTCGTGCCAATGCGCAGGGTGCCGACGACCGCGTCTACGCGCAACAGCCATTGCAAACGGAACTGCTGACACCACTGGATGTGGGCCATCTGAAGCCCGGTGCGTTGATTGCGGCGAAAGTCAGTTACAACTGGCAGGCCCCTGGCTGCTCTCTGGCCTCCGGTTCCACCGCTACGGGACACATTCTGGAAGCGCATGCTGACAAAGCTGCCCATCGTTCCAGCATCGCCATTCAGTTTGACGCCGCAGACTGCAATGGGAAATTGCAATCGCCCTTGCGGATGCGTGTCTTTGCGGTGATCTTCGCTCCAGAACCAAGTTATGAACGTGCCTTTGCAGATCAGGGAGGACTCTTCGGAAGCTTCTCACCACGTCCTCCACAGTCGATGGGTGGCGGTGGAATGGCCTCTGCAGGGAACATGGCGGTTCATACCTATGACGTACGCAACGACATGACCATACGCGCCCAGCCAGAACTCAAGCTGCCGAAGGTCATTCGCGCAGGCATGGTCTTTGGCGAGAAGAAGGTCACGCTGGAACCAGAAGGTGGTCCACAGAGCTCGTCTCTCTTGCAAAAAGATGAGAAGTCCTTCCGCATTGAGGTCGGCACGAAGCTCATTCTGATGCCTTCGCCAGAAGTGCAGAAGCTGCTTGATGCTTCAGCAGCAACGCCGACATCTCCGGCTACACCCGTCGGCGCTGCTGTTACTAAGCCCGCCGAAACAGAAGCGATTGCTTCATCCACGCTCCCCTCGGCAGTGCTTCCCATGCGCCCGAAGGACGAGACGGAAGTTTGCTCTGCGGATTGCAGCACAGAGCATATCGGCGCTGCTGTTGCATCGGCGACCGGGGCTTCGCTTGACCTGACAAAGCTTGGCTACTTCCGCTCCGATCGTCGTGAACTGAAAAGCTTTCACTACGCATATACGCTGACCTATCTGGATATAGGGCATCTGTTGCTGACGTTTGATCTGCATGACATGCGCGTGCGTCGTAGTGGCGGCTTGCGCCCGGACTACGTTCATACCGTTCGGGCTGTCATCATCAATCCCACCACGCGCAAAATTTTGCGTGTTCTGGATTGGCAAGTGATTGGCGACGGGCAATACCTATGGGCGGCATCGCCCGGTCATGTGCTCGTGCATCTAGGACACCAGCTTCGGCTGCTGGATGCGAATCTGGCCACGCTGCGTTCTGTCGACTTTTCACTGCCGCTGCTATGGGTGTCCGTTGCACCTGCTGGTTCCGTATTTGCTGTGGGATCTGTGCAGGAACGGCATCCTGATGAACTGCATCGTCGCCTTGAAGACATGACTGGGTACGAGCCCGAAGAAACTGTTCGCGTTCAGTTTCTGGATGCTGACTTGCGGTCGATGGGAGAGACCACGCAGCCAAGTACGGTGGCACCCCCTGTACTTACTCCGCACGGTGAACTACGCACGCTGTCGCTGAACATGCATCGGTGGCAGATCGAGGAGTTCAGTTGGGACCACAGCCGGCATACCATTGCCACCACTGTGAGTGATTGCCAGCCTGTGGTGTCGTTGCCCACTGCGGAGACGGTGTTTGTATCTGGCTGTGAGAAAGGGCAGATGTGGTACCGGGCACTGCGACTGGATGGCCATACGGTCGTGCGTGGCGATGCGTCGTCGCAGCAGTTGGAACTGGCAGCGGAGGGGGATGATGGCAGCGATGCACTGGCGGTGCGTGTGGTGTGGAACGCCGTCTCCCGTGACCGGGCGGCGCGTATCCGGGCGTTAGATCTGCGCGGGGAACAGGTTGCTGTCTATCGTGCGCAGGATGGCAAGCGCCTGTTGCTGAGCCGCGTGGAGGATGTGCCGCTGGCGGAGCAATCCTTTGCCCTGGCACCTAAGGCACAGCAACTTGCGGTGCTGGGCACGCATGGCGTGTACTTCTTTCCCATTGTCAACGGTCAGGGCAAGTAAGGCGCACTCGCAGGCAGTCGCTGGCGTAGCCTGAGGCATCTGTCACATGTATGGCACTCTTTCTCCATCTCGCTACGCTGGGTGATGAGCTTGTTGCTACCAGCAGCAAACTGCGGAAGCGTGCGGCTATTGCAGAGCGGTTGGTGGCGGTGCGCAGGGAAGGCTCGGTGGAGGACGCAGGGCTGTTGGCTCTGTATCTTTCTGGTGAGGTGTTTCCGGAGGCAGATACTCGCAAGCTGAGTATTGGTGGCGCCATGTTGTCGCGCGTGTTGCGGGATATTGTGCGACCGACAGAGGAGCAGTTCACGGCGGCTTGGCGGCGGCATGGGGATATTGGAGCTGCGGCGGGGGACCTGTTTGCGGAGCAGGGGCATACACCGGAGCCTAGCCTTACCTTCGCTCAGGTAGCGGAGGCGTTTGCGGCCATCCCTGTGGCCAAGACGACGGCACAACGGCAGGCGTTGCTGACCGGCTTGCTGGAGCGGTGTTCGCCCGTGGAGGCGAAGTACCTGGTGAAGCTCATCAGTGGCGACATGCGTATTGGGGTGAAGCAGGCGCTGATTGAGGAGGCGATTGCCGTCGCCTCGGAGCAGCCGTTGGCCGAAGTACGCAATGCCGTGATGCTGGAGGCCGACCTGGCGCGCGCTACGGTGATGGCCTTTGAAGGTGCGTTGCGAGAGGCGCGGATGCGGCTCTTCCATCCGCTGGGATTCATGCTGGCTTCTCCTGTCGATACGCCGGAAGAAGCAGTGAAGCGTTTCGCCTCCAAGCCGGAAGCCGCGGAGGAAGCGGGCATCAGTGTGCCGCCAGAATCCCACGCCGAGCCTGAACCGCATGTGCGTGCGGAGGATGAGTCTGCACTGGACGATGCGGAACAGGAACACGCGGCATTGCAGGCAATCCACCTGGATGCGCAGGTGGAGGATAAGTTCGATGGCATGCGCGTGCAGTTGCACTTTGGCAGCAACGACAGTCCTGGGCGGGTTGCGCTGTACTCGCGCAACCGTGAGGATGTGACGGCGAGTTATCCGGAGATTGTGGAAGCCTTCGCTGCAGTGAATGAGGCAGTGATCGGCGATGGCAGCGGTGTGATTCTGGACGGCGAGTTGTTGGCGTGGGATGTGCGCAGTGATCGCGCGCTGCCGTTTGCGATGCTGTCTCCGCGCATTGGACGGAAGAAGGTGACGAATGAGGTCCGCAGAGGAACGCCGGTTGTGTACATGGCGTTCGACATCCTGTTCGCACACGGTGAGTTGTTGCTGGATCTGCCATTGAGTGAACGTCGTCGCAGATTGGAAGCGCTGACGGCGCGGATTCAAACCGTAACGCTTTCGCCTTTGGAGGCTGAAGCTCCTTTGCCTTCGGGTGGGCTTTTTTCGGAAGCTGTTCCGGCCCCGCCACAGGGGGAGCAGCGGTTGCGGGTGTCGCAGGTGGTGGAGGCGCACTCGGCGGGCGATCTGGATCGTGCCTATGTTGCTGCGCGTGATCGCGGCAACGAGGGCGTGATGATTAAGTCATCCGGTTCGCTCTATCAGCCGGGGCGTCGCGGCCTCTCGTGGATAAAGCTGAAGCGGCATCTGGACACCTTGGATGTGGTGATCACCGGCGCGGAGTACGGTCATGGACGCCGTTCGCAGGTGTTGTCCGACTACACGTTTGCGGTGCGCGCCAGCGACGGTTCTCTGCAGAACGTGGGCAAGGCGTACGGCGGTCTGACCGATGCAGAGATCGTGGAGCTTACAGACTGGAGTAAGGCGCACACGCTCGAAGACTACGGACACTTCCGTAGCGTTGAGCCTCTGATGGTGTTGGAGATTGCCTTCAACAACATCATGCGCAGCGATCGTCACGCATCGGGTTTCGCGCTGCGGTTCCCGCGCATTGTGCAGATTCGCAGGGATAAGTCGGTGGACGATATCGACACGGTGGAACGGGTGGAAGAGATTTACCAATCGCAGCCGGATAAGCCGGTGGAACAGCTGCCTTCCACTTGATGGTGGATATACCCTCCCCCTCCCCCCTGTTTTTCTAAAATCGTCTTTCTATTGGGGTTACGGTGCGGGTGAGGCTAAAATAGTCTATCCATTGGGGTTAGGGGCAAAATCGTCTTTCTAAAGGATTTAGGGCCGCGCTGCAGCGTGGCCCTTTTCCATCTATCTCAATTTTAGCCGTTTGGCGGAAATACCATGCCAACTCTATTTCTTTTAGTTTGTTGGGGTTGGGTGGCTTCGGGGCTTGACAGGTACTTTCGAATGTTTCTTGAGCTTTTCTGTGTGAGGGCGGGGCTCGGATCGTCCAGGAAAACGCGGCTTTAGTCGCTGGAACCCCGTCTTTGCTTCTAGGACGTAACCTTTGCGGTGCGATTCATCGATCAGGGCTGAGGTAATTCCAGTTGTGCAACTCAACGCGAAAGTTGGTCTGCCACTTTTCTAACGCCTGCTTGTGCGCAGACTTCATCCTTATCTCCTCCGGGAGCCCCTCCAACACCGAGTGCTGCGACAATCTTGCCGTCTTTCATAAACGCGACGGCTCCAGGAAGAGCCATAACGTGTGACACGGTAGCGAGTCTCGGCGCATAAGGGTTCGTCTTCGTGAGCTCGAAGAATTTGCCACTCGTGTCGAAGTGAAACATGGGGCCGAGCGTTACGACGCCATATGCCTTTTCATAGCTCGACTCCTGAGTATGCACCGTAGCGTTGTCTCCTCGCAGCTCCACCTGCGCGATGCCATCCATATCTACGACCGTGGCGGTAACTTGATAACCATTTGCCGTGCACACTCTTATCGCCTCCAAAGAAGCGTCAAGCGCCAGCTGCAGTGGGAGTTGGTAACGATAGTTGCTGCTCGGCTGATTTGTGGATTGAGCGGGTGTATACATAGCTACCGCAACAATGATGAGCGATGTGAAGTGATGTGCTTTCATGACGTGTTCTCCTTTGCTTGGTTATTCAAAGCTGCACGCTGAGAGATGGTTACGATCTGGCAAATTGCCACCGTCTCTGGACACGGATCACGCAGGAAGTGTCGGCTGCTTTAAATTTCCGCCTATCTGTTTCACGATCCTATTCAGACGGCTACTGCGGTGTATTGATCAGTATGGGCGTAAGAGAACACGAGCGAAATTGGACCAAAGTATTGCTGACGTCGCTATTGAGCAGAGTACTTTAGAAATACACGTCATTCCTTTAAGTGAATGTTGTGGCTAATACCAAAGTCTTGCTTATGCCAGCGTTCAGTATGTTGAGGAGCAATTCGAGCTGCTGCTCTTATCGCGAGCTCAATACAAACTTGTTGCCTTCGGGATCTTCGAAGATGGCTGAAGAGCCCCAGGATTCCTTCTTGGGTTCCTGGTAGAACTTCACACCGCGCTGCTTCAGTCCATCGGCGGTTTGGAATACGTCGTCGCATCGAAATGACATGGATTGAAATGTTCCGATGCGGTCTTCGTGGCCTTCAGGCGTGAAGAGAGCGATACCTGTTTCGGCTCCTGGGATCGACAGCTCAATCCAGCGCTGTCCTCCTGGAACGAACTCCTGATCCGTTTGCACCTTGAATCCAAGCGCCTCGGTGTAAAACTTCAACGCTTCATCCTGGTTTCTTACTGGAATGCTGACGAACTTTATGCCACGAATCATTTTCGTTCTCCCTGGAATTGAGCCTAAGGTCAGAAGAGAGATGGAGACAATGTACCGATTGCAGCTATACCATCTATCGGTAAAGCTATGAAAAAGAACCTTGTGCTTGACCCGTACATTCACGGAACCCTGATGCGTGATCTTGTTGGGCACGATCACAAGCCTGCCGCGTTTCTTGTGTATTTGTGGCTCTATGCAGAGCAAGAGAGGACGGGCCAGCCCGTTGCGGCCAGTCACTCCACGCTGGCGGAGGAGACGGGGCTTTCGCGGTCGACGTCGCAGGCTGCTGTGGCATGGCTTGTCCGGCGGAAGCTGCTCCGTGTTCAGAAGGAATCGGTGACCGCTACTCCTGTGTATTCTGCGCAGTGTCCTTGGCGGCGATAGATCGTTTCGACTTATTGCTCCGGCTTCTAGACTTCTTGCTGCGGCTCCTTCGGCACAACTACGAACCAGGCGATGAGCGCTCCTGTGAATACGGATGCTGCGGCCACCCACATTACGTTTCGATAGGCAGTCACAAAAGATGCAGCAATTGCCTGCATCGCCTCAATATTTGCAACCTTAATCGCCGCGAGTTGCAGGCGGTTTGCATGGATCTCTGCCAACACGTCTGGAGGCAGGTGCAACGTTGCAAGATGGTGATCGAGACTGTTGTTGAACACCGTCACCATCAACGCTCCGAATGCGGCCACCGCGATGAGCGAAGCCAGCCTCGACACTGCGTTGTTGATGCCTGAAGCTACGCCCGCCTCGGATGTTGGGACTGCATTCATCAATGTTGTTGTCAGCGGAGCGACCGTGATGGTCATCCCCAGCGAAAGAACCAGCACCGCTGGAAGAAAGCTGGTCCAGTAATGGCCGCTCTGCGGCGCAAGTGCGAACAATGCGAATCCGACCGATGTGATCAGCGGCCCCACTGTAAGTGGTAGTCTCGCGCCGTAGCGCCCCACCAGTGCACCTGCCCATCGCGAGAACACAAACATGCTCACCACAAACGGCACCAGCGCCGCTCCGGCCTCTGTCGCGGAGTAGTGCTGTATTTGGATCAGGTCCAGTGGCGTGAAAAAGAACAGCGCGCCGAGGGGAGCATACACAAAGAACGTCAGCAGGTTCGCTCCGGTAAAGTTGCGCGAGTGAAATAGAGCAAACGGAAGCATGGGCGACGACGCATGGCGCTCCAGACGTCCGAACGCAACAAGAGCGACGACCCCGGCGGTCGCCATGCCTGCGAGCAGATTGCGATGCGCTCCCGAAGGCCATTCAATCAACGCGTACGTGATGCCTCCGAGGCCCAATGTCGTCAGAGTCGCTCCAAGCCAGTCAAGACTTCCGGTTACGTCGTCGTCCTTCGTTTCTGGAACCTTCACAGAGAGAATGACGACAGCCAGCGCCAGCGGAACATTCAGGAAGAAGACCCATCGCCAACTGAAGTGTTCGATCAGCCATCCGCCGGCTACAGGTCCGAGCGCCGCAGTCAGCGCTGAGAAACCCGACCATGTGCCAATCGCCTTACCGCGCGTATCTTCCGGAAAGATCGCGGTGATCAAAGCCAGGCTTCCGGGAACCAGCAGTGCTGCCCCGACACCCTGCACGGCTCTGGCGATAATGAGCCATTCGATACTGTTCGCGAGACCGCACATTACGGACGCAACGGTGAACAACACGACGCCGTAGATATAGATCTTGCGTCGTCCGTACCGGTCGCCCATGGAACCGCTGACAAGCAGCAGCGATGCCAGCGTGAGTGCGTATGATTCGATCACCCATTGCACGCTGGAGACGTCTACGACGAAGACCTTTTGTAGGGTGGGCAGAGCCAGGTTGACCGCGGTCCCGTCAAGAAAAGCCATGCTGGAACCGAGAATGGTCACCACCAGAACGAGACGCTGGGTGAGGGCCGTTGGTCTATCGTTCTGCGTCATAGGGCAGCACCCGTTACTTCAATCTAACCCCACGGCCTTCTTTATAAATGCTGGTACATTATCCTGAGGTTACGAGCGCGACCCGTTATCGGATACCGCAGCCCCCGAGAAGAGCAGCAAACGATCACAACAACAACGAAGTAGGCCTCCGCCCGCGCGCAGATGCTGTGCTGGTTTGTGGAAAGAAATATACGTTGAACATCCGAATCGTCCGGTCTGAGGTCCTTGCGGGCCTTACGGCCGCTTTGTCGCTTGTGCCGGAAGTTGTTGGCTTCTCGCTGGTGGCACACGTTAACCCGCTTAACGGTCTCTACGCTGCCTTTATCCTCTGTCTTATCGCTGCGATTTTTGGTGGTCGTCCGGGAATGATATCTGGCGCGGCTGGCTCCATGGCTGTGGTGTCGGCTGCACTGGTTGTTCAGCATGGCATTGAATATCTTTTCGCGACCATTCTTCTCACCGGTATCCTTCAGCTTCTCTTCGCAGCGTTTCGTTTCGGCAAACTGATCCGCATGGTGCCGCACTCCGTCATGCTGGGTTTTGTGAATGGCCTGGCGATCATCATTGCTTCTGCGCAATTTCAGCATCTGCGCGAGCGTATGCCCGATGGAAGTCAGCATTGGCTTCCGATGTCGTCACTGATCACAATGTTTGGGCTGATTGCGGTTACGGTGGTCGTAACGGTTCTTCTTCCGAAATTGACGAAGGCATTTCCATCTGCACTGGCAGGCATACTTGCAGCTACTGTTTGTGTGCTGGCTTTTGGGATTCATACGCGTACGGTTGGCGACCTTGCCTCAATACATGGCACGCTTCCAAGATTCCATCTCCCAGTTGTTCCATACACGATGGCGACTCTGCGCATCACGCTTCCGTATGCTTTTGTGCTGGCCACCATTGGGCTTGTGGAAACGTTGCTCACGTTGAATTTGATTGATGAGATCACCGATACCGTGGGCGAACCGAATCGCGAATCGATGGCTCAGGGCCTGGGCAACATTGTGGGATCGCTCTTCACGGGTATGGGCGGCTGCGCGATGATTGGGCAATCGATGATCAATCTGAACTCCGGTGGCAGACGCCGTCTATCCGGCATTGCAGCGGGCTGTTTGCTTTTGTCTTTCATCCTTGCGGGGTCGCGGCTTATTGAACGTATTCCGCTTGCTGCGCTTGTGGGAGTTATGTTCGTGGTGTCCGCGGAGACGTTCAATTGGAAGAGCCTGCAGAACTTCTTTCGCATTCCGAAGCACGACACGGCAGTGATGGTGATCGTTACGCTGATCACCGTACTTACGAATCTGGCGACGGCTGTTGTTGCGGGGATTGTTATTGCTGCGCTTGTTTTCGCGTGGGATCATGCGCAGCAACTTGAGGCCGACATTGTTGAAGAGAATGACACGAAGACATACCGGCTTCGCGGCAGCCTTTTTTTCGCGTCTACAGCTCAATTCACTGCATTCTTTAGTCCGAAGACTGATCCGATTGACACGTATCTTGATTTCGATCATGCACGGATCATGGATTCCTCCGCTCTGGAAGCGATTGAATCGCTTGCGAAGCGTTATCGAGATGTCGGCAAGATGCTGCATGTTCACGGTCTTAGCGAAAGTTGCGATCGTTTGCTCCGTCGTAAGGACGGCGAGGTGAACATTTCACCGATGCCTGCCTATGACGAGGTCTAGCCATGCTGGATTGGAAGGCTTGAATTGTTTGCGCGTGCGTGTTCGTTAGTGACGGCTTAGAGCGCGTTGCCGGAGACTTTGCTTCTGGAGGCGGCGTATGATTCGGTCGATACGTTTCTTCAGCGATGGCACAAGATCAAATCGGCCTCTCTCGTCGTGGATTGCTCAAGGGAATTGGAAGTGTGGGGCTTGCTGCCGCGAGCCCCAGAACCTTTGCTGCGTCTGAGACTTACTCTGCGGAGCAGCCGCCAGATACGTCACCGTCCCCAGTTACGCGAATAGCGACTCCGTTTGCTCTTGGGGATGTTGACCTTTTGGATGGGCCATTTCTCAGGGCACGTACTAAGAGCCAAGGCTATTTGTTGAGCTTGCAGCCGGATCGGATGCTTCACACTTTTCGTGTAAACGCCGGTCTGCAACCTAAAGCAGAAGTCTATGGCGGCTGGGAGTCGGCGCCGACGTGGGCTGATATTCATTGCCAGGGTCATACGCTGGGACACTATCTGTCGGCGTGCTCTTTGATGTACGGAGCCACCCGCGATGAACGATTCAAGCAGCGCGCCGACTATATCGTGAATGAACTTCGCGATTGTCAGGTTGCGGGTGAGACGGGGCTTGTCAGTGCATTTCCTGAAGGCAATGGCCTGATGGCTACCGTTCTTAGCGGGAAGAAGTACACCGGTGTGCCCTGGTACACGCTGCACAAGGTGTATGCAGGTTTGCGGGATGCGCGTGTCTATACCGACAACCCTGTGGCGCTGGAAGTGCTGATCAAGTTTTGCGATTGGGCGGTGACGGCAACTGCTCCTCTTACGGAGGAGCAGTTTCAGAAGATGTTGGAGGTGGAGCATGGCGGCATGAATGAAGTGTTTGCAGATGCTTATGAGATGGCGGGTGATGCGCGTTATCTTGCACTCGCGAAGCGCTTCTGCCATCAAGCGATTCTCGAACCGCTTTCGAAGTCCCGGGATCATCTGGATGGTCTTCATGCGAACACGCAGATTCCGAAGGTCATTGGTTTCAACCGGCTTTACCAATTAACCGGCGAGAAGAATTATCTTGCGGCGTCTGCCTTCTTTTGGAAGACCGTTGTGATGACGCGTTCTTTTGTGAATGGCAACCACGGTGATGAAGAGCACTTTTTCTCAGTGGCGAATTTTAGTGAGCATGTGTTCTCTGCGAAGGCTTCAGAGACATGTTGTGAATACAACATGCTCAAGCTGACGAGGATGCTGTTTGAACTGAATCCTTCTGCATTGCATGCGGACTTTTATGAGCGTGCGCTGTACAACGACATTCTTGCTTCGCAGGACCCGGACACTGGCATGGTGACTTACTTCCAGGGGAATCGGCCGGGATATATGAAGCTATACTGCACTCCGACTGATTCTTTCTGGTGCTGCACGGGGACAGGCATGGAGAACCATGCGAAGTATAACGACTCGATCTATTTCCGAGGCGCAGACTCCATTTACGTGAATCTCTTCATACCTTCAGTGGTTCGTTTGCGCCCCGGAGTGTCATTAACGCAGACGACTCAGTTTCCTGAAGCTGGTACGACCAAGCTGCAATGGAAGACCGATCGACCGATTGAGATGACGGTTTATCTGCGGCATCCTCACTGGAGCCACGTTGCGAAGGTCAAGGTCAATGGCAAGTCGATTGTTGAGTCGACACAGGCGAGTTCTTATATCGAATTGAAACGCGTGTGGAAGAACGATGATGTGATTGAGCTCGATATGGTGATGGAGCTGCGCGCTGTTCCTTTGCCGGGAAGTGAACGCATCGTTGCATTCGTTTACGGCCCCATCGTGTTGGCGGGTGCGCTTGGGAGTGAGGGCATTCCGCCTCATGGCGATCTGAATGCGAACGAACGCCTTTATGGTTCTGTTCTCAACACGCCTTTCGCTCCACCAATGTTGAGGGGAGAACCCGCGACACTTGTTCAACAGGCAAAGCCTGCTGGATCACCGCTTACTTTTACTCTTCCGGCTAGCGGCTCTGCAGACAGCGTTACGCTGATGCCGTACTACAAGATTGCGCACGAACGCTACGCGACTTACTGGAAACTAACTTAAGAACGGGGCGTTGCTTTGGTCTTGAAATCTATGCGGCCTTTTGTGGTTCTGGTTCTTCTCGCGATTTGTTCCGTGGCGCAGATTTACGGGGAAGAGTTTTACGTTTCGCCGAAAGGTTCGGATACGAATCCCGGTACCAAATCGCGGCCCTTTGCTTCATTGGAACGTGCACGAGATGCAGCGCGCGTGTCGAAGCATGATGCGCCGATCACGATCTGGCTGCGCGGTGGGGAATATCGCAGGACGGCGACCTTTACGCTTGGTGCTGCCGATAGCGGGACTGCGGCAGCGCCTGTGATCTATCGTGCTATGGCGGGTGAGAAGGTGCGAATTGTTGGTGGCGCGCCGGTAGGGAAATTCAAGAAGTGGCGCGGCGAGATTCTGCGTGCAGATTTACGCGCGCAGGGAATTAGCAACTACGGAGAGATTCTTTCTCGCGGTATGGGAAGGCCTAATGTTTCGGCGCTGGAGTTGTTCTTCAACGACAGGCCGATGACGTTGGCTCGCTGGCCGAACGTCGGTTGGGCTTATACCGATGCAGCCACGAAAGACAAAGCGCAGAACCAGTTTGCTTATGAGGGTGAACGCGCGGCGCGATGGGTGAACGCCCCTGATGCGTGGGTGCATGGCTACTGGTATTACGATTGGGCCGACCATTACGAGCGTGTCACGCATATCGATACGGCGCATCATCTCATTGACACCGCAGCGCCCAATCCGAACTACAACTACCGAGGCGGGCAGCGCTGGCAGGTGGTGAATGTGCTGGAGGAGCTTGATGAACCGGGCGAGTGGTATCTGGATCGACAGGCGGGCGTGTTGTACTTCTGGCCGCCTTCTCCGATTGCATCTGGAGTTGCTGAGGTTTCGTTACTCGATAACCCGCTGGCGAGTGTTGAAGGCGCGTCGTATGTGGAGTTACGCGATCTTGATTTTGGGTTGACGCGGGCTGACGGGATTGTGATTCGTGATGGCAGTCATGATCGGATTGCGCATTGCACTGTTGCGAATGTTGGTAATGCTGGCGTGGTGATCCGTGGTGGGGATGCGGATGCCGTAGAAGATTCAGAGATTCGCGACACAGGTGATGGTGGCGTTGTTCTGGATGGCGGAGACCGCAAGACGCTGACTGCTGCTGGGCATGTTGCAGCTCGCAATCATATTCATGACTATGCGCGCTGGTCGCGCACGTATACGCCGGGAATCAATGTGTTGGGTGTGGGGAACCGCGTTGTGGGCAACACGATTGATCATGCTCCGCACTTTGCGAT
The DNA here is from genome assembly GCF_900102185.1 of Terriglobus roseus. Lineage (NCBI taxonomy): Bacteria > Pseudomonadati > Acidobacteriota > Terriglobia > Terriglobales > Acidobacteriaceae > Terriglobus > Terriglobus roseus. The sequence continues at coordinate 3,676,880 of NZ_LT629690.1, read as the reverse complement.
CTGGGTCCATGGCAATGACCATGTGATTGAAGGAAACGATATTCATACCGTGGCAATGGAGACCGCGGATGCGAGCGCTTACTACATTGGCGCGGACACGACAGAACGTGGCAACACGGTGCGTAGCAATTACTTTCACAACCTGGGGCTGGGGGATATCAACGCCATCTATCTGGATGATGAATCCAGCGGGTCACTTGTGGTGGGCAATGTAATGCGTGGAGCCGCTCGCGGCGCGAAGATTGGTGGCGGCAGCGACAACATTTTCGAGAAGAACAAGTTTGTGAATAACGACATTGGCATCCACTTTGACGCGCGCGGTATGGGATGGCAGAAGGCTTACTTTGACGGCACCAATCCGGCGTTGTTGAATCGGTTGAAGGCGATGCCTTACAAGGAAGAGCCGTGGCGGAGTCGCTATCCGCAACTGGTGGGATTTCTGGACCAGCCTCCGGGGCTGCCGATGCGCAATGCGATTCATGACAACGAGTGCTGGTGCAAGGTGTGGGTGGCCTACTACGACAAGCTGACCGAGGAGAAGAACATGGACTCGGCTGGGAACCAGGTTCACCCAGAGGGCGTGGTGTGGAATCCGGATTGGGTGAAGGGGATGGGGCTGGATATCGACACGCCGGTGATTGCGCGTCGGTTGACGGAGGTGAGCGCGACGCAGGCGAAGCTGGCTATTGAAAACCAAGGGCGCAGCGCGCGGAGTGGAGTGTTCGAAGTTTGGATAGAGCCGGGCCTGGATGGCAGGGTTGTGTCGCCGTCGGAGATTCCGTTTTCGCTCAAGCCCGGCGAAAAGATGGAATGGACAATTACGGTTGAGCACGCCGCTCCGATTCGTCTGGGTGCGTATTTGAAGGGTGAGAGCTTTGTTCCGTCGGGCATCAAGATGAAGTAAGACGGCTTCGGTTCATCCTGGTCGTTGAAAAAACGAATGCCGCACCAGGAAATAGAACGCCACGCCGGATTTTATCGGCTCAGTTTTACTTCATCCCCTTATGATCGTCAGTGCAGCCGCCATGACGATTCCCCCGTCGTTTCGTGGTGCTTTCTCTGCAGATGTAGTTGTGTGAAATGCATTGCGATGGGGGCTTCACATGCAGACCGCACCGACAGGAAAAGTGATTGCTCCCGCAGTGGGAGACGCGCGGATTTTTCTGATCTTCAGTGTGCGCGATCAGGATGAAGGCAATCCGAATGTAAAGGTGAAGGGCATACAGGCCTTTCTTGCCGAGAGATTTCATACAAACTGTGTTGGCAAGGTGCGGGCGCAGCATCCGCTGGTGCATGAGGGGCGATCTCTTTCATTTCACATTTGGAAAGAGGTGCCGGGCGGCATGTCGGTTTCGCCGGAGCTGGAACCTTCCGTTGTAGCAGCGCTTGGATCGCACGGGCCGGCAGGGAAGACAGCTTCAGTGACGGCTCTGCAGGCCTCTTCTGAAGGGCTGAATCTGCTGAATGGAATGTACTCGCGGCCAACGGGTGATCCGCGAGCGTGGCCGACTGCGGATGCAGCGAAGTATCGACCAACGAAAAAGGGGCTCAGCCTACGGCTTTCCAAGGCCGCGCAGCGGAGGCTGAGTACTACGGCCACCGAACTGCTTGTGGAGTTTCGGGAGATCTTTGTTGTGTTTCCTTCTGACTTGCGAATTATCGTCGCCGAGTTGGAGGTGGTGAGTTCCGGGGGAACACCCGTAGACCCGATTGCGGTGGAAGAGGCGCTGCATATCCTGACGCATCGTTCGCGCAAGGATGATTGCCGTCTGGCGGCGTTTGCTGATGGTGATCCGATTGGCGTCACCGAGATGCTGGGACATGCGTTGTCGATGAAGCGCTTCGAACTGATGGATAGTGTTCGGACGTTCAGTTATAGCGCGATGGTTGTGAATCACTCGCCGTCCTGTACTTACCTTGAGGAACTTGCGTTTCGTTTTTCGCGGCGCTACACCACGGACTATCGGTTGAGCCGAACGGAAGTTGAGTCTGCGCTGTATTGTCCTTTTGAAAGCGTTGTCCACGCCTTCTCGTTGGAAGGAGCGGCTTCTGTTGCTGATGGTTCGGATGATTTTCTAGCGAGCCAGTTCTTATCGAGGGTGCGGCAGAGTTATCTGTGGATGGCCATCCTGGCATTCCATGAACAGTCGTATTTGCTGAGCCTGGTGGAGCAGGGCTCTGCGAATGCAACGAATGATGCGACGCGGGCAAGTACGCTTCGAGGGATGATCAGCCATCTGCTGGACTTTCGGATGAAGTTTCGTCTTCCTCTCGTGAGCCAGATCAGCATGCACAATCAGACGTACGAAAGGCTGCGTCTTGCGCTTGGACTGGATGATCTGATTCGCAAGATTACGTTTGATGTGGTGGAGGCAGAACGTTGGCTCACGCAGGAGTCGCGGGTGAAGCGTGATGCCGTGCGTCAGCGTATGGAACAGGAACGAGAGCGCACTAAAGTGCGACGTCGCAGATTGCGCCCGTTAGAAGTTTCGGTGTCCGCGTTCCTGATGTTTGGAATTACGTTTCTTTCCTTCGACACGCTCACGAACAAGCTGTCGAAGATGCTGACCGGAAAAGAGCCGGGGCATCAGTGGGAACTTACCATTGTGCTCTGCATTTCTGCGGTGGCTGCGTGTCTGCGGGGCTGGCAGGTGTATCAAGAGATCGAGGAAGATCCATTTGTTGAAGATTTGAACGACGCAGCGGCAGAGAGTGGTGAACCCACGGAAGAGGCGCTTGCGATGGTTGTTGCGAGTGGTGCTACTGAATAAATCCGATCCTGCCTGCTTGGCAGGGCTTCGAGGTCAACGTGCAAGATACGCTTGTGCAACACTTCGCCTCCAGCGGCTCAGAAGCTCTCTCGCTGCTGATGCAGCCGGATACGGACATTGTTCACATTGGGGTTACGCCGTTTGCGTTGGCGATTCGGCTTGGCATGAAGCTGAAGATCGTGGGCATTGTTCAGCGCCTTGGCAAGTCGCATGGTGTTGTTCTTAGGGAGCGACCGAAGGAGGGGATTGCTCAAAGAGCATCGAAGCGACGGCCACTTGTCCTGGGAACGATGGCAGGCTCGACGGGGCATGAGATCGCCAGCGAATGGTGCAGGCAGAGACAGATACCTGTTCGCTTTCTCTATCTTTCTCCTGCGCAGCAACTGATTGCTTTTCGCGACAGGTACATTGATGGCATCGCTTCCTGGGAGCCTTTTCTCACTCGTGCGAAGAACCTTGGCGGTGTATCGGTTGGTGATGCAACCTGCTTGCCGCACAGTATCTTCAATGTGCTGTGTGTCACCGAGTCGGCATTGAGCACGAAGTTGGGAGCGATCTGGCGTTTCCTGCAGGCGACTGCAACGGTTTCGGCGAAGCTGGCCACGGGAGAATGCCTGGACGAATTGCGAAGCCTGCCTTGGCTTTATGGCAAAGACACTACGCTTGAGCAGTTTCAGACGATGATCCGCGAAGGGTATCGTTGGCCGGCAGAGCCCCTTTCTGATTTCGATAAAACGCATCTTGACCGCGCTTTAAAGGCCTCGCATGACTTTCTGGAGAGGAGTGGATTTCCAACGGATCGGAGTCTGACGAATCAGGTGGTTGAGATACTTGCGGGCCCTGCAGTGAAGACAGAAGTGACACTGAACGTGGGATACACAGATTCGTTTATGTGTACTGCTTATCACCTCGCTCTGGTGCAGGGAACGTATCAGGAGCACGGTTTTATTGTTCCGTTGCATACGCTTACTCGCGGTCAACGGCTGGCCATGATCCGAGATACGGCATTGGCGAATGATCTCGCGAAGCTGGAGGCCAGTGCGGCAGAGGACCCGGTGGATGTGATGGCCAAGTGTCGTGTCATCTCAGAAGAGCTGGTGACGAAAGTGTTCTCGGAACTCCACGACGAGAAACCTGAAAATCAGAAGAAAAAACTAGAACCGATGTTGATGAAGCTGGAGCAGCTCAACGCGTTTTCCGATACGAGTGTTTACGCCGCTGCCCAGACGATCCGCACTTCCGGGAATTGGGCGACCCACAAGGGAAGGGCTTCCACAATACCGAAGGTCGAGCTGGTTCAAAGTGCTCGGGAGTTAGTCAATCAGTTGCTGAAGGTCATTGAATGGTATGAGACGGAAGGCAAGTCGCTTGCTGAGAAAAACCATTGCTGCGTGCAATGTGAGCAGCTTTTGGAGCGTAGTGAAGCCTTTTGTACTCATTGCGGAACCCAGCAACATTACGACTGCAGCAATTGTCCCAAGAAAGATCTGAAACCGAGAGACAAATTTTGTCCGGACTGCGGTACGCGTCGCACGCTGATCAAACGAGATGTTTCGAGCGCTGCGAAAAAAGATTAGTGCGCAGAGTGGTCTTCTTTGCGCGCGATGACGATTGGTTGATAGAACGTTGTCGCTTCCGGCATCAGCCATTCGATTTCTTTGAAGCTGTTTGCTTCAAGGCTCTGTGTAAGCTCGGCCCTCGTTATCGCGCGATATCGAGAGGCGTAATGCTTGCTTGTCCAGAGTGAGCCAGAGTTCCAGGTCAGGTAGAGATGAAGTTCGTATTGGTTCTGATCCCAGTCCCACACCTGATGAACAATGCGCCGAGTTTCGTTGTCAGAATAGAAAGTGGGGCCTTGAAAGGTCGGCCGCGTGGATAGCAGGCTGTCATAGTCGCGAAGCGTGGCGAGCAGAAGGCCTCCGGGTTTGAGTCGAATGGAGATACTCTCAAGGGCCTGGCTCAGAGCTTCATCGGTCAACAGATGAGGCAGAGCATTATCCCCAACCAAGACTGCGTCGAAATCTGATTCGTGAAGAACAGAAAGATCTCGCATGTCGGCCACATGGAATTGGATATCCAAGCCCAACTTGCGAGCTTCACTGGAAGCTCGTCGTACTGCCATCTTGCTCAAATCAGTTGCGACGACGCTATGACCGCGTTGGGCCATGCCGAGTGCTTGTGTTCCGATGCCACAGGCGCAGTCGAGTATCTTTAGAGGGCGTTGAGTCAGCTTGTTCTCAAGCAGCGGACCGAGAACACCTGCCTGTCGTTCAATCGAACGGCCCCAATCCTCAAAGATTAGATGATAGTGTTCCGCCAAATCATCGTAGAATCCCGCGGTATCCGCACTCATGGTTTTCCTCAACTGTTGTATCCGCATTCCATGATGGTCATTCTTTTCGCTCGGTGCAAATGGACTGTTAATGGGTTCTGCGCCACGGTCATCTGTTCCTCTGGCGCAAAGAAGCGGGGCCTCATGATGAGGCCCCTTTGAGGGAATTAATGCTTCTTTTCCTGGGGGAGGAATTCTATTAGTTGGTTACGGGGCGGTTGTCCGCCACGGTTGCGGTTTCGGGCGTGGGGCTCACTGTCAGATCGTCTTCAAGACGGAAACGCACGAGGGATTCCGCTGGGATGACGATGTCACGATTGCCCGTGGTGCCTGCGATGACGGTGCCGAGGCCGCCACCGGCGAGCCCGCCTGCGAGGAGGCCGACGCCTCCGCTGGCGATGCCGCCGATGAGCATGCCTGCGCCTGCAGTGCCGCCGATCCAGCCTGCGGTACGCTTGCCCTTACCCTTCTTGCTGGCGACGAAATCTGCGGTTTGTACCGGGTAAGCTTTGCCGTCGTGCATGATCGAAGTCAGGCGCAGTTCCAGTACGGAGCGGCCTTTGAAGTGGCCCCGGCGGTGTGCTGCGTCCACTACGCCGCGCACGTCGGTACCGCGCGGCAGGATGACCTTACCGTCACGCGTGACACTCTCCGAGAGGTCGCCTGTGAAGCGATCGCCAATGTGGGCGTGCTTCACGTCGATGCGCTGGTTGATGCGGATGGCCAGCGTGGTTCCTGCTGGGATGGTGATGTCAGCGGGAACGAACTGGGGCGCCGGAGTGGTCGTCGTGGTAACAGGTGCTGTTGCAGCCGTGGTTGCGGGATTTGTGCTGCTATAGGCTGCAGTCGCAGGCGGCGCGGTGGCTGTCTGAGTAATGGTGCCTTCAACCATCATGCCGGGTGCTTTGAATCGTGCGGCATGGCTGGGGGCGGGATGGATGCCCTGGCTCCAGTCCGGCAGACCCTGCGTGGGTGTGGCACCTGCGGGGATGGTGGACTGGACTGTTGTTGGAACACTGGCTCCGGGCGCTGCCGGGGTGACCATGGTCAGCGTGGTGCTGCCGTTCGGCTCTGAATAGACCACTTCCTGCGGTTGACCGGTGGCTGTTACGTCCTTCTTTGCCGCGTCGATTGCGCTTTGCTGCCGGGAGCACCCGGTGGTCATGCAAGCGACCAGGGAAAGCGCAACCATGGGCGGTACAAAACTTTTCAGGGAAATCATTGGTACTTCCTCCGCCGCGGGAGCACTCATCTGCTGCTCTTTTTTCACCGCGCAATGTCTGGGATGCAACATGGATTTTCTCCCGATGCCTAAGGGAAGCTGAAATCACCTTTATTTGCATGGGTTTCCATGAGTTGCCTGAAGAGAGAGGAAATTGTGGCGGGCTGTGCCGAGGTGGAACAAACTCGGTAACACTCTTTGTCTGATGGGTTTTATGGGGAAGGTCGCCCAAGAAGATGCCCCGGAAATAATCCGGGGCATTGGGAGCTGGTGCATAAGCAGGGAGAAGTGGGGCGTCGCCTGGGCAGATAAAGGGGGCTAGAGGCCAAGAATTGATTTGTAGGCCTTGGGTGGAGCGCCGGCTTCAGAGCCAAATTGCAGTTCACCAAACGGAGAGCCACGCTTGGGTTTCGGATTTGTTTCCTCTGCCTTGGAAGTGGGCGTGACGGTGTGGATACCGCTATGGCGCTTGTTCGCACCGGACAAATGGGTGTGTGTGTCTGACTTTTTCCAGGAAAGACCCATAGACATCTCCTCACGAAACAACGTTACGAAAGGCGTCTGGAGTTACCGCGGAGCATCCCACGGAAACTGAAGGCGAAGAAGCAGATTCTTTTGTTGGTGGGAAGCATACGCTTTCTGCGTAATTCGGCACGGAATTTTTCATGTGTGATTGGCTCATCAACAAGTTGTGTGCATTGCTGCAACGCGCGGGGCGGTCAGATATCCTGAAAGGGATGCTTGGAAAGTGGTATGCGGACTGGATGATCCGCTGGGAGACTGCGCTGACCACCCGCGATACGAATCGCGTGGTGCGGCCGCTGGAGTGGGGTTTTGACTGGCTTGCGGATTTCAGCGAGCTGGCCGCGGAGTCGCATCGGCTGGACATGGCCGGGCAGTTGACCACGCTGGATGCGTTGGACCGCATGATGCGCGTGAATGAAGAGATTGTCGCGCGCAATGCGGAGTTCTACGGCTATGCCGTGCCGACGGATTTTCAGTTGGAGCATCGGCATCCGGAGTTGTTTCCGACGAATGTGCGACCGGAGACGCTGGCGCAGGATCAGCAACTGAAGGATGACGCTGCGAGCGGCAAGTTAGATAAAGCGGAGTTTCTGCGATTCACGTCGCCGGTGCATTCGAAGTATCCCGAGAACGATGCGGTGAATGCGCGGTGGTACCCTGAGCCTGCACACAAAGATCCGAAACGAAAGAAGCAGGCCATTGTGGTGATGCCACAGTGGAATGCGGATGCGTTCAGCCACAACGCGTTGTGTGCCATCTTCAACAAGTTCGGTATCGCGGGGCTGCGGTTGTCGAAGCCGTATCACGATATCCGTCGGCCTGCGGAGTTGGAACGTAGCGACTATGCGGTGAGCAGCAACATTGGTCGTACGATTGCCGCGTGCCGACAGGCTGTGGTGGATATTCGCGCTTGCGTGGATTGGCTGCAGGCGCAGGGCTATGAGCAGTTCGGTGTGTTGGGCACATCGCTTGGCTCCTGCTACAGCTTCATGGCTGCGGCGTTTGATCCGCGTATTCAGGTGTGCGCGTTCAATCATGCGTCGACTTGGTTTGGCGATGTGGTTTGGACAGGGCAGAGCACGCGGCATATTCGTGCAGCGTTTGAACGCGAGGGGCTGACGCAGGAACAGGTGCGCGCCATCTTTACGTCAATCAGCCCGATGAGTGTGATGGATCGCTTTGCTGCGGAGAAGACGCGACAGACGCTGGTGATTTATGCACCGTGGGATCTCACATTCTTGCGCGAGTTTTCGCTGGATGTGCTCAGCAACTTCCGTAAGCGTGGTGTGAACTTTGTCAGCCGCGTGTTGCCGTGCGGGCATTACACCACGGGCGAAACGCCGTACAAGTACATCGATGGCTGGTACATGGGGTCGTTCATTCACAAGGCGTATAAGCAGATGCGGGAGCGTGCAGTTTGAAGCGACTGTTGCTGATGTCGGTGGTGTGCTCGGCGTTGATGGGCTGCAAGACTGTACCGCCGCCGAAGCCTCTGACTCAACTCACACCGCAGGAACATGCGGGCTATGTCGCTTATCAACAGAATTGCGCGCAGTGTCATTACGATCGGGATACGGGATCGCTGCATGGGCCTTCGCTGTTGGGCGTGTACAAGAAGCCGTATTTGCAGAGTGGTGCGCCCGCGAACGATGAACGCATTACGTGGACCATTCAGCATGGGCGTGGCATGATGCCACCGCTGGGTGGGCAGGTTTCGCCGGACGATATTGCGTCGATCCTGGCTTACCTGAAGACGCTGTAATTGGAAAAGAGACGATGAGCGAGAAGGAAGTAAAACGCATCAAGTTGCCGCCGGGTTCTGTGCGGCCTGACATTGAAGGATCGAAGGGCCCGCGCATGTTGCCGGGCATGGCGATGATTGCCATCTTCATGTTGTTTGTGTCGATGGCGAATGCGATCAATGTCATTGCGCATCGGGATCAGTTTCGCACCAGCGCTCTGTACGCCATCCTTACTGTGGCCACGATGATCCTGATTGGCGTGTTTGGATTTTTGCGTTTGAAGCGCTGGGGATGGGCGTTGTTGCTGGGCGGATGCTTCTTCTATTCGTTGGGCAATGCAACGCTGTTTTTTCAAACGCGTCAGCCGGGGTATCTGTTGCCTGCTGCGTTTTCCATGGTGTTCTTCCTGTACCTGGTGCGTACGGAGATTCGCGAGCGCGTGAAGTAAGCGAGCGTTAAAAAAGCAAGAACGCAGCGTTCGTAGTGAACGCTGCGTTTTTTTGTTCCGGAGTTGAATGCAGAGTTCTAGGTGAACATGAACTCTGCGGTCATCTTCGCGGAGACGCCGGGCACGAGGCGTGCCCACTGTGCGCTGAAGCCTTCGGGGAAGATGACCGGGTGGTATTCGCCTGCGGCCAGCTTCACTGTTTCGTACTTCACCCATGTGCCATCGCCGAGGAAGTCGATCTGGATTTCAACGGTGCCTGCCTTGTCGCTGATGAGGTGAAGCATCTTGTGTTCGAAGCTGGTGAACAGGAATGGGTCGGATGGTTCGCCTGCTTTGACCATATCTTTGCGCCATGGTCCGCCCCAGCCTTTTGGTTTGCCCCATGACCATAGGTCATCTGTCTTTCCGAACCAGATGCCGCTTTGCGGTTGGCCTACGACGGCGTTGTTGTCGTTGTTGGGTGTGGTCTCATTGCCTCCGAGTGCGAGCATGCCGCGGAAGCTGCAGTAGTCAGGGATAATGCGCAGGTGCTGGCAGACGGGCTTCACGCCCCAGATTCGGTCTTCAAATGCGATGGGCTGCAGCTCATAGAACATGCCCTGGATGTCCATCATGTAATGCTCGGTCTCCACTTCGCGGATGCGCATCCATTCGGTCTGCCAGCCTTGTTCAAACGCATGTGAGGGCTTGGGCAGCCGATAGAGTTGCCACTCGCCTTTGACGAGTGCGCGGAAGAGTACAGACTTTTCATCCCATCCGCTGGCGAACATGACGTTGCCCATGTTTTCGCGCGCGGCCACGTCCATGTGCGGCTTGTCGCTGATGCGTTTCCATGGCCCTTTGCCGTCCCACTCGAAGAGACCTGCTTGTGTTTCACCGTAAGCAAAGAAGCCGTTGTTGGAGACGACAACCCGACCCTGTGCGGTGTAGCCGCCTTTGAAGTGTGGCTGTGCCTTGATGCTCATGTCCTTTGTGAGATCTGTCAGCAGGCGCGGCTTGAGGTCATTCACATCCATCTCGAAGACGAGGCCTTCCATCGTCATGAAGTAGACGCGGTTCTTTGGATCGGTGAGGTGCGGCATGGTGGATGTGAGGCGATGTTCTACGAGGCCTTCAATGCGGCGCCACTTGCCGGTGGAGTCAATGACGTATGGGCCGATGATGCATTGATTGCTGGCGTGATGGATGAAGCGATTGGCGTAGACTCCGTTGGGCATATCGAGCGCCTCGATCTTCAGATCATCTTCGAGGCGATAGAGGCCGAGCCCGGTACCAGTGCGTTTGCCGGAAGAGTTATAGGTGACGGCGTAGAGGCCATCTGCCCACGGCATCAGCGCGCCTACACCGCATTCGGTGCGCGCAGCGTTGTTGTCTGCACGGATGCCAACGTTGGGGATTCCTGGAATCACTTTCTGCGCTACGGCGTAGCCCGTGGTGGCGGCAAGCGAAGCAAGGAGGGAACGGCGAGTAACGGAACGCGGCAGGTACGTCATGAACAGCATCTCCCTTGTGTGCCGAACAGTCGTCGCATGTTTGCGCACAGGCGGTGACGACTGTTTTGTGGCAGCGGAAGCATAACGCATTAGTCAAACGATTAACTAGCCGGAAAATGCGAAACTGTGAAGATTTTGCATTTCCGAAACCCGAGGCTTACAGCTTTTATGAAAAGGAGAAGCCATCCCACAGACGCAGTTCTGCTTCTGCGGGTTGTTGCTTCACCTGGCTTGTTGCGTTGAAGAGCATGGTGGCGCGCTGCTTTGCATCCCACTGCGGCCATGTGGGCAGGCCGGTTGCGGCGGGAGCGTTGCCCTTAATGAAGTTCACCCATGCCGTGTGCATTTCTTTGGAGAGTGTCTGCGCTGCAGGTGGTTCGTCTGTGGCGAGATGTTCAAAGACGTAGCCAATGTCGTACGCGTGATAGCTGGTGCCTTTGTGCGGGCCGGTGGCTGCGGTCTCGTCGAGACGATAGAAGTAGGTTGCCCCACCGCCGCCTTTCTTGTGGGCTTCTGCTACGCGGATGCTGGGCACCCAATACTCTTCTGCGGTGAGCGCCCGGATGTTGAGGTCTGCAGTGGACATCTGCGGATAGATTGCTGCGTATTTTGCAAGGACAGCCTGGAATTGTGCTTCGGTGGAATTGCCGAGGCGTTTCTGCGTGATGGGCTCTGCTGCGTGTTCGCCGAGATAGAAGGCGCTTTCATCGCGGCAGGTGCCGATGAGCAGGCGTTTGCCGCGTGAGGTACCTGCCGCGATGGCGGGTATGGCGCGATGCGGTAGCAGTTGGCCTCCGCCTTGTACGCGCAGAGGAAAGTTGCCTGGCGCGGCCTGGATCATGCGTTCCTGCAGTGTGATGAGTTGTTGCGAGGACAACGCAAGAATCGCAGCGTGGCTGCGGTCTGTCAGCTGCGATGCGAACGCTTCTGTGACGCGATGGGCGCCTGCGGTATCGAGAATGCGTTCACCACCACCACTCTCGGAGATTGCTGCGGAGAAGTACGGGCGCGCTTCGTCTACAGCCAGCAGGAATGCTGTCAGCTTTGCACCTGCGGATTGTCCGCCGATGGTGACGCGTGTGGGATCGCCACCGAAGGCAGCGATGTTTTCATGTATCCATCGCAGCGACATCACGAGATCGCGCAGGCCATTGTTTGCACTATCCGCATAGTCCGCGCCGAGCAAGGGCGACCAGTCGAGGAAGCCGAAGACGCCCAGGCGATATGCAACCGTGACCATGATGACGCCGTCACGCGCGAAGACCGTGCCGTCCACGTCTACCGGACTGCCGCCGGTAAATCCGCCGCCGTGAATCCAGACAAAGACGGGAAGAGGGCCTTCGATTTTTGTTGGTGTGAAGATGTTTAGGTACAGGCAGTCTTCGTTTTGGTTGGGGTGGCTGGGCTGCATAGCGCTAGCGGAGAACTTTGTAGCGTCAAGAATGCCGCTCCACGGTTTTGCGGGTTGGGGTGCGCGGAAACGCAGTGTGCCGATGGGCGGCTGGGCGAAGGGGATGCCGAGGAAGCGTCGGATGCCGTTGGTTTCTTCGCCAGCCACCGTGCCGAGCTTTGTCTTCACCTGTGGACGATTGCCAGATGTCTGTGCGAGAACGGGGCGGAAAGCTGCGCCTGCCGCGGTTATCCCTGTGTATTGCAACATCTGCCGACGCGTCCACACTGTGCTCATTTCATCTCCCTGTGCGATGTCCTTTGTATCAAAGGCGAGGTGTTGCGTGGTCTTGTAGCTGCTTTTGACGCAAGCAAGAGCGGCTTCACGCGATGGTGAAGCCGCTCGCCCTCGAGGACGTGAGGGAGGGGGCTAATTCTTCTGCATATCTTCGACCATTGCCAGGAAGGCGTCGCTGGTTCTCATGTCGGCGAATTCCTTGTCGTGCATGAGCCGGTTGCGATCGCGGAAGCCTTCCAGGATGGCTTTGCGAAGGTAGTCGAGGGCCATCTTCTGGCTGCCTGCCTGCGCGTACGTGGCCGCCAGGTGATAGTGGATTTCACTGGCGCTCTGCACCTTTGAATTGGCTGGAATGCCGCGGTTGGCGCTGCGTTCCAGGATGCCGGGGTCAATTGCGAGAGCTTTGCGATACTCGGCGTCGCCTTTGCGGAAGTTGCGCTTCGCGTAATAGAGCGTGCCCAGGTTCTGCATGGTGTTGGGATCGTTTGGCTTCAGCTTCAGCGATTTGCGATACATCTTCTCTGCACGCGCAAGATCGCCCTGGCTGTGCGACAGCGTTCCTAGGTTGTTGTATGCCTCGGCGTATTTCGGATTGAGTTTGATGGAGTCTTCAAAGCTGGCGCGCGCACGGTCCCACATGAACATGTGTTCGCAGGCAATGCCCATCTTGTTCAGGATGACTGCGGTGGGCTGAAGCTGCTCGTAGACGTGGATTGCGGCGAGATAGCGTCCGCGAACGGCGAGTGTGTCTGCCAGACCTTCCGTGGGGGGCAGAGTGGAAGCTGTGTCGGCGGGTTTGTCTGTTGTCGTGAGGACCGCCGGAGTGAGAGGCGTTTCTGCGGCAGGAGGAACAGCCTGCTGGGCCCAGAGCAGATACGGCGCGAAGAGTAGCGGAATGAGAATGGAGCGAACCATGGAAACCCTCCTTCCCGGGGGAGCCACAGCCTTAGGGGTGAAATGGATAGTGCTCCTGCGAGGGGGTCGTATGCAAGGGGTATTTTCATAGAACTGTAACAATGTGCGCGTTGGCGATGCTGCCGCAGCTTCCACCGGGAGCGAAGGGGTTGCGGATATACTGCCGCAATCATGGCAACGGCGAAGAAGTCTTCCGCGAAAACAATGTCTGCAGAGAGCTTTGATCGGCGTATCGATGCGCAGATCGCAAAGGCACCCGACTATGCGAAACCCATCCTGGAACATTTGCGACAGATGGTTCACAAGGCTGTTCCGGAGGTCGTGGAGGATGTGAAGTGGAGTCGTCCGTTCTTCACGGTGAACGGTGAAAACCTATGCTTTATGGCGGCGTTCAAGAACTACTGTGGATTTGGTTTCTGGTCGCCAAAGATGCCGGAGTATCTGGAATCGCAGGGGATGCCGAAGGTGGAAGGCGCGGGAAGCATCGGCCAGATTGCTTCTGTGAAAGATCTGCCGAAGGACCTGCCGAAGTATGTGAAGTATGCGGCTGAGTTGATTCGGAAAGGCGAAGCCGGTTCTGCAATGGAAGGCCGCACACGCAAGGGCACACGCCAGGAGATTGAAATGCCGGATGCCTTCGCCGTTCTGCTGAAGAAGTCAAAGAGCGCAAAGACGTATTTCGAAACGCTGCCGCCGAGCTGCAAGCGCGAATATCTGGAATGGATCACGACGGCGAAGAAAGAAGAGACGCGCGAGAAGCGCATGGGCGAAACCATTGCGATGTTGGAAGCGGGGCGTCGTTTCAACGACAAGTATCGTTCGTGCTGATTCTCGTTTGAAAACGACAGGAAATAAGAAAGCCCGCATCTTGTGCGGGCTTTCTTATCTTCACGAGTTCTTAGTAAGGACGAGGTCCGCCCGGTCCACGCTGGTGGCCCCACCACGCGTTGTAGCCGCGCTGGAAAGCAGACTGATAGCCACGGCGATCTGGTCCGCGGTAGTTGCGATACTCATCGCGGTTCATCACTGTGGGGCGGCGATGATTTTCAAAGTCCTTCTGCGCACCATACAAGCCATCACGATAGCCCTGGCGCTGGATATCGCGGGTATATTCGCGAGGAGGTGCATCCCAGCGTCCGGGGCCCTGGCCGTAGCCCGGGGGCGGAGGCGGTGGCCCCTGAGCGAAAAGTGCTGCAGGCGTGGCAATCATGCCAGCGCCAAGTACGAGTGCTGCGATACGTGTCTTCATGTTCATTGGTGCTCCCTCACTTCCGAACTGCATTGGAGTGGACACAGAGTTGGAGCAAAGGTCGCGGCCCTCTCGTTGCCTGATGTGCAAAAAAGAAGACCGCGTTCGATTACCAAACCTTGCAAACGTTGGCCTTCACCATGGGCGCAGTCTTTGCACATTGAAATGCATTCGCAAATTCCGGCATGTTCACCACAATGCCATTGATGCGTGCATAGCCGGGCGAATGTTCGTTGGTGAGTGCGTTCATGCGAAGTTGTTCGGGTCGCTGGCTCTCACATGCCCACTGTGCGAATCCTACGAAGAAGCGTTGGTCTGGTGTGAAGCCATCAACAGGCATGAGTCGTTCAGCTTCGGTTGCTTTCTTCCATGCCATGTAAGCAATCAATGTGCCGCCGAGGTCGGCTACATCTTCACCACTGGTCAGCTTGCTGTTGATATGAATGTCATCCACCACGGTGTATGTGGCGAACTGATCGCGCAGACAGTTGATGCGGTCTTCAAACCCCTTTGCATCTTCCTTCGTCCACCAGTCGCGCAGGTTGCCTTCGGCATCGAACTGGCGTCCCTGGTCGTCGAAACCATGCGTTAGTTCATGGCCAATCGTAGAGCCGGTGTTGCCGTAGTTCGGTGCGTCGTCGGCCTTTGCCTCATAGAGCGGTGGCTGCAGAACACCCGCAGGGAAGTTGATGTCATTCATCTGCGGATCGTAGTAAGCGTTCACCGTTGGTGGTGACATCATCCATTCATTGCGATCGACGGGCTTGCCGATCTTGCCGAAGTCGCGCTCACTTTCGAACATCACCGCGTTGTGATAATCGGCGAAGTAATCGTTGCGCGTGACGGTCAGCTTCGAATAGTCGCGCCAGTGATCGGGGTAGCCAATCTTGTTGCGAATGGTCTTCAGCTTCTTCAGTGCTTCAGCCTTCGTTGCAGGGCTCATCCAGTCGAGGTGTTCAATCTCCTGCTTCATGGAATCTTCAATGAGATTGGTCATCAACTGCGTCTTGGCGCGTGTGTCTGCAGAGAAGGTGCGGCGGACAAACTCCTGTCCGAGCGCTTCACCCATGTAGTCATCCACCTGGCGGGTGCATGTGCGCCAGCGGGGAGACATTGTTGGGGTGCCGCGCAAGTAGTGGCTGAAGAAGTCGAACTGGGCTTCACGCCATGGCTTGCTCATCTGCGGTGCGGCTGAGGTGAGAGCGTGGAAGCGTAGATACGCTTTGAGCGTATCGAGCGGTGCTGTTGTCAGTTGTTGCTGCAGTGCCTTGTTGAAGTCTGGCTGCGAGATGTTCAGCGTGGTGAAGCTCTGCGCTCCGGCGAGTTGATAGAAGTGTGCCCAATCGACTGCAGGCACTTGCTTCTGCAGGTCGGCGAGCGTGAGGCGATGAAAAATCTTGTATGGATCGCGGCGATCGACGCGCGAAAGCGACGCTGTTGCCAGCGCGGTCTCGAGTTTCATCACCGCGTCTGCATCGGTCTTTGCGTGTGCTGCGGACTCGCCGCTCATGGTGAATAGTTTTTCGATGTAGGCGACGTACTTCTGCCGAATCTCTACGCTCTTCGGGTCGGTCTTCAGGTAGTAGTCGCGGTCGGGCAGGCCGAGTCCGCCTGCGTCTTCACCGGCGATAACGTTGTTTGCGTTTTGCGGGTCCTGCGTGGAGCCGGCGTTAAAGAAGAAAGAACCATCCACGTCGACTGCGAAGGCAGGCAGGTCTTTCAACAGAGCTTCGCGCGATTTGTAATCCGCAATACGTGCGAGTGCGGGCTTGACCGGATCGAAGCCACGCTTATCGATTGCAGGTTCGTCGGTGCAGGCTGCGAAGTAATCGCCAATCTTCTGCTGGGTGGCATCTCGATCTTTCATGGCCGCGGCATCGCGCAGGATGCCCCATAGAAACTGCTGGTTCTCGTAGGTCAGTTTGCCGTAGACGCTCCATGCTGACTGGTCGGCGGGGATGGGATTGTTCTTTTGCCAGCCGCCACATGCAAATTTGTAAAAGTCGTCGCAGGGATTCACGCTGCGGTCCAGGCTGGTGAGGTTCAGCACTGGTGAGTACGGCAATGTCTCCAGCGGGACCAATGGCTTCTGTGCGCCGGTGGGTGCAGGTTGCGAGGTCAGATTTTGTGCGGAGACACTCGCGGCAAACAGTACAAACGGCGCAACGGTCAGAAAGCGCATAGGGGGCTCCAAAGAAAGACTTCGATCCTTTGTAGCAAGTACGCGCGACGTATGCCGAATCGCAGCGGAAGTTTCCCGGCGCGTCTGTTTGGGACAACTATGAGCGTTATGGGTATCCGCTGGGGGACGTGTAGGACTGCTTTTAGTCGCTGTAGGAGCGCAGGCGCGCGGGCATGGCGTCTTCCGCAAGGTCGTGGCCGCAGTTGGTGCAGTACACGTCCGTGATATGAACGCCGCGGAAGCACTGGCCGCATACCGGCTTCATCTGGAACTGGCATTGCGGGCAGAAATGGAAGTCGCTAGCGACTTCAGTACGGCATGAGGGGCAGCGGCTCAGGATGGGCTGGCGCAGCAGGAAGTAAACGATGGCGCCAATGCCGCCGGGCATGACCAGCACAATCAGCATCCACAGTGCGGGACGCATGTTGCGGCGCTTCACATCGCGGCTGATGTAACCAATCAGCAGAACATAGCTGGCCAGAGCGGCTCCCCAGCTATAGCTGCCAATGGCATGCATGACGGGGTTGCCGTGGCGCGGTCCGCCGGGAGGGGGGCCGCCAAAGTATCCATAGCTGAGCATCTGGATACCGACAAACACCATGACGGACAGAATGACCGACCAGAGCGGAATCATTTTCAGCTCGTCGTCGCTCTGTTCCACGTCCGGTCGCTGGCTATGTTCCGTCTTCCACACCATGGGGCTTACCTTACCTTGTCATTGCGGTCCGACGGACGACGATTGCGACGGAGCAGCACCACCGCGGCCGTGATGACCGAGAGTGGTAGAAACCATAGCAGCAACAGGCTTACTTCGCTACCTGCATCTGCGCCCAGATCCACAATTCGTTTCCAGATGCCGGCGATGTCTGAAATGCTTTCGTCTGTTACGTGCAGCACAGCTGCAGCGATGAAAAGAAGCAAGGCAGAACACACAACAAACGGAACAATCAGGTCGCGGGTGGTACGCTTGCGCTCCCGCATGGCATTGGCACGCTGACGAATGACGCGATGGGTACGGTTAACCACCGCCGCGCGTGCATTTAAACCTGGGGTGCGCGGGTCCTCCGAAATTGCCATGCTCAAGAGAGCCCTCCCTGAGCGGCCGTCCTTGGGACGAGGTTCCGCTCACGACGGAGCTTCTCAATCTGCGGCTTCAACGCAGCAAGGCCGCGATACAAACGCGACTTCACCGTGGAGAGTGGAGACTTCGTGACCGCTGCAATCTCTTCCAGCGCCATTTCCTCATGGAAACGCAGTACCAGCACTTCGCGGTAGGAGGCGTGCAGGTCCAGCAGCACGGCGCTTACTTCTGCGGCATCTTCGCGGGAGCAAAACTGCTCAAACGGCGAAGGTCCGTCAATCGCAATCTCAAAGGGGCGCTCGTCATTGCCTGGGTCCTGCAGCTCATCCAGCGACGCCATGGTGCGCTTGCGGGAGAGATCAATGGCCAGGTTGCGGGCGATGGTGAACAGCCATGTATCAAAACGAGCCTTGCCGTTGTACTGTGCGCCGCGCATCAGCACGCGCATCCAGGTCTCCTGGAACAGATCCTCGGCGGTTTCGCGCTTGCCGGTCAGGAAGGTCAGGTAACGCATCAGGCGGTGCTGATAGGTGTCGATCAGACGATCGAGCAGATCAGGGTCCTGCCGCTTCAGGCCGAGCGCGATCTCCGCGTTCTCCTGCTCGCTGGCTTCCAGCATTGCCGCCGAAATGGACAAAGCACCCTGCACATCATTGTTGACGCGGGGTTGTCCGGAAAAGACTCGGTTCCCGAAAGAATTTTCTTTCAGCATGAGGAAAAGTTGTCCCTGAGTACGCGAAGGTGTGCGATGCGGTCCGGCTCATCCATTCTAGGGTTAGTGAACGGTCAATGAAAAGCGCTATTTTCCGCGGCGGATTGGCTCCGCGTAGACTGGGAGTATGGAGATTCTCTTCGGGCTCCATCCCGTCACCGAAGCCGTCCGCGTACGGCCCAAAGACCTGGACCACATCACCGTTCTTTCCGGCCCGACTAACCCGCGCGTGGCCGCCCTGCTTGACCTGTGTCGATCAGCCCGCGTTCGTGTCAGTTACGGCAGCCGGGAAGAGCTGCAGCGCATGAGCCGGAGTGAAAATCACGGTGGTGCAGTGGCGTTCCTGAAAGAACGCAAGTTGCTGACGATTGAAGACTTAATTCATTCCGGCGGCGATGCGAAGCGGTTCTTCCTTGCTCTGGATGGGGTGGAAGATCCTCATAACATGGGCGCCCTGTTGCGTACGGCGGATGGCGCCGGCGTGGACGGCGTGTTGCTGCCTGAACGCCGGTCGGCACCCCTGAGCGGGGCTGCTGCGAAGGCGTCAGCCGGGGCGACGGAGCATGTTCGCGCTGCCAAAGTTACCAATCTGGTGCGCTCTCTCGAGGAGCTGAAGAAACACAATATCTGGATCATTGGGCTGGATGAGCGCGGCACCATGGACTACGACCAGTTCGACTTCAACACAGATATCTGCCTGGTGATGGGGCGCGAGGGGGCGGGGCTGCACGACCTGACCAAGCGTACCTGCGATTTTCTGCTGCGCATCCCGATGGCGGGTGCGGTGCCGTCGTTGAATGTGTCGGTTGCGGGCGCGGTCGTGATGTATGAGGCGGCGCGGCAGCGTCGCGTAAAGCAGCGTCCTGCTGACGAAGCGCCTGCGAAGGCGTCCAAGCCACGGAAGGGTCTCGGCTCTTAGCCGCCCATTTTCTGAAGATTTTCATGTCGCATTCCAATCCACACCGGCTCGTTCCGTATCTGCTTGCAGCGGCGTCTCTGCTGCCTGTTTCGTCTTTCGCTCAGCAAACTGAACCGCAACAACAGACGGAACAGCAACAGCAGCCTGCGCCCAAGGGTAAGGTGCTGTTTGAACGCCACGAAGAGCCTGTTGCACCCGAACCGGAGCAGCCTGCTGCTGCCCCGACGAAGCCGGGCGAATCTTCCAGTGCGCATCCACCTCGTCTGCGTAGACGCTCGCCGGATGATGCGGCAGACGCCGATGGTTCGCCAGTAGAACCTGCACAGACGGCAGCTGCGGAATCGTCTTCCAGTAGCTCTGGAGAAGCGGTGGAGGGGGCGTCGCCTTTAGTCGTCACGGAAGCCGATCTTGCTGCTGCGGCGAAGGTACCTGCCGAAGCGCGTCGTGCACCTCTTGTTGCCGCACGCGATCTGGATGTTCATCTGAATACCCACACCGGACTGGCGGAAATTCGCGCGCAGATTACGGTGAAGAACACCGGCACGCAGCCGCTTTCGGCGATTGCGTTGCAGGTTTCTGGCGCATTGAAGTGGGAGAGTGCGCGGATTGCGCAGGGAAGTACGCTCAAGTTGGAACAGCATCATCTTCGCGACGATCTGGACCACACGGGTGTGGCATCGGAGATGCTGCTAACGCTTCCTGAACCGCTCGCCCCTGGCGCTGATACCAAGCTGGATCTTTATTACGGTGGCACGATCGCAGCTAGTGGAGCGCGTCTGTTGGAGTTGGGAGCGCCCACGGAAGTTGCTGTTCGCACGGACTGGGACACGGTCACCGATGCCTTTACGGGGCTACGCGGTATGGGCAATGTGCTTTGGTATCCCGCTACCGGCGATTCCGCGTTGCTTAAGGATGGGGCCGCAGTGCCGAAGGCTGTGGAGGCGAGTCGCGCGCGTGAAGTGGAGAGCGCGTTCGCACTTCATCTCACGCTGGAGTATGAGGGCGCACAGCCGGATGCTGCTTTCTTCTGTGGCAATCGTCAGAAGCTGACCGCTGCTGCGGAGGGTGTTGCTACGGCATCGTGGTCAATGGCAAAGCTTGGGCCGCGTACTCCTTCGTTGTTCGTGACTCTGGCGGCTCCACAGGAAGTGGCAGGCGGTTTGGTGCGTGTTGTTACAGACGCGGCTGATCGTGCTGCTTCTATCGGTGAGGCTGCTGCTCGTTTGCGTCCGATGCTGGAGCAGTGGCTGGGACCTAAGGCTTCGCGTCCGCTGGATGTGATTGATCTGCCCATTCCTGATGCGGCGGGATATGCGGACGGTGCGCTTCTGGTGGCTCCGTTGCGGACGGCACAGCCCGCGGCGATTGCACCTTCGTTGGTGGTACCGCTGACCTCGGCATGGCTGCCCGATGGCATCGACGCTGCATGGCTGCGTGATGGCATTCCGGAGTTTATGCAGGCGCTGTGGGCTGAGCGTGGCAACGATCGCACCGTAGCCCTTGCTGGACTGGCATCGGAAGCGAAGCGTCTGCGCCAGATGGACGCGGATGCCTCGCCGCAGATGAGTTCTTCGTCGTCGGATGCGCCGGTTGTAGATGGTCCGGTTACGCCGCTATCGACATGCACGCAGCCTTCTTGTGCGCGCGTGCGTTCTGCTTATGTTCTGCAGATGTTGCGAAACATTGTGGGTGAGGACGCGCTTCAAGGAGCGCTCTCCGGATGGCGATTGAAGCAGGAAAACGCGCCTGGGTCTGCTGCGCAAGAGACTTCGAGTTTCGAACAGATGGTGCAGCAGGTTGCCGGAACGAAGAAGCTGGACTGGTTCTTCCAAAGCTGGATTCAGGGAACGGGATCGTTGCCGCAACTGGAGATTGCCGCGATTGCGCCGCGCAAGATTGAACGCGCCGCTGCACCGGCAAACCTGTTGCCGCAACATCAGCAACCTTATGGTGGACCTATCGGCAGGGAAGTGCAGGCACCGCCTGACGATCCTCGCGCTCAATGGGGTGGAAGTAAGGAAGTGGCACAGGCCGGTTCATGGCTTGTTGCGGTAGAGGTACAGAACACCGGCGGAACGGATGCTGAAGTTCCTGTGACTGTGCGCGCCGGAACGCTGACCAACACGCTTCCACTGCGTGTTCCTGCGCACGGCAAGGCCACGATTCGTATTCCGTTTGAAGCAGAGCCGGCAGAGGTGTTGGTAAATGATGGCAGCGTGCCGGAGGCAGGAGCGTCGCTTCATCGTCGCTCCATCACGATCGCTCCGACACAGCTGCGTTAAGGGAAGGGCAGCCCTTTCAGGCAGCGTCTACTGAAGAGGAAATCATTCGTTCGGCGGACATGTATGTGTCTTTATGCATCAGCGTCCGTGCCTGGGCCATCGCTCCACACTCATGCTGCTGTTCGTGTTTTGCGAGGGCACTCTCGTTGCTCTCCGTTGCCACTGTGGAGAAGCAGCGGTGGCAGATGGAGTCGTACGTTTGATTTGGGTTTTTTCGATGAGAGTAAGCAGGCGCTTGGGTGCTGACGGCTTCCACGGGAACCCCCTTCCTTGTCAACGGTTGAAGTGCGTGTAAGTGCACGGGCCGGACAGGCGTAGCCAATGTCTGAGCGACTCGGAAGTCTGTATTGGCGAGTAGACGCCCACCCAAATGCGTTTGGCAAATGGCTATATCTGGCAAATTGCGTTGCGTCGTAAACTGGCGCGGCACTTTATAGTGAGGCACATGCGCGTTCGCGACCACCTTCTCCTGCTACTGGATTTGATCGGCACAGCTCTTTTTGCGGCAGAAGGTGCCACGGCCGGAGTGCATGTTCGGCTGGATCTTCTTGGGGTGCTGGTGGTTGCGTTTCTTACGGCACTGGGCGGTGGTATCGTGCGCGATATCCTGCTTGGCGCCACACCTCCGAATGCCATGCGCGACTGGCGCTATGTGGCTACTGCTCTTACCGCAGGCTTGATCGTATTCACTTTGCGAACGTCGATCGCCGCCAGTGGTGAGGGCTGGGTACAAGTGCTGGATGCGGCGGGTCTAAGCCTTTTCGCTGTGGCTGGCGCGACCAAGGCGATTGAGTATGGAATCCATCCGCTGATGGCGACGATGCTGGGTGGGCTGACGGCGGTGGGCGGCGGTACTCTCCGCGACATTCTCATCAACCAGATTCCGAATGTGCTGAAGGCAGATGTTTACGCGGCTGCGGCTCTGCTTGGAGCAGCAATCACTGTCACGCTGCGGAAGGTTGGCATTAAGCCTCCCATGGCGGATGTGGCAGGGATTGTCTGCTGCTTTGCAACGCGTATGGCAGCGGTGCATTTCCATTGGAACCTGCCTATCGCAGGTTGAACATCTACCTGCAGATGGCGGTCAGATGTCCGAAGGTATTCTCTAACGGCGTATCAAGAAAACTGACCCTGCCGCAGACCATGTCGTGATCGCTTCCAGGAGTGGGGTCTACGTGAACATCCTCAACAGCGTAGTGGTACTGTCCTTCGCTGTCGGGCCAGACCATCATGCAGTCCGATCGAATACCAAAGCGATAGGCCGGATGATGCGTGGCCAAGGTTGTCTGTATTTCGAGAGGAAGACAATCCACGCCGCCAAATTGCTGGTACGTGCGTAATACATTGCCTTCTTTGTCAGGGTTGTAATCCGCAGCGTAGAGCAGGCCACCGTAACGATGTGCCTGTTCCGCAAGGAAACCACAAACAGAAATTGTGCTGTCCATCTGGTTCGCAGTGGGAATGCCATCACGCACCCAGAAGCCATGATGCGTGGCGACACGCAACGGCTTTTCGTCACCGGGACGATGCACGCTGCAGGCAATCGCAAGGCGATTCTGTGTTTTCAGAATGAGCGAGTCCGAAACGTCCAGTGGCTGCGTGCGTTCGTTATCTTCCCCCACGCCTTCGAGATGGCGCACGACGCCATCACCCCATGTGTGATGAATTTCGATTTCGTCGATGGGCCATCGTGATGCGATACAGATGCCTAACGATTCTCGTTTACCCCAAAAGCTCTGGATTGTCATGGGCACAAACGAAAAGTAAGGCAGGGGGCTGAGGTGCGCAATCATGCTGGCTCGGAAGTCCTGCAGGCAAAGAACGTCAGGAACCACGGCACCAGGATCTGATAAGCCCTTGAGCCAGGTGACGGTTGATGGTATCTCCTCGGGAGTATTACCTATAAAACGCTCCCCGTTGAGAGACCACACTTGCAGCGGTTCCATTGCACTCCTCTTGTTTGTTGCTTTAAGCAGACAAATTCCAAAGTAATGTGTGAGCGTCCTGCATGTGTTCTCACTTACCCCTTTTCCTGTACTTACAGGCACGCTGATGTAGAGAAACGATGTATTGCCTGTTTGAGTAAGAGATGGAGCTGACTTCTATTGTCGATGAAGCTTTAAGCCCAATCTATTCACGGCTTTTTCGCTACGGAACCGCATGGTTCGGCTGATTTCCCGCAGTTCCAGAGTTTACCGTCACAGACTGCATGGCATGTAAGTACAGCTTTTCGGATCGTGTGCTTGCCAGTGATGTTTATGTCCTCATAGTTTGCAATACGTGCAAAAACAACACCAACAAGAGACCGGCAACACGGTTACGGAAGAGGGGCTTCGCGCCTCCGAAGATGTTCATCAATGGTTCTCGTCTGTTCTGACTCGCATGGAGTCAAGCTCATTGGCGGTCTTTGGTGATTTTTGTATTGATGCCTATTGGGACCTGGATGAAGGCGAAGAAGAGTATTCGCTGGAGACAGGTCTGAAGGTAAGGCGCGTACGACGGCAGAGGTATTCACTCGGCGGCGCAGGCAATGTAGTTGCGAACCTGGCAGCACTGAACGTGGGACATGTTCAGGCGCTCGGCATTAGCGGTACCGATCCATTCGGAGAGGTGATGCACAGCATGCTGTCGGACTATCGCAATTGCAAATGCGATGTCATTGAGGATGCCGCATGGCAAACCATGGTCTACGCGAAGCCATGCATCGGAAACCTGGAAGAAGGCCGGATCGATTTCGGTAGTTTTAATGAATCGAACGAATCCGTTACGGAACGTTTGCTGGAGCGATTGGAGAGCGCTGCAGCAAGGCACGATGTGGTGATTCTCAATCAGCAAGTGGAGACGGGTGTGTCTTCACCGAAGCTGATCGAACGTATGAACGGCATCATTGCAAGTTCGAAGAAGGCGGTGTTCCTTGTGGACGCACGCCACCACCTGGAGAAATTCTCCGGTGCTCTTCTGAAGGTGAACATGGGCGAAGCAGCAAAGCTTCTCAATGAAGCTCCTGAGTCGCTGCATGAAGATGAACGAGCCATCGAGTTTGCAACGCGTATCTACGAACGCACTTCCAAGCCGACCTTTATTACACGCGGTGACAAGGGAATCGCCGTGGCGGCAGATGGAAAAGTTTCGTTGATCGCAGGATGGCCTGTTGAAGGTCCGATCGACACAGTAGGTGCAGGAGACACCGTGGTTGCAACGATTGCTGCGGCCCTGGCGACAGGGGCAACACCGTTGCAGGCTGCCACGTTGGCGAACCTGGCAGCTACCGTGACCGTGAAAAAGCTACAAACGACCGGCACCGCGTCGCCGGCCGAAATTCTGGCAGCAGCGGGAGTGCGATACCCGTAGCGATCTTTAACTTCGAGTACTGAACAGCCCGGTCAACGGCCGCGAAAACCTTCGCCCGACCGGCCCGGACCAACAGTGCTCAAAATCAGCAGACGAAGCTCCTGACCGTGTTGTTTTGCCGCAGTTTTATTTGCAGAAACACTTCGTCCGCGAACAACTTAACTGGAGGCAACAAATGTACTTTCGTTCTACACGACCCCTCCCAGGGTTGGCATCTCTCGTATTTTTGTGCTCCGCTCCGCTCTTTGCGCAGGGAACACAGGCGACGCTGGATGGCCAGGTAACTGATAGCGGCGGCGCTGCGTTGCCGGGCGCCAAGGTTATCGTCCTGAATGTCCAGACAGGTGTATCCACGACAACGGTTACTGGTGAGGACGGCTACTATCACGTGGTCGCGCTGAACCCAGGACAGTATTCCATCACCGTCCAGCAGGCTTCATTCACCACCAGCATCCGGAATGGTGTGCAGCTTTCTATCGCTGAGCGCGCGGCCATTGACTTCACTCTTACGCCCGGTAACGTGAATGAAAACGTCACCGTGACCGCATCGGCGGCGCAGCTTGAGACTGAAACGGCTACGCAGTCCACGGCGCTTGGACAAGAGAAGTTGATGGCTCTGCCAACGCAAGGTCGTAATCCGATCTCGGCTATTTTCTCCGTGCCCGGTGTTCTGGTCACTTCGTCCGATACGCGACTGCGTGCTTTCGATATCGCAGGTACCTCGGGTATCTCCGTGAACGGATCGCCGAATAGCACAAACGAAATTCTGGTGGATGGTATGAGCGCTCTCCAGAATGGAGCCTCGGCCTCTTACATTCCAACGCAGGAAGCAACAAGCGAAGTTCGTGTGCACACCACGAACTATGATGCTGCATACGGATGGACGCTTGGTGGTGTGACCAACATCCTGACCAAGAGCGGTACCAATCAGTTCCACGGAGCTGCGTGGGAGTTCTTCCAGAACACAGTTCTCAACGCGAATACGTTCAATAGCAACTACACCGGAACGCCGCGTTCTTCCTCGCACATCAACATCTTCGGCTTCAACATCACCGGCCCCATTATCAAGAACAAGCTCTTTGCCGCGTACACGTTTGAAGACCTGCGGCAGAGCATTCCTGATCCATTTGTTGTATCCGTTCCGACGGACCTGCAAAAGGTGGGCGACTTCTCGCAGACGGTTGATGCAAACGGCAAACAGATAACGATTTATGATCCTTTCTCGACAACGACTGTAAATGGTGTGTTGACGCGTACTGCGGTTCCAGGAAACAACCTGAAGAACCTCAGCCATCCCATGAATCCCGTTGCTCTGAAGGTCCTGTCGATGCTTCCTTCCGGCAATGTAAAAAATGCTCCTATTACCGGGCTGAACAACCTAACGAATGGCCCTGGCAGCCGCAAGTTTACGGACTACTTCCCGGAGAATACGGTTCGCGTGGACTACACCATGAGCGAAGCGACGCGTATCTTCGGACGCTATTCTCGTAACTCGCTCACAGAAGCACGTGGTTTCCGTTACTCGACAACTTCCGCTCTGAACATTGCGGATACGAGCACGAATAATCCGTTCACGCGTGAAAACCACAACGGAACGGTACAGCTTACCCAGATTGTGAACCCAACGACCGTGGCCACCGTACGCGTCGGCCTTGAGCGCTTCAAGTCGGCAAGCGGTGGTGCACAGGGCGTGGGAACGGGGCCTAGCGCGCTCGGATTCTCGTCCGGCTTCGCTGGTCAAGCAGCTAACATCTTCCCGCAATTTACCTGGGCTAACTACAACGGCGCGGGCGCAACTCCGCCTAACATCACCACGAGCTATAACTACACGATTGGCGCTTCGGTGGCCAAGACCGCTGGCAACAACAATATGACAGCCGGCATTGATATGCGACTGCTGCGTAACAATGTTCAAAGCCCCGGTAATAGCTCTGGCAAGTTCGTCTTTGATCAGCAGTTCACTGGTTCAAATCCCAACGCCGTAAATGCCACGTCGGGCAATGCGATTGCATCGTTCCTAATGGGCACACCGCAGTCGGGCTCTATCGATGTGAACAGTTTCCCGACACGCCAGGTGAAGATGGTCTCGCTGTATTTCCAGGACGATGTGCGTGTTCGGAAGAACCTGACCCTGAATGTGGGACTGCGCTGGGACTATCAAGGACCACTTACCGACCGGTTCAACGGATTGGCAACCTTCAATCCGTCGACCCCAAATCCATTGGCTGTGCCGGGACAGTCACTTTACGGTGGCCTGGTGTTTGCCGGTGTCAATGGACAGCCTCGTAACGTGACAAACCAGAAATGGGGCAACCTAGGACCGCGCTTCGGCGCTACTTATCAGGTTGATAAAAATACGGTGCTGCGTGGCGGTTACGGATTGCTCTATGGCCAGGTTGTGAATGATCCAGGTGAAGCGCCTGGCTTCAGCTACACGACCAACATGGTAACGTCGGTTTCGGCGGGTGTTCCGGCGAACACGCTGACGGATCCGTTCCCAAACAGCAGTGTTCAGGCACCTTCATACGCTTCCAACGGTCTGAAGACATACCTGGGACAGAGCTTTTCGTATGCAAGCCAGAACGCGAAGCCAGCCACTGTACAGCAGTTCTCCTTTGGCGTTCAGCATCAGTTCCCCAAGGACTTCCTGTTTACCGCGTCGTATGTGGGAACGCGCTTCGGGCGTCTGCCGGTTAACCATCAGATCAACGCAGTTCCTCTGAGCGCAGTGGGCTATGGCAATGCTTACCTCACGGCAAGCGTCGCAAATCCATTCGCTGGCCTGCTTCCTGGAACGGCGCTGAACGGTGCAACGGTTCAGCGGCAGCAGCTGTTGGCACCGTATCCACAGTTCCTAGTGGGCACTATCACCGGTACCAGCGGCATCACCGAGCAGTACATCCCTATCGGTACATCCAGCTACAACGCTGCTCAGTTCGTGCTGCAGAAGCGCTTGTCGTACGGTCTGGACTTCTCGGTGCAATACACCATGTCTAAGCAGTTGGATCAGAAGCTTTACTCCAACCCGCAGGACACGCAGCTACAGAAGGTGATTGCAGCGTGGGACATTCCGCGTAACATGCAGATCAGCCTTCTCTGGCAGTTGCCCTTCGGCTCGAATCGCGCCTATGGATCGCATCTGGTAGCTCCCGTACGCTGGGCAATCAGCGGATGGGATATGGGATCGCTGGTACGTCTGCAGGCAGGTATGCCGCTTGATCTGACGAACAGCACGAACTCAGTGCCAATTGGCAATCCCGCTCTGGCGCATCCGACCTTGGCTCGTTGGTTTAATAACTGCACCATCAACCCATCCACAAACACGACAACGAATTGCCAATCGGGAGAGACTCCTGTCTGGTCCATTCGCCAGGCGTATCAGTTGCAGACGTGGAAGACGCGTCTTTCCAGTGTTCGCCTGCCGGGTGTGCATAACATTGATATCTCGCTCACGAAGAACAACAAGATCACTGAGCGAGTGAATGCAGCGTTCCGTGCTGACTTCATCAACGCTTTCAACTCGCCGCAGTTCTTCAACGGCCCAACCTCTGATGTGAACAGTGCGAACTTCGGCAAGATTCTGGGCGTAAGCGACCAGAGCAATCTGCCGCGATTCATTCAGTTCTCAATGAAGGTTGAGTTCTAACCAGAAGCCATAACCCCCGCGGCTACCTTTACATTTCGGTGCTGCGGGTTCTATTAAGGAGGGGCGGCGATGACCTATCGGCATCTCCGCCCCTCTTACCCGTACGAAGGATGCTGAATTTGTCGAGCTCGTGCTGAGAACGCAGTACGATGTTTGAGCTTCAGCCCAACACCATAGGTGGACCCAAGATATGTATTCCACGCCGCGTTTCCTTGCTGTGCTCGCCTCCGTTGCGACTCTCGCTGCGCCGTTGACGGCGCAGTCCAACGCTGCGCCTTCTTACAAGTTCTCTCCACAGGGGCAAGCTGTTGTTCAACGCCTGTCCTCATTTGCATCGCTCGACGCGCGCGAATGGCAGTATCACGAGGGGCCGATTGAACATGGTGAGAGCCCAGCTCTCGATACTTCTAACTGGAAGACGATCAAGCTCCCGTTTGTTGCGCCGAAGGAAGAGATTTGGATTCGGCGATGGATTGAAGTGCCGAAGACACTGAATGGCTACGACCTTACTGGCACGCGCATCACGTTCAAGGTGGATGTGGGTGGCTACGGCCCGGGGCGCGGCTATCTCTACGAGATGATCTATTACAACGGTCGCAAGGACACGGAAGGAACGTACATTGGACCGCGCACTGTTATTGATAGCGCGAAGCCCGGCGACAAGATTCTGATTGCGGTAAAGATGCCGCCCAGCACAGACATCAAGCATTTTGAAGGTGCTTATGTTGATGTGAACTTTGTGCCGAATCGTCCGGATCCAACGGCGCTTGCAACGGAACTGGTTTCTGCGGCGGAGCTGCTTCCGGCTCTCATCTCCGATCCGAATCAGCTTGCGGCTCAGGAAAAGCTGCTGGATGCTGCCGCAACTTCTGTCAGTCTGAGCGCTCTCGACCGCAATGACCAGACTGCATTTGATGCCTCGATGGTGAAGGCGCAGGCTGCTCTGGAGCCGCTACAGCCGCTGCTTAAGAAATTTTTCATTCAACTTACCGGCGATGCACACATTGATGCGGCATGGTTGTGGACGGCTTCTGAAGGCGTTGATCAGGTTCATTTCACATTCGCCAGTGCGATCGAGATGATGCACGAATATCCGCAGTACATTTTTTCGCAATCGAGCGCGCAGTATTACGAGTGGATCGAAGAGAAGTTTCCTGCGTTGTTCAGCGAGATTCAGAAGCGTGTGAAGGAAGGTCGCTGGGAGCCAGTGGGTGGCATGTGGATTGAACCCGATCTCAACATGACCGACGGCGAATCGCAAGTGCGGCAGCTGTTGCTGGGTAAGCGGTACTTCCTGAAGAAGTTCAACTATGACGTCAAGGTCGGATGGAATGTTGATTCCTTCGGTTATGACTGGCAGCTTCCGCAGATCTATAAGAAGTCGGGAATTGATTACTTCGTCACGCAAAAGTTGCGTTATAACGACACGAATCAGTTGCCCCTAAAACTTTTCTGGTGGCAGGCTCCGGATGGCAGTCGTGTGCTTTCATATTTTCCGCACGACATTGTGAAAGATACGGAGGCGTCAGAGATTGCGCAGGACGCGGCTGTTGCGATGCGGCTCAATCCTGGTCAGCAGCAATTGATGCATGTTTTCGGACCCAGCCTTGGTCGGCTGAACATCTATGACGCGCGCACGGCTATTCAGAATGGCATCAATTGGTCGAACCCCAAGCGTGTCTATCCTCGTGTTGAGTTCCGGACGTCGCAAGCATTCTTCGATGATATGAACGCGCGTGTTGGCACCACAGGTATGCCTGTGTGGAATTACAAGACGCTTGCTGCGGGCAATACGCAGCTTCCCGCGCCTGCTGCAGGCAAGATCAGTCTGCCTGTGTGGAACGATGAAATCTATCTAGAACATCATCGCGGCACGTACACCACTCATAGCGACCAGAAGGCTCATATGCGTCGCAGTGATCAGTGGCTGTTGGATGCGGAGAAGTTCTCGTCTCTTGCATGGCTCAGTGGTTTGAACTATCCCGGTGAATCCTTTACGCAAGCGTGGAAGAAGAAGGCGTTCAACGAATTTCATGATGTTGCATCGGGAACTGCGATTGCTGCGGCCTATGTTGATGCACAGCACGACTATGACGAAGCGCATCGCATTGCCAACGAAGCTGAGGGCAATGCGCTACGTGAACTGCAGCACCATATCAACACCGCTGCGCAGCCGGGTGTTCCTGTCATCGTGTGGAACAGCCTGAGCTGGAATCGTTCCGATGCGGTGACTGCAACAGTGCAAATGCCGCATGCAACGCCGAATGGCATCAGCGTGCTCGATGCAGACAATCAGCCTATTCCTATGCAGGTCTTGTCGCAGGACAAGTTAACCAACACATATCAACTACTGTTGAAGCCAAAGAGTGTGCCTGCGATTGGATATACCGTGTTGCATGCTGTTCCTGGTAAGCGTGCGGTTCCGAGTGATCTATCGGTGCATGGCACAACGCTGGAAAACAGCTTGCTGCGCGTAACGCTTGATCCTAAGACGGGTTGCATTACTAGCCTTTATCGGAAGGACGCGAAGTTTGAGAATATCGCTCCCAATCAATGCGGCAACAAGCTTGAGACGTTTGTTGACTTGGGGCGCGGCCTGACGGAAGTGAATATGGACAGCATCCGCGTCGAGGATGCGTGGAATATCGATAAGGGATATGACAAGCAAGAAACAGACATTACCCAGCTTGACAGCATCCAGACGATCGAGAGCGGCCCACTGCGTTCTGTCATCCGCATCAAGCGGCATTGGAGTAAGTCCACGTTTGTGCAGGACATCACGCTGTATGCCAACTCGCCTCGCGTTGACGTGGTGAATGACATTGACTGGCATGAGACACACGTTCTGCTGAAGGCGAGCTTCCCGCTTACCGCAACGAGCTCGACTGCCACGTACGAGATTCCGTACGGAAGTATTGAACGTCCTACGACACGCGACAATGTCATTGATGCAGCCCGCTTTGAAGTCTCAGCACAGAAGTGGGCGGACCTCGGCAATAGCGAGCATGGCTTGAGCCTTATCAACGATTCGAAGTATGGCTACGACGCGCTTGGCAACACGCTTCGTCTGTCGTTGCTTCGCGCGCCGCTTTATCCCGATCCAACAGCTGATCGTGGTCATCATCACTTCAGTTACTCGCTTTATCCACACGCTGCTTCATGGAAGCAGGCCGATACGGTTCTTCGCGGCTACGAATTCAACTATCCGATGGAGGCTGTGCAGGCGATTCCGCATGGCGGCGATCTTCCCGCGAATCACTCTCTCGTTCATGCCGCTCAACACAACATTGTTGTGACATCGATCAAGAAGAGCGAGGACGATGACAGTCTCACTCTGCGCTTCTATGAATGGGCTGGTGAGAAGACACGCGCCAAGATCACTGTGCCTGCAGGCGCAACGCAGGCTACAGAGACCAACCTGATGGAGCAGCCTGTGAATGGTTCCAACGCGCAAGTAGCTTTGCATGGCGATGAAGTCGAGTTCAATGCAGAGCCTTATTCCATTAACACCGTGCGTCTGGTGTACCCGTCGCGCGGCAGCGGCATGTGGCATTCACAAGGTACAGAGCGAGCAACTAAGTAAGAGCAGCAAAACAGAAGGCGGATGCAAACTTGCATCCGCCTTCTTGCTTATTGTGTATGCAGCAGGATTAGTAGAAGGTTGTCTGTTCCTGCGGCTTGTCTTTGATACCCAGCGGTTCCAGCAAAGCTTTGGCTCCGAGCTTCATCAGACCGAGTTCCGTTAGCGACTGGAAGAACTGGAAGCCTTGCTCTCCGAAGCGGCGCACATCTTCCGCGCTGCCCGCCGGGCGGCCCAGCCATTTGCCATTGCGCTGTGCTGCTGCAACGATTTTCGTAATTGCCTCTTCCAGCAGAGGCTCATCCTGGCGGCCACGCAG
The DNA here is from genome assembly GCF_900102185.1 of Terriglobus roseus. Taxonomy (NCBI): domain Bacteria; kingdom Pseudomonadati; phylum Acidobacteriota; class Terriglobia; order Terriglobales; family Acidobacteriaceae; genus Terriglobus; species Terriglobus roseus. Next base: position 3,644,424 of record NZ_LT629690.1, on the reverse strand, counting down.
GCCCAGTGAGAAGGATAGATCGCTGACGCCGATGAAGATTACGTCGATGCCGGGCATTGCGGCAATCTCTTCAATTCGGTCAACGGCTTCTGCTTCTTCAATCACGCATACCACCAGAATGTTTGCATCGGCGGAGTCGTAATAGCTGCCTGGTGCGGGCCAAGTGGCGACTGCGAGGCCTGCACCTGAGCCACGGCGGCCAAAGGGAGGATAGTGGCATCCATGAACCGCCTTCTGTGCACGTTCTACATCGGAAACAAAGGGAAAGATGACTCCCTGCACGCCTTGATCAAGTACGCGCTTTGCGAGCCATACTTCAGGCCACGGCACACGTGCGAAGACGGGTGCAGGCAAACCGCGTGTGGCCAGCACCATTGTGCGCAGAGATTCTAGGGAGAGGGAAGAGTGCTCCATCTCGCACCAGAGGAAGTGGAAGCCCAGCGTTGCTGCGTGCGCGGCGGTTTCTACGTTGTTCGAAGTGACGGTCATGCCCAGGACAAACTCGCCCGCCTTCAGTCTTTCGCGCACGACACTCCACGTGTCGTTGCTGGATGGGTGCCGGTCTGGGGCATATTCATTGGCCATTGGGGTCTACGCCTCCTTCTTAATGACGGGTTTCAACATAACTTCAGCAACCTGGCATCCGCGGCCGTTGCCGCCGAGGCCAGCTTCGCGCGTCCACGTGAGCAGAAGCTCGCCTGATGCGGTTGCTGATTTGGGAAGCGCAAATGTCTGTGGCGCAGGAGGCCAAGGACGCAGTTGCATCGGATGAATCTCAGTGGACTCATTTGCCACGAGCTTCGTTTTCACGTTTTTCGAATCGCCAGAGATGACTACCTGAAGGCTGTATTCCACGTTTGGATCAAGTCCCGTGTAGCGCATCTTCAACGGCTCTTCATACAGACTCTCTGCCCAGTGCTTCCATGCCATGGGTTCATCAGCACCAAAGCGGTCGGGGTAGTTAGTGCCAACGTGTGTCGAGCGACGGAAATCAAAATCGCCTTCGACGTTTTCGATGACAAGATGTGGGCGGTTGGTGATGTTACCCAGCTCATCGTAGAAGCCACCGGGGCCGGGGTTGGTGCGATTCAGCAACGCTCGAATCGCACCAATCTTTTCTTCCTGCACTTCAATGGAACTGAGAGCTTTAAGCCGCTTGAGGAAGTAAGGAGCATCCGTAACAGGATGATCGATGGTGTCGAGCGGAGCGCCACGTTCCACGCCTTCACCCTGTAACCGCTCTACTGCAAGCTGCTGATGAATGCTTTGGAACAGAGCATAGCCGAGTTCGCTGATGCGTGTGCGGAGTGCGGGTGCGATCTGCACCACTGCGGCTTTGCGCAAAATCTCAATCGCTTCATCGACAAGATTCTGTGGATCAATACCGTTGGCGGGCATCGGTTCGGGCTTGCCACCCGTGCCCCACGGAACGGAGGCAAAGCCGAAGTCTTCAATGCGCTCCAGTACGCTTTGCGCGCGCGCAAGCTCGCCTGATTCAAAGAGCAAACGTCGGCGCACATATGCATCGCAGCATGCGCGGAACAGTGCTTGCTGCCACCGCCAGTTTTGCAACAAGAAGGGCGAAGCATTCCTCTCAATGGAGAGGAACTTCTGTAGTGTCACGTCAACGAGTTCGTTCGTTGCGAGTCTTCCTTCCCAGTTGTGTTCGAGATCCAAGAGGCCCTGTGCGTATGCGGAACCGTCCCTTGCTCCGATGATGTAGTTGCCAAAGTCGCGAACGGCTTCTGTGGCGGACATCTTCGGATCCCAGGAGACAAGGCTCCAGACGAACTTGTTTACATCGTCATTGACTCCCTCGGAGTAGCTGACGAAGCCGACTGTGTCCTTCAACATGGAACGAAGAATCGCCGCTTCAATTTCAGGGCGGGGATTAATGATTTCGCGTCCCTCTGTCACAACGTAGGCGATATCCCAGTTGTTGATGGAGTACTGCGACTCGATGCTGTGCGTTATGTCTGGATAAAAGCGAATTGGATACTTGGCAGGTAGCGACTTGCGCAGCTCTGAGATGGAGCTTCTGTTTTGCGGACCGAAGACGATACCGTCGAGCCATGACTGCGTCTGCGGATCCGCGGCAAGCTTTAGGAAGTCGGCTAGCCACTCCGCGTTGAAAGATTGTGGTGACATCCACATCTGCAACTTCGGATGTGTCTTGCGCAGGCTTGCCTTCTGCTTTTCCAGAAGCGCCAGCATGTATTTCGGTTCGGTGTGCCCAGGATCGCCACCGGGGACGAACACCACGTCCACGCGTGGAAGATAGTGCAGAACCTCAGCCCAATTGCGCACCTCTGCGTCAACTGTTTGTGCGTCGCCATAGTTCTTGGCCATGGCGGGATACCAGACAGAGACATCCAGATCGTACTTGTCGCAGATGCGCGACATTTCGATCATCATCTGCTGCGGCGGAATGGCGAAGTGTGGGCTGTCTGCATCGTCGTCCGTGATGGGGGGCAGTAGCTCCACCGTGTTCGTGCCGAAGATGGCAAGCTCGCGGATGTATTGATCCCACATCTCCACGGTGAATGCATCGTATGCATTCGTCTTCGGACGAAAGCCAAGCTGATGACCACGTACGGAGTAGTGTGGCGAACTGGTCAGATTCATCGCCTTTAGGTCGCCTGAAACCGCACGGCGCATTAGGCGAAGCGACCGTAGCATTCGTCCTGCACCAAAGATCAGGCCGCGTTCATCGCTACCACACACTGCAATCCACGGGTTGCCACCTTCATTGCCTGTAGCAATGGCATAGGATTCGGCGGGGAGCTTCGTAGCTTTTGCAGCAATGCTGGAGACTGCGGAACCCAATGCATGCCAGTTGGCGCGGGTGCCCAAGTAGATTTTTACTGTGCCGGCAGGTGCAGTGCTTCCCCTGTTCCAAGTGACGCCGCAGCGCTTCATGATCTCGTCGACGACCATGTCTGCCGCAACCACTTCGCGTTTCGAGGGTGAAGAAGGAATGATCACTGTGCAGTGACTGAGGTCGGTCAGGTTGCTTTCGAGCGCGTACAACGCCCTGCTGCCACTGATACAGGAGACGGCAAGTGATGCCGCAGTTCCCTGTAGAAAAGTTCTGCGCTTCATTGTTCCTCCACCGCGTTGCTTGGTTCTTCTCTACGCAAACTGCGTCGAGGAATTCCATGTGCGGCTGTTCACTGTTCGGTTACGCCATGTGTTTGCAAGTCAAAACAGAAACTATATTTACGCCAGCGCTGCGCAATCTGCGGCGCGACGCTTTTCGTATCGGCCCATGTAGGCCGCATAAGCTGCAACGCCAGCCATGCCCAGCATCGGTATGACGAATGCGAGTGCTGTGCTGTGCAATGCTTCTGCGAGCCATCCCATGATTGGTGTGAAGACCGCGCCACCAACGATTGCCATAACGATGAATGATCCGCCGATGTTTGTGTTGGGCCCAAGATCCTTAATTCCAAACGCAAATATTGTTGGGAACATCACCGAAAGGAAGAAGCTGGTCAGCAGCAGGGCGATCACGCCTGCCCACGTGGGAAAGAACATTGCGAAAAGAAGCAATCCCGCATTGGTCAGGCCATAGCAAGTCATAAGGCTGCTTGCGCTAAAGCGCTGCATGAGGCCTGTGGAGATGAAGCGTCCGATTCCAAAGATGATCAGGATGCAGGTGAGCAGCAGGCCGGCCTTCTTGTCGCTGATGTGCACATATTCCTTGGAGTACTGGATGAAGTAACTCCACATGCAAACCTGCGAGCCGCATTGGATGAACTGTGCGAAGACGCCAAACAGAAAGTGCGGTTTGTGAAGTAGCGAACGCCAGTCGCCGCCGGGAGTTTCACAGCTTTCATCGTTTGCATCGAGCTTGGGAAACTTTGTTGCTCCAATGAGGAGAGCCCACACCAGTGCGATGCCGCCAATCACCAGGTACGGTGTAACGACTCGCAGTGTTTCCATGTGCAGATAGCTTGCATAGGTGTGATCTGCCTGCTTGACGGCCACTTCCGCGGGTGAAAGTTCCACCCCCGAGAAGATGAAGATTGTGCCAAGCAAGACACCAGTGATGCACCCGAGAGGATTGAATGCCTGCGCCAGGTTGAGGCGGCGTTCTGATGTCGCTTCAGGGCCAAGCTGTGCAACGAAGGGGTTGGAGGCTGTTTCGAGAAAGGCGAGTCCACTTGCGACTACGAAGAGTGCTCCCAGAAAAAATGCGTACGTGCCGGATATGGCAGCGGGCAGAAAGAGAAAGCATCCTGTGGCAAACAGGCACAGGCCGGCGATCAGTCCGCGCTTATAGCCATAGCGCCTCATCGTCAAGCCCGCGGGCAATGCCAGAACGAAGTATCCAAGATAGAAAGCTGATTGCACGAGTCCCGCTTCAAAGCGAGTCAGCGAGAACGATTTCATGAACTGACGAATCAACACGTCGTTCATGCTGTTCGGAATGCCCCACAGGAAGAACAGGCTGGCCACCAGAGCAAAGGGACGTACCGCGCCTGCGGGAATCAATCGTGCAGAAGTCGTGCGCTCTGCAATTTCAGACTGCTTTGCATTGAAAGCAAAGTCCTGCGCACGCAACTCAGTTGCGCCACTGTGTGTGGTTTCCGTACGTATGATTTCCGGGATCATTGAATCTTTGGACAATTCTGTACTTGTGTTCGTATTATCTGTCATCGCTGCTTCCGGAACCTGTACTGATAGCTCAAGTGCAAGCTGACGTATGAAATAGGTTTCGAAAGCGAACATTAGCCTTCGTCTCATAGAGATGACAAGCAGATACAGGGGGAAATCTGTACTTACAGGTTCTATGAAGACACACAAGTACATGTCAGTGTTTGAGGGGTTGCAGAGAGACATTCTCAGCGGGAAATTTGCACGTGGAAAGCGCCTTCCCAGCGAGACGGAACTCTGCCTGCGGTATAAGGTTTCTCGGCCCACGGCAGCTCGCGCGCTGCGCGAATTGCAACAGATGGGTGTGATCGTGCGGCGCTCTGGAGCAGGAAATTACCTTGCCTCTGAGCCGGCTGTGCAAACGGCAAAGACGCATACGCTTGGCATCTTCGTTCCAGGTCTGGGTAAGACGGAGATTCTTGATCCGATCTGCAACGAGATCACGCGTTTTGCGCAGACGCTTGGCTGCGCTGTGCTGTGGGGAGATGCGACCACTCCCATCGTGACGGGCGCAGATGCGCTTCAGCTTTGCAATGAGTTCATTGCTCGCAAGGTGGATGGTGTTTTCTTTGCGCCTTTTGAATCGATTCCAGATCGAAGCCATTGGAACCGTAAGCTTGCGGATAAGTTGAGTCAGCAGAAGATTCCGCTGGTTCTTCTAGACCGCGACCTGGGCGAATATCCATCGCGTAGTGAGTTCGATCTGGTGGGCATCGACAATGTCGCTGCTTCAATTGCGATCACGACGCATCTGTTGGAACAGGGCCGTAAACGTATCTGCTTCGTTGCGCGTGACAACTTCCCATCCACGACCGACCTGCGCCTATTAGGCTGTCGTGAAGCGGTTCGTCGATTCGGCATGAAGGCTCGGCACCAAATCCCCTACTTTGGCGACCCTTCTGATCCGCGGTTTGTTTCTAACCTGCTTAAGGTCTCTGAGCCGGATGCGATTCTCTGTTCCAACGATCAAACCGCCGCGCTGCTCATGCGTACACTTGCCCAACTGAAGCGTGCGATTCCTGATGAAATTGCCGTCGCGGGTTTTGACGACGTGCACTATTCCACGCTGTTGACACCGCCGTTAACCACCATGCGACAGCCGTGTCGCGAGTTGGCTCAAACTGCGGTGAAAACTCTGATGGAGCGGATTCAGAAGCCTGAGCTTCCTCCGCGACAGATATTTCACTCGCACACGTTGGTCATGCGTCAATCCACAACTCCGTTGGAGTTGCAGGCATAAGGGACAAAGGGAGTCTGTATGATTTCGTTACAACTCGTACGTTGCTCACCGTTGTCGACATATGGTACACATTGCGCACTGCGTTCATTTCCATGTCTGAGTTATCTGTTGCATGCCTCTAAACCCTGCTGATTCCAAGACCGGCCACGCCAGCTCGTATCGCTGGTGGTTGATTGCCATGCTGTGGTGTGTCTGCTTCTGCAATTACGCAGACCGCCAGGCCATCTTCTCCATCTTTCCGTTGCTGCGTACGGATTTGCACTTAACCGATTTGCAACTTGGAGTGGTTGGCTCGTCTTTCATGTGGATGTATGCGCTTGCAGGTCCGCTGGCTGGATGGCTTTCGGATCGCGTTTCTCCGCGCAATGTGATTCTTGGCGCGCTGGCTTTCTGGTCTGTGGTGACGGGCGCTACGGCGGTATGCCATAGCTTCGGCAGCATGGTGTTGTTCCGTACGCTTGGCGGCTTGGGTGAAGCTTTTTATTTCCCCGCCGCAATGGCACTGATCGGTATGTACCATTCTGCGTCGACCCGTTCGCGCGCCATGGCGCTGCACCAGTCTGGCGTATATGCCGGCACCATTGGTGGTGGCGCGCTTTCTGGATTGATTGCGCAGGAACACGGATGGCGTAGTTCGTTCTTGATCTTCGGTGTTGCGGGTGTCGTGTTGATGGTGATTCTGGCGATGGCTTTGCGTCATCCGCCAGAGAAGACAGCGTCCAGCAACAATGAAAGCCGAGCGGACTTCTTCAGCGGGGTGCGCAATGTGTTGGCCAACGGGCGCGTGCTTACGCTGATCTGCGTGTTCATTGGCGCGAACTTCGTCGCGGTTGTGTTCCTGACCTGGCTGCCCACGTACCTATACACAAAGTTCCACCTCAGCCTTGCCAATGCAGGCTTCAGCGCTACCGCATACCTCCAGATGGCGTCAGTCACAGGCGTTTTGCTGGGCGGCATGCTGGCCGATCGGTTTGCCTCGAAGCTTACTGGCGGACGCCAGTTGATTCAGGCAGCAGGTCTGTTTTTAGGTGTTCCATTCCTGTTCCTCACAGGATGGTCGTTGTCCATGGCGGGGTTGATCGTGGGCATGATTGGCTTCGGGTTTTTCAAGGGCATGTACGACGCGAACATCTTCGCCTCGTTGTATGACGTGATTCCCGTAGAACGCCGCGGCGTGGCCGCAGGAACGATGAATTCGCTGGGATGGCTGGGCGGAGGATTTGCTCCCATCCTGATCGCAAAGGCTGCAGGACGCTTTGGCCTGGGTGTGTGCATGAGCGCGACTTCGCTCATTTATCTGTTCCTGGGTGTGGTGCTTCTGCTGTTGGTGCGGAATATGCGAAAGCAGACCGCTACAACAGCAGACTACATCGCGTAAGGCGTGGAGGATTCAAGCGCGGCCAGATGGTTCTCGCGCTCCCAGCGATCGAACTGCTCCAGTCGTTCGTTCGCGCTGGCCTGAATATGCTCTGCGAGGAGGCGCCGGGCTTCCTCAGGGTTGCATTGCAGAACGGCTTGCAGGATCGCACGGTGATGGCGATGGATGCGTTCCAGTTCATCGCGGCGATGGCCGCTTCGCTGAATAGCAAAGATACGCATCATGAGCCGCGTGTCATTGACTACCTTCAGGATGCGCGCGTTGGATGCGATTCGAATCAGCAGCGAGTGGAAGCCCAGATCTGCCACGGTAAACCGCTTCATCTGTTCAGCATTTAGCTCTGCCGAACCACTGGCCTTCAATTCCTTCAGCAACACCTGTGTCTCCGCCAGTAGTCCTTCCAGCCGTTCCTTGTCCGCGGGGCGCACGCCGTTCTGCGCGGCTCGGCCGACTGCGAACACTTCCAGGGCTTCGCGCAGTTCGTACAGGTCGACGATGGACTGACGCGTGAGTTGCGTCACGATAAGGCCGCCACCAGGGCTAAGTTCCAGCAATCCCTCGGCCAACAACTGGCCCGCGGCCTCGCGGATAGGGGTACGGCTGCTGCCCAGTTCGCGGGCCAGAGCAAGTTCGCTCAGGAGCGATCCGGCGCGAAGTTCGCCCGAGGCGATCTTCTGCTGGATGAGTTGGTACGCCTTCATCCTTACGGACGGTTTAGGGCCGGGGTGATGTGTTTTTGAGCGACGGGGCACGCAGCAAGTGTATCGCGGACTTTGTGTGTGCAAATTGTCGACATACGGAACACGAGTCTGCTACATTTCCTTCGATCGGAAATTTTTGAACGGACCTCCCATGACACAAATCCGCGGAGTTTATGCTGCCCTACTGGCCCCTCGCAACGAATACGGTGCAATTGACACCGATAGCCTGCGCAGGCAATTTGACCTTCCTGAACGTGAAAGCATGACGGGCTATGCCGTTAACGGTGCAACTGGTGAATTCACCTATGCCACGCCCGATGAATTGGCCCTGACCCTGAAGATGGCGCGCGCGGTCTCGCCTTCTTCGCGGATTCTGGTCGGCATCGGCGCGGGCGATGTGCGCGGTGCCGTACTCCGCGGTAAGATTGCCGCGTACCACGGCGCGCAGGCGGTATTGCTGCCCATGCCGTCGTTCTTCCCGTACCGGCAGGATGATCTGCGGGCGTTTTCAATGGCCGTTGCGGATGCGGTGCCAATCCCGGTGCTGCTGTACAACCTGCCGCAGTTCACCAGCGGGTTAGAGGTGGACACAGTGCTGTCTCTGTTGCGGTCGCATGACAACATTGTGGGCATTAAGGATAGCGGCGGATCGCTGGACATTGTTCGCGCTATGACGGCGGAGAAGGTCTCGGGTACGCGTATCATCGGCAACGATTCTGCTTTGTGCCCAGCCATGGAAGAGGGCGTGTGTGATGGCGTTGTGTCGGGTGTGGCGTGTGCTCTGCCAGAGCTGATGACAGAGCTGTTTGCCTCCAAGCCCGGTAGCAAAAACTACGAGCTGGCCAAAGAGCTGTTGAAGGAATTCATTGAACATCTAAACCCGCTGCCGACGCCGTGGGGGCTGAAAGTGGCCAGCGAGGTGCGCGGATTCACGCGCGCAAGTTATCCTTTCCCCCTGTCGGCAGAGCGCGTATCAGAGATTGCTTCCTTGCAGACGTGGTTTGCGGATTGGGCCAAACAGGTAGTGAGCACAAAGGTAGGTAAAGCAGCATGAAGCAGGTCTATCTCGTCACCAGCGGCGATCTTCGCCTGAGCGCAAACCGCGTATGTTGGCCAGCGCAGGCCGAACTGGAAGCGCGTTTAACGCAGGTCTTTGCCGATAACGGCTGTGAACTGATCCGTGCATTTCCCGTGGATGAAGAGGCCGGGCACGGATTTATTTCGAGTCAGCGCATGGGCATGGATGTGTTCCGGAATATCCCTGCAGATGCGCCGCTGGTTTTTGCCACGGCTGCGTGGCAGTACACGCACCATGTCTTGCCAGGTATGCGTTCGCATAAAGGACCGATCCTTACCCTGGCGAACTGGTCTGGACAGTGGCCGGGATTGGTTGGCCTGCTGAACCTGAATGGATCACTGGTGAAGGCAGGAGTTCGCTTCTCTACGTTGTGGAGCGAGAACTTCACCGACGACTTTGCATTGAGCGGTTTGCGTGAATGGATTACCACCGGCAATGTGACGCATGATCTGTCCCACGTGGTACTGCTGGATACTGCCAACCTTCCGCCAGAGTCAAACGCGCTGGGCCAGAAGCTGGCCGCAGAGTTGTTGGAGCGGAAGATCATTCTTGGTGTCTTCGACGAAGGCTGCATGGGCATGTACAACGCCATCATTGATGATGAACCGCTGAATCGTGCGGGCTTCTTCAAGGAGCGGCTGAGCCAATCGGCGTTGTTTGCGCGCATGCGGGCTGTAAGCGAAGCCGATGCACAGACTGTGCGCACATGGCTGGATGCGAAGGGCTTGAAGTTCAACACAGGCACAGATGAAGCTAGCGAACTGACAGATCGTCAGATTCTGGAACAGTGCCGCATGTACATTGCCGCGCTGCGCATGGCCGATGAATTTGGTTGCGATAGCGTGGGCATTCAGTATCAGCAGGGACTGAAGGATTTGGCTCCTGCGTCGGACCTGGTAGAAGGTTTGTTGAACAATCCCGATCGTCCGCCGGTCAAGAGCGACGATGGCCGCGAACTCTATGCAGGCGATGCGCTGCCACACTTCAACGAAGTGGACGAGTGCGCCGGCGTGGATGGCGTCATTACGAATCTTTGCTGGAAGGCGCTGGGCCTTGATCCGTCGACCACGTTGCATGATGTGCGTTGGGGCAAGCCGTACGGTGATGATTATGTGTGGCTGTGGCAGATCTCCGGTGCTGCACCGGCGAGCCACTTTGTGGGCGGTTATTCCGGTTCACAGAGTGATCGTCAGCCTGCCATGTATTTCCCGTTGGGTGGCGGCACGCTGAAGGGTATTGGACGCCCCGGTGATGTGGTTTGGAGCCGCGTGTTTGTGGAAGGCGGCGCGATGCACATTGACCTGGGACTGGCTAAGGTCATCACGCTGCCGGAAGACGAAACCGAAGCACGCTGGAACGAAACGACGAAGCAGTGGCCCATGGTCAGCGCAATAACGGAAGGCGTGAGCCGCGACGCCTTCATGGCGCGGCACCGCGCCAACCACGTGAGCATTGCTTATGCGGGCAGCCGCGACGAGGCATTGAAAGCGCTGGCAATCAAGGCCGCCATGTGTTCCGCGCTGGGCATTACCGTTCACCTGTGCGGTGTGCACGTGTAGTCAACCGATCCTGTTTCGCCAGAAGAATGCGCTCTGCGGTATAACGCTTGTACGCCGCAGGGCGCTTCTTTTTTGCCGCGAAACTGAGACGATTCATGCCGACTGCTTCCGCTGAGCCACAAGAGATTCTCCGCGTGACCGCGCTGACCAAGAACTATGCGGGTGTGCGCGCGCTGCGTAATGGCTCGCTGGACCTGCGCGCGGGTGAAGTGAATGCGCTCATCGGTGAAAACGGCGCGGGCAAATCGACGCTGACGAAGATTATTACGGGTGCCATCGCGGCGGACAGTGGTGAACTGAAAATCTTGGGCAATGTGGTGGGAACAAACGATCCCAACATGGCGCGTTCGCTGGGCATCAGCGCCATCTATCAGCAGCCTGCGTTGTTTCCTGATCTCACGGTAGCAGAAAACATTGCGCTTGCTTTGGAGCAAGGGCAGCCCGGCATTCGTGTGAACTGGAAACAGCGCCGCGAGAATGCTCGCCGTTTGTTGGCAGCGGTTGGCAGCAATCTTGATCCGGAACGTCTTGCGAACACGCTGAGCATGGCAGAGCAACAGATTGTGGAGATTGCCAAGGCCCTTGGAGCGGACGCGAAGATTCTTTTAATGGATGAACCCACGGCGTTGTTGAGTGACCGCGAAGTGAATAATCTGTTCGCGCTAATTCGCAGGTTGCGTTCGCAGGGCGTGGCCATGCTGTACATCTCACATCGCCTGGATGAGATTCTCAGCATTGCCGACCGCATCACAGTGCTACGTGATGGCGAAACCGTTGCTGTGCGGCATGCGTCCGATGTCACGAAGCCGGAGTTGATTCAACTGATGGTGGGGCGCTCCATTGAGAGTGTTTTCCCGAAGCGCGAAGTTCCCATCGGTGATGTGGCATTGCAGGTAAGCGGTTTGCATCATGGGGAAGTGGGGCTGCGCAATATCTCTTTTGACGTTCGCAGCGGCGAGATTCTTGGCTTTGCCGGGCTTGTCGGCTCGGGGCGCACAGAGCTTGCGCGCACGCTCTTTGGGCTGACTCCTACAAGTAGCGATGTGATCGTCTTTGGCAATGTGGTGAAGATTGATTCACCTGCTGATGCTGTTGCCGCAGGCATTGCTTATCTTCCGGAAGATCGCCGGCAGCACGGTGTGGTGTTGGAGATGCCGATTGCGCAGAACGTGAGCATGGCGGATCTTTCCCAGGTGTCACGCAACGGTCTGATTCAACGCGATGAAGAAGAGAAGCTTGCGAATCGTTATCGCGAAAGCCTTCGAGTAAAAGCTCCGGATGTACATGTGACGGCGGGATCATTATCTGGTGGCAATCAGCAGAAGGTGGCTTTGTCTCGATGGTTAGCTACCAAACCGAAGATCATGATTCTGGATGAGCCCACGCAGGGCGTGGATGTAGGGTCGAAGGCCGAGATTCATGAACTCATCATGGAGCTTGCCGAGCAGGGGATGGCGGTGATCCTTATCTCGTCAGAACTGCCAGAGGTGATGGGCATGAGCGATCGCATCGCCGTCTTTCACCAAGGCACGATTGCGGGTGTGCTACAACGTGACGCTTGTACGCAGGAGCGGCTGATGGCGCTGGCATTCGGACATGCAGCGGAGGATGCTGCTTGAAGCGCCATACTCAGGAAATCGCGATTGCAGCAGCAAACGTCTTGCTGTTGCTGCTGCTCGCGTTCACGGTGCAAGGGTTCTTCACGGGGGAGAACCTCGCGGATCTATTCCTGGCGAACATGCCGGCGATGCTGATTGCACTGGGCATGACGGCCGTGATCGTTACAGCGCAGATTGATATTTCCATTGGTTCGATCTTTGCCCTGTGCAGCATTGTCGCTGGCGTTACGGCAAAGGCGGGCGCGCCTGCTCCTGTGTTTCTTCTGGCAGCGATTCTTACCGGTGCCGCTTGCGGAGCGTTGAATGGTGCGCTGACCGCATGGGTTCGTATCCCTTCGATTGTCGTCACGTTGGGAACCATGGTGGCGTTGCGTGATGGTTTGCGATGGGCAACGCAAGGCGCGTGGGTGGGTGGATTGCCTGCATCGTTTGTGCGCTTCGGCTTGGCATCGCACACGTACACCGCGAGTGTTTTCATTCTTACCGCGTTGATGACTGCAGGATTCGCATGGGCGTTGCGCAATCTGCGTGTGGGGCGTGCGATCTTTGCAACGGGATCCAATGCGGTGGCCGCGCAGCAGATGGGAATGAATACGCAGCGTGTTGTCTTTGGCGTGTTTGTTTTGACGGGTGCATTGACGGGGCTTGCAGCCACTTTGAATGCAGTGCGATTCCAGCAAGTGCCAAGCAACAGTGGCCTCGGGATGGAGTTGAAGGTGATCGCTGCGGTAGCTGTTGGTGGTGCAGCTATTACTGGTGGATCAGCAACGATAATGGGAACGGTGCTCGGCGTTATTTTGCTCGGCATCATAGGTCCTGCGCTTACGTTCCTTGGTGTCAGCGCGTATTGGGAAAAGGCGCTGCAGGGCGCGATCATTCTTGTTGCCGTCAGCTTTCATGCGTTGAGCCAGTACCGCCGTAAGCGTTCCACGGAGGTGGCTCTTGGTTAAGCGAGTGCGCCTCTCCGTGAATGAAATTGCACTGCTCATCGCGCTGCTGTTGGAGATTCTCTTCTTCGCGGCATCAGCACCCAGCTTTGCCACGTGGGGAAACTTCTTTGAAGTACTGCGCTTCTCTGTAGAGCTTGGGCTGCTGGCTGTTGCGCTGACGCCGATCCTGATTACGGGCGGCATTGATCTTTCGGTTGGTTCCACCATTGGCATCACAGCCGTTTTGTTCGGTGTGATGACGCAAAGCGCGCACTGGAACACGGGTATTGCGATTGTTCTTTCGCTATTGCTGGGACTTGTTGCAGGTGGCATCAATGCTGCGCTGATTGCAGGGTTGCGATTGCCTCCGCTTATCGTCACGCTTGGAACGTATTCGCTGTATCGCGGTGTCGCAGAAGGCATAACGCATGGCGCGGTAAGTTTCACTGGCTTCTCGCCTGCGTTCCTGCATTTTGGGCAGGGATATTTCCTGAAGGTGATTCCGGTACAGTTGCCACTGTTTTTGCTGGTGGTGGCAGCGTATTGGGTTCTGTTGCATCGTTCCGTGATTGGTCGGGCGTTGTATGCAATTGGATTCAATGCAGAGGGCGCGCGTTATGCCGGCATTCCGGTGCGCAAACGTATCGCTCTGATCTACGTTCTGTCCGGCTTGGTGGCGGCACTGGCGGGCATTATTTATGTCGCACATCTTGGGCTGGCGAAGTCAGACCTTGGCACCGGTTATGAGCTGCAGGCGATTGCGGCCATTGTTCTAGGTGGCACGAGTGTCTTTGGTGGTCGCGGCACCATCTTCGGATCGTTGTTGGGATTGTTTTTCCTGAGTGTGCTGCAGAACGGCATGCACCTGATGGCGTTGCCGAGCGAACTGAATGGCGTGCTGACGGGAGTGTTGCTGCTGCTGATTGTCTCGGCGGATCAGCTTCACAGGAAGAAGGCTCCAGCGGAAGCGGGAACGGCAAAGCGTACCCCGATGATTGCGGTTGCTGTGGTTACGCTGCTGGCGGTTGGTGTCTTCTTTGCGATGCGCTCAAAGCATGGCGGTACTACACAGCAACTTACTGTCGCTGTTATGCCAAAAGCGAAGGGCGATCCTTACTTCATCAGTGCGCGTGCGGGTGCGGAAGAGGCTGCGAAAGAACTGCACGTGAACATGATTTGGGACGGTCCTACGAGTCTGGATGCGTCACAGCAGAATGAGCTGGTTGAGAACTGGATTACGCGTGGCGTGAACGCGATTGTGGTTGCCGTTGAAAACAAGGGCAGCATCTCCACGGTCCTACGCAAGGCGCGTGAACACGGTATCGCTGTGCTGACTTGGGATGCTGATGCGAAGACCGATGCCCGTGATTACTTTCTGAATCAGGCGACGCCGGAAGGCATTGGTACTGCGCTTGCCGATGAGGCTGCTTTGTTACTACCGCAGGGGGGCGACTTCGCCATCGTCACCGGCGCGTTGAGTGCGGAGAATCAGAACGACTGGATTCGCAACATTAAAGCGCGTGTCGCGGCAGCGCATCCCAATCTGCGGTTGGCAACGATTCAGCCCAGCGATGATGATCGCGATAAGGCATTCAGCGCTACGCAGACGATTCTGAAAGCATATCCGCAGGTGAAGATGGTCATCGCGATCTCTGCACCTGCTGTGCCGGGAGCGGCAGAAGCGGTGCAGCAATCTGGCCGCTCGGATGTTGACGTGATCGGGCTTTCACTGCCGAGCATCTGCCGTACTTACATTCATCGCGGCACGGTGCAGGCGATCTATTTGTGGAACACGAAGGATCTCGGCTACCTGACTGTCTATGCCGGAGCTATGAAGGCGGAAGGAAAGATCCCGGCGAACGCGACATCATTCCATGCAGGACGCCTGGGCGATCTGACGGTGCAGGGAAGCGAGATCATCCTGGGCAAACCGTTGAAGATTGATCGCAGCAATGTCGATCAGTTGCAGTTTTAAGTCACTATTTCTCTAAGGACGGGCTGCCCATGTCATGCCGTCTGGTTCGTCGCCTACGACAAACTTTCCTGTCATCGTTAGCTGATTCAGATCGATGACGGCGACGTAGTTATCTGGTGAGCAGGCGACGAATGCGCGTGTGCCGTCTGGCTGCATCACGATGCCTGCTGCGCCGTGGCCAATGGGAATCCGCTTTTCTACTTTGCGGGTATGTGCATCGAGAATGGTTAGGTCGGAGCCGCTCAGAGTTGAAACAAGAACGCGACGCCCGTCTGGTGTGAACTTCAGTCGGTTCGCTCCCGCAACGTTGACCTGCAGGGTTTGCACCACACTTTTGTTCTGGCGATCAATGATGGAGATGGTGCCGTCCTGCGCATTCGCAACCCAGACCTCACGCCCATCAGGTGAAAGGTCGAAGCCTTCGGAGCCATTGCCTACGCGCACTACGGTCTGATTCCAATCTGTGCGCCCGCCCGGTCCACCCTGCGGAGGTCGCGGTGCACCCGGGGGAGGTGTCATTCCCGGCGGAGGTCCGGGCATGCGGACGGACTCTTTGTCGATGAGGCTGACGGTGCCAGAACTGACATTCGTGGTGATGATGTGATCGCCGCCCGGCGTGACTGAAATCATGTGCGTGCGGTTTTGTCCGGTACCCACGACGAGATCGACTTTGCCTGCCACGGGGTCGTATCGGCCCATCACCTTTGCGCCTTCAGCGGTGAACCATACTTTGCCGTCGACAAACGTGAGTCCGTGCGGCCCCGTTAGTGCTCCCAGATCGATGGCCTTTTCCGGTTGGTGACGCACGAGATCGATCACCGCTAAAGAGTGAAACGCTCCCGAGCCGTAGTTGGATACATAGGCTGTGTGGCCGTCGGATGAGGCGGTGACTTCATGTGGGTCATCGCCGACAGGCACCTTTGCGATCACCTTGAGATTGCTGGGATCTACGATGGCCAGAGCATGTTCGCGTTTGGAGATGACAAGCAGGGCGGATTTGGGGGTGTCCTGTGCCTCAACTGTCATGCCAGCTACGAGGAAACCTGCGACGATGGCGGCTACTGACAGTCTTCTGTGCAAGCGGTCGGCACTGTAACGCTGGGGACGAACGTGTTTTGAGTCTCTTGCAGGAATCGCCATAGAATCCTCCGCAAATTCTCGACCTTGACCCATTCATGAAAACTCATCCATGCCTTGTCAAGTGTTACGGTGGCAGGTTGGTCCGTCGCGTAGCGGAGAATGGCAGGTTCGCAGGAATCGCCATTCGTATGGTGGGCTTTTATAATCGGCAACGCCAGCCGCCGCGTTGCGCCATTGCGGTGAAAAGCCTGAACAGGATCGGGCCTTACAGAATACGGAATCAGGTTACCTTCAATTTTTTGTAAAAGGACATCGCATGCGCTCTTCGCATTCCCTTCTTCTCTCGGCGGGCCTACTCATGGTTCTGACCGGTTGCAAATCTGCCCCGAAGACCGAGACGACCTCTGGTCCGGCTCCGCTGACCATGGATACCGCGAAGGGGCCGCGTATCTATGCGACCGATGAAGTTTCCGGCGAACTGACCGTGATCGACGCCACGACGATGACGCGGTTGGAACAGTTGAAGATCGGCACGCGTCCGCGTGGTATCCACGCAAGTCTTGACGGAAAGACCCTCTACATCGCTTTGAGCGGAACGCCCATTGCTGGTCCTGGGGTAGATGAGAGCACTCTACCTCCCAGCGACCACTCTAAGGACGGTATTGGTGTTTTTGATGTGGCGCAGAACAAGCTGGTGAAGATCATCCCCGGCGGCAGCGATCCGGAAAACTTTGATCTGAGCAAGGATGGCAAGAAGATTTACGTCTCCAACGAAGACGAATCGGCTGTTTCCATCATCGATATTGATTCGGGCAAGGTGGAAGCCACGATGAAGATGGGTGCGCAGCCGGAAGGCGTGAAGACTTCGCCGGACGGTACGTTCGTCTACGTCACCAGCGAAGAGACAGGCACTATCTCCGTGCTGGACCCGGTGAAGAAGAAGATCACGGCCACCTTTAAGGTGGGCCACCGTCCGCGCAATGTAGCTTTCACTCCCGATGGCAAGACGGCGTACATCAATGCTGAAAACGACGCCTCGGTGGTGGTGGTAGACGTTGCCTCGCACAAGATGGTGAAGACGATTGAGATGGGAACGCCCGGGCAGGTGAAGCCCATGTTTGTGCTGCTTTCTCCGGATGCTTCCAAGCTTTACGTTTCCACAGGCCGCGGTGGCAAAGTTGCCGCTATCGACACGGCCACCAACACCGTCGCCGGAGACGTGGCGGTGGGCAAGCGTCCGTGGGGCATTGCGCTTTCGCCCGATGGCAAGACGCTATATACCGCCAATGGCCCATCCAACGACGTGAGCGCTGTTGATTTGGCAACGCTTACGGTTAAAGCCAAGGCTCCTTCCGGCGGTAGCCCGTGGGGACTGGTGGTTCTGCCGTAAACTTTCCGTACCGTCGGCAAACGGAGTTTCACAGCATGCAAAGCCGTTGCAACGGCACCGCGACTTTGTATCTCCGTTTGCCGTCTATCTTTAGGACAGAACATATCCGGCAGCCAGTTTGCCGGAAAGGAAAATGATGCGACCGACCCTGACCCTTTCGCTCCTTGCCGCCACGCTGACTTTTGCCGCAGGCGCCCACGCTCAGTTGAGCGAGGCCGCCACCCACGGCAAGGCCACCTTCGATGCGAAGTGTGCCCTGTGCCACAACGCTGACAGCACCGACAAGAAGATCGGACCGGGCCTGAAGGGCCTGTACGCACGCGGTACCCTGGCCGACGGCACCACCAAGGTGACGGATGCCACCGTGACGGAGCGCATTGAAAACGGCAAAGTCCCCATGCCGCCCTTCAAGGATCAATTGAAGCCGGAAGAGATCAAGGAACTGGTTGAATATCTGAAGACGCTGTAAAGCTGACGACGGAATAGAAGGGCGTGGTCCAATGGCCGCGCCCTTTTCTATTTCACGTCGCTGGATTCGGACTGGGAGTCGATGGCCGCTTGTACGCGAACCGGACGGTCCGCGTGGAAGGTCTTCTTATAAGCGCCGATCCAGTCGTTTGCAATCTCTCGCTGAGCCTCGCCCAGGCTCATCTGGCCGCTGCATACCATGCCGTGCAGGCGGGTCTCCAGCGCGTCTTTGGCCTGAGCGTTCCATACCGTGGCGTGATAGGGCTCCGGCCACAGGTTCTGAAACTCATCATTGCCGCCAAGCTGCGGATTGATGAGGTAATCCACCTGATAGGCACGCGAGGCGCGATCATCCAGTCCGTACGCCGCGAAGACCGCTCGCTGTTTCTCCGCTGTGACGACGGGATCCAGATTGTCGTCCGGCATGATGCATAGCTCCGACAACTCTGCATTCCGAACGGCACCCGGTGTGATGTTGTGGTTCGGCTCTGGACCGGTTTCCTCATAGGACACCATGGCATTTTGCGGCAGTGCGTAAAAGTGCCGATAGGTCAGCGCGCCTACTCCAAGCAGTAGAACCGCGGCAACCTTCATCATCAGCCGAGGGTTCAGCCATGCGGGACGGCGTGCTTCTGCGGTTATCGCGATACGTTGTGCCAAGCCTTCCCGCGCGGTATCTGGCGGGGCAACCTGTGGTTCCAGCACGGTCACTTCGGCGAGCAACCCCGTAAAGGCATCGCGACGCTGACGACATGCGGAGCACTGTTCCAGATGTTCGGCCACCTCCGCTGCATGGCTTTCCTGCAGTTCGCCATCCATCATCAGGAGTAGTGTTTCGTCCGAAATGTGAGGGGAGATCATCGCTGTTCCGTCCTCTGCAACCGTTCAAACGAACGCGCCAAAGATGCTGCCACACTGCCCAGTGAGATACCCAGCGTGGAAGCGATTTCGCGATAACGCAAACCGTCTGCGCGCAGCAGAAGGCACATGCGGTCAGTCTCTGTTAGCGCTTCCACCACGGCACGAAGACGCTGCTGCCGTTCCTGGAAGAGAACCGTTTCTTCAGGGCCGGGTTGATGATCGCTGACTTCCATTTCGGCGTTGGCTTCCACCACGGCGACCCTCTGCTCTGCATGGACGCTGGCGCGTCGCTTTAGAGACAGATTGTGTGTGGTGCGATACACCCATCCGGGAAGATTTTCGCGCGAACGTCCGGCACGCAGATGGCGGAACAGGGCAAGGAAGACTTCCTGCAGAACATCTTCACCATCCGGGACAGACAAACCAAACGAAACGGAATAGCGCAGCAATCGGCTGTGCAGCGTGTCGTAAAGGGAAAGCACTTCTGCCTGCAGCGCAGTCGTTTCCTCCGCGGAACCTAACGTTGCGGAGGGGTTGAAAAAACCTTCAGGGCTGCTGGACAGGAAAGACATGGTTCGCGCCCCAATTATGCGTGACGAGAGGTGTGGTTGTCGCGCGGAAGAATTTTGCAAAAAAATCCTGAACAAAATCGATTCAAACGGAATTAGCAATTGAACGCTCACTCCTTCCCTCCACTGGTACCCACCGGTGGAGTGGCTTTTCTTACGGGCCAGCGCCCGCCAGGTTCGACTTTGCTTCTGAGGCTGCTTCGCATCATGTACCGATATCAACGCACTGCTCTTCTGCTTGCCGGGCTAGGTTTGGCCCAGGCATGCGTCACGGCTACGGCACAATCGTCAGCCGGTAACCTGCGCCTTCACGTTCGCGACTCTTCGGGCGCGGCTATTTCTGCCAAAGGTACTCTTTACGGCCCTACCGCGGGCCATTCGCAGGTGGTGGAGTCGGCCTCAGACGGATCGCTTCAGGTAAGCGACCTGGCTCCTGGCCGTTACACGCTGGAACTCTCGCAGACAGGCTTTGCGGAGCGGCGTAGCACCTTCGTTGTGAGGTCGGGAGCGACCATTACACAAGACATCATTCTGACTGTGGGCGGTGTGAATACCACGGTGGATGTCATCGCATCCACGCCGATCGGTGCTTTGAATGTGCCGCTGAAAGATGTACCGGTGCCGGTGCAGACATTGTCCGCGCAGACGCTGCTCGATACGAATGCCATCGATCTTACGGATGCGATGAAGCGCCGTCTAAACGGCGTCTATGTCAACGAGAACCAGAACAACCCGTTCCAGCCCGATGTGAACTATCGCGGCTACACGGCGTCTCCTCTTGTCGGATCGCCCGCTGGTCTCTCGGTGTACATGGATGGCGTGCGCCAGAATCAGCCTTTCGGCGATGTGGTGCAGTGGGATCTGATTCCGAAGGTTGCCATCAGCTCCATGGAACTGATTCCCGGTTCGAATCCGTTGTACGGCCTGAACACGCTTGGCGGTGCGATCGCCGTGCAGACCAAAGACGGTATCGCGAATCAGGGCTTTGTCATTTCCGGTTATGGTGGTTCGTTCGGACGCCGTGCAGTGGACGCTGAGTATGGCGGCAACAAGGGAGCGTGGAACTGGTTCGCTGCCGGCACGCTGTATCACGAGGATGGATGGCGTACTCTTTCTCCGTCCAGTGTGCGTCAGGGCTTTGCCAAGCTGGGTTACGCGCAGGGCGGCACTCTGGTGTCACTGTCTGGCGGCTATGCCATTAACAATCTGACTGGCAATGGTACGCAGGATTTCCGTGCGATCAATCGCACCACTGGCCTGAATCACGGCTACAACAGCGTGTATTCCATCCCCGATGTCACCTATCAGCACCAGCCTTTCCTTACGCTGAACGTGACGCAGGCGATCTCCAGTTCCGTCACGATCAATGCGAATGCTTACGTTCGCTATACGCGCCAGAACACTGCGAACGGTGACATCAATGACGACAGCTTTGACCAGTCGCTGTATACGCTAAGCGCTGGTGACAAAACAGCGCTGACGAAAGCGGGTATTCCTTATCCCAGCACCGTGCAAAATGCTTCGACGGTTCCATTCCCTTATCTCCGTTGCATCGCGCAGACACTGCAAAAGGACGAACCGTACGAGAAGTGCACCGGCGTGGATACGGATACTGTTACCCGCCAGCATGCTGCTGGTTTCAGCGGCGTTTTGAACTGGAACACGACTCACAATAAGTTGTCCGTTGGTGCTGGATTTGATCGCGGCGGGCTGACCTTTCAGCAGACTGGACAGTTCGGTTATCTGAATACGGACGGCATCAGCATTACACGTGTAAACGCATTCCTCGATGGCACCTACACCGATGATGACGGCACCGTCATCGACAATCGCGTGAACCTGCA
Organism: Terriglobus roseus; assembly: GCF_900102185.1. NCBI lineage: Bacteria > Pseudomonadati > Acidobacteriota > Terriglobia > Terriglobales > Acidobacteriaceae > Terriglobus > Terriglobus roseus. The sequence goes on along the minus strand of NZ_LT629690.1, from coordinate 3,623,074 downwards.
CGGTACAACAACGACGCCGAGCTTCTTCGTGACCGATACCTTCAGTCTGAACAAGTGGGTGTTGAACGTTGGTGGGCGTTATAACCACACGAGCATCAACAATGTGGACCGCCTGCCACCTGCCAGCTATCGCGGCACGCTGACTGCGGTAAACAACTTCCAGCGTTTCAATCCGACTGCGGGCATTGTGTACAAAGCCAGCAGCCTGTTGAACGGATACTTCAACTACGACGAGAGCAGCCGCGCCCCAACATCCACAGAGCTTGGTTGCGCCGATCCGAATTTCCCCTGCTCGCTGCCGAATGCGTTGGTCAGCGATCCGCCGCTGAAGCAGGTGGTGAGCCGTACGTTTGAGTTCGGCTTCCGTGGTAACCCGGATGGACGCTATCGCTGGTCCGCTGGATACTTCCACACCAACAACTACGATGATCTGCTCTTCGTGGCAGCACAGGCCACTGGTTATGGATACTTCCAGAACTTTGGCAAGACGCGTCGTCAAGGTGTGGAGGCCGCCGCTTCAGCACATTTGCGCAAGCTTGATGCAGGTGCGGAATACACCTTCCTGCAAGCTACCTATCAGAGTTCGCAGACGATTGAAGCAGACAGCAACAGCAGCAACAGTAACGCTAAGAGTGGAGAGAAGGGCGTGGCCGATGGTGGGCTGATCACCATTCAGCCCGGAAACAACATTCCGCAGGTGCCGCAGCACATGTTCAAGCTCTACTCGGATTATCATCCGTTGCTGAAGCTGGGCATCAGTGCAGACTTTAACCTCATCAGCTCAAGCTATGTTCGCGGCAATGAGAACAACCAGCATCAGGCTGATGGCGTGTACTACCTGGGAAGTGGCAAGAGCCCTGGCTTTGGCGTTGTGAACCTGGGTTCCAGCTACAACATCACCTCGCACTTCCAGCTCTTCGCGCAAATCAACAACCTGCTGAACCGCCATTACTACACGGCTGGCCAGCTTGCCACCACGCCGTATGACGCGAATGGCAACTTCGTTGCGCGTCCATTCGCGGCGTATGCTTCGGGCGATTATGCCGTGCGTAACACGACCTACCTTGCACCGGGAGCGCCTATTGCCGTATTCGGCGGCTTGCGTGTAACCCTGGGCAAACGCTAGTTCGTTCCGAACGTAATACCAAGGCCCGCGAAAAATCGCGGGCCTTATCTTTTACATCTTTCTTATTCCTGAGGCGTTAGCATCAGACTGTCGTGTCTGAATCTGTTCGCAAGTTAGTCGCCCGTTTTGACTGGCACAAGTCGGAGCCTCTGCATGCATTGCTTTGCATGCCGGGTCTGGCGCTGCCGTTGATTGTGGGCATTCACTACGGTTATCCAGGCACCGCTGCGTTGATGGTGGGCGGAGCGCAGTGTGTGGGCTTTGGGTCCTATCAGCAGCCGTTGTTTACGCGTTCGGGCGCGATGCTTGCAGCCTCGTTCGGCATTGCTCTCTCTGCCCTTGTCGGGGCACTGTGCCGTGACAACACTGTTGCGCTGTTGCTCACAACAATTCTGTGGGCCGTTCTGTATGCGTTTTCCAACAGCATTAGCACCGCGACTGCGTGGGTGGGGCAGCAATGTTGCATCTTCCTTGTTATTTCGGCTGCTGCTCCGAACACGCCGGGAACGACGCATGACCTGCTGTACTCCGCATTGCTGAGAGGCGCAGGCGTGCTTGCGGGTGGCTTGCTACAGTTTTCGATTTTGTGGATCTTCCGTCTGTGGCTGCCAGAGGCGCATACAAAATTCAGTCGCATTGATTTTGATCCGACACGATTCCAGAGAGCTTTTCTGAAGGAACAACTCTCACCCGGCAGTGGCACATTTCAGTTTGCGTTGCGCATGGCCGTAACGGCGGCAGTGGCCGTCTGGATCTATAAGGCGCAAACGTGGACAAGCGCTTACTGGATCGCCATGACCGCGCTGCTTCTTCCCAAGCCGGAGTTTGTACAGACCATGGCGCGAGGTCTACTGCGGGCCGCAGGCACTCTGATCGGCGCGGCGCTCTGCACGTTGATTGTGGTGGAATTTCATCCCAGCGGCATGTGGCTTGCGTTTTACGTTCTGGTCTTTCAGGCAGCCACGTATCTGCTGAACACCGTCAATTACGGTGCATTTGCTGTCACGTTGACTGGTTATATTTGTTTCGTTCTGGCGGTGGCGCGCCAGCCACCACGCGAGGTGCTACTGCATCGCGTGATGGCCACGCTCATCGGTACAGGTGTGGCCTTGAGTGTCCACATTGCATTTCGCTATGGACGCAGGCTGCTGCATATCAAGCCACCAAAGATTCATTCCCTAGAGGGAGATACGCAGGTCTAACGTTCCCTATTGCACGTTGTGGCCAATGTCACGTGCGCCGCCAGCTTCACGTAGATAGTCTTCAATTGCTTCGGCGAGTACGCCTTTAGCTTCCAGCACAAGCTCGATCGCATCGCGTCCTGCACCGTGGCCACCGGCATGTGTCGTTACATAATGTGCGACGGCCTTCACAGGCTCACGAGCATTCCACGTAGCAATGGCCAGACCCACAGAGCGCATCGGTGGCAGATCGATAATGTCATCGCCGACGTAGCAGATCTCCTCGAGAGTGACGTCGCCTTCCTGCATGATCTGGCGAATGGCGTCCATTTTCTGCTGCGATCCCTGATGAATGAACTCCACTTTCAGATCGCGCAAACGAACTTCGACGGTGTCGCTGGTGCGTTTGGTAATGGCGCCAAAACGCAAGCCCGCAATGCGACCGATGCCCATACCCAGGCCATCGTGCGCTGAAAATCCTTTCACTTCCACGCTGCTGATAAAGCCATCCTCGCGTTTGCCGGTGGGAATGAACCACAGCGTTCCGTCTGTAAGTACTCCATCCACATCAAACACAATGACTTTGATCTTTTCTGCGCGTGCTTTCAGTTCTGCATCCATGTCTCCATCATCTCAGAGCATCTCCGATCACCTAGATCTGCCGCAGTGTCTCGAGCATTTACGCTGGCATGAAAAGCGAAGAAATCACGAACAGAATACAATCAACCGCATGGCTGCTGCCGTCACCCCCGTCTCGGCAATCCATGCGTCGCTGGCATGGGCGCACCCCGTCGTGCGGTATTGGTTCGTGCAGAAGTTCGGTTCGCCTACTGAACCCCAGGTAGAGGGCTGGCCCTCGATTCTTCGTGGCGACGATACTCTTATTTCCGCACCCACCGGCAGTGGCAAGACGCTCACAGCGTTCCTCGTCGCCATCAACCGGCTTGTCACTGAAGCGCTGGAAGGATCGCTGCCCGCTTACACGCAGGTGGTGTATGTCTCGCCGCTGAAGGCATTGGGCAACGATGTTCAGAAGAACCTCGATGAGCCTTTGCGCGAGATACTCGCACTCGCATTGGAAGAGGGCTATCTCTGCCCGCGTATCCGCACCGGTGTGCGCACTGGCGATACGCTGCCCAAAGAGCGTCTCGCGATGTTGAAAGAGCCGCCGCATATTCTTGTCACCACGCCGGAGTCGCTGTACCTGCTGTTGACCGCGGGAAAGTCACGTGAGAATCTTCGCCATGTTCACACCGTCATTGTGGATGAGATCCATGCCATGGTGGACGACAAGCGAGGCGCGCATCTTTCACTCACGCTGGAACGCCTGGATGCACTGGTAACGGGCGAGAACAGACTTGCTCCTGGTGGCATGTTGATGGGCCTGGCGAAACGTCCGCAGCGCATAGGGCTTTCCGCAACACAGAATCCGATTGAGCTGGTTGCGGATTACCTTACTGGCATTGCAGCAGACCGCACACGCGCCACCATTGTGCAAGTGGGGCAGCGACGTACGCTCGATCTTGGTATTGAAATTCCATCGTCTGAACTGACAAGTGTTCGAGATAACAAGATGTGGATTGAGGTTGTGGACCGCATGGCGGAGCTGTGCACGCAACATCGTTCCACACTGGTCTTTGCGAACACTCGCAGCATGGTGGAACGTCTGTGCTGTGCGTTGGGCGAACGGTTGGGACAAGACAATGTCGCCGCGCATCACGGTTCGCTCTCACGCGCACTTCGACTCGATGCAGAACAGCGATTGAAAGCTGGTGAGATTCAGTGCCTGGTTGCAACAGCTTCCTTGGAACTGGGTATTGATATTGGCGCGGTTGATCTTGTTCTGCAACTCAACAGCACGCGCGATATCGCAGTCGCCATGCAGCGAGTAGGTCGTGCGGGTCATTGGCGCGGGGCTATTCCTAAAGGACGATTCTTCGCCACGACACGTGACGATCTTTTGGAGCAGGCTGCGCTCATTCGCGCTATGCGCAACGGCCAGCTTGACCGGCTTGAGATTCCGCCGCAACCGCTTGATGTGTTGATGCAGCAGATGGTGGCGATGTGTGGTGCGGAGCCGTGGGAAGAAGATGCGATGTACCGCGTCATCACACGTGCGTACCCGTATCGTCTTCTAACGCGTGATGAGTTTGATGAACTCGTTACCTTGCTGCATACCGGCATTGAGAATTCGCGTGGACGCTATGGCGCTTATCTCTTGCGCGATGGTGTTGCGGGCATACTGCACCCACGCCGCGGCGCGCGCATGACCGCCATTGGCAATGGCGGAGCTATTCCGGATACGTCTATCTTCTCCGTCGTCCTGATGCCGGAAGGTGTGCAGATTGCCACGCTGGGAGAGCACTTTGCCGTGGATAGCGGGCCGGGCGATGTGGTGCAGCTTGGCAATGCGAGCTGGCGCATTCTCACGGTAGAAAAAGAAGGTCGCGTGCTGGTGGAAGATGCGCATGGCGCGCCGCCTTCCGTTCCTTTCTGGGAGGGCGAGGCGCCACAACGTACCGACGTTCTCAGCGACTTCGTCTCAGGGCTTCGTGAAGAGATCAGTTGTCGAACAGAAGGTGTGCATCATGAGATGGTCACGCGCGATGATGTGCGTGTGGATGCAGCGCTCGCATGGCTCATGGAAGAATGCAGCTTGTGTGAATCTGCTGCACTGCAACTAATTCAATACATTGCGAATGGTCGCGCTGTTCTTGGTTGTGTACCCACCAAGAACACGATCATTGCGGAGCGCTTCTTTGATGAAGGTGGCGGCATGCAGTTGATTCTGCATGCACCTTTTGGCGGACGCATCAATCGTGCATGGGGACTGGCGCTGCGCAAACGCTTCTGCCGCGGTTTCAACTACGAGCTGCAGGCGGCAGCGACGGACAACGGCATCAACATCTGTCTCGCAGAACAGCACAGCTTCCCATTGGCCGATGTATTCCATTTCCTCACGGAAGTCACAGCGAAGGAGTTGCTGGAACAGGCTTCTCTGGCATCACCTATTTTCAAGACGCGCTGGCGTTGGGCTGCGAATCGTTCTCTGCAACTGCTGCGCTTTCAAAAAGGCCGCAAGGTGCCGCCGCAGGTACAGCGCACGCGTGGTGAGGATTTGCTTGCAAGCGTGTTCCCACAGGCCGCAGCGTGCTTTGAAACGATTGTCGGTGATATCGAGATACCGGATCATCCACTTGTTCGTGAAGTGATGCAGGACGTGTTGCAGGAAGCGATGGACCTGGCGGGGCTGCAGGAAGTTCTGCGCGATATGGATAGCGGTAAGATCCGTTGCATTGCAGTCGATACGCCGGTGCCATCAGTCTTCTCGCATGAACTGCTTAATGCGAATCAGAATGCCTTTCTAGATGAAGCTGATCTGGGTGAGCGTCGTGCGCGTGCTGTGTCCCTGCGCGGTAGTATTCCGGATTCTGTGTTGGGTGAGGCAGGACGACTTGATCCTGCAGCCATTCGGCAGACACGTTGCGAGATATGGCCCGACCTGCGCGATGAACACGAACTGCATGATCTTCTCTTCAGCGCCATTGTTTTGCCGATAGCCCTCTTCACGGAGCAGAGCCCGCTGGCTGTATGTGCCGATGAAGAAATGCAGTCGCATCGCATCCACAGTAGTCGCCACTGGCCATTGTTCTTTGATCGACTGCAGCAGCGCGGACGTGCAAGTCTCGTTCGTTTTGGAACGCAGGATTGCTGGGTGGCAACGGAACGTTTGCCTCACGCACAACTTCTGCAATTCATCTCGCAAGGTGCGTCTGTGCCTGTGGCTTCCGAACAGAGTGAAGATGCTATAACCATCAGCGAATCCCTCCGTTTGTTGACGCAGGGATTTCTTCAACTCCTGGGGCCGACTACTGCTACACATCTCGCAGAGATGTTTGAATTGCAACCACGTGCCATCGCACAGCAGCTTGTCGCTATTGAAGTGCAGGGGCTGGCGCTGCGTGGCATCTTTGAGGGCAATAGTTCCGCAGAGAACGATCAACATGTGGAGTGGTGCGAGCGCCGCATCCTGCAACGCATTCATCGTCTGACGCTTGGCGCGCTACGCAAACAGATTGAAGCTGTTACGCCGGCTGTGTACCTACGTTGGCTTACTCGCTGGCAGCATCTGCAACCGCAGACACAGCTTAGTGGCGAAGAAGGTGTGCTGGAAGCGTTGGTGCAGTTGGAGGGATTTGAAGCGCCTGCCATTGAGTGGGAACGTAATTTACTGCCGCAGCGCGTGAAGGATTACGACGGCAAATGGCTGGATGCGTTGTGTCTCTCCGGTGCTGTGGGATGGGGACGCATCTCGCCACACCCGGCATGGGCTGCGGGTGATGGCGCTGCACCGCGCCGCGTGATTCCAACGAATATGGCGCCGATTACGTTTTATCTGCGTGAATCCGCGGATTGGCTGCCTGCGGCGCTTGCGCAGAAATCGATTGATGAAACAAAGCTGCAGCAGGCGTTGAGCCCTGAAGCGCTCTCGGTGCGAAATGCTTTGCGTGAACGCGGCGCGTCCTTTGCTAGTGATCTGCAACGTTTCTGCGTCCTCAGCAAACAGCAGACGCAAAGTGCGTTGTGGGAGCTTGCAACGGCGGGCATTGCCTCGGCAGATGGCTTCGATCAACTTCGCATCATGATGGACCCGAAGCGCAAACCGATGGCCGCCGAACCGGTGACAAACGCTGCGCGTCGAGCCACGCGTAGCACTGCAGGGCGATGGTCCCTCTTCATCGAAGATGAGCATCGTCAGCTCACCGTAACGGAGCGCGCACGCGAAGAAGAGACCTCACTCGTGGCCGCTGCGCGCATGTTGCTGGCACGTTATGGAGTGGTTTTCCGCGACATCCTCACGCGCGAGTCAAACGCGCCGCGCTGGCGTGATCTGCAGCGTATGTTGCGTCGTATGGAGGCACGTGGGGAAGTGCGTGGAGGCCGTTTTGTGCAGGGCTTCCATGGCGAGCAATTTGCTCTGCCAGAAGCGGTGGAGAGCTTGCGAGCCACCCGCGATCTGCAGCACGAAGAAGTACTCACTCTTGCTGCCAGCGATCCGGTGAATCTCATCGGAATCGTAGTGCCGGGTGAGCGCACCAGCGCGGTTGCGGGTCGGAAAGCGCATCTGCGTAACGGACTGGCGTGTGATTCTGAGGGGAATTCGATTGACGCAGTGGCGACGCCGCAGGGGATCCGAAGAAACCCGTCTCCAAAGCTGGAAACCCCTCGTGCAGAAACAGTCCAACCGCAGGACAGCTTGTTCGCATGAGCACGCAGCCCTCACTGGCCGATGAGGATTTCTATTACGACGGCCCGTTCCTGGTCTTTACAGCGGCATATCATCGCAAACGTGGTTCCTGCTGCGGGAATGGCTGTCGCCACTGCCCTTACGACGAAAATGGCGATCTGGTGCCGGGCAAAGGCGAACAGCTTCCCGGCAATTTAGAATAGAAAACGGAAAGAGACACACATGGCACACATGGTTTTCTGCTCAAAGTACAAGCAGGAGCTGGAGGGGCTGGACGAGCCTCCCTTCGACTCCGACTTCGGCAACAAGATTTACAACACCGTCAGCAAGAAGGCGTGGGGCGAGTGGATTGAGCGCCAGAAGATGCTGCTGAACGAGTATCGTCTGCAACCCTGGACACCGCAGGCGCAGGAGTTCCTGGTGGAGCAGATGAACGAGTTCTTCTACGGCTCTGGCGGCGAGCTTCCCAAGGAATACGTCGCCCCGACGGCGTAAATGACGGACGTTTCTACACCTATCGAATCGTCAAAACGTAACGCGATTGACAGCCGTTTCGTACGTGCATGTCTGCGTCAGCAGGTAGATCGCACACCTGTGTGGTTTCTTCGGCAGGCAGGTCGCTACATGCCGGAATACATGGCAGTTCGTCGGCAGCATTCGCTGCTGGACATCTGCCGTACGCCGGACGTCGCTGCTGAGGTGACTATCACCGCAGCGGAACGGCTCGATGTAGACGCGGCGATCATCTTCGCCGACTTGCTGCTGCCGTTCACGCCCATGGGACTCGACTTTGAGTTCGTGAATGGTGAAGGGCCGGTGGTGCACAAGCCCATCCGGACGCGTGAACAGATTGAAGCTCTGCGCACCGACCGTGCGGAAGACTTGATCTACGTTGCGAAGGCTATTGAGAAAGTGCGCAGGCACTTCGCAGCGCCGCGTACCGACGGCGACCGTCTTGGCATCATTGGCTTCATCGGCGCGCCATTTACGCTGGCCAGCTACATGATTGAAGGCGGTTCTTCGCGCAACTACGTGGAGATGAAGCGCCTCATGTATGGCGTTCCATCGTCGTGGTCGCTGCTGATGGAGAAGCTGAACACCGTGCTTGCGGAATACGCTGCGCAGCAGGTGCAGGCCGGCGCGGATGTCATTCAGATCTTCGATAGCTGGGCTGGCGCACTTGCGGTCAATGACTATCGTGACTTTGTGTTGCCGCACACGCGCGATCTGGTGCAGCGTGTGAAGGCGCTCGGCGTGCCGGTAATTTACTTCGGTGTGGATACGGCATCGCTGCTCAGCACCATGAGCGAAACTGGCTGCGACGTTCTAGGCCTCGACTGGCGCGTGCCTTTGGATGAAGGTTGGAAGCTTGCCGGAGACACATGCGGTGTGCAGGGAAACCTTGATCCTATCGCGCTGTTCGCTCCGCAGGATCTGCTGAAGCAACGCGTGAAAGATGTTCTGGACAAGGCCGCAAACCGTCCAGGTCATATCTTCAACCTGGGACACGGTATTGTCCCCGGAACCCCTGTTGACAACGTGATTGCTGTCAGCAAGTGGGTGAAGGAGCTGAGTGCACGATGAGCTTGCGTGATCTTCCTTTCTTTCTCATCGGTCTTGCCAGCGAGAAGTTGAAGCTGCAGGAGCAGATGGCTGCGCCCGCCGTGGCAGCGAAGGAAGGGCGCATTCTTGCGCAGTATGAGATCAGCAATGCAGATCAGATTGCCGCAGCCATGGCCGCGCCTGCCGTCACGCAACCGGAACCAGAGCACTTTGATGCCATCGTTCTTCTCGCACACGGCACACCCGATGTGCTGGGTGAGATGGACGAGTATCTGAAGCTGGTCACCGGCGGACGTGGTGTTCCGCCGCGCGTAGTGCATGAGTTGCAGGAGCGTTATGCGGAGATCGGCTTGAAGGATGAGCCAACCGCAGAAGGCCCACATCTGACGCGGTGGACACTGCGTGAAGCTGAGTTGTTGCGTGAACGTACGGACATGCCGGTTTACGTTGGCATGCGCAACTGGAAGCCGTTTATCGCGGATACCGTTGCGCAAATGAAGCAGGACGGCGTGAAGAAAGTGCGCGCTATCTGTCTTGCGCCACAGAATTCGCGCACCAGTGTGGGGCTGTATCGTCGAGCGATGGAAACGGCGGCCGACGGCGCATTCGAAATCGACTTCGTTGCCGGTTGGAGCGAACACTCGCTGCTGATTCGTGCCTTTACAGAACGTTTGCGCAAAGCGCTCGAAGTCGCACCGCAGGACAAGAAAACGGCTGTTCTATTCACAGCGCATTCTGTTCCGTGTCGCACCATTCAGTCGAAGCCCAGCGAACACCACGGCATGTTGCTCACTACGGAAGCCGACACCTACGCGATTGAGTGCAAAGCAACTGCGGCGCTCATAGCGGGAGAGCTCAGCGAACAAATCAGCGAGAGCGACTGGTATTTCTGCTTTCAGTCACAGGGCATGAGCGGTGGTCCGTGGATTGGACCAAGTGTTGAAGACACATTGAAAGCACTGCGCGATGGGGGCTATCAACACGTGATTCTTGATCCCATTGGTTTCCTCTGCGATCACGTTGAGATTCTGTACGACATCGACATTGCATTCCAGAAGACCGCAGCAGAACTGGGTATCACGTTATCGCGTCCTGAGAGCCTGAACGATTCACCGACACTGATCGGCGCGCTGGCTGATCTGACACGACGCGGAACACGCAGTTTGCCACAGCATCCTCTCAACACAACGGCGCAGCCTGCGGAAGTTGTGCAGACACTTGCGCCAGTGGAAGAACAGGCATCGGTGTAAGGCATGAAGCGCATTGCCATTGTTGGCGGAGGCTTGGCGGGCCTATCGGCTGCCTATGAACTTCAGCGCAATGGCCATAGCTTCACTCTCTTTGAGCAAAGTAATCGCCTGGGTGGCATCGTAGACACGCTGCGGCAGGATGGCTTCGTGATTGAGCGTGGCCCTGATGGTTGGGTCACGGAGAAGCCATGGGCGCGCGAACTTGCGATCGAACTTGGCCTGGAAGACGAGCTCATCACATCCAACGACCACGAACGCGTTACGTGGGTGTTGCAGCAAGGCAAGTTGCTACCCATGCCAGACAACATGCGCATGATGGTTCCCGAAAATGTGGATACGATTCTGCATTCGCCGTTGTTCAGCGAGGGTGCGCGCAACGCATACATTGCAGAAGAGCAGCGTGCGGATGAGTTAAAAGCTGCAGCACCGACACAAGATGAGTCTGTTGCCAGCTTCATCGAGCGGCACTTTGGAGAAGAGGTATTACGTGTGATCGGAGCGCCATTGCTTGGCGGTGTCTTCGGTGGCGATGTGCATCAACTCAGCGTGCGTGCGGTGATGCCCGCGTTTGTGCAGATGGAGCGCGAGTATGGATCGTTGATCCGCGGACTTGCTGCGAAGAAGGCACAACGTGGGGATCGGCCTGCTTCACCTGTCTTTACTTCGCTCAAGACGGGAACAGGAACGCTGGTGGAACGCATGGCTGCGACGTTGTCTGATGCTTCCATCCGCATGAATGCAGAAGTAGAGCAAATTGAGCGCACCAGGAATGGGTGGTCGATTGACGGTGAGCCGTTTGATCACCTGATGATGGCATTGCCGGTTCATCACGCGGCGCGGCTTCTTGCAAAGACGGATGCGCGCATGGTGGAACTGATTGTGCAGCCGACGAGTTCCGCAGTCATTGTTGGGTTTGGTTATCTTCCGGGGACCGCACCTGTCACTCCTAAAGGGTTCGGATTCCTGTCGCCGGAGGGCGAATCATGCAGGTTGCTGGCTGCAACGTTTTCTGATCAGAAGTACACCCATCGCGTGCCGGAAGGCGGCAAGAGTCTGCGTGCTTTCTTTGGTGGCGAAGAGGCAGAAGCGCTGCAGCAGGAAAGCGATGAAACGATCATCGCGGCTGCGACTTGCGAGATGGAGAAGGTGCTGGGACCGCTTCCACACTCTGCCATCGCATTCGCGCGTCGGTTGCCGTCTTCGTTGCCGCAGTACGGCGTAGGGCACGGTGAGCGCATGTCAGAATTGCAGGAGCGCGTGAATATGCTGGGTGCGCTGCATTTGCTGGGTAACGGATATCGTGGTGTGGGACTGCCGGATCTAATCCGCGATGGTCGAGCCGCCGCACGCGAACTGTTGGCATCCTGAGGACACTCACATGGCGTTGATCACCTGCCAGGAAGCACTCGATCTCGTCGCCGCTCATATTGCCGCACTGTTCCCGCGTACCTGCACGGAGCGAGTGCCACTGGAGCAGGCACTCGGACGCGTTCTCGCGCAGTCCGTTTATGCTGACCGTGATCAACCACCCTTTCCACGATCAACTCGCGATGGCTACGCCGTGCGTGCAGTGGATCACGGCGTGCGAAAACTTATTGGTTCTGTTCGTGCGGGTGAGGTGTGGACCGGTGCCTCTCTGGCTCAGGAAGAAACGATCGAGGTGATGACAGGCGCTCCGGTTCCGGATGGGGCGGACGCCGTTGTGATGCTGGAGCATGTGGAGGCTACGGCTACAACGGTGAGCATCTCTGACCGTCACTTGCCGAGCGCTGGTGACAACGTGGTTCCGCGTGGGCAAGAAGCTCGCGCAGGCGATGTTCTGCTGCATGCGGGCGTCCGCCTAGCCGCCGCTGAAATTGCCCTTGCAGCCTCCGTCGGAGCCGCGGGATTGGATGTCTATGTGCAGCCTGTCGCTGCGGTATTAGCGACGGGGGATGAACTGGTGGCGGTAGACCAAACTCCGGCGTCGCACCAGATACGCAACAGCAACTCTCATGCGCTGGCGGCGATCGTGCGGGAGCATGGCGGTGTGCCGCGTCTGTTGCCGCCTGCGTCTGATACTCGAGAATCGCTTCTTGAGCGTATTAGTGTCGCGCGAGACGCCGACATGTTGCTGCTGAGTGGCGGGGTGTCCGCGGGTAAATATGATCTGGTAGAGGATGTTCTTCTCTCGCTTGGCGCGGAGTTCTTCTTCACCGGCGTTCTCATACAGCCCGGCAAGCCAGTTGTCTTCGGGCGTCTGCCTGCGACCCAAACACACGCAGAGCAGTGGATCTTCGGTTTGCCCGGTAATCCGGTGTCCACGCAGGTAACGGCGCTGTTGTTCGCCATGCCGATGTTGCAGGCTTTGGGTGGCGAGTCCTTGCCACAACCGCGATTCGTACAGGGGACGCTGGCATCCATAATGAAGGTGCGTTCTGGATTGACGCGGTTTGTCCCCGCAAAGCTCTCTTCCTCTCTTCATGCCGTGACTGTTAATCCGGTGGAATGGCATGGATCTGGTGATCTGGCTTCCAATGCTCGCGCTGATTGCTATATTGTTGTGCCTTCGGATGTCGATTCCGTTGCAGCCGGAACCACGGTGACGGTGCTGCTGCGGTAGGCTCTTACACATGACCAAGACCGCGCGCCTGGGCAAACTATTAATTGGTGCAGCTGTGATTCTGCCCGCGTTGGCGGTAGCCGGGCTGATCGTGGAGAGCCACTACTTCCTAATCCACCTCGAACAGAAGCAACTGTTGAAATGGCTGGCGCTGGACGCGGGTGTGCTGATTGTGGGATTAATGCTGAGCCGCGGAGAAGACTTGTGAGCAAGCTATCGCACTACAACGAAGCTGGCGAAGCGCACATGGTGGACGTGAGCGACAAGAAGCCAACGCGCCGTGAAGCGGTAGCCGAAGCATTCGTGGAGTTGAACGCGGATGTCCTTGATGCGCTGCCACAGAACCCTAAAGGCAATCCTCTGGAAGTAGCGCGCTTTGCGGGAATTACCGCCGCCAAAAAGACTGCAGACCTGATTCCCATGTGCCACCCGCTACCGCTGTCCTTTGTGGACGTTGAGGCGACCATCGTGCATCCCGCGGCATTGTTGAAGACAGGTGGAGGTGTCCGCATTCGTGCCACCGCGGCAACAGTCGCCGGAACCGGAGTGGAGATGGAGGCGATGACCGCTGCGGCCGTCGCGGCACTCACCGTCTACGACATGACAAAGGCGCTGGATAAGGGAATCCGCATCCGAGAAGTCGTCCTGCTAAGCAAAAAAGGCGGCAAGAGCGGAGACTACGTACGTTCTGAGGAGTAAGAGGTTGCCTTATCTAAGAGCGACCAATTAAGTCCAATAGGAGCGTTGGCCTGTCAGCTTGAGCTTGAGGGACAAGGGTAGATGAGCTTCCATCCGGCCCAGTTTGTACCCTAAGTACTTAGCCACGGTGAGCATTGCCGCTCGCGGTATGGCCAGCGGATCGTGTTTGCGCAGATAGTTGAATTCCGAAATCACAAATTTGCGGCCTTCACCACCTGCTCCACCATATGTCTCCATTAGTTCAGGCTTACGGGCGTGATATACCCCTGTGTCGAAGTAGCGGGATACTGTCTGAGAGAAGTTGAAGTTGTGCGAATGAACGACCTTTGCCTCGCTGCAATAGACAGTTTTCCATCCGTTTGCCTGCATCTTGGCCGCCATCGTTGAGTCTTCACCAATGATCACTTCTGGGTCGAATCCGCCAGCGGCGTCAAAGGCATCTCGCCGGTACGCGGAGAAGCTATTCGAGAAGAATATTGCGCGAAAGCCAACTCGTTTACGGTCTTCGTACACATGGACATAGGATACGTCTGGGTAGTTGAACAAGCGACCGTGGCGCTCGATCGCACCTGCCACCTCACGGGGAAGCTGGCGCCCGAAGGCTGCACCCACTGCGGGATCATCGAAGCTGCTGACAAGGTTACGAATGGCATCCACATTGGCAAGCATGGCGTCTTGTGTCATGAAGACCAAAATCTTGGCCTGAGGGACGAAGCTTGTAGCGAATTGCCGGCTCTTTCCATGACGGAAGTTACGTGGGGAAATGCTCTCTACTCGGAATCCTGCCGCAGTGGCGATTTCACGCGTCTTATCTTTCGATTCGGAGTCCAGAACTAGAACCTGACGCGCTTCCAGACCAGACGCGATGAGGGAGTCCCTCAAGAGCTCGAAGTCGGCGCCGGCGTTATAGGTCGGGATAATCACGGCAACGTCTTGCAAATGAAGCCGATGGGGTCGGATGTGTTCACTGTCCATGGCAGTGGCAAACGTTTCCAATGCTTGATCCTCTGATAGTGGTGAGGCCAGATTCTTTTCCTGCTCTTCCTTGAGAAGGGCATCGAGCGACTTCCAAGAAGATGATGTGTGCGATGCCACTATTGCCGTCTCCACTCTTAATGCTGTTTCACAACAACTCAGACCCCGATCTTCAGCACGAAGTTTCGTGCAGTTTTTAACTACGTGGGCAAATAGAAGGAAGTTTTGCTGTATTTCTCATCGGATGAAACTTCGCTACTTGCATTCTTGGAAGTTGTTGAAGGTTCTTCTCCAAAGAATCGTTCTCAAGCATGCAGGCTCATTGTAATGAAAGAATGCTTTCGCGGAACGACACGTCCCCCTTCGAGATTTCCTACATTGATAGGCATAGTTTCAACAATCGTGTTTTGTTGCGTTCGCTCTTTATGGACTGCCCTCGCGAACCTCTATCTAGAACGGAGATGGCCGATCACCTTGTTCGGATCCCAAGTAATTTGTAGCCGTACACTGCCATTAGTTTGGCGTTCAGGTCCGAGTACGGGGATTAGAAAGCGTTCGATCTGTGAGAATAGTTCGACGTTCCAGTCCTTTCCGATCGCATAGTTTGCCCGGACAAAGCCATCAGAAACCGTGCCACCATTGGTCAGGTGCAATGGGCTGATCTTTTCTTGGCGATATCCTCCCTCTACGCGAGTTCTAGCGGAAACCCAATACCCCAGGCGGCCCTCGTAGGCGCGCGCATCTCTGCCAGTAACATTCCCGAGGAGGAAGCTTTTATTGGTGTTGCCATCACGATACTGGTTGTTGATGTAGATGCGGTGATTGCCCTCGTCCTGCGAGAGTTCTTCGGTGGATGTCACCTCGAAGCGAAAATCCATGTGAGACATGCCGGGCAAGCGAGCAACGTAGATACCAGGCGCCCACACGTTTCGGCGCGGAGCATCCAGCGGATTCAGGTCATCGTCGGCGTAGGAATCGCTGTAAATAGTCACCAAGTTGCTTAAGCCCGGCACGTGCAGACGGAAGTCAAACGCGCTTTTTCGATCTCCCGGATCCTCACGATCGCCATACCCAAAGTTACTACCGGTGGAATTGCTGCTGAAGAAATTGTCCTTGAGCGAACGCAACGTCATGGGGTGGCCAACGCCCCACAAAATAGACCAACGAGTAAAGCTGATCTCGAGGTTTCGACCCAGGTTGAAGTTAATTTTTTGTCCATTGAAGTAGGGACGTGCCGGGTAGCGATGCCCAGAAAGCTTTCCAAAGACAAGATCCACGCTGTATGTTCCGAGCGATGGGATGAACGGCAAGTCGTGTGGGCGATTTGAAGTGAGACGCAGGTTATAGGTCGGTTCCGCGTTGCTGGAAAACGAGAGCGGCCCCATAGTGTTGGGTCCCCAGTAAATTTCCTGCTTGCCGAAAGAGAGACTGTAGCCTGCGAAGGCCATCCCCGCGTAAAGATCAATCGGTCGCTGGCGCACGTACGCAGAAATTGGGGGGGAAGCAAGATTGAAGTTCGGAGGAGCCGGGCCGGAGAAGGTGTCATTGTCTATCTGCTTGTAATAGTCGGCAAGGGATTGTGATACAGCCGGGAGTCCAGGATGGGTCTGTAACTCCTGCCGACTATAAAAGAAGTAGCGACCTGAGGTTGCGCGCAGGGCGTAGCCAGCAATCAGGCTTCCCCCGCGTCCGAGGGGTCGACCAAAATCATTCCACCAGGTCTGGCCTATGTGAAAACTATCGGTGAGGGCAGGGCCCATGATGGAGCCGTAGCGGGCGTAGATAGATTCCAGTACGACCTTGGATTGCAGTTCCGGTTCACGCAGGTAGTACTCCAAGTCCGGCAACATCGATTCCGCTTCGGTAGTAACAACTTTTGCGACTGGATTGTCCAAGTTGCCGAATCCATGTAAAGAGTCCTCCGCTTCTCGTACCTGTCTCCTGCACTCTTGCCGAGTCCAAGGACGAATAGCAACCTGCTGCGAAGGTATAAGCCCCATCGCGGCCAGCCTCTCCAGTGCCGGGTATACCCAGCTATCCATGGGGACGAGGGTGGATCCAGTTCGGTCATCATCGAGCGAGACAGGAGGTGTTTGGGGCTGCTCGATAGGTTTGGGATCCACGCTTATTGGCGCGGTTGGGACTGCGAGAGAGAAAGTATTTAAATAGGGGGCCTTCAGAGGCGAAGGAGCGTCAGGGAGCTGGGCTAGAGCCGCGGAACATGAAAGGGCCATCAGCCAGCACGCGATACGCAGGCAGAGACTGAAGGTGCGAGGCCTCATTAGCATTTCTACAGGATAGACGTTTCTTCAGCGCTTCAGCTGATGAAGCAGTTGGCTTTTCCCTCTGGATACCATTCATCTACAATCAGCGAGATAATTGACGGACGGCCGACATGCTTGATCAAACTCGCAGCAAGTTGGTGCCACATCCCAACTGCGCTTTGAGGAAGGCCTTCTTGTGCACCATAGCAGCGTCACGTTGTGACGGCGGGAAATGATCGTGCAAGTGCGCCGTGGATTTTCCGGTCACGGCCATTTCTACTAAAGAGGTCTAATTGTTTGAATTAGGCCGGCTGCACGTTACGCTTGAACAAGGCACCCAAGGACGAAGTATTGCAATCACGCAAGTTGAAAGTCGCCATTGAGTTTCGTGTGGAAGAGCCGCGACAGGGTGTAGGTACGGCAGTTCTAGCACTATTGCATGGCCTCAGCCAACTCGAACAAAAGGAACAGGAATACGTTCTACTTGTTTGGGACACACACCTAGATTTCTTTCGTCCGTACGTATCTGGAAACTGTTCTCTGGTGGGCATTCCGAAACCGGCGCTTTCAGCCAAATCACGATGGAAGGCTGCGTTACGCAACATCTCCTTCCTGCAGTGGCTTTATACAAAGTTGCGGCCAGTCAGCGCGAGGATTCCCGCTTCTGACGGCACAGCAGAACGGCTGGGTTGTGATTTGGTTCACTTCCCATCGCAGGTCGGATACACGACCGACCTGCCGACAATCTACCAGCCTTGGGACTTGCAACACCGCCATTATCCAAAGTTCTTCTCACCTCAGGACTATCGCGTCCGAGAGACGCAATATCCAGCATTTTGTGAACGGGCCCGTTTTGTTTGTGTACAAACGGAGTGGACGAAACAAGACGTCGTCACGCAATACGGTCTCGATCCAAATAAGGTCGTCGTCATTCGCTGGGGAACCGCCTTTGAGGCATATAGCCAGCCTTCAGCGGAAGATATTGAGGGTGTGCGCCAAGATTTGGTACTGCCAGAGCAATTCTTTCTTTATCCCGCCATCTGCTGGCCTCACAAAAACCATGCTGTCATTCTCCGTGCGTTGGCTCTGCTGAAGACTCGAAAAGGCCCGGCTCCACATGTAGTGTTCACGGGCAAGCCCGCGGAGTATCAAAAGACGGTGGAGGCACTGGCCCAAGAGCTTGGAGTTGCGGATAAGGTTAGTTTTCTGGGCTTCACAACATCGAGCCAGATACAGGTGCTATTCCATCTCGCGACAGCGCTGCTTTTTCCCAGCCATTTCGAAGGTCTTGGACTCCCTATCCTGGAGGCATTCCGAGCTGGCTTGCCCGTAATCAGTTCCAACGCGACGGTCCTATCTGAAGTCACTGGCGATGCAGCCCTGCTCTTCCCTCCGAACTCGCCCGAGGAGTTGGCTGATGCCATGGAGAAGATATTGGCTTCACCCGAACTGCGCGAAAAACTCTCCGCTCGTGGTGCAAAGGTACTGGAGAACTATTCAATTGAAGAAACGGCACGACAGTTTTTCAGACTCTATCGAAGAATAGCGATCGCCTAGATTTGCCTGGCCGTGCCCCGTCGCAGCTTCGTTAGGGATTTGGATACGGATCCGGATATCCTGTACCATCGGCAAGACGAATGAGCTCTTTCGAAAGAGAATAGGATGTTCCCGCGTAACAAGATTTCTAGCGTCGTCTCCGCCGATCTACTTTTCAACTTGCACCCCAAGGAATACTCTCTGTGAGCCGACGCGCCCTGATCTGTGGTATTTCGGGACAAGACGGAGCCTACCTTGCTCAGCTTCTGCTCAGAAAGGGGTACGAGGTATGGGGAAGCTCACGAGACGCGGAGATGAACTCATTCCGCAATCTGCATACCTTGAATATTTTTAAGGATGTGCGCCTCGTCTCGCTAAACACTAGCGACTTGGGAAGTACGCTTGGCCTCCTGCGTCAGTGCCAGCCGGACGAAGTCTTCAGCCTCGCTGGCCAAAGTTCAGTTGGCTTGTCATACGAACAACCCATCGAGACGATGCAAAGCATCGCCCAGGGAACCCTGAACTTTTTGGAAGCGATTCGTCTTTCCGCCCGGGAAATTCGCTTTTATAACGCCGGCTCTACCGAATGTTTCGGCGATACCGGCGATTACGTCGCTGATGAGGAGTCACCACTGCGGCCGCGGAGCCCGTATGCAGTTGCTAAAGCTTCCGCATTTTGGACCGTTCGTGCTTATCGGGAAGCCTACGGGATGCACGCCTGTACGGGTATTCTCTCCAACCATGAATCTCCCCTGCGTCCGCGACGCTTCGTTACACGCAAAATCATCCATGCCGTTGCCTCGCTAGCGTTGGGTGGAAACGAGCGGCTGTCTCTCGGTAATCTCAATATTGAGCGCGATTGGGGATGGGCACCGGATTATGTGGACGCTATTGCACGGATGCTCGCTCAAGATGCCCCTGCCGACTACCTCATCGCCACTGGCCGCAGTCACACCCTGACAGAATTCGTAGCAACGGCCTATCGTCTGATCGATAGGGATTGGCAGGAGTTTGTGACTCTTGATCCCGAACTGATCCGTCCCACTGACATCGCCCATAACAAGGTGAATGTCAGCAAGGCAGCTGTGGGGCTTGGGTGGCGTCCGAAGTACTATATGCAGGATGTGATTGCCGCTATGCTTGATGCAGAGTTGGGGCTGCTTCGCGAAGAGCGGAATAGCTAACATCGCAGGATTCATGGTCGAATAAGCCGCTGACCAACACGTTCGATCATGGAGTTTCTCCTTCGCCAATATTGGTTTCTTTATCGAGCGCTGCTTAGCTTCTGACGCATTTAGAAAACTGAATCTGCGGTGGCCGTTTAATTCCTGTTCAGCATCGCCGCGAAAGTGTGTTGCGGACTATTGGGAAACAGAGTTAACGGCTGGCGCCACGTCGTGCGAACCATTGCCTGAGAATCTTTCGGCGTATTCGCATGAGAAGCGACAGCTTGCCCCATCCGCTGCGATCTTGATCTAGCAGGTCCAACTGGCGCAATGGAACCATCGCCGGCGGATGCCGTAATGGAAACTGCAACGGATGGACAGGGAGGCGTGGCGCATCAGCTTCAAAGATGGTGTGTGTTGCATTCGGCCCGAACCCAATGTTGTCAACAAGGTTCACGCCTGGAGCTATAGATAGGGCGTTATGAATCAAATTCGTATACACCCATTGCAAGTCCCATGTGTTTGGACCCGTTCCGTTGTACATCTCATCAAAAATGCGGGTCCAGTGTTCACGATGGTCGGCCTGGGGAAACATCTCAGCCATTAGCCCGGATGCCTTTACTGCAGGCCAACTGGTGATTTGCTCGTCGTAGGTCTTCCAAGCACGTCTCCATGTCGCCCAGCCCCAGATATGCGTTAGTCCAGAGAAGTAATAGCTGTCTGGTGTCGCGGTGCGGTCCTGCACTATGTTGAACCCTGTGATCATGGAGACGCGTGGATCATCACGGTAATGCTCCAGCATTTCGTCGCAGAACCGGAAGAAGGTCGGGTCAGGTAAGACGTCGTCTTCGAGAATGATTGCCTCTTCGGTTTGCTCGAACACCCACTTCAACCCGCTCGTCAAACGTCCACGACAGCCCATATTTTCGGGCGCGAAGTTGGTCTCGACAATGCAGGGCCAGTCGACCGTCGTCGCAATTTCTCTAACCTGTTTACACGATTGAGCTTCTCCGAGCTTCGTGCCACGCGGTCCGTCTGCGATTACAAGTAGTCTTTTCGGCCGCATCTCCCGAATACGGTCGAATACTTTACGTGTCAGTTCTGGACGATTGAAGACAAAAAAGGCGACAGGCGTTTGGCAGCTGTAAGAAGGAAGGCTCATAGAAAGCGGTGCTTGTGCGACCCAAACGACACAAGCCAACAACCTTCATTTTACGTGATGTCAAGGAGAAGGTCGCTGATGCTCGAACCAATTCTGGGATTGGATGTTTCGAGCCGCACCGTATCGATACGACAGTGAACTTCTCGATCTATTCTGTGCGGACAGTCGAATCTGTTGGAGTGATTCTGGGGAGCGGCCTTCTTATATCTAACACCGTGATTGCGTCGCAGATTCAGAAAGTCATGCAGTTTTAAGCGAGGAGCAGGCGGCGGAAGGTTTCGTTATTGAGTCGTCACTCGGTGGTTTCAGTTGGACATATAGGCATCCGGATTCAGAGCCTCTTCTGTCAACATGGCACCTGTGCTTCATAGATTTCCCGGAACTTAATAGATAGTGATCTGAGTGGTCCATCCGGAGAGTCAGATACCAAGGCGCGCCCGTAAGCCGCGCCATTTACCAAAGCATTTGGCTATGAGGCGCGCCTTACGACCATGATTTCTTTCAATCACCTTTAAGAACTCTTCCTTCGCCTTAACTGTGTTCTGGTTTGAGACTCCGTCCGTTGCGTGATAAGCGACGACATTGTTGTAGATTCTAGCCTTGTCTCCTCTTATCGCCATTCGCTGATTCGCATCGAAATCGGCAAAAATACGGTATTGATCGTCGTACCCAGGGAACACGCTCCTTCGAAAGAATGTTCCTTGATGGTGCAGCGTATTGGAAAACGTCAATCCGTACCCATAAGTAGGCTGAAAGTTGCGACCGTTATCGAGAGCTACGCGGAATGCCAGAATGTCCAACTGGTTAGTGCGCGCCTGTCTCAATATGTTCAACGGTAGTTCTAAGAGGCGATCCCCGGCGTTCAGGTGGAGGAGATACGTCCCCTGGGCATGCGCGATAGCCTTATTCATGGCGTCGTATATTCCCCGGTCAGGTTCGCTATGCCAATAGTCGATTTCATGAACGGAGTTGAGATATTCGACAGTGCCGTCCTGGGATCCGCCGTCGATGACGATGAGTTCGACCTCTTCAGTCTTGAGTGGCAGCACACTGAGAATCAATGCTTTCAGTTCTTCTCGTGCGTTAAATACCACCGTAATGATTGAAACAAGTGGTTCTTCTGTCGTCGCTCTCAACGTCATGTTCGCCTTCTTTTGTTCGTCACTGGTTACTCTCAACCGCCCCGAAATGCTACTGGCTTGTAGGGGGGAGTAACTATACGTGTCAGTTATTTGTTTAAGATGCTGCACAAACACGTGCCAAGCTTGGCCTTTTTTCGGAAAGGCCCCAAGTAAGAGGTAATTACAATTCCTAATGACTAACGCGTCTCTGGATCTACGGGCGTAATAACCTCTGGCCCAATCGGTTCATCGAGGCCAACCTCATACAGCCGACAGGACGAGAAAGAGCCGCGAAGAGCAGATGGAATGGGCTGCAAATAGAACGGAATGCCAGCCGGATTTGTCTTGCAAAGACAGTAGATGAATCCGACGATGGTGAGGTTCCGCATCGTGGCTAGCCAGGAGTCAAAGCGGCAGCCAAGGAAAGAAACTATGCAGCAACTGCAGCTTTTCCGCCAGCACTGGTTGTTGCTTTGCTCTGGAAAGAGCACCCTGCAACATAATCCAGGCACAGCTAAGGAAAAAACCAACCAGCCCCATCCCCACAACAATCAAGGTGCGGTGAGGTCCAGACTTCTGATCGGGGGGGACGGCTCGATCCACTACTTGAATGATGGGAGCAGATTTTGCTTCATCGATCCGTGCAGCTTCGTATTGGCGTGAAAGCAGATCGAAGAGGGTCTCGTGATACTTCACCTCACGGAACTTTCTCGCGTACTCCAAACCACCCACCGGTACTTGGCTGGTCGAAATCTCGGTGTCCCCAATCGCAGTATTCTTCTGATTTTCTTCCTGTGCCGCTAGCTGCGTTCGTAGAGTCTGCAATTCGTGAGCAATGCGCGTGACGTCCGGGTTGTTCTCTGCGGCATAGGTGCGAAGGCCCTGCAACTCAACCTCGTGAGCGGAGATCTCTGCGCGAATCTGCGCAACATTACGCACCGCAAGTTCCGTCTGTCCAGCGATGGTGAGGATGCCGGTCTTTTGCTGAGTCTTTTTCAGATCCTCTTCGGCTGCACTCAGCGCTGCTTTTTCCTCATCCAGTTGTTTTTCGAAAAAAAGTCGCCGTTGAGCCGCCTCCGTGATCGCAAGAGAGGAATTGACATCGTAAAGCGCGTCCACATAAAAATTCGTCACGTCGCTCGCAAACTGCGGATCATGGTCTTTGAACGAAAGCCTGATCATGCCGTCTTTTGACGACTCAAACTGCGCTGTTTCAGCCAGTGTCAGACGAGTTGGTGTCATATTTTTCAGCTTCCACCGCTGTTGCAGGTGGAAATGATCGATGACCCGATCGCTGACAGTCCGCCCCTGAAGGATGCCAATATACATGTCTGCAGGGTTCTTCAAGAGGCCACCAGAACCGCCCAACCCCGATAGAGATCCAAGCTGACCCAACATCGACGAAAGCGAGGATTGGGGCGTTTGGGGGGGCAAGATTGTGGCGCTAGCTGTATAAATTGGCTTCATGAAAAGCGTAAATACAACAGCGATGGCCATCGCGCCCGCAGTGACTACGGCGATTAAGCGCTTCCGGGCTGCAAGAAGCAAAAAAAGATCAAGTGTCGGTGTCTTTGAGGCAACCTCAGGATCCTCGATTATGCTTCGCTCTCCCATTATTTTGTCGTCCGCTGCAACCCCGACTTCATTCCTCATCCGCTTATTACCCTAATCTACCATCGTCTGAGGCGAAGCCTTTACGGCTATGAAAAGCCCTACGCGACAGGCCAGAGATACTTCTCTCACCTTGGCACTTCCTGAAAGCATCAGTACTTGCTGAAGAACAACGAGGAAGTGTGTACGTGAGGCTGACGCTGTGCTTGCAGCGTCTGATGGAACCTGCGGTGATTGACTGTCAGAGTCCACAGGTGTTCAATGAAGGAAGTTTCAAGGATCCTTCAGAAGCCCATGTTGAATCGCGAAGAGTACGCTTCCCTTATTCTTGCCCGGCTCCAGGAAGAATTTCCACGTTTACGTGAAGACTTCCCAAAGCATGTTGTCCAGAGCTGCTACATCGATAATCTGTTGCCGACAGAATTGGCATTGGAAATTGTTCAGGCATTTCCTGACAAGAGCACTATGACGTTGAAGAAGAGCATGCGCGAAAACAAATACGTCGCTGCTCAGATGGACCGCTATGCTCCTGTGCTGGAAGAGATTATCTATGCCTTTCAGGATCCTCGCATCGTACAAATCGTTACAGAGATAACCGGTATTCAGGGTATGGTTCCTGATGACCGCCTGTACGCGGGTGGCATCAGCCTTATGGCGCATGGTAACTTTCTCAATCCTCACTTAGATAATTCCCACGATAAGGATCGTGAGCGCTATCGAGTTCTAAACCTCCTCTATTACGTGACCCCCGATTGGAGTCATGAGCAAGGCGGCAACCTGGAGTTGTGGGACGACGGTCCCAAAGGGAGTCCTCGCGAGATCACGAGCCACTTCAATCGGCTAGCCCTTATGGCCACGCACGAGAAGAGTTGGCATTCTGTCAGCGAGGTAACTGTGGATCGGTCTCGTTGCTGCGTTTCAAATTACTATTTTTCGGATCAGCCGCTCGAGAATCACGAGTACTTCCATGTGACTTCGTTTCGCGGTCGTCCAGAGCAGCCTGTCCGCGATCTTCTTTTGCAAGGCGACATCGCGTTGCGACAGGGATTACGCAAGGTCTTTAAGAAGGGTGTCGTTGAAAATAAGCATGTCTACAACAAGACCGACGCAGACAAGGCCGACGGTGAGGAGCAGAAGCTGATTTGATCTGCGTGGAGTGTCCAAGTGAAACACGCCTAAATACCTCTCTATTTCTGCCTTCGGCCATACCTATGGAGGGACGAAGGCAGAATGGCTTGGCTCTATGAGAGTTTTGATCGATGCGACAGGTCTTACGAAGAGGAAGGCAGGAGTCGGCGTTTATGGCAAAGAGCTGATTGACGGCCTCGTTGCGAGCAACCTGGTGCAACTATATCTGGTTGTGCAAGATGACGATCCCGATCTCGCTTATTATCCCGCTGCTGTAACCGTGTTGAGGATGCCCTCTCGCTTTCTGCGAAAAGTTCCTTTACGTATTATCTTCGAACAAACTGTACTGCCTTTTTTGATCCGTAAATACCGGGTTGACGTAGTGCATTCTCTGCATTACTCATTCCCGATTTTTCGGTTCGGTGCTAAGTCTGCGGTCACAATCCACGACATGACTTCGTTATCTATGCCAGAGGTACATATTGGCATCAAATTGAGGTACTACAGATTTTTCATTCGCCGAGCACAAAAATGGAGCGATGGCCTCATTTTTGTGTCGCGTTCTGCGCAAGAAGATTTTGTCTCCCATTTAGGGCCTCCTCGGGGGCTTTCGACAGTTGTTTATCACGGTAAAAGTCCGGCTTTTCATCCCCTGATTGATAGAACACAAATTGAACCTTTATGCGTCAAGTATGGGCTGCCAGAGCGCTACATTTTATACGTTGGAACAGTTGAGCCTCGTAAGAACCTCGAAAGGCTCGTTGAAGCCTTCGCGAGTCTAGCTTCCGCATTGCCAACAACATCACTGGTAATTGCCGGCATGATGGGTTGGAAGCAGGAACACCTCACTGACCTCGTTCATGCTTTTGGCCTGGAAGATCGGGTGATATTTACGGGGTATGTCGCAGAAGAGGAGAAGCCAGTTCTAATCGCCGGATCCGACCTATTTGTGTATCCATCACTTTATGAAGGTTTTGGCTTGCCTGTGCTCGAGGCTTTAGCGTGTGGGGTGCCAACGATTACGAGTGATGTATCTTCCTTGCCAGAAGTTGCAGGAGATGCTGCGTTGTTAATTGATCCGAAGGACACGCGAGCGATCACGAAAGCCATCGAGGCCGTGATGGGAGATCCTGTGCTAGCGGCGGGGCTCAGGGAGAAAGGGCCGGAACAGGCAGCGAAGTTCACGTGGGAGCGTGCTGCAACTCAGACAGCTGCTGTTTACAGTGCGCTGTACTCAAGGTGAGGTAAGCGATCTATTGGCATTGTTCGCTGGTCATTGCTTAGGGGGTAACAGTGACTGACCTATCTGCGCTAGGTTCGAAAGGTGACGGCGAATGCGATTGGTCCTGCGGGTCAGTAGGCGTCGACGTAATTCCTCCAAAGTCACACGCTGAAACATGACCTGTTCGCCAGAGAGGATTCCTTTGCAATAGCGTCCGACTAGGCGTACTAGTCGCTCCATTCGGCCGAGCATTCCCATGTGGCTATCCCAGAACTCGCATTCATCTTCGAGCATCCGTCGATAGCGTTCCGGCGACATTCTGTTTTCACGGTCCAGGATGGAAAGCTCATGCGGCACCACGACATGAGCCGCTACTGCAATCCGTTTCCCCGCTTCGTTCAGTTGTTGATAGAGCCGGGTATCGCTGTTATGTAGCGGAAAACTTTCATCATATCCGCCCAGTTCACGGAGAGCGCTCACGCGAAGGAGCGACGCGGAATTCAGCGCCGATGCATGAGGCCCGACAAGGCCCGACTTGTTCGTGGAATACACAATTGGGAGGAATCCACCGACATAACGAAACGGAGAGATAACGCGCTGACCGTCGACGATGCGGGGGACAATCGCGGCGACGGTTGAGTCGCCCTGATACGTTCTGGCGGCTCCTAACATGTCTCTCAGAAACGTGCCTGGAAGCGATGTGTCCTGATCCAATGTGAGCAACCATCCGAAGCCGCCCAACTCTGCCTGTAGCAACGCATCGTTGTAAGGGCGCGCCAAACCGGGATTACCTTCGTATGCTGTGTATCGGACCAAGTTTGGCAGCTGTTTGATTTGCTGGCCATTTGGAGTGTTGTCAGCGACTATCACTGAGACCGGCGGAGAGCCTGCGGGCAGGTTCGCTATCGAGGCCATTAGAGTGATCATGCTCAGACAATCCGCGGGCTGTGTCTTGTAGACCACAACAACCGCAAGGATACCGTTGCAAGAAAGCGGTGGTGTTGTCATTGTGCGGGCTGCATATGTTGAGAGATTGATCCTGCTCGTGCATGCGACAAAGCTTTGAAATCAGAAAGAGCTGAGCATAGAGCTAACTATTGATAAGCCTAGCTTGAGAAATAGTTAGCTCTATCTCCTCCATGCGATACATCAGAACTATTTAATGACATTGATCGCGGCGACTGCAAGTCCGAACGAACTCAGTATCTGAGCGTAGTCAAGCAAACGTTTGGTCACACTGGGAGAGATCGGTTTTTCTGGAATCACGACGGTGTCACCCGGGTAAATAAAGCTTGAGTCAAAGTGATTCGACCACACACCTTTAGCTTTCTCCCGGCTATAGATAGAACCATCTGCGCGAACGATGAACGCGTGATCTTTATCGGCGATACGAGTCGGCCGTCCAGCCAGAGAAAGATAGTCAGATAGATGTCGTTGCGAGTTATATAGAAACACGTTCTGCCCGTACACTGCGCCGATCACACTCACTGTGCTTGGGCGCGTCGGCACGCGGAACACATCGCCGTTTTCCAAAGGAATATGCGGTAACGCATCAACCCCTACGCTGTCTGGAGAGAATTCAAAAACAATTCGCCCCGTCGCGCGTAGTTCGCGAAGTTGGGCAACTAGGTTGCGCTCCAGCACTAAAGCATTAGGGTCAGAGACCCCAGTTGACGTGGAAGCCCCCCGAACTGCAGTCTGCCGATCCATGTCAGCGGAAAGCCGCGTGATGTACTCATCTAGGCGTTGTTGCTGAAATACACGAGTGCTTTCCCGTTGAAAGCTCGATCCATACAAATAAGCGCTTGAGGTGAAACCGCCGGCACGCTTCACTAACTGATCTAGCGTTTCTCCAGGTTGTACGCTGTACACACCCGCTCCCGAGAACTCTCCCTCCAAACGTACAAATTTGGTCTGCTCTGCCTGGGGCACAAGGATATCCCGCTGGTTCAAAATTGTAATTACATCACCAGGTTGCAGTTCCAAATTTTGAGTTGGATCATGGTCTTGTACCAACCGTCCGAGATTGAAAGGTACCAAAACTGTTTTTAGCGTCGCAGGATCTAGTCTCTCCACGACCGCATACGACCAATCAATCTCAGGGGCAGGTATTCGAATAATGTTTGTGGTGAGCGTAGCAGTGACGGGCTGCTGTGTCTTCTGCTGTTGTTGTTGCTGCTGCCCTAACAGAAGCTGCTGCTGCTGCAACTGTTGAGGCTGTTGGACACTGCCATCTAGTTGCTGCTGCTGCTGGTTTGGCTGACCAAGTTGTCCAAATAAAGAAGTCCCCAAATTCGTCTTGCTGGAGGCTGCCTCAGCTGTGGCATTGCGATCCATCTGGGTCGCAGATTGTGACACCACGCCGCTGGCTGCCACCGTAGCCTGTTCCTGATCTTCCCCGAAAGCGCTGGGGGGAAGAACTGAAGTTAGAGCGTTCCGGGCGGAATTTGCTTGACCGTTAGGCGAGCGCTCTATGCCAGCCCGCATCATTGCAGAATCGGTGGATGCTCCCTGAGATGGAGGTGAATTGAATTCATTCGGCTCAAATAGGGGAGTGGGCACCCCCATTCGGTTGCGTTCGCGCCAGTAGTCGCCTGTAAGCAACGCTTCGCGATCCGGGAGCACGTCACTCAGCCTCATCCCCGGCTTCCATGCGAAGCGCCCAGGATTTGCCAGATTGCCACGGATTGTCACAGTTTTCTCAAATCCCGATGCAATGTGATTGGCGTAGAGAATGTCCCCGTCATGGAGTGGCATCATTTTGCCAGTGGTGTCCAATGCCACGGTCACGGCATGCCGTTGCAAGTTCGCATCGATGCGTTCCAAACGGATTTGTCCCGGGTTGGCAGTAGGACCTAACCCACCCGCAACCGTTAGCAGATCGCCAAGCGTATTAGCTCCTTGTCCGGCAATATCTTCCTTGAGTTCGTAGACGGCTGGGTGCCTCACGCTACCAGCTAACGCTACCTGCGGACCCACTGCGGGAATGAAAAGCGTGTCACCGGTTTCAAGGCGTATGTCGTGGCTCTTGTCTCCCGAAAGGATGAGATCGTATAGATCCAGTGTCGTGATCGTCTTATCGCCGCGGCGGACCTGAATGCGCCGCATGGACCCCTGCACGTTGGGGCCGCCCGAAGCAAACAGAGCATTCAACACAGTTGACAAGCCGCTAATGGTATATGCACCGGGTCGGCGTGCCTCGCCCACCACATAGATCTGTATCGAACGAAGTCGTCCGAGACTTACAGAGAGTTGATAATTACGGAAATAGTGATCAATCTCTCGCGCGATTTGAGTCTGTAATTCGTTAGCCCGGAGCCCCGCTACTTGGATCGCTCCCACCCGGGGGACGTAGATTTTTCCGGATGCATCTACGGTAAGTTGGCTATTACTGCTGATTTGTTCAGCCCCGGAGATTCGAACCAAGACATCATCGCCCGGTCCGATGACGTAGTCTGCCGCTACGGGAATCTGGTCAGCAGGCGCAAATGTTGACGGCGGTTCCTGAAATAAATCTCGACCAAACACCGGTAGAGCTTGTCCAGTTGAGGATCGGGCCAGCTTCTGGAGGTCTGTGGTCGGATCCGGCGGGAAGCGCACTCGGTTGCGCTCATCGGACGCTGTGTCCCGCTGTGTACTCATTCCGGCCGAATCTATATACACCTGTGTGTTGTCACTTGGACGGGACACAGTGCGGGGGGAGGTTTGAGTAGATTGCTGAGGGTTGGATAGGGGCTGCTGAGAGTCTTGAGTTGTCTGTGTTTGACACGGTGTCGCGGAACCCAAAAACGAGCTGCTGCAATCCTGAGCCTGTAGTTGAGGCCAAACCGATACAGCTAATGCCGTGAACAGGAGGGGTCGTAATAACGACCTTCGCTGACGAATGAAGAAAGAAATTCGATCACGACGGCCAGAAGGTTCCAAGTGCTGCTGCCCCATTTCCACACATATCGCTTAATGTTACTGATGCTCCTTAAAAGCATCTTGCCTCAGAGTATAACTCCCTCACAGTAGGGCGTCGGTATATCTCATCTAACGCCATGCACGATCTAGTCGTCGTGAAGTCTTGTGGCCCTTAAACTCTGGGTCGCTTGCCAGCATTCGCAAACGGATTCGCTAATAGCAACGAACAGGACCTTATTGAATTTCAGGGGAGCTAGCTTATCAGAGGCAGATGCGACTGACTCTCGGGCTTGGTCGATAGTCAGTGAAACTTGCCGCATAACCACGATCCCACTAGATGGAGGGGAGTATCGCCAAGCTATCGTTGGGCAGGGGATTTTGGTGGACCTGATCGGGATCGAACCGATGACCTCTTCCATGCCATGGAAGCGCGCTCCCAGCTGCGCCACAGGCCCACTGTTCTCTCAGAATACCCGGTTTAGTGGATTACGTAAACCCGCATAGGGTTCGAGTTTCGTGTTGAAGCCAATGGGCCGGTTGCGATCGTCAACCGGCCCATTTCGCTTTTAGCGCCAGTAGCCGTTGCGATAGTAGTAGCCGCGGGGGCCGTGTACCCAAGAGCCTGCGATCCACACTCCGCCCGGACGTGGCGGAGCAACATAGGCGCCAGGTACCCACACGTAGCGACGACCGTCCCAGCGGTGGTAGCCAGCCTGCCAGGCCCAGCCGGGGCGCGGCGGTGGGGGACGACGTTCATAGATCGGACGTGGCGGTCCTACGCGGACATAGACCTGGGCTCCGGCCAATGATGGTGCAAATGCAGTACCAATCAGTGCTGCTGCAAGACCGACTTTCAAGCTGGTGTTCATCGAACTTCCTCCTGCACGGCGTTCTTGCTGCCGTGTCGCTTGGTTGTTCGGATAGACACGACCTATGTCCGGTAGGTTGCTGTGATTTCTGATGAAAATTATTCCCTCGGCTGGAGAAAATCTTCCGCAAAAACCGTAGCGAGTGGGAACAAAGCCAACCGCCCCCGGTGTCTATACCTGCAGAGTGAGCGAGAGCACTCTTTCATCCGCCGGCGGATGAGCCGTTTTTCTCCACCCGGGATTAGGCCATTGCAAGGAAATGCATTAGAGCCGTACCTTAAAAGGAGCAGTACAGATGAACGGGGCAGCGGTGATGGATCCGGTTACCGGCACGATCGGTGGATTTTCCAAGGCGGGTGGCATAACTGCCGCGCGTCCGGAACTGCCTGTGGAAGAAGTGGCTCTGGTGGCCGCTTTGCAGGCGGGTTCTGAGGACGCCTTCCGTCAGCTCATTTCACAGTTCAGCGGCCCCTTATATTCGCTGTTGTTGCGTTCGCTGGCAGACCCGGCAGATGCTGCGGATGTCACGCAAGACGTGTTCATCAAAATCTTCCGTTCTATTGGAAGCTTCCATGGCGACAGCAGTCTGCGCACGTGGATCTATCGCATCGCCATGCATGAGGCGTCGAACAGCCGTCGTTGGTGGGTGCGGCACAAGAAGCCGGAAGTCACCATTGACAGCGATAGCAGCGAAGAAGATGGCGAACTGAATTTCTCGCTTCGCGACACACTTGCGGACCATCGTGAATCGCCGTTTGAAAGCGCGCGTCAATCGCAGCTTCGGACGGTGGTGGAAGGTGCGTTGCGCGAAGTGCCGGAGAGTTTTCGTACGGTCGTTATTCTGCGTGAGATCGAAGGCATGGCCTACGACGAGATTGCAGAGATTTTGAATATCCATATCGGGACGGTGAAGAGCAGACTGATGCGTGGTCGCGCAGCTCTGCGAACCAGCCTGGGCGCACGTCTTCCCGAATTTGCACAAGTCGCGCCCAAAAAGATGCCGCAGGCCGCAGCGAAAGCCTCCTCTGCGACATCCAAGGAGGCACGATGAGTTTTTCGTCCAAAGATCTGGAGCACCTGTTGGATCGTCTGCATGAAGACGAAACACAGCAGGAGGAACTTGGTTTTGAGCGTTCGCTAACGGATAACGCGTTGCGCACGCTTGCTCCGGCTCAGCCGCCGCGCGATCTTTCGTTGCGTATCCGCGTTGCACTTTCTAAGGAGCGAGTACGCGCGCAGCACAACTGGCTTCATCGCATGAAGGAGCGGGTGGAGTTGTTCGTGGAGAACACGCTGCGTCCCATGGCCGTTCAGGCTGGTGTTGCAACTGTGGCGCTAGTGGCTATTACGGGTGGCGCCCTGATGCTGAGCGCCCCGCAGCAGGCAGTGGAAGCGAACGACGAACCTCTGGCCGGTTTCTCCGCGCCACGCTATCTCTATTCTCCTGCGGGAGAGAATCCTTTGGCCAGCGTGAATGAAGCGCCGCTTATCGTGAAGGCAATGGTCGATTCCACGGGTCGTGTGTATGACTACCAGGTGCTTTCCGGCGCGTTGGATTCACATGCTTTAGAGTCGTTGCGCCAGCGTATGCTCACCGGCATTTTCCAGCCTGCGCGTGTCTTTGACCATCCGGTTCGGGGCAGCGTTCTGCTCACCTTTGGCGACGTTGTGGTGCGTGGCTAACCACTGCGCAGGTTTGACCACCCCTCGCCAGCAGCCTAGACTCAGCCTCTGGTACACCTTTCGCTGAGGTCCGTCGAACATCCGTGCGACTTTTTTCCCGTTCCGTCCTTTCTCTCGCAGCACTCCTGGTGCTGTTGCCCGCGCATGCGCAGCGATCTTCCTCGTCTTCCTCTTCCACCGGTGAACAGGTGGAAGAGCAGCCGTCTTCCACAGTGATCCCGCGCCGCGGTGTGGAGCAGGCTGGCTCCGCTGTTTCATTGGAAACCAGCGAAACCATGTTCACCATGGCGGCTGCGCTGAACTCCTGTGGCTATGACAACGGACTTGAAAGCTCCTTGCCGGTACGGGCGGCGGTTCGTGCTGAAGTGAGTGCTGCGCTGGATCGTTCGGTTGATGTTCGCGAGAGTCAGATTGCGCTCTGCAAATACATCGGAAGCCATTCGCAGGGCGGCGCGCAGAACCTGGCGCAATACGTGTCGCTGACGTTGTTCCTGTCGCCTCCACCGGATCTCACATTGTCAGTAAGCGAAGGCGATCTCTCGCCGGACGCGGGACAGGTCGTCGGCGTGTTGCCTCTGCTTAAGGACTTTGCGCAAAAGGCGGACTTGCACCTCATCTTCGTGCGTCATCATGCGGAGTACGAGGCAGCAACAGCGCAGGTGCATGACAGCATGACGCGTCTTCTGCTGGAGACGAATTCCTATCTTCACCAGCCGGTCAGCATCTATGACGGGCGTCGGTTTCTCGTTTTGCTAGAGCCCATGCTCAGTCCACAGGCGGTCAATGCCCGTGTGTATGGCTCTGACTATTTCATCGTGACGTCGCCGACGCCTATCGACCAGAACACGGCTACCAAGTCGTCGTATGGTTCACGTCTAACTATCGGATCGCATGCGGGTGGATTGCAGATGGAACAGGTGAAGCATATCTATCTGCTCTACCAGGTTGATCCGCTTATCTATGCGCGTGCGCAGGCCACCAATCGTCTGCTGCCTATCTTGAAGGTCATTCAGGATGCGCCCATCGACTTCAATTACAAGAACGACATCGTTGCATTCACTACCGAGTGTCTTGTGAAGGCGATCGAAGCACGCACGATGGACGTGGGCTTCGATAAGCCTCGCAAGCCGGGAACGGTAAAAGCACGCGTTGATATTGGTGATTACAACCAGGCATTGATCGACTACGACCGTCGAGCCGAAGCCGTGCGTCGTAAGCAAGTCGTACTTGATATGGAGTCGGGGTGGGTTCTTACAGGCTCGTTCTATGACTCGTTGATGAAGGAAGACAAAGACGGCATCACGCTGAAGGACAGTATCGCTGAGATGGTCTACGGCATGGATGTGCCGCATGAAGTGGATGCAGCGAAGAAGATTCCGTTCTTCGCGCCGGACAGTAACAACCTTGTTGCAGGCGCAGGTGTGACACGCGCACGTGCTCCGAAGCGCACACTCTCCGTGATGGATCAGGCCGAGCTGAAGCTACAGAAGGGTGACAAGTTGGGCGCGGAGGAGATTGCGGAGAAACAGCTTGCGGTCAATCCTTCCGATACAGAAGCGCAGTACATGATGGCGCGCCTGAAGCTGCTTGGTGGCGAACCGCAGGAAGCGTTCGACCGCTTCCAGAAGATTACGACGACTGGCAAAGACCCCCGCATGGTCGCGTGGTCACACGTCTATCTGGGGCGCTTATATGACACCCAGCAGAACCCTGATCGCTCGAAGGCTGTTGCCGAATACAAGGCAGCGATGAATACGCCTGGAGCGCAGGCGGATGTGCGTGCAGCGGCCGAACAGGGAATCAAGCAGCCGTTCGCTGCTCCCAAACGCACCGTCCAGAACAGCGACCAGCGGCCTGATGCGGATGATGAAGAGCTTGATCCCACAGGTAAGAAACAGAAGGAAAGCTACCGCCCCAGCGAAGAGCGAACACCTCAACCGCGTTAATCCAGAGGCAGAGAGATGAAGTTAGGTAACCTACTTACCGAATCGCGCAATCCCGCGTCGGAAAACATCGACATCGTCTCAACCGAAGAGATGCTTGCCATCATGAATCACGAAGACGCGACTGTGATTCAACGCGTCAACGAAGTGTTGCCGCAGATTGCAAAAGCAGTCGACGCGATCTACAAGCGTGTTTCCGAAGGCGGCCGTCTTTTTTATATGGGGGCCGGCACCAGTGGGCGGTTGGGAGTGCTGGATGCCAGCGAGTGTCCTCCGACGTATGGTGTGCCGCGTGACATGGTGGTGGGGATCATTGCAGGTGGTGAGCCTGCACTGCGCGTTAGCCAGGAGGGTGCTGAAGACAGCCGCGAGCAGGGTAGTGCCGACCTGCTGCTGAACGGGTTCAACCAGTCTCCAGGGCTGGATGTGTTGGTGGGCATTGCTGCGAGTGGTCGTACTCCGTATGTGTTGGGTGCCATGGAGACGGCGCGTAATCATGGCTGCCTGACGATTGGTCTGTCATGCGTGCCGGGATCGCCTGTTGAGCAGGCGGCGGACATCGCCATCTCGCCCGCGACCGGGGCAGAAGTGGTGACTGGTTCCACACGTATGAAGGCGGGCACAGCGACCAAGCTGGTGCTGAACATGCTCTCTACCGGCCTGATGATCAAGCTGGGCTACGTCTACGGCAACCTGATGACGAATGTGCAGACCACCAACATCAAGCTGGTGGATCGCGCAGAACGCATCATCTCCGCAGCGACCGGCATTCCTCAGGAGCAGGCGGCGACGTTGCTGCAGCAGGCGGGAAGTGTGCGCGTGGCCATCGTGATGCAGAAGCGCGGCATCGCTCGCGCAGCCGCTGAAGCAGCTCTTGAGGCTTCCGGACAGAGCATTCGCCGGGCCCTGCAGTAGTCAAATCGCCAGAAACCTCTAAAACTCCAGTAAACTGGAGGGATGCAGCACGACGCTCCCTCCACCCACCCCAAAGCGCACCTTGGCTTCCTCGGCCTCTGCTGCGGCGTGGGTGTGTCAACTATCTACCTCTGCCAACCTCTGTTGCCTGAAATGGGCGCTACGTTTGGTGCCGATGCTGCGGCGGCGGGGCAGGTGGGCGTGGCTACGCAGGTGGGGTATGCCATTGGCATGCTCACGGTGACGCCGCTGGGCGACATCCGCGAGCGTCGCGGGATGATCCAGCGCATGTTCGGCCTGGTTGCGGTGGCTCTGCTGTTGCAGGCCTGCGCGCCGTCATTGCCGTTGCTACTGCTGTTGAGCGCCACATCAGGCTTCATGGCCTGCGTGACGCATCTGGTTCTACCGATTGCGCCGGATCTCGCCGCTCCTGAGGAGCGTGGCAAGGCGATTGGCGCGGTGATGACCGGCTTGCTGAGTGGTGTTCTGCTGGGTCGTACCTTTGCTGGTTGGCTGTCTGAGGGCGCGGCGCACCTGACACACCGTGTGGCAAGCTGGCGCGTGGTGTTTGCCGTGGCTGCGCTGGTGTCGGCGGCGCTGGTACCGCTGGTTGGCCGCATGATGCCGGAGCTGCCACCGAAGAGCACCTTGACCTATCCGCAGGCGATGCGGTCGCTATGGGAGCTGCTGCGTGAGGAGCCGTTGCTCCGTGAGAGTTGCTGGATGGGCGCGCTTTGCTTTGGCGCATTTTCGGCCTTCTGGAACACGTTTGCGTTCGTCATGGAATCGCATGGATTGGGCGCGGCTGTGACCGGGAGCTTTGGGTTGGTGGCTACAGCAGGGGCGTTGGGGGCTACCGTGTGGGGCCGGATGGCGGACCGCAAGGGGCCGCGGCATGTGCTGTCCATTGGCGTGGCGCTGATGGCTGCGGCCTACCTGAGCATGTACCTGGTGGAGCGTTACGCCGTCCGTGCGCAGGCTGCGGGACATCTGCATGTGATCCTCTACCTGCTGTCGCTGGGCTTTGCCGTCATCTGGATGGATGTTGGCATGCAGGGCATGCAGATTGGCAATCAGGCCCGCAACTTCGCCCTGCGACCCGAGGCAAGAGCGCGGCTGAACACCATCTACATGACCGCGTACTTCATCGGTGGTTCCATCGCGTCGGCCTTCTCGCCGGTGCTGTGGCAGCACTTTGGCGCTGCTGGCATCACCACGCTGGAGTTTGTGGTGATTGCACTGGCGGTTCTGCGACACGTTACGGGGAAACCGATTGTGGCCAGCTCAGAGACTGCGCCTTACACAGTCGCCGAATAACGCCACGCGGCATCTCCTGCGCGCCGGATGGCCTCTTACCCGTCTGGACAGGAGGGCATCACGATGAGCTTCTCTGGCAGACTTGCACTTCCCCTTATGGCGGTGGCGCTGATGGCGCCCGTTGCCATGCATGCGCAGAGTTCCGGCTCGAGTACTTCGGGCTCCACCAACGCTGGATCGACCGCGTCTGGTACGGGCAGTTCGACGACGGCTCCGCAACCGAAGCAGACCGGAAAGAGTTCTGGAACGGCCACACCCAACAGCACCAATAGTTCCGGAACAACAACACCGAATAGCACTCCGCGCAGCGACAGCAGTATGCAGACGCCGGATGTGCCGTCCACAGCAAAGCCGGGAACCGATCCCGTCGACCCGAATTCCAGTCCGGAGCCTCCGGTTCCGACCACCTCTGGACCGCCGCCCGCACCCACAACTCCACCGACAAATCAGCCTCAGCCACAGCCGCAGAGGTAAAGGAAAAGGGATCGCTTCTGGCGATCCCTTCCTTGTACGCAATCTGTGGTGAACCAGGCAGGACTCGAACCTGCGACCCTCTGCTTAGAAGGCAGATGCTCTATCCAGCTGAGCTACTGGTTCTTCCGGTTTTCAGCATATCGTGCGCTGAACGAGATGCGAACTTTTTCGGTTTGCATCGGGAGGTACCCCCCTCCCCCTGTTTTCCTAAAATCGTCTATTGATTGGGTTTACGGCGCTGGTGGCCGTAAAATCGTCTGCCCATTGGGGTTAGGGGCAAAATCGTCTTTCTAAAGGAGTTACTGGCAGCGCTCCCGAGTTGGTCACACGACGGGCTTGATTGCCTATTTCTATTTTAGAGAGTTCGAGGAAATACCATGCCAACTCTATTTCTTTTGGTTTGTTGGGGTTGTGCGGATGAGGGGCTTGACAGGATTTTGGTTTGTTGGGGATTTCAGTTCTTTGAAGTCGAGTAGGATGGGTCTGCATTTTGTTTTGCATCCCCTTTTCTGAAATCGCTTTGAAGGAAACGAGATCTATGAGCTTTCGTCGGCTTTCTTTCGCCTTGTTGTTCGCTATTGGTTTGATTGCTCCGGTTGCGTGGTCGCAGACTTTGATTCGCGTTTATGTGCAGGCGGGTAGCGGTGATTTTGCTGCGAATGGAGCGAGTGATTCCGCGTTGGATTTGCGGAAGGCGTTACTCGGTAAGTCGCAGAGTTTGACAGTCGTCGATTCTGCAGCCGATGCCGATGTCGTGGCTCGCGTGGATTCTCGCAACGTCCGTAAAGAGACGTCTGCAGTGAACACCTATTCGAATAAGAGCGACGATGGAAAGTCCACAACGAAAACGACCGTTCCGACTGTTCAGACGATCAATGAACTGCATGTGACGCTGCTGGTGGGGAATTCGGAGATTCCGATGCAGTCGGAGTCGTCTCTCTCGTGGAGGTTGGCTGCGAGCAATATGGCTTCGAGTATCGAGCACTGGACGAAGGAAAACTCTGCCAAGCTAATGGGACGTCGTGGTGCGGCTTCTGCTTCACAGGCACCGGCTGCCGTAGCTGCGCCGGGGCCTGTTGCGACGCAGGATGCATCCATTGCACCGGGTATGACCGAGGCGGATGTGTTGAAGGCAGTGGGCGCTCCGGATAAAAAGGTGAGCTTTGGTTCGAAGGCCCAGTGGAGTTATCGCGGGATGCAGGTGGTGTTTGAGGATGGCAAGGTTACGGACGTGAAGTTCTGAGTACTTCGTACCGTTCTCGACGCTACGCGTGGTCGCACTTCGTGCGATGGCAGATTTGTGGCAGGCAGGATAGAGCGGGCCTTTGGCCCTTGGGTTTTACGAGGCGGACCTACCTAGGCCTTCGGCCTAGGCTAATATCTGGTCGCGCCTTTGGCGCTTGGTTCGCCGGTACCTCGTGCATTCACTAAACATTTGGCACTTGAGCACAAAATCAGCAGGTCCTTCAGCTTTGCTTTCTGGACCTGCTGATTTTGTGCTTAGTTTTCGGTGGGTTTGGTGATGTTGTCGAAGACTAGGTTGGGTACGGGTTCGCGTACGGATTCGAGTTTGAGGCCGAGTTGTTCCTGTACGGCGGTGAGGATGTCCGGGAAGGTGTCGGGGTCGGTTGCGGACCAGGGGCGGCTGATCTGCAGGGTGTAGTTGTAATAGCCTGCGAGGCCGGTTTTATCCATGACAGGCGCTTCCATCATGGTGCTGAGCACGCTGGTGATGGCTTGCATGTTGGCGTTGGTGCCTACGAATTCCAATCCGTGACGTGAGGGATGCGCCTGCGTATCAACGGGCGGGATGCGGGGCTTTTCACCGTCGGCTGAGGGCGCTGGTGTCGGTATGGGAGACATCTTGAGGCCGCCTTTGGCGACGACGAGATGGAAGATGGCGCTGCTGCGCGTTTCCATGTGTGTCTTCAGGGCCATGCGGTCTGCCAGGAGCAGGCGGATGGCATTTCGCTTTTCCAGGCGCACTTCATTCACGGGGAGTTTGGCGAGGCGTGCGTCGGCAGCTTCGTCGGAGCGTGCGTGGATGTCGTAGAAGGTGTTGGCAATCCAGTCCGGTGCGTTGACGAAGGGAGCGTCGTAGCCGTAGGCGATCTGCAGCAGGGTGCGGACGGGGAGGTTGGTTGCGTCGAAGCGGCTGGAGTCGCGTGGGCTGGTGACGGAGACGCGGAAATTTGCTCCCGGCGGCGGAGCTACGCGGATGGTGGCGACATCGAAGGTGAGCGTTGGTTTGTAATCCGGCTCTTCCGTGATGGGTGTTTGCGCGAGGGCCGAGAGAGTGGAGACACAGGCGAGGAGTACGAAGAGTCGCTGAGCGAAGCGGAGCATGTGTTTGAAAACTCCTTGGTGAGGATGATACGGACAGGAGCGTGGAGTGGTTCCTATGGACGCATGAAAAGACGCGTGTACCTGTACGATTTCCCTCTTGCGTGACCGTCGTCACAGTGCTTTCATGTTTGGTCTGCGATAGTGATTTGCGTGGTTGCGCGAAGATCGAACAAAAGAACGCGGACCGATTTGGACGGAATTTACAAGCCGGATGCCTGTGCGAGAGGGTAGATATTGTGGTCTGGTGCGGAAGCGACGCATCGGGACACGACATGTAGTGCCGCAGTGGTTGGACCATTGGTTCGATTATCGAAGTCGATGAAAGAAAGTCGTTTCGGCGTAATGCGACGTACAGTTCAAGCGGTTTCTACGCTGCTATAGTTTTAGGTGGAATCACACTTAGACTCCACCTCGGCCGAAAGGTCGCAGTCGGATTAGAACGGGGAATGCCCTTTAAGGGTTTCCCTGGGTGTTTTGCAGGTTTCAATCTTTTCGAAGGGTAGTCCCCCCGCCTGACCTTCGGGATGGACAAGAGAGAGCAGGAAGCACTCACATGGCGCAAGTTTTTGACCGCAGTTCGAACGCTCTGGCCCGTGCAGCCCTTGTGCTGACCGGTCTGATCGTGGTCGCACTGGGCGTGGCACTGAACCAGTTGCAGCGCTCCCCGTGGGTTACCCGGCAAGGCCAGCGGGCTGACCAGCCGGTGCCGTTTTCGCATCGCCACCACGTACAGGGCGTTGGTCTCCAGTGCCAGTACTGTCATACGTCGGTGGAGAAATCGATGTATGCCGGCATCCCCCCGACCAAGACCTGCATGAACTGCCATGCGGAGATCTGGACGAACGCCGAGATGCTGGAGCCGGTTCGCAAGAGCTGGGCAACAGGCGAATCGATTCCGTGGATCCGCGTGCATGATCTGCCGGACTACGTGTACTTCAATCACGAAATCCACGTGAACAAGGGCATCGGCTGCGCAAGCTGCCACGGCCGCGTGGATGAAATGCCCATCATGTATGCCGAGAACTCGCTGCAGATGGAGTGGTGCTTGAACTGCCATCGCGATCCGGTGAAGAACCTTCGCCCGACGAGCGAGATCTACAACATGGCCTGGGCAGGCGCTTCTGGCGACAAGCCGGTTTGGTGCGCTGAGACGGGCAAGCTGGCTCCCACGTCGCAGGCTGTTACCTGCACGACGAAGGATCCGGGCCAAGGCAATCCGCAGCTCGCGTTCCTGCAGAAGGGCGCTTCGGATGGCCAGGATTCGGGTGGTGGCGTGAAGCTCCAGCCGCACGCTCTGAATGGCGCTGGCGAGACGATGTCGGATGTACCTCCGATGGCGATCCTGCCGTCCAGCTATCACAAGTTCACGTCGCAGCGAGAGCTGGGAACGTACCTGGCGGACAAGTACCGCATCCGCACACCGAATGAGCTGCAGAGCTGCGAGGTGTGCCACCGATGAGCAACCCGAACGGAAATGGTATGGCTGAGAACAACGCAACCGGCGCAACCGTGATCACTTCGATCGCTCCGGCCAAGATGACGCTGGCGGAGGTTCGCGCCAAGCTTGACGGCAAGCGTGGCAAGCGCTTCTGGCAGAGCATGGATGAACTGGCCGAGGCGCCGGGCTTCACCGAGATGCTGCACGAAGAGTTTCCGCAGCAGGCTTCGGAGCTGACGGACGGCATCAGCCGCCGCGGCTTCATGAAGGTGATGGGCGCGTCGCTGGCACTGGCTGCAACCACGGGTTGCACCAAGCAGCCGGACGAACCGATCTTCCCGTATGTGAAGGCTCCTGAGGACCTGGTCCTTGGCAAGCCTAACTATTTTGCAACTGCCTACCCCTTCTCGACAGGCGCACTGCCGGTCCTGGTGAAGAGCGAGGCATACCGTCCGATCAAGGTCGACGGTAACCCGGAGCATCCGGTATCGAAGGGCCGCAGCGATCTGTTCGCGCAGGCTTCGTTGCTGGATCTGTATGATCCGGACCGTTCCGCGCATGTTGTGAAGCATGTTGGCGGCATGACGCTGAACTCGGATTTCGGTGCGTTCTCTGATGCGTTCCGTTCGGCCGTGCAGATGAGCGGTGGTCAGGGCATCTATGTCCTGTCCGAGCCGATCGTTTCGCCGTCGCTGGCAGCGCAGTGGAAGCAGCTTGCTGCAAAGTATCCGAGCGCGAAGCTGGTTCAGTGGTCGCCGGTTAACAATGATTCGGCACGCATCGCTTCAAAGGCTGTGCTGGGCGACTACTACGACGCGCAGTACAAGCTGGAGAAT
The DNA here is from genome assembly GCF_900102185.1 of Terriglobus roseus. NCBI lineage: Bacteria > Pseudomonadati > Acidobacteriota > Terriglobia > Terriglobales > Acidobacteriaceae > Terriglobus > Terriglobus roseus. Next base: position 3,581,496 of record NZ_LT629690.1, on the reverse strand, counting down.
GCAGACGTCATTCTTTCGCTGGATGCGGACTTCCTGTCGTCGTCGGCGTACCCGGGCTTCCTGCCGCTGTCGGCTGCGTATGCAGAGCGTCATCGCTACGAGTCGGGCAAGGTAATGAACCGCCTGTACACGGTAGAGAGCATGCCGACCGTGACCGGCGCGAAGGCAGAGCATCGCCTGGGCCTGAAGCCGAGCGACATCGTCAAGTTTGCGAGCGCGCTGGGGAATGGTGGATCGTTCGCGGGCGACGAGTACGCGCAGAAGTTCTTTGCTGCAGTTCTGGCCGACCTGAAGAAGGCTGGCAGCCGCGCGGTGGTTATCGCGGGTGAGCAGAGCCACCCGGCCATCCAGGCTGCGGCGCACGCTCTGAATGCTCAGCTTGGCGCGGTGGGTTCCACCGTGGTCTACACCGAAACGGTGCAGGCTCTGCCGTCGGTTGGTGCGGATGATCTGAAGGCGATGGTTGCCGCGATGAACTCCGGTCAGGCTCGCGTGGTGGTCATCCTCGGCGTTAACCCGATCTACAGTGCTCCGGCTGATCTTAAGTTCGGCGATGCAGTTTCGAAGGTGCCGTTTGTTGCGCACCTTGGTCAGCACCTGGATGAGACCGGTCAGCGTGCTCACTGGCACGTGAATGCGGCTCATTACCTGGAGAGCTGGTCGGATGCTCGCGCATACGACGGTACGATTTCGATCGTGCAGCCGATGATCGATCCGCTGTATGGCGGCAAGACATCGCACGATGTTCTGCAGGCTGTTCTGGATAATCCGCAGAAGACTTCGTACCAGGTGATTCAGGAGAACTTCAAGACCTACGCGAAGAGCGGCGACGCTACCGCATGGCAGAAGGCCCTGCACGACGGTTGGGTTGAGGGAACGGCGTTCGAGCCGAAGTCGGGTGTTTCCGGCAAGGCTGTCTCGCTGGACATCTCTGGACTGGCCGCTTCGGCTGGCGCTTACGAAATCGCCTTCAAGGCTGATCCTTCGGTTTACGACGGTCGCTTTGCCAACAACGGCTGGCTGCAGGAAGTTCCGAAGCAGGTAACGCGCATGGCGTGGGATAACGCCGCGCTGATGTCCATGAACACCATGGAAGCCCTGAAGGTGGAAGAGCGCGATCTGGTTGAGTTGGAAATCAACGGCCAGAAGGTGAACTTCCCCGTGCTGATGATGCCGGGACATCCAGATGGCGTGATCACGGTTCACCTTGGTGGTGGCCGCTGGTTTGGCCGCGTGGGTCAGTATGTGGGTTCCGATGCGAACAAGCTGCGCTCGATCAACTCGCAGTGGTCGCAGCCGGGCCTGAAGGCGAAGAAGACCGACGGCGTGTATGACCTCTGCGTGACCCAGGTTCATGATCTGGATCATCGTGGCAAGCTTGCCCAGAGCGACCTGCAGCATCCGACGGATGCGAACGCAGCGATCTCCGAGCCGGGCCACGAAGCGATGGAGCGCGGTGTGATCCGCACGGCCACGCTGGCGGAAGCTCAGAAGAATCCTGGCTACGCACACGAGGGCAACCTGCTCTACGAGACGCCGCCGAAGGATGAGTCGTTCTTCCCGGATGACTGGAAGTACGACAAGACCGACAAGTCCAGCGGCAAGATGCAGAATGCCTGGGGCATGTCGATCGATCTGAACTCCTGCATTGGCTGCAACGCCTGCGTGGTGAGCTGCTATGCCGAGAACAACAACCCTGTTGTTGGTCGCGAGCAGGTGAAGATCGGTCGAAAGATGGACTGGATCCGCATCGACACCTACTTCGAGGGCGATCTGCATGCTCCGAAGGCGCACTTCCAGCCGATGCTGTGCCAGCACTGCGAAAACGCCGGTTGCGAACAGGTTTGCCCGGTAGGCGCTACGGTGCACTCGCCGGAAGGCCTGAACACCATGGTCTACAACCGTTGCGTGGGTACGCGCTACTGCTCGAACAACTGCCCATACAAGGTTCGTCGCTTCAACTTCCTCCTGTACTCGGACTTCGATACGGAGAGCCTCAAGTTCATGCGTAACCCCGATGTCAGCGTTCGTTCGCGCGGCGTGATGGAGAAGTGCACCTATTGCGTGCAGCGTATCCAGGCCGTGAAGATCGAAGCCGACAAGGAAGGTCGCGCAATCCAGGACGGCGAAATCGTTACGGCATGCCAGCAGGCCTGCCCGACCGACGCCATCGTCTTCGGCAACATTAACGACAAGAGCAGCCGGGTTGCGAAGCGCAAGGCTGAGGAGCGGGACTACCAGGTTCTGGCCGACCTCAACTACCGGCCGCGGACCAGCTACACCGCTGGCGTGTCTAACCCGAATCCTGAGCTGGAGATGGCGTAATGGCGACCAAACCTCTTCACGATCCATACCGCCAGCCGGTGAATGACCCGATGATCGACCCGGTAACGGGCGAATACGTGGTCCTCGCTCCGGGACATAACTTCACCAGCGTCACGCGCAAGATTGCGAACGTGGTGCTTACCTCGCACACGCCGCTCGGTTGGTTTTTCGGACTGATCGTGGCGGGCGGTTTCGCCTCGCTGGCGCTGATCGCGATTACGTGGCTGGTGCTGAAGGGCACCGGTATCTGGGGTGTCACCATCCCAGGCGCGTGGGGCTTCGCTATCGTCAACTTCGTGTGGTGGATCGGTATCGGCCACGCCGGAACACTGATCTCGGCCATTCTGCTGCTGTTCAAGCAGAGCTGGCGTAACTCGATCAACCGTTTTGCAGAAGCCATGACGATCTTCGCCGTGGTCTGCGCCGGCCTGTTCCCGGTACTCCACGTCGGACGTCCGTGGCTCGGTTACTGGCTGCTGCCTCTGCCGAACACGATGAACGTCTGGCCGCAGTTCCGTTCGCCGCTGTGCTGGGACGTGTTCGCTGTATCCACGTACGCGACAATCTCGGTGGTGTTCTGGTACGTCGGCATGATTCCTGACTTCGGAACGCTCCGCGACAAGGCGCAGATGCCCTTCGCAAAGTGGTTCTACGGTCTGCTGTCACTCGGCTGGCGCGGTTCCACCCGCCACTGGATGCGCTATGAAACGGCATCCCTCCTGCTGGCCGGTCTTTCAACGCCTCTCGTACTCTCGGTACACACCGTCATCAGCTTCGACTTCGCGGTCGCTGCTCTGCCGGGCTGGCACACCACGATCTTCCCGCCGTACTTCGTTGCGGGCGCCGTGTACTCCGGCTTCGCCATGGTGTTGACCCTGGCCATTCCGATCCGCAAGTTCTACCACATGGAAGACCTGGTGACCCTGCGTCACCTGGACAACATGGGGAAGGTCATGCTGGCAACCGGTCTGATCGTTGCGTATGGCTACGGCATGGAAGTCTTCATGGCCTGGTTCTCTGCCAGCCACTGGGAATTCTTCATGATGTGGAACCGTATGTTCGGACCCATCGGCTGGGGCTACTGGCTGCTGATCATCTTCAACATCGCGATCCCGTTGCTGACCCTGTGGTGGCGCAAGCTCCGGACGAACGTTGGATTCCTGTTCTTCCTGTCGATCGTGGTCAACATTGGTATGTGGTTCGAGCGTTTCGTGATCGTTATCACCTCGCTCTACCGTGACTTCCTGCCTTCGAGCTGGGGCACGTACCGCGCTACCAAGTGGGACTACCTGCTGTACCTCGGCACGTTCGGTATCTTTACCAGCCTGTTCCTGCTGTTCGTCCGGTTCATTCCGATGATCCCGATGAACGAAATCAAGATGATGCTTCCGCAGACCAAGTTCAATGGTCTGGACGCGGAAGAAACTGTTGAGGAGACTGCCTGATGCCGGTCGAAGAGGGAGTCTACGGCCTCCTGGCCGAGTTCAATACGCCTCAGGCGATGGTGAAAGCCACTGTCGCCGCACGCGACGCGGGCTACCGTCGCATGGAATGCTACACGCCCTATCCGGTGGAAGAAGCTGCCACCGCACTGGATGTGCACCGCAACCGTGTGCCGCTGCTGACGTTGATGGGCGGCCTGATGGGTCTGACGACAGCATTCCTGATGCAGACGTGGATGTCCGCGATCTCGTATCCGATTAACATTGCGGGTCGTCCGCTGTTCTCGTGGCCGGCATTCATCATCCCGGCTTACGAATGGACGATTTTGTTCGCGGGTCTTTCCGCGGCGTTCGGCATGCTAGGACTGAATGGTCTGCCGCAGCCGTACCATCCGCTGTTCAACGCGCCCAACTTCCGTGTAGGCGCGACGGATGACAAGTTCTTCCTGTGCCTGGAGGCGACGGATCCCAAGTTTGAGCTTGGCGAAACGCGCGAGTTCCTGGAGCAGTTCCGCGCGGTGAGCGTGGTGGAGGTAGATCTGTAATGCAGGCAATCGGCAACAGGGAACAGGGAAACATGTCCCGCCGCCTTCTGGCTGCGTCGGTGGCCTGTCTGAGCATGCTGGGTCTTGCCGGCTGCCGTCAGGATATGCACGACCAGCCGAAGTTCTTCCCGCAGCGCGGTACCAATTTCTATGCAGATGGCCGTTCGGTCCGTCCGCAGGCGCTTGGAACCGTGGCACGCGGCCAGGAAGACGAAGGCTCTTACTACCGCACGGGCCTGATCAATGGCGCAGAGGGCGATGGCCTTCCGGTGCCGTTGACGGCAGATCTGATTGAGCGTGGCCAGGAGCGGTACAACATCTACTGCACGTCCTGCCACTCGCGTACCGGTAATGGTCGCGGCATGGTTGTGATGCGTGGGTTCTTCCCCGCAGGCAATCTGCACACGGAGCGCCTGCGTTCGGCTCCTCTGGGCCACTTCTTCAACGTGATCTCGAATGGTTATGGCGCGATGCCTGACTACCAGGGACAGGTCACCGTGGAAGACCGCTGGGCTGTTGTTGCTTACATCCGTGCTCTGCAGCTCTCGCAGCACGCCACCACGGCGGATGCGGGCGGCGCAAAGATTGAGAAGATGGAAGATGTGGAGAAGGCAGAAGGCCTGTCCGCGAACTTCGTAAAGGAATGGGACCTGCCGGCAACGGCTGGCCAGATCCAGAAGTCGCAGGTGATGGCAGCTCCTCTTCCGCAGCCCATGCCGCAGCCCGCTGCCGATGCAGCGAAGCCCGCGCAGGTGTCTGAAGCAAACCCTAAGTCGGCTCCCCTGGCATCTGCCCTGCCAGCTGGAGCCAAGCCGACCGCGGCAACCGCTGCGGCAGCCAAGACGGAAGCCAGTGCTTCGGTTCCGTCGGCCGCTGCTCCGCATGCCGCCGCGGGCGATGTAGCGAATGGGCAGAAGCTATATACGGCGAACTGCAGCGTGTGCCACCAGCCGACACGCCAGGGTATGCCGCCAATGATTCCGTCGCTTGTGGGCATTGTGGCCCGCGTAGGAGCGGCACATATTCACGCGCAGGTGGCCAACGGGTCACCGACATCGAAACCGCCGATGCCGGCGTTTCCGCAACTTTCCAACGAGAACGTGAACGACATCGTCGCGTTCCTGGCAGCAAGCAAGTAATCGAGTTCCCTGAAGGATAAGGCCGCAACGAATGGCACACGGACACGAACATTACGCACTGGAAGGAGCCGGCGATCCCGGCGCAGCTCATAGCGCGCTGCACGCCGATCATGGGCCGCGAGTGCTTCCAGCCGACCTGAGCGCACCTCCAGCGGTCGCCGCGTGGAAGACACGCAGCCTCATCGTTGCAGTGGTGGGCCTGGTGCTCTCCGGTATTCTTGGCGTCCTCGACTTTAATCACGTCGCCCGCGCATATCTGCAGGCATGGATGCTGGTCTTCGGCCTGTGCGGCGGTGGCCTGTGCGTGCTGATGCTGCAGTACATTTCTGGCGGTAAGTGGGGCCTGGTCCTGCGTCGTCCGCTGGAAGCCATGGCAGCTACCTGGTGGGTTGTTGCTGCACTCTGCCTCCCCTTCTTCGTATTCGGCAAGCGCCTGTGGCTGTGGGCTGCGTATCCGACGCATGAAGCCGTGGAGAACGCTCTGCACAGCGGTCTGCTGACTGAAGGTCAGGCACATTCGCTGGACTGGAAGCGCATCATGCTTTCGCCCGCAAGCGTGACTATTCAGATTGCTATTGTTCTGGGATTCATCGCGGTCTGGACGACTTTCCTGAACCGCTGGTCGCTGCAGCGTGACGCAGATCCTGAGCGTGGCACGCAGGCGTCGTACGAGTACTGGCGCACCAAGACGGAGAACCTGTCTGGTATCGGTATCCTGCTTTACTCGGGATTGCTGACGCTGGTTGCCATCGACTTTGTGATGGCTCTGGACATCACGTGGTACTCCACGATGTACGGTCTGATCTTCCTGGTTGGTCAGGGCTACGCGGTACTGGCGCTGGGTGTGAATACGACCATCCGCCTGAGCCTGTATGAGCCGCTGAAGACCATTCTGCGCAAGACCGAGCAGTACGATCTGGGTAAGTTCATGCTGGCGTTCGTCATGCTGAACATCTACCTGAGCTTTGCGCAGTTCCTGATCATCTGGTCTGCGAACTCGCCGGAAGAGATTCCGTGGTACCTGAACCGCATTGGTGGCGGATGGTGGGTGTTCACTTCGCTGGACTTCATCTTCCACTGGGTTGTGCCGTTCTGCTGCCTGCTGAGCCGCAGCTTCAAGTACGACAACCGCAAGATGCTTGGCCTGACCATGTGGATGATGTTTGCCCGCTGCTTCGATCTGTTCTGGCTCATCGAGCCGAACTTCCCGGATGCTGCGCGCAACTTCCACCTGAGCGCCGGAATCTTCGCGTACATTACTGTGCCGGTCGCCATCGGCGGCATCTGGCTCTACTTCTACTTCACGAACCTCGCCTCGCGGCCGCTGCTGGCCCTGAATGACCCGCACACCGCGGAGGTCCTGGAGCCCGAACATGCCCACTGAGTTCAACGAGCGCGATCACATCGAGAGCGTCAAGGGACCCTCGACGTTCCACGACGAACACGGTCTTCCGAAGCCGGAGCCGCACCCTTCGCCGAAGTTTGACCCGGAACATCCGGGATACGAAGTTACGGACGTCAACACCAAGGGCGTAGCAGTCTTCATCGCTGGCCTGGTTGGATTCCTGATCGTCTTCTTCGGTCTCTGCTATGTGATGGGTAAGGCCATTAACTATGGCTTGCTGAAGCAGGATCTGCAGGAAGCGTCGAAGTCGCCCTATGCAGGCGGTAGCCCGGAAGGTGTGCAGCACCGCGGCGCCAGCCTGGCGACGAATCCGGAGCAGGAGCAGGCGGATGCAGCACGCATCGCGCAGAGCTTCCCTTCGCCCCGTATTCCGGTGGACGACGATGACCAGGAGACTGCGGACATGCATGCCCGCGAGGATCTCCTGCTGGAGCACTACACCTACGCTGATCCCTCGGAGGGCCCGGAAGGGACCATCCACATTCCGGTGGAGCAGGCAATGGCTCTGGTTGTGAAGCGTGGTCTGCCGACGGCAGCAACTCCGGCTACCAGTGTTCAGACGAAGATGGCCGGCGACAAGCAGTTCAAGGCAGTTGCGCCGCTGACCACCGGTTTTGCGCGCACTGGCTATGAGCTGGAGCAGATCGAAAGCCGCGAGCAGAAGATGGCCGTGGAAAAAGAAGCTCAGGAAGCCAAGAAGTAAGTCAGTAGTTGATGGAGATGGAAATGAAGCTGCAGAAGACAATCCGGAGAAAGCGCATGGGCGGCCTGTTGGCTGTGCTCGCGCTGATGTTCGGCCTGTTGCCTGCGGCTGTTTCTGCCCAGGTATCCAGCATTGCGGATAAGCAGTCCGGAGAGAATTCCGGTAGCGAACTTCCGACCGTGCTGAAGGGCGCTGCCATCGATCAGCATTTGAACACCACTCTGCCGTCTGTTCCTTTTGTGGACGAGACCGGCAAGGCGGTGAACACGGCTGACTACTTCAACAACGGCAAGCCTGCGGTTCTGGCTCTGGTGTACTTCAAGTGCCCGATGCTGTGCTCGGAAGAGCTGGATGGTCTGGTGCAGGGTTTGGCGATGGTTCACCTTGACCCCTCCAAGGACTTCAATGTCCTGGTGGTTAGCATTGACCCGACCGATACACCGACCGATGCTCTGAAGGAAAAGAAGCTGTACGCCAAGCGGTATGCACGTCCTGGTACTGAGGGTGGATGGCACTTCCTGACTGGCCAGCAGGCTTCGATCGACGCTGTGACCAAGGCTGTGGGCTTTGGCTATGTGAAGATTCCGAGCCCGGACGGCAAGACCACCCAGTTTGCGCACGCCAGCGCGATCCAGATTCTGACGCCCGAGGCGAAGATTGCGCAGTACTACCTCGGCGTTGAGTATGCCCCAAAGGATCTCCTTCTGGGACTGGTGGAGGCATCGGATCACAAGATCGGATCGCCGGTCGCCAACATTTTGACGTATTGCTACCACTACGATCCGCACCGTAACAAGCACAGTCTGATCGTCGCCCGCGTTGTACAGCTCGGCGGCATGATCACAGTGGCGGGGCTGGGCGGATTTATGTTTTTGATGTTTCGCCGCGACCTGAAGCTTGGCCGCGAGAACGCTTTGACCCGCAAGGACGACCGGACCTAACGACCGGCGCACCAGCGTATTGAACTTTCGCGGACAAGAGACCGCAGGACCCGAACGAGAGAACGGACAGGAAGAGATAAAGGCCAACGATGCAGATCAGTCCAGTGCTTTGGCAGTTCCTAACCAAATGGCTCACCAGCTCGGCGCTTTGGCCCGACCAGGCCTCCACAATTGCGCCCTGGGCGGACGCGCTGTACATCTTCCTCTGGTTGATGACGGTGGTGGGCATGCTCCTGGTGGGCGCGCTAGTGCTATTTTTCGCCATCCGCTACCGCCAGGAACGGCACCCGGAAGCAGTGCAGATCGAAGGATCGACGCTGCTGGAAGCCACGTGGACGATCATCCCGCTGGGTATCTTCCTGTTTGTGTTCGTATGGGGCGCATGGCTTTACTTCCGCATCTACAACCCGCCTGCTGATGCAATGCAGGTCTACGTGGTGGGCAAGCAGTGGATGTGGAAGGCTGAGCATCCGGGCGGCCAGCACGAGATCAACGCGCTGCACGTCCCTTCAGGACGTCCGGTGCAGCTGACCATGATTTCGCAGGACGTGTTCCACTCGTACTCGATTCCGGCCTTCCGTGTGAAGCGTGAAGTGATCCCTGGCCGTTACACCACGGTCTGGTTCAACGCGACGAAGCCGGGAACGTACCACCTGTTCTGCACGCAGTACTGCGGTACGCTCCACTCCGGCATGATCGGTGAGATTACGGTCATGGATCCGGCTGACTACCAGAAGTGGACGGAAGAGTCGACCAGCGGCATGAGCCTTGCACAGAACGGCGAGCGTCTCTTTGCATCGCTTGGTTGCATCTCCTGCCACTCCGGCAATGCGACGGCCTCTGGCCCGAGTCTGGCTGGTGTTTACGGGTCTAAAATCAAGATGGATGACGGCACGGAGCAGGTGGCCACGGATGGCTTCCTCCGCGACGTGATCCTGAATCCTTCGCAGCATGTCCCCTATGGTTACAAGCCGATCATGCCGACATACCAGGGGCAGATTAGCGAAGAAGGCCTGATCGACCTGGTGGAATACATCAAGGGCTTGAAGACCAACTATCGTGTGCAGCAGACGCTGGACACGTCAAAGTCCGATGACGCGGCGCCCATCACACCCACGGCTTCGCAGAAGGTGACGCAATGAGTACCATCGTTTCGCTCCCTGATCAGAGCACGGCTACGCTGCCGAAGAAGAACTACATCAACGCTGAGCACGGCCTGCTGAGCTGGCTGCTGACTGCGGATCACAAGCGGATCGCGATGCTGTATCTCTTCAGCATCACGTTCTTCTTCTTCATCGGTGGTTTCTTCGCGGGCATGGTCCGCCTGGAACTGCTGACCCCGGCTGGCGATCTGATGGCTGCCGACACCTACAACAAGATGTTCACGATGCACGGCATCGTGATGATCTTCCTGTTCCTGGTGCCGTCGGTTCCGGCAACGCTGGGTAACTTCTTCCTGCCGATCATGATCGGTGCGAAGGATCTCGCGTTCCCGAAGATCAACCTGCTGAGCTGGTACCTGTACATGGCCGCCGGTATCTTCGTGATCACGACGCTGGTTCTGGGTGGTGTGGACACGGGCTGGACGTTTACGACGCCGCTCTCCACGCATTACCTGAACACACACGTTGCGACGACCGCGACCGGTATCTTCATCGCCGGCTTCTCGTCGATCTTCACCGGTTTGAACTTCATTGTGACCGTGCACCGTATGCGTGCACCGGGTATGACCTGGTTCCGTATGCCGCTGTTCGTGTGGTCGAACTATGCAGCTTCCGTGCTGATGGTTCTGGGTACGCCGGTTCTGGCTATCGCGATTGTCCTGGTGGCTCTGGAGCGCACGATTGGTATCGGCGTATTCGATCCGACCAAGGGCGGCGATCCGCTGCTGTTCCAGCACTTATTCTGGTTCTACTCTCACCCTGCCGTGTACATCATGATTCTGCCCGGCTTTGGTGTGATCTCGGAAGTGGTCTCGACCTTCACCCGTAAGCGCGTCTTCGGCTACACGGCTGTGGCGTTCTCTTCGGTGGCGATTGCGGTGTTCGGCTTCTTCGTATGGGCCCACCACATGTTCATCATGGGTGTGTCGAACTACTCCGCGCTGGTCTTCTCGCTGTTGACCATGCTTGTGGCAGTTCCTTCAGCCATCAAGATCTTCAACTGGGCGTTCACCATGCAGAAGGGCTCCATCACGTTTGAGACCCCCATGCTGTACGTGTTCGGCTTCATCGGTCTGTTCACCATCGGTGGTCTGACCGGCGTGTTCCTTGGCTCGCTGGGTATGGACGTGATGCTGACGGAAACCTACTTCGTCGTGGCTCACTTCCACTTCGTGATGGTGGGCGGCATGTTGATGGCGTTCCTCGCGGGTATCCACTTCTGGTGGCCCAAGATGACCGGCCGCATGTATCCGGAAGGCGTTTCGAAGTTTGCCGCTGTGGTGACCTTCATCGGATTCATCCTGACGTTCTTCCCGCAGTTCGTGGTTGGCTACCTCGGTATGCCGCGCCGCTACGCGGCCTACCCGGCTGAGTACCAGGTGCTGAATGTGCTGTCGACCGCAGGCGCTACGGTTCTGGGTGTTGGCTACATGCTGCCGCTGTTCTACCTGGCCTGGTCGCTGAAGTATGGCGCGATTGCTGGTTCGAACCCCTGGCAGGCTACCGGCCTTGAGTGGCAGATTCAGTCGCCGCCGCTGACGGAGAACTTCATCGAGACTCCGATCGTGACGCAGGAAGCTTACGACTACGAGTGGCTGGCGAAGAAGCAGGAACGCGAACTGCAGCACGTTGGCTAAACAGATTTGAATTACCGGGCTGCAGCGTAAAGCTCAGTCCGGGCAACACAAGATTTACGCAGTACGAGAGGGTATTCGATGTCGATCGCTTCGACCATTACGCATCCGCCGGAGCCGGAGATCCATCCGTCGCATGACGTGCATGAGCACCCGTTCTATCAGAAGCACCACTTCGAGACGGCGGAACAGCAGCGTGAAGCCGCCAGCTTTGGAATGTGGCTGTTCCTGCTGACGGAAATCATGTTCTTCGGCGGACTGTTCTTCGCGTACCTGCTGTACCGCAACTGGTACTACGAGGCATTCGTTTCCGCTTCGAACTCTCTGAACATGCCGCTGGGGCTGGTCAACACGATCGTGCTGATCTCGTCTTCGTTCACCATGGCGATGGCGGTGCATTCCTCAGAGATTCGTGACCTGAAGAAGTTGAAGTTCTTCCTATGGGTCACCATCCTGCTGGGATTCGTCTTCCTTGGCATCAAGACCGTTGAGTACCACGACAAGTTCGTGGAGCACCACGTTCCGGGCGCTTCGTTCGACATCAAGGACTTCGTGAACCCGCCCAAGGGCAGCCTGGAAAAGCCGCTGACCGTGGACATGGCGAACAAGACGCAGATTTACTTCTCGCTGTACTTCGCGATGACAGGCGTCCACGCACTGCACATGATCATCGGTATCGCCATCCTGTTCGTTCTGGTTTGGAAGGCGCGCACGGGGCTATACACAACGGGATATGTTCAACCGATTGAGAACTTCGGATTGTATTGGCACTTTGTCGATATTGTCTGGATCTTCCTCTTCCCGTTCCTCTATTTGATTAACCGGCACTGAGTTCCGGACGTATGCAACAAGGGCAGGCGAAATATCCTGCCCGGTAACACCGAAGAGATTGCAGTAAAAGGAAGCGCATGAGCGACCACCAGGCAACATCGCAGAACCTGACGCCCGTCGATGCACAGCACCATAACCTGGATGTGCACGACCCGGACAACGTTACGAACCCGGAGCACATTGCTCACCACATTGTGAGCCCGGCCGTCTACGGCATGATCTTTGGCGTGCTGATGCTGGGTACGCTGCTGACCGTGGGCGCATCCATGGTGAACCTTGGACCATTCAACGCACCCATTGCCATCGGCATCGCTGTGACGAAGGCTGTGTTCGTGGTGCTGTTCTTCATGCACGTGAAGTACAGCTCGCGACTGGTGAAGCTGACGGTTGCTGCTGGCTTCTTCACGTTCCTGATTCTTGTGTTCATGAGCCTGCTGGACTACGTCTCGCGCGCATGGGGTCTTTGGTAGTTCAAGACTGAATCATCGTTTGCAGATTGAAAGACGCGCGGATTTACCGCGCGTCTTTTGTTTTGGTGAAGGAACAGCTTTCTCCGTTCTGAGGGAAAGCTGTTCGTTGTGTTTTTCATTCGGTTGCTTACGGTTGTTGCGTGAGCAGACCCCAGTTGAATGCGAAGGTCTTTGATCCAGTGAGCACTGTTGGAATCGGTTTACCGACAGGGTTGTAAGGCAGGATGTTGGTCGCCGCGGTTGTCGGTGCTCCCGTTGCGCCGAACGAAGCGTAGGAATGGCAGGAGATGCAGGATGACGCAGCGACCGTCCCGTTGCCCACAATGCCTTCGATCACCGAATTTCCCAAGGCGTATGGTGTGCCATCGGCTGCGGTGAAATCGACTTCCGTTGACTTGAGGCAGTAGTTATCCCAGACCGGCGACAGGTTGGCCTTCTGCATCATGGCTTTCAATGCGGGCGTTTTTTCGCATGTTCCGTAGCCAGCATTGAAGTCGGTGCGATTGGGCATGATAGCGGGCTTCACTGCGCCAAAGGTGTCAAAGCAACCCATGTAATCGCATCTTCCGGGATTCATCTGGTGCTCAAAGGATCCCCATACCCAGTTGGGATTTTGTCTGCTGGCTACGTGGATTGAGAGCAACGCGTATTCTGTGCTGCCCGAGGTCGTTGTGTAGTACTGCTTGCGGATGTTGTCGAGGCTCCCCAACGATGGAAGCCACTGGAGCAGTGTGGGGAGAGGAACCCAGTCGCCTTTGATTGCCATGGCGTTCGGTTCCATCTCAACGTCCTTGCCTGCTTTGTATGCTGCTGCTCGTCCGGCTTGCGTGTTGAGGTTGTTGTTCACGATGTCGTTGTAGTTGGTGCGATTGCGCGACACCTGTTCTGCGATGCAGGGGGTTGGTGTGCCCGTGTTGGGGAAGCCGCCTCCGCCTGCGCCGGGAGGCGGAGTAGGTGGATTGCCTCCGCAAGGGACGTCGATGAAGGCCGCAGAGATGGCGTGCGGTACCAGCGTTGCCTCGCCCATCTTGGCCAGTTGCAGAACGCTCTTGTGGAAGTGCAAAGGCTCGTGGGTGGTGGGCCAGTGCGGATGCGATGTGAACGTGTCGGCATCCGAGGCCCAGGTTTCAAACTCAACGGGCGAGGCGCTGCCGGGGGACGCTGGTGCTGTGAATTGCGTGAACAACTCCCAGATGAAGGCGTCGGAATTTTCTGACTTGCCTTGAACAGAGCCAGCCTGTGCTGGCACTGCAACCGCAGGCAGCGCTGCTTTGACGACGGGCTGCGCAGAGTTTGGTGTGTCGGTCTTGCAACCGGTCAGGATGAGGAAGCCGCACGCGGTGGCGGCCATAAGGATGTGTTTCTTGAGCATGGTTTTCTCCGCAGATCACAAGGCAAATGAAATGAAATCCGGGAGAAGAGCAGCAGTAAGCTCCCGTCATGGGAGTGAAGGAATTTCAAGATGACATCAGAAAAAGGCAGTGGCCCATGTATTGGGCTGACTGCAACCTTGTACTACACCGCTGAGGGAATCGATAGCGTTCTTGTGGGCTGCTGAGGCAAGTGTGAGAGCAGCCGTTCCGTTGTGGGAACGGCTTAGTCATTCATCACACTTCGCGAGCCATGACGGCGTCGTGGTGGGTGGTGCTGCCTACTGTGAAGAAGCGTTCGCCAATCTGCGTGAAGCCTGCTTTTTCGTAGAAGCGGATGGCTGCGTGGTTCTTGCCGTAGACGCCGAGGATGAGGCGCTTGCGCCCGAGTTCGCGGGTGTACTCGATGGCGCGATCCATCAACGCTTTGCCAATGCCGAGACCCTGAAAGCGATGCAGCAGATAGATGCGACGCAGTTCGTAGTCGCTGGGAAGTGTTTCGATGGGGAAGTCTGGCTCGCAGCAGATGATGTAACCCACGGGCACATTGCCCGGTGGGACTTCTGCGACGGTGACACGGCCGGTGGGCATGGCCATGTACTTTTCGTACATCTCTGGCGAGTGGTTCTTGTGAAAGTGCGCGAGGATGTCCGGGGCGTCCAGGACATCGGCGAAGGCCTCGAGAAAGCTGGCACCGCCTACCAGCGACAGCATCTGTTCATCGCCGGGGCCGCACTGGCGCAGGCGGAATTGCGTCTCACTCATTGAGTAAGGATACCGTTCCTGCTCTATTGTTTCTTCTTTGGATCGTCTGTTGCGCTCTCGGTTGTTGGAGAGGTTGTGGACGCGCCGAGTGCTTTGCCGACTGCGTGCAGCGATCGTGAGAGGGCGTGCCCCGTTGCGTGTGTGGCCGTGCCGAGAGCGCTGCCGGTGTGACTGCCCGCGATGGCGATGGCTGTGTCTGTGGAGCGAGCGCCTGTGAGCGCGCCGTCGATGGCCGCGTTGCCACCCAGGATGGCTCCCTGTGCTGGGCGCTTCTCTGGGGTGGCCCATGCGACGTCGGTTGTGGGCAAGCGCAATAGGCGTTCGAGTCTTGCGTCGGTGAAGTCGCTTCGGCTTACCTTGTCCATCAGCGGCCATTGCGTCGAGGTCATCCAGACGGCACCGTTCATCGCTGCGCCCGGTTCGCCGAGATTCACTACGGGAAGGCGCGGGGCTTCATAGCTGTTGCGGCATACATCGCCGCCGCAGCCGTGATTGCAGAGCTCTGCGTTCAGGAACGATGCGTGCTTGCCGTCGGAGACCCAGATCATGGCGCCGTCGTGCTCTGCGTGCAGGGTGGAAGCGCGAGTTATCTGGCTGGCGTCGCAGACTGTGTCTTCGTGTGCTGCGGCATACCAGAACTTCGCTTTCCATGACTTCGGATCGTCATGCTGCTTGCCTTCGGGTATGAGAAGGGCTGCTACGTGTTCCGTGTCCAGTGTGTGGCCTAGTCGGCCGCAATCTCTGCGCCACAGATGGTAGAAGTGCAGCTCGATGGCGTTCTGACCGCGTACGCGTCGTGGGGTGGCCTGGCCGTAGAGCGTGCCGTTATCGGCTTCCGGAGTCGGCGTTGCAATGTCCGGTTTGAACTGCGCGGGTAGTGTCGAACAGTCGTTGGTGCTGACCATGAGCGTTGGTGCAAATTGCTGGAGAAGCGCGGTTTCCAACGCGTCGGACAAGCCATCGTGATCACTATCGATGGTTTGTGCGTGCGACGACAGACACGTTGCCAGCAGAGCGCAGGCCAGAAGAAGAGATCGCAAAATGTGAGGCCTCGTTCGGGGGAATCGTGGCGGGCACTTGAAGTGCCGATGGACTCCTTGATGATAGCCCTCACCCATAGGTGGTACATCTTGCGCGATGGCGTGTTATGACGCATGCCACCGAGGATTGGTGGAGGCTGCTTTTGGTGAATGGCCCGGGGTATGCGTCAGGCGAGATTCTCATGTTGTCGAGAGGACAGCCCCTCGCAGGAAGTGAGAAACGTTATGCATGATCTGATTGTTGCCTTCGCGTTTATCGCCATGATGATGGTTCCGTGTGCTGTCGCCGGTTTCGCCGGTAAGGCAGAGGCGTAATCGCGGAAAAGATTTTGCTGTCGTCGTTCTATTTCTGACCGCCTCAAACACGCGGTTCCGTAGAGATAGAACGCAGTTCCTTCTCCCAGGAAATAGGGCCCGGCGACGTTTGCCGGGCCTCTGTCATGTGTAGAGATAAGAGGCAGCTCTCAGTTCTCTGATGGTTTTTCGGCATGGTCGATCACTAGTACGTCGACGGGCATCTTTTCGTAGATGAGTTTTAAACCTAGTTGCTGTTGCAGCGATGTGATGAGCGATGAAGCGGCGTTGTCACCCGCTTCCCATTCCAGGGTGATGTCGTAAAAGCCGGTCAGGCCGGTCTTGTCGATGACGAGATTGCCGCGGAACGGACGCTGCTGTGCGATACGGTATGCAAGCGCCGACATGGGGATGCCGGTGCCGATCATCTTCGCAGTGCCCTGCGTGGCGTTTTGATTGATGCCCTGCATGGAGTTCTGTGGCTGGCCTGTTGTCGCCTGCAGCCTGGGACCACCGTTGGCGATGGTAAGCGCGTATTCCTTCATGGGGCGCGTCTCGTGATGCACGGTGAGGTGGAAGCGATCTACGAGGAGTTGCTGCAGGAGCGGGCCGAATTCCGCGTTGGAAATGGGCTGGCCGTCGCCTGTATCAGCCTGGAGGTCAAAGCGCGCGGTGGAGAGCCAGTTGGGGCCGCTGATGATCTGGAAGTCTAAGACGCCATAGGCTTGCTGAATCATGATGCGCAACGAAAGGTTGGTCGCGGAGATTTTGGTGCCGTTGATATTGACGCCGTTATCGTGCTCCGAACCGCTGCGGTTTTCGCGTACGGCAGTGATTTCGAAATGTCGCGCAGGTTGTTGTGCGAACGAGGTTGAAAGCGGAAGGAGCGTCGCAAGTGCAAGCGTGAGTTGATGCCAGACACGAACGGACATAGGTCACTCCTCTTTCTGTAGATACGATTTCGCAGTGCCGATGGGCACATCAAAACTACCACTCCTGCTTTGCGAAGCAGTAGACTTCCGGCATGCGTATTCCCTCCGTACTTTTAGCCTGTTCGCTTGTCGTTTCCGCTGTTGCTCAAAAGCCTTCTACTGCGCCACCGACTGTTGCAGAGGCGAAGGCTTTTCTGGATCGTGCGAATGCTGCGTTGTTGAAAGCTGCTACCGACGGAAGCCATGCGGAGTGGTTGGCGGAGACGTACATCAATGAGGACAGTGAAGCTACGACGGCGCTGCTGAATGAGCAGGGCTCGAAGCTGTCGCTGGATTTGATTGAAGAGAGTCATCGCTTTGACAAGGTGACGCTGCCTACGGAGATGCGTCGGCAGATGATGTTGTTGCAGGTGGGTGCGCCTGCTGCGCCACATGATCCGAAGTTGCTGGCGGAGGAGACTCGGCTGGCTGCGTCGCTGACGGGTGCGTATGGCAAGGGCAAGTATTGCGATGCATCCGGCAAGTGCATGGGCGTGGATGATGTGGACACCTTCATGGCGAAGACGCGCGATGCGAACGAACTCACGAAGGTGTGGGTGGGGTGGCATAGCGTGGGCGCGCCCATGCGCAAGGATTACGAACGCTTCATTGAGCTGCAGAACATTGGTGCGAAGGAACAGGGATACAAGGACACTGGTGACTTGTGGCGTGCCGGTTACGACATGACTCCTGCGCAGTTTTCTGCGGAGGTGAATCGTGCGTGGGCGCAGCTTGAGCCGCTGTATCGTGAGTTGCACACGTATGTGCGGCATCGGTTGATTGCGAAGTATGGTGCTGCTGCGGATCGCAAAGATGGCATGATTCCCGCGCAGTTGCTGGGCAATACGTGGGCGCAGGAGTGGGGCAATATCTATGACGTTGTTGCGCCGACTGATCCGAAGCTGGCGCAGTTTAAGCCGGTGAATCTTGAGGCGGCGCTGAGTCGGCAGATTGCTGAGAAGGATCACCGCATTTTCAAGATCACGGATTCGCCTGGTGCAGGATCGGACGAACTGCAGAAGCAAAAGCTGGCGGCTGCAGAAGACATGGTGAAGTATGGCGAGAGCTTCTTTACCTCACTTGGGTTTCAGCCGTTGCCGAAGACGTTCTGGGAGCGGTCGCAGTTTGTGCATCCGCGTGACCGCGATGTGGTGTGTCATGCCAGTGCGTGGGATGTGGATCAGGTCGAGGACCTGCGAGTGAAGATGTGCATTGAGGTGAATGATGATTACTTCACCACGGTGCATCATGAGCTGGGACATAACTTCTATCAGCGTGCGTATAACCAGCAGCCGATGATCTTTCGGAGCGGTGCGAACGATGGCTTTCATGAAGCCATTGGTGATGCCATTGCTTTGAGCATTACGCCGTCGTATCTGAAGAAGATTGGATTGACGGACAGTGAGCCGCCTGCGGAAGCGGATATTCCACTGCAGCTTCGTACGGCGCTGGATAAGATTGCGTTCCTGCCGTTTGCGTTGGCGTTGGATACGTGGCGTTGGCAGGTGTTCAGCGGCGAGATCAAGCCTGCGGATTACAACAAAGCGTGGTGGCAGTTGCGCGAGAAATATCAGGGCGTGGCGCCGCCGGTGGAACGCAGCGAGGCAGACTTTGATCCGGGTGCGAAGATGCACGTTCCATCAAACGTTCCGTATGTGCGTTATTTCCTGGCACGGATTTACCAGTTCCAGTTCTATAAGGCGATGTGCGATGCCAGTGGTTATAAGGGGCCGTTGAATCGGTGCTCGTTCTATGGATCGAAGGCTGCGGGCGACAAGCTGAATACGATGTTGATGGCAGGGCAGTCGCAGCCGTGGCAGCAGACATTGAAGACGATGACAGGCAGCGATCACCTGGATGCCGGGCCGATGATGGAGTACTTTGCGCCGCTCTATAACTGGCTCAAGCAGCAGAACGCCGCAGCGAAGTAAGCGGTTACGTCTTACGGGATGCAGACCTTCAGGCAGCCGGATGCTGTGACATGACGAGCATCCGACTGCTTTTTGCTTGCGTCTGATCTATTTATCAGCGGATAATCCCCGGCACGGCACCTGCTGTTTTAACCCCTGACTCCCTCGCGTGTTCACTTCGGGGCCAGCGGCTGTCGGGAAAGCAAAGGTTGCGGTTATGAACGGTCAGACATGCACTATCGGAGTTGTTCTTTCTAAGCGCATCATCGCCGGTTTGCTGAGGCGGGATGGGACGATTGATCGCATTCATTCCTACCCGGAAGATGAGTTGTATGAAGACGCACTGGTGGAGATGCCGCGCGAACATCTGATTGCGGCACTTTGTGACCAGATTCTTGCCGTCATCAAGGCCAACCCGGATGTGACGTTGGCAGGGATCGGTGTGGCGCTGCCCGGACTGGTGCGGCATGGAGTGGTGGAGGATTCGCCGAATCTTCCGCAGATGAAAGGCGCTCGCATTGAAGCGGAGATCTGCCATCTGCTGAAGGAGCACGGAGTCGAGCTTCCTGTGACGGCGGTGAACGATGCCGATGGTGTGGCTGCCGGTCTGGCGCATCAGCAAGGCAAACTGGACAGCATGATTCGCGTGTGGACGATCGGCACCGGTATCGGCTTTGGGCGCTATCCACTGGTAGAAGGTGTCGGAGAAGGTGGCCATACCGTGGTGACGCTGGATGATCGCGAAACCTATTGCGGATGCGGCGGGCGCGGCCACATCGAAGGCATTATGGGCCACAGGGCCATGCGTCTGCGGTTCCTGGATATGGAACCGGAGGATGTCTTCGAGGCGGCGGACAAGGGCGACCAGCGCTGCATTGAGTTTAAGAAACTGTGGCACAAGGCGTTAGCGGCGGGGACGGCGAGCTCGATCCATGTGAGTGGCGCGGGCAAGTTCTACCTGACGGGGTATAACGTGCGCTTTGTGGAGCTGCAGTTGCTGAACCACTACATTCAGCAGATGGTGCGGTTGAGCCCCCTGCAGGCGTTCTCCGTGGAGATCCATCCGCATAACCCAGAGACGGTGGTGACGGGCGCGGCGGTGATTGGGCGAACGGCTTCGCTGGTGCCGACGGCCGCGGCGTAATCCGGCGGATTGACCGCAACGGAACAGTGCGGGATATAATCGGTGCATTGCGCGCGACCTCCCGGACGCTCCGTTTTGGTGCGTCTTCGGGAACCACGGCCACCGCGGCAAGGGCTAACGGCGACCGCTTCCACGGCGTCGGGCCTTCGACGGACCTTCAGGTGTCCCAAGGAGCTTTACCAGATCTCATGAACCGTGTCTCGAAGTTTGCGACGCTCGCCGTCGGCCTCATTACTCTTGCGTCGTCTCCCGCTGTTTTCGCACAGGCCTCGCCCGCACCGGCAGCAGCTGCACCCGCAGTGAAGCCCGAAGCCATTCCGGCGAAGGTCGGCCTGATTGCCTTTGAACAGGCTGTCTTTGCCACCAACGAAGGTCAGCAGGCAGTTGCCGCTCTGGGCAAGAAGTATGAACCCCAGAAGACCAAGATTCAGGGTGAGCAGACGGAAGTAGACAGCCTGCAGAAGCAGCTCCAGGCTGCGACCACCATTTCTGACGATGATCGTCAGAGCCGTGTGCGCACCATCGACGCGAAGCAGAAGCAGCTTCAGCGCGACGGTGAGGATGCACAGGCTGCCTACCAGAACGATCTGCAGGAAGCCTATGGCCGTCTGGCTGGCAAGGTAAACGCCGTGATGCAGAAGTACGCTTCTGACAATGGCTTCACCCTGCTGCTGGATGTCAGCGGTCAGCAGAGCAACGTTCTGTGGGCCAACGAGAAGACTGATGTTACCCGCGCTGTGATCGAAGCCTACAACGCGCAGGCTGGCGTTGCTGCTCCGGCAGGTCCCGCACCGGCGGCTACACCGCGCTCGGCTGCTCCGCGTCCGGCTGCTAAGACGCCCGCGAAGTAAATCAAAAGCGATCTACCAAACGGGGAGCAGAACTTCATGTTCTGCTCCCCGTTTCTGTTGTCGAAAAAGTGCCGTAGATTACTCCTCTGGAGCCGCCCCTTCTGTGGAAAAAACTGTGGAAGACGCGCGGCAGGATAAGCCACTTGTTCGCTATTGAACCTTTCCGACCATTTCGGTCCGCCAGAATTTGCGTGGAAGCTACAGTTAATAAGCGGGTTATGCGGACTGCCTAGATTGCATCCAATCCGTGGCAAAAGTTACAGTTCTGTGAGTGCGCCGGACGCTTTCCACAGATCACCCACAGGCTTCCTCAGGGGTTTTCGTGCAATTTTCGCTTGTCATTCTGATTTTGATTGAGTTATTGACGGTCCGTAGCGGGCTGGCACAGAAGAAGCCAGAGGCGTCTGTTGGGCAGCGTTTGGCGGCGGATCTGACCTGGACGCAGGAGCAGCGCGACGACCGCTTTGCGCACATGGACCGTGTTTTTCCTGTCCACCGGGTGGCACGGGGTGGGAACGTGCGTTTGCTTCCCATTGGCAAGCCGCTGTTGCCGGAGGCTCAGATTGGCGACCTGATGCAGGCGGAACATCTGGCCGGGGTTTTGATTTTGCAGGATGGCCGGGTTCGGAATGAGCGTTACGGTCTAGGATTGACCGCTGCAGGGCATTGGACCAGTTTTTCCATGACCAAGGCTGTTACGGACACGCTGGTTGGGGTGGCGCTCCGGCAGGGCAAGTTGCGCTCGCTGGACGACGGCGTGACGGTCTATCTGCCGGAGATGAAGGGCAGCGCCTATGACGGCGTGACGGTCCGGCAGTTGATGACCATGACCAGCGGCGTTCGGTGGAATGAGAATTACACCTCGGCGGATGCCGACAATGTTCGCCTGTACACGACGGCTGTGGCACCGGGGAAAGACGCGACGGTGGAATACATGCGGACACTGACGCGTGCCGCCGCGCCGGGGAGCGTCTGGCACTACAACACGGGCGAGACAGACCTGCTGGGGGTGTTGTTGCGTCGCGCGACGGGGAAGACGCTTGCTGAGCAGTTGTCGGCGGCCATCTGGAGCCACGCCGGGATGGAGCACGATGCTACGTGGATTGCGAATGATGCCGGTCCGGCTGGTGAAGAGTTTGGCGGGTCGGGGCTGTCAGCTTCACTGCGGGACTTTGGGCGGTTGGGATTGTGGGTGATGGACGGTGGCGGATCGCAAGTTCCCGATGGCTGGTTTGCAGAGGCTACAAAGCCGCAGGTGAAGGCTGGAGGCGCTGCATATGGCTACGGTTGGTGGCCGCAGCCTGACGGCAGCTTTGCGGCGCTGGGAATCTTTGGTCAGTCCACACTGATTGATCCGCAGCGAAAGCTGGTGGTGGTGATGCTTGGAGATTGGGATCAAGCCACCGGCAGCGAGCACAGCAAAATGCGCGCTGCCTCCTGGCGTACGGTGCAGCAAGCAGTGGATGCTGAGCGCTAGCCTACCGGCAGCTTCCAGATGTCGCGGCAGTACTCGCGGATGGTGCGGTCCGAGGAGAACTTGCCGGAGCGTGCTGTGTTCAGCAGTGACATGCGGCCCCAGGCGTTTGTATCGCGATAGGCGTCGCTTACCTGCGTGTGAACGGTGTCGTAGCTATCGAAGTCGGCGAGTACGAAGAATGGATCCCAACTGAGAAGGTTATCTACCAGCGGAGCAAAGGTAGCGCTGTTGCCGCCGAAGAAGCGGCCCGATGTGATGCCATCCATCACTTCCTTCAGCAGGGGACTGCGTTCGTAATAGGCACGCGGTTGGTAGCCAGCATGTAGTGTGTCTGCGATCTGTGGAGCCGTGAGTCCGAAGAGGAAGAAGTTTTCTTCGCCGCACTCCTTGCGAATTTCAATGTTGGCTCCGTCGAGCGTGCCGATGGTCACGGCGCCGTTCATCATCATCTTCATGCAGCCCGTGCCACTGGCTTCTTTGCCTGCGGTGGAGATCTGTTCCGAGAGGTCAGCAGCGGGATAGATGTGCTGGCCGAGCGATACGGAATAGTTGGGTAAGAAAACTACCTTCATCACGTCGCGCGTGGCGGGATCGTTGTTTACAAGATCCGCAACACTGCACACCAGCTTGATCATGAGTTTTGCCATGACGTAGCTGGGAGCGGCTTTGCCACCGAAGAGGTACGTGGTGGGCGTGGGGTTCTTCAGTGTTCCGTTCTTGATCTGGCAGTAGAGCGAGAGGATGTGCAATGCCTTCAGGTGTTGGCGCTTGTACTCGTGAATGCGTTTCACGTGCACATCAAACATGGAGGCGGGATCGACTGTGATGCTGAGGTTCTGTGAGATGTATTTTGCGAGGCTTGATTTGCAGCCTTCCTGCGCCTGTCGCCAGCGAGCCAGGAAGTTCTTGTCATCTGCGAAATGCTCGAGTCCACGCAGGCCGTAGAGGTCTTTGTGCCAGCGCGTTCCGATGGTTTCGTTAATGAGATCGACCAGACACGGATTGCTAAGCATCAGCCAACGGCGCGGCGTTACACCATTGGTCTTGTTACTGAACCTTTCCGGGAAGGTTTCGTAGTAGTCGTGTAGCGTGTCCTGTTCCAGAAGTTGCGTGTGCAACTCAGCAACGCCGTTGATGGCCTTGCTGCCGATGACGGCAAGCTTTGCCATCTGCACGCTGCGTTCACCTTCTTCTCCAATGATGCTCATGCGGCGCATGCGCGCGTCGTCATTGGGATAACGCGAACGCATGTCATCGAGGAAGCGTTCGTTGATCTCATAAATGATTTCGAGATGACGCGGCAGTAGACCACCGAAAAGGTCGAGAGGCCAGCGTTCCAACGCTTCTGGCAGAAGAGTGTGATTCGTGTAGCCGAAGGTCTTCTGTGTGACGTTCCATGCGTCGTCCCAGGAGAAGTTGTGGTTGTCCATGAGGAGACGCATCAGTTCCGGAATGCCGATGGAAGGATGCGTGTCGTTGAGCTGGATGGTCCACTTCTCATGGAACGTGCTGAGCTTTTCTCCACGCATGCAATGGAGACGCAACATGTCCTGCAGTGAGCAGGAGGTGAAGAAGTATTGCTGCATCAGTCGCAGGCGTTTGCCCTGAATCTGTTCGTCGGGCGGGTACAACACTTTGCTGATGGTTTCGGATTCCATCTTCTGACGCACTGCGCCCATGTAGTCGCCGCTGTTGAAGATGCTCAGGTCAAAGCTGTCGACGGCCGCTGCCTTCCACAAACGCAGGCGATTTACGGTACGCGTCTGATAGCCGGGGATGGGTGTGTCATACGGGATGCCTTTTACCGTGTGCTCCGGCACCCAGCGATGACGCAGTAATCCTTGGTCATCGTTGTATGTTTCCGTGTGGCCGAAGAAACAGACCTCGTAACTTGTGGATGCGCCGATCTCCCATGGATTGCCGTATTGCAACCATTTGTCTGATTTTTCTACCTGCCAGCCATCGACGATTTCCTGACGGAAGATGCCGAATTCATAACGCAAGCCGTAGCCGAGAACAGGGACGTCAAGTGTGGAGAGTGAATCCATGAAACAGGCGGCCAGGCGTCCAAGTCCACCATTGCCCAGACCAGGCTCCGGCTCCTCTGCGGCGATAGTCGCCAGATCGAGCCCAACGTTTTTAAGTGCTTCTTCCATCTGCGGTCGCAGATCGAGATTCAGAAGTGCATTTTCAAGATGTGGACCGAGGAGATATTCCGCGCTGAGATAGCCGAGCACGCGGACGTTGTGCTGCTTGTAGTTCTCAATGGTTTCCAGCCATTGATCCATCATGCGGTCGCGCACGACAGCAGCGAGCGCGTGGTACTGGTCGAGAATGCTGCTGTTTTCAAGCGGCCGACCCACTGTGTGGGTCATGTGATTGCGGAAGGATATTTCCAGATCTTTCGCAGAGGTGCCCGCGCGGTTTTCGCTGGGCTGCGTGTCCTGCGCCTGTTGTTCGGGCTCGTGCTGCTGCGGGCGCGGCGCTTCCTGATCCTGAAAGGGCATGTCCTGAGTCTCCTGCGAAACGTCTGTCTTATGTGGGATGCACGGAAAGCAAGAATGTCTTCGGAAAGCGTGCGCGGTGACTCATATAAGACGTATCGTGAAAGTCATGTTGCGATATGCGATTACAGACAGACAAATGTTTCCGGGTGATGAACGTTCGCGTGAGGACGCGCTGATTACGCAGGTGGCCCGGCTGTCGAGCGAAGGCGTGGACTATGTCCAGATGCGTGAAAAAGACTTGGGAGAAGCAGCGCAGGCCGATCTGGCGCGGGCGTTGATGCAGGCGATTCGCGATGGCGGTGGTGAAACCAAGTTGCTTCTGAATGGGACGGCTGCGTTGGCGCAGTGGGCCGGTGCAGATGGCGTGCATCTGTCTACGACAATGTTTTCGCAGAACCTGCAGTCACATCATGGCTTGCTGGTGAGTGCTTCCTGTCACACGATCAGTGATGTGCGTCGCGCTGCGGAGTTTGCGGACCTGATCCTGTTTGCACCGGTGTTTGAAAAACGAGTGGACGGGGAAGTGGTTACAGAGGGCGTCGGGTTGGACGCGTTGCGTGAGGCATGCGCTGCCGCGGGTAATGTGCCGGTGCTGGCGCTGGGTGGCGTGACAGCGGCGAATACGCAGGCGTGCTTGGATGCGGGCGCTGCGGGTGTCGCTGGGATTCGTCTGTTTGTTTGATCTACTTCTGGCAGTGTTTGCAGAAGTGCGTTGATCTTCCACCCACGACAATTTTCTCGATTGGCTTGCCGCAGTCTAAGCAAGGTTCGCCGGTGCGGCTGTAGACGCGGTGTTCCAGTTGGAAGAAGCCGCGGACGCCGTCGGCATCCACGTAGTCGCTGACGGAAGAACCACCGAGTTTGATGGCGTGTTTCAGTACTGCTTGCAGCGATGCGTGTAGCTTGTCGAGTTCGGCGCGTTTGATCTTGCCTGCCGGGCGTGTTGGTCTGATGCCTGCGCGGAAGAGGCTTTCATCTGCATAGATGTTGCCAACGCCGTGCAGAAGCGACTGGTTCAGCAGCGCGGCTTTGATGGCGATCTTGCGATTTTTGAAGAGGGCGGCGAAGTCGTCGGCAGAGATGGTCAGCGGCTCTTTGCCGGGGCCTTCGTAGGTGGTTCCTTCATCGACGATACCCACGCGGCCGAAGCGGCGTGGATCAACGAAGCGGAGATCACGTCCGTCGTGCAGATGAATGTTTACATGGGTGTGCGGAGGCACGGGGACGTCGCGCTGCGAGACCAGCAGGCGGCCTGTCATGCCGAGGTGGATGGTTGCCTGAGCAGGCTTTTTGTTGCGCTGCTTCACGTCCATCACGATGGTTTTGCCTACACGGCGGACGTGCTCGATCTTCGCTCCAGTGAGCGTTTCTTCGATGTGTGATGGCGTGGATTTTAGTGGTTCTTTGTGCGGACCAATGGTGACAGCGTCGATGCGTGCGCCCCGTACGCGCTCGTTCACGCCATTGGCAACGGTTTCGACTTCAGGCAGTTCTGGCATACCAGACCATTAGACGCCAGCAGGCGCATCTTCGCTTCCGCTATGCTGGATGTGGCTTTTAAGCATTTGGGAGAAGAGAACCATGGCAGGACTGATCGAGGCCATCGACGTTAAGCGCAAGATGTATTTTGAGTTGGAAGGCGTGCCGTATCACTGCCTCGATAAGGAAATCTCCACGCCGACGGCGCGTGGCGGGCAGACGCTGGTGCGCTTGAAGATGCGCAACCTGCTGACGCGTGCGGTTTTCGATAAGACCTTCAAGGCCGACGAAAAGTTCAAGGAACCCGATCTGGAAGATGTCGAGGCCACGTTCCTCTATAGCGATAACGATGGCGCTTACTTCCTGGATCAGACCAGCTTCGAGACGCTGCAGTTGAACAACGAAATGCTGGGCGATGCGCTGGACTGGCTGCTGGAAGGCACCGCGGTTCAGATTGAAAAGTTTGAAGGCAATCCCATTGGTCTCCAGTTGCCGATCCATGTGGAACTGGTTGTGAAAGAGACGGAGCCGGGCTTCAAGGGCGATACCGCTACTGGCGTTACGTACAAGCCTGCGACGCTGGAAACCGGCGCGGTGGTGCAGGTGCCCGCGTTTGTGAAAGAGGGCGACAAGATCAAGGTGGCGCCCGAGACGAAGGAGTTCGCGGGCCGCGTCTAGCGTCGCTTTCAGGAGCGTTGTTGATGGCAGATTTGCCGCAGGATGATCCGCGCATTTACTTTGCAGCGGAACGCACCTTCCTAGCGTGGATACGTACCGGGCTCGCGCTGATGGGCGTGGGCTTTGCGGTGGCGCGGTTTGCTTTATTTCTGCGGCAAATGCGTGGCAATGCGCAGATGGGGCTTTCCGTCTATGCGGGCGTCGCGGTGGTTCTGCTGGGAGTTGTGGTGCTGGTGGTGTCCATTGCACAGCACCTGCAGCTCATCCGCCAATTGCGCGAAGGATCATGGAAGCCAGCAGTGTCACGTACGGCGATTGTCGTCGCGGCACTGCTGGCGATCATCGGAAGTGCGATCGCCGTTTATCTGCTTGTGTCGCACTGAAGCAGGGCTAGGGTTTAGAGGACTTCGTAATCCGCACGGAAGTCGTTGTTGCCAGGAAACGCGACGCCGATGGAACGGGCGACGGTGCCGTGCCGCGCCATCCGGACAGCGCGGATGCCGAGCAACAACGGAAGCGGTGCTTTACCACCCTCCCAGAGTTCGCTCATCGGGCGCATGACGCCTTCACGGTCTTTGTGGAAGGCGCGTTCATCCCAACGCTGCCAGCCGGGCATGAAGTCGGGATAGTCCGTTACGGCGTCGAGCGTGGAGGCGAGGATGCGGCGCTTCCAGGGCTGCGCGTACTGCGGCATGAACAGCACGTGGCTGCGACGCTCCACTCGAATCTCATGCACGAACTCATGGAAGTTCTGCGCGTAGCTCAGGTTGATGTTTGCGTTCGGTTCCAGACCGTGACGGTCGCCTCCGCTGATGAGCAGATGGCCGGTGGAACGGGCCAGTGTGCTTACCTGGCGGTTCTCGCTGGCGTGGCGCAGGCCGTTGAGCTCGATGGCGTGCATGCAGTCGCCTACTGTCGCGAGGAATCTGCGCACCTCTGCCATGTGAACATCGTTGCCCACGGTGTAGAGGTCCCACAGAGGATGGTTGAAGACAAGAAGCACCTGCGGGATGGCGTGTAGATCGCGGAGGATGGACTCTACTTCGGATTCGTCGGTGCTGGCGGTGGCTGCGGCGAGGCGGTCCATCCATGCGCGTGCATCGGCGGTGGGCAGGTTGTGAATGCCGAGGTGGAAGCAGGTGCGTCCCCACGGCGCTGTCCATTCCACGGAGACGGGCACGGTGCGGGCGTGCGGCACCATGCGGATTTGCAGCGGCGCGTCGATGTTGTCGTGATCGCTGATGGATACCAGCGGCTTGAGATCAAGATCGGTGATCTGACGTTCTTCCAGGTCATACGCCATCAGAGGGCGTAGCGGCGGGCGCCAGTGTGCGCTTTGAAAGTCGAGCGTCAAGCCATAGGTGTCGCGGCATTTTGCGGTGTAGTGATCAAACAGCTTTTTGACCAGCGGTAGACCCTTGCTCATGTCGTGAATGAAGGAGAGGCTTTCCTCCGACATGCTGGTATGGCTGTGAAGGGAGACACCCGTGGTGTATGCAGCGGATGCTTCCTTGTTCTTCCAGAGGCACGAGATGGTTGAGTGCGTCGCTTTCATGATGTGCTCCCACCGAGGCGCTGTCTGCCCTCAGCTTGGGCACAATGTGCGAATGGAAGGTCACCAGAAAACGAATGCTTGCACAAAACACGGTGCAAGGGATGTAACTGTAGGATTTACAGACGATGAATGTGTCTGTTTTCAAACAGTTTGCGGCGGTGTTTTTAGTGAGACGTTTCATGCGCGAGCAGGCGCAGGACGGCCTCAGCTTCTGGACGCGCGATACCCAGCATGATCTCAGCGTTCTCTCCGGCAATTGCCATTGCCTGCTTTGACGCGGCGGTCAGCAACACTTTGTCTTCTTTCGGCAAGGCGTGAAGGCGGGCGAGCATCTCGTCCGGCGGGAAATCTTTCAGCTCTTCATCGAGGCGCACCAGGTGCTCGCGCATGGCGGCATCAGTGAACGCATCCGCGGAAATACCGCGGAGCAAAAGATTCAGTGCGTTGCCCGTGAGAATCCAGGCGTGAAAACTGCTTTCGGGGGTCTCCAAGTTAAGCTCCTCTGGTACAGGCGCCCAGTATAAAATGAGGCAGGCGGCAGTTCGTCCCCGTTCGCCTGTCGAACGCATCCAATTGACATTGCGCGGAAGTCCTCGGCGGCGCTGTTGCAGGCCGGTTTTAGTGGTGTGTGCGTGTGTGTGGAGATTTTTTTAAATGGCTATGAAAAAGACAGCAGTAGTTCTGGGCGCGCAATGGGGCGATGAAGGTAAGGGCAAGATTGTCGACGTCCTGAGCGAGCGTTACAAGGTTGTTGCGCGTTACGCAGGCGGCCACAATGCGGGCCACACGGTCATCATCGACGGCAAGAAGTTTGTTCTGCACCTGATTCCGTGCGGTGTGTTGCGCGAAGGCTGCTTGGGAATCATTGGCAATGGCGTGGTGGTGGATCCGGCGGCGCTGCTGAACGAGATCAAGATGCTGAAGGCGCAGGGCCTGCCGGTGGACGGACAGTTGTTCGTATCGAACCGCGCGCAGGTGATTCTGCCGTACCACCGCATGATTGAACTGGCTGCGGAGAACGCGCCGGGACGCACGAAGATTGGCACCACGTCGCGCGGTATTGGACCGGCTTACGAAGACAAGATGCACCGCAACGGTCTGCGTGTTGTGGACCTTCTGAACACGCAGCTTCTGCGCACTCACATCACGAACGCCTGCAATGAGAAGAACCAGATCGCGCATGCGCTGTTTGGCACGGAGCCGCTGAACCCCGCGAAGATTTACGAAGAGTACGCAGCATATGCGGAGCAGATTGCGCCGTACGTTACGGACACAGCGATTTTGCTGAACAAGGCCATCAAGGATGGCGAGAGCGTGATGTTCGAGGGCGCACAGGGCGCTCTGCTGGATATCGATCACGGAACGTATCCGTTTGTGACGTCATCCAGCGCAACGGCTGGCGGAGCAGTGATTGGCACCGGTGTTGGCCCG
Source organism: Terriglobus roseus (assembly GCF_900102185.1). NCBI lineage: Bacteria > Pseudomonadati > Acidobacteriota > Terriglobia > Terriglobales > Acidobacteriaceae > Terriglobus > Terriglobus roseus. Next base: position 3,551,426 of record NZ_LT629690.1, on the reverse strand, counting down.
ACGACGATCGGCACCGTGATTGGTGTGACCAAAGCGTATGTCACGCGCGTGGGCGAAGGCCCGTTCCCAACAGAAGATTTCACTGCAGTGGGCGATGAACTGCGTGCGCGTGGCCAGGAATACGGTGCAACGACAGGACGTCCGCGTCGTTGCGGATGGCTGGATCTGCCGTTGCTGCGCTACAGCAACATGGTGAACGGTACGGAGTGGCTGGTTGTGACCAAGCTGGACGTTCTGGACTCACTGAAGGAGATTCCGGTCTGCACGCACTACCGCATTGACGGTGTGGAGACGGACGTTATCCCGGCGGATGTTCGCAGCTATGCGCACATCGAACCTGTGTACAAGAACCTGCCGGGCTGGCAGACGTCGACAGTGGGTGCGAAGAACTTTGAGTCGCTGCCGGCGAATGCGCAGAAGTACCTGCGCTTCCTGGAAGAGAACAGCGGCGCTCGCATTGGCATGGTTAGCACTGGTCCGGATCGTAACGAGACCTTCTCTGTGCCCGAGTTTGACGTGGCAACGAATGTGGAGGCGGGTCTGTGATCTCGTTTACCGTTCGCATGCGTTTTGCGCCGGAAGATCGCGCGGAAATCCGCTCCATTTTGCAGAACCTGGGAGCGGCATCGCGCCAGGAACCGGGTTGCGTCAGCTATGTGGCGCACTCCGTCGAAGCTGAGCCTGATGTCATCGTGATCTACGAGCAGTATCAGGATGCAGAGGCTCTCGAGGCACATCGTTCGTCGGGACACTTTGATCAGTGGGCCACGAACGGTCTGTATCGCAAGATGCGGGAACGTGCGGTGGAGACGCTTCAGGAAATCGTCTAAGTCACACAGCGGATCGCGCCAGGTTCATGCAAAAAGCATTGGACTTGGCGCTGGATTTGCGGCAGGATGACGATACGCACTCACCTGTGAAATTTGGAAAACGGCTGGCCAAATTTGCTGGTCAGCCGCTGTTCCACGCAGTTCCGTGCAACTGTTTTGACGAAAGCGGAATCCTCCGAGTAGGATGCGATTCTCAATGCACTGCCGCATGCACATCCCGTTTCGTTCCACCCGCACGGTCGCCGCGGTTTTGTGCCTGCTCCTGTGCGGCAGCGTCGTGTTGTCTGCCTACGCGGACAAGCCGCCAAGACAGAAGAAGGAAAATCGTCGCGCGGAGTCGCACCAGATTGAATTGCTGGAGCAGAACTGGCTGCATGCGCTGACGAAAGCGGATACAGCAGTGTTGGAGAAGTTGATGGCAGACGATTTTCTCGCCATCTCCGCGAATGGCACACTTTCCGATAAGCAGCAGTATCTGCAACGTGTAAGTTCCGGTATCAATGCGTTTACCACCATTGACGTTATGGACATCAAGGTGCGGATGCAGCCGGCCGCTGCGGTAGTGGTTTCCCAGGTGCGCGTACTTGGCCAGTTGGACAGCCATCCAGTGAATGCTGTCTTCCGCTATACAAAGGTTTATGGTCGCGCGCCGAACGGACAGTGGCACGTTTTGAATCTGGAAGCGACGCGTGTGTCCGGGCCGGATGAAATGGGTATGCACCGTGGCACGCCATTGAGCCTACGGCCCAGCCAGGATCATTGATCTCTATAGCCGGTTGAAGTTTTAGACACGAAAAAGCCCCGGCATGCGGGGCTTTTGTGTACCTGGGGGAGGATTCGGTTCCGTCTATGCGACCTTCAGAGTCTGAGCAGGCTGAGAGGAAGCAGAGGCGACGGGCTTAAGGTTAAGAGCCAGCAGACGACGATCCAGAGAGCGCGTCATACCTGTTAATTGAGCATCTTCGGGTTCAGACATCGCGATGGCAGTGCGCCGTCCCGGAAGGGAGGCGGCCATCTCGGGGGAATCCATCCGCCGGCGAGTGGAGCCGGGTCGGATTCCTGCATCGGTGCGCCAGGAACGTTGAGTCCCGATCATAAAATTCTCCCGATTGTCTTTCTGGGGGAGCCGTAAGGCCCACCATCAATGGGATGGAAAATGCGATGCAGAAGTTGCATCCGTACCTGGGATCGCAATTATGTCGTCAAATGCCGTAAGCCGTTAAGAAATAGGCATCGTGTCTTTAAAGGACGGCTTCTAACGGTGAAGTTTCTCTTATGAAAAGGGCGATAATACATTCTGTGAAGCCTGCTTTCGTTTTTCTATCGGCTCTGTTCCTGATTGGCTCTAACTCCCAGGCGCTGGCGCAAGCCAATCAACCCACGGCAATTCGCAAGATGGCGGCATCCGCATTCGTTATGGCTGGTGGCACGTATACGGGTGTTGGCAGCTTTGGGAGCGCCACGCATCGCAACGGTGGCAAGAACCTGACGCTTACAGCTGGCGGAGATCTGGACTTTCTTTCCTTCGGCAATTTCATGCTGGGCGCAGAAGTGCGCGGCAGTTATCCGCTCGATAGCGGTCACATCGTGGGGGAGAGGTCTATTCTTGGCGGTGCGCGGGTTTCCTACGTGACCGGAAAACTAATTCGTCCATATGCGGATGGTCTCTTCGGTCGCGGCCAGATGAATTATCAGGATGGTGGTTACAACGTCTATACCCCGATCCCGCTTAACTATACGCAAACCGCGACGAATATCTACGATTTCGGCGGTGGTGCGGAGTTCGATGTCATGCGGCAGATTTCATTGAAGGCAGAGGTCCAGGCCCAGCACTGGAATACACCGGTCATACCTAGTGGATCGGTGTGGAGTGTACAAGCATCAGCTGGTGTTGCCTATCGGTTTGGCGCTGGGCAGGGGCCGCGATAGCGTAAACGCTATTCGTCCTGTTTGCGGCGCCGCAGAAATGCAAATCCGCGGATGCCGCAGGAAGTACACAGGACCGCGATGGCGACCACCGTTGCTGCTGCAATCAGCAGAACCGGCAACAGATGAGACAGGATGGCAACAGCCAGTGAGGCAATGGCTGCAGCCATCGCATGGATTAAGTACGTGATGATGCGAAAGATGGCCACTGGCGGACGAACCCTGTGCAGCATGGGATGCAAATCATCGATTCCGGGTATCTTGCACGTCGTGGAAAGATGACACGGCACCGCTGGCTATACTGCGATGATGGACAGGCTTTGGACCCCATGGCGTTACGCGTACATCACCGGTGAAAAGAGGAAGCAGCGGCAGGGCGTTCCCACGGAGTTGAATGGCTATCCGGAAGATCATCGCTCCGTTTTCCTGAACATGATCGGCTCAGTGCAGTGGGCCATTCGCGAGGGCGTTATGCCCGCCACACAAGCGGAGAAAGCTGCTGGCGTTCTCCTTCAGGCAGAGCACAACTTCATTTGTCTGAATGCGTTCCCGTACACATCAGGTCACGTGATGGTGGTGCCGTATCAACACCTCGATTCACTGGCGAAGCTTCCATCAGACGCAGCCACTGAGATGATGTCACTGGCGCAACGGATGGAGACAGCCCTACGTGCGACATACCGCCCGGACGGTATCAATCTGGGCATGAATCTCGGCGAAGCGGCTGGTGCGGGCGTTGCGGAGCATCTTCATCTGCATGTACTGCCTCGTTGGTTTGGCGACAGCAACTTCATGACTGCCACTGCGGAGACGCGCGTATTGCCAGAATCGCTCAGCGTCACGTGGGAGCGTTTGCGTGGTGCGCTTGGATTGCCCATCGCTTAGTGCATACGAGTGATTCATACGGCGAAGTTGCGGATTTCTGCATCCATCGCTGCAATGGATCTTCGACGGTGGCGGGTGTTCGTAGTTGCAGGTGGTCTGGTCTTGTTGGCACTCGCCTTTTGGCTGGGACACAAGACGACGCGTACCGTCACGGAGACGCAGGTTGTCCCAGAGCCGATTGAAGCGGATCCCACAACTCCCGATAACCAGCAGACAAGCCTGTGGGCGCACAACCTCCTGCTGAACCAGGGACCTCACTTTCGCGTCTATGTCCGATGGATTCACGGACGCATGATGCGCACGGAACGGAATCGCGCGCCAGATTTCGATGTGCCATCGTCGTTTGTGCTGGAGATCGAAAAGGGCATGGTGGATGCCAAACTTTCTGACACTGCGGAGTTTCTGAACTCCGGCCAGCGTGGCGATCCGCCATTGAAGAACATGAAAGTGGAGAACCGCGATGGGGAAGTCCAGATCAGTGGAACGGCCCACAAGGGCGTTTCTGTGCCGGTTCGTCTGGATGCGGAACTGACTCCACTCCCCGATGGGCGACTGAAGCTCCATGTGAAAAAGGTGAACGTGTTGAAGGTGCCGATGAAAGGACTCTTCGGCCTGTTCCATGTGAAGCTGGATGACCTGATGCCAAAGACGAACGTTCCGGGCATGCAGGTTTCCGGTGACGACATTTATCTGGACACCCAGACGCTGCTGCCGCCCCCGCATATTCACGGCCACATCACTTCAGTGCAATTGCTGAACGACCGCGCTCGAGTGATCTATGGCGGCGTTACGGAGAGCGAAGAGCAGTTGGCGCAGTGGCATAACTTTCTGCGGCTTTCTGGTGGAACAGTTTCGTTTGGAAAGCTCACCATGCGGCAGGCTGACCTGACGCTTGTCGATGCAGCGAACGATGAGTGGTTTGACCTGGACCTGGCGAATTACCAGACGCAGCTTGTTTATGGCACCATGCGCACCACAGCGCAAGCCGGTGTAGAGGCTTATATGCCTGATCTGGATCGGTTGCCACCCGGTGCAGCGACGGCTGCGCAGGGCGTCTCCGTGCAATGGCTTCGTGATCGCAATACGACTCCGCCGATGCAAGTCGCCCCACCACATCGATGAGTTCGATTTGAAATTGAGCTTGTTCCGCGTGACTCAGCGCAGAGGATTCTCAATCGCGGAAGAGTTCACGCCACGTACGATCCAACTGCACCCACCGCGCGTTTTCGAACCAACTCGTTCTCCACTCCGGTTGGTGTAACAAGCCGTGTCCTTGATCGCACATCTCCTCTGTCGCGTTGGCATGGAGAAGGCTCCAGGAAGGAACGCCCATGTGTGCCGGGTGGCGTAATGAACGCATGCAGGTTGGACAGCGCTGCCGCTGATCAGTGAAGACCCATGTCATGGTAAAGGCATTGAATATCAGGCCGCATGCGATGGCCAAGCCTCCCTCCAGCGGTTTCAGAACGGGTGGAAGCAGCAATATCACCTGGACCGCAAGGAAGTAACCGCAGAGAGCAGCCAATACAAACTTTGTGATGAGGAAGCGCCACCGAGCGAAGCGCTGCCATGCTGAGGCGGCGTCGCCGCGGTAGGCTTCGCATGCTCCATAACCGGAGACAACGACCGTTGACGGGACCGCGAAGATGGCAAGCGTGACGAAGGTGCCGAACGTCCACACTCCCCAGATCGAAGAAAGTAAATGACGAACGTGTGGCTGAAGGAAGTTGATGGCGAACAACACGGCGAGGCAGCCGGTGAGAAATTTGATGCAGACCGCGGGGGATCGCCAGTCGATGCTTTCCCAGCGATGTTGCAAATCAAGCTTGCGGAGGCTAATCGCGTCGGGCAGAAGCCCTTGCGCAAGGCTATCCGCTGCGGCTGGGTCGTCTAAGTAAACGTAGCTGATCTCAGCGACCCATTCTGCGTGCCACGTGCTTCGCCGGCCTTTCGGCACGATGGCACCTGCAATGCGAAGCATGCGATGAAGGCGATGCATCTGGTCGTGCGGGCTCATGCCTTGGCCACCTTTGGGCGTGCGAACTGCGCAATCAAAGGGTACTTCTTTTCTGCTTCTGCAAGCGCCTGATTGCCAGCGCGAGAAATTTTGTAATACCGGCGCGCTGGACGATCTTCACGCAGGGCCTTTTGCTCGCTTTCCCACGAACCCTCAATCAGTTCCATGGCTTCCATGCGTCGCAGCGCCGGGTAGACCGTACCGCTGGGCAAACCTGTGACTTCCATGATGTCGAAGCCGTAGGCCAGGCCTTCCTTGAGGGCTTTCAGGATGAGGGCGGCTGTGTGGGAGAGGCGGGCGGGATCGGGCACGGGACTGAGCCTCCGAAGTATCTATGTAGAAATCTACTTGACTACGGTAAATCGTCAATGTAAGAAGAATGCTACATAGGGTACTGCCAATGCTTGAACTACGACAAGTAACAAAACGCTACCGAGGGATACCGGCTGTGGATGACGTCAGCTTCAGGCTGGAGGCGGGGACGGTGCTGGGGTATCTGGGACCGAATGGCGCCGGGAAGTCGACCACAGTCAAGGTGATCACCGGGATGATTGAACCGACCCATGGGCAGGTGCTGTTTCGGGGGCGGAGCATCTATGACTACCTGCCTGAGTACCGCGCGCGGTTGGGATATGTGCCGGAGGAGGCGCAGGTTTATACGCACCTGAGCGGGTTGGAATACCTGCAATTGGTGGGGCGATTGCGGGCGATGTCAGAGGATGCGATTGCGCGGAGGGCGCGCGGCATGTTGAGTCTGTTTGGGTTGGAGCACGCCGCAGAGTCGCCCATCACCGACTACAGCAAGGGCATGAAGCAGAGAGTGTTGCTGAGCGCGGCGTTGATGCACAACCCAGAGCTGATCATCTTCGATGAGCCGCTAAGCGGCCTCGACGCTGTGACTGCCAGGTTGTTCAAGGACCTGTTGCTGGTGCTGAAGCGCGAGGGGAAAGCAGTGCTTTACATCTCGCATGTGCTTGAGGTGGTTGAGCAGGTTTGCGATCAGGTCATCATCCTTGCTGGTGGCAAGGTGCTGGCGAATGCTGCGCCGCAGGAGCTGACGCAGCTTACAGCTCTGCCAACGCTGGAGCGTGTCTTCGCGCAGATGGTGCAGCAGACGGACACTGTCACTGCAGCAGAGGATTTGGTGAGGTTGATGCATGCGTGAACATCGCGCTCCAACGCCGATTCAAGCGTTATCCCGGCATTTCTTCTGGCGGTTCTTTCAGACGGAGAATGTGGGGGAGGGGGATACTTCGGACACGCCAGTGGTTCGGGCGCTGTCTGGGGTGGCAGTGCCGATGTTGATGGCGGCGTTCTGGAACGCGATGCTTGCGGTTCCCACGACGGCATGGAACGCAGCCGGTATACACTCCCTGTTCGTTGTGTATGCGTTCTGCTCCATGGGCTGCATTACTGCGCTGCAGTGGGACAAGCTGTTTCCGGAACGTATCGACTTCCTGATCCTGTTGCCGTTGCCGCTAAAGCCTCGTGTGCTGTTCCTGGCGAAGCTACAGGCTGTCGCATTGTTCCTGCTGATGTTCGTCGTTGCGGGAAGTGTGTTCGGGACGCTGCTGCTGCCTGCGCTTGCGGGTATGCGTGTTCTCTGGGCCATGCTTGCCCACGGGACCGCGGTGATGTCAGCGGGGATTGCAGCGAGTCTGGCTGTGCTTGCGTTCGAGGCAGTGGTGATTGCTGTGACGCCTGAACGGTGGTTTCGTTACGTCGCGGCTGCGTGCCAAGTGATGTTGGTGGCTGCGTTTCTGCTTGTGTTTCTTAGGGTGGGAACAATCGATGGGCGGTTGCGGGAGTTGTTGGGTGGCTCGGTTTGGGGTGCGGGGTGGTTTCCGCCGCTGTGGTTTGAGTCGGTGTATGAAGTGCTGTTGGGCAGTGGTGCAGCGACTGGCTTTGCCCATGTGCTGGCTTTGCGGGCTGTGTACTGTTTGCCCTGGTTGTGTGCGGCGGTTGTGTTGACGTATCCGTTGGCGTGGGCCAAGCGGCGTCGGGCTGCGCTGGAGGGTGTGAATGGTCGGCGGTTGCGCGATGGTGTGTGGATGCGGGTTGCGCATCGCACGGTGTTGCGGAGTGCGGATCAGCGGGCTGTGTTCCACTTCATCCGGCAGACACTGTCGCGGTTGAGTCAGTATCACGTGCTTCTGGCTGCTTACTGTGGCGCGGGATTGGCGTTGAGTATTGCGTTTGCCGTGTCGGTCAGTTCAGTTGCGGGGCATCTTCATGTGTCGCTTTGGCGAACTGGTGTGCAAGGCGCTGTGCCGTTGCTACTGTTCTGGGCGATTGCGGGTTTGCGTGTGGCTTTCCTGTTGCCAACGGACCTTGCTGCGCGGTGGATCTTTCGGCTTGCGCCGCTGAATACGCAACGCGTTGTGACCACGACGAAGGTACTTGTGTTCAGTGTTGCTGCGGTTGTGTTGGCTGGCGTTGTTGTGGTGCTTGCGCTGTTTGGATGGAGCGCTCGCGACCTGGCTTTGCAGGGTGTTTTTGGACTGATCTATGCGTTGCTGCTGACGGATATCTTCTTCTACGGTCAGTCGCACGTTCCGTTTACACGGCCTCGTCTTCCGGGTCGCAGCAGCTTACCGATGACGATTGCCGTGTTCCTGTTCGGCGTGCCGCTTTGCATGTCGCTGGCGGTGATTCTGGAGCGATGGGTTCGCTATTCGCCGGTTCGCCTGATGGAGACTTGCGTTGTGGTGTTTGTGTTCCATGCGGTTCAGCGTTGGCTGCGTGGTTTGCCTAGTCACTCGGCTTCTGAAGATCCTTTTCTTGGTGAACTGGATCAGGATGTGCAGACGCTGGGTTTGAGTAGCTGACTTCCCCGGTCGGTGGGTACCCCTCCCCCCTGTTTTTGCAAAATCGTCTTTCTATTGGAGTTACGGCGCGAGTGTCTGTAAAATCGTCTGCCGATTGGGGTTAGGGGCAAAATCGTCTTTCTAAAGAGGTTAAGTGTGACGATTCACCCAGCCAGCGATTGCGAATCCGTCCCTGTTTCTATTGTAGAGAGGCTGCCAGGAAAACATGCCAACTGTATTTGTATTGGAATGAGTGGTTTAAGTGATTCAGGGGGCTTGACAGGAATTTTCGTGAAAACGTAAGTCACGCAGGCCATCTACCCATAGCTCCCAGATATTTCTGGCGGTAGGTTCGGAGATACCGATATCTGGTCTTTTTAAGAAGCCGCAGTATCGCTGACTTTGGGTTTCATCCAAAAGTCAGCGAGGATGATGGATCGCGCCTGCATATAGAAGATCGGTCGTGTTTTTGCGCTGAACAGGTTCCCGAAGACCGAGGAGAGCGCATAACTGATCACTGTGGCGATTGCTGCTCCCATGGCACCGTAGCGCGGCAGCAGATACAGGTTCAGAAGTACGTTGCTGACTCCTCCGGAGAAGGTGCGATAGAAGCCCAGCTTAAGAGCGTCTTCCGCGAAATCCCAAGGTGCCTGTGCTACTCCCAGGAAGACGAAGACGGATGCCCAGATGTGAACCGAGAGTACCGGTGCTGCAGCCCGGTAGGCGTCCGAGTACAGAAACAGGATGATTGGTTTTGCGACCAGCAAAACCAGGCCACCTATTGAAAGTGCCAGCAGCGAGACCGTTGAGAACAGGCGTCCGAGCCGCTGATAGTAGAGCGGCGGGTTGTCTTTTGCTCGAAGTACTGCTGGCCACACCGACGAGACGATCGCCGAGGGTATGAAATACCAGACCTCGGAGACACGTGTCGCAGCGGCGTAGATTCCAGCATCCACGCCGCCTCGCATGGTTTTGAGCATGACCATATCGATCCGCATGTAGACCATGATGGCCATGCCCGAAAGGATGACAGGCCAGCTTTGTTGAAGCAGCTTGGCTGCTCGGCTATTGCGGTAGCGCCATTGTCTGAACGTGCCATACGTTTTACGGTAGGCAATTGCCATACCTATCGCGCCAAGTATCTGCTCGCCTACCAAGGCTGCAGCGAATGTCCACAGAGGGGCATGCGCGCGGATTAGCACGACCCGTGCGGCCGTTGCCACGAGAAATGCGGAGTTCTTGGAGATAACTGTCAGCTTTGACTTTACCTGCGACTGGAAAAAAGAGTCGATCGTGTCCAAGCTCAGGAAAACCATTCCGATGGACAGAATGCTGACGATCAGGCGCGCTGTTGCGTCGTTGGGCTGTAGCAGGCTGACAACACCAATTGCGACCGCTGGCGCAAGAATCGATCCTGTCGCTCGCAGTGCAAGAGCGGTGCCCAGAATTTCGTGAGTGTCTTCGGGCCGAAGCACCACCTCACGAACGACGATCATCTCCAAGCCCAGCGTTGTGAGGGTGGCAAACAACGCTACGAAGGAGACTCCAAAGTTCAACGTGCCGAACTGTTCGGGCCCCAGGTAGCGAGCGACCCATACACCTACTACCAACCCAAGGCCCAAACGAACGACGCGGTCCATCATGAGCCAACTGGTATTGCCAAGCACCTTCCGTAGGCCTGGAGATAGCTGGTTTAGACTACGAGCCAGAGGCTGCAACCACTTCAACATGTCCAACCTTGCTCGATCTCAGAACCCTTCCGCGGGCAACTTACGGTGAAAAACGCCACTTTTATCTTCACCCCATCTTACCCCACCGCTGAAGTGGCTCTACCGATGGACGAGCAAGTTATCGGCCTTTTCGTTTCTCACCGCGAGATTGAGCCGCCTCCAGGGAACCATCAGCTCGTTGTGCTCTCGCCAGTGACTGGGCCAGGGAGCTTCGTTAGAAACCTTAGTCAATTGAAAGCGGCGAGTCGCACCTTTTTGCCTCAGCGCTCAATTGTGCTCATGACGCCGACCATTTCGCATGGCGAGCTGCTCGTTTGTATTTTGTACGCCATTGCCGTCGGTAGGCCGGTCACGGTCTTCGATGGGGTTGGGGAGTCTGACCTACGTGCTGCCTATCCGCGTCTTATGCGTTCCCTTGCTGCTTTGATTGCGCGGCCCCTGCTTGGACCGTTGCGTACCCAGTGGCGTAAGTTCCGCATGTCCGGCTCAAGGGGTTCCTCGAGCAAAGAGTCTTCGCTGTTCGGTCTATACACAAAGGCGCAGACTTTTTCCTTACCTCTTGACGCGGTCACTTCGTTGCCCGCTCGAGGTTCGGTTTACGGCAAGACACGCGGTTTGTTTTTACCTGCGTATTCGGCTCGCGGTCATCGTTTCTCAGTGAATACGACACGGCACAGGCTGCGTGACGTAAGTCTGCATGTAGAGGCGGTGGGAAGCGGCGAAGTAAGCTGCCTGATTCAGGACGGACGCCTGCTGAGTTATCCGTACTTCATCGTGCCCTGGAGCTCGCGCGCCCCTTACTGCATTGCGACACGGAAACAAGTGATCCATCTTGACCGGGGTGTCTGCCTTCTGGCTTATACCAGTGGCTATTACCATTGGCTGCTAGAGGGCGTGCCCCGCATCCTTGACCTGATTGACGACGGTACCGACTTTGATCGCTATCCATTAATTCTGCCGCCACTGGCCAGCTTTCAGAGGGAATTGCTGATACTGCTAGGTATCTCACCGGATAGTCAGGTGGTCACGGTGGGTGAGGGCGACTGGTGCCACGTTGAGGACTGTATCTACCCGACGGCTCCATTTCCTTTTGGGGTTGCGGAGCTTGAAGATCCATCGGGTCAGCCTGATCGCACGATGCTGTTGCGGCTGCGCGATCGTCTGCTCGCGAAAGTTCCGGCGTCGACTAGTGAAGAGCAGCGGCTAACCAAGGTCTACATCAGCCGTGCCCACGCTGCGAAACGACGGCTGACCGACCCCACTGAAGCTAAGGTGCAGGCGCTGCTATCCACTTTTGGCTACAGTACGGTCTACTTAGAAGACCACCCTTGGATCGAACAGGTTCGTCTGCTTCGATCTGCCCGTTCCATTGTGGGGTTTCATGGGGCCGGACTGGCTAACATCATTTTTTCAGAGGCGACACAGCTGTTGGAGTTTTCGAATCCTATGGAGGCTCGACCATACTTCTCTGTGATTGCCCGCGAATTGGACATTCGCTATAGAACCATCATCGGAACGTTGGAAGGTATTTCTCCGCGATTCGATAACATCACGATTGATATTGATCAACTACGTGCTTTGTTGGAAGTGATGGAAGACTGACAATGCGATACCCGACCAAGTTTCTGGCCGGGTATAGGTATTCGGGACATTAGTCGCTCGCCTTACCAGTTCTTGGTCCAGACTTCGGCTATTGGGTATTTGTTTACTGCTGAGGGTTGGTAGTTGCTGCGTTCGATCCACCATTTGAGGCGGGCGTCGGGGTCGTTGGCGAAGGTTGGGTCGCTGTCTACTTTGGACTGGAATTCTTTCCAGAGTTCGGGGTGGTCAGCGGCTTCTTTGGTGGCGATGGGCACGCTCAGGTATTCGGCTGCGCCGATGCGGCCCATGCGTTCGAAGATGTTATCGAAGAAGCCCCAGCGCACTAATGCGTCGGGTGCGGCGGGGTGCAGCATAGCCATGATGATGCGGGCTCGCGGCTGGTTCATGGGGATGTAATAGCTGCCTGCGGGCATGTGCATCTTCTCTTTGACCGGCGTCAGTTTGTAGTCAGTAAACGTGCGGCCTTCGAAGGGGAAGTTCTGCTTGGTGATGTCGGTGAATCGCCATGTTTCAAAGGTCTGGTCGCTGAGGTCCTTGGTGGTCTTCTCCACGACGACGCCTTGCAGAGCAAGTTCGTCTGCGATGGACTTCCATGCGATGGGGATGAGGAAGCCTGCGGGGACGGGTGCAGAGGCGGTGGTGTCGACGCCGTCGTGCATGTTGACCATGAAGTCGTCTTTCTCAGCAGTGAAGTGTTGCACGGGTTTGCCGGTGATGGGGCTTACGTCTGTGCCGCGCTTGAGCGAGTGGTACATGATGGGGTGCGAGGTGGCCGCGGTTTTGCCGCCGAGGAACATCTCCTGATCGCGCTTGCCGGCGAGTGCTGCGTCTGCTGCGTCGCTGTCACGCACGGCTTTGCGCAGGGCCTGCGGGTCTTCGGTGACGATGTCGATGGAGTGGACCATGATGTCGTAGTTGGACCATGCGCGTGTCTTGGGAAGTTTGAGCGAGTGCGTTTCGACCAATAGGCATGGGCGATTGCGTGCGCCGGACCAGTAGTGCGAGTAGCGCGGGGAGAAGACTTCGACGTTGAAGTCTCGCTGACCGTTGGTGCTGGCTGGGGCAGCGCGACGTGCGCGGTCGTCACCACCACCACCGCCGCCGTTACCGCGTGCGCCACCTGCGGGAGGAGCGAGTGGGCTGCCGCCGCCACCGGCGAAGCCCATGCCGTCGCCACGGAGAGCGCCGTAGGGCGAGACGAGATGGCCGTCGGCTTCCATGCGTTTGTTGAGCTGCGGGATGAAGCGGGAGTTGACCCAGTCGCGTGAGCCGGGGCCGATGTCGTCGTGGTGCGTCATGTCCCAGGTGACGTCGTACTGGTAGTCGGCGCCGTCGGTGACGTGGTTGTCGAACATGAAGTCAGGCAGCCATGTGTTGTAGAGCTTGAGGAAGTTGCGTGTTTCGGGGGCGTCGGCCTTGATGTAGTCGCGGTTGAGGTTGAGCTGCTGTTCCTGCGGGCGTGTGCCGGTGATGTCAGGGCCGTTCTGGTTGGCGCGGTTGTAGGGGCTGCGGTCTTCGTGGCCGTCGATCTCGTAGAGGGGGATGACGACGAAGATGGCTTTGTCGAGCCATGCGGCCTGCTTGGGATGGTTGGTGACGGCCATGTCGCGCATGAGCATCATGGCTGTGTCTTTGCCTTCGATTTCGCCGGAGTGGATGCCGCTCTGGATGAGGATCACGGCCTTGTCGGTCTTGTGTGCGGCTTCGGGTGTGAAGGCCTTGTCTTTGCTGATGATGGCGGCGTACATGGTGCGGCCTTCGGGCGTGGTGCCGAAGGGGATGACCTTGATGAACTTGCTGCGCTTCTCGTAGAGACGCATCATGGCGACGGTTTCGTCGTAGAGGCCGGTCTTCTCCCAGTTGGTTTTTTCGCCGGTGGTGAGCTCGTCCTGCGGTACACCGGCGGTGGAGTCGGCGAGGGACTTTGCAGCGGCTGCGGCGGGAGGCTCGTACATGCTGTGCGGGCGGAGCTGCATGGTCTGCGCGAGAGCGGCGATGGGCATGAGCAGAACGGCGGTGCGGGCGAGAGACGTGGCGCGAAGCATGCGGATTCCTTCCGTGGTGCGAGAAAACGTAAAGCGCAGGCCGTGGCTTGGCTGCGGTGGTGCGCGCTTATCGGTGTCGCTTATGGGTGCTGCTTTTCTGCGGTATGACGAAGATGCTACAAACAGTTCACCCCAAAATGGAAGCGTCAAAGTCTGTTGTGATTCGAATTATGTTGCGTTGTGCTGTGGTTGCGTCGCTGCTGTGTGTTGGCGCGCGGGCGCAGCAGGGTGCTGTGTCGCATACGGAGGCGACGCACCAGGCGGCTCCGTTTGGTGTGGTGGCGTATCCGGATCGGCCGGAGCAGCCGAAGGAAGTGCTGGATCGCGGTAAGGCAGCGTATAGCGTCAATTGCTCGTTTTGCCATGGGGCGGATGCGGCGGGCGGGTCGGTGGGGCCGAATCTGCTGCGCAGCGAGGTGGTGCTGCGGGATGTGCATGGCGAGTTGATTCTGCCGATTGTGCATGGTGCGCGTTTGGCGCAGGGGATGCCGAAGATTGATCTGCCGGATCTGACTGTCGCGGATATTGCGGCGTGGCTGCACAGCTTGAAGACTGGCGGGAATATGACGCCGACGGAAGAGATCAACATTGTGACGGGCAATGCTGCGGCGGGGAAGGCGGCGTTTGATCGTCGGTGTGGGACTTGTCATTCGGTGAATGGCGATCTGAAGGGGTTTGCCGCGAAGTTTGCGCAACCGATGCAGATGCAGCAGACGTGGATTTCGCCGGGAGTGATTAAAGGGCCCGGGATGCCGGAGCTGCATGTGCCTCCGGTGACGGCTACGGTTGTTTCCAAGGGCAGGAAGATTACTGGGAAGTTGGGTGCTTATGACGACTTCTCTGTGGTGATTACGACTGCGGATGGTGTTGCGCATACCGTGCCGCTGGATAACGGTGTGCCGCGTGTGGTGTTACACGATCCGCTGAAGGCGCATCGGGAGATGTTGCCTACTTTGACGGATACGGAGATTCATAACATCACGGCTTATCTGGAGTCGTTGCGATGATGCGCTATTTCTATGCAGCGATGATGGCAGTGTGTGTAAGTGCTGCTGGTGCGCAGTCGCTTGATCCTTCTTCGATTCTGCAGCGCGATGTGAAGGCCTGGCCTACTTACTCGGGTGATTACACGGGGCAACGGTTTAGTCCGATTGCGCAGATCAACACCGGGAACGTGAAGGGGTTGGTGCAGGCTTGGTCGCAGAAGTTGCCGAGCGAGGTGACGCATAGCGGTGGTGTTGGGACTACCGTTGCGCCGTTGGGGCGTGTGTCGGGATCGATTGTGCAGGTGGATGGCGTTTTGTTTGTCACTACTCCTGACAATGTGTGGTCGATGGATGCTGCTACGGGCAAGGTGAATTGGCATTATCAGTGGAAGACGCGCGGTGGTACGCACATTGGGAATCGTGGAGTGGGTGTTTGGCGCGATCGCGTGTTCTTTGAGACGCCGGATAACTATCTTGTTGCGCTGAATGCGAAGACGGGCGAAGAGATTTGGCACAAGGAAATTGCTTCGTTTGATTTGCAGTATTTCTCCACGATGGCTCCGCATGTTTTGGGCGACCACTTATTAGTGGGTACGGGCAATGACCTGGATGAGCCGGGGATGTTGCAGAGCTTTGATCCGCAGACAGGTGATGTGGAGTGGACCTGGTACGCCACGCCTATGAAGAAGGGCGATGCGGGGTTGGAGACATGGGCCAGTGTGGATGCGGCTTCGCATGGTGGCGGCAATGTGTGGGTGAACGGATCGTATGATCCGGAGACGCACCTGTATATCTTTGGCACGGGGAATCCGAGTGCGGCGTTTACGTCGCAACTGCGTGGGCCGGGCGCGAACTTGTATACATGCTCGACGGTTGCGGTGAATGTGGATACGGGTAAGTTGGCCTGGTATTACCAGACTTCTCCGCATGACACGCATGATTATGACTCGGCACAGACGCAGGTGCTGGTGGATGGAACGTGGCAGGGTAAGCCGCGCAAGTTAGTGATGACGATGGCACGCAATGGTTATTTCTTTGTGTTGGATCGCGTGACGGGTGAGCACTTACTAACTTCGAAGATGTTTGCTTCTACGAACTGGGCTGAGGAGACGCTGGATGCGAAGGGTGCTCCGGTGCGGATTCCTGCTAAAGACTTTGATTATGCCGGTGCGCTGGTGTCGCCTTCGACGCAAGGCATTGTGAACTGGCAGCCGCCTGCTTATAGTCCGCAGACGGGATTGTTCTATGTGAATACCTCTGAGACGTGGGAGATGTATTACCTGGCGACGACCGATCCGCGCGGAGCGATGGGATTAGGTGGCGAGCAGTTGATGAATCTGCCATCGAACGGCGGATGGTTGATGGCGATTGATTACACGACGGGTAAGCCGAAGTGGAAACATCGTTATCCCGGAGTTACTGGTGCGCTTGCTGCGGGTGTGATGACGACAGCGGGGCACTTACTCTTTGCGCCGGATATTCATGGCAACCTTATCGCCTATAACTCTGCGACGGGGCGGCAGTTGTGGCATCAGCATATTGGTGCGTCGAATGCGCCGGAGACGTTTGTGTTGAACGGCAAGCAGTATGTTCTGGAAGCTGGTGGCGATACGTTGTATGCGTTTCGTTTGCCCTGAGTACTTCTTGTCTGGTTGTAGCCTGTTTCAACAGGGAAGTATCGAGGAGATGCTATGGCAGCGGGCTTGAGTGGCGAGGAGTTGCTGGCGTGGAGCGATACGACGTTCAGCAAGTGGATGGAACTGGCGGAAAGACATCCTGAGGTGCTGGCTGTTTCCTGTGACGTCTACGGTGTTTCCAACGTTGCGGGGCTGTTGCACCACATTGCCGTGGTGGAGTTGCGTTACGCGCAGCGTTTGATGGGCGAGCAGGAAACGGGTTATGACGAAGTGCCTGTGACGGTGGAAGGATTTCGTCTTGCACACAGCGGCATGATGGAGCGCGTTACCAACCTTCTACAGGATGCGGCCTTTGACTGGCATGCGGTGATCCGCTTTCAGACGCGGAGCATGGGAGTGCTGCTGGCGTCGCGCAGGACGGTATTGAACCACACGCTGCTGCACGGGATACGGCATTATGCGCAGTCCGCGATGCTGGTTCGGCAGGCGGGGATTGCGCCCGGATGGCCTATGGACTACCTGTTTATGGGCGTGCTGGGATGGGAGTGATATCGACGGAGCCGTGCTTTATGCGTCCAGGTTGGCGGGCTTTTCTTCTGTAGGAAGAAGATGCTACAAACAGTGCGCATAAACAGAAAGACCTGAAAGCAGGTTTTATGCGGTTTCCTTTGAGACGTCTTTGCAAGGGTGCTGTATCGAGCGCCTTTGTTGGAGTGGGGATTCTGGTGTTGGGGTATGCGGTGCGACCGTCAATGACGGTGCATGCGCAACAACAGCAACCACGGGGAGGTCGTCCCGGCGGGTCGGAACGTCCTACAGGCGGTGCAGCAGCCGGGCCGAATGTAGGTGCGCAGGCGCAGGCGGCGGATCAGACTCATGCCGCTGCGGCGCAGCAGGCCCCACCGTTTGGCATTGTGGCTTACCCGGATCGGCCCGCAGCACCGAAGGAAGTTTTGGATCGCGGCAAGACGGCGTTCAGTGTGAACTGCGCTTTCTGTCATGGGTCCGATGCCGGTGGCGGATCGGTGGGACCGAACCTGTTGCGCAGCGAAGTTGTGCTGCAGGATGCCGCAGGCGAAAAGATTATGCCGATTGTGCACGGTGCGCGTGCAGAACAGGGCATGCCGAAGATTGATATCCCTGACAGCAGCGTGGTGGATATTGCGGCGTGGTTGCACAGCCTGAAGACGGGTGGCAATATGCGCTCGACCGAGAAGATCAACATTGTGGTGGGCAAGGCAGACGAGGGCAAGGCGACGTTCACTCGGCTATGCGGCTCCTGTCATTCTGTGGATGGTGATCTGAAGGGATTTGCCGCGAAGTATGAGGACCCGCGCAGCATGCAGCAGGCGTGGATGTTGCCCGGTGTGGTGGCGTTTGGAAGACGAGGCGGCGGTGGACCGCCTCCTCCGCAGCTTCATGTGCCGCCGACAACGGCGACGGTGACGCTGGTCAGCGGTAAGAAGGTGACGGGACGACTGGGCGTGCTGGATGACTTCTATGCAGAGGTCATCACGGACGACGGTGTGACGCATCGCTTCACGTTGAACAACGGCGTGCCAAAGGTGGAGATTCATGATCCGCTGAAGGCGCATCGCGCGATGTTCCGCACCATTACCGATAAAGAAATCCACGACATCACGGCGTACCTCGAGTCGCTGAAGTAAAGGACAGCCACATGCGTATTCTTCGCAAGATTCAATGTGCCGCTGCTCTGTGCGCGGCGATGACGATGGTGACCACGGCAGTGCATGCGCAGTGGCTTGACCCGAAAGACATACTCAAACCCAAGCCGGATAGTTGGCCTACATATTCAGGCGATTACAGTGGGCGTCGGTATAGCCCGTTGACTGAGATCAACTCGCTGAACGTGAAGGGACTGACGCTGGCGTGGGCGCAGCGTTTGACTGGCGGCGAAGGTGGTCCTGCTGGCGGTGGCGGTGGTGGCTTTGGAGCTGGTGCTGCTATTCCAACGAATGTTGGTGGTGTGGGAACTGCTGTTGCGCCGATGGGTACGATCAAGGGTTCGATCCTGCAGGTGGATGGATATCTGTTCGTCAGCACACCGGATAACGTGTGGGCGATGGATGCCATGGATGGGCATGTGCTTTGGCACTTCTTATGGAAAACGCGCGGCGGCACCCACATTGGTAATCGTGGCGTGGCGATGTGGCATGATCGTTTGTTCCTGGAGACACCTGACGATTATCTGATTGCGATTGATGCGAAGACAGGCAAGGAGATCTGGCACAAGGAGATTGCGTCGTTTGATCTGCAGTACTTCTCAACGATGGCGCCGGTGGTGATTGGCGATCATCTGTTGGTGGGTACGGGCAACGACTTAGACGAGCCGGGTATGTTGCAGAGCTTCAATCCGCAGACGGGCGATGTGGAGTGGAAGTGGTTTGCTGTGCCGATGAAGAAGGATGATCCGGGCATTGAGACCTGGCGCAACGTGGATGCGGCTTCGCATGGTGGCGGCAATGTCTGGGTGAACGGATCGTATGATCCGGAGACGCATCTCTACATTCTTGGCACGGGTAATCCTACGGCTGCTTATACATCGCAGATGCGTGGGCCGGGATCGAATCTTTATACGTGTGCGACCGTTGCGATCAATGTCGATACGGGCAAGATGGCCTGGCACTACCAGACGTCGCCGCATGACACGCATGACTTTGATTCGGCACAGACGCAGGTGTTGGTGGATGGCATGTGGAAGGGCAAGCCGCGCAAGATGGTGATGACCGCGGCGCGCAACGGCTACTTCTTTGTGCTGGATCGCACGACGGGCGAGCATCTGTTGACGAGCAAGTTGGTGGATTCGCCAAACTGGGCAGAGGATGCGCTGGATAAGAACGGTGCTCCTGTGCGCATTCCGGCGAAGGACTTTGACTATGGTGGCGCGCTGGTTTCGCCTGCGAATGGCGGCGTTGTGAATTGGCCTCCTCCTGCGTATAGTCCGCAGACGGGCTTGTTCTATGTGAATGCGAACGAGAGTTATGCCATGTATTACCTGGCCACGACGGACCCGCGCGGTGCGATGGGATTGGGTGGCAAGGATGAGGTTGGGCTTGGCACGCTGGGAACTTATCTCATTGGCATGGATTACAAGACGGGCAAGCCGGCGTGGAAGCATCGCTATCCGGGAGTGGGTGGTGGTTCGTTGATTGGTGTGATGGCTACTGCTGGGCATCTTCTATTCAGTGGCGATCAACACGGCAACCTGGTGGCGTATGAATCGGCGACGGGTAAGCAGTTGTGGCATACGCGTATTGCTGTGAGCAATGCACCGGAGACGTACATGCTGGATGGGCATCAGTATGTACTGGCTGGTGCGGGGGACATGGTCTACGCGTTTCGTCTGCAGTAGTTCGGGTGGGCGTAGTATCAGCAGATACTGCGCCTGCCGTGCCATGGTGCGAAGGATTCTTTATCGATCATCAACCGTCGAAGCTCCCTTGGAGGTATGCAATGTCGGTTACGAAGAATGGTTCTCTCGACCCCTGGCCCGAGCTTCCTTATTCCGATTTCGCGGCGACGCAGCATCTTCTTCATATGTGCCTGCAGGTCGTGGGCAAGTTGAAGTTGAGCGAGCCATTTCAACCGCAGTGGGCAGAGTTGCCTCTGTGGTTGTCTGCGCAAGGTTTGACGACTGGGCCTATCCCGTATGGTGACGGCGCTTATGAGATCAATGTTGATCTGCTGTCGCATGAGGTGGTGTGCCTGACAAGTTGGGGCTTTGTCGGTCAGCTTCCATTGCGGTCTATGTCGGTGGCTCAGTTTACGGCGCAACTCTTCGATCTGCTTCGTAAGGCAAGCGTTGAGGTTTCCATTAACTTGAAGCCGCAGGAAGTGCCCAATACGATTCCGTTCGATCAGGACAAAGAGCAGCGCCCGTATGAGGCTTCGCTGGTTACGAGTTGGTGGCGGATTCTTTTGAGCACGCAACGTGTGATGAAGATTTTCCAAGGGCGGTTCAAAGGCAAGACACAGCCCATTGGTTTGATGTGGGGGAC
The DNA here is from genome assembly GCF_900102185.1 of Terriglobus roseus. Classification (NCBI taxonomy): domain Bacteria; kingdom Pseudomonadati; phylum Acidobacteriota; class Terriglobia; order Terriglobales; family Acidobacteriaceae; genus Terriglobus; species Terriglobus roseus. The sequence continues at coordinate 3,530,942 of NZ_LT629690.1, read as the reverse complement.
GCTCGATATTCGCGATGTTCGCTATAACGGCAAGCCTGCTTCCGCGGGTCCTAAAGCTGACTACATCCGAAGAAATGCAATGACCGAGAGTTAGTTGAGGTGGGGTGGTGGTCTGGCAGCGCGGCGTATCCCAAGGCGGCGTTCTATTCCTTCACGTATCCGCAGCCTGTAGGAATTGAAAACGTAAGTGTTAGTCCAGCGAGTGCTCGATGGGATGCAGCTATGGGTGAGTTCCTGTTGGACTATGACGATTTGCGTCAGTCAGCAGATCCGAGCGGCGATTTGCTGGCGTTTTTCGAGACGACCTATCGTGCTGGTGCAGAGTGTGCGGGATGGGACGCGAAGCTGGTTGGGGGCGGCATGCCTGAGTAGTTGCTTCGATTGCTTCTGACTGTGCGCAGGGTGATTTACCTTCTCTTCATCTGTATGCTCCATGGTGGATTTGCTATGAACATTCGATTGCTTACTGCTGCTGTTTTTCTTTTCGCCTCTGCGCCGCTTGTTGCACAGCAGGCCGCATCTACTTCTGATATGCAGAATCCGTTTATCACGCTGATGACGAAGGCTGCTGCTCATGCGAAGCAGCATGGCGCGCGCACTCCGCTGCTGTCGCCCAATGACCACACTGTGGTGCGGATGACGGGTTCTCCTGCGGATATGCCGCTGGTGCCGGTGAAGCAGTTGCAGGCGATGGGAGTTCATGTGGTGCCGTGGACGACGAATGATCCGGAGCAGATGCGCGCGGTGATTCGTACGGGTGTGGATGGATTGATCAGCGATCGTCCGGATCTTTTGCAGCAGGTGTTGAAGGAAGAGCGCGCGGCGAATCCGAATAACGAAACGCTGAAACGCTTTGTTGTAAGTGCGCATCGTGGTGGACGTGGGCTGCGTCCGGAAAATACTTTGCCGAGTTTTGAGAGCGGACTGGATCAGCTAGCGACCGAATTGGAAACGGATACGGGTGTTTCTACGGATGGTATTTCGACCATCTGGCATGACCAGTTCTACAACCCGCAGGCCTGCCGCAAGGTGGATGGTTCCACGTACACGATGGAGAACCGCATCTATCTTCGCGATATCTCTTCTACCGATGCGGCGAAGACGCTGATCTGCGACAAGATTCATTTTGGCGATGCGCAGAAGAATGATGCTTCACTGTCGCCGGTGACGGTAGCGTTTGCGACGAAGGATGGTATGCCTTCGATCTATGCGCCGACGAATGTGCCGCAGTTATTCCGCTTTGTGAAGTTCTATGTGGAGTACTACACGACGGGTGCAGGGAAGAGTGATCCGCATGCGAAGGAGCGTGCGGCGAATGCTCGCACTGTGCACTTCAACATTGAGACGAAGATTGTTCCTGATGTGACCATGAGCAGCCAGGGGCGTCCGGTACCGAAGGGCATGGAGAACCACACGAAGCCGCCGCAGGCTTTTGTGGATGCGCTTGCCGGGACCATTGCGAAGGAGCACATGGAAGGTCGCGCAGCGGTGCAGAGCTTTGATTTCCGCACGCTGCAGCTGATTGAGGAACAGTATCCGAAGATTCAGACGTTCTATCTGACGGAGAATCCGAAGACGCTGAGCAGCGACTTTGTCCCTGCGCCATTGCGCGTACAGTAACCGTTTTGTTTTGACAGCGCGTTTTGTTGGGCCTACATTGGCTGGCGATATGAAGACACGCGTGTTTGTGGCTGTATTTGCCGGTATGGTTTGGGCATTTCTGCTGTCTGCCTGTGCGCAGCAGAAGCGTCCAGCGATTACCGGCATTGCTTTTGCGCGGTTCTATGCTTCGGACCCCGCTGCGTCGCAACACTTTTATGGCGACACGGTCGGCCTGAAGAAGATGTCAGAGGGAGCACGCTCTGTTTATCCGGTGAATGCGTCGCAGTGGGTGGAGTGGGTGCCGCTGACGGACCCGTCGTTACACTCGCGCATGGCCGCGATTGGATTCACCACGCGGGATGCGAAGGCGTTGCAGCGTTACCTGACGGAGCATCATGTTGCGATTGCGGAGCCGTTGAAAGATGGCATGTTTGCGGTGCACGATCCGGATGGATACCTGGTGTACTTCGTACAGACGGGATCGAATCGCGCCGTGGCAAAGGCTGCGCCTTCTGCAAATGCGACGTCTTCTCGGATTATCCATGTGGGCCATGTTGTACGGGACAAGGCGGCTGAGGACGCGTTTTATCGCGAGCTTCTTGGCTTCAAACCGTATTGGCATGGCGGGCGCACAGACGGCCGTGATGATTGGGTGAGCTCGCAGGTTCCGGATGGTACGGACTGGATTGAGTACATGCTGCACATTCCGGCGGAAGCCAGTTTGAAGTCTGTGGGTGTTCAGGATCACTTCTCGCTCGGCACAGAGAACATGGACACGGTGGTGGCGAAGCTGAAGGCCAACGGCTGCACCGATGCTGTGTGCAGCAAGACGCAGATTGGGCTGGATGGAAAAATGCAGCTGAATCTGTACGACCCAGATCTCAGTCGGCTGGAGTATATGGAGTTTTCGCCGCGCCGGAAGCCTTGCTGCTCTGACTTTACCGGGCCGCAACCAACAGCGATTGAAAACAAGTAAGTGTGGCTAAGTAACGGCAGGGCGTAAATTGGTTCCGGTTTGTAACGTTGTATTGACCGTGGTTTCGCTGTCCTTTTACGGTTCCCACCTAAGTTGAGGGTTATATGCGTAATCGTGTAGTCTCCTCGCTGGTCCTTGCGGCCGTGTGTGTGTCCGCGCCTGTTGTCTCTCTCGCGCAGTATGAAAACGGTAGCTTGCTGGGCACGATTCGTGATGCTTCTGGCGCTGCGGTTCCGAATGCTGACGTTACCGTGGTCAATACGGCTACGGGCATTACCAGCCATGTAAAGACGGATGCGGATGGCAACTACGATGTGCCGCAGATTCGTGTTGGCGTGTACACCATTACGGCGACTGCGCCGGGCTTCTCAAAGGCTGTGGCTGAGAAGATTGCAGTTGCAGTGGGTAATCGTCAGCGCATCGACCTGAGCCTGAAGGTGGGCGGCGACGAGACGGTGATCCAGGTGACGGACGTTGCGGTGCAGGTGGAGACAGAGTCCACGCAACGCGATCAGACGATCACGAACTACCAGACAGCCGCGCTGCCATTGGTGAGCCGTAACTACTCCGACTTTATGGGGCTGGTGACGGGTGTGCGCCAGGCGCCGAGTGCAGCTACTACGTCGAGCAACGGAAACGCGCTGGTTCGTCTGGGCGCGTACAACGTGAACGGCCAGCGTTCCGTGCAGAATAACTTCCTGCTCGATGGTATGGATAACAACGCTTACGGCGAATCAAACCAGGGCTTTGATAACCAGATCATCTCAGTGCCGCCGGACAGTGTTGCGCAGTTCAGCGTGGTGACGAACAACCAGAGCGCGGAGTATGGTCGCGGTTCTGGCGCGACGATCAACGTGGCATCGCAGTCAGGTGGCAACCAGTTCCACGGTTTGCTGTATGACTTTCTTCGCAATACGAGCCTGAATGCTGCTGGCTTCTTCAAGCCGCCGACAGGCAATGTGCCGTTCCGTAAGCCGACGACGAACCGTAACCAGTTTGGCGGCAACATTGGCGGACCGATCTTCAAGGACAAGTTCTTCTTCTTCCTGGATTACGAGGGTCTGCGCTCGATCACGAAGCCGTTGTTCGTGTTGACACTGCCGACACAGAACGAACTGAACGGTATCTTTGTGACGCCGGTTCGTAATCCGTTGAACCCTTCCGTGGTGTATCCCGCAGGCACGCCGATTCCAACCGGTGCGATGAATCCGCTTGCAGTGCAGATTGCGAATGCGTTCAAGGGCATTTCCGGGTTGCCGGTTTCGGGTTCTCCAACGACCGGACAGGCTGCCGCGAATTATGCTGTGCTGGTTCCGTTCAAGGACTATGGCGACAAGGGTGATCTGCGCCTGGACTATGCGCCGAATGCGTCGTCGCGCTACTTTGTTCGCGTAAGTCAGCGTAAGGAAACGGGCACGAACAATCCCACCATTCCTGAGCCATTGGATGGACAGTCGTCCGGACCGCAGCGCATCCTGAATCAGCAGATTGCGCTTGGTTACACGGGTATCTTTGGACCGAACCGCGTGCTGGACGTTCGTCTTGGTATTTCGAAGACGAAGGCTGGCAAGACGCCTCTGAGCATTGGTTCGCAGAACTTCAACATTCCTGGCCTGCCTACAGCGGCGAACATTGCGGGCGGTCTGCCTGCGATTGGTATCTCTGGCGGCTTCACCGGCTTTGGACGTCAGACAACAAACCCCCAGTTCCAGAACCCGTCGTTGCTTGATCCAAAGATCAACTACACGTGGGTGAAGGGATCGCACTCATTGAAGTTTGGCTATGAGTGGGAAAAGATCTGGATGGGCGTACTGGATAACAACCCACTGTATGGCCAGTTTGCATTTGGTGGCGGATACAGCGCATGCCCGGCAGGCACGGTGATTCCGGGAACCTCAAACACTTGCTCATCGGCTACGAACGCTCCGGTGGCACAGTCCAGCGCTAAGATTGCGGATACCTACTTTGCAGACTTCCTGTTTGGTTTGACCAGCAGCTTTGCGCAGTCGAACTACTTTGAGGCGCATCTGCGGCAGACGATGCAGAGCGTGTATGCGCAGGATGACTGGAAGGTGGCGAACAACTTTACGCTGAGCCTTGGTCTGCGTTGGGAGTACGGCTCGCCTTATTCGGAAAAGGATAACTACATTTCGAATTGGGATCCGACTTCGCAGACAGTGTTGACGCTGTCTCCGGGAGCGGTTGCGGGCAACGGCATTACGCCGGTGAGCAACCTGGGCGGAACGTATGGCAAGACGCTGGTGAATCCTGATCTGAATGACTTTGCACCGCGCGTTGGATTTGCTTATGCAGCAACTCCGAACACGGCGATTCGTGGTGGCTTCGGCATTGGCTATGTGCACTACACGCGTGCGGGTTCGGGCGACATCATCGCCATCAACGCGCCGCAGGCGCAGTTTGCTTCAGTGACGCAGATTAACCCTAGCGCTACGAACCACTGCACGACGCCGCTGCCACCAAACATGGTGCCGATTGGTGCAACGACGCCTACTTGCTACGCGACGATGGAGCAGGGATTCCCGACAGGATTGACGACGAACTTCAATCCCGCGACGGACAACATTACGTGGCGACCGAAGAACACGCGCGATAGCTACGTGCAGAGCTGGTACCTGGCGATTCAGCGTCAGCTGTTTAAGAACGCCCTTGTGGACGTTGCGTATGTGGGCAACCACGGCGTGAAGTTGGAAGGCATTCTGAATGGCAACCAGCGTACGGTGCTGGGTGGCACGACAGCTGCGCCGCTGTATTCGCGTCCGTTCAGCAACTGGAGCTCAGACATTACGGAAGCGTTGAACCAGTCGATGAGCAACTACAACGCGCTGCAGGTTCGTTACGAGCAGCGTATGGTTGCCGGTCTTACGTTGCTGAACAGCTTTACGTGGTCGCGTTCACTGGATAATGCGAGCGCATCGCTGGAAGGCAACACGCCTTCGCCGCAGGATGCGAGCAACCTGTCACGCGAGTATGCGCAGAGCGACTACAACACGCCTGTGATTAACGTGACCAGCCTGGTGTATGAGCTGCCGTTTGGTCGTGGCCGTAAGTTCGGCGGCAACATGAACTCGGTCGAGAACTTCATTCTTGGCGACTGGCAGATCAGCGGCGTGAATACGGCGCAGGGTGGTACGCCATTCAACATCACGTATTCGCCGAACTCCGCACAGCTTGCTTCAACGCAGATCACGGCAAGCTATCGTGGTGTGAACCTGTATCGTCCGAACCGTGTGGCGGGTGTGCCTCTGACGCAGGGTCGCAGTGTGAAGCAGCCCACAACGGGCTATATCCAGTACATCAACTACAACGCGCTTGTGTTGCCTTCGATCACGAATGCGGCTGGTACGCTGCAGTCGCCGTTTGGCAACCTGTCGCGTAATGCGGGTCGTTCGCCTGCGCTGTATCAGACGGACATGAGCGTGAGCAAGAAGTTCGTCACGCCGATTGAGAGCCTGAAGGTTGAGTTCCGGTCGGAGTTGTACAACGTGTTCAATCACACCAACCTGTACCTGCCTTCGAGCCCGACTGGTACACAGGGCGCAGCGCCGAACGCTGGTGGCATTATCACCAGCACGTTTACGCCGCGCGTGATCCAGTTCGCACTGAAGGCAATGTTCTAAGTGCAATAAGTCATAAACGCGCTAAATGCGCAAAGGCCGCGATGAGTTTTCATCGCGGCCTTTTTGTTTTGTCGTTTCTTACTTTGTCATGGAGTAAGGTGCGGTGTGGTTCTTCATGGACCATGCTGCTTTTTCTTTGGTGCTCATGACGAAGTGAAGTTCGCCGCCGTTCATCAGCTCGTCGTGGGTGAGGAAGCTGCGATCGAGTGGTTTGCCGTTGAGTGTGACGTTTTGCACGAAGGCGTTTGTATCGCTTAGGTTTTCAGCGGTGATGGTGAAGGTTTTGCCGTTGGGAAGGTGCATGGCTGCGTGATCGACGAAGGGTTTGCCGATGACGTATTCATTGCTGGTGGGCGCGACGGGATAGAAGCCGAGTGATGTGAAGAATAGCCATGCGGACATTTGACCGAGGTCGTCGTTGCCTACGAGGCCGTCGGGTGCGGGTTTGTATTGCGAATCGACGATCTGTTTGAGGCGTGCCTGTGTGCGCCACGGTTGACCGGCGTACATGTAGAGATAGGGCAGGTGGTGGCTTGGTTCATTGCCGTGGATGTACTGGCCGATCATGCCGGAGATGTCTTCCACGTCAGCGTACTTGGCAGGATCGACTTTCTGATCGAACATTTCGTCGAGTTTTGCGACTAACTTATCGGGGCCGCCGAGTAACTTGATGAGGCCGAGTTCATCCTGCGGCTGATACCAAGAGTATTGCCATGCATTGCCTTCAGTGAAGCCGCTGTTTGCGCCCGCCTTGGTGGGGTCGAAGGGCGTGCGGTAGTTGCCGTTGGCGAGGCGCGGTTCTACGAAGCCGTCTTTGGTATTGAAGTTATTGCGCCAGTATTGTGCGCGTTTGTAGAACTCGGTGGCGATGTCTTTGCGGCCCAGTTTTTCTGCGGTCTTTGCGATGGTCCAGTCGTCGAAGGCGTATTCGACGGTCTTCGATGCGGCTTCCTGATCGTTGTCGACGGGGACGTAGCCGAGCTTCATGTATGCGCCGAGGTTGCCGTAGGGCGCGTACTTTGCGGATGCAATCATGGCGTCGAGTGCGGCGTTCTTGTCGAAGCCGGGGATGTCTTTGGCGATGGCGTCGGCGAGGACGGGCACTGCGTGATAGCCGATCATGCACCATGTTTCAATACCCTGGAACTGCCAGACGGGAAGGATGCCGAAGGGGCTTTCCTTTTGCGAGGCGAGCATGGACTGCGCGAGATCGGCAGTGCGCGATGCGGGTTGCAGGAGCGTCATCAGCGGTTGTTCTGCGCGATAGGTGTCCCACAGCGAGAGGCTGCTTACGAAGTTAAAGCCGTTTGCTTTGTGGACCTGATTGTCGGGGCCGCGATAGCTGCCGTCGACGTCCATACTGACAGAGGGCGAGAGCAGTGTGTGATACAGCGCGGTGTAGAGGCTCTTGCGTGTGTCGGCGTTCGCAGTGATTTCGACTGCGCTGAGTGCCTTTTCCCACTGTGCGGTGGCTGCTTTACGGGCTGCGTCGAAATCGAATGCGGGGACTTCCGCGTCCATGTTGGCGATGGCTTCGTCTTCGCTGGTGGGCGAGATGGCTACCTTCACAACTAAAGGCTTGGGAGAGGAGGCAAAGTCAAAGACGCCGATGAGTCCACGGCCTTCCATGCTTTGCGTGTCTTCCGGTGTGTTACCGGGTGTTTTGAAGCCGTTGTAGAGAATGGGCTGCGATTCGCGGTTGTAGAGATGATGCGCGGTGAGCGGCTGTGAGAAACGGATTGCGAAGTAAAGCTGGCGTCCGGGTGCCCAACCGCGGGTTTCGCGCATGCCGGTGATGGTGCCGTCGTTGCGAACGCGCAGGCGCGACCACAGAACTTTGCCGGGGTAGTTATAGATGCTGGAGCGCAGGTCGAGGAGAATGTGCTCGGACTTGTTGGCGGGGTAGCTATAACGATGTACGCCGACGCGCGTGGTCGCGGTGAGTTCGGCTTTGATGCCGTAGTCTTCCAGCGTTACACCGTAGTAGCCGGGCGATGCTTTTTCAGACGCGTGATTGAACTTTGAGCGATAGCCGGGGTGGTCTGCATCGCCGGGTTCGAGGTTTACATCGCCGCTGATGGGTTGCAGAAGAACGTCGCCCAAGTCAGAGTGGCCCGCGCCGGAGAAATGTGTGTGCGAGAAGCCGAGGATGGTGGTGTCTTCATAGCGATATCCGGCGGCCCATTTGTAGCTTTGTTTGAAGGGGCGGATTTGTGTGTCGGGTGAGAGCTGCACCATGCCGAAGGGCACTGCTGCTCCGGGGAAGGTGTGACCCTCAGGGCCGGTGCCGATGAAGGGATCGACTGCAGCAACGGGCGATTGCTGTGCGTGGGCCGCAGCCAATAGAAGCAGGCTGCACGCGACGAGTGTGTGAAGAGATGAGAAACGCATGCCGCTTCAGAGTAAACCCGTGCGATGGGCAGATAGAATCGTCAGGCACTGTTTACCGTTTCATGGCATCCAACCAGAGATCGGGAGCGAATCATGCCATTTGATCGAAAGCGTTTTCTGCCTGCAGTTGCGCTTGCAGCCGCAGTTGTTGTGAGTCCGGGCTACGTGAACGCGCAGCCGGGACAGGGTGGTCCTCCGCCGGGACAGCAGGGACCGGGGAATGGTCAGCAGCGTCCACCGCAGAACGGCCAACGTCCTCCGCAGAATGGAGACCAGCGTCCGCCGCAGAATGGACAACGGCCGCCGCAGAATGGACAACGGCCGCCACAGCAAGGAAATCAGCGTCCACCGCAAAACGGACAACGGCCACCGCAGAATAACCAGCGTCCTCCTCAAAATAATCAGCGACCACCGCAGCCGGGACCGCAGCGTCCACCGCAGAACAATCAACGCCCGCCGCAGCGTCCTCCGCAAGGTGGTCCGGGACGGCCTAACTTCCAGTTTGATCAGCACTATCGCAATCAAATGGCGCAGCACTATCGCTCGGATGCTATGCGTTATCGCAATCGCAAGCGTCCGCCGTTTGTGCCGGGATACACGATCCCGCGCAACTACTCGATTCGTCCGGTGCCGTCTTCGTACTGGAGAGGGATGCCACCACCGCCTCCGGGGTATCAGTATGGCTACTATGACGGCTACATGGTCGCCTATAACCCAACCACGCGCATCATTGCAGACGTGATGGATTTGGTGACAGCTTTAGTGAACTAAGAGATGTTTGCTGCAAATGTTTTGGGCTGCCTTTCGAGGCAGCCCATTCTTATTCCGTTGTCGCCAGTGTGACGGCGAACCAATGTTGTTCGTCTGTCCACTGCTCAACGGGTTCGTAGCTTGCACTGCGCAGCAGCGATGCGATGGATTTGCTGGTGAACTTATAGCTGTTCTCGGTGTGGATGGTTTCGCCCTTTGCGAAGTGGAAGGATGCATTCAGCGCAGGAATACGAACCGTCTGTTCGCGTAGCGATTGCAGGTGCATTTCAATGCGTGACTGATCTTCGTTCCACAGAGCCACGTGGCGATAGCGCGCGAGGTCAAAGTTGGAGCGAAGGTCGCGATTAATGCGGCGCAGCAGATTCAGGTTGAAGGCTTCTGTCACGCCATCGTGATCGTTGTATGCCGCTTCAAGCTTGCGACGATCCTTGACCATATCTGTGCCGAGCAACAGCGTATCGCCCGGTTGCAACTGTCTGCGCAGATTGCAGAGGATGGTTGCTGCTTCCTCCGGATCGAAGTTGCCGATGCTGCTGCCGATGTAGAGCGCCATGGTTGGGCCGTTATGCTGCGGGATTTCCAGCGCATCCGTGACGTAGTTGGCTACCTGTGGCGATACGGTAACTCCGCTTTGAACGCGTTCCATGGAAGCGCATGCTTCTGCCATCGCCGACTCGGATACGTCGATGGGTAGATATTCCGTCTGGCCTTGGCGACGCACTGCGGCGTCAAGCAGGATGCCTGTTTTGGTTGCGGTTCCTGCGCCGAGTTCGATAATGCGGAGGCGACCGGTGCGACCGGGATGCGTCTTTTGCCATGTGCGGATGGCGGTGTCGATGATGCCATCCGCATAGCCTGCGAAGATGGCGCGTTCGGTGCGTGTGGGGTAGTACTCCGGCAGCGTGGTGATGCGTTCAAACAGACGCGAGCCTTCTGCGTCGTAGAACAACCAGGCGGGCAGCCACTTTGGAGTGGAGGACAAGCCTTCAAGCACTGCCGTAGCAACGGCTTCCTGCACGGGGTTGGCGAGGGGCGGCGTGAAAAGCTCAGGAGTGGAAAGAGTTGTGCTCACCGATGATCCTATTCGTTGTGTGAGAAAGCCCGTGCCAGGCGGATGCCGGAAAACTGCCAGCGTGTTCCCGGCGTGAAGAAGTTGCGATAGGCGGTGCGGATGTGGCTTGCAGGGGTTGCGACGGAGCCTCCGCGAAGCACCATCTGGCTGGACATGAACTTGCCGTTGTATTCACCGAGCGCGCCGGGAAGTGGGGCGTAACCGGGATAGCCGGTGTATGCGGAGGCGGTCCACTCCCATGTGTAGCCCAGCATTTGCGTGAGGCCGTCAGAGGTGGCGGCGACGGGATGGAGTCCGCCCTGTTCCAAGAGACCGGTGGTTTCCATGGCGGCTTCGTTTGCTGCGTATTCCCATTCCGCTTCGGTTGGGAGTCGACAACCACGCCAGCGAGCGTAGGCATCGGCTTCAAACAGGCTTACGTGGCATACCGGCGTGGCCAGCATGGTGGACAGGCCACGCCATCCGCCGAGGGTGAAGATGCGCCAGCCTGTGCTGTCATCCGTACATCGTTGCCAGTAAAGGGGAGACTCCCAGCCTTCACTTTCAATGGTGTCGAGGCCTTCGCTGAGCCAGAGTTCGGCGCGCGTGTAGGCGTTGTCGTTCATGAAGGCGAGATATTCGCCGCAGGTGACGAGACGGTTTTCTAATGCGTAAGGCTGCAGGTAGACGCGGTGCTGCGGGGTTTCATTGTCAAAGCAGAAGTCGAGCGGATCTGCCGTGTTGAGGGGATATCCGATCTGCTGTATGCCGCCTTCAAACTCGACCCAGCGTGAAGGTGTGGCTTCTGCGTCTGCTGTTTGCTGGGCTTCGCGATAGATGGGGTGCAGGGGATTGGTGAAGAAGGCGTGCTTGATGTCAGTCAATAGCAGTTCGAGATGTTGCTGTTCGTGCTGGATGCCGAGGACGATGCGGCGCAATGCGTCGTCGGGTACGTTGTCTTGCTGCAGCAGTTCTTCGACGTGGCGATTTACATGCGCACGGAAGCCGACGATGGTTTCCAGAGACGGGCGCGAGAACGATGCGCGAAGTTTTTTTTCTGGAATTTCATTGCCCAGGCTGCGGTAGTAGCTGTTGAAGAGCCAATGGAAATCGGGATGGAATGGCTGGTAGCCGCGGAGGAATGGCGTGAGCACAAAGGTCTCAAAGAACCAGCTTGTGTGCGCCTGATGCCACTTCGTTGGGCTGGCTTCCGAGCAGGATTGCACCATCTGATCCTCGGCGGTCAGCGTGCGGCAGGCGTCTTCCGTCGCCTGGCGTGCGGCCAGAAAGCGTTGTAGCAACGTGGCTTGCACGGGACTTACGACCTTTGAAACAACAGTGGTGGCCATTCGCTTGGGACCTCAGGCAAGGGATTGAGTGGGTGCGCGGACTGGGTAGAGAGGAAGATGATGTCGCAGGTGGATTGGATGCAGATTTGACGCACTATGTTCTTCCTTCTCATGGAGCGTGCGCCACAAAAAAGTTTTCGGCGGCATGATCCGTAGATGGCGGTGGAATCTTTTCGGATTCTCGTTGGCGTGCCTCTTTCGCGGGAGGCGCGAAGCGGCATATACTGCCATCAAATACATCCCCATGCCGTCCTGGGCCGGAAATTACAGGCAATTCCAGGGCTTCGCAGGGGACAATACCAGCGAGGTGCGTCTTCTCCGAGACGTTGTACGCAGGTCCTGAATTCGAAGTGACAATGGCAGCAGATAGTACTTCCTGCGCCACGAATTTCGTCTCGCCCCGCTCGCTGATCCGCTCCGCTCTCCACTCTGCCGCCGCGTTTCTCGCCCCTGGGCGATGCCGTCTTTGCCGCGCTCGTTCGCTGGCGGATGGACGGCTGGTTCCGCTGTGCGACGCGTGTATGGCATCCGTTGCGAGTGGCCGCCTGGGTGGCCGCTGCTATCGCTGTGCGGAGCCGTTGGGATATGAGCCGTCGTACCAGGAGTTCAGCGACGACGTTCTTTGTGCTGATTGCAGCGAAACCCCGCCGCCTTTCGCACGCGCGACAGCTTTTGGTTCTTACGAGTTGATGCGACATGCGCTTCGGCTGTTCAAGTTTGGAAACGTACGTTCGCTTGCTCTGCCCATGGGAGGCCTGCTGGCAGAAGCCATCCTGGAGCAGGCAGAGGGTATGCCGGAATCGCTACTGGTGATTCCCGTGCCGTTGTTCCGGCGCCGCCGTTTATACAACCAAAGTCTCCTGCTTGCGGATGCTGCAATGCGTGTTGTGCAGCGTCGACGCCCGCTCTGGAAGATGGAGCTGGCCCCGCACCGGTTGAGGCGCGTTCATCACAAAGAGTCGCAATACCGTTTGTCACCCGAAGAGCGTCGCGAGAATGTGCGCGGCGCGTTTCAGGTGCGAGGCTCCGTTCGCGGACGCCAAGTCCTGCTGGTGGATGACGTATATACCACCGGCGCCACTGTAACGGAATGCACGGAAGTGTTGTTGGCCGCAGGAGCTGAGAGTGTGCGAGTGGTCACGCTGGCTCGTGCTGGTAGTCAGATCCCTGTGTTGTGGACCGCACCGGCGCATGGCACGGAGTATTCGTCGCACAAGCATTTTGGAAACCCGATTTACCCGCATCCGGTTCAGTAGTTAGTTGCCGGTGCAAAGAGAGACGTAAGAACGACAGGCACGCACGAACAGATCGATATCACCCTTCGCAAGGAGCAGTGCTCGAGATGCATTCCGCCAAAGCCCGTAAGCAGAAGTCGCTCGCTAAGTGCCACACCCTTACTCCACCCGGTGAGGATCCGCGTCCGCGTCGTGGGGGAACCACGCTGCAGACACCGGTGCTGGTATTGAACGCTTCCTATGAACCCATCAACATCTGTGGTGCGCGTCGTGCGCTGGTGCTGGTGCTGAAAGGTGTGGCACGCACGGAAGAGGAGCATGGTCACACGCTGCATGCCGCCTGCATCCGCATGCCTATGCCGTCTGTGATTCGTCTGCTGGAGTATCGTCGCATTCCGCACCAGACACGCGCGCTATCGCGCAAGAACATTCTTCTTCGCGATCGGAACACGTGTCAGTACTGCGGCTGCATTCTGACTGCCAGCGAACTGACGTTGGACCATGTTCTGCCGCGCTCGCGTGGGGGCACGTCCACATGGGAAAACCTGGTGGCGTGTTGCCATGATTGCAACCGTCGCAAAGGAAACCAGCTATTACATGAGCTGCAGGATATGAAGCTGATGCGTGAGCCAAGGCCGTTCTCTTTGCATACTTCCCGACACATTATGCGAATGTTGGGGTCTGGAGATGCAGCGTGGCGAAAGTATTTGTACTTTGAAGCATAAGAAGTTCTCAAATCTGATACCAAACAGCGCTCTTTTTGTGGAGGAGCGCTGTTCTTTTTGATAAGTTCTTCTTAATATCTCCCTGTCTTAACTTCAAGACTTGCACGAGACTGCCGATTAGAGCAGTAGCCTCCCGCCAAACAAAGAGCGCAGCGAGTGCCGCCGGATGTGCACCGGTCACCACGAGGTAGTTCTATGTGCACAGGGATTCTCCGAATTTCAGGTATTTCTCCGTTCTGATGGGTTTTTGACCTGTCGTTGAATGACTTCAGTAACTGCGTTTGTTATAGGCCTTACTACGTTTTCGTAATGAATGGACGCGCCGTCTTCGGTCACTTAGGGTAAGTCTTGCCCGGGAGGAAATTCCGGAAGAGTCTTGGAGGACTACCCTAAATGAAGAAGACCGTTGTTACCTCTGCCGTGATGTCGCTCCTGCTGATGCTGGGCGCTGCTTCAACCGGATCTGCAAACGCACAGACCAAAACCACGAAGAAGACGACTGCTACTGCTGCGTCTATCCCCCCGCCGTCGTGCCCCCCGGGAGATCCGAATGGCTGCGGTATCTACGACTAAGTTTTATCGGGTCAGCTGAGACGCTGCTCCTTGGTATGCTCTTGCTCAAGGAGAATTCTGGTGTCCACGTTCCCGCTCTACAACACGCTCAGCGCAATAGAGATTGCGCTGAGCGTTGTTGCTTTGATGTTCCTGATTCGAGCGGGTGAACTGAAGAGCTACTGGCCCATGCTGATTGTCAGCAACTGGCAGACAATCCCTTTCTTTACCCTGGAGTGGCTTCGAGCGCATGGCAGGGAACACGCCATCACCGCCAAGATGGCCTACATCATTTACTTCTATACCTTCTATTCCTGCTTCGCACTGCAAGCGATATTCGCTGTGCTGATGACGTATTTCGTGTTGCGCGAAGCGATGCGGCCCCTGAAAGGCCTGCAGCAGCTTGGGAATATTGTGTATTGGTGGATCTTCGCGATCTCCTCTTTCCTTGCCCTGGATGCTGCACATGCAACTTCCGTCGTAGGCGGCCAGGTGATCGTGGGGCTGGTGACGGAGCTGCAGCGCATCAGCGGTACCCTCACCGTGAGCCTGGTGATCTTTGTCTGCCTGGCGATCCGTCCCATGGGCCTGTCCTTAAAGAGCCGTGTGTTCGGTGTGAGCTTTGGACTGGTGATCACTTCGCTGGTTACAACCATTCAGGCGCCATCGCTGTTCAAGCAGCGTTATCTGTATCGGCCCTATGCCATCGTGCAAATCCTGGTGGGTTGGATCGCTCAACTGATCTGGATCTGGTATTTCAGCCGGCCTGAGCCAAAGCGTAAGTTTGTGCTTCTTGCTACTACGTCGCCGTTCCATGCTTGGAATCGTATTGCGGAGCAGTTTGGAGCAGAGCCGGGCTTTGTCGCGATTGGCGGAGTGCCGCCGGATGCCTTTGCCGCGGCAGAGATTGAGATCTTCCATCGCGCCTCTGAGAAGATGAACACTCCCGACACTTCCGACGAGAAAGAAAAAGGGAAGTAGAAGCAAGCGCTTCCTATTCATTGCTCGCTTTCTGTTCGTTGATTGCGCTTGATCGTAAAGCAGAAGGGCCACCCTTGCGGGTGGCCCTTCTGATGTTGCGTGAGGCGAGAGTTACTCGCGCTCGGAGCGCTTCCAGTTGATGAGGTCGCCCAGCGTGGTGCTGGAGGACGAGCTGCTGGAGGAGCTGGAGGAAGGAGTCTTGTAGCTCTCCACCTCTTCGCGGCTGGCTTCTTCGCCGATACCACGGAGGCTGAGGCCAACCTTCTTCTCTTCGGGGCTCATCTTCACGATCTTGAACTCGTGCTCAGAACCAACCTGAAGTTCCGCCTGCTTGCCGGTCTCGTCAACTGCTTCGGAGACGTGGCACAGACCTTCAACACCCTCGGCGATCTCAACGAATGCGCCGAACTGTGCGGTGCGAAGAACCTTGCCCTTGACCACATCGCCAACACGGTGCTGAGCGAAGAAGGTATCCCATACATCGGGCTCGAGCTGCTTCACGCCGAGGCTGAGGCGACGGTTCTCCGGCTCAACACCGAGAACAACTGCCTTAACCTTCTCGCCCTTCTTCAGAACTTCCGAAGGATGCTTGATGCGCTTCGTCCAGCTGAGGTTCGAAACGTGAACCAGGCCGTCGATGCCGTCTTCGATCTCGATGAATGCACCGAAGTCGGTCAGGTTGCGGACGCGACCTTCAACCGTTGCACCGGTGGGGTACTTGTTCTCCAACTGCTCCCACGGATTGTCCTGCAGCTGCTTCATGCCAAGCGAGATGCGGCGATCGTTCGGGTTTACCTGGAGGATGATGGTGTCGACTTCATCGCCGGGCTTAACCATCTTCGAGGGGTGCTTCATGCGCTTGGACCAGGTCATCTCCGAGACGTGGACCAGGCCTTCGATGCCCTGCTCCAGCTCAACGAATGCGCCGTAGTCGGTCACGGACAGAACGCGGCCCTTTACCTGTGCACCGATGGGGTAACGCTCGGTTGCGTCGAGCCACGGATCAGGCGTGAGCTGCTTGAATCCGAGCGAAACGCGGTGCTTATCCTTGTCGAACTTGAGGACCTTCACCTGGATCTCGTCGCCAACCTGCACGAGATCGCGCGGGTGGGTGAGGCGACCCCAGCTCATGTCGGTGATGTGGAGCAGGCCGTCAAGGCCGCCCAGCTCAACGAATGCGCCGTAGTCGGTCAGGTTCTTCACAACGCCGGTCAGCACGGTTCCCTCTTCGAGGGTCTCCAGCGTGACGGACTTCTTGGCGTTCTGCTCTTCCTCAAGGATTTCCTTTCGGGAGATAACTACGTTGCCGCGCTTCTTGTTCAGCTTGATGACGCGAACGTCGAGCTGCTGGCCCAGGTAGGTGTCCAGGTTGCGAACGGGGCGAATCTCCACCTGCGAACCGGGGAGGAATGCCTTCACGCCGATGTCAACGGTGAGGCCACCCTTAACGCGGGACAGAACCGTACCGGTCACAGGGGTCTTGTCTGCAGCAGCCTTCTCGAGCTGATCCCACAGGCGGTGACGCTGAGCCTTCTCGTAGGAGACGAGGTATCCGCCCTCTGACTCTTCACGCTCAACCACAACTTCCACTGCATCGCCCACGGCCAGCTTCGGCTCGCCGGTGTGATCCAGAACCTGCTCCTTCGGAATCAGACCCTCGGACTTGAGTCCGATGTCGACAACAACGTGCTTGTCGGTGATCTTCACCACGGTGCCGGTGATGACCTTGTCCTCTTCCATGGCGGAAGAGGCAGCGGCCTTCTCTTCGGCCTGCTCACGGTCAAAGCTTTCGAGCGCAGCAGCAAAATCGGCTGCATCGTAATCGATGTCGTCGTCAGCGGTGGTGGTTTCCGGTGCGGGCGTAACCAGGTGGTTTGCGCCTACGGTTTCGGGGGCTTCGTGCTGGTTGTCAGGAGTGGTGGTTTCGGTCGGCATGGTTTCCAGTTCGGTGCTCAGAGGTTTGCTCTCAGTTTCAGAATTTAGCGGGGGATGGCATCGGGCAGCCACCCAGCTATTGACGCTCCGCAGTGCCTTAAGGATTCAAAAGGGGGCCACTACCGGCAGTGCGCTGAAACGTGTTTCGATGTGTTAGCAGACGGCGCGCGGGCGCCGCTGGTTGAAACCGCAAGAGCGAATTGTCCAAGGTAGCCCGCGCAAATCCCCAAAGCGCCAGAGCTTGCTTTAAGTATAGGACTCGAAAAGGGTGTGGGTCAATGAAATCAAGCTCGCGAGGGCAAGCGCCAGAAACGGCCAGAGGGTTAACGAACGTGCGTGATACGAAACGGAGGGAGGGAGAGCTGATATTTCGGCTCTCCCTCACTCCGTTTATGAACAGCTCTTTAAGATCGTCAGTTATTCCCTGTTGAGGGCGCGCCAGCCGATGTCGCGGCGCATTTGCATACCCTTAAAAGAGATGGCGGAGACGGCGTCATAGGCCTTTCCGGCGGCGCGGCGTAGGTTTTCGGCCTCAGCTGCGATGGCCAGAACACGGCCGCCTGCAGTGACAACTTCCCCTGCTTCATTGCGGGCGGTGCCGGCGTGGAAGACTTCCACACTAGCTGGCGGGGGGACGTCCAGCCCGTGAATGACCACGCCCTTTTCTGCACTTGCGGGGTAGCCTGCGCTGGCGAGGATAACGCTGATGGCTGCGCCCGGCTTTAGGCGGATGTCCAGCTTGTCCGCCGTTCCGTCAATGGAAGCATCGACGAGGTCGAGGAAGTCAGTTTCAAGGCGCAGGAGGATGGCTTCTGTCTCCGGATCGCCCCAGCGGGTGTTGAATTCAAGGACTTTAGGGCCGTTCGGCGTCATCATGAGGCCAATGAAGAGGATACCGCGGAAGGGGTATCCCTCTAACTTCATGCCGTCGACGGTGGGCTGAGCGACGTTTTCCAGCACCCAGGTTTTGAGGTCGTCGGGCAGCAGCAGGTCTGTGGAGTAGGCACCCATGCCGCCGGTGTTGGGGCCGGTGTCGCCTTCGCCGATGCGTTTGTGATCCTGCGCGGCGGCAATGATGGTGGCGTGTGTGCCGTCGCAGAGGGCGAAGACGCTCAGTTCGTCGCCGGTGAGGAATTCCTCGATGACGAGCGAGCCGTTCATGGGGAGCAGTTCCTGGACGGCGGCGTCGGCTTCGGCGGAAGTGGTGGCGATGATGACGCCCTTGCCTGCGGCTAGGCCGTCGGCCTTCAGGACCACGGGGAGCGAGAACTCTGGCAGGGCCGTCTGCGCTTCTTCCAAGGTATGGACTGTGACGTAACGGGCAGTAGGGATGTTGTGGCGCTGGAGAAAGTCCTTCGTAAAGGCCTTGCTGCTTTCTAGCTGTGCGGCGGCCTGCGTGGGTCCGAAGACGCGGATGCCGCGTTCATGGAGCGCGTCCACAATACCTGCGGCGAGGGGGACTTCCGGGCCGATCACGACTACATCGGGTTGCACAGCGTCGGTGACGCGGAGCATATCGGCCACATCGTCCTGCTTTACGGGTAGGCATTTTGCAATGGTTTCAATGCCTGCGTTGCCCGGTGCGCACACCAGTTCGTTTACACGCGCGGACTTCCGCAGCGCCCAGCAGATGGCATGTTCACGGCCGCCTGCGCCAATCACCAGAACCTTCATGGTCTCTAGTATCTCGCGGGATTTGCGTGGAAGGTGGGTGGAGAAACTGCTATGCTTTATTTAGGTGAGCCTAAAGATCGCCATTCCGGAAGAGAAAGCCGAGCCGCGCATCACACTGCGCGAGCTTTGGACCTTCTTTGGTCCGGCGTTTGTGGCATCTGTGGCTTATATCGATCCCGGCAATTTTGCTTCGAACATCGTAGGCGGAGCCAAGTATGGCTACACGCTGCTGTGGGTTTTGCTGTGGTCGAATGCGATGGCCATGCTGGTGCAATACCTGTCGGCAAAGCTGGGTATTGCGACGGGGCATACGCTGCCGGAGTGTTGCCGCGAACATTTCTCAAAGCCTGTGGTGTGGCTGTTGTGGGTTGGCGCGGAGATCAGCGCGATTGCTACGGATCTGGCCGAGTTCCTTGGCGCGGCGCTTGGTTTTTATCTGTTGGTGGGGCCTTACTTCCTGGCGCATGGCATGAGCCGCACCACAGTGATGTTTCTTGCTGCGTTGGCGACCACGGTGTTTGTGTTTCTGTTGCTCGCTCTGAAACAGCGTGGCTTTCGGCATTTTGAGGGCGTGATCATTGCGTTGGTCAGTGCGATTGGTTTCTGCTACGCGATTGAGATCTTCCTGGTGCATCCGGATTGGTCGCAGGCGGTGCGTGGAACGCTTGTGCCGCACCTGAATCACGAGACGTTGTACATTGCCGTGGCCATGCTGGGAGCGACGGTGATGCCGCATGTGATCTATCTGCATTCGTCACTGATGCAGCCGCGCCTGACGACATTTGTGGAGCATGGCGTTAGCGGTGGTGCCAATCGTGCGCAGGCAGCAGGTCGTTTGCGAGACTTCCGTCGGCGTTATCTGCGCTTTGAACGCATCGACATCATTTTTGCGATGAATGGTGCGTGGCTGATCAATTCAGCGATGTTGATCATGGCGGCTGCGGCGTTGGGTGGTGTGGGCGAAGGCGCTATCAGCAAGCTGGAAGGCGCGCACCAGACGCTTGGACCGCTGCTGGGGCCGATGGCGCAGGTCGCATTTGCGGTGGCGCTGCTGTGCAGTGGTTTGTCCTCGTCCACCATCGGTGTGTTGGCGGGGCAGGTGGTGATTGAGGGATTCCTGCATGTTAAGTTTCCTATCTATCTGCGTCGCCTGATTACGATCATTCCTGCGCTTGTGGTGATTGCGATGGGGTTGGATGAATTGAAGGTGTTGCTGCTATCGCAGGCGGTGTTGTCCTTCGGCATTCCGTTTGCGCTGGTGCCGCTGTTGATGCTGACGGGCAAGAAGAGTGTGATGGGCGAGTTCTGCAATAACCGTGCGACAGCGGTTGCGGGATGGACGGTGGCGATGCTCATCATCGGGCTGAACTGCGTGCTGCTCTGGCAGATGTTCACCGCATAAGAAGAGGCCGCACCTTTCAGCGCGGCCTCATAAGTTTCCTTCTTTAGTACGACAGCTTAGTGGCGATGATCGCCGCCTCCGCCGCCTCCGTGAGGTGCCTGTGGTGGCGGGGCTGCGTGTTGCATCTGCTGTTGCTGATGCTGCATTTGCTGCTGCATCTGGTGTTGTTGCTGTACCTGTTGTTGCATCTGGCGTTGTTGATTCTGTTGCGCCTGACGCTGCTGCTCCTGCATGCGCTGTTGCTGTTGTTGGACCTGTTGGCGTTGCTGGTCCTGCATCTGGCGCTGTTGTTGCTGTGCTTGCTGTTGACGCTGCTGTTCCTGAGCGCGCTGTTGTTGCTGCTGCTGGTCACGCTGCTGCTGCACCTGCTGCTGGCGTTGCTGTTCCTGCTGACGCTGTTGCTCTTGCTGGCGTTGCTGGTTCTGTTGCTGCATCTGCTGCTGGCGTTGCTGATCCTGTTGACGTTGTTGATCCTGCTGCCGCTGCTGGTTTTGTTGTTGCTGGTGCTGCTGCTCCATCTGCATGCGTTGCTGATTCTGAGTGTTCTGCTGCTGTTGGCGCTGTTGCTCCTGCTGTTGGCGCTGCTGGTTTTGTTGGTTCTGTAGGTTCTGTTGTTGCTGGCGCTGTTGTTCCTGCTGCTGGTGTTGCTGGTTCTGCAGATTCTGCTGTTGCACGCGCTGCTGTTGGTCGAACTGCTGGCGCTGCTGCTGGTTCATGTTCTGTTGCATGTGCTGCTGGTTCTGCAGGTTCTGCTGCTGGACGTGCTGCTGCTGTTCAAATTGTTGGCGCTGCTGCGGATTCATGTTCTGCTGCTGCATGCGCTGCTGGTTGTTGAACTGCTGACGTTGCTGTTCGAACTGTTGACGCTGCTGCGGCGTTGCATTGGCAGGCAGCGCGCCGTTGAAGCCATTCGGTCCGGGGTGCAGATTGTTTCCCGGCATGGGTGACATGGTCCGGGGAGGCGCAACGATCCCGCGCTGTGCCTGCAGAGGTTGTGACGTCGTGACCATGTTGGGGCGACCACGATTCTGCTGGAAGAACTGCGCACGGTTCTGCATGGCAGCCTGACGATTCTGCACCTGCGACTGCATGGGAGGCACACGCTGTTCACGGACTGCAGCGAATTCCTGCGGAGCCGGACCGCGGCGCAGACCGCCGTTGCCGCCGTAGTAGGAGACACGCGAGTTATTGATGTACGTGTTGTTTATGACCTCAACGCGGCGGTTGTAGACGTAGTTGTTCACTCTTCCTGGCTGCACGCGATTAACCGCGGTGTTGTACCAGAAGTGATTGTTATTCCAGTAGCCACCCTGGTAGCCGAAGCCGATATAGCCGAAGCCATAGTTGATGCCACCGTAGTAGCCGATGTGCTGGCCCCAATAGCCGTGGTGCCAGCGATACCGACTGCCGTACCAGCCCCACCATCCGGGGGTCCACAGCGCACCGACGTAGGGAGGCGCAACCCATGCTCCGGGGACGTAGTAGTAACCGGCGGTTGCGTAATCCCAGTAGCCGGGTGTCCACATATAGTCGGGGCCGGGAGCTACAGGCTGTTCATAGTCCTGGGGCAATGGGGGAGGCGGTTCTGTTGCAGCAGGAACGTCAGGATCGAGCAGGGCGTTGTATTCGTCGTATTCCGCGGCGTTGGCAGCCTGTTGGTCAGTGTATGGCTGGCCGTTGCTGTATTGCTGTGGCTGCTGCTGCGAGTTGTCGTAGACGGGCTGCTGCGGTTGTTGCTGCTGATCGTCGCCCTGATAGGCAGGCGGCGTGGTGTTGTATTGCAGCGATTCATTTTGGGTGTTCCGGCCGGACTGTGGTGCGGCTTGTGGCGCAGCCTGCGGGGCGTAGCTGGTGCCGTTGCTCTGGGGCATGGCGGCGTAGCTGACACCGGCCACCTGTGTTGGCAGCAGGTTCGCATTGGCAGGATCGGTGGCGGCGGCGTTGCCGTCCACGATAGGCGCGGGATTGGCCGCGTTGCTGCGACATCCTGTCAGGAGGAGCCCCAGCGAGGAAATAAGTACTGCAGACCGGTAGAGCGATACGTTCTTCATAAAAATCCTCAGGGATGGTCAGATGCCGCGAAGCTCTCTGCCGTTGATCCCCATCCTGCATGAATCAAACCCGGTCAGAGGCAAAGGGTTGCGAGAAACTATTTCCCTTTTCTTGGGCACTGTTGAAGAGTACCCGTTCCGCGTTACGATAGAGGCTATGGACCGCTCCCTGATGAGGTTGAAGCGTTTCCGCCGCGGCAGGCATGATCGCGGCCGGATCTCCCTGTAACTCTGCATCGCTCTCGTTTTGCTACTCTTGATTGCCACAGCCGCCCGGGCCAGGCTTCGCGTTGCGAATGCCACATGGTCTGCGGCCAGACCTCGCGCCTTTGCACAGGCGCGATTGAGGACTGACACATGAGCACTTCGCTGAATACTTTCGCAAGCCGCGCCACACTTACCTCGGGCGGCAAAAGCTACACCTATTACCGGCTGGATTCGTTGGCAGAAAAGGGTGTGGAGCTGTCGCGCCTGCCTTTCTCGCTGCGCGTTCTGCTTGAAAACCTGCTACGCCGCGAAGATGGCGTAACGGTTACCGCCGATGACATTGAATTCCTCGCCAAATGGCAGCCCACGGCTGAGCCCTCGCGCGAAATCGCCTACATGCCTGCACGCGTGCTGATGCAGGACTTCACTGGCGTTCCGGCAATTGTGGACCTGGGCGCGATGCGCGATGCCATGAAGGCGCTGGGCGGCGATGCGGAGAAGATTAATCCGCTGATCCCTGCGGAACTGGTTATAGACCACTCGGTGCAGGTGGATGAGTACGGCTTGAAGAACGCGTATGACATCAACTCGCTGCTGGAGTTTCAACGCAATCGCGAGCGTTACGCCTTCCTGAAGTGGGGACAGAGCGCGTTCAACAATTTCAGCGCGGTGCCGCCGGGCATGGGCATCTGCCACCAGGTGAACCTGGAGTATTTGGCGCGCGTTGTGTTTACAACGCCGGGCGGTGAAGCGTATCCCGATACCTGCGTTGGTACCGATAGCCACACGACGATGGTCAACGGCCTGGGCGTTCTGGGTTGGGGTGTTGGTGGCATTGAAGCCGAGGCTGCAATGCTGGGCCAGCCGGTGTCGATGCTGGTGCCGCAGGTGGTGGGCTTCCGCCTGACGGGCAAGCTGAAGCAGGGAACCACGGCTACCGATCTGGTGCTGACTGTGACCGAGATGCTGCGTAAGCATGGTGTTGTCGGCAAGTTTGTGGAGTTCTTCGGCAGCGGTATCAGCGAGCTTCCGCTGGCTGATCGCGCAACGATTGCGAACATGGCTCCTGAGTATGGCGCGACGTGCGGCATCTTCCCTGTGGATGCGGAGACGCTAGCGTATCTTCGCTTGACCGGACGCACGGATGAGCAGGTAAAGCTGGTTGAGGACTACTACCGTGCGCAGGGCATGTTCCACACCGCCGACGCGCCCGAAGCACAGTACAGCAGCACGCTGGAACTTGATCTGGCGACGGTGGAGCCGAGCGTTGCCGGACCGAAGCGTCCACAGGATCGCGTGGCGCTGTCGCAGACCGCGGCGTCGTTCGCGAAGCAGTTGCCTTCGCTGTATGGCCCGAATGCGAACACCAAGGGCGATCGTCAGATTGTGCGTTGGCAGGGTGAGGGCGGACATCCGTCGGCTGATGGCTCCATTGAGTCTGCGGTGGGTGCGCCGGAGCCGGGTAAGGACGGCGTGCTGGTAGAAGCGAACGAGCCGATCCCGTCGATCAAGGATCGCTTTGGTATTGACGTTGATCCGTATCTGCATCACGGCAGCATTGTGATTGCGGCGATCACGTCGTGCACGAATACTTCAAATCCGTACGTGATGCTGGCTGCTGGTCTGCTGGCGAAGAAGGCAGTTGAGAAGGGCTTGCAGACACCGCCGTGGGTGAAGACATCGCTTGCGCCGGGTTCGCGCGTGGTGACCGACTACTACAACAAGGCTGGTCTGCAGACGTATCTGGACGCATTGCGCTTCAACACGGTTGGTTATGGTTGCACCACCTGCATTGGCAACTCCGGTGCGCTGCCCACGGATGTGTCGAAGTCGATTGAAGAGCATGGGCTGGTTGCAGTGAGTGTGCTCTCGGGAAATCGTAATTTTGAAGGCCGTATCAACTCAGATGTGCGCGCGAACTATCTCATGTCGCCGCCGCTGGTGGTTGCTTACGCGCTGGCTGGCCGCATTGATTTTGACTTCGACAACGAACCCATCGGCAAGGGCAAGGATGGCAGCGATGTCTTCCTGAAGGACATCTGGCCGACGCAGGAAGAAGTCAACAAGACTGTGAACGACAGCATTGATGCAGAGATGTTCCGTACGCAGTACAGCACTGTCAGCGATGGCGATCATAACTGGCAGGCGCTGAAGTTCCCGCTGGGTGATGTGTATGGATGGGAGGCTGACTCCACGTACATTCGTCAGGCTCCGTACTTTGACGGCATGCCCGCAATCCCCACGCCGGTAACGGACATTCATGATGCTCGCGTGCTTGCGGTGCTGGGTGATTCAGTTACGACCGATCACATCTCGCCCGCTGGCTCGATTAAGCTGAACGGTCCCGCAGGCAAGTATCTGACTGAGAACGGCGTGAAGCCCGCAGACTTCAACAGCTACGGTTCGCGTCGCGGCAACCATGAGGTGATGGTGCGCGGCACGTTTGCGAATGTGCGTCTGCGCAACAAGCTGGCTCCGGGAACAGAGGGCGGTGTGACTCGTCTGCTGCCGGAAGGGACCGGCATGAGCATCTACGATGCGTCGGTCGAGTACGCGAAGCGCAACACGCCGCTGGCGATTCTTGCTGGTAAGGAATATGGTTCTGGTTCTTCGCGCGATTGGGCTGCGAAGGGGCCGCGTCTGCTTGGCATTCGTTTTGTGCTGGCAGAGAGCTACGAACGCATTCACCGTTCGAACCTGGTGGGCATGGGCATTTTGCCTCTGCAGTTCCAGGAAGGTGACAATGTGGAATCGTTGGGCCTGACGGGCGAAGAGGTGTACTCGGTTCCTGGCTTGAAGGACATGCTGGACGCGAAGTTTGCGAACGGCAAGCAGATCACCGTGGAAGCAAAGAAGGCTGACGGTACTGTGCTGCACATTCCGGCAACCGTTCGCATCGATACGCCGCAGGAGATCCTGTACTACCAGCACGGCGGCATTCTGCAGTATGTGCTGCGTCAGTTGGCTGGTAAGGCATAAGCAATCCACGAACGCGGCAGGAGGGCCCGGAGTGATCCGGGCCTTTGTCGTTGCTAATTCTTCTTGGCCAGATCGGTACACATGGGCAGTGCAGGTGCTCCTGCAGCATTGCCGCTGATGGTGTAGCAGAGCTGTCCGGTGCGTGTATCCATGGCAAGTGTGCCGACGGGGATCTTGTCCGATATCCCGCTGGGGTCGTTTACCAGTACGAATCGCTGGCCTGTGATGACACTGGTTGCACTGCATCCTGTCAGTGGTAGAAGCAGGCACGGCACGATTCGGCGAAGTATTGTTTTCATTGCTGACTCCAGCAGGAAGTGTACTGGAAAGGGCCGGGGCTACTCTGTCGTTTCGCTCTTGGCGGGTAGCGCCTTAAGACGGCCGATGAATTCTTTGATGTGGGGCATCAGTGGCTCGAAGAGTGGATCGTTGCGGTGGTGCAGTGCAACTTCTGCGAACATCTTGAAGCCGATGGCGAGTTGGGCTGCAGTGTCGTCATCCCATAGGCCCTTCGCTTTTTGGCGTTCGAGGATGTTGAAGAGGTCGTCGTGATTGTAGGCCTCAAAGGTGACCTTGTCGTCGGTGTTTCCACGCACTACGCCGTCTTTGCCTGCCACGCGTTCTAACGTCAGCTTGTAACGATACTGATCCATACCTCATTCGACGCAGAGAGTGTGGCGCGGGATTCGGGTATGGTGTTCCTTGAACACTTGCTTTAAGGAGCCGCGAGCAAATGGAAGTGCATGTGCCAGAAGAACCAGTGATGACCTGGCGACAGTTTTTCATTCACATGGGCATCGTTGTTTTGGGGTTGATGATTGCCATTGTTTTGGAACAAAGTGCGGAGTGGCTGCACCGCCAGCATCAGCGGCATGAAGTGCGTGAAGGCATTCAACGCGATCTTGAAATCATTGCGACGAATGCGGAAGGCGCGCAGCGCTATTACGAGGCCATGGTGGCGCGCGACGCTCGTGTGATCCGACAGACGCAGGATGCTTTTCTGCATCACAACGCGATTCCTGCCTTGCCGGAGCTGCCGGGTGTTGCGGATTGGGATCAGCCAAACGATCCCTCTTATCAGGCTGCAAAGGCAAGCGGCCGATTGGCTCTATTGTCTGAGGACGAGATTCGTGTCTTTTCTGAAGTGGATGGTCCAATCCAGAATCTGACAGCGTCGTTTAACGTGCTGGATGAGGCGGGCAGCAGTCTGAATGAATTCACCGCGCGCTTTGGTGTGCCGGGTGCGGCTGCGAATACGTGGAAGGACGCGACGCCGGATGATGTGCGTCGGTACATGGCTGCCTTGGCGGCGCAGCAGAATCAGGCGCGCAGCATTGCGCTTAACTTTGCAACAATTCACGCTATTGCAGAGCAGGCTGTGCATGGAGAGCGTGATCTGCAGACGATCTACAAAGCAGAAAACGAAGCGTACCTGAAGGCGATGCAGCGTATGCAGTAACATGCTGCCGGGATAAGGGAGAGGCGTGCCGATGCATTCAGTTGGGAAACGATCATGGTTGGTGGCGGCATTGTTGCTGGCTACTACTGGTATCTCTGCACAGCAGGCACTTACTGCGGAACAGTTGATTGCGAAGATGCGTGAGGCTGCCGGGATTGTGCCGGGGTCGAACACGGTGGACACGATTAAGGCAGGTGATCCGCAAACGGTTGTCACTGGTGTTGCGACGACTGCGACGCCCACGATGGATGTGTTGCGTAAAGCGGTTGCCGCACACGACAACCTTGTCATCACGCATGAGCCGACGTTCTACAACCATCAGGATCAGGACACGCTGGTCAAGAACGATCCTGTGTATCAGGAGAAGCTGAAGTACATTCAGGATCACAAACTGGTGGTCTTCCGGTGGCATGATGGAGCGCACGCACATCAGCCGGACTTCATCATGGAAGGCTGGAAGCAGAAGGCGGGATGGGCGACCGCGCAACGCAATCCGCATGAGCCGATGCTGTACACCACGGCACCCACAACGGTGCGTGCACTTGCCGATTCATTGCGCTCGAAGACCGGCGCTAAAGTGGTGCGTGTGATTGGCGATCCGAATCTGAAGGTGACGAAGATTGCTTATGCACCGGGTGCTCCGGGGCCTGCACCGCAGATTGCAGCGCTGGAACGCGACGATGTAGAAGTACTCGTTGGCGGCGAGATTCCTGAGTGGGAGACCATTGCTTATGCGTGGGACGCTCAGCAGCAGGGACGGCACAAGGCGCTGATCCTGATGGGGCACTACACCAGTGAAGAACCTGGCATGGATAACTTTGCGAGTTGGTTGCGCAAGACCATGCCAGGCTTGCGCGTGGATTTCATTCCCGCAGGCGAGCCTTACTGGCTTGCTCACTAGCCTGTGCAGTTGCGATAGATTAATGAGGCTTGGCTGAGGTGCGGATGGAATCCATTGCCATCTGTACTGTGCCCAGTTTGTCTGTCATGGCATCATGCACGGCGACGCGAACGTAGCCATCACCCTTGTCAGGTAACGCAACGATCTGGTGATAGCGCATCCCGCTTTTCAGCATGGCCTGATAGCGTGCGTCGTCCAAGGCGAGCGTGGCGCGATCGTTGCGAGAGTCGAGTACTTTGCCGTTCTTGTCGTAGATGACGGTGGCAACATCCACCACGCCGTGCATCTTGCCATCGGCATCAGGTGAGAATTGTAGAGTGGAGAAATCCACCACGGCATTCAACTGATAAGTTCCATGCGGTTGTGCTTCAAAGACCGGCGCGCCAATTACCTTTGCAGCATCAATATTCGTCGTGGGTTTTGACACTTCCATCTGAAAGAGTACCTCGCTGCTCTGTGGCGCCATGGGCTGCATGGCAAGCGAAGTTTTCTTCGAATTCAATGCAGACGGTGTGGCTCCACGCGGAGGCACCGCAAAGTATCCGTGGCGATATGCGAGATGTAACCCCTTACCTCTGACTGAGACTTCAATGTCACGGAACTGGCCCGGCTTTACAGACAGTGGAGGCGTGTAACTCAATGTGTAGAAGCGCGTTCCATCATCAATGGCCTGCTTCATCCCCTGGGCAATGTCGTTTGTATTGAAAAACGCTTTGCCTCCAGTTGCATCCGCTAGTTGCTCCATGGAGACGTGTTCCTGAAAGACGCTATTGTCGTATTCCTTGTCCTGCGGTGAGAAGCTTCTACTGCCGTTCATGCGTTGCTGTGCCGCGAGGTCGCTTGCGAGTAGATCATTCCCAGGCAGTTGTGATGGACGTACCGGCACGCCACGTGGATCTACGGGATACACAGATATCTGGCTGCTCGCCAGAAGATTCTGCGTTTGTTGCATCTCCGTCCCCAACATTTCATTACCTACAAATGGATTGCCAGTGGCTTCAACGTCACGCTGGATGACAGTGGGAAATCCTCCGGACACCCACACCAGGTTCTTGCGCCCGTTTACACCGGCCAAGTATTCAGCGACCTCACGGAGGCACTGCATGGTGTAAAGAGCATTGTTGCGTGTGACCACTGAATCCTGTCTGGTTTGTATGTCGTTAGTCACCTGCATTAAGCCTGCGACAATCGACTGAACCGCGGGATTTCCAGATTCATAAAGGGTTTCCAGCGCCTGCACATTTTCATTTGGGACAGCCGGCGGCTTGGTTACGAACGCTGAAAATCTTGTTCCCATGCTGACCAACGCTGCCTTCAGAATGCGCGGATCTGCTGTGAAATCCTGCAGCAGTGTCACGGAAGAGTTCATGGCGAAGATGGCAGTTCGGGTGCCCGCTGGTTGTGCCTGAACAAACTTCACTAGCTGGTCACGCATGAACGGCTGGTCCTGCGGAGGCGTGTTCAAAAAATCAATCAGCAGAACATTGCTAACTCCGCCACGGGCTGCGGTGGCGTTGGTAAATACGCCGGGACGTGGCGGATCATACTGAGTCGGAGTTGTTCCGGTATGTTCTTCAAATCCGCGAAGTGCCTGTGCCTGCTTATTCTCGCGAAGGGAGAAATCTTCTCTCTTTAACCCTGGAACGGGATTGCCGTTCTTGTCGGTGATGACGACATCCACCGTAGTCAGCCTTACATCTGTATGCAGCGTTGGTACCGATACATTTTGGCCAGAGGCCAAGGCTGGCAAAAGGAGAAAAGAAGCAATCAGGGAGTGATGACGCATGAAAACAAGCAGCTCCTTCGCGGCCGAGCAAACAGGCTGGCATGGTGTGGAAAGAGCCTAACATCCATGCGCTGCCGGTGGGGCAGAAAGATGACCCACCGGTCAGCGGCGGCATTACTGGCCGTGGTACTCCACGAACAGGTCTGGGTATTGCTTCTTTAACGCGCTGATCTTTGGGCGGTCGCATACGAGGATGTACGGATTGTCGGGGTTTTTCAGAGCGTAGTCCTGGTGGTAATCCTCTCCGCGATAGAAGCCCTTCAGGGGGGCAACTTCGGTGACGATCTTTGCCTTGAAGATGTGCGCTGCGTCCAGTTGCGCGATGTAAGCCTGCGCGATCTGCTGCTGTTCCGGTGTCATGTAGAAGATGGCGGAACGATAGGACGTGCCAACGTCTGGACCCTGGCGGTTGAGCTGCGTTGGGTCATGTGCTACGGAGAAGAAGATGCGCAATAACTCGCCGTAGGTGATGACGGCGGGATCGTATTGCACCTCCACGCTTTCGGCATGGCCGGTGGTCTCTGTCGTCACCTGATCGTATGTTGCGGTGGACGCCTTTCCGCCCGCATAGCCCACGACTGTTTTCTTCACGCCCTTCACGCGTTCGAACACTGCCTGCGTTCCCCAGAAGCAGCCACCTGCAAATACCGCTGTCTGCAACTTGCCGGGAGCCTTTGCCGCGTCCACTTTCGGCACGGGAAAGGTGCCGCGATCCACCGCGAAGCAGGCAATTGTGACTGAGAGAAGAGCAGCGGCAAGGACAACACGGATGAATCGGTACATGGCGAACCTCACAATGGATTGGACGCACGTGGCCAGCTTTACGGTTCTACCAGGAACTGTTCCAGCTTGCCGTCGTTTTGCGTGTAGGTGGTTACGTCAAGAGTTTTGCCTGCGAATTCCGCATCGTAAGTACGGAAGATCATGCCACCGCGCAGTTTTTCTGACGTTTGCGTGACCGTCTGTAACGCGCCGAGCGGTTGCAGGCTGGACTTGAAGTCGCCGATGGTCGTCTCATTGAAATAGAAGTTGGCGTCGGCGGTGAGCAGGTTGCGATCCAGCGAACCTTTCTGCAGCCCAAGCAGAATTGTCTTTACCTGTTCTGCGTGAGTCTTGTCGTAGGTCGGTTCTGCGGGCGCGCTGGCTTCTTCCGGCTTTGACGCGGTCTTCTTCGAGGCATTTACCAACGATGGCAACAGGATGGGCACAAGCGCACTTGTTGCAGGGGCTGCGCCCGGGCCTTCCACGTTGGTCAACGCGGCAAAGGCTATGTCGTCATCCAGGGCTATGACGTTGTTGGAAACGAAGCCGCCTACTTCGCCGGAATGCGAGACGAAGTGTTTGCCATTGCGCACTTGCGAGAAGACGCCCAGTCCATAGTGCGAGTCGCTGCCATCCTTCAAGATGAATGGCTTAATCATTTCGTCATAGCTTGCGGGTTTGAGCAGCGTGCGATGCACGATGCTTTCGTCCCACTGCATCAGTGTGGCTATTGGCATGGCTAGTCCGCCGTCGCCGGTGTACCAACCAGGCGATTCCAGAATGGCGGGGCGCAGCGGTCCCATGGCGTGTCGCTCGTAGCCACGCACCTGTAGCTTTGCGCGGTCAGTATCAAGATCCAGAACGCCTTGCAGCTTCAACGGGGTAATCACGTTTGCCCAGAGAAAGTCATGGAATTTCTGTCCAGTGACTTTCTCAATGATGAGCGCGGCCATCTGGAAGTTGGTGTTGCTGTACTGCCACTTGGTTCCGGGTTCGAAATCGAGCGGCTTGGTGGCCCATTCGCGTATCAGCGTTTCGCTCTTGATTGGCTTGGTCCACGCCGGGATAGTGTAGTCCTGCGGTGCGTAGTCACTGTAGCCGCTGGTGTGGGTTAGCAGGTTGCGGACGGTAACCTTGTTGGCTTCTGTGAAGTCGGGGAACCATTTGCCTACGGGGTCATCCAGCTTCAGCTTGCCGCGCTCCTGCAACAGCAGGATGCACGCGGCGGTGAACTGCTTGGAGATGGAGCCGATGGGATACGCCATGGCAGCGTCTGCTAGAACTGCACGTTGCGTCGTGGCGCCCTGTTCCTCCAGTACCGCGTGACCGAATGCCTTGGTGTAAATCACGTTACCGCCACGGGCGATACCGAGGGAGATGCTGGGGGTTCCTGTGTCGTCCATCACCTTCGTCATAGCCGATTCAATCTTTGTCCGGTCGGCATCGTTGAGCTTCTGAGCGTGCAGGAGGGTAGGGGCTGTCAGCACAACGGAAAGTGCAAAAGCTGGAAGGATTCGCAAGGTCGCATCTCCTGCATTACAGATATCCGCAGTGTAGTTCAAAGGGATTCCAACACCGCAGTGGTGATGGCACAATGGACACCTGCCATGAGTTCTCCATTTGATGTGATCGTTGTCGGTGGTGGCCCCGCTGGTTCGACTGCAGCCTATAAGCTCGGACTGGCTGGGGCGAAAGTTCTGCTCATTGATAAGGCTGCGGAGTTTCCCCGCGAAAAGCCGTGCGGCGGTGGATTGTCTGCGCGATTGCTCGAACGGTTTCCTTACGTGGGCGACTTGTTCGACGCAGGTGAAGTTTCGGTAAATCCAGTAAGTCGTGTGCATCTGGAGTCACCGGACGGAACGCGTGTGACGTATCAGCAGGGCGATCCCATTCTGTATCTGGTGCGTCGTTGGCAGTTTGATGAAGCACTCTTCAAACGTGCCGCGTCTGTTTGCTCGGTGCGACTGGGAACGACGATTCGCAAATGCGAAGTGAAGCCGACACACGTCGAGTTGGAAACAACCGAAGGCGAGATCATCACTGGGCCGATGGTTATCGGTGCGGATTCCGCGAACTCGGTCATCGCGCGGCATACGGGACTTCGCAGTGAAGCGGCTCATAAGGAATACGCCGTGGACATGATGGAGGAGACGGACTATTCACGCTTGGATGTGAAGGATCGCGATGCCATCTATCTCTTCCTGACCCTGACGGAGACCTTCGGTTACGGATATATTTTTCCCAAGACGCATCATCTGAACCTTGGTTTTGGATGCAAGCTGGACTGGTATCTGAAGGAGCTGCGCGGCAAGGGCGCGGAGCATCATGCGCAGTGGGTGGAGACGTTGAAACGGCAAGGCGATGTGACCGGCGAGACGAATCGCAGCGGTTACAAGGCATTTCCTATCCCCGTTAGCGGGCCGCTGGCAAAGACATACACGGATCGAGTGTTGCTGGCGGGTGACGCCGGTGGTTTTGTGAATGCGTTTACTGCAGAGGGCATCTTTTACGCGATGACCAGTGGCGCACTTGCTGCGGATACGGCCCTGAACGCAGTTCGCACACAGCAGTATGACGAACGTACTCTGGCAGCGTATGAGAAGGCGTGGAGGCAGGAGATTGGTGACGAGCTTTTGCATTCCGTGGATATTCAGCATCGTCTTTTCAATGGCAGCGGGCGCATGGATGCGCTCGTGCGCAAGGCGAAGGAAGATCCGGAGCTGTTGCACCTGATCATTGGTTACAGCATGGGCGCATCCACCTATGAACAGCTCCGCAATCACATGATGCGCAGTACGGTTCCCACGTGGGTTTGGAATAAGGTGAAGTCTGCGGTGGGGTTTGCTCGCTGATTCCTTCATGGCCAGGATGGAATTGACTTCGCGCGGCAATCGGCATCCTATGGATTGCGATGCATAACCATACTCCGTTTAACCTTACGAACGCTGCCGCGGAAGAGATGAAGCTGCAGGGGTTTGAGTTGACACCTTTTCCTGGTCACCAGCAGCAGCTTGCAGACATTCTTGCTGGCAATGTGAAGGACCATCGTAAGCGTACCGATCTGCGTGGGCTCGCGTGGTCGTCGATTGATAACGACACTTCTCGCGACCTGGATCAGATTGAGTGGGCGGAGCGGCTTGAGGATGGCGGCATCCGTGTGCGCGTCGGCGTGGCGGATGTTACGGCGACCGTTGGTAAGGACACGCCGATCGATAAGTTTGCTGCGCGGCAGTGCGCCACGATTTATACCGCGGCTCGCAACTTTCCGATGCTGCCCATTGAGTTGTCTACCGGCTTGACCAGTTTGAATCCCGGCGAAGAGCGGCAGGCCATGGTGGCTGAATTCGTTGTGGATGGGGATGGTTCCGTGCGTGAGCAGCGCATCTTTCCGGCGCTGGTATGCAACTCAGCGCAGCTTGCTTACAGCCATGTGGGGCCTTGGCTTGTGAATCCGGAGCATGCTGTACCGCCTGCGATTGATCCTGCGATTCTGGATCAGCTTCGTTTGCAGGATGAGGTTGCGCAGCGTTTGCGCCGGCATCGGCAGGAAGCAGGTGCGCTTGATTTTCGCCGCACTGAATCTACGCCTGTGGTTGCCGATGGACGCGTGCTATCGCTGGAAGATGTGGGCCGCAACCGCGCGATGGATCTGATTGAAGACCTGATGATTGCAGCGAATGAAACGGCGGCGCATCTGTTGTCGCAGGCGCATCGCAGTGGGCTGCGTCGCGTGGTGAAATCGCCGGAGCGTTGGCAGCGCATTGTGGACCTGGTCTACGTCACGAGTGCGAATCTTTCGCACCGCGTTACGCTGCCTGCAGAACCAGACGCGAAGCCGCTAAATGACTTTTTGTGCAAGCAGCGCGAGCATGATCCGGATCACTATCCTGACCTTGCGCTCGCCATTATTAAGCTAATGGGCGCAGGTGAGTATGTGGTGGTGCATGCGAATGATCCTTATCCTCCCGGACATTTTGC
The DNA here is from genome assembly GCF_900102185.1 of Terriglobus roseus. Classification (NCBI taxonomy): domain Bacteria; kingdom Pseudomonadati; phylum Acidobacteriota; class Terriglobia; order Terriglobales; family Acidobacteriaceae; genus Terriglobus; species Terriglobus roseus. The sequence continues at coordinate 3,496,537 of NZ_LT629690.1, read as the reverse complement.
CTTGGCGGCAAATGACTATTCGCACTCCACGGCGCCGAATCGCCGCTTTCCAGATATGGTCACGCAGCGCGTGCTGCATGCCATGCTGGACAATGCTCCGGCGCCTTATACAGACGATGAGTTAGCGGCCATTGCAGATCATTGTAATGAGCGTGACAAGGCTGGCCGCAAGGTGGAACGCTCCATGCTGAAGCGGGCGCAGGCTCTGGCACTGGGTTCAAGGATTGGAGAGCACTATCGTGCAGTGGTTACCGGGGCGGGGAGGAGCGGTACGTTTGTCCGCGTACTGAAGCCTGCAGTGGAGGGCATGTTGGTGCATGGTGCTGAGGGATTGGATGTGGGTGATCGCGTGAATGTGAAGCTGGTCCATACGGATCCGGCGCGCGCATTCATTGACTTTGTGCGGATATGAAGAATCGTTAGCTTAGCGAACTATTTCGTCTTATACTCCGGGCATGCGAAAAACCTGTGTGTCCTGCCGTGCCGTCCTGCTGGTCGTCTTGTGCTGTATCCACGCCGTTTCGCTTCTTGGGCAGAGCTTCCGCGTGCATCTTCCGGCAGATGCGCGTCCTTTGCAGAGCGGGGGAGAGCGCGCTACTTCGCCCGGTCCTTTGGATGGACGACTTTTGTTGCTGTTGTCCAACAACTTTTCAGCCGAGCCGCGCACGCAGATCAACGATTCTTTGCGCTCGCAGAATGTCTTCGGCTTAACTCTGGATGGCGCTGCTCCAGGTAGCGTTGTGGTGGTTGACGATAAAGCCACAGGCTATCCGCATGCTCATTTGAGTGAGGTTACTCCCGGGACTTATAACGTGCAGGTGGTGTTGAACTTGTACGAGACGTTCCACATGGCCGATGGCCGGACGATCAAGCTTGCTCCTGATCGTGGCGAGGGACAGAAGTGGAATCGCGCGCCGGGCAATCTCTATAGCAAGCCTTTTAAGATCACCATTGGAGCCAACGGCAAGCCCACCCAGGATGTCGATGTGGCGTTGACCGAGGTCATGCCGGCGATTGCGCCTATTGCAGATTCTGAGTTTGTCCGTCGCATCCGAATCCAGTCGCAGCCTCTGTCTAAGTTCTGGGGACGGCCGGTGTTTGTTTCTGCCACAGTGCTTGTGCCAGCAGGATTTGATCAACATCCGAATGCGCGTTTCCCTCTGATGCTGTTTGAGGACCACTTCAACGATGGCTTCGCGGAGTTCCGCACGACGCCGCCGGATCCGAACCTGAAGCCGGATTACTCGGATCGTTTTCACCTTGAGGGTTACAACCGTATTCAGCAGCAGGAAGGTTACAACTTTTATAAGACGTGGACTGCGAAAGATTTTCCGCGTTTCCTGGTGGTGAAGATACAAACCGCGAACGCGTTCTACGACGACAGTTATGCAGTCGATTCTGCAAACCTTGGTCCTTACGGTGAAGCGATTGAGACGGAGCTGATCCCTGCAGTTGAAAAGAAGTTTCAGGGGATTGGTCAGGGATGGGCGCGCTTTGTTTATGGCGGTTCCACTGGCGGCTGGGAAGCAATGGCTGCGCAGGTCTTCTATCCCGATCACTACAATGGTGCGTTCATTGCGTGCCCCGATCCGGTGGACTTTCACGCGTACACGAACATCGATATTTATCACGACAAGAACGCATACTTTACGCCTGGTGCAAACATCCAGATGGAACAGCCCGCCATGCGCGATTACCTGGGCCACATGATCATCACGCAGCGTGGCGTGAACCAGTTTGAAGCTGCGCTAGGCGATCATGGGCGCTCTGGCGAACAATATGACATCTGGCAGGCGGTCTTCTCGCCAGTCGGAGCGGATGGATATCCTGCGGCGATCTTCGATAAACAGACGGGCGTTATTGATCCGGCCGTGGCGAAATACTGGCAGGACCATTACGATCTGACCGCGAAGTTGCAGCGCGAATGGCCGCAGTTGCAACCGAAGCTGGAAGGCAAGCTGCATGTCTACGTTGGTTCTGACGACACCTACATGCTGAACAATGCGGTTTATCTGTTGCAGGATTTTCTGGATACCGCGAAACCTGCCGCACACGCTGAGGTGGCATACGGGCCTCGTGCGGAACACTGCTGGAATGGTGATCCCAAGCTATCGAACGCGTATAGCCGCTTGCACTACTCGACGATGTATCTACCGAAGATCATGCAACGGATTCAACAGACTGCACCCAAGGGTGCAGACCTGAAGAGCTGGCGTTACTAACCGAGAAACCTTCCGTATACTGGTCGCGCCTTACACACCTGCGTGTTTTGCGAGTGTAAGGCGCTTTCCGTTTGGAGTGTTTCGATGATGAATCGGCGGGAGTTTCTAGCTGCTATGCCTGCAGGCGCAATCGCACTGCATGTCATGCCGCCAGCGGTGAAGCCGATTGCCGGTAGCTGGTTTGAGTTTCAGCACAGCGGCGCGGTGCAGGCGGTTGATTGGAACAGCCGCTGTGCACGCTTTACCACTGAGCAGTGGCAGGAAAAGGTGCGCGAGATTGCCGGTACGGGCATGAAATACCTGGTGCTGATCGCCACCGCGCTGCACTATCGCGCGTTCTGGGATACGGCAATCTATCCGAAGTATGAGCTTGCGTGTGCCGATCCGATTGAGGCAGTGCTGGCAGCTGCGGATACGTGCGGTGTGAAGTTCTTCATCGGCGCGGGCTTTTATGGTGATCTGGGGTCGCCGGGACTGATCAGCGATGCGGATGCGATGGGCAAGCGGCTGCAGTCTCTTGAGGAACTTGTGAAGCAGTATGGCCACCACAAAAGTTTTTACGGCTGGTACTGGCCCGATGAGACGCAGATCAATCCGCACTTTACGCCCGAGTACATGACGTATGTGAACATGCTGTCGAAGCACGCTAGAGCATTGACGCCGAAGGCACAGATTCTGATTGCGCCGTATGGCACGCGGCTGGTGAAGCCCGACGATGAGTACCTGCGTCAGATGGATTCGATGGACGTGGACATCATGGCGTATCAGGACGAGATTGGCGTTCAGAAGACGCGCATTGATGAGTTGCCGCGCATGTTTGAAGGCTTGCGCAAGGTACATGATCGCGCGGCAAAGGCGAAGCTTTGGGCAGATGTGGAGATCTTTGAGTTTGAAGCGAAGCCGTATCGCTCGCCCGTGCATGCTGCGTCGTTTGAACGCGTGCTGCAGCAGATGACGGCGGTGTCTCCATATGTAGATGAGATTTTGATCTACCAATACATCGGGCTGGTGAACAAACGCGGTACGAAGGCTGTTGCCGGGCGCGGTCCTGCCGCGACTGAGTTTTATAACAACTACCAACGATGGCGCGGTGGCAGCGGCGCACGCTGATCGGGTTCATGCCGATATTGCATTACTCCTGCACACCAATCACCCCCGTGCAGAAGCTGATGTCTAGACCCCGACGGCGTCAGCGATGACATCTTCATCGCATGATGCAGCACCCACTTCCACGCGATTGCGTCCGGAAGACTTGGCTCGATAGAGTGCGCTGTCAGCGCGGCCAATCAATGAACTGATAGCGTCCTGTACGGTATTCTGCACGATGGAATAGCCAATGCTGCAGGTGACGGGAATGGTTAGTTCTCCAAACGAGATGGGTGAGGACGCAACCTCTTGCCTGATGCGTTCGCTGATATCTGCTGCTGCTGTTAGATCCGCGTCGGGCAGGATGATGAGGAACTCCTCACCGCCGTAGCGTCCGACGGCATCGCTCTTGCGGATGGCCGCACGCAAACGCGATGCCACGACGCGCAGCACCTCATCGCCAGCAGGATGACCATGCGTGTCATTGATTGTCTTGAAGTGATCAATGTCGAGCATGAGTGCGGCCATGGGCTTGTCTGTTTGTGCGGCCGCGCATTCTGCATTTGCAATTTCAAGAATGGCGCCGCGGTTCCACAGGTGCGTCAGCACATCGATGCGCGCCTTCATCTCCAACTCTTCATGAGAAGCAGCAAGGGCTACCTGGGCTTCTGACAGTGCGGCCAATTGCAGTTCACGCTCGGCGAGCGATGCCAGATCGATGAGCGAGCTCATCTTCTCCGCATCAAAATCGCGTGGATTGCTGTCGCCGATGCAGAGTACGCCGACACGCTCTCCTTCAAAGTGCAGCGGTGCACCGGCGTAAAACACCCAGTAGTCTGCTAGAACACTGTCGAACACGCGTGTATCGGTGCGCGCATCCTGCACCAGGCAAACGCCGTCATCCAACACGGTGTAATGGCAATAGGAGTCTTTGCGCAGACCCTCAATGCCATCAAAACCCTGCACGCTCTTCAGCCATGCGAGCTTTTCACCCACGATATCCAGGCAGGCCATGGGGACTTCAAACATGTGGCGTGCAAGGCGTGTGATCTTGTCGAAACGCTCTTCTGCTGGCGTGCCCAAAAGGCGAAGTTTTTGAACTGCAGCAAGACGCCGCGCTTCATAAGGAGAAGCCGGTGCAGCGGGCATATATGTCCTCGGAGAGCAGGAATGAATGTCTGCCACCGATCTTAAGCAGTCCCAATATGGGACGCTATGACGCGAAAGCGTTAGGCGAGGATGCGATTTTGTATTGTGTTTGCAGTGCTAGGCACTTGCCGCGATGACGGTGTTCAGCTTCCGTGCATGCGAAGACGCGCGTCACTCTTCATGCGATCTGTTCGCTCCCACACCATGGCGAGCAGAGTGAGTGCGGCTGTGATCGCAGCTACGACCGAGCTGGCCAACGACAAGCTGCGATAGCCGAAGCCATGCGTGAGGACAAGTGCACCCAAGGCTGCGCCCAATGCATTGCCCAGGTTGAATGCGCCTTGATTCAGTGTGGATGCAAGGTTCTGCGCACCGCGTGCCTGGTCCACCACGCGCGTCTGCAGAGGTGCGCCTACTGCGAAGTGGAGCATGCCCCACACGGCGATCGCAACCAATACGGACGGCACATGTTCTTCCGCTATCGGCATTAACACGAAGAGAACCGCAAGAGCCAGAAAGCCAAAGGCAACGGCTTGAATCCCTTTCCAGTCCGCCATTACGCCGCCCAGCAGGTTGCCGACTGTGATGGAAACCCCAAACAGCACCAGCACGCCTGTTACGCCGTGCGGCGAGATGTGTGTGACGTCTTCCAGAATGGGAGTGATGTACGTCAGGATGCAGAACATTGATACGGACGACAACGTGCTGATAGCGAGCGTTGTCAGCACGCCGCGACGCATGACAGATTTCAATTCATGCTTCAGGTGGACTGGTTCCGAGTGTTGATGCGGCACCAGTCGCCACACACCTATGGCTGCGATTAAGCCGATGGGCACAATGGCAACGAAGGCTGCTCGCCATCCGAAAGCTTGTCCCAACGCCGTACCTGCAGGTACACCGAGAACGTTGGCCAGCGTGAGTCCGCTGAACATGATGGCGACGGCGCGTGCGCGTTGATCGCGTGGGACAACGTTCGATGCAACGATGCTGCCGATGCCGAAAAATGAACCGTGCATCAATGCGGTGAGAATGCGAGCCGTCAGCAGCAGGCCGAATGTTGGCGCAAGTGCGCATGCCGTGTTGCCCAGGATGAATAGGGTCATTAAAAGGATCAGAGCGTTTTTGCGATCGACCTTTGCTAGCGCCAACACCAGCAGCGGCGAACCGATGGTGACTGCGAGCGCGTAGGCGCTGACCAGTGTGCCTGCTTTCGGGATGGACACATGGAAGTCGCGCGCCAGATCCGGCAGCAGTCCCATGATGATGAATTCTGTTGTGCCAATGCCGAAGGCGGCAACGGCAAGAGCTAACAGTGGCTTACGCATGGTCCTCACTGGAGCAGCACTGGCTGCAATCGCTGCAGAAGGTGTGATTCATCCGGTGCGCTGCAATCATCAGCGCGCTGCCGGTCATGGTGACTGCGACCTCAAATATGTGTGAAGGCAAACTGTCGCCGAACCATGCACCGAAGAAGATGAATGCGAGTCCCGCTGCCATGAGCGCAAGAATGCGTTTGCGTCCGTGGATGCGGAATCCACGGATAAGCGCAATGCCACCTGCGGCAGCCACTACAGTTGCCAGCGTGCGATGAACGCTCTCTTCTGCTGGCAGGAAGTGAGCAACCACTGCAGACATGGAGATGAAGAGCGGTGTCGCGATGCAATGCACAACGCACAGCGCGGACACCCATATGCCGAAGGTGTCCGCGCCTGAGTGGTGTGCCTGTTCTTTCAGTTCCTGCGTCATGCTCCCGCAACCGCTGGCAGGATATCTTCCACGTCTACCCACTGCGTCGGATACTTGCCGGTGTAGCAGGCGGTGCAGTAGCCGTTGGGTTTCTCATCGCCGGTCGTGCAGCTATGCACTACACCCTCCAGTGACAGGTATGCGAGCGAATCGGCTTCGATGTACTTGCAGATCTCATCCAGCGAGTTGTTCGCGGCGATTAGGTCGCGCGAGCTGGGTGTGTCCACACCGTAGAAGCAGGGCGAGATGGTCGGAGGGCACGAGATGCGCATGTGGACTTCCGTCGCACCTGCTGCACGCACCATGCGAACGATCTTTCGTGACGTGGTGCCACGGATGATTGAGTCGTCGATGAGGATGACTCGCTTGCCTTCGAGCAATGCGCGTACCGGGTTCAGCTTCATGCGCACGCCGAAGTCGCGCACGCGCTGTTCCGGCTGGATGAAGGTGCGGCCCACGTAGTGGTTGCGGATGAGGCCGAAGTTGAACGGGATGCCGGATTCGTTCGCGTAGCCAATGGCTGCGGTTACACCACTGTCTGGTACGGGAACGATCAGGTCTGCAGGAACGCCGCTTTCGCGTGCGAGTGTGCGGCCCATCTCTTCGCGGCTCTTCTGTACCCAGCGGCCGAAGATACGGCTGTCAGGGCGTGCGAAGTAAACGTGTTCGAAGATGCAGCTTGCCTGCTTGGTTTCGCGGTTGAAGTAGCGAGAGGTCACGCCGTCTTCGCTAACCATGACCAGCTCGCCCGGTTCCACGTCGCGTTCGTACTTGGCATGCAACAGATCGAATGCGCAGGTTTCGCTGGCGAAAACAAAGGTGTCAGGTGCGCCGTCTTTGCCTGGGATGCGGCCCATCGACAACGGACGGAAGCCATGCGGATCGCGTGCGGCAAAGATGCGATTGCGCGTCATCATGACGATGGAGAATGCGCCGTCGACCTGACCGAGCGAGTCGGCGATGCAATCCACCAGCGTGGTCTCTTTGGAGTGCGCGATGAGCTGCACGATGATTTCGGAATCGCTGGTGGTCTGGAAGATGGCGCCATCGCGTTCGAGACGCTCGCGTGCGGTGCCCAGGTTCACCAGGTTGCCGTTGTGCGCAATGGCGATGAGGCCCTTGGTGGACTCCACCTTGATGGGCTGCGCATTCAGCAGAGCGGAGTCACCCGTGGTGCTGTAACGCGTGTGACCAATGGCCATGCGGCCGGGCAGCTTTTCCAAGACGGGGTCGGTGAAGATTTCGCTGACGAGGCCCATGCCCTTCAGGTCATGAATCTCTTCGCCATCAGCGGTAGCAATGCCACCGCTCTCCTGTCCGCGATGCTGCAGCGAGTACAGGCCCCAATAGGTGAGGCGTGCTGCGTCGTCATGGTTGTAGATGGCCATAACGCCGCACTCTTCGCGCAGCTTGTCGAAGTGCTCTTCCGCTTCGTGTGTTTCCTGCATGTCGTTCAGCTCAAGTTCGTCGATCATGCGAGTACCACCTCTGCTTCGAGTTCTTCTTCCAGTGCGCCCGTGAAGGCGGTTGTTAATTCATCCACTGTTGTTGCGATGTGTGGAACGACAAACTGATTCTTGACGGTCGTGCCGATCTTGTAAGCACCGCCATCTGCACCATGCTTCTGGGCAACTGCAATGACCTCAGCCGTGTTCGCTGGGGTGCAGCTAACGATTACGATGCTTCCGTCCTCGTTCCAGAATGAGTCGGCTGGAATGGAACTTGTGGTCGGATCGCAGACGACACCGATGCCGTGCACAATGCTGGCCTTTGCCAGTGCAAGTTGGATACCGCCGTCGGATGCATCGCATGCGGAGGCGAGCAAACGCTTGTCGGCGAGTTCGATCAGGCAATCCTGAAGTTCCTTCTCATTGCGGAGATCGAGGAATGGCGGGACACCCCACGTTGCGCCGAGAACACTCTGTGCGAACGCGGTCGATCCGAGTTGCTGCATCGAGGTGCCGGATGCCTCTCCGTGCTTCGCGAAGATCAGCAACAGTACATCGTTGCCTTCTTTCAGGAAGCCGTTGGGAACGGCCTTGGTGACATCGTCCATGATGCCCACAATGCCGAGTACCGGCGTGGGGAAGATGCCTTCGCCCTTGGTCTCGTTGTAGAGCGAGACGTTGCCGCCGGTGATGGGCGTGCCGAGCGCGGTGCAGGCTTCGCTGATGCCGTCGATGGCCTGCGAAAGCTGCGCCATGATTTCTGGCTTCTGTGGGTTGCCGAAGTTCAGGCAGTTGGTTGCGGAAACAGGCGTTGCACCAGTGCAGGCGACTTTGCGTGCTGCTTCTGCGACGGCATGCATTGCACCAAGCTTCGGATCGAGCCATGTCCAGCGACCGTTACCAGCAAGAGCCATCGCAAGGCCGCGTTCCGGCTTGCCGTCGCCGCCAGTGCCCTTGATGCGGATGACACCGGCTTCGCAGCCGGGACCCTGCACGGTGTTGGTCTGCACCATGCTGTCGTACTGCTCGTAGATGTGGCGCTTGTCGCAGATGTTTGGCGATGCCAGCAGCTTCTTCAGGTCCGCGGTATAGTCGCGTGGCTTCTGCAACGCTGCGAGCACGGCAGCGGGAGCGTCGAGCGATACCGGGGCCTTCCACTCGCCTACGGGGCGGTGGTAGACCGGAGCGTCGTCGGTGAGTGATTCGTTGGAGAGGTCCGCGACCAGTTCGCCGTGGTGGCGCACCTTCATGCGGTTCTCTGGGATGACCGTGCCGACGACCGAAGCGTCGAGGCCCCACTTCTCGAATACGTCCAGCACTTCCTGCTCGCGGCCTGCATGTGCAACGAGCAGCATGCGCTCCTGCGATTCAGAGAGCATGATTTCGTAGCTGCTCATGCCGCTATCGCGCTGCGGAACGAGGTCGAGTTCAATCTCAAGTCCAACGCCGCCACGTCCACCCATCTCGCAGGTGGAGCAAGTGAGGCCGGCAGCGCCCATGTCCTGAATACCCGCAACTGCGCCAGTCTTCATGGCTTCCAGGCAGGCTTCGAGGAGGAGCTTTTCGAGGAACGGATCGCCCATCTGGACGTTAGGGCGCTTCTGTTCTGATCCTTCCTTGAATTCTTCGCTGGCCATGGTGGCACCGTGGATACCGTCGCGGCCCGTCTTTGCGCCTACGTAGATCACGGGGTTTCCAACGCCGGTGGCCTTGGCATAGAAAATTTCGTCGTGACGCACGAGACCTAGTGCAAACGCATTCAGCAGGGGATTGGTGCTGTAGCACTCTTCAAAGCGTGTTTCGCCGCCCACATTGGGAACGCCGAAGCAGTTGCCGTAACCGGCAACGCCGTGAACGACGCCTTCCATTACGCTGCGATTCTTGGCGTAGTCGATGTCGTCAGAGCCAGCGGACTTAACCGTGCTGTCTGCTTCTTCTGAGGTGTCTTCCGTTACGCCATGGAAGGACTCATCTGCAGAAGCGTGTTTCTGCACGTCCTTGGAGCCGGTGGCAGGTGACAGCGGACCAAAACGCAGCGAATCCATCACCGCATACGGACGCGCGCCCATGGTGAAGATGTCGCGCAGAATGCCGCCTACGCCCGTTGCTGCGCCCTGATAAGGCTCAATGTAGCTGGGGTGATTGTGGCTCTCGATCTTGAAGGCGCAGGCCCAGCCGTCGCCCACGTCGATAATGCCGGCGTTCTCGCCGGGACCCTGCATGACAGAGCCAGGACCGCTGGCCCGTGTGCCCTTGGTGGGCAGGCGCTTCAGGTGGACGCGGCTGCTCTTGTACGAGCAGTGCTCGCTCCACATAACGGAGTAGATACCAAGCTCCGTCAGCGATGGCGTACGACCCATCGTGGCGAGAATCTTTGCATATTCCTCGTCCGTGATGTTGTGTACTTTCAACAGCTCCGGCGTGACATTACACTGCTTCGGAACTTCGTGTGACTGGGCTGCGGCAGGCGTAGTGGCAACCGCCTCCGCCTCGTGTGGGATGGCTGTGGGCTCGCTCACCCTTCTAGTGTCGCATGAACGACGCCCCGATTTGCATCCCGGAAAGCCGTTACTGCCAGCCTTCTACGTCTGTTCCGCTGAAAACGCGCTCCCGGTGCAGCATTCCTGTGAAAAACATGTACGGATGCAGCAGATCCAGCGCGCCTGCGGCGTTCAGTTGGGCCATTTGTTCCGTGGTTAGTTTCACTTCCAGCGAGGCGATGTTGTCCTGCAACTGCTCCACCTTGGTGGCGCCGATGATCAGCGAGGAAATGGCTGGACGCGCAAGTGCCCATGCCAGCGCTACCTGTGCCATTGGCTTGCCAATTTCCGCGGCCACTTTGCGCAGCGCCTCCAGCGTGGCCCAGTTCTTCTCCGTGTACTTGTGGAAGACGGGGTTTGCGCCGCCACCCAGCACGCTTAGGCGGCCGTCGCCGCTGCCCTTGCCGTCGTCCTCGCGTTTGTACTTTCCGGCGAGGAAGCCGCTGGCCAGCGGGCTCCACGGGGTGATGCCGATGCCAAACTCGCGAGCGCAGTCCACGTGCTCGCGTTCGATGGTGCGTTCTACCAACGAATATTCCAACTGCAGGCCGATTGGTCCGGAAACTCCATGCACCTGCGCCAAGGTGGCGACCTTCGCGGCGTACCAGGCTGGGACGTCGCTGAAACCGAAGTAGCGAATCTTGCCCGCACGCACCAGATCGCCCAGCGATTGAAGCACTTCCTCCGCTGGTGTGACGGTGTCCCAGGCATGCATCCAGTACAGATCGATGTAGTCGGTCTGCAACCGCTTCAGCGAAGCGTCCAGAGCGCGGTACATGTTCTTACGACCATTCGCGCTGCCGTTGGGATTGCCCTTCTGCGCCTCGCACGTCATGGTGAACTTTGTGGCAAGCACTGTGCGATCGCGCAGATTGCGTGCGGCAATGTAGTCGCCGATCAACTCTTCGCTGCGCCCGTTGGCATAGGTGTCGGCGGTGTCGATAAAGTTGCCGCCTGCATCCACATACGCATTGAAGATGGCCTCAGAGACTTCATCCGGCGAGCCCCAGCGCGGCGTTCCCATGGTCATGGTGCCAAGGCAAAGCGGGGAGACGACTAATCCAGAACGGCCGAGCGTGCGATAGCTGGTGAGTGTCATAGCAGATTCAGCATACCCCGCGTCGCTGTTTGGGTCGGTGGCTTGGTTACACTGTCTTTCAAATGCATAGGGTTGAAAATACGAGGCGAGTTTTGGGCATGGTTCGCATCATGCCGCCGGATGCCTCATGGCCAGAGATGTTTTGGCACGAGCGAGAACGCTTGAAGACGTTTCTTGGCAACGTTGCGGACGAATTGGAACACTACGGCAGCACTGCGGTGCCGGGGCTTAGCGCGAAACCAATCATCGACATGATGGCTCCCATCCCGTCGTTGGACGATGCCGACGCTTTAGTGTCCATTCTGGCTGGAGCTGGATATCGCAAGATCGATGCAGGGTTTTTCAAGCGGCGGTTCTTTCGGAGAGAGCCGCGGGGACAGCAGCCGGCATTTCACTTGCATCTGGCCGTGTGCCCGAGATGGCCAATCAAGAATGAGTTGCTGGTGCGCGACTGGCTGATCCAACACCCGGATATTGCGCGGACGTATGAGGCCCTAAAGATGGATCTTGCGATGGCGTATGGCGACGACATGCCGCGTTACACAGCCGCGAAGACCCCGTTCCTGCGCTACATCACAAATCAAGCGCGCGAAAGTCGGGGTCTTCCAATGGAACACGACTGGGAAGAGTAACCTTTTGAAGCTTTGAAACGGGCCTAGTTGTGTCCCGTTGATCCGAAGCCGCCTTCGCCGCGATGCGTCGCGTCCAGGTCGTCGACTTCTTCAAACGTGGCCTGCAGCTTTTTCACAATGCGGAGCTGCGCGATGCGGTCGCCTGCACTGAGCGTGATGGGGGCATCCGTCACGTTGGTTAGAACGACTTTGATTTCGCCGCGATAACCGGGGTCGATCACTCCTGCAAGCGTCGTAATGCCTTTCACGGCCAGACCGCTGCGGTCTTCTACCAGCGCGCCGTATTCTTCGGGGAAGGCCATCGCCAGGCCGGTTGCAACGAGCGCAGTCTTGCGCGGTTCAATTGTGGCTTCGTGAACGCTGTAGAGGTCGGCGGCCAGATCGCCCCATGCGCCCTCATGGGCATACTTGGGAAGCTTGGCATCGGTGTGAAGGCGCTTGGTCGGAATGTGCGGCATGCCTACAGCTTAGAACCTTAGGCTGAGGGAATCTTCAGGCGCCAGCCAGTAACTGCTTCCGCTTACGCAGCAGCATTGCGGCCCGTGCCAACAGAACCACCTGAACCGCAATCACTGCCCACATCACCGCAGGATGCTGCGAAGAGTTCACCGCAGCTGGAATGGCTGCTAGGCAGGCGACCGCTCCGCCGGTGACAGCCGCCTTCTTTCGCAGCTTGTTCGCTTCGTCCTGCGCCGATGGATCACAACCGCAGTTGCACATACGTTTATTGTGCGCCTGTCATTGCGCGAACACAATCAGGGAGCGGCATTCCAGCGTGTGATGACGCGGGTGCCGTGCTCCCATCCCAAAACGCTGACAGTAGCAGTGGACAACGCAAGCCGCTGCCCGAAGACGCCCGGTTGTTCAGCCCATACTGCCGCCAAAATGCGGAAGATGTGCGCATGGGCGAACAACGCGCATCGGCCTCCATGCTGCAGGCAGCGATCAATCACCTGCTGCGCACGCGCAGCCACCTGATCGATGGATTCGCCGCCCGTAATGGGACTGTCCCAGACGCTCCATCCCGGTTCGGCTGCTTGAATCTCAGGCGTGCTCTTGCCTTCGTACACGCCGTAGTTCCATTCCTGCAGATTCGGCTCGACTTCGGCGCGATTACCCAATCCAGCGAGCGCTGCGGTGTCGCGCGCGCGTTGCCGCGGGCTGGTCAGCACCAGGTCAAACTGTGTCTTCGCAATCACCGGGGCAAGCGCTGTTGCCTGCTCGCGTCCATGCTCGGTCAGTGGCAAATCGGTGTAGCTGGTGTGCTTGCCGTTCAGTGACCACTCTGTTTCACCGTGACGAAAGAGCCACAGCTCCGCCTGCTTTTTCTTCTGTTCTGTCATTGCACTCTTTGGATGCGGTTAGAGATAAGCCGTTACATCAAAACCCACAATGCTGTTTCTGGGCAGCTTAGATTCAATGGTGGTACGTGCGGGCGCGTTCTTGCCGAAACGTCCGGTGTAAACCTCGTTCATGTCGACGTAATCGTTCATGTCACGCAGGTACACAATGACCTTCAACACCTTGTGCATGGACGAACCGGCATTGAGAAGTTCTTTTTCCACCTGATCCAGGAGATAGGCTGTTGCGGCGCGGATGTCGTCCGGCTCTGGAGCAATCCACGAAGTCTTTGCCGAGAGATACACCACATTGCCGAAGACAACCGCAGGCGAATAAATACCCGCGTTGGGATGGTTCGGATTAATGGCAAGATACTTTGCTTCTTCGGTACTCATGTCTCTCATTCTCTCGCATGCGGTCAGATGCCGGCGATCAAATCCATTTCAACCAGTGTGGGATGAGGTGTGCGTGTGATGATGGTGGTGCGTGCAGGCGGGTCTTTCGGAAAGTGCTGAGCAAAGACTTCGTTCATCGCAGGCACGTCCTCTGGGCGTTGCAGATAGACGGTGATCTTCAATACGTTCTCCATCGACGAGCCTGCATTGGCGAGCTCTTTTGCAAAGGCATCGAGAACATGATTCGTACAGCTACGAATGTCCGCAGGATCGGGTGCAGTGCCTGAGCCTTTTCCGGAGAGAAACAGCAGGCTGCCCCATTGCACTGCGGGCGAATAGACCGCGGACGTGGCTGGTCCCATGCGATGAATGCGTTTGCGCGGTGCGGCATCTACCCCGGGGATGGATGCAAGCGCGAGTGCGCGTGTGGCAAAGGATCGACGCGTGATCGCCATATCTTCCTCCTGAACAGAAACGAGGGATGCTTTGTTCGTTACAGCATGCGCAGTGCGCGGTTCACTTCCACGGCTTCCATCTGCAACTGCGTCACCATGTCGGCGTCGTCGCGGCGTACGGCTTCTGCGATGAGGATTTTTAGTTCGCTTTTGCGGCGTTCGAGGCGGCGGCGCTCCAGCGTGTGCAGCGTGTTGCCGACTTCGTTGGCGAGCATCGCGGGATCACCGATCGCGTCTTCATGCAGCAGGCGTGCGAGCATCTCGCGGCTGCGATCATCCGGTGCTGATTCCAGCGGGTTATCTGTCAGCGGAGCACCTGCAAGCGCTTCGATCAATTCGGCTGCGGCAAGACCATCGAGCCATTCAGGATGCGCGGTGAGCTCGCTTGCGGCGCGTTGGCGTGCGCGATCTGTCTCAGGCTGCACCAGTGCACGCAACAGTATGCGTTCTGTTTCAGACAACTGCATCGCAGAGGTGCTGCGGACGCTTTCCAAGCGATGCGTTGCGGCATGTTGCAACTCCTGCCGCATCAGGGAGGAGTCGATGCCGAGTTTCTGTGCAGCGTCATCGACAAACTGTGTGCGCTGAATCGCAGAGGGCAAACGACGCACATGCGGCAACAGGAAGTTCACCGCTTTTACTTTGGCTTCGGCAGTGCGCTGAGGGAACAGCGTGCGTGCGCGATCAATCAGATAGTCTGCGTGCGGCTTCGCATTGCGCAATGCTTCGGCATAGGCCGCGATGCCGTTTTCCAGAACATAGCGATCCGGATCAAGGCCGCCTTCGAGCGTCATGATGCGGACCTCGAACTCTGCTTCGGTTAACAAAGCTAACGATTTCTCGGCAGCGTTTGCGCCTGCGGTATCGGGGTCGAAGTTGACGACGACGCGCTTGGTGAATCGTGACAACAAGCGCACCTGATGCTCTGTGAATGCAGTTCCGCTAGTCGCAATAACCGGTTGCAAACCGGAAGTGAACACGCGGATGCAGTCCATCTGTCCTTCGACGAGAAGCGCATAATCCTGCGAACGAATCGCGGCTTTGGCTTTGTCCAAATTGAAGAGAACATGACCCTTCGTATACAGCGGCGTTTCGGGCGAATTCAGGTACTTAGGCCCGCTCTTTTCATCACTGTCTAGAGCGCGTGCTGTAAAGGCGATGGTCTTGCCAGCTTCGTTGCAGATGGGGAAGGTGATTCGCTTGCGGAAGCGCGCATACAGCGGACCGACGGGTCTGCCTTCATCACTCTGCTCGCGCGAAGAGAACAGGCCGCTAGAGCGCATCACCTCGTCATTGAAGTGCTTGGAAAGCGCTTCGCGCATGTGGTTGAAATCGTCGGGCGCATATCCAATGCGGAACATCGCAATGGAGTCCGCACTGACCGCGCGGCTGGAGAGATATTCGCGCGCACGCGCTGCTTCCGTAGATTGCAGGGCCTGCTGGAAATACTGTGTCGCAGCTTCGTGGATATCGGTGAGTTGTCGCCGCAAGCCAGCTTGAGCTGCCTCTTCTGGCGAGTTCCATTCACGCTTCGGTAGTGGAATGCCCATCTTCTGCGCAACGGTGCGAACAGCTTCAGGAAACGAGATGTTCTCAATCTTCTGCACAAAGGTGAACACGTCGCCTTTGGCATGACAGCCGAAACAGTAAAAGTATCCATGCGCCGCATTCACGCTGAATGACGGTGACTTCTCCTGATGAAAGGGGCAAAGGCCGCTGAAGTTCTGCGCGCCGCTTTTTCGCAGGCGCACGTATTCACCGATCACCTTGACGATGTCGGTGGCGGTTTTTACCTGTTCTTTGAAGTCGTCGGCCACTGCTGCTTACAGGTTACGCTGGCGTGCGGTCGCCATGGCTGGGCGGCTGGCTGATGACGAGCATGCGTACATCGGCCTGGCTGCGGTTGATGGCTTGATGCGCCTGGCCGGGATGGACTTCCACCCCTTTGCCGGCTCTGATGACGAAGTCATGGTGCTCTACTTCCATCGTCAGCTCGCCTTCGAGAACAAAGAAAAACTGCCGTGACTTCGTGTGGGAGTGCCGCTCCTCGCTGCGTCCCGGAGGCATGCGTTCTTCGATCACGCTGAGTTCTTCGCCTTTGACCAGATGCCATCCATCGCAGTCGATGCCCCATGTGTAATGTTCTGCGTTGCTGGTATCGACGATGCGCGTAGGCATACCTTACTTCTCCTTCAGGCGAGGCATCAGTGCCACAAGATTTCCGGGGCGTGTGCGACGATCAAACTGGTGGACAAGTATCTCATCCCATGCCTGAAGTACGGCGTTGGTTGAGCCGGGAAGAGCGAACAACAATTTACCGCCACTAACTCCTCCCAGAGCACGCGATAACATCGCCGCCGTTCCTATCTTTTGATAGGAGAGCATGCGGAATAACTCACCGAATCCGGGTAACTCCTTGTCGAAAAGAGGACGTAGGGCTTCTGGAGTTATGTCGCGTCCGGTGATGCCGGTGCCGCCAACACAGAGGATCACGTCGATCTCTGCGTCTGCTATCCATACGCGCAAACGGGCTTGAATACTGGCGATTTCGTCCTGCACCACGCTGCGTGTTGCCAGCAGATGGCCTACATCCGTCAGCCGTTGTATCAGCGCATCGCCCGATCGATCGTCGGAGGCGGTGCGCGTATCACTGATGGTTAGAACAGCGATGCGTATCGGTTGAAAGATAGTTTCAGGCATAGATTTCGTTTCTTCGGAAAGAACGAAGGGCATCCTTTTCTGGATGCCCTTCGCGTACTTCGTTGTCTTGCTTACATGTTGAAGTTTGGCTCGTGCTCGTCTTCCACACCATAGCGGCGCAGCAGGTTCGGCAGGTTCTGCGAGAAAGCCGCACGCGGCATCACAGAGTGGCAACCCGCTTCCATTGCCTTGGCCTTCAGGTCGCCCTGCAGGTGCGAGAGGAAGCCAATGATCGAGGTGCCCTTCTTCAACTTGGCTTTCAGTTTCGGAATCAGCGTCAGCGGCTTCGCGTTGGCGTTGTTCAGATCGAACACAATCAGCGACGGATGATCGTGCTCTGGCAGTTCCGCCAGATGTGCCACGATGTCCTTTTCCGGCTTCATGAACGCGACCTTCACACCCTGCAGACGTGCCGTCTCCTGAATCTTCGCGGTGAAGAACAGGTCTTCAATGAAGAAGTAGATGTGCGTGGGCGCATCTTCCGGGATGGCCACAGCGCGCTGATTGTGCATCAGTTCGGGCGGCAGTCGGTCTTCGTTGAAGTGGTGGTTGCGATGGTTATTCTGCCGCGACCGGTGGTTGCCATGGATCTCAATGGTGCTGGCCGGGGTATCGGCAAAGTTGCCGTTTACCTCGCGGTAGCTGTGGTCCATGGGACCCACGAACGAGCGCGGTCCGCGCTGCTGCTGTTTGCGGTTGCGGCCGCGATTGCCCATGCCAGAGTTGCTGCCCTGCAGGCTGTTGCCCGGCTCGGGGCGGGGCTGACCATCTCCACGTCCACCGTGCTTCTTCTTTTTCCAGCGCTTGCCCTGACCCTGGCCTTGACCCTGCTGCTGGCCATTGTTCTGGCGGGGCTGCTGCTGGTTGGTGTTCTGCGCAGGAGCAGCGGCTTCGCCACCCTCTGCACTGGCGGCTGCCTGAGGCGCTGTACCTGCTTCGCCATTTGCACCGGCGGGGCGGTTCTTGCGCTTGCGGCGACGGCGGCGGCTCTTTCCAGCAGCTCCACCAGGAGCGCCATTCGATGCGCCCTCCTCGCCGGCTGGTGAGGAAGACGTCGGAGCCACAACGGCAACATTGGGCTCGGGGAAGTTCAGTTGCTCTGCGTTCATGCTTCTTCTTTCTGTCTCAGGTCCTGTGTTTGTTGCGCACAGGACTCTTCTGGCGGTTCTTAGCCGCCTTCGTTACGGGTGCCGGTTTAGCCGGCAGACACGGGATGCGTTCAGAAGGGAAATGCGTCTCAAGCGTTAACTCGAAATCCTGCGGGAGAAGGGCAACATCTTTGCCTGTTTCGTCCCGGAATCCTTGTGCAGTTCGTTGCCTGTGCATGCCGCTGCATCGCGACAGCGTTTGGTATTTCGGCTTGCATCTGAAGGTCGCCGGAGACGGTTGGCACACAAACGAAATAAAGGATGTGGTGCCGAGCGGTTCTCTGCGCCTTATCTTCTGCTCTCTGTCCTCGGCACACGAAATCCGGGCCGGACGGAGAGAATTCACTTTCAGTGTCTAAATGATTTCGTTCCTGCCTGCGATCTTCAGCGAGCGGCTACCCAGGCGAAATGCGTGGGCCATGCTCAGCCGGTTCATCAGGCAACACCACTCTACGCGTATCAGCGACGGTATGCAAGTGTCATCTGCACTATTTTTAGTGCAGTTAAAATTCCTCCAACGGAAAACGGCCACTCTGGGTGGCCGTTTCGTCGATCTTAATGGCCATCACTGGCCTCCTAAAGGGTCTTGCTGCCGGTGGCCGGGGCGCCGTCTGCTCAGTTCGGACCTCTTTAGGTCTCGAATCTGGCGCGGTCTGCATCGCCGGGCCGGTGGTCTTGGTGCATTGGGCTACCAGCTTTGCCAGCAGCACCTATCCGCACGCTCTTCCCGCCTTTCGTTAGAGCAGGTTGTGTGCCAAACCGGTAATTTCCGTTTTTTACCGGAAATTCGCAGAAATGGTCTGGTTATGGTTTTTGCGTATACCAAATTTGGAATATCTGTGAATTCCGCTTTCCGGCGGATGGAATTGTGGGGTCCCTTTGCAGGATTGGATTGTGGAGGATAATAGGACTGTGACTCGTATTACCCCAGCCGACCTCGTTCCCGACCCAATGACACTGGACCTGCGCCTAGAGCCTGGTTCCGTCGACTATGCGCACGACGTCCGCCAGATTGGCCCGCTTGCCGTGAAGGGTACAGCAGAGCGTCTCGAAGAATATCGCGGACCCCGCGAGATTGTGGAAGACATTCGTCTGCGTGCCCATCTTGCAGGCGACTTTGAATTACTGTGCGGTCGTTGTCTTGAGCCGATTCAGCAACACGTAGAGCAGACCTTCGACCTGGTTTTTCGACCAGCGGGTGCGGATTCTGATCCCGGCGAACGCAGTATCAGTGAAGCGGAGACAGAAATCGGGTATTATGAAACAAGCGGCCTTCTGCTGGAAGACGCGGTGCGCGAGCAGGTGCTGCTATCCCTGCCCGAACGCTCGCTCTGCCGGGAGGATTGCAAGGGACTTTGCCCGCACTGCGGAGCGAACCTGAACGAGACAACCTGCAACTGTGGAGAGCAAATTGTGGATCCACGTTGGGGTGCGCTTCAGGGCTTTGGTGAAGGTAAGTTGTCCGGCGAGTGACGTGCTGAACGTTGGCACTGCGAGGTTGCACCAGTTTGTAACGAACGCTTCCGAACACGCGTAAGAAACGTGCGTGAACGGGGGCGATTGTGCTGATTTTGCGTATTGAAAGGTAATACCGATGCCTAATCCAAAGCGTCGCCATTCCAAGCAGCGTACGGCCAAGCGCCGCTCGCATGACTTTTTGACCGCCCCTAACTCGGGCAACTGCCCCAACTGCGGCGAGCGCAAGCTGCCTCACCACGCATGCCCCAAGTGCGGCGAATATCGTGGTCGGGCTGCTGTAGCCGCGACCAAGGAAGCTTAAGCTCCACCTGATTCGTATCTCATCTGGATGCTGACAGACATAGTCCTTGACGCAATGGGCTCCGAAAAGGGGCCTGAGCCGGAAATCCGCGGTGCTATTGCCGCATGCCGCCATTACCCGGTACGTATTCACCTGGTTGGGCCGGAAGACCGGATCGCACCAGCGCTGAAGCAACATCTGATGGGCGAACGTTTGCCCATTGAGGTGGTGCATGCCTCGGAGTGGATCAGCATGGATGACAAGGCCGCACAGGCTGTCCGCCAAAAGCGGGACAGCAGCATGCGTGTTGGCCTGAAGCTGGTCCGTGAGGGCAAGGCTCGCGGCTTTGTGACTGCTGGTAATACCGGCGCTGCCATGGCTACGGCCAAGATGGTGTTGGGCACTCTGCAAGGCGTCGATCGCCCCGCACTGGCGACCATTCTGCCCACGCAGACGGGGTCGCCCTGCGTCATGCTCGATTCCGGCGCCAACGTCGATAGCGATCCCCACAACATCGTTCAGTTCGCCCTGATGGGGCAGATTTATGCGCAGAATGTGCTTGGCATCCCCAAGCCGCGCATTGGTTTGCTATCCATTGGCGAAGAAGACTCCAAGGGCAACGCGCTTACCCGCGAAACCCTTCCGCTGCTTCGTGAATTGAATGCCCGCAATGTGGTTTACCAGTTCCTGGGCAATGTGGAAGGTCGCGATCTGTTTAACGGTCGCTGCGATGTCGTTGCCTGCGATGGCTTCGTAGGCAATGTTGCGTTGAAGACCACGGAAGGCATCGCCAAGCTGGTTTCCGAAAGCCTGAAGCAGACACTGAAAGCGACGATCACTTCTCAGGTGGGCGCGCTGCTCTCGCGCAAGGCATTCAAGAACTTCAAACGCCGTCTCGATTATTCGGAGTACGGTGGAGCGCCGCTTCTGGGCGTGCGCGGCGCATGCATCATCGGGCATGGATCGTCGAACGAGACAGCCATCCTGAACGCTATCCGGGTAGCCAGTCAGTTCGCTCAAGCGGATGTTAGCCGCCACATTGAAGCAGCATTGGCTGCGGCGAATGGCACGGCTGCTGTCGAAGCCTGATCCCATCAAGAGTCAACAGCGAATTTGTAAGCGCTGTAACTTCGTTTGTTCGCTGTAGGACACAGCGCAACCGAACGTCGTAAGCCCTGCCATTTTAGGTCTATCCCGCCAATATACTGACAGCATCCCGCACATCTTGTTCACACAAGCTGCGTGTTTTGTGCCGCATTCCCTCGTTTTCTGGAGCTGCCATGTCTCGCTGGATTTCTCTTATCCTGTCGCTCGTCTTTTTGAGCGGACTGTTGCTGCACACACCGAAGATCACTGCGCAGGAAACGGGCATAGTGCAGGTGTCTTCGGGAGTCAGCTACCAGTTTCTGGGGCGGTGGGACGTTGCGAAGTTGAATCAGGTGCTGAAGCAGGATGCGCCAAAGTTTTTCGGCGTGAACGTTACGTACACGCCCGCAGTGAATGCGGTGAAGTTGTATCGCGTGACCTACTCGTCTGTGATTCCCGAGCGCGGTAACAAGCCTATCGTCGCCAGCGGCTTGCTCGCTATTCCTGATACGGGGGCTTCGAGCTATCCGATGATGTCTTACCAACACGGCACTGTGTATGGAAAGCAGCAGGTGCCATCGTATCCGGAACAGTCGCCTGAGACGCAGCTTGCGTTGGCGCAGTTTGGTGGGCAGGGATACATCGTCATCGGCGCGGATTACTTCGGCATGGGTGACTCGAAGGAACACGAGGGATACATGGTGAAGGGAAGCCATCAACAGGCCACCTATGACATGTTGATGGCTGCGCGCGCTGTTCTTGCGCAGATGAAGATTGCATCACCAAAACTCTTCATCGGTGGCTGGTCGCAAGGCGGGTTTGTGACTATGGCATTCCTAGAAAAGCTGGAGAGCGCGGGTGTCACTGTGACTGCTGCGGCTACTGCTAGCGCACCTGTAGATGTCTACGCAACATTGAGCGGCTTCCTCGATTTTCCGCGCAAAAATGATGCCGATTGGGTCACGACGCTTTTCATCCTGTCGTCCTTTTCTTATGAGAACTACTACGGCGTTCCCGGCCTCGCTCACTCCTTGTTGAAGGATGAGTATTACGAACTGAGCCGCAGTGCTTATGAGCGCACACCCTTCGATGCGACTAAGGTTCCTACCGACGTCCACAAGCTCATCCGCGATGAATATTTTGATCCACAGTTCTTTGCCAACTCAGCTTACGGTCGCATCGTGGCTCAGGCGCAGACCTATCGCTGGATCATTAAGAGTCCCGTACGCAACTACTACGGCGAGACGGACGAGGCCATTACGCCTGGTATCGGCAAGATGGCGATGACCTATCAGCGCGCCATTGGTGCGGGCAATACGAAGGTGGAAGCAATCTCCACCGGCGATACGTCGCATCGCGGAACGTATGCCACGGCGGTGCCACAGTGGAAGGTGTGGTTCGACTCGCTGGCCAAGTAAGTCGCAATGAAGTTCCAGCCACGCACCCTCACTTGCGCCTTGCTTGCTGTTGTAATGTCCGCGAGCACGCTCGCACAAAATAAAGCGCGGGAGTCCGTTGCGACGGCTCCCGCGGCTGCGACCAATCCCACATTTCTCTTCCGTTCGCTTTCCATCAGCAACGAGTGGGATGGCATCCATGCTGCCAGCAATACCAACACCACGACGCTCAGTTACACCGAGCCCTTTCGTCATGCTGCTAATAGTCTGGGCATCTCCATCCCATTCGCAACGACAAGCGATTCCGCGTCCATAGCCGAGTCCCCCTCGCATCCGTTCGCATCGCCCGCAGCGGTAACTTCTACCACTGGAAAACCACCAATCGTTCTTGGCGATATTTCAGTCAGTGGCCAATGGATTCCCTGGCTCACACGCCACAACGGCGTTCTGCTGACAACGACTCTTGGCGCGCCAACCTCGCAGGACGACAGCGTTGGCAAAGGTAAATGGCTTGTGACGCCCAGCGTGGCCGTCTCGCATTTCTGGGGACCACACTTCCTTCTTGCCCAGTTCTTCCAGCAGAAAGTTTCCTTCGCCGGGCCTGCCTCACGTCCAGACGTGAATCGATCTGACCTTGACCTATACATGAGCGCCAGTCCGCGTAGTCTGCGCTGGTGGATGACGGCAGATCTCAATCTGGGGATCGACCAGGCGAACCACAATCACACGCCCTCGTCCATCACTGCCAGCGTCGGCCGTGGACTGCGCAAGACACGTGGCGGTTCACTGAATGGCTCGGTCATGGTGGGTGCGGGCATCGGCGCTTACCGTCC
This sequence comes from Terriglobus roseus, assembly GCF_900102185.1. Classification (NCBI taxonomy): domain Bacteria; kingdom Pseudomonadati; phylum Acidobacteriota; class Terriglobia; order Terriglobales; family Acidobacteriaceae; genus Terriglobus; species Terriglobus roseus. The sequence goes on along the minus strand of NZ_LT629690.1, from coordinate 3,473,501 downwards.
CTACGACGTCATGGTCACCGGTGGAATCTCACTGGTGGGCTTCCAGTGGAAGCAGCGGTAGTTCATCTCGGTTTGCTGTCTCAGTTACCGCGGCCTTCCAATGCGAGTACAGCGTAGCTAGTGGCGGCGTCCGTCATGAAGCGGCCCGCGTCACTCTCTGGATCGCGTTTCTTATTGAGAGATTCGGCAGTCCAATCGCCTTTCGCGTCCTGGTTTTTGCGAAGCCATTGCAGACCGGTTTTGACCAACGTCGACTGAGGTGAAGATCCGGACTGCTCCAGTGCATAGATCGTGAGGCCGGTGGCGTAGCCGTCGCTGACCGTGGGGACGGACGTGTTGTCCCGGCGCTGAAATTTGCCGAGTTTTGCCATGCTCCATCCGCCATCGGGTGACTGTTGCGCTGCAATTTCGGTCAATAGTGTGCGTTTTTCCTGTGGCGTCAGAAGGCCGTGGATACGACCCGATGCCCATAGCAGAACAACGCGGTTCATCAGTGGCTGCGTGGCGTAGTTGTGCCTGAGATAGCTGCGAAGTTGCTCCAGTTGCGGTTGAATGCTCGGATCATTGCGGTAGTCGTCAGGAGCCTGACCTATGGCGATGGCAGCGAGCGTTGCTCCCCAGTACTGTGATTCGTCCGCCTCCCAAGGCGAATTGTGGAAGTTCAGCCAGTCGAATGCGCCAGCCTGAGGACCGGTAGTCAGTTGCATCTTCCACATGTTGGCCAGTGCATCGCGGGTGATGGCGCGAAGATGGCCCTGCGGTGCATCGTAGCGGGTGAGGATCAGCGCGTTCAACACGGCTTCTGTGCCGCGCGACTCCGGCGTTTTGCGTGGACCAGACTTCGCGTCGTTGTAGAAGGGTTCGACTTCGTTCCACAGCGTGACGCGTCGCACCACGTAGTTCAGCATGGTCTGTTCGGTGGTCGATGGGCCTGATTCATGCAGCGGCTCTCGCAATGCGGGACGAGCCAGAGCATACGGGACAGCAGTATGGCAGGAGACGCATGCGGTAGCGTGGTCTCGCTGGCTTTTGGGCCAGGTGAGCCACCAGCTTTCCCGAGCATCGAGATAGCTTGCAGCTGTAAATCGATTCCAGTCAGTGGTGGGTGTGTCCGCTTTGTGATCAGCGCCGGCAGCGGACGGAAGGACGATCAAACAGGCGAACAGGCACGGCGTCAACAAGAGTCGCATGGCAGTTGTTCGAATCTGAAGATTGGGAACCCGGTGTGTGGTGCTTCACTGTAACACGCCGATGAATTACCACCCGAGATAAACGCAAGCCATGCCGTCTGCTCCTCAGAAGCTATATAAGACTGTTCAGGTCTTAATTTCTACCGTTCGCTGAATTCTCGTCTTGATGCCATCTAGGACTAGATTAGTCTTCTTTTCGAAGCAGCGTTGAGGGGCGTTGCTCTTTCCAGACTCTTCGGAAGGAGTGCAAACAGCATGAGCCATAAAACCAAGTTTAAGATTCAACGCGCCTTAGGTATCGAGCTACCCGGTCTCGGCAAGCCTGGCGCTCTGGAAAAACGGAACTATCCCCCCGGACAACACGGGGCCAGCCGCAAGGGCAAACCGTCGGAATTTGCCCTTCAGCTTCGCGAGAAGCAGAAGGTGATGTTCCACTACGGCCTGCGCGAGGAGCAACTTCGCCGCTTTGTTCGCGAGGCGCGGCGGGGCAGCAACAGCGGCAACTGGATTGAGCAGTTGCTCAGCCTGCTGGAACGCCGACTGGACAATGTCGTCTTCCGTTTAGGCTTTGCCCGCAGCATTGCCGCTGCCCGCCAGCTTGTGGCACACGGCCATGTTCTGCTGAACGGCAGAGCCGTCAACATTGGCAGCATTGTGGTTCGGGTGGGCGATTTCGTTCGCCTGACTGAATACGCTGCCGGAAACATGACAGAGCCTGCGCGCACCAATCCGCGGTTGGATCTGCCCAGCTATCTCCAGTTCGCCACGCCTGATACCAATACGCACGGTCGCGTGCTCAGCATGCCGGGATCGCATCATGTTCCGTTTGAGCTGAACACCAAACAGGTGGCTGAGTATTACGCGCAGCGCGGCGTCTAAACCTTTCCCCTCAACCTTTCACAATCGCAGCAGAACAGGAGAACACCAGCTCATGTGCATTCCCGTACGCAATCATCTTCTTGCCGAACGCGAAGGCCTCGGCGGCGTCTCCCTCTGCGGTTGTGGCACGCTTCACCTCTCTGTAGGCGGAGTTACCCTTCGCCTCGCGCCGGAAGCATTCCATGCCATGCTCACCATGTGCCAGGACGCTGCGCAGCAGCTCCTATTGGAAGGCGGCTTTCCACCGCTCCCAGCTTCCGCCCGCGTCCTACACTAGCCGCAGCTCCCGCCGGAGTCTCTTGCTTACGTGAGAGACTCCGTCCCGCCTCTTTCGCATCTTCCCGCCAGAACAATTCTTTTAAGCCATATCTCCGGCCATCTGGATGCCCGGCTTCCGGTCGGCGCACCTGCCAAACCTGACAGTTCCCTCAAACTGCTAGTCGGGTGAGAGTGAGTCAGGAGATGCGCAATGAAGAAACCCTTACTTACAGTGTTGGCATTTGGCTGTGCGATGTTGCTCGCCCGCACTCCAGCGATTGCACAGGGCAGCCAAGCACAGACATCTGCAAATCAAAGCTCTCAGAGCTCGACGGATAAGGATATTGATCTGTTGCGGAAAGATATTCGATCGCAGAAGAAACAGCTGATTGCGGCGAATGTGCCACTAACGGATGCGGAGGCGCAAGCTTTCTGGCCAGTCTACGATAAATACACTGCCGACCTTGTGAACGTTAACAATGACAAATACCAACTGATCAAGGAATACGCAGAGGGTTACGACACGATCACCGACGCGCAGGCTGACGATTGGACTACGCGTTTGTTGAAGCTGGATTCGGCAGTGACATCACTGCGGCTCCAGTATCAACCCGCATTTCGTAAAGTTCTGCCGGCTAAGAAAGCCGCTCTCTACGAGCAGATAGAGCGTAAAGCACAACTGCTCATTGATGTGCAGGTCGCTGTAGCGATTCCGCTTGCGCAGCCGTAGTCTTGTCATTCGTTGGGATAAATCCCATGCACTCCAAGCAGCATTCACCTTTTGGTGAATGCTGCTTTTCATCCTCCAAGTACCGTTCCACGCATAACTCCGTTTATGGAACTAGTTCGAATTGGCGGAGCTGCATCTTTGCGCCGGAAAGACTGCGTTGCGCAGCAAGGTGGAACTTCACAACGACTTCATTGAAGGCCATATCGTTCGCGTTCTTCATAGAGAAGCGCAGGTCTTCGCGCACTGCAGGCCGATAGATTGAAATAGGACTCTGCAGGCTGGAAGCAACGGGCATGCGTCCCAGAGAGCGTTCTACTGTCTGTCCGTTCGCCATCCGGTTACGCAGAATCAATTCCACATCTACACGTCCTAAGCGATTGTCTGCATTGGTCAGAGCCACATGCATTGCAGAGCAACAGGCTGCATCCACGCGATTTGCCAGCGGCTGTACCGCTTCCATTGTCAGCGGCGATTGGTCTGCAGAATGTACGTTGGCTTTCAGCGGATCGCCGCGCTGCGTACGGATGCCGGTAGCGCCGGGAACTGGGTACACCTCAAAGTAGCGATAGGCACCATCAAACGCGATCACCAAAGGTTGAGTGGGATGCATGGTTTGCGACATCGCAGCGATGGTCTTCGGTGTGATGTTTACCAGCTTTTGCTTTGGCATTGGCGGCGCCAGCAACACGATGCCCCGATAGCCGAAGAACACGCTTTGTATGCGTGGTGGCTGTATGGTTTGTCTTACTCCTGCAAGTACAACTGAGCTGACTTTGGAAGAGCCAAGTCCCATCCGCAGAAACGGTGTCAGAGCGAGGCAGGTCAGCAGGAAGCAGGGAAGCACGGCAGCGCGGCGACTGCGTGTGCCAATCGTTCCTGTAACGCGCACATTTGCAGGGGCGAGCGTGGTGAAGTACCACACCGTTGCGGTCGTCAGCACAATCATCAGCGAAATTGCTGTCGTTTCGAGCCCGCCTGCGACTGCTGCAATCGTGCTCAGGACCAGTGCGGCCAACAACATGGCCTCGCGCGTCGGTGGTGTGCGCCGAAGTTTACGCAGAGAATCGAACAATTCGTGGACTGGTATCAACGGAGTCTCATCCTGCTCCGCTGCAGTCACGGCTAGATGTTGGCGGCGAGAGTAATGCGTCAGGATTGCGGCGATCGGTAACGGTGCCAGCATTAGCCACACGTCGTGTTCGTTCCACACCAGCGTTAGCAGAGGAAGCCAGATCGCCGCGCTCCACGCATACGCTCTCAGTGACGCTGTTGGGCTGCCTAGTTCCTGACGAAAGACGCGGCAGAGGCCCCAGATCATCGCCAGAGCGCATCCCGCCGCCAGAGCCATCAACCACGCCGATCGTGAAAACAGCTTTGGCCACGTGAGCGAATGTGCCGCAGGTACGGACACGAATGCCACCACCAGCCACGCGGAAAGGAAGCCCACTACCATGGGCAGTACCCAACTCCGCCAGTGTTGATGCTCTTCTGCGTTCTTGTTCATGCTCCGCATTCTGCTTGAATGGGCGGACTGCTTGCAGCAGCAAAATCGCGCCTGACAAAAAATATCGAGCGCCAAGCGAACTCTTCCGTCTGTACCGTTAGAGAGCCATGATGATCTCCGCGGAAGGGTACCGTTTGACCTTGGCAGTAACGGACAGCACACAGCAGACGACGCACGCCGGTGCGGCGGATGTGGTTGCTGCTCTGGTGCCGCAATACGGCACGTTGCTGTTTCGCGTGGCTCATGCCGCGCTGCGTAATCGCGCAGAAGCGGAAGATGTGGTGCAGGAAACGTTCGTGCGTGTGTTGCAGCATCATCACACGCTGCATGAAATCCGCGACATGCGCGTGTGGCTAGTGCGCATTGCATGGAACCTGGCGCTGGATCGCAGGCGGCGTATTCGACCGTCGCAGATGGACGATGCTTTTGCCGAGGCGCTTGCATCTGCCACGGTGCCAGCGGATAAGGCTCTTGCACAGTCAGCGCATCTGCGCGCGGTGTTGGAAGAGATGGAACGGCTGCCAAAGGCAGAGCGGCACGTGCTTCTGCTCAATGCTGTCGATGAAATGGGAACCGCCGAGATTGCGGATGTGTTGCAAAAGTCGGAGTCCGCTGTGCGCGCGCTGCTCTTTCGTGCTCGCACGCGCCTCCGCGAACGCGTAGAACGCCGATGGCAGACAAGGAGAAACGCATGACGCACCAAGACCAACACGACCGGGCCATCGAAGACGTCCTGCATGCGCTTCGCACCACAGAATCACCGCAAGGCTACGAAGCCCGCATTTATAACGTGCTGACGAGTCCCCAATCAGAACGAAGCGTAGCGAAGAGCCTGCTGGTCTCTCTGCTACCACGTCTGTCATGGGCAGCAGCCTGCGTCGTCGTACTTACGATTGGTATTGCTGTGCGGTCACATCTGCAATCGACCTCCATGCAGCAGAGCGGCCCTCGCAAGATCGCTCAATCGAATGAGCTATCACCACAGCCAGACACTGTAACGATGGCAATGACACCGATGCCTTCACCCATGAAGCAAGCACTGCCGCCACGCCCAAAGAATGCACAAAATCGTGAAGAGATCTTGCAGCCTCAGCGTGTTGAAGTCGCCATTCAGACACACGAATACATCCCCGAACCGCCCTTGCCGCTGACCCAACAAGAGCGTCTGGTCATCCGCATGATGCGCCATAACACTGCGCAGCAACTCTCCGAATACACACCTGACGCGCGTGCACGCCAGCTACATGAAGACGCGCAGGCTTATCACGATTATTTTGCGGCAACGTCTCTCGATGGCCAGCCCATCTACGTGCAGCCGATGGAACACCCACAAATTTCCGGAGCAAACTAATGAAACTGTCCGCCCTCGCACTGACCATCACAATGCCTATGGCTCTCGTGCAGTCCCATGCGCAATCCAATGCGCAACAGACCTATCCCATTCACAATTACCAACTCCACTACGCCACATCGCAATCAGAGCAGAATGAGATTCTCACCGCCATCCGTAATGTCTGCGCACCAACCGTGAAGATATTTCTCGTTCCCAGTCAGAGTCAGATCGTCGTTGGCGGCACGCCAGAGCAGAACGAGCAAATCGTAGAACTGCTGCACATGCTTGACGTACCAGCCCCGCTCTATCGCCTCACCTACATCTTTACGGAGACCGACAGTGGGAAACGCATTGGTGCGCAGCAATACAGCATGGTGCTAGCGCCTTCGCAACGTATGCAGCTAAAAGAAGGTGACAAAGTCCCCGTGATGACCGGTTCCTTAGACAAGGACACAGGCGGTGTCAGCAAGCAGACCACATACCTCGACGTAGGCTTTAGCTTCGAAGCGACTGTCACCCCCTATGGCTCGGATGGAGTTCGTCTTCAGAGCAAAGTGGAGCGTTCCGCCATCGCGCAGGAAAAAACCAGCGTTCTCGCGGAAGACCCACTTATCCGGCAAAGCATGATCAACGGTGTCGTAAATCTCACCCTCAACAAACCACAACATCTTGGCAACATCGATGTCATTGGCAGCCCGCGTCAACTTCAAGTGGATGCACTGGTTGAAGTTGTGAAATAGCCCATCGCTTCAAGAGATTGGATATCCCGCTGCACGAGCAGCAGCGGGATAGATCCAAACACACCGAAGGAGCAATCAATTAGTCGCCAACCGAATGGGATACCCCTCACAGCGCCAGCGAAGATCGCCAAAGGAATCACGCCAGCGCACGCAATCAATCCAAATGTGACGAACCATTTGTTTCGGACTGGATCGATCCAAGGACCGATGAAGGCTACGGCAATCACCAGGTGGCCGAATGCGAGCCAATCTGTACCGTATGCGAGGAATGGATAGTTAGCGTTCGTCGTGCGCAGCGCCGCATAGACGTGTTCTACCCAGGGAAGCAGATGTGTTCCCTGTGCCATCGACAAGACCGACGGCTGGCGCAGCGCCGCTACAAGCACCCCCAATTCTGTTTCCAGCGGAAACGCTGTGACGCCACTTAGGATCAGGCCGACAATAAACACGGTTAGCCATACACGAATTCGTTTCAGCAGTTGTTCTTCCATGGCAGTCGCAACCAGCTTAGCGGTAGTTGTACTGCCACGGAAGCCCTCCATGACTGCAATCACAACTCACCCACACGCAATACCCGGGGTTCGGTATCTCCCAATGACTTCACCTTGCCAAACCAGTCCATGTTGCGCGTGAAATACATCGCTGCTGCCACGGTGAGGAAGCTGCCAATCGCACCCACCATCAGCGCATTATCCTCCAGCCTCAGCAATAGATAGATCATGGAATATAGCGTGCCGAAGACACCGAGTGCGCGCAGTGTCTGTACTCGTGACTCGAATATCCATCCTGCATTCAAAGCCAGCAGCAACACTGTTGCTCCGCCACCCAGTGCAAATCCTCCGCTGAATCCGATGTGTTCTGCGAAAGAGAGCAACAGTAGATAGAAGATCAACTGTGCCACACCTACCAGAACGTACTGCGCCACATGCACGCGTCTTCCTGTTGTTGCTTCAAACACAAAGTAGGAAAGAAAGATGACGCCGAGAAATAGTGGTGCATATTTCAGCGCTCGCGTTACGGATTGATAGGGATCGGCGACTTCTACAAGTGAAACTCCCATTGCAGTGCCGTCTAGTCCGCTGATGTTTCCCGCGATACCTTCTGCTGCAACACCACGCGCAATGAAGGGAATGTTCCATGTTGCGCGGAATCCTTGTGGTGTTATTTCGCGCGATACGGGCGCAAAGGAACCATCAAAGCCAGGGCTAGGCCAGTCGCCCACTTGCGTCACGCGTGTCGATCTTCCGTATGCCAGCAATGCGATATGTTGTGCACCTGACAGCCTCATCCTCACGGTCACAGGTGTAACCGCGCCGTGTTCCATTGCATTGCTGATACCGGTACCGAACAGCGCGACGGATTTTCCATCCTTTTCAGACGAGAGAGCCATGCGTGGCCAGATATGCGATGGCTGAAGCGTATGTACCGCTCCATCAAACTCTGCCACTGCATCTGACTGTGCGCCCCGAGCATCGCTCATGCCGACGACAATCTCTGCATCCTTCCATGCGATCTGTGCGTTTTGAGGCAGATTTGCGTTTACATGGCTTGTGTCAAACACGCCGTGCATTTCGGCGTCTGCTTGAAATACCGGCACACGAAACAATGACCGCCGCCGCTCCTGTGTCTGTATCTTCACCGTTGCGTTGGCATCCGTTGCAGACAGGAAATACACCTCATGCTGCTCTGGCGTCTTCTCTCCCGCAGGAATGGAATACGGTATGAGAAGTGTTGGCCCCAACAGTGTTTGAGCGCCACCTACGCTGCTGCTGATTTCCTTCACAACATCGCCTTTGCGGTCCGTGCGCTCTTCCACCAAGCCATTGATCCATATAGCAAACAGGCTGAGGATGAGCGTCAGCACCGTGAGCACAAAGAGCTTCAGTCCCATCGATACGTTGCTGAATAAACGCCCTGTCACTGCGCTTAACGGGGAAACAGGGGATGTAGATGCCATATGAACTTCCTCCTATAAAGAACTTTGTAATGTAAAGTATCAATGCAATTTTTTTTAAGCTTCGATGGGACGCATGCGTCCGCGAGAACTTACCTTAGTACCTTCAGCTACTTTTGCTGCGTCACGAACCACTTGCTCCAGGGTCTCCAGATATTCCAGATAGCGCTTCTTTCCATGCGGAGTGATTCGGCACAGTGTTTGTGGACGGTTCTTCTCGTGCCCCTTTTCAATGACCACCATGCCATCCTGTTCCAGGATGCTTAGGTGGCGGCTCAGATTGCCATCTGTTAGAGAACACATCGCTTTGAGCTCAACAAAGGTAAGCCCTTTGGGATGGGTCAGCAGCGATGTCAATACGCTCAGTCGCGCGCGTTCATGAATCAGGCGATCCAATCCTTCATAGGCAAATCGCCCTTCCTGTTCAGGCATCGACATCCTCCTCTACAGCACCATCAAAGCGAAGTACCGTTGCAATCAACATCTGTCCCAGCGCGAAGGGAACACCCATCACCCAAGGCGATAGCGCGCGCGCATCGCCCAAGGCCATCGCGGCGACACCTGTTCCCAGGTAAAGGCATGCAGGCGCAAACATTGTCTTTGGCAGCGAACGGCAGGAGGCAAAGACTCCGAGGCTGAAGATCACTTGCCACAATCCGGGCAACATCCAAACACCCTGAGGCACTGCGAACACCAATACCAGGGTTACCAATAATCCCGCGCCTACCGAAGGAACAAACTGTTGCGCGGCCATGCGAATCATTTCGTCAGACAGTCCTGAGTGCATCCTTCGGCTGCGTGTATATACCGTAATTGCAGACAACACCAGTGATAGCGTTGCAGCCGCAAACCATACTGCGAGATAACGCACTGGCATGTGCGATGGATCGGGTACCAGATACGGCTGCGCAATTGCTGCGATCACCGCGAACAACCCCGTGCAGGTAACAGCAACAGGGCCGTAGCCACGAAACTCGGTGCGGTCTGCCACCTGCTTTCGTATCGCGTGAATATCGCCCAGCGCCCGCCGAAGATCCGTCATGGCTGCCCTCTGCTTTGCAATGTAAAGTAATCTTGAGAAATGTTGCAAGCAAAAAGAAACGGCCTCTACCGAAGCAGAGGCCGTCTGTTGCAGAGCAATGAGTTATACCGTGGGATTGTTCAGGATGGCGGTCAGTGCTTCGATACGCTTGGCATCTGCGCCTGTGCCACCGGAGACACCGGCAGCTTCACCCTTCAGCTTCTCCACATCCTTCGCGGCCAGCTTTGACTTCTCGGCGGAGTTGATGGCTTTGCGCAGCGACGCAATCTTTGCAGAAGGCAGTGCTTGCGAGCGCTCCAACTGATCGAGATATGCCTTTGCAACGATCAGCTTTGAGGGCCACTCGATGCGCTGTTGATCCTGCACGTTCAGCTCATTCACATGGATGGTCTTAGCCGCTTCGATTTCGTTCTGCGTCAGGAACTTCGACGGCAGAAGTTCGAACACGTCTAGACCGCGCGAAATCTCGCTGCCGTAGATGTTGCCGTTGTACCAATACGCGGACCAGTCGCCGCCAAGGATCAGCATCTTCGGATCAATGGGACCGCGATCGAAGTATGCAATTTCAAACGGCTTCATTGGATCGGTAAAGTCCATGATGCTAATGCCGCCCTGATACCACGCCTGCACTTCGATATCGCGTCCCGGAACAGGGATGAGCGAACCGTTGTGTGCTACGCAGTTTTCTGTGTCGCCTTGTGCAGCGGGAAGCTTGTAATAGTTTTCAAAATTAAGCTTGTCGTCCTTGATGGCGAAGATGGCATCCGCGCCCCACTTCAGCGGATCGTTCGGGCGGCAACGCGCGCCCAGACCACCGCCCCATTCGTCTGTAAAGACAACCTTCGTTCCATCATTCGAGAACGAAGCCGAGTGCCAGTACGCATAGTTGGGATCGTTTACCGCATCCACGCGTTTTGGATTCACGGGGTCTTTAATATCCAGCAACAAGCCATTGCCCGAGCATGCACCTGCGGCCAAACCGATCTGCGGATAGACGGTGATGTCGTGGCACTGGTTCGTGTCGGCCTTCTTCGCAGGGTCCTTGTCTTCGTGGCTACCGCCGTTGTTCAGGCCGTTGAATGCGCCCGTACGAGCATCCATGAATACGCGCGGGTGGCTGACAATCGCCGCATCTTGTGGATGCGAAACCGGCACCTTGATTACATCGATGCGGAACAGCGCGGTGTTTTCATCCTTGTCCGGAGTGCCGCCGCTGCAGCCAGCAAGTTCTTCGCCCTGACGAACGAAGGATGTGCCAGAGACATAGACGTACACGTTGTCCTTGTCGTTGGGATCAACCAATAGCGTGTGCGTGTGTGATCCGCGGCAGGTCTGTACAGCAGCTACCTGCTTCGGATTCTTGATGTCAGAGATATCGAACACACGCACGCCGCGGAAGCGATCTTTCGATGCAGCAGGCATCGAGTTTTCGCGCGTGGGCTTGGTGCCTTCCGGAAGCGGCGGGTTCAGCGGGAAGCCCTGCGTGCCGCAATCCACGCGGCCGTTCGGCATCTCGACACTCATCAACATCAGATGGCCATAGACGGAAACGTCGCCCTGTCCACCCGGGCAAACCATCGTCGTCACCAACGACGTCCTCGCCGGATTGCTGATGTCGTAGATGCTTACGCCATAGAAATTTCCCTGAAACAGATACTTACCTTGAAAGGCGAAGTCGCTGTTCGCAAATCCAAGATCAGCCAGCACGAGCTTCAGTGGCGCGGGAATCTTGGACGGATCGCCGGCGATGACCTGCTTCAACGTTTCGGTAGTCTTCGCGGAGTTTGGATCGCGAGTACCAAGCTGGAATGCATCGGGCTTCTTGAGCGACGTGAGCCGCTTCATGCCCATGGCAATTTCACCTGCGTCGTACAGGCCGGGCTTCAGCTTGAAGCGAGGGTCATTCACATTTGCACCGGTCATGCCCGCAGGAAGCGGCGGTGCAGGCTGCGCTGCAAATTCGTCCAGCTCGTCCTTCGGCTGGGCTTTCGAAGTGGACTTCGCGTCAGAAGACTTTGCATCCTGCGCGAAGGAGTGCAAGGGGGCAAGGCCAAGCATGGCAACGGCAAGTGCCGCGCATGCCCAGCGTGAAATTCGTGCGTTCATCGGGTCTCCTTCAACATGTCCTGCATAATGCGAATCTCCGCCCGTTGCGTGTTGTCCGCATCCGTAGCGAAGTTAAATAGATCGGCGTCCTGCCCTGCTCCGGGAGAGGCAAACAGGTCTTTTACCATCACCAGCGCACCGTTGTGGTGCTGAATCATCCCGGTCAGAAACAGGTGATCAAACTCAGCTCCGTGCGCTTGTTTCAGTGCATCCATCTGTTGCGGTGTCAGCATACCGGGCATGGACTTCATGGGTTGGCCATTCATGTCCATCTCCGGCATACCGGGCATTGCCATGCTCGTTGGTTGTCCACGCGCGATCAGCCAGCGCTTCATGAAATTCATTTCATCTGTCTGCGAGGAACGAATCTTCGCACCCAGAAGTTGGATCTTCGGATTCGTAGTGTGCGACGGAATCAGCTCTGTCATCTCTACTGCTTGTCCGTGATGCATGATCATGCCCTGCATGAAGTCGATATCGTCTTTCGACGGCGCAGGCAGCGTGCCATGTGTGTCGGCAGGCAACTGCTTCGACGGTTGCCCAGGAGCACCTGGCTGCACCACGCTAGGTTTTTGCTGCGCAGAGCACAACGCAGTGCTGAGTAATAAAACGAAAATGGGGGAGTTCTTCACGATTGCAATAAACACAAACTACCACGCTGCCAATGGCGTTACTCAACTCATACGTATCGCAAATCCCCGTGGTTCCCGCCAGATTCCGCCGAAAAAGCAATGCGCACCGGCGTCCCGCAGAAGGAAACCGGTGCGCATGTTGGCTCTGAATTTAGGCCTGCGAATAGTCCATGGCGTCCAGATCCGCAATCAGACTGGGTCCGCTTGGTTTCCAGTTCAGTTTCTTCTGAGTCAGAGCGCTGGAGGAAGGCATGTCGTGAGGTGCGAAGTGGGCCAGCCAGCCAAAGTGTTCCTGTGCCTGTTCTAGTGGGATGCTGACTGCAGGAATCTTCAAGCCGCGCGCATGCGCCTCTGCAATCTCCTTCATCGATATGCCTTCCTCACCCACCGCGTGATAGATCGCACCCGGCTCTGCTTTTTCAAAAGCTAGTCGATAAAGTTCTGCTACGGAGGTGACGTGTGCTGCTGGCCAACGGTTTTTGCCTTCGCCAATGTAAGCGGACACGCCCTTTTCCCGCGCGACTGCCAGCAGATACGGCACCAGCCCCTGCCTGCGCGTGTCATGCACCTGAGGCAGGCGCACCACAGATGTGTTCAAACCACGTTCTGTTAACGCTCTGACGGCAGCTTCGGAAGCACCGCGCGGATTCCACGAAGCCAATGGACTCTCTTCGGTAGAAGGCTTACCGTCTACATTCGCGGCAATGGCCGTTCCTGAGGTGACGACAAAAGGGCGATCCGATCCAGCGAGCACTTCGCCAATGGCTTCAATCACCCGGCGGTCATCATCGCAGTTTTGTTGAAACCGCGAAAAGTCATGGTTAAAGGCAAGATGGATTACGCCGTCAGAGTCAGCGGCTCCTTTGCGCAGGCTATCCAGGTCTTCAATGTTGCCATGAAGCGGTTGGGCGCCAGCAGCTTTCAGAGCTTCGGCACCGGTTTCCGATCGTGTCAGTCCTACGACTTGGTGGCCTGCCTGAATCAGGTCGTGCACAAGCGCGGAACCAATGAATCCCGTTGCTCCCGTAACAAAAATGCGCATGATCAATCTCCTCGTTTGAACGCTGCGAAGGTGTCTTCGTCAGCCGTCGATCAGTAGATGGGATCGTTATGCAGGACGATCTATACTGATAGTCCGCATGATTAGTCCGATCGTCCAGACCGAGGACTCCGATACGCAACCCGTAACTGCTGCGGTCTTCGGCCACAGTCAGGCGGTCGATCCTCTTTCGGAAGTTCTCTCGCTCCTCAAGCCACGAAGTCTTGCTTGTGGTGGCTTCGCTATCCCGGACGACCTCGCTATCTCTTTCCCGAAACATCAGGGCATCAAGTGTTACGCGGTTCTGGCGGGCAAGTTTTGGCTAACGTTGGACGGCATTGCCCATCCCATTGAGATGAATGTGGGCGATTGCTTCATCCTGCCGCGCGGTCTCCCGTTTCAGCTCACAAGCGATCTCGCGCTAAAACCCGTTCCGTACACCGTGGCGTTGGAAAGCCTGAAGAAAAGCGCCGAGACGCCGCACCTAAACGATGGCGCACGATACATGGCAGGTGGCTTCTTCGCCTTTACTGGTAGCCATGCTGAGATGCTTTTGCACTCGCTGCCGCCGGTTGTGCACATCCGCAGTGAGCAGGATAAGGCTGCGCTGCGGTGGTCGTTGGAACGCATGCGCGAGGAGTTGCGCAACCCGCAGCCGGGTACTTCTTTGATTGCCGAGCAACTGGCCTACACCATGTTGATTCAGACTCTGCGCCTGCATCTGGCGGATACGGCCAAGGTCGCTCCCGGATGGCTTTCCGCATTGTCTGACCGGCACATGAGCGCCGCCATCGCCTGCATGCATAACGATCCAGGTCATCCCTGGACGTTGCACTCGCTGGCGCAACGCGTAGGTATGTCTCGCTCTGTCTTTGCTCATCGCTTCCGCGAAATCGTAGGCGCTACACCCATGGAATATCTGACTCGGTGGCGGATGTTGTTAGCGGCTGACCGCCTTAGAAATTCTGCTGAGGGCCTATCGGCCATCGCGCATTCGCTGGGTTATGACTCACCAAGCGCGTTCGGCAAGGCATTTCGGCGCGTCATGGGCTGCTCTCCAAAGCGTTACGCACGGCCTTCCGCCGCCTGATTTGGATTAGGTGATCGCTTCTGTCCCGCGCCTCTCGTACGTTAGCGAAATTTTGTTCCTTCTCCGAACAGCAAACCACCCTGGCTTCAGCGTCTTAACTATGTGGAAGCATCCTTCAGATCCATACCGGTACGTGAGTACGGAGGAACGTCAGCAATGAAGAAGATTCTGCTTTGGACTATGACGGCAGCGCTGTGCGCGGGACAGAGTGTTGTGGCACAGCAACAGGCTGCCGCACCGCAACAGCAAATGGAATACAACCAGAAAACATGGTCACAGGAAGACGCGCAGCGCATCGTTCAGCAGGTGCGGCATGAGCTGCTTAGTCTGACCAATTACGGTGTTTTCGATTCGCTCAGCTTCAGCATTCAAGGGAAAAGCATTGTGCTTCGCGGATACGCTTCGCGCCCCACTCTGAAGAGCGACGCCGAACGTGCCGTGAAGAAGATTGACGGTGTGGCCAGCGTCATCAATCAAATCAAGGTTCTTCCCAACTCGCCCTTTGACGATCGGATTCGGGTGGGAGTGTATACGCGCATCTATAGCAATGCTGTGTTGCGTAAATACACCGGTAGCCCGGTTGGTTTCGGAATGGGCCCCTCCGTGGCACGTGCCGCCGGTGGTATCACGCAGGATCCTCCAATGGGCTATCACGCCATTCACATCATTGTGAACAACGGTCACGTCATCCTTACCGGCGTGGTCAACAATGAGTCCGACGCAAACATCGCAGCCATGCAGGCCAACTCGACTCCTGGTACTTTCTCGGTGGACAACGACCTCATGTGGCCAGGCGAAGTGCCCAAGGAAAAGTAATCCTGAGCATCGCTAAGCAAAAGCCCCTTCATACGAAGGGGCTTTCATTTTTGGATGGAATTCATCTCTCCCGACAGCACGGTACGTACTCCATAAGAATTCTGGCAACTATCGAGGCAGTGGCGTACTCTTATGGCTTCCATGGCCCCTAGCCCAATGAAGTCTCTGCGCCGATGTGTTCTCTGGATGGTCTGTCTGTTTGGTGTGGGTGGTGGTCAGCCTGCGCGTGGCTACTCCGTCATGACGCACGAGCAACTCATCGACCTTACTTGGGATGCTTCCATCGTCCCGCTCCTGCGCAGCCGCTATCCATCGTTAACACCTGAGCAACTCGAGCAGGCGCGTGCTTATGCCTATGGCGGGTGTGTCATTCAGGACATCGGCTACTATCCCTTCGGTGATGCCTTCTTTAGCAACCTTACGCATTACGTGCGCAGTGGCGACTTCGTTGTAAACCTGTTCCGCAACGCGCAGAACGCGAACGAACTGGCCTTCGCTATTGGGGCGCTGTCGCACTACATCGGTGACAATGTGGGACACGCCACCGCAACCAACCGTGCTGTTCCCGTGGAGTTCCACAAGCTGGAGCGGAAGTACGGCAGCAGTGTGAACTACGCGCAGGGGGAGCACCAGCATGTTCGGGTGGAGTTTGCGTTCGACATCAATGAGGTGGCGCACCGTCGGCTTGCTCCGCAGCACTATCTGCGGCATGTGGGGCTGGAGGTATCTACGCGGCAGTTGTCGCTGGCTTACTACCAGACTTACGGCATTCGCGCCGACTTTACGGTGAAGCGTTCGCACCGCATCAATGTGGATGGTTATCGGTTCTCAGTGCGTAGTTTCATCCCTCGCATTGCATATGCGGTGACCTTGTTACATCGTGGCAAATTGCCACAGGAAACACCCAGCGATGATGTGCAGCGGCTCGACGAAAAGATTGCAACGATCGCTGCGCAGAACCATTGGGATGAGTATCGGCAGAAGCCTGGGATTGGTACGTATACCCTGGCGGGGGTGCTATGGGTGTTGCCGAAGGTGGGCCCGATCAGCCTGGTGGCTGTCAAGGGGCCTACCTCCAATACGGAGGCGGAGTATATCCACTCCGTGCTGGTATCCACGGATAGGCTGAATGCCGTGCTGCGGCGGTTCACACCTCCTCCGGCTACGGTGGGTGCCGCGGCGCCTCCTCTGCCTAATCCCACTGGCAGGCTGGATGCTGAGCTTACCCAGCAGATTGCCCCGGCGGTGGCGGATGCTACGGCTCCTGGGGCGACTCCAGGAGGGGCGACCGGAGCAGTGGCGACGGGCGGAGCAGGTGCAGCGACGGCTGCGTCGGGTTCGGGGGCTGGTTTGCCCGTGGGGTCGTTGGCTGGGGGGACGTCGTTAGCGGCGGAGCGGCGGGGGACTCGGACGCCGCCGGATCCGCGACACCCATTGGCTAACCGGGATCTCGATACGGGTGTGGTGGTGCGGCCTTCCGGGTATCCGCTCACGGACCAGACCTTCTGCAAGCTGGCGCACACGCTGGCGGCGCAGCCGGGGCTGGCGATTCCGCCGGGCATCAAGCGGGACATATTGGCCTACTACTCCAACATGGGGCTGCCGTTCGATACCCGGAAGCATCCGGACCAGTGGAAGCAGTTGCAGGCCGACCTAGTGACGCTGGGCGCAATGACTACCAGCAGCGAGCCGACGCCTTATCCGACCTTCGGGGAAGGGGACGACGATGAGGCTCCTGCACCTGAAGGCGGAAGCTACTGAGTTGGTCGTGGCGGATTGCCACTATTCGTGATCGTCGGTGGAGACGCTAGGGATGAGCTCCGAGCCAGCGGCGGGCCGTAAAGTCCGTGGCAACGCTGGCTGCGAGGAGGGCGACCGAGAGGCTGATGGCGCCTGCTGCCCATAGCAGAGAGATGTGGCCGCGCTGGAAGAAGAAGTCCAGGATGCCGAAAACGAGGACCAGCACCGCAGCCTCTGCAAAGAAGGACGAGCAGCGGCGCGAGGCGATGGTTACGAGCTCAGTTCGGGAAGACTGCGTGGAACGCGTGCTGTCTTCCGCCGTGACGAGACGAGGACCTTTGTTCTGGAGGAATGTATTTGCTGCATGTTTGTGGAACATAAAACACCTTTGTTACTAACTCAAGTCTGACCGAGTAAGTGACAAAAGTCGAGTTAATATCTGGCAAATACAACATAATGCGTCATTTATGTATAAGTATGCGGAGTTATGCATAGTTATACAGGCTATATCCGGAGGGGTACCCCCTCCCCCCTGTTTCGCTAAAATCGTCTTTTCATTGGGTTTAACTTATAGGGTGGCGCTAAAATCGTCTGCCCATTGGGGTTAGAGGCAAAATCGTCTTTCTAAAGGAGTTAACTTAAATACGACTTGGCGAAGTTATGCCCTGTATCTAGTTTAGCGGCTGCATGGAAATAACATGCCAACTCTATTTCCTTTGGTTTGTTAGGGTTAGGTTGTATAGGGGCTTGACAGCATTCCCTCAGGGTTAAAGCCCCTTTTCATCCGAACCTTTACGGCAGGGCTGAAGCCCTGCCCTTCCGAAAGGCACTTCGTGCTGTTCTCGACGCCTTCGGCGTGTTCTTTTGGGGAGTTCGGGGTTAGTGGGTGAAGACGATCTGGCGGACGTCCTGCACGAAGATAGTGAAGGGGCCGAGGTCGCTGTCGCCTGCGAAGGCGTAGTTGGTGGGCAGGTCTCCGGGGACGGTTCGGCCATCGTTCAGGGTGATGGTTACGGCAACGAGGTGCGCGTCGCCGTTGACGTTGCCGAAGTCGATCTGGCGCAGCTTCTCAAAGTCGATGGTCTGGCCGCTATCGAGGTTGAGCATCGTTCCCGTCATGTTGTGGTGGAAGGTCTTGCCTTCCAGACGGGTGGTCAGTTGCTTGCGCGAGGTAAGACTCACCGCTGATATGGGAGTGGCTGATCCTGCGTTGACGGCCGCTGAGGTTTGCGCTGCGGTGCTTTGCGGCGTTGTGCCGGACGAGGGGCTGGTGGCTGCGCCGGAGGGGGGGCCATCGATAATGGCGGCCTTGGGCGGATTTGCCGGAGTGTCATGATGAAAGATTGCCCAGAAGCCGGTGAGGGCTGTGAGCACGGCAGCGATACCGGTGAGCACGCCGGGGAGCGTGGTGAAGAAACTTCCTTTGCTGGGCTGTTCGTCGGGCAAGGCGTTTTCCCTCAGGAGGAGAGTACCTGAGGTGCCGGGATTTTCATACTTCGTATTGTTCCGGACTCCTTCGCCGTTGGGCCATGTCGTAGCTTCGCGACCAGCCGCCGGATTCTGTGCAGGGCGCGGGGTGGGCGGTGTTCTCCTGCTTGGATTGTGGCCGCGCCTTTTCCTCTTTTGGCTTCGTTACGGCAGGGCTGAAGCCCTGCCCTTCCGAAAGAAGTCGCGCTTTGCGCGATACCCAGGTTAGCTTCGCGAACCTGGGGCACCCGGTCCGTGGGTGCTGGTTTGTTCCGCGGTGTGGATGGTTTCGAGGTCGGGCAGAGGGTAGGGTTTGCCTTCGGGACGACCTGCGAGGTCGTAGGCTTCGAGGCCCGTGAGTTTTCCTCCAGCTTGCCAGAGGATGAGGCCCATCATGCCGTGGTTGGTTTCGGGTGGGACGTCATTGGCGTAGCCATACATGTCCGCGACGATGTTCGAGTAGCGGTATGCAGTGCGTGTTTCGTCAGGTGGAGGGGCGAATTCGAGGCTGGGGCAGCCGCAGGTGCATTCCGAGTGTTTGACCATCATGTCTTCGAGTTGCGGCAGGAACGCGAGGGCTTCTGGGCCGCTGCTGTGGAGCATAGCGGTGAGGAGGGCCTTCTCCTGCGGCGTGATGGGGCGGTATTGGCTGAGGTCGACGTGATCGTTGATGGGAGCCGTTGAATTTGCCTGTGCGTCGCGATCCCCAACAGGGATCGCTCGACGGACTTCGGATAGGTGCTCGGCTAGGCTCTTGGGCATCGGCGATCCTAATGCATAGCTGGCTCATCGCGCCTAAGGCGCGCTAGCTGGATTTGATAATGCATTACTGGAGTGTTCTTGTCGCGCCTTTCGAAGAGCGAGAAATCCTACAGAAAGGTTTGCAGCAGCAAGGAAAGAGATATAAGACAAAAGAAGTTGATCTCGGGCGCTGTCAATTGACTCGTCAGTATAGAGCCACCTGACCTCCTCTTCTCTGGGGCCACGGTCATGGAGCATCTCGCGTGCCTTTGCATTAGGGAAGTATTTTTGGGCGTTGAGGCTCTTGACCGATCCGACGGAAAGGTAAACGATCTTCCCTTGGGATTGGACTGGAACGCCAACTACGTACTTTTGCACCAATACTCCGTACCAAATTCCAAACGCAAATGTAGCTACGATAGCGATTGAATCCAACCATGGCGATTGAGTTTTCTTCCAAACCCAAGGCATTATCGTAAACAGGCCAACAATGCAAAAACCTACTCCAATGAGAAAACCATCGGCATCTCCAAGCGGAGGAAAAAGGAAATGTGTTTGAGGTCTGAGGACATGGACGCCGATCGGAACCGAGAAAATGAAGCACTGAACACCCAACACAGAGGCTTTATAGCTCGATAGCTTCATCCCCCTACCTTCCTGCGCAGTTTAGGGTGACTGATAAAGATGGGTGGACTTCTACGTAAAGGTTTGGTGTGGTCACGGTTTGCTGGCATCCATCCTTCCGAAAGATGAAGGTCCATTTCGCGAAAGGAAAGCTCGCCTTTTCGACATCTGTGTGCCGTGTGTATTCTTGCTCCTCTTCACCAATACGCACATAAAATATGCGAGCGTCGGATGGGGAACTCCTTAGATCAAGCTGGAAAACGTCTGTCGCGGTCTCCGCCGCCTTGTTGAAGGCGGCGATGTTCTGACCTATTAGTTCAACCACTCCTGAAGCAATCAGTGCAATCGAATGCGAGAACTTGCTTTTCTTGTCTTTGACTTCCACGTTGTCCGATGTGCTTGGCCGTTTCTGAATGAAAGAGACCTGAAATAGCCGCGGATGATCTTCTACCATTGTCGATAATTGGGGGGCCCTTAGCTCGACTAGAGCAGCTTGATAATGACGATGAAAGTCATCAAACATCACTACGCTGCTAACGTTGGGGTCGGCATGTATCGATTCGAAGCCAACGCGTGCCTGTCTGAGTTGCTCGCCAGCCTCGCGGAGCGCTCTAATCAACACGTCTCGCATAGAAGATGTGTCTGCGCCTTTCCCGAACGTACTAGTAGTCAAATCATTCAGCACATTCTGTAAGTTGCCAGCCCGCGATCGCAGAATTTGTGCTTGGGTTAGCTGAAGAATAATCTGCCCGGTGTTGGCAGCCTCAGGATCAATGGAATCTTCCGCCAGAACCTGGATTGTGATTTCTGGGACTGTTAGGGGTAACTGGTTGGTGTAACCCAATCGGCTTACGCCAAGATTGCCTCCAAACTTATAGGTTCCGGCAATAAGGTCACGAGGAAGAGTGCATATAAGTGTGGAGTGCTTCAGTCCGATCGGAATGGTACCGCTGCAATGGAATTGCCGACGAATAGAATTGCCGGGGTCCTTGCTTAAGTCTTCCGAAATGAAGTTCCCGTCAACGTTTGCGCCAACGTTATAAGACTTCGCGACATCTATCGAAAACGAAAAGTTTTCGCCCGCCTTGATAATTGCAGGCGAGTTCGCATTACTCACATTTGTCTGGGCTGACGCCAATAGGCAAGAAAAAAGGTAACAGACCAAAGCGACTGAAATCTTCATAACGTTGGGTATATATCAAGCTTATTCCACAGTAACGCTCTTGGCTAAGTTTCTTGGTTGGTCTACGTCGCAGCCTCTTCTTACAGCTATGTGGTAGGCGAGTAGTTGTAGCGGGACTACTTCGAGGATGGGTAGGAGTAGTTCCGGGGCTTGCGGGATGGTGATGGTGTGTTCTACGAGGCCGGTGAGGTGGCTGTGTTCTATGGGGTCGCTTTCGGTCGCGATGGCGATGACGCGGCCGCTGCGGGCGGTTACTTCCTGAATGTTGCTTAGGGTCTTTTCGTACTTGAGGACGCTGGTGGGGTCTGCGGGGTCCTTGGTGGCGATGCAGACGACGGGGAGCGTTTCGTCGATGAGGGCGTTGGGGCCGTGCTTCATTTCGCCGGCGGGGTAGCCTTCGGCGTGGATGTAACTAATCTCTTTCAGCTTGAGTGCGCCTTCGAGGGCGATGGGGTAGTGGATGCCTCGGCCGAGGAAGAGGAAGTCGCGCGCGGTGGAGAAGGACTTAGCGAGTTCACTGCATTGGTCGTCGACGGAGCGCAGGATTTCTTCTAACTTGCGGGGGATTTCGGCTAACTCGGCGACGTATTGCTTTGACTGCTGGGGTGTGACGGTGCCGCGTTGTTGTCCTAAGTAAAGCGCGAGGGTGAAGAGTGCGGTGAGCTGGGCGGTGAAGGCCTTGGTGGAGGCGACGCCGATTTCCGGGCCTGCGTTGGTGGTGATGACTCCGGAGGCTTTGCGGGTGATGGCTGATCCGACGACGTTGCAGATGGCGAGTGTGGGTGTGCCTTTGCTGACCATTTCAAGCTGCGCGGCGATGGTGTCTGCGGTTTCTCCGCTTTGGGTGATGAGCAGGCCGAGTGAGCCGGGGATGGGGTCGCGGTAGCGATACTCGCTGGCGTAGTCGACGTCGACGGGGATGCGGGCGAGGCGCTCGATCATGAACTTGCCGGCGAGGCCTGCGTGCCAGCTGGTGCCGCAGGCGGCGATGGTGAGGCTGGTGGCTTTTTGTATGTCTTCGCGGGTGAGTTGGAGGTCGGGGAGGAAGACTTCGCCGCTGTCGAGGGAGACGCGACCGAGTGTGGTGTCGCGGACGGCGCGGGGCTGCTCGTTGATTTCCTTGAGCATGAAGTGCTTGTAGCCGGCCTTTTCAGCCTGGATGGGGTCCCAGGTGATGCGCTGTGGCGTGCGGGTGTGGGGTGTGCCTTCGAAGTCGGTGTAGGTGACGCCTTCTTTTGTTAGTACGGCGACTTCGTTGTCGTTGAGGAAGACGATGTCGCGGGTGTGGTGGAGGATGCCGGGGACGTCGGAGGCGAGGAAGAATTCGCCGTCGCCGATGCCGATGACGGCGGGCGGGCCGAGGCGTGCGGCGACGAGCTTGTTGGGCTCGCGCGCGGAGAGGACGCCGATGGCGAAGGCACCGGTGAGTCGCTTGACGGCTCGGCGGACTGCTTCTTCGAGCGGGATGGGTGAGGCTGGCGCGGTGACGATGGCTTCGGCGGTGTTGGCTTCGATGAGTTGCGGGGCGGGAACGGTGAGTGCGGCTTTCTCGAGTTCGTCTTCGATGAGGTGCGCGATGATTTCGGTGTCGGTTTCGGAGACGAAGCGATGGCCGCGGGCGATGAGGTCGCGCTTGAGGGCGAGGTAGTTTTCGACGATGCCGTTGTGCACTACGACGAGTGTGCCGGTGCCGTCGCGGTGTGGGTGCGCGTTCTCTTCGGTGGGGCGTCCGTGCGTGGCCCAGCGGGTGTGGCCTATGCCGTAGGTGCCGTGCAGGGGCTTGTCGCGGAGTACGGACTCGAGGTTGCTGAGCTTGCCGGGGGCTCGGCGGACGTCGAGGAGCGTGGGGTTATCCGCGATGCCAGCGACGGCGATGCCGGCGGAGTCGTATCCGCGGTACTCGAGGCGGCGCAGGCCTTCCACGATGAGGGGGACGACGTCTTTGGGGCCGATGTAACCAACAATTCCGCACATAGTTAGTGAGTGTAGACGCGGTGCGTGAAAAGAGGTTGCGCGAATGGCGCGTTAGTGTGCGGGCTGGGAGTGGCGCATGAGGTCGACGAGGTATGGGCGCCAGATGCTGGCGAGCATGTTGGTGCTGTGGCCGCGCGTTTCCGGGGAGATGGGGAGCAGGATGAATTTGCCTTGTTTCAGTTGTGGGGCGTAGTGCTCGGCGATGCGGAGTTCGGGTGGGTTGATGAAGTCATCTGCGGTGTTGACCCAGGTGATGGGGACGGTGATGCGATCGAGGTGCTGTGACGCGTCGTAGTTGCGCGAGCTGTCGATGTAATAGAGGAAGTTGTTCGCGTCGGTGTTGGCGTCGCGTTGTGCGACTGTTTGATCGACGTAGGCTTCGGCTTGCTTGCGTGTGGGTGCGATGCCTTGGAGGACGAGCGGGCTGGTGCCGGTGACGAGCAGGATGGTGTTCGCTGTGTGGATGCTGGGCGGTTGGGTTTTGTATTCGCCGTTGTTGTATGCGGGATCGGTGCGTATGGCCTGCATGGCGGCGTAGCGCATCATGCGGTTGCGTCCGGCGAGTGGAACGGGCAGGCAGGTGAGTGGCATGAGAGCGTCGGCGAAGCCGGGATAGGTCTCGCCCCAGACGAAGGTTTGCATGCCGCCCATGGAGACGCCGAGGATGAGGCGTAGATGGTCGATCCCGAGTTCTTCAGTCAACATGGCGTGTTGGGTTTGCACCATGTCGTCGTAGTCGTAATGCGGGAAGCGCGCGTGCAGGCCGTCAGAGGGTTTGCTGGATTGGCCGTGGCCGATGTCGTCCGGGAAGATGACGTAATAGCGAGTGATGTCGAGCGGATCGCCGGGGCCGAAGAGTGGATCGGCAAAGATGCTGGTGAGCATGCTGTCGCTGCGGTCGCCAGTGCCGTGAAGGATGAGGACGGCATTGTCGATTTTTCCCGCGGCGTTGCGATGCGGCTTGCCTAACGTCTTGTAGTGAAGGCGGAGTGTGTTGAGTGTTTCGCCGGTGCCGAAGTGGACGTTGTGCAGTGCGACATCGGCGTCGACTGCTTCCCGCTGATATCGGTTCTGCGTGGCTTGCGTGCTCTGTGCGACGCATGGCATTGCTAGCAGTGTTGCCAGTGCGATGAGGCGTGGGATGCGGTGCAATGACATGCGCAAGCTCCGTAACGGCTGATTCCACTTTAGCGTTCTGATGGGAGCGCGTTTTATTTTGTGCAACGACAATGTGTGCTGAAGACGAAATGAATTGGCCCTGCGAACGTGATGTCGCAGGGCCAATTCGTTTTTGAGGCTGCTACTGGATTGTGAGTGGCAGATCGACTGACGAAGTCTGCGTACCGATGGTGGCAGTGACCGTGACAGTGTAAGCGCCTGCTGTGGTGGACGGTGTTGGTGTGCCTCCTCCTCCGCTTCCGCCACCACCTGAGGAAGAACCACCACCACCGCCTGCGCAGCCGGTGATCATGGTCATTGCTGTGAAGCTGAAGAGAAGCAGCAGGAGGGATGCGATTGCTGGTCTGCGACGGAAGAAGGCGAGCAGGCTGAGGAGTCCTCCAGCAAGGATGACTCCGGTTTCAGGCATGTGCAGGGCGGCACTTGAACCGGCAGTTGTGCTCACAGTAAGCGTGGTGGTTACCGTGCTGCCGCCTGAGACAGTGAACGTGCCAGGCGAAGCCGTGCAGGTGGGCGGGTTGGATGCGGTGCTGCCGTTCGCCATCTTGATCATGCAGGTTGTCGTGAGTGTGCCGGAGACTCCTGCTGCTGTGGTGAATGAAACAGGGAGTGTAGCGGTGGAGCCAGGCTTGATGGTTCCGAAGCTGCCCCCTCCTGTGCCGGGCGATATCGCGGCTACCCCTGTGCCACTGAGGGTCACTGTGGTTGTGGATGTGACCGCGGTCGTGGTGAAGGTAAGTGTGCCAGAGGCTGCGCCTGCGGCGGTTGGCGCAAACGTTACGGTCGCTGTGCACGACGCAGAGACAGCGAGGTTGCCGCAGGTGTTGGTCTGCGTGAATCCACCGCTGGCTTGTACGGCGGTGATGGTGAGCGGTGTTGCGGCTACGTTGGTGAGGGTAACGGTCTGAGAGACTGCGTTGCCGAGGATGATCGAACCGAAGTTGACTGAGGACGGCGAGACTGTCGGAGCGGTGGGTCCGGTTACGGTGACGACGACTGCGCCCGAAGTTGCTGGTGGGAAGTTGGCATCGCCTGCGAAGTTGGCCACGATGGAGTTTGTTCCAATCGGGAGGTTCGTGAGGTTCAGAAGGGCGGTGCCGTTATTCAGTGTTGCCGTGCCGACCGTAGTGGAACCGTTCGTAAAGGAGACGGTTTTGCCATTGGTGGTGAGGTTGCCGTTGCTGTACGGCGTCATGGTTGCAGTAAGTGCTACCTGCGTACCGATGGATGTGGAGGTTGGTGAAGCTGTGAGATAGAGCACAGGTGCAACACCCGAGCCACTGAGAGCAACGGTGGTGATGGGCGCGCTTGCGTTCGTGGTGATGGAAAGCGAGCCAGTCGCTGCGCCTGCGGTTGTCGGTGCAAAGGTGACCGTGATGGTGCAGGATGCCGCTGCTGCGAGTGAGCTGCCGCAGTTATTACTTTGGGTAAAGCCACTGTTCGCTACGACGGACGCAATGGTGAGTGGGCCAATGGAGGTATTGGTGAGGCTGACGGTTTGTGTGGTTGAGAAACCAAGATGAACCGCGCCGAAGTTGATGGAGGCTGGGCTGACCGTTGGTGCAGGCGGCGCTGTTACGGTGGCTACTACCGGGCTTGAGGTGACTGCGGCAAAGTCGGCGTCGCCTGCGAAGTTTGCCGTGATGGAGTTTGATCCAAGTGGCAGGCTGGTGAGGCTAAGGATTGCTACTCCGTTGTTGAGCGTTTCAGTGCCGAGCGACGTGGATCCGCTGGAGAAGGTAACGGTCTTACCGTTTGTGGTGAGAGCTCCGGCAGCGTTGGGAGTGAGACTTGCAGTCAGTGTGACCGGTACTCCGATGGGTGCTGAAGTGGGTGAGGCTGCGAGTGCCAATACCGGAACGACACCTGAGCCAGTGAGGCTGACGGTGCTTGTTGAAGTGTTCGCGTTGGTGGTGAAGGTGAGTGTGCCTGTGAATGTAGCTGCGGTGGTTGGAGCGAAGGTGACTGTCACTGTGCAGGATGCGCCAACCGCGAGGGATGCTCCGCAGTGATTTGTCATTGAGAAGCCGTTACTGATCTGCACCGACGCGATGGTGAGGGGACTGGTCGTGTCGTTGTTGGTGAGAGTTACGGTTTGCGAGACGGAACTGCCGATGCCCACTGTGCCGAAGTTGATGGAGCCCGGAGTGTACAGCGGCGATTTGATGTTCGTGATGACGACAGTTACATCATTTGAGCTGACGGTATTGAAGTTCGTACCACCTTGAAACTCAGCGGTGACCCGGTTTGATCCGACTGGAAGGCTTGTGACATTGAGGACTGCCGCACCGTTTGTCACTGTGGCTGTACCAAGCGAACCAAAGACAACGGACAACCCATTGGTGGAGTAACCGTGGGACGTTGCTGGAACTGTCACAGTCAGAGTGACCTGACTGCCGACGGCTGCGGGATTGGGTGACGCGGTGAGTTGCGGTGTGACGTTGACGAAGCCTTTGCCGCTCAGCGGGACGGTGATGGCGGGAGTGGCCGCGTTGGTGTTGATGGTGAGAGTGCCGGTGGCTGCGTCCGTTGTGGTGGGTGCAAAGCTGACCGTGATTGTGCAGGATGCAAGCGAGGCAAGGGAGGAGCCGCAGTTATTGGTTTGGGTGAAACCGGTGCTGGCCTGAATAGAAGAGATGGCGAGTGGGCCAGTAGCCGTATTGGTGACGATTACGGGAAGAGAGCCCGTACTGTCTAAAGCAACCGAACCAATGTTGAGCGAGGTTGGACTGACCGTGGGCGCCGGAATGGTGGTGACGGTGACGGTGGTGGCCTGAACATACACGGAGAAGTTGGTGTCTCCGGGGAAGCTGGCATAGACCAGGTTTGGACCGATGGGCAGGTTTGAAACGTTGAGGACAGCGATGCCGTTATTCAGAGCTGCGGTGCCGAGTATCGTGGTGCCAATGCTGAAGGTGATGAGGTCGCCGTTTGTGGTGTAGCTGCCAACGCTGTATGGCTGCAACGTGGCTGTGAGTGCGACCTGCGTCCCGATGGAGGAGCTGCTGGGCGAGGCCGTGAGAGTCATGGAAGTGGCAATACGACCCGCATTCAGGTTGAGGGTGTTGGAGGTGGATGGTGCATACGCTGCATCTCCGCTGTAGTCCGCAGAGACAGCGTGCGAACCGGAACCAACGACGTTCACTGTTGTTTGCAGGTCAGTCGCGGATGAGCCGCTCACCGTATAGGTGGTTGCAACGCTCTGATCGCTGCCGGAGGCAACGATGTCCGGCAGGTCGTCTCCGTTAAAGTCTGCGACGGCGGAGGTGAGAGCATTGGCGTCTGAGGCATCTGTAATGGGGATGCTGCTATAAGTCCATACGGGCGTTGAGGATGTGCCCAGTGCGACGCCAATAGAACCACTGGCAACGAATGCAAAATCTGTGACACCGTCGTGGTTGAAGTCTCCGGTGCTTATGGATGTGTCACCGGTAGGTACTGGCAGTGGTATGCCGAGTTGGAGGCCGTTTAAGGATGCCGTTATTCCATTGACGCCTTGGAACGTTAGCTCAAAAAGGACAATCTCGGCGTTGCCGTCACCGTGGAAGTCGCCTGCGATAACACCGAGAGGAAAACGCAGATACGTGGTGCTCGTTTGGGTGAAGTCTTTTCCGTTCTGCGCGTTCGTGAATATATCCCCTGAGTAGCTGCCGAAGGGGTTGCTGATGTCGTAAATAATTGCGGCTATATCCGGATAGCCATCCTGATCGAAATCCGCGACAGCGAACTGATTTTTAGGTTGACCGTTCAGACCATACGTGGCGCCAATCGTTGTCTGGTTCTGAGTGAAGGATCCGGTACCGGTGCCAAGAAAGACATTTACGGGGCCACATGCGGCGGCGAAATCGAGATTTCCATCGCGGTTGAAATCCGCAGTAACAAGTTCTGATGGGCCGCCACAGACGGTGCTTAACTGTGATGCGGTGAAGGCTCCGGTGCCGTCGTTTGCAAGCAGGTACAGGTGGGATCCTGCGGGGGCTGTTCTGTCTGCGACGATGAGGTCGAGTGTGCCGTCGTTGTTGAAGTCGCCGACGGTGAGAGCGGTGACATTGGTGTTTGTCATTGCGGCAGGAACTGGAGGGCCGGCAGTGAAGGTGCCGTCGCCGTTGTTCAACAGAATCTGCAGTGCGGTCGCTGTGTTGAGCCCGTTGTTGATCGACTTGCAACCGAGACCAATCGCAATATCAGGACGGCCGTCGCCATTGAAGTCTCCGGTAGCGGTGGAGCAGGCGTCACGGCTATCTCCCGGCAACTGGGTGCCTTGATTCAGCGTGATGTATCCCACCCCGCCCCGGGGAAGCGAACCGGAACCGAGTACGGTGCCCGTCGTTGTGTCGTTGATTGTGACCGTGCCCGTTGGTGCGATTGCCGTTGGCGTTGGCGATGTTAGCTGTACCTTGAGCGAGTATGTGCCGCCGTTGCTGCTGGTGCTTGTCAGGGTTGCCGTGCTTGGTAAGGACGCGGTGATACTCAGCGTGGATGCCGGGGATGTGCTGGTGCTGAAGCCCACGGTTGGGACGTATATAGCGGTGAAACTGTATGTGCCGGGAGACAGGATGGTTTTGAATGTCGCTGCACCGTTGACCACCTGGGCTGTTCCGGTGGGCATGAGCATACAGTTCTTCACGATGCTGTCGCAGAAGTAGATGGTGCCGCCCGTGATCGGGGAAGCGCCGCCGGTAACGGCTGCGCTCATGGTGATGATGGTGCCCGCTGGGACAGAGGTGACGGGTGCGCCGCCGGACAGGAAGCTCAGGGTCGTGGCGGTCGCAGTCTGCGCGGACAGCGCTTGCGGATGGCCGACCAACACAAGTGAAATCAGAAAGATGAGGCGGCGGACATAGGGGGGCATGCGTTTCTCCGGCAGAAAGTACGTAGCCTGGGGCGGTCGTACATCAATTAACAGAAGTAGTGCAATGCTATCGCGCGGACTTAGACATGGATGTGAATTCAGGCGATTCTAGGCCTCGTGCTTCTCGTTACACAAGCCTGACAAACGGTGTGATGGCCGTCACAGATTCGTTTTGCGATTGGGCTGAGGATACGCATACGAGGTTCTGCCCATGCGTATTCCGTCGACGAAGATCTGCCCCAACTCCAACCGGCCATGCACCGGTAAGTGTGCAGGCTATGGCACCAGCTCCAACTGCCCGCCGCTGATCGTATTGGCGGTGCTGGCCACATCCGTTTGCGATGCGGCGGGAGAATGCCGATGAGTGCTGTTGCACCTGTTTTGCCTAATTTGGAGACGCCGCGTTACAACGAACGCAATTATCTGAACAACGGGCATGGGATAAAGAGCTGGCTGCTGACCGGTGACCATAAGCGTATTGCGTTGATGTACATGGTTGCGGTGACGATCTTCTTTGCGGTGGGCGGCATTCTGGCCATGATCATCCGCATGGAGTTGCTCACGCCGGAAGTGGACCTGATGAGCTACGACACCTATAACAAGATGTTCACCATGCACGGTGTTGCGATGGTGTTCTTTGTGCTCATTCCTGCGGTGCCTGCCATCCTTGGCAACTTTCTTGTGCCGTTGATGATTGGTGCGAAGGATCTGGCGTTTCCGAAAATTAATCTGCTTTCGTTCTATCTGTACTGTATTGCGGCTTGTTTGTTGCTTTACACGATTGGCGCTGGTGGTGTGGATACGGGGTGGACATTTACGACTCCGCTGAGCACGCACTATGTGAATACGAATGTGGTGTCGGCTGGACTCGCGGCGTTTGTTGCGGGCTTCTCGTCGATCTTCACCGGACTTAATTTTGTTGCGACGATTCATCGCATGCGTGCGCCGGGTCTGACGTGGTTTCGTTTGCCGCTGTTCATCTGGAGTATGTATGCGGCCAGCGTCATCATGATTTTGGGAACGCCGGTGGTGTCGATTGCGATTGTGCTGGTGGCAGTGGAGCGCATCTTCAACTTTGGCTTCTTCGATCCCACCAAGGGTGGCGATCCGTTGTTGTTCCAGCATTTGTTCTGGTTCTATTCGCACCCGGCTGTGTACATCATGTTGTTGCCGGGCATGGCTTGCATCAGCGAGATCATTGCTTGTTTCAGTCGTAAGCGAGTGTTTGGTTATCCGGCTGTGGCGTTTTCTTCCATTGCGATTTCGTTGTTCTCGTTCTTCGTGTGGGAGCACCACATGTACATCATGGGTGTCTCGCAATACTCGGCACTTGTGTTCAGTTTGTTGACTATGTTGGTCGCTGTGCCTTCGGCCATTAAAGTCTTCAATTGGTCGTTCACTTTGTACAAGGGATCAATTACTTTCCGTGCACCGATGATCTATGCAATGTGCTGCCTTGGTTTGTTTGTTGTGGGTGGATGCGCGGGTGTGTTTCTTGGCTCGTTGGGCATGGATGTACACCTGACGGAGACTTACTTCATCGTGGCGCACTTTCATTTTGTGATGGTGGGATTTGTGCTGATGGCTTTCCTGGGCGGCATTCATTTCTGGTGGCCCAAGATGTTTGGGCGCATGTATCCCGAAGGACCTGCAAAGGTTGCTGCAGTGATGATCTTTGTGGGATTCTTCGTGACCTTCGGGCCGCAGTTTGTTCTTGGCTTCCTTGGTATGCCGCGTCGTTATGCTGCGTATCCGCCGGAGTACCAGGTGCTGAATGTGATGTCGACCGCAGGCGCAACCGTGATGGGTGCTGGGTTCTTCTTCACCATGATCTATCTTGTGTGGTCGCTGAAATTTGGTGCTGTTGCGGGTGATAACCCCTGGCATGCTTACGGGCTTGAGTGGCAAACACAATCACCTCCTGTGACGGAGAACTTTCCTGTCACGCCTATCGTCACGCACGAAGCGTATGACTATGAGTCGATTGATTTCCCGCACCGCGAGCGCCGCGCTCCGGTCCACATCTAAACACTTCCGTGCCGCGGCCTGCTGAACTTCTCCTGGCAGGCCGCCTTTTTTTCACGAGTTACTCAGCGCAGTGGCGCAACTGTTTCATGTCTTTCAGGTGCAGTGTGTTTCCATCCATCTGCAACAGACCTTCTTTACGAAAGGAGGAAAGAACTCGGGTAACAGTTTCACGCGAGATGCCAGCCATGTGGCCCAGCTCTTCATGCGTGAGCGGCATGTGGAAGCGGACAGAGTTTGGGAAGCGACCGTTGTGATCGTCGTGTTCTCCAGCGAGTACAAGGCCGCCCCACTCCACCAGAACGCTGGCGAGTTTTGCGGATGCAGAACTGGAAAGCGCGAGACGCCGCGCGCTGAGGACTGCAGAGTCATACTCGCGTGCCATCGCCATGACGGAGTTGCGGCTGACTGCCTGAAACTCTTCCATGAACAACAGGAACTGCGTGCGCGGAATTGCTTTCACCTGGGTGGGCTCCAGCGTTTCTGCGGTGGCTTCGTAACGGCTGCGTTTGAGAGCAGCCGCTAGGCCGAGAACATCGCCCGGGCCAACGATACGCAGTAGCAACAAACGGCCATCGGGAGATGAGGTTGTGAGCTTGATGGTGCCGCGGCAGACCACGTATACCTGTTCCGGCGCGTAGCCTTCGCGCAGCACAGGTTCATGCGCGCCGAGCTGCATGAAGTGGCCCATACCGTCGAGCCTTTCAAGGGCGACGCGGTCCAGCGAACAGAAACAGTGCGGACCTTTCGTCTCGCATTGAAGGCAACTGCGGCGCAGCGGCATGGCACTCCCTGTCTTCCAGTGTATGGGAGTCGCAAAATTCCCGTAGCTGGGAACTCCCTATCTGAAGTAGTTTGGGACGGGGGAAACGACCATGTCTCGTGCGTTGCTTGCGGTTTTAATCAGTGCGGTGGCGTGCGGCAGTATGTGTGCGCAGGAAAATCCGGCGGCAAACATTCAGACGAATCACGCAGTTACGGAGGCAGATGGCACCGTCCGTATGCAACGCGTGATGCCTTTGCCCAAGGGACTTAGTCCGGAGGCGAAGGCGTGGTTGAGTCGTCCTGCTGGCGATGCGGATGTGCCGCAGACCCTGGAACAGCGCCGCACCATGCTGGATAAATCGCAGGCGCAGCATCGCGACATTCTGTTGAAGATGTTCGAGGTTACTGTTCGCGACAGTACAGTTGCCAATGTTCCGGTGCGCGAAGTTTTGCCGAAGGATATGAAGCATCCGGATCGCGTGCTGATCTGTTTACACGGCGGCGGATTCAATGCGGATTCTGGTTCGTACTCAGAATCAATCCCTGTTGCTGCGATGACGGGAAGCCGCGTGGTGAGCGTGCTTTATCGCATGGCGCCGGAGCATCCGTTTCCTGCAGGTGTGGATGATGTGGTTGCTGTGTATCGCGAGTTGTTGAAGAAGTATCGGGCGCAGCACATTGCAATCTTCGGCAGCAGTGCTGGTGCGGGATTGACGATGCAGGCTGCGGTGCGCATCAAGCAGTTGAAGTTGCCCATGCCTGCGGCGCTTGGTCCGTTCTCAGTGCCTGCTGCGATGGATGATGGTGGCGACTCGCGTTCGCTTTACAACACCGATGGTCTGCGCGGTTATGTGCCCATAGCCACTGGGAAGCTCGACAATGCGTATGTCGGTTCCACTGATCCGCGCGATACTGTGTTGTCACCTTTGTATGCGGATCTGCATGGCATGCCGCCTGCGCTTTTTCTCACGAGTGAGCGTGATCTTCTTCTGAGCAGTACGACGATGCTGCATCGTGCGTATCTTCGCGCGGGAAGTGATGGACGGTTAGTTGTGTTTGAAGCGCTGCCGCACTGCTTCTGGAATAACGCGTCGCTGCCTGAAACGCGCGAAGCGTGGAAGTACATGGCAGACTTCTTCAATCAGCAACTTTCGCATCCATAACAAGAGTGAGTATTCGCATTGGAACCGCAGGATGGACTCTGCCGAAGCAGAGCGCAGCCTTGTTTGCAGAAGAAGGCTCGCATCTTGAACGATATGCTTCGCGCTTGTCTTTTGTGGAAGTGAATAGTAGTTTTCATCGTCCGCATCGTCGCACCACGTGGGAGCGATGGGCGCGCAGCGTTCCGCAAGATTTTCGTTTTGCAGTGAAGATGCCAAAGAGCATTACGCATGAAACGAAGCTGGTAAACACGGGCGCGCTGCTTCTGCCGTTCTTTGACGAGATCAGCGGGCTGGGTGAAAAGCTTGGTCCTGTGCTGGTGCAACTGCCGCCGAAGCTGGCGTTTGAGGAAGGCACCGTGCGCGACTTCTTCGGCGTGCTTCGTGAACTGCGTACGGGCGACACAGTATGTGAGCCTCGTCATGCAAGCTGGTTTGGTGGTCGTGCTGATCGCCTGTTGCGCGAGTTTGATATTGCCCGCGTCGCAGCCGATCCATCGAAGGGATCGCCACGCGCCGCAGAACCTGCGGGCAGCGCGCATCTGCGTTACTGGCGGCTACATGGAGCGCCACGTACGTATTATTCGGACTACAGCGATGCGTTCCTGCAGGCCATTGCAGAGCGTGTGCGACAACAGCCTGAAACGCCTACGTGGGTTGTGTTTGATAACACGGCGCTCGGCCATGCCACGCCAAATGCGCTGCGTCTATGTGAACTTCTGCAGGTGATGTAGTCCGCGCAGAACGGCATGCGGTCCCACGTGCCATGAAGGGTTATTTCTATCACGCTGCCGCGACAGCGCTTCTGCTGCTGTTTCTCTCAATGGCTACACTTCTGATGCTGCGCGCTTAGGTGCTCAGCATCAGAAGGCACACAATGGGTTTAGCTCTCTTTGCGATAGAGCATGTTGCGGATGGTTTCGCGGCGTGCCGCGTCCATTTCAGACTTCTCTTTTCGCTGATCAGCGTCCATTTTTTCCTTCTGTGCTTCCATCTCTTCTTCGGTGCACTCAGGACAGCGATTGGCAAAGCCGGGCTTGTCCGGCTTGAGCTCAAATTCTTCACCACAGACGACGCAGGTTTTGATCGGGAACAACGGCATAACAGCTTTATTTTATCCAGCCGCAGGGGTAGTGCGTACGGGGTATTCATAGAGACTGACGTGGTATGGCGTACCTCCAAAGTGGTTTCTTAGACTGCCCAAGAGTCACAAGAATGGAACCCTCTCCCGCAATCGATTTCCTTGCCTTCGCCGAACACAGTGCAGACCTGGTCTGCCGCATCGGCTTGGATTACCGCACCTGCTATGTTTCGCCTGCATCGCGGAGCATTCTTGGTTTTGCGCCGGAAGAGATTTCCGGTCGTAGCGCAGCGGAAATTATTCATCCCGAAGATCTTCCAGCCGCGCTGGCAGCGGGCCAACGCCGCTTGCAGGGTGATGAGAGCCAGGCCACCGAGATGCGGGTCCGCAATCGGCAGGGCGAGTGGGTGTGGCTGGAGATGCGCGGTAGCGTTTTGCGCGATGCGGAAGGGACGCCGCTGGAGTTTCTTGTTATCTTCCGCGACATCTCTGAGCGCAAGAAGATGGAAATGCAGCTACAACGCTTGGCCATGACCGACGGTTTGACGGAGCTGCCCAATCGCCGCGCTTTTGATGAAGCGTTGGAACGCGAATGGCGTCGGGTTTTGCGCGAGGGAACGCAGGCTTCGCTGTTGCTGCTGGATGTGGATCACTTCAAAGGCTTCAATGATGAATACGGCCACGTTGCGGGCGATGACTGCCTTCGCGCTGTGGCGCATGCGGTGCGTGCGGTTACGAAACGTCCTGCCGACATGGTGGCTCGCTACGGTGGCGAAGAACTGGCTGTGATTCTGCCAGGGACCGATTTGCAGGGTGCATTGCATATGGCAGGACTCGTGCGTTGTGCGGTGGAAAGCCTTGATATTGCTCACGCTACGAATGAAGAAGGCCAAGGACGCGTGACTGTCAGCATTGGTGTGGCGACGGCGCTGTCTCGCGATGGTGGTCGGATGAAGATGCCAGAAAGTTTGCTGATGGCGGCCGATTCTGCGTTGTATAAGGCGAAGCTGCATGGCCGTAATCGCGTGGCCCATTCGCTGTTGGTGGCTTCGCGCGAGTTTGCTGAGACTGTGTAGTTTGTACTTCCGGACTGGCGCTCGAATACCTGGATTACGGCTGAAATTCACCAAAAAATCTTTACTGGACAACAATCTGCGCACAGGCGTACTGTGGCGCCGCTGGCTGGAAATTTCTCAGCGCAGCGGAGGTGAGTGTCATGGACGAGGTAAACGTCGGTGCGCTCGATATGTTCGTGCGCTTTCTGATTGGAATGGCGCTGTTCAGCCTGGCAACCCTGCTGACTGGAAACTGGCGCTGGCTTGCGCTACTGGGCTTTGTCCCGCTGCTCAGCGCGGCATACCGCTGGTGCCCACTGTGGGCTGCACTTGGTGTCTGCACATGTGAAGAGCAGCGACGGCTACGAGCTGCTCGCGCTGGGCACTAGGTTCCTGGAACAAACAAAGGCCGCTGCAGTGGCAGCGGCCTTTGTAGTTATGTATCCGAACTAACTGCGTACTGTTGTGCGCAGATGCAATTCGCGCATCTGCTGTTCGGTGGGGGTGCTGGGTGCTTCCACCATCAGGTCGACGGCCTTTGCGGTCTTCGGGAAGGCGATGACTTCGCGCAGTGAGGATGCGCCTGCGAGGAGCATCACGATGCGATCCAGGCCGAGGGCGATGCCGCCGTGCGGAGGAGTTCCGTACTCCAGCGCTTCCAGGAAGAAGCCGAAGCGTTCCTTTGCTTCTTCTTCTGACATGCCGAGTGAACGGAAGATTTCCGCCTGCACATCCTTGCGGTGGATACGGATGGAACCCGAACCAAGCTCGAGGCCGTTCAGCACTACGTCGTATGCGAGTGCGCGGACTACGCCCTTGTCGTTGAAGAGTGCGCCGCTCTTGATGTCGTCTTCGTGAGGAGCAGTGAACGGATGATGCGCGGCATCCCACGTCTTCTTCTCTTCGTTAAACTCGTACATCGGGAAGTCGGTGACCCAGAGGAAGCGATAGTCGTCCGCTGTGCCCTTCTTCTCAAACAGCTTGTGCTTGTCGGCGTACTTCTTCGCGAGTTCGAGACGCAGAGCGCCCACGCGCTTAGGAATCCACTGGCGATCGAAGTTCCACATCGCGGGCGTGCCCAGCTTCGGTGTGACAACGACAGCGAGATCGTCCGTGGTGAAGCTTTCGCCATTGAAAGCAATGGTGGTCGCGTTCAGATGCGAACCGATCTCTTCTGCCAGCGGCACGAACTGCTCTGCGGTGCGGAGGCGTACGAGGTCCAGCGCGTCCAGGCCGCAGTCGCCGAAGAACGAGCGAATCTCGCTGAGGAGTGATTTGCGTGCTGTGCTGCTGAGTTCGCCGACCTTGGGGATGACAAAGCCGTAGACCGGCAGGCCTTGTTCGATCTTCAGCGTCGTGCGCAGTTCGTCGGTCAGCACGGTGGACAGGTCTGCCATGTGCGGCAGGCGCATGTCCGGCTTGTCGATGCCGTACTTGCTGATGGCTTCGTCGTACGTCATGCGCAGGAAGGGGGTGTTGATCTTCTGTCCGGCAGCTTCAAACGCGGCGACGAGGAAACGCTCGGCCACGCCGAAGATTGTTTCCTGCGTGGGGAAGCTCACTTCAAGATCGATCTGTGTGAACTCAGGCTGGCGGTCTGCGCGCAGGTCTTCGTCGCGGAAGCAGCGCGCGATCTGGAAGTAGCGGTCAAAGCCGCTGACCATCAGAATCTGTTTGAAGATCTGCGGCGACTGCGGCAGCGCATAGAAGTGACCCGGATGCACGCGCGAGGGAACCAGATAATCGCGAGCGCCTTCCGGCGTGGAACGCGTCATGAAGGGCGTTTCAATCTCAAGGAAGCCTTCGCTGGAAAGCTGTGCACGAACTGCCTGGGCTACCTTGTGGCGCGTGAGGAAGTTGTGCTGCATCTCCGGGCGACGCAGATCGATGTAGCGATACTGCAGGCGCAGTTCTTCATTGCCGATGACGTCTTCCGCGGGGGAGAAGGGAGGTGTCTTCGCGTCGGAGAGCAACAGGAGTTCGGTGCAGACGACTTCAATGTCGCCCGTGGGCATGTTGGGATTGGTCAGGCCCTCGCCACGCACGCGGACGGTGCCCAGCGATGCCACCACAAATTCGGGGCGAGCGGCTTCGGCCTTGGCCAGCGTCTCCGCGCCGGAATTCGAGCGGTCAACCACGATCTGGGTGATGCCGCTGCGATCGCGCAGGTCAAGAAAGATCAGGTCGCCGTGGTCGCGGCGCCGGTTAATCCACCCCATCAGGGTGACGTTCTGTCCTGCGTCGGCTGCGCGCAGGTCTCCGCACATGTGTGTGCGCTGGTGTTGGCCGAGAAAATCGAGAGTCACGATGACCCTATTGTACGAAGTTTGGCGGACGCGGGCGGTGCTTCGGCCAATTGGAAGCTGACGTGACTGATTCTTTTGCCAGCTTTTCCATTCTTTCGTTCCGGTTACCGTCTTGGGGAAATGGTCGGATTCTCCAGATTTGGACGATTTGCCCTCTCCGCCTTGTTGTCGGTAAGCGGTGCAATACCGGCACAATCCGTCCTGCCAGATTCTCCCGGCACGGTTGTCCAGATGTCACGGCTTAATCCCGTCCGGTTCGCGCCTGAGCCTCTGTTTCCGATGGCGAGCAGGTCTAAGCAGCCGAATGTCACCTTGGCTCCCGGAGAGAAATTCCACTGGAAGGGACTGGTTCTGCAGTCCATGGGATTTTTGCTGCTGCAGCATAGCGTTCGCATCTCCATGGCCAACGAGCACGATATGCACCTGCTGGTGAACAAACCCTACTGGAGCGACTATTGGGCTTCGATTGATCAGTTCAACTGGCGTCGATGGAACGATGGCGATAGCTTTCCGGTGAATTATGTTGGGCATCCGATGGAAGGGGCCATCGCGAGCTATCTGGAAATCCAGAGCAATCCGCGCGACCGTGCCGTGAGGTTTGGAAACAATCGGCCTTACTGGATGAGCCGTTTGCGCGGAGCTGCCTGGGCGGCTGTCTACAGCACACAGTGGGAGCTGGGGCCGCTGGGCGAATCTGCCATCTTCAATCAAGGCGGTTTTACCTATCCCATTCAATGCGAACCGAACTGCGGGCCGAACTCCAAGTACACGAACAATACCGGATGGGTGGACCTGATCGTTACGCCGACGGTGGGAACGCTGTGGGTGGTGGGAGAGGATGTTCTGGACCGTTATGTGACCGATCCACTGGTACAGAGGCACCATGGGACGTTCCCGTTTCTACTGCTGCGCGCGGGAGCAAATCCTTCGCGCTCACTGGCGAATATTCTGCGCGGTCACTATCCCTGGTGGCGTGATTACGAGCATCCCGGTCAATACGATTCCGCGATGGTCCATGCCTTTCAAAGCGCTTTGGATAAGGAGCCGGTGGAGCGTGGGGACGTGTCTCTTTATTTTCAGTCGCAGTATCTGCGCACGAATCGTAATGGCTGCAGGGAGTGCAGGCGATGGGTGCGTGGTGGTGGAATCACTGTCGCGTTTCAACTGCGGCGTTATCTGGACGTGTATGGCGACTTCAACATGGCGCCGGATGCCAGCCCGGAGTCCAGTACGAATGTGGGTGGCAACATCAGCGAGGCCATGTTTGGGCTTCGCTCGGGCTATAACGGCAAGCGGTTTTCTGTGAAGGCGTCCATCGCACCGGGGTTCGTTAGCTATTCCAGAACGTCGGATAGCCCTCCTGGAACGCCTCCCGGAAACTATTTCCGCACGACGGATTTTGCCGCCACTGTGGGCATCAACGCTGATGTGAAGGTGGCGCACAACATGGGGCTTCGGTTTGAGGTTCACAACACGCTGATCCGATACAAGAGTCCGAATCGAGATCCGGAGGGCATTGGCACGCCGCCGTATCTTTACTTCCTGTCGCACGATAACTACATCAATTCGACGAACTGGGGTGTGCGTGTGGGGCCTGTGTGGCGATTCTGACAGGGCTTTTGCTTTAAGCGCCCAGACCCTTTTCCACCATGTCCAGCAGGCGTTTTCCGAACATCTGTGCGGTGGCTGCGTCGATGCCGCGCAGGGGGCCTTCCAGCATTAGCAGTGCCATGCCGTGCACCGTGGACCACGCGAGGAACTCCGCGCCCGGTCTGTCTTTGGGCTTCAGAATGCCTGCGGATAACATGCGATCGAGGGCCAGGGTTAACAACTGAAACGGGTTCAATCCGGTGGCGCCTGCATTTGCAGGATTTGGTGTCTCGAAGACGGGAGCGGGAACGCTGAAGGCCGTTTTGAACAGGCCAGGTTCGCTTAACGCGAAAGTCAGATAGCCCGTGCCCACGGCCCGTAGACTGCGCCGCGCGTAGCTCGCGGGATCTTTACCCGGGCGAAGGGTATTCATCTCTGCTTCAATGGCTACGGCTAATTTTGCAATGCACTCGGAACGAACTGCGGCCAGTAAGTCGTTCTGGTTTGCGAAGTGGCGGTATGCTGCATTCGGCACCACGCCTGCTTGTCGCGTGGCTTCGCGAAGAACAATTGCCTGCGGGCCACCCTGACGGGCCATTTCAAGGGCGGCGTCGAGCAGCGCACGACGAAGATCGCCGTGGCGAAACGTGTCGCGCACCCTGCTTTTTGCTGCTCGTTTTGCGGGGCTTCGTCGCGACTTCGATTCAGTTTTCGACATGATTGCTGAAACCAATTCTAAATCGAAGTTTCATCAAATCGCATGGACAAAAGACGCATCCGGTGGTTGAATGTGGACACCGTACACATGCGGTGAAATGAGGGAGCGGAAAATGGCAGGCAAGGCAGGATTCGTCTGGTATGAATTGACGGCCAGCGGCGACGTGGATG
Source organism: Terriglobus roseus (assembly GCF_900102185.1). Lineage (NCBI taxonomy): Bacteria > Pseudomonadati > Acidobacteriota > Terriglobia > Terriglobales > Acidobacteriaceae > Terriglobus > Terriglobus roseus. The sequence goes on along the minus strand of NZ_LT629690.1, from coordinate 3,433,558 downwards.
CCGCTGCAAAATTTTATGGCGATGTAGTGGGCTGGGACGTGCGCGATGCCGAGATGCCCGGCATGAAATATCTCCTCTTCGGCAAAGGCGGCAAGGATGTTGGCGGCATCATGAGCTGGAAATCCATTGGCATGGACAATCCCAGCGTGTGGAAGGCTCACATCTACACACCGGATGTCGATGCAGAAGCAGAAGCCGTCAAACGTGACGGCGGCACGGTACATCGTCCCCCGCAGGACATTCCCAACATCGGTCGTTTTGCCGTCGTTTCTGATCCGCAGGGCGTGGAATACATGCTGTTTCAGCCTTCCCGGGAGTACGCGCCGCCTCGCCTGGCACAGAATGAAGTGGGCAACGTCGGCTGGCACGAACTCGTGACGACAGACTGGGAAAAAGCATGGGACTTCTATTCCAAGCATTACGGCTGGGAAAAAGACTTTGCCATGGATATGAAGGAGATGGGCCTGTACCAGACCTTCCGCATCGACACGGACCGTTACACCGGTGCCATGATGACTCTGCCTCCTGATGGCAGCATGGGGCCCGCGCGGTGGACGTACTACTTCCAGGTGGAAGATGTGGACGCGGCAGTGCCGAAAATCGAAGCAGGTGGCGGCACGATCACGCTACCTCCTATGGATGTTCCCGGTGGATCGCGCGTCCTGCAGGCAATCGATCCGCAGGGTGGCCACTTTGCGTTGGTGTCGACGAAGAGCTAAAGGTCCTTTGGTTGCCAAAGAGAAAAGGGTCGCGATGATTTATCGCGACCCTTTTTCTGGCTGATAGAGGATCAGTAGCCGTCCGCCTTGCCGTATGGCTTGCGTGTGTCGTGGCCTCCGAGTAGCTCGCCGGTTTTCGGATCGACGGCAATCAACTCGCTATCGCCCCATACGCCGGGATTCTTTTCGTCGAACTCACCGGAACGCTTGATGACATAACCGCTTGCCTTCAAGGCGTCTGCTGCCGCGGCCGGGAACTTCTTCTCTACCTGAAGTTCGTCGGGCAGGTACTGATGGTGGAAGCGTGGAGCGTCCGCTGCTTCCTGGATGTTCAGACCGTTATCCAGCACGCTAATCATGTCGTTGGCGACGGTGGTGATGATCGTTGGTCCACCGGGCGATCCAAGCACCAACCTCACTTTGCCGCTTTTGGTGACGATTGTTGGCGTCATTGCGGAGAGTGGCCGCTTATACGGTGCGATGGAGTTATTCGGTCCCTGAATTAGCCCAAATCCGTTGGGCACGCCGACCTTGCTGGTGAAGTCGTCCATCTCGTCGTTCATGACAATGCCTGCGTCCTTAATGACGACGCCGGAACCGAAATAGAAGTTGAGCGTGTAGGTGTTGGAGACGGCGTTTCCATCGGCATCGACGACGCTGAAGTGAGTGGTCTGCGTGCTCTCGTGCTTGTCGGTCTGCTTCGGCGGCTCCGGCATGAAGCCTGCGGGACGGATGAGGTCTTTGGATGCTGTGGGCTTTGCAGGGTCGATGGTCTTGCGCCACGCCTTGGCGTACTTCATGTCGGCCATTTGCTTGAGGGGCATGGTGGTGAAGTCGGGATCGCCCAGGTAGTCTGCGCGGTCCATGAAGGCGCGACGGTAGGCTTCGGTGATGATGTGCACTTGTCCCGGCGAACGGTCAGCGCCGAGCTTCTTCAGGTCATAGCCGGTGAGGATGTTCAGGACTTCCTGCAACACGATGCCGCCACTCGAAGGCGGAGGCGCCGTCATGAACTTGTAGCCGTGATATTTGCCTTCGAGGGGGACGCGATCCTTCACCTTGTAGGCGGCAAGGTCAGCTTTGGTGATGTTGCCGTTATGTGCGGCCATGTCTGCGGCAATCGCATCGGCGATGCTGCCTTTGTAAAAGTCGTCAGGGTTATTGGAGATGCGTTCCAGCGTGGCGGCAAGGTCCGTGAGCTTGATGAGTTCGCCGGGCTGGTAGAAGTTGCCGTCGCGCTGGTAGATGCGGTGGCCTTCCGGGTTATCCATAAGGACCTTGGTCTGCCACAGCGCGAGTTCTACGCTGGATGCGGTGAAGCCGTCGCGAGCAAGGCGAATGGCGGGCTGCATGACGGCCTTGAGGCCGAGCTTGCCGAAGTGCGCTTCAGCGTAGGCCATGCCTGCAACCGTGCCGGGAACGCCGCTGGCGTGATAGCCGTGGGTGCTCATGCCCTTGATGACGTTGCCGTCCTTATCGAGATACATGTCACGTAAAGCAGCTGCGGGAGCTTCTTCGCGATAGTCGATGAAGTGCGGCTTGCCGTCGCCGAGTTTTTTGCTGCCGTGTTTGTGGCCGGGACGGATGAGCATGAAGCCGCCGCCACCGATATTGCCTGCTACCGGATACACCACAGCCAACGCAAACGCCACGGCTACGGCGGCATCCACAGCGTTACCACCCTGCTTGAGAACTTCAACGCCAGCGTCCGTTGCCAGATGGTGAATGCTGACGACCATTGCGTGTTGCGTACGGACGGGGGGAGGCGTGGGCGAAACCTGCGCCACCAGCGCGGAAAACGGCGAAACGGCAACAGCCAGGGAGACGCATGCGGCAATGCAACGAGCCTTCATCGGTCTTGGAAGCACCTCAGCAATGGATGGGATTGGTTCTGAGCATATCGCGAGTACACAGTCCCCGCGCTTTTTCAGTGGCGAAACATGCCACTTCTACGCTTACAGTAGTGAAACGCAACGCCACTCTTTGAATGTCTGCAAGGGAACATACGTTTCGTGCCTGGCACTTTTGACCTTTGGACTGTGTTGTTCTCATTCACCATTGCCTCGCTTGCGGGGTTTGTGGCGTTTGAATCCATGGAGCACACCCGTTTCAGCCCGCAGCCGGCGGTCTGGACGTTTGTGAGCGGCCTTACTTTGGGCCTTGGCATCTGGTCCATGCACTTTGTGGGTATGTTGGCATGGCAGCCGCCCTTTCCTCTGTATTACTCAATCGTCCCCACGGTGATCAGCGTGGTTGTGGCGATCCTGTCGTCGTGGCTGGCCATTTATCTGACTGTCAGCGATCGCACTAGTTCCCGCAGCATTGTGATTGGATCGTTTGTGGTGGGCGCGGGCATCTGCGCGATGCACTACATCGGCATGGATGCGCTGAGGTTCTCAGAGCCGGTTACGTGGAGCTTTCCCGGTGTTGCGCTGTCTTTTGTGATCGCGGTGTTTGCTTCGCTGGGCGCGATGGCCATGCTGCGTCACAGCGGTACTTTCAGCGTGGGCCGCCAGGTAGCGGCTTCGCTGGTCATCGGCATTGCGATCTGCGGGATGCATTACACGGGCATGTTGGCCATGATGTTGCCGGCGGGTGCTGTATCGGTCCAGCAGTCGCATGATTTTTCGGGAGCGTCGCTGGCGCGCGTTGGTGTGGGGAATGCGCTGGTCTTCATGGCGTGTCTGCTGGTTGTCTTCTATCGCGATAAGGTGCGGCTGGTTAAAAGCACATCAGAGGCACAACGGCAGGCTCTTGCTGCAGAACGCACAGCCGAACGCATGGGGGCGGCGGGACGCATTGCCGCATCCATTGCGCACGAGATCAATAATCCGCTCGAAGCTGTGACCAACCTGCTCTATCTTGCGGAGAATGGAACCATCGGCATGCAGGAGCGGAAGTATCTGCAATCTGCTCAGGACGAGCTTCGCCGTATCGCCGAAATCACCACGCACACCTTGAAGTTCTACCGTCAGCCCACCGGCCCGGCGCAGACCTCGTTGGTGGAACTGATGGAGTCCACTCTGGCTGTGTTCCAGAATCGGTTGGAGAAGCATCACATCACGGTTGCACGTGACTGGAATCCGATGACGCCGTCGATCTACTGCCGCTCAGGAGAGATCAGGCAGGTGCTGGCGAATCTGGTCGGAAATGCCATCGATGCGATGCATGCGCATGGGGGAAGGCTGAGTCTGAAGATCTCGCCCTCGGCTGCTGGTGGTGGCGAAATCCTGGTGTCCGATACGGGGAGCGGTATCTCGGTCGAGGACCAGCGGCGCATCCTGGAACCCTTCTTTACGACCAAGGGAGCCGCGGGTACGGGGCTGGGCCTTTCGATCTGCGCGGAGATCGTTCAGCGGCACGGTGGAACCATGACCCTGGAAAGCAGTACGAGGCCCGGTCAGAGCGGCACCACCTTCCACATTGTGCTGCCAGCGCAGATGCCTGCCGATCCGGGTAAAGCCTGATTTGTCAAAGGCATGAGCCGTTATAGTGCTAATGCAAATTGGGTTTTGGCTTTTGAGGGAATTCTTGGTCGGAATCACCCTTGACCCCACCCCTGATTCACGATATTCTTGTCAGGTTTGGCGCATCTGGCGCATGGCTGTGGGGCATCCGGCCGCGTCGTGGTGGGATCTGGTAGAAAAGATCACTCCGCATCGCCTCTCATATTGAGCTCATGGTGTTTCAGGCGCACCGGCAACACGGCCGGGCGTGGAGGTTTGTGATGTACGCAGTGATTCGTACCGGTGGAAAGCAGTACCGTGTCGCCCCCGGCGACACCCTGAAGATTGAAACGGCAGCACACAACGACGGCGCGATCGAGTTCGCAGACGTCCTGGCTGTCAGCGCCGAAGAAGGCAAGTTTGAGCAGGAACTGGGTGGAGCCAAGGTGCTGGCTTCCGTTGTTGGCGAAGGCCGCGGCGACAAGATCCTGGTCTTCCACTACAAGCGTAAGAAGCAGTACAAGAAGCTGCAGGGCCACCGCCAGAACTTCGTTGAAGTAAAGATCAACGAGATCCTGGTGAACGGCAAGAGCTTCAAGGCCGAGAGCAAGTAAGCCCTCGACCCCTGCGTTCGATTTTGGTAGTTCGCCGCGTCAGCGGCACAATATTTCTGAAGATTCGCGGACCACGTCGCTGAATGACGATGGCAACCGCAACGAGGCAAAGCAATGGCACATAAAAAAGGTGGCGGTTCCTCTTCCAACGGTCGTGACTCCAACGCGCAGCGCCTGGGCGTGAAGGCCTTCGCTGGCGAGTTGGTCACGGGTGGCAGCATCATCGTGCGTCAGCGTGGCACACCGCTCAAGGCTGGTCTGAACGTCGGTCGCGGCAAGGATGACACCCTGTTCGCCAAGGTTGGCGGACGCGTGATCTTCTCCGATCGCGGCAACCACGGCCGCTTTGTCTCCATCGAGCCGGCTGCTTAAGCGCAGTCTCACTAATTTGTGAAAAGCCCTGCTTCGGCAGGGCTTTTCTGCGTTGGTGGATAGGCGTCGCAGTTCGTGTGAATGCGCGACTTCCCGTGTATCAATCGGCGGTGGCGTGGTCTACGTGATCGATGATGAGGGACGGGACTGGGCGTTCGGAGGGCTTGAGTATCAGGCCCATCTGTTTTTTCAGAGCTGTTGCGAAGGTGTCGCCCTGAGTTTCGTTGGTACCCATAAGCGGCGAAAAGTCGATGGTCGCGTTCCACTGGCCGGGTAAGTTGGTGTCGTCGACGATAGGACCACGCTTTTGTCCACCCATGTAGTGGCCGAGGCCGCTGAGAGTGTCGGCGATCTGTGGCATGGTTTGGCCGGTGAAGGCCATGTGGACCATGCCGTCTTTCCAGCGGAAGTCACTGATGCAGTTCGCGGGCTGTTGCTGGCAGGTGCCTCTAAAGGGTGCAAGGTTGGTTGAAGTGCCGGCCTGCTGCAGGAGCAGGACGGGCATGGTGCGATTGTCCCAATGTGCGGCGAGTGCGAAGCGTTCTTTGAGGAGGGCCTGGAGCATGAGCCGCAGGTCGGCGAGCGTTGTGCCTTCGGGGATGCGGGCGGTGAGGTGGTACTCCTGCTTCATTCCCCACAGCGGGAGTTGTGACATGAGTGCGTCATGCATGCCGCTGTTGGAGACGGAGTAGGAGGTGACGATCATCTCGAAGAGGTTGAGATCGATGGTGAGGAGCGAAGGCGCTTTCCAGATGCCCGGGTGCGTGGCATCGAGGACGTCAAGCTGGGTGTAATCGGGCTTTGCACCTTCTGGCAGCAGGCGCAGCGAGGCGGCCTCAAAGGTTTGTGCAGCGCAGCTCATGCTGATGCATAGAAGCAGGGTGAGTATGAGTCGCAAGAGTGGCTCCGTGGCCAGCACTAACTAAAAACACTATTCACTGCACGATACGCGATCGCACATGAAGAGCAAATTACGGAACCGTTGGAAAGCCCACCAGGTTCGCTCGCATGGATTTTCGGTCGGGACGCACTCTGAACTTATCGAAACAGAGCAGTCGCAAGATCGAATCGGGCCGAAGATACCAGCTCGCCCAGCTCAGTGGCGACTCTCCGTTCGCATCTCGAGCATCCACTCTGGCGCCATGTTTGAGGAGCAGCTCGATGGTGTCTTCGCATCCAAAGGCGGCGGCACGATGCAACGGTGTTTCGCCCTTTGTTCTGGCATCGCGCATAAAACCTTCTGTCTCCACACCGTTCTTCGTGGCTACATTCGGGTTTGCGCCGCTGTAGAGCAGTACCTCCAGCACGCGGTCGTGCCGGACGCGATCCGTTGTGCACAATGTGCTGTGAAGGGGGCTCTCGCCGGTTCGGATATCGATGAAATTCGGGTCGGCTCCTTGCTCAAGGAGGAATTTACATAACCTCCAGTGCCCATGGAAGCATGCTCCATTCAGGTCAAAGTTTTCGCCCAAAGAAGTCAGGCTTGCACCTTTGGAGAGCAGGTATCGCATCGCGCTGACATCTCCGTAGTAAGAGCACCACTGAAGAAGAGAGACTCCGCTTTCATCCTCACTATTCGGATCAGCAGCCGCTTCGATCAGCTTGAATATCAGGTCCGTTCGTCCAGCTGCAAAATCCCGCAGCGTTGAGGTGAGCTTGTCGTCCATGTTGCCCTCCCGCGGAAAGAATACGCCCGGCTTGATCACAGGAAGACATAGAAGTTTCCAAGGGCAAACAATCCACGGAACCACAGCTCAATATTTCGCGTATCGAATAGGGAGGTTGGCCAATCCATGCGACTTTCCACCTGTGCGCTCGTTCTTGCGCTTGCTGTTCCGGCGCTGCACGCGCAGAGGCAGCCCATTCGTATTGAGGTCGCAGCGGTTCACCCTCATAAACTGACTGGCGATGATCCTTCGAATCGGCAGATCATTGGAGGACGTTTTGTTGCCACGGCTACGTCGGTGCAGACGCTGATTCGTTCGGCGTTTGGCATTGATCCGAAGGCGATTGTGAATGCGCCTGCCTGGACGGAAAGCGAACTCTTCGACATGCAGGCCACCATTGCCGACCATGCGGAGATTACTAACCCGGAACAGTTTCAGCAGCTCATCCTCTCGCTGCTGCAGGATCAGTTTGATTTCCGTTTTCACCGGGATCAGCGCGAAGGTCCTGTCTACTGGCTCGTGCTCGACAAGCCCGGTAAAACGGGGCCGGCGTTGAAGGAAACGAAGCCCGGCACTCCCATGAACATGAGCATGAATGGTGACCGCCGCATTGATATGCGCGTGACCAACGCCTCCATGAATGACTTCGCGAAATCGATTCAGAAGCGGGCGGGCCGCACCATTGAGGACCACACGGGCCTTACCGGAAGGTATGACCTTCAGATTCGCTGGGCCACCGATCCGTCACCGGAATCGGATGACCCAACACTCTTTGCCGTGATTCGTGAGCAGCTTGGCCTTCGCTTGCAGCCAGCGAAAGGTCCTATCGACGTGATTGTTGTCGATAACGTGACTCACCCTGCTTCTGAATAACTAATGCGGTAGCTCTTGCGTTCCGTCGATGGTGAAGGCCGCTGTTTGTGCGGTTGTTGTGGCGCGTGCGTCTTTGGGCTGCCCTCCGCCAATGGCAATGGAGTAGCTGCCCGGCTGAACGGCGCGTATGCCTTGTGCATCCACTTCAGAAAGCTGTCGTGGCGAAAGCGTGAAGGTGATTTTCTTCGCTTCACCCGGCTTAAGTGAAACGCGCTGGAAGCCTTCGAGCTGCTGCTTCGGCGAGAGTCCGCCGTTACCGTCTGCAGGTGGCAGAAGGTAAAGCTGCGCTACTTCTTCACCGGCTACTTTGCCGGTGTTCTTCACTGTTACTTCAGCGGTGAGTGGCTCACCTGCTTTCAGCTTCGCAGTGGACAGCTTCAGCCCGGAGTAGGCGAAGCGCGTGTAGCTCAGGCCATAGCCGAAGCCATACAGCGGTGCTCCCGTGAAGTAACGGTAGGTGCGGTTCTTCATGGAGTAGTCGTCGAACGCGGGTAGATCGCTTTCGGCCTTGTAGAACGTCACCGGCAAGCGGCCGCTGGGATTGTTCTTGCCCGTCAACGTGTCGGCGATGGCGCGCGCACCGGCTTCTCCGGGATACCAGGCTTCCAGCACGGCGTTGGCGTGTTCATCCGCGAAGTTCACGGCGAGTGCCGAACCGTTCAGCAGCACGACGATGGTTGGTTTGCCGGTGGCGACGATCTGTTTCAGTAGCTCGTCCTGCGATGCGGGAAGGTTGATGTCAGAACGGTCGCCACCTACGAATCCCGGAAGCTTTACCGGCATCTCTTCACCTTCGAGGTCAGGCGACAGGCCCAACATGGCGATTACGAGATCCGCCTGCTTCGCAGTGGCGATGGCTTCGGGAAGCAACGTCTCTGGTTTGGGTGACCACTCGAGGCGAATGCCTGAACCGGCGGATGCAGAGTCGCGCGAGAACTCGATGGTGATGCTGTGTTCCTGCTTGGCGTCGTCAAAGGTGATCTGGAATGCGCCGGGACGGTTGGGGCGGTCGACTTCCGGAAGGCCAGTGGTGCCGTTGATGCGACCACCGGGAGCGACGGGCGCCTGCCGCTTCAGTTCGGTGACCTGCTTGCCATCCACTGTGACGGTGTATCCCTGTGCCGGTCCGCAGCCGCGGCAACGACCCGTCTTCACCAGGAACTCATACGTGCCAGCGGCCGGTGCGCTGATGGTGCCGCTCCACCGCACGGCGAACGGACCATTCGGAGCGGTGCGCAGCGGACTGACGCCGGACCAGTCAAAGTTCAATTCGGGATCAACACGTGTGATAACGGGCGAGCCGCTGAAGCTGGCCGAGGTGAAGTATTCGGCCTTCAGTCCATGTTCCTGCGAGCCTTTGGCGGGGTGGAGCATGGTGCGCGAGACCGGCATTGCGAAGCCCGCGACATACGGCGCACCGGGCGCATACAGCACGCGGCTGCCGCTCAAAGAGGTGCGCAACGCGTCGACGGGCATTACCGGATCATGTGGCTGACCGTTGTAGTTGCCTTCCAGTGACGACAGAGCGGCACCGTTGGGACCAATGACGGCGACCGTCTTGTACTTGCCGGCGCGCAGGGGAAGAATGCCATCGTTCTTCAGCAGCACCATCGACTCTTCTGCAGCGCGTTTTGCTACAGCTTCATTCGCAGGCGAGTTCACGGCGCTGAAGGGAATCTGCGCGTAGGGAACCATCGATGGCGGATCAAAGAGTCCGAGGCGGATGCGTGCTTCGAAGAGTCGGCGCAGACTTACGTCGATGTCCGACTCCTTGATGAGTCCAGCCTTCACTGCGGCGTCCAGTTTCTTGTACGTTCCACCGCAGTTGGTATCGGTACCTGCAAGCAGGGCGGTCTTGTCTGCGTGTTCCGCGTCGGGATCGGTCTTGTGGCCGTAGCTGCGATAGAAATCGTCAATGGCGCCGCAGTCGGAGGTGACGAAACCCTGGAACTTCCAGTCCTTGCGAAGGATTTCTACGAGGAGCATCTTGCTGCCGCATGCTGGCTCGCCGTCGATGCGGTTGTAGGCGCACATGATGGAGTCAGCCTTGGCATCCACAATGGCTGCACGGAACTGCGGCAGATAGGTGTCCCACAGATCATGCGGCGAGGGCTGCACGTCAAAGCGGTGGCGGCTCTCCTCCGGGCCGGAGTGCACGGCAAAGTGCTTCGGTGTTGCGATCACCTTGTAGTACTTGGGATTGGTGCCCTGCAGACCCTCGACGAAGTTCACGCCGAGCTGCGCGGTCAGGTGCGGGTCTTCGCCGTATGTCTCCTGGCCGCGTCCCCAGCGGGGATCGCGAAAGATGTTGATGTTCGGTGACCAGAACGTGAGGCCGAAGTAAATGTCGTGATTGTTGCGACGCAGAGCTTCGTTGTTCTTGGCGCGCGCTTCGGTGGAGATAACGTCGCCGATGTTCTTCAGCAGCGGCGCGTCCCATGTGGCGGCCATGCCGATGGCTTGCGGAAACATGGTCGCGTAACCGGAGCGTGCGACACCGTGCAACGCTTCATTCCAGTAGTCGTATGCAGGGACGTTGAGCCGAGGGATTGCAGCGGCACCGTTGACCATCTGCGCAGCCTTCTCCTCCAACGTCATGCGGCCCATCAGGTCTGCGGCGCGCTGCTCGGGCGAGAGAGAGGGGTTCTGATAAGCCGGTTGCTGGGCTTTCGCAGAGAGGACGGTTGTGAAAACAAGTGCCGCGATCAAGCGTCGCATCGGATCTGCTCCGGAGGTTCAGGTGAAGGTAGGTTCGCCCTGAAGGATAGCCGGAAGGGGGTGGCTGTGGCAATTACTTCGCGTGTCGAACGAAGTCACGCCGGAACGGTAATGCTGACGATGCAGCCCACTCCAGAGGGATGATTTGCGAGCTGGATGGTGCCGCTATGCGCTTCCACCACGTGTTGCGTTAGCAACAGGCCAATGCCGCTGCCTTCCGGCTTGGTGGTGTAGAAGGGCACAAACAGATTCGACTCGTTGAGCACGCCCAGACCGTAGTCTCGGATTTCAATAACGAGGTCATCGCCAGCGACTCGCCACATGACTTCGATCGGGCGAGCGGCGCTGCCTTCGTGTGTTGAACGCTCCAGTGTGGCTTCTGCTGCATTCTTGAGCAGGTTAATCATTGCCTGTTCCATCAGCACCGGATCGATCAATGCAACGCGGTCTTCGGATTCAGTTATGGTCACAGGAACGCCATGATCCAGCGCTGTGACTTGTTGCATGAATGCAAGGACGGCGATGGGCTGACGCTGTAACGTGGGCAGTGCGGATAGTTTGCGATAGCCCTGAAGGAATCGATTCAGCGAGTCAGCGCGAGCCTCGATAATGGCCAAACCTTTTCGCAATTGTGCATCGCGCGATGTGTTGTTTTCAGAATCTGTTTCAGGGGTGAGACGCAGTTGCAGTGTTCCTGCGATGGACTTGATTGGAGCAAGAGAGTTGTTGATCTCGTGGCCTAGCACGCGAATAAGACGTTGCCATGCCTGGCGTTCTTCTTCGCGGAGTGCTGAACCGATCTCCGTCAACATCACAAGCAAATGTCTGCGGCCCTGTAAGCGGAAGGCGCTGCGTCGCAGCATCCATCGCCCGGAGAGACCGCGAGGCGGTTGCGGCATCAAGGTGCTGTCTTCTAATTCAAGCAGTGATTCGACATGGAGTTCTTCTGCGGCACAGCCTATGTCTGTGAGTTGTAACCCGAGTGCAGTGCGGGCTGCGCGATTGACCATGGCCAATGCGCCATCCTCTGCAAACGCAAGTACTGGCGCGTCCATGGTGGAGAGAACGCGATCGACTAATGCTCGCGCTTCGGTGGCGTCACGTTTCTGCGCCTGTAGCGACTCAGAGAGCAGGTTGATTTCCTTGGCGAGGTCGCCTGCTGCATCGCCGCGACGCGCTCCACGCACGCGAAACGAAAAGTCCTCACTACGAATGGCTGCGATGACATTCGTGAGTGTTTGCAGGGGCGTGACAATGCGGTGAAGCGCACGCTCTGCGAGAAAAAGCCAGAGGATGCCGAGAGTGAGAAGCGCGACGAAGATGGTGAAGTTATCAATGCCCCACGTGTGGAACAACGTGCCGCAGAGTAGCAGAAGAATTGCGCCGATCGCGGCAAGCCACAGGCGCATGCGCAACTCGTAGCTCACGCTGCGCGTGGATTCTGTGCCGTGCTGCCCGGGCTTCCATGGCGCGGAGTCCAGAAAGACTTCGGAACGTTCTTCTTCCTTCATGGAGTCACTCCAGCGTGCAGCGCAACTTGCGTGCTGCAGCTAAAGGCCATATTTTTCCATGCGGCGATACAAAGCGCCACGACTTAATCCCAGTGCCTCTGCTGCGGCACTTACATTGCCCTGATAACGGTTGAGCGCTTTGCGTACAAGGTGCGCTTCCACTGCCTCAAGATCCATCTCATCCAAAGAGTTTGGAGTCGCAGGGCCGTCTGTTTGAAGGGCAAGGTCAGAGAGCGAGATGTATTCAGAGCGCGCCATCAGGACTGCTCGTTCGAGTGTGTGATCCAGCTCGCGGACGTTGCCGGGCCACGCGTAGTGCAACATGCGTTCCAGTGCTGCGGGTTCAAAGCCGTGCACGGGGCGGCGATACTGCGCGGCATAGCGTGAAAGGAAATGCGCTGCCAGCAAAGGAATGTCTTCACGGCGTTCGCGCAATGGAGGCAGAGCGATCTCCACTGTATTCAAACGGAAGAGAAGATCGGGGCGAAAGGTGCCTGCTGCTGCGGCGGAACGCAGATCGGCATTGGTCGCGGAGAGCACGCGAACGTCTGCTTTTTGGGTGCGGGATGAACCCAGGCGTTCAAACTCTCCTGTCTCAAGCACACGCAGTAGCTTGGCTTGCTGGCGCAGTGGGACGTTCGCGATTTCGTCCAGAAAGAGCGTGGAGCTATGTGCGAGTTCGAATCGACCAACACGTTCTGAACGTGCGTCAGTAAAGGCGCCCTTGACGTGGCCGAAGAGTTCGCTCTCAAACGTGCCTTCCGAGAGAGCGCCTGTGTTGACGGCAACCATCGTGCGTTGCGAGCGAAGCGATATGCGATGCAGCGCTTGCGCAACGACTTCTTTGCCGCTGCCATGTTCGCCAGTGATGAGAACGTTCGCGTCTGATGGGCCGACGCGCGAGATCAGTTCCACCACGCGCTGCATGGAAGGCGCAGTCGCAATCATGACTGGTGCGCCTTCTGCATGAAGCATCTTGTTTTCTGCTTCCAGCAGGGCGGCGGAGCGTTGCATGCGGTACAGCTCAAGCTGTGTGCGTAGAACCGTCAGTAGTCGGGTGTTGTCCCACGGCTTTTGAATGAAGTCGCTTGCTCCACTATGCATGGCTTTCACGGCAAGGTCGATGTTGCCCCACGCCGTCATCACGATGATGGGGAGATGTGCATGGTGTCCGCGAATGCGTTCGATGAGCGCAAGACCTTCTTCGCCGCTGGTGGTGTCGCGGGTGTAGTTCAGGTCCATCAGGATGCCGTCGAAGTCTTCGCTGGATAGAGCGGACATTAAGAGCGCAGGTGTGCCTGCTCGCTCCAGAATGTATCCTTCCGGCTCCAGAAGAAGCTCCAGCGCGTCCAGAATGTGAGGCTGGTCATCCGCCAGCAACAGACGGCAGGGACGCTGCTGCGTTGCGAGGGCAGCAGCGTGGTGCGACGAGTTTGATGCGGTGTCCAAAAGGTGTTTCCTGATGCGCTAGGGCGTTTGCGCTTGCGGAGTTGCCGTCGCAGAAAGCTGCGCTTGACCCTGCTTAGCTGATTCTATCGATATGCCATTGTTTTCCAACGTCATACCACCGGCTCGCTCTAATTCGACGCGCGCTTTTTCGCGTGCATCCACGGCTGCGAAATAGGCGGATTCGGCTGTCGTAAGGTCGTTGCGTGCCGCGAGGGTCTGTACGGCGCTACCTGCACCGAAGCTTTGCTCCTGCTGCATGATGTCAAAGGTGCGGCGCGCCAGGTCGCGGGCCTTATCTGCGGAGACGACGCGAGCTTCTGCCTGTCGCAGAGCGTACTCAGCGTTGCGGACCTCGATGCGGATCTGCTTCTTCAACTGCTGCAGCAGAAGTTCAGCCTGGCGATATTCCAGTTCGGAACGATACTGATCGCTCTTGTTGACGCGGTTGCGGATGGGAATGTTGACGTTGACGCCAACGTAGTAATCGGGTGCGCTGCTGTTGAAAGCATTGCGCAGTGCGCCGCCGTAGTCAGAGGGGACGGTGGAGGTGACACCTGCAAGCGGGTTGTTCACACCGGCAAGACCTGTGCCGGCCCAGTATCCAGTGAGTGCAACGGTGGGTAGCAATGCGTTGTTAGCTGCCTTGCGGCTGATCTGACGATTGGTGAGGTCAAGCTGCTGCTCTTCCATCTCCAATCGTGAGGCAAGTGCGCGTGTGACAAGTTCATCGCCAGTGGGCATAGCTTGCAGCGGACGCGATACATCCATGGGAACCACAGGCATGGCTTCCAGCGTCGGGTCATCGAGATTGCGTGTGAGCGCGTTCTTCAGCAGGAGCGATTGAAACTCGAGCGTGGATTTGGCAATGCTCAGGTCTTGTTCGCGCTTGGCGACTTCTGCTTCATCCTTCAGCACATCCATCGCGGGGATGGCTTGCAGTGCGAGTTGCTGGCGTCCGGTTTCAAGAGTCTTCTGTGCGAAGTCGAGCGACTCCTGTTTCACACGTTCATCCTGCCATGCGCTAACAAGATCCCAATACATGTTTTCAATCTGCGATACGGTAGCGATGATCTGCAGACGGAACGCAGCGTCAGAAATCTTCTGATTGTTTTTTGCGATGCGCAGATAGCGAAGGTTCGGTCCAAGGCCGAAACCTGCAAGCAGTTGTTGCTGAACAAGTATGCGGACATAGCTGTCGAGTTGCGGGTTCAGGAAGTTTCCCTTACTGTTCGTGGCTACGCGATCGCCCGAGAAGCTTAGCTTCACGCTGGTGCCGGTGGCGAAGGCTTGCTGCACACTCATGTCGCCCGCGACAGTATTGGATTGCAGGATGGGGACGCCATTGAGCAGCAGGTTTGAGAGTGGCTCGGCATAGTGATGTACGTTGAAATCGCCCACAAACAAGGGGTCATACGACGAAACAGTCGTACCTGTACCGAGTGTGGATTGCACGAGACCGGACGCACCCGCACCCGCACCGCCCGCGCCTGCACTGGTACCACCTGCGCCACCGCCGCCAGAGTTTCCGGATCCTGCGGAGCCGCCGCTGGGCGTGTTTGAAACGATGCCCGTATTCACACCGCGGGTTGATCCGCCAGCGCGTGTACGCATTACGTCGGCTTCGGCGATGGGCAGGTTGTATCGCGCAATTGCAAGGTCAAGATTGTTTTCCAGCGCGAGTTCGATGGCGTCGCGAAGATGCAGTTCAATCTTGCCGTCGTGCGTAAGCGTTTCGAGGCGTGGCGAATTCGCAATGCTGGCCGGGGTTACGGAACTGGGCATATACGCGCGGAAGGGATTCCACGAGTGCGGCACGGTGACCGGCAGCGGCGCGGGTAGCGCGGTTGCAGTGCCTTTCAATTGAGTCGTTGTGGGTGCTGGATTCTGCGGCAGCGGAGCAGCGGCGTCCTGCGCATGCAGGTGCACAGCAGAGAACGCGAGCGCCATTGTTCCAATGCATGCCGTGTGGAGAAGCTCGCGATATCGGTCGTGTTTTGCAGATGCCATCAGTCGATCCTTCGTAGATTGCGGTTGTTCCGTTGGGGAAGAGAAGAGTGTCATGCGGGCGTTTCGTTTTCCGGTGTCATCCAGCCGTCGCGCAGTTCGATGATGCGTGAACCGAAGCGCGCATTTTCAATGGAGTGACTTACCTGGACGATAGTGGTGCCTGCACGGTTCAGTTCGGTGAAGAGCTGCATAACTTCTGCCGCCTGTGCGGAATGCAGATTGCCCGTGGGCTCATCGGCAAGCAGAAGTTCGGGCTTGTGAATAACAGCACGCGCAACACCCACAATCTGTTGCTGACCACCGGATAGCTGCGAAGGATACAGATCCTTTTTGCCGACGATTTGAAAGCGATCAAGTGTGTCGGCTACGAGTGCCTGACGTTCGCTGCGCGGCATGTTTTTGTAGCTGAGAGGAAGCTCGATATTTTCCGCAACGGTGAGGTCATCCAGCAGATGGAAGCTCTGGAAAACCATGCCGATCTTGCGGCGAGCAACTTCTGAGCGCTGCTTGCGATTCATGACGTGAATCGGTTCATGGTCCAGCCAGTATTCGCCGCGCCATCCATCGTCAAGCATTGCCAGCACATTCAGCAGTGTGGATTTGCCAGCGCCGCTGGGGCCCATCAGCGTGATGAATTCGCCGGGACGCACGGTGATGTTGATGCGACGCAGAACCCATGTCTCGCCAACGGCGTGTTTGTAGCTTCGTTCAATGTTCTTCAGTTCAATCATCGGTTTACTCGATACTTCGTAAATACTGTGTGCTATTCCGCGCGTAAAGCCTGCATCAGCTCCGTGGATGCAGCGCGTTGGCTTGGTATGACGGTTGCTGCAATGGCCAGAACAAAGACCAGTGCTGCTGCGATGACAAAGGATGAAGCATCAGCATTCGGTAGCTTGCCCACGTTTGCGCTGACCACGCGCATCAAAGCGATGCTGCCAATCACACCAGTGAGGATGCCGAGCGCTGCGACAGCCGCGGCATGAAGCAGCACCATTCCTGCAAGCTGTTCGCGTTGTGCTCCGAGTGCGAATCGCAGAGCAAATTCAAAGCGTCGCTGTGCAACGGAGTAGGCCGTGACGCCATACATTCCAACAGCCGCTAACAACAGGCTAACTGCTGCGAAGGACGCGAGCAGCGTGCTGCGGAAACGATCGGTGCGCTGGCTTTCGCCGATGTTTTCTTTCAGCGTGGATGCAGTTGCGGCAACATCTGGAAAGTTGTTCTGAATGGAGGTGCTCAGTTGCCTGGTCATGATCGCGGGATCGATCTTGGTGCGAGCGATGAGCTGAATGTCAGAAGCGCGTGCAGGATGTTGTGCCAATGGGATGTAGAACGCGGTGCCTGCAGGTGTTCCGGGATTGTCATGACGCACATTGCCGACAACACCAACGATGGTCCACCACTCGCCCTTGCTATCGAGGCCACACATGATCTGCTGGCCAATGGGGTCGGCGTGGGGAAACTGTTCATCAGCGAGCGCCTGGTTAATTACGAGAACCTTCGCTGCACCGAAGTTATCTGCGTCAGTGAGGTTGCGCCCACGCAGGATGGGAACGCCCATTGTGGCGAAGATCTCTGGAGTGACGGTGTGCACGTCTGCATAAGGCAACGTTACGCCGGGTGCGAAGACGGTGCGTCCGCGGATGGCGTAGCCCACATCCGGACTGCCTGCTCCCATGGGCGCGCCGTCAATAGCGGCAGCGGCTTCCACACCGGGTGTTTTGCGAACGGATGTCAGAAGAGCATCAAGACGTGCCATGCGACGAAGACGCCATGCCTGGCGTTCTGCAAGTAGCTGGGGCGTTTCCTGGCCTTCACTGCTAAGGCCGGGGTAAGCATCGTTGGAAACCTGGTGGGTGTCCACCATGAGCAGGTGTTGCGGTTGGAAACCGAGTTCCTGTTGCGCATCCTGCATGAGTTGGCGCGTGAGTGTGACTGCAGTGACGGAAAGCGCGAGCGTGAAGGCGACTTCCGCAACGATGAGCCCGTCACGCAGGCGTACAGAGCGGCGGCTTTCGCTGGTGCGTTCAGAGTCAGCACGCAGAACGGTGGCAGGATCAAGTCGCCATGAGCGCCACACGGGCAGGATGGACGTCAGCAGCATCAGCACTACGCTGACTGCGAGCGAGAAGAGAAAGACATCGCGATTGAGATGGATGTCCGCGAGGCGCGGTGTGTCCGGCGGAGCCATGTGTGTAAGTGCACGCAGGCCGAATGCAGCCACAGCGAGTGCGCCAACACCACCGGCAATGGCAAGCAACAGCGACTCCGTCATGGCGCGGATGAGGAGGTCTTTGCGTGTGGCACCGAGCGCAGCACGCACGCTGATAGCGCGGCGCATACGCGTGGAGCGGACCAGTTGAAGATGTGTCACGTTTGCGCAGACGATGAGCAGCACTATGCCGACTGAACCCATGAGCAAGCGCAGCGTGGGACGCAGGTTGCCGACGATGGATTCTTGCAGAGAGCGCGCAACGAGTGCGTTTGTTTTCTCTTCGGGATACGTCAGTTGCAGGCGATGCGAGAGTCCATCTAGTTCCGCATCAAGTTGCTTTTGTGAGACGCCCTCACGACGCTTGCCGACAGCCCACTGGTTGTAGGCAGTGCGGTTCTGCACTTCAGGTTGGATGAGCTCTTCCAGCCAGACTTCACTTTGACGAGGAAAACTGAATCCTGCAGGGAGTACACCGACAATGGTGTAGGCGCGAGCGGCCTTGATTGTTTGACCGAGAGCATTCTGCGCAGAGCCGAAGTGATCGAGCGCGAAGGATTCGCTGACCATGGCTTTGTCTGCTGCGTCGTCATCTTCGCGGAATGTAGTTCCGGCGACCGGAACAACGCCCATCACCTTGGGAAAGGTTGGGCTAACTCCGCCAATGGGTAGATAGTATGCCTGTCCTGCGACGGAGATGCCGGACTTGCCGTAGAGGTAGTAGTAGGAGACGGATTCCAGTCCTTGTACCTGCTGCAGGTCTCTGTAGTCTGCGCCACCGATGCGCGGATTCAGGTGGCCGCTCTGTAGCTTGAGAGTGCCGAGTGCAACGATGCGATTGGCATCGTGATAACCCAGCGGTCGTAGCAGAACAGAATCGACCATGGTGAAGATGGCTGTGTTCAGGCCGACACCCACAGCGAGCGTAAGGATCACCGTCATGGTGAAGAGCGGAGCGTTGCGCAGGCTACGCCATGCGTAACGAATGTTCTGAAAAAGCTCGTTCATCCTGGGCCTTCCTTTCTGCGTTATTCGCTGCGAAGCGCGCGCATGGGATCAATGGAAGCGGCGCGGCGCGCGGGAAGAGCGCTGGCAATTGCCGCAATCAAAAGCATCAGCATCAGTGCGGTGGCGGCTGCATTCACTTGTTGCAAAAGCGGCATGTGCAGGCTGCCATCGGGTGTGAAGATAAAGTCTGACAGAATGCGGTCAATCAGTCGCGGCATATATGCGGAGGCCAGCATGCCAATGCAAAGCCCGATGGCCGTAAGGCCCATGCCCTGCCACAATACATGCGTCAGCACTCGGCTGCGGCTGGCTCCCAGCGCCATGCGGACGCCGATTTCTCGCGTGCGTTGCACCACTTGATAGCTCAGCAATCCGAAGACACCAATGGAAGTGAGTAGAAGTGTGAATGAGGCGAAGGCGCTGGACATCCATGAGAAGAAACGTGGCGCGGCTACTGTTTCATCCACCACGGTTTGCATGCGTTCAAACTTTGCGACGGGAAGTTCCGGATCAGCCTGTTGAATTGCATGCGCAACGGCGGCTGATAGATCCACGCCGCCAGCCTGACGAATGACGAAGGTCGTCGGGAACCAACCGTTGATCATGGTCATGAACTTGTCGTCGATCTGCGTCAGCGGGATATAGAAGAGAACACCGGGACGATCCATCAACGAACGCTCGTGCGTATCCTGTGCGACGCCTACGATTTCAAATTCGCCTGCAGAACCGATCGTGATGCGCTGGCCAAGTGCGGATTGGTTGGGCCACCATTTCTTCACCGCGGTCTCACTGGCAATGGCGATGTGTGGTGTGTTGGAGCGGTCTGCATCGGTAACATCGCGCCCCTGCAGCAGAGCGATTCCCAACGCTTGCATGTAGTGCGGGGTTACGAAGCGTGCATTAACGACTCGCCGTTGGTCTTTGTGGTCCGCAGGAGCACCACTCAGATTCAGCCCACGATCCAAAGGAAGGCCATTCACAGCGCCAACTTGTCTTACTCCAGGCTGCTGTTGAAGGTCCTGCAATACGCTTTGAACCAACTGCACGGTGTGTTGCGCGTTGGCGTATGCCTCACCTTTCAACGTCACCTGGGCAATCGATATCTGTTGCGTATCAAAGCCGGGAGCGATAGAACGCATGCTGAGGAAGGCATGCAGCGTGAGCGATGCTGCGGACAGCAGGGTGAATGCCAGAGCCACCTGTGCCACGACCAACACTCTGCCTGTGCGGCCGTAGCCAACGGATTGACCTTGCGAGCCTGCGTCGCGCAGGTTGTCATTCACGCCGCGACGCAGCACTAATAAGGCAGGTAGCAGACCGAAGCAAATCGTGGCGCATGCAGCCAGAGCGCATTCCACCAACGCCATCATCCAGAGATTGGAAGAGGCATGGAAGTGGGGAAGCGAGATGGGCGCATACGCAACGAATGCGATAGCTGCTGTGCGTGCCACCATGAGGCCAAGCAGGGCGCCCCCGATGGCGAGCAGAATGCTCTCTGAGAGCATGAGGCGCAGCAGATCAGAACGGCTTGCTCCCAGTGCGGTGCGCATCGCGAGTTCGCGTGAACGTGCGATGCTGCGTGCAACCGTAAGACCAGCGAGATTGAGACACGCCACCAGCAGCACTGCTGCGACCGCATCCATCAGAACGATGAGGCTGCCGCGAACGTCACCGACCAATGCTGTCTGCAGCGGCCACACATGAAACTCATTCAGCGTGCCGTTAGGCGCTTTCCACTGATAGAACCAGGCATGCTGCTGCGCAAAGGCTTGCTGCAGCGCCTGCATCTCTGCCTGTGCTTGCGGAATGGTTACGCTTTCGCGTAGGCGCGCGATCATCTGGTAGTTGTCGCCGTCGTAACCCGGATCTTTCGAACCGAGTTGAAGCGGCTGCCAGATCCCTGCCGCAGCTGATTGCGCATTCCCTCCATAGAGATCACCGAGTACGCCTTCCGGAAGAACGCCTACGACGGGAACGTCGTCACCGTTGATGCGCACGGTGCGACCCACAATGGTTGGGTCACCCTGAAAAGCAGTCTGCCAAAGGCGATAGCTCATCAGTGCTGCGCGAGGACCGCCACTGCGATCTTCATCCGCGGTGAAGAAGCGGCCCAACGCAGGATGCAGACCCAGGGTGGGGAGGAAGTCACGCGACACACGCAGTTGCTGCACTTGATAAGGGCGGCCACCGCCAGTGGCAGACGGTGCAAGATTCACTGCGGTCGTGCCACCATCCGCAATGCCAAAGGAGGAGAAGGAGTGCGCGTGTTCAACCAGGAAATCAGCGACAGAGCCCACCTGTGATGTGGAGGGTTTTTCCTTAGGGAATTGAAAAGCGATGGCGACCAAACGATCCGGCTGCGCATATGGCAGCGGTTCCAGCAGCAGCGATCGCACCACGCTGTACATGGCCGTGGTGACACCGATGCCAAGTGCCAGCGTGAGCAGCGCAGTTGCCGTAAACACGGGGCTGCGCCGCAATTGCCGAAATGCGTACTGGAAATTTTGGCCGAGCATCATTGTTGTCGTCCCTTCTGGGCAACTGTCGCCGAACTATATCCGCGGTGGTTTATGCCAGTGCGGCTTCGCTGAGCAGTGCGTTCAATTCGCCTTCGCTGACCACGCGTCCGTCAAAGAGATGAATCTGACGTTCCGCATGCGCGGCAAAGCGCGGATCGTGCGTCACCATGCAGATGGTCGCGCCGTCGGAGTGCAGCTCCTTCAGCAGCGTCATCACCGCTTCGCCATTCTTAGAATCAAGGTTTCCGGTCGGTTCGTCCGCCAGTAGGATGCTCGGCGAACCCGCCAGTGCACGCGCTACAGCCACACGCTGCTGCTGACCACCGGAGAGCTGTGCAGGATAATGCCGCATACGGTGCGCCATGTTCACGCGCTCCAACGCTTCCTGTGCGCGACGCTTGCGTTCCGTGGAAGACATGCCAGCGCGATAGGTGAGCGGCAGTTCCACGTTCTCTGCAACGGTCAGGTCGCCGATCAGGTTGAAGCTCTGGAAGATGAAGCCGATCTCCTGGTTGCGGATGCGCGAACGCTCGGCAAAATCCAGTCCGGCAACTTCACGACCATTGAGCTGGTAGCTGCCGGCAGAGGCTGTATCCAGCAGTCCGACGATGGACAGCAGGGTAGATTTGCCGCAGCCGGAAGGGCCGCTCATGGCCACGTATTCGCCGCGGCCAATCTCAAGCTGGACGCCGCTGAGCGCATGCGTCTCCACTTCATCGGTGTAGAAGACCTTTGTGAGTCCATCAATGTGGATGACGGGTTGCGTGCTTGACATGCGTTTCTTCTCCTTATTCCAGGCGAATGCGGTCTGTGTTGTCGTATTTGGACATGTCTGACAGGATGACGGTGTCGCCAGCCTGCAGTCCGTTCAGAACCCGAAGGTTGTTTACCGAGCCCCGTCCTACCTGTACAGGGACTCTTACGGCTGTTTTGCCGTCGGAGTTCAATTTGAAGAGGCTGATTGTGCTGTTTTCTGCGCCGTTGGCCGGTCGGCCAATCTGCAGAACGCTACCCATGTTCTCCAGGTTGATGGTGCCGTCCACGCTCAGGTCAGGCCGAGCGCCCTGCGGTAGATCGCCTGCCAGCTCCACATCCACGGTGACGGTGCCGTTCACAACGGCAGGATCAATACGCATCACCTTGCCTTCGATCACGCCGTTATGCGTGTCCACTTCCGCAGGCTGACCAATCGAAATGTCGCGGGCCTGTGTCTCTGGAATCTTCAGGCTGGCTTTCAATTGGTCTGGCTGGACTACCTTGGCCAATGTGGTGCCCACGTCGATGTGCTCGCCCACCTGGTGGGGCAGGTCGACCAGAACACCATTAATGCCAGCGCGAACCGTAAGTGCTGCCTGCTGTTTCTGTTTGAGGTCCAGCAGCGCACGAGCCTGGTCCACCTTCGTCTGCTGGACAGCAAGCTGCGTCTGGATCGCACGCTCATTCAGCGTCAGTCGTTGGCCTTCAATGCCGTTGCGCGTGTTCAGCTCTTCAGCCTTGCCCTTGGAGGCGGAGTAGGTCAGGCCGCTGATTACTCCAAGGTCGTAAAGATGTTTATCTGTTTCAGCCTGCAGCTTGGCCTGCTTTTCGTCCTGGGTCACGGTGGCGGCCGCGGCGCGCTGCGTCATCAGGTCGCTCTGTAGCTTGGCCTTGGTGTTCACCAGGTCGGCTTCCGCGGCCTTCAGCTGTAGCTGTGCGTCCAGCAATTCCTGCGAAACCTGGGGATCCACCAGCTCCATCAGCGGCGTGTCCTGCGACACATGCGCACCCGGCAGTACCAGGATGCGGACCACGGTGGCCTCTGTTTGCGACGGAATCAGTCGCAGCTTGTCTTCGCGGGGCGTCAGCGTTCCCGGTCCGCGCACCTGCCTGAGCAGAGGGCCGTTCTTCACGGTATCCGTCCAGATAGACGCACGGTCCACCTCAGGCGCTCCGGGCTTCAGGCGAGAGACGAAGTAAACAGTGACAGCAACGGCAATTGCCGCAACGATGCCTATTACCACCCGGCGGCGAGCTTTTGTGCGCTTTAGATCTGGCCTTGCGATGTCCATGGTTACGTACTGAATACGCATGCCATGCGCCATTTCGCAGCAAAATTAAAACGCTGGTTTCATAGGTCTTACGGATGAGGCAGAGAACCGGGCGTGTCCATAAATGGATAAAGTGTCCATTAGCGGACGAAAATGCTGGTGATTCGGTCAGGTGTTGTTACTCTAGACTCCACTCTCCACAGGAGTTGTTCCCAAAATGCTTTCACGAGTTGCCGACAGCCTTTACTGGATGAGCCGCTACCTGGAGCGAGCGGAGCACACCACGCGTCTGTTAGACGTGAACCTCAACCTGATGTTGGACGAACCAACCAACGTCGCCGATCGACGGTGGCAGCGTGTGCTGCAGGCGCTGGGTGCGCCGCGCGATGTGCAGTTTGAAGGCGACGCGATCGCCCTGGCGCGCAGGCTCACCTTCGATGCTTCCAACAGTTCCAGCGTGCTGGGATGCATTATTGGCGCCCGCGAAAATGCGCGGCATGTACGTGAGCAGATTTCCACGGAGATGTGGCAGCGACTGAACTCACTGTATCTGCAGGTGACACGGCCTGAGATGCAGAGCGATACGCATGCTGATTCAACGCTGCAGCAGAACGAAGGGCCTACAGAATTTCTCGGTCAGGTGATGGAAGGCGTTCACCAGTTTCAGGGTGTGACTGATTCCACCATGAGCCATGGGGAAGGGTGGCAGTTTATCCAGGTAGGCCGATTCATGGAACGCGCGTCTGCGACGGCCATGTTGCTGGAGGCGTATCAACCAGAGTTGTGGGCAAACACGGATGCTCTTCCGGATTCGAATGAATATCTGGAATGGATGGGGCTGCTCCGAAGCGCAACTGCGTTTGAAGCCTATTGCAAGGTGTACACCGCGGACTTGTCACCAGATTGGATTCTGGAGTTCCTGTTGCTGGATGCGGACTTCCCGCACTCTCTGCGCTTCTCTATTGATGCCATGCAGCAGGCGTTGGAAGTGGTTCAAGGGCTAAGTGGCGGGGCGCGCGGCGATAAGCTGACGCGTATCTCAGGCAGGCTGCGATCCACACTGAGTTACTCCAGCGTGGAAGAGATTATGAGCGGTGATGTAGTGACATATCTGCACGATATTCAGCGACAGTGCCGCGAGATTCATAACGCCATCTACGAGCTGTATGTTGATTACTCTATTCAGGCTGCACTTGCAGGTTAGTGAGGAAAACGAACTATGTATTACACCGTGCGGCATCTGACCAAGTTCGTATATTCCAACGACGTTAGCGAAAGCATTATGGAGACGCGCATGCATCCGCGTTCGGATGCGTTGCAGCGATGCCTGAGTTTTCAGCTTTCGGTGTCGCCACGTTGCCGTGTTTTCTCGTATCGCGATCACCTAAGCAATCATGTGCATCATTTCGATATTCCTGGTGGTCATGAGCAACTCGTGATTGTTGCGGAAAGTCTTGTGGAGATGGAGGAAATTGCTCCTGTCCCGGCGTTTCTGTCTCCTGATGCCTGGGCCGCTCTTGATGCTGATGTGCAGGCCGGAGACTTCTGGGAGTTTCTCTTTCCCAGTGAATTCGCAAAGCCATCGCCGTTATTGGCTGAGCTGGCAAAGACTCTGGATGTGCGCCGTCGGGACGATCCACTGATGGTGTTGCATGATTTGAACAATAAGCTCTATCACTACTTTGACTATGTTCCGAAGTCTACAGACGTCGATTCACCCATTGACGTAGCACTTACGCAGAAGTGCGGTGTGTGTCAGGACTTCTCGCACGTCATGATTGCATTGGTCCGTGAGTACCTCAAGATTCCATGCCGTTATGTAAGTGGATATCTCTATAGCGGCGAACGCGACAACGACCGCAGTATCAATTCGGCAACGCACGCGTGGGTGGAGTGTTACCTGCCACAGCTTGGATGGGTGGGATTTGATCCCACGAACTGGCTTGTTGGAAGTGATCGCCACATTCGCACAGCCGTTGGCCGCGACTATGCGGATGTCCCGCCCACACATGGCATCTTTCGCGGCTCTGCTTCCTCAAAATTGAGCGTGGCGGTGCGAGTCAGTCCCAGTGAAGGCACGCCGCTACTCGATCAGGAAATGCCGGTACCCGAGGACTGGTCCATGCTGGTGGAGAAAGCGCAGCAGCTTCCTGCGCCGCCGAATCCCGTGGCCGATCACATCAAACATATGCAGCAGTTGCAACAGGCTCAGCAACAACAGTAGTTGCTGTTCACGGGAATGCTTTGAAAGCAATTTTCGTGCGGTTCATCGTATGTTGATTGCCGTAGTGGATGCTGCGTGGATGCGAATCAAACACGTCTTCACCTTGCTGCTATGTACTGCTGCGTGCAGCGCGCAAATGGTCGTAGTGCATGGGCATCGCGGCTCTCGCGCCACGCGACCGGAAAACACCATTCCCGCTTTTGAGTACGCCATTGCCCACGGCGCCGATGTCCTGGAACTGGATCTCGCTGTCACCAAAGACAATGTTCTGGTGGTATCGCACTCACCGGTGTTGAACTCAAGTTATCCCGGCGAGCGCGAGTGTGTTGGGCCGCCGCTGGCGAAAGACACTCCCATTCATTCGCTGACGTTTCAGCAGCTTCAGCAATATGACTGTGGCGCAAAGACACTAGCTGCGTTTCCCAAGCAGGTGGCCGTACCAAACACGCACGTCCCCACGTTTGATCAGGTTCTGGATTTGGCGCCGAAGGGCAACTTCGAGTTCAACGTGGAGACGAAGATCTTTCTGCTGCATCCGGAGATGACGCCTTCGCCTGAGGTCTTCGTACAGATGATCGATACGGCTGTGCGCAAACATCATCTGCAACAGCGCGTGATTCTTCAGAGCTTTGATTTCCGCACGCTGCACGCGATGCAGACACTTGATCCGGCGATTCGACGTTCGGCACTCTTTGGTCAAGCGAAGTATGACAAGCTGATGGGCATCAACGAACCCGACAAGAGCTTTGCGAACATGGCGAAGGTGTCAGGCGCAAACATCCTCAGCCCTGATGCCAGCCTCGTCACACCGGAAGAAGTTGCTGTAGCGCACAAGCTTGGTTTGCAGGTTCTGCCGTATACCCCCAACACTCCGGAAGAGTGGAAACGACTGACAGATGCACACGTGGATGGCATCATCACGGATGATCCTGAGGCGCTGCGTGATTGGCTGCGTAAGCAGACTCCGCCGTTGCACAAGTAATGTAAATGCGAAATGGGATGCGATCATCGCATCCCATTTCGCTTCGTTATGAAGTGCTGATTACAGAGGGAAGTTCTTCAGCCATTCGCGGAACTTCGGTCCCAGGTCAGGCCGTTGCAAAGCGAACTCAACGGTGGCCTTCAGGAAGCCGAGTTTATCGCCCGCATCATGACGCTTGCCTTCATAGGTGAAGCCGTAGACGCTCTCATATTGCAGCAACGCCTTGATGCCGTCGGTGAGCTGTAACTCGCCGCCTGCACCGGGCGTGATGGTTTCCAGCATCTCGAAGATACGTGGCGTCAGAATGTAGCGGCCAATGATTGCGTTCTGACTTGGTGCTTCGCTGGGCTTCGGCTTTTCCACCATGTCGGAAACCTTCAGCAGGCGCGAGTCAGAAGCATCCGGTGCGCATGCAAGGCAGCCGTAGTTCTGAATGGCATCACCTTCCACCACTTCGCTACCGAGAATGGATGAGCCGGTCTTGGCGAAGGCCTCTACCATCTGCTTCATGCAGGGGGTCTTCGCGTCGACGATATCATCCGGCAGCAGAACAGCGAAGGGCTCATCGCCCACCAGTTCCTTCGCCATCAGCACAGCATGACCCAGACCAAGAGCTTCGGGCTGTCGCACGTATGTGATCTTCGCCAGCTTCGTGGTGGATAGCGCGATATCAAGCAATGCATGCTTGCCGCGCTTTTCCAGCGATGCCTCAAGCTCTGGAGCGCGGTCAAAGTGATCTTCCATTGTGCCCTTGCCGCGGCCAGTCACAATGATGATCTCGGTGCACCCTGCTGCCACGGCTTCTTCCACGCCGTACTGGATCAGGGGCTTATCCACCAGAGGAAGCATTTCCTTCGGTGTCGCCTTGGTTGCGGGCAAAAAGCGTGTGCCCATGCCGGCGGCGGGAAAAACAGCTTTACGAATAGTCTTGGTCATCTCTGGCTTATCCATGAAGTTTTCGTACAAGACGCTGGGGGCGATTTCGTCATGCTATCGGATTTAACCGCGTTAACCAAATAGCGTTCAATGAAAACTTGTCAGTATCTACTGGTTTACAGAACTGGCGAATTTTCTTTAAGCATTGCCTGTCGCATGATTTTGATTGGTACAGGTCCTTGCCGCATAAAGTTGTCGTGAAACTGCTGCAAATTGAACGCCGCACCTTGTTTTGCTTTCAGATCGGCGCGCAGTTTCAATATCTCCAGCTTACCCAGCGTGTAGTACAGATAGGTGGGGTCGGACGTACCTCGCTTTGTTTCCATCTTCGCAACAGAAGGGGACTGATATCCCTCAGTTACGAAATACTGCTCAGCCTGATCCGCGCTCCAGCCTTCGGTATGCATCTTGATGCCAACTGTGAACCGCGCGTTGCGTAGCAGTGCATCTTGAATTTGTCCCAGGCGAATCAGCTTCTGCGTGCGAGCATCCGCACCGGGTGTCTGAAAGCCCTCATCCAACATCATCTGCTCTGTGTAGTGCGCCCACCCTTCCACATTCGTGTTAGCTCCGATCAACTTACGAACGCGCGATGGGAACTGGTTTTGCCATAGGAATTGGGTGAAGTGGCCGGGATAGGCTTCGTGCACGCTGGTGCTTACAATCGTGCCGACGTTGAACTCCGCCATGTGCTCGGCAATATGTTCCGGAGTCCAGCCTTTCTCTGGCAATGTCACGTTGAAGTAAGCCTTGGTAGAGCGCGTTTCAAACGGCCCCGGAGGATCCATGCTGGCTGATGTGGTGGCACGCATGAAGGGAGGCGTCTCCTGCAGCACTGGCCGATCATCGTTTGGCATGGTGATGATGTGATGATCCTTTATGAAGGCAATCTCCGCAGCAAAGCTGTCGCGGAAGGCATCCAGAAGCTTGTCCGGAGCGGGATGAATAGTGGCCAGTTCTGCCAGCACCTGCGCGGGTGTCTTATTCGGATCGAGCTCTTTGGCAATGCGTGCAAAGTCTGCCTGGTTCTGCCGCATGTTTGCTTCATTCACTGCAAGCAGCCTGTCCAACGGCGTGTCCACCATCTCGTCATACAACAGCTTTTTGCGATACGTATCTGCGCCCAGTCGGAAGTCGCCATTGGAGCGCGGCAGCAAATCCGACTTCATCCATGTGCCGTAATCCTTTAACGCCTGAATCACCGTGGCATTCGTCTTTGCAAACTGCACCTTGGCAATGCGATCTGTCGCATCGTTGAAGGCAGAAGGCACATCGTTCTGGAAGAAGCTGACAATGCCATCAATCTGCTCCAGCGCGATTTCTGTAGATATCTTCGCGGGATTCTGCAGGTTCTTCTTCGCTTCCTCAAACACTTGTGGAATCAATCGTTCGCGCGCAATCACATCACGCAGACGGACATTCGCCGGAGCAAACGGACGCTCCATCAATACAAAGACGCTACTGGTAACGCCCGAGGAATACGCATCCGGATTCTTATCCAGAGGGCGAATGACCTCCAGTGTGAGCAGTTGCGACCGGATGGAGTTCAGCAGAATCTCGCGGTCGGCAGCGACGGAGGTATCCAGCCCATCTGCGGGGATGTCTTCAAACTTCTTTTCCCAATCATGCAAGCCGGCAATTTGCTTCGCGCGTGCCGCAGCGGAGTAATCCTCAAGCCTGGTATCAAACTGGTGATAGCCGACCGCAGTCCCTGATGTGGGTGAGTTCGGGAAATAGAACTCATCGAAGTATTGGTTCGACAGCACATCAAACGTCTGCATGGCACCGTCGGCAGAGATGCGCTGCGCGTGCATGCAGCACGTGGTGAGGGCCAGAAGGGAAGCGGTAAGAGTGCGTAAAAGCAGTCGCATGGCTTGCGAACATATTACTGCGCGGTCGAAGCTGTGGATTACTTTCCGGCGCGTTTTTCCGCTTCGTCGCATAACTTCTGGATGCGTTTGGCGCGTGATTCGGGCGTCTGGTAGTAGCCCACGGCCAACAATCCATTGCGGCGCTGCAACTCTGTCATCTTTGCCCAGCCAGCCTTTGCTTTGGGACGCGCATTCAGCGCCTTTGCAATGGCAGGCGGAAGCTCACGTTCGCCCTCCATGGCAAACAGCATCCGTTCTGCGCCCTGCTGCGCACGACGCATCCTTGCTTCGTCGCTTTTCACACCCAGAATCCACTTACCCATCTCACGGCGCGTGTACTCCGTAAAGGATTCGTAGTATTCACGAAGGCCAGGCTCCTCATCCAGCAGCGCGTCCAGTTCTTCTGGTAATTCTGCCGGTCGTGGATCAAGATCGGGCTCAAGCGTGAACGATGCCACATGGCCCAGAGATGCGTCGCCACCTACTTGCATGGATCGATTCACCAGCAAAAAGTAAGTGCCGGTTTTGCCCGTGACAGGGAAGAGCGAGGTGCGAAACGCGAAGCCGTTGATAGTACCTTTGATGCGCTGGCGAATCTTCTCTGGCCACACTTTTGCTGGATCAAACGGCACGGGGACAATCGTCCAACCAAGCGTGTCCTGCATCTTCTCAAGCGTGGCCTTGAAAGATCGCGGTTTTGTCTTCATGCAGTCACCGGCGTTAGATCAAGCTGTTCCAGCAATGCTTTCGTCTCTGCGATTACATCCGCCGATTGCGCGCTGGTCAGAGGCCAGTAGAGTACACCTTGCGGTGTAAACTTCGCGCCCTTCTTCGTATTGCGCGACACCAGCTTCATCAGCATGCCAGGATCGATCTTCGCCTTCGGATCGAACTTGATGATGATCATCTCGCGGAAGACCTTCTGACGGTTCTCTTCCATCTGCACACGTTTGCGATCAAGCTGTGCAATGCTGATGCGCTCACTCTGCAAACGAATCTCGGCTGCTGCAAGCAGATTCGCCACGGAGTCGGGAAGCTCGCCGTAGCGATCAATCATCTCGGAACGAACGTCCGCAAGAACACCCGTGTCGGTTGCGCCAGCAATGCGTTTGTACATACGGAGGCGCTGATTCTCTTCGGCGATATACGTGGGATCAATGCGCAGCGAGATGCCAAGGTTCAGCACCACACCCGGGCGCTCGTCCTTCAGTTCACCCTTAATGCGGCTTACAGCTTCCTGCAGCATCGATGTATACATCTCAAAACCGATGGCTTCAATGTGGCCGCTCTGTTCGCCACCCAGCATGTTTCCGGCGCCACGCAATTCGAGATCAAGCGCGGCAATCTTGAAGCCTGCGCCAAGGTCGCTGAACTCTTTCAATGCGGCCAAGCGTCTGCGCGCGATCTCTGTAAGTTCGTTCTCTGGTGGGATTAGCAAGTACGCGTATGCGCGGCGATCGCTACGGCCCACGCGCCCACGTAGCTGATACAACTCGCTCAATCCGTGACGATCTGCACGGTTAATGATGATGGTGTTCGCTCTTGAAATGTCGAGGCCATTTTCAATAATGCTGGTGGCGCACAGAACGTCATACTCACCGTTCATAAAGGCGAGCATCGCTTTTTCCAACTCGCCTTCGGCCATCTGTCCATGCGCCGTGATCACGCGTGCCTGCGGCACAAGTTCACGAATCTTCGACGCAAGCTCGTAGATCGTCTCCACGCGATTGTGTACGAAGTAGCACTGGCCGTTACGTTCCAGTTCCAATTCAATGGCGGTGCGCAACAGCTTCTCATCAAACTTCGCCACGATGGTCTGAATCGCCATTCGATCTTTGGGCGGCGTTTCAATCACACTCATATCGCGCAGGCCCAGCAGGCTCATGTGAAGTGTGCGTGGGATGGGCGTAGCAGACATCGCAAGCACATCAATGTGTGCGCGCATCTGCTTGAGGCGTTCCTTATGTCGCACACCAAAGCGCTGTTCTTCATCGACGATGAGAAGACCCAGGTCTTGAAAGACAATGTCTTTCGACAGCAGGCGATGTGTGCCGATGAGAATATCGACTTTGCCCTCCGCAGTGTCTTCCAGAATCCTCTTCTGTTCTTTCGCGGTGCGGAAGCGCGATACAAGCTCCACATTCACAGGGAAACGCGCGAAGCGTTTCTTGAACGATTGAAAGTGTTGGAATGCGAGTACCGTCGTTGGCGTAAGAATCGCCACCTGTTTTGAATCCTGCACTGCCTTGAACGCGGCACGCATTGCCACTTCGGTCTTGCCGTAACCCACGTCACCGCATAGCAGCCGATCCATCGGCTGATTCGATTCCATGTCGTTCTTGATGTCCGCAATTGCGGCGATCTGGTCGTCGGTTTCGTTGTAGTCGAAGGCGTCTTCAAACTCACGCATCATCTGCGTGTCCTGCGTGTACGCAAAACCCATGGCGGCCTGTCGCTGCGCATAAAGCTTCAGCAACTCCTCCGTCATGTCCTGCATGGCCTTCTTTACGCGAGCCTTTGTCTTGGCCCACGCCTGTCCGCCCAACTTGTTCAGTTCCGGTGCAGGCCCGGCTTCGCTACTGCGGTACTTCTGAATCAGATCAAGACGCGTCAGCGGCACATAGAGCTTTGCCTCATCGGCAAACTCCAGGATCATCAATTCAAGCGGCGCGCCTTCTTGTTCAATCGTGCGCAGGCCCATGTACTTCGCAATGCCGTGCTCTACGTGGACAACGTAGTCACCCACGGTAAGGTCGCGGAAGTCGCTGATGAATGCTGCTGTTTTCGATTTACGTTGCACAGGACGCGCATGCACATCCGCTTCATCATTCAGATCCTGCGCGCCAAAGATGATAAGTTGCCGCGCTGTCGCTTTGTCCAGATCAAGAAACTGCACGCCTGCAGCGAGCGGCGTGCGCACGATAACGGGCGTGCGAATGTCGCCGGTGAGATAGCTACTCTCTTCGTATACTGTCGCGGAACCGCTCTGTTGCTGCACGCGCGAACCAATGCGATAAGCCAGCCCGTACTCCTGCAACATGCCTGCAAGCCGTTCCACTTCGCCCTGATTGGGCGCGGCGATTATCACGCGCGCATCAGCTTGCTGCAGCGACTTCAGGTGCTCCGTGAACGCAGGAATGGAACCGTGAAAACGCATTGTGGGGCGCGATGCAAATTCAATCTCCGTCTGTGAAGATGTGTCTGGATCAAGAACATCGACAGCGCCAAGTTGATCGAGTTCCACGCCGGGGTAGCGGCGGATGCGATCTTCAAGATCCCACGGTGAGATATAGATGTCGCCCGGCTTTACAAGATTGCCAATGCCGCTGCGATCGTGTCGCTGTTCAATCTTGTTCCACCAGCGCTCGCCTTGGTTTTTCACCATGGCGGGCTCTTCCACATACACGCGTGTCTTTGGGCCCATCAGGTCCAGCAGCGTGCTTGCCGCGCCTGCCACAGGAGCAAAGAATTCCCATCCGGGAAAGACGGAGACATTGCCAACACTGGATGCAATTTCGCGCGGCTCTTCGCCGCCTTCCAGTTCGGCGCCAGCCGCGCCACCGCGCACAAGCCGTGCATGTACTGCGCCCAACAACTTTTCAGTAACCGGAGTTTCCGTGAGCGGCAGCAGCGTAATTTCGTCCACGGGTGAAGACGAGCGCTGCGTCTCCGGATCGAACTTGCGCATGGACTCGATCTCGTCGCCGAAGAAATCAATGCGCACGGGCCGATCCATCTCTGGCGAATAAACATCCATGATGCCGCCGCGTAGCGTTACCTGCCCAGGCATTTCCACTACATCGACACGCGTGTAACCCACCGTGAGCAGGTGTTCCAGCAGCATGGTGGTGTCATGCTCTTCGCCGCGCTTTAACTCAATGGTGAGTGCCGCATAATAGTCGCGACCAAACAGGATCATGCACGCAGCTTCCAACGGCGCAATCACCACCCGCGCGGCACCGGTGCAGATCTTCCATAGAGTGCTTGCACGCTGCTCTGCGATCTCGGCGTGCGGCGACAGACTCTCAAACGGCAGAACGTCGTGCGCTGGCAGGCGCAGCACCTCTTCGCACTTCAGCGCGCCGGTCAGTTCGCAGGTGGCGTTCAGTTGTTCGTGAAGCGCTTCTGCAGCCTTGTTGTCACTGACCAGGATCAGTGCCGGAGCATTGCTGGCGCGAATCATTAATGGCAGGTAAATGGATCGAGCCGTCGCCGTGAGCCCCGAGACGCGGCGTCGCCCTGACCCGCCGGAAAGATGGCGGCGCAAGCGTTCAAACGGTTCGGTATGTTCCAGGTCCGCTATCATGTCGCGGACAAAGGGGAGAATCATTGCCTTTCCAGTGTAGTCTTCCGCGGTTCGAAAAGTGGTGTCAGATCGTGCCGTGGAGCCGCTGCCAGCACGATGCACATAAATAAGAGAGGCGCTCCCGAAAGAGCGCCTCTCTTATTTATTGGAAGGATGATTATTGTGCGCCTGCGGGAGCTGCCCCTGTTGAAGCCGTTGCAGGGCTCCGTTTGATTACGACATTGCTGTGGTCTTTCGCTTCAAAGTCGCTATAGAACGTGCGCAGATCCTTGTACTTATCGTTCGGGAAATAGATATCGCCCATGATGAAGTCGCGCCGCAGAGTGATGGTGTTTGCTTTCTGCTGCGAGGTGAGCGAGTAAGCTGCCAGCTTTTCATACGTTGTCCCCTGATTTACAGGAGCAGAGTCCACCGTCCAGTTCGCGGGCAGCGTGTAGCGCACCGCATCTTGACTGATTTCCGAGTACGGAAAATAGACACCCAGATCACGCTTTTCGTGCGGGAAACGTGGATTGCTGTTGTTCTCAAACAGAACGCTGGGCAGCATCACTCGCGAACCAACACTGTTGCCGATTCGTCCACTGACATTAGCTTCCACCTTTAGTGGAAGTTCGCCGTTGTCCAGGTTTGTGATGGACGCAACGCTGACTTCCGATCCACCCGGCAGCAGTGATTCGATCTCTTTCTTCAATTGGTCTTTCAGTTCCGCATCATCATTTTTTAATGCAACGTGGCGCCAGCGAAGTGCCGGGCTTCCCTCAAAAGTCAAAATCACTTTCCCGGTCATATGACCATCGTCAGCAATGTTCAAATCGCCAACGCGCGAAGTGTGTGAGTACTTATAAGGTTCACCGGGAGTCATTGAAAACTCTTGCGCCGCATTTTTGTTGTCCTGACGGATTCCACCAGAAATGGTGTGGTCCCATTCCAGATGGCCAAAGGAGTTGTAACGGCTGCCCGGGTCAAGGTAATGATCCTGGCCACCATAGTTAACGACCGCAATCGTATCCGTAAGCTGCGAGATGTCCTGCCAAGTTACATCCAGGATGAGGTAAGAGCGGTCGGCAACGAGCATGGAATCTGCTTTCAAGCCAGCGGCACGAGCCAGTGCAACGTATGTCATCGCAATCTGGTTCGCGGAGCCATGTTTGCGCTTCAAAACATCTTCGGCGGACTTAATCTCTTTCTTCTCTTCCTGTGACGAACGCGCACGCGTGTAGTCCGTATTCTCCAGGGTCATTACGTACCTGTAGAGCAGTCGTGCCTTCTCTTCATCGGTGGTTGCGCCTGTTGTTACATCATGCGCAACAGAAGAAACGGTGCCGTTATTTCCGGTGAACTTGTTCGTGTCAGAGTTCCAGTACTTGATCTCTGTATCCCAGTAATCTTTACCGTTGTAATAAGGCGTGTAGTAAAAGAACACGTGGTAACGCGAGGAGTAGATAGGAGGCATGTACTGCTCGTTCGCGAATGGCATTACGTCGGATACAGTGGCCTCCATCTGAACACGACCCGTGGGCGTTTTGTGCTGGACCACATCCACGCCAGCCGGAAGCGACTTTGCCCAGGTCAGGCGCTGCGAAACGTGCTCGCGGCCACCGCGTGTAGTGCCTACCAGTTCCTTATCCGTGGGCTTCCATAGGAAATGCTCATTCTTAATGTAGAGGTCGCCCTGCATGGTCCATCGTGCCGGTGCGAACCAATGGTCGTCGCGGCGGATGGTATAGCGATATTCCAGGATGCTGCCTACTTTGGCGGCTGGTAGCGTATAAGCGCGCCGTGTGTAGTTATTGATCGCGTCCTTTTCCAACACCTTGTCCATGCCCTTTCCAGTAAAGGGAACAATGGTCCCGTCTGGCTGCACGGTGCGCGCAAAGAATTCGCCAATGGTGTAACCGGACAGATCTGTTTTTTTATTGAAGTCCACTTCAATATCTGCGTACTTCAGGCCCTTTTCTGTCAGCACCTTGATGCGCATGTAGTGGTACTGCACATGCATGTCATCGTCGTCGATCTCTTCCTTGTTCAACACAATGGCATCGGCGCCCGGAACTTCCGGGAAGGAAGTCATCTTCAACTCTTCCGGCGTGGGCGCGGTCCATTGCTGTGCATGGATTAGCGGTGTGATCGCAAGAGCTAATGTTGCGGCTGCGATAAGGCGGAACTTCATCACTCGAACTCCTAAAGTGGTCGTACTTGGAAACTAATTTGCGCGCTTCAATACCGCGCTACTCTGTTCATCGGCGTCAATGGTACGGGCCAGCTTCTTCACATCCGCATAACGTTCGGCGGGCAGGCTTACTTCACGCACGGTGTAGGTGCGGCTGTAATGAATCGCATGGTCCACCACCTTGCTCTCGCTGGTGTAGGCTGCGAAGCCAAGATCAAGATGCACCGGTGCAGGCAGTTCATCCACAGAGAAGCCTGTTGGCAAAGCAATCGTGAAGTCATCATGGATAAGGCGCGTTTCACCAAGATCAATGGGAAGGATGCGTGGTTTCTCGTCCACCCTCATCGATTCTGTTCCCAACACACGTGGACGGATCGCGAAAAGATTGCCCACAGGTTCTGCGAAGTGATCTGCCTTGATCGTGTATTGAAGCTCCAGGTTGCGATCCAGCGCCGCGGTGTTCTCCATCTTCATGCCCTCCACGTGGAAAGCTCGAAGATCTCTGGCCAGCGAGCGATCCAGCGCTTGCTGCTGCGTTTTCTCATCATTCAGTGAGAGTGCACGCAGGGTACGAGCAATGTCGCCGCCTTCTTCCTGCGTGACGGTTCCAGAAAGCGTGCCATCCGCCGCGAGTTGGAAACTGGCTTTGCGCTGAACATGGTTCTGCTCAGGCTTCAGTATTGGCAGTCGGATAGCCTGGCTGTCTGCTCCATCAACCAACAACGCATCGCTGCCTTGCAACTCATGTTCAAGCTGGCCGAAAGGTGTCTTCTCCCATGTGGGATCGAAGATCAGGAAGCGCTTGCCGCTCTTCGCCGTGACCACGCTGTACATCTCTTTCGGCGTGTAGTTCGCGGGCAATTCAATGGCAGCAATCATGTGGTTGCCAATCAGAGATGGCGCTTCCGCGTTGATCATGCCGCGATGCGTATCCACCATCACCCACGTCGAGCGCACGCCAACTGCATCCAGCATCGCGCTTAGCAGTGTGGCTTTGTCCTTGCAATCGCCATAACGTGCGCGGAAGATGTCCGCTGCCGCGTGTGGCTGGTGGCCACCTACACCAATTTCAATGGCCACGTAACGAACGTCGCCTTGTACGAAATTCGATACTGCTGCTACGCGATCGCGGAAGTCAGTCTTTCCAGCGACTAACTCCTGGGCTTTCGCAGTAATCGCTGGATCGGGTTTGTTGCGATCCTTGGCGAGCCGTTCGTACCATTCGCCAATGCTCTTCCAATCGCCAGTCATCGCCCCATACGGAGTCGTGACCGGACCTTGGTAGAAGATGTCCAGACGCGGCGCCACCGTAATTTGATTGGGGGATAGTGGCACACGGTCATGCGTCACCAACGATTGCTGGTTCACCACCTCCCACAACGTCTTTCCATGTTCGGCATCGACAGGCTGCGCCTTCGCTTTGCCTTTCCATGTCGCTTTGTAGGTGTAACCGTCTGGCAGATTCAAGGTCATCCGCTCCCGCAAAACGGGGATGTCCTCTCCCGGAATCCAGATAATGTCGTTTTCGTAGGGCTGTTCCTGCCGTTCATATTCCATGGCGGCAATTGCGCCCACATCCATGGCGGGTGGCGTCAAACCGCGGACGCGGGAATCGCTGTACAGCTCAAATCCGCCGTCAGTGGCAAGATCGGTCTGCTCCTTGTCTTTCGGAGCGTATTCCTTGCCGTCGGGACCGATGCTCCAGATGTGTAGATAGTTCAGCTTGTCTCGCGAACTGCGATAGTACGCGTACATCTCAGTCTGCTTGCGTCCCTGCGGACGCAGAATCTTCACCACGCGGCGCACATGCTCCACGAGCAAGCCATTCGGCGCAACGGAATACGTGACTTCCTGCAGCAGGACAGCGGCGTCGGCTTCTTTCGAAACCTTATCGGTGGAGGTCTGGGCTGCGGTTTTCACCCAGTCCGGGACCTGATCTTTGGCAAACGCAGGAATACAGCATGCTGCCATCACCCAGGATGCGGCGACGGCGCGAAGCAGGCTGCCAGGCAGGGCAACGGGCGACATGGGAGCAAGTACCTCAAACTACCTACCGGACGAAATCGTACGGCAGGGTCAATCAGGGAAATCGGGATACAGGAGTAATACGCCACACCGCGCCAACGCGCAAGCAGTCGGATGTCGCAGGATTCTGGGATTCCCAAAATGGTCCGCCGCTCGCCTTCGCTAGAATGAAAGATAGATATGTCGCTCGTTGCCGGTGTTTCTCCTGAGGTTCTCGCTAAGTACCAGCCCGTGATCGGGTTGGAGGTCCACGTACAGTTGTTGACGCAGACGAAAGCCTTCTGCGGCTGCATTAACAAGTACGGTGGCGACCCGAACACGCACGTTTGCCCAGTCTGCCTGGGACTGCCCGGCGCGCTGCCTGTGCTGAACCGGCAGGCGGTGGAGTTTGCCGTGCTGGCGTCGCGTGCGCTGAACCTCACCATCAATGAAGAGAGCATCTTCGCGCGCAAGAACTACTTCTATCCCGACTCGCCTAAGGGTTATCAGATTTCGCAGTTCGATAAGCCGATTGCAGAGAACGGATGGCTGGACGTCAGCGATGGCAAGGGCGGCACACGCCGCATCGGTATTACGCGCCTGCACATGGAAGAGGACGCGGGCAAGAGCATCCATGACGGATTCGCCGACAGCGCGAACCGTACTTATATTGATCTGAACCGCTGCGGCACGCCGTTGGTGGAGATCGTCAGCGAGCCGGATCTCCGCACGCCGGAAGAGGCCTACGAGTATCTGACCAAGCTGAAGGAAATCCTTCTGTACACGGGCGTCTCTGACTGCAACATGGAAGAAGGTTCGCTGCGTTGCGATGCCAACGTCTCCGTCATGCTGAAGGGCGCGGCCGAGTACGGCACCAAGGCCGAAGTGAAGAACGTCAATAGCTTCCGCTTCATCCGCGACGCCATCCATTACGAGATTGAGCGACAGGTGGAAGTGGTGGAGAGCGGCGCGCGTGTCGTGCAGGAATCGCGTCTGTATAACTCCGGCGAGGGCCGCACCTATTCCATGCGCAGCAAGGAAGCCGCGCATGACTACCGCTATTTCCCTGAGCCTGATCTTCCTGCGTTGATCGTGGATAGCGCATGGAAGGAATCCATCCTCAAGAACCTTCCGGAGCTTCCGGAAGCCAAGCGCGCACGCTTGATCGCGGAATACGACCTTACTGTGCAGGATGCGGCGACCTTCGCATCGGACCGCAGCTTTGCCGATACCTTTGAAGCTGCTGCAAAGGTATCGAAGAGTCCGAAGCGCGTCGCGAACCTTCTGCTCGGTGAGTTGATCGGACGTTTGAATGCCGCAGGACTTGAACTTGCGCAGTCGCCCGTGTCGATGAAGGGTATCGTGCAGGCCGCTGATCTTCTCGAAGAAGGCAAGCTTTCTTCCAAGCAGTTGAAGGGACTCTTCGACATCAGCTTTGAGAAGAACGAAGACTTCGCTACCGTCTACGATCGCGAAAAGCCGGAACAGATCAGCGATACCGGTGCGATTGAAAAGATGATCGACGAAGTCATCGCTGCAAACCCCAAGCAGGTGGAGCAGTATAAGGGCGGAAAGACAACGGTCAGCGCGTTCTTCGTTGGCCAGGTGATGCGTCTGTCGAAGGGACAGGCAAATCCCGCTCTGTTGAATGAGCTTGTCGTGAAGAAGCTGAACGAAGCATAACGATCCAGATCCATAAGAACGAAACAGTGCAACGGGCAGAGATGACTCTGCCCATTGCATTTTCTGGTGCGTGCCTATATCGCCTTCACGATGCGAAGGTGCATCGTATTAGTTGCATGCGCGCATGGGACGTTCTACGACTCTCCACTCTCTTGCTTCTCGCCGGATGTGCAACTAAGGCGGATGTTGCGCGGAGCATCGCCAACGATCAGGCTGCGTTGCCGCCAAACACCGTTGCGCTTTCGCAGATGATGAGCGAGCTTTCGGCGCAGCCGGGCTTCACAGAACAACTTCTGGGTTATCTGAACAAGGGCGGTAAGAACGGCGCATATCTAACGCCGAAGCTCTTCGACACGCTGCGAGAGATGATCCTGGGCAAAGACTGGACCGGCCTGGATCGTTTTCCGGGATGGACGATTCATCACGTCACGCAGACGGTAGACATCGGCAGCCGTCTGGTCAAAACAGACAACCAGCCCTATGACGTTGCCGCCGGCGTGAACATCGGTCCATACAACCTGACGCAGTCGCAGACAGAGTCGCTGGATGTTCCCAGCGACCGTCCGGAATTTCAGGCGGACGTTACACCGCTACTTGGAGGCGTAACACACGGCGACGGTCCCGATCCCAAGATTGCGCCACTGCACAGTGAAAGCGCACGTCTGGCAGAGGTGATGAATCGGCTGTCGCTGAATGGCTATCGCGATACGTCGAACTTCACCGTCACGCTGGACCAGCACACCGCGCACACGCCGCAGGAATTAGTGCAGGCGCTCGTGGCCACAGGCCATACCGTGACCGTGGCGGACGCGCGTTACTTCGCAAACTTCGGCCACTTTCATTACAACGGCAAAGATGTCGAGATGCCGTTCTTCCTTGACAGCCTCTTGCTGGTCCCGCGCGACCACTGGTGGCAACCAAAGCGCCGCTTGCTGATCCCTGTTGCGCATGCCGAATACGAATGGCTAATCAGCGGACCGAAGATCAATGCGAACGTCGCGTTCTACTTCGGTATCGACGGCCGCGCGGAATTCCGTACCAACGACGAACAGAATCAACCGTGGGTGATGGGCCGTCACGCGCATGAGTATCGCGACGCAGATGCAGTTGAAGTAACTCGACTGACAGGCAACATGCTGCGTGCCTACGCGTATCTGCACGCAGCGCATGCGCAGTTACCCTTCGGCGGCTATTACACACTGGGCGTCTGTCAGGACGTCGTGAACGCGATCGAATTCAAGATGACAGGGAAGACCACGCTCTTTCCCAGCACCGCACAGACTGAGTTATTCCGAGATCAACCCGACGGAGAAATCACAAAGCTGATGGAGGCCGTGCCCAAAGACACCAGTGGTGCACCACCGGATCCAGCGCGCATCTTCGGATCGCTTCCGACGACAAACTATGCTTCGGTCACCGTACCCGGTCTGCGTGACGACGTACAGCGAAGCTACGAAGCATGGCAGAACGGAACGCTTTCTCGCCGCGTGGTGCTTACCGGCGAACAGATGACGATCCTCGGCATCGTCGCTGCAACGGGGTTCGTTTTCTGGGTACTGCGCAGAAGGCGCAGCGCCAAACAATGACGCAACAAAGTCACCCGCACCGAATGTAGTACCGCAGTCAGGGAGAAGTAGTTATGGCAACGAAAAAGGCAAGCAAGAAATCCGCAACAAAGAAATCCCCCGCAAAGAAGACCACGGCAAAGAAATCATCCGTGAAGAAGGCCGCAACAAAGAAGTCCACGGTAAAGAAGACAGCAAGCAAGAAGGCCCCCGCGAAGAAGGCGGCAAAGAAAACTTCTGCAAAGAAGACAACGGCAAAGAAGGCCGCGAAGAAGAGCAGCACTCGCAAGTATTCACCCGCAGCCGGTAAGCAGGTGGAGCGAGAAATGCGCGAAATGAAGAAGGGAACTCTGAAGAGCGGTCGTAGTGGCAAGAAGGTCACCAGCCGCAAGCAGGCCATCGCCATCGGCCTCAGCGAAGCGCGCAAGGCAGGCAAGAAAGTTCCGCCCGCACCGAAGAAAAAGTAGCCTTTGATTCGAAATGAAGAAGGCCGCAGGCATTGCCTGCGGCCTTCTATTTCGTTGTCAGCTTATTACTTCGTCGTGCTGCTGCTGGTAGATGGGGTGCTGGGCGTCGAAGTGGAAGCAGGGCTGCTGCTCGACGATGAAGAATCTGACGAAGAGGTGCTGCTTGCTGCAGCACTTGTATCTCCACCGGATTTCTTCGCGCCCTTCGATGACGAGTACAGGTCGGCATACCAGCCGCCGCCCTTGAACTGCACCGCGGGTGCGGACAACAGCTTTTCCAATCTGCCCGCGCAGTGCGGGCATTCCGTTAATTCCGGATCAGAGAACTTCTGCCGCTTTTCCAGCGTGCGGCCGCAGTTCTGGCATTGGTATTCGTACAGTGGCATCGGTTTCTCCTTTCCTGAAATGCCTTACGAGAGTTCGACAGCGCGAACGCTGGCAATAGCGTCCACCTTGCGCAGTGCATGGATCAGCTCTGACACCTTCTCCGGCGTAGCCTCAATCTGCACCACAGCCATGGCCTGTCCCTGTGGCACACGCTGCGAACGAACGCTGCGGCCCAGTGCGAAGTTGGCAATGTTCACGCCATGTTCGCCAATCACAGTACCAATGCGGCCAATAACACCCGGCACGTCATGGTTGCGGAAGACCAGCAGCGTGCCCGTCAGCGGCGCTTCAATGTCAATGCCATCCAGCGACAGCAGACGCGGAGCGTTGCCATGCAGCACCGTTGCGGACGCAGACGCATCGCCCTCAGCCGAATGCAGCGTCAGCTTCAGCACAGAACCCGCGCCACCGCTGGCAAACTCCTTCTTGTCTTCCTGCACACGGATACCGCGCTCATTCGCTACAGCGGTCGCGTTGATGCTGTTCACGTCAGAATCGCTCAGCACACCGCTGATGACAGCGTTGCGGATCAGATCGGTCTTGCCGGTGGCAATGCGACCCGCATAAGCAATGTCCATGTTCTCTAGGTTGCCCGGTGTGGCAAGACCAAGGAACGTGCCCAGGCGCTGCGCCAGATCAATGTAAGGCGCCACTTCTACGTATTCTTCACGCGATAGCGACGGTACATTGACTGCGTTCTGCACCACACCATCCTTCAGATAGGCGCTGACCTGCTCAGCCAACTGGATGCCGATGGCTTCCTGTGCTTCGTCGGTCGATCCGCCCAGATGCGGCGTAAGAATGATGTTGTCGATACCGAAGTACGGCGACTCCTTCAGCGGCTCCTGCCGGAAGACGTCCAGTGCCGCGCCACCCACAGTACCGTTCGTCAGACCCTCCGCCAGCGCCTCATCCATGATCAGTTCACCGCGTGCGCAGTTCACAATGCGGATGCCCTTCTTCATGATCGCGATGGAGTGCTTGTTGATCAGGCCTTCCGTCTGCGGGGTCAGACCCACATGCAGAGTCAGG
Source organism: Terriglobus roseus (assembly GCF_900102185.1). Classification (NCBI taxonomy): domain Bacteria; kingdom Pseudomonadati; phylum Acidobacteriota; class Terriglobia; order Terriglobales; family Acidobacteriaceae; genus Terriglobus; species Terriglobus roseus. Next base: position 3,390,786 of record NZ_LT629690.1, on the reverse strand, counting down.
TAGTCGCTGCCCTTGAAGATGGTGTCAATGTCGACCAGCGTCACACCGTTCTCGCGCGCAATCACCGGCGCAACAAACGGGTCATAACCGATGATCTCCATGCCGAACGAACGTGCGCGGCGAGCCACTTCCAGGCCAATGCGACCCAGGCCCACAATGCCCAGCGTCTTGCCGCGCAGTTCCGTGCCCTGCAGCGACTTCTTTTCCCACTTGCCGTTGTGCAGCGCAGCGTTTGCCTTGGGGATCTGGCGGGCCATGGTGATCATCAGGCCCAGCGTTAGCTCGGCGACGGCCACGGCGTTTGCGCCCGGCGTGTTCATCACCACAATGCCGCGCTTGGTGGCAGCGTCCGCATCAATGTTGTCCACGCCTACACCGGCGCGGCCAATCACACGCAGCTTCGGCGCATGCTCCAGCAACTCTGCCGTCACCTGCACGGCCGAACGGACGACGAGCGCATCGGCATCGGCCAATTCAGCTTCCAAATTGGTGATCTTGTCTGCGGTGACAACCTTCCAGCTTGGTTCCTGCTGGAAGACGGCAAGGGTGGCGGGCGAAACCTTTTCGGCAAGTACGATCTTCATCGCTGCGATATTTTCCTTCTTGGATGGACGGAACAGTGCATGGACGCGGCGAAAACAACCGGTCCGGAATGAAACAGGTTCCCCTTTATTGTAGCCAACCGTTCCGTCTTGTCCGAAGGACGCACATTTAGTGCAATGCAATCGTCACGGGAGCACCGCCACCGGTCAGCGCTTCCCGCAAAAACTGCTCGAAGAAACCAATTGCCCGGTACAGCCGCGATTTCACCGTCGGCATGTGAATACCGGTCTTTTCGGCAATTTCACGCATCGTCAGGTCTTCATAGAAGTGCATCTGCAACACTTCCCGGTGGATTGGCTGCAATCGGTCCATGGTGGCGTGCAGTAAACAGGACTGCTCGGCCAGCCGAAAGGCCTCCAGCGGCGAAAGATCTGCCGCGGGCGGGTCGAACGCGGTGGAACCCTCATCGTCTGGATGCATCATCTCGTCCAGCGAAACCGTGCTGCGACGGCGGAAATGATCCAGCGCGCGATTGCGGGCCACGGTAAACAGCCAGGCGTCAAAGTCGCCTCGGTCGTCGTATTGATGGCCACGTTCCAGCACGCGAATCCATGTTTCCTGGAAGAGGTCTTCGGCCAAATCGGTTCGGCCAGTCAGGCTGCACAGGTAACGCATGAGGCGGTGCTTGTATCGGTCAATCAATTCCTGCAGCAGGTCCGGATCCTGGCGACGTAGGCCTGCAGCAATGCGGCGGCGTTCAGAAAGGATTTCGGCGGGGGAAAGGGCAGTTTCCGTAAGGGCCATGGCGAAGCAACTCCGGTACTTCGATTTTTCAATAGTACGACAATCGAAGTATCCCGGTTCCGTATTATTTTGGAAAATTTTGTGTCATTACGGCATCGAACCTTTTCAAGCGGGGAGAAGTGCGCTTAGGATGAGCCAAGATGCCACGCACGTCCGCCACGCCGCCCGTTGATGAAACTACCCCCATGGAGTTTCTGCGCGCTTTGTATGGCATGTTCCGGCAAATGTCTCTGGCACCCGGTTCTCGTTCCCTTCAGAAAATCAAGACCACTCCACAGGAAGGCCGTGCGCTTGGCTGGCTGAATCAGCATGGGCCGTCGCTTATGTCAGAGTTTGCGGATTTCATGGACATCCCACTCAGCACGGCCACTAGCGTGATCAACCGCCTGGTGCAGAAGAAGCAGGTGGTTCGGCAACGCTCGGAAGAGGACCGTCGCATCGTGCGCGTTCATCTCACGCCAGCGGGCCAACGCCTGAGCCAGCGCATGCTGGACGTGCATCTGGAAGCCAGCAAATTGTTGATGGAAAAGCTCAGCCGCGACGAGCAGCAGACATTGATCAATCTTCTGCGCAAGGCCGGTTATAAACCGCCCGCAAAGGACGTTTGTTAGTCTCCTCTTTGAGGAATGACGAACGATGGCTGAAACAGCAACAGTATTAGAAGCCCCCCTGCCAACGCGCGATCTCTCGCATAACCCCAAGCGTTACTTAGTTTTAGGTGCCACCAGCGGCATCGCGGAAGCCACCTGCCGCATCTGGGCCGCGGAGGGAGCCAACCTCTTCCTCGTAGGCCGTTCTGAGGAGAAGCTGCGCGCCATGGCAGGCGATCTTCGCGTTCGCGGCGCGGCCTTTGTCGATATCGCCGCCACAGATCTGGACCGTCTTGAAGATCATCCCGGCCTGCTGGCGCATGCCATCACCCAACTCGGCGGTTTGGATGTGGCGTATCTCGCCTTCGGCATTCTTGGCGAACAGCCCAAAGCAGAAACGGACGTAGCCCACGCCGAACAGATTCTGCACACCAACCTCACTGCACCGGTAAGCATGCTCACATGGTTGGCGAACTTCTGCTTGAAGCAGGGACGCGGCACGTTGGCAGTGTTGTCATCCGTGGCCGGCGATCGTGGCCGCAAGAGCAACTATGTCTACGGTGCGTCAAAAGCTGGCCTGACAGCTTTCGTCGACGGCCTGCGTAACCGTATCGACCGCGATGGTGTCGGAGTGCTCACCATCAAGCCCGGCCCAGTAAAGACCGCGATGACGGCGGGCATGCCCGGCAGTGAAAAGTTCGCAGACGTGAACGCCGTAGCGAAGGACATTGCCAACGCGATCGCCAAGGGTGAAGGCGGCGTCATGTACGTCCCCGCCAAGTGGCGTCCCATCATGGCCGTAGTCCGCGCCATCCCAGACTCCGTCTTCAAAAAGCTGAACCTCTGATCATCCAATCCTCAACAAAAGAAAAAGGGATGCGATTAACTCGCATCCCTTTTCGTTTGTCATCACGCCGAAGGCGTCGAGTACGGTACGAAGTACCGAAGTACCTACAGCACTCGCGAGTGCCGATAGCCACCCTCGGTCAACGCATTCAACAACTCTTCCACCTGGTCACGCCCACGCGTTTCCATGGTGATGTCGATCGTGGTGTCGCCCAGGTTTACGCCGTAATAAGCGCGGTTATAGAGCGTATCCACAATATTGACGCCATGTTTCGCAATCAACGTGGTCAGGTCCTGCAACGCGCCCGCACGGTCCAGCAGGTGAATCCGCAACCGGATCAAACGTCCATCCTGCACCAAACCGCGTTCAATGATGCGGCTCAGCAGGGTAACGTCAATGTTGCCGCCACCCACCAGAACAGCAGTCTTCGCATTCTTCAGCGAAGTCCGTTTCTGCAGCAGTGCAGCAAGCGCAGCAGCACCCGCGCCTTCCGCCAACGTCTTTTCACGTTCCAGCAGAACGAGGATGGCCGCAGCAATCTCGTCCTCATCCACGGTGACGATTTCGTCGACGTACTTCTGCACCAGCGGCAGCGTAATGTCACCGCTACGGCGCACGGCAATGCCGTCGCCAATGGTCGTTGCAGCGTCAATCGTAACGGGATGACCCGCGTCCACCGCAGCCTTCATGCTGGGCAGTCGCGAAGTCTGCACGCCCACCACGCGAATATTCGGATTGCGCGACTTCACCGCGCAGGCAATTCCGCCAATCAGTCCACCGCCACCGATGGGAACCACGACAGCTTCCAGCCCATCCACCTGTTCCAGCATCTCCAGGCCGATCGTGCCCTGGCCTGCGATGACCTCAGCATCGTCAAACGGATGAATGAAAGTGGATCCATCTGCATCGCAGATCCTGCGTGCTTCCGCATAGGCGGCATCGTAGTTCGGCCCATGCAAAATCACATTCGCCCCAAATCGGCGAGTCGCATTCACCTTCACCATCGGCGTGGGCTCGGGCATCACAATTGTGGACCGAATGCCGCGACGCGTTGCGTGATAAGCCACACCCTGTGCATGGTTTCCGGCCGATGCCGCAATCACACCGCGCTGCGCCTGTTCCGGCGTGAGCAGGCTAATTCGGTTCAGCGCACCGCGCTCCTTGAAAGCGCCGGTCATCTGCAGGTTTTCCAGTTTCAGGTGGACCTGCTGCCCGGTAAGTTCCGTCAGTGTGTGTGAAAAGGCGCAGGGCGTGTAGTACACGGCGTCGCGCACGCGTTCACGCGCGGCCTCCACGTCGGCAAGTGTAATGGCGAGTTCAGTTTTTACGGATGGCATTTGCGTCTGCCTACTAGGGTAAATCGCCTAATGCAGACAGAGGGAACCTAAACAGGACCATGTTTCAGCATGGGGCGGTCATGCAGGTTGTTCAGGCGAGGCTGCAGGTGGTCCACAGCCAGATTCAGAATCCGGTGCAGCTCTTCCATCTCAGACAGCTGAATTCCGCCCCACATCTCCCTGCTGATGACTTTCCACAGCTCCATGCCGCGTTCCAGCACACCCCGCCCCTTCGCTGTCAGCGTCGTGGTCAGGATGCGGCGGTTCTGCGGTGAAGGGGACCGCTTGATCCACCCCTCGCGCTCGGCTCGGGCAACCAGCGTCTGCATGCTCTGCGGTGTCACAAAACAGGCGCGCGACAGCTCCGCAGACGACAGCTCCGCGGTCTCCTCCAGCGTCTTCAGCATGCGCAACTGTGCCAGCGTAATGCCATCGGGCTCCAGTTCCGCCTCAAGCAGCAGGCGTCCTGTGCTGACCAGCCGCTTCATCGCAAGCGAAATGCGAAGCGCCGCCTCGTCCCGAATTTCCTGTTTCGATTTCCGCATCGATATCAGGTCCCTGATACTCTATATATCAGTAACCTGATATGGCTGCAACGACTACAACCCATCACGAAGCAGTATGGAAGCCGAAGCACAACCCCTGGCTCGTGGCCATGACTGTCACCATCGCCACCTTCATGGAGGTGCTGGATACATCCATTGCGAACGTAGCACTGCCGCATATTGCAGGCTCCGTGGGCGCTTCACAGGATGAAGCCACTTGGGTGCTCACCAGCTATCTGGTTGCGTCGGCCGTCATCCTTCCCATCTCCGGGTGGATCTCTAATCGCATCGGGCGCAAGCGTTTTTACATGACCTGCGTGGTCATGTTCACGGCGTGCTCGCTCTTGTGCGGCCTCGCGCCCACGCTGCCGTTCCTCATCCTTGCCCGCATCTTGCAGGGACTTGGCGGTGGCGGTCTCGCTCCCAGCGAACAGGCCATCCTGGCCGATACATTCCCCATTGAAAAACGTGGCCAGGCCTTCGCCATGTACGGCGCGGCAGTCGTCGTGGCGCCCGCCATCGGCCCCACGCTGGGCGGATGGCTAACGGACAACTACAACTGGCACTGGATCTTCTTCATCAACCTGCCCTTCGGCCTGCTGTCGCTGTATCTGTCGAACCGCATGGTGGAAGACCCACCAGAGCTCATCGCGCGCACCAAGCGCAAAGATCCCGTCGACTTCATCGGCCTCATCAGCGTTGCCCTCGGCGTGGGCCTGTTGGAATTCACGCTGGACAAGGGACAGGAGAAGGACTGGTTTGGCTCCGGTGAGATTCAACTCACCGCTGCACTCGCCGTCATCATCCTCATCTTCTTCGTCTTCTGGGAGTGGAATCATCCTGATCCCATCGTGGACTTGAAGCTGTTGAAGAACCGAAACTTCGGTACAGCTGTCTTCCTGCAACTGGTGCTCGGCATGGTGCTGTTCGGATCGACTGTGTTGATCCCGCAGTATCTGCAAACGATGCTTGGTTACACCGCTGAGCTTGCCGGTAAAGTGCTCAGTCCGGCCGGTCTGGTCATGATGGTCATGATGGCTGTCGCAGGCAAAACGCTGGGCAAAGGCGATCCGCGACTGACGGTAATGCTTGGCTATCTCGCCGTCGCTGCGGGTCTGTATAACCTCACGCGGTTGGACCTCTACAGCTCATTCGGAACAGTAACGCTGTGGCGTATGTTGCAGGTCATCGGCCTTCCGTTCATCTTCATCCCCATCTCCACGCTGAACTACGTCGGTGTGCCGAGAGAGAAGAGCAACCAGATTTCGTCGCTCTCAAACTTCGCTAGAAACATCGGCGGATCGGCGGGAACGGCGCTGCTCACCACGTACCTTGCACGTTCCGCGCAGGTGCACATGAGCAACCTGGGTGCGAACATCACCGCTGGCAGCTATGCGTTGCAGGCCTATGTAAGCCGCTTCGCTGCGGCCACGCATACAACCTACGCACAGGCGCAACCAATGGCCATGGCATCGGCTTTCGGACAGATGGCGCAACAGGCCACCATGATCGCGTACAAGAACGCCTTCGCCATGCTTGCATGGGTGGTTATGGGCTTGTCGCCGTTGGTCTGGTTGATGCGACTGCCACCGAAGAACGCCAAGGTCGATCCGGAGCAGATGGGCGGTCACTAAGCTGCCGGCATACACACAAACAGAAAGGGCGCGGATCTCATCCGCGCCCTTCTTTATCTCTGCGAAAACCTTACGGCATCATGAGCATCGGTTCGTTGTCTGGACCAATTTTGGGTTCTGATACTTCGCTGCGTTTCTTGCCGTCCGGCACCATCGTCAGCGTCTGTTCTCTGCGGTCGCGCACAACAATCATGGTGATGGGCTTGCCCTTGCCCTCATGCAGCGCCCGCGTCCAATCCTTCTCGGTATTCACGCGGTTGCCGTTCATGCGAGTAATCACATCGCCAGCATGAAGGCCTGCGGCTGCGGCAGGGCTATTGCCTTCTACGGCATGTACCAGCAAACCATTGCCATCCTTCACGCCAAAGTAGTCTGCAAGCTGCGGTCCCATCGTATCCACCGTGGCGCCGGTATAAACCGGCATCATCGGCAACAGGTGGCTGGACATGAACGAATGGCTAAACACACTATTACTCTTCGGTGCTGGCGGGGGAGGAGCGGGTTCCGTAGAAGCTGTAGTTTCGTCGGGATTGGGAACAGTCCAGCGTTGCAACCGTGCCTGTTTATCGACTTCCTCACGCGTTGAGAGCGTGGCGGACAACGAACGCTCCGTGCCATCGCGCCAGACGGAAATTGAAATGGTTCTGCCCGGTTGCATGTCATGCAGCAGCTTCCGCAGTTGCTCTTCGCCTTCCACGGTAGTGCCGTTCAGACTAAGAACAACGTCGTGCTCACGCAAGCCAGCCTTACCAGCAGGACCGTCATGATCCACCATCACAATCTCTGCACCCCGTTTGTCTCTTAGGTGTTGCGAGTTGTAGGTGGAGTCCGAAACATCGTGAAACATGATGCCCAGGTAGCCCTGCACAGGTGTGTTGTGTCCGCCGGCACCCGCGCCATACATGGGCGGAGCCTCCAACGAGCACACCAGTACTTCCTGCGCTTGTGCAACCGGTGCTACAAGCAACGTAAGGGAAATCGCAGCCGCAGCCAGGTTACTGAATGCCATCGATATTCCCCAGCGCTTGCATCGATGCATTGCGGATGTAGGGGTTATCGTCCTGCGTGGAAACCGTGTGCAGTACTTGACGCACGCTGGTATCGCCTTCCACCGGTTCCAACATGGCAATGGCGCGCGTGCGCACATCGGCGTTGGAATCGTGCATCAGGCTTTCCAGCACAGCATCGCGCACGCGCTGATCTTCACCAATGAAGCGTTGAAGACCTTCCAGTGCACGCAGACGAACCGTCGCACTCTTGTCGTAGCGAAGGCTTACCAGCAGCGCATCACGTACGCCCGTGCGGTCGCCGTCACCATGTTCGCAGCGGTGTCCGGCAACACATTCCTTCGCCAGCAAGTCCACGCTGGTTTCACGCACGTCGTTGTTCAGGCCCTTCTGAGCCGCCAGCGTCAGCAACTGACGCACCTGCGGATCATCCAGACGGCCCTGCATGGTCATGGGGACAACGCGGTTGTAACGAACTTCCACGCGGTCAGCATCGGGCAACGGAAGAATACCGCTGATATTGCTGACTGCACCTTCCGTGTCGTTCATGGAGACCACGGCAGGCTGGGGAATCGGGGTGGTGGCTAACTGATAACGCGTGAGCAGGTTGCCGCTCAAAAATCCAACACCCACCAGCAACGTTGCCAGCGCGGGCGCGGCGTACAGATGCTGCCAAGTACCCACCAGGGTATTTCGCAAACGCATCCGCCACGTGCTCTGGCTGGCTTCGTCCAGCGCTTCATCCAGTCGCAGACGGCTGGCAGCCAGCAGGTTGGCAGGGACTTCGGGTCGACTCTGCTCAGCAAGAAGAGCGGTCAGCTCGGCCATGGCATCCGCCTCGGCCTGGCAATCGCTACAGTTCCGCAGATGCAGCTGAAGCTCCGCGTGATCCTCTTCAGGGATCTCGTCGTAAGCCAGCAGAATCAGTTGATCTTTTACCTCATCGCACTTCATGACGCTGTGTTCCTTGTGTATGGCTTCCTGAAAGTTGTTGCTTTGCGGCGGCGGGTCGTAACGTTTCGAAAACGCTATCGCCTGCCGTCTGATTTGCCCCGGACTTTGCCGGTGGGTGGTGCTGCGTCGTGCTGGGAACGTCTTGATGCGTTCTTTGGTGCTTTTATGCGTCTGCCAGATTGGCGCGCAATTTACGTGTTGCTCGGAAGAGTGTGTTTTTCGCCGTCTCTTCAGTTGTCTGCAGCATCTCGCCAATGGCGCGAAGCTTCAGGCCCTGGTAGTGCTTCAGTTCAAACACTGTCCGCTCGCGCGGGGTCAGTTGGTCTAGCGCCTGTTCAATGCGCCGGTTCAAAGTCTTGCGCTTCAGCTCCAGGTCCGGATTGGCCCCGGCGCGGTCGTCGCTCACGCTGCTCATCAGGTCAATCGTGTCGCCCGAACTGTCGGTGACGATGCTCGGATCTTCGCGGCGGCTCTTACGCCGACGCAGCGCGTCCAGGCAAAGATTCGTCACAATCCGGTACAGCCACGTGTAAAACGAGCACTCAAACCGAAAATTCTGCAGATGCCGGTACGCTTTCAGAAACGCTTCCTGGTGAACGTCCTGCGCATCTTGTTCATTTCCAAGCATATGCAGTGCCAGCCGAAGCACGGCGCCATCATACCGACGTACAAGCTGGTCAAACGCGTCGCGCTGGCCCTTCTGGGCCTGACGGATCAACTCGTCATCTTCCAGACGTTGCTGCGCCCGCGCTTCGATCTGCGCCGGTGTTAGCGCCGCTCGTCCTGCCCGACCTGCCGCTACTTTCGCCACTGCTGGCGATTCTACCGCGACCACGCCCGGTGCGAACGCACCGCCTGCATTGAAAACACTTCCTACGGTCGGGTCGTTCAAAGTGCCCGCCGCCAAACCACTGCCAACAACCTGTGTACCCATCGTGCGCTGACTCCGGAAGCCAGAAGATCGATCTTGTTGTGATAGACCCTGCAACTCAAAAAAGGTTAGTTCCGGCCCGCACGCCAGCACATCAGAAGAAAAATCAGGAACCGCCCCACGATCCCATACGTATCCGCGAGCTATGAAACGAATCCTCCCTGCAGCAGTTGCACTTCTTGTATTTGCTATTTCCAGTGGCCACGGCTTCGCCCAGCAGTACAAAGGCCCAGTAATTGACGCGCACGCCCACATCCGCTTCGGCGACGGCGATGCGTTAAAAGCGGATCAGCCCATAGGCACGGAAAAACTGCTGCAGTTGGACACACAGGCTGGCATCCGCCAAAGCGCCCTGATCGTCATCGCAGCCAAAGGGCAACCAGAGCAGACCCGCGCCAATAATGACAAGGTGTTAGCAGTAGCGGCTGCGTCGCAGGGGCGTTTCTACGCCGTCCCGTCGGTGCATCCACTGGACGGCGAAGCCGCCCTCGAAGAACTCCGCCGTCTGGCGAAACTTGACGTTCACGAGATCAAACTCCACCCCAACTCCCAGAACTTCGACGTCTCGGACCCGGCAGTCGGAGCGATGGCAGAGGAATGCGGCAAGCTGGGCATCGCCATCCTCTTCGATTCCTACAAACCGTGGGACCCCAGCCAGCCCGGCAAATTTCTGCTGCTGGCCGTGCAGCATCCGCAGACGCACATCGTCCTGGCGCACATGTTTTTCTCGCAATTCCGCGAAGCACTCACCTTTGCGCAGATGAGCAAGCTGGGCATGGCAACGAACGTCTCCTTTGACCTGTCAGCGATTGCCGTCGCTTATGAAGGTTCGCCCGTCGTGCCGGAACTCGTCTGGACAATCAGAAAGATCGGCACCGATCACTTCCTCTTCGGCTCCGACTGGCCAGTCGACAACCCCGGCGCCGCGCTCAAAGCCGTCCGCTCCATGGGCTTCACCGCGCAGGAAGAAAAAGCCATCCTGCACGACAACGCCGCCAAACTGTTTGGATTGAAATAGCCGGGGGAGACTACTTCTTCGCGTACTTCTTCGTATCCACCGGCTTGTTGTAGCGAATGTTCGTGTAATACGCCGTGCGCGTGTCACCTTCGGGCGTATACGAAAGCTGCTTCAGCGAGATCCCGCGTGTCGTATCCACCCAGATCGTGATGTGCGTGAACATGTTCGCCACGGACGCATCCTTCGGCACCAGGTCCAGCTTCGCAGTCGAAACACCATCAACTGTTTCCACGCCCTGCTGCGTAATCGTCCAGGCCTTCTCCAGGTCCTTACCGCTGCCACCAAAGCCCAATGTCAGGAAGCTCTCAGCGCGCGCCTTGTCTTGCCCGGCGTTGAAGGGTGTCGACTTCTTTGAGATCGTGTCATACAGATCGCCCTTGCCGTTGGCAAAGTGCAGATACTTTGTCGTCGGCGCGCCAGCTTTGGGCGAAAGCATCGCACCTGTCTCGGTATATCCGGACTTGCGAAGAAAGTAGATCGAGCCGTACTGCGACGTGGTCTCGCGAACTACCTTTTCAAACTGGTCCCAACGCAGGTCAGCTTCGGCGCTCTGAAACTTCGCGGAGGCCGCGTCCAGGTCGCGCAATGTCTTATCCAGCGCCGGATCATTGGCCGCATGCGCGGCGGTAAAGGTGCTCAGAACAATGGCGGCTGCGGCGGTCGTGCGTGCAAAAAAAGTCATCTTGCTCCTGTGGCCCTCAAACCAATTCATTAGACACAGGTTTGAGCGGGATGGCTGCGTCAGCGGCGTTGCGATATTAACGATGAGCCCAGACGCGGTACGACGTAATCTGCCCATCTACGCCATTGATCGGCTCATAGCGTTCAATCAGAACATCGCCTGCAATCGGCTCAATCAGCCGGCGCAACGCTCTGCGCATACGCTTTTCAGGGTCGTTGCCGGAGACGTGCTGCAGGCTCTGCTCCACATCGGCCTGCTTCACCTCGTAGGTAATGCTGCCTGTCCCATCGTTCTGGACCATGATCTGCGAAGGCAGGTTGTACACCGGACGATCACGATAGTTAATGAAGTGCGGCGATACAAAGATGAACAACAGAATCAGCGTCACCATCACGTCATAGTGAAAGCTGCCGCGCTCATACGTCCAGAACAGGTAGCTGCGTAGTGTCTTCAGCATCGTCTTATAGCCCTGCCTGCTTGGTAATTACGGTCAATCCGCCCATGTACGGCACCAGCACATCCGGTACACGGACGCTGCCATCTTCCTGCAGATAGTTTTCCAGAATCGCAAGATACGTGCGCCCCACAGCCAGACCGCTGCCGTTCAGCGTATGCACAAATTCCGTCTTCTTCTGCCCCGCAGGACGATAGCGAATGTTCGCACGACGAGCCTGGAAGCTACCCATATTGCTGCACGAAGAAATCTCGCGATACGTGTTCTGGCTCGGTAGCCAAACTTCCAGATCGTAGGTCTTCATCGATCCAAAACCCATGTCACCCGTGCAGAGCAGCATACGGCGATAGGGAAGTCCCAGCTTCTCCAAAACAGCCTCAGCATTCAGCGTCAGCTTGTCCAGCTCGGCCATGCTGTTATCAGGCGTGGTGAATTTGACGAGTTCCACCTTCTGAAACTGGTGCTGACGAATCATGCCGCGCACATCGCGCCCATAGCTGCCCGCTTCGCTGCGGAAGCATGGTGTGTAAGCGCAATAGCTGATCGTCGGGTTCAGCTCAATCGTTTCGTCGCGATACAGGTTCGTCACCGGCACTTCCGCAGTCGGAATCAGCCAGTGATCGTTGTCCTGCAACTCGCCCGGAACGTAAGCGCCCTTGTCATCGCAGTGAAACAGGTCTTCCGCAAACTTCGGCAACTGACCAGTCCCAAATAACGACTGTGAGTTCACCATCACCGGCGGCATCACTTCCGTGTAGCCATGCTCGTTAATGTGCAGATCCAGCATGAAGTTTGCCAGCGCGCGCTCCAGACGAGCACCCGCACCCACCTGCACCACAAAACGCGAGCCAGAGATCTTCGCGGCACGCTGAAAGTCCAGCACGCCCAGCGCTTCGCCAATCTCCCAGTGCGGCTTCGCATGGGCAAGCGCCTTCGGCTCACCCCAGCTCTTTTCCAGCTTGTTGCCGGTCTCATCCTTGCCATCAGGAACGCTGGCGTCTGGGATGTTCGGGATAGCTTCCAGAATGTTGCGCAACTTCGCATCATGCGCAGTGGCGGCGGCTTCCAGTGATTCCGATTCCTCGCGCAGAGCGCGGACTTCCTCGGTAAGCGCAGTGGCATCGCCACCCGTGCGCTTCAGCTTGCCAATCTCTTCTGACAGGCGGTTACGCTTCGCCTTCAACTGCTCCACGGCAGTAATGGCCTCGCGGCGGGCGGAGTCGATGGCGGCAAAATCGCCCAGTAGGGCGACGGGGTCAGCGTTACGGCGGCGAAGCGCAGCTTCCACCTCCGGGAGATTGCCCCGGACGTATGCAAGATCAAGCATTCCTCTATGGTATCGGTTCCGGGCGCTTTAGGCGTCACAACTCGCCGATGGCAGTCTCTGACGCAATTGTCAGAATCCTGTAAGGATTCGCCGCAAGCATCGCAGTACCATGTCTGCATGCGTTCGTTCCGATCTTTTGCTGCCTCTCTGCTCGTTGCTGCCCTTGCGTCTGCAGCCGTGCCCGCGCTCCACGCACAGGCTTACACCGGCTCGCCCAAACTCGTTGTTGAACTCGTCTTCGACCAGTTTCGCGGCGACTACCTGGACCGCTGGCGCACCGACTTTAAGGCAAAGAACGGCTGGAACCTGTTCCTGAAGCAGGGCGTGCATTACACCGACTGCTATTACGACTACGCAAACCTCGTCACCGGCCCCGGCCACTCCACCATCGGCACCGGTGCATATACAGACGGCCACGGCATCCCCGTCAACGACTGGTATGAGAAGGGCCCCGACGGCAAGATTCGCTCCGTCCAGTCCATTGACGACGACCGCTACACCATCGTGGGCGAAGCCCCCGGGGCCAAGACTTCCCCCGGCGCATCGCCCCACTTCCAGGTCGCTTCCACACTGGGCGATGAACTCGTTCTCGCGACCGGCGGCAAAGCCCGCGTCTACGGCGTCTCGCTAAAGGACCGCGCTGCCATCCTCACCAGTGGCCACGCCACCAAGGCAGCCTTCTGGACCGACCATGAATCCGGCCGCTGGATCACCTCCACCTACTGGATGAACCAGCTCCCGTCATGGGTAGAAGACTTCAATAAGGGCGAGGAAGTCGCCAAGGCGCGCGCAGCTTCGAACATCCCGAAAGGCAGCTTCTACGAACTCGTAGGTGCAACGCAGCAGGGTGTTGCCTACCAGCTCGACTTCGCGAAGGCGCTCATCCAGAACGAGCACCTCGGCCATAACCCCGATGGCGTCACCGACCTCATCACCATCTCCATCTCGTCCACTGACATTGCCGGTCACCGCTACGGTCCGGACGAAGGCCACCAGCGCGCCCTGGTCGACGCAACTGACGTGGAACTCGACCGCTTCTTCACTTGGATCGACCAAACCGTCGGCCTGAAGAACGTCTACGTCTCCCTCACGGGCGACCACGGCGTTTCCGCCAGTGTCAACGCGGCCATCGGCATGGGCATGCCTGCACGTGGCATCGCCACCAAGCCGCTGTATGACTTCGTGGAAAAGGCACTGCACGACAAGTTCAAGCCCAAGAGCAACGTGAAGTACGTCCTCGGTGGCGAATCGCCCTGGTTGCAGATCGATCCCGAACCGTTCGAGGCGCAGGGCATCACGGAAGAGCAGGCAGAAGAAGCCACTTCCAAGGCTGTCTTTGACTACTTCGTCAGCCAGCCACGCGACACCGCGCAGCACGCCGGTGCCGTTGGCGGACGCCTCCCCGAACCCATGCGCGTGCAGTACGTCTACACCGCAACCCAGCTTCGCAACGGTCAGGTCCCCGACACCGATCAGGGCCGCCGCGAACTTCACAGCTACTCGCCCGTGGTCCGCTGGGCTGTCCATCTGAACTTCGGCGCATACCAGTACTACGGTTCGGAAACCGGCACCACGCACTATTCGCAGAACTCGTACGACCGCCACGTGCCGCTGGACTTCTACGGCGCTCCCTTCCAGCCCGGCACCTATCGCAACATGGTGCAGCCGGTAGATATCGCAGCAACATTCGCCTCACTGCTGCGCATCAATCGCCCTTCCGCGGCTGTGGGAACAGTACGCATCGAAGCATTGAAACCCGAACGGACCACGGTGCCAGCTACTACACTGAAGAAGTGAGCAAGCCCAACATGACAGTAGAGGTGGCCGGCGTCGCAATGCGATCGCCGGTCATCGCTGCAAGTGGAACCTTCGGCTACGGCGTGGAGTTCGAGGAAATCCTCGACCTCGCAAAGATCGGCGCTTTCGTCACCAAAGGCTTGTCCCTCCACCCCATGGACGGCAACAAGGCGCCCCGCATCATCGAAACTTCCTCCGGCATGATGAATGCCATCGGCCTGCAGAACATCGGCGTTGAAGCATTTATCAAAGACAAGATGCCCGGCATCCGCCGCATGCCCGGCGTCGTCTGCATCGCAAACGTCTTCGGCTACACCATTGAAGACTGTCTCGGTGTCATCGAGCGCCTGAACGACGCCGAAGGCATCGCCATGTACGAACTGAACGCAAGCTGCCCCAACACCAAACACGGCGGCATGGTCTTCGGCACAGACCCCGACTCTCTCGGCGACCTCGTTCACCAGTGCAAAAACATCTCCAAGCGCCCGCTCATGGTGAAGCTGTCGCCCAACGTCACCAACATCGGCGGCATGGCACGCGTAGCCCAGGCGGCAGGTGCAAACGCCGTCTCTCTGGTGAACACGTTCCTCTCGCTGGCAATCGACGTGAAAACCCGCAAACCAAAGATCGCCAACGTCACCGGTGGTCTCAGCGGCCCGGCCATCAAGCCCATCGCCGTCCGCATGGTGTGGGAGGTAGCGCGCTCCGTCAACATCCCCATCGTGGGCATGGGCGGCATCGTCAAGCCAGAAGACGCGGTGGAGTTTCTGCTCGCAGGAGCAACCGCCGTAGAAGTGGGCACCGCCAGCTACGCCGACCCCCGCGCCGTAGAGAAGATCAGCACCGGCCTCGAGCGTTGGTGCGCCGCCAACGGAGTGACCAACGCAGCCGATCTAACCGGTGGTCTGCGCACTTAGCGTCTATTTCTGCTTGCTAAACTATTGCTATTGAAACCTACGCGGCTGGCCTGAAAAGGGCGATATCCATTCACTGTTGTCTTTCTGAAAAACAGCACATTCGGTATCGCAGTAGCCATGCATCTGTTTCCTCACGTTTTCCGCAACATAGTGCTTCGTAACAGCGTTCCCATTCTGGAAATGAACGAAGCGAGTATCGGTTAGCTGATTCAGAATGAGATGCCGAGATAAAACGGCATGCATGAAGCGGAGCTGAAGCTCCGGAAGGAAAGTAAAGCAAATGGGTAAGATCACACGCGCGCTGCTGAGCGTCACGGACAAAACAGGACTTCTTGATTTTGCAAAGCGCCTCGACGCGCAGGGCGTGGAGCTGGTCTCCACCGGCGGCACCGCCAAGATGCTGCGCGACGGTGGCCTCGCAGTCCGCGACATCAGCGATCTCACCGGCTTCCCTGAAATGCTCGACGGCCGCGTGAAGACCCTCCACCCCAAGGTTCACGGCGGCATCTTGCACATCCGTTCCAACGCCGAGCACGTCGCCGCAGTGAACGAGCACGCCATCCAGCCCATCGACATGGTCGTGGTCAACCTCTACGCCTTTGAGAAGACTGCCTCCAAGCCCGGCGTCAAGCTGGCGGAGATCGTCGAAAACATCGACATCGGTGGTCCCAGCATGGTGCGCAGCGCGGCCAAGAACTACCAGGACGTCGCCATCGTCACCGACGCAGCGGACTACACCGCCATCGCCGACGAGATGGAAGCCAACGGCGGTTCGCTCTCGCTGGCTACCAAGTGGCGTCTCGCCAAGGCAGCCTTCGCCACCACCGCTGCGTATGACACCGCCATCGCCAACGCGCTGGAGAAGCTCCCCGAGCCCGACGGCACCCACGAGCAGCCTGCGACGTTTGGAGACGTACTGCCCAAGTCCCTCCGCCTGAACCTGCCTCTGAAGGGAACGCTCCGTTACGGCGAGAACCCGCACCAGAAGGCCGCTGTCTACACCGACGGCACAGACAAGGGCATCGCCAACGCGAAGCAGCTCCAGGGCAAGGAACTCTCCTTCAACAACCTCGTCGACCTCGACGCCTGCTGGGACCTCGCCAGCGAGTTCACTGAACCCGCCGTCGCCATCATCAAGCACACCAACCCCTGCGGTGTGGCCACCGGCGACACCGTAGCCGACGCCTACCGCAACGCCCTCGCCGCAGACCCCATCTCGGCCTTCGGTGGCGTCATCGGCATCAATCGCGAAGTTGGTGCAGATGCGGCAGAGGAAATCGCCAAGCTCTTCGTCGAAGCCATCGTCGCTCCCAAGTTCACGGCGGAAGCAGTCGAAGTTTTTGCAAAGAAGAAAAACCTTCGTCTCATCGAAATCGATCCCGCCCCCGCAAAGATCGCTCTCAAGCAGATCTCCGGCGGCATGCTTCTTCAGGACGCGGATCGCGGCTCGCTGGCCGACGTGGAACTGAAAGTCGTAACCAAGCGCCAGCCCACACCGGAAGAACTCACCGCTCTGAAGTTCGCGTGGACGGTCTGCAAGTACGTGAAATCAAACGCCATTGTTTACGCTCGCACGCATGAGCGCCACGGCCAGTCCGTCGGCATCGGCGCAGGTCAGATGAGCCGCGTTGACGCAGCAAAGTTCGGCGCACAGAAGGCAGTCCTTCCGCTCACCGGCACGGTGGCCGCGTCTGACGCCTTCTTCCCCTTCCCTGACGGTCTGGAAGTAGTGGCACACGCTGGCGCAACCGCCATCATTCAACCGGGTGGCAGCGTGCGCGACAATGAAGTCATCGAAGCGGCAGACAAATTAGGCATTGCCATGATTTTCACTGGAATGCGACACTTCCGTCACGGCTGAGGTGTCTGTATCTGCAGGCACGCATCCGCCGGAGCCCCGTCTTCGTCTAACCTGCTAGCACACATCTGTTGCAAGCCTGGTCGCGCGAGCGAGCGGACGCCGGGCAGAAGGATTGGTTCTTCTGATGATTGGTCCGCAGAACGTTGTTCTCTCGTCTTCCCTCCGGCGCGTCTCGCGCTGGATGCCTCTGGTCGCCGCGGCACTCCTCGTGTCCGCGGCGCCGCTGTCTGCTCAGAAGAACACGAACGCACCCGCGCCGCTGCCCCCGGTTACGGCCGCGCAGGATGCTTCAGGTCCAAGCGCGGCTTACTACCATTACGGCCTGGCGCACATCTACGAAGAACTCGCCACCACGCAGGGCCGTAGCGACTATGCCACGCAGGCCGTTGAGCAGTACAAGCTCGCGTTGGATGCCGACCCCACCTCCACGTATCTGCAGGACGGCCTCGCAAGTCTGTACTTCAAACTTGGCCGCATCCGTGAAGCCGTGCAGGTCTCCCAGGACCAGATCAAGAAGAATAACGACGACCTGGAAGCGCATCGCCTCCTCGGTCGCATTTACTACCGTTCGCTCGGCGACGCGCAGGGCCCACAGCAGCAACAGATGGTTGACCTCGCACGCGCCGAATACGAAATGCTCGTCAAGCTCGAGCCCAACGTCGCAGAGAACCATCTTCTGCTTGGCCAGCTCTACGAAGTAAGTCACGATTCGGTAAAGGCTGAAGAGCAGTTCAAAGCAGCGCAGACTCTCGATGGCGGCACAGAAGAATCGCTGTTGAACCTCGCGCGTCTCTACAGCGAACAGGGAGACACGCAGCGCGTGGTCAACACGCTCTCCGCTCTGCCGGTTGAAGATCGCACCGCACGCATCGAACTCGCCATCGGCGCCAGCTACGACCAGTTGCACAAGCCGAAGGAAGCTGCCGCAGCCTACCAGCGTGCGTTGGACGACGAAGGCGACAACATGGACGCCATGCACGGTCTTGCGAACGCGCTTCTCGCGCAGGATAAGCTCGACGATGCATTGAAGGCCTACAACAACATCCTGGCCGCTGAACCGCAGGATGCGCAGACCTACATCAAGATCTCCGAAATCCAGCGCCGTCAGGGTCATTACGACACAGCCCTCGCCACGCTGCAGAAGGCGAAAGCCTCCATTCCAGACAACGAAGAGCTCATCTTTAACGAAGCTCTGCTGTACGACGCTCTCGGTCGCTACGCGGATGCGGAAGCTGCATTGAAGGGCGTTCTCCAGACCACCGCAAAGTCTGACAACAGCTACACCGATGGCGAACGCAACAACCGCGCCATCTTCCTTGATCGTCTGGCCACGCTCTATCGCGAAGAGAACAAGATCGACCTCGCTGTGGATGCGTACAAGCAGATGACGTCGCTCGGCGGCGAGTTCAAATCACGCGGTGTAGGCGGTGCAGTTGACGCCTATCGTGACGCGCATGAGTGGGACAAGGCAGAAGCAGTCGCTGCCGTAGCTGCAAAAGCTTCGCCGGAAGATCGCGATGCGCAGATGCTCTGGGCAGGCCAGCTTGCGGATACCGGCAAAGCAGAAGAAGGCATTGCGCTGCTCAAGAAGCAGTTGAATGGCAAAGGCCCGGACGACCGCATCACGTATCTCACACTGGCACAGGCATACCTTCGTCTGCGCAAGTATGACGATGCGAACGCCGCGCTGGATAAGGCTGAACCGCTCTCCGCACGCAACGAAGACAAGCTTTACCTCTGGTTCCTGCGCGGCACCATTGACGACAAGGAAAACAAGAAGGACGAAGCGGAAACATGGTTCCGCAAGTCGCTCGATGTTGATCCCAACAACGCGCAGACGCTCAACTATCTCGCCTACATGTTCGCGGAGCGCGGCGTAAAGCTGCCCGAAGCACTCAGCATGGTGAAGAAGGCAGTTGAGCTTGATCCGCAGAACTACGCCTATCTCGACACCGAGGGTTGGGTGTACTTCAAGATGGGCGAGTACGCCATGGCGGAAGATCTGTTGCAGAAGGCCGTGGAACGCAACGCCACCGATCCCACCGTCCACGATCATCTTGGTCAGGCGTTAGAGAAACAGGGCAAGTTGAAGCCCGCAGTCGCACAGTGGGAACGCGCGCTGACAGAGTACAGCCGCTCGTTGCCCGCCGATATTGAGCCAGACGACGTCAGCAATCTGCACAAGCGTCTTGATTCTGCAAAGGTAAAACTCGCTAAGAACGCAGCGGGAACGAAGGTGACGCCGTAGGCACTGTTGCTCCAATCGACGCCTGCTACGACCTGCGCTCATGCAGCGTGCGTGGCGTGGCAGAGCAGGCATTGCTGCAGCGTGAGTGGTCAGAGACCGCGGAGCTTCGTGCTCCCGGTTTCGAACGCGATCGCGAACGCGTGGTGCAGGCGCGTGCCTTCCGTCGCCTCGCAGGCAAAACGCAGGTCTTCACCAGTCGCGAATCGGATCACTTCCGCTCACGGCTCACGCACACCATTGAGGTGGTGCAGATCGCACGCGAAGTAGCGCGATGCCTCGGCCTGAACGAAGAACTCGTTGAAACCCTCGCACTCGTTCACGACATCGGCCATCCACCCTTTGGTCACGCAGGCGAACGTGCGCTGGATCAATGCCTGCGCAAACACGGCCTTCGCTTCGATCACAATCTGCACGCGCTACGCATCGTCGAACACTTTGAAGACTGGTACGCTGCGCATCGCGGATTGAACCTCACGCTCGGCGTCCGCGAAGGCATCGTGAAACACTCACGCGATTACAGCGCGATCGACTATCCCGCGTTGCAGCCATACTTTCTCAATCAGCGTCCACCGCTCGAAGCGCAATTGATTGACCTCGCGGATGAGATTGCATACCTCACCGCTGATCTCGATGACGGCGTAGAAAGCGGCCTCCTCGAAATCGAACACATCTGCGCCAACATCGGCATCATGGGTCGCGCTTACGAAAAGGTGCAGGAGATCCATCCCGGCGTCTCGCAAAAGTTCCACTTTCACGAAGCGCTGCAGCTCATGCAGAGCGAACTCACCTGCGACCTCATTGAAAACACCGCGGCCAATGTCATGCAGCATCGCCTGCGTTCATTGGACGATGTGCGCAACTGCCCGGAGCGTGTCGCCACATTCTCTCCTGCAATGGAAGCACAACGTCAGGAAGAAAAAGCCTATCTCTACGGCAAGCTTTACACCTGCGACTTCCTCGAAGCAGAGCACTCCAAGGCGGAGCACGTCGTCACCACGCTCTTCCAGTTCTACATGCAGGATCCTTCTCGCATGCCCGCAGGCTACATCGAAGAAAGCGCCGTCGACGGCCTGCCCCGCACCGTCGCCGACTACATTGCAGGCATGACAGACAACTACATCCTGCAGCAGTTCTGGATAGCCTCCAAGCTCCGCCGCTAGTAAATCTTCCAACGCCATAACACTCACGTGGTCTTGCTACGCCGCTTCTTGCGACAAAAGGCTGAAGCCGTTCGGGTGAAAAACTGTCATAGAAAACTGATATCGCCTCGCGTATGCTGCGAAAACAAGCATGAAGATTGCCTCCGTAACCTTCGCCCTGCTCTGTCCCGCGGCGCTGCTTGCACAACAGCAGCCTCACACCGTCGTGTTGCACGCAGCACGCATCCTCGATGTAGCAGCAGGAAAGACGCTTACTCCGGGCGAAGTGCTCGTGGAAGGCACCAGGATCAAGGAAGCAGGAACCCACGTAACGCATCCTGCCGGTGCAGAAGTCATTGAACTCGGCGACACCACGCTGATGCCCGGCCTCATCGACGCACACACGCATCTCTTCCTTCATGTAGGTAACGAAGCTAACCAAACCGTAGATGAAAGCGTTCCGGAACGCACACTCATCGCCGCCGACGCAGCAAGGCACGACCTCCTCGCCGGCTTCACCGCCGAACGCGACATGGGCACCGAAGGCGCGGGCTGCGCGGATGTTGCGGTGCGCAACGCCATCAATCGCGGCTTGATCCCCGGCCCGCGCATGCGCGTCTCCTGCAACGCCATCGACATCACCGGCGGCCACGAAGACAACAGTGGCAAGAACCCAGAACAACATCTGTTAAGCAATGCCGATCGCGCCGACAGCACAGACGAAGTCCTGCACACCATTCGCGAACAGCGCAAGCAGGGCGCGGACTTCGTAAAGATGTACGAGACCGGCCGCGACAATCTGCACGACGGCGTCTTCACATCACCCTACCAATACACGCAGGAACAACTCACCGCAGCCGTCGCAGAAGCAAAGCGCACCGGCAGCAGAGTCGCCGTCCACGCAACAGCAGAACCCGGCACGGGCTACGCTGTAGCCGCGGGCGTGGCATCTGTTGATCACGCTGATTTTCTTTCGTCAGAAACCATGAAGCAGATGAAAGAGAAGGGCATCTTCGCCGTGCCCACCTTCGCCATCAGCGAATACTTCGCAGAGCACACGGAATCACCCACAGCCACGCAACGTCGCCGCGAAAGCGAAGCCTTTCACGCTGCGGAATTCAAGAAGCAAATCGCGGCTGGCGTCCCCTTCGCCGTAGGTTCTGACGTAGGTCCATTCCCACACGGCACACAGGCGCGCGAGATGGAACTCATGGTGAAGTACGGCATGAGCGCTGCAGACGTCCTGCACGCAGACCTCATCAACGGCGCAAAACTTCTCGATTGGGAAAACAGCATCGGTCAGTTAAAGCCCGGCTTCTTTGCAGACGTCATCGCTGTTCCCGGCGATCCCATCAAAGACATCTCCGCTCTTACGCACGTGCAATTCGTAATGAAAAATGGCGAGGTGATCAAGCGATGAGCATCCTCACTCGCGCACGATACGACAAGCAGGGAAAGCGCATCTGCGCTCGTTGCGGCAGCGACCGATTCGAACGTGTGCTTCGCGAAGGCATCCTGCAGACGCACATCATGCCGTTCTTCCATCGCTATCCGTGGCGCTGCGTCATCTGCAATCTGACCTTCTATCGCCCGTTGCGTCGCAACGCGGAAGATCCCGCCGAGTGGCGCTGATTACATCGCGCGTTCGGCCAGCACTTCCCATCGCGCATACAGTTCCGCCAACTCACCTTGAGCATTCGTCTGCTCCAGCAGCGCATCCTGCAGCGCTGCAGCATCCACTGCAATCGCAGGACTCGCCAACGCAAGCTCCGCAGCAGTCACACGCGATTCCGCCGTGGCAATACGCTCTTCCAGTGACGACCACTCACGCTGTTCGTTGAAGCTCAACTTCTTCTTCGCAGCAGCGGGTTCCACCACTTCCACGGGCTTTGCCACTTCCACAATCGGTGGAGCAGCCACTGGCTTCTCATTCATCCAGTCTTCCCACTGCGCAAAGTCCGCAAACTGTTCCGTGTTGCCCTTGCCATCCAAGCCAAGCACCGTCGTCGCCACACGGTTCAACATGTAGCGATCATGCGTCACCAGCACCAGTGCACCGGGATACTCCAGCAGACTCTCTTCCAGAATCTCCAACGTGGGGATGTCCAGATCGTTCGTCGGCTCATCCAGCAGCAGCAAATCCGCAGGCTGCAACATCAACCGCGCAATCAACACACGCGCGCGTTCGCCACCGCTCAACCGTTCCACCGGCTGATTCAACTGCTCACCCGTAAACAGAAAGCGCGCAGCCCAACTGGCCACATGCACCTGCCGCCCATTGTGAACAACTGAATCACCCTCAGGCGACAACGCCTGCCGCAGCGTCAGCGACGTATCAATCTCACGAGCCTGCGAAAAATAAACCACACGAAGCTGATTCGCCCGCTTGATCGTTCCGCTGGTCGGTTCCAACTCACCCGTCAACAACCGCAGAATCGTAGTCTTGCCGCTGCCGTTCGGTCCAACCAGTCCAACGCGTGCTCGCGCCGTCATCACATAGTTAAGATCACGAACTACCGTCTTCCCGTCGAACTCCAGGGAAACATTCTCAGCTTCAATCAGCCGCTTCGTCTGCCGATCCGTAGCAACAAAATCAATATTCGCGGATGCCTTCTGCGCGCGCGCATTACGATCAGCCAATTCGCCAATCATCTCGTGCGCTTTATCAATGCGTGCCTTGCTCTTCGTCGTACGAGCCTTCGGCCCGCGGCGCAGCCACTCAATCTCTGTCTTCACCTGGTTACGCAGACTCTCCGTCTGCTTTGCCTGCGCTGCCAGGTACAACTCGCGCTCTTCCAGAAACTTTGAGTACGCACCATGCACGCGGAAGATGCCGTCAGGATACACACGGTTCAGCTCAGCCGTTTCGTTGCTGACAGCCTCAAGAAAATAGCGGTCATGCGAAATAATTACGCACGCGCTGGGGATGTAGTTGAGCAATTCTTCCAGCCACTCAATGCCACCCAGATCAAGATGGTTCGTCGGCTCGTCTAGAAGCAACACGTCAGGCTCAACGATGACGCCTTCGCAGATGGCCAGCCGCTTGCGCCATCCGCCCGACAGGCTCCGCGCCTCCGCGTTCTCGTCAGGAAATCCAGTGCGGCCCATCAACTCGCGCAGCCGCTGTTCATGCTCGTTCTCCGGCACGTTGCCGTCCACCAGCGCACGCTCCAGAACGCCGCGCACCGTCATGCCGGCAGGGAACTCGCTGATCTGATGAATCACGCCAACACGCGCGCGCTTGCGCACGGCCACTTCGCCGGTGTCGGCATCTTCGCGCCCAGCAAGAATATTCAGTAGCGTGGACTTGCCAGCGCCATTCGGCCCGACTAAGCCAAGCCGTTCGCCATCAGAAACAACCAGCGAAACATTCTGAAACAGGACACGTGCGCCATAGCGCTTCGAGACGGATTGCGCGTTAAGAATCGGCGGCATCGTTCTAGTTTATCGGTTTTATGAAGGGGAGAACGCGCCTACAGCATCTGCACAAAGAACCAGCGCTCATCTGGCTCCTCGCCCTGCGTGATCACCACCGCGCCGCGCGCCCGCTGCAGCAGTGACGGAAACTTCTCGCCCCACTCCACCAGCACCAGCGCATTCGGATCAGCTTCCATCTCCTCAATGCCAAGCGAAAGCAGTTCCTCGTCTTTTTCAAGACGATACAGATCCAGGTGATACAGCTTCAGCTTCGTGCCTTGATACTCATGCACCAGCGTGAACGTGGGGCTAGTGACATCCTCAGCATTCGCGCCAATGCACTGCGCAATGCCTTTCACTAGCGTGGTCTTACCCGCGCCCAGATCGCCCTTCAGAATCACGAGGCGCGGCGCAGGCAACATCAATTCCATGATGTTCTGCGCCAGCGCCATCGTGCCATTCACGCTGCGTGTTTTCAGCCGTTTTTCAATCATTTACTTCAATTAGTCCAATGCGTAGAAAGCAAGTCCGCTCAGCAGCTTCGGATAAAAGTCGGTCGACTTCTGCGGCATCACTTCGCCACCCAGCGACACTTCCTTCATCTGATCCAACGTTACGGGCTTGATCAGGAATGCAATGTCCGCCTCGCCGCGCGCCACCTGTGCTGCTGCATCTTCCGCGCTACGCAGATAACGCAAATTCTCCTGCTGACGAATCGATTCCGGCGTAAGCTCGAGCAACTGCTCCAGCACCAGCGCGTGTAGTTGAACCACATCCATCACACGCTGACGCGGCGGCACATGCTGCAGCGCGCCTTCCACCGCAGCCTTCTTCGCCTTCAGCAACCACGTTCCATCGGCCATCACAGCCAGGAACGCAACGCCTTCCGTACCATTCAGCGGTGCAAGACGCTCTGCGGCACTCTCAACACCTTCGGCGTCAGAACCCGCGGCCACAGCCTTCGCTTCCACCTTGCTCACATCGAAGAACTCGGCAGCCTTATCCAGAAACGCCTGCGAAGAAAAGTCCTTCAGTCCATACACAATGCGGTGCGTCGGCAGAATCGTGATGCCCGGAGCATCCGTGTTTACCAGCGTCATCATCATCGCGGCTTCGGGGAACGGAGGCACCGGCAACTGCGGTCCCGCCTTCATATCCGCATCGTTCGACGGCGATTCGTCTGCCTCACCCACCTGCTTCTCGCTGTGTTCGTGCTGACGCGTCGAATCCGCAACGCCCAGCTCCGCAGCGCGTTCACGTGCGTACGCAGTCGAGGTTTCATAGCGATGGTGTCCATCGGCAATGATCAGCTTCTTGTCTGAAAGCGCGCCCACCAGCAGATTCAGCACATGCGGATCGGTCACCTTCCATACGGAGTGCACAACGCCGTACTCATCGGTCACAGTTTCGTCCGCAGGAATCGTCGGCTCACCCGTACGATTGCCAAACACCAGGCTCTCCACCGTGAACGAAGGATCGCTGTACAGCATATAAATCTGTTCGCAGTACGTGCGCGTCGCCTTGAACAGCGAAAGGCGATCGCTCTTCGGCTTAGCGAGTGTCTGTTCGTGGCGATACACCACCTGCTCGGCATAGTCGTACAGGTGGCCCAGGCAGATCAGTCCACGGCGCTCGCGCACTTCGTTGGTGCCGGGAACGGTGTAGCGCTGCGCATAGCCAAACAGGGCGGGCTCGCGCTCTTCCACCAGCACGGCTTCCTTGCGCCAGTCCTGCAGTGTCTTTGCCGCGCGGCTGTACACATTCTCCGTCTCCGTATCGGCAGGGAAGCGCTTGCCCAGGATCACGCGGATCAGGTTGAAGGGGCTTTTCTCGTAATACGCTTCCTGCATTGCAGGCGAGATCTTGTCGTACGGCTGTGTAACAACGTCTTCCAGCTGTACTTTTTGTGTGTTGTAACGGAGGGCGCGGAAAGGATAAATACGCATGCGTGCCTTTGAGAAGGAGCTCCTTGCGATAATTCGGTGCCACTCCATTCTATCGGGCCTGAAATCTCCCCTTCTTTCGAAGTGTTCACAAATGCCATGAATACTCCTGAAAATTTTCTGCATCTACCTAAACATCATGGCGAACGAACAGTGGAAACCAAGGGTTAATCCCTGGCTCATCGCCGGTACTGTGGCGCTGGCCGCCTTTATGGAGGTGTTGGACACCTCCATCGCCAACGTGGCTCTGCCGCACATTTCCGGCTCTCTGGCTGCCAGCCAGGACCAGGGAACATGGGTGCTCACCAGCTATCTGGTGTCCAACGCCATCGTGTTGCCTTTGGGCGGCTGGGCCTCCAGCGTCATCGGTCGCAAAAACTTCTTCCTGCTCTGCATCACCATCTTCACCATCGCCAGCTTCCTCTGCGGCATCGCCCCATCGCTGCCCTTGCTGCTGCTTTTCCGCGTCTTGCAGGGCGCAGGCGGCGGTGGTCTGCAACCCATGGCACAGGCCATCATGGCCGATTCCTTCGACCCCAAACAGCGCGGAACGGCGTTTTCGCTTTACGCGTTGGTGGCGGTTCTCGCGCCTTCCATCGGTCCCACCCTCGGCGGTTGGATTACTGATAACTACTCCTGGCGCTGGATTTTTTACATCAACATCCCCGTCGGCATCCTTGCCTTCCTGCTGGTATCGCGCCTCGTAGACGATCCGCCATGGATTAAAGGCGACAGGAAAAACCTCCTGAACGTCGATTACATCGGCCTCACGTTCCTCACCATTTCCATGGCGGGCCTTCAGATCGCGCTTGATAAGGGCGAAGAAAACGACTGGTTCGCCTCCAACTTCATCCGTACCTTCGCAGCCATGTTCGTCTTCGGCATGATCGCGCTCATTTGGTGGGAACTGCGCGCCAAAAATCCCATCATGAACCTGCGCCTCTTCCGTTTCCGAAACTTCGCCATCTGCTGCTTCCTCATGATGTTGGTCGGTGGCATCCTCAACGCTGGAACGGTGCTGCAACCGCAATTCACGCAACAACTGCTCGGTTACGACGCCACCACCGCTGGTTTGGCACTCACAGCTGGCGGATGCGTTCTCCTCGTTTGCGCCCCCATCGCCGGAATCCTCTCGGACAAACTTCCTGCGCGAACATTGGTCGCCTGTGCCTTCGTCTTCTTTGCCGTTGCTTACTGGTACATGTCCACGCACATCACGCTGGGTATCAGCTTTGGCCAGAACTCATTCCTCCGCGTCATCCAGGTCATACCCATCCCGTTCTGCTTTATTGCCATCACGAATGCGGCATACGTGGGTCTGCCGCGCGAAGCGTCGAATCAGGTCAGCGGCCTTGTCAACTTCGCACGTAACATTGGCGGCTCCATCCTTATCGCTCTCTCGGGTGCGCAAGTCACCAATCGCACGCTCTTTCATGAAGCGCGCCTGCAGAACTACATGAACTACGCGAACGACCAGTTCAACAACAGCATTCAACAGGTCGGCAATTTTCTCGGCATCCATGCAGGGCAGGCGCAAGGACCATATGCCGCGCAGGCCAACGTGTATCAACAGTTGAACCAACAGGCCGCCGTTATGGGCTATGCCGATGTCTATCGCATGTTGGCGTGGATGACGGCAGGCATGTTCTTTCTCGCCTTCCTTCTAAGCAAACCAAAGGGCGGCGAAAAGGCACCAGAAGGCGCCGTCCACTAGCGCTTTGCAAAACGCGTCTCCACCGCGGGCGATCCGGTAGGGTCTCTTCTCTTTTCCTGCGCCGTATCACTCTTCAGCCCACGCCGCCGTCTGGAAACCCCTCGTTGGCAGTGTTTTAGCCGCACTGTAGGTCGCCGACGCATGGCAAGTCTTTGTCACCTCATCCGGCAACACGCCGAAGAAAAACTGTGACAAAGGCACTAACCCCATCGCGTACAATCGTCTTCCCACGGGGGCGTAGAAAACCTCTGCGGGCCGAAACCGTCCAAGTAATGACGAGACGGTTTGCCGAACGCTGTAAGGAACAGCCGGGGGCGATATATGTCAACACGTGGCCGTAAAGTCGTTGCGTCACTGTTCTTCTTCTTGCTGCTGTTCGTTGCGGCAGGGAAACTGCGTGCGCAGGAAAATCCGTTGCAAAACCCGCACACCCCCACCAAGCCTGATCCGCCCAAGCAGCCTGCGGGTGAAGTCATCACAGGTAAGGACGTCACAGCCAAGGGCGCGCTCCGCCCCGGCGCCACCCTCCGAGTCGAAGCGAACCTCGTCCTCGTCCCCATGACCGTCACCGACGACCAGAACCGCCTCGTCACCGGCCTCGAGCGCGAAAACTTTTACGTCTACGAGAACAACCAGCCGCAGACTATCCGCACCTTCTCCACAGACGACGCGCCCATCTCCATCGGCATCATCTTCGATCTCAGCGGCAGCATGAACAACAAGTACACGCGCTCTCGCCGCGCGCTCAGCGAGTTCATGCGCACCAGCAACCCGCAGGACGAGTTCTTCGTCGTCGCCTTCAATGACCGCCCCAACATCGTTGTCGATTACACCAACAACGTTGACGACGTAGACGCGCGCATGGTCATGCTCAAGCCGCAGAACCGCACCGCGCTCATTGACGCTGTCTATCTCGGCCTCGACAAGCTGAAAGACGCCAAGTACGAACGCAAGGCGCTGCTGGTGATATCTGACGGCGGCGACAATCGTTCGCGCTACACCGAAGGCGAACTCCGCAAAGCCGTCCGCGAAAGCGACGTGCAAATGTACGCCATCGGCATCTTTGAACAAAACGCGCCAACCGAAGAAGAACGCAACGGCCCAGCCCTGCTAATGGACATGTGCGATCAAACCGGTGGACGCCTTTTTCACGTCACAGATGTAGCAGAGTTGGGAGACATCGCGTCGCGAATTTCCGCAGAGCTCCGAAATGAATACGTCATCGGATACAAGCCCACGGACCTTCATCACGATGGCAACTGGCGTAAGCTGAAGGTGAAGCTGAATCCGCCACCCGGATTGCCACAGCTCTCCGTACACAATCGCCAGGGTTACTATGCACCGTCGGATTAACTGTTTTGCACCACTTTTGTTCGCTTCCACTCTGACGATGCTTCCCGTGCTCTCCGCGCAGCAAGCCCCTGCGCCCTCGGCTCCGTCTCTTAACGTCGACCGCGACCCCATCCCCTCGCCCGACCCCGAGACAGCCCCCACCGCAGCCAGTGCAGACACCACAGGCCAGCAGCCCTCCACAGATCAGATTCAGCGCGCCGGCGGCACATACACGCTGCACACTGAGGTCGGTGAAGTTCGCCTCAACGCCAGCGTCATCGACGGCAGCGGCCGTTCCGTGCAAACGCTGCAGCCCTCCGCCTTCACCGTCTTTGAAGACGGCGTGCAGCAAACCGTCGCCAGCCTGCGTCATGAAGATCTGCCCGTCTCACTCGGCCTCCTCATCGATTCCTCAGGCTCCATGTACGACAAGCGCGCCGCCGTCGGCAAAGCCTCGCTCGATCTCATCAAGCTGTCCAACCCCAAGGACGAAGCCTTCCTCGTCGATTTCTCCTTCGACCCCTACATCGACGCAGACTTCACCCACGACATCAAGAAGCTCGAAGACGGCCTGAACTACGTGAAGGCCAGCGGTGGCACCGCGCTGTACGACGCCGTCATCGCTTCCGCCGACTATCTCTCGCGCAACGCCAAAGAACCCAAGCAGGTCATCCTGCTCATCACCGACGGCGACGACAACGCGTCCTCCTCCACGCTGGAAGAAACCATCCGCCGCGTGCAGGAACTCGATGGCCCCGTGATCTACTGCGTCGGCCTGCTCTTCGGCCCCGACGAAGACAAGCGCGAAAGCCGCCACGCCCGTCGCGTTCTGGAAACACTCGCGGAACAAACCGGCGGCGTCGCCTACTTCCCCAAAAAGCTGGAAGACGTGGACTCCATCGCCGCTCAGGTCGCAGCGGATATCCGCCAGCAGTACACCATCTCCTACAGCTCCACCAAAGCGGCGCGCCTTGGCGGCTACCGCACAGTTCACGTCACTGCTCAGGCCAAGGGCTTCGGCAAACTCACCGTCCGTACCCGCAGCGGCTACTTCCCCAAGGGCTCCCAACCTGTGGGCCCCGCACCCGGCCTGAAACCGGAAAACGCAAAGTAAAAGTCCATCATTCTGAGTAAATAGAACAACACGCGAAGCGTCGAGAACGGTACAAAGTACCAGCTACAATCACTTAGCCATCACGTGAAGCTGCTTATCCCATCCCTCCTGCTCGCTGTCAGCGCCGCCGCCCAACAGCCGTTAGTGCTCATTGATCCCGCGCGCGGAGGGTCCAAGGGCGGCTCGCACATCGCAGACCGTGTCGAAGAAAAGCAGGTCACGCTGCAGGTGGCGCAGCGTCTTGGCAATCTCCTGCGCGCTCGCGGCTTCGCCGTGCAGATGACCCGCGAATCCGACGTGGACACCACTAACGACCAGCGCGCCTCCATCGCCAACACCACACATCCCATCGCCTGCATCCTGCTGTACGCCTCCAGCACCGGCAACGGCGTTCATCTCTTCACAACGACTCTGCCGCAGCCATCCATGGTCGATCCCGCTGCGCCAGTCGTTTGGGACGAAGCACAATCCGCATACGCCGCGCGTTCGCAAGCCCTCGCCAGCGGCATGCGTGAAGCCTTCGGTCGCACCCGCATCCCCATCGCCAGCGGCACCACATGGACGCGCCCGCTCGACAACATGCAGTGCCCGGCAGTCGCCATTGAAATGGGACCGCAGAAAGACGGCACCACCGCCGACGATCCGCCATATCAGAACCGAGTGGCTGACACCATCGCCGGTGTACTCCTCTTCTGGCGCAACAAAGTCGGCAGCATGACGCCGCCCGCACCGCCCAAGCCGGAGCCTGTCGTACCGACACCCGCGCCCAAGCCCGCCACCCCGCAGGCAGCACCAGTCGCGCCAAAACCAGCAACACCCAAACCCACAGGAGCAGCGCAGCAATGATCCCTCGTTACCAGCGCATCCTGTTCATCGTGTTGCTAAGCGCGTCGGTTTTCATGGCCATCTTCCTCGTCTACATGCACCGCAAAAACTTTGCAGACGTAAAGAACGCTGACCACACACCCCTTGAGGCGCCGGTCTATTCCGCCTCCGAACAGGTCACGCTGGATCTTGCAGACGACTCCGACTTCACCCTTACCCCCACCGTGCGCTCCATCGCACTGCCGCAAACCCCCGCCGTCCGCGCACGCGCTCTCGTGGAACATCTTCTGGCGGAGTACTCTCTGCCGCGCTCGAACCATCCGCTCGATGGCGGCATCTCCGTTGACGATGTCTTCCTCGTGCCGCTTCCACTGGGTTCGGCGCAGCACGCCCCGCTCACCAAAGACGCGCAGGCTGACCCGCTGACACAGGTCACCGGAGAACTCGCCGTCGTGAACCTGCGCTCCTCCTGGGTTGACGGTCATCCCGCCGGTATCACCTCAGAGACACTCACCATCCAGTCCATCGTCGGTACCCTGCACGCCAACCTGCCAGAGATCACCAAGGTGAAGTTCCTCGTCGACGGCAAACCGCGAGACACCCTCGCAGGCAGCGTGGAGTTCGACCGCATCTTCGACGTAGACGCCTCCATCACCGCGCCCGTACAGACCGCCACACATGACTAACCGCCCGCTCATCGGCGTCTTCGATTCCGGCTTCGGTGGCCTCACCGTGCTCCGCGAACTCCTGCACCATCTCCCCGGTGCAGACTTCCTATACCTCGGCGACACGGCCCATCTGCCCTACGGCTCCAAATCGCAGGCCGCCATCACGCGGTACACCCGCGCCGCCATTCGCGAACTCGTCAGCCGCGGCGCAGAACTCGTCGTCATCGCCTGCAACACCGCCTCGGCATTGGCACTGCCATCGCTTCAGGACAACGCCCCCGTGCCACTCGTAGGCGTCGTCGGCCCCGGCGCAGAAGCCGCCGCAGCCATCGTCCCACCAGACTCCACAGTTCTCGTGCTGGCCACCGAAGGCACCTGCAACTCCCACGCGTACGCAGAGGCATGCGCCACCCACGGCCTCCAGGCCGTAGAAAAGCCCTGCCCACTCTTCGTCCCACTGGTAGAAGAAGGTTGGACAGACGGTCCCATCACGGAACAGATCGCAGACGTCTACCTGCAAGAGGCGTTGGCCGCCGCACCACAGCCACCACAGGCCATCGTCCTGGGCTGCACGCATTACCCGTTGCTGCGCCCGCTGCTCCAAAGAGAAATCGCCAAGCTTGACGGCAATATCCCCATCGTCGATTCCGCCGAGGCCACCGCCCGCCACACCGTCACCCTGCTACCCACCGCAGCAAACCCCGGTAGTGCGGAACCCAGGCTGCACTTCCTAGCGACAGACGCAGCCGCCAAATTCCAGCGCTTCGCCCCCCGTTTCCTCGGCCGCGAAATCCCCACAGTAGAACTCATCACCCTCGAAGACTGACGGCGACTACCGTCACCTTCCCTCCGGATATGCGGATTGCTATGCTACGAGCCACATGCTCTCAGTCCATCCTCTGGTAACGGGACACCTTCGCTATAACGCTCAGCAGGCGTACTTGAATGCGCTGGCAATCGGGTTAGCGGTCATGATGGTGCTGACAATAGCCGGGGCATCACTCGACCCCGCCAGTCATCCGAATCGATTCATCATCGCGGTCCGGGCCATGGTCGTTGGCGTGGCTTGGGCTGCAACTGGCGCCACCTTCCTCTTCTTGGCGATCAACAGATTCTCCCAGGTCAGGGAACGGACGCGGCAATTCGCGATATACCGAGTCTTGGGCGGAGCGTTCACCTTCATCCTCGTACTACTTCTTCAGGAAACAATCCTGATTGCTCTCCCTGGAACGATTGTCGGAATCATCCTTGCCTACCTTCATGAGTGGCTGATTTCAACGGTTCTTGGTGGTCTGTTTGTATTGCGCACGCCATACAGCTTTTGGCTACCTGCCGGAATCATTGCCGCAACGGTCTTCTTCCTGGCTGGGGCGTATTCCGCATGGCACGCTACGAGGCTTGAGGTGTTGGACGCCCTGGCCTGCGAAGACTGACCCCGCCGCCAACAAACGAAACAGCATCAAAACGTGTCAAGCCCCGAATCCATCCAACCCCAACAAACCAAAAGAAATAGAGTTGGCATGGTATTTCCCCGAAACTTCTAAAATAGAAACAAGGGGAACCGAAAAGCTAACAGGTATTGAACTAACTCCTTTAGAAAGACGATTTTGCCCCTAACCTCAATGGGCAGACTATTTTACAGCCACCCTCGCCGTAACCCCAATAGAAAGACGATTTTAGAAAAAGAGGGGGAGGGGGTACCCATGAGTTGTGCTACAATTTCCACAGAGTGATTCTGCTCTGTACGTCGCAGGGAACGGCCCGAAGTGGATTGGGGCTGGCCAGAGACCGCGATGTTCTGTCCCACCGCTGCATGCCATCCCTTGAACAAGAGAGAGGGAAGCGTTGGTTGCTCTGGCTTTGAAGATCACCTGGACTCTCGAGAGATAAGCGCATCAGGCGTTTACCAGACCGGAGCAGCAGGGATAACGATCTCGCCGTGCAGCAGCAAAGGCCTATCAAACCAATGCTGATCGAATCGATCCATAGTGTTCCGCTCCACGCCTAAGGAGTGAAAACACACCTGCATCACTACAACGAACTGGCAGGCAGGCTGTCCGCACTGAACAAGGACACCGCCGCACACAGACAGAGAAAGATCACACTTGAACACTGGCAATACTGCAGTCGCAGAACAGAACGTTCCGACTAACTCCACCGAAACCACCACTTCTTCCCCCCTCTTCACCGACTTCAACCTCTCCCAGCGTCTGAAGGACCGTCTTGCCGCGGCAGGCTATGTCACGCCTACGCCCGTGCAGGCAAAGGCAATTGCTCCCGCCCTGGAAGGCCGTGACGTACTCGCCACCGCTGCCACAGGCACCGGCAAGACCCTCAGCTTCCTCATCCCGATGATCGAGCGCATGGACGCGACCCCGCTTCCAGTTCCCGCTCCCGGCGAGAAGCAGGGCAAGCGCCAGATCAAGCCCATCCGCGCCCTCATCCTGCTCCCCACCCGCGAGCTGGCCATGCAGGTGCTCGACAACTACGCCAAGCTGATGCCCGGCCAGAAGAACGATGCCGTGCTGGTTTGCGGTGGCCTAAGCGAAGGCGCACAGCTTGACGCTCTCCGCCGTGGTCCGCGCCTGGTCGTTGCCACGCCCGGACGCCTTGAGGACTACCTGAAGCGCGGCGAGATCAGCATCCGCCACGTAGAGATGCTCGTACTGGACGAAGTGGATCGCATGCTGGACATGGGCTTCCTCCCGGCCATCCGCCGCATCGTCGGCGCACTGCCGAAGACCCGCCAGACCATGTGCTACTCCGCCACCCTCGACGCCAACATCGCCGAGATCGTGCGCGACTACGTACAGAAGCCTGTCCGCATCGAGATCGGCACCACTTCCAAGCCCAATGAGCGTGTGGAACTCCGTGCTTACACGGTCATGCAGGACCAGAAGCTCGGCCTGCTGGACCAGATGCTGAACGAGGAAGAAGGTACGTTCCTCGTATTCAGCCGTACAAAGCACGGTGCAGACCGTATCGGCCGCAAGCTGGAGAAGCTGGGCTATACCGCCAGCATCATCCACGGTGACCGTTCCCAGTCCCAGCGCACCTCGGCCCTGAAGGCGTTCGCCACGGGCAAGAGCCGAATCCTAGTTGCAACGGACGTCGCAGCGCGTGGAATAGATATTTCCCACATTGCGCACGTTGTGAACTATGATCTCCCCAACGCTAGTGAAGACTTTGTCCACCGCATCGGCCGTACCGGCCGAGCAGGCAAGGAAGGCTTCGCTACTACCTTCGTGATGCCGCAGGAGCGCAGCGATGCGCGCCGCATTGAGCGGGAGCTGAAGATTAGCTTCCTCTGGCGCGAAGCCGACAAGAATCTGGCTAAGGAAGAGCGCAATGCTCCCCTTGACCTGAACAACGTAGGCGATCTGATGCAGCTGGAGACCCGGGCTTGGAAGACCAACCAGCAGGGCACCAGCCTGGAAGACGCACCCGTACCGCAGGGCCGCAATCACGCGGGCCGTGGCAACGGAAATGGCCGCAACGGCGGCAGTGGTAACGGTGGTGGTGGCGGTTTCCGCCGTCGTCGTCGCCGGTAAGAAGGTTGATTTCGCGCGGACCCCTTGCGAAGGGCGGCGACGATCGCACCACTTCCTCGCAAACCAGCCTAGTTCTCTCCATGCAAAAAGGGACGCCTTCGGGCGTCCCTTTGGACTTCTGTGCGTAATCCATTGCCGTGAACGCACGCGTGTGGTTCCATAGCGATATTGCGTAAGCTTCTCGCCATCCTGTTGCTGGTTGTCTTCGGCTTGCCGTTGGCATCGTCGCTCTTCGCACTCACCCCGCGAAGTGAAGCGTCGCTGCCTGCCTGCTGCCGCCGCGCCGGCATGCACCACTGCACGCAGATGGCGCAACAGGACGAGCAGCCAACGGATCACCGCCACGTCTCAGTCCTGCAGGAGAAGTGCCCCTGCTGTCCAGCAGTGCTAAGCCTTGGCACCGGCACCAACCTCCTCGCACCTCCTTCTGCGCCGTTGCTGTTCACGGCTTTACAGGGGCAATCGACGGTTGTTACGCAAGCAGAACTTAGTCAACGCATTGCGCATGATCGAGCGCGCGGAAAACGCGGCCCTCCCTCCTTCCTAAATCGGTAACTCTGTCGAGTTCTGCTGCCCGGCAATGCAGCAGAGTCTTCGTCTCCGCTTACATCGAAGGAAGGAAACCTTTCATGGCAACCGCTGCCGCGAACGTCTCTGTAGAAGAGCAAGGGCGTCGCTTGTATCGCACCATCTGGCGTTGGCATTTCTATGCTGGCATCTTCTGTATCCCTCTTGTCATATGGCTATCGATTACAGGTTCGATCTATCTATTCAAGCCGCAGATCGAACGCTGGATGGATCGTCCCTATAACCATCTGCGTCTCACTGGCCCGCGCGCCACGCCAGAGCAGATCGCTCGCACTGCTGTCATTGCAGTTCCAGGTTCAACACTGCATTACTACGAACTGCCGCCAAGCGATGATGCTGCGGTGCGAGTAATCGTGGGCATTGGCAAGAAGGAGTATCGCGTCTACGTGAATCCACAGACGCTTGCCATCCTGCACACCATCAGCGAAGACCGCCGGTTCATGACAGTGGTTCAGCATATGCATGGTGAGTTGCTGGTGGGAACACCAGGCTCGTACCTGGTTGAGCTTGCTGCTTCATGGGCGATCGTCCTGCTGCTTACTGGTTTGTATCTGTGGTGGCCGCGACAGACGGAGAAGCTTGCGGGCGTTCTGTGGATACGCACACGCAGTGGCAGCCGCATCTTCTGGCGAGACCTCCACGCGGTAACTGGTCTGTGGGTTTCGGCACTCGCGTTGTTCCTCATCCTCACCGGACTTCCCTGGGCCAAAGGTTGGGGAGGCTACTTCAAGAAGGTCCGGCAAGTAACAGGCACATCCGCTACCAAGCAGGATTGGACCACGAGCCGCGCCGATGCGCTTGCTGATCGTATGGCACAGAACAGCAACAGCCTGAGCAATGCCATGGACGACATGCCGGGCATGGAACACTCAGGCCATATGGGCCACGACATGGGAAGCGTGGACGACATGATGATGGGCACCGATCCATACCAGCCCTTCAACGTGCTCGTCCCAGTCGCAGCAACACTACATCTGGCCGCGCCGGTGGAGATCATGCCTGCCATGAAGACTGGCGGTGCATGGACGATCAAGTCTGACGCACAGAACCGCACGCTACGCGATGTGTTGCAAGCGGACCCCGAGACAGGAGCCATCGTAAGCCGGAAGAACTTCAATCAGGGGATGATTCTTGATCGTGTTGTTGGAACGGGGATTGCCGCGCACGAAGGTCAACTCTTTGGACTGATGAACCAGTTGCTGGGACTGGGCACGGCAATGGGATTGGTTCTGCTTTGCGTCAGCGCAGTTATCCTCTGGTGGAGAAGACGGCATGTTGGAGTGTTAGGCGCTCCCGTGCCATTAGCACGTCCACGCTGGAGTTTCGCATTGGTGGCCGCGGTGCTTACACTTGCGATCTATCTGCCAGCGATGGCGTTCTCGTTGATTGCGGTCTTGCTATTGGAATCGACGGTACTGTCGCGCGTTCCAGCGATCGGTCGCTGGCTTGGACTCAGTGTTGTCGCATAGACGGAAGGGCTGGGGAATAACTCTCCAGCCCTTCTATTACTTCGAGTAGGTATAGGTGCCGCACAGCGTAGAGGCGTTGTTCAGATCCTCTGCCTTCATGCTCGGCATCTTGCTGCCGGAAAAGAAGGCCACCTGCATGGTCTTACCTTGAACCGCAGTTGCCATGTACTGCGTCTCTTCAGCGCCGCACAGCGTGTTCTTGTGCAGGAACTTTCGGTCGCCCGCAATGCTGAGGCGATACAGCTTGCCATGCACACCATCGGCACTGTCAAAGTTGAACACTGCAGCGATCTCTTCCGCGTTCAGTTCGCGCAGGTCTGCGATGGTGAATGGCTGGAAGTAGATGGAAAGTCGTTCACCGGAGATGATGATGTCACCGGTTACGGAGTGCGCTGTGTTGCTTGTCGCTTTCCAGTAACCGTTATCCTGCGCCACGGCGGATACGGAAAGCAGGAGGGCAATGGTCGCGCTGAGAAGACGCTTCATGCCTACCAGCATGACACCGTAGCGGAAACATCGGCAAATCATCGTGGGTGTTTTATGGCAACGCAAACGCAACGTACTTTGTGCCATGTTTCGCCTTGCTGTTGCGCGCGCTGCTGTTTGCGATGACCACATACTGCTTGCCATTCACCATGTATGTGGCAGGCGTGGCGTTGCCAGCGTAGTCCATGGTGTACTCCCACAGCACTTTGCCGGTCTTGGTATCGAAGCAGCGCAACTTGTTGTCGAAGTTAGTTGCGCCAATAAACAGCAAGCCACTGGCGGTCAGCACAGGGCCCCCGTAGTTCTCGCTGCCTGTGTTTTTCATGCCCTTCGCTGCTAGCTCCGGATATTCACCCAGCGGTACATGCCACAGGTACTTGCCGGTGTTTAGGTCTAGGGCATTCAGCGTTCCCCAGGGTGGTTGGATGGCAGGATAGCCATCGGGATCAAGGAACTTGTGATATCCCGTGAAACGATATTTCGCTGGCGGTGCGGCATTTTTGCCGTCGCCGGATGCGGCTTCCTGTTTGTCGCTACGGTCGGTTGGCGTGAGGTCACCGCTGCGTACGTAGGAGAGGAGCGCGTTCAGAGGATCGCCCGTAAGGTTGGTGAATCCTGGCATGCGTCCGCGACCATTGTGAATCACGTCGGTCATTTGTTGCGCGGTGAGTTTTTTCGTCGCTTCAATCAACGACGGAAAGACGTCCGCCTGACCTTTGCGATCCGTGCCGTGGCATACAGCGCATTGTGCGTTGTAGAGCGTCGCTCCTGCGCTTTCACCACTCTTGACTGCGGTCAGGCCACCGGTCCAGGCCACATCGTTAGCGTTGATATACAGCACTCCGGTACGGGGATCGGCTGCTTCGCCACCCCACTCTGCGCCTCCGTCAAAGCCAGGAAAGACAACGGTTTCCTGATCCACGCGGAAGGGAATGAATTGGCCATCGCTGACAAACGTGCGGAATTTCTCAGTGGCCCACGCATGCGCTTCCGGCGTTCGTGTGGTCAACATATCTGCTGTTAAACGCTGTCGAGCGAAGGGTTCAATGGCAGTGGACATCGGCTGCGTCGGTGATGCGGCTTCGCCGGGAACAGTGCTCGCGGGAAACGGCTTTTCTTCGATAGGAAACAGCGGCTTGCCTGTGACACGATCGAACACGAAGACCTGCCCGTGCTTTGTTACTTGTGCCACGGCGTCGATAGATCTGCCATTGCGATGCAGCGTTAGCAGCACTGGCGGCGAGGGAAAATCACGATCCCACATGTCGTGATGAACGGCTTGAAAGTGCCACAGCAGTTTGCCCGTCGCGGCATCAAGAGCCAGCAGCGAGTTCGCGTATAGATCGTTGCCCACGCGATCTGCACCGTAGAAGTCACTTACCGCTGAGCCGGTTGGTGCATAGAAGATGCCACGCGCTTCATCCAGCACGCCGCCTGTCCAGTTGTTTGCACCGCCGGTGTATTTCCAGGCGTCTTTCGGCCATGTTTCGTAACCAGGCTCACCGGGATGAGGAATGGTATGAAAGCTCCAGACCAGTGCGCCGGTGTGGATGTTGTAGGCGCGAATATCTCCGTGTGGCGACGGTTCTGTTTCGCCGGTGCGGAAGCCGGTGATGAGGACGTCTTTGTAGATCATCCCCGGAGTGGTGATGGCGACCGTGCCTTGCGGCGATTCAGGGCCAAGGTCATTGCGCAGATCGATGTGTCCATCCTTGCCGAAAGACAACATCGGTTTGCCGGTGGATGGATCAAGAGCCCAGATGGCATAGAGCGTCTGCGCCAAGAGGATGTCGTGGGTGCCGTCGGGGCTCTTCCAGTATGCGAATCCGCGCGCAGGCTGGCCGGTACGGATGCCAGAGTCAAACTTCCACAGCTGTTTGCCGGTGGCTGCATCCAGCCCGAAAACGATTTGTTGCGGCGAGTAGACGAACATCCTGCCTTGAGCAATCAACGGATGTGTCTGCAATCCTGCGGGCGATTCGCCTGTGTCAAACGTCCACGCCACGCGAAGCTGCTTCACGTTGGCGCGGTTGATCTGAGTCAGGGGCGAGTAACGCTGGCCAGCCTTGTTTCCGCCATACACGTTCCAATCCGTTGATTGCGAGGCACCGGAGGCGTGCACGGTTACCGTGTGAGGCAAAAGAGAGACGCACGCCAGAGAGGCGATTGCACCGGTTCGCAGCAATGAGGGAAACAGATTCATGGAGGGCAAAATTGTAGCTTGCTCTCTCCCATCTGAAACATTGCGTTTTCGAGCGTTAGCGAATGTCGAAGTTAATTTCGCGCACCAGGCCGTCGCCCGTGGTGGTCCACATGATGGCCGTGTTGAGCGGAGTGGAGGCACCAGGTTGTGTCACAACCGCGTCTGTCTGGCGTAGCGGGCAATCATTTACCTGCGCTGCGCCGCTGTCATCCACCACGATTTTCGAGGAAGCGTCTTTTGTCATGCCGGTGCAGACGATGTGCACGTGGCCGTGAAAGTTCGCAGGCACCTGAATCTGCACCTTGCTGGCACAACCCAGCAGAACGATGCCGGATATTGCGAGCGCCGTGACAAAGTGATGCTTCCGAAGATGAGTCGCAGGGGATTTCATACGCGTACCCACTACGCTATCACGCGCTTGCTCTACAATTGCGGTGCAAATCAGAGAGGAGTCCGCGTGGCACTTCATCCCGCTTTTGTCACTACCGCTCTTGAACTTCCCGGTTATCGCATCGTTCGCAGTCTTGGGCTGGTACGAGGCATCGTCGTTCGATCGCGTTCGGTGTTTGGCACCATCGGCGCAAGCTTGCAAACGCTGGTGGGCGGCGATATTACCCTGTTCACCAATCTTTGCGAACGCACGCGACAAGACGCTCTTTTGCGCATGGAAGAACATGCCGTTGCCATGGGCGCGAATGCTGTTGTTGCTTTTCGCTATGACGCGAATGAAGTGATGCAGGGCGTTACAGAAGTGTTGGCGTATGGAACTGCGGTCGTTGTAGAACCAATTTCCTAGGAGACAAACATGGCTTCAACGGGCAGAGTGACTGGCGTTGGCGGAGTTTTCTTACGTGCGCGCGATCCGAAGGCGCTCACGGACTGGTATCACAAACACCTCGGTTTTCCGCTGACGGATCACGGCATCACGTTTATGTGGACCGATGAGGTCCCTAAAGGCACCGGCATGACTGCTTGGAGCGCCTTCAAGGAAAACACGGATTACTTTGGCAAAGGTAGCCATCAGGCCGTGATGATCAACTATCGCGTGGACGATATGGATGCTCTGCTGGACAAGTTGAAGGCAGCGGGCGTGGAGATTGATCCTCATCGCGACGACGCTAGCTACGGACGTTTCGCATGGATTGTTGATCCTGAGGGCAATCGTGTGGAACTCTGGCAGCCGCTTGCAGATGAAGCTTAGTCGTAGGTTGAAAACAGGGAGTCTGGAATGAAGTATCTTTTCGGCGCTACGTTTGCGCTTGCCGTTGTTGCATCCCCGCTCGTCGCGCAGACCGCCGTGCCGCCCAGTGACATGGTTACCGCCGCTACGCTTCGCAGCACGGGCGATGATCTGTTGAAACAGGCGCGTGCTTCGAAAGACGGCATCGCGTTCAAGGTTTTGCTGACGCGTCCGGATGGTGCGGAACAGCTTGCCGTGCGCGTGAAGAGCGGCCAGGGAGAATGGCATCAGGACTTCGCAGATGTCTTGATCGGCCTGGAGGGTGAAGCGGAAGTGGTGACCGGCGGTACGGTGGTGAATGCTAAAGACACCGCGCCGGGAGAGAAGCGCGGCGATAGTGTAAGTGGTGGCAAACGCCAGCCGTTTCATGCAGGTGACGCCATTCGCATTGAACCTGGCACGCCGCATCAGATGATTCTGAAACCCGGCAGCACTTTCCGTTATTTCGTGGTGAAGGTGAGGGCGAAGTAGTAGAGATTTTCACCCAATTTTTCACAAGCCGCTTGCCGGTACGATAGGCCAATGCAGGCTGAAACCAGTTCTCCTTGCCCGGCGACGCCGGGTGTGCTGGAAGTGATCGTTGGACCCATGTTTTCCGGGAAGAGTGAAGAACTCATCCGGCGGCTGAAGCGTGCGCGCATTGCAAAACAGCGTGTGGGCTGCTTTAAGCCCGACATCGACCTGCGTTATCACCGCACGGCCATTGCATCGCATTCCGAACAGACGCACGAAGCTTCTGTAGTGACACCGAATTCGGACCGTCTTCGTGAAGAGCTGTTCGCGACAGGATTGGTCGATCGCATTGAGGTGATTGGGCTGGATGAGGTGCAGTTCTTTGATGAAGGCATTTTGCCACTCACCATGGAGTTGATCCATCTGGGTAAGCGCGTGATTCTTGCAGGGCTGGATACTACCTTTGCGAATGAGCCTTTTGGCCCCGTGCCGAACCTGATGGCGCTTGCCGATAAGGTCACGAAGCTGAATGCCGTTTGCATGGTCTGCGGACAGCCCGCTATACACACGCAACGGCTTGGTCATTCACAGGAGTTGGTTGTGGTGGGCGCCGTGGGCATGTATGAAGCTCGCTGCAGAGCGCACTTTCAGCCGTATGTGGAAGAGACTGCGGAGCAGATGGATTTGCCTGTCGTCACCGCGGTTTAGGTTCTACGGCTACCATGGAAGCCAGGGAGCCGTTTGCCATGCTGAATCGTCCTTATCGAATTGCCACAGGTCTATTTCGCTTTGTAGCGATCGCATCGCTTTCTATTGCTTGCGTCTCTGCGATTGCGCAGTCTCCCAATGACACTGCGCTCCGTGGCTTGTCTCCAGTAACGACGCTCTACAAGACAGCAAACGGGCAGGCGGCGCTGAGTGCGAACCTTACTGTGACCGGTGGTATTCAAACCGGCGCCATTCCGCAACCTACATTGTTGCCCGCGGAAGAGCAGCGCCAGCTTGCTTTGCGCGATGCGGCGATTACTTCCGCGAATGCGGCGCAGCTTGCCGATGCTCTCGGAACGGCGCTTGGATCTGCGTATGTGGCGCGTGCACATTACATTGATCGATCACATTTCACCGTGGCGTCAGAGAGTGTCACGCAGGTGCTCAACGTTGCGCTTAGCACCAGCGGAACGCATTCCGCTATTGCGAAGTTCTTCTTCGCGAATGGCACCACCGATGGCAAAACCGCAGCGACCGGCCCTGCAGCAGATGCGATGCATGCAGCGAACGGCGTAACTGATCCGTTTGGTCGTGCGTATCATCTGCCTGCGGGCAGTCCGAATGCTGACACGTATGGCAATTCGCGTCCGTTTCAAACGGAGCCGGAGTTTCGCCGTATCGTAGGCCGCGACTATTTCAATTTAGTTACGGACAACACCGTCTATACGCGCGGACCAGTGATGGACCTGATTAATAGTCCGTCGTATCCCAGCGGTCACACCACCTATGGCTATACGGCATCGCTGGTGCTCGGACTGTTAGTGCCGGATCGTTATCCGCAGATGATTGCGCGCGGCGCGGAGTATGGGAACAGCCGCATCATTGTTGGCGCGCACTATGCAATGGACGTACTCGGCGGGCGTACTCTCGCACTTCACGATATGGCGCATCTTCTTGCAAACGATCCTGCCTATCTCAAGAGCAGTAAGGTTTCAGATTTTCGTGCGGCAGTTACTCAGGCTCGCACAGACTTGGGTCATGTGCTGGAAAGTGCTTGCGGAAAGACTGTGGCTGAATGCGCCACGGAAGATACCAGCCGTTACAGCGATGCATCTGCAGTCTCCGCTTTTTATGCGGTGACGCAGACATACGGCTTACCAGTGGTTTATCCGGAGACTGCCACAAAGGTAGAAGATGTGGGCAAGATCGCGCCGGAAGCAGGATATCTTCTTACGGCAGCATATCCGTCGCTGACGCTGGCAGAAGCGGATCAGATTCTGACAGAGACCGAAGGCCCAGGTGGTGGTTTCCTGGATGATGGCTCTGCCTTCGGTCTCTATTCTCGAATCAATCTTTACGAAGCTGCCGTGCGTGCCGCTTCGTTGACGAAGTCTCGTGCTGGAACAAAGTAGATAGTTCCAGCCCCTAATGAGTGCGTTGTAGCGGCAGGCTGAATCGATAGTTCATTTCCATAAAGCCGAACTGCGCATGTGTGTTTACGGGATAGATCGCACGCACCACGTCTTTGCCCCATACGTGCGCGTAATAAGCAGTAAGTGAGAGGCGTGGTGTTACTTGATAATCCGCGCTGATGTCATACAACGTGGCCAGACTACTGTTTCCGTTCGCGAGACGCCCCGTGTAACCGAAGGTCGTTTTATCCAGCGGGCCGCCACCCAAATACCAAAGATCGCTGCGACTGGTCAGGCCGAGGAAGTGTAGATCGGTACGGATATCCAGCTTAGGTGTCGGCTTATCCATCAACTGCACAAACGCTTCCTTCGAATTCATCATGTTGAAGAAAGGGAATCGCGCATAGTTGCGTGGTGTGGGCAACACCTGGAAGTAAGTGTTGTGTGTGTTTTCGTTGGGATTCTCATCGCCCGTGGTGCGTAGAAATCCACCACGAATCCACGGCGAAGATTTCACCTGCGTAAACTGCACACCGCCTTCAAGTGCGACCGCACCTGCGCGATGATCCTGCACACCCCAACGTCCGTTTTGCAAAACACCCCAGAACAGACCGTCGAGCTTCACGTTTTTTGAGACAGGAACAGCCGCGATCATGCTGGTTCCATAAGAACCGATTCGAATGTTGTTATGGTCTGCAGTGCGTGCGGTCTGTGAGCGATTGTCTACTTTCGTAACGCCCGTGCGCCCGTCGTGATAGCCGATGGCAAACGCACGCACCAATACGTGTTGTTTCGCCGCTGTACGCGACCATGCGAGATACTGCGCATCCACATCCAGTTCCGGGTTCGCGTTCATGTTGAACACACCCTGCACGGCGCGCGCACCCATCGCAGTT
This sequence comes from Terriglobus roseus, assembly GCF_900102185.1. Lineage (NCBI taxonomy): Bacteria > Pseudomonadati > Acidobacteriota > Terriglobia > Terriglobales > Acidobacteriaceae > Terriglobus > Terriglobus roseus. The sequence goes on along the minus strand of NZ_LT629690.1, from coordinate 3,346,132 downwards.
ACATCCCATGAACCCTTGTTTACCTTTACCTCCACACCGTCCAGCGAACGCTGGCCGTTGGAGAAACCAAAGGAGCCGATCAGGCGCTGTGCGATGCGGTTCGCCTGCAACCACTGAAGCGACTTATCGGTAGGTTTAATTTCTGTTCCATCAGTGAATTCGAAACGGCCCAGGCGAATGGTGTTGGAATCATGCGCAAAGTGATAGCGTATCCATCCCTGCTTGAATGAAGCAACAGCGGGGAAACGATTGTTGCCATTGTGCGCATAATAGGTACCGCCAAGGCCAAGATGTCCCTGTGCAGGCACGGGCGAAACAGCATCGTTTGGCAGCCATAGTTCGCTGTTTTGCGAAAGTTCGGCTGTCCAGTCAATGCGCTTGATGCGCTGCTGCAATGCGATGCGCAAAAGGCTATCGACGTGGGCATATTGTTCTGCATTGGGTGTGGCGGAAAACCACTGCGTTACATTCACGCGCTGACGATCCCACACGCTCACTGTCAGCGGCGTGGGCTTAGAAATATCAGGTGAAGGAATCTGTGCTTCAGAGACTGGAGCGGCAAAGAAAAACAGTGCGGACGAGACAAGAGCGGGGAGTCGTAGCGTCATCAAGAACTGGTTACGCGGGCAATTGTCCTCCCGAATGCAGAAATCTACCTTAGAATCCCGCCGCGATCAGTGACAGTTCGGTAATCGACTCGGTTTCGTTTTTCTTCGCCCGTTGTTCGGCATATTTCGCCAGAACATCCACTTCCAGATTCACAGGATCGCCCGGCTGCAGCGTGTGGATGTTCGTCACCGCGTAAGTATGCGGAATGAGAGCGACTGTCACTTCCTTTGCGCCATCTGCTGCGGGCTCTACCTTTGCCACAGTGAGCGAGATGCCGTTAATGGCAATCGATCCCTTTTCAACGATGTAGGGCGATAGCGCAGCAGGTGCGGCGATCTTCAGTGTCCAATCGGTGTAGTCCGCGTCGGACGTCACGGCCGTTAGCGATAACAGATAACCGACGCCATCCACATGTCCCTGAACGACATGGCCACCCAGCGGAGTTCCGGCAGGTGTAGGCAGCTCCAGGTTGACGCGAGTTCCGGGAGAAAGATGTGTCAGCGACGTGCGCCGGATGGTCTCTTCCAGCAGGTCCGCCTCGAAGCTCTCAGGCGTGATATTCAGCGCAGTAAGGCATACACCGGATACTGCGATCGAATCGCCCGTGCCAAGCTGCTTCGCCAGCGTGGGGGCGGCAACATGAATGCGTGTGACGCCAACTTTTTTCTCCAGCGAAACTACGGTGCCCGTCTCTGCGATCAGCCCAGTAAACATAGCTCTATTTTAGCGACTAGCTGCGGGAGTGGGTGTCAGCGTAAATGTCTCCGCCCACGGATCGTGGAGTGTGCCACGTACACATGCGTCCACCTGTCTTGCGCCGTTACTCAGGTCGCTTACAAAATCACAACGGTCGATATCGGAAAGTTGTTCAATCAGGCCGAATGCTGTTGGACCATGTGAAGCAAACGGAATCGCATTGCTGCCTAGTTCCGTTTCAGAGAAGAAGAGCACCGCTTTATCGACTAGTCCTGCATTGAGAAATGCGCCGTTCAGTCCAGAGCCGCTCTCCAGCAGCACACTGAGAATGTCCAGATCACCCAGTCGCTTCAGCACAGCGCGTAAATCTAACTCCAACCTACGTCCTTGTGTGCCGCGCTGAGCTGGTGTCAACGTGGGAATGGTTTCCACGGTGACTCCGCGTTGTCGCAATGCTCGTTGACGATCGTTTGGCGCACTCTTCGCGCAGAAGACAATCAGGTCGTCGTTCACACTTTCTGCAAGGCGCGACGACAGCGGCAAGCGGCAATGTGTGTCCAGTACCACGCGCAACAAGCGCCGACGGCGTTGCAGATTGCTGCGGTCCGTCATCATAGGATCATCTGCCAGCACGGTGCCAATTCCGGTAAGAATCGCGTCGCTCGCGTGACGGAAGCGGTGTACCTCTTCGCGTGCGGCCGTGCCGGTCAACCAGAACGGAGCATTCGCGGTGCGTTGCACGGGCAACGGGGCTAACATGCCATCCACACTCAAAGCAGACTTCAGCGTGACCAGAGGCATGCCAGTTAGGATGTGCCGTGCAAATGCATCATTCATGCGGCGTGCTTCCCGCTCCATCAGGCCGTGTTCAGCAATGACACCGCCGTTTTCCAGGATGGCCATGCCTTTGCCCGCAACCAGCGGATTCGGGTCAAGCGTTGCTGCCACCACACGCGCAATGCCTGCATCCAGCAGTGCGTTTGAGCACGGCCCTGTGCGTCCATGGTGCGAGCATGGCTCCAATGTCACATATGCCGTTGCACCACGCACACGCTCACCGGCCTGCTTCATGGCAACAATTTCTGCATGATCACGCAGGTCGTAACGGTGTGCGCCTTCGCCCACGATCTCATTGCCATGTGCAATAACACAGCCCACCTGTGGATTCGGTGAGGCGAGTCCCAGCGTTGCACGCGCCAATTCCAGCGCGCGCTCCATGTGGGCTTTATCTGTAGCAGAAAAAGGCATCCGTGCATGTGATGCTATCGCACGGCCGAACGACGCTTATGCGTAGGCTGTCTGCACCTTCACGCCAATCTGCCGCGAGGATAGCTCGTATAGCAGAAATGGAAGCAAATTTACCGAATGAGCCAGGTCTCCGGCTTTCGCAGAGGACGCGTCCACCTTGAACGTGAAAATCATCTCCAGCAATCCGTCTTCACCCGCAAATTCCGCCAGTGTTGCTTCGTGCTCCTTAACAAAGTGAAGAAGACCCTCCAGTGCTAGATCGAAGTGCTGCTGGTTTGCGCCCTGGAATAACGGAGCATGCCATACGCTCGTCTTGCGGACGGAACCGCCGACTTGTGGGCCTGCTGTCATGCAGAAGACCGGTTGTGTGGCGAGTGATTCTGTCAGGAAGTGCAGATCGCGCGATACGTGATGCACCTGAAGGCTAATGGTAAAGGCGTTCATACGTTAACCCAGCAGAGAATCAAGGAATGCGTCGCTGTTGAAAGGAAGAATGTCTTCCATCTTTTCGCCCACGCCAGCAAAGACCACAGGCAGTTTGAGTTCACGAGCAATAGCGATAACGATGCCGCCCTTTGCTGTGCCATCCAACTTGGTGAGAACGATGCCAGTGACACCAGCGCTCTCCGTGAAGAGGCGCGCCTGCTGCATACCGTTCTGTCCGGTTGTTGCATCGAGCACAAGAAAGACCTGATGTGGTGCGCCTGGGACGAGCTTTTGTGCAGTGCGCCGCATCTTGTCCAGCTCAGCCATCAGGCCGGCCTTGTTGTGTAGACGTCCTGCTGTATCGACGATCACGATGTCTGCCCCGCGTGCCTTGCCTGCAGTTAGCGAATCGTAGAGTGCGGCAGAGGGATCACCGCCCTGCTTTGTCTTGATGATGTCCACGCCGGAACGCTGAGCCCACACTTCAAGTTGCTCAATCGCCGCAGCACGGAAAGTATCTGCAGCGCATAGGAGCGCCTTGCGTCCATGTGTGCCATACAGCGCAGCCAGCTTGCCGCTGGTAGTGGTCTTGCCCGTGCCGTTTACGCCCACCATCATGATCACTTCGGGAGCTTGTGTTGGATGATTCGTTGGCTGTTCCACGGAGTCGAGGATGGCGCGAAGTTCTTCCTTCAGCATCTGCTTCAACTCGTCCGTAGTTGCCTTCTCACGTAGCGCTCGCTGACGCAGATTGCGCATGATCTCGCTGGTAGTGCTGCTGCCAATGTCCGCAGTCAGCAGAACGGCTTCCAGCTCATCCAGCGTTTCTTCATCAACGGTGCGTCCCAGTGCTAGAACGTTGTCCAGCCCTGCTCCCAACTGTGAACGCGTGCGTTCCACCGCATCGCGCATCTTGCCCATGAAGCTGGCGTCTTCCTCGGCTTCGCTGGCATAGCCGCCGAACGAAAACGTGGACGTCATGGGCTTCAGACCAAACTCGTTGCGCTGAGTATCTGCCACGCGAGCGGGAACAGGCGTCGTCGCCTTCGGTGCCGATGTGTATTCAACGGCTTCGTTGGGAATCACGGGAACGGGATCCACCAACGCTTCGGCTGGTAGAGTCTCTGCGAACTCGCTTGCGGGCAGCTCAAACGCATTCTGCGGAGCTGCCGTTTCCTCCAGAACGGGAGGGACTTCCTGAGCAGGCGTGGCAGATTCAGTGCTCTCGCCGGTTACCGCGGAGCGAACGCGTTCAAAGAAACTTGGCTTTCTCGGCTTATCGTCCGAGTTGAAAAGCGAAATCGGCATCCCTACCAGTCTACGACTGTTGAACGGCGGAGCTAAACCGGTTCCACCAGCTTGTGCGAGATGGCGAATAGCGCCAGTTCTAGGCGTGTGGATACGCCAGTCTTATCGAACGTGTTCGAGAGGTGGCGCTTCACAGTCTCTTCACTGATAGTGAATTGCTTCGCAATGTCCTTATTGGAGCAACCTTCCACGATGCACTGCACCACTTCCAGTTCACGTGGCGTCAAGCCAAAGGTCTTCTTCTCTGGTACGGCGGATGCCTGCACCATCAGGCCGTGCAGCGCCTGCAACAGATTTACGACGCGTTCGCCGCCAATCCAGTAGTCACCGCTGGCGACTGCACGGATGGCTTCGCTCAGATCGCCCGCCACGGAATCCTTCAGGACAATGCCGCGTGCGCCAATCTGCAGTGCTTCAATCACCTGTTGTGTGGAGATTGTGCTGGTAAGCAGAATGATCTTCACTCGCGGCGACTTCGACATGATCGCCCGCATGGCTTCCAGGCCCGGTAGCTTGGGCATCTGCAGATCCAGCAGCAGGATGTCTGGTTCGTGTTCAAGTGTCTGGGTAATGGCGTCTTCGCCGTCTTCAGCTTCGGCGACTACTTCGAACCCTGGGTCCATCGTCAGCATGTTCTTCACGCCGAACCGGACTACGGGATGATCGTCCGCAACTACCAGCCGGATGCTGGAATTGCCGGAACGAGAACTCGTCTGCGAACTACCATTCACGCCGGATGCGTTCTTCTGCAAAGCCTATCTCCAACGGTTATCGCCGTGCTTTCTCTAATGGCGCTAAAGGTCGCGCAAAAGAAGCTCCTCCAGCATACGGCGTACGTGATTGATTTCCCGAATAAATTCCGGAAAGACGGGGGGTGGCATCGAACTCGCCAATCCGGCGTCTTCTAGCGTGGATGCCAATGTGCGCAGCCGGGTGGCACCGATCATGCCGCAGGAGCCCTTCATGGCGTGGGCTTCGTTGCAGAGGGTGGTGGGGTCGTCGGCGGTGGCGGCGGCCTCCATGCGGTGTACCCGCTGCTCGGCGTCGGTGAGGGCGAAGTCGTAGAGGGCACGGAGTTGGGGTGTGGCCATGGCCCTCCGTATGCGCTGGAAGGTGGCCGGGTCGATGGTCTGGTCCTGTTCCTGGGTCGTTGGGGGCCTGGAGATGCGGCGGACTTCGGAGGGGGCGAAGGGCTTGGTCAGGAGGCCGTCGTAGCCCGAGATGTGACCCTTTGGCGTGGCGGTCATTGCCAGCAGGACGGGCTTATTGGGGCAGGCGGAGCGTAGATGGGAGGCCAGCTCCTCTCCGCTGAGACCGGGCATCTGGAGGTCGCTCAGGATGACTTCGGGTGCGATTGACGGAGCCTTTGCGAGGGCTTCCTCGCCGCTGGAGGCTTCGGTTACAACCCATCCTTCGGCGGTGAGTAGCAGCGTCAGCACTTCCCGTGTGGTCTCGTCATCGTCAATCAGGAGAAGGCGTTCCATGCAAGCACTCTACAGGGTTCTACAATCGGCTGAATTGAGTGTGATGAAGTTGCCCGTTGCCATTGTCGGTTCCTTTGCTTTCATTGCTTTTGCTTTCGTTGCTGTGACGGGGGCGGTGGGGGTGACGGCGCAGGACGAGGCTGTTCACGGTGTGTCGGTGTCAAGCCCGGTGGATGGGGCCGCCTCGCGGTGGCAGCGGGTGCTGTTGCCTCCTGCGGCTACTCCCATGGCGGAGCAGTGCGTGGTGGTGGATGCCGACCTGTATGCCCATGCCGCGCCGGGGTTGCGGGATGTGCGGCTGGTGCAGGATGGGCAGGAACTGCCCTACGCCATGGACGTGAGCTTCGACACCCGCGTGGGCGATGCTGCTGCGCCACCTGCGGATGACCGCGCCCTGTATGAGCCAGTGCAGACCATCCGGCTATTGCCGCAGCCTGCGGCCGCTGTGGCCGGAACGCTGATGGGCGATGTGCCCGACACGTACTACAACGAGACGCTGCTCTCCGCGCATGTGCCGGTAGAGCGGGTGCGGATTGTCCCAGCGCCCAAGGCAGAGGCGACGGTGGACCTACGCGCGTCGGCCCGGATGAACCTGAGGCAGGCGGAGGAGTTGCGTGCCGTGCTGACGGCGGAGAAGCCGGTTGTGCCGTTCACCATTGGGGCCAACCTGCAGGAGCCTGCGGACATACTGGTGCGTGTGGTGGATCATGGCGGTGCACCGCAGGCCATTGTGCTGGAGATGCGTCGGCGGGAGATCTGCTACCAGCCGCGGTCCATGTCAGCGGTGCATATGCTGCTGGGTGATGCGACAGCGCTTCCACCGCGCTACGACTATGCGCTCCGCTTCCAGCCCAGCGCGCAGCCGTTGCTGGCTGCAATGGGACCGATGTCGCCCAATCCCGCTTACCGCGAGCAGCAGGCGTCTGCACCCGTGTTGCGGGTGAGCGCTGGAGTGCGCACTGCGGTGATGCTGGTGATCCTGCTTGGGTCGTTGGCAGTGATGGCGTTTGCCATCGTAGAGCTGCGGCGGAAGTAAGGCCTACTTCGGCGGAGCAGTGCAGCCAGTTGGGTCGCGGCCGCTGTCGATCGTCTCCATGGCGCTCTTCGCTACGGTCACGTACTGCTCATATCCTGGCGCGTGTTCGGCCTTCTGGAGGAAGTCTTCCAGGGCTACCTTTGCCTCCGGCAGCTTGCACTGGTGCATGAGGTATTGCGCGTGGCTGAAGTAGGGTCGATAGCACTTGGGCGCGGCGACCATGGACATCTGCGCGAGGCGCTCCACCTCGTTCCATTCGCCGCGTGCGCGTGCGCCTTCAATGGGCAGGATGTACTTCACCTTGGGCGATGTGTCCGTGTAGTGCTGGCCGGAATCACTGTCCGAGACGATCTGCACGCCGTCGACCGCGCAGGTGTAGTGGATCGTCGCGGTGTCGTTGACGGGTTTGTGGTCGTCGTCACCGCCGCGACCCTGCGCGTGGAGAAGAGGAGCGGCAAGGAGGATCAGCAGCGCGGTGGAAGCGAATCGCATGGCGCGAACATCCTAGCAGTTCTCTGAGACGTTTCAGAAGTGTCTTCCTACGACACGCCGGGGTGGGGTACCCCCCTCCCCCCTATTTTTCTAAAATCGTCTTTCTATTGGGGTTACGGCGGGAGTGGCTGTAAAATCGTCTACCCATTGGGGTTAGGGGCAAAATCGTCTTTCTAAACGAGTTAGATGGGATCGATGGTTGAAAACACCCCGATTTTCCTTTCGGAGGTGCTGATTCCTTCGAGTTTTTGATCGAGTTCGCGGTACTGGTGAGCGAAGTCGTCTTGAAAACGCTCGAAGTGGGTGGCGGTTTGCCATCGGTCGACGGTCAGGAAGATGTCGGGTTTGTCTTGTGAGTGAAGTAGTTCCGTTCCAAGGTAGCCCTCCGCGCGGCGGAAGAGGCGCGCCCAATCTCCCTCTGGGCCGTATGCCTGCTTGAAATTCTCTTGAGCGTTCGCAGGTACGACGAATTCCCAGAGGATGATGTGCATAGTTCTATTTTAGTGATTTTGGAGAAATAACCTGTCAACTCTATTTGTTTTGCTTTGTTGGGGTTGGGTGGTATGGGGGCTTGACAGGAACTCGTGTCGTTACTCCGACGTTCCCCGGAACTCAGGTGGAACTGGACTCTGCTTGCAACGAAAAGCTTGGCGAGGTGTTTCGTAACAAGCGCGTTCTTGGTCTTTCGCTGGTGCAGAACTGGCTGATTGGGCCGGTGCTGATGTTCCTGCTTGCCATTGTTTTCCTGCGTGGCGAGCCGGCCTACATGCGTGGCTTGATTCTGATTGGCATTGCTCGCTGTATTGCGATGGTGCTTGTGTGGAATGAACTGGCAGAGGGTGACACAGACTATGTCGCTGGGCTTGTGGCCATTAACAGCGTCTTTCAGGTGCTGTTTTATAGCGTGTATGCGTGGATGTTCCTGACGGTTTTGCCGAAGTGGTTTGGGCTGACTGGAAGCGTTGTTTCGATTGGCATTGTCGATATTGCGAAGAGTGTTGGACTGTATCTTGGCGTGCCGTTTGTTGCGGGGTTTCTGACACGTTTTGTGCTGATTCGAGCGAAAGGTGAGGAGTGGTATCGGACTCGCTTTGTGCCGCGCATCAGTCCGCTTACGCTTGTGGCGCTGCTGTTCACCATTCTTGTGATGTTTTCGCTTAAGGGCGATTTGATTGTGCGGCTTCCGCTGGATGTGGTGAGAATTGCCGTTCCGCTGGTGATCTACTTCCTCATCATGTTCCTCGTCAGCTTCTTAATGGGCAAGCAGCTTGGAGCGGACTACGCGCAATCTGCCACGTTGTCGTTCACTGCGGCAGGCAACAACTTTGAGTTGGCTATTGCCGTTGCTGTGGCTGTCTTTGGTTTGAACTCAGGCGAGGCATTTGTCGGGGTGGTTGGGCCGCTCATCGAGGTGCCCACGCTGATTGGGTTGGTGAAGGTGGCCTTCTGGCTGAGGGGGCGGCTGTACTCTACTCCGGTTCATAAGGCGGAAGTCGGCTTGTAAGTGTTTACCTGCATAAAGAGCTGCCCTGCGCTTGGATGGCGAGGTCCAGTTAGTTTTACAGCGGTTATTGAGTTAGCGGGGCCCTTGTTTACTTCGTCGGTAAAAGTCATGGGATTTCGGGGTTTCGCGTGGTTTGTTATGGTTTGCTTAATTAGTCCATCCTTGTCGCATTCGAATCCGTTGTCCCTAGTCCTTTCGGAATGTAGTTATCCAAACTAAACATCTAAATATTTCGTTGCTCTTTGAATAAAACGTGCAATAGGATTCGATCGCTACGTTGCGAGAGGTGTCCCATGCCTTACACCACCGCTGGACTGCCTAATAGTGGCCAGACCCAATACTTTATTTTTGAATATGACGATTCGCTAAGTTCAGCTCGGGGTGTGGATCTCGCCACGGAGATGATGAAGACAAGCGATGCGGACCTATCCTTGTTGGCAGCGTGGTTCTCAGGTCGCCAGCTTGATATGTCTCCGCCCATTCATGTCTCGATTAATGCCGTGGCTCTGGACGCGATGGGGAACCCGATCGGTGATATTGGCAGCGACTGGATGGGGGGATTTTTGGTTCCCTTGCAGTTGACGATCACATTTGGCGAACTCGCCATGATGTCGGGCACTCCCATCATGTTCGCAAGATATCTGCTGATCTCATCGGTAAGTGAGATGTATATGCGTGCGTTCGGAACGTACGGATCAACGACTCCCTGGTTCGCCCTGACGAATGCAGGCAACAAGGGCGATGCCTTGTCGCGATTTCTCGGCGAACAATTCATGCTCAGGGAATATCCCGGCATCTCAGCCCTGCCCTCTTTGACTATGGGGGTATTAACCTGCACCAATTTCTGGCTGAACAGCGCCAGAAATAACTTTCTTGAAGAAAACGACGAAGATGTCAATCCGATGCATCCCGGTGTGGCCGGTGCCACGTTGTTTCTGATGTATCTGCACGACCAGCTCGGTTATTCGATCGAGGACATTGTCAACGCAGGCGCTGGCCATCTTTCCAATGTTTACGAGAATCTTTCACACGATAGTTGGACAAATGCATGGCCAAAGTTCAGCGCGCTGGTGAATGGTCATTACCCCACGACGCCCGGCACGAGCGGCGATTCCTCACCCTATTTCCCGCCTTTGGATACTGTTTTTCCGGTGCCGGATCTGGCGTTTTTTTCTGCTCCCTCTGTGGCGACGTGGCTTGCGACTTCACCGGTGCCAGTTGTTATTGCGGTGGATCATCCGGCGATCTTTCCGCTCCCGCTCGTTATCACGAGCAGTGACGCGACGATTATTCCGGGATTTGTGCTGACGATTGGCACGGGAATGACTAGCGGATCTGCGCCTCTGGTGGTTTTGCCGCAGGCGGCTAACTTCATGACAAAGAAGGTGACGTTGACGGTCAGTTATGCAGGTAGAACTCTGACTCGTGACGTTACCGTTCTGGAGCTTGGCGCAACTACATTCGGACCGCTCGACATCGAAGTGGACCCATCCGGGAGCTTGTGCTCTCCCATGCTGATCGCCAACACAGGGCAGACATTTGTTATTACAAATCTGAATGTATTTCCTGACCAGCGCGGGTTGAAGTTTGCTTGGTCAGTAACCGGAGCTACACCCGCCGCCACAAACACAGAGACCCTGACGATTGCAGCACTTCCGCCTGTGGGGACCAGCGTGACAATCAAGGTCACAGTAACCAATCCTCAGGGATTGAGTGCTGCAGGCACGTATAAATTCCAGACCGTTTCGCAGCCGACTGGCATCAAGGCAATTGAGAATGAGCTCAGGTGCAGGCTCAGTAACTTTAGGAATGGAAATTTGTCTATTCCCCCGTGGATACCGATCGAACGTGGTGGCGAAATTCAGGAACGATTGGAAGGGCTGGAGCGGCAGGTGCAGGCAGCTTCGAAATCGATCGTGGTGATCAGTAGGCTCATCAAGCAAATGCAAACGCTCAACGCAGAACATATTGATCGTGGTCCTCAGGTTAGTGGAAAGCAGTTACCTGAATGAGGTCGCTGTTGTATCGGTTTTGACGATAAGTCGGGCTTGTGGGAAGTTGAGATCAGAAACGGCAAACTGTCCTGCGCTTTGATGGCGCAGGGCAGTTTGTTTTGCAGATGCTTGTTGCGTTAGCGGAGGGCTTCGTCTACTTCGCGGTAGAAGTCTGGGGATTTTAGGATTTCGCGGGGCTTGCTGCCGTCGGCAGGGCCTACCAGTCCGTCGCGTTCCATCATGTCGATGAGGGCGGCGGCTCGGCCGTAGCCTATGCGTAGGCGGCGTTGCAGTAGCGAGGTGCTGGCCTTGCCGAATTCGAAGACGAGGCGGACTGCGTCGTCGAAGAGTTCGTCCTGGTCGTTGTTGCCTTCGCCGTCGAAGAGGCTGTTGCCCTTGTCGTCCTTGGGGCCTTCGAGGAAGCCTTCTGCGTATTCGGCTTCGCCCTGCTGCTTCCAGAATTCGACTACGTCGGAGATTTCCTTCTCAGTAACGAAGGGTGCGTGGACGCGTTGGAGACGTGATGTGCCGGGTGGCAGGAAGAGCATGTCGCCGCGGCCGAGGAGCGATTCTGCGCCGTTGCTGTCGATGATGGTGCGGCTGTCGACTTTCGTCGCCAAGCGGAAGGACATACGCGTGGGGACGTTGGCCTTGATGAGGCCGGTGATGACGTCGACGCTGGGGCGTTGCGTGGCGAGTACGAGATGGATGCCGACGGCGCGGGCCATCTGTGCGAGGCGGGTGATGGACTCTTCGACGTTGGCCTTGTCGAGCATCATGAGGTCGGCGAGCTCGTCGATGATGATCATGATGTAGGGCAGGGGCTGCTGCTCTTCGCCGTCTTCGTTGAAGAGCTGTCCGCTGTCGAAGAGTTTGTTGTACTGGTCGAGATTGCGGACGTGGCGCGATGCGAGGAGCTTGAGGCGGCGCTCCATTTCGCGGACGGCGTTGCGGAGTGCGTTGGCGGCGAGTTTGGGCTCGGTGATGATGGGCGTGAAGAGGTGCGGGATGCCCTCGTACATGCCGAGTTCGACGCGCTTGGGATCGACGAGGATCATGCGGACTTCTTCGGGTGTGGCCTTGAAGAGGACGCTCATGATCATGGCGTTGATGGCGACCGATTTACCGGAGCCGGTTGAGCCTGCGATGAGGACGTGGGGCATGGCCGCGAGATTGGCGGTGACGATGCGGCCGTTAATGTCCTTGCCCATGGCCATTTCGACCTTGGAGCGGGAGTTGGCGAAGCCTTCGGATTCGACGACGTCGCGGAGCCAGATGGTTTCGCGATCGCTGTTGGGGACCTGGATGCCGACGGTGGATTTGCCGGGCATGCGTTCGATGAGAACGGACTCGGCGGCCATGGCGAGGCAGAGGTCGTCGGCGAGGCCGGTGACGCGGGAGTATTTGACGCCGGCGTCGGGACGGAACTCGAAGGTGGTGACGACGGGGCCGGGGTTGATCTGGGTGACCTGGCCGTCGACGCCAAACTCGCCGCACTTTTCAACGAGGACACGGGCTTCTTCGCGCAGGGCTTCTTCGCGGACGGCGGCGTGCTTGTTGTCGTGGTGCAGCAGCGACGACGGCGGCAGCTTGTAGCCGTGGACGGATTTGGCGGTGAGCGTGACGGTCTTGATGGACTCGTCGGCGCGCTTGCCGAAGGAGATTTTGTCTTCCGGCGGAGCGGGCGGTGCCGGGGGGTCCATGCGCGCGGCTGTGGGGGCGGGGAACGGAACGACTTCGGCGGTGCGTGGGCGCTGCTGTTCCTGGCCGCGGCTGTTCAGCCAGGCGAAGGCCTGATCGTCCTGAGCGGTGGGTGCGGATTGGTGCCAGTCGGCGAAGTTTTCCTGTGCGGGTGCGGCTTCGAGCATGCTGCCGTTGAGCGGAGCGTCGATGCCGGTGACTTCGGCCTGGAGTGCTTCGTCGGCTTCCTGCTGCAGGTGGTGAGGCAGCGGCGCGAATTCGGGGTCGGGGGCTGCGTCGACGTTGGTGCGCGGCATCTTGGACCACATGGAGCGGGAGGCAGGCATGTCGTCGACGACTTCGGAGTCGGGGCGGATGCCCTTGCGCCATAGGCTCCACTTGGCGAAGAGGCTGGTGATGAGCGAGCCGCCGTTGGCAGCGCGTTGGGCTGCGGCAGTGGCCTTGGCGTTGATGGCATCCTGACGGGCAATTTCGCGTTCGCGGCGGGTTTCCAGCTTGTTGGCGGCTCGTGCGGCTTTCAGGTCGCCACGGTCGCCGCGCCATGCGAGATAGCGCTCGCGGACGCGTCCGAAGATGCCGAGGCGCTGGCCTGCCCAGTCCTGTGCGGTGTTGAAGGTGAAGGTGGTGGAGAGATAGAGGCTGAGAAGAACGAGCAGGCCCACGACCACGCAGGCGCCTGGGTAGTTGAGCAGGCCGACGATGAAGCCGGAGAGGACACGGCCGAGGGCGCCTTCAATAGGTAGAGCGCTGCGCCACAGGAGGTGCATGGGCAGGAGCGCGAAGGCGGTGGGGGCGGCGAGGATCCAGAGTACGAGGCCGATGGTCTTGGCGGCGGGGGAGCCTTGCGCCTGCGAGCGCATCCAGCAGATGCCCAGGCGACCGAGCATGATGGGGAAGACGAAGGCGGCGATACCGAGGATCTGCAGGAGGAGGTCGCTCAGGAGCGCACCGATGCGTCCGACCCAGTTGTGGACGGGGCGCAGCGCGGTGGTTCCGCTGAATCCGCCGACGGTATTGAGGGAGGGGTCGTCGGGGGTATAGCTGACCAGCGAAAGTACCAGCAATACGGCAGTTGCCAGCAGCAGCAGGCCGAGGACTTCGTTCAGCCGACGGCTGCGGGTGGGGGTCATCTCCAGGCGGAGCGGCTTCATAGGCAGCAAATCTCCTGTGAACCTTTCCTTGTACGCGGAGGTGCGGACACGGAGGGTATCATGCCCGATTCTCTACTGGTCGGCAGCGGAAAGGGTGCGCAATCTGGGGGAGGAACCCGCGTGGGCAACCCGCGCGGCGGCAGATGGCTCCTAAGGTTCAGAACAAGCCGGGAAATATCCGGTCTACACACTGAACCCGCTGCATGAGCCGCGGGTCCTTGACACAAAGACCATGGCAGGGCGGTGGCGGGGGTTTTCGCGATTTCCTCCCCTCGCCTCCGGCCAAGGAGAATCGCAATGCAACCGGGGGACACCGCCCACGGCCATGGCAAGGATTTTGTTTCTCTCGCAACATGCGGGGATCAACCTAAAACGAAACACAGGGCAACCAGCCCGCAAGGAAACGAACGCAATGGCAGAGCTGCTGAAGGAAACGGAATCGGTCCTGAAGGACGTCATCGAACGACTTATCGATGGGCAGGAAGGCTTCAAGGAAATTGGCGAGAACCTGCACGACGAGACTCTGAAGCGCTACTTCCTGGCTGAGAGTCTGAAGCGCGCCTCGTTCAAGGGCGAGCTGGAAGATGTGTTGATCAAGTCTGGCGTGTCGGATGCATTCAAGGAGACGGGCAGCGTGTCCGGAGCCATTCATCGCACGTGGGGTGATCTGAAGGCGAAGATGGGTGGTGGCGATCACACCCTGCTGGAGACTGCGGAACAGGGTGAGGATGCGGCGAAGAAGGCATATGCCGATGCGCTGAAGCATGACCTGCCGCTGCCGGTCCACCAGTTGCTGAGCACACAGGCTGCTCACGTGCAGACCAGCCACGACTATGTAAAGGCTGCCCGGGATTCCCGTAAGTAAACGGGACTCTCTGCGCGAAAAGTGCCTCGCTTCGGCGAGGCTTTTTCGTTTTGAGGAAATGGTATGCGTTTGCTTTATCGCATTGGGTTGGTGACGCAGGCGTTGCTATATGTGGCCGCGGGCATGAACCACTTCTGGCATACGGCGATGTATGTGGCAATCATGCCGCCGCACTATGCGCATCCTGTTGGGCTGGTTCAGATCAGTGGCGTGGCAGAGGTGTTGGGCGGTATTGGTTTGCTGGTGCCGTGGAGCCGGCGTTTTGCGGCGTGGGGCATCGTGGCGATGCTTGTCGTTTACTTTGACGTGCACATCTACATGGCGATGCATGCAGATCGTTTTGCGACGATCCCTGTTTGGTTGATTTATGCCCGGTTGCCATTGCAGTTGTTGTTGATTGCGTGGGCGGGTGTGTACGCGGTGCGTCCTTCAGAACGTCAGTTGCCTTGAAAAGCTCTGAGGAAAATCTCCGCGGAGCGTATGCCGGTGGCGCCCATGGGGCCCGCGGCGATCAGGTAAGCCAACCATGCGGTAGTGTTTTCGCTGCTTGTCCATTGTGACAATGTGTTGCTGACCATTGTGTTCGTTTGTGCAAGAACCAAGATGAAGAGACTGGCGCTGATGAAGGCTGCGCCGATCCATCGCGTAAAGTCGTGCCCCAGGTAGCAGAGCACAAGTGGTGAAAGAAAGAGCAGGGATGTGAATGCCTGTTGCCATGAAGGCATGGCTGCTGCGCGCATGGAGCGGCGAAGAAGTTTGCCGAGCAGAAAGAAGTATGGCGCGGCGATGCTGAGCGTGAGCGCAAGTAACCACCATATGCCAGATGTGTAGAGGCGGCGGACGAGCGCACGTTGTTCTGCGAAGCTGGAGGCCATCACGTCATAGACCTGACGTTGAACACCGACGTTGGTTCGTGCAAGGGCTTCCTGAAGGATGGTGTCGGGTGAGACTTTCAATTTGCCGAAGTGAAGGATGGCGAGAAAGGCTGCGCCGATGATGGCCACATGAGCGATGAGCGCGATCCACGGCAGTCGGCGGGTGCGGCATTGCTCTAACAGGATGGCGACGACGAGCGGATAGAACATGAGCGAGAAAGCTTCATGTGCACAGAGGCCGATGATGCAGAGCGGAACTGTTGCGCATGCGGCTGTGAGCGGAGGCATGCGCAACAGCATCCACAGGCTGAGCAGTAGGAGAAGGAACATGGTGACATCGGGTTGCGCGAAGAGATAGCCGATGTGTGGCAGTGCTGCGGGTGCGCTTAACAACAGCGCGGCGAGCATGGAGGTTTCACGATTGCGAAAGAGTGTGGGGCGGAAGACGACATAGCAAAGCAGGTAGGCCGCGGCGAGGAAGAGGTATTCCGCCAGCAGAAGTTGGCCACGCGTGAGGTAGGCGAAGGGAGAGAAGAGTTCGCCGACGAATCCGCGTTTGACGAAACCGTGGTTGTAGTTGAGGAAGTACAGTGCGAAGCCGTAGTTCCAGCCTACGGGGCCGTAGCTGGCGAATGCAGCGACGATGAGCGGTGTCCAGGGCAGGAGGGAGGGTCTGCGAGAGACCGGCTGCGTGGCTTCCATGGAATGTAGGATGCGATTATGGGTCTACGCTTTGCGTGGGAACCAACCCGGCGTGATGCTGTCGCGTCCACACAAGAGAAGCAGGGAGATAGATGGTTATGAACATGAAGCGTTTTGTATTTCTGGCGACACTGGCTGCGGGCGTGACCGCGGCATATCTCATGCAGAAGCGCGGTGAATCGCTGCTGACCATCGTTAAGAAGACTGTGAGCAATCCGCTGGGTGCGCTGGCTGAGGAACTCCGGCTGGCACTGTTGCCGGCGTCGCAGCGCTCGCTGCCTTCTGCCACGTAGTTTCTTCTTTTCGGAAAATGTCTTCGTGGTGCGCTTTATACTCGCGCCATGAAGACATTTGCGTTTGCCCTTTCCGCTGCACTGTTGGCGACCTCCTGTGTTGCACAGATTCCTACGGCTACGCTGCAGAGCGATGCGGCTGCGCAGATGCCTGCGCTGGAGAAGACGTACCTGATGCTGCATCAGGCTCCTGAACTGTCGCGGCAGGAGGAGAAGACGTCTGCGTTTGTGGCGTCGCAGTTGCGCTCGCTGGGCTACCAGGTGACCGATCACATTGGAAAGTATGAGGACGGGAAGCCCGCGTTTGGCGTTGTTGGCGTATTGAAGAATGGCAACGGACCGACGGTGCTGATCCGTACGGATATGGATGCTTTGCCTGTGACGGAAGAGACGGGCGTGGCGTATGCCAGCAAGGTGCGCGCGAAGAATGCGCAGGGTGAAGAAGTGGGTGTGATGCAGGCGTGTGGGCATGACATTCACATGTCTGCCTTCATTGGCATTGCAACGGAGCTGGCGAAGCACAAGGATGCCTGGCATGGCACGGTGCTGATGCTGGGGCAGCCTGCGGAAGAGGTGATTCAGGGCGCGAAGGCGATGATGGCCGATGGTCTTTACACTCGTTTTCCCCGACCGGATTATGTGCTGGGGATGCATGACTTCGGCAACATCGCCGCGGGAACAGTCGGTATTAGTTCCGGGCCGATGATGGCGAGTTCGGATTCGATCACGGTGGTGTTTCATGGTGTGGGCGCGCATGGATCGCAGCCGCAGAACTCGAAGGATCCCATCTTCATGGGTGCGGAGTTTGTGACGCTGTTGCAGGGCGTGGTGAGTCGACAGATTTCACCGCAGTCGCCGGGTGTGATCACGGTGGGCACGTTTCATGCAGGAACGAAGAACAACATCATTCCAGCAGAAGCAACGCTTGGCCTGACTGTGCGCAGCTATGACGAAGCGACGTTGAAGAAACTGCTGGACGGCATTACGAATGCAGCGAATGCTGTGGCTGTTGCGTATGGATTGCCTGCAGACAAGATGCCGACGATTACGCATCCTGAATCGACTGCGCCCACGGTGAATGACGCAGCGTTGACGGAGCGTGTGCGGAAGGTGGCGATTGCTACGCTGGGCGCCGATAAGGTGTTGCCGCAGCAGGCAGTCATGGGCAGCGAAGATGTGGGCTTCCTAACCGATGGATACAAGATTCCGATGACGTTCTTCCGTTTGGGTGCTGGTGATCCGGCGAAGGTAGCGGAGGCTCAGAAGAAGGGTGTTGCGTTGCCGGATATCCACTCGCCACTGTATGCGCCGGACTACAAGCCGGCGATTGAAACGGGTGTGGTGACGATGACGGCGGTGGCGGTTTCCTTGCTGCAGTAGGTGGCTGATGAAGACGATCGTCAAAGCGGGATTTGGTTTTGCTTTGTTTCTGTTTGCACTTGGCCAGCAGGCTCAAGCGCAGGAAGCAGGAAAGACACAGGTCTACGAAGTGGCGACGATCAAGCCGAGTGCCGCTTCAGAAATTCCAAGCACGTTTCTGTGGAGTCCGGTTCGGTTTTCTGCGCGGGGACAGACGCTGCGACAGTTGATCAAGACGGCATATGAGATTCGCATGGATGCGCAGTTGGTTGGTGCGCCTGCGTGGGCTGAAACCGAGCGGTTTGATGTGGAGGCGAAGCTGACTCCTGCGCAGGCCGAGATCTTTTCCAAGGTTCCGCTTGGCGAACGTCTGCACGAATACAAGCTGATGTTGCGAGGGTTGCTGGAGGAGCGGTTTGCGCTGAAGACAAGCCAGCAGAGCCGCGAATTGCCGGTGTATGCGCTGGTGGTAGCAAAGGGCGGGCCGAAAATCAAAGAGGTTGCGGGATTGAAGCCTGAGGGGGGACGATTGCCGCCGCCTCCACCTCCTGGCGCGATGATGCCATCCGGTATCAAGATGCCGCGCGTCTCTGTGACGCCAGGGCGCTACAGGAGTTCGGCGATTCCTATTGATTCCTTCACGAATTGGCTTGCGGGGCGGCCGGAGACTGGAAATCGAATTGTCGTGGATCGGACCGGGTTGGCCGGGACTTACGATTTCGATTTGCACTGGAATCCAGAAGCCCTATCTTCAGCGAAGGCAGAGGGCGGTGGGGAAGCGCCGGACTTGTTCAGTGCTTTGCGCGAGCAGCTTGGATTGCAATTGGTGAACGCGAAAGAAGCTGTTCCGGTGGTTGTGGTGGAACATGTGGAGCGGCCCAGCGATAACTGAAGTCGTGTTTTGAGCAAGAAAAAGAGGACGCTTGGAGCGTCCTCTTTGTTCGTACTGAATGACTCTGGGTTACACGACTACGTCGAGGCCCATGGAACGGGCGGTGCCCTTGATCATCTTGATGGCAGCTTCAACGGTTGCAGCGTTCAGGTCGGGCATCTTCTGGGTGGCGATCTCGCGAACCTGAGCTTCGGTCACGGTGCCAACCTTTGCCTTGTTCGGCGTACCCGAACCCTTTTCGATCTTGGCGGCCTTCTTCAGAAGCACCGGAGCCGGGGGGGTCTTGGTGATGAAGGAGAAGGTACGGTCTGCGTAAACGCTGATCACGACCGGGATGGTGAGGCCCGCCATCGACGGATCCTTGGTGCGGTCGTTGAACTGCTTGCAGAATTCCATGATGTTGACCTGCGCCTGACCGAGCGCGGGGCCGATCGGGGGAGCCGGGGTGGCCTTGCCAGCCATCACCTGGAGCTTGACGTATCCAGTAATTTTCTTCGGTGCCATTGTTCTTTTCCTTTTCGATTCAATCGCAAGCGCTATTGCTTACGGCTGGGTCGCGAGCAGGGTAGAAGCCACCGGTACGCGACAGGGTTCATTTGTGCAGGAGAAGCAACGGGTAGTTTCCGCTACTCGATGGTCTTCTCCACCTGCGAAAACTCGACTTCGGTCGGAGTAGGACGTCCGAAGATGCTGACCATGACCTTCAGGGTCTGCTTGTCTTCGTTTACGTCGTCCACCGCGCCGTTGAAGTTTGCGAACGGGCCTTCGGTGATGCGGACCTGCTCGCCCTTCTCGAACTTGACCTTCAGCTTGGGCTTGTCCTTCACCACGTCAGCACGGTTCAACATGCTGTTGACTTCAGCTTCGCTGAGCGGGGTGGGGGTGTCGCCGGTCTGGAGGAATCCAGTGACGCGCGGTGTGTTCTTCACCAGGTGCCAGAGGTCGTTGTCGAGGTCCATTTCGACGAAGACGTAACCGGGCAGGAAGACGCGGTCAATGGTGTACTTCTTGTTGTTGCGAATCTCGGTGACCGGCTCGGTCGGGATTTCGATGCGGCCGATCTTGTGGCTGAGGCCGAAGGCGTGCACGCGGCTCTCCAGCGACTCTTTGACCTTGCGTTCAAAGCCAGAGTAGGCGTGGATGATGTACCACTTCAGATTGCTTTCCTGCGCGGGAGCCTCAGCCTGCTCGGTGCCCTCGGCAACTTCCGCCGCCGGGGTCTCTTCGATTGTCTCTTCCACGGGTGCGAACTCTTCAGCCATCGTGTCCTTCTTCAAAAACTCAGGTGCGCGCCAGAAGCGCGATCAAACTTAGTGCTGCGTCAGCTTCGTGATCAGCGCGTTCAACGAATGGTTGATGCCGAAATCGACAATCCAGAAGTATGCAGCAAAGGCGAAGACCGTGACGATCACGACGGCGGTCGTGGTGCGGGTTTCCGCGGTCGACGGGGTTGATACCTTGCGCATTTCGCTGCGCACGTCGCCCAGGAAGTCACCAAGCTTCTTGCCGGGTTCCTTCACCTTCTGGAGTGCTGTGTTCTCTTCCACCACTGCTGCCTTGGCCATTTTGTTGCCTCAACTCTCGTAACTGCTTACTGCACTTACCTTTGCTGCTTCCGGACACGCCGCAACAAACCTTCGGCAGTGTACAGAATTTGCTGCGGGAAAACTGGCAGGGGAGCTCGGATTCGAACCGAGAAGTTCGGTTTTGGAGACCGACAGTTTAACCGTTGAGCTTACTCCCCTGCATCCAGAGCTATCGCCCTGAAGGAGCACATGCACCACTCAACAGCAGGCACGGCCAACCACATAATGATACCGCATCACGCGCCACGGGGGAAGTCCGGAGCGGTCAGGGCTGGTAGGCGGCGGGAGGTGGCCCGGATTTGCGATATGGGGCGTACCAGTTGTGCTTTGTGGACCACTTTGTCTGGTATTTCCGGTTCTGCGGGCCGGTGGGAAGGCTGTCTTCCGTGCGCATGACCCACATCATGAGTTCGGCCATGAGGGAGGCCTGTTCTTTGGCGTGAGCGGGTTGGTTGAAGAGGTTGTGCAGCTCGCAGGGGTCGTTTTTCAGGTTGTAGAGCTGGCCGTAGCCCATCATGTCGAAGACGAGCTTCCAGTCGCCCATACGCACCATCTTCTGGTTGCCGCTGAGGGTGACTTTGTTGAGTTCGTCGAAGGCTGCGCCCTTGGGGTCTTCGGCGATGTTGTAGGGCACGTTGTCTTCCTGGGTGTAATACAGACCGCCGAGGCCGACGCTGGAGTAGATGCTGCGGAATTCGTCTGCGGGATACGGCTCGCCCTGGAGCAGAGGCCACAGGCTGCGGCCTTGCACGCCGTGCGGGATGTCTGCGCCCATGACTTCGCAGAGTGTGGGCATGATGTCGGCCATGGAGGTGAAGGACTGCTGCACCTTGTCGCTGTGGCGGACGCCGTGGCCGCTGAAGATGAGTGGCGTGTGCGTGACTGTTTCGCGCAGGTCCGCGCCTTTGTGACCGAGGCCGAAGTTCATGAGCGCGTCGCCGTGGTCTGAGGTGAAGAGAAAGAGTGTGTTGTCGCGAAGGCCGCGTGTGTCGATGTGGTTGAGCAGGCGCTGGATCTGGTCGTCGATGAGGCGCAGCATGCCCATGTAGTTGGATAGATAGCGACGCCAGAGCGGTTCGGTTTGTGGGGAGGCGTCCTGTTGCATGCGGTACTCCCACTGCATGCGGAAGCTGGTGTCTTTCAGTTTGTCGGGGCCTGCGCAACGCTCGGGGATGGACTCTGGCGGGAACATGTTCCAGTACGGCGCGGGTACTTGTTCCGGGTTGTGCGGTTCGGGGACGCTGACTTGCACGAAGAATGGTTGCTGGCCTGCGTTGTCGATGAACTCGATTGCGTCAGAGACGATGCGGTAGGGAAGTTGTGCTTCGACCGGGAACGGCGTGGGTTTGTCCATGACGTTGTAGTGCGTGTCCTGGAGGTATTGGTCGAAGGCGGCGTGTTGTGCGTTGTTGGTGTGCGGGCCGCCGGTGTGGGTGTACTCGCGCCAGAAGTCGACGTGGTCTTTGCGGAGGTAGGTATGGTTCTTGCCGCAGAGTGCGGTGGTGTAACCCTGATCATGCGCGACCTGATAGATGTCTTTGTCGAAGTAGGCCTCAGAGGTCATGAGGTTGTTGCGAACGCGATGTGCGTTGCCCCATCGGCCGGTAAGCATGGAGATGCGGCTGGGCACGCAGAGCGGCATGGTGCAGTAGTTGCGTTCAAAGCCGATGCCCTGTTGCTGAAGGCGATCGAGTGTGGGGTTGGTGTCGAGCGGATAGCCGGTGGCTTTGCTGAGGCCGAAAGTGCGCTGGTCAGCGATGAAGAGGATGATGTTGGGGCGTTGTGCCTGGCTTTGCGCTTGCATCTGCATGTGGCTGCCTGCTGCCGCCATTGCGCTTAGTTTGAGGAAGTCTCTGCGCTGCACCCTGTTCTCCTAAACCAATTCAAGAGCCATCTTAGTGGGATTCGTTGGGTTGATCCTGCCAGAACAGGTATGCGGTGAGTGCGCGGACGGTTCTGCGCTCTGCTGTTGCGGCGCTGAGGCCCTCGCGGAGTGCAGCGTCAACCATGGCTCGCGAGATGGTGATGGTGTCTTGTACCGCTTCTTTCATGGGCAAGCGTAGGTGTTGGCGATGCCGCTTGAGCAATGCAGTGACGAGGGAGGTTAGGGTCTCTTTGTTTTCCGGGATGTGTTGTTGCAGGCGTTGTTCTTCGGCTTCTAAGACCACGTTGAGTGCGGCGCGGTGGATGTGTGTGGCGTAGAGTGCGCGAACGATGCGTTGCAGCGCTTGTGTCAGTCTGTCGTGTTGCGAGGCGGCGATAGCGGCTTTGACGCTTTGTAGAAGCTCGTCTTCGAAAGAACGGATGAGCGCGATGGTGAGCGCGTCTTTACCGGGGAAGTACTGGTAGAGCGAGCCGATGCTGACGCCAGCTTTTTCCGCGACGGCGTTGGTGTTGTAGCCCTCAAGCCCGCGAGATTCAAGAATGCGAGCAGCCGCTTCGAGTATGACGGCGACGGTTTCACGCGAACGCTCTTGTGACGGCTGTTTACGCGGGTTTGCAGCGGCTTTGCGTGTGGCTTTCTTCTTTGCCGGAACGCGAGTTTTCTTTGTGAGCATTTACTCACATTCTAGAAGGGAAGGAGAAATACGCAAATGACAATCGAATCCCTTGCACTTGATGCTGTATTGCCGGAGCACGAAGGTATGGCGGGAACGTTTCAGATCTTTATGCAGGTGAAGACCACGCGGCACTGGCTGGATCTGCCGAATCATGAACGGCAGGCATTTTTTCGTGATGTGGTGTGGCCGATTCTGCGTCGTCGTCCGCAGGTGACGTATCGCTACTTTGAATGCGAGGCGTTCAGCGCGCAGGCCACGGACATTCTGGTGTGGGAGACCGAGGACCTGAATGCGTGGGCGTGGATTGCAGACCATCTACGCGAGACGCTGTTCTGGGACCACTACTTTGAGGTGGTGCAGATTTTGCCAGCGATGGAGGCGAACTATCCGTTGACAATGGCGGAGGTGTAGGAGTCACGTCAGGACTAAAGGCTTGCTCTGCTGAAAGAAGAAGGACTCCGTTCGTTGGATTGCGCTTTACGCGATGTGCCCACATCTCTATATGGCCGAGATGTGGGCGCTCGTTCTTTATTGATTGGCTGCGACGGGAAGCAGGACGAGTGGGGTTTCGATGCGCAGGGTGATGTTGCTGGAGTTGGAGACGAGAGTGGATCGCGTGGCGGGGCTGGGCTGGAGGGTGATTCCGGGAATCGACGATCCTACAGTAGCTGTTCCGCCGACGTGATCGCTGGGCATGGTTTCGTTGGGGTGATTGGGGGAATTGATCTGACCGACCGTGGTGCGCGTGACGCGGGTGCCATCTGTGCCACCCGTGGTGGGGCCTGTGCTGCGTGTCCCGCTGGGATCAACTGGGGTTCCAGTGGAGCGGGGACCGGGGAATGGAGATTCGCTTTCAGCACTCATGCTGGAGAGATCCTGCATGCCTGCAACTGGCGGTGGGGCAGCGAGACCTGCGATGCCCATGTGGATTGGTACGGTCTGGCCACTGGCGAGCTGTGCCTGATCAAAGAGGATGGCGAGTCGCGAGTCCGCGGAGCCTTTCACCAACTTCGAGACTTCTGTCACGTGCCCGAGGAGAGTTGAGCCGGGAGGTACACGTTGGCCACCGGTTGCAACGAAGCCGGAGTAGCTGCGGATTTTGATGGTGTCGCCAACCCTGGCTTTGCGCGCGTCAACGTTGGTCATCAAAACTGCGTTAAGAGGTGCTGTTGCCTGTGCTGTCGCGAGCAATGGAG
Source organism: Terriglobus roseus (assembly GCF_900102185.1). Taxonomy (NCBI): domain Bacteria; kingdom Pseudomonadati; phylum Acidobacteriota; class Terriglobia; order Terriglobales; family Acidobacteriaceae; genus Terriglobus; species Terriglobus roseus. The sequence continues at coordinate 3,322,154 of NZ_LT629690.1, read as the reverse complement.
CAAATGCCATGACGAGTAATGCAATGGACCGTTTCATCCCAATCCCTCTTTCGTGCGCTTTGCCGCACGGCCAACATCTTATGCGAGATTGTTGGATTGAAGTTTTGAAGGGATAGAGGGCCTTCGGCCATTTCATGACAGGCGCTACGAGCGCCGGGCTACGTTTATTGCTGTTGGTCTGCGATTGGCAGGAGAGCCAGCGGCATGCCGTTCCTTAATGCGACGTTGGTTGAGTTCGATACGAGTATCGAGTGGGTCGTGGGGTTTGGTTGAAGCGAGATGCCGGGAACGGTGGACCCAACGCTTGCGATGGCAGGCCCCTGGTTTCCAGAAGTTGTTTGTGGAGAGCCTTTCGCAATGTCACTGTAGGCGATCTGGCCGCGAGGTTGGCGCGTGTTATGGTTTGTCCCTGTGCCACGAGGGATGGCTTGGGTGTTGGCCTGGGCGCTTGGATCTACGTTGCCTATTGTGGGAGTCGTGGGAAATCGTGAATCCGCGGTCGGGGTCGGGTCATTTGCTGCATCCATAAGGCTGGGAGTGGGAGGAGCTGCTGCCAGTCCTGCGATACCCAGATGCACAGCCACTGTCTGACCGCTGGCGAGTTGAGCCTGGTCAAACACGACGGCTAGGCGCGAGTCGGTGGAACCCTTGACCAGCTTCGATACTTCCGTGACGTGGCCGGAGACGACTGATCCAGGAGGCACGCGAGTGCTGTTAGGCGCGACGAAGCCGGAGTAGACGCGAGCCTTGATCGCATCTCCCACCTTGGCACGGCGGGCGTCCACGTCATTCATTAATACCGCGCTCAATGGCTGGACCATCGGCTGCGGGGTGGATCTGATGGGGGAGGGTTGATTTACTTGTCCTGAGGAACACACCGGCACGAGCATCGCAATCAGCATTGTTAACGAACGCATCATTTTGAACCCCCGGCACAGACATTCGGAATCTGCTTCTGGTTCCGCGGCGATCAACATAGCACCACCGCGACGGTGGAATTGTCACCGAAAAGTAAAAGGGATGCGCTGTGAGGCGCATCCCTTTGTTTGGCTTGATTGTTTTTCACGTCGCGAGAGCGACGTCGAGAACCGTGCGAAGCACCTAGATGTCGAGGTTCTTAACGTCGAGGGCGTTTTCCTCGATGAAGCGGCGACGGCTTTCGACGTCTTCGCCCATGAGGGTGGTGAAGATTTCCTCGGTGGCTGCGATGTCCTCAAGCTTGACCTGCAGGAGAGTGCGACGTTCGGGGTCCATGGTGGTCTCCCAGAGCTGTTCGGCGGTCATTTCGCCGAGGCCCTTGTAGCGCTGCACCTGGTATTCCTTCTTGCCCTGCTCGATGACGTACTCGAAGAGGTCGCGCGGGGTGTCCTTCTGGACGGGGTCCTGACCGACCTTCGAGTTGCGCTTGGCGCCCTTGGCTTCTGTTGCGGTGCCGGGGGCTGCAGCGATGGTCTCGTTCACGTCCGTCTCGGCGGCTTCTTCTGCCTCTTCCTCTTCTGCAATGACAGCGGCCTTGCCGGCCTTCTGCGCGTATTCGACGAGGAATGGCGGCTTCAGGTATTCGCTGATCTGCGCGTACTTGCCGAGCATCTGGCGCATCTCTGGAGCGGAGATGGTGGTGAAGTCGATGTTGCGGGTGGCGCCCTGCGCATCAGTGAACTGGAGCGACCAGGTGTTGTGCTCTTCGTCCTTGACGGGCTTGCCAACGGCCTTGAACTGGAATTCGCGGGCGATGGATTCGAGATACGTCGCCATCTCTTCCAGCTTCTCAGGCGTTTCAAAGTCAGCGCGCTTGGCCTGTTCCTTGCCTTCGTGGGCGAAGAGTTTGGCGACCTGCTCCGTGACCTTCTCGTTGCGGAAACGCTTATCTGCCTTGTCGAAGAAGCCGATGTACTCGTTCAGGTTGCCCATGAACTTGGTGAGTTCAGCGCCTTCGAGGGTCTGAGCCGTGTCGCCGTAACGGACAACCATGCCGTCTGCAGCACGCTTGACCATGACCTTAACGAAGTCGCGGTCGTCCTTGATGTACTGCTCGAAGCGGCCCTTCTTGATCTTGTAGAGGGGCGGCTGCGCGATGTACACGTGACCGCGCTGGATGAGCTGCGTCATGTGACGGAAGAAGAAGGTCAGCAGCAACGTACGGATGTGCGAACCGTCGACGTCAGCATCGGTCATGAGGATGAGCTTGCCGTAGCGAAGCTTATCCAGTGTGAAGTCGTCCTTGCCGATACCGGTGCCGAGCGCGGTGATCATGGCGCGGATTTCTTCGTGGCCCAGCATCTTGTCGTAGCGGGCTTTTTCGACGTTGAGGATCTTACCCTTGAGGGGCAGGATGGCCTGGAAGCGACGATCACGGCCCTGCTTGGCGGTTCCGCCTGCCGACTCACCCTCGACGAGGTAGAGTTCGCAACGGTCGGGCTGACGCTCAGAGCAGTCGGCAAGCTTACCGGGCAGGCCGCCACCATCCAACGCGCCCTTACGGCGTGTGAGGTCGCGGGCCTTGCGGGCGGCTTCGCGTGCGCGAGCGGCTTCAATGGCCTTGTTGATGATGCGCTTGGCTACCTGCGGGTTCTGCTCAAAGAAGACGCCGAGGCGCTCGTTGACGAACTGCTGCACCTGGCCGCTGATGTCGGAGTTGAGCTTGCCCTTGGTCTGGCCTTCAAACTGCGGCTGCGGCAGCTTCACGCTGACCACGGCGACGAGGCCTTCGCGGACGTCGTCGCCCGAGAGCGACTCCTTCATGTCCTTGAATAGGCCGAGGGACTGGCCTGCCGCGTTGATGGTGCGGGTGAGCGATGTGCGGAAGCCGGAGAGGTGCGTGCCGCCGTCAACGGTGTTGATGTTGTTGGCGAAGCTGAAGACCGTTTCGGAGTAGGCGTCGTTGTACTGCAGCGCGATCTCCATGGTGAGCTGGCCCTTTTCGGCCTCCATGTAGATGGGCTTCTCATGCAAGACTGCCTTGCCCTTGTTCAGGTGGCGGATGAACTCTTCAATGCCACCCTTGAAACGGAAGTTGATGGACTTGAAATCGCCGCTCTTCGCGTCGGTAGCGCGCTCGTCGGTGAGATTGATCTCGATGCCCTTGTTCAGGAAGGCGAGCTGGCGCAGACGTCCTGCGAGCGTGTCGAAGTTGTACTCGTGGACGGAGAAGATGGACTTGTCCGGCAGGAAGTGGACCTTGGTGCCGCGGCGCTGGGTGACGCCGACTTCGCGTACTTCGCTGATGGGGTCGCCCTTGGAATAGTCCTGCTGGTAGGTGTGGCCATCGCGCCAGACTTCGACGTCGAACTCTTCAGAAAGCGCGTTGACGCAGCTTACGCCCACGCCGTGCAGACCGCCGGAGACTTTGTAGCTGTTGGCGTCAAACTTGCCGCCTGCGTGCAACTTGGTGAGTACGACCTGGAGAGCGGGCATCTTCACGCCGTTGCCGAGGTCCTTCATGTCGACGGGGATGCCACGACCGTCGTCGATGACGGTGATGGAGTTGTCGGCGTGGATGATGACGTCGATCTTGGTGGCGTGGCCAGCGAGGGCTTCGTCGACGGAGTTATCGACGACTTCGTACACGAGATGGTGCAGACCCTGCTCCGAGGTAGAGCCGATATACATGGCCGGGCGCAGACGAACCGCCTCAAGGCCTTCCAGCACGCGGATGTTGTCACTGGTGTAGGTGGGCTGGCCGGTCTCCGACGTGATTTTAGGCTCGGGAGCGTTGGTGGGGTCGGTTTGCTGCAGGTCGATCAGGGGTGTCTCGGTGGCCACTCGTTCTCCTAGGGTTCCGGGTGAGCGCAAACCGGCGAAAATGCAAGGAATTTGCAGGATTTCCGGAGGCTCTGTTCACCTTTTATTCTACCATTCCGGACTGGTTTAGGGCTTGAACGGTAGACTGTGGGCCATGGAGATTCAACGGGCGGGTTCGAAGGCGTCGGGTGTTGGTCCGGCGGAATACTTTACCGGAGCGGTGCGGATTGATCCGCTGTTCCAAGCGCCTGATCCTGCACTGGTTGCGGGCGCTAGCGTGACGTTTGAGCCGGGTGCGCGGACGGCCTGGCATACGCATCCGCTGGGGCAGACGCTGATTGTGACCGCGGGGCTTGGTTGGGCACAGCGTGAAGGCGGGCCGGTGGAGGAGATTCGGCCGGATGATGTGGTCTGGTTTGCGCCAGGGGAGAAGCACTGGCATGGCGCGACACCGACGAACGGGATGACTCATATTGCGATCCAAGAGCGGCTGGATGGCAAGGTGGTGGATTGGATGGAACATGTCTCGGACGAACAATACCGCCGCTGATTGTAAAAATTGGGGTACAATCAAAGGGTTGTCCAGAATATCGGACGGCACACAAGCGGGCGCAGTGTCATGCGTTCAGCTCTCAGACAGGAAACTCAAATGCCCAAGCTGAAGACCCACACAGGGGCGAAGAAGCGTTTTTCCAAGACTGGCACCGGCAAGATCAAGCGCGGCCAGACGAAGAAGCGCCACATCCTGACCTCGAAGACGACCAAGGTGAAGCGTAAGTTGACCGCTCAGGCCTATGTCTCCGACGGCGATCACGCCAAGGTCTCCCGGATGATCCCCTACGCCTGAGGTTTGCCCTTCGGGGCAGATGCAGGTGAATGACAGAGATTTTCCGCCCAGCCGTTTCAGGTGGTTCTGAAACAACGGTCCGAATGCGTTACCGGGCCCTCGTTCTTCGAAAGCAATTTTGAAGCGCGATTACGAGGCAGGAAAGCAGCAAGCGTGTGAAGAGGCCGTAGCCCGATGAGGGTGACCTTACCTCCAGCCGCTGACCAACGAAGTACGCAAAAGGAGACACACTATGCCCCGCGTAAAACGTGGCACAAAGCGCAATGACCGCCGCAAAAAGATTCTTAAGCGCGCGTCTGGCTATTTCCTCACGAAATCGAAACTGTACCAGGCAGCCCAGGAAGCCGTTGAGCGCGGCCTGAAGTTTGCCTACATCGGCCGTAAGCAGAAGAAGCGTCAGTTCCGTTCGCTGTGGATCGTCCGTATCGGTGCGGGTGCTCGCCTGAATGGCATGAGCTACTCGACGTTCATCAGCGGCCTGAAGAAGGCTGGCGTTGAGCTGGACCGCAAGGTTCTGAGCGACATCGCAACGAACGACGCCGCAGGTTTTGCTGCTCTGGCTGTACAGGCCAAGGCTGCAAACGAGAAGGCCAAGGCAGCAGCGTAAGCTTCTCTCCCATAACGGGAAAGTGATGAAGACCCGGTCCCATATGGGACCGGGTCTTTCGTTTGTTGGAAACCGATAAGTCGGGTTTCGGACAAGGTTCGTTTCAGGCGATACTTTGGCCATGAAGTATCGGGTGTCACTGTTTTTTGTTTTATTTTTGATGGCCTGCTGTCGCAGCTTCGCGCAACAAGATGTTGCTACGGCAAAGAAGACGCAGTTGCTGGGTGAGTATGGGCCGTATCGCGCTAACAACGACCTGCTGCACTACACGCTGACCGTACGCGTAAACCCTGAGGACCAGAGCATTGCCGGAGATAACCAGGTGCGGTTTCGCATGCTGGAGGATGGGCAACGTATTCAGTTGGATTTGGCGCAGGAACTAACAATCGACAAAGTGCTGTATCGCGGGAAACCGATGAAGGTGACACGCGAAGAAGAGTCCTTCTTTGTGGATGTACCGCGGGTGATGCGTAAGGGATCGGTGCAAACGCTGGATGTGTTTTACAGCGGCCATCCGCGCAAGGCCGGACGTTTTGGCGGCATGAGTTACGAGAAAGACTCAGCAGGCAAGCCATGGGTGTTTACCGCATGCGAAGGCAATGGCGCGCGCGTATGGTGGCCGAACAAAGACCAGTGGAAGGACGAGCCGCAGCAGGGTGTTGATCTGCATGTGAGCGCGCCCGACGGGTTGATGGATGTTTCCAATGGTCGACTGTTAGGGCATCGTGATCTGCATGATGGGTACACGCAGTGGAACTGGCGCGTGACCTATCCAATTAATAACTACGATGTGACGTTGAACATTGGCACGTATGTTCACTGGAATGATAAGCCGTTAGGAAAGCTAACGATTGATTTTTATGCCAAGCCTGAAGATTTAGAAAAGGCGAAAGCGCAGTTTGTGCAGGCGCGACCGATGCTGGAGATCTTCAATAAGAAGATTGGCGAGTATGCGTTTGTACGTGATGGTTACAAGCTGGTTCAGGTTCCGTATGCGGGGATGGAACATCAGAGCGCGGTTGCATACGGCAATGGATTTCAGAACAGCTATCACGGTGGCGATTGGACGGGCGTGGGCATCAGTCCGCGGTTCGACTTCATCATCATTCATGAGAGCGGTCATGAGTGGTTTGGCAATGCCATTACAGCGGCTGATCCCGCCGATATGTGGATTCATGAGGGTTGGTGCACTTACTCCGAAGATATCTATGTGGAAGGTCGCTGGGGTAAGGATGATGCCATCAAGTACGTGAATGGTTACAAGAAGAAGGTGAAGAACGAGCGGCCGATACTGGGGCCGCGCGGCACGGATCGTGAACCGCGTGATGAGGACCAGTACTTCAAGGGCGCGTTGTTCCTGAATACTCTTCGCTCAGTGTTGGATGATGATGTGAAGTGGTATGCGGGTATTCATGCTTACTATGAGCACTTTAAGTACAAGACGATTCTTACCGAAGATGTTGTCTCGTTCTGGAATCAGTACACGGGCCGCGATCTGACCCCGCTCTTCAATGAGTATCTTCGTCATGCTGCGTTGCCGAAGCTGGACCTGAAGTTTGATGACACGGCAGGCACGGTGCAGTATCGCTGGGTTGCGGAGGAAGCCGGTTTTAATATGCCAGTGAGGGTGGGCGATCCACAGCACTGGACGTTGCTGCATCCGACGGCCAATTGGCAGACGATGCAGGGCAAGCGTGACAGCTTCAAGGTGGCGGAGGACTTGTACTACATCGATGTTGTGAAGCAGTAACGAAAACTACAGTGCGAAAACGCCGCGATCCTGAGTGATCGCGGCGTTTGCATTTGTCATCAGAAATGATATGCATGACGAGTTGATTTACGGTCAGACGAAACATTGGTGGAAAGAATCGGTTGTCTACCAGATCTATCCGCGCAGCTTTCAGGACTCCAATGGGGATGGCATTGGAGATCTGCCGGGCATTACGTCGCGACTGGATTATCTTCGCGATCTTGGTGTGGATGTTATCTGGCTGTCACCACACTACGATTCACCGAATGCAGACAATGGTTACGACATTCGCGACTATCGAAAAGTGATGCGCGAGTTTGGCACCATGCAGGATTTTGATGCACTGTTGGCGGGGATTAAGCAGCGTGGCATGCGGTTGATCGTCGACCTGGTTGCGAACCACACTTCGGATGAGCATGTGTGGTTTATTGAGAGCCGCAAGAGTCGCGACAATCCGTATCGCGATTACTACCTCTGGCGACCGGGAAAGATTGCAGCAAATGGAGCGGAGCTTCCGCCGAATAACTTCGGATCGGCATTCTCCGGTTCTGCGTGGACCAAGGACAAGGGGACTGGCGAGTACTACCTGCACTTGTTTGCAGAGAAGCAGCCGGATTTGAATTGGGACAACCCTGCGGTGCGTGAAGAGATTTACAGCACGATGCGTTTCTGGTTGGACAAAGGTGTGGATGGATTTCGCATGGATGTGATTCCGTTCATCAGTAAAGACGCCACGTTTCCAGATGTATTGCCGAATGAGAGCCAGGTGCATATCAATGCGAACGGACCGCATCTGCAGGAATATCTGCAGGAGATGAACCGTGAGGTGCTGTCAAAGTATGACTGCATGACGGTGGGTGAGGCGCATGGCATCACGATTGAAGAGACGCCGACATTGGTGGATGAGCGTCGGCATGAGTTGAATATGATTTTCAACTTCGATGCGGTGCGGTTGAATCGCGATGGTCGTAATTGGCGGCAGTGGAAACTGACTGAACTGAAGGCTATCTATGCGAGGCAGTATGAGGCGCTGGGTGTGCACTCGTGGAACACGATCTTTCTTGCGAACCATGACAATCCACGCTTGGTAAACGCGTTTGGCGATGACAGTGATGCATACCGTGTAGCCAGTGCGAAGGTATTGGCAACGATGCTACTGACGTTGAAGGGGACTGCGTATCTGTATCAGGGTGATGAGTTGGGGATGACGAATTATCGGTTTCGATCGATTGAGGAGTATGACGATATTGAAGCGAAGAATGCGTGGAAGTTCGACGTACTGACGGGTAAGGAAACTGCGGAGCATTATCTAGACAATCTGGCTAGGGTGAGTCGTGATCATGCACGTACTCCCATGCAGTGGGATGATTCACCGCACGCGGGATTTACTTCACCGGACGCAAAGCCTTGGCTGGCGGTGAATCCGAACTATACGACGATTAATGCGGCGGATGCGCGGCGTGATCAGGATTCGATTTATCACTACATGCAGCAACTGCTGCGGTTGCGCAAGCAGACGCTTGCGTTTGTCTATGGCGACTATGAGGACTTGGCACCGGAGCATCCTTCCTTGTTTCTGTATGCGCGCACGCTTGGTGAGGAACGGTTTCTGGTTGCGTTGAACTTCTCGCGCGAAACCTTTGCATTGCCGGATGAGTTTTCAAAGGGGCAGATTGTGCTGGCGAACACTGCTTCAATTTCTTCGGAACTTGGAGCGTGGGAGTCGCGTATTGTGTTGGCATGATCGCTCGTGCCGTTCTTTCGTTGGCTGTTCTTTCTACTGCTGTGGTTGCATCCGCGCAGAACATACGCAAGCTGGATGGTAGCCATGTCTCTGTTGCCGAGGCGGAGCAGTTTGCTGCAAAGACGTTGGCGGCGAACCATGTGACGGGCGCACAGATTGTTGTGGTGAACGATGGCAAGGTTGCATGGAGCTATGCCTACGGTTCGCGGCGTAAGAATCCTGATCTGCCGATGACCACCAACACAACGACGTGGGCTGCTTCGATTACGAAGGCAGTGTTTGCGACGTACGTGATGCAGTTGGTGCAACAGGGCAAGTTTGATCCGGATAAGCCGATGCCGCAGCAACTTCCGAAGCCGTGGACTGAGTACGACGCTTATAAAGATTCTGCTTCAGAGATTTTGAAAGACCCGCGATGGGCGAAGCTGACGCCGCGTATGTGTTTGTCGCATACGGGGGGGCTGGTGAACATTGCGTGGATGCAGGAGCCGGATAAGAAGCTTCGCTTTCACTTTGAGCCAGGCGATCACTACTCGTATTCGGGTGAGTGTTTGAACCTGGTGCAGTTTGCGATTGAACAGCAGCAGGGAAAGTCACTGGACATCCTCATGCAGGATGCGATTTTTGGTCCGTTGCAGATGACGCGGACGTCAGAGATCTATCAGGCTCGATTTGCAGAGGATGTTGCGGATCGTTTTGATAAGGACGAGAAATTTCGTTCGCAGACCAAGCGGTTCCCGGCGCGCGCAAGTGGGAACATGACGACGAGTGCTGCTGATCTTGGTCGTTTTGTTGAGGCGCTGTTTGCGGGGAAGATTTTTGATGCCGCGACGCAGAAGAAGATGTGGACCCCGCAGGTGCAGATACACACGCTGCATCAATTTGCATTGGCGAAGGATGAGCCGGAAGGCATGGAAGCGAGGCAGGTGGGGCTGGCGTATGGGCTCGGATGGGGTTTGTTGACGAAGACTAAGTTTGGTCCTGCGTTCTTTAAGGAAGGCCATGGTGATGGCGCGCAGAACTACATGGTGTGCTTCACGCGCCGCAAAGACTGCATGATTCTGTTGACGAATTCAGATAATGGTGAGTTCGCATTTCAGCCGCTGCTGGAGACGATCTTTGGAGATACGGTGACGCCGTGGGAGTGGGAGATGTATACGACTTCTGCGATTGAAGCGGCGCGCAAGGTGCAGTGACAACAGCTATGATGCGGGGATGAAGTTTCTTCCTCTGATTCTTGCTGCCGCCGTTTCCTCTTCTGCTATTGCGCAACATGCTGTGCAGGACAGGCCTCAGCCTCGTTCGTTGCCGCGGCCTTCTGCGCAGACGGTGCAGCAGTGGCAGGGACAGAAGTTTGGAATGTTCATTCACTTCGGGCTGTACTCGCAGCTTGGCGGTATGTGGAAGGGCAAGCAGATCGACAACGGCTACAGCGAACAGATTATGGCGAATGCGCCGATCCCGCTGGATGAGTATGCCGCGACTGCGAAGACGTTTAATCCTACAAAGTGGGACCCGGATGCCATTGTGAAGCTGGCGAAGGATGCGGGGATGAAGTTCATCGTGATTACCTCGAAGCATCACGATGGCTTCAACATGTTTCATACGGCGCAGACGAAGTACAACGTGGTGGATGCCACGCCGTATCACCGCGACATTGTGAAAGAGCTTGCGGAGGCGTGCAAGCGTGGCGGTATTGGGTTTGGTGTGTACTACTCGTCGATTGACTGGCATGAGCCGGGGATGGATACGTACATTCCTACGAACAGCAATCCGCTGAGCGATGCGCATGCGAAGTTCAACGTGGCGCAGTTGCGTGAGTTGATGACGCAGTACGGACCGATTCGCGAGATCTGGTTTGACATGGGCAAGCCAACGCTCGCGCAGAGCGATCTGTTTGCAACCACTGTGCATAAGTTGCAGCCGCAGACGATGGTGAGTGGTCGAGTGTGGAATTACGAGGGCGACTTCGCCGTGATGGGCGATAACGAAGTGCCGCAGTATGGATTGGATGAGCCGTGGCAGACGCCTGCTTCGATGTTCAACGCGACGTGGGGCTATCGTTCGTGGCAGGTGCGGAAGGATGTTCAGGGCAAGATCAACGAGAACATTCTGAAGCTGGTGCAGGTGGTGAGTCGCGGTGGCAATTACATCCTGAACATTGGGCCGGAAGGTGATGGCAGTGTTGTGCCTTATGAAGCGGATGTGTTGCGCGGTGTGGGCGCGTGGTTGAAGCCGCATGAAGATGCAATCTATGGCACGCAGGCTTCGCCGTTTTCGCAACTTGATTTTGGTTATGCGACGGTGAAGCCGGGAACGGTTTATTTGTTTGTGAAGTCGTTGCCGAAGGATGGGAAGCTGCGGTTGCCGCTGGCGGGACGCACACGGTTTGCTTCTGCGAAGGTGTTGTCGTCAGGCACAGCGCTGAAGGTAGAGCGTGCGGGTGGTGATGCGGTTGTGTCGGTCGATGCGTTGCCGCAGGGATATCTTCCGGTGATTGCGGTGAAGTATGAGGGCGCGTTGCTGCTGGATAAGGTTTTGGTCGCGAAGGGCGATGCGCCGTACACACTGAACCAGAAGAATGCGGAGATGTTCTGGAATTACAACGGCGAAGGTTATGAGGCGAAGAAGACGCTTTATAAGTTGCGCTGGCTGGTCCCGCAGGGATGCTCGACGATGACGTTTCATGTGAGCGGTGAGGGCAAGGTTGCGCTGGTTGCAGAGGGTGAGGCTCGCGAAGTGATGCTGCGCGGTGGTGTTACGGAGAAAATTGCGGTTGGGAAGAATGAGTCGTTTGAGATCACTCCTGCGCAACCGTTTGTGAAGGGGACTCCGCTGCCATTGACTGTGAACACTGTGGACGTTGTGCCTGTGGCCTGTGCTCGTTAGTTGGCTGATGGCTGTGGATTGATGTGGTCGATGAGAAGGACTGTGACTGGGGCGGTTCTGGGATCGAGCTTGATGCCGAGTTGATCTCGCAATGCTCGCTGCATGTAGGTTTGGCGGCTGTTGCTGTCCATTGGTTCGGTGTCGGAATCTGGTCCCCATTCGAGCGTCAGGTCGACGGTTCCGGTTAGACCTGTCTGGTCGAGGATGGGGCGGCCGAAGCCTCCCATCTGACCTAGCTGTGCGGCGAGCAATGTGAGCGGGACTTTCTGGCCCGTGATGCGAACGTGGCTGGGTGATGATGCTACGCCGTTGCTTCTTAGACTGCCGCAGAAGTTGGGAGTCGAGGCGATGGATGGTTGGTTTGGCGATGGTGCTGCGCCGGAGCAGGTGTTGTCCGTTGGGGAATGTGGATGGAGTTCGGGGCCTGGCTTGCCGGGGGTGATTAGGACCATGGCGAGTGCGGGAAGTTCGTGCGTTTCTGTGTGTGTGTGCAGAGCGAAGCGATCGGCGAGCAAGGACTGCACCATGAGGCGCATCTGATCTTTTGTCGGGTTCGGTAGATCGGACTTGGCTTCAATGTCGAAGCCTGCTGTTGAAACCCATTTGGGTGCACTGGCTTCGAGGAGTGCGACCTGGCCGTCGGTGAGTTTCCAGGCGAAGCGGATGTAATCGAGCAGGCTGATGTTCTTTGTGAGGAAGCGGCCACCTGTGTTTGTGTAAGCGTCGCCTGGGCCAAGTGTGAAGTTGCCGTGAGCGGGTTCGTCCGATGTATTGGGTTTGATTGTGGCGACTTCGAAGGAGAGATGTGTCCCTGCTGCGGTTTGCCAATCCGGCGTGGTGCTCTGAGCGGGCAGGCGGCAAGCCCCGAGGAGAAGGAGAGCCAGAGCCGTACGTTGCACGCTTGCCAGCATGCCGCATGGTAGCAGTGGGGCAGGTTTATGCAGAGGTTTCACGGGTTGTTCGGCGGGATTTGACGGTGCTCCGGTAGACTGGAAGTAATGGATACCCCCGCAGAATCTCCGGAATTGCAGCATCGTACTGTGTCGGCGGAATTGCCGCCGGTGCGTCCCGAATCGCATTCGGATGACCAGTTTGAAGGCAAGACGCCCTTCAGTTCGTGGGGGCGCTATCCAAATTACAACGCGACCGTTGTGCCACTGACATGGCAGACGGACTATCCCGCCATTGTGAAGAAGTATGACGGCATGCCCTCTGGCGCTTTGGCCGTGGGGATGGGCCGCAGCTATGGCGATAGCTGCCTGCTGAAGGACGGCTTCCTGCTGAATGCGACCGGCATGAATCGCCTGTTGGATTGGGATCAGGAGAACGGCATCCTGACCGCCGAAGCGGGTTTGACGCTGGCGCAGTTGCTGGACTTTGCGGTGCCTCGCGGATACTTTCTGCCTGTGTCGCCGGGAACGAAATATGTGACGCTGGGCGGCGCGATTGCCAATGATATTCACGGCAAGAACCATCACGTGAACGGCACGTTTGGCTGCCATGTGACGCAGTTTGAACTGGTGCGCAGCGATGGCACGCGGATGCACTGCTCGCCCACGGATAACCCGGATTGGTATGAGGCCACCATTGGTGGGCTAGGACTAACGGGTGTGTTGACGTGGGTGCAGGTCAAGCTGAAGCCGATTGTTTCGCGGCTGATTGATTACGAGGGAATTCAGTTCCACGGCGTGGATGAGTTCCTGGCGCTGACGGAGCAGTACAAGCACATTGAGTACACCGTGAGCTGGGTGGACTGCACGGGCACGGGCAAGAACTTTGCGCGTGGCGTGTTCATGATCGGCGACCACTCGAAGATTCCGGATAAGCTGACGCCGTCGCCAGAGCCGAAGCTGGTGTTTCCGATTGATCTGCCTGGGCAGGCGCTGAACCAGTACACGGTGTCGGCGTTCAACACGGTGTTCTTCCATAAGCAGCTCAAGCCGCGTGTGCGTGCGCTGCAGGATTATGAGCCGTTCTTCTATCCCTTGGATAAGGTGCTGCATTGGAACCGCATGTACGGCAAGAGCGGGCTGCTGCAGTTCCAGTACGCCATTCCGTGGGCGAGCGCGCGCGAAGGTACGATTGCGATTTTGAATGAAGTGTCGAAGTCAGGACTGGCGAGCTTCCTGGCGGTGCTGAAGGCGTTTGGCGATGTGAAGTCGCCGGGCATGATGAGCTTTCCGCAGGCGGGAATTACGCTGGCGCTGGACTTCCCGATCAAGCCGGGGAAGAGCTTCCCGCTGTTTGATCGGCTGGCTAGCATGACGCTGGATTATGGCGGCAAACTGTATCCCGCGAAGGATGCGCGCATGACGGCGGGGCAGTTCCAGAAGAGCTATCCGCAATGGGAACAGTTTGCGCGGTACAAGGATCCGCTGCTTTCCAGCAGCTTCTGGGAGCGGGTTACACAGTAACGCCGCGCGTGTACACTGGCTGGCCATGAGATGGCTTGGCGGGGTTTACGCGGTGAGTTTTCTGGTGCTGTGTGTGCCTGCGTGTGCACAGCAAGAGGATGGCGGCGTTAGCTACTTTGGGCGTGGGCAGGAGGTGCTGGAAAGCATCTATGTGCCCAACGTGAAGGGCGCGCCGTTTAGCCTGCAGCTTGCCACGGAATGGACGCGTCCGCTGCTGAGCGGTGGGACGATGACTGCCGTGAACTCGCGCCCCATTAAGCGCGACAGCGAAGGCCGCATTTATATGGAGCGATGGCTGTTGGTGCCGAAGGGTACGAACGCTCGTTCTCAAATGAGCTATATCCAGATTGATGATCCCGTTGCGAACATCTATTACGAGTGCAACGCTCGGACGCATGTGTGTACGTCGGGGCCACATGAGGAGGCGCCGCCGCTGAAGGAACCGCCTTCCATGACAAAGTCCGGGCCGGTTTCAGGCGGCAGGGCGTATCGGGAACATGAGGATCTGGGCGCAGATGCGGTTAAAGGCGTGCCGGTTCATGCGTATCGCGACACGATCACGGTGCAGGCGGGCGCAATGGGAAACTCGCAGACGATGTCGTATTACCGCGAGATGAAATATTCTGCGCAGCTTGGATTCAACCTAGTGTCGATTGTGCAGTTGCCGTCTTTAGGCGAGCAGAGATTTGTGACGACTGAGATTACGACGAGTGAGCCGGAGGCGAAGTGGTTCAGGCCACCGGAGGGATACAGCGTTGTGGAGAAGAAGCGGCAGTAGAGAGTTAGGAGGGCTGCATTCCGGTCGGGATGCAGCCCTGATCCTTTACTAGTTGTCGTCGCTTCCGCCGAAGTCGCCACCGCCGTCGTCGTAGCTGCTGGAGTCGTCGAAGTTGCTGCTGCTGTCGGCGAAGGCGTCGGAGCCGCTGTTGTCGCCACCGTCGAAGAAGCCATGGGAGTCGCCGCGACGGTCTTCGATGTCAGAGGAGATGTTGCCGTCGTAGCCGTCGGCCTGGGCTAGGCGGTCGCCGAAGCCGCCGCCGGTGTCGCGGTCGCCGGAGTTGTCGTAGTAGTTGTTTACCGTTTCGCCGCCGGAGAAGCCGCGTTCATGGCCGCTGGAGAAGACGTCTTCCAGCGCGCGGAAGGCCATCTCGCCTGCTACGACGCCTGCCGCGGTCTGCATGGCTCCCTGGAGGAAGCCGCCACCGCCGCCAAACATGCCTCCGCCCATGGGTGGCGCGGGGTAACCGCCACCGTAGTAGCCACCCTGCGGCGGGTAGCCGGGGTATGCCTGCGGAGGTGGTGGTGGGGGATAGCCTTGCTGAGGTGGGTAACCCTGCGGCACGCCTTGGGGAGGATAGTAGCCGGTGGGCTGTGTGTAGGCCGGTGGAGCGTTGCGGACGGGCGCGTAGCTGGCGTTGCCTGCGCTAACGCTGGTTGGGTTGTTGTACTGCGCGGGCGGCTGTGGCGCCTGCTGGGGCTCTTCTTCCTTGTTGAGGCCAAAGAGGCTGCCGAGGAAGCTGCCGTGCTTTTCACCACCGCCTGACTGCTTAAGACGATCGATTTCTTCGCGGGCGGCCTGCAGGTCGGTCTGCGATTTTTCCATGGCGAACTGCTGCACCAGGACTGTCTGGCAGAGGATGTAGAGCGCGTCGGGATTCTGGCCGAAACGCGTCTGGAGGAGGCGTTCCGCGTCGGTGTCCTTGGTTTGAAGCTGGGTGGAATTCACACGTTCGATGAGGCCGTTGAGAAGCTGCTCTTCCTGCTGTGTCATTGCTGCCTTTCCGGTGGGGCACTGAGCGCCGATCACCGCAACCATTCCAATGGACGCTTACGCCCGCGGAAAGTTGTCCTTCCAGTGACAGGGTACGCGCGGATTGATTTCGCGGTTCCATTTTCGTTTCGTAGCGTCTTACGGATGCGATGATGATTTCCATGCGCAAAGTCCTCCCCCTCGTCCTGCTTGCGGCTACAACCGCTTCCTCCCAGACGAACAAGCCGTTGCCCGACATTGAGAGCCTGCGTGCGCGGGCGTTGGAAGTGAACAAGGCTACCGAGGCGCAACGCGAGCGCTACCTGTGCCGCATCCGCACAGAGACGATTGAACTGGACCCTAAGGGAAACCAGAAGAAGGTGGACGCGGATGAGCGCGAGATCTTCTTCGTGAAGCAACGGCAGATTACGCAGACGGTAACGCACAACGGCAAGCCGCTGAGTGAGCATGATGCCAAAAAAGAGATCGACAAGGTTAAGAAACAGATTCAGGATGCTGAGGCTGGGAAGCCTAATGAGATGGGCATCTCGCAGGCACAGATCGTTAAGTTAATTAAGCTAACTAACGAGCGCCGCGTGATGATCAATGGCCGTCCAACGATTCTGTTTGATGGTGTGGGTAATCCTCAAGCGAAGGCCAGCGGCATGATTGAAAAGGCCGTGCAGGCGATGGAAGGTACTGTTGCGGTGGATGAAGCGACAGGCCATGTGCAGGATACGAATGTGCATGGCGTGCGCGATGTGAAATTGGCGGGTGGGCTTTTAGCCAATATTCATAAGGGTTTTCTGCTGCACATTATTACGGCTCCGCGTAATGACGGTGTCTGGCTGGTGCAGGAAGTGTGGGGGTCAGGCGATGCGCGTATTGGGTTGTTCATGCACCCGAGTTATCGCTTTCACCAGATCACGGAAGGCTGCCGCCTGTTTGATGTGAATGCGGATTCTGCTGAGGCCTTACAGGAAAAGCACTGATCGAAAAGAAATTGCTTGCCGCAAGATTCGGTGTCCTCTACGGTTAGGACGCTGCGCTCTCTATCGCGAGAGCAGCGGGCTATTTTGCCCATGTATCGCTGGAGAGAACGATGAATACACCCACGCAGAAGCAGACGATCCAGGGGATCGTGAATATCTTTGAGACGGGCACAGTCACTGGGGACTATGGCAGTGTCGTGGTGATTCCAGGCGATACAGGGCACCTGACCTTTGGCCGCTCACAGACGACGCTTGCATCCGGCAACCTGGGCAAACTTCTACATCAGTATTGCGATAATCCCGGGGCAAAGTTTGCATCGAAGTTGGCGCCGTTTCTGCCGCGGTTTGATGCTATCGATCTGACACTGGATAACGAGCAATATCTGCAGAATGTTCTGCGTGCCACTGCGGACGACCACATCATGCGCGAGACGCAGGACGCCTTTTTCGATGCTGTGTACTGGGCGGCGGCGACGCGCTCAGCCGATGCCGTTGGCATCACCACGCCGCTGGGTGTTGGGGTGGTTTACGACAGCACAATCCACGGATCGTGGGCGAAGATGCGCGACACGACCACGGCGAGTGCGGGAGCATTTGCGACGATTGGTGAACAGGCTTGGGTTACCGCATATGTGGCAACGCGGCGGAATTGGTTGGCAACAAGTTCGAGGAAAGACTTGAACGCCACGGTGTATCGCATGGATGCGTTTTCGCGGCTGATTGAGTTGGGCGAATGGGGGCTGGAATTGCCGCTGGTGGTGCGCGGTAGTGAAATCTCTCTGTTGACTTTGAATGCCATGCCCAAGGGCTGCTATGACGGACCTGTTCCGGGAAGCCGTAACGTGTCGGTGCAGGCCCCGCTGCTGACGGGACTGGATGTGCGATTGCTGCAACTTGGACTATCGGCATCGCAGCCGGGGATCAAGGCAGATGGCGTGTTCGGACGCGGTACTGCAACGGTTCTGCAGGCCTACCAGACGGCGCATGGTTTGCCCGCAACAGGTGTCGCGGATGCAGCTACCTTTGCGGCGCTTGCGGTGTGATGTCTCGAGTTGATTCGTTCTAAACGACGAAGGCCCTGCTCATGCAGGGCCTTCGTTGTTGGTTTGGGTTGCGATTACTTTGCGGCAGCTTCAGCGAAGACCTTCTGCGCCGGGATGAGCGCGGTGCCGAACTGAACGTTGGGCAGCTTCAGGTCGGTGACTGCAACCTGCTCCAATGCTGCAAGCAGAGCCATGGTGTCCAGGAAGTCGAAGAAGCCGAGGTGAGCGATGCGGAAGAGCTGGCCCTTCATTTCGCCCTGGCCGTTGGTGATGATGGCTCCGAAGCGCGTCTTCAGTGCCTTCACGATCACACCCGAATCCACGCCTTCCGGCGCGAGTACCGCAGTGGCGGCAGGCGACGGCGAGGTGGAGAAGAGCTTGAAGCCGAGAGCAACGCAGGCTTCGCGTGTCATCTTGGCGATGACCTGCGCGTTGTCAACGAGCTTGGCGCGGCCTGCAGCGAGATCGCCATCGGCCTGAGCTGCGATGTAGTCCAGAGCAGCTCCGAGAGCAGCGATGAGCGCAACGGCAGGGGTGTATGCGCTTTCGCCGTTCTTCGCGTTCTTGCGCTCCTTGCGGAGGTCGAAGTAGTAGCGCGGATTGTAGGTGCCTTCCATGCGCTCCCATGCGCGTTCGCTGACGGCGAGGTAGCTGAGTCCCGGGGGAATCATGACTGCCTTCTGCGATCCACCAACGAGCACGTCAACGCCCCATGCATCCATGTCCAGCGGCGTGGTGCCGAGGCCGGTGATGGCATCGACGATGAGCAGCGCTTCACTGTTGACTTCCTTCAGGAGCTTGGCAACACCTTCTACGTCGTGGCTTGTGCCGGTGCTGGTTTCGCTGGCCTGCATGAACACGGCGCGAGTCTCCAGCTTGAGAGCTTCCTTGACTTCGTTCAGGTCAAAGGTCTGGCCGTAGGGCTTGCTGATGACATCGACGGAGCAGCCGAAGGCCTTGGCAAGAGCCGTCCAGCGCTCGCCGAACTTACCTGCGGTGAGGACCAGAACGCGGTCGCCGGGCGAGGTCAGGTTCGAGACGGACGCTTCCATTGCGCCGGTGCCGGACGAGGACAGGATGATGACGTCGTTCTTGGTGCCGACGAAGTCCTTCAACTGAGCGAGGACGCGCGAATACAGGGCGCGGAACTCGGGCGTGCGGTGGTGAATGTCCGCAGCTGCCATGGCAAACTGTGCAGCTGGAAGCAGGGGCGTCGGACCGGGCGTGAACAGGCGTGTTTTGCGGATCATGCTTCTAGTTTATCGACTCGACGGGACGGGGAGCCGGAGCGGACGCGATTTCTTGTCACTATCGGCGGTAAACTCAAGCTGAAAGAAGGTTTGGAACGATGGCTATCGGAGAAAAGATCGGCAAAGACATCATTGAAGCGATGAAAGCACGGGACAGCTTTCGCACCGAGACGCTGCGCATGGTGAAGTCCGCGTTGAAAAGCAAGGAGATCGACAAGCGCGAGGCGCTGACGGAATCCGAAGAACTGGCCGTGTTGCAGACCATGGTGAAGCAGCGCAAGGATGCTGCGGAGCAGTTTGCCAAGGGCAATCGTCCGGAGTTGGCTCAAAAAGAGCAGGACGAGATCAAGATGCTTGAGGCGTACATGCCCAAGACCGCCAGCGAAGAAGAGATTCGCGCAGTGGTGCAGGGTGCGCTACACACCATGGCCAATGACGGCGCAAAGCCGGGGCCGAAGGATATGGGGCCTGCCATGCGCGTGGTGCAGCAGCGCATCATGGCCGATGGCTTGCACGTGGATAACAAGCTGGTGAGCTCGATTGTGAAGGAAGAACTGGCGAAGTAGTACTTCGTACCGTTCTCGACGCTACGCGTGTGCCCACATCTCTTTGAGATGTGGGCATTTGTTTTCGGGCAATCTATGTTGTGGTTTTGCGTCGTCCTGCGCTTTGGAAGAGGTAGACGCCGAGGATGCAGATGAGTGGTTCCAGCGTGTGGCGGAAGCGGGCCTGTACCGTGACCAGGTAGTAGGGCAGAGGGAGCAGCAGGAACGCGGATAGGAAGACCCATGCCGCGGGTTTCTTGCGCCATACTGCGAGCGCTGCACCGAGGATTCCGCAGAGCGAGAGGAACTGGAAGCTCATCAGGCGGAAGTATTCGAGGACGCCTGCTTCTTCCACGCTTTTGGGTACGCCCATCCAGTACATCCATGCGCGTTTCATGCTCAGTTTTACGAAGCGGGCCGGGTGCGCCTTGATCCATGTGTTGGCCTTCGCTGCGCGATCGGCGGCCCATGCGGGTTCGCCCATGCGTGCGTATTCGGCGAGGATCTGATGATTTTCCAGAGGTACGGTGCGGCCCCAGGGGAAGCCGGTCGACCAGTCGGAGTTGCCCTGGTAGTTTTCCGCTCCGAAGTTGTCACGCAGGGGAATGAAGCGGTGGAACACGGCGTAGTTGCGTGCGGTCCATGGGGCGATCACGGCCAGAAATAGAACGCCCGCCAACGCTGCGTGGGCAAGGCGTTTGGTTTGCCATTGCGGAGCAAAGAGAATGTAGAGCGCTGTCACCGGCAGCATGATCAGGGGCGACGGGTTGACCATGGCGAGTACGCCCCAGAGCAGGCCGAAGGCGGCCCACTGTTGCCATGTCGGTTCAGATCGTTGGTCGTCGCCGATGCCGCGCATGCGCAGCATGAGGACGAGTAGCGCGGTGAAGATGCAGGTGGTGGCCGTCATCTCCCAGATCCAGCGGACGGCGTATTGCATGGCTGCGGGATAGAGTGCCCAGAGCCAGCCGCTCCACAGTGCGACACGGCGATTGAAGCAGCGTAGGCCGATCTCGTAACAGAAGACGGCAGTTAACGCAGAGAGCAGGGAATTGAAGGTGAGTAGAACGAAGGCTGAGAGCTTCGAGTAAACACCGAAAATACGGAAGACACCGCCGACCAGCAGTGTGTAACCGGGTGGAACCCATGCAGTGGGACCGGTGTGCCCCGTGAAGGGATCGCTGTAGCCGTGGCCGGTGGCTAGGGAGCGGCCGATGCGTCCCATCTCCCAGCCAAATTCGAAGTGGTCGTCGCTGGGGCGCACTTTGAAGGTGTGCGCCAGCAGGATGTACAGCACGCGCACGACGAAGGCGGCAGTGAAGATCTGCCAGAGGGCGCGGCGGTTATTGGCTTGGGCTTCGGATTGCAGTTCGGTCACCTCAATTACCTTAACGCGCGATACAGTGTTCGCATGAACCCCTATGCGAGTTACCTTGAAGGCCGCGACGCGGCGGAGATCATGAAGTCCACGCCTGCGGAGTTGCAATCGCTGCTTAGCGGCATGACGAC
This sequence comes from Terriglobus roseus, assembly GCF_900102185.1. Taxonomy (NCBI): domain Bacteria; kingdom Pseudomonadati; phylum Acidobacteriota; class Terriglobia; order Terriglobales; family Acidobacteriaceae; genus Terriglobus; species Terriglobus roseus. The sequence continues at coordinate 3,301,073 of NZ_LT629690.1, read as the reverse complement.
GGGACAGATGGATGCGCCGACCGCGCCCGGCAAATGGAGTGTGCGCGAGATCCTGGCGCATCTGGCGGACTGCGAATTGGTTTGGGCTTGGCGTATTCGCCACACGCTGGAAAAGCCTGGTGCTGCCGTCGCTCCGTTTGATCAGGATGTGTGGGCGGAGCGTTATGCGGCGTATTCGGCGGAGCTTAGCCTGCGGACGTTTCTTACGCTGCGTGAGTGGAATCTGGCCGTGTTGAACACGGTTGCATCCGAAGAGTTTGGGAACCTGTTGACGCATCCGGAGCGCGGGACGTTTCCGCTGTCGGAGTTGCTGGAGATGATTGCGGGCCATGACCGCAACCACATTGTCAGGTTGAAGGAGCTATTTGGGCGCTGATGGCTGTGTTTTTCAATCGTGCTATGCGGTGTTCTGGGGCAGTCGCATTTCTGTTGCCGATGTCCGCGTTCTCGTTTGGCTGCCCGGCGGTTCTGACGACGGCCGATGCAAAACAGCTTGCGATGTTCACGCCGAACGCTCGCGCGTTTCATGACAACCTGCACGCAACGCTGACGCCTGCGGTGGTGGAAGCCGTTGGCGACACGGTGAGAGTGCGCGTGACGGCGAGACAGCCAGGGCAGAGCGTAGAGGAAGTTGGGACGTATACCGTGCATCTGCGGACGGGGCGTGTGACCGACGAGGATCAGGAACCCGCCGATGATGACAAGACGGTGGCTCTGAGCAAGCGGCTGATGAAACGTCATTGCCCCTGATGGCAAAGGGAAAAGGCCGGCTCAAGCCGGCCTTCTTCTTTGTGAGCAGCGACGAGTTACTTCGCGTTTTCGTCGAAGTTCAGCGATGCAGAGTTAATGCAGTAACGCAGGCCCGTGGGGTTGGGGCCGTCTGGGAAGACGTGTCCCAGGTGAGAACCGCAGTTGGCGCAGACGACTTCCACGCGACGCATGCCGTGGCTGTTGTCTTCAATCGCTTCAATGGCGGTCGGCGAAACCGGCTCAAAGAAGCTGGGCCAGCCGGAGCCGCTGTCGAACTTAGTGTCGCTCTTGAAGAGTGGAGCATCGCAGGCACCGCAGTGGTAGATGCCGTCCTTGTGATTGTCAACGAGCGCGCCGGTGAAGGCGCGTTCTGTGCCCTTCTCGCGCAGAACGTGAAACTGTTCCGGGGTCAGGAGCTGCCGCCACTCTGCCTCCGTCTTCTGTACGCGAGGTCCGCGAGAAACGGTGGCATCAGCTTTCAGATTTTCTGTCATGAGGTCTTCTCCCGTTGTATTAGACGCTGTTGGGGGTGCTCACGAACCATGGCGGCTCCCCCGGACAGAGGCGCTAGTTTGTTGGGAATCGTGCGACGATTTCGATCTCGACCAGTGCGTCCTTGGGCAGGCGAGCCACTTCAATGGTGGAGCGCGCAGGCGGCGTGGCGCCCTCTGGAGCGAACCGCTTGGCGTAGGCTGCGTTCATGATGGCGAAGTCTTCCATGTTCTTCAGAAAGACGGTGGTTTTGACGACATCGGCAAAGCCAAGTCCGGCAGCGGTGAGCAGGGCTTCAATGTTCGCGAGTACGCGTTCCGTCTGCGCGGGCGTGCCGCCTTCGACGACCAAACCGGTTACGGGGTCGAATCCAACCTGTCCGGAGGCGAAGAGGAAATCGCCCGAGCGAATCGCCTGGGAGTATGGGCCAATGGCTGCAGGAGCGTCGGTCGAAGAGATGGCTGTCTTTGTCATGCATCGATGATATCCGGCACGGTAAACGTAGACCGAAAAGATGTATGAAGAAGCAGTAACGTGGTCATTCCAACGCAATTGGAAGGGGAGCGACAGCATGTCGGCGCCTTTTGCCCTGCAGCCGGTTTAGGCGGCGAAACTCTGTTACACTAGGCAAGTTGGCTGCTGAGGCGATCAGGCCCCTCGGCTCCTTGTGCCAACCGATCCACCTTGCATCGGGGAGTGGCTCAGCCTGGTAGAGCACCTGGTTCGGGACCAGGGGGTCGGAGGTTCGAATCCTCTCTCCCCGACCATCTTTTTGTGAAAGGGCTACCTTCGGGTAGCCCTTTCTGCTGTTTATTCGATCTCTTCTATAGCCATTTTGCGGACTTCCTGGGGCGTCAGGCCGGATTCGCGCAGGTAGCGTAGACTGCGTGCGGCGTCGCGCTTGGCCAGACGTTCACCGCGTTCATTGCGCATGAGTTCCACGTGAGCGTAGGCGGGGATGGAATGGCCGAGGGCGCGGAGGAGCAGGATTTGCCGCGCGGTGGAGCGGAGAAGGTCGCGGCCGCGGACGACTTCGGTGATCTGCATGACTGCGTCGTCGGCGACGCAGGCGAGTTGATAGCTGGGAACGCCGTCGCGACGCATGACGACGAAGTCTCCGAAGTCGCGCCCGGCGATGAAGGTTTGAGGGCCGAGCAGGGCGTCGTAGAAGCTGACTTCTTCGCCGTCGGTGACGCGGAATCGCCATGCGGATGGTTCGTCTGACTCAGGGTTTCTTTCGCGGCAGGTGCCGGGGTAGAGCGGCTCGTCTTCGTCTTCCGCGTGCGGTGCGTGCGGGGCCGAGAGGAGGTCTTTGCGGGAACAGATGCAGGGATACAGGAAACCGGCTTCGCTAAGTTGCTGGAAGGCTGCCGTGTAGAGGGAGCCGCGCAGGCTTTGCGCGTACGGGCCGAAGTTGCCCGGCTCCGTTCCGTCTGGCTGTGGGCCTTCTGTCCAGCGGATGCCGAGCCATGCGAGATCTTCCAACATGGCTTGAGCGAATTCTGGACGGGAACGTTGCGTGTCGAGGTCGTCGTTGCGCAGGATCAGCGTTCCGCCGCCGGCACGTTCCGCAGCAATAAGGAATGTGCGTGCGTGGCCGAGATGGAGGAGCCCTGTGGGCGAAGGCGCGAGTCTGCCACGATAGGGCGTTCCGATCATGCATCCAGAATAAAAGGGCTGCGCATGGCAGCCCTTTAGTTCATCCACAGAGTTTTGTTAGAAACGATATCCGAACCCGAAAGAGAGAACCGGGAAGAACGATGCGTAGCTTAGGTTGTGGTTCTGGCGCGAGGTAAAACGGGCCAGATCTTTTTGGAAGTCGATGTCTTTATCCACTTTCTGACAGCCAATCGAGGGAGGTTGTGTTGTGTCGCAGGCGGTGCCGGAAAAGTTGATGATCAGGTCTGGTTGACCGATGTAGTAGAAGCCGAGTTCCACTGGGAAGGACCAGTGAGAACCAAGTCGTCGTGGGGCCAGATTGCCGTAGCCAATGGTTAGGCCCGGTGCTACGTTTCGCACCGTCACAGTAGCTGAACCGTGGAGTGGATCAGCGGCGCTTGAGGCGTAATCGCCACCGCTGAGGCTGATGGTCTGGCCGGGAGGCACGATTACGGTTACATCTGCCGATGTCTGCACGCCGAAGTACATCTGCGGGCTGATGTGAAAGCCGTGATGACTCCACGGGAAGTAGTCCAGGCCGATGTGGCCGCCACCGAGTTTCATGCCGGCCTCTACCTGAGCGCCGTCGCTGGTGAAGGATTCATCAAAGCGGAAGTATCCGCCACCTGCGCGGACGTTGAAGTGCTGCGCCACTGGCTCAGCGATTTCCAGGCCAATGCCATTGATGCCTACAGCGAGCCCGAGGCCCGGATGCTTCCATAGCTCCGAAGAGGGGATGTAGGTGTCTTTTACCTTTGATTCACTGTAGGGCGTAACGGAAAGGGTGCCACCGCTCTGCTGATTTTGTGTATTTGCGGAGAAAGGGTTGCCGGAAACGTTAGAGATAGCGGGAATGAAAGAATGTGCAGGATATCCTTGCGCCGCGATATTCAAAACGGGAACAAGAAGTGAAGAGCAGAACACCAGGCCGAAGCGCTGGACAAGATTCACAGGGGCCTCCTGAGCCGTGAGACAGTCGTTCACTCACAGCTGGTTGAATCAATAATTTGTGGAACTACTTCACCGTATTAATTACTGTGCATTCCCGGCGAATCTCCCCAGAGGGGAAATATCAGCCAGTGTTACGCAAGCCTGCGGAGATACCGTTAATGGTTCCGGTAATGGCGCGATTCAATGCATCTTCCGGCTGGTCTGTGCCAGCCTGTTTGCGGCGTAGAAGCTCTACCTGGATCCAGCTCATGGGATCCACGTAGGGATTGCGTAGACGGATGGAACGAGCGAGTACGGGGTTGCCTGATAGAAGGTCGGCCTGCTGAGTAATTAACAGAAGCATCGCACGCGTGCGATCGAACTCTTCTTTCAACATGGGAAAGACACGATCGCGAAGCTCCTGGTCTTTGACCAGTGATGCGTAGAGTTCGGCGATGCCGAAATCGCTCTTGGCGAGGGCTGATTCCACGTTGCGCATCATGTCGAGGAAGAGAGGAAACTCCTTCATCATGCGCTGCAACTGTTCCAGTCCATCGCTGTGTTCGCGTGTGAAGCGTTCCAGTGCGAAACCTACTCCGTACCATGCGGGAACTGTGTGGCGTGATTGCATCCATCCGAAGACCCAGGGGATGGCGCGAAGATCTGCAAGAGAGCGTTTGCCTGTGCGCTTGGCGGGACGCGATCCAATGCGTGCGTGTTCTAACTCGGCAACGGGTGTTGCCTGCTGGAAGTAATCGAACGTGTCCGGGTTGTCGAGGATGTCCTGACGGTATTGTTCGAACGACCAGGCGGACAAAGAATCCATCGCCTGTTCCCACTCAGGCAATGCGACACCGGTAAGGTGCGCACTGCATCCGCCGCAGGCCTTGCTGTCAGGGCGAGCCAAAGCGTCGAGCGATGCGGCGATCATCAGTTCCAGGCTGCGTTCAGCGAGCACTACGTCGCTGTACTTGAAGTTGAGTACTTCGCCCTGCTCGGTGATGCGCAGTTCGCCATTGAAGCTGTTCAAGGGTTGCGCGTAGATGGCGCGATGCGTGGGGCCGCCACCGCGTCCTACGGTGCCACCGCGGCCATGGAAGAGGCGCAGGTCTACATTGCAATCGCGTGCTACTTCGTAAAGGGCGCGATGTGCTTTCCAGATGCTCCAAGTGGAGGCGATCATGCCGCCGTCCTTGTTGGAGTCGGAGTAGCCCAGCATGACTTCCTGCTTGCGTCCCCAGCTTTCCAGCAATGGCGCATAGGCTTCGCTGGTCCACAACTGACGGCAGATGGCTGGCGCGTTTTCCAGATCTTCGATGCTCTCGAAAAGCGGCGCGATGAGCAGGCCGGGATCGTGCTCTGATTTTTCTGCGGTCACACCGCCGAGGCGTGCGAGCCATAGTGTCTTCAACACGTCGTCGGCAGAGGTGGCTCCGCTGATGATGTATTGACGGATGCTCATGGGATCATCGTCGCGCTTGACGGTGGCGACGGTGCGGAAGGTGTCAATGACCTCCGCAGTCATGGGCGATGGCGCAGGCGGAAGCGAGCCATCTTCGCACCATGCGCTGAGTTCCTTCACTGCCGCGGAATGCACCTTAGCGTGCTGGCGGATGTCGAGCGTTTGCAAGTGAAGACCATAAGTGCGGGATTCAACGATCAGAGGATCGATGATCTCTTCCGCAATGCGCAGGCCGCGGTTGTCCGTGAGCGAATCACGGATGAGTTGAAGGTCGCGCAGGAATTCTTCTGTGTTGCGATAGGGCGGAAGCGCTTCGTGCTCGTCGCGCACGATCGTGGTGGTGTCGCCCATGCGCAGCATCATGCACGTCAACATGAGGCGAAGATGTTCGCACAGGAAACGTTCGCGAAGCTCGGCTGCAACACCGGGCATCTGCGAAAGATATTCGTTTGCTGCTGCTTCCAGCGCCGGATTTGCTGCGGCCTGCTGTGTTGAGGAAGAGATCCGCTGTGCCGCCGCGATGAGGCGCTTACGATAGTGCTCCCAGACGACCTCGCGCGACATGGCGAGTGCTTCCTGCGTCACTTCGGGTGTGACGAAGGGATTGCCATCGCGATCCCCACCGATCCATGAGCCGAAATTGACCAGCGTTGGTAGTTCCGTCAGCGCCAGATCGAGGCCATATTCGTGGCGCAGCGCGTTTGCGACTTCGCCGTAAAGCAGGGGCAGTGTTTCAAAGATGCTGTCGTGGAAGTAATCCAGCCCCATGCGCACTTCGTCGGTCACGGCAGGGCGTTGGAGACGGACATCGTCTGTCTGCCACAGGCCGGTGATCTCTGCCATGAGTGAATCTTCGCGCTGTGCAATGGCTTCAGCGGTCTGCGGAATCTGATCGAGTTCTTCCAGCAATGTGGCGATGCGGCGGCGCTTGGAGATGACGGAGCGACGCGCGACTTCCGTTGGGTGCGCTGTGAAGACAGGAGTGATGCAGACCGCTTGCAGGAATGCGAGCGCTTCGTCTGCCGTGTAGCCTGCTTTGCGCATACGGCGCAGCGTGCCCTGCAGGCTTCCGCGCTGCGGTTCGGCATTGGGATTCAATCCACCGGCCAGACGGCGACGCTTGCGATGGTTGGTTTCTGCAAGGTTGATCAGTTCGAAGTAAAAACCAAAGGCGCGGGCAAGCTGATAGGCACGATCGACGGGAAGCTGATGCACCAGCAACAGTGCCTGTTGCAGAGCGGATTTCGCTTTGGCGGTGTCGCCCTGGAACTCTGCCTCGCGGCGCTCGGTGGCCAGACGACGCAGCGTCTCCACCTGTTCAAACAGGTCGTCACCCACCTGTTCGCGCAATACTTCGCCCAGCAGTGTGCCCAGCGAACGCACGTCACGACGCAGCGGAGCTTCTTTCAACTCCGTCTCAGCGGCCTGCAACTCGGCAAGCCGCTCACTCCAATTTCTTGCCTGCCACAACCCGGCCATGTGCCTAGTAGACCAGTGAGATTGCCTTTGCAGCAAGTCAGACGGACGGCACGTTCGATTCCGCCGCGGGAGAACCCGGTTCAGGCTTCAATGTGAGGGCCACGATAGCCGTGACGAGAAGGATGATTGCCAGCACGAGAATGCTGCCCTCTGGCCCCGTAAGGCCACCGCTGAGCAGCAACGGACCCTGGGAATGGGTGAGCAACAGGCGATGCTGAGAGACGCCGCCGCTGTCCGCGACTCCCCATACGAACGATTGCGTCCAGTCCCAGGCGGCATGGTAACCGACTGCCCACCACAGCGATCCTGTGCGCCACAGGCTGTATGCCAGGACAAGACCGATGAGGCCGGCGCTCAGCAGGCCGATGGGCGATTCACCGGGATTGTTGCCGTGCAGGAGGCCGAACAGTAGCGAGAAGAATCCGGCTGCGACCCAGAAGCCGATACGTTTGCAGAGGGCTTCGCGGTGGCCCATGCGCGAAGCGATGGCTGCAACGCCACGCGCCAGTTGAAATTGCAGGAAGCCGCGCATGAGATATTCCTCAGTGAGCCCCACGACAAGAAATGCCAGAGCCCATAGGGCGCCCCATTTCACAATCTCTGCTCCATGCAGAAGCATGCCGTTGAAGACCACGACACCTGCCACTTTCAAGGCCAGCATCAGTAGGCACATGGTGCCTATGCCAACTGCAATCCCTGCAGCAAACTGCCGGATGCGATGTGGCCGCAGTGCATCGATGCCGTACTTTCCAAAGTCACGCTTCTCAAGGCGCGAGATCAAGAAGGCAACAAGTGCTGCTACTGCGAAAACGACACCGTCGATCAACAGTGAAAAGCCGGCGGGAAGTTCTCCCGTGTTTTTCAATACAAGCTGCTGTTGATGGAGGAAACTGCGGAACAGCTCGAGAACGCCCCTTACGAGCGCAAAGGTGAGGCCAAGGAACAACACGATGGACCAGATCGCGCGCAGGCCGTCTTCCGCAAAGAAGATGCGCCGTAGAATGTGCTGCGGTGGGTTGCTCGTTTCTTCGTCCTGCATAGATAGTCCCCTGTGTTCTTCACCTTACCCCAGCTACACTCAGCATGGAATGATTGTCCGTTTACGCCGCTCTTTTGATGTGCTTCCTGTTCTTGCGTTGTTCGGCTCTTGCTTTGGTCAACAAAAGCAGCCGCAGGATATTCAGCAGACCGTTACCGTTGTGGGTGAGGCTGAGCCCGTTGCACTGGGACAGACCGCGCGCTCCGTTCAGGTAATTGATACGCAGCCGATGTCGCTTTCGTTGCAGGAAATTGCGGATGGACTTCGTTCTGATTCGTCGGTGGACATTCAGCAGCGCGGCGCCATGGGCGTTCAGTCTGACGTGAGCATTCGTGGCGGCACGTTTGAACAAACGCTGGTGCTGCTGAATGGGTTTCGCATCAATGATGCGCAGGCCTCGCACTTCAACCTGGATGTGCCAGTGCCGCAGCAGGCAGTTGGCGGGCTCGCCGTGCTGCATGGTTCGGGGTCCACGTTATACGGTGCGGATGCGCTTGCAGGTGTCGTGCATGTGAGTACGTGGAAACCGCGGGAGAGTTCGCTGCGACTGCGCGCGGGTGGCGGAAGCTTTGGCGGAAATGAGCAGGCAGTGACGGGTGCTCTTGCGAATCAGATGAGAAGTCTTGTTGTTGCAGGGGAGCGCGATTTCTCAACCGGCTTCATCCCGGGCCGCGACTACCGAAGTGAAAGCGCGAGTGCAGAAGGCCGCACGACGTCATCGCTGGGCGAATCGGATCTGCTGCTGGCTGGAAGTGATCGCTCGTTTGGCGCGAACCAGTTCTATGGAAACTACAACTCGTGGGAACGAACCAAGGGTTGGTTTGTTGGATTCACGCAGGCTTTCCGTGAGAAGACTACCGCTGCCGTTGCGTATCGGAGGCATGCGGATAATTACATTTTGACTCGAACGAATCCGGCGTATTACGCGAACAATCATGTCGACGCCAGTTGGCAGGGGGCGTTGCGGCAGACCGTCACATTAGGGCGTGCGGGAAAACTGTTTGTGGGCACGGAAGAGAACACTGACAGCATTCGAAGCAATAGCCTGGGGCAGCATGGGCGCAATCGTACGTCACTGTATGCCGATGCGGATCTGCATCGTGGAGCCGCGAATTTTTCCATCGGATTGCGTGAAGAGATTTTGAGCGGCGGGCGTGTGGTGTCTGCGCCTTCGTTTGCTGCGAGCTTTTTGCTGCATAACGTATGGAAGCTGCGCGGCAGTGCGGGCTATGGTTTCCGTCTGCCGACTTACACCAATCTTTATTACAACGATCCAACGACGATCAGTAATCCTTCGCTGAAGCCGGAGACGGCGTGGAATTTTGATGGTGGTGTGGATTGGTATCCGTCGACACGCGTTGCTGCATCGGTGACCGGTTTCTACGCGCGTCAGCAAAACGCGATTGATTATGTGCGCCGCTCTGTTGCGGATAAGTGGCAGGCCAAGAATCTTGCCGAGGTGCGTCTAACGGGCATTGAAACATCTGTGCAAATGCGGTTGCAGGGCGACCAACAACTGAAGGTGAACTGGACTGCCATCTTTGGTTCGCAGGATGTCTTGCAAGGGCAGCAGTCGCAGCTTGTGTTTCAGTTCCCCACGAATCGCGCGCGCGTGGAGGCGTGGCTTCATGCGAGTTCGCAGGTCGCGTTGCGGCCAGCATTCACAGTGACGCAGCGTGTGGGGCAAACGCCTTACAGCACTGTGGATTTTGCAGTATCACGCGATCGCGGCATGGTGCGTCCGTATGTGCAAGGAACGAACTTGTACAACACCGGCTATGCGGAGATTCAAAGCATCCGCATGCCGGGGCGAGGCATTCTTGCAGGCATCGAGATTTCGCTGTCGCGGCGCTAGACGGCTGCGCCTTGTTCTTCCAGTTGCGTAGAGAGGTCTTCCCACTCCAGCATGAGTTCTTCATGTTGCTTGCGGATCTCTGCAAGTTCGGCAGTTTGACGCTGCGACTCTTCTGCGGACACGAAGTTGCCCATCGCGGTTTCGATAGCCGTCATGCGGTCTTCCAGTCGCGGCATCTCTTCTTCTGCGAACCGCACGCGATCCTGCATCTGTTTCAGCTTGATTGGATTTAGCTTTTTGACGTTCGAAGCGGGTGTTGCAGGAGGAGGCGGTGGTGGCGGTGTTTCGATGACGGGGATGTGTGCCTTCTGCATTTCGACGGCAGCGGCTTGCATCTGTTCCGGACCGCCATTCTTGCGCCAAAGATAGTCTTCGTAGTTGCCGGGATACACCTGAACGCCACCGTGTTCGCACTCGAAGACGCGTGTGGCGAGGCCGTCGATGAAGTAACGGTCGTGTGAGACGAACAGCACTGTGCCTGTGAAGTTGCGGATGGCTTCGAGCAACACGTCCTTCGCGCGCAGGTCGAGATGGTTTGTGGGTTCGTCCAACAGAATGAAGTTTGCAGGCGAGACGAGCATGCGCGCCAGTGCGTAACGATTGCGTTCGCCACCGCTGAGTACGCCGAGTTGTTTGAAAACATCGTCGCCGGTAAAGAGAAATGCGCCGAGCAGGCTGCGCAGTTCCACTGTAGGAATCTTTGGCGCAGCAGCGCTAATGTCTTCGAGCATCTTTGCCTGCGGATCAAGCACCTTGTACTGATCCTGGGCGAAGTAGTCAGCGAGGACATTATGGCCGTAGCGGACATCGCCGGCAGTGGGTTCTTCCAGTTTGCTCAACATGCGGATGAGCGTGGATTTACCCGCGCCGTTCGGGCCTACAAGTGCAATGCGATCACCGCGTTCGATGGTGAAATTCACGTTGCTGAGAATCTGCTTTGGCTCGTAGCGCTTGGAGAGACCGCTGACCTCGCACACAATTCGACCCGATGCGGGCGGTTGCGGGAAGGTGAAGTGGATGGTCTCTTCGTCTTCGGGAACTTCGATGCGCTCGATCTTTTCTAGTTCCTTGATGCGGCTCTGCACCTGCTTGGCTTTCGTGGCCTGGTAACGGAAGCGGCCGATGAAGGCTTCGAGTTGCTCGATGCGTTCTCGCTGTGAAGCATAGTCGCGCGCGAGTTGTTCGCGCCGTTCTGTCTTCTGCTTCACGTATTTTTCGTAGCCGCCGGTGTAGAACCACACGCGCTTGTTCCACACTTCCGTGATTTTGTTCACGGTGACGTCGAGGAAATAACGGTCGTGCGAGATGAGGATGAAGGCCCTTGGGTATGACTTCAAATACTCTTCAAGCCAGTTGCGGCTTTCCAGATCGAGATGGTTTGTGGGTTCGTCCATCAGTAGGAGCGATGGTTTTTCCAGCAGCAGTTTGGCGAGCGCGATGCGCATCTGCCATCCGCCGGAAAATTCGCCGCAGTCGCGACGCCAGTCTTCTTTTTGAAAGCCGAGTCCGCCGAGAACTGCGCCCACTTGCGCGTCCAGGTTGTAGAGGTCAAGCGCCTGCAATGTTTCGCTGACTACGGAGAAGCGGTCGGCGGCAATTTCATATTCCGCGCTGGCGGGGTCGAAGTGCGCGAGCTTGTCACTGAGTTCACCCATCTCGTGTTCCATGTCCTGCGCGGCCTTGAAGACGCTGAGGCATTCGTCGAACACCGTGCGTCCGCGTAGCGCGAGGCCGTCCTGCGGAAGGTAGCCGATGGTGAGACCTTTGCTGCGATTGAGCTGGCCGTGATCCAGATGCTCGATGCCTGCGAGGATTTTCAGCAACGTCGATTTTCCGGTGCCGTTACCACCGACGAGACCGGTACGTTCGTCCGGTGTGATGAGCCAGTTGGCCCCTTCAAATAACAGCTTGTGGTCAAAGCGCTTGGCTCCGTCGGCGAGATGCAACATATGTCTATTGTCGCAAATGGCGCGGGTATGATGATTTCCGTGGATTCGCCTTACTATGGAAGGCGATGGTGAGTCGTCGCGAATTCGTCGTGGGATCGTTGCTGGTGGCTACGGGTGCGCGTGCGCAGCAATTGGCGCATGCGGGATGGCGCGGCAATGGGATTACGCCTGAGGTGTGGTGGCTGCACGCGTCGATGATCCGTTGCGCGAAGGATGTGACGTTTGCCGATGCGGCGAAGATGCTGGACAGCATGAGTGATGTTGGTGCGGACAGCATCCTGTTGCCAGATCTGGAGCCGACGGCAAAACAGCCCTTTGCGGAACGATTTGGCACGGAAGAGGAGCTGGATGCGTTGCTGCGTGAGATGTCTGCGCGGCGGATGCATCTGCTGCTGCACATCCCGCTGCAGCGTGCGGCCAGCAATGCTGGCGAGGTTCGTTTCTGGATGAGCCGTGGCGTGGCTGGAATCGATCTGGGGACACTTGGTGCCGGCGATATGGATGCAGCTAGGCAATTGCGCGCATCGCTGGATCATTACCCGGGGCATCGCATTCTGCTCGCACGAACCGCGGGACAGGAAGCGCAGGCTGTGACCTCTGCTGCACGCAGGCGTGGTGCAGCGTCTGGTGATCCCATTACGTTGCACATTCTTTCGCCGCAGGACACTGAGAGTGGCATACGTCATCCGGGCGAAGTGAATGCTGTTGAGATTCCCGCTATGCCGGTTGGCGATGAAAAAGCAGATGCTGCTGCTGCTGCGAATTTTCCGGCGGCTGTTCCTTATGTGAGAAGTCTGTTCCCGCTGCTGCTGGCGTCGGGATCGCCGATACTGGATAGTCGTTTACTCACGTCGGATATGGCGCGGAAATCGGTGCAGCAGGTGCTTGCGTTTCGAAATACGCACGCGGTGGTGCGTGACGGAAGTGTTGTTGTCCTGACAACGGCACAGCCTTCACTTCGAGTTTGGATTCTGCGATCAAAGGGAGGTCGTGGATCGTTGCTACTTGCAGCGAACGATGGCACGACGCCGGCAAACTTGCTACTAACGTCGGCTTTGGCATCGAATGGGTTTCGCAATGTGTATCTGCGCCCGCTGATGCGATCCGATCGTGGCATGGGTGCCATCAACGTTGAGATCGGATCACTGCCGCCGGGTTCCGCTATCGTTGCGGAGATTCTGCACTAAGTTTCATTGGTTGTATTGCCGGGGCAGTTCGCGGATATTCTGCGACGACGGCATCGAAGATGGCATCCCACGAACAACCTGTAGCATAGGCGCGAGCGGCTTCTCCCATAGCGCGAAGACGTTCGCGATCTTTCGTGAGCTCTACGATCCCTTCGATCCACTCAGATGTTGGGCGAACGATGCCGGTGCTTTCGTTGGTCACAATGAACTTTGGACCACCACCATCTGTGACAGCAGCCGGAACGCCGCTGGCCAGTGCTTCCAGTACCACGTTGCCGAAGGTATCGGTCTCAGATGGGAAGGCGAATAGATCCATGTTGGCGTAAGCCGTTGCGAGTGCTTCGCCGCGTAATACGCCAACGAAATCTGCGTTTGGCAACGCTTGCCGGAGAGCCGCTTCTTCACCGCCGTGCCCGATGATGCAGAAGCGTGCATTGATTCCTGCGGCGTCGAGTGCCTGTTGAAGAAGGGGAAGAAGGGCGACATTCTTCTCGATGGAAAGCCTACCTACGTAACCAAAGATCAGTTCATCGCTATCGAGGTGGCGTGTTCTTCGCGTGGGGGAAAAGAGTTCCGTGTCTACACCACGCCGCATCACGTGGCATGTGCGCTGCGTCTTGCTTTCCAGTAATGTACACAGTTCTTCGTTGGGCGCGTAAAGCACCTTTGCCAGCCGATAGAAGCGTGATGTTGCGTGGAGCGCGCCCGATTCGATCCATTGCGGTGCGTCCGTTAGTAACTTGGCTAGCGGGGCGCTCCGGCGGCCTGCATATTCGTGAACATTGGTATGCCAGCTTGCTGCCAATGGAATGTTTCTGCGCCATGCGAAGTACGCGCCGAAGATGCCGAGTTCACTGGGGCCCGTGATGTGAATTAGATCAGGGTTAAAACGATCCAACTCTCTGCTGATGGTGACGGCATAACGACTGAATGTTGGATCGAAGCTAAGATCCTTTTCCATCGCAATGCTGAAAGCGCTACGCGGCAGATCAACTTCAGTAACGGAGCCGTTTGTATTCAGATTTACTTTGCCGCGAACACCGGGAGCGCCAGCTCGGATGCACAGCATGGGAAGGCTATGGCGTTTTGCATACGCGGTAAAGTTGCGCGCGGTATGCGCGACACCGTTTACCTCGTGGAACGAATCCGGAAAGAACGCAACGCGCGGCGCAGTCCCCATGCACGACACCATAGCACTTCTGCATGAGAGACTGTTTGCACATTTATGTCGAACGATCCCGTTCCGCTTCATCGTGTATTGACAGAGATGTTGCGCCATCCGCTGCGGCTACTGCGCGGATGGAACTGGAAGGCCGCATCCTTCTCTGCAATTCTGCGTAGTTTATTTTTCCTTTTCGCAAATCTTCACGGCACGCACCATGCTGCAGCAAGAGCTGTGATGACGGAGTTTATTTACGGAACGTTCGCAGCAGGTGTGGCGGGTGCAGCGCTACAGCGACTCCGCCACGCAGAGCCAGTAAGGAATACGGCGTTCGTGGTGTGGCTGGGGATTCCATCGATACTATTGACAGCGCAGGCATTGGTGCATCGCGCCATGGGAACGCAGCATGTGCGTACGGGGCTGATTGCTTCGTTTATCTTCGCGTCGTTTGCATCAGGATTTAACTGGTTTGCAATGCGCCGCGGAGCGTTTGTGATTGGTGAACAGCGTTCGTTTGCACGCGATCTTTTGTTGGCTCCGAAGCTGATTGGGCAGTTTCTGTTTACACCGTTGCAACGTTAATAGGGTGTAATCTCAATGCAAGAGGGACGACCTTCGGATGAAGGCGGCCACTAAACATAATGAAGACACTACTCTGCCTCGCAGCCTGCCTCCTCGCATCTTCCGCAGCCCTTGCACAGAACGCCGATATCTTCGGCCATCCGCTTCCCGCACAAAAACACACGCGTGTCTTCGGACAAGAGATTGCCTATTACGACATGGGTACTGCTAAGGCTGGTGAGCCGGTGCTGGTCCTGTTGCATGGTTATGGTTCACAGGCTGATGTGGACTTCGGCCCGTCGCTTCCGTTGTTGGCGAAACACTATCGCGTGATTGCGATGGATCAAATTGGCGCAGGACAAAGCGCGAAGCCGCTGATTGCATATCGCGTGCAGACGTATGTGGAGTTTCTTGCGGAGTTTCTGCGTACCCAGGGCATTACGCATTTTGATTTGCTTGGCGAATCACTGGGTGGATGGACTGCTGCCGCTTATGCGCAACAGTCGTTAACTTCTGGAAGTACGTTGCCGAAGCCAACCCGATTGATCCTGGAAGATGCTGTTGGCTTTTCTGTTCCAGAGAACGTGCTTTCTTCAAACGCGGGTGTTCACTTTTCAGTGAGCACCGTCGGCGATGTCGTTACAGGACTGCGAGCGGTCTTCTATAACAAGTCGTTGATCACGGAAGAGGTTGCACGGCGTCGTTTCATCACGAAGCTGGCGGCCGATGACGCGATGGCGACGAGTGCGTTCACCGGCAATCCTGCAGTGCGTGGAGAGGCATTGGGCGAGAAGGCTTCCACCATTACGATTCCCACCTTGGTGGTGTGGGGCGCGCAGGACACCCTTGTGCCAATTGCAACAGGACAGGCTTTCGCAAAGGCGATACCGCAGGCGAAGCTGGTCACCATTGATGAGAGTGGGCACATACCTTCGCTGGAGCAGCCGCAACGGTTTGTGAAGGTCGTCGAAGACTTTCTGAGTACGAAATAGAGTCGCTATTTCGACTCAATGTCATTCGTGAATGAAAGCGGCATTGCTGTTATGCAATGCCGCTGATGTTTTTGCTCGAAATCACGACGCAAGAATTTAGGAACGTGTGGCAGAGATGTCTGGTCCTAGCAATTCCTGTGCGCTCGGTGCCGGGGTGTCCGGAACTCGTTCGTCCGGACCGCATGTCGGGCAGTACTTTTGCAGACCTTCCTGCAAAATGGCGAAAGCCTCTTCGGGCGTATCGGCAAAGCGAAAGAGATCTGTGTCGCCGACGGAGATAGCACCCTTCTCTGCAAGCAATTCCAGGTTAATGACGCCGCTCCAGTACGAACGACCATAGATGATGATGGTTAGTTCCTTCGCCATCTTGTGCGTCTGTGCCAATGTCAGCAGTTCAAACATTTCGTCGAGCGTGCCAAAGCCGCCGGGGAAGACAACGAGCGCTTTCGCCAGATACGCGAACCAGAACTTGCGCATGAAAAAGTAATGGAACTGGAAGTTGAGCGCCGGCGTGATGTACGGATTAGGCCGCTGCTCAAAGGGCAGAGCGATGTTCAGGCCGATGGTCTTGCCACCTGCCTCGTATGCGCCGCGATTGGCAGCTTCCATGATGCCGGGGCCGCCTCCGCTGCACACCACAAAGCGATGACGTCGACCGGGAAGATCTTTTGACCATTCCGTGAGCAAGTAGGCGAGTTTGCGCGCGTCTTCGTAATAGCGCGCCATTTCAATGGCGGTTTCGGCGCGCTTGCGTTGTAGATCGCTTGCCTCCGGCGAACTGTCAGGCTGTTCCTCAGGCGGTGCAGGATTGTTGGAATAAGAGTTCGCCAACAGCTCCATCTCATGGTTCGCCACGTCCAGCGCAGCGAACCGCGCTGAGCCGAAGAACACCACTGTGTCTTGAATGCGCTCGCGGCGAAAACGCGTCATGGGCTCCTGGTATTCCGCCAGGATGCGGAAGATGCGCGCGTCCGGGGTTTTCAGGAAATCGTCATTTTCATAGGCCAGCGGTGCCTGATCCAGCAGGGTTTCGGGAACGGGAAGGTTCGTCATGCACTCAGTAGGATGCACCAAAATAGGAATCGGCGGCGAGTGCACGACGAAACTGATGTGGCTGCGTCTATGCAGCAACGGTATAGGCTGGTCGCATCACGTTCCAATGCATGGTTTGCTGTAGCAGGTCACTTCTTGTGAATCGGTGGGCGTTTGGATGAAGCGTTTGCTTTCTGTCCTGGGAATGTTCTGTGTCGTGAGTGCTGTGGCGTTGGCGCAGGAAAAGCCTGCCACGAAACCTTCGTTTGTGATTGCGGATGTGCATGACAGCCCGTATGCACGACAGGTGTACTCCGTTGGCGGACCGATGCATGGAGACCGCTATAACTTGCGGCAGTCCACACTGGTGGACATCATTGCGCTGGCCTATGGCGTGAAGCCGGAGATGGTGCAGGGGGGGCCGAGCTGGCTTGAGATGCGGCGTTTTGATGTTGTGGCGAAGGCCGATCCAAAGACATCTGAAGCGGACCAGAAGCTGATGCTGCAGTCGCTACTGGCAGAGCGATTTGGATTGGTGATGCACAAGGGCGAAGCACCCTTGCCGGCGTATGTGCTGACGGCTCCCGGTGGCAAGACGAAGATGAAGCAGAGCCCCGAGGATGCAGAGCGCAATTGTAAGCCGCAAAATGGACAAGAGATGGCGGGTGGTGCCCCGCTGAATGTGATTTCGTGCAGCGGCTTCAGCGCGGATGAGATTGCAACGTTGCTGGCGCAGGTAGCGAACAACTACCTGCCTGACCCTGTGCTGAACCAGACAAGGCTGGAAGGGAAGTGGGAGTTTACGATCAAGTGGACGGATATGCGGCAGAGGGCGAAGGCTGGCGCTGAGGCTGTTTCGATCTTCAATTCCGTACAGAATGACCTGGGGTTGATGCTGGAACGGAAGACGGCGCCACGACCGGTGTGGATTGTGGATCGTGCGAGCGAGACCCCAACACCAAACTCGCCTGCAGTTGCGAAGGAATTGCCGCCGTTACCAATGCCTCAGTTTGAGGTGTCGACGATTAAGCCGAGCGGGCCGAATTCTAAGCCGGGCGGCATGATTCGTAATGGGCAGATGACTCTGTCGATGATTCCGATCAAGTTTTTGCTCACGTATGCATGGGACTTTAACCCGAATGATCCGCAGATGATTGTGAACATGCCTGCGTGGATCGAGACCGACAAGTTTGACATTGTGGCGAAGGCTGCAATGCCTGAACCTGTTGCAGGACAGCTACCGCCGCAGATTGAAGATCGCGAACTGCGGCTGATGCTGCAGCAATTGCTGATGGAGCGCTTCAACATGAAGGTGCATATGGAGGAGCGACCCATTGAGGCGTACACCATCTATGCGGACCATCCGAAGTTGAAGGCTGCTGATCCAACGTCGCGGACGCACTGCAAGGAGGGGCCGGGACCGGATGGCAAGGACCCGAGGCAGGCGAACCCGATGCTGACGGCACTGTTTACCTGCCAGAACGTGTCTATGAGAGAACTGGCAGCGCAACTGGCAGAGTTTGCGACGGGCTACGTGTACACGCTGCCTGTGGATGCCACGGGGCTGACGGGACGGTACGACCTGACGATGGCGTGGAGTTCGGCGAGCCTGACTGTGCTGAAGCCGCCTCCTGCACCGGGACAGCCTGTGTCCAGCGATCCGGATGGCGCGGTGACTCTAGATGAGGCGATGCATAGCCAGTTGGGCCTGAAGATGGTGAAGACGAAGCGACCAGTACAGGTGCTTGTGATCGACCACGTGGAAGAGACGCCGACGGCGAATTGAGATGTACAGAAAGTGGTGGCGGTGACTGGAATCGAACCAGTGACCTACGGGTTATGAGTCCGTCGCTCTAACCATCTGAGCTACACCGCCATGGTGTGGGACGTACCTTGCGGTTAAGGCGGCGGGGAGCCGCGCACTAGGCACTCGATGTAGTTTACTGGAAGTCGGGCTTCGGCTCAAATTGCCGTCGTCCGGATGATTGCACGCATGAGTGAAACACGCATTTTGGGAGTGATTCCCGCACGCCTTGCTTCCACGCGCCTCCCCGGTAAGGTGCTGCGCCCGTTATTGGGTAAACCCATGCTGCAGTGGGTGGTGGAGGCGGCGCAACGGTGTCCGCAACTGCAGGAAGTCGTCGTGGCGACGGATTCTGAGGAGGTTGGGGCGCTCTGCCAGGCGCATGGATGGCAGTGGCAGATGACGGACGCCGCGCTGCCCAGCGGAACAGACCGCATGCGCGCTGTGGCGCTGGAGCGTGAGGCGGACATCTACGTGAATATTCAGGGTGATGAACCGCTGCTGAAGCCGGAACACATTGACGCGTTGTTGCGGCCGTTCTCGCGCGGTATGCATGTCGAATGCAGCACGGTGAAGACGCTTTGCGCCCCGGAGAATGTTCATAATCCGAATGCGGTGAAGGTGGTGCACGCCACTGACGGTCGCGCTCTGTATTTTTCGCGTGCCACCATCCCCTACGACCGCGATGGTGCAGGGAAGGCTACCTACTGGAAGCATCTGGGACTGTATGCGTATCGACGCGATGCGTTGTTGCGCTTCGGCACGCTGGCGGCGAGTCCTTTGGAGCAGACGGAGCGGCTGGAACAGTTGCGGCTGCTGGAGAACGGGCTGGCGCTGTATGTGGAAGCCGTGGAGTTCGATACGGTGGGCGTGGATACCGAAGCAGACGTGGCGCGCGTGGAAGCGCTGCTACAGGAGCGTTTCGGGGCTTAAAACCAAAAGGCAGCACTCAGTGTGAGCGCTGCCTTTTTCTTGGCTTCGTTGGCGGCTAGTTCTTTCTTGCAAGCGGGATGTCCACTTGCAGGCCGTTCGCATCGGAAGTGACCTTCACCACTGCAAGTGATCGCGCGATCCATGTTGCCGCCTTGAGTTCTGCACGTGGCGTGGAGCTGAGCACGGCCAGAACGCGGCAGCCAGCGGCAATGCCACTCTGCACGCCAGATACGGCGTCTTCCACAACGATGCAGTCTTCGGGCTTTAAGCCCAGCGCTTCTGCGCCGCGGATGTAGGGTTCGGGATCGGGCTTGCCTTTAGAAATGTCGTCTGCAGAGACGAGCTTTGGCGGCTCCGGCAGTCCTGCAGCCCTCAATCGAGCTTCCAGCAGGCGACGCGTGCAGGAGGTGACCACCGTCCAGCGATCAGGCGGCAAGCTAGCGAGCAGTTCACGCACGCCGGGCAGTACTTCAATGTCGCCTACGTCTTCAATCTCCATGTCTTCGATCACGCGAAGGCCCTCGTCCGGATCAATATCCGGGCGAAGCATGATGACGATATCGCGTGCGGGACGGCCGTGTGGCAGAACGAAGTTATCTGCGTTTGGCACCTCGTACAGCTTGGCCCACCGCTTCCAGCATCGGGTGGCAGATGCGATGGAGCTGATGAGCACGCCATCCATATCGAAAAGCAGGCCCTGTGCCTGCACCTGAATCTTACTCACAACAAATTCTCACTCTCCCAGACGCCTACGAAGATGCTTGCGCGCTCCGGTCCCAGATACATTTCAAAATCAGTTCGGTACGTTCGTTGGAGACTGCTGCTCCAAATGCGAGACCAGGCATCCACGATGCTTTGGGGAAATGGTCCCACGGCGTCGAACACGGCATAGTCCCCCGGCTCCAGAAAGACATCACGCATGCCTTCCGGCAGTGGCGCATCGTCTTCAACATGCTGTCCGAGCAACAGTGTGTACGGTCCTGAAAAGTCACTCTCGTACTCGAAGTACACAGCGTACATACCGTTGCCTTGCAACCGCGCGGGAATGTCTTGTTGTGTGTACTGCGCCCACAGTGCGTGGATGGTTTCGGGCTGGCTGTTGACGCAGCGCGCAGAAATACCTGCGATGCGCCGAGGCGTGATCTTTTCAAATCCATCGGAGGCCAAGTTAGCCCTCCAGTACGAATTGCTCTGCTGCTTTAAGAATTTTCTGCACGGCTTCCTGCGAAGTGGATTCGCTGTACACACGCAGTAGCGGCTCGGTTCCTGAGGCGCGGAGCAGAAGCCATGTTTCGGCAGCGTTGGGCTTGGTTTTTGCTTCGGGATTGTCGAGGAAGAACTTGATGCCATCCATGTCTTCCGTCTTCAACACGCGATAGCCTGCGATTTCCGTGAGTCCGCTGGATGCGCGATCGATGGCCGACTTCTTCAGACGATCATCGATGTGCATGTCGATACGTCCGTACTGGTGTTCGCCGAACTCAGCCTGCAGCATGGCGACGAGCTGGCCAAGTGTCTTGCCTTCTTCTGCCATCACATTTGCAAGCAACAGTGCATTCAGAATACCGTCACGCTCAGGCAAATGGCGCTTGATACCGACGCCGCCAGATTCCTCACCGCCGATGAGGATGTCTTCCGTCAGCATCAGATCGCAGACGTACTTGAAGCCGATGCCATGCTCATGAAGTTTGCGACCGTATTTCGCGGCGATGCGATCAAGCATCTTGGTGGTGTTGAAGGCACGGGTGATTTCGCCCGGCCACTTCTTCTTTTCCAGTAGCCACCACAACAGGATGGAGAAGATCTTATGCGCGTCAACTACGTTGCCGTTTTCGTCGACGGAACCAATGCGATCAGCGTCGCCGTCAGTGATTAGGCCAGCGGCGCACTTCTCTTCCACAACCTTCTTCTGCGTGAGCGCGATGTGCGGCAAGATGGGTTCGGGGTTAATGCCGGGGAAGAGGGGGTTGCGTTCTGCGCGAATCTCCACGCAATCCACACCAGCACGTTCGAAGATGCCCTTCAACACGCCTGCGCCTGCGCCAAACATGCTGTCGATAAGGAAGCGCTGCTTCGCCTTGGCGATCAACGGCAGGTCGGCAAATGCTTCGACTGCCGCGATGTAATCGGGCATGAAGTCTGCTTCGGTGATGGCAGCGGGAGTTTTGGCGACAGGAACGTCTTTGCCAAGGTAGGTCTCGATGCTCTTGATGATGCCCGGCGATCCGGAACCGCCGTAGCTGGCTTTGTACTTGACGCCGTTCCACTGCGCCGGGTTATGCGACGAAGTGATCATGATGCCGCCGGCAGCCTTCCGATGTGCCACGCCATAGCTGAGTGCGGGCGTGGCGGTGACGTCCTTCGCCAGCAACACGGGGATACCCGCCTCGCTCAACACCTGTGCCGCAACGCGCGCAAACTGCGGCGAGCCGAAGCGTGTGTCGTAACCAATGCAGACGCCTTTCGAGGCGTCTTCATGCGCCAGCACGTAATTGGCAATGGCGCGGACGGCGACGCGGACGTTGGCGTAGGTGAAGTCATCGGCGATGATGCCGCGCCAGCCGTCGGTTCCGAACTTAACCGGGCTGGAGAAGGTGGCGTTGGAAGTGGCTTCGCTCATACAGGTTCCATGATTTTATAGACCCTCCCGGTGATTTTGGGTGTAGGGAATTACTTCGCTTTTTCTTTGCCATGCAGCGACGACGGATGCTAGGATGAGGTTCACTGTACGAAGGAGAATCATCAGCGTGGCCGTGGACGAACGCAGCAAAGCCGTAGAACTTGCCCTGGCGGGCATTGAGAAGCAATTTGGCAAGGGTTCCATCATGCGCCTGGGCGCGCGCGATGCGATCGTACCGATCTCAGTGATCTCGACAGGATCCATTTCCTTCGACGCCGCGCTGGGTGTCGGCGGTGTGCCACGTGGTCGCGTGGTTGAGATTTACGGCCCGGAATCCTCGGGTAAAACGACAATTACGCTCCAGATCATTGCTGAGGCGCAGCGGCAGGGCGGCCTGGCTGCCTTTGTCGACGCGGAACATGCGCTTGATCCGGTGTATGCGCGCAAGCTGGGCGTGGATACGGATAACTTGCTGATTTCGCAGCCGGATTACGGCGAACAGGCTCTGGAAATCACGGAAGCACTCGTCCGCTCTGGCGCGATCGATGTGTTGGTGGTTGACTCTGTTGCTGCCTTGGTTCCCAAGGCCGAACTTGATGGCGAAATGGGCGATTCGCACGTGGGTCTGCAGGCACGTCTGATGTCGCAGGCACTGCGTAAACTGACTGGCACCGTCTCGAAGAGCCGCACCTGCCTCATCTTCATCAACCAGATCCGCGAAAAGATCGGTGTTATGTTCGGCAACCCCGAAACCACCACCGGTGGCCGTGCGCTGAAGTTCTACTCGTCGGTTCGTGTAGACATTCGTCGCATTGGTGCAGTGAAGGAAGGCGACGTTGTCGTCGGTTCTCGCACCAAGACCAAGATTGTGAAGAACAAGGTTGCTGCACCGTTCCGCGAAGCCGAGTTCGACATCCTGTACGGCGAAGGTATCTCGCGCGAAGGTGATGTACTTGACCTCGCGGTAGCGAACAATATTGTGGAGAAGAGCGGCGCTTGGTACAGCTATGCGGGCGAACGCATTGGCCAGGGGCGCGAGAATGTGCGTAACTTCCTCAAGTCCAATCCGGAAGTCTTCGGGCGCATGGATGTTGAACTTCGTGCCAAGTTGAAGATTGGCGCGTCTTCCGTTGCTCCGATACCAGCCGCGCCTGCGGACGGTGAGGAAAAGGCGCAGGAAGCCGTGCGGCCTTCGCGGAAATAGTCACTCAAAAGTAGTCATGGAAAGGGCCGCAGACTGCGGCCCTTTCTTATTCCTTAAAGCGACTATCGACCGGGTCGCGTATGCTTCCTTTTGTCATGGGAATTATCCGCGCCATCTACCCCGGCACCTTCGATCCGCCGACGAACGGACATCTGGACCTGATCAGCCGTGGGGCGAAGATCTTTGATGAGTTGGTGGTTGCGGTGTTGCGCAACACCAGCAAGGGTGTTCCTCTGTTCACCACAGAGGAACGTGCGGAGATGCTGCAGGAAGTCACGGCTCCCTTGGGAAATGTCACCGTGGAGACATTTGACGGCCTCCTCGTTGACTTTGCCCGAATGAAGCAGGCCAGTGCTGTGCTGCGTGGTATCCGTGCTATTTCGGACTACGAATACGAGTTCCAGATGGCCATGATGAACCGCAAGCTGGACAAGTCGTTAGAGACGGTCTTCATGATGCCAGCCGAGAAGTACACGTATGTATCGTCGCGACTTATTAAAGGCGTGTATCAGCTCAATGGCGACATCCGTGAACTGGTGCCTCCGCTGGTGTTGCAGCGGTTGCAGGAGAAGCGTTCTGCGAAGACGGTTCCCCTCGGTGGCGAGGTTCCCGGGGAGGTGTAATAGCACTTCGTTCGGGCAAAGCCATACCCGCTCCGGTTAGAATCGGAGCCATGAGCGCAGCAGCCGCAGAAGTCCTTGCCGGAAAGAAGACCTTTTCCGATCGCATTAATCGCATTGAAGTTTCGGCCACCATGGCCATTACGGCGGAGGCACTTCGCCTGAAACAGAGCGGCATTGATCTTGCCGACTTTGGCGCGGGTGAACCGCATTTTCAAACGCCGGAGCACATTAAGCGCGCGGCAATTGAGGCGATTGAGAAGGGCTACACCAAATACACGGCGGTGGCGGGTATCCCCGAGGTGCGTCGCGCCGTGGTTGACCGTCATGCAGAGGACTTCGGTTCCAACTACACGCCGGAGGAGTGCTGCTTTGCCACAGGTGGCAAGCAGGCCCTGTTCAACGCCATCGAGTGCCTGGTGGACCATGGCGATGAGGTGATTGTGCCGGTGCCGTACTGGGTGTCGTACAAGGACATCATCCAGTTTGCTGGCGGTACGCCGGTGTTTGTGCAGGCCAATGAGGCTGACAACTTCCGTGTGACGCCGGCCATGATTGAGGCGGCCATCACCGACCGCACGAAGGCCATCATCCTGAACTCGCCCTCCAACCCGTCTGGTGCGGTGATGAGTGCCGGGGATGTGGAGGCGATCATCCGCCTGGCACATCGCAAGGGCATCTACATGTTGCTGGATGAGTGCTACACCTACCTGAACTTCATCGGGAAGCCGGTAAGCGGTGGGTCGTTCACGGACTGCAAGGAGCATGTGGTGGTGTTGGGTACGCTGTCCAAGACCTATGCCATGACGGGTTGGCGTGCCGGATTCGCCCTCGGGCCGAAGGCCATTGTGGCCGCTATCGCTAAGCTGCAGTCGCAGAGCACCAGCAATGTGTCCACGCCGGTGCAGTATGCTTCGGTGGCGGCACTGACCGCCTCGCAACAGTGCGTCGAAGACATGAAGGTGGACTACATCAAGCTGCGTGACCGCCTGCTGGCCGGGTTTGCCACCATTCCGGGGCTGACCTGCACGGTGCCGCAGGGCGCGTTCTACGCGTACCCGAACATCTCGGCGTTCCTGGGACGCGAAGGCGCGGCGACTGCATCACAGGTTGCATCGCGGCTGCTGAACGAGGCCCACGTGGTGTGCGTGCCGGGTGAGGCGTTTGGTACGGAGCATCATCTGCGGTTCTCGTATGCCACATCGGCAGACGTGATCGACAAGGGCATTGAACGCATGCGTACCTTCTTCGCGGGGCTGGCCTAAACCTATGAGCGACTCCGTCACGAAGTCCCTGAAGCTGACGCCGCTGGTGCTTGCCGGTGGTAGTGGTACACGGTTCTGGCCTCGCTCGCGGAAGTCGCGGGCGAAGCAGGTGCTGGCGCTGTCCGGCGGCACGGAGACCATGATCCAGGAGACGGTGGCGCGGCTGCTGCCGCTGGCTCCTGCGGATGACTTCCTGGTGATCACCAACGGGTTGCTGGTCGGGACGATTCGGGAGCAGTTGCCGGAGATTCCTCACAGCCGCATCCTGTGTGAGCCGATGGCACGGAATACAGCTCCGGCTTGTGCGTTGGCGGCCATGATTGTGGAGCGGACCGCGCCGGAGACGATTCTGGGTGTCTTCCCGTCAGACCATGTGGTGACGGATGATGCGCGTTTCCAGCAGGTGATCCGTGCAGCGATGCAGATTGCCGCCGCGGGCGAGAATATTGTGGTGTTGGGTGCGCCGCCGACACGCCCTGAGACGGGTTACGGCTACATCAAGCAGGGAACGGTCGCAGGCGAGTTTGCCGATCTGGGCATGACAGCGCGCTGCGTGCAGCGGTTCACAGAGAAGCCGCAGATTGACCGCGCTATCGAGTTCCTGGCGGATGGGAATTATGCCTGGAATGCAGGCATCTTCCTGTGGTCGGCGAAGACGCTGGCGAATGCCATCCGCGAGCATCGGCCTGCGGTTGCTGGACCGCTGGAGACGATTGCCGCAGCTTACGGAACGCCGGAGTTCGAGGCTGTGTTCGCCGCCGAGTATCCGAAGGTGGAGAACATCTCCATCGACTATGCAGTGCTGGAGCCACGTTCCGCGAAGGGTGCGGCCAGCAACATCTATTGCCTGCCTGCAGATTTCGGCTGGAACGATCTTGGTTCATGGACGGCTCTGCACGAGCATGCCATGGCGAAGGGCGGCGTAAGTCGTGGCCACGGGAACATTGTGGAGTGCGACCAGGCGCTGCATCTGGAGGCGTTTGGCAATTACGTCTATTCGCCGGGCAAGACGGTTGCGCTGCTGGGTGTGAGCGATCTGGTTGTGGTGGAAACCGACGACGCGATCCTGATTACAACGCGCGCGCATTCGCAGGAAGTTGGGCGTGTTGTAAGTGAGCTTACGAAGCGGCAACGTCTGGATTTGATCTAAGGCGGGAGTTGGGGGTACCCCCTCCCCCTGTTTTTCTAAAATCGTCTTTCTATTGGGTTTACGTTTTGGGTGGCTGTAAAATCGTCTGCCCATTGGAGTTAGAGGCAAAATCGTCTGCCCATTGGAGTTAGAGGCAAAATCGTCTTTCTAAACGAGTTAGGGCCGCGCTTTTGCGCGGCCCTTTCTCTCTGTTTCTATTCTAGAGGTTTGGTGAAAATAGCATGCCAACTGTATTTCTTTGGTTTGTTGGGGTTGGGTGGGACAGGGGCTTGACAACACTTCGTGCGGTTCTCGACGCCTTCGCGTGGGACAGCTACTAAGTTCCAAGTCGGCGATGAGTCGACGGGGCATGCGGCGAATTCAATCCGAATGCTTTCCTCTCAAACCTGAGCGAGGAGCGGTTTTCATCCTGTCGATGCGACCTCCCATGTTATCGGCCTTTGAAGACGATAAGCCGACTTCCTATTACGAATTCCGCCTCGATGGGTGCATTAGTGATTTCGCGCAAAACGAGAACATCATTGCTTTGAGGCACGGGAGCGGCTGGATTGCTTCGGGATTGCGCTCTTGGGCAATCGCGGAACAGTCTGGACGCCGGCCCAAAGCGTTGCGATCGTTTGTTCTACCACCAGAGTCTGGTCAGGCAAGTCTGGCACAGCCCCTTGGATAACGAAAAGCGTGGCGAGGCCAAAGATCGAAAACCACCAGGTGTGAGCTACCACTATGTCATCCCTGTTTGGCAATCCTTCTTCCTTGGCAACATCGAAAAAGAGCTGCACGAAACGTCCGAACAACGGCGCGCCAAGGTCGTTGATATATTGTCCGGCGCGGACACCGTTGCGATTCTCAGGCCCGAAGAAGACGTTGCGGAACTGTTGTGGATGGGCAATGCAGAATTGAATCAAGCCGCGTGAAGTCGCGAAAAGACGCTCTTTCGGCGCAGGGTGTTTAGCGGCAATCTCGTCGAAGTTCTGAACCATCAGCCCGATCGTCTCGCGGCTCAACTCAACAAGAATGTGCCATTTGTCAGGGAAATGCTGATAAATCACGGCATGGGTATAGCCGATCTCTTTAGCGATCTCGCGAAGCGTCACAGCTTCGTAGCCGCGATCGGCAAACATTTTGCTGGCAGCCGCAAGAATCTCGCCCCGCAACCTTTCCTTGCGCTCTACCCGTCGACTTGGCGATGTGGATGTCACTTCAATAGCTTAGTCCGTTTTCACGCTTTATGTGACCAAATGTGGTTTTATAACCGTTGGTTATAAAACCACCGATTATTTTGCAACCATTGGTTACTATTCACCTCTAATCGTCAGGTCGCTCATTGAATTGGCGGCCAAATACGAGGCAAAAGGAGAAACGAGCATGTATCTAGTCATGGGCATTACGGGAAAAGTTGGCGGCGCCACTGCGCGGCATCTGGTGAAGCAGGGCAAACAGGTGCGAGCGCTTGTGCGTGATCGCGAGAAAGCGGCGAAGTGGGCAGATCAAGGCGTGGAGTTGGTGGATGGAGATTGGAATGATGCGACAGCCATAGCGACCGCTCTTAAAGGTGTTGATGGCGCTTTTGTTATGTTGCCGTCTGTATGGGCGCCCTCGCCTGATTACAAAGAGGCAAAGGGCGTGATTGCGAACTATGTCGAGGCATTGACCAGAGTAGTGCCTCCGCGGGTGGTAGCTCTCTCGTCGATGGGCGCGAATAGAACAAGCGGGATGGGGATGATCACGGCCTTATCACTCCTGGAGCAGGGGCTTCGCAGCTTGCCTTATCCGGTCGCATTTGTGCGCGCTGGCGGCTTTTTTGAAAATTTTCTTTACGGTTTACAGGTTGCCCGGGGCGGAACACTGCCGGTCTTCTACAACCCTACAAACCAGAAATCGACAATGGTCGCATCAGACGACATCGGCGCAGAAGTGGCAACACTTCTCACCGGGCCGACGTGGTCAGGGCATCGCGTCATCGAACTGGGTTCGATGGTAAGCGCGGATGAAGTGGCCTCACAACTGGGTGAAGTCCTCACACTCGACGTAAAGGCCTTTGCCGTCCCTCGTGCAGGCTGGGCGGAAACGTTCGAACAGTTCGGCGTCCCAAAGGGCCACACTGGACCAGCCGAAGAAATGTTCGATGCCGTGAACGAGGGATGGATGGCTCTCGGAGTCCCGGGTACTGAGCTCGTAGCAGGTACGACATCCGCACGCGATGTCTTTGCGGCTGCACAGAACGCCGTCAAGTCATAAGTCTGGGGCAGGCGGCTTCAGCGCCTTAGAGGCGGGAACAGCCAGACGCGACCACTGCGGCTTCGTGTTCGACCGGCGGTTCCTGCCTTGCTCGGCCATGGCCGAGCATTTAACAAGAAAAGAAGGATGCGAACGTCAAATATGAAAGCCGAACTCACAACCGATAAACCCGCGCGGGCAGGTCGAGCAACTCAAATAGCCGCGATGGTCATAACCGGCCTCGCCGCCTTCACCTGGGTGTACTTCGGAAGGTTATATCTGATCCACGATCCCGACGAATGGAGGATCGCCAATCAGCAACTCGGATACCCGGCCTATATCATCCCTCTGATTGGCGTGACCCACATCCTTGGCGGCGTGGGCCTTCTGATTCCCAATGTGCCTCGACTGACTGAGTGGATTTATGCTGCTCTCTCGATCGATCTCCTACTCGCGTTCTATTCACAACTGAATAGTGGGGGGAGTCCATGGGATAAATTTGATCCGATTCTCGTCATGGCGTTCGTCTTTGCTTCCTATGTACTAAGACGGTGCATGCGCGCAAACAAGTGGTCGATATGAAGGACAATCTCAAATGCGAGGACGTACCGGAAACGCCGATATCTAGCGCAATGCCGCCCCATTCCTGACTGCGATAGGGCCTCGTCATAAGTGGCACTCGGCAGTGCCATGAGTGGGACATGTGCCGAGATTTGTCACGACAAGCCTTAGGGGCTGTCCCATACTGCCTAGCAAGAGGGACTCGGCTTATGGTTGTTCAACCGATGCTTGCGCTCGCCGTTGTGGCGTCTACAGCTGCTACGGATGCTGTCTATGTGCTCTTCACCGCTGCTGTCGCTTCGCGCATGCGAGTGAGGGCAGCCACCTGGAGCAGCCTTTGGTATCTTCTCTCGGCGTTCGCGGTCATTAGCTACACGAGACATTGGGTCTACGTTGTCTTCGCCGCCATAGGATCATGGCTGGGCGCATTTGCTTCTGTGACGTGGCTGAGAGCTTCTGGTGATAAGCACCCGCAACGTACCGTGGCGTGAAAATCACCTTGAAGCGATTTGGTTTTGTGCGCTCAGATCTGAGCTGTTCGTGAGTTTTCATTTGCTCTTGCTAGAGAGGAGCATGGATGCGTGGGGATTGAGGCGGATGTGCAGCGTGGGGCTTGCCGGTAATGTTGTGCCGGTCCATGTGTCTCGCAAAGGCTTATTGGGGTTTGTGATTCCGATGCTCGCCCATGGCAGATCCAGCTCGATGGGTTGATCTCCTAAGTTGATCATCGCGATGTAGTCGGACGCGCCACCCTTTGTTGTTCGAGCAGTCCATATGCGAAGGTCTTTTTCTTTGTAGGCCAGTTTGTTTCCGTTGCCGTGTTGATTTACTGCGAGCACGTCGACATTTGTAAGCAGGCTGCGCGTGAATGGATCAAGCGTGGCAAGGTCGCCGCCGAACATGAGCGGAGAACGCGCGACGCCCCAGAGAGTCATCATCGTTTTCTGTTCGTCCTGCGTCAGCCGCGATTGGCGGTCATCTCCCCGTTCGGCGCGGATACCGATGTGTCCAAGAGGGAGCATGTCGGCGTCGGGCCAATGGCCGGGCTCGACGAGTTGCCACCAGTTCTCCATTCGAGAAGCCATGTTCCTGACTGACTTCCAGTCGTCCCATAGGTCATCTTCGATTCGCCACATCTGCGCGTTTGCGCGGAGCGATGCGACCTTATCAACAGGGGCGGGGCCGGGCGAGAGGCTTAGTACGATGGGGCGGCGCGAATGCACGATGGCTTTGTGAAGACCTTCGATTTCTGCATCGTGATAGGGACGGAGCATGTCGTCGGCTTTGATGAAATCGACGCCCCAGCTTGCATACATGGCAACGAGTGAATCGTAGTATGCCTGGGCGCCGGGCTTTGTCATGTCGACACCGTACATGTCGGTGTTCCAGGTGCAAACACTGTTGCGATCTGCAACGTCTGCGGCGTGAAGTGCTGTGCCCCTGATTGGCGTGTTCTGCGCCACCGCTTGCCGCGGGATGCCGCGCATGATGTGAATTCCGAATTTCAATCCCTTGCTGTGAACGTATGTCGCTAACTGCTTGAAGCCGGCTCCATCCTTCGCGGATGGGAAGCGATTGGCTGCAGGTACGAGCCGACCGTTGCTGTCCATGGCGAGCTGCGCGCCCGCGCGATAGCCATGAGCCTTTGCATTGGGTTCATACCATTGAATGTCAACGACGATGTATTCCCATCCGAAGCGTTTCAGCCCGGCCATGGCATCTGTATTTGCCTTGACCTCTGATTCGCGGACCGTTGTTCCATAGGAATCCCAACTGTTCCAACCCATCGGTGGTGTTGGAGCGAGGTGTTGTGCGGGCGTGAGTGGTGTTGCGAAGCTGGCGAGAACGGTGGCGAAGAACGCGATTCGTTTCCAGTTGGCGTGCACGCTACATCCTTCGTCGTGAGATGGGGAGAAGCGTATCGCTGTTTGTGTGGGAACGGCAAGCGATGGAGCTAGAAGAACAAAACCAGACCTGGTGGTTCCGCTGAATGCGTTTCGGAAACTGTCTCAGATTGTATGGATCGGTCGGCCTGACGGAATTATCGTTAGGAAAACGAGGTAGCGCGTTTCCTATAGCAGCAACTACTGCGGATCAGGCGTGATGGTGAGATAAGTGACCAATCCTGCGATCGTTTTCGTTACTGTTCAATTTTGAACAGGTCCTGTGCGAGATCGCACACTTATGTCGTTCTCATCTGCGTTCTGGAGTTGGCAATTTTGCTTTATTCAGCCACTTGCCTCTTACTTCGAATGGCATCTTGCCTGCATGCATTGGTTTGCGTCCAGTGACTGTTGGTTCCGAGGCAAACATGAAAACTCATCGTGTGGTGTTCTTTGGTTCTGTGTTCTCGCGCTCGCTTGAGAGCAGATTTGTTTCTGCTCTTTCACTTCTGCTGTCTCTGTTCGTAGCGTGTTCTTGCCGTGCTCAGAATGTCTCCGGTGGTAATTCGCTTGCTCAGCAGAAATTTGCACTCGCTGATACCGTTGGACTTTCTGTTACTGGTGGCAAGGCAGAAGCTGTTGAATATCTTGGTCGGAAAGCTGTCCGCCTGACGACACAGGCCAATAACGTCATCTTTGCTTACGTGAATGGTTCTTCCATTCAGGACGGTGTCATCGAGGTCGATGTTGCGGTGAAGATCACCACGCCTCCGGGTGTTCGGATGCCGGGTTTTACTGGTGTTACCTTCCGTTCGCGTCCTGACGGCTCGAAGTACGACATGTTTTATCTTCGGCCTAAGAACGCTCAATCGGATGACCAGGCGATGCGCAACCACTCGGTCCAGTATGTGGCCAAGCCTGACTACGACTGGTATCCGCTTCGTCGCCAGTGGCCTTGGGTTTATGAATCGTGGGCTGATCTCAAACCTGAAACATGGACACATGTGAAGATCGAAATCCATGGACGGATTGCGCAGTTATTTGTGAATAACTCCAATACTCCCAGCCTTGTTGTTAATGGACTCAAAGGTGAGGACCTGCGGGGCGGTGTTGGGCTTTGGAGCTATCCTGGCGAAGAGTCTTATTTTTCGAATCTGCGCATCTCTCCTTCGAATCCACTTCCGATTAAGAACAGTGGTGAAGTTGATGGAAAGTGGAATGCTGTGTTCGCAAGCGACTACGGACGCTTTGAGGGCGTGATGAATCTGCATCGCGATGGCAAGAAGATCACTGGCACGTGGAGCGGAGCGTTCGGAAAAGAATTAGCAGTCACGGGGACGTGGCGTGATGGCTATGTGGAGCTTAGTTTCGCAGGAGGCTGGCAGGATGATCCGAAGTCTACTGCAGTTCCTATGGTGGCTACGTTGGCTGGATGGATTGATGATGACAAGGCTGGCGGTCGCATGAAGGTGGATGGTCGTGCTGATGGTCAGTGGTCTGCCGTCCGTCAGAAAGAGTAAGACGCAGGAGGAAATTGCATGTTGCAATGTTCCTCTCTGCGTTTCGTCTTGCGGGCTTTAGGCGTCGAAGCCGCCGTCGATCAGGATGCCTGCTCCGGTGATGTATCCAGCTTCGGGGCCAGCGAGATAGGTTACTAGTCCAGCGATCTCTTCGCCTTTGCCGTAACGCTTGAGGGCCATGAGGCCGAGCATTGTTTCTGCGAATGGGCCGTTGGCGGGATTGGCGTCGGTGTCGACGGGGCCTGGCTGGATGTTGTTGACGGTGATGTTGCGGGGACCGAGGTCGCGCGCGAGGCCTTTGGTGAAGCTGAAGATGGCTCCCTTGGTGAGAGCGTAGACCGAGCCACCTGCGAAAGGCATGCGGTCACTGTTTACCGAGCCGATGTGAATGATGCGTCCGCCATCGGGCATGTGGCGTACTGCTTCCTGTGTCGCGGTGAAAACGCTGTGCACGTTGATGGCGAGAATGCGTTGGAAGTCTTCTTCTTTGATGTCGGTGATGGGGCCGAGAACGATGATGCCCGCGTTGTTTACGAGGATGTCGATCTTGTCGAAATGATTTGCGGCCTGCTGTACTGCTTCGCGTA
Source organism: Terriglobus roseus (assembly GCF_900102185.1). Taxonomy (NCBI): domain Bacteria; kingdom Pseudomonadati; phylum Acidobacteriota; class Terriglobia; order Terriglobales; family Acidobacteriaceae; genus Terriglobus; species Terriglobus roseus. The sequence continues at coordinate 3,268,160 of NZ_LT629690.1, read as the reverse complement.
CTGCTGCTTGATCGGCCGCGTCTGCCTTGATGCCGATTGCTTCGCCGCCATCTTTTGCAATTTGTTCAACAAGACGGTTGGCCTGTTCGCTGGAGGCACTGTAGGTGAACGCTACGCGCGCGCCTTCTTTTGCGAGTCGTTGCACAATGGCAGCGCCAATGCCACGGGAGCCGCCTGTTACCAAAGCTGATTTGCCGGTCAAACTTGCCATCGCTAATCTCCTAAAACTGTTTGCGTGCCATTGAAACATTTGCTGCGCACTAAGGCACTTGAAATCTGAAGGAGCGTGTTTTCGAGAAGAATTAGAGCTTCGATCCGCCATCTACTGGAATACTGGCGCCTGTGATCCATCGGGATGCGTCGGAGGCTAAGAAGGCGACGACATCAGCTACGTCTTCTGGTTTGCCGATGCGTTTCAGTGCCTGCATGGCCAGGGCTGTCTCTCTTCCCGCTTCCGTCTTGGTGAAGTTCGACATGTCGGTGTCGATCACTCCGGGTGCTACTGCGTTCACGCGAATGCCCTGCGGGCCAAGCATTGCGGCCCAATTTTTCACGAGGGTTTCAAGTGCTCCTTTGGTGGAGGCGTAGGCGAGGATGGATGGCTTGTCAGGCGCGGGATTGCCGACTACTTCGCGAGCCACAACGGAAGTGATGGCGATGATGCTTGCGCCCTCTCGAAGCAATGGAAGCAGTTGCTGAACAAGCAGAAATGGCCCGCGGACGTTGGTTGCAAAGAGAGTATCGAGATCCTCTGCAGTGTAGTCGGCGATGCGTGCGGCCTTGCTGATGCCCGCGTTTAACACCACGATGTCTAGTTGACCGCTCGTGAGTGAGCTTACTTTTGTTGCGATCTCGATCGCTGCGTTGGGCGTTGCAAGATCAGATGACAAAGCGTCTGCTTGTCCTCCGTTTGTTCGGATGGCGGCAACGAGCGATTCGGCTTCCTGTGCGGAGCGGCCGTAGTGAACGAGAACGCGTGCGCCAGCCTCAGCGAGAGCGATGGCTGTGGCGCGTCCGATGCCTCTTGAAGCACCGGTTACGAGAGCTACTTTGTTCTTCAACATGATTGCGACTCCTTTGAAGCAGTGCAGCGGCCTCCGGTACGAATCGTCCTGATGAGGCCGCTACCCACTATGCGTTTGTGCCGCCATCTACAGTTAGATTTGCGCCGGTGATGTATGACGATTCCGGGCTGGCGACGAATGCGACGAGAGCTGCGACCTCATCGGCGCGTCCGTATCGCTTCAGAGCAGTGACAGCTATCTGAGGTGTCGCCCAATCGCCCGCAGCGGGGTTGAGGTCGGTGTCGATAGGGCCAGGCTGAACATTGTTCACCGTAATGCCGCGGTCGCCAACTTCTCTGGATAGGCTTTGCGTAAACATCTTCACGGCGCCCTTGGTCGCCGAGTAAGCGGCCAGTCCGGGCGTGAGATTTTTTTCACCTACACATGAACCGATCATGATGATGCGGCCGTTGTTGTTCATGCGTTTCAGTGCTGCTTGCGTGGTGACGAACACGCCGCGAATGTTGAGATTGATGACGTGTTCCATTTCTTCAAGAGTGGCCTCTTCGAATGGTTTTGGAATTGCCGTGCCTGCGTTGTTGACGAGGATGTCAAGCTTGCCGAGTTCACTGACGGCTTTCTCAACTGCGGAGACGCTTGCTTTTGCACTGACTGCGTCCGCCTGAATCGCGATGGCTTTTCCACCTGCGTCCTGGATTGCCTTGACTACTGCCGAAGCGGCAGTTGCGTCCTTTGCGTATGTGATGGCTACGCTGGCTCCATCAGATGCGAGACGTTTGGCAATCGCAGCGCCGATTCCGCGTGATCCGCCTGTTACGAATGCGATCTTTCCCTCAAGAGGATGAGACATGTTGCTCCACCTTTCTGTTCACAAATCATGCTGTTTGAGTAAGGCGGATCCAGGTAAATCCTGGTTAGCGCCGTTGTACGGGATCCAGTATTGACCTGGACTGGCATGCACGCATGCCTCAAAAGGATTGTTTTGCGATGGGGCATGTTTCTGGTGCGGTGGTGGATTGCACTTTGCGTGATGCATAAGTCGGTCAGCTGTCGGTTTCGCGCGGCGGGATCTGTGAGTTGATGGGGCGCTACACTGGGGCCACGGTTCGCGCCGATGTGCGGAGTGGCGCGCCCTGAGGAGCCGATTCACTGATGCAGCCGCCGGTGGTTACAGAGTCGCGTCCTCAGAGTGTGCCGAGTTTCTCCGTAATGGCTCGGCAGCCAATGCGGCCTTCTGCGGTGCTGTTGGCGGTGATGATTGCTGGCGGCGCTCTGTCGATGGTTGCCATGGGATTGGGGCATGGCCGTGCGCGGCACTTTCGAAGTGATGAAGGTGGCAGTGCTTCGCGCACTGGTGGTGGTTCTTCTTCAAGTGGCTCGCACGCGGACGACGATGACGATGACGACCCTTCGCAGGTGGACACGATTGTGCTGGGCGATGCAGGAGATGCTCCTGTGCCTGCGAAGAAGGGGCAGCGGATCAGCAATGTGCATGCGACGGTGATCGTGCATCTGCCTCGGTTTGGAGAACAGTCGGGATTGATTCCAGATAGTCCTGCGGGGCATCTGTTGTATCGGTGGTTGGCTGCGTTTAACCAGAACAGTTATTCGGACCTGGAAGATGCTTTGCCCAATGATGCTGTGGCTGCGACGGCGGCGGCGCAGATGGAGTTACGCGGGCAGACTGGTGGTTTCAGCTTGTTGTCGGCGAAGGAAGTGGAGCCGGGGTTGATTGTCTTTCGATTGCGAGATCAGACGCCCGAGGCGCGGGAAGTGTTGGGCACTTTGTACATGCGTCCGAAGTCAAATCCTGCTGCGGTTGCTAGTTTTAGTTTGCGGGCTGTTGAGATTCAGCGACCGACGAAGGTCTCAACTCAGTAGAGGCCTGGCATCGTTTCTGCGATAGTTTTCTACGTTATTAGGCAGTGCCGTGAATGGGATTACCTTGGCATGAACATCATCAGATGTTCTTTATGGCGCGGCGAAAAACTCGGTGCGGGCTTGCACTTTAAGGTGAGGATCCTTCGTTTTGAGTTCCAGCTTGTGGAAGCGGTTGGTGGATGTATTCGGCGGCGGAATGTAACCAATTTCGTATTGCTTGTTTAGCCCGTCGGCAATCTGTGCCAAGATTTTCTGCAAGGTCATTTGGCGAGTTACGCGAAAAGTATCTCCACCGGTTTCACCTGCGAGTTTTCTGAGGATGTCATTGGAGCGGTCCACCATGGAGTTGATGACCTGCGATGGAGCACCTGAGAGTCCAGCATCGGTCGCTCTGTAGCAGATGGAATAAACGGCTACATCTGCCTTCTGGGCTTCTTCGATGGTGGACTTGAGAGTAACGCGACTATCGGTGTCGCCGCCGTCGGTGATCAAGATGATCGCCTTGCGGCCGTTCTCTTTTGCTAATACCTTCTCTGTTACGCCAGCTACAGCATCCATCACGCGTGTGCCGTTCTTAGCTTCGGCTCCACTCTTCACATAGCCAAGAGCGAGATGAAGCAGAGCGTATTGGTTGGTTAATGCTTTCAGCTGTTGGATCGTTGTATCGAACTGAACCAGCATGGCTCGATCTTGCGGCCGCTGTAACATCGTTTCAAAGAAGATGTCGCTCGCCTTTACTTCGTCTTCTACCATGGTGCTTTGGCTGGCACTCACGTCGACGAGAACTGCGAATGTGATTGGTAGTTGCTCCGCAACGGAGAAATAACGGATGCTCTCTTCCTTGCCGTCCTGCTTCAGAATGAAGTCGTCTTTCGTTAGATCAGATATAGGAAGACCATTTTTATCCTTTACCACGGTGGCAATTGGAACGAGGTGGGCGCTTGTGTGCAAGGTGGCGACGTCTGGAGAAGCGGACTGTGCTGCGGCAGTGCCCAGTGCAAGCGATAGGAGCATAGTCCATGTTGAACCAGCCATGCATTTCGTCAATGTTCGATCTCTCCTGTCAGAGCAGACTCGAAGCTAACCTGTGACAGGATGCAGGGTCAATTGGTTTGTATGGGTGGGGCCAGTCTTGTATATAGTCGAGGACCAATTATGAAGTAACTAGATGGTTAGAGTTACGTTGATCGGTATCTGTCGGCTTCTTAGCGTGATGTTCGCGACGATCACACTCACTATCGGATTACCTTCTTGGTGACTGGTTAAGTTGGTATTTATTGCTAACTGAAAAGACAGTCTGAGTGCAGGTGTGCCATTGTTCGCTGGTCGCATGATTCGTGGTGCATGGTGGGGGTGGGGAATCCATGAGAGCAGCAATGTTGTTGCGAGTATGAGTTTCATCGCAGCGCGTTCCTCATTTAGTTTTCTGTGGGTGCTTTTTCGATGTGGTCCACGATGAGCATTTGTAGTGGTGCTTTGCGTGGTTCGAGTTTTAGACCGAGGTCCTGTATTGCTTCGAAGAGGGTGATGCGTGGTTGTGCCTCTGTGCCTCCGTCGGCTCCTTGTCCCGGGCCACCGGGGCCTCCGCGCATGCGCATGTTTTCTGGCATGAAGGTGAGGTCGATGTCGTAGCGTTCCGGCAGGCCTGTCCGGTCTACGACGGGCTGATCGACAAACATGGATAGCGTTTCGCAGAGGCGGCTGAGGGTTAGGGCGGGGCCTTTTAAGTGCATACCGGTGGGGCTGCCCATGATCTGGAGATCGCCTCGTACGGGCGTGCCGGGTTTGCGGTTGGGGCTGTCGGGATAGTCCGTTGCTTTGACTTCGGATGGCTTGAGCTTTGGTCCGTTCTTGCCTACGACGAGTGCGAATACGGCATGGTCTTTCGTTTCGTTGTGGAACTGGAGTTTGAAGCGATCACGTAGGAGAGACTGCAACATCTCTGGCACTTGATCTTCTGTGGCTCCGGCGGGGTATTTGGCTTCAATGTTGAAGCGATTGCGGATCCAGTCGGGGCCGGTGACTTGAAACTCTTTGATGTTGTAAGCGACGCGGATCATGTCGCGCAGCGAAACGTTGACGTAATGGATCATGGAGCGTTCCGCGTTCATGCGGATTGCGATCATCTCCGCATCTGCGTCGGCGCCGGGACGGATGGAGGCAACTTCGAACGACAGGTTGCTTTGTGGGTGTTGCGCTGTTGCGACCGCGAAAGATGCGACGAGTACGAGCGGAAGAACCGAGAGGAATTTCATGAGCCTGATTGTGTCGCGATGTGCAGGTCAGGCATGCAAATTGTATGTAAGGAATGTAAAGGTGTGGCGGGATCAAAGAGCGAGTTTGTATCCGGCGCCTTTGATCGTGAGGAGGAAGCGCGGATAGCGCGGGTCTTCTTCGATCTTCTTGCGCAGGCCTGCAACGTGAACGTCGACAGTGCGGCTGAGCATGCTGCCGTCTGCCGCCCACACGTTTTCCAATAGCTCTTCGCGAGTGATGATGTTGCCGCGATGTTGGTTAAGGTACTTAAGCAATCGGAACTCGATAGGTGTGAGGATTACGGCAATGCCTGCACGTGAAACTTCGTGTTGACGGAAGTCGATGCGGATGTCGCCGAGGGTTGTGATGTCGGGTGACGTTGCAGAGGGTTGTGATCTGCGTAGTAAGGCCTCGATGCGTGCCATGAGTTCGATGGGTTCGCAGTTCTTTTGCACGTAATCGTCTGCGCCGAGTTTGAGGCCGAGGACGCGGTCGATGACTTCGCCGCGTGCGGTGAGCATGAGTACCGGCGTGGAGATGTTGTCGCGCCGGAGATCGCGGCAAATGTCGAAGCCGTTCTTGGCGGGGAGTGAGACATCGAGCAGGATGAGGTCGAACGTGTTGGCGGATGCGGCTTGTTGGCCTGCGTTTCCGTTGCTCTCCCATTGCACTTCATAGTCCTCTGCACGCAGGCGGTCGATGAGGCCGATGGCGAAGGCGTGTTCGTCTTCGATGAAGAGAATGCATTTCATGCGGGGATTCTCAGTGTAAAGGTGCTGCCTTGTCCCGGTGTGCTTTCGACGGTGACCGAACCGTCGTGTGCTTCTGCTGCGGAGCGTACAAGGCTGAGGCCGATGCCGGAGCCGGGGATGTTTGTTTCTGTTGCTGCGTGGCCGCGATAAAAAGGCTCGAACAGATGTTCGCGATCGATGGATTCAATGCCCGGGCCGTGGTCGGAGATGTGTACGAGGATGGCGCGATTGCTTGTGGAGTATTCGGCACGGATGTCGATCCATTGACCACTGGCTGCGTACTTGATTGCGTTGGACAGCAGGTTGTCGATGGCGATGCGGAGTAAGTTGACGTCGCCTTGAATTGTCGGAAGGTTGTTGGGGATGTTTTGTTCGACTTGAAATTGTGCGCGGGTTAGTTCGTCGTAGTGCGCAGATAGCGCGGTGGAGATGATGTTCGCGATGTTGACTGGCGTGCGTGTTTTTGTGCCGAGGTTGGAGTGGATGCCGGCGTATTGAAGCGTCTGCTCGATCATTTCGCTGAGGCGTCGTGATTGCTGGTGGATGAGTTCGCCGTATTGCGTGACCTTGTCTGCGCCGGTTACTAGGCCGTCTGCCTGATTGCGCGAAAGCATGGAGATGGAGGATACGGGCGTGCGCAGTTCATGTGAGACGGCTGCTACGAATTGCATTCGTTGTTCGGCAGAGCGTTGCATGCGATGAGCGCTTAGAACCAGAAGGATGATGGATGCGCCGAGAAGAAATTCTGCCGCGACTACGAGCAGGAGTTCTTGTTTGCGTTCACGACGGAAGGCAGCGGCCAGCGGCAAGCCACGATGCGCGACTTGCAGTTCCCAGATGTCGTTTGGTGGTGAAGGAGGGCCGTGGCTCTCGGTTTGAATCTGATAGCGCTGGATGATTCTGCCGGGAGGAGTTGGTGCGGTTGATGGGCGACCTGGTATGGGCGGCAGATTTCGCAACGATACGGAGAAGAAAGGCTTTCTGAAATCCGGTTTGATCCTGGGGCCGTAGATTTGCTGTGCATCGCGGTGGCGCGGGACGATGGCGAAATCGTAATCGCTCATGGAAGATTTTCCGAAGCTTTGTTGAAGGAGATTCGGAACGAGTGTGGTCTTAATGAAGTCTTCGTCAAGCAATGCGACGAAGCAGTGATTAGCATGCGAGATGAGAAAGAGGCTTTGGCCTTGTTTCGTCTTTTGGACAAGGGGTTGAAAGATCGGCGTCGTGACGGCGAGTGGTTGCTGGGAAATAGTCGCGGCGCATTCTTCGGGATGCATCCAGTTGGGAGTTGCCACTGCTGCGAATGTGCCGTCGTTGTTTGCGCGGAGGACGTGAGGTTGTGCGCTCGAGATGTCGACGAGGTAGAGCTCTTTTATCAGTGTCGGAAGAGACGGAAGTGGTGCGTTTGTGGTCCATGCGGTTTGCGCGTCGTTCTGAATGAAGCTGACGGCATCTGCGACGTTGCGGTTGAAGCGTGATGCGAAGAGTGAGGCGGAGAGATCGAGATGTTCGCGTTCGCGTTGGAGATCGGCGGTGAGTACACGTTTTGACCATCGGTATTGCACAAATGCGACGACGCCGAGGAGGACGGCGAGCGTGACGCAGATGGCGATGAGAGTCCGAAAGCCGAAACGCAGGTGCATGGACGTGGATTGTAGCGGTCGAGGGTATGAGATACAAGGCGCGTGTCGTCAGCGTAAGTGGTTTGTATTTCTGAATTTGAGGATTTCTACAGTGAGTTTTGGGGGAACAGCGCTAATTCCAGACGGCTTTTCTGTTTCCCATAGAAATTCGAGTGGTGTAGTATTCACTCCCATAGGAATTCGAGGGGAGAGTGGTGATGGCGAAGAAGAACCAGGTGGACAGCGAGATGTTGAAAGGCACGCTGGACATGATGATTCTGCGGACGCTGGTGGGTGGCGACGCGCATGGTCACACCATTGCCAAGGTGATTGAGCACACATCAGAAGATGTGCTGGAAGTGGAACAGGGATCGCTTTATCCGGCGCTGCATCGGTTGGAGGATCGGCGTTGGGTTTCTTCGTATTGGGGAGTGAGTGAGAACAATCGCAAGGCGAAGTTCTACAAGCTGACTGCGGAAGGGCGTAAGCAATTAGCACGTGAAGTAACGCGGTGGCGACAGATGACTCGCGCGATTGGGTTGGTGATGGGCGAAGAGGGAGGTGCGCAATGAGCTGGTTCCGGTTCTTTCGTCGTAAGCGTTCCGATGCCGAGTTGCAGGAAGAGATGGCGTCGTTTCTGAATGAGGAGATGGCGGACAATGTTGCGCGTGGGATGTCAGAGGAAGAGGCGCGGCGGCAGGCTTATGTGAAGTTGGGTAGCAGGGAGAAGGTGCGCGAATCGTTGTGGGAGCAGAACTCATTGCAGCCATTGGCGAGTGTTGCGCGCGATGTGAAATTTGCGAGTCGCACGCTGCGACGTACGCCGGGATTTTCGTTTCTTGCAGTGCTGGTAGTGGCGTTGTGCATTGGTGCAGCGACATCGTTGTTTACGATTGCGCGTTCGGTGTTGCTGCGTCCGTTGCCGTTTCATGATCCGGACAAGCTGGTGATGTTGTACGAGGCTCGGACGAAGAATGGCGTGCCTCCTGCAAAGCCGTCGTATAACCCGGTGTCTCCTGCGGACTTTTACGATTGGCGATCGAAGACGCATGGCTTTGAGGACATGGCCGTGACGCGTGGCGATGGCTTCAATCTAACGGGCGAGCATGGTGAATTGCCGGAGTCGGTGGTTGCTGCTGCAGGGTCGTGGAACCTGATGCGGCTGCTGGGTGTGCAGCCTGCGGTGGGACGCTGGTTCACAGAGGCAGAAGATAAGCCGGGCAGCACCGTAGTGATGCTGACGTGGAGCGTGTATCAGCGGCGGTTTGGTGGTGATGCGTCGATTGTGGGACGCCAGATTCATCTGGATGACAAGCCGTATACGGTAGTGGGTGTGTTGCCGTCGTGGTTTCGGTATCCCGATGCGTCGATTGTGTTGTGGGTGCCGTATCAGGGCGATATGGGAGAGACACTGCAGCACCATGACTACCACCAGAGCCAGGTGATTGCGCGTATGAAGGATGGCGTGTCGCTGGCGAGTGCGGTGGCGCAGGTGCAAGCGGTGCAGATGCAGCTTCACCTTGCCTATCCAGAGCAGCCGGTGCATGACCTGGTGGAAGTGCGGCCCATGCATGAGGACGTGACGGGTGACGTGAAACAGCCTCTGCAATTGATGCTGGGCGCAGTGGCGTGCATGTTGTTGATTGGCTGTTTGAATGTGTCGAACCTGATGGTGGCACGTGGTGCAGCGCGGCAGCGTGAGGTGGCTATACGCAGTGCTTTGGGTGCGCAGCGTGGTGCGTTGATCCGCGAACAGATGACGGAGAGCGTGCTGATCTGCATTGCTGGTGGCACGCTTGGCGTTGCGTTGTCGGTGCTGGCGACGCAGACCCTTGCGCATGCATGGAAGGATTTGCCCAGCGTACAGAGCATTCATCTGGATGGAACAGTGATTGCTTTCGCATGCGCGTTGGTTTGTGTGGCAGCACTGGTTGCAGGGTTGCTTCCTGCGTTGTCGTCTACTGACAAGACGATGCTGAGTGCGATGCAGAGTTCTGCGCGCACTGGTGCCAGCAGCCTTGGGCGTACGGCGTTGCGCAAGTGGATGCTGACGGCGGAGATTGCGATTACGGTGGTGTTGCTGGTTGCGGCGGGGTTGCTGGGCAAGAGCTTTTTGAAGCTGCGGGCAACAGATGTTGGTTGTGTGACGAAGGATGTGCTGACGCTTCGTTACAGCCTGCCGAGCAAAGAGTACGACACGCCGGAGAAGATCAATGCGTTTCATCAATCGCTGCTGGAGCGCGTGCGCGTGTTGCCAGGAGTGAAGGCCGTGGCGCTGGGCAATACCGTTCCTGCTGCTGGCTACTGGGGAGATTTTGTGTTCACGGTGAAGGAGCATCCTCCTCTTCAGGCTGGGGCACCCATACAAGTTGGATTGGAGCGATGGGCTGATCCTGGGTACTTCACGGGGCTGGGAATTCCGTTGATACGTGGGCGATTCTTCACGATCCAGGATCAGTTGGACCGTGCCGACAAGGTGATCATCAGTAAGCAACTGGCGGATCGTTACTTTCCGGGCGAGGATGCGATCAGCAGACATCTGCATATTGCCGCTCATGCACTGAAAGGTAAGCCGGATGCATTGGATTACGAGATTGTGGGCGTAGTCGACGATGTGATCTACCAGGTGGGTAAGGAAGCTAAGCCGATGATGTACTTCCCGCTGCTGGATGGAACGATGAGCGGTGCAACGCTGGCAGTGCGCACGCAGTATGATCCGCTGCAGTTTGCGTTGCCGGTACAGAAACAGATTGCGTCGCTTGATCCGGGATTGCCGGTGGCAGATGTGCGGACGATGGATCAGGTTGTCGGTGAGTCGCTGGGCAATCAGAGTTTGAGTGCGGGGCTGGTGCTGGCGTTTGCTGTGTTGTCGTTGTTGCTGGCTTCTGTTGGTTTGTATGGTGTGTTGTCTTACTTGGCCGTGCAGCGGACACAGGAGCTTGGTATTCGGATGGCGCTGGGTGCGCAACGCGAACAGTTGCTGCAACAGATGTTGGTGGATGGTATGAAGCCGGCGCTGTTCGGGCTTGGGCTGGGTATGGTTGCGAGCTTTGCGGTGACGCGCGTGTTGCAATCGATGCTATTCGGAACGAAGCCGCTTGATCCGGCAGTGTTGTTCGGTGTGGTTGGAACGCTGCTGGTGGTGGCGATGTGTGCTTGCCTTGTGCCTGCTTGGCGGGCTTCGCGCATTGAACCGATGCGAGCTTTGCGAATGGAGTGATCGCAAGAGGCTTCATGCAAATCTTTCGCGGATGTGTTGCGATAGATTGCGTGGATGTCTTCGGATTGCAGGTGCGGGGTGTGGGAGTGGATGCGCAGACGCGTTGCGCTCGCTATCGCTCAGTGCTGGATGTGATTGCGATTCGCATGGCTTGTTGTGGAGAGTATTTCGCCTGCAAGGATTGCCATGAAGAAGTGGCTGACCATGCGATTGCGGTGTGGCCGCGTTTGCAGTGGGATACTCGTGCGGTGCTTTGCGGCGTATGCGGTTATGAGTTGACGATCCACGAGTACATGGAATGCGGCAACCGGTGTCCGCGTTGTGAGGCTGCGTTCAATCCCGGTTGCCGGAACCACTATCACTTTTACTTTGAAGTCTGAGTGCGCTCGATGAAGCCGCCGATGATGGTGGCGCATGCTTCGAGGAAGTCACGATCTGCGGCGGTGAAGGCTGCGGCGTCGTGGCTGTCGATGTCGATTTCGCCGATGACTTTGCCGTGGGCGTGGATGGGCACAACGATCTCGGATTTGGTTTCGATGGAGCAGGCGAGATAGCGCGGGTCGGAGTGGACGTCGTCGACGATGACGGTTTGATTTTGCGCGACGGCGGCTCCGCAGATGCCCTGATGGATGGGGATGCGCGTGTGCTCTGTGGGTGCGCCGTTGAAGGGGCCGAGGACGAGCATCTCTGCGTCGTTGGGGTCGAGCATGTAGAAGCCGGTCCAGTTGTAATGCGGCAGGCGCGACGGGATGATGTCGACGACGAAGTTCTGCAGGGATTCAAGGGATGGGGCGGTGGCGGCGAAGGTGGTGATCTCTTCGAGGATGCCGTTGTAAAGGCTCATGCAATTATTGTGCGCTTTTCCTCGCGGTGACGTTGCCAGATGGGCGTGGAATGCGGCAGGATGGCTGGGTGAATTCACACAAGGTTTTTACTGCGTTATTTGCCGCGCTGGCAGTTGCTGCGCTTGGCTCGTCCGTTGTTCATGCGTATCCGGCTGATGCGCCGAAGGTTCCTGCGTGGGCGTATCCGCAGGGCGTTCACGATGAGCCGGGACCTGATGATGGCAAGCTGTATCACCTGCCGGGCACGTCGCAGGCGTTTACGGATACGCAGATTAACCGTGTGAACGCGACGATTGACTGGTTTCCGAAGTCGCATCCGACGCCTCCTGCCCCGGTGATCACGGGCACGGAGAAGTACAAGGCGTGTGGCACGTGTCACCTGATGAATGGCGTGGGCAAGCCTGAGACGGGTGATCTGCAAGGGTTGCCGGTGGCTTACCTGCTGCAGCAGTTGGACGATATGAAGAATGATCGTCGTCATCCCGCATATGTGCCTTCGAGCCTGACTGGTATGGTTGCGATTGCGAAGGCGTTGACGCCGGAAGAGGCGCGGCAGGCAGCGGAGTATTTCCATTCGGTTCCGCCGGTTGAACATATCCGGGTGGTGGAGTCTGCGGATGCGCCGGTGACGCATCCGGGGCCGCATACGATTCAGCTGCCTGATCCATCGGGTGCTCGTGCGCCGCTTGGTACGCGCATTGTGGAAGTGTCAGAGAATGTGGAGCGCACGAAGCTGCGCGATCCTTCCACTGGTTTTGTTGCTTACGTTCCTGTGGGCAGCATTGCTCGCGGTGAGGCGCTGGTAAAGAGTGGTGGTGCGAGCAAGATGGCTTGCACGATGTGTCATGGTGCGGATTTGAAGGGGATGGGCGATGCGTTCCCGTCGCTCGCAGGGCACTCGCCTACGGCTATGGCGCGCCAGTTGTTTGATTTCCGGAGTGGCTCGCGCGATGGCAAAAATGCTGCGGCGATGAAGCCCGTGGTGGCTGGGCTTTCGGATAGCGACATTGTGGATGTGTCGGCTTATCTGGCTTCTTTGAAGCCCTAACGAATCCGTTCGCTTGTGCAACTGCCCACGTCTCAGTGCGAGACCTGGGCAGTTTGTTTTTGTCGATTTCGTTGTTAGCGGACCAGAAGGTCGATGGGTTTGTGCGGGTCGCGGATGCGGAAGTGTTTTGCCAGCGATGGATATTGCTTCGCTACTTCCGAGTACATCTGCCACGCTACGTTGCGGTAGCTCCAGTGGCCTGCCGGGGTGCTGCGGAGTTCGCTGATGTAGACGGCTTCTGCGAAGTCCATGGTGAAGAGAGAGCGGCAGCGCGTGGCCAGCGGCAGCACGTAGTCGGCTGCGTGCGGATTGCATTTGTGCGGCTTGTTGTCTGTGGCGGAGGTTGCGCTGGAAGGCGCTGCCCACTTCATCTGGATGCCTTGCCCGTTGAAATGCGGCAACGGCACGGCGGCTGCTGAATGCGCCGCGAGCTTGGGTGAAGTGATTGCTGCTGTTGCGTTTGCTGGGACGCCAGTGGCCTTGGCGTGGAAGGCGAATGCCTGCTGGATGAGTTCTGTATAGCGCGCGAAGACAGGCGATGCGGAGAGCGCGGGTTGCGAGGGGAAGTCTGGCAGTTCGTAGCCGTGCGCCGTGGTCCAGGGCTGCAGGAGTTGCGTGCAACGGCGGTGGCGGTGCATGTCGCGGAAGCCACCGATGTCCATGAGGATGTCAAAGCGCAGGCCGTTGGCGGCGGCGAAGGCGCGGGGCAGCTCGTCGTGGCGACCGCGGTGCTGCAGGCCGAGGTCGATGATTTCGCTGATGCGCTTTTCGCTGAGTGCGGCGACGGCGTTGCGGATCTGGCGGAAGCGGTACTGCGTGTGCGGGTAGAGCAGCGAGGTTGCGAGGTCGATCTCAAGCGAGAGTGTTTCGCCTGTGGGCGGTGCGATGAGTTCGACGTTGGGAGAGTCCGGCGGCATCGGGACGATGGATTCGCCACCGAGGAGTTCGGCTGCGGCCTGCTGGAGCAAAGGCTTGGTGGCGCGCGTGAACTCGCTGGGCGTGGTGTATTTGACCAGCGTGGGGCTTACACGGACTTCGCGCAGCATGAGGTCGTCAGCGGTTTGCGCGATTTCGGGCTCGAGTGCGCGGATGGCTTCGACAAGATCGTTGCAGGCGGCTTCGTTGACCTGCCAGGCGGGGCCTGCAGCGGCGTCGCGCAGCTTTTCACCGAGCGCACGGATCTCGGGGTAGTCGCTGCCGAGAAGGCGGGCTACCTGGCCTTCGAGGGTGCGGGCGTTGGTGATCTGGCCCAGCGAGGTGTTGGTGGCCAGCGGCAGCAGATAGCGCGCCATGTCGTAAGCGCGGGCGCGGAGGGTGCGCGTGTATGCGGCTTCGTCCATGCCTTCAGGACGCGGTGCGTGCGCCTTCAACTCCGTGAGCATGCCTTCACCGATTTCGGTGTAGCCGTCGAAGAGGCTGTCGATGACTTTTTTGTATTCGGGTTGCTGTTCGGGGTCGTCGAAGGTGGGCGTGTAGTAGCCGGATTTGCGGAAGTTCTGGTAGCGCGTGCTGCGTTCCTGGCCGTCCCAGCGCTGTTCGTCGACGAGGTCGATGGCGGCGAGGAGGGAGAGGCGCTCGATGGCGAAGGCGACGTGCGCGAGGTCCGCGATGGAGCGGTGGCCGTACTGGAAGTAGAAGGTGTTGAGGAACTGCTCAGCCTTCTGCGAGGAGATTTCCGCCAGCGATTCGCGCAGGGTGAGTGCGGAACGGGAGTACTTGGCCATGGCGTAGGCGAGGACTTCGGGGTCGGCCCCGTGGATGGCGTAGACGTCTGTTTCGTTCTGGAAAGGGCTCATTGGCGGTAGGGAAAGGATAGCAAGTCAGTGGGGTCGTTCGATTGGCATCCAGGGGAATCGTAGTGTGGGAAAGAATGCAGGTCCTTCGGCTTCGCTCAGGATGACGGCCTTTGGCCGTATAAGCTCCGCTTGTTCAGCGATGACGCTTTTTTCGGGGCGTGTGAGCTTCGTTGGCGCTTCCAGACAGGAATGCCCAGGTTCTGTTGCGAACCTGGGCATTTGGCTTGTTGTGTTTTGTTACTGGAACTTGGTTGGGTCGGTGTGGATGCTGGCCGGGGGCAGGTCTGCGTCTGCTGTGCCGAGGGTCGTGTTGGGGATGTTGCTCATGTTCAGGTTGAGCGTGCCGCCCGAGGTGAGGGTGTTGTGGGTGAACCAGAGGCGGTTGAGCGGTTGGCCGTTCCATGTGGCGGACTGGACGTACTTCGCGTCGCGGCTGGTGTTGGGAGCGCTGACGATGAAGTCCTTGCCGTTCTTCAGGTGGATGGTGACCTTGCTGAAGATGGGGCTTCCGATGTCATAGACCGGGACGCCTGGCGAGATGGGGTAGAAGCCCATCATTGAGAAGACTACGAAGCCGGTGAGGCCGCCGCCGTCTTCGTCGCCGGGGATGCCCTGCAGCGTGGCGGGGAAGAAGGACTCAATCAGTGAGCGGATGCGCTTCTGCGTTTTCCATGGCTGGCCGAGGCGGTTGTAGACGTATGGGATGGGAAGCGAGGGCTCGTTGGCCATGCTGAATTCGCCCATCATGGATGTGCTGTCCGGGAACTTGGCCTGGAAGGTGTACTTGTTCGCAGGCAGCGGTTCGCGGAAGAGTTGATCGAGATTGGCGATGGCTTTCTGCTTGCCGCCCATCAGGTCGAAGAGACCGTCGTAGTCGTGGACGACGTCCCAGGTGTAGGTGTAGGCGTTGTTCTCGTCGTAATAGTCGCGGCCACCCATGCCACCGTCGAACTTGGGATCGATGTTGATCCAGTTGCCCTTGTCATCCTTGGGCCATGCGAGACCCTTGTCGGCGCGGAAGAGATTGCGGTAGTTGGTGCTGCGCTTGAGGAAGAGTTCGCGGTCTTCCGGCTTCTTCAACACTGTGGCGAGTTGCGCGATGGACCAGTCGTCTGTGCTGATTTCGTAAGTGACGGCAACGGCCTGGCGTTTCTCAAAGTCGTTGACGCCTGCGACGGTTTCCTTTTCGCCAGGATGCAGTGCAGGCATGTAGCCGTGAGTGCTGTAGAAGTCGTCGAGTGAAGTCCTGGGGCCGAGCTCCCACGGGAGGACTGTGGTGTCGAGCGCGCGCTTGCGAAGGCCTTCGTAGGCAGTGGGTAGGTCGAAGTTGCGGACGCCCTTGTTGTATGCGTCGGCGATCCATGGGGCGGCGTGGTACCCGTTCATGGTGGCGCCGGGGCCGGATGCGAGAGCGAAGGTGGGCATGATGCCGCCCTGCTGATACATGCGGACGTAGGACTGAATCTTGTCGGCCTGCATGTCAGGATTCAGGATGGTCTGCAACGGCTCCATGGCGCGGAAGGTGTCCCACAGCCAGTTGTCCACGTAGAAGGGGCGCGCGTCGGTGTGGACTTTGTGGTCGTAAGCGCTGTAGTACTTGCCGTCTTCTGTGATGAGGATCATGCGCTCCATGCAGCGATAGAGCGAGGTGTAAAAGACGCGGCGCTGTTCCGGTGTGCCGCCCTCGATGTCGATCTGGCCGAGTGCCTTGTTCCATTCCGCGCGGCCCTCTTCGCTGGTGCGCGTGAGGTCCCAGTGATTGATTTCGCGGTGCAGGTTCTTCTTTGCCTGCTCTGCGGAGATGAAGGAAACGCCGTAGCGGAGTTCGAGATCAGAGGTGTGCGCGGTCAGCGTCAGCTTCTTTTCGCCGGGTGTTGCGGTGACGGGATGGTTTGTCTCGGCGTAGAAGTAGGCGGTTAGGCCCATGGCTTTCTCTTCACCAGAGATGGCGTCTTTGCCTTCTACCTTGAGCGAGCCGGGATGCAGATTACGCAGCGTTACGGTTGCCGTATCGGTGTCGTAATGAAAACGAAAGATACCGGACTGATGTGACGGTGCGAACTGGATGTCAATCTTCGATTGATCGAGACGGCTGGTGTAGAAATACGGCGTTGCGTGTTCGTTGTCGTAGCTCTGTGGTGTGCCGTCGCCGGGAAGGATTGCGAAGAGATCGGGCTGACGATGCGAAAGGATGGTCAGCGGGAAGTACTGGATCTGATCGTCAAGCGCGTCTTTGCGCACAGGGTAAACACGCACCATGCTGTTGGGGCGATAGGCCGTGGGACGCGTGGGAACAAGCAGGATGCCGACGTTGCCGATGGTGGTGTCCACTTCGTCGACGGGGGATTTCTGCTGCGCATACGAGGTGGTGGCTGCTACGAAAAGGGCTGCAATGGCGATGAGTTTGCGCAACGGAAAATGCTCCTGCTTAGGGTCGATGGAAGGATATCGCAGAGGAGATACAGGACGGGTTTACAGGCGGTCAAAGCTGTAAGTGTTGCCTTCGCTCTGGGGAGATGTTTTGAAGCGTTTTGTTTGTGGTTAGCGCGTGCAGGTTTTCAGGTAGGCGTGGACCATGTTGAGCAGTTGTTCGCGGATGGCAGGCAGGAGCTTTTGTGTGGGTTTGTCTTCCAGCAGGCGACGCGTGACGCCGGTGATGCAGCAAAGAACCATGGTGGTGATGAGTTCCGGTTCGCAGGTAAGGCGTTCCGTTGCTGTGCTGAAGAGTGCGGTGGTGCTGCGATGCGCGCGGTTGCCAACGTTGCGTGCGATGCGCATGCCGTCTACGTCGGTGGCAATGGCGTAGAGGCTCGCGCTGTTGTTCACGTCGTTAAGCTTGGCGTCAAGATAGGTGTCGATGAGCGCCGTGGCCTGATCGAAGATGCTGCGGTTGCACTCAGATTTGCAGGTGTCTTCCACGGCGGCGATGACGTGGTCCATGTGGCGGCGTAACGTTGCCTGCAGAAGCGCGCTCTTGTTGGGGAAGTATTGGTAGAGCGTGCCAACGGAGACTCCAGCGCGTTGCGCGACGAGTGTGGTGGTGAGTTTTTCTTTGCCGACGCTGACCAGAACCTGAAGCGTTGCCTGCAGAATAGCCTCGACGGTGGCTTCCGAACGCGACTGAACGGGCGTCTTTCTTGGCTGAAATGCAATGGCGACGGTGGCTGGCAAATGCGAACTCCAAAGCTGAAGGTTTCTTCATCTAAGTGTACGTGCCGCGATTTGTGGCGTGGAGATGAGAGATGAGTGCAGGAACGTATGTTCTGGGTGATGTTGCAGTAAACCGCATGGGATATGGTGCGATGCAGCTTGCAGGGCCAGGTGTGTGGGGTCCGCCGAAGGATCGCGCTGCGGCAGAAGCTGTGTTGCGTGAGGCTGTTGCGAGTGGCGTGAATCACATTGACACCAGCGATTTCTATGGTCCGCATACGGTGAATGCGTTGCTGCGCGAAGTGCTGCATCCGTATGAGGGCTTGACAGTGGTGACGAAGGTGGGTGGTCGCCGCGGTGAAGATAAGTCGTGGATACCGGCGCAGAGTGTGCCGGAGCTGCAGAGCGCTGTGGAAGACAATCTACGCAATCTGAAGGTGGATGCGCTGGATGTGGTGAATCTGCGCCTGTGGGGTGCGAATGGTCACGTTGTGAATGAAGAGTCGATTGCGGAGCGGTTTGCTGCGTTGGCGAAGCTGCGTGAACAAGGCAAGATCAAGCATCTGGGACTGAGCCATGCGTCGCGTGTGCAGGTGGAAGAGGCGCTGACGATTGCACCGGTGGTGTGTGTGCAGAACCTGTATAACGTGGCGCATCGAGAGGATGATGCGTTGATTGATTTCCTTGCAGAGGAGGGCATTGCGTATGTTCCGTACTTCCCGTTGGGTGGATTTACGCCGTTGCAATCTTCTGCGCTGAACGATGTTGCCGCGGAATTGAAGGTGACGCCGATGCAGGTGGCGTTGGCTTGGCTGTTGCATCGGTCGCCGAACGTTTTGCTGATTCCGGGAACGTCATCGGTGGGACATCTACGCGAGAATCTCGCTGCAGCGGATCTGGTACTGAGCGCGGATGTTGTGGCTCGGCTGGATGGGATCGGGAAGGCTGCTTAAAACCGTCGCTATGAGAAGAAGCCCACCTTGGTTGGTGGGCTTCTTTCGTTACGGCAGTTGGGCTGCTTCGGCTTCAGGATTCCAGTTGTCTTTGCCTTTGAGGAACTCGCGGGTTTCGAAGTGTTTAAGGTCTGCGGCGGTGAGCTTGCGCGCGTCGGGCGTGCGTGTTGAGGGGCTGGCGCCGGGGCCGGTGGAGTTATGTTCGGCGTAGAAAGCGGTTTTCAGGATGCCGCCGTTGTTCCAGTCAGACCACCCTGCGGGTTCCAGTCCTTTGTCGATGTTCGTGTCGATAAAGATGACGCGCGAGTAGTTGCGCCAAGGGCGTCCGAAGAAGACTCCGTGGGCGCTCTTGTGCGCGGCATTGTCAGTCATGGCTGTGCCGTCGGCGCCGGGTGCGAAGGTGAGGTGGCTGTCGCGGATGACGTAGCCGGTGGGTTCGGTTTCGCTGAGGCGGCTTTGCGCGGTGATGTAGCCCGGGGCCACGGTGTGAAACTCAATCTTGCTGAAGACGGCGGTGGCGTTGCCGAAGACGTAATCGACTGCGCCTTCGATGTAGTCGTCGGTGTAAAACTGGCGGCCCCAGTTGGCTAAGAGCGTGTCCTGATAGCCGAGGAAGCGGCAGTGTTTGAAGATGGCGCGGTCTGCGAGGACTGCGACTGCGACGGCTTGTCCTACATTGCCTGCGGAGTTTTCAAAGGTGATGTTGGCGGCGCGGAAGCCGTCGCCCAGGACCTCGACCGTTTGCGTGAAGAAGGTGCCACCGCTTTGCTTTGCGAAGTGGTCCGAGGTGATGACGGTGTCTTCTGGTTTGCCGAGGCCAACGAGCGTGAGGTTGGGGCGGTTGCGCGGAATCCAGAGGCGCTCGTGGTACGTGCCGGGTGTGATGCGGATGGTTACGCGGCCGTTGGCGCCGGGTTCCGGTGCGTGGTCGATGGCGTTCTGGATGGTGGGGTAGACGTCCGGGCCGTTGGGCTTTGCGCCAGGCTGGACGAGGACTGTGACGTCCTGCGCGTGGGACGCGAATGGGGCTGCGAGGGTGACGAAGAGGATGGCGCTCAAAACGTTTCGCATGCGGCTAGTAGAGCAGCGTCGTCGATGAGTCAGCAAGTGATTGCAGGAAAGCCGGATAGGGGGCGGTGGGCGATCTTCGGACAGAAGGGGATGCGAAAGATTGCTGGACAATAACAATTCTTGTTCAATAGGTTTGTGGGGTTTTGTGCTTTTGGGAAATTTTGCAGTACTGCAACACCCTCCAGAGCAATAGAAGCCATTCGAAACAAGGAGATCACTACCATGCTTGCTATCGGCGAACAGTTTCCCGACTTCCGCGTGACCGCGGTTGTTTCCCGCGATAAGAACAATGCCTTCCAGACCGTTGACAACACGACCTACGAGGGCAAGTGGCTCTGCGTATTTGCGTGGCCGAAGGACTTCACCTTCGTGTGCCCGACGGAGATTGCTGCATTTGGCAAGCTGAACCGTGAGTTTGCAGACCGTGATTGTCAGATCCTGGGACTGTCGATCGATAGCGAGTTTGTGCACCTGGCGTGGCGCAACAACCACGACGACCTGAAGGACCTGCCGTTCCCCATGCTGGCGGACATCAAGCGTGACCTGTGCGGCCAGCTTGGCATTCTGGATGAGAAGGAAGGCGTTGCGCAGCGTGCGACGTTCCTGGTTGATCCGCAGGGTGTGATCCGCTTTGTGTATGTGACGGACCTGTCGGTGGGCCGCAATCCGCAGGAGGTTCTGCGTGTACTGGATGCGCTGCAGACCGATGAGCTTTGCCCCTGCAACTGGCAGAAGGGCGAAGAGACCATCAACGCTTAGTTCTGTTACCTAACGCAATGAAACTCGCGGGTCGCAGAGTGTTTCTGTGACCCGCTTCTTCCAGCGGCTTGTATTCATGTGGCTGCGGAAAGGAATGTTTGTATGTCTCTTGATGCTTTGATTGACTCGCTTCCCGATTATGCGAAGGATCTTCGTCTGAATTACTCGTCGCTGGTACGGAACAATACGGAACTGACCAAGCAGCAGTTGTGGGGAACCGTTGTGGCTTCTGCTGTTGCAACGCGTAATGCTGCTTTGACTGCGGCTGTTGTGGCGGAGGCTGCGAATCATCTTTCGGCGATGGAACTGGATGCAGCGAAGGCTGCTGCGGCCATCATGGGGATGAACAACATCTACTACCGTTTTCATCACCTGTCGTCGAACGAGAAGTACAGCACGCTGCCTGCGAAGTTGCGCATGAATGTGTTGCGTTCGCATGGTGTGGACCACAATGATTTTGAGCTGTGGTCGCTGGCGGTTTCGGCAATCAATGGTTGCGGCAAGTGCGTTGACAGCCATGAGAATGTGGTGCGGCAGAAGGGCGTAACGGAAGAGACGATTGCTGCGGTGATCCGTGTGTGTTCTGTGATTCACGCGATTGGGCCGGTGCTGGAAGAGAAGGCTGCTACGGCTGCTTAATCGCTCTATGAGTGTCATGAAGAACGCCGCGGGTTTGTCCGCGGCGTTTCTTGTTTGTCTCGCTATTTCTATTGCATGACTGAAAGGAACTGTGCCCAGGGGCCGATCTCGGGTTTGAGGCGGCGTGCGAGAGTGCGATGAATTTGTACGAGGTGCGACTGATCATGCGCAGCCCATGTGGCCAGCAGTTGATGCGCTGTTGTTTCGCCGAGTGTGGGATGTAGACCGCATTGGTTGAGATGGTGAGCTTGCAGATTGAGTTTGCGTAATTCCTTCAGGCCCTCTTCACGCGCTGTCCGGAATTCGCGAAGTAGTTGCTCCATGCCTTTGCCTGCGCTCTTTGTGAATTGCGCTTCGCGGTCAAAAGGATCGAACGGGACGCTGGTGCCATGCTGCAGAATGCGTCGCAGCCGCGGCATCCAGTCTTCTTCTTCTGCGTGGATCATGTGTCCTACAACGACGAGCGGGCTCCACTTACCTTCGCCCTCGGTTGCGTTGATCCATTCATCGGGCAGGCCGCGGAGTTGTGCTTCGAGAGCAGCAGGTGTGCGTTCGAGAAGAGGCAGGATGGTTGTCAGCAGGTCTTGGCTCATGAGTTTTTATGGCTCTTTCGTTTTTCAGATGAAACAAACACGCCGCGGATTCACCGCGGCGTGTCGTTTGTTGCGGCTGATGCGTGGTTTACATGTTTTCGATCATCTTGCTGGCGAACTCGCTGGTTTTGACTTTGGTTGCGCCTTGCATCTGGCGTTCGAAGTCATAGGTGACGAACTTCTGCTGGATGGTCTTTTCCATGCTGTTTTCAATGAGGCGTGCGGCTTCGCTCCAGCCGAGGAAGTCGAACATCATGACGCCGCTCAGCATGACGCTGCCGGGGTTGATGACGTCGAGGTCCGCGTACTTTGGAGCAGTGCCATGTGTCGCTTCGAAGCATGCAAAACCATCGCCGATGTTGGCGCCGGGAGCGATGCCGAGTCCGCCGACCTGTGCTGCCGCAGCGTCGGAGATGTAGTCGCCGTTGAGGTTTGTGGTGGCAAGTACGCTGTAGTCGCTGGGGCGGATGATGATCTGTTGGAAGATGGAGTCGGCGATGCGGTCGTTGACCATGATCTTCGACTTCCACTTGCCGTTGCCGTGCGTTGCGCCAACTTTGGCGATGACGTCTTTGATTTCTGCGATGACAGAATCTCCGAATTCTTTAGGAGCGAATTCGATGCCGGGTTCGACGAGTGCTGCGTTTTCTTCCGGTGTGAGATTCGGATTGCTTTCAAGATTGCCGAGGATCCAGCTTTCACGTTCGGTAACAACCTGATCGCGGAACTCTTCTGTGGCTACTTCATAGCCCCATTCGCGGAAGGCACCTTCCGTGAACTTCTGAATGTTGCCCTTGTGAACGAGCGTGACTGTCTTGCGTCCGTTAGCGATGGCAAACTGAATTGCCGCGCGCACGAGGCGCTTGGAGCCAGTGATGGAGATGGGCTTGATGCCGATGCCGGAGTCGGTGCGAATCTTCTTCTTACCGCCCTTCAACATCGTGTCGTTGAAGAAGTCGATGACCTGCTTTACTTCCGGTGTGCCTTCGCGGAACTCGATACCTGCGTAGATGTCTTCTGTGTTCTCGCGGAAGAGAACAACGTCGAGTTTTTCGGGATGCTTCACGGGGCTGGGAACGCCTTGGTAGTACTTCACGGGGCGCACGCATTGATACAGGTCCATCAGTTGGCGCAGTGCCACGTTGAGCGAACGGATGCCGCCGCCTACGGGCGTGGTGAGTGGTCCCTTGATGGAGACGCGGAAATCAACCGTGGCTTTGACGGTGTCATCGGGGAGCCAGTTCTGTGTTTGACGATAGGCTTTTTCACCGGCGAGAACTTCGAACCAATTGACTTTGCGCTTGCCGCCGTAGGCTTTTTCGACGGCCGCATCGAAGACGCGTTGCGAGGCCTTCCAGATGTCGCGACCGGTTCCGTCTCCCTCGATGTAGGGGATGATCGGGTTGTCAGGGACGGTGAATTTGCCGTTGGTGTACTCGATTGCCTTGCCTTCGGTCGGGACAGCAATGCCGTTGTAGCTTGTCTGCATGATGAGAATCGCTCCGTGAATTGCCCTGCAAGATGGCTGTCTGGCAACGCGAAAAAGCGAGGCGCTGCAGACGCACGACACTATAGACCGAGCGGCAAACGACCGGCTACTCCGCATGACGCGCGGATATGCGCAGTTAGCGATAAACATGAGAAAAGGCCCGGAAATCCGGGCCTTCTTTTAACCGTGGGTTTACGTTCTACAGGTTTTCAATCACGCGATCAGAGAATGCCGTGGTGCCCACCTGCGTGGAACCGGGCATGTTCTTGGCGAAGTCGACCGTGACGTACTTCTGACGGATGGTTTCTTCCATCGCCTTTTCGACGCGGTCTGCAGCTTCGTTCCAACCGATGAGGCGCAGCAGCATGGCGCCGGAGAGGATGACCGAGCCGGGGTTGACGACGTCTTGATCGGCGAGGCGCGGCGCGGTGCCGTGCGTTGCTTCAAAGACAGCGTAGCCGTCGCCGATGTTGGAGCCGGGAGCGATACCGAGTCCGCCGACCTGCGCTGCAGCGGCGTCAGAGAGATAGTCGCCGTTGAGGTTGGTGGTGGCCATTACGTCGTATTCCGCGGGCTTCATCAGCAGGTCCTGGAACATGGCGTCGCAGATGCGGTCGTTGACGAGGATGAGGTCGCGCCACTTGCCGTTGCCGTGGGTTGCGCCGATCTTCGCGATGACGTCCTTCACTTCAGCGACGATCTTTTCGCCGAAAGCTGCAGGTGCGAAGTCGATGCCTGGCTCAACGATCTTTGCGATGGCTTCTGGCGAGATCTTCGGGTCTTTGTCGAGCGCTGCGAGAATCCAGCATTCGCGTTCGGTGACGATCTTGTCGCGGAATTCGGTGGTGGCGACTTCATAGCCCCATTCGCGGAAAGCACCTTCGGTGAACTTCTGGATGTTGCCCTTGTGAACGATGGTCATGACCTTGCGGTCGTGGTCCACGGCGTATTGAATGGCCGCGCGTACAAGGCGCGTGGAGCCGAGCTCGCTGATGGGCTTGAGGCCGATGCCTGCGTCGTCGCGCAGCTTCTTCTTGGTGTTGCCAAGGAGTTCGTTGTTCACGAAGTCGCGCAGCTTTTGCACTTCAAGTGAGCCGGCTTTGAACTCAATGCCCGCGTAGATGTCTTCGGTGTTTTCGCGGAAGATGACCACGTCAACGTCATCGGCGTTGTTCACGGGGCTGGGCACGCCGGGGTAGTGCTTCACGGGACGCACGCACTGGTACAGATCCATGGTCTGACGCAGCGTGACGTTCAGGCTGCGGATGCCGCCGCCGATGGGCGTGGTAAGCGGTCCCTTGATGGAGACGCGGAAGTCGAGGCATGCCTGCACGGTGTCCTGCGGCAGCCAGTCGTTGTGCAGGCGATAAGCCTTTTCACCGGCGAGGATTTCGTACCATTCCACGCGGCGCTTGCCTTCATAGCTCTTGGCAACGGCGGCATCGAGAACGCGGCGTGCGTTCTTCCAGATGTCGCGGCCCGCACCGTCGCCCTCAATGAACGGGATGATGGGGGTGTCCGGCACAACGTATGCGCCGTTTTCGTAGGTGATTGCTTTTCCGTTCAGAGGAAGGGCGATGCCGTTATAGCTGGTCTGCACGTGCGAATGTCACTCCGTTGCGAGGATGTTCCGAAACGGCGATTTTCGCCGCGGACGTTCACCTTTCAGTGTATCGGGTTCAGAGGAGAAAGGGCGAAGCGCGGGGAGCTCGTTTGGCGCAGTTTTAGGCGGTTATCGAATGATTTCCTGTAAGCACAGGGACAGCGTGGGAGCTTACGAAGCCCCACGTCCTTCTGTGACGGCGAATGTCGCCGTGTTCTAGTCGGCTTCGGGTTTCTGGACTGTGTCGACTACGAGGACGTCCACCGGGCCTTTTGTGGCTTTGAGTTCTAGACCGAGTTGCTCACGCATGGCGGTGAAAAGGCCGGGAGCGGCATTGCCTTCTGGCGCTTTGATTTGATCGGGCAGCCAGTGGAGCGCGAAGTCGTAGCGTCCCGTCAGGCCGGTTTCATCCACCACTGGACGATCCACGATGTGCTGTATTCCCAGCAGAAGGAAGTCGGCCATGGTGCTGTTGGTGAATGTCATCGTTTGGCCATCTGCACCGTTGTGGCCTCCCTGATGTGGCAGGTTGTCTTTGGTCCACGCGGTCTTTGCGAACTTGATTCCGCCGGGGATGACGCGCAGTGAGTAGTCAGGGAGGTCACGTTTGGCATTGTGCATGTGCAGACCGAAACGATCCGTCAACAGGCGTTGCAGCAGGTACTGATACTGGACGAGGTTGGGTTCGCCTTCCACGTCGGGAACACCGTCTATGTCGAAGAACTCCGTGCTCACCCATTCGGGCGCATCGACCACCTGTTTGGGGTGAAGGGAGTAGGCAAAAATGATGATGTTCAGCACGGATTCGCGCTTCAGCAGGACATGACGTCCCTGCAGGTCGAAGCCCTGGTGGGTTTCGTCGGGAGGCGCAGGCTTTACCGTCACTACTTCAAAGCCGGGTTTCGCATCGGGTGGCATAGACTGCTGTGCGCGTGTGGTCGCAGTGCAGAAAAGTGCGATGGTGACTGTTGCGCGCAAGAGCGTTTTCAGCAGCATTGTCGGTGTCTCCGGAAGAAAACGGAATTGTTCTGAGAGAGCAATACGGCGGTTTAAGACCTCTGGTTCCTCGGATTCAGACGTTTCCGTCTCGGCTGTCTTGTACATTCAATGCAAGCTCATGAAGAAAATTGCCCTCACCACTCTGCTTGCCCTGTCCACATCTGCCTTTGCACAGAAGGTAGAAGTCACACTGCCCGCTGCTGCACAGCATGGGCATTTGATTGTTGTGTTTGCGAAGGATGGCAAGTCAGAACCACGTATGCAGATGAATGAGCAGTATCAGTCGGCACAGGGTTTCGGCGTGGATGTGGGCATTGATGGCATTCCGTCGGCTAAGACCGTCACGGTGGATGCGAAGACGTTTGGTTACCCTCTGCGGTCGCTGACGGATATTCCCGCAGGCGATTACTTTGTGCAGGGTGTCTTCAATGTGTATGAGCAGTTTCATCTGGCGAACGGGAAATCACCGTGGTTGCCGCCAGATAAGGGCGAAGGGCAGAAGTGGAATCGCAAGCCCGGCAATCCATTTTCGAAGCCGATGAAGGTGCATTTTGATGGCAAGGCCAACTCCACGATCAAGCTGAATCTTGATCAGACCATTCCCGAGATCAAGGGAACGAAACAGGATCCCGAAGTGATTGCGCAGGATCCGGCGACGAGCAAGTGGCTGAAATACATGCGCTTCAAGTCAGAGAAGCTGTCGAAGTTCTGGGGCCGCGATATGTATTTGGGCGCGTGGGTGTTACTCCCCGAAGGGTTTGACGAACATCCGGATGCGCACTATCCGCTGGTGGTTTGGCAGGGACATTACAGCGCGGGTATGCAGCCTGCATTTACTGCAGTAGCGGGTGGTGGCGGACGTCGCGGCGATAGCGGCTATCGCTTCTTTCAGGATTGGACTACGGGGCGTTTGCCACACGCGATTGTGCTGTATGTGCAGAATGCAAACCCGTACTACGACGATTCGTATGACGTGGATTCCGCGAATGTGGGGCCTTATGGTTCTGCGATCAATGATGAGTTGATTCCTGCGGTGGAAGCGAAGTATCGCGGTATTGGTGCAGGATGGGCGCGCGCTACGGCGGGTGGCTCGACCGGCGGCTGGGAGGCGATTGCCACGCAGGTCTTCTATCCCGATGGCTACAACGGCACGTGGGGTGCCTGCCCTGATCCAGTGGATTTCCACGCGTATCAGAACATCAATCTATACGACGATCCGAACGCGTTCTTTCGCCATGGTGACTTTGGCAGTGTGCCGGTCCCGGCGGATCGTAAGCCGGATGGATCCATTCTGGCTACTACCGGTGATGAGTTTGCGTTCGAGTATGTGCTGGGAACGCATGGTCGCTCAACAGAGCAATGGGGCATCTGGCAGGCTGTGTTTTCGCCGCAGGATAAGGATGGTTATCCGGTTGATGTGCTGGACCCGATCACCGGCGAAATTAACAAAGATGTCGTGAAGTATTGGCGTGAGCACTACGACATCAACGCTATTCTGAAGCGCGACTGGTCGACGCTGGGACCGAAGGTGGAAGGGAAGATGCATATCGCTGTAGGCGATGGAGATACGTACTTCCTGAACAACGCAGTGCATCTGCTGGATAACCAGTTGAAGCTGACGCGAAATCCGCGTTCCGATGCTGAGTTTCAGTACGGACCCGGTATGCCGCATTGCTATACCGGCGGTCCAAGCGAATATTCCATGCAGCAGAACAATGCGAACTGGATTCAGCGCTTATTGCCGCTGATGACGGAGCATATGAAGCAGACAGCCCCCGCCGGTGCGGATGTGAAGAGTTGGGTGTATTGAAACCTGACAACACGTTCTCAAGGACTGATGAAGCCATCTTGACGTCTGCCGCGGCAGGATACTTAACCACTTTGAGCGACAATCGCAAGATGGATGTGGTTCAACAAGAAAACCAGAGCCATGCCGAAGAGGCACCGGTAATCAAGCATGTGCTTGCACTGGATGGTTTGCGTGGCACCGCGATTCTGCTGGTGTTGATTTGCCATGAATGGGGAGATGTATTCACTGTCCACGGTGGAGTCTTTCTGCGGACGCTAAATCATCTCACCGCAGCTGGATGGGTGGGCGTAGACCTGTTCTTCGCCCTTTCCGGATTTCTGTTGACTGGAATTCTGTTTGAGACGCAGAACGAGCCTTCTGCTTTGCGTAATTTTTATGCGCGCCGCGCCTTGCGAACATTTCCGTTGTATTACGGTGTTTTGATCGTTCTTGTTGTCGGGACAATGGTGGCGGGATACCACTGGTCTCCCCGCCTGATTCTATGGTTCACCTATTTGGATAACTTTGACGCGGTGAACTGGGGCGGATCTCCGGTAACGAACGCGTCATGGGTATATATTCGGCATTTCTGGTCGTTGGCAGTGGAGGAACAGTTTTACCTGTTCTGGCCCGTGCTGCTGTTTGCCATGAAGACGCAGCGACGGATTGTGCAAGCTGCTCTGGGGTTGGCAGCCTTCTGCCTCTTGTTCCGGATTGGAATGGGGCTTTCCGGATTAACAGAGGCGCATCCCACAATTCTTTATTGCTGGACGCCCGCTCGCCTGGACGGCATGTTGTTCGGAGCGGCGTTGGCTATCGGAATACGATCGAACTGGCGTGGGCGTCTGTTGTGGATCTGCACGTGGCTGGCGCGTGTGGGAATTCCTCTGGCAATCGTGTACGTAGCAATGCACGGCTTGTATATGTTTTGGAGCCCCATTAGCAGCACGTTGGGATTCACTCTGATTGCGATCATGCTGACAGCGTTGATTGGGGTATCGTTGCAGCCGGGGCCGGCAAAGAGAATCTTCGAGCATCCTGTCCTTCGGTTCTTTGGCAAGTACAGCTACGGGATGTATGTGTTGGAGCCCTTTGTGGGAGAGGGAATCGATCGGTGGGTTCTGCCATCGGTGCGGTTGCTGATCAAATCACATACGGTTGTAGCGTATCTACGTGGTGCGTTTGTTGCTGTTCCATTGGTCGCAATCGCGTGGCTGTCTTACGAGATGTACGAACGTCATTTCCTGCGGCTTAAGCGCTATTTCGTATCTCCCACAGCAGAAAAGCGGATCTCGACCGCGGAGAGAGCGGTAGCAGTGTCAACGCCGCGTTAGTTCCCGGGGCGGGAGGGACTCTTGCCTGTCAGGGTGTATGTTGGCGGCGTAACCGGGGGGAGAGAAGGTAATAGCACACGCGGTGGCGCGGTCCGGTAAAATGGAGGGGTATGTCGACTGCAGTTGCTACACCTCCGGCCCTGGAACTCAAGCCCGGCCACCGGCCCATGCCGCTTCGTCGCCGCTGGAAGGCGGCTACACGTCGTATGCGCGAACTACTGGGCATTGGGCATGCACTGCTCTCGACCAGTCATCCGTACATGGCGCAGATCGTGCCGATGCGGCGCTGTAACCTGGCTTGCACCTACTGCAATGAGTACGACGACCACTCCGCGCCCACGCCGCTGGATGAGATGCTGCGTCGCATTGACCATCTGGGACGGCTTGGCACGACGGTGATCACCATCTCCGGTGGTGAGCCGCTGATGCATCCGGATCTGGATGAGGTCATCAAGCGCATCCGCAAGACAGGTGCTTTGGCCGGCATGATCACCAACGGCTACTACCTGAACAAGGAACGCATTGAGCGGTTGAACAAGGCTGGCCTTGATCACATGCAGATCTCCATCGACAACGTGATGCCTGACGCCGTGTCGAAGAAGTCGCTCAAGGTTCTGGATCAGCGCCTGATCTGGCTGGCGGAATATGCGGATTTTCATGTGAACATCAACTCCGTGGTGGGTGGCGGTGTTGCCAATCCGCAGGATGCGTTCACGGTGTCCAGCCGTGCGCTGGGACTTGGGTTCTCGTCGACCATCGGTATCATTCACGATGGCAGCGGGCAGTTGAAGCCGCTGGGTGGCGAGGAGCGTACGGTCTGGGAGCGCGTCCGCAAGCTTACCCGTCGCAGCTACAGCCGCTTCAACCACTTCCAGGAAGCCATTGCGAACGGTATGCCGAACGACTGGCGTTGCCGTGCGGGTGGACGCTACCTCTACGTCTGCGAGAACGGGCTGGTGCATTACTGCAGCCAGCAGCGCGGTTATCCGGCGACTCCTCTGGCGGATTACACGACTGAGGACGTAAAGCGGGAATTCCTGACGGAGAAGGGCTGCGCGCCGAACTGCACCATCTCGTGCGTGCACCAGGTGAGCTACATCGATCACTGGCGCGCGCCGCAGACCTCGCAGATTACGCCGCCAACCGCGCACAGCGGCCATGGCGATCTGGTGCAGATCAGCTAGGCACTTCGTGCCGTTCTGGACGCCTTTGGCGTGTCAGCGAGCCAGCGGGTTTTCCCGCTGGCTTTTGCTTTGGGCTTCGGTGGATGTATGGGGTACCCCCTCCCCCTGTTTTTCTAAAATCGTCTTTCCATTGGGGTTACGGTTTTGGTGTCTGCAAAATCGTCTTTCTATTGGGGTTAGAGGCAAAATCGTCTTTCTAAACGAGTTAGGGCCGCGCATCGCGCGGCCCATCTTGTTGCTACTTCTATTGTAGTGAGTTGGCGGAAATACCATGCCAGCTCTATTTCTTTTCGTTTGTTTGGTTTGAGTGGTTCGGGGACTTGACAGCGTTTCGTGTTTCTAGCGCTTACCCGATGCGGCATCCTCGATGAGTTGAGCGACTTCTTTTGGATGGGACAGCATTACGACGTGGCTCGACGGCAGGGAGATGGTGGTGGCGTTGAGCTGTTTGGCCATGCTGGCCTCGTGCTCTGGGGCGATCATGCGATCGTTCGTGGCGACCACGTACCAAGATGGCTTGGTGTGCCATGCGGCCTGGGTTGGCTGGGCTACAAAGATTGCGCCTGAGGTCTGAGGCTGACCTGCCACCATGAGAGCCTTTTCTTCCTTGCTGAGATCCTGCGCGAAGTCTTCTTCCACACCTTGTGGAGAGAGCAGCAGGAAGCCATCACCGATGGGTGCAGCCTTCTGAGGGCCGGGCGGGGGAGGGAACGGCTTGCTGATGTCAACGATGGATTGTCCTGCGTCTGGAGCGAAGGCTGCGACATAGACGAGGCTCGCCACCTTGGGGTCGTTGCCTGCCTCCGTGATGATCACCCCACCATAGGAATGTCCCACCAGTGTGACGGGGCCATCCTGCGCGGCGATTGCGCGCTTCGTCGCTGCGACGTCGTCCTGGAAGGATGTCAGCGGGTTTGAAACAGCGGTCACCTTGTATCCCTTAGCAAGCAACAGGGGAACTACCTTCGACCAGCTTGATCCATCTGCAAATGCGCCGTGGACGAGGACGATGTTTTTTGAAAGCATGGCTTGAGACAAGAGTCTTCCCTCCAGATTCCGAGACAGCCACGGCTTAACTCATCCCACCATGGGAGGCTTTGATGACCGTCTCTGAGGCAATTCTGAAGTGAGAAAGAACAGCAGCCGTTACCAGATCTTGCTGTCGGTTGCCTTTGCTTGCGTTATTGTTGCGCGCCCCCTCGAAAGAGCGATGGTGTCATGCCTACTTCGCGGCGGAAGGCACGCGAGAAGTGACTGACATCTTCAAACCCCACGTTGAGACCAATCTCCGTTACGGATAGAGGGCTGTTCGCAAGCAATGTTTTTGCCTTCTCCAAGCGGCGATCGAGAACGTACCGCGCGGGCGTTGTGCCGAGGCTTTCTTTGAAGCTGCGCAGAAAGTGGAAGACGCTTAGCTTGGCAACGATGGCAAGATCAGCCAATGCAATCTGTTTGTGCAGGTGGTCTTCCACGTAGGTTTGTACAGCACGCATCTGTCGCGGTGTGAGTTTTGGTCCGGTCTTTGTTGGCGTTCGTGTTGCTCCTGCGTAGTCGCAGATGGAAAGAGCGATGGCTGTGGCGATGCACTCAAGGCCCATGCCCTCTTCTGTTGATTCAGTGCTTTCAAGCAGCAGCGCGCGCATGAGGTGTTCGATCTTGGGAGGGCAGTCTGTCAGAGATTGCATGATGGGGAGGTTTCGTTTTCCGCCGTGAGACTCAACCAGATCGTCGAAGTAAGAAGGGTCAAACGCTAATGCAATGCCTTCTACCTTGCCTTCAAAACGGACTCCATGTCTGCAACCCTCTGGCATGATCCACAATGCACCGGGACGAATCCAGCGGAGGCCTGTGAACTCAGGGCTTTTGATTTCTGCCTGAGCCGCTTGTCCTGTGTAGAGAAAGATGTTGTGTTGCAGAAGCTCCCGCTCAGGGAATTCCGTTGGCTCAACGACGTGGTGTTCTACATGGACGCCGCGTGTGGCAAGGTGTGCGTGCCTTCGCACCACGTTGGGCACGATGGGAATGGTTGCGCTGCCTTGCCGAACTGTAATTGAGCCTTCCACGTCCACGCTCCCTGATCTTCGATGTGCCTTTCAGGATTCTCAGTCAGCGTCGGAGAGACGCAAAGCCGTAATTCCTGTGGCGACCGTCTGATGCAGCTCGATTACAGAATGGTTCATGGTGACAGCGTTATGGCTGGTCTTCGATCACAATGTGCTCGCCCTGCTTCCATCGGTCGATGATGGCGTGTGTGTGTTGCCAATCGGTGAGTGGGTTGCTGCTGAGGACGAGGAAGCTTGCTTCGTAGCCGGGGCGCAATTCGCCGAGTTTCCGTTTGGGGAAGATTGCTTGCGGTGTGGTTACACAGGCCATTTTTAAGAGCTCAAGGTTTGTCCAGACTCCCAGGCTGTGCAGGTAATCCATTTCGTGTACGGAATCCTGCCCGTAGTGATCCGAGCCAATCAGGATGGGCACGTGTGCCTTCTTTAGTCGTGTGAGGTTATCAATTTGCGATGCTTGTCTTGCTTTGAGATCCGCAGCACTTGTGTGTTCGTCGACGTCGATACCTGCGGTGGCTTGCACTTTTACGTGTCGTTGTTCTGCTTCTTGAATGAGTTCATCTGGCAGTCGAACCGTGGTGGGATTGCCTTTGGCTGAGAGGCCGTATCCGGGGAGATGGCCTAGTTCGTCGACGCCTCCACGAATCGCGATGGCTGCGTCCGTGGCTGTATCGACGTGAGCGGCTACTTTCAAACCGGCCGCGTGAGCTTTGGTTGTGATGAGAGGGACAAGAGCGGGATTCAAACCGAGTCCGAGTCGTGTATCGGATGAAGATGCGGCTTTCCACTCTTCGCTGTTTACGAGATACACCTTGATGAGATCAGGATGGGATGCGAGTATGCGTGGCCAAAGTTGATCTAACTCCGCTGGCGTTTCCATCTCCCAATAGGCCAAGCCGGAACGGCTGGTCGCATGCACTACTTTGTCTTTCTGCTCGGCAGTGACGGGATAGAAGAAGCCGAGAGGGATGGATTCATACACCTCTTTGGGATGGCCGTTGTAACCGGTGAGACCGCCGTGCGCATAGGTGGCATCCACGGTGGATGGCGTGTTCACACGCTTTGCCTGTTTGACGGCTTCAGCGCCGGTTGAGACATCGGTCATGCCTTGTGCGTAGAAGACTCCATCCTGCAGATAGAGCTTTCCCTGCGCCTGCGCTCGTTGGAGATTGTCAAAGTTGTGTTCGTGGGCGTCTCCGTATGGGGGGACGACATAGCCACCCTTCAGGTCGATTTGAAGAGATTGATGGCAGGGCGTATGGGTCAACACACCGGAGTCGCTGTAGAAGTCATCCTGAGGGAAAGCACGACCGTTGAACCAATGGCCGTTGATGAAGTGAATGCAGCCTGCATAAGAAGGGACACAGACTGTGAGGAAGAAACCCAGTAGGAATGTTTTACTGCGCCGCATGTTTGAGCACCTATGACCCGTTCTATCGCGCTGAATTAGACAGAGAGATAGAACCGCGGTTAGGAGCTCTGCAAAGAAATGTGCGTTAGAGAACGGTGCACTCTTGCAGAGTGACTCGATTGGCCTGGCGCAGTGTGTTGTGGATTTCCGCTACGGTGTCGGTGTGGTGCATGAGTGCGAGGACCTGTTCGCGTGGGGCGCTGGATTGAATTGTGGCGTGGTACTCGATGTCTTGTGCAGGTTCGCCGCGACCGCCGAAGCTGCCGGTGACTTCGACTTGAACGGAGTCGATGGGGATGTTGAGGTCTTTGGCTTCGCGATAGATGTCGTTGCAGTAGCAGGTGGCGAGCGCGAGGAAAAGAAGTTCGCCACCGTTGACGGCGGAGCCTTGTCCTTCGGTTTTGGCGGGGATGCTGAGGGTTTGCTGGTTATTGCCGGTGCGAACTGAGGTTTTGTGTTGTCCGTTTTCGCTTAAGACGGTTGCTGCAATCACCATTTGTTTTCATCCCCCGGTTTTTGAACATCGACGCGATTCGAAACCATCGGATTTTTATCTCCCTGTGTTGTCGGGAGAAAAAAATCCTTTTGAGTTCTGTGGACATCTTCGTTTTCAAAAGGGTAGTACGAGCTGGATAGGACCAGAAACTTTCTTGTGAGGGGAAAGCTCCATGCCTGAGTTGATGAGAGATATCGTGGGTTTGCCGCGCGTTGGCAGTCCGAGCAAACGCAATCACAGTGCGTTGTTGAAACACACGTTGACGCTTGGTGTGGGTGTGTTGCTGGTGATGTTCCTGGTAGGTTGTTCTGCAGCTACACAGCCCGGCGCCGGGGAAACAGGACTGGCCAATGCGGCTAAGGATGTCACTATTCCGTTAGAGGCGGGGAAGATGAAGAACCCGCTGCCTGAGTCGGATGAGATTGTGAGCCAGGGGCAGGAAGTGTTTCTTGGGGAGTGCGTGCAATGCCATGGCGCAGAGGCTCGCGGAGACACCACTGTTGGGCGGAACATGACGCCGCCTGCGATGGACCTTACCTCAGCGCATGTGCAGCATTGGAGCGATGCGGAGTTGTTCTGGATTATTCAGAACGGTGTGCGACTGACGGGTATGCCTGCGTGGAAGTCGACTATCTCCGCGAATGACACTTGGAAGCTGACGCGTTACATCCACAGTCTGCCTAAGGCTGGTGCTGCTTCTGCTTCGATGGCTGGTTCTACACAGGCTCAAACAGCTACTTCGTCGCAGGATAAGTACTCGTTGAAGATTCCGAATGGGTTGGCGTTTTCAGAGTTCCGCGGATACGAGGGATGGTCGGTGATTGCCATCAGTCATAACGGCGGTGCGCTTGCGGCGATCCTTGGGAATCCTGAGATGATTGACGCCTTCAAGGCAGGCATTCCGGGGAATGGAAAATCTTTTCCCGATGGAGCCAAGATGGCGAAGGTGCATTGGACTGCGAAGGTGGATTCCACGGAACCGGGTGCGCCGACGGTGCCGGGGCCGCAACATGATGTGGACTTCATGCTGAAGGACAGCAAGCGGTTTGCGGATAGTGGTGGATGGGGTTACGGCGCCTTTGAGTACGACGCCGCATCTGGAACGTTCCGGCTGGCCAACTTAGGTGACAAACCACCGCAAGGCAATGATGCCAAGTGCGGGGTTGCGTGCCATACGAGCGTGAAGAACAAGGACTATGTCTTCACGTCGTACGGCCATCGCTGAGTGGTGTGTGGCTACTTGGTTAGCCACATGCCGTCAGGGTATTTGCCCGCGGGAACAGTCTTCACGGTTTCGCCTTTTACAAGGTCGATCTTGGCGAGGCTGTTCATCTTGGGTGAGGATGCCCATGCCCACTTGCTGTCTGGTGAGACGACGATCTCGTTGAGGCCAGCGATGCTGGGGATGGTCTTGGTGACTTCGAGTGTCTTCAGATCGACGACTGCGACGTTGTCCTGATTTGCCATGGCGACGAGAACGTATTTGCCGTCGGGCGTGGGTGTGGAGCCGTAGCCGATGGCGGGGAGCTTCACGCGCTTCTTGATGGTGTCGGTCTTGGTGTCGATGACGACGAGGTCGGGCGTGGTCTGGTCGGCGGTGAAGATGTAGGCGCCGTCGTTGGAGCAGGAGAGGCGCTGCGTGTTGTCAGAGATGGGGATGACCTTGATGAGTTTGCGATTGGGGACGTCCATTACTGACACGCTGCCGGGATGGACGTTGGCGGAGTAAAGCTTTTTGCCGCCGGGCAGCAGCGTGATCATGTGCGACTGTTCCGCGCCGGTAGGGACTTCGCCGATGATCTTGCCAGTCTTGGGATCGATGATGGCTGCGGCTTTATCGAGTTCGGCAGAGACGAGGAAGGTGCCGTTGGTGGCGTTCCAGATGGGGCGGTGTGGACGCACGCCGTGCGGGAACTTGATGGTGCCGGTGAGCTTGCCGGTGGCGACGTCGTAGATGTCGATATGGTCGCCGTCGGTGCCGGCGCGGCCTACGCCTGCGTTGCCATAGATGGGCACGAAGGCGGTCTTGCCGTCGGGTGTGGCCATGACTTCGTGGCCCGCGTCGTCGCTTTCCACGGTGGCGCTGAGCTGTTCCATCGTCATTGGATCGAAGACGCGGAAGGTGTGGTCGCGCTGCGAGGTGAGCAGGAGACGCGACTGCGCCGATACGGTGGCGATGGAGGTGACAGCAAGACAGAGCGGCAGGATCGTCCGGAAGTTGCGCATGGGAAGCGAGTATAGAACGCCGCAGTGAATGTAGAACAGCCGGGAAATGGAAAGGACCCGCGGTGTGGCAGGTCCTTTCAGTTGATCGAAATCCAGTCGTAAGAGAAAGCTGATTAGCGGACGCGGGCGTTGTGCTTGTCGCGATAGATGCGGCGGCTCTCCGCGTTCTGCTGGCTCTTCAGGGCGCTGCGATCAGCGTGGGTAAGGTGTCCGTTGTCAGCCTGGCGCATGGCGTGTTCCTCATGATTGATCGCGGCTTCCTGATGTTCGATATGCGAGGTTTCATGCGGCGTCAACTCGCCCGACCGAACGCCATTGGCGATGCGGTCCTGCTGATTGACCTTGCGCTGGTTGATGTCTTGTTGCGCTGCGGCCGTGAGCGTGAGGGTGGAAACGAGTGCAAAAGTAGCAAGCTTCATCATGTGTGTCTCCCTTTCGGCGGATTGCGAACACCGCTTACGTTCGGGATGGACACGGCTTCTTCAACGGGAGTTGCTGTCGTTGAGAAAAGTATATTTTTCTGATTTAAGGCAACTTTTGGGGATGAAAAGGGTTGTTTCGGGTCGCGATTACTGGGTCGCCGTGGCGGAGTCGTAGTCGTTCGCCATCACTACCTGAACAGATGAGGTGGTGAGGATCTGCTGATCGAGCAGGACAAATGTGCGGGCGCTGCCGCTGGGGTAGGTGGTGGAGGCACCCGTGTACATGGGCACCGTGGTGGTGGAGACGACCGTGCCAGCGGAGACGATGTAGAGCGTGTACGTGCCGGTGGGCACGTTGACGTACGTGGGTGTGTTGCCGAAGTTGACGTTGGTCAGCAGGGGATTCACCTTGTCGATAGTGGAGCCGTTGGGGACAAGGTAAAGATCAAGTGCGCCGGGATAGATCGCTTCGTCCAGGAAGCGAAGCGCGATCTGGCCGGACGGCGCGGGCTGCGACTGGTCTGTGAGTACCTGAGCCTGGAGCGAGGCGGCTGCGCTGCTGAACAGGAGCGTGTACTGTTTGCCATTCAGGAGCGTGGCTCGCACGGAGGAAAGCGCCGTCTTCGTTCCGGAGGAGTCCGCCGCAAGCGTGTAAGTCCCTGGATTGATTGGGATGTACGAGGTGACGGTGCCGTATCCCAGGTTGTAGGTGAGGACGTTGCTGCCGGCGTAGATGTCGATGCCGCCCGCGTCGGGTGTGGCATCAATGATGCGGAGCTGCGAAACGTTGGTGGTGCCGCTGGAGACGACTCCGCATCCACTGAGGCCCAGCACGCAGGCGGCGCTGCCCAATACTGCGAGGGACAGTTGCGCCATTCTGGCGAAAAAAGGCTTCGTTTCGGACTGAACCGCAAAAAGAATCATGAAACAGAAAGACCGTATGGATTTCGTCGGGATCGCCGCAACTGCAGGCACGTCTTCACTTTATCCCAAACAGGCGGAAGATACACGGTTTCAACGTGATATCACCGACTATGTAGTTTGTTTTCCGCAGCTTCCATATTCCGGTTTCACGAGGCAGGGAGGTATAGCACTGTTGTTGTAGCCATATCTTGCTAGACTGACGCAGATGAAGTTCGCAATGAAGGTCACTCTACCGACACACGTACCCATGCGGTACGTTTTTCGGGTGGTGGCTGTCCTTTTTGCGCTGCAGATGCTCGAGGGGACGAGTATCTATGCCTCCCTAGCCTACTGCGCATTCATCGTGGTGATGTCAGACGCCTTCAATGCGTGCGGAGGCCTAGTCTATCCCAGCGGAGCAGCCATTTTTTTCATGGGGCTTTTGACCATGATTCTGGGTGGACTAGTAAAGACAGTGCTGGGCGAGCCATTGGATTCGAATGTTCTCGCAGCGCAGAAAACGATGATGGTCTATCTGGTGGGTGCGTGCAGCCTTTGGACTGCGGCGAGGATTAATGCGCGCATCCGCAGGAAAAAGCCGTTTCTGCAGTCATTACAGATTCATGATCGGTTTCAGCAAGCGGCAATGGGGGCCGCTCTGATCGGACAGTTTGGCGGCCTCTTAGTCCCGGTTGCTGTTCTTTCTACGTTTAACCAGGTCAATAACTTTCTGCCACTCTCGATTATGTTGGCGGTTTATGGGACCACACAGAAGACCGATGGATGGCGTTCTTTCAGTGTTTTGGCTTTTATTATTTCCGTGTGGCTCACGCTGTTCTGGGGAATATTTTCTTTTTCTAAGCAGGGAATGTTCACAGCTTCTGTTGCATGGGCACTGGCTGCCACGATCGCTGGCTACTGGATGACAACGAGGCGATTGGTCTTCGTCACCGTTTTCGCCGTTTCAATGGCAACGTTTCTCACGCCGCTTTCGCAATTGGGACGAGTCTACAAAGATGATCCAGATTCGCAGGAAAAGGCTCTGGACATGCTGTTCCACCCATTGCGTACTCGGGAAGAGTACCAGGCGCTGGTCGCTGAACAATTGCAGATCAGTACCGCTTACCACTGGTTCAATGAGAACTACGGATTGCTGGATCGTCTGACGGTATTTCCGATTGACGATGCTTTGATACACCTGACCGACGATGGGCATTCCGCAACTATCCTCCCCATTGAAAGCTATGTACTCAATATGATTCCGCGTTACTTTGTGGGCCAGAAAGCCGAGCTTCATTGGGGTAATCGCTATGCGCACGAGATCGGCATGTTGGCCGACAATGACACGACCACTGGAATTTCCTTCAGCCCCTTCGCCGACGCCTACCACTGTGTACAGTGGTGGGGTGTGACGCTGATCATGTTTCCTTGCTACCTCGCGATGTTCTGGGTCATGGATTCGTTGACGGGAAGCACGAAGCAGACGTTCTGGGCCGCTATCTATCTTCTTTTCCTCGCACATGGCGCTGCCGAAGGCATGATGAATGCACCATTTATCGCTGTCAGCGTAGTTGCGTTCTCTGTCGTTCTGGCGGCGTTCGTGACGACGCATATCCTGCCGATGATTGGTGCCCTATTGATCCCTGTCCGCAGAACGATCCTGCCTCTGTCGGTAGATCCTGTGCCGAGACCTGCTCCCTCGCTGGGCTTGAGCCCACGTACAATCGAAGAGAAGATATGAATAAACTGGTCGTCGGCAACCTTATCCACCGCCCCCTGCGTTCCTTGATTTCCGCGCTTGCGGTTGCGATTGAAGTCATCATGATTCTGTCGATTGCGGCGATCATGCTGGGCATGCTGAATGGCCAGAAAGTTCGCACGACCGGTATCGGTGGCGACATGATCGCCAAGCCCGGAACCACGTCCAACCTGATCGGTGTCAGCGGTGCTCCCGCATCGGCAAAGGTGCAAGGCGTGCTGGAGAAGCTGCCCCATGTGCAGGTTGCTGCTCCGGTATATATCCAGCTAACGGCCAGTGGGACGCTGGAAAATATCTGGGGTGTTGAATACAACAGCTTCAACGCGCTTCGCCCGTTCGTCTTCAAGGAGGGCGGCCCATTCACTGGTCCAGACAGCATCATCATTGACGATGTGGCAGCAAGCAGTGGCAAGGGGCTGCATGTGGGCGACCAGACGAAGTTGTTTGGACACACCTTTACAGTGTCCGGTGTTGTGGAGCACGGCAAGGGCGGCCGTAAGTTTGTTCCGCTTGAGACGATGAACGCCATCAACGGCACAGAGAATCGCTGCAGCGTGTTCTATCTCAAGACGGACGATCCACCGAAGTGGCAGGCTGCGGTAAAACAGGAGATTCAGTCTACGGATGGCCTGCAGCAGTGGGACGTGCAGACACTGGAAGAGTTCTTAAGCCAGCTCACGCCCGAAAAGTATCCAGGGTTCAACATCGGCCTGCGGACGGTGATCGGGATCGCGGTAGTCATTGGTTTTCTTGTGATCTTCCAGTCGATGTACACCGCCGTGATGGAACGCACACGTGAGATCGGCATTCTGAAGTCGTTGGGGGCATCGCGCACTTACATCGTCAGTATCGTTCTGCGTGAGTCCGGACTGCTGGCCGTCTGCGGCATTATTCTCGGTGTCTCCGCAACGTACGGTTTGCGCGCGCTTCTGCACGTGAAGACACCGCAGCTTGAGTTTGCTGTGACGCCGTCATGGGTTCTGACTGCCGTCATTATTGCTCTGGTTGGTGCAACTCTTGGTGCTCTGTATCCTGCCTTGAAGGCAGCAGCGAAAGACCCGATCGACGCGTTGGCTTACGAATAGAGTGAGTGCTTTTCGCTATAGATGAGGCCGCGTTTCAAGTCTGTCCTATGAGAACAGTAAATTCACCATGGGCGTGCTACTCTTTTCGGGAACATGCAAGAAACTGTCCCCGCTAAAGAATTCAAAGGAAGACGGTTTTATCAGCCGGAATTGGATGCTTTGCGTTTCGTCGCATTTCTGGGCGTGTTACTGCACCATAAATCGAATCCTTATCAATTAGAGTTTCTGAAAACGGCCAAGCCGTGGCTCGTGACACTCGTTTGGGCCCTACACTGTGTGGGCGCATTTGGCGTGGAGTTGTTCTTTCTCCTGAGTAGCTACCTCATTACCCGTCTGTTGTTGATTGAGGTGGACACAACCAGACGGTTGAACTTGAAGGCGTTTTACTTTCGTCGCTCCCTTCGTATATGGCCGCTATACTTCGCATTCCTATTGTTGTGCTACGGCATAGCGCATTTGCAGGGGTATCCCGTTGCCAGCGGATTCTGGTTAGCTGCAGTGTTCTTTGTGGCGAACTGGTATCTCACACACAATGGAGTGTGGCTACCACTTGCCCTGTTGTGGACGTTATCGATTGAAGAGCAGTTTTATGTTTGCTGGCCGCTGATGATGCGCAGCGGAAATCGCCGAGTCGTAAAGAACATCGGTTATGCGACTATTGCGATTTCTCAGGCGGCCATCCTGCTGCTCATGGTCACGCCCCATTTGCCCATTCCTTACCTGGAACATGGGCGTGTCTTCTACAACACATTCGTAGAGGTCCAGTTCTTTGGACTAGGCGCTCTGCTGGCATTGTGGAGCGAACGGCGTCCCACTGCGTTGTCCAGATCAAAGCGGTTCCTGTTGGCGATTGGCGGTTTTGCAGCTCTGCTTCTAGCTTCCTGCTTTGATCCGAAATACCCCTCGTTCTCCGTGGGAATCTTTTCCTATAACGTGATGTTCGTTCTTGGCAGCATCGGAGTGATCGCTTTGTTCCGGGCATTCCTTGGAGTTTCTGCCAGACGCTTCCCCAACTGGATGCTCTTCCTAGGGAAGATCTCGTATGGACTTTACCTGTTCAACCTTCTTGCGACCTATCTTGTTCTCATTTATTGCCGCAATAGAATCCCGAAGATGCTGGAACTTCCAGTAGTGTTTCTGGTCAATGTAGCGTTTGCGGTGATGGCTTACTACGTTGTAGAACGGCCCTTCCTTGTGTTGAAGTCGCGCTTTGAAGTTGTTCGGAGTCGGGTCTAGGACAGGCCAAAATGACGAGCCCACAGCTCGCTCAAAGTTGGAAAGCGAGTGCGGCTCTTCCCCGCAAATAGCAAGTTTGCATTCGTTGTGGAGGTTTACTCTACGACGAATGCGTGACGATGGGACGTGAGTTCCTTGTGGTATTCGAAATGCTTCTTCCCGCGCAGGAAACGTGACTCGAAATAGTCGTGGCTGATCTTGGATACGACGAAGGTGACGGCGAAGTTTACGCTCAAAGCGATAACGCCGGCGAGTGCGAATGAATGGGTTTTCTGCCCGCACCATACGAGGAACTTAAGCGCGCAGCCCGTCCAGCGCCGGAAAGCGGGTGCGGAGATTAACAGGCCGATGTGCTCAGTTCGAAGGCGGCGCCAAGAAAGATGCTCCAGTATGTCGGGGGAAATTGAGCGTTAGCGTTGCGCGATCTCTGCTTTTCACAATTCCACGTAGGCGAAAGCCCGGAACGAAAGAGACTGCGAAAACGACAGCCAGATCTAGATAAAGGAAGAGAGGATGCGGAGTGCGCGCCAGCCATCCAGGCTGGGGATGCCGCGTCGCGGATGAGTGACGTGCGCTTGTGGCAAGTGACGCAATCTCCCGTAAGTGTGGCCGCGGCCTTTGCCTGCAGCAGCGTTAGGATGTTGGGCAAGTATAGCCTAGAAGAAAGACAGACACGTTTAGCCGATCTAGCAGCGCGGAAGCGTGCCGCACGAGAAAACGTAGTCTGAGGAGACTAGACGATCAAGCACGACGGGAACAAAGCTGCACTCGGGACAGACAACGGAAGCAACATTGCGCGACGGCTACTGCCAGCTATCTTTCTTTTGGTTGCAGCGGCGTTCTGGGCTTTGCACCTGGTGCATTTGCGTGCGGATTTTCCGAATCGGTCGCCTTGGGTGGATTGGGCTAAGTACACCGATGAGGGGTGGTATGGCGATGCGGCCATCCGGCATTATCTGCGCGGGACTTGGCGATTGCCTGGTGACTTCAATCCTGCTGCGGCGTTGCCTGTATGGCCTTTGTTAGAGGGATTCGTCTTTCGATTTGCTGGCGTGGGGATTGTGGCGGCGCGTGCGCTGACCGTGTTTGTGTTTGCTGGAGTGCTGGTGTGTTCGTTTGTGGTGCTGCAGCATGAGGCGCGGGAGGACGAATCGAAATATCTGCGGTGGATCTTTACTGCTGCCGCTGTGTTGCTGATGGCGGCGAGTTCGTTCCTGTACGTGTTTACGCGGATGGCGATTCTTGAGCCGTTGCTGGTGTTGTTGACGTTGTTGTCGTTGCTGGCGGCGCAGGCGATACGAAGTGCTTCCACGGAACGACAGCGTGTTTTGTTTGCTGTTCTTGTGGGTGTGTTGGTGTCGTTGATGATTGGCACCAAGACGACCGCGGTGTTTTTGTTGCCTGCTGTGGCGTACATGTTGGCGGATGCCGCTGCGTGGCAACGTCGACGCGTGTTGCGCATTGCGGCTGTGACGGGCGGGACTGTCGCCATACTTTGGGGTAGTTACATTGCGTGGCTGCTGTATCGCGGCTATTGGAATGATTTCCGTTATCTGTTCGCGGCGAACAATACGACCATTGCAGGGCTGCCGTTCTGGGAGACAGTTGGCGACACGCTGAAGAATGGCGTGTGGATGGGGGAGTTGCTGTATCCGCTGGCGATTGCGTTGGTGGTGCTGGCGGGTTTCCATAAGAAGACGTGGCGCGATCCTCTGTTTGTGTCGTTGCTGCTGTGGGTGACGGGGTATCTATTCTTTCTGGCGTATCACGCGAACATGCAGCCGAGGTATTACGTGGTAGTTGCGGTGCCGCTGATTCTGCTGATGGCTCGCGCGGCATTGCATATTGCTGCGTGGCATCCGTCGGCTTCACTGGCGTTTGCTTCGCTGCTGGTGCTGCTGGTTGGGCGTGAGGCGCATGTGACGTGGAGCTACGTGCGACACCCGGAGTACACATTTCAGACGGCGGCGAACCGGATTGAGCGGATTGTGGAATCTGATCCGACGCATAGTCATACGGTGCTGTCGATCTCGGGGAGTGACCTGTCTTTGATGACTGGGGTGCCGAGCATCTGCGACGACTTTGGCACGATGGATCTGGAAGATCGCATTGCGGCGTACAAGCCGGGGTGGTTCGTGTCTTGGAACTCCATTGAAGACGACAAGATGGAGGCGCTGAACAAGTTTTACCGGCTGACGCGCGTGGCGGAGTTTCCGGCAATGGATGATCCCGATAGGAACGTGATGATTGTGTATCGATTGGATGCCAAGGACGGGGTCACGCCGCAGCGAAAACATAAGAAGGCAAAGGCGTTGCCGGTTTCACCGGGGTAGCGCAATTTCAGGGAGTATCTATGTTGACTCCCGTTCGGATACCGGCTATTCTATGAACTCGCGCAGACTTGCGTCTGCATGCCTGTGCCCTTTGGGCATTTGGGGATGCGGAGGCAGTGACGCGGTGGATCCTGCGGACGTCGGCTCTTAGGTGAGCCGTTGGGGGTCTTCGGAGCAGGTGGCCTGGAGCAATTCGGGCTGCGGCGGGCGAAGAGTTTCAGTTCCGACACAGCACCCACTCGCATTCAGCGGAAATAGCCCCGAGAGGGGTTCTTTGCGTGTGCACGAGACATTGGTTGAGTTGTAATTAGAAGTTTGGATTTTGGAAGTCGGAAGGAAGACTCGATGTCGACGTTTGTACCCAGTTCGAAGGATTTGAACCGCAAGTGGTTTGTGGTGGATGCCAGTGGCCAGACCCTGGGCCGCCTGGCCAGCGGTGCCGCACGCGTGCTGAGCGGTAAGAACAGCACCCAGTACACCCCGTACATTGATACCGGCGATCACGTCATTGTGATCAACGCCGAGAAGATCGTGTTGACGGGCCTTAAGTCGCAGCAGAAGCTGTATCGCCGTTACACGGGTTTCCCGGGCGGTCTGCGTGAAGAAGAGTTCACCAAGCTGCTGGCTCGTAAGCCGGAAGCGATTGTGGAGCAGGCCATCAAGGGCATGCTGCCGAAG
Organism: Terriglobus roseus; assembly: GCF_900102185.1. Classification (NCBI taxonomy): domain Bacteria; kingdom Pseudomonadati; phylum Acidobacteriota; class Terriglobia; order Terriglobales; family Acidobacteriaceae; genus Terriglobus; species Terriglobus roseus. The sequence continues at coordinate 3,223,543 of NZ_LT629690.1, read as the reverse complement.
AGCAAGCTGGGCCGCCAGATGGCGACCAAGCTGAAGGTCTACAAGGGTGACAAGCACCCGCACGATGCTCAGCAGCCCCAGCCACTGGTAGTGGCGTAACCCGTTCGCGAAGGATAGAGAAGAGATATGGCAGATCTGGTGCAGTACTACGGAACGGGCCGCCGCAAGTCGGCGATTGCACGTGTATTTCTCCGCCCCGGCAACGGTGGCTTCACGGTTAATGGCAAGGAACTGAAGGTTTACTTTGTGACGGAACAGCAGCGCGCTGCTGCAGTTCGCACGCTGAAGACCGCTCAGGTCGAAGGCCAGTTTGACGTCATCACCACGGTGAAGGGCGGCGGCGTGACCGCTCAGTCTGACGCTGTGAAGATGGGCATTGCCCGCGCCCTGCTTGAGTTCAACATTGAACTCCGCAAGACGCTGAAGGCAGACGGCCTGCTGACCCGCGACGCTCGTATCAAGGAGCGTAAGAAGTACGGTCAGAAGGGCGCCCGCAAGCGCTTCCAGTTCTCCAAGCGCTAGTCGCTGGGGTCTGGCTCAAGTCCTGCGGCGGATGGTTTGTATGATCATCCGCCGCCTTGCAGTAAAACCCTCAGGAGTTCAATCTCCCAGACGAACGGGATTAATCCCGGCCTGATCCGTCGGGATGCCGCATACAAGGAGCCGATAATGGCATCGATCACAATGAAGGAACTGCTGGAAGCCGGCGTACACTTCGGCCACCAGACCAAGCGTTGGAACCCGAAGATGAAGGAATATATCTTCGGCGAGCGTAACGGCATTTACATCATCGACCTGCAGAAGACGCTGAAGATGTTCAAGGAAGCGTCGAAGTTCGTCACCGACCTGACCTCCACCGGTAAGGTGATCCTGTTCGTCGGCACCAAGCGCCAGGCACAGGATGCGGTTGCTGAAGAAGCGAACCGCGCTGGCATGCCGTACATCAACAGTCGCTGGCTCGGTGGTCTGCTGACCAACTGGGTTACCTGCCAGAAGAGCGTAAAGCGCCTTGCTGAGCTGGACGAGATGGCAGTGGACGGCCGCTTTGAGTTGATGACGAAGAAGGAAGTTATCCGCCTGGAGCGCGAGCGTAAGGCTCTGCACACCAATCTGGCCGGTATCAAGAACATGCGCCGCCTGCCGGACGCGATCTTCGTGATCGACAGCAACAACGAAGCGATTGCCGTTTCGGAAGCTCGCAAGCTGGGCATCCCTGTTGTGGCTGTTGTGGACACGAACTGCGACCCGACGGTTGTGGACTACGTGATCCCGGGTAACGACGACGCTCTGCGTGCGATCCGCCTGTTCACGACGAAGATTGCCGATTCGGCCTACGAGGGTGTGCAGATGATCGGCGACAAGTCGATCGCCAGCGAGTACGCCGATGTGACGCCGGTTGCAACCGAGTCGCACTTCGTCGGACTTGAGGACGAGGAATCGCAGGAGTCCAACCCGATTGCAACCACTGTTGCTGAGGAAGCCGAAGAAGAGACGGTTGACCTGAACGCAGCTCTGGGCGGCGGTATCCGCAAGCAGCCGACGTCTGACACCGACGCTGATGAGCCGGTGGCAGCGGAAGCAGGCGCGTAAGCTTCTCCGAATGATTTACACGGAGAGCGTGGCTGCCGTAGTTGGCGCCACGCTCTTTGTGTGTGCAGCGATTGTTTCAAAACAGTAAAGGATACAAACACGATGGCTACCGAGACCGTGAAGATTGATGCAAAGCTGGTGAAGGAACTCCGCGAGAAGAGCGGCGCACCGATGGGCGATTGCCTGAAGGCACTTCAGGAAGCCTCTGGCGATATGGAAAATGCATTCGTTGTGCTGCGTAAGCGCGGCATGGCGTCGGCTGCGAAGAAGGCTTCGCGTGCTGCAAACGAAGGTGCTGTGGGTACCTACATTCACGCTGGCGGAAAGATCGGCGTGATGGTGGAACTGGCCTGCGAGAGCGACTTCGTTGCCCGCACCGACGGCTTCCAGGACCTGCTGCGCGATATCGCAATGCACATTGCTGCTGTTGATCCGCGCTTCATCGGCCGTGATGAAGTGACCGAGGCAGACATCGAGCGCGAGAAGGAAATCTACCGCGCACAGGCTGCTGCAAGCGGTAAGCCTGCAAACATTATCGAGAAGATGCTCGAAGGCAAGATGGGCAAGTTCTACGAGGAAGTTTGCTTGCTCGATCAGCCATTCATCAAGGAGCAGTCGCAGACTGTTGCCCAGATCATTGCCACACAGGTTGGCAAGATGGGCGAAAACATCACGGTGCGTCGTTTCGCTCGATTCAAGATCGGCGAACCGAACGCAACGTTTGCTCAGGCAAAGGTTGTAGTTTCCGAGGAGCCGCAGGCATAAGCCTCACTCCAGATCGGTACCAACGAGCCCGGGCGACAGCCCGGGCTCTTTCTTTTGCGTACAACGCGAGGAGCGCCGCGGACGCAACCCAACCCCGATTGCGCATGTGCGAGGAACAGCCGTGCAGCGTGATTAGAAAGGAAAGACGAGGAAGATGAAGTACATCGACAACATTCCTGTATGGGGAGTGCATGAAGACAACACGCTGGAACAGGCGAAGGTTTGCGCACAGAGCGCGGAACGCTTTGCGCTGATGGCGGACGGACACCTGGGCTACGGTGTTCCCATTGGCGGAGTGATCGCGGCGGAGTCGCGAATTTCGCCTACGGCTGTGGGCTTTGATATTGCTTGCGGCAACAAGGCTGTGCGATTGGATATGCCGGGCGGCGAGTTGCGTGCAAACATCCACCGCATTATGGACGACATCTGGAACACGCTGTCGTTCGGTGTGGGACGGAAGAACAACGAAGCCAACGGACATGCTCTGCTGGGCCGCAATGCGCATCCCGGATGGGATACGGAAGCTGCTGCACCGTTGAAGCGTAAGGCAGAAGCGCAGTTGGGCACCATCGGTTCCGGCAACCACTATGTGGATCTGTTCACGGATGAGCAGGACCGCGTGTGGGTTGGCGTTCATTTCGGATCGCGTGGTTTGGGACACGGTATTGCGACGTGGTTCCTGAAGGCTGCGGGAGCGAAGGATGGCATGATGGTCGATCCTGTGTGGCTGGATGTGCAGAGCGATCTGGGTGCGCAGTACATTGCCGCGATGCAGTTGGGCGGTGAGTATGCGTATGCAGGCCGTGACTGGGTGTGCAGCCGTGTGGCTCGTCTGTTGGGTGCGGAGGTGATGGAGGAGGTGCACAACCATCACAACTTTGCCTGGAACGAAGAGCACGATGGCCGCATGTTGTGGGTGTGCCGCAAGGGTGCTACTCCTGCGTTCCCTGGCCAGCGTGGTTTCGTGGGCGGCACGATGGGTGAGGTTTCTGTGATTTTGGAGGGAACTGAATCCACGGATGCAGAGACTCGTGAAGCGCAGCGTGCTGCGATGTTTTCTACCGTCCACGGCGCAGGTCGTGTGATGGGAAGGAAGCAGGCAGCGGGCGTCTACGATCGTAAGACCGGCGTGTGCAAGCGCGAAGGTCTGGTGAAGCCGGAGATGATGAACGACTGGCTGCGTCAGTCCAACGTTGTGCTGCGCGGCGGTGGGTTGGATGAGTCGCCTCACTGCTACAAGCGTCTGCCGGAGGTATTGGCAGAGCAGGGTGAGACGGTTCGCGTTCTGCACACGCTGACTCCTGTTGGAGTGGCGATGGCAGGAGCGAACGAGTTCGATCCTTACAAGGACTAATGAAGAAAGGCCCGGTGAATGCCGGGCCTTTCTTCTTGCGTTCGGTATCGGATATACAGCAGGCTGTTGCGGTAGGAATTGCATCCTAATTTCGTCTGGCTATGAAGAAGCTTGTTGAAGAAACCGTGCCCTGGGATTTGTTGAAGCGGGAGGCTAAGGCTCGCTTTGGCATTGCGAAGTTTCGTAGCGCGCAGCGGGAGACGCTGGAAGCTGTGATGCGTGGGCGTAGTGTGCTCGCGATTATGCCGACTGGGGCGGGGAAGTCGCTGACGTATCAGTTGCCTGCCTTGTTGTTGCCGCACACGGTGGTTGTGGTTTCGCCTTTGATTGCGTTGATGCAGGATCAGAAGCTGAAGGCGGAAGGCGCTTCGATTGAAGTTAGCAAGATCGATTCAACGCTTACAAAACATCAGCGTGAGGAAGCGGACGAGGCATTGGCGGCGGGGATTCCGAAGCTTTTGTATGTGACGCCGGAGCGATTGGAGAATCGTGAGTTTCTTGCGGAGTTGAAGCAGGCAGGTGTGTCGCTGTTTGTGGTGGATGAGGCGCACACGATTGCGCAGTGGGGACATGATTTTCGGCCTGCTTATTTGGGGTTGCGATATGCGCGTGAGGCGTTGGGCAATCCGCCTGTGTTGGCTTTGACAGCCACTGCGACAGACGATGTGATCCACGAAATTCTGGAGCAATTGAATGCGAAGAATGCTGTGGTGATCAATGCCGGAAGCGATCGCACGAATCTGTTTCTTGCGGTGCATCCCACGGTGAACAACGATGCGAAGCTGGCGCGGTTGATGCAGATGTTGGGGAACACCGATGGCACGGGCATTGTGTACACAGCGTCAGTTCGTTCGGCTAACGAACTGTATGAGCGATTCAAAGAAGCGGGGATTGCCAGTGGGAAGTATCACGGCAAGATGACGGCTCGAGAACGCGAACGTGCGCAGGCTGAGTTCATGAACGACACCTGCCGCGTGATGGTGGCGACGAAGGCGTTTGGGCTGGGGATTGATAAGCCGAACATCCGATTTGTGTTTCATTACGAGTTTCCGGATTCGCTGGAGAGCTATTACCAGGAGGCCGGGCGTGCGGGACGCGATGGCGGGCAGGCGCAGGCAGTGTTGCTGTATCGGCTGGAGGATCGGCGGATACAGAGTTTCTTTGCGGCGGGGCGGTATCCACGTGCTGAGGAGTTGCGGGCTGTGCTTGAGACGCTTTCTGCGACGGACGCGGTGAATGCCGCGGCATTGCCGGAGCGTGCTGGAATTGGGAAGCGTCGGGCTGAAGTGATCCTGTATTTGTTGCGTGAGATGAAAGTGGTGCGACGGCTGCGTGGTGGGTATGTGCTGCGTCATGGAGAACCGATCACGGATGCGCATGTGGAGACGCTGCTGCATGAGTATGTGGAGCGGGCTTCGGCGGATCGTTCGCGGCTGGACGAGATGATGCTGTACGCGGAAACGGTGCGCTGCAGGATGCAGGTGATCCGTCGCTACTTCAATGAGCCCGAGGGCGAGCTGTGTGGCAACTGCGATAACTGCGTAAATCGCGCGTGGGAGATGCACGAGCCGGAGGTGGCACTGCATGGCGCCAGTGAAGGTGAGGGTGTGACGCGGATTGAGACGTTGAATGGGCCGATTCTGACGACGGCTCCGGAGACCTTGCCACAGACTATTCCTGCAAAGTTTCAGGAGGGCGTGGTGGTTCGGCACAAGCGGTTTGGCCGCGGACGTGTGCGAGATGTGGTGGGCGACACGGTGATGGTGCAGTTTGAGGATGGTGGGTGCAAGCGGCTGAAGGATTCGTTCTTAAAGAACGCCTGAAGGGTGGCATCAGGAGGAGTTCGGGCGAGCTTATTTTCGGTCCGGTGTAATCCGAGGCTGATGGCGGGTATTCGGCCTTCTGGGCTCTTCGATGAACCGTAACGACCGTGCGATACTGGGGAGCGGTGATGTATAAACGCGTTCTTCTCAAGATTTCAGGTGAGGCACTGGCTGCGGGCCGGGGCTTTGGTATTGACGCCATCTTCGTAAGCCGTGTGGCTTCGGAGATTGTGCAGCTTGCCAACAATGGCAGCCAGGTGGCTGTGGTGGTGGGTGGCGGCAATTTCTTCCGCGGTGTAGCGGAACAGGCCATCCATATGGACCGCGTTGCGGCTGACCACATGGGCATGTTGTCCACGGTGATCAATGCGATTGCCATGCAGGACGCGATTGAGAAGCTGGGCATCCAGTGCCGCGTGATGAGCGCAATTGAGATGCACGAGGTGGCCGAGCCTTACATCCGCCGCCGTGCGATCCGCCACCTGGAAAAGGGACGCGTTGTGATCTTTGGCGCGGGTACGGGTAATCCGTATTTCTCCACGGATACCGCGGCTGCGCTGCGCGCCATGGAGATTCGTGCGGATGTGTTGCTGAAGGCTACTTCTGTAGAAGGCATCTTCAGCGCTGATCCGAAGAAGGACCCTGACGCGACGATGTTCCAGACGATTACGTATATGGACATCATCAAGATGGGCCTGCGTGTGATGGACACGTCTGCGGTGTCGCTATGCAATGACAACAATATGCCGATGGTGATCTTCTCCATGCGTGAAGAGGGCAACATTGTGCGTGTTGTATCGGGCGAAAAACTCGGAACGCTTGTGACGTCGTAATGGCGGAAGTGACCGCGGTTGCTCCGCAGAAGAAACCGCCATTACCGGGATTGACCGGCATCCGGACGTTTCTTGCCATCGGCATCATGTTCTTTCACTTCACGCCTCCGCTGCCGGAGTTTGTGAAGCCCGTGATCAATGCAGGGTTTACGTACATCAGCTTCTTTCTGCTGATCAGCGGATTTGTGCTGGCGTACAACTATGTGCATCGCGCGGACACGCTGAAGCCGGGCAAGTTTTACGCCGCGCGGCTTTCGCGGTTGTATCCGGTGTATCTGCTATCACTGGTGATCTCGCTGGAGATGTTGCATGCGGAATGGAAGATCCGTCCGCTGAGCGAGTTTGTGCGCGGCGTGGTGTTGACGCCGCTCTTGTTGCAGGGCTGGAGCCCGACGCTGGCCACGTTCTGGAACACGGTGGCGTGGACGCTGGCTACCGAAGCCATGCTTTACCTGGCATTTCCGCACATCATCCGCATGAAGTTCTGGCCGCGCACGCCGGGGAAACTGCTGGCGCTGTTTGGTGTGTTCTGGCTGTGGGAACTGCTGCTGCCAGCGATCTACACCGTTCTGAATCCCGATGGTTTGTACAACATTGACCGCTACTCTTCGGGATATTGGCTTCGCGCGCTGAAGTACACGCCACTGCCGTTTGTGCCGATCTTCCTGGCGGGAATTACGCTGGGTCGCTTGCATGCGATGGTGGATTTGAGTGATCGCGTGAAACTGGGGCTGACACTGCTTTCGGGCGGCGCCGCTCTTGCAGCGTTCTATCTTTTGGTTCCGCGCTTGCCCTACGTCATGCTGCATGGCGGTATGCTGACCCCGGTATTTGCGCTGCTGGTGTGGGGGCTAACTGGCAACCACTGGGTTTCGCGGATTCTGGGATGGGGACCGATTGCGGCGTTTGGGCGCGCGAGTCTGTGCCTGTATCTGTTGCATTTCAATACATTTCTGTTCATCCATGACCACCATTTGCCGGAGCGGATGGGTGTGGCGAAGTATGACCCGTGGATCAGCTACGCGTTCATTCTTTGCTTTGCGTACACGGCGTTCAAGCTGGTGGAGCATCCGGCGCAGAAGTACCTGCTGAGCCGATGGGTGTATCGCGAGCCGAAGCCGCCGGTAGAGGTTGGCACTCCGCTCGGTTAGTTCGGCATCCTAATCGTCTCGCCCGTGGCGCGGCGGCTTTCTGCCATTTGCGTCTTCCGCAGGTTTTCCATTTCGCCTGCGGAGATTGTCTGGCATACTGAAGTTGCAATCCTTTCACAATTCATTCAGGAGACCGCGTGTGGTGCGCGTGCTCGTAACGCACATCCGCGTTTTGATTTCCTGTCGCTGTTTGTAACCGCCGGAATTTTCCGGCACAGCAGAAGAAGGAGCCATTTCTTCGATGTCGATGACCCGTCGTAACTTCCTTATGCGCGTCGGCCAGGCCGGCGGTTATTCCGCAACGTTTGCCACCATGCAGGCTCTCGGCATTATGCCGATGAAGGCTCAGGTGGTGAAGCCGATTGAGGCTCAGGCTGGCGTTGGCAAGGGTGTCAGCGTAGTGGTTGCGGGTGGCGGTGTCGCCGGACTGGTGACTGCGTATGAGCTTCGCAAGCTGGGCTATAAGGTTACTTTGCTGGAAGCACGCAGCCGTCCCGGTGGACGTAACTGGAGCGCGCGCAATGGCACCACCGTTGAATTTATTGATGGAACGAAGCAGCAGTGTACGTGGGAGCCGGGGCATTATCAGAACCTCGGTCCCGGCCGACTGCCTTCGGTTCACACCACCATCCTGGGCTATTGCCGCGAACTGAATGTGCCACTCGAAGTAGAAATCAACACGTCGCGCTCCAGCCTTCTGCAGAACGACGCCGTCTATGGCGGCAAGCCTGTCGTACAGCGCAAGGCTTTGAACGATGCACGTGGCCACGTGAGCGAGTTGCTTGCGAAGTCGATCAAGGGCGGTGCTCTTGATACGGATCTGACCAAGGAAGACAAGGATCGTATGTTGAGCTTCCTGCGCACTTACGGTCCGCTGGGCTTTGACGGTAAGTATCACGGTTCTGATCGCGCTGGCATTAAGCAGTATCCCGGCGCAGGCTCGCAGACCATGCAGATTGAAGAGCCGTTGGACATGCACTCGCTGCTGGATGCGAACTTCTGGTCGGGCATTTTGTATGAAGAAGCATGGGACTGGCAGGCAACGATGATGCAGCCGGTGGGCGGCATGGATCGTATTCCTTATGCCTTTGCGCGTGAGTTGGATAAGACGAAGACCATCATCTACAACGCACCTGTGACATCGTTCAAGCGCACGGGCGCGAACAAGGGTGTGGAAGTCACGTACATGCAGAACGGCAAGGAGCAGGTGATCAAGGCCGACTACATGGTGAACGCCATGCCGCTGCCGATCATCAAGAAGATGAAGAACGATCTCTCTGCGCCGTACAAGGCTGCGATTGACGGTGCGACTTATGCGAACAGCTACAAGCTGGCATGGGAATCGAACCGCTTCTGGGAGAAGGAATACAACATCTACGGTGGCCTGACCTTCCGTGCGCCTGGACCAACGACCGTGATCTGGTATCCGTCAGCGAACCTGATGGCAGACAAGGGTATCCTGTGCACGGGTTATGAGGACGAGTTGAACTGGGGATGGGAGAAGCTGACGCTGGAGGAGAAGTTTGCCACGGCGAAGAAGCAGCTTGAGAAGGTTCATCCTGGCCATAGCCAGGAGCTGACCAAGCCCATCATCTGCATGTGGCGCCACATTCCTTATAACGAAGGTTCGTGGATTCGTAGCTACGGCGGTGGCGATGCGGGTTACAACACGCTGATTCAGCCGGATGGTCCGATCTTCTTTGCGGGCGATCACACAACGCACGTTGTGGGCTGGCAGGAAGGCGCATCGCAGTCTGGCCGTCGCGCAGCAGAGATGGTGAGCGAGCGCGTTAAGTCTGCACGGATGGCTGGTCACTACGCCCCCGTGGAAGCGTAAACCGATAACATTCGGGGGAAGGCGATGAGCCTTCCCCCTTTGTCTTTTGCAACGATCACAGAAGGAGCATTTCCATGAAGTTGAAGAGCACGATTTTGGCCGGTGTACTGGCTACCGCCGCCGTTGTTTCCAGCCACGCACAGGTAACGGTGAAGCACATCCAGACAGAGAAGTCGCCCATTGCGACTGCTGTGTGGGCGGGTGACACGCTGTATGTTAGCGGTCAGCTTGCAACGCCCATCACACCTGCTGATGCAGCAAAGGGAACACCCGCAGTCTTTGGCGACACCAAGCAGCAGACCTTCGACATCCTGACGAAGATCCAGAAGATCCTGCAGGAGCAGGGCCTGGACATGAAGGATGTTGTGAAGGCAACTGTGTTTCTTGCTGCCGATCCCAAGCTTGGCAAGATCGATTTCCCCGGTCTGCAGGCAAGCTTCACGCAGTTCTTCGGGACGAAGGAGCAGCCCAACAAGCCTGCTCGTTCTGCTTTCCAGGTAGCCAATCTGGTTGCGCCGGGATACTTGCTGGAGATTGAAGTGATTGCGGTAAAAGGTAAGTAAGAAAACTAACCGTAATTGTCGGCCTTGAATATCAGGCTGGTGATATACGAAAGCAGCAGGTAAAGAGCGTAAAGTCTCCGCAAGGTAAGCAAAGAAAGTCCTTCTTTTGCTGCCTCTGCAAAGGGCTTTACGCTCTTTGTGTTTTTGGATTTTGTAGTGCAGTCGCTGCTGCATGAGTGGTGCACACAACGTGTTGACGGGAAGAAAAATAGTTAGTTTTCCTTCTCAACCATCATTTCTTCGTTGACACGTTATTGACCTCTCCGTAATATCAGTTCAACCAATCACATCCAACGTGCTTCTTCTTCTCACTTGTCCTAAGTGAGGACTTGATGCACAGCTAGCTGAACTACTTGAAGACGCACCCCTGATAAGGGTGGAACCTTCGCAGTCCCGCAGCACCTTTTGCACAATGTACCGCCCGCTTTGCTTCACCTGAAGTAACACCGAGTACCTGCAACAACGACCGCAACCCCGGATCAATCTCCGGATATTGCATCGCAGGCACGCCGAACGCAAACGCCTTCGGGGTGACGAGCTGTACCAGCAGCACCGAGTCACTAATTTCATCGTTTGTCACGCGTCGCGATGTTCGCGCCGCGAACGCATCGTTGCAACTCCAGATCTGTCCCGGCGATACCGAGCGCCGCGGGCAACGAACATCTGTACCCAATTGCCGCACCTTTGTAGGAGGTCTTATGTTGTCCAGATATAGTCGTTTCTCCCGATCATTCGCGCTTACCCCCGTAGTGCTGTTGGCTGCGGCCGTACCAGGACACGCACAGTCGTACTACGGCACATTGAAAGGCCTGGTGAAAGATCCCAGCGGAGCAGCAATTCCAAATGCTGAAATTACGCTGACAGACACCGGAACCAAGATCACACGTAAGACTGTGACGACGGGCGCGGGCGAATATGTTTTTAACGCGGTAGATCCTGGAACATTTGATCTCTCTGTTTCCGCAAACGGCTTTACAACCTACACGCAGAAAGGCGTGGTGGTTGCCACACAGCAGACCTTAGCCCTGGATGTTCCGCTCACAGTGGGCAGCTCTGGTGTAGTGGTTGAAGTCACCAGTGCGGCGCCGACCATTGATACGGCAACCGCGCAGAACGGCCAGGTATTTGATACGCAGAAGTTGGTTGATCTGCCGAACCTAGGTCGTAATCCATTTCTTCTTACCAAGCTCAACAACAATGTGACCGCAGTCGGCGATCCACGCTTCAATCGTTTTCAGGATCAGTCAGGATCATCCGCGATTTCGATCGCCGGTGGACCGGTCAACATGAACAACTACCTGATCGACGGTGTTCCGGTAACTGATTTCTCGAATCGTGCGGTGATCATTCCGTCTGTGGAATCTGTGCAGGAAATGAAGACGCAGACAAACACATACGACGCTGAAGCAGGACGCACTGGTGGCGGCGTATTCAATACTCTTCTGAAATCCGGCACCAACACATTGCATGGCAACCTGTATGGATCCACGCGACAGACGAACTGGTCAGCGAATACATGGATCAACAATCGTACAGGCGCGGCGCGGCCTAACATTGCCCAGTACAGCTACGAAGGTTCGCTCGGCGGTCCTATCTGGAAAGACAAGACATTCTTCTGGGTCACGGAAGAAGGTTATCGTCAGCGTTCACCTCTCGGCGCTAACTACTATCTTCCAACTGCCGCGGAAAAGGCCGGTGATTTCTCTGCACGCGGTACTGTCTCCAACGGTGTTTGTACCAGCGGCCTTTGTATCTATGATCCGCTGACGACGGATCCTACTACCGGTATCCGTACTGCCTTCGCAGGGAATGTTATTCCTGCGAACCGTATCAACAACGTGGGTAAGAACATTCTGACAGGATTGCCCACATGCGCTGCGGGTTGTAATCCGTCGGTTGCTTTCGGTGCAACAAACTTTCAGCCGACCGATCTTCTCGGAGATCGCGCAGATGAATTTATTGCAAAGGTTGATCACCAGGTGACTAAGTGGTGGTTGGCCAATGCGTCCTATCTTCACTATGGATCGAAGGAGCCAGGCGGTAACCCGCTGGGATCGTTTGCAGGCGGTACCACTGCATACCTGCTCTATCGTAAGGTGGATGCGTTCAATCAGAACAACGTGATTACGCTGAATCCCACGACGATTTTGACTGTGTCGTATGGACAGAATCGCTTCCCGAATAACACGCTTGATCTGACTTCTAACTATGACCAGACGCAGCTAGGATTCCCATCCAGCTATGCGAACAGCCTGCAGAAGAAGGCATTCCCTGCCATCACGATGCAGTCTGCAGCATCCTTTGGAACGAATAACTCCGGGCCTGCAGTGTTTTACTCACGCAACATCGTAGTGGCTGTTGCAAAGAGCTTGGGACGTCACTCCATCAAAGCTGGTTATAACTTCCGTACTATTTCCGTGGACTTCACCAATGTAAGTACCGGAAACGGAAGCTATACCTTCCAGAACACATTTACCTCGCAAAATCCATTGGCGGGCACACGCTCCGGTGGTGCAGACGTTGCGGACCTGTTGCTTGGTTATCCCACAAGTGGTTCGGTGCAGGTGGTAACACCGCTTGCGCTCAACGTGAAATACAACGCCGTGTATTTCCAGGACGATATCCGCTTAACGAACAAGCTCACCATCAATGCGGGTATGCGCTATGAGCTGGAGCCTGGCATTCGCGAACGCAGCAATCACTATGCCGTTGGCTTCGATCGCAACATTACCAGCCCACTGCAGACGACCGCAGGAGTTACGACGAAGGGTGCGATTGAATACGCCGGACAAGCCGGATACAGCGATCACTGCTGCAGCAATCACTCCATCAATCTCTCACCTCGTATTGGTGCAGCCTATGCGCTGGATGAGAAGACCGTGGTACGCGGTGGCTTCGGTGTCTTCTACGCGCCGCTCTTCTACTCGACCAGCGCCAGCCTTGCTCCTGGCTACGCTGCAACGTCAACCTATGTTGCATCGAACGATAGCAATCGTACACCTGCCAACTCCCTGAGCAATCCGTTTCCGGGCGGTTTGACGCAGCCTTCTGGTAACAGCCTTGGTCTCTCTCAAGGCATCGGTACCAGCCTTACGACGATTGATCAGGATCGCCGCATGCCGTTGATCCAGCAATGGTCACTGGATGTGCAGCGTGAGTTTGCGTTCGGTATGTCCGGAGAACTGGGCTACGTTGCATCGCATGGTCGCAATCTGTTGCCCAGCAATGGTGGCACCTACAACATTGATCAGATCAATCCGGGTGCAATTCCATACGGACAGGGTGCATGCCCAGCCAACACGGGCAGCAGCACATTCCTCACGGATAGCAGCACCAATCCTTATTCCGGTAAGGGTGGCACGGGTGTGATTGCGGCAGCAAAGATTGCTAACAATCAGCTCTGCCGTCCATTCGCGCAGTTCAGCGCAGTGAACATTCAGCCCAGCGTCTCGAAGTCCAACTATGAGTCGCTGATCATGAATACTCGCAAGCGGTTCTCTCACGGCTTCTCGCTTACGGCTGGATACACGTGGTCAAAGAACATGGACAGCGTGTTCGCACAGGGCAGCAACCTGAACGTGGGTGCTAACGGACCGCAGAACTTCTACAACATCAACGGCCCTGGCGGCGAGTACTCGCTGGCCATCAACGACATCCCGCACCGCTTTACCTTCGGCGGCACGGGCGAACTGCCCTTCGGCAAGGGACGTGCGTTCCTGAACAACAATCGCTGGCTCGACCTGATCGTAGGCGGATGGAGTGCGAACGCAACCTTCGTCGGTCAATCGGGTGGTCCGGTGCCGATCCAGAACAACACGAACCTCAACTCTTCCATCCTGGGAACGGCAACACAGCGTCCGAATGTTCTGTACGGGGTTCCGCTGTGCACGTCCGGATCAACGCAATCGCGCCTGACAACGTTCTTTAACCCTGCGGCATTCGCCACCACGCAGCCAGGTAACGGCCAGTTCGGCAACCTGTCCCGTACCAGCAGCGCATGCCGTGCACCGGGCTCTCGCAACGTGGATATGTCTGTGTTCAAAGACTTTCAGACGGAGCGGGTACACTTCCGCTTCCAGGCGGAAGCTCTCAACCTGACAAACACCCCGCTGTTTGCACTGAACACGAACGGTCTGAAGTACGGGAACGCATCCTTTGGCTCGGTGAACACGTCGGCCATCAACTTCCCGCGCCTCATCTCGCTTGGCGGCAGAATTTCCTTCTAGCGGCCGAAACAGGGTGTAACTGCCTCGGGGCCGTAGCATTACGCTGCGGCCCTCCTTTTTGGATTTGGTTTGAACAGGACCGCAACTTGAAGCGTTCTGAAGCATCTAGATAGAAGTGAACAGCGACCGGCTTGATCGGAGATTGCCGGGGGCTTACACTAGAGATTGAAGTTTTGAAGGAGACAACCACCATGGCAACTGCCGCTCCCACACCCGAAGTAGTCACCGGCCCGGCCCCGACGACCCAGCCCGTTGCGCTGACGCCCTCTGCCATCGCCAAGGTGAAGGAGATTATGGCCACCCAGGATCCGCTTCCGGCTGGTCTGCGCATTGGTGTGGTCGGTGGCGGATGCTCCGGCTTCCAGTACTCCATGAGCTTTGAGAACCAGCAGGGCATGATGGACAAGGTTGTCCGTTTTGAAGACCTGAAGGTTTTCGTGGACGCGACCAGCGCCATGTACCTGAACGGCTGCACCGTGGATTACGTGGAGACGCTTGAGGCTGCTGGCTTTAAGTTCGAGAACCCCCAGGTGAAGAGCACCTGCGGTTGCGGATCATCGTTCTCGGTTTAAATCCGCTGAAAAGTTATGCTGCGAACCTGCAGCACCAGTTCCAAAAAGGCCCGCGTAAGCGGGCCTTTCTGTTGGCTATGTTGAAGAAATTGTGCGCCATCCACGTTTGGTCGCAGTAGCCGTCTAAAATTGTGCAGACCATCTGATGACGGAATTTGTAGTTAAACTCGCCGACGAACGCGGTCGCGTACAGGAGCAGACGCATCCTGCCGCCAGCGCGGAAGAGTTGCGTGCCCGCTTTTTGCAGGCCGGTTATCTTGTCTATTCCGTAAAGCCGAAGAATGTCCTTGCCGGTGGATCGACACAGAAAAAGGTGAAGCTGCAACCGTTTCTGGTGTTCAACCAGCAGTTTGTGACGCTGATCAAAGCGGGCTTGCCCATTCCGGGATCGCTGGAACTGTTGGCGCGTCGGCAGCGCGATGAGAATTTCAAGGCGCAGTTGGTGGATGTTGCTGCGCGCATCAAGACGGGCGAGTCGCTTTCCGGTGCGTTCGATGCGCAGGGTGGGTTTCCGCTGATCTTTACGACCACACTGCTTGCCGGTGAACGTTCCGGCAACCTTGCCGAAGTGCTGCAGCGGTATGTGGACTTTCAGCGCGTGTCGCTGACGGTGACCAAGAAGTTGAAGAGTGCGCTGGTGTATCCGTCGCTGCTGATTGCGATGGTGCTGGGCGTGTTTGTATTTCTGATCACGTTTGTTGTGCCGCGCTTTGCGCAGCTGTATGAGCAGTTGAATGCGCCACTGCCAAAGATCACCATGATGCTGCTGGCTCTGGGAAATGGTGCGCAAGCGTATGGACTATACGTGTTGCCGGTGCTGCTTATCGCCGGGTACGCCGGTTATCGCTGGACGAAGACGGATTCGGGCGCGAACGCTGTGGACCGCTTCCGGTTGATGCTGCCTGTTATGGGCAACATCTGGTTGAAGTACCAGGTAGGGCTGTTTGCCCGCACGCTGTCCACGTTGCTGACTGGCGGTCTGCCGCTGGTGCCCTCGCTTGAAACTGCAGCCCGATCCATCTCGTCGCGGCAGGTTTCGAATGCGGTGTTTGCTTCTGTCACGCAGGTGCGTGAAGGCCAGGGCCTGAGCCGGTCGTTGGAATCAACCAATGTGTTTCCAGAGCTTGCGATTGAGATGATTGAAGTGGGCGAATCAACGGGTGCTCTGCCGGCGATGCTGAACTCCGTGGGCGGATTCTTCGAGGAAGACGTGGACACATCGATGGCGGCCCTGCTGAGTTTGATTGAACCGCTGTTGATGATCGTGATGGGCGTGGTGGTCGCAGGCATCCTGTTGTCGCTTTACCTGCCAATCCTGCAGCTGGGCGCGGGTGGAATTAACGGCAGCCCAACTGGGCAATGATCTGCCCCGCAGTGATATTCACCTAAAGATTTAGGAGTTCAAACGAACTTATGGCATCGCCTCTAGCAATCCCCATTGCGAATCCGGAACTGAACGAGACAGAGCGCGCGCAGTTGATGGCGCGGCGCTATCACTGCGAGTTCGTTGATCTGCGCGACTTCAAGATTCAGCATGAACTGGTGAAGTCGGTACCGGTGGAACTGATGTTCCGCTACAACTTCATTCCACTGGAACAGTTGCAGGATCGACTCGTTATCGCTGTCAGTGATCCTTCGCGCCTGATGGTGCTGGATGAGATTTCTGGACTGCTTGGTCAGCGGTTGCTGACGCGCGTCGCTACGCTGTCGCAGATTACCGATCTGCTGAAGAAGACGGAGCAGTCGCAGCGCGTTCTGGAAGAGGCTACGGAAGGCCTTACGTTTGACGTTCTGTCTGCGGAAGATAATCCAGACGAGAACATTTCCATTGAACGACTGACTAGTGAAGACGATATCTCACCGATCATTCGACTGGTGGATACGACGATCTTCTCCGCGCTGGAACGGCGTGCATCGGATATCCATCTTGAAACATACGACGATTCACTGCTGGTGAAGTACCGCATTGACGGCGTGTTGCAGCAAGCGATGGCGCCCATTGCGCGTGAACATCATCAGACGATTCTTTCGCGTATCAAGGTTATGAGCGAGCTCGATATCGCAGAGCGCCGTGTGCCGCAGGACGGTCGTTTCCGTGTGCGTTACAAGGGACGCCTGATCGATTTCCGTGTTTCGATTATGCCCACGGTGCATGGCGAAAATGCTGTGCTGCGTGTGCTGGATAAAGAGTCGATGAGCGAGAAGTTCAAGAAGCTCTCGCTGGATGTTGTCGGCTTTGGCGCGCATGATCTGGAGCGTTTCCGTCGTTACATCAAAGAGCCTTACGGCATGGTGCTCGTCACTGGGCCGACGGGTTCTGGTAAGACGACAACGTTGTACGCTGCGTTGAACGAGATCAAGAGTGAAGAAGACAAGATCATCACGATTGAAGATCCTGTCGAATACCAAATTCGCGGTATCACGCAGATTCCGGTGAATGAGAAGAAGGGCCTGACGTTTGCGCGTGGTCTGCGTTCGATTCTGCGTCATGACCCGGACAAGATTCTGGTGGGTGAGATTCGTGATGCTGAGACCGCGCAGATCGCTATCAACTCTGCTCTGACGGGCCATCTTGTGTTCACGACGGTTCACGCGAACAACGTTGTCGACGTGCTGGGTCGATTCCTGAACATGGGCGTTGAGCCTTACAACTTTGTCTCGGCACTGAACTGTATCTTGGCGCAGCGACTGGTGCGACAGATTTGCGATTTTTGCGCGACGCATCGCACGTACAGCGACGAAGAGCTATTGGAGAACGGTCTGAATCCTGAGGAGTGGCGCGGGTTTCAGTTCCGCGAAGGCTCCGGTTGCATTGAGTGCGGCGGCACGGGATATCGCGGACGTTCGGCGATTCATGAGTTGCTGGAACTGGACGATGAAGTGCGCGAGATGCTGCTGGAGAAGAAGCCCGGTAGCGAGATTCGTCGCAAGGCTGCGGCGAAGGGCATGCACTTCCTGCGCGATTCCGCACTGGAACGCGTGCGCGCCGGTGTGACCACGCTGCATGAGATCAATAAGGTGACGTTCATCGAAAGCGGCCGCTAGGCCGCGCATCGTTTGACCAATTCGTACTATGCTGGTGCCGCTTCGCTGCGTGATGTTTCTGCGCAGCGTACGAGGGCGAACGATGCGGCTTGGGTTGCGAATTCTTGTTTCTCTTCTAACGGTTGGAGTTGTAGTTGCGCAGGCGCAGCAACGGCCAAAGATCATGGGCATTGCGCATGTGGCGTATGCCTCGCATGACATCGAGGCTTCGCGGGCGTTTTATCGCGACTGGCTTGGGCTTGAAGAGGTGAATACGTGGATGAACGAAGGCAAGCTCGCGTTCACATTCTTCAAGATCAATGATCGCCAGTTTGTGGAACTGACTCCTGAAAAGGAAGCCGGCACCGATCGCTTTGGCGATGTTTCGTTTGAGACGAATGATGCGGAAGCGATGCGTCGTTATCTTGCGGCGAAGGGTGTGGCAGTGCCCAAGGAAGTGACGCAGGGACGCATTGGCAACGTGGCGTTCAAGATCACTGATCCTGCGGGGCATCAGGTGGAGTTTGTGCAGTACATGCCGCAGGGCAAGACGGTGCAGGACTTCGGCAAGCATCTTGGGCCGGATCGTATTTCGACGCATATGACGCATACCGGACTTATCGTGACGGACCTTGAACCTGAATATCGCTTTTATACGCAGGTGCTCGGGTTTACGGAGACGTGGCGTGGATCGTCGGACGGCAAGGTGCTTTCATGGATCAACCTGAAGATGCCGGACAGCACGGATTATGTGGAATTCATGCTGTACAAGGAAGCGCCTGAACCTACAAAGCGCGGAGGTGCGCATCACATCTGCCTGGTGGTGCCAAGTGTGCCCGAGGCGGTGGCGAAGCTGAAGACGAGGCCCTATACGGCGACGTACAAGCATCCGCTGGAAGATGATCACGTGGGTAAGAATCGCAAGCGGCAGTCGAACCTGTTTGATCCTGATGGGACGCGGACGGAACTGATGGAGCCGACGACGATTGACGGGACAGTCACGCCGCCTTCGACGGCACCCTGGCCGCCCAAGTGATTGAAATCTCCCATCATGGGACTGCTTAGGTTGTGTCCGTGCTATCGGACGGCGGCAAATCCCGTCTCAAGCATGTAGTCTGGATTAGCTCCGAAGTATGCCTTCTGTCCTTCCGAAATCGACGATGCAGGTGCGTCCGCGCATAGCCGTAGAGGTGCGCCCTGAGGGCGTGTACGCGGCTTCATCGCCGGATACAGCCGGAATGCTGGCGCAGGTGGCTTCGTCCACGCTGCCAGTGGGTGCTGTGGTGCCCTCACTGAGGGTGGGTAATGTGGTGGACCGCATTGCCGTGATTGCCGCGTTACGCAGAGTGTTGAATGCCGTGCAGGTGGGCAAGGGGCGTGATGTAACGGTGATTGTGCCGGATACTGCCGTGCGCGTCCTGCTGCTGGATTTCGACGAGTTGCCTTCGAAGGCAGAGGAGGCGCTGGCAGTGATGCGCTTCCGTCTGGCCAAGCTGCTTCCGTTCAATCCAGAGCTGGCACAGGTGAGCTGGCAGGTGATGAGCCGCCATTCGATGGTGCTGCAGGTTCTGGTGGTGGCGATTCCGAACGAGGTGCTGGCGGAATATGAGTCAGTGGTGCGCGAGGCGGGGTTTGAGCCGGGCGCAGTGCTGCCCAGTACCTTGGCTGTTTCGGCGGCGATTGACGACGCTGCGCAGACCGCGTCGCTGTTGGTGAATGGCAGCGAGTACGCCGTGACGACAGCGATTATGCGTCGCGGAGAACTACTGCTGCACCGCACGCTGGAGTTGAAGACAGACGCCATGGCCGAAGCTGCGGCAATTGTGGCGCAGGAGCCGGCGAATGCAGCGATTGATGCGGAACTGATGCAGACGCAGGGTGGCGAGGCCAGTGAAGTGGCCGTGGCAGAGATTGTGCAGGCAAGTGTGCTGGCAAATACCGACGATCCGTCGCGTGTGGAGTTGGAATTGCTGCAAGCAGTGAGTGTGGCGGCGGCTTATTTTGAAGATTCGTTGAATGTTGCGCCAGAGACTGTGTTGACGGCTGGAACGCTATCGCCTGCGGCGCTGGAAGCGATGTTGGCTGAGACCGGTTTGCGCGCGGTAGAGGTGCTGACGTCGGCAGATTTGCTGTCAGCTACGCCGGTTGCACACGGACTGCTGGCGGGGCTACGAGGAGCGTTGAAAGGCTAACGTGCGCGTCTCGATTAATCTCGCAACCCGGCCTTATGTAGAGCTGGATCGGCTGCTGAAGCAGCTTCGCATTGCCATTGCTGCGCTGGCCGTACTGGCGCTTGCTTTGGGCGTTTGGCTGTATTTTCAGTCGGCAAAGGCGCGGCAGCAGCAGAAAGAATTGAATGCGCTGCGGACGCAGGAGCAGAAGCTGTTGGTCGAGCGCAACACGAATGAGGCTCGTCTCCGGCAGCCGGGGAATGCCTCCACGCTGAGTCGCAATCAGTTTCTGAATACGCTATTTCAGCGCAAGAGTTTCTCGTGGACTGCGGTGTTGATGGATCTGGAGGACGTGCTGCCGGAAGGCGTGCAGGTGTCTTCCATTGAGCCGGTCCTGACGTCGTCGGGTGAGGTCACGATCCGCATGCGTGTCCTGGGTCAGCGTGAGAACACGGTGCAACTGGTGCGCAACCTGGAGAAGTCGCATCGCTTTATCGCACCGCGTCTGGCAGGTGAAGCACAGCAGACCGCACAACGGAATGCGTCGACGATGGGCGCAAATGGATTGCCGCAGCCTGCTGCGGTTGTGACCGGAGTGAATGGCCTGCCTGCAATCTCCGGTGTGGAGTTTGAGATTGTGTCCGGCTATAACCCGCTGCAGCCGCGCGTTCGTGAAAAGAGCGCAGAGAAGTCTGAAGATAAGGGTGACGAGACGGCAGAAGTGAAGACCAAGCCGGAGGTGAAGAAGCCATGAGGCTACCTTCGGGAATTACCGTGCCGGGCGTGAACCTGAATGATGTGCAGCGTGAACGCATGCGCAAGATTGCTACGCCGGTGAATGCGCATCTTGTCGTGGCTGGTGTTCTGATGCTGCTCTGCCTTTATCTGGGCGTGCGGCTGTACATGGTCAGCGGCAATACCGGAACACAGGGCGATCAAGCCATCGTGGTGGAGCAATCGCGTGTCGCCGCGGCGAATCTTGCTGCAGAAAAACTGCGCGGTGTGGATTCGAAGCTGCAGGCATCGGACACCGAGGCTCAGAAGTTTTATACGGATCGTCTGCCGTATGCGTACTCCGATGTGGCTGCGGCGATTGGCACGCTGGCTAAGGATTCGAACGTTCGCTGGAGCCGCGCGTCGTACGTGCAGACCGCGCCTACCAATGGCGTAACGGAACTGCGTATCGATGGCGCGGTGACTGGGGATTATGTTTCTGTGGCGCACTTCATCAACGCCATGGAGCGCAGCAAGAGCTTCTTCCTGATTGAGAACCTGGCGCTCACGGGAGCGCAGGGTGGTTTGGTGAACTTGCAGCTTCGTATTGGAACGTATATCCGCGAACCCATGCCCGCGTATGCCACGGCGCAGACCGCCGCAGGAGCGCAGCCATGAGCGCCATGAAGGTGGGTACCGAGGATAAGAAGAAGCTGATTGCCGCAGGGATTTTCGGGGTGTTTGCCCTGGGATACCTGGGATACACCTTCATCGGTGGCAGCAGCAGCGATGCGCCCTCGGCGCCACCTCCGACTGTGGTGCAGACGGCTCCTCCTGTATCGACAAATGCTGTAAGTCCTGCTGCGCAAGCTACGGCACGCGTTACACCGTCCAAGCTGGATCCCACGCTGCATCCCGAGGGAATGTTGCTGACGGAATCACTGGTCTATGGCGGAAAGGGACGCAATATCTTCGCGCCTCCGGGAACACCGTCTGCTGAAACGAAGATGGCGTCGATTCCGAAGCCGATTGCCACGCCGCGCTTTGTTCCGCAGGCTCCGGTCAATACCGGCCCGCCTCCTCCGCCGCCCATCAACCTGCGGTATTTTGGCAATGCGACGCGGAAGGATGGCGTGCGACAGGCCTTCCTGCTGCAGGGTGAGGATGTCTTCATCGCGGGCAAGGGCGACATCGTCAGCCGCCGATACAAGATTGGCGAAGTGACCGCTCACGATATTGAGGTGACGGACCTGACCAACAACAACACGCAGCACCTTCCATTGATCATGCAATGACCACGCTGAAGCCAGTCCGTAAGCACTCGGAAGGGGAGGAAGGGTATCTCCTGTTGGGGCTGGTGGTGGTGTGTTTTCTACTGCTGCTGGTGTTGGGTGTGGCTGCGCCGCGTGTCGCCAAGGAGCTGGAGCGCGACCGCGAGGTGGAATCGGAACACCGCGCCCAGGAATACGTACGGGCTATTCAACTCTTCTACAAGAAGAACAGCCGCTACCCCACTTCCATGGACGAGCTCCTGGGCAAGGGGCCGGGCGGTGGCATGAGCCTGGGTGGCACATCCACAAACGCGCATTATTTGCGGCAGGAATACAAAGACCCCATTACCGGTGGGGAGTATCGCCTGATTCATTTCGGCGAGGCTAAAACCGAGGTCAAAGGCTTCTTTGGCGAGCCGCTGCAGGGAATGCCTGCGGGCAATCTGGGTAGCGCTGCCGGTATGGTCTCAAACCTGGGCGGAAATTCTGGAACTGGAACAACGCCGGGTAGCCCCACGGCAACAGGCGGGCTGGGAACATCGACTTCGCCGACCGGCACGACTGGTACTACGGGAAGCACGACGGGCAGCACCGGTACGTCAACGGGATCGACGACGGGGACCGGAACTGGTTCGCAGACGGATGTCACTTCCACGCTTGGCGGCAACAATGCTTCCTCCTTTCAGGGCAGCAAGGGAGCCATCGTCGGTGTGGGCAGCAATGGCAAGGGCCATGGCCTGGTTGAGTGGAACGGCTCGGAGAATATCGAGGATTGGGAGTTTCTCTACGATCCTCGTGTGGAGCAGCTGAAGGCCCGAGTGAGTATCTTTGGTGGGACACCGGCCGCGAACGGGAATGGATCGTTTGGCAGCTTCGGAAATGGAGTTGGGACCACTCCGGGAACGACAACTCCGGGTAGCTCACCCGGGACCGATCCCAACTCGTCGAGCGGAACGCCGTCTACTTCGACTCCGACGACCGGAACCTCCGGCACCACACCCCAGTAAACCCCTTAGACATCGAACAAATTTGAAAGTCGGCAGCGATGCCGGCTTTTCTGCCTTCTGGACCTGTGTTCGTACCGATTTCACCCTGATTTTGGGGTTGAGGAGGGAAAATGCGACCAAAAGGTGATTTGCTACATCATATACATTGACAGCAAGTCACTCACATGTGATTCTGAACGTGCCTGAGCTAGACGGCGTCATATAAGTTTGAGCAGGAAAATTGCGGCCAACACCTGACGGTAAGGCCGCCGGAGGAGCAAGAGACCCATGGGTAAGATCATTGGAATTGACCTTGGAACCACTAACAGCTGCGTTGCCGTGATGGAAGGCGGCGAGCCGAAGGTGATTCCGAATGAAGAAGGCGGTCGCACCACGCCGTCTATCGTTGCGTTCACGAAGAGTGGCGAACGCCTCGTTGGTCAGGTGGCAAAGCGCCAGGCCATCACCAACCCCGAGAACACCATTTACTCCATCAAGCGCTTCATGGGCCGTCGCCCGAATGAAGTGAATGAAGAGATGAAGATGGTTCCCTACAAGGTAGTCGCAAAGGGCGACAACGTTGTGGTGGATGCGCAGGGCAAGGAATATACCGCGCCGGAAATCAGCGCGATGATTCTGCAGAAGCTGAAGAAGGCTGCTGAAGATTACTTGGGACAGAGCGTGACGGAAGCCGTCATCACTGTTCCCGCGTACTTCAACGACGCACAGCGTCAGGCCACCAAGGACGCAGGCAAGATTGCCGGCCTGGATGTGAAGCGTATCGTCAACGAGCCGACTGCGGCTGCGCTGGCGTATGGCCTGGACAAGAAGAAGGACGAGACCATCGTTGTATATGACTTCGGTGGCGGTACGTTCGACGTATCAGTGCTTGAAGTTGGCGAAGGCGTCATTGAAGTGAAGGCCACCAACGGCGACACGCATCTTGGTGGTGACAACCTCGATCAGCGTCTTGTGGATTGGCTGATTGATGAGTTCCGCAAGAAGGAAGGCCTGGACCTTCGTGGCAAGGGCAACGAAATGGCCCTGCAGCGCCTGAAGGACGCGGCCGAGCGCGCGAAGATTGAGCTCTCCACAACCATGGAGACGGAGATCAACCTGCCGTTCATCACGGCAGACGCGACCGGACCGAAGCATCTCGTGGAGAAACTGACACGAGCGAAGTTCGAAAGCCTGGTTGAGGACCTTCTGCAGAAGTCGGTTGGCCCCTGCAAGCAGGCGATGGCTGATGCTGGCATCGATGCAAGCAAGGTGGATGAGGTGGTTCTCGTCGGTGGACAGACGCGTATGCCCCGCATTCAGCAGCTTGTGAAGGATCTGTTTGGTAAGGAACCGCACAAGGGCGTGAACCCGGATGAAGTCGTAGCGATTGGTGCTGCGATTCAGGGTGGCGTTCTGGGCGGCGAAGTGAAGGACCTGCTGCTGCTGGACGTGACGCCGCTGACCCTGGCCATCGAGACGATGGGTTCGGTTGCGACGCCGATGATCCCGCGCAACACGACCATCCCGACGAAGAAGAGCGAGACCTTCTCGACGGCTGCGGATAACCAGACGGAAGTGGAAGTTCACGTTCTGCAGGGCGAGCGTCCGCTGGCGAACCAGAACCGTACGCTGGGCAAGTTCAAGCTGTCGGGTATTCCTCCCGCACCGCGTGGCGTGCCGCAGATTGAGGTGACGTTCGACATCGACGCGAACGGCATCCTGAACGTGACGGCGAAGGACCACGCTACGGGCAAGGACCAGAAGATCACCATCACTTCCAGCTCGGGTTTGAGCAAGGAAGAGGTGGAGCGTATGGCCAAGGAAGCCGAAGCACATGCCAGCGAGGACAAGGAGAAGCGCGACGAAATCGAAGCGCGGAACCAGCTCGACAGCATGGTCTACAACGTGGAGAAGACCTTCCGCGAGAACGGCGACAAGATCAGCGGCGCAGAGCGTGGCGATGTGGAAACTGCACTTGCCGACGCGAAGAGCACGCTGGCGGGAACGCCTTCTGCGGCTGAGTTGAAGGCTGCGAACGAGAAGCTGACCGCGGCCAGCCACAAGCTTGCTGAAGCCATGTACAAGGCTGGTGAGGCTCCCACCGACGGCGCTGCTGCCGCTGCGGGAACCACCTCCGAAGCGCCCAAGCACGAAGAGGGCGTGATCGATGCCGAGTACGTGGATGTCGACAACAAATAAGGCACTTCGTGCTGTTCTCGACGCGTTTTGCGCGTGAATGCAGAGAATGGCAAACAGGCTGGAAGCCGGGGAGATTCGTCTCCCTGGCCTCCTCCGAAAATTTCTACAGATTTCAGTAGAAATAGGAACAAAGACACGAGTCGAAACGTAGTTTCGTGTGTCTAAATAAATGTGAGTCGCGCTGCTGCAATCAGCGTGGTTCCGGCAGAAGATGGGGTGCTGCAATCACCGTATCGGAAGCCAAGTGACGAACACCGCCGCGCACAGCACGGCGATGCGAATCGAAACACGAAGAGGGCGCTCGAAAGCCAATCAGCGCATCGAGCGCCCTCCGTGTATATAAGCGCAGACTATCCCGGGAAAGGGGAGAAGGCCATGAATACAGTGATCTGGAAGTGCGAGCAGTACGTCGCAGGCAAGCTCCACGAGAAGACCATTTTTGAGAACGAAGAGCAGGCAAGGGACTTTGCTCGCAAGCTCTATGATGTTCGCCCGGATACGATCCTGCGCATTGAACCAATGCCGATCCAGCATGTGTGGAACTAAGTAAGACCAAGTCTAGGAGCTAGGATGCCGGTGGCTCAAGCCATCGGCATCCTTTTTTGCGAAAACCCATCCGCTGCTAGCATCGGTTGTGTTCGCATGATGGGACTGGACCGTCGTCTGCCTGTTCTGCATCCATGACACTGGAGAGCGTGACCTATGCCAGAAGGCAATGAGATACATCGCTGGGCTGCTCGGCATAATGCGGCCTTTGCTGGGCGCAAGGTAAATGTGTTGCCGGGGCCGAATCATCGCTTCAGGGATGCTCACCTGGTGGACGGCAAGAAGATGGTGCAGGTGCATGCGGTGGGCAAGCATCTGGGCTATGAGTTTGCCAACGGGCTTTATCTGCACATCCATCTTGGTCGCTTTGGTGATTTCACAGAAGGCCTTGGTCCTTTGGTAGAGCCGAAGGGAACACTGCGTGCGGTGATGCAGCGTGCTGGTTCGGGCAAGGTGTCGCGTAGTGTGAAGGGCAATGCACATGCGCTCACAGGGCCGTATAACGGGCCGCCGTCTAAGGATGATGGAACGCAGCCGTTTCCTGCGGAAGATGTCGACTGGTGGGAGTTGCGTGGACCTACAGATTGTTCCATCTACGACTCTGATAAGTGGCAGGCGTTGCTCAATCGACTGGGTCCTGATCCGTTGGCGCATGAGCCCGGTGGGCATGATGAGCCGTCACGCGCTATCGATGCGATCCTCGCCAAGAAGACGAGCATTGCCGAGCTTCTGATGGATCAGGAGATGATCTCCGGCATTGGAAATATCTATCGCGCGGAACTGCTCTTTCGGCATCGTGTGAACCCGTTCACGCCGGGTGATGCGATGGATACGAAGACGCTGAAGGCCATCTGGAAAGATGCCGCTGTCCTGATGAAGGCGGGCATGGTGGATCGGCGTATCGTGTGTACGAAGAAGAGCGATCGGCCATCGAAGCAGGAGCCTGCGCTGCGTGGCGAGGAGCATTACGTTTATCGTCGGCACGGTAAGCCATGTTTTGTGTGTGGCGAGACCATTCTGCGTAAGGACGTGGCAGGTCGTACGCTGTATTGGTGTCCGAAGGATCAGCACACCACGAAAGAGCAGACAGCATCGGCTCTGAAGCCGGGAGTAAGCCTGCGTTCGCAACGTGTGAAATGATTTTTTGTTGCTGTATAAGACACGGCAACGCCGCTGAGTGACTTTCACTCATCTAATCTGGTAGCAAGAAGACAAATGGCACCCACTCAGAGCAAGGACTATTACGGCGCACTCGGCGTGAAGAAGACGGCCACTACGGATGAGATCCGTAAGGCCTTCCGCAAACTCGCGCGTAAGTATCACCCTGACGTCAACCCCGGCGACAAGAAGTCCGAAGAGAAGTTCAAGGAAATCTCAGAAGCGAATGACGTCCTGAGCGACGAGAAGAAGCGCAAGATCTACGATCAGCTTGGCTTCTACTCTGACAACATTGATCCGGCGGCGGCAGAGGCAGCAGCGCGCGGTGGCTATACTGGCGGACATCCGCATGCCGGAGGTCACGCAGGTGGCGGCGTGCCGTTTGATTTTGGTGGATTCGACTTCTCAGGCGGCCCAGCGCAGCAGAGCTCCAGTGGCGGGTTTGGTGGTTCGTTCCGCGATATCTTTGGCAGCATGTTCAATGGTGGTGGCGGACGTCAACAGACACAAGCTGCGCGTGGTCCGCGTCCGGGAACGGATCTGGAGTACCAGGTAGAAGTGGACTTCTGGACGGCCATTCGTGGCGGCACTACGAAGATCGAAATCTCGCGGCAGGAGCAGTGCGGCACGTGCAAGGGAACCGGCACCATTGGTGCTCCGCAGACGTGTCCGCAGTGCAACGGCAGCGGTCAGATTACGCAGATGCAGGGCCGTATGAAGTTCAACGTGGCATGCCCACGTTGCGACGGTACGGGCCGCCTACAAGCGGACTGCGGCACATGCCATGGTGCAGGCACGATCACAAAGCGTCAGACGCTGGAGTTCCGCATCAAGCCAGGCACACGCGATGGTCAGCGTATTCGTCTTGCAGGCAAGGGCAATGCGGGAACGGAAGGCGCGCCTGCTGGTGATTTGTATCTCATCATCAAATCCGGGCCGCATCCGGTATTCACACGCGCTGGCGATGACATCCGCATGACAGTGCCTGTGATGGCGTTTGAAGCGGCTCTGGGCACGAAGATTGATGTACCCACGATTGACGGCCGCACGCAGTTGAAGATTCCACCGGGAACGCAGACAGGGCAGAAGCTGCGTCTGCGTGAGAAGGGTGTGCCATCGGCTTCGCAGGATGGTGTGCGTGGCGATCAGATTGTGGAAGTGCAGATCGTTGTGCCGAAGATTCAGGATGAGCGGTCGAAGGAGATTCTTCGTGAGCTTGCCAAGCTGAATCCGGAAGATCCTCGTGAAGAGATGTTCGCGAAGGTTTAGTTACATTAACTAACTTGTCGATTCAGTCCTCCTGTTCTTCTTGAGCAGGAGGACTGAATGTTTAGCGCGCTGCCAGCAAATGCTCTACTGCATTCACAGCTGTGGTTGTGCCGTCTTCCTTGCGAATCAATTCACCTATCTGTGCGGCGCGTTCTGCGAAGCTGTTGTCGCGTATCAGGCGTATCAGCGAGTAATGCGCCTGCCGGTCTTTCCACATTCTGCGATCATGCTTGAGGCCCACGCCTAATCGCACGACGCGTGCGGCGTTGTCGGGCTGATCGAAGTTGAAGGGCACCACGACCTGTGGTCGTCCGGATCGCAGGGCTTCTGCGGTGGTGCCGATGCCGCCCTGATGCACGATGATGGCGGCGCGCGGGAACAGCTTGCTGTAGTCCGCGTAAGGCACCGTGAGGATGTTTGGCGAGCTCAACCCGCGTGGGTCGCCGACGAGGATGGCACGCATCTTGAGACGATGCGCAGCGCGAGCGCTCATCCAGAAGAAGTCACCGGGCGCGTGTACTGCCGCAGAACCGAGTGTGAAGACGATGGGCGGTGTGCCTGCGTTCAGGAAGTCATCAATGCGTTCCTGCACTCCATCGTGTTCCGGTTGTGATTCCTGTTCGTAATGCGCGAATCCGGTTTGCACTGTGTGCGCAGGCCAATCTGGCTGTGGCTTCGCAAACTGCGGCGAGAACATGGCCAGCACCAGGTTTGCTTTCAGCTTGCCGGTGCGCAGGGCTTCTGGATCATCCGGCAGTCCAAGGCTCTTACGAAAATTTCGTAGCGGAGTACTCCAGCGACGGAATGCGAGCGCCGGCATCTTCACGAGAGCTTTCTGAAACACCAATGGCCAACCATGGGTGAGAGTGAGGAACGGGAGTGCTGGCAACACAGAGGGATCGTATGGAGAGAGAAAGCTGATGGGGGAGAGCAGAACGGAAACAAACGGTATGCCGGTCTTCTCCGCGAGGATGGGGGCGGGGAGGACCATTTCACCTGCGATGAGAAGGTCCGCTCCGGAACAGATGCGTTCGAGTTCCGCATACATCTCTGGAACATGCGGCAAGAACATTTTTCGGAAGAGATATTCCGGGCCGCGCACGGTGCGCATGAGGCGGTGTATCAGTTGGGGGTCTTGAGGGGAGACCGGAGGCCCCAGCGGCTCAAACTCAAATCCGAGGGCTTGAATGCGCTCGCTGTAGAAGGGAGCCGTGGCTATGACGGGATGGTGCCCGCGACTGCGAAGCTCCTGTGCCAGCGCCAGAAATGGGTGAAGATCGCCCAGCGATCCAAATGACGCGATGACAATACGTTTTCCAGGAGTTTCAGTCATGCCATCATTCAGGCTACCGTAAGCGTTCGGCTGAAGTGAAAGTGCCGTGAAATCCACAGGAAAACCCCTTCGCCGAAGGTCCGCATACCGCCCCGATTCATTGACCGAAACGGTCCGGGATTGGTATAACAAAGGGGTTGCCGTTGTCCCCTTTGCTCCGCCAAGGTGCCCTCTCCGGGCGCTTGAACGAGAGTCGGGAGCTCCCTTTAGGACACGGCCCACGGTCCTTCATGCAAGAGATTCTGAACCAACTTGGCGATCTTGTGCTCGGCTCCGTGCCGACCGCCATCTTCTTCCTGATCCTACTGGCTGCCTACCAGGTGCTTGTCCGCAAGCCCATGGAAAAGGTGCTGGCGGATCGCCATGGCCGTACCGGCGGGGCCATGGATGACGCAAAGGCAGCGATTGCCGCAGCGGAAGCAAAGACGACGGAGTACGAAACCCGTCTTCGCGATGCCCGCAGCGAAATCTTCAATGCCCGCGCCGCTCGCCAGAAGGCAGCTTCCGATGCGCGCGATAAGGCGCTGGCAGAGGCTCGCACTGCGGCACAGCATCGCATCGGTGTTGCGCGTGAGGCTGTGGAGCGTTCCGGAGCCGAAGCAAAGGCACAGATTGAGACGCAGGCAGCCGCCCTGTCGCAGAGCGTGATGGCAGCTATCCTGCCGCATCGCGCGGGAGTGGCCCGTTGAAGATTTTCCGTATGAAATTCGTATTTGCAGCTCTGCTGGCGGTCACGCTGGCTGCGCCTGCTGTTCACGCTCAGGAACCTGCGCCTGCACCTGCATCTCCTTCGCTGGCTTCTGGCCAGAAGCTGGAGCCCGAGGCCGTTCCTGAGAAGAACAACCCGGAGCGTAAAGAAGCTGAGGGTGGCGAAGAGGCTTTCCGTAAGTCTCCGTCCGTCATCAAGTTGGGCCATATGCTGGGCATGGAGCCGGGAACGGCTTCCGCGGTATTTGAGTGGTTCAACGCCATCATTCTGCTGGCCGCTGTAGGTTTTGGCCTGGTGAAGGCTCTGCCGAAGGCATTCCGTGCGCGTACCGAAGGCATCCAGAAGAACATTGTGGAAGCCCGCGTAGCCACGGAAGAGGCGAAGGCTCGCCTGTCTGCTGTCGAGGGTCGTTTGTCGAAGCTGGATAGCGAGATCGCGGCGCTCCGCAGTGAGAACGAAAAGGCCGCAGCGGAAGAAGAAGTTCGCATTCACGCGCAGGCTGAAGAAGAGAAGAAGCGCATTCTGGAAGCCGCAGAACAGGAAATTGCTGCTGCTTCGGCTGCTGCTACCCGCGACCTGCGCGCCTATGCCGCAGAGATTGCTGTGGACCGTGCCGCTTCGCAGTTGAACATTACGCCGGAAGATGACCGCATCCTGATCGAATCGTTCGCAGGAAAGCTGTCCTCGGTTAAGCCGGGCGCAGAAGGGAGCCGCAACTAATGGCCGCCTTCGAACTTCGTTACGCACGTGCATTTCAGCAGGTTGCTGCTGCGCAGAATCTGAACATTGATAGCGTCCGTCAGCAGGTTGCTGACTTTGCCGCTACGCTGGACGGCAGCCGCGAACTTCGCGAATTCCTGCTGAATCCGGCTCTGGATCACAAGGACAAGGTCAAGGTTCTGGATGCGGTTTCAAACCGCGTGGGTCTGGATAAGACTGTTCGGAACTTTGTTGCTGTCCTGATGGATCACGGTCGTCTGGAATCGTTGAAGGACATCGCTGCTGAATTCAGCACGTTGGCTGATCAGGCAAACGGCATTGCGGAAGCAGAGATTGTTACGGCAAAGCATCTCTCGGAAGACGAGAAGCAGTTGCTGGGTAGCAAGGCGGGAGCGCTGGCAGGCAGCCGGGTTCGCGTCACGTGGACACAGGACGCATCGTTGCTGGGCGGAGCCGTGATTAAGCTTGGTTCGCAGGTGTACGATGGCTCGGTTCGCGGACAGTTGCAGCAGTTGAAGCGGCACCTGGCAGGCGCTTAAGAAAAGTTTTGCAGTAAACAAGTTTGTATCGCGCCAGGGCAATCGAAAGTTGCACGGGCGCAGGAGACGAAAGAGACACATGGCACAGCTCAAGGCAGACGAGATTACAGAACTGCTTCGTCAGCAGATCGAGAACTACGAACAGAAGATTGCAGTCGATGAAGTCGGCACGATCATCTCGCTGGGTGACGGTATCGCACGCATCCACGGCCTGGATAAGGTTATGGCCGGCGAACTCATTGAGTTCCCCAAGGGCATTAGTGGCCTGGCTATGAACCTGGATGAAGACCAGGTTGGCGCTGTGCTTCTCGGCGACTTCACGGAGATCAAGGAAGGCGACACGGTCAAGCGCACCGGCAAGATCATGAGCGTGCCCGTGGGCGATGCCATGATTGGCCGCGTGGTGAATGCGCTTGGTCAGCCGATCGACGACAAGGGCCCCATCGACACGCCGTATACGCTGCCTGTTGAGCGTTTGGCTCCCGGTGTTATTGACCGTAAGTCCGTAACCGAGCCGATGGCGACCGGCATTAAGGCCATCGACACCATGATTCCGATCGGCCGTGGCCAGCGTGAGCTGCTTATCGGCGATCGTCAGACGGGCAAGACTGCCATTGCTCTGGACACGATTCTGAACTCCGCGAAGAACGACCTCATCTGCATCTATTGCGCAGTGGGTCAGAAGCGTTCGTCGGTGGCACAGGTCGTTCAGACCCTGGAACAGTACGGCGCCATGGCGTACACGATTGTTGTTGCTGCGACGGCTTCTGAGCCCGCACCGATGTCGTACCTGGCTCCCTATGCTGCGACCGCGATGGGCGAGTACTTTCGCGACAACGGCAAGCACGCTCTGATCATTTACGACGATTTGTCGAAGCACGCTGCGGCATACCGCGAAATCTCGCTGCTGCTGCGCCGTCCGCCGGGCCGCGAAGCATACCCGGGCGACGTGTTCTATCTCCACTCGCGTCTGCTCGAGCGTTCGTCGAAGGTTTCGGACAAACTGGGCGGCGGTTCGTTGACGGCTCTGCCGATCATCGAAACGCAGGCTGGCGACGTATCCGCGTACATTCCGACCAACGTGATTTCGATCACCGACGGTCAGATCTTCGTAGAAACCGATCTGTTCAACTCTGGTATTCGTCCGGCTGTGAACGTAGGTCTGTCGGTATCGCGTGTAGGTTTTGCTGCCGCCATGAAGGCCACCAAGCAGGTTGGCGCTACGCTGAAGCTGGATCTGGCTCAGTACCGTGAGCTTGCTGCGTTCGCGCAGTTCGGTTCGGACCTGGATCCTGCAACGCAGAAGCAGCTGAACCGTGGTTCGCGCCTGGTTGAGATTCTGAAGCAGCCCCAGTTCCAGCCGTTGACCGCTGCACAGCAGGTTTCGATCGTGTTCGCAGGCACCAAGGGCTTGCTGGACGATATCGAAGTGAAGCAGGTTCAGGCGTTCGAAGCAGGCTTCCACGAGTACATGAAGACCACCGGCCAGTCGATTCTGGACGCCATCATGAGCAAGAAGGCTCTGGATGACGAGATCACCAAGAATCTGACCAACGCGATCAATGATTACAAGGCCACGTTCAAGGCCGCTCATAAGGACAACAAGGCCGCCCTGGCGACGGCATAACAGGAATCGCCGGACGGGGAGCTGACGCTCTCTGCCCGGCCCAGCCAAAGGTTATTCCCATGACGACCTCGGTCGTAGTTCTCGTAGTTGTTTTCGCAGTTCTTAATGTGGCGTTTCTGACATGGTCCCACTGGATGCAGACACGCCGGATGAAACAGATGCACAACCGGCTTGATATTCATTCGCACGATCTGGGCCGGGTGCAGGCGGAGCAGCAGGAAATCGAGGCACGCGTTTCCGTGGGTGAGCAGGAACGCCGCTGGCAGGAAGAGATTCGCAAGGTTTCGGAAAAGTACTAAACGAATGGCAAACGTACTGGATCTAAAGCGGCGCATTCGCTCCGTGAAAAACACGCGGCAGATCACCAAGGCCATGAAGATGGTCTCGGCGGCGAAGCTGCGTCGTGCGCAGGAGCGTGCACTGCAGGCGCGTCCTTATGCGCAGATGCTGGCTAACGTACTGCAATCGCTGGTGCGCCGCGCTGCTCTTTACGGTGACGAAGGCAACGGCGATGTGATGCATCCGCTGCTGGTCGAGCGTGAAGAGAAGAATGTGCTGCTGCTGGTTGTCGCAGGCGACAAGGGCTTCGCAGGCGCATTCAACTCCAACATCGGCAAGGCCGCGCAGAAGTTCATCGACTATCGCCGTGAACCGAAGCAGGTGACGGAAGACGATCCGCGTCCGGGTGAGCAGAACATCGACATTGAGACGGTCGGTCGCAAGTCGCGCGATCTGTTCAAGCGTAAGTATCCGGAAGCCGTGTGGAAGCACGTCGATGAAGAGCATGATGAGCCCATCGGCATCTCGCACCACATTGAAGATATTCGCGAACGCAAGGTGCCGGTTGAGATCACCAAGGATCTTGGCTTCCTGCTGGCGAAGCTGAACTTTACGGAAGTGGACAAGGCTGCCCACTCGATCATTGATCGTTACGAGCGCGGCGAGATCGATTCGGTCTACATCGTCTACAACGAGTTCAAGAGCGTTATCGCACAGCGCGTGGTTGTTGAGAAGCTACTCCCGATTCGTAAGCTGGGTTCGCCGGAAATCACCGCCGCGGAAGAGATGTCGGAGGAGTTGAAGGAAGCATCTGCTCGCGCAGCTTCTTCCTCGGGCGTTTCTATCAACGAGCCGGAAGAGACGGAGCTTGACCGCGAGGCAAAGAAGTTTGGCACGGCAGACGTGGATTACATCTACGACCAGGAGCCGGCAAAGTTGTTCAAGCACTTGCTGCCGCGCTACGTGACCACGCAGATTTACCATGCGCTGCTGGAATCCAGCGCCAGCGAACATGCCGCACGTATGACGGCCATGGACGCTGCAAGCAGCAACGCCAGCGACATGATTGATTCGCTGACACTGACCATGAACCGCGTACGTCAGGCAGCTATCACCAAGGAAATTATCGAGATCGTTTCAGGAGCGTCGGCCATTTAGGCTGCGCCTCTAAAAGAGAGACTTATGGCAGAGAACATCGGCAGAGTAATCCAGATCAGCGGCCCGGCCGTTGATATCCAGTTCGACGAGAAGCACATGCCGCCTATCTATCAGGCGCTGCGCATCACGTCGGAAGGCTTTGATATCCCCACGCCGCTTTCGGTGATCGTGGAAGTGCAGCAGCACTTGGGCGAGGGCCGTGTGCGTACGGTTGCTATGGAAGCGACCGAAGGCATGGTCCGCGGCATGAAGGCTGTGGACACCGGTGCACCCATCATGGTGCCTGTGGGCCGCGAGACGCTGGGCCGCGTGCTCAACGTGATCGGCGAGCCCGTGGATCAGCTTGGCCCCGTGCAGACAGAGGTTCGCAAGCCCATTCACCGCCAGGCACCTGCGTTTGATGAGCAGGCAACGGGCGAAGAGATGTTCGAGACGGGCATCAAGGTCGTCGACCTGATCCAGCCGTTCTTGAAGGGCGGTAAGATCGGTCTCTTCGGCGGCGCTGGTGTGGGCAAGACGGTTCTGATTCAGGAGCTGATCAACAACGTTGCGATGCAGCACGGTGGTTTCTCCGTGTTTGCTGGCGTGGGTGAGCGTACACGCGAAGGCAACGATCTGTGGATGGAATTCCAAGAGTCCGGCGTTATCGACCCTACCGACTGGCGCAAGAGCAAGGCCGCGTTGATCTACGGCCAGATGACCGAGCCGCCGGGTGCGCGTCTGCGCGTGGCGCTGACCGGTCTGACCATTGCGGAACACTTCCGTGATGAAGAAGGCTCGGACGTGCTGTTGTTCATCGACAACATCTTCCGCTTCACGCAGGCGGGTTCTGAGGTTTCCACGTTGTTGGGCCGTATGCCTTCTGCTGTGGGTTACCAGCCGAACCTGGCCAGCGAGATGGGTCAGCTTCAGGAGCGCATCACGTCCACGAAGAAGGGTTCTGTTACGTCCGTGCAGGCTATCTATGTGCCCGCTGACGATTTGACCGATCCCGCTCCGGCGACGACCTTTGCCCACTTGGATGCGACCACCGTGTTGAACCGTGCGCTGACGGAAATCGGTATCTATCCGGCCGTCGATCCGCTGGCTTCCACATCGCGTATTCTCACCCCGCGTGTTGTGGGTGAAGAGCACTACGCAGTGGCTCAGCAGGTGAAGGGAATTCTGCAGCGTTACAAGGATCTGCAGGACATCATCGCCATCCTGGGTATCGACGAACTTTCGGAAGACGACAAGATCACCGTTGCCCGTGCACGTAAGGTGCAGAAGTTCCTGTCGCAGCCGTTCCACGTTGCGGAAGTGTTCACCGGCAACCCTGGTAAGTACGTCAAGGTCGCTGACACGGTGCGCTCCTTCAAGGAGATCATCGAAGGCAAGCATGACAGCGTGCCGGAACAGGCCTTCTACATGAAGGGCGGCATCGAGGAAGTGCTGGAAGCAGCAGCCAAGATGAAGGCAAACGCGTAAGAGAAGTTTCGGTAACAGTTGCCAGTTCTGAGAAGGACTGGCAACTGATCGCTGACAACTGAGAACGAACAGGAACACATGGCAGACGCAACCACACATTCCGGCCAGCTCGCAGTCCGCATCGTTACGCCGGACCGCGTTCTGATTGACACTACGGCTGACGCGATTGAGCTTCCGGCTCTGTCGGGCTACATTGAAGCGCTGTATGGCGCTGCACCGCTGCTCGCAGAACTGGGCGCGGGCGAAGTGAAGTTGCACGGCGGCAACTCCGGCAATGCAAAGTTCTTCGTGGCCTGGGGTTTTGTTGAAGTGCTTCCGGAGCGCGTGACCGTTCTCGCAGAGACGGCGCTGAAGCCGGAAGAGATCGATGGAGCCAAGGCGCAGCAGGAACTGGCTGATGCAGAGAAGGATTGGGCGCAGGCAGGCGACGATGCCGCGAAATACGATTACGCCCGTGCAGAGATTCGCGTGGCAGAAGAGAAGATCGCAGCTTCGAAGGATCGCTAAGCAGTCTCAATAAGCTATTAAAAGGCCGGGCTTCATGCCCGGCCTTTCATTTACTGCCCGAGTATCTTGTCAAGCGGGATGGACGAAGACTGCACGCCATACCCAACTCCGTTCGGGTGGAAGTTATCCCCAGAATTCAGGTTGGGGATCATGAAATCTGGATGATTCGGATCGGCCAATGCCTTGTCGAAGTCCGCGACGCCAACGACTCCTGGCAAGCTTACCGCAGTGCTTCGAATCCAGTCGTTTACCGCTCTACGCTGTGTTGATCCGGGATTTTCAGGCCCAGGAATGAGATCACCAAGATAGGGTTGCTCAGTTGTCGGTACAAGTCCGGGAGTCGTAGTGCAATACTCTGAGGGAGGGATCGTCGCCAGAATCACTCTAATGCCAGCTGCATTCGCTTGTTGAACCATGTTGCTCAGGGAACTTTCGACATCCGTAGCCTGCACGCAATTTCCACGCAGATCGATACCTCCAAAGTAAATGATCACCGTTTTGAGATTGATTACGCCAAGCACATCGTGCTGCATGCGATCAACGCCGCCTCCAGTGCCGGCTGCGGCATTACCAAGTAAACCCGCATTGGAGACACCTACGCGATAGCCTGCAGCACGCATCTGCCGGGCAAGCCAGTCAGAAGGGCGATCATTGTCCTGCGAAGTGATGGCAACGTTTGCTGTCGGATAGCTATTGCTGTTGCCATAGTTCGATGCGTGTCCATCCACGGAAGAACTACCGAAGATGGCTACCGATCCTTGGTAGGAACCGTATGCGTCGATGCCACTCAGTAGCAGCCAGTCTGTCATTACAGTACCCATGGAAGCACCGCTTGTATCGGATGTCGCATTGCCTGCACCGGAAGCATTCTGGAAGTTGAACTGCACATCCGATGCATGTTCTGTTAGCGATGGGAATGAGCCTTTCATATACATGCTGACAGCCAATTTCTCGCCGAAGTTGTAAGAAACATTGACTGGGTCAGAGACGATCTCTTGTCCTGGTGCTAGTGTGATGGATGT
Source organism: Terriglobus roseus (assembly GCF_900102185.1). Lineage (NCBI taxonomy): Bacteria > Pseudomonadati > Acidobacteriota > Terriglobia > Terriglobales > Acidobacteriaceae > Terriglobus > Terriglobus roseus. The sequence continues at coordinate 3,186,130 of NZ_LT629690.1, read as the reverse complement.
TGCACCGGAAAATGTAAGAGCCGCATCGCGCTTCGGGTCGATGGCGGGACCAACATCTACCGCAACTGCAAGGCGGGCCGCGCCAATTGTTACTGATGTTGTCCCCAGCCTATTAGAAAAGTGCACTCTTTCCTGCGTTGCATCGGTAGTTGGCAACACGATGAAACGAAAGCTTTGCTCTGAACCACCAGGGTCCTGCGAACTGGAGGTGGCATTTTGCGCGTTGGCGGTCCAGACCGCTACCCACATGGTCTGTGGTGTCGGTCCCGCAGAAACAACCTGAGGGATCACCGTCACAACATTAGTGCAACCATTTAACCCGAGCAATGGGAGAGGGAACAGTAAGATGCAGCAAACGCGTCGTATCCATGGATGACGTGAGGCTAAACCGAGGACTCGCATGTAACGGGAGACCGGCAGGATTCTTTAAAGGTTTCACTTCGAGGGGTGTGATATTTAGCGCCATCCTGTTTTGATTAGAGGGCTAACGTGGAAGGAATCCAAGCGAGATACTGTTTGCCTCAGCTCCGTACCCAGTGCCGTTCATGTGGAAGTTATCGCCACTGTTGTACTGGGGCATCATAAAGCTGATGTGTTGTGGATCACGCAGAGCCAGATCGTAATCCGCAATGCTTACAACACCGGGTAAAGTTGCTCCCGTCGTTCGCAACCATTGATTGAATGCTGCCCTTTGGACTTCGGAACCATTCGCTGGTCCGGGACTCAGGCCACCGGCATATGGATCACTTGGGCTGGGTAAAGGCCCGTAATTCGGTGATGCCGGGTTGGAGCACAACCCAGTTGGCGGCAGTGTTGTCAGCACAATAGGTAGCTTCGCCATTGCGGACTTGGCAACGAGTTGCTGTGTCGCTGCTTCCATGTCCGCTGCGTTCGTGCAGGAGGCGGAACGTAGATCAATCGATCCAAAATAGCTCACAATTCCTAGAAGATTTGGAAGCGTAAGGATGTCTTGTGCAAACCGTTGATTGGGCGTTGGTACGGACCCTACGTCAGTGATGGGATCACCTGGAATTCCCGCGTTCAGCACGCCAATGCGGTAACCGGCTGCGGCTAGCCGACGCGCCATCCAGTCAGAGACACGGTCCGCGTGTTGTGTACTAATCGGCGAATTGGGAATCGGGTATACCTTGTCTGAACTGTAGTCGCTCTTAAGACCATCCGTCGTAGAACTTCCGAACATGGCCAGGGTGCCTTGGTATTGGCCATACACGTCAATCTCGTTCACCAGGAGCCAGTCTGGAACGGGAGTGCTAAAGGCCGATCCCGCTGCATCAGAGGTTGTATCACCCGCGCCATCCGCGGTTGAATAATTCGTTACGAAGTAGGAATCGTGTCGGCTAACCCTGTCGAAATTACCCTTCAAGTAGACCGAAACAGCTAGCACTTGGCCCAGGCCGAATGAGAAGTCTGCTGAGTCAGAGGTCACCGTTGATCCTGGAGCCAACACTACGCTCTTGTTTCCATTGAACGTCAGCCCCACATCATGCATCGGGTCGATCGTAGGTGAACCGTCTTTACCCCACGAAAGCCGCACCGCGCCTAGTGTTACCGGCGTCAGTCCATACACGTTGGAAAACTTCACGCGTGCCTGTGTGCCGTCAATGGTGGATGTCACAAGAAACCGGTAGCTGCGCTCGTTGCCAGAATTGTCTGATACTGCGGCAGCATTGGTCATTGATGCCCCCCACGCACCGACCCACATTGGACTTGTGGTCACTGTCGTAGAGCCATTTCCGGTGCTTGTCCGCTGCACTATGCCCGACCCGCAGCTCTGTGTCAGCGCAGTGCAAAACAAGATGACTGTTGCCGCTACTACCCTGCCGAGGTACCGGAAAGCCTGCATGTTCCTAATCTAATCAACACGCATTCGATTCGAAACTGTTATATCGATCCGGCTCTTCCTCTTTTCCGATTTGTTCCGCAGAATCATTGCTTGAATCTCAAATTTCTGCAATGAAGTGTCTCTGTATGTCGGCTTCCGAGGCTTCTACAGAAAAAGGCCGCCGCTTTATTGGCGGCGGCCCTGAGTTGTCGTGTTGGTTAGAAGGTGAGTTTCAGTCCGGCTTGCATCACACGCGGACGTACTCCGGAACTGGTTGCGGTGATCTGCCCATAAGTTCCGCTGGTGGGATTGTTGTTGGGGGTTGCGAAGTTGGTGTGGTTGAAGGCGTTGAACAGCTCCCAGCGGAATTGCAGATGGTAGCGGTCGCGTGCAGTCCAGTTCTTCATGAGAGCTGCATCGCTGTAGTTCACGCCGGGTCCCTTGAGGATGTTGCGGCCGGTGTTACCGAATGTGCCCGGAGCGTTTGTGGTGAAGGCTGCCGTAGTGAAGTACTGATTCAGCCACTGTTCCTTGCTACCCTGATGCGTCTGGACGGGAATGCCGAACACGCTGTCTGCGCGGTCGCCATTCTCATTTGCACCTGAGTTGTTTCCGCTTCCGCCGGAGATGCCGAAAGGGCTACCCGACTGCATGGTGTAGATGGCGCTGATTTCCCACTCGCCAAGTACGCCACGTGCGATGCTGTTCCAGCCATTCAACGCGGGTGTTGTGTAGACAAGATTCGTGACGGACACAAGCGGCACGTTCAGGTCAGAGATACCGCGGTTGTAGCGGACGTTATACGGGTTCGCAATGCTGCTGGTAAACGATGCATTGCCGCTGGATGCAATGTCGAGGTTACGGGACCAGGTGAAGCTGGACTGCGCCTGGAAGTTATGCGAAAACCGCTTTTCAATCTGCACCTGCAACGAGTTATAGCTGGCCGTGCCAATCGACTGGATTGTGAGGATCTGGCCGAAGTCAGACATGGCGCGAACGCCACGCACTGCAGCTGCGGTTTGGCCGGGGTTCTCATCCAGAATCAACGACTGGTGATAGCTCTGACTGCCAACGTAAGCAAGGTGCAGCACTACGTCGTTGCCCAATTGCTGTTCCACCGATGCGTTCCAGCTTTGCGTCATGCCAAGTTTGAACTTGGGCGTGAATGCGGCCGGTACAGACGTTGGTGAAGCGAAGGTGGAGTTACTGGGAGGTGTGCCGCCCGAATATACAAACGGTGGGAAGGGACTTACGCCGCCTGTGCCTGCGAAGTTCGCCCATGGGTTGGAGAAATTGATGGGTGTGGATGCAGTTTCATTCAGCGTGTACGTGGGGCTGAACGGAGTGACGTCTGCAACGTGGTTGTACGAAGAGTACGGCAGCGGTGCAGTGAACAGACCAAAGCCTGCACGGAAGGTGGTCTTGGGATGCACCTGCCACGCTACGGCGAGGCGTGGTTCAAAGTAGCCGTAGGTGTTCGGTGCCAGTCCAGCGCTTACGCCGTTGTCGCCGGGGAAGACGAGGCCCTTAGGGGCGTTCGGGAAGACGGTGCTTTGTTGTCCGGGATTCCACACCGCGCCGCGCCCATCCTTTGATTGCGGAGCAAGATTTGGATCCCAACGAAGACCTGCAGTGACGGTGATGTTAGAGCGCAGCTTGAACTGATCCTGAGCGTAAGCTCCGAGCAGGTTGCCACTGACATCGGCAATTTCGCCCGCACCCTGCGTGTATGTGCTGACGCGACCTAACAGGAAGTCCGCAAGGCCGAAGCCAGTGGAATAGCCATTGAAACTGATAATCGGTGCAGCGGGATAGTACGTCAGCTCGCGTGCACGCTGATGCCACAGATCCACGCCTGCGGTTATGGTGTGATTGCCAACGATCTTTGTGATGAAGTCAGAGAAGCCCCATGAACGACGCATCTCGCCTGTGTACTCGGAGTACTGCAAGCTGAAGCCGCCGCTGGCGTTCAGGCCTTCGCTATAGCAGGTGCCTGCGGGTTCACTCACGTTGATGTAGCGCGACAAGCAGAACGGAGAACCACTGCTGTTGAGCGGTTGACCCACGTTGTAAACATGCTCCTGGTTCCAGAACAACGACAATGCGTTGATGAGGCTCGGGCTGACTGTCCATGTGTGGTTCAACACTTCGTTGAAGAACTTACCTTGCTTGCCCGTGTTCAGTGCAAGGATGTTACCGGGCGTAGCGGCTTCGCTGCGGTTGTAGTACTGAATGAAGCTACGTAGCGTCAGGCGATGCTTGTCGTTCGGCGTGTAGTCAATGCGGCCTGTGCCTTCGTTGTATGTCTCAATAGTCTTGGGCACGGTGTAGTACACCAGACCACTGGCCGCATCCTGGCCCAATGGCAGTGCGGTCTTCGCGATCTGCACTGCCGCAGGATTGAACAGGGAAGGATCAATGCGGTTGTTAACGAAGCCGCCGGTCAGCGCTTTGGGATACGCGGAGAAGTCGCCATTCAACATCGCCGCTGTGGGAGTGTTCGTGCTGTTCGCGGTTGATGTTGTGGACTGGCGTGTGCCTTGGTAGTTGCCAAAGAAGAAGAGACGATCCTTGATGACAGGACCGCCGAGGAAACCGCCGAACTGATTACGCTTCAGCGAGTCAACCTGCTTTGAGAAGTAGTCCGCGGAGTTCAACGCGTTGTTACGCAGGAACTCGAAAGCGCCGCCATGGAGTGCATTGGTGCCACTCTTCGTGTCGATCGAAACGACAGCGCCCGGAGAAAAGCCATAGTGCGCGTCGAAGTTGTTGGAGATGACGCGAAACTCACTGGTGGCATCGGCATTCGGCGTAGGTGCAGAGAGCGACATGTAGGTGTCCATGTTCGGAACACCATCGAGAAGATAGAGCGTGCTGCCCTGGCGACCGCCGCCTGCGGATGCACCGCTTTCATTCGGGAATGTGGTCTCACCTTGCAGCGTGCCTGCGCCTGTGTTCAACACGTTCACTGTACCGGGTGACAGCAATACAAGGCTTGAAGGATCGCGGCCATTCAATGGTAGTTCGCGGATAGCATGTTCACCAACTGTGTTGCTGACTTCAGCGTTGGTGGTGTTCATCAGCGGCGCGCCAGCTGTTACATTCACGGTCTCTGATTCGCTGCCTACATGTAGACCAATGTCGATCGTGGCTTGTTGGCTGACGGTCAGCACAACGCCTGTCTGCTGGAATTTCTGGAAGCCCTTCACGTTCGAAGAGATGACGTAACGTCCCGGAGGAATGGTGGGGAAGCGATAGAGACCAGAGTTGTTGGAATCAGTGTTCAACACCAGATTGGTGTCCACGTTGGTGGCGGTTACATGTGCGTTAGGAACGGCTGCACCACTTGCATCGGTGACTGTGCCGCTCAGGACTGCACTGCCACCTTGAGCGAGCGCTGCAATTGAAAAAAGAGGAACAAGAGAAGCGTAAAGAACGGGGCTCCGAAAAAACGGATGAGATCGCATTAAGACTTAAGCCTCAAAAGGGGGAATCGCAGGCAGCGCAATATCTGTGATTTTTTGTTCGTTGCCTGTTGTGTAGTTTGGGCAGGGAAGGAAGGGGGGAAATACCGTAAACAAACGGCAAAAATGCCAATAAATTCTAGGCAAAAGCATAACGAGTGAGATGGACAAAAATCCCGAAGCGAGACGCGCCGGATTATGCCGTTGGCTTGGCTGGCACGGCACGGCGCGAATCGACATAGGGCGAAACGCGAAGCGACTTAGCTCTCGAAGAGTTCCTTCTTTTCAAGAAGTTCATATGCAGTGGATAAACTCCGTGCATGCCGATTCTTGATCGTCGCCGTTTTCTATCACTTACTGCGGCTGGTGTTGCCGCATCGTCCTTGCCTTCGTTTGCCATGTCGCCTGCTGCAACAGAGGAATTCAGTTTTCTGTTTGTGACGGACACGCACATCCAGCCGGAACTGCATGCGACGGAAGGCTGCTCGATGGCGTTCAAGAAGGCGCGCACTCTACATGCGGATTTTGCAATTCAGGGCGGCGATCACATCTTCGACGGACTTGCTGTACCGCTCTCCCGTTCGCAGGAGTTGTTTCATCTGTATGGCGAGACGGAACAGCAGTTAGGACTGAAGGTCTATCACACGATGGGCAACCATGATGTGATTGGACTCTTTCCGAAGAGTGGTCTGGACTTGACGGATTCGAACTACGGCAAGAGCTACTTTGAAGACAAGATCGGCCCACGCCATCAGAGCTTTGATCACAAGGGCGTTCACTTCATCATTCTGGATTCCATCGGCTTCACGCCGGAACGGACCTACTTTGGCTTTCTTGATGAAGCTCAGTTGCAGTGGCTGCGTACTGATCTGGCAAAGGTGTCGGCAACGACACCGGTCATCATCGTGTCGCATATCCCGCTGATCACGGCATATGCGCAGTACTCCGCTCCTCCTGCCACGCCACCCACACACAACAGTCTGTCTGTTTCCAACACGTATGAGATTCTGCCGCTGCTGGCAAAGCACAACGTGATTGGCGTGTTGCAGGGGCATACACACGTGAATGAATGTGTTGAGTTCAATGGCATTACCTACATCACCGGTGGCGCTGTCTCTGGCAACTGGTGGAAGGGTATTCACGAGGGCACGCCGGAAGGCTTTACGGTCTGCACCGTGAAAGATGGAAAGCTGACCACGCGGTACGAAACCTATGGTTTTCACGCTGATTCCGTCTAGATAACGGCTGTAAATACATTGTTTTTGGGGTGTCTGGGCTGATTCAACGAATCGACCCACACCCCAATTTCGTGGAACCCAGATCGCCACTTTATCGTGCGAATATCGAACATTAATACCGTAAACCGCACAGTGGCACCTCCCCATCGGCCATTTGAAAGGTCTATCCTTATAGGCACGAAATCGAGGATGCATGGCAACCAGGGCGAAGGCGAGCGGTAAGCAGGCAGCAGGGGTAGCAACACCGGAACAGGACAGCAGCAATCCGCAGTTGAGGACGGAAGTATTTGAAATTTTCCGTCGGTGGGGCTATCTGCAGGCGACACTGGATCCCCTGAAGCAGTATCTTCCCCAGGAACCATTCCCGATTGATCTGCCGGAAGGCTCTGACGCGATTGCAGAAGAGGCGCGCCGTTATTACTGCGGCAACATCGCGCTTGAGTTCTCGCACATTGCATCACCGGAGAAGCGCGAGTGGCTCCAGAAGAAGATGGAGCAGAAGTACGTTGAGACGCCTCAGCAACAGGCAAAGACGCTGACGCAGCTCATCAAGGCTGACCTCTTCGAACAGACGATTCAGCAGCGTTATCTGGGCACGAAGCGATTTTCGCTGGAAGGTCTGACTGCGCTGATTCCGTATCTCGATCGCACCTTTGAGGTGTCGTCTGAGCTTGGTGTTGATCTGTGTCTGTTTGCGATGAATCATCGCGGTCGTTTGAACGTGATGGTGAACACGGTCGGCCGCAGCGCTGCCGATATCTTTACCAAGTTTGAAGATGTTGATCCGCGCAGCCATCTGGGCGGCGGTGATGTGAAGTATCACCAGGGCGCAACGGGTACATACACTTCGCCGACGGGCAAGACGATTGACTTGCATCTGGCGTCGAACCCATCGCATCTTGAGGCGGTTGATCCAGTGATCATGGGCCGCGCGCGTGCTCGTGAAGTTCGCATTGGTGATGACGGCGTAAAGAAGGTTCTGCCCATCATCATTCACGGTGATGCGGCGTTTGCAGGACAAGGCATCTGGGCAGAGACGCTGGATCTTGCCACGATCACTGGTTACACCGTGGGCGGCACGATTCAGATTGTTGTGAACAATCTGCTTGGATTTACTGCGGAGCCGCAGGAGTCGAACTCGTCTCGGTTTGCTACTGATATGGCGAAGCGTTTGCCAATTCCCATCTTCCATGTGAATGCGGAAGATCCGGATGCTGTGGTGCGTGTGGCTGCGATTGCAGCAGAGTATCGTTCCACGTTTGCTTCCGATGTTGTTGTCGATCTCATCGGCTATCGTCGCCACGGCCATTCTGAAGTGGATGATCCTACCGTGACGCAGCCGCGTCGCTACGCCAAGATCAAGGAAACGCCGGTGCTCTACAAGAGCTATGCAGAGCGCATTGGCGTGGATGCAACGGCAGAGATCAAGCAGATCAGCGAAAAGTTTCTTGCTGACCAGGCAGAGGGCAAGCAGGCACAGCATGTGCCGCATCTGTCGTCGCTGCCGAAGTATTGGGATAACTACAAGGGTGGTTATCTGCCTGCGGATGAGCCCACGAAGACGGGCCTGCTTGCGGAGGAAATCACGCGGCTGACTCAGCTTCTGTTGAAGACACCAGAAGGCTTCAACATCCATCCGAAGATCAAGGCTCTGCTGAAGCAGCGCGAAGAGATGGGCAATGGAGCCAAGCCGTTTGATTACGGCACGGCAGAGCTTGTGGCGTATGCATCGCTGCTGGAGAAGGGAACGCCTGTGCGTCTCTCCGGACAGGATTCGCAGCGCGGCACGTTCAACCAGCGCCATAGCTTCTTCACCGATACCGAGACGGAGAAGCGATGGTCGCCGCTGCAACACATCTCGGACAAGCAAGGGCAGTTTGAAGCGTACAACTCAATGCTGAGTGAAGCTGGTGTGCTTGGTTTTGAGTATGGTTATGCACGCGATTATCCCGAAGCACTGGTACTGTGGGAAGCGCAGTTTGGCGATTTCGCCAACGGTGCGCAGATCATCATGGACCAGTTCATTGCTGCAGGCGAAGCGAAGTGGGGCCTGCTGAGCGGTGTGGTTCTGCTCTTGCCGCATGGCTATGAAGGCCAGGGTCCGGAACATTCGTCGGCACGCATTGAGCGTTATCTGCAGCTTTGCGCAACGGACAACATGTATGTGACGCAGCCGTCGAATGCTGCGCAGTACTTCCATCTGCTGCGTCGTCAGGCGATGAGCGAGTATCGCAAGCCGTTGATTGTGTTCACGCCGAAGTCGATGTTGCGTCATCCGGATGCGGTGTCGCCCATTGCGGATTTCGGTGCAGAGAAGTTCCAGACGGTGCTTGCGGATACTGAGGCAAAGGATCCGCGTCGCATCCTGGTCTGCTCTGGCAAGATTGGCCACAACCTGCGTGTGGAGCGCGCCAAGCGGGGCGATTACTCCACTGCCATTGTGTTTGTGGAACAGCTTTATCCCTGGCCGGAAGAGGCGCTGGCCAAGGCGCTGGAGATGTATCTCAGTGCGGAGGAGGTTGTATGGGTGCAGGAAGAGCCTGCAAACATGGGACCGCTGACGTATGCGTATCCGCTGCTAAAGCGTACGGCGGGTAATCGTCGTGTGCTGCGTGTGTCGCGTTCGGCTGCGGCCACACCTGCTACGGGTTCGGCCAAGGCTCATGATCTGGAAGAGAAGGCGCTGATTGAATTGGCGCTGGGCAAGGCTAAGAAGTAACGTGTTCTCAATTTGCAAAAGGCCGGGCAAATGCCTGGCCTTTTGCTTTGTTCACTTGTCTATTGCGAAGAAGGTACGATTGCTGGATATGAGGCCGCGATACTTCCGCTTGCTTCCATTCACTCTTCTTCTATCTACGCTTGCTTACGCGCAGCAGGTCACGCATGAGAAGGAATACCAGCCGCCGGCACTCTCACTGACCCAACTGATGGAGCATGATGCGACGCTTTCCAGCGCATTGATGACCTATGCCCGCACAGGCGACAGCGCAACCTTCCGCAGCGTGATTCTGCAGCAGGCAGATGCTGGCAACCTTGGAGCGCAGCTGATGCTGGGGGAACAGTTCATCCCTAGACAATGTACCTTTGAGCCGAATCACGATGTACCGGACTGTGGCCGTGACACTGCCTCCGCAGCGCAGTCGCCGAATCCGCTCGGTATTGTGCGTTCGTATGAAGATGCCGCGCAATGGCTAGAGAAGGCGAGTGCAGCAGGTTCCGGTGAGGCAAGCGAGGTGTTGGCTCAGTTAATTACACGCATGTATGCGAATGGTCATGCGACCTCATACACCGAAGCGGATGCAATTCGATTGCATGCGTTGGCGCGGACGCAGGGATTTGATGTGGAGCCGATCTCTGTCACTTGCTACAAGGTGGTGCACGGCGGTCAGGGCATTTCTCTTGGCAGGCTTCCGGGGCTGATCGTTGGTGATCCGCCTGAGCAGCCATTCACGTCAGACGAGCTTGCGGCTCTTAAGAAGCTTGGAGTATCAGGTACTCTGCTGTACGGCGGTGGCAGCGGTGGCGGTGATTCGATGTTGCTGACTCGGCCTCAGGGACCGCTTGTACATGTACGTGTGCTACTTGATCACGCGCCCGAAGCTGAAGTGCGATTGCCGATGCCTGCTCATCGTGACGTGATTTATGTACAGCAAGGCAAAGGCTTCGTGGCAATTCCCGCGGATGGCGAGAATCTGCCGCGTTATGTCATCGTGAATCCCGTCAAGGGGCCCACACCTCAAGTGACTGTGGGCACTCAGACAATGGATGGCGGTGTGTCTGGTGGATTTTGCACACGTTTCCCTTGATGATGGAACACTGGTGGTTTTTTGCGGAGACCATGCCTTGCATCACTTGAGCGATCATTCTGCATCTAGCAAAGAGAGAGCATGAATCCAGAAGCAAGCCAGGACACCGTTGAAGAATCGCCCGTACCAGCCGTAGCTGGTGCTGCCGCAGCACCGCGAGTGGCACAGAGTAACGGGTTTGGTCCACTGAAGATACCGCTGTTCCGTGATCGTTGGATCGCTTCCACCGTGTCCAATGTGGGGACGTGGATGCAGGACACCGCGGCTACGTGGTTGATGACGGCGTTGACGGGGTCGCCGTTGTTGATTGCATCCATGCAGACCGCAGCCAGCTTGCCGGTGTTGATGCTTGGATTATTTGCAGGTGCCACGGCGGATATCTTTGAGCGTCGCAGGTTGCTGATCTTCTGGCAGGCATGGCAGATGGTTGCCGTGTTTCTGATGGCGGTGCTGGCGCTGCTTGGTGTGATCGGGCCCATGGCGCTGTTGTCACTGACGTTCCTGATGAACGTAGGCTCTGCAATGAACAGCCCAGCATGGCAGGCGATTGTGCCCGAACTGGTGCCACGTGAAGAGTTGCCGAATGCTGTTTCGCTTGCTTCAGCTAGCAACAATCTTGCGCGCGCTGTCGGCCCTGCCATGGGCGGACTCATGGTGGCGTTGTTCGTCAAAGCGAGCACAGGCGCGGGATGGGTGTTTGCGCTGAATGCAGGATCATTCGCAGCGGTGATCTGGGTGCTCTACAAGTGGAAGCGCAAACCACTGTTCAAGAGCGCTCTGCCTGCGGAACGCATCTTCGGTTCGGTTGGAACGGGGTTGCGGTACTTGCGTTATGCGCCTGTGTTGCAGGCAATCTTTTTACGTGCGTTTCTGTTTACGTTTTCTGCCGCTGCGGTTTGGTCGCTGCTGTCACTGATTGCGAGGCGTGAATTCACGCACAGCCATTACATCTCTGGCGCGACCGGCTATGGTGTGTTGAATGGCTCGATGGGACTGGGTGCTGTTCTGGCGGCTGTTGCGCTGCCGCGCATCCGTGCGAAGTTTACTGCGGACCGTGTGCTTGCAGTGGCCAGCGTGCAGTTCCTGGCAACGTTGCTGGTGCTTGCATTCATTCACTCTGTCACACTGGATATTTTGTTTCTCATCGGTGGTGGCTTCGCGTGGACTTGTACTATGGCCACGCTGAATACCGGTGTGCAATTGTCTTCGCCGGGATGGGTGCAGGCGCGTGCACTAGGCATGTACCAGATGATTTTTCAAGGAGGACTGGCGCTGGGCTCGTTTGTCTGGGGTTATGTTGCGGAACACAGCAGTGTCACCGCTTCAATGACCAGCGCTGCTGTACTCATTGCAATTGCCATGCCTGTCACGTTACGACTGCATGTTTTGCGCGGCAGCTTGCCTGACCTTACGCCCTATCAGTTCAAACGTCCCGTGCCACATCTGGAATTGGAGCCCGCTCCGGAAGATGGTCCGGTCCGCATTCTTGTGGACTACATTGTGGACGTCGAGAATTACAACGAGTTCGTTGGTCGCATTCACAAGCTGCGCGAGGTGCGTCTTCGCACAGGAGCGATCCGATGGGCCGTGTTTCGTGATGGCAATGATGCGGAGCGGTTGGAAGAGAGCTTTGTCATGGAAAGCTGGCTGGACTATCTTCGTAGTCGCGAACGCATGACGACGGAGGACTTTGCAGTGTTGCAATGCGTGCGCGACCTGCACAAGGGTGAAGAACTACCCCGTGTAACGCATCAGGTGTACGCAAAAGAGATGACGCACCACAGCTAGGCGGCGATGCTGTTGTGGTCGATGCTCAGCAACGTCAACAGCGGCGAAGTCATGATCGTGGTCACCAGCGCCACGACAACCAACGCTGCAAACAACGTGGGGCCGAACACACCTTGTGTGTAAGCGATGTTCAACACGATCAACTCAACAAGTCCGCGTGTGTTCAGCATGGCGCCAAGCGCAAATGCATTGCGCCATGATTCCCCCAGCGGCCTCGCTGCAATGACACCGCCGCCGATCTTGCCCACAACAGCGAGAAGCAAGAGTAACAGTGTCCATGAGAGCACTCCGCTGCCTTGTAGTAGATCCAGACGCGTGCGAAGCCCTGTAAGCGCGAAGAAGAATGGCAGCAATAGCGAGGTCACTGGAACCTGGAGCGAGTCGTTCAGTGTCTTCTGCCATTTTGGAATACGTGGGAACGCAAGTCCTGCTACGAATGCTCCAAACAAAGGATGAAGTCCAAGCGCATCCGTGGTTGCAGCGGAGAGCAATGCCACCAGGACTGAACCAGCAACGATCGATGCAGGGAGCGATCGTTCACGATAACGGTTTGCGATGGTGCGTGCGAGCCGCGTCACCACGAACATTACCAGCAGATATGCAGCGAACAGCATCATTCGCATTGGCATGGAGAGTGCGCTGCCGTTGTGCGGCATGATGGACATCGCTACAGCGAGCAACATCCACGCACACACGTCATCGGCTGCAGCGCATAGCAGCGCCGTTACGCCTAACGGAGTGGATGTAAGGCCGCGTTCTTCGAGGATTCTTGCGAGTACGGGGAATGCTGTAATGCTGAGCGAGATGCCGAGGAACAATGTGAACGGAAGAAGTGCTGCTGATGTGGGGAAACGGGCCATCGTTGGCTTCGCCACCATGACACCCAATACAAACGGCAACAGCAGACTGGCAAGCCCTGCGGCAGCAGCCGTCCTCTTTTGCTGATGCATATGGCTGTAGTCCAGTGAACTGCCAATCAGAAACAGGTACAGCACTAGGCCGAGCGTGCTGAGCACATCAAACGCGCTAAGCGTTGTTGGAGTGAAGAGAGCATGCCAAGTGGACGGCACGAGACGTCCGAGCAATGTTGGCCCCAACAGAATGCCACCAGTCATTTCGCCAATCACGCTGGCCTGCCCCAGCCTGCGCGCAATCCATCCGCAGAGGAGGGTTGTGGACAGCACCACCAACATGGAAACGAGAAGAGGATTCATGCGTTCTTACGATGTTGCCGCGGCTTTCTTCTTCGCGTTGTGTCGCGCCGTAAGAACTACCAGTCCTTCCGTTACCAGCAACAGAGCTCCGGGAATTGCGAGGCGTGAGCCAATGGTGGAAGGCCACAGCAATCGATAGTCCTGAAAGACATCAATGGAGAACAGGATGGATCCCACCACAAACAGAACACTGCCACCCCAGCGACGGAATTGGCTTAGATTGCTTTCGCCTTTGTAAGACTTACCCGCAACTTCAAATAGCGGTGCGCCCACCAGGCCGTGTGCGTCATACACGCGGCAGCGAACCTGCGGATGCTCAGTCACATAGTTTTGCGCATACGCTTCGGCTTCCGCTGCAGAGGCCAATACATCGCAGTAAGGTGCGCCAACATAGCCGTCCGGGAAGCTGGAATAGTGCACAGCAAAGTCACTCGCACCGATCCGCTGATTCCATGACGATGGCTGTGCCGCTGGATCAAACAGCAGCACACGTCTGCTCGTCATTACTCCCAGCCTTCCAGCACGATCTTGCCGATGGAGCGTCCGCTCTCAATCCATGCGTGCGCCATCTTCAGGTTCTGCGCATTGATCGTGCCGTAGCTCTTCGTCATGGTGGTCTTCAGTGTGCCCAGGTCCATCAGCTTGCTGACCTCCGTGAGCGAATCATGCTGGCGAAGAATGTCTGGCGTTTCGTAGTAGCTACGCGTGAACATGAACTCCCAACAGATGGACGCACTCTTGCGCTTCAGCGGACGTGCATCGACGGGCTTTTGCGGATCGTCAATGATGGCAATCTTTCCCTGTGGGGCAAGCAGTTCTGCAATGCCGGGATAGTGCGTATCCGTAGCGGAAAGCAACGCAATATATTCCACTTCGCCCAACCCCAGCTCCTGCATCTGTGTGCGGATGTCGCGATGGTGGTCAATGACATAATCCGCACCCATCTGGCGGCACCATTCCGCAGTCTCAGGGCGCGACGCGGTTGCGACAACGGTCAGCGGTGTCATGTGCGATGCAATCTGCATTAGCATGGAGCCCACACCGCCCGCTGCACCAATGATGAGAATGGAGCCTTTTCGCGGCGCTCCATAGCCAATGCGACGCTGCTCCACGCCAAAGCGATCGAACAGAATCTCCCAGGCTGTGAGCGAAGTTAGCGGAAGCGCGGCAGCTTGTGCAAAGCTCAGCCTCTTTGGCTTGATGGCAACAATGCGTTCATCCACAGAATGAAACTGCGCGTTGGCACCCTGCCGGGCGATGCATCCGGAGTAAAAGACCTCATCACCCTTCTTAAACATGGATGTCAGCTTGCCGGTGCCCACAACCACACCAGCGCAATCCCAACCCAGCACCTTGTACTCTTTGCCGGAGTCGGGCTTGGCGCTTTTGCGCTGCTTGATGTCGACAGGGTTCACCGAGATCGCACGGACCTCTACCAACAGGTCACGGTCGCGCGCCGTGGGCATCTCCAGTTCAATGTCCAGCAATGCGTCCGGGTCGTCGATGGGGAGGGGAGTATGGTAGCCAACAGCCTTCATAGAACCGAGTCTACCGTGCTCCCGCCCGTGATTACACGACGTAGGACAGAAGAACGTTCACCACAGCAACGATCAGCGCGCAGAGAAACGCCGCCGTAAAGTTCTTCACAGAAAACCCTCGTACAAAACGCGACACGATGTAAATCATGATGGCGTCACAGATCAGGTACATCAAGCCGGGGAGCAGCCAGGTGATGGGAAATGCCACCAGGCGGATGAGAAAGCCCAACGTTGCGTTCAGCAGGCCGATCAGCACGGCGGCAATCATCGCTGTGCCGAATGAATCGATCTCCACCGAAGGAAGGAGGTACGCTGCAACAACCAGCGCAAGCGCACTCAGGAGCCATACCAACAAAGCATGAAGAATCATGCCAGTAGGATTAGCACGAAAACGCTATCGGCCGACGCAATATTTTGTGATCCCTGTTCAATCGCACAGGTGCGGGGTGAGGATTGTCGCCAACGCGTCCACCTGTTCCTGCAAACGTTCTGGCTGCGGTAGACCTTCGTGATCCAAAGATTGCTCGATGGCACGCGCAGCTTCCGTGGCGCTGTGCAATCCAAACATGCCAAGCGAACCGGCCATCTTATGGGCCGTGGAAACGGCGTTGGCTCGCAGATCTTCTTCAAGCGTACGAGTCGTGCTGAGATGGTCAGCTGCACGCTTTAGTAGGGTCAAGCGGTCGCGTGTCTGCTGCAGGTTTTTCTTCCAGATGGCGGCCAGCGCCGCCTCCATGGGAACGTCTGCCATGGCTAGACGGCCACACTATCCCAGTGCAGCACATCAGCGATTTGCTGAGCCAGTGTCATGGGGTCAAAGGGCTTGAATAGGACCGCAGCCACACCCAGATCGGAAAACCGCCGCTGGTCCACGCCCTGCACCTTGGCCGTTAGAAGGATGACGGGAATGTTTGCCAGCTCAGGGAGCTTTTGCATCTCGCGAAAGGTGGTGGGGCCGTCCATCTCGGGCATCATCACGTCCATCAGGATAGCCTCAGGCTTTTCAGCGAGTGCCGCGCGGATGCCAGCAGTGCCGGAATCCGCAGTGATCACGCGCCAGCCGGCTGTTACCTCCAGCGTAAGTGAGGCAACCTCGCGAATATCATCTTCGTCGTCGATCAGCAGAATGTGGTGCATTGTCGAAGACAATCTTACGGCTGCAGGAAGGCATACGTCATGCAGCTTCTGTGGGATATCGGATGCTGCGTGTGGTTGAGTTGCAATCCGGGAATGGAGCAAGAAAACGGCGGCCCCGATGGACCGCCGTTCGATTTTCCTTTTGCGGAGGGATGCTTACGCCGTGACCGGCTCCAGCACCTGAGCGAAGGCCTTGGCTGTGCGAGCCGCGTACGCCTTCTTGTGGTACGCATAACCGGCGATGAGCGGCAGGGCGATGGTCGCCTCGCTGTACACCATCTGCTCCCAGGTAAGGTCGACCTTGCCCCACGAAGAAGCTTCCTTCAGGGTCGAGCCGGAAAGAGCGCCGTCGCGAGCGTCAGCAACCGTGATCTGGATGGCGTACTTGTGCATGGAAGCTTCCACGCCAAGGATGTCCGCAGCCACCACGATGTCCTGCGCGAAGTTCTTCGGAACGCCGCCGCCGATCATCAGCAAGCCAGTGGTCGGGTTCTGAATCTTCAGCTGGGTCAGTTCGTAGAAGTCCTTACCGCTGTCAATGGAGCACATCGGCTTGCCCTGGCGAGCGTGCTGGTGAGCCACAATGCCGAAGCCGAACGAGCAGTCAGAGAATGCGGGGCAGAAGATGGGGATGTTCAGCTCATAGGCAGCCAGAACGATCGAGTCTTCGTTGCCGTTCTTGGGCGTGCGGCCGTTCTCAGCCAGGTACTTGCCCATTTCCTTGATGAACTCACGCGAGGAGTACGCACCCGGCTTCATGCCGTTGATGATCTTCTCGGTCGTTTCGTCGCAGATGCGCAGCTCTTCCTCGTCGATGAACGTGTCATAGATGCGGTCGATCATCATTTCGCGCAGCTCAGCATCGCCCGCGCCGTACTTGTACTCTTCGCCGGCCACGTAGTGCTTGAAGCCGAGGGCTTCAAAGAAGTCCTGGTCAACGATATTTGCGCCGGTGGAGACGATGGCGTCCACCATGTTGTTGCGCAGCAGGTCGATGATGACCTGCTTCAGGCCCGCCGAGATCAGCGATCCGGCGAGGCAAAGGATGACGCCGCACTCGGTATCGCGCAGCATCATGTCGTAAATCGTGGCAGCGCGTGCAAGGTCGCGGGAAGAGTACGCCATGTGGTTCATGGCATCAACCAGTGCGACAACGTTGTGCTGCTTGATGTCGATGTGCTGGATCGGGTTCTGGAGGAGTTCCTGTTTCGTTGACATAACGTCTACCAGTGTATCGCGTTTTCGCCAGTCGGGACGCGGGTTTTATGAAGATTTCGTGAGCAGAAAACAGTTGCCTTTCTTCACCTTATATTCGCTGTAAAAACATCGATTTCAGCGGCGGAAAGCGTGAACAAGTCGCAAAGCCATGTCTTCAGCTGCGATAGGTACGTTCGAATGTGCAGAGTGCAAGCTCACAAACGCACGCGATAGGATGCTGCACACGAGGACAACAACCCAAGATGAATCGCCGTAACTTTCTCGGAAGCGCTGCACTTGCCGCCATCGCGCCAGCATTCGGTAATGCACAGACCCATGATGCCGGTGTTGGACACGCCGACGATCGTTCCACGTGGCTTAACTGGGTTGAGAAGGTTTCTGAGCCAGTCCTCTCTTCGCTCTCGAAACGTGAACTTCGTAAGACCATGCCAGTCGAAGCCGTGAAGGGCCACGAAGCAGAACGCGCCATTGGCACACATCTCGAAGCGCTCGGACGATTGATGATGGGGCTCGCGCCGTGGTTGGAACTTGATGCTTCCTCAGGTGAGAGCGCACGAGAGACAAAACTGCGCGAACGGTATCGCACGATGGCGAAAGAAGCGATCGCTTCCGCAGTCGATCCTGCGTCGCCGGATTACATGCGCTTTGGTGATTCCTCGCAGACGGTGGTGGACGCATCGTTTCTTGCGCTTGCGATGTTGCGTGCGCCAAAGCAGTTGATCGATACGTTATCTCCGAATACGAAGCAGCAACTCATCGCTGCAATGATTGCGGAACGCAAGGTACTCACAGGACTCAATAACTGGGTTCTGTTTTCCGCGATGGATGAGGCATTGCTCTTCCGCCTGGGCACGGATTACGACAAGATGCGCGTTGCCTATGCGCTCAACTCATTACATAGCTGGTACAAGGGCGACGGACTTTATGGGGACGGCCCGGATTTCCATGCAGATAACTACAACAGTTACGTAATGCAGCCGTATCTGCTGATGTTGATGCAGGTATTGGGGGATGAAGCTGCAGTGTGGAAATCCATGCGTGAAGAGATTGCGAAGCACGCTACGCGCTATGCTTCGATTCAAGAACGCATGATCGGTCCTGATGGAACCTTTCCTGTGCTTGGTCGTTCCATTACTTATCGAGCTGGAGCATTCCAATTACTTGCTGATGTCTCGTTGCGCGGGCTGCTGGATCAGCATGTGAAACCTTCCCAGGTGCGAGGAGCACTAACTGCTGTGCAGCGGCGCACGTTGAATGCACCCGGAACGTTCGACAGCAAGGGTTGGTTGCAGATTGGTCTCGCAGGTCACCAGCCATCGCTGGGGGAAACGTACATCTCCACTGGCAGCCTTTATCTTTGCAGCGCGGCTTGGCTTCCGCTGGGTTTGGCACACTCTCACCCATTCTGGTCCGACGCGGACGCAGCGTGGACGCAGAAGAAGGTATGGGCGGGCGAAGATCTGCCCGCCGACCATGCCATTACTGGATAACTTACAGAGAGTTCTTCGCGATCACGTTCTTGTAGAAATCGCTGCTTAATTTCGGCGTGCGCTTCTGCGTCTTGAAGTCAACGTAAGTAATGCCGAAACGTTTGTCATAACCGTCGGCCCACTCGTAGTTATCGAGCAGGCTCCACAGGAAGTAACCCTTTACCGGAATGCCTTCGCTTACTGCGCGTTGCAGATGCATCAGGTAATTGCGCAGATACATCACGCGGTCCGTGTCATAAATGTGTCCGTCGCCTGCGAGCACGTCGGCAGATGAACAACCGTTTTCCGTAATGTAGATTTCGTTCACGCCGAACGCTTCATGGACCAGCTTTGGAGCCCAATACAAAGCATCAGGGCCAATCGTTAACCAAGGGCTTTCCATGTGTGGATACGATGCTGGAGCGCCAACGATGTCATATCCAACCTCGTTGTTCACGGCGCGTGCATAGGTGGCCGTGTAGATATTCAATCCCTGAAAGTCGAGCGGTGAACCAATCGCCTTCATCTCTTCGGGAGTGAACTTTGGCGCGTCGGCACCCAGTGTCTTCAAGTAATGATCGGTGTACTTGCCGGTGCGCATCACGGTCAGGTATCCGGCGTTCTGCTCCACCATCGCTTGGCGTGCTGCTGCAACCTGTTCCGGCGAGTCATATACAGGCACAATTGCGCTCAGGTTCTCTGCCTGGCCTACCTTTGCCTTCGGTGCAGCCGCGCGCACGGCACCAACAGACAATCCATGACCCAGCACAGCGTGATGCCGAACCTGCGCGAGTTCACCTCGCGACAACTTCAATCCGGGCGCATGGACACCGTTTCCATACCCAAGTTCCACGAACGTCCAGATCTCGTTCATGGTCATGAAATTTGAGCAGAGATCGCTGAGTTTGCCTGCAGTGTAGCCAGCGTAATCAGCGAAGATCTTTGCGGTGTCATGGTTGCGCCATCCACCTTTGTCTTCCAGCGCCTGCGGAAGATCCCAGTGATAGAGCGTGCAATACGGTTCAATGCCTGCGGCACGAAGAGCTTCGCAGAACTTGCGATAGTGATCGATGCCTTTCTGATTCACCTGACCGCTGCCGGTGGGGAAGATACGTGACCATGCAACCGAGAACCGGCACGTCTTCAGACCAAGGTCTTTCATCAGCGCAATGTCTTCGGCGTAACGATGGTAGCTGTCCGTTGATACATCGCCCGTATCACCGTTGTGTGTTTTACCTGCAGTATGGCTGAAGGTGTCCCAGATGCTGGGACCGCGCCCGTCTTCATTGACTGCGCCTTCGACTTGATAGGAAGCGGTTGCCGATCCCCACAGAAATCCTTTGGGAAAGTGCAACCCTGCGGCACGTGCTGTGGACTGTGAGTGTCCCATTTCAGCAAAGAGGCGCAAGGGTGAGGCGGACGCGGCGGCAAAGATGCCTGCAAGTTTTCCAAAGCCACGGCGGGAGATACGGTACGGCATGGGAGAGGGACCCCTTTCGATAAAACTTCCTGGTGTCGATAGTAGACCCGCGTATGCCGTACCGTGCGCCGCTTACTTCTGTGGCGTATTTAAAGCGGTAGTGGCGAACCCAGGTCCATCGTGCAAACGCTATGCGCATGCTGATGCGGAGTGTCATGTGATGGCCAAGTGAGCAGCATGAGTGCAGCAAGAATCAGTGCGAGCGGAAGAGCGTAATCACGAAAGCAGAAATTGAAGTTCATGGCGTTGTCCTTTCAGAAAAATGCGTTTTTGAAGACAAGAGGGGACGAGCGCGCAGTTATGAACTGCCGCAGGAACAATGCTTGGAGAGTGTTTGTTGAAATTAGTCGGCGCTGAAGATTTTTTCGATGGGCAAGCTGAAGAGCTTCGCAATGCGGAATGCCAGCGGCAACGACGGGTCATACTTTCCGGTTTCAATGGCGTTCACGCTCTGCCGCGAGACCTCAAGCTGTTCGGCCAGATACGCCTGTGACCATCCACGTTCCGCTCGAAGATCGCGTAGATGGTTATTCATCTTCAGCTCCACGATTCATCATGGAATGGATAGCCTGAACCAGGCCTACCGTAATCCAGAAGGCAATGAATTCTGTGAACGCTGGCAGTTGCGTGTCCACACCGTAGCTGCGCAGAAATCCGGAGAAGACAGAGAGTGAAAGCGCTACTCCTGTTGCCCACAACATACTGCGCACAATCAGGTCGCGTTGATATTCATCCCGCTCTTCCTTCAGATAGCGCGCCACAATGTACGCGAGGCAGAGGATGGGAATGGTGGGCAGGGCAGCCGCAACGAACAAATGCCAGCCCTTGGGATGCCAGTGGTTCACCATGATGCGCGACGACATAACCAGGCCGACATACGACATCATGACCCCGAAGGTCCCTTGCAGATAGCGGCGCTTCGCAGGGCTCGTATTTCCAGAACAGAAGAGCATGTGTGATTTCTCCTTCACTCGATGCACCAAAGCGGCCGTTCTCTGATGACAAGTAAACTTTACGTAAAGCGTCCTTGTCATGTCAAGCGTGCTTGTCAATTTATTTTTAAGCGTTTTTGCGACCATATGGCGCTTGCTACCCTCATAAGGACAGCCATGATCATCAACTTCTCTGAACGCGCGCATAACCATAACTGGGACCTTGACCCCATCGTGCGTTCGTTGCTCGATACGGACTTTTACAAGCTGCTCATGCTCCAGTTCATCTGGAAGCACTTTCGCGATACGCGCGTTACGTTCAGCTTGAACAATCGCAACCACAAGTTCCGTTTGGCGGAGATGATTCCACGCGAAGCTGTCATCGCGCAGTTGGATCATGTGAAGAAACTGCGTTATCGCAAGAGCGAAATGATCTGGCTCGCGGGTAATACGTTTTACGGAACACGCGGCATCTTTGAGCCTGCATTCCTTGAATGGCTTGAGAACGACTTTGCGCTCTGCGACTATCACTTGGCGGAACGCGACGGTCAATTTGAACTGACCTTTGAAGGTTCGTGGATCAGCGTGACCATGTGGGAGATCTACGCACTCTCCATCCTCAACGAGTTGAAGACACGCGCAGCATTAAAGGGCATGAGCGAGTTTGAACTCGACATTCTTTATGCGCGCGCAAAGACGCGACTCTGGGGCAAGATCGAACAACTGCGCGATGTACCGGGCCTTGCTGTTGCAGACTTCGGCACGCGTCGTCGTCATTCGTTTCTGTGGCAGGAATTTGTGGTGGAGGCGATGCACTCGGAACTTGGTGCAGCATTCACTGGCACAAGCAATACGTTCCTCGCATACAAGCACGACATGGAAGCCATCGGCACCAACGCGCATGAACTGCCCATGGCGCTTGCAGCAATGGCAACGAACGATGAGGAACTGAAGGCGTCGCAGTATCGCATTCTGGAACTGTGGCAGCAGACGTATCACGGAGCACTGCGCGTGATGTTGCCGGACACCTACGGCACCACACAGTTCCTGCAACATGCACCGGACTGGGTTGCGGACTGGACAGGTCAGCGTGTCGATTCGAAGGACCCGTTTATCGCAGGCGATGAGTACATCAATTGGCTTGCATCGCGCGGGAAAGATCCAAGGACGAAGCTACTGATTGCAAGCGATGGTTTGGATGTGCAGACCATCCTGAGTCTTCATGCGTACTTCTCTGGAACCGTGGCACCCGGTGTCAGCGTGCGCGACTTCCGCAGCGCATCGGATTTCCTCGATACCCGCAAGTGGCATTTGGATCGGCGCATTCGCTTCTCTGCAGGTTGGGGAACTTTGTTAACCAATGATTTCCGCGATTGCCATCCCCGCAGTGAAGGTGCGCTGGAACCCATCTCGCTGGTCTGCAAACTGACTGCGGCCAATGGATACCCATCCGTGAAGCTTTCCGACAATTACGAAAAGGCAAGCGGTCCAACGGAACTGGTCGAACATTATCGTGAGGTCTTCGGTCTTGCCGGGATCAGCCGCATTCCGATTGTGGTGTAGCTATAGTTAGGCCGCCGCGCGTGGCCTGCGCGCGGCGCGTTCCAGGATTCGTGTCAGCAATGTCGCCAGTGCTGGCGTTAAGACTGCGGCCATGACGGCCCACAGCACCAGCGCATGCCACTCCCATGTCCACAGTGTGCGCAGCAGGTCCAGCGGATGCGTTTTCACCATCTGCAATATTTCAGATGGTTGCAACGGCAACGGTCCCATGCCGAAGACCAGCGAGCCTGCCTGAAGAAAAGGCAACAGCAGCAGAATCTGAAATGGATAAGCGCTGTGTGTGCCAAGCTGCGATGCCGGATGATTCAGGCGGAACAGGTGTGAGACGGCAATCGTCAGCACAGTCGTGGAACCGATCACAGGGTTGATGCCGATGATGAAGCCAATCGTCAGGCTCCATGCCAGTCGTTTTGGTGAAGCTCCCCGACGAAGCAGCCGCACCACGGGCGAGATGATGGTTCGCCGAAGCCATGAGTGCCGCACATCCTGAGCAACTGTAATCACCTGCGTCAGACTACAGGAAATGAATGCGGGGCGTGATTCATCGTTGGCTCACACAGGTGTCCCCGTACTTTCACATTCTGTTTTCAAGCTGTTCTCACAGTCGCGCCAAACTCCATTGCAGTAGGCAAAGAACGCTGCACCGCCGGAGCCGCTATGTCGACCAGTGTCCTTGTATCCCCTGTCTCCGCGTACCCGTTTTCTGCGGTCGAAACTTCATCTCCAGTCATTGCAGAGTTTGGTTCCTATCGTGCGCGTCTCGCAGCCACCATGGACGATCGTCTTGCTGCGTATCGCCTTCGCTTCCTCGTGTTTAACGTGGAGTTGAATGAAGGTCTCGCGTCGTCGTATGCCACAGGCTATGACACGGACCAGTATGACGATGTGTGCGACCACCTGATCGTTGAGCATGCAGGAACTGGCGAAGTCATCGGTACATATCGCCTGCAAAGTGGCGATGTCGCAGGGCAATATTTCGGCTATTACTCTGAACAGGAATTCGACTTTTCACCTTATGAAGAGATGCGTTCCAGCGTGCTGGAACTAGGCCGCGCCTGCGTGCATCGTGATCATCGCTCTCCTGAGGTGTTGAACCTGCTGTGGAAGGGCATCATGCGCTACGCGAAGTCGCGCGGCCTGCGTTACCTCATGGGCTGCTGCTCTTTAACTTCGCAGTGTGCAGAAGAAGGCACGGCAGTGTTTCGCGCACTGGAACCGTACCTGATTGAGTCATCGTTGATGACTGTTCCCACCAAAGCATTTGCTATGGCGATGCGCGAAGGTGTAGAGACCATGCAGGAACCCCCGCGCTTGCTGCGTGCGTATCTCGCCGTAGGTGCTCGCATCTGCTCTACCCCTGCGATTGATTGCAGCTTCGGCACCATCGACTTCCTTACACTTCTGGACTTGGAGACGATGCACCCACGCATCGCACGACGCTATCTGTGAGAAAACCGCTTTACTCCATTCCGATAGCATGCATCCGGCTTACAGGCTTGTTTGCCATGTTGTTTGGCATGTTGATTGAAAGTACAGTTCACCCTCTGCACACCATGCACGAACGCGCTTGCTGGTCGCAGAAATGGGCTCGTCGCATCCTGCGTTTTCTTCGCTGTCCTGTGCAGACGCGTGGCGTGTTGCCGGCGCGTGGTTTCATCACTGCAAATCACATCAGCTACATGGACGTGCTGGTGCTTGCCGCGCTGACGCCGACCATCTTTGTGGCGAAGTCCGATGTGCGACGTTGGCCTCTGATTGGCATCCTGTGCGAACGTGCAGGTGTTCTGTTCCTTGACCGCACTTCCATGCGCGCGGCCGTCGCGGCAAACCGAACCATCGCAGACGTGTTGCGCAGCGGCCAGTCCGTGGTTGTCTTTCCTGAAGGGACAACATCGCCCGGAGAGACCATACTGCCGATGTACGCTGCACTGTTTCAGTCAGCGCTGGACTGCAGTGAGCCGATCATTCCCACATGGATCGCTTATGGCGATGCCACGCAGCGTGAACGCATTGCCTACTGGGGCGACATGACCCTCATGCCGCACCTGCTGCAACTCATGCGTCTGCGTTCTATCGACGACGTATCAGTGCAGTTCCGCACCACTGGCATCCCTGCACGACATCGTACGCAAGCCTCGGAGATGTGCCGCGTGGTGTGGGAGCAGATGATGGAAAACGCGTCAGGCCAACGTCAGGAGATTGCGGCGGCGTAGCTCTGCCAGCACTGCTTCAATCGACCAGTCGAGAGCTTCTGTGCCGTTAACCTTCAGGTCGGCGTGATCACGGCTGGGAAGCACGTACTCATCGGCCATGGGACGCGCATACGTTTCGAACTGCTCGCGAACGCTCTCTTCTGTACGCCCACGTTCCCGCGTATCGCGATAGATGCGTCGCGTCAGGCAGACATCGTGTGGCGCATCCACGTATACGGTCAGGTCATAGAGCGGCGTCAGATTGACGTAGTGCAACGCCAGGATGCCTTCCACGATGATGAATCGCTGTGGCTCCAGATGGTCCGTCACATCTTTCACGCGCGAATGCGTATTGAAGTCGTAGTTGGGACGATCAATGGACTTGTTCTGACGAAGCTGCTCCACATGCTGCACGATCAGGTCGTGCTCCAGCGACTCCGGATGATCGAAGTTGTAATGATCGCGCTCTTCACGCGATAGATGGGCCAGATCGCGATAGTAAAAATCAAGTGGAAACAACACAGCATCAAGCTGCGCTGCCAGTTCGCGTGCCAATGTCGTCTTGCCGCTGCCAGAGCATCCACCCACGCCCAGCACCACCGGCTTTATCGTGCTGCCGGAAGAATGGTTCATGCTTCTGTGACCGCCTTGGGAATGATCGCCGTCAGCAGGGCGGAGAAGCGTTCCGCTGCATGCTTGCCATGCTCCATCACTTCGCTGTGATCAATGGATTCGCTTGTAACGCCAGCTGCAGCATTGGTCACGAGCGACAGCCCAAGAACTTCCATGCCCATGTGTCGCGCCACAATCACCTCATGTACGGTGCTCATGCCAACAAGGTCTGCACCCAGCGTGCGGAACGCGCGAATCTCTGCGGGTGTTTCATAGCTCGGTCCCAGAACGGCAATGTATACGCCGGTCTGCATAGACCATCCGTGTTGCTGCGCTGTCTCCTGCGCCAGTTGCAGCAGTCGTGGCGTGTATGCCGTGGTCATGTCGAAAAAACGTAGGCCGCTGCCCTGGGTCACGGCAAAGCGTGGTTCATTGCGTCCCAGTGCCGCATTTGTACCGGTCAGGTTGATGTGATCGGAGATACCCACGATCGATCCCGGTGCAAAGTCTGCGCGGATGCCGCCAGCGGCATTGGTCACAATCAGCGTCTGCACACCCATCAGGCCAAGGACGCGCGCAGGAAAGGTCACCTCATCCATCCGATAGCCTTCGTACGCATGCACACGGCCCTGCATCACAGCCACGGGCACACCAGCAATCGTTCCCAGCACCATGCGTCCCGAGTGGCCTTCCACGGTCGATTGCGGAAAATGCGGTATCTCCGAGTAGGGAACAGCAACGGCGTCTTCTACGCTGTTGGCGAAATCACCCAGGCCAGAGCCCAGGATGATGCCAAGTTTCGGACGGTGCTTTGTCTGTGCCAGAAGATGGTCGGCGGCGGAACGTGCGTGCGTGTAGAGGTCACTCATAGGAAACGGGCAAATCTGCCTTCACCAGTGAATCACAACAAGCGCAGAAGTCGGCGGATGACCGGATACCGCCCGTGAAACCGTTATAAGCATCGCCTTTGATAGACTGCGGCTCTTATAAAGGGAAGACAGAATTTCGCGACACCCGAGGGGAGACAGTTCCACCATGGCAGACGAACTCTACTTTGAAGATTTTCAGCTAGGCCAGAAGTTTGAATCCAAGGGCAGCGTGAAGATCACGGCGCGCGAGATTACAGAGTTCGCTGAAAAGTACGATCCCCAGCCGTTCCATCTGGACGAGGCCGCCGGAAAGAGCACCTTCTTCAAAGGGCAGGCTGCCTCTGGATGGCTTACTGCCGCTGTCGTTATGCGCATGCGGGTGGACACAATCAAAGTCCACGGCGGCATGATCGGTGCAGGCGTGGAAGAGATTCGCTGGACAGAGCCGGTGCGTCCCGGCGATTCATTGCATACCGAGACGGAAGTCATCGGCTTGCGCGCGTCCAAAAAGCGGCCGGAGTTGGGTCTGGTGACGATTTACACCAACGCCTTCAACCAACGTGGCGAGATCGTGATGAAGAGCACCGTGAAGTTCCTGGCGCCGCGTCGCGAGGCGTAACGGATTCCCTGAATCCAGGTAGTTACTACCTCGTAATCCACGTTACGAACCAGTAAACTAGCTTTCATGATGCGTATGACGGTTCTCGCCTCGGGGTCTAAAGGCAATAGCGCCGTGATTGCGTCATCGCGCACGCGCATCCTGGTGGACGCTGGCTTTTCCTGCCGCGAGCTGATGCGCCGGATGAAGTTGGTCGGAGAAGACCCCTACGCTCTGAACGCCGTCATCATCACCCACGAGCATGCAGATCACGTGGCTGGCTTGTCGGTTCTGGCACGTAAGTTGAACATTCCCGTGTACTTCACAGAAGCTACGCACCGCGCCTGGGTGCGTCAGATGACTCCGCGAACGACCATGGGCTACAAGCAGTGGCTGGAGAAGACGCGGGCGGAGAAGGAAGCGCGGCTGGAAGCACAGGCTTTAGCGCACCAGATTGCCACTTCTTCGCAGGAAGATCGTCCAGACGATCACTTTTTCGCTACCGATATTGACGTGGACGCCATTGACGCCACTACGGACCCCGAAGCGGCTTTACAGGCTGCCGCGGCAGACGATCTGTGCGAAGATCTGCCAGCGGAAACCAAATCCAGCGTTCGTGACAATCCGTCCTATCTCCCTGCGGTGGAGTACTTTGAGGCGGGGAAGCGCCTTTGCATCGGTGATATCGACGTCATGCCGTTCACCATTCCACACGATGCGGCTGACCCCTGTGGATTTGTCTTTGAAGGCGAGGGTTTACGTTTCGGGTTCGCGACCGATCTTGGCTATGTACCGCAGAATGTGAAGCTTGCCCTGAAGAAGTGCGACGTCCTTTTGCTGGAATCGAACCACGACCTGGAGATGCTGCGCGACGGACCCTACCCCTGGAGCGTCAAACAGAGAGTCTTGTCCCGAGTGGGGCATCTGTCGAATGCCGCGGCAGCCGAATTTCTCACGCGTGATTACGACGGCGGAGCCCACGCAATCATCCTGGCGCACCTTTCCGAAAGCAACAATATGCCGGAATTGGCCCGTCTCGCCGCAGAGCAGGCATTGGGGAATCACCCAAGCCTCCTGGGGAACCGAATTTTACTTGCAGATCAGGCTGCGCCGATGGAACCTCTGGTTATGTGAAGCGTAAGACAAAGTAATGAATCACTACTGGATTTCCTTGCGTCTGAACAACTAGAATGGATATGAACCAATGATGAATACCGAACCGAAATCCTACGTGCAAGACCTTCGCACACGCGGATTCGCTGCGTCCATGCTGGGCAGCGAAGACGGCTGCGAAGATCAGGTTGTCGGGGACATCCTCTCCGGATGGCGGTACGACCTTTCGTCGGTTTCGCCTGAGGTTCGTGGTGTTTACGAAGACCACCTGCACCAGTGCTGGCACTGCCGCGCTCGTCAGCGTCTTCATCGCACGATCGATGTCGTTTTGCTCTCTGTCTTTACGCTCTCAGCTTTCGCGTTTCTGCTGGCGACCATGGTCATTCATCGCGGCCCCTGGGCTCAGGTGACCTTTGCTGAACTCCACATGCGCCACCTTTCGCTCGCGCTCACCACGCAGACCATTGCCGTTGCGGGACTGCTGCTGTCCGTACTGATGTGGATTCTGGTTGCTATCGCGACACCCGCACCCGGTGTGATTTCGCACTCTGTTCAACAGCGCCGTCGCGAACGCGTGCTCTAAACCTTATTCCCCCAACGCCGCACCGCGAACGCTGCGATGTCTCTCGAATCTTCTCCGGAATTTGACGCCCCCCGCTACGGTACTCCGGCGGACGACGTGCAGCGGGAAGATGCAGCACTGCAAAGTGCCGCAGCTCGTCGTTCTGTGGGCAGCCGCCTGCCGCGTCTTCGACAGGCCCCAGCGACATATCTCCTGCTCGGCATCAACATCGCCGTCTATCTCTGGATGATCCTTCACGGGGTCAATCCCATCTCGCCTGACCCGGATGCTTTGGTTCGTTTCGGCGCCACGGATGCACCTAAAATTTTCCTGGAAGGCCAATGGTTCCGTGTGGTCTCGGCCATGTTTGTGCATGTGGGTTTGCTGCATCTGGCCACGAACATGTGGTGTCTGTGGAATCTGGGCGTTATTGGTGAGCCTCTGCTTGGCTTCTTTGGTGTCTGCTCGGTCTATTTGCTGACCGGTATCTCCGGCAATCTGCTTTCGCTTACCTTCAACGGGCAGGGAGGAGTGGTGGGTGCTGGCGCGTCGGGAGCGGTCTTTGGCGTGGCGGGCATTCTGATCGTGCTGTTTTCAAATAAGAAGCTGGCGGAGCCGCGTCCTGGTTTTCATGGCATTCCCTTGCAGGATCTCTATGCCATCCGCCGCTCCGTAATCTCTTTTGCCGCGTTGAATCTGTTGATCGGTGTTGGGTCCATGTCCGGAGCGTTGATGCACAGCGTCCATTTGGATGGTCTGCGTATTGATAACTTCGCGCACATCGGAGGATTGCTCTTCGGGCTGCTGCTGGGGCTTCCGCTCGTGCCGCGCATGACCAGCGGTCGCCAGGCGTATCTAAGCCGGCAGAAGGTCACGTTTGCCGGGGCACTGCTCGCGCTGGCGCTCTACGGCTACTTCCTGTCGAACTTGCAGTAACTCACTCACAAGCTAACAAGAAGGGGACGGCAGTTCGCCGTCCCCTTCTCGCTCTTGGAGGAGTTTGGTCCTAGGTCAACGCCGTCTGGGCGAACTTCCGCACCATCGCCAGCAACAGCTTGCGATCAGCGTCAGTAAGGTGCGCGCTGTAGCGTTGGATCTGTGTGAGGAAGCGAATCTCGTCTTCCGATAGCGCGATGGCCGCTACGTCGCGGCTGACCGCGTCGTCTGCGAAGAACTGGCTCAGTGGTACGTCCAGCGCCCCAGCAATCTTCTGCAGCGTCTCGAGAGACGGTACGGTGTGGCCGTTTTCCACGCGCGAAAGGTAACAGCGCAAAAGCCCTGTCCGTTTTTCAATATCGCCTTGCGACATGCCCTTCTGCAGGCGGTAGCCGCGAATCGTCGTCCCGATGTTCATCGCCGCGGGGGCCGCCTCTTTTGCCGGAGGCATTGGTATCGGCATCATGATGTGCATGTCAGCCATTGACCAAAAGGTAAAGAGGCCCGATACCGCTGACAAGAACAAAGTTCGTGGTTCGGTGGTTTGGAACCACCGCGGATTCGTGACAAGGGAGAGACCAGCGTCAAATGCCCCGTAAATGGTGCAAAGACATGGTGAAAGCAAATTTGCGAATCGGTATTCGCATATTGCAAAAAGCCACAACCAACGGTCGGCTTGCACACAGGTTACAGCAAATCCACCTTCATGAAGAGCAGCCCAGGGATTGGATTCGTGTTGTGGCGTTCGGTTTCTACAAATCCCATCCGGCGATAGAGCAGGACCGCATCCGGCATGGCTTCTGCAACCGTGTCCAGAAGTAGCTCCGTGGCGCCCTGGGCTCGCGACCAGTCCATGGCCGCCTGGATAAGCTTCCGCCCTAGCCCTGCGCCGCGGGTGGACGGTTCCGTCCAGAGTCGTTTCATCTCGCAGCTTCCTGGTCTGTCCCTTCGCTGCTTTATCGCAACGCAGCCCACCGCTTCGTCCTCGCGGAATGCGAGAAGCAATACAGCTTCCGGTTCCAGATAGCGCTCTGGCAGGGTAGCAAGTTCTTTTTCGTAATCCGTCAGGCAGATGTTGACCGGCCCAGCGGGATTGTGCACCAGGAACTCCGCATAATGCCGCAAAAGCAATTGCGCCGCGGGCAGGTCCTGTGGCCAGCGCGCGGCGCGTATGGTGATCGGGTTTGCGTCGGCGACGCTCATCCCATGTACAGGCCACCGTTCACGTCCAGCGTGTGTCCGGTGATGTAGGCAGCATCGTCGCTCGCAAGGAAACGCACCGCTGCGGCGATGTCGGCTACCGTACCCGCGCGGCCCAGCGGAACTGCGCCCAGCATGGCGTTCTTCTGGTCTTCCGTCAGCACGTGCGTCATATCCGTCTCAATGAATCCCGGAGCAACGGCGTTGACCGTGATGTTGCGGCTGGCGAACTCGCGCGCCATGGACTTTGTCAGGCCAATCAAGCCAGCCTTCGATGCGGAGTAGTTCGCCTGTCCCGGTGCGCCCAGCTCGCCGTTGACGCTGGAGATGTTGATGACGCGGCCCCAGCGAGCCTTCATCATGGGCTGCAGCAGGGCCTGCGTGAGCAGGAAGGCGCCCTTCAGGTTGGTGTCCAGCACGTCGTCCCAGTCGCTGGTCTTCATGCGCAGCATCAACGTGTCGCGCGTCACACCGGCATTGTTCACCAGGATGTGCACTGCGCCGAGCTTCGCGACTATGTCCTTCGCGGTGGCCTTGATGGCTTCTTCGTTGTTCACGTCGAGTGCAAAACTTTCAGCCTTGCCACCAGCGGCTTCAATCTCAGCCTTCACTTCGGCCAGCTTGGCTTCATTGCGAGCAGCCAGGGCCACCGTGGCTCCAGCCTTTGCCAGTTCCAGTGCGATGGCCTTGCCAATGCCCTGCGATGCTCCCGTTACCAGCGCGACGCGCCCTTCCAGACTTGCTGCCATGCTCGTTCTTCCAACCTCAACTTTCAGGTGCGATTATACGAAGTTGCTTACGCGGACAACGTGCGCAGCGTACTCTCCACTTCAGCCAGCGAGTCGATCTTCCGATATGAACCTTCGCATGGCGCTGCCTCCGTGTTGCCGAAGAGAAACAGATGCGGAATCCCCGCAGCGGTACCGGCTCCAATGTCGGTACACCGATCACCTACGAGAACAGAGCGGCTGATGTCCAATCCGTGTTCTTCTGCAGCGCGCAGAATCATGCCCGGCGCAGGCTTGCGGCAGTCGGTGTCGATCTTGTATTCACCCACGCCATGTTCAGGATGGAACGGCGAAAAGTAGATGGCATCCAGACGCACATTATGCGGAGCCAGTTCGGCCTGGATGTGGTCCATAAGGACGTGGAAATCGGCTTCGCTGTACATGCCGCGCCCAATGCCGGCCTGATTCGTGATGACGACGGTGACATAACCCAACGCCTGCGCGGTTTGTAACAACGGAATGATTCCCGGAACCAGTCGGCAATCCTCGGGCTTCCACAGGTAATGAACCTCTTCGTTGATCACGCCATCGCGATCCAGAAACAATGCGGGTCGCAAAGTCTTCATCCTCGATCTCTCCACGGTCTTCGCCGTGCGCTGGTTGTCGTTTATCTGCGTTCCCGTGAACAGGGCGTCGCCGGTCGAAATATAAGTCCTTGTCTTCTATCGTCCCATTAATTCGCAGGACTGTGGGGAAAGCGGCGTCGCTGCGTCAGGCATCCTCGAAAGCGTCGCAGCAGTCCTAAGCCGGGAAGGAGTAACGCCATGGCAGACACGCATACGGCCAACCAACCCACACACGCTGAACCCAGCGGCCCACGCGGCGACAATCCGGCCACGGCCGGTCCCGGCAACACAGGTGTCCGTTCCTCCACACCGGAGAACAGTGCGGGAAAGATTAATCCTTCTGCACCTGGAGATACGGGGACCACGCCCGGTACAAACGCTCAGTAAGCGATCGTTGCACAAAGCAACGCACGGATGGCCGGGTTAGAATTGGGCGGTACTGTTCTTCATTTACCCATGCCCAAGCTGACCCGCCCACTTCTGACGTCGCTGATTCTTTGCGTGTCTGTGTCCATCGGATGCACACGTGAAGTACACGTGGAAGTGCCTGCGGGATTCCACGGGCATGTGGAGATCATCTGCGGTGAAGTTGAGCAGGACCAGGACAGCATCATCCGTGTTGGAGAATCCGGGACGATGTCCGGCGTGAGTTGTCCGGCAAGGCAGGGCCACCTGCTTATCGCGCGCCCAAACGGACAACCCATTCAGACACGCGAAATCTGGAGCACCACGGGCGACGGCATCGTCCGCGAAATCAGTTTTGATGTTCCATAGCGAATGCGCTTCTGCACGATGACTTCGTGCAAAGCAGCCGAAAGTATTTCCATCCAACTGCCGCGAAGGCGGTAACCCGTTAAAATTAACGTTACGGGGCCTATAGCTCAACGGTCAGAGCAGGGGACTCATAATCCCTTGGTTCCAGGTTCGAATCCTGGTGGGCCCACCATCCCCCCAAAATTCATTCACGCTTCTGGCGCAGGGCTTCCAAAGCAAAGCAATGCCGCGACCGTGCATCTCAGATTAGAAAGACTTCTCTGTCGCATATTCGCAATACCATCTACGCACAGAGAGTAAGCTCATGCCGTGGGCCTTTATGCCCGTCCCGTTTGCTGCCTGATTCTTGAAGTTCTGAGGTGTTCATGGAGTTCCATATTGCCCGTGTCTTTCGCGACCGATTTCAGTTGCGCGATCTGCTGTTCTCTTACACGGGTAATGTCATCTTTGCGAACGTAGCGGCCAGCCGCCATCTTGCGCAGCAGATGAACGACGCGCGCGTGGCCATGGGCGGCCCCACAGCGCAGGAAGATCCCTCTGCTGTGATCCATGCGGGCCAGTTGTTTGCCATGGGTCTCATCGACGAGTTGAGCCACGCCGTCGTCGAACGTTATCGCAAACAGCAGGATCTGGATGTGCTGAAGGATGCACTGCGCTGGTTCGGTGAACGCGTAGGTGCCGAGAACGTCGATGCCTTGCTGCTCTCTTTCACGGAACGTTTCCCGAACGTTGCGATCTACAACGGCAAGCTGACTGCGAAGCAATGGCTCGCAGGATCGACCGATGGCATGCCGCATCGCGAAGCCGCGTTGGAAGAGCTGTTGCTGTTGTGGCTGGCAAATCAGAACCCTGCCTATAAGCCGTTTCGCATGCTGTTCGACGATACGACTCTGCGCAACACACTGCCCGCCTATCGCGAGATGCAGAAGGACGCGGATGCCTATTTCGAAACGCGGCCTCAGTTTTCCGCGGATGCGAAGACGCTGCTGAAGGCGTTGCGCGCGCCCTTTGAAGCATCACCCGATTCTTTGAGCGGCCAGCTCGATTTCATTCGGCAGCATTGGCCTGATGTGTTGGGGCCGGCGCTTACGCGAACGCTGCTCGCGATTGATACGTTGCGTGAGGAAGAAGTCGCCATCTGGATGCAGTTCCATCCTGCAGGCCACAACGTGCGCCACCATGGGCCTGTTGAGTATGGCGGAAAGGAAGGTTTCGTCGGCGATGAATACATAGGGTTCGACGACTACTGGGAAGACGTTCGCAACGACGATGGCAGCATCACGCGTCGCAGACGCACCGGCACGCGCTACGCTTCTGACTATCAAGCGCCGCTGCATGAGTACGAAGCATTCTCCGTCGATGATGCATGGATGCCCAACGTGGTGCTCATGGCGAAGAGCACATACGTGTGGCTGGAGCAGTTGTCGAAGAAATACCAGCGCCACATCTATCGGTTGGACCAGATTCCGGTAGAAGAACTGAAGCTGCTGCGTGATCGCGGACTTACCGCACTTTGGCTCATCGGTCTGTGGGAACGTTCCAGGGCATCGCAGACCATCAAGCGTTTGCGCGGTCAGGCAGATGCTGTGGCGTCCGCGTATTCGTTGATGGATTACCACATTGCGGAAGACCTCGGTGGTGACGAAGCGTATCAAAAGCTTCGTGATCTTGGAGCCACTGTTGGCCTTCGCTTGGCCAGTGACATGGTGCCCAATCACATGGGATTGGATTCCAACTGGGTCATCGAACATCCGGAATGGTTCCTGCGTCGCAGTGAAAGTCCGTATCCCAACTACCGTTTTGAAGGCCCCGATCTTTCCACGGATTCTCGCGTTGAGATCAAGATCGAAGACCATTACTACGACCAGACGGATGCTGCTGTGGTGTATCGCATGCGCTGGCGTGACGACTCCAACCGCACTGAGTTCATCTATCACGGCAACGATGGCACCACCTTTGCCTGGAACGATACGGCGCAATTGGATTACTCGCAGCATGCCGTGCGCGAGCATGTGATCCAAGTCATTCTCGAAGTGGCTCGCAGATTTCCAATCATCCGTTTCGACGCGGCGATGGTGCTTGCGAAACGTCACGTGCAGCGCCTGTGGTTCCCACTGCCGGGCGTTGGTGGATCGATTCCATCGCGCGCAGAAAACGCGCTCACACAGGAACAGTTTGATGCGCTCATGCCGCATGAATTCTGGCGCGAAGTAGTGGACCGTGTTCAACAGGAAGTTCCCGGAACTCTGCTGCTGGCGGAGGCTTTCTGGCTTCTCGAAGGCTACTTCGTTCGTACGTTGGGCATGCACCGCGTATACAACTCCGCGTTCATGGTCATGCTGCGCGATGAAGAGAACGCAAAGTATCGCAGCTACCTGAAGAAGACCGTCGAGTTCGATCCGGACATCATGAAGCGTTACGTCAACTTCATGTCGAACCCGGATGAGAAGACAGCCATCGAGCAATTCGGCACCGGCGACAAGTACTTTGGCGTAGCCACCATGATGGCAACGATTCCCGGCTTGCCCATGTTCGCGCATGGTCAGATCGAGGGCTACACCGAGAAGTACGGCATGGAGTACAAGACGGCCAAGTATAACGAGTGGCCGAATGACGAACTGGTGGCGCGCCACATGCGCGAGATTGCTCCGTTGCTCGCGAATCGTGCGCTGTTCGCGGAGAGTGAGAACTTTGTCTTCTTCGACTTCTGGACAGAACACGGCTCCGTCGATGAGAACGTGTTCGCGTACTCCAATCGCCGCGGCAATGAACGCGCGCTCATCGTTTACAACAATGCGTATGCATCAACGCGCGGCACGGTTCACATCTCCGCCGCTTCCATGAACAAGTGGACGGGCCAGTTGTGGCAGCGTTCCATTGCGGATGCGCTTGCACTTCCGCGTGGGGATGAATTCTTCGTTGCATGGCGCGATGTCGCTTCGGGGCTGGAATACATTCGCCGCTCGAACGATGTAGTACACGGCGGTCTTTCCGTAGAGCTTCGTGGTTATCAATACGTCGTTCTGCTGCATTGGCGGGAGTTGCGTGCTTCAGCAGAGCAGCCATGGGATCAACTATGTGATGGTCTGCATGGCGCGGGCGTTCACAATCTCGATGAAGCACTCACGCATCTCCGTCTTCGTCCGTTCAGCGAAGCGTTGCGCCACGCCGTAAGTCATGATGCGGTACGTCTGATAGCACCCAAAGGCGAGCATCCTTACGCTGAGACAGAAGCAGCGCGTAAGTGGGGAGAGCACACAAGGGATATCTTCCATCGTTGGTCAGAGCTGGAAACGCCGTCATCGCCACTGGCCACGGATGATCGTTATGTCTCCACCGCGACAGCACTCGGGGCGAGCGCGATTCAGGCAGTGGCCTTGGCAAAGACGGCTCACGCTCTACCGCCGCGGATGGCCATGGAAGTACATCCAGAAGCCCTGTGGACGCCTTTGCTCACCGTTGCGGTACTGCGTGCTCTGCCGTCGGAGTCGAAGGACATTGTGGATCATCTCGGCCTGCGTTCCGCTCTCGCGGAGATCTTTTCTGAGGTCGGTGTTCTCGGGGAAGATTCATGGCGTGCCGCGGCGCGTGTCAGGCTCGCGCTCATGCAGCCAAAGTTCGACGATGTCGCATTCTGGAACGAAGGCGATGTGCTGTGGCTGGCGGCTGTGAACGAACACAAAGGCGAGCGTTATGTGAATCATGAGGCGCTGGAACAGCTTCTGCAATGGCTCACTCTGACGGCAGCTTTGCAACCCGCCGGTGAGGCGCAAAAGAAAGTCCCGCTCGCTGAAATTCTTGCTGCAGCTGAGTCCGCTGACTATCGCTACGACGAGTTGGTGAAGTTGCTTACTGATAAGTCGTCTGCAACGAAAGCCGAAAAGTCCTCAGTGAAGCAGCCTGCACAAGTCAAGGATGTTGTTATCGAAGAGATCATAGATGTTGTTATCGAAGAGATAACGACAGTGTCAGAGAAGACCGAGGCGAAGGAATCTCCGAAGAAACCGGCGGCATTTAAAGAAGCGCCGACGAAGCCATCGACAGCAACGTCTTCTGCCAAGACGTTGGAGACGAACGCCGTCACTACGCAAAATGGCGACACGTTGAAGGCGCATGCAGCGGACGGTCATCTGACAGCCGATACAGCCAGCATTCCTGATAAGTCACCTGCGGGAAAAACAGTAGCGAAGAAGACGACGCCAAAGAAAGTTCCTGGAAAGAAATCGCCGCCGGCGCTCTAACCGAACGCGTATTACCGGGTGTAGTCTCTCGCTGAGAGACGGAGGTTTCGCTATGCGTGGTCCCGGAATCGCTCTTCTGCTGGCGTTTGCTGCCACAGCCGCCGCCCAAACTAGCAGCATGCCAGCGACTGCAATGGCGATGCCGCAGGGCAATTGTCCGATTGGTGTCGATGTGCACCAGCAGGCGCATGGTGCCTATCTGCTGACCGATACAGCCCGTTCCTTCCATCCGTCGTTTGTGATCTCGTTTCGTCCGCACGGAGACCATACTATCCAGCAGGTGGTACTGGATGTCGTCGGCCCAAGCGGGCTACGTCTTCGTGATGCCGCCGCACTGACACAGGCCACATCCAACGCGGATGTGGTGGAAACATTCACTCTCACCGGATCTGGCGATGCCACGATTGTCACGAAAAAGCTGACGGCTGTGGAATGGTTCAGCCTTGTTTCCGTTACCTACGCCGACGGCAGCAGCTGGCACCGTGGTGGAACGGATGCCTGCTACGTTCCGCCCAACGGCTTTGTGCCAGTCCACTAAGCGTGGCTCTGTTTAGTACGCAAAGATGTGTGGCGCCGGATAGGTGAACGTGCCGTCGCTGCGCTGAACTGCGATGAAGAGACGCTTATCCGGGTCGCCGTTGATCGTGGCTGCCACCAGCAGCGTGGTTCCAAACGTGCCGGAACCATCGCTCACGCTCTTATCCACGTGGTGTGAATGAATTTCTCCCACTGGTGAGTACTTCGTCCAGTCTTCCGTGAATCGCTGCAATGAATAGCCGCTGTACTTGTCCGGATGCTGCTGCCAGTCACTATCGTTCTGATAAATGCCATAGGCTGTGGCGAAGTCCTTCTGCTCAATCGCCGTCAGAAACTTGTTTACCCGGTGTTCCGTGTACACGTTACTGAAAAGCCATCCATGTCCTGAGATGAAGCCCGCAAACGTCGCCACCACCAGCACGGCCACCAGGACCCCTACGCCGACCAGGGCGTAACGCGTACGTTTGGCTTTTCCGGCGTCGTAGACAGGTGCATTCATCAGCGTCATGGTCGTTCCTCTTCTCTTGGGCAGTCTTTGCCGCCTCTGAAGCATTAGACACCGCGACAACGGATTTTGGTCAACGCGTGTCTTGAAGTTTCAGAAGACATTACGGATCAGCTGCACATCCGGCCTGCCCTGTTCGCGCAGATGTACCAGCACAGCGTCAAAGCGAATCGCAATCTTCGGCCTGCGACCCTCGGGCCATGGCAGTTCACGCACATAGGCGTCGGCCTGGCGCTCCATCGCTTGTTGCTTGTCACCATCGATTGCGGCTTCCGCGGCAACGGGGGAGTGCTGCCTGCGTGTTTTTACCTCAATGAAACACAGCGTCTCGCCCTCCCAGGCCACAACATCCACTTCGCCCGGAGCAAAGTCGCTTTCCCAGCGTTGCGCCACCACTTTGAACCCCAGTCGACGCAGATAAAAGTACGCTGCATCTTCGCCCATGTGACCTCGCATCGTGGCGGCATCCACACCTCGTCGCTGGTCATGCCGTGGGGTGGAGATCGCTGTAAGGTATTCCATCAGCGCAAGTAACGGGCGTGGTCGAGGCATTCGTGTCCAGTATGTCAAATCTGACAGTCGTCACCGAGCGTTTCTGCATCCAACCTGCTAAATCATGAGGATGATGTTTTCCGGAACGTACAGCCGCCGCTTGTTGGCCTGCTCGCTAGTGGCAGTGCTTCTCCTGCCCGAACTGTCTGCACAGGCAAACGGCGGAGTTATGGCTCCTGCTTCCGGTGGTGGTTCCAACCAACAATTGACGCCTCAGCAGGGCCCGCCTCAGGGTGCGCTGGCCCCTCCGCCATCCGGTAGCGGTGCTCATGGTGACCCCTTCCCGGATCTCGGTCGCAAACGCATCGGTATTGCGCTGGGTGGTGGTGGCGCGCTTGCACTCAGCGAGATTGGCGTACTCCGGTGGATGGAAGAGAATCACATTCCAGTGGATGTCATTGCTGGGACCAGCATGGGGTCGCTCCTTGGTGCACTCTATGCAACGGGACACACTCCCGACCAGATCACAGCACTCACCAGCGACAAGGTGTTCTCAAAGGTCTTTCGTCTCGACACTGATTTTCGCGAGTTGAACTTCCGTCGCCGTGAAGACCAGCGTTTTCTTCCCGGCGGATTCAGTCTTGGTTTGAAGCACGGGCCTTCCATTCGCAACGGTGTTCTGCTGGATTACGGGCTCAATCAATTTCTGAACGCGCAGTTCCTGCCTTACGGCGCAGATTTCTCATTTAACAATCTGCCGCTGCCATTCCGCTGTGTAGCCACGGATATTCTCGTGGGCCGCGAAGCCGTATTTACCCACGGCCCGCTTGCAGAGGCGGTACGCGCGTCTATCTCTATCCCCGGTGTGTTTCCGCCGCTGGAAGACGGTGGCCACATCTATGTGGACGGCGCGCTGACTGAAAACCTCCCAACAGACATCGTGAAACGTGAATTGCATGCCGACGTCGTGCTCGCAGTTTCGCTGCCGCTTACACCGCCGGGAACGGGCGATACCAACTCGCTCCTCGGCATCCTGGGCCGCAGTTTTTCCGTCGCGTCATGGAGCAACGAAGTTCGGTCACGCCAGCTTGCGGATGTTCTGATTGAACCCGTAACACCCGCCGGCGCGGGAACCTCAGACTACGCAAAGGCAGGCGATCTGGCGCAGGCAGGCTACGTTGCGGCACAGAAGATGGCGCCACAACTGCTGAAGTATCGCGTCTCCGATGAGGAGTGGGAGACGTACATGGCCCATCGCCAGCATCGCGAAGCGCGTACGCCGCAAAACATCGCTTCAGTGAAAGTCATCGCCCCCAACAATCACAGTGCCATCGGTGTCCGCGACACGGTGGATGACCTACCCGGCAAGAAGCTGAACACTGACGAGGTAGAGGCGAAACTGAATGAGGTTCGCAGCGATGGTCGCTACAACACGGATTACTTCCTGACGACTCCAGGCCAGAAGCTGGATACGGAAGTGACTGGACCGGCGAACGTAGGCCGTCATGTAGAAGGCAGGGAACTGCTGCATCCTGACGAAAAACGCGGCCCCGGCGACGACACGCTCCCGGAGATGGTGGAGACCGCGTCGCAACCCCCCGCAGCGTCTGAGACTCCGAACAATACGATCCCTCCTGGAAAATCCGACAAAGGCTCAAAGAAGAAGGAGGCGAAGCCGGTCTTTGAGACGGTTGCTCCCAGCAGTTCTGGCAAGGTCGCGATCGCCATTGCAGAAAAGCCCGGC
The DNA here is from genome assembly GCF_900102185.1 of Terriglobus roseus. Lineage (NCBI taxonomy): Bacteria > Pseudomonadati > Acidobacteriota > Terriglobia > Terriglobales > Acidobacteriaceae > Terriglobus > Terriglobus roseus. The sequence continues at coordinate 3,145,711 of NZ_LT629690.1, read as the reverse complement.
TACGTTCCCGGACCGAATGATGTTGACCTGAACATGGTCGTTCGCGACCGTCCTGGTGGTCCACCGTATCTCCTGCTTGGAGCAAACATCATTTCTCAATCCGGTGGCACCAACCGTGCCACTCTCGATGCCATCCTCACGCAGCAGGATCTTGGCACTTACAAGAGCGAAGGTCGTCTGTTGATGCGCATTGGTCGTGTGACACAGTTTGTGCCGGAATACTACTGGCGTCCGAACGATCACAATTTCTTTATCGCGCCACGTCTCCAGCTCTATCGCACGCTGGAGCCCATATGGGTAGACCAGCACAAAGTCTCAGACCGTCTTACGCAGACAGCCGGTGGTGGCGTGGATTTTGGTTACAGCCAGAGCCACTTTACCGAGTGGCGTCTGGGCTATCAGATGACCCATCAGCTCTGGAACCTCAGCACTGGTAGCGATGGTCAACCTGATATCCATGGCAACTCTCAACAGGTGCGTCTGCAGTACAGCTTTAACGGGCAGGACCGTGCCATGGTGCCGCGTCATGGTCTGCGTGCTGACGTGTCCGGTGGATATCTGTTCAATACCGTGAACAGTGTGAACGCACCGGTTCTCCAGGCTTCTGGCGCATACTTCTATGACCTTGGGCACAACAACACTGTGTCTTTCAGTCTTGAAGGCGGCACCATGGCCAATCGTCAGGTTGCCGATCCTTTCCGCTTCACGCTGGGTGGGCCGCTCCGTCTGACAGCATCCGCATACGATGAATACCGCGGCACAGACTACATGCTGATTCGTCCTGCTTACTTCAGGCGCATTGCCCAACTGCCCATGCCCCTGGGACAAAGTATTTACATCATCGGCACCTATGAACTTGGTCGCATGTACTCACCGGACCGCGACACGCTGATGCGGCAGGACGTTTTCTTCGGGCTCGCTGCAGAAACCCCCATCGGCGCGCTCACCTTCGGGCCGGCCATCGGCGATCATGACCACCGCAAATTCGTCTTCACCCTGGGACGGTTCTTCTAGCTATTGGGAATGGAAACTTAGCTTTACCAAAAGGCTGCAGATTTTTCTGCGGCCTTTTCTGTTGGCAATCGTCTATTCTGCACAGCATCAGATATCCGAAATTCTTCTGGAGACCAACCATGTCCCTTCGGCGCATCCTGCCCGCCGCCCTTCTTGTCCTCAGCACGTCGTTAGCCGTAGCCCAGGCTCCCGGAGGCGGCCAGCGTGGTCCCGGAGGCCCCGGTGGACCACAGCAGCCGCCACCGCCGCCTACCGCTGGCGCAAAGCTCGACATCATTGAAGGCTCGTCCGCCAGCTATCGCGTCACCGAGCAGCTTGCCGGTATCGACTTCCCCAATGAAGCCGTCGGCACGACCACGGGCGTTACAGGCATGCTCCAGCTCATGCCGGACGGCTCCCTCGCGCCCAACTCCAAGCTCGTCGTCGATCTGAAGGGACTCACCAGTGATCAGGGCATGCGTGATGGCTATATCCGCAACCGCACGCTGGAAACGGATAAGTTTCCGGATGCAGTCTTCGTACCCACATCCATCACAGGCGTGCCGAAGATGGTGCCCTCCACCGGACAGGTAGGCGTCGCCCTCACCGGCAACCTCACCATCCACGGCGTCACCAAGCCGGTGACCTTCAAGGGCATCGCCACACTTGATCCGCGTTCGTCCACGGTGGCCGGTCGCGCGTTGACCACGTTCACCTTCGCAGACTTCAATCTCACCAAGCCAACGCTCGCGCGCCTGATGAGCGTGGACGACAAGATCACGCTGGAACTGGTCTACAAGTTCAAGCGCAGCTAAACACGACACAGCTTAGAACCCAAAGTGCGCGAAGCCCTCACGAAGTTCACAAGAATCATCTGTGAACTCTGAGCAAACTTCGTGCACTTTGTCTTTCTCGTCTCCTATACTTCGGCCCACATGCGCGCCGCCCTTCTTACCTGCTGCCTGTTACTGTCCCTGACCGCGAAAGCGCAGGAACCCTATCCGCTCACGCCCGATTCAGAAGTGCAGGACGTCCCGCACGGCACGGTGGAAAAGACCACGCTGCCACCGGGCCAGTTCTATCCCGGCACACCGCACACGGTCAGCATCTACCTGCCACCCAACGCAGGCGCAGAGCCATTGCCGTACATGGTCTTCCTCGATGGCAGCGGCTATCTCGGCGGACGCATGCGCGCTGCCACTGTCTTCGACAACCTCATCGCCAAGCATCAGCTTCCACCCATGGTCGGCATCTTCATTGACCCCGGCGTGCTGCCAGCCATCCGTCCCGACGCGCAGAACCGCTATGAACGCGTCTTCGAGTACGACTCACTTTCGAATCGCTACGTGAACTTCCTCATGCAGGAAGTCATCCCCTTCGTTGAGAAGCGCCACGCATTATCGAAAGACCCCAACGCGCACGCCATCGGCGGCACCAGCACCGGCGCAGTCTGCGCGTTCGTCGCAGCATGGCATCGCCCCGACCAGTTCCATCGCGTCCTCTCGCTTATCGGTACATACGTTGCGATGAAGGGTGCAGACACGTTACCTGAACTGGTCCGTAAGACCGAACCAAAACCCATCCGTATCTGGATGCAGGACGGAGCCAACGACCACATCACCCCCGACGAACCCTACGGCACCTTCTACGCAGGTACATGGCCACGCGCCAACCAGCTCCTCTTCGATGCTCTACAGTTCAGCGGTTATGACGCAAAACTAACCATCGGCACCGGCGGCCACGACACCAAGCAAGGCTCCGCTGAACTCCCCGATGCCCTCCGCTGGCTCTGGCGCGACTACTCCCCAGAGAAGGGAATCGGCAAGATCGAAGTCCATCCGCCCGCCGCACAAAGCACGGCAGGCTTCGATAAACGCGGCAGCATCTGGTCCACCGTAGACGCTGTAAACAATTGGGAAAGTTTGAATGAACGTTACATGCATCAAGAAAAAACCATGATGCTGATGACATTGGATGGTTCTGCTATTACGCAGAAGAATGTTATTTACCTCGGGGCAGAGAACACGATTTCTTGGGGCACACGTGATGTGCAACAAGGTCATATTCAAGCACCAACCAATGCAATAGGAGGGCTTGCGCTCTCGGCCGATCAGGCAATGCTCGTAGCTACCGACCGCGAACATCGCCACCAATGGTCCATGCAATTAGACAAAGAGGGTAAGCCCATCAACCCTGAACCCTTCTACCGCCTCGAAGTCCTCGACGACGAAACAGGCGCAACAGGAGCAGCTTTCGACAGCATCGGCCAGGTTTACTTCGCGACGAAGATCGGCGTTCAGATCGCAGAAGCCAACGGCCGCATCGCGATGATCCTCAACAGTCCCATTCCAGACAAGCCGGTGGATAACATTGCATTCGGTGGCCCCGACCACGACTGGCTCTACGTCACATCCGATGGCAAACTCTTCCGCCGCAAGATGAAGACGCACGCAGTCCCCGTCGACAAACCCGAGAAGCCGCCACAACCACCGCTGTAGAAACAAAAACGCAGCGCCCACTAACTTCAAGTGAGCGCTGCGTTTGTTCGTTACTTCAAGCGTGCAGTGTTACCGACCGATGGCCTTCATGCCACCCTCGTTATAACGATCCCCTGCAACAGCATCGATAGGCACGGCAGCCTCAAGCTCCGCCACTTCTTCCGCACTCAACTTGATAGAAGCCGCAGCAGCATTCTCTTCCAGATACTTCACGCGCTTCGTTCCCGGAATCGGCGCAAGATCGGCGCCCTTGGCAAAGACCCAAGCCAAAGCCAATTGCCCAGGCTTTACTCCCCGACGCTCTGCAATCTCCGAGATGCGATTCACAATCAACTGGTTCTTATCCAGGTTCTCGCCCTGAAAGCGTGGATACCGCGAAATACGAGCATCCTTGCCATCGTTCAGGACGTCCTTGGTCAGCGCGCCAGTCAGGAAGCCACGACCCAGCGGGGAATACGGCACAAAGCCAACACCAAGCTCGCGTAGCGTCGGCAGAATCTCTGCTTCCACATCGCGCGTCCACAGCGAATACTCGCTCTGCAGCGCGGTAATGGGATGCACCTTGTGCGCACGACGAATCGTCTCGGCACTGGCTTCGCTCAGGCCCAGGTACTTCACCTTGCCTTCTTTCACCAGTTCCGCCATCGCGCCCACGGTCTCTTCAATCGGCGTGTCTGGATCAACACGATGCTGGTAGTACAGATCGATCACATCCACACCCAGCCGCTTCAACGAAGCATCACAGGCTTCTTTTACATACTCGGGCTTGCCGCTAACTCCAGTGAAGTTCCCCTGAGCATCGCGCAGATTCGCAAACTTGGTGGCAAGAAAAACTTCATCACGACGCGCAGCGATGGTCTTACCAACCAGAACCTCGTTATCGCCGCGCCCGTAAACATCGGCGGTGTCCAGAAAGGTAATGCCAAGATCCAGCGCGCGCAGGATGGTAGCGGCGCTCTCCGCATCGTTGCGTTCGCCGTAAAACTCGCTCATGCCCATGCAGCCCAGACCTTCACGGCTGACCACGGCACCCTGTGATCCCAGTTTGATTTGCTCGAAACTCATGCGCAGTTGGATGTGCGACGTAGCCTTCACGATTCTGGTGGCGCGATACGGCCTCTAACCCTGCCCGTGTCCGATTTGAACCTGGCTTGTGAAGGCGAGGATGATGAAGATCGCGAGCGAAACAAACATCGCGATGATCATGCCCCAGAAGTAAATTCCGTCGAAGTTCCTTTGGCGCGCGTTTCCTTGCTCGTCTGCCATAACGTTCCACTCCGCTACAAAGTAAGACGCCTGGGTTGCCTGGTTCTTTGCCTGCCATGCGACATTCCGTACCTCTTTTTCCACCCCCGGAACTCCGTAAAATCACTTCATGGGCCGTATCCGCGTACTTTCCGACCAGGTGGCGAACCAGATTGCCGCAGGCGAGGTCGTCGAACGCCCCGCCTCCGTCGTCAAAGAACTGCTGGAAAACGCCATGGACGCGGGTGCCACGCGCATCCGCATCGAGATTGAGGGCGGCGGACGCAAACTCATCCGCATCGTCGATAACGGCCACGGCATGGTTCGCGACGACGCCATGCTTGCCTTTGAGCGCCACGCCACCAGCAAGCTGCGCAACGCCGAAGACCTGAACCATATCGCCACGCTCGGCTTCCGGGGTGAGGCGCTGCCGTCCATCGCCTCCGTCGCGCGTGTCGAAATGGACACACGCAGCGAAGAAGATGCCGTGGGCACGCGCATTGAAATCGTGGGCGGCAGTATGACGAAGGTGGAGGATGTAGGCGCACCTACCGGTACCACTATTGCCATCCGTGACCTCTTTTTCAACGTTCCAGCACGCAAGAAATTCCTCAAATCCGAGCCCACGGAACTGTCGCACGTAGCCGCGCTCGTCACGCATTACGCCCTCGCGCACCCGAACAAACACTTCGAACTTCACACTGCTACGAACGCATTGCTCGTCGCGCCCGCTGTTCGTGACGCCAGCGAGCGCGTCTTCCAGATCCTCGGCGGCGATGTTTCCCGCGACATGATTCCGGTTGCGGCGGAAATCGACTTCACCCGCGCTGGCCTGCCCGAACCGCCACCCTGGCGGCGTGAAGAGGATTACGTTCCACCCGCGCCAGGCTTCCTGCGCGTCAGCGGCTTCGTCTCCAAGCCGGAACTGCAGAAGCTCAACCGCGGCTCGATCTATGTCTTCGTCAATGGCCGGCAGGTGCGCGACCGGCTCATCCTTCATGCGCTGACGGAGGCATATAAGAACATCCTCCCGCCCACATCGTTCCCGGTGGTGCTGCTCTTTCTGGAAATGCCAGCCTCTGAAGTGGATGTGAATGTGCATCCCGCAAAGACTGAGGTGCGCTTCCGGCAATCCAGCTTCGTGCATGACTTCGTGCGCGACGCGGTGCGCAACTCTGTACTGAAAGCTCGTCCCGCAGCTAGCTTCCTTGCTGCCGTTGCGCCGCCCATTACGCCGCGCGTGGGTGACAACTTCCTGAATGCAACGGAGGGCTTTGATCTCGATCCCGTAGTGAGCGGCCCCGGCCCCGGAAGTGATGCACCGTGGAGCGAACACCAGATCTCCGAAGCAGAAGCGCAGGATCGGCAACGCGAACTGGAACGCGTCAGCGATCGCATCGACGCACAGGATGCAGAAGGCTTCTCGCTGACGGCAAAGCCCACCGTGCCAGTCGCAGGACGCTTCACTTTCCCGCTCGATTCCTTCGAGGAACAGCATCCTGGGCAAAGCACAGCGGCACCGCTCGATCCTGTTTCTTACGCATCATCAGCCCCTTCGGGAGGCACGGACCCCCACGCCGCAACCCACCTGCCCATCGGCACTCCAAACCGAGCACCAGCAGCCGAACGCATTGAAGACACCGCCCGTCTCGACGGCCTTGGTGGCCTGCGACCGCTCGGCCAGCTCCAGAACTCCTTCATCCTCGCCGTCAACGAGCAGGGCCTCTGGATCATCGATCAGCACGTGGCCCACGAACGCATCTTGTTCGAAAAAGTCCTGCGCGATCGTCAGGTGGAGAAGGTCCAGCGCCAACGCCTGCTCATGCCGCTGCTCATTGACCTTGTTCCGGCGCAGATGGCCAACTTCGCTCAAATGGCCGACGAACTTGCCCGTAACGGCTTCGAAGCAGAGCCTTTCGGCCCACGCACCCTGGCAGTAAAAGCCGCGCCAGTCGGTCTTGAGGGCAAGGAACTCGAACTAGCTCTCGCAGAACTCCTGCAAACGGACGATGACGCTCCGCAGGCCGACAACATGGAGGAGCGCCGCCGCCGCATTGCTGCTTCCATTGCCTGCCACGCCGCCGTGAAGATCAATATGCCCCTGGAACAGAGCAAAATGCAGTGGCTGCTCGACGAATTGGGAAAAACTGAGAATCCAATGGCATGTCCGCATGGCAGACCCATCGCTTTGCGTTATTCTCATAAAGAGATCCAGCGGGCGTTCCAGCGCATTTAGATTTGCGCTTCTCAGCATCGCCCCGGCCTGAAGCGATCTTCCACGAACCATGCAGGTTCCTCTGGACAGCGGGAAGACGACACCCCGCCGGGCGGCATCAGAAAATGGCACGTAGCCATTCCATGCTCCCCATACATCGAATACAGAAGCACAGGCAGCAACGCGGGTCGTCTCCGCGACATGTTGTGCTGTGCATATGCGTACGCGCCACACATAAGAACAGGCGCCGGAAAGAGAACTCCGCTCATGGCAACTTCGCCAGTAACCCCTACCCAAAATCAATTAAAACTTGCCCGCGTGGCCCTTTGGCATCAGGATGGCAACGCCCTCCAAACGCTTGACGATCTCCGCACATGGCTTGATGAAGCCGGCATCGTCGCGTACACGCCACACGCCCAGTTCGCTGCTGCACCGCAGCCCAGCTTCTCAGAAGCTGTTCTCGGACGCCCCGAAAAGAACTGGATTCCGCAGGCTGAAACCGAAGAGACCGACGGTCCCAGTGAGGACGAATCCTACGCGGTCGAAGTCGAAGATGAAGAACCTGCAGAAGAAGTAGAAGACATCGACGAAGATGACGATGAGCCTGCCGATGCAGTTGAGTTCGCTGGCGATGAAGCTTCCGATGACGAAGTAATGATCTCCAACGACGACGAGTTCGCGGAAGACGAAGGCGACGAGATCGCCGAAGAAGACAAGATTGAAGCGGAAGCAGAAGAAGCTGCTGAAGCTCCCGTTGCCATCAATGGCTTCTCACTGGAAGAGCGTGAAGAAGTCCGCCGCATGCTCGCACGCCTTGTTGAGGATGGCACCGCAGTGCCTCTGAACCTCCTCGGTAACTCGCTCGGCGAACCGGACTTTGTCTGCTCCGCACAGGCGTTTTCGTTCATCTACACCCTCCGCGGCGACAAGAATTTCAAGAACGAACCCGCCCAGACCGGTGCCATGCGCGTTTCGCCCCTGGCTGCCAAGGTCTACACGCTGCTGAAGGAAAAGGGCGCCATGGCGCCGCACGAACTCACCACGGAACTCGGTCAGGGCATCGTGGATTCGGCTGTTCTGCGTGCTCTCAGCGAACTGTGGTCCATCCTGCGCGTCGTCCCCATTCCGCAGGCAGACGGCGAACCCTCCACCTGGGAAGTCGCCAGCGGTCGTTACCTGCGCCACATCAAGGCAGGCGCTAATGCGGGCCAGCCCACGGCTCTCTCGGCACTGCTGTCGCTGTACCTGTCGCAGACCGTTGCCGCCACCAGCGACGAGATGGAAGTCTTCCTTTCGCCCCTCGCGGCACGTTCACGCGTCCGCGAAGTGGTCAATGGGCTTTCGGCATCGCGCCAGCTTGACTCCATCGTGCTGGACGGCAAGACGGCCCACTTCCTCCCCGGTGCGCTGGATAGCCTGCCGGAAGATACGACTGAACCCTCCACGGAGCCCTTTGTCCAGCAGCGTTCGCGTTACGAAGACGATGACCGCCGTGCCATGATCGAAGCCCGCAACGCCCGCTTTGCCGCTGAAGGTGGCACGCCGGAAGAGCGCAAGCCCTTCCGCCGCGATGGCGAAGAAGGCGGTTTCCGTCCCCGCCGTGAAGGCTTCGCACCGCGTCGCGAGGGTGGTTTTGCACCCCGTCGTGAAGGCGGATTCACTCCACAGCGCCGCTCCGGTAGCTTTCGTGGCAATCGCGAAGGCTTTACCCCCCGCCCCGACCGCGAGCGTCGTCCCTTCACCCGCCGCGACGAAGGCGGTGCAACCGACCGTCCGCGTAACGAATTTGCACGTCCCTGGGACGAGGATCGCGGCGAGCGCAAGCCCTTCACCCCGCGCGAAGGTGGCGAGCGTCGTCCGTTTACGCCTCGTGGTGACCGCCCCTCCTTCGGCGACCGCAAGCCGTTCGGCGAGCGTAAGAGCTTTGGTGACCGCAAGCCCTTCACCCCGCGTGAAGGCGGCGAAGGCCGTCCTTTCACTCCCCACGGTGATCGTCCGTTCACGCCACGTGGAGACCGTCCCTTTACCCCGCGTGGTGATCGTCCTTCGTACGGCGACCGTAAGCCCTTCGGTGATCGCAAGCCATTTGGCGAACGCAAGAGCTTTGGCGACCGCGAAGGCAGCGAGCGTCGTCCGTTCACACCACGTGAAGGTGGAGATCGTCCGTTCACGCCTCGCGGCGACCGTCCGTTTACCCCGCGTGGCGATCGTCCTTCGTACGGCGACCGCAAGCCTTTCGGTGAGCGCAAGAGCTTTGGCGACCGCAAGCCCTTTACCCCGCGTGAAGGTGGCGAAGGCCGTCCTTTCACTCCCCGCGGTGATCGTCCCTTTACTCCGCGTGGAGATCGTCCTTCGTACGGCGACCGTAAGCCCTTTGGTGATCGCAAGCCGTTCGGTGAGCGCAAGAGCTTCGGCGACCGCGAAGGTGGCGATCGTCGTCCCTTCACTCCTCGTGAGGGTGGTGACCGTCCGTTCACGCCGCGCGGTGACCGTCCGTTCACGCCGCGCGGTGACCGTCCTTCGTACGGCGATCGTAAGCCTTTCGGCGAACGCAAGAGCTTTGGTGACCGCAAGCCCTTCACTCCGCGTGAAGGCGGCGAAGGCCGTCCGTTCACACCTCGTGGCGATCGTCCCAGCTTCGGTGACCGCAAACCCTTCACACCACGTGAAGGTGGCGACCGCCGCCCGTTTACTCCTCGTGGAGATCGGCCGTTCACACCGCGTGGCGACCGCCCCAGCTTTGGTGATCGCAAGCCTTTCGGCGACCGTAAGCCCTTTGGTGGCCCACGCAAGCCCTTCGGCGCAGACCGTGGCGGCAGCTTTGAGGGTCGTGGTGAGCGCGCTCGCTTCTCCGGCGAACCCGGCGAAGGTCGTCCGGCCTTCCGTAGCGGCGGCCACTCGGCAGGCCCCGGCGGAGCCAAGTTCGGTGGCTCCGGCTTCGGACGCGACCGCAAGGGTGGCCCCGGCAGCTTCGGCAAGCCCGGCTTCAAGCCCTCGCGCAAGGGACCCGGCGCAGGCCCAGGCCGCGGCGGAGCACCCAAGCGCCGCCCCGAATAACCAACCAACTCTGAACATAACTGCCCCGTCCGTGACATCGTCATGGGCGGGGCTTTCTTTTGGTAGGCAAAGCACGTCCCACCGGAAGACCTGTCGGGGGTGGGAATCTATACTGGCCGCGCAGCGATCAAGTCATTCTCAGCAAAGTGGAGCGTCAAGGCTTGCAGATGACCAGGCACAGTTTTCAGTGGATTCTCGTTCTCTTGAGCCTGAATGCACCCGTCCATGGGCTTATGGCTCAGCAGGTTCACCCGGCTGTCGAATCGCCCCTCAGGTTCGACGCGGTGACAGTGAAGCCGAACAAGACTGGCTCCTCCTCGATGGCCCTCATGTTCCACAGTGGTGACATGCTGAAGCTGGAGAACGTCACGCTTGAGGTTGTCTTGTTCTACGCCTTCGATCAGCAGGAGTACCTGATTGATGGCGTTCCCGACTGGGGCAAAAAGCTTCACTTCGACGTTCAAGGCAAGATCCTCGACGCCACACCGCGGGCCCTCGATGCCCTCACCATCGAACAGAGGAGAGCCATGGTGATCCGGGTGCTGCAGGAGCGCTTCGGCCTGAAGACCCACTGGGTCACACGCACCGCGCCGGAGTACGCGTTGGTCGTGGCAAAGGGCGGCAGCAAGCTCACACCGACCACGTACACAAGGCCGTCCAGCGGCCGAAATCTATACGATTGGTCTGCCGAAAGTGTCACCACAGACGATCTGGCGAAGGGGCTGTCAGGAACTCTCAGGCGCCCCGTCGAAAACCGTACCGGATTGACGGGGCAGTACGACTTTCATCTCAAATGGTCTGCCGACAAACCGGAAATGCCCTCCGCTTCAGCCGCCGAGGATGCGCCTTCCATCTTCACGGCTGTCAAAGAGACTCTTGGGCTTGAACTTAAGCCAATCAATGGGCCGGTGCAGGTGCTCGTCGTGGACGCACTCGAGCTTCCCGGCGAGAACTGACAGCCGAACCGGGACGCATGCCGCAATGAGCCGCTCCCAGCCTGTTCCTGTGCTTCCTGAACAGAAGGCGTATGCTATCCGAACCGGGGATGCGTCCAACCGGTGTAGGTCATTGTTTGTAAGGGGTTCGTTACCTGATGCCGAAGTCGCTCAAGATTTCCATGCTGGCTCTCTCCGCGGTTCTGTTGCTCACCATGTTTTTGGGCGCAAATCTGCGTCGGGTGCATGCGTCCGGGCAGGCGCAGGACGGTGCCTATCGCCAGATGCAGGTCTATAGCGAAGTCCTTCGCCACATTCAGTCTGACTACGTGGTCGACCCCAACATGCCGAAGGTGACTGATGCCTCCATGCGCGGTCTGCTGGAATCGCTCGACGCCGAGTCCAGCTACCTGTCCCCGACTGAGTACAAGCTGTACAAGGAACACGCTGGCAAGCCGCAGGCAGGCATCGGTGCTGACGTAGGCAAGCGTTACGGCATCGCCACCGTTATCTCCGTCGTTGCAGGCGGCCCGGCAGACAAGGCTGGCCTCCACAGCGGCGACCGTATTGAATCCATCGGCGACCGTAGCACCATGGAAATGTCTCTGGCCGAAGTGCAGATGGCGCTGGGTGGCGAGAAGGGAACGCCGGTCGTGCTTTCCATGATCCGCCCCATGAAGAACGCCCCAGAAAAGCTCACCATCACCCGCGCTGACACCTCGTTGCCGGCAACCGGCGAAGTCTTCTACGAGAGCGGCTCCATCCTCTACATCAAGCCCGGCATCATCGACAAAGATCACGTCCAGCAGGTGGAGCAGAAGCTGAAGGCCATGGGTCGCACCAACTCCAAGAAGATCCTGCTCGACCTTCGCGATGTCTCCTCGGGTGACGATGCCGAAGCCATCCGTATGGCAAACCTCTTCCTCAAGTCCGGCACCATCGCCATGCTCGAGGGCCAGAAGGTAGCCAAGCAGACCTTTACTGCTGAACCCGGCAAGACGGTGAACGAGAAGGCCCCCATGGTCACTCTGGTGAACCGTGGAACCGCAGGCCCGGCAGAGATCGTTGCTGGCGCACTGCTCGATTCCAAGCGCAGCGAACTCGTCGGTGAAAAGACCTATGGCGACGGCGCCCAGCAGCGTGTCTTTGAGCTCGCCGACGGGGGCGCCATCATCCTCTCCGTGGCCAAGTTTGAGACGCCCTCCGGCAAGAAGTATCAGGACGAGGGCCTGACGCCCACCACCACCGTTGCCACCGCACAGGAACTGGCTATGGCCGACGGTGACGAGGATGACGACAACGAAGCAGCCAGCACGGCCACGGTGAACTCCTCCAAGCCTGCTGCCGCCGCTACAACGGTCGCCAAGCCCGCAGCCAACATCGACGATCAGCTCAACAAAGCACTCGATATCCTGAAGGCCAAAGCCGCCTAAAAGCGGCTTTCCACAGCACGTCAGACACACGCAAACGCAGCGTTCTGCATCAGACAGGAATGTCCCCAGCAGCGCTGCGTTTTGTCGTTTGCAGACCGGTTTCGCCGTGGCTGTTTGTGCCATTTCAGCCCGCAGCTCCGTGCTACCGTTAGGATTGCCGTGCCCAGCCTGTTCACACGCGAAAACCCGTCTGAGAGCCGAAAGTCCGCCCCCGGCAACGGCAAAGGTCCGTGGCGTCCGCCCGAACCCAAGAACAAGCCTGGTGGCAGGCCACCTCAGCGCGTCCCTTACGCACGCACCTGGTGGTACAAGTACTTCCCAACGCGAGCGAAGGCACGCCGCGCCATCTTTTACAGTCTCCTCGGCTGCTCGGCCGTCTTCGGCTCGCTGGTAGGCCTAACGCTGGTCAACACGGCCGACTTGCCGCAGATGGAAGACCTGGAACATTACCGCCCGGCGACCACGACCGAACTGCTCGACATCCACGGCCGTACCATCGGATCGTTCGCTTTGGAGCGCCGCGTTGTCGTCCCCTACAACGACTTCCCCAAAGTCCTGCATGACGCGATTATCTCCATCGAAGACAAGAGCTTCGATAAGAACGCAGGCATCAATCCGTTCCGTGTCATCGGTGCTGCGTACGTCGATCTTCGTTCCAAGGGCCGCCGCCAGGGCGCATCCACACTCACCATGCAGCTTGCGCGCAACCTGTTCCTGACGCTCGATCAGACATGGAGCCGCAAGATTCAGGAGATTCTGCTCTCCGTTCAAATTGAGCGCCACTTCACGAAGGAACAGATCTTCACTCTCTACGCCAACCAGATCTACCTAGGCAGCGGCGTCTACGGGTTTGAAGCAGGCAGCGAATACTATTTCTCCAAGAAGGCAAGGGAACTCACGCTGCCTGAGGCTGCGTTGCTCGCAGCACTCCCCAAGGGGCCCAGCAGCTACTCGCCGGTGCGCCATCCGGATCGTGCTCTAAAGCGCCGCAACCTAGTGCTCAGCGAAATGCTCGGCGACGGCTTCATCACCGAACAGCAGTTTCAGGAAGCAAAGTCCGCACCACTCGGCCTCAACATTGAGCCGCCCGCAAACACCATCGCACCTTACTTCGTCGAAGAGGTACGACGCCAGCTCGAACAGGAGTACGGTGCCGACGCCGTCCACGGTTCAGGTCTGAAGGTCTACACCACCATGGACCTCGACTTACAGCAAGTCGCAAACAAGGCCGTGCTCGACAACGTCGCCGCCTACGAACGCCGCCATGGATGGAAGGGCAAGCTGACCAACATCCTGGAGGGCGGCGGCGACCTTCAGAGCTATCAGCACCCCGACTGGTCTGACACCATTGAGAACGGTGCGTACTTCCACGCGCTGGTCATTGAGGCCACACCCCGCCGCGTCATCGTTCGCATCGGCAAACGCTATGCAGAGATGACCGCGAACGACTGGGCCTGGACCACCATGGGTAACGGCGACAAGCTTCTGCAGAAGGGCGACATCGCCTACGTCCGCATTGAAGACGCCACCAGCGGCACCGCCACCATGCACGCCTCGCTGCAGCAGGACTCCGGCGCGCAGGCTTCGATGATGGCCATGGACAACTCCAACGGCGACGTACTCGCCATGGTTGGCGGACGCGATTTCAATCTGTCGCAGTTCAATCGCGCTACGCAGTCGGAACGTCAGACCGGCTCCAGCTTCAAGCCTTACGTGTACACCACGGCGGTTGAGCAGCTTCACACCAAACCAACAGACATCATCGTCGACGCGCCCACCAGCTTCTACACACCCAACGGCCCGTACACGCCGCATAACTACGAGCCCAACTACGCCGGCCCCATGACCATCCTCAATGCCTTCGCTGAGTCGCGAAACATTCCCGCACTCAAACTCGCGAATCAGGTTGGCATCAGGAAGGTCATTGAAGTGGCGCACCGCTTCGGCGTCACATCGAACATCCCCGCGTTCTTGCCGGTGGCCATCGGTTCCGCAGGCATCAAGTTATCGGAGCAGGTTGGCGCCTACTCTGTCTTCCCCAACGATGGCATTCTCATCAAGCCGCACGTCATCCGCCGCATTGTTCAGGCAGATGGATTACCTCTGAAGCAGGTGTCGCCGCAAGTAAAGGAAGTCATCAGCGTTGAGACAGCACGCACCATGATGACGCTGCTGAAAGCGGTGCCGCAGTACGGTACAGCAGCGCAGGCAGGCGCGATATTGAAACATCCTCTTGGCGGAAAGACGGGAACAACCAACAGCTATACCGACGCATGGTTCCTTGGCTTCTCGCCATCGGTCACCTGCGGCACATGGATCGGCTTTGACGATCCGCATCGCACACTCGGCGAGAAAGAAACCGGTGCAAGAGCCGCGCTGCCCATGTGGATCGACTTCATGAAAGTCGCCATCGCACGCTCGCCCAACGAAGAGTTCCCAACCGCCGCGAAGAAGACGCTGGCCGTGGAGTCCACCACGTCCAACGCAACGGAAGAAACTGCGCCAGTTGTGAAGAAGCCCGTCGCTCCCAACGATGACTCCGACGATGACTCGGATGACTCCGGCGACAACGCAAAACCCGCCGCAAAGCCAGCACCAGTCGTTCGTCAGACAACGCCACCGGACAACTCAAACGACGTGATGCCGGATGATGCGCCTGCAACAAAGACACCTGCAAAGCCATCGGCTCCAGCAAAGGGCTACGTCCCCTCACCAGTGGGTCCGTACAAACCTTATAGCGGCCCACTCCTGCAAAAGGGCCCGGCAGCAACACAAGGAAGCTCTCCACCGCCGCGATAACGGATGCGGCAGCGAACATCTCCTCTCTATCCGCGTGTACGATTGGGTGCGCAATTGAGGGGGACTACAACGTGACGCTCCAACATTCCCGTAGAACATTCTTGATGCAGGCTGCATCGGTGGCTGTGCTTTCCGCAACACGGTCCAACACCGCGTGGGCCGCAGAGAGCAAACCCATCGGGCTGGAACTCTACACCGTTGGTGCGGCACTGACGCAGGATCCCGTTGGCACGTTAAAGCAGGTGAAGGCCATTGGCTACGATGAGGTTGAGGTCTCCGGCTTTGCGAAACTCACTCCCAAGGCACTGCGCGCGCTGATCGACGACACTGGCCTGATGTGCCCCGCGGCGCATCTGCAGTTCGGCTTTGAAGACACCGCCAAAATTCTGCAACAGGCAAACGATCTCCGCGTACCTTACGCCGCAAGCTCCATCCTGTTGCCGGAGGCGCCCACCGCAGGCATGGCCGGTGTTCTGGACAAGTTGAACAAGCTCACCGCAGACGACTTCAAGAAGATCGCAGAACTTGCCAACCACATTGGCGAGCAGTCGAAAAAAGCTGGCGTTCAGTTCGCGTATCACAACCACGCACATGAATTCCGCGATCTGGGCGGCGGCAAGACGGGTTACGAGATCCTGTTAGCCGAAACGGATCCAGCGCTGGTGCAGTTCGAACTTGATTGCGGATGGATGATCACAGCGGGTGCTAACCCGGTCGACTACTTCCGTCGCTTTCCCAAGCGGTATCGCGTCATCCACGTGAAGGACTTCCCGGCATCGACCAAGGTCACCACTGTAATGGGCGGCCCTGGCATGCCCCATCCCACGCAACTCGGCGAAGGCCACATCGATTACAAACCTGTGATCGCTGCAGCGCGCACTGCAGGAGTACAGCATTTCTTCGTCGAGCAAGACCCACCCATGACGGGCCACACGCCACTCGAAGCAGCTGCGATTGATTACAAATACTTGCGAAACATCTTCTAGTTTGCTCTGTTGGATAAAGCGCGCCGCAGGGCAAACCATCGCTCTGCGCGCGCCACATCCTTGAAGATTTGCGTTTTCAGCGCATTAGGATCGGCAAACTTCTGCTCACTGCGAAGTCGCTTATGAAACGCCATGCGCAGCGGCGTCTCTTCCGTCAGATCGACTGGATGAAAGCGCAGAAGATACGTCTCCACAGCAAACGAATCCGCACCAAACGTAGGCCGATTGCCAATGTTCGTTACACCCTCAAACGTGATGGCATCGTCGCCGGAACCAATCCGCAGATCGGTGATGTACACACCATGCGCAGGCAACAGATCGTCATACGCGGCAAGGTTAATCGTCGGCACGGCATACTTCGTGCCATAGCCTCGACCACGCGCAGGCGTCGAATCCACAAAGAATTCACGACCCAACATGTGTCGCGTCGCAGCCATATCGCCCTCTGCAACAGCATGACGAATGCGGCTGGAAGAGATGCTAGTGCGGCCTGACTCAATCGCCGCAAATGTCTTTGCCGTGAAGCCCAGCGTCTGGCCCAACGCTTCCAGCGAATGTGTATCTCCCGCCGCGCCTGAGCCAAAGCGAAAGTTCTCGCCTTCGTGCACTTCCACGGCATGCAGCGTATCGTGCAGTACCGCGGTGCAGAAATCCTTCGCACTGGTCGCAGCAAATTCGCGCGTAAAGGGCAGCAGCAACACAGCGTCCAACCCCGTCTTTTCCAGCAACTCCAGCTTCACGTCAGTAGGCGTAATCAGTTGCAGCTTGCGTTCGGGTCGCAGTACGCGCGTGGGGTGAGGATCAAGTGTCACCAGCACGGCCTTCGCGTTCAACGCGCGTGCCCGCGCAATTACTTCGCGAATCACCGTCTGATGGCCGCAATGAACACCATCAAAATTGCCAATGGTTACAACCGTTGGCCCAAGGTCAGCGGGCACTTCCGCAAGGCTGCGATAGATGTTCACTGAGCCGCCTCATTGCTGTTATGAATGCGGAAGGGAAGCCGCAACCCGTCATAAGCCAGGTGAATGCCCTTAGGCAATTCATCTTCGGTTGGCCCATGATCCAGGTCATGCGAAATGTGCGTGAAGTACGTCTGTTTCGCCCCAATGCGTTGCGCAATCGCAATGGATTTCTCCAGGTGCGAGTGGCTCGGATGCGGCTCGCGTCGCAGCGCATCCAGAATCACCACGTCCAGCCCCTGCAGACGCTCATACGATTGTTCTGGCAGATCGCTCATGTCCGTCAGATAAGCAAGCGAACCAAAACGATATCCCGCAATCTCATGCCGCCCATGCAGCACTGGAATCCGCTCGATCGTTGCACCAAACAGGTCAATCGTCGTGCCAGGCTCATCACTTAACCGGTGCAGGTCCACACGGGCGCTCGTGGGATAACGATCCTTCTTGCGAAAGGTGTAATCGAAGATGCGTTCGATCACATCCGCAGTGGAATCGTCCGCATACAACGGCATGTTTGCAGCTTTGCCAAAGGTCAGCGGACGAAGATCGTCAAAGCCGAGAACGTGATCCGCATGGCCATGCGTGTACAGCACAGCATCTACGTGGTTCACACCAAAACGCAGCGCCTGCATGCGGAACTCCTGCCCGGTATCGACAAGAACAGTCCGCTGCGTACCTTCCGGATCGTCATAGCGCAATACAATCGACGACCGCGTTCGATTGTTGCGCGGATCGGTCGACGCACATACGTCACACGGACACCCCAAAGTAGGCACGCCCATTGACGTGCCTGTGCCAAGAAAAAGCAACTCGGCGTCGGGTGCTATTACGTTTGACTCTTGCTCGGCGATCGTTCCGTTCCTTCTCAGCTAACAAAGATCAATGCAGATAGGATGTTGCAGCCCTAGCGAACGATCTTGGGTCCGCCGCCGCTGAAACCACCACCACCAAATCCGCCGCCACCACTGAATCCACCACCACCGTTAAACCCGCCTCCCGACGGCGTTCCCGGTGGAGGAGGTGTGGTCTGCCGCGACTGCGCTTGGCGCGCCAGCAACTGCGTAATCTCCAGGAATCCCATCCGCAGCTCAAACAGAGCGGAGTTCAGCAGATTCTTTTCCTGCTCCGTCAGGTTGCCGGCAGTCTTCTCTTCAATCACTGACAGCATGTCCACGCTCTGCTTCGCACCCAGCAGATCCACACGCGCCTGCTGACCCTGCTGCGTCCCCGCACCAAGCTGAATCATGGCTGACATGTAAATGGATTGCACCAGTTGCGAGAAGTCCATGGGAGGCAGATGCTCCGCGCCCAGATTCTGCGACCGCATCATCGTCTCAATGCGTTCCGCCGTGGCTTCATACGCTGCGCGTACCTGCTCCATCTCTTCGGCGGTCGGCGGAGGCAGCTTGACCTCTTCTTCACCAGCCGCGGCGTCCGCGGCAACTTCTTCTTCTGCAGGCTCCGGCACTGGCGTTACCGTGTGTGCCGAGTTCGATGCAGCGGCAGAATCGCGCACGGGAAAGGGAATGGGCTCCTTGTTGACTGCAGGAGTAGGTTCCGGTGTCGCGGCCTCAGCTTCTGGCGCTGTGGTCTCTGCAACAGGCTCTTCCGGGCGAGGCTCTACGGGTTCGCCGTCCATGCGAAATTTGCGACGGTCATTAATCACGAAAGGCTTATTTTGTTCGTTCTCAGACATGGGTCGTGTCTCTTTCGGGGATCGTAAAAATCTTTAAGGTGTTGTGGCAGTTTCCAACGCGTTTGCCTGCACCGCAACTCCGCCGGCGTAGGTTATCGCAAGGCCGCGATCCAATGCTTCGCGGCGAATAAATCCAAGGGCTAATCGTCGGCCGTCGATCTCAGAGCTGGCCACTGAAGTCAGTTCACCCACCGGCTTTCCTTCCGCCTCCAGCGGCGTTCCCGGCGCAGGTACGTCACCAGTCAAAGCAAAACTGGTAAACGTGCGGTGAACATTGCCGCGCGAACGGATGCGTTCCACAATCTCCTGCCCCAGGTAGCAGCCCTTGTTAAAGTGCAGGGCACGCGTCTGGTTCGTCTCCTGAGGCAGATCGCGGTCGCGGATATCGCTGCCGTAGCGCGGCGTGCCTTCGGCAATCCGCAGCAACTCTAGCCCTTCCGCATCGCATGGTACAGCGCCATCCTGCACCAGCGCCGCACGCAACTGCTCCAGCACAGCCGCATCCCGCGACCAGATCTCAAAACGCGGCACCAGCGGGCTGTAGGTGCATAAAACCTGCACCTCCGTCCCGGCATAGGGAACCGTCAACTTCTTCAACAGCTTGGTCGCACGCACGGCAACACCGGCTGCGGTCAGCTTTTCCGCCGCCTGCGGTCCCGCCACCAGCATGCCGTGCCAACGCGCGGTTTCATCGCTCAGTTCCACGTCGTCCATGATGATGAAGCGGTCCAGCAGCGCCGTAATGTTTTCCACCTGCTCGGGGCCGGTCTCCAGCAACAGAAGATCAGGCTTGGCCCATATCATCAGGTCTCCCTGAATACGGCCCTGCGCGCTCAGCAAAAAGCTGTACGCACCTTCGCCGGGCGTCAGCGCCTGCACGGAGTTCGTCACCATGCCATTCAGCCACCGCACGCGGTCGCTGCCGGTTACGGCAATCCATCCGGCGGCAAGCGAAGCCACGCCTGCGCCGGTGCGAAAGGCCTGGAGTTGGTCAACTGCGCTAAGAGTCGTCATTTCCTGCATAAGGCACACTTCGGCAAGCGGTTCGATGCGGCCAAACTGGCCCACTTGCCCGTACACTGGATTATAGGTTCCGCGACGGCGAAGCTGCCTGAGCGCCAGCGGACGCGCGGAGTTGTGACTGACTTGAAGCCTGCCTGCAGTGCCCCCTGGACGAAGCTCGCCGTGATCGCCGTGGTTCTTTCCCCGGCCCTGTTGTATGCCCAACAGGTGCAGCCGCCGACGCCCGAACCGCCCCCCACGCAAACCGCCAAACCGCAGACCGACGCCGACACGCACATGACCAAGTCGCAGGCCGCCGACCTCTTCAAGAGCGTCGACGAGGTCATAGGTTTCGTTGCGTCCGATTCGCACCTGAAGGCAACCCGCCCGGTAAAGCGCCGCCTGCTCACGCGCCCTGAAGTCAACAAAGAGCTGATGGACCGCATGAAGGAAGACGAAGGCGCCAAACGCCTTCAGCGTAGCGAACTGGTGCTAAAAAAGTTCGGCTTCATCGAGCGCGACTTTCATCTGCAGCCCTTCCTGTTAAGCCTGCTCACGGAACAGGTCGCGGCCTTTTACGACCCCAAGACGCGCACCGTTAACATGCTCGACTGGGTCAAGCCCGATGAGCAGAAGCCGGTTCTGGCGCATGAACTCACACACGCTGTGCAGGACGACCGCGTAAAGCTGGAAAAGTGGGGCAGCCCTGCTCCCACCGCCATTGCCAAAAACATGCGCGAAGACAACGAACACATCCAGCTTGATGAAGCCTCCACCGCGCGCGAGTCCGTCACGGAAGGCCAGGCCATGGCCGTCTTCGTCGATTACGAACTGCAGCCCATGGGCAAAACGCTGAAAGACGCGCCAGAATTCGGCGAACGCGTGCGCGAAATGTCGTCAGACACCAGTGGCTCACCCGTCCTCTCCCGCGCTCCATTGCTATTGCAGGAGTCGCTACTGTTCCCATACGGACAAGGCCTCGCGTTTGAGCAGGCCATCCTCCAGGCAAAGGGAGTAGACGCAGCCTTCGCCGGCACGCTCGATCGTCCGCCAACGTCGTCGCATGAGGTCATGCACCCTGAGGTCTACATGGCAAAGACGCCAGTCCCGGTGCTCACCATGCCCAACGTGCATACGTTGCTCGACAAGGATTGGGACCCGTATGACGTAGGCGTCATGGGCGAACTCGACGTTCGCATCATCACCGAACTCTTCGGTGGCCGCGCCATGGCTGACCCGCTCGCAGTCGCATGGAACGGCGGCATCTACTACGCAGCGCAGAAGAAGACGGGTGCAGATAAGGCATCGCCTTCCTCCATCGGCATCGTGTATTACTCGCAGTGGAAGAATCAGGATTCTGCGCGTTCGTTCCTGAAGATTTACGCCAGCCAGCTTCCACGCAAATATCGTTCGTTGAAGCAGGTGGAAATCCCCAACGGCGACGACGATCATCTCCTCTTCAGCACGGAAGAGGGCGACGTTTGGCTCTCGCTGGATGCAGGCGGCGGTGTCTTCCTCAGCGAAGGCTTTGACCGCGACACCGCGAAGAAGCTGGAAACGCTCTATCGCGAAGTGCAGGGACACGGCCCGTTGCAACAGGCATCGGAGCAACCCATGCACGAACTCACCTTAGGTTTGCGCAACTTGATGCCCGGCATCCCCAAAGCAGCACTCGATTACGGAATGCGCACGGCATCGCATTAATTGATTTTGTTACCTAACCATCTGGAGAACACATTGGCACAGGCAGAAATCGGCATCATCGGCGGCAGCGGTTTATACAACATGCCGGGATTGACGGACACCCAGGAAATCAAGGTTGAGACGCCCTTCGGCGACCCATCGGAAACCATCGTGCTGGGCACGTTGGAAGGTCGTAATGTTGCGTTCCTCGCGCGCCACGGTCGCGGTCATCGCATCCTCCCCACGGAGCTGAACTTCCGCGCAAACATCTACGCCATGAAGAAACTCGGCGTCAGCTTCATCCTCTCCATCTCTGCGGTGGGTTCGCTCAAGGAAGAGCACAAGCCCACTGATTTCGTCATCCCCGACCAGTTCATTGACCGTACCTTCGCACGCAACGCCACCTTCTTCGGCGACGGAATCGTAGGCCACGTAGCGTTCGGCGATCCCATCTGCTCCGTCGCAGCCAAAGCCTTTGAGCAGGGCTGCAAGGAAGCAGGCGTCGTCGGCAAACTCGGGGGCACGTACATCAACATGGAAGGCCCGCAGTTCAGCACGCGCGCAGAGTCAAACCTCTATCGCTCGTGGGGCGCAGACGTCATCGGCATGACCAACCTGCAGGAAGCCAAGCTGGCCCGCGAAGCTGAGATCAGCTACGCCACACTCGCCATGGTCACGGACTACGACTGCTGGCACGAAAGCCACGACGACGTCACCGTCGATCAGATCGTTCAGGTCATCCACGCCAACACCAAGAACGCGCAGGAAGTGCTGAAGGGCGCGGTCAAAGCGCTGCCCAAAGACAACAGCAACACTCCCGTAGCCTCGGCACTGAAGTTCGCCATCATGACCGACAAGAAGACCATCCCCGCAGCCACACGCGAGAAGCTGGCCATCTTCCTGGATAAGTACGAAGGCTAATCTGCATCATCGATTCTTCGCTTCGCGGTCATTCTGAGCGAAGCGAAGAATCCCAACGAACTCTCGCAGCAGTAAGCCACCTGTAGCTTTCTGCCTTGAATGAAAGGTATTCATGTCCATTGTTGTTGTCGGTTCCGTTGCTTTCGACACGCTGACCACGCCCAAAGAGCATCGTGCTCGTATTCAAGGCGGGGCAGCTTACCATTTTGCTCAGAGTGCTCGTTTCTTCACTGACGTGAAGGTCATCGGAGTCGTAGGCAACGACTTCACCGCAGAGCATGAAGCAACTCTCACTAAGCGCGGCATCGACACCACCGGCATCGAGCACGCAGACGGCCTCTCCTTCCACTGGACCGGAGAATACAAAGGCGCCATGAGCGAAGCCATCACGCTCAACACAGAGCTGAATGTCTTCGGCAGCTTCGATCCCAAGGTCCCCGAGAGCTACAAGTCCTCCGACTATCTCTTTCTCGCCAACATCGAACCCACGCTGCAACTCCGCGTGCGCCAGCAGTTCCCGAACGCAAAGCTCGTCGCAGGCGACACCATGAACTACTGGATCGCCGACCACAAGGCCAACCTGCTCAAGACCATCGCAGAGCTTGACGTGCTCGTCATCAACGACGGCGAAGCCCGCCTGCTCACGGGCGAACACAACCTCGTCACCGCCGCAAAGAAGGTGATGGAGATGGGCCCCAAGTCGCTCGTCATCAAGCATGGTGAATACGGCGCAACGGCCTTTTTCTGCGACCGCTCTTTCCCAGGCGCGATGAACACCGTGCCCTTCCGCGCACCCGCACTGCCCATTGAAGAAGTGGTAGACCCCACAGGCGCAGGCGACATGTTCGCCGGCGGATTCTTCGGTTACATCGCATCGCAGCCGGAACTCACACCTCGCGTCTTCCGCACCGCATTGTTCTACGGCGGCGTGATGGGTTCATTCGCTGTAGAAAAGTTTGGGTCCGAACGCGTGCAGGAACTCATGCGCGAAGAGATCGAAGCACGCTTTAAACTGTTCCGCGAAATCTCGCACCTGGATCTCGATGCCGCGTAAATCCATTCCGGGCCAGCCGTTGCGTTCGCCTCGTACCATTGTGCGTAAGAGCGTTGTGCCGCATCGCCCATACGATCCAAATGCTGTCTACCCGGCCACGCGCGATGAGTTACGACCCATCGCGCTGGCTTCGGTTGTGCTCGGCTTCCTCGCATTGATGGTCGTTGCCTCGCGCGGATGGATGCTGCTCTACGGCGATGCCGTAGCGCATCTCGGTATCGCACGCCGCATCCTCGACGCGCATTATCCCGGCATCGCGCAACTCGGCGGTGTGTGGCTGCCACTGCCGCATCTGCTCATGCTGCCGTTTGTACAACGCATGGACTGGTGGCAGAACGGCGTCGCCGGCGCATGGCCTTCGCTTGCCGCTTACGCCTTTGCGAACACTGGCTGTTACGCGCTCGCACGCAAGCTGGTTCCTCCGCCGTGGGCATTCGCTGCAACGGCTTTCTTCGCGCTCAATCCGAACCTGATGTACCTGGCCACTACTGCCATGACAGAGCCGCTATTCCTCGCGCTCATGGTGTGGTCCATCGTCGTCGCGTATGAAGCGGTTGAAGCACTTCACGCCGCAAAGATTCGTAGTGTGAAGTGGCGTTTCATCATCAGCGGCATCCTCACTTTCGCCATGGTCATGACGCGCTACGACGGATGGATCCTCGGCGCAGCCATCTGGCTCGTGCTCGCCATCGCATGGTGGCGCTCCAGCGAAGCCACACACAAGGCCACGCAGACTTCCTTCATCGTGATGACGCTCATCACCGTCGCTGGTCCCATCCTCTGGTTCTGGTACAACGCCAAGTATCAGGGCGACTGGCTCGACTTCATGCGCGGACCATATTCCGCAAAGGCCATCGAAGCAAAGACCACGCCACCCGGATCGAAGCCGCGTCGCGGCATGTACAACCCCGGCTGGGCTTTCATTTACTTCACCCGCGCTGCGCAGGTGGATGCGGTCGCATACGAACTCGGCTTCGGTGTTCTCGCCACAGCCATCATCGGTTCGTACCTCGCGTGGAAGCAGCGCCTCTCTCGCGTGGTGCTTCTGCTGTGGGTACCGCTGCCGTTTTACATCTACTCCATCGCATGGGGCAGCGTGCCTCTTTTCGTGCCGCAGCTGTATCCGGGTTCGTATTACAACTCGCGTTACGGCATGGAGCTTCTGCCCGTTTTCGCCATCTTCACTGCAATCGCATGCGCTGCAGTGGAGCGCAAACTCCGCACACAAAGCAAGAAGAAGGCCGACATCTTCTTCTTCCTCGTGCTCGTCGCCATCCTCTTAAACATGATCGCCATGATGGGCAGCTTCGGTAACTTGCTGCAGAAGGTCCGCGGCGAAGACGCGAAGATTCCCAAGTGGCTCAGCGCGCCGCCGCTGGTCTTTCAGGAAGGCGTGGTCAATGCATCCACGCGCATTTCGTTTGAGAAAACGCTTGCGCAGGAGATGCTGCATATCGGTCCGGGCGACACTATCATGTTCAACACCAACGACCACATCGGCGCGATTCAGGACGCAGGCATCCCGCTCAAGCGTCTCATCAGTCCACTGGATTCCGAGACCTTCAACAAGGCAGCGGAAGCACCTGCAAAGTACGCCAAGATCATCGTCGCCATCGATGGTGATCCAGTAGCAAAAGCAGTCGCAGCGCACCCCGAAGGTCTCACCGAAATTGAAGTGGTCTGCAACAGTGGCCAGGGCTGCGCACGTTTCTACCGCAGCGATGTGTATCAGGGAGGAGTTCAGTGATTCCGTTTGTAAAGGCGCATGCGTGCGGCAATGATTTCTTAGTCGTCGAAGAGACGCTTGCCAATGGCAAACATGCGCAGATGGCGCGCCTGCTGTGCTCGCGCAATTACAGCGTCGGCGCGGACGGTGTGGAGTTCCTCGAACGCAGGTCTGATGGCTCTTTCTTCCTGCGTCTCTTCAATGCAGACGGCTCGGAAGCAGAACTCTCCGGCAACGGCACACGTTGTGTGGCTGCATGGCTCGGCTTCAGCGAAGGTCTTCGTGAAACAAAGATGGGCACACCGGGCGGCGAAAAAATCTGCCGCGTCATCGAGTGCAACGAAGAACACTTCCTCATTGAAACGTCCATGGGGATTCCCAAAGTGGAAGAGCGCGTCGTTCACGTGGAAGGCGTTGGCGACATAGCGGGCGCAGTGGTCGACGTAGGCAATCCTCACTTCGTCATCTTCACCAACGACGGAACCTTCGCCTCGCACGGCCTCACCTGGGAAGACCTCGGCGCACGCATCTGCACGCACAAGGACTTCCCCAAAGGAACCAACGTAGAGTTTGTGCGAGTGATCGCGCCGAACGAAATCGCATTCCGCATCTTCGAACGCGGCGTTGGCCCAACGCAATCGTCCGGAACGGGCACATCAGCATCGTCTGCAGCCAGCATCGTTCTGCGCGGATGCAACCGCACACTCGATGCGTCGTCACTCGGTGGTGCCCAGCGAGTCGTATGGAACGAAGGCGAACAGTTAATGCTCACTGGCCCGGCACAGATTGTCTGCAAAGGCGAGGTCAGCCTGCAGGGGATAGAAGCGTGATTCGTCCTGCACGATTGAAGCCCGGCGCTCGCGTTGCCATCGTGTCGCCTGCCAGCACACCAAAAGAACCACTGGTGCGACTCGGCATGGAGCGTTTCGCATCGCTTCGTTATGAGCCGGTGCTGTTCCCATCTGCACTCGCCTCCGGTCCGCTCTATTACGCAGGCGATGTCGCCTCCCGCGTGAAAGACCTCCACGACGCTTTCAGTGATCCCTCAATCGAGGCCATCATCTGCACACGCGGCGGTTGGGGGACGGCAGAGCTTCTGCCGCATCTCGACGCAGACTTGGTCAAAGCAAACCCGAAGCCCTTCATCGGCTTCAGCGACCACACCACGCTGCACTTATGGTTCGCACAGACCTGCGGCCTGCACACGTTCTACGGGCCCATGATCTCGCCAGACTTCGCACGCGGCGACGTCCTCGCAGACGGCGTCGATCTGCACTCATGGCGTCATGCACTCGAGCAGACACAACCCTGGTCGCTGACCGAGCGCGAAGGCATGCGTGTCTTGCGCAGTGGTGACGCAGTGGAAGGCACGCTCTACGGTGGATGCCTCGCACTGCTGACTGAATCTCTCGGAACACCATGGGCCATGCAAATGCCCGAAGGTGACATCATCCTCTTCGTAGAAGAAGTCGGCACGCACCCTTATCAGTGGGATCGCATGATGTTGCATCTGCAATACGCTGGCCTGCTTGATCGCGTGAAGGGCATCGTCTTTGGCGACATGTCACAATGCGCAGCCGATGCAGAAGAAGCCGCTCTGATTGAAAAAGCATTGCTGCACAATCTTCGCAACTGGAACGGCCCAATCGCTATCGGTCTGCAATGCGGCCATGTGAATGCGCCCAACGTGACGTTACCGCTGGGCGTGAAGGTACGCCTCACATGCGCCGACGCGGCAAAGTTGCAGATATTGGAATCAGCGGTGGAGTAAGGAAATGCAAGGAACGAAACACATCCATCTCATCGGTATCTGCGGCACGGCTATGGCATCACTCGCAGGCATGTTGCAGGCGCAGGGTCACCGCATCACAGGCTCAGATGCAGCAGCCTATCCGCCCATGAGCGACCAGTTGCTAGCTATGGGAATCACACCCCTGCAGCCGTATCACGAAGCGCATCTCGATCCCACACCCGACCTCGTCGTCATCGGCAACGCCATCTCGCGCGGCAATGTTGAACTTGAAGCGGTACTCGATCGCCGCCTGCCATTCACCAGCATGGCCGCACTCATCCACGATGAGTTCCTGCGCAATCGCGAGCCTCTTGTCGTTAGCGGCACCCACGGCAAAACAACCACCACCAGCATGCTCGCGTGGATTTATGAAACTGCATCGAAGCTCGATACGAAGTTCACCCCATCGTTCCTGATCGGTGGAGTCGCAGAAAACTTTGGCACCAGCTTCGCCGTGCGCGAGTCATCACCCTTCATCCTCGAAGGCGATGAGTACGACACAGCCTTTTTCGACAAAGGCCCCAAGTTCCTGCACTACTTCCCATCCGCAGCCATCCTCACGCACGTCGAGTTCGATCACGCTGACATCTATGCTGATCTGGCTGCAGTGAAAACAGCGTTCAAGCGACTCGTAAATCTCATTCCCCGCAGTGGCCGTTTGATCGCGTTTGACGGCAGCGAAAACGTAACCGAGTGCATCGCCAAAGCCTTCTGCCCGGTAGAGCGTTACGGATTCAAAGAAGGTTCGTTCTGGAAACTAACCAACTTCCAGGCCGGAGCCATCTCGCGCTGGACACTGCTACGTCAGGGCGAACACTTCGCAGATCTCGAACTCCCCATGGCAGGCGAACACAATGCGTTGAACGCGTCCGCTGCCGCTGCACTCGCAGCAGGGCAGGGCGTTCCTGCTAATGCGATCATCGAAGCACTGAAGACGTTCCGCAGCGTAAAGCGCCGCCTGGAAGTGCGCGCCGAGATCGATGGCATCACCATCATTGACGACTTCGCACACCACCCCACGGCCATTCGCGAAACGCTGCGAGCCCTGCGCGGATCGTATCCCGGTCGTCGCCTGGTCGCTGTACTCGAGCCGCGTTCCAACACACTGCGCCGCAACGTCTTCGAACGCGAGTTGATCGAAAGCCTGGCCATCGCCGATCGCGTCGTGCTCGCCGAGGTCTATCAGTCCGCAAACATTCCTGCGGAGGAACGCCTTCATCCTGCAGCCGTCGTCGGTGCATTGAATATCGCAGGCATACCCGCCACATTGTTGGCGGATGCAGATGCCATCACCACGGAGCTCGCATCTTCGCTGCAAAGTGGCGATGTCGTAGCTATCCTTTCTAACGGTGGTTTCGGCGACATTTACAACAAGTTGCCCGCAGCCCTGAGGTCTCGTTAAGTTATGTGGGCCGCATTCAAAATGGTCATCACGTTCGCCGGACTCGGCATTCCGGCGGGCCTCGTCCTTATCCCATGGACGTTCCTCACCAAGAAAATCCAGCCCATGTATCGCGTGGGCAAATGGATCTCCGCGGCAGGCATCCGCGCAGCGGGAATCAAGGTGGAGCAGCACGGACGCGAAAACATCCCGGAAGGCGCGGCCATCTTCGTACCCAACCATATCTCCAACCTTGATCCACCGATCATGGTGCCGCTCATCCCCGGCACACCCAGCATCATGTTGAAGGCAGAACTTCTCAAAATCCCCGTGCTAGGCAAAGCATGGGAGATGGCGAAGTTTGTTCCGGTCTATCGCGAAGGTGGTCGTGAAGCCGCAGTGCGCACAGCGCGTTACGCGGCTGAGGTCATTCGCGGTGGACTATCGATGCTCATCTTCGCGGAGGGCACACGCTCGAAAACCGGCCGCCTGCAAGCATTCAAGGCAGGCCCATTTCACTTCGCACAATCCACCGGAGCCCCCATCGTCCCGGTAGCGATCGCCGGAACCGAAGCCATGATGCAGAAGGGAAGCTCCAGGGTTTATCCCGGCGTGGCGAAAGTTACCTTCCTGCCGCCGGTGTATCCAGCGGATTATCCCAATCGCGCGGAAATGGTGGCAGAGGTAAGGCGGCGCATCATCAGCGCGCTGCCAGACTCCATGAAGCCATTGGAAGCCGAATAAGTGACAAGCAGATTGATCCATTAACTCGGCAGGAAACCAAAGCATTCATCCCAGCCAAGAACACGCGCGGAAGCGCGTCGAGAACAGCACGAAGTGCCTATTTAAGGAATGCGTTGTAGCCGTCTGACAGTAGCTTCTGACGTGTGGCTTCTGCGGCCTTGCGATCCGTGAATGGACCAATCTGCACATGGATCAGGCGATCGTTCGCATCGCTGCGTTCCACCACCTTGTATCCACGACGTCCCAGCGCACTCTTCAGCACATCAGCATCTTCCTGGTGTGACACTGCAGCAATCTGAACAAACACTGAGCCAGGCGCAGCGGGTGCACTCGTTACAGGAGCCGCAGCCGGAGTGGGAACTGCAGGAGGTGGTGCCGTCCGCACGACAGGTGCAGGAGTCGTCGTGGCAACAGCCGTGTGTGCAGGAGCCGGAGCAGCAGGTGCCACGGCAGCCGGACGAGCAGGAGCTGTCGCAACACTCTGCGTCGACTTGCTATTCGCGTCGTTCGCTTCCTGCTGCGACATATATCCGGGTACAGGTTGAATCGCAGGCGAACCAGGAGCAGGCTTGTCTGACGCGGTGTTATGCGAAGCCGTATCGTCGGCAGAACTGTCGGTCGTCGAAGAGCTTGCTGCAGTCACCGGAGCTTGTGTGGACTTTCGGCCCATGGAGTAACCAAAGCCGAAGAAGACGGCGCAGATCAGTGCCAGCGCAAAGAACAGCGCCAGCACGGTTCCCGTGTTCAATGTCACTTCGCGATCTGCAGGTGAGTCGGCCATCTCGACGGCGCGCTCACGGCTGCGATCCTCCGCACCACGACGGGTGCGGAGAGAAAGATCGTCATCCGTATCGAACAGGGAACTCATCGCCGATTGCCTCTCGCAAGAAACTCTACCGCGTTAGAAGTGTACGAAAATTCCCACTTCAGGTTCCGTGGTGAAGGTGGTCTTCTTGATGCGCAGATAATTCTGGTCGAAGTCCGGGGCTTTGTAGAAGAGCTGGCGAACGCCGAAACGGAAACCGAAGCTCTGGGAGAACATCTTCTCGCCACCTACGTGGTAGTAGTACGCCATGCGGGCCTGCGGCTGTAGGCTCTGGCCGCCAAACTTCGTCGGCGAAAACGCATAGACACCGGCGCCGCCGCTGATGAACGGCTGCATCCCGAAAATAGGGTGCGGAGGCCGAACCAGGTAGCCAAACGTGTATTCGCTGGCGGTCGTCTGCGAAGCAAACGGGCCATTGTTTGCACCGGTGCTGGCGTTCAGGTTGCAGCAGGTATAGCTCTGCGTCACACGGCCGTAGCTGTAGTTAAACTCCAAACCCTTATACGGCGACTTCTGCGCGCGGATCGTCGCCAGAACACCGGCGGCAGAGCTTGCACTCTGTGTCAGGTTGTAGGGCACATTGGGCGCATTGCTCGTAACCGTGCCGCTGACATCCTTCGTGAAAAACGTCGTGCCGGAGATGCCAAGATCAAAATGCGAGAAGAACTTGCTCGCGCGAGTGGCTGTGGGCTGGGTGTCCTGCGCATGCGAAAACGCGGGAGAAAGGGACAGAAGAGCAATTAGTAGAGTTGCAAACCGCTTTGGCATCAGACAGCAAAACCTCGGCCGGGCGTATGTTCACCGGATGCTTTCAGTTTACGCGAAGCCAGCCGTGAGTGGTCCGGTTCCGTGGACGGAAGTCAGTGGTGCCCGATATCGGTTAGACGCTTCCAACCCCTTGTTGCTCCACGCCTGAGGCAAGGGGAACAGCCGTCACCTCCAGCAACATGCCATCGGCGCGCAGTACTTTTACGTGTCCGCCTGCTGCCACGGCGCCATCCTTTGAGGTCAGGCGAGCCTTCCACAGCTCCCCGCGGACCAAAATATGGCCCTCCGGTGACAGCGGCGTCTGCGCAATCGCCAGCCATCCAAGCATCGCATCGGAACCGGTCCGAACCTTGGAGCGGCGAGCCTCAAAGCCCATCACCATCAGCGTGGCGGTAACGCCACCAAAGCCAACTCCGGCTCCAATTGCGGTTGCCCAGCTCACTTGCAGCGCCGGAAGCGGCCCCTTCACCAGCCAGCCCAGCCCCAGCACCATGCAGACGACGCCTACCGACGCAAACATTCCGTGCCGGGTGCTCTTCGCTTCCAGCGCCATCAAGGCCATCGCAAAAAGGCACAGCGACACTCCGAGGCCGGTCACCGGCAGCCGGTTTAGCGAATACACCGCCAGCAGAATCAGCAGAACCCCTGCTGCCCCAGGCACAACGACACCCGGAGTATGAATTTCCAGATAGATCAGCAGCAATCCCAGCGTCAGCAGCAGAACACAAAGATTCGGATTCATCAGCGCCAGCAAAAGATCCGTTTGCGGCGACGGCCAGTCATATTCCACGCGAGCGTGAGTCAGGTCCACCGTTGTGACGGTACCGTTCTTGCGATACCCCGTGTCCCTGAGATAGCGAAACACATCCGGCTGTTTCTCTGCTGCGCCGTCGATTAAACCCATTTGCAGCGCATCGGCCGCGTTGAACCAGTGAATGCCGCTGCTCAGTTCATCCACACCATCCAGTCGCCGTCCATGCCGACGCTGTGCATCCGCCAGCTCAAGGGTTAGCCTCTTGCTTCCTGCGGAACGCTCCTGTGGACGCAGTTTGCGGGGCGTATCTGTCCACAGTGGAGTCAGGTAACTGGTCTTATCCATCAAGGCCACATCGGCCTCTGCCACCAGGCGCAGCGCCTCTCCACTTACGCGGCTGTTTCCGCTACCCAGCCACACAATGATCGGCGTCTTCGAACCCCGCATCGCCGCCACCATGCGATCTGCGGATTCACTCATGCCGCCCGGCGAACTCAGATTCACCACAATCGCCGCAGCGCGCAGCTTATTCGCGCGTCGCAGGGAATTCACGAATACATCCGCGCGCTCCGGTTGCAGCGTGTCATGAAACTCAATCACGATGACACGCGGTTGCGGCGCGGGCTTAGCCGGTTGGACAGCTTCAACGTGCAAGAGAGAGGCCGAACCCCACAACACCAAAAGCAGCAGAAGAAGTCGCTTCATGGGAGCGATACTCCACGTCCCGCCAGCAGATTTTTCATCGCCAACGCCGAACCGTTCTGCGGCTCCAATCGCAACGCATTGCCCACGTCTGACGCAGCGGCAACGTTGTTGTTCGCGCTAATGTCCAGCCGCGCCATCACCAGGTAAGCGGCAGCATTCGGCTTGGCATTCAAACTTGCCTGCGCTTCCTTACGCGCATCATCGGCATTGCCAGAACGCTCACGAACCATCGCCAACCCCACATGCGCCTCCGACGATTTCGGATCGGCCTGCAATGCCGACTGGAACTCGCGTTCCGCCTCCAGCACCAATCCCTGGTTCAGATAATCCTGTCCCGCCTGCGTATAAGCAGCCGCCTGCTGATCTGCCGGCAACGAAGCAAGATGCGCTGCGCGAATCAGGTCCAACTGAAACGCCGCCTGACGGAATGCCGCTTCAGAATAGGTGCGACGAATGCGCTCCTGCGGATCAAACCCTGCGGGTGCCTGCTGCGTCCCGCCAAGCACCGCCTGAAGCTGCTTCGCTTCAGCTTCATTCGGACGAATCTTCACCGCCTGATCAATCTGTTCCTTGGCGTGAACGTTATCGCCCTTGCGGCGATAGCTGACCGCAAGATTGAAGTGGTAGTCCGCATCCTGTGGGTCAGCTTGCGAAGCCCGAGTCAGTTGTCCGATGCCGTCTTTATGTTGGCGAGCCATCGCCACACCCTGGTTATTCACCACTTCCGGCAGCGGCAGCTTCGTACTCACCGTAGCAAACGCACCCTCGGCCTCGGCATACTTCGCATTGTTGAACAGCGCCAGCCCACGATAAAACCCAGCCTCCAACGCCAGCGGATCACTCGTCGGAATCTTGCCCAGCGTCGCAGCAGCCGCTTCATAATCGCCGCGCGTGTATTGCATTTTGCCTAGTGCCAGCAGTGCTTCGGTGTTGTTCGGCGCAAGCTGCACTGCAGTCTTCAGGCGGTTTAAACGTTCATCCGCGGTAGGAGCTGTAAGCCCGCGGATGTAGCTCTCATACGCATCCAGCTTCAATCCCGCCGATGCCGCCTCAAACGTCGTTTGCGACACATTCAACTTCGGGTCCATGGTGCGTGCCACTAGCCACGCCAGGTTGTTCTCAACATCCAGCAGTCGCGGCAATCCGGCACTCTGCTCAAGCGGAGCCGTCATGTTTAGCTTGTTCACTGCTAGTACCTGCGCGTTGGCAGTAACGGTTCCGTCGGCAACGGTGAAGTTACCCACCACCACAAACTGCGCATCCAGCGTCTGTGCAATGCGAATGGTTGTAGCGCGTGAAGGCCGAAATCCTTCCGGCAATCCAAGATGATCCAGCGCATACACGCGATCATCGCGAGTGATTGTCAGAAAGCCAGCCGACTGCAATCGTGCATTCAGCGTGTTGGCAAACGACTCGCCAATCCAATCCAGGTTCGCCTGTCCGGAGCGGTTATCAAACGGCAGCACCAGTACCACGCGCCCACCGGCTTCTTCCTGGGCTTGCGCCGAAAAGGCCGGAACAACGGTGGCAACAGCCACAACAGCAATCCGGCTGAATGAGGTCAGACGCATAGGCAGGATTATAGTTGGCGGCCCCCTGCCATGCCGCGAAACGGAAGTCGTAAGCGCACATCATAGCCACGCGGAAACGTAATCACCGCGGCCCACTCACCCTTGCGATCTTCCTCCCACACCACCTGCCCATGCAGCAGGGCAGCGGCCTCCGCAGGCAGAAGATCGGCATGCCAGTCGTAGAAGCGCTTGTCATCATCTCGGCTATGCCCGGCCAGGTTCAATCCACCTACCGGCGGGTCATACTTTGTGGAAAACACAATCACCACGTCATACGCACCGGGGTCCACCGTTGCCTTGCGCAACTCCTCACGCGAGAAGTTCTCGACAGCCGCAGTCTTCATCGGCGTCTTGAGATAACCCAACTCAGGTCGTTGCAAATCGGCCAGCACTGGCCATGCTGTCAGCACGGTCGCCTGCGGATACCGTCTCGTCACAAAATTGATCGCGTGCTCATGCACCACAATCATGTCGCGATACGCCAGGTTATCTTCCGGCGCAAAAGGGTACGGTGGATTCACCTCGCACCCAATCGCAAACGCCGCGAGCGATAGCCCTGCAATCAACGGCCAACGCTGCGTTCGGCTCTGCCAGGCAGCCACACATACCATCAACAACAGCGGGTAAGCAGGCAGCACATAACGCGTAAGCAGCGCGCCGCCAAGCACTGAAAACGCAACCCACTGCACCACCAGCAACACCGCAATCATGCGCAACGCGGGTCTTGGAAGCATCGGTTTCCCCGTCCGCGAAGGCAGCAGAAAAATCACAACAGTTGCTATCACTGGCAGGAAAAGATTCATGTGCGTCGTCAGATGAACCAGCCGATGCCGCAACGACGAAAGCACGCGCTTAATCGACATATTCGCCGTAGCGTTGTAGCGCAAATACTCAGGATTGCCGAACGTGAAGCCAGTCTTCCAGTGGTGATACACGTACCAAAGCACCAGCACCAAAGCAGGCACAACCAGCGTCAGCAACCACCGCCAATCCAAACGATGAGGCCGCTCAGCATCTTCCGGCAAAGCATCGCCATGAATGCGAGCCATCACCGCAGGCCGACGATCCGCCAGCAGCATCACCTCAAAACAAAACAACGCAGCGGGTATAACAATCGCTGTTTCCTTCGCCATACAAGCCAGCGAAAACAACGTCGCAACCCACACCGCATTACGACCAACAGAATTATGCGAACGAGATAAGGTCCATCCCGGTCGGTCCGCATAAAAACAAAGCGCCCACAGCGTAAACGCCGCAGCAAACATATCCGCATGTGCCAGCGTGCTCTGCGCAAACCAGACGGGATAAATCGCTGTGAGCACCAACACGGCAAACGCCGCAGCCTGTCCCACAAACATCCGCGCCAGCTTGAACACGGCCAGCAGTGCGAATGTTGTGACCACGCACATCAACAAACGTGTCGAAAGAATGTGAAAGCCGAAAATCTTCCACCACGCCGCCATCACAACGCTCGGTAGCGGCGGATGCGCATTGCGTACGGTTGTTACCGGAATGACCGTTCCTAAACGGAAGAAGTCCCATGCCGCAGGAATGTAATAGCCGCCTTCATCCCAGAAGTAAGGAAGGCGCAGCAGCGTAAGGTGCAGCAGAGTAACCGCTGCAAACACAGGAGCGAAGAGCCACGTGACAGAGATCGGCGCGCGTTCCTGTGCGTCGATCCTGCGTGTCACTTGCTCTTCGCTCCGTGGGTCTTGCTGAAATTGAGAGGAGGAAACGGCTTACTGAACCGGTCCGCCCTGTGCCTGCGGCTCAAGCTTGATTTCGCCGAAGGTGCCTTCGTACTGTGCCAGGTTCTGGCCCAGGATGTTGAACAGAGCCTTCGCCTGCTGGGGCGACAGGAAGATGCCCTGCTTCGTGAGGAAGGTGACCTCTTCGGGGGAGCTGGACTGCATGGTGCCGAAGACAAGCTGGAAGTCCCACACGCTCATGCGGATCTGTACGCTGTTGGCGTACACGTCGTTGTAGTCGTCGCTCTGGGTCACGCGAAGGGTGGGTTCAATCTGTGTGTTGTCGCTCATGATCTCTCTGGTGAAACGGGATTCGTGGTGCGGGAGAGGGGACTTGAACCCCTACGGATCGCTCCGCTAGATCCTAAGTCTAGTGCGTCTGCCAATTTCGCCACTCCCGCGGCCGTGCATCCAGTCTAAATGCCTTTTGCCACCGACACCGACCCGGAACCACGCGGAAATCGTGAATAGTGCAGAAACATTCCGCCACGCCAAAAACCTGTCCCACGCGAAGCGTCGAGAACCGCACGAAGTGCCTAGATATGCCGGAAGCGGCTGTTTTCACGATCTTTAGCCACATGCCCAATGGGGAATACATCGCCATGAAAGACCAGAAACACCCCACCATTCAACAGCCGGGTCGCCAACAGGCTCTCCGTCAGGTTCTGGATCGCGTCTGAACCCTCAATCCCAAACGGCGTCATCGCCCCGGTAAACACCACCGGCACATTCCCTGATCCGCAGTTGTGCGCCAGGGCGTCGGCTACCACCTTGCCGGTTTCCACAACAGTGTCCGTACCATGCGTCACCAGCACCGGAATACCTTCAATCGCCTTCGACAAAGCTCGCTCGGCAATCAGCTTGCGATCCTCATCTGTCATGAACAAAGAGTCCTTGTTCATCAACTCTTCCACCGTGATCTCAATATCCGGCAACCGCAGCAATGAGAGGCAACGGCGAATCTGCGGCTCCGTATTCTCCATGGAGCCTGCCTGCTCCACATACCGCTTTTCAATAGTCCCGCCAGTCGTAATCAGGTGAACGCGATGCATGACCACATCATAAGGCTGCTGCAGCGCACCGAATCAAAACGGATGGATGCTTAACGTGGTTCCTTCAAACAGATATTCGCAAGGCTCGGTCCGCTGCGTTCCATCATGCACCACAAACTTCTTCCGCGATTCAATACCGCGCGTGCTCCACAGGCTCACACCCGCATACGCACCATCCTTGCGAAGGATGTAATAAATCATGTCCAGATACCGCAGCCGACTCATGTCGTTGTTGTAGTTCTTCGCAATGCGACGAAGCGCTTCCATCCCCGCTTCCTTCGGACTCCGTCCCTGCCGCATCAACTCCACAATCGTGTGCGCGCCCACCACCTTGATGTTCTCTTCACCATTGCCCGTCGCGCCCGCGGAACCAACCTCAGGATCAACAAAACATCCCGCACCCACAATCGGAGAATCACCAAGCCGCCCCGGAATCTTGAACGCCATCCCCGACGTCGTAGTAGCGCTGCTGATCTCGCCCTTCGGATTCAGCGCAGAAACATTGATCGTCCCCGTAGTAGGCCACAACAACTCACGAACCGCCGTACGATGCAACGACTCAGGAATCCCAGCCTCCTTCGCAAGCGCAAGACCTCGTTCAATCTGCTGCTTCACCAGAGGCATGTCTTCAGGAGCAGGATGACGCGGTAGTTGCGAAATCGCTCCCGGAGGAGTCGCGCGCTGCGCATCGGGCGGCAGCTTGAAATCCGGCGAATCCAATCCCGGCCCCCAGAACCCGCGACCATGCTCCTTCCACAGCAGCCAGATCTTGCGCGCAGGTTCCGTCAGCAGATTCTCCGCAACAAAACCCTCAGCCACCGCAAAGTCATGCGCACCCTGTCCCGCCAACATCACATGCGCCGTGCGCTCCATCACCGTCCGCGCAAGCTGCCCAACATGACGAATCCCCGGCACCGCGCCCACCGCACCACAACGACGCGTCGGCCCATGCATCACCGAAGCATCCAGCTCCACCACACCCGCCTCATTCGGCAACCCGCCATACCCCACCGAGTGATCCGCAGGATCATCCTCCCGCGCAGCACAAACATGCAGCGCAGCGGTAAGCGTGTCCTCGCCCTGCAGCAGCATCTGGTAAGCCTCTTCCACTGAGTGGTCACCCGTCTCGCGCGTAATCAGCACAGGCTTCTTCGGCGCACTAAACGTAGGCTCCGCATTAGCAGTGGCTCCCGCAAGCATCGGACCCGCGAAAACAGAAAGAGCCCCAGAACGAAGAACAGAACGACGTGTCGGCATAAGTGTGAAAAGTGTAGTGGACAAACCCCACCGTACGCACCTGAGCATGGCTCAGAAATGCGTACGGAGTAAAAGTCCTTAATAAACCACTAAACCTCTGAGTTCTGAAACGGCGAATTCTGAATCTGCTCATAGAAATTGCTGCGCTTGTAGTTACGAAGAAAGTGCGAGCAGATGTCTTCGTTGCACGTGCCTTCTGCCGTCACAGTCTTGTGTTCAAAGCCGCCAAGAAAAGCTTTGGCAATACCTTGTTTGAAGTCGACACGGGGATACTCCGCCACAACCTTTTCGCGGATGTCTTTCGGGAAATCCTCATATCCAATACCCAGCACATCCAGTCCAACGCCGTTATAAAGCAACTCAACTTCAATCGGCTTGTAAGCCACAATGCCCGGCGTCGTATGCAACGCAATCGCATCCCACGCTGTTTGAATGCGAGCATTCGGCACTCCATGATGCTCCAGAAATTGCCGCACAGCATTCGCACCATCCACCTCAAAACGATCCGCCTCGCTGCTGAACTTCTTCAACAGGCCAAGGTCATGAAAAGCAGCGCAGATGAAAAGCAACTCTGCATCAAACTTCTCTCCCGCCTGCTTGCCCTGTTCATTCGCCCAAAAGAAAACGCGGTGCGAATGATTGAACAACAGCGGCGTGCTGAACTCCCGCAGCAATCCCGTCGCTTCGCGCGTCAACTTGCTGTCCGGCACACCCGGCTGCACTCGTTGAAATTCAGCGGCAGGCGTCGGCACAGGAATGATCACCTTCGGACGACGAAACGTAGTCAACGCCTCTGACCCGCCGTGAGCAAGACCTTCCAGCGCAGGATCCGTCAGTGTGGCCGCGTTCTTCAGAATGTTGTGACTCTTCGATGTCATATCGTTCTCCCCTGTCCCTAAACCTAGCCCCGGGCAATCGCCGTCGCCACGACGCGAATACAGCAAATTAGGACATCGCAGCCGTAGAATCCCCGTATGCGAAGGGTCGTCATCGTCGGGCTTCCACCGGTACAAATCCTTGATGTCAGCGGTCCGCTGGAAGTGTTTTCAAGCGCACCCGGATACACCGTGCAACTCGGCAATCCCGGCACTGACACCAGCCTGCAAACCAATAGGGGAATCGCGTTAGCCGGAGCCCTTCCCATCCACGAAATCACTGGTCCAATCGATACTCTGGTGATCGCAGGTGGCCCGGGCTCTGAAACAGGTTCTTACGATCAAGACTTCGTCGCATGGATCGCCGATGCCAGCACACGCTCCCGTCGCGTAGCATCCATCTGTACCGGAGCCTTCCTTCTCGGCGCAGCCGGCCTCATCGATCATAAGAACGTCGTAACGCACTGGAAGTTCTGTGACGAACTCGCGCAAAAGTTTCCTCTCGCTTGCGTTCAGTCCGATCCCATTTATCTGAAAGACGGTGCCATCTATACCTCCGCGGGCATCACCGCAGGCATTGATCTTTCTCTGGCATTAGTGGAAGAAGATCTTGGTCATGAAGAGGCACTGAAGGTCGCACGATTCCTCGTCATGTTCCTCGTTCGCCCGGGCGGACAAGCGCAGTTCAGCCACATGCTCTCGCATCAGGCCATCACATTTAAACCTCTGCGAGAACTGCAGGTGTGGGCGTTAGAAAACCTGCGCGAAGATCTCACCGTGGAAAAACTCGCAGAACGAATCGGCATGAGCCCACGGCATTTCACACGCGTCTGCCTACGCGAAACAAAGATGAACCCCGGTCAGTTCGTCGATCGCATGCGCGTCGAAGCAGCACAACAAATGATCGACAGCTCCGCCATGGGACTAAAGGAAATCGCAGACGCATGCGGCTTCAGCTCAGCAGACGCAATGCGCCGAACCTTCCTGCGCGTACTAGGAGTCACAGCAGGCGAATACGCAGACCGCTTCAAAAGCACGATGGCTTAGCCGCATGGGCTCGTCCACCAATAAATTAAGCTCCCTTTCGACCAGCTTGCGAGGTTCTTTCTGAAGATGCCCCGGACAGGTAAGCGCTTCGGATACCACTCGCACCACAGTCTCCAATTTGGAATGTACCCCGAAGGCCCAGAGCTAACGATCATGCTCGTGAACGCACCGATAGAAACCCAACCGGGTGTACCAGGTTTGCGAAGCTGACCTGGTACCGCACACCACGCGATCCTGACTGCTGCTCGTTGTCGAGCTATAGCCTCTCCATGGTGACCCGTGTGGTAGAAGCAGAGGCGTCTAGCGCTGTTTCCTTTGAACCCATGTCGTCATGCAGCGGTAGTCCTGCACGATTGTGGTCTTCAATGGGTCCACAAGTACGCTGTCCATCTCCTCCGTCAGTTCCATCAGCATTTCTTCGTCTGCCAGGAACCACTCCGCACCGTCTGCCATCAAGAACCGACCACCCCGCACTCGCTCGAAGTCCATGCCAATCCTCGAGCCCAGGCGGCAGAACAGCATTCCTCCCGGTCTTACAACGCGCCATAACTCCGCCAGCATCGCCCTGAAATGCTCTTCATCCTTGGCGAAGTGAAGCACCGAGTTACAGATCACAACATCGGCAAAGGCATCTGGGAAAGGGATCTGTTCAATGGGAGCAACTTGAAAATTCTCTGCGGGGAGTCCGGTTCCCAGCGAAGCAGAAAGTCGTCTTACGTGCTCCACACCATCGCGGTCCAGGTCGACTGCAAATATCTCGCAGCCTTCACGCAGTAGATGCACCAGGTTGCGCCCATATCCGCATCCAGCATCAAGGACACGCATTCCAGGTGCAATATTTCCGCGAAGAATCTGATCGAAAACATAAATGTCAATATGCCCAAACTGCTCTTGAATACTCAATGCCATGCATTCATCATCGCAGCCGCTGGTCATTGCCTTGGACTGATTGAATTGGGTACTCCCGACAAGCCGACTTGTCGATACCAATCATCGCGTCGACACCCGAGTTGGCAGCAACATGGATTTCACGTTCTCACTGTTTTAGCGCCTCTGTAAGTAATTGGTCAGTAATGCTGTTCGTGGCTTCACCCTCCACATTGCTTAAGACGGCTATCGCTATACGCTCATCTGGTACATAGGTCAGGCTGGTTTTGAAGCCCGCGATGGCTCCTGCATGGGTCACGATAGTGATGCCGGACTTTTTAGCGAACACATAGACGCCCAGTCCGTAGCTTCCTTTACCCGGCGTCAACATCAACTTCAAAGAATCCTTATTGAGCAGTTTCCCGCTAAAGAGAGCGTGCTCCCATTTGAGAAGATCCTCTGTCGTCGAATACATTGAGCCCGCCGCCCAAGGAACAGACATAGATAGAGAACGTACCGAAATCAATCCCGACTTTCCAGGTCGATAGCCTTGAGCACGCTTCGCCAGAATAAGGCCGTCCATATCCAACCCCGTGTTCTTCATTTCCAATGGACCGAAGATCCGTTCCTGGAGCTGGTC
The DNA here is from genome assembly GCF_900102185.1 of Terriglobus roseus. Classification (NCBI taxonomy): domain Bacteria; kingdom Pseudomonadati; phylum Acidobacteriota; class Terriglobia; order Terriglobales; family Acidobacteriaceae; genus Terriglobus; species Terriglobus roseus. Next base: position 3,104,479 of record NZ_LT629690.1, on the reverse strand, counting down.
GCCGTAAGTTCTGCCGGTTACTTTTTCGATGACTGCTCCAAGGATCTCAAAATTCGAACTGCTGTAAGCCCACTTGCTGCCAGGTTCAAAGTCCAGCGGTTTGTTCTTGAAAAACTCAAGCTCCTCCTCAACAGTGTGCGGGCTCATTCCCCATGCCTTGAATTCTTTGAAATTGGTGAAGTCGGGAATACCTGATGTATTCCCCATCAGATCTGCCAAAGTGACCTTTTGCCACGTCTGAGGCGCATCCAGAAGGTATTTGCTAACAGGGTTCCTGATATCGAGCTTTCCATCTTCCTGCAACAGCAATATCAGCGCCACGGTGAACTGCTTGGTCAATGAACCTAAACGGAATTTAACGTCGGGGGCGTTGGGAATATTCCACTCTAGATCCGCCGATCCATAGCCCTTATCGAGCAGCACATGATCACCTTCTGAAACAGACACAACACCCATAAATGCGTTCGCGGCTGTGTAGGATCTGACAATCTGATCCATACGCATCTCTGTAGGTGTCGCTCCCAAACGGGTTGTGGTTTGTGAGAAGGTCGAACTGGCACACGCAAGAGCTATCGCTAAGCTCACGAGTGTTAGCAAACTAAGCTTCATCTATTGCCCCTGACCGGGCCATCGCACGGCCTTCAATCAGCTTAGGTGATATTGAGGCTTATCAGTTGGTGACGAGAAACGCCGTTATCTTCGGAATTCCATATTCGCCGCAGTCTTGCTCCAGCCTCGCCAAACAAACCCGAGGCCAATGCTGCATGCACAAGTGTGATGTAACGTCCCACGCGTTCTCATAAACACATGGCTGGCACTCACGTCGAAGGCGTCGAGAACGGTACGAAGTACCGCGAAGGCCACCCAACCCGAACCAGCAATCCATCCGGCCCATTGATCCCAACCTCATACAGTCCCCACTCACGATGCCGCAGGACACCACCCGGACGGATGATCAGGTCATCCACTCGAGCGGCCACCGCCTCCACATCGGGCGTACGAATAAACACACCAAATGGATTGTGCTCAGCAGGCACGCGCCATGGCCCAGTACCCGCCTGCGTCAGATGCACCTCGCACCCCCAACCCGTCATGATCACGTAATTGGCGTCGCCACCGGTGCGAGCAAAGCCCATTCGCTCCCAGAACGGAATCGCGGCTTTCAGATCATTGCTCGGAACAATGGCAAACGCACCAACGCTCGGCATTTCAGACATGCGCTTTGTCTCCCATCCGGAGAATGGAACCCTGCAAATTTCCTGTCAAGCCCTAAGGCGCTCAAACCTAACAAACAAAAAGAAATAGAGTTGGCATGTTATTTCTTCCAACTCACTAGAATGGAAAACAAGGGCGGCAAACAACGGCAGCAATGAGAAACGTCTTCAGTTAAACCATTTAGAAAGACGATTTTGCCTCTAACCCCAATGGGCAGACGATTTTAGCGCCACCCACGAAGTTAAACCCAATGAAAAGACAATTTTAGAAAAACAGGGGGTACCCATAACCCTGTGAGACCTGCCAACACGCCGAAGGCGTCGAGGAGAGCACGAAGTGCCGAAGTGCCTTATCGAGGCGAGCTTTTCGCGCGCGTCCGAATCCTTGGTCTCGCCTCGGCAGGTTCGCTCTCCGGCAATTCACCATGTTCCTGCACAATGTAGCGCCGATAACGTTGCAGCAGCGATGAAGGTCCGCTCGCGGTAAACGTCACCAGGTTGCCCTCGTACTTCTTCCGCTCAATGAAGCAGCCAGCTTCCAGCGCTGCCAATATTCGGCCTTCACGCTGCGGAATGCGGAATGTCGCCGTCGCAGTCGGACCAGCCGCTTCTGCACCGCCAATCCGCTCCTCAATAGCCGCAATCAGCGTCTCAATACCTTCGCCCGAATGCGCGGAGACGGCAATCGTATCCGGCGCGGGAAACCGCTGCAGGTCAAACCGTTCATCTGCAGGCAGAAGGTCGATCTTGTTCAGTACCTGGATCGTCGGCGTGCGCGATACCTCAAGCTCCGCCAGCACCTTCTCCACCTGCATCTTCTGCTCATCCAGATTGGGCGACGCAGCATCGCGAACGTGCAGCAGCAACTCGGCGCGTTCCACCTCTTCCAGCGTGGCGCGGAAACTGGTCACCAGCGCATGTGGCAGGTTGCGGATGAATCCAACCGTATCGCTCAGCAGTACCTTCCGCCGCGAAGGCAGGTTCAACTGCCGCAGCTTTGGGTCCAGCGTGGCGAACATCCGCGACGACTCCAGAACACCCGCCTCAGTCAGCCGGTTGAACAGCGTGCTCTTGCCAGCATTCGTATAGCCGACCAGCGCGACCGTGGGAACAGGAACCGCCTCACGGCGCTGCCGCTGCTGCCTGCGATTACGCCGGACATTCTCCAACTGCTCCTTCAGGCGATCCACACGCGCACGAATGCGCCGACGGTCCGTCTCCAGCTTGGTTTCACCCGGTCCACGAGTGCCAATACCGCCGCCAAGCTGGCTCATGGCCTTGCCACGTCCCGCCAACCGCGGCAACTGGTACTCCAACTGCGCCAACTCCACCTGCAGATGACCCTCGCGGGTGCGCGCATGGCGGGCGAAGATATCCAGGATGAGCTGTGTCCGGTCGATCACGCGGCAGGGAAGCGCGCGATCCAGGTTACGGAGCTGGGATGGTGTCAGGTCATGGTCGAACAGCACCAGGTTGGCGCCGGAACTGGCCACTACGGCCTCCAGCTCCTCCACCTTACCCGGCCCAATCAGCGTAGCCGGATCAGGCTTGCCGCGCCGTTGGATCACGGTGGCGGCAATCTCCGCCCCAGCCGAAGCCGCCAGCTCCTGGAACTCCGCCAGAGCGGCGTCGAAGTCCATCTCCGCAACGGACTCCAAAGGAGAGTCCTCCTCGCCGTCGTGGAGACTTGCTGCCTGTCGGGCCAGCATGGCGGTGCTACTCAGCTTCCGCCGGTCGCCGGTAATCTCCACGGCCACCAGCACAGCCCGCTCCCGAGGAGTCTCCGTCAGGTGGCCATCCTGTGGACGCACCTGGGCCGCAGCAGCCTCTTCCAGCCGCGTGCGACCTCGGGTGTTGGTCCTCTTGGTAGGTGTTTCGGTCAGTCCGTGCCGCCCTGGCTCCTTAGGAGCCTACCGTTCCGCCTACTGCGGATGCGCCTTCCGTGCCATGCTCCCTTGACACGGGAGCATGCGTTCCATGGGGACGATCCGTGTGGACCCCACCACCCCGTGTCGATACCACGGTAGAAATCGCATGCTTAAAAATTAACTGTTCCTGCGCGTTGTTCTCGAGCAGAACCGAATACTTATCGAAAGAGCGGATCTTGCCCGTTAGCTTCACGCCGCTAACCAGATAAATGGTCACCGCGCTCTTGTCTTTACGAACCGTGTTCAGGAAGGTGTCCTGAATATTCTGTGCCGGCTTGGAATCCATGCTGCCGATCTCCTCTTGCGCTTCCGAGCAGCGCTGTTATGGAACTGCCTCAAACAAAACCCGCTAACGCAAGTGCGTTTTCGGGTGAGTACGAGGGGCCTTAGCCCCTAAGACAAAAAACAATACGGGTGAACCCATGGTCGTGGCAAGGAAAAAGCACACGGGATCACCTGCAGCCGTTTCGACGGTCATTTTAGACCGTAGAGCATCCCGGCGTAGCCGTCGAGAACTCCCTCGCATTAGGACGCACGAACAGGCGGATTTGTTCCTAAGGCTGTTCGATTTTCGCCACGAACGCATGACGCTGCCGCTTGGCCTAACATGGAAAATGATGTCGCAGCCTATCTTGCCTCCCGTTCCAATCCTTGACCTCAGCCGTCAATACGCAGCCGTAGGGGCCGAAATCGGCGCAGCCATCGCAGATGTGTGCTCTGCGGGACGCTTTGTTCTAGGGAAAGAAGTAGCCGAGTTGGAACGTCAGATTGCCGACACAACAACAGCCACCGAGGCGGTTGGATGTGCCAGCGGTACAGACGCCCTGTGGTTGGCCATGGCCGCATTGGGAATCGGACGAGGAGATGCAGTAGTAACCACCCCCTTCTCCTTTTTCGCAACAGTCAGCAGCATCCTGCGTGTGGAAGCGCGACCCATTCTGGCGGACATTGACCCGGTGACTTTCAACCTGAGTCCGGCGGCTGTGGCGGATGCGATTGCACAACACGAGGACGTGCGCGCTGTGATGCCAGTCCACCTCTATGGACAGTGCGCTGATTGGGAGAGCTTTGATCGCATGGCGGCGGAGAATGATCTGCTGTTGATCGAAGATGCAGCGCAAGCCTTTGGCGCTGATTGGAATGGAACTCCTGCCGGTGCATTGGGACATGCGGCGGCGTTTTCGTTCTATCCAACTAAGAACCTCAGCGCTTGGGGCGATGCGGGGCTGACGACGTTCCGTTCATCGACTATTGCAGAACGTGCTAAGGCGCTACGAGCACATGGGATGCGCCGTCGTTACTACCACGATGAGGTGGGATGGAATTCGCGTCTGGATACGATCCAGGCCGCGGTTCTGTTGATAAAGATGAAGTACATTGCGCAGTGGAACGAAGATCGCAGACAGGTGGCAGCGCGCTATCACGATCTATTTCATGCGACGAGCTTGCTAGGAGCAGTGGAGGACGGCGGCATCGTTCTGCCTGTGGCGGATGCGCGAGGAACGCATGTGTGGCATCAGTATGTGATTCGTACGCCGCGTCGTGATGAACTGCGTACTTATCTTTCGGAGCAGGGGATTGGGAGCGAAGTCTACTATCCCGTCCCATTGCACATGCAGGATGCTTTGAAGCATTTGGGATATCGCGAAGGCCAGTTCCCTGAGAGCGAGAAGGCAGCACGTGAAGTGCTTGCGTTGCCCATGTATCCCGAGCTTCGTGCAGATGAGCAGGAGCGTGTGGCGGCGGCAGTGCAGAGTTTCTTTGCATAGAGCGCAGAGCCAGTGCTCTATCCTCGTAGAGACATGTTGAACACAGTTACAGTACGAGACGTCGAGTTTTCCAACGCTTTACCCTTCGCGTTGATCGCCGGGCCGTGTCAAATGGAAAGCCGCTCTCACGCACTCGAAGTTGCTTCTGCACTCAAAGAGATGGCGACACGTCTAGGCATTGGGTTGGTGTACAAATCCAGTTTTGACAAGGCGAATCGCACAAGTGCAAATGCTGCGCGCGGCATTGGGCTGGAAGCATCGCTGCCGATTTTTGCAGAGATTCGCGAGAGCCTTGGATTGCCAACGCTGACAGATGTTCACGAATCATGGCAATGCGCGGAAGTGGCTCAGGCAGTCGATGTGTTGCAGATCCCTGCGTTCCTTTGCAGACAGACGGACTTGTTGTTAGCTGCCGCTGCTACCGGCAGAACGGTCAATGTGAAGAAGGGGCAGTTTCTTTCACCGCAGGAAATGACGCATGTGGTGAAGAAGTTGGCAGATGCAAAGGGTGGAGTACTGGTGACGGAGCGGGGTACCTCGTTCGGTTACAACACATTGGTGACGGATATGCGTTCGTTGCCGGTATTGGCGCAAACCAACGCTCCTGTGATCTTTGATGCAACTCACTCCGTGCAGCAGCCGGGTGGATTGAACGGAGCCAGTGGTGGTCAGCGCGAGTTTGTTCCGGTTCTGGCGCGTGCTGCGGTTGCTGTTGGAGTTGCTGGTGTATTCATTGAAACGCATCCAGACCCCGATCATGCACCCAGCGATGGGCCAAACATGATTGCACTGAAGAATCTGCCCCAGCTGATAGAAGACCTGATGGCGTTTGATCAGCTTGCAAAGAAGCGAGCATTTCAGGGATGAAGAGTTCGCCGCAAGTTGCGATAGAGACGATTGCCTGCGAACTGAGTGGGCTTGAGTCGTTGCGTGAAGCGTTTGAAGGGCCGCTGGGTGATGCGTTTGCGAGCGCGGTGGATGTGATTGCTGATGCGCCAGGACGTGTGATTGTTACCGGAGTCGGTAAAAGCGGACACATCGCCCGAAAGATTGCTGCGACGCTTGCCTCTACTGGGAAGCCTGCACACTTTGTTCATCCTTCGGACGCAAGCCATGGTGACCTGGGTATGATTCGCGAGAACGATGTAGTGTTCGCGTTGTCGTGGTCCGGTGAGTCGTCAGAACTGTCTGACATTGTGGCGCATTCGCGTCGATTCAATGTGCCGCTGATCGTGAGTACGGGCAATGCAGAGAGCACGTTGGCGAAAGCGGCGGATGTGGTGTTGGTTCTGCCGCAATGCGAAGAAGCGTGTGCTGATTTGATGGCTCCAACAACGAGTACTACGATGCAATTGGCGTTGGGTGATGCGCTGGCTGCATCGTTAGTGAATAAAACGAACTTTTCCGGGGAAGACTTCCACGCGTTACATCCCGGCGGCCGATTAGGAGCGCGTCTGTTGCGTGTTCGCGCACTAATGCATACAGGTGAAGAAATTCCTCTTCTGAATGAAGACGCCACGCTGTCAGAAGCAATTGTGCGCATGACCAGTGGCCGTTTCGGCATCACCGGAGTGGTGAATGGCGAAAGCAAGCTTGTGGGCTCGATCACGGACGGCGATCTTCGTCGTGCTTTCTCGCAGGGTTTTCATGATCGTCCCGCTAAAGATGTGATGGGGAAGGCTCCACGCATCACAACGGCGGATGAGTTCGCACATCGTGCGTTGGCCCGCATGAACGCGGATTCGATTACCAGCCTGTTTGTGGTGAAGGATGCCAAGGTGATTGGTATCCTCCACATCCATGACCTGCTGCGTGCCGGGCTGGTTTAGCGATAACGCTCTACTTCAGCCAGTAGAGAGATCTTGCGTGCCGGTGGAAGGAAACTTGCTTCTACCGAATTCGCCGCGAGCTCGCGCATCTGTTCGTTGGTGAATTCAAATTCGCGCTGCACGGTTTCATACTCATCGAGCAGGTTTGCGCCGAACATCGGCGGATCGTCGGAGTTAAGGGTGATCATCAGACCACGCTCGAAGTAGTGGCGGACGGGATGTGTGTCGATGGACTTGCAACAGCCGGTGCGCAGATTGCTGGTGACATTCAGCTCCAGAGGAATCTGTTTCTCCGCAAGAACGGCGAGCAGTTCGGGATCATCGACAGCTGACAATGCATGCCCGATTCGCTCAGCCCCAATGTTGATCGCGCTCCAGATGCTAGTTGCCGGAACACTCTCACCCGCATGCACGGTCAGATGCAGGCCGGTAGCTTTTGCTTCTGCATAAAGTTCTTTGAATTCTACAGCAGGGCCCCGTGCCTCGTCGCCGCCAATACCAATACCAACAATGCTCGGATACTGCTGCTTCAATTCTGCTGCTTTAGTAAACACTACTGCAGCTTCATCGACACCGAAGTGGCGGACTGCGTCGAAGATCCAGAAGACCGTTGTGCCGAAATCCTGTTCGGCGAGTTTGCGCCCGCGTTCCACGGCCGCCATCATGTCTTCCACGGTGATCTGCTGTTTGAATCTGAGAAGAATACCCACGGAGATATAAACCTCGGCATGCCTCACGCCTTGTTGTGAGAGGCGATGGATCATCTCGTATGTGATCAGTTCGTAATCAGCGGGTGTCTGGATACGCTCGCTTACGGCTTTGAAAGCTATCAGAAAGCCGATGAAATCTTCGTAGACGTACAGCTTTTCCGCGTCTCGAAGCGTTAGAGGGGCAGCATCATTGCGCTGGGATAAACGCACCAGAGTTTCGGGCACAATCGTGCCTTCCAGGTGCAGATGCAGTTCGCACTTGGGGAGGCCGCTTAGCCATTCGCGTTGAGAGAGAAGTGCCATCCACTCAGTATTTCATTCTGGAGAGGGCGTGGCGACGGCTAACTGAGGCTCTTTGATAGCAGGTATGCCCGCGGCAGAATCCACCGGGCGTGGGAAGAGCTTGTCTCGCAGGGCCAGAGTGGGGAATTCAATCAGGCGAGTCATGAATATTCCAAGCAGTATGCCCGCAATGGGAGAAAGGATACGGTTTGTTGTGGCTTCATGTGTTGGCCACAAACGATGTGTCAATGAGAATACAGATGCTGCTGCGGAGACATGCCAGAGATAAATGCCGTAGGAGTACACACCAATCCAGGCGACCCCGCGATAAAGCCAGGAATGGTTGGGACTATTTCGATAGAGGAGGAGAAAGAGCGCTACACCGCTTAAGTCAGCGAGAAGAACTGCTGTTGGAGGAGCCCATTCGAGATGGCCAGGAAAACGAAGATAGATAAGCGTACCCACGATGACTGCAAACCAAAGCGAACGCATGTTCTGCACGCGTTGGAAGGTCTCCGGTGCAAAGTGAAAAAGCATCGCAAGGAGGACGCCGAAAAGAATGCCGTGCAGGCGGGTGAACGTAAATGTATAGCCGTTCACATGGTAGAGATAGGAAATCCAAAAACTACGGCCTATGGAAAATACAGCTAATGCGGTAAGCATCCAGAAGGCGGTGCGCCACGATAGCTTGAAAGACGCGGCGCAGAAGAGCAGCACCATCAATAAAAGGTAAGCGTGCTCTTCAACAGCAAGTGTCCATGTGTGCGCGATGCCGCCCGTGTAGTTCTGAATATTGAGGAAGTTGCCCCAGAGAAACCGAATGGTGTGACGACCGGTTACAAGGCTAGCGATTAGGAAGATATAGTACTGCGGCCAGATTTTCAGACCGCGGCGGATGAGGAATCGTTTGATATTGATGCTTCCGCGGACCTTCCACTCTTTGAGCAATAGTCCACCAACAAGAAATCCGCTCAGCACAAAAAAAATATCGACGCCTGAAGCGCCAAAATGGGTCCATCCCAACCGCAGGAAAGGCCACAAGAGAGTGGCGGACGAATGAAAGTCCACCACCATGAGGATGGCGATTCCGCGAATGAAATCCAGTTCGATTTCTCGCCGTTGGGGCTTGGCTTCCGGGCGCGTGGAAACCGATTCTTCCGGCGCAACTGGATTGTGCGTCATGTTTATCCTTGCAGGTCCGCGAATTCGCTTCGCTTGCGACTGTAGAAGAAGTAGACGAATAGACCGATAACAAGCCAGACGAAGAAGCGTTCCCATGTGCGGATGGGGAGTCCGGTCATCAGCAGAACACAGAAGAGCACGCTCAGAATCGGGATTACTGGACCGCCAGGAACACGGAATCCGCGATACCGCTCCGGCTGGCGACGCCGCAGAACCACTACTCCAATGCTGACCAAGACGAAGGCGAAGAGCGTGCCGATGTTCGAAAGTTCCGCAAGTGTTCCTACGTCAAACAGACCGGCAGGAATAGCAACGAGGATGCCTGCCACCCATGTTGCAAAAGCCGGTGTGCGGTAGCGCGGATGCACCTTGGAGAAGATGTCTGGGAGCAGGCGGTCACGGCTCATGGCGAACCATACACGTGCTTGGCCCAACTGGAAGACCAGGATCGACGAGATCATGCCGACCAGAGCACCCAACAGCACGATCAGTCGCACGATATGCAGCTTGGTGGAGTGTGTGTCCGTGCTCAGACGCTTCAGGGCGTTTACGACCGGTGCAGCATCGCCAGCGACAGAGAACCACGGCACCATGCCGGTCAGCACCAGCGCAACGCCGATGTACAGGATGGTGCAGACGATCAGCGTGGCGATGATGCCGATAGGAACATCGCGCTGCGGTTGTTTGCATTCTTCGCTGGCGGTGGAGACGGAATCAAAACCGATGTAGGTGAAGAAGATGATCGAACCACCGGCGAGCACACCAGGCCAGCCGTTGGGGGAGAACGGATGGTAGTTGCCGGGATGGATGAAGCTGATGCCCGCGAAGATGAAGATGAGGATCGCGGCGATCTTCACCAGCACCATGATGTTGTTCGTCTTGGCCGATTCGCGGATGCCGCGTACCAGGATCATCGTGAGGATGATGACGATGAGGAAGGCAGGGATATTGAAGCCAAAGTGCCAGCCCGCCTTATAGATGTCGTGTCCCTGCAGGTCCTGCAGGCCCAGCGGAAGGTACGCGGGCGAAAGCCACTTCGGGTGGAAGTGAAAGCCCATCCAATCCAGAAGATCGACGACGTGTGCCGCGAAGCCTACGCTGACGCTCATATTGGAGAAGGCGTATTCCAGGATCAGATCCCAGCCGATGATCCACGCGATCAATTCGCCCAAGGTTGCGTAAGTGTAGGTATAGGCCGATCCCGCAATCGGAATCATGCTGGAAAGTTCGGCATAACAAAGCCCGGTGAACGCGCAGACGATGGCCACCAGGATCATTGAGATGGCCAGCGCAGGGCCGGCACCGGGGCGCCCAGCAACTGCGCCGTGATGCAATAGGAAGTCGATGACGGGAGAATCCCAGAAGGTGGCCGTGGTGGCAGGATTGCCGGCAATGGCCGTGCCGATGACCGTAAAGATACCGCTGCCGATGACAGCGCCAATACCCAGCGCTGTGAGTGAAACAGGCCCGAGCGACTTTTTCAGCGCTGTTTCCGGACGCTCCGATTCGTCGATGAGTTTATCGATGGACTTCGTGGCAAAGATTTGTCGGGGCAGGGTGGTGTCTCTCGGCTGAATTTACGGTGGTCGCAGGTGTAGTTTAGCGTGTTGCTGGCGGAGATTCGCAATGGGAATCCGCTGTGGGAGGTTGTGTGCGTTTGGGGCTGGTAGCGGGTGTAGCGGTGTTTTTAGGAGTGGGAGCAGTTGCAATAGCGCAGTCTCCGTTCGGAACGTGGACGAGACCAGTGGATCAGCCGGTAATTCGTCCGGTCAGAGACACCACGTTTGCCGACCCCATCTTCGGGCAAACAGTGCATTGGCAGGCGCTGCACACTTTCAATCCGGCCGCGATTGTCCGCGATGGCAAGGTGTATGTGCTTTACCGCGCGGAAGATGACTCGGGTTCCATGACGATTGGTGGCCACGTGTCACGACTTGGTCTGGCTGTGAGTGACGACGGCATTCATTTCCAACAAATGCCGGAACCAGTGCTGTACCCAGCGAAAGATGAGCAGGAAGATCGGGAGTCGCCTGGCGGCGTTGAAGACCCTCGCATTGTGGAATCGTCCGACGGGACGTATGTGCTCACCTACACGCAGTGGTCGCGGAAACTCGACCGATATTCGGTTGGTATTGCCACTTCGCGTGATCTGACGCACTGGCAGAAGCAGGGGCCAGCGTTTCAGGGGGTTCTCAATGGTCGCTACGACGCGTTCAAGTACAAGTCGGCGGCGATTCTGACCGAGCGCAAGGGCGACAAATTGATTGCCGCCAAAGTAAATGGCAAGTACTGGATGTTCTGGGGTGATCTAGGGATCCGACTGGCGACATCCGATGACTTGATTCACTGGACGCCGATGGAGTCGTCTCCAGGCCAAGTGAAGGTTGTCCTGAAGTCAAGGTCGGGGCGACCGGACAGCGATTTCCCTGAAGCCGGACCGCCGCCAGTACTGACGAAAAAGGGCATAGTGATGCTCTACAACGGCAAGAATAAAGATGGAGAAGGCCGGGACCCGAAGCTGAAGGCCGGAACTTATGCGGTGCTGCAAGCAGTTCTTTCTGCAGAGAATCCAGAGAAGATTCTGGCGCGAACGGATACACCCGTCTTTCAACCCCAACTGCCGTTTGAGCAGAGTGGACAGTATGCTGCGGGAACCACGTTTTCTGAAGGGTTGGTGTTTTTTAAAGGCAAATGGTGGATGTACTACGGCTGTGCGGATTCGTTTGTGGGGGTAGCCACAGCGCCGAGTAATCCATAGCCGCCATGCACTGAGCGACAACGAAAAGCCCCGCATCGCTGCGGGGCTTTCTGTTACGGGATTTGTAAGACTAGCGCTTGGACTGGCCCTTGCTGAGCGACTTGACCTTCTTCTTGTTGCTGCCGCGGGGTTCAGTGCGGGCGGCCTTGGGGGCTGCGTTCTTGCGGGCGGTGCGCTTTGCGGTTTTGCGCTCTTCGTGGGACAGTGCCTTGGTGTTTGCCATTGCTTTTTGACTTCTTCCTGACTATTTAAAAAATTCGCCGGCGATGCGCCTGCGTGGGCGCTTTCGTTTCCAAGCCCATTTCAGAGCTTTTCAAGCTGGGCGAACTTCTCAACCAGCTTCTTCACGCCGTGCTGTCGAAATTCTACCGTAATCTTGGCGTCTGAGCCCGAACCTTCACGAGATACAACCCTTCCTTCACCATATTTCGGGTGCCGAACCCCCGCGCCGCGACTTAATTCGGTAGATCCTGTGGCTTCCGGAATGTCCATCTTCGGCCGTTTGTGGCCACCGAATTGGGTTGATCCACCAAAGAAACTGGCAATGTTGTCGATGCTGTTCGGATTTGTGGGCTTCTTGTGTGCACCAAACTGCAGGCCGAAGTTGCTTTTTTGCTTCTGCGGTGGAGTGGCCCCGCTCTGATCCTCGTCCTCGTAGCTGTAGTGACGCTCGCCAAACTCGTCATCGCCGCGCTTCTTGCCCCAGCGATTGCCGCCCCCATACCGATTTCCACCGTATTCATTGCGGAACGCGGGGCGATCTTCTGGGGAACCGAGGTCTTCCACCAAACGCGAAGGAATCTCTTCCAGAAACCGCGAACCTACACTGGCATCCGGCATGTCTGAGCCGTAGCGGCGGCGATAGCGTGCGCGGGTGAGAACCAACGTGTCCATGGCACGCGTCATGCCTACATAACAAAGGCGCCGTTCTTCTTCCAGACCATTGGGATCCTGCAATGTGCGCGAGGAAGGAAATAGCCCTTCCTCCATGCCGCAGAGGAAGACCAGCGGGAACTCCAACCCCTTGGACGCATGCAGCGTCATCAGCGTGACACGCGCGTCCATGTTGATACTGTCAGCATCGCTGACAAGGGCAGCGTGATCGAGAAAGTCGGCCAACGTTTCGCCGCGCTCTTGCGCATCCTGTGCGGCGTTGGCAAGTTCCTTTAGGTTTTCAATGCGGCTGAAGGCTTCCGGTGTGCCTTCGTTTTCAAGTTGTTTGATGTAGCCGCTGCGATCGTTCAGGAACTTAATCAACTCTGGCAATGTGGCGGGATCGCCAGGCGCTCGGAAGCCATCAATGCGTGTGCTGGTTTCAATGGGAGCCGTTTGCGATTCCACGATAGGCGCAGCCTTCTCGCGGAGCTCCTCAAAGATGTCACGGTTATCTCGTTTACCCTTTTTTGCAGCCTGCTGTTTGCTCGCCTCGAAGGGATTGAACGAAACGGTCTGTTGTGGCGCCGCAAAGAGCGATGGCGTGCCAGCTTCATTGCCGTTGAAGCTGAAATCGAAGCTGGTGTTATCGCTATCACCGTCGGCACTGGCTGCTAGTGCAAGTGGCTCTTCTTCTGTGTATCCAAAGTCGAAGCTCGCTTCTTCGATGTGAGCGTTTTCCGGAGCAATGGTGCTGCGTTCTTCGGTGGGGCCAAAATCAAAGCCGAAATTGAAGCTGGTGTCGAACGATGTGTCTTCATTCGCATCGCTTTCGGTGGATACGTTTTCTTCTTCACCAATAAACTCAGGAGCGGCCGCCAGACCTGCATCGATGGCGAGAGCTTCATCAAAGCCTGGGCCAAGCATGGCGCGCGCATCTTTGATGAGTTGTTGAAAATTCTTCAACGCTGTCAGAGCGCGGCCAGGAAGGAGCTGTTGTTCGTGGGCGCGGTCAATAGCTTCCCATGTGCTCATGCCCGTGGTCAGCGCAATGCGTTCCAGCGTCTCCATCGTTGTTTTGCCGATGCCGCGCGGCGGAGAATTTACGACGCGGTTCAACGCGATTGAGTCGTTAGGATTCTGCACCAGTTTCAGATAGCTGAGCAGGTCCTTCACTTCCGCACGGTCGTAGAAGCTGAAGCCTCCGACCATGTGGTACTGGATGTTGTAACGGCGAAGCGACTCTTCAACCAGTCGCGACTGCGAGTTGGTGCGGTACAGCACTGCGCACTTGGGTGTGTCACCCGCCTGCGTGGTTTCGCGGATGTAAGTAGCGATGCGATCCGCAATGAACAGCGCTTCATTCTCGCCATCGGGCGCTTCGTAATAGCCGATGAGCGAGCCGCCCTCGCGCGTGGTGTAAAGCTCTTTCCCTTTGCGCTGCGTGTTGTTGCGGACGACCGCTCCTGCGCCTTCAAGAATGATCTGCGTGGAACGATAGTTCTGTTCCAGGCGAATGATCTTCGTATTCTCGAAGTCTTTTTCGAAGTCGAGGATGTTCTTGATGTCCGCACCACGCCAGCTATAGATGGACTGATCTTCATCACCCACGACGCAGACATTGCCATGTTTGCCGCTGAGCAAGCGCATCAGTTCGTATTGCGGGCGATTGGTGTCCTGATACTCGTCAATGAGCAGGTAGCGGTATTTGCGCTGATAACGCTCGCGAACTTCCTGGCTGGTCTTCAGCAGACGCACGGTCTCCAGCAGGAGATCGTCGAAATCCATCGCGTTGTTCTTGTTCAGCTCTTCTTTGTAGATCTTGAAGATGTGGGCGATGCGCTCTTCGAGCGGATTGGTCGATGCCAGGAAATATTCCTGCGGATCGATCATGTGATTCTTAGCCCACGAAATGCGGCCAAGTGCGACACGTGGCTTCAACTGCTTGTCATCCACGCCAAGGCGCTTCAGCGCCTGCTTTACGATCGCCTGCTGGTCGCTTTCGTCGTAAATAGCAAAGCTCTTTGTGAGCCCTACACCGTTAACGCGGAGCGCTTCGATATCGCGACGCAGTGTGCGCACGCAAAGCGAGTGGAAGGTGGAGATCAGGGGCTTCGCCAGAGAGGAGTGGCCGATGAGGCCGTCCACGCGTTCAGCCATCTCCTTAGCAGCCTTGTTCGTAAAGGTGACGGCAAGGATGGAATCCGCAGGTACACCCTTGTCTTCGATCAGGTGCGCAATACGATGCGTGATGACGCGCGTTTTACCGGAGCCAGCACCAGCAAGCAGAAGGACAGGGCCGTCTACCGTCAGCACGCCTTCCTGCTGCTGCGGATTCATCTTTTCCAGGAAACGCGACACGATACGAGGGGACTCCAGGCCTCTTCATTTTATCGTGTCTCCTGTTGTGGATGGCGCGCGCTACTGGACGATGCCGCGATCGTTCTGCGGAATGATTTTTACGCTGTTTGCGTGGCAGGCACGCAGGCTCTGGCAGGCAATGGCGTGGATGTCCTTGTCAAAGCATGCTTCGATGGCCGTGAGCTGGTTGTTGCCACAAGAAAGGTTGAAGCTGCCTTGTGGGAATGTTGGGTTCGCTTTGTAGAACAGCGTGAGGATCTGCGCCGGTGACATTTGAGCTTCGTGATCCAGTGACTGAAAAAACTCAGGGATGGTTACTGACGTATAAGCCTGCCGTGCCGTGGCAAAAAAGCCTTCCGGCGACAGCGTGGTGCAGGTCCCATGCTTATTCCACTCATGCTTGAGCAATGCAATGTTTGGTGTCATGTCCAGGTTGCGTTCGGGGTTTCGTGGACCTGGGCGTTGTGCGCACGACGAAGGATACGAGCCGTTGAAGTTCTGCGGCCACAATCCATGCAACACGAATGCATGCGGTGCAGAACACTCCGTGTCTTTACCTGCACTGTTGCGCTCTGCAGGACTCAGTGTCTTCATGTTGTCGCAGAACGCAGGCGCCCAGGAGAGGTTCAACACGTAGTAATCGAATTGGCCCGGTGCCGATTTGATTTCTTGTGCTGAAGCACGTGGTGTCATGTGTCCAAGAACGGACGCTGCAATTACAAAAGCGGACAGTATGTAGGAAGGTCGCATCGGCTTCTCCGTGAATTGAGAGTAAACGTATGCGAGTATGTCTGTTCTGTAAATCTTCGAATCGCCAGTAATGAAGCGGTGTTTCGTAATGTTGTTGTTGCTGATGATGAGACATCGAAGCATCCTTGAAACTTTTTTGAAAAAAGTATGGAACGGAAGCAATCGTGCCACGTATCAGTCAGTGCGCGAACGATGTTCAACTTGCAAGGGAACTTCGCCAGCCTTAACGAAACACCAGGAGAAGTCACCATGATCCGTCATACCGTTTCCGCTATCGTCCTCGCCGCTTGCACCTTCGCACCGATCGCATCCCACGCATTTCCTCTCTTTGGCAAGAACGACACTGCACAGGCCAAGGTAAAGACGGTGAAGTTGACGCTGAAGAATAAGAGCGCCGCACCGATGGAAGTGTTTATTGAGGACAAGAGTGTGACGCTGGCTGCGAATGGCGGCGAATATGCACTGAACGCCCCCGAAGGAACCAAGGTCTATGGAGCTGACAAGACCGTGAAGGTCACTGTTACACGTGATCTCGCAGGTACCGTTTGCTCTTTCCGCTAACTCGGTAATCGGTTTGAAAAGGCTCGGTTCGAGGGCAGCGGCGCCCTCGAATTGCTCTCCCTTAGAAAAGGCCGCGGTCGTGAGCTGGACGTGAGGAATCCCTGCCTCACGTCCGTTTTTCTTTCATGGATATTTCTTCAGCGGAAATGGTTAGTTTGACTAATGAAAAAGTCGGTAAATAAATCCACGGCGAAATAACACTTGTCAAGCTTTCGGGAAGTTATTAAAGGCCGCGGAATACGAGTAGAGTCGATATTCGGAAGCAATTCCAAAAAAATCGTGAATACCCCATAAAAACAAGCTTTCTCGGGTAACTTTTCTTAGTCGAAAAGCGTATAAATTCATGCGCGACGATGTTTCAATTGCAGTGGGACTTCGCCAGCAACACAAGCAGTACTTGGAGAAGTCAACATGAAGAAGTTGAGCACCGCTCTCGTCCTTGCCGCCTGCATCATCGCACCTTTGGCATCGAACGCCGCCGACAAGAAGTCTGAAGACAACAACGCGAACATTGCACAGGCCAAAGGCCCCATGGTGCATGTCACGCTTAAGAACCGCAGCGATGTTTCCCAGGACCTTATGGTTCAGGGTAAGCCGATGACGCTGGCGGCAAACGGCGAAATGAAGGTCAATGTGCCTGCAGGTACCCAGGTTCTGGGGACGGATGGAACCGTAAAGCTGACGATCGTGAAGGAATACGATCACGCAACGGCTTCGTTCCGGTAAGAAGAAAGCGAAAGAGCACGGGCCTGCTCCTGAAGGTCCACGGAGTACAGTACACCGCGTTCCCGTGACCAGCCATTAGAGACTGTGTTTGCGGGAGTATGTTAACCAAAGGATGGACGTGGCGCTCGCTGCAATCGCGCGCCACGTCCTTTTCTTTTTGCGCAGGTTTGTCGCGAGGGACGCTATGCTCAAACAAGATGCGATTGAAAACGTTATGTGTCTTTTGTGCTTCAGCAAGTGGAGCGCGAGTGGAGTATCAGCAGGATGCTGAGGCGTTGGGTATTGAACTGGCGCGTCGCGGTATCGGTCTTGTCTATGGTGGCGCTAGCGTCGGCCTGATGGGAGTGGTGGCAAACGCTACGTTGCAGAACGGCGGCCGCTGCATCGGTGTGATTCCACACGTCCTGGTGGACAAGGAAGTGTCACACATTGGCCTGACGGAATTGCACGTAGTGGATACGATGCACACGCGTAAGGCTCTGATGGGGGAGAAGTCGGATGCGTTTCTCATCCTGCCCGGCGGTTACGGAACCATGGAAGAGTTGTTCGAAGTGTTGACGTGGCAGACACTGCGTTTGCATGCTAAGCCCACGGTTCTCCTGAACACGGCAGGGTTTTACGACCGTCTGCTGCAGTTTCTGGATCATTGCGTGGAAGAGGGAGTGCTGAAACCGGCAGCGAGGGCGAATCTGATGGTCGCTACCACGGTGGACGATGCGTTGTCGCAGATTGAGGCTGCACTCGCAACAGGCTGAATCCTAAGCATGATGAGTGCCATCGAAAGAAACGCACCTTCCAGCCAGGAAGACGAGGAGCGTTCCATCGATGCCGACTTTATTTGATCCCATTCGCGTGGGCGACCTTGATTTACCCAACCGTATATTCATGGCACCCTTAACGCGTTTGCGCGGCACGGTGAACCACGTTCCACGTCCGGAGTTGATGGCGGAGTATTATCGCCAGCGCGCTTCGGCCGGACTGATCATCAGTGAAGGAACGCCAGTCGATCCGAAGGGTGTTGGATATCCTCAGGTGCCGGGCATCTGGTCCGCAGAGCAGGTAGAGGCTTGGAAGCCTATTGTGGAGGCGGTCCATCAGGCGGGTGGTCGGATCTTTTCGCAAATATGGCACGTCGGACGCATCTCACATTCCTCGTACTTGGATGGTGAGCCGCCAGTGGCGCCCAGCGCGATTGCAGCAGATGGCCATGTGAGCCTGGTGCGACCCAAGGCCGCTTTTGAAACTCCACGTGCGCTGAGCATCGGCGAGATTCACGAAGTGGTGGAACAGTTTCGTCGTGGTGCGGAAAATGCAAAGGCGGCTGGGTTCGATGGCGTGGAGATTCATGGCGCCAACGGCTATCTGCTGGATCAATTCCTGCAAAGTGGCAGCAATACGCGGGACGATGAGTATGGCGGCTCGATTGAGAATCGCGCCAGGCTAATGTTGCAAGTAACAGATGCCGTGATTTCGGTATTCGGAGCGGGACGTGTGGGCATGCACCTGGCCCCGCGCAGCGACTCTCACGGCATCAGTGATGCGAATGGCACTGAGACGTTCTCCTACGTGGCAACGGAGTTGGGTAAGCGGAAGATCGCGTTTCTTATGGCGCGCGAACATGAAGCCCCAGACAGTCGTGGGCCGCTGCTGAAGAAGTTGTTTGGAGGCGTTTACGTGGCGAACGAAGGGTTCACCCTTGCAAGCGCGAATGCCATCATCGAGCGCGGCGATGCGGACGCGGTGGGATTTGGCAAGGAATTTATCGCCAATCCTGATCTGCCACGACGCTTGAAGGAGAGTGCTCCGTTGAACACGCCCATTCCCGCGTCGTTTTATTCGCACGAGGCTGAGGGATACACCGACTATCCTGCACTTCCGTAACGGAAAGCAGGACAGTCATCGTCGCAGCGTGCGTTAAAAGTGGCGCACGCTGCGGGGCGTGTCAGTGCGTTCGGTGGCGCGGTCTATCGGCGTAGCCTTCTCCGCGGTGCGTTCCATGGAGCGCGCCACGACATCGCGTGAACCAAGCCCGAAGGCCAAGGCCAGCGCCAGCACCATGCCTCCAAAGAGAATACCGAAGCCAATCTCGACGATCCGTCCGCCGACGTCGAGATGATCGAGAACCATCGCGGCAGTGAAGATGAGTACGAGCCACTTCACGCCGAGAGACAGCGCGCGCGCGTAATTCAATCGCGCATTCACAGCGCTAATGAGTACAGAGCGCGAAAGGTAACGCGCAAGAATCGTACCCGCAATCAGGATGATAAGTGCGCCGACCGAGTGTGCAAGATAAGGCAGGATGAACGGCGCCAGATCGCTTGTTCCTGCTGCGTCATATGCGGATACGCCGATAGCAAAACCCAACACCACGCACATCCAGAAGACGACGCGACTGATCAGCAGGGAAGGGCTGTGCGATGGTGCCCAGTCAGAAACACCAGCGGAGTTGCGCTCTCCCACGCGTTCGTCAAAACGGAAACGAGTGAGCAGGGCACGAATGCCCCATGCCAGCGCGGCGCCGATCAACGCCAGCAATACCACAGCTAGCAGCAACGCCAATACACCAGGCAGGAAAACAGCCAGCTTGGTGAGCACGCGGCTGAAGGAATCCATGAGAGCATCTTTGACTTGCGAAAACATGATGGAAATCTCCTGTGTGTTCCTGACGTGCTAAGGGTTGAAGCGGTCGGGCCACCGCCAACGCGAAACCAGATAAGGCTTGTCTGCCTCGAAGGCGCGAGCGGTTGCTTCGGGGGGATTTTCTGCGTTGGAGTTGGCTTGTATGTGTGATGCAACCCAGGCTAGATACAACGGCGTGAGTGCGCCCAAAAGATGACCGCGATTGATCGTGCGCAGGCGGTGCGCCAGTACAAAGTCATACACGATGCGCACCCATAGCGTGTCTGGCATGGTGAAGCTCTCTGCGGGCAGGCGCGATAGATGTTTCAAGCCGAGAAGGGTCTGTGGTGGCAAAACAAGCGACCACAATTCATGCAGATTGCCGTAGCCGATGCGGAAACTCTCAATGAGTTCGGAAGTCTCCTCTGGCGATACTGGCGGTGCCGGAAGATTTACATCGGGAACGCTATTGATCGAATGCATAACGGCAGGAGGACGTGTGCGCTGCCAGTAGCTCGCCTTGGTTTCAATTTCCGCGAAGAGTGACGCCGTCAGAGTGCCCAGAATGGTGGCAAGATCCGCTGTGGATGGATGCGGTATTTCGCGAACGCCTGCGGAAACATCGGCGACGGAGAACCCGGCGGCGGCTGCTTCAACGGTTGGCCACAGTAGTCCGTCCGGCTGTCCCGCGGCGGTTTGTTGCTGTGCCGCTGCGGCCATGCGTTCGGCGGCGCGTGTGGAAAGAGCAAGGTCCAGCGCCATGGGGAAGGCGTTCCGCACACCGAAGAGTGCTCGTGTGAGTGGGTGAAGAATGGCTGCGTTAATCAGGCCATCATGCTGACCAATGCTGTAGCGAGGAAGGGCCACATCTGCTTGTTCCGTAAGAACCGCATCCAGCAAGCCGCGAATGGCAGCAGGTGAAAGTGAGTGTGCCTCCGCTCCCAATAACATGCCACAGGATGCGTCGTGGGCACGTATCACTTCGTACAGGCTTAGGTATGCGGCGGCTGTCTGCACAGTCAGCGTGTGCATGCTCGCAATCGATGAATACGGTTGGAGCGATAGGCCATCCTGGTGCCATGAAGCGGCTTCGGGATCAGAAACGGGATAAGCAATCAGCGTGGACGTAGCGCGATCTCCAAGGGCTTCACGCAGTACATCCAACAAGGGCTGCAGATGGTCAACTGGAGCATCTGCATACCAGGGACCGAGGCAGATGACGGTATCTGTGCTCACGGCATTGCTCGCCACCTGTGACTCCATGCGCATCTCCATGGCTGCGGTGGTACTCATGCCCTGCCTCCTGTCATATCCAGCAGACCAAGTATGCCAGCGAGCGGAATTGCAATCCAGTCGGGCCGGTTATTCACCTCATAAATGATCTCGTAAAGCGCCTTTTCCAACAGATAGGCACGCAGCAGGATCGCCTCCACTTCGGTGGAGGGGTGCGGCAACGAGCCAGTGCCTTGGCGGTAACCCTCCAGGAATGCACCTGCCGCGGCGTGTTCCCATTCGTCGCGTTGGGCGGAAGGCGGCGTTCCAAAGCCAGCTGCAGCGGCGTAAGAGAACGAACGGAGCATGCCTGCCACATCGCGAAGAGGCGACTGTTTCATCCTTCGTTCTTCGAGCGAACGAGCGGGTTCCCCTTCAAAATCCAGCAGAACGAAATCGTCCTTCGTGCGAAGCACCTGTCCAAGATGATAGTCACCATGGATGCGTGTTCGAATCCCCGCTTCTGCCGGAGGAATATGACGAAGACTCTCTGCAAGCGCCAGCATGTCGTCTCGCCGGCTGATGAGCGTCGCGACTGCTGGCAGTAGCGCATCTGAAAGTTTCGCGAAACTTGTTTTGAATGCGTCGATCGCGATGGTGATCTGCGATTCCAGTCGCGCAGCATCGCGATCCAGTGCGGCCGCGTTTGTCGTCTCCACTGCAAATGCGGGATTGTCCGTTGGCGTTGCGAGCGCGCCATGCATTTCGCCGGTTCGCTGCCCAAGTAATCGAATGGCATCGGTGTATGAAGAACCGTTTGACGATTGACGGATCTGCGACAGGGTCCACTCCCACCCGTCACCTTCATTCGCAACCAGACCTTGCAGCAGACCGAGCGTCGTCGTCTCGCCATCCTCCGGGGTGTAAAGCAGTTCTCCAGCGAACGGGGCAATGTGCTGGAAATGTGCAGTTTCCGTAAGGAAACGCCCGATCTCCGCGTCGGGATTTTCCCCAGGTTGCAGTCTGCGAAACAATTTCAGAATGAACGCGGCACCGTAGAGCAACGACGAATTGCTTTGTTCCGCTGAAGTTCTGCGCGAGGGAATGTTCTCATCGGGTCCGCGTAGTGATGCAAATGCAGAACTGCGTTTGCCCGTAAGAATTCCTTGGCCGTCTGTAACCAGCGTCTGTTCGGTTCCAATGATGCGAAGCAATTCCTGGCGAACTTCTTCGATGAAAAGACCGTCAACCAGCGCTCCATTTGCTGCAATACCCATCTGTGCCGAGGCGATGATACTTTGCGGCGATTCGGCGCGAAGGCTGTCCACCCGCTCACCTGAGAGATAAGCAACGGGAAGCGTATAGGTATCGCTATTACCTTCCATGTAGTCGATCCCAAGAATCAGAATCGCAGCGTCAAATCGCTGAAGAGGAACGCTTCCTACAATGTGAACCGCCTTGATGGTGCGCGACTTTGCACCGAACCATCGTTGCGTCAGCAGAAACTTAGGAAGGAACGTTTCCTGCAGCAGCTCTGCTCCGGCTCCGGTGGTGGCACTTTGCAAGTTGCCAGCGGGTAGGACAAGTTCGGCTGTTTGAGCGTCCAGCGTCGATGGTGTTTCTGATTCATCCTGTGGTGCAGGCTGAAGTTCCAGCCATAGGAAAGCATAGGGCCCGAGTGTCACTGGATACGGTTCATCTGTGATCTTAGGAAATGAGACGTACCCGAGCATCTCTACAGGAACCATTCCCTTGAAGCGCGATAGATCAAGCGTTACAGGCTGCGCAAAGCGGGAGAGATTCGCCACGCACACTACGCGTTCTGACTCGTATTCGCGTAGGTAAGCGAGTACCTTGCGATTCTCCGGGCGCAGAAACTCCTGCGTGCCGCGGCCGAATACCTGGAACAGTTTGCGCAACGCAATCATGTTGCGTGTCCAGTGCAGCAGCGACGAAGTGTCGCTCTCCTGCGCTTCCACGTTGATCGCTTCATAGCCCCAGATGGGGTCCATGATCACGGGCGAGTACAGTTTTGCAGGAACGGCGCGGCTGAAGCCCGCATTACGATCGCTGTTCCACTGCATGGGGGTACGAACACCGTTGCGGTCACCCAGATAAATGTTGTCGCCCATGCCGATCTCATCGCCGTAATAGAGGATCGGTGTTCCGGGGAAAGAAAGTAAGAGCGAATTCAGCAGCTCAATGCGGCGACGGTTATTGTCCAGCAGCGGAGCAAGCCGACGGCGAATACCTACGTTGATACGCATGCGCGGATCTGCCGAATAGGCCAGGTACATGTAATCACGCTCGTCGTCGGAGACCATCTCCAGCGTGAGTTCATCATGATTGCGTAGGAAAATGCCCCATTGGCAATTCGATGGAATGTCAGGCGTGCGCGCCATGATTTCGGTGATGGGAAGGCGATCCTCCTGTCGCAGTGCCATGTAAATGCGCGGCATCAGGGGGAAGTGGAATGCCATGTGGCATTCATCACCGTCGCCAAAGTATGGCCGCACATCTTCTGGCCACATATTCGCTTCCGCCAGGATCATGCGGTTTTCATATTCGGATTCCATGACCGCGCGAAGTTCTTTAATGACCAGGTGAGTTTCCGGAACGTTCTCGCAGGAGGTGCCATCTCGCTCGATCAGGTAGGGAATTGCGTCGAGGCGGAGGCCGTCTACACCCATATCCAGCCAGTAGCGCATGATATCGGCTACTGTTTCGCGTACCACCGGATTGTCAAAATTTAGATCTGGCTGATGTGAGAAGAATCGGTGCCAGTAGTACTGCCCGGCAACGGCGTCCCATGTCCAGTTGGATTTTTCCGTGTCGGTGAAGATGATGCGGACACCGTCGTACAACTTGTCCGAATCGCTCCACACATACATGTTTCGTTCGGGCGATCCAGCCGGTGCATTGCGTGCTGCCTGAAACCATGGATGCTGATCGCTTGTGTGATTGATGACGAGCTCAATCATCACCTGCATGCCGCGAGCGTGAGCAGCCGCAAGGAAAGACTGAAAGTCGTTGACCGTGCCGTAGGCCGGGTTCACGCTCAGGTAGTCAGAGATGTCGTAGCCATCGTCACGCTGCGGCGAAGGGAAAAAGGGCAGCAACCAAATGCAAGTGACACCCAGCTCCTGCAGATAATCCAGCTTTCCCATCAAGCCGGGAAAGTCGCCGATGCCATCATTGTTGCTATCGGCGAACGCCTTCACATGTAGTTCATAGATGACTGCGTCTTTGAACCAGAGCGGATCAGTGGCGCTGCCGGACTTCTTCCTCTTCGGACGTACGATGGTTGTGCTCAATCTTCGGTACTCTCCGCGGCCGTGTGTTCGGAAAGATGCTTCGGATGCAGTAACAGGATGTGTGCCGGCATTTTTTCCGGGTCTAGGCTCACATAGTTATATGACCCTTGCCACAGATATGTCTCGCCTGTGAGCAGGTCGTGCGCTTCAAACTCACCCGCCAGCGGCATACCGAGTTCCATCAGTTGCAGGTCCGTCCAACCAATCTGAGTCTGGTGCGGATCGAGGTTCACAATGGTCAGAACTACATCGTCTCCCGCCCTTTTGCTGTAGGCAATGAGTGAATCATTACTGATGCCGTGAAAGTGAAGAGAATCGTTCGTCTGCAATGCGGGATGTGCGTTTCGCAGGCGATTCAGCAAAGTGACGAGCGGCGCAATGGAGATTGGATCCTCGCGATCCCATGTGCGCAACTGGTACTTTTCGCTGTCCAGATACTCTTCGCTTTTGGGCTTTGCTGGAACGTGTTCGCACAATTCGTAGGTGGGACCATAAATGCCATAACTGGCACTCAATGTTGCAGCGAGGATGGCACGTTGTTGAAAGGCTGCACGTCCGCCTTCCTGCAGGAATTCGACCAGAATGTCAGGTGTGTTCGGCCATAGGTTCGGTCGGAAGAATTCGCTGACCGGAGGTGTCGTGATCTCCTGCATATACTGCGTAAGTTCGTGTTTCTCCGTTCGCCATGAGAAATACGTGTAGCTCTGCGTGTAACCAATCTTTGCCAATCCATACATCACGTGC
The DNA here is from genome assembly GCF_900102185.1 of Terriglobus roseus. NCBI lineage: Bacteria > Pseudomonadati > Acidobacteriota > Terriglobia > Terriglobales > Acidobacteriaceae > Terriglobus > Terriglobus roseus. The sequence continues at coordinate 3,079,647 of NZ_LT629690.1, read as the reverse complement.
GGACGTGTGAATGCCTCTGCCAGAAAGACCACTTCAGGATGCGTCTGCCGAATTTCGGCGATGCACCACTCCCAGAAGGGAATCGCCTTTGTGTGCGGATTATCGACGCGGAAGATACGCACGCCCTTGTCGATCCAGAACAGAAAGACGCTGCATAACTCTTCCCAGAGTGCGCGCCAGTCATCCGATTCGAAATTGATCGGATAGATGTCCTGATATTTCTTGGGGGGATTCTCCGCATATTGAATGCTTCCATCCGGACGGATTTTGAACCAATTTGGATGGTCGTGAACCCATGGATGATCGGGCGCGCACTGGAATGCAATGTCGAGCGCGATTTCCATCTTCAATTTTTGCGCCGTCCCGATGAGTTGTTCAAAATCAGCGAAGGTTCCTAGTTCACGCAGGATGGCCTTGTGGCCGCCGTCACGATTGCCAATGGCCCATGGACTCCCCACGTCGTCCGGAGCGGCGAAGATGGAATTGTTTCGCCCTTTGCGGAAGGCTGTGCCAATGGGATGGATCGGAGGGAAATAGACAACGTCGAATCCCATTTCAGCTACTTCTGGAAGTAAAGCCATGGCATCGCGCAGTGTGCCGTGTGCACCGTTTGCGCCGCAGGAGCGCGGAAAGAATTCGTACCACGTGGAGAATCGCGCACGTTCGCGATCCACCCAGAGCGGAAAACCTTTGGAATACGTAGTGGCGAAGTTTAAATCCGGATATTGAAGTGCCAGCAGGATCAGGTCGTTGCTGAGCGGGAATTCATAAAAATTAGCGTTCTTTTCCGCGAGATAACGAAGTGAGCTTGCCGCTCCTTTGAGTGTCTGCGCGTCTGCAGTGCGTGCACGTGCCGAGGCCTGGTCAAGCAGAGTGGCGCCAGTTCTAAGGGCCAGCGCGATATCGTTCGAGGGGGCCGGAGTGCTGGCTCCTGTGGATGACTTTTTTGTAGCCGTCAGGTCTTCCAGAGCAACGGTATTTTCATCTGTCGCGGAACCACCTTCGTTCTGTTCAGGACCGCCGGGCATTTCCGCGGGGGACGTTGTCGTCTGCGCGTCGATTCGCTTATGCAGATCATGAACCCATGTGCCGAAATGATCGACCCATGCCTGCACTGTATAAAGCCACGGGCCTATGGCATCTGCCGTGAACTCCGCTTCCCACACATCGTTTCCGCGTTCCATAAAGGGGGCGGTGCGCCAGGTGTCTTCTGATTCGCGTCGATAAAAAAGCTTTGCTGCAACGTGATCGTGTCCGTCCGAATAGATGGCCGCCGATACAACAACGCGATCACCTACTACGCGCTTGACTGCGTGGCGTCCGCAGTCCACCTGCGGTTGCACGTTTTCGATGATGACGCGGCTCCGGCCTTCCTTCGGCTTCAAGCAATTCCTCCTTGCCGTTCTTTGCAGACATTCCGTGAAGGCGGTTGACTGCATCCAATCACGCTGAGTCATCCCAGCAAACGTCTTCAGGTAAGGATGCCGGAGATGAATCAGGCGTTTGCCTGCATTGCGCTTATACGCCTTATCCACCGGGAGAAAATTCCTTGACCAAGGAAGAGCACGAAACAGAAGAGCCTCTACATGCGGCTCGGATTGAAGACTACGCCTTGATTGGGGATTGCGAAACGGCAGCGCTTATCTGCCGCAACGGATCACTGGACTGGCTCTGTTGGCCGACATTCGCCTCCGGTGCATGCTTCGCGGCGTTGCTCGGAACAGCAGACCATGGTTATTTTCAGATTCGTCCGTCGGCCGAGGAGGTCGTGACGGAAGACGAATGGCGATACAAACCGCACACTCTGATCGTAGAAAAAGTGTGGAAGACGGAGCGGGGCGCGGTGCTTGTGAGCGACTTTATGCCACCGCGTGGGAACAATTCGGATGTTGTGAGGATTGTGAAAGGACTGCGCGGTTCCGTGAAGATGCGCATGGATCTTGTGTTGAGGTTCGACTATGGCAGAACCATTCCGTGGGTGGAACGTGTCGATCATCACATGCGTGCCATTGCAGGTCCTGAACTTGTAGTTCTTCGTACCGAGGCGCCCTTACATGGCGAAGGCCTCACGACTGTGAGCGATTTCGAAGTCCGCGAAGGAGAATCGGTGTGTTTTGTTCTGTCATACGGATCATCGCTCCAAGAGGACCCCGCCAGTTTCGATCCTCACGATGCTTATCGCGACACAGAAATCTTCTGGACAGAATGGACCTCGCAGCGAAAAGGACATACGGACTGGGAAGATTGCGTGGAGCGTTCGCTCATCACTTTAAAGGCTCTGACGTATCGGCCTACCGGTGGTCTTGTAGCCGCACCCACAACGTCGCTTCCTGAACAAATCGGCGGTGTGCGTAATTGGGACTATCGATGCTGCTGGCTGCGTGACACAGCCTTCACATTGCTGGTGTTGTTACACGAAGGTTACACAGAAGAAGCGCAGGCATGGCGTGGATGGCTGCTTCGCGCCATAGCTGGTTCGGCAGAACAAATCCAGTCTCTTTATGGGCTTGGAGGCGAAAGGCAATTGACTGAATGGCAGGCAGATTGGTTGCCGGGCTATGAGAATTCCAAGCCAGTAAATATCGGAAATAAAGCTGCGGAACAGTTGCAGTTAGATGTGTTTGGAGAGGTGATTGCGGCACTCTCACACACGCCCACCGTGAAAGACGATGTGTGGAGGCCGGCGGTGCGGTCGCTGGTGATCAATATGCTTGAGCATCTGGAAAATATCTGGCAGCTACCGGACAACGGCATATGGGAGGTGCGCGGCCCACAACAACACTTTGTGCATTCCAAAGTGATGGCATGGGTCGCATTTTCGCGCGCCATCGAAGGATACGAACGGACTGACGATAAAGGTGATGCAAAGCTGCAGGAAGCGGTAGAGCGCTGGCGCCATGTAAGAGACGCCATTCATCGGGATGTATGCGTGAATGGATACGACGCGGAGCGAAATACGTTTGTGCAGGCGTATGGATCGCATGCCCTTGACGCGGCTCTTTTACGAATCCCACTTGTAGGATTCTTGCCTGCGAACGACCCGCGGGTGGCGGGCACTCTTAAGGCGGTTCAACAAGAGTTGCAGAGAGGCGACCTAGTACTGCGATACAACACGGACGGTGATGATGGATTGCCGCCGGGCGAAGGTGCCTTCTTGGCTTGTTCGTTTTGGATGACGGGTGTGATGTATCTCAGTGGCCAGCAGGCGGAAGCCCGCGCCATGTTTGAGCGATTGTTGAAGTTACGCAATCCGCTTGGCTTAATCGCAGAAGAATATGACATGCAAGAAATGCGGCAGGTAGGAAATTTCCCACAGGCGTTCTCGCATCTGACCATGGCGCATGCAGCCACCATCCTGAGCGGTGGAAAAGGTCCCTGGAGTGAAGGGCTTGAGTCGGCCGAACGCCGCTGAATCGGCGCAGAGTGGCGGTGACTGCCGTCGACTGACGTCGCGTTAAGCTTGCCAAACAACTCACGGCACAGGAGCAGCACCTAAAGGAGAGAACCAAGGGATCAAAACAGAAAGGCTGCCGCGGTGCGCGGCACGGAGCAGCCTGCACAGGAGACGATGCGCACACCGCTATCTACATATCGCCTGCAGTTGCATGCCGGTTTTACATTTTCCCAGGCAATTGCAACTGCGGAGTATCTTTGTGACCTCGGAATTTCGCATGTGTATAGCTCCCCTTACCTTCAGGCAGGTAGTGGCTCTACGCATGGTTATGACGTCGTCGACCATCATCGCGTGAACGCGGAACTGGGTGGAGTAGAGGGACACGAAGCATTTTCGAGAAAACTTGGAGAGCTTGGTCTTGGCCAGGTTCTGGACATTGTGCCAAATCACATGTCTGTGGACCGCACGAATCGCATGTGGTGGGACGTCTTGGAGAACGGACCGTCCAGCCGTTTTGCCACCTTCTTCGATATCGATTGGAACTCTGCGGAAGAGAAACTGCGCGATAAAGTACTGATGCCGGTCCTTGGCGATCAGTATGGTCGGGTGCTGGAGAGACGCGAAATACACATTGATCGTGACGGTGTGCAGTTCAGAGTCCGTTATGGCGAGCAGGAGTTTCCTGTTGCTCCGCGTTCCTTGTATGGTCTTCTGGCGCGCGCTGCAGAGCTTGCACCTTCTGACACGCTGAACTTCCTTGCCGTTTCCTTTGCACGCTTACCTGCGCCCGATTCCACGGATCGCAGCGTGCAGCTTGCACGCCATCGCGACAAGCAAGTCTTGCTTGGATTGCTGCAACGACTGTGCAGAGAAGAAGAAGCGATCTGCCGCTCGATTGATGAAGCGCTCGCAGAACTGAACGGAAATATTGATGCGCTGGACGAAATCCTGAACGCACAGAACTTCCGTCTTGCCTATTGGCGCACCTCCGATCAGGAGCTTGGATATCGCCGCTTCTTCGATGTCAATTCACTCATTGGTCTGCGCATGGAGCGTGAGTATGTCTTCGAAGAAACGCATGAACTGATTTTGTATTGGTTGGACAAGGGTGTGCTGGATGGTGTGCGCATCGACCATCCTGATGGTCTGCGCGACCCCAAGCAGTATCTGGAGCGTTTACGTTCGAGCTCCCCACATGCATGGATTGTGGTGGAGAAGATTCTTGAGCCCGGCGAGTGGCTGCGGCAGGACTGGCCAGTGCAGGGAACAAGTGGTTACGACTTCATGAACCTCTGCAACGGTCTGCTGGTCGCACCGGATGGCTTGCGAAGAATCGATGCTATTTACCGCGACTTCACGAATGAGCATGAAAGTTATGCCGATGTCATGTTCGAGAAGAAGTCCAAGATCGCACAAGAAACATTGGCCAGCGATGTGAATCGGTTGGCGAACATCTTTGTTGCAATCTGTGAAAACAACCGCGACAGCCGCGACTATACGCGTGCGCAGATTCGACGTGCGATTCGCAATGTCGCGGCGTGTTTCGATATTTATCGAACCTACGTAGTCTGGACACCGGATCGCCAGGAAATTGCAGAAGAAGATCGCGAACACATTGGTAAGGCCATCGAAGAAGCAAAGCGCCGGAAGCCAGATATCGACGCCGGTTTGTTTGATTTCATGAGTGACATTCTGACGTTGAAGGTGACGGGAAAGCTGGAAGGCGAATTCGTCGCACGTTTCCAGCAATTCACTTCGCCCATCATGGCTAAGGGCGTGGAAGATACTGCTTTCTATACCTTCAATCGGCTCACCTCATTGAATGAAGTGGGTGGTGATCCCGGCTTGGATGGCAATAGCGTGGAGCAGTTTCACGCGTACAACGCACACATGCAAGCGACCTTTCCGACAACGATGCTGACGTTGTCCACTCATGACACCAAACGGGCGGACGATGTGCGCGCGAGAATAGCGGTGTTGGCGGAGATGCCTGGACGTTGGGCTGCGAAAGTGAAGCGATGGTCGCGCGTCAATGCGAAGTATCGTACTGGCGCTTATCCTGATCCGAACACGGAGTATTTCCTCTATCAGACGCTGATTGGTGCATGGCCCATCGCAGAAGACCGTTTGAAGCAATACATGCAGAAGGCTATGCGTGAGGCAAAGCGCATTACGTCGTGGCTTGCAAACAATCAAGCCTATGAAGACGCACTGAACCGCTTTATCGAGCAGATTCTGAGTGACGCTGCATTCGTTGCAGAAGTGGAATCGTTCGTGCAGCGTATTCGACGCGATGGATGCGTCAACTCATTGGCGCAAACGTTGCTGAAATGCACATCGCCGGGTGTTCCCGATCTGTATCAAGGTGCCGAGTTATGGGATTACTCATTGGTCGATCCGGATAATCGCAGACCGGTCGATTACGATCTGCGTCGCAACATGCTTGCAGAGCTTCGCGGGTTCTCACGCGAAGACGCAGCCCGATTCGCGTTGGCTCATTTTGAGCAGGGATACCCCAAGCTTTGGGTGATTCTGCAGGCACTGCAACTTCGTTATGAGCGTCCAGCATCTTTCGATCAATCGGCCACGTACGAACCGCTGTTGCCAGCGGGTTCTAAGGCGGATCATGTGATTGCTTATGTTCGTTCGGGGGATGTCATTACGGTTGTGGCTCGTTTTCCGCATCGGCTGGATAACAACTGGAGCGGCACGGTCCTTCCGCTGCCGCCAGGTAAGTGGACGGATCGTATGACGGGGCGCGTGCACGCCGGTGGGGCGCAGATTCGTATCAGTACACTGCTGGATGATTTTCCTGTTGCGCTATTGGTGCGCGACAGCGAAGCGACGGATGGTCGTGACGCCAGAAAGACACCCGGTCGCGATCTGGCTGCCTGACAGAAGACAACATTTTAGGAACGAGAAGCGGTGCAAGAAGAGCCGCAGGAGGATAGTCGGGATGCATCATTTTTCGGTATGGGCGCCGCGGCGCAACAAGGTATCGGTGCGCGTGGATGGTACGGATTATCCGATGGAAGGGCCATCGCAGCGCGGCTTTTGGAAGGCTGATGTAGGTGCCGCAGAGCATGGCAGCAATTACGCTTTCATTCTCGATGATGATCCGCGGCCCTATCCTGATCCCCGTTCTTTCTGGCAGCCGAAGGACGTGCATTCCGAATCGCGCGTATTAGACCACTCGCATTTTCCGTGGACCGACGAGAAGTTCCGTCCTATTCCTCTTCCTTCTGCTGTGATCTACGAAATGCACGTAGGCACATTCACGAAGGAAGGAACGTTTGATGCAGCGATTGGAAAGCTCGACTATCTCTTTGAGCTTGGCATCACCCATATCGAGCTACTTCCTATCTCGTCGTTTGAAGGAAGGTTTTCGTGGGGGTATGACGGTGTGTCGCCTTATGCTCCTGACGAGACGTACGGTGGTCCAGATGGCGTGAAGCGGTTTGTGAACGCGTGCCATGCGAAGGGGCTTGGCGTGATTCTGGATGTGGTCATGAACCACTTCGGGCCAGCTGGCAATTACACCCAGATGTTTGGGCCGTATTACACGGATCGTCATCACACACCGTGGGGTGCCGCGATCAATCTGGAAGCAGGCGGGAGCGACCAGGTGCGCCGTTTCTTTATCGACAACGCCATCATGTGGCTGAGGGATTATCACTTTGACGGCCTGCGGCTGGATGCGGTGCATGAGCTGATTGACCGTTCCGCAATGCACTTTCTGGAACAGCTTTCCCGCGAGGTGGAAGACCTATCGGCGTCGCTGGGCCGTTGCCTCTTTCTAATTGGCGAAACGGATCTGAATGATCCGCGTTTTGTAACGCCGCGTGAGGCAAATGGTTTTGGCTTGGACGCGCAGTGGAGCGACGACTTTCACCACGCGTTGTTCACGCTTCTTCGCCATGAGCCGCATGGCTACTTCGAAGATTTCGGCACAATTGAAAATCTGGCGACCACACTCCAGCAGGTGTTCCTGTATGACGGTCGCTACTCTCGCTTTCGCCAGCACAATCACGGACGACAGATTCACAAGATCAGCTTCCATCGCTTCCTTGGCTACATCCAGAACCATGACCAGATCGGCAATCGCGCGCACGGTGAACGGTTGGAGCAACTGGTTGGTATGCGAAAGGCGAAGCTGGCTGCCGGAGTTGTTATGACAGCCCCGTTCCTGCCCATGGTGTTCATGGGAGAGGAGTGGGCAGCCTCTACACCATGGTTGTATTTCGCTGACTTTCAGGACGAAGAGCTGCGCAAGGCGGTTCGCGAAGGCAGGAAGAAAGATTTTCAGGCTTTCGGATGGGCGGAAGATGTGCCGGCTCCCGAGGACCCCAAGACGTTTGGAGCTTCCATTTTGAAATGGGACGAGTTGCAGGAACCGAAACATGCTGAGATGTATCGCTGGTACCGCGACCTGATCCATCTTCGTCGCAGAATGCTGGCCCTGAATTTAGGCGATTTTGGCCGCATGGTGGTCCACTGCAATGAAGAACAGCAATGGATCTATACCGATCGCGGCAACGTGCGGACAATGATCAACTTTGCCGAGACAGCGACCAGCTTCGCGGTGGAACCGGGATCGGAACTACTGCTGTGCAGCGATGTTGTTCCAGACCGGAAGGAGGACTGTGTCCAGCTTCCGCCGCTGAGCATGGCGGTTTATCACTGGCCGCCCCAGCCGCTGGATCAGGATCCACCGGAATAGCGGTCGGGCGGTTGCAATGACAGGTTGCGCCGTTTTTTGCCGGAAATAGCTTTTTCTAACGAAACTTTCACAGGACACGTCCGTATTTCTAAGTGAGTACAGGATTTCCGCATTCCTGGAAGACCCTTTCATCACTGGAGCAGGACGTTGAACCATCGCCGGACGCAGTCGGGAACGCTACAAACGATTTCACGGAAACTGGCTCTAGCCGCCGTGATGGGGGCTGCAATCGCACCTTTGGCGTTGACTTCGGTGGCGATTGCGCAGGCTGCACCCGCTGCAGGGCGTGTGCTGGGCACGGTAAAGACCATCTCCGGCAACACTCTAACAGTGGCTCCGGACGGCGGTGCCGCTCCGACAACCGTTACGGTTGGGGACGGTGCACGCATTCAGCAGAGCGCAGACATGAAGACCGTTTCCGCTGCGACGCTGGACCAGCTTGCCGTGGGTGATCGTGTCCTGGCGACGGGAACACCGGGCGACGGCGGTGCGCTGACGGCAACCCGCCTCATCATGATTAAGTCTGCGGCCATTGCGCAGCGCAATGCAGCTTCGCAGGCTGACTGGGCGAAGCGCGGCTCAGGTGGCATCGTGAAATCTGTAGATGCTGGCGCAAACACTATCGCTATTAGCTCCGGCAAAAAGGATGTCACGGTTACGACTACCGGCAGCACCATCTATCGTCGCTATGCCCCGGGATCGGTCAAGTTTGAAGAAGCGCAGCCCAGCACGTTAGCTGCGATCCAGTCCGGCGACCAACTCCGCGTGCGTGGCGATAAGTCTCCGGATGGAGCAAACATCACGGCGGATGAGATCGTTTCGGGTACTTTCAAGAATCTTTCCGGCACCATCGTTTCCATCAATGCGTCGGCAAACAGCCTTGTGATCAAGGATTTGGCCACTAAGAAGAACGAGACTGTCATCGTCAGCGATGGCAGCGACCTTCACGCGATGCCGCCTGAGATGGCGGCACGATTTGGAAGTGGCGGCGCGGCGGGTGCTCGGCGTGCTGGTGGGGGTGAAGGTGTCCCGGCCGGCGGCGGACAGGCTGGCGCAGAACGTCCCGCTGGTCCCCCGGCAGGCGGTCCCCCCTCTGGTGGCCCCCCTTCAGGCGGTCCTGGTGGGCAAGGCGGTTTCGGCGGACGCCCAGGTGGCGGACGTGCTGCTGATTTAGCTACCATGATTCCGCGTCTTCCCAAGACGACCCTGGCTGCACTAAAGCCGGGCGAGGCCCTGATGATTGTGGCCTCAGGCAATGGCAATGCCGGTCCGTTTACGGCAATCACGCTTCTAAGCGGCGTGGAACCCCTGCTGACCGGACCTGCGGCCAGCGAGATGACAATTTCGCCGTGGAGCCTCGGCTCTGGCGGCGGCGAGGGTGGTGGCGGCGGACCGCAGTAGCGTTCCGTCTCTCAACCGCGTGATAGATCAACAACTCCCGTGCTGCGGCGGAAACTCCGAAGCATTCACACTTCACCTTCTTTGAGGGTCATGATGAACTTTTGCCTTTCAAGCTCTCGACGACTGTCGATTGCGATTCTTTCGGTAAGCCTGGCAGGTAGCGCAACTCTTTGCGCACCGATGGCATATGCCCAGACGGCTTCCGCCGCCACGGTTACCGGATTTGTGCTGGACCCGGATCAGGCTGCGATCCCCGGCGCTACTGTGACGCTGACGCCCGCCAAGGGCCAAGCGCTGGTGACCACCTCGGGTTCTGACGGTGCGTATACCTTCCGCAACGTTCCGGCTGGAACATATTCGGTGACCGTCACAATGCAGGGCTTTGCCTCGTTTGTTCGGCAGGGTGTGCGAGTGGGAACGGCAACTGTCAATCTCAACACGGCCATGACGGTTCAGGCGGAGTCCACGGAAATCAACGTGACCACCCAGAACACGCAGGTGTCCACCGATCCCGATTCCAACGGCAGCTCGGTTGTCATCAAGGACAAGGACCTGGAAGCGCTGTCGGATGACCCGGATGAGCTTTCCAGCGAACTGTCAGCCTTGGCTGGTCCTTCGGCTGGTCCGAACGGCGGACAGATTTACGTGGACGGTTTCACGGGCGGCACGCTTCCGCCGAAATCCTCCATCCGCGAAATCCGTGTGAACCAGAATCCGTTCTCGGCGCAGTTCGATAAGCAGGGCTTTGGTCGTGTGGAAGTATTCACGAAGCCAGGTACGGACAAGTATCACGGTAACTTCAGCATTCAGGGCAATGACAAGGCGTTCAACACGTCCAGCCCGTTCCTCGGCTCCACGAATCAGCAGCCGGATTATCACCGCATCTTCTTCATCGGATCGCTGACCGGACCGGCGACGAAGACCAGCTCATACTCCATCGCAGGAAGCTATCGCGATATTGAAGACAACAGCATCTTCGCTGGCTACGCTGTTACGTCGAGCCCGAGCTCTAGCGTTCTGTGCCAGCCGGGCGATCTTACCTGCACCTTGAATGTGTACCCGGATGCATCCCGCGCCACGTTCCATCCGCAGAAGCGCTGGGATCTGACGCCACGTTATGACGTGGCTCTGGGCGAGAAGAACACGCTGACCATCCGCTATCAGTTTGAGCATAACGACCAGACCAATGCCGGCCTGGGTGCTACATCGTTGAACACCACGGCATACAACAGCGGAGTTCACGAGCATCAGCTCACCATCAGCGATACGCAGATCATCAGCAGCAAACTGATTAACGAAACTCGTTTGCAGTTGGTTCGCCAGATCACCTCGCAGTCACCTCTGAACACAACGCCCACGCTGACGGTGACCGGTTATTTCACCGGTGGTGGTTCCAGCGCAGGAACGCAGAACAGCACGAACGACCATCTGGAACTGCAGAACTACACGTCGATCGCGCTCCAGAAGAACTTCATCCGCGCGGGCGTACGGTTGCGTGTTTACCGCGAAGCGCTGTTCTCCAACGCAGGTTCGAACGGAACGTTTACTTACGGACCTACCTACAACTGCACAACTGCACCCTGCACGGCGTTGACCTCGGATTACAACTACGTCCATGGTCAGCCGTTCCAGTACCGCGTAACCACAATCAACAATCCACGTGCGGAACAGTCGTTGGCGGATGTGGGCTTCTATGCGGAAGACGACTGGAAGATCAAGCCGAACATGACGCTGAGCTATGGCGCGCGTTTGGAATCGCAGAGCGCGATCAACAGCAAGGCTGATATCGCTCCGCGTGTTGCTCTTTCCTATGGTGTTCCATCGAAAAAGGGAAATCCCGGTACGGTGATCCGTGCTGGTTGGGGCATCTTCTATGACCGCTTCGATCTGAGCGACGTCATCCAGACACAGCGCCAGAATGGCATCAACCAGGTAACAAATATCTACGGTGCGTCCCGCAACGCCGATGGCAGTGTGGCTGCAATCACGACTGGATGCGGCCCCACCAATACGACCGCTTGCGGCACCGGAACACTTGGTTCGCAGACGATCTATCAGCTCGGTGCAAATCTACGTTCTTCTTACAACATGCAGACGGCCCTGGGTGTCGATCAGCAGGTAGGCAAGCGATCCACGGTTTCGTTCAACTACCTGAACACCATCGGCGATCACATGTACATGTCGCGTTCGATTCCGACAGCCGCCGGTAACTACGTGTATCAGTACCAGTCTGGTGGCGTGTATCGCCAGAACCAGATCATCGTGAACGTGCGCACGCAGCTCAGCCCGCGCTTCTCGATGTTCGGCTTCTACACCTACAGCAACGCGAAGGCGAATACGAATGGCCCGGATGCCTTTCCGACGGACAGCTTGAATCCGAGAACCGACTACGGCCGTGCGTTGTTCAACGCCACGAACCGTGTGTTCCTTTTCGGTAACTGGAATGCTCCGTATGGAATCAACCTGAGCCCGTTCTTCAGCGTGAACTCCGGTAGCCCGTACAACATCACGACCGGAACGGACGTGAATGGCGATACCGTTATCAATGACCGCGCTGGTTTTGCGAATGGTGTTTCCGGAAACTGCAAAACGGCTACGGACTTCATCTCTACCGGTATTACTTCAGCAAACCGCGTTCCGCAGGGCTATTGCACCGGACCATCGAATGTACAGGGCAACCTGCGCATCGTGAAGGTCTTCGGCTTCGGCGCTAAGACTGGTGCGGCAGCTCGTGGTGGCCGCAATGGACAGAATGGCCAAAACGGCCAGAACGGTCCTGGCGGTGGAATGCCTCCGGGCGGTGGTGGTCCTCGCGGTGGTGGTGGTGGCGGCGGTCGTGGACCCGGTGGTCCCGGCGGCTTCGGTGGCGGTGCTTCCTCGGGACACAAGTACACGCTCAGCGTAGGCGCACAGATTCAGAACCTGTTCAACTACGTGCCGTACTCCACTCCTAGCGGTTCATTGAGCTCGTACAGCCCGGATCCGTCGAAGAACCTCTTCGGCAAGTCCACCTCGTTGTCCAGCATGGGACCGGGCGGAAGCTCCGCCGCAGTTCGTACCGTGACCCTGCAGATGAGCTTCAACTTCTAATCTGCAAACAAACGAAAGAGGCGCACCCTGCGGGGTGCGCCTCTTTCTTGTTGCCAACGCGAACTATTTGCCGAGCGAAACCGTCTTGGCGACCATAAATTCGCGCATCCCTTGAGAGCCAAGCTCACGCCCATAGCCGGATCGTTTTGCGCCCCCCACCGGTAGTCTGGGATCATCGGCGGGAAGTGCATTCAGAGCTACAAGACCAGCATCAACGCCATGGATGAGTTGTTGCTGCTCTGCGGGCTCCTTGGTCCAGACGGAAGCAGCGCGTCCCATCGGGCTGTCATTCGCTATTGCGATGGCATCCTGCAGATCATGTGCTCGAAACAACAGGCACACCGGGCCTGAAAATGCATCACGTGCTACAGCCGAATTTCGAGGGACATCGGCCAGCACCGTCGGCTCAAAGAAATTTCCGCGACCCACCATGCGAGTTCCACCTGTAAGAACGCGGCCACCGGCGGTTACCGCGACCGTCACCTGCTCTTCCAGGAGCTTCAATGCATCAGGCGTTCCCACCGGTCCCACACGCGTTTCTTCACGCAGCGGATCTCCCACGGACAGCGATTCCACAGCTGCGATGAGCCGTCCCATTACAGCTGTATATATCTCCGAATGCAGGATCACGCGACGGATACTGTCACCCTTGCAGATGGCTTCAATCACTGCCGCAATGGCGGCGTCTTGATCTGCCGAAGGCATTACGATCATCGGATCATTGCCGGGCAGATGGAGCACACTCTTCTTCAGTTGCCATCCGGCCTTGGCTGCCAGGGCGCGGCCTGTGGCCTCCGTTCCGCACACGGATACCGCGGCAACATGGTCGTCTGCCAGTGCGGTCTCTACCAGTCTGTCTTCTATCAGCAAGGCTGTGACAGCGCCTCGGGGAAATCCAGCGCGGCGTACCAGCGCTTCAATACGAAGCGAACATTGCGGAACGCTTGTCGCGTGTTTCAACAACACAGTGTTGCCCGCAACCAGTGCCGGAACACAAAAGCGGAAAGCATGCCAAAGCGGAGACTCCCACGGCAGGACGGCCAACACCACGCCCATGGGGCTCCACTGCACATAGGCAGCCTCGCCCTCACCGGGCAAGAGTTCAGGAGCCAGCATCCGTACGGCGTGTTCGGCATAGTAGCGGCATGCGTCCGCGCATCGGGCCACTTCGGCTGTGGACGCGCCGATGGTTTTCCCCGTCTCCTGCGTGATGGCGCGCGCTAACTCTTCGCTTTCTTCTGCCAGAAGAGAGGCGAGTTTTCGCAGGCATAGAAGGCGGTGCTCCAGGGGCAGTGTGTGTTGGAGCGTGGCTGCCTCATGGGCTTGTGCGATGCGCGTCCGCAACGCCTCTTCGTCCCACATCTCAAAGGTGCGGAGAACGTCTCCTGTTGCCGGATTAAGGGACTGCAGTGGCATCAAACTCCTCGGCTGCAAACTCAGACGGCATACCAGCAACAACAGTGCGGCATACCTGTGTGCCGGCTGTGGCTCCGGTCTCCATCGCATCTACGGTAGCAAACCCAGTCCACAGATGGCTTTCTGCGGTCGCCACGAGGATGAAGGTTTATAGTAACGGGCCGGACCGTGCAGGTGCTCCAACTCGCCATTCTTAGTGCGCCCTGCGATACTTAAGGGGAGGCAATACCGAATGAGCAATACCGTTTCTCCCGATCCGAAGTTCATGCGCATGGCGATTGAACTGGCCACAGACAACGTCGTCACGGGGAATGGTGGGCCGTTCGGAGCGGTGATTGTGCGTAATGGAGAAGTCATCGCATCAGCAGCCAACACGGTGACAAGCGCAAATGATCCCACAGCACATGCCGAGGTCAATGCGATCCGTGAGGCGTGTGCGAAGCTGAAAACCTTTCAGCTTGAGGACTGTGACATCTACACTTCATGCGAACCTTGCCCCATGTGCATGGCAGCACTTTACTGGTCGCGTTGCCGGTCGGTTTTCTATGGAAATACCAAGGCAGATGCTGCGGCCATCGGGTTCGATGATCAGTTTTTGTATGACGAGGTAAATCGGCCGCTGGAACAGCGCCGCATTCCGTTTCAACGCATGTTGCCGGACGAAGCCATCCGCTCGTTCCAGGCATGGCAGAACAGCAATGAAAGGATCGACTACTAAACACTATGGCGAAGCAGACTGCGGCAAACGCGGCAACAAAGGTTGCAATCCTCGGCTTCGGCACGGTGGGATCGTCGGTGGCGCAGTTATTGCGCGGCCAGAAGTTCCCAGGCATCGAACTGACTCACATCTATAACCGCGGCGTGGAGCGCAAACGCACCGGCGCAACAGCGAAGGGGCTAAACAGCGGCATCGTGTGGACTGAAAACATCCAGGACATTCTGAAGTCAGATGTTGATGTCGTCATTGAGACCATCGGTGGTATCGATCCCATTGAAGGCTGGTTGCGCAAGGCTCTCAGCAGCGGCAAGCACGTCGTCACTGCGAACAAGCAACTAATCGCTTACAAGGGCGCAGGCCTTGCCAAGCTGGCCCGTGAGAACAATCGAGTGCTGGTTTACAACGCCGCAGTTGCTGGTGGAGTGCCGGTTATTCCTGCAACGTTGCATGGCTTGCAGGGCGATCGCATTACGCGCCTCAGCGGCATTCTGAACGGCACCTGCAATTTCATGCTCTCGCACATGGAGCAGGGCGCGGAATATGCGGACGTGCTAAAGCAGGCACAGGCAGCCGGTTATGCCGAAGCTGATCCAACTGCAGATGTGGATGGCTACGACGCGCGCGCGAAGCTCTGCATTCTGGTGCGCGCCGCCATGCAGATTGGTATCAATCCCGATGAAGTGCCTGCGCAGACCATTCGAAACGTGAGCGCTGTGGACTTTGCATACGCGAAAGAGCTTGGCTGCACCGTTCGGCAAATCGCACGGGCCGAGCTTCGCGGTGGTGTGCTGCGGGCACGCGTCGCGCCCATGCTGGTGCCCAAGAGCTCGCCTATCGCCTGGTCACACGGCACGCAGAATATGGTCGTAACGTCTGGTGAATTTGGTGGCGATGTCGTGTTTAGCGGACATGGTGCAGGCGGTAATCCGACGGCTGTGGCCATCGTCAGCGACCTGCTGGCCGTGGTGCACGGATCGAACTCCGTCGCGTTGCCGGTCAAGAAAAAGACAGTTACCGGCGAGTTCATGGCACCGCATTATCTTCGTTTCATCGTGCGGGACAAGCCCGGCATAGTGTCTGCTATCTCGGGCGCTCTGACGAAGGTGGGTGCGAACATCGACAGCATCCTGCAACGTCCCGGATATCCCAAGGATGCGTTGCCTTTCGTTGTTACCACGGAACCCACGTTGACCTCGACAGTGGAAGCCGCCGTCAAGGCCATTTCCAAAATGAATACGATGCTGGAGGCACCGTTGTGCCTGCAGATGCTGGTGGACGACGACCGAGCTGAAGATTAGCCCGGCCTATTCCGGCTTCTGAGCTTCTTCCACTGCGATGCTGACGTTTTCGTGTTTGATATCAAGTCGCAACCGATTGTAGAGGCTCATATAGACGTTGGCGACGTAAACCAGCGCGAACTCAGCCAACACATAACCTCGCCAACCGGAGTACAACAGTTGGAAGCGGGTAACCAGCAGCACCAGCGCGGTAACGTAATGGCTGAAGCAGTATTCGCAGGTAAAAAGGTAGAAAAACTTTCTGTGGGTAAGGGAACGGGCGCTCTGGCTGCGATCTTTGCAGTACTCGCGAGGTTCCCGGAAGACTTCTTCATGCGTCACCGTCCAACTCATGCAGGCGATAGGGATCGCCAACAGAAGTAGAATGGCAGCTTGACGGGGCAGGGTTTCGGGTAGAAGTTCCGGAATCATCTCTCTCGTAGTTGACGCACATTGCCGTTATGGCATCTTTACCGTAGGATGCGCTGTGCACCTTTAGGATTGTGATTGGATGGACTGGAAAAGCAGAAAAATCGCATCAATCGTCGAATCCGCACTTGCGGAAGACAAAGCCACCAGCGATGTCACAACAGCACTGGCGATTGACCCGGATTTGCGCGCTTCTGCGGCGATCCTTGTACGACAGGACTGCATCATCTGCGGTCTGGGCGTGATCTGCGCCGTGTTCGATGCGTTTGCCGCTATGCAGACACGCAGTGGACACAAGAGCAGCGGGCGCTATGAGGTTATCAGCCACTCAGAAATGTTCGATGGCGTGCGTGTGCGGAAGGGGCAAACTGTAGCCGTCATCCGGCATTCTGCGGCGGCTATCTTCTCCTGCGAGCGCGTCATCCTGAACCTGATGCAACGCATGAGTGGCATTGCCACTTTGACCAACGAATTTGTGCAGCTGACTCAAGGCACGCGCGCGAAGATTCTGGATACACGTAAGACAGTGCCCGGTCTGCGGTTGCTGGATAAGTATGCCGTGACTTGCGGCGGCGGTGCGAACCATCGCCTGGACCTGCAGGATGGCATCATGCTGAAGACCAGCCATGTGGTCATTGCGGGAGGCATCACGAAGGCGGTGCAGAAGGTGGCCAACGCCCGAAAGCCCGGACAGAAGATTGAAATTGAAGTGCGCAGTCTGCAGGACGCGGAAGATGCGGTTGCAGCGGGAGCGGATGCCCTTTTGCTGGTAGGCCTGTCCCCGAAGCAGACAGTCGAGGTGGTGGAAGCAATGCGTGCAAAAGCGCCAAAGGTGGTTCTGGAAGTCGCGGAACACATTTCCCTAGAAAACGCGCACGAGTATGCCGAAACCGGCGTGGACTTCCTGTCCGTCGGTGCACTTACACGGTCGTCGGTCGCGGTGGATCTGAGCATGCGTATCACGGCGGATGTTTACTGAGGTTAATGAGCGGCTTTGACCTACAGGCTGTAAACGACGCCCTCCAGGGAACCATCTTCCACGGCAAGGTGCAGCACTTCACTACCATCGGCAGCACCAATGTGCAGGCGCTCGCGGACGCTCAGGCTGGCGCGCAATCAGGCCAGGTTTACATTGCAGACGAACAGACTGCAGGGCGAGGGCGAGGCGGTCACACGTGGCATTCTGAGCCGGATCGCGGCTTGTATCTGACCATGCTGGTAAGACCGGCGCTGCAAAGCTCAGACGTGCTGAAGCTCTCCATGATCACTGCGCTGGCTGCTGTTGAGGCCATTGCTGAGGTTACGGCGTCTCGCATTACGGATATCCGCTGGCCAAACGATCTGGTGATAGGTGCGAATCCTGCTCGCAAGGCGGGTGGCATTCTGACCGAGGCGGTTTCCACACCATCCGGCGAACTTCGGCATGCGGCCATCGGAATTGGGATCAACCTGAACCAGTTGGAATTTCCCAAGGAACTTGCCGCTGTTGCGACGTCATTGCGGCGTGAGCTGGGGGCTAGCGTGAGCAGGGAAGAGCTTGCCATCGCCCTGCTTTCGCAGATGGATAAAGAATTTCGGCAACTCGACCAGAACGGCAGTGAGGTCTTCGATCGCATGGAAAGGAAAAGCACGTGGGTGCGGGGCAAGCGCGTTCATGTGGCGGAGGAGGAAGGCTATACTGGCAAAACCGCCGGACTCACGACCGAGGGCCTTCTTCGCATCCACTGCGACGACGGCACGGAACGTGTGGTCCGTCATGGCGGAGTCCGAGAGTTGTGAATCAACCGACGACAAGCAGGGAGTGAAGGAATGCTGCTGGCGATCGACGTAGGCAATACCAACACAGTACTAGGGCTGTACCGCCCGGCCACCCCGGAAGCACCCGCAGCGCAAACGCACTGCTGGCGAATTGCGACTCCAGTCCAAAGGACACTGGATGAACTGCGCATGGTACTTCGCGGTCTGTTCATTATGGACGGCGTGGACATAACCGCAGTTACCGGCGTTGCAGTCTCGTCCGTCGTTCCGCCGATCGATTCACTTTTTCGCGAAGTGATTGAAAAGCTCTTCGGCGTGAAGCCACTGTTTGTGGAGCCAGGCGTGAAAACAGGGCTTCCAGTGTTGGTGGACAATCCGGCCGAGGTCGGAGCTGACCGCATTGTGAATTGTGTAGCAGCCTTTGAACGCTACGGCGGACCGACCATCGTGGTGGATCTTGGAACGGCCACAACGTTTGATGTGATCTCGCAACGAGGCGAATACCTGGGCGGTGCAATTGCGCCCGGGATTGGCATTAGCGCAGATGCGTTGTTTGAGCGTGCGGCCAAACTCGGGCGTGTCAACATTCGCAAACCGAGCAAGGTGATCGGGACCAACACCGTTGACCACATTCAGATCGGTCTCTATTACGGTTACATTGGCCTCGTGGATGGCATCTGTGAGCGAATGATTGCTGATCTAGCCATTGAGACGAAGGTAATTGCCACTGGTGGCTTTGCCCGCATGCTGGCAGAAACCTCGCGCACGATTCGTCATGTAGACGAGAACCTGACGCTGGATGGAGTTCGTCTGATTTACGAACGCAATCAGGACCGCGTTCGCCGCCGCGCTATGGCTGCAACACAGCGCTCGGAGTAAGTACGCGTTGCTGAATTACTTTAACTACTTCACGGAAATCGAAACCCGCTTTCAGCAGCGCAGAGGAACTCTACTGTTACTCAGCACACTGGATTGGGCGCTGATTGAAATGTGGAGAGAAGCTGGCGTGCCTCTGGAAGCTGTGCTGCAGGGGATAGACGACGCTTTTGATAAATACGATCAGCGTTCTCAGAAAACCGCTGGCCGGGTTCGCAAGGTCAACGGCCTGGCGTGGTGTGCGCAGGCTGTTATGGCTGCAACAGAGGACATGCGTGATGCCGCCGTTGGCGCGGCAAAGCCCGCTGTAAGCGAAGAAGAAAGCGGGTTTCAGCCACAACGTATTGCAGCCTACCTTCGGCAGAATGCAGCAGCCGTGGCCTCGCAGCCAGACGACGCCTTCCTCTCGCTTGCGGAACGGCTACGTGCTCTTGCAGATGAAGTGGAGACGGAGTTGGCGCCATCCACTGAGGATCTGGAGTTAACACTGACTGCTCTGGAAGAGCGCATGTTTGCTGCGCTTATGCTTTCTGCAACGGAAGAAGAAGTTGTGGCTCTACGCGCACAGGCCGCGCGCGAATTGGCTCCGTATCGCGGTAAGATGTCGGCTGTGCAGTTGAAGCAGGTGACCGAACAATTTGTTCACAAGCGTTTGATGGAAGCGCGCGGTGTGCCGCGGCTCAGCCTCTTTTACATGAGCGTCGAATAAGCGATGAGACACGCAGCACAGGTCGCACCAGAACAGAAGCTGCTCTCCATCACCGGAACCATGCCGCAACGTGTAGCGGCTCTCTGTCCGCATTTTGGCCAGTGTGGTGGATGCCAGTTGCAGGACGTTCCGTACGAACATCAGCTCATAGCCAAACAGGCAATGTTGATCGATGTTCTGCATGCATCGGGTATTCCTTCTGTTCCCGCAGTCGAAGTACATAGCGCCCAACCATGGGAATACCGCAATCGCATCCGACTGCGTGTTTACGCTGACAACATCGGTTATAGCCGACGCGGTAGCAATGATTTCCTTGCGATTGATGAGTGTCCGATCGCTTCACCTCTTTTGATCCGCATGGCGTTGCGGATGCGGGACCTTGTCCGTGAAGGAAAGCTTCAGTGGCCGGAAGGCGTGGTTGCGATGGAGCTCTTCACCGACAGTGAAGAGAAGATCGTGCAACTATCCATGCATACCGATGCCATGGTGACGGAAGTAAGTCGTAACGCACCTCCGCAACTTCGTCTTCTCTGCGATACGGTGCGCAATGAATTCCCTCAGCTCGTTGGAGGTGGTCTCTCCGCGGCTGCACCCGACAAGACACGGTCCAAACGCGTGCAGGCCACACAGCGCATTGAAATCGCCCGCTGGGGCGAGTCGCAGCTGACTTATCACGTTGCGGAGAACACCTATCGCATCACACGCAACGCTTTCTTCCAGGTAAATCGTTTCCTCACCTCCGAGATGGTGAAGGTCGTGGTGGATCATCGCAGCGGTCATCTTGTTCTGGATTTGTTTGCTGGCGCGGGACTCTTCTCGGTCCCCCTGGCAATGCGTTATGAGCAGGAAATCGCAGTGGAGATTGGTGAGCCAGCAGTATCTGATTTGGCTTCGCATCTTGCGGCATATCCGCAGCACCGTGTCGCGCATGCCACGGTCCAGGATTTCCTGGCGCGTGCGTCTGTGACACCCGATCTTGTTGTAATGGATCCGCCACGCGCCGGTGTTTCCATGCCCGCATTGCGTTCGCTTCTGCGAATGCGTCCACACGAAATTGTGTATGTTTCCTGCGATGCAGAGACATTCGCGCGCGACGCAAAGACGTTGCTAGAAGGCGGTTATGCTTTCTCGGAGTTTCATCTTCTGGATCTGTTCCCGCAGACATTCCACACCGAAACCATAGCCGTGTTTCGACGCGAGACCGAGTGACAGACCAAGGCACGAAACCAATGCACAGTGCGGCAATGGAGCGTGTCAAAGGTGCACGCAACATGCTTTTCGGTGAGGTCTATACTCACCCCGCGCATTTCAGCGATGTGCAGCCACTGCGTCTTCACAGTAATCCCGCGCTGATGATTGCGGGATGTTTTGCGTTTGGCATTCTTTTCCAACATTGGTGGCAACCAGCAGCGCACGTCGTGCTCACATGTGTTCTTCTTCTTGCCGTTGCGATATGGACTGTAGCAAAGGCTCCGCGCATGGCATGGCCCGCAACTGCTATCGCCTTTATCGCATTGGGATGGGCGACGGCGCTATTACGGCCGTCTCCGCAGGATGCGTCTTTGATTCCATACGCTGACGCGCTACAGCGGAAAGTGGAAGCGGTGGTTACAGATTCCCGTATGCTTTCCACGACGGCTGCATCGAAGCTGGATGACAGCGAATGGGAAGACGAAGAGGCTGAAGGAAACGTACGTGAAGTTTTGCAGCTGAAGGCCTTACGAGCCGAAGAGATCACACCCGACATTGCTGTGATGCGTCCCGTGAGTGGCGGCATCCAGGCAACGCTTGGATCACGCGATGTCACGCAAGCGGTGCCTTACCTTCCGTGTGGCACTCATGTAGAACTTACGCTTCGCATGCGTCCGCAGGATCGTTATCGTGATCCGGGCGTGTGGAATTATGCAGATCAGCTACAGAACGAAGGTATTACGATAGCGGCTACTGCAGATGTGAAGCAGCTACGCATACTGCCTGCGCCTTCTATACCGCTTTCATGCTGGTTCCAGCGCGCTCAGCATTGGTCGTCGAATCGCATTGGTGCTCTAACCGTTTCCCCATGGATGAGATATCTCCCGCATGTCATGCAGTGGAATGCAACGGATGCATCGATGCTACGCGCCATGCTCTTCGGGGACAGGACTGCGCTGCAGCGCAATGTTCGCATAGCGTTTGAACGAACGGGTTCCTTTCATCTTTTCGTGGTTGCTGGAGTTCACATCGCAATCCTGATGGCCGTGCTATATCAGTTCTTTCTACGGCTTCGGATGGTACCTTGGGGTGCAGCGCTCATTACGCTTGTTCTCGTGAGTGGATACGCGGTGCTGACTGGCTTTGGGCAACCAGTGCGACGCGCGTTGTTCATGTCCGCCATTTATCTGCTCGCAATGGTTCTCGATCGAGATCGGCAGGTAATGAATGCTCTTGGCGTCGCCATCCTCGGGATGTTATTTCTCAATCCAGATTCACTGTTTGAAGCAAGCCTGCAGATGACGGCGCTTTCTGTGTTTGCGGTAGGCGGCATCGCCGTGCCCCTTGTATCGCGCACGATCGGTCCATGCGCCAATGCGTTGAAAAACATCGAGAGCATCCTCCTGGATGTGCATTACGCGCCGTACCTGGCTCAGCTTCGCGTCAGTTGCCGTGTATCTGGTCGGTTATTCACGGGATGGCTACCGAAGCGATACGACATGCCCATCGTTCAACGTGCGCCTGCATGGACTTTGCGTATGTGCCTGCTTGCTCTCGAGGCAATCCTGGGCATACTTATGGCGGAGTCGGTGATGATGTTGCCAATGATGGTGTATTTCCATCGTCTGACGCCATTCGCTGCCCCTGCAAATTTGCTTGCGCTCCCGTTGATCGGATTTGTTATGGGGTGCGCCATTGGGACTTTTGTGCTGTCCCTTCTGCATCCTCTGCTTGCGCTGATTCCAGCAGCGATGACTGCGCTAAGTCTGCATGGCATCGGTTATGTGGTGCGTACGCTGAATGCATTTCACGGTGCGGATATGCGAGTTCCGTCGCCTCTTCCGGCATGCGTTGCTGCAGCATGTTTGCTATGGCTACTCGCGATATTCCTGTTGCACGAGCACCGACGCAAGCCTGCATGGATCGGATGTGTTCTCGCCATTGCAGCGGCTGTCATTCTCGTATTTCCATCGCGCCCGGTATTCGCGCACGACGCATTGTCCTTCACATCAATTGATGTGGGGCAAGGAGATTCTGAGTTCGTGACGACGCCCGAAGGTCAAATCATGGTGATCGATGCAGGAGGTCCGATGGGCTCCCGAACACAAAATGCATCGTCCAACTTTGATATCGGTGAAGAGATCGTATCGCCTATGTTGTGGCGACAAAATATTCGCAGGATTGACGTACTAGTCATTACGCACGCGCATAGCGATCATATCGGAGGAGCATTGGCTATTCTCCGCAATTTTCATCCGCAAGAGTTGTGGATCAGTGTGGATGCGGCATCGCCTCTGCTGCGAGGCCTGATCGAAGAAGCAAAAGCGAATAACATCGCCGTTCGCCGTATGCATGCAGGAGATGTTGCACAGCTTGGAAGCATGAGTATTATTGCGGAGAGTCCGCGCGCAGGATATAAGAACGGGAACGAACCGCAGAATGATGATTCGTTAGTCCTTCGCTTAGGGTATGGAAAAGCGTCGATATTGATAGCAGGCGACGCGGAGCGCGACACCGAAGAGGAAATGTTAGCTCGTGGCTTGCCGCCATCCACGCTATTGAAAGTGGGCCATCACGGTAGCAATACCTCTACCAGCGAAAAGCTTTTGGAGCAGGTACAGCCGCAGTGCGCGGTAATTTCGTGCGGCAGGGGAAATCCATTCGGCCATCCGCGCATGCCTGTGTTGCAACGGCTTCAGGCAGCGCATGTGAAGACCGCACGAACGGACACAATGGGCGCAGTGCGCTATCTTCTTCACACGGATGGAAGCATCAGCATGTCGGCACTTATGTCAGAACGTTAGGCAGAACTTATGTGCCGCAGAAGGTCTGCAGCACACGCTCTTCCGGTTTCGCTGGTACAGCGTAATGCTCTAATCTCTCGCGCTCTTCAAAGGGCTGCGATGTTACTTCCAGAAGACGTTCAAATGGAGTAAAGTCATCGCGCTGTACCGCGGCGTCAATCACTTCCTGCACAAGATGGTTGCGCGGAATGTAGATGGGACTCGCAGCGCGCATGGATGCAATGCGATCTTCAATCGTTCGATTCTCTTGTGCGATGCGAGTCTGCCACCGCTGCGACCATTCCGTAAAAGCAGATGGATCGCGAAACAAGGAGGCAGCAGGATAGTCTTCGTGCTTTTCCAGAACATCTGCAAGACGACGAAACGTGAGCGTGAAGTCTGCCTGATTGGCTGCCATGCGTAGCAGCAAGTCGGCTGCAAGGTCCAGGTCTTCGGCATGTTCAGTTGCCAGTCCTAACTTATTCCGCAGTCCGTTGACGTGGGCTTTTTCAAAGGTCGTTTGAAAGGAATTCAGTACTTCATAGGCAGCGTCCAATGCGCCTTGTTCGCTGCCTTCCTCTTCCTGCAGCAACGGCAACAGGCATTCAGCCAATCGAGATAGATTCCATATCATAATCGCAGGCTGATTCTGATATGCGTAGCGGCCATTGCGATCGATGGAAGAGAACACTGTGGCGGGATGATACTGCTCCATGAAGGCACACGGGCCGTAGTCGATGGTTTCGCCGCTGATGGCAGTATTATCCGTGTTAATCACGCCGTGAATGAAGCCAAAGTCCATCCACTTTGCAATGAGCTTTGCCTGTCTATCCACAATGCCTTGAAGCATCGACTTGTACTTCTTCGAAGTTTCTTTTGCTTCGGGATAGTGTCGATCAATCACGTAATCCGCAAGGATGCGAACAGAATCATTGTCTTGGCGTGCAGCGAAATATTGAAACGTCCCCACGCGAATATGACTCGACGCGACGCGAGTGAACACAGCGCCGGGCATAATCTCTTCACGCATAACCTTTTCGCCGGTAATAACGGCAGCAAGTGCACGAGTAGTGGGCACACCAAGCGCATACATTGCTTCGCTAAGAATGTATTCACGCAACACAGGACCCAGCGCCGCTTTGCCATCGCCACGCCGCGAGAACGGAGTGCGTCCTGAACCCTTCAGGTGGATGTCCTTCCCATTGACTTCGCCGAGAAGGTTGGCGCGGCCATCACCAAGCGAGGGAACGAAGGTGGCGAACTGATGACCGGCATAAGCCATCGCAAGCGGCTCTGAGCCATCAGCGAGGCGGTTCCCAGAGAAGATTTCAGCAATGTCGTCACCAGGGACGATATTGAGCTCTTTTGCCAGCCCTTCGTTAAAACGGATCAGGCGCGGCGACGCCACCTGCGCTGGGTTCGCCCGGCCGTAGAAGTTCTCAGGCAGTCGCGCATAGGTGTTTTGGAAGGGAATTTTCGAACGGCTCATCATCACATTTGATGATCGCAAAGCGCGGACGAAGCAGCGACGAATACCAGAAGAAATAAAAGTTTTATATCGAATGAATCCGAATGAAGAATGAACCATCTATTTCGACATAGAAGGATATTGTGGCGATGGTCGAAACTGCGCCACGGACTGAACTGAAAGAGGAATTTGATCTAATGATCCGTCGCACAACTCTCGCTCTCGCAGCAGCTTTGCTGCTTTCTCCGCTCGCGCCCGCGCAGTCTTCCACTTGGAAGCCTGATACCGCTCATAGTGGCGTGGATTTTTCCATTCTGCACCTCGCAATCTCCAAGGTGCGCGGCCATTTCGCTGTCTCTGGCGGTGAGGTGACGTTTGATGAGAAGGACATCACCAAGTCGAGGGTGAACATCGCCATTGATGTGAAGTCTGTTGATACGCAGAACAGCATGCGTGATGACGACCTGAAGAGCGACCATTTCTTCGACACTGCGAAGTATCCCACTGGCGAGTTCACGAGCACGTCCATCAAGAAGAGTAAGGACGGCCTCGTCATCAATGGCAACCTGACGGTACACGGCGTCACCAAGCCTGTAGTGCTCACCGTCGACGGTCCGAACGGTCCTGTGACCGG
Organism: Terriglobus roseus; assembly: GCF_900102185.1. NCBI lineage: Bacteria > Pseudomonadati > Acidobacteriota > Terriglobia > Terriglobales > Acidobacteriaceae > Terriglobus > Terriglobus roseus. The sequence goes on along the minus strand of NZ_LT629690.1, from coordinate 3,053,783 downwards.
CCTGGATAAGAAGCAGCACATCGGTTTCTCGGCGACGACCACGGTCGATCGCCTTGCATTCGGTCTGGCTCCGAGCTATCCGGCTTCGGTTATTGGTACTGATGTGAAGCTGACAATCGATCTGGATCTCGCGAAGCAGTAAGCGAACGTGTGCTGAGACGGCGGCCCTAGAGGCCACCGTTTTGCGTGTTTGCTTTCGCGGAGTGATAGAAGTATCCGGAAGAGGTTCTTTCGATGACGAGGTTGGTTTGTCTGGCCGGTCTTTTGCTGTTCGCTCTGGGCATGCGTGCGCAGGAATCTTGTAGCGATGCTGAGCAGTTAGAGGCGCACCTTAAGGCTGCACCGACCTGTGAGAAAGCCGCCGTCATGATGAAGGATTGTGCATGGGGATCTAGCGCGGATTCAGGGTTCTCCTCCATCGTTGTGAAGAAGTGTGAAGCTACGTTTCTGAAGCAGCTTTCCACATCGGCGAAGCGGCGCTATGTGCAGGAGATGCAGATCTGCTGGAAGACGGAAGAGTTGCAGATGGGAACGATGTACATTTCTTTCGCGGCGCTCTGCGCGGCGGATGTTGCGAAAGCATATGCGACGAATCCCGCACGACGTTCTGCCCCGGAGTTGCAGGCGAGCTTTGATTGCAAGAAAGCCTCTACTCCTTTGGAGCGTGCGATCTGTTCTGACGCTGAGTTGGGTGAAGAGGATGTGATCTTGTCTCGCATCTACAGCCGCACAATGGCTTCATTGAAGGCGAGCCACTATCAGCCCATCTTGCTGGAAGATCAACGTGCATGGCTACAAAAATTGCCCGGCGTGTGTAATGTATCTGCGCCAGTCACACAGAAGGCGTTGCAGTGTCTGCGGCAGGAAATAAAGGTACGTTATTCGCTGATTGACAGTTGTTCGGAAGAAGGGCCAGGTAATAAACAGGTCTATCTCACGTGCCTGCATGACAAGAGCATCCTGCGAGGCTATGGCGACAATCCCGAATGAATTCTTCAGATCGATCAGTGTAGGTGTCGGCGGAGAACTAGCTGTCCTGGAAGTCAGCGAAGGCGGCTGGTTGCAGATCAGCGGTGCTTTGCAAACGCTGGGCCGGGTCCATCGCGAAGAAGCGATCGACTGCATCCATGACCTGTTCAGCCTGTTTGCTCTCGAAGATACTGCGGCGCAGCGTGGCTCCGCCCGGAACGCCGTGGGTAAACCAGCTTGCGAATTGCTTCATCTTCCCGATGACGTCACGGCGGGCGCTTTCGCGATCGCGAACCTTGTTGCGCTCGTGGTTGTAAGCCGATAACTCTGCCGGTGTCATGCTCTCCGTGGGCAAAGGTGTGAAGTCGATTTCCGGATGCTCCTGCTCCAACTCTTCGAAGAGCATAGTGAAGTAGGTGCGGATCATGCGATAGCGATCTTGCTCGGTAGCCACTGTGTAGGTGCCCGTGCCAGTGGCCACCTTGGTCGCGGTATATTGTGCGATCTGGCGGAAGATCCACGGATTTGCAGGCGCGGCGCGACCGATCATTACTGCATCGCAACCAGTCGCAGCAATCATGTTTGCGGCGTCTTCCGGAGTGCGCACGTCACCATTGCCGATAACGGGAATCTTTACAGCATCCTTCACTGCAGCGATGTACTCCCAACGCGCATTGCCCGTATAACCCTGTTCGCGTGTGCGAGCGTGGAGTGCGACGGCGTTCAGACCGCAGTCCTCAGCCATCTTTGCCAGCGGCACGCAGACAAGCTGGTGATCGTTCCAGCCCATGCGGAACTTGACGGTGAAGGGAATCGACACCGCACTACGCACGCGCTTGAAGATGGTTTCAATCAAAGGCAGATCGCGCAGCAAACCACTGCCGCCGTTGCATGCAACAACGCGTTTGGCAGGGCAGCCAAGGTTCAGATCGACAATGTCAAAGCCGGCGTCCTGGCAGATACGTGCGGAGTCTGCGAGCGTTTCTGGATTTGATCCGAAGATCTGCGCGGAGATGGGGTGTTCATCGTCGTAATAGGTCAGGTAGCGCTTGCGCTTGACCTCGCGCATACGCGAGAGGCCATCGGCGGAGGTGAACTCCGTCATGATGAGGCCGCAACCAGACTGCTGATTGCTCAGAGCCTGATCGACATTGGTGCTGTCGCTGGAAGACGAAAACAGAGAAGCGTTCTTGATGAAGCGACGGAAGACGGTATCAGTGATACCAGCCATGGGGGCGAGCACAGTCGCAGGCGCAATGCGCACATTGCCGATGGTGAATTCGGCAGGCACAGGCAGTCCCGTTTCACGCGGAGCATGATCGGCGACAGCGGCGGCGTAGTTGTACCAGTCCTTCTTCATCGTGTGCTCATGGAAAGAGCCTCCGGCGGACCGGAGGCTCCCCAGGTTGGTGCTTACTGCGGGTTTACTTGGCAGCGGTAGCGGCGTCGCTCTTGGCGAACTTGCGCTTGAAGCGCTCGATACGGCCGGCCGTGTCGATGACCTTGTTCTTGCCTGTGTAGAACGGGTGGCAGACGTTGCAGATTTCGAGGAAGATGTCGCCCTTGTGGGTGGACTTCGTCTCAAAGCTGTTGCCGCAGGCGCACTTAACGGTGGTCGCGACGTAGTTCGGGTGAATTCCCTGCTTCGGCATTGCGAATACTCAACTCTCTGAAGATGGTCGCCCAGTCGCGGTTCGCTTGCCTGCGGTGTGTTCACGCGGCATCGAGGTTCCATGCGCTGACCTGTTAAAAACGGGCGCTTTGACTATTTTACCGTGGTTCCCGCACTTGAGCAATGGCCGGGTGTAGCGGAGCAAATTGTTCCCGGCAAAACGGTAGTTTCTTCCGTAGACAACTCGATACCCGCTATTCGACTCTCCATAAAGAGAGTTAGAATCACGCGCCGTAAGGGGGAGCCACAAAATGAATGCAGTATCGTGCAGCATTGCTTTAGGGATGGCGTTATCCATGGGGGTGGCAGGGGCGCAGACTAGCGCTAACGGGATGGTCACGCCACCGGGTACCCAGAACAAGACCAGTGCCACCCACCCGTGCGCCAACATGGACGCCAGCGGTCAGCCGACCACTCAGGCGCAGGTGGAGGCAGGGTGTACGGGGCTGGCACCGGGGTTCGTCTCTCCCAGCACCAATATGCCGCCGCCGGAGCACCATGACGTTACAGCCGTCATCCGTGTGAACTCCGTCGTGGCCAAGCCGGACAAGTTCCCCTACCCGATGGACTTCCAGGTGGTGGGTGACGCCACCATGCTGAAGGCCAAGCTCCCGCAGGTGCGTGCGTGCCTGGGTGTGGCTAAGAGCTGGACCAAACGTGCCAACGCGGCTACCTCCACCACGTGTGTCGACCACAAGGGGGAAGTCGTGGCTTACCAAGAGTGCAAGCCTGCCGATGGCGCCGTGCCGATGGTGTGCAACGCAGCCGAACCCGTCAAGGGCGACGCTGTAGCAGTCGTGCAGTAACCTTCCATCCCATCCAGTGCGCCGTTGCCCACAGCAGCGGCGCACTTCTCCTCAGACATCCACAGCTACCTCTTCGCAGCCGCATCGTTTACCGTTAGGGAAGAGACGTATTCCCATGGCAACGGTAGATCAGGTCGGTTTCGGTACAGAGTCAGAGCCGGTTTGCATCTACTGCGACGGTCAGGGCATGCGCATCGTAGAGGATGCGCAGGGACGCCGGTCGGCTGTGCCTTGTGTGTGCCGTGCGCAACGGCGTACACGGCGGGTGTTGAACTTGGCCCGTATTCCACGTCGGTATGAACACTGCACGCTGGATTCCTACGAACCCAACTTCGGTGATGGTGCTCATCGCTCCTTGCAGGCGGCGCTGCGTCGTGCGCGGCAGTTTGTGGATGGCTATCCGCTGGTGAACGATGGCAGCGGTCTGCTGCTGACCGGCGCGATCGGTGTGGGCAAGACGCATCTTGCTGTGGGTGTGTTGCAGGCTCTGGTGGAAGAGCGCGGTGCAACTGGACTGTTCTACGACTACCGTGAGTTGCTGAAGCAGGTGCAGAACAGCTACAACCCACGCGTTGCGTCGACGGAGCTGGAAGTGCTTGCGCCGGTGTTTGAGGCGGAAGTGCTGGTGCTGGATGAGATTGGTGCGTCCAAGCCGACCGATTGGGTTTGGGACACGGTCGCGCACATCCTGAACACCCGCTACAACGACAAGCGGACTACGATCATCACCACGAACTATCCGAACCTTCCGCCGCGTGGTGTGGCTTCGGAGGAGATTGCTCCTTCCGCTCGTTACGTCACACGCGAGGAGACGCTGGGAGATCGCATCGGAGAACGTATGCGCTCACGGTTGATGGAGATGTGTACGACGGTTGAGATGCAGGGTGAAGACTTCCGGCAGAAGGTAAAGCGCGCCTCATTCGTCTGAGCTTTGCTGGATAGCGCGTCGAGCCTTGAGCAGACAAAACCTCAAACTAGAAGAACAGAACCCATAGAAACAGCAGGCCGCAGCCGCAGGCTGCTATGCGGTATGTCCAGTCGTGGGTGGTCGTCACGGTATGCATGGCCGGTTCTCCGGGGGAGAGGTTGTGCCGCTTACAAGCGGCACAGACACAGAGACAAGTCGGACAATGTTGCTTATGGTCACTTTGCCATAAGCGGTGTTACCTGGTGATAAATCCCTATAGAGGAATCTGCGTAGTAGACTCCAAGCGATGGAAGATGAGCAGAAGCATACGCCTTTCCTTACGAGTGCGGAACCAGAAAGCACCGTTTCTACCAAGACATGGTTGATTGCGGCTAGCGCTGTCGTGCTTCTGATCGTGATTGCTGCTGTGGCGACGCTGCGGCGGACGCCGGTGAACACGGGGGCGGCGCTGCCCGCGGATGCGAATGCGGCTTCACTGCCGATCAGCGACCGTTCCATGTCTGAGGCGACCAACGGTGCGGGCGGCAAGTCGACCTATCTGGATGGGACCATCACCAACAACACCAGCAAGACCCTCACAGCGGCAACGGCGCAGGTGAGTTTTGCTACGACGGATGGAACACAGCCGCATCGTGAGACCACACCGCTGATGCTTGTCCGGACGCGCGTGCCTTACGTGGACCTCCAGATGGTTTCCGCCGATCCGATCAAGCCGGGCGACCATCGGGACTTCCGGCTGATCTTTGAATCGGTTCCAGCGAACTGGGACGTTCAGCCGCCGGTGATTACGATTACCCATGCGGAGCTGCGGTAGGGGTACCCCCCTCCCCCCTGTTTTCTAAAATCGTCTTTCTATTGGGTTTACGTTTTGAATGGCGCTAAAATCGTCTGCCCATTGGAGTTAGAGGCAAAATCGTCTTTCTAAAGAAGTTAGGGCCGCGCTGCTGCGCGGCCCTTTTGCCTTTGCTTCTATTTTAGCTATTTGGCGGAAATACCATGCCAACTCTATTTCTTTTGGTTTGTTGGGGTTGAGTGGTTTGGGGGCTTGACAGCGTTCATCCTGGCGAGCGATTTGTGTGGTGCAGCGGTTGGACGGGCTGGGGCTTCCATCCCTGTGCTTTTGCTTGTTCCTGGATGTATGCAATCCGCTGGGTACTGGGCGGGTGGGATGCGAAATAGCCGGTAAGTGTTGAAAACGAGAGATGTGCTGCTTCGTCGATGGGATTTGCGGCCTTCGTTGTGTTTTGCTTAGGTTCCATCCTTGCGAAGGCTGTGAAGAGTTGCAGGATGCCGGTGTAGCTATAGCCAGCATCGACGGCTAAGGTGGTACCGTCACGATCTGCTTCGAGTTCCTGTTGCTTGGTGTATCCGGCCATAAAGAGTTCGACCGGAATACCGATGATGTCGCCGAGTGATCCAAGTTGGTGAAGCGTGGCCTGGGTTTGTGCACGTTCAGCGCAGTGACTGAGGTCGACGTGTTCGATTTCGTGACCGAGTACGGCTGCGAGTGCGTCTTCGCTTTGCATTTGTTGCAATAAACCTTCGCCGACGAAGACATGGCCCCCCGGCAATGCAAAGCCATTCACGAAGGTGGGTGACGAGATGTAATGGAAGGTCCACGGCAGTTTGCGGCGGGCGTGTGATGCAACGCGCGAACCTACTGTTTGGAGGTATGCCTCCACCGCAGCATCACGGGAGGAATTGTCTCCCGTGACGTGGTGTGATGCCGCGGTGCGTGCTGCCAATGCATTGCCGAGGGTTATCTCGTCTGCGTCTGTCATGCGATCCAACGTTGCCGGTACGCGGGTGAGTTCGTGTTGCGCATCGGCAGTGGCGGTGAGCAATGTTCCTGCACTGGGCTGGGTGTTGATCTGCTGATGCTGCACCAGCGCTATGGATGCGATTGCGGCGACTGCAATGAATGCCAGTACAACGTACCGTCTCATAGCAGCTCCAGAATTGTTTCGCGGTAGCGGGAGTAGAGGAACGAGACCAGCAGCAGGGCCGCGCCCATAACAATCAGCGTGATGTAACGGTCCATGGGGGCAGCATTCCAGATGTCGATGACGACGATCTTGCCCAGTCCCACGAGAAGCACGCCGAGACCAGCGAGCCGGAAGCTGCGCTCTTTCACAGCAAGCGCGACCAGGAAGGTGAGCAGGCCGAGGGTGCTCCAGCCGACGGTGATCATGCCTGCACGCAGTTGCATGGGAATCCACGCGAAGAGCAAGGTGAGCGGAGCGAAGAAGAAGAGCTGCTCCGGATGATGCATGGGTTGCATCCATGCAGGTTGTTCTGTGGAGGCTTCTGCTTGCTGTTTGCGCAACGAGAACGCAATGGGCAGTGCAGCGAACAGGAGTGCGCAGGTTATTCCTACGGTGAAGATGCGGCCTTCTGTTCCGTGTGCTGATAACGGCTCTGCGGAGATGATGTTGAAGGCTAATGTGCGTGCTGCTGTGAGCAGGATCATGGTTATGGCCTGCGCAGTAAAGAGTGGACGACGAAGCATACGAGCGAGTGCAAGCAGCGTTACCGCGAGCAGTGCGCCACCGATAGAGACCCATTCTGGACGCAGGGTGACGTAGAGCAGTGTTGCAACGGTTGTGAGGGCGAACCATGCATGAGCTTCCCCGGCCATGCGGTCTGTCGGGTTTTGTTGCTCACGGCTGTACATGCGCTGGTAGACATACGCGAAGATGGCAGCCAATGGGAGCATGGTGTAAGCGCGTGGCGCGGGAGCCAAAGCGATGTTGATGAAGAACAGGCGTACGAAGCTTGCTGTGAGCAAGACGAATCCCTGTTGGCGGAAGAAGGCTTTGCGTGTGGCAAGGCCTAGCTCCAGCAGAGTGACTCCCAGCACGCACCATGCGATGCCGATGGCAGCAGGCTGAAGTGCGTACCACGCTAACGTTGCCAGCAGCGTGGTTGCAGGCCATGCGTAGACCGCTTCGATTTGCGACAACTGCACAAGATGCGATGGTTGACGACGACGCATGTGCAGGTAAAGCAATGCGGAAGAGGAGAGCAGGATCAGCGTGTTGGTGGTGTGGCTGAAGTGGCTCCACTGCGCGAAGTTGATGATGGCCATGCGTGCCAATGTGGCCAGACCCAGCAACTCAGATTGTTGAGCGAGATCTGCGGAGCGCAGACGATCTGCCACGAGCGCAAGGCTCAGAGTCAGTGCGAGCCACGACAGGATTGTCCATGCTCCTGCGAGAGGCATCCACAGGGCAACGGCTGCGCAGAGTGTTGCAAGGTAACTCAGAACGCGCAGTGCGTTGCGGTCGATGTTGTGTTGAGAGACGCTGGGCCAACGGCGAACTGCATATTCTGCGTTGAACCAAGTGACGAATGCGGCACAGCCGAAGACCATTGCGAGAGCGGCATGGTGGTTTGCGTCTGGAGCTAACTGTCGCGCTTCAAAGATGGGCGCAGCGCACTGAACGAAGAGTTGGCCGATGGCAGCGAAGGCCGACAGCAAACCCAGACGGCGGAATACGGTTTCACGCAATGCAAGGCCGGTGATGAAGAGCATCTCCGCTTCCAGCAGCCACGCCAGCGGCCAGCTGGCACCCGCGAAGTGGAAGGGAATGGAAGCTAACAGGAAGAGCGATCCGATGCAGGACAGAGTGACGAACGCGTCGTGATGACGGCGACGTGCGAGGAATGCCATGACGAGTTCCGCGGCGCCAAGAGCCAGCAGGCCGTAGAAAGCCCATTCCGGATGTGAGGACTGGTACTTGAGCAACGTGAGCAGGCCCGCGGAGTTGAGCAGGACATTGATGGTTGCGCATGCGCGGTCGCGTTCGTTGTCGGGAACGCGGAGGATGTAAAAGGCGCGGAACAACAGCCAGTAGAAGAGCAGCAGAGCTGCGCTGGGAAGGAATTGCGGGAAGGTGTGGCCGGGTTGTGCGCCATCTGGTAAAACGCGCTGCAGCCAGATGAAGTGCGTTAGATAGACAGCAGTGAGTCCGCCAAGCACCATGACAAACCAGCGTTCACGGAAGGCGACAGCGACTAATCCCGCAGCCAGGATGGCTCCTGCGACAAGACTGAAGACGGTGACATGGCTGATGGCGACGGTGAAGAAACCTAACAGGAATGCGAGGCTGGTGACGACCTGCGAACGGTAGCGCAGCGAGTGGAGAACCATTGCGGTGGCGACGGTGAGCATCAGCACAAGATCGATTGCCTGTGAGTGCAACACCTGCATGGCAGGGATATGGAAGAGGGCGAATGTAACGAAGAACAGCAAGGCCCATCCGCCGCCGATGGCAGCACGGGCGAAGATGCGGTAGCGCTCACGGCGTTCGAGCAGAAGGCCGGTGGCCAGAATTGCGACGGAGAGCAGGATGCCCATGATGCTCTTGCCAAGAGGGCCGAGTGTGCGCAGTTGATAGCCGAGCAGCAGAGCCAGACCTGTGACGAGGGTGACGATGCCGAGTTTGTTCAGCCAGTTCTGGCCGAGGCGCTCTTCCAGCGAGATGGAGCGCTTTGGGGAGGGGATTGGCTCTGCGGCGGGCGTTTCCAATCGCACTGGTTGCGGTTGGGGAACTCTTACAGGCGGCGGTGGTGTCGGCCGCTGTGGTGCTATTGGGGCTGAGAGCGGTGGTGTGATTGTGCGGCGCGGTGGTGGTGGCGGACTGATGGGTGCGACCGTCTCCGTCAAGAGAGAAGGTTTGGGTGCCGGCTCTTCGCGGGGTGAGGCTTTGGCGGCCGTTTGTGTGATGTGAGTTTCCAGCGATGCAAGGTGGCGACCGAGGCGGTTCACCTCGTTCTCTAACTGCTGGACCTTGTCCTGAGTGCCGCGAAGAGTTGCAATCCGGGAGATTGCCCAGATGACCATCACGATGAACAGCAAGAATGCGGCTGCGACGATGACTACGAAGGATTCCACGTTCACTCCTCGACCTGAAACTGTGCTGTGTCGGAGACTAGTTGCGTGGGTTTCGTGTCAGCTACTATGCGGGTGACGCTTTCCTGAACTGTCACACTGCACCATGAATGGGGAACAAGGGAACGATGCAACTGGTGTTGAGTAAAGACAGCGATGTGCCACTACGACAGCAAGTTGCCGATCAGATTGTCTTACTCATAACGACAGGACAGTTGCATGCGGGCGATGAGCTGCCGAGCGTGCGTGCTTTAGGCAGGCTGAGCAAGGTTCATCACAACACGGTGAGCGAGGCGTATCAGGAACTGGTTCGCCGCGGTTGGGTCACACGGCGTCCGGGCAGCCGGCTGGTGGTGGGTAAGGCTCTGGTCCGGCCGGCGGCAGGGTCGCAGGATCTGGATGATCTGATCAACTACAGCATTCAACGGGCGCGCCGCATGGGGTATGACCTGCAGGCGTTGCGGCTACGCGTGCGCGAACGGTTGCTGGCAGAGCCTCCGGATCATTTGCTGGTGGTGGAGCAGGAGGCCGGGTTGCGAGAGATTATCCGGCGGGAGTTGCAGGATGAGTTAGGCTGGCCTGCGCATGGCTGTTCTTATGACACGTTTGCCAGAGAGCCGGGACTTGCCATTGGAGCGCAGGTTTTCGTTGCGAATCATTACGTGGAGGCGATGAAGCCATTTGTCTCTTCGGCGCGCCCGCCGCTTGGCGTGGTGTATTCCTCTGCGGTGGAGCATATCGACCGGATCAACCGGCTGGAGCATCCGTCGATCGTCTCGCTGGTATCGGTGAGTGAAGGGGTGCTTCGGACTGCGAAGAGCTTTTTCGCTTCCGCGATCGGGAAGAAGCATGTTCTGCAGGAAGTGCTGGCAACCGACGAGAGTGTGCCGAGCCTGGGCGACAGCGACCTGACCTTTTGCGACTCGGTGACGCTGGGCATGGTGAAATCGCGGAACAAGGTGCACTACAAATTGATTGCGCAGGATTGCTTTGCGGATCTGGCTGCGTCGCTTGGTTAGTGTCATCGAAGGAACGCCGGCCTGATTGCGTGCTTTCAGAGGCTATAGCTCGTACTCGCCTGAATCGCTTAGGGATGGAAGTTATCAGACATCGGTAGCTTCGGGGCGCCCAGGATGGGCGAATTTCTGGGGTAAATACGCAGTGTGCAAGAGATTTACCACTTTTAACGTGCTGCTTATGGAGCGATGGCAGTGGGCAGAATTTGGTGAGATTCTTCTTTCCGAGAGGGAAGAAAATTCCGTGAATTGATCGGACATTAATACTCACCTTTTCTTAAGCCAAAGTAATTAAAGGTGTTACGGATTTGGTGTGGTTTGGCATGTTGCCTGCTCTTGTATCTGGCGTAACAGCGTTGCAGACATTACTGCAGCGTTCCCCCGGAAGGAGCAACACACTATGAAGAAGCGGAATGATCTGATGAAGACTGCGACCCTGTCGGTTTCGGCACTGCTACTGACAGGAGTTCTTGCTGCGCCTTCTTACGCGCAGAATTCGACCGACCAGGCACAGGCAGCTGCTACTCAAACCCAGGCTGCTCCTGCAGCTAAGCAGGATGCTGCCGATAACTCCAGTTACTCAACCGGCCAGCCTCTGCAGATGCAGTCGAAGGAAGGTTTCTGGGGTCATATGAACCCCCTGGCCCGCAAGAAGTGGGTAAAACGCCAGATGGATCCGGTCAAGGACCGTGTGAACGAGCTGGATCAGCTTCAGGCGAAGAACGCTAATGACATTCGCGACGTAGACGCTCGCGCTACCGCAGGCATCAAGAAGGCAAGCGATTCGGCTGCACTGGCCGACCAGCACGCCACCGAAGCCGGCACCCGCGCTGACCAGGCGAACACGACCGCAACGACTGCTTCGACCAAGACCGATGCTCTGCACGGAACGGTTCAGAACCTGGACCAGTACCAGACTGTGGAATCGACCCCGGTGGCATTCGCCAAGGGCCGCACCGCACTGGGACCGAAGGGCAAGGCTGATCTGGACGAGATGGCCGACAAGCTGGCCAGCGAGAAGGGCTACATCATCGAAGTGCAGGGTTACAGCCGCGGTGGTGTTCAGACCTCGACCGCAATGGCCGACTCGGTGGTTCGCTACCTCGTAACGGAGAAGCAGGTTCCGATCTATCGCATCTACCGCTCGGGCATGGGCAAGGCTAAGGCCTCCACTGCTGACGGTGAGCAGACTGTATCCAACGGCGTGCGTGTCACGCTGCTGCACAACAGCCTGGCGAGCATGGATAGCCCCGCAGTTTCATCCACGGGTGCTCCGAATAACAACGTGGCCGGAACTGCCGGTAGCGGATCGCTTCAGTAACTTTCCCTCCTCCGGGGAAAACCGGGCGTCGTATACGCAGCCACGCATACGGCGCCCAGAGTTACCCAGAGCAGGCAACCAAAGATTTGCGAAAGGGATCCTTTCGCCGACAAGTTCAGCAGCCGGAACGGAACGACATCCGGTAGCTCAAAAGATTGGCTGAGTGGTTTGCAAGAATCGCTCGCCAAGCAACCTCTCCAAAGCAGAGAGAACCAAGGCAGATTGGCCCTCCTCCCGGAGGGCCGTTTTTTTGCCCATAAATGCCCGTTCGCGCGGAAATGATGTGGTATCGTCACACTTGGTCCGGCTTTCCGGATTGTTGTGACGCACCGATGAGGATCTCCACCCAAACCGTGAAGTAACTGCACTGCGCGTTCCTAAGCGCGTACATGGTGCATGCTGCCGCAGATTGCGGCGACCACGTTGTTTGCAGTGAGTGTGGAGTTTTTCTTTATGGCGCGAGCCCGCCTTCTTATCTTCTTTGTTGTTGTTCTGGATGCCATGGGCATCGGCATTGTGTTTCCTACTTTGCCCGAACTGCTGCGTGTGCTGATGCACGGCGTGGGTGATCCTGCCCGTGGATATGGCTACCTGCTGTCCGCGTATGCGTTGAGTATGTTCTTTGCTTCGCCTGTGCTGGGTGCGTTGAGCGATCGTTTTGGACGCAGGCCGGTGCTGCTTCTATCCCTGTTAGGCACTGCGTTTGACGACCTGATGATGGGCTTGGCGCCGACGCTGTGGGTCCTGTATGCGGCGCGTATCCTTGCTGGTTTTTCCGGTGCGAACCTTACCGTTGCCAATGCTTACCTGGCGGACATTACGCCGGAAGAAGAACGTTCTGGTGCGTTCGGCAAGATGAATGCCTGCTTTGGTGTGGGCTTCATTGCCGGGCCGGTGTTGGGCGGCATTGCAGGCATGTATTCGTTGCGTGCACCGTTTTTTCTGGCGGCTGCTTTGAACATTGTGGGCGCGGTGTTGGCGGTGTTTGTGTTGCCGGAGTCAAGGAAGGTGACGGATGCGAAGCGGATCACGCTGGCGCAGTTGAATCCGTTTGCTTCGTTGCGCAACGTGTTTCGTCTGCACGGCATTGCGCCCATGCTGTATGTGTTTTGCACCATGGACATGGTGGGACAGGTGCCATCGGTGCTGTGGGTGATCTATGGCAACAGCCGGTTTGGATGGACGCCATTTGTAGTGGGGGTGTCGTTTGCCGTGTTCGGACTGCTGCATGCGATCTTTCAATCGATACTGCCGGAACGTTTTCAGCGTTGGGTGGGAGAACGAGGCAGCATGCTTGCTGGCATTGTGGCGGATACGGTGGGTTATGGGTTGTACTCCATCGCTTCAACGACGCTGGCTGCGTTCTCGATTCTTCCGCTGCTGTGCCTGGGTGGGATTGCGTTGCCTTCGGTGCAGTCAATGTTGTCGCGCAGTGTAGATGAGTCTCGTCAGGGTGAGTTGCAGGGGGTGTTGACGAGCCTGAACAGCCTGATTGCAGTGGGTGGGCCGGTGGTGGCTTCCAGTTTGTATTCTTTGGCGCGGACGCGGATTCCGCAGTATCCAGGTGCTATCTGGCTTGCGCCGGTGTTGCTGTATGTGCCTTGCGTCGCGATGTTGCTGTGGTGGCGCGGACAGCGAAAATCGGCTGAGGCTTCGTTGGTTTAATGCAAATGGTAACCAGAGCTCACGCCTTGTCCGGCTTCTGGGAGCGGGACGATTTGGAGACGGCTTTTGGATTTGGAGACGCGATTTCTTCCGGTTGACTTCGCTTGATAGAGAGCTGCATCGGCCAGTTGGAATAACTCGGTGGGAGAGTTGGCATCGCATGAGGCTGCGATACCGATACTGACGGTGACGATATCTCCTATGGGTGTCTTATTTCTGAATTGCAATGCTTCAATGGCGCGGCAGATGCGTGTCGCTACTTTTTCGGCTTTGTCTGCATCGACGTCATGCAGTATGAATGCGAATTCTTCACCGCCGTATCTTGATATGTAGTCGCGCTTATTGCGCGAGACGGAGACCAGGACATGCGACACAGCGCGCAAGCATAAGTCGCCTTCGTGGTGCCCGAAGAGGTCATTCAATATCTTGAAGTGATCGATGTCGATCACGAGCAGGGCGAATGAGCGCGTTGACTGAATTGCCCATTCCCATGCCTGAACGAGGTGGATGTCATAGCCTCGTCGGTTTCCGATTCCAGTGAGCGGGTCAGTCAGTGCGAGGTCTTGAAGCTGCGTGTGGAGCGCCGCCATGCTCGATTGACTCTCGCGATAACGAACCTGCACGCGAATGGTCTGGATTGCGAAGACGCCCAAGGAAATACTGGTAGCCGCTAACGAAACGAAGAAGTAGGCGGGGGCAATCAGTACGCTCATGACTCCGGCCGCGATAGGCAAAGCAACGGGCGCACCGTGATCCAAAACAGAGACCAGTAGATCCTGCGTTGAAGAACGCGAATCGTTGTGATGGGCGGGTGGAAGGTGCACGGCGAGAAAGATGAGCGTCAGTTCCGCAAGAGATAACAACCATGTCCAATGCAGCGAAGCGTGCGGATGAAAAATCGCGATCAGGTTGTAAGTCAGACTGGTTACGGCATAGACGGATGTTGCAATAAATGCCACCGCAAAGAACTGTCGCACCGATGCTGAACGTGGTTTGCTCCACCAACGTAAGCCAGCGGCTATCGCAATGACGAACTTGGCTGCCAGGAAGGCGATGAAGGCCTTATTGCCGGAATTCAATTCTGTTTGTGGCCGGAGGAATCGGAAGCCGCCAAAGGCGAAATAAGAAAAAAGAACTAATAACAATCCAATCTGGATGGCACTTGCCCAATAGAAAAAACGATCCTTTTCGCTTTCTGTTGGAACGCTCAGTAACAACACGAGCGGCAGGAGCCATGCGAAGAAAAGAAGGTCGGACGGATGGGTGAAATGAGAAGGGACCTTCCATATCTTTTCTTCTACGGCTTCAAGAACCAGAGCGCAGGAGCGGATGGAAGCCGCGATGACGAGGCACATCCAGAGGCATCGTCCAGCGTTGTCTGAGGTGAGGAATCTGCGGAAGCAGAAATACGCGGCGGCGAGGCTTTCTGCAGTCAGCAGTATCCTGCACCACCAAAACGCAGTTGAGGCGGAGAGGACATACGGGACTACCGATCCTACGAATAGAACAATGATGCAGGACCAAAGCAGAATGGGCGGCGCTTTGGAAAGCCATGCCCGAATACGCGAATTTTCCTCGCTCAGATGCGCTCCGACGTTCATGAGATTACGGCTATCTATACGGAATGATGAAAACTTGTTACCGAGGATTCATTTATGGGAGATAGTCGTCTCAAATACGGCAGGTCTGGAACGTTTTGCTGTGGTGTCTTTGACACTCATTTGTTGATGAGGAGCTTATCCATTCTCGTATAGCCCAATGAGAACTGGCTATAGCAAATGGTCAGGGAGTTGTACGGAGATAGGGTCCCTGTTTTGCTTTCCGGTATGAGCCGTCTTCTTATAGTCCTTTTATCGTGCAGGGAGGCAGCGCGGTTTTGCGCCGCGCATCGTACTAACTATGGCAGACGAACCTGTAGTGGATGAGGAACGGTGGC
Organism: Terriglobus roseus; assembly: GCF_900102185.1. Lineage (NCBI taxonomy): Bacteria > Pseudomonadati > Acidobacteriota > Terriglobia > Terriglobales > Acidobacteriaceae > Terriglobus > Terriglobus roseus. Next base: position 3,038,576 of record NZ_LT629690.1, on the reverse strand, counting down.
GCCAGTACCAAGTGGCGCGGGAACAGCGGATTGCATACAAAGAGAAGCCCAGGAGCCGCGTGGGCGCGGTTCTGCTGGGGCTGCTGATCTTCTTTGTGCTGGGTGGTGCGGGCGCAGTGTGGCTGCTGCGTCACGTTGGCAACAACGATGCTGCCGGTAAGGTGGCGAGTTATCTGCTGGGTGGTCGCGAGACGTTTAATACCAGCGCGCCGGATGTGGTGAATCAGATTCAGCGGCTGAACCGGCTGGAGACGGTGAGCTACTCCGTGGATACGGTGGTTGAGGGTAAGCACCAAAATACGGTGTTGCCGGACCTGCTGTTTGGCGACCGGCTGATCCTGGTGGTGCATGGGCAGGTGATTGCCGGGGTTGATCTGTCGCAGTTGAAACCGGAGCAGGTGAAGGTGGATGGGCGGTCGGTAACGGTGGACCTGCCTCCTTCGCAGATCTTCACAACGAAGATTGATACGTCGAAGACGAAGGTGTTTGCGCGGACGACCGGGCTGCTGGTGCAGGCGGACCCGAGCCTGGAGATGAATACGCAGAAGATGGCGGAGACGCAGATTCTGCAGGCAGCTTCGAATGACGGCATTCTCGACACGGCGAGGGCGAATGCGAGGTTGGGCATGGAAAGCCTGTTGCGCGGCTTGGGATTCAATCAGGTGACGGTGCATTAGTGGCGGTGCGATAAGCTCTGGCTACGGAGGTTATCGGAATGCACTGGACGCGTCGCGAGATGGTGGCGGGGGTTGCGGTTTCGCTGATAGGTTTGCGGTTGCCCGCGCAGAAGAAAGCACCACTGCCGCCTGAGCCTCCATTGACAGGAGAGGATGCGGAGTCGGCGATACGGGCGTTAAAGCCGGGGCAGTTTCTCTGGGCACCGTCACTGGCTCCGAGTGGGCCGATCCTGGCGATTGTGAGCCTGTCGTTGCAGCGGTGCTATGTGTATCGCAATGGTGTTTTGATTGCGGTATCGACCTTGTCTTCTGGCAAGACGGGGCACGAGACGCCTACGGGTGTGTTCACGGTGCTGCAGAAGCAGGTGATGCACCATTCGAATCTGTATGACAACGCTCCGATGCCGTATATGCAACGGCTGACGTGGGGCGGCATTGCTCTGCATGCGGGGAACCTGCCGGGATATCCGGCGTCGCATGGGTGTGTGCGGTTGCCGAAGGCGTTTGCGCAGAAGCTGTATGGCGAGACGAAGCTGGGCATGACGGTTGTTGTGACCGATAGCGATGCGGTGCCGAGGATTGCGCCCGCTCCGAACTTGTTGGAGGCGGCGCAGGCGGTGGACCAGAACACCCTGGCGGGCGGTGTGGTGTGGCGGCCGGAGAAGAGCCCCACAGGGCCGATGTCGCTGGTGCTGAGCGGCGCGGACAAGCGCCTGATGGTGCTGCGGAATGGCGTGTTGATCGGGTCTTGTCCGGTGACGATTGATGGGCCGATAGCGGAGACGATGGGCTTCACGCTGAAGTCGATTGAGGGTGCGGACTTCCGCTGGCTGCAGTTGCCTCTGCCGGGGCAGACGCTGTCTCCGGGGCAGGAGATGAGTGCGGCGGAACGCGCTCGGGTACGGATGCCGGAGGAGTTTCGTTTGGCGCTGGATCGAGAGTTGACGCCGGGCGTGACGCTGCTGGTGACGCAGGATTCGATGCGGGCTTCGAGTGCCGGAACGAAGGTGATGGTGTTTGAGAGCGGTAGCGGGCAGTCTTGATTTTGAACGGAAACGAAAACCCCGTCTGGCGACGGGGTTTTTCTTTTTCAAGAGTTACTTTTCGGTCCAGAAGCGTTCACTGAGGTATTTTTCCGCGCCGTCGCAGAGGACGGTGACGATGACGGCTTCGCGGCCTGCGTCTGACTCTTCCTGCGCGATCCGGAGGGCGGTGTCGACGTTGGCACCGGCGGAGACGCCGACCATGACGCCGAGTTCGCTGGCGAGGCGTTTGCACATGGCGTAGGCGGGTTCGGTTTCAGCCCAGATGTTGCGGTCGGCCAGGTTGGGGTCGTAAATGGGCGGAACGATGGCCGTGGGCATGTGCTTGAGGCCTTCCAGGCCCGTGAAGGGCGAGTCAGGCTGCATGCTGATGCACTGGATTTTGGGGTTCAGCTCGCGCAGGCGGCGGGTGTTTCCCATGAAGGTGCCGCTGGTGCCCATGGCGGCGATGAAGTGGGTCAGGGTGCCTTCGGTCTGCTGCCAGATTTCGTTGGCCGTGGTGCGGTAATGGGCCTTCCAGTTATTGTCGTTGCCGTACTGGTCCGCGTAGAAGTACTTGTCCGGCTCAGATTGGTAGAGTTCGCGGACCTTGCGGATGGCGCCGTCGCTGCCGTCACCTGCGGGGGTGAAGATGACTTCCGCGCCGTAGGCCTGCAGGATTTTCTTGCGTTCCGGGCTGGCGGAGGCTGGGACGCAGAGCGTGACGGGGAACTGCAGCGCCGCGCCCAGCATGGCGTAGGCGATGCCCGTGTTGCCGCTGGTGGCGTCCAGGAGGGCGCGTTCGGGCTGGGCGTCGCCCAGTTCACCGGCGGCCATGGCGGCCTGCACAATGGAGAGGGCGGGGCGGTCTTTGACGCTGCCTCCGGGGTTGGCGAACTCTGCCTTTCCCAGCAAAGTGATGCCGGGCAGGTGGCTGACAATCCTGGTGAGGTTGAGCATTGGGGTGTTCCCAATGCGCTCCACGACACTTTTTCCTAGCTTTGAGACGTCGGTTGCGGTGGCTGCCATGGTGATGTGATTGGCTCTCCCTGCCTGCAATATGCGAAAGTAAATCGTAACCCGTTTGCGTCGACGAACGGAAAAACGCCCGAGGGACGTTCCATGTTTTTCAAGAAGAAGACCGAGAAGCGCAGCTTCAACGATGTTCTATCCGCGCTGGGTTCGCAGAAATTTGATGTTGCACAGGGCGGCGGCGGTTCGGGAACGTATCGCGTTTCGAAGTATGGCGTTGCGGCTGAGATCCGGCCGAACCCTGCGGCGAACGAAAAGATTGTGCCCGCGCCCGCACCGGCAGAGATTGTTTCGCGCGCCGGATGGGTGCTGAATGGCCAGATTGCCAGCCTGGTGGACAAGGGTTACCAGAAGTTTCTGAAGACCGGGAAGCTGGAGATTGTGGCCACGGCGGACCATCTGCGTGCGATCCACGACTTTCAGCAGGAGCTGGATGATGCGGCGGGTGCGACCATGCTGTACAACGAAAGCCTTGGCACGACCAGCGACAAGTACATGTACGACCGTGTGGCCGGACGTGAAGTGCATTCGCACTAAGGTCTTGTAGTTTGGATGAAAAGCTCTCCTTCGGGAGGGCTTTTATCGTTTGCGGGTTACATAGGTGATTGGGCTGCGGTATTCTTCGTCTGCCCCCTTCCGGGCCTTTCGATTTCCTTTCTGCGGAGTTCTGCTATGACGATGAATTGTGTTCGCGGCCTTGCGCTTGGCTTGGCTTTCGGTGTGGGACTGGCAGGAAGCATTGCCTCAGCACAGGTGGTGATTGGCGATGAGAAGTCGCAACCGGAAAGCCTGACGGTGGCTCCTGGTGGAACGCTGTATGTGGGCAGCGCGAGTTCGCCGTTTGTGTACAAGGTGGCTCCCGGTGCGACGACTGCAGAGAAGTTTGTGGACGCGAGCGCCGAAGGCCCGGGAACGTTCTTCTTTGGCATGCTGGCCGATGGCGCGACGAACACGTTGTGGACGTGCCAGTTGACGCCGGTACCGAATACGCGTCCGGCGCAGCGGCACACGGCGTTGCGTGGGTTTGATCTGAAGACCGGCACGCAGAAGCTGCGTTGGGACCTGCCGGGCGATAACACCACTTGCAACGACTTTGCCATTGGCCCGGATAAGGCGCTGTATATCTCGGACACGTCTGTGGGCAAGATTTATCGTCTGCCTGCCGGAGCGACGACTGCCGAGGTGTTTTCCGATAGCCGCGTGCTGAATGGCATTGATGGCATCACGTTCCTGGATGGCGTGCTGTACATCAACAACGTGTTCTTCAATAAGCTGTACCGCATCCCGGTGGACGCGAACGGTAAAGCGGGCGCTCCGGTGGACATCTGGATGGATCAGCCGGTGAAGGGGCCGGATGGCATGCGTGCGGCCAATGGAAAGATCTATGTGGCGGCGAATGGCAGCGGTATGGTGGCTTCGCTGACGATTGATGGCGACCGCGCGCATGTGACGGTGATCAAGGATGGTTTGAAGACGCCGACCGGTGTGGAACCTGCAGGTAACACGCTGTGGATTGCGGAACGCGGCGCAGGAAAAGCTGTTCCGGTTCCCTTGAAGTAGGCTTTTGGCGGTTGTTGAATGCCCACGTCTCATTCTGGAGGCGTGGGCATTTGCTTTATCACCCACAAATTGCGATTTATCAGGTGGTTTGACCTGCTCCGGTAGAATCAGGGGAGCCATTTTTATCCGCGGAGCAATGCTTCTGTTCACCTCAATGCACACCCTTGTCCTGACTCTGCTGTTTCAGCAGCAGCACGGTCTTCAGCACTACTGGAAGACCCACTACATGCAGAACACCTTCAAGGGCATGTATCACTGGAACAGCTTCGATATTGCACTGCTGATTCCTTACTTCATCGTGATGGTGATCCTGGCGTTTTACGGCATCCACCGCTACCAGTTGGTGTGGCTGTATTTCCGCAACAAGAAGAAGGAAGCGACGAGCACGAATGCTCCGATGAAGTTTGCGGAGAATGAACTGCCGTTTGTGACGATCCAGTTGCCCATCTTCAATGAGCAGTATGTGGTGGACCGGCTGGTGGATGCTTGCTGCCGGATTGAGTATCCGCGCGATCGGTTTGAGATCCAGGTGCTGGATGACTCGACCGACGAAACGCATGAAGTGGCTGCAGAGATTGTGCGCAAGTATGCGGAGGGCACTGCAGGACTGCCACCGCAGCCGATCTACTATCTGCACCGGACGGATCGTCATGGCTACAAGGCCGGAGCGCTGGATGCGGGTTTGAAGACGGCGAAGGGCGAATTGATTGCAATCTTCGATGCGGACTTTGTGCCGCCGACGGACTGGTTGCATAAGGTGGTTAACCATTTTGCAGAGCCGGGCGTGGGCATGGTGCAGACGCGCTGGACGCATCTGAATCGCAACTATAGCTTTCTGACGCAGGTGGAAGCGATTCTGCTGGATGGGCACTTTGTGCTGGAGCATGGCGGACGTTCGCGTGCGGGTGTGTTCTTTAACTTCAACGGCACGGCGGGTGCGTGGCGTCGTACGGCGATTGATGAGGCCGGTGGATGGCAGCATGACACGCTAACTGAAGATACGGACCTGAGCTATCGCGCGCAGTTGAAGGGATGGAAGTTTAAGTATCTGCAGGACGTGGAATGTCCCGCGGAGTTGCCCATTGAGATGACTGCGTTCAAGACGCAGCAGGCGCGTTGGGCGAAGGGATTGATCCAGACCGGCAAGAAGATTTTGCCGCGTGTGTTGGCCAGCGATGCACCGAAGCACACGAAGCTGGAGGCGTGGTATCACCTGACGGCGAACATCAGTTATCCGCTGATGATTGTGCTCAGCGTGTTGCTGATGCCGGCGATGATTATTCGTTCGTGGCAGGGCTGGGTGCAGATGTTGCTGATCGACTTCCCGCTGTTTATGGCGAGCACGATGTCGATCTCAAGCTTCTATCTTGTGTCGCAAAAAGAATTGTTTCCGAAGACCTGGTACAAGACGTTTCTGTATCTGCCGTTTCTGATGGCGCTGGGTGTTGGTTTGACCATCACGAATACCAAGGCTGTGATGGAAGCGCTGTTTGGTGTGCAGAGCGCGTTTGCGCGTACGCCGAAGTATCGCGTGCAGAAGAAGGGCGAGGCGACGGTTGCGGCGAAGAAGTATCGCAAGCGGCTGGGCATTATTCCCTGGATTGAACTTGCGATTGGTTGTTACTTCGCGTTCACGGTCTGGTATGCGTTCAGCAGCGAGAATTACTTCACGGTGCCGTTCCTGCTGCTGTTTGTGCTGGGGTATTGGTACACCGGTTTGTTGAGTCTGCTGCAAGGACGTTTTGAGCGCAACGCGAATCCGGGTGCAGAACTGCATGAGAAGCCGTATCCTGTCGGCATCTGACAATTAGTTTGGAGGGCAGTCCATGGGAGCGTTTGCAGGTATTGTGTTTGGATATCTCGCCGCGATTGCGGTCCACCTCGTGTTGGGCTTCCTGATTACACGCGAAGGACGCGGCGTGCTGACGGAAGGCTCGCGCATGAGCCGCGCTTACTATCTGCAGCTTGGATTGTCGTGGATTGTGGCGGGCGCAGTGGCAGCGTGCACTGGGCTGTACTTTTTCTCGACGATGCCATTGGCTGCAGTGACCGTAGCGGCGATCGCGGCATTGCTTTGCTTCGCGATGATCCGCGCAAGGAACAAGATGCCTCATCAACAGACCCTTGGCGACACTGTGTTGCTGATGCTTTGTGTGTTGGTGGGATGCGCGATTCCCGCGTATATGCAGTTGAGCTAAACGCACGCAGGAGAAGAGATGCTGAATCGGCGGCAAGTGTTGAAGGGAATGGGCGCTGCGGCATCGCTACTGTCCATGCCATCGTGGGCGTTGGAAGTGGGCGGTGTGCAGCTTGGATTGCAGACCTACACCTTTCACAACGTGCGGCAGGGCGGACTGCAGGCGATTGACACCATCCTGGATGGCACGCTCCAGTTGAAGGTGAATCTGCTGGAGCTGTGGGCTCCGCAGGCAGAGCCGTTTGCGTTGCCGGTGCGCTACTGGTCGCCGTGGAGTGGTGCTGCGACGCAGCCTGCAGAGCAGCTTTCGGCGGCCGAACGGGAGAGCCGCAGGAGTGCGCTACGCGCGTGGCGAACGAATACTCCTCCGAATCATTTCACTGAGATTCGGCGTCGATTCGACTTTGCGCGTATTGGCTTGTTCTCTTACAACTACAGCTTTGAGCCGTCGATGACGGATGCGGAAATTGACCATGGCTTTATGGCGGCGAAGGCGTTGCGGCTGAAGTTGATTACGGCTTCGAGCAAAGTGTCTGTGGCAAAGCGTGTGGCTCCTTTTGCTGAGAAGCATGGTGTGATGGTGGCATTTCATAACCATGCGGTGACGAAGGATCCGGATGATCTTGCGACGATGGATCACTTCCGCCAGGTGCTGGCTATGTCGTCGATGTACCGCATCAACCTAGATGTTGCGCATTATTCGGCAAGTGGTCTCGATGCGGTAGCAGCGCTGGAAACGCTTCATGACAAGATCACGAACATGCATGTGCATGATCGCAAAGCCAACGATGGAGCCAGCGTTCCGTTTGGTGATGGTGTAACGCCTGCTGCGCAGATACTGAAGATGAATCGTGATCGCGGATGGAAGATTCCGTGCTTCTACGAGCTTGAGTATGTGGGTGCGGATGGACGTGATGTGATTGCAGAGACCCGGCGCGAATTGGAATATGAGATCCGCGTGTTACAGCAGAAATAGCCTGTGTTCATAAATACGAAAGGGCATGGCGCGAGCCATGCCCTTTGTCGTTTTGCCAATGCGATTTACTTCTTCAGTGACTCGAGGTCGATGACGAAGCGGTAGCGAACGTCGCTCTTCAGCATGCGTTCGTAAGCTTCGTTGATGTAGTCGGCGTTGATGACTTCAATGTCGCTGACTATGTTGTGGCGACCGCAGAAGTCGAGCATTTCCTGCGTCTCTTCGATGGAACCGATCATGGAACCAGCGAGGGATTTGCGGTTGGCGATAAGGCCGAAGCTGTTGAGTTCCGAGTTGCCTTCGGGTGCGCCGACCAGAACCATGGTGCTGTCTTTCTTCAACATGGTGAGGTACGGAGTGAAGTCCATGGCCACGCCCACGGTGCTGATGATGAGGTCGAAGCTGTTGTGAAGCTTCTTCACCGTTTCCGGATCACTCATGGCGTAGAACTCGTCAGCGCCGAGCTTCTTCGCGTCGTCGGCCTTCTTCATGCTCTGGCTCAGCACGGTGACGTGTGCGCCCATGGCGTGTGCCAGCTTGACGCCCATGTGACCGAGGCCGCCGAGACCAATGATCGCAACTCGCTTGCCGGGGCCTGCACCCCAATGCTTTAACGGGCTGTATAGCGTGATGCCTGCGCAGAGCAGCGGCGATGCTGCGTCGAGCGGAAGGTTCTCAGGGATGTGGAGGACGTAGTTCTCGTCGACAACGATGTGATCGGAGTAGCCGCCGTACGTAGGCTGGCCTTGTTTGTCGCGACCGTTGTAGGTGAGGGTGATACCTACTTGGCAGTAGTTGTCATCGCCCGCGGTGCATTCCACGCAGGTACGGCAGCTATCGACGAAACAACCTACGCCGACGTTATCGCCTACCTTGAAGTGCGTGACGGCAGAACCGATGGCGCGGACTACGCCTGCGATTTCGTGGCCGGGAACCATGGGGAAGATGCCGCCGCCCCACTCGTCGCGCACCTGATGCAGGTCAGAGTGGCAGATGCCGCAGAACTTGATGTCGATGAGAACGTCGTTCGGGCCGGGCTCGCGGCGCTCAAATGAAAAGGGGCCGAGGGGTGTCTTTACCGACTGCGCGGCGTAAGCGGATGCCTGTGACATCGTGTTGCTCCTGTGTTGTGTTGATGAAATTCGCCGTGGGTCCCCGGCTCACTCATGAGATGCCGCACCCAGTATGCAGGATGCTGATGTTCGAGTTGTTACAAGGCGGTTGCGGACCAGAGGCCCGCGATGCCGAAGAGATATGGCTGCCAGCGCGTTTCATGGAATGACGCGGCTTCCATCATGCGTAAGAAGTCTTTTGGCGCGGGAAAACGCTCTACGCTGGCGGGAAGATATGCGTAAGAATCCTGCGAGCCGGAGATCATGCCGCCGATGTGTGGCAGAACATGGCGGAAGTAAAGACGGTACATCTGCTTCAGCGGCGCGGGTGGCATGGAGAAGTCAAGGATGCCGATGCGTCCGCCGGGTTTGAGTACGCGACGGATTTCACGCAGGCCAGCGTTGTAGTCTGCGAGGTTGCGGAAGCCGAAGGCGCTGACGACGAGGTCAAGCGATGCGTCTGCGATGGGCAGATTGAGAGCATCAGCTTCGATGAACTCAACGGGCTTGCCCTGCATCTTGATGCGACCGCGTTCGATCATCTCGTGTGAGAAGTCGACGGCGAGGATGGATTCTGCGTTTGCATGACGACGAGCGAGCAGAGCTGCTGTCATGTCTGCGGTGCCGCAGCAGAGGTCGAGCACGCGCGATTGTGGCTGCTTCAGTGTTGCGTCAAAGAAGCGCGCAGTGCTGCTCCACCAGACGCGGTCCATGCCCATGCTGAGGATGTGATTGGCGCGGTCGTACTGCGGCGCAATCTCATCGAACATTTTTTGTACGGCGATGGCTGCTTCTTCGTCTGTTGTTGCGCCTTCGGGACGCGCGCCTTTCGCGGATTGCAGAGCGGTCATGCAGTCACCGCGTTTGCTGTGCGCATCTCTGCGAGCATGGTTTCAACGGCGGTGAGTAGCTCTGCTTCGGTGACGTCGCGCACGATGTCGACTGTGCCAATGCTGGTGGGCAGGATGAACGAGAGTGTGCCGCTGCGCTTCTTCTTGTCAGAGCCCGTGAGTGTGACGAGATGCTGTGCTTCTGCTTCAAACGGAGGCAGAGGGCCGAAGGCATGCACAAGTTTTGTGATGCGCGTGGCTGTGGCTTCATCAAGCAGATTGCGCGATTGCGCGAGGCGGACAGCGGCGATCATGCCCCAGCCGATGGCTTCGCCGTGCAGCAGTTGCTTGTAACCTGTGGCGGCTTCAATGGCGTGGCCTACGGTGTGGCCAAAGTTCAGGATCATGCGCAGGCCGCTTTCGCGTTCGTCGGCTTCGACGACTTCGGCCTTCATGCGAATGCTGTCTTCAATGACCGGCTGCAGTACCGAGAGTTCGCCGTTGCGAATAGCCTCGGCGTTCTGCTCCATGAATGCGAAGAGCTGGGGATAGCGGATGACGCCCGCTTTTACGCTTTCCTGCAGGCCTGCGCGGAGTTCGCGGGGCGGCAGCGTGGAGAGTGTGTCGAGGTCTGCGAAAACAGCAAGCGGATGATAGAACGCGCCTACCAGGTTCTTACCTGCGGCGAGGTTTGCGCCGGTCTTGCCGCCCACGGAGGAGTCGACCTGCGAGAGCAATGTGGTGGGCACCTGAATGAAGGGCACGCCGCGCATCCAGATGGCGGCGAGGAAGCCGGTCATGTCGCCGAGAACGCCGCCGCCGAGGGCTACGAGGAGCGTGTCGCGGTCGGCTCCGTGCTGTGCCAGTTCTTCCAGCAGACGCTCAATGGTGGTCATGCGCTTGTGCGATTCGCCTGCGGGGATGAGTAACGTTGTTACCCGTTTGCCGAGGGTCTCAAATCCGTTGCGGACGGGAGCGCCCCACAGGCGATCAATTTCAGGCGAGGTGACGATAAAGACCTGCGAAATCTTCCTGGCGAGGGGCGCTGTGCGCTCTGCGATGGATGCGAGAAGGTTGCGGTCCACGTGGACGGTATAGCTTGCGGACGCAGCTTCAACACGGATATCGCTCATGAATCCATTATCGCAGGGTCGCCAGCGGGGTGTGGGGCGCGATAGAGTGGCTGACATGCTGAAGCAGATGGTTTCGCTGGTTCTGTGCGCTGTGGCGAGTTCCTCGTTGGTGGCGCAGGTTGCGGTACGTGAAGATGCCGCGAAGAAGACGTGGTTTGTGAGCGCGGGCACGATGACGTATGCCGTGGGTGTGAATGACCTGGGCATGTTGCAGTCGCTGTACTGGGGGCCGAAGCTGCCCGCGAATGCGGCACTGCCTGCGGTGAAGGCTCCGCCGGAGCGCGCTTCGTTTGACCCACAGATTTCAACCATGCCGATGGAGTATCCAGCGTGGGGCGAGGGTTTGTTTACGGAGTCGGCGTTGAAGGCGGACTTCAGCAATGGCGATCGGACGTCGATTCTGAAGTTTGAATCGGCGAAGACGAGCGCGGATGAGCTTGAGATTGTGTTGAAGGACACGGCGCAGCCGTTGCGCGTTCACCTGTACTACAAGGCGTATCCCGAGGGCGTGATTGCGCGGTGGTCGCGCATTGAGAACACCGGTAAGACGCCGGTGCAGTTGGAGCAGGCTGCAAGCGCCACGTGGACGCTGCCGCAGTACCCCGAGACGGAGAAGTCTGCCTACAGCCTGAACTGGCTTACCGGTATGTGGGGCGGCGAGTGGCAGTTGCATCAAGAAACGATCCAGGCAGGCGAACGCGTGCTGGAGAGCCGCAAGGGAAGCACGTCGCATCGTGCGAATCCGTGGTTTGCGATTGGGCGTACGGATGAGACGACGGAAGATGCAGGGCCGGTTTGGTTTGGTGAACTTGGCTGGAGCGGAAGCTGGCGGATGACGGTGGAAGACACCAGCCTGCACATGGTGAAGGTGACGGGCGGATTCAATCCGTTTGATTTCCACGAGACGCTGGCCGCAGGGCAGTCGATGGAAACACCCAAGTTTTATGCGGGTTATACCGATGGTGGACAGGGTGCGGCGTCGCGTGTGCTGCATCGTTTTCAAACGGATGAGATTCTGCCGCTTCGTCAGGGAGCAGGGCAGCCGCCGAAGCCTCGCGCGATTGTCTACAACAGTTGGGAAGCCACAGAGATGAACTTTACCGACCAGATGCAGATGCAACTGGCGGAGAAGGCAGCGAAGCTGGGCATTGAGCGATTCGTGATTGACGATGGCTGGTTTGGTGAACGCAATGATGATCATCGCGGGCTTGGCGACTGGTATCTGAACAAGCAGAAGTTTCCGAATGGGTTGAAACCGCTGATTGATAAGGTGCATTCGCTGGGTATGGACTTTGGCATCTGGGTTGAGCCAGAGATGGTGAACCCGAACAGCGATCTGTATCGCAAACATCCTGAGTGGGCGATGCAGATGCCGGATCGTCAGCGTACGGAACAGCGCAATCAGTTGCTGTTGAATCTTGCGCGCGAAGACGTGAAGGAATGGACGTTTGAGTGGCTGGACAAGCTGGTCACTGAGAATGACATTGCGTATCTGAAGTGGGATTACAACCGCAACTGGAGCGAGCCGGGATGGGATACGGCTCCGGGTACGAGTGCGGCGCATCGTGATGTGGATGCGGAGAAGGCCATCAATGTGAAGTATGTGCAGAACCTGTATGAGATTCTGGATCGCCTGCGGAAGAAGCATCCGAAGCTGGAGATTGAGTCATGCAGCGGTGGCGGTGGCCGCGTTGATTTAGGAATACTCGAACGCACCGATGAGGTGTGGACGAGCGACAACACGGATGCGCTGGATCGGCTTGACCTGCAGTATGGCTTCAGCCACGCCTATACGCCGCAAGTGATGGTGGCCTGGACGACGGATGTTTCGCATCCTGAGCGCCGCGGTATTCCGTTGCAGTATCGCTTCGTTGTTGCGATGGAGGGTGCGCTTGGCGTTGGCAACAATCTGAACAAGTTCAGCGATGCCGATATGGCGCTGAGCGCGAAGCTGGTGTCGTTCTACAAGACGATTCGTACAACGGTGCAGCAGGGCGCGCAGTATCGTTTGCAGTCGCCGCTGGATCGCGATGAGACGCAGATGCAGTATGTGTCTCGTGATGGTTCGCAGGCTGTGCTGCTGGCGTATCTGCATTCGCAGCGGTTGCGTGTGGCGTATCCGCCGGTGCGTTTGAAGGGACTGGATGCGAACGCTATGTATCGCGTGCGTGCGCTGGACGCAGAGAAGTATCGCGGAGAGCAGACGGTGAGCGGTGCAGTGCTGATGGGCGCGGGTGTGCAGTTGAACATGCGTGATGACTACGATTCAACCGTAGTGGTGTTTGAGCGCGTGAATTAAGGCGTTTTCGTTGCGAGCGAGCTGTTTAGGCTCGCTCGCAACGGATGTATCTTTCCTTAGCGCTTGTCGCGGCCTTGCAAGTGGGGTGTTAGCTTAGGCACCACGAACTCCTGCATGATGGCGCCGAAGACGCCGAAGGCTGTTCCTATGGCGGCGTTCTGCAGCGTTAGTCCTGCTCCGTTGCGGTCGCTGGCGGGATAGTAAAGATTGCTGATGCCTGCAGAGGCGAAGTTCCCAATAATGTTGGAATAGTTGAAGACCACTTTGTTCTGGTCGTTGCGGCAGAAGATCACACTGGCGGCGGCGTGGCGTGTGCGCGACATGATCGAACCCGTTCCCTGGTAGCGATAGCGCGGGTCCTGATGAAAGACCACCGGGAGAATGGCACCGCCGAGGAATGTGCTGATGGCACCATCTGCGAAGGATGCGCCATAACGTTTTGCATAGCCCGAGGCTCCGGTGCCGTAGCCGCTGAAGCTGTTATTGCTTTGTTCCACACCCGCGACGATGGCCGAAGTGGCAAACGTAAATGGATCCAGCGTGGAACGCCATGCCAGGTGAAACTTCTGCCCCTTGGTGAGCGGTTCCGGGTTCGCGTCGTAGACCACGTAAAAGTTTGGAACGATGCCGAGCACGCGCTGCTTCATTTCGAAGTTCACCTGCTCCGTGGCGATCTCCTTCTCAGTGGCTGTTACGGTGACGGTCGCAAACTTGCCTTCGGGGCGCAACTCAATCGCGTCCAGTTCTTTCTCTTCTCCGGGAAGGATTTCGCCGCTGCGCGTGTCTGCAAAGAAGCCGATCGCCGTGATGTGCAGCCTGTAGGTGCCGGGTGTGACGCCGTATGCGTGAAAGACACCGTCTTCGTCGGCGAAGGCGACTGCGGTCACTCCTCCGGATAAGACTTCGACACGTGCTCCGGGTAACAGCGCGCCATCGCCGTCCTGGATCGTTCCCTCGAGTGACGCTTTTGCCAGCATGGAGGCGGGTTGTCCGGCTTCCTGCGCCACGGCACCTATCGGTGCGGCGCAAAGAAGGGTCAGACCGCACAGCCATAGCGAAAGGCGCATGAAGTACAAGACGGTCAGAATCGGTAGAAGTTCTTGTCTTGGAACGCCATACCGCGTCATCTCGTTCCCCAATTGGGAGAAAGACGCCAAATGCAGAAGAAACGTTGGATCGCTGCTAGCGCCGCTTCTTACCTGCTTTTTCTTTCTTTTCGACGGGCTGCAACTGGGCCTCGGCGGGTGGCTGCGTTCCGGGCGGCAGTACACGCCGCGTGATGTTGCCTTCTAACCGATAGGTCTTGGTTACAAGCTGGCCTTTCGTAACCAGGAACCTGCCATTTGCATCGGCCTGTGGCACCGGAACACCGGCAGCCAGAACCGTGTAGACGTAGGTGGGAGCAGGGCCGGTTCCGGGCAAGCGGTCATGCGCGGGAGTGCCGGGGTCGGTACCGATCTTCACCGGGAAGTAGCCCAGGATGTTTCTGTCGCGGTTCGCTGTCTCGTAGCGATGCCGCTTCAGATTCCACGAGTAGACGCGGACCTGGTTGAAGTCATACGGCAGGCCGGCCTCGTAGGGGCTGGTGACGGTGACGTACTGCGGCACCTCTTTGCTGGCGCCCTCAATCTCGGGGTCGATGACCTTGTTGATGATGTACGCGCCCACAATCCGCTGGCCTTCGGCGTAACGCGAGATGGCTTCTGGAACGTCCGTATTGAGCAAGCCGCTGGTCATCCAGCCGGTGTGATTTTTGGAGTCGCGTACCAGCCACCAGTCCTGCATGGGCGGCTTCAGCACTTCGCCTTCCTTCACCTGGATGCCTTTGGCGCGTGCCATGCTTTCCACGGTCTGTCCCGGTGGCAGAGGCTTCTGGATGGAGGCGCGCTGCAGCAGCGTCAGCTTGTCGCCGTCGGCCAAACGATAAAAGCGGTCGGTCTGAATGCCGGGCGAAATGTGCAGGTAAACATCGTCGCTGACCGTGCCCGTGGCGACGACAGGATCGTTCGCATGATCTTTCTGGAGCTGTTCGAATGCGTCCGATACTTTTTCCGTGGCGACGGCGCGCTCGTCAATCCAGCCAATCTCGCCGTTGTCCGTCTTCACACGATAGAAGCGGCGATTCTGTTCCAGAATCTCAAGGCGCTGGCCGTTGACCACGTTGCCGGTGCGGTTTGATACGGCCGCGATGCGGTCGCGCAGGAAGGTGGCCTTGGACGTTACGTAAACGTAATGCGTCAGCACCTTCGGCTTGAAGTGATTGCAGCCGGAAAGAAACGAGGCTGCCGATCCCAGGGCTAGAACACACGCAAATCGGGCCGAAAATGGAGACAATCGCAACATCCGCACTGCATCTGAGGATAGCATCGCCACGTTGGCGAGTCGTGTAACGAACCACGCCTGAGGCGCAAGGCAACCTTTAATAGGAGAGCGCGACAATGCTTGCGTTTGTGCCGGTAGACGTTGTTGCGACGGAATTCAGCTTACCCGCCGTTGTGCTGTCGAAGCCATACAACGTGACATCTGGCGAGCCCGAGTACGCGGCCGCGGCGATGTAGTTGCCCGTGGAATCGGCTCCCAGCGACGTCACAGCAACACCGGAGGCGAATGGCGATCCACTGATGGCCGTCAACTTCACATTTGCGTCAATTGACCAGCCCGAGATGGTGTTGTCGCCGCGATTCGCCACGTAGACATACTTGCTGGTCTTATCCAGCACCACGGAGTAAGGCTGCGTGCCTGTGGTGTACGTCTGCGATGTGGTGGGCGTGAGGATGCCGTTGGATGTGATGGTATTCACCACCAGTCCGGGGTTCGTTCCACTGCGCGCCTCGTAGAGATAGCTGCTGGTGCTGTCGATGGCGATGGCGTTGTCGCTGGTAAGGCTGGGCGGTGCGGTCTGCGTCAGGTATTGGAATGCGCCGGTCGACGTGTTGAAGCTGAAAAAGAGTTCGCCTGCCGTTCCCATGGCCGCGATGACAAATGCGCCTGAGGGCGCAACGCGAAGCTGTTTGGGCACTACGGTGCCTGACACTGTGAAGCCAATGCCGCCACTCGGCCCAATGGCCAACGAGCCATCGCTGCCAATGCTGAACAGATCCAGCGCATTACCGCTGCCATCGAGCACGATGAGCCACTTGCCATCGGGCGAGGTCTGCATGTCCGCGCAGTTTGCGTTGGTAAGGGCGTTGCCGCTGTTGAGCGAGGTCAGCGCACCGTTGCTGCCGATGGAATAGCCGAAGATCTGCGAGACCGTTCCGACCCATAGGTACTTGTTGTCGCGGCTCACGGTGAGTGCTGTTGGTGTGAAGTTGAAGTTCAGGGGGGAGCCGGTCAACGTGGACAACGAACCGCTGGAAGAAATGCTGAGTCCCGATACCGAATTTGCGCCTTGATTCGCTACGAAGAGATAGTTTCCGGATGCTGTGCCACCGCCACCGCTGTTGCCGCCTCCTGAATTGCCAGTCTCCGGCGTGAAGAACTTGCCGGTGCCGCAACCACTCAAGAGCAAAAGGCCAGAGAACAACAACGGAACCGCGCGACGAAACGGAAGCATGGAGAAAACACCACTCCTGGTAGCAGGGAAAGTCAATCCATTGGACGCAATAGGGAAGGAATCGCGCAGGAAAATCTTTAGTTTGGCCGAGCCTGGCAGTCCGGGCAAACGCCAATCACATCAATCGAAACGCGCTCCACCAGGAAGCCACCGGGCATTGCCGTCTGCAAGAGCGGTGCGCCGAACTCGCCGTCTGGCAGATCCGTAACCTTACGGCACACGGAGCAGACCATGTGATGGTGCGGGACATCGTTCATCTCCACACGCAGCGTTCCGTGATGCATGGAAAGCTCGCGAAACACGCCGCTTTCCACGAAAAGATGGATGTTCTTGTACACGGTAGCCAGCGAGATGGACGGAATGCGCTGCTTTACCGCCTCAAAGACCTCTTCCGGCGAGGGATGGCCGTACATGCCCTGCATGGTCTCGTACAGCACCTGCCGCTGATGCGTCACCGCGATGCCGTGGCGGGCGCAGAGTTCACGGAAGGATCGGAGAGTCTCAGGCATATCACCATTTAGTAGAAATGCCCCAACTGGCAGTGTCAAGACAGATACCCGGCCACCACGGGTATGAATTTGCTCCACCCCGACACGTCGATGCGCATAGGATGAAACTCCCTTGGTTGAACTTGCGGGCCGTGAGCCGTATTCTTGCGCGAAGTACTTCTGCTGAAAGGAGAACCCAATGCGTACCTTTACTCTTCCCGAAGCACAAACGCTGCTTCCCGTGCTGGATTCTCTATTGCAACGTGCACAGGAGGCTGCCTCAGTGGCCACCGTGCGCGAAAACGCGTTGGCAGGCCTGTCCCAGGCCATCTTCCTGTCTGGTGGGCTACGCGTGGATTTGCAGGAAGTATCCCGCATCAAGGCGGAACACACTGCCGCCGTCACCCAGGCCAAGGACACGCTGGCAGAGATTGAAGCCATTGGCGTGGAGGTTCGTGACCTGGCCACTGGTCTGCTTGAGTTTCCGTATCAACTGGGCGACGAGGTTGTGATGCTGTGCTGGCTGCAGGGCGAGAAGAACATTACCCAGTGGCACGCAGCCGAAGCCGGGTGGGATGAGCGCAAACCGCTGGATGAACGCTTCACCCGCGGCGACAAACTGCAGTAAACCGTCATCGCCGCGTATCCCGCAGCGCTTCCATCTTGTTATCCTTACAGTCACGATGCCCAGCTTTCAGGACTCCGTTGTCATCTTCATTCTGGCCCTCATTCTGGTGGGTCCGAAGAACCTGCCCAAACTGGCGCGCCAGCTTGGCAAACTGATGGCTGAGTTCCGCCGCGCCTCCAACGAATTCCGCATGCAGATGGAAGATGAACTGCGCGTGGAAGAGCAGAAGGAACACGAGGCAAAGGTGGCCGCGCTTGCTGGCCCTGTCTCTGAGACACCTGCCGGCGAAACGGTTGCCGAAGGCACGGAAGTTGCTGCCGCAGAAGCTACGCCCATTGCTGAGGCTGGGTCACTGAAGATGATGCCACCCTCCACCGGACTTCCGACAGAAGCGGGCAGCTATCCCACGCCGGACTTCGCTGCAGCCGAGCATACCGAGCATCAGGAGATCACCTCCGAGGCTGGCATCAGCAGCGAAGAACCCCGCGAAGAGATTCATGAACTTGTTCCGGCCGACACTGAAGCCGCCCACCGACTCAACGACTGATACGTAAGAAAGACGGAATGCCAGACGTTATCGAAAAAGCACGCGAAGCTGTACACGAACGCGCCGAACTCCCCGGCATGAGCCTGATGGAGCACCTCACTGAGTTGCGCTCCCGTCTCATCCACTCCGTCGTTGCATTGCTGATCTGTTTCGCCATCGCCTACATCTTCCACGAGAAGTTGTTCAGCATCGTCACGTTCCCGATCGACTCGCTGAACTATAAGCTGCACTACACGCATCCCACAGATCCGCTTAACCTGTATCTGAAGACTTCGCTCTATGGTGGAGCGATCATCGCAGCGCCGTACATTCTGTATCAGCTCTGGCTGTTTATCTCGCCGGGCATGTATCAGAACGAAAAGAAATATGTGATCCCGTTCATGCTGGCCACCGTTACGTTGTTCTTTGGCGGCGCATGGTTCGGCTATCACTGGGTACTGCCTTCGGCGCTGAAGATTCTCATCGGCGACTTCGGCCATCGCTTCCTCCCCATCATCACGATTGAGGATTACAACAGCTTCTTCCTGTCGATCATCTTTGGCCTGGGCATCACATTTGAACTGCCGATCGTGATCTTCTTCCTGGCGATCTTCGGCATCGTTGATGGCAAGTTCCTCATTCGCCACGCGCGTTACGCCATCCTGATCATCTTCGTCATCGCGGCCATTATCTGTCCGCTGCCCGATGCGCTCAGCATGACGCTCTTCGCATCACCCATGCTTGTGCTTTACGCGCTCAGTATTGGCGTGGCCTTTGTTGTGGCGCCAAAGAAGAAAGAACTGACCGAAGGTAAGTAGTCTTCTTCCATCAAAAGATCGACCCCGTTCATGACATCGAACGGGGTTTTCTCTTGCGTGATTGAGAGGCTATCTCGTTGACTTGCCTCCAAAAGCATTACCATCAAATGTGACCGATGCCCAACGCCCAGCCCATTGACTGGATTGTCTTCCACGCCCTGCTCTTAATTTTGTTGGCGCTGGAAGTTCTGCTTCTGCATAAGACGACCCCAGAGAGCGCACCCAAGCGTTCCTATGCCGCGACAGCCCTATGGATACTGGGCGCGGCGGGCTTCGGAGCGTATGTCTATCTGCGACTCCATCCGCAGTTGGGGCAGGAATTTCTTGCAGGGTATGCGCTGGAAGAATCGCTCTCCATCGACAACCTCTTTGTCTTCCTGCTGATCTTCAAAAGCTTCCGCATTGTGCCGGATAAACAGCGCCGTGTCCTTTTTTTCGGCATTCTCGGCGCAGTGGTCATGCGCGCAGGATTCATCTTTGCTGGCGTGGTGATCCTGGAGAAGTTTGATTGGGTCACATACATCTTCGCGGTTGTTCTGCTTATCGCAGCAGTGCGTTTGGTGATGCCGGAAGATCACGTACATCCCAAGAAACCGAAGTGGCAGATGTGGCTGGAGAAGCGCCAGCCCATTTCGCTCTCGCAGGATTCCTTCACGGCTGTCGAGAATGGTCGACGCATTCCCACGGTGCTTGCTTTAGCGTTGGTTGGCATTGCATTTGCAGACTTCGTGTTTGCGCTTGATTCCATTCCCGCGGTGCTTTCGATTACACGGCACACCTTCATCGCGTACACGTCGAACATTCTCGCGGTGATGGGACTGCGCAGCCTGTTCTTCGTGCTCACGCACGCGCTTGAAAAACTAGCCTATCTGCACTTTGGACTCGCGGCTGTGCTGGCCTTCGCCGCAGCCAAGATGCTAGCCGCGCCGTGGTATGAAGTCACTCCGCTGGTATCGCTTGTGGTCATCTTTGCGATCCTTGCAGTCACGATTGTGGTGTCGCTGATTTTGCAACGCAATTGTCCAGAAACAACTGCCTGAAAACACTGTTTGATGTAGTGGAAGAAATCGGCGACGTTTCGCGGCAATGAACGTCCTCGTATTTTCTGAAAGGACCTTCGTACATAGCAATGTGTACAATGTCCACATTCAGGAGACGCACCTTATGTCGTTGACTCCAGCTACCGAACTTGCCGCAAAGAACAAGGCCCATCACCCCAACGAATCCCCCGCATACCGCGAAGCTCGCAATAAACTTCTGGCTGAAGAAATCGAACTCCGTCGTCACATCGCCGAGGTTGCGGAAAAGCGCCGTGCCCTGCCGATGGGTGGCGAAATCCCGGAAGACTTCACCATCGTCGGACCCAATGGACCGGTGAAGTTCTCCAGCCTCTTTGGCGATAAGGACACACTTCTGGTCTACAGCTACATGTATGGCCCGCAGCGTAAGCGCCCCTGTCCCATGTGCACGTCGATGCTGTCGTCATGGGAAGCGGCAGCGCGCAACTTCATGCAGAAGGCCTCTCTCGCTGTCTTCGCGCGTTCACCCATCGAACGGCTTGAGGACTGGAAGAAAGAGCGAGGCTGGAAGTTCCTGAAGCTTTATTCCGATTCCGATGGCGCTTACACGCGAACCTACGTTTCACCCGAGGACGCTGACGTACCTGGCATGAACGTCTTTGCTCGTCGCAATGGGCGTATCTATCACTTCTGGGCTCCGGAGATGAGCATGGAGATGAACGACCCGGAACAGGATCCACGTGGCGCGCCCGATCCAGATACGCTGTGGACCATGTTCGACATGACGCCCGAAGGCCGCGATCCTAAGTGGTATCCGAGCCTTGATGGTGTGGGAGGCGTCCTCCATCAGATCGATCTTGATGCAAATCCACCCACAAAGTAAATGGATGTAGACGAGCCACCTGAGAAGGGAATTGAGGACCAAAAGCGAAAGGGATGCGAGTTGATCGCATCCCTTTCGTCTGTTCTGGTTTGTTGCTTACTGTGTGACTAGCTGTGTCGAGTGGGTTCCGTTGGCGACAGCCGCTGCGCACGAGGGGCCCGATGATGCCGGGAACGGCGTGTTGCGGATCTTCACCAGTTCACCGGTTGCGGGCTTCAACTGCAGGCCGCCTACGGTGTTGTCCAGGAAGTTCGACGTGTACAGGTAGATGCCGAGCGCGTTTTCAATGGTCACGCAGGTCGGTCCTACACCACCGGTGGACTGAGCACCAGTGCTGGTGGCGGAAAGAGCGCCGGTGTTGCTGGCGATCGCATAAGCGCCCACAGTGTTGGAGTTGTAGTTCGCGGTGTACAGGAACTGGCCACGCGGATCAATCGTAAGACCCACAGGCTGCGACTGCGTAGCGAACGGACCGGACAGAATGGCCTGCGGAACACCGCTGGACGGGATCGTGTAACCGATGATCTGGTTCGCGCTCTTGTCCGTGATGTACAGGCGGTTGCCAAGCGGAACAGCTGCGATGGCCGATGCCAGAACGCCGGAATTGTAACCGGTGGAGGTGCCCGTTCCAGGAGCGATCGTGGTCTGACCGATGGCAGTGATCACACCCGAGCTGAGTGTGCGACGGTATGCCAGCAGGTTGTTCGTCGTGTTGCCGTCCTGGTCGATGACGTAGACGTACGACGAGCAGCTGGTGTCGGTGCAGTCGGTGCCGTTGATGGAGCTTGGCGTGTTGTTATTCACGTTGCTCGTAACGGCGATGCCAGCCGGGCTGAAGCCGACGGGGAAGTAGTTCAGGCCGCCGTTGGAGAGCGGCGTTCCCAGCGAGACGATACCGGTGCTGCTATCCGTGGAGAGCGGGAAGACTTCCACGCCGCCAGGGCCAGGGTTCGCAGTGGTGTAGCCAGGCTGGTAGGTGAAGGTCACGTACAGGAACTTGCTGTCGCCAGAGATGGCCAGCGCCGTGGGGAATGAACCCGCCACAGTGACTGTTTTCTGTGCGTACAGCTTGCCATCCGTACCAATGGCGAAGTTGACGATGTTGCTATCGTCCTTGTTCACCACGAAAACGGTCTTCTGGTTAGAAGTGATAGCCAGCGCCACAGGGTTGCGGCCGCCGGTGTCCTGGCCGGACGACGCCAGGCGGATCAGCGATCCGGTCTGGTAGTCGATGCCGAACTCATTCAGTACGCCGTTCTGGTTGGTCGTCGTGCTGGCTTTGGACGAGGTCACATAGAGAAAGCCGACCGTGTAGTCGCGTGAGCAGGCGGTAAGGCCGAGGCAGGCTGCCAGCGAGAGAACGGAAGCGGCGCCGAAACGGCTGATCTGGTTGAACTTCATGCGTTGCATTTCCTCAAATCGTGTTGCCGGTTGCGGGATGGCCTTGCGACCATCCCGCATATTCCCGTGCTAGCTCGTGATGCCGCTGACGACCAGGCAGGCCGGACGTCCCGTTGCCTGGAAGGTGGACCCGTGCTGCAGAACCTGCAGCGTGCCCTGATTGTGATCGATGTGGTAACCCGTCACCGTTCCATCCTGGTTGGAGGTGTACACCCACTGCTTGGAGGGGTCTTCCACCATGCAAACCGGACCGGAGCCTACAGAATACGGGTTCAACTGGCCACCCTGCTGCTGCAGCTGGCCGGTGCTCAGAATCTGGTACGCGCCGATGGAGCTCTTGGACGTGGAGGTGGAGGTGTTGTTCTGGTTCAGAACATACAGCCACTTGTTGGCGGAATCCGTCAGGGTCCAGACCGGGGTCGCGCCGCTGACGAAGTTGGCCACCTGGCCACCAGTTACCGGCTGCAGAACGCCTGCGCTGGAGATTGTGTACTGCAGGATGCGGTTGTTCGCGGCATCCGTCAGGTACAGGTAGCTTCCGCCCTGCGTCATGGAGGTGATGTTGATCGTCTGTGTCTGATCAATCACCTGCGTGGAGTTCGCGTTCACCGTCAACTGGCCGCCGGTGCCTACCGTGAGCGAGGTCACAGTCTGGTCGCCGTTTACAACGATGACCGAAGCGGACGAGGTGGCCTTGATGCGGGTGGGCTGCGGGCCCGTGGAGGTGTAGGTCAGATACGTGCCGTTGTTCTTAACGGACTGGTTCTGTACCAGCGACAGACGGCCCGTGTCGGCGTCAATCGCAAAAACTGTGATGGAGCCGCAAGCAGCGGTCAGCATGCCAGTGGCAGAGGCGCAGGTGGTCTTGCTGTCCGGGGACACCTGGTCCAGAACATACAGATAGTCACCGCCGGTGCTGATATCCATCCAGACGGGGGTTCCGCCCTGGCTGGCAAATGCCTGCTGGAAGGTGAGCACACCGTCGCCGCCCACGCTGAACTGCGATACGGAATTGTTCGCGTCGCCCTGGTTCAGAACATACAGGTAGCGTCCGCCGGGCTTCACAACTCCCATGACCGGGTTGTTGCCGCCTGCCGGGAAGGGCGAATGCACCATCTCCGTCAAGTTGCCGGAGTAGTTATCAATCTTGTAGCCGGTAATGGTGCCCGCGGCGCTATTGCTGCTCGTTTGGCCTTCCATTACCCACAGGTAGCCAACCGTATAGCTGCCGCACGAGGTGATTCCCAGGGAGAGACCTACTGTTGCCGCACAGGCCAGAACGTTCCGGCCGATTCCACTCAACTTCATGTGTTTCCTTCGATTCCCATGGGCGGCCCCGGACACATGCCACCGGCAAGACACACGTTCGCCTGGGAAGTGAAAATGCTCTGTTGATTGTATGCGCCGCGAGGGATTTCCGCCACCGCTGCTGCCAGATCCTTTACCGCTTCTTATTACTGTGCCGAGTAGACGGCGATTTGTGGCAAAGGTTAGCCCTCAACCCGAACGTAGAAAAGGAAATGTTTTCCTCAGAAAAAGAAGAGCGCGACCACGTGAGCCGCGCCCTTCTTTCATGGAGTACGTGTTCGTTTACCAGACGCGGCAGGCATTCACCGGAGCCATGGGCTGTCCCTGCTTGCAGGAGAACGCCTTCGCAAAGTTCGCCTGGTTCTGCACGCCACCGTTCGTACGGAAGCGGCCGGGCGAGTGCGGATCGGTCTTCGCGCGAACGCGTGCAGCTTCGTCGCGAGTGTTCTCACACCACACCTGCGCATAGCCCAGGTAGAAGCGCTGCTCCGGTGTGTAACCGTCAATGGGCTTGCGTGAATCTGGTCCCAGCTTGTCCAGTTCTTTCTGCATGGCCATGTAGGCCACCTGCAAGCCGCCGTTGTCTGCGGTGTTTTCACCCAGCGTCAGCTTGCCATTCAGCTTGGTGCCCGGAACCGGCTCAAACGATCCGTATTCGTCCACTTCGCACTGAGTGCGCTTGTCGAACTCGGCCTTGTCAGCATCCGTCCACCAGGAACGTACGTTGCCTTGCGGATCGAACTTGCTGCCCTGATCGTCGAAGCCGTGTGTCATCTCGTGGCCAATCACCACGCCGATGGCGCCGTAGTTCACTGCGGGATCAATCTTCAGGTCGTAGAACGGCGGCTGCAGAATGCCAGCAGGGAAATTGATGTCGTTCATCGCCGGGCTGTAATAGGCGTTCACGGTGGGCGGTGTCATGCCCCATTCCTTCTCGTTCACCGGCTTGCCAATCTTGTTCAGATCGCGGCGATCCGTAAAAATATCGACGCGCTGCAGATTGCCCAGACGATCATCGCGCTTCACTTCCAGCTTGCTGTAATCGCGCCAGACTTCGGGATAGCCAATCTTGTCGCGGAAAGCCGACAGCTTCTTCAAGGCCTCCTGCTTGGTGGTAGCGCTCATCCAGTCCAGGTTCTTGATGTCTTCGCCCAGCGCGGCTTCAAGCTGGTGCACCAGCTCCTGCATGTTCTTCTTTGCTTCCGGCGTGAAGTACTTTGCTACCCAATCCGCGCCCACAGCTTCGCCCAATGCGGCATCGGTCTGCTGCGTGCAACGCTTCCAGCGGGGAGCCTGTTCCTTCTGGCCCTGCAGTGTCTGCGCGAAGAAGCGGAAGTTCTCCTGATCAAACGCCTTGCTCAACGCGCCTGCCGAGCTGTGAATCACATGCCAGCGCATGTAGCTCTTCAGGTCGTCCGTGCTGGACGATGCAATCTGTTCATTGAATCCCTTGAAGAAGTCCGGAGTGCCAACGTTCAGGTTTGTCACCGGCGTCTTGATGGCAGTGAAGTAATCGCTCCACTGGAAGTTCGGTGTGTAGCCCTGCAGTTCAGTGATCGGCTGCGGGTGATAACGCTTTGCGGGATCGCGGAGTTCAACACGTGGCATGGAAGCCTGCGCCAGTGCCGTTTCAATCTTCAACACGGCTTGAGCTTCTGTTGCAGCCTTCTCCGGTGAGTCGCCCGCGAGGACGAACATCTTCGTTACGTGCTCGACATACTGCTTGCGCAAGGTAACCATGCGCTCATCGTCCTGCAGATAGTAGTCACGATCGGGCAGCGATATACCGCCCTGGAACAGTCCCGGAATCTGTTTGCTGCTGTCCTTCTGGTCCTGTTGCGAGCCGAAGCCGTAAAACAGCGATGTGCCGTAAACGTCTTCCAGCGTGCCCACCAGCTTTGCCAACTGCTTCTTGTCGTTCCAACCATCAATCTTTGCCAGCACGGGCTGAATCGGTTTCGCGCCCAGCGTCTCTGCCAGATCGTCGTTCATGCAGGCGGCGAAGAAGTTGCCGTACTTGGTCTGCAGCGGATTCTTCGGGCTCGCAGCAGCGTCTTTCAGCAGCGCGTAGACGGTATATACGTTGCGCTCCTGCAGCTCGTCGAAGCGACCGTAACGTACCTTGTCTGCCGGGATGGGATGATCCTTGCGCCAGTTGCCGCAGGCGTAGGCGTAAAAGTCCGTGCAGGGATCGGCCGTCTTGTCGATGGCGGACAGGTCCATGGAGACCGCGGCCTTCGGAACGGTGATGGAAGCCTCCTGCCCATCCAGAGCGAGAGACATCTGCTGGGCGTTGGCGGTCATGCCAAGGCCGAATACGGCAACGGCGGCAATCGCAGAATAGGTGGGGAACTTCATGCGCGGTCCTTCGGGATCAGTTTGAGTTAAAGAGGAAACGTACCCCATACTGTATTGGATTTCACCTGTCAGTGCAGCATTTTCGTCGGTCCGGTTGGGCAGATGATATGCGCATCGCTTACGATGACGGGTGCTGCTGGAGGGATACAAAGCATGTCATTGAATCGCCGTTCATTTCTGCGGAACGCCGGCCTTGCCGCTGCGGGAACACAGATTCCCCTGTTGAAGGCCTTTGGCCAGGAACGCCGCCTGGGACCAAACGACCAGATCCACGTTGCCCTGATTGGTGCGGGCGGACGCGGTCAGTCGATCACGAAATCTGCGCTCACGCTGCCGAACGTGAAACTGCTGGCCGTGGCGGATTGCTACGACGGCCGCCTGGCTCATTCCAAGGAGCTGTGGGGCAACGACCTGCAGACGACCAAGGATTACAACGAAATTCTGAAACGCAGCGACATTGACGCTGTGATCATCGGCACACCGGACCACTGGCACCGCAAGGTTGCCATTGATGCCATGGCAGCAGGCAAGGACGTCTACTGCGAAAAGCCGATGATTCATGAGTACGCGGACGGCCCGCTGATGATCGAAGCGGCGAAGAAGTACAACCGAGTGATCCAGATCGGATCGCAGCGCGTGTCGTCGATGATTTACATCAAGGCGAAGGAACTGCTGGCCGCTGGCGCCATCGGCAAGCTGAACCTGGTGCAGGGACATTGGGATCGCAACTCCGCGCAGGGTGCATGGGAATACACCGTGCCGCTGGATGCCAATGAACAGACCTGCGATTGGCCTCGCTTCCAGGGCGCAGCGCCCAAGCACGCATGGGATCCGGAACGCTTCTTCCAGTGGCGCAAGTACAAGGATTACGGCACTGGCGTTGCAGGCGATCTGTTTGTCCACCTGTTTAGCGGTACGCACTTCATCACCGGCACGAATGGCCCCACGCGCGCTTATGCCACGGGCGGTCTGCGTTACTGGAAGGATGGCCGTGACGTTCCCGATGTTCTGCTGGGCCTGTATGACTACGGCGATTGGAACCTGGAGCTGCGCGTGAACTTCGTCGATGGCGGCGAAGAGAGCGAAGGCTTCACCTTCGTTGGTACCGAAGGCAGCATGGAGATCACCAGCCGCGGAGTCATCGTAAACAAGGTGCCTCGCGAAAAGGGACCGGGCTACAGCATTGGTTCATTCACCAACGAAATGCAGGCTCGCCTGAAGGCTGACTATGCGATGAAGCAGGCAGAAGATGCTGCTGCTCGTGCGGCGCTGAATGCTACGAGCGTGGAGCGCTACATGGCTCCCACTGGCTACGACGATACGGCCGATCACTTCCGCACATTCTTTGGCTGCATGCGTTCGCGTCAGCAGCCCACGGAAAATGCGGTCTTCGGCTATCGCGCAGCAGGTGCGGCTCTGCTGAGCCTGCTCAGCATGGACAAGGGAACCGTTGTTCATTGGGACCCGGATGCCATGAAGCTAAAGGCATAGATCAATTCATCGTGAAAAGGCGCAGCTGGAATGCTGCGCCTTTTTCATCGAGTCATAGGGCTTAAGCCTCTTGTGCGTTGCACTGCCATATGGTGCATGCGACGCTCTCAGGCACCCATATCCCCGTTGCGCATCACGGAGCGGACATTGCTCTGGCTGCGTACCGCTTTCTTCTCTTGCCTCCCGGAGGACCGTACGTGAACACTGCAAGAACTTGCCGCTATATCGCCGCCGCGACCATCGCACTCACCGTCACCAGTGCCTTTGCTGCGGAAAAGGCCGTGGACAAAGGCCGCTCTCCTTCTTCTGAACAGGTAGGTTTCAATATCTATCTGCCGCTGCAGAACCGCGATGCACTTGATAACGACATCGCCGCGCTGCACGACTCGACTTCTTCGCGCTACCAGAAGTGGATGACGCCGGATCAGTTCAAGGCAAAGTACATGCCCTCCACCTCGTTGCTGCAGGCGGTTCTTGCGCAACTGGCAGCGCAGGGAATCGATGTGACTATTGCTGGCCCTCAGCGTTTGCATTGCAGTGGCAAGGCTTCCGCAGTGGAAGCGGCTCTGCGCACAACGCTGCATGATGGAGCATTCCACAATGGCCGTAAGACCGTGATGGCATCGCAGGCTCCGACACTCACCGGTGCTCTCTCACAGAGCGGTGCTATCGTTTCTGGCCTCTCAGGTTTTGTGCGCGCGCGTTCCTATGTGCACACCGCACCTGCAGCAAACCCGCAGAATCGTTACAGCACCGCTGGACCTTACTGGTTCACCGATCTGAAGCAGGCTTATAACTGGCCGTCGTACACCGCATACACCGGCAAGGGCGTGACCATTGGCATCCTGATGACGGGCGATTACAACCCGACCGATGTGAACGCCTATTTCACCCATGAGAAGATCGCCACGCCGAAGATCTCCACGGTGCAGATCAACGGTGGTGCGCCGTATGATCCCGTCGGTTCCACGGAAACGCATCTTGATCTGCAGCAGTCCGGCGGCATGGCGCCGCAGGCGAAGCTGATCCTTTACAACATGCCTGACCTGTCCGATGACAGCATCATGGCCGGCCTGTCGCAGATTGTGAACGACAACAAGGCTGACGTGGTGAGCATGTCGTTCGGTTCGCCGGAAATCTTCTACAAGGCGGAGTACAACGATGGCACGGACTTCAGCTACCTGCTGAAGGAAGAGAATGACCTGATTGCGCAGGGAACTGCTCAGGGCATTACCTTCATTGCCAGCTCTGGCGACGCAGGTGCACTGACGGCGTTTCCGCCAGCCTGCTTTGACGGCGTTGCAGATTGCGGACCTGCCATTGCGGCTGTCAGCTTCCCGGCTTCCAGTCCTCATGTTGTTGGCGTGGGTGGAACGAACCTCGTAACGACGCAGACTTCGTCGACCGATCTGAACTCCATCTACGTCCGCGAGCAGGCTTACGCTGATCCGCTGGAAGGCGACATCTTCTACGGAACATCGTCCACCGGCCAGTACTGGGGCTCGGGCGGTGGCGACAGTGTGTACTTCCGCAAGCCGCTCTATCAGGCTCTTGTGAACACCGGCAACGCAAAGTATCGCACTGTGCCGGACGTATCGCTGCATATGGGCGGCTGCCCACAGGGAGCGATCACCTGCAATGCGGATGACAGCTCTGACATCGTCACCATTGGCGGCTTTAACTACTCCGTGATTGGCACCAGCGCTTCCGCTCCTGACTTCGCTGGACTGACTGCTCTCGCAGTGCAGCGCTACGGCCGCCGCATTGGCAATGAGAACTACTACATCTACGCGCTGGCCGCATTGCAGAGCCTCGGCCTGACGAAGGTCTATCGTCAGGGCATCCCCGGCTTCAACGGCCTGTATTCCACCACGTCAAAGGGCTACAACCGCGTTTTGGGTAACGGCACGGTGATCGGTAAGGACTTCCTCCTTGCCCCGCTTGTTCCCTCGGCAGGCACACCTCAGACACCTAGCAACCCGTAGTCTGAAGTTGGGTAATCCAGTAACGAAAGGCCCCACGGAAAATCGTGGGGCCTTTCTATTCTTGAGAGAAAGCGGATTCTTTAATTCTCCGGGGGATGTTGATCGACTTGGTCGATCACAACAACGGGAATGTCTCCGCGAGATGCCTTTACACGAAGCCCAAGCTTCTCTTGCAGGCTGTGGTCAAGCGTTGGCACCGGATTCGTATCGTCGGACTTTCGATCCGCATCGAAGCGTCCCAGGTAAGGCAGCACAAAATCGTACTTTCCGGATAGTCCTGTTTGATTCACCACAGGACGTCCAAATTGGCTATTCAGCGTGTCGCAAAGCATTGCCATCGTGGCTCCATGTCCCACCAGTTCGAACCCGGTCATACTGCTGCCACGCTGATAGAGAGGTGGGTAGGCCTTTCCGTTAGCCCCGTTTATTTGCGGAGAATCATCACTCGTCTCTTTAAGCAATCCAGGCTTTGAGATCACCAGGTCATAAACAGGAATTTGGCGGCTTTCCCAATGCACCTGGAGATGAAATCGATCCGCCAGCAACACCTGCAACATGTGCTGTTTTTCTAACCGCGCATCATGGTCGCTAAGGTGTGCGAGTTTCGCATCGGCTGCATCGTCGGATTTCGCCTCGACGGTGTACAGCGTCTCAAAATCCCAACTGGGAGCTCCGGATAGCTGGTAATACTGCACACCATAGGCCAGAGTTACCAGATTGGACAGGTTGATGTTCTGCATGCGAAACGTGCTCGCATGAAGCGGAGAAGAGCCTGTGTGGACAATCTCGTTGCCCACTTTCGATTCACGAATCGAAGCGACATCGAAGGTCATGGTCGGGTGATAGTCCGATGAAGTTCCAAGAACGCTCGACTGGCTAAAGGCTTGCGAACCAGCGAATGCAATCCACATAAGCTGCGAGAAAACTGCTCTGCGCATTCCGAAGCACTCCCTTACTTCGAAGCTGACGATCTCACTTCCACTTGATGTTGCAACCCAGGCTTGGCACCTGATGTTCCAGAGGCGCATTCCCAGCAATCAGGTTCTTAATCGCTTCTTCCAGATCTGCTCCATGGGCAGCCTGATGGATTTCCGGGTGCCGTTCCACACCCGCCTTGCCGTCGCTCTCGCGGTAGGGTCGAGTGCGGTCAAACTGCGCGTGATACACCAGCTTCCGATCCTGATCGAATAAATACAGATCCGGCGTGCAAGCCGCGTGAAATTCCCGGGCTGTCTCCTGAGAGCTGTCTTGCAAATAGGGAATCGTGCAGATGTCGGTGCCTTTGTCCCATCCAAGCCGCTTTCCTTGCTCGCGCATCCCTTCGGGGCCGTCCTCCGGGAAGGCAATCTCATCGTTCGAGCAGATGCACACGGTGGCAATTTCCCCGGCGTATTTCTTGGCCAGCGCAGTGAAGGCCACTTCCATGTGCTTCACGAACGGGCAGTGGACCGAGACGAACGCCACCAGGAGGCCTTTTCGGTTGTACGGATCGTCCGGTCCGGCGTAAATATCGTCGCGTCCCAGCGCTTTATCGCAGAGAACGCATTCCAGTTCAAACGCCGGGCAAACCGCGCCCAGGGTAAGTTCGGTGTTCGATTCCGTACGTGCCATGAATAGATGCTACCGCTCTTCTACAATCAAAGAATGATCAAGGGTTTGACCGTAGTGAAGCCAGTGGGTTCGGCGGCGGCGTGGGAACGGCTCGGCACGCTTTTTTCGGAGCTTGGCTTCGAACCGGGCAAGGGATGGGACGACGGCACAGGCCGCGGCGTCAGCTTCCTCGCGCCTCTCGGAAACGCGGAGTTCGTCACCGGCCGACTGCCTGCCGTACCGGAGCTGCTGATTGAATGCACGCAGCTCGACATTGTCCACGGCATCGTAAAGCGCTGGCTCAGCGCGGAGTTGCGCACGGAAGATATCGGCGGACGCCTGTCGGGTGTTGCAGAAACACATTGGAAATCGCGCCTGTTCACGGTCGATCTTGGCGATGGCCTTGTCTTCGGCTTCTGGGAGCGCGAAGACGTTCTGGCAGGACGCCCCATCGCTATCGAAGGCGATCTGTCGGCAGCAGGCATGAAGTTTGGTATCGTCGTCGCGCGTTGGAACGCCGTCATCACAGACCGTTTGCTGCAGGGCTCGCTGGATGCGATTGTTCGCAGTGGTGGCAGACTCGACGACGTGCAGATTGTCCGCGCCCCAGGAGCGTGGGAGATTCCGGCTGCCGCACGCATGTTGGCGGATCTTCGTGACGACAACGGCAAGCGCAAGTTTGACGCCATCATCACGCTGGGCTGCTTGCTGCGCGGTGAAACGGCGCACTACGAGGCGATTTACAACGAAGCCGCTCGCGGCATCGGCCAATCGCAGCAGGACACCGGAGTGCCGCATGCCTTCGGCGTACTCACCTGCGAAACGCTGGAACAGGCTCTGAACCGCGCTGGCATCAAGGCGGGCAACAAGGGATTTGAAGCAGCGGTTGCGGCCATTGAGATGGTCAGCATCGCTCGCAAGATTGGTCATGCGGCTGCCGGTAAACATGAAGGCAGCGGTGTGGCCGCAGGAAAGCTGGCACAGGTCGACGTCGACCGTGCCTCGGAAGGATTTCAAAAGTAATGGGACAACGTAGAAAAGCTCGCGAACTTGCCATGCAGATGCTGTATCAATCGGACCTGGGCAAGCAGACCGCTGTGGAAGTGCGTCGCGTGTTCTGGAAGAGCCGTCAGGACGATGAGGGAAATCAAACCGTCGATCTGGAAACACAGAGCTTTGCGGAAGACCTCTTCCGCGTGGCGATGGAACGCAGCAATGAGATTGACGACCTGATCGATAAGCACTCGCAGAACTGGCGCGTGCATCGCATGGCCGTGGTGGATCGCAACCTGCTGCGCACCGCGATCGCAGAGATGATCGCCTTTAAGGGAACGCCGCACCCCATCATCATCAATGAGGCGCTGGAAATCGGACGTAAGTACGCCGCGCCGGAGAGCATCACCTTCCTGAACGGAGTACTGGATGCGGTCTCGCGTTCGGTCATGGAAGAACGCTACTCCTGATGTACTGAAGTCGGAGCAAGTCATCCTGATTCGTTAAAGACAAAGAGAAAGGCCGTCATGCTTGGCGGCCTTTCTCTTTGTCTGTTATTCCGGTTAGTTGTTGGTGACCGAACGTGGGTACTGTACCAGCAGGTTCGGAACCGCAGTGCCGCCGGTCGTCGTCAGGCTGGGCAGCTTCGGATTCAACTGGGTGGAATCGGTCAGCGTGGAACGCGTGATCTGATGCACCTGGTTGTCGCCAGCCGTGCCCGTGAAGAAGAACTTGTTGTCTGACGAGAACACGCCGACTACGGGAGCAGTAGCTCCGTTCGCCAGAGTGACCGAGGTCACAGCGCCGGTGCTTGGTGTGTAGACCGGCAGTTTGGTGCCGTTCGAAGTGGCTCCGCTCACCGGCAGGTATGTGGTGAATGCCTGGGTGGAATCCGTCGTGGGATAGATTCCTGTGACCGAGGTGCTATTCACGCTGGTCGATGCCGAGGTGTTCGCCGCCATGCCAAATACAGGTGCAACTCCAGCTTCGGGGCAGTCGCCTGTGGGCAACACACCGGTGAAGGTACGCGTTCCGTTGGCGCCATCGTTCGCAGTGGAGGTTGGGAAGGTGATGTCGTTTACGACCGGCGTTCCACCAGAGGTCGCCAGACGAACATCCAGCAGATGCTTGCCATCGTTCGTGGTAACCGCACGATCGCTTACAGCCGCGGAGACCGTCAGGTTTCCTGCCTGCGGATAGAAGATGGTGGAGGTGCCAGTGCTGTTTGCGCAGTACGAACGCGCATTGACTGCCGTATTACCGGTGACAAACGCACCCACTGATGGGATCGCAACGGCCACGTCGGTAGCACCGCCTGCGGACAGGTCATAGTCCTGCCAGCTGGTGAAGGTGGAGTAAACCAGCAGATGGTTGTCCGTGGTCAGAACGTAAAGCGTGGAACCATCCGGAGTGTATGCCGCGCGCGTGCCCACACCGTTGTAGGTGGTGACAATGGCCGGTGTGGCACTGTTGAAGACCGAGATGACCTTGCGGCTGCTATCGGAAATAACAGCGGTCGCGCTATCCGGGGACACGGTCAGCAGCGAGCCTTGAATGGACGGGTACGAAGCCGTAAGCGTGTTGTTGCTGGTTCCGAACGTCATCAGCGCCTGGTCCGATCCCATGAAGATCGTCGTACCGTTCTGAGCCATGATCATGGACGTCGGTGTGTAAGGCAGCTTGATGGGTGAAGGAATGACGCTGGTCGTCAGATCGATCGGCACCAGGTACTGCGAGTCGGTGCTGCCCACCCAGAGACGGGTGCTGTTGCTGCCCGGCGTGGTGGAAGTGATCGTGTTGGAAGCCACCGGCTTGCCTGTACCCAGCAGACCCACGTTGCCGTAGGGCGCGGGGTTGCAGCTCGGCGGAAGGCAGAATGCGTTGATGGCTGCGACGCCAGGGAATACCGGGGCAATCGACGAGGACGATGCCGGAACGGCAACCGGGTTCGTCGAAGTCACCGTCAGGGTCAGGCCCGTCAGGGTAACGCCGTTCACGTCCTTCACAACGGCCGTCAGCGGTTCCGTGGTGTTCGGGTTGATGACCACGTTGCCATTGGAGGCGTTCGCCGTGCTGATGGTGATGGTCTTCGGCGGGCAAACAGACATCAGACCGGCTGTCGAGGTGGACTGCGCAATGTTCGCGGTCACAATCGTCGTTCCGGGAAGCACTGCCGTCGCCACACCGCTGGTGTCTTCAAAGGTCAGCAGACCAGCGGTCTGCGCGGTGAAGGTCGCGTGGCCAGCGGAATAGGTAACGTTCTGCGATCCAGCAAAGAAACGCGTGACCAGCTGAGCGCTCTGACCGAACGAGATGCAGGTGTTCGGAACGTAGGGCGAAGCCGTCGTCACAGCGGAAGCCGTGTATTGCGGGCAGTTCGTCGCTGGGTCATTCGTACAGTCCGTCGACGCCGCCCCCAGCGTGATCGCCGTGATCAGCGGGTGAACATAGACCAGCACCTTATTGCTGTTTGCGCCGCTGCCAGCAGCAGTCAGTTCCGCGATGCCGGACTTTCCGCTGGAGGTGCAATAGGTGTAGTCCGCCACGCCGCCCGGGTTGTTGCGGTTCCAGGTTCCGGCGCAAAGCTGGCCGGTGGTGGGGTTTACGTCCGCAACGGGAACATTGGAGGCGTTATTCGGGTCCACCGTGGAATAGGTGTACTTCGAGATGGTCACCGTATTGTTCTTGCAATCCACGGCAGTGGGCGTGGTCACGTTCTGCGTCTGACCGTAGCTCATGCTGAGGCCGCCGACAGTCGGATTCAGGGTGATGGTCTGCGGATCGCCGACCCGAGGCCCAATGGTGCCGCTACAAAATGCGGAACTGGTCCCCTTGGCGCAGCCGGAGAGTGAAATGCCGACAGGCAAAGCGAAGAACAACAGGATGAACAACGAGAGGAAACGACGACGCAAAGAAAACCTCCCCGCAGTGCCTGGTGCGTAGTGGCGCTGCGGTCTGTACCTGGGACGGAAAAGGCCCGGAAATGTCTACGGTTCAGTGTAAATCAGAGTCGGAGAAACATTCGGAGGCACCCTACGATCTGAATGTTTTCTTCCTATATAAGACGGGCCTCCGCTCTGCCTGGCAGCACATCTCCCTCAAATCTTCCTGGGGGTGCCGTTTGTGGAAAGCTGTAAGGACGCCATTTTTGCGTGGCTGGCTGTCTCCGGTGCTCCAGATGCGGTATTCTTCGCTGCACCATGATGCCCGCACGCTTTTTCGCTCTGAGTCTTCTTGCTGCCTCGTCTCTTCTGGCCGTCAGCGCCACGGCCCAGACGGCTGCTCCCAAGCCGTCCCACGAAGATACCGAGTTTTACCACCCGGTTCCGCCCGTCGTAACCCCGGCCGCAACCGTTGGCCAGCCGCCCTCGGACGCCATCGTGCTCTTCGACGGCAAGGACACCCTGCAGTGGGTAGCCGCCAAAGACAGCACTACCCCCGCCGACTGGGAAGTGCATGACGGCGTCATGACTGTAAAGAAGGGCGGCGTGGGCAACATCGAAACCAAGCACCGCTTTAAGGACTACCAGCTGCACCTGGAGTGGAAGATTCCCGCCAGCATCACCGGCGAAGGTCAGGGCCGCGGCAACAGCGGACTCTTCCTGGCCTCCACCGGCAAGGGCGATTCCGGCTACGAAGTCCAGATCATGGACAGCTACAACAACCCCACCTACACCAACGGCATGCTCGGCAGCGTGTACAAGCAGGCTGTGCCGCTGGCCAACGCCGCCCGCAAACCCGGCGAGTGGTCCAGCTATGACGTGGTGTGGACCGCCCCGCGCTTCAACAGCGACGGCAGCGTGAAGACCCCGGCCTACGTCACCGTCTTCCTGAACGGCGTTCTGGTGGAGAACCACTTCGAACTCAAGGGCGAAACCTTCTACGTTGGCCAGCCTCAGTACAAGGCGTACGACACGGCGCCCATCAAGCTGCAGGCCCACGGCGACAAGAGCGAACCCATCAGCTTCCGCAACATCTGGGCCCGCGAAGTAAAGCCCTGGACCGAACCGATGACGAAGTAACGTCGCAACCGGAAATATAAGAAGAGGGACGCGCAAGCGTCCCTCTTCTGCTTTTGCTCTCTCGGAGTGTTAATCCTCCGCGGGAACGAAGAAGATCTCCCGTACCTCGACGCGTCCTCCCGTAACGGCGACACCCTTGCGCGCCCATGCCACGGCCTCGTCCATGTCAGCGCATTCCAGAATCCAGAAACCGCCAATGTGTTCCTTGGCTTCCAGATATGGTCCGTCGGTGACTACTACCTGGCCGTCAGTTGGCTTCTGTAGCGATTTCGTAGCCCCAAGACCGCAGGCAAATTTTCTGACACCCGCAGCCAGCATCTCCTTGTTGAGCGCATGGATCGCGGGGCCAACGGATGGATCCATCGTGGACGGATCGAAGTCATCGGGAAGGTATCCAGCAACAAAATACTGTGGCATTGTCTTTCTCCATAAGTTTGGGTCGGGCAGGGCTGTTTTCTGCTTCCATCTCTACGACGAACGGTGAATTCGTAATTCGACAAGGTTCATCGAAATTTTCGATTTGAATATTTAGGCGGCCAATGGCCTATCCGCGTTCTACAAGTTCCTTCGCGTCGGAATACGCTCGTTCGATCAGCTTTCGCAGTGACGAGGCATCGACGTCCACTCCGGGTTGCAGCTTTACATGTCGCATGAACTTTCCCGCACCTTGTAACAAGCCCTCGCGATCGGGCAGCGACGAGCCCTGATAAAACCCCACATTCACGTGGGACTTGAAGACATTCACATAGCAGAAAGGAACGTCACCCACACACGCCACCGGGCAACCATCATGAAGAACCTCTCTGACTTCATCGCCGCACTTTCGCATGACTTCAAACCACTGCCTTGCGATGGCACCGAGCTCACCTCGTTCCTGTAGCCAACGGTCGATCGCAGGATCGTGCTC
Organism: Terriglobus roseus; assembly: GCF_900102185.1. NCBI lineage: Bacteria > Pseudomonadati > Acidobacteriota > Terriglobia > Terriglobales > Acidobacteriaceae > Terriglobus > Terriglobus roseus. Next base: position 3,001,765 of record NZ_LT629690.1, on the reverse strand, counting down.
AACCGTTCCGTTCAGACGGAACAATTCTGTCCTCATCATTAGGGCGTCTCCGCATTCGAGAACATGGTACTCGTTACTCATAAAACGGCTTAAGATTCGATCTCTGGAAATATGGCTTGTCCTTCGTTAGCTTGAGACAAGCCACCCAAGTAACGACGTCCTATGTGGAGAACCTCATGATTCGCTGGTGCATGTTTATTCTGCTTGCCACTCTGAACCTCTCTGTCGCAGCGCAGACATGGGACCCACCCATCGGCCATCGCGTCACATATAAGACTGTCGATGGACGCGACCTCGGCATGTGGATCGTTGAGCCGAAAGACCTGGGTGCGAAGGACTACGCGGCGAAGCGGCCTGCTGTCCTGCTGGTGCACGGCGGAGGCTGGACCAACGGCGCTGCAGGTGTACACAACGAACAAGCAAAGGCCATCGCGCAACATGGCGCGGTAGCGATCCTGTTGCAATATCGTTTGCTGCCACCGAACCCGCATGAAGAGCCGCGCATCTGCGTGGAAGATACCAAGAGCGCCATGCGCTGGCTTCGCGCACATGCCGCTGAACTTCATCTTGATCCAAACAAGATCGCAGCAGGCGGCAGCTCCGCAGGCGGTTACAACGCTGCCTATGCTGCAGTTGGGTCGGGCTGGGATGACCCCCACGATGACCTTCGTATCTCTGCGCGACCGGATGCGCTGGTGTTGTTAAACCCCGCGCTGGACATTCACTACTCCGCTGCAATGTTTCATAACGATCAGAAGCTTTCGCCCATGAGTTACATCAACAAAGACGTACCGCCAACGCTCATCCTCAGCGGCAGCAAGGATGAAGTGATCCATGCCGACCTGCTGCGTGACTACGCGCAGAAATTAAACGCTGCAGGCGCACGGTGTGATCTACACATCTATCCCGATCAGGTCCACACGTTCTATCGCAACGAGCCGTACCTCTCGGAAACCAACGCGCAGATCATAGCGTTCCTGCATTCGTTGGGATTCGTCGCTCCCTGACACAAAGAAGAACGCCACCCTGCGATATCTGCAAGGTGGCGTCTCAACATCGTCACCGAATCTTCAGGCCGATTGTTTTTCGGTATTCATCAGAGCAATCGCCTCTGCCGATCCCCCATCGTGTTTCTTGCTCGTATCGGGCAGGAACCCGGTAAGCAATCCGAGCGCTGGCAGGAATGAGCACACCTTATATACGTAGTCGATGCTCGTATGATCAGCCAGCTTGCCCAGCAGCGCAGCGCCCAAGCCACCCAATCCAAAGGCCAGTCCGAAGAACAACCCTGACACCATGCCAACGCGTCCTGGCATCAGCTCCTGTGAGTAGACGAGGATGGCAGAGAACGCTGAAGCCAACACCAGTCCAATCAGAACACTGAGAACAACGGTGACCGGCAATGTGACGTAAGGCAACAGCAGCGTCATTGGCAGCACGCCAAGAATCGAAATCCAGATAACCTTCTTGCGTCCAATGCGGTCACCCACTGGTCCACCAATCACCGTGCCTGCGGCCACTGCAGCAAGGAACAGGAACAGGTAGAACTGCGCATCCTTCTGCACCAGATGAAAATGCTGCATCAGGTAGAAGACGTAGTAGCTCGTAATGCTGGCCAGATAGAAGTACTTCGAAAGCGTCAGCACAACCAGCACAGCAAGCGCACCGCCCACCTTCTTCCGGCTCAACGTTAACGTCGTTGCAGTGGAATGCTTCTTCTGAATTGCGCGTCCGTGCAGCTTGTACCAGTGCCCTAAGCCTGTCAGCAGAATGATGCCGAACAGCGCCGCCAGCGTGAACCATGCCATGCTCTTTTGCCCGCGCGGCAACACGACAAAAGCAATCAACAGTGGTCCAAGCGACGATCCGAAGTTGCCACCCACCTGGAAAACCGACTGCGCCATGCCGTGCGCACCACCCGATGCCAGTCGCGCCAATCGCGACGACTCCGGATGAAAGATGGACGAACCAATACCGAGCAGCGCACCACCCAGCAGCAACATGCCATAGTTCGTCGCAAATGCAAGTACCAGCAAACCGCTCATGGAAATCGCCATGCCAAAGGGCAGGGAATACGGTTTCGGCTTGCGATCCGTGTAGAAGCCCACAAAGGGTTGCAGCAACGAAGCGGTGATCTGAAACACCAGCGTCAGCGTGCCAATCTGTCCGAAGGAAAGATTGAAGTTCCCTTTGAACAGCGGATAGGCTGCAACAAAAAGCGATTGCAGCATGTCATTCAGCATGTGGCACAGGCTTGCTGCGCCTAACACGCGATACGCAGTGGTGGATTCCTTTGAGTTCTGGCTCATGGCATCATCTGCTTTCTCTGGTGTTTCAAAGCTTATGTCTGGACAATACAATGTTGATGTAGAGGCCCACCACCTGAGCCGGGACAAATTTCTATGCGAATGGGCCACCGTTTCAGCGTCGACATCGATAAATACTTCACGGATCGCACACGCCCTGTGCTCGCTTTGGCTGGAACCTATCCCGCCTCGCATCGTGTTCGTCCGCATCGCCATCGTCGTAGCCAATTGTTCTGCCCGCTTACAGGAATGATGATTGCATCCACTTCACAGGGAACATGGGCTGTTCCAGCACGTCGCGCTTTATGGATTCCAGCAGGAGTACGGCACGAACTTCGCGCACAGGGTGAAGTAAGAATGCAAAGCCTCTACTTCGAACCGGACACGCTGGTGCCCATGCCCGATCACTGCCAGGTGGTCGATGTGTCACCGCTGATGCGCAGTCTCATGGATGAAGCTGTAGCATTGCCCGTTCGTTACAGTCATGAAGGTCGCTCCGGCGCACTGATCCAGTTAATTCAATACGAAATTGGAACGCTGCCAGAACTACCGCTTTCACTTCCGTTGCCAACGGACAAGAACCTCGCGCGCCTCTGCCGCAAATTCATGCAACACCCCACGGCGAAAGACAACATTGATGATTGGGCGGCAGCCCTCTATCTCAGCCGTCGCACCTTCACTCGCATCTTCCGACGCGAAACAGGTCTAAGCTTCGTTGCATGGCGACAGCAGGCATGCGTTCTTGCATCGCTGCCAATGCTCGCATCAGGTACATCCGTAACCAATACGGCGTTAGACCTTGGCTATGAAAACCCCGCAGCGTTTACGACTGTCTTCAAGCGAATACTGAACGCATCGCCGAAGGAATACCTCGCGCATTAAACCGTGCGCGTTTAGTTTTCTGAGGGGTGATCAATGCTGTCGACCACCAGCACCTCAACCTGACCGCGCGACGGCGTCATCTTCAATCCCATCTGGTCCTGTATCGCCTGAAAGAAGTATTGATTCGTTCCTTCTGAACCTTCCTGAGACCATTGCAGATCGCATTCATAACCGCCTTCCAAACCGGTATCGTCAATCACCGGCTTGCCTGCCAGCTCCGGTTGATGGCTCAACGAAGTTGCAATCAACCACCACGGCCAGCCCTTCGTATGCATGTGCAACGATCCCATCATCCTCTTCCACTCCGTAGGCGAAGGCTGGTGCCATCCCGGCGGCGGAGGCGGAGGAGCAGGCGCTGCGGACCAGCGGAAACGCGGCTTCGAAGGATCAGGAATAGCTGGTTGCGAAGTCGTATCGCGAGGACACTTGAGTCCGCCTTTCGCAATCTGCAGTCGATACACCGGCATCTCCCGCGCTTCAAAGTGATACGTCAGATGAAAACGTTCCTTCAGTAGCGACTGCACCATCAGGCGCATCTTCTCTTCGCGATCATCGCGGCTCATCGACTTAATGCTCGCGGCTTCCTCTGGATCCAACTTGCCATTGATGTCGAAGCGCTCATTGCGCATCCACGAAGGCCCGCCATCCAACTCCTGGTCGTATCCCATGCCAAACGCATACGCCAACACATCTTTCATGGTGGTGCGTTCGGCGTGATAGCTGTCCTGGTTCACACCGCTGTTTGTGCCTTGCTCGTCTGGTTTGCTAAGCCGCACACTCACCACGGAAAAGCTCGGCATAGGCGAAACAGGATGTAACAGCGGCACAGGCGCTTGCTCTGCCAGAACGATCAAGCTAAGCAGAAAAAGTTTCGAAAGCATCATGCAAACACCTCGTCTTCATCGCTGATGAAAATCATTCGCAAGGGACAGCAACCCGTTCCGGATGCTGTCTTCTCGCCTCGCACAAACCCCATCCTGCACGTCGCACTTCAAAGGTTTTCGCAGGCTTGGGCAAGGGAACAGACTGCGTCAGCAACTTGAAAAATCCCAACGCAACAATCGTGGCCAATATCGTTACCTGCGCCAGAAGCTGCGGGCTGAGAGATTGCGTCGGCAGCCTTCCAAACATGCCGTGAGCCGCGCGCGGACTCACATCGTTTGCCACCCACTGCTTCATCACCGACAGCGTGCCGTCAGCCAGCACATGGCACACGCCCGTGTCCGCAACGCTCTGGTCAAACACCCACAGCATCTCCTGCGCAAAGCGTTCACGAAACTCAGCAGGATGCAGTGCCAGCAGCAACTGGTACACCCGGCGTGCACAACGAAGCCGCATCATGCTCGGCCACCCTCGTCAGCCAACATGCGATTAGCCACACGCACAATGCGTTTCATGCGCGTTACATCTGCTGCCAATACGCGACGGCCTTCGTCCGTGATGCGATACATCCTTCGCGTTTCACCGCTGCCGGATTCCTGTGTCTCGTAATCCTCTACCCACTCTTGCTGCAGCAATTTCTTCAAATTGTCATAAAGCGTTCCGGAACCCACGCGATAAGTGGCCGACGAAAGTCGGCTCACCTCCTGGATGATTCCGTAGCCGTGCCGATCCTCTGACGCCAGCGCAAGCAGGACGTAGAGTGTGGCGGCAGGTAAAGGAGTTACGGTTTCGTTTTCAGCGTGTGCCATGGTCGGTTCCCGACTATATCGGAATCCGACTATAAAACGCAACAACGTTCGCGCTTGGCAAACGTCAATAGAAAGGAGCAGGATGTACACCATCAAAAAGACGCCCTGATCGCGTCTCTTCTGAAGGAGCAGCACATGGCAACAGCAGAAGTCACCTTGGACCCCACGCATTCCGGTGCAACGCCCGTACCGTTCCGCAAGCGCTACGGCAACTACATCGGCGGCGCATGGGTAGAGCCCGTTGAGGGGCAATACTTTGAAAACATCACGCCGGTCACCGGCAAAGTCCTGTGCGAAGTGCCGCGTTCCGGTGCAAAAGACGTAGAGAAGGCGCTTGATGCCGCCCACAAGGCAAAGGCCGCATGGGGCAGAACATCCGTAACGGAACGCTCCAATCTGCTCATCCGCATCGCACAGGTCATTGAAGAAAATTCAGACCTGCTTGCCGCAGCGGAAACATGGGACAACGGTAAGCCCCTCCGCGAAACCACCGCTGCCGACGTGCCGCTCAGCGCCGACCACTTCCGTTATTTCGCGGGCGCCATCCGTGCGCAGCAGGGCGGCATCTCTGAGATCGATCACGATACCGTCGCGTATCACTTCCACGAACCGCTCGGCGTTGTAGGCCAGATCATCCCATGGAACTTCCCGCTGCTGATGGCCGCATGGAAACTGGCTCCGGCGCTCGCTGCAGGTAATTGCGTCGTACTCAAGCCCGCAGAACAAACGCCCGTTTCCATCCTCATTCAGATGGAACTCATTGGCGACATCCTGCCCGCCGGCGTGCTCAACGTGGTGAATGGCTTCGGTCGCGAAGTGGGCAAGGAACTCGCCACCAACCCGCGTATCAACAAAGTTGCATTCACAGGATCAACGGTCACCGGCCGCATGATCATGCAGTACGCATCGGAAAACATCATCCCGCTCACGCTGGAACTCGGTGGCAAATCGCCCAACATCTTCTTTGAAGATGTGATGGATGCCGATGAGGACTACATCGACAAGGCGATTGAAGGCATGGTGCTCTTCGCCTTCAATCAGGGCGAAGTCTGCACCTGCCCATCGCGCGCACTCATCCACGAAAAAATCTATGACAAGTTCATGGAGCGTGCTATCAAGCGTGTTGCTGCGATTAAGCAGGCCAACCCGTTCGATCCTTCCACGCAGGTGGGCGCACAGGCATCGAAGCAGCAGTACGAAAAGATCCTCTCCTACCTCGACCTCGGTCGCAAGGAAGGTGCGGAGCTTCTCGTCGGTGGCAACGCAGCCAAGCTCGAAGGTGATCTCGCTGGCGGTTACTACATCCAACCGACAGTCTTCAAGGGCAACAACAAGATGCGCATCTTCCAGGAGGAAATCTTCGGACCTGTGCTATCCGTGACCACCTTCAAGAACGATGACGAAGCTCTTGAGATTGCGAACGACACGCTCTATGGCTTGGGCGCAGGCGTGTGGACGCGCGACATCAATCGCGCCTACCGCTTTGGTCGCAACATTGAAGCAGGCCGTGTCTGGACCAACTGCTATCACATGTATCCCGCACACGCAGCCTTCGGCGGATACAAGCAGAGCGGCATCGGACGCGAGAACCACCTGATGATGTTGAACCACTATCAGCAGACGAAGAACCAACTCATCAGCTACAGCACCAAGGCACTGGGATTGTTCTAATGGCCACTGCTACATTGCCGGAACAGGTAACCGCCACGGCTGAAGCCCTGAAGCTCATCGATGAGCTTCAGGGCCAGCATGGCCCCATCATGTTTTATCAATCGGGTGGATGCTGTGAAGGCAGCGCGCCCATGTGCTTTCCCGTCGGCGAGTTCCGCATTGGCTCGCGCGATAAGAAGGTCGGCGAAATCGGTGGCGCAGAATTCTTCATCTCACCGCAGCAGTTTGAATACTGGAAACACACGCAGATCATCATCGACGTGGTGCCCGGATTCGGCGCGGCGTTTTCACTTGAAGGACCCGGTGGTTTGCAGTTCCACACACGCTCCCGCGTCTTCACCGATGAAGAGATTCACGCGTTGCGCGACGCAGGAAAAATCTAGCCTATTCCCAAGGAGCGCGGTCCAGTGCTGCTGGATCGTGCTCCAGCTTTCCTACCGCATCCTCAAACAACTTCATCGTCAACAGGCCATGCCCCACGGCTCCGCCTGCGCGTAATGCTGCTGCCATAAATACGGTCTCGGCAATCTCTTCGCGCGTTGCGCCAGCCTTTGCCGCATTGCGCGTATGCGAATCCAGGCAGTAAGCGCATTGCGTCGTAAGCGCCACCGCAAGCGCAATCAACTCGCGATACTTCGCCGGAATCACGCCATCGCTGCGCTCCGTAACGGCCTTCAATTTGAAGAAAGCTTCAGCTTCTGCTGGTGCTCCCTCAATCAGCTTCTTCGCATAACGCATGTCTTCCGGGCTTTGATACTCCGCCATGTGGCTCATCCTCCAGCACGGCGAAGCATATCGGATAAACGTCACTCATTGCGCAGTGCCTGCATCGGGTCCAGTCGAGCCGCATGCCACGCAGGCAAGAAGCAAGCAAACGCAGCCACTGCCAATAGCAATCCTGTTACGGAAGCGAATACCGCAGGATCAAGCGGCTTGGTCCCGTACAGCATGGAACGGATCAATTGCACACACGCTGCGCTCGCTCCCAGTCCAACCACAACACCCAACAGGGCAGGCCGCAGCCCATCCACCAACATCTGCCGCAACACATCCTGTCGCTGCGCGCCCAGCGCCATGCGAATACCAATCTCGCCAGTGCGTTGCGTAACGAGATAGGACAACACACCATACAAACCAACTGCTGCAAGCACCAGTGAAATCACTGCAAACGCCAGCACCAGCATCGACGTCACATTGGCATCCATCGTTGCTTTGCCCAGTGACTGTTCCATCGTCAGCACATCGGCTACTGGCAAGTTCGGATCGATCTGCGCAATCAGTTTCTGCACTGGCAGCGCAAGGCTTTCCACGTTGTGGTCAGCGCGCACTGCAATGGTCGCGCTGTTCCATCCGCCGTAGTACAGCGGCAAGTACATCGTTGGGCCTTCCTGCTCATCCAGGTGCCAAAGCGTGTTGCCCACAATACCGACAACCTCAAATCCGCCTTCTGGAAAATTTCCAAATTCTCCTGATTGAATGTGCTTTCCTAACGCATCGCCATTAGGAAAAAACTGCCGTGCGAACGACTCGCTGACAATCACACTGCGTGCGTTCTTCAGCCGTTCACGATCTTCAAAGAAGCGGCCCTGCTTCAGCGGAATCTGTACCGACTTGAAGTATCCGGGGTCCACGCCACGCAGCATTGCCACATGCTGATTCTGTCCCAATGATGGATTTTCAGGGATGCTGAAAGGAGTATCACCACCATAGCCCTGCCCCGGCATTGCGGTAGAAATGCCAGCCGCAGTAACACCGGGCAGCACGCGGATGCGTTCAATCAACTGCGAGTAAAACGCAGTAATCTGCTGATCCGTCTTGTAGATTGCATCCGGCAAACCCACTCGCATGGTCAACACGTTCTGTGTCGTGCAGCCAATATCGACGGAGCGCATCTGACGATAGCTCTTCAATAACAAACCCGCGCTTACCAGCAACACCATCGTCACAGCCACTTCCGTCACCAGCAGAGCTTTACGCAAACGAGCTGCAGATAATCCTTTGCTGCTGCCGCGCGATGCCTCCTGCAGATTCTCCAGCAATGGCCCGCGCAGCAACGTCATGCTGGGAATGATGCCTGCAAGCACAGCACACAGAATCACAATGCCCACGGCAAACAGAATGACGGTGCCGTCCATCTGCGCTGAGTGAATGCGCGCCATATCCGGCTTTGCCACCATCAGCCATCGCACCTCCGCCCACGCCAGCGGAATACCAATTGCACCTGCAGCCAGCGCAAGCAGCACGCTTTCGGTCACCTGTTCTCCAAGCAACGTCCATCTGCTGCCGCCCAGCGATGCGCGAATCGAAATTTCTTTGCGCCGTGATGCGGACCGCGCCACCAGCAGATTTGCCACATTCAAGCAGGCAATCAGCAACACACATCCTGTCGCGCCAAACAACACATAGAGCTGCGTTCGCGCTCCATGCACCACACCTTCCAACATGCTTCGTGCATTGGCGTTCTTACTTACAAAGCGTGAGGAGCTGCTCTGTTGCACGCGCTTCGTTACGGTATCCACTTCGCTCAAAGCCTGCGATAACGTAGCGCCGGGCTTGAGTCGTGCAATCACAAAGTAGTTGTGAATCTCAGGGCTCGCCATCGCCTTCGGATCTTGCTCGTGATAGATCGGAGTCCACAACTGCGTCTCGGTATCGGGATACATGAACCACGCAGGCAGCACGCCCACCACGGTGTAAGGTTGCGAGTTCAATTGGATGATCTTGCCAACAATGTTGCGGTCGCCTGCATACCGTCGCATCCACAAACTATGCGTCAGCATTACCGTTCCAGGCGCATCGTGTTTATCTTCATCCTTTGTGAATGAGCGTCCTAACTCCGGCTGCACGCCCAGCGTGGTGAACAGGTCCCACGATCCATACGCAGACCGGATGCGCTCCGGTAACTGTCCGCCGTCATCGGAAAGATTGTTGCTGTCCGTGCCATAAACGCCCATCTGTTCCACGCTGGGCATATCGCTCTTCCACGCGGCATACATGCCGCCTGCAACATAGCTGAACGGTCGCGCACCGTTACCTAATTGCTCATACAACTGGATGAGCCTCTCAGGTTCTTGAAACGGAAGCGGCTTCAGCAGAACATTGCGAACTACAGTAAACATCGCCACATTCGTGCTGATGCCCAGCGTCATCACTGCAATTGCAACCAGCGCAAATGCTGGTGCGCGCATTAACGTGCGCACGCCGTAGCGAACATTGCGCCACAGCGAATCCAGCCAATCCCAGCCCCACGTCGAACGAGTCTGCTCACGAATCAGAAGAGGATTGCCAAAGGCGCGCAAAGCCGCATGCTTCGCGGCTTCTGCATCCAGTCCGCTCTCACGCTGCTCTTCCTCTTCCAGTTCAAGGTCTGCGCGAAGTTCGCGCTCCAGGTCAGCATTCTGTTTGCTCGTGGGCCATTTCATGTCAGTTCTCCTCTGCCGCGGGCCACATCACACGCGCCACGGCCTCAGCCATCTGCTTCCACTGCGACTCTTCCACCACAAGCTGCTTCTTTCCTTCAGCCGTCAGGCGGTAGTACTTGAATTCACGATTGCGATCGGGCGCCGTCTCCCACTTCGCAGTGATCCAGCCCTTCTTCTCCATGCGGTGCAACGCCGGATACAGCGATCCATGCTGCATCTGCAGAAAGTCATTCGTTGTGGCTTGAATGTGTTTGCCAATCTGGTGGCCATGCGCCGGGCCGTACAGCAGTGTGCGCAGAATCAGCATGTCCAGCGTGCCCTGCAACAGGCTGGATCGTTGTGTGGTCTCTTTCGCCATAGTCGAATGTCTACCCTCGAATTTGTACTGAGGGTAGACATCCGACTATCAGCTGTCAACAGATTCTTTTGCCCAATTTCGACTCCACAGGGCGGTGTTGTATAACCATCGCACCGGAGACATTGGGTTTTGGCGACAACTGTAGTGGGAGAGGCTGCGCCTCGTCTGGAAAGCGCAGAGCACGATCTGAATCGACTGGCCTGGCTCGCGCTGGTGCTTACGCCCGGCATGGGTGCCACACGCACCCTCCGCGCCATGTCCCTGGCCTCGTCGCCTGCGGCGATCTTTTCCATGTCGCTCACGGAGCTGGAAGCCCTCCAGATGCCCGCAGCTTCTGCGCGCTTCATCTTCGAAGGCAAGGCCAAAGCCACTGCGCTGGAAGAAGTCCAGCGACTCGAAGAGCAGAACGCTAACTACATTACTCATGGCTGCCCGGAGTACCCGGACCGCCTCCGCGAAATTTACGATCCGCCCGCCGTCCTCTGGTACCGAGGCGACGTCAGCATCCTTGCCGAACCCGGCATCGCCGTCGTTGGCACGCGCCATCCCTCGGTCTACGGAGCAGGAATGGCCCAGATGCTCTCCCGCGAACTCGCCGCGCGCGGCATGGTCATCCTCAGCGGCATGGCCCGCGGCGTGGACACCGAAGCCCATAAGGGCGCGCTCGATGGCCGAGGCAAAACCGTCGCGGTCTGGGGCACTGGCATCGACGTCATCTATCCCAAAGAAAACAAACGCCTCGCCGAGCAGATCCTCATGTACGGCGGCTGCATCCTGTCGGAGTACCCGCTGGGCACCTTCCCGGCGCCGCAGAACTTCCCCGTCCGCAACCGTATCCTCTCTGGAATGAGCGTCGGAGTCCTCGTCATCGAGGCAGCGGAACACAGCGGCACCCGCATCACCGCGCGCTGCGCCATGGAGCAGAACCGCGACGTCTACGCCGTACCCGGGAACGTGACGAACAAGGGTTCCTGGACACCCAACACCCTCATCAAGCAGGGCGCCCGCCTCACCGCCACCTGGGAAGACGTTTGGGAAGATTTGCCCACCCAGGTCCGCCTCCACCTGGAAGAGAAGCTGGAGAAGCGCGAGGGCAAGTCTGAATCCGCAGCGGCGGTCACGGCATCTCTATTCGACGAGCGGAAGCTGCCGCCGGTCGAGCGTGTTGTCTTCGAGCAGCTTCGAGCCGACGAAAGCGTGCAACTTGATGATCTTATTGAACGACTGGAAGGGAAGTTGCAGTCGCCGGAGATCTTCACGGCGCTCTTCGAACTCGAACTTGCAGGCCGCGTTCGCCAGCTCCCCGGCAAGAATTATGTGAGGACGTTCTAGCCGTCGAACCTCTGTGGAAAACCTCTCCCAAATAACGGAACATGCGACTTTTTCCGTTCGTAAGAGTCGAAGGGAAGGTTGGTCATGCGTGACGTTCGTCAAAAACCGTGTTAGGTTCTCACACTGAGTAGTGACGTTGAAAAGGGCAGGGCTGCCGGGCGGGCGGTTTCGGCCTGCAAGGGAGCGCGAAGAACGCTCCAGGAAGTTCAGGAAGTGTTATGGCAAAGAATCTCGTGATCGTGGAGTCGCCGGCAAAGGCGAAGACGATCAACAAATATCTCGGCAACGATTTCACGGTGGAGGCCTCGCTGGGCCACATCATGGATCTGCCGAAGAACGACATTGGCGTCGAACTAAAGAAGCGCACCTTTGAGCCCAAGCTCATCATCTCGCCTGGCAAGGAAAAGCTCGTTGACCGCCTGAAGAAGCTCGCCTCCAAGGCTGATGCCGTCTATCTGGCGCCCGATCCTGACCGCGAAGGCGAAGCCATCGCCGCGCATCTGCAGTGGCAGCTCAAGCCGTCCCTGAAGAACTCGGGCAAGATCCAGCGCGTCACGTTCAACGAAATCACCAAGGCAGCCGTGACCGATGCCTTCAAGCGCGCCCGTGACGTCGACCAGAACCTGATGCTCGCGCAGCAGACGCGCCGCGTCCTCGACCGCCTGGTGGGCTACGAAATCTCGCCCCTGCTCTGGGATAAGGTCCGCCGCGGCCTCTCCGCCGGACGCGTACAGACGGTGGCGCTCCGCCTCATCGTCGACCGCGAAAACGAAATCAAGGCATTCAACCCCGTCGAATACTGGCCGGTAGACGCGAAGCTGACCCCCGCTGGCAAGAAGCAGGAGTTCCTCGCTCGCCTCTACGCCATCGACGGCACCAAGATCAGCGTCGACACGGTAAGCCCTCCAGCCCTGCCCGACGGCGCAACCGCCGCCACGGTCAAGGCTGGCATGGAGAAGGCCAAGTGGTCCGTCGCATCGGTAGAAGCGAAGGAACGCCGCCGCTACGCTCCCGCTCCGTTCTCGACCAGCCAGCTCCAGCAGCAGGCCTCCAACCGTCTCGGCTTCAACGTGAAGCGCACCATGGGTGTCGCCCAGCGCCTCTACGAAGGCATTGAGATCGGCAACGAAGGCACCGTCGGCCTCATCACCTACATGCGTACCGACAGCACGCGCGTCGCTCCCGTCGCCATCGACATGGCGCGTGACTACATTAAGACGCTCGGCAAGGACTACCTGCCCGAAAAGCCCAACCAGTTCAAGGGCAAGAAGGACGCGCAGGACGCCCACGAAGCCATCCGTCCCACCAACGTCGCGTACACGCCGGACAGCATCCGCAAGTACCTCAGCGACGAGCAGTACCGCCTCTATAACCTCATCTGGTCGCGCTTTGTCGCCAGCCAGATGACGCCCGCTGTTTACGACCAGACCACGGTCGAAATCACCGGCAAGAGCGACCGCAACTACCAGGTGCGCGTCTCCGGTTCCGTTTTGAAGTTTGATGGCTTCCTGCGCATCAACAACCCCAACCAGAGCAGCGTTGCAGAGGCAAAGGCCGCACAGGAAGACTCCGACGAAGGCGTCTCGCTCCCCGGCATGAAGCAGGGCGACGCGCTCGACCTCCTCAGCGTCGTCACGGAGCAGAAGTTCACCGAACCGCCGCCGCGCTTCAACGAAGCGTCACTGGTCAAGGAGCTGGAAGAGCGCGGCATCGGTCGCCCGTCCACTTACGCGTCCATCATCAACACCATTCAGGACCGCGACTACGTCAAGAAGCTCGCGCGCAAGTTCGTGCCCACGGAAATCGGCATGGTCGTCACCACGTTGCTGGTGAAGAACTTCCCGTACATCTTCGACATGGACTACACCCGCAAACTCGAAGACGAGCTCGACGAGATCGAAGCGGGCAACGAAAAGTGGACCGATCTGCTCGGCGGCTTCTACGGTCACCTGACCGACGAAATCAAGGTTGCCGAAAAGAAGATGGAAGACATCAAGCGGATGGAGCACCCCACAGAGGAACTCTGTGAAAAGTGCGGCTCACCGCTCGTCCTCAAGTGGGGCAAGTTCGGCTCGTTCTATTCGTGTAGCAATTTCACGAAGACCAAGCCGAAGACCATTGCCGTCTCTGCCTTCAAGAAAGACTCCAAGGCGGTCGTCAAGCGCGTGAAGGATGCCTTTACCTATCCCGTCACCGTCAAGGGCATGGTGGACGACGCAGAGGCCTCCAGCGAGGAAGTCCATGACGATAAGCAACTGCTCTCCGCACTCAAGATCGCTTCGGAACGCGGCAAGAGCATCCTCATCGATCCGGTAAGCTGCGACTTCACCAAGGAAAACTTCGCAGACAAGCCCGACCTCGCCGCCATGGAAGCAGGCGACACCGAGGAAGAGGAGTTCTGCGAAAACTGCGGCAAGCAGATGGTCCTGAAGAATGGCCCCTGGGGTCCCTTCATGTCCTGCCCGGACTACAGCGCCGACCCGCCCTGCAAAACGGTGCGTCGCCTGAACCAGAAGGTCCAGCAGAAACCGCCAGAACCCACCGGCGAACCCTGCCCGCAGTGCGGCATGGAACTGGTCAAGCGTCAGGGTGCTTACGGCGAGTTCACCTCCTGCTCCGGCTACCCCAAGTGCAAGTACGTGAAACAGGTACTGCTTGACGTCCCATGCCCGAAGGACGGAGCGCCCATCGCCGAACGCAAATCGAAAATGGGCAACGTCTTCTACGGCTGCACAAACTATCCCAAGTGCGACTTCAGCAGCAACCAGAAGCTGATCGCCAAGCCATGCCCCAAGGGCAACTCGTCATACCTCATCGAAGTGCCCAACAAGCAGGACGGCTACATCCACGAGGTTTGCCCGCACAACCACGATGCTCTACCCAAGCGCCGCCCCAAGAAGGGCGCGAAGGTTGAGGAGCCGGTGGAAGATCCCATCACCTGCGACTACGATCACAAGACCAACCGCAAGATCGAGTCCAAAGCGCCAGTAGAGATTCCAACTCTCCAGCGCCCGGACCCGAACGCAACGCGGCCCATCGTGGAATCGGTAGCGTAAGCATCTAGCAGTTAGCCAAAAAGATCGAAGCCCCGAATTCTCCAAACGGATTCGGGGCTTCGTCGTTATCAGGGCAGGTCATCCGCCCAGCAACACGTCAATCTCGTCATAGCCAGTTGGCAACGAGATGCCTTCCTTTGAGGCTCCTGCCTCCAGCAGCATCTTCACAATCTCCGGCGTGCGGCGGTTCATCCAGTACGAATCCACGCACGCCTTCACCGCCAGTTGCAGTGCGGTCCGCCCCCAGCCATCCAGCGTATGTACAGGGCAGCCGCGTTCAATCAGCAGCTTTGCGGTTTGCGGCCATGCCTTCCATGCGGCTACATGCAGAGCGGTACTGTCCCTTGCAATCTGGTAGTAGCCATCGCCTTCATACCGCGCCACCACATCCACTCCCAAATCCAGCAGAAGCTCCACTCCATCACGGCATCCGGTTCCCGCGAACTCCGCAAGGAACGTTCCTTCATGCGCCTTCAGCAGGTGCGATGCTACCGCATCTTCCCTTGCAATCGAGTGCGCCGTGGCCTTATCCCCTAAGGCACAAGCCGCCAGCAACCCATCCACACCCGTAACCTCAATCGCAATGCCACGCTCTTTCAACAACGCCAGAACATCGCTGCGCCCACGCTGCGCAGCCAACGCAAATCCGGTGTGACCATCCCTATCGGCAAGTGACATATCGCCACCGTGATCCAGCATCAGTCGGATGTTGGCCAGCGCATTGTCACGTCGGATCGCCTGATGCAGCGCTGTATAGCCCCATAGCGTTGAGCGGCTCGGATCTGCGCCATGTTCCAGCAGCAGCTTCATGCCGTCATGGTCATGCCAGTCGGCCTTTCGCAGCAGCATCGTCGTCAGGCTCTCCGGCTGCAAAGCGCCGCTCTCCAGCAACACACGCAGCACGCTCAGGTCATAGCTTTCGGGCACGTGGTAAGGCGTCTCTTCATCGTTCGGGTCGGCACCGTATTCCAGCAAAAGCCGCGTCAACTCGGCATGTTGTGCAATGCCAGCCGCGCCGTAGATAGCGCTCTCCCAAAAATTGCGCTCCTCGCCAGTCTCCGTCTCCCACCATCCGGTCTTGGCATCGGCACCCGCTTCCAGAAGAAGCCGCGCGGCCTCCACCAGGTCCTCGCTCTTCGTCTTGTCGAGTCGCAAATAGTGCGAGAAGCAAAGGTAGGTCAAAGCATCCCACCCATGCGGACCACCCTTGGCGGTCGCCAGGGAAGCATCCTCACTCAGCCATCGCCGAACTTCGGTGGCGTCACCGAGCACCGCTGCCACATAGATGCTCGCGTGACGTATCTCCGGATGCGCCGCAAGCAGCTCATCAGCGCCAATCAGGTTTCCTGATGTGTGACCAGCCCCGCCCACCGGCACGCTGGCGGCGATCAGGAAGGCCGCAACCGGTCCCCGCGTTTCGACCAGCAACTGTAATCTGCGTCGCTCGATCTCCTGCGCAAACTTTGGCCAGCTTGCGAAACCATGTTCGCGGGCAATCACAAACTGGGCGTTGCTCAGGCTTATCCCGTCGGGTGAAGACTCTGCGACATGCGCATGAAGGCGCGAGACTGCGACAGCATCACCGGTCTTCAATTGTTTGAGGAGTTCTTTCGCCTGCTTTTTGTACTGGTCCAGATCTGGACGGGAAGGCAGGCTGGAAAGCGAAGAGGATTGTTTAGCGGTCATACGAAGCTCCTTTCACGGTTCGCCTGGAGTCCGCTCTCATCAGGCAGGAAAGAAGTTTCGCTACAGCATCAATTCGTAAGGTGGGCACGGCCCTTTCCGCGGACTGGATGCGCCCTTCGCGCTTGCTCACAAGCTATCGGTTGGGTGATCCGCTGTCAAAAGAAAGGCCCGGCGTTCCAAAGAAAATCTGAGTCTTACGGCGCAAGTCACATCCGCATATATCAGGCCGCTAAGACTGGCTGCCTTTTGAAAGCACCGGAGAAACCTGTCAAGTCCTGATGCCACTCAACCCCAACAAACCAAAAGAAATAGAGTCGGCATGGTATTTTTTCCGAACTTCTAAAATAGAGAAAGCACTGATTCGCAGGGCTTTGCCGCTCTGGAGACGTCGCGGCTAACTCCTTTAGAAAGACGATTTTGCCTCTAACTCCAATGGGCAGACGATTTTACAGTCACTAGCGCCGTAAACCCAATAGAAAGACGATTTTAGGAAAACAGGGGGAGGGGGAGGGTACCAAGGTCTGAATCCGACCCGGACCATCTTCCATCTAATCCACAGGGCTGGTACCCTAGTACAAAGCCCGAACTTTGGGCTGTGCTGCGCATCCCGACGGGTTCCTGTAGAGTTTTGCCCGGTCGATTTCTTTGGAGAAAAAGTCAGCAATGGCAAAGGCAATCTGGAATGGCCAGACGGTGGCCGAAAGCGAAAGCTTCGAAACCGTTGAAGGCAATGTTTACTTCCCCGAGGAGACGGTGAAGCGCGAGTTTCTGCGCCCCAGTTCCACCTCCTCGTCCTGCCCGTGGAAGGGTCAGGCGCGCTACTTTACTCTGCTGGTCGATGGCCAGGAGAATCCCGACGCTGCCTGGTACTATCCCGATCCCAAGCCGGCAGCGCGACAGGTAAAGCACCACATCGCCTTCTGGCGCGGCGTAGAAGTCTCTAAGTAGTTATCCGACGACTCAGTATTGACAGAGGCGGCCTAAGGGCCGCCTCTGTGCTTTTAGGCGGCTCGGGATATATTGATGCCACCGAAAGCTGTGCGCCAACGCTGCAGCAAGGTTCATCACAGGGAGCTGATCCATGACTTCGCCGACGAAGAGTAAGGTAAGCGTCACTGTCTCTGAGAACGGTCCGTACATCGTCACAGGTGGCATACCCCTCAGCAAGCAGACCATCATCACGGATGCTAAAGGCGGCTCTGAGGAATGGCGGGAAGGCGAGGCCATCCCCCACAAGGAGACCTACGCGCTCTGCCGCTGCGGGCACTCCGGATCGAAACCCTTCTGTGATGGCACACACGCGAAGGTTGGATTCAAGGGAGCTGAAACAGCCAGCCGTGAACCCTACGTCAATCAGGCGCAGGTGCTGGATGGTCCAGTGCTTCAGCTCACCGACGCAGAAAAGCTCTGTGCATTCGCCCGCTTCTGCGACCCGAACGGTCAGGTCTGGAACCAGGTCGAGCGAACCGATCATCCACACATCAAGGAGTTGTTCATCCACCAGGTGAACAACTGTCCTTCAGGGCGCCTCGTAGCCTGGGACAAGGCCACAGGACAACCCATTGAACACGCGTTGCCCATATCAATCGGTCTGGTGGAAGACCCGGCGCAGCAATGCAGTGGGCCGCTCTGGTTGCGCGGAGGTATACAGGTCACCTCAGCAGATGGATTCGAGTATGAGGTGCGCAATCGCGTCACGCTCTGTCGTTGCGGAGAGTCCAAAAACAAGCCGTTCTGCGACGGCACTCATGATGCAATCAAGTTCCACGATTCCTAGACGTATACAAACACGGGCTGAGGGCATGATCTCAGCATCAATGCCCAACATAGTCAGCAAGCCGAATGGATGGTATGTCCAGTGACGTGCGAAAGCGCGTCACCGGACGATAGACAGTGGTGGTGACCGACTGCACGACGCATGCCCGGACTTCCGGTGCGCCCAGACCAGCGCGAACCGTCCAATGGGTTAACGGGTCGAAGCCTGTTCCACCGTCATAGGTTGGCACCTGAATAGGCAGCTTGGGAACAGGGCATCCCGGCTCCATATTGGCATCGATCTCTATCGGGTAAGGAACCGAGTAGGCGAAGTGACACACAACACTCGTAGCAGCGGAACGATGCTCGTAAGGTGGATTCACAGCATCGCAGCTTCCGCCTCCGGGGATAGCGAAGCGGTCGCGGAGGGTCGTAGTTTGTGGCTGGTCAGGCGCGATCTCCTCAGCAGCCAGAGACACAGTGAGATGTGCATCCGCATGCTCAGCATGGTCCAGTACCGCTCTCGGCACGCGGAACGTCATGCCCTCCGGCGTAAGCGCCGTAGGCCTCCAGGGCGAGGTATACCGGTACCCACCTGCCTCCAGGTGATACTGCATTGCCGCATTATGCAGCCGATGTCCATTTGACAGACCGAGCAATTCAATTGGAACGGGAACGGCGAGTAGCCACGAACTGTCCTGAGCGTGATGTCCTGAGAAGCGCCCTGGAACGTACTGCAGATGAAGCTGTGGCGCGGCTCCATCGCGATAGCGTGCCTTCAGCAACTGAGTGCCCAGCGATGAAGGTGACATCTTCGATACGAAGACGATCAGCAATAGGAAAAGCACCGCGGAAGAGCCCATCAACACGCGGCCCAACCGGAACGACCGCTTGCGATACAGAAACACCAGCAGGAATGCGAATATACCAGTGAACAGAGCGCCGAAGTACAACCGCGCGAACGGGGCGTCGGCTTCAGGGCCATTGCTGCCCAGCAGGAAGACCAGTGTTGCAACCCAGAGAACCACACTGCCGAGAGTGGTGAAGAAAGTAGAGATAAGCGTGGATGTCACGCATGCAAACAGGAACATCGGAATCCACACGATGAGCAGATGCATCGCCGCAGACATGGGAAACCCTGCGACGAAGGGTGATAAGCCACCGTATAGCGCAATGCACCACTGCATCACAAAGTACGGAAGTGCAATGCAGATCGCCAGGAACAGCAGCTTGGCGCCAAGCAGACTGCTCCAGCGATAAGGCCTAGTCGTCCAGAACTGACGATCGCCCACGATCGCTTCCTCGTGTACCAACCGCGCAATCATCACCAGCCAGAAGAGCGGCACAGCCACTTGTAGCAGGATGAGCAGCCACGGCAGCATGTCGTTAGACGACCAGCGCCCCGGCCACTTAGTAGGCACAAGAAACCCGGAGAGAACAAGCAGCGCAGCGTAGATCACGAGATCAATCCACTGATGGCGGAGGTCTTTGCGGAAGATGTGCAGGGCCTGTGTCATGCGGCGCTCCGTTGTGTGCGGGTTACAGCCAGAAATATCTCGCGCAGTCCGATCGATGTGGATTCAATCGTCTGTATGGAAGGCAATGCGCTGCGAATCTCTTGCGGTAGTGACTCAGAACTTCCATTGGCATGAACGAATCGCACGACTGCGCCAGAGCTTTCAGGACATAACCAATCCTTCGGGAATGCACGCGCTACAGATGCTGCCTCGGTGAGGGTTACCGTGATCTCGCGGAAGCGATCCAGCAACATATCCAGAGGCTCCGCAAACATCAGGTGACCGTTGTGCAACATGGCTGCATGCGTTGCAAAGGGCTCAATCTCTGCAAGGTCATGTGTGGAGATAAGTACAGTTGGCGGTGTGCCATCTTCCGTAGCGAGGCGATCGATGAGTGTGCGTGTCAGCTCATCGCGCACCAGCGGATCAAGTCCGGAGAAGGGTTCATCCATGAGAATGAGTTCTGGACGAAACGCAAGCACGCTGGCCAACGCCAGTTTCATGCGCATGCCTCGTGAGAGGTCGCGTATGTGCCGATCTTCCGGCAGATCAAGGTCGCGAAGAAGCGAGCCTTCTTCCCAGGTTGAATAGAACGGGCAGAGATAGTCCATGAACTCGCGCACGGTCATCCACTCGGGCATCTCCTGCCCCTCCGCGACATAGCCCACACGGGTGAACATCTCGCTGCTGAGTTTCGTGGAATCCGTTCCAAGCAGTGTCACGGAACCCGCTGTGGGATGAAGTACGTTCAGCAGCAACTTCAGCAGTGTGGTTTTACCCGCGCCGTTGTGGCCTGCCAGCGCATACACCGATCCTCGTGGAATGGTTAGATCCAGTGGCGCAAGCGCGGTGTGTTTGCCAAAGCGCATGGTGAGTTGGTGCGTCTGAATAACGGCGTCCGATGTCATTCGGGATCTCCGGGAAAGAGTCGGTTCCAGTGCTTTTCGAGTGCGGCTGTTACATCTTCCAGCGGGATGGAGAGACGCTTGGCTTCCACCACAAGCTCTTCCATCTGCTTGCCTAGCAGTTCGGTTCGTTGTGAGGCTGTGGCACGGGGAGGCTCAGCGACGACCGTGCCGATACCCGGCACGGCCTGCAGCAAGCCATCGGCAATCAACTGGCTGATGACCTTGTGAGCGGTGTTGGGATTGATTGAAAGATCGCGCGAGAGAGCGCGGACAGAAGGGAAGAGGTCGCCCGGACGAAGCTGTCCCGCCACAATCGCTCGCGTTGCGGCGTAGACCACTTGCTCATGGATGGGCTGGCCGGGTTGCAGGCGTACGCGAAATGGTGTCACGGGTGTATTAATACAACTAGTACACCAGATGTAGCAACAAAATTGTTTCTGACCAACCCAGTGTTATGGGTGAGGAACGGGCCCGGGCGTCCCGAGGATATGAATGGTGTGCAGCCAAGCTTCCGCTAGTGTGGGCCACCGCGAGATGGGGAGTTGCGTCGGACGGAGGCCAAAGCCATGCCCGCCTTGTGTAAACAGATGTAGTTCTGCTGGCACCTTCACGTCTTTGAGTGCCTGGAAATACACCAGCGCGTTTTCGACGTGTGCCGTATAGTCATCCTCGGCCATCACTAGAAACGTTGGAGGAGTGTCGCTCACGGGTTTTACTGTGGGGTTCACCTTGCCATCCGCGCCGTTTAACCAACCCGGATAGAGCAGCATCTGCCAATTTGGTTTGGCGTCTGCGGTTGAGGATGGAACATTCTTACCTTTAAAATCCGAATGCGTACTGAGCGCCGCTGCAAGATGCGCTCCGGCAGAGAATCCAATCGCACCAATGCGTTGCGGATCAATGCCCCATTCTGCAGCATGAGCACGCGCAATGCGCATGGCTTGTTGCGCGTCTTCCAGATCTTCCACATTGTCCGGATAATGACCAGTTTCTGGCACACGATACTTCACAAGCAGGCACGTCATGCCGATGGAATTGAGCCAGTCACATACCTCAGTTCCTTCCAGATTCCATGCCAGCCGTATGTAGGCTCCGCCTGGAAGTACCAACGCTGCGGCTCCTGTGTTCTTCTCTTTCGGCGGCAGGTAAACGGAGAGCGTCGGCTTACTCACGTTGGTGATGCGGACGGTCAACTTGCCAGAGACAATGCGGTTTGCGTCGGTGGTTGGATCAGTCTCAGGGCCAGTGAGCGTCGAAGGTTCAGGATTGCCATTGGGCCAGAGCGGCAGCGTGTGCTGTTGGCCAAATGACGCGCATGGTACAAACGCAAACAGCGAAACAGCGCAAACCCAACGTGCAAGACGCATAGCGAACCCTCCGGCGATTTTCGCAGCGGCGGTAAGCCACCTGCGAGATCACCGGAAGGGTATAGCAGAGAAAGGAAAGTTAGAAGGAGGTTTGTGTTTAATATGCGCCGGTTTGCTCAATGGGCAAACGTACCTGGATGCAGGTATCGCCTGGCTTACTATGCAGCACGCTGAGTTGTCCCTTGTGCTTGGTTACGACACGGTTTGCCGTATCCAGTCCCAGTCCAAGAGCCTGTCCGATGCCCTTGGTCGTGAAGAAGGGTTCGAAGATGCGTGAACCAATCTCCTGGGGAATGCCGGGCCCGTTATCGCATACTTCCACCAGAACTGTGCTGCCGCTGAGCGATGTGCGCAGAGTCAGCTTGGGCGAGTAGGAATCTTCACACTGCCCCATGGCGTCCAGTGCGTTTTCAATCAGTGCAGTCCACACCTGATTCAATTCGCCGCCATAAGCCAGGATCTGCGGAACCTCGTCGCCGTAGCTGCGATCCACTTCCACGGAACCCAGACGCGAGTTGAGCATGGCCAGCGTGTTATCCAGCGCTTCGCGCAGATCAATCTCCTGGATGGGAGCCTGATCCATGTAGGAGTAACCGCGAATGGCAGTAATCAACTCGAAGATACGGCGTGTGGAATCAATCACTGCGTCGGTCATACGCTCGGCGTTCATACCAGAGGCGAACGAAGCGAGAGCAACCGTGAGAGCTTCACCCTGAAGCACGCTGGCAAGGGAATCCAGATGCGAGGTTTCAACGATTGTTTCCGCAAGCACCGGCGCGATGCGCCACGCGTCCTCTACCTGATGTGCTTCCATCCAGCGAAGCAAAACATCTTCTCGCGCAGCAACATCTACAGCGTCTGAGCGGTGGGGTCTGCCATCCGGCTGCATAAGATGCTGCATGGAGGCGATCCATTCGTTGTATGCAACCTTCGTGTCGCCGCCGATACAAAGTGCGCCTAGCCGGAACTTCTGATAGCCGTAGTTGCGCAGCTCCGTCCACAGATTGTTTGCAGCAGAACGAGCCGCGGAAGCTGGATTGTTTAATTCATGCGATAGATTCGCAGCCAGCTTGCCGAGCGCGTTCAGCTTCTCGGCCTGCTGTTCCATGCGTGTGACTTCGCGTGTGCGATCCAGCAATGTGGAGACGATGATCTGTGTGAGTCCGGGTACAGCATGAAGCATCTCCGGGAAAGAGCTCTCTTCAAAATCCAGCGTCCAGACTTCGCCTGCGGCATAACCGTCGCCACCGTAGCTCTTCATACGGCTGAACGGAAGCTTGCCGGTAACCGCACCACTACGGCCAATGAAGAAGGCAACAGGTCCGCTAGCGCGGCGCACGTGCACCTCGCCCTGCAGAAGGATGGTCATGTGATGGACCGGAGCGCCACCGTGGAAGATGAGCGTGCCATCATGAGCTTTGCGTTCGGTGCCGTGTTCGGCAAGCCATACAAGATCGTCGTGGCTGAGAGTATCCAGAGCCTTTACACGACGGAGTGCTGCGACACGATCTGGAATGCTGGTGGGCTCTTCCGGTGCAAGCTGCGCGAAAATCAGGTCGTCCCCTGAGAGGGCACCGTTTGCCGGATTGGCGACTGCGGCGGTTGCCATGGTTCGCCTCCTGAGTCTTCAGGATATCGGATAAGCTGCCTTGCACCAGCAGATTGCGGCGAACGGCTACTTTTTTCGATTCAATGGTGAAACGCCTGCACCGAGAGGAAGGTTCCCTATCCGAGGGGCGTGGCGCATCTCGTCAGCCCGTATAGGCGGACAGTAGTAGGTCCATTGAGTGACGCACATGCTTCAGGGCACGCTTATTGCCATCCAGCCGCGTGAGCATAAGGGCGCCCTCCAGTGAAGCGATGAGAGTGTCGGCAAGTTCCATGGGATCACACGATTTGCTGATTTCACCATCGCGGATGCCCTGTCTAACGATGGTGGTGATGCGACGTCGCCAATCTGCAAATGCCTGCTGTACAAGGTCGCGCAGAGCAGCATTGCCATCGTCCGCATCAATGGCGGTGTTCATCAATGGACACCCGCCTTTCAAAGGCGATGGTTCACTCACGAATCGATCCATGACGTATCGCAGTTTTTCCACTGCTCCTGGAATGTTGTCAAGATCATCGGTGCGCAGCTTTCGGATTTTTGCAACGGAAAACTTGAATGCCTCTGCGGCAAGCTCTTCTTTTGAATCGAAGTACCGGTAGATGCCGCCTTTTTCCAACCCCGTTGCCTCCATGATGTCCGCAACGGAGCAGCCAGCATAGCCTCGTTGATTGAACAAAGGCGCTGCCAGTTCCACAATTCGTTGGCGTGTCTCCTCACCCTTTGTCATTCAATCCTCCTGCTACCTCAAAAAAGACGAATCGGTCGCTTTCTCTATTTCATCAGATGCAGGAAAGAGACCGAACGGTCTTTTTATGGGAGATGCTCTGAGATGAATTCTGAAGCTGTGGCCGTTCCTTCACAGCCTAATGTAAAGCGGCCAGCCGTAAACCCATGGGTGGTGGCATTGACGGTCACCCTGGCGACCTTTATGGAGCTTCTGGATACATCGATTGCGAATGTGTCATTGCCGCACATTGCAGGCGGCCTGGGGCGCAGCTTCGACGAAGTCACTTGGGTGTTGACCACCTATCTGGTGGCGAATGCCGTGGTTCTTCCCATGTCGGCATGGCTCAGCCGCGTCTTTGGCCGCAAGAACTATTACATGGCGTGTGTAGCGCTGTTCACCATTACGTCTTTGTTGTGTGGAATTGCTCCCACTCTGCCGTTCATGCTGATGGCGCGTATTTTGCAGGGTGTGGGAGGTGGAGGACTGGCTCCAGTGGAACAAGCCATTCTGGTAGACACCTTTCCACCAGCGAAGCGTGCATCTGCCTTCGCACTTTACACAGTGGCTATCGTGACTGCGCCTGCCATTGGCCCCGTTTTGGGTGGATGGATCACAGACAACTATGACTGGCGCTGGGTCTTTCTCATCAACATCCCCATCGGAATTCTTTCGCTTTTTCTCACCAACCGCTTTGTACATGATCCGGAGAGCTTCGCTGCAGAACGCGCAACGGTGTATAAGCCGAATGGCCGCCTCAAGGTGGATGGCGTGGGTATCGCTCTCATCGGGCTTGGATCGGCTGCGCTGGAGGTGCTGTTAGACCGAGGCCAGATTGAAGACTGGTTCGGCTCACCGTTCATTGTGTGGATCGCCATCGCTGCAGTCACCTGTCTCGGGTCTGCAGTGATATGGGAGTTGCGACAGGCGGACCCTGTCATCGACTTTCGCCTACTGAAGGTGCGCAATTTTGCCATCGCATGCGCGTTTTATTTCCTGTTCGGTGTCGGCTTGTTTGCATCCACCACACTGATACCGCAGATACTGCAATCGCTTTATGGCTATCGTGCGATTGATGCAGGGCTTGTTCTGGGACCGGGCGCGTTTGTGATTACCGTTCTCGCTCCAGTGGGAGCGCAGCTTGTGCAGCGGCGCATCATTCATCCACGGGTACTCCTGTTCGGTGCGGTCACTGTCGTTGGCATATCGTTCCTTCACTACAGCAGCTTCACTCTGCAAACGGATTACGCGCATTACGCCTGGGCGCGTGCATTGCAGGGGCTGGGATATGCCTTCTTCTTTGTGCCTTTGACCATGTTGGCTTATTCGGAGTTGCGGCCTGATCAAAATAATCGCGCTTCCAGCCTGACCAATTTCTTTCGTAACTGGGGCGGCTCCTTCGGAATCGCCTTTGCAACGGCACTTGCAGAAAGGCGCGAAGATCTTCACCAAAGCAATGTGGGTTCCTGGCTGAATGGATCTTCTGCTGCGTTGCAGAACGCCGTGCAACAAACGACGGCCTACTTACAGACGCACGGATTCTCACATGCCGATGCGGTGTCCGCAGCGTATGCGCGTATCTATGGACAGCTACAAGCGCAGAGTGAGTTGTTGGCCTTTATGGATTGCTTCTTCCTGATCGGTGTCATGACTCTCGCTGCTGTACCGCTTCTGTTCCTGGTGCGTAACTTCCGCGTGGGTGGTGGCGGAGGCGGCGCGCACTAAGCCGGGAAGGTGATCACAGTTTTGCCAAAGTGATGGGCTTTCTCAAGTGCGTGAAATGCTTCTTTAGCACGTTCAAATTCAAACGTGCGATCAATGATGGGGTGGATATCGTTGTCTGCAAATGCCTGCAGCGATTCCGCCAGCATTGCTCGCGATCCGACATAAATGCCCTGGACACGCAGTGTCTTCATCAGGATCTGCCCGATGTTCAACGGCTCTTCGAGGCCTGTGAGAACGCCGATAACACTCACTTGCGCACCGATGGCTGCGGAACGTAGCGATAGCGGCAGCGTACCTGCGCCTCCCACTTCGAGTACATGCGTTGCGCCAACCTTACCCGTGATGTCACGCACCTGTTTGTCCCAATCAGGATGACGACGGTAGTTGATCCCATGGTCTGCGCCAAGTGACAAGGCACGTCCCAGCTTGTCGTCAGAGCTACTGGTGATAAGGATGCGTGCACCGCGCAACTTCGCAATTTGAAGACCAAAGATGCTGACGCCGCCTGTGCCTAGCAACAGAACCGTATCTTGCGGGCCAATGTTTGCCGTACTCACCAGCGCGTGCCATGCGGTGGTTGCGGCGCATGGGAAGGTGGCAGCTTCTGCATAGCTGAACTTCTCGGGAATCGCGACAAGCGCACGTTCTGGAAAAATCTGGTGCGTCGCTAGTGTGCCGTCGATTGCGCCACCCAATGCAGAGGCTGGCGCCGCAGCAGTCGGGGGACCGTCAAGCCAGTCCAGAAAGAACGGCGCTACCACGCGATCGCCTTTGCGAAATGCAGTGACAGCAGAGCCAACCGCAACAACTTCCCCTGCGCCATCGGAGCAGGGAATCCGCGGCTTTTGCACATGCGGATCGTAGCGGCCTTGCACCAGCATCAGGTCGCGATAGTTCAGCGATACTGCGTGTATCTTCACCAGGACTTCATGCGGCGCAGGTTCGGGCAGCGTCACATCATCAAAGGTCAATGCGTCAATGGAGAAGTCTCCACTCAGGCGAAGTGCAGTAGCAGTCATGTTCACTTGGATGCTCGAAGACAGAAAGACGCCTCACCGAAATCGATGAGGCGTCTTTGGGATCGTTGCGAATGCTGTTTAGTAGCCGATAGTGAAGCGCTGGTTCAGATGCTTCGGTGCTTCCAGCTCATTCACCAATGCAATGGCATAGTCTTCAAACGAAATGCGGCTGTTGCCCTGCGCGTCTGCCACAAGATTGTCCGTGTCCAGACGGAACTTGCCGGTGCGCTCACCCGGTTCAAAGAAGCCTGCGGGTGCAAAGTATGTCCACGTGATGCCCGTGGAGTTCTTCAGGCTGTTGTACAGCTTGATGTGTGTATCCACGATCGGTAGATAGGACTCAGGCAGGTAGCCGCTGTCACGCAGCGTCACGCCAGGAGCCACGAACAACCCGCCAGCGCCGCCAACCACTACCAGACGCGGTCCGCTGTTCTGTTTGATTGCTTCCACCAGATTGGCTGAGATGGGCAGCAGGGCATCCGTGTTATCCAGCGGCGGGCCAAGTGCGGAAACGACAGCGTCCGCATTCGCATCCTTCAGAATCTGTGCGGTTTTGGCAACGTTCGTCAGGTCATCCTGCACCACGCTGACGTTCGCCAGTTTGTCTACACTCTGCGGATTGCGCGCAACAGCAACAACTGTATGACCGCGATCCACCAACTCTTTCAAAATCACCTTGCCGGATTTTCCAGTAGCACCGTAAAGAACAACCTTCATGACGAAACTCCTTTTCGCAGCAGCACATTCTCTGCGCTTACAGACAATCAGATGTACTTCGATATCGAAGGATTCATTCCAAGCACCAAAAAGATAGGCCACGGAGAAAATCTCCCGCGGCCCACCATTCTATTCCTCGTACCTAAGACGTTTAAGCCTTTACGACTGTGCCGTTTTCCACCTTCACCGGATCCAGGAAGGGCATGCTCTTGCGGAGCTCTGCACCGACCTTCTCGATGGGGTGATTGCGGTCCTGTGCACGGAACGCTTCGAACTCCTTACGACCGCTGTTCTGGTCCGCAATGAAGCGTTCTGCGAATGCACCGGACTGGATGTCATCCAGCACGGACTTCATGGCCTTCTTTACGTCCGGTGTGACAATGCGCGGTCCGGTTACGTAGTCGCCCCACTCTGCTGTATCGGAGATGGAGTAACGCATGTACTCCAGGCCGCCGCGGTACATCAGATCGACAATGAGCTTCAGCTCGTGCAGCACTTCGAAGTAAGCCAATTCCGGCTGATAGCCAGCTTCCACCAGCGTCTCAAAGCCAGCCTTTACGAGTGCAGCAGTACCGCCGCAAAGAACAGCCTGCTCGCCGAAGAGATCGGTTTCGGTCTCTTCCGTGAACGTGGTCTGCAGAACGCCTGCACGGGTGCAACCAATGCCCTTGGCATACGACAGGGCGAGTGCAAGCGCATTGCCGCTGGCATCCTGCTCAACTGCTACGAGACCCGGAACACCACCACCTTCGGTAAACACTTCGCGTACGCGATGGCCCGGCGACTTCGGCGCGACCAGCGAAACGTCAACATCTGCGGGAGGAGTGATGGTGCGGAAACGGATGTTGAATCCGTGCGCAAACATCAGCGTCTTGCCTGCGGTAAGGCCCGGCTCGATTTCCTTGTATACGGCGGCTGCGGTCTGATCCGGAACCAGAACCATGATCACGTCAGCCCACTTTGCTGCGTCGGCGACGGCGAGCACTTCCAGCCCAGCAGACTTTGCCTTTTCCGCGCCCTTGGAGCTAGCACGAAGACCAATCTTTACATCTACGCCGCTGTCCTTGAGGTTCAGCGCGTGTGCGTGGCCCTGCGAGCCATAACCAATGATGGCGACCTTCTTCGCCTGGATAAGGGAAAGGTCTGCGTCCTGATCGTAGTAAGTCTTTGCCATGATGTTTGTCTGTCCTTTGCCGTGTATCTAAAAGTGTAGTCGTCGTTACCGACGCGTGCATGATCCTGTTATCGGAATTTCCGATGGCTTACACATCGTGTTCCGCAAATTGATTTGGCAGTGCATCCATGGGATCCAACTCGCCTGGTTCATTGATCTGAAAAACAGTCTGGTGCGCCTTGCTGCCAAGCGCCTTCATTACCTTGCCACTGTGATGTCCGCGACGCATAGCCATGCGACCGGTACGGCTGACCTCAAGAATTTCGTACGCGCTCTCACGCAACACCTGGATCAGGCCTTCAATCTTGCTGGCGCTGCCAGTCATCTCCAGCATGACGCTTTCAGGAGCAAGATCGACAATGCGTGCGCGGAAGACCTGTGCCAGTTCGAAGATCTGCGTGCGTGAGTGTACGCCGTGCGGCGCGTTGGGACCGGCGGCAACCTTGACCAGGCAAAGCTCGCGGATGACAGCTTCGCTGCGGCCTACTTCATCCACATCGCGCGTAATCTCCAACTTGTACAGCGATGCCTTGACGCGGAATGCAGCATTTTCAGGAGCGTCGCAGACGATGGTCATGCGCGAAACATCTTCACGCTCTGTCTCGCCTACGGTAAGCGAAACAATATTGATGTTCAGGCGACGAAATAGGGAAGCCACGCGCGTGAGGACGCCGGGCCGGTTATCAACGTGTGCGATGAAGGTGTGAAGCATAGTGCGTTAAACCTCTTCTCGGGTTGTGCTGCGCGGATTAGCTAGACGGTAAAGAACGTGCCGCTGAAGTGCGTGACCGTTTGGCACGTTGGGATGATCGAAGTCCAGTGATGCGTCATGATGCATGCCAAGCTTGTCCATAACGTGACGCGATGGTTTGTTGCTTACAGCGGTGATCGCGACGACTTCAGGGAGACCATGTTCCTGAAATGCCGAGCGTAGGATGGAGCGTGCTCCCTCAGTGGCGAAGCCACGACCTTGCTGCGCGCGATTCAGGCGCCATCCGATTTCAACCGCAGGCTGGGGGAGATTCGGAATGGCAAAGCGCATCACCTGCATACCGATGATCCCTGCGAATTCGCCGGTGGAACGTGTCCGCGCGGCAAGGAAGCCAAATCCGTTGTGCTGAAAGTGAGTGGTGTAGCGTGCGAACGCTGCGTCGCTCTCTTCGCGTGTCATCGGTGAAACGAAGTAGGTCATCACGTCGGCATCGGCGTTCATGGCGGCGAAATCATCGCGGTCGGCTTCGTCCAATGGGCGGAGTAGCAGCCGATCAGTTTCAATCTGGAAGGTAGTGGTCACGCCGCCACCCTTTTCGCGGCTATACTCGTGCCACCATGCAGATCATTGATCATGTGTTGTTGCACGTGATCTTCAGCACGCAGCGGCAAAAGCCTGTGCTGAAGGACGATGCGCTTCGCGCCGCTGTGCATGCGGCCATTCGCGACAAGCTCAGTCATTCTGAGAACATCTGCCTTGCCGTTGGAGGAACTGCCGATCATGTTCACGTTGCACTGTTCCTTTCGCGAAAGATGGCTGTGCACAAACTTGTCGATCATCTGAAGAAAGTCACGGTGCCCGTCGTTCGTCAGAGCGGTGAACCGAACGCCTTCTTCAAATGGCAGCAAAGTTACATGGTCTTCTCGGTCGGCCTTGCAGATCGTGATGCGCTCATCCATTACGTGCAAACGCAGGAAGAGGTCCATCGGACGCGAACCTTCCACCAGGAATTGCTGGCCATGTTCGCGAAGTACGATGTTGGCTTCGACGAGCGTTTTGTGTGGAAGTGAGCGCAACAACTTAGTCCTCGCTCGTCTCAATTAACGGGTTCGGACGGCGCACCATCTCGTGCAGTGCTGCTCCCGGCGCAATCATCGGATACACGCCGTCTTCCTTCTCAACGGAGAAGTTGATCAGGTATGACGAGTTGCCTGTGCGAGCCTTCGTAACGGTCGGCACTACATCCTTGCGCTCGGTTACGTGCGCGCCGGGGATGCCATGTGCATCTGCCAACTTTACAAAGTCCGGCGACAGAATCGGAGAGCAGGAATAGTTCTTGTCATAGAACGCTTCCTGCCACTGACGCACCATACCTAAGAAGCCGTTGTTAATGACGGCGATATTGATGTGCAGGCCTTCCTGCTGAATGGTCGAGAGTTCAGCAGCTGTCATCTGGAATCCACCGTCACCGGCGATCATCCATACATCTTTCTCGGGGCATGCAATCTTCGCGCCGATGGCCGCAGGCAATGCAAAGCCCATGGTGCCAAGGCCGCCGCTTGTAACGAGGGAGCGCGTGTCTTCATGCTTGAAGTATTGCGCCTCCCACATCTGGTGCTGGCCTACATCGGTTGCGATGACGGTATTGCTTAGGCGTCCTGCAGCCTTCGCCTCCTGCCAGATGTCGTTGATCACATGCGCGGCATACAAATGGCCGTTGTCGGGCAGGTTGATGATGTCGCGCACGCTGGCATCGCCCTTCATCGCACGGATCTCTTCGCGCCACTGCTTTGTGGCATCCTGCGTTGCGGGCGCACCTGTTGCATCGATCAGAGGAGCCATCGTCTGCAGCACCTGCTTCAGATCGCCGATGAGCGCAACATCAACTCGCACATTCTTATTGATCTCGCTGGGATCAATCTCAATGTGAATCTTCTTCGCGTTGGGTGCGTAATGCGCCAGGTTGCCGGTCACTCGATCGTCAAAGCGCATACCAAATGCGAGCAACAGATCTGCGTTTTGAATCGCGTTGTTTACCCACGACTCGCCGTGCATGCCCATCATGCCCAGTGCCAGCGGATGCGAAGCAGGGAAGGCGCCAAGGCCAAGCAGCGTGGTTGCGACAGGAATCTTGTGGCGTTCTGCAAAGGCAAGTACTTCGGCCTCTGCTTCGGAATGAATGATGCCATGGCCAGCAAGAATCACAGGGCGAGAAGAAGCGCGCATCAGCTCAATCGCAGCCTGCATCTCTTCCGACTCGGCCTTCAACATGGGGTGCGGACGATAGGCGCGCGGCTTCGACGTCTCAAAGTCAAACGAGCACGCGGCCTGCTGCGCATCCTTGGTAATGTCGACCAGCACAGGACCGGGGCGTCCACTGCGTGCAATTTGGAAAGCCTCGCGCACAACCGAGGCAATATCCTCTGCCTTGGTGACTACGAAGTTATGCTTCGTAATCGGCAGCGTGATGCCGGTGATGTCCACTTCTTGAAACGCATCGCTGCCCAGCACCTTGGAAGCAACCTGGCCCGTGATGGCAACCATGGGAATGCTATCGAGCATGGCAGTTGCAAGGCCCGTAACGAGGTTTGTTGCGCCGGGACCACTGGTGGCCATGCAGACGCCTACCTTGCCGCTGGCGCGCGCGTATCCATCGGCCATGTGCGCTGCGGACTGCTCATGCCGCACCAGCACATGGTGGATGCTGGGAAACTTACGCAGCGCGTCATAGATGGGAAGGATGGCTCCGCCGGGATAGCCAAAGACCGTGGTGACGCCCTCACCCGCAAGTGTGGCCCACAGAATTTCCGATCCGGTGAGAGTGGGGGCGTGATGGGCAGTGTTCGCTGTGTCGCTCATGCGTGCGGCTCCTGCTGCTGTTCCTTACTTTGTGGCCTGCCTGCGTTTAATTCAGGCAGGCCGTTGGTTCGTACGTTTGATAAGAAAGTTAACTGGTTACTGCGCCAAGGCTGGCCGAGCTAACCGTGTTGGCATACTTCGCAAACACGCCACGCTTGTAGCGAGGTTCCGGCTTCTTGAAGTTCGCCTTGCGCTTGGCAAGCTCTTCGTCGCTGATGTTCACTCGGAGTTCGCGCGCCTTGATGTCAAAGGTGATGGTGTCGCCTTCGTGCACAAACGCGATCGGTCCACCGTCAAACGCTTCCGGTGCCACGTGACCAGCCATCAGTCCACGCGTTGCGCCGGAGAAACGCCCATCGGTCAGTAGTGCAACCGTCTCGCTCAACTCAGGGATGCCCTTGATCGCAGCGGTAACAGCCAGCATTTCGCGCATGCCAGGACCACCCTTCGGCCCTTCATAGCGAATCACGCAGACATCGTTCGGCTTGATCTCGCCAGCTTCCACAGCCTTGAAGCAAAGGTCTTCCGAATCAAACACACGCGCCGGTCCAGTGTGGAGAACGCGTTCATGTCCCGCAACCTTCACCACGCAACCATCCGGTGCAAGATTGCCCTTCAGAATCACAAGTCCGCCAGTA
The DNA here is from genome assembly GCF_900102185.1 of Terriglobus roseus. Classification (NCBI taxonomy): domain Bacteria; kingdom Pseudomonadati; phylum Acidobacteriota; class Terriglobia; order Terriglobales; family Acidobacteriaceae; genus Terriglobus; species Terriglobus roseus. Next base: position 2,968,637 of record NZ_LT629690.1, on the reverse strand, counting down.
GGCTTCAGCGGATTCGACCACGGCAGGATCACATCCTGTCCCGGTGTCTCCTGCGCAGCCTTTGCTTCTTCGCGAACTGTCTTCCCGCTCACAGTGGGGGTGTTGCCATGGAGCAAGCCCTTTTCCACCAGGCGCGCTGCCAACACACGCGATCCACCAGCATCCTGATAATCGCGTGCGACACGCTTGCCACCAGGCTGCAGATCACAGATGAACGGAGTCTTCTCGCTGATGATGTCGAAGTCATCCATCGTGAGCGGCATCTTCAGTTCATGCGCAACGGCGATAAGGTGAAGCACAGCGTTGGTGCTGCCGCCACTGGCGCACACTGCAGCAATGGCATCTTCCATTGACTGGCGCGTGAGGATGTCTGAAGGCTTAATGTTCTTGCGCACCAGATCCATCACCAGCTTGCCAGCCTCACGGCTTGCAGCGTGCTTGTCCTTGCTCATGGCAGGAACACCAGTGATCTCCATCGGGCTGATGCCGAGGAACTCACCCGCCATGGCCATGGTGTTCGCCGTAAACTGGCCGCCGCATGCGCCAGGTCCGGGGCATGCAGTACCTTCGGCTTCTTCCAGTTGCGCATCGTCAATCTTGCCCGCTGCGTGCGCGCCAATAGCTTCAAACACTTGCTGAATCGTGATGTCGATGGTCTTGTCGCTACCAGGCTGTGGCGTTTTTCCATCTGCACCCACATGCATGTGACCCGGGGCAATCGAACCGCCGTACAGCATCATGCCGGGGATATCCAGGCGAGCCAGCGCCATGATCGCGCCGGGCATATTCTTGTCGCATCCCGCAATGCAAACCAGTCCATCAAAGCTGTTGCCACGCGAGACCAGTTCGATGGAGTCGGCAATCATATCGCGTGAAATCAGCGATGCCTTCATGCCTTCTGTGCCCATCGTGATGCCGTCGGAGATCGTGATGGTGTTGAACTCCATCGGCGTGCCGCCTGCAGCGCGGATGCCTTCTTTCACAGCCTCTGCAATGTCGCGCAGGTGATAGTTGCAGGGACCAATCTCTGTCCACGTATTTGCAATGCCGATGATGGGCTTGTGCAGATCATCCTTGGTAAAGCCGACGCTACGCAGCATGGCGCGTGCAGCTGCACGATTGGGCCCTTCAGTAAGGACGATGGAATTACGTTTGCCGGGATCGAGTTCGTTGCTCACTTCGTTCTCTTTCTGTAGTTATGCAGCCGTTTTCGGTGCGGACCAGAATTCGTTATCGTGCTTCGCTTCAAAATCGTTCAACGCATCCACATGGCGAAGCGTCAGGCCGATGTCATCCAGTCCATTCAGCAAGCAGTACTTGCGGAAGGGATCAATGTCGAAATGTGCTGAGAAACCATGTTCGTCTGTCACAGTCTGTGCTTCTAGATTCACCGTGACTTTGTTGTTTGTATCTTCCGTGCAATGCGTCATGAGAGCGGTAACGTCTTCTTCCGAAAGGCGGACAAGGATGATGCCGTTCTTGCCTGCGTTGGAAAAGAAGATGTCTGCAAACGTTGGTGCAATCACCACGCGGAACCCGTACTGGAAGATGGCCCATGCCGCATGTTCACGCGACGAACCGCAGCCGAAATTCTTCTCTGCAATAAGAATCTCTGCGCCTTGATACTCCGGCTTGTTTAGCACGAAGTCTCTGTTCGGCGAAACATCATCCGGAACATCCAGGTTGTAGCGCCAGTCGTAGAACAGAAAGTCGCCATAGCCTGTGCGCTCAATGCGCTTGAGGAACTGCTTCGGAATGATCTGGTCGGTGTCGATGTTCGGCAGCGGCAGCGGCATTGCTTTCGATGTAAGAACGTTAATCGGTTCCATTAGCGCGCCTCCTTCTTCCACTTACGAATGTCGGTGAAGTGTCCAGTGATTGCGGCAACCGCAGCCATCTCCGGCGAAACAAGATGCGTGCGTCCACCGCGTCCCTGACGACCTTCAAAGTTGCGGTTCGATGTGGAAGCGCAACGTTCGCCGGGCTGTAGGATGTCCGGGTTCATACCCAGGCACATAGAGCAGCCGGGTTCACGCCACTCAAAGCCTGCTTCCTTGAAGATGGCATCCAGACCTTCTTCTTCAGCCTGCTTCTTCACATGCTGCGAGCCGGGAACGACCATCGCACGTACCTTCGTGGCAATGTGGTGCCCCTTGATCACTTCAGCAGCAGCGCGCAGATCTTCAATGCGGCCGTTCGTGCATGAGCCAAGAAAGACGGTGTCAATCTTGATCTCTTCCATCGGTGTGCCGGGCTTCAGATCCATGTACTCATAGGCCTTGGCAAAGCTCTTGCGATCAGCCTCTGTGGGCGCATCGTCCAGCGTCGGCACTTTGCCATCAATGGTGGCGTGCATACCGGGCGATGTTCCCCACGTGACGGCAGGAGCCAGCGTCGCAGCATCAATAAAAAGTTCGCGATCAAAGACAGCGCCTTCATCTGTAGGCAATGTCTTCCAGTGCGCAACGGCTTCTTCCCACTGATTGTCGTAGGCGTCTGTTGCAGATCCAAGCTGTTGTCCATCGGGCACAGAGCGCGGAGGGCGTGCATCCAGATTCGTAGGACGCGTTCCCGGAGAAAAGCGGCGACCCTTCAGATATGCAAAGGTTGTTTCATCCGGAGCAATCATGCCGGCGCGCGCACCAGCTTCAATGCTCATGTTGCACACCGTCATGCGGCCTTCCATGCTGAGCGCGCGGATGGCTGAACCGGCATACTCAATCGCATAGCCCGTCGCACCATCTGTGCCAATGCGGCCGATGATGTCCAGGATGATGTCCTTCGCTGTAACGCCGAAGGGAAGCTCGCCATCCACGGTGATGCGGAAGGTCTTCGGCTTCGATTGAGGCAGCGTCTGCGTTGCCATTACGTGTTCCACTTCGCTGGTGCCAATACCAAAGGCGAGCGCACCGAAAGCGCCATGCGTCGATGTGTGCGAGTCGCCGCAGACAATCGTCATGCCCGGCTTGGTTGCGCCAAGCTCCGGTCCAATCATGTGCACAATGCCCTGAGACGAATCCTGCACATCGAAAAACTCAATGCCGAACTCTTTGCAGTTCTTGCGAAGCGCGTTTACCTGCGCAGCACTGATCTGATCTGCAATCACAAGGCGATCTGCTGCGCTGGTGGTGGGAACATTGTGATCTACCGTTGCAATATGACGATCCGGACGGCGCAGTTTGCGGCCTGTCATGCGCAGACCATCAAAGGCCTGCGGCGAAGTTACTTCATGCACAAGCTGCAGATCGATATACAGAATGGAAGGCTCGCCTTCTGGTTCTGCAACCAGATGCTGCTGCCAGACTTTTTCAAACAGTGTCTTTGGTGCGGACATTGTGGCTTACCTCTGGGGCAAAAGCCCGGTGTTGCTCAACAGAAAATGTTTAGGACGCAGCAGCGCCCAACTCAGCAGTGACCTGGTCAAGGACGAGTTGGCCCATCTTCGACGTGCTGACGGTCTGCTGGCCGGCAATGTCGCCGCGTGCAATATCGGTGGTGCGGTAACCCGCTTCCAATACCTTCACCACAGCGTCCTCGATGATCTTTGCTTCGGCATTCAGTCCGGCGGAATGACGCAGAACAAGTGCAGCGGTGAGGATGGCGCCAATGGGATTTGCCTTGCCCTGTCCTGCAATATCTGGTGCGGAACCATGCACGGGCTCGTACAGATTCACCTTGCCGCCCAGCGTCGCAGAAGGAAGCATGCCAAGCGATCCAGTGATAACGCCACTCTCGTCTGAGAGGATGTCGCCAAACAGATTCTCCGTAAGCACCACATCAAAATCACGCGGACGATTCATCAGATGGATTGCCATCGAATCCACCAACTGATGCTCCAGCGTTACGGTGGGATAATCCTTAGCAACTTCTGTGACAACTGCGCGCCACAACTGCGAGCATTCCAGCACGTTCGCCTTGTCTACGCTGGTGACCTTCTTCTTATCGCGCTTCGCTGCGATATCGAATGCGATCTTGGCAACGCGCTCTACTTCATGGCGCGTGTACACCATCGTGTTGTGAGCACGGTCAGTTGTTTTGTCCCATGCGCGTGGTTGGCCAAAATAAAGTCCACCCAACAGTTCGCGGACAAACAGAATGTCCACGCCTTCGGTGATTTCGGGGCGCAGCGGCGAGTTATCCGCAAGTGCCTTGTACGCCGTCGCAGGGCGAAGATTTGCAAAGCCACCAAGCTCTGCACGAATCTTCAGCAGGCCAGCTTCGGGACGCTCGCTGGGCGGAAGGGAATTGAACTTGTTATCGCCTACGGCGCCAAGGAACGCAGCGTCGCTGGCGAGAGTTTCCTTCAGCGTTTCTTCCGGCAGTGGAGTTCCGTGCGCATCAATTGCCGCGCCGCCGATGAGCAGCGAGGTGTAGGTAAACGTGTGTCCACCTGCGGCTGCAACAGTGTTCAGCACGTTTACTGCTTCGTTCGTAACTTCCGGGCCGATGCCGTCACCGGCGAGGAGTGCAATTTTCAGATTCATCGTGGTCGAAACTTTCCTTGCAAATGGTTGCGAGTCAGCGCAGAACATCTGCGCGTGATGAAGTTCTAGGAGTAGGAACTAAACAGTTGCAGGCTGCGGCACAAGCGCTGCAATGTCCTGGTCGTAGATATCCTTCTTGCGATCAGCCAGGGCAGTAAAGCGCGTGTAAACCTGATCAATCTCTTCCTTGGTCAGGTTGAAGCCAAGTTCCTTCAGGCGATGTTCCAGTGCGCGGCGACCGCTGTGCTTGCCCAGCACAATCGTGTTGGCCTCCACACCAAAGTGCGCGGCGGACATGATTTCATAGGTCAGCGGGTTGGCCAGCACGCCGTGCTGATGAATACCGCTCGCATGTGCAAACGCATTCTTACCCACGATTGCCTTATTGGGCGAAGGAGTGAATGAGATGATCTCGTCCAACATGCGGCTCGTCGGCCCAATCTGATCGAGTACTAGATTGTTCGTGTACGGGAAGACGTCATTCCGAATCTTCAGGATGGCTGCAACTTCTTCCAGCGACGCGTTACCCGCGCGTTCGCCAATGCCGTGCATGGCCACTTCCACCTGGCGCGCGCCGCCCTGCAGACCAGCCACAGTGTTGATTACTGCAAGGCCCAGATCGTCATGGCAGTGCGTAGAAAAGATGATCTTGTCTGCATTGGGAATACGACCGCGAACCATCTCAAACATGGCACGGTATTCCGCCGGGGTAGAGTAGCCCACGGTATCCGGTAGGTTGATAGTGGTCGCGCCTGCATCAATCGCTGCCTGCACAATCTGAATCAGAAAATCCGGGTCAGAACGCGTGGCATCTTCGGCGGAAAACTCCACGTCATCGGTGTACGTTCTGGCCAGGCGTACGCATTCCGCCGCCTGATCTAATGCCTGCTGGCGTGTGATACGAAGTTTTGCTTCCAGGTGAAGATCACTGGATGCAATGAATGTATGGATGCGGTTCGAAGCGGCCGACTCAACGGCTTTTCCCGCGCGTTCAATGTCAATGGTCTTGCAGCGAGCCAACGCGGCAATGCGTGGGCCTTTTACTTCGCTTGCAATCGCGCGGACGGACTCAAAGTCGCCGTCGGACGCGATAGGGAAGCCGGCTTCAATAATGTCCACGCCAAGCGATGCAAGCTGATGTGCGAAGCGGAGCTTCTCCGCATGGTGCATGGTGCAGCCCGGTGATTGTTCACCGTCACGCAGCGTTGTGTCGAAGAAATACACGCGATCCGAAGCAGTGCTCATGGTTTTCCTCAAACACAGTATAGCGATAAGGAATCCTTATATGCAGTGATAGCGTCATCAGAAGTGCTTATAGTGAATGCAGTGGCCGGCCTTCCGTCGGCTTCTTCGGGAGATGCGCCGTGGACCTGTTTGCCTTGGAAACCTTTCTAGCAGTAGCGGAAGAGCGCAGTTTTTCCCGCGCTGCCGTCCGTCTACACCGCACGCAGCCCGCCGTAAGCCAGGCTATTTCAAAGCTGGAAGGAGAGCTCGGCGAGGCGCTTTTTGACAGGGCGGCGCGTGAAGCTTCGCTCACGGATGCGGGGGAAGTGCTCCGTGAATACGCGCAGAAGTTACTGAATTTGCGTGTGGAGGCTCGACATGCCCTGGGTGAACTGCGGAGCCTGCACCGTGGAAGTCTGAATCTCGCTGCAAACGAGTACACCTGCCTCTATCTGTTGCCCGTGCTGGACCGCTTCCGCCGTGTGCATCCCCGGGTCAAGGTCAGCGTGCAACGCAGCCTGGCCAGTCGAATTCCCGACGATGTGCTTCTGCATTCGGTGGAGATTGGCGTACTCAGTTTCAAGCCTGAGGACCGAGCACTAAAATCCATCGTGGTCTATCGGGACGAGCTCGCGTTCGTTGTGAATCCGCGACATCCCATGGCGAAAACGGAAGAGGTGTCCATCCGTGACCTGGGCGGCCAGCACTTCGTTGCGCACAATGTTCCCTCACCGCAGCGCGACAAAGTGTTCGAAGCATTTCGCCGGCACCGCACGAATCTCCGGATCGATGTGGAATTGCCGAGCCTGGAAGCGGTACGCCGTTTTGTGGAGTTGGGGAATGGAGTGGCGTTGGTTCCCGCGCTGACGGTGGAACGCGAGCTGAAATCGGGCGCTCTCACCCGCGTTCGGGTCAAAGAACTGCAGATGGAACGTAAACTAAGGCTGGTCCATCGTCGTGAAGCGAACCTCTCTCATGCCGCGATTGAGTTTCTTCGCGGCGTTCGGGAGTACGCGGAAGCGACCGGAGGGTCGTATTGTTTCCTGCCGGAACGAGGAGATTGAGCCTCCGAGAGGAAGGAAAGTTTCATTTCTATAAGATTCGCTGCTCACCGAATGGCAGCGCCGCAGTCCTAACAGGTACAATCAGAAGCTGTACGTCCTCTGCGCGCGCCGGACAGGCGCCACACCGAACGACGTTGAGGTTGGTCATACGAATGAAGAAATCGATGTGGATGTGCGCCCTGCTCGCTGGCGCGTTAGCGGCTCATGGTCAAGAGAGCCGGCAGGATGTAAGCATCAGCGCTTTGGGGAATATTCCTCCCCAGGTCAACGGACGCGGTATTCAGGTCAATGCAGATATGGCATTGGGCGCACTGGCAAGCTACCGTTTTATGCTCACGCCGCGTAGCGCTCTGGAAGCCAACTACAGCTTCTCGCAGTACATGACGCAGCTGAAGAATACGAGCTTCAACACCTACCAGATTCACACACGCCAGCAGGAAGTCTCCTTCGGCTACGTGTACAGCCGCAACTACCGTAACTACAATCCGTTCGCGGAAGTCGGTGTTGGTGCGTATGTTTTTTCGCCGATTCGCGATTTCGACACGCAGTCGCTGGACGCTAAACGGCAGTTGAGCCTGGGTGGCTTCTTCGGAGCCGGTGTTGCGTATGAGATCAGCCCCAGCTATGACATTCGCATCGGCTATCGTGGCGCTGTGGTAAAGACGCCCAGCTTCAAGCTGCCTTCGGACGCTTACAACACGGGTCGCTACGAAGTGATCTCCATGCCGACGCTCGGTGTCGCATACCACTTCTAAGGCTTCACAATTTGCATAAGAAAAGCCCCGGATTCGTCCGAGGCTTTTCTTTGCTCGTTTGAAAGAACGACTAGTGGAAGTGATACGCCACACCTACGCTGAAGGCCTGTGGAGAGATGGAACTGGTTCCTCCAGACGGGTAAGCCGGAAAACCAAACCAGTGTTGGTAGTCATAATCACCTCGGACATTGATCGAGCGGGTGAGGTTGTAATCTACACCACCGCCGAAGGCCATCAGGTTGTAGGCGAGGTTCGCGCCGAACGGAAACCCGTTGATGCCCGGAGGGAAGTTGAATACGCCTCGACCGTAGGAAGCACGCGCATAGGGATTGAAATGGTTTTTGCGTGTGATTACGTAGCGTGCTCCAAGTTCATAGGTGCGCTCGTAAATATCAGTGTTCCTGGCGTTCCCCTGACGGAAATTAAACTCCGCGCCCCAATGAGGCTTGAAATCGTAAGCGGCATATGCGCCGTAACCCAGAAGATGTGGTCCGTAGTCCGGCCGCACGACTGAAAAATATCCGCCGACTTGAAGATCGGAGTTGCGATAAGCGGTGGCAGTGGTGGCCTGGCCGTTCGCGCGAGCTGAAAATTGTGAGAATAAGAGTGCAGCGGTGACCACCGCAGCAAATTTGGCTTTTTGGATTCGTAGCGGCAAGAGGACTCCTTTATGCCTGTAGCTCAATTCCGTCTGGGCTTTTTACTTCAGCCCTTGCACATACCGAGGGAGCTTACAGAGGAACAGTTCGCGTTGGGTCGACGATCTTGAGGTCGTTCTAAGCCGGACGGGTACGCGCCCGTCCGGCTTAACCCTTTTACTGTCGTGGTGCCGGCGGGTTCGCCGTTCCAGTTGTGCCAGCCGCTGGAGCGGGCGTCAGTGTTGTATCTGCGGGAGGAGCTCCTGCAGACGGTTGAGCCTGCGCGGGAGCTGCTGCCGGTGTTCCGGTTCCTGCCGGCGGTGCGCTAATGGCATTGCCGTTGGCATCGGTCGTCGCGTTGGCGCCCGCTGCTGCTGCTGCCGCTCCATCTGCCGCAGGCTTGTAGTAGCTAAGCTTCAGATAGACCGGAGTAACTTCAAACGGCATCTTGTCGCGGGATGACAGAAGAGGCTCGTAGGAAGCGTGCATCTGTACCACTTGATCCGTCCATGGATCGAAGCGCAGGAACGACGACAGTGGCATTGCTGCGTTCTGCTTCAGGTCATTCGGATCCAGCTTCGGACCCTTGCCGATCAGCGGCTGCAGCCAGAAGGTGTTCGTCTTTACGTCCTTGACTAGCGAATCGCCAACCATTGGGTCGTTCAGCGCCGTAAGCGCCTTCGAGCGAGTCTGCAGTTCTGCCAGATAGAGACCAAACTGGCTTGCAGCATCGTTCAGCTCCTTCGGCTGGAGCAATTCCAGAGCCTTCTTCGCTGCCTCTTCGTTGTCCTTGTCGGTGTGATGCATCGGAATCTTCTCGAAGGTCGAAGTATCGGGGAAGAGGAGACGATCATTAAACGCATACTTCGTATCCAGACGATGTCCCTGGATGATGTGCGCCACCTGGAACGCGATAATCGCGTACAGGTTGTTCACCTGTTCGTTGTTATTGCCCGGAACAGCAGTGGTATCGATCAGACCTTTTGACAGCACAATCGTGTTGCCAATGGCCAACGATTCCAGTGGCTCGGTCAACAGGGTACGCACACGAATGGGGCGCGCAACCTGAATGTTGTTGTAGGCCAGAATGTTTCCGGCAACCTGCTCCAGAATCTTGTCGAAGTCTGAAGGAGCATCCAGCAATCCAGCCTGGAACAGACGATTAACAACGTTATCCTCTGCCTGCTGAACCCATGCGCGCTGTGCGCCGAGAGGCGAAACATCCTGCGCATCATTCGAGACGTCCGTTGCACCCTGTACTTCTACATCCACGTTTTCGGCATCGCTCGTAGGAACCTTCAGAGCGTATCCCCACACGTGGTTTACTGCCTTAAACTTCACAGTGTTTTCTGTGCTCTTTGGATCGCTCTCTTCCACGTAGAACGACGTGGGCAGCCACAGGTTCTCCTGCACGTTGGTGCGCCAGGAATCGAAGTGATAGAACTCGCGGAAGTCCTTCTCGCTGCCAGCAAAGGAGCCGTTGAAGCGAACGATGTTTCCGTTCCGGCGCTCTACCCAGATGCGGCCAAAGAAGCGTCCGCGGCTGCTGCCCTTAGCGGGTTCCACGTCGAACACCATGGTGGGAACGGAACCGAGAAAGTCATTGCGAACAAAGCCGAAGTTGTAATTCGTCTTGTCGAACCCGTGGGCATCCACCAGGATCATCTGGACAAAGCCCACTTCATTGAACTGCAGGTGGAACGATTTGTTGATGCCCGTGATGAAGGAAACGGAATTCTTGAAGAATCCCATCTTGCCCTTTGCCTTGTGATTGTCAACGGTGTCGTAGTTCTCTCCGTTGAGAACCTTCTTGAACTCCACACGGCCCAGGAAGTGCTGGTCAGAGACAGGAACTTGCAGAAGCGCCGGATCGGGCTTCATGTTCTGGATATAAGTCTCAACGAGCGGCGCGCGCTCCTGAATGACTTTAATGACTTCCTGCTCACGAGCGATGGCTTTGTCCAGCAGAGCGGTCTGTGCTGGAGTTAGCTTGCGTGCGGGTAGATCATCCTTTTTCTTCTTGCCTAGGATTGGAAAGGCCAGCGCCGGTACCGTCGATGCGGTAAGAAGTGTGGCGGCAACACCCGCGATGCAAGACCTGCGAAGGTTCCTCATGTTTTGGATGGCTCCTATGAAGTCCCGGGTAGGGAACTGTTTCAGCGTACAAAATCTGGCCGGGAATTGGGTCAGAATCTCTGGATAAGAGATCCTGACTGTTTAACCGGCGAGTTGGAAGTTAATGTTGACCACGCCATCCCAATCGGTCGGTTGACCATTGGCCATTGCGGGTTGGAAACGCATGCCCTGTACGGCTCTCACCGCAGCTTGATCCAGGCCATGGCCAAGACCGCTCTGGACTCCCAGCACGGATACAGCTCCCGATGCTGAGACGTGAATTTTGATGTAAACGGTGCCCTCTAAATGGAGGCTCCGCGCTTCTTCGGTGTACTCAGGCTTCGGTTTGAATATGACCTTCGGTGCGCTCTTTGCCGGGGTGGTGCTCACCTGCGTTTGCGGAATTGCGGGGGGAGTCGGTCCTTTAGCAATCGCAATCGCGCCTACAGGTTTTGCAGTGAGAGGGCCAGTGCCTCCCGGAACGCCGGTATTGATGCCCTTGATCGGCTGTGCAGCCCGGTCGTGGCCACCCATCTGTCCATTCGGTGATCCTGAACCAGCAATCGCAATCTGCGACGGAGGACCAAACCCGGTATTACCTGCTGGCATACCCGGTGCGCCACTGTGGCCCAGATTCACAGGCGAAACTGCCGGACCGGTGGTGTTGTTGATCGGATTGGTCATGCTACCGAGGCGAACGGCAGAGGGATGCGCATCGTGGTTCGGTACAGAGGCTGCCTGCGCAATGCTGATGGCCACCGGCTTCGGCGCGGGCGGCGGCGTTACGGCCTTCGGCGGAGCGGGCGTAATGATGGGCTGAGCCTTCAGAACGGGCTGCGGCTGAACCTTGGGTGGCTCAGGTACCTCGATCTTAGGAACGTTCGGCAAAATCTTTGGCGGCTCAACCTTCACGATCGGAGGCTTGGGGAGCTTGGGCGGCGGAACCGGCTTAGGGGGTTCAGGCGGTTTCACGTTGTTGAAGGTGATGGTCTTCTCAACGTGTTGTTCTACGACTCGTCTCGCCGTAAGAACGCTGATCCAGATGAGGAGCGCCGCAAGAGAGGTGTTGATGAAGAATGCAGCCAGGAAGCGGTTCTTCCGCTTCTCTGAATCTTCCATCACGCCAAACGTCTTAAAGGCTAAATCCCTTTGCGAAGGAAACGGTGCTTGCGCCGGAGATGCATTCTGGCTCCCGGGCACACGGTTCCGCTCGTGATCAGGCACTTGGTTTGCCATATTTGGTGCAATCCTCAAAAGTTCAGTTTCAGTAGGCGATGACCAGAGTCCTCGGTCCGCCTCGGACCCGGTTGGAACAGGTTCGTTGTGTGCGCCGTTCTTACGGTCGCGTTCGTTCTACAAATGGCGCTTCCACGTAATTCATCCGGGAGGATTGATTGAGTGTAAGGCAGGATTGCGCCGGAACTTATCACCAATGATAAGCGAGCCGGACCCCAATCTGATCGAAATCCGTTTCACTTTCACGCAAATTCAATTTGAGACAGACCTCCATAACTCCAACAGGGGATGAGACGGTCGAAATGAGAAAAACGTACACATGCATATGCAAGAATCGTAGGCAACGTTGTATCCCCATCGGCGAGTGACGATAAACCCATGAATTATTTAGTGACCGGCGGTGCCGGATATATCGGTGGCACTGTCAGCCGCCTGCTGCTGGAGCGCGGCCATCGCGTGACGGTTTATGACAATCTTTGCCACAGCAAGAAGGATGCACTTCCTTCGTCTGCAACTTTTGTGGAGGGCGATATTGCCGACGCAGATCTTCTGAGCAGAACCCTCCGCAATGGCAAGTTTGATGGCGTACTGCATTTTGCCGCTCTCATCGAAGCGGGCGAAAGCATGAAACGCCCGGATATCTACTTCCGCAATAACACAGCAGGTACTCTCACACTGCTGGAATGCATGCAACAGACCGGCACACAGCGCCTCGTCTTCTCCTCCACCGCAGCCTGTTACGGCGAGCCGAAGCGCGCTCCCATTGAAGAGACGGACGAGTTGCGGCCAACCAACGCCTACGGCGAAAGCAAGCTACTTAGCGAGTACATGATGCGTTGGTTCGCTGAGCGTATGGGCCTTCGTTACGCGGCGCTGCGTTATTTCAATGTGGCGGGAGCCATTCCCGGATATGGCGAAGCACACGAGCCCGAGAGCCACCTGATTCCGCTCATTCTCGATACTGCTCTTGGCCTGCGTGACAACATCCGCATCTACGGCGAGGACTACCCCACAAAGGACGGCACCTGCGTCCGCGATTATGTCCACGTGGCAGATCTTGCTGAGGCCCATCTGCTGGCGATGGATTCCTTGGCAACGCAAGAGAGTGCCATCTACAACATTGGCAATGGTCAGGGATTCACCGTCCGCGAGGTGATTGATAGCGCGCGCCGTGTCACAGGCCGCGAGATTCCCGTCATTGTGGAAGCGCGTCGCCCAGGCGATCCTGCGGTTCTGGTCGCTAGTTCCGCGAAGATTCAGCGTGAACTGGGCTGGGCGCCAAAGTTTGATCAGCTTGATGCGATCCTCGCCACCGCATGGGAGTGGCACCAGAAACTCCGCGCTGTTTAGAAGCAGCGCAAAGGATGTAGGCTGGCGGCATGTTGCATAACATGTTGCACGTGCCCCTGCCCATCCTCGAGAAGATTCTTCGCCCTATCATCGTGTACTTCACGCTGATCATCTTGCTCCGAGTCTTCGGCAAACGCGAGCTAGCGCAATTGAATCCCTTTGATCTGGTTGTTCTGCTGTCACTGTCCAACACAGTGCAGAACGCCATCATTGGTGAGGATAATTCGCTGATGGGCGGCCTGATTGGTGCTGTGGCATTGCTCGCTGCCAATTGGTCTCTGAACCGTGTTCTCTTCGCAATGCCAAAGCTCAACAAGGCTCTGCAGGGAAGCAGCAGAACTCTCATCCGCAACGGCAAGGTGGATGAAGCCGCCATGCGTGATGAAATTCTCACCCATGAAGAACTGGTCGAAGTCCTTCACAAGCAGAGTGTACGTGGATTTGCGGATGTGAAGGAATGCACGCTGGAGCCAGGCGGCACATTCTACGTGGAGACCCGTGCAGAAAGCTTTCCTAGCTCACGTCACCAGGAAATTCTGAAGAAACTGGATGCATTGATGGAAGAAGTGAAGACGCTGAAGCAGGCGTGATTACTTCTTCGCATCCATCTTCTTCACTTTTGCCAGTTCTTCGTGCCAGCGCTTGGGTTTAGTGCTCAAAGCCATGTCACGCAGCGCCTCGCGATAGCCGCCCATGTAGATGGAATACATCACGGCCAGTGCGCATCCCACGCCAAACATGAACCCAAGTGCGACACCGATCAGCGTGGAAATGGCAAATCCGTACATGCAAAAAGCCTAACAAGTGCCGGACACTTTGAGACGATTCGGCTGCAGACATGGCCAGTCGTATTGTCGGCAAAGTAGAATGTCGCGCATGGCTGCAGAGACAACCAGTGTTCCCTCTTCCTTCACGTCGTCCCTTCGCGAAGACCGCATCTTTCCGCCACCGGCCGAGTTTGCATCGCAGGCCAGCATCCGTTCCCGTGAGCAATACGATGCGCTGTATCGTCGCTCTATTGAAGACAGTGATGCCTTCTGGGCGGAACAGGCCCAGCTACTCGACTGGTTCCAGCCCTTCCACACGGTGCTGGAATGGAATGTTCCCCATGCAAAATGGTTCACCGGTGGCACGCTGAACCTTTGCTACAACGCAGTCGATCGTCACGCAAAAGGCGCACGCGCTTCCAAGACAGCATTGATCTGGGAAGGTGAGCCAGGTGAAGTTCGTTCGCTCACCTATGAAGAGCTGCATATCGAGGTGCAGCGCTTCGCCAATGTGCTGAAGAATCTCGGTGTGAAGAAGGGCGATCGCGTCGCCATCTACATGGGCGTCTCACCAGAGATTGTTCTGGCGGTGCTGGCCTGCGCGCGACTCGGTGCGGTGCACAATGTCGTCTTTGGTGGATTCGCTGCTCATGCTCTCGCGGACCGCATGGCAGATTCAGAATGCCGCGTGCTCATCACACAGGATGCTGGCTTCCGTCGCGGACAGGAAGTTCCTCTGAAGTCCATCGCAGACGAAGCTGTCGAACGTACTCCGGGTGTCGAGCACGTGCTGGTCTATCGTCGCTGCGGACGCGAAGTTCCCATGAAGGAAGGTCGCGATCACTGGCTTCACGAAGAGCTTGCCAAGGTCAGCAGTGAATGCCCTGCGGAGCCCATGGATTCTGAAGATCCGCTCTTCATTCTGTACACCAGCGGCACCACAGGCAAGCCCAAGGGGTTGGTTCACACCACTGCCGGATACGGCCTTGGCACCATGCTGACCTCAAAGTACATCTTCGACCTGCAGGAGCAGGACGTGTACTGGTGCACGGCAGACGTGGGTTGGATTACGGGCCACAGCTACGTTGTTTATGGCCCGCTTCTCAATGGCGCCACCGCTCTCCTTTATGAGGGCGCGCCGAACTGGCCTGAGGTCGATCGTTTCTGGGACATCGTCGATCGACACAAGGTTTCTATCTTCTACACAGCACCCACAGCCATTCGCGCCTTCATGAAGTGGGGCGCGGAGCATGTACGCAAGCATTCTCTTTCCACGCTGCGTCTGCTTGGAACGGTGGGCGAGCCCATCAATCCTGAAGCGTGGATGTGGTACCACCGTGAAATCGGCCACGAGCGTTGCCCCATTGTGGACACGTGGTGGCAAACGGAAACAGGCTCCATCATGATCGCGCCCATCCCCGGCGCAGTCGCCACGAAGCCTGGTTCAGCAACGCTTCCGTTCTTTGGTGTCCTACCGGAGATTGTCACGAAGGAAGGCGAACCTGTACCGCCGGGACACGGTGGACTGCTGGTCATCCGTAAGCCCTGGCCCGCGATGGCGCGAACCATCTACGGCAATCCAGATCGCTATCAGGCCGCTTATTGGAGTGAGATTCCTGGCAGCTACTTCACTGGCGACGGCGCACGTCGTGATGAAGATGGCTACTTCTGGCTGATGGGACGCGTCGATGACGTGTTGAACGTCAGCGGACATCGCCTGGGAACCATGGAAATCGAATCGGCTCTCGTTGCGCACACGAAGGTTACAGAGGCTGCAATCGTTGGTCGTCCCGATGATCTGAAGGGTGAAGGCATCGTCGCGTTTGTGTCCGTTGTAGACGGCACGGAAGTAGACAAGTCCCTGGCTGACGAATTGAAGAAGTTTGTCGCAAAGGAAATCGGAGCGCTGGCTCGTCCTGATGAAATTCGTTTCACACAGGCGTTGCCGAAAACGCGTTCCGGAAAGATCATGCGTCGTCTACTTCGCGAACTGGCTGCCACGGGCGACGTGAAGGGCGACACCACCACTCTCGAAGATTTCAGCGTGGTGGCAAAGCTGAAGGAGAAGGACGAGGAGTAATCACTCCTCGCGACGCTTCATTTACTTGTGCAGATGGCTGCTCGGTTCCGTAGGTAGTGTGAACAGGAACCGAGCGCCGCTGCCCAGCTCGCTCTCAGCCCAGATGCGTCCACCATGTTGCGTAACGATGCTGCGGCAGATAGCCAGCCCCAACCCCGTGCCGCCCATCACGCGCGCATCCGAAGCATCCACCTGCTGAAAACGTCCAAAGATCAATTCCAGTTTGTCGCTGGGAATGCCGCGGCCGTGGTCGCGTACTTCAATCGTGGCTTCGCCCGGAGCGCTGTAATACGCTTCCATGTGGATCTCGCCGCCATTGGGCGAAAACTTGATTGCATTTGAGAGCAGGTTCGTCAGCATCTGCAGAATGCGATCGCTGTCAGCCCACACATGCACGCCCGGTTCGCCGTAGGTGAAGCGGATGTTTTGCTTCGCCGCTGTACCGCTCAAAAGATCGGTCGCACGATGCATCAGGGCATACATATGAACATCGCCAGAGTGCAGCTGGGCTTTGCCGGAACCAATCCGTTCCAGTTCCAAAATATCGTTCACCAGGTTCACTAATCGATCCGTGTTCCCAATTGCGATGCCCAACATCTGCTCGGCCTTTTCAGGGCGAGACTTCAGCGCACCGGAAGCAATCAATCCAAGTGATGCCCGCATACTCGTCAACGGCGTACGCAACTCATGCGACACGGTAGAGACGAACTCATCCTTCATGCGATCAAGCGCGCGCCGTTCGGTTGTATCTGTGAACGCCACCACAATGCCCGTCGGACTACCGTTGTCGACCATCGGGCAGGCAACATACTCCACCGGAAAGCTTGTGCCGTTCTTACGCCAGAAAACATCTGTGCTCACGCGCACAGTTTTCGAATCATGCACGGAGTTGATGATGGGGCAATCGCTCTCTGCATAAGACGATCCATCCGCATGCGTGTGATGAGTGAGCGCGTGCAGGTTCTGCCCCAGGATCACGGTTTCAATCTCATCCGTTCGATATCCCAACATCTGCGCTGCAGCAGGATTGCACACTGTGGCAATGCCATTCAGGTCCGTGCCGAAGATGCCGTCTCCCACAGAATCCAGAATCGAATTGGATTGTCGCGTCAACGCAGAAAGTCGTTCTTCTGCATGCACCTTTTCAGTGATGTCCACGGCGAAGCACAGGGCATAATGCTCCCGCGTGGTGGCTTCGATCAGACGATTTCGATAGGCCAGTACGCGCACTTCGCCATCACGATGACTGAATTCGAAGGTTCCCTGGGCCTCACCCGTTTCAGCCAGAACATGCAGATAGTCATCAAAAGCTCTCTGCTGTGGCCGAGGCATGAACTCCGTCAGCGGACGGTCTGTCATCTCTTCGATTGCGTATCCCAGATGCTCCGCACCGTAGGTGTTAATGGAGATCAGTGTGCCGTCCAGCGCGTGCGTGAACACCGCACCCAATGAGCCTTCAATCAGCGTGCGGTAACGTGCTTCACTCTCGCGCAGCGTCAGCTCTGCTTCGCGTTGAAGCGTGACGTCAATGCCCGTTGCAATCAGGAACGCGACTTCACCCTGTGCATCCGGCAGAGCAGTCGCTGTCCATTGAATACGGCGAATGGAACCGTCACGCGTAAGCCAGCGATTCTCATATGCGAAAGGGAAGTGGCCATCGCGCAATTGTTGATACGTTGCGATATTCGTTTCGCGATCTTCTGGTGGCACGAGCGTGTCCCACTCGGCACGCCCAACAACGTCGCTCAACGAAAGGCCTGAGATCGTCTCGCAGATGCGATTGAAACGCACAATACGTCCGGCTGTATCCAACACCACAACCAACGCTCCCACGGTGTCCAGTACTGCGGATACGAAGTTGCGTTCCACCGTCAGTGCTGCCTCCACGCGCTGGCGCGAACGTGCATCGCGATCCGCCATCCGCGTGGTCAGATTCAGCTCCAGCCGTGTCATCACCTGCCGAGCCATCAGACGCAGCGTGGCGGCCTCCATCTCATTTAGCCGACGTGGCTCCTCATCAAACACGCAGAGGGTACCCACCACCTGGCCATCCGCAGTACGCAATGGCGCGCCTGCATAGAAGCGATAGGCTTCACTGCCGACTGGGATATATCCGTTCGGATAATGTCCATCGTTTGCAGCATCGGGAATCTGAAAGATGTCGTCGCCCAATACTGTTTCATCGCAAGGCGCTTCCGTCCTGGGCATGGTGCGCGACGGAAGACCCACACGCGACTTGAACCACACACGATCGCGTTCCACAAACGAAATGGCGGCCGCGCTCGTATCGCAAATCTGCGCGACAAGCTGAGTCATCTCATCCAGCGCGGGTTCGGGCAGACTGTTGATCTCCAGCCGTTCCAGCGACTGTAGACGACGCTCCTCCGGTAGAACCGTGGGGCGGGCTATGGAATCGCGTTGAAATCGGGTCGTTGGCATCAGCAGGTCTTATGGCTTGGGCAGTCTGCAGCATTCTCCCGCATCCGCGGGCTCATTTGCGCTGGCATCCAATGCTACCTTCCATTGGCCGTTGACCTTCTTCCAAACAGTGATGTATCGGCCGGAGAGTACAACCTCCGATCCGTTCTTGTCCTTGCCGCGACCATCATAGTGGCCCCAGGTGAATCCCATATCGCCGCTCGGACCCATCTGCGCGCCCAGGGGTTGCCACTTCAATTCATACTCGCTAGGGTTCCAGTTGGCTGCTGCTGCAATGCTCGCTTTGCCATAGGTCGGCTGCTTGCCATTGTTCAGTGTCAGCGCATCGTCCGCAAACCAGCTTGAGAACACCTTGCCGCCGCCCTTCACCGTCTCCTCGCTGAATTTCGAGTCCAGTACCAGCAATTCAATGGTTCCCGGTGACAGCGTCGGCTGCGTTACAGGATTGTTCGTCTGCGCCTTCTTCGACAAAGGATCAAGCTGAGCCGCTGCCGTTAAAGGCAATAGAAGAAGCAGTGCGAATGCAGAAAACGTCTTCAGCATGGAATTCCTCAATGTTTCACTTTACCCGCAGCCGCCGGAAACAGGTAGAGTGTGGTGGATGCCCTCCGATAACAGCCTGAATACCTCCCTCGGTTCCATCCGCAGAGAAATCGCACTGTGGGTGCTTGCCGCGTTGGCTCTTCCCGTAGGTTTTGCGCTCGCACCTGCCCAGGGCACGGCGCATTCTGTTGGCCTGGTGCTCCGCATCGGCGGTGTTCTGTTGCTGGCCGGATGGGCTGCCTTCATCCGTCCGCGACTCACGCCATGGATCGTTGTGGGGATGGTCGCTGGCGTGGAACTGGGACTCGACGCACCGTCCGTCGCCATCGGATCGCACTTTCTTTCCAACATCTTCCTGCGACTGGTGAAGACAGTTGTTGCCCCGCTGATTCTCGCCACGCTCATCAGCGGTATCGCAGGCCACGGCGACCTGAAGAGCGTTGGCCGCATGGGGTGGAAGAGCCTGCTTTACTTTGAAGTGCTCACCACGATTGCGCTCGTGGTGGGACTAGCCGCGGCGAACATTTCAAAGGCCGGCGTCGGTCTCGCAATGCCTGCGGAACTTGTAGGATCGGTTCCATCCGCTGCGCCCATGCACTGGCAGGAATTTCTGGAACACGTCTTCCCAGAGAATATTGCGAAGTCCATCGCAGACGGACAGGTGTTGCAGGTGGCGGTCTTCGCGGCCATCTTTGGCATGGCGCTTGCCATGACACCGCGTGACAAGGCCGAGCCTGTACTTCGGTTAACTGAGGGTCTCAGTGAAACGATGTTTCGTTTCACAAACATCGTCATGTATGTCGCGCCAGTAGGTGTCATGTCGGCCATGGCATTCACCATCGCCAAGATGGGTCCCGGCGTTCTGGTTCATCTCGGCAAACTGCTGTTGGTTTTTTACGGCGCAGCGCTGTTCTTCATCCTCTTTGTACTCGTCCCCGTAGCGTTGCTGGCAAAGCTGCCATTGCGACGCCTTATGCAACACATCTCCGGCCCCGCTGCTATCGCATTTGCCACAGCCGCCAGTGAGGCCGCTCTACCTCGTGCCATGGAAGAGATGGAGGCATTTGGCGTTCCGCGCCGCATCTTGTCCTTCGTCATTCCGGCGGGATACTCGTTCAATCTCGATGGTTCCACGCTGTACCTCGCCATGGCGATGGTGTTCGTCGCTCAGGTGGCGAACGTCCCTCTTGGCATCGGCACGCAGCTCTTCATGATGGGCACGCTCATGCTCGCGTCCAAAGGCGTGGCAGGTGTGCCGCGTGCGGTGCTGGTCGTCCTGCTGGCCACGGCTGGAACCCTGCGCCTTCCCAGCGAGCCCATTCTCGTGCTGCTGGGCATTGACGCCCTCATGGATATGGGCCGAACCGCGACGAACGTGATCGGCAACTGCCTCGCCTCCGCTGTGGTCGCCCGCTGGGAGGGAGCCCTGTTCGAGGAACCTGTAACCCCTGCCGTTATCGCTGCGATGCAGGAATAATTACAATCAGTAAGGCGGAAATATTCGCTGCCCCCGGCGGATACCCCGTCCCGCGCGGCAGCGTCCTATCCGCAAGGAAACATGAGCGACCACCTCTCGACGATCAAATCTCCGGCCGACGTAAAGAAACTGACCATTCCGCAACTGACGGAGCTGGCGCAGGAGATTCGTGAACGTCTCATCCAAAGCGTAGCGCGCACCGGCGGCCATATTGGCCCCAACCTCGGCGTGGTGGAACTCACCATAGCCATGCACTATGTTTTCGACACACCAAAGGACTCGTTCGTCTTCGACGTCAGCCACCAGGCATACGTGCATAAACTGCTTACCGGCCGCGAAGACCGTTTCGACACCATCCGCCAACCCGGCGGCCTGAACGGTTTCATGCTCCGTACCGAGAGTGAGCACGACAGCTTCGGGGCAGGCCACGCAGGCACTGCGCTCAGTGCTGCACTCGGCATGGCTGTCGCGCGCGATCTCAACGGTGGCAGTGAACACATCGTCGCGCTCGCGGGCGATGCGGCATTTACCTGCGGTATCAGCTATGAAGCTCTGAACAACGTGGCAGCGCAGACCAAGCGCCTCATCATCGTGCTGAACGATAACGAGTGGTCTATCGACAAGAACGTGGGCGCCATCGCAGGCTACTTCCACAAGATTGTCACGCACCCACGCTTTACGTATCTGCATGACCGAGCGTCAGAGTTGATCGAACGCTTCGGCGGCAAGACCGCGAAGCACTTGCAGCGCAAGGCAGAGGAGAGCGTCAAAGGCCTGCTCGGCCCGTCCATGCTCTTTGAAGAATTTGGTCTGGACTACTACGGTCCCATCGACGGCCACGATCTTCCGCTGCTCGTCGCCACCTTCCAGTTCCTCAAGGCGCAGAACAAGCCAGTAGTGCTGCACGCGCTTACGCAGAAGGGCCGCGGATTCCAGCCCGCCATGGACAAGCAGAAGAAGTTCCACGGCCTTGGCCCGTACGATCCCGAAACCGGCGAAACAAGCGCCACAGGGCAGAAGACCTACTCCGAAATCTTCGCGGAGACACTGGTCAAACTCGCCAACAACGACCCCAAGGTTGTTGCCATCACCGCAGCCATGCCCAACGGCACTGCGCTCGACCTCTTCCGTCCGTATCATCCCGGCCGCTATTTCGACGTGGGTATCGCAGAAGAGCACGCGGTAATCTTCGCTGCAGGTATGGCCACCAAGGGATACAAGCCCTTCTGCGCCATCTACTCCACGTTCCTCCAGCGCGCCTTCGATCCCATCGTGCACGACGTCGCATTGCAGGAACTCCCCGTAGTCTTCTGCATGGATCGCGGCGGCCTCAGCGGCGACGACGGCCCAACGCACCACGGCCTCTTCGACATCAGCTACCTGCGCTGCATTCCGAACCTTGTGCATATGGTGCCGAAAGACGAAGACGAACTCGCCGACATGATGCAGACAGCGCTGCTGCACAACGGTCCTTCCGCCATCCGCTACCCACGCGGCACCGGCCCGGGTACCACCGTGAAAGTGCAGCCAGCGGTACTTGAAATCGGCAAGGCTGAAGTCATCGAAGAGGGTTCTGACGTTGCCATCTTTGGCCTGGGAGCACTCCTCCCCATGGCAAAAGAGATGGCCGCGCAACTACGTGGCCTTGGCCTCAGCGTTGCTGTCATCAATCCGCGTTTTGTGAAGCCCATCGATCGCGAATGCGTCGAGCGTTACGGTCGCTCCTGCGGTTTGCTGATCACCTTTGAAGATCACGTACTGTCCGGCGGCTATGGTTCCGCAGTTTTGGAAACACTGAACGCAGCGGAGATCAACACACCCGTAGTCCGTATCGGCTGGCCCGATCAGTTCATCGAGCACGGCAAAGTGGACGCTCTGCGCGAGAAATACGGCATCAGCGTCAACGGCGCCCTGCAACAAGCGCAGCCGTTCCTCCACGCACTTCTGCAGAGTCGCCTCGCAGCCCACTAAACGTCAGCGCGCGCGTGATGTCACACGTTCCACGAACTATGGCATCAGCTCCGCCATCCGTTTCTTCCGATAGGCGAATATCCGCTCCATCTGAGCTCTAACAGTGATCGTATGCAGCAGATCGCCCACCGGCCCCAGCGGCAGTTTGTACTCCACGCGGTCTTTCGCCAGCGTGCCTGGCACGCCATCCCGCATCTCTTCCTTCACACTGTGACGGTGCCGCCAGAACGCAAAAGGCCCGGCGGTCTGCCGATCGACAAAGTGATCGTTCCACTCAAACTCTGAAATCGCGGCATGCCAGTTCATCCGCATGGGAAGCCCTGGCAACATCCGGAAGCTGAGGATCATGGTCGTCCCAACGCCCGTTCCCAGTCGGCTTGGTGATCCAGCCGGAGGTGCAGGCGGTGCAATCAGCCTCAACTCCTCAATCCGCGCCTGCTGCCACGCAGGCATCAGCGGCGGCAGATTCTGCGGGTTCGCCAGGAAGGCGAACACCATCGGGACAGAGAAGGGAAGCCACTGTTCCGACTCCAGGATATGGACCATCGTTCGTTATTTCTCCGTTCCAGTTAGCAGTGTAGAGGCGCGCTACGAGCATTCCGTTGCCGGTAATCGATCAAGGACCAATAAAGTCCGAAAAATAATGGACTCAATCGGTCCTTGTTCGTGTAATCTTTTTTCATATCGGACTGCTGCGGTCGTAGATGTGGTTCCCGCCTTCTGGGTGGTGGCTTTTCCCGCGTCCTGCAGCCGGTTCGTTTGAGCGCGTAGTTGAGGGACTTCGCACGTGAATGATTTAGGGCACGCACGTCTCACGCGCGAGCCCAAGCCCCGGAGCGTTACTGAAAATGAAGAAGAACGAAGATTCTACTCGCCTGCGCGGAAAGCTGATGCTGACCGGCACCCTTGCCATGTTTGCCATGGGCACACTGCAGTCAGAGGCTGCCACGACTGCTGACAAAGATAAAGAAGGTAACAAGGCAAAGCCATCGACCGACACGGTTCCCACCGACGAACAGGCGCGGCCCAGCCAGCAGGTTCACAAGTTCGACATTCCGGCCGGTACTCTGGGCCAGGTCGCTGCATCGCTCGAAACGGCACTCGGTATTAAGGTGTCCGTTCCCGAGAAGTACACATCCATGCCTTCGCCCGGTGTGCACGGAGTGCTTACCGCTCAAGAGGCGTTGACCGCTGCACTGCAGGGCACCAACATGTCTGCGGATTTCGTCTCTGCAGACCGTGTGCAGATTGCATTGCACGCCACGGGCCAGGACGTGACTGTTACGGCAAGCGCAGAGATGATGTCTCTGAAGTACACCGCGCCGCTGCGCGATCTGCCGCAGACGCTCACAGTTATCCCAGAGACGATCATCTCCAACACTGCCTCCACCACCCTGGTGGAAGCGCTGCGTACAGTGCCGGGCATCGCATTCGGTGCCGGAGAAGGCGGCAACCCCATCGGCGACCGCCCGTACATCCGCGGCGTGGACGCGCAAAGCAGCACATTCGTCGACGGCATGCGCGACATCGGTGCGCAATCGCGTGAAGTGTTTGACGTGGAGTCGGTGGAAGTCTCGAAGGGACCTAGCGGTACGTTCGCCGGTCGTTCCGCAGGCGGTGGCAGCATCAATCTCAACTCGAAGATGGCTCGCCGCGAAAACTTCCTCAATGGAACGTTCAGCCCCGGCACCAGCAACTTCTTCCGTGGCACGATCGATGGCAATGCAAAGCTGACAAGCTGGGCCTCTGGCCGCCTGGCTGGTATGTGGACGGACGCAGACGTTGCCGGGCGCGACTTTGTACACAATGGCCGCTACGGTCTCGCACCGTCGCTTTCGTTCTCTGCCACCAAGCGCCTGCATTTTGATACCAACTACTACTGGATCAAATCGCACGATCGTCCAGACCCCGGCATCCCGTACAACAACCCCACCTTCTTTGCCCGTATCGACGGTCGCGCGCAGGTCTATCAAACGGGCGATGGCCAACCGCTGTTGGTGAATCGCAAGGCGTTCTACGGTTTCAATTCGCGTGACTTTAGCGACTCTAACGTGAATACCGCGTTTGGCCGTGCGGAATACAAGCTGACGGAAACTTCGGTCATCCGCAATTCCTATCGTTATGGCAAGTCGAACCAGAACTACGTCTATTCCATGGCCGACGACAGCCAGGGCAACATCTATTACGGCTTGGTCTATCGTCGCGCCCAGCAGCGCCTTGCGTGGGTAGACACCAACATCAACCAGACTGACATCGCTGGCTCTGGCAAGATCGGTTCCATCCAGCACACCTATGCGGTTGGTGCAGAATTCTCTCGCGAGCGCAGCTGGAACTCGACCTACTCGGTTGGTGCTCTTGATCCGACGCAGGCAATCACTGCCACCACCGGCCCGGATATTCCTGTGGTTCCGACCTTCAATGTGAAGAACTCGGTGACCGGAGCGACCGTAGCTCTTAGCGAAACCCGTTGCGCAGTGCTGGGCGCGGCAGGCGGTAACTATTGCACGGACCTGCTGAATCCCACCGGGGATGACGCATGGGCTGGTGTGACCTCGCGTAAAGACGGTGGCACGTCCGGCGCTGTGATGACGAACTCCATCCTGCGGAACAACATCCCCAGCCGCCAGGTCATCGGCACGCGTTCGGTCTATGGCTTCGACTCGGCGCGTCTCGGAAAGTTCCAGTTGACGGGCGGCATCCGCTACGACCACTACAACACGACCTACCGCACACCGATTCTTGGGATGCGTAGCATCACGGTTGCTCCCACCATCACCCCCGCGCTGTTTGATTTGGTCAACTACCAGGCCGCTGT
This sequence comes from Terriglobus roseus, assembly GCF_900102185.1. NCBI lineage: Bacteria > Pseudomonadati > Acidobacteriota > Terriglobia > Terriglobales > Acidobacteriaceae > Terriglobus > Terriglobus roseus. Next base: position 2,943,679 of record NZ_LT629690.1, on the reverse strand, counting down.
CGCTTACAAGCCGACGCAGAAGGCGACGATCTACGGCACGGTGAGCAGCTCCGCGACGCCTCCTGGTAATTCTCTGGGACAGGGACAGGATCCATCTGGCCTGAACACCGCAGGCAACAACACTCTGCCACCCGAAAAGACCCGCATGGAAGAAGTGGGCGTGAAGTATGAACTGTTCGGCGGCAAGGCACTCGCAACCGGTGCATGGTTCCAGTCCGACACACAGAACGTGCGTATCACTCTCGCGGACAGCACCATTGCAGCAGTTGGTACACGCCGCAACCGCGGTGCTGACTTCGGTATCACCGGCTATCTCAACCGCAAGTGGCAGGTATTCGCTGGCTACACGTTCATGAACGCCATCCTGACGAATGCAGGTGGTGCGGGTGTGGCAGCTGGTCTCCAGAACGGACGTCGTTACCCGAATACGCCAGAGAACAGCTACAGCATCAGCAGCTACTACAGCCTGACGCGCAAGCTGAACGTTGGTGGTGGTCTGTACGGTGCAGGCAAGATCTTTGGTGCCGATAACCCAACCACGATCTACTCCACCAAGTGGGTTCCTGGTTACACGCGTGTGGATCTGTTCGCAGCCTACCGCTTCAACTCCCACATCGAGTTGCAGGGCAACCTGCTCAACGTGGGCGACAAGGCGTACTTCCTGCAGGCTTACACCACTCACTTCGCACTGTTGGCGCCGGGCCGTACGGGCCGCGTGGCTTTCAACGTTCACTGGTAGACAACAGTGCAGAAACAGGCAACACAAGACGATCTGAACCTCGTACGCGCCGCAGCAGAACGCGGTGTGTGCGAGGCCCAGCTTATCTATGGCCAGATGCTGCTGGACGGCAAGCTCGTCCCGCATAACGCCACGGCAGCACTTCATTGGTTTGAACGTGCAGCCCGTGGTGGCGATGTAATGGCCATGAACATGGTCGGTCGTTGCCTTGATCAAGGATGGGGCATCGCTCCCAGTGCCACTCTCGCTGCTCCATGGTTTCGCAAAGCAGCGGAGAAGGGCCTCGACTGGGGCATGTACAACCTGGCTACGTTGCTCACGCTTGGCAGTGGAGTGCCGGAAGACAAGGTGGAAGCGATCCACTGGTTCCGCAAAGCTGCTGCGTTAAATCACGTGAAGTCCATCAACATCCTTGGTGGCTTTTATGAAGACGGCTGGGTGGTCAAGAAAGATATGGCCATTGCTCGCGAGCACTATCTGCGTGCTGCTGAAGGTGGCGATTTCCGCGGTCAGTTCAACCACGCGCGCATGCTCATCACCGATGGCGATATCGCCGGTGCCATTCAGTGGCTCCGCAAAGTTCCTGAAACCGCAACACCCGCTTTCATCGCAAAGATGAAGCACTTTCTTTTGCAATGGCCTGTGCCTGCTCTGCATGCATTCGCCAGTACACTCCCGGAGCCGCAAAACGCATAAGCGTTTTCTGCTCCGCTGAATTGAGGTCCAAGCTGTGCTGATACAGGTTCCTGAAGTTCTCACCGCAGAACAGGTCAAGCGTTTCCGCGCCATGCTCGACTCCACCGATTGGGTCGATGGCAAAGTCACCGCCGGATATCAATCCGCGCAGGTGAAAGACAACATGCAGTTGTCCGAGACGAATCCTGTTGCGATTGAGATCGGCAAGGAGATCCTTACAGCGCTCAATCGGAATCCTGTTTTTGTATCGGCAGCATTACCGAAGAAGATCTTCCCGCCACTCTTCAATCGCTATACAGGTGGCCAGTCCTTTGGCAATCACGTAGACAACTCCGTGCGCCGCATTAACAGCACTGGCGAATACGTTCGTACCGATCTCTCCATGACGCTTTTCTTTAGCGAGCCCGATGAGTACGACGGTGGCGAGCTGGTCATTGAAGACACATACGGTAGCAAGAGCGTGAAGCTACCTGCGGGTGATGCGATCCTCTATCCCTCCACCAGCCTGCATCATGTACGTCCTGTCACGCGTGGCGCGCGCGTCTGTTCGTTCTTCTGGATGCAGAGCATGGTGCGCAGCGACGATCAGCGTTCGCTCTTGCTGAGCCTTGATGTGGCCATTCAAAAGCTCAACCGCGACGGGCCCGATCACGAGTCTGTAGTGGAACTGACAGGGGTGTATCACAACCTGCTGCGCCAGTGGGTTGAGCTGTAGTCACATCCGCATTTGTTCGCGCCGACTAGCCTCTGCGTGAACAAAGAGCGAGGAGCCGGGATGCCGCCCTCACGGCACCGGCTCCTCGCTCTTTCTGACTAGTTCGGTAGCAATACTCCGTCCACAATGTGAATCAGGCCATTCTTCTGCGGTACATCCGCAGTCAGAATCACGGCAGAGTTTCCTTTGTCGTCGGTCAGCGTGATCACGTCGTCGGCATTCTTTACGGTGATGGTTTCACCTTCAATGCTCGTCAGTGTCGCTGTGCCATGTCCTTTCTTCACCATCTTCTTCAGCTTCGCGGAAGTGATCTTTCCGGGCACCACAAGATAGCTCAGCACCTTTGTCAGGTCCGCGCTGTTCTCCGGCTTCCGCAGACCATCCGCGGTCCCTGCAGGCAGCTTCTTAAACGCATCGTCGGTCGGCGCGAATACTGTGTAGGGACCTTTGTCGTTCAGCTTCTCTTCCAGCCCGGTGCTTTTCATATCCGTAGCGAAGGTCGTCAGAACCGGCGACGCTGCAGAGTTCTCCGCAATCGAATTCTTCGCCGGCATCTGAACACCACCCACCTCCGTACTCTTTTGTCTGGCTGCGTACACACTGCAACTCATGCAGACCAGCACCACGGCCACGCCTTTGAATGTCTTCATTCCTGTCTCCGCTCTACTTCAGATGTATCTCATCGTCGTCGTGTCATCTGCTTTTAATGCGAAACTTCGTTCCAATGCGTATACCCATGCAAATGCATTCTCGTTCCGGACATTGACAATGCCCGACGCGAACTTTCAACTATAGGAGTGGACGTGAATTTACAGCGGACGACGGTGCAGCAGGAGACCCAAAAAGCACCGCATCCCTCCCATCATTTGGAGGCGCGCGACTCTGGCCTGTACCTCATTGGCCTGTTCAAGCTGGCCAAGGCCATCTTCTTTCTCGGCGTCAGCCTCGGTGCGCTGCACTTCATCCATCACGATCTGACTGACACCGTGGATCGGGTCTTCCGCGAACTGCATTTCGATCCGGAAAGCCGCGTTGTCGATTTCATCACAGACAAGGTGGCGCTCGTCACGCATCACAAGCTACGTCTCATCAGCCTGGGCAGCGTTCTTTATGCTGGGTTGTGCTGCACGGAAGCCTACGGCCTTCTGCGCCGCCGCGTCTGGGCAGAGTTCGTCACGCTATGGCTGTCGGTCTCATTCCTGCCTTGGGAGAGCTTCGAGATCTATCGCGCGCCCAGCCTCTGGCACTTCTCCATCCTGCTGGTAAACCTCGCCGTCGTGGCGTACCTGGTCTGGATGCTGCAGCGCAAGAAGCGCCGCAAGGGAACTGCTTAACCAGTCGTGCAGAGCTGAAAGCTCCCACTACCTCCCACTGAAGGGGCAAAAACAGCCCTCGGAACGCCCCAAAAGCATCCGAAACTGTTTCATTCCTGCCGATGAGCATGTCGGAAATGCACCAAAACTGGTCGTTACTATGCCAGCGAGCATCTCCACAAGTAGCTTCCGGCGTACGGAACCACCGAAATCACTACTACTGATTGTGGTGTTTTTGAAAACCCATCTACAGGTTTGATTTTCCACAAAGGCGCAAAGGAAGAGGAAAAATCCTCGAATTTCTCTCTTGTGTTTCGCCTCGGTAAGAGAGACGATGTGGGCTGTGGTGGGAAAAAGTGGATCAAAGTGTCCAATCTTTCTTCACCTAGAAGTAATTCTAGGCTTCCTGTGGACCAAAAGACAGTCTTTGGAACCACAGGCGGTACGACAGAAGGGTGAAACGAACCGATGTTCCGGGGAAATCACACAGCACGCGTGGACGAGAAGGGGCGGCTCAAGCTGCCCGCCGAGTTCAAGCGTCGTGTGGATGAGACCTACGGACCGCAGTTCTACATCACCAGCAAAGATGGCAAGCGCGCGGAAATCTACCCCATCCGCGAGTGGGAAAAGGTCGAGGAAAAGCTGGCGGCTATCCCCAGCATGAACCCGGCCCGCAAGAAATTTCTGGACGTAACGAACTATTACGGCCAGATGGCAGAGCTCGACGCCGCAGGGCGCCTTCTCCTGCCGCAGATTTTGCGTGAAAGCGCAAAAGTGACTGCGGAAGTGGTGGTCCTCGGAGCGCAGACGTACCTCGAAGTCGTGAACCACGAAGACTTCAAGGAAAAGCTGGATGCCGAGCCATTGAACGAGGACGATTTGACGGTCCTGGCAGGCTTGGGCCTGTAGAAGTTTTCGCCCCGAGTGGGCGCGCATGGAGGCGGAGAAATGAGCGATCCGCAACATGTGCCGGTTCTTTTCGAAGAAGTTTTAGACCTTCTCAATGTGCGCCGCGGTGGAACGTATGCGGATGCCACGCTGGGCCTGGCGGGCCACTCCAGCGCGATTGCGCGCAGGCTGGGGCCGCAGGGAACGCTGATCGCATTCGATCGCGACCCGCAGGCCATGGAGATTGCGAAAGCCAATCTTGAAGCGTTGCGTGAGGAGCTTGGACCGGAGATGCCGCAGCTGCGGTTGATCCCGCGGGCATTCTCATCGGCAGCGGAAGAGATTGAGCGTGCATCGCTCGATGGTTTGCTTGCAGACTTCGGCGTAAGCAGCCTTCAGCTTGATCAGGCGCACAGAGGATTCAGTTTTCGGCAGGACGCACCGCTGGATATGCGTATGGATACGCGCAGCGGTGAAACTGCCGGGCAAGTGGTAAATCAGGCGGACGAAGAAGAACTCGCCAATCTGATTTACGAATTCGGAGAGGAAAGGAGGTCGCGGAGAATCGCCAGAGCCATTGTGAGGGCGCGGCCGATACTTACTACGGCGGAATTAGCCAAAGTAATATCTGCCGCTGCCCCAGCAATGAAATCCGACAAGATTCATCCTGCGACAAGAACCTTTCAAGCTATCCGGATTCGCGTGAATGACGAACTCGGAGAGATCCGGTCGCTGCTCGAAAGCGCGCCATCTCTTCTTAAGTTCGGTGGAAGACTCGCGGTCATCAGCTTTCATTCGCTGGAAGATCGCATTGCAAAAGATGCGCTGCGTGAAGGTGCGCAGCAGGGTATTTGGAACGTAATCACTCGTAAGCCTGTGGTTGCGAGTGAAGAAGAAGAGCGACGCAATCCAAGGTCGCGCAGTGCGAAGTTACGAGTTGCTGAACGAGTCAAGCCTGAGCGTTCAGAAGTTACAAGGAAGATACCTCCGCAAGGTGGAAGTAGTCGGGGATATCGTCCTAGCAGATAAGTGGTTTGAGGAAAATGTGGATAAACCTGTGGACAATGTGAATAACTCCATCGGAAATCCACTTAGGAAGTAAGTAACACTCTTCCGCCCCTGTCGTTAGAGCAGATTTCGCTCAGGGGACAAGGACGAAAGAGTGCGCGATACAACACCGATCCGGTAAGTACAAGTTACCGAATCAGCTCTGGTAATAAGACGCCCTCCATAGCGGAAGGAAGCGGTCTTCGTCCAGAGATAAGTAAGTGGGAATCAAGCTGGATTCCTTCCCTGACTTAGGGAATCCGGAGATGGAGAGGGCAGCGATGGAAGGAACGATGACAGCACCGGGAATGGTTGCAGGCCGCGCACAGCGCGAACGCGCCGAGTCGTTTCGCGACCACAATCGCTCGGTCTTCGAACAGCAGCGCCGCGCGCGTCGCGGTCCCACGCCTGAAATCTTCTTCACCAAGCATCTGGATAACAGCCGCATTGTGAAGGCGGATGACCCAGAGCGTCGTAAGGAAATGCGCTCGTTCACCGTCGCCATGAGCGTATTGTTTCTGCTGGTCATGACGTATGTGTGGCAGCACTTCTCGTCCATTGAAGTGGGTTACAACATCGAAGCGAAGAAGGTCCAGGTAGAAAAGCTCCGCGAAGAGAACCGCCAGCTTCACCTCACCGAAGCACAGCTTTCGGATCCGGATCGCATTGACCGCATCGCGCGTCAACTTGGTCTGGATACTCCGCAGCCAGGTCAGGTCATTCGTCCGGATGGTTCGTTCTCAAACAACGCGCCGGTACTTGCAGAAGCGCAGGTATCTCCCGCGATTCTCCAGTAACTAAGAAAGCCGCACGGATTCAGGGCTTTCGCTGACATAGTTGAGGGGAGTAGTTATTGCAACTTACTCCCCTGAACCACCAAGGCCGGAAGCAACGATGAATTCCTCCTCACGCCAGCCATTGACCGCTCCCATCCGTCGCATCCGGTTCGTCTGGATGGCGATTTTTTTCATGGCTTGGACAGGTGTAATCGGATTACGTCTGGTGTGGTTGCAGGTCATCCGTCATCACGACTGGACAGAGCGTGCCGCCAAACAACAGCAGCGCACCTTTGAAGTAGCTCCGCGCCGTGGCGTTCTTTACGACCGTAATCTCCGCGAACTTGCTGTGACTGTTCTCGCACAGTCGGTATATGCGGTGCCGAGCGAACTCGGTGATAATCGTGCGAACGTCGCGGAACTGGTCTCCGGAATCGTTCATGTCGATCCGACGGATACGTTTACATCGCGGCCTGCGATCCTCGCGCGGCTCAATGCCTCACGTAACTTTGCGTGGATAGCGCGTAAGCTCTCGCCGGAGCAGGAGCAGCGCATTCGCGAACTCAACCTGAAGGGCGTCTATTTCCAGAAGGAATTCAAGCGCTTCTATCCCAACACCGATCTAGCCGCGCAGACATTGGGTTACGTAGGCATTGACGACATCGGTCTCGGCGGCATGGAGCGTGAGTTCGAGGATGATCTGCACGGCACACCCGGCCACGTACTCACCGCGGTCGACGCGAAGCGCCACGCACTGACCAGCGACGAGCGTGAGCCTCTGCCCGGTCAGAACCTTGTGCTCTCCATCGACACCAACATCCAGTACATCGCCGAACGCGCGCTGGATGCGCAGATGGAAAAGATGAAGGCCGCCCACGGCACCGTCGTGGTGCAGGATCCACACACCGGCCAGATTCTAGCACTTGCTATCTCGCCGCGTTACAACCCGAACGATCTGAAGCACCAGGATCCAGCGATCCTCAAGAACCTCGCTGTAAGCGACGTCTACGAACCGGGCTCCACCTTCAAGCTCGTAACCTATGCCGCTGCATTGGACGGAGCAGGTGTACAGCCCACAGATATCGTCGATTGCCAAGGCGGCGCGATGACCATGTTCGGACGTACGCTGCACGATGATAAGTCAGACCACTTCGGCCGCGTCACGGTCCAGTTTGCGCTAGAGCATTCAAGCGACGTAGGTGCCGCAAAGATGGCGCTGAAGCTCGGCAATCAAAAGTTCTATGACTATATTCGCGGCTTCGGCTTCGGTGATCGTAGCGGTGTAGAACTACCGAGCGAAACGCGTGGACTTCTCCGCGCTCCTCGTAAGTGGGAAGCCACCAGCATCCTCTCCATCGCCATCGGCCATGAAGTCGCTGTGACCCCCATTCAGCTTGTGACGATGGTCTCGTCCATCGCCAATGGTGGAACCTACCTTCCGCCGCACATCCTGCTGAATGAAACAGAACACGCCAAAGGCGACGGCCAGCTTCAACCCGCCGCATATCATCCTTCCAGCGCTATTCCAGAGAAGATGCCGGATGGTGCACACCGTGTCGTGACGGAGCTCACTGCGGCAAAGATGCGGATGATGATGCACGGCACCATCACGGAAGGCACCGGCTCAGAAGCTGCTCTGAACGGATACAGCGCCGGCGGCAAGACCGGTACCGCACAGAAGATTGATCCAGTTACACACACCTATTCGCATTCCAGAACCGTCGCTAGCTTTGCTGGTTTTGCGCCTGTAAACAACCCTGCCATCTCAGTCGCGGTAGTCATTGACGACCCACAGGTAGGCACGCGTTACGGTGGTACCACCAGCGCTCCTGTGTTCGCAGAAGTAGCGCAGCAGGTGCTGGAATACCTCGGTGTTCCGCACGATCAGCCGCTGAAGCCCGCGAAGAAAGACGCATCTGCACCGAAGATGGAACTCGCGTCGACGGAAACCCCGAACGAAGATCCTGGCGATCTGAATGCGCTGTACGAAGAGCTGAATACTCTGCCCGCCGATGATCCGCTAAAGCAGAAGAATGATGCAGCAGTTGCGACGGCGACGGCGAAAGCAGCACCGATGCAAGCCTCCACGTCAGAGAAGAAAGGCGTCTTCGCTGCACTGCCTGACAAGATCATGAAGGCCTTCCGCGAACACGGCGGCTCGTCTCTCATGACTGACGAAGCGGACAACAAGCCTTTGCCAAAGGCCGCCCCGCAACCGCAAAGCGCCTCGCGCCCAGATGGCGCAGTCGTAGTGGATGCCAGTGCAAAGGTTGCAGTGCCTGTGCTGGATGGCGGCCTCCGCACTGTGATTCAGAAGGCATCTGCTGCAGGCTTGCGTGTGCAACCTGTCGGCAGCGGCCTCGCGCGTGAACAGGTTCCCGCCGCAGGCACCATGGTGCCCATCGGCACAGAAGTTGTGGTGCGGTTCACTCGATGAGTACAGCGCACTGGTCGCTCATCGTTCTCGGTGGAGCAGGCATGGGCATTCTCGTTGGCACGCTGGGCACCAGTGGCGCCATCACCATTCCAGTGCTCGTCTATCTCTTCGGACTGACACAGGTCCGCGCACAAGGAACATCGCTGTTCATTGCAGCATTGCCCATCTGGATTGCTCCGCTGCTGCCCTATGCTCGCGCGGGAAATGTGGATTGGCGATTCGGTTTACTCATCGCTGCCGGTATTGGCATCGGCGGATACTTCGGCGGCCAGATCGCACAGACTATGTCCACGTTTGCACTGCGCCGTTGCTTTGCGGTCGCACTCGCCGCGGTCGCCATCCGCATGTTCTTTCAGCGGTAAAATCGGCCCAGCATGCAATGGTCTGAAGTCATTTACGGACTCCCAACGCTTACTCTCGGCGACACGGAACATGCGGACATCCACGCAGTTACGTATGACTCGCGTGAAGTTCGCCCCGGCACTCTCTTTGTCGCCATGCGTGGCGAATCCACAGACGGCAATCGCTACGTGCGTGCCGCCTTGGACGCAGGCGCATCTGCCGTCGTCACGGACTCACGCGAGAGCTTTGCCTTCGCTGACGCGCGTCATGTGCCAGCAGCACTGATCGAACATGGCCGTCAGGCGCTCGCCATTGTCAGCGCCAACTTCTATCAGCACCCCGAGCGTACGCTCAAACTCACCGGCATCACGGGAACCAACGGCAAGACAACCACTGCATTTCTGGTCGAAGGGCTGCTGCGCAGCGCTGGAAGAAACTCCGCATTGCTTGGCACCATCGAAACGCATGTTGTCGATGAAGTCCGTCCCAGCCCCCACACCACACCCGAGAGTCGCGACGTGCTCGCCATCTTTGCAGACGCCGTAACTGCAGGCGCAACAGAAGCCGTAATGGAGATGAGTTCCCACGCACTCGCGCAGGAACGAGTCTTTGGCATTCCCGTTGACGTGGCCATCTTCACGAACCTCACACAGGATCACCTCGACTTCCACGGCACCATGGACGCCTATGCGCAAGCGAAGGCTCGGCTATTTCAGGGAGTCGGCGCACCCGCACCACGCATTGCTGTCGTCAACGCCGACGATTCTTACGCCGCTACGATGCAGCAAGCCGCGTCAAAGAGCGAAACTGTATGGACGTACGGTATCGATGCAGCGGCAGATTTTCAGGCAACAGGTGTAGTGCTTCGCGCAGGTGAAACCAGCTTCGCGCTTTCCACACCTTTCGGTAGTGCAGAAGTCGTTTCGCAACTCACCGGTCGCGTCAATGTCTACAACCTCCTTGCCGCCATAGCCGCAGCCGTAGGACGAGGCGTCAAACTCGAAGATGCGATTGAATTCGCTGCCACGTTGAAACCCGTTCCCGGCCGCTTTGAAACAGTAGCCAACACACTCGGCTTCAGCGTCGTCGTCGATTACGCACACACTGACGATGCGTTACGCAACCTCATCACGCTGGCGCGTGAACTCGCAGGCAACGCGCGCGTGATTACTCTCTTCGGATGCGGTGGTGATCGAGATAGAACCAAGCGTCCAAAGATGGGCCGTGCGGCAGGTGAGGGAAGCGATGTCGTCATCATCACCAGCGACAATCCACGCAGCGAAGATCCGGCCGTCATAGCGCACGAAGCTCTCGCGGGAGTCGAAGCAAGCGGTAACAAAAATGTCCGTATAGTACTCGACCGCGCAGAAGCCATCACACTAGCAGTTAACGAAGCGCAGCCGGGCGACATCGTACTGATCGCAGGCAAAGGCCACGAAAAAACGCAGACCGCAAAGGGAGTGTCACTGCCCTTTGATGATGTTGCCGTGGCCGCCGCCGCACTGCGCAAAAGGGAAGCACAAGCATGACATTGACACTGGGCCAGGTGGCCGACTGGATTCACGCAGAAGGCGACTTCGATCTGCGAACACAGGTCTACGGATACTCCATCGACTCCCGCACCGTGGGCGCTGGAGAACTCTTCTTCGCTGTGCAAGGCGAACGCTTCGACGGACACGACTTCGTCGCTACCGCATTGAAAAACGGTGCCGCAGCTGCGGTAGTTAGCACGCGTTGGGTTATCCCATCCGAAGTCGACAATACCAAGCTGTTACGTGTCCCTGAGAGCGAAGACTGCGTATTGAAAGCGCTGCAAGGACTAGCACGCGCGGTACGTCGCCATTGGGGAAAGCGAGTCATCGGCATCACCGGATCGGCAGGCAAGACCACTACCAAGGAATGCGTGGCCGCCGTGCTGTCCGCAAGGTTCCGCGTGCTCAAATCCGCGGGGAATCTGAATAACGGCTTCGGTGTACCGCTGCAACTACTGAAGCTTGAACCGGAACACGAAGTCGCCGTGATTGAAATGGGCATGAATCACGCGGGTGAAATCGCTGCGTTGGCAAAGATTGCGGAACCGAACTGGGCCGTCGTCAGCAACGTCGCACCTGTTCATCTGGAGCATTTCGCAGACGGCATCGCTGGTATCGCAAACGCAAAGTACGAGCTTGTGCAGTCACTTCCAAAAGACGGCATCGCATTTCTGAACGCAGACGATCCATACGTCTCCACCTTCGGTCGTGACCGCGATGGTTACGCGCGCTACTTCGGACTGCAAACCGCATCCGCAAACGTACGCGCCATCAGCATGCGAAGCGAAGGTGCCAACGGTATGAGCTTCACCGTACAGGCAGGCAAAGAATCCCAACCCGCACACATTGCGCTGCTCGGCGAGCACAACGTCTACAACGCTCTCGCAGGTATATCGGTTGGCCTGGAAAGCGGCATGCAGCTTAGTGAATGCATCACTGCGATGCAGCAACTGCATCCCGCTGACAAGCGTGGCGAACAGATTCTCTTCCGTGGCGTGCGCATCATCAATGACTCTTACAACAGCAACCCACGTGCACTCAACGCTATGGTCGATGCACTCATGGCCATCGACGCCACCCGCCACATCGTCATCGCAGGAGAGATGTTGGAACTTGGCCCCGAAGCAGGAACCCTGCATGCACAATCCGGTGAATACATGAAGACACGCGGTGTGGATGTGGTCATCGGTGTTCGCGGCCACGGAGCGGAACTTGTTCGTGGCGCAGGCGATATCGCGCTCTTTGTTGACACGCCGGAAAGAGCGGGCCAGTGGATGCTGGAAAATCTTCGCGAAGGCGACGCGGTTTTGTTGAAGGCATCGCGAGGCGTCCAGCTGGAACGCGCACTGACAGCCCTCGGCATCCAGACAACCGGGCATTAATTTTTGTAACTGCTGTGGAACACCAGCATGTTTCCGCAGGCCATCCACGCGTAAGCTGAAGGCGTACTTTTCGCGCACACCCATCGGAGGGGAACGTTGCTCTACTGGCTGCTTTATCAGAAGATGTACCCTATTTTCAGGGTCTTCCGCATCTTCCGCTACCTCACCTTCCGCTGTGTTTTCGCCAGCCTCACAGCGCTTGCCATCGGCATGCTCATCGGCCCGTTTGTAATCCGGCGCTTGCGCGAATTTCAGATCGGTCAATACATCCGCGACGAAGGCCCGGAGAGCCATAAGAAGAAGACTGGCACACCCACCATGGGCGGCGTGCTCATCTGCATCTCCATCCTTGTGCCCACGCTTCTCTGGAGCGACCTCTCCAACCCGTTAGTTTGGATAACAATTCTTTCCACCACGGCCTTCGGCGCCATTGGCTTTGCCGACGATTACATCAAGGTCGTCCACAAGCGAAATCTCGGACTCACCAGTCGTCAGAAACTGCTTCTGCAATTCATCGCAAGCTTTGGCGTTGCTGCATCGCTTGTCTTTCTGCAAACGCGCGGCCTGTACTCCACGCGCCTGGTCGTGCCCTTCCTCAAGCACTTCCGGCCAGACCTCATCATCGGCAGCATTCAGCATATCCACGGTTTGTACTGGTTTAGCTTCGTGTTCTTTGTTGCGTTCGTGATGCTGGTCATTACCTTCAGTTCGAACGCGGTCAATCTCACCGACGGTCTGGACGGCCTCGCCATTGGCTGCACCATCATTGCTGCTGCAGCGCTCACGGTATTGACCTACGTCAGTGGTCACATGGTCTTCAGCGACTACCTCGAACTGCAGCGCATGCCGCTCGCGGGTGAACTCACCATCTTCTGCGGCGCCATGGTTGGCGCTTCCATCGGCTTCCTCTGGTACAACGCACATCCAGCAGAAGTCTTCATGGGCGACGTCGGTTCGCTCGCACTCGGCGGTGCCATCTCCACCGTTGCTGTACTCATCAAGCAGGAGTTGCTGCTGCCGTTCATCGGTGGTGTCTTCATCCTCGAAGCAGTCAGCGTCATGCTGCAGGTCGGCAGTTACAAACTGCGTGGCGGCAAGCGCATCTTCAAAATGGCACCACTGCATCACCACTTTGAACTCAGCGGATGGAGCGAAAGCAAAGTCATCACCCGCTTCTGGATCATGGCGCTCATCTTCGCGCTGTTCGCACTTACGACGCTCAAGCTGAGATGAAGACTGCTAACTCCTGTGGCATGGCGTCTGTATTGCTTGGAATTCTCTGTTTCGCCGCGTGGCATTTCAATTGGCGAGCGGATTCTTGGTTTGTAGCAGTCTTTGCAGTGGGACTTTTACTTTCCGCTTTTGCTGGCGTACGAGGATCTCGTTTCTGGTTTGGGCTGACCGCTATTCTTTCCATCTCTGCAATTCGGTTTCTTTGGATGTTGGGCGCGTGAAATGAAAAGGCGGTAAGCTAACAATCCATGGATTTCAAAGGCAAACGCGTTCTCGTCGTTGGACTCGGCAAAAGCGGTGTCTCCGCCGCGCTGTATCTGCGCAAACTCGGCGCACGCGTCACTGTCAGCGACAGTCGCCCCGGCGAAGCCCTTGCCAAAGAAATCCCCGCATTACTTGACGCAGGTGTGATGGTAGAAAGCGGTGGCCACGGGGTGCTCACCTTCCGCCGCCAGGACCTCATCGTCCTCTCGCCCGGCGTGCCACTGTCCACGCCTGAAGTCCAACAGTCGCAGCGTTTCGGTGTACCGATCATTGGTGAAGTCGAACTCGCATCCCTCGCGCTGCAAGGTAAGATCATCGCCATCACCGGCTCCAACGGCAAGACCACCACGACTTCACTCGTCGGACACATTTTGCTACACGCCAATTACGAGACAAAGATTGGCGGCAACATCGGTTTGCCCGTCGTGGAGATGGTGGAAGGCTCAACCGAAAAAACATGGAGCGTTCTCGAAGTATCGAGCTTCCAGCTTGAAACCATCGAGACCTTCCGACCGCATATTGCAGCCGTGCTGAACATCACGCCGGACCATCTCGATCGTCACGGATCATTCGAAAATTACGCCGCAGCAAAAGCACGCATTACGGAAAACCAAACGCCGGAAGACTTCTTGGTCCTGAACGCGGAAGACAAACCCACGCAGATGGTTGCCGCGAAAACGAAGGCACAGATCTTCTGGTTCAGTGGCGTTCGCCGCGTGAAGCAAGGCGCATTCGCACACAATGACGGTATCTACTTCATTACAAAAGAGGGCGGCACACCAGAACCCATCATGCCGCTCGCTGAGATACCTCTACGCGGCGCGCACAACGTCGAGAACGTCCTGGCTGCCATTGCCATGGCAAAACTCGCGGGCATTGCGACAGACGAAATCCGCGAAGCCGTCGCCTCCTTCACCGCAGTCGATCATCGCCTGCAATTCGTGGCAAAGAAGCGTGGCGTGGAGTATTACAACGACTCAAAAGCCACCAACGTCGACGCCACCATCAAGGCGCTTGAGTCCTTCCCCTCCGGCATCCGAATCATCCTCGGCGGCAAAGACAAAGCATCGGACTACACGCAACTCCTCCCACTGCTAAAAGAGCGCACCGTGGCCGTGTACACCATCGGCATGGCAGCAGACATCATCGCAAAGCAGATTGGCGATCAGGTGAAGCTCACCCCTGCCGGAACGCTGTCTGAGGCAGTACGTCTCGCGTCAGAATCCGCGCAACCGGGAGAAACCGTGCTCCTCGCCCCAGCGTGCGCCAGCTTCGACCAGTTCACCAGTTACGAACATCGCGGACGCGTGTTCGTAGAGTTAGTCCAGAACTTACCCGAGTAACCTACACCAGCCGAACCAAGTTAGATACTCTGCCTCATCGGCGTTGCAGAAATTCTCACGCAAAGAAACTAAGCTTCGAGATATGGCGAAGCGTGTCGGCGCGGACAAATGGTTGTTTGGCACAGTGCTGGCACTGGTGCTCTTCGGCCTCGTGATGATCTTTTCTACCTCGGCCATCCTGGCCAAGGCACAGTTCGGTTCGCCGTATCACTTTGTTATTAGTCAGCTGATATTTGCTGTCCTCGGCATCATTGCGCTCTTCGTCCTCATGCGCGTGGACTACCGCAAATACAACAACCCCAAAGTTGTCTTCCCGGCCATTGCAATTACAGCGTTGTTGCTGCTTGGTGTCTTCTTCATGGGTGGTATGAATGGCGCACACCGCTGGATTCGCGTGGGTGGCCTCACGCTGCAGCCCTCGGAATTAGCCAAACCGCTCATCGTCCTCTTCCTCGCGTACTTCCTGCAAAGCCGCATCCATCAGATGGACGACATCAAGGGCACGCTCATTCGCGCTGCTGCCGTGCCGGTCCTCTTCATCCTGCTCATCGTCAAAGAGCCTGACCTTGGCACCGCATTGGTATGCGCAGGCGTGACAGGATTGATGCTCGCGCTCGCTGGCATCCGTCTTCGTTGGATCGGCATTGCTGCTCTCGTCGCCATGCCGCCCCTGTATTACATGCTCTTTCACGTGGCCTTCCGCCGCGCCCGCATGCTCGCTTTCATGAATCCCGAGGCTGACCCGCGCGGCGCAGGCTTCCACATCCTGCAGTCACTCATCGCAGTTGGCTCTGGCGGCTTCTTCGGTAAGGGACTCACGGAGGGCATGCAGAAGCTCTTCTATCTCCCCGAGCCACAGACTGACTTCATCTACGCAACGGTCTGCGAAGAGCTAGGCCTTATCGGCGCATTGTGTGTGCTGGCAGCATTCGCATTCCTTGGCTATCGCGGCCTACGTGCAGCGTACCTCTCCACCGATCCCTTCGCACGCTTCCTCGCGTTCGGTATGACGTCGGCCATTCTCATCCAGGCCTTCTTCAACATGAGCGTGGTCATCGCGTTGCTGCCCACCAAAGGCATCCCGCTGCCGTTCATCTCCAGCGGTGGAACCAGCGTCTTCATCACGCTGGCCAGCATGGGCGTGTTGCTCAACATCACACGCGAGATTGACTGACGTGGCTTTGAATAACAACCTGCGTGTTCTCATCGCAGGCGGCGGCACCGGCGGTCATGTCATTCCCGCGCTTGCCATCGCTCGCGAACTGCGTGATCATCACGCCGCAGAGGTCCGTCTCCTTGGAACACCACGCGGCATCGAAACAAATCTCGTTCCAGAAGCAGGTTTTCCGCTGGAGCTGATGCAGGTGGGCCAACTCGCAAACGTCTCGTTATGGACGCGCGTGAAAACACTTGCTGATCTCCCGCTAGGCATTCTTCATTGCATGCGTCTGCTCCGCAGCTTTCATCCGCAAGTTGTGGTTGGAGTTGGTGGCTACGCCAGCGGCCCCGCGATGATCGCGGCCACACTCTTGCGCATTCCGACACTCGCGTACGAGCCCAACGCCGTACCCGGCATGGTGAATCGAGTCCTTGGAAAACGAGTCAGCGCCGCAGCCGTTGCATTTGAAGAAACCAAAACTTACTTCCGCAACGCCGAAGTCACCGGCGTCCCTGTTCGTACAGAAATCTTTCGCATTGGCCCATTGATTACTCAGCCACCGCGTCTACTCATCACCGCAGGTAGCAACGGCGCGAAGGTTTTCAATGAAACATTGCCTCTGATCGCGGCTGATCTGCTCGCAACGATTCCCAATCTCACCATCGTCCACCAGACAGGCGAGCGTGCATTCGCCGCAACAGAAACGGCTTATCGCAACGCCGGTATCTCCACGGAGCGAGTAACCGTACTGTCATTCCTAAAGGACATGCCGCAGCAGCTAGAACAGGCCACGCTGGTACTCGCACGGTCCGGCAGCACCGTCGCAGAACTCGCCGCGGCAGGCCGTCCTGCGTTACTCGTCCCATTCCCTCAGGCAGCAGATGATCATCAGACAAAGAACGCGCTCGCCATGGTGCGCGTCGGCGCAGCAGAGATGCTGCCGCAGGCAGAATTAACGCCGGACACACTGAGCACGCGTCTCACCACTCTGCTCACGGCACCACAACATCTGCAGCAGATGTCCGCAGCAGCCAGATCGGCAGCCAGACCGAATGCCCTGCAGAACATTGGCAACCGCATCGCCTCTCTCGCGCGTTAACTAAACAGCAAAGAAGAAAGGCCCGGCATTGAGCCGGGCCTTGATCCCTCTGGGGGAGGGAAGTTGATTCTTACCGGTGACCGCCGCCACCGCCACGGGAACCTCCGCCCCCGCCGCCGTGGAATCCACCACCACCACCGCCACCGCTGAAGCCACCACCACCGTGGAAGCCTCCGCCAGACGGAGCAGAGAAGCTACGACCGCCGCCACCGAAGTTGCCGCCACCCGAAGGTGCCGAGAAGCTGTGTGCTCCACCGCCGAAGTTACCGCCCGGTTGTGAGAAACTCCGTGCGCCGCCGTTAAAGTTGCCACCCGGCTGCGAGAAGCTGCGGGTTTGTCCGCCAAAGTTCTGGCCACCGCGGTTGAAATTGCCGCCGGGTTGACCGGCAAAGCCATTGCCACGGTTAAACGATCCGCCAGGCTGTCCGCCACGGTTGAAGTTGCCACCGTTTGTGCCGCTACGGAATCCGTTCGATCCGTTGAAGCCGCCGCGTCCGCCATTAAAGCTTGCACTGCGGAAGTTAGCCGGAGGATGCGAGTTGAACGCCGGTCCACCGCCGCGGATATTGCCATGGAAGCCGCCGTAGCTGCCGTTGTACCAACGTCCACCAAAGCCCGGTCCAAAGCGGCAGTAGGTGCGGTTGTACCAGAAGCGTCCACCGTTCCAGTAGCCACCGTAGAAGCCAACGCCGAAGTAGCCCCAGCCGTAGTTCACACCACCGTAGTAGCCAATGGTCGGACCCCAATAGCCGGCATTCCACAGCCATCCGCCGCCGTAGCCAGGACCCCACCAACCGGGCGTCCACAGGGCGCCAGTGTATGGAGGCATGACCCATGTACCGGCAACCCAGTAGTAGTCATTCGCACCGCCATCCCAGGCCCAGTAGCCAGGGGTCCAGATATAGCCGTCGCCAGGGGCTGGCGGCTGGTCATATTCGGGAATCGCCGGGGGAGCACCAAAGCTGGCCGCAACCGCCACCTGTGCCTCTGCGTTGTTGGGCATCATCAACGCGACCACGGGTGCAACAGACAGGGCAGCAATCGCTCCAATTTTTCCAAACTTCGTCATTTCCATCACCATGCCGGATCTCCTTCGCCTGTCCGTCCCCTTGCGGCGGGGTTCGATCGAAGCCCGGTCTGTCTTCCGGGAAAAACCCGGAATTAACGTCACTTGTTAGAACACAGAAATTCAGTTCAGGTTGCGGTCGAAAGAATGCGCGATAGCAAGGCGCCCAAAAACAAAACTGGCAGCCCGGCGTGGGCTGCCAGCTTCAGGCACAAACATCTTAGAATCTGCCAAATCCGCGCATTCCGGAAGGCGCATTGTGATTGCCCTGAGGAGCGCTGAAGTTCGGGCGATCCCCACCACCAAACCGATTACCGCCCTGCGGAGCCTGTGCACCACCGCCGCGGAAATCGTTCGGCTGCGTGTTCTGGACCGGACGATCGAAGTTCCGAGGCGCAGGGGTGTTCTGTTGAACGTTGTTTCCTCGTCCACCATCCGTCGGGAAATCCCGGCGAGGAGGATTCGGCGCATTCACCTGCCCCTGGGGAAACGCATGCTGGGGAGGATTCGGCGTGTTCACCTGCGGAGGCCGATTCTGGTTGTCGTTACCACCGGACCAGCGCATGCCATTGTTGCCTCCATTGGGCACAGGCTGCTGCCCGTTGCCAACAAACCCGTTTCCACGGCTATCGTTTCCGCGTCCATCATTGCCACGCCCATCGTTTCCATGGAAGTCCTGTGGATTCTGTCCACGGAAACCGTTATTTGACGGACCAGAAGCCGCTCCGCGATCAAATCCACGGGCGCGCTGCGTCATGGTCGGTCCAAAGCGACGATCCTGTATTGCCCGTTGCTCATCGCGGTTAGGTTGCATACGCAGTCCGCCGGGGCCACCGTTGAAAGACACGCGAGCACCGCCACGGTTCCAGTCACCGCCCACAGGACGCACAAACGTGTTGTGAACAAACCGCATATCCACGCGGTTTACGGCCGTGTTGTAGAAGAAGCGGTTGCCGTTCCAGTAGCCGCCCTCATAGCCGGTGCCGAAATAGCCAAAGCCATAGTTCACGCCGCCATAAAAGCCCACCTCCGGGCCCCAATATCCGGCGTTCCACATGTAGCCGCCATTGCCGTAAGCCCAATATCCGGGCGTCCATAGCAGGCCGGTTTCTGGCGCCATCACCCATTCGCCATCCACCCAGTAGTAGTCCTGCACCTGGTCATCCCATGCCCAGTAGCCGGGCGTCCAGATATAGCCGTCGCCAGGAGCCATTGGCTGTTCCATCACCGGCAACGGAGGAGGTGCTGTCCGTGCCACGCCAACATTCACTGCAATGCCCCACTGCGCGTGCAGCATGGGCGCTGCCATCAGGCTGGCTGCGGCGATGGCAAGAGTTGTCACGGAGGTCCGAACTGAGGTGGGAACGTACATGGTGCTGCTCCTTCCGCCATGCCGCCCCGCGCTTCGCGGGTGAGGCTGGCTTACATTCACTCAAACGCAGTTTTGCGACAAAAGTTGCGCATCCCGGCACCGCATCGCCCTGAAAATAAACGTTTCGCGTGGAAATGCTCCGCAGGGCGGCGTTCACACTGCTACATTGATTTCTGATTCAGAAACGGGAGAACAGTTCGCCTTGTTCGCAGCGGCGCAGCGAGTACACTTTATCGGGATTGGCGGCATCGGCATGAGCGGCATCGCCGAGATCCTGCTTTCCATGGGATTCCCTGTCAGCGGATCCGACCTCCGTACCTCGCCCACCACAGATCGGCTCAAAAAGCTCGGAGCGGCCATCTTTGTTGGCCACGCAGCGGAACAGGTGCGCCCAGCAGACGTCGTCGTCATCAGCTCCGCAGTCGCCAAGGACAACCCTGAAGTTCTCGAAGCCCAGGCCCGCCACATCCCCGTCATCCCTCGCGCAGAAATGCTCGCGGAACTCATGCGTCTGAAGTACGGCGTTGCCATCGCGGGCATGCACGGCAAAACCACCACCACCAGCATGATCGCGGCGGTGTTGGAAACAGGCGGCCTTGACCCCACCGTAGTCGTAGGTGGTCGCGTAGACATGTTCGGTTCCAACGCGCGTCCCGGCCAGTCGCAATATCTCGTTGCAGAAGCCGACGAAAGCGACCGCAGCTTCCTCAAACTCTCGCCCATTCTTGCCGTCGTCACCAACCTTGATCGCGAACACATGGAAAACTATCGCGACATGGAAGACGTGGAGCAGTGCTTCGTCGACTTCATGAACAAGGTGCCGTTTTACGGAGCCACCACCGCCTGCATTGACGATCCATTGCTGCGCTCCATCCTTCCACGCGTCACCAAGCGCGTGATGACCTACGGCGAAAGCTCTGAGGCAGATTTCCAACTCGTCATGTTGCCTGCGGAAGCGGAAAGCTATTCCACCTTTGAAGTGAATGCACGCGGCATCGTGCTCGGCCCATTCAAGCTGCACGTACCCGGCAAACACAACGTCCTGAACGCAACCGCAGCCGTTGCCATCGGCGTAGAACTCGGCGTTCCACCCAAGCAGATTGCCGCAGGCCTCTCGCGTTTCCGCGGTGTCGATCGCCGTTTCCAAACCAAGGGAGAAGCACGCGGAGTCACGGTCATCGACGACTACGGCCATCACCCCACAGAGATCCGCGCCACGTTGCAGGCCGCGCGCGATGTGGGCTACCGCCGCGTCCACGTTCTCTTCCAGCCGCATCGTTACACGCGTACCCGCGATCTCTTTGAAGACTTCGTCCTCGCATTCGCAAACGCAGACCGTGTCGAAGTCGTGGACATCTACGCCGCCAGCGAGCAGCCCATCGAAGGCATCTCCTCCGGCGCACTCGTTCGCGCGATGCGCAACGCAGGCATCGACGCCAACTACGCACCCAGCCTTGAAGCTGGCGCGCAACGCGTAGCAGAATCCGCTGCCAAGGGCGAAGCCATCCTCACACTCGGCGCAGGCAGCATCTCGCAAGCCGGCCCCATGATCCTCGAAGCACTGCGGAAATAGCAGAACGACAGGTAGTGATGAAGCGATTCGCTATTTCGCCCTGCGAAACGCGAATCTGATCCGCATGTCAGAGTGACGTTCGTGAGCCGACGCAAGGTAAAGTGTTGCCATGCTTCGCAAGGCTCTTTCGCTCGCTCTCTGTGCCGTTACGCTCTCTGCCGCCGCTCAAAAACACACGCTCGCCGACGACGTTAATCCGCTCGTAGGCACCTCCGCAGAAGGCAACACCTTCCCCGGAGTAGGCGTGCCTTACGGCATGACGTCATGGACACCCGCGATCACGCGCACAGAGAAAAAGGGCACAGTAGCCTACCTGTACGACGCGCCGAAGCTCTACGGCATCCGCGCCACACACTTCCTCTCCGGCTCCGCGGTGCAGGACTACGGCAGCTTCCAATTTCTCGCAGGCACCGGCATCTTCCCCGCAGACGCATCGAAGCGCGCTTCAAGCTTTCCGCACAGCGACGAACACTCCACGCCCTACCGCTATGACGTTGCCTTGCCTGACCTGCACGTCAAAGCCAGCGTAACGGCGCTCTCGCGTAGCGGCCTGCTGTCGTTTACCTTCCAGCAGTCCGGCCCCGCATGGCTGCAGGTAGAAAACCTCGCACCCGGCGGCGACGCCACCCTCACCGTTGACGCCGCACATCGCGAGATCACCGGCATCAATCCCGTTCGACGTTTCTATCGCGGCACCGGAAAATCTGCAGGCTTCGCAGGCTACGTCGTCATCCGTTTCGATCACGACTTCAAGACCGGCCCATCATGGAAGGCCAACAACGCTCCTGCATCAGGCACACCGGATGAGGAACAGGCAACGCAAACGGCAATCCACCTCGCTGCCGATTTCCAACCCGCCGGCACCGCCATCACCTTCAACGTGAAGCAGGGTGAAACGGTACGCGCACGCATCGGCACCTCATTCGTCTCCATCGACGAAGCCAGAAAAAACCTCGAAGCAGAAATCTCTACGTTTGACGCAGCAGCAGTTGAAGCCAAGTCACACGCCACATGGGATCGCGCTTTAGGCAAGATCGAAATCACCGGACCAGAATCTGATCGCCGCGTTTTCTACACGGCCATGTATCACGCCATCCTCGTGCCTCGCACCTTCAGCGACGTCAGCGGCACACGGCCCAAATTCGCAGTCGGTGGAACAGTGAAGGGAACCGGCGACTACTACGAAGACTTCTCCGCCTGGGACACCTTCCGCGCACTGCATCCGCTGCTCACCATCATCGATCCTGACCGCGACGCCGCAATGGTTCGCTCGCTCATCAGCAAAGGCGAAGAAGGTGGCTTCCTGCCCATCTTCCCCATGTGGAACAGCTACACCTCCGCCATGGTCGGCGACCACGCCGCTGTCATCATCGCCGACGCATACCTAAAGGGCATCCGCGGCTTCGACATCAACCGCGCCTACCCGCTCATGCGCCGCAATGCTTTTGAAGAGCCGAAGACCATCGAGGAATACAAAGACGGCAAAGGCCGCCGCGCTCTCGACGACTACCTGAAGCTCGGCTACGTTCCACTCGAAAACAAGGTGCTCGACGCCTTCCACCAGCAGGAACAGGTCTCCCGCACACTCGAATACGCCTATGACGATTTCGTCGTCGCACAAGTAGCGAAGTCACTCGGTAAGACCGAAGACGCAGCCGCGCTCATGAAGCGCGCGCAGAACTACCGCAACGTCATCGACCCACAAACCGGCTTCGCGCGCGGCCGCCACGCCGACGGCACGTGGGACTCGCCCTTCGATCCATCAAAGCCGTATAAGTACATCACCGAAGGCCTGCCCTTTCAGTACACCTTCTTCGTCCCGCAGAACGTCCCGGGCTTGATCAAGTTGGAAGGCGGCAACGCAGGCTTCACAAAGAAGCTCGACGAACTCTTCGCGCGTAAGCTCTACGACCACGGCAACGAACCCTCGCACGCCATCACCTACCTCTACGACTACGCAGGCGAAGCGTGGAAGACACAGCAGGAAGTCGCCGTAACCCGCAAGAATTGGTATCAGGATCGCCCCAGCGGCCTCGCAGGCAACGACGACGCGGGCCAGATGTCCGCGTGGTATCTCCTTAGCGCTCTAGGCTTCTATCCCGTAACTCCCGGCATCCCGGCATACGAAATCGGCACACCCCTGCTGCCCGACGCAAAGATCCATCTCACCAACGGCAAAACCTTCCACATTCACGCAGAAGGCGTCAGCCCGCAAAACATCTATATCCAGTCCGCCACACTCAACGGCAAACCCCTAAACAACTTCTGGATCAAGCATAACGACATCATCAACGGCGGCGAACTCACCTTCAAGATGGGCCCCCAACCCAACAAGCAATGGCCATCCGATATGGCTCTACCTCGTTAGTCATGAAGCACAGTGGGAATCAAAAGACGAGCCGCCTCAAGGACATCGGTCTCTATGTCCTGATCAGTCTCGTCGTTATTTCATTTCCACTGTGCGCGCTATTTCTGGACTGGCCATGGACGCCTTTCATGCACTGGTTCGGATTCTTCTTATGCATGGCTTTCTTGTTGGGACAGTTCGTCATGAATAACAGAGACTCTTGGCGCAAACGCTCCTACTGGTTGCCCATGGCATCGCTACTGGCGATCAATACATTAATCTTCGCCATTTTCTTTCCGATCGATAAGCAAGTTCCAGTAGTGGTGTGGTTCATCATAGTGAGTTTAGAAACAAGTCTTATCCTGTGGCTGAGCCGCACCCTTGACCGCAACTCTGGTTCCTTGGATTCATAAAGCGAACCTGATATTCGCGCTTCGGGGAGAATGCTATTTCCTGAAGACCACTAGCCAGTGAACAGCTTGGATGCCGCACTCAACAGTAATGAAGAGTCCGAACAACATGAATAGTCCACCACCGAGGACACGAGCTGTCGGGCGCATCATCTCTCTGCGTGTCTTCTGTCGGTCGACGATCAACCCTTTGCCATGGATTGGTAAATCGGCCCAGACGGCCGGCGCGAATGCCTGAAAGATTCCTGCAACAAAGAAAATCAGTCCAATTGCTATCCCTGCGATACAAAACAGAAGGTTGCTCAAGAAACTTGCTCCAGCTGCACCGAAGTATATCTCGCATCCGAGCGTGTTATAGCTCGATCAGCTTTCCACAACAATCCCCTTGACCCAGCCCAAAACAACGCCTAATCTCACGTCAGAAAAGGCGAACAAATGGCGAATACGACAGACCTCTTTCCCATCCTCCCCCTGCCCCGCGTCAACGGCCTCGGCCGCATGGCACAGGAAAGCGAACACCTCGACGCAGGCCACGACGTCGACTTCCGTTCGCTCGCCGTCCGCTCCATCCTGAACAAATCCGTCTCCAAACGCCTGCACTGGATGGCATGGTCCATCAACCCCTACCGAGGCTGCGAATTCGGCTGCCGCTACTGCTACGCCCGCTACACCCACGAGTTCCTGGCCCCCGCCGCCACCGAACCCATCCGAGGCACTCTCGCCGACGCAGAAGCCTTCACAAAACCAACCGAGGAGATGAACCTCCGCGATCCCGAAGCCTTCGAACGTCGCATCTTTGCCAAACAAAACGCAGCATGGCTCCTCGAACAGGACCTCCGCCGCATGGCAAAGCAACACAAGCTTCACGAAGAGATCGCCCTCGGCACCGCCACCGATCCCTGGCAGCCCATCGAACGCCGCATGAAGATCACGCGTAGCCTCCTCGAAGTCCTCGCACGTCACGAAGGCCTGAAGATCGGCATGGTCACCAAGGCCACGCTGATTGAGCGAGACATCGACCTGCTCCAGCAGATCAACGAACGCAGCACGCTCGTCGTCCACATCACCATCACAACACCCGACGTCGAACTCGCACGTAAGCTCGAACCCCGCGCCCCACGCCCCGATCTGCGTTTCGAAACCGTGCGCAAACTGCGCGAAGCAGGCATTCGCACCGGCATCCTCAACTGCCCGTTGTTACCCGGCATCACAGATACGGCCGAAGCCATCGACCGCATGGCTGCCCTAGCAAAGAGTGTCGGCGCCAGCTTCCTCGGCGCCAATCCACTCTTCCTCAAACCCTGCTCACGCCCCACATACTTTGAGTTCATCCGCGAACACTTCCCGCATCTGCAGGTGCTCTACATGGAACGCTTCCGCGACATGGACTTCGCCTCCCGCCCCTATCGCGAGCGACTTCGCGCACTCGTCAAAGCAAGCTGCATCCGCCACAAAGTGGGCCAACGCCAAATGGACACCCTCGTCAGCAGAGAGGTGGCAGAAACAAAGAAGCCCTCACACTCTGCAACATTCGCAGAAGCGCAAGGGCGTCTCTTCGCTTAGGAATTACTTCGAACGCAACACGGGAGCCACTTTCTCTCCCAGCAACTCAATGCCACGCATCATCGGCTCATGCCGCAGGGCAGCAACACTCATCTGGAAGGTCACACGCTCTAACCCACCCAGATCCTCGCTCATCTGCGCCACCTTATCAGCAACAAACGAAGGCTCACCCACCATCAGCGCGCCCTTCGGCCTGCGCAGCGCCTCAAACTGCCCACGAGTCACCGCAGGCCATCCGCGTTCCTTGCCAATCTTCGTAAACGCAGCAGCATAGCCAGGGAAGAACGCATCCGCCGCAGCCTGATCGGTATCGCCCACAAGCCCCAGTACATGCACGCCAACTTTGAGTACATCGTCGCCATAACCAGCGCGCTTACCAGCCTCGCGATACAGGTCAATCAACGGACGAAAACGATGTGGCTCACCACCAATGATCGCCACCATCAGCGGCAACCCCAGCGCACCAGCGCGAGCAAACGAAGCAGGCGTCCCACCCACTCCAAGCCACACCGGCAGCTTCTTCTGCAACGGACGAGGAAACACACCCTGCCCCGTCAACGCCGGACGATGCTTGCCACTCCAGTTCACGTAAGTCTCATCGCGCAGCTTCAACAACAGATCAAGCTTCTCAATGAACAGGTCGTCATAGTCTTCCAGCTTCAAACCAAACAGCGGGAACGACTCAATGAACGACCCGCGCCCAACCACAATCTCCGCGCGTCCACCGCTGATCAGATCCAGCGTGGCAAACTCCTGATGCACACGCACCGGATCAGCCGCGCTCAGCACGGTGACAGCGCTGCCAAGACGAATGTTCTTCGTCCGCGTAGCAGCCGCAGCCAGGATCACAGCCGGAGCGGCATCCAGATATTCCTCGCGATGATGTTCGCCAAGCCCAAAGAAATCCAAGCCAGCCTTATCAGCCAGTTCAATCTCTTCCAGCAACCGCGTCATGCGTACTGCCGCCGTGGGCTTTTCATGGGTGATGGGATCTTCTACCAGTGCCGCGAAACTATCGATTCCGATTTGCATAACACCCATAGGATGCACGCATCAGGAAAAAGATTCGATATCAAACAAATGCGTCATGCGCATGTTGTAGGATCGCCGCAGCCCAAGCCTGCGCCTCCAGCAGAAGCTCAGCCGCCTTTGATTCCGCCACATGCAGCATCGCAGCAGACCGCTCCATCTGCTCCCACATGCCTCGTTCGCAACTCTCCGCCAACTCCAACAACCAGCGGTAGTGGTTGTCCGCACCATCCAGGCCGGCAGACATATCCGCGCTCATACGCAACACCTGGTCGGCCTCTTCGCCAGTCACCTGCAGTGTCTTTCGCACCACGCTCATCATGCCAAACAGATACATCTCACCCGCTTCCATCCCCATGGCAACACCCAACAGTTCGCACAGCCGCGCCCGCTGCAGGATGAAGCGAATCGGTTCCAGCGAGGTTCCACCAGAGAACTCCGTTGCTAAAGCCAGCGTCGCCAGCCGACGGAATTGCTCATCGCCAATCATGGCCAGCGCACTCTCCAGGCTCTTCACCGGCTGCCGCAAACCCAGCGCCGCAGAGTTCGCCACTCTCAACACGCGATACGAAATGGACGGCTCTTCTTTCAACAGCCGCAGAACCCTCGTCCGATCCATCTCCGTATAACTCAACTCCGCAAGGAAGCGCAGCTTGTTCACCACCGCCGTCAACGAAGGCCGAGCCATCACCACGGGGCGCATAAAGAAGTAACCCTGGAACAGATGGAATCCTTCATCCATCGCCTGCTGCACTTCTGCTTCGGTCTCCACCTTCTCAGCAACAAAACGGATGTTGTGAAACTTCAGCCGATACATCAATCGGATGCGTTCTCTCGCAGTGCTCGTGCGAAAGTCCAGCTTGATGTAATTCGCAAATGGAATCAGGTGTTCCCACTTTTCTGTGAAGTCGAAGTCATCCAGCGCAATACCATAGCCCATCGTGCTCAGTTCACGGCACGCATAGATCAGATCGTAATCCACTTCAGAATCTTCCAGTACTTCCAGCACTGTCCCCGGCGGCAACACGGCAGGCATGCGGTTCAGCATGAGCGATCGCGTGCAGTTCACAAAAGGAATGGACTCACCCACAATCGAATCCAACCCAAAGCTCACCGCGTTATCCAGAATCTGTCGCGAAGCTGCCTCGCCATCTGCGCAAAAGCTGTTCTCCCACCCAGAACGAAACAGCAACTCATAGCCAAACGTACGCCGCAACCGATCCACAATGGGTTGGCGCGCAACAAATCGGCAAAACGCGCCTGCGGGCAGCGGTGCCTGTTGCTTCTCCCTAACCCAATGTGAATGAAGTGCCATCAACGTCCTTATCGGCAGCTATCGGTGATGGCTTTACTGAGAAATCCACGGAACAAACCAGCCGCAACCGGAGTATCAATCTGCATGAAGAAGTTGTTGTTTGCATGTGGGCTGGTGGTCAGCTCGGCCATGGCGCAGTCCACCCCGTACCAATTGCGTGTCGACAGCCGCCTTGTACAGATCACCCTCACCGTCCGCGACAGTTCCGGGAACCTCGTCACCTCGTTACCGCAAACTGCATTCCATCTTCGTGAAGACGGCATCCCGCAAACCATTCGCTACTTCGCAACCGAACGCCAACTCCCACTCAGCATCGGCCTCCTCATTGACGCCAGCGGTAGCCAGGATAAGTTCGTCAAAGAACACGAAAAGGAAATCGAATCCTTCCTCGCCAACGTCATGGAACCACGTGACCACGCCTTCGCCGTCTGCTTCGGCAATCACCTGCGTCTCTGCAGCGACTGGAGTGCCGATCCCCACGCCATCCTCGACGGCGTGCATCGCTTTCATAAAGGCGACAGAAACTCACCGGAGATTGGCCCGCACGAAGATCGTGCACTCGGCACAGCTCTCAACGATGCCGTCTGGTTCTCCATCGCCGACAAGATGAAAGAAGAGACCGGCCGCCGCAAAGTGCTCGTCATCTTCTCCGATGGAGAAGAGAACTCATCCGAACACGACGAGTCCGACGCCATCGCTCAGGCACAATCGGCAGACACGCTGGTCTACGCGCTGCGCACCACAGAGAACAAACCGTCGAAGGAAACCGCGCGAGACCGCTACGGCATGCGCCTGCTCAATCACCTTACAGAGTCCACTGGAGGCCGTTCCTTCGATGTGCGCGAACAGAAACCCGCAGCCATCTTCACCAGCATGGCTGCGGATCTGCGTTCTCTTTATGAACTAGGCTATTACTCCACCAACACGGAACACGACGGCACGTTTCGCAAAGTCGTAATCACGGTCGATGGTGAAGGTCTCAAGCCACGCGCACGCTCCGGTTACATCGCGCCTTCGCATTAACGGTGAGGAAAGTTAACAATCTCCGTCACGCTTCCTGCAAAGCAGGTTTCGGTGCAGGCCGTCGATTCAACAACACCAACCCAAACACCACAACAGCCGCGCCAACATAGGCAATCGGGGCAATCGTTTCATGCGCCACTGATCCCCACACCATGCCCCACAGCGGTAACAGATACGTCACCGCTGCCACCTGCGTTGCGGACACATGCACCAGCAGGTTGTAGTACAGCAGGTAGGCAATGCCGCTTCCTGCCAGACCAAGCACCAGAACCGCCAGCACCGATGGCAGAGGAATCTGCGACGGATGTGGTCCAATCAGCGCAACTGGCGTAAGCATCAATGCTGAGAGCGAAAGCTGCGTCGTCGCCAACCCAATCGGATCAAGCCCTTGCAGCTTTGCCTTGGCCAGCACGGTTGCAATTGCATATCCCAACGCACCCACAGCAATTACCGCAGCGCCCAACAATTGTTGGTGTCCCGTACCGCCAGCATTATCAGATTGTTGCGATGTCACGACGACAGCCACACCCGCAAACCCAAGCAGAACACCCAGGATGGTATGTACCTGCGCACGCGTCTTCGTAATCGCTAACGACAACAACAGTGTCCAGATAGGCGTGGTGCCGTTAATCACCGCGGCCACACTGCTCGGAACAATGCGTTCGCCCCACGCAAAGCAGAAGAAGGGAAGTGCATTGTTCGTCAGCGCCACCAGGAACAGCCAGAAAAACAAACGGCGTGGCGGCAGCTTCTTACGCCCCATCAGCAGCACAATCCATAAGAACGCAGCGCCCGTCGCACTGCGCAACAAACCCACCCACACCGGCGGAAAGGCAACGTCCGCAATGCGAATCATCAGAAACGAAATTCCCCACACAGCGGAAAGCAGCAACAGTTGGGCCACATAGCGCGTCTTCATGACAAAAGCTTCGCCTCCTCCAACCATCGTGTCCAATGAATTGATATGATCGTTCCCATCGGAAATGGCGATGGAACAACTTCTTGATCTTCGGCAGGTTCGCACCTTTGTAGAAGTGGCGCACGCCCGCAGTTTCACCCGTGCGGCGTCTCAACTTCACTATGCGCAATCCAGTGTAACGGCGCAGGTGCAGGCGCTCGAATCAGATCTTGGTCTACCTCTGTTCAATCGCTTGGGGCGCCAGGTTGAGTTAACCGACGCGGGCCGCCAGTTCCTCACTCACGCGGAAAAGCTCATCTGCACGGCAGAACAGGCGCGCCTCTCCGTCCAGAAAGACGATCGCATCGTCGGCCCGCTGGTAGTAAGTGCAGCGGAAAGCCTTCTAACGTATCGCATGCCGGAACTGCTGCGAGTATTTCAGGCCACTTATCCCGACGTCCGGCTAACTCTTCGTGCAGATGCCTCCTGTTCAGCCGCCGTGCAGGAACCCGGCGTCGATCTCGCCATCTCGATCGACACTCCCATCCAGGTGCCGTCGCTGCTCGCGCAAAGTCTTCGCAAGGAACGCGTGCTCGCGCTGGTTGCCGCAGAGCATCCGCTGGCAAAGCAGAAAAAGCTATCCGCCTCCGACGTAGCGGAGCAACAGATTCTGCTTACCGACCATGCCTGCAGCTATCGCGCTGTCTTCGAGCGCACCATGACTCAGGAGGGCGGCCGCGTAAATCGCCTGCTTGAATTTGCCAGTGTTGAGGCCCTGAAGCAATGCGCCATCGCTCGCATAGGCGTAGCCATTCTTCCGGAACTCGTCGTCGCATCAGAACTGCAACGCGGTTCGTTGGTAGCACTCGCATGGCCCCAAAAGCCGGTCTATGTCTACACGCAGTTAGTACGCCACCGCGATAAGTGGTTCTCGCCAGTCATGCAGGCATTCTGGAATATGGCGAAACAGTTGATCGAAAATCCAGCCAAGCCTCGCAAAGAACCAGCTCTAAAAATCAAATAGCAGGTTTGGCACCCTGCATCTGGTTGTAAGCCCGCAGCATAATAACCACGCCAACCAGGTTCAGTAGCGGCGGAGGCAAAAGCAGAAACCACCCCACCGTGGTCAGCGAGTGCGCAGTGACGATGATGTAAGAAACATCGGTAAACAGGTCAGAGAATCGAATCCCTGCCTCAACCGCAAGCCACACGGGCTGCTTTTTCCAACGCCACAGAGTGATCGCTTGAGCCAGCGCGAACGCAGCCCATTGCCCAGCGGAGCGACGCAAAAAGGCGACCTCGAACCCTATGGGAAAAGCGTGGTGAAACACGCGAAACCACAAGTCAGGCGCAACCCACGCGATCACGAACAGCAGCGTGTCTTCAATCAACGCGCCCCAAAGATAAACAAGGATCAAAATGCGCAGTCTACGTTCGACCATGCGGAAGAGTCTCGCTCACGATCTTATGCCTGTGCCGTCAAACGATTCTGCGTTGCGCCGACGCGTACGGAAATGCGCGTGTCTTTCAGCCGATATTGGTCAATCTTGTAGAGCAGAGCGCGATAGCTAATGCGCAAGGCGACTGCCGCCTGGCGACGATTCCACCGTGCTTCTTCCAAAGCCTGTTGAATCAAACGACTCTCTGTCTGATCCCTGAAGTTCCGAACGATAGACCGCATCTCATTCACATTGTTTGTTCGTTCCTGCGTGTCGACAGCACATGCATGAACGCCTGAGGTTCTGCCGACCATCTTGCTTTCGATATCTGCAAGCGACGATTCATGTCCCTTTAACACCTGCATACGAGTCACGGCGTTTCCAAGTTCGCGCAGATTGCCCGGCCATTGATACTCCTGCAACACAGTCATCATGCGCGGCGAGATATAGACCGGCTCTTGATTTAATACGGCCGACTGCCGCTTCATCATCTCTTCCACCAGGTATGGGATCTCTTCGCGACGCTCACGGAGCGGTGGCACCTCAATCGTGAAAGCGTTGATGCGGTAGTACAAATCTTCACGGAAAAGCTTGTCTGCGATCGCATCTTCAATGTTGACGTTCGTAGCTGCAATCACACGCACATCGGCCTGGGAAACGCTTCTGGCGCCGAGACGGGAGTACCGGCCATCCTGCAGCACATGCAACAGCTTTGCCTGCATCGGTGCGCTCATCTCGCCAATCTCGTCCAGCAGGATCGTGCCCTTGTCTGCCTGTTCAAACTTTCCAGGCTTAGCCTTCACTGCACCGGTAAACGCTCCCGCTTCATAGCCAAACAGCTCGCTCTCCAGCAAGTCTGACGGCAAAGCCGCACAGTTAACTGAGCAGAACGGGTGGGCTGCCCGCCGTGAACGCTTATGTAGCAGGTTGGCGATCACGTCCTTGCCCACACCACTTTCACCCAGGATCAGTACAGGCACATTCACCGCAGCCAGAAGGCAGACGTTCTCATAGATACGCCACATCGCAGGACTGGCCGTCAGGAAGTACCGATTGTTCGGCATGTCTTCGATATGGAAGTATCGCGACTTAGCCCCGCAGGGCATCTCGCCTCGAGCTGAAGTGAGTACTTGGGGTAATCCCTGAAGATCGGTAAGAATCTCTTCCACTTCCGAGGGCTGAATCGGGGTTTTCAGGAATTGGTCGATGCCTAACCGCTCAGCGTCTTCCTTCCAGGGGCTCATGCCCATGGGCAAAGCCATCCATACCCTGTCTCTTCCAACAGTACGAACCAGTTTCGAGAGCGAAGCCTCGTCGCAGGGTGGCCGTGAAGAAACGTCGACCACAACTGCGTCGGGCGTTTCATTCACGGCGTACTTCACTGCGTGGGGGAGGGCTCCGAAGGTAACCGCTTCATGGCCTTCAAAGGTCAAAGCAGCTACCAAAGTGTGCAGAAAGGGAGTGGAGGAGCTAACGATCGCAACTGTACGTGACTTCGGCATATGGAATCCTTGTCTTTTCTTGACTCGTATCCGGGAACGAACAAATAAGACCTGGGAGGTTCGTAACCGGCAGAACAGGTAAATCAGGACAGCAAAAGCAGAGAGAACGTTATGCAGATAAACCGGTTATTCGTGATCAAGGCGGTCATTCGTAACAACCGCAAAGTCAGCATGGTCTTGGCCGAAGGTTTGCATTGAAACATCGGCAGAAAAAGCAATCGGATCCGTAGTAACTTCGGTAGCCCGTGTCTGCGCAAGAAGAGAAAGCGGCAGAAATATCAGGACCTTCACTATCAAAAAGCCCGCCTTGAGCACTGTCTTTCGGCGAAGATTGCGGGTAAGGGGCTGCAAGATCATGGCTGACTCCTCGAGCACTTGAGGACCTTTTTCCGCCCTCACTTCCTAATGCGCGAATCGTTCACAGATCGTGCCATTTTTTTTCACGATGTCAGATATCAGGTGAAAGGCGTATAGCAATACGGGTATACTCGGGCCATTCGACACTGCAGTTACTTTCCCGGGGCTACGCATGTTGGATTCACTCAATTCGATCTCAGGGCCACAGCACGTCACGCAGTTATTGCGGCGCGCTCGGGCGGGCGACTCGGAAGCTGCTTCCGTTTTGATGCCGCTTGTCTATCGTGAGCTCCATGCGCTTGCAGAGCGCAAGATGCGATATGAGCGTCCCAATCACACGCTGCAGCCCACGGTTCTGGTCAACGAGGCCTATCTACAGCTTCTGAATCTGGACAATCTCGATTTCCAGAACAAGGCCCACTTCTTCGCGTTGGCATCCACCATCATGCGACGGGTGCTGGTCGATCACGCACGGTCTGCAAAAGCAGCAAAACGTCCAGGCGCCCACCAGCAGGTCGAATTTAGTTCGCAAATGCAGGTGTCAACGCAGCCCGTAGACATCCTTGCACTGAACAGTGCCTTGGATTCCCTGGCGGCCTTTGATAAGCGGCAGGCACAGGTCGTCGAGATGCGTTTCTTCGCAGGCCTGTCGTTTGAAGAGATCGCAGAGATCCTCGATATCTCTGTTCGGACCGCGAAACGCGATTGGTCCATGGCAAGAGCGTGGTTGCACGGAGAACTCGTGCCAAGACGCAGCACACCTCATGAATGCTGAACGGTGGGCAAGAGTAAAGCAGGTCTTTGATCTCGCGGTAGACGCTCCTGAAGCGGAGCAGCGTGCCATCGTCGAAACGTCATGTTCTGAGGACCCGGAGCTTGTAGCCGAAGTCCTGCGTCTGCTGGAGTCGGACGCCTCCGCCGGCGATTTTCTTGAAACCGCCGCGGGTGATCTCCATGCCTACCTGCAACCTGAGGATCGTCTCCCGCGCTTCCACCAGGGGGATGTCCTGGCGCGGCGATTTGAGATCAAGCGATTCATCAACGCCGGCGGCATGGGCGAAGTGTATGAGGCCTGGGACAGGGAGCTGACTCAAGAAGTCGCCGTAAAAACCATCCTGCCCCATATCGCCGTCCATGCGGAGGTTATTGAGCGGTTCAAGCAGGAAGTGCGGCTCACACGCGAAATCTCCCATCCCAACATCTGCCGTGTTCACGAACTCTTTCTGCACGACGGGTCCGAGGAAGGGCCGACCTGGTTCCTGAGCATGGAACTTCTCCTGGGTCCCACGCTGCTCGAGAAAATCCGTCAGGATGGAAAGCTTTCCCCGCAGCTGGGTCTCCTCGTCGCATCCCAGCTTCTCTCGGGAATCGAAGCGGCGCACACGCAGGGGGTCACCCACCGGGATTTCAAGAGCGGTAACGTGATTCTGGTTGGTTTAGGAAACGGGCACACCCGTGCCGTGATCACGGACTTCGGGCTCTCCATCCGCGTCCCTCACGGAGAAGCCGCGGTGGACTCGGTGAGCGGTATGGGAACCCCCGGCTACATGGCTCCGGAACAGGAAGAGCAGGGACGGGTCAGCCCTCTTGCCGATCAATATGCCTTGGGCGTTGTCCTGCACGAGATGATGACCGGTTCCCGTCCTAAGCCAACATCGGCCGGAGGAACTGCGCGAAGCAAAGCTGCGAAGCAGGGTTACCCCTCCCGTTGGGACGGAGTCATTCGGCGTTGTACGCAACGCAATCC
This sequence comes from Terriglobus roseus, assembly GCF_900102185.1. Classification (NCBI taxonomy): domain Bacteria; kingdom Pseudomonadati; phylum Acidobacteriota; class Terriglobia; order Terriglobales; family Acidobacteriaceae; genus Terriglobus; species Terriglobus roseus. The sequence continues at coordinate 2,909,073 of NZ_LT629690.1, read as the reverse complement.
GGAAGATCGGTTTGAAAACATAGCTGAGGTTCGGAAGGCACTCCTGTTACCCACCTGGAGAAAGCATCCGCGCTTGCTTGCAACTGCCGCAATTGTGCTGGTTGCGGCCGGTGGTGCATTGCTGTTGCGTACGGCTCGCACACCGAAGGTAGAACCCTGCCAAATCTGCGACATGCGCCAGCTCACTCCCGACACGGATGAATCCGAAAGCCCGTCGCTCTCCCGCGATGGGAAGTATCTGGCTTATTCATCCGATCAGGCGGAGAGCGGTAACCTCGACATCTTCGTCCAGCCGTTGCCCTCCGGGACGTTACGACGCATCACCCATGATCGCTCGCGTGAGGGTGATCCCAGCATCTCTCCAGACGGCACCGTAGTTGCCTACCGCTCCGAACGGAATGGAGGAGGCATTTACGTCACAAGCGTGCAGAACCCTGACGAAGCCACGCTGCTCGTACCGCGCGGCAGGAATCCATCCATCTCACCCGATGGTCAAAAAATGTTGTATTGGACTGGGGATCCGGACCAGAGCAATCTGTCCGGAAAGCTGTACATCATGTCGCTCGCCGGGGGCACACCACGGCAGCTTGTTTCCACGTTTCTCGACGCACGCTTCCCCGTATGGAGTACGGACGGTACTTCTGTCCTATTCGGTGGTTGCGCAGCACACGACCAGTCCCCACAGGGCTGCTTCGACTGGTGGACCATGAAGATTGCCGATGGTGTGCCTCACCCCACGAATGCTTTTGCAAAGTTACGAGCGGGCAAACTTCTTCCCAGTAGGTTGAATTCCGTCAACTGGATTTCAGACAGCCTTATCTTCAGCGCCTCTGGCGACTCACGCCGTTCAAGTCTTCTCTCTCTCGCGTTGGATCCAAACACACTCGAAGCGACGGACCAGATGAAATGGCTTCTCAACGAGAATGCGGCAGATCTCGATCCATCCATTTCTTCTAAGGGAGATATTGCCTTTACGCGCACCTCAGGGGCTCTGCATATCTGGCAGATCACACATGCTCTCAAAGGACAAAGGCATGACTTCGAGAAGCTGACACAGGACGCAGATATTGACGGTACACCGTTCGCGGCGGAAGGCGGACGCATGGTTGTGTACGCAAGAGGGCGCAGGAGAGAACGGCAGATCCTCATGCGCGACACAAGCACCGGGCAGGAATCCATACTCATCCAGGCAGGCACACCGGTCCTTTCGCCAATCATTGATGAAACGGGCCAGTGGATCGCATATACGCAAATGGAGAATGACGGATCCTATGCCATTTACGACGGTCAACGCGGCGGCACGATGAAGCGGGCCTGTGCCAACTGCTTGGAACCCATGGGATGGTTCCAGCACGACAAGGCATTCTTCTTCCGCGATGAGAAGCACCGCACGGTCAACCTGATGAACCGTGGCGACGGCAGTCAGAAGGTCATCTTAGGAGCACCCGGCCTGTCGCTAGGCGATGTAAGCTGGTCCCCCGAAAATGGGTTCCTGCTTTTCATCGAAGAGAAAGAAGACCGCAAACTCATGTATGCCGTCCGTCTGAATCCGCAGACAGGCGAGGCTGAAACAAACTGGCTTGCGATTCCTGTTGGCAGCGGTACTCCCTGGCATCCACGCTGGTCAGGAGACGGTAAGACGATCTATTACGTCTCCAACGGTGACGGCTTTTCTTGTATCTATGGCCTGCCCTTCAACGCAAAGACGAGAGCATTTGGTGCACCTTTCGACGTAGCTCACTTTCATAAACAAAGAGCATCCATCGACAACGTCTTACCCCGAGCCTTCAATTTGTCGGTTTCTGGCGACACAATTTATTTGAACCTCGGCGAACAGAGTTCTACAATCCAACTCGGAAAGCTAGTAAATCATCCTTAATCGATCTCGCCTACGCTATCTTCAACAGCAGCTCCGAGCATAGGTCGAGAAGATACAACGAGGTCACATGGCACGTGTTCCTGGTTCTTCCCCCGCTGCGAAAAAAGCTACCAAGGCAAAAAAGACCGCTTCAGTAGCTTCGAAGAAGACTGCTTCGAAGTCAGTGAAAATCTCTAAGCCGAAACCCACCGGAACGCGTGGGCCATCGCCCACGGTAGTGCAGCAGGAATCCCTGCAGGTGAAGATCCCTCATACAGAAGAGGGCAAGCTGTTTCTCGCCAAGCTTCATGAACTGCTGCAAACGAGCCAACTGCCGTTCAAGCAGATCTGCTCTCCTAGCCAGAAGGCCGTTGCTCCGAAGGGTATTGCTGCAAAGAGCACGGAGGCTGGTGGCACCACGTACGCACTCGATATGCGTCTCGAGCAAGAGGGCTGGCCGCCGTTTTAACGCGGCTCCCATTCGAGGAGTGGAGATGCACTTCGCGCTCGTCACGGCACCAACGATCACTGAGTTCCGAACACAGGAAGAGATTGCGAGCAGGGCAGTGCAGCAAGCTGCGCTGCAGCCGCAACTTGGCATCCTGAGTGTCGCAGCGGTTCTTGAAGCAGAGGGAGACTGCCCGCACGTCTTTGACGTCAACGCAGAATACCTCCGCTTCGCCGCCGCAGCAGGTACAGACCAGATCGATGACTTCGCGCATCATCTTGCGTCCACAATCGTGCGCGCCAACGCCGATGTGTACGGCTTCAGCTCCATCTGCAGCACATTTCCGCTCAGCCTCAGAGTAGCGCGCGCCATCAAAGAGATTCGCCCCTACGCGACCATCCTCTTCGGCGGCCCACAGGCCTCTGTTGTCGATGAAAAGGTGATCGGCAACTTTCCCTTCGTCGACTTCATCCTTCGCGGCGAAGCGGAAAAATCCCTGCCCATCTTGCTCCGTGAGTTACAAGGCGACTATCAATTCGCACAAGTCCCCGGGCTAACATTCCGCGATCGTCAGCTAGTGCGCCGAACTCCCAACGCACCTGTGATTGAGGACCTCGACTCTCTGGCGTCGCCGTCCTATCACCTCAGCAGTTATCTGCACGGCGCCAAATCCGCATCGATTGAACTCGGTCGTGGATGCCCCTTCTCCTGCACATTCTGCTCCACGAACGATTTCTTTCGCCGACGCTTTCGTCTCCGATCCCCAGACCGCGTCCTCGCAGAGATGCGTTCCATCGCCACGACATACGGCATCCGCCACTTCGAACTCGTCCACGACATGTTCACCGTGGATCGCAAACGCGTCGTCGCATTCTGCGAAGCCATGCAGTCGTCCGGAGAAGACTTCACCTGGGATTGCAGCGCGCGCACCGATTGCATCGATGAAGAGTTACTCCAACAGATGAGTGCCAGTGGATGCCGCGGTCTCTTCTTCGGCATCGAATCTGGCTCAGTACGGATGCAGCGCATTATCGACAAGGATCTTGATCCCGCACGCGCGCAGGAGATGCTCCGTGTTAGCGAACAACTTGGCATTCGTACAACTGCCTCACTCATCACCGGCTTTCCCGAAGAACAATGGAGCGACGTTCGAGACACGCTGAAGATTTACATGCAGTCCGCGCGTTGTTCTCTATCGCATCCGCAAATCAACTTACTCGCCCCACTCGCAGGCACACCGCTTCATACAAACCACGCACACGAACTCGTGCTCGAAGATCACTGTTCAGACATGTCCCATCAGGGACTCGGAAGCTCCGAGCACGACCTCGAACTGATCCGGAATTACCCAGATATCTTCCCGAATTTTTATATGATTCCCAGTCCCGCTCTTGATAGGGAAATCCTGTTCGAACTGCGAGAGTTTCTGGGAATGGCCGTCGAGCATTTCCGTTGGCTGTTATGCGCAATCGCACAGGTGGAAGACATCTTGAAGTTCCACGAATCATGGCAAGCGTGGAGATTGCAACATTGTGGCTCCATGACAAAGTCTGACCTGCGTCGTTACTACGCCAGCCACAACTGCCGGTCCGACTTTCTCGAATTCGTAAGTACATCCATAGCAGGCCGCAACGATGTGATCATGGCGCTGGTGCAGGTGCAGCAAGCACTCAATCTCTCAAGCACCACCGAGAGTGACACAGTAGCAGCCAAGCCATTCGCTCCATCATCACTCCACAAAGAGCCTGAAGCCGCCTATCTCGCACCAGGAGTCACGTTGCTTGACCTCGACTTCGATCTCGATGCACTCATTCGTAGTCTTAGAGAAGGTTCTTCCTCGCACCTCGAATCAAACGACTCGTACTACGCAACCAAAATGAATCCCGCAGGCGCCGCTACCTTAGTGCGGATATCTCCATTTCTTTCCGATGCTCTCCGTGTGGGCATAGCGGGCAGCCATTCCGATTTACAACGCTACGTCGCAAGCGCCTTCGCAATCTCAGATGAAGAAGCCGTTGAAGGCGCAACACAGGCACTGAAGAGTTCTTTGCTCCAGGATCGGTGGATAGTAACCACTGCGGCCATTGGCTGAAACTACCTCTTTGCAAGCCCGCAAGGAGCCGTTAGCGTCCCGTCAGTGTTACAGACAATAAGCCAACTTATCGACACTCCACGAAACCACATAGCGGGGCAATCAAGACTGGTATTTCTACCGGTAGATTCGCCCCGGATTGCTTCCTAAGCTGAAATCGATTGGAACGGTCACGCGGTCAGCCAGAACAGGCGGCTCAATATCCTTGCGTGGCTACTTCCCAGCAACTGACGAAGAGTGGAAGTTGCGAACAGAACAAACGGGAGAATCCTATGTCAATAAGTCTGAGGGCTTTGATTGTATTGGTTTCTTTCCTGGGAGGGGCACTGATGCCGAATGCGACGCCGCAAAGCATCACAGCGGGATCGGTCACCGCCATTGATATTTTGCTGGAACCCGATGCCACGATGTTGAGCCACGCACAAGAGAACAACGCTCGACTGCTCAAGGTCTTTCCGGGGGGATTCGCTCTTGATGAGCAGCATCGTCCCCACATAACGTTGCTTCAGCGTTTTGTTCGTACAGATGAGTTGGAAAAGGTTTATGCCGCGGCGGCGAAGGTGCTTTCCACCCACCAGATAAGCAGCATGAGGCTGGAGGCGTTCAAGTACTACTACACACCAGGCAAAGATGTTGGGGTGGCTGGCATCGTTATAAGACCCACACCGGAGTTGCTCCAGCTACAGCAAGCGCTGATCGCCGCAGTTAGCCCGTTCACGTTTGAGACCGGAACAGTCGCGGCGTTTACCGGTCCAAGCGATCCTGATAGCGACGCAGCGCTGATCAGCTACGTGACAACCTTTGTTCCGAAACAAACAGGCAAGTATTACAGCCCGCATGTCAGCACAGGCGTTGCTAAGCGGGTGTATCTCGACAAAATGATTACGGAGCGCTTTCAGCCGTTCACGTTCTCACCTGTAAGTGCTGCTGTCTATCAAATAGGTCCATTTGGAACCGCTGCGAAGAAACTTAAACAGCTATAGATCTCTAGGCGTTGCATCCAGGCAATCACAGCAGAACCCCTTATCAGCAAATCTGACACGATAAGTGGTAACGGGTGAACGAGCAAAGACGTGGGCGACAACAGTAAACAGTACGTCTCGAATACGAGCGCGATGACTTCCGTTCCATGAAGATGGAATTGGCCAGCCTCCCCGAAAGGCCGAACATCACTGTGGCAGATGAGGATGTTGACTGTATCCAGGTCAACGCCTCGATAGTTTTCAACCACAGTCAAGGTGAGGATCGGTTATGTCAAAGAAGCTTCAGCGCAAGGCAGTCATCGCAATCTCAAGTTATGAGGGTGCCATCTATCCCCAGGGGCACAAGACAGGCTTGTTCTTTGTAGAGGCCCTCCACCCATTCGAGGTTCTCACTTCGGCTGGCTTTGAAGTCGACCTTGCATCGGAAACCGGCACACATGGTCTTGACTACAACTCTCTCCAGCCGCCGTTTCTCTCGGGTAGCGATAAGGCCGTCTTCAACAATCCCAAACACCCGTTCATGCAAAAGCTGGCAAAGCTGAATAAAGCGGAAGATCTGAAACTCGGAGAATACGGTGTCTTCTTCGCTTCAGCCGGCCACGCTGCACTGTACGACTATCCAACTGCGAAGAATCTGCAGACTCTCGCTGCGGATGTCTGGAATCGCGAAGGCATCGTCGGCACTGTCTGCCACGGGCCAGCGATCTTGCCCGGTGTCATCGATGCCAAGACCGGGAAATCCATTGTTGCAGGCAGGACAGTAACCGGATTCATGATCGAAGGGGAACTCATCTTCAATATCTTGGACAAGATGAGGCATGACAAAGTAGTTCCAATCGTTGAGGCAGTTGAGGCAGCGGGGGGCTACTACAGCACTGCGATGAACGCATTTGACGACTACTCCGTAACCTCGGGGCGTCTGATCTCCGGAACAAATCCCGAGAGTGGCAGAAATACAGCGGAACGAATCGTCAGATTGTTCGACAGCATGTAGAACCGGCAGGGCATCCGACCGCCAGCCTTTCCACGCGATCGGTGCAAGCTGTCAAGCCCCATGGATAGCCAACTCTAACAAATCAAAAGAAATAGAGTTGGCATGTTATTTCCTCGAAGTCACTAAAATGGAATTAGGACAGGGAAAGGGCCGCGCTTTGCGCGGCCCTAACTCTTTTAGAAAGACGATTTTGGCTCTAACTCCAATGGGAAGACGATTTTAGCGGAAACCAAAACGTAAACCCAATAGAAAGACGATTTTAGAAAAACAGGGGGGAGGGGTACCCCTCCCTCTCCCGTTACTCTGCGTGATAGTTCGGAGCTTCGCGTGTAATCACCACGTCGTGTACGTGGGACTCACGCAAACCAGCGCCGGAAATCCGCACAAACCGCGCATTCTCCTGCAGCTCCGGAATCGATCCGCAACCCAGATAGCCCATGCCCGAACGCAGACCGCCCACAAGCTGATACACCATGTCGCCCAGCAGTCCACGGTACGGAACACGACCCTCAATGCCTTCCGGCACGAACTTATTGAGCCGGTTATTCGCCGTCGGTTCCGGGGCGGTGAGAGAAGGCTTCGGTCCTCCGCTGAGGTCGTCCTTGCCCTGGAAGTAGCGTTCGCCGGAGCCTTGCGCCATGGCGGAAAGCGATCCCATGCCGCGATACGCCTTGAAGCTGCGGCCCTGGTACAGAATCGTCTCGCCCGGCGATTCGTCCACGCCTGCAAAGAGTGAGCCGATCATGATGCAGCCAGCACCAGCGGCAATCGCCTTGGTGATGTCGCCGGAGTACTTGATACCGCCATCGGCAATCACGGTGATGCCGCGTTCCTTGGCCGCACGATAGGCCTCGCTGATCGCGGTGATCTGCGGCATACCTGCGCCGGTCACCATGCGTGTGGTGCAGATGGAACCCGGTCCAATGCCCACCTTCACGGCATCCGCGCCCGCATCGATCAGGGCCAGGCAGCCGTCATAGGTGGCAATGTTGCCCGCCAGCAGGTCCACATTGGGGAAGCGCTTCTTGCACTCACGCACTGCCTCCAGAACGCGGCTGGAGTGACCATGAGCCGAGTCGATGGCGAGAGCGTCCACGTTCTCCTCCACCAGTGCGGCGGCGCGCTCCAGGAAGTCGCCGGTAGCGCCAATCGCCCCTGCCACCCGCAACCGTCCCTGCTCATCCTTGCAAGCATTCGGATATTTCAACTTCTTCTGAATGTCTTTAACAGTGATCAAACCCTTGAGTTCATAGGCGTCGTTGACGACAAGCAGCTTCTCTACGCGATGCTGATGCAGAATGTGCTCCGCATCTTCCAGCGTGGTTCCTACAGGAACGGTGATCAGCTTCTCCTTCGTCATCACGTCGCTGACCGGAATGTCGGTGCGCGAGACGAAGCGGAGATCGCGATTGGTCAGAATGCCAACCAGCTTCTTGTTCTTGGTCACCGGAACACCGCTGATCTTGTACTTGCGCATAACTTCCAGTGCAGCAGCGACGGGTGCTTCCGGCTCGATGGTCACGGGATCGACAATCATGCCGCTCTCACTGCGCTTCACCTTGTCGATCTCGGAGGCTTGCTGCTCAATGGAGAGGTTGCGGTGCACCACGCCCATGCCACCGGCCTGGGCCATGGCAATCGCCAGCCGCGACTCGGTAACCGTGTCCATGGCGGCGGAGAGCAGAGGTGTGTTCAGGGTGATACGGGAGGTAAGGCGGGTGGAGGTGTTTACCTGGGTCGGCACCACATCCGAAAAGGCAGGTACCAGGAGGACGTCGTCAAACGTCAGGGCTTCGGGAATCGCGCTCAGTAGCATAAAGTTCCATAGATTGTAGTCCTATTGCGTGGCTGCGCAACTGTCACACACTCTCAGAAGAAGCCGAGTATCGCGCAATCCTCTGCCGATCGCCTCTCCTGAAACCATCGCCAAGTCAACCCATGAACGGCCAGTTTGCGTCTCAGTGCAGAACGTAACGATCCCCCTTCTTACGGAGTTGCACCACGGATGATCAAGCATTGGCAGACTCGGTCTGGCGGTTTACGCACTGTAGCGCTTGCACTTACAGCCGGAGTGGTCATCCTGTGGGCAGTCATGTGGCGTATCGCACCACAGCCCCTCCGGTTTGATGATGCATGGATGTTCCTGCGGTACTCAGCCCGTGTGAGAGAGGGCCTGGGCCTGAGCTGGAATCTGGATGGCATCCACACCTACGGCATGACCAGCCTGCTATGGCAGTTGGTCGTGTTTGTCGGTAGCTTCCTGCCGATGCAACCGGGCCATCTGCTGTACACCCTCTCCTACCTGTTCTCCGGGGTCGCACTGGTAACAGTCGCATTCGCGGTGAGCCGCAACGCCCGTGGCCCCCTACGCTTCACGCCCTACGCCTTCCTCTTTACCGCATTGCCGTTAGTTGATAACTCTGTCTTTCAGTTCAACAGCCTGAATGGTATGGAAACCATGTTGGCTGCGGCTCTCATCGCAGCAACAGCAGGACTCGCGGTGGCCCAGTCACGTGGTCTTCATGGAGTGAAGGGAAGCGGTTGGTTAACTGGCGTTGCTGCAGCGCTTGCCTATCTCACACGGCCAGAGAGTGCGCTGCCAATCGTAACGATGGTGATCCTGTTCACGCGTTGGCGCAATCGTGAACAGCGGATATCTGCATTCCGTGCGTTGGGTACCTTGTTTGGTATCGCGACCGTTACAGCAGTTTGCTGCAAGCTGTACTTCGGAAGCTATGTGCCGCTCAGCTTCTATCTCAAATCGCAACACGCCTATCAAGGCTATGCGTCGCGCTGGTATCCGGTGACCATGGCATTCCAGTTCCTACAAATGTTCTGGCCGTTTCTGTTTGCCATGGTGATTTTCTGTCGGCGAAGCGATCGACGCATGGTGGTAGCCATGCTCGGTGCCTTGGCCGTAATCATGTCTTATCTGTGTACGGTGACGCAGATTATGGGCGGCTCTGTCCGCTACTTCATTCCGTACTTTCCTCTTTGTGTGATTCCTGCCCTGTTGCTTACGGATGAGAGATTGCACAAAGGCGAGACGTTCCGATCCATCTTCCGCACACCGCAAGTCGCAGGCGCGGCATTGATATTCATCCTGGCGATTGTCACACCGCGGCAAGTGATGGATTGGCTGGAATGGTATGCGGAACCTGTTCTGCGTTATTCAGCTGTGCAGGCAACGACGGCGGATGGGAAAACTCTGCCACAACTGAATTACTGGGTTGCTATCGAAGGCGTGGCTGCGTTGGCCGATGCAATGCCCATGGGAGGCACGCTGGCATCCAGTGAAGTAGGACAGTTGGGATACATGGCGCTGAACAAGAACGTGATTGACGTTGCCGGACTGAACGATACTGAGATCGCGCTGGATGGATTTCATCCTGACCAGTTTCTGGATCGCAAAGCGGATCTCATCTGGCTCCCACACGACGATTACACGTGGCAACGAGGCATTCTGATTACTGCTCCCAAGTTCCTGAAGGAGTACGACTTTTATCCTGGTGCCTACATCTATGGCATCGCTATTCGTAAGGACGGTCCGTATCACGACGTTCTGTCGCAGCAGCTGGCTGCAGCATGGCCCGGACTCTATCCCGGAACGAAACCGGAGCAGCATCAGGCCTTGACTGTCTCCTGGGATCGGCAAGCCACCATCCCCAAGGTCCACTGAGCATTCCGGATAGGGACGTTGAACTGATTACGGAAGTACTGTATTCTTATAAAGAAATCAGAGTCCGCCAGGCGATCCAACCCTCGGCGAAACGACTGGTGGGCGAGAGCCCGCCATTTTCTTTGGTTTGTTTGAGATTTCTGCGGCGCTTCGCCGTGAAGGAGGGCTTTTCGCAATGGCAGTTTCCATGGATGCAATCCGCGCTGCGGCAGAACGCGTTGCGGCGAGCCACGGGCTTGAAGTGGTCGAAGTCGATTTCACTGGCGCGGGTAAGGCGCGTGCTCTCCGCGTGTTTGTGGAGAAGGATGCTGCTGGCCGTGACGCTCTGAAGGCGAAGGCAACTGAAGCCGCGAATGATCCGGATGCCGAATCCCTCGGTTTGCCCAGCGGTGTTCCCATAGAAGCACTGTCTGGTGTAACGCATGAAGACTGCGCCGTGTTTGCGCAGGATTTCGGTACTGTACTGGACGTGGAAGAGCTCGTTCCCGGCACTCAGGAGTACGTGCTGGAAGTTTCGTCGCCAGGTATTGAGCGCAGGCTGTATAAGCCAGCGGACTACCAGCGATTCCAGGGTTTTCTCGTTGCTGTGAAGCTGTTCACGCCAATCAACAGCATGAAGACGCTGACCGGGCGCATGACCTTTGCAGACGATGCTGTGACGCTGGACCTTTCTGCAGTGAAGCAGAAGGGCAAGAAAAAGAAAGGCACCGAGCCTCCACCGCAGACCGTTACTATTCCGCTGCGGGATATTGAGAAGGCCAACCTGGTGGCCGAGTTCTAGGTCCTTCGTCCGAAAGCCCCCGGCAGATTCCTGCTGCGTCGTGCGAAGGTTGCTTCGCTCGGGCGGGAGTTGCTGAGTTCTTAGGCTTTCCTCGGAACTGCATCAAAACAACATTGCAACAACACAACTGAATACGCAGGAGTAACACAACAATGGCAAGCGCACTGTATCAGGCAATTGAAACCATGAGCCGCGACAAGGGCATCGAGCCCGAGATCGTCGTCACCGCCGTTGAGGACGCTATCGCACTTGCAACACGCAAGTATTACAAGACGCAGGAAAACATGCGCGGTGAGTTCGACAAGGAAACGGGCGAGATCCGCGCCTATGTCTACAAGACCGTCATCGAAGACGACACTGAAATTGAGGAAGACCCCGAGAACTACATCACGCTGACTGAAGCGCAGGAGATGGCGCCGGGCGTGGAAGTGGGCGCGGAGTTGCGCTTTTACAAGGACACCTCGCCGCTGGGTCGTATTGCCGCACAGATGGCAAAGCAGGTGATCTTCCAGAAGGTGCGCGAAGCAGAGCGCGACACGGTCTTCAACGAGTACAACCACCGCGTGGGCGAAATTCTGAACGCCACGGTGAAGCGTATTGAGCCCATGGATGTGATCTTTGATCTGGGCAAGGCCGAGGCTCGTATGCCGAAGCGTGAACAGTCCCGTCTGGAGCAGTTCACCGTGGGTGAGCGCATCCGTGTGGCGCTGCTGCGTGTGGACCGCGCCGCTAAGGGACCGCAGGTGATTGTGAGCCGCGCTGCTCCGGCACTGGTGCAGACCCTTTTCCAGAGCGAAGTTCCAGAAATCTACGACGGCACCGTGATGATCCGCGCTATTGCGCGTGAGGCCGGTGAGCGTACGAAGATCGCAGTGGTTTCGCGCGATAAGGATGTTGATCCGGTTGGCGCATGCGTCGGCATGAAGGGCATGCGTGTGCAGTCCATCATCCGCGAGCTGCGTGGCGAAAAGATTGACATCATTGAGTACTCCGACGAGATCACGACGTTTGCGGAGAAGGCTTTGCAGCCGGCAAAAGTATCGCGTGTTTCCATTACCGATCTTGGCGAGAAGCAGCTTGAGGTGATCGTGGATGACACGCAGCTCTCGCTAGCCATCGGCAAGAAGGGCCAGAATGTGCGTTTGGCGGCGAAGCTTCTGGGCTGGAAGATCGACATAAAGAGCGAAGAAGAGAAGCGCCAGGAAGTGGAGCAGGCCATGGCTGCGTTGGGCGGCGGACCTTCCACTCCGATCGAGCAGGTCACCGAAATTGGTGAGAGCGTGCTGGAGAAGTTGATCGCTGCTGGCATCACAACGGTTGAGCACCTTGCCGATATGACTGCCGAGGAACTGGGCGAAGTTCCGGGAATCGGTGAAAAGTCTGTCGAGAAGATTGCAGTTGCGGTTCGCCACTATTTCGGTCAGTACGAAGAGGGTGAGGAGCGTCCCGCTGTAACCAGTGCCGTAGCGGAGTCGTTGGGCGACAACGGCGCATCTGAATCGTCTGTGTCGCACGAAAAACCCACAGAGGCGGACGGTAAGCCGTCCAAGGACGTGGTTGACGCCGACAGTGACGAAGACGAGGAGGGGCTAATGGGTAAGACACCGGAAGCAATCATCGCGGAGCGCGGCCTGGACGGCGTGGAACCGATTGAAGTAAGCGAATCAGCGGACGATTTGCTGGAGCGCGAAGAGGCTGAAGGCCAATTTGACGGTTTTGGCAGCGACGCGGACGTGCGTGAGGCCATGATCGAAAACGACAACCAGACCCTTGAGGATCTGGCCGAACAGGCCGGTGAATTCAGCAACGAAACCATCGACCCGGACGAGAACACCCGTGGTTAGCGTGAAGAACGGCGGCACGGAATACCGTGTCGCCGACTTTCACGGCGCTTTGAAGTGCTTTGGAGGCGCGAATTGTACCCTCCTGAGCGATAATGAATGTATTGGACTTGATTCCTTCTGGAGTGGAGCTGCCATGAACAGCTAGCAGAGGGCAACGAAGTAAGACGAGGGCGGATGAGTAAAGTACGCATCAACGATCTGGCGCGTGAGCTTGAGGTCAAGAGCAAAGAAATTCTTGACGCGCTTACAGCAGTCGGAGTCACAGAAAAGAAGACCCACTCGAGTTCCATCGAGGATGACGAAGCGGACAAGGTTCGCAGGCACCTGACAGGTGGCCGTGCGCCTGCACGTACGTCGTCCGTTGCCGAACCCAAAAAGATTGATTTGTCGAGCGCTCGTAAGCCTGGTGACATCCAACGGATGCTGGCAGAACGCCGTCAGGCCGAGCAGCAAGCTGCCCAGGCACCTGTTCCGGCAAAGCCAGCCGTTGTCGCGGCTCCTCCGAAGCAGCCAGTCGTCGCCGTTGTGGCGCCGCCTAAGCCGGTTGTACCCGCTCCAACACCTGCTCCTACTCCCGCTCCAGTTGCCGTTGCCCCCGCTCCCGTAGTGGAAGTTGCTGCTGCTCCTGTGGTTGAGAAGCCCGTGGTGGTTCGCCCGCCCGCTCCAGTTGCACCTCCTGTGCCCGCTGCCCCTCCGGCAGCGCCTTCGCGTCCTCCCATCACACGCCCTGTGATGCCGACGCTGAAGATCGCACAGCCGCGCACTGAGTCTGCCGCACCCGAAGCGCCGCGTCGCACAATCGTTCCGCAGGCCCGCCAATCTCCGGTCATCGTGCATCCCGCACCGAAGACTGGTCCGGCGATTGCCTCGCGTCCGCCGCAAGGCGTGGTGGTCCGTCCGGGACACCCCGCAGGAGAGCGTCCGGCAATTGCCGGTAGCACGCCTCCGCCGCAGGGCGTAGTTGTTGCGCGTCCTCCGGCCGCCGCATCAGCACCTGCTGCGACTTCTGCTCCGGCAACTCCGCCGCCCGCTCCTGAAGCGGCAGCACCAGTTCCCGCAGCTCCGGAAGAGCCGAAGCGTCGCGTCATCATGCCGCAGACCGGTCCGCGTCCGTCGTACACCGCGCCGCCTCAAGCTGCTAACGTGCCGGCTCGTCGTCCGATCTTCCAGCGTCCCGGTGGCCCGGGTGCTGGACCGGGTGGTCCCCGTCCGCCTTATGGCGGCCCCGGTGGTCCTGGTGGCGGCCCTGCTGGCCGTCGTCCGATGCATCCGACGCGTACGTTCCCCGGCGGACCTCCGTCCGGCCCTGGTGGACGTCCTGGCTTTGGTCAGCGTCCCGGCTTTGGTGGACCTCGCCCCGGCTTTGGTGGCCCGCGTCCTGGTGGCGGTGGCCTGATTGCCGAAGGCACACCCGGAGCTCAGAAGCCCGGTATGCGTCCTGCGGCCAAGAAGGGCGCAGCGAACAAGAAGCGTTACGAAAAGAGCAAAGAAGGCCCAATGAAGGGCTTTGCGCCACCGTCGCGGTTTGGCGGAGCGCAGATTGCCATGGGCGAACAGCCCATTACACGCACGATTACTGTGACGGAAGGCGTTACCGTAAAGGACCTGGCGGAAGCGCTTGGTCTTCGCGGTAAGGATTTGATCGCTACGCTGCTGATGCGTGGTGTTCTGGTCACCGTCAATCAGTCACTCGATAACGAGCTGGTGAAGTCTGTCTCCGCTGCTTATGGCGCGGATGCACAGATCCAGACCGTGGAAGAGCAGCTTGAGAACGAAGCGATCGAAGGCGTCCTGACGGATACCAGCGGCATGACGGAAATCGTCCGTCCGCCGGTTGTTACGGTCATGGGCCACGTCGATCACGGTAAGACTTCGTTGCTTGATGCGATTCGTTCTACCGACGTGGCCAGCGGCGAAGCCGGTGGTATCACGCAGCACATCGGTGCGTACAAGGTTCACGTCACCAAGGAAGATTCGCCTGCCTTTGGCCGTGAAATCGTGTTCCTGGATACCCCGGGTCACGAAGCCTTCACCCGCATGCGTGCACGCGGCGCTAAGGTTACGGACATCGTCGTTGTGGTGGTTGCAGCGGATGACGGCGTGATGCCTCAGACGATTGAAGCCATCGATCACGCGAAGGCGGCGAAGGTGCCGATCATCGTGGCGATCAACAAGATTGACAAGCCCGGTGCGGACAGCAACAAGGTGAAGGGCCAGCTTGCTGAGCGTGGTCTGCAGCTTGTGGGTTGGGGCGGCGACGTGGAATTCGTTGAAGTTTCCGCGAAGCAGCGCATCAACCTTGATGGCTTGGAAGAGATGATCTGCCTGGTTGCCGATACAAACGCACAGAAGGCAATTCCTGAGCGTCCGGCAGTGGGTACCGTTATCGAAGCCAAGCTGGATCGTGGCCGTGGTGCGGTTGCGTCGATCCTGGTGCAGAACGGAACGTTGAAGGTTGGTGATAGCTATATCGTTGGCAACACCTTCGGTAAGATCCGCGCCATGTTCGATGATCGCGGCCGTTCCATCGAAGCTGCAGGACCTTCGACACCGGTTGAAATCCTGGGTCTGGAGAGCATTCCAGATGCAGGCGATACGTTCATCGTGATGAGCGATCGTGACCGTGCCAAGGAAATTGCACGCTACCGTACGCTCAAGGAACGCGAAGCGCAGCTTGCGAAGAGCAGCCGTGTGTCGCTGGAAGGCCTTGCAGAACAGATCAAGCAGGCTGGCGTCAAGGATCTCAACCTTGTTCTCAAGGGCGATGTGCAGGGTTCGGTACAGGTACTGATCGACAGCCTGCAGCGCATGACGACGGAGAAGGTGCGTGTTCGCGTACTACACTCCGGCGTGGGCGCCATTACCGAAAGCGATGTGCTGCTGGCCACCGCGTCGAACGCCGTCATCATCGGCTTCAACGTGCGTCCGGAGCGCAAGGCTCAGGAACTGGCCGACCAGGACAACGTGGAAATTCGTCTGCACTCCATCATTTACGAGCTGCAGGACGAGATTCAGAAGGCCATGCTTGGACTGCTGGATCCGGTCTTCCGCGAGAACTACCTGGGCCGTGCAGAAGTGCTCAACGTCTTCAAGATCACGAAGGTTGGCCAGATTGCCGGCTGCGTGGTTCGCGATGGCACAATCACCCGCAACTCGCAGGTACGCGTGATGCGCGATGGTGCCGAAGTCTGGAAGGGCAAGATCACCAACCTGAAGCGCTTCAAGGACGATGTCCGCGAAGTGACCAACGGCATGGAATGCGGTATCGATCTCAGCCTGCGCGACATTCGTGTTGGCGATCTGATCGAAGCGTTCTCCACGGAGAAGATCGCTGCAGAACTGGGCGAGAACCTTGCGGAGAAGCGTGCTGCCGAGGCCAAGTCTTCGGAACCCGCTACTGTGTAATTGATTTCCAGATCACAAATAGAAAGGCCGGGCGAAAGCCCGGCCTTTTGCATTTCACGCATCCATCTCAACTGGAGTGGGTAACGTGAAGTTCGGAAGAGATTCGAAACCGGGCATAGCGAACAGATAACCCTGCATATGCTCAATGCCGCATTGGAGTAAGGCGACATACTCTTCAGGGCTTTCTACTCCTTCTGCAATCAGGTCCATTTCTTCTGCATGGCAAATGCTTTGCAGGGAAGCGATGGCTGCTTGTGAGTGTGGATGCAGATGCAGGTTGCGTGTGATTGCCATATTCAGTTTCAGGATGTCGGCTCTGATCTGTCTGCATATGGCTTTTTCTGAGAGGGCCGATTGCAGATCATCAATGGAAAGGGCGATGCGGAAGCCGTTGCGCTGATACTCACGGGCGACTGTTCTCACCTGCTCTGTATTGAGAAGTCGGCCTGCGTCCGTCATCTCGAAGATCATCCGTTCATACGGAAAGTTCAGTGATTTTGCGGCGGTGAGTGTCATGGCGCAGCATGCTTCGGGCGTGCGGATGGCTCGTGGAAGAAAGTTGATGGACAGTGCGGCATTTGATTTTGTAATGCCAAGATTTGTCGCCAACCTCATCGCATAGTTACGACAATTCTGATGAAAGAGAAACTGCTCACTCTCTTTCAGGCGTCCGAGGATGCTGGCCGCACTTTGTCCCTGAGGGCCGCGGACAAGAGCCTCATACGCATAGATATCTCCTGTCGTGACGTTCACCATGGGTTGGAACGCCATGCTGAAAGGAAAGCTCATCCGGAGTTCTTCTGCGGAGGCGGGGAATGCCAGTTCCATGCCAACTACATCGGCAAAATTGCAGGAGGGATGAGTATCGGGGTTGATCAGTCCGCTTTCGCGATCCGTTATAAGGCTGTTTCGCTCGCAGCGTCATAGACGATGGTCTGATTCCGTCCCAGATGCTTCGCCTGGTACATCGCTTTGTCAGCTTCTTTTTGCAGTTGGGCCCATGTGACGCCGGAGCGTCCGCGAGTGGACGTAACACCGATGCTTACCGTGTTGGGATCGCTCCCCAACGGTGTGTTTGCTTCAAAGCGTTTGCGAATGCGTTCCAATACCGTCGTGGCCGCATCCAGCGAGGTGAGAGGAAACAGCAGCATAAACTCCTCGCCGCCACTGCGAGCGGAAACATCGTAGCTACGCAGTTCTGTCTGACAGATCACTGAAAAATCGACCAGGACCTCATCGCCAAAGGCGTGGCCATGCTGGTCATTCAACTTCTTGAAGTGATCAATGTCTGCTACTGCTAAAGCGAACTCCTGCTGAGAGCGGGAGTAGCGCTTCAGTTCGCGGTCCGCCGCTTCATTCAGCCCGCGACGATTCAGAAGGCCAGTCAATGGATCCAGGAGGCTCTGCTGTAACAGATTGGCGTGATCGCGGGCATTCATCATCCACACAACGGTGAAGGGAAGCACGCCGCTCAACACAGTACCGTTAACGAACAATCCAAGGTTACGCAGCCAGATGTCGTGGGCGGTTTTTGCCGACAACACAAAGTGCAGTTGGTTCAGACGGTATCCCACGGAAAGCAGAAACAGGAAGGCGAGCAATACACGAGGAATACGTGTCGATGATTCGCTGGAACGCATCACGACGACAACGAGAAGCGCCTGCTGCCACGCAAGGACAAAGTAATAGATTGCAAGTTGCCGCGGCCCTGCCAGTGCTGTAAACGATAGGCCCGTTAGCAGCAAGGCAACTCCCGCGAGCACGAACGAAATCTTCGATGCCCACTCGGAGTTGCGAGTGAAGTACACCAGTCCCGCAGCCAATACTGCATAACGCAAACTTAGTACGGTGAGGATGCCAGCATTGGTTAACGGGCTGTAGGGATGTGGCAACGTGACATCGATGACGGACACCAACGTCGCCAGAAGATAGCTACAGCAGACAAAACGAATCGTGCGGTCGCGACGGGACTGCAGCGCCATGATGCTGAAGACGAACGCGAAGCAAGCGAATTGAAGGTCTTCCACATAATGGATGATTGCTTCCATGCAGAATCATCCTAACGCGTTGTCGCTTCTATGTGTTTCGACGCTGAACATAAGAGTGGAAAAGCGATGTCATGCGCGGTGTCAGGGGTTTCTGATGACACGGGCACGACATCGCTCAAATCAAAATCTCAGAGACGCATTAGACGTTGAACTTGAAGAAAAGAATGTCGCCATCCTTGACGATGTATTCCTTGCCTTCACTGCGCAGCAGTCCCTTTTCTTTTACTGCCTGTTCGCTGCCAAGTCTGAAAAGATCTTCGCAGTTGTAAGCGTCCGCGCGGATAAAGCCACGTTCAAAATCTGAATGGATTACACCTGCGGCTCCGGGCGCTTTTGTGCCCTTACGGATGGTCCATGCACGCACTTCCTGCACGCCGGCAGTGAAGTATGTGATCAGGCCGAGCAGACGGTACGCAGCGTGAATCAGACGATCCAATCCAGGTTCTTCCATGCCCATGCTGGCAAGAAATTCGTTGCGCTCTTCGGGATCAAGCTGTGAGATTTCAGCTTCCATCGATCCGCAGATGCGGACGACGTCGCTGCCTTCGCTGGCTGCGCGAGCTTCCACGGCACGCGTGTGTTCGTTGCCCTCTGCCAGAGAGGCTTCGTCCACATTGGCAACGTAAAGCGTCGGCTTCATGGTGATGAGGAAGAGGTCACGCACCAGAGGCTTCTCTTCTTCCGTTAGCTCTACTGCACGAGCTGGTTGGCCTGCATTCATCGCCTCGCGTAGTTTGCCCAGAGCGCTGAACTCGTTCTTGATCTTGCTGTCCTGCGAAGTGCGGGCAAGCTTCTGTGCCTTCTCGTAACGGCGTTCGACGGTGTCGAGGTCGGCGAGCAGGAGTTCCGTATTGATGACGTCGATGTCGGCCAGCGGGTCGACCTTGCCTGCGACGTGGATCACTTCAGGATCTTCGAAACAGCGCACGATGTGCAGCGTGGCGTCCGTCGAACGAATGTTCGCCAGGAACTGATTGCCCAGGCCTTCACCCTTGCTGGCGCCCGCAACGAGGCCGGCGATGTCCACAAATTCGATTGTGGTGGGGACGATGCTCTTCGGCTTCACCAGCTCGACGATGCGGTTCAATCGAGTATCCGGAACCGTTACGATGCCTACATTCGGATCGATGGTGCAGAAGGGATAATTCGCAGCGACAGCCTCAATTGCGGTGAGTGCGCTGAAGATGGTGCTCTTGCCCACGTTGGGAAGACCGACGATGCCTACGTTCAATGCCATGACTGCTTCTATTGTCTCGCGATGCGGGGAAGATGCGCTACTCCGGCGGGAGATTCCACCAAAATGAGCACTTGCGCATGTGAAAAACGGGTCATGTCGGTTATAAGTGAGGGAGTACACCCTCGCTCATTCCGCAGACATTTTCTTTCATAGCCCTGCATTTGCATGGCTTTTTGCATGGTTTTCTTTCAACCACGAAGGGAGAGAGATTTCGATGGACCGTCGTTCATTTCTCCATGGATCGGCAGCACTTACCGGTTTAAGCCTGCTGCAAGGATGTGCGAAGCACGTCGCAGCGCCTGCTCTTGCAACAGCTTCAGCACTGCCTTTTTATGATTTGCCGGGAAATATCCTTCCGATTCGTGCAGATGTGGACCGCATCTTCCGTATCACGGTATGCCTGCGGCCGTTTCGTGCGGTGGGGCCTCGCATGGATGTCGTCAAGGTGGGTGATAAGACCGTAGTGACTAATTACGGTCATGGCGGCAGCGGGTGGTCGCTCTCGTGGGGCTCAGCGGATGTGGTCGTGCGCAAGGCTATGGAAGCTGCGCCGGGCGTGAAGGAATGCGCTGTAATCGGCGCAGGAGCGCTTGGGCTGACGACGGCACTGACAGCGCAGCGCATGGGTTATAAAGTAACGATCTATGCGAAAGAGACGGCGCCATACATCCGCAGCGTACGTGCCACCGGTTCGTGGACACCGGATTCACGCGTGGCTCTTAGTACGGATGCGCCTGCCGATTTCGCTGCGTTGTGGGAGCGCATGGCGCGCACCTCGTGGACGATGTACAACAGCTATCTTGGCGTAGCCGGATCCCCGATTGAATGGACCGATCGTTATCAGCTCTCGGATGATCCGCCGCGTGATCGCAATCGTCCTGTTGATCCCAATACCGCGGCTGATCCTGCTGACAGAACAAAACAGGTGCACGAGTTCGCGCGCTATAGCCAAAGCATTGCGGACATCACGCCAAAATCGAAAGACATGCCGCCCGGCTCGACACCGTTCCCCACCAAGTATGTGCGTCGGAACTCGTCACTGACGTTCAATGTGGCCGGATATGCGAAGTTGCTGATGCAGGAGTTCTATCTGGCAGGCGGACGGCTTGAGATGCGCGAGTTCCATTCGCCCAATGAATTTGCATCACTGAAAGAGAGCGTTGTGTTCTGCTGCACGGGCTATGATTCCAAGGCGTTGTGGAGTGATCAAAGCATTGTTCCCGTGCGTGGCCAGATTGCGTGGCTCATTCCGCAGGAAGGCGTGAACTATGGCATCGGATACAAGGGGTTGAACCTGCTTGCTCGGCGCGATGGAATTGTGGTGCAGCCGAATATCGGTGGTGAAGAAGAGGGTTGGAACGACTCGAATGAAACACCGGATCATGCGGCTGCCGAAGCGGGCGTGAAGATTTTGCAGGAGCTATACAGTCGCATGGAGCCCATCATCGCGAAGCGCGGCACGAAGGTGACAGCTTAGGGCGATGTGTTGATTCAGAAGCAAAGCGCATCTAATGCCTTAGTGAGGACAAGAATGCGCTGCTGCCGTCTGCTTATCGCCACGTTGTTTGCTTTTATCGTGTTGCCGCTCTACGCGCAGAAAGCGCCGGAGCCCGGCTGCACGCTTGAGAAGACGGACTACTACCAGTGCAACGGCGATGCGTTTCACCATCTGCTTGCGGTGTCAAAGAATATCCGTGTCGATACAGGACGCATGGACTCTTTTGGACGCAGACAGATGGTGAAGCTGGTTGGCGATTTGGGCAAGAAGCTTGTTGCTCCGGAGCAACGTCCGGACCTGGTCTTCGAATTGGCATGGATTGATCGCAGCGGGCGTATCGACTTTGGCCCGGGAGATGTAGCCGTTGCCTGCCTAAATATTTATGACCCATCGCGCGGCCAGGGTGAAAGGGGCCTTGTGTGGGTGGAGACACTTACCGGCCAGCAAGACCTTCCGTGGCCTTCCATGGTGACGCAGCTTCTTCAGCAATTTCAGCGTCATGTGGCTGGGGCGTGACCATTTTGTTTTGTACTGATACGTCGGTCGCCGTTAATCTTGGCGCATGACTTTCCGCGTTCTCTGTTCCGTACTGGTTGCGACCGTACTGCAACTGCCTGCAATGGCTCAGAACAAAGCTGACTGGGTTGCGCCCACTGCGCCGTTTCGAATCTCGGGCAATTTGTACTATGTCGGATCGCGCGATCTTGCGGCTTACCTGATCACGACACCCAAAGGCAACATCCTGATCAATGCGAATCTGGTAACGTCGCCCCCGCAGATACGCGCCAGTATTGAAAAGCTGGGCTTCAAATGGAGCGACACGAAGATTCTTCTCAGCAGCCAGTCACATTACGATCACGCCGCGGGTTCTGCCGAGGTGTTGAAAGAGACAGGCGCCAAGATGATGGTGATGGATGGCGATGTGAAGGTGATGGAAGATGGAGGCGTGTCCGACTATGACCACACGCTGGATCACTTCCCTCCGGTTCATGTCGATCGTGTTCTACATAACATGGACAAGGTGCAACTAGGCGGCACGACTATCGTTGCGCATAAGACCGCTGGCCATACGCAGGGATGTACCACTTGGACGATGGATACGCATGACAATGGACGCACATTGCATGTGGTGATCGTGGGCGGCATGTCATGGAACCCTGCGGTACGACTGGTTTCCACGCCGGGTAAGCCGGCATCGTATCCGGGCATTGAACAGGATTTTCAAAAGACATTTGCAACGTTGAACGCACTTCCCGTGGACATATTTCTTGGTGCGCATGGTGTGTATTTCGATCTCTTGGGGAAGATGGCGCGCTGGCCGCAGCAAGGCGATGCAGTCTGGATTGATCCCGCTGGTTACCACCAGGCCGTAAACGAGAAGAAGGCTGCCTTTGAAGCAGAGGTCGCAAAGGAAAAGTCTGAAAAATAGCATAATGTTTGCTGTCTTCCGATACTTCGTTTCGTATAACGTGTGAGGCGCAAAAGGAGTTCGCTATGAAGATCAAGAAGCTGGTCGTTGCCGCTGCACTGCTGTGTTGTGGTTTGAGTCTTTCGGCAATGGCGCAGGGTGGCATGGAGATGGCTCCCCAGAAGCCGGGCGCTCCACTCGCGAGCCCACGGAAGCAGGCGGAGGCCAGCATCAATGGCGCCGCTGTAAAGGTGGACTATGGCGCTCCCAGCATGCGCGGACGAAAGATCATGGGCGAGGTGGTGCCGTACACCACCTGGTGGCGTACGGGTGCGAATGAGGCCACGCTCTTCGAAACGAATACCGATCTGATGGTGGGCTCTCTGCATGTTCCTGCAGGAAAATACACGCTGGTTACGCTGCCTTCTGAAGGCGAATGGCAGTTGGTGTTTTGCAAGCATCTTGGACAGTGGGGAACTGATCGCTTCGAGGCGGATGATCTTGGCAAGGTTCCCATGACGAAGGCATCGTTGGCTTCGCCGCAGGAGATGATGTCCATTGAATTCGGGAACACCACTGCGAAAGGTACGGAGATGCATGTGAAGTGGGAGACGACGGATGTGTGGGTTCCCGTTACCTTTATGAAGTAATTAGCGCAAACGAACGCAGCACCCGCCGTGGGTGCTGCGTTTTTGCTTTTGCGCGTAGCATGAAGTTCGAGGTGGTGTGATGGATGTCGTGAAGGTGCAGGAGGCTCTCAAGCAGGCGGGCGTGGATGGATGGTTGTTCTATGACCACCATGTGCGCGATCCGTTGGCGTACCGCATCCTGGGGTTGGATCCGTCCATGCACGTCACGCGTCGTTGGTTCTACTTCATTCCTGCGAAGGGTGAGCCGCGCAAGCTGAACCACCGGATTGAGGCAGGCAAGCTGGATACGCTGCCGGGTGAGCGCGTGCTGTATTCCACGTGGCAGGAGATGGAGTCGGCGCTGGAGCAGATGCTCAAGGGCGCGACGCGCATTGCCATGCAGTATTCGCCGCGCAATGCCGTGATGTATGTGGCGATGGTGGATGCGGGCACCATTGAGGTGCTCAACGGCATGGGCAAGGAGATTGTGTCCTCCGCCAACCTCGTCAGCCGGTTCGAGGCGGTGCTCACGGAACACCAGGTAGAGACGCACTACGTCGCACAGCGAAAGATCGATCGCATTCTCGAAGATGGCTGGCGTGAAATGGGTTCGCGGGTCCGCGGTGCAGGCACGGATGAGTTCGCCATGGTGGAGTGGCTGCAGGCTGAGTTGGTGAAGGAGGGCCTCGTGTGGGAACACGGGCCAAATGTCAGCGTCGGACCGAATGCAGCGGACTCGCACTACGAGCCGGTGGCAGGGAAGTCATCACGGATTGAGCGCGGATCGTTCGTGTTGATCGACATCTGGGGCAAGCTGAAGGACGATCCTTCGGCGGTCTGGTACGACATTACGTGGACCGGCGTTGTGGACCGCGATCCTACGGAGCTCGAAGGACGCGTCTTCCGCACCGTTGTGGACGCTCGTGATGCAGCCATTGCATTGGTTCAGCAGCGATTTGCAGCAGGGAAGCCGATTGCGGGTTGGGAACCGGATGCCGCGGCTCGTCAGGTGATCGTCAACGCGGGCTTCGGCCAGTGGTTCACGCATCGTACCGGGCACAATATCGGTACAGAACTACACGGCGCAGGTGCGCATCTGGACAACTTTGAGACGCATGACGAGCGCCTGATTCTGCCGATGACCTGCTTTTCCGTGGAGCCGGGCATCTATCTGCCGCCCGGTCCGGAGTGCTTTGGGGTGCGGAGCGAGATCGACATGATCACGAAGCCGGGGAGCGCCGTTGTTACCGGGAAGATTCAACGGGAACTGGTTCGAATCTAGCTGATATGATCGACAACGAATGGCAGTGACCCAAACAACGAATGTGCCGGTACGGCAGAGTGCAGTGTCTCCTACGCTGGTGTTGCTGGCTGGCTGGCTGGTACCAGGGCTTGGCCATGTGCTGGTGAAGAAGCCAATCCGCGCGGCGCTGCTGTTTGTTTCCATCGTCAGCATGTTCTTCCTGGGCATGATGATGCACGGCAAGGTCTATTCCGCTACGAATGGCGATGTGTTGGATTTGCTGGGCTTCGTGGGACAGATGGGGTCGCCGTTGCTTTATGTGATCGCCCATGCGGCCAGCCTTGGCGGCCAGGCGCTGACGGATACGGTTTCTGACTACGGCAGCAAGTTTGCCGTGGTTGCGGGACTGCTAAATGTAATGGCTGCAGTTGATGCGCAGTCGTTGGCGAACGGCCGCAAGGAGGGTTTGTAATGTCGCACTTTGCAGCCCTTGTGGTGTATGCCTTCTTTGCTTCGATTGTGTTCGGAATCACTCAGCGTTCGGAACCTAAGAACATGATCCGGTTCGGCGCGCTTTGCTTTGGCGGCTTTGTGGTTGCCGCAATCTTAGTGAGTTGGGGCATGTTCCTCCTGAAGCACTAGTCAGCTTCGGTCACTTTATCTGTGCAATTGCCTCAGCGGCGCCGGGTTGATGTATCGACGACGCTGAAGCGATCAGCAAAGCAGCTAGAACTTATAGATCAGATCGGCACCGACAAAGAACTGGTTTCTTGCGGTGCCATTGTTGTATCCCGGACGATCCCATGAATGGTCGAAGCGAATCTCTGGCCGCAGCATGACCGTTGTCCCAAAATATTTCGTCGCATACAGCGTGTTCTCGGTGTATTTGGTTGCAATGCCTGTTCGCTGTCCCTTCTTGTCATTCAACAGATCAGACCTGAAACCAACCGTAAGGTGAGGGTTAACTTCGCGATTGATGTAGTTCACGATCGCGTATTCGGGTGCTGTGCAGCGGACCTGTCCCGGAGCGCAGTACGCGCCATTGGCTCCCGTTTCCGTGGGGACAGGGTTGGCCACATTGCCGGCGACGTTTGGAACTTCGCGTTCGTACATGTACCAGGCTTCCGTTGCCATGTGCCACTTCGCGTTGAACTTGTGATACCAGGTGGCATCGTAATGTTGCAGATTGTTGTACGCGTATTTGCCGTCGTTGATGCCATTTGCGCAGGCATAGAAGTTATTACGGTTGGAAGTCGTCGAGTAATTCACGCATGCAATGACTGAGGGTTTCCGATCGTCGGACCAGGGAGCGACATCGTGTCCGGCAGAGAGCCCAAGCTGCACCATCCATTGCTTTGACAACTTCAGAGAGCCAAGGATGCCGGTGTCAGTAAACGGATCGATTGTGTATAGCAGTGAGTGAGTCATGTTGTAGTTATTGGGAGCCAACTGCGCTTCGATGCCAGGCACGGAAAGAAAGCGTCCGACGCGGATGTTCAGACCTTCTTTCACTGGGAAGTAGAGGTCAGCATATTCAAGCACTGGATCGAATCCATAACGACGATTCTTTTGAAGCAGCTGTTGACTGAGATAATCCTTCGCTGTCGTGAAGCGGTAGTCGTTGCCGAAGAATCCGGTGACGTGAAATCCCCAATCGAAATGCTTGTTTTGCACCGTGTCAGGAAGACGTTCGATGTACACGACAGCCTGATTCAGAACAACGCTGTTGGGAAACACGTCGTAGGAGACAGGGAAGCTGTTCTTGTCCGAGGTGCTGTAGTTAAAGCTTGGAGCAACCCATCCGTAAATTTTTGTTCTGCTGTTCTGTAGCTTGAGTGCTGACATCAACGGATAAGTATTTCCATCTGGAATGCCAATCGCACTGGATCCTCCATAGCCCCAATCACTGCTGGGATATGGCGGCGAATCGAGAGGCGCATCCAAAGCTCGGCGCTGCGGTGTAGGTGTCGACGGCAGAGTTCCGTTCCAGTCATGAACGTAAAAGTGGCCAAGCCGTTGAAAGAAATTACCCTGTGTCAGATCACTGTTTTGTACTGGGGCGTCTGCTGGTGCGGCTTCAGAGGTCTGTGCATGAAGTGTGGTTGCGCTGGCGAGAAGAAGGCCGGTTAAGAGTGCGCAGCCTTTGCTACGAAACGAGATCATGGTTCTCCATCCTGGTGCGCGCACTTGCGATATCCACGTGCACCATGGGCGATGCTATGTGGCGACCCATCAGGAACCCATAAGGATTGTGCGGGATCTTCGTAAAGATTTCCGCTACTTCACTCGCTTTTATCCGAGCAACACTTACTAACGTTTCTTACAACTTCTTTATGCGCTCATCTGTAGTCTGTAATTGCGATGGAGCTTCGGGTTTCGCACGACATGGGCTTCGGAAGGATGCGTGTTCATCTTCGACGGGGCGAATTGTTATGAATCAGGGGACGATTCTGATCGTTGAGGATGACACTGCTCTTCGCCATAGCCTCTCAACCATGTTGAGGGTATTGGGCTTCGAAACGTTTGAGGCGCAATCCGGTGAACTTGGTCTCGCAGAACTACGAAACCACAAGATGGAATTGGTTTTGTTGGATCTCAACATGCCTGGCATGGGTGGTATTGCTGCATGCAAGAAGATACGAGCAGCCTATCCTCGTCTACCGATCATCGTTCTCACTGTAAGAGATCACGTTGAAGATAAGGTATCGGCTCTGGATGCTGGCGCGGACGACTATGTGACGAAACCGTTTCTATTGCCTGAGTTGGCTGCGCGCATCCGAGCTGGGATTCGCAGGATGCGGCAAAGCGATGAAGATCCAAACCAGATCATAGAGGTTGGCGATCTGAAAATTGACCCGCTCGCACATCGGCTGATGCGCAGAGGTGTAGAGATTCACCTCACTCCAAAAGAGTTTGAGTTGCTCTTGGCCCTTATGAAAAGTACGGGAAACCCCATTGCACATCACAGGCTTCTTGTAGAAGTTTGGGGGGCAGAGTTTGGTGATGAGAGAGAGTATCTACGAACTTACATAAGTCAATTACGCCGCAAGATTGAAGATGATCCTGCAGACCCGAGGTATCTGCTTACTGAAAACTACTTCGGATATAGGTTTGTGGTTCCAACAGAGTGATCTCACCGATAAGAATCTATGGATGGATTAATGTCCGTCTTTCTTGGAGAGGGAAGCTGACTGGAGCGATGGATTCTGACGGCTGGTGCATCCTGTCGAGCATGTGAGTCGAACGGACAAGTCAATGTGCTCTGGTGCTTCCCCATGATGCGATGCGTGTGTGTGACGAAACTCACAGTGAGCGTCGACACACACAAATTGAAAGGCCCACTGCGATGTTCCACCGCGAATCATTAGGTGTAGTCCTTGCATATTCTGAATTGGCGTCCGTTCTGGTCTGGCGGCGAGGTCCGTTGGTCTTACATTGTGCGCAACAGAATCGGCGGGCGCTGCCACAGCCAGCGAGCAAACTCCTTGGCTTAGAAGTACCGCAAACAGCATCTTGTGTGTCATTGGTGCGCTCCTTATAGGCGGTCTCAGGTTCTAGTCGTCCAGCTTGAAGATCTTGATCTGGATTAGCTTCTTGAGCGTGAGGTCTGTCAGCCCACGCGCGCGCATACGCTCCACGAAGGGCCGATCGATTTTGAATACAGCCATCTGAATCAGATCTTGCTCTGAAGGTTGAAAGCCGAGTGACTTTGCCTCTTGCACCTTCTCCGGCGTGACCCCGACGGCTTTCATCTCCGTTAATTTGCCCGCACGCAATTCGGGATAGCCGGCGGCAGCCATCGCGTGGATGTAGTCCGCATCTACGTGCAATGCGCGTAGCCCTTGCAGTCGGTTGGTATTGAGTTCGGTGATGCCGAGCGATTGTATCTGCTTCGCCCAGGCGGGAGTGATGTCCAGCATGAGCATGCTTAACTGTTTACGCGGGAGAATGCCATCAAAGCCAAGTGCAGCCATGTCCGTAACGAAGGCAGGATTCGCATCGAAGCCGAAACGGCCAGAGAGAATGCCATCATGCACCACGCCGTTACAAGTGAGCGAGCCTGCATCGCCGACGAGCTTTGCATCTATTGTTGAGGTGTCGCGATGCAGTATCTCCGGGGAGACGCCAGTCCATTGACGCCACTCTGTAGATGTATTCGACATCTCCATGCAGTTGCGGCCGTCAGTTGCACAATTGTTTTCCGAAAGCATGACTCTGGCTACCGGCGCTCCATCTTTGTGCAGCCCTTCTGAGATCATGCAGACTCCCGACATGGTTTGCGCAATGCATGGTGCTGAAGTGGCGATCATTATCAACGCGATCCACGTACGTTTCATCAGGTGTCTCCTTTGTTCTTAGAGCGTGCTCTGTCGTGCACGCCGGAAGCGGCATGGCTCCGTCGTTGCCGCGGTTGTGCCGCAACGACAAACCGTTTGCAATGTCTTGGGTGTTTGCTCGGTGCTGCTGAACTTTAGTTCAGCAAGCCCGACATCTTCAGCTTCGTCAACTTATCCAGGTCAGTCCCGTTGAAGCCATGGGCCTTGGCATCGGCGACGAATTTTTCGTCAATGTGGAATGTGATTGCCTGGCGCATGGCGTGCAGGTCTGCGTTAGGGAAGTTTGCTTTCAGCCACTTCGCATACTCCGGTGTCATGCCCTGTGCTTTCATGCTGACCAGGTCATGTGAAGAGTTCGCGGAGAAGCCCGCAGCAGCCATGGCACTCGCATATTCCGGAGTAACGCCCACAGCGCGCATGCTGACCAGTTCATGGAAGTCTTTCGGTGTGAAACCGGCGCTCTTCAATCCGGCAGCGTATTCAGGAGTGACGCCAACAGCCTTCATGCTGGTGAGGTCATGCATGGTTGGTTTACCAAGTCCTAACGACTCCATTTGCTGTGCATATTCCGGCGTTACACCGAGAGTCTTGAACGAAATCACGTCGCGAAAGTTCGCTGGCGCAGAAGAGGAAGACTTCAGCGACTTCACATAGTCCGGTGTCACACCGACAGCTTTCAGCGTGGTCAATTCTTTTAGTGTGGGTTTGCCCATGCCAGCCTGCGACATGGCACTCGCATATTCGGGTGTTACACCAATTGACCGAAGACGGATGATTTCATCGAGATCGTTATTGAGATCCAACGGATAGCCGGCTGCTTTCATGCCGTCGAGATACTGCATGCCGTTCTGCTTCACTTCTTGCGAGGAGCTCTCATTGACTGCACGTGGAGCAGGTGCAGGGTTGAGCTCTGGATTTGCATCGGCAATGTCAATGTTCGTCGATTGAACTGTTGCAACGTCAACCTTCGGTTTCACCGCGATAACAACTTCCGGTGTTGGTTGTGCGGTTACGCGTGGAGCGACTTCTGCTAACGGGGCAACCGCGGGCTTGGGTGTTATTTCCATCTTCATGCTGTGCGCTACGTGAGGTACCGCATACAGTCCAACCAGCGCCAGGCCTGCCGTCATCATTCGAATTCCGCTCATCTGTCTTTGCTCCATTGCTTTCTCTCCCATAACTTGTCGTACTCGTTGCAAAAGCGTTCCACCATTGCCGTTCAGGGCCATCGCCAGTTGCGGCTGGCGGAAGCGCTGTTCTTCCATCTGCAGCAGAGCTGCTGCATAGATCGCAGGATCTGCGCAGGTTTGTGTTGCTGCTTCGTCGCAACACACTTCGCGAAAATCTCTAACGCGATGGCTAATCCACCACACTGCTGGATGGAAGAAGAACAGACACTCTGTCACCGTTTGCATCAGGTTGACCAGGTAATCCCAACGCCGCACATGGGCCAGTTCATGCGCCAACACTGCTTCCATCTGCTCAGGAGTCAACTGTGCGACTGCACTCATCGGCACAAGAACAACGGTGCGCCACACACCAAACACCATGGGAGAGATCACTTCATCAGACATGCGCAGTAGAACGCCACGGCTTAGCTCATATCGACGCTTCAATCGCTCAAACGCGATCTGAATTTCCGGTGGTACAGCAGCGCTTGCTCGCAATTTCAAACCGCGTAACTGCCACCATCCGCCCGCAGCTCTCACTGTCAGTAACAAGACGCCCAGAAGCCACAGGACATCCATGCAGGGCAACAGAACGCCGGCGTGTTCTGCGATCCAGAGTTCACCTCCACTGACTATTGGTGCGGCCGAGGGAACCTCATTCAGAATCGCCGTGTGCATAGTGCCCAGGCGCGATGCAATCACGGGGAGTTGTTGCTCGACCTGTGTGGACGGTTGCACGGTGTGCTGTACCGGAACCACAAGCCGTTCCTGTTCCACGAAGGTTGCGATAGCAGCAAGCGGCATGAGCGCGAGCGCGGTCACAGCAATGCCGTTCCGGACTGAGGCAGACGCATTCCGCGTGCATCGATCCACCAACGCGTACAACAACGCTATCCCTGCACTCTGCCAACAGAAGTGCAGCAGCGTCCATCCCAGTGCAACTACTTCTCCGGTGTGTACCCCAAGATAAGCGCTCATCCTCTCGGCTCCTTTCAGGACAGCTTTGTTGCTATGAGTCTGCGGATCTCGCGGAGATCCTCTTCGCTGGCAGGTTCCATCTCCAACGCACGCAGCGCCAACTGTGCTGCTGAACCTGCGAAGAAGCGGTCGCTCAACTCGCGCATAAAGCGACGCTCCGTATCTCCCTTTGCGATGGCGGCACGATAAACGTGAGCGCGTTCCGTGGCATCGCGTTCCACCAGACCTTTGTCCAGCATGATCTGCATGAGTTTTTGCACGCCCGTGTACACCACAGGGCGGCGTTCATTCACGGCCTCGAACACGTCGCGGACGGTTGCTTCGCCTCGGTCCCACAGGATGGTCAGGAGTTCGAGCTCACCCTCTGTCGGCTTTGGTATTTGCTTCGTAATCTTCATGGAAAGGAACATATCCGAAGGTCTTCGTAGATGTCAACGAAAATCTTCGTACGATAGAAGTCGGAGGGTCTAAATCTTTTGATTGCATGGGATGAAGGGGCGTAGAAGTCGTTTTGTGACGGAGTATGTTTTTCGTCTGCGAGTCCGCAATGCCGATAAAATATAGCGAGAGCGAAACGCTCGAACAGTTCCAAAAACTTTCCTCCGTGCCTAACCCGGATTTACCGGTGGCTAAACTTATCGAAGACCAGTAACGGCGCGCTGCACGCGAGCGTCGCATGGAAGACGTGAGCTTGAACAAGACGCGCAATGGAACGGGATTTCTTCCTCAGAAGGCAGTCATACGGCGAGCCGTAGGGCTTTTCAGTCTGGGGCTCATCATGGCACCGGCGGTCTGCGCCTTCGGGCAGCAAGACAGCAAGATCGCAACTACCCCTTCCTCTAGCGATGAGGATTCCTCAAAGACCGATCATTTTGGTTCGGTGAACGTTCCGATGGATAGTTGGGTATATCCGGCACTGGAACGTCTCGCCAACCTTGGATTCATCGGTTCACAGAGCGTGTCGATTCGCCCATGGACGCGTAAGGAATGCCTGCGCCAGCTAATCGAAGCACGCGACAATTATTTGAAAGGCGAAGTCGCGGGACATGCGGACGGTGAAGCTGAACGTCTGCTTTCCGATCTTTTGCGGGAGTTCAATATTTCGTCGGGTAGTCCGGAAGCGGCCGTTGAATCTATTTACTTTCGTGAAGGAACCATTGCAGGGCCGGCGTTGACGGATGGTTACCATTTTGGCCAGACATGGTGGAACGACTACGGAAGGCCGCTTGGGCGCGGTAACAGCGCTATTCTTGGCTATTCCGTGCGCGCGAACCGCGGTCGCTTCTTTTTTTATGATCGGCAGGAGTTGCAGCAATACCCAACGATTCAAGGTACGACGCCACAACTTTCTAGTTTGATCACCTATCTGGACGAGTCTTCTAGCGTTCCCGGCTATGCTCCTATAACTCCGAACACAACGGCAGGTGTGCGCCAGCGGCCGATCGAGTTGTATGCCGGAGTGGCGTTTGCCGGAAACCAGCTCTCTTTTGGAAAGCAAGTGATCTATTGGGGACCCACAACAATGGGGCCTCTGTCCTTTTCAATCAATGCAGAGCCCACTTATAACCTGAGGCTGTTGTCCACACGTCCGCATCCGGTTCCATTCACCGAAGGACATGTGACGTATCGCTTCGATCTCAATTTCGGAAAGCTATCCGGCCACCATTTCCCGGCGCGGCCTTATTACAACGGACAGAAGGCCGAGTTCACTTTCTTTGACACGCTGGAATTAGGCTTCACTCGGTGGTCGATTTTGTGGGGTGTCGGACACCCCATGACGATCGGAAGCCTTTGGCGTAATCTCACGAGCCATGCTTCTACTGGCACTAATTTTGCGTATGGAGATCGAAGCGATCCGGGAGATCGCAAAGCTGGATTTGATTTCCGGCTGCACGTTCCTGGACTGCGGAAATACGTCACCCTTTACAGTGACTCCTATGCTGATGACGACGTGAGTCCGCTCAACGCGCCGAGGCGTGCGGTTTGGGCTCCCGGAGTTTACTTTCCTCGTTTGCCTTTGATTCCCCATACAGATCTTCGGGTAGAAATGGCCAGCTCTGAAGAGTTGAGTCAGGACGAAGGACGAGTTCGCAATTTCCTCAACAATCAGTACCGGGATGGGAATACGAACAAAGGTTTTATGCTGGGGAACGCGGTTGGCCGTGATGCGAGGGCAATCGAAGGTCGGGTAACGTATTGGAAATCGGCGAACACAACATTCGGTGGGGGATTCCGCCAAACGAAGGGCGGGAACATGCTGCCGGGTGGGAGCACGATCTCTGACGTCTTTGGCAATGTGACTGCAGGAATCGGCAAAGAGTGGTCCGTGAAAGCCTTTGTCCAATACGAGCGGTGGTTGCTTCCGGTGCTGCAACCGACACCACAACACAATGGCAGTGGTTGGATACAAGTTATGTGGACGCCGCAGAACTCAGTGTTGCGCAGGATTGGAAAAGAGAAATAAGAACGTACTTGGGAACGACCTTAGCAAGAGCACAAACAAATGCGCTGGAGGATATATCCCAGCGCATTTGTTTGTGTGATGGCTAGATCGCTAAGCCACGTCACGGACGCAACGAAAGCCGATGTTCGTTGTCGCGCTATCCGGCGTGTTGGAACTGCGAGCTGCGACGCGGTAACGATTGCAGTACGAGCGGTGGCAAAGATAGGAACCGCCTTTGAGCATGCGTGCGGCCCCTTGTGGCGGTCCAGTCGGATTGTGGCGAGTTGCTAGCTGATGATAGGTGGGATGAAACCAATCTGAGATCCACTCCCACGTGTTGCCTGTGATCCCGAACAGGCCGTAACCGTTTGGTGGAAATGCGTCCACAGGACAGGTTGAACTATAACCATCCTCTGCTGTGTTTGAGACAGGGAACACTCCCTGCCAGATGTTGCAAAGATGCTTTCCGTTAGGAGTGAGCTCATTGCCCCAAGGGTAGGTGTGCTGCTCAAGACCACCGCGTGCGGCGAACTCCCATTCGGCTTCCGTTGGAAGACGCTTGCCTGCCCAGGTGGCATAGGCCACCGCATCATTCCATGAAACCTGTACGACTGGATGGTCCGTTCGGTTGGCAACGTTCGATCCAGGACCTTCCGGATGGAGCCAGGTAGCGCCTTCGACAACGCGCCACCATTCCGTTCCATGAACCGACTGTGTGCCAGTGGATTCTTCGGGGAGGTCACCTGCAAAGACAAAAGACCATCCAATGCGTTCTGCTTCGGTGACGTATTGGGTCTCCTGCACAAACTTCATGAAGTCGCGATTACGGACGGAATACTGATCCATCCAGAAAGGATCGATGGTCACTCGTCGTACTGGGCCTTCGCCATCATTCGGAAAAGTGTCTGCTGATTCGGAACCCATGAGAAACGGTCCACCAGGCAGCAGGATCATTTCGTCGGTGCTACCGGTTACAGCGCGTGTACGTGTGGAGGAGTCCTGCTGCGAAGCTTGCCATACGTCTGCGTGTTGTTTGCTGGGAACGCAGCAGGGAGACGGATTCTTCTTCATTGCACTTTCTCTCCGGCAGCGATACTGCGTTCGGGTTCTGGCAGCATTTCAATCTCTGCGCGACGCATTAGGTCTTCTGTGATTTGGTTCAGTAACACCTGTTTGCGCTCTTCAAAAATGTGTCGCGCAAGATCGGGTCTGATTTCATCCAACGGCTGCACGCCTGCGGGTTTCCAATCGTGCACCATGGCGAGATGAAGACCGAATGTCGATTCAAAAATGTCGCTGAGTTTGCGACGTTCCAGTGTGAAGACTTTTGCTTCGAATTCAGGAACCATCATGCCCCGGCTAACCCATCCAAGCGAACCTCCGTTGCCTTTGCAATCGGAATAGCGATCCGCAACAGCAGCGAATGACTTGCCACGTTTGAGTTCGCTTTCAGCCTGTGTCAAAACGTCCATTGCTTTAGCACGTTCTGTCTCTGTCTCTGCGATCTGAACGATCTGGGAAACCAGCCAGCGCTCTGGAAGTGTGAACGCGGCTGAGTTATTGCGATAGACAGACTCCACTTCGCGACGGTCAGGACGTTGCACATGCCGCGTTAGATACTGCTCTGCTTTTTTCACCATCAGGCGCGACATCATGTCGGTGGTGATGCCGATACCGCATGACTGATTCGCAGCACTGCCCCACGTAGAGCGACGTTCCTCTCCCGCTTCTTCATCGGTGGCAGTTATCCCTTCTGAAACTGCAAGCTGATGCAACAGGATCGCGCGAAGTGTGTTGCGCTCTGCCGTCTGAAGTAGGCGGTGGTACTCCATGGGAGCTTGTTCTTGCACCTGCTGCGGCGTGCGGCCACCGGAAATCTCGACGAATTCGCGATGAAATCGCTCGTCGCTGATGATCTCTCCATTTACGCGAACTGCCATGCCAACAGTGTACTTCTCGTATTGTTTTGCTGTGTGTTGTCCAAAAGGAAAAGGGCACAGCACGAGGCTGTGCCCTTTGGGGTGGATTGAACTAGAAGGTGATACGTCCCGCAATCTGTACGGTACGCATAGCCTGTGCGCTGGTGATCTGGCCAAACTGCGTGTTTCCAAGCGTGGTATTGGGGCTGCCCCACATGCGATGGTTCAGAACATTGAACCCTTCAATTCGGAAGTTCAGGTTTGCACCTTCCCACTTAGGAACGCCAAAGTTACGTTGCAGGCTCAGATCCACGCGATTTTGTCCTGGTGACCGGATGGATCCCTTACCCGCGTTGCCGTAGGTGTACAGAGCATTCGTGCCAAAGCAGCTTGTGTTGAACCACTGCTGCCTGGTGTTGGGCGCTGTGTGTACCGCGGAGCATAGTTGGTTCGGACGGTTTGTGGCGCCGGAGTTGGCATTATCAGAGCTGGTCGTTGGCGTGAGCGGCTGACCAGACTGCCACACCCACACGGGAGATGCAGCCCACCCACCAAGGACGGCCGATGCGATCCGGCTGTTGAATATGGCGTGGCTGCCACTGGGAGCGGCAAACATGCCAGTCAATACTTCGCGGAACGGGATGTCGAAATCCGCAGGACCCCAATTGATTGCATGGTTGTACGCATCCTGTAACGTGTCGCCTGCGGTTGAATTGTCGTTAACGTCCAACGCCTGGCTGAGCAAACTGAAGGTACGACCATAAGTGATGGAGTTACGGAACTGGACACCCTGTGCGAAGCGTTTCTCCACCTTGGCGGAGAGGCCTTCATATTGAGAGGCATTCCAATCGCCAATCTGGTTAAGCGTTGCGGCTGCGGTGTAGCCAAGGAACGGACGTCGCGATGCGACGGACGTGCTGTTCAACACCTTGGGCTGATTCAAGTTTGAGCGGCCCAGCAGATGAACGCCATGGTTGCCCACGTAATTCACTTCCGCAAGCAAGCCCCAAGGAAGCTGCTTCTGCGCAGACAAACTCCACTGCGACACATAACCGTACTGCATGTGTTCTACCCAACTGGTGATGGTGCCGGTATAGGTCGGGTCAAGAGTAAAAGTTGCTGGATCGACTGCCGGAGAGCGCGGAATGGATTGGTTTGGCGATAGCTGGAACGACGTGCTGGTGTTGAGCTGATCGCTGTTCTGCGAGATGGCTCCGTAGTTGT
Organism: Terriglobus roseus; assembly: GCF_900102185.1. Lineage (NCBI taxonomy): Bacteria > Pseudomonadati > Acidobacteriota > Terriglobia > Terriglobales > Acidobacteriaceae > Terriglobus > Terriglobus roseus. Next base: position 2,872,856 of record NZ_LT629690.1, on the reverse strand, counting down.
TATAAGGCGGGTTCGTGGATAAGCGGCTTGTGATACCCAGACCCTGATCCTGCGAGTAGAACATGCCGAACGAACCACGCAGCGTCATGTCTTTTACATTGGGAACACGATAGGCAAAGCCGACGCGCGGCGCAATGTTGTTCTTGTCCGCGTAGACCAGTGCGCGGGGCAAGCGCTTGTCGATGCCTGCCTTGATGTATTGGAGATATAGCGGGCTATCTGGATCGGTGATGAAGTTCGCTTCGCCGTTGTTCACATCGTAGAACGGCATGAAGATTTCATAACGAGCGCCGTAGTTGATGGTCAGGTTAGGTGAAATGGTCCATTGGTCATTGGCATAACCGCCGTAGTACCAGCCACGCTCTTCGCTTTTCAGAACGGTGCCCGTGTTGACACTGTTGGCATAGCCCAGCAGCAGATCGGCCACGCCGTAACCGCTCGTGGAACGTGCTGTGGGAGATTGGGTAAATGCACCCGTGAAGCCAAGGCCACCGCGTCCGTTGGATGCAGCTTGCGTATTCGGACGAATCCACATCATTTCGCCACCGAACTTGGTTAGGTGCTTACCGTGCGACCAAGAGACATTGTCTGCCCAGTCCCACACGCCAGAGGTCTTGTGCAGCGGCGAGTTTCCAACTGCTTCGGAACCAATGGTGCCAAGACTGGTGACAGCGAACGTTGGCCAGCCTTCCGTAAGGTTTGGATCGAGCAAGCCAGGGATGAATTCTTTGCGTGCAATAGTACCCAATCCATCATCTGCGAGTGAGGTCCAGGAGAAGCGCAGCTCGTTTAAAAGAGATTGCGTGATGATGCGTGTGTATCCAGCGCCAAGGCCCTTGGAATCCACACGGCTGTTGCCAGGGTCCTGTGCACCGGGGAGACCAACACCTGTGAACGCATTGCTCAGCGTTTCGCCGTAGCGGGCAAAGATACTGTCTTTGCTGCTGATGGTGTAGTCCACACGTCCAATGCCGTTCTTCACGTCAGTCTTGCTCGGAATAAACGACGTGTAGTAGTGGGTGTATGGATCAGTAGCGCTCGTGGCATTAGGCAATGGATACAGAGCGGCAAGCTGCTGTCCAATGGAGTTCAGCTGGGAGGTAGGAATCTTGTTTCCTGCAAAGGGCGTACGCACATACGAACCGTTCACCAAGCGAGTGGTCGTCGGGTCATAGATGATGTACTTCGATTGCGAGAAGTCGCCCGAACGCTCCAGTGCCGTGGGTACAGCGCCGTTGTTCTGTGACGACGACTTAGTATGACGGCCCTCATAGGCACCAAAAAAGAAGACCTTGTCCCGAATGATGCGTCCACCGAAGCTGCCGCCGTATTGGTTCTGAACCAACTGCTGTTTGTTTACCGGAGTGGTGGTGAAGTTATAGGGGCGGGCATCCAGCACCTTGTTACGAATGAAGTCGTAAGCAGATCCATGCCACTTATTACTTCCGCTTTTGGTAATAGCGTTAAGAATTGCGCCTGCACCGGCGCCAAATTCTGCAGAGTAGTTCGATGTCTGCACGGTGAATTCCTGCAATGCATCGAGAGGCGGTCGCACCATGTCTCGTTGACCGTTGTCCAGACCTCGGATGTAGTTCACGTTGCGCGCGCCATCGAGTAGGAACGAGTTCTGCAAGCCGTCATTGCCGTACGCAACGAAGGAGTTATCGCGACCTGAGTTCTGTGGCACAACACCGGGAATGAAGTTGGCGGCCTGGATATAGTTACGGCCGTTCAAAGGAATGTCGGTGAGTTCCTTGTTTTCGATGACCTGTTGCACGGTCTGAGATTTATCTTCAATCAGTGGCGCCTGTGCGGTCACAGTGACGGCGTCGCTGGCTGCACCAAGTTCCAGTGCAGGACGCAACGTGACGGTGGCGCCCACCTGCACGTTGACCGATTGCTGTTGGTAGGTCTTGAAGCCGGACGCAGTGATGCTGACGTTGTAGTTGCCCGGCGGGACCAGCGGTACTTCTGCAATACCGTGATCATTTGTGGTGAGCGTACGTAGTTGCACGCCTGTGTCCGTCCCCGTGACCACTACCTGAGCATTTGGCACAGCGGCGCCACCCGCGTCGAACACGGTGATGCTGATAGCGCCAGTGGAGTTCTGCGCATGCAGCATCGTGGCTGAGAGAAACAGAGCCGGGAGTGGCGTGTAGGCAAGAAGGTGTCTTAATCGGTATGTCATTTTTATCCACGACTAGGGCCGTGGCCTCCTGAAATGGTGTTGCTGTGGTTCGTTCCGGCTTAGTACGAATTGCCGGTTTTCACGGCTGGCGGCGCATCAATGTCCAGCGGGTCGCCCAACCGTTTTTGTTCGGCCTTGAGCTTCGCGATCATGTCCGTCTTCACCGACGCGTATTGCGGATCGTTGATGAGGTCGTGCATCTCCCAGGGATCGTTCTCAAGATCGAAGAGTTGATAGCGCTTGATGGGCACGTAGAAGATCAGCTTGTGCTTCTTCGTGCGGATGGAACGCTGGATGACATTCAACCAGCCGAACATTGCATCGTGGAGAGGTGCAGTGGACTGTCCCAGAACCATCGGTTTCAGGCTGGGGAACTCCACATGCTTCGGAACAGCAACGCCCGCCAGTTCACAGGTGGTGGCGTACATGCTGTGCTGGTAGACCATCTCGTCCACATGCGTTCCGGCCTTGATCCCGGGGCCGCGCATGATGAGTGGCATACGCATGGAGCACTCGTACTGGTTCTGCTTGCCCATCAGACCGTGCTCTCCAACGGCAAGGCCATGGTCTGCGGTGAGGATCACGTAGGTGTTCTTAGCCTGTCCGCTCTTTTCCAGCGCATCCAGCACGCGGCCAATCTGCGCATCCATGTGCGTGATGATGGCGTAGTACTCCTTGCGGTGCGTCTTCACGTCGAACTCGGTCCGCGGGAAGGGAGCAAGCTGTTCGTCGCGTGTATGGAAGTCGCCCTGATCAAAGGGGTGCTGCGGGAGATAGTTCGGCGGAAGCGCGATCTTCTCCACTGGATACATCGCCTGGTATTCCTCGGGAGCCTGTCGAGGATCATGCGGAGCGTTGAAGCCCACGTACATGAAGAAAGGCTTCTCCTGCTTGCCGCGCTGCCCATTCAGGAAGTCGATGGCAGAATCTGCATAGACCTCAGAAGAATGCTTTGTCTCACCCTCAGGACCATCGAGCCAGAGATGCTTGTCCAGCCAATGTCCTTTTAAGGAGCGGTCCGTTGGGCTCCATACGTTGCCAGGAGCAGGCCGCAGGTACATGTTGTGGGCCGGGTCCTTGGGGTCGTGGGTCGAATCCAGATAGCCAGGTCCGGTCGTCTTTAGATCGCTGAACGAACGCTGCAGGGAAACAGCGTCCAGGTGCCACTTGCCAGTCTGGAAGGTTCGGTACCCCGCATTGCGCAGAGTCTGACCCCATACCGGAATCATCCCCGACTGGTTGTCCACGAGCGCCTTCTGCGCTTTGAAGGGGGAGAGGCCAGTGTTCAGCATCGTCCGGCTGGCGATGCAGACTGCGCCAGTCCATGATCCGGAGTGGAAACAATGCGTGAAGTGGATGCCATCGCGAACCAGCCGGTCGATGTTCGGGGTGTGGACCTCGGGGTTGTTGATGGAGTTAATCGTGCGGAACATCAGATCGTCCGCAATGAAGAAGAGAAAGTTGGGCCGGTTGTTAGAGGGTTGCGGTGTGGATGCCATAGCGGCTCGTGCTTGTGTGGCGGCAAGAGCGGCAGAGGAAAGGCCAACAAATTCACGTCTGTTCATCGTCATCTCAAGAGGGAAAAGGCCTTCGTCATTCACAGGAAGGCGGTCAAAGGACATGGAGGTATGGAAACAGTGCAACCCTGAAGGGCAGCGCATACCACTGGCAAGGGTTAGCAGGAGATTCACGGTGTCTCACGTGTGATTCACACGTGAAATCCCAGCTATTCCTTTATTTTGTGAGGATTATCGACAACAACAAAAGGCCGGAATACGCTGCGAAATTGCGCGCACGGCCGCACAAGGCTTGGGTTGCACTTGTGACTGGAAAGAGGAAGGTGATAGAAGCATGACGTGTCTATAACGCCTGAGACTGTGGCAAATACCGAAAGTTCGGCAGAATTGCTGGAACTGGAACGTGTCCTAACCAGTCATTCTTTCGCCAAGTCTCCGCGCCTCTGTTCCCTCCTTGGGTTCATAGTAACGCACTCGCTTCGAGGCTCTCATGGAGACCTGACGGAGCAACAGATCGGTATTCAGGTCTTCGGACGCGTCCCCGGCTACAACTCTTCTGAAGACACGATTGTCCGCGTGACGGTGCGGCAACTGCGTCAGCGATTGGATCTCTACTACTCGTCTGAAGGGGCAGGGAACGAATTCCGGATCGATATTCCAAAGGGCGGCTACATTGCCGCAGTAGAAAAGCAGGCGGTAAGGAAGGTCTCGGAAGCTCCGGCAATTACTCCTCTGGTTTCGCCGCCTCCATCTGCTCCAGTCGCGTCGGTTTCTGTGCCACCACCTCCAAGCAGAAAACCATATGTCTTCGCCATTGCGTTGCTGGGGCTCGCGGTTCTGGTTCTGGGGGTGATCTGCATTCAACAGCGTCGTGCCGCTTCCGTTCCGGTCGTGCGGAAAGGGCCAATTGCTCTCTGGCAGGCGCTGTTCACCTCTGACCGGAAGACTTTGATTGTGCCAGGAGATGCCGCACTCGACATGTTCACAGTGTGGGAGCAGAAGTCGGTGCCGTTGGACTGGTACGCCACCCACACTTACGACAGGGAATCAAAGGCGAGCGTCCCTCCGTCGCACACAGATGTTCCTTTGGCCACGCGATCTGTTACACCCATGGCTGACCTAGCACTCGTTGCTGATCTAGTTCGCGGACCCGAACATATGGGAGCGCCGGAACTGGAAAAGAATATTGAGATTCGATATGCGCGCGACGTTGTCGTCGCAGACACGCACGACAACAATCTGATTCTCATCGGACCAGAAAGCTTTGATCCGTGGGTCACGCTGTATCAGCCGGAGATGGATTTCGTCGCTCACTACGACTACGTCTCAGATGTGTACACGATTCAGAACAAATCTCCCCGGGCCGGAGAGCAGGCGTCTTATATCTATCGACGCGTAAAACCTAACCTCAAAAACTTCACCCATATTGCGTTGTTAGCCAATTCCCAAGGGCAGGGGCGCGTTCTGATCGTGGAAGGCACATCCATGGGGACCACGTACGGCGCTGTAAACTTCCTCACCAGCGAGTGGCTCTATGGCCCCATTCTCCGCCAGGCCACAGACAGCTCTGGCCGTCTCCACGACTTTGAGGTGCTGTTAAGCGGCGACTTCATTCACGGTGGCGTCGGCAACTCAAAGGTAGTCGCTTTCCACGTCCACTAACCGGGAACGAGATACCTTGCGAGCTTCGATACGCAACTGCACCTCGACTGGAATTCCAGCTTTAAGGCACGGAAAAGAAATGCCCTATGCGGTGGAGCGCGCTCGCAAGATTTTGAGGGATTTAAATGGCGTCCCCGACGGGATTCGAACCCGTGTTACCGCCGTGAAAGGGCGGTGTCCTGGGCCACTGGACGACGGGGACGCACCTGCACTCAAGCGTGGGATCACGCTGTGCCATTTCCAAGATTAGTCGTATCTGCGCTCGATGTCAAAATTGCGAAACGCGGCTCTGGAGAAGGGTGCTAGTCTCCAGTGGAACGCAATCATGACTCAGACGCACAACCAGCCCACTCGCCGTTTGTTGGATGTACTGCAGGTAGCCTTTGTCGTCATTCTGCTGGTGTCAAACCTCCTGGCGCAGAAGATATGCCTTATCGGCGGGCTGCCCGTTTCGGCAGCGATTTTGCTCTTTCCCATCACATACATTTTTGGAGATGTTTTCACCGAAGTGTATGGGTATGCTGCTTCGCGTCGTGCCATCTGGCTTGGCTTCTTTGCCACGGCCTTGCTCTATGTTGCGGCAGCATTGGCGATTAAGCTTCCAGCCGATCCCTCTTGGCATAATCAGGAGGCTTTCTCAGCCGTCTTTGGATTTATCCCTCGCATCCTCGCTGCAAGTCTTGCCGCCTTCTGGTTTGGAGAATTTGCCAACAGCTATGTCATGGCCAGGTTGAAGCTGCTGACAAACGGACGTTGGCTCTGGACACGCACCGTGGGTTCCACCGTCGTCGGACAAGCGATCGATACAACTCTGGTGGTTGTCCTGACTTTCGGTGGCATCGTCCCGGCAAGAACAATGTTCTTCATGATTCTTAGCAGCTATGCATTGAAGGTTGGCTATGAAGTGCTGGCAACACCGCTAACGTATGCGGTCATCTATGCTCTGAAGCGAATCGAAGGCGGCGAAAGTTTTGACCGGCACACGTCTTTCAATCCATTTCGATTTACCGAGAGAAAGGCTGCTTCCTCCTCAGAATGTTAACGACATACTATGACCGCGGCGGGCAGTTGGAAGTTGGTGCAGAAGGCGATCTGAAAGACGCTGCATGGATCGATTTGTATGCGCCCTCCTCCGAAGAAGAACAACGCGTTGAAGCGGAACTAAGTATCACCATTCCAACGCGGGAAGAAATGCGTGAAGTGGAGAGCAGCAGCGCGCTTTACCACGAAGGAAATGCCACGTATATCACCGTGCGTGCGGTGGAGCGGGGAAGCAGGGGAGAGCCCGGACTGACAAGCTTCACGCTGGTCCTGGTGCGGCAACAATTCATCACGCTGCGTTACTCAGAACCAAAATCCTTTTCCCAGTTTCTTGCACGTACACACAAGCCGGAACAAGCCTTTCCGTCTTCACAGTCGCTGCTGCTCTGTTTGCTGGAGACCATCGTTGACCGCAACGCCGACATACTGGAAGAGATAGGTGATGCACTGGATCCCATCTCGCTTGAGATATTTTCGCGCGATACCTCCACGTCCATGGAAAGCATCGCAGCAAAGGATTTAAGTCAGGTATTGACGCGCATCGGCAATGCGGGTGAACTCGCGGCGCGCGTACGTCAAAGCCTCCATAGTATTGGCCGTGCTCTCCCATTCTTGAAGCTTGAGATTGAAAATTATGCTGCTCTCGACACGAGGCTGAAAACGCTCACGTTGGATGTGCAGTCGCTGTTAGAACACGACAACTTTCTTCAGACACAGATTCAATTCCTGCTTGATTCCAATATCGGCCTTATCTCGATTCAACAGAACGCGATTATGAAGACGCTTAGCGTAGCCGCGGTTATTTTCCTTCCGCCCACGCTGATTGGCTCCATTTATGGAATGAACTTCGAGCACATGCCGGAATTGCACTGGGTCCATGGCTATCCGTACGCCTTGGGCTTAATGCTGTTGTCCGTGGTGCTTCCCCTGGCGTTTTTTCGCATGCGTCGCTGGTTCTAGAAAGCCGGAGCCTCGACTTCACACATATATCGTGTTACGATATATGTGTGAAGTCGACTTCGACAGATAGGCAACTGACGGTCGTGCTGGCAGCCTTTCGTGCGGATCTGCGCCGCTTTCTTCATTACAGTGAACTGGCGGCAGAGAAGGCGGGACTTCTTCCACAACAACATCAGCTTTTGTTACAGGTCGCCGGTGCACCTGCAGATACGCTTGTCACCGTTGCGTATATTGCTGAGCGGCTTCAGTTGCAACATAACAGTGCCGTGGAACTCTGCAAGCGATGCGAAGCCGCTGGTTTTCTTGTGCGCGACAAGCTCAAAGAAAATCGGCGCTACGTGATTCTGCAGCTGACACCCGCTGGCAAGAAGATGTTGGGGCGACTCTCCAGAGATCACGCCCGCGAACTGCGCCAGTGGGCGCCTGAACTGATCGCCTCGCTCAACAAGATAGCTATGTTCGATGGCGAATTCGAAGGAGAAGTAGAGTGACGATTGAGAAGCCCAGAGGAGGTTGGTTAAGCCGTTCTCTTCCGTTAGTGCATGAGGATCTTTCCAGCACTTACGAACGCAATCTTCATCGCTGGCTGATCGTCGCTCCTGTTGTTGGCATTACTGCAGGCTTGGGAATTACTGCCGTTGCAACCGTTCTGCTGCGTTACGTCTGGCCAAGTGTGCTGGCACTGTATCTTGAGCATCATTGGATCATCATTCCAGGCTTAACACTCGGCGGTATCGTCACTGGTCTTCTCATGCAATTTGGAACGCCCGATCCGAATCTGCATTCCACGGAAGAAGTGATCGAGATGTATCACGAGAACGATGGAAAGATCGATTTGCGCTCGACACCTGTGAAGTTGATCGCAGCTATCACTACTGTGGGGTCTGGCGGAAGCGCAGCGCTTGAAGGTCCCGCAATTTATGGCGGAGCAGCTATTGGCACATGGGTTTGGTCGCGGTTGTCCAAAATCTCAGCGCTCGGGCTTACCCCGCGCCATCGCCGCATCTTGTTATTGTGTGGCGCTGCGGCAGGCATGTCCGCAGTCTTTCGCGCGCCTCTCACCGGTATCGTCTTTGCGTTGGAAATGCCATACAAAGACGACATGGCGCATGAGGCTCTTGTGCCGTCTCTGATCGCGTCGGTTGTTTCCTATATGACACTCGGTGTCTTCTTCGGCAGCGAGCCGTTGTTTGCATTCACCGCGTCGCCCTCGTACACACCCAAAGACCTTGTCTGGTGCGCAGTATTGGGGATGTTGATTGGTCTTATCGCCATGACCTTTGTCATTTCATTCCGCAGGTTGCGCCGAGCAGTGGTCCAGTCGCCGGTGCCGCACTGGATCAAGATGGGAATCGGTGGGCTGGGAACGGCTCTCTGCGGCCTGATATTCCTGCATTTCTATCCCGGAATCCTTGTTCCGCTCGGCCCAAATTACGAGGCAGTGCGAATGATCATTGGTCAGAATCACTCAACGCCAGAGCTACTGTTGTTCACATTGATGAAGCTTGCAGCAACCGCGTGCACGCTGGGAGTGGGCGGAGTTAGCGCAATGTTTGTTCCGTTGTTCTTAAGTGGTGGAAGTCTTGGAGCAGCATTCGGTCAAAGCGTCGTTCACACACAGACCTTAGGGCTGTATGAGGCTGTTGGAATGACATCCTTCATCTCCGCAGCTTACAAAGCTCCGCTAGCGGCTGTGGTGTTTATGGCTGAAACAACTGGTGGCCACGGATTCTTGATTCCTGCCCTCGTAGGTGCAGCGATTGCGTATGTGATCTCTGGCGACGCATCCGTATCGCCAGCACAACATGTCCATTCGCGGGAATCGGCGGCTTAAGATACAACCCATTTATGAATACTTGAGCAGAGCCTCTTGGAATTTCGCAGCTACCGCGCCAAAGCCGTCGTTTCCCCCTCCGATGCCGCCTCCTGTCGGATGCAACTCATTCGCCCAGTATTTCTTGTAATCCGAACCATTTGAGAGCGTGCCACGCAGGTCGACGTAACGAACATTCTCAAAGCCTGGTTCCTTCACAAGCTTTTGTAGCATCGTGTTGAAGCGATCGATCAGCTTGGCGATCATAGACGTCGTTTGCGTCAGATCCATGAACAGCTTTTCGTCGAATCCTGGTTTCAACCATGGTCCTGGCAGAGGGCCCCATCCTCCCAGGAAACCGCGGCCATCCGGAACGGGATAATCGTATCCATGAACCAGGATCGGTAGAGTGCGCTTGAGGTCACTCTGACACAACACATTTAGCAGCGTAAACATCTTGCGATACGCCGTTGCAATGCGAGTGTCGATCACGCCCGCCACCACTTCTTCATTCCAGCCTGCAATTGGCAGATCGATATTGTTGATCAGCATGCCGAATGCATCCCCAGCAATATCGTCGCCACCACCGGAGACGAGGATGGCTTTGGGCATCACACCCAGCGCGACGATCTTGTCCATCAATCGCGCAAATTTGTCCATCTGCCCCACGTGAGAAACCATCGCTTCAATCGGGTCGCCCTTATGTGCGGAGGACTCGACATTGTAGGCGTAGTTGTCTTCCAACTTAGTAAGTACATCGTGAATGGGATAATCAAACCAGGAGTCACCCACTGCCAGGAGATAGCCCGCGGACTGCAGAGCTGCCGCTGCGGCGATCGGAGCACGTTCAGCCACCGGCATCCCGGCACGAGCCCGACCAGGGGACTTCATCTGTGCCTCAACGCGCTCTACGTGAATCTTCAGAGCTGCGGCGCGCGTTTTACGTGAAACCTGTCTCCGCGCAAGAATCTGATCGGCCTGCAGTATCGCTGCTTTTTGAATAGACGACTCTCTCGTAGCTCTGCCATGCTTCGCCGTTGTTACCTTCTTCGCCGCTTTTTTGGCCGGTGCCTTTTTGGCCGAAGCCTTCTTCGCCGTTGTCTTTTTTGCGGATGCTTTCTTTGCGGCTTTTGCCATGACGACTCTCCAGATAAAGACTTGCGATACGTCTGAGCTTGTTTACCTGACTGGAGCGAAACTACGGTCGGCTTCTTGCCATGTCAAGAAAAGATTTGTTGACTTAGATTCGATGTCGTTGTCACGGCTTGTTCACTTATCAAAGGTGTTGACTTTGCCCAGGGTCTGGATGAGAGTTGTTTTTGTTTATTACCCGCGCATATTGCTGTAAGACAGGCGGTCGGCATGTCCTACTACCCGACCCGTAAGGTGACCATCCTCGCCCTTGATCCCAGCGTGAAGGGAAGCGATGGGAAGCTCTTGCGGACGCAGGTTGAAATTCCGAATGAAGTGTTGGACCGAGGACCGCGCGGTTGTCGCGTCCACGTGATCGACTACGACGCGACACGTGATGTTCTCTATCCATGCGGTCGCATGCGTGTAGCGACGAACTGCGACGATCAGCTTCCCGAAGATCCCTGGGCCAACACCTCTGATACCGAGCTACTGAAAAGCCTCGATTTTCATGCGTGGATGACCTACACCGTGATTATGAAGACCCTCGCACGTTTCGAACTCGCGTTGGGTCGTAGGGCATCGTGGAGCTTCGGTGGCCACCAGATACAGGTTTCACCCCACGCTTTCTCCGATGCAAATGCTTTTTACTCTGATCAAGCGCAGGGGCTCTTTTTCGGATATTTCCCTAGCTTCAACACGCGCCGTACTGTCTTCACCTGCCTGTCACACGAAATCGTTGCGCATGAGACCACGCATGCATTGCTGGATGGGCTACGCGAACGCTACATGGATCCATCTTCTCCGCAGCAGGCGGGCTTCCACGAAGCATTTGCAGACATCGTTGCGTTGCTATCAGTTTTCTCCGCACAATCCGTCGTCGCCAAGTTAGTCGATCTGGGCATGAAGAATATCGATAACGTCAGCATCGATCGTATGAATCTCACACCAGACAAGCTGCGACAGTCGGCTCTCTTTGGACTTGCCTCTGAGATGGGTGCGGAATTATCCGGTATTCACGGTCAGGCATTGCGACGCTCTGTTTCTCTTCCGCCAAGTCCCGACTATCTTTCTTCGTCGCTGTACCAGGAACCTCACATGTGCGGTGAAGTGTTGGTCGCCGCAGTGTTGAATGCATTTCTTGAGATCTGGATCGAACGTCTCACCGCGGTCGGAAGTGAGTCCAAGGTAGATCGCGATCGCGCTTCAGAAGAGGGCGCAGAAATCGCAGATCGCATGCTCACGGTTTTCATCCGTGCAATCGATTACTGCCCACCTACTGATCTGCAGTTCAGTGACTTCGCCAGCGGTGTTCTCACCGCCGATTGGGAGCTTAACCCCAAAGATGATAAGTACAAGATGCGTTCCGCTTTGCGGAAATGGTTTGCAGAGTTCGGAATCAAGCCGAGTTCCAAAGGCGCAATAGGCCACGAGCCAGGAACTTGGGAGGTCCCGCCCGCCAAGATCCCGTTCAAATATGACCGTACGCATTTTGAATCGATGAAGGCTGATCCCGACGAACTTTTCCGTTTCCTCTGGGTGAACAGAAAGGCGTTTCGACTGAATGAGCAGGCTCTGACTCGTGTGCTCTCAGTCAGGCCCTGCGTGCGAACGGGGCGCGATGGGTTCACCCTTCGTGAAACGGTTGTCGAATACCACCAACAGCTCAAGGTATTCGCGCGCGAGTTAGCGAAGCTTGGCGTGCAGAAACCGGTGGGCATGCCAGACAGTACAGAAGTAACGCTTTACGGTGGCAATGCCGTGGTCTTCGATGAGTACGGTCACGTGAAATACAACATCGGCAACAGTGTGCTTTCATCTTCCGACAGACACCAGACTCGTCAGTCTTCCCGTCTGAAGTACCTCTGGGAGAATGGTGCATTCAGTCCGGGGGCTTCCAAGATGCGGGCGTTTGCAAGCATGCATCGTCTGAGGAGCACAGGGTGGTATCGATCCGCCAACATTGCAAACGAAGAGGAGGAATAGACGATGGTCAATGATCCCCAGGCGCCTTCTTCCATCACCGTCCGCATGTATAACGTGGGTTTCGGCGACTGCTTTCTACTTACATTTCATGCGCAAAAAGATACCCACGTGCTGATTGACTATGGCAGCACAGCAGCTCCAGGCTCTAAAAGAATTAAGAGCGATTACATGTCCGCGATTGCGAAAGACATCGCGGAGGTTTGTAAAGGAAGCCTCGATATTCTTGTCGCCACCCATCGTCATCGTGATCACATCAGTGGTTTCGCGACGGACGATTCCGCGACGGGTCGTGTGATAGCAGCATTGAATCCTGTCCATGTGATTCAGCCCTGGACCGAAGACCCTGACGCTGCAACGGACGCGAAGAAGGCTACGACACCGCCTGCAGATCTCTCTAAGGCGGATCGTACTGCTCACTTTGTCGCTTCGCTGAATGACATGCATAGTGTTGCCAGTACGATCGTGGATCGCATTGGCAGCCAGCATTTGGTCGCCGGATCGGAAACGCTGCGGCAGCTCAGCTTCGTTGGAGAAAATAACCTTGCCAATCTATCAGCAGTGAAGAATCTCATGGCAATGGGCAAGAAGACGAAAGCGCATTACGTCAATGCCGGGATGTCTCTTGACGGGTTGATCCCTGGCGTGAAAATCACAGTGCTCGGGCCCCCAACTCTTGAGCAGAGTGAAGCAATTCGCAAAGAACGTTCGCAAGATCCCGATGAATTTTGGCAGTTTCGCAGCTTCTGGGCATCGCAACGAGCCGCTGGAACTTCAGCAAACGGCGCGAAGCAGGGGTCAAAGTGGTTCATCCAACACAAGACACTTCCCAAGGCATCCCGCTCACCCAACATGCGATGGTTCATTGCGCAATCGCAGAAGATCCATGCTGGCCAGTCGCTTGACCTTGTGCGCGACCTGGATAGTGTGATGAACAACACCAGTGTCATTCTTCTATTCGAGACAGGTGATCAGAAGTTGTTGTTCCCTGGAGATGCGCAGATTGAAAACTGGTCTTTCGCTCTACAAAATCCCGAATGGAAAAATCTTCTAAAGGACGTTTCTCTTTACAAGGTTGGGCATCATGGAAGTCTGAACGCCACGCCGAAGTCTCTATGGAAGATGTTCGCTCGCAAGGGTGGAGAGGGAACACACAATCGGCTGGATACACTCTGCTCCACAAAATCGGGAAAATTTGGCAGCACGAAATCCGGCACAGAAGTGCCGCGGCAATTGCTCGTTGCTGAGCTTGAGGCAGAAAGTGAATTCGTTTCCACAGATGATCTGAAAGCGTCCGATGGGATCGTCCACATCACAACCCTAGAAGTTGGAAAAGCCCGCGCAACAAGCAAGAAATCGTCTGCGCGAAAAACAGCAACCAGAACAAAGAAGAATTAGAGGGAGGATTGCACAATGGAGTACTTAACCTGCACACCCAAGAGCTTGCCCGCCTCAAAATTGGTTGCGGCGGCAAAGACAGCTTCCACTATTAATCCGTTAAACCATGCGCCTCTTGAGCGGCTTACTCGCTTGGTGCCGGGATTTGCACCAACACCAGAACGCATTGCCGTGGTCACAACGAAATATTGGGGATTGCAGGGAGTCAAACTCACCGTTGGATTTCTGGATAATCCGGAGACAGCTCTGAGGAAGAGATTACTGCTGCACATGAATGCCTGGGCTAAAACGGCCAACGTAACTTTTGTCGAGGCCTCCACGGATCCGCAGGTCCGCATCGCTAGAACGGGCGGAGACAATGGCGGCTACTGGTCTTATCTGGGCACCGATATTCTGCATATCGCAAAGAGTCAGCAGACGATGAATCTCGAAGGCTTCACAATGAAGATGCCTGAGTCAGAGTTTCATCGCGTCGTACGTCATGAAACGGGCCACACCCTCGGCTTTCCACACGAACATATGCGCAAGGCGTTGGTGGCTAAGCTAGACGTTGCGAAGACCATCGCCTACTTCGAACGCACGCAGGGCTGGAGCGAAGATGAGATTCGTGCACAGGTTCTGACGCCGATCAACGAGTCCACACTTCGCGGCACCGCTGCCGATGCGAAGTCAATTATGTGTTATCAACTTCCAGGCAGCATTACCAAGGATGGCCGGCCCATTATCGGCGGTCTCGACATCGACGAGACTGACTACAAATTCGCGGCTCTGATCTATCCGAAATCGAAGCCGTCTAGCTCATCACCAAAGACCACGTCAAAGAAAGCAGCGAAGAAAACCACAAAGAAAGTTGCAAAGAAGACTACTAAGAAGGCAGCAAAGAAAACCACGAAGAAGCCTTGAAGTAGCTGGAGTCAACAGGGAACTGACCCTTGCACAAGGTCAGTGGATGGAGCGTACTGCGACAGGTTCTCCTCGGACGACCTGAACGCCATTCCGATGCAACTGCGGCTCTCGAATCACTCAAGCGCCTGAGGCAGCATGCCTCTGATCCCGTGTTCTCTCGTGAGGACAGCAAGGGGCGGTTCGACACTCGCTCGTGGTTTCAACCTAGCCTGGAGGATGCTGGAATAAGCGAAACGTGTGGCATTCCAATCGCCACACGTTTTGCTCCTGGCTCGCCATGGCAGGGACAAGCATTAAGGAGATCCAGGAAGCAGCCGGTCATAAGACGATCACGGTGTCGGCCCGCTATAGCCATCTGTCTCCGGCACACCGGCTGTAGGTGGTGGAGCGGATCGCGTCTGGCGCGAAGTAGGCAGTTGCTCCGTAATGATATTCCCCGGATGTTGAGATGATCTGCCGAGGTTCAGGAGTCGGCGTCAAGGCTCTGCGACCGCGAAGCGGCGCGCGGATGCGCGGCCTTGACGCCGATCCGACCTCGGCTAAGCTCCGGAAATTCGGGGAATGTCACTCTCCGCAAGACATTGCAGATCATAGCGCTCCCAAACAGCAATTCGGCCACTTCGTAGAAACGAGCAGCCACCAGAGCAGCCGCTATAAGTCTTTTAAAATCTTGGTGCCGGGAGGGGGGGCGAACCCCCACGAGGTTGCCCTCGGCGGATTTTGAGTCCGTTTTTTGTCGTTTTGCACACCCTCGCATGAGGTCGAAAGAAATCGCAAATCGCCAGTATTCATGCGGGTTTGAGCGGCCATGACCTGTTGCACTGAATCGCACCAAATCGCACCAAATTCCGGTACAAACCGGCACCAAAACCGGCACCAGAAAGATCGGAGGACTTCAGGTACCGTTTTAAGTAACTACATGATCTTATAGCGCTGCTTTTCAATCACAAATTTCCTTATCTTGATCTAACGCGTCCTCATATCCCTCCTGGAATAAGAACGATACGAGAGAACCTCGGTGCCAGTTTTGGTGCCGGTTTTGCGGAGGCATAGCAGCGGGTGCACTCCATCAAAAACACGCGACATTTTGGTGCCGAAAAAATCCCCTGTGCCGTTTATCGCAATTCATACCATCAATTCGAGAATTCCGGGCAAATCGAGCTTCTTTTGACTCCTAACAACCAGAGGATCCGTTTAGCGCCGATGTCGGCTCAAGTCCTTGCTCGATAAGTACATTGGCCTGGAGTCAGCAGTCGAAAATGCCGATAATCGAAGCTGTTTATTGAGGCGATTGCTGACAGCACTGTGAAAAAACTTGCGGGTCCAGTCCGATCGTTGGTGATGAAGAGGATACTTTTATCCTTGCCTCTAGTCGCGTTCCTCGTCTGGCTTGCATATTCTTCCAGTCCATCAGGAAGACGCGAGAGACAGATACCGACCGCACCTCATCCCTTTGTGCGTGGAGTCAAGTCCTTTGAGTTATTCCGCAGCGGATCGCGCTGGTACATTGTGCAGGTCTCGTGGGACCGAGAGCGCGATGGGCTGGAAATTCCACCGGTCTATCTCAAGGATCAAGACGAATAACTCCCCAGGAACTTTCAACGTCGCATAGGCGATGACTGCAATAGAAGGCTTCCCGGCACCAACAGCAATGCGTACTGTTTCGTCGATAGAATCGAACTATGAACTTGGGCGGCAACATGTGCGAGGTGGACCGGGGCTCTAAGCCGCTCAAGCTCTCGCGAAGTGGAGTGATCGACGGAGCCGAACTCTACGATGGCACACTTGTGGACAAGTTTGACACCGGCTGGCACTTTCACGACGGTTGGCAATTTGTCGCGGTGACTCAAGGTGAGCGACGCTATCAGTTCAAGTCTGGAACCGTAGTTGCCAAGCCGGGACGTCTGGTGCTTCTGCCCCCCAATCTCGTTCATAAGGCTAACGGCATTAAACATGAGAAGACTAGCTTTAAGATCGCAACGTTTCCAGCTCTACCCCTCAGTGAGCGGTTGACACGCATCCCGATCGAGTTGTCTGACTTGACCCTGTTCGACCATTTCCTCGCTACCTACCAATCTCTTCAGGAAGCCAAGATGGGCGAGGGCAAGGAAACTCTCCTCTCACACATACAAGCGACGCTTGCAGTGGCAGACTCCGCGAAAGATGAAAAGCAATCGCGTGCTCCATCTTTCGTCACTGAGATGAAAGCTTACCTTCTGCAATCGCTTGATAGAGTGCCCTCTCTGGCTTCACTTTCCGCTCGAGCGTGTATCAGTCCATACCATCTTGCTCATACATTCACCAAGTTCATTGGTCTCTCGCCACTGGCATTTCACGCACGGGCCCGACTACTGAAATCAAGGACATTGATCTCAGAAGGAAACAGCCTGAGCGATGTCGCTCTGTCTCTGGGGTTCTCGGACCAGAGCCATTTTGGACGGCACTTTAGAAGTGTTTATGCCATGACACCAAGTCAGTACCGGCGAAGCGTCATCTCTCCTCGGCGTTGACCGCAAGATCGTTCTAGAACACCCAGGCTGAACTGATGTCCACTTGCAATGGACATCAGTTCATTGAGGTGGGATACGGCGAAGAGCAACCAGCCAAACGACAGAGTGAGTGAGCCTCTCGCGTCAACGCGAGATGCCAGACGGACGCTTGCCCTGGCGAGCCTCGCCCATGCGCTCCATGACGGCTTCATGGATATGACCTATGTCCTGCTCCCCATTTGGCAGACAGACTTCTCGCTAGACTACGTAGCACTCGCTCTGTTGCGAGGGCTAAATGTAGGAACTTTGGCGGCGCTCCAGCTCCCCTCATCGCAACTAGCGAGAGTATGGAACGCCCGAACCCTACTCGTGCTCGGCACACTACTCAGTTCTGCTGGTTATGGGCTTGCTGGAATCTCCGGTGGGGTGGGCGGCCTCTGTATCTCGCTCGTACTTGCTGGGGCTGGCGGTAGTACGCAACATCCACTCGCCTCGGCTGCGGTATCGCGGGCCTATGGAAGCAGGGCGCGGGGACCGCTTGGAACGTACAACTTTGCCGGAGACCTCGGTAAAGCATTGCTACCGCCGCTCGTCTCCGTGCTGCTGACCCTGATGCGCTGGAGGGCGGCTTTATGGATAGTCGCTGGATTGGGATTGCTGGTGTGTGTAGCACTCCGGTGCCTTATGCCAGCCGTTCCTGCTGGAGAAACTGAGCCCAATGCGATGTCGTCTTCCGATCAGGGAAACTCGAGCGAGCGTGGTTTCTGGATGCTATTCGTCATTGGGGTCTTAGATACGGCAACCCGCATGGGATTTCTTCTGTTTCTTCCTTTCCTGCTCAAAGCAAAGGGAGCTGGGCTAACGACAGTCGGTCTCTCTCTCTCTCTCTAGTCTTCATCGGCGGAGCCTTCGGAAAAGCGCTCTGCGGATGGCTTGGAGAACATCTTGGCTTGGTGGCGACTGTGGTGACAACAGAAGTTGGGACGGCGGCAGCCATCTTCGGAGTGCTCTACCTGCCTCTCAGACCGAGCATGTGCCTGCTCCCGCTCCTCGGGATCATGCTTAATGGCACATCCTCTGTGCTCTACGGGACCGTCCCAGAACTGGTGAGAAAACCTCGGATTGAGCGCGCCTTCGCATTGTTTTATACGGGCGTCCTCGGATCGAGCGCACTTGCTCCGGTGGTTTATGGACGACTCGGTGATTTGGCCGGAATTGCCTGGGGAGCAGCCGCTACCGCCGTTACTGCTTTGGTCGTCGTACCGCTGATATGGGTTCTAGCTCCACAACTTAGACAACGGGAGGTTCATGGATGAATTTCGATTCGAAGACGCCTTTGATGCTGATTACGGGTGGCAGTCGTGGCGTAGGAGCAGCGACGGCACGACTGGCTGCGAAAAGGGCTACGATGTCGTTTTGAGTTATGTTTCCAATGAATCCGCTGCCCTCGCAGTCGCTGCAGATGTAGAGGCTTTTGGACGCCGGGCATTGGCAATACGCGCGGACAGCGCCGATCCGGATCAGATTTCGCAGCTCTACGACGCGATCGACCGGGAGTTTGGTCGTATCGATGTACTCGTCAACAACGCTGCGATCATTGCACATCACTGCCGTGTCGAAGACCTCAACTTTGAGCGGATACAACGTATCTTCGCGGTCAACACCATTGGCCCAATGCTTTACGCGCAACAAGCCGCGAAACGAATGTCGCACCGACATCAGCGCCGGGGAGGTGTCGTCATCAATATCTCTTCGGCCTCTGCCCGGCTCGGCAGTCCGAACGAATACGTTGATTCTGCCGCGTCGAAGGGAGCTATTGAGACCTTCACCACAGGCTTTGCGAAAGAAGTGGCACGTGAAGGGATACGCGTGAACTGCATTCGACCGGGACACATCTATACCGAGATGCATGCGAGTGGAGGAGAACCTGACAGAGTCGATCGAGTGAAGGATACGATCCCGATGGGCAGAGGCGGAAAACCGCAGGAAGTTGCAAACGCGGTCTTGTGGCTCGCGAGCGCCGAAGCATCGTTCACTACCGGAACGTTTCTCGACGTCACAGGAGGAAAATAAGAATTGTCGGCCCGCTCCGCGCCGCTTACCTGACAGTCTCCATTAATGGTGAGAACGCCATTGCAGTCATTCATCATTCGCGTCGATAATCCTGCGAGCGCTGCACGATCGAACGGAAGAAGTGGTGGATATTGCAGCAGGACAGGCGTGTGCGGAGAGGGCGACGGACGATACAAAGCGGCTGAAGTCGGAGACTACCCTCAAGAGACACGGGATATCCATTTACGGCTGTCGAACCACTGCCTGGTAGGTAGCCAACACGCAAGATGCTCCATGCTCCTCGCGCGTGAGATTGCCTTGAAGATTGAATGTTGGTTGAAAGGTGACAGTGAAGACGGTCTCGTCCTCGAAAGCTACGGAGATCTCAGGACCGTATGGTCCGTCCTCGTAAAGCTTAAAAGACCGCACAATGCGATTTCTCAACTCGGTACATTCGATCATCAGCTTCCCCCTTTCCTAGTTTGGTGAATCGACGATATCACACGCATAGTGTGTAGACTCATAGTGGTCAGAAACGAAGCATGGAGATGTGCCTGCTTCGTCCAACCTGACGCTCTTCGGAAAAACCGTACGAAGGTTACGGGAAGAACTCGGCTATTCGCAAGAGGAACTCGCAGAGCGAGCTGGATTACACCGGAACTACGTCGGCGGCGTAGAACGTGGTGAACGGAATATCGCGCTGGATAATATCGTAAAACTGGCCAAGGCACTTTCGGTCAGAAGCCGCGATCTCTTCCAATCACTGCCGTAGGCGAACGCAAGCCTTCTCGAAGAGTTCCGTTCTTGGAGCGGAATGCAATTCGCGTTAGCATGGATACCCACTGCATCACTGGCGAGATGCCGTAGTTCCCGTCTTGACGCCGCCAGCAATGAAGCTCTTGTCATGTCCTAACAGCGCCCAACGCACGACGGCTCCTCCACGAAAAGCGATTTGTTGACCGCTGAACAGAGAGCGCCACAAGCTGCGGATTGTTTTGATCTGACCGCCACTCGCGACCACGGCCGCATGCAGAAAGAGACAATCTCTCGCTCTGAGCGATTCAACGCGCAAGAGCCTAGCGAGAATGGAAAGGCCGCTGGCAGCGTCAGTTTCCATCCATCGCTTTTCGAGCGCTCCAAAGCGCTTATCGATTAGAGTGAGCTGCCCGGAAACCGGCTGGAGGTCGCGTCGAAGTTGTTGCATTTCCTGGGTGAGAGTCTTCGTGCGCTCTTTGTCTGCGTCCCGTATTGCATCTTCCAGTGCAACATCCAGAGCCGTGAGCGCGGATACCGCAGGAGCGATGGTGGACCACGCCTCGGCCTTTGCCCGCTGAAGCGCTTTGACCAACCCCAAAACTGATTTGTCGTCGTCGCGATTCTCGTCAGGCACGAACAGGTCGAGTATCCAGACCTTGCTAGCTTTAGCCTCGACGTTCAAAAGCGCCTGCCCCAGTTCGATCAGGAAAGCTAAAGGATCGAATTTTGTGTCGACTCCACGTGTGGACACATCTTTTTGAAACAACTTTACTAGTTCCAGTCCAGTATCGATCACTGCATGGGTCGCCGTGAACGCCGCAGGCGCAGCGACCAAAGCTTCCTTTCCCTCTTCAGAAGCGATCGATGCATTCTTCGCAACCACATTCTTCTTTGGGCGAGAGTGTCCGGCCTCGTTCCATGAGTCCGCAAGGGTGGAATATGCAGCGGTCAGTTGCCTCAATTCGAGGTCAACAGCCTCAAGATTAGTTAGATCGGTGAAGAGCGAAGCTCCCGCAATGACGACCTCTCTATCGCGTGTCGTCTTTTCGACCTCGCCAGCTATTGCTGCCGCGAGATGCGCGGAACTTACGTAGCTGAGTCGCGTAGACTCGAAAGAACCCTCGTTAGAAGGTCCTGCGTCGGGAGGCAAATTCGTCTGTGACACGTCCATCGGTCGTCTGTGACCTCACTTTGGCTGCACAGTGCAAGGGATATTGTATTTCGCTTGGATCGTGCAGATATCGTCTTGCAGCTTCAATAAGGTGTCTTGCTTCGTGAGGGCAGCGTTTGGATCAACGGCTGCTGCTGCAGTATTCCTTGCGTCGAGAACAGTTCCCGTGGCCGTACCAAGTGAAGTCATCGTACCCGCGTCAAGTCCGCCAGTCGTGCTGAGAGCAAATGTCTTGAGCGCACCGGTGGCTTCAACCATTCCCAAGGTGTAGGTCAGTGACTTGCTATGACGATCAGCCGGCAACGAAATGATGGTTCCGAGTTGCGCAATGGGAATGGTCGCACCGCCATAAGACTTTGCCTTGTCGTCCTGAAGATTCACCTTAACTAACGCTGGAATCCGATACCGAAAGCTTCGGTCGCCGTGCGTGTCGTCGACAACCTTCGTAAATAGTTGATCCGTCTTCGCTGGTCGATACGAGAGTTCAAGCTGCAATACTCGCGCATCTTCCTTGTTGGTTACCGGTTTCTTGAAATCGTCCGGTTCGGGTACGCCTTCCGGCGGAATCTCGCCTTTGAGGACTTCCACACCGTTGCTCGCAAACTCAAAAAGAGCCACGGGGGGAATCGGATCGGTAGTGGTATCAGGGATATTGCGTGTATCTATCGTTGCATTCCAGGTTGTAGTTGTCTTCGTGCCAATGAACAGAGGTGCTAGTTTAGTAGCAATTTCGCTATCCAGCCGCGCAATGAGTGAGGTTGGATCGAAGACAACGGCGGCGTTCACCAGCAAGTTGTTTCGACGCTGCACGAGGCTTGCCACATTCCGACTGTAAGCGCGGAGAGCAGCCGGGAGCTTGGTGAGGTCCAAGCCATCTCTATCTGTCTTCGCGATAGAACAGTAGTTATTGACAAGCTGTGCCTGCACGTCGCTGGAGATGCTGGGAATGGCCGCCGCTATGTCCGTAAAGACTGTCGTATCCTTTGTACTCAACTCCTCGCATGTCGGAGCGAGGGTTGCGCCCTGCTTGTTGGGATCGGGGGCTCCGAAGAGAGACTTCGAAGCGATTGTCGTCGCAGCTCCGATCGCTGACACGATGACGTCCGTAGTGCGGTTGGTCACCGTTGCCGACGCGCTGGAGAGTAAGCCCGAATCGTTCCAAGCCATTGTCAAGCTCTGATCGACTGCTCCCGCTCCAGAGAATTTGACGAGAAAAACCTGCTTCGGATCGGGTTCCCCAAAGCTCGAAAAGGTAGACCCATCCTGGACGCTGTAAGTGATCGTCCCATCGTCAGCGCATTTCTTTGGACAAACTGGTTTCGAGTCAGGAGCGAAGATCGATGCGTACTGGCTGTAGGGTGCATTCTTGGCGACAGTACGATCGATTTTTGCTTGAACCCGCAAGACCGTCTTAGGAAGCGCATAGATCACTCCGTTTGCGGCAGGAGCGTTGGCTTTCGCATCCAAATGCTGAACAACAACTTTGCTGCAGCCCGCAAGAAGCACTGCGGGAACTATCAACGCGACGCCGAATAACCTCTGCATGAATCTCCTCCTAGGCAAATAGTGAATACATCTCGCGAACAATGCTGCTGTCTACTACCGAATAGCCCATCCACCAGCGACCCTCATCGAATGCACTGTCGCCACGCCAATCCTGAATGTGAAGGCACCTACGCACGTCGTCGTATCCGATGGCAACAACGCAGTGACCAGTCCCACCGGGCGGCGATGATGAAGGAGACAGCCATTCAAGGTTTAAGTCCAGAAAATGACTGGGATAAGCTGCGGGCAATTCGAAGCCAAGTACGATGGGACGGTCTTGTTTTAGCTCTTCTCTAGCCCAGGCTGCGCGAGATGGTCCGCTCGGCGAGTCGTAGTGTGCGGACCGAATCCACGCTCTATTGAATGCGTCAGTGTAGGCAGCAGCGGAAGGTACCATCTGCGTTCCGGCAATCGTGTAAGGAGCCGGATGAAGAATGGAGCTACAGATTCCCTGAGCTCGCAGAGTATTGAAGCCGTCGTCAATACCTATGAACCCAGCACCGTCACCGGCCCCGTTGTCATATCGACTCACGTGGTAATGGAACATTGCAGAGAATGAAGCTATGGAGGCATCAATGGCCTCCATGCCACCAGCCAAGGCGCAGGAGACGCAACAGGGTAGATTTCCTTGATCGGGCCTAGTCCGTGGGAGAGTGTTGATCTCATAGTGACCGGCGTCCTGGGCAATGGCGGCCATACGAGCGAGTCCGGCGGCGGGAGAAACCGCCGATGCCGGTTCACGAAGC
This sequence comes from Terriglobus roseus, assembly GCF_900102185.1. Lineage (NCBI taxonomy): Bacteria > Pseudomonadati > Acidobacteriota > Terriglobia > Terriglobales > Acidobacteriaceae > Terriglobus > Terriglobus roseus. The sequence continues at coordinate 2,849,498 of NZ_LT629690.1, read as the reverse complement.
CTATATCCGGTTGCGGGCGACATCGCCATGCGATTCTTACCACCCTGACGAGCAGAACTCTGATTCGAGAACGATAGGCGCCTGGACAAATGCGCGTGCGAAATTGAACTTTTGGGACGAAAGCAAAGATACCTTAATTTAGTGGGTACGCCAGAGATTAATTTCGAATTGGACATGCACGAGCATTTCGAGCTCCCCCGATCGCTTCCTTTAGAAGGAATGCAACGTGGGAAGATAGCGGCAGGAAGAAACCGAAGCGGTGTCTTCCTGCCCGATTTGGAGTGCAAACGAAAACGATGGGCGGCAGCTTTGCCGCCCATCGCTGATTGAGTGCTAGGCCGCTTTCTTGACGGCCTTCGTCGCGGGTTGTGGTGTCTTCTTCGCCTTCTCCTTTGCAGCGAACTCCTGCTTGACCTTGGTGGTGATGGCTTCGGCATCCACTTTGTAGACCGTGGCCGCTTCCTTGAGGATGACGGTTGGATTGCCCCTTGTCACCGCCAGCAAAATGCTGGCTTCGACCAACATCCGGGAGAGCGTTCCTTCATCGGCGCGGCGCACGAAAGCACTGAGTGTCTTCTTCACGCCTCCATCGTCGCGCTTCTGCCGGATGCCGTGCTGCCGCGCCAGCATCTCGACGCGGCTCTCATCCATAAGCAGCAACAGTCGCTCCATGATCGAAAGCAGGTCGCGCTTCATCAGGCGCACCGGAACAGCAGAACCGATCGCCGTGAGGACGCGTAGACCAACGGTGTTAGCGATGGCCTGTTCCCTGCGCTGCTTCTCCTGATCGGCTTTCCATTTGGCATCGTCATTCTTCGTGACCTGTTTGGGATGGTGAACCGGGCAAGAGGCGTTGGCACACACTTTGTGGATAGTGCCGATGTCGGTGCCATCGGTAATGATGGCCTCGGTGGTGAACTTACACTCCTTGAACTCAGGACGCTTGGCCTCGTCCTTCGACTTGGGGCGGTCGTCCCGAATCGCCGTGTATTTGCCACGCGGCAATACCGGACTGCCTTCCTTCTGTGCGCCGAATGCCGTGCTGATCTGCACTAGCTCCGGTTTGGCAGCAAGGCTCTTGGCAATGTGCGCGTCCACCTTGGACTGGTAGCAGGTCGGGTCGGTGCATTGGTCGCCCTGTCTGCCGAGGTCATCGCCGAACAGCAGCTTGTTGTGTCCGGTGCGCTTGGGGCAGTCGGCGCAACTGCCAGCGGTGGGCACAAGCTGCGCGTCCCGCTTGTTGAACGGTGCGTCCTTGAGTAACAGGAGAACGTTCGATTCAATCCAGAAGCGGAGATTGCGGACGGGCAGCAGGAGGCGAGCGGGCTTGTCGCCGCCTCCGGTGTACACCTCCTTGAAGCAGGCTGTGAGTCCGGCCCGCTGCTGGTCGGCGGGTAGCTTAGCCAGCAACAGCGCATGACCAACGCCGATATGGTTCTGATAGAAGGCCGCAGTCACTTCATCGCACAACTCGGTCAGTTTCAGACGAGCGGTGATGTACGCGGGGTTCTTGCCCACCTTGGCGGCGATCTGCTCGACGGTATCGGTCGGCTCGGTCAACAGGAGAAGGCGCTTATATCCTTCGGCTTCTTCCATTGGGTGGCCGTCTGCTGAATGACTTCCAAGCTCTCGGCCAGTAGAGAGGCATTGCCCTGATAAAGCTGGATGTAGTCGGCTGACGCGGTTTCGTTCACTAACCCAACGGCCTTACCGACCACGAAGGCCACGGCCTCGGCCTCCAGTTCGCGGATGGTCTTAGTGGTTGCGGTGCGCCGCTCTGCCTTGTGCAGCAGTTCGTGCGCCGTCTCGTGAACGAGGGTTGAGAACTCCTCGGCTTTCGATTGGCCGGGGAGAATGGCAATCCGTCCGCCGTAGCTCATGCCAAGGGCGGGAGCGATGTTGGGGTTATAAACAAGCGTGATGCCTCGGCCTTTGACGAACGCGGCCAAGCGGTTGATGTTCTCGCCGGGATCGCCGCTGACTTCGTGGAGGTTGGGCAGGTCTACGCCGTTGGTCTGCGAAATGTCGAAAACGTAAGCGTTGCGGAAGCCAAGCAATACGCGGGTGTTCTGCTTGGTGATGTCCTTCTCAGCCTCTTCCTGCTTCTTGCGTCGAACGCCGACGATGGGAGCAAGGATGCGGATGCCTTTGGCTCCTGCGTTGACGCTGCGCCCCATGTTCTTCCACGTCCAGAAACCAGCAACACGGGTTGCGGTGGGCATCTGCCTCGCAATCTCCAGCACATTCCCAAAGCTGTAGTTATGAAAGCGGCTCATGGCCGTGAGGTAATTAGTGAGGGCGTCGGACTTTCCGGCCTCGAGCTGCTCAATCAAGAGCTTGATGTTCTGGGCGATGAGTTCCTGTTTGGTGAGGGGCTTCTTGCTGTCGATGGCGGTGATATTGTCGGTGGTGGCTCTACTGCTCATGGCGTCTGCTCCTTGGGGTTTGGCTTTTGCACGTCCGCGTTGAAACGCGGCATGTACATGCCGAACGCCACCTGGCGAAGGCGGGGGTAGCAAACGGAAAGGTCTTCGAGCGCAGCTTTTTGGGGGGACCGCGTAGCGGGGGAGCCAAAACCCGGAGGGCGAATGGCCTTGGAGAGCGCGATCGGGGCAGAGCCCCTTAGCGAGGTCTGTCTTCCTTATTGGTGCGCCTCAGCGCACGGACATGCAGGGAGGGGGTTGCGGGAAGGAACGTCCCGCTGGAGGTGGGTAGCGGAAGACCAAAAGCGTCTGAAGCTAGGGAGGAGGCCTCCTCCTCAAATGTCGGTGGAGAAGTCGCTAGAATTGATGCCATTGGAGAGTTGGCACTCATGTGCCAAGAAAGCGGAGGGACGGTGCTTAGTCGAGTTCTCTTGTTTTGGATCGTCTTTGGTGGTGCGCTAATGGCACACCCCCAAAACGTTCAAAGCGTTCAGCCCAAACAAGTCGATAACAACATTCAACGGCGACTCGATGCGATCGACAACAAGCTGGCCGTGGACGTGCCTACGAGTCGGCGCGGCTTTCACCGTCCCAGGCCGAGCCCCAGACTGGCCGGTTTGCTTGAAATGTCTCTTTGACGGCTAGCTATCAGCGATTCGTGTGCGGCTTGTTTTCCGAACTCCAGAGCAGAAGTTTTGGACACGTCTACGCTTAGGCGCTCTGCCAAGTTCGAGGCGTCGTTTGTGAACACGTGCGCGTCGTGGGAAGCGCGTGAAACGGACACATAGGCGAATCGTGCGTTGATGAGCTCGGGGTGAGCTTCGGTATCCATGTTGACCAACACGCGCTGAGATGTGAGCCCTTGGGAACTATGCGAGGTGACCGCATACCCATGATCGAAATGCCTCATCTCTTTAGGGTCGAACGTAACATCTTTACCACTGTCCATCCGCAGAGTGATTCGCCCGTCAGGCTCGAAGGTCTTGATTGTTCCGAGGTCACGATTAGCCACCTGCAAGTCGCGGCTCGGCGCTGTGAGTTGAACCCTATCCGCAATGGAAAACTCACGGTCAATCTCACGGTAGGCGGAGATGCCTCGTAACCGCTCAGGGTCGTAGGTCACCTCCACTCCATCTCGCCTTTGAACCGTAATAAGGTTCTCTTTAGGCTCGGTCTTGACCACCTTCGCGTAGCTGCCAGGTTCGATTCCGTTGTCCTTACTGCCACGAACGTAGTGAAGGATGTCGCCTGCCTGGTAGCGCGCTGCCCAAGCTCGGTCTGCGCCCGTCATGTCCCAAAGACGTTCTTGTAGCGGTTCTTCGTCGCGGGAGACCAGTCGTGCTCCTTGAGCCACGCGTCGATCTCGGAGGGTTTGATCTCGTCTGCGACACGCTCACCAAAATCTTTAAGGATGATGTTCATCCGAATGCGAAAGTTCTTAATGTCCTTCCGGCCATGCTCGATGTACCACTCAAGAGCGTGTTTCCCGAGCGCCTCGAACTTCACGCCTCGGCTCTTCATGTTGCTGGGCAGCTTCACCCCGCGCAGCGCATCCGCATTGCGAATCTTGTAGAGGTCGCTCGCGTCCTTCTTCCGACCCACCTTCTCTCGGCGCTCGCGCCCGTCGATGGTGTACCGAATCCACCAAATCTCCGAACCGGGGTCTTTTTCGAAGACTCCGCGCTCCTTCTTGGTCGTTCTTCTGGGCATCTCGGCATCTCCTAATTCAAAGTAGCAAATCAGGTACGAACCGGCACCAAAACCGGCACCAGCGGTTTTTGAGCATGAAAAAGCCTCTCTGGCTGAGAGGCTTTGGTATTCGCAACCTATTCATTTTGTGAAGCTTATCTTGGTGCCGGGAGGGGGGGTCGAACCCCCACGAGGTTGCCCTCGGCGGATTTTGAGTCCGCTGCGTCTGCCAGTTCCGCCATCCCGGCGCTCGCTACTTTGGTCTGTGGGCGAGAGTTCAAGTATCGCATCAAAGGGAATGGTGTTGCAAACCCGCATAGGCGCATGGCTGGAATCACGCAGAAGCCTGATGTTTGCCTGCAGGGCATACGGAAAGTGCCAGAGCTGTCGGCAATGAGGAAAGCGCCAGCAGCTGGAGCATCGGCTCCAATCTACTGGCGCTGCATGAGTGGTGAGGTTATCGGCTACTGGGTGAAGCCGTGTTCAGGACTTTGACGATGGGCTTGCCAGCGGGTGTGACAGTTACACCGCCTTCGCGGACGATTTCTGTTGCAGAAATGTCCTTGCCGTACACGGCTTTGTTCGCATCGTCGTCGGTCGCCATCGATGCGCTACCGAGAGAGGCTCCGGCGAAGAGGCCGCCCTTGGCGCGGGTGTATGTCAGAACGTCGAAGTTTGTATCGTTTGCTCCCACGGCCTTAGCACCGCTGGGGCCTGCGACTGCGCTTGCGTCGGCGCCCAGCTTCAGCTTGCCGGAAAGCAGCTTGAGAGCGCTCTTCTTATTTTCAAGAAGCATGACGTAGTCCGTCTCGGAGCGGCCCAGTTGCAGGCCGAGACTGCCTACATCGAGCTTGTACATGGCAGGAGCCGACCAGGCCCCGGTCATGTCTGTTCCGGTTCTGCAGACGAGCACTCCACGACCGTAAGTAACGCCAAGACCCACGCCTACTTTTTTCACGGCTGGAAAGACAAGTACGCACACGGCTTTATCCAGATAGGTCTTCGGGATGGAATCCGGGTGAGCGATCATCTGGCGCAGCACTTCGGCTGAGGTACCAAGACGATCATCGATTTTGTTTTGGGCAAACGCGGGAAGCACGGTGCCAAGAATAAGTAGCAAAAGTGCGCGATTTGTTTTCATGTACGAGCCTCTCTCCATTTGCTTCCTCGGAAGCGAACTCCTCTTGTGCACCCACACTATCGAGAGAGTCCTTCACAGCAATACTGGTAAAAGATGCAGTGGGCATATGAAACGTACAAATGGGCGCGATGCCCTTGTTCCTATCTATAAGTAGCTCAAGAAAACCGTGGATCTTCAGCAACCAGGCGTTCATGAAGCGCGAAACGCACTAGCTCCGCGTTACTCTTCAGACCAAACTCTTCCATGATCTTGTATTTGTGAAATGCAATCGTGCGCACCGCAACATCGAGAATGGCCGCAGCCTCTTTCATGGAGCGCCCTTCGGCCAAAAGCTGTAGCACCTCACGTTGGCGCGGCGTCAGTTCTTTATCCTTAGTCGGTTTCGGATTGCGAATGAATTCATCCATCAGTGGTTGTGCGATGGAAGGTGTGACATAGGTTTTTCCACGAAGTATGGTACCCAATGCGCGCTTCAATTCTGTGCCTGCAGACTTTTTCAGAAGATAGCCAGAAGCCCAGTTGTGCAGCGCCACCGAGGCCACGTCCGGATCTTCATTCATGGTGACGACAACAAACTTTGTTCGCGGCAGCATCTTTTTCAGTTGTTGACCAGCATCGATGCCATTTAGAAGCGGCATACCAAGGTCAAGAATCACAATTTCCGGTTTCAGTTCCACGGCACGTGACAGCAGTTTCTTGCCATCATGGACAAGGTCCAGAACTTTGTAGTCCGGTTCGAGAAGCGCTCGTAAGGCTTCTGCGATGAGGATATGGTCGTCCGCAATCAGAACTCCTGGCCGATCCACGGTGTACCCCTTTCTCCCACCTCGAAATCATTCGCATTCGCTCTTGCCTGCATGACCGCGTCAGAGAAAACGGCGGATTGTCAGCCGACATGTGTTGGAAACGAAACAGAGATCGTCTATACGAGCGGCGCTCTCGTTCTTCGGCTTCCATGTTTGGACTGCCTGTTACTTGACCACTGAGCATAGCACTCACGTAAGGAGTTGCACCTGTAAGAACTGGCAGTAGTGACTAAGGCCAAATTGCAATGTGATGTTGCTGCGCTCGTATGTTCAACGCGGTCCCAAGGTCGCCGTATCTAGTAGGAGGGAGCAGTGGCCGTCAATGTTGTCAGACACGGCAGGCCTATGTGTTGTGTTGAACCAAGGGCTAATAGGCGACCGTGTGCGGCCTGCTGGATTTGGATAACTATCTTCGTTTGTACGTTGATGCCGTCCTTCGCTTTTGCTTCGAACAGGCAAAAGGACGACGTCATTACTTTGAAGAATGGTGACATCATCACCTGCGAGATCCGTTCCCTCGAGAAGGGACAATTGACTGTCAAGCAACCGAACGCAAGTTCGACAGTAGTTTTGGATTGGAAAAGTATTGCAACGGTTCGCTCAAAGCAACTATTTGTGATAACCGATAACAACGGTAAGACATTTAGTGGAACGATGCATCAAGATGCTGCTGATTCCATGCTTACTGTGGAAGGTGTTACGTCCATTTCAATTCCACACGGATTGGTCGTAAACATTCAGGAAACCGATACAAGATTTTTTCGCAGTTGGCGCGGCGATATTGATTTAGGCATGAGCTTTGCCCAATCAAACTCTCAGAAGCAGGTAACGCTGCAGGGAGATCTGTTCTCACAAACGGTAAAACGCGTCATAGGGATCACTGCAAGCACTCAATTTACGAGCCAGTTGGAGACCAGCAACACACGCGAGACGGATATCAAAACGGAATACTTCGTGCAGCTTCGACGAACACGGTGGGCTGAAGGCGGGATCGCGAACTTTCTCTCTAGTTCTGCGCAGAAGATCAATCTGAGAACGTCTCTTGGTGCAGCGATTGCTATGCGCCCGATCATCAGTAACAAGACAGACCTAACCTTGATTGGCGGCATTGCCTACACCACTGAAAATGATTCCTCAGCAGCCACATCGCCACGCTCCAACACTGTCGATTCGGCATTCGCTGTGCAATATTCAACATTTCGTTTCGACTCCACCGACTTCGATACCACAGTGTGGGTTTATCCCAGCATCTCAGATGGCGGTCGCGTGAGAATGACGCTGAATCAAGATGTCTATTTCAAGTTCTACAAAGACTTCTATGTTCGAGGCAGCTTCTACGACAACTACGACAATCGTCCCGTGGTGTCGGCGCCTGCGAACAACGTGGGTACTTCATTCACAGTGGGCTGGTCATTCCGTTAAAGGGAAGAGCGGTGGATGGAGGTCTGGCAAATCTGCCAGTGGCACGTGATTGCATGTGCCGGTAGGTTGACAGCGTGGAGTGGCAGAAAGCAGCCCCCGGTTGTCACTCGTATAAACAACTGCTGCGATCCGTGAGAAAGGGGACGCCCTCTATGACAGGAATTCGTAGCTGCCTGATGTTTGTAGTCGCCCTATTGCCGTCTTCGCTGAGCGCTCAAAACGCCACTCCTGCGGCCTCTCCTCAATCCCAAAGTGATAAAGCTCCGATTTTGTTCGGAACGAATGTGGACATCGATCAAGGAAGCAAGAGCAAAGGAGCGAGTCTTGGGTTGGGTTCTTACGATTCGAAGAAGAAGGATCAGAAAAAGAAGAAACATCATGGCGAGTTCGCGATTGCACCGATCCCTATGGTGAACCCTTCCATCGGAAATGGGGGAGGCCTGGGGGGTCTCTATGCCGTCCGTCTTGATGGAGGTCCAGAGTCAGAACCATCTTCATTAGGAGCAGCAGGTTTTATTACTGCGACCGGAAGTTGGTCAGCAGGCTTGGGTGGCCAGATCCATCTGCGCGACGATAAATACCGAATCACTGTCGGCGGCGGTGGGGGCAAGTTTAACTACAACTACTTTGGGGTTGGTACCAGCAGTGGTGGTCAAAGCATACCGCTTTCACAAACGTCGAAGGCGTTCCTGATAGAACCCAAAATGCGTGTCTATCGAGATTGGTATCTGGGGCCGCGTTATCACATCATCGGCAGTACAGCTGGTTTGAATTCGACCAAATTGGATCCCAGCAAGCTTCCGGTTCCGCTGCCGTCCACGATCGATCTTCGTACGGCAGCGTTGGGAATCAGGTTGCAACGAGACTCCAGCGATAGTTCGTTTTATCCAACGAAGGGATCGCTCTTCGATACGCTCGCTGATTTCTATGCACCGCAGTTGGGTGGTAAACGGACCTATCAGAATTTGACACTGGCGTATAACAAGTATCTTTCTTTGGGAAAAAAGAACGTTCTTGCGATTCATGCTTCTTCCTGCATGGTGACCGATGGTGCGCCTTTCTATGATGTGTGCGAACTTGGCATGTCGAAGGATATTCGCGGATATCAGGTGGGTCAGTTCCGTGACGATCGCATGCTGGTCGGACAGATGGAGTTCCGTAGAGAGCTGTTCTGGAGAATCGGAGCCACAGCATTCGCGGGGGCTGGAGCAGTGGCACATGACTGGGGCGGGTTCAGCAATTCGGAGGCAGAGCCCGGTGGGGGCCTCGGACTGCGATTCATCCTGGCTAAGCGGAATCACATCAATCTTCGCTTCGATTACGCATGGGGCGATAGCAGCCACGCTGCCTACGTCAGCCTTGGTGAGGCGTTCTAATGCTGGAGAGCGCTCCAATACCCGCTGCGCCGAGAGCAAAGAAAACGCCCCGCTATTGGCTGAGTATGACTGTTCGAGCTTTGATTCTGCTGGGAATCGCCACCATGTATTTCATTTCGCTCTGGTTCAGCCAGACGGAGGAGAGTAGGAGGGCGCTGGCTCTCACAGAGGCAGCGTCGGCCGATGATTATGTCCAGTTAGACATCCGTATTACAGGTATCGATCCAGTGAAGGCGTTGCTTTATGAACGCATCCGTCTGAGCCCGAGAGGAACGTTGGCCATCGACCGCAACCGGCCAGCGGAGGATTTGACGTTGTTGTTAAATTCCGTGGCAGGGCAACAGACAATCCACTTTGCAAAGGGAGAGCGAATCGAGCCGGTTGATGCTGCGGTTAATCTTGTCGGGGATAACAACAAATATCCCTTAGACATATACCGTGCAGATCTGGACGTTCTGGTTAGTAAGAAGGTAGCGCGTGCACCCCTGGGAGTGCCCTTTGTTGGGCCTGAGCCTCTCGTGGATCCCACCGAGCCGGGCGGCCTCGTGGTTGGCGCTGGCGATCTGGAGCAGAGCGTCCCTTTGCCTGTTCGAGAGAGGGTGGACGCCTCCATCCCACAATTCAAGTTCAAGGGAACCGTAACGCATGACGATGTGAAAAAGCTCACACAGACTCACATCGCTGCGAGGCGGGCCAACAGTGTCATCTTTTCGTCTGTTGTGATTATGGTCACCATGATGGGGTTGGCTGTCAGCATTACAGCCATGGCCATTAAAGCGACGCGTCCCGGGGCGCAGTTTGATCTGCTGCCTCTTTCGCTGTCCATCTCCCTCATTTTCGGGCTTCCGGCGCTTCGCAACACGCAGCCCGGTGTGCCAGGCGTGGGAGTTCTGGGTGATTACGTGTCATTCATATGGGCGTCGCTTCTGGTTTCGCTCTCGGCCATTGCTCTGGCCTGGGCCTGGATCTTCAAGACCCCTCAACGCACCTCGGATGGGAAAACCCGCCCAGACACCGAAAGCGCCCCGGAAATTCGAGATCGAAACTAACGCTTTCGCGACGACGCTAGAGTCGGTTATGCTTCAGTGCATCCAAAAATTTCTCGCATTTGTACAATCTGCGCGATTCGCAGTGTGCGTACTGTCTTTGTGCACAGTTACACATGGTCGTTCATCAAAGCAGGATGGGAATGCGGAGGCAGGAACAGCGTGCAAGAATCTTTGCATCGAGCGACGTTGCTATGTGCGGACGATGACGCGAGCGTGACCGCGCGCGTACGCGCCATGCTGTCAGACACCTACGACATCGTGGCAACGGCAGGCGATGGTGCTGAGGCTCTGGAACACGCTCTTCAGCTGCGTCCCGATTTTGCCATCCTGGATATCTCCATGCCGCGGATGGATGGCTTGACGGTGGCTCGGCAAATGCGAAAAGCCGACTCTCCAACAAAAGTTATCTTTCTGACACTAATTCAGGATGACGATTACATAGCCATCGCAAAGCAAATTGGAAATGGATATGTTCTGAAGAAGAAACTCGCCAGCGACTTAGTTCAAGCACTAGAATCTGCTGCCAGCGGCGAATTTTATTGTTCTATATAGAACGAATAACTCCTGATATCTCACCGTTTTCCGTGACATTCTGATATATCACTCACCTGTTAGATTTGACAGGCGTTCGTACTCTAATTTCATACGCAACTGGAAGCACTTTCATGTAGGCTATTCGCGAAAGCATATGTATGGAAACGCGGAACGATTAGAAGTGTCCGATTCCCAATATGCGATTCGGCAGCTCCATATTCTTGTCAAGCATTGAAACTCTGATGGTCTGATGTCCTCCCAGTGAAGCCCTCCGGGGTTACACGCCTATTTGGCGTGTACACGAATCGAGGATTTATGGACAAGTCTGCAAAGGTATATTCCAGCCATAGGTCATTTGTTCCATGGTCACCGAAGCAAACAAGCCATGGGTTACATAAGTTAACCAATCACTCACAGGCTTACAGTCAGGATGCATATGACCCCGTCCGAAAGGGCATTGATGCTTTCGCCCGCCTCCACAACTGTGAATACGTGGCATGGATGTATCTTCTGGATGGCGGCCGCCTAGCGCCGGTATATCCGTCCTCGTCGAAGTCTGTCTTGTTACGTTTCTTAAATGGAAGTTCCAACGATCTGCATAGCCTTCTGGAGAAGGCTGGCTCGGGAATGCCAGCATTCTGGCAACGTAAACATGCCATTCCGGCTATTGACTCCGGCGAATGTGTTCCGGCCTCTGCAATCAACTCAATGATGGTCTTCCCTCACAGCCAGGATGGATTCGGTCAGACCGTTCTTATCCTTGCTTCCCACCATGAAGAGATTGTTTGGTCTGCAGATTTCGCTGCTCAGGCCAAGCTTTTGCTTGACCTCATGGTTCACGGGGAGCAGGCTCGTCGGTTGGCTGAGATGGCTCATTCCTCAACTTATGCAGCAGAACTGCTTCTGTCCTCGGTTCCATTTCCTCTCGCCATGCTGAATGCCTCTGGGCGGTTTATTTCTGCAAATTCACATTTTGAAAATGTACTTGGATATTCGTTGCAAGAGTTATGGGCGATGCAGTACGACGACCTATTTGCAGGGCATCGCGCGGGAGTAGTTCGTAAGAAGAAGAGCGATATCCAAGTTGGTTCTCCGCACGACCAAATGTTAATGCGCAAAGACGGATCAACGCTGCTAGCAAATGTTGTTGTTACGACGATGGAAGGACTTGGTAGCCGTCAGCTTGTTGCGTTGAAGACAATTTCGGCAGTAGAGGGTGGGGAAAGAGAGCTCGAGCAACGTAAGGGCGAGATTCGCGTACTTACAGCACAGTTGCTGCGTTCCCAAGAAGATGAACGGAAACGTCTGTCGCGCGAACTACATGATGACATCGGGCAGCGGCTTTCCCTTGTAACCAGTCAGATTGCTTCGCTGTCGGACGACCCTCTGCAAGCACTGTCGGATACTTGCTCAGGGCAGTTAAAACACATTCACGATGAACTAGACACTCTCTGCACGGATCTGCACGAGATGTCGCACAATCTTCATTCCTACAAGTTGCAGCACCTTGGTTTGGTACCAGCGATGAAGGCAATGTGCAGAGACTTCGGGCGTCCCTCATTTCATGTGGATCTACATATCGATGAGTTTGCCGATCCAGTAGCGGAAGACATTGCTCTCTGTCTCTATCGCGTAGCTCAAGAGGCACTGAACAATGCTCTCCATCACGCCAACGCAGACAAAGTATGCGTCATCGTCACCAAGCTGGGTGCAACCTATTACATGTCCATTCAGGATACGGGGAGTGGATTTGATACTGGAGTGGCTAAGGCTGGACTTGGCTTGATCAGCATGACGGAGAGAGTCAAGCTGCTGAATGGAGAATTTCGAATTCATTCCATGAAAGGCCGCGGCACAGAGATATGGGCTTCCATTCCCGAGGGGCTTCATTCGAAGATGGAACTCGGCGCAATGGTGTAGCTTCTTAAGGCGATTGGAAGCCGCTTAAGGTTACCTGTCTGAGATTCAACGCGAAAACGGACAAGCAGAGCATGAAGAGCGCTGCTTGTCCGTTGGCTATTAGAGGGAGACGATAAGCCGCAGATCGCGGTTACTTTGAAGGTGGAAATACTTTGAAGAACTTGGCGATTGACTTATTCAACTTATCGATGTTTTTCTCGGGCTTTCCTGATAGATCACCATCACTTACACCGCGCCAGATAAGTTTCTTTGTCTTGGTATCAAACATCGCTATAACTAGCGTCCCCTGCCGTGTGTTGTAGGTGGACGTTGTGGCAACGCCCGGACCCCAGCCCCATCCGCCACCAGAGTAGAACGTCTGTTCCTCCTGTTGATTGCGCGCCTGTCCGAGCGCGGCAACGGCAACGTCACCACCGTCAGCAACCTTTGTCCAGCCTTTTGCCTGGAGTTGTTGATCGACGGAATTCTTTATGCGGTCAGCCCAGATGGAGTCGACGGTCTTGACTTGTCCCCAGCTGTAGGTGTGATAGGAACTGAAGTTGGTGGAATGATCGTAATCCACGCTGGTTTTCTGCGCAGAAGCAGCAACCGTGGAGGAGAGTGCAAACAGCAACAGGGTACGCGCGAGCATGGTCTTCATGGAAATCATCCTTGAAGTGAAGGTTCGGTTATGGTTGCACCAGGTTCCACGAAGGATCCGGGTCAAAGCTTGTAAGTGAAGGAGCAATCTTAGAGGTATCTGGCCCAAGATCCTTTTCATAAACGCGACCGTGAGAATCCGTCATGAACGTCATCACGCCGCTGGACTTGTATCCTGCCGGATAAGCTAGGATTGCGAATCCCTTGGTTAACGCGCCGTTCGTGAAGTAATTACGCGCGCCACCCGTAGCATGTGGTCCTTGCGTAGTGAGGATTTTGTAGTAGTAGCCACCATAGGGTGTTGGCTTCGATCCGGTCGGTCGAACGATGCCGTAACCCTGATCGGACGCAGCAGCGAGTAGCGGCCCTGCAGGGCTTTCGGTGTCATCCCCCTTGGCGTTCCAGTAGAGACCGTCATGGAAGCCTGGCCGGCTCCAAAAGTGTGCAGCATAGGTTCCGGCTGGTACTCCATCATGCGCCGTCAGGGCATAGGTACGCTGCAGCTTCACGAGTTGTTGAGAGGCCTTCATGGCGTCGAATTCATTGCGTCCCACACGACGAAACAGCAAGTTCTGCTTGCCGGCTGCCGAGTCGAAATACCATCCTGAAGCGCTTTTGCGAAGAGGAATGGGAGCTGGCCATTGCGTGGGACCAACGACGAGAATCCGGATGCCACCCGGTCCTTCCATGATTCCGTGATGGTTGTCATAAGCATCCAGAAAGGCCTGTATATCGGCCTTGTCTGATCCCGCATCACCCGAGTTCAGTAGACTGCGTCCCTCTGGACCAAGCAGTTCCGTGAGTGATTTCGTGTTGTTGGTTCTTAAAGCAAGGACGATCGCATCGGTAGCGGCTTGTGGCGATGGGAAGGTTTTTTCGTGATCTTGCGCCAGCATGGAGAGTGGAGAAGCCAAAGTTGTCATGATGGCAACCTTGGCGATCCGCGAGACTAAGAAAGTTTTGCAATGCATGTTCATCTGCGACCCCCACCGCGTCGTCCGCCACCGCCACCACGTCCGCCGCCACCGTGGAATCCACCGAAGCTTCGCGCTCCGCGAGACTGTGCCTGACGTGTAGTACCGCCATTTCCAGGATGGAATGCCCCGCCCATATCGTTGCGAGGTTGTTGATAGCCCGAGTGAGACATGGCCTGAGGCGCAGAACCAGTACGTTGTGGACTTTGTAACGCCCCGTATCGGTTCTGTCCTCCGCCATTAGGAGGAGTTGCACGACCACCATTTCCATTCGGTGGTCCACCATTATGACCGCCACCACCGTTGGGCGGAGGCCCGCCACCATTGTGTCCACCTCCACCATTGGGAGGAGGTCCACCGCCATTATGTCCGCCACCACCATTCGGCGGCGGTGGTCGATAGCCGCCACCTCCGTTGAGACGAGGACCGTATCCACCGCCACCAGGGCCGTAAGGACGTGGTCCAGGTCCGGGGCCGGGAGGCCCCCAATGTGGCGGAGGTGGACGGAAAGGTGGTGGCGGTGGTGGATGTCCCCAAGACCAACCCCAACCTCCCCATCCCCACGGATAGCTGTTGTTCATCCATGCGCCAAGAGCGATTCCAGCGCCAAAACTAATGACCGCAGTGGCAACGACCGCTCCTGTGCTGGGACCCGGAGGAGGCGCCGCGTAGACAACCGTGGGATTGTATTGCGGGACATACACTACCTGCGGATTAGCAGGTTCAATGACGATTGTCTGTTGTCCAGATGTGGTTTGAACCTCGACCTTCTGTTGCGCGTTCGTCTTTAAGTTGCCGGCCTTTTGTGCCTGTTTGCGAAGAGACTGAATGGTGTCCTGAACCATCTTCTGATTGGCTTGGTAGGCATACCCGATCTGCGCGTAGTCATTAACATGCTGCGCCATTTGATCAAGTACCTGTGGAAAGTTAACAAGAGCGATAAACGCGGGATCAAAATTCTGCTGTTGCGCTGCGTTGCTCAGTGCTTCACCTGTCAAACCTTTTTGCTGATGAATCCAGTTGTCCACGTTGACGATCTGCTGGGGGTCACTGGCGGCGTTGCAGATTTGCGAAAGCAACTGATCGGGATACAACGCTATGGGCGACATCAGCTTGTTCAACTGATCCTGTGTCGGCATCGTTGTCGTTTGAGTTTGCGCCGGTGCGGCGGCCGTCTGAGCATAAGAAAGAGTTGGTGCTACCGCAGCCATGGTCTGAAGCGCGCAAAGTGAAACGATCAGCGGCGGAACCACAAAGCCGGCGTGTCGCATACTTATCCTCCACGCGGACGTAACGAAACCTCCGCGCCCTGTAGAGAGTGACGATAAAGCCGTACCGCCATGCGCAAACACTGTCATAACGTACAGGTCGAGCGGCTTTCCGCATGCCGAGGTTTTCATATCAGTGAGCCGACTAACGGCTGTTCAACTGTAGGGATTCAGCTCAACGAGAGAGCCATCATGTCTCCGCGCTCGCGTCTTTCTGAGAACGTTCGTCATCCGAAAATGTTCAAGTTCTTTCACAAATGTCCGACCAGTCCATTGGCGCGAACCTATCTGTGCGTACAGAAAATCAGTAAGGTCTGAAATCTGCGCCTGTAGATTTGGTTGAGCACGTAGGTTCACAATGTCGCTGACAGACTGGCCAGGATACACGCGAGCGAACCACTGTAAGAGATACGTGTAGCTCAATAGCGCGTCGCCTTTCTTTGCCGCGTGGACTAACCGGCGAAAGAAAGCTGCCTCGGATTGTTGCCGTTTCTTCCAAGCGGCGTCAGCGCGAGGTCGCATGGCGCGAACCATTTGGTAAAAGAAGTAAATAACGGCCAAGCAGAGGATTGCTTGCAAACTGACCAACGCAATGCGGCGCCAATGGATGCTGGTCTTCTTCTTTGGCGTTTGTGTGGTCTGCTCATTTGGCTGCGGCGGTGGAAGCTCTGCGGTCAGCGCGGGATTAGCCGCCGCCTGGAAGGATATCGACGGTAACGATGCAGTTGCAAGACGATGTGTATTGAGATTCCACCATTGCAACTCGATCGAGGGCAGCGTGTATGCGCCTGCTTTCTCAACGTAGTATTTGGCTGTTTCAACGCGTTGACCATAGATAAAATCACCACGCGGCGTTTTCTGATCGTGCACGATAGGTTCGCTGCTGTAAATGCGAAGACCATCTGGTGCACCAAGCTGCAGCGGAGGAATCAACATGGCCTGCATCTTGCTCGCGGTGATCGTAACGGTGCGCTCAATCGTGTCGCCAGCCTGAACCTTCTTCAGAGAAGGAGACCACTTCTCCGTGATGGTCAATTGCGTAGTAGGTAGAAAGTAAGCGAGGCCACGAGCAGCAGAAGGGACATCTGCATGAAAACTGAGCGTAGGAACCGTAACCTGTGCCTTCGTGGTCTGAGGCGGCGTTTTCGCGTAGGGCACAGATAGCTTGATGATGGGAAGATGGAAATCGCCCGCCTGTTGCGGATAGACCACATACGTTTGGGTGATTCCAAAATACTTTGCATCGCCGATCTGTGTGTTTGAATTCTCTGGCCGATCCTGCGGCATGACCACTACCGCATTCTCCATTTCAAATTCGGGAAAATCCGGGGATCCGGTGAAGTAATTCGGAACGAAAACAGAAACGATTAACTTCACCGGCTGTCCGACCATAATATTTTGCGAAGGCTCGAAGTGAGCACGCACCACAGGCGATTGCGCTGCTCCATGCAATGTCGAAAGCATGAAGAGGATATAGAGGAGCCGTTTCATGGGCGGCGCTCCCTTGCGTCCTGCATGGCAAACCGTCTACGCAGGAAATTAGCGGGCGACGTCTGAATATTGCGCATCCATATGTCTGCTGTAGTGACCGGCTTGATGTTGGTCCGCGCCTTCTTTCCTTCTTTTCCCTTATCGTCAAAGCGGACCTGATCCGGAGGTAAATTGGGAGACTCCTCCGTCTGTTCCTTCTTTTCTTTCTTTTGCTCTTTGGGTTTTGGAATCAGCGACTGTATAAAGATCAGATTATCTTCCGCTTCCTTCCAATCTGGACGTCGCAACAATGCCTGGCGAAACGCTTCAACAGATGCTGGGTATTTGCCACTGTGCGCTAGCGCGTCTCCCTGGTTGAACCAGGCCTCTGCACTATCACTGAGCGCAAACGCATTCAGTGCTGCGTCGTAATCTCCCATACGCGCGAGTGCAAGGCCACGCCACATGGGGTCTTCGAATCGCTCCGCGGCTTTCTTGTATTCCTTCTTCTGGAAGTAATAGCGCCCCTGTTGGTTGGGCGTCATCCAGATATCCATCCACGAAAAATGTGACGATCTATCGGCTCCTTCCATAGCAAAACCAGAAGGTGGCAGCAGTAGACCAAACGCAAGCAGTGCTGCGGTCCACCGGATCGTCCACCCCTTGCGAAACCAGAAAGCACTAAGAACAGCAAGGGGTATGGCAACCAGATATCCTTCGTCGATCCATCGTGTTCGCGTGTCTCTGTTTTCCAGCAACTCCATGTGATGCTGCGTGTGATGTTGAATCCACTTGATGTCATCGTCGTCAGGTGTCAGGGTACTTGCATCGATGCCATCGTGACTTAGCGCACGCAGAGCAGCGACATCCAGCTTCGAGAACACACGTCGCCCACTGCGATCTTCCAGAAAATGTGAAGGGCCATCCTGAACAGGCCCACCTTCGGATGTACCCACGCCAAGAACCAGGATTTCATCGGATTGGTCTTGTTTAGCTGTGAACCGTTGAAAGGACGGCAATGCGCTTGGTTCGATCCCATCTGTAACAAAGAGAATTGTGCCAGGTACGGTTTCGTCTTTCAGAAAGCCCTCCATCGTTTGCAACGCCTTGACTGAATCCTTGCCTTCATGAGGCATCAGATTTGTCCTGAGCGTGTCCAGATAAACGTCAAACAAGGATTCATCCGTGGTGAAGGGAAGTACCATGTATGCGTTTTCCGCATAAACGAACAATGCAGTACGACCTCCATCGCGCCGATGAATTAGATCGCGTAGCTTCAGCTTTACGCGTTCCAGCCGTGTAGGGCTCAGATCAACAGCATTCATCGTCGTTGATAGGTCAAGTGCAATTACGAGTGGTGCCTTGTCCTCTGCGAAAGGAGGTTGTTCGCGTCGCCATGTCGGGCCTGCGGCAGCAATCGATCCAAGAGCAATCAGCAGTGAGAGCAGATGCACCGGACGAAAGCGCCAGCGATGCTTGCGTGGAACCATCAGATGATCCAGGAGCGCCGGCTCAATCAACCCCTGCCACGGTCGACGCGCGTTCTCTCGAACGAAGAGCGAAGCATAGAAGACAGGGATGGCCAGTATCATCCACAGCCAATGCGGCCTTAAGAAATGAAGCAACTGCCACCATTCACGCAGACTCATAGTCGCACCTTCAACATAGCGATCTCAGGTGTCTGCGTGTCCGTTGCTTTCTTCGCCTGCCGATTCCACAGACTCATTCCCATCCCGATGAGAAGCATCAGCAGGTTGTATCCCACAGTGAGTAGGAGAGCTGCACCGATCGGAATCATGGCCAGTTCACGGCGCGGTTGATAGCTTAGCGTCTTGAAATTTTGCGGAGTGATCTTATCCAGTTCGCGATAAGCACTCTCTAACTCCGTCCGGTTTTCACCATGAAATACCTTGCCGCCGGTCGAGTTCGCTATCTGTTCCAACGCGGCATAATCCATCTTGTCTTCGCCGGTTGCATGTGGATCGCCGAGGCCAACAGCATGGATCACAATATGATTCTCTTTAGCAATCTCGGCCGCACGCCGCGGCGGCATGCGGCTCCCCGTATCGTTTCCGTCGGTCAGCAGAATTAAAACGCGTTGCTTCGCATCACTTGCGTTGAACTGTTTGATGGCAAGGCCAATCGCATCACCAATCATGGTTTGCGGTCCCGCCATTCCTGCATCAATCTGTGCCAGCATCTGTTGGCAAGCTTCATGATCCAGAGTGAAAGGAGCGACTGGGTACGCCGTCTGCCCGAAGACGATTAACCCAATCTGGTCATGCTTTCTGCGGCGAATGAAGTCAGCTACCACTTGTTTCACGGCGTCCACTCGGCGCATACGCTTTCCGTCCGCGGTACGGAAGTCGCGTGTCTCCATCGACTGTGAGATATCAAGCGCGAGCATCAGATCGCGGCCAGGTTCGATCTTTTGAATCGGCGGCTCAATGTACTGTGGTCGAGCAAGGGCTACAACGATCAAGCTCCAACTAAGCACGCTAACAATCTTTTCCAGCCAGTTGGTCCGTAAGATCACCGCTTGATGTTGCGGTGTCAACCCGAGAGAAGAAGTCACGAAATCAAAGAAGGTGATCCGTAACGAGTCCTGCTCTTCACGGTAAGGCGGAAGTAACCAATACAAAACAAGAGGAAGAGGAAGGATCGCAAGCAGCCACGGATGCTCAAGCCTGTACATGCTTTTCCTCCTTTCGCATCGCAGCGTGGTGTTTGATCCACACGGAAGCGGCACTCCTCAAGGCGGATTCATTCTCACAAGAAGGTTCAGCGTCGGAGAATGCCATCGTTTCAAGCTGTTTTGCGTCTGCAGTATCGAAAAGTGTTTGCTTCGCAGACGAATTCAGAAAGGCCAGCCATGCCGGTCCGGTCAACGATGCAACGTCTGTGCGAGGCCATGCGGAGAGCGCGGTACGTTTCAGCAGTTCCGAGATGTGGTGGACATCTGTATGTGGAAGTTCGCGCAGCGCTTCGCGGCGATAACGATTTCTTGTCCAGCGATGCCAGAAGAATGCAATCAGGGCGACCAGAAGAACCACCATGATGGAAAGACTTACGTAAGAACCCGCTGTTTGCGGGTGCCACGACGGCGGCGGTGGTTGATAAAAGTCATGCAGTTGTTCCAGCGGTGCGCTCATAGGCGCCTCCGGTGTATCTCAACATTTCCCAACAGATGACAGATTTGTTGTGACACATCTTCGCTCGTGGATAGTGGGAGAACCGGAATATTCAACTCATGCTGCCAGGACAAGACTTCATTTAAACGGCCTTCCAGTGCCCTATGCAGGTCATCTCGGACGTTCTGCTTCTCCAGGTGGAGTTCGATTTGCAGCGTTGCATTCGAAACAACGAAGCGGCTATGAATTGTTGGAGCGAGCGACAGCGGATCGTAGACGAGGCAGCAGACCACATCGTTCGATTGAGAGAGGTGAAGCAGGAGCTCGCGCGTCTTTGCGTCCGCACCATCGAAGTCGCTGGCAATGAGAATTAATGCATCACGAGGTCGTAGCCGCGCCGTCTTCTCCAACATCTCATTCAGCTTCTGGGGCGCAGCTGGTTGGGTCTGGGTACTGTGCAGTTTCTGGTTGAGGTCGACAACGCGATCCAGTATGCGGAGCACTGTGGCCCGACTGCGTCGCATGGGAATCTGCTCGCTTACTGAGTCGTTGAAAACATACGCACCGATCCGATCGCCCTGTGAGAAGACACGCCATGCAAGCAGCGCAGCCACTTCTGCGGCCACAACAGACTTCATGCTTCGGCTACTGCCAAAGAACATATTGATGCGTTGATCCACCAGAACCAGTGTGGGACGATCCCGCTCTTCGGAATACACCCGAACATAGGGTTTCTGTGTACGTGCGGTGACGTGCCAGTCGATCGAGCGAACATCGTCGCCAGGTACGTAGTTACGAAGCTCTTCAAAATCCAGGCCACGCCCGCGAATATGCGATGTGCGACGGCCGAAAAGAAGACTGCGAA
Organism: Terriglobus roseus; assembly: GCF_900102185.1. Classification (NCBI taxonomy): domain Bacteria; kingdom Pseudomonadati; phylum Acidobacteriota; class Terriglobia; order Terriglobales; family Acidobacteriaceae; genus Terriglobus; species Terriglobus roseus. The sequence continues at coordinate 2,828,791 of NZ_LT629690.1, read as the reverse complement.
CGGGCTGGTTGTGACGCAATGAGAAGCCGCGCGCGCGAAACTCTAACGCGATGAGGGAGTCGAGTTCCGCATATGCGCCCATACACGTCTCTTAAGCAACCGCTACTAGTTGCACTACTTTGTCGATGACCACATTGGCAGTGATGCCTTCTGCTTGCGCGTCATAGCTCAGAAGAATGCGATGACGCAGAACATCATGTGCAATGGCTTGCACGTCATCGGGGCGAACGTAATCGTGTCCCTTAAGCCACGCATAGGCACGAGAACATTTGTCCAATCCGATCGTTCCTCGAGGACTGGCACCTATCTGTATCCATTTGCGCAGATCTTTGTCATAACGTTCGGGCGTTCGCGTGGCTTGCACAAGGCTCACAATGTAGTTCTCCACGGCGTCTGCCATATGGATCGCGTGAATTTCGCGCCGCGCGTCGAAGATAGTTTGTTGAGCCACTTTCTGCTGCTCAGCAGCAGTTGTATGTACGGCACTGCTGTCCATCTGTTCTTCATCACGTACCAGACGCATTATGTCCCGTTCCGATGCTTCTGCCGGATAATCCACATACACATGCATCAGAAAGCGATCGAGTTGCGCTTCCGGTAGCGGATAAGTGCCCTCCTGTTCGATGGGATTCTGCGTCGCCATGACGAGAAATAGGAGAGGTAATGGATGCGTTGTTCCCGCAACAGTCACCTGGCGCTCTTCCATCGCTTCCAGAAGCGCAGCCTGAACCTTTGCGGGAGCTCGATTGATTTCGTCTGCGAGTACAAGGTTGTTGAAGACAGGGCCGGATTGAAAACGAAATTCACCTTTGCCTTCTGCTGTGTAATAGATCTCTGACCCCGTGATATCTGAAGGCAATAGATCAGGTGTGAACTGGATACGAGATAGACCAGCATCAAGAAATGTGGAGAGCTTCTTGATAGCGCGTGTCTTTGCGAGGCCGGGAAGGCCTTCCACTAAAAGGTTGCCGTTCGCCAGCAGCCCAATCAAGAGCCGTTCGATCATGGCTTCCTGGCCAAGTACGGTCCGGCCGATATCCTTGCTGAGACCAATAATGGTGTCATGAGGAGACAAAATACTCTCCAATCCCGAGTATTCCTCGGCCAGTGCAGTTACTTTCCATGAGAGAGAAGCCTCTCTTGAAGCTTTCTGTTAGAAGCGCTTCATGGTTCCTCATTGTGCGTGTAAGAGCATGTGGTGCCCACTGTCCGAACTGACAGTGTGATTGGCGTTGTGCTCACTCCTATGATTGCCGCACAGTGCGCTCCCGGTCGCTGCCCAGCGATTCGCGTGTGCAGAGTGGAACTCGTGAAAAGGAGACGTGCGATGCTTTCAAAGACGAAAATGCTGCGGTGGACGTGCGGCATGCTCGGGATGGTGGCGCTGGTCGGGGGCTGGGCTAGGGATGCCAGTGCGGAAGCCAGTAAGCCGAACATCCTTGTCATCTTTGGCGATGACGTAGGGCAGGCGAACGTTAGTCGCTATACGCATGGTGTGATGGGTTACAAGACGCCAAACATAGACAGTATTGGTGAGCAGGGCATGACGTTCACTGATTACTACGCCGAGAATAGCTGCACCGCCGGCCGTTCTTCTTTCATCACAGGGCAATCCCCGGTCCGCACGGGTCTTTCAAAGGTGGGTGTCCCGGGCGCACCTGTAGGTATCCAGAAACGCGACATCACCATTGCAGAAGCCTTGAAACCTCTTGGCTACGCTACAGGACAGTTCGGAAAGAACCACCTCGGCGATCGCGATGAGTATCTTCCCACCAACCACGGTTTCGACGAATTCTTCGGCAATCTCTATCACTTGAACGCCGAACAGGAACCGGAGATGCCTTATTGGCCAACGGATGATCCGACCTTCTTGAAGGTATATAACCCGCGCGGTGTTCTACACAGCTACGCAGACGGAAAAGTCGAAGACACCGGTCCGCTGAACATTAAGCGCATGGAAACCATCGATGATGAAACAACGGGCTCTGCGATGGACTTCATGGATAAGCAAGTGAAGGCGGGCAAGCCGTTCTTCACATGGATGAACTTCACACGCATGCACATCTTCACGCATGTGCGCCCGGAATATATCGGCAAAGCGGGCCTTGGGAAAGGCTACGAATATGCCGATGGTATGTGGGAGATGGATCAGAACGTCGGCAAGTTGTTGAAGAAGGTGGATGATCTTGGCATCAAAGACAACACCATTGTTCTGTTTACCACCGATAACGGTCCGAATATGTTTACATGGCCCGACGCTGCCATGACACCCTTCCGCAATGAGAAAGATTCCAACTATGAAGGGGCATTCCGTGTTCCGGCCGTTATTCGCTGGCCTGGACACATCAAGGCAGATCAGTGGTCAAACGAGATTGTCTCTGGCCTCGATTGGTTCCCAACCCTGGTCGCGGCCGCAGGAAATCCCAATATCACGCAGCAGTTGCTAAAAGGAACTGGCCCGGGCGGTATGGCCCACAAGGTCCATCTGGATGGTTACAACATCCTCCCGTACCTCGAAGGAAAAGAAGAGCACTCGCCTCGCAAAAACTTCTTCTATTTCGATGACGATGGCGTCCTAGTAGGCGTGCGCGTGAACAACTGGAAGTACGTGTTCTGTGAACAGAGAAGGCCAGGCGGATATGAGGTGTGGTCAAACCCGCTTGTCTGTCTTCGCATTCCTAAAATTTACAACCTACGTATGGATCCTTACGAACGCGCGGATATGTCTTCGGACCAATACAACGATTGGCAAGTCCACAATGCTTATCTCGCAATTCAGGGACAAATGGCTGCGGGCGAGTTTGTGGAAACTTTCAAAGAGTATCCGCCAAGCCAGCCTCCAGCCAGCTTCACAATTGATCCCGAAATCATTGTGAAGGCCGCCAGGCAGGCTGCAGCGCAGAAGAAATAGTCTGCAAGTAATAAACGCTACATAGTACGTGGTCCTCTTCATGGCCGGATAAATCGCAATCGTCGGTTTGTCCGGCCAATTTTTTCACAGGGAGAGTACATGCCGGCTGCAACGATGATTGCTAAACAAGAAGAAACAACGAACTCGATTTCAGCACTCCATTCGAGGCGCGCCAGGCTCATCGTCGCACTCACGTTCTCTGGCGTCTCTGCACTCATCTTTCAAATTCTGTGGGCACGGGAACTTTCTTTGGTGGTTGGCGTCGAAGTCTATGCGATCACACTTGCGATTTCGGCGTTCTTCGCAGGCATCGCAGGTGGAAGCGCGCTCTTTGGACGCATTGTCGATCGTGTTGTTTCTCCTGCTCGCCTTTATGCAATCCTCGAAACTGGCATAGCTGTAACTGCAGTAGCCGTCACTCTTCTATTGCCGTCAATGTCCGTGATGTATGCGAAGCTGCAGGACCATGTGGGACTACTGGCACTTGTTTTTCCCTTTATCGTTGTGAGTATTCCGGCATTGCTCATGGGAGGAACACTCCCTGTCGCTGTACGTGCATTGAAACCGCAGTCTCATCGTGTCGCTGTGGATGGTGGTTTCCTCTATACCGCCAACACCGCAGGCGGTATCGTCGGCGTTCTGATCGCAAGTTTCGTTCTTATTCCTTGGATCGGCATTCGGGGAACTGCACTCGTCGCGGCGCTTCTCAATCTCATTGCGTGTGCAGTGATGTGGCAACAACGAACGCAAATTGAGCATGAGGACGAGAAAACATCTGTGGCGGAAAAACGCCATGTTCCCTCTGGCATCGCATCGCACCTTCCGCTCGCCTTGTACGCACTCGCAGGCGCGGTCGCACTCGGGTATGAAGTTGTCTGGTCACAGGCCATTGGACAATTCGTCAGTACGCGTGCATTTGCCTTTTCCATTGTGCTCGCGGTGTATCTTTCAGGCCTTGCACTTGGTGCATGGTTCGGCTCTCGTTTGGTGAAGCGTGGGATGGATTCATGGGGAATGTTCGGTCTGCTCATAAGTGGCGCAGGCCTGATCTCCATGTTGGAGTTTTCCATGATGGGCCGGTGGACAGTATCTACACAGATGTGGATTGGTGAGGTTGTCCTGAAAGGCACGGGAAGCGATGCCTTACGCATGTACACAAGCTTCGCCACTGCAGGCATCGGACTGGTGTTTCTTCCCACTCTATTGTTGGGAGCAGCGTTTCCCGTCGCATTACGACTAGTCGCCGGAAGGTTCGGTGAGGGCCGGTCCGTGGGCAATGCGTTGAGCGCAAACACCGCGGCGGGAATCGTAGGAACCATGATCACGGGCTTCGTGATGATTCCGACACTGGGCATTGTGAGAACCCTTGCTCTCCTTACGATCGGTGCTGGAGCAATTGGTGTTGCCGCAACAGTTTTTGCAACGCATCGTTGGATGAAGTTGTTTGTCGTCGTTACCGCTCTATCGACAATGTTCGCAGCCGCCATGACGCCCGCCGACCGCCTCGCGAATTTGCTCCTCGTTACGAGAGGCGGCGGTGCCCTGATCTTCTATGAAGAGGGACGCGGCGCTACGGTTGCAGTTGCCCAACAGCGCTCAAAAGACAATGTATTCCGACGTCTGTTTGTGCAGGGCGTATCGAACTCCGGCGATGCTATGCCATCTATGCGCTACATGCGTTTGCAGACCATGATTCCACTGTTAATCCACAGTGGCGAACCGAAGTCGATCATGGTCGTAGGATTTGGCACGGGCATTACGGCAGGAGAAACACTGCGCTACCCCGGCCTGACGACGCGCGTGTGTGCCGAGCTTTTACCATCCATAGTGCGTGCTGGAAAGATGTTCCCAGAGAACTACAACGCGTCGGACGATAACAGACTGAGTATCCGCGTGCGCGACGGCCGTCAGGAATTGATCCGTAGCGATCAGTCTTACGACGTGATCACGCTAGAGCCGCCGCCACCCTCTGCACAGGGAGTGGCTAATCTCTACTCATTTGAGTTTTATGAGTTAGCAAAGACCCGGCTCAATCAGAATGGAATCCTTGCACAGTGGCTTCCCATCGCCACACAGAACGAGCAACAGACGCGTGAACTGGTGCGCAGCTTTCTGAATGCATTCCCTTATGCAACACTCTGGACGACAGAACTGCATGAGATGTTGCTCGTAGGTTCGCCGCAGCCAATTCGCATAGACGTCCGCACATTGCAGGAACGTTTCGCACCAGAAAGCGTTGTAGCCAGCATGAAGGGCGTCGGCATCGATTCTCCTGCTGCCGTACTTGCCACATGGATTACAGATCGAGCTGGCCTGGAACATTTTGCAAGCGATGCACGCCCGGTGACGGATGATCACCCACGCATCGAATACGGGCCCTGGGTGCGTCAGGACGAGATCACGCGCGTGTTACCTGATTTGCTTGACCTGAAAACAGAAGTTCCTGCAAGCGGTGTGGATGGTGAACTAACCGCCGAGATTCATCGAAAGCAGGCGGCGCTCTTCGACTTTTACGCCGCGGGGCTCGCTGCCTATGCTGGGGATCGTAATCGATGGGAGCAGGCGATTCGAAGCGTCGTGACGACTGACCCTGAAAACGCCTACTATCAGTGGATCATCGGAAGGGAATAAGCAGGAACATCTCTTTACGCTCGTACGACATATCGACCTGTCAGTTGTGACAGTAGGTCGTTCCCTCCCGATTTGCGATACCTGAAGCACGAGTGACTTTGCACTCCCTCTGCAAGGTCTACGGAATGGGGTACCCCATGAAGACTTCAAAAAAGTCGGCGTCTAAAAAACAATTCAGCAGGACGCCGGTACCGTACATTCTTGTCGGAGTGTTGTTGATTGCTGCTGTCGCAGTTGCGATTGTGATTCGAAAGCCAGTTCACGCAGCTATAGCCTTACCTGCTGTTTCCGATGACAAGCACGATGCTAGCCCCATCGAAAACGCGAAGGCCGACAACCAAGAGCCCGATGCGATGAAGCACGATGGCCCGATGAGTCAGAGCGAATCATCCTTTCAGCCGACGGTGTTGAATACAGCAAAGCCATCTAGTGTAATCCCGGAAGGCATGTCGTGGATTCCCGGTGGCGAGTTCTCGATGGGAGCACAGGCACCGCCTGGAACCAACGACGTCGGCATGAGGGCAACGTATGATTCCCGTCCCATTCATAGGGTTTACGTTGATGGCTTCTACATGGATAAGACGGATGTGACCAACGCGGAATTCTCCAGATTCGTTAAGGCAACGGGTTACGTTACAGTCGCCGAACGAAAGCCGCGCGCAGAGGATTATCCTGGCGCACCGCCGGAAAATCTCGTTGCGGGTTCTGTTGTATTTACACCACCTGATCACCCAGTTGCACTTGATAACTATTTCCAGTGGTGGCGTTATGTGCCGGGTGCAGATTGGAAGCATCCACAGGGACCAGCCTCAAGCATTGATGGCAAAGGCGACTATCCCGTGGTCCAGATTGCCTACGAGGATGCGCAGGCCTACGCAAAGTGGGCAGGAAAGCGTTTGCCAACAGAAGCAGAGTGGGAGTTTGCAGCACGCGGTGGACTTACAGGGAAACCCTATGTGTGGGGTGATGAGTTTCGTCCTCATCAGCACTGGATGGCGAACACCCACGAAGGACACTTTCCCGATACGAATACTGGTGAAGACGGTTATGTTGGAACCTCTCCAGTGAAACACTTCGCCCCGAACAACTATGGGTTGTACGACATGGCGGGCAATGTCTGGCAGTGGACGTCGGATTGGTATCGCCCCGACTACTACAAGCAGCTAAGCGCGCAGGGTGAGGTAACCCGCAATCCGCAAGGGCCTGAATCATCATGGGATCCCTCTGAACCCGGACACGAGAAGAAGGTCCATCGCGGCGGATCGTACCTATGCACAGACCAATACTGTTCGCGCTACATGCTGGGCACTCGTGGCAAAGGCGATGCGGATACCGGAACAAATCATCTTGGATTTCGCTGCGTGAAGGACGTGAGACCGAACTCGTCCATGGTGGCCGCGAAAGACTCCGAAAAACAAACGTCCCCCAAATCTTAAGTCAGGTGTGGTGAGAGCATCATGTTGATACGAGTTTCGACTCTCGTTCTGGCGTGCAGCTTGGTTCTATCAGGATGTCAGAATTCGCCAGACGTAAAGACTGCAAGTGTTGATCCTCTGCCGTCATGGAACGACGGGCCAGCAAAAAAGGCCATCGTCGATTTCGTGGGACAGGTAACAGCCAAGGGGCCTAACTTCGTCCCGGTGGAGGATAGAATTGCCACCTTCGACAATGATGGAACGCTTTGGGTTGAGCAACCGATCTATACCGAGGTGATCTTCACCGAGGCTCGCGTTCAGCAGATGGCCGCAGACCATCCGGATTGGAAAAAGAAGCAGCCGTTTGCCGCCGTGTTGAATCATGACGCAAAGGCGCTCGCTGTCAGCGGAGAAAAGGGAACCGCCGAACTGCTTGCCGTTACTCACACTGGTATGAGCGACGAGCAGTTTGATGGGATTGTGACGAGTTGGATGGCGACGGCGAAACATCCTCGCTTCCAACGTCCGTTTACAGAATGCATCTATCAACCCATGGTGGAGCTACTGCGTTATCTGCAGGCGAATGGCTTTACAAACTACATCGTCTCTGGTGGTGAGCAGGAATTTATGCGCCCGTGGACAGACAAGACCTACGGAATTCCCCGCGAACGTGTCATTGGAACGCAGATGAAGACGGCGTTCGTGAACAACGGAGGCGGCGCCGCTCTTATGCGCTTACCGCAGCTTGACTCAATGAACGACGGTCCTGGAAAGCCAGTCAACATCGGTCGATTTATCGGCAGGCGCCCCATTGCTGCTTTCGGAAATTCTGATGGGGACGAACAAATGTTGGAATACACCACTGCTGGCAGTGGCCTGCGGTTTGGCGCGTTAGTTCACCATACCGATGCGGTGCGGGAATACGCCTATGACCGAGAGTCGAAGGTGGGAACTCTCGATAAAGCATTGGATGAGGCCGGTGAAAAGCATTGGACGGTCATCGATATGAGATCAGATTGGAAGTCGATATTCTCCGGACAATAGTGTGAACTGGGTAAGTAGATTCACTATCTACTTACCCAGTCTCATTTTCAATGAGAGGTGACGGTATAGGACTCACCAGCTACCGGGCGGAAACGGTAAGCAAATCCCGCCTTGCTAGCTGCAATCTCTTTCCCCGCATGATCCTTCACCACAACCTTGCGCGCTCCCTTCAAGGAGGCGGCGACCGTCATGCGGATCGGACGCGGATCATCGGGTAATGACAGCGTAATCGAACCTTTGAGAGCAATCGGGTAGATGCACGCGAAGACGTCGTTGTCTTGCTTCTCCAGTGTGATGCCAGTGCCTCCAACAAAGAGAGGAATCTTCTCCACCGGCAGCGAAAAGGAGCGCAGTACCTGGTTGCCCTGATAGATGGTTCCCGTCTCAAAGTCCATCCATTCGCCCGCAGGAAGATAGATGTCCCGTGTCGTCGCTGTCGCGTAGTCGTTTCCGTACAACGGTGCCGCTAGCAATGCTTCGCCGATCAACCACTCATAGCGATGATCTGTCGCATTCTCATGTCCGTAGACGGCGCTGTCAGTTGGGTAGGCAATGGGCAGTGGTGTCATCGTCCACGGATAGCCATCCGTCGCAAAGCGGCGCCCATACTGAAACAGGTAAGGCGAGATGCGGTCATGTAGCTGCGCTGCTTTGCGCATCACATTCGCAACCTCAGGACGGAAGCTCCACGGCGGTTCGCCCATGCCCATGCTGCTATGCAGAGAGGCCCACATAGCATTGCGCATCATGTAGGTTTCCATCTGTGGTGTGCGCTGCGTGTTGAAGTGGCTCTCGCCGAAGGTCCCACCAACGATATCCGGATACACCAGCGGAAATCCTGCATAGGCGAGCGCGAGTGCATTTACCGGACCGCGATCCTGGTCCTGGTTGTAGTTGAAGTCGTTGATGCGGTGCAGATCCCCATTCGAGGAAAGATAACCATTGCGTTCAATGATGAGTTGATTCTGCGCCATCAGTCGGTCGTTGGTGGGATCCACTTTGTCATCGCGCAGAGGATACTTCCCATAGCCATAGAAGTCCTCCTTCCACCCGCTCACGCCGTAGTCCTGCCATTTCTTGACCAATCCCATGTACCAATTCAGTGCAGCAGGATTGTGTGAGTCCAGAAGGTAATACGGCATCTTGGGCCAACCACCCGTAAAGGATTCAGCCTTGCCGCTTGCATCTTTCAGGAAATAGCCATGCTTCGCGCCTTCATCGGAGTAAGGACCTGTTGTGATGAAGGTGATGCGAAGGCCAAGCATGGATACAAGGCCCTCGTCTTTGAAATGCTGGAACATCCCACGCGGATCGGGATACTTATCTTTATCCCAATAACCGAAGGACGTGGTCTCATGCATGGATTCGGGTTGTGCCGGCCAGAAGCCGGAACCCACCACAATCCAACGAAGAGGGAAGCCATCCTTCAGATAATGGTCAATGCTCTCTGTATCCGTCTTCTGGTTGGTGTCCCAACCAAGTGCGCCAAACGCTTCCCAGCCCACACCGAATGCCGCATACTTCGGCGTCATGACCCGATATCCAGCAGCGTTCCGAGCAGCCAGATATGCAGCGTAAATTGCATGCGGATCACCGAAGAAATAGTGCATGCGCACGTCGCCATGCGCGTGTTCCACGCCCTGCACAATCTCATTGCTGCTGGTGTGGACAATCTTGCGATACGGGTCGATCAGGAGTTCCGCAAATCCTTGCTTTGGATAGATGATGAAGTTGCTCACGAGCCGGGTAAGGCCTTGTCCAGACAGGAAGATATCGTCCTTAAAGCCCGTCACGTCCGTGTTGAATTGTTTGTTCTCAAGCGTTGAGAATTGCTTTTGCTCCACTGCGTGATCAGCCAATCCATAGGCAGGCGATGCGCCAGCGGTGACGAATCGTACCTCTGCTCCCTCATGAGCCGGATGCACGGTTAGCGCGACGTGGTGTGGCTCAATACGAACGGAGACAGTCGCCTCTTCTCCTACAGCCGTTTTGCCATGCAGAGTGCATGGAGAGGCTGTACAGGTATCCGTCAATGTCAACGGACTGCCGTTGATCAAAATACCCGCAGTAGGTGAAGCGGTCACCGTTCTGCTGCCATTGCTGTCAATCGAAAATCGCGTACCCGCACGCTCCGCATGAAAGGCAATTCCGGAGGAAGAGAGCTGGATATTGCTCTGAGCGATGGCGCTGAAAGGAAGTAGAACGGCGACAGCCATAATCGCCGTCGAGGGACGAAAAGGAAGCAAGATCAATCCTCCAACAGGCGGCCATGAAACGATATCAAAATCCGCCCGGTTCTTTACAGGTTTAACGTTTAACATGTACTCTCTTCGACGTTAGCTTGACAAGCCCTTTTTCCTCCTCGAACAGACGGGATTACGACGGTATGCATGAACTGAAAGACACAATCGGCGCCACTGGAGCCAGCACGACGACTGGACCAAGGACATTGCGCCAGCAGAACTTGGACGTTGATTTGGTAGTGGTTGGCGGGGGACTTTCTGGCGTTTGCGCTGCGATTACCGCTGCGCGTCAGGGCGTACGAACCGCACTGGTGCAAGACCGCCCCGTGCTTGGAGGAAATGCGTCCAGCGAAGTGCGGCTGTGGGTATTGGGTGCGACCTCCCACATGGGCAACAACAATCGCTGGGCCCGCGAAGGCGGCGTGATTGATGAGTTTCTCGTGGAGAACATGTGGCGCAACCCGGAAGGGAATGCCGTGGTTTTTGATTCCATTCTGCTGGAATGGACATTGCGTGAATCCAACATCACACTGCTGCTCAACACCGCAGTGGATTCCGCCGAGACAGAAGCCGGAGAAGGTCGCATTACAAGTGTGAGTGCATTCTGCAGTCAAAACCAGAATCGCTACAACATCACAGCGCCGCTCTTTTGCGACGCATCTGGTGACGGCATCCTTGGATTTCTTGCCGGTGCGGCCTTCCGTGTGGGTGCGGAATCGCGCGCGGAGTTCGGGGAGTTGCTGGCTCCCGAAACAGAGGATCACTCGCTGTTAGGGCATTCGCTCTACTTTTACACCCGCGATACTGGGAGGCCCGTGAAGTATGTGCCCCCTGCATTCGCATTGAAGGACATCACTGCGATACCGCGTTTTCGTGAACTGCGCGTGACGGACTCCGGATGCCGTCTGTGGTGGCTGGAGTATGGCGGCGCTCGCGACACGGTGTATGAAACGGAAGAGATCAAGTACGAGCTATGGAAGGTTGCTTACGGTGTCTGGAATTACATCAAGAACTCAGGTGAATTCCCAGAAGCAGAGACACTGACGCTTGAATGGATGGGGACCATCCCTGGCAAGCGCGAAAGCCGCCGCTTTGAGGGCGACTACATGCTGACGCAGCAGGATGTGATTGAACAACGTCATCACGACGATGCAGTCAGCTTCGGCGGGTGGGCTGTGGATCTGCATCCACCGGATGGTGTCTACAGCCCTCAGCCTGGTTGCACGCAGTGGCACAGCAAAGGTGTCTACACCATCCCGTATCGCACCATGTACAGCCGCAATGTGCCGAACCTATTTCTTACAGGGCGCATTCTCTCGGCATCGCACATCGCTTTTGGTTCCACGCGAGTGATGGCAACATGCGCGCATAATGCGCAGGCAGTCGGCATGGCAGCAGTGTTCTGCAAGAACGAGAAGCTCCTGCCGCGCGACCTAACACCGCCAGCGCACATAGCTCGTCTGCAACAGGCTCTCCTTGCACACGGACAACATATTCCCGGCGTTCGTTTGCACGACGTACAGGACAAGGCGTGGAGCGCAGACATTACGGCCAGCTCCACCCTGAGACTTGCGGAATTGGAAGCCTCTGGGGAGTGGGAGACGCTGTCGCAACCCTTGGCTCTTTTGATGCCGTTGGCTGCAGGTACTGTACCGCGTTTTACGTTGCTTGTGCGCGCCAAGGTGGCTACAGAACTCCGGTGTGAGTTGTGGACCGGAAGCCGTGAAGGCAATACCACTCCCGACGTGAAACTGGACACAGTGACTGTTGCACTCAAGGAAGGTGAACAGGACGCACTGATCGCGTTTTCTACTAGCATGTCCAGCGAGGCTCATGCCTTTGTCATGCTGCACACCAACGAAGATGTGTCTGTTGCCTTGAGCACCGAGCAGGTGACAGGCATTCTCACTCTCGCCCAGAAGATGAATAAAGCAGTTGCGAAGAGCTTGGTTCAGTCGCCGCCCGAAGGTTCAGGCGTAGACACCTTTGCATTCTGGCTCCCTACGCGGAGGCCACAAGCACGCAACCTGGCCATGCGATTTGAGCCAGCACTTGATCTATTCCATGCAGAGAACGTGCGCAATGGAATTGCGCGCCCATGGAGCGGTGTGAATGCATGGCTGCCAGCGAAGAACGATGCACGACCTACATTGAAATTAACCTGGGATGAATCCCAAACCATTCGTGAAATCGTGGTTAGTTTCGACACGGACTTTGATCACCCAATGGAGTCTGTATTAATGGGGCATCCGGAGCGTGTGATGCCAGCGTGTGTCACCGCATTTGAGGTTCGTGCGGGAGACAAAGTCTTGACTCATGTGGAAGAGAACCATCAGACGCGCTACACATTCCATCTTGCAGAGCCAATCACGACTGGAGAGCTCACCGTAAGTATTTTGGGGCATGGTGATGCAATCCCGGCGATCTTTGAAGTACGTTGCTACTGATCGTAAAAACAGGAGAGCGCCGTGGAGAAGCAGGATAGCCGGATGAGCGCGCGGCAGTGGCAGTTGGTGGTATGGCTCTTTCTGATCGCGTTGGTGAACTACTTCGATCGGCAGAGTCTTTCCGTTGTCGCGCCGCGCATGCAGGCGCTGTTGCATCTGAATGACCAGGGCTACGCTCACATCGTCAGCCTTTTCCTTTTTGCCTCTGCCATCGCTTATGGCATCTCAGGCTTCATCTCTGACCGACTCGGCACGCGTCGGTCCATGGCGCTTTTTGTAGGTTGGTGGTCTCTTGCGGAAGCTGCGACCGCTTTCGTACATACGGCATGGCTTCTCGGCCTTGCCCGTTTCTGTTTGGGGCTTGGTGAACCGGGATTGTGGGTGGCTGCACCAAAGGCTGTCGGCGAAACCTTCGATGAAAAGCGCCGACCACTGGTGATCTCCATTTACACAATGGGCGCAACAGTCGGTGCAATCGTAGCGCTGCCGATCATCACCGCAGTCACAACGCATCTACCATGGCGTTCCATCTTCCTCATGGATGGCGTTGCCGGTTTACTTCTCGTTCCTGTGTGGTTCTGGATCTATCGCAGCAACGAAGGTGCTGCGTCGCAACAGCCGGCAAAGGCTAGTGCCATGGCCGTGCTGCGGCGCTCCGCAACATGGAAGCTTCTTATCGCGCGTAGCATCACAGATCCCGTTTGGTACTTCCTGCTGTTCTGGTTCCCGAAGTATCTTCTCAGTGCGCGCCACCTTCCATTGGGTTCTGTGGCGAAGGTCGGATGGATTGTCTATGCGGGCGGTGGGCTCGGTACGTTGATGGGCGGCTTGATTTCTGGCCATCTCATACGTTCTGGATTGCGCCCTGGCTTAGCCTATCGGCGCATCATGCTTGTGGCAGCCTGCATTGTTCCTTTGAGCCCGCTCGCAGCATTCGTTCCTGGAACGCTTTCGTCCATCCTGATTGCCGCGCTGATCGCATTCGCGCATATGGGATGGCTGGCCACGCTTACAGCGGTGTTGGTGGATCTGTATTCGCAACAGCAGTTAGGCAAGGCGGCAGGTCTGATCGCGATGGGCAGCGGCTTTGGTGGGATGCTTTCCAGTGAAGCGGTTGGGTATCTTGTCATGCATGGCGGCTATACGCCGGTATTTTGCTTGATGGCTATCTTGCACCCCATTGCCATTACGCTGCTGTGGCCGGTGTATACCAGCAGGGAAGAAGGTCACCTGCCACAGCAGCTTGAAGTGGCTACGGAAGTTCCGTCTTAAACAACTGCTGCACTATCGGGTAGCTATCACGCTTCTGACGCATGAAGTCCACCACACCCCAACTGCGAATGCCGTTGTCCGGTGTGCCGCCAATGAACGACCGATAATCTGCCCAGGTCCACAGCGAACCGCCAACCATCCACGGACGCGCTTTCATTGCATTCACGGCATCGGTGATGTCCGCAATACGTTTAGGATCGTGCAACCCCGGTTCTCCCATCTTGCCAAACTCAGTTACAAAGATTGGCTTGTCGGGATAAAGCTGGTGCGCGTAGTCAAAGCGCTTTGCATAATCACCGTAGACGTTGATCGAGACGAAGTCGCAATACTGGCTTGCATCATCAGAACCCTTCTTCACTGCAGGATCGCCTGTGTAGCGATCCGCAAACGTGATCAGGCGCGTTGGGTCCAACTTCAATGAGAACGCTCGCATGTCCCGTGTCCATGCCTTTCCTTCTTCTGTGTACGCCTCGTATTCATTGCCCACGCTCCACGCAATGACGGAAGGATGATTCCACTCCTGCTCGATCATCTCCTGCTGTTGCTTTTGAAAGCGCTGTCGAATATCAGGATCAGCCATCTGCCATGAACTCATGTTCCAGTTGCCAGCTTCAGGAATGATCAACATGCCGTGCTTGTCCGCGAAATCTAGTAGCGCTGGGGGCTGCGGGTAGTGCGCGATGCGCATCATGCGCATGTTCAACGCGAGCATGTCACTCATATCCCGTTCGATGGTTGCATCCGATTCAATCAATCCATCCAGTGGATCTTCACCTACACGATTAGCTCCATATAAGTGAACAGTTTTGCCGTTGAGCTGCAGTTCTGTCCCAACGACGCGAATGTCACGCACGCCAACTTTTGCATCAAGCGCATCACCGGCCGTCTGTAGATGCGCTTCATAGAGGAAAGGATCAGCGACACTCCAAAGGTGTGCGTGCGACAGTTTGCCTGTCCAGGTGAGTTCCTCGTCGCTGTTGGCGGCAATACGTTTGTGAGGGAATGACATGGCAAGCCCAGCTACGGTTCCTGTAACGTCGGCTGTGTGATCGGTGTTGCTACCGTTGTGAGCCCACGCATGAACAGTGATGGTGGCATCACCTGTCTTCAAATCTGGTTTCGTATCTACCTTCATGTTGCGGAGATACACTGCATCTGTAACCAGCAGGCTCACCGGCCGCACAATGCCGCCATAGGGAAGCCACCCCACAACTGTGATGCGGCCGTTGTTATTCGCTGATGAAGGATTGCCCGTCGCCAATGCCGGAATAGAACTGATGGTGGGCGTGTTGTTTGTCTCCACCAGAATGCGGTTCTTGCCCGGCTTCAGGAGTGAGGTCACATCGTATTCAAACGCTGTGTAACCGCCTTCGTGTGTTCCCAGACGCTTGCCATTCACCCAGACGGTTGCCACGTCATACACTGCATCGAAGTGAAGACGAACAACCTGACCAGGCTTGAGGGATGGTGCATCGAAGTCGCGCTGATAAAGTGCTGAGCCAATGTAATGACGCCACCGTTCCGTGCCTGTCCAACAATGAGGAACTTCTACCGGAACCGGATTATCCAGTGTCGTTTTGAAAGTCCAACCGCTGCCATCCAATGAGATTCGTTCCGCGGCAAAGGCCGTGCTGGCAAATGTCATCAAGGCAAGTGCAGCAGCAGCGGTGGTGCGAAGGAAGTTCATCTGTTTGAGTCTCCTGTGTGTTCTTCCGTAAAGAAAAGCAGGACGGAGAAGGGATTCTCCATCCTGCAGAGTGGGGAGGCGGTCTTCCAATCCTTAGAAGATGATCTTGCCAGCAAGCTGCAGCGACCGTCCATCCGCAGCCGAACTGATTACACCAAAGGAAGAGCTGGTATTGCAGCCACCCGCTCCAGCTACAGCGCAACCCGGGCTCACGCCGTTACCGTTGACGACCGGGTTGGTTGAAGCGCCGAAGCCGGTTCCGGGCATACCGAAGTTCGGATGGTTCAGGAAGTTAAATGCTTCCGCTCGCAGTTGCAGTTTGAAGCGGCCATAGATATCTGTTGTTTTGAAGATGGAAAGATCGAAGTTCTGGGTTCCAGGTCCACGAACATGAGGCAGAGTGCGCGGAACGTTGCCAAAGGTGTAGTCATCTGGATTCTGGAAGGCTAGTGTGTTGAACCATGCATTGATGTTCTGGTTCTTGTTCACCACGCTCACACCCGGAACATAGTTCGGACGTGTTGCAGTCCCTTGTGAGTTTGCACCCGTGATGATGAGCGGTGTACCCGTTTGGAAAACGCCGATCAGGTTGAGCTGGAATCCGCCAACTACTCTGTTTAACAATCCGCTGTGCAGATCAAAATGTTGTCCTTTACCGAAAGGCAGGTTGTAGAGTGCACTGACCGTAGCGCGCTGTGAAACGTCCGACGGATCGAGCGAGTATTCGGCAGAGCGGTTGTAGGGATTCTGATAGCCATTGTTCGATGCAAGGCCATTCAGATATGCCAACGGTGAATTCACACTGTCCGTGAGAAGCTTGCCCATGGTGTATCCGAAGAGAACGGTGAGACCATTCTTTGCCTGCCGTTGTGCTGACAGTTCCAGATAATCCGCGTGCAGGTTGCCCACATGCGCGTTGTACGTCGTGATGTTCGAGTAGTAGGGGAAGGGGTTGAGCAATGTCTGTCGCGACACCGTTGTAGCGCCGAGTGAGCCTGCGAACTTGCCGGAATAAGGGTTGGCAACCTGAGTTTGCAAGTAAGTCTTACCCAAGGAGAAGTAGCTGGGATTCAGCGAATTGATGTTCCAGCCACCCGCTGGGAGATGAACGCCGTGATTGCCCACATATGTCGCTTGTAATACGACATCGTACGGAACCTGCCGTTGCACGCTCAATGTGTATTGCTGTGACTGAGGCGACTTCCACGCGCCTGGTGTTTGATAGCCCACGGCCTGGCCGAGGAAGCCGAGTGGACCATACGATGCGCCTCCGGGCTGCAGTGGGTCATAAGGGAATCCATTTTTGAACTGGAACGCAGCCTGATTGGTCGTTGCGCTGTAGTTGGTGCTGGTGGATGAGAAACCATTTGTCTGGCCGGTATAGATGGAGTTAAAGAACAGTGGATAGTAGATGCCAAAGCCGCCACGCAGTACAGTCTTGCCATCGCCCGTGAGCTGATAGGCGAAGCCAAAGCGCGGACCAAAGTCGCGATAGCTTTCCGGAACGAAGTTGCGACCTACACCCGGGGTATTCGCATACTGCATGATGCCGGTATAGCCACCAGAGCTGAGCGTCGGATTGAAATTGCTATAGCCGTTGTTCTGCTCAAAGGGTTGCTGCTGAAAGTCATAACGCAGACCAAGATTCAACGTCAGACGATCGGATACGGACCAATCATCCTGGATGAAACCAGACACGCTAAACGCGCGGTCTAACTCGCCAAGATTTGTTGTGATGCCAGCCGAACTAACGGCGCCCGCAAGAAACGTTGCGTAAGTATTTCCAGTATTCGTTGTTCCCGCGGCGGCAGCTTTTCCGGATGGGTCTTGCGTAAGACTGGCTGCAAAGCTGAAGCTTCCGGATGGTGTGTTGCGTTGTAGGTTCGCACCGGCGTTGTAACGCCAGTCGAAACCGAAGCTAAGGGCATGACGCTGGATGACCTTGCTGACCGTGTCTGTAACTTCCGGCAGCGTGTAGGCGCGATAGCCGATGGTCTGATTGGAACCAGGTAGTCCGTTGCTCACGGTGGGAATTGCAAAGTTGGGAACGTTTGAGGGAAGTCCCAGTTTCTGCGGCCAGTTCTGGCCCGCGCTTGCTGCTTGGAAGGGGAACTCCTGGCGCTCGATGGAGAGCCGAAGATCGTTGATCAGAGAAGAAGAGAAGACATGTGTATCACCAATGAGTAGTTCTTCCGCAGTGTATGTGTCATAGCGGTTGGCGACGATTGGATTGGGATAGTAAGTACCTCCGCCAGTGCCACCATTGGTGTAGTTCTGATAGTAGGCAAAGCGTGCAAAGAGCGTATCCTTCTCGCCCAGGTGGTAATCCACACGAGCGAGTGCGTTGTACATGTGAGACAAACCCTGCGCGTTAAACAGGTAGTTGTTTGTGTTGGTGCGCTGCTGCGCAACCGTTGCCGGTGTGTTATTCGGAAGCGGATAGAAGTTGTTCTGATAAGCGACCGCAACCGGATCGAGATTCGTTATCTGATTGTTCGCATAACGCTGACGCGTGTAGACCGTGTTTCCGCCCGAGGTCGTCGTTGTAGTGGTGTACGGGTTATAAAGCGGAATAAAGTTGCCATTGGCATCGATCAACTGGCTGAAGTCACCTGCTCGTTGCGCGGCGGTCGGTACACTGAGGAATTGCGGCGATGCCTGCTTGAACTGGTAGGTTTCGAAGTTGCCGAAGATGTACGCCTTATTCCTGATAATTGGCGCGCCCATGGCTCCGCCGAACTGGTTGTAACGAAGCACGGGTTTTGCGACCACGCCGGTGCGCGCAAAATAATTGCGTGCGTTGAACACGTCGTTTCGCAGAAACTCATAGGCCGAACCGTGAATGCTATTCGTGCCGCTGCGGCTAACCAAATTCACAACCCCGCCCAGCGTGAAGCCATACTGAGCAGAGAAAACGCCGCTTTGCACCTTGAATTCCTGGATCGCATCCACTGTTGGATTGACTGCGATTTCACCAGTCGTCGTGGAAAGATTGCTCTGACCATCGAGAATGTAAGAGTTCGATCCAGTGGGCGAACCGTTGATCGAGATTGCCGAAAGGTTTGTACCGCGGTTTGCAAAGCCGGACTGTGCCACCGTGGTGTTGATACGAACGCCCGGAGTCAACGTCGTGAGAGCGATCGTGTTGCGGCCATTCAGCGGCAATTCTTCAATGGATTTTTCTCCAATCACGGCACCTAGCGTTGCAGAAGTCGTATCAAGTGCGGCTGCCTGCGTTGCTTCGACTACTACCGTATCGTTTACGCCACCAACGGTCAGTGTGGCATCTTCATCCACGCGCTGTCCTACAGTTACGATGACGTGGCTTATGACTGATTTTCCGAAGCCATCCCGAGTGACTGTAACGCGGTAGTTGCTGCCTGGATTCAATGGCGGAGAACTGTAGAATCCTGCGTCGTTAGTCTTCAGATGGATGACGTCGTTACGGTCTACATTTTCAATATCGACAGTGGCATTTGGAACCACGGCGCCGCTGGAATCGTGCACCGTTCCAGAAATGTTGCCCGTTCCTTGCTGCGCATAGAGCGGAAGCGCACACAGGAAAATGGGCGTAGCCAGCACTGCTGTTCGTGCCAGTTGCGTTTGCCTCAAGGACTTCAACATACCTTCACCCCAGGATAGGTCTGCGTTCTTTTATGTGTTGCTACTTACCCAATCCAGAACTCGAAGCTCTGCGGAGGAACCGTAATCACGAGGTCCGTAGATACTTTCTTGCTGGAAAGAGAAACGTCACGTGACTGCAAGGTGTAACGATGGCCGCTTAATTGGGCGGAACGAATTCCATGCAGATGAAACTGGAACGGTGTAGTGCCACGATTGGAAAGAGCAACGCCCAATCGGCCGTTCTTCGAACGCCAGACGAGAATGCGTTGGTCATTACGGACTTCGCTCTCATCGACGGCAAGCCGCGTCGAATCCCACGGTAGGTACTTCAAAAATCCCGCGATTGCGTTGTAACTGTGCGGGTTGTAATCCCAATGCCCCGGTTGAATCGCCGGTGCAATGTTGTTCTTCAACTCACCGTCAGGACGCCAGAACCCCAACGCATATCCGGTGGCTTCTAAATTCGAAACAGGCTTCATCGCATGGAGCCAGTACCAGACTGGCGAATCCTCAAACGTCATCCAGTTCATCAGCGCTTGCCCTGTGTTCATGAAGTAGGCATCAACTGGCATGTTCTTGTCCCAGGACTGATACTCGAATTCGTTTTGGTAAACCGCTTTACCTTCTGCACCTGCGAGATATTTCTCGCGTAGTGTGATCTGGTCGTTCGAATTGTGGCCAATCTGATGCCATGTCCAAGCATCAATCTGTTTCAACAACGCGGGGTCTTTACGAATCTCAGCAGCGTATGTGCCAGCAGGGCCATCCCAGCTTGGTGCATGAATCTCCACAGCAGGGAACAGTGCGTGAACCTTCGGTGCGGTGGCTGCAAGGACGGTGTAATAGTCCTCCGGAGAATAGAAGCAGGTCGAGTACGACTGCCCCTTATCCGTGCCTGCGGCAGCGCCGGGACTTGACTTTAAGTGGCCAACCACCGGCTCATTCTGAAGACCCCATTGCGCGATATGTAATCCGTGAGATTGCAGATAGCGAAGGTCCTGCACCATCGCATCACTGAACTGCCCCACAAACTGCGGATCATGCGCAGCGATGGGGCCGCCATAATAAGTTTTGTTCTGCTTCCAATACGGCGCGGGTGACCAGTACTCAACATCAAAGCCCTGGATGCCAGATAGATCCTGCATCTGTTTCAGGTCAGCCATCTGTCCTGGATAACGCTCCACAATGTGTTTCTGCTCTGCATCCAGGCCGCGTAAATAAAGGCCCATCGCCAGCCGCGCATAACGGAAGCCATGCAGCATCTCTTTTGCGAAGCGCACCTTCTCTTCAGGCGTTAGATCATGCGGAACAGCGATCACTTCTTCGGGCATCCCTGCATTGCCAGATGCGATGGAGTCGCTTTGGATTTCGAATCCGAGCCCACGAATCACCTGATGTGGCTGGTCATACCGCAGCGTGTAGTCGCCTCGATTTTGCGCAACAGCGCAGACGGGAATAGCCGCAAACAGCATGCGTATCGCGATGGATCGGCATGGATGCTGCGCGATTCGAGATGTGATTCGGGAAATTTCGAATGACATGGTTAACCGATTAACTAGACGGCGGCGAGATTAGAAAAACTGTGAATGCATTGTCAAGACCTTTTCTCGTGCCAGCTTTGTTTTCAAGGAAAAGGTTACGTATAGGGCTTGAATAGCTGTTAGTACAGGCGAATTTCGTAGATGGCTGCAGAAGGGTCGCCATGTGTTGCAAGCACTACAACGCGCATGCGATCTGTGCGAAGCGGTTCGGCGAATGCGACTACGTTTCTTCGCTGATAGTTACCGCGAACTTCGGAGACAGTGCGCCAATTTTCACCATCGTGAATTTGGACGTCGTAATCGCGAACACACTGCGGATCGCGATACATCGGCGCGTAGGCGTGGTATTCCCGCAGTAGATGACCGGGGAAAGTCAGGATCATTTCCGAAACGTTTTGTGGTGTTGTCCAGTCCAGTTCCAGCCACTGTGGAAGCGGTTGTGCTGGATCCGATCGCCACAGATTTGTGGTGGCATGCGGGCGCGTTACTCCACTCAAAACGTTTGCGGGGGAGTACGACCTTTGAGGCGGTTCTACCTGCATGGAGAGCGTCACACCGCTTGAATAGCGGCGCATCTTGCCTGGCGACATTTCAAACGCAGACACATGTCCCGGCTCCACCGCGTTTGCAACATGCCATTGCACGTGAGGATTGGGCAGCAGGTCTACGCGGATGTAAGAGTCTTGTTGAAGCGCTGTATCTGCGGGGACATGCCACTCAATCCACTGTTTCGGCCCAGGAAACAAGATGATTTCACCTGTGCAGAGTTCCATTGCATCATCCACGCGGTAATCCCAGATGTGCTGCACTTCCATGAGCTTCACTGAGACACGCTGCGGTATTTCGCTTGTATTCGAGAGACAGAAGCGAAGCGTTTGCAGCCTCTCTCCACCTAAGGCGATCCACTGTCCACGGCGTTGCAGCAACTCCTCGCGCAGAGGCACAGCTTGATCGCGCCAGAAGGCGAGGCCTTCGTGCGCGCCGTGACTTTCCGGGCCCACGCCTGCGAAACGTGCTTCGCTTGATGCAGATACTGTGGCGCGTTGAGCCAGGTCGCCTGTGTCTTCATTCTTTATATTTGGCAGGAAGCAACCCTCTCGAAGGAGAGTCTGCTGCACATGTTGGTATTGAGTTGATGCAATGTGTGCGGGGGAAGTGTTCTGTTGAGCCGCCAACGCGGCTGTTACTCCGGCGGCCTGTCCCATCAATGCGGTTGTCGCCATTACGCGCACGGTAGCCAATGCACAATGCGTCGCACTGACGTTGCGGCCTGCCATCATCAGGTTATCGACATCTTTCGAAACAAGGCTCCGCAAAGGAATGCCATAAGGGCCAGCATAAGAGCGCGCGGCATAATCGCTTGTTTCGGAATAGCCTTCCGCGCTTGCTGGCTCACTGGTAGGCGCCAGCAACCCTCCCGGTGTATGGATGTCAATGAACCAACCACCGAAGGCGATCTCATCTTCGTGAACGGTGGCGCGGATCGCATCCCATTCGTTCATCAGATAGAGGCCCATGATGCGACGGCTTTCGCGCTTTCCGGGAACTTGACCTATCCAATCCAGCGCCCAGTTTTCCGCCAAGTTCATCGTTTTAGGATCGCGATTCTTGATCCAGTCCCACACACCTAACGTGTGCCGCGTAAGCTCATGACGAATCTCTTCTGCTTGATGGATCGTGTCGTATGGCACACCGATCTCAATCCACCAATAACCACCGCGAATCTCTTTGGGTAGACGTCCCTGGTCATAGAAGAACCGTGCATCGTCATAATGCATGGCCCAGTCGGGCCGTTTAAAGGGAACAGGGCGCCCCATATCACGCGCGCGAAAGTGAATGGAGTTTCCCATAATGTCGCCGTTGGCGACGGTAGGAGCGTGGGGCTCGTTGAACTCGACTTTGCCCTCGCTGCCCATGCGCCATTCGCAGCCCGCCTCGGCTGCAACCATGCCATCACCCGTGCAATCGATGAAGACCTTGGCTTCCAACGTAAGGTCTACTTCCGCATTGCCAATGCGGCAGCGCACTGCCTTAAGTGTGCGTCCATCCATCTCAACGCCAAGCACTGTGGTGTTCAAATGCAGTGTCAGGTTAGGTGTGCGCTGCACCAGGTCGTACTGCACCATGTCCCACACGGAGTTGGTCCAGCCATTCTCGAAAATCTCTTCGTGGTTTTGTGCGCGCTCTTCAATTAAGAGTTCTGAGAGAATGCCGGTTTCGCGGGCGTACGCATGAAAAGCAGCAGCGCCATGCGGTGTGACACGAACTTCAGACGAGCTGTTGCCGCCTAGCACCGGCCTGTCCTGCACCAGGCATGTTGCCGCGCCTCCACGCGCCGCTGCAATGGCCGCACATACACCTGCCAAACCCCCACCACACACCACCACGTCATACTGTTCTGTCTGCTGCTTCATCCCTGTCCTCCTACAACTGCACGCGATCCAATGCGCCACCACAACAGCAGGGCGGCGAGCGGATGCAATATGCACAACCCGTAGAACACAGGCGTATAGCCATGTGTCTGAATACTTGAACCAATGGCCGCCGCTGTGAGCAACCCGCCCGCGGCGCTTGCCGAGCCAATCATGCCTTGTACAGTCGTGGCCATGGAACGCGGAAACAGATCCAGCGTCATCACAGTGGCATTCGTCATCCATGCCATGTGGCATAACGCCAGCCCGCTAAGTACCGTGATTGCGGCGCTGGTGCTATGCAGATGCGGCACGGTGCAAAGTGCAAACATGCATGCCGCTACAGGCAACATGATGACGAAGCGGGCACGCAATGCACCGAAACGCGGCACAAGTTTTCCCGAGATAAATCCGCCAAGCAAAGAGCCTATGTCCGCGGCAACGTAAAGAATCCAGAGCGTAGTACCCACTGTTTTCAATGTGAGTCCATGCGTATCCTGCATGTACTTCACGGACCAGAACAGAAAGAAGTACCAAACGCTGTCGGTCATAGTGCGCGTGATAAGTAGCGCTGCGATATGTGGCTGGCGTAATACCGTGAGCCAAGGCACTGATGCTGCGCGTTCACGCTGAACCGCAGGGTCGCGATACAACAGCATCCAAACAGCCGCTAATAAAGCACCAATCGCTCCGGTGACAAAGAACGCAGAACGCCATCCAAATGCTGTTGCCAGGCCTGCGGCGATGGGGACGGCGATAGCTGCACCCAATGTGCCGCCCATGCTGTAGATGCCTACTGCAATGGAGCGCTCGCGCTCGTTGAACCAATCCCCAGATGCGCGGAGGGAGGCAGTGTAATTCCCTGGTTCGGCTGCGCCAAGAGCGAATCGGCTTGTGGCAAGCGAGAAGAAACCGCGTGCGAAGCCTGTGCATGCATCGGCCACAGACCAGACCAAAAGAAACACACCCTGTGTCCAGCGCGCCCCGAAACGATCTACGAGCCGTCCGGAAAGGGTATACATCACCATGTACGCCAGCAGGAAAGCCTGCACAACATGGCCATAATCCACATCGGTCAAGTGCAGATCATGCTGCATCGTCACTGCGAGTACAGACAACGTTTGCCGATCGATGTAATTCACCACAGACGCCAGCAGTAGCAGTCCGGCATAGAGCCATCGTCGGGGACTGGTATGTGCAGCGTGCAACGTCGTCTTTCTTCCGCTTGCAACAGTCTCAACGCCCGTGAGGGGCGGCGGGGTGCTGACAGCCGAATCAGACGAAGTTTGGGAGCTCATAACAAGTTAACCGTTTAACGTCGATTAACCTAACAAGCTGCTTCCGCCTATGTCAAACACTTTTATTTGGGGCCAAACTAGGTCGTGTTTCCCGCAGAGAACGTGAAGGGGAGCAGAACACGCTGTGGTGGCCGTTCAGGCTTTTCAATGGCGTCAATCACCATGTCTGCTGCGAGCTGTCCCATTTCGAATACGGGAATAAAGAAAGCTGTGGGACGTGGCCGCAAGCCGCCTGCATTTGCGGAGTTGGCGCGCGCAAGAATGGCTACATCGCCCGGAGCGGACAGGCGCCGCGCTTCCATGTAGTCGTAAATATGCACTAGCAAAGTGTCGTCGGCAGCAAAGATGGCGGTTGGGCGATCCTTCTTGCGAGCGAACCAAGCGTCCATAATGCTGAACGCCTGTGTCTGGTCGTAATGCGTACAGCCAATATGCTCAGGCTTTAGCTCCAGACCAAAATCAATCATGGCCCTGCGCAGCCCCTGCAGCAGATGGATGTGGGTGGGCAGCGTGCTTTCGCCGCTCAGAAATGCGATGCGTTTATGGCCCCGCTGCACTAAGTAACGAATTGCGGCTTCGCCAATTGCCGCATCGTCCACGCCAACGTAATTCACAGGAGCGCGGCCGTAGTAGCTGTTCATCATGGCGAAGCGAATCTTCGCCTCATTCAACTCGTGAATGGTTTCGTTGATATCGCGTGCAGAACAGGAACGAGTGTTGATGAACAGTAAGCCATCCGTGAAGCGGCTTTCCAATATCTGATCGCGTGTTGTACGACCAGGCCTACCCGACGGCGAGAAGATCAGCAGGTTATAGCCACGCCGCATCAGCGTGGACTGAATCCCGGAGAGAGCCTGAGCGATGAATTGGTTGAAGAAGATCGGATCGCGCATGGGAACTACAAGCCCCAGCAGTCGGCTGCGCTTCTCAGCTAACGCCTTGGCCAATTCGTTAGGAGAATAGGAGAGCTCTTCAGCAATTTTGTAGATCAGGTCGCGCTTCGCGGCACTTACGCGTGTAGTGTTGCGGTCGTTCAGTGCAATGGAGACTGCTGCGATGGATACACCAGCGCGTTTGGCGATATCACTTAGCCGGGAAGCTGCCATGGAGCCAATCCTACCGTAATCCCACACGGAATGAACAACGGCAAACGCCCGTTCCTTACCTATAACGGTAGAGGAGCGGGCGTTTGTTGTTGCAGCTATATCGGGATTACTTTATGCAAGGTCAAAGCGGTCCAGGTTCATTACCTTTGTCCACGCAGCGACAAAGTCGTGTACGAACTTCTCTTGCGCATCAGAGGAACCGTATAGCTCAGCCAGTGCGCGAAGCTGCGAGTTGGAACCGAAGATAAGATCAGCGCGTGTTGCCGTCCATTTTGCAGCACCGGTTTTACGATCACGAATCTCAAACAACTCTCCATCGCTCGAGGTGGGCTTCCACTCGTTGTTCATGTCCAGCAGGTTTACGAAGAAGTCGTTCGTGAGGGATTCCTTGCGCGAAGTAAAGATGCCGTGTTTTGTGGCGCCGTAGTTCGCGTTCAAGGCACGCATACCTCCAACAAGCACCGTCATCTCCGGAGCGGTAAGAGTCAGCAATTGCGTCTTGTCCAGGAACAGGGCTTCGGAAGGAATGCTGTACTTGCCCTTTACGTAGTTGCGGAAGCCATCAGCAACAGGCTCCAGTACACGGAACGACTCTACGTCCGTCTTCTCCTGAGTGGTATCCATGCGGCCGGGAGTGAAGGGAACAGTGATGTCGAATCCTGCGTTCTTTGCGCCCTTTTCCACGCCCACGCTTCCAGCGAGAACGATTAGATCGGCCAATGAAATCTTCTTGCCGCCAGTGAGTTTGCCGTTGAAGTCTTTCTGGATGCCCTGCAGCACGCCGAGTACTTTGGCAAGCTGCGCAGGCTGATTCACTTCCCAGTTCTTCTGCGGCTCCAGGGCGATACGCGCGCCGTTTGCGCCACCGCGCTTATCCGAGCCACGGAAGGAGGAAGCGGATGACCATGCGGTATATACCAGTTCAGGGATCGTGAGGCCCGAAGCTGCAACTGCCTTCTTGATTTCGGAGATATCGTTTTCGTCCACGACCTTGTGATCCAGAGCGGGAATCGGATCCTGCCAGATCAACTCTTCCGCAGGAACGTCTGGGCCCAGGTAGCGTGACTTCGGACCCATATCGCGATGCGTCAGCTTGAACCATGCACGCGCGAATGCATCTGCAAGCTTGTCAGGGTTCTCGTAGTAATCGCGCGAAATCTTTTCGTAGATGGGATCGAAACGCAGTGCCAGATCCGACGTCAGCATCCTGGGCTCGATCTTCTTCGAGGCATCAAACGCATGAGGCACGGTGCCAGCACCGCCGTTGTTCTTGGGCTTCCACTGGTGCGCGCCTGCTGGGCTCTTTGTCAGTTCCCATTCGTACTCAAATAGGTGCGTGAAGAAGTCGTTGCTCCACTGCGTTGGCTTGGTTGTCCAGGTCACTTCCAAGCCGCTGGTGATGGCATCCGCGCCTTTTCCTGAGCCAAACTTGTTGTGCCAACCAAGACCCTGCATTTCCAGCGGAGCACCTTCCGGCTCCGGACCAACGTTGTCTGCTGGGCCCGCTCCATGCGTTTTGCCGAACGTGTGGCCACCGGCAATCAGCGCAACGGTTTCCTCGTCATTCATGTGCATACGGCCAAACGTTTCGCGGATGTCATGAGCTGAAGCGATTGGATCAGGATTGCCGTCCGGGCCTTCCGGATTTACGTAGATCAAGCCCATCTGAACAGCCGCCAGCGGATTCTCCAGTAGGCGCTCATTTTTGCCTTCGGCTGTGCGGTCTGTCTCAGTTTCGTGGATCGGAGCATCTGCAGGCAGCGTTGCTGTGCCGCCCTTGGCATAGCGATGATCGCCACCCAGCCACGTGGTCTCAGTACCCCAGTAAACATCTTGCGCTGGCTCCCATACATCGGAGCGGCCACCGGCAAAGCCGAAGGTCTTGAAGCCCATCGATTCCAAAGCGATATTGCCTGTGAGGATGAGCAGGTCAGCCCATGAAATCTTGTTGCCATACTTCTGCTTTACTGGCCAAAGTAGGCGACGTGCCTTGTCCAGACTTACGTTATCCGGCCAGCTATTCAGCGGAGCAAAACGCTGGAGGCCTTGTCCAGCACCGCCGCGACCATCGCCCATGCGATAGGTGCCAGCACTATGCCATGCCATGCGGATAAACAGTGGGCCATAGTGGCCAAAATCGGCAGGCCACCAGTCCTGCGATGTGGTCATAACGGCGTGCAGGTCCTTCTTCACTGCTTCGAGATCAAGACTGTTGAAGGCGTCCTTGTAATTGAAATCTTTGTCCATGGGGTTGGACAGTTCGGAATGCTGATGGAGAATGCCAAGCTTCAGCGCATTGGGCCACCAATCCTGGTTGGATGTGCCTTGGCCTGCTGCATGATGGCTGGGGGCGCCTGCGCCGGGCTGATGAAACGGGCACTTCGATTCGCTGGACATATATTTCTCCTCTTCTTACTTGTGAAGAACTGCGTGCCTTGCAAGGTCTGGCTGCACCATCGCACGGCATTATGAATTGTTTGTGACGGCGAAGACTCACACCGCTGAGCGAGATTGAATGTAGCACCGAGGCAATGGATAGGGGAAATACATAATTCGCATGCGAGGCATAGAATAAAGCTATGGAAATACAGCAGCTCCGATACGCCTGCGCAGTTGCGGAAACAGGTAGCTTCAGCCGCGCTGCGGAGTCCTGCCATATTGCGCAACCGTCCCTATCGCAGCAGATTCAAAAGCTGGAAGAAGACTTGGGAGCAAGGTTATTTGATAGGCTTGGCCGTCGCGTGCGACTTACGGAAGCAGGGCAGGCATTTCTTCCGCATGCAAGAACGATCCTGTCGCAGCTTGACGCAGCACGTAACAGCGTTGCGGAGACGTCGGCAGACACACAGGGCAAGATCACAGTCGGCGTTATTCCAACCATCGCTCCGTATCGGATGCCTGGTTACACTGCAGACTTTACGCGGAAGTTTCCGGTGGCGAAGCTGCGCATTGTGGAAGAGACAACACCCGTGCTGATTGATGGATTGCGTGATCTCTCCATCGACATCGCTATTCTCGCGTTGCCGCTGCGTCACAAGGATCTGGAGACATTCACGCTTCACACCGAACCACTCTTTGCCGCCTTACCGAAGACGCATCTCCTTGCTCGCAAAAAAGGTCTCACTATGAAAGAGCTTCGCGGTGAGTCGTTTGTGATGCTGCGTGATGGGCACTGTTTTCGCGATCTGACCATCGCTGCCTGCACACACGCGCGGATCACGCCGAATATTGCGTTTGAAAGTGGCCAGTTCAGTAGCCTGCTCGGCATGGTAGCAGCGGGGATCGGAGTGTCTATCGTGCCGGAGATGGCGGTTGATAGCAGTGCTGCATGTCATTACGCGAAGATCATGGATCCGCGAGCCTCTCGCACGATTGTGGCCGCTGTATTACGTGGTCGCAGCTTCAGCCATGTTCAGCGAGCATTTCTTGCCGGCATGGTGAGGCAGTCATCGCAAGGGAAGAGGTCTGCAAAGGCTGACTCATCCATAGCGGTGATCTCCTAGTGAAGTGCTTTTACCGTGAGCATCCGGTCCAGATGCACATAGCCGCCATCGACATGAATGTGTTGTCCGGTAGTGTGACTTGACTGCGTGGGAGATAGCAGGAAAACCGCAGTCGATGCAATCTCTTCTACGCGTGTCATGCGGTGCTCTAGCGGTACTTGCGCTGCGATATGTGCGACCGTGCCGTCGGGATCGGCCAGCGTACGCAGCCACTTTGTATATTGTGGCGTCATGACTTCAGCTGGAATGATGCAGTTCACGCGCACACCGAAGGGAATTAACTCTGCGGCCCATTCACGCGTCAGCGCCAGCAATGCGCCTTTGGACGCAGCATAGCCTGATGTGCCGCCTTGCCCTGTCACAGCAACTTTGCTGGCGACATTCAGGATGGAGCCGCGGCTGGTCTTTAACAGCGGTACCGCATGGTGAGCGAGTGCATAGCAATGCAGCAGGTTCAATGACAAACTACGCTGAAAGCCGTCAATCGAACCGTGCTCCAGCCCCACTCCGTCATTGAAACCTGCATTGTTCACCAACGCATCTAGGCGCCCGTACCGTTCATGCAGATATTCCACTGCGCTGCGGCAATGCTCTGGATCGTCGAGTTCCGTTACGCGAAGTTCGCAGGGAAGATGATGGTCCTGCATCTCCCGTATGAACTCCTCGACCCCTTCCGAGATGCGGCTGAGTATGAGTACACGTGCGCCTTCAGCAAGACAGGCGCGTGTGATTGCCTGGCCAATGCCGCTGCCGCCGCCTGTGACAAGAATGACGCTATCTTTCAGTCCAAGGTCCATTGCGTGTACTCGTAAATCTGCCGTTTATCTATCGCAGGTTGGTAAAGCCACCGTCAATCAGAACATCGGTGCCCGTGATGAAGCTGGATGCATCCGAACAGAGAAAGAGTGCGAGTTGTGCGATCTCTGCTGGCGTTCCCATGCGGCCAATCGGTTGCGCGGCGGAGAGTGTCTTCATCATCTCTTCTTCACGGCCAGGATAGTTCTTCGCTAAAAAACCATCGACAAACGGTGTGTGGACGCGAGCCGGTGAAATGCAGTTGATGCGCAACCCAAGCGGCAGGCAATCCTTGGCCGCAGAAAGCGTCATGGAGAGCACAGCGCCCTTTGTCATGGAATACGCGAAGCGATCCTTGATGCCTGATGTCGCAGCAATGGATGCCATGTTCAGAATGACGCCGGCGCGACGCGTCTCCATGTTGCGAACAGCAGCTTGCATGCACAGATAAGTGCCACGCACATTTACACGGAACAGGCGATCAAAGTCGTCTGCCGATGTATCAACAACCGTACCGATGTGTGCGATGCCAGCACTGTTCACCACGATATCCAGCGCGCCTGCCTGCGCAAAGGCAGCAGTGACGCTTGCGTCATCAGAAACATCGCAGGCTATCGCATGGCAGGTTGCGTTTGTCTCTTTCGCAATACTGTCCGAAGTTGCTGTGACAGCATCCTGATTCAGGTCCAGCAGAATGACTTCCGCTCCTGCTGCTGCAAATGCCTCTGCAATCGCCCTGCCGATGCCGCTTGCTGCGCCTGTGATCAGAGCGCGCTTTC
Source organism: Terriglobus roseus (assembly GCF_900102185.1). NCBI lineage: Bacteria > Pseudomonadati > Acidobacteriota > Terriglobia > Terriglobales > Acidobacteriaceae > Terriglobus > Terriglobus roseus. Next base: position 2,798,084 of record NZ_LT629690.1, on the reverse strand, counting down.
CCTGCAATGTCATGATCTCTCCCTACGTGTTTAAGCGGTGGTGGAGGCAGAAGCCCAATACGTTCCCTGTGGAAAGGCATATTCCTGCAGGGATTCCTTGCGGATTTCAATGCTGTATCCCGCTGCTTCCGGAAGCATGTAACGGCCACGTTCAATGCGAGTGGGAACGAGGAAGTGTTCATGCAGGTGATCGACGAACTCAACCACTCGATCCTTCAACGAAGCAGATGCCCATATGTAATCGAAAGCGGCCAGATGCTGTACGTATTCGCAGAGGCCGACACCGCCGGCATGTGGGCATACCGGGATACCGAACTTGGCAGCCATCAGGATGATCGCAAGATTCTCATTCACACCGGCAACGCGACAGCTATCAATCTGGCACACATCAATAGAGCCAGCCTGCATCAATTGCTTAAACATCACCTTGCTGTGGCAGTGTTCGCCGATGGCGATGCGAACGCCTGTTTCGCGACGAATGCGTGCATGGCCCAGGATGTCATCGGGGCTGGTAGGTTCTTCCATCCACCACGGCTGCAGCGGCTTTAGCGCAGTAGTGCGGTCGATGGCTTCTAGCACGCCCCACTTCTGGTTCGCGTCCACCATCAGCTTATTTTCCCAGCCGATTTCTTCACGTACCAGCAGGCCGCGGCGAAGATCATCTGCGGGATCACCGCCCACCTTCAGCTTGAAGTGTGTCCAACCTTCTGCAAGTGCTTCCTTGCAGAGCCTCCGGATCTTCTCATCGCTAAAGCCAAACCAGCCAACACTGGTGGTGTAAGCGGGAAGACCCTTTTCACGCAGGAAAGCAATGCGTTCCGCGCGCGTTGGTTCGTTGTGACGAAGAATGGCGAGCGCTTCCTCGGGTGACAGGGCATCGTCGATATAGCGGAAGTCAATGCACTTCACAATCTGCTCTGGCGTCATCTCGGCCAGTAACAGCCACACGGGTTTGTTCTCCACTCGTGCCCACAGATCCCATATCGCATTTACCAGCGCGGCAGCGGCAAGATGGATAACGCCCTTTTCCGGACCAAGCCAACGGAATTGCGTATCGCCTGTTAGTTCGCGCGCGAAGGCTCCCATATCGGTCGTGATTTCTTCCAGCGTGCGACCCACGATGAAGCGCGAAAGAAATTCAATCGCCATCACGCACAATTCCGTGCCACGGCCCAGCGTGAACGTAAGCCCATGACCTTCCACGCTGCTGTCTGTTTCCAGAACGCAGTATGCAGCGGAGTAATCAGGGTCTTTGTTGACGGCATCGGATCCGATGCTGAAACGTGACGTGGGGAATCGCAGATCGACTGTGCGACAACGCGTGATCCTGGGTGATGCGGCCATTACTGAGTTTTCTCCGGCGAAGGCTTTGAGTGAAAGTATATGCAACCGATGCTGCGAGGAAACTCACACCTCAAAGGTGGAGAGCGCCTCACGACGGCGATGGTAACGAGTCATAAAGAGTGCAAAGGCGAGCGTTACAACATAGCCCACAAGCGGAACCAGGTAACTGAGCGCCGTGGAGTGCAGATGTTCGGCAAGCAAGCCCATGATCGGCGGCATCACAGCACCACCCACAATCATCATCACCAACAGCGAGGCGGCGACGTTGGTGTTTGGGCCAAGGTCCTTCAAACCAAGGCTGAAGATGGTGGGGAACATCAGCGACATGAAGAAGCTGGTTGCAAGTACAGCGGATAAGCCTGCCCAACCCGGAACCGCAATAGCCGTGATCAGAAGCACGATGTTGCATCCCGCGTAGATCGCCATCAAGCGGCTCGGAAGAATGCTGCGCATCAGGTACGACGACAGAACGCGTCCCAGAGCAAAGGCAATCAATGTTCCTGTCAGCATCCATCCTGCGGTGCGTTCGGCAGCGTGAACATAATCATGCGCGTACTGGATGACGTAGCTCCACGATCCAACCTGTGCGCCTACATACATGAACTGCGCCAGCAGCGAAAAGAGGAAATGCTTTTCGCGCAGTAGCTCCGAAGGCTTTCCTGCTACCTCGGCAGTGTGTTCGCGCTGTGTGATGAACGCGGGAAATTTTGTGACGGCGATCAATCCCGCCCACACAAGCGCAAGTATGCCAAGCACCACATAAGGCGCGGCAATGCGCAGCGTTTCTTTGTGGAGATAATCCGCATACGTTCCTGCTGCCTGCATCGCAGCGCGTTGCTGTGGAGTGAGCTCCACGCCGGAGAAAATGAACAGGTTTCCTGCGACGACGCCAAGGATGGAGCCAAGTGAATTGCATGTTTGCGCAATGTTCAGGCGGCGCTCTGATGTTACTGTCGGTCCCAGCTGCACCATAAACGGATTCGCTGCGGTTTCAAGGAACGAAAGTCCCATGGCAATCACAAACAACGCAGCAAGGAAGTAACTGTACTGGCCGGAATTTGCGGCGAAGGGGAAGCTGAGGCAGCCAGCAGCAAACAGGCAAAGTCCCGTTAGAAAGCCAGCTTTGTAGCCCTTGCGGCGCATGATGATACCGGCAGGCAGCGCAAGCAGGAAGTAACCCAGATAGAACGCAAACTGTACCAGTCCCGCTTGGAACCGATTCAGTTCAAAACTCTTCATGAACTGGCGGATCAGAACATCGTTCAGGTTGTTGGGAATGCCCCATAGCAAAAAGACAAACGCAACCAGCAGAAACGTACGCAATACACCTTCGGGCAGAAGCGGTGCGCCGCTTGGGTCGTCCTGTCGTGATTCGGGAAGCTGAGTTGCAAATGCCATGGTTTCTCCCTGAAAGTGATCAACTGTTACCGGTGCAGCCGTGCGCCGCTGCTTTCAAGATCGTAAGTTGTAAACGCGCGTAGCGGTTCCACCCAGAATCATGTTGCGTTCCTGATGGCTCAGAGCCGCTGTCCAATCTTCTACCGTCTTCCACCAGTTGGAATAGGTGCCGCCAACGGTAAGCACTGGCCAGTCTGTGCCGATCATCAATCGGTCCGGTCCGAACGATTCCAACGCAGTTTCAAAATACGGATGCAGTTCTGCGGACGACCAATGGTTCCAGTCGGTCTCCGTCACCATTCCGGAGAGTTTGCACGTAACATTTTCGCGTCGCGCAAGTTCGCGAAAACCTTGGGCCCACGGGGCGAAACCTTGATTGCGAATATCCGGCTTTGCGATGTGATCCAGCACAAACGATTGCGTGGGATGGCGATCTACAAAGCGTGTGGCTTCTTCCAGTTGGCGTGCGTAGATCAGGATGTCGTAAACCAGCCCCGTCTCCCGCAGGTGCGCGATGCCTAGGTTGAAGGCGTCGCCATCCAGGAAGCCGGGCCTTTCCCCTTGCACAATGTGCCGCAACCCGCACAGGCGATTTGAGCTGCGAAAAGTCTCCAGTACGGCAGGGAACCGAACGCTCGCGACGGGAAGCCATCCTACGACGCCACGAACGGGCGAATCGTCGGCCTTTGCAATCTCCAGTAGCCATTCTGTCTCTTCCAGCGTCTGCCGTGCCTGGACGGCCACAGTGCCTTCCACACCTGCGTCAGCTAGTTCACGCCGCAGATCAGCCAGAAGAAAATCGCGACGCAGCGGAGCCATGTCATCGCCAATCCAGCCGTATTCCTCCGGCGTGTAATGCCAAAGGTGGTGGTGGCTATCAATTCGTTGCGAGAAACCGGTTTCCGTCATGCGGAGGATGAGGATAGCAATTCAACATGGCGATTGTCCCGCAGGCTCGCCGAATGTTAAACACTGAGACGTATAAGAAAGACGAGGTACTGATGCAGCGCTTTTGCCTGACGTTGAAGATGCGGCCCGATCCTGTGCTGATGGAAGAGTATGTGCAGCGTCACGCGGCTGTGTGGCCCGAGATTCTGGAGTCCATCCGAGCCGCCGGTGTGACTGGGATGCAGATCTTCCGCGACGGCTACCGCATGGTCATGATCATGGAAACCACGGATGATTTCACCATGGAGCGCAAAGCTGAGATGGACCGCGCCAATCCCGTGGTCATGCGGTGGGAGGCGGAGATGGCGAAGTATCAGCAGAGTGATCCCGGCGCCGACGCCAGCGCGAAATGGCTCCCCATGGAAAAGATTTTCGATCTGCAAACAAGCTAGGGCCGACCCATAGCCTCAGAGAATGGCCTAGCGCAACGCTATCGCTACACTGGTAATAGCCCATGTTTTCTGCCTTTCGCACTCTTGTCGCAGCTTCCGTCCTTGCTCTGGCCACCGCAAATCTTGCCGCGCAGGCCAAACACCCTGCGTACGGTTCGGCCCATCCAATGCCGAACCTCATCGTGGATACCGGTGGTGCACCGAACGATGCGCACGCTATGAAGCAGCATTATGTGGTGCTGGTGTCGCTGGACGGTTTCCGTTACGACTACCCAAAGCTGCACGGTGCGCCGCATCTGGATGACCTTGTGAAGGTGGGAGCGACCGCTCCTGATGGCATGTTGCCGTCGTATCCTTCGTTGACATTTCCGAATCACTGGACACTTGTGACGGGGCTGCTGCCGGAGCATCACGGCATCGTGCGCAACAGCTTTTACGATCCCACGCGCGACGAGACCTACCAGTACAAGGATCCGAAAACCAGCGGTGATGGAACCTGGTACGGTGGCGTGCCGTTGTGGTCGTTGGCGCAGAAGCAGGGCATGCGTGCGGCAACGTTTATGTGGCCGGGCTCTGAGGCTGAGATTGCTGGGTATCGTCCGAACAACTACGCAAGGTTTGAAGATCAGCTAGACGGCCATGTTGGTATCGAACAGGTTATTGCGTGGTTGAAATTGCCCGCAGAGCAACGGCCTCATCTGATCACGTTTTATATGCCCACTGCTGATCACGCAGGCCACTGGTATGGCCCGGACTCCGTGCAGGAACATGAAGCAGTTCATATTGTGGACTCGCTTATGGGCGAGCTGCGTGCGCGTCTGAACGCGACAGGATTACCGATAGACCTCATCATCGTGTCGGACCACGGGATGATTCTTAACGACAACAACTGGATTCAATGGGACCAGTATGTCGATCTGAAAGATACAAAGGTCGTCGAGTGGTCCTTCTATCCGAAGACGGATACGGAAGCGCAATCGCTGTTTGAACAGTTTCGCGCGCATCCTGATCCGCGTTTCACCGTGTACCGTCGCAAAGACACGCCTGCCTATCTGCACCTGCGTGACAACCCACGTAACGGCGATCCGGTGGTCGTTCCCAACGGCCCGTACATTGCGCATCCTCATGCCACGAGCCCGCGTGAAGACCTCGCGGATCACGGTTACGACGTGACACGTATGCCGCAGATGAAGGCTTTCTTTTTGGCCACAGGGCCAGACATCCGCAAGGGCGTGAAGCTGCCTTCTTTCAGCAACCTGGATGTGTATGACTTCGTTGCGAAGCTGTTGGATCTGAAGCCTGCTCCGAATGACGGCACCTTGAAGCCGTTATTGCCCGCATTGGAAAAGTAGCTATAGGACACATTTCGTGCGAAATAGAAAATGCCCGGCGACTTGCCGGGCATTTTCTATTCTGAGGGAACTACTTGGCTTCCGTTTCGTCCAGCACGGTCCAGCCTTCAGCCTTCTTCATGACCTTTTCACGGCCGCCCGATGGCACGGTGCCAACGCCGGAGTGAAGCTCGCTGATCTCCATGTGGTTTGCCTTCATGGAGGCGTGGCAGGCAACGAAGCTGACGTCTTTATCCAGTGACCCGGTGACGATGCTCAGTCCCTGCATGTCCTTGTTCACCAGCTTCAGGCCGTCGCCCGTAGCCAGAATCTCCACCACGGCAGTGCCTTTGGGCGCTGTGGACATGATGTTGTTGGCCTTATCCAGCGACGCCTGCCACACCTTGGGATCGTTCGAGTGGACATGGATCAGAACCTTCTGCGTAGGCGGTACGGGCGGAGCAGCCGGTGCGGCTGCCTGCTGCGCGAGAACAGCCGCAGGCATAAGAATGATCGAAGCGGTAAGTGCGGCAATACGTTTCATGCAACGAGTCCCTTCGTGGTGGATGTTTCTGCAAGCATATCGAATCTTGAACATTCATGAGGAAGATCGATGCCTCCGAGGGGTAGAATCGGGCGCATGACCCCACATCCCGTACGCTCCCTCATTCCGGCTGTTGTGGTTGCAACCCTCCTTCCGACAGCTCTAAGCCTGGCTCAAACGCCGGCCGAGCAGGCCATACTGGCTCCCATCCAGGCCATGTTTGATGGCATGGCGAAGCGGGATGCCGCGGCGATTGCCGCTCCCACCTTGCCGGGTGGAACCATGGTCTTGATGCGGGACGGCAAAGCCGCGCAGATGACCTTTACGGACTTTGCAGCGCGCGTCGGCAAGCCGGGCACAACCAAGATTGAGGAACGCATCCACGATCCGCTGGTTCGCATCGACAACGATCTCGCGGTCGTGTGGGCGCCGTTTGATTTCCTCGTCGACGGTAAGGTGGATCACTGCGGCACCGATCTCTTCAACATGGTGCGTGTCGACGGCACATGGAAGATCGCCAGCGTTGCAGATACCGGCACGAAGACCTGCGGCGGGAAGTAGTCCATGGCCGAGACGAACGAACTTCTGAGGCAGGCGTACGCCGCGTTCAATCGCCGCGACGTGGATGGTGCCCTGGAGCTGATGACGCCAGACGTGCGCTGGCCCAAGGCTTCCGAAGGCGGTTTCGTTGTCGGAAAAGATGAAATTCGTGCCTACTGGAAGCGGCAATGGCAGGAGTTCGACCCTAACGTGGAACCCGTTGAGATGATTGAACGGGAAGACGGCAGTGTTCATGTCCGCGTGCATCAGGTCGTCAAGAGCTTGTACGGTGATCTGCTTTTTAACGGCGAAGTGGTGCATGTTTTCACACTGCACGATGGACTGATTTCTGCGATGGAATTGGGTGATGGTGTGTCCTCCGCACCATCACGCGCCTTTACACATTCATCCTGAGAGCAATGAGAAGGGCGCCCTTAGCGGACGCCCTTTCTTACTTCGAATCGAAGCTGATTAGTACTTCGGCAAGCTCGGATCGATGCGATCGGCCCACGCCAGAATGCCGCCCGCAACGTTCTTCACGTTCGTGAAGCCCGCGTTCTTCAGAATGAGCGAAGCCTTCTGCGAACGTGCGCCGCTCCGGCAATGAACGAGTACTTCGTCGTTCTTGTGCGAGGCAATCTCACCGACGCGCTGTTCCAGTTCTCCAACGGGAATCAACTGAGCGCCAATCGAGACGATCTGAACCTCATGGGGTTCACGCACGTCCAGGATGAACGCCTTGCCTTCTTCGCGCTTTGCCTTCAGCTCTTCCACGCTGATCTGCGGAATACCGTCGATGTCTTCCAGGCCGGTGACAACGCCATGGGAAGCCACTTCCAGGGGACCAACTTCCGTGGGGGCAGCGACACCGCAGAACTGGTTGTAATCAATCAGCTCCTTGATCTCGTGCGTTCCGCAAGCGGGGCAGTTCGGGTTCTTACGCAGCTTCAGCGTGCGGAAGCTCATTCCCAGCGCATCCACCAGCAGCAGGCGGCCGATGAGCGGTTCGCCAATGCCAAGGATCAGCTTGATCACTTCCGTAGCCTGAATTACGCCGACAAGGCCGGGCAGAATGCCAAGTACGCCACCTTCAGCGCACGAGGGAACCAGTCCCGGCGGTGGCGGTTCGGGATACAGGCAGCGGTAGCAGGGGCCTTCTTCCGTGGCGAAGACAGATGCCTGTCCTTCAAAGCGGAAGATGGAGCCATACGCATTCGGCTTGCCCGTCAGAACGCAGGCATCGTTCACCAGGTAACGCGTCTGGAAGTTGTCGGTGCCGTCGGCAATGACGTCGTATTCCTTGAAGATTTCCAGGGCGTTCGCAGAGGTCAACATCGTGTTGTGCTTCACAACATTGATGTTCTTGTTCAGCCCCTTCAGCATCTGCTCTGCCGAGTCGACCTTAAGCTTGCCTACAGTGGACTGCGAGTGGATGATCTGGCGCTGCAGGTTGCTCTCGTCGACTACGTCGAAATCAACCAGGCCGATGGTGCCTACGCCCGCGGCTGCAAGATACAGAGCCAGCGGCGCGCCCAGTCCGCCCGTGCCCACGCAGAGCACCTTCGCGGCCTTCAGCTTGCGCTGACCATCCATGCCCACTTCTGGAAGGATCAGGTGGCGCGAGTAGCGCGCAATCTCTTCGTTGGTCAGCGTCGGCAGTTCTTCTGCGATCGCTTCTTCCGCAATAGCGGGTGCGCCACCGGCGATGGACGGAATGATGGAGATTTCGTCGCCTGCATTCAGCGTCGTCTCATCCTTGCCCGGCAGATCGCGGATATCGTCATCGTTCACATAAACGTTCACGAAGGAGCGCAGCTTGCCTTCGGCGTTGAACAGGTGACCCTTAATGGCGGGATGCGCTTCAGTCAGCGCGGCAAGAGCTTCTTTGACATTGGCTGCGGTTACGTCAACGGTGGACTTGTTGTCCGTAAATCCACGCAGCGGTGTTGGAATCAGAATCGTCATAACTTCCTTTGGATTACGACTGCATGCCATTGGATGCAGCGGGGTGGTCCGGGTGAAGTGAACTAGCCGACGACGATCTCTTCGTCCTCAAACTGCTTGTCCTCTTCGCTGGTGCCGCGCAGAAGGAATGCATTCGTCACCTCGGCCTTGCCCTGCGCTACGGCCGTGATGACGTAGCTACATCCGAACCAGTGGGCTTCGGCAAAGTCCGTAACGGACCACTGCGCCGGATGGTCGGGGTGCGAATGATAAAAGCCGACGATGTCCAGTCCCTTCTTCCGTCCCTCACGCTGCGCCTTGATAAGTTCCTGCGGTGCAATGTGATAGCGGTTGTGGGCGGAGTCGGTGCGTGTATTACCCGCACGCATAATCTCGACCACCTGGTTCACTTCGCCCGCATGGCCCAGAAGAATGCCGCAACATTCGTGCGGATAGGTTTCTTCGCCATGTGCGCGCAGTGCTTCGTAGTCGGATTGGCTCAGCTTCAACATCTGTATCTCTCTTTTGATCGTACAACGTGCGTTGAGGATGCAGCATTCTGCGTCACGCAAAACCGCCGCGGCGTGGTTTGCCGCGGCGGCTCAGTTTCAAGCAAATTACGATTGCGCGATGCCGGTGAGCGATTCCTGCGAGAGAGCCCGCCCACGGCCCATACGGTTCTTGTAGCTGGCCTTCACGAATTCGCGGAACAGCGGATGCGGCTCCAGCGGCTTCGATTTGAATTCCGGATGGAACTGGCAGGCCACAAAGTACGGGTGCGTGGGGATTTCCACGATCTCAACATAGGTGGCGTCCGGCGTCGTTCCGGTCAGCCGCAAACCCGCTCCGGTGAGGATGGGCTCGTACTCCCGGTTGAACTCGTAACGATGGCGGTGACGCTCGCTGATCTCCGTGGTGCCGTATGCCTGTGCAGCCTTGGAATCCGGCTCCATCACGCACGTCCAAGCACCCAGGCGCATCGTGCCGCCCATCTCTTCCACGCCGGTCAGTTCGCGCAGCTTATAGATGATGCGGTGCGGCGTCGCGGGATCAAACTCGGACGAGTTTGCGTCCTTCAGCCCAGCAACGTTGCGCGCGTACTCAATGCAAGCCGTCTGCATGCCCAAGCAGATGCCGAAGTACGGCGTCTCGCTCTCGCGTGCGTAACGGATGGCGTTCAACATGCCTTCAATACCGCGCTTGCCGAATCCACCAGGAACCAGAATGCCGTCAAACGTATCGAGCTGCTGTTCGTAGCTCTTGTCGTCGGTCTCCAGCCCTTCGGCTTCGATCCAGGTCACCTTCAGTTTCAGGTTTGCATCCAGAGCGCCGTGAACCAACGCTTCCTTCAGCGACTTGTAGCTGTCCTCGTACTCGACGTACTTGCCTACGATACCGATGTGGACTTCGTCCTTCGGGTGGTAGGCCCTGTGAACCAGCTCGCGCCACTTCGTCATATCTGCTTCGCCGGCATCAATGCGCAGATAGCTCAGCACAAGCTGATCAACATGCTCTGCCTCAAACGCCAGCGGCAGTTCATAGATACTGGCCACGTCGCGAGCGGCAATGACAGCGCGCTCTTCCACGTTGCAGAAGGCAGCAATTTTGCCACGCATTTCACGGGGCAGGTTGCGTTCGCTGCGGCACAGCAGAATGTCCGGCTGGATACCGATGGACAACATCTCCTTCACGGAGTGCTGCGTCGGCTTGGTCTTCAATTCCTGCGCAGCGGCAATCCACGGCACCAGCGTCACATGGACGAAGAGCGTGTTGTCACGGCCCAGGTCCTGGCGCATCTGGCGAATGGCTTCCAGGAAGGGAAGCGATTCAATATCGCCAACAGTGCCGCCGATTTCCACGATGGTCACATCGCAGTCGGTGGCAACTTTGCGCATGGCGTTTTTGATTTCGTTGGTGACGTGCGGAATCACCTGCACGGTCTTGCCCAGGTAGTCGCCGCGGCGCTCCTTGGTGATGACCTGTTCGTAGATGCGTCCGCTGGTCAGATTGTTATCGCGAGAAAGTTTCGCGTGGGTAAAGCGCTCGTAATGACCCATGTCCAGGTCGGTTTCCGCGCCGTCGTCGGTCACAAAGACTTCGCCGTGCTGGAAGGGAGACATAGTACCCGGATCCACATTCAGATACGGGTCAAACTTCATCAGGTTTACGCGCAGACCGCGCGCTTCCAGCAGGCACCCGATAGAAGCTGCAGCCAGCCCCTTACCAAGTGATGACACAACGCCGCCGGTTACAAAGATGTATTTCGCAGACATCTCCGCCTCGTTCTTTTTGAATTGTCGTGATTGGCCGTGCGTGGGGTGCACGATCAAGTATAGCAAGAACGGGCCGCGTGATGTGAGGTCGTCTTTGCCTTAAGCAGCATGCGGATGTGGGTTGAAGGGGGATAGTTCTGAAGCGCCTCGTGATACAGGGCCTCCCTCCTCAGTTCGCCATGCGATAGGCGTGATGTCCACAAAGCGATGCGTGCCGCCTGTACTGTCGTCTTCATCGCGATCGTGCCACGCAATGGTCGCCGTGCCGGTGATTTGAAGGATGCTGCCGCTATGTAGATTGGGAATCGCGATTGCGATTCTGGAATCAACAAGAAGATTGCCAATGCTGTTGAACAGCGAGTTCCCCGTGTAGTCCGGCAACCTGATGCGGCCGTCAGGGAGAAGCTGAACAAATCCCGGATCACCTCCGCGGTGCGAGACGTCCAGACCGCGTTCCGGATGAGTCGTTGCGAGGAAGAGCACGTCTGTCTCGCTCAGCAGTTGCAGATGCTCTCCAAGAAGTCGCGAGCCTTCGTGTTCGGCTGTTTCATTGTTCGCAGCGGAAGGTAGTGCCGTGCGCCGCGTGATGTACTTGGGGCAATTAAAAAACGCTTCCTGAACGCTGACGTGGAGACCGGCGGGCAAAGCCGTGGCGGTGCCGTTGATACGCATGCGCTGGCGGCTATTCAGGTCGATTGCAAGCAGACCAATGTTGCCACCACTCTTCAGATCGGCGAGGACGGCGTGTGGCATGGCGCGCTCGATCCAGAGATGGGTACCGTTCGCATCGGGTTGCAGGAATCCGGGCTTACCGGGAACGACGGTCGCCCACAAGGTGCCGGCAGCATCCATCGTGGCGACAGCAAGCAATGTTTGCTCTCTCAGCCACTCAAACACTTGCCGCGGAATGGCCGGTCTCACCATCCCTTCGCGCGCGTCCGCGATGTCCTGCTCGCCCGCCAATTGCTGCGCCTTGCGTTCCCCGGAATGGTATTGGCTGTGCACGGCTAATTAGATTCAGGCCCGACGACACCGGATTCGAGCCCCGCCCACCGATAGGAATACACCCAATCCAACGGTCACAAAATGAAATTTCGTCGATATACCTATTTTCAAAATAGGTATACGCGGTATAGACTCCCGCACATGGGAAAGAGTCCTCAACATCGTGACCTCTTCGCCGGTGCGTTGGAGCTGATGGTCCTGCATTCGCTGCGCATCAAGCCAATGCATGGCTACGCGTTGGTCAAACACATCCAGCAGGTTTCTGACGATCTGCTTCAGATCGAAGAAGGTTCGTTGTACCCTGCGCTTCAACGGATGCTGCGCGAAGGCTGGCTGGAAGCGGAAGAGGGAGTCTCCGCAAAGGGGCGTCCCACGCGTATCTATCAACTGACAAAGTCAGGCATGAAGCGGCTGGAGCAGGAGAAGTCCAGCTTCGAAAAGATGTTCGAAGGAATCACCCGCGTACTTGCGGTGGTAAAGGCTTAGGAGTTCACCATGGGATGGCTCAGTCAGCTCTTTTCGCGTCGTCGCCGCTATAACGATCTCTCCGTCTCTGTACAGGAGCACCTGGAAGAGAAGATTGACGAACTGATGGAAGAAGGCATGTCGCGCAAAGACGCGGAGCATGCTGCGCGCAAGCAATTTGGCAACGTGTTGTTGACGGAGCAGCGTGGCCGCGAAGCATGGCAATGGCAGAGCGTAGAGTTGTTTTTCGCGGATATTCGCTACGCCGCACGGCAGCTTTGGAAGTCACGAGGCATCACGGTTGTTGTTGTCCTGATGCTTGCACTCGGCATCGGCGCAGCGACCGCCGTATTTAGCGTGGCCTACGGTGTGCTGGTTAATCCGTTTCCCTATCGCGATGTGAAGGAATTGGCAACGCCGAGATTGTGTTCACCAGAAGACACGCGCTGCTTCTGGGACGACTACACGCCCTCGGAGTTTCTTGAGATTCAGCAGAAGACGGACATCTTTCAGGGCGTGACTGCCTCCACTGTTGGCAACGTTACGCTGACAGGCGACGGGGAAGCTCAGCAGATCCGTGGCAACTACATCACGGCGAATACGTTTGATGTGCTGGGCGTGCAGCCCATGTTGGGGCGCTCTCCGAACGATGCGGATGTTTCTGCGGACCATGAAGAAGTGGCGGTTCTGAGCAACCGCTACTGGCTCTCTCACTTTGGCGGGAGCCAGGCAGTGGTGGGAAAAGTCATCACGGTGGACGGCCATGCACGCACTGTCATCGGTGTCATGCCGCCGCGTTTCTTATGGCGTGGTGCCGACGTTTATCTTCCAGTGGCAATTACGCCCGTGCAGGAGATTGAAGGCCATTCGCGACTCACGCTGGTGGGGCGTGTTCGCCCCGGCGTAACCGATGTGCAGGCTGCGGGCGAACTGCAACCTCTCTTCAATGATTTCGTAAAGCAAGATCCGCATCGTCATCCAAAGAATCTCCGCATTGGTGGACTGATGCCATTTGCCGAGATGTTCCAGTCGGGCCTTGCTGGGACCCTGTATCTGTTACTCGGAGCCGTTCTTGTTCTGCTCCTGATCGCATGCGTAAACGTATCGAGCCTGCTGCTGGCTCGCGCTGTACGCCGCGAACATGAGTTTGTACTTCGAGCAGCCATCGGCGCATCACGTTTGCGGTTGTTCCGCCAGGTCATCGTGGAATCTCTCCTGCTGATGGCGATCTCTGTTCCCATGGCGATTCTTTTCGCCTATGGCGGACTCAACGCCATGTTGCATCTGGTACCCGAAGGCACCATTCCTGATGAAGCATTGATTGCGCTAAATGTGCCCGTATTGCTCGTGTCCATCGGCATGGCTGTGTTCTCGGTGCTGGTGTTCGGTGTTTCACCCGCATGGCACAGCGCAAATCCACGACTTGCCGCTGCCCTCACCAGCGTTCGTTCCACGGGTAGCCACGCGCACAGACGTTTGCTAAATGGCTTTGTGGTAGCTGAGATTGCGCTTTCTCTCGCGTTGATGACACTGGCCGGGTTGATGATGCGTTCCATGATCTCCGTGGAGAAAGTACCGGTTCTCTTCCAGCCGGAACATACGCTGATGATGCGGGTGCCGCTGTCTCCGCAGCGTTATCCCAAGGATGAAGACAAGATTCGCTTCTTCAGCGAGCTGCAGAAACAGATACAGAATGTGCCTGGTGTGAAGGCCGTCACGTTGGATGCAGAACTGCCATTTCTGTGGGGTTATGGAAGCCGGATTCAGCTTGGTAGCCAGCCATTTCAGCGGAACGATTACAGCAATCTCCACATGGTCACGCCGGAATACCTTGCAATGTCCGGTCTCCGCATGATGGAGGGCCACTTCATCGACGAACGCGAGATATCAGTGCACGCGCATGATGCTGTGGTGACACAGGATTTTGTGACGCATTATTTCCCGGCGGGGAATGCTGTTGGTCAGACATTCAAGATGGTTGATGCTTCTCGCGCAGACAAAGAGCTTACAGAGAACACGTTCACCATCGTAGGCATCATTCAAAACCTGCCCATACATCCCGGCTATCGCGAAAACTATCCGCACATGTTCATTCCGTACACGGTTGCGCCTGTGATGGATACGTTGGTGATTGCAACGAACCTGCCTGCGGAAAATCTTCTGCAACCCGTGCGTAAGGTGGTTGCCGCCATGGACAAGGATCAACCCGTAACGGATGCCATGGCCCTACGTCAGTTGCTGGAGCGCTACGGGTACGCGGGACCGCGCTTCGCACTAATGTTGTTTGGAACCTTCGCGGCGTCGGCTCTGCTGCTTTGCCTCATCGGTATCTATGGCGTGTTCTCGTTCGCCACATCGCGCAGAACGCAGGAGATTGGCGTTCGTATGGCGCTGGGCGCAGATCGCGGCGACGTGATCTGGATGGTGTTGCGTCAAGCCTGCGGTCTTGCCGCACTTGGCATCGCAGTGGGACTGCCGTTGGCCTTTGTTGCAGCGGGGTTCGCCAAGAGCCAGTTGTTCCAGACCTCGCAGTATGACCCGGTCACCTTCGCGCTGGTCATGTGCACGTTGCCGTTGCTCGCCGTGGTGGGAACGTGGCTACCTGCGCGTCGTGCAGCCGCTGTCGATCCGATGGTAGCCCTGCGTACGGAATAAGTCGCTCTACAACACGCGCGACAGGATGAACGCGAACATTGCCGCAGCACCCGCTACCGTAAGCGCCAGCATGGTGGTAATGTAGCGGGCCGCGGTGCGTTCGCGGTTCTTTCCCGGGGGCGTAATGCCAACGGTAAGAATGAAGCCTTCGCTGAGCTGTTTCGTGATGTCTGCCATGGTGTGTTCACCTCGCTGTATCCGGTATAGCGGCGCTGGGGTGGGGCAATATGCAAATCTTGCGGTGAACTGCATCCTGTGCGCGTTTGGCGCATAGTAGAAGCATGGCTGCTCCCGCCACAGAACGAGTGATTGTGGTCCGCAACAGCAGGGAAGAACCCCTGCTGACAGGACGGCCACGTCTCACCTCCTCTGATTCGCCGTGGAAGGGCATTGTGCTTGAGCGGCATACGGTCGGTTCTGTAGAAGTTCCTGAACACGACCACGGCAGTCTCTGCATGCATCTGCAACTGCGCGGCGATGTCGAGATGGAATGGTGGTCCGAAGGTCGCAATGCTATTGAGCAGCCGCGTGCCGGTTCCATGATCCTGTTGCCGGAGGGCACAAGAGATCGTTTGCGATGGGAAGGCACTTCCGAGCGATTAATTGTCTCTGTAACTCCTGCGGTTATGAAGAAGGCCGCAGAAGAAGCGGGCCTCAACACTTCACCTCACGTCGCCATGCAATGGCATCTGCACGATGAAGGTCTACGCGCCTTATTGGCCGAGATGGGAAGGGAAGCCGAGGCCGGCTGGCCTGCCGGATCGCTTTACGGAGAACTTCTCGGCATGTCGTTGGCTCAAACTCTTCTGCGCCGTCATGCCACTTCATCGGTCACGCTGAAAGACCTGCGCGGAGGCATCCCGCTGGTACGTTTGCGTCGAGTTCTGGAATGGATTGAATTTCATCTCCACACGGATGTACGTCTGGAGCAGCTTGCGGCGGAAGCGCAACTCAGCCCATTTCACTTTGCGCGACTCTTCCGCGAAAGCACCGGCATCACGCCGCACCAATATGTTCTGGAACGGCGTATGGAACGAGCAAAAACGCTGCTGAAGTTAGGAAAACTAACCGTCGCAGAAGTAGCGCAGGACGCAGGTTTCTCTTCCGCCACAAACTTTGTGCGCGCCTTCCGCGAGCGCATTGGAGTCACTCCAGGGGACTGGTCACGCGCGAACTAAATCATGCGTTGATTACTGCTGGCGCGAACCCAGAATGAGAATGTCCACCAGGCGATGGGCGCTGCTCTTCCAGTTTGGTGCTGAGGCTACGTTGGAAACACCAACCAGCGCGCGGAGAAGATCCATCGGGTCAAGATCCGGGCGGATGTCGCCAGACTCAACAGCGCGTCGCACCAGCGATTCAATTGCACCAGTCAATATGGCGCCGCTATCGGCATAAATGCGGGATGGCCCACCCACAATGTTGTTCAGCGCAGGCGCAATGATCTGCTTTGTAGCAATGTAGTCCACAAACAGGCGCATCCACGCGCGAAGCGCTTCCACGGGCGTGTGCGATTTGGCCAGCGTTTGTTGAGCGTCCGATAGCTTTTGCAGCTCGCTGCGATAGACGGCTTCAAGAAGATCGTCGCGCGTGGGGAAGTGCCGATAAAGCGTTCCCGGCCCCACTTCGGCCTGTTTCGCGATCTCGTCCAGGCTTACGTTCACGCTGTCTGCGGTGAAGGCATCGCGAGCAACGGCAAGAATGCGTTCACGGTTCCGGCTGGCGTCGGCGCGCGGTTTGCGGGGAGCGTATTGCGATTCTTTCTTAGACACGCGTTTCTTTTTTGAATCGGAGAGTGTCTCCGCTTCGTCTATTCCATTGAACCGGAGGATATCTCCGGTTACGGGAGCATGACAACCCGCACTTCATTGTTGCATCACGCCGTTTTGGTACGGCAGGGGATTGGAGAAATGAGCGTATTTGGAGCGAAAAGCACGACAGAAGAGGTGCTGGCCGGCGTCAATCTGAAGGGCCAGCGAATCCTGGTAACGGGCGTGTCGGCCGGCCTGGGTGTGGAGACCGCACGCGCGCTTGTGGCCCACGGAGCCGACGTGGTGGGTGCTGCGCGTGACCTGAAGAAGGCGGAAGGCGCGACCGCAGAGGTTCGCGAGGCCGCTGCTGCAAGTGGTGCTCAGTTTGAATTGGTCGAGCTTGATCTTGCTGATCTGGCGAGTGTTCGTGCGTGTGCCGATGCCTTGCTGGCTCGTGGCGAATCGTTCGATGTGGTGATCGCAAATGCAGGTGTCATGGCGACGCCGCAGTGGCGCACCAAGGATGGTTTCGACATGCAGTTCGGAACCAACCATCTCGGCCACTTTGTACTGGTGAACCGCATTGCTCCGCTGATCAAGGATGGCGGACGTTTCGTCAGCCTCGCTTCTTCCGGCCATCGCTTCTCGGATGTTGATCTGGAAGACCCGAACTTCGATCACACGGAGTACGCGCCCTTCGCGGCCTACGGACGTTCAAAGACGGCTAACATCCTGTTTGCGGTTGAGTTTGATCGTCGTCACAAGCATCGCGGGGTGCGTGCCACTGCTGTGCATCCGGGCGGAATCTACACAGAGTTGGCTCGTCACATGGGCGACGGTGGACTTCAGCAGCTTCTAGACTCGGTCAACCAGGCTTTGGCGGATCAGGGTCAGCCTCCGTTCGAATTCAAGACGGTGCCGCAGGGTTCGGCCACGTCCGTATGGGCAGGAGTGATCGCTTCCGGAGAAGAGGTTGGAGGAAAGTACTGCGAGAACTGCCACGTGAGCCGCGAGGTCGATGACGATGTAGTCATCACTCCCGTAAGTGAGGGTGTTCGCCACTATGCCCTGAATGCGGAACGTGCCAAGGCGTTGTGGACAAAGAGCGAAGAGATGGTTGGCGAAAGCTTCTAATCTCTTACTTCATACATAGAAAAGGGCCGCGGATAGCGGCCCTTTCTATTTCCAGTTTCGTGATTCGTTTTACTTCGCGGCGGCTTCCAACTCTTTCCACTCTGCATCACTCAGTTCCACATCCTGCGACTTCACATTCTGTTCAAGATGTTCGATCGACGTTGTTCCCGGAATCGGCAGGATCACCGGGCTGCGATGCAGCAGCCATGCCAGTGAAAGCTGCGAGACAGTGGCGCTATGTTTCTTCGCTGCCTTATCCAGCGGGCCGCCTTCCTGCGCCAGCTTGCCGGATGCGACAGGGAACCACGGAATGAAAGCGATGTTGTTCTTCTCGCAATAATTCAGCGTGTCTTCACTCTTGCGCTCGGCAATGTTGTACTCGTTTTGCACGGAGACAATGGTTGCCACTTTGCGCGCCTGATCAATCTCGTTCGGCTTCACTTCCGATAGGCCAATGTGCTTGATCTTGCCCTGCTTCTGAAGTTCCACAATGGGCGCCAGAGATTCTTCTACCGGGACCTTTGGATCGATGCGGTGAAGCTGCCACAGATCGATCACGTCGGTCTTCAGGCGGCGCAGGCTCATCAGCACCTCCTGCTCCAGATACTCCGGCCGTCCCAGCGGCAGCCACTTGTTCGGACCAGTGCGCGCCAGTCCAGCCTTTGTGGCGATAACCAGACCCTTCTTGTATGGTGCGAGCGCCTCGCCAATCAGATCTTCGCTCACATACGGGCCGTAGCTGTCGGCGGTGTCAATGAAGTTCACGCCCAGTTCCACGGCTTTCTTCAGCACCTTGATGGCGCCGTCGTGATCCTTAGGAGGCCCCCAGATGCCGTCACCGGTGATTCGCATTGCGCCATAACCAAGGCGATTGATTTCAAGATCGCCACCGAGAAGGAATGTTTTCTGGATGCTCATGTTCGCTTGGATGGCGCTTCGCAGCAAAGGGTGCAGCGTTGCGCATTGTGGCTTTTAATTTTTTACAAAGCAGAAATCAAAACCCACCTGTTCATGCTGCAGCAGATGGGTTCGATATACATCGTTAAGACTGTTTTGAGTGTTTAGAAACGCGGACGCGCGCCGCGGCTGCCAGTCTTCTGTCCTGGCTGTTTCAACCGGGCAGCTTCCGGAAGCTTATGCTTACGTTCTACTTTCTTGCCTGCAGCAGCACGGCCCAGCGCCTGCACTTCACCCGGCGTCAGTTCGCGGAACTCTCCGGTGGGAATATCCAGCACCAGAGCGCCGTAACCAATGCGGCGAATCTTCTCCACGTGGTGCCCGATCTCTTCAAACATTTTGCGAAGCTGACGATTGCGGCCTTCCGTTAGCGTCACTTCGTACCAGGGATTTTCTCCACCGCGCGCCAGTTCCACCTTTGCTGGGGCTGTCAGAACGCGGTCACGGCGATTGCCGCGCGTCTCTGCGAGACGTCCGCGATCAATCATTACGCCGCTGCGAAGCTGTTCCAGAGCCTCTCCTGTCGGGCGTCCAGCAACCTTCACCAGGTAGGTCTTTTCGACGGAGTTCGCAGCTTTTGAGAGCGAATTGGCAAGATCGCCATCATTCGTCATCAACAGCAATCCTTCGGAGTTGTAATCCAGTCGGCCAACCGGATAGAGGCGTGTGTCCAGCTTCTTTCCGGAAAGTCGTGCGGACTCCTTCAACAGGTCAACGACCGTCTCGCGGCGTTCCGGATCGCTCATGGTGGTCACATAGCCACGCGGCTTGTTCACCATGAAATAGCGGTGTTCCTGTGGTCCTTGCAGCAGCTTTCCATCCACGCGGATGTGGTCTTTTGCTGCGTCGGCGCGCGTGCCCAGTTCGGTGATGGTTTCGCCATTCACCTGAACGCGGCCCTCAAGGATCAGTTCTTCGGCTTTGCGGCGCGAGGCTATGCCGGCGTCGGCGAGGATCTTTTGCAGTCGAGTCCCTACCGGTTCCTCTTTTACGGGAGCGGTGGATTTCTTGGCGGGTCTGGCTGCCTTCACGGCGGTCTTACGTACGTTATTCATCACGTTCTATTATCGCCCGTTTTTCTTATGGTTTCGTGCTTCCCGTCACAGTCTTCTCGTGCGTGTGGGCGTAAGTTGAGCAGTACGGAGGGAAATGGGCATGGCAAAGACGATGAAAGCGGCAGCTGTGCGGCAATTCGGCAGTCCGCTCAGCTTGGAGGAGGTTCCCGTACCAGCGGTTGGACCGGGGCAGGCTCTGTTGAAGGTGATGTCCACCGGCGTCTGCCATACGGACCTGCACGCTGCGAACGGCGACTGGCCCGTGAAGCCTGCCGTACCCTTTATCCCCGGTCATGAGGGAGCCGGATATGTGGCCGCTGTTGGAGCGGGAGTAAAGGGCCTACGCGAAGGCGATCGCGTCGGCGTTCCCTGGCTGTACAGCGCTTGCGGTGTCTGCGAATACTGCCTCAAAGGCTGGGAGACGCTCTGCCCGTACCAGAAGAACAGCGGCTACTCCGTCAACGGTAGCTTTGCAGAGTACGTTCTGGTGAATCCCAGTTATATAGCGCATCTGCCTCCAAAGATTGGGTTTTCGCCTATTGCTCCGATCTTGTGCGCGGGTGTGACGGTCTACAAAGGGCTGAAAGAGACGGACGTGAAACCCGGTCAGTGGGTGGCTATCTCCGGCATTGGAGGGCTTGGGCATCTGGCAGTGCAATATGCCAAAGCCATGGGCATGCATATTGTTGCCCTGGACGTGGCGCAGGACAAACTCGACCTTGCGAAAAAGCTGGGAGCCGAGATCACGGTCGACGTCAACGAACCCGAAGTTGCTGGAAAGGTAATTGCCGCAACCGGCGGCGGTGTCCACGGCGCGCTGATCACAGCGGTTTCTCCGGCGGCTTTTAGCCTCGGTGTAAACCTGCTGCGCCGAATGGGAACCATGTCGCTGGTGGGGCTGCCGCCGGGCGAATTTCCCGTGTCCATCTTCGACATGGTGTTGCAACGGAAGACGCTACGCGGCTCCATTGTGGGCACGCGCATGGATATGGCCGAATGCCTCGATTTCGCCGCGCGTGGACTGGTGAAATCCACCTACTCTACTGAGGCGCTGGAAAACATCAACAGCATCTTCGATCGCATGATTGCAGGCACAATCGACGGCCGCATTGTTATGGAGATTGCGTCCGAGTAAGCCGGTGATCAGGACGGCTGTGTTTCGCCGTCCTGTTTCACTTCGGCAGGTTCTGATTCTTCAGAAACCACTGCGATGTCTTCTGCAACGATTTCGACTGAGGCTGGTGCTTCCGCTTCCTCTGACGCAACAGCATTCTCGACTTCGCTGGAAGCAACTTCGGCCTGATCTCCGTCCTCGGAGACGGTCGTCTCATCTTCACTTGAAGCCGCTTCCGTCTGCTCCTCAGACTCCGCAACAGAAGTTTCCTCTTCAGTGGCCGTAGGCTCGGTGTCAGCTTCGGCAGCTTCGCGGAGCATCTCCGCATCGCCGCGTGCATTGGCTTCTTCGATGATGGCGTCTGCTGATTCCATCGGCAGGTCTTCCTGCTCGGCCAGCTCGCCTGCCATGCGTTCGAACTCTTCCATGGAGGGCAGTTCGTTCACATCCTTCAGGCCAAAGCGCAGCAGGAAGTCGCGCGTGGTCTTATACAGCATGGGACGGCCGATGACCTGCTTGCGGCCGGCGGTGGCGATCAGCTTACGCGTCATCAATCCGCCCAGCACGCCAGCCGAATCCACACCACGAATCTCAGAGATTTCCGCTGCCGTTACCGGCTGCTTGTAGGCCACAACGGCCAGTGTCTCCAACGCGGGAAGCGTCAGCTTGAGTGGTGGCTTCAGGCTCTTCACAAAGCCGCGCACTGCGTCGTGGTATTCCGGCTTGGTGCCCATGCGGAAACCGCTGGCCACTTCGCGAATCTCGATACCGCGGTCGCTCTCGGCATACTCGCGGATCAACGAATCGACCACGCGACGAATATGTTCGCGCACGGCCTTTTCGCGATCACGCTGAACGCGTTTGTCTTCCTCGGAATCAACCGCTCCTGGTTCTGCTGCTTCCGCTGTCTGCTCATCCGAAGCAGAGGCGCCTTCCGTCGCTTCCGAGGCCTGCTCCTCTGACGGGGCAGCTTCGGCGGGCTCTTCCGCTGATGCGGCCGGGGCTTCTTCTGGGGCGGCGCTTGCTTCGCTGTCGGAGGTGCTTTCTACCGCTTCAGCAGCCTCAATTGCCTCATCCAGTGCGGCTTCTTCGGTGATTCCTTCGGATGGGGAAACCTCAGCGTCGCCCTCATCCAGCGGCAGGGTCGCCTGGTCGGCGGCAAGGGTATCCAGTTCGTCCTGCGCCTCACCGGCCAGCAGACCAACAAGCTGGGCAAGAGTAACGGGCTCTTCCGAGGCGTAGATGACGGCTTCGATCTTCGACTTAAGACTCATTCGTTCTCAGGGCTTAAAGGGTTCGGCGACTGCGTACAGCGGCCTCAAAGCAGTGTACCTGCATTGGCGCATCCAAGGGGGAGGGGAGGACGACCTTGGGCAGGCTCGACAGCATTCTGGCGGACATCACCACCCTGCAGGTAGACGCGATCGTAAACGCCGCAAATCAGCAGCTTAAGGGCGGTGGAGGTGTTGATGGAGCCATTCACCGTGCCGCAGGAGCTCAGGAATTGCTGGCGGCTACGGCAAAATTTGGTGGCTGCGCCACGGGAGATGCAGTTCCCACTCCCGGATTTCGCCTGCCCGCAAAGTGGATCTTCCATGCTGTTGGTCCGGTTTGGAGTGTGGCGCGTGGCGGGTCAGCAGCCGAAGACCGCGCTGACTCGCTTCTCGCGAGCTGCTATCGCCGTTGCATAGAACTCGCTCGCGAACACGACGTTTGTTCCATCGCTTTCCCCGCAATCAGCACGGGCATCTATCGCTTTCCGCCAGATCGTGCCGCGCGGATCGCCGTGGCAACGGTAAACGAAGTACTGGACGAGAGTGGTGTAGAGGAAGTCATCTTCTGTGCATTTAACGACGAGACACACGCTCTCTACTGCGATCTGCTTCGTTGAACCTGTTCATTGCAAAGCCGAACCGGCAAACTAAGAGCAGTACACAGGAAAGTGGATATGAAGAGAGTCACGGCAGCGGTGTTCGGATTGATGTTGATAGGCGGCGTTTCTTTCTCGCCCGCCGTCTATGCGCGGAGTGCAGACGCGCCGGCCATCAACCTTCCCAGCGATTACCGTGATTGGAAGCTGATCTCTGTCGCCCATGAAGCAGGTGCGTTGAACGACATCCGTGCCATCCTGGGCAACGATGCGGCGGTAGCGGCGTATCGCAGCGGTGCGCAAACATTTCCTGACGGAGCCATGATCGTGCGCGTGGCCTGGGCCTACACGCCTTCTGAGGAAAACAACCGCAGCTTTGGTCGTGAGCAGTCCTTCGTCGCAGGAGCGCCAACGAACATCCAGTTGATGATCAAAGATGCTGAGAAGTTCAAAGCAACCGGCGGCTGGGGCTATGCGCAGTTTGCCGACGCGAATGCATCGAACTCCGTGAAAGACTCGGTGAACCAGTGCTTTCACTGCCATCAGGCGGTGCAGTCGCGCGATTATCTCTTCACACGCTATGCACGATAGAAGGCCGAACCATTAGCGCCAGTCGTCGCGCATGCGTTCCTGGTGCGCGAGTACTTCGTCGAAGTTGTCGGTCTTCTTGATCATGATGTCGCCGAACTTATCACCCTGGCGCAGCATGATCGCCTGTAGACGTACAAGTTCCAGCATCGCTAGGAACATGCAGATCAGCGCCTGTTGCGAATGTGTGTTCGCCAGCAGGCGGCGCAGGCTGGTGGGCTTGTCTTCCAGCATCAGGCGACGTTTGGTGTACTCAATCATTTGCGCCACCGTGACCGTCTCTTCGTTCACGTTCAACACAGGGCGTTTGCGCAGGCGATCCAGAATTTCTTGGAACACTCGCGCTAGGTCAGTCGTATCCGCGGCAATCTCGCGTTCCGCGCTGGCCTGTTCTTTAAATTCCTTGATGCCCGGCTGCGTCCACGTTGCGTCTTCAATCTGCTGCTTCTGCATCAGCATCTGCGCAGCAGCCTTGAAGCGCTCGTGTTCCAGCAGACGTTCGACGAGTTCGCGACGCGGATCTTCAATTTCGCCTGCCGCAATGCCAGAGGCTTCGCGCGGCAGCAGCATCTTGCTCTTGATGTGAATCAGCAGGGAGGCGGTGTAGATGAAGTCGCCAGCGGAGTCCACGTCCGTCTGCTTGATCTGTTCCGTGTACATCAGAAACTGCGCGGTGATCTTGGCAATCGGAATGTCGTAGATGTCGATGGACTGCTTACGGATCAGGTCCAGCAACAGGTCCAGCGGGCCCTCATACACCTTGCCCACTGTGAGCATGAACGGTGACTGCGAAACCTCTTCTTTCGAAGGCGTAGGCTCTTTCTTCTTCGCCGGCTTAGGCGGCTCGGGCACGGGCGGAGATTGCAGAACCAGCGGCTCTGCTGCGGGGGCAGCCTGCTCCTCAGCCGCTACGGGCTGTTCCTGTTCCAATTCTGCAGTTGTGTCGCTCACGACATCAGTATCGCCCACCCCGTTGGGTGGCATCATTCTGGGCTGAGGAAAGCTGGGTACGGAATTCAGCGGCTTCGTTGCAGGATGAGAATTTCCCGGCCATACGGCGGCAGCCATGTGCGGTACGGAACTGTCCCAAACGAAGAGGGTTCCAGGCACGGGATGACCTGGTGAGCGAGGAAGAATTCCGGCTTCACCATGGGAGTGCTCTTATAGAAAATTCCGTAGCAGGACTTCGGCAGGTCCGCCGGATAGTCCGGCTGTGTCACCACATGCATCTCTGGCGGGAACGTTACGCGCGGATCAACGATTGTGCCAGCCAGACGGATCTGCGTCATGCCGTTGAATTCGTATCCGGCATTGATGTGTTCCGGAGGGATACCTGCATCGCCCAGTCGTGCCACTGCGGTCAAGCGTGCGCGATGGCTCTCCAGCCAGTCATGCGTTCCCATAACCGCAAACATGCCCCACACGGCCAATGTCGCCCAAGCCATCGTGGGAATGCGTTTTGCTAAGCGTTCCTGATGTAGTCGGAGCACAATCAGTGCTGCTACGGGAATCAGTGGCAGCAGGTAACGATCCAGCACCTGAAACCAGATAGCGCGCGGCACGAGCAAGCCGAGATAACCGACCAGCAGGCCTCCCAACAAAATGATCTGCGAATGCCACGAGCTTGCCTTTGAGGAAGTCTCGGTTGTCTCGAGACGGCGAGCATTCCACAGTGAAGCGGCTCCGGCAATGGCTATGCCAATGATGAGAAACGAACCCACAATGCGAGCCGTGTGCGAGAACAACATTGGCTCGACGCCCAGCAGCCAGCCTGCCGAATAGTCAAATACACCAAGATGTTCCACCACGTCGCCCGTCCACGGCATCCAGCCATGCTCCATAAGGTGAAACGCGATGAAGAACGAAACCATCGTGACCACTACGGTGGCTGCAGAAAGCTTCACCCAACCACGCATGGTCCACTGCGAGCGCGGAGGAATGGCCGCTACAAATACGGGAAGTGCCAGCATGATTAGGCACAAGAATCCTGCGAGTTCTGTTCCGGCAAGTTCGCGAAACGATCGAAGACCGAAGTGTCCCTGAATGATGGGTTCTGGCACCGATAGCGGCTGATGTTTGAACCAGCGCAGGCAGGACACGATGGAAGCAACACTGACGACCCAGAGTGAGATTGCCAGTGCTACAACGCCCTTGCGCTTGCGCAGCATCAAGGCTGCTGCGGGCATCATCGTCAGTGCGCCAACCCAAACGATTTGCCGAGCAGTGCCACCGATCACGCTGGCTGCTGTAGCGATTACCAACCACAGATACACGCTGCGATCGCTGTGGCTATCGAGCGCGCGCAGTAATCCATACCAGCAGAGTGTCAGGGTGAGCAGGCCACCCGTATCTGTCATAAAGGTGGATGACAGCGGAATAAAGATCGGCGACAGGCCCGTCAGCAGCGTTGCAAAGATCGCATGGGAACGGTTCAGGCCCGAGCGGCGCATCACGCTATGCAGCAGTGGCATGCATAAGCCGGCCAGCACCAGGTTCGACAGGTGCAGCGGCCACACGTGATAGCCGAACACTTTGACGAACAGCGCGCCCCAGGGAATTTGCCAACCAAGCATCGCTGTCGCCCAGCCGTTGTAAACAAAGTGGCCGGTACGTGCGTAGATGAACGCTGTTTGGATATAAGAGAAGTCGTCGATCAACCCCATCTCAATGAAGGGGTGATCGAGCAGAATTGCAAGTACGACGATGAGTCCGCAGATCAGACCATCCCAGCGACCGCTCCTGGCCGCGTCCGGACGCGTCATGCAGAGGGCGTGCGGGAGAAGATTGTCTCCACCGTCCGCACATACGGTTTGTAGTCCACGATAGGCAGGATGAGCCGTTGTACTCGGTTATTCAGCAGGCTGAGCAAGGAAGTCAGCGAAGTAAAGAACGCCTGCAACACAATGATGATCAGGCTGAACGTTACGGTCGTAGCCCATCCAGGAGTGGCATACGCGGGCACGAACAAGCGCAACAGGATCGCGGTTGTTGATGCCACAACGGTGATGCCTGCTCCAACCAGTGTTGCCAGCAGCAACCGTACAAAAATCGTATCCGCATATACGCTGATGGCGCTGAAGCCATGAACAATCAGCGAGGTGAAATTCATCTTGCTCTTGCCGGCATAGCGCGTTCCGCGATCAATGAACACCTGCTGAATCGGCAAACGAGAACGCATGAGGGCGGCTGCAAGGTTGTTCCAAAGGTCCGGCAACATCACCAGTCGTGAAGCGTACCCAGAAGAGAGCAACGAGAAATTGCCGTGACCAATCCGCTTGCCCGTCACTGCCTTAAAGACGTTCTTGTAGATGATGTACGACATGCGGAACGTAAAGTTTTCCGACCGCTTGCGCCGCGCTCCAACTACGCAGAAATCTTTCTTGCCGTTGGTAGCCGCCAGCAACTCCGGAATCGTCTGCGGTGGGTCTTCGCCATCGGAATCCATGATGAGAACGGCGTCCATATCCGCGGTATCGCATGCCAGGCAGAGGCCGCAGGCGATTGCGCGTTGATGGCCCACGTTGGTGGACAGCCGTACAATCTCTACCTTGTCCAACGCCTGCAGATGCTCGATCGACGTCAGGGTTCCTTCGGAACTCTGAATCGAACCATCGTCTACGGCTGAGACCACTACGCGATACGGCAGCGCAGGGGCTACCGAGTCCAGCTCGCGAAGCAGGATGTTCAGGCTTTCCCAGTCATTGAAGACGGGTATCACGATGCGCAGGCGTTTAGGGGTTTCAATCGTCATGCGTGGCCTCATCATACGCGATGGCCATGACGAGAACGGCAGAACCGCCGTAAGCGTGATGAATTTTCAGCCACACCGTTACGCCGGGATACAGCTTTGCAGCGAGAATGCGAAGCGCATCCTCGGCGGCGGCCGGCGGCGTGGACTTCTTAAACCGGTTCGCCCGCAGATTCCAGGATCAACCTCAACGACTTCGTTGCGCGATCCAATGCAGTGCGTTCCTCCGCCCCAAGCTCTGAGAGGCGTTCTGCCAACCAGTCTGCACGGCGTTCACTCACGACGCGAAGATACTGTGTTCCGGTGCGGGTGACGGATAGCCCAACGCGGCGGCGATCCACATCTCCCTTTGAGGTTTCCCGCTGAACATAACCCAACTGCATAAGCCGCTTGATGTGGGCGCTCATAGCAGGACGGCTCATCTGTTCCATCTCAGCCAGTTCTGATACACCAAGGCCGGGCTCCTCTCGAAGAGTGCCCAACAGTTGCATATCCACGGACGAACTTCCGCCGCGGAGTGCCTCCCGGCGAAGATGACGGCTAAGACGGAGGATGGAGGGGCGAAGTTCGGCGGCCAGTTTGACCGTTTTTTGTACCGAAGGCGTGATGTTACGCATGTGCTGCAAAACTCCCAACAGGTTCGGGGAAAAGGGAACTACACTCCCGAACCCACAACACACTACATCGCTTCTCGTTACAATGGCAATCGTTAGGCGGTAAAAAGTGCCATCGCCGGTTCCCGCCCTTTGAAATGACTGAGATTGACGCAAACCGAAGGTCCGACCTCCCCGTATCCCAAGAGCTGACAGAAGGCTTTCGGCAGGCCATGCGACGTCTAGTGGCCACGGTAACCATTGTGGCCGCGGGCGATCAGGATGGACGTGCTGGCATGGTGGCCACTGCTGTTATGAGTGTTGCCGCTAACCCACCATCACTCGCTGTTGGCGTGAATCGTGAAGCGGGCGTATGGAAGGCCATTGAGCGCAGCGGTCGCTTCAGCGTGAATCTGCTCTCGAATACTCACACTGCACTGGTGCCACCGTTCAGTGGTCAGCTTCAGGGTGAGGAACGTTTCACTCTTGGTGAATGGGAGACACACCATACCTGTGTGCCATACCTGGCTGATGCAGTTGTCACTCTCTTCTGCAAATCAGAAGCTTCCCTTGATTACGGAACCCACACCGTTTTCATCGGGGCTGTAGAGGACATTCGCTTCTCCCCAAACGCCGACGAGCCGCTGCTGTGGCGCAACGGCTCGTTCGCAAATGCTGTGTCTCTTGAAGATCTGATCGACTAAGTTAGCGTGCGGCGGGTTCTGCCAACAGCTTCTCTACCAGCGCAAAGGTCTCTTTGCGCAGATCGACATAAGCTTGTCCCGTCGCGGGTCCGCTAAATCCCGCATGGATCTGCTTCACAAGACCATCACGGCCGATAAAGAACGAGGTGGGCCACGCGTTCAGATTCTTACCCTGCGGCAGCTTTGCGTTCAGGTCATCGGGCGTTCCCATCAGAAGAACCGTGTAGGGAATCTTGTACTTCGTTACGAATGAACGCAGACGTTCCGGGTTCTTCAACTGGTCGTCTTCCTCAAACGAAAGATCAACAATCTCCAACCCACGCTGGTGATACTTGTTGTAAAGCTCAACCAGTAACGGTGCTTCGTCATGGCAGTTCGGGCACCAGCTTCCGCCAATGGCCGCAATCACCACCTTGCCTTTGAATTCAGGATCGGTGCTGGTAACGACCTGTCCGGTCAAATTTGGACCTTGAAAGCGCAACGGTTCCGCCGGGTTTACCAGTGTCGTCTGCTCGGTAGCTTCCGTAGGTGGTGCTAGCTTCTCTTTGCGAGCCTCGTCCGGACGGCGAGCCACATTGTTCTCTTTCGGATCGCGCGGGTTGATCACCTGCAATGTGCCATCTGCATTCGGACGGATGGTGTAAGCGGTAGCGCCGAAGTCACCAAAACGGCTCACGTGATACTCGCCCGCAGCCTCGTCAAACCGACCGAACAGGGCGCCGCTATCACCATCAATGCGCTGGATCACGACGCGGATCTCGCCATCGCCCCGGAAGGGGGCAACGGTCATCGTCCATGCGTCTTCGCCTTTGTCGCTCTTGCTGGGCAGGGCAATCTCCCAGGTGCCGTTGATCGTGGTTCCTTTAGGCGATCCTGTCGCCTTGGACGCCGCAGCGAATACCGTTGCGGGTTTGCCGTCCGCATCGCGGTGCAGGGTTACGGTGTAAGGCTTCTTGATGCGTGCGCCGCCGAACGTGCCGGTAAAGGTGTCGCCGTGAATGTCGCCTTCCAGGGTGCGCGCAAAGGAGTGGAACTGCAGCTTCAGGTGCGATCCGCTTAGCGTGCCACGGCTGGAAGGCGAGCGCTGGTCACCGTTCAGGAACGTACCGGTGATGGAGCCATTCTTAGCGGGGGCAGAGAGATCCAGCTCCAGCGGGATATTCGTTGTAATGTCGTTGCCGTTGTTGGTCACCACTGCTGTTCCGGCCCAGTGCCGAGCGGGACGCTGCGCAAGGGCAACGGAGGCCGTCAGGGCTGCGGCGATCAGGGCGGTGGTGAATGTCTTGGTGGTCATCGTAGTCGTGCTCTCCGGAAACAGTGGATGCGCAAGCGGCATGTCCCGATGCAACGGAGGAATCGCGACCAGCGCGCATACTCCGCATGTGCGGGGCGTAGCGTCGGCGCAGAGTAATGAAAAGAAAGGGGAAAAAGGTGACCCAGCGCGCTCGGCTACGAACAGCGGCGGCAACAACAGGTCTGGACAAGGATTGTCACAAAACCCATTTTACCTGTCAAAAGGAGTCATGGTCAAACGACGGTCAAGCCTACTGATTTTGCGGCAGCATGGGGCTGACCGACAGCAGATTGCCCAGCGTGCCACGTTCCTGATCGCTGAATTGCTGATGGTACTGCGGCGAATTCAACATCTGGTTTTGCTGCTCCGGCGGCATGGCACGGAGTTCGCGGAAACTGCGGGCCACGGCACGACGACGATCTTCAGGCAGAGCGCTTAGCTGTCCCATGGCACCGCGTACTTGCACGCGCTGCTGCGGCGACAGGCGTTCCATCGCTTCACCGCGCTGGATGACCTTTTCCCGCTGTTGTGGCGACATGCTGTTCAGTCGGTTCAGGCGTTCTGTCATTCTCTGCTGTGTCTGCTGAGGCAGTTGATTGAACCCTGGCTCTTTCTGCAGGGCTCGTTGCTGCTGCTGCGGACTCAGGTTCTGGTGCTGCTGCATCCATTGGTCCAGATGTTCGCCACGCGGCCTCTGCGGCCCGATCACGGCACCCTGACCAGACTGTCCCGCAAAGCCGTTACCGCCGGGGCGACCATTTATCTGCTGTTGTCCGCCCTGGGGCATCGCAGGGCGAACGTTCGAACCGCCGCCATAATTCGGCGCGTGAGGTGCACCACCGCCGTAATTCGGAACATGACCACCGCCTCCACCAAAGTTCGGTTGGTGAGGAACGCCGCCGCCTTGAGCATTGCGGTTTCGGTTTCCCTGCGCCATGCAGGTCATTCCCAACGCCACAAACAGGGCTGCGGCGGCAGTCTGCCGCAGCTTGAAAGTGGTGATCGAGAAGCGCGAGTTCATGTCTTTCAATATCCGTTTTTACAGATGTTTATAGCTAATAGTAAAAGTACTGCTTTATCCCTGGGGAGAGTCGTCATCCAGCAACTGGCTCATGCCCTGAATCGCCTGATCGTTGTTGTCCAGAATCTGCAAATCCTGCACGGTCGCTGAAACCGATGCGGGACGATCCGGCGTGGAGAGGTGTGTCATCTCCAGGTATCCGCCGCCTACACCCACTAGCAGCAGGGCAAGCGACCCCACCATAACCGGCTTCATAAAGTTGCCGTTGCCAAAGAGCCAGCGATCGCGCAGCCGCGCGAACAGGCTCTCCGGCGGTCGTTGCGTCTCCTCTCGGAACCGCGCCATCATTTTGCCGTCAAACCACGGCGACGGCTCCGGAGCATGCCAGTCGTCTAACAGGGCCATCATCTCCTTCATGGCCTGCTCATCGCTCACCGAATTTTTCTTGGCAGAAAACATCGCAATATCCCTCAAACCTTACTTACGTTACACAAACTCTTTTAGTCGCTCGCGCAGTGTCTGGTAGGCGCGAAACAGCAGAGATTTCGTAGCAGACTCGCTCAACTTCAGTACTGCGCCAATCTGCTTGTAGTCCATTTCCTGGTACTTGTGCATCAGCACGGCCATGCGCTGGCGTTCCGGCAAGGCCATAACGTGCGCCTTAATCGCCTTCATCCGTTCCTCGCGCAGCAGGTCGGCTTCCACGTTGGGCGTTACGTCCGCCACGTCATGCATACTGCCCGTTTCCGGATCCGGCTCATCCAAGTGGACGGTCGGAGCGGTCCGCTCGTTCTTCGTGTCGCGTGCGTAATTTACCGCCAGGTTCGTGGCAATCCGATACAGCCACGTCGTGAACCGGGCCTCGGCACGATAGGTTTCGCGGGCCCGATACACCCGCAGAAACACCTCCTGCGCCATCTCCTCCGCCACTGCCTGGTTATGCACCATACGGAACATGAAGTGAACAATCGGGCGGCGATACTTGTTCATCAGGTACTCAAAGCAGTCCAGTTCGCCTGCCTTAAGCCGGAGCATTACATCCGCATCGCCTGTCTCAGACGACTTGCCAGCCGTGGCTACCGCGTTCAGATCAGCCGCCAGACCCTTACCGCGGACGTCCTGATCGACCTCCGCACCGCCCAGCATTCCCGGATTCAGCGCCAGCGTACCCATATCTTCTCCGACACCATCGGGGTCAGATTGTTGCGCTTCCGGGGAATTTTCTATCTCTTCCGCAGCGTCTTCCGGCTCGATTACGTCGAGCGAATCCTCAGACCCACGAAAATCGTGGCCATTCTCTGGCTCTTCCTGTCCGGGATGGGGGCTCTGCTTGCGATTCATGTTTCATGCGGGTCCTTGTGGACACGCTCATCTCCTGTGTTTGTACCCGTTTGCAGCACTTTCGCAAAGTGCAAAAGCGAGTACGCGCGAGTTCCAGAAATAAGATGCGCCGGAACGCAAAAGCCGCCTCCTTCCATCTTAAGGAAGTGAAGACACTTGTGTGTTCATCGTCGTTTTGCGCACAGATGCTCTAATAAGCGCTGAAGATGGCCGTTAGTCGATGCATCTCTGCATCAAACGGCTTATCAGGCCACGCTGACGAAGGGACAAGGGGAATCTTGAAGGAACGCATTACCAGTATCTTTCAGTCCGGCGAATTCGTAAGATTTCTCCTGGTTGGCGTCTGCAACACCCTGTTCGGATATGGCTGCTACGCAGCCTTTGTGGCCGTATACAAACACTTCCTTCCTCAGCACATGCTGTACCTGACGGTGGATCTTGCATCCATTACGGCCACGCCGCTCGGCGTCACCTTCTCTTTCCTCACGTATAAGTTTTTCGTCTTCAAGACGAAAGGGAACTACCTTCGCGAGTGGCTTCGTTGCCTCATGGTGTACGGCGCGGCTTCGCTCCCGAATCTGATTCTGTTGCCGATGGTGACGAAGCTGTTGATGATGGTCCACTCCGTCCGTGGTGTTGCGCCGTATTTCGCCGGTGCCATCGTGATGGGGGGTGTGGCACTCTTTACTTACGTCGCACACAAGAAGTTTTCGTTCGTTCCGGGTGAGCCTACCCAGCCTTTAGAGCCAACAGGCGCACTTTCCTAATTTCCTTCCAGTTCTAACAGCGGCAAAATTTGCCCTGTCATACTTGTGAGACATCCACGAAGGAAGGCGGTCGTGTGCGCAGGGTTATAGTCACTGGGGCAAATGGATTCATGGGGTTAGCCCTGACACGTCGTTTACTGGCGGAAGGGACAACGGTTCATGCATTCACCGGCAGGAGCCATGACTCCCTGGAAAGAGAAGCACCGGGAGCTGAGATTCATTCGCTGCACGGACAGCCTCTTGAGGCGGCGGAACTCGTCCGGCAGATAGAGCCTGAGGCAATCTTCCATCTTGCAACGGTCGTTGCAGAACCGCGCGATGCATCCGGACTTGGTGCTCTGCTGGAAGCGAACATCTCGCTGGGGGCGAGCCTATTGCAAGGCGCATCCCAGTGCAGAAAGTCTCCTGTGTTTGTAAATGCTGGGTCGTACTGGCAGTTCGACGCCGACGGCTCGCGTCTTCCCAACACGCTCTACGCGGCCACCAAGCAAGCGTTTGACGAACTATTGCAGTACTACCGCAGGAAGTATCGGATTCCAGCAGCAACACTGATCTTGTACGACACCTTTGGTGAAACGGATACTCGGCAGAAGCTATGGCGTCGACTGCTGACGAGCTCCGCCGGAACTGATTTCGCTCTCTCTCCGGGCGAGCAGCGTATACACCTCGTCCATGTGGATGATGTTGTGGATGCATTCGTAAAGGCTGCTTCGCTGTTGCATGAGGAAAAGCTGGAGGGCACGCACTATTCAGTACACTCATTGCATCCCCTTCCACTTCGAGAGTTAGTGGAGTCATTAAATGCAGCCGCCGGTCTGCAGCTCAACCTGAAGTGGGGCGCCTTGCCCTATCCGGCAGATCAGAAGTTTGAACCGTATGTTGGCGAAGCTCTGCCCGGCTGGTCGCCGCGTGTGGATGTGTTGGATGCCATGGTTCGTTACGGACGCAATGCAGCAATGCTGCAGGAGGAAAAAGCCCGCTGATGGAAGGAGCGAAAGTGCAGCCCCTAATCTCTTTCGTAGTTCCGGTGTTTAACGAAGAGATGAACATCGAGCCGTTCTATCAGGCAGTCTCAGCCGCAATTGCGCCGCTGGAAGACCGCTATCGGTTTGAGTTTGTGTTCACGGACAATCACAGTGCCGATGCGACCTTTCTATTGCTCGGAGCTCTGGCGCAACGTGACTCACGTGTGAGCGTCTATCGGTTCTCGCGTAACTTCGGCTATCAACGTTCCATCATGACGGGCTATGCTCGTGCGCGTGGCGACGCGGCCATTCAACTTGATGTTGACCTGCAGGATCCGCCAGAGCTGGTCGGCCGCTTTCTTGAGGAGTGGGAGCGCGGTGCAGATGTTGTCTACGGCGTACGTGTGAAGCGTCAGGAGTCGTGGTTTATCAACGTGCAGCGCGGCATCTTCTATCGCATGATCGATCTTCTGAGTGAAGACAAGATCCCAGTGGATGCAGGCGATTTCCGTCTTATCAGCCGCCGTGTCATCGATCTACTCAAGACCTATGAAGATGCGCAGCCCTATTTGCGAGGCACTATTGCCACGCTAGGCTTCACGCAGGTGGGCATTCCGTATAGCCGCAACGCGCGCGAACGTGGCGAAAGCAAATTCAGCTTCTCAAAGCTGATTAGTCTTGCATTGGATGGCATCTTGAACCATTCCACCGTGCCGCTGCGCCTCTCCACATACTTCGGATTGACTGTATCGTTTCTGACATTGCTTTCGATCGGTGGTTATATCGCAGCAAAATTCATCACGGGCGCAACATGGCCTGCGGGCTTCGCGACGCTGGCAGCTCTCATCCTTGCATCCTTAAGTATTAACGCGATGCTGCTCGGTATCATCGGCGAGTATCTTGGCCGGATGTATCGACAGGTAAAGAAACAGCCACTTACGATTATCGAAAACGCCGTTATAGGATCTGGCGTGGATGCGGGTGGAGATGACCAACGCTGAGTTACCGCAATCTGAGTAAGTAAACAATAAGGGCATGGCTTAAGCCATGCCCTTATTGTTCCGCTCTTAAAGTACGTTTAAAGCAGGTTGTTCTTGCGTTACGTAGTCCAGGATGTTCTGCACCACATAGTCAAGCATGGCAGTGGATAGGCCCGGGAATACTCCAATCCAGAAGGTCTGGTTCATCACAAAGTCGGTGTTCTTGAGATCGCCAATTACGCGATGCTCAATGTTCGCGTAAGCAGGCTGCCGCAATAGATTGCCTGCAAAGATCAGACGCGTGTGAACTCCCTTGGAATCCAGATAGCGTGTCAATTGATCGCGCGTGAAGCCTGCGTTTTCTCGAACACCAATCGGGAATCCGAACCAGCTTGGATCAGCATGTTCAGACGCCTCCGGAAGAATGAGCTTGTCTGCAACAGGCTGTAACGCTGCCTTCAGATAGGCGAAGTTTTCTTTACGACGCGCAATGAACTCAGGCAGCTTGTCAATTTGCGTAACACCAAGGGCCGCCTGCATGTCCGTACCCTTTAAGTTGTAGCCAATGTGGGAGTACGTGTACTTGTGATCGTAGCCGCAAGGCAGTGTGCCTAGTTGCCAATCGAACCGCTTGCCGCAGGTGTTATCCACACCGGGTTCGCACCAGCAATCACGACCCCAGTCGCGCCAGCTTTCAATTAACACGCGCAGAGCAGGCTTGTCTGTAAGAACAGCGCCGCCTTCGCCCGTGGTGATGTGATGTGCGGGATAGAAACTCACTGTTGCGATATCGCCAAAGGTTCCGACTTTTTGGCCGCGCCAAGTTGCACCCAGCGCATCACAGCAATCTTCTACGAGCCACAAGTTGTACTTCTTGCAGAACGCGGTGACGGCATCCAGGTCGAAGACATTGCCCAGCGTATGAGCAATCATCACGGCCTTCACCTTGGGGCTGTAGGCCGCTTCCAATTGCGTTGTATCCACTTCATAGCCGGGCACTGTGACGTCAAGAAACACAGGCACAAGGCGATTCTGAATGATGGGGTTAACCGTGGTGGGGAAGCCTGCAGCTACTGTGATGACTTCATCACCGGGCTTCAGCTGCCGTTCACCAAGTTGCGGAGAGCACAGCGCACTCAACGCCACAAGATTTGCAGAAGATCCGGAGTTCACAAAAGACGCAGAGCGCACGCCAACGAATCGCGCAAGCTTGCGTTCAAAGTCCTTTGCCCAGCGACCGGTTGTGAACCATCCATCAAGTGTTGCATCGACAGCAGCGACCATATCTTCGGCACGAATTACTTTGCCGGACACAGGCACCTTAGAAGTTCCGGGTACGAACTTCTTTGCTGGAAATGCAGCAGCGTGGTACTGCTGAACAAGATCGAGAATCTGGTTGCGCAGAGATGCTGATTGTTCCGTGGACATTAGGGCAAGGATACAATATGCGCAACGATCGTCATAAATCGAGGCCAAATGAAAGCTGTGATTCTTGCGGGTGGATTAGGCACCCGTCTTGCGGAAGAAACTTCTGTGCGGCCCAAACCGATGGTTGAAATCGGTGGGCGTCCCATCCTTTGGCACATTATGAAAATTTATTCACAGCATGGCATTCATGACTTTGTCATCTGCTGTGGATACAAGGGATATGTCATCAAAGAGTTCTTCGCGAACTACTATCTGCACACATCAGACGTTACGTTTGATATATCGCAGAACAAAATGACAGTACATGCATCCGTTGCTGAGCCATGGAGCGTTACTCTCGTGGACACGGGAGATGCGACAGGAACCGGTGGCAGACTGAAGCGAGTTAGAAAATACCTCAACCCCGACGAGCCGTTCTGTATGACTTACGGAGACGGCGTTGCGGATGTGGATATCACGGCGTCCATCGCATTTCACAAGAGCCATGGAAAGTTAGCCACACTAACCACAGTGCGCCCCGTTGCGCGTTTTGGCGCACTGGGTTTGAACGGAACCCAGATCACTGCATTCCACGAAAAGCCTTCCGGCGAAGGTGGTTGGATCAACGGCGGCTTCTTCGTACTGGAACCGTCTGCTCTGGATTCCGTCACCGATGATGCGCAGATGTTTGAGCGCGAGCCGATTGAAACGCTAGTTGCGCAGGATCAAGTGCGTGCCTATTACCACCACGGTTTCTGGCAGGCGATGGATACACTGCGTGATAAGCAGCATCTGGAAGAGCTCTGGCAATCAGGTAAAGCTCCCTGGAAGACCTGGTAAGTAAGTCGTACACAGCCGCGCACTGCAACGCGAAAGGGAATCTGTGACAGCAAGCAGCAAATGGACAGGACGCCGTGTCTTTTTGACCGGCCACACTGGATTCAAGGGCGGATGGCTAGCGCTCTGGCTTACCAAGCTTGGAGCCGATGTGCGCGGCTATGCACTCGATCCTTATACGAATCCCAGCCTGTTAGAAGCTGCACAAATCCCTTCTCGTGTAGAAGACCTACGCGGCGACATTCGCAATGGTGAACAACTCGAAAAAGCCGTCACGGAGTTTCAGCCGGAGGTGGTGTTTCATCTCGCCGCGCAGCCGCTGGTGCGTGCTTCGTATGTCGATCCCATTGGTACTTATGAAACTAATGTGATCGGTACAGCGCGTTTGTTAGATGCAGTGCGTCGCACCCCATCAGTGCGTGCTGTCGTATCTGTGACTACAGATAAGTGCTACGAAAACAAGGAATGGCATTGGGGTTATCGTGAAACCGATCCGCTCGGTGGCTACGATCCCTACTCAAGCTCGAAGGCGTGCGCAGAGATTGTGTCCGCCGCATATCGCCAATCGTACTTTCCTGTTGAGCAGTGGAATGAGCATCACGTCGCAATCGCAACCGCTCGCGCAGGAAATGTTATCGGCGGTGGCGATTGGTCGGATGATCGTTTGATCCCTGACTTAGTGCGAGGCTTCCTCAAAGGCGAGCCGGTTCTCATCCGGCGTCCTCATGCCATTCGCCCCTGGCAACACGTGATGGAACCACTGGCGGGATACATCCGCCTTGCCGAACATCTCCTGCAACCGGATGCCACGCGCTACGCGACAGCCTATAACTTCGGCCCCAGTGACGATGATGCTCGCCCGGTGTCATGGATTGCAGATCATCTCGCAAAGACATGGTCCAACGGAGCGAAGTGGGTGTTGGACAAAGACGCTGGCGTGCATGAAGCGGG
This sequence comes from Terriglobus roseus, assembly GCF_900102185.1. Lineage (NCBI taxonomy): Bacteria > Pseudomonadati > Acidobacteriota > Terriglobia > Terriglobales > Acidobacteriaceae > Terriglobus > Terriglobus roseus. The sequence continues at coordinate 2,760,168 of NZ_LT629690.1, read as the reverse complement.
TTATCTCAAACTCGATTCCAGTCGTGCACGTGCAGAACTCGGTTGGCGACCACGTCTGCATCTGGGAGATGCGTTGGATTGGACGCTGGATTGGTTCCGTGCTCACTCAGCGGGCGAAGACATGCAGCGCTATACGTTGCAGCAGATTGAATCGTACGAAGCTCTGCAATAACAACTGTGGGCTGTTCGCATCTCCATTTTGCGTCGTAGCATGGAAGCCATGCATTCCGATGGTCTGATGATTGTGCAGGGCGGCGGCCCTACTGCTGTATTCAACGCCAGCCTTGCAGGCATCGTGCGCGAGGCACAACAACTTGGCTTCAGCAGTATTTACGGTGCGCGCTTCGGCATGAAGGGCCTATCGTCTGGCGATGTGATCAATCTCACTGCGCTCACAACAGATCTATTGGGAGGCATTCGTCTCAGTCCTGGAGCGGCGTTGGGGACATCGCGCTTTAAACCAACTGAGAACGATCTTGATCGTTGTATCCAGGTGCTCCAAGCGCATGGCATTGGCCGCATGATCTTTCTCGGCGGCAACGGCACCATGGGCGGCGCGCAACTCTTCCTTGAGTTCTGCGCGTCACGCGGCTTCTCGCTACAGGTGATGGGTGCGCCGAAGACTATCGATAATGACATTCGCGCAACTGACCGTTGCCCCGGTTTCGGCAGTGCCGCGCGATATGTAGCGCAGTCATTGCTCGATCTTTCCATGGACCTGCAGTCCCTTCCTCAGCCTGTTTCCATCATGGAAACGTTGGGACGTGATGTGGGATGGCTATCCGCAGCCTCCGTGCTGGCAAAACAACATCCCGACGACGCGCCACATGTTGTCTGCATTCCGGAAATCCCATTCGTGCTGGACGACTTCCTGCAACGCATCGACTCAACGGTGAAGCGCATCGGATGGGCTGTCGCCGTCGTGTCCGAAGGAACATGCTATGCCGACGGCACACCGGTCTTCGAGCAAGTCTTGCCGTCCGGCGGCAAGACGCCGTTGCGTCCACTGATCGGGGGAGTCGCGCAGCATCTGTCAGGTTTGGTGGCAGAGCATCTGGGCCTTCGCTGCCGCAGCGAAAAGCCAGGGCTGATTGCTCGGTCTGCCTCGCCGTATGTCTCTGCTCAGGATCGTGCTGATGCAGAACTCACCGGACGCGAATGTGTTCGCGCACTGGCTGCAGGCGCCAGCGGTTCGATGGTTTCTTTGCGATCCATCGGTAGTGATCCTGCCTTTGAATTGCTACCGCTCACAGAAGCCGCAGGACCACGCCGTGCCATACCTCAGGAGTGGCTGTGCCACGATGGCCTCGCAGTCAACGATGCATTCCTCGAATACGCACGTCCTATCGTCGGGCCGCTGCAACGACATCCTGCATCACTCAGCGGAAACCCTATGCAATAACTACGAAAGCTTTGGCAACAGCTTCAGCGCATTTTCCCGATACACCTTGCGCAGAACATCATCCGGCAATGACAGGCCGTAGATGTTCCAGCGTCCCTGGCGCGAAGCGTGCGAGGGATATGGGAAGTACTCATCCGCTGTTTCCAGCATGCGGTAATACAGCCGATACATCTCTGTCTCCGGTAGCAGGTCGCTTCCAAACAGGATGCGGTCTGCGTATTTTAGGAAGAACTCACGCGCACGGAAGGGCTGCCGACCCAGTTCGGAAGCACGCGCGCTGATGTCCACCATCAGGTTCGGCAATGCATCCATCTGTTCGCACAGATACGCCAGATCCTCGCTGCTTTCGGCACAGTGCGCGCCTACAAACGTGATGCCGGGATGGCGTGCAATCACACGATTACGCTGTTCCAACAGCTCACGCTTCGATACTGGCGAATCGCTGAAGCCCCAATCTGGATGCGCCGCCAACTCTTCATAACGTTCGTTGAAGCGATCAATCGGGTCAAAGAACGCCGTAGGGTCAGCCGTATGAAACATAACCGGTAATTGCAGCTTTTCGCATTCTTCAAATATCGGGATCCATCGTTCGTCGTCAATGCGCAACAGATTGCCGTTGTTGCCGCGAATCGTAAGCCCCATGTCCTTCCAGAACTTGATGCCGACAACGCCATGATCCACAAGCCGTTTCAGCCGATCCGCAGTGACCTGTACAAAATCATCGCGTTGCACATCAGACCAATCCATCCATCCAATGCTGGAGAAGCGGGGAGATGCAGCGTGGTAACGGTCAAGGATGGCAATGGCTTCATCGCCAACCTTCATTGTGATGTTGATGACGTGCTCCACCCCGCAACTATCCATGATGCGCAGCACATCCTCAGGCTGCATGGAGTCCAGGTGATTGTGATAATCGATCACAGGAAAGCGCGGCATCAAAGGCGTATTGTCCGGCGTCACCAGAGCCGACTTCGGCTGAAACTCACCCAGCGGCAGCGAAACCTCCGCAGTAGCACTCACCAATGCAACAAACTTGTCCTGCTCCGTCATGGATGCGCTCCGTCCTCCAGCCTGCTGTCGCGGCAAGTGTAAGTAAAGCAGATACAACAGCAGATGCGCTACGCCGCGACGTCGACCACGCCGTGCTGCGTTATCCTTGCTCCTGAGCGGCTCAGTGGTTTGAACGAGCCCATCCCGCCCTTGGAGTCATCGCATTGTCTTCCGGCAACAACGCATCTTCGTGGTCCCAGTCAACAGCCATCACAGAGCTACTTCAGCAGGCAGAACTGAAAGACGGACTGCGCGATACGTTGCGAGAGATACTGCAACAGCCCGACACATGGCGTGAAACCGCGAACCGAGTAAAAGCAGCGCTGCCACAGTACGCCGCCATTCTTGATGGACTACAGGCTGTCATCCTTACAGGTTCGGGTAGCTCGGAGTATGCCGCTGAATGCGCTCGCACAGCCTTTCAACGATTGTTCCCCGTAACTGCACAATCTATTGGTTCCGGTGCGCTGTTGACGGATGGCATTTCCGTGTTGCCGCAGTCGAGGCCTGCGTTGATGATTCATTTCGCGCGTTCTGGCGACAGCCCTGAGAGCGCTGGAGCTCTGCAGGCCATGCTGCATGACGATATGCGGATACGGCAGCTTGCGGTCACTTGCAACGCAGAAGGCAAACTTGCAAAGGCAGCCGCGCACGATGGCCGTCTAAAGGCTCTCACGTTGGATGCACGCACCAACGATCGCAGCCTGGTTATGACCAGCAGCTTTACGAACATGGTCCTGGCAGCCATCGGCATGGCATCGCATGCTGATACGGAAGCCTATGTATCCTCTGCAGAGAAACTTGCTACTGCGGCGGAAGCTATTCTGGCCACAGCATTCGACCACTTTAATGCGCAATCCCTGCAAGCCTGCTCGCGCGTCTTTTACCTCGCAGATCCAGCCATATTCGGCGCAGCGCGTGAAGCCGCATTGAAGATGACGGAGATGACTGCGGGCCGTGTCATGACCGTCGCGGAAACTTATCTGGGGCTACGTCACGGCCCCATGAGCGCAATTCACAAAGACGCTCTGATCGTGTGCTTCCTCTCGTCAGACCCGTTGGTTAGCGCATATGAAGAAGACCTGATCCGTGAACTTAATGCGAAGGAGTTGGGCGCAGCAAAAATTTTTATCGGCTCTTCAATTCCGCAAGACTTGGTTCACAAGGAAGACATCGTGATTGAAAACGAAGTCTTTTCGCAGACATCCGTTGCGTTCCACTCGTTGCTCTATGTCGTAGCAGGGCAGGTGCTGGCGTTCTATCGCTGCTTGCACGAAGGTTTGAAGCCAGACGCGCCTTCTGAAGGCGGAGTTATCAATCGCGTCGTACAGAAATTTCAGCTTCATGGCGCAGCGGCGGAGCAAGCGTAATGAGCACAAAGCGTTTTGATGTAGCTATCGCAGGTGAAATCAATCTCGACCTCGTGCTCTACGGTCTGCCCAAAATGATGCCCTGCGAGCGGGAACTTCTTGCTGACGACTTTGCCATGACACTTGGTAGTTCGTCAGCGATCCTTGCGCACAATCTTTCCACGCTTGGTGTCTCCGTTACCATGGCAACGCTCGTAGGCCCGGATGCTCTTGGCGAGATCGCTCTGCAACGCTTGCACGATGCAAACGTTGACTTAGGCGGAGTTCGTCATACCGATGCGTGCAGCACGGGCGTGACGCTGATGTTGCCGCACGGTAAAGAGCGCCACACACTTACTTATCCGGGCACCATGGCGAAGATGTCGCTGGCTGACCTTGATCCGGATTACCTCGCCAGCGCGCGCCACTTCCATCTCTCTTCGCTGTATCTTCAAACCGCGCTTCGTCCGGATGTGCCGGAACTCTTTCGCAACATGAAGTCTGCGGGGCTGACTGTCTCTCTCGATACAAATGACGACCCCGACGACCGTTGGGAAGGACTTCTGGATACCGTGCTTCCCCTCGTTGATATCTTCATGCCCAACGAAGACGAAGCCTGCCGTATGACACGAACCACGTCAGTAGAAGCAGCCATCGACGTACTCGGAAACATCGTGCCGCTCGTCGCAGTGAAGTGTGGCAGCCGGGGAGCACTTATTCGTTCGGCTGGCGTTGTGCAGGAAATCGCACCAGTGCCAGTCACACCGGTTGATACTGTTGGCGCAGGCGACAGCTTCAATACAGGATTTCTGTTCGGCTATCTTCGTGACATGTCGCCCGTGGCCGCTGCTCGTTGCGGCAACATCTGTGGGGCGTTATCAACTCAGCGTCCTGGCGGTACTGAAGCCTTCCGCGACAAAGTTTTGGTCGAGTCTTTCCTTGAAGCTCACGGAGGCCTGGTCAAGGATTAACCTGGGTGGCTCTCTACCGCTTCCTGCATGTTGCTGTAGAAGCGTGCTGCAGCCGCTTCGGTTTCACGTCCCAACCGGCTACTGCGTACCAGCTCTTCGCGATATCCCTTACCAAAATCAAACCATGCAGATTGCAACAGCGTCTGCATGGTCGCAAGGTCAGCAGATACCTCCGCGCGCATGGCAGCCATCTTGGAAGCCTTCGCGGATGTGGTCATTGCATTCGCATTGTGAACCACACGATTGCGTATCGCCTCCAGCGCATGTGATGTACGCACCGGCCATATTTGGTCAAACACAAACCACATCACAAGAATGCCCAACGCAATGCCAATCACGCGATCGCGTGCCGGTGCAATCTGGCTGGCCGCACCAAACCCTGCAAGATCGGTAATGAAGAATGCAAACGCAATCTGCACGCCCGTATAGCCGATGCGAGGACTGCGGGATACCCATGCAGATAGAAGACAAACGGAACCAGTAACCAACACCAGAGAAGTGACGGAGTCCATGTTGGGAAAGAGTAGCGACTCCACAAGAATCGCCAGCGCGCCACCAATAGCCGCCCCAAACAAGCGATAAAGCTGCTTCTGTTTCATGGCGCCTGTTGACGTCAGTCCCGTAAAAAGTACAGTCACAACGCACGTCAGAATCCCCGGCCATGCAACCGCGTTATAGATCACATAGCAAATGCTCGCGCTTAGAGTGAGCTTCAGGGCATAGAGAGCTGCGTCGGGTGAAGTGAAGGCGTCTGAGTGAAAAAATCGAAAACTTCTCGCAGGAGCAGGAGCATCGTGACGGATGGTTACACCCTCCTGGGCCACGCTGCAATAGAGGTTTAGCTCTGTAAAGATACCGCGCAAGCGCTCTGGCGCGTCTTCAGACGGAGGAGCAGGTCTCTTGAGATTCTGATCCAAGATGAAGTCACACTGTTCTGCAATGCGGAGATGAGCGTCGGCAGCATTGGCGTCTGAGTCAAAGCCCGCAAGGATACTCTGTTCCATTGCACGTGCGAGCACACCAATGCGGAAGTGAACACCGGGCGGCATGCGTCTGGGAAACCTGCTGCGGACCTCTTCATAAAGTTCGTTCAGCTTTAGATCGCCCGCGTGGCTATATTGCACCAACTGGTGGTGCAGGGCAGACATGCCAGCCTTTCGCGGCATTACTGCCTGCTCGCGGTGAAAGTTGGCGAGCAGCCGAATCCTCTTCCTCAGTTCTTCAGCAAGAGCATCCGCGGGATGCCGGGTTCGAAGCAGGAAGTTCACCGCGCTCGCCGTCCCTAATGCCAACGCCAGTGAAGCGAGGTTGTACAGTGTCGCAGTCACAATCGCATTTGCTGAGTGATGTGTATCCCACGCAGAAAGTGCGACAAATCCGTAGAACCCAAAGATGGTGAAGAACAGCGGTACTCGTGTCGCCGTCATGCAGAACCCAGCGAAAAACACCAGCAACAGGAAACCAATAAAACGAAAGACCTCTGTCCCATCCGTTACCTGGACCCACACAAAACACGCAAGTGACGCTGTTGCTGCACCGCCGAACATCTGAACCGTATGAAGCAGCGTTATTCCGGGACTTTCGCGTTGCAGCAATAGAATCAGCGCTAAAGCAAGCCCAATTCCCGGAACACGCAGTGTGTCGGCAAGTACAAGCGCCGTCACCATGCACAGCGTGTCCTGCAGCGATCCGGACATGCGACCGGGATATGACTGCAATTCAGATCGGATAGTGCTGAAGATTCGCTCGAAGCGGCTCATAGTTTTATTAACGAACCACTGTGATGGCTGTGGCGCCTATACGGAATGCGTTCGGATCGGGATTGAGGACGCGAATACGAACAGGGAATCGTGCGGACAGATGCACCCAGTTCAACGTGCGATCGACGTTTGGGAGTCCACCAATCACGCCGCCATCTTCCGGAAACACCCCGCGCCCCACGCTATCCACTACACCGTCATAACGACGGCTGGGTTGGTCCATCAAATACACGTCCACGTGTTGTCCTTCGCGAACGTGCTTCAGCTTCGACTCGCGATAGTTTGCCAACACCCACCAAGTTCCCGTGTCGATGAGTGTGAAGATCGGCGTCCCCACATGGGCATACGCGCCCTGTGAGATATTCATGTTCGTCACATAACCATCGAACGGAGCACGAACACTGGTCCAAGCCAGATTCAGTTCGGCCTGATGCACTTTCGCCTCACGCGCTGGTCGCTGCGCAATCAGCGTATCCAGCGTGTCGACCGCATGCTGCGCCTCTCCCACCTTGGATTGCGCCGCCTGCAGATTTGCGCCCGCGGCTTGCTTCGACGCTTCAGCCATCTTCTCCTGCGCCTGTGCTTGTAGCAGTTGCGACGCAGCCTGATGACTTGCTTCCTGTGCCACGCGAACCGCAGTCTGCGCTTGGTCCACCTGCTGTGTGGTGACATAGTGCTTTTCCAGCAACGGTGCAATGCGATCCAGATCATTCTGTGCGTACTTCATTTGTGCATCGGCGGAAAGCTGTGCAGCGCGCGCGTGTTCCACGGCAGCCTTTGCTGCCAACACCGAACCTTCTGCTGCGGAAATGTTGCTCTGAGAGCCAGCGACACCAGCCTGCGCCGTGCCCACAGCAGATTTCTCCGTGGCAATGCGCCTACGCTCATCATCAATCTGGCCTTCCAGCGAAGCCTGTTCGGAGCGAGCCTGCTGAAGAGCGTATTCATACGGGCGCGGGTCAATCTGAAATAGTAGATCGCCTTTGTGAACGGCCTGGTTGTCGAGAACATTGAGAGCCACGAGTCGCCCCTCTACTTCAGGAGCAAAGGCAATAGCATTAGCGCGTACCGTCGCGTCGTCGGTGCGCGGATTGCGGTCAACAGACCAGATGGCAATCAGCAGCACGATAACAGCAGCAGCGGCAATGAAGTATCCAATGCGTCGAACGGGAAATGTTGATTCCGGCATGGCGTGTGTCCTTATGCGAAAAGCAGAAGCCAGAGAAGGCATGTGAAAAGTGTCAGCAGCGCGGGATACAGCAGGGCTGGATGTCCAAATTCCTGCGAGGGGTAGCGCTTGCGAATCAGCAGATGCGTCAGCATGGTCAACACCACACCGATCACCAGCGAAATCATCCAACCGGGAAAGTACGAACCCACGATTTCTACATTCGGGTTGCGGCTGCAGCCGGCAAGAAACAGTGCTGCAAAGAGAGTGAGTCGCTTCATGGCCGGGCTCCCACGGCAAAGTTAAGTGCAGCAGCGCTCAGCGCCACCTGTGCATTCGCATCCACAACGGCCAGTCGTGCCTGTGCCAGTTGCTTTTCAGCTTGCACCACATCTACAAGCGAACGCACGCCATAACGGAATGCGTCCAGAGAAGAGTCATACGAGATTTGTGAGGAGGATAGGAAACTCTGCGCGGCCTTTTGCTGTTCCTCAGCTGTCTGATAATCCACGTAAGACTGCCAGACCTCGCGCGTTACACGATCTTTCGTCGCTCGTTGTTCTTCTGCTGCAGCGCGTTGCTCTGCCAGCGATGCTGCAACCTCATGTTTGCGCGCGCCATTGAATATCTCCCACTTCAACGACACCGCTGCTGACCAAGTGGTCACGTTGGCATAACCAAGCTGCCCGTAGTCCGCAGTGGGCCACGTTGCCGTTTGCCCACCCGTGCCCGCAAGTCGAGCCGAAGGAAGATAAGCAGCATGCGCCACGCGAGTGTTCTGTTGCGCGCGTTTCAATGCCTGTGCACGCGCCAGCAGGTCGGGGCGCGAACTCCACGCGGCCTGAATCAACTCTTCCACCTTCGAATCCACGACGTCAGAAGAAACACCATCCGCTTGCACGGGCAGTTCAATTTCAGCTGAGGGCTCCACGCCGACAGCTTCCGTAAGCGCAATCTTTGCCTTCTTCACAGCGCCTTCCGCCGCAGCAAGAGAGAATCTTGCTTCCGCCACGCCAGCCTGCGCATTCTGAAGATCAGGGAGCGTCGTGCGTCCATTGTCAAACTGTGACTGTGCGTTATCGCGCAGCGTCTCCGCATCCTGCAGGATTGTTTTTGCAGCGGATAGTCGCCCCGCTTCCAGTTGCTCGCGGTAATACAGCGTAGCTACGTTATAAGCAATCTGCTGATGTGTACGGCTCAGCGTCAGTGCGCCAGCCAGCTCTGTGGCCTTGGCTGCTTCCAGCTTCGGGCCTCGTGCAAAATTCAGCAGGGTATATTCCAGTTCCATCTGCGCGGCTGCTACAGGTTGTTCCACCGTCACATAACCGCGCGGCGCAAGCGGTTTTGGAAAGGGGACAATTGCACGTACATCGCTGCCTTGGGCGGCGAATGCAAGCACAGGAAGATACGAAGCGCGTGCAATTCCCGCCTGCTCCAGGCTTGTCTTGGCCCGTGCCCAGGCAATACGTCCCTCGGGGCTATTGCTTTCGGCCAGGTCGATCAGCTCCGGAAGTGTGTAGGTATGGTCGTGCTTTAGTTCCTGCACCGGCAGCGCGGGCGCGTTCCCGATGCATTGTGCCGCATCTCGCACGTTCGTTACAGCGGTGCAGGAGAGATGTTGGGCCGCAGCCGGTGCCGAACACCATAGCAGCGCACCCGCTGCAATCAGAAGGCCCGTAATGGAAACGTCAGGTTTCATTGTGTACACCGTAAACTTGATATGAGTATACGCCGTATACAAATAATGTGTACAGCGTATACTGAATTCGTTATGAAAAAAGAATCCGGCCAGGACCATGCAACCGACTCGCTAAAGCAGAAGATCGTTCAGGCTGCATCTCATCTCTTCACCTCGGGTGGCTACGACGCGCTTTCCATGCGCCGTGTGGCGCAGGAGGCCGGGTGTTCTCAGATGGCAATGTATCGCCATTTCGAGAACAAGGAAGCACTGGTGCAACACATCTGTGCGGACCTTTATACAAAATTCGCAACGCGTATCAACGGCGAAATCGCAGCGGAGCCCGATGCCACACGAAAGTTACGACGTTTTATTGCGGCGGTCCTGCAGTTTGCGGAACAGTATCCTGACCACTACTCGCTGATTTTTCTCGTACGTCATGCTGACCCGGAAGTGGTGGCCACGCGTGAACAGCTGGGCCAGCAGTTCCTGGAGGGCATTGCGGGAATTGTACGGGAGGCGTTGCCACCAGGAACTCCGCTCACGCAGGTGAGGACGACGCTGCGTCGCATGATGGAGGTTCTCCATGGCACAACCGCATTGTGGCTTGCGCATCCAACCGCTTACAAGCTAACGCGTCAGCGTGCGGTGGAAGACGTGGAGGCTATCTGGAGCCTTCTGCTGAATCAGTAATTTGGTGCGTTAGCCGAAGATAGCTTTAAACGCCTGTTCGAGATCGGCGATCAGGTCCTTTGGCGACTCCAGCCCAACCGAAAGACGAATGAGGCGATCCGTAATGCCAAGTCGATCGCGCTCCTCCAGAGGCATATCGCAGTGCGACGCCGTGGCGGGATGCGTCACCAGTGTCTCCACGCTGCCCAGACTCTCAGCGCATGTGCACAGCTTCAGCGCCTCAATAAAGTGCAGCGTCTGTTCTGTAGTTGCCTTCAGCTCAAACGACATCATGCCGCCAAAGCCTTTCTGCTGCTTCGCCGCCAATGCATGCTGCGGGAACGACTCTAGGCCGGGGTAATTCACTCTGGCTACATGCGCATGTTTCTCCAACCACTCCGCGATCTGCATCGCATGGTTGCAGTGCATGGCAAGCCGCGCTGGCAGAGTCTTGATGCCCTGCAGGGCTAGCCAAGAATCAAACGGTGCCTGGATGCTGCCAATGATCTTGCGCACAAACCGCAGACGCTCGGTATTGGCTTCATCATGCGTCGCCAGCGATCCACCCAGCGTGGCATTGTGGCCATCAATGTACTTGGTAGTGGACATCATGGAGATATCCGCGCCCAACTCCAGGCAGTTCTGCAGCAGCGGCGTCAGGAACGTATTGTCGACTGCCACGAGTATGTTTTCGTGTCGATGCGCCATGTCAGAAAGCGCACGCACATCGCTGATTTTCAGCGTTGGGTTTGCGGGTGTTTCCAGAAAAAGCAAACGTGTCTCCGGGCGGATCGCTTTTTCTGTTGCTTCCACGGAAGCGGTGTCTACAAAGTCATACGCCACACCAAAGTGGCCGAGCACCTGGTGAAACAGGCGAGCGGTGCCGCCATAGATCACATCGGATAGCAGTACGTGATCGCCTGCTTTCAGCAATCCAAAACACAGTGTCGTAATCGCAGACATGCCAGAGCGGAAGCAGAGTGCAGAGGCAGTGCCTTCCACGGCGGCAATCGCTTGTTCAAGCGCGTTTACGGTCGGGTTTGCGCCGCGTGTGTAGCCATAGCCCTTCGTTACACCCACACTCTCGTGGATATACGTCGCCGTCTGATGAATCGGAAACAGGATCGAGTTCGACTGTTTCTCGTAACTGCGATTCGAGTGGATGACGAGCGTGGATGGATCGAAATCTGGGCGGTCTGACACGATGAGGCTCTCCTTGTAGGAACGAAGGGCACAGATTCAGCGCGTGTGCAATTCGCCTGAGCCAGCCGTTTCATGCAAGATGCGGGAGATCGCTAAAACGATTCCGCTTTCTTTTTATTCAATCACATGGCCGTTATTCGCGAACGGCATGGAAGCGCAGACGAACATAGTCGCCCCACCAAACACCCTCTGCATCGCACAGTGCCGGACGAAGCAGTGCGACTGTCTGGTCGACCGCAGATTGCCGATCCGCCTCTGAAAGTTTGCTCAGAATGCCATTGCGGAAGGTATTCAGCCACTCCTCCATGCCACTCTTCAGCAGCGTGGGGCGGGGGATTATTTCAATGCTCGTAACGCGGAACCCGCCATCTTCCAGAATGCCGCGCATCTCATCGCGGGATGGGTATCGCGAAGCCGCATCCTTCTCCGCGTCAATCCCAAATTGGGTCATGACGGCTTGCAGTGCCACTCGAATGGCCGCAATGTTGCCCAACCCGCCCATCTCCGCCACAAAGCGTCCGCCCGGCTTCAGTGCCCGGTGCACGCTCTGCGCCACTGCTGGCAGATCGGTCACCCAGTGCAATGCTGCGTTTGAAAATACTGCGTCAAACTCACCCTGAAACGGCAGCGAACGCATATCCGCGGGAACGACATTCAATCCACGCGCCTTCGCCGATTCCAGCATAGAGGCTGAAGCATCGCATCCGGTTACAACTGCTCCATAAGCCGCAATCTGCTCGGTGAGCGCACCGTCACCACAGCCAAGATCCAGAATGTGTTCGCCCAATTGCGGAGCTAACAGCGCGACGACATCCTTTGCAAGGTCAGCCACGAAACGGCCGTTGGCGGCATACTGGTTGGCATTCCACGTCTGTCCTGTTTGCGTTTGCTGTGCGGTCTGTGATGTGCTTTCCATGCATCTGATTGTTTGCCTGCGTGCAGTTTCGCCGCAACAAACATAAGAAATTTGGAAGGACGTAGAAGCATGCTGGATACCGCGCTGCAATTTATCGAAGCAAATAAGGCCAATGCGTTGGACGAGTTGAAGCAGTTTCTGCGCATCCCTTCCATCAGCACGTTGCCAGAAAACACAGGCGATGTGCGCCGCGCAGCGGAGTTTTTGGCCGCCGAATTGAAGCGCATTGGCATGGAAAATGTGCGGCTCATCGAAACGGCTGGCCATCCGCTTGTCTACGCTGACTACCTGCACGCTGCAGGGAAGCCAACTGTACTTTGCTACGGCCACTATGACGTGCAGCCGCCAGATCCGCTCGATGAATGGCTGTCGCCTCCCTTTGAGCCCGAGGAGCGCAACGGCAATATCTACGCCCGCGGCGCAGTTGATGACAAGGGCCAGCTCTGGATGCAGGTGAAGGCGCTAGAGGCGTTGCTTAAGAGCGGTTCGTTGCCTGTGAACGTTCGCGTGCTTGCTGAGGGTGAAGAGGAGGTCGGTGGTGAAGGCATCGCCGAATTTTTGCGCGCGCATCCTGAAGAAGTGAAGTGCGACGTTGCGTTGGTGTGCGATACGGAACTCTTCGCGCCAGATCTGCCTACATTGTGTGTTGGCCTGCGCGGCATGATCTATACCGAGATTGAGGTGCATGGCTCAAAGACGGATCTCCACAGCGGCATGTACGGTGGCGCTGCGCCGAATCCATTTGTGGCGCTCTCGCAGATCATTGCAAAGTTGAAGGATGCAGACGGACGTATCTTGATTCCCGGCATCTACGATGGTCTTCAGAAGCCTACGGACGCGGAGCTCGCCGCATGGAAGTCGTTGCCGTTTGATGAAGAGCATTATCGAGAAACTGAAGTTGGTAGTAGTGAACTCACAGGCGAGCCCGGATACTCCGTGCTGGAACGTACTTGGGCGCGACCCACGCTGGATGTACACGGCATGCCCGGAGGCTTTACCGGTGCGGGTGCAAAGACAGTGATCCCCGCAAAGGCATTGGCGAAGGTTTCGCTACGTCTCGTCCCTGGTATGACCCCGGCCGACACCTTTCGCAAACTGCAGGACTACGTTGCAACCATCGTTCCACGCGGAGTCTCCGTAGAAATCCGCATGATCCACTCGGGCGATCCTATCGTCGTCGGCACGGATAATCCCTTCATCCATGCGGCAACAGAAGCCATGCACGAAGTCTTCGGCAAGGAGACAGTCTTCGTTCGGGGCGGTGGTTCCATCCCCGTCGTGGGTGACTTCGCCCGACAGTTGCATGTGCCCACGGTGATGATGGGCTTCGGTCTTCCAGACGATAACCTGCACGCCCCGAATGAGAAGTTCAACATCAGCAACTTCTATCGCGGCACGGAATCGATCGTGCGCTTCCTGGTGCACGCAGGCCAATGAAGCCAAACATTAGCGGCTACGTGCTGGCCGGTGGCCAGAGTTCGCGCATGGGGCGCGACAAATCCCTGTTGCGTATCAGCGGCTACACATTGCTGCAGATGACCCTGCACAAGCTGGAACAGGTGTGCAGCGATGTATCCATCCTTTGCGGCAGCGAAACGCATGGTGAATATCTCGCCCCCTATGGCCGCGTTGTCGTCGATCGTATTGCAGCCAGCGGTCCACTCAGTGGTCTTGATGCAGCGCTGCACGACGCGCGTGAGGAGTGGTTGCTGATCGTTCCAGTGGATGTGCCTCTTCTGCCTGCATCCGCGTTGCGGGAACTTGTCAGCCGGGGCATCAGCAACGGCAAACCGAACGTAGCCTGTTTTGACGCGCCGGGAAAGCTGCAGCCTCTGCCTGTTTTGCTGCATCGCTCGACGCGCGAAGTCGTTACGCAAGCTGTGCAACAAGGCCGACGTACACTGTTGCCGGTGCTGCGCGATGCCGCTGAAGCAGTTTGCCCGCAGGGCATGTGTGTTCTTCCCGCGGAAGAAATCACAGACGAACTCACGGCGTCGATCTGGTTCACGAACGTAAACACGCCGGACGATTTCGAGGCTGCGAAGGAGTTGCTGCGCACGGAGAACGCTTTTCCGCAACGCGCATCTGAATAAGAAATGGCAGACGGCACACAGGAAAATGGCTCGCAAAAGGAGCCCGCGGAACACGTCGAGGAGTTGCAGCCGAACCACGAGGGCATCCACGCGACTGCGGAGAACACCAGCGAAGAAGATCTGAACAAACCGCTAGTGGAGGCCGTCTCGCAGGATGTCGCCGAAGAGGTAGGCGAGTTCTTCGAGCAGGCAGCCGAGCAGAACGAGACCAACATTGATGAGGGCAACAAGCCCTACATCGCCTTCGAGCACGTCTACAAGTCCTTCGGCAGCTTCAAGGTGCTGGAAGATGTCAGCTTCTTTGTACGCCCCGGAGAAACGCTCTGCATCCTTGGTCGCTCTGGCGTGGGCAAGTCTGTTTCCTTGCAAATGTTGATGGGTTTTCTGAAGCCCGACCAAGGAACCATCCGCGTTGCCGGTGAAAACATCTGCAGTTTCAACGAGCGCCAGATGCTCGAGGTTCGCCGCAAGGTCACCATGGTCTTTCAAAACGGCGCACTGTTTGACTCTTTCTCCGTAGGCGAAAATGTGGCTTTCCCGCTGCGCGAAAAGAACGATCTCGATGAGGAGCAGATCCGCCAGATCGTGAAGGGGCTGCTTGAGATGGTTGGCGTCGCGGGCATGGATGATCTGCTACCCAGCGACCTTTCCACCGGCATGAAACGCTCCGTCGCTATTGCGCGAGCGCTCGCATCGCAGCCGGAGGCTATCCTTTACGACGAACCCACCACCATGGTCGATCCGCTGATCGCACATCTCCTTGGCGACCTGATCGAACGCCTGAAGCGACAGCTTCACCTCACCAGCATCGTGGTCACACACGACATGCGTTTCGCAAAAAAGCTGGCAGATCGGGTTCTTTTTCTGCATGAGGGCACGGCGCGCTTCTTCGGAACACTGCAAGAGCTGGAACACAGCGATGATCCAGTGCTGAAAGAGTTTATGGCGATGGACGAACTTGTCCTTCCGCAGTGATATCGGCGCAGTAAATCGCTATCCCAAATCTCGTTCTCCTGCGATAATTCCGCATATTCAAACATTCTCAGGGGACGTCTACGATGCTCGTTACACGCCGTCTTGCCATGGCTACGCTGGCCGTTCTGGTTAGTGCTTCTGCTGCCACTCTTTCTGCCCAGGAACCGCTTGGTACGCGGCCCACAGACAAGAACATGATCCCGCCCACGTTCACGCCGCCTCGGCATGAACCGCCCATGCAGCAGCCGCCGCTGCCGCTGGACTACGAAAAGCGCGTTGTCATGATTCCCATGCGCGACGGCACCAAGCTCTATACGGTCATCGTGATCCCCAAGGGCGCGAAGAACGCACCCATGCTCATGACGCGTACCTGCTACAACGCTGCGGCTCGCGCCCACGCTGCGCGCACACCAGAGCCCGCTGCTCCGGTTGCTGCAGGACGCCGTCCCGGTGCAGGTGGACCTGCGGGACCCGGAGCCGTGAAGCCGCCAGCCTCGCACATGGTGGACGAGTTGAACCTGAGCGATGAAGTCTTCGTGCGCGATGGCTATATCCGCATCTATCAGGACGTTCGCGGTAAGTACGGCTCCGAAGGCGTGTACCTGATGACGCCGCCGCCCGTTGGCCCGTGGAATCCTACCGGCGCAGATGACACAACCGATGCCTATGACACCATTGACTGGCTCGTGAAGAACGTTCCAGAGTCCAACGGTCGGGTTGGAATGATCGGCTCGTCCTATGAGGGATTCACCGTCGTCATGGCGCTGCTTCACCCGCATCCCGCGCTGAAGGCAGCCATCCCGGAAAGCCCCATGGTTGACGGCTGGATGGGCGATGACTGGTTCCAGTACGGCGCCTTCCGCCAGCGCATGCTGGACTACTTCGTCTCGCAGACCTCCGCTCGCGGAGCCGGTGCACGCGCGACGCACGAAGGTAGCGACGACTACGAAAATTTCCGCAAGCTCGGTTCGGCTGGCGACTTTGCTCGCTGGCAGGGGCAGGAACAGTTGCCCTTCTGGAAGATGGTCGAAAACCATCCCGCATACGACGCCTACTGGCAGTCGCAGGCGCTGGACAAGCTCATCGGCAAGGCTGACCTGACCGTCCCCACTATCTGGCTGCAGGGTCTCTGGGATCAGGAAGACATGTACGGCGCGAACCACTCGTACGCCGCATGGGAGCCCAAGGACAAGACCAACACCATGAACATCCTCGCAATGGGGCCATGGTTCCACTCGCAGGTCAACCGCGAAGGCAAGCAGACCGGCCCCATGTATTGGGATGGCGACACCACCGCCTGGTTCCGCGACAACGTGCAGCTTCCGTTCTTCAACATGTATCTGCGCGAGAACGGGCCCAAGGCGGATATCAAGCCGGTGTACATCTACAACACGGGCGAAAATCGTTGGGACACGCCAACCAAGTGGCCCCTCTCCTGTGAGTCCGGCTGCGACTGGAAGCCCAAGCCGCTCTACCTTGGCGCCAACGGTAAGCTGAGCTTTGACGCACCCACCGCCGCAGGCAAGTTTGACGAGTACGTCTCTGACCCTGCAAACCCTGTCCCGTTCTTGCCGCGCCCAATTGAGAACAGTGGATGGCAGACGTGGCTGTTGCACGACCAGCGCTTCATTGATGGCCGTCCTGACGTCCTTGTCTACACCAGCGATGTACTGAAGGAGCCGCTCCGGGTGAGTGGTGTTCCCAAGGTCAACCTGGTTGCCAGCACCAGCGGCACCGATAGCGACTGGGTCGTGAAGCTGATTGACGTCTTCCCGGATGGCCACACCAGCGAGATGAATGGCTATGAGCTGCCCATCTCCATGGACATCTTCCGCGGACGCTATCGCAACAGCTTTGAAAAGCCGGAAGCACTGAAGTCGGGCGAAGCGCTTACGTACAAGTGGGACATGCCCAACGTGAACCACGTCTTCCAGCCGGGCCATCGCATCATGGTGCAGATCCAGAGCTCGCTCTTCCCGCTCTACGATCGCAACCCGCAGAAGTACGTGCCAAACATCTTCAATGCGCAGCCCTCGGACTATGAGAAAGCCACGCAGAAGGTCTACCACGAAGCAGGGAAGGCCACCTTCATCAGCCTCCCGGTCGTTCCAGTCGATCTGAAGAACTAACCAGCACGCACAAGCAACCTAATCCAGAGAGGCCGCCTTTTTGCAAGGCGGCCTCTCTGTTTGCATATCGGTAACCGCACTCAGCCGCTAAGCTCATGCAAAATAAGCTGTTATTGGAGCGCATAAAATAATTCCAGAAAATGTTTGACAGTGATTGCTTATTCGATTTATTTTGGTGTTGAACACACCGAGGGACGCCTCGATTAACAGTTAACGCAAGCCGATCGAAATAAGGAGATCACCCAATGCGCTCTGTCCTCGCCGCCGCTCTTCTCGCTATCGTTCCCGCTGTTGCTCCCGCTCAGGCTCTTCACTCTGGCATCTCTCACCTGGTTGCTTCTGTAGACGCTCCGGCGTTCGCATTCCAGGCAAGCGCCATCAACGCTGCCAAGCCGCGCATCTTCAGCGGTATCGTTGCTCCCATCCGCCTCACGGAAGTGAAGCTGGCTGGTTCGCTGAACACGCCGCACGTTTCTGACGTCACCGTGCAGTACACCGTGAACGAAGCTGGTGTTCCCGAGAACGTAAAGGTTGTTACCCCGATCGATGCTGTGACCGCTGCTAAGGTCTCTGACGCTGTTAGCAAGGTTCGTTATAAGGCAGGCACGCTCGACGGTCAGCCGGTTGCTGTGCCTGTCACGCTGCACGTAGCACTGCGCTAAACATCGCTCCCTCAGGGGCAGGCCACAAGGTCTGCTACATCGCAAGGTTATCCATTCGTGGATGACCTTGTTTGCTTTTGTAGGCCAAAGACCCATGCGGGGCACTTACATTCCGCTCATGGCGGGATATAGTGGCATTCATCATGCCCGGATTGTTCCCCCGCGTCATTTTCTCTCGTCTCTTGGCCTCGATGCTTTTCAGCGTGATATCACTGGTTCCTCTCACGGCACAGGCACGCCCGTCTTCTCCTGGAGAACTCGATACGCCGCGTGTGCAGATTTACACGGGCTATTCCTACTGGCATCCCATCGACGCGAAGATCAACAACGTCGCGTTCCCTGATGTGAAGTTTGGCGCGATCGGCAGTGCAACTTACTTTCTGCGCCCGTGGCTTGGTGTGACTGCGCAATTCGGCTCGCATGTGGATGATGTCCATGGTCCAGAAGGGAACATGGATCTCGGACTTCAGTTCCAAACCTCCGCGCATCGCTTCACACCTTTCTTCCACGTGCTTGGCGGCTCCACGTTCCTCGGCGGTCCTGCGAACAACGGTCGCAAGTATGGCTGGAACGGCACTGCGGGTGTGGGCCTGGATTGGGTGCCGACGTATCACCATGACTGGCTCGCAGTCCGCCTCTTCCAGGGCGACTACGAGTACAACCACGTTGATTTTGGCCCGGCCTCCGCAGACCGGCTCTCCGGTGGCATAGCGAAGAACAACACGTTGAATGCCAGCACCGGTCTGGTCTTCCGTTTCGGCGGCCGTCACCCTGCTGACATGCAGGCGCAGATGAGCTGCTCCGCCAACCGTGTCGATAACATCGCGGGTGAGCGCGTCTCCGTCAATTCGCAGATCCTTGGCTTTGATGTCCTGAAGCCCATGCAGTACACGTGGCACACGACAGGTGGTATGATCCTCGGCGAAGGTTCAGACAGTGTCATTATTGACACCGCTGGTCTGCCAGCGGGCGACTATCACGTCACTGGTCTGGTCACCCAGGGCAAGCATCGCTCTGCGCAATGCGATGCCGCATTCTCCGTTCGTCAGCCACAGCCGCCCACGGTAAGCTGCGTCGCCTCACCCACCAGCATCGCGCCCGGCGCCACGGCAACGGTCACAGCTACAGGAATGAGCCCGGACAATCGCACGCTCGTCTACGCTTTCAATTCCACCAGCGGTCGCCTGAACGTCAACGGCAACACGGCCACCATCACCGCGCCGGTCTCCCGCGATATCAACACCGTCACGAGCAGCAGCACGACCATCACGGTCACCTGCAATGCGCGCGACGACCACGGCCAGATGGCCTCCGCCTCCGTCACCATTCCGGTCACGCTCAAGGAGACCTATACAACTGACCCCAACCTAGCACCGTTGCCATTGCAGAACGATATGTGTTCGGTCTCCTTCGAACGCGACCGTCGCCGTCCAGCGCGCGTCGACAACGAAGGCAAGGCGTGCCTTGATGATGTGGCGCTCTCGCTGCAACGTCAGCAGGACTCAACTCTTGTCGTTCTGGGCGACCACACATCGCGTGAACGCGCGGCAATGGCCGCAGAGCGCGCTGTGAATGTGAAGCTCTATCTCACGCAGGAGAAGGGCATCGACGCCTCGCGCATCCAGGTGCGCGTGAAGGACGGCGGCATTGCACAGGTGCAGAACATCTACCTGTCGGTCGGTTCCACCTTCAATGAAGAAGGCCGCGCCATCAATGAGCGCGCGGTCGTACACCACAGCGAATCGTACGGCAGACCTGGAGCAGCAACCACATCGCGTCCTCATCGCCGCACCACGAAACGCAAACCTAAAGCCGCAACCCAAAGCCCGGGCACGACTGCAGCGCCATTGCCGTCGAGTACATCCATTCAGCCGCCCGCAGGGCAGGTCGCGCAGCCGAAATGATCCTTCATCACGAACTCGTGGGAGAGCACGATGCGCCATGCATCGTGCTCTCTACGTCACTCGGCGCACGCATGCAGATGTGGCAACCGCAAATGCAGGTGTTAACGCAGCACTTCCGCGTTCTGCGCTATGACATGCGAGGCCACGGCGGTAGCCCTTCACCGGTGGGACCATACTCCATCGCCGATCTCGGCAATGATGTGTTGCAACTCCTCGATTACCACAACATTCCTAGTACGCACTTTTGCGGTATCTCGCTCGGCGGCGTCATCGGCCAATGGCTTGGTGTTCATGCACCGGATCGCATCGAGAAACTTGTTCTCTGCAATACCGCAGCAAAAGTAGGTACAGAAGACGGCTGGCAAAAGCGCATCACTGAAGTCCGCGCCAACGGCATGGCCTCCATCGCAGATACGGTTATCTCCCGCTGGTTTACTGAGCCTTTCGCCGCATCGCATGTAGAGGTCGTGGCCTCCATCCGTGAAGGCATGCTCGCGTGCAATCCTGAAGGCTACGTTGCCTGTTGCGAAGCGCTCCGCACCTGCGATCTGCGCGATGAAATTGCCTCTATCACTGCGCCTTCTCTGATCATTGCTGGCGATCACGACGCCGTCTGCACTCTCGCAGACGCCCAGTTCCTGCAAAGCCAAATTCCCACCAGCCAAGAGCGCACCCTGCCCGCCGCCCATCTTTCAAACGTGGAATCCACAGAAAATTTCAACCAATGCCTGCTCAACTTTCTCCAATAGCTGGTACCCATTTCCGAGTTCTGGATGCACGTATGCTGAATGACATGCAGTTGCGTGTTTTGTTTTTCGGTGTGCTTCGCGATCATTTTGGGCCGGAGGAAGTGCTGGAGCAATTTCCCGGTACAAATGTCGGCGACCTGGTGCGCTACTATCGCGTGCTGTCGCCGGAGCTTGGGCCGCTGTGGGAGAAGATTGCCGTTGCGGTGAATCAGCAGTATGCGACGGCTTCACAGGAGCTATCCAAGCACGATGAAGTGGCGCTGTTGCCGCCAGTGAGTGGTGGCGCACCTTCCCCGATTGAACTGACACATGACGTGATTGACGCGAAGAAGATCACCGATGCACTTAAGGCCGATGAGGATGGTGCGTTCACCGTTTTTGACGGCATTGTGCGTAATAACACCCGCGGACGGCAGACGCTGTTTCTTGAGTATTCGGCGTATGACGCAATGGCGCTCGCACAGATGCAGCAGCTTGCAGCTGAGGCGATTGCGAAGTTCGGTGTGCGCGATGTGGCCGTAGTGCATCGGCTGGGACGGCTTGAGGTGGGTGAAACGAGCATCCTGATTGCCGTGGCTTCCGCCCATCGTGGTGCTGCGTTTGAGGCTTGCCGATGGCTGATTGACACCATCAAGAAGCAGGTGCCCATCTGGAAGAAGGAACACTTTGTAGATGGCGCAGTCTGGGTGGATGGCGAACCATTTCCGGAAGCGATTGTTCCCACTGTGTAACTGCTCACCGCAGGAAGATCGTCAAAGTCCAACGAAGCAGGGTGTATGGTTGCCCTTGGAGTTCTCCCTCTCGTGAAGCGTCTTCGTTGTCTGCTGCCTGCGTTGCTCCTGATCGGTTTGCCTGTATTTGCGCAGGACGCCCCGGTGATCCGTGTGGAGACGCGGCTGGTGAATGTTCCCGTAAATGTGGCGGATGTGCATGGCGCGCCTGTTTCCGGGCTGACTCAGGATGACTTCACCGTGAAGGAAGATGGGCGCACGCAGAAGATTGCCATCTTTGAGCGTGAGGCGAGTACGCCGCTTTCGATTGTGATGGCGGTAGATACGTCTGGTTCCGTCATCTCGCAGTTTCGTACGGAACGCGATGCCGCGAAGAAGTTTGCGCAGCAATTGCTTCGTCCGGAAGACGAGATGGACCTGATTTCGTTCGCATATGAGTCTACTGAGGTTGTGTCCTACACGAATGATTGGCGCCGCATCGACGATGGCTTGAAGAGGCTCAATAAAGGCGAGGATACGGCGCTTTACGACGCCATCTACGTTGCGAGTGAGCGGCTGACCGAAGCGAAGCCGGATGCGACGCGCAGACGTGTGCTGGTGCTGGTCACGGATGGTGGTGACAACTCCATCCGCAAGGAAATCGGCTATCAGAAGGCGGTTGCGGAGGCACAGCGGGCCGGTGCAGCGATCTATCCGATCATCATCATGCCGATTCTGTCGGATGCGGGACGCAATGTGGCAGGCGAACACGCGCTGATCCAGATGGCCGAGGATACGGGTGGCAAGTACTTCTACGTGACGGAAAAGGAAGATCTGAAGACGGCGTTTGCGCATCTGTCGGATGATCTGCGAAACCAATACCTGATCGGGTATTACTCGCCGAAGCGGGGTAACGATTCCAGCCTTCGAAGGATCAGCGTTACGTTGAATGATCCAACCGCTGCGCAGACCCTCAGCGTGCGCAGCAAGACCGGCTACTACGCAGACGCTCGCTGACGCGTAGACTGGTGGCGATGCCAGAACTTGATGCCAGCCAGTTTCCGTTTGCCGTTCCCGCTGCCGCCATTGCCCGTGAAGCAGGAGCATTGCTGAAGAGCTATTACGAACGCGGCGTTACAGCCGAGTTCAAGGGCGATGTCGATATCGTCACAGAGGCGGACCGCGCCAGCGAAAAGCTGATTGGTGAGCGCCTCAAAGCAGTGTTTCCGCAGCATGGCGTGTTTGGCGAAGAGGGAACGCGACAACAACTGGACAGCGAGTATCGCTGGTACATTGACCCGCTGGATGGCACCACGAATTTCGCGCATGGATTTCCGTACTTCTGTGTATCCATGGGGCTTGAGCATCGGCCTGCGGGAACGCCTCAGGATGCTGATGGCGTGATCGTTGCCGGTGTGATCTACGAGCCGCTGCGCGATGAGTTGTTTATTGCCGAGAAGGGCAAGGGCGCCTATCTGAATGGCCACAAAATTCACGTGGCGCCGACAAAGATGTTGCAGGAGTCGCTGATTGCGACAGGCTTTCCTTCGCGCAAACGGCATGAGAGCCCGAACATCCACTTCTACCAGGAGTTCACGCTGCGGTCGCATGGCGTGCGCCGCGCAGGTGCTGCAGCAGTCGACCTGGCGTATGTGGCGTGCGGTCGGCTGGAGGGCTTCTGGGAGTTCAACCTGAACCCCTGGGATACGGCAGCGGGTTCGCTGCTGGTGACCGAGGCTGGCGGCGAGATTACGCGGTTTGATGGATCGCGATTCCGGCTGGATTCGCACGAGGTGCTGGCGACAAATGGCCTGATCGCGGCCGAGATGCGCACGCTTTTTGCGGACATGTTTGCGGGACGGAATGTGTCGCCAATCCCTACACCAGAAGAGTTTAAGAAGCGTCGGGACGAGGCTGAAGCAGCGGAGCGGTAGCGGGAGCGGATATCCGTCCGCAAAAGTCCGATTTCCACAACTGTTATTATCTTTTCGAAGCCCAATAACCTGTTTGAGGGAACAGCGTCGGGCCACATTTTTAGTTGTTTGGAAAGGATTCACCCACCATGGCATACGTCATCGCAGAACCCTGTATCGGCACGAAGGACACGGCCTGCGCCGATGCCTGCCCGGTAGATTGCATTCACCCCAAGAAGGGCGAGGATGGCTACGACGGCAACGAGCAGCTCTTCATCGACCCGGTAGAGTGCATCGATTGTGGCGCGTGCGTTCCGGTTTGCCCGGTGAGCGCGATTTACGCAGCGGACGATCTGCCCGACAAGTGGGTTGACTTCGCACAGAAGGCTGCTGACCACTACGGTCGCTAAGTTTTCTTTGCAAGCATTTCAAGACGCGCAGCTTCGGCTGCGCGTCTTTGCGTTTGCGGCACAATGAGATGAGTGCCTACCGCGCATCAATCCGAGGCGATAGTCCTTCGCACATGGCCTTTCGCTGAGGCAGACCTGATGGTTGCGTTCTTCACGCGCGAGCAGGGCGTGGTGCGTGGCGTGGCGCGGCATGCCATGAAGTCGCGGCGGCGCTTCGGCGGGGCGTTGGAGCCCATGACGCAGGTGCAGGCGGCGTGGGTAGAGCGGCCAAAGCAGGATGTGGTGCGGCTGGAACGGCTGGAGATTGTGTGGTCGCCCTTGCGGGATCCAGTGGACTACACGCGTGCAGCGGGGCTGGCTTTTCTGGCGGAGATTCTGGAAGGCGCGCTGCCAGACCACGCGCCGGAGGATGATGTGTTTCGTCTGGCCGCGGCGGTTGCGCCAATGCTGCGGCGAGGGACAACGGCAGTTTCCGCGACATACTTCGCGCTTTGGATTACACGACTGTTGGGGTGGATGCCGGACCTTGGGCGTTGTGCTTTGAGTGGCGAGTCCCTGCGGAATCGCGCGGTGTATTACTCGCCGCTGAGGGATGGCGTGTTCAGTGAAGGAAAGCGGCCTCAGGGCTCTGTGTTGTTGCCTGCTGAGGCGATTGCTGCTGCCGCTCGTATCTTCCGCGAACCTTTGCCGCAGTTGATTGAAGAGGGAGAGCTTTCACGCGCCGCGTTGCAGCAGTTGCGGCGGTTCGCGGTGAGTGTGCTCGAACGGCATCTGGAAGAGCGATTGAAAAGTGCTCGTGTGCTGGCAACGTTGTAAGTGACTCGCGTTAGGAGCGCAGGTCGCACAATCGCATCAGGCGATCTGTTTCGCGATACGCTTCTTCCACCCAGGCAACAATGTTGGCGGGATCGGGAGCGTACTCCAGCTCAATGGATACCGCACCATCGATCGCCTGTTCCTTGATGGCTTGCAGATAGGGGTGAAACTTCACCACGCCGCGCCCCGGAGGCAGATCCCCGTGTACCTTGCCGTCGCAATCGCTGATGTGAACGTGAACCGCTTTTCCTTGTAGTTGGGAAAGCGAATCCGGTCCGCAGTCTGAAAGAACAAGATGGCTAATGTCGATATTGGCGCGAACGTGCGGATGATTACATTCGCTAAGAAACCGCGCCATTTCGCTTACGTTGTTAAGCAGGCTCAATCGAAAAGGCTCAAGCTCTAGCGCGATATCCAAGCCCTTCGCTCCAGCATCGTCACCCAATATTCGGCATGTCTCAATGGCCCATCGCCATTGGTCTTCTGGCGGAATTACCTCGCGCTGCCAGATGTATTCGCCCAATACCAGAACGATATTTTTCGCCTGAAAATCTGAGGCAAGCTGCAGAAACTTCTTACAGCGTTCTACATGGAATTCGCGCACGGGATCGTTGAAGTCAATCAAGCCCGTCGCGACGACCGGCAGCGAGACAATCGGCAGGTCGCGGCGTTCGCACGTATCAGCAATTGAACGCCTCTCTTCCGGCGTTATGGTCATAGCTTCAGTGAAGATGTCGACACAATCGAAGCCAATGCGCGCGATGTGCTCCAGACCCGTCACCGTGTCCATGCCCACTTGATTGAATGCGCTGTTGATGATGCCGAGCTTCATGTTGGCTGTCCTTGCCTAATTCATCCACTAAATAGAATTCCGCACTCCTCGAGAACTCGATGGAGTGCGGAATTGCGATAGGAGCTACGATTTGGGCTGCGGTGGGCCGCCTGCTGCAATCCATGTGTCTACACGCTTCTCAAGAATGTCGAGCGGTAGCGCACCAGAGTCGAGGACTTCATCGTGGAAGTTGCGGATGTCGAACTTTGCGCCCAACTTCTGTTTCGCACGTTCGCGCAGTTCCAGAATCTTCAATTGGCCGCTCTTGTAAGCGAGGGCCTGTGCGGGCCATGCGATGTAGCGGTCAACTTCAGCCTGTACCGATGGTTCATCCACAGCGGAGTGTTCGTGGAAGTAATCCACCATCTGCTGACGTGTCCAGCCCTTGCTGTGTACGCCGGTATCCACAACGAGACGAATGGCGCGCCAGATGTCAGCCTGCAGGCGACCATAGTCGCTAAGCGGGTCCTGATAGAAGCCTGCGTCCTTGCCCAGATGTTCAGCGTAGAGGCCCCAGCCTTCCTGGTATGCGGTGTAGCCGCCTTCCTTGCGGAATTCGGGGATGCCGGTTAGCTCCTGCGAGATGGAGATTTGCAGGTGATGGCCGGGGATACCTTCGTGATACGCGATGGCTTCCGTGGTGAAGAGGGTGCGACCTGCAAAGTTGTAGGTGTTGGCGTTGAAGACGCCGGGGCGCTTTCCGTCTGGCGTGCCCTGTTCGTAGTCAGCCGGTGCGGAGTTGGCGGCGCGGAAGTCAGGCGTGGGCTTTACTTCCAGCGGAGCCTTCGGCAGGCGACCGAAGAGTTCGGGTAGCTTCGCCTGCATTGCGGCGAGCGGCTTCTTATAGGCATCCAGCAACTGCTCTGCAGAAGTGGGGTGCTGCTTTGGATCGTTCTTGAGATGGTCGTTGAAGCTCTTCAGATCATTGAAGTTGAACTTCTTCGCAATGGCGAGCATTTCGGTTTCGTCGCGCTTCACCTCATCCAGGCCGAGTTGATGAATCTGGTCGGCGGTGCGGTTGGTGGTGGTAAGGGTACGGATCTGGAACTCGTAATATGCCTTGCCGTCAGGCAGCGCCGATGCACCCAGCGTGGTGCGGCATTTGGGGATGTACTGCGCCTTCAGGTAACGACCGAAGCGGTCGTAGCTGGGCAGAACCTTCTGCGTGATGGCATCCATTGCGTCCTTGCGAATGCGCTTCTGGTCAGCCGCTGAGATGGAGGCTGGCATCTTGGCCAGTGGGCCCGCAAACGCGTTCTCTTCAGGCTTGGCTGCGGCAATCTTCTGGATCTGGGCTTGCGCCTTCTCCATAAGCATCTGGGGCACCGTGCGGCTGTCCTGCACGCCAGCGTCCATGGATTCCTGCACCTGCATGAAGACGGCAGGGATGGCGTTGAGGCGGGCGATGTAGTCGTCATAGTCCTTCACGGTGGCGAAGGGCATCATGTTGATGATCTGCAGGAAGGTGAGTTGTGGGCCGCCGAACTGGTTTACCGGCATCTCCCAGGGCTTGAAGCGTGCGCCTTCCTGATCGTCAATGAACTGCTTCATTAGGAGCGTGGCAGAGAGCTGCTCCTGCTCAGGAAGGCCATTGGTGTCGATGGCGCCAAGCTGTGCGATGAGTTCGGCTTCATGCTGCAGATTGGCATTGAAGACGGCGGCGCTGTAGTCGCTCCAGCGGTCGTTGTAGCGGGTGTCGCCGACAGATGTGGCTGTTTCCGGCGACTGCTTCAGCGTCCACTGCCAGTAGTCCTCAAACAGGCGGTTCAACGCGCGGGAACGGTCAGCCACGCTGGTGGCTGCGGCGCGCGGAGCCTGTGCGATGGACTGCATGGGCAGGGTTACAGAAAGGGCTGCTGCTGCGAGGGGAAGAAGAAAGCGCATGAGCCGCAGTGTAGCGGATTCTGCGCTGACACTGCGGCCCTGATTGTCCTCAGGTGGACACCATTACGGTGAATGAGTCCAACATGCGGTAAAGCGTGGAACGGCTGATGCCGAGCACCTCGGCCGCTCGCAGCTTGTTCCCATCGCAACGGTGCAGTACGGCAAGTACGTGTCCGCGTACGACCTGGTCGAGCCGCCACGATCGCAGGTCAACGCGATCCGCAACGGCAGGCGTGGGCACGGGGTGAAACATCGGCGGGCTCACACTTACCTTATCGTCCGCAGGCGTAAGAAGGTGAGGCAAAAGAAAACAGGAAGGCCGAAGCCTTCCCGTTTTCGAACTTCTTTGTACTGCGGAACTTACGCGGTTGCCTTAGCGCAGTGCACATCGAATGCACGTGCCAGCTCCTGCGCAATGGCAGGTGCGTTGGCCGATTCAATGGCGGAACGCTGCATCAGGTACACCAACTGGCCGTCGCGCAGGATGGCGATGGCGGGCGAGGTCGGCGGGTGGCCGCCGAAGTAGCCGCGTGCCTTTTCCGTGGCTTCGCGGTCCTGTCCAGCGAATACGGTAATGCTGTGATCCGGGGTGGTGCCGTGCTGCATGGCCATACGAACGCCGGGGCGCATCTTGCCCGCAGCGCATCCGCAGATGCTGTTCACAACAACCATGGTGGTTCCGGGCTGTGCCAGCGCCTGATCGACTTCCGCGCTGGTGCGCGCTTCCTGAATACCGGCGCGGGTCAATTCCTCGCGCATCGGGATCACCATAATCTCTGGGTACATGTGTGTTTCCTCCGGGCCAAGGCGGGGTGAAGGTCCGCGGCCGTGTCTGTATTGATTCTAACTGGATGCGCCGGAGCGCTGCAGGATTCGCGGACTGGTAGCCTCAAAGGGATGCCGATGCAGATTGATATTCAGAAGGAAATCCCACTTGCGCCATTGACGACGCTGGGAGTTGGAGGGCCTGCGGCACGGTTCTATCGCTGCCAAAACGAGTGGGAGGTACTGATTCTGAGCGAGTTTGCTCGCAAGGAAGCCCTTCCGCTGTTTGTGCTGGGCGGCGGGAGCAATCTGCTGGTTTCCGATGAAGGATTTCCGGGGTTGGTGCTGCAGATGGCCATCACCGGCGTGGAGCGTGAGGGCGATGTACTGCGCGTGGGCGCCGGCGTTGTTTGGGATGATTTCGTGCAGCAAACCGTAGACGCGGGTTTGCAGGGCATTGAGTGTCTGGCGGGAATTCCCGGGACGGTTGGCGGAACCCCAGTGCAGAATGTGGGCGCGTATGGCCAGGAAGTCAGCGAGACGATTGTGTCTGTTCGTTGCTTCGATACAGTCACGGGACAGTATGTCGATCTGAGCAATGAAGCTTGCGGATTTGCGTATCGCACTAGCCGTTTCAATACGACGGACCGTGGTCGCTACATTGTCACGCGTGTGGACTTCCGGCTGCGTGCTGGCGGTGCGCCGTGTCTGAAGTACGCTGACCTGCGCAAGCACTTTGAGGGGAAGCCTCAGCCTTCGTTGGCAGAGGTCGCGGAAGCTGTGCGTGTGATTCGCCGTGGCAAGGGCATGGTGGTGGATGCGGGTGATCCCAACTCGCGTTCGGCGGGCTCGTTCTTTCGCAATCCGATCGTGCCAAAAGAAATCCTTCTGAAGGTTTCAGAGGCTGCGGGAATTGGTGTGGATGCTGTGCCGCACTGGCCTGCCGGTGAGGGCATGATCAAGCTGCCCGCTGCATGGTTGCTGGAACAGGCAGGCTTTGTGCGCGGCTATGCGATGGGACGTGCGGGCATTTCATCGCGGCATACGCTGGCCGTGATCAATCGCGGAGAAGCCACGGCTGCGGACATCATTGCGCTGCGTGAGCAGATTATCGCGACAGTGCGGCTGAAGTTTGGGATTGAGTTGGAGCAGGAGCCGGTTAACGTTGCGTAGCTCTTGCTGACGTTCGGATACAGCGCTAGATATACTTCCGCACCATCATGAAGTTTCGCTTTTTTACCCTTCTTCTGTGGGTTGTGTCTATCTCGATCTGCGCGCAGTCACGGATGGACTACTCCGACAGCACGCGCCTCGACCACCCATTCGCGAAAGACCCATCTGTCATTGAGTTCAAGGGCCGCTTCCTGATGTATTACTCGATCCCCGGGGGCGTGCCGGATCAGTCGCCCAATGCGGCGGAAGTGAACGGATGGGGTGTTGGCATTGCGGAAAGCAAAGACCTACTGCACTGGGTAAAGGTGGGCGAGCTGCCGCAAACACAGGCGGTTGAGAAGAACGGCATTGCTGCGCCGGGCGCACGTGTGATTGACGGAGTGGTCCATCTCTTCTACCAAACCTACGGGCAGGGAGCGAAGGACAGCATCTGTCACGCAACGTCAGTGGATGGTGTCCAGTTTGTGAAGGATGCCGCCAATCCCGTCTATCACCCGACGAAGATGGCGTGGAGTGTGGGACGTGCCATTGATGCGGAAGTGACGGTAATGCCGGATCGCATCATGATGTACTTCGCGACTCGCGACCCGCAGATGCATAAACAGATCATCGGCGCAGCTTCTGCTCCAAGACATGCAAAGCTTACGCGCGGCGACTGGACGGATGTGAGCGTGGATTTGCCCACACTCACGCCGGAATTGCCGTGGGAACACATCTGCACCGAGGCGCCGTCCGTGGTGGAGCATGATGGTTTCTATTACCTGTTTTATGCGGGCGGATGGAATAACGAGCCCCAACAGATCGGCGTGGCGCGCAGCCATGATGGCATTCACTTCACGCGCTTGAGCGACGAGCCTCTGCTGACGAATGGAGCGAAGGGAAGTTGGAACAGTTCTGAGTCAGGCCATCCTGGTGTGTTGCAGGTTGGCAATCGCACGTTTCTGTTTTTTCAGGGTAATGACGATGGTGGCAAAACCTATCATCTGTCAAAGGTGGAGATCGGGTGGCGGCAGGGACGGCCTTATGTCATCCCGGATTCTTCTGGGGCTACAGCTTCTCCCTCAACGAAGTGACGCCTTGTATCCATGCTGTGCATTCTTCTGACAGCACGGCATGAGGAGAGCCTTGCGCCGAAATGTGGCCTGATTCGATGCGAAGGACTTCATCGGCTTCCAGGGCTTCAGGGAGATCGTGCGTCACGGCCAGTACGGCGATGTTATGCGCAACGCAGTGACTTCGAACCTGCTGCATGAGCGTGTCGCGTTGAGTACGGTGCATGCCGGTGAAGACTTCATCTAGAAGTAGAAGACGCGGTGTGGAAGCAAGTGCGCGAGCGATGGCGACTCGCTGACGTTCGCCGCCGGAGAGCGTAGCTGGCTTTGCATCCGCGAGAGCGTTGAGCGCGAACAGGTCGAACATTTGAGCGATGGATTCTGCCTGGTTGCTTTCGGTTCCAAAGGCGATGTTCTCGCGCACGGTCATGTGCGGGAAGAGCGCCGGTTGTTGTGCTACCAATGCGATCTTTCGTTTGTATACAGGTGTTGTTGTGATGTTGTCTGCGCCAAGAATCACGTGGCTTTCCTGTGGTTTCCATAAGCCAGCGATGAAGCGCAGCAGTGAAGATTTTCCGGAACCGGATGGTCCGAAGAGAACAGTCCATGGATGCGTTGTTGTGAAGTCTGCGTTGATATGCAGGGATCCGATCATGGCGTCGCATTGCACTTGAAGCTGCGGAGTCTCAGGCACGTTGCTGCCTCCGGAATAGCGGCAATGCGTAGAGTAGGAGCAACGCGATGGTGGAGAAGCCGAGCAGCGTGAGCGCGAGTGTATTGGCGGTGGTGAAGTCGCCGCTTTCTACCAGGTTGTAAAGCGCGATTGAGAGCGTGCGGGTGCGACCGGGGATGCTTCCACCCAGCATCAGCACGACGCCGAATTCGCCAACCGTGTGCGTAAACGTGAGGACCCCGGCGGTTAGCAACGAACTCTTGGCAAGCGGCAGTGCGATTCTCGCGAAGGTGCTTCGCGGAGAAGCACCGAGCGTGGCAGCGGTTTCAAGATAGGTGGGATCAACAGCTCGCAGACCGGCGACGATGGGTTGCACTGCGAACGGCAGACTGTAGAGGATGGAGCCAACGACGAGACCGCTAAAAGAGAAGGCGAGTGTATGCCCGAGGAGTTTGGTGATCGCTCGCCCTATCGTTGTTGTTGGACCCAGGCCGACGAGAAGATAAAAGCCAAGCACCGTGGGCGGAAGGATCAGCGGCAGCGCGACGATTGCTTCTGCGACATAACGCAGGCGCGTGTGGGCGAAGGCGATCCAGCCTGCCAGGGGGATGGCGAGGAGCAACAGCACCGCCGTTGTTACGGCTGCCAGTTCCAGCGTCAGGAGCAGGTCGGCTGTGTCCACGCGTTTGAGTGTACCGTTCTCATGGAACCAGAAGGTTCCGCATTGCGTATGAGTTGCGTATGACACGGCTGATGGTGATTGCGCTCTTTTTTTTCGGCACCTGTGCTTCGGCGCAGGAGAGCTTTGATGTGGCCACCATTCGGCCCAGCAATCAGAGCGTGAAGTTTGAGCGCGACGGCGAGACGGAGATCTCGCACGGTACGCTGCGCATGCATGACGTGACGCTTATCACTTGCATCAAGTACGCGTATCACGTGCAGCGCGCGCAAATTGTCGAGATGGATGGCATGGACAAGCAGCACTATGACATCACGGCGAAGGCCGATGCATCTGTGAACGATGACCGGATGCGGCAGTTGCTTCAAGGTCTACTTGCTGAGCGGTTCGGGCTGAAGTTCCATCCCGGCACGAAGGAGACTTCCGCTTACGTGGTGACGGTGGGGCCGCAGGGATTGAAGAAGATGAAGCCCGCCGCTCAGGATGGCGATCCGTGGCACCAGAACTCAGCGATGGGCATGGTCGCAAAGGATTGGACCATACAGGATTTTGTGACGTATGTTTCCGATCCGTTGGGCGCGCCCATGGTGGATGAAACACACTTACCAGGCAAATATGATTTCAGTTTCGACTTTCACCCGTACGTGGACCAGGCTGCGGAGATCCATGCTGATCCGCAGGCGGTGCTACGCATGACTTTCGAAGGCGAATTGGGATTGAAGATGACGCGCCGCCACGTCACCATTCAGACGATGGTCATCGATCAGGTGACCGCGCCGACGGAGAACTGACGACCTAGTTCACCCGCTCTAATCCCTTGGTCTGCAGGTCGGATTGAATCTTGTCGCTGAGGATGAAATTCAGCAGCAGATGTGCGCCTTCATGATTCGCGCCGTTCTTCAGAATGACGGCAGTCTGGATGATTTCGGGATACTGGCCGAAGGGAATCAGTACGAATTGCCCAGCGTCTTTGTACTTGGATGTGACGGCCATGGTCCGTGAGATGAATGCGACTTCCGCATTGCCGCTGAGAGCGAATTGCCCAGCCTGCGCAACGCTGTCCGCCTGCACGATGTGCGGAGAGACGTTGGCGTATACGTTCAATTTCTTCA
Source organism: Terriglobus roseus (assembly GCF_900102185.1). Classification (NCBI taxonomy): domain Bacteria; kingdom Pseudomonadati; phylum Acidobacteriota; class Terriglobia; order Terriglobales; family Acidobacteriaceae; genus Terriglobus; species Terriglobus roseus. Next base: position 2,727,468 of record NZ_LT629690.1, on the reverse strand, counting down.
AAGCAGCGATTGCGGCGCGTCCATAGGGTGCTCTGTCAGGATTGGCCACAGCCACGGGGCCAATGTCTTTGCGCGATAGAACATCGATTGTGAGCGGTTTGATGCGCGAATCATTGCGCGTCCATATGCCCAGCATGCCCTTGGCATAGGGCGCTGGCGCCTTCTGCATTGTCAGGCCGGAGGCGACCGCTTGTTCCGCGAAAAAGAAGTCAGCAGAGAAGAAAATGTCAGCGGGCGAGCCGTTCTGAATCTGTTGCAACACCGCGGCGGAGGACGCGTAGCTGATTTTGAGTTTCAGCCCTGTCTGCTTTTCAAACAGCGGTGAATAAGCAGTTAATACAGGTTCCATATCAGCGGCGGCGGCCACAATCACTTCTTTCGAAGCAGCCTTGTCCTGCGCGCGCAGGCAGGTTGTGGAGCAGAGGACGGCAACGAAGATCCATACGGCGAAAAAGCGAAGTCGATGCATGGTGCGATACCCTAGAGTCATCCATGTCATTTGTCTCACATCAGCTTCGATGCATTGGAAGTGGCGAGCGGATTGCTCCCGATGCGGTTAGCAGTGATTTCCGCGACCCGGCTACTGGCGAACTCTACGAGGTGGAGTATTCGTGGAGTGAAACGCGCGGCGATGCCGCCGCACCCCGCCCGAACGCGCAGGCACTTCGCCATCTGTGGGCAGAGCGTCGCGATTCCACGTTGCCCATTGATGCCAGCGGTGTATGGCGCTACCGCGACCTGTTGCCCATTCTGAAGGACGAAAACAACGCAGTAACGCTGCGTGAGGGGAACACACCTCTGTACGACCTGCCCCGCACGTCCAAACTGCTGGGGCTGGACTTCCTGCTTACCAAGCATCAGGGCATGAATCCGACTGGGTCGTTCAAGGACACCGGTATGACTACCGCGCTTTCCGTCGCTGCGGAGCGCGGCTACAAGTGGGTGGCGTGCGCATCGACGGGCAACACGTCGGCTGCGATGGCCGCGTATGCTGCTCGCGCTGGACTGCGTGCGATTGTGTTCATCCCCGAAGGCAAGATTGCGTGGGGCAAGCTGTCACAGTCCATGGACTACGGCGCGCTTACTGTGCAGTTGAAGACGGATTTTGATGGTTGCGTAAAGTTGCTGACGGAGATTGTCCGCAAGAACCCTATCTACCTGCTGAACTCAGTAAATCCGTATCGCCTGGAAGGGCAGAAGACGCCCGCGATTGAGATTTGTGAACAGTTGGATTGGCAGGTGCCGGACCACGTAATCGTTCCCGGTGGCAATCTGGCCAACGGTTCGGCTCTGGGCAAGGGCTTTACTGAGTTGAAGCATCTTGGCTTTATCGACCGTGTGCCCAAGATCAGCGTGATCCAGGCTGCGGGTGCCAATCCTCTGTTCCAGTGGTTCACGAATGAAGAGAAGCAACTGCACCCTGTGACTGCAGACACGCGCGCTACTGCGATTCGCATTGGCAATCCTGCAAGCTGGCGTAAGGCCGCTCGTGTGATTGAGGCGACGGGTGGATGGTGTGAGCAGGCTGACGAGAATGAAATTGCGGTTGCCAAGGCTCAGATTGGCGCGGAAGGCATTGGCTGCGAGCCAGCTTCAGCGGTTACTTTGGCTGGCTTGAAGAAGCTATTGAAGTCGGGCCATGTGCAGACGGGTGAGCGGGTCGTTCTATTGCTGACCGGTCATACGCTGAAGGACCCGGAGTACACCATCGACTTCCATAAGGATCTACTGGCAACGGATGTGGCGGAAGCCGCACCGTATCGCAGGCCACCGCTGGTTCTGGATGCAAACGAGTCATCCGTCATGCGTGCGCTGGAAGCCGAGATGGCGGGTTCTCTGTAGTCATGGCAGATGTATTGAAACTGCGGCTTCCTGCTACCTCTGCCAACCTGGGACCGGGGTTCGATGCACTGGGTTTGGCGATGGATTTCGCGCTTGAGATTGAGGCGCGAGAAGCCGATCGTTTTTCCATAACATCAACAGGTCGTAATACCGCCCAAACCGGGGATGTAGACGATTCTTTGGTGCTGGAAACTTACCGGAGCGTTCTGGACGGACAGGGAATCGAAGCGGTTCCGCTCCATTTGGACCTGCACAACGAGATCCCGCTGGGCATGGGCTGCGGTTCGTCGGCTGCAGCTCTGGTAGCGGGAGTGATGCTCGCTTCGCACTTTGGTGGTCTGGGGTGGTCGAAGCACAAGGTGCTGACCGAGGCTTCGCTACGCGAGGGGCATCCCGATAACGTAGCTGCTTGTGTGCTCGGTGGGCTCACTGTGTCGCTGATGACTGCTGAGGGTGAGGTGGATGCGTTGTCCATCCAGCCGCCGGTGGATTGGCCGTTGCTGGTGATGATGCCAGATAGCTCGCTTTCCACGAAAAAGGCGCGTGCCATGCTGCCAGAGAGCTATTCCAAGGCCGACACGATTGCCAACGTGCAGCGCGTAGCGATGCTGACAGCCGCCTTTGCGCAGGGGCGTGGCGACCTGCTGGCGCTTGCGATGGAGGACAGGATGCACCAGCCCTATCGTTCGCCAGCGTGCCCCCTGCTGCCCCTGTTGCAGCCCATGGCGGGTAACCACGGAGTGCTGGGCGTTGCTCTATCTGGCGCTGGTCCATCGGTCCTGTTGATCCTTGAATCAGGGTCCGAAGACGCAGCGAAAGAAGCTGTCGGGAAGATTCTCAGTGAAAACGGCATGAATGCCGAAGCCGTGGAAACCAAAATATTCCGCGATTTGATGTAACCAAAATCGGATGGTTACTTTTTTGTTACTTTAGTGCGCTGCAAAACATAGATTCAGGTGCTAATTTTGATTTCGTGGACAACCCTGGGGGAGGGTTAGTCTGCGGACGCCCGTCGATCTCGCATGAGATCCGGGCGTTCTTATTTCTGCCAGGGTTTGTGACGAGATCAGCGCGTACGCGGATCAGACCAGTCGCGCAGAGCGTCCCCAAGGAATGAAAACGCGAGTACACACAGCATTACGGCGACTGCTGGGGCAATGACCATATGTGGCGCATCGAAAAGATGCGCCCTCGCGTCGTTCAGCATAGAACCCCAGCTTGCGGCTGGTGGAGGCACTCCCAGGCCAAGGAAGCTGAGTGTGGCTTCTGCAAGAACCGCGCCTGCCATACCGATAGCCGCTTGCACGATGACCGGCTGCACGATATTGGGCAGGATGTGTCGAAGCAGAATGCGGAGATCGCCCGCTCCAAGAGAACGCGCCGCTTCCACAAACTCTCGTTCGCGTGCAGACATGACTTGTGCGCGGACAAGTCGCGCGTAGTTCACCCAACCGGAAAGGGTAAGTGCAAGAATCACGTTGCGGAGGCCAGGGCCAAGGAAGGCGACGAAGGCGATGGCTAGAAGAATGCCCGGCATGGCCATGAAGGCGTTCATTACGTAGACGTTCAGAATGGTGTCTCGCCAGCCGCCGTAGTAGCCGGCGATGGATCCGATGATGAGCCCCAGTAAAAGCGAGAGACTGACAACAGTCACGGCGACTGCAAGAGAGAGTCGCGCTCCAAAGAGAATGCGCGAAAAGATGTCGCGCCCTAGTTCGTCGGTGCCCAGCAGGAAGTGGTGGCCGGGGGACAGGAGGCGCTGCTGCAGATGTAATCCGGCAGGATCATACGGCGCAGCCCAAGGCGCTAATAGGGCCGCGATCGCAAAGAGAAGCAGCAACGCGAGCGCCGTCAGGGCGATGGGAGAACGCATGAACCTATCGTACTTGTGCACCAGCAGTATGGTCACCCGGTGATTCGAAAGCCATGAGGGAAAACGGTTTAGCGCAAGTTTTCCTGATGCAGAAGGGAAGAATTCCTTAGACTGTGACGAAGAAGGGCACGCCCGGAAGCTATGATGAGAGGCGATATCTTCATCTGACAGGCTGTGAAGGAGCCCCCATCTGGACATCCTGATTTACGGGCTGAACTATGCCCCGGAACTGACCGGCATCGGAAAATACACTGGCGAAATGGCGGCGTGGCTGGCTGCGCGTGGCCATCGAGTGCGAGTGGTGACAGCGCCTCCGTATTATCCTGCCTGGAAAATTGCAGACGACTACCGTGGACGGGGATACGTCCGCGAGGGCGGCGGCGAGGCTGGTGATGGTCACGGAGATCCACTGGTGTTCCGCTGTCCGTTGTACGTTCCCGAGAAGGTAACGGGGATCAAGCGTGTGCGTCACTTGTTCTCTTTTGCATTGAGTTCTTTCCCTGTACTGATGCGTGAAGTGATGGCATCCCGCGCGGGTGCGCCGGACATTATCTGGACCGTAGAACCCACATTTTTCTGCGCCCCCTTTGCACTGTTGGCATCGCGACTGGCACATACGCCGGCTTGGCTGCATGTGCAGGATTTTGAAGTGGATGCAGCGTTTGATCTGGGTATGCTGCCGAAGAAGGGGCCGATCCATACATTCGCCATGCTGCTGGAGAAGACATTCTCAAAAGCGTTTCAGCGCGTTTCCAGTATCTCTGTGCGTATGGTGGAACGTTCGCTTACGAAGGATGTTCGACCGGAACGTATTGTTTTGTTTCCTAACTGGGTAGATATCGACCTGGTAAAGCCACAAGCGCCAGATGCACCCAACCGTTTCCGCTCAGAGCTTGGTCTGGAAGGGAAGACGGTGTTCCTGTACAGCGGGAACATGGGCAACAAGCAAGGACTTGAGTTGTTGCCCAAGGTTGCTGCGGCGTTGAGTCAAGATACGTCCATCCATTTCCTTCTATGTGGTGAGGGAGCCTTTCGCGCTGAGTTGGAAGAGATGGTGCGCGGACTGACGAACGTGACCTTGCTGCCGCTTCAGCCACTGGAATCGTTGAATGAGCTTCTGAATTGTGCTGACGTCCATCTGTTGCCGCAGCGTGCGGGCGCGGCGGACCTGGTGATGCCGTCAAAGCTGACGGGCATGTTATCCAGCGGGCGCGCAACGATCGCAACCTCACCAACAGATACGCAGCTTGGAACGGTGATCTCGGGCGGTGTTGACGGTAGCTCTCCCTGCGGCGTGGTGGTTCCACCGGAAGATGTAGAGGCGATGGTGGACGCTGTTCAGATGCTCGCCGCGAATCCAACGCAACGGATGCGCATGGGTGAAAACGCGCGTCAATATGCAGTACGGAATCTGGGACGCGAACAGGTTTTGGAACAGTTCGAACGTGACCTGCGTTCCGCCGTCAATGAATATCGCGGACGTCCGTTTGAACGGCCGCAGACTCCGTTCCGCTTCGCATTGGTGAACCGTCGTCGTCGCCGTCGGCCACCAGCTCCTCCCATTCCAGCAGAGTAGACTTAACAAGAATGGTCCACGTAGAGACCGAAAAACATTGCAAATTAAGGGATGACGTTGAAAAAAGCTCTTATCACCGGTGTAACCGGACAGGATGGCGCCTATCTCGCAGAGTTTCTGCTGAAGAAGGGCTACGAAGTGCACGGCATCAAGCGTCGCACGTCACTTTTCAATACGGCACGTATCGATCACATCTACGAAGATCCGCACCAGCAGCATCGCAACTTCATCCTGCACTACGGCGACATGACGGATTCGTCGTCGCTGATCCACATTGTGCAAAAGGTGCAACCCGACGAGATTTATAACCTGGCGGCGCAGTCACATGTTGCGGTTTCGTTTGAGGAGCCGGAGTACACGGCAAATTCAGACGCGCTTGGTGTGTTGCGTCTGTTGGAAGCCATCCGAATCCTCGGACTTGAAAAGAAAACCAAGTTTTATCAAGCCAGCACCAGCGAACTCTACGGCCTGGTACAGGAGATTCCGCAAAAGGAAACCACGCCGTTTTATCCGCGTTCGCCGTATGCGGTGGCCAAGATGTATGGCTACTGGATCGTAGTGAATTATCGCGAAGCCTATGGCATCTATGCGTGCAACGGCATCTTGTTCAATCATGAGTCGCCCATGCGTGGTGAGACATTTGTAACGCGCAAGATTACACGCGGCATGGCGCGTATCAAGGCTGGCCTGCAGGACACGCTGTTTCTAGGCAACATGGACGCTAAGCGCGACTGGGGACATGCACGCGACTACATCGAGATGCAGTGGCTCATGCTGCAGCAAAAGAAGCCGCAGGACTTCGTGATCGCTACGGGCGTGCAATACAGCGTGCGCGACTTCGTGAAACGTTGCGCTGAGTTGCTGGAGATGGACCTGGAATGGTCTGGCAACGGCGTGGATGAGAAGGCTGTCGATAAGGCTACAGGCAAGACGATTGTCGCTGTTGATCCGCGCTACTTCCGTCCTACGGAAGTGGAGACGCTTCTCGGTGATCCGTCGAAAGCAAAGCGTGAACTGGGATGGGAGCCTCGTACAACTTTCGATGAGTTGGTGCGCGAGATGATCGAAGCCGACTACTCGGCTGCGAAGCGCGATGCGCTGGTGATAGAACACGGCTACAAGCCCTTCAACGTGCGGGAGACCTAGTCATGGCCTACATGCCGAAGGATGCACCCATCTTTGTTGCAGGGCATCATGGTCTGGTGGGTTCAGCGATTGTGCGCGAGCTGGAGCGACTTGGCTACACGCAAGTGCTGACGCGATCACGTGCAGAACTGGACCTGCAGGATGCTGATACCGTTCTGAGCTTCTTTCAGGAGACGAAGCCGAAGTTTGTGGTTCTGGCGGCGGCGAAGGTGGGTGGCATTCTGGCCAACAACACCTATCCCGCCGACTTCATTCACGACAATCTGAAGATTCAGAACAGCGTGATTGAAGCCTGCTATGCAACCGGCGTCGATCGGCTGTTGTTCCTGGGATCGAGTTGCATTTATCCAAAGATGGCGCCGCAGCCCATGCCCGAAAGCTGCCTGTTGACGGGACCGTTGGAACCGACAAACCGTGCGTATGCGCTTGCGAAGATCGCGGGAATTGAGATGTGTTGGTCATACAACCGGCAGTTTGGCACGAAGTATTTAGCCGCTATGCCGACCAATCTCTATGGGCCGAATGACAACTTCGATTTGAAGAATTCGCATGTGCTGCCAGCGTTGATTCGCAAGACGGCGCAGGCCATCAAAGACGGCTCGGAAGCGGTGGAAGTGTGGGGTAGCGGTACGCCGAAGCGCGAGCTGCTGTATTCTGACGATCTGGCAGAGGCATGCGTGTATCTGTTGAACCTGCCTGCGGATGAATATGCAAAGCTGCTGCGCGAAGACACACCGCCGTTAATCAACATTGGCACTGGCGAGGACGTGACAATTCGCGAACTGGCCGAAACTGTTGCGCGCGTTTTGGGGTTCAAGGGAGTGTTGCGCTTCGACCCCTCGAAGCCAGACGGCACACCGCGCAAGCTGATGGATGTTTCACTGATTCACAGCCTTGGATGGAAGCACCGCGTCGAACTGGAAGAGGGGATTCGACGTACGTGGGAGGCTGTTCGAGGTGAGCTGGCGGGTTAGAACCGTTCTGTTGTGGATGTTCGTGATGTTGTGCCGTGTGGCTACGGCACAACACACAGTTGCAGAACAGTATTTGTTTCAGGCTATCAATGAAGAACGCGCTGCTGCAGGTCTGCAGGCAGTTACATGGAATCCAACCCTGACTCATGCAGCGCAGGATCATGCGTTGCGCATGCGGTCTGCACAGGCGATCTCTCACCAGTTTCAGGGTGAGCCAGGACTGGCAGAGCGCGCTGCTGCTTCCGGATCGCGGTTCTCGCGCGTTGCGGAAAACGTGGCTACCAGCAGCTCAATTCTGGAGATGCATACGGCGCTGATGAACTCGCCACGTCATCGAGACAACATCCTTGATCCGGAGGTGAACTCCATCGGAATTTCCGTGGTTGTCTCCGGACGACAGATGTGGGGCGTGGAAGACTTCGCACGCGACGTGCAGCCGCTCTCCTATCTTCAGCAGGAGACACAGGTGGCCCAGCTTGTATCCGCTGCAGGAGCCTCTAGCGTGGCGCCCAGTGAAGCCGCGCGCGCCACATGCAGGCAATCTTCCGGATACGCGGGAGATAGGCCGGCATTCGTGATGCGCTTTACCTCTACGAATCTGAACCACTTACCGCCGCAGTTGACCAGCCGCATTGCCCAAGGTGGATTTTCCAGCGCAGCAGTTGGCGCATGCGACATGAAAACCAAATCCAGTTTTGCCACTTACAACATCGCTGTCGTGTTGTATCCCTAAACAGGCTGAAAGAGGGAGTTGAGTCCTTTGACCTCAGCGCTCTTGTTTGTTATAAAGGGAATGCGAGTTGAGCCGGAGCCCGCCCTCCGGCACCTCGTTCATCCTGATCCGCAGTAGCTCAATGGCAGAGCATTCGGCTGTTAACCGAAGGGTTGTAGGTTCGAGTCCTACCTGCGGAGCCATAACTCCTTAAGACGAACCCGATTAGATCCGTGCGCTACGGTAGCGCTACGTTTGTTGAAAAGCCATTCTCGAGACGGCTTTTGCTGCGTAGCTTTCCTCCGGGGTGACCACGTCGCCGTAAATGTTCATCGTCGTCCGAATGTCCGCATGACGCATCATCTTTTGCTGTGCAGAAGGCTCAGCCCAAACTGCGTCGAGCCATGAGCGAAAAGTATGGCGCATGGAGTGAGTGCTGACGTGACCGATGCCAGCTTCTTTTACTGCACGTACCATCTCGCCAAACGGCATGATAGGAGTACGGTTTCCGGCTAGCTCCACTGGGCTGGCGAAGATCCAATCATCGGGTTCACGGAATGAGCTCTTTCCGCGCCACTCCCACGAAACGGAGACACGGTGGCTGAAGTCATCGCCAGTTACAGGCTACATCGCATGCCCGAGAACCATGAGACAGCACGTGTATATAGCTCGTTCTTCAAAAGCGCCTCGAGACGCATTTCAAAACGTCAATCGGTCTCTGATTGGCATTGACTTCGAAATATTGATGTTCCAGTTGTTCACACCATTCGCACGTACGCCATCCACCACATTGATGTCTTCAATCACCTGGTTGCCGCGGCCCCGGACACAATACCGACTTCTACGCAATTTGGTTAGATCACAAGCGATCTCTACTCTTATGGGCGCTGGGTTCAGATATAGGGGCGGCTTTTCTTCTGATCACCAGAACGGACGCGTACTAGGGAATGCTGGCCACAGCAACTGGTGAAGACATATCCCCGTGCGCGAGGAGAAATCATGCCTACCGAAACAATGGCGGCGCGGCGACGCGTGCTGGTGGTCGACGATGAATCTTCCATCACACGAACTCTCCGCGCCAGCTTTCTGGTATTGAATTGATTGGCCAAAGTTCGCAATCGCAAGGAAAGAAGCCTACCCAGCGTTAGGTTTTGAAAGCGGTTCGCAAATTTAAGCCATCTCTTTATTCGGTCTCGAGCGCTTCGGAAACGATCTCGAACAGAACGAGCAACAGCAACGTAGCGACAAAGCAGGTTCCCTGCAGGTGGTGGAGATAGATTCCAACTGCCATTGCGTGCTTTGCAACCGCGGACGAGACCTCAAATGCAAAGAGGATGTCCGCAGCACCAACCATAACGAAAAATGCCACCGTCAACGTAATGCGATTGCGCCGCGAGATTTTCAGCAGATTCTTGCGGGCCAGTGCATTGACAATGGACATGATGACGAAAGCAGTCGCATATGTGCATGCCGCAAGTTCTTGATCGGTAAGCAGATACGCCAGAGTGTGGAAGTGGAGTGCCGCGTTGAACTGCAGCGTGGCACGGATGAGCAGCAACACAGCGGAAAAGTAAATCGACATTACAGACCTCCGGTTGAAGGAATGACTGTTGATCCCTTGAATACTGGGCCGGTAGTTCGTAGTAGACACATGCCATAATGTCGAGTGCAAGAGAAAAATGTAAAGACTGTGAAAAAAGTCCAAAAGTCTAAAAATAGACAAAAATGTTAGCTGCTATAGTCGCGTCAAGGAGTCGGCAATGGAGACTTTTGGCAGGAAATTACAAGCCTTAAGAAAATCTCAGAGCTTGACGATAGAGGCCGTCGCCAGCGCGGCGAGCATCAGTCCCGCAACCCTCAGAAAGTACGAGGCGGGTCGTCCGGTCAAACCAGAAACCGTTGAATCGCTCGCTCGGGTTCTTTTTGTAAATGAGTCCGACCCCTCCGCTGAGAAGGAGTTCAAGCGTCTATCTGCGACGGAGTGGAGCAGACACCAAGAGAGCCGTTCTCCTCTGGAGTCCGCGATTGATGATCCTAGAGCAACGCTCCGTATTTGTCCGGTGGAATATCCCCCTTTCAGCAGTTCTACTGAAAGTGAACTCTTCATGGAGGAGTTGCTTCAGCACCTGTTGGGGCTCGCCGGAATTCGGATGGAGATAGTGGATGACAGCGGCGAGGATGAAAGCGACGTCTTTAACGTCAAACATCGACTTGACCTCCTCAGCGCTGGAAAGACGGACCTAATTATCCAACTTGCCTCTGCTCGCCGCATGAGGCATGCCGAATTTCTGCACACGCCGGTGACCATCTCGATAGCTGGCGTAGTGCGAAGAGAACACTCGGACGATTTGCAGATTGCGCGGGCCCAATTGGCTTTCGAGTGGGTTCCACCAGCTCGCGAATTTAACGTCATTGCCATCGAAGGAGAGATCGGCGATGACTATTGGAAAGACAGTCGTAATCCTCTTAACCAAAAAACCATGACGCTTGTCAGAACGCTGAATCCTGGGAAGATCGCAGATGCGCTTGCTGACCACGTGGGACGCCCGATGGTCATTTGTGATGAGTTTACGGCCATGAGTGTTGTCGAAGCGATGGGTGGAGATGCTGCACTTGTAATGCAGGTCTCCACTGATCGTGGGGTTCAAGGTTCGATGAAACGAAAGGTTCTGCCTTCCTATGCTCTTGCGATTGGAATGCGGCGCCACACTGATTATGCGCAGTTTCGTTACGTCAGCCAGGTACTCTCCATGGGACTTTTCTACGATGCGGAGTATATTGCAGGTCTTTATGTGCGACTGTACCGCGTGCTCTATCAGTCCGCACTCAGGTGCCTTCAGAATGACGCGAATGTATACATAGGGGATTTGCGTCGGGTCCCCCGGTCTCAATTCACCGAAAAGGCTCGTGCCGGAGCAGACCTTGGCAAAGGGCGAGAGGACGTATTGGTGTCAAGAGCATTGCGTACAGTCGCTCACCTTGAGAGGCAGCAGGCCCGGCTGTACGCACGACGCACGCTCCAACTAAGTCGTTGGTGGCCACAGAACCACTCATTGGAGACGCAACCTTGGGCGTTGGTACTCAGCCGCGCACGGCGCCAGATTGTCGTTTCCGATGCAGAAGATAGACGTCAGTTGCGAACGAGCGTTCTCCTGAGCATCAAGATTCTTCTTGGTAAGGATCCGAGCGACATCACTGACACTCTTACGGAAGACGAGGTTGGCTCAGTCATTTTCGGAGATTGGAAACGTCTCGCAGCCGTACTGAGCGGCGAGTTAGATTTCGATCTTTCAACGATCGAGTTTCCCGAGTTGAACGATTATGCTTCGCCGGGACTCGAGCCATTGGTTACTTCGTTGCAAAGAGTTTTGCAGGAAGGCGACGAGGTTGACAGCGTCACCGCAATCATTCGAGTGTTTCCGCGTCCAATTCACTCAGATAATCAGACGCGAGACTATATCGGCGAATTGCTGATGGCGATGCGCACCGGAATCGAGCGTGAACGACAACTCACTGGGGGCTCACGAAAGTTAGAGAAGTTAACAAAGAGCCAAGAAGATCTTAATCCCGCGAAGAATCGTGTGTACGTCGCGGTCAATCTCGGCGAAACGGTAGGTTGCATAGAAGCTGAAATAACCGATTATCCCCCCGACATCAGAAATAAATCGAAGAGCAAAGAATCAACAACCTTGAGGGTCACTAATCTAGTCGTTGCCCCGTATCTACGAGATCTCGGCATTCATCGCCATCTACTGCGTCACTTGATAGAAGAAGCCGCTGGAGCTATTCCGGAAAAGAAAACGGTCTCCACGGCAAATGACCAAGACGAGTCCGCGGGCGAGTATGTGGTTCAAGCACAGAACAATTGTGCAGTGATATGGCTCTCAACCTCAGATTTCTCGCGTGATAGCGGGGTCCTCGATAGCTTCGCGCGGTGTGGCTTCGTATCAGAAGGCGAGGGAAAGCTGACTTATCGATTGGACCTGATGTAGACGAATTCGCCTGCCTCTTCAGTGGATGCGGGTACTACGGGCGGCATAAATCATCGCGTTACGAAAGGAGATCTTTCTTGTTCAAGCCTTCGCAACACGTTCCCAAACTCTGGTTGGCTTGCGCGTTTCTCTTCAGCGAAGAGAATATGTCGTACTGTGTGGGCATGTCCGCTTCTCTGGATTCAGCGGCAATGCCGTTCGCAGCCATTCCAGTACGGGTGAACCTCATGGTTCATAATTGAGACCCAATGCTATGAGTTGAGCCGACCGAGCACCGAATCATTCCAGCAAGAGCGGCTCACTTGGTTAGAACCTCGATAGTCAAAGAAGAAGAATTAGGAGGTCGCCGTACTGTTCTACAAAAGTCTTGTTCCGATGATCGCATTGAGTCTCTTGGCGTGGGCGTCTCCCACCGCAGCGCTCTGGGCTCAGAGTAATGAGGACGACACCGCGGTGTCGGACGAAAGCAAGGCAGCTCCCAAAACACAGAGCAAAGCCGTACGTTTCTGGCAGGCATGGGCGAGCATGGCAACAGCGACTCAGGCAAAACAACCGTCTTGGGCCGTGCCGCTGGTCAGTCCATTTCCAATGATTGCGCAGGTGTATCGCTCCGACTTTACCCGTCAGCTGACTTCTGCAGGCACGACAACGTGGAGCTATGGTGCAGGCAAGGGATTCAATCTGATCCCGGCGCCGAATATGCAAGTGGACATCTATCCTCCACCCTACTTCCAGCGCAACAGTGCGACCGCATCCGACGGGTGGGGCGATGTAGGCTTGCTCTACAAATACCGCATCGCGGCACGACCAGAAGCGACGGGCAACTACATTGTCAGCGCGCAGCTCGGCGTTTCGTTTCCAACAGGCCAGCACAGGAACGGCGCCAAATACGCAACGGTGACCCCAACGATCCTGGCTGGCAAAGGATTCGGTCGCCGATGGAGCGTCTTGAGTTCTTTGGGCGGAACGCTGCCCACCTCGCAGGCGGCCGCAGAGGGGCGGACAGTGCACTTCAATTCTGTGCTTGAATTTCGAGCCGCGAAGTTGATCACCATGGAGCTCGAAGACAACGCAAGCTTCTTTCATGGTGGGCCGAATGATGGCCGACTTCAGAACTTCATCACTCCAGGAATTCTGCTTGGTCGAATCAAGTTTTTCCCGAATCAACCAGAAAGCCGAACGGGACTTGTGTTGGGAGCTGGCATGCAATTCGCGACCTCGTCCTGGCATAGCTATGACCATAACGTCGTCTTGAGCGCGCGCTTCGCATTTTGAACTCAACGTATCCTCTGATACAAGAATCGCCTTCGTACCAAACCGTGAGACCGGGTATCTGCCACCCGGAGACTCTCCAGCGCAGCGGTTTCAGAGGGGAATTGCGAATGCAATCACGGAGCTCTTTTAGATAGCCGCGGGTCTGGTGCAAGTTTCAAAGTTAGCCGCTTCGTAGTCGTATTTGTCACAGCGTCGGCGGAGAGTGCAGCTTTGGAGTGAAGCATCCCTGATTGTTAAGAGAACAATCGGCTGAAGAGGTCGGTGTTCGCCAGGTCGATCACTTCAGCTCCTCGATTGCTGAGCACGACACGCAGCAGGTACAAACCAAATCCTCGCTTATTCGATCGTGATCGTCGGTGGCATGGAGAGTTCCTGACGTTTTACTTTCACGTCGAGACAGGTGTCGGCGAGGACTGAGGTGGCTCGGGATTCCCTGTGCGATTCTTATTGCTGATCCCTTCGAAGCGGCACCTGGATATAGCCCAAATTACGAGCGCTGTGACGCTGAAGAAAGCACCAACTAGGCTCACACCATTCCATTGATATGCGGCATAAGCTTTTGTAGAAGCCCAGGCTCCTGTTCCACTGCCGAGAGAGTAGAAGAGCATATACACGGCGACCAAGCGGCTCTTGGCTTCGGGACGAACTGTAAAGATCAAACTCTGATTGGTGACATGGACCGCCTGCACCGCAAAGTCCAATAGGATGACGCCCAAGAGGAAAAGTAGAAATGTCCTCGGAAGGCTTGCAATACAAGCCCACGCAATGATCAGCAACCCAAGCGCGATTCCTGTTGTGCGCTGGCCGTGACCGGCATCTGCCCAACGGCCTGCACGTCCTGCCGCAATAGCACCGGCCGCTCCTGCCAGTCCGATGGAGCCAATGGCTGTGTGAGACATCGGATGAAGCGCTGTAGTCAATGGCAGCACCATGGATGTCCAAAGGGTGCTGAACGCTGCGAAGAGAAAGAATGCAATGGCTGCACGTATGCGCAATACAGGTGTGTCTCGAAGCAGACCGACGGTAGAAACGAGGAGTTGCGGGTAAGAGTTCCGCGTCTCACCCGGAACATCCGGTAGAGTTTTGTGCAATGCATACGCCAGACAGAGCATTAGCACCGCGGATGTGAGATAGACGCACCTCCAGCTTCCGAGGTCGCTCAATACCCCCGCGACTGTCCGAGCGAGCAATATGCCGAGAACCACACCACTCGTGACCGTACCAATTGCGGAGCCGCGTTTTTCGGGTGGCACCAATGTTGCGGAAAAAGCCACCAGTACCTGAACGACTACGGCCAACAGTCCGACGAAAAAGAGCCCGCTCAGTAGTAGTTCCTTCGTATGTGCCAAGCCAATGACGGCGAGCGCAATGGCCGACAGAAAAAGCTGCCTGACGATCAGGTTCCGACGATTCATGAGATCGCCGAGCGGCACGATGAAAATCAGTCCTAAGGCATAACCCGCCTGCGTAACGGTGATGATCGAGCCAGCAGAGGCTTCATTGAAACCGAAACTGCGTGCGACCGAATCAAGTATCGGCTGTGCACAATAGATATTTGCCACACTCAGACCCGCCGCTATCGCAAACAGGCGAAGAACCGTTCTTGGCGTCTGGACGATTGCTTGATTTCGACTCCGCAAAGCAAAGCTCCTTTTCAAGTGGTTCGAAAGTAGAACCACTTGAATCCTAGCTCGATCTGGTTCGATAATCAAACCAGTTGCGGAGATAAAGTTGAGACGGCAAGAGGCATTTGGATCTGAGACTTGTCCGGTTGCTCGGTCGCTCGAAGTGATCGGAGATCGCTGGTCGCTGCTGATCGTACGGGATGCGTTCGACGGGATACGGCGCTTCAGCGAATACCAAAGAAACCTCGGACTCTCGAAGAGTGTACTGGCAAGCCGCTTGCACGCACTCGTTGAAGAAGGTGTGCTCGAGGTTGTACCAGGTGAGAACGGGAGCGCTTACCAAGAGTACGAACTGACGGAAAAGGGGCTAGCCCTTTTCCACGTTATCGTCGGATTTCGGCAGTGGGGCGAGAGCTTTCTTTTTTCTCGTCATGAGGCGCACTCGGTCATGCTCGAACGAGCTTCCGGAAAGCCTGTCGGTCCACTGACTCTTCGCACAAAAGCGGGCCGAGTTCTCGTACCAGAGGACGTCGTCGTGAAGAAAGTGGCTGATCCTCGATAGGAATGGATTTCAGGCAACAACTTGCGAGGAGGATGCGGTTAGGCGCGGTCTCTATAAGTCGGCATGCCGTGTTCGAAACTGTCCGGCTTTGAGTGGTCATCCAATCACGCACGCTCCATAAGGACGACAGCATGTTTCGTGGTTGTCGGTAGCTCCGCTTTGCCTACCGGCGTGCTTGCGCCAGATGGGCAGCGCGGGACCGTCAGGGATTCCCTCACGCCCTACGGCTGACTGAGAATGGCATGCGTGCGCTTCCACACATTCCTCTGTGTAGTCATCGCTATGTTCTCTGCGTGTGAGGAAAGATAACTTTTCTTCAGATTCAACATGCGTGGTCCCGCCCGGACGAAAGCGAAAACGAATATGAAGACGGATGTATTGATTGTAGGAGCGGGACCAGTTGGTCTGACGATGGCCGCCGAGCTTGTACGTTATGGCCTATCCGTTCGTATTGTGGACAAGAATTCGCAGCGAACAGATAAGTCGAAGGCGATTGTTATTTGGTCCCGTACGCTAGAACTGCTGGATCGGATGGGCCCCGGAGTTACAGATCGATTTATCCAGGCCGGTCTCAAAGTTGAGTTCACGAACATCTTCGCGGGCGGGAAACAGATTGCGCAGGTCGATCTATCAACCGTCGATACGCCATTTAAATTCGTCCTGCTTATCCAGCAAAACGAGACAGAGAGAATCCTCGAAGAGTACCTAGCTGAACTAGGCGTCAAGGTAGAACGCGAAACAGAATTGCAGGACTTTGAGCAACGCGCGGACAGTGTTAGCTGCAACTTGGTATACGCGGACGGCGCCACAGAAAACGCTGAGTTCTCATGGCTCATCGGATGCGATGGTGCGCACAGCACTGTGCGACACAGGCTAGGAATGACGTTTGAAGGAAGCACTTTGCTCAACGACTGGATCCTTGCGGATGTTCACATTAGTGGCATAGACGGGCCACCGTCGGTGAATATTCACTGGCACTCCGCAGGGATACTCGCGCTCTTCCCACTGGGGGGAACGCGCTATCGCGTCATTGCCGATGTCGGTGCTTCGGCATCAGATGGTATTGGAGTGCATGGCAATCCCACCTTGGAAGAGGTGCAGAAAATTCTCGATGTCAGGGGATCGAAGGAGCTCAGGGCAGACGATCCGGTTTGGCTATCGAGCTTCACCATCAATGAACGCAAGGTCGCTGACTATCGCAAGGGGCGTGTGTTCCTGGCAGGCGACGCGGCGCATGTACACAGCCCTGCGGGTGGGCAGGGAATGAACACTGGCATGCATGATGCTTTCAATCTGGCGTGGAAGTTGGCGCTGGTGTCGCGCGGCCTATGCAATGCGGAACCGTTGCTCATGAGCTACAGCGCTGAGCGTAGCGCTGTGGCCAAGCTTGTGCTCGAGGCCACAGGAAGAGCAACGAAGGTTGCATTGATGAGAGGTGAAGTCGAACAGTCGCTCCGGAATCATATTGCTTCGTTGATTTTTGGACTCGCTCCGGTTCGGCACATGATGGCGAGCGTACTTTCCGAAGTTGCGGTCGGATATCCAGATAGTCCGTTGAATACATCCTGCGGGTTTGAACATAGCCGGCCCGCACCGGGCGAAAGAGCGCCAGTTCATGAGCAAACCTCAGCCATTGGAACCGGATCAACTCCACGCTTTGCGTTGTGCGCTGCTGCCGATGATGGTGCCTACAAAGGCATCATGGGAGAATTTGCCGGACTTCTCGAACCAACGCTACGACCGACATCTGACTCAGGTTGCTTATGGTTGGTGCGACCAGACGGTTATGTCGCATTGCGTGCAAGAAGCGGCGATGCGGGGGCCGTCGGTGCCTATCTTCTTGGGCTTTAGAGCTGTCGTCCGGTTGTCTGAACAATATCGCGCCTGCTCTGACTCAGCGGCTCCAATGCAAGAAGTTTTCAAACGCTAGTTTGGTTTGCAAAAACGGGGAGTTGGATTGTCAGTAGGGTACCCGTCGTTGCGCTACTCTCGACATGAAACGATCCATTGAGCAGCGTGATACGTTCCCGCATACCTGTCATGCCGAAGCCTCCTTGGCCCGGGTTCGACGATTTCGGCTTCTCTGCGATTCCGCGGCCGTTGTCGCGAATCGTCAAAACCACTTGCTGAGGACCTCGATAAATCTTCACCTCTGCGTGAGTGGCACCTGAGTGCTTGACCACGTTATTCAGTCCTTCTTGAACGATTCGGTACAGGTTGATCCGCAGGTCTTCCGCAAACGCATCGTCGATATCCGCCAAATCTCTCTCAACCTCAATCTCAGAGGCTTTTGCAACGGTTCTGCAGAGACTCTCGATCGCCCGGGTCAGTCCGAGTCTGTCCAGTTGGAAGGGGCGGAGAGCGTAGGAGATCGCTCGCGTCTCTTCCATGGCAGCGGTTGCTTCTCCGCTAATCTCCTCGATCGTCTCGCGTTTTTCTTCTTCGGATTTCACCTTCCCTTTCACTCGGAGTAGGAACAGGGCGAGATTGTTGATGATGATCAGGCGTTGGCCGAGGCTGTCATGAAGCTCCGCTGCAATTCTGCGACGCTCACCCTCTTGCGACGCGATCAGTTGGCGAGAGAAGGTCTGTTGACGAATGTGAGCCTGCTCCAATTGCTTTACACGAAGACGCCACGCGAATGCGATCGCTAAAAGGCCAAGGAGAACGCACACCACAACAAACCATCGGCGTCGATAGAAGGAAGGAACGACGCTGACGGCCACCTCGGCATCTTTCAAACTGTTTACGCCGTCGCTATTTCGCGCAGCAACTCGAAACGTGTACTCGCCCGGCAATAGATGGGAATAGTACGCTGTCCTTCGAAGACCGACCTGCTGCCAGTCGTCGTCCACGCCATCCAACTTATACCGAAAGCTGACCTGTTCGGGCTTCGCATAAGTGAGCGCGGTGTACTGGATCTCCAGACTCGTCTGACTAGGTTTGAGCCTTACCAAATCGTTATCGGTAGACTCCAGGCCATCGATGCTGACGCTATCAATGTGAACTCTCGGAGGCTGGCTAACACCAAGCATCTTTTTGGGATCGACGATTGCGATACCGCTCTGTGTCGGAAACCAAAGGAGCCCGTTTGCGTCTTTCGCTCCCGAAGGCCACCCTCCCGCATTGCATTCCGCACTCAACATGCCATCAGCGCGTCCATACGCAAACGACGTAACCCTCGGTTCGCGCTTGTCGGCTACCGCAACAAGTTGATCGCGATCGACCCGATAGATGCCATGGTTCGAGCTGATCCAGAAGCGCCTTTTTTCGTCTTCGAGAATCTGAAATGCGCCGTTGTCGAAGAGGCCTTGGCGTTTATTGAACGACACCCATTTTCCGTCACGAAACCATGCGATGCCGCCGTCGTATGTTCCGACCCAAATTGCGCCGTATGTGTCTTCGAAGATCGTTCTGATGTTGTTGCTCGGAAGGCCTTCGCTTTCTGTCCATCGATTGATATGTCCGTTGCGAAGATTCGTGACTCCACCGTTTCCGCCAATCCAAAGACCTCCCTGGCGATCCGTCACGACGACCCGAACATCATTGGTGGCCAGCCCATCCGCAGTGGTAAGGTGACGCATCATCCTACCGTCGTAGAAGGTCAGGCCACGTTCCGTGCCAAAAAGCATTGCACCATCCGGTGCCTGATGGATCACCAACGGCGCCCCTGTGTCACCGAGGGTAATGTTGGGCTGCCTGATCTTTCCATGAACAAGTGTGCGGATCCCTGAATGAGTTCCAATCCAGAGAACGCCCTCTTTGTCTTCAAACAAAGAGGAGATCGTTCCGGGGATGCCGTCTGCGCTTCCGAAGGTGTGAACCACCTTGCCATCTCGAATCTCGCTTAAGCCACCGGGCGAGCTGCCGGCCCAAATTTCTCCCGACATTGAACGAAACACAGGATTCGTATTATTGCTCGCGAGTCCCTCTTGTTCGGAAAGAACCTTGATCTGTTGGCGCTGAATTCGATAAAGCCCTTCGGTTTCAGTACCGACCCAGAGATTGCCCTCATTATCAGCCTTGAGGGCGTTGAAATTAAATACATGGTCGATACCACCAATGGGCAGATGGAGACGCCGCTCAAACCGATCTGGGGTCACCTCAACCTTCCAGTCTTCCCCTGATAAACCAGGAAAAGTGAAGCTGACCGATTCGCGAGTGAGGTTGGCGGGTTTGTCGCCGAGGCGTCCCATGCGACCGTCGTTGGTACCTATCCATGCATCATTATTGATACTCATCACAACGCCGCGGATCTCGGATGGCTTGATGCCCTTGGGCATGGCAAAAGTGAAAAGCTTGCCTCGATTGAAGCAAATGATCTGCTGGCCTCGTTGTGCCCAAAAACCGGTCCCACGCCATCGAAGCGGTTCGAACTGAAAATCGTCGGTGCTGAACTCTGCCCGCTCAAATCTCCGCTTATCCTCATTCCAGACGAGCACTCGATGTTGAGACAAAATCCACACCTTACCCTCGTCGAAAGTGATTGCGTTCACTTCGCGAGGCGTGATGCCGTAGTGCTCATCCAGTGCCTGGAACGTTCCATGATGTATGCGTAAGAGGTTGTAATCATCGCTCTGGATCCAGAGATCTCCGTTGGCAGTTTCGACCATCGCGATCAACCGATTGGAAGTCATCTCTGGCGTGGTGCTTTTGTCATACACCTTAAATCGCACACCGTCGAAGCGTGCCAGGCCATTCAGGGTGGCTACCCAGACATACCCATCTGGAGTAAGGATGATGCTGCGAACACCACTCTGCGGCAAACCCGTATCCGGAGTCCATTGTGTGAACCGATACTGTGCTGAACCACTTTGTGAAGAAAATAGACAAATGGTAGCAATTGCATAGAGGACCGTGGTCAGAATTTTCCGGAGAGTTGTTCTGAAATGATCGCGCACGCTGGCCCTTGGGTAATGATTGCCAACATTCTACGGCCTGATAGAAAGCTGCGGTGACAGAGGGGGGCCGCTCGATTCAATTTGGTCTGCCCCAGAGGCTTGTTTCCGGTTGGGTCGAAACAACCCTTGCCAGTCGCGGTGATCGTCCTTGACTCGAACCTGCGAAACGGAGCCTCGGCCTGTAACTGTTTTGTTCTTCCGAGCATTCTTAGCGTGGTCCCCGTCGAACCACTCGAGATAGAAGGTCATAGGCTCCATCCAGCTGTCGGCGTGATTTCTTGGCGAACGCCTAGAGTGAGACCTCTTGCGTAGAAATCGTTCCGACTGTATCCCGTACCACTACAAAAGCCAACCACACACCACTGTTCTGTTCGGCCTGCCTGATCTGTTGCGATCGCCGATTCCGACAAAGATTCCACCTAGTTTGATAGCTCTAGAGGGGAAGGTTGTGGGAGAACACAGATCAAGCAAGGTTCCTGCATAGCAAGAAACCGTCCGCACCGGTTTCACTTGGTACCGGATCGGGTGATTTGTGGAGAAGAGGCAAGGCACAATCCCTTGCGGCCATGAACTGGAGATAGACGGGATGAATCCTTCAGTGGTTTTCCGACACGAGCGGTCTCCGCGTTATGGGATGCGCTGCCTTCGTTTGGGCTCAAGCCAGATTAAGAAACTCGAAGAGCCGGTAGTCCGATCATTTCTGTGATCTTTGTGTAACGTCGGTCATTCCGTATGCAGTCAACGACAGCGAGTTGGAGCATAAGTGGCAGTCGGATATCTGATTCTTTTGCCGCTTCAAGAAAGAGATCAAAGGCTTGATCGATTTCGCGCAAGGCTAGGTGGGCTAACGCAAGTATCACGGGAGAGCAACCAGTGGCCTTCTTTATTTCATAAAGTTGGCTGAGGGCCGAACGTGCTTCATTTGTCTTGCCCAATTGACAGTACGCTTCGACTAGAGTTGACAGCGCCACAGGAACGCCTGCACTCGTGAAGGCTCGCTCCAATACCGACACGGCTTCCTCGGTTCTTTTCAGTTCCAACAATACCGCGCCATAGTTTACGAGCCCCATGGCGAACGTTGGGTTTTCTTCCAGGATGCATTCACTTTCGCTCAGTGATTCTCGATAACGCCTTGCAAAGAGAAGGATCTGGGCGCGATAGCTTCGTAAATACAAAGACGATTGATCAAGAGACAGCGCAATATCGTTATGAAGTAGGGCTTCCTCATGTCGTCCTTGTGTAAGCAGGACCGCCGCGTACAGGTGCTCCATCGATGAGGATTGCACCGTTGCGCGCAGAGCGAGCTTGATTCGATCTTCACCCTCTTTCCACTTCCATTCATTCATCGCGAGTACTGCTCCCAGAGTGGCTTGAGCCTGTGCATTGTGAGGATCGAGACGCAACGCTGTTTCTGTCATGCGGATGATATGGCTGGCGACTTCGGCAGAGGGTTTGTGCTTCGCGAAGTCATGGATTCGGTACGCCTCTGCGAGACCGGCATGGGGAGCTGCCCAGGTTGGTTCGATAGAGATTGCCGATTGGTAGTTTTCGATTGCCTTGAGGAGCGATTTGGGAGCACGGACAGAGACCAGAAAATTCGCCCGCAAGAAGGCTTCATAAGCGGCAGGTTGGATTGATCTCGCATGCTGAGGAGAAGCTGCGTTCCGGCTTATGGCTAAAGATGCGTGATTCACAATGGAATTTACGAGTTCCCGTTGGAGAAATAAGACATCCTTTAGATCGCGTTCGAAGGTTTGTGCCCACAGATGTCTTTCGTCCAGCGCATGGAGCAGCCGAGCCGAGATCCGAATGCGATCGCCGGAACGAAGCACAGATCCCTCAACGATTGCCTCAACCTCGAGCTCTCTTGCGATCTCCCGCATGCTTAGCGAGCTGTTTCGATATCGTTGAGCGGTCGGACGAGGAACGACTCTCAACCCCGACCGGACGGCCATCTCCGTGATCAACGAATCCGTCAATCCGTCCACGAAGTAACCGTTGTCGGGTGTTGCGGAAAGATCCTGAAGAGGGAGAATTGCGATGGCTGTGATCGCTCTATGAGACGCATCCTGCAATGGTGCGATAAACCGATAACCTTTGCGCGGTACCGTTTCGATGTAGATGGGGGAGCCGGCGTTCTCACGCAATGCCTGGCGCAGCTTCATAACGGCGGTGCTGATGCTTTGCTCAAAATCCACAAAGTGATCACTTGGCCATAGTGCCTGTCGCAGATCTTCTCTCGTAACGAACTGACCGTGTCGCATCAGAAGCAAACGAAGAACTTCAAAGGGTTGCTGCTGAAGTTTGATACGAATACCGTTGCGTCGTATTTCCTCTCGCTCGAGGTCAACCTCAAACAGGCCGAAACGCACGGATTTTGAACCGCGCGCGTTTCCTCGGGGCGAGTCCAAGCCAGGATATCCATCGATCCGGTCCAAACACTTCTCCCAACGGCTTAAACACGAGTAATGGTTGCGGCTAAATCACTATAAGCATAAGGCTTACGAGTTCAGCCGAAGTTCAGCACCAATCTATGGCTCTTCGCATGCTTCCACTGCAGACTCTCTAAAGGCCGACTGATTTGAAGTGGGCCTCTGCCCGGAGGCAAGTGTGCCAGTACTTAGTAACAACATTATGTGGGAATCTTTCGCTCTTAGGGCGCTCTCTTGCACTACCTACGGCGGGGCCGATCTCGGTGAATGCTACGCAACCATGAATAGGATTGGCGATACGGGTTCACGGGAAGACTGGCATAGGGAGTGGGTGCAGACTGCGGATCGTTTGTTCGCCATAGGCCGAACCTGTGAAGATGCGGGACATAAAGTGAGTGCCAGAGAGGCATACTTCCGAGCCTCAACGTACTATCAGGTTTCTTATTTTCCCCTCTTCGGTTCGCCGGTCGATCCCTGGCTGGTGGATGCATTCGGAAAAGAAACAGAATCCTTCCTCTGCGCAGCGAAACTCAATCCCTCACCGATTGAACCTGTCGATATTCCGTTCGAAGGAGCGTCGCTACCGGCCTACTTTCTTAAGCCCGATACGCACGCGACGCGGAGACCGACGATTCTTCACATCAATGGTTACGACGGCAACATCAACGAGATGTACTTCGCTCATGGCCCTGCCGCGATGAGCAGAAACTACAACTGCCTGTTACTCGATGGACCAGGGCAAGGGCGCTGTCTCATTCGTGATGGGTTGCCGATGCGTCCCGATTGGGAAACGGTTGTACAGACTGCTATCGACTACCTCATAAGTTGCCCGGATGTAGACCCCGACCGCATTGTGTTAGCGGGATGGAGTTTTGGCGGCTATCTAGCGCCTCGTGCTGCTGCGTTCGAGAAGCGAATTGCGGCTTTGATTGCCGACCCGGGGTTGTGGGACCTGAAGCCCGACCTCAAACCGTACGGCCTATCTGACGAAGCCATTCGTCGTTTCCCTGAGATTGATCGCTCTGTATTTTCTCGATGGGAAGAGAAGCTTCGCTCACCCGAAGCTGACCCCATGATGCACTGGAAGATTGTGCAGCGAGGTCTTTGGGTACATGGAGTGGAATCACTCTTCGATTTGATTTGCGAACTTGGCCGTTATGAGTTGAGTCCTTACGTCAGCCAAATCGAATGCCCCACATTATTGACCGCGGCAGAAGGGGATTCCCTGGGAGTTCAAGCTGACACCTTATTTGCTGCGCTCCGTTGTCCGAAAACTCTTATCCGATTCAGCGAGGCAGAAGGTGCAAACGGCCATTGCGAGGCACTGGGGCGAAGGCTCTATCACCAACGAGTTTTCGATTGGCTCGACAAGACACTCGGCCTCATTTGAAAGCTGCTTCTTGTAGGCATTTCGTACTCCGGCAGAAATGCTACGGAATGACGGATCGATCGTTCTGCAGATTTTGTTCTTTCACTCGAGGAGTACGACCAATGCGAAAGCTCGCGCCGATGGCTGGTGTTCGAAACGGCATACTGCTTTGCCTTGCCGTGTGGATTGCAACGAGTGCTGGAAGCGCGCAGGTCACAGCCGCTCCGATCGGGGCAGCTATCACCCCACACGCTCCGACCACACAGATGGCCCAGCTCACGATTACCTCTCAGGGCAGCGAGGCCAATGTCCAAATCGCCTCGCCGGCCGGTGTCGCGCTCGATGACCTTCATGTCACGCTCAACGGTGTCGATGCGCGTGAACTCTTCAGCTTCAGTAACTGTTCCACCAGTTGCATGACGGCGGATCTGTCGCACGCAGGCAGCGCGCACGTAGGGCAAAACACGCTCTACGCCTCGGTCAAGGTTTCCGGAGGCAAGGTGCTCAGCACTCGCTATCCCTTCGAGATAGCGAGTGGTGCATTAAGCGGCGGGGTGAAGGCGATGGTGTCGGCGCGCAGCAACGGAGTCGTGATTGCCCCCGATGGTGGCAGCGCATTCAACGCGCCTACGGTCTATTTTCAAACGCTTACGCCAGGAGGCTGGCAGGGGCCGGGACATCCGTGGATTCAAGTGGGCTCAACCACCTATCCCTCATCCAACACGCCGACATGTAGCGGCACGTATTTCGCCGTTGTCTTGAACCGCGAAACCCTTGTCGAACAAACTGCCGCGCCGGAATCCTCGCCGCAGTGCTTCAGCAACGGCGCGGCGCTCAAAACATATCTCGGCACGCTGACCTCTGCAGACCTCGCCATCGTGGGCACCACCAGTGGCAACGCTTCGGATGTGCAGTTGAACACAGCTTCCATCGGCGGCGTCGACCACACGAGCGACAAGCACATCCCCACGGGCTACATGGCCATCGGTAGCGGTGGGACTACCGCAGGCTCCGCGTACGAGAACTACGCAACGCAGAGCTTCAGCATCCAGCCCTGGCCCCGCGCCAATGGTTTCTTGCAACAGGACACGAGCAGCAACTACAACTTCCAGTCCTCAGACGCGCGAGAGATTGTCGTCGATCCGTACCTGCCTGTTGTCAATGCCGCGAACAGCACCACGGGGTCCGTCGTGGTTGAGATGACCGCGGCGGACAAGGCCTCCACTGGTGCCATCAATGACCGCTACGTCATGCCCGATAACACCACTGCGCCGGGCTCGGTTCTGCTTGCGACCACAACCAACACGACAACGGCGGCGAACGGTGGTTATTGGTTGCTGGTTCTGGACCGCACAACCCTCACGCCGACGTCACTCAATGCAGGTTCCAGCTCGCTCTACCCGCTCACGAGTCTCGGCACTGGCACGCCGCTGGCGGACTGCAAAAGCACGATACAGGGCACGGAACGCGTATGGACGAACTGCGGCGTGCTCTATCCCACCGGTGATTCATTGGGCGAGTCCAACCGTTCCGCAGCTCTCGCTGCTCTCGCCAACGACCTCAATCGCACAAACCGCTATTTCGTTGTGGTCCTCATGTCGTACGGCATCAGCCCGGCTGTCGGTACGGACTACTTCAGCAGCACGTATGAGCCGAATTCTGACAGCTTCGCGAATGCGTTAGAACTGATTGGTGGATCGGCGCGCGCTCCGATGTACATCAACACAGAAGGCCTTACAGGCACGGGGGGAATGGGGGTGACACCGGTGAAGAAGGTCTACACATTGATCACTTCCAGTGACATGGGCAATCCACTCACCGGCTCTGCGGTTGAATCGACCACCGTTAATGCAGACTCGGCTCAGACCGGCTACGTGCATGCACTCATGGTGCGCAATCAGTTCGGGCTTTTCCAGCCCAGCCAGCCATCGCAGCAAGTGAATGCGGCCGACGACGCTGCGGCCGGACCGGACTTCACCATCAGCAAGATGAGCCTGTCGCAGCCGGTGAGTTGGCCTGCGTTAAGCAACACACCCATGCCCGATGCCAACAGCGCCGCAGG
Source organism: Terriglobus roseus (assembly GCF_900102185.1). Taxonomy (NCBI): domain Bacteria; kingdom Pseudomonadati; phylum Acidobacteriota; class Terriglobia; order Terriglobales; family Acidobacteriaceae; genus Terriglobus; species Terriglobus roseus. The sequence continues at coordinate 2,701,127 of NZ_LT629690.1, read as the reverse complement.
TCAGCAGGCAGCCTACCGCTACATCAGCTATGAGCTCATCACGCAGAAATACATTATTGGAGCTACGGGCAGTCATCTCGACGATCTCCACTACTATTTCACCGGCTCTAACGCGAACTACCTCAACTATCACTATTACGATCCACGCCAACTTACCTTTCCGGGTGGCAATAGCAATTCCTATACATGGACCGATCCGATCACCAATCAGCAGCTCACCTTCACGTGGGAGGACTTCGTTGCTGTCCAGTCGCAGACCTATACCGAACTGGTCGACTTCTACAACGCCCTGAACTATCTCGTCACTGGGCCGGTGAATCTCAAACAGGCGGTGGCTTCCGGCGATTCCAGCGCCAGCAGCGCGCTCATCGCAGCCGCAGCTAACGTTCTTGCCGGTTCGCTGCATCCTGCAGCCTCCACACCGGTCAGGATGAACATGGCCAATGTGCTCTCCATGTTTGCGGGTGTTGCCAGCATCTCCGCTGCTATCGCTTCAGATGGCAGCTTTGAACTCGTTGACGCCGCCATTGCCAACAGGATTAACAAGACCGTATCCGCCATTGGCGGCGGGCTATCCACAGCCGCAGCCGTAACCGGTGGCCTCAAGGTGGGTAGCACCTCGAATGGCAGTCGATATCAAGCCTACGCAACCACGATCGGGACACTGGCCCAGAGCCAACTCCAGGAGCAATACAGCACAGGCTTCGATCTCACGGCGGATAGCCTGCTCTCGGACTGGGGGCGTCTCAGCACCATCGGCCCCATGACCACCGACAGCGATAACGCAACCTTCTACGCTCCCGATCAGACTTCACAACTTGGTGCGATCATCGCGACCAATCTTGCAACCGAGAGAAGCTACTACCTATCGCTTATGCCGTCTCTGTACAGCGTGCAACGTTGGCATGGTGTTGCGGGCATCGACACTCTTGATAGCAGCAACATTGACAGCAAAATCACTAACCAGCCTGCCGCCGGGACCAGCCCGAAGTTCGGGCAGACTTATTACCCGTTCTATCTTGCTAGCGGGACGAATAACGGTGGCGTAACCGCTCTGCCCTACAGCTTTGTATGGACACCCACGCCTGGGCAGCAGATCTGGCCGTCCGTCCAGTTCCAAAGCTCTTGCCCAGTGGATGTTTGGGCTATCGCCACACCGAAAGTTACAACCAACTTCGGTGCGAACGGCGCCAAGTTCACCGTTCCTACGGAAGATTTGCTCACCCAGTTGTTCTCCTCGAGTGGTCTGGCTATCCCGTTGAATGACTTCGTCAGTCAGTACGGTCCCATGCAAAGCGCATGGCAGGACATGGACAACAACACAACCCTGAACACCGCAACCGGTTTCCAGGTCTCGCAGATTACCGACGCGCGCAATGTTGGCATCTCTTGCAGCAGGTCGGGCGGCGTAGGAGCAACCAACCCCGTCACCACAAGTGTGGACACCTCCACAACACTCCAGGCTCCGGCATCTGCGGTGCTTGGTCAGGCGATCACGCTTACAGCAAAAGTAACCATAGCGACTGGCGGCGGTGCGGTCACCGGGGGCAGCGTCTACTTCGTTGTCGATGGGGCCGTTGCCGCCACCGTTGCCGTAAGCCCCACAGGGGTAGCAACCTACTCGATAACGCCAACGGTCGGTCAGCACACCTACCAGGCGTTGTACTCCGTAGTCACGCCATATAACCCGTCACAATCTGATGTCGCTACGTTAACCATCTATTCCAGTTCACCCGCCATCGCGGTCGTACTCTCGCAGGGGACACTCACTGCAACCTATGGAGTAACCACATCACCCATCTCAGTTAGCGTCGCCTCCATGTACGGAATGACAGGCACGGTGCAGTATTCCTGCTCCGGTTTGCCGATAGGCATGTCTTGCGTTTTCGATTCGTCGTCAGCCGTGTTAGCTGCGAATACCTCCGTCTGCACCAACGTCAAGATCATCTCCCAAAGCGTTACTTCTTCAGGAGTCGGAAACTCGCGTCTGCTTGCGCTACTCTCTTCGGCGCTCGTGATGTTACTGCTCCCGGCGCGCAGGCGAATCAGGGCGGCAGGCATGTTGGCAGCGTGGCTGCTTGCCTCGGTGGTGTTTCTCTCCGGTTGCTCAGGCTCCGGCAGCAGCGGAAGCAATTCTGTCGTCGAGTCCGGCACCAAGACTGTGCTGGTGAACGCCACCGTAGGAACCACGACAAGCAGTGCGCCCCTCATAGTCACGATCAAGTAATACCGCCGTAACCCTGTGACATGGGTAAGGCTTCACTGGACAGGAAATTCGCTGTACGATTCCGAGAAGCTTCGCAGCGCGAATGCATCACCTCAAGCACGGTGCAAGGCCTCTCAAGAATGGTCTTCGTTAAATTAGCCTTAACCTGTCAGAAGTTTCTCAGACAACCGCGGAGGAAAGGCAGCTGCGAAGATTTAGAACTCAGCTTTATGTTGGAGAGCGAATCGAAGGAGCGAATTGGCTCCCTCGATCTTGAGCTTCCGGCAGATATTCGTACGATGATTGTCGACGGTGCGATAGTGGATGCCGAGCTCGTCGCCGATCTCCTTACTCGCCTTGCCCTCTGCGATTAATCTCATGACGTTGCGCTCGGCCGGTGTGAGCTTTGCCATGAGTTTATCTATGGTCTCTTCCCCGGTTTGAAGGCTGATCAGCTGCTCGGTCATGCTCGGCCCAATATATCGCTGACCAGAGAGAACAGTTCGGATTGCGGTAACAATGTCTTCGGAGCCGCTGTCCTTGAGGATGTAGCCGTGAGCCCCAGCATCGAATGCAGCACGCAGGTAGATTGCTTCCGAATGCAAGGTCAGTAAGATGATCTTTACTTGCAGGCCCAATGAGCGGATCTGGCGAGCGACGCCTAATCCGTCAAGCTTTGGCATGTCGATATCGAGGATTGCAACGTCCGGTGAAAGAGCCTGAATCTGCGATAGTGCAGACTCACCATCAGAAGCCTCACCGACGACCTCAATTCCGCTGGTCGCTTCGAGGCCCAACCGCAGTCCCGTGCGTACGATGGGGTGGTCATCCGCGAGTACAACACGAACAGAAACGGACACGGTTGTTTGCTCCTCACAGCTGTTGTCGAATACCGCTATTGCAGGGACGCTGCCGAAATTCGCTCAGCGAACAATGAACCGTAGTCTACATGCGATCCGCGTATTGACTGACGATCATACCGAGTTCATGAAGATTTACTTTGGATGTATATCCGCAAGCACCGACTGCTTCAGCCACAGTCCCAAGCACATCCTCGTCGTAATCCGTGAGGATATGTATTTTCGCTGAAGGGTCGTATTCCCTCAACAGCCTTGTCGCAGATAAACCGTCGAGCCGGGGCATCTGAATGTCCATGAAGACCAGATCCGGATGATGTTCCATGTATGTTTCCAACGCGTCGGCGCCATCCGCACACTCAATAATCGACTCGAAGTCACCACTGAGTGCGTACCGGATCAGGCCTCTCACCTTTTCGTTGTCTTCAACGATCATGATCTTTAGCCGTTCGGGAGAACGATGTGTGTGTGCAGACTCCATCGATTAATTAGACGACGAAATCACTGATCCGAGGCGTGCTATCACCACACGGTGGACCCGTGTGAAATCACACAGATGAATCGTGTGATAACGCACGAGAATCTGGTCGGAACAGGCCAAAGTGCGAAGCAATTTTCAGTTACGAATCGCTTCTGGGGTCTCTGTTTTGTCAGCGGGAGACGTCGGAATCAGTGCCGTCAGAGTAGTGCCTTGACCTGGCGCAGATTTGACTTCGAACTTACCGCCAAGCAATGTTGCTCTTTCTGCCATTCCTCGCAGTCCAATCCCGATTCGGCCAGTCTTGTTGACGTTGCGATCCACTGAAAAGCCCACGCCATCGTCTTCAATCCTTAAGATGATCTGATCTGTCATTCTGTCGACACGAACACTCGCAGAGCTTGCAGACGAATACTTGATGATGTTGCCGAGTCCTTCTTGAACGATGCGATAGAGGTTAATCCATTGATCAAGCGGTACAACGTCATCGATATTGTCCATCTGGACCGTGATCGGAATGCCGGCGGCATCAGCCGTCTTTTCGACCAGATATTCAATGCTTTGCGTCAGCCCGAGTCGATCGAGATGCGAGGGCCGTAAATCATAGGCAATCGAGCGTGTGTCTTCTAATCCAGCCATGGCTTCTGAGCTGATCTCCTCCAGCACGGAGTCTTTGCTCTTGGCGGGATCTTCCTTGAATCGAAGAGCCAGTTTGGCGGTGCTGTTGATGACCACGAGCCTCTGTCCCAGGCTGTCATGAAGCTCCATCGAGATTCGCTTCCGTTCCTCTTCTTGTGAGGTGATGAGTTGCTGCAGAAAATCCACTTGAAGTGCGTGTCTGGCCTTGAGCTCCATGAGTCGATAGCGCCAGATGGAAAACGCCACAAGAGCGGCGAACAGAATTACGAATGCTTCGAACCACCGAGTCTTGTAGAAGGGAGCCAACACAGAGATGGAAAGGGGAGTACTCGATTGAGACCATGTTCCGGTCGGACTCATCGCCGAAACCAAGAAACGATAGTTGCCTGGAGGAAGATGACTATACGAAGCCGATCGATGGAAACCGGCGTCGGTCCAATCCTGATCCAGGCCCTCAAGCTTGTAACGGAAACGAATCAGTGTCGGTCTTAGGAAATCCGGGGCGGTGTATTGGATTTGCAGACTGTACTGGGAAGGAGAGATCGTGATGGGCCCGTTCAGATCAGCGGGTGCCTGATCGACGAGAGCAGATTCGACAATGGTTCGAGAGGGTCGAGAGTCGACGCGTACCTTTGATGGATCCACTACAGCCACGCCATCCTGTGTAGGAAACCATAACTTTCCGTCAGTTGCGCGTGTTCCTGCGGGGGAAATTCCGCCGTTCATTTCACTATCGCGAAGACCATCTATGGGGCCATAGGAGATTGAGGAAATGGTCGTTCGCGAACCGGTTGCCATCTCTTCCAGTTCTTTCTTCCCGACCCGATAGATGCCTCGACTGCAGCTCATCCAAAGGTTGCCGCGATGGTCGTCCAGAATTTGAAAGACGCCATCATCAAAAAGACCGTTGGATGTGGTGTAACGAGTGATGCGCCCATCTTTGAGTCGCGCCAGTCCACCATCAAAGGTACCGATCCACAAGATTCCATCTTTATCAGGATAGAGCGACCAGACGTTGTTGCTTCCTAAACCATTCTTTTCCGACCATTGGATGACCCTCCCGTCGTGAAGTTGGAATAGGCCATTACTTCCTCCAAACCAAAGATCTCCATTTTGTGTTTCGGTTATCACGTGAACGTCTACTGACGCGATGCCACCGCCGTTAGAGAATGGTTCGATACGGTGGTTCTCAAACTTGAATGCGCCCGTTCTTCCCCCGAACCAAAGCGCCCCACTTCGGTCTTGATAAATCGAAAGCACCACGCTTTGCGAAAAGTTCGGAACACCTTCCGTAGAGAATCGTCCATTCTGGAACGTCGCCAAACCACCATGAGTGGCAACCCAAAGCCGTCCATTCCGTTCTTGATAGATCGCCGTCACGAGAGCTTTTGGAAGCCCGTTCGCTGACGTGAAATTGCTGAAATGACCGTTCTGGAAGCGGCTTAATCCTTTGTGCCACGTGCCGATCCACAACGCCCCGTCACGATCCTGGTAGATGGCGTATGCATCTTGATCGAGGAGGCCCTGCTCTGTGGAATAGGTACTGATCGTTTGGCTCTGGAGGCGGTAAAGACCTTGTCCCGCGGTGGCGAGCCACAAGTTTCCTTGGTGGTCCGCATAGCTGTATCGAAAGGTTATCTTCGACGATTCTCGACCGCGCCGAGCATCAATGGATCGCATCACGTCTTGCGCTGGTTGGAAGTTCCATAACTTCCCGTCAGGGCCGTGATACATCACGGCATCTAGGCTATCTACTTGTTTGGGATGATCAGTGATCAAGGCTAGCCGGACAATCTCGCCGCTTTGCATTCGCAGCCACGCGACATGTTCCTGATCAAGTCCGACTGTCGAAATCACTTTGCCTTGGAGTCGCGGAGGTAAGGCAAATTCTCTCGATTGACCTTTCGAGAAACAGTAAACCTTGGTCTTGTCGTAGGCTACAAAGCCCGTACTGTCCCAGATGAGAGGACCATAGATACGGTCACTGAGCGGCTGATACAACTCAAACCGATCTGACTTTGCATTCCATTGCGCTACCTGACCGCTGGACAGAATCCAAACATTACCGCCAGCGTCGGTCGTGATCGTTGACACATCGCCGTGAGGAATACCATCTCGAGAATCGTAAGTTCTGAACTTGCCTGCGTGATACCGCAATAGGCCGCCGCTCTCGTATGCAACCCAGAGGTCACCGTCCCGGCTTTGCTCAAGGTTGATGAACCGGTTGGAGATGATACCGGGTGAGTTGCTCTTGTTGAATATCGTGAAGCGTATCCCATCGAATCGTGCCAACCCATTCAGAGTTGCGATCCAGAGATATCCATCTGGCGTCTGCGTAACGCCTCGAACTTCATTGCTCGGGAGACCGTTGTCCACGGTCCAATCCTCAAATCCAATCTGCGCTGTGCACGAAGCCGGCACGAGTAGGAAGACCGCCCCCAGCAGAATTGAAACGACACCTCTGAAGAGCATTTTCAAGGTACGCATTGAGGGTTATGAGAAGGTCTGGAGTTAGTCTACGGGGATTATAGTCGTGTGATTTCACATAGACGATAAGTGTGTTTTCTCTTATGTCGACCGTGTGTTGACCTCTATTTATCTGCCACTTTCTCGCCGCTACAGTTAGGGCTGCCATAGCTTTCTGCATGGCATACCTAGATATTTCAGCGACACAGCAGGAGAGGAATCATGCGCAATAAATTAAACCAGTGGGGCATTGCCAAGATCCTCTTGGCTGTAGCGGGGCTTTGCTTGCCACCACTCGCGAACGCTCAATTAACCCCAACCGGGTCACTATCCGGTTTATCCCCCAAACCAGTTTCCCGGTTTAGCGATGTTTATTCGGGCACGCACTTTCACGTGGTTAATGGCACTGCAGGCTCAACTGCAAAGTCAAACACGATTGCGATCTCCGCGAACGGAGGCGTCATGCTTGGAGGTGGTCAGGAGTTTTCCTTGACCCTGCCGGCAGATGCTGACACGAACACGATCACAGCCACACTCAACGGCCGTGACGTCAGTAGCCGGTTTCGTGGCACCTCGGGCTATGTTTCCGCATCGGACGGACTCAGCACTGTGAAGAATGTCCTGAACGTTAGTGTGAAGACATCTTCAGGTGGGATGGCGAGTGGTCGCTGGAGATCCATGACCGGAGCTCCTCGTAAGAGTGTCAACGCTACCCAAACTCCGAAAATGATGGCCACAGCAAATGCTGCGGGAGTCGTCCGTTCCCAAGCGGAGCCCGACGTACCGGTCAATCCAGTTTGCGACCCGGTCGCCATGTGTCCGGCCTGGCTGGCGCCGTCGGTGCGTTTCGATACGCTGATGAAAGGCAACTGGAACGGGTCAGGCCCCTGGCTCGCTGTCAATGGCGTAGGGTACGGCGGCCCGACGACAGGTACAATCCAAGCCCAATATGTTCTCCTTGCAGTCAATCGTCAGACCCTGGCGTACGAAGACTTTGAGTGGTTTAGCAGCGGTGGTGGTGCGGCTGTGACCAGCTATGTCAAAAGCAAAAACTATACCTCGAACGATCTGGTGATCGTGGGTACGGGAGCTGGGGCCAGCGCGCTCGACTCTGGATTGGACATGACCTCCATTGGAGGGACAAACTGGGCCAACTATCCATCAAACCAGTCAATGCCCAGCAGCTACATGATCATCGGGTATGGAGGTGCGGCGGCTGGTTCTATTTATGAAAACTGGGGACCGGTTGGGGCGTACGCGACGGGGTCATTGCTGGAGGATGCAAATGGCAATTACAACTTTCAGTCATCAGACATCATTGAGTTCGCGATTGAACCGAACGATCCTGGATATAACTCCCAACCAACGGTTAGGCTGACTGTTCCTACAGATCAAGCTATCTTTGCCTCTCCAAATACCGAAACACAACTTATCCTTCCCGCGATTGCACCCCCCAACCAAAACGGCATATGGATGCTCACCCTAGACCGTGAAAACCCCATGCCTGCATACCAAAGTTGCTCGGGTGGAACCGATATCCCTTCCAACTCAGCTCGTGTCGTGACCAACTGTGGACAATTCTTTCAAGTTGGAATTGGTGGCCAAAATATCGATGGAGAATGGTCTGCCTTGGCTGCAGCGATCAATGCCGTTCCCTACAACAAACTGCTCATCCTGCAATCGATTGGCAGTGTGGGGTCGAACTCACAGCAACAGACGGTAACGAATGGCGGCTGGTCCGGCGCCGCAACGTATACGGGTTTCAAGGCATTTACTGCAGCTCTTAACGGTTGGGGCGGCACGCCGTATGCAATCGCCGGACCGACCTACACGAATCAGGATAACTATGCTTTTGTCGGGTATCAGGGGGGCGGAAACGCGCTCACCGGGGCAACTGCGGAATTATCGACTGCGTTTACCGGGCAGATGGGCGTGCTGCATGGCACTTTGCAACGGAATTCGAACGGTTATTACCTGCCCGCCCAAAATTCCGCAGAGCAACAGGGCCTGTTCAACGCTAAGGGAGGTATCAGCGACTCAGATTTCCTGTTGAGTATGGCTTCCTATCAGCAGCCAGTGGAGTGGCCGTCGAACAGTGGTACCGTGCTTCTGCCAAATGCATCCTCTCTAGCCGGACAGCAGGCTGCCTACCGCTTTATAAGCCACTGGCTGTTGGGTGGTTACTACGTGAAGACAATCCAAGGGCCGCATGTGGATGACCTCCATTACTTCTTCACAGGATCCGTCAATACTTCCATCGACTATCACACGATGGACCCAGCGAATCTGCAATTTCCTGGCGTGGGTGCGTGGAACACCTTCGGCTGCACCGCAAGTGACGGTTCAACCTGTACTTTTACCGCGACAGGCGATAGTGCATCATCATCGTTCACCTCGGCTGACTTCAACGCAGTGAAGGCCCAGTTGTCCCTCGAAGTGATCTATTTGACCAACACCTTACAGTACCTGGTGACCGGTTCCGCGAATATGAAGGATATCGTGGCGGCCGGAAACGCAAATGTGGGATTGGCGCTGAGTGCCGCCGCAAATACCGTAGAAGGTAGCGGCATGGGGAATCTCAACGCTCAGGAGATCGCAACCAAGAACGTTACGTTTAGTTGGCAATCGCTTTTGGGCTCGTTCGGTGGCCTATTGTCGATTGCAGCCAATGTGGAAGGCTTCGGCGAACTGACTCCAATATTCGATGCAAATAGCCAAAATTGGAAGGATGCCAAATACCTGACTTCCCTTGGCAATGCCTTAGGTGCAATCATCAGCACCATAGGTAGCGGAGGCAGCATATCCAGCAAGAACACTGTGATTTCTTCATCTCCCCAGCCGTTTGCACAACTGACTACAACGGTTGGCCAACTTGCAACGGCGGATTTACAGAGCCCCCTCCTTGCCGGCTTCGACAGCACAGTTGACAACATCACGGCGGATTGGGGACGTCTGAGCATCATCGGACCCCGCACCACCACAACAAACGATTCAACCTTCTTTGCGCCCAACCAGGTGCAGCAGGTTGCAGCGATTAACGGCATGACGAGTGCATCGGCAAGGGGTTTCTACTTCGCCCTGCTTCCCACGGTCTATAACCTTCACTATTGGAGAGGAGTCGAGTGGGCCGGTGCTTCTTCGGGAGCATTTTCTCAACCTACCGTGGGGTCAATACAGGATCACGATGAAGCCGACTCCTGCAATGCCTTTTACCTCACTGCGAATCAGCCTCCTGGTTCAGGTATTGGACAACTCTCGCAATATCAAAGCGTCGCCTATTTCTCGCCCGGCGGCACAGAACAACCATTTGGCCAGGACGAGGGTTTTTACGACTTCGCGGTGATAGACGGTGTAGCGTCCAAGGCGGGTTCTCAGAGTGTGAACATTACTGTGATCGACTCTGATCTCGCAAATAACTTGTTTGCGCCGAACCAACTGAACGTCCCCATGTACCAGATGTTCTCCGTAAATGGACCGATGGCTAGTGTTACGTATGATGCCAGTGCCAGTAACCCCTCTGGCTGGGGCAATGGCAGCATTTGCGATGCAAGCGATCACAATGCATGGCCGGGCGACGTCAGCGGAGGACTCCTCGGGTCAGCTCCTGGTGGAAATGGTGGCGCTGGGAAAAAACTTCTCACAACGACATCAGTAACGAGCCCTTCCAGTGGAGTACTCGGTCATGACGCCGCATTCACAGCTCAGGTGATGACGGGTGGTCAACCAGTCACGTCTGGCAGTGTCTACATCTCAGTTGACGGTGCTGTCGTCGGCAATCCCGCGATTGGTACGGGTGGCACAGCAACATGGACGGTGCCGGGTGGCCTCGCTCTGGGCAAGCATCAGATTCAGGCAGACTATGCGCCTGGCTCAGGCTACGAGGGCTCCAGCGCTCAACCAGCCACCTACACAGTGTATTCAGAAAGTGCTGACATCTTGATCTCGATGGCCAGCACAAGTATGAATGCCACCTACACCTCCACCTCAGCTCCTGTATCGATGCAGATCAATTCGGTGGCTGGATTAGCGGGTAACGTTGTGCTCTCATGCACGGGACTTCCGGCAGGATTGGCATGCAGCTTCGACTCGCAATCATTGAATCTGGCTGCTGACGGTAGCGTGAATGCAACGGTGCAGATCGGGCCTAGCTCAGCCAGCCCAACCAGCCAGACCTCCATGGCATTGCTCTTCCTTCCGATCTTGGGATTGGGTTGCTGTGCCGGATTCGATCGCAACTCATCGCGGCGTCTGGTTGTTGCGATTATCGCAATCTGTCTAGCCACTGTGACTCTCACCGGCTGTGCTGGCAGTTCGATGAGCTCAACGCCAACCACAACGCGAGAAACGGGATTGAAAACAATCACTGTCAATGCGAGCGTGGGATCTGTCTCCCGAAGCATGGGGATTAGCGTCAACATCCAATAGCGGTTTCGGAATGGCAAGCCGACGCGGTGTGTCCGCCGTGTCGGTTTTTGCCTTTTGTGATTACAGGAGATCCGCGATCATTGTGTTCGAAAAGGTAATAGAAGCGGTGATGTAGACCCCTACACAAGGGATAATTTTCTGATCGATTGAGATTGACGAAGACTACATCCGAACAGGTCTTAAAGTCCTATTCTTGATCAACTCCACGCTCTAGCGAGTTGAATGAGTGCTTTTCGAATCGCGGTCTCATGATGGGCAGCAAATCCCAGCAGCACACCCTTCGGGTCGGGACGTTTCAACGTGTAGCGGTCGATCCCGATGGCCTCAACTCCTCGCGCAGCAGCTGCTTTTTCTGCCTGTCGCGATGTCATCCCATTGTCTAGGAATCCCACCGTGTAGAGTCCAGCCCTAACGTTTGAGATTTCAAGCAGCCCGCCGAGGTATCTATTGCCGCCTTCGATCAATGCCTCAAGGCGGCCCGCATACAGATCACGCATTTTGCGCAGATGACGCGCGAGATGTCCGTCCACGATGAAGTCGCAGAGCACCGCCTGATCAAAACTCGCATTGCGGAAATCTGTTTGAAAGCGGAAGGCCATGAAGTAATTTACGAGCGACGGAGGCAAGACGACATAGCCCACACGTAACGATGGGAACAATGTCTTGCTGAACGATCCGATGAGAATGACGTTTGAATTTTCATCCAGGCTTTGCAACGCGGGTACTGGCTGACCCCGGAACCTGTATTCGCTGTCATAGTCGTCCTCGATTACGAAAGCGCCGGTACGAGAGGCCCATTGGAGTAGGGCGATTCGTCTCTCTAAAGACATCGTTACTCCTAAGGGAAACTGATGGGCCGGTGTTAAATAAACCCCCTTGGCATGCGGGGAAAGTTTCTTGCCGGCAGCAACCGAGAGTCCATCTTCATCTACCGGCACGGCGATGATTCTTGCGCCGACGTTGTTAAACGCAATGCTCGCTCCAAAGTAGCCAGGGTCTTCCATCCATACCGCATCCCCACGCTTCAGAAGCACGCGCGCCAACAGATCGAGTGCCTGTTGTATTCCAGAGACAATCACGATCTGATCCGAGCTGCAGCGCACGCCACGCGATGTCCGCAAATAGTGCGCGATGGCATCGCGCAGTGGTGGATAGCCACTTCCATCTGCCGGTGTATCAAGCCATGACCTGAAATTGCGAGAGCGCTTGGCGGCGATACGTCCCCAAATCTCGGCTGGGAATTCCGCAACGGCCGGGTCCGACGCGCGGAAGGGAAGGCACGCCGCTTTCCATACAAGGTCGACGTAGGGCTTTGGTCGCACATACGACGAGATAACGTTTCCAACATAAGCGGGAGGCGTCGACGTCTGCGGCTTATGAGGTGGGACAGTCGCTGCGATCGGATTGATCCAAGTACCCACTCCCACTCTGCTAGATATGTAGCCCTCGTCCAGCAAGCGCTCGAAGACGCTGACGACTGTTCCGCGCGACAGTCCGTATTGTCGAGCGAAATCACGCGAGGCTGGCAGTCTGGCGCCAGCTTCAAGCCTGCCTTCTAGAATCGCGTTGCGCAGCTCTTCGTAAAGCCACTTCGTCAACACCTGATGAGGGGGACGATTCTTAATACTCAACTCGAACGAACTGACGATTCGTGACATGGCTGGGATTGGTCTAAGAGTATTTCTTCTAATTGGCTCTACCAGAGTACCAATTGCAACCCATACTATCAGCGCAAATGGATTTCAGTCGGTCAGCTTGCTCGTTGGAGATGAAGATGGACAGGATGAGAGTCGGTGTTTGGCTGTATGGTTCGGCAACGATTGCAACGGGGGTCGTGAACATTGTGTGGTTGAAATTCGAAGCCTCGCATCAACCGATAGCGGCTCTCGGCCACCTCACTAGCGAACCGGTACTGGCAGTGCTTTCTGGTATCTGGTTAGTTGCTGCCGGCATCGCCTTATTGCGGCGGCCAACCGCGTGGATTGGCGCCTCGGCGTCCGCTCTCATCTACATCGCCTTTGCCCTTTTGTGGGTATCGCGCTACGCTGCAATGGCTCATGCGGTGGGGGTTCGATTCGACCTTCTTGTTTTCTGTCTGGGAGGTGCTGGCATGCAGCTCCTTCTGGCCGCCCCGGCTGCCGTCCTCTACGCCGTGGCACGTCCCGGTTCACTCCCGAAGGGCAGCGCGCTGGCGATCACTCGTTGGATGTTGGGCGTGCCTCTCATCACCTTCGCTATGGGGCACCTTATCAATACTCGTGGTTATGGGAGGTTCGTCCCGCACTGGGTGCCGTTTGGTCTTTTCTTTGTTGTACTGACTGGCATCGCTTTTCTGCTGGCAGGCTGCGCTATTCTTGCGAGAATTCGCGACGTGCTCGCAGCAAGAATGCTCGCTCTTATGCTCCTGTTGTTTGAGTTCACGGTAGAGATACCGCCGGCCTTTTCCAACCCACACAGCCAGGGCGCATGGGGCGGAGCCATCTACAACCTCACCGCAATTGGAGCATGCTTGGTCTTTGTGGAGTTTGCGGGTCGGAGTCAGCAAAGGGGATTCACACCGAGAGAGCAGTTGGCGACGGCTCGTTCCGGCGCAGTCGTTTAAAGAAATTCAACGCGTTCAGAGTCTTCCCAGATTTTGCGAATTGTGCGGCGAATTCGTGAACCGCTTTAGAGCTTCAATGAGTTCGGTCGTGCCATAAATCACCTCATCCGCATTCGGCTCAACATCAACTAGGCCGCCTTTGTTTTTCGCATCGTTCGCTTTGATCAGAAGATCGGCAAGGCTCGTGGGCAACTGTTCGAACGCACTTTTCCATTGTGACCGAGGGACGGCATGAGCATGGATCGTGCGACCTGACAACTCACTCAGAGCTGTCGCCACATCACTTGCGCTATAGCGGCGCGGTCCTTCCGCGTGGACGATGTCAAGATCACTTCCACTTTGAGGTCGGAGGAGCAGTCTGGCCGCGATGAGACCGAGATCTTGTGCTGAGATGGTTGGCAGCACCATCTCGATTGGATCTTGGAAGGTCGGGAGAGTTCCAGATGAGAGCGCCACTGGGATTACGCGTCCCCAATTGTGCATGTGTTCCGCGGAACGGAGGATCAGCTTATAACTTTCGACCGTGTGAAGCAGGCTTTCGAATTCGTGGAAGATGCTGGGCATGCCGATGTTCTCGGAGACGTGTGCCCCGTAATCAGAAATGGCCAGCACGCGACTGGGACGCGTCTGTCGGAGCGCGTGGATGATGCTGGTGCCCGAGAGGGACAAGTCTCCTGCTGGATCCTTCACCAGAGGCCGCAGTGGGAGGATGACCTGCACGGTATCCGCATCGCAGATTGCCTTCTCGAGAGAAGCCGGGTTCTGCAAGTCGGCAACAGCAACTTCACACCCCAGTTCTCTGAGTGGAGCGCCCTTTGCCGAGTCGCGAACAATTGCTCGCACAGGCATGCCCGCTTGTCGTAGTGCTGAAGATGTTGAACGTCCGACGTTTCCCGATGCCCCGATGATTGCAAACATGCGTCTAGCCTCCATTCGATATGCAGCGAGACTAAAGAACGAAGGCACTTTGGATCGCGCAGATTCAGACGCAGTTTTGCAGTTTCGGGCAGATTTCATCTACGGGTGAGGGATCTCGCTTGGAGCATGGCCGAGAACACGACGCATCGTCGAAGACATGTGACTTTGGTGCGTAAATCCAGCCGCGAGGGCGATCTGACTTGCGGGCATCTTCGTCGTGGATAACATCGCTCGCGCGTATTCAATGCGACGACCAATGACATAGCGATGGACGGGTGTTCCGGTGCTATTGCGGAAGAGCGTCTTCAGACGGGTCGTGCCGACACCGGCAATTGACTCGAGATCGGCCAGATGAAGTCTCTGATCGAGGTTGGTCTCGATATAGTCGATCAGAATGCGGAGTTGACGCGCAGATAGTCGTGGCGTGTGGGACCTTTCTCCATGCGAAGCACGGTCGAAAGCTAACTCAACCAGTCGCACAGCCAAGGCGTTCGTCAGAAGTTCGATATAAAGCGGATCGGCGGGAGTATCCGCCTCCAGATCCTCTTTGATCGCCCACCCTATCGCTTCGATACGGGTGTCGCGAAGAGCAAAGCGTGGTGCGAGGTCAACCTTGCTGGAGTTCCTCCCCATCTGCTCAGCAACTTCTTCGAGGAGAGAGGGCTGGAAGCTCAGGCGCAGAATCTGACAGTCCGCGTCGTCCTCCCAAGAACCTTCCATCCCGGCGGGAATGACACCGATGCTGATAAGAAGGCTACGAAGCCCGAAGACGTCACTTGTCACGCTGCGAACAAGGGCAATTTCATGGATGGGAGCGATCGTGACAGCTGATTGTGGAAGGACATGACGCAAAGGTGAATGTGTCGAAGCCACTTGGGAGTTCACTAGGTCAAGTTTGGTAACAGACTCGTTTCTCCCCAAACGATTCCTTTGCCCCCAGCAAACGATTTGGATTGGTCATCTCCCGACGACGGCTAATTGCGCAAGAAGCTTAAGATGCGCGTAACTATATCCCCATAGTAAGAAAATAAAGGACTAACGGCGTTTCAGCGCGAGACCGTAACAAGATAGATAACGATAACAATAAAAACGTTATCGTGATATTTGGGTTTATGTATGGATGCTTACACCCAACTCGAACGGTATCTCCATCTCGCTGGAGATACCGTCTGGTTTCAGCAGCTGCCTGCGTCTGCCGCTCGGCAGACGCCCTATTCATGCGGGAGAAAGTTCGCTCTCGCAGAGGGAGACCTCTCCAATGCCGGCGAACACGCTTCGATTCCTTTCAATCATGGTGAAGCGCGCCAAATCTATCCCGTGACGGGAGAGTGGTGGTACTGATCTAATCGGGAATTGTCGAACTCGGCTTCGTCCCGTTTGATGACGACCGCATGATTCACTTGTTAGGAGAGGTTACTTTCTTACCGAAGTAGTCGATCAGGTAAAACGAGATACCTAGAACGAGGATGTCCTTGTAGAGAAACAGGCCAAGAAAACTCATGTACCGCATACCGGAGATGCCTGGTACAGAAATGAGCGCACCTGGAGTGCTGAAGAGCATGGTGCTGGTCGTGAAGAACATAACCACACCCACAAGACCGCCATGAATACCCGCCTTCGGTTTGAAGTAACCGGCGATGATCGGGACTGCATAAAGCCATTCGGTAAGACCGATCAGGTCTGATCCGACATAAGGTCCAAAGATCTTGAAATGCCACCATACCAGTGGGCTGTTAGAAACCAGAGGAATGATGCCTTCAACACCGGGGCCGAGTCATCTTGAAAGATCCTGCCCAAAGCAGCATTACAGCCATGCCGACGCTGCAGATCAGAAAAGCGATGTTGCGCTCCTCAACCCAAGCGGTCAACCGCACCAAACCACCCTCCAACTTTGTTTCCGACTCGCCTAACTGATTCATAATCTTGTTCCTTTCCGTTCGCCTTGGAGTTGTTTCTTCGCACGCCCGAAGGCAACTGCCTAAATCATGCGATACGGATATCGATCCTAAGTGTCTTTTGCATACCTTATAGTCTCGATATGGCCCTCTTGCGCCGTTTTTTGAACGGTTCGCACTCTCGGCACGGATGTTTTATTCAGGGAAGCACTGTGGGATTTCTCCCGACCTGAACGAACCGACGGGATATCTCCACGTGCTGCGGAAAGGAACCTTAACGGTCTTTCGTCCCTCAGGCAAGGTCCGATGGTGATCTCCGAGCCCGAATACGATCTTCGCGATTCAGACGTAACCAAGAGAGGCGACCGCAATTTGTTCAAATCGCTCTAGGTTCGTACGGTTTGCGCTAACGAAACCTAGCATTCACAAGCATCTGAGAACATCTGAAAAGACTGCGTTCAGGAAATGTTCAGATTCCTTGAATATGCTGACCGGAAACGAGGTCTTGCAATGCGAATTCTGGTGATCGAGGACGACCCGAAGTTGTCCTCCATTTTGCGGGATGGGCTTGAGAAGCAAGCGTATCGGGTCACGACAGCTCTCGAGGGGCAGGAGGGGTTAGCGCTCGGGCGCGATTATCCATTCGAGCTGATTTTGCTCGACGCCATGCTACCCGGTCTCGATGGATTTAGCATTGCTCGAGAGCTTCGCAGAAGTAAAATCTCGACGCACATCATGATGTTGACATCGCGAGATGCGACCTCTGACGTGGTGCATGGGCTAGACAGCGGCGTTGATGACTATCTCACAAAGCCATTCTCGTTCGAAGAACTGTTCGCACGTCTCCGCGCACTCGCTCGAAGAGGTGCTGGTTCTAAGAGCCTCTGTTACGAGATCGGCGATCTCTCCCTTGATCCCATGACACATATTGCAACACGGTCCGGAGTGCCCATTGCGCTAACCCGGACGGAACACTTGTTGCTTGAATACCTGATGCGAAATCCCAATGTTGTTTTACGCAGAGATGCCATCATCAATGCGGTGTGGGGTTACGAGACGACGGTAGAAAACAACACTCTGGACGCGTTCATGAAGCAGCTTCGTTTTAAGGTAGATGCCGCACACGATCAAAAGTTGATTCAGACGGTGCGGGGCTTTGGATATAAGCTCACGGCGGGACAGCTGTGAAAGTGTCTACCATCCGTTTCCGGCTTACAGTTTGGTACGCGGCGCTTGTTACAGCAACGGTATTGGTGCTGGGTATCGTCGTGTACGTTTCAGCCGCATGGGGAGTGCG
This sequence comes from Terriglobus roseus, assembly GCF_900102185.1. NCBI lineage: Bacteria > Pseudomonadati > Acidobacteriota > Terriglobia > Terriglobales > Acidobacteriaceae > Terriglobus > Terriglobus roseus. Next base: position 2,683,344 of record NZ_LT629690.1, on the reverse strand, counting down.
CAAGGCCGCAGATGCGGAGTTGACTTCGGGACTCAATGGCATCGAGACATTTCTCAATCACAAGCTTGCGATACACGAAATGAATAACCTCGGAGAAGAGTTACGCGAACACTCATCACTGATGCCGCGCGGCAAAATGTTCCGCGTACGTGATGGCAATGGTGTTCTGGTCTACCAGCCTGACGCAATGGCTCCCGTATCCGATCTCCAGCCTTACGCGGCAGAACTCCACAAAGGGAATCAAGTAAGTGATGGTCATGTGTTTCGCACCATTAGTCGCATGGCACAGATTGGACCCTACAAGTTTTCATTGCAAGCTGCAGTCGATCAAACCGACTATCGCAATCTGATTAACCGTCTGGCCCTCCTGCTTGCCGCATGTCTGCCTCTAGCCGGCATACTTGCTGCACTTGGCGGACATTGGATGAGCGGACGCGTCCTTACTCCTGTGGATCGCATCACGGCCACGGCAAGCACGATCGATGCTCACAACCTTCAACTGCGGTTAAGTCTGCAGGGCAATGGAGATGAACTCGACCAGCTATCCCAAACGATAAATTCCATGCTGGATCGAATCGAGTCGGCTTATGATCGTGTTGCACAGTTCACTGCAGATGCGTCACATGAACTGCGTTCTCCAGTAGCCGTAGTGCGGTCCACGGCAGAACTTCTGCTGATGGATCTGGCGGATGGGAACAGGATTCGACGCGGTCTCACAAACATCGTGGAAGAGAGCGATTCGATGGCACGACTCATCGCTGATCTTCTGACTCTCGCGCGAAGCGGTTTAGAAGCAAATGCAGGGCAGCGAGAGCTCTTCGATTTAGGTGCTTCTGTGTCAGCACTCGTTCCACGAGCAAGAGAGCAGGCATCCTTGAAGCACATTGATTTGGTACTCCATGAGAGTGGGGTCTCGCTTCCGGTGCAGAGCAATCAAATGGTTGCCGAACGTGTCTTTATGATTCTGGTCGACAACGCGATTCGTTATACCCCAACAGGTGGCTCCATCACCGTCGGTACATGGCGCGAGGATAATCGATGCTGTCTTAGCGTGACAGACACAGGGATTGGTATCGCGCCGGAACATCAGAGCCGCATTTTTGATCGCTTCTATCGTGTTGATTCCGCACGTACTCCTGGCGACGGGGGAAGCGGTTTGGGGCTTGCCATCGCACGAAACCTGCTAGAGCTACATGGCGGAGGAATTTCTGTTGAAAGTCAGCGAGGAAAAGGGTCGAGTTTCCTCGTGTGGTTCGATACAAGCGATACCCAAGCGCCGGCAAGAGGTCTGAATTTTTCCACCGTTTGAGTCACCTCGACGAGACGAGAGAGCCACGTTTACCCGAGCAAATCAACCATCGCACAACCTGAAGATTTACTGAGAACGGATTGCCTGATCGTTGACCCCTGATTAACAAATTCGCTGGCAGAAGTAGATAGGCTCAAGCCATCGAGATATTAGTTAGGAAACCTTATGACCTCCAGGTTCTATTCAATCGCTGCACTTGCAGTTGTTTGTGTTCATGTGTTGTTTGCTCAAACTCCTTCAAAGAGTGCGAATGATCCGATTCAACAGATTCGCGAAATCAAACTGCCTGCATCAATAACTGGAAGCTTTGATCACTTAGCCGTTGATGTGAAGAGGAACCGCCTGTTTGTTGCGGCGGAAGATGTAAGGCAGGTCTTGATTGTTGATCTGAAAAGTGGTGGTGTGATGGGTACTATTGCATCGCAACGCCCCCACGATGTGATCTTTCGCCCGGAAACTGATCGTTTATATGTCACTGATGGTGGCGATGGATCGCTCGACATTTACGACGGTGAAAGCTACAAACTGATCAAACGAATCAGTCTTGAAAAGGACGCGGACGCATTGGGTTTTGACCCATCCCGTAAGCTCATGTATGCCGTAAATGGCGGAGGAGACGCCGGGAAGAAGTTTTCATTGCTGAGCATTGTCGATACGGTGAAGGCAGAGAAAGTACAAGACCTTCAGGTGAATGGCGACACGCTGGAAGCGATGGCTCTCGACGCGTACCGTCCACGTGTCTACGTTAATGACAAAGCGACGAATGAAGTTGTCGTTTTTGATCGCTATCGCAATACCGAAGTTGCGCGTTGGCCTTTGCAGAACTGCAAGACGAACGTTGCCATGGCGCTTGATGAGTCCCGCCAAAGGCTGTTTGTCGGTTGCCGTAGCGGGAACATTGCAGTGCTGGATAGCAATACGGGCAAGCAGGTGGCTAACCTGCCTATTCACAGCAGTGTAGACGACTTGATTTATGAGACCGCTACACGTCGTCTCTATGCAAGCACCGATGGTTCGTTGGACATCTATGATCAGGTCGATCTGGATCACTATCAAAGCCGTGGAGCCCAGCCGACAGGTGCAAGGGCCCGTACGGCATATCTGTCGACTGAGTTAAATCAACTCTTTGTTGCCGTTCCCAAGAGTGCAACGTCGACAGCTCATATTCTTGTTTTTCAGCCAACGAACACCTTTCCCCCGCGCGCTGTTCCGAAGGATGTGAAAGAGCCGGTAGATGCTCCTGCCGCTGAACAGATTGTTCTGAAGGAACTGTCAGCTCATCCGACACTGCGCCGCATGGGATTGCATGTCATTCCACCCGGGCAGAAGACCATGATTCTGATTGCGAATGGAAACGAGACGCGTCTCGGAATCCATACATCGCCAGGGGATTTTGCCGCAGTGAAAGAGGGCGGTATCTATGGCCCCCGAATTGAAGACGGACAGTTCTACAACATGAAGATGCCGATGTTCGATGCACAACACCGCAACATTGGAATTTTAGTCATGGAAATTCCGTGCACGACCGCTGGAAATGAAAAGGAAGCAGCAGAGCAAGCGGATCGTATTCGGGCCGAAGTTGCATCGCAGATTCCTGACCTGCAGTCCCTGTTCGTGACATCGTCTAGGTAACTCACCGAAATTCGCACTCACACTACGGGCTGATTGGCCTGCGTAACCCTTCGTTTCTAAAACCACCCCGTACAGGGAGAGGTCCATGTTTCCAAAGCCTTCATACCGCGTATTGGCTCTCAGTGCAGTACTCTTGGCTCCCATCACCATGACTGCGCAGATCGACCGTGCCGAATTGAACGGAACGATCACAGATTCCTCGGGCGCCGCAGTGTCACACGCGAGTGTGACGATAACGCAAGAAGGAACTAATCAAACACGTCAGACTGTTACCAATGCCCATGGTCAATACGTCGTCTCTTCTTTGCCCATAGGACGCTTCACCGTTGTCTTCCAAGGGGCCGGATTCCAGGATCTGCGTGTCGCTGACCTCGACCTGCATTCGGGAGACATTCGTACTGTCAATGGAACGATGCAAATTGGGACCGTTTCGGAGGTGGTTTCGGTTGAAGCTGACCGTGACGGCGCACAACTCAATAAGAGCGATGCGACCTTGGGCGATACAATCCAGTCGGTCCAGGTTTCTCGTCTCCCCTTGAATGGCCGCAATCTTACGAATCTCGAATTGTTGGCTCCCGGCGCCATTGACTCTGGTTCGGGTGCACAGTCTTCCATCCGCTTCGCGGGCAATGGCACAGACGATAATAATTTCCGACTTGATGGTGTGGACGCTAGCGGCATCTTCCACGCTTCATTGAAGTCTGCTTTGCGCCTGCAGTTTTCTACCGAAGCGGTAGCAGAGTTCAAGGTGGACTCTGGTGGCTACGGCGCGGACACGGGCGGTTCGGCGGGAGCTCAGGTCAGCCTCATTTCGAAGACAGGCACAGACGCCTTCCACGGAAGCGTATTTGATTATTTCCGCAATAATTACTTCGATGCAGCGGGTCCGTTCAAGTCATCGACGAAGCGGCCTGTCTTCCAGCTCAATCAGTATGGAGCCAGTATTGGCGGTCCTATTATTAAGGACCGCACCTTCTTCTTCATAAACTATGAAGGCTTTCAGCAGCACTTAGGAGGCGTCCCTCAGACAGGGCTTGTTCCCAGCCCCGCCTTTCGTGCAACCGTTGCGGCGGCGCAACCCTCTTTGGCTCCTATCGTTAATGCATACCCCGCAGGTATGGCCCCTACGTCCGATCCAAATGTATATACCTACATCGGTGTTGTCCCAAGTCCAAATAGCGAGAATGCAGGAACGATTCGAATCGACCATCGGTTCACTGGAAACGATTCTGCATATGCCCGTTACAACATTGACGACGGCGCCTCGACAAGCGCATTGAATGCGCTCTCTCAAGCAGTCAGCGTAAAGTCACGACTGCAGAACTTTGTGCTTGAAGAGTCCCATGTCATCAGCCCTCGCGCCATCAATGAAGTGCAATTTGGGTTCAATCGGAATGTCTACATCCAATCGCAGAAAACCGGTCTCCCTTTTAATTTCTCCATCACCGGCCTCACATCCCTCAACGAGAACTACAGCAAAGAACAAGTCGGCCAATCTGAATCCGTGAATGAAACGGTGACATGGACAAAGGCCAATCACACACTGAAGTTCGGTGCTGAAGTCGAGTTCATCCTCTTCAACGAACAAAATTCTGTTGATGGGACGGCGTCCTTTCTTAGTTTGAGCGCATTTCAGGCCAACCAACTCAACACCTTCCAAACGACGGCAGCATTGCCGGACAAGGGAATGCATAAGACCCATGTGGCTGGATATGCGCAGGATCAGTGGAAGGCGACGCGCGCCCTCACCGTCAGCTATGGTTTGCGCTACAACTATTTCTCGCCATTTCATGAGGTACATAACAGCGCCATCGCGTTTGACATTGCAGAGTGCGGCGGCTACTGCAGTTTCGGTGGACTCTTCTATCACCCGAACTATCTAAGCTTCGATCCTCGTGCATCGATTGCGTACTCGCCTGATGCATTGAAAGGGAATACTGTCTTTCGTGCTGGATTTGGCGTGTATCACGGCGAGGTGCAGCTTGGTGATGAAGATAGCCCTGCAGTTAACAACGAACCATCGACCTTGCTGACCAGCGGTGTTCAGTCGAACGGTACGTTCGTGCAATACTCGTATCCCGTCGACCCAGCGCTCACGCCTTCGACAGGACTAGCGCTCACGCCCCGCTCGATGGCACTGCATCATCCGGATTCTTATGTCGAGCAATGGACGGCTTCGGTGCAGCAAGCGTTTCCTGGGCAGACAGCACTGACCATGACCTATCTGGGCTCGCATGGTGTGCACCTCTTTCGCAGAAGCTACACAAACCTGATCGACCCAGCGACGAACAAACGACCTTTACCGCAGTTTCCCAGCCAGATTGATACCAAGTACAACCAGGGGATGTCGACATTCAATGCTGTAGTCGTAAGTCTGTCGCGCCGCTTCCACAATGGGCTCTTCTTTGGTAGTCACTACATGTACTCTCATGCGCTCAATGACGGCTCAGTTGGTGCTGGCGATGGCGATGCGGCGCAGAATCTATCCTGCTTCCGATGTGAATATGCAAGCAGCGACTTTGATGCGCGCAATAGTGGAAATGTGAGCGCAGTCTACGATCTGCCTTTCGGTCGCGGCAGAACCTATCTAAACAACGCGAGCAAGGCTATGGATCTGCTTGTCGGCGGTTGGTCGATCAACACGCTCTATTTCGCTCGCGCCGGATTTCCGATTAACGTAACGCTCTCGCGGCCCGCCAGCGAATTGCCTGATGGCAACAACCAAAGTCAACGGCCGAATCGTATCGCGGGCGTACCTCTCTATCTGCCGAATCGCAGTACTACTCAGTGGATCAATCCAGCGGCGTTCGCCTTGCCTGCAATTGGGACTTGGGGAACTGCGGGGCGCAACATCGCAAATGGCCCCGCTCTATGGCAGAACGACACGGCAATCGAAAAGTCATTCCATGCGACGGAGAAGAGCAACATCCTTTTTCGAGCCGAGGCCTTCAATATGTTCAATCGAGCGCAGTATGCAAGCCCATCCGCGGCTCTGAGCGTAGTCACCACAGGTGGCGTGCGAACTCTGAGCGTGCCCAAGAGCTTTGGCTTGATTACTTCTCCCGTCAACTCTGCAGGACTTGTCGGCTCAGGTACGCCGCGCGTTCTCGAGTTCTCACTCCGACTCAACTATTAACGAATCAGGATGAATTCAATGAAACTCACGCACGCTATTCTGTCGCTTCTTGCGCTCACGACTTGTTTTGTCTCGGCTCATGCGGCAGCAGACAAACGGGAACCGCTGACACTGCTACGGACGACCTACCTTCCAGACGTGGTCGGCGACTTTGATCACTTCGCGGTTGATGTGAAGCGAAACCATCTCTTCGTCGCCGCTGAGATACACAAATCCATCGAGATGTTCGACCTCCGGACCGGAGAGCATCTGCGGAGCATCGGTGGATTCAAGACGCCACACTCCATCGCCTTTGCGCCAAGCAAAGACGAACTGATGATCTGTGACGGTGGAGATTCTTCTCTCGTACTCATCTCGGGCGAAGACTTCCATCGCCTCGATCGTATTCAGCTGGTCGACGGCTCAGCAACAGGCAAGGGCGATTCTCCGGATGCTGCTTATTTTGATTCAGAGAATCGGCTGTATTACATCGGGAACGGTGGGGTCTCGGCGAACCTACCTGATTCTGTCATCTCGATCTTCTCCGTCGATGAGAACAAACTGATCGGATCGATTGCAATTCCTGGGAACAACGTGGAGAGTATGGTGGCGGACAAGGCTCACAACCGCCTCTACGTAAACATTCGGGATAAGAAACAGATCGGTGTCGTGGACCTGAATGCACGCAAGGTGATTGACACATGGACAACGCCGGAATTGAGTGGAAATACAGCACTGACCATGGACAAAGAGTCGCAGCACATTTTCGTTGCCGGCAGAAAGCCTGGTCTGTTTTACGTCTTCGATAGCACTGGCAAAGTGGTCTCGAAACAGGACTGCGTCAATATCAACGATGACATGACGTGGGATCCAATACTTAAGCGTGTCTACGTCAGCGGAACACAGGGTCTATCGATCTTCCACCAGGACGATCCGAACACGTACACCGCAATCGCAAACATCCCCACGAATGGTGGAAAGACCTCCTATTACGTTCCGCAGGTACATCGTTTCTTCGTTATCCATCCCAAGACGGATGTGGACATCGCAGCTCTCCTTGTCTATCGCGTCAATCCGTAGGTGTCACTTGTCTCCAGTTAGAAACCGTATGCTTGCGGCTTCCTTGCTCCTTGCCGTGCTTTCCTCGCCTGCTCAACAGCAAGCGAGGAAAGCACCGTTTTACTTCAGGTCGGATCAACTGCACATTGATCTCAGTCTTGCTCCGCCTCCAGTAATAGGGTCACCTCAGGATATGGCGGAGTTGGTCGAGATCCTGAAGTTCCAAGATGCGCGCACTGAACAAGATGTGCTTCGTGCCAAGCAGGACGATACAGAAGAAGACATGTTTATCTTCGTCGATGTTATGGGGCCAAACTTCACGTCTGCACGGCTGCCTGCAATGGCTCAGCTATCGCGTCGTCTCAAGAACGACTCGGAGATTGTGGATCCACCTCTGAAGCATCACTTTGCTCGACCGCGTCCCTATGTGCGATCGGATCGAGTTCATCCCGTGTGTGCACTCAGCAAGGAGCCATCGTATCCAAGCGGTCATGCCATGCTGGGATATCTCTTCGCCTACGTCCTTGCCCAGATTGATCCGGAGAAGCATGACGCAATCTTGAGGCGGGCAGATGAATATGCTCACAATCGTCTCGTCTGCGGCGTCCACTACCAATCCGACGTTGAGGCAAGCCGCATCGCCTCAGCCATACTTTTCGGTGCAATGCTGAATGACCCCAGCTATCAACATGACGTTCAAGCGGCTCGCCAGGAATGGAATCGGAACAAACTGTAGGTAGGGTTAGCGGCACTACGCCGGTTGGAGTTCGGGCACTGATCAGCGTTACGGAACGCCAGATGCCACATACACTCCCTGTATCGTTCCACCAGCGCATCCGCAAATTAGTGTAAGGATGCGCTGGTGGACTCGGTACACTTCTTACTGGTTAAGGTAGAGCGAAGGCAACATACTCTCCTCCCGAAATGTCATGGACGGACTTGCCGCCGCCCGCCGCAATCACAACATATTCTTTACCGTTGACTTCATAGATGGCTGGAGTTGCGTTACCAGCGAAGGGGAGTGTCGTCTCCCAGAGTAGCTTCCCGGTCGCCTTGTCGAAGGCTCGGAACTTCTTGTCATAGTTCGTTGCCCCGATAAACAAAAGGCCACCGGCAGTGACGACACCGCCGCCGTAGTTTTCGGATCCAGTGTTTTTCAAACCTTTAGCAGCCAATTCCGGATACTCTCCCAATGGAATTTGCCAGGCGAATGTGCCCTTGTTGAGATCGATCGCCGTGAGAGTTCCCCAGGGCGGTGTGATCGCAGGATAGCCATCAGGATCGAGAAAACGAGTTGAGCTGCCAAGCATGTATCGCTGCTGCGAAGCGGATGAAGTTGCGCTAACGATGTTGTCGTTACCCTTGAGGACATATTCCGCAATCGCATTCATCTCGAGCGCGTTAAGTTGAGGAAACGCGGGCATTCGTCCGTTGCCGCCACGGATCAGCGTAACTACTTCACGGTTAGTCAACCGCTGATCCAGGCGAGTCAGCGCTGGAACGTCCGGCGGATTGCCAGATAAGTTGGCGTTGTGGCAGCCGGAGCAATTTGCGGTGTAAAGACTTTTCCCGCTGTTGGAAGCTGACGGTGGAGGTCGCTTTGCGATCTTCACAATCCACGCCATTTCATTGGCGTTTGTGTAGAGCAATCCAGTTTCAGGATCAAACGATGGCCCACCCCATTCCTGGCCGCCATCCGATCCAGGAAACAGAACAGTCCCTTGAAGGGTCTGGGGAGTGAATTGACCATTGCTCACAACCGATTGGAACTGCCGGAGAACTGCAGCGTGCGCTTCCGGTGTGCGGTTGGTGATGTCCCTTTCCGTCATGGTCTGACGTGCAAAGGCTGGCGGAGCTATGGGCAAGGGTTGGGTAGGAGACGTAATCTCGCCGGGGATTGTGCTGCTGGGATAGGGCTTCTCTTCAATCGGGAACAGCGGTTTTCCAGTGACACGATCAAAGACGAAAACGTGACCAGTTTTGGTTGTTTGTGCGACAGCGTCAATGACCTTGCCGTTTCGTTTGATTGTGACGAGCGCGGGCGGTGCATTGAGATCCCTGTCCCAGATGTCGTGATGAACAAACTGGTAGTGCCAGATACGCTTCCCGGTGTTTGCATCGAGAGCCACAAGTGAATTTGCAAACAGGTTATTTCCTACGCGGTCGCCGCCGTAGAAATCAGGAGCAGCAGAACCAAGCGGTACGTAAGCGATACCTCGCTTGCGATCAAGACTTAATCCTGCCCAGTCGTTCGCAGCGCCGCTGTATCTCCATGCATCTTTAGGCCAGGTTTCATAACCAAATTCGCCCGGATGGGGAATGGTGTGGAACTGCCAGCGGATCTTGCCTGTGCGTACGTCAAAAGCGCGAATGTCCCCAGGGAATGCCGGAAGTTGTTCGGCGATCATACTGCCGCAGATGAGCATGTCTTTGTAAATGACGCCCGGAGTCGACATGGTGACAAAAAGGCCTTCTCCTTCGTGTCTGAGACCGATTCTGAGATCGACACGTCCTTTGTCTCCAAAGCTCTCAACGAGCTTTCCGGTCTTGGCCTCAATGGCGTAGAGATACTGACGGAAGGTTACGAAGATACGACTGTCTTTTCCACTCGCATCCGACCAATAAGTAACGCCGCGATTTCGCGTACTTCCAATCTCTTTCGTCCCCGCTGCCGGATCGAACGTCCACAATTGCTTGCCGGTGGCAGCATCCAAAGCGAACACTTTAACTGAGGGACTGAGGCCGTAAAGAACCCCGTGGATGATGAGTGGATTCGATTCAAACTCCCTTTTCGATTTTGATACTTCGCCTGTATCGAATGTCCAGGCAACTTTAAGGGTCTGGACATTCGTGCGATCAATCTGGGTAAGCCTGGAATAGTGGATGGAGTCAGGTCCCCCTTGATATGCGCCCCAGTCCTTTGTGGTTCCGGGCTGCTGCGCGGGAATGCCAGCTGCGATAGCAAGCATGACGAGAGTGCTCCATTGCTGTAACAGAGAGCGTCGAAAGAAAGAATTCAAAGTAATAAAAGTCATTAGCCTGCGTTAGTCGTTCCGAAGGAGATTTGAAAGATGGATCCGATATTCTCGGAGCTCTTTACTGAAAGATCGCCACGATGGATGTCAGAAATCCACTTAGCGATTGAAAGGCCGAGACCTGAGCCTTCAGCCAACGTTCTTGCTCTGTCGACGCGGTAAAAACGACCGAAAATATTCGATAACGCGTCTTGCGGAATTCCAATCCCGTTGTCCTTAATATCGACACACGCTTCACTCCCGCCAGTCCGTAGACGGATGCTGATCTCACCGTCAATCGGCGTGTACTTGATTGCGTTATCCAACAGGATCCAGAAGAGTCGGCGAAGACTTGGTGGATCGCCCATGATCCAGGTAGGTTCATGCCGATCCACTTCGAGCGTGAGACTCTGTTGCTTGCTTTTTGCGAGCGGTGCAGCTCTTAGATACACGTCATCCAGAATGCCTTTGAGGTTCGTGCGAGTGAAGGTCATACCGGAATGGCCCGAATCACACCGTGCAAGTGTAAGCATGTCATTTAGAAGAGCAGTGGCTTCTTCACACTCCCGCAAGATTTGGGAAAAACATTCGGCACTCTCTTCCTCAAGCGGAAGATTCTTGAGCGCATATTCCGATTGCGTATAGATGTAAGAGATGGGGCTTCTCAATTCATGTGAGGCATCGGCGGTAAATCGCGTGATCTGCCCGACCGCGGTTTCCAATCGAGCCAGCATCTCATTACACGTCTCTGTCAATGCCTCAAGTTCATCCCCGGAGTGAAGTGCGGGAAGTCTTCTTGAAAGATTCCCGATGCTGATTAAACGGACGGATGCGATCAATCGTGCAACCGGTCTGAGCGCGCGAGTGCTCAGGAAAAAACCGATGGCTGCAGAGAAGATCAAGAGGATGGGGGCTGTCCACAGAAGGCCATGTTTGAACTGATTGACCAACACCCGGTTGTCGTTGAGTTGGCCACCAACAACGATTCGATAGTGCACCGTTCCAATGGTTACGGGTTCGGAGAGCATACGAAAGATCGCGTTCTGATATTTGACCTTGGAGAAGAGGCGATCTTGCGGCGTGACACCAGACGGCCATGGGAAGGTATCGGATGGGTCTTGCACCACCGGATAGAGCCGTTTGCCGTCTACATCAAATACGTGAATCAGATTTCCTTCTGGAGTGGCTGCGGCGAAATCATCAAATCTCTGCACACACAGCGGGCTGCCTACGTGACAGTTAGTGAGTAGAGTGACGGCACGGTTCGCACGGTGAAGAAGGGTCTTGTCTCTGCCTGCGGCAAGAGAGTACGAAAGCTCCAAGTACATGGCAACGCCAAACACGAGAAAGCCGAGAACAAACGCGGTAGAAAACCATACGGTCAACCGCAGAGAGATCGAGCTTCTTCGTTTCATACTTGGGCTTGCCGAAGCGTATAGCCGACGCCGCGAATGGTGTGAAGAAGCTGCCGCTCGCCGTCGGAAGCGATCTTGTTGCGCAGCGCTCGCATGTAGACGTAGAGCGATGTGTCACTCACATCGGCACCGAGTCCCCATGCCGCTTCCACTAGCACATCTTTCGTAACAACCATGCCAGCGTTGCGGAGGAGTTTCTCCATCAGAGCGAATTCGATCCGACTGAGTGGCATTGATCGGCCCAACCGGCACAACTGATGTGTCGAGCGGTCAAGTGCCAAGTCTCGGAATTCCAGGCGTTCTGTCTGGATTACAGGCCGTCTGCGTGAAACTGCACGGATTCTGGCTAGCAGATTCGCTAGCGAAAATGGTTTGGTTAAGTAATCATCCGCTCCCAGGTCCAGGCCACGAACAATGTCTTCCATGGAATCACGCGCGGTAAGCATGATGGTGGGCGTCGTCAATCGCTCCGTGCGCAAAGTGTTTAGAACGGTGAAGCCGTCGATCCCGGGAAGCGCAACGTCCAGGAGAATCACGTCCAGGTGCGGTGACCGGCCATATTCCATAGCTTGTTCACCGTCGAAGGCAAGAGTGACGGTATGGCCGTCCCGCCGCAGGGCACGGTCCAGGAGGCGCGCCATCCGAGGGCGATCTTCCACAACCAAAATCTGCATATGCCGAGACGTTAGAGGAAGCGCAAACCCAGAACGTGAAAAAACGGTAACAGGGCCATTTTTTTAGATTCAGCTTAAATTCATGTGTTGTTGTACCGAAATGATCGTTTCAACGCAGCCCATGCCAAGAAGAGAATTCCTGCGAAAGGCCTCGCTTTTCGCGGTATCTTTCGTTCCGCAAACACAACTCATCTCGCGGTTCAAAGTTGGGCTCGTTCCCTTTGGCAAGACCACGGTTGAGACAGGAGTGCAGGACTTCTGGAATCACGCACATGAAGTAGCTGCGCTTGGAGTGCATGACATCGAGTTCAACAACACTCGTGCACAGATTGCAGAAGCGTACCTGCGACGCTTGCCCGAGCTTCGCGAAGGGATGTCCGCTCTTGGAATCCGTATGCCTGGCCTGGCGCAGTACAGCCATATGGACAAACAATCTGAGTTGGAAGCAATTCGGCAGCAACATCTGTTGTTGGGAGAGTTTATGTCGAAGATTGGAGGCCACTACATCACACATATGATTGCGCCTTCATCGATCCTCAACGAAGTGGCAGATGAAGCGGCATACAGTCAGATCGACCTGAAGACATGGATTAAGAACCTGAACGAAGTGGCGCGGAACGTCTTTGAGCAATGGGGAGTGAAGCTTGCGTATCACCCGGAACAAAGGGAAGTGAATCATCATCTGTATGAGCAGGTTCTGCAATCCACCGACGAACGTTTTGTTCACTTCGTAGCGGACGTGGGGCATCTGGCCGCAGGCGGAGAGGATGCAGTGGAAGCTTGCAAGAAGTATCGGAAACGCCTGGTTGCTGTGCATCTGAAGGATTTCTCGCCTACGCCTCCGAATGGATCTGTCCTGAAGGCGGGCGATGTGGCCTTTGGCAAAGGCAATGTCGATTTGGCTGGCATCGTGGCGGAACTGAAACGAAGTCGATTTACGGGGTGGGTCATGGGAGAAAGTGGGGCTGGCGATGAGGCCATGTATCGCTATATGACTGAGAACCTAAGGCTCACATTCTGAATGTGAGCCATGACGCGCTCGTGTGAATCTCTATTCATAGAGCAGATTTCCCAAGGTTATTTTTAGATTCGCTTGTTGTAATGCACTTCTGATGCCGGCCCTCTGACACGGACTGTCTCAGTTGAGTTCATGGAGACCAGCGAATGCTGCGGAAGATGTTCCTGTTGTTGATTTCCTGCTCGCCAGTTGTCGCGCAGACACCAGCACCCACGATCCACGCCATTCAAGTGTTGATTGTCACTGGGCAGGACAAGCATCCATGGCGCGAAACGAGCCCGTATCTCAAAGGGCTGCTCGAGGCCACCGGGAAGTTTGAGGTGCGTGTCACGGAGGAATTTAAAGGAGCGGGTGAAGAGACACTGCGTCCGTATGATGTGGTTGTTCTGGACTATTCCGATGAGAAATTGAATGTGCCGGATTGGAGCGACTCCACTAAAGAGGCGCTACTGAACTTCGTCAGATCAGGGAAAGGGTTGGTGGTCTATCACCATTCGGCTGCATCCTTTCAGAACTGGACGGAGTACCGGCAGTTAGTTGGTTGTGTATGGAAGACAAGTGCCAGTTACCATGCGCCAGTTCATGATTACAAGGTAGACATCCGAGACTCGGACCATCCGATAACACGAGGGATGGCTTCATCTTTCATGGCAAAGACGGATGAGCTCTATGCAGGACTCGACTGTGTCCCACTTGGTGATCTGCACATTCTGGCGACGGGATGGGATGACCATTCTCAATATGTGGCGAAGCCACGAAGTCCAGCACCGGAACCAGGAAGCCCTTCGCGAGATGAACCGCTGTTGTGGACGCATGCCTACGGAAGTGGCCGTGTTTTTGCCACAATGCTTGGCAATGACATGCGCGCGGTACATACACCAGGTTTCATTTCCACGTTTGTTCGAGGCACCGAATGGGCCGCAACAAATGCCGTATCAATACCTCCGTTGCCCGAAGTCGCTAATGGTAGGCAGGCATCGCACTGAGTCCCTAAACACCTGATCAAAACGAAAACAAATCAAGAGAGCGATGATGAAGCGAATGAAGTTGATCGCGGTGCTCGCTGCCGCGTTACTAGGAGTCGTATCTGCGATACAGGCGGAGAGACGTTCTGCGGAAATCGTCTTTACCAGCAGAATGATTGACCCTGGAGCATTCGAGACTGCGGCCGTGGGAGACGTGAATAACGACGGACATCCAGACATCGTCTCCGGCGAAAACTGGTATGAGGGACCCCGTTGGATCAAGCATACGTTTCGGTCGATCGAATACTATCGCAACGCGACGGAAGACCTGACGGATCTTCTAGTCGACGTCAATCATGACGGATATCTCGACGTCGTCAGCTCGGCTTCGCATGGAAACCGTATCTGGTGGAACGAAAACCCAAAAGGAAAAACAGGTGAGTGGAAAGAGCATCTCATCGAGTCCGGTCACAGTATTGAGTTCAGTTTTCTCGTGAGCCTGGACCAGAACAGCAAGACACCCGCCGTGCTACCGCAGTGGGGAGGCCACACGATGGTCGATCCACTCGCGTGGTTTGAGATCACGAATGAGAGCGTCTTGAAACACGTTGTCAGCACCCGCAGTTATGGCCACGGCATTGGAGTTGGCGATCTAAACGGTGACGGCAGAAACGACATCATCACGCCATTTGGATGGCTAGAAGCGCCCGCTGATCCTCGAACGCCCAATTGGACGTTCCATCAGGAATTCAATCTTGAAAGCGTCGGTTACATCTACGCCCTTGACGTGAATGGTGATGGAAGAGTTGACCTGGTTACTTCGGTAGCCCATGACTATGGATTGTTCTGGATGGAAAACATGGGCGGCGGCAAGTGGCAGAAGCACGTCATTGATGACACGTGGTCTCAAGCGCATGCCATGACGATGGTGGATCTGAATGGCGATGGCAGACCTGACTTTGTAACTGGTAAGCGCTATATGGCTCACAACGGCAGCGACCCGGGCGAAAGGGAACCGCTGGGTATCTATTGGTACGAGTACCGTAAGGCTGCGGATGGATCAATCGAATGGATCAAGCACGTCATTGATTATGGCGGACGCATCAGCGCAGGAATGCAAATCGCAGTCGCCGATTTGGATGGCGATGGTGATCTGGATCTGGTGATGGGCGGGAAGACCGGACTTTTTCTTTTTGAAAATCAAACAAATTCTACGAACACCAGCAGGCACTAAGTACACATGCGATTTGTTGCAGGATTGTTGCTCCTTTGGTCTGTTTCTTCATGCATTGCGCAATCACCAGCGCCTTCGGCAGCGGCCATGTTCGAGTCACATTGCTCCATCTGCCATGGTGGAGATGGTAGCGGTGGCGGGCGAGCGCCTTCCTTGTTAGGCTTCGTTCGCTATCACACGGATCAAGAGCTTAAATCGCTGGTACATGATGGTCGGCTTGAACGGGGGATGCCAAGCTTTGACTTCTCTGCGGATGAGCAAAACCGGCTGCTTTCATACTTACGCACACTTGCTGGCTCGGATGCAGCGATGTCCACGGCTGGATACACGGGTAAGGCTCCAATGAAGGTGGGGAAACGCAAACCTCCTGCAGAACCTCATCCCGGCAGCATTCGTTTAGCAGATGGGAAAAGCCTCAATGGCACCGTCATCCAAAGTGACTACTCTGCGCAAGTACTCACTGCGGATGGGAAATATCATCTTCTGTCACGTGAGGGAGAACGCTACACGGAGAAGCCAATCCTCCCCAAGCGTGATTGGACAACTTACAACGGCAATGACTCTGGCAATCGCTACAGTACTCTCAACCAGATCAATACAAAGAATGTCGGCGGCATGTCGCTCGCCTGGCTGTTCCCATTTGATGCGAGTCGCTTGGAAACTACGCCAGTCGTCGTCGATGGTGTCATGTACATCACCGGCTGGAATGAGGCATACGCGTTGGACTCGACCACAGGGCAGCAACTGTGGATGTACCGTCAGCCACATACACCAGGGCTAGTCAGCGAGGCAGGGCGCGGCACGAATCGTGGAGTCGCTATCTGGAAGGATACCGTCTTCATGATCACAGATAACGCACACCTGTTAGCGCTCGACCGGCTGGATGGGCGCAAATTGTGGGATGTCGAAATGGGGTCTGTAGCTGCGGGATATAGTGCCACGGGGGCTCCTCTGGTCGTGGGGGATCTTGTCGTGAGTGGAGTGGCCGGTGGAGAAGAAGGCGCACGTGGATTCGTCTCGGCGTACAAAGCCAGTACCGGGGAGCGAGTGTGGCGTTTTTACTCCATTCCGAATCGCGGGGAGAAAGCTGCCGAGACATGGATTGGAAGTGCATTGGAACACGGATGCGGTGCGACATGGTTGACGGGCTCTTATGATGCGGACCTCGACCTTATCTATTGGACAACGGGTAATCCGTGCCCAGATTTCAACGGCGACGAACGCAAGGGAGACAATCTCTACACCAGTAGCGTTGTTGCTCTTTCAGCCAAGACGGGCGAGTTGAAATGGCATTACCAGTTCACACCGCATGACACGCATGACTGGGACTCGGAACAACCCATCTTGTTAGTCGATCAACCATGGCACGGAAAGCCTCGGAAGCTTTTGATCCATGCAGATAGAAATGGCTTCTTCTTCGTCCTCGATCGCGTCAATGGTGAGTTGTTACTCGCGGAGCCTTTCGTTAAGGCTACTTGGGCAACTGGCTATGACCGCTCCGGCCGACCAATTCTTACCGATGCATCGGAGTCAAGCGAGACGGGAAGAGTGATCTGCCCGGCATCGAGTGGAGGAACGAATTGGTATTCGAGTTCATGGAACCCTCAGACGAATCTCTTCTATCTGCGAGCCAATGAATGGTGCGCCATCTACAAGAAACAAGCTGAGCCATTGGTCGACAATCGTTGGTACGGTGGTGTCGCTCCGAATCAATCGAATGCGGAGAGCTATTTACGCGCACTCGACATCCATACCGGGAAGAAAGTTTGGGAGATGCCGCTCTCGACGAACAATCGCGGCGGCGTACTCTCGACTGCTGGCGGGCTTGTGTTCGCAGGTGGACCTGGCGGAACGTTTCTCGTTCTTGATGCGCGCACCGGTAGAGATTTGAAACATATCTATGTTGGCCAGGATTGGCAGGCGTCTCCGATGACGTTCATGGTCGGTGGGAAGCAATTTGTGGCTCTCTCTGGCGTCAGCGGCGTGTTCGTGTTCACACTTACGCCTTGATGCGCAAAACACATGTCCCGCTTTGTGAATGTTCTTTCACAAAGCGCCGTTTCTTAGATTCCTTTTAGGTCCGCTTGCTGTAATCGCTCCGAACCTATCCATCAGGAGCGCTCATGCGAAACCTTGCAATTACTGGTTTTTCTTTTCTCATATGTCTGTCTCCGGCAATGGCCCAAACGGATCGTGCCACACTTACGGGAACCGTCACTGATGCGCAAGGCAGCTCCGTACGCGGCGCAGTGGTTACAGTGACCTCGGTGGCAAGCGGACTGACGTACAGGTCTGTGACGAACAGCGCCGGCGTCTATCTCATCAACTCTCTTCCCGTAGGCGACTACAAGGAAACCATCGTTGAGAGCGGCTTCCATCCGGTGCAGTTCAGCTCCTTCGCTCTCCAGATCGGTGAGACAAGAGAGATGAATGCGAAGCTCACGGTCGCTGCAGAAGACACCGTGATTCAGGTCAGCACAGAAGAAGACGATCTCAATCGCGTCTCCACTGAGATTGGTGGTGTGGTTCAGGGCGCGCAGCTGAATGAACTGCCGATGAACGGACGCAGCTTCGAGCGTCTGGAAGCAACCGTTCCGGGAGCCATTGATGCAGCGGGCAGCACGCAGGACCAGATTCGTTTTGTGGGCCTGTCCCAGGAAGACAACGGATTTCATATGGATGGTGTCGATGCATCGGGCATCAATCACCAGTTCGAGAAGCTCGATATGCGTCTGCAGATACCCGTGGAAGCCATCTCAGAGTTTAAGGCGAGTAGCGCAGCGTATAGCGCAGATCAGGGTGGTTCGGCGGGCGGTCAGATTGAGATCGTAACCAAGTCCGGTGGAGATCGGTTCCATGGATCTGCCTGGGAATATCTCCGCAACGATGTCTTCGACGCGAGACCCTGGAACTACAAGGGCCTTCCTAAGTTGCGGTTGAATAACTTTGGCGCCAACCTTGGAGGCCCGATTGTGAAAAAGAAGCTCTTCTTCTTTGCGAATTGGGAAGCATACCGCCAGGTGCTTGCTGCGCAGGTGACAGGCCTCGTTCCGACGCCTGCATACAGGACTGCCGTAATCGCAAAATCTCCTGCGCTTGCAACCATCATCAATTCCTATATCAACGCGGGAACGCCGACGAACGACCCCAATGCACTCTCCTTCACAGGTGCCGGCACAAACCCAGTGCAAGAAGACGCTGGTATGGTTCGTCTGGATTACAAACTGAGCAGCCGAACCAACATCTTTGGCCGCTACAGCACAGACCATTTCCGAACCACTGCGCCGAATGGAATCGAAATCACACCCACCGGTCAGCTTTCCTCTCTATTCAATACGTTGACGGCACCCAATGCAATCATCGACGTTTCGCACAACTTCACCTCAGAACTCTTCACAGACTTTCGCATTGGTTACAACCGTGATGAATTCAGCGAAGGTGGAGATCAAACCCTGCCCTACAACGTGGCGGTTACTGGCTTTGGAACGCTGACCACGCCTCCTACGGATGATCGATACGACACCGCATACAGCGTGGTGGACGATACAACCTTCGTGAAAGGGAACAATGTATTCAAGGGTGGCTTACGCGTTCGACGCATTCAGGAAAACAAGAACACGCCCAAGATTCCCGTTATCACCGCAACTTATCTCAACGAGAACAATTTTCAGCAGAACCTGATGGATTCGTATGCCTTTCAAGGTGCTTCTGCCATGACGGGGCAGCGTCAGACGGAATATGGTGCCTACTTCATGGACACCATCAAGCTGAAGCAGAATCTTATTCTTACCGCAGGTCTTCGTTACGATTTCTGGAGTGTGGATCATGACGTTCTTGGACGTGGTGTCGTCGTTGATCCTGCAACGTGTGCGAATATTCTGTGTCCCGCAGGGAGCGCATGGTATTTCCCCGATCGTAACAACCTTGCCCCACGCCTATCTGTCTCTTGGTCTCCAGCAGTCTTCCACAACAAGACAGTCATCAGCGGTGGTGGAGGCATCTACTATGGCCAGGGACAGTTCGGTCATCTTGGAGCTGCCGTAGGAAACATCCCTCAACGCTTCACGCTGGCTCAGACGACGACACCTGGGCTCAGCTTTCCGCTTGATCCCTTCCTCGGCAATGCCGCTTTCAGCGTTAGCCCTACAGCGCAGGATCGCAACCGTAAGGACGCTCAGATCAGTGAATGGACTCTCACTGTTCAGCAACAGCTCGCCAAGGGCACATCCATGACAGCTTCCTATATCGGAAGCGTGGGAAGCAGTCTGTGGAGCAACCTGGTTGCGAATGGTATCAACCCCTCGACCGGGAAGCGTCCGTATGCAAGCTATACCAATTCCACCTTTACATGGGACCGTACGCAGGGTACTCGCGCTTATAACGCCTTTGAGCTTGGTGTGCATCGGGATTACCGCACGGGCTTGTTGATCTCCGCGAATTATCAGCTTGCGCATTCCATCGACGATGGATCGGTGGGCGGAGCCGAGGCCATCAGCCCGCAGAATCAAAGCTGCATTCGTTGTGAGCGAGCGAATAGTCAGTTCGATATGCGCCACTACTTGACCGCAAGCGCGATCTGGCAACTTCCCATCGGACGCGGCCATGCTGTCCTTGGCAATGCGGGATCCTTTGTCAATGCACTTGTTGGTGGATGGCAGATGGCTGGCATCGGTAGCGTTCGCGGAGGTCTTCCTCTCAACGTGACATTGTCTCGTTCGGCTACGGCACTCCCCGATCAGATCAATAGCAATCAGCGCCCGAATCGCGTTCAAGGGGTACCACTTTATCCTGCCAATCGATCCACGAAACAGTGGTTGAATCCAGCCGCCTTTGCTGTGCCGGCCAATGGTACTTGGGGTAATGCGGGCCGCAACCTTGTGCGTGGACCCGGGCATTGGCAGGCGGATATGGCGCTACAAAAAACGGTCAAGCTTCGGGAGACTCTGAGCACGTCTTTCCGCGTGGAAGCCTTCAACGTCTTCAATGTCGCGCAGTATGGAAGCCCTGTGGTCGCTCTGACTTCGACTGGATCCGGAAACAATCTGCAGATTGCGCCTGCCAACTTTGGATTGATTAACAGCGCTTTCAGCACCGTTCCGACTGGAAGCGGAACGCCCCGTCAACTCGAATTAAGCCTTCGCATCGATTACTAACGCCAAAGGCCGCGACCGCAACAATGGGGCGCGGCCCTTGTGTCTAACCACACGCAAACGGAGAAGAGAGTGAATCTAAACAAAGTTCTAGTTGCAGTGCTTGTTGCCGGATCGACCGGCCTTGTGATGCATGGCCAAAGTCCCGCCTCGAAGCCGCCGCTTCCAAAAGTTTTTCGTTTTCTGAAGCCTTCAGATGCCATTCCAGCACAACTGCTTCCGCCCCCTGCTGCCGACGGTTCCGCAGCACAGCAGCGTGAGATGGCTGAGGTGAAACGCACAATTCAAACTAGGACCAAAGAGCGATACGATCAGGCACATTGGGATGCGAATCATGAAGATCCAACTCCTTGGCAGTCTGCGATCGGTGCTGACTTCGACCTGAAGAAACTTCCAGCCACAGCAAAGTTGCTTGCGGACGTACTGAACGATCAGACCGTTGCAACCAGCGAGGCAAAGGACTACTTCAAACGAAAGTTCCCTGTTGCTGCAGCAATGCCTGGGGACACCTATTCACAATGGACATGCGATGATGTCGACCGCAAGCCTGAGGCACGCCCGCTGCGCTCTTATCCTAGTGGTCACGCCACCATGAGTTACACGTTCGGTGTCGTGCTGGCAGCGCTGATCCCCAACAAGGCGCAGATAATCCTCGCTCGCTCAAGTGACTATGCCTATAGCCGCGAAGTCTGTGGCGACCATTATCACTCAGACGTTGTTGCAGGCCAGGTGCTGGGAACGACCCTCGGAACCCTTCTGCTGCACAATGAAGCTCTGAAGCCGGAGCTGGAAGCTGCAAGACAAGAACTGCAGCGCGCACAGATCGCAAAATAGCATCCGTTCTCCGGGCCAGCGTTTCTACGCTGGCCTTTCTTTTTCTCTCCGAAATTTCACCTTACATCGTAGAAGTCTTGTCATCGCCTCAGGGGAAATTCAGGTGTCCCGGCATACGCTTACACGCATGAAGTTCAGAGCCCATTTCTGTAAGTACGCATTGGCCGGCTCCGTTTGGCTCCTCTTGCCAGTTTCTCTTCTCTCCCAAGCGGATGTTGCAGGACATGTGTCAGACCCCGATGGCGCCAATGTATCCGGTGCAATGGTTGTCTTCACTTCGAACCAGCATCCGCGTTCTGTGGCTTCTGATGGCAATGGGAACTTCCAGCTGCATCACATCCCGGCTGGTGTTTATCGCGTTCACATCAATGCGACGAATGGATTCACCGCTTACGATCACACACTTACTGTTGGCAGCTCTCCGATCAATATATCGATCCAACTGAAGATCGATTCGGTAACGCAAGAAGTTGTGGTCGCCCCCGAGCAGGAAGCGATCTCTCTGGAGAACGCGGATAACCGGGATCAAATCAAAGCCGATGCAAGTCTCTTGCAATCGGTTCCCGTGTTTGATCAGAACTATGTTGCAGCGTTAACACCATTTCTCGATCAGACAACTGTTGGTACAGGCGGAGTGACGATCAGGGTTGATGGTGTTGAGCGGAAGACTACAGGAGTGTCGGCATCTGCGATCGCTGAAGTCCGCATCAACAGTGACCCGTACAGCGTGGAAACAAGACAGCCGGGCCGCGGACGGATTGATATTGTCACAAAGCCAGGAACACCCAGAATTCACGGCAGTCTGAACTTCACCTTCCGCGATTCGGTAACCGATGCAAAAAACTACTTTGCGCTTGCCAGGCCATTCGAACAGAAGCGTATTTATGAGGGCTCGATTACCGGGCCAGGAGCACCGGGCGGTCACACAACATTCTTGTTGTCAGGTACGCGACAGGAGGACAATCTCCAGTCGATTGTTCACGCCATCACGCCCACGGGAGTGTTCGACGCAAACGTCCCCACGCCAATGCACGATACAGAGTTTGCGGCCCGTATCTCGCATGACTTCTCGCAAGCTAATCGTGTCTCTCTGCAATACAACGTCAGCGACGTCGTCACCCGCAATCAGGGTGTGGGCGGTCTTGTCCTTGCTGAAGCAGGCATCAATCAGAGAGTGCGGGAAGACGATGTTATCTTCACGCAGCGCATAATCGTAACTCCCACTCTCATCAACCAGATGCAACTGTTCTACGAACAGGACTACGGTCCAAGTCGCAGTGTGACGAACGCTCCAAAGTTAATTGTGGACGGCAACTTCACCAGTGGCGGAGCGCAGGCTGACACGCTTCAAAACGAAAACAATTTGAAGATCAATGACACGGTGAGTTGGGCTCACGGTCATCATTACGTCACCTTTGGAGTAAACATCCCAAACCTGAGCCGTCGAGCTTGGCACGACGATACGAATAGACTCGGAACATTTAGCTTCGCAAGCTTGAACGACTATCAAGCGAATCGGCCTTACTCATTCACCCAACAAGCTGGCCCCGGGAAGTCCATTTTTTGGATGAATGAACTCGGCTCCTTCGTTCAAGATCAAATGCAGGTAAACAAGAATCTCCAGGTCTCATTTGGCGTTCGTTACGATTGGCAGACGTACTTCAAGGCTTGGAATGACTTTGGTCCACGCGGATCGTTCGCCTATGGATTCAACGACAAGAAAGCGGTGCTCAGAGGTGGTGTGGGTGTCTTTTTCGATCGCAGCGGTGCGCCTCCCGAGGCCGACCTGAACAGATATAACGGAGTCACGATCCGATCGGTAACGCTGCTCAATCCGGGATATCCCAACCCCTATCCGGCGAACGCTGACATCAATTCGTTCCCAACAAACTTGGTCACCTTGGAACCAGGTGGACGGGTGCCATATGCATTGAATTACAGTCTTACGCTCGAACGCCAATTGCTAAAAGGGCTCACTTTCGCGGCAACGTATCGTGGGACAAAAGGAATAGCACTCCTGCGTTCAAGGAACGTCAACGCACCATTGCCTCCGCTGTACGCCGTTCGCCCGACCCCTTCGCTCGGCATTGTTCGACAGATCGAATCGGAAGGCCGACAAATCGGCAACGGATTAGATCTGACAGTTCAGGGGAAGGCCGGGAGATGGTTTACCGGTATGCTCCAATATTCATTCAGCCATACGAATAACGACACGGGAGGCGTCACTTGGTTTGCTGCAAACCAGTACTCCATGGCCGGAGAATATGGACGCTCCGATCTTGATCAACGCCATCGGTTCAATCTGCTGGGAGCGTTTAACAAGGATCATTGGCTGAATCTTGGCATGGCAGTCAAACTATATACCGGGCTGCCCTATACGGAGACCGCTGGTGTCGATCGTTACAACACAGGCCTTCTCAACGCGAGGCCTGACGGTATATCGCGTAATACGCTACAGGGCAGCAGGACGGCATCGCTTGATCTGCATTGGGCAAAAGAGCGTGAATTGAAGTTAAAAAACGGCGATGTCCAGACGAAGCTGAATTTCTCCGTGGATGCATTCAACGTGACAAACACAACGTCATTCACTTCGTTTGTGGGTAATGTCCGTTCCTCTCTCTTTTCCCAGCCGAGTACCGCCATGCCGGCGCGAAGGCTGCAGTTTGGCGTGGGAGCTAGTTTTTAAAAAATGGCCAGAGGATGGAGTTCGACTTATCAGCAATTTAACTAGGCGATTGCGGGAATAAATCTCTATCCAGGACAGCAAATAGCGTCCGACGTGCATTGAATCTTAGAAACGGTAGCCCAGTGAAAGTTGAAGCTGACGTCCTGGCAGCGCCGACGTGGGCTGACCAAACGCTGACGAGGTGAGCGTCCCGACGTATTTCTGATAGTTGGAGTAGTTGAATACGTTGAACGCAGAGAGCCCCGCACTCAGAAACTTTTCGTTGTCCTTGGAATGCCGTCCAATCCTGAAGTCATGGCTGTAAAGCACATCGAAACTGATGGTGGCTGCAGCCTGAAGTGTGTTTCGCGCGACACCACTGGGGCGAGCATTGCCAAGGCCCGTATGGAAGTCGTCATTACCCGTAATTTCGGTGTAGGGAAGACCGGAATAGAGCGTTGCGGCAACACCGAGAGAGTACCAGCGGTCTGGCAACAGTCTGCCGATCATGTCGAATTTGTGTCGCCGATCCATATCCCCACGCCCCCATTCAAGGTTCGGGTGGTACTGATCCTGCGGATACATTGAGATGCCACCGCTATTGTTCATCAGGCGTGCAAACACATACTGGGCCTGCCCGCTGAAATACTGACCAATCTCTCCTCGAAAACCGAGGTCTAATGAGTTCAGCATTGCTCGGCCGCTGGATTCCACACTCTGGATTCGACCGTAGCTGGAATCCGGACGCGGAAAGTCCATGCCAATCTGTGCGTTGGGTGGAAGCACAGGCGCATTGATGTCGACGGACCGAAACGACTTGATCTGAGTCAGGCCACGATACTCTGCGCTGAACCTTCCTTTCTTCCCAACGCGACGTTCAACACCAGCACTATATTGGAAGGAATATGGGCTGCGTACATGCGGAGCGAATTGCGCGATGTTGGTTGGAAGGGCATCCAACACAGGGCCGGACGGCAGAGGGAAGTTCGGATTCTGTACCTGAACCTGCCGCAGGTTCACCCCGTCGTGGAGTCTTACCGTGGCAGGAAAGTCACCACCGGTGAAGTCATAAAACACACCACTGCCTGTACGCAGAATGGTGCGGCCATTGCCAGGAGCATACGCAACAGAAAATCGTGGGGCGAAGTTATTATTGTCGCCGAGGAAGCTTTGACGGTCATAACGGAGGCCTGCAGTTAACTGCAGCTTTGGGGTCAGCCGTACCTGATCCTGGATGTACGCACCGAATTCGTTCATCCAGTACACAGTGCGACCCAAGCCCCGTTGAACGGTGTACACATACGGTTTGTTCGACGCAAGCGTACTGAGAGACGCGTACTGCAGCGTGCCGAGCCGGTTGGTGTGGTCGTCAACAGCGCGCCGACTGACTTGCGGTAGTTGAATCGCACCCGTGATGTAATGCCGGCCATGGCTCCAGGCGACGACATCGTTTAAGTGGAAGGTGTTTTCCGTCAGATGCTGATCGGATTGTGCGCCACCACCGGTGAAGGCGCCACTAACGACAACGGATGGTGCCATGGTTGTGCTGACGTTGTTGTCCTCGTCCTTTTCGATCATCATTTGGAACTGATTCACAAGATTTGGAGTGACGATCCATCGATGCGTGAGATACAGATCGTCCTCGCGGTTCGCTCGGTTATAGCCAGCCTCTGGGAGCACCAGGCCTCCGACACCGAAGTTCTGGTTGGTGTTGAGTCGTGTGGCGTAGCGGATGTTCAGTCGACTGTTCTCCGAGAAGTCGTGCGTGATTCCACCAGAGGCTGTTAGCCGCCGGTTTGGTGTGGAGACGTTCTCGTTAATCACACCATGGGGTCCGATGGCGTTGACGATGGCCGCGGTGTCTTGTTCCTGTCGCGACATGGAGAGAATGAAATTGGTCTTCCTTCCATGTCCCACGGGGCCAGACAAATGCCCTTCATAAATGCGGCGGGATTCCGGTGGCTTTACTACTGCAAAATGATTTTTCGCGTTGAATACCGCATCACGAAAGGTGAAGTTCAATTCGCCATGAAATTGTGCTGAGCCGGGCTTGGTGAGAACCTCGATGCGCCCTCTGCCGGGGCGTTGATACTCCAGAGAATAGGGATCATTGTTGATGTGAATCTCCTGGATGGCAGAGGCGGAAACGTTAAGGTTCTTAACTTGCACGCCGTCCACGATGATGGTGACACCTCCGGACGAACCGGATGCGTCGTCGAGAAACGCGGACATGGTGGCGATGGGATCTTGATCGAAAATGGGCGCTTTCCGCAACTGCTCGCCGGTGACCTTTACCGTGTCGGTGTTGGCTGCGGGGTCGACGGAGAGAGGCTCTTCCGCGACGACTTGCACGTCCTGTGTGATCGATTCCGCGGCGAGCGTGATCTTAAATGCGTCAACCGTGGCGTCGAGTCGCAGGTGCGTGCGTAGTGCGGCAAATGTGTTGTATGCGGGAACTGATAGGTCGTATCGTCCAGAGGGCAAGGAACGGAACACGAAATGGCCGGCAGAGTCTGAGTGTGTCTCAGCGACGATCTTGTCTGAAGCGTCAAGGATTTGAATCGTCGCACCAGGAATCACAGCATCGGTGGAATCAACAACAGAGCCATGGAATGAAACAGCTTGTTGTGCACTGACGGAGCAGATTACGGGAAGAGTAAGGCTCCATGCCAGAAGTTGTGTTGAAACGCGCATAGCGTTTAGTTTCGCGTTTCATTCTGGAGATTCGGTGAAGACGGCACTGTTGCTTAGAGGCAATTCGATATCGAATACAGAACCCTGCAATGGGACACTGGTAACGGAAATGGTTCCGTTGTGACGCAGGATGAATGATTGCGCGATCGAGAGCCCAAGCCCGGCACCTCCGGTGCGACGCGAACGGTCTCTCGATACTCTGTAAAAGCGCTCAAAAATACGCGGAAGATCTTGTTCGTGGATACCGATGCCAGTATCCCGAATGGAAACTATCGCTGTCTCCTGGATACCTCGGCGATTGCACTTCATCGAAACTTCGATTGTGCCACCAGCAGGCGTGTATTTGACTGCGTTTTCAAGGATGATCAGAAACACGCGACGAAGTGCGTCAGTGTCTCCTATGACAATGCATGGCGTAACCAATGTTGCTGTCAGTGTGATCTCAGCGGTTTCCGCAAGAATACGGACGTCACGTATTGCGTCTGCTATGCAGGTGCCCAGGTCCAATGGTTCAAATGAGGTCTCGGGCTCTCTGCAATCCGTGCGCGCAAGCACGAGCAGATCCTCGATCAAGCGCCCCATGCGATCCGTTTGCATCAACACCGTTCGCCAAGCTTGCTGATGTTCATCTGGTGTGCGGTCGGCCATAAGGATGACTTCGCCGGTGGTTTGGACAATTGCAACGGGCGTTCTAAGTTCATGCGACGCATCGGCAGTGAAACGAGCGATGGTGTCGAACGAAGCCTCCAACCGAGTCAACATTTCGTTCGCCGTCGCTGCGAGGCGCTCTAGCTCATCTCCCGCACCATCTACAATCAAGCGTTCCGACAGGTTTGAGGTTGTAATGCGCGCGAGTGTCGCTTCGAAATCTTCAACTGGCTTAAGAGAGCGTCCGCCTAACCAATGCCCTCCGAGAATGGCCAGGCTCAGGATCAAAGGCAGTGTCGTTATAAACATCCATTCAAGCTTCTCCACCATTTCCGAGAACTCATTCAACGGCAGCGCGATCTGCACAATCGCTTCATCAAATGGACCTGTCAGGACTCGCATCAATCGATGGTTGATGCGAACCGTCCTCAGCGAACCATTGTCCGAAAACTTACTTTGCTGCTGCGGAGGAGGAAGGGCTCGAAGCGCGTCGGAACGATAGAGAAACTGACCCTTGGAATCGCTAATCTGCATCCAGGCGCCGGCTGGACCCAGTGCTTCCTGATCTTCTAGAACCTCGGCCCAGTCCACTCTTGTCTTCGTTTCTGAAAGAGTCTCTTTTGCCGCCTGAAATCGTGCTCGAAGTTCAAGGTCCACCGTCTCTTCGTAGGCGTGTCGCACGGAGTACAGAACAAATACACTGGTCAACGCAAATGTGACCAGAAGTAATAGCGCGGTTAACAAAGTGATACGGAATCGCAGCGTTCGCGGAAATGCGAAATTCTTCACGCGCATTCCCGAACCACATACCCGTAACCGCGCACGGTATGAATCACACGCTGCTGCCCGTTACGTTCAAGCTTGTCTCGAAGCGATTTGATGTATGAGTCTACGGTGTTGTATTCGACCTCTTCCGCGGGACCCCAGGCGCTGTCGATGATGGAATCGCGTGAGGCGACGCGCCCCGCACGACGCATCAGGTGTTCCAGAATGCGATATTCCGTAGGCGTGATGCTGACAGCATGCCCCCCGCTGATGACGTGATGTGCAATCGGATCAAGTGAGAGATCACTCACTCTTAACACATCTGTGGGCGGTTGCACGGATCGTCGGGAAAGGGCGCGAAGCCTAGCCAACAGAACCTTCATGGAAAATGGTTTCACCAGATAGTCATCGGCGCCCGCGTCCAGACCCATAACGATGTCTTCGTTGCTGTCTCTTGCCGTGAGCATGAGGATCGGTGTGTCGATCATCTTGCGGCGAAGCGATCGTGCCACTTCCAGCCCGTTGCGGATCGGCATCATGATATCGAGAATCAATGCGTCATAAGCATGGACTTCTGCCAAATGAAGTGCCTCTTCACCATCCATCGCCAACGCTACCGTGTGATTGTGTTCGGTTAGTCCCCGACGCAGAACCAGCGCGAGTTCCTCTTCGTCTTCGGCGACCATAATCAACATTTGAGTTTGACCGTATCTCGGAATTCTGGTGATTGTCTGGGGACGGCGCTTTCTATCCATCGTGCAGGCCGTAGCAAAGATAGAGTCGCTCGCCCGACCTTAACGGTGTCTTAAGAACGTTTGCGGGCCGGTGCAGAATCGATGCCTTAAGGATGCATTAAGCGTTTAGGAGTAACCTCCACCATATGATTCGCAGAACGATCTGCGCAGATAATCTGGAAGGTAAATCACCGATGCGTGCCATGCCCTTGTTCGCCGCAATTCTGACTACGACTGCAAGTCTGTTGGCGCAGTCTCCCGCGTCTTACCATGTGAGTCATACGTACGTGCTGGGTGGAACTGGTGGTTGGGACTACATCATCCCTGATCCTTCGAGTCATCGCCTCTTTATCGCGCGAGAGGATCGCGTGATGGTTGTCGACGAGGAGACAGGCAAGCTCACTGCCGAGATCAAAGAGATTCATGGAGCGCACGGCACGGCGATTGCAACCGGTACGGGACACGGCTTCCTCACGTCCAGTGAAGACAAGTCGGTCGTTATGTTCGACACAAAAACGCTCGCAATTCTGAAACGGATTCCAGCTGCAGACGATGCCGATGCGATTGTGTATGACAACGTCTCTGGCCGAGTCTTCAGCCTGAATGGCGACGCGAATTCTACGACTGTGATAGACGCGAAGCAAGGAACACTTATAAAAAATCTACCCCTTGGTGGCAAGCCTGAGTACGGTGCGGCCGCAGGAGACGGCAAACTCTACGTCAACCTGGAGGATAAGAACGAAATCGCAGAGGTCGACACGGCCAAGCTGGCTGTGACGCGCCGCTGGTCAACGGGGACATGCAAGCTCCCGGTATCCATGGCGATCGATACGAAACATCATCGGCTTTTCAGCGGATGCCGTAGCGGCGTCATGGCTGTGTCTGACTACGTTGCCGGGAAGGTTATAACGACTTTGCCGATTGAAAAAGGAGTTGATGGTGGTGGTTTTGATCCGGCTTTAGGCGATATTTTCATGTCCAATGCGGACGGCACTCTGTCGGTGTTTCATCAGGATGGCCCAGATACCTATCACGCTGTGCAAAGTGTTGTGACGCCGGTCGGCTCCAGAAATCTTGGCGTCGATCCAGTGAAGCATCGTGTTTATTTGGTGTCGGCAAAGTTTGGCCCCATGACCGCGGGGGGCAAGAGAGGCCCAGTGTTACCGGATACATTCACCCTGATGGTTGTTGAACGATAACCCAGTACATCGTGTCGAACGTAACGTTCGTGTCGGATCGTTGCAGGTGAGAATTCTTCTCAAGCTAAAGTCAGCCATACATCGTTTGCAGGATCGTCGCAGAAATTAGAGTTGATCTCAATCGAGGATTCAAGCAAACGATGCGTGGGGCTACAAAGCCGGTTTGGAGCCTCGCGTTCGACGCGAACCAACTGA
This sequence comes from Terriglobus roseus, assembly GCF_900102185.1. Classification (NCBI taxonomy): domain Bacteria; kingdom Pseudomonadati; phylum Acidobacteriota; class Terriglobia; order Terriglobales; family Acidobacteriaceae; genus Terriglobus; species Terriglobus roseus. Next base: position 2,653,025 of record NZ_LT629690.1, on the reverse strand, counting down.
TTGCTTTAGAGAAAAGACCTTCGACGGATGGCTCGATGACGAGACGCACTGATCTAAGAGAATCAAGCGGCTGTGTAGAGATGGGAACTCTCCACAGCCCCCCTGCTCTATTCACTATTCTTCGTGGCTAAGGGGCTGGCCATCCGGGCCAACCTGAACCTCTCCATGATGTGATCCCTTCACCGTCGAGCCTTCATAGGCAACCAATTTGCCACGTTTTGTCAGGGACTCCACTTTGACGATCTTGGCATCTTTTGCCTTGGCCATCAGTCCGGCCTTCACACTCGCACTCAGTCTGTCGAAAGGAACCTCTTCTTCGACTTCTGTTAATGTTCCGTCCGCGCTGATCTGCAGATCGCGTGAATGTCCCGACACCATGGTCTCGACTTCGTACACTCGAGCGCCACGTTCTATTTCGGTAAGATAGCCCTTCACCATAGCGCCCGAGGTTTCGCGCTGCGCTGTGGCGCGAACCGCAGCCGGTAATTGCGCCTCCGTGATCTTTTTGTCCGCATCGGCGTAGCAGGCAACACTGCTGGCCAGCATCAGTACGGTGGGAACGACGAGTTTCTTCATAGGATCCTCCAACGGGAACTGCTTGCGATGAGTTTCGCGTTTCATTCTGGAGATCTCATGGCAATGCTCCGTCCTATCTCTTACTCAAAGCAACCTCAATCTCGGTACCACGTGGGAACGTGGTCTGGTGGCCGCGCGCAATGAAGTGAAAGTAGACAGATTGCCAGCGCATAATAGGCAAATCCTTGGACGATGTTTCGGTCGCATGTCGTAAGCGAGACGACGCGCGCAATGAGACCAAATCCGTTGGAAGCAACAGTCGACGAGCCTATTCCAGCATTTGTTCCTTGATCGTGGTCGTCAGGGGCTGATGCGATCGCAAGTGCGCCAAGGATCAGTGACTCGGCATACTTGGCTGGACCATCGCTGGCCTTGATCTGTCCTTCCTCATCCATCGTGACGTGTTCGCCTTCCGAAGGCTCCGCAGCGGATAACCGTCCGTGCACCTCCAACGCTTGCGGCGCGGATCCGGCGTTTTCGTTAGAGGTCACAGCAGCAGGTATGTCCACAGAGGCGAACGTAAAACGCAAACTTCCATTGCGACCAAACCATCGCGCGGACTTCGCACGAACCACCTTCCGTGCAGCACCGCTCCTTCCGGCACGATCAGTTTAGTTTTGTCTGCAGAGAAAAACGGCCGCGTGATCACACCATCGACTACGTCTCCACGATGGTCGCGACCCGAGGACAACGAGGTCATCAAACTCGCCCGGAGTGTGCCCTCAGGCAGCATGCCGTGCAGCTTCTCTACGTCGTACGTAGGTCGAACGACATCCGGTGCGGAGGAGTCCTGGCTCAGCGGTGCGTTGAAGTGCGTGTTTCGCCATAGAAACTGCGGATGGTAGGGCAATTGATCGCCCATTTCTCTACGACGTCGACATAGTGGTGGTCTTTGAGCTGGCTCTTGGCCTGATCCCTTGCTTCCGAGATGGAATCGCTCACGGTGCCTCGGATCGAACGCTTCTTCTGTTGAACGCCAAGTGTGATCATCTGGCGTCGGTGACTTCGGCCGGAGCGTCGATCCGAATCGTTGATGCGAGCTGTTCAGTACGCGCAGGCACTTCAATACGTTCGAAAGCAATGTCCGGGATACGCGGTGGCATGAAGTCCGCCGCAAGCAACGGTACCGCACGCTCTGGTCTAGGGTGTCATCCGCTGCCCTGTATGTTGTTGAAAGTACGCTATCTTTTTGATTCGATTCCTACTGCGTCCACTATCGAATAATAAACCTTATGAAATTTCGCTCCGCTTGTCTCAAAGGCTCTTTGGGAGACTTTCCCGTTGCGGTCGGCGTTTATTCATGATGCAAGTTCCGCCCTATTTGCTTGGTTGGCGGTAGCGAGTTGGCAGAACGGAAGCCGTTCTGCCAACTCGTATCTAATGATTTACTTCACTACGATGGTGGCGTTGATCGTCTGAGTGGAAGCACTAGACAAAGTGAGCGTCACAGGAACCGTGTATGTTCCGGGGCTTGCATTAGGGCTGGTTGAACCGCAACCGGACAACCCCGTCATTGCAACAAACCCGCAGCAAACAACGGCCAGCATCAACAGGCGCGGAAGCAGACGTCGTGTCCGTGGCCTTAAGAGCGCAAACATGGAGCACGGCAAGAGCAGCGCTAGCGCGAGGAGACTGCTTCCTCGTGATCCTCGATGGCCCGTGGTGGGATCCAGCATTGCCGTTGTTGCAGTTGATGCTGTGTTGATGGTGAGTGTGTCAGTTGCAGTTGTCGTGCTGGACGTTATGGTCACCGATGGTGGAGCGAAGGAGCAGGTGACGTGTGCAGGTAGCGTGCCGCAGGAGAAGGTCACCGTTCCGGTGTAACCACCTGTAGGTGTAAGCGTAAGGGTGAGCGTCCCTGAGCTTCCGCTGGTGATTGTCAGGCTGTCAGGGCTGAACGCAGCGGAGATGCCAACGGCGACGACAGTCTCTGATAACACTGCCGAAGTACTACCCGTTGAGGTTCCATTTCCCGCGTAGACCGCGGTGATAGGAAAGATGCCTGCGCTGGTAAATGTAGTGGTGAAGGTGGCAACGCCAGAGTTGTTCAGATTGCCTGTGCCGAGAGGTGTGCTGCCGTTGTAGAAGGTCACCACTCCATTGGGCACGCCGGTTGTTGCGCTTACCGTAGCGGTAAAAGTAACGCTTTGCCCAACCGCTGTAGAGACCGCAGAAGAACTGAGCGTGGTTGTGCTGACGGCCAGTGCAGCCGCTGCAATATTGATGTTGAAAGTCTTGGTCGTAGCTGCTGGCGTGCCTTCGTTGTCGAGGATTTGGATGGTGAAGGTGGAGACCTGTTGCGTTGTGGGTGTGCCGGAGATAACGCCGCTGTCGGCATTCAGAGTAAGGCCTGCCGGAAGCGCGCCATTAATGATTGACCATTTATAGGGCTGGGTGCCACCGGTGGGCGTCAGGCCCGCGGAGTACTGCGTACCCACCTTTCCGTCCCCAACAGTCGTATCGGTGATGTCGAGTCCTGAGATGACTGTGAGAGGGTAAGTTGCAGAGTCAGTCATCTGCGGTGTGCTGGAGTCAGTGACTTTAACCGAGATCGTAGCGTTGCCGAACTGTTGCGGCGTACCGCTTAGAATGCCGCTTGCAGCGTTCAGAGCGATGCCTTTGGGCAGCGTACCGCTGGTCAGGCTCCAGGTGAAAGGGGCGGTACCGCCGGTCGTCCCTAGAACAACGGAGTAATTCTTGCCGACCTGTGCGGTGGGGACGGTCGTCGTGGTGATGGCGAGGGTGGGTGGAACGATATCGAGGCTGACGGAGCCAGAGACGATTGCGGGTGTGCCCTCGGAATCCTTGACCTGAACGGAGAAGCCAGCAGCGGCGGGTGTGGTGGGTGTTCCGGAAAAGACGCCGCTGGAGGGAGAGAAGACGATACCGTCAGGCAGCTTGCCGGACAGCAACGACCAGCTATAGGGAGCCTTACCGCCGGACGCTGAAAGGGCCTGCGTGTACTTGACGCCCACCGTAGCCTTGGGTAGCGAGATGGTGTTAATGATGAGTCCGGACTTTACCGAGAGTGTGACGATGCCATTTGCCGTGTTGGGCTGGGATGCAGAGTCTTTGACCTGAAACGAAAGGCTTGCGTCAACAAACTGATCCGGTGTGCCGGAGACAACGCCGGTCGTGGGATCAAAGGAGAGACCGGAAGGAATCACGCCGGAGAGTTGCGACCAGGTGTAGGGCGGTGTTCCACCTGTAGCTGCAAGAGCCTGCGAGTATGCATTGCCAACAGTCGCGCTGGGTAAGGACGTCGTCTGCACCGTGAGCAGATTGCCAACGACGAGCGTTCCTGTTCCCGTTTCTGTTCCACCGCAGTTGAGCACATAGGTATACGTGCCTTCCTGGGTGGGGGTGAGGGTTGCACTGCCACCGAAGCCTGAGCTGGTGGCTGCACCATACTGCGGTCCACTCCATGCGCCGGACCCGGCAGGCATACCGAGCACTGAGGCGTGGCACTGTTGAGCTGTCGTTGAGTAGGCGTTTGATACCGACCACTTCAAGGTGACGGGTTGATTCGCGTTGACAGTGGTGGGCGAGAAGGTGATCTGGATGGGCCCCTTCAGAGCAGGCTTGAGAGCGAGATTGAAAAACGAGCCAGGGACGTAGTTCTCTGTTCCGGTGAGACCGAGTTCGTTGGTGCCATAGAAGCTGCCGTCGTTCGCTTGTACGAGTGGACCGTAGGGGATGCCGGAGTCCTTCGTGCCGAGGAAGCTGTAGAGCACGGTTTCCGTACCGGAAGGCTGCATCTGGAACAGAACGCCACAACCAGAGAAGGGGGCGCAGCCAGTGTTGCTGCCCGCATAGCGCGTAGCGCCATAAAAGTTTCCGTCGCTACCCAGGGTGAGGTAAGGGCTGGGGTCTCGACCGTCAGCCTGACCGGTGAAGTTGTACAGAACCTGAAAATTGCCGGTGTTGGAGATCTTGTAAAAGTTGCCGTTGGTTTTGTAGGTATCAAGCGGTGCAGGGAGTTGGGCATCGGGCGTACCGGTATACCCGAAGGCCTTATTCGTTCCGTAAAAACTGCCATCAGGGCCTTGTGTGAGTGGGCCGAAGGGCTGTGTCCCCTCGCTGCCATCAATGGCCAGGTTGTGCAGAGTGGTGAAGGATCCTGTGGAGGAGATGGAGAATATAGTACCCAGACCGAGGAAGTTTCCTTTGGAATCCTGGGGAGACTGCAGTGTGGTGCCGTAGAAGTTTCCGTCCGCGCCCTGGATGAGCGAGATGGGAAGCAGGCCGTCAGGGAAATTGCGGGCATCGCCTACTCGGGAGCCCGGAAACTCATGAAGAACGGTCATTGCGCCCGTCTTGCTTACCTTAAAGATCGTTCCGTAGTCAGTGCCGACCGGGCCACCAATTTGCGTTGTGCCATAAAGGAAACCGTCACTGCCTTCGACGAGCGGACCAGGATAACCCCCATACGGAAGGCTGGTTTCAATACCGTTCGTATACGCGTGAGTAAACGTAAAGATCACGCTGAAGGTTCCTGCAGGAGTGATCTTGAAGATCGTGCCGATGCCTCCAGCGCCGCCGATCAGCGCAGAGCCATAGAAGTTGCCATCGCTGGCTTCAATGATGGGGTTCGGCGACATGCCGTCTACGTTGTTCTGGCCGTCTACCTCATGAAAGGTGTGGAAGATGGTGGCTGTGCCATCGGGCTTGATCTTGGTGATGTAGCTGCAGGTGTCGGCAGGATTGTCTTCGCAGGAATAGGGCGTTGAGACCCGCATGGTGATGATGGACGTGGTGTAGAAGTTGCCATCGCTGGCCTGAATAGCACCTTCCCAGGTGTCGTTCAGATTGGAAGAAAGCGTGGTCAACTTCGGCTGTGCATACGCCGGCAGGCTCAGCACAAAGAGGCTGATGAGAAGACCAATTGAGAGAACGATGGCATGGAAAGTGGGACGGACCCGGGCAGAAAGCATGGAGCACCTCTTGGAGTTCTCGCCGCTCTTGCAGAAACTGCTATGCGTCGGCTACTGAGAGGTGCGGAAGCAAGCCAAACAATGACTCACCGCTTTCGAATTTTTTCGAGATTATTTTCCCGTTGAGACTGGCTACTTCAATTCAGCTTCCAGAAGACGCCGGGTGCGCGTCGTTCCTTCGCCTGGGCGTGCCGGAGCGAGCAGTGACAAACCTGCCCGAGCAGCGTCATGTGCCTTGTCCACATCGCCGACAGAGCGATAGGACTGCGCCAGAGTGAGACGATATATCGGCTTCTGCCCGTTCAGTGCAACGGCTCGCAGCGCGTACTGAATCTCCGCCTGCGGATCTGGTTGTGAAAGGGGCTTGATCCGAAGCAGATCCGTAGAAATCTGATCCAGAAGGAACACAGGAGCGTTGGCAGGCTGCACCAACTCATGCAATGTTCCCAGGCCTTGCTCTACTTTGGCTGCCCCTTGCGCCCGCTGTCCATTTGCCTGCTCCAGCACGCCGAGGCGCACTTGGACATCTGCCTGAGCTCCCTTCGATGTTTCGTCATGCGGGTTCCGCTTCATCAAAATCGAGTAGTTCACATCCGTTTGTTCCAATAGAGCAATCGCATGTGCTCGATACTCTGGGCGATTTGCATCGACCGGATTGAGCAACGGATTCATCAGCGATTCGTAGGAACCGGCTTCATTTTCCATGAAGGCATTCAGGTCCGCCAGGGCTCGATCATCTGTCGGGTCGGCCTTAACGTACGCAGCCATCGCGGGCCGGTATGTTTCGATTGTCTTGATAGAGCCAGCATAGTCGCCGGTTTCCGCCTGTGCCGCTGCATACTTGCGTGCGATTCCTCCGTACGTACGCGTGTAGGCAAACCCCTTTTTCAACTCGGCAGGATAGTTCTCCATTGCCTGCAGGCTGGCTTGGTATTGCTCCTTGGCTACCCACGGATCGCGGTCAAATTCTGTGTTGCCAATCTTCATCATCGAAATGGGAAGGCTGCGTCGCGCACGCGCAGAGTGCGGATCAGCCTGAAGAGCGCTCTGTTGAAAGCGAAGCGAAGCACGATAGGCGTCCCGAGCACCCTGTGAATCTCCCAGACTTAAGCGCCCTGTTTGTCCCAACACGTCTCCCAACCCACCATAAGCAGTCGCAGCTTCGCTCATCTGCAACGATGTCGCTTTGGGTGCAAGCGCCAGATCGCCAAAGGTCGTGCTGGCACGACGTAGGGACTCAACTGATTCCTTAAGACGTCCCATACCGAACAGGACCTCTCCTCGTGACTGCTCTGCCAATCCGTAGGCATGCTGCACAGCCGGATCATTGGGATGCAACGTCTTGAGCTTTTCCGTAATCACCACGGCCTTATCAAGACTTGCAAGGCCACCTACGGCATCGCCGATGTTCTGGTCATACTGATTGCCCTGTAGATTGCCGATCCTCGTGTAGCCATCTGCCACATCGAGCTGCGTCAACTGGTCGTCGGCGCCATCCGCTGACATACGATCAAGATGCTCCAACACACGTGTTACCAGCAGCTTTTGTGCGGACGTTGATCCTGGCAGTTCCTTGATTGCATCATCCAATTCAGACAAGAGACTGGCGCTGAGCTGGCGCAGATCCTCAGATCGAGATTCTGCCTTGCGGCGTTGCATATTGGCGTTGCGAGACTGCCATGCCACTCCCGCAACGCCCGCGATCACGCTAGCAAACAGCAGACTGGCCGCTCCAATTGCAAGCTTATTGCGACGGACGAACTTACCTACAAGATAGCTTCTGTTTCCACGTCGAGCCTGGACAGGTCTTTGTTCCAGATACGCCTGCACATCCGCGGCCATCTGGTCCACCGTCGCATAGCGTTCTTGTGGTTCCTTGCGCAGCGCCTTCAAGACGATACTGTCTACATCCGCATCGAGCTTGCCCAAAGTGCCGACCGCGCTGGGCCTCCGTGGCTCATGCCCACAGATCACTCGCACCATCTCTTCCGTGCTGAATTCATTTAGTTCATAGGGAGGAACGCCGGTGAGCAGAATGTAAAGTAGAACACCAAGAGAATAGATGTCGGAAGCAATCGTGATGGGTTGTCCCAGCACCTGCTCCGGGCTGGCGTAGCGCGGGGTAAACGTCTGAAATCCGGCCTGCGTCAGATCTCTCTCAGTGTTCGCCAATGGCGTCAGGATCTTGGCCGTGCCGAAATCCAGCAGATGCGGGTGGCCATCAGCGTCCACCAGGATGTTGTCTGGTTTCAGGTCGCGATGCACAATCAGGTTCTGATGCGCGTACTGAACCGCCTCGCAGACCTTGTGAAACAGCGCGAGTCTTTGACTGACGTTCAGCGAATGCGCTTCGCAGTATTGCGTGATCGAAACGCCTTCGATGTACTCCATCGCAAGGTACAGCTCACCATCCGGACTCACGCCTCCATCCAGCAAGCGCGCAATATACGGGTGGGACAGGCCAGCAAGTATCTGGCGTTCCGTGCGAAATCTGTCGCGGAAGAGATCGGTTGCAAGGGGCAAGTCGATTATCTTGATAGCGACTTGTTGCTGGAACTGGCCATCTACCCGATGAGCCAGATACACGGCACCCATGCCGCCTCGACCCAGGAGCTTATCCATGGCGTATGGGCCAATTCTGTGCGGCTCACCTGCGACCGGTTGTTCTGCCTCAGCAGCCTCTCTCTGGTAGCACTCTTCTGCCTCGTAGGCGATCACCAACGAGCGTATTTCTTTAAGCAGGGCGGCATCGTCGCCGCAGCGCTCCTCAAGAACAGTGCTACGTTCTGGCTCGCCAATTCCGATGATTTCGTGGAAGATCGTTTCCGTGCGCAGCAACCACTCGGCAGAATTATCCATTGGCCTCTTATGTGAAGCATTTTCTACAAGCTCTACATTGCAGTCTGCGTAAAACGGTACAACAGTGAATCACTTCGAGACTGGGGCCGTTACGTTCTCCGGATATAGACGGCGATACAACCATGCCTTCACAAAGCGCAGATCGCGATCAACCGTCGCCTTTGACACCTGCAACAAGCTTGCCGTCTCTTCTGCTGTGCAACCGAGAAAGAACCGCAACTCGACGAGCTGTACTTTGTAAGCATCCACCAGCTGCAGTTCCTCTAACGCGATGGAGAGTTGGAGAATCTCTGGACTACCGACATCCACCCAGAGCATGTCATCACTCAATGGCACATGTTGCAGACCACCTCCGCGACGTTGAGCTTTGTTACCTCTGGCATGGTCAATCAGAATGAGGCGCATAACCTTGGCGGAAAACGTGTAGAAATGCACACGGTCTTCCAACGCCGCCCGATTCTCACTCAACAACCTCAAATAGAGCTCGTGAACCAGCGCTGTCGCCTGCATCAATCCAGGTGTCCGTTCGCGCCGAATATAAGCCGCCGCGACTTCTCGGAGGTGCGGATAAACCAGCGGCATCAACTCTTCAAATGCCTGAGGTTCGCCATCTTTCCACTTGATGAGCAGTTGCGTAATCTCGCCCTGTACTGCCTTCATTCAGCCCAACCTGCAAACGACTTCTGGTGATGATTCAATCTACCTTTAAATCCGGGCCGATTCATCGAAAGTTTGTTCTATCCATTCCGACACCCTAGGATTTGTGCGCCCTCGGCTCGATCGAACAACTCTAGGGACGTCTGTTATCAGAGCAATGTTTCGCGAAATAGCCAGGGATGCGGCTCGGCTCAAGCGTCAGAATTGTTGCCGTTTGGATCTATTGAGAATGTCGATAGCCAGGATGAGGATTTCGAACTTCGTCAATCGTTGCTGAGGCGGGTAGAATTCGCGTGCCTTCGATGCTACAGGTTTTCCGAGAGTGAATGGAGAGGGCGATGGAGATGATGAATGATGTTTCGACGGGCCCTATGGGCCATGCTGATGCTGGCCACATCCACGGTCATGATGGCGCAAGCCGCCAACACACTTACGGACGCCGAGAAGAAAGACGGCTGGACGTTATTGTTCGATGGTAAGCAGTTGTCGCAGTGGCGTGGTGCCTACATGGATGCACTGCCGTCGCATGGGTGGGCGATTCATGATGGAGAGTTACGTGGCGAGTTCTCGGCGGGTATGGAGGCGGGCGATGGTGGCGATATTGTTACGCGGAAGACCTACTCGAACTTCGAAATGGTCTTTGACTGGAAGCTTGGAGCGGGCGGCAACAGTGGTGTGAAGTATTTCGTGGAAGAGCGTCAGCCTAAACCGCAGGGATCGCAACCTGGATACGAGTACCAGATCATTGACGACGCGCACTACATCTACATGGGCAAGCCTCTTGACCCGACGAAGAAGACTGCGGCTATCTATGACGTTGTGGCACCAAACAAGGGTGATACGTCAGTGGGGATGTGGCATACGTCTCGTATTCGCGTGCGCGGAAACCATATCGAACATTGGCTGGATGGGAAGAAAGTGATTGACGTAGAACGCACGTCGGCAGCGTTTCAGGAAGGCGTTGCGAAAAGCAAATTCCACGCTTATCCCAATTTTGCAGCGATTCATTCCGGGCACATCCTTTTGCAGGACCACGGCCATAATGTTGCGTTTCGCAACTTGAAGCTGAAGCAATTGCCGTAAGGAGACGCCATGGATCGTCGAACATTTCTTATGCATTCCGCTGCGTATGCTGCTTCCGCAGCCATTGTGCCTTCGCGTGTTCTTGGAGCTCAAGGGCCGAGTGGCCGCATCAACGTAGGCTTTATTGGTACAGGACGGCAGGCATTTGGTTCTAACCTGCCACAGATGCTCGCTGTGCCGGGCGTGCAGGTGGTGACGGTATGCGATACAGACCGCTGGCGTATGGCAGAAGCACAGAAGTTTGTGAATGAGTTTTATGCAAAGCGCGATGGTAAGAGCAGCTATAACGGCTGCACGCAAACGGCGGATTTTCGCGATGTGATTCATCACAAGGATGTGGATGCCTTGATGATTTCAGTGCCGGACCATTGGCATACGACCATGGGCACAATGGCTGCTAAGGCGAAGAAGAACTTCGCTCTGGAAAAGCCTTTGAGCCTAAGTGTGCAGCAAGGGCGCGCACTTGCCGATGTCGTGAAGGCATCGGGAGTGGTTGCTCGTACAGATAGTGAGTTTCGTAGTGTACGGAAGCAGAACCATGCGGTGGAACTAATCCGCAATGGACATATTGGCAAGCTGCAAAGGATAGAGATTACTTTCCCGTCTGATCCGACTCCAGTTGTGGATGCTCCGGATATGCCTGTGCCGTCTGAATTGGATTACCAGATGTGGCTTGGCCCTGCGCCTGTGGTGCCATACACCGAGAAGCGTGTGCATGATCGTCAACAGACGAAGATGCGGCCCAACTGGATGCGTCTCAATACCTATGCGCAAGGGATGATCAGCAACTGGGGCGCGCATTATTTTGACATGGTGCAGTGGGCTAATCGGTCAGAGGATTCTGGCCCAGTTGAGGTTGAAGGGCACGGCGAATTTCCGAATGCCTTGTGGGATACCATGATTAATTTTAAGGTGACCTACCGGTATGCCAATGACCTTGAAATGACTTGCGAACAGACTCCCACAAGCATCCCGTCCATTACCTATCACGGCAGCGAGGCATGGTTGAAGATAGAAAACTATCCTGGCGTGATGACAAGCAGCAAGCCAGAACTCGTAACGCTGGAACCAGAGAAGGGCGAGGAGAATTTCTCGCAGAATCTATGGGATAAGAATGATTTCATTGCTGCGATACGCGAGCACCGTCCGACAATGATTCCGATTGAGACGGGACATCGCGATATCAGCATTTCGCAGATCGGACTGATTGCTTGTCAGACCGGTGAGAAGCTGCATTGGAATCCTGAGACAGAATTGTTCGTAAATAGTAACCGCGCCAACAGCCTGTTGGCCGCACCTATTGCACGCGGGGAGTGGGCGCATGTCTAACGATACCGGTATGACTCGTCGTGATGTCTTGAAGATGGGCGCACTTGCGGCAGGAAGTCTTACATATGGCCGGATGGCAGCAGCAACTGGTAAGCCTGTGATTCGCCTTGGAGTTTGCAGTTACGGCTTTCGTAAGTTTGGACCAGACCAGGTGATTCAGTTCATGCATCAGCTGAAGTGTCCGTACCTGAACGTCAAGGACATACACCTGCCCATGACTCCGTTAGCAGATGTACCGCGGCTTGCAGCGCACTATCGTGAGGCAGGGATACAGCTGACGGACGCGGGTGCGATTTACTTTCGCGTGGATACCGATGAGGATGTTCGGCCCAAGTTTGAGTATCTGAGGGCCGCTGGCGTGAAGAGTTTCGTAGGAGCTCCGACACATGCTGTGTTGCCGCGGGTAGAGCGGTTTGTAAAGGAGTATGACATCCGCATGGGGCTGCATAATCACGGTCCGCACGATATCGAGTGGCCATCTCCTTTTGATGTGCAGAAGGCAATTGAGCCGCTGGATCATCGCATTGGATATTGCATAGACGTGGGACATACGCTGCGCATTGGCGTGGATCCAGTTGCTGCGATACGAATGGCGGGGAAGCGGTTGTTTGACCTGCATGTGCGTGACCTAACGTCGGCAGACGAGAAGGCAGAGGCCGTTGCGATGGGCGACGGTGTGATGCCTACGCGGCAGATATTCCGAGCGCTGGCAGAGATCGAGTACCCCTACTATGTTGACCTTGAGCTGGAGAACCACGAGAACGACCCCATGCCGGATACGCTGAAGAGCTTTGCTTATATGAGGAAGTTGATTGCCGAATTGGGATATCGCGAAGGCTGAAACAATTGCGGATGGCTGCAGGATAGGGAGAATACGTTTTGATGGAGAGTGCGTCTCCCGAAGAGTCTGTGAAGAATCGTTATCGATGGCTGGTTGTGGGCCTGTTGTTTCTGGCCACGGGCATCAATTACATGGATCGCTCTGCGCTTGGCATTCTGGCGCATACGCTTGATCTTGAATTTAAGTGGAGTGAAGAGAGCTACGGCAACATTGTGTTGGCATTCACGCTGGCGTATGGCATTGGCTACATTGTTGCCGGACGAATCGTGGACTGGATCGGCACAAAGGCTGGCTATGCGATCTTTGTGTTTTTGTGGACACTGGCTGCGATCTCGCACTCCGTAGCAGGCAGTGTCATAGGGTTTTTCTTTGCAAGACTCTGTCTGGGATTTGCAGAGAGTGGAAATTTTCCTGCAGCTATCCGTGCCATTTCAGAATGGTTTGAGCCGGAAGAACGCGCGCTTGCGACAGGTATCTTCAATTCTGGTTCGAACCTGGCAGCACTTGCTGCGCCTGGTTTCATTGCTTTCATCCTGTACCGATATCACTCCTGGCGCTATGCATTTTGGGGTGTTGGTGCGCTTGGGTTTGTGTGGTTGTTGTTGTGGTTGGCGTTTCCATATCAACGCTTGTTACGGCTGGGCGGCGGGGGAACTTCACGGTCGGTAGCGATTGTAGAGGCGTCCACAAGTGCGCGCTGGAGCGATTTGTTGAAGCTCCGTGTGATGTGGGCGTTCATTTTGGTGAAGGCCATGACGGATCCGGTGTGGTGGCTTTACCTTTTCTGGTTGCCGAAGTTTCTTCAACAAAGGTTTCAGCTTTCTGTAGCAGAGATTGGTGTACCGTTGGCGGTCATTTATTGTGTGTCGTCTCTGGGTGCCCTTGTGGGGGGATGGAGTGCAGGCTACCTGATCCGTCGAGGTTGGGATGTGTTGTCTGCGCGAAAAGCCATTCTGGCAGTGTGCGCAGCTTGTGCCTTGCTATTGATGTTGGCAACCAGACTGCAAACACTTACTGAGATCGTGGCATTGTTCAGTGTGCTTACGGCGGCCCATCAGGCTTGGGCGGCGAACCTGTTTGCCGCGAATGCAGATTGCTTTCCCGCGGCAACGCTGTCATCTTCGGTTGGGATTGCAGGCGCGGCAGGTGCGTTTGGCGGCGTAGTGTTTCAGAAGTTCACTGGATGGATGCTGCAGGCATCGCATGGCGATTACACAGTCGTCTTTTTAGTAGCTGGTATGGCGTATGCGGTCGCATTGCTTGTCTTCCATATTCTGACGGTGAAAAAAGCGGTAGAGTATCCGGCGTGACCGATTTTCATCATCTGCGTGTCTTTCAGGCGGTAGCCGCCTCTGGTTCGTTTACTGAGGCAGGTCGCTCGCTGCTTCTTTCGCAGTCGACCATCTCGCTTCACATTAAGCAGTTGGAGGCGGAGCTCGGCTGCGTATTGTTTATCCGTGGCACACGTCGCGTCTCGCTGTCGCCTGCTGGGAAGGTACTGCTTGCGTATGCGGAGCGGATCCTCTCAGAGATGAAGAATGCGGAACTCGCTGTCCGCGAATATTCCACGACGCAGCGAGGAACCATTCGATTTGGTGTTGGCGCAACGACACTGGTGTATGTGTTGCCGAATGTGTTGCGTGACTATCGTGAAAAGTACTCGCAGATTGAAATTCAGGTAAGCACTGCCACAACAGAAGTGTTGCTTCGGGGACTTTTGGACCAGACGCTTGATCTTGCTGTTGTGATGAGTCCTTCGGCAGCTCTGTCTCAGGTTCAGACGGTTCCACTGCTTCAGGAAAATCTTGTTGTGGTCCTGCCGGAGACTCATCCACTCAGCACGAAGCAGATACTTGCGCCTCGCGATCTTGACGGTTTGCCGTTCATTTCACATCTACCCGGAACAGCGATGAGAACCGTGCAACAACACTATCTGGACCAGATGCAGATTAAGCCGCGGATTGCCATGGAGATGGAGAACATGGAAGCTGTGAAGAGCGTTGTGCTCGCTGGCATGGGAGTTGCGTTGTTGCCGGATTGTTGTGTTGCCGGTGCTGCGGGAAAAGGGCTCTGTGCGAAGAAGGTGCGCGGATTCCCGATGCATCGGGAGTTACTGCTCGCCTGTCTGCAATGGGAAGCACAGCCGCCTGCTACACGACGTTTGGCGCAGCGGATACAGCGATTTTGCGCTGAATCTGGCAGTTAAACGCTTATTGATTTTCCCAATGCGAAAGATAGAGATTATCTGGTTTTCTCAATCAGCCTTGAATACTAGGCTAATGTCGTGGCACATCAGCGATATCTTTTCCGCAATGCGAACCAGGCCTCTCCTCGTTTAGCCTTCGCGCAGTCCTACTGGGCACTGCAGGAGCGAGAGCAGTCCATTGAAGAATCGCTTGAACGAGCCTGTGCATCCGGGTTTGAGTATTTGGAAGCCGGCTTGCGAGACGAGCGCATGGCGCCGCTCCGTTCCATCCTGAAACGCATGCCGCTTACTTTGATCGCGCAAGGATGGGCCTCCACGGTGCAAGAGGCAACGGTATTTTTCCAGCGCGCCGTCGAACTTGGCGCAGTTGCGATGAATCTCCATCTTGGTCATGCCTATCTTAAAGATGAAGATGCGTTACGGATGGTGGATGAAGCCTATGCCTTGTCGGAGCGATTCAATCTCCCCCTGGTGTTGGAGACACATCGTGGACGGCTTACGCAGGACTTACATCGCACACGCATGCTCATGCAACAACGTCCGCACGTCCGAATTGCATTGGATGTTTCTCACTACCTGGTTGCGGGTGAGACGCTAGGCGGCAACGCAACAGAATTTTATGCTGCACTGGCTCCGCTTTTGCAGGCTACTAAGTTGATCCATGGGCGCATCTCGAATGGGCAGCAGATACAGGTTTCGACTGCACATGTCGATGCGGTGGGCTTCACAAAGAGCATATGGCAACAAGCGATGGCCGCGTGGTTAAGCGATGCTCCGCAGGATGCTGTGCTGATATTTGAGCCGGAGTTGGGACCGCCTCCATACGCATATCTTGATGAGGATTGTGCTGAAACATTTTCTCGCAGCGGCCAGACCAACGAGCTTGTCCGCCTCGCGCGTGAAGCATGGGATGCTGCGCAGAAACGAGAGATGGCATGAGCACGATGGTGTCATCGCCGAAGCCACACTTGGATTACAGTCTGACCGGTGTGAACGCAAAGCTGGCTATTGAAAGAGGCCTCGCGGAAGCTGACTGGTATCAGAGCCCAGTTCCGCGTGACGAGCTTCGCGCTCTACTAGAGCGACGGGATGGGCCGGCGCTACGAGATTCGTTGTTGTGGTTCGGAATGATTGGAGGCTTGGCATATCTCACGTATCGCTTGTGGGGTACATGGTGGGCAATCCTTCCATATCTGGCATACGCCGCGCTTTATGCAGGGTCTTCCGATTCGCGTTGGCATGAGTCCGGACATGGCACAGCATTTCGTACCGACTGGATGAACAATGTGCTGTACCAAGTGTCGTCGTTCATGGTGCTGCGAGAAGCGACTGTGTGGCGCTGGAGCCATACGCGCCATCACAGCGACACGATTATCGTCGGCCGCGATCCTGAGATCAGCGTTCCCCGACCGCCGGATCCTGTGGCCATTCTGAAGAAGTTCGTATCGTTTGGCGCGTATTCAAAATACTTTGTATCGATCATCCGGCATGCGGTTGGTCGAATGTCAGAGGATGAGAAGACGTTCATTCCGGCTTCTGAGTTTGGGACGGTGTACCGAACGGCTCGCATTCATCTGGCGATGTATATCGCAGTGATTGCCTTCGCAGTCACACTACATTCTCTATTGCCGTTGTTTCTGATTGGGTTTGTGAACTTCTTCGGAGCATGGTTGATGGTGATGTACAGCGTTACCCAGCACGCTGGCCTTGCGGAAAATGTATTGGATCACCGTCTGAATTGCAGGACGGTATATATGAATCCACTGAACCGATTCCTGTACTGGAACATGAACTACCACATTGAGCACCACATGTATCCACTGGTGCCGTTTCATCAACTGCCGCGGCTGCACGCGCTCATTCAGAGTGACTGTCCTCCGCCTTATCCCAGTCTTTACAGGGCTTGGAGAGAGATTGTGCCAGCGGTGTGGAGGCAGATGAGCGACCCCGCGTTTCATGTGAAACGAGTACTTCCTGAACGAAAGGTGATAGCTGTCTGTACGCATGACCGCGCGAGTGCGGACACAGGTCAGGATGGCTGGATAGCAGCTTGTGCCTCGACAGATGTAATGCGCGATGATGTGATCCGCTTTGATTATGGGCGCAAGACGTTTGCTGTATGCCGTGACGAGCAGGGCCGCGTGCATGTTCTTGATGGCATGTGTACGCATGGCAACGTACATCTGGCGGGCGGGCTGGTGAAGGGCAATATTGTTGAATGTCCAAAACACAACGGACGGTTTCACCTGCAGGACGGATCTCCGGCACGAGCACCGATCTGCCGCGGGACCGCCAAATATACGTCAGAAGAGCGCGATGGGTTTATTCATATTCATGTCGCAGAGACCGATCAAGCAAAAGGTCGCGACGAAGATATGCTGCGACTTCGAGTTGTGAGCAATCAGAACGCTGCCACGTTCATTAAAGAACTTGTTCTGGTCCCAGAGTCTCCCGTGAGCATGCAGAAATTTTCTCCTGGTGATTACTTACAGATTCATATTCCGGCGTACGACGAGATCCGTTTTTCGGAGTTTGATGTGGCGGAACCTTACGCGAGTGTGTGGCGCGCGCAGCATGTGTTTGATCACGTTGTGTCGAATCGGAATGGCATCGAGCGTCGCAACAACTATTCCGTTGCCAGCAACCCATCGCTTGAAAAGGAACTGCGTTTTAATGTCCGCATTGCAACACCGCCGCCAGGACAGGCATGCAGTCCGGGTATTGGTTCAAGCTATTTGTTCAGCCTGCGGCCTG
Source organism: Terriglobus roseus (assembly GCF_900102185.1). Classification (NCBI taxonomy): domain Bacteria; kingdom Pseudomonadati; phylum Acidobacteriota; class Terriglobia; order Terriglobales; family Acidobacteriaceae; genus Terriglobus; species Terriglobus roseus. The sequence goes on along the minus strand of NZ_LT629690.1, from coordinate 2,635,786 downwards.
GCGACACCGTGGATGCAACAGGGCCTTTTGGCGACTTTCATATTCGACCCACGTTGAAAGAAATGGTGTACATCGGTGGTGGTGCTGGTATGGCTCCCCTTCGTGCCCATCTCTCACATTTGTTGGAAACTGAGCGGTCACCACGCCGCATCAGTTTCTGGTACGGTGCGCGATCACGGCAGGAAATGTTTTACGAAGACTACTTCCGTGGCTTGGAGAAGATGCATTCCAACTTCAGGTTTCTTCCGGCATTATCGTCGCCGGTGGATGGGGAAGAGTGGAAGGGGCTTCATGGTTTTATCCATGATGTCGTGCGAGAGCACTATCTTCAAACACACGAGCAACCAGCGGCCATTGAGTACTACTTATGTGGACCACCGATGATGATGAAAGCAACATTGAAGATGTTGGCAGAGTTCCGTGTTCCAGCTCCGAATATCACTTTTGATGAATTTTGATACATCTGCCTCTAGACGCGCTCTTCAGATACATCGATGGGATATCTATATGATTGCCTAGTCCTGTAGCGCCTCTAGCTAGGCGCTGAGTTCCGTCATGAGCCACGCTCAAGCCATCTTCCAGTCGCGCATGACAGGTGAGGCGACACGTTAAGTACTTCGGCTGTCCCCTCTACGCCAAGACCGCCGAAAAATTTTCAATTCCACAACCTGGGCCTTTTCGAGGATCAACTCGTTCCAGCTGCCGCAGCGCATTGACGGGTGAAGACCATCACAGATCCAAGATTTCCGTTGGAGCCGGTCGACATTGGGTAGAGACTTAGCTGAAGCCGGGCTTGCTCCATACCCTATTCGCTGGGACGTGTCGCCGTTGCCAGCCCCACAGACAAAATAAGGCTCTGCAGTTACAGATCTCATCGCGAGATTCGGCGGTTGGTGCAAAATCGATAGGGCACGCAACGAGTGTTCATTATTTGCGACAAGTCGGCGTAGGGGGGGCGGATCAGCGCTTCTCAATTCTTCCAGTCAGGATGAGGTTGTATCCGAAGTCGACTGTAAATTCGCATTGCACCTTTTCTTCAGGATGAATAATCCCTTTCTTTTCGAAATACTTTCGCTGATCTTGGTCACGTTTGTCGTAGTCGACATTATGAGCGTTGATGTTCACCCTCATGTGCATCTGCCCATTGGGCACTATGCCATTTGATAGATCGGAGATGTTGCGCAGCTTTGACTTATCCGGGTTATCCGGGGGTGCTTCGCACGCATTCATGATCTTGATCAACTTGCTCGTTTCTTTCGAGTAGTCATATCCCGTGATTCCTTCCCGCTGGATTGCAGCGGCAACCGCCTGTGGCAGCCTCTTGTCGAAATCCGCTGCTGTTCCACGGAAGAATGCCTGTGCTTGCCGTTTCTGGAGCTCGGCTTGCTTTGCTTTCACGGCGGCCTCTCGCTCGGCCTCTTTCGCCTTCTCCGCAGCCTCTCTATCGAGTGCTGCTTTCATCTCCGCATCCCGCGTCGCTTTATCTTTTCTGGTGGAACAGTCCAGAACAAATTCTCGGAGAATCGGGTCATTCAGATCGGCTGACAGAATGGGCTGATTTCCGTCTGTAAGCGAAAGCTGAATGCGCAGTGTAGAAGCCTTTTCAAGATCAGGGAGGAAGTAGAGAGTTTGGTTGGCCTGGGTAAGAGGGTCAAAGAAGCTCCCTAGTTCCCCAAGGTCTTTCCTCGATTTTTCATAGTTTTTCTGCATAGTTGGATCGTCAAATTGGGGCATGCCGGGGAATGCCACAACAATCTTCCGGGAATCTCCGTATCCATTCTTCTTCGCCGGATTCGTGTCGATTCTTATCCATGCCTCAGATGCTTTGTGTCCTTGAGTGACAGTGCCAGTGACATTTGCGGTACCAAAGAAAGGTGTGATCTTTGCATCGATACTTCCGGGTTCATCGTAGAGCGCATATTGAACACGCGGGTTGAGTAGTTGAATTTCGATGGGTATGCCTGACACAGAGATAGTTCCCATTGCCAAAAATTGCTTTTTGTAGACAAGACACTTGGCGGTTAAATTGAATCCACCTCCTACCGAGGATGCAGCGGTTAATGTTGTCGTAGGGCCCAGACGGAAATCGTCGACATCTTTTTTCAACCAATGCACGGCGCCGTTGGAAGCAGCCATTGCAGGTGGTTCGGAGTTTGTCTGGATCTGAGTTTCTCTATCCGCAGTGCCTCTGACTGGCGGATTCGAGGCCGCCTTCGTCATTGGCGGGTTGTTGGGGGCAGGGCCAGCCTTAGTAACCGTATGCGTCGCAGGCAGCGGGTTCGCAATCGCGACCTTGAAGCTCTTCTCGGCGTACTGTCTTGCTGCTTCCTGGAGTATCTTCTCGCCTTCGTCCAGAAGGTATTTGTACTGTGTTTTCAACTCGTCAGTTAGCGGTTGTCTTTGGCGGTCGTTGCGACCGATCCGAATCCACTTCTCTTCAGTATTGATGGTGACTACGGGGCCACCGGGTGGGTTGTCCAAAAATTGGTAGAGAACATATTTCCCAGTAACAGCGTGGCTGAGAAAGGTTCGAGAATGCCGTGGAGCCTCACCCACGCAGCCAAAGCTCTGGCAATCCTTGGCTCCGTCGTGTTCACCCAGAATGATCCTGGCTTCATTTCCCGAGGCAGTGGCGTACCAGCTTCCGTCTTGCCATTCGATGGATGGAAGATCATGCCAGGTCGGGTGATCCTCGTTCCGCGGACCAGTGATCTGGTTATAGGAACTCTGCGCCACGATATCCATAGCGCCGCCTGCTAGAAGCACGACGACCAGCGCGAGTCCAGCCTTCCGATACATGGGACGCGAAACACCGTGTCGAAGCCGGATTGCTTTTCGTGTCGATAGAACGCTATCAAGAGAACCAAGAGCGATCCGGGAAAACAACTTCAGTGCTACCAAAATCGACATAAGAACATCTCCAATTGGCAAGATGTTTGGAAACCATGCCGCAGATTGTGCCATATCTTCGTCACAAAATGCCTTCATCCCCTCGTCTCTTTTCTGTTCATCTTCGGACTCATTAAAGTTAGCTGTTGCTTGAAATCCGATGATCGAAGATTCCCAAAATTGGGAGCACCTACCGCGTTTTCAATTTCAGCCGCGGTGACTGGAAAGATTCTTAACTCGCACACGATTGCTGTGTGGGAGTCAGGATGATCACCGGATCGAAACTGCTTCAGTTTGCAGCATCGACGCCGAAGCAGTATGCGGTTATTTGCGGATTCTGCGACTGCACCACAACGGCATACTCCCCAGGAGACAGGGGAGTCTGGGGCTCAATCTTCAGAGACGCCTGACCGTATTTCAGAAAGGTCAACTGCGATTGTTTGGTCGCTAGGTCACTTTTAGAGTGAATGCCAAAGGCTCCGACGCCATTGATCAGAAGCTTGCGCTGTCCCTTTTCGATTTTCAGAGTGTAAAGAAGAACCTGCGTTGCAGGGTCGACATCCTGCTTTTCAAGCCGCACCACAAGATTCAAAGGCGTGCCCGCCTTCACCCGAACTGGTGAATGCTCTTCCTGAATTTGGTACGTTGCATCCGCGCCGCCGAATCCAAGCGCCTTTGTCTTCATTCCGATGGTTACGGGTTTGCGCTCCAAGGGGATCAACGTCCCATCTGCCTCACTCCGGAAGAAGGAATTTGCATATTCAGGTTCTTGTATTTTGGGAGCCGTCTGGGCATTGCCGGTTGCACTCACGATGGAAAGTGTCAGAACGATGGTCCCTGCCACAACGGTGCAGGTATTTGAAAGATGATCGACGAATTTAAATTGTCTGGTCATTTTTATCCTTAGTGGAAGAAGAGGTTTGGTTAAAGCAGGTGCGTTTATCTCGTCGACAGATGGAGCGCGACGAAATTAAAGATTTCTCCCCGGATCACTTGGTACAATCCGGCAATCCTTAAATCTGTTTTGGGTTACATATGGTAATGCGTGATCCGGAGACAAAACCCTTCACTGTGTCGGCAGAAAACCTCGAAGAGGGCAGTACATCGCAATCAGAGGGACATGCAGCCATGGGGCGCCGCGAGCTGGATGATCTCTTTAGTGAGCTTTATGAAAAGCTCTGGCGGGTAGCTTCCTCGATCCGCAGAAGAGACCCGGGCGCCACTCAGCGCACTGGCACTCTGGTACATGAAGCCTGGCTGAAGCTTAAGGACTCAGGAGGACTCGCGGCGCTTCCTCAACCAGAGTTCATCGCCTTGGCGGCTCATGCCATGCGGCAGGTTCTCGTCGATGGCGCAAGAAAGCGTCACGCACTCAAACGAGGTGGCTCAGGCGAGATCATTTTCACGGAGTTGGATGACCTTTCAGGGCGCACCTACCCTCGCTCCGTTCAACTGCTTGATCTTGACCGGGCACTCACAAAGCTCCAACAGTGGAATCCTCGCCAGGCGACGGTTGTCGAGTGCCGTTACTTTCTGGGAATGAGCGTACCCGAAGCGGCCACGAGCCTCAACTTGTCTGAATCCTCTATAGAGAGGGACTGGAGAGTAGCCAAAGCATGGCTTAGTTTGGCTGTTGGCGGCAGTTCGAGCGCTGAACTCGATGGATAAAGTCCGTTGGGACCGCCTTCAGACTGTTTTTCTCACCGCCGTGGATCTCCAGGCGGCAGAACGGCGCGACTACCTGCTCCATGCGTGCGGAAATGATTTCGAGTTATTCGAACAGGCTGTTTCCATGCTTTCCTCGGATGGGAATCAGGACGCTCTTCTCAATACAGACATTCAGCAAGTGGTGGCTGAAATCTTTGACGCCTCATCCGACCTCAACAATTCTCTATTGATCGGCCCCTATCAGCTTAAGGAATATCTGGGCGAGGGAGGCATGGGAGTTGTCTGGCTTGCGGAACGAACCGATGCGGGCAATGAAGTCGCTATGAAATTTCTCCTGCACGCTGCGCTCTCGCCAGTCCGGCGCGAACGATTTGCTAGCGAGGTCCGAAATCTGGCGAAACTCAATCATCCATATATAGCGCACATGTATGACGCGGGGACTTTGTCCGATGGGACCCCGTGGCTGGTAATGGAGTATGTGAGAGGAATTTCATTCACCTCCTACTGTCGCCAAGATGCCCGTACTCCTCTTGAGTTGATTGAACTCTTCCGGCGTATCTGCGAAGCAGTGCTACACGCCCACCAGCAGCTGATTGTTCATCGGGACCTCAAGCCCTCCAATATCCTTGTTCAGCCCGATGGAACCCCCAAGCTCCTTGACTTTGGCATTTCCCGGGAGCTGCAGAGCGTGAACGATGATGGCCAAGCGACTGCACCGCAACTTCGATTCATGTCGCTGCGATACGCCGCTCCCGAATGGAAAGAGCAGGGAATTGTCGCGGCCTCCAACGATATCTATTCCCTAGGGGTCATCTTCTACGAAATGCTGACAGGGGTTTCGTTTCCTGAGTCGGCCGGTACCGCTGAGGGAACGACGATTACACATCCGTCGTCAATCGTCTCTGTTCTGAAAAAGAACTCTACTCCATACCCATCAGCTGTCGCGGGGTTTGGCAGAGACGCGTGGGCCGATCTCGATTTGCTCTGCCTCAAAGCTGTTCATGCAGATCCCTCTCAACGGTACCCGTCGGTCGAGGCACTCATCCGCGACATCGATCACTACACGTACGCGGAACCGTTGGAGGCACGTCCGGAAGGCGCACTCTACCGGGCAAAGAAATTTATTCGACGTAATCGCAATGCAGTTTTGGCCGCAGGCGCTGCCCTGATACTGATCGTGGGATCGACAGCTTTCTTTACTTGGCGTCTCGCTCGAGCTCGCACGGCAGCTCTTGTCCAAGCGGAACGGGCTCAACAAATACAGCGCTTTATCTTCAATCTGTTTGAAGGCGACGACAAGGAAGCCGGACCAGGACAAGACCTTAAGGTCGTCACGCTACTGGACAGAGGTTCTCCGGCAGCTCATACCCTCAGCACAGAGCCAGCCGTGCAGGCTGAGCTTTACTACACACTCGGCACCATGTACATGAAGCTCGGCAAATTAGACCGCGCCGAAGCTATGTTGCAGTCTGCGCTATCGCTTCAACAATCCGAAACTGATGACGTCGCGCTGGCGGAAACATTGATGGTTCAAGGGCTCCTACGCTCAGAACGGGGCAAGCCGGATGAAGCTGAACAACTTGTTCGCCGGGCCCTCAACCTGGTCAGCGGCAAAAGTCCCCTGCAAGCTGCGGCGCAGGCAAGAGCGCTCACGGCTCTTGGACAGGTACTCGTCAACCGTGGCAAATATACTCTGGCGGTCGAAGCGCTGGAGCAAGCTGCAGCGTTAGAGGCACCCCAACAGTCAGCCTCTGAACTGTCCAACACGCTCTCTAACCTTTCGACGGCACATCTATATCTTGGCCACTATACGCAGGCAGCGGCAATAACCAATCGGCTTTTAAAGCTTGATAGTGGGTGGTATCCGGCGAACCATCCGAGAATTGCAGAAGACCTGCAGAATCTTAGCCAAGTGGAGGAGATGTGGGGACGATATGGTGACGCTGAGGGACATGGACGTCAGGCCCTCCATATCGATCAAACCTGGTATGGAGAAGACAACCCTAAGACGGCAGTCGTCGAGACTTCTCTGGCTAGCACCCTGATTTACGAAAACAATTACCTTGAGGCTGAAACGCTTCTCAAGAAAGCTCTACATACTCAAGAAACCGTATATGGAGACACAAGTCCACACGTTGCGTTCGTATTGAATTCATTGGCTGGGGTCGAAGGCTACAAGAAACACTTTCAGGTTGCCGAGGATGACTATAGGCGAACGGCCGATATCTACCGCTTGGCCTACGGCGCGAACGACTATCGGGTAGCCATCGCTGTTTCCAATCTGGCGGGAGTACTACTTCACGAAAATCGCTACGCCGAGCCGGAACACCTTTTTGAGGAAGTCATCCACAACTACGAGAAGTCGCTTTCCGCGGACAATATCAACATTGGAATCGCGCAGATCAAGCTGGGCCGCGTCTTTATCGCAGAACATCGCTATCGTGACGCTGAGCCGCACACTCTTGCGGGATATACGATCGTTAGCAGGCAACAATCCCCGTCATCCGGCTTCGTCAAGGGAGCACGCCACGATCTTGCACTCATCTACAGCGAGACTGGTCAGCCTGAAAAGGGAAGATCTTTTCGCGATTGAGCAGCAAACGTTTCGCCGCCGGGATCGGTAAAAGACGAAAATTCTTGAGTCGCTAGCACTCGCGGCTGTCCGTATGCCTTATCCAGTGCGATTCGCAAAACCATCCGAACTCTTATCCTTTTCCTCTTTTCAATCATTTTTCTGAGTTCATGTGAAGGCATTTTGATGCTTTTCGCGCATTAACAGATAGAGATTTGCCAGTTCCGACAAATCCTTCTGAAGCGATGGAATGATATCCCCTTGGACACCCCAAGAATTTATGGAGTTTGCATGGCCGGTTTGGCAGCCGAAGATTCCAACGTACGCGTCCAGATTGCGAACCTTTGCCAGGCATTAGGACGAGGCTGCGGCTGGGCAAGTTATATTGCCAAAAGTTGCTGGAGGGTGCATCCCTCACATTCACAAGAATTACAGAACCATCGGGCCAAGTTTCGACGTGCAACGGCGGCACAACGGCGGCGGAATTACGGGCATCTACTAATGTCGAGTAACTGACTCAGGGTAGATGGCAATGAAGCGTGCGATTCGTGTGGCTTGCCTCACAGCTGGATTGATGGTTTTGGGAGGAGTGCTTACGCGCTCGTGGGCAGACGATCCTGTGAAGTTCGATCTGGCTGGCCCTAAGGTGGATGTGCATGTGCAGCGTGGAAGTGTAACGCTGCCAATTGCACAGGTGCCGAATCTTCAGGCGGGCGACAAACTCTTCGTCAAAGCCGATCTGCCTTCGACACAGTCGAATCATCTATTGCTGATCGTTGCGTTTCTGCGCGGAACCACCAATGAGCCGCCTGAGGATTGGTTCCACGAGATTGACACCTGGGACAAGAAGACGCGGGAAGGCACGACCATTGTTGTGCCGGAGGGCGCGGAGCAGGCGTTGATGTTTATTGCACCCGAGACGGGCGGGGATTTTAAGACGCTGCGTGGTGCGGTGCGCGGGCGTCCTGGGCTGTTTATTCGCGCGGATGCTGAGCTGAATGAGGCATCGTTTGAGCAGCAGCGAGTACAGCGTTATCTGGACGCGATGAAGAAGGTGGATTCGAAAGACGCCAAGGTGATTTCAGATCAGTCATCGAAGCTGGCGACGACACTGGGACTGAAGCCGAATCCAGATTGCTTCAAACAGCCGGTGTCGCAACAGGTGACGTGTCTGACTCAAGGTACGGCTCCGTTGCTGCTGAACGATGGGCACTCGATGGGCGTGACGGAGACAATTTCATCAGGCACCGCACAGGATTTGGCAGCCAATGCTTCCTATACACCGCAGGCGGGCGCGGGGTTGTATTCCGCGTATGTGGGTGTGGTGATGGATGCGATTCACATTGTGAGTTCGTTGCGTACGGCACAGTATCAGTACATCCCTGCACTTGCGACTCCAGATGGTACGGCACTGAATCTGAAGCTCAACGCACCGGTGTCATTCATTAATCCGAAATCGGTGGTTGTGATTGCGCTGCCTGCTGTACAGGCTGCGAAGCTGCCTCCATTAAAGGTGACGAATACGGATGTGGTTCCGTGTTTGAAGAATCCGAAGATGGTGATGCAGATTGAAGGTGCTCCGTTGGTATATTCGACGGCACTGGCGCGCGACCTGGTGCTGCACCTGAATCGTACAGGCGATGCTATGGATCTTCCGCTACAGGCCGATGCCGAGCAGGGCGGGTTGGTGTTGGCCGCGCAGAGTACACGGAGACCACTGGATGATACGAGTGCGAATGACGCGATCAAGCTGGAAGGCAAGCTGGGTTCGGACACAGACCTGACGATCACAGGAACGATCACGGGGTTCTGGGGATTTGATCATTTTCAGGGACCCACTGTGACGCTGCAGCAAGTGAATGGCAAGGACTGGAAGGTGGTTGGAAATCCACAGTTGATGGCAGGCCAGGACAGCAAGCTGACTCTCACTGGAAATGGAACTGCTTGCGTGGAGCACATCGCACTGAACCCTGCGCAGGGAGCGAAGGACGCCAAAGATGTGGATGTGAAGTACGAGCAAGCAAAGGGCGATGGCGGCAAGCCGCAGAAGAATACGCTGGCGCTGAATGTATCGCTGAAGAATGTGGAACCGGGCGGATATTCGCTGGGGATTAAGCAGTTTGGTGATGCCAATGAGGAACGCGTGCCACTGACGGCGTATAACGCGGAGATTCGGCTGGATGCCATCAGGATTCATGCGGGTGATCAGACGGCGGAGCTTACGGGCAAGGGGCTGGGCAGTGTGGTTTCGCTGGAGTTAGATGGGCAGACGTTTACGCCAACCGCGGGCAGCAATGACGCGACGATGCATCTGGAGGCGAAAGCAGGCGTGACGCCGAAGGATGGCGAGGAGGCGAAGGCGAAGCTGAAGGATGGACGCGTGTTGCCAGTGAAGGTGGCGGCGTCAGAAGCGAGGCCGGGACTGACGCTGGTGTCGATGAATGCGACTCCGGCGCAGGAAGGCGGAACGCTACCAGTGATGCTGAGTGGCAAGGATGAAATTCCACTCCATGGCAAGCTCACATTCGTGGTCACGACGAAGGATGCGTTTCCCTCCACGCAGAAGATTGAGGTGGCAACCGATAAGGAGAGCTTTAAGACGACTTTGTCGCTCGCAGAGAACAACCTGGTGCTACAGGATCAGCACACAGCGATTGCGACCCTGGATCCGCTAAAAGCATTTGGGCAGTCAGCATTCGGGCCACTCGCGATTCGGCCAATAACAGCGGATGGGACCACGGGCGATTGGATACGACTGGGTGTTCTGGTGCGTACACCGGAGATCAGCGATGTGAAATGCACGGGTGCTGATGCACCGACGTGCACAGTGGATGGTAAGAATCTATTCCTGGTGCAGACGTTTGGAGCGGGCAAAGACTTTGCCAAAACAGCGGATGTGCCAACAGGCTATGCGCAGGGTGAGCTTGCGGTACCGACGCCTTCCGATGGTGCGACGCTGTACCTGAAGTTGAGAGACGATCCCAATGCGGTCGCGATGATCAAGCTGCCATCACCGGCGCATGCAGCTGCGTCACCCGCATCCGCGCCGCCAGCTCCGCAGCTGCAGTGAAGCTTATTCACAACCGCGGTGGAGGCGAAGGCTACGTTTGGTTCCCGCACCGGGCGTGATAAGCTTCGCGATGAAATGGACTTATTCACCTAGAGGGTAAGCCCGTTTTTCTTTGCGTCCACCACGTCGGCATCTACGCCGGGCACCTTCTTTAGCTCTTCCACGGACTTGAAGCCACCATTCTTATCTCGATACTCGATGATGGCTATGGCGACAGATCGTTTTACAGATAGCGTCGACTCGAAATCGATTCGAGTCGCTGTGTTGATGTTGAGTTTGAGCATCGTTTCTGCTGGTAGATTAACCGCCAGATAGTCGATGATACGTTTCAGATCAGAGTCGTCTGCGACCAAGCCATACCCCTGCATCTTGGTGACGGTGTCCTGCCAGCCGCTCTTGTCCTGGCGCTTCGAGAGGACTCGTTCAATCTCATGGCACTTGGAACAAGTTTTCACGAAGAGGTCCTTATCAGGACCGTCGGCCATCTGTTGCGCGTGAGCGCCCGTCAGGAAAAATACAAATCCGAGGTATGCGCAACGTCGAACAACGCGGGCCGTGTGGTTGGTCATAATGCGGGGAATTCTAGCAATTGCGCATAGAAATTCTCAAGGAGTCTTGTTTCGCATGTGCGGGGGAGATCGATGAAACCACGGGCCGCGCCATCTTGGCCCCACTTAATTTACGACTTGACGGTTTTATCTCGCTGGCTGTAGTTTGGCGGCGCGACGATAAGCTCCTCTTAAAAGCATCTCTATCACCCACCCTGTACCGTCGTGGGAACCGTTGTAGATGTTCGCTTTATTGAGTAGATGAAACGTCTCAAAATATCGGGCTGGAAGCACACAGATGGGCTCGGTAAGGGACCGAAGGAGGCTTCGTTATGGAGCACCGTAAGAAGTTCTTAGCAGTGGGGGCAATGTTGCTAGCGACATTTAGCGCGGCATGGTCTGTTGATTACTTGACTGAGGGCGTCGATAGCTCCCGAACGGGTTGGCTTAAGGATGACAAGTCCTTCAATCTGACCAACGTCAGCGGCATGAAGCTGGTTTGGAAGGTCCATTTGGACAGCAAGCCACATGAAATGACGAACCTCTTTCCGCCTTTGATTGCAGACAGCGTGGATACACCTGCGGGGAAGAAGGAAGTTGCCATTTTTGCTGGTGCTTCCGATGACTTGTTTGGACTGGATGCCAAGAATGGTCAGACCTTATGGCATATCAACTTCAAGAGTCCTAATCCGACGGGCGGGCGTCCTGCTGCCACTCTGTGCCCCGGTGGTCAGACGGCGGTTCCTGCCATGCTGAAGACTGGACCAGGAACCTACAAGGTCTACGCCATCTCCTGGGATGGTCGGCTGCATACGATCAATCCGGCCGATGGAACGGATGCTGAACCGGTTGAGAAGTTTATGCCACCCAACGGCAAGCCCTATGCCCTGAACATTTTCAAAAATGTTATCTACACGAGCACCGCGCAGGGATGTGGGGGCCTCATCAATGGCATTTATTCCTACAACCTTGATACACACGTCACCAGCCTGTTTCTGCCGAGCGGTGGCGGACTTTGGGGACGCCGCGGAACGCCTGTGAGTCCAGAAGGTGTCGTCTACATGGGGACAGGTGACGGGCTGTGGGATGCGGAAAATGGTCGTCTCGGTAATGGGATCGTTGCCGCTCAGATTGATGGCAAGGGCGAGTTAAAACTGACGGATTATTTCTCGCCTCCGAACGCCGCATTTCTTTTTAAGCGCGACCTGGATGTGAACACTACTCCGGTCGCATTTGAATACAAAGGCAAGAAGCTTCTGATCGGCACCAGTAAAGAATGCCGTGTCTGGTTGCTTGATCGGGACAACTTCGGTGGCGATGACCATCGCACCGATCTCGCGGATACCGGTCTGATCTGCAATGATGAGCCGAACTACGCAGGAACGGGAGTTTGGGGAGCCCTGAGTGTTTGGAAGGACTCGGCAGGTGTTCCTTGGATTGCGGTGCCATTCAACGGTCCAGTCTCCAAGCGATTCCATGCGCCTAAGGAATTCAGTCGCCCGACGAATGGTGGTGTGGCAGCCTTCAAAGTTGAAGAGCGAGATGGCAAGTGGGCGCTCGCTCCGCAATGGCTGTCGGTCGACATTGACATGGCCGATGAAGCCCTCATCGCCAACGGGGTAATGTTCGTCTACGGCAGCGGCGAGGACACGCGGCAATCTCACATCGATCGCGCCTGGAACGAAACTCCGGAACCACAACCGCCGGTGCCTGCTGCCGGTCCTGTATCGGCACAGTCTACGATGCGTATCGCTGGTGGACGTCATGCCGTGCTGCTAGCACTTGATGCTACGACCGGAAAGCAACTCTGGACGAGTGGCAATCAGATAACGGGGTGGAGTCATTTCAGTGGCATATCTGCCGCAAACGGCAAGGTGTATCTACCCACCTACGACGGCAACGTCTATGCGTTTGGAGTCGGCCAATGAACGTGACCAGAATCTCTCTTCCAACGATCGGCATTATCGCCGTAACACTAATGGCATCCTCCGCTAGTGCACAACGTGGCGGGCCGGATTGGACCACTTCTGCCGGAGACCCACAAAGAACATCCTGGGTTCGCTCCGATCCACAGGTCACGCCCGCGAAGATGGTGAAGCCTGACGCATTCAAGTTGTTATGGAAGGTCACGATGGACAATACGGCAGGGAAGGCAGCCGAGCCGATCTTGATCTCAACGTATATCGGTTATCGCGGCTTCAAAGCCCTGACTGTAGTTGGCGGTCCTGATTCGATCTACACCGTGGACTACGATCTCGGAGTTCCTTTCTGGAGCAAGCACTATGGAACGGCCTCCAAGGCGCCGACGTGCGCATCGTGGGGCTCATCGATTGGCAAGCTGTCCTCTTTGACACCCATTCCGCCACGCATGCCTCGTCCCTCGGTTGGGTATCACACGGTTACTGGCAAACCGCACGAAGGCATACCACTCTCTGCTGCGATGGGTGGTCAGTTAGGCGCCGGAGGTCCAGGTCAACGAGTTGCTGCTCCCGCGCAGCAACTTCCGCCGGGCATCCGTTTCTCTGTGCCGATATTCCTCGTTACCAGTGATGGCATGGCCCATGCAATTACGTTTGACTCCGGTAAAGAAGTGTTCAAGCCCGTTGCATTTCTTCCACCGGGAAGTGCGCCATCTGACTTGATTGTGGTGCAGGATACGCTCTACGCCGCCACTATGCCGGGTTGTGGCTCTTCGCCGAACACGATGTATGCGCTTGATGTAAAGACGAAGGACATGACTCCAGAAGGTACCTGGAAGTCTCAAGGTGGAAACATTCTAGGCGCCCCTGCCTTCAATAAAGAGGGAACCCTGTTTGTCTCCACCGACTCCGCACTCTTCGCCCTTAAACCCAAGATGCTTGAAAGTACAAAGGTCGCTGACGTGCCATTGTCTTCGACGCCGGTTGTTATCACTGGGAAAACCGCGGAGTGGGTGGCTGCGGGAACGAAAAGTGGAAGCATTGTGTTGCTGGATGCGTCTGGAGGAGCCTCAACGCCCATTTCGATCACTACGAGCTTCACGCCAACCGCACTTGCCACCTTCGACGATGAAAAGGGCGCGCACTGGCTTTTGGCTACCGATATCACAAAGAACAGCGGCGCAGTCCACGCCTACAAAATGGCAGAAGAGGGCGGCAAGCCAACGCTCACCGAAGTTTGGAAGTCCGCGGACATGGCGTCGCCAGGACGGCCTATCGTCGTTGGCGGTGTTGTGTTCGCACTTGCTACGGGGGCGGATCGAAGCCATACGAACGGAAAGCCTCCAACGAAGGGTACACATGCGACCCTTTACGCTCTGGACGCGCTCACTGGAAAGCCTTTGTGGGATAGCGGAGGTGCAATGACCTCTTTTGTGAGTACGGGGCAAATGGCTTTTAACGAAAGTGAGTTGTTCATCCCAACCTTCGACAACACGCTCTATACGTTCGGCCACCCGGAGCCGCACCAGTAGCTAAAACGAACCTCGATGAGTGCGTTACCGAATGCACTCATCGAGGTTCGATCATTGCCGATCACCGGTCCTCTCATCAACTGCCCTCCCAGCATGACAAACGTCATAACCGATTCCTGACACACTGCACTCAAATCACTGCCGCAGGGCTTCCATACTCAGTCTCGTAGTCAGGACGTTTCTGAGGAGTCCCCAATGCCTGTTGCAGTGGAAACCGTCGCATCACTAAACAACATCACCAAGCGCTACAAGAACGGCGTTACCGCGCTCGATGGCCTCTCGCTTGATCTGCACAGAGGGGAAATCATCGCTCTGCTTGGCCCCAACGGCGCGGGGAAGTCTACCGCCGTCAAGCTCATGATGGGCCTCACCGCGCCCACCTCCGGTAGCGTTGGGATCTTCGGTGCAGACCCGCGTGATCCGCACACACGCCTTCGGACTGGCGTGATGTTGCAAGTAGGCCGCGCTCCTGAGATGCTGCGCGTTCGCGAACACGTCAACATATTTCGTGGCTACTACCCCAACCCCGCGTCTTACGCCGCCTTAGTGAAGGCAGCGGGACTCGAGGGTATTGAGGACCGCTTCTTCGGCCAACTTTCCGGCGGACAGAAGCAGCGTGTCCTCTTCGCCATTGCACTTGCAGGCGATCCCGATCTTATCTTCCTCGACGAGCCCACCGTCGGCCTCGACATCGAATCTCGCCGCACCATGTGGGCAGAGATTCGCGCGCTTGCCGCACGCGGTAAAACTGTACTGCTCACCACGCATTATCTGGAAGAGGCAGACGCTCTCGCGCATCGCATCATCGTCATCAACAAGGGCAAGGTTATCTGTGAAGGAACACCTGCCGAAGTGAAGTCGATGGGCAGCGGCAGCCGTTCCACTACAGCAAAGAGCGTTAAGATCATTCGCTGCAACACGACCCTCACCGCGGATCATCTGCAAGCGATGCCTGGCGTCGTCGCCGTGGTTCGCGTTGGCTCACTCACTGAAATCACCAGCGAGCAGCCCGAAGACACTCTGCGCGAAATGCTCGCGCTTGATCAATCCCTCAGCGCGCTTGAAGTCGAAAGCCCCGCGCTGGAAGACGCTTTCCTTGCCCTCACCTCGCACAACTAACGGAGCCAGCCATGTCCACCACCGCTACATTACCCATCGTCTCTGCATCTGCGCCAAGCGCCTTCCGTGTCTTTCTTACGGAGATTCGGTACGAAGTCCTGCGGGCTCTCCGCACACGTGCCTTCTCGCTTTCGGCAGTCGGCTTTCCCATCATGTTTTATTGCCTCTTCGGCCTCATGATGAATCGCAATCAGACCATTGGGGCAGTCGACGTTACCAAGTACCTGCTCGGCGGCTATTCCATCTTCGGGTCGCTCGGTGCAGCCATCTTTGGCATTGGCGTGGGCGTTGCACTCGATCGCTCTGCAGGCTGGCTTGAACTCAAGCAGGCAAGCCCCATGCCTCCACTCGCCTACGTACTCTCCAAAGGATGCATGGCCGTGGCCTTCTCGCTGATCATCGTGTCCATCCTCACCATTCTCGGCATCGCTTTCGGTCACGTTCATATCACGCTCTCGGAATACCTGCGGATCATGGGCATTGCCGCGCTTGCCGCAGTTCCTTTCTCCTGCCTCGGCCTGGCTCTGGCATTCCTTGTTCCACCGACAGCAGCAGGTGGCATTGCCAACCTTGTTTACCTGCCCATGAGTTTTCTCTCTGGCCTTTGGGTACCGCTCAAATTCCTGCCGCACGCGCTGCAAGTGATTGCGCCCGTCTTCCCCACGTATCATCTTGCTCAGATGATGTACGCAACGCTCGGCGCACCGTCAGAGGGCACATTTATGACGCACATCCTCGGACTTTTAGGCTTTACGCTTATCATGCTTGGCATCACCTGGCTCGCCTATCAGCGCCGCGCAGACAATGCATAACCGGAATCCACATGGAAGATCAGAAGACCAAGCGACCAACGATGGACAATAAGGCAGCCACCTTCGTGTGGATAGCCTACAGCGCCTTTATTTTCATCGATCCTGTTTTCAACCCCAGCTTTCGTCTCTGGCTCGGAACACTCGCCGTCTTTCTGGTCTTCCTTGTCGCCTTCTACCGCTACGCAATCACATGCGATCAGAAGCTACGCTATGCGATGGTGGCTATCATCTTCTCCCTCGGCCTCATCACACTGCCGTGGAACTCAGGTGGCATCACCTTTTTCATCTACGCGGCTGCCTTTCTTCCTTTCGTTTGCGACAACGCCTACCTGACCTTCGGCTTCGTTGCTCTTGAGTGCGTCATTATGCTTGCCGAGACCTACTGGCTGCACTCTATCGGCTGGCGTGTCTCCCCAATCAGCGGCTGGATGGGTTCACTCCTCACACTCATCGTAGGCGGCAGCAATTATTTCTTCGCCAAGCAGCGCAAGTCCAACGTGAAACTTCGCATGGCGCAGGAAGAGATTGAAGCACTTGCCGCCGTCGCAGAACGCGAACGCATCGCGCGCGATCTGCACGATGTTCTTGGTCACACGCTCTCACTCATCGTGTTGAAAAGTGAACTAGCTGGACGCTTGATCGCCACCAATCCGCAGCGCGCCACGGAAGAAATCACTGAGGTGGAACGCACCGCTCGTACTGCCTTAGCCGAAGTGCGAGAAGCCATTGGAGGCTATCGCGCCCGCGGCCTGGCCGCGGAGATTGAAGCCGCCCGCAAGACCCTCAACACGGCAGGAGTCACACTTCATGTAGAAGCCGCCGATTCCACGGAAACCAAACTCACTGCAACCGAAGAAAGCGTCCTTGCATTGGCGTTACGTGAAGCCGTTACCAACATCGTTCGACATGCCCATGCACACACCTGCCGCCTGCGCTTTGTCACCAGCAACGGCCAGCGCCGCTTCATCATTGAAGACGACGGCCAACACGCTGAAGCGCGCGAAGGTAATGGCCTTCGCGGCATGCGAGAACGAGTGGAGTCACTTGGCGGCCAACTTCTTCTTAGCCGCGATACCGGTACGCGTCTCGAACTACAACTTCCCCAATGAAGACTGAAAACACCATCTGCGTTCTAATTGCCGAAGATCAAACGATGCTCCGCGGAGCCCTCGCTGCTCTCCTCGAACTGGAAGGAGATATTCACGTCGTAGCTCAGGCAGCCGACGGCCGCGAAGCGCAACGCCTCGAACGCGAGCACCATCCCGACATCGTTGTCACCGACATTGAGATGCCGCAGATGACTGGTCTCGAACTTGCAGCTCATCTGAAAGACACAGGCTCGCAATCCCGCGTTATCATCCTCACCACCTTCGCGCGTCCCGGCTATCTCCGCCGCGCTCTCGACGCCGGTGCACGAGGCTACCTGCTCAAAGACCGTCCTGCGTCGGAACTTGCTGAAGCCATCCGTCGGGTCCACTCGGGTCTGCGTGCGGTCGATCCCGCACTCGCGGCTGAAGCATGGTCCGCAGATGCAGATCCACTCTCCGATCGCGAGCGGCAGATTCTGCAGAGAGCGGGCGATGGCCGTAGTTCTGCCGATATTGCCGCAGAGCTACATCTGTCCGAAGGAACCGTGCGTAACTACCTCTCGGAAGCCATCGCCAAATTGGGCGCCGCCAATCGGACTGACGCCGCCCGCATCGCCCGCACCCGTGGGTGGTTGTAAGCTGCTTCCCCCAAATGCATCCGATTTGTCGGCTCGTGACCCAGCAGGGGCGGGGTTCAGTTAGTTGGTCCTTGGTGCTGCGGAGCCGTTCGATCAATCCATCACACATGGCGAGGGCGATCTTAAGTCGGATCGCAATATCTTTTCCGTGGAGTTATCGCCTAAAAATCCCTACTATCGGAAGAAGATTTGAGTTACTCGTTTGTGACGGGGATTGACGCTGTTATCCGAGGGTCTCCCCGGCGAAGTCACAGACAAAAGCGATAACGTCAACCAAGGAACTGGAAGCACCATGCTGAAGTTCATCCGAGCCCTGATCCAACCCTACCGCCGCACGCTGTGTGTCATCTTCCTTGCCATGCTGGTGGAAGCGGGCATGAGCCTGGCAGCGCCGTGGCCGTTGAAGATCATCCTCGACGATGTGGTGAAAAAGCATGGCCAGCCGACCGGCATTTCCAGGTTCATGTACGACCATTTCGCGCATGGCGATCCAATGCATTTCGCGGCCGTTATCGCCATCTTGTTTGTTGTGATCGCGATCCTCGGCAGTGTCGCTTCCTACATCGATAACTACTACACCGAAAGCGTTGGTCAGTGGGTTGCGTATGACCTTCGACTGAAGGTCTATACGCACTTACAGCGGCTTTCGCTCGGCTATTACAGTACGCACGAGACGGGCTCCATCCTGAGCACACTTACCACGGACATCCAGACAATCCAGGGGTTTGCATCTTCACAAACGCTGAACATCCTGGTCGACATGCTCACGATCGTATGCATGCTTGGACTTA
Source organism: Terriglobus roseus (assembly GCF_900102185.1). NCBI lineage: Bacteria > Pseudomonadati > Acidobacteriota > Terriglobia > Terriglobales > Acidobacteriaceae > Terriglobus > Terriglobus roseus. Next base: position 2,617,140 of record NZ_LT629690.1, on the reverse strand, counting down.
TGTTCTGGCTGAACTGGGATTTCACGCTTATTGCGCTGGCGGTCACACCGTTCCTTCTGCTGTTCGTCTCTCGTTTCAAGAAATCCGTCAAGGCGGCTACGCACGAGGTCCGCAAACAGCAAAGTGAGATTGTCTCCGTTGTGCAGGAGGGCCTTCAATCCATGCAGGTGGTGGAGGCCTTCGGTCAGGAAAAGACCGAGGAACGCATGCTTGCCGATGTCAGCCAATCCGCAGTCAATGCGGCGTTGAAAGCTCGCAGCGTAAAGTCGCTCTTGTCGCCGGTGGTAAGCATTACTGTCGCCGCCTGCACTGCTCTTGTTCTGTGGCGCGGTTCGGCCCTCATTCTCGCTGGTTCAATGAGCATCGGCTCGCTCACCGTCTATCTTGCCTATCTCAGCCGTTTCTTCAAGCCAGTGAAGGATCTCGCAACAACCACAAACGCCATCGCACAGGTCTCTGTTGGTACAGAGCGTGTGCGCGCCATTCTGGATGCAGACGGCTCTATCCCCGATGACCCAAATGGCATAGAGCCGGAATCCTTACGCGGCGAGATTGAGATGCGTCACGTGGCGTTTGGCTATGACGCGGAAACAAAGGTCCTGTCGGACGTTTCCGTCACGATCAAGCCGGGCGACTTTGTCGGCGTTGTCGGCATGACCGGCAGCGGCAAGTCCACGTTGATGAGCCTGTTGCCGCGCTTTTATGACGTTAGCTCGGGCGAGCTACTCGTCGATGGTGAAGATGTGCGTAAGTACAAGCTCGCATGGCTCCGCAATCAAATCGGCTACGTTATGCAGGAGACGATTCTCTTTCGAGGAACGATTCTCGACAATATCCTCTTCGGCCACCCAGGAGCAACGCGTGATGATGCCATTGAGGCCGCGAAGCTTGCCAATGCGGATGAGTTCATCACGCGCATGCCACTTGGCTATGACACTGTTGTCGGCGAACGCGGCTCGACACTCTCGGGCGGCCAGCGCCAGCGCATCGGTATCGCCCGTGTCATGATCCGTCGTAACCCGATCCTGTTGCTCGATGAACCCACCGCGGCGCTCGATACGGAATCGGAAAAGCTCGTCATCGACGGGCTTGAGAAGCTCATGCGCGACAAGACCGTTATCGCCATCGCACACCGACTCAGCACGATCCGCAACGCCAACCTGATCCTTGTGCTTGCGAATGGCGTTATCGCAGAAAGCGGAACGCACGAAGAGTTATTATCCCGGAACGGTATCTATGCTGGGCTGTATCACGTACAGTTCAACGCGGCATCAGAAACCGCAACGGAGATATCGTCTCCTATCGATCAGACGAGGAATATCGAATGTCCCGTACCCTAGTTGTTTTACCCGATGACTCCGCACAGCCGATCCTTGATGCCATCGCAGGCGCTCGCAGTTCCATTCGTATCAAGATGTTCATCTTCTCGGATCCGCAGCTACTTGCCAGCACAATTGCTGCACATCGCCGTGGAGTAAAAGTGCGCATCATGCTCAACCCGTCGCGCCGCAATGGGCAAAAAGAGAACGAGGCTTCTAGAAAGATGCTCGTTGATGCTGGAGTGAATGTTATTGATAGCAATCCTGCATACGACCTGACTCATGAGAAGTCCATGGTCATAGACGATGAGGTAGCGTTCGTAGAATCGTTGAACTGGCAGACGAAGAACCTCACCGTCACGCGCGACTATGCTGTGGTAACGCACCATCGTCACGAGGTTGCAGAAATCATCGAATGTTTTGAGGCAGACTGGCATCGGACGGAATTTCTCGCAGGGGACCGCTCGCGCTTAATCTGGTGCGTGGGCAATGGCCGCGAGCGACTCGCGCAGCTCATTGACGACGCGAAGCATTCCTTGTGGTTGCAAAACGAACGCTACCAGGACCCCGTTATCATCGAACACCTCGTACGCGCCTCGCAGCGCGGGGTAAAGATTCATTTGATGGCTCGCGCCCCCCACACGCTTAAGAAAGACAAGCTGGTCGAAGGCGTAAGCGGTCTGCGTATCTTGCATGATGTCGGTGTGAAAGTTCATCGGATGCGTCATCTCAAACTACATGCCAAATTGTTGCTCGCCGACGGCAAGCGAGCCATCATCGGTTCCATCAATCTGGCTCCAGGCAGCTTTGACAGCCGCCGCGAACTTGCCATTGCACTTGACGATAAACCGTTGGTAACACGCATCGAATCCGTGCTTCATCACGACTGGGCTAACTCTAAGCCGATGGATCTATCCGACAAGGGCCTGCTGGCAGAGCTGAGCGGGGTGGATGATGATGTGAAGGAATCCCTCGCACTCTAGTCATCGCAGGAGCGAGATCACAACGTCAGTATTAACCGGACCATTCTAGAAAATGCATCGAAAGTACAAGCCCGAGCTTTGTTCTTTACTATGCGTCGCCGTCGATTTATCTTTCCTCTGAACAATATCTTCAAAGCCTATCCACAAGATAAGTGGGATCATGAACGATCTGCAGATCGCATCGCGGGCTTTTCGTACAGCGCTTCTCGCCAGTGAGCGTCGCCGCATCCTCGGCGTAACTGCTTTTTTGTTGATATTCGCCATCGCCATCATAGCGAGGGTCCTAGTCTTCAGCTCCCACATGAGCCCATGGGGAGCGGTGTTTCTATTGGTTGTAGTGGCTTACGAGTTGTGGATACTCCACAAGGTCGGTAGGGCGCTTGAAACGGGCCAGGATCTTTCGGATTGGTTGCTGTGGTTCAACATACTGGCTGAGGTCGCGGTGCCGGTTTTGGGCGTGGCCTACTTCTCCAGTCCATTGCTGGCGGTCGACTATAGGGCTGTGGCGACACCTTGGGTGCTCGCATTGTTTCCACTCATCATGCTGTCTGTACTACGCCTCAATCCGCTGGTCTCTCGGGTGCTTGGTTTCATAGCTGCATGCGGCTTTTTGGCGAGCGCCTGTTATCTGGGGTGGCGGCTCAACTTACAAGAGCTGCGTGCACATACGGCTGCGGAGACCGCCGTAATTTTCTATGCAGCCGTGCTACTTGCAAGCGGCTTCATTGCCGGCATGGTAAGCAGCGAGGTCCGGAGTCATGTAGAAGCCGCATTGCATGAGGCAGAAGTCGAGAGGCAGCTAAAGCAGGTGGAACATGACCTGGAGATCGCGCGATCCATTCAACAGTCACTGTTACCGCGGATACGACCGACCGTGAATGGACTTGAGATCAGTGGGTGGAACCTTCCAGCGGATGCAACGGGTGGCGACTACTTCGACTGGACGCCGCTACGCGATGGACGCGTCGTCGTGACTTTGGCGGATGTGACGGGGCACGGAATAGGCCCTGCGTTGCTCGCATCGTTATGCCGTGCTTATGCGCGATCAAGTTTCGACATACATGCGGATGTAGGGCACGCCATGCAGCACATCAATCGCTTCTTCGGCGAAGACCTTCCAGCCGGAAAGTTTGCGACGTTTGTGGCGGCAGTGTGCTCGACTGAGGAGGCGAAGGTTGAACTGCTATCGGCAGGGCATGGGCCGTTGTTCGTTTACTCATCGGCGCAAGACACCTTTGCCCAATTCGGTGCGCAGGCGATTCCGCTCGGCCTACTGCCAGAGTTGAACTCCGCCGAACCCATCGTGCTGCATCTGGATGAAGGGGATATGGTAGTGCTGGCTACGGATGGCTTCTTCGAGTGGGAAGACGCATCAGGTGAGCAGTTCGGGTTGGAGCGCCTAGAGCACGCAGTTCGCAAGGCGCGTCATCTCGCTCCAGAAGAGATCATCGCTGAGCTCTATCATGCGGTGAGAGACTTCGCCGCAGGCACAAAACAGATGGACGATCTGACTGCTGTAGTCATCAAGCGCGTGCCACTTGCCGCATAGAGAAGGTCACGGTTCGGAGGATCAAGGTTCTCTTTATTTGGATTCTCCGGTTCACGTCGAGTCTCGCAGACTGATCCTAAGGAGAGAAGTCTTTATCTATACTTTCAGCTTGCTGAACGTTCGCTGCAGCTTTGATCTTGGCGAGTCGTTGTTTCCTTACGGTGTCCTGATACTCTTTCCCCCAGTGAATCCGCTCCCTGCGGTTCTTCCAATGGGAGATGATGCCGTCGCCAAAGTAGGTGAAACCCCACCAGCGGTCGAAGGTGGATTCAAGAACCACTTCTGTCTGCTTTTCTCGAATAGCGGAGAGCTCTGGTGGCCCGAAGTCTTCTTTGCTTTGTAGCAATGCTCTTGCAACTCGAAATTTTGCCGCCAAAGCCATCTCCGAATACTGAATGATCAACAGAAACTGCGTGATCAGGGCTAGGAGAAGAGCAGTAACGATCATGAGGGCTGAACCAACATGGGTGTGTTGTACGTCGGCCATCGGTCGGGAAAACACAACGCATATAAGAGTCCAAAGAATTAGAAGCTTGAGGAAGCTGAACCTGAAATGAGCTGCGTCCAAACGCTTCTCAGGCCAGGTAAGATATTGTTCGACGATCCAGCTCTTCTTTGCTCTTGCTTCTTCTACGACAATGCCTACCTGTGACTCAAGCTCATGGATTCCGTTAGCGCGCAGCCCAATCCACAGGAACGACTTCGTTTCATCATCGACGGCCTGGAGGATATGTGGTGAGCGAGTCAAAAATTGCGGCGGAAGCATATTCATCGTCGTCGCAATGACTCTACTAAAGAGGTAAAGGGAAAGGGTGATGATCACAAGAGAGACAATTGGGAGCAATTTCGTTATCCCATATGTGTCCATCATTGCGTGCATCGGGGGATTGTTCACAACGGACGCATGGGTTGTTATAAAGCCGCTAAGCCGTTGAAACGGACCAGGGCCCCAAACAACCCTAGCTATCCCGCTCAAAGCGAGGATCTCGCCTATGGGATAAGCAAGAAAGCTCCAAAGAGCGATGACAGATTTTGTAAGTTCATCAAACTTCATCGCGACAAACCTCGTGCTGGACATCTTAGCTTAGGAGTTGGGCAGTACTGCTTGAAAAAATATGACCTTGCCCATGATCTATTGATCGCCACCAGTTGTTGCGCGGTGTCATCGGAACGGATATGAGAACTTTGGCGGGATACCTGATCCCATCAAAGATGGAATGCTTTCTTGTCACCACCGTCAGATTGTTCCGTTGGGCGTTTCGACCGCATTCTGGAGACTCAATTTCCTCTGAACTGCAACTGCTGAAACTCCGGTTGTGGTGGTTCCGCAGAGATGGCGACGATGCATATCGAAAAAATTGAAAATTAGTTAGGTCAAGAACTCCCTCGCATCTATGGGTTCTCATATTTTCAATGGCCCTACCCGGCGCAGGCAGCGATCTATGTAGTACCACACAGTCACACCGTGTAATGACCTCTATGTCTTTGAGCATCTCTCTTGCTTAGTCTCAGTGTTGTTCGCTGGGGCTCTTCGAGTGTGACTTCTTGATCTGAGCCCGATATTCCTGAAGAGGCTCTAACCATGAAGCTGAGAGTTGCTTTTGCTTTGATTGCATGGGTTTTCTGCGCGATGTGTGTCGTTGCGCAAAGCTCTGCTACCGGTAATAACACCGGAAGATTTGCGGGACATTGGGCCGCATCTACACCAGGTAACGACGTAACCGCCACGGCGTTTGTCACAGAGGTGATAAACAACGGCGTGACCGGCAGTCCCGCAGGTTTGCACCTGATTCTGGGTACCGCTCAAGGTCAACTGGACGTTGCTGCGGGACCCTACGCTCCCAAGGCGATTCGCGAAATTTCTGTAGGCAACAAGCTGCAGGTTACGGGCAAGATGGAAACCGTAAACGGCAAGAACTACCTCTTTGCCAAGCAGCTCGTTTTGAATAACGAAACATTCACGATTCGCAATGACCGGGGCGTCGTTCTTCGTCACCGGACAAAGATTCGCACTCAGGCGCAGTCCGTGCAGAATGGAGCGCTCTAATGAATCTCAATAAGATACTCCATGTCGCATTTGCGTCTGCTGCTGCCGTCATACTTGCAGGGTGCAGCGCCGGCGGTTCTGGCTCGGGTCCCTCGCCAACCAATCCGATTAATGTGGTATTTGTGACTGCTCCACCATCGTCATTGGTGACAGGCGGAACCGCTGGCGTTGCAGCTTCAGTGAATAATGACGCAGCAAACGGCGGCGTAAGCTGGAGCGTAAGTTGTGGAAGTTCATCCTGTGGCAGCTTCAATCCGACCACCACTACAAACGGTGCATCGACCACGTATTCTGCACCGGGTGCTGTTCCTTCGGCTTCCACGGTAACCATTACGGCAACTTCGGTGACGGATAAGACCAAGTCCGCTAGTGCAACCGTAGCGATTGCAGCACCATCCACACCGAAGATCGCTGACGGCACATACGTCTATCACCTATCCGGGCAAGATAACAACATGTCCTACTACGTAGGCGGAGCCCTGACAGTCAAAAGCGGCGCGATCGTAGGTGGCGAGGAAGACTATACAGATTCCAACAATCTCGGCTCAAACCCATTAATTCCTGCGAGCTCGAGCATCACCTTCACTAACGGCAACACGCAGTTTGTATTGGCTACATCCGATCCAAACATCGGTGTGAACGGTGTTCTGACATTGCGCGGTACTCAGGTTTCAGCAACACGATTCATCCTGTCAGAGTTCGATAGCTTTGGCGCGGCAACGGGATCGATGGATCTTCAAACGAGTACGGCAACACCCACTGGCGGATATGCATTTGCAACGACTGGTGTCGATTCCACCTCGGATGAGAATCAGCTCAGTGTCGGCGGCATTTTGAACTTCAACAACGGAGTGCTCAATACGACCGTCAGCATCTTCGATTTCAACGATGCGAATGATAACCAGAACACTGGAAGTGCATTTGTCCTGTTAGGACAGAGCTTTACGTCGGGCACAGTCAGCACTCCTGATCAATACGGACGAATCTCGATCAGCCTGACACCGAACTCGAGCGTTGTGAAGCCTTTCGTACTGACCGGTTATGTACTCGATGGCAAGACAATTCAAGTGCTGGAAAGCCAGTCGGACAGCTTGAACGCAGACCTCGGTGGAACCATGCTTGCGCAAGGATCAAATGCTGGCCAATTCAGTACGGCCAGTGTTGCCAACACGACCTATGCACATGGCACGATCGGACAAGATGTCAACGGCCCCGTGACGTTCGGTGGTTATCACACCTTCGCCAGCGACGGCTCGGTCTCAGGTCATCTGGTTGTGAATGACCTTACGAACACAGGACGGGGTATCTACTCCGGCGCAGCATACACGGTGAGCCCTTTAGGTCGCGTTGTGGTGAGCAACATTGTGCCGGACGCATTTTCAAACGCAACCTTCACGTTCATTCTCTACCTAGACGGAAGCGGCAATGCAGTGGAGATTGGTGCGGACAGCATTCAGGAAACCAGCGGGCTGGCATTTGCGCAGAACGGTCTGAGCGACTATGAGGGAACTTATGCGCTCTCAGGTGTCGGCTTCTTGAATGGTCCCACGTACGAACAACCATTCGGAGCTGTGGGCCCAGTCACTATCAGCAATGACAATGTAAGCGGCTTTACCGACTACACATCACAGGACCAGAATCTCTTGAGCTTTGCTCCAACCCCGTTCGATACGTACTCCAACACTGGAGTGACTGGAACAGAAAGCTCTTCAGGATTGTTCCAACTGACCGGATTGAACTCCCTCTCGTTAATCATGTCCAGTGGGTACGCGTACTACCCGATTGATAAAAACCGTGTAATGGCGATTGAGTTGGATGGCAATGCGATGAGCTTGCTAATGTTCGAAAACACTCAGCAGACCACAGTGACCCATTGATTCCTGTGTGAGTACCATTAATCGACTCGCACGTCTTGATGAGTGCGAGTCGCTTAACAATTTGGATAACTTCTTCAACCAGCTAGATAAAATCCGAACTACGATCAACGCCAGCATTTACGAAAGCCATCTTGACGAAGTGTGAAGAGGAGAAACATGTTCACAAGCATCAATCCCGCTACCGGCGTCGAAGTGGCAATGTACGAAGAAATCGATTTGGTGGAACTGGAGAACCGTCTTGTGCTGGCTTCCTCTGCCTTCGAATCCTGGCGAACATCCTTGATGACGGAGCGGCAGGAACTACTCACCAGGATTGCAGACAATTTCGAGACAAATAAGCATCGCCTGGCAGCGATGGCAACGACGGAGATGGGCAAGACCTACTCATCCGCGATTGCCGAAGCGGAAAAATGTGCCGCTGTATTTCGGTACTACGCTCAACACGGTGTTGAACTACTGCAGAGCACAACAACGAAATTACCGAGCGGGAAGACCGCTGAGACAATCTGGCTTCCCCTCGGAGCCATACTCGCGATCATGCCCTGGAACTTCCCCTATTGGCAGGTTGCCCGTTTCATTGCTCCGACAATTATGGCCGGCAACGTAGGGTTGCTGAAGCATGCGCCTAATGTTCAAGGTTGCGCAGCACTCCTTGAGGAGGTGGTTCAAACGGCCGGGGCACCGACTGGAGTTTTCCAGAATCTTCCAATTCAGCTATCAGTGATTCCAGATTTGATCGCTGACGATCGCGTCGCAGCAGTGACTCTTACTGGGAGCGAAAGAGCAGGTTGTGCGGTAGGGGCTCAAGCTGGTGGAGCGCTGAAAAAAGTTGTCCTTGAACTAGGTGGGTCCGACCCTTTCATCGTAATGCCCTCTGCGAATCTTGACGAAGCTGTCCCCCAGGCAGTGAAGGCGCGAATTCAAAACACTGGTCAGTCCTGCATCTGTGGCAAGCGGATGATTGTGCATGCGGATATCTATGACGAGTTCTTGGAGAGATTTGTCTCCGCGATGAAAGCAGTCAAGGCTGGTGACCCTCTGAAGCCGGACACTGACATGGGGCCGCTTTCAAGCCTTGCGCAACGCGATCTTATCTTGAAACAGATTGAGAAAGCGAAGCAGGAGGGGGCGCGACTCCTCGTAGGTGGCGAAGTTCTTGAGGGCAGGGGGGCCTATCTATCTGCTGGAGTTTTGGTAGATTTGCCAACCAACAGTTCTCTCATGCGAGAAGAGATCTTTGGACCTATAGCAATTGTCCTGAAAGCGGAAAATATTGATGAGGCAATTGAGATCGCGAATGATGTTCCGTACGGTCTCGGGTCTTCGGTGTGGACGAATGATTTTGCGGAACAGGGACGTTTTGCTCGTGAGATAGAAGCCGGGATGACTGCGTTCAATCAAATCTTGGTGTCTATGCCTGAGGTTTCCTTCGGAGGCATCAAGCGGTCAGGTCATGGGCGAGAGTTAGGTTCATTGGGACTGCACGAATTCATGAATGCCAAGACGGTGCTGTATTCGCACTAGGCACGCGTCAACGACATCATGATCCAAGCTTGGTCTTGTTAGAAGCGGTTTCCCTTCAGCTGGGAAGGGGACCGAGGATGCTGATCTTGTTCTGCTCACAAAGTTCTGCAAGCCTTTTGAAGTCCGAGGGCGTGGGCTCAGGCAATTTGTGGCGATCTTGAATTGGGGTGGCCATCGCTAGCATCATCGCGACAAACCCGACCTTGCCGCCCGGAATTGCATGGATGAGTACGTGTGAATCTTTGTCGCTGCTGCTCTTGAATCCGTGGGGTACGCCGCGAGGTAGGAAGATGTAGCTTCCAGGTCCAGCCACGATCTCTTCTCCGTCTCGAATGACTGTCACCTCACCGTCAAGAATGTAGAACGCTTCGTCTTCATCGTGATGAAGGTGGTAGGGCGTTTCGAACTGAGGTGGAGCGGTGAGATGGAGTAGAGAATAAGCACCCTCTTCCGTTTCATTTAGAGCCAAGAGAAGATGAAGAGAGTTAAGAAACCAGTACGCGGGTGCGGTTTCTAGATTGACACTGGACGATATCGAAACCATAGATGCTGATTCTCCGGAATTGCGATTGTAAGACTATGCAGACTGAATCTGAAGAAAGGCTATCTTTTCGGGCGTACAGAAAACATAGCGGGCGCTACACGAGGGAACGTGTGGAAGTGCACAAATCGAACAGGCCCAGAATTCGCCCAAAGCTACAACTGGCCGCCGCAGTCTTGTAGACCTGCGACGGCCAGTTGTGGTCTTTCGGAAGAACATCTTCAAATCCAGCTCTATAGCTACTCCCTACCAGCGAGTAGCTGCTCACTGTGTAGAGCATCAGGATTTGCTCGCGTTTATTTCACTGTGCGTCCTTCACACAGCGGAAGCCGAGCGTGCCTGAACGGTCAATGCTTGGAGCCATTAACAGTAGCTTTCCATGCTGATCGTTTCTGTATGCTTCGGGGAAGTACCAGAGCGAACCCGCTGCGCGATAGTGGCTACCGCCGCGAATAATAGCGGCGCGGGTGTGATCATCCTGATACTCGTCAGTCCACTGCCATACGTTGCCCACCATATCCATCACGCCGAAAGGGCTTGCTCCTTGAGGATGTGAATCGACATCGCTGGGAGGCGGCAGTGTGCGACCGCTATCCAGGGCAGGCGCAAGGGCCTTAGGATCTGCAGGGCAGCCAAGTGGACCTCCGCCACGCGCTCCTCCAAGCCAATCGCAGTTGCCCCATGGAAATGTGCGGCCATCATTGCCTTGCGCAGCGTACTGCCACTCCCACTCATGTGGGAGTCGTTTGCCGGCCCACTTGGCATATTCACGAGCATCTTCCATCGATACCCAAGTGACCGGCTTATTAGCCCATCCTTCGGGATAGGAACCGTTCTTCCAATCCTTCAGGAAATTGAGGCTGTCTTTGGGTTGATAATGCGTGGCATCCATGAACTTCTTGAACTCCGCATTGGTCACCGGATACTTGTCCATGAAGAATGGTTTGATCTGCATGGGGTGTTCATGAAAACGGCGTGGGCTATCTTCCCATCCGTACTGAACATCAACGCCAACATCATCGCTGCCTTCAATCTCGATTCCTTGTACGCGGAAGAGATAGTCAGCACCGTCGATGCGAACCATTCCTTCGGGTGCAGAGGAAGCGCGCGTTGAAGATGCGATCTCCACCATCTGTTGTGGCAGGAAGTGCCACTCGTGCGAATAGCTGGACAATGGCTTGGCAGTCATCTCCTTCATCTTTCCCATCAGCTCTTTTAGCTTGGGATCCAACTCTCCGTTAGTAGTGGCGATCGCTCCGTAGCCGTGGGCTTCAGTCGAGAAAGAAAGAACCGCCTGATCGCCCTTAATTTCAGGCTTGAGTTCTACGCCGTGATAGAGATCGAAGTAGCGCATGCCTTGCTTATGGGGCATGGTCATCTGATTTCCATCGACGTTATATTCATTACGGTTCACGATGGTCCACACGGTCTGATCCGCCAGCGGCCAGCGGCTTGCAAAGACACCGTAGCGCAACGTCGGATAGTACGGCTCCCATCCATCGCTCGCGAAATACGGAGCTACGGCGCGCTCAATCGTTGCTACGCGGCGCGTTGCCTCAGCATCTCGCGGAGTTACTCCGTTCCAGATACCCCAGACATTCTCCCAACTTTCCCAGCCTTCACCGTTAAAGAAGGCGTACTGCAAAGCGTTCGTTTTATCGCGATCCCACCGCCCCTGAATGTTCACCTGATGCCGCGGTTCCAGCCACCTGTATCTGTCGACGCCGGGAGCAAATGTGTACTGGTATTGGCCCCATGTCAGCACGTTCCATGCAAGACCTTCGTCGCTGGGCCCGTTTTCCGGTTCAAACGCCAAAGGATGTCCAGCCTTCTCAGCAGCAAGTGAGAACGCCAGCGGAACGCCATCTTGCGTGTCACCGTTTACGCCGTCGGCATCGATCTCTTTCATGAATTGTGCAAAGGCTGTTGGCCAATCCGTTCCCGGATCTCTCGTCCCCTGATCCCACATCATCATGGGAAACAGAACTTTCACGCCGCGTTTGTGAAAGTCTGCAACCATCTGCTTCAGACCTTCCGTGCCACCGGGCATTGTGCGCGTGATGTCGTGTTGATTCCGGTCGTCGATGCCTACGTTTGGATAGACCGCCCAGACGAGCACCGCATCAATGCCGCCATAACGCTTCTGCAAGTCATCAAGATAACGATCGACGGTGTATTTGCCCGTGACGGGATCGTACAAATAGCGGTCATGCACCATCATCTGAGGCTGGATAAAGCTGTGCTGCGCCCATTGCAGCTGAGGCAGACCGTATCGCGATCCGTCGTAGCCGATACGAATGCGGCGTTCCGTGCGCCAATGAATGTTATCGGCAAGCCAATCCCGATGCGTGGATGGAGTACATGCAGTAGCCCCAGGCCGCATGATTGGCCCTCCCGCCAAACATTGTGGAGCGAGAATGAGCTGGCCTTGAGGATTTCCAAACTGGGCATTGCCTTGGGCAGAGCAGAGAACAGCAAGAAGAGAGAGACCTGCGGCACTCCACATCGTTCGAAGTTGAGCTTTCATGTCGTAGTTCCTTTCGTGCAGATGGGTTCAAGATGTTTATTGGCCGGTGCGAAAGAAGAGGATCGCAGCATTGGCGTGATTCAAAAGAGAACTAATGCTGGGCTAAGCCACTTGCGGCTTCCATGAATGCCTCTACCTCATCCATGCTGGGCATTGAGGGCTGAGCGCCTCTTCGCGTCACAGAGATAGCAGCAACCGCAGCCGCAAAACTTGCACTCTCCAAAGGAGACTTTCCCAGCATGAGCGCTGTGGCGAAGCCCGCATTGAACGCATCTCCCGCTGCTGTGGTATCCACCGCTTTGGCTGGAAACGCGGGAACCTGTTTGTTAATGCCATCCTGTGATGACAGATAGCTTCCATTCGCTCCCATCTTCAACACAACTCCGTGGCAGCCCTTGGATAGAAACACTTTCGCTGTTTCCGCAGGTGGAAGTGAACTTGATTTGGAATCGTCATCCCCCAGATAGAAAGCCGCCTCTGTCTGGTTGGGCGTCAACCATGCGATGTGTTGGAAGATATCCGGCGGCAATTCCAGCGCGGGAGCGGGATCAAGAATCAAAGGCACATTCTCCCGTGCGCAGATGCGTGCCAGATGATCAACCGTTTCAAGAGGTATTTCAAGCTGCGTAAGGACGATGCCCGCACCTCGCAAGATGGAGATATTCGCGTCAAGGTCCGCTGGCGTCACTTTAGAATTTGCCCCTGGGGCTATCAGAATGCTGTTATCGCCGCTTTCTGAAACAACGATTAAGGCAACGCCAGAAACACTGTCACTCGTCGAGACACCCGTTATGTCAACACCTGCGTCTTGCAACTGGGTTCGCAACTCATCACCGAACGCATCGTTCCCCAGTCGCCCTATGAGTCGCACTGGATATCCAAGCCGTGCAACAGCTACGGCCTGATTCGCGCCTTTGCCTCCTGAGTGGGTTTGAAAGTCGGATGCAATGACCGTCTCCCCTGTAGCTGGCATTCGTTTTGTCACCGCGACCAGGTCGGTATTGATACTGCCGACCACGACAATAGGCTTTTGCGCCGACATTGTGTCTCTCCTCAAAAAATAACGATGAAGGGGTTTACGAAAACAGCGGAGCGCAGGCAACCGCCGTCAAGCCGCAAAGGAAAAACACAAACATCCATCTCAGAATGGTTTTGGAACGTGCAGGAGCTGTACGGAATTCATGCCAGACGAACACTCCCCAGCAGGCGGAGATCATGGTGGCGCCCTGTCCAATGGAATAAGAAACCGTAGGTCCAACAATGTTGGCGCGCGAAGCTACAAAATTGGCCATTGCGCCTGTGCACCAGATGACTCCTCCGAGAACACCCCATAGGTGCCACGAACCGCTTGCCTGCCAATAACCTCGCATCGATGCGGGCTCCCGGCCATCAAGCGGAAAGCGCATAAAGAAATAGTTCACAGGGATAGCGCAGATAGCAACGCCAAGTGCGAAGAAGAGAAGCGCAGCGTAAGGCCCTGAAGCATCTTCTACCGTCATCGCTTTTGAAACGAAGGGATAAAAGGTTCCCATCAAGAGCCCTGCGATCAAGCTAATGATGATGCCGCGACGGCTCATAGCTGCGTGCTCGGTCTCGCGCAACCTATAGGCGATGGCATCGAATACGATTGCCGCCGTTACTAGAGCAATACCGATAAATAAAAGAAGAGGGTTTCCCTTAGGCGAAATGACGTAGGTACTTACGGCACCTACGATCAATGCCAGACCAATGCCAACTGGAAACGCCACGGCGAGTCCCGCGATGTCGATCGCTGCGACAAGCAATAGGTTGGCAATGTTGAATATGGCACCACCCGCCATAGCGAGAAGAATCGAGTGCGGCCCGGCGTGAGCTACATCAGAAAAGAACGGCCGTCCTGCGGCTCCATGACTTCCGAAAGTCACGCCCCACACGACTGCTCCAGCGATCAGCCCGATGACGTAGTCCCAGTAAAACAGCTGGAATCTGTAACCAGGGCAAAGTTTCATCGAGTTTGCCCATGATCCCCAGCACAGCATGCTAAGGATCATGAACAGAAGTGCAATTCCGTATGTTTCAGGCTGATACATTGAACGCTTCCTTTTCAATGAGGCGGATAAAGTCAATTCTTCTGCCGGGTAAGAGTATCCGTTTGCGACTGGTTTGAATGCTTTCAGCCCACTGGGATAGCTGCCATCCCGCGACATCACGAACCAGTTTCAAACGTCACTCCTCCCCGGCATCAGACATGGTCAGAGATTAGAAATCTAACCGTAGCGCAAGCTGAATCTGCCTTGCATTTCCAGCGGAAGTGATCTTTCCGAAGACAGACGAAGCTAACGAAGTTGTTGGGTTGTTGAAAGGCACGTTGTTGAACAGATTGAAGACATCAGCACGGAATTGAATCTTCGAACCTTCGCGGGGTAAGAACGAAAAGTTCTTCGCAAGGCTCATGTCGGTATCGAATAACGAAGGTCCCGTAAGGCTATTGCGTCCGCTATTGCCAAAGGTTCCGTACGTATAGGGAGCGAGGAGTGGTGAAGCGTAGGCGGCGGTATTGAAATATCCGGTTCGAGCCCACGAGTCTTTTCCTCCGCATCCTGCGCAGGGATTGATGCCCGTTGTGTTTAGGCGTAGAGCTCCCATGTCTCGGCCCCCGCCTAGCCATGGTGCCGAAGAGCCAGTGCTCACAGAGAAGGGAGTTCCACTGCTGTAGGCGACAATTCCTGAGAGCATCCACCCACCCACGACATACTTCGCAACGCCCAAGTTCTCAAACTTCGGGAGATTCCATACGCCGTTCACGCGTAGCAGATGCTTCTGGTTGAAGTCGGACCGAGCATATTCGCCGAGAATGGGGCTGGCTGGATTTTGCGCGGTTCCACCATCAGCATCGGCAACAGATCCCGAATCGAGGGACTTCGCGAATGTGTACGCGAATTGCATGGTGTAACCCTCTGAGAAGCGCTTTCGTGCGGTCACTTGCAGAGAGTTGTAGTTGGAGGATCCCAAGTTGGAGATCCGTGTAATGCCGGCATAATACTGCGGCAAGAAAGGACGCCGCGACTGTGCGTTCGCTGCAGTTCCGCCTGCAGAGTACGGTGCCGCATTTGCCTGGTTTCCATTCCACAACCGGTCTCCGTGGCTTCCTACATAGCCGACCTGCACCATCAGGTCCTTCGGAAATTCACGCTGTACGTTGAAGTTGTACTGCTGCGTGAACGCATTCTTGATATGCGGATCAGGTGAGTAAAACTGCGCCGGAAATGGCCAAAGCGGATTCGGTCCGGGGTTGAGGTAAGGGTATGGGAATGGATTGGTGTAACCCGTCCCTCCGTAGGGATCGGTGAAAGTGTTTGGTGTGAAAATTAGCTGAGTCTCGAATGGCGGAGCCTCAATTTCATTCGCCATTGTGATGGCTCCGGGCGCGTTATAAAAGATGCCATAGCCGCCACGCACCGATGTCTTGCCATCACCGAAGACGTCGTAGGCAAACCCAAGCCGTGGAGCGAAGTCACCCTTGTCCATGAAGATGGTTCCAGGCGGAATCCCCGGATCGCCAGGAAACGCAAGTCCCGGAGGCGCGGTTGGGAATCGTGTGGAATGGAAGCTGGGATCAAACGTAACGGTAGGAGAGTTATGGTTAAACTCCACCCAAGGATAGAAGAGATCCCACCGCAGGCCAAGATTCAGTGTCAGTCGTGACGATACTTTGTATGTGTCTTGACCATAGAATCCTGATTCCACCGAATGCTCGTTGCCGTAATAGGGGGTGTACTGTCCGAAGCTGATGGGCTTACCAATTAGATAATCAGCCCAATTGTTTCCCGTCTGGACACCGCTAAAGGTCGGGTTGCCTGCAGAGTTTGTGCTGGTCCATTCGATGTGTTCCGCTTCACGAAGGCCCATCGCACCGAACTGCCATAGGTGTCTTCCTTTCACCCAGGAAAGCTTCGCATCGGCTTGCTTCAACGCCGTGTTTTCATACCACGGATTGCCAGAGCCAAAGCTTGTCACGCCAGATACTGACACTTGCGGCGATACGTTGTATCCGCCGGTGTTGTATTTGGCTCCCATCTGCGAACCCGTCACGATGAGTCCCTCGGGGGTCCCGACGGTGTTGAGATTCGTATCTGAAAATCCGAAGTCGCCAATCAGGTTAGGCGTGAACGTGTGTGTGTCTCTAACCGTGGTGCCCCAGTTGGTATTCGTAAAGTTGTCGTAGTACTTAGAAGAAATGATGGATGAATAAGGCGGTCCAGTTACAGCGGAAGTAGCCATGTGGAAGTAACGAACGTACATCTGATCGTTCTTCGTCAGGCGATAATCTCCCCTGACGGTGTACTGATTGCCGCTCGTCGGTGTTGGAACCTGGTCCGTATAAGCCCACAGTCCAGAAGGCTGCAGAGTTGGAGCGGGGATGTAGGTGTTCATGAAGTTCACCGACATTGTGTCCCACTCATTTTGAGGAATTAGATTTCTCCCCGGATATCCATTGGCGGCGGTGTAATTACATGCAGTAGTTCCAGTACCCGGCAAACTACCGCTTGTGTTGCATGTCGTGTTGTAAGGATCGTGAAGCTGCGTTGCAACAGAGCTGAAGTCTCCATTGCGTTGAGCAGGCGTTATCGTGGCGAGGTTTTCGAGAGTGACCTGATGAATCCGCAATCCCTCATAGGTTCCGAAGAAGAAGGCTTTGTCCTTCAGGATTCGTCCGCCGCCTGCAACGCCAAATTGATTTTGTTTCAAGATCGGTTTCGCAGCCGGAGGAGGCGCGAACCAGTTTCTTGCGTTGAGCGCATCGTTGCGCAGGAACTCCCATGCAGATCCATGGAAAGTATTAGTGCCCGCCTTGCTCACCGCAACAAATGCGCCACCCGATGCGTGTCCAAATTCAGCGCCGTAGCTATTCGTGAGCAGCGAAAATTCGCCAATGGAGTCGGGGTTCGTCAGATTCGCTGGGCGATTGTAAAGACCGGTTACTAAGATGGCGCCATCGAGTGAGACTTGGCTGCCGTTCACGCGGCTTCCATTCACGCTGAATGTGGGCCCGTTACGCTGGTTGATCACCGCGGCGGGAAGGGAAGCACTGCCCACACCAGGCACAAGAGTGATGAGTTGTAGCGTATTACGCGTATTGAGCGGAAGCTCTTTGATCTGCGTGCTATCGATCTCAGTACGGATAGCCGCTGAACTCGTGTCCACCTGCACGACTGATGATGTAACTTCGACCGTTGCGTTCGTGCTTCCAATTTCCAAAGTGACATCGAGTCGGGCACTCTGTCCGTTCTCAAGAGTGATACCGGATTGAGCGTAGCTCTTGAATCCTGCCGAAGTGGCCGTCAATTTATACGTGCCCACAGGAAGGGAAGGGATGGTGTATTCACCCAGAGATGAGGTTGTGACTGTGCGTTCCAAGCCAGTGCCTACATTCAGGACAACGATGCTTGTATTGGGAACCACGGCGCCAGTTTGATCCATGACGCGTCCTCCAATCTGAGCATTCGTAGCCTGCGCCATCGCAAAATTTCCTGCACAAGTCGCGGCAATAGCGAATAGCGGTATAGCGAGAACTGATGTGGGCGGTAGCCCCCGATGTCGTAGCAAATACATGTGCAACCTCCTGGGCGCTGCGAGTTTCCTTTCTGAAAACAAGACGAAGCATCTATTTCGCGATGATTTTGAAAGGTTTCAAAAAGACAGGCGAGAAACTACAGCTCTCTGGAGGTCGTTGTCAAGATGTAATTTTCAGATAATCTAAAACTATTGTGAGCACTGAAGAAATGTGGTGTAACAGCCCGGAAAAGGTTTGCGGCAGTGCTTTGAAAATGGCTGAAATGTTTCAAATAGAGCCAATAGCCAGGGTGTAGGATCGTAGTTCTTTCAAGTAGACTTTTGAGGTTTAACGGAGAAAAGCGCCAATGGCCAACATGCATGAGATCGCTAAGAGGGCAGGCGTTTCCTTGGGCACGGTTTCGAATGTGCTCAACAATTCCGCCAAAGTGCGCGAGCCGAAGCGCACACGGGTGCTTGAAGCAGTACAGGAGGCCGGATATCAACCCAGCCAGTTGGCGCGTGGCTTGCGGCGCGATACGACCAACATGATCGGGATGATTATTCCTGACATCACGAACCCGTTTTTCCCTTCGGTTGTTCGCGGTGCCGAGGATGTGGCGTTCTCAAATGGATATCGTCTTATCCTCTGCAACACCGACAACGATCACTCCAAAGAGATCGTCCACCTGAACGAATTGCGGACTTACCTGCCGACCGGCCTCATCGTGATCCCATCGAATTTCAGCGATCTCACGGCGCAGGCCGAGTCCTATCGACGCGCGGGCACAGGTGTCGTTTGCATTGATCGACTCCCCAAGCATTGGAGTGGAGACAGTGTCACCGCGGATAACAAGACCGGCGCGTATAACGCGACGCGGCATTTAATTCAGCTTGGACACACCCAGCTTGCAACGATCACAGGACCATTGCACCTCACCAATGCGAAGGAGCGTCTCGAAGGCTTCAAACGAGCAATGAAAGAGGCGAAACTGTCGCTTGCCCCGGAATACGCTCAAGAGACAAGCTTCGACAAGCAGGGGGGATATTCGAAGACTCAAGTTCTATTGCGTTTGATCCCACGTCCGACAGCGATCTTTGCCGGCAACGACATGATTGCCTTGGGCGTCCTGCTCGCCGTTCGCGAGTCGGGCCTTCGCTGTCCTGAGGATATTTCCATCATCGGTTTCGACGATCTGGATCTGGGCGAGACAACGAATCCATCGCTGTCTTCGGTGTCGCAATCGGGGTATCAGCTTGGCACAACTGCTGCTCGTCTATTGCTAGATCGCAGACAAGGCGACGATGGTCCCGCAAAGCATATTGTTCTCGAGACGTTGTTGAAACTAAGACATTCGGTGGCGCCCCCGTCTCAGGCACTGCAGGCGAGTGCGCCGACGGTGAAACGCGGAACGAAACGAAAGCGAACCTGAGGAGCCAAAGCGGCTGCCTTCGGCTTCAACGATCCGTTATCCTTCCACCCTGTTTAGGTTTAAAGCCTGGCATCTGAAGCCTTGTTTGCGCTGACAAAGTCCCGTTTTCGTGTCCCAAAAGTCATTACTTTGTCACGATGGCCGAAAATCCACGATTTATGCCCTGTTTTGGTATGACAATGTGGGAATAATGCAGACCATGGCTCAAACCTCGTCCGACCGCAACCCCGGTGTCCTGTCGATGGGACCGGAGGCACAGATTCTGGTGGTGGAAGATGATGTGCGGATGCAGAAGATCCTGTATCGGCTATTTCGTGAGAGTGGCTATTCCGTGAGCGTGTGTGGCGACGGCCAGTCCGGGTTGGACACATTTCGCGCGACGCGACCGGCCGCTGTGGTTCTGGACCTGATGCTGCCCAACATTTTTGGACGCGACCTGTGCCGCATGCTGAAGTCTGAGCGTCCAGAGACGCCGGTGGTGATTGTCAGCGCGATCGGGGAAGTAGCGGACAAGGTGCTCTTGTTGGAGCTTGGTGCAGACGATTATGTGACCAAACCGTTCAGCCCGCGCGAACTGATGGCGCGGGTGCAAGCCGCTATGCGTCGCATGCAGAAAACTCCGAAGGTGGCCACGTATTCCTTTGGCGATTGCGAGGTGGACTTCAGCAAGATGAGCGCGAAGCGGAACGGCGTTCCCATTACGCTAACCGCGCATGAGTTCAAGCTACTGCGCTACTTTATCGCCAATCCGGAACGCGTGCTGAGCCGTGAAGAGCTATTGAACGAGGTCTGGGGTTATAACTCGTACCCGACAACACGTACCGTGGACAACAAGCTCCTGAAGCTTCGACAGAAGTTGGAGCCGGATGCGGCAGAGCCGCGATACCTGCGCACGGTGCATGGCGCAGGGTATAAGTTTGTTCCATAAGGTAGCGCTCACCCTTGCCTTCGGACAGACATACTTCCGGAATCCGCACACGGCTGCTATTGCAAATATCAGTAGCGTGCATTGTTGCGGCCACGTTGCTGTTAAGCATGTTGGTCGTTCGAGGCCGCCTCCGGGAACATGCAAAGGAAACGCTGCAAACGGACCTGCAGCACTCCATTCAGACATTTCAGGATCTGCAGGCCCGGCAACGAGCAGCTTTGCAACGTGAGAACACGCTGTTGGCGGCACTTCCCACGCTTCGCGCCCTGATGATTGCGCGTGACACGATCACGATCTCGGATGGGGCGAGAGACTTCTGGAAGTTGAGTGGCAACGATTTGTTCGCACTAGCCGACCAGGATGGTCGCGTACTGGCGACCTACTCCACGGTACAGAACGAACACGACGAGTTGAGCGCTTCCTTGCAGAAGGTATTGTTTGCCCCTGGCAAGCATTACCTAACATCTGGCGGCAACTTGTTTGAGTTTGCAGTGACGCCCATCTATTTCGGAGCGAAGGAAAGCGGCACTCTTCTTGGTTATGTGATTGGTGGCTACCGAATCGATCATGAACTGCTGCAGGAAGTGGGGCGCGGCGCAGGTGCCGAGGCCATTTTCCTGGTGGATCACCGGGTGGCTGCAAGTACGCTCCCGAATGTGCAGCAGAATGCGCTGCTTCCTGTGGAGACCTCCCAGGGAACAGCGCCGGTGCTTTTGCAGCTCAACGGACAGCGTTATCTGGCTGCCAGCAGCGATCTTTCGTCTCGAGCGGACGTGCCCGTACATCTGGTGGTGTTGAAATCGCTCGTTGCCGTGGATCGTGCTGAGGCTGAAATCCGCAGTGTAATTTTGTTCGCGGGTCTGCTTTCGATTGGCGTGGGCTGTGTTCTGATGCTGCTGCTTGCACGCAGCGTCACCGCACCGTTGGAAAGATTGGCTTCTGCGGTGCAGGCCTTTGCAGAAGGGAATCGCGACTACGTGCTGCCTTCAGGTGGCCCCCGAGAAGTGCGCTTCCTCAGTGCCACATTAGCGGAGATGCGAGAGGAAATTCAGAGGAAGAACACAGCGCTGCTGGAAGCAGAACGGTTGGCTACCATCGGGCGCATGGCAAATTCCGTGTCGCACGATTTGCGTCACTATCTAGCCGCGATCTATGCCAACTCAGAGTTCCTCGCTTCTCCCACAATGCCTCCCGAAGAACGAGCGGAATTGTTTGAGGAGATTCGCCTTGCAGTGAATGGTACGACGGATATGCTGGACGCCCTTCTTCTCTTTGGCAACACGGGATCTTCACTTCGGCGCAGTCCGGCATCGGTTGCTTCGGTGGTAGAGCGGGCGATATTGCTTGTGCGATCGCATCCGGATGCAGAGCGAGTCACGTTCAAGATGTCGGAAGTGAGCGAAGATACCACCGCAGACATCGATGCCCGCCAGGTGGAACGCGCAATTTATAACCTGCTGCTGAATGCAAGTCAGGCTGCAGCCGAAGGTGCAGACGCACACGTCGTAGTGATCTCTATTACCGGCCTGCAGGATACGATCGCCGTAACGGTGCAGGATTCTGGACCCGGCGTTCCGGACGGAATTCGCCACAGTCTCTTTGATCCCTTTGTGAGCAAAGGAAAACAGAAGGGAACTGGTCTTGGTCTTACCCTGGCACACAGTGTGGCCCAGGAGCATGATGGCTGTGTTGAGTTAGTGAGCAGTCGTCCTGGCGAGACGATCTTTCGTTTGACGTTGCACCGCCGCGCGCAAGGTTCGGTTTCACAAACGCATATGGATGACCTGGTGATCCTATGAAGCACGCATGGACAATGCCGATACTTGCCACGCTAGTGCTGGGACGAATGCTTCCGGCGCAAACACCGGAGACGCCAGAACAGCGGCTGAAGCGTTTGAGCACCGCGGTGACGCAGGTTCAATCGCAGATGAAGGCATACCAGCAACAATTGCTGGAACTGCAACAGCAGATTGACGCATTGCAGAAAGAGTTGGGTAATCGGCCTACGGAAGCAGTAGCCAGCCCATCGCAGGTGGCTCAGCCACCCGTCGCTCAGACGACAGAGGAGATCCAGGAGCGGCAGGCAATTGCGGAGTCGCAAATCGCGACGCATGAACAGACCAAGGTGGAGACAGAATCAAAGTATCCACTGCGCCTGACCGGTCTAATCCTCTTCAACGGCTTCATTAATACGCATCGAGTCGATGATGCAATTGACCCAACATACGCACTGAATGGCGATGGCAACACCGGTTTCTCCGTGCGTCAAACAATCCTCGGTTTTGACGCGACCGGACCGCACTTGCTGGGTGCAACAAGCCATGCAGACCTGCGCATTGACTTTTTTGCGAACGGATCACAGCAGACCTACGGAGCTTCAGGCATCCTGCGTCTACGGACGGCTCATGCTTCCCTGGTGTGGGATAAGACGGAAGCGTTCTTCGCGCAAGACCGCTCGCTACTAGCGCCGAATATTCCCACATCCCTTGTGTCCACGGCGCAACCGAACTTGTCATGGAGTGGCGATCTGTGGACGTGGAATCCGCAGATTGGAGTGCGACAGAGCATCTCGCTGAAGTCCTCGCAGCGCCTTGAAATTGCGGGAGCGTTCCTTGATGTGCAGGATCCGCTATTGCCAAATGCCACATCCACAGCGACGGTAACGCGAGCGGAACGCAGCCGCTGGCCGGGCCTGGAAGGACGCATAGGATATGCTGCAGGGCAACAGGATGAGGGCGCAGCAGTTGGTGTTGGTGGATACTTCAGTCCGCATCGGACTTCCGAAGGGTATCGCTTTAATGCGTGGGCCATCAGCGGTGATCTTCGGCTTCCTTTAGGACGTCGCATGCAGCTTACTTCGAATGTTTATCGAGGCGCAGGCCTTGGCGGTTTGGGGGGCGGCGGCTACGTGGACTACTTTTATCCAACAGGCACGGACGACGCTGCGCAAGCACTGAATGATGTTGGCGGATGGGCGCAGTTCAAGTTCCGTCCGGCCGAACGTCTGCAATTCAACGCAGGATATGGCATAGACAACCCATTCGCTGCGGACATCCGTTCCTCGCTGGCAGGATCAACGACCTACACAGGACTGTCTAAAAACCGCGGTGCATTCGGAAATGTGATCGTGTCTCCAAGCAAGTATTTAGAGTTCTCGCTTGAGTACCGCAGGCTGTGGACGAACTATGTCAACAATGTGTTGCGTCTTTCGGACGCGATTGGTCTGGCAGCGGGGTACCGCTTCTGATGAAGACTCTCCTGTACGCAATCTGTTTGTGGGGGATGCTTTTTTCTGCGCGCCTCGTAACTGCTGCTGAGGTGACGGCGCGACTTGTGCAATCAGGGAACGGCAATGGGAAGGAACGCATTCCTCCAGCTGCCATCTGGCTCAAGCCGTTACAGGGGAAAGTGGACTTTCCTCCTTCCAGCAACTTTACGTTGCTGCAGAAGAACAAGATGTTTCATCCGCATTTGTTGGTGGTTCCGGTGGGCAGTACGGTGAGTTTTCCGAACGCTGATCCGTTTTTCCATAACGTGTTTTCGATGTTTGACGGTCGTCGTTTTGATCTTGGACTTTATGAGGCGGGATCGACGCGGACTGTTGCGTTCACCCGTGAGGGGATCTCTTATATCTTCTGCAATATCCATCCAGACATGAGCGCGGTGGTGCTGTCGCTGGTAACTCCGTACTATGCGGTCGCGGATGCGAGTAACAACTTTCACATCGCCGATGTTCCCGAAGGCGACTACGAATTGCATGCATGGGTGGAGGGACGGCGCGGAGAAAAGCCTCCGCGCCGCATACACGTATCGCAGGGCAGCACAAACCTGGGAGATATTGAGACTGGCCAGCGGGAGGAACCGCAGAACCATCTGAATAAGTTTGGCAAGCCCTACGATGCATCTCATCCGTCCTATTAAATGCGTTAGGGGTGAAAGAACTTCATCAGTGCTTTCGCGTCTTCCTCACTGAGGTTTGCGCGTACCCGCATGTGACGCACAACAGTGCTGGAAATACGAGGCGAAAATCCATCCGGAGGATTGTGGCACCGTGAGCAGTTCTGCTCAAAGACGCGCTGGCCCTCATTGACCTTCGGAGCCTTATGCACCGCTGCCTGAGTCGGCGCTTTGGTCTGTGTAGGAGTCTGACCAACCGCGGTGGAAGCCAGTACAGCTATGGTTGCAAGTGCAAGCGTTCTCATCTATTTCTTTCCTTTCCAGGCGGGAAACAGGAAGCGATACACAATTCCCGTCTGCCAGATGTTGACGTTGCCCTGGTATGCGAACTGACGTGAATAGCTACTGATGATGCGTGCGTTGTGTGGCAGGTTATAGTCCAGGCCAAAGTCAGCGCGATTGGTGTTTTTGAAGGGAAGCGTGTCACTCACGATCGTGTCGCGCCGCCATGTCTGCTGCATGCGGAACACTGGCTCAAATCCACCAAGCCATGGCGAAATCTGCGCGAGACGTCTGGCGCGATAATCAAACTCAACCCAATAGCCCTGCGCGTGATGTCCACGAGCAAATTCGCCGCGCATGCGGAAGTCCGTGTTCGCCGGCTCCCACCACAAATGTCCGCCGTAGAAGTTCTCATGCGTCCCCTGTAGCACTCTGCCATAGCTGATGCCAATTTCAAGACGCTTCTCAGGCAGATAGAGGCTGGATCGTCCTCCAAAGGCACGCTGCGCGGTGAATTGTTCATTGCCTGAGCGCGCAGAGTAGTACGCGGCGTAATCAATGGAATACTTCTTTCGCGAGACCGCGGAGCCGCGCAACTGCCCACCTAGGCCTGAACCGGAGCCCATGTTGCCAAGGCTGCCAATCAACGGCCCGCTTTGAAAATTGCCGATCCAAAGAGGAGACAAGCGTTCGTTGTATGTGCCGAAAGGGATAAGGTAATCACCTGCGACCAACGTCATGTGCTTGTTCAGGAAGATGTCTGCCTGCGCATACGTGAAGGACGCGAAGTGGGAGTGGTCATAACCTTGTGTCCCCGGCGTGTGAAAGAAGTCCTCACCGATGGCGGCGCGTGATTCAATCTGAACTCTCTTACCGAGAGGCGCCATGATGAGCGGTTCGATCAGCGGAAGATAGGTTGTGTTTCCACCATTCGTACTGCTGAAGAAACCCATTCCACCTGAGATCAAGGGTGTTTCCTGCGCATGCAGTGAACCTGCACATGACGCAAGCAAAAGTACCGCGACAGGGGAAACGAGGCTGTGCCATTTCGTCCATTGCATGGTGATACGGTAGCGACCCTGGCCATGATGTATGTCCCAAAGCCGTCAGGTGTTTGTAAGCACCTTGTCACTGAAGAGAGAAAACGCGTGATGTCATAACGTCACGGAGATGTCATTGCGCCTTTCCAGATGGCAACAATGCGATGACATTTACCTGACAGCCACATGACAAGCATCGGGGACCGTGTGACCTACTCTCTGGTTCGTGATGCAAGCACCTTCCCAGATAGATCGTGATCTCTCCGTTTCACTGGCGGCCGAGCGTCCAGGCGCGCGTCGACAGACTACGGACCGGCCACAGTCTGCGGTTCAGCAGCAGCGGTTAGCGTTGTTGAACGCCATCTGCGACCCGGCGAAAAACATGGGAACACTACTGACCTGGGAGCCGCGGCGATGGAAACAGCATCTGCGCTGGCTTGATGTGGGTGGTATCGCACTGAGCCTGCACGATGCCATGGCCCAGCAGGGAGCGGAAACATTTCTTCCGGCAGAGATTCAATCGCGTTGGCAGCGTAATCTTCGGGACAATGTGCAGCGCATGAAAGAGTTGGCGACAGAGTCGTGCGCCATACATTCTGCGTTTCAGCGTGGACACGTCTGTTACGCAACGCTCAAAGGCTTTTCTTTGGTGCCTCTTTCGGTCCCGCGAATGGAGTTGCGTTCGCAGATAGACCTGGACTTTCTGGTTGCTGAGGATGACATTCTCCAAGCAAAGCAACTTCTCGAAGTACGTGGTTATCATCTGCGCGCGGTAAGTGGCCGAAGCTGGGAATTTAAGGCAAATGAAAGCGCTGTCCTGGGCTGGCGAGATCAATATCAGCCAATAGCCGCACGCATCGTTGAGCTACATGTAGAAGCTCGTGATGCTGCGCATCCATTGTTGCCTCGCATTCGTTGGGAGCGCTTTCAGGATGTGGACATGCCCGTGTTACATCCTGCTGATCTTTATCTAGGACAAGGTTTGCATCTATTCAAGCACATTCATTCAGAATTCTTTCGCGTAGCGCATCTATTGGAATTTCGCCGGCACACGGTGGCTCGCGAGCATGAACGAAACTTCTTTGATGATGTGAGGCATGCGGCTGACGATCATCCACGTGCAGTACAGGGACTGGCTGTTGCAATTGCAGTAGCAGAGAGCGCAACAGGTTCTTTCGCACCCAATGCTTTGCGTTCATGGACTACGGATCAGATGTCGAGTGGGGTGCGTCGATGGGTGCAGGAATACGGCGCACGAGCGGCGGCCGCTACGTTTCCGGGCAGCAAGAACTATTTATTGTTACAGCGCGAGCTTGAAGCGGCCAGCGTAACCTCGCGACGCACGGTTCGCCAGTCGTTGCTTCCACGCGCATTACCGCCCGTGATTATTGCCCCCAGAGAACAGGAACCGCTACGCGAAACCTATCTGCGATATCGCCTGCAGATATGGTTTCTGTTCTTCCGGGCACGTTTTCATTTGGTAGAGGGCCTACATTACCTTTACGAGTCGTGGCGCTGGAACCGTGGAAGCTCATTTCTTTTGGCAATTGCGCTTTTGATGTTTTGTGGTTCAGCAAGAGGGCAGCAGCAACAGCAAAGGGATGAAAGCCCTCTGTTGTACGGTCCCCCGTCAGCAACCCAGGATGTCCAGACGACTAACCCCAGTTCACAACCGCGTCTCACTACAGATATTCCCACTGGTTCTCAATATCCGCCCGACACAACAGCATTGACTTCGCGTGATTCATCGTCCAGCGCGACGGCAATCATTTCCTTCTTGCAAAGCACACCCGATGCATTGATTGAAGTGAAGCAGTTGATGAGTGACTTTGCAGGACAGCAGGGACAGCCTATATCGCCCGACAGCATTACGGATGAACAGCTATACAGTCGTATCGCAACGAACGCGGACTTCCGAAGGAATGTCGGCACATTTCTGCAGACTCGTGGTTTCACTGTGGACACCATTGAGGAGTCTGAGGATACATCCGTCCCACCTTCACGTCAGTCTGAACTATCAAGTCGCGAGATCCCTAATCGAACAGTCCAGCGTCCTGTTCCTCTCAAGAAAGACACGCCTGAACCATCGAAAGAGCCGCGTGTTTTGAATCGGCCCACGCCATATAACCTTCGTTCGTTGCATGACCTGTATACGCAGGTGACAGACAGTAATGGTCCGCTGAAGCGCTTTGGCTCAGATGTGTTCCTTCGTCGTGATCTTGCGACAGCTCGTGCTATGGGCGCTCCAGCTACGGCTTCATTGCCTGCTGATGACAACTATGTACTGGGCCCGGGTGACAGTGTCTCGATACAGATGTGGGGCAGCATTACGCAGACACTGACGCGCACAGTAGATCGCGATGGCAATCTGGGTTTGCAGGATGCAGGTCAGGCTCATGTTGCAGGTATGAGCCTCAGGCAGGCGCAGGAGACTGTCGCCAATCTGATGCGACCCCAGTTTCGTGATGTCCGAGTGTCGCTCTCTCTTGGAAAGCTCCGCAGTGTGCGTGTGTACGTCGTTGGAGATGTACAACGACCCGGCGCTTACGAATTGAGCGCACAGTCTACGGTCATTAGCGCGTTGTATGCCGCTGGCGGGCCAACGGCTGTCGGATCGCTTCGTGTATTGCGGCACTATCGCGGCACACTGCTGCTGGGAGAGATCGACCTCTACGATTTTCTGCTACATGGAACCCAGAGTGAGGATCGCCTTCAGTCCGGTGACACGCTGTTGGTGCCTCCGGCGGGACCCCAGGTAGCTGTGTCCGGCGCGGTGAAGCGGCCAGCTATCTATGAGCTGAAAGGCAAGACAACACTGTCATCCCTGTTAGAGGATGCGGGTTCCGCGACGGTCACCGCAGAACTTTCCCACCTCACGGTCGAGCGTGTACGGGCCAACATGCAGAGAGAAACGATCGACCTGGCTTTGAACGAAGGAAGCTCAAGTGACCAGACGCGCGCCGCGATAGAACACTTTCTCGTACAGGATGGTGACGCTGTTCACGTTATTCCGATCGAAGCATACAGTCAGCGTGTCGTGTATCGCGAAGGCCATGTGCTTCATCCGGGACGTGTCGCATGGCATGACGGTATGCGGCTTCATGATGTTCTTCCGTCGTATCGTGACATGCTGCCTGAGCCGGCAGATCGCGGCGAAATCATTCGCCTCGTGCCTCCAGATCTGCATGTGGAGACAATCGAGTTCAACGTCGCGGATGCCATGATTGGAAACGACAATCCCGCGTTGCAGCCATTGGATACGATCCGCGTACAAGGCCGCTACGATGCGGACGCTCCCAAGGTGTCAATTGATGGAGAAGTTCTGCGTCCGGGAACGTATCCGTTTTCGCAGGGTATGACCGCAGCACAACTAGTCCGCATGGCAGGCGGTTTCACGCGCGGCGCATTGCTCACCTCAGCCGATCTTTCAAGCTACACGATGGTCGGAGCGACACGCGTTCAGGACGAACAGACCAGCTTGCGCATTGGAGATGCTGTTCTGCGTAACGATGCCGGAGCGGATGTTTCCTTGAAGCCCGGCGACACGCTGAACGTTCATCGCCTTACAGGCTGGGATGATATTGGTGCCTCGATCGAACTGGTCGGCGAAGTTGCGCATCCCGGCAGTTACGGCTTTCGACAAGGCGAACGGCTCAGCTCCATTCTCAGGCGCGCTGGAGGTTTTCTAGAAACAAGCTATTCGGATGGCGCGGTGATGACACGCCCGGATGTGCAGGTTTTGGAAGAGAAGAGCAGGCAAGAGCTAATACGGCAAATTGAAACCAGTGCTTCTGCGGCGCGTACATCATCCAATGTGACCCCCGCCGATGGAGCAGCACAACTACAGTTGGTGCAGGCACAGCAGGATCAAATCCTCGCAAACCTTAAAAGTCAGCCTGCAACCGGGCGTCTTGTTCTCCACATCAGCAACAACATCTCCGAGTGGGAGAATACGCCCGCTGACATTGAAGTTCGCAAGGGCGACAAGCTGATGATCCCCAAGCGTCCTGGCTTTGTCTTAATAAGCGGTCAGGTCTATAACTCATCAGCAATTGCATTTGCTCCAGGCAAGAGCGCGGGCTGGTACTTGCACAGAGCCGGCGGCACAACTCAGGTGGCCAACACGAAAGAGATCTTTGTTATTCGTGCCAATGGCTCAGTTGTGGGCCGTAACAGCGGCGGCGGTCTGTTTCACGACGGTGTACTCGAAACGAAACTGAATCCAGGTGATGTGGTTGTCGTTCCGCAAAAGATTATTGGGGCCTCGCTCTTCTGGCGCAATTTGTTGACCGTCGCGCAGATTACATCCTCCATCGCCATAACGGCAGCTGTGGCAGGTGTGCTATGAGCGAGCCCAAAACACACTCTAGCGCGGGAATTGAGCGTATCGAGTTTCTCTTTGAGCGTCGCGTGCTGCTGAGCAGAATTGGAGTGGTTGTTTTTGCACTTAGTCTGCTCATAGCTTGTCTGTGGCCCAAGACATATAAATCATCTGCAAGCATCATGCCGCCAGGCAATAGCAGCATGGGAGCTGCGATGTTTGCGGCTCTTGCTGGTAGGAGTTCCAGTGGATTGGGCAGTCTGGGCAGTCTCGCAGGAAGCCTTCTGGGCGCTAACAACTCTTCCGCCATCTATATGGAACTTTTGCGGAGCGGCACGATCAATGGAGAGATCATAGATCGTTTCGAACTGCAGAAGGTGTATCACAAGCGTTATCGCGTAGATACGCTTAAGGCCTTGGCGCGCCATGTGCAGATCTTGAACGACAAGAAGAGCGATGTAATCACGCTCGTGGTGGAGGACCATGATCCGCAACGCGCACGCGATATGGCGGATGCATATCTGGACGGCCTAAATCGTCAGCTCAATCGAACAAGCACATCGTCCGCACGTCAGGAACGTATCTTCGTGGAGCGTCGGTTGTTGCAGTCCCGGCGTGATCTAGAGCAGGCGCAGCTTGCCTTAAGTGAGTTCTCCAGCACACACGGGACGATTGATCTTAAAGAGCAGGCGCGTGCCGAGGTCACATCCGGCGCAGCACTGCAGGCGCAGATCCTGTTGGAAGAATCCAACATCAATTCCATGCGCCAAATCTATGGCGACGGCAATGTTCGTCTTCGCGCCGCAGAAGCGCGTGCGGCGTCGCTCCGTGCGCAGTTAAAGCGGATTGCCGGAAGTTCTGCTCCGCTTGCTGATGAGTCAACCGAGTCTGTCAGTGATGCCATCGCGCCTTCATTGCGTCAATTACCTCGGCTTGCTGTCCCGTTTGCAGATCGTTATCGGGAAGTGCAAGTGCAGGAGAAGTTGTTTGAGTTGCTGACGGAGCAGTTTGAGATGGCCCGCATCAATGAGGCTCGGGATATCCCCGTTCTCAAGGTGATTGATGCCCCAGCTGTCGCAGAGAAGAAGTCGTTTCCTCCTCGCGCGTTAATGACGCTGGCGCTGTGGTTTGGAGTGATGTCACTGGTGTGCATCGGGTGGCTGCTTCTCGATCACCTACAAGAACATAGCCAGGACGCGCGTGTTCTCCTGATGCGCCGCATCGTTTCGTCTCTAGTTCCCGCGTGGGGGCAACGATGAAGGAGCAGATGCAGAACGTGTTCTATGGCGTGCTGGATTATGTGGCATATCCAGCGGCAATGTTGCTTGCTGCGCCAATGCTGATGCATACGCTTGGCGTAGACGGCTATGGTTTGTGGTCTGTCATGGCGGCTATTGTCAGTGCGGCCAGCATTGTTGCATCTGGATTTGGCGACGCTGCCATCAAGCAGGTAAGCCGAGATCGTGTAAAGGATCCGGATGCTGTCTTGATCACAGTGAGGACGCTCTTCCTGATAAGCGCTGCTCTTGCTGTGTTACTTGCTGTACCGATCCTGGTGGCGTCGCCATGGATCGCAGCGAGAGTGGCACGCGGAGACCTTCTTCTTCGCGCCGATTGCAGCTACAGCATCCTGTTAGTCTCTCTGCTGATCGTACAGCGCGTCATTGAAAGTGTTTTCATCAGTACGCAACGCGCCTACGAGCGGTATGGTGCGGCCGTCCGAATCAGCATCTTTGCCCGGATAGGCTCGCTTGTCATCGGGATATTGACAGCAGCGCTGTTCCCGCATGTCTGGTGCGTTCTGCTTGTTACGGCGTTGTGCAACATAGCGGCAACTGTTCTTCAGCACTACCGTATGCGTCAGTTGTTGCATGTACAGCATCTGCGTCCCCTCTGGAATGCGAATGCAATGGCGCTGCTCTTTCAATTTGGGAAATACAGTTGGCTGCTTGCAGTGTCTGGAGTTGTGTTCGGCCAGCTAGACAGGCTCTTTCTCGGAATGTGGCTTGGCGCTCCTACGATTGCCGCCTATGCAATCTGTGCGCAGATAGCACAGCCCATCTACGGAGTATCGGCGGCCGGTCTGCATGTTCTTTTCCCATATCTCTCGCATCGTGCTGCTGCAGGTTCATCTGAGAGTCTGACCAAATCCCTTGCGATTGCGACTGCAGGAAATATTGTTTTTGCTGTCATCGCGGCTTTCATCCTACAGGCGGTAGGCCTTCATTTCCTGGCGCTGCTAGGGCGTGCAGGACTAAATAGCGATTCTCAGCACCTGCTTGCCCCGCTGGTGTGGAGCTCTTCCTTGCTTGCCATCAGCGTAGTCCCAACCTATGCGTTGTATGCGCTTGATCGCGTACATCTGGTGGCACTTGTCAATGTCTTGGGCGCGTTTGTGTGTATTGGCTGTATGGCGATTCTTGGATTGCACTTTGGGGCAATGGGGATCGCTCTGGCCAGGCTTGCGTATGGATTGATCTGCATCCTGCTCTACCTTCCTCTATGGCGAGCTCTGAAAAATAGAGCGTCAGTGATTCATGCTTCAGCTGTTCTTTGTGAGGAAGTATGAACGCTGAAGGGGTCATATCCGTGGAGCGGTTGCAACCGCAAGCGCCAACGTATCCGTTGATCGCTCAATGGAGTGGCTTCTTCTATGCCGCCAGAGTGATGACCGTGTTACTGACAGTGCGGCTACTTGGCATGGACGCGGAGACAGGTGTTGCGCTCAGTCTTGCTGCGAATTATGGGTTGCTTCTCATTGCCCTCCTTAACGCAGGGCCAGCTACGTCGATAACCTCTCGAGAATTGCGCACGACCGCCGCTGGCCGCGCTGTTCTGCTTTACCTGTTTGTTACGGGTGTCAGCCTTACTTGGACCGTCGCGGCATCCCTTTCCGCCGCAGCTGCATTCTGGTTGGCGATGGCTTGCGATGTCGCCATTGTCGTTTCGCAGCTTCGCCAGCATTCCGCTACGGATGTGGTGGAAGGGCTCTTTCGCGGCTTTGTGTATGGGACTGTGGTCGTTGCGGCGATTGCATGGCTACTACCAGCACAGAGTGACATGCGCCTGGGTGATGAAGAGTTGCTGGGACCGAATCAGATTGGTTGGCCTTGTGCGCTCGCATTCTTCTTTGCACAACATCTGCTTCGCCTGCGGATGCAGAGACGATGGAAGGCATGTCTCGTGCTCTTTGGACTCACGCTGCTTCGTAGCCTCAGCAAAACAACGATCGTCGCATTCATAGTGGCCCAAGGCTATGTGCTTCTGGTGAATTCTGGCCTGAACCGTAAGGCAAAAGTGAAGATCGTCTGCGCGTGCGTTGCCATTCTGGTGCTTTTCACGCCGCTGTTGGTTTCTTACTTCATGTCGTATACCGACAGTACCTCGGCGGAATCGCTCACTGGTCGTCTGGGTATTTGGACCTACATGTTTGACGAAGCGATGGACCGGCCGTGGTTTGGGCATGGCTTTCATTCTGTATGGAAAGTCATCCCGCCCTTCTACAGTAGTGCTTTTCAAGCCCGTCACGCACACAATGAACTGCTTCAGCAGTTCTATGCCTATGGCGTCCTGGGCATTGCCATGACGGTTGGAATTTATACGGTTATTGTGCGGTCTTTTCGTTCTCTCCGTAATGTGTCCACAAAGCAAATGTTTGCGGGATTATTTCTGCTGACGCTTATACGGGGTCTCGCGGATACCGAAGCATTCGATCTCTCCTGGCCATTGTGGCTTCTTGTCTTGCTGGGTGCATTGCAGTTGGGAGAGATGAAAGCGAAGGAGGTGCTTCCGTGCGCGTTGTAGTTCCAGTTGTTTCCTCTGCCAACACTATGTCTGGTGTGACGCGCCATGCCATCAATATGGTCCGCGCCTTATTGCTGACTGAACGCGTGGACCACGTCCATGTGGTTGCAGGGCAATGGCAAAAGTATGTCGCAGAAGCCCTTGGTGATGTCCCCGGACTTTCACTGGAGATGCTGAAAATTCACAGCGATATCGTGTCGCGCAATCTTTGGTACGCCGTGGGATTGCCACGTGTTGTCCGCCAAGAGAACGCGGACTTAGTGCACTATTCGTTTCCATCGCCGCTCTGGCGAAGCGCTATGGACGCGCCGGCAGTGGTAACTCTGCATGATCTGTATCCTCATGATCTTCCTGAAAACTTCGGGCCTATCAAGGCCCCATTCAATCGCATCGTTCTCCGTCAGTGCCTTTGGGCTGCTGATGCCATTGCGTGTGTCTCTCACAGTACGCTGGCGCGTCTTGAACGCATTGATCCTATGCTGTCACTGCGATCCGCTCATGTAATTCCTAATTGCGTAGAAGTGCCGGATGCGGAAGTGAAGCCGCTTGAGGGCCTGAGCGATCCTTTTGTGTTGTGCGTGGCACAACATCGTCGCAACAAAAATCTGCTCGTATTACTGCGTTCGTTTGTGCATCTTCGGGCAATGGCTAGCGTCGATCAGAATCTTCGACTGCTCATCGTCGGAATGGACGGCCCAGAGACAAATGCGATTAAGAGTTTCATCGAGCAGCACCACCTTCAAGAGAAGGTGCTTCTGAAGAGTGGCCTCTCAGAAGGCGAACTTCGATGGTGCTATCGCGAATGCCTGGCGTTGGTTGCGCCTTCTGTCGTAGAGGGATTCGGACTTCCAGTTGCCGAGGCGTTGCTGGAAGGATGCCGTGTGGTGTGTTCGGATATCCCATCATTTCGTGAAGTGGGAAAGCACCATTGCCGCTACGTCCGTCTGAATGATTGTGCTGACGTGGGCTTTGCAAACGCAATTGTCGAAGAGTGCGTGCGGCCAAAGCCACTGGCTGTGATGTCGCCTCAGTACAGTCTCGAGACTATAGCGTGCCAGTATGAAGAACTTTATCGCTCGTTGGTAGTGCGCAATAGCAGCAGTGTGCCTGTGGGGTGCAGTACCGCTAAGCATGTGAAAGGACACGTGGAGGTATGACTATGTCGATGAAACGGAAAACTACGGATGTGCTTGGCATACCAATCTCTGCTGCCAATTTCTCACTTGCTCTGGACTGGGTTGCTGAGGATTTCGTAGCTCACCGGAAAGGGTATTCGTGTTTTGTAAGTGTTCATGGGTTGATGGAGGCTTACAAAACGACTCAGTTTGCTGAATGCTATGCAGGAGCATCGTTGTTGTTTCCCGATGGCGCACCAGTCGCTTGGGTTGGCCGTGGTCAAGGGGAAAAGCATATGGAGCGCGTGGCTGGCCCGGAGTTTATGTTGAAGCTCTTCGGTGACGATCGCTTTCGTGACGCAACGCATTTTCTATACGGCGGAGAAGAGGGCGTTGCGGAATTGCTTCGCGAGCGGATATCGGAACAGTTTCCTCATGCAAAGTTTGCAGGAACGTACACTCCACCCTTCCGAAGCCTGACAGAGGATGAGAGCAATGCATTTGTAGAAACAATCGCGCGGCTCAAGCCAGACATCATCTGGGTGGGGATCGGGTGTCCAAAGCAGGAACAGTTCATGCAGCAATATCTTTCTCGTTTGGATACGGTTCTGATGTTCGGCGTGGGAGCAGCATTTGATTTTCATACGGGCCGATTGAAGGATTCACCGCAGTGGGTGAAGGACGCCGGGCTGCAATGGTTGCATCGATTAGTGCAGGATCCAAAGCGGTTATGGAAGCGTTACATCACCAGCAATTCACAGTTTCTGCTCGCACTATTGTGGCATAAGCTCTTCAAGCCACTTGCGAGAGAACAGGCAAGCATCCAACCCAAAATCGACAAGGTGCGGTGACAGAAGAAAGACATCCTTCTTACGGTGATGTGACAGCTACTGTTACTAACCAATTTACGGTGGGAGATGCCGGAGAGGGTCGACAACGCTCCGCCTGAGGAGATTTCATGCTGAAGCAATCCTTGTGTGCCGCGATCAGTGGAATAGTATTGCTGGTGCCGTCGCTCCACAGCCTGATGCAGGCGGATCAGGCTCCGCAGACGATCCAAATTACGGCACATCGCTTTGCGTTCGCTCCGAACGAAGTCACGCTGAAGGTGAACCAGCCTGCAGTACTGGTCTTCCAGAGCGAAGATGTCACACACGGCATGCATTTTGATGACCTGGATATCAATGCAACGATCGCCAAGGGAACCGGAGCGACAGTAAAGATAACGCCTGACAAGACTGGTGACTTCGTGGGCCACTGTGCTGTGTTCTGCGGTGTTGGCCATGGCGAGATGGCATTCACAATCCACGTTGTGGAATAGATCGACTCCCCCAAACGGGATACTCCGCCGCCCTCTTCGGAGGGCGTCTTTTTGTTTCGCCTGATGTATTGGGGCTGCGGAAGATATCTATCGAAAAGACAATTCTCTTTACAAACGATGACAAGCCGCTAACAAGTTACATCTTCGATTTCCGCATACTCGGCTTATCTTTCTTTGAGGTTTAGCCGTGGAGATGTTCCGCTGGAGTCGTGCACCGCATTCGTTTCTTTATCTTGTAGCGCTGACTGCGTCTGGTGGTTCGTTGTATGCGCAGACACCGGGAACGGGCGCTATTGCTGGGCTTGTAACAGATCCTTCCGGCAGCGTGATTCGCAATGCTGAAGTCACAGCGTCTGATGTGGATACGAATGCCATTCGAGTTGTACACACGAATGAGCAGGGTGCTTATCGTGTTGCATTGTTACAGCCTGGTACGTATTCCGTCCGTGTGCGAGTGTCTGGCTTCGCAGATACCGCAGATGTGCGTGTCAAGGTGGAGACTGGCGGCATCAGTTCATTGAATATCCGCGTCGCAATCGCACAAGACTCGCAACAGGTACGAGTAACCGGTGACGAGCAGCTGGCGAATCTTGAGTCGTCCACATTAGGCAGCCTGGTGAATCAGACATCGATGCTCGCGCTACCACTGCGCACCAGGAATTACACACAGCTGCTCAGCCTGGCCCCCGGCGTCATCACAGATGTTCCCACATCCTCCCCTATCGGCAACGGATCGCAGAACGTGGCATCGAACGGTGCGAAGACAACGGCGAACAATGTGCAGTTCAACGGTGTGGATGCAAATAACATGGCGCAAAACTCGATGGCTGCCATCGGCCAAGAGGTAGGTACAGCCATTCCTGCGCCAGATGCGATTGCAGAAGTAAAAGTGCAAACGGCAAACTTTGATGCGGCTTACGGACGTGGCTCCGGCGCCAACATCGATGTCATGAGCAAGTCTGGTACGAACCAGTTCCACGGCTCTGTATGGGAGTTCTTCCGCAACGATGCGATGGATAGCAATGACTTCTTCACGAAGCAGCAGGGTCAGCCACGCCCTGCGCTGAAGCAGAACATCTTTGGTGGCACCTTCGGTGGTCCCATTCAACACGACCGCACGTTTTTTTTCCTGCAATATCAGGGAGAACGCAGCATCAACGGACTAGGAGGCAAACGTTCTGCAGTGCTGCCTTTGCTGACGAATGATCGATCGGCGGCGACACTTGGCGCACAGTTCTGCGCCGCGGGACATACGGATGCCTCAGGTGCTCCACTCTCCGGTTATCTCACGCATGCTGGTGGAACTCAGGTCGCGTGCGATGGGTCGAACATCAATCCTGTTGCGGTTGCCATCCTGAATGCAAAGTTGCCTGATGGATCATTTGCTGTGCCTGCTCCGCAATCCGTCCTGCCACAAACCGACCCGACAGCGTTACCGGCGGGCCAGTCTACGTTTGCACCGCCCGCGCGCTTTGGTGAAGATCAGTTTTCTGTCAACGTCGATCGCGTGCTGACGCAACGCAATACTCTCTCAGGACGCTTCTTCTACGCACGCAATCCGTTCAAGCTGCCATTCTCTGCAAACGCAGCGAATGTGCCGGGATGGGGTACAGATCAACTGGATCGCAACACGATGTTCGTATTGGCCGACACACATGTGTTTAGCCCCACGTTGGTGAACGTAGCTCGCGCGGCATACATGCGTTTTGATGGTGTAGCTAACGTGGAGCATCCCACGCTGGCAGCTAACATCGGCCAGAGCAGCCCGACGGGCATTGTTGGCCCCACGACAGGCGCGCCAGGACTGACGGTAGATGGATTGTTCACCATCGGCGATGCAGGTACGCCTTCGCAGTGGCAGGTGACGAACTCCTTCATCTGGCAGGACACGCTCTCCATGACTCGTGGAAAGCACAACATACGATTCGGTGCTGAGGTTAAGCATCATCAAGTGGCGATTGATGCGCCTTTCTCTGCGACGGGTTTTGTGGAGACAAATACGTTTGCCGACTTTCTCTTGGGTCAGAGTGCTGCGCAAAACGGAAGCCCCATCGGATCAAGCAATCTCAACATGAGCGTAGGCTCCTCCGGTATCTCACGTAAGGACGGTCGCTATAACGATGTCGCGATGTTTGCACAGGATGACCTGCGCCTGACGCCGTCCCTGACGATTAATGTCGGATTGCGTTATGAGATCTTCGGTGCACCATGGGAGATCAATGGCCGCTTCCCAAACTTTGACCCTTCGCTCGCCACGGGCGACACGCCTTCAACCGGGTCACTGACGGGCTTTGTTGTGCCGTCAAACTTTCAGGGAGCAGTTCCCGCAGGTGTCACGAAGTTGAATCGACACAGCCTCTGGACAACCCGTTTTGGCGATGTCTCCCCACGCTTCGGCTTTGCCTGGCAGATGGCGGGATATCCAACGACGGTCCTGCGTGGTGGTTATGGCATTTACTTCGATGAGCATTCTGGCGGCTACATTGAAGGCCAGGAAGGGCAGGCGCCGTTTTCCATTCAGCAGATATCGTCTGGTCCGGCCAATGCGGGGGCTACGCTGGCGCAGCCCTTCAGTCCAATGCTGCCAACTCCTTCCAGCTATCCGACCTTCATCCCGCGCGTACCCTTTGGCTTCCCATTTCTGCAGGGCATCTCTCCTGATCTGAAGGATGCATACACGCAGGAGTACAACCTAAACGTTCAGACGGAGTTTGCGCACGACTTCCTATTGCAGGTTGGATATGTCGGGACACGTTCGATTCATCGTCCCGGATCGATTGAGTTTGACCAGGCGCTGCTTGCATCGCCTACTAATCCCGTTGCAGGGGAGACAACGAACTCCACGAATAACCTGATTCAACGTCTTCCCATTCAGGGTGTAAGTCCCGGCTCACTGTTTACGCTGTCCATCTTTAAGGCGAACTACAACGCACTGCAATCCACTGTGACTAAACGCATGGCACATGGTTTCCAAATGCAGTTTGCGTATACCTGGTCCAGGGCTATGGATGAAACGAGCGGCTCGGGCGGTGGAATCGGCTATGAAGTATGGTTGCTGACAAACGATCAAAACAATACACGAGGCGGCTATGGCCCTACGGATTTTGACCGCACACACCGTGCTGTTGTCAGCTTCACATGGCAAGCACCTCGCCTACGTACTCTGCCTCTCGTAATGCGCGCGGCACTGGGAGATTGGACATTCTCTGGCATCGGTGTCGCACAAACCGGAACTCCCATTACTGTGATGGATGGTAACGCTGGATCGGTCTATGGAAACTTCCTAAACCGCGCGCAGCTATCTGGTACGGGAAGCATTGCCACCAGCGGCAGCAACTTCCAGCGTGTACTCAATACATGGCTGAACGGCTCCGCGTTTACACGTGCACCTGAGGCGCCGTTCGGAACCAGCCCGGCAGATCAGGACTTTGGCAACAGTGCCGTGGGTGCCGTTCGCGGACCGGGCCAGCGCAATCTCGATCTTGCGGTGGAACGCGTCTTCAACATCAGTGAGCGGCAGAATGCGCGCTTCCGAGCTGAGTTCTTCAACGTCACCAACACCACGCAGTTCGCCAACCCAAATGCAAGTCTCAGCTTCGGAGGTGATCCCAGCGGTCCTATTTCACAGTACCGCCCAAGCCCAAGCTTCGGTCGCATCCTGGGAGACAATGGGAACTCCCGCGTGATTCAGCTCGCATTCCGTTATGCCTTCTAAGGGAGCGACAGGCATGGCAGAGATGATGAGCGTGGAAGAGATTGAGGCGGCCTGCAATGCATCGCAGCCGCTCGATTTCCTCCGACACCCGTTAGAGGGTCCTGAACTGAAGCTACATGCGGTAGCAAGTCCGTATGGATTCCCAGTGCATCTGCGCAGCAATTCCACACAGGTGCTTTCCATGTATCAGGAAGCGTGGAAGGCATTTCCACAAAGGTTCGATACACCCCCGATTCACGTTGACGTCACCGTAGTTGCCAGTGACAGCTCAGAGTGTCCACCTACACCGAACTTCCGCATACTGTTGCCGCTAATGGTCTCCATGGCAGACGCAGACAACTACAGCGTCATTGATCTCGAACGTGGCACCACTACCGTTGTGATCAGTGAAGCTGCAATGCGTCATCCACTCTATGCCGCCTACTTCTTTCTTGAACACACTGCGTCTTGTCACATTACCAATCGCTATGTGACTCCAGTTCACGCAGGCTGTGTGGAATGGGGGGACAGCGGGATTCTGTTATGCGGCGACAGCGGCGCGGGAAAGTCCACACTTTCGTACGCATGCGCGCGCTCTGGCTTTGGATACATCAGTGACGATGCGTCCTTTCTGCTGCGTGGTTCGAGCAGCCGCATAGCGTTAGGCAATCCATATAAAGTGCGATTGCGTCCTGAAGCTGCGCGATTCTTCCCGGAGATGCATGACCTTCCCATTACACCGCGCGCTGCAGGCAAGCCCTCAATTGAGGTTGAGGCATCATCGGGGATTCGATCATGCACGCAGACTCGAGTCGATCACATTGTCTTCCTCAATCGTCGCAGTGGACGCGAACAGTTGAGTGACTATCGCAAGGATGTTGCTCGCAATTTTTTCCGGCAAACAGCCTGGGGAATGCCGGCGCAGCAGCCAGAACGCGAACACGATCTCGAGACTTTGTTAACCGCTCAATTGCATGAACTGCACTACAGCGATTTGGATTGGGCAATGCACCGCTTGCAACAGATGGTGGAGGAAAGCCTGTGATGCAAGCTCTCGTTGAGAACGGAGAAGCGACGTCAGCGGAACGCATTTCATGGAATGATCCTCATTCCTGGTTACGACAGTACCGCTTCAGTCGAAGCTTCTGGACGTTCTTTCTTGCCGCGCTGTTTTTCGATGCGGGCTTCGGTATTTATTACTTTCTCTTCAATCTGTTCCTTCTTAATCTGCATTTCCAAGAGCGTTCCATTGGACTGATCAATGGCGCGCTGACGCTTGGTTCCGTTGCGTGCACTCTGCCGGCGGGTATGTTGGCTAGGAAATATGGCGTACGCCCAGTAATGCTGGCGTGCCTCGCGGTGGCGCCTGCCGTTGGCGTGTTACGGACACTTTTTACTCAGTTGCCTTCGCAGATTGCTCTTGCGCTTCTTGGAGGCGCTGCGATGTGTCTTTGGGGTGTTTGCTTTTTACCCGCCATCGCAGAACTTACAGAAGAGAACAATCGTGCCGCAGCCTTTAGTCTGATCTTCTCTGTCAGTGTTGGTACAAGCGCACTTGGCGGTGCATTTGCAGCGCATCTCCCTGCATGGATGGCCGCTGAGGGATCGACAATGCTGACGTGGCAGATTCAGCGCGCCATTCTGATTTGCGCCTCACTGCTAGCAGCTGTTGCGTTTGCGTTCGCATGGAGACTACGGCTCCCCAACGACGTTAGGTCGGAAGACGAACCAATGCAGGGATGGAAACACCTGCTGCATAGCTCGTTTCTCCGGCGCTATATTCCGTTGATGGCGATTTGGTCCGCAATGATTGCGGCCTTTGTGCCGTTCGCAAATGTCTATCTCACCAATAGTCTGCATCTGAGCCTCAGCCACATTGGCACGGTCTTTCTCCTATCGCAACTGGTACAGCTATGCTCCGGGCTGGTAACTGCACCATTGTTCCGATCCTTCGGATTGCAGCGTGGTATCGCGGCTACACAACTTGTTACAGGGACGTTGTTAATGCTGCTTGCGTTGACACACACAGTGAACGTGGCGACAGTACTGTACCTATGCTTTTCCGCAACGCAATGGATGAGTTCCCCCGGCATGTACAACCTGCTGATGCGTGGTACTCCCGATAGCGAACGAAGTACGGCAGCCTCTGCGGTGATGTTTGGTAATGCGTTGGTGTCATCCGGAGCAACGGCGCTTGCGGGAATAGGTTTTGCCAACTTTGGCTATGCGTGGATGTTTGTGCTGCTTGGGCTTGTTGCTGTAGCGGTGGCGGTATGTACTGTCACAGTGCTTCGCCTTCCGCAGGAGGTGCAAGCATGAAGCGGATTTTCAGTCTTCTACTTTTGGCAAGTTGTGTAGCTGCTCACGGACAGGGCCGTCATGTTGACTTGTATTGTCACCGCACCGCGAATAAGGACGTGCCAGAGAACACGATGGAGTCGCTGGAAATGGCGATACTTTCGGGTTGTGACGTAATCGAGGTAGATGTTCGCAGGACGATGGACGGTGTCCTGATTCTGAACCATGACGGTTTCACAGAGCGACTCACGGATGGTGTGGGAGAGGTAGAGACATCCCTCTACGATGACCTGGTTACGCGCGAAGCTGGTGCATGGATGGGCGAGCGCTGGAGTGGGATGCACATTGTGCGCTTTGATCAAGCACTTACTTACGCACGCGTTCATGATGTCCGGCTGGTCCTCGATGTGAAAGTAAAGGGAACCGGCGCGGACATCCTTGCTGCTGTAGATCGCGCGTCCATGAGAGATCGTGTCCGCTTTGGTGGGGAAGTGGATGATATCCGCAACCGTCTACCGAAACAGGCAGGCCCTGCTGAGTCGTGGGTTCAGCCAAACGCCACTGCGCAGCAGATTGATTCATTACATCGCGAAGGAAAGCGTGTCATCGTAAACTTCTCCGCGAACGCACATGAAATGGATCTCAC
Source organism: Terriglobus roseus (assembly GCF_900102185.1). Lineage (NCBI taxonomy): Bacteria > Pseudomonadati > Acidobacteriota > Terriglobia > Terriglobales > Acidobacteriaceae > Terriglobus > Terriglobus roseus. The sequence goes on along the minus strand of NZ_LT629690.1, from coordinate 2,574,462 downwards.
TGCGATGCATGCTGCAGTCGCCAACGGAGCAGATGGCATCAATGTCGACTATGTTCGCTTAGGTGCGGACGCGGTTGGCAGACCAGTGGAAGCAACCGTAGCTGCATTGTCACGAACAGCTTCGTCGGGAGACACTCAGCATCGGATCGAGGCGATTGCACTCTTGCCCCATTTCTACGGCGTGCCGTTGCAAGAGAGTTTCGCATCATGGCTGTTGGATGCAGATCCACGTGTTTCTCGCGCTGCAGCGGTCGCACTGGTAAACATGCGTCCCAGGCCAACTCCGCATATCTTCGACAAGGCACTGCGCTCGAAAGATGCGCATGCTCAGGCAAGCGCTGCGTGGGGAGCGGGAACACTGCGTGGCCCGTCCTCCATGTTGATCCCGTTGTTGCACAGTAGTGATCCTCTTGTGCTGGAAGAGGCATTGGTAGCGCTGGTGCGTATGCCGGGCAGCGTACCGGCGGAACAGTTGCTGCCTCTGCTTCACCATAGGGACACTGCCGTCTGTGGGGCCGCAGCGTTAGCGCTTGCCGCTCACAACCCTACAACGGCACAGCAAGTTCTGCCCGCGCGTCTTCGTCTCGAAGTGAAGGAAACGTTGGCGCGATACGATGCGTGGACAAAGCGTGGGCAGCCGAAGCTGACAGAGACCGAAATCAAGACGATCACAGATCACTACCGATCGCAGATGAAGATGCTGCAAGCTATCGGCATGTTGGACGGCGCGCCTTCATTTACTGCGCTCGAGGAGCAAGCTTTCCACCCAGGAGCCGACTTCACGCAGACGCTTTCGCAGGTGGCTGGCTTTCGGTTGTGGGACCGAATCGGTGAGCATCCTTACGATGCGGTGCGTCAGTTGGGATCGTCCGATGCGGGCGTTGCAGATCGTGCGGAGTGGATGCTGACGTTGGCCGATGACCGCGTAGGGCCAGTCGTGCGCAGCGCCTTACAAAATGCAAATCCTGCCGTAAGACTCCGAGCGATTCACATTTTGGCTTTCCGAGGTGATTCCGCAGCGTTACCTCAGCTTAAGTCGATGCATGAGCCAGACGCTGTGTGGGCCATAGAAAAGATCCGTCAACTTCATACAGGTTTGTGACAGCAGTGATTCAGCTGCCAGAAAGCATTGGAAGGATGGAGTCGCTGTCATCTTTCAGTTGCGTGCCACTCACTCCAAGTGCGTAGGCTGACTGAATGAGATGTGCCAGCCTGAAGGCCGCTTCATCGTAGGAGAGACCCGCGGGCCGGATATTTGAGACACAGTTTCTCTCAGCATCCGTGCGGCCACGTCGCGGAGCATAAGTGAGATACGCGCCGAGGCTGTCTGGCGACTTGAGGCCGGGTCGCTCACCAATGAAGATGAGTGAAATGTTTGCGAGCCGTAGTTCACCAATGTCATCCGCCAGCGCGACACGTGCCTGTGTTGCAACAACAGGATCAAGCTCCCAGTCAGGAAGGGCATCGCGCAGGCGCGTGAGCATGGGCAATGCATGCAAACTGGGTGCGAGTGCGGAAAGTCCATCTGCAACCACAATCGTGATGCGCTTGATGCGGGGCATTCCTTCTTGTTGAAGCAACGCTATACAGTTTGGATCTAGCTGACGCCCGAGGTCAGGGCGACGCAGGTACTCTGAGCGATCCTTTGCTTTGCTGTTTGCTTGTTTTGCAATAAATCCATGCTCATACAACTGCGTAGAGAGAGCGGTAAGGTCAAGCGCTGCATGTACGGCATCGCGTGCGCGTGCATGATCCATGGTGAAGTCCAACAGAGGGTTGGTAGGAAGACTCACGCCTACCCGCCCCAAAGCAATACGAGCAGACGTCCACTCGCTTAACGAGGACCATGACTCCGAATTGACAAGCGAGCGTTCCACGAATCTTACGCTCCTGCCAGCGGAAGCATCCGGGCAAGGCTAGGGCTGGAGAGGACGAATCGACCATTGGCATCCACAATCTGCATCTCACGGAGCCACTCTTCAAATTCGGGTGCACGCTTCAAGCCCAGTACGCTGCGAACGTACAAGGCGTCGTGGAACGATGTGCTTTGGTAATTCAGCATGATGTCATCGGCGCCTGGAACACCGATGATGAAGTTTACTCCCGCGACTCCTAGGAGCGTGAGTAACGTATCCATGTCGTCCTGATCTGCTTCGGCGTGATTGGTGTAGCACACGTCACATCCCATCGGCAGCCCAAGTAACTTGCCGCAAAAATGATCTTCAAGACCAGCGCGAATGATCTGCTTGCTGTCGTAGAGATACTCCGGGCCAATAAAGCCAACCACCGTGTTCACAAGCAACGGCTTGCACATACGCGCCACGGCGTAGGCTCGTGCCTCGCATGTCTGTTGATCCACACCAAAATTTGCAGACGCGGATAACGCACTGCCTTGGCCGGTTTCAAAGTACATACAATCCGTGCCAATGGTGCCACGCTTCAGCGAGAGTGCAGCTTCCTCAGCCTCTCGTAACATCGAGAGCGAAATACCGAACGACTCATTCGCCTTCTGCGTTCCAGCGATGGATTGGAATACCAAATCAACCGGAGCGCCACGTTTCATTGCTTCCATCGTGTTTGTGACATGCGTGAGAACACACGTCTGTACAGGTGCGTTGAAACGAAGACGAAAGTCGTCTAGTAGTTGAAGCAGACGTATGCTTGACGTCACGCTGTCAGTTGCTGGATTGATGCCAATGACGGCGTCTCCACAACCGTACAAAAGGCCATCAATGGTGGATGCGAGGATGCCTTTTGCATCGTCTGTCGGATGATTCGGCTGCAGCCGAACAGACATGGTGCCGGGCAGCCCAATGGTGGATCGGAAGCGCGTCACAACCTTGCAGCGACTGGCTGCGAGAATCAGGTCCTGGTTGCGCATTAACTTTGAGACTGCAGCGACCATCTCCGGCGTCAATCCTCGGCTGACCTCGGCAAGCGATTCTGGTGTCTGCGTTTCCTGCAAAAGCCATTCGCGGAACTGCCCGACGGTCAGATGCGCAATCGGAGCGAAGGAATCTTGATCGTGTGTATCAAGAATGAGACGTGTCACGTCATCCTGCTCGTAGGGGACGACAGCTTCCTGAAGAAAGTGCTTCAGCGGCACCTCGGCAAGAGCATACCGCGCCGCTGCCCGAACGATTTCAGACTCCGCGGCCACACCTGCGAGATCGTCACCGGAGCGCGCGGGAGAAGCCTTCGCAAGCAGCTCTTTCAAATCTGCGAAGGCATAGCGTGTTCCCTGAATGGTGTGAGCAAAGCCCATGCGTCAGCCTCGCGAAGCGTTGCGTTCAGCCCCAATACGTCCTGTCACACGAAGCATCAGGTATCCCGCGATGACCGTAGCAAGAAAGATCGTCGCAATCAAGCGGTTGTAATACACAACGCTTGCCAGGCAGATGATAACGCCGAGCAGTGTCCAAAGAGGGGCAAACGGGTACAGTCGAATGCGAAAGGGGCGTGGCATGTCTGGCTCTGTCCTGCGCAGACGAAAAAGAGCGAGCATGCTGGTGGCGTACATAACCAAGGCACCGATTACGGACATGGTAACAATGTTTGCGGTCAGTGGTTGTCCCGCGATCACAAGCCATGAATCGCTGTAGATGGCCGCAATACCCACGATGCCGCCCGCAAGAATCGCCACCCACGGTGTCTTGAATCGGGGATGAATCTTTCCAAAGATTTCCGGAAGATAATCAGCGCGTGCCAAAGCATAAATCTGTCGGGAATAACCGAAGATAATGCCGTGCAGCGATGCGATCAACCCAAAGAGCCCGAGCCACACCAGCATGTGGAGCCATCCGCTGGAGGAGCCCACAATCATCTTCATGGCCTGTGGCAACGGATCGTTGATGTTTGCCAGAAGACGCCAGTCACCCGCGCCGCCTGCCATCACCATGACTCCAAGCGCCAGCACCAGCAATGTCGCAATGCCACCAAGATACGCGCGTGGAATGGAGCGTGCAGGGTTCTTGGCTTCCTCTGCCGCCATGGCCACGCCTTCAATCGCAAGGAAGAACCAGATGGCAAAGGGTACTGCGGTGAACATGCCATGCAGCGTGCCAATCGTCAGGTGATCCTTGCCAGACCATCCACCGGAAAGGAAGTTGGACAAGTGGAAGCCTGGAGCGACCACAGCCATAAAGACGAGCAGTTCTGCGATGGCAAGCAGCGTGATGAAGAGTTCAAAGCTGGCCGCAATCTGTACGCCAACGATGTTGATCGTCATGAAGATCAGATAGGCAATGGTGGCAGCAAGCTTTGGTGACAGTGAAGGGAACTGTACGTTCAGATAGGCGCCAATGGCCAACGCGATGGCCGGTGGCGCGAAGACGAACTCGATCAGCGTTGCGATGCCGGCGATGTATCCGCCAAGCGGTCCGAACGCTCGTTGCGCATAGGCAAAGGGGCCGCCTGCGTTAGGAATCGAAGTAGTGAGCTCTGTGAAACTGAAGATGAAGGTGCCATACATGGTGGCCACCAACGCCGTGGTGATAAGGAACCCAAGCGTGCCTGCACTAGCCCAGCCGTAACTCCATCCGAAGTATTCGCCAGAAATCACAAGTCCCACGGCGATGCCCCACAGTTGCCACGTGTTCAGTGTCGCCTTCAGATGAGAGTGCTCTTCCATTCGCTCCTTTGCCGCAAAACAGAAATTGTGTGCGTGTGCGCTCATTATGCTCATATTCGAGTGCAAGGACTATTGAAATTCGGCAATTCCCGAAAAATGCCGTCTCATGGCATTTGCTGTATCGGGGTTGCTATCGGATAATACCCACCATCATGCCAGCTTCTACCGGGAAGGCTGCGTTGTCATATTCGCCCGAAAGGGCGGAGGTGTATGCGTGTGCGTCAGACGACGCGAATGCGCAAGCGCGTAGCCTGCAGGGTTGGTCCCAGCTCTACGACCAGATCTCCCCGGGAAGCTTTCATGGCGCGATTGAGGGCATCTGCACGGATTCGCTGCATGTATTTCGCGAAGCCACGAACGCACGTCTGCGGCAGTCCTGTGTTGTGAAGTCTGACGCCTGGTGGTTCGGCATTCCTGTACGCGAAGATGTGTCGTTTCGTCTGGACGCACGGATGATCCCGTGCGGTGAGATCGCGATTCGCCGTGGAAATCAGGTCTTTGAACTGATGACACCCGAGTCGTTTGAGATCTTCGGCATCGTCGTGGAGCGCAAAAAGCTGGAAGAGCATCTGCGCTTATTTCAGGACGTCACTCCACCCGGCGATCACGACGATCTTTTGCAGGCGGCGCCACATCTGAGAACGCGCCTGCGCATGCTCTTGCACGAGTTGCTTTCGCAAACACTGCTCTACCCAGAAGTGGCACAGAGTGTGAATGCAAGGGAGGCGATGGAGCAATCGCTGATGGACGCAGTTGCGGATGCGTGTCGCGAGCGCAGTGCGAGTACTGAAGTGAGCAGGGCAGAGCGGCAGCAGGCGATTCTCGTTCGTGATGTCCGCGAATATCTTCTGAGCCTGGATGATCGCGTGGCATCGGTCCCCGAACTCTGCCGCAACTTCAACATCAGTCGCCGCACACTGCAGTATGCGTTTGAACAGGTGCTGGGAATGGGACCAAACGCATACCTGAAACTGCTGCGATTGAACGGTGTGCGGCGCGACTTAAGCAAACGCAGCGCGCTGATGAAGTCTGTTCAGCAGGTCGCAGCAGACTGGGGTTTCTGGCACCTGAGCCAGTTCTCAAAAGACTACAAGCAGCACTTTCTGGAACTGCCTTCGCTCACATTGAAGCGTACGCAGGATGCCCGCTCAAGATGAAAGTTCTGTGACAAATGCGCCTTTCCGCCGCATTTTGCCGAAATTAGATAACGGGACAACGCATCGGCTGGCTATGCTGCATTCACTTCCCCATGGTGCGAATGCTGGTCGCAACCCTTCTGTAGCGATGTAACTGGCTTTGGTCACCGTGGACTTTCTTGGAGATCAGGATGTCTATCCGTAGGCTTGCGCCAATTTCGATCGCATCGGTGTTGTTATGTAGCGGTACACTCATCGTCCACGCCCAGTCCACCCAGGGAACGATTCTTGGAACCGTGAAGGACAAGAGCGAGGCGGTGGTTCCCAACGCCGAAGTAAAGCTCACGGCAACTGACACAGGCATCGTTAAGACTGCAAAAACCAATTCCTCTGGAAACTATCAATTTCCCAATCTGAATGCAGGTGCATACACGCTTGAGATTACGGCGCAGGGATTTGCAACGCAGAAAGTGTCGAATCTGCGGTTGACGGCGCGTCAGGAATTGCGTGCAGATGCGGCACTCGATCTTGGAACACTTGCGCAGGAAACATCTGTAAACGCCAGCGATGCGGGCGCTATTCAAACCGAATCACCCTCCATTGACGCAACCCTTTCCGCCACTGCGGTGCGTGATCTGCCTGCGAACTATCGAGCCAGTTCAAACGGCACCAGCCCGTTGACCATGATTCAGTCGTTGCCCGGCGTGCAGGGCGATGGCAGCGGCACATCGTTTTCCATCCAGGGCGGTCTTCCGTTTCAGACGGAAGTGACGGTGGACGGCATCACCACACGTAGCGCTACAGGCGGAAATTCGCCCATTCAGAATGCCTTTCCTTCTGGCGATTCCATTGCGGAAATGCGCGTAGACGGCGTGATGAACAATGCAGAATTCGGCCAGCCGGGCGAAGTTACCTCCACGACCAAAGGTGGAACGAACCAGCTTCACGGCGCAGCGTTCTGGTATCACCAGGATGCATCCTTGAATGCGAGAGCCTATGCCGCGTTGTCGAAGGCGAAACTTATTACCAATGACTATGGCGGAAGCCTGGGTGGCCCGGTTGTCATTCCAAAGCTGTACAACGGCCACGATAAGACGTTCTTCTTCGGTACCTATGAGGGTTATCGCAACCCGCGCACAACCTCTGTGCAGTACTACGTTCCCACGGCTGCAATGAAGAAGGGCGACTTCACACGTGTGCAGGGCGTTTCTTCCTTGAAGAACCCCTACACAGGTGGCAACTATGCGTTGGGCGCTGTTCCCGTCAACGCTGTCGCCGCGAAGTTCTTGCAGTTCTTCCCGGACCCAAACATTGGTGATACGTCAACATATGTTCCGGGTCAGTACAACTACTCCACGAACAAAGACACCTCGCTTTTCTCTGAGCAGTTCGATATCCGCGGCGATCAATACTTTGGTCAGAAGGCAATGGTCTTCGGCCGGTTCTCGTTCAAGAACCACAACCCACACAGCGCACAGAATCTGAATGTTCCTTCCAGCGAAAACTCTGAGAAGGATCGCATCTTCCTCGTAGCCGGAAACTATAACTTCACGCCGAACTTAATCAACGAATTCCGGTATGGTTTCACTTTCTCTACGACGGGAAACACGAACCCTTTTGACGGCAAAACCTTCACGCAGAACTCTGGCCTGCAGGGCTTGCAGAATCTGTTCTACAACGGTTTGCCTGAACTGGACTTTTCCTATCTGACGCCTCTGAATGCTGATCGTCTGACGTCCGTTTCACAGTCTCGCACGCATGTATTCACGGACAATCTGACCTGGGTTAAGGGCCGCCACACGATGAAGTTTGGCCTCGATATCCGCAGAATTGAAGCACTCACACCACTCGGCTTCAATGGCGCTGATAACTACGGAACATTCGATTACTCTTCGGCAAACTTTACCGGCAATGAATTCGCAGACTTCCTGATCGGTACGCCGAACACCACCTTCTATGACGTTGTGCAATCGGATAACGACGGCAAGGCGAAGCACTATCACTTCTACGCGCAGGATCAGTGGCGTGTGTCCGATAGCCTGACGCTGAGCTATGGCATCCGTTACGAATACCACCCGGCGTATCACGATCCGTCCGGCAACATCGGTAACTTCGACCCATCGATTGCGAAGTCGGGCCGCGTGATCTATCCGACGGGCAAGGGTGCGCTGGTGTCTCAGGACTATCTCGCCAGCTTCAACTCCTGCGGACTAGGTCAGACCTCCGGCGTGCCAGCGCAAAATGGAGCGGCCTGCACACCCACGGTCGACAACACGCAAGCAGGATTGCCTGATGGCCTTCGTACCGCGGTCAAGCTACGTTTCGCTCCTCGTTTCGGTTTTGCGTATCGGCCGTTCGGAAGCAACCGTACCGTTGTTCGCGGCGGCTACGGTCTGTACAACATCACGTTGCTTGGTTCAAACTTCTACTCGCTGACGGGCACGCTGCAGTCCAACACAACGCAGTACGCCAATACTCAGACTGCAAGTGGTCCTTCGTACACGTGGCCGGCGATCTACGCGGGCGCAGGAACCAGCTCCAACGCTGTAAGTGGCTACGGCCAGGCTTACTTCGGTACAGCGAACGACATCCACTGGAACGATCCGTACTCGCACCAGTTCTCGCTGTCAGTGGATCGCGACCTCGGAAAGGGCTATGGTCTGCGTGCCTCCTACATCGGTATGACGACGAAGCACCTTGTTTGGGCGCCGAACCTGAACGATCTGCCTTACTCTACGACAACCTCTGCTTACAATCAGCCGTTGTCCGCGCGTCTGTTCCCGAACTGGGGTGTTATCAATACACGGTCGACGGGAGCCGATTCGAACTATCAGTCGGGCCAGATTAATTTCCATCGCGCTGCCAGCAATGGCCTGACGATTGATTCGACCTATACCTTGGCAAAGAACCTCGCCAACAATATGGGCCCAGGTTCCGCCAGCTTTGCCGGTGAAAGTGGCGGTTCCCGTGCGAGCTACGGCCAGGATCCGAACGTTGACTTCGGACAGGCCTATGGAACGCGTCGCCATCGCTGGAACACCACTCTCGTGTATGGTCTGCCGTTTGGCCGTGGCAAGCAGTTCGGTGGCAAGATGAACCGCTACGCGGATCTGCTGGTTGGTGGATGGCAGCTGAGCAGCATCTTCGTAGTGGAGACGGGGCCGTTCCTGTCGCCATACTTCTCCAGCGGCCAGGGCGATCCTTCTGGTACCGGTTCGGGACTCAGCTCTTCCAAGATCGGTGCAGCTTATCCGGGACGTTCGCAGAAGGTAGATCGCGTGGTGGGAGTAAATGTTTCCCCAGCGCAGCGTTCTGCAAACAAGTGGTTTAACTCTGCGGCATTCACTTGCCCCGGTACTCCGAACTGGGTGGCTGGAACGCAATGCCATACCGGACGTGGACAAGCGGGAGATCCAAACCCGATTGGTCGCTTCGGTAACGCACAGAATGGTTCCGTTGTCGGACCCGGCCTGGTCAACCTGTCCACTGGTTTGAGCAAGCAGTTCAATATCACGGAGCGCGTATCACTGCGCGCTGAGGGAACATTCACGAACGTGCTGAATCATACAAACCTTGGCAACCCTGCGATGAACATTGCCAGCACGACATTTGGTCAGATCACGTCGACGACCGGTGTCGATTTTGGTGGCCCGCGTACTGGTCAGGTGTCCATGCGTCTGCAGTTCTAAGCCAATCACAGAAACACGATGTACAACGAACGACAGAAGCGAGCCGAGAACATCCGGCTCGCTTTAGTCTGATAGAGCGGGAGTAGATGCATGAAAAGCAGACGAGATTTTCTGAAGATGGCAGCGGCAACAGCGGGCATGGGCATGACGCCGCCTGCAATTGGTCGCGCGCTTGCCATCGGGCCGGATAGCCGAACCGGCACCATTCAGGATGTACAACACGTTGTGATCCTGATGCAGGAGAATCGTTCCTTCGATCACTACTTTGGATCGCTTCGCGGCGTACGCGGTTTTAGTGATCCACATCCTGCTCCCATGCCAAACGGCAAGAGCGTTTGGCATCAACCAACGGCGCAGGTTAAGACAAAGCGCTATCACGATCGCGGCTTATCAGCTGACGCGACTCATGTTTTGCCGTTCTATCTGAATCCAAAACAGACAACAGAATTTCAGGCCGGTACAGATCACGGTTGGAGCAGCGGTCACCTTGCGTGGAATCACGGTCATCATAACCAGTGGGTGAATCAGAAGCAGGATGTTCTGACCATGGGCTATCTGAAGCGTGAGGATGTGTCCTTCCATTACGCGCTCGCGGATGCCTTTACCTTGTGCGATGCATATCACTGCTCCGTGCATTCGAATACGGCCCCGAACAGGATCTACCTGTGGAGTGGAACGGTCGATTCGCAAAACCGCCTTGGCAAGCGGAAGAATGGCCCAGGAATGGGAGAGCGCGGGGGAACCAATGGTTACACGTGGACCACGTATCCCGAGCGTTTGCAGAAGGCTGGTGTGAGTTGGCGCGTGTATCAGGGTGGCACTGGCCTGCCCGGTTCGCCTACTGATAACTACACAGACAATTCGCTCGAATTTTTCTCGCAGTATCAGGTGAAAGAGGGTGCATCACCAACGAGCGAGCTGGTGCAGAGAGGCGTCACGGATCGCACGCTGGTGCAGTTCAAGGAAGATGTGCAGAAGGGAAACCTCCCGCAGGTTACATGGGTTGTCGCTCCATACAAATACTGCGAGCATCCCGAAGCTTCGCCAACCGATGGCGCATACTTCATCTCCTTGGTGATGGACGCTCTCACATCGAATCCCGAAGTGTGGAGTAAGACAGTCTTCTTCATCAACTACGACGAGAACGACGGTCTGTTCGATCACATCGTCCCCCCGATGCCTCCGTCAACGTTGCATGCGAATGGCAGTGGCATGATTTCAAACTCGCTTCAGTTGAATCTTGAGGATGAGTTTCTGAACCTCGATCTTCATCCCCACGAAATGCGTCCATTGATTCCAGGCGCTGACCCGGGTGGACGTCAGCCCATCGGGCTTGGGCCACGTGTTCCCATGTTGGTGGTTTCGCCCTGGAGCAAGGGCGGCTGGACATGCTCAGAGACCTTCGACCACACATCAGTCTTGCGTTTTCTTGAAAAGCGTTTTGGTGTGGAAGAACCGAATATCTCTGCGTGGCGACGCTCCATCTGCGGCGACCTCACCTCAGCCTTTGATTTTTCACAGACCGCCGATCGTCGTATCGTGTCATATCCTGCGCCGCAGCCCATTGCGTCTTCGCATCAGCCATACAGTATTCCTGCAGTGCAGAAGATGCCGGAGCAGGAACCCGGCACAAGGCCAGCACGCGCGATTGGCTACGCGCTGGAAACGCAGATTCGTCACGAAGACAAGAAGTTGTGGCTCGACCTTCGCAATGCAGGAAGCATTGGCGCAGCGTTCTATGTCTACGACCAGAAGAACCCAACAACGCAACCGCGCAGATACAGCGTCGCTGCAGGCGACACACTGTCAGACTTCTGGGAAGTAGCCAACGACAGTCCATTTGATTTGCAGGTGCATGGCGCAAACGGCTTCTTTGCGCGCCACACAGGCATATCGCAAGCGACCGGACTGCAGGTCGAAGTTCGTCCCGATGCTTCCAAACAGACACTTCAAGTGAACCTGAAGAATCCTTCAACGGCACCCATAGCTGTTGTTTGGGAAGAGAAACATACCAAGTCGACCGGGCAAGACGTGTCGGTGGCTCCGCAAAGCAACGCATCGTTTGCAGTCCCTGTCGGCGTCAGTTCAGGTTGGTACGAACTCTCAATCACCCAGGTTGGTTCTCCTGATGCGTTGAAGCTGCAGCTTGCGGGTCATGTGGAAAGCGGCCATCCGAGTCAAACTCAGCCGATGCTTGGTTGACATCTGAACGAAAACAGATGGCAGTTCCGAGCCTCATCGCACGAACACAAATCAAAGTGCTTAGCGGCGACTTGCTTATCCAAAGATGTGGCAGTCGCCGTGAGCATTCACGCCATAAAGTGTCGTCTGCTAGCCTTCATAGTGTGAAGGTAAGTTATCTTGTTGATTCAACTTCCATTCTTGGTGCCACGCGAAATGCACGCAGTGATGACTCGCTGCCCAGGTGGAGCAGTATTGCATTGCGGAACCGCATCCAACATGGGATGAAGTTCGCATCATCCGCCGCTTGGAAATTCGCGGCTCTCCTCATCGTCAGTTCTTTGCCCGCAGTGAGCCAGACCTCCGCCGGAACCACTGCGACAGATACGGCTAAGACAACGTCTGCAGCAACAGCCGCGCCCGCCAATGCCACGGCGCAGTCGGCCGCTCCTGCGAAATCCACTGCTTCTACACAGACTCTGCCGCAGCAAATCGCCTCATTGCCAACGCTTGCGAATCCTGGGATCGATACCGCGGCGCAAGGTAAGGCGATCCTGGAGCATCTGAATGATGTGCTCCGCTTCTATCGCGCATCCACCACACAGATCCAAAAGGTTGGCGAACCCAGTGATGCGCTTTACGGAGAACAGGCAAGTCAGCATGCTGCGCAAATCGGGCAGACAGCATTTCAATCTGCAAGAAATTTGGCAGCGCTGTTTAATCGTCTGCAGCCCGGCAACACGCCATCAGGTGGCTCGCAACCAGCAGAGGACGCGGACAGTGACGACGCGCAGCCGCAGGAACCCACCACGGCTCAACGATTAACTGCTGCACGCGCACGCGTACAGGCACGGATCGCCGATCTGTCCGCACAGGATGCGGCGTTGGATAAACAGATCAGCACAGCGAAAGGCAAGGCCCTTGCGCCTCTGCAGCAGCGCGATGAACAGCTTGAAGGACAACTAGAGTTGCAGAAGGCCATGCTTGACGCAATGACAAGAGTGTCTTCCATGGCAGATGCGCAGACGGCAACGGGCCTTGTTGGTGATGTGGAACGGCTATTGCGTGCTGCGCCGGAACTGGCTTCCGCTACGAGACCAGTGGCGGCGCCGCCCGTGTTAGAGAGCCTGTCGGCGGTGCGTGATTCGGGAGTTTCCACGCAGGCCATTGCATTGTTCCAACTGTTAGGCGCGCGCAAAGATATTGATAACCGCATTCATGATCTGGACGCGTTGAAGAAGCAGGCTACGGATCTTCGTGCACCTCTTCTTTCTCTGTTGCGCTCGACGATTCAGCAGGGAAACGCAGCCATGCAGGCGCCTGCGAATCTTTCCGATGCAGAGGCGCTGCGGGCTACGCGAAAGCACTACGACACATTGAGCTCCACCTTTCGCGTCTTGAGTACTGCAACACTACCCTCGTCGCAAGAAGTATTGCTTCTGGAATCAGCACGAGCAAACCTCACGGCGTGGCGTACTGTCGTCAATGCGGAGTACAGCACGCTCTTACGCGCGTTGCTGGTACGCGTGGTGTCAATCGCAGTCGCGCTGCTCGTCTTGTTCATCGTCAGCGGAATATGGCAGCGGTTAACAGTAAAGTATGTGCGTGACATCCGGCGTCGTAGACAGATACTGATCATTCGCCGAATCGTTCTGGGATTTCTCACCGGCATGGTTCTGATCTTTGGTTTTGTCACCCAGTTCAGTTCATTAGCAACGTTTGCAGGATTCATCACCGCAGGCATTGCCGTTGGATTGCAGACCATCTTGCTTTCGGTCGCCGCATATTTCTTCATCGTGGGGCGCTATGGTGTGCGCGTAGGCGACCGCATCACCGTCGCAGGTGTGACGGGCGACGTAATTGAAGTCGGCCTGGTGCGCTTCTATATGTCGGAACTCACTGGAACGGGAACGGAATTTCATCCCACGGGGCGCGTAGCGGTCTTCGCAAACTCGGTCTTGTTCCAAAGCGGCACGCCGCTGTACAAGCAAATGCCTGGCACGGAATATGCCTGGCATGAGTTGACTGTAAAGCTGAAGCCGAATGCTGATTACCGCGCGGCGACGGACGTCATCCTGCGTGCCGTGACGAACACATACAACACCTATCGTGCTGCGATTGAAGCTCAGCATCAGAGCGTTGAGCAGTGGATGGATGCTGCGGTTGAGCAACCGGGCATTGAGCCACGGCTGCAATTGACCGATGCGGGTCTGCAGTACGCCGTGTTGTTCCCGGTTGAGATCAAGAACGCGTCATCGACCGATGAGGCAATGATTCATGCTCTACTGCATGACATGGAAAACAACGAAGCGGTGAAGAATGCCATCCTCGCACCGCCGCAGGTGAAGGCCGTAGTTAAGGGTTAGCAATAGAGGTGTGTTGCACGTATGAAGTTGAGAATCAAAGATAATTCCATACGTTTCCGCTTACTGCGGACTGAGGTCCAGAAGTTAGCTGAAGAAGGGAAAATCGAATCGCACACTCTGTTGAGTGCGACAGACCCCGCTGGTCGTCTGTCTTATTCGATTGAGCACAGCAGCCAATACAAAGTGATCGCCGTCAAACTGGGCGGCCTCTCCATTTGCGTCACAGCGCCTACAGAAAATATTGTCGCGTGGGCCAAGGATGACAGTGCCACAGGCTTATATGTCGACCAAGAAGTCTACGGCGGTGAGACATTGCACATCACTTTGGAAAAGGATTTCGCCTGCATTGATCGCAGCGACGCGGACAACATCGACACCTTCGAGAATCCGAACGCGAAACATTGCTGAAGATAAATGTGTCCTGAATCAGACGGAACAGAAATGCCCTGCCATCAATGAAGCGATGGCAGGGCATTCCTAAATGAGTCGCACCTTGAAATCCTTAGCTAACGCGCAGCCTTCCATGCATAGGTAACGAGAGACGTTGCAGGTAGTGAAAGCTGTACAGTGCGTGCATGCCACTGCACATCCACAGTCTTCGCTTCGTTCGTGTCGTTGTATGCGATCAAGACAATGGTGCCATCGATATCTTGAAACGCTACCTGATCCACTCCGGCAGTTGCCGCGGAGGATGCAATGTGGACGGCGCCAGGCTGAACGTACTTACTGGCATGAGCCAGTGCGTAAAAGTCGCCATTCCATGTAATGCTTGATGGCTTCTGTGTCGAATCAATCGTCAACAAACCACGGCATGTTCCGCAGCCGCCAGCATGAGGATTGCCCTTCGGATCAAGCGCGATGCCCCATAACGTAACTGCCTTAGCCCAGTGCTGCGTTGACGAGATAAGCAGATGAGCAGTGACAGCCAGCGGTGCTTCCTTCTGCCACGTGCCACCAGAGCACTCAGTCATCCAGATCCCCATCTGCGGATCCTTAGCATGCATATCGTCCTGCACATCAGCCTTGCCGCCGTAGCAATGCATCGCAGAGCCAGCCATGTAAGGGCGCGCAGCAGGATCGGCAATCACGCTGAGCGGATATTCTGGATGATCCCAGTTGTGGTCATACGCAAGCACTTGTGTCTTCAAGTTCGCTGCACGCAGGGCAGGGCCAAGATCTTTGCCGATGAAGCGTGCTGCTTGGTCTGCCAACAACAGTGATCCGGGATAGTTCTTGGTTTCGTTCAGAGGTTCATTCTGAATCGTTAGGTACTGCGGCGTAATACCTTCCTTCGCAAACGCCTGAAGCGACCGCACAAGATACTTCGCGAAAGCAGGCTCAGCATCTTCGCGCAACGCACCGCCGTTCATCGTTGGTTTTGTCTTCATCCATGCAGGCATGCTCCACGGCGATGCAATCAACGTCATACGTGGATTCAGCTTCAACGCTTCGCGCACCGTGGGGAAAACATCAGCACGGTCCTTCTCAACAGAGAAGTGTTGCATCTCCGGATCGCTCTGTCCTTCCGGCATATCGTCATAGCTGTAATGCGTGCGCGAAAGATCAGTACTCGCAATGGGAAGACGCATCGCGCTCAAACCAATGCCACGCTTCGGATCGAACAAACGCGTCATCACATCGCTGCGCTGCTGTGGCGTTAGTTCATGTTGCAAGAGATAAGCAGACCCCTCAACAAACGCCGCACCGAAACCGTCGATTGTCTGGAAGCGTTTCGTCTCATCGACAGTAATGGTCACATCAGACTTCACAGAGGAGCGCTCGAATTTCGCAGAGGGAAGTGGCGCAAGTGTCTTACTAAGATCGACCGATGTCTGAACACCGTGGACCGTCTGCGCGGCAGCGACAGAGAGAAGCAGAGACGAAGAACACATCACCAAGAGGCGGTAGAGAATCACGCAGACATCCTTTAATCGTGTGGGGAAATAGTAGTGCAAGAAAGTATGGGCTGGCCGATGTTATGGCCAGCCCATTTGGGAAAAGGCTGCTGGTTTAGAAGTAGACCTTCGCTGCAAGCTGGATCACGCGCGGTCCGCCTGGTTCACTTGGATTGCGAACCGAGGTGGGCGTGCCCCACGAGTTGCTCTTGGCAATAGACAGCGGCGTGTAGGTGTTGGTGCTGCTGTTGTACGAAGGCACTGTGATGTTCGCGCTGTAATCGCGACCACTGATGTTGGTGTGGTTCAGGATGTTGAAGAATTCACCGCGAAGCTGGATGTAACGGCCCTTGTCGCTCTTGCCCAGCGGGAAGTTCTTGAAGATCGAGTTATCCCACGTAACAAGAGCGTCGTTGCGAATGCTGCCCGGTGCAGACTGCGTCGGCTGACCAATGGTCGGCAGAATCAGATTGCCTCGTTCATCCACACCGACATATGCCGGTGCAATCTTGCTCCACTGACGAGCACCGGTCAGCACGTTTGCAGGCGACCACAGTGCATTGCGCACAGGGTTGCCGCTCTGGAAGTTAGCCAGACCGCTGATCTGATAGCCATCCGTGACATAACCCAACCAACGCGGTCCACCAAAGTGCTGCGTGAACTTCGGCAGGTCATATACGTAGTTGATGGCGCCAATGTTGCGGCGATCAAAGCCCGCAGGGCCATAGCTGTACTTCTTGGGGTTGAACGGATCCACGAAGGTTTCATCCGCCGTGGACGTCGTCATCGCCTTGGACCACGTGTAGGTTCCGCCAAAGGTCAGACCGCGTGCGAACCGACGCTGCACGGAAACCTGCAGCGAGTTGTAACCCGCAGTGCCGTCGAACTTGTAGTACTCAAGCTGGTCATAGCCCTTGTACGGTGCAAGATAGTTCTGGTTGTATGCCTTGTCACCCGCGAAGGAGTATCCGGCAGCGGCATATTCCGGCGGCAGGTTCGGTTCCACGTTGGGCACAACACCACCAGCGTACTGGCTTGGGTCCTGCGCAGCTTTGGTGAAGGTCGTGCCGTACGGAATCTGGTTCAGATCGCGCGCCGTGACCTGGTGGCGCGACTGCGTTCCCACGTAGGCAACGTCGAGCGTAGTGCCAGGGGCCACTTCACGCTGAATACCCAGCGAGAAGCTGTACGTCGTCGGCACCTTTCCGGTAATGTCCGCACCGTAGATGCCGCCCAGAACACCGGGGTTCGATTGTGCCGCGGTTGGAATGTTGGTGATGTTTGCGTTGTTGATCGTTGGTGTCGTCACCAGTGCGGGATTGCCGAACACGGTGTTGAATACCAGGTTGCCCTGCGAGCGGTCATGCGAGATACCGAAGCCGCCACGCAACACACCCTTGCGATCGTTGAACATGTCATAGCTGAAACCAACACGCGGCTCGTACTGAATGCCACGGCCGTTCCATCCGCCCTTCGGCAGTGTTCCGTTGTTGCTGTATGTCATGCCATTCAGTCGGTTGCCGGTGTTGCCCGTGATCGCGCCGCTGGTGGGGTCAATCGTCACAGCGCTTGCTGCGTTGTACGCAGACGGAGTAAACAGAGCGATCTGGTTGTGCGCATCGAACTGCGGCGGAATCCATGCAAAGCGCATGCCGTAGTCCAACGTCAGGCGCGGGCTGATCACCCATGTATCCTGCGCGTAGAACTCCAGCTGGTTGTAGCGGAAGTAGCCCGTAGGACGCGACGACGACTGATCGAAGCTGGTGAACGCACCGGCCAGTGCACTGGCAAAGGGAGATCCCTGGTTGCTGTTGCTCGTCGAACCGTTCAAGCAGCCCGCAGGCGACGTCGAGCAGGAGTTAAAGCTGAACTGTCCGTTGGCATTACCCCAGGCAATCTGATCCTTGCGCGAACGCTGATAGAACACGCCAAACTTCATGGTGTGGTTCTTCAGTGTCCAGGTCAGGTTGTCATTTGCATTGATAGTGGTGTTGACCTGATGCCACGGTGTAGCGCCCAGGTAGCTTGAAGGATAGTTCTGGCCATTGCCGCTGTATCCGAAGTCTGGGATCGACGAGTTAGAGGTAACAGGGAACAGAAGCGGCAGGTTGATGTTATTGGCACCCACGCTGATGTTGCCGTTTACACCCTCGGTGACAGAGCGGTAGACGCTGGGGCCAACGCTGACCTCATTCACAATGGTCGGCGAAAGCGTGCTGGTCAGATCCACAGCCAGGTTCCAGCCGGGCTGCCGATTGGAGCAGCCGCCCGCGAACTGCAGGTTGCTGGAGCAGTTCAAGCCGCCAAAGCTGCCGAACGGGCCAACGCTGCTGTCCTGGTTGTTGATGTAACGCGCAAACAGACGCTCGTTAGGAGAGATCTGCCAATCGATACGGCCAACGTACTCCGTACGCGGATGCGAATAGCTAAGAGGATCCTGTCGGTTGTAGGTGGACTGGCCGTTAACATTCGGCAGCGGATACAGATTCAGAATGCGCTGGATCTGCGCAAAGTTCGTAGCCTGTGCTGCGGTCAACTGACCCGGTGTAACCGTGTTGTTCGCAAAAGGAAGTCCGGTGTTGGGGTTGTAGACGGTGATCAGGTTGCCGTTGGAGTCGCGGCTCTGGCTGAAGTCGCCATTGCGTTCCAGCGCGGTAGGCACGCGGTACTGGTTCACGCTGCCGGGAATCAACTGGCGATACCACTCGGTCGAGAAGAAGTAATACAGCTTGTCCTTCTTGATCGGCCCACCAATCTGCGCGCCTACCGTGTTGTACCGGTAAAGCTGCTGCGGCGTGTCGTTGTGGTTTTCAATCCACGAACGTGCGTTCATGCCTTCGTTGCGATGGAAGAAGTGCACGTTGCCGTGGATATCGTTGGTGCCTCCGCGGGTGGTCACCACGATGGAACCGCCACCAGCCTTGCCGAACTCAGCCTGGTAGTTGCTGGTCAGCACCTTCACTTCAGCAATGGCGTCGGTGTTCAGTGTCACCTGCGTGCCGCCGTTGTTGCCGGTATCCACGTTGCTGGCGCCGTCCAGGGTGAACTCATGCTGATTGGCACGAGTGCCGTTGACGGAGTAGCTATCGAGACCGCCGGTGGCTGATGCGCCAAAGTTACCGGTACCCGATACGCCGGGGATCACGCGGACAATGTCGAGAACGTTACGGCCATTCAGAGCAATGTCGTTCAACTGCTTTCCGGTGATCAGATCGCTGCGCTCACCGGAGTTGGCCTGGATCTGCATCTGACCGGTCTCGGCCGTGACGTTTACGGTGGTGCTTTCCGCACCCACCTGGAGCTGGAACGCTCCGGCGTTAAGACGGTCGGCGGAGTTCAGGATCACGCCATCCTTCTTCAACTGCTGGAAGCCGGTGCGCGTCACGGTGATGGTGTACGTTCCCGCCGGCAGGTTGGGGATGGAGAAGCTACCGTTTCCGGTGGAGGTGACTGTGCGGGTAACGCCCAAAGAGGACGCTTCAGCCTTTACGGTGGCGTCTGGTACCAGGGCTCCGGATGTATCCTGAACTGAGCCCAGAATGGTGCCCGACGTGACCTGAGCCCCCGCCGTCGAGACCGCTCCAAGCGCCAGAACGCATGCCACCGGAATGGGGCAGAGCCGGCTAAGCGGTCCTTGAATCATGGGATTACTGGCCAACAAAAATTTGGATCGAAAAGATGTCACGGTTCTGCTACCTGCTTTCAACTGCTTTATCCGAACGCTCCACACGGTATGGACGCGAGTTAACGATTGTCCTGAGAGGGTGCCGAGAGTTCACTGAGGTTTTTCTGATGGTTAACAAGTCATTCATCATCAATGATTTGATGAGTGCGTCAGCAGGCACGTCGCGTTGAGTACCGAACACAGAGCGCCATTTCAGGCAGGCGATTGGATCGTTGAACCCGAGCTGAATTGCCTCCGGAAGGACGATCAGGAGAAGCATCTCGAGCCCAAAGTGATGAAGGTGCTGCTCGCGCTGGCAGACCATCCGAACCACGTCGTCGCAAAGGACGATCTGATCGCAGCGGTATGGCCGGGCACTTTCGTCAGCGACGATGTCCTCACCCGCTGCATCTCCGTACTGCGTCGCGTGACGCAGGATGACGCGACCATGCCGCACTTCATCCAAACGGTCCCCAAGGTGGGCTACCGCCTGCTGGCACCCCTTCGCGAACTCCCCACCGAACCGTCTCAGGAGCAGGTTCTCCCATTTCCTGCGCCCGAACTCGCGCGGGCCGAATCTCTGGCCGAGACGTTTCCCCAACTGCCCATCCCAAGACAGGGCCAGCCCCTCCTACTGCACCCTGCGGTTCTTGCAGGACTGGCGTTCGCCATCTTAGTGATCGTGGTTTTGGGTGTGTGGCGTTTTCTGTGGACCGGAACTCCCAGAGAGACCATCCTGAAGACTCTGCCATTCACCAGCCGCGACGGTGAACAGCTCCAGCCAGCCTTCTCGCCGGACGGTAAGACAGTGGCTTACGTCGCAGTTCCCGAGAACGGTGGCGCACAACATATATATATAAAGTCCGTCACCGCCGAGACTTCCGCGCCCGTAACATCCGGCCCCGGCGACGATTTCAGCCCCACCTGGTCTCCCGATGGAACTCGTATCGGCTACCTGTCAAGTTCCACCGAAGGCCTCGGCATCTACGTGGTGGATATCCGTAGCCGTGCAACACGCAAAGTCTTCGTTCCGCAATCCGCTTCGCAGTGGGAGCAGGGAGCCCTGACGTGGTCCCCGGACGGCGACTCGCTCGCTTTCCCAGACCACGCGGGAAGCAATCCATCGTCGTCCATCGTCCTGCTCAACCTGAAGACGCTTCAATCGCAGGTGCTTACCACTCCGCCGGACGGCTGGGAAGGCGATCTGACCCCGGCGTTTTCACCCGATGGCAAGCGCATCGCCTTCTCCCGCGCCAGTGAAACGGCCGTGCGCGACCTCTACTGGATTGCCGCGACCGGAGGTCAGGCCCACCAGATCACGCACGAAAGCGCAGGCATCGACAGCCTCGCATGGTTCCCAGACGGCAAATCCATCGTCTTCTCCTCGAACCGCGGAGGCAAGAGTGCGCTGTGGCGAGTCTTTCTGCGTGGCGGCACGCCGGCTCGCATGCCCATCGGCACAGAAGACGCTGCTCAACCCACGGTCTCTCGCACCGGAAACATCCTCCGCGTGGCGTACACACAAGGCTCCGCCATCTGGAGCATCATCGCTGTAACGCGAGGTGCAGAAGGCGTCTCGCACGAAATCCTCTCTTCCACGCAGGAGGACTCCGCGCCATCGTTCGCCCGCGACGGTTTACGCTTCGCCTTCCAATCCCAGCGATCCGGCTTTCAGGAAATATGGATGGCCGCAGTCGACGGCACGGGCGCGCATCCACTGACGCACGGCAACGGCCCGCTCACCGGCAGCCCATCATGGGGACACGTGCATGACGAAATCCTCTTCGACTCCCGAATCGGCGGCCACTCCCACATCTTCGCCATCCGCGCCACTGGTGGCTCGCCCCAGCAACTCACCAACGGCGACTTCAACGACATCACGCCACGCTGGTCCAACGACGACAACGCCGTCTACTTCCGTTCCAACCGAGGTGGTCGCTGGCAACTCTGGCGAGTGGATCGCAACGGCGGATCGCCGCAACCCGTCACCACCGGCGACGGTATCGTCCCGCAGGAATCGCCAGACGGAAAGTTCCTTTACTTTGCCCGCGGTGGCGAAGCGGGCATCTGGCGTGTGCCCGTCCAAGGCGGCCCGGAGACAGAGGTCGTGTCAGAACCTGCCGCCGGATACTGGGGCTACTGGGAAGTCACACCCCACGGCATTGTCTTCTTAGACACAAAGCAATCGTCCCTGCGTATATACGACCCGGCCACCGGCAACAGCACCAACTTCGCAAAACTGAAGCGCCTGCCACCTCGATTCGCAGGTCTCACCATGAGCCCCAACGGCCAACAGATTCTCCTCACAGACGAATCGCACGCAAGCCGTCATCTCACACTCTCCGAGATGACAACCGGGCGGTAATCTCACCTTTCTCATGCAGCGGGGTTACTCCTCCCGCTGCTTTGCTTGTCTGTCGAATTTTCACTCCAGTAGAATCCCCGCTATGGCTGTTGAGACCCCACCGGACGTGCACCTCGAGATCGATCCGGCGGTAGAGGAAGCGGTGCATCGCGTCCTGAACAGCCCACAGTTCATGCGCGCGGAAACGCAGCGCAAACTGCTGCACTACCTCTGGCTCAACCGGCATCTTCCCCTCAGCGAATACGCCATCGCAACCGAGGCGCTCGGCCGTAACAGCCACTTCGATCCCAATACCGACGCCAGCATCCGCGTCCACATCTCGCGCCTGCGCCGCAAGCTCAAGGACTACTACGGCGAAACCGGCGAGCACGAAC
Organism: Terriglobus roseus; assembly: GCF_900102185.1. NCBI lineage: Bacteria > Pseudomonadati > Acidobacteriota > Terriglobia > Terriglobales > Acidobacteriaceae > Terriglobus > Terriglobus roseus. Next base: position 2,552,162 of record NZ_LT629690.1, on the reverse strand, counting down.
TCCTCGTCATCCCCACCGGCACGCACCAGTTGGTGCTGCAGCCTCCGGCCCCGCCAGAAGAGCATGTGGAGGCTCCGGTCTCCGAACCCGAGCCACCACCCACAGGCATAGCCTGGCTTCGCGTACACAAGGTCAACGTGCTCACGGCGTCCTGCATTCTGTTGGCGATCCTGCTTACCGCCACAGCAGGATTGGCCATCTGGCAAAGCCGCCAGTTGAAGGCCGCCCAGCTGCATCCACCAGATAAACCCAACAGCTTTTGGAAAGCGTTCCTCGAAGGCGACGCCCCCGTAAGGATCGTCTTACCCACACCCATCTTCTTCAGCTTCAAAGATCGTCCATCGCTGAGAGTCCGCTCGGTCCAGGTCAACTCCTTCGACGAGGTGAAGAACGACCCCAAGCTGGAAGAGTTAGAAAAGATGTGGGGCCCCATCGGTCTCGAGCAGTCGTACACCGTCACCTGGGACACGCTCGCGGGTATCCAGATTTCGCGCTATCTCGACCGCATCGGGCAGGGAAGACGCATCTCCTTCGAAGTCACCCGAGACTCATCGTTGCTCTCGCTCGAACAGGCGAACGTCATCGTGCTCGGGACGGACAACACGCTCCGACCCATGAAGGAGTACACAGACACGATGAACTTCGTCATGACCCTCGGCGAAGATCGTGTCATCAACACCCATCCGGAACCCGGAGAGGAATCGGCATACCGCCGTGTCTATAAGAACGATCCCATAAACGGGATATCCGTGCGCCACGTGGAGCCATCCATCATCGCCCTGCTCCCCGGACGCGCTCCCGGCCTCAAGGTCCTCATGCTCGAATCGCGTGACACCAGCGGCATGGTCTCGCTCCTCTCATCCAACGCCGGGTCGAACGCGGTGGAAGACATGTGGCGCAAACACGGCTCGCCCCGGTTCTTTGAGATGGTCACCATGACCGAACTTGAGGGCAACACGCCTCTCCGCAGTTGGCCGGTCACCATGCACGCATACACCAAGGCGCCGCCGTCAAAGAACATGTAAGTTGCTGATTCCATAAGAAAAGTTTCCGTAACATACGCCCCGAAACGTCACGATTGCACCATCCCGATGGCAATATGGTCAGCCATGATTGCATCCGCACGGTTTTTGGTTCCCACGTTTCTCCTGTCCCTCGCAGCCTCTGCCTTTGCGGCGTCACCTGCTCCAAAGCCTGTCTCCGCCGATCTGGTGGTCTACGGCGGCACGGCGTCCGGCGTCATGACGGCGTACTCCGCCGCCAAGCAGGGCCTCCACGTTGTTCTGCTCGAACCCACCCGCCACCTCGGCGGCATGGTCACCGGCGGCCTCTCCGCAACGGACTACGCCTATTTCCCCATCATCGGCGGCTACACCCGCGAGTTCTATAAAGAGGCGGCCACCACCTACGGCAAGGGCGACCTCGATCACCCCACCGACTTCCTCTCCGAACCGAAGGTCGGCGAGGCCATCTTCAATCGCTGGCTCAAGGAAGCCAAGGTCGACGTCCGTTTTGGTGAACGCATCAAGGAACACGGCGGCGTCGAAATGAAGGGCAAGCAGGTCACCGCTTTCGTAACGGAAGATGGCACACGTTGGGAAGGGAAGATCTTCGCGGATTGCAGCTACGAAGGCGACGCCATGGCGGAAGCGCATGTCAGCTACGTAATAGGCCGTGAAGGTGAAGAGGTCTACAACGAGAGCCTCGCCGGCGTCCGCCCGGAAACGCCCAAGCATCAGTTCCTCTGGAAGATCAGCCCGTACGACGACGCCCACAAGCTTCTGCCGTACGTCGACCCCGGACCGCTGGCCAAGGGCGGCAGCGGCGACAAGAAGGTGCAGGCCTATAACTTCCGCCTCATCCTCACCAATGATCCCGCGAACAAGATGCCCTGGACCAAGCCCGCCGGGTATGACGCAAAGCAGTTCGCGCTGCTCACGCGCTACGTTCAGAGCTACAAGGAACACACAGGCAAAGACCCCGTGCTTGCCACCGTCACCAACCCCGTCTGCTTCGATCACGCCAAGTGCGACTTCAACAACAACGGCCCATTCTCAACCGACTTCATCGGCAAGAGCTGGACCTATCCCGATGCCTCCTTCGCCGATCGCGAAGCCATCTGGAAGGCGCACATGAAGTACACGCAGGACTTCTTCTACTTCTTGGCGACCGACCCGTCCGTACCGCAATCACTCCGCGACGACACCAATAAGTGGGGCCGTGCCAAGGACGAGTTCACCGATTCCGACGGCTGGCCGCGTCAGCTTTACATCCGCGAAGGTCGCCGCATGACCGGCATGTATGTCATGCACCAGGCCGACCTCCAGACCGACCGCACCAAGCCTGACTCCATCGCCATGGGCAGCTATAACTCTGACTCGCACAACATTCAGCGTGTCGCCATGCCCGACGGTTCCGTGTTCAACGAAGGCGATGTTCAGGTGGCAGTGCAGCCATACGAGATCAGCTTCCGCGCCATCCTGCCCAAGCAGGAACAGGTCACGAACTTGCTCGTTCCCGTGTGCCTGTCAGCCTCCCATGTGGCGTATTCATCGGTCCGCATGGAGCCCCAGTACATGATGATTGGCCAGGCAGCCGGAGTTACTGCGGCACTCGCCATTCAGGGCAACACCCCAGTTCAGCAGGTCTCCGTAGACAAGCTCCAGACCATCCTTCGCAAGGACGGAACCATCCTCCATCTGGATCAACAGGCCCACCGAGCACAGTCCCGGATCCACCCCCAACCGTAAAAAGTGTTTCAAGTGGTTGATAACAAACGTCCGTAACAGTTACGTAACAGGCTGGAACTGGACGTTTGTTGTCCCACTCAACAACACTCGCTGGCCTAACAACAAACGACGGAGATTCGTACGCGAACTTCGTTTCCTTACCTAACCCTTTATGAGGCCTCAATGAAACATCTATCCAAACTCTCCTTGGTGGCGTGCCTGGCTGCTGCATCGGTTCCGATGTATGCCCAGATCGCAAACGGCACCGTCACAGGTCGTCTTACGGACCCGAATGGCGCCATCATCCCCGGCGCTCAGGTCTTGCTCCAGAAGACAGACACAGGCCTGACCCTGAAGACCCAGACCAACAGCGAGGGCATCTACACCTTCCCGGCGCTCGGTACGGGCAACTACACCCTCAGCGTCGAGCAGTCCGGCTTCAAGAAGGCCACCAGCAGTCTGACCCTCACCGTAGGACAGACCGCTTCCATCGATCTCACGTTGCAGCTCGGCAGCAACACCGAAACCGTAGATGTCCAGGCGGCAGGTCAGGCTGACCTCGAAACCAGCGATGCCACCATCAGCTACACCGTGGGCGCTCGTCAGGTTAGCGACCTTCCATTGAATGGTCGTAACCCTTACGGCTTGGCTGCGTTGTCGCCGGGTATCAATCCCGGAGGCAGCTTCGGTGCAGGTGTAGCCACCGCACGCGGCGCTGTGGTCGCAGCAGCAACCAACAACTTTGAAGCGAACGGCGGTCTGAGCGCGGCAAACGACATCCTGCTCGACGGCGTGCCAATCAGCGTATGCTGCCAGGGCCAGCCCGCGCTGACACCTTCCGTTGAAGTTGTGGATCAGTTCAAGGTCATCACCTCAACTCCTTCGGCGCAGTTCGGCCGTACTTCGGGCGGCATTCTGAACATCGTTACAAAGTCCGGAACGAACGGCCTGCACGGCACGGCTTACGAATACTTCCGTAACGACAAGTTGGACGCTGCAAACTTCTTCACCAAGCGTTCCGGCGTGTATCCCATCCCCACACGTAAAGACTTCCGCTTGCCGCATCGTTACAACCAGTACGGTGTCTTTGTGAACGGCCCGGTATGGCTGCCAAAGATCTACAACGGCAAGGACAAGACGTTCTTCACTTTCGGTTGGGAAGCCACGCGCAATACCACCAACGTCTTCAACACCGTCACGGTTCCCACTGCGCTCCAGCGCCAAGGCATCTTTACGGAAGGCGGTCTGGGACAGGTTTACGATCCGTACAGCAACAACGGCACCACGCGTCAGCCGTTGCCCGCAGGCTGCAATGCGGCTGGTTGTTTCGCAGCAGGTTACGGTCTGACCTCGATCAATCCCGTCTCGCAACAGTTGCTGCAGTTTCTTCCGATGCCCAACGCAGCGGGTTTGACCAGTAACTACAGCTACTCGTACGCCACGAACGACAAGGAAGATCAGTTCAACTTCCGCGTCGATCACAACTTCTCGCCGAGCCAGCGCGTGTTCGTACGTGGTTCGCGAGATGTGAACAACCACCACGAGAACGATCTCTTCAACGGAGTTAACGGCCCCAGCGGTATCAACCAGGCGTTGACGGCGTATCTTTTCGCCGCTGGCCATACCTGGACAATCACGCCGTCTCTGGTGCTGCAGACCAACTACGGTTTTGCGTACCAGAAGAACTTCCAGATCCCGCAGAACTACGGCTATCAAGCATCGAAGTACGGCTTCAGCACCAACCTTGACTCGCAGCAGCAGCTCCCGGGCCTGCCGTACGTCAGCATCAATAGCGCTTACGCCAACATGTCGAATGCCACCAACACCAATCGTTGGGAGCACTACACCCACGTCCTCAATTCCACGGCAGTATGGCAACGTGGCCTGCATACGTTGACCTTTGGCTATGACGGACGTTTGATTATGGAGCACCAGCAGAGCGCTGGTAACGGCGTAGGCTCCTTCACCTTTGACTCGACCCTCACCAAGCCGAATTCGTCGGGCTCGGTCACAGGCAATCAGGCAAACGTAGACTCTCTTGCTGCATTCCTGCTCGGTACATTCACCAGTGCTTCGCTCCAGCGTCAGGTGCTGCCAGCGTATGACTCCTGGTACCACGCACCGTTCTTCCAGGACGACTGGAAGGTCTTCCCGAACCTGACCCTGAACATGGGCATCCGGTGGGACATCGAAACCGGCTATCGCGAGCGCCAGAATCGCTGGGCGGATCTCGATCTGAAGGTTGCAAACCCGTTGTCCAGCGCGGCGCTTCCGTTCACCGGCGGTGCACGCTTCCTCGGCGTCAACTATCCCAACCGCACCTGGAAGACGAGCTACACCAAGTTCTCGCCGCGCTTCGGCCTCGCTTGGCAGGTAACGCCAAAGACGGTAGTGCGCTCTGGCTTCTCGATCCTCTACCTCCCGACCAGCCAGCGCTTCTATAGCGCCAGCACGTTGGGCTACTCCATCAGCACGGCGACCACGTTCGTCAGCACACAGGTTCCAAACGCTACCATCGCGAACCCGTTCCCGACTGGTGTTCAGCTTCCTCAGGGCGCGGCAAACGGAGTTCAGGTAGGTACGGGTACCAGCGTGACAGGCGTGCTCTATGACACTCCGCTCTCCTATAACGAGCAGTGGAACCTCGGCGTGGAACGTCAGATTTCCCGCGGCATCGTTCTTCACTTGAACTATGTCGGCAGCCACAGCCTTCACCTGCCGCAGAACATCCGTCCCAACGACTTGCGTGACCAGAACTGGGGCGCAGTTGGTGATACGAACTACGTCAATTACCTGCAGGCCAGCGTTGCGAATCCGTTCTATGGACAGCCGAACGTTGGCAACCTGAACACGCCAACGGTACAGCGTGCGGCTCTGCTCGCAGCGTATCCGCAGTACACAACGAACAGCGGCATGGCGAACAGCTCGCTGAACATCAGTGGCTACGGCGGCGGTACTGCAGAGTTCAACGCGGCACAGGCCTTCATCACCATGCAGCCTTCGCCCAACCTGACAGCAACTGTCAGCTACACGTTCTCCAAGAGCATGACGAACGCTGTGCCAATCACGGCTGGCTTCCTCAATGCAAATGGCACGCCGAACTACCAGAACAGCTACCACATCCGTGACTACGAGTGGTCTGTTGCATCCACTGACGTGCCGCATCGCCTCGTTGCCAACGCGAACTACACACTTCCGTTTGGCCGTGGCCAGCGCTTTGGCAGCGGTGCATCCGGATGGGTGAACCAGATCATCGGTGGATGGGGACTGAACACCATCATCGCTGTGCAATCCGGTGCCGCATTAGGAATCACGCAAACCGGTGGCGCCGCATTCTCAGGATCACGCCCCATGTTCGTTCAGGGTGTCGATCCTCTCAACCACGGCGACATCCGCAATCGCCTCGGTTCATCCGGTGCCGGGTATAAGGACGGCTACTTCAACTGGACCGGCTTCACGCAGGCGCAATCCTTCCAGTTGGGCAACGTCCCACGCTCTTCTGGCTATCTGCGCGGTGTCAAAACCTTCCAGGACGATCTCTCACTGATCAAGTACTTCCCAATCCACGAGAGCATCAAGCTGCAGTTCCGCCTGGAAGCCTTCAATGTGTTCAACAAGGTGCAGTTTGGCTTGCCAAACACCACCTTCGGAGCTTCGAACTTCGGACAGGTCAACTCACAGGCCAACCTGCCACGTAACGTACAGGCAGCTCTGAAGCTGAACTTCTAACAACCCGTAGTGCACTCCATCCAAGGGCCGCAGCCACCAAGCTGCGGCCTTCTTTTTGAATGTGTATCCTTCCAAGATTCCGGAACGAGCGGATTGTTTGACGCATAGTAGCGCATACCGCTCGACCCGCAGCACCCCGTTACAATGTGTGGAATATGCCTGCGCGGTCGTCCCGTTCGATAGTCCCCCTTGCGCTGTTTGCGGCGCTCGTCGTTGTTGGATTGAATACATGGTTCGCTGTGTCGGCGGTTCGATCGCTGATGGAAAGCGAAGCCTGGCTGGCGCATACATGGGAGGTCATCGGCCAGGAAGAGCGCGTGATGCAGCTCCTGGACGACGCGGAAGGCTCCGTGCGCGGCTATGTCATGGCGCCAGAGCGCGAGTCCATGCTCGCTCCTTACCGCTCTGCTCAGACCGAACTTCCTCAGCAATTAGAGATCTTCCGTGATCTCACGGTAGACAACCCGGAACAACAGAAAAACCTGGAAGCTCTGCGTGGCACCGTGGGGCGTCGCATGGGCTTGCTGCAGGACATGTTGAACGTTCGGAAATCATCCGGGCTGGATGCCACATTGGTTCTAGTCAATTCTGGTGAGGGTGAAGCGGAGATGCGACGCGCACGGTTGTTGCTCACCTCCATGGAAAACGAAGAGCGCAAGCTGCTCGCCAATCGCGCGATTGAAGTACACCAAAGCGGTGTGCGAACCATGTTCGCAATCGGCCTCGCCTGCGTTCTTGATCTGCTCATGATCGGATCGGTCACGTGGTATTTCGGGCAGGAACGCGAACAGCGCCTCGCTGCAGAGCAGGCAAAGGAAGACGCCGTTCGTTCCAAGGCGGAAGCAGAGCGATCCGCAGAAGAAGTCCGTGTCCTCAACGCAGAACTCGAGCAGCGAGTCCAGGAGCGCACAGCAGAACTGGAAAGCACCAATAGGGAATTGGAAGCATTCTCTTACTCCGTATCGCATGATCTCCGTGCACCGCTCCGAACCATCGACGGTTTTTCATTGGCTCTCATGGAGGATTATTCCGAGGTCGTCGATGAAACTGGCCGAGACTACATCCGTCGTGTGCGCACCGGCGTGCAGCGCATGGGCCAGTTGATTGATGCTTTGTTGCAGCTCTCCCGAATCACGCGAGCAGATCTCGTCCGAGAGACCGTTGTGCCCTCAGAGATTGCAGAGAGCGTCATCAGCGTATTGAAAGAAGAAAATCCCGACAGGGATATCACTTTTACTGTTACTTCCGGCCCAGAGGCGCAGGCCGATCCAAAACTGGTGCAGGTTGCGCTGGAAAATCTTCTCGGAAACGCGGTGAAGTTTACTTCGCGCAAGGAACACGCGGAGATTTCCTTTGGTTGGGACGCAGAGAAAAAGGCATGGCGTGTCACGGACAACGGTGCGGGCTTTGACATGCATTACGCCGACAAACTGTTCAATGCCTTCAATCGCTTGCATGGCGACAAGGATTTCAAGGGCTCAGGCATTGGTCTTGCCACGGTCGCGCGTGTAATCCGCCGTCACCACGGCCGCATCTGGGCAGACAGTACCGTGGACCATGGCGCAACCTTCTGGTTTACGTTAGGATGACACCCATGCCCGAAACTAGCCGTTCCATCCTCCTTGTAGAAGACGATCCCGACCACGAGCTCCTCACCATTCGTGCTCTCAAGAAGAGCAACATCGTGAATGAGGTGCGTGTGGCGCGTGATGGCGAGGAAGCGCTGGATGCGCTCTTCGGGCCTGGAGCGGTGCGTCCTCAGCTCGTACTGCTTGATCTGAAGCTGCCGAAGGTCGAGGGCCTTGAGGTGCTGCGTCGCATTCGCGAGGATGACTCCACACGCATGTTGCCCGTTGTCGTTCTTACGTCCTCTGATGAAGAACGCGATGTGGTGCGCAGTTACAAGCTCGGAGTGAATAGCTACATCCGCAAGCCTGTGAACTTCACTGACTTTGCGGAGGCCACCCGTCAGCTTGGTATGTACTGGCTGGTGTTGAACGAATGCCCACCCCTGAGCTAGAGGCAAGGCGCATATCGCTGCTGCTGGTGGAAGACAACCAGGACGATGCAGCCCTGTTGGAACGTTTCCTGAAGCGCAATGGATTTGCGCCGTTGGTGACGCGTGTCGAAACGGCGGAAGAGATGTCTGCAGCAATCGCTGCGCATCCGCCTGATGTTGTCATTGCGGATTACAACCTTCCCCGCTTCAGTGGACCGGAAGCATTGGACCTGGTTCGCCAGAGCGGATTCGATCTCCCGTTCGTCATGATGTCCGGTGCAATCTCGGAAGAGACTGCCGTGGAGTCGATGCGTCGTGGCGCACAGGACTACGTTACAAAGCAGAATCTCGCGCGATTGGTTCCAGTGCTTGAGCGTGAACTCCGCGAGGCTGCCGCACGGCGCTCCCGCGTCGCCGCTGAACGTGCGCTTGAACTTGCAGAGATGCGTTTCCACCGGCTGGTGGACGCAATGCCCCTTGGTCTGTTGATCGGCCAGAGTTCCGGCCGTATCACTTACGCAAACGATGCTGCTGTTCGTCTGCTTGGATACGGCGAAGTCGAACTCATGACCGGCACGATCAGCTTGATGAATATCCTTCCAGGGCTGCAGAAGTCGTTTATCGCGCTCAACAGCGATGAGATGAAAGAGCCCTTCGAGTTCGTCTGCCTGACCGCTTCCGGTGAACAGATCGAAACTCTCGTCGGTTTGACCTTTCTCGATCGCGAAGGCGTCAATCGAACAGAAGAGAATCGCGAAATCGCTGTGTTCATCGCGGATCTTCGTCATCAGAAAAAGAGTGAAGAGGTTCTGCGAAGGACAGAGAAGCTGGCTGTCGCAGGTCGCTTAGCCGCGTCCATCGCGCATGAGATTAATAACCCTCTCGCAGCCATTACGAACTGCCTGTATCTCGTACAGCAATCGCAGATGGACGAGATGGGACGTTCCTATCTGGAGATGGCGCAGAAGGAACTTGATCGCGTCGCTCAGATCACCGTTCAGACACTTCGTTTTCATCGTCAATCCAGCCGCCCTGTGCATACTGAACCGGGAGAGTTGGTTGAAACGGTGGTGGCGTTGTTTGAATCCCGCATCCGTCGTCAGAGCGTAACGATTAGCAAACGTTTCCGCAGCACGCAGCCGCTCTTTGCTTACGAGGGCGAAGTGCGACAGGTGATCGTCAATCTGCTGGGGAACGCGATTGATGCCATGCCTTCTGGTGGACGTTTGGTGATCCGCACAGCGGAGGCGAATGATCAGGTGACGGGAACAAAGGGACTCATCCTAACCATTTCCGATACCGGAAGCGGCATGGATCAGGAGACGATCGATCATCTTTTTGAGCCATTCTTCTCAACCAAGGGAGTCACCGGAACTGGTTTAGGGTTATGGGTTTCAAAGGAGATTGTGGATCGCCATCACGGCAGAATCCAGGTACGAAGCCGTAAAGCGCGCGAAGGACAGGGCGGGGGAACCACATTCCGCATCTTCCTGCCGCTTGGTGGCGTACCGGCATCCGCATCCGGTGCGGAAGCCATTGATTCGTTGGACCGTAGCGATGTAAGGACAGGTATTGTTGCCTGACGAGTTTACCCGCAGAGGCGTAGTAAGCGACGCTTCTGGAACCTTTGCCGTCTAAAGCCAGAGGATGTCGCAACGCTTGAAAAGAAGATTTCGCCTGGGAGTTCGCATCGCGCTGCACCTTGCAGCGGTCGCGGTGTCATGTGCCGCGGCGATGGGACAGGCAGCCAGTCGTTTTGATTTAACCGGACCCAGTATCAGCGTGCATGTGCAGCGCGGCGAACAGTCCCTGCCCATTGCGATGGTGCCGAATCTTCAGGCGGGCGACAAGCTCACCATTCACGCGGACCTGCCACGAACGCAGTCTGTCCGCATGATTCTTATCGTGGCGTTTCTCCGTGGCAGCACGAACCCTCCGCCGGACAATTGGTTCACGGAACTCAAAACCTGGGACAAGCGGTTTGCTGAAGGCGTTACGGTTGCCGTGCCGCAGGAAGCGCAGCAGGCGCTGATCTTCCTCGCACCTGAGACTGGCGGCGATTTCTCCACTCTGAAGTCAGCAGTCACAGGGCGTCCCGGCACGTTTGTCCGCGCCTCGCAAGACTTGAACGAAGCTTCCTTTGAACAGGCACGCATCGAGCGTTATATGCAGGCGCTGCAGCGTGTCTCCGAAGGCTCCTCAGACCAGTTGCTGGATCATTCCAAGAAACTCGCAGCAACGCTGAACCTGAAGCCGAATGACGACTGCTTTAAGAAGCCCGCAGATCAACAGATGGCCTGCCTGCGGCAGACGGGCACTCAACTGCTGTTGGATGACGGCCACGGGCAGACACTGGCGTCTGCTCTGACTTCTGGTGACACCGCAAACCTGATCGGCGCCGTTGCAGGAACGCCGATGGCCACCGCGAACGGTGCGGGCATGTACTCCGCATACGTCGGCACAGTCATTGATCTGGTGCGGCTCATGAGCGGCATCCATACCGCGCACTTTCAGTACATCCCCGCCATAGCGTTTCCGGATGAAGAGTCGCTCAATCTCCGTCTGAATACCGCGCCGTCGTTTCATAATCCGAAGTCTGTAATCGTGGTTGCCCTGCCGGCAATCCAATCTTCCGTTGCGCCGCCGCTGCGTCTGCAGGATGTGGCTCACGTCTCCTGCCTGTTGCAGCCCAGGATGGTGTTGCCGTTGGAAGGCGCACCTCTGGTGTATGCCACCAGCTTCGCGCATGATCTCCATCTGCACCTGAACGATGGCGCGACGTTGAACGGCAAGACCGACCTGCCTCTGATCGCGGACGCCTTTGAAGGTGGTCTGATGCTGACAGAAGCACGCGGTCGCAAGCCTCTGCCAGTAGCAGCTCCAGAAGCACGCGATGCCGATGCATCACACGAAAAGCCTGCATCGCAGTCGGCTCCAGACACCACCACCACAATGCCTCTCATTGCCGACAAGGACGGCCCGATGCAGATCACGGGTACGCTGCAGGGAATGTGGGGCTTCGACACGTTCTCGGGCGTCACAGTGCCGCTACAGCGGCTTCCTGGTGGCGGTTGGACCGCCGCAGAACAGTCTGACCTGTTCACCGGCCGCGAGAACCAGCTCCGCCTCCACGCCGATGGAACGGCCTGCGCATCCACCATCGCCCTCGATCAGGGAGGACACGATAGTCCCCTCAAGTGGAAGCAGGCGGCGGACCGTAAGAACGTTCTCCAGGTGAGCGTGCCCCTTGAGAAGGCCGCACCCGGCAGCGTCCATCTTCTGGTGAAGCAGTTTGGCACGCCTGACGTGGAGAAGGTCGCCGTAACCGCTTATTCCGACAAGACACGTCTTGAGGCCATCCGCATCCACGCGGGCGACACCGCCGCCATGCTTGCGGGCACAGGCTTGGGCGGCATTGTCTCCGTCAAGATTGCAGGCTCGGACTACAAGCCCAGCCCGGACGGCCCTTCAGCCGACGGCAAATCTCTCCAACTCGTCCGCGAGCAGGGCAAGCAGCTAGCTGATACCCACACCAAGCCCGTTGCCTTCATCTCCGGCGACAGTGGCACCGCGGAAGCGAAACTGGCCGATGGCCGCACGCTCCCCGTGTCGTACAGCGTAGACACGGCGCGGCCCGCATTAGACCTCCTCCGCAAGACCTTAAAGGCCGACAGCGGCTCCGGCATCCCGTTGACTCTCAGCAGCGAGGACGCCATCCCCCTCAACGCCAAGTTGACGCTTGCCCTTCGTTCTCGTTTCCCGGAACGCTTTCCCCGCAGCGAAAAGATTGAAGTGGCATTGACTGACGGTTCGTTGAAAGCCACCCTGTCCCTCGCCGACGGCTCTGTCGTCCTGCAGGACAGCCACACGGCCCTCGCCTTCCTGACGCCCGCCAAGACCTTCGGCCCGTCCGCCTTCGGTCCCATCCAGGTGCGCGCTGTCGGTAACGACGGAACCACAGGCGACTGGATTCCCCTCGGAACGCTCGTGCGCACTCCCGTGATCACAGGCGTGACCTGCACACGTGCCACACCGAAAGAAGATCCTAACGACCCCGGATGCCAGATCAACGGCAAAGACCTGTATCTGCTGGGTTCTGTCGCCACCGACAACAGTTTCCAGAACGAAACGGAAGTTCCCCTGGGCTTCGCTGGCGACTCCATCTCCGTACCTCGCCCCGCGGACAACCACACGCTGTACCTCAAGCTCCGCGATGATCCAGATGTCGTCAGCACAGTGACCGCGATCGTGCCACCGTCGCCGCGAAGGAGCGCCACTCCCGCAAGCGCAACTACCGCACCTGCGACAACGCCGCCTGCCAACGGCCCTCAACCCGATGCGGCAATACCGCAGGCTGCGGCCACGCCTGGGCCAGCCGGGGCCGCGCAGCAGTAACGCTACTGAGCCGCCTTCACCGTCAGCGATTGCAAATTACGAGCCCAGCGCGCAGGCCGCTTGTCTTCCGACAGAACCAGCTTGAACGCACCATCCTGCGTCAGCGCCGCACCATCCAGCGCATCCGCAACAATGCTCTGACCATTGCGGCAATCCGGATTGGTGTCACAAAGCGTGATGGCCACCTGAAAGCCATCCGTAGCACCGGCAATGATCAGCGTCATATTGCCCGACACCTTCGGCCCCTCACCCTTCGCAGGCGCAACCATCGCCAGCAAATCCTTCACCGCAACGCCAGAGTAGCTCTCGTCCTTGTTCGTATGAACGTTGTGGACGTTCACCGTGACATGCGGCAACGCCTTGAAATCCGCAGGTGAAAGCGTCTTCGACGTACCCGAAAGCCCCGTCACCGTCAGCGAAGTAGAAGGCTGTGCCGCAGGCTTGTTCATCGCCATACCGCTTTGCGACACTGGGGGCAGGAAAGCACTCAGCAACGCGCAGGAAAGCACCGCAGACTTCATCATTTCGACACCCCAAACAGAACACCATTCTGGTTATTCCGAATGCATCGTGTGTAGTTGTAAAGAAACGTATCGCGCTGGCGAGAGTAGTCTTCAATCGTCTTGATGTGGCTCTGCTTCGGGTTCAGCAGGTAAATCGTCGACACCACATGAGTCGTGTCATCCATCAGCATGTAGATGCCCAGCGTGTTGCCCGAAATCGCTTTGCGATCCAACCCCGTAACGTTGAAGGCGCTGATGCGGGCAGGGCGTGTGGTGTTCTTCGCAACGCCCTTGTCTGAAGCCACAATGTCGTCAAAATCTTCCAGCAGATAGCGCTTGTTGAGGGCATAGTTGTCCGGCGGCAGCTGCTCCACTTTCACGCTGACATACGGGTCGGCTCCGGGGTAGGAAAACGTGATGCGGCGACCGGCCAGCAGCGGAACGCTCTTTTCACCCTGCTTCGTCTTTGCCGGGCGATCCCGCACGTCCGGCGGCATGGGCTGGACGTCCGTAACGGAAAGGCCATCAGGGAACGAGCAGGATTCGTAGGGGCGCAGTGCCGGATTTTCTTTCTGTGCGGCGGCGACTACGGGCGAAAACGCGATCAGGACGGCAAGAACGGTACGCAAAGATGCCATAGAGAGAACACTAACGGAGCAGGCATCGTATACTCAAGCCATGTCAGTCGTGAAGAACATTGCCGGCATTGCCAAGGGCATGAGCATCACTTTCAAAGAGATGCTGCAACCGTCTGAGGTTGAGAACTACCCCGACGGTCCGGGACCAATGCGCGGCGCCATCTTCCAGGAGCGTTTCCGCGGCAAGCACCAGCTTCAGCGCGACGAAAACGGTCTGGAAAAGTGCGTAGCCTGCTTCCTGTGCGCCGCGGCCTGCCCATCGAACTGCATTTACATCGAGGCAGCAGAGAACACTGAGGAACAGCGCATCTCCTCAGCCGAGCGCTACGCGAAGGTTTACAACATCGACTACAACCGCTGCATCTTCTGCGGTTACTGCGTTGAAGCGTGCCCCACCGACGCCATTACGCATGGCCATGGATTTGAGCTGGCAAGCCTCAACGCGACCAACCTTGTCATGCGTAAGGAAGATCTGCTAATGCCGACCCCAGCAGGCGCATTGAAGCCCGGCAGCAGCGAAGATCAAGTCGAGTTGCTGTCATAATCAGTGTGTCTGAGCGATAGCTGTCGAAAGAGCTTTCAGAGTTGAGATAGGGTGGGTCAGGTCAAAACCGTTCCACCCTTTCATTATTTTTCCGTCCTGAATCTCTACCCAGCTGATTCCGTTGAAGGCAATCGTTCTTCCCGTGGGTGAGAAGCCCAGCCCTTCGCCAGTATGCGTCATACTCACATGCCATCGACTGGCCACCCTGTTGCCTTCCACAATCACGTCATCCACCACCACGTGAATGTTGCTGAAATTCGCGTGGAAGTGTTCGACAGTCTTCTTGAAATCATCAAATCCCACAGTTTTACCAACGTCAGGAAAGTCATAGCAGACCACGTCGCGAGAAAGCATCTCATCCAGCGACGCTTCTTTGTAGTCATTCCAAACGTCATCAAACCAGCGGTGCGTGAACGTGCGAAGATCCTGTGCCATGGGCGTCCTCCGTTGTGCGCAAGGTAGCACTTTCATAACGAATTCAACCATCAAAAATTGTTAGATTTCTGTTGAGGCATTCCATGACTGATAAGCAAGGTTCGGAGGCAATTTCGGCTTCCACTGATGTTTTTGACAGTAACAACCCATTCTTTGCCGCAAGCACGCTGCCGTTTTATGCTCCGCCCTTTGACCTGATCCGCGACGAACATTACATGCCCGCATTTGAAACGGGAATGGCGCAGGCGCGGTCTGAGGTTGACGCAATCATCGCGAACGCAGAAGCTCCGTCGTTTCAGAACACGATTGTCGAGCTTGAGAAAACCGGCGAGTTGCTGAACCGCGTAGCGCATGCGTTTTACGCCGTGTCCGGTGCAGATACCAATGCAACCCTGCAACAGTTGCAGCAGGAAGTAGCGCCCAGGCTCGCAGCGCATAGCGACAGCATCAATCTCGATGAGCGTCTGTTTTCACGCGTGAAGGCTGTGTATGACCAGCGCGAATCCCTCTCGCTCGATGCAGAATCGCTTCGTTTGCTTGAGCTTACTTACGACGGCTTTGTGAAGTCCGGTGCATTGCTAAGCGATCCCGACAAGAACACACTGAAGGCGCTCAATCAGGAACAGTCCACCCTTCAGGCAAAGTTCATTAACTGCGTGTTGGCCGCAATGAAGGAAGGCGGCCTGCAGGTTGCCACACGCGAAGAACTGGATGGTCTGAGCGACGCAGAAATCGCAGAAGCAGCAGAAGCCGCAAAGAGCCGCGAGTTGGAGGGCTTTTATCTCACGCTGCAGAACACCACGCAGCAGCCCGCTTTGACATCGCTGAAGAACCGCGAAACACGCCAGGCACTGTGGCAGGCCTCACTGTTGCGTGCAGAAAAGGGCAATACAAGCGATACACGCGAAATGGTCGCTCGGCTGGCACAACTCCGCGCCCAGCGCGCACGCATGCTTAGTTATGAAAACTATGCAGCGTGGAAGCTGAGCGATCAGATGGCGCGCACACCGCACGCTGCCATTGCCTTCCTCGATAACCTCGTTCCTGCTGCGCTCGTTGGCGCAAAGGCAGAAGCGGCGGCAATGCAGGAACTGATCGGGAGCGAGTTTGCGTTGGAGCCGTGGGACTGGGCCTTCTACGCAGAGCTGGTGCGCAAGGCGAAGTACGACATCAATGAAGATGAGGTAAAGCAGTACTTCGATCTGAACCGCGTCTTTGAAGACGGCGTGCTGTTTGCCGCAACGGAACTCTACGGCATCACCTTTGCCAAGCGCACAGACCTGCCCGTCTATCATCCTGACGTCGTCACCTACGAAGTCTTCAATCAAGACGGCTCGCACCTCTCGCTTCTGTATTGCGACTTCTACCGTCGCGACTCCAAGCGCGGTGGCGCATGGATGAGTTCACTCCTCACGCAATCCAAGCTGTTGGGTTACGCGCCCATCATCACCAACGTGTGCAATTACACCAAGCCCGTAGACGGCCGGCCATCGCTCATTGACAGCGACGAAGTGAACACACTCTTCCACGAGTTCGGCCACGCACTCCACGGCATGTTGAGCGATGTCATGTACCCATCGCTCAGCGGAACATCCGTACCGCGCGATTTCGTGGAATTCCCCTCGCAGTTCAACGAGCACTGGGCCTCGTATCCCGTTGTGTTTGCAAACTACGCGAAGCACTGGCAGACGGGTGAAGCAATGCCTGAGAAGTTGCAGGCTAAGCTGAAGGCAACAAAGAACTTCAACGGTGGCCACGCTCTGACAGAGGTGCTTGCCGCAGCGGAAGTTGATCTTCAGTGGCACACCCTGCCGTCCAGCGAGTGCGCCCAACAGGCGGACGAATTTGAGGCGAAGGCTCTGGCAGAGAAGGGCGTGGATTTCGCGCTCGTCCCGCCGCGCTACCGTTCCACCTACTTCGCCCACATCTTTGGCGGAGGCTATGCCGCGGGCTACTACGCCTATCTATGGGCCGAGATGCTCGACAGCGACGCCTATCACTGGTTCGAACAGAACGGCGGCCTAACCCGCGCCAACGGCGACCGCCTGCGCAACATGGTCCTCTCACGCGGCAACACCGCAGACCCCGCAGAGCTGTACCGAGAATGGGCAGGCCGCGACCCGGAGATAGGTCCCATGCTCCAACAACGCGGCATCCCGGACTCTGCCGTAGCCGCAGAGTAGTCAAACCGGACAGACAACGAAGTGTTGTCAAGTCCTTGTCCCATACAACTTAGACAAAATAAAAGAAATAGAGTTGGCATGGTATTTCTGCCAAATCACTAAAATAGAAACAGAGAGAAAAGGGCCGCGCTTTCGCGCGGCCCTAACTCCTTTAGAAAGACGATTTTGTCCCTAAACCCAATCGTTAGACGATTTTCCAGCTACCCAATCCCTAACCCCAATAGAAAGACGATTTTAGAAAAACAGGGGGAGGGGGAGGGTACTATTCCTCCGGGTCGTACCCAAGGTTAGGTCCAAGCCAGCGTTCCACTTGCGCTACTGTCCAGTTCTTACGCTGCGCATAGTCTTCAGCCTGATCGCGATCGATCTTGCCCAGCGAGAAGAAGCGCGATTCCCGATGTGCGAAATAGATGCCGCTGATACTTGATCCGGGCCACATGGCGAACGACTCGGTGATCTCGATGCCGGTGTTCTCCTGCACGTTCAGCAACTCCCAGATGGTGCCTTTCTCCGTGTGATCGGGGCACGCAGGATAACCAGGTGCAGGACGGATACCGCGATACTTCTCACGGATCATGTCGTCCACAGAGAGCCCTTCACAACGGCCATAACCCCACTCGTCGCGTACCTGCTTGTGCAGCGCTTCAGCAAAAGCTTCAGCAAGGCGATCGGCGATCGCTTCCGCCATGATCGCGCTGTAATCGTCATGCTCTTCGCGGAACTTCATCACCAGTTCCTTCATGCCGATGCCGCTTGTGACGGCAAACGCGCCGATGTGATCCGGAAGACCAGTCTCCTTAGGAGCGATGAAGTCCACCAGCGAACGGCAAGGCTCAGTGCCTTCACGATGCGCCTGCTGACGCAGGAAGTGGAAGCGTGTAAGAACCTTGCTGCGTGACGCATCGGTGTACAGCTCTACATCATCACCCACAGCATTGGCAGGGAAGAGACCGTAAACACCGCGAGCAGTAATCAGCTTCTCCGTGACAATGCGGTCGAGCATCTTGTTGCCGTTAGCGAACAGCTCACGCGCTTCCGCACCTTGCTTCTCGTCGTCCAGGATGCGCGGATAGAGTCCCTTCAAGCCCCATGCGTGGAAGAAGGGCGACCAGTCAACGTATTCCCGCAGCGTCTCCAGGGAGAAGTCGTCGAGGACGCGCACGCCAGTGAACTCAGGCGTAGCAATATCCTCACCACGCCACTCAATGGGCGACCGACGCTCCCGTGCCGTAGCCAGCGGCACCATAGGCTGCTTGGGCGCCGAATGCGCCTTGCGCACGGCCTCGTACTCAGCCTGATGCTGCTCGATGAACTGTGTTCGACTGTCCTCGCTCAGGAGGCTCGTAGTGACCGGCACGGCGCGGCTGGCATCCGTGACATGAACCACCGGCTGACTGTAATGCGGGGCAATCTTAATGGCAGTATGCGCGCGGCTGGTGGTTGCGCCGCCGATCAACAACGGCAGGGTGAAGTTCTGCCGCTCCATCTCCCGCGCCACATGCACCATCTCGTCCAGCGACGGGGTGATGAGGCCACTGAGGCCGATGATGTCAGCACGCACTTCCTTGGCGCGCTCGAGGATCTTCTCTGCGGGCACCATAACGCCCATATCGATCACCTCGAAGTTGTTGCAAGCCAACACAACGCCGACGATGTTCTTGCCGATGTCATGGACATCGCCCTTAACGGTGGCGAGAACGATCTTGCCCTGCGCCTTGATCTCAACACCCGCTGCAGCAAGGGCGGCTTTCTCCTGCTCCATGAAAGGCGTCAGCCAGGCAACAGCCTTCTTCATCACACGAGCAGACTTGACCACTTGCGGTAGGAACATCTTGCCCGCACCAAACAGGTCACCAACGATGCTCATACCCGCCATCAGCGGCCCTTCAATGACGAGCAGAGGCCGCCCTAACTTCTGTCGCGCCTCTTCCGTGTCCGCTTCGATGTATGCGTCAATACCTTTGACCAGTGCGTGTGCAATGCGTTCTTCCACAGTGCCACTGCGCCACTCTTCAACCTTCTTCTCTGCTGCCTCAGTGTTAGCTGATCCCGATGCCTTGAGCTTCTCGCCGAAGTCCACGAGGCGTTCCGTTGCATCAGGACGGCGATTGAGCAGAACATCTTCGACCAGCTCCTTCAGCTCTGGCTCGATCTCTTCATAGACCTCAAGCATGCCGGCATTGACGATGCCCATGTCCATGCCTGCACCGATGGCGTAGTAGAGGAACGCCGAGTGCATCGCTTCGCGCACCTTGTTGTTGCCGCGGAAGCTGAAGGAGATATTGGAGACACCGCCGCTCACCTTGGCATGCGGCAGGTTCTGCTTGATCCAACGCGTGGCGTTGATGAAGTCCACGGCGTAGTTGTTGTGCTCCTCCATGCCTGTGGCCACGGTGAGGATGTTGGGGTCGAAGATGATGTCTTCCGGAGGGAAGTGGACAGCGTCCACAAGCAGGCGGTAAGCGCGTTCGCAGATGCGGATCTTGTCTTCGTATGTTGCGGCCTGACCCTGCTCATCAAAGGCCATCACAACAACAGCAGCACCGAATTTGCGTACGGTGCGTGCGTTCTGCAGGAATTTCTCTTCGCCTTCCTTCAGCGAGATGGAATTGACGATTCCTTTGCCTTGCAGGCACTTCAGGCCAGCTTCAATGACCTCCCACTTAGAGGAGTCCACCATGAAGGGGACCTTGGCTACTTCGGGCTCGCTGGCGAGGAGTTGCAGGAAGCGACTCATCGCTGCGACTCCGTCGATCATGCCCTCGTCCATGCAGATGTCGATGACGTTGGCACCGTTCTCTACCTGCTGCCGCGCGATCGCGACGGCGTCTTCGTACTTGCCTTCCTTGATGAGCTTGGCAAACTTCGGAGAACCCGCGACGTTGGTACGCTCGCCCAGCATAATGAAGACACCGGGTTGTTGTGTGAAGGGTTGCGATCCGGAAAGCCGGAGGGGGCGTTGCGGAATCATCGTGCTCCTGCCAATTCCAATGCGTACTCACGCGGGTGCTTGCCTTCCAGCGCTTTAGCGATGGCGGCGATGTGCTCGGGGGTATTGCCGCAGCATCCGCCTGCAATGTTGATGAGGCCATTCTTTGCGAAGTCGCCGAGGAAGCGTGCCATGTCTTCCGGTTCCAGATCGAAGCCCGTGGGAGACAACGGGTTGGGCAGGCCGGCATTGGGGTAAGCGCTGATGGCGGTGTGGGCCTTGGCTGCCAGTTCGCTAAGGAAGGGGAACATGAGGTCCGGGCCGATGGAACAGTTCAAGCCAACAGACAGCGGATTCACGTGACTCACCGCGTTCCAGAAAGCTTCGACTGTCTGGGCGGAGATCATCGTCTCACCACCGCGTCCAACGGCCGCGGAGATCATCACCGGAAGCTCGACTTTGTCTTCGTCAAAGACTTCGCGGATGGCCACAAGCGCGGCCTTCGCGTTGAGCGAATCGAAGATGGTTTCGACGAGCAGGGTGTCGACTTTACCCGCAATCAGTGCACGTGTCTGCAGCTTGTAGGCTTCACGAACCTGATCAAATGTCACAACGCGGAAGCCAGGATCGTCAGCATCTGGCGAGTTGGACAACGATACCGTCAGAGGGCCGATAGCGCCTGCAACAAAGCGCTGGCGGCCATCATCGCTGGCCACGTTGTCCGCCCATTCGCGGCATTGCAGCGCTGAGACTTCGTTGATCTCCCATGCCAAGTCGTTGAGGAACTTATTCTCAAGAATCTTCTGGTAGAAGTCAGGGTCTTTGCGTCCGCCGTGTTCGCGCGGATCTTCCACAAAGAACTCGCTCTGAGCGATGCCGGTGGCTGAAAACGTGTTCGTTTCCACGATGTCTGCGCCCGCCACAAGGAACCGGCGATGGATGTCGCAGATCATATCTGGCTGCGTGAGCGAGAAGAGATCACCGTTGTTCAGCAGGTCTTTGGGGGCGTCTTTGAAGCGTTCACCGCGCATGTCGGCTTCCGTCATCCCGTAGGTACGGATGGTGGTGCCCATAGCGCCATCGATGATGGCGATGCGCTCCTGGAGGACTTTACGCAAAGAATGTTGATCGCTGCTCGAAAACATGGTGAAGATTTGATGATACCGGAGTGAGATGCGACGCGCCGGAAGCCCCCTTTCACACGTGGCGTCTGGTTTTGTACACTGAGAATGCATCTGCACTGACGCCTCTTTCACGTGCAAAGAGGCATACAGACGATGGCTAAATATGCCTTTGATCCCTTCTGAAACTCCGACAAAAAATATCCTGCATATCTGTTCGCGAGAGACGCTGCGTCCTTTACGCGATCAGATCCTACGACTTTCCGGATTCGAAGTAGATTCCACGCTGTCCACCGCCGAGGGCCTCACTCTGTTCTGGGCCAAGCAATACGACCTGGTGCTGATTGATGTTGAGGGCGAGGACAAGGTGAAAGCTGCCGAGAGCCTTTGCTCTGAAATCAAGACAGACCAGCCGGAACAGGTTGTGGCGTTTGTGTGCAACTGGCGAGTGGCGGTATTGACGGATTGCCCGGACGAAATCCTGCGCACGGAGTTTGATCCTCATCGCTTTGTGTCGGGTGTTCGCACCATCCTGTCCCATACGGGCAGCTAGGCCAACCGAATCGGGGCTCACGAGCCGCTGATTCTCGTTAATTTGCTGCCTCTCCCGTCTCGGTCTTGAAACGGGGTTGCATGGACTTCGGCGCATTGGTATAAAGAAGCAACATCCTTTTCTGCAATTGCATCAAGCAGATTCGGATTTCATGAAGAGTGGTTGAGGGATGAGCCCTGCGACGCCACGACAACCGGACGAGGTCTGTACCGGTGTCAACTCTCTCCTGGGGAACCGGGGAACATGAGATTCGGGATACAGCTTCTCCGCACCTTGGTCGGACCAGCAGTATGACCGTCTAATCAGACTTCCTTCCGCGCGGCGTCGTCCATCGCCATGGAACGCGCCAAATCCAAAGAGAGCGTCGCATGCATTGTCTTTCTTCCACCCTTGGAAGAAGGGTTCTATGTCGTCTGCGTGTACACCGTATGAGCTTTACTCGAAGGAATCGGGTAAGAGCTATGGCAACCAGCCGCTGAGCATCTGCGACGAGTCGTTTACTCCGCTGGAAGTGCGCTACGACCTTGAGGCTGCAAAGCCATTGTTCACGAAGAAGATTGTTGAAGCAGGGCCGGACAACATGTGGCGCTATCGCTCACTGTTGCCCATTCCTGAAGGATTTGAACCGGATCTTCCGGTTGGATTTACGCCGCTGGTGCGCGCTAAGAATTTGGGCAAGCGTCTTGGGTCGCAGAACCTGTACGTGAAGAATGATGCGGTCTGCTTTCCTACGCTGAGCTTTAAGGATCGCGTGGTGGCAGTTGCGCTGGCGAATGCACGTGCATTTGGTTTTGAAGTCGTTGGCTGCTCTTCCACGGGCAACCTGGCGAACTCGGTGGCGGCGCAGTCAGCTCGACTTGGCATGAAGGCTTGCATCCTCGTTCCCGCTGATCTTGAGCCTGCGAAGATCTTGAACACGCTCATTTACGGTGCGCGTCTGGTGCGTATCGACGGTAACTATGACCACGTAAATCGACTGTGCAGCCTGATCGCCGATCAATACAACTGGGGCTTCGTGAATGTGAATCTGCGTCCTTACTACGCAGAAGGTTCCAAGTCTGTGGGCTTTGAAATTGCAGAGCAGTTGGGATGGAAGCTGCCGGATAACGTCGTGGTTCCGATGGCCGGTGGTTCTCTGATCCGCAAGATCAAGAAGGCATTTGACGAGCTGGTCTACCTCGGCCTGGTGGAGAAGAAGCATGTGCGCTTCTTCGGTGCGCAGGCTACGGGATGCTCGCCCATTGCGCAGGCAGTGAAGAACAATACCGAAACCATCACGCCGCAGAAGCCTTCCACGATTGCGCGTTCGCTGGCGATTGGCAATCCTGCGGATGGTCCTTTTGCATCGCGCATGATCCGCGAGACAGGCGGATGGGCTGAGGATGTTTCGGACATCGAAGTGGTCAGCGGCATTCAGGAGCTGGCGGAGACCGAAGGCATCTTCACGGAGACGGCTGGTGGCGTCACGACTGCTGTAACCGCGAAGCTGATTGCGCAGGGCCGCATCGCAGCGGATGAACTGACTGTCGTCTTCATCACGGGCAATGGTCTGAAGACGACCGATTGTGTGGCTGACCGCTTTACGCTGGGCCGTGCAGTGCGTCCGCGTCTGACGGACTTTGAAGAGTACATCAACGAGCTGGACGGAGTTGCTGCATCAACTGCAGAGCCGGAACTGGCACTTGCAGGAGGAAACTAAGTTGGCAATTCGAGTAATGCTTCCCGCCGCCTTTGCGCGGCACACGTCAGGAACAAAGCAGGTGCAGTCTGAGGCAGCAACGCTGCCCGCGCTGGTGGAAGATTTGGGAGTGAAGTTCCCGGAGCTGGGCACGCACATCAAGGACGAGGACGGCACGCTGCGTAAGTTCATCAACGTGTATGTGAATGACGAAGATATCCGCTTCCTGGGCGGCGATACCTACCAGTTCCAGGATCGTGATGAAGTGATGTTCATCCCTTCGATTGCAGGTGGATGCAAGTAAGCTTACTTTTCAATGTAGACAGAAACGGGAGCCAGATGGCTCCCGTTTTCTTTTAGGCAATTTGTTGCTCGAACTCAGACACCATGCATCAGCAGGACAATCAGCACAATGATCGCCAGAAGGCCGAGACCGCCGCTGGGATAGTAGCCCCAACCACGGCTGTAGGGAAGGATGGGGGACGTACCAAATGCAAGCAGAAGAAGAATGATGAGAAGGATCAACATGGGGGTGGTCTCCTTTCGAATTCGTGTGCGCAAGTTGCGCGACAGGAGACTAGATGCGCGGTGCTTCTAAATGCGTTTCCTCATCATGCCTAATTTGATTTTGTGAAAGTACATACAACCACTACTTCCACACGCGCTTCTATTGCAGGGTATTTATCCGCAGAGACGGAGTAGGAGGAAGGGTTTATGTTTCTGGCAATTGCAGGTGTTTTGTTTCTGATCTGGCTGCTTGGCGAAATCTTCACCCACGGTGCCAGCCTGGCAATTCACATCCTGGCTATCGTATGGGTCATTTCGTTGATTGGTGGCCTGTTCAGCAGCAAGAAGTGACGTGAAAAGGGAAGGGGCCGACATGATGTCAGCCCCTTTCAAATGCTTGCCTCTTGTTACTGTCTTGCTTCCGTAGCAGGGCGAAGTGCATTCGGAGGCGGCATCTTGTTATTGAGCGCCTCGGGCTTTTCGTCTTCCAGCTTTGGCAAGGGGCCTTCCAGCGCCAGCTTCAGGACGTCGTCCATCTCCGCGACGAAGTGGAGCTTCATCTCATCCTTGATGAGTTGAGGCAATTCGGCGTAGTCCTTTTCGTTGTCCTTGGGCATGACGGCTTCGCGGATGCCCGCGCGGTGCGCTGCAAGAAGCTTCTCTTTCAATCCACCAATCGGCAACACCTTACCGCGTAGTGTGACTTCGCCGGTCATAGCGATGTCGCGTCGCACAGGAATCATGGTCAACGCAGAGGTGAGCGCCGTAGCCAATGTGATACCTGCGGAGGGACCATCCTTGGGGATAGCACCTTCTGGAACGTGTACGTGGATGTCGATGTTGCGGTAGAAATCCTTGGGCAGGCCGAGATGCTGCGCACGCGAACGTACGTAGCTGAGCGCAGCCTGTGCCGACTCCTGCATCACATCGCCAAGCTGACCTGTGGTGGTGAGCTTGCCCTTACCGTCCAGCACCTGAACTTCGGTCTGCAGAATGCTTCCACCAACCTCTGTCCATGCCAGGCCGGTAACAAGGCCCACTTCGCTCTTCTCTTGCATGATCGAGTCGCGGAACTTTTGAGGGCCAAGGTAATCCGCAATGTTCTCTGCGGTGATGGACTCTTTCTTGTGCTTCGTGCCTTCCTTCACTACACGACGCACTGCCTTGCGGCAGACGTTGCCAATCTCGCGTTCCAGGTTACGAACGCCAGCTTCGCGGGTGTAGCTGCGGATGAGCTCCTTCAGGCCTTCGTCGGAGAACTCGATGTTGTCCGCCGTGAGGCCGGTAGCTTCCATCTGCTTCTTGACCAGGTACTGCTTGGCGATTTCCAGTTTCTCGACTTCCGTGTAGCCGTGCAGACGCAGGATTTCCATACGGTCCTGCAGCGGGCCGGGAATCGTGTGCAGCACGTTTGCCGTGGCTACGAAGAGCACCTGCGACAGGTCATATTCCACGTCGAGGTAATGATCCTGGAAGGTCGCGTTCTGCTCAGGATCGAGAACTTCCAACAACGCTGCCGACGGATCGCCACGGAAGTCGCTGGCCATCTTGTCCACTTCGTCGAGCATGATCACGGGGTTCTTCGTTCCAGCCTTCTTCATC
Organism: Terriglobus roseus; assembly: GCF_900102185.1. Lineage (NCBI taxonomy): Bacteria > Pseudomonadati > Acidobacteriota > Terriglobia > Terriglobales > Acidobacteriaceae > Terriglobus > Terriglobus roseus. The sequence goes on along the minus strand of NZ_LT629690.1, from coordinate 2,526,617 downwards.
GATTGGATGATCTGACCGGGCAGGGAACCGATGTACGTACGACGGTGACCGCGGATCTCAGCTTCGTCACGGACGCCACCAAGAGACATGCGGACGAACTTGCGTCCGGTAGCCTTGGCAATGCTCATGCCGAGCGATGTTTTACCCACACCCGGAGGTCCTACGAAGCAAAGGATGGAACCCTTAGGATTCTTCACTAACTGTCGTACTGCGAGGAACTCAAGGATGCGGTCCTTGATCTTCGGCAGTCCGTAGTGGTCTTCGTTCAGAATGGTTTCCGCATGTTCAATGTTGCGGATGTCCTTGGACTTCTTCTTCCACGGCACGGCCAGAAGCCAGTCAAGATAGTTGCGGCTGACAGTGGATTCCGCGGACATGGGCGGCATGGCCTCAAGCTTCTTAAGCTCCTGGATCGCCTTGTCAAAGGCTTCCTTCGGCATGCCAGCGGCTTCAATCTTCTTCTTCAGCTCGTCCCACTCGGACTTTTCGCCGCGCCCCAGTTCCTTCTGGATGGCCTTGATTTTCTCGTTGAGGTAGTACTCTTTCTGCGCGCGCTCCATCTGCCGCTTCACGCGCGATTGCACGGTGCGGTCCATGTTGAGCTTTTCGATTGCAATGTCGAGTACGTCAGCGATCTTGGAGAGGCGCTGTGCGGGATCGAAAAGATCCAGTAGTTCCTGCTTCTCTTCAATGGAGAGCTGCAGGTTTGCGGCGATCACGTCTGCCAGCTTGGTGGGATCGTCTGTGCGAACGCTGGCCACCATCGTCTCGTAGTTCAGGCTCTGCTGCAGCTTCAGATGTTGCTCAAAACGCTGCTGCACAACCTGCATCAACTGCTCAATCTGCGGCGTAACGACAAGTTCAGTCTTGCCAGTGCGCACGGTGGCGACGAAGAAACCGTCTTCGTCGTTCAGTTCCATGGTGCGGGCGCGTTCGACGCCTTCCACCAGGACCTTAATGTTGCCATCGGGCATCTTGACGGACTGCACAATGTTGCCGATAGTGCCTGTCTCGTAGATGTCGTCGGAAGTGGGTTCGTCGATGCTGGCATCATGCTGCGTGGCGAGGAAGATCTTACGGTCGCCCGTAAGCGCTTCGTCCAGCGCGCGCACGCTTGATTCGCGTCCTACGACAAACGGGGTCATCATGTGCGGAAAGATGACCATGTCGCGGATGGGCATCATGGGGAGTTTACGTACTTCGCCGTGGGGCTGATCAGTCTGTTTCGGCATGGGTCTCCCTCATTAGACGTGGCAACACAGCGCAGGATGCGACGTGTGACGCTTCCGGTGATTGTACTGCCTTTGTGGGGTGTAAGTTTGCGGGGAAATCAGATGCAAAACAGAACGCGGCGACCGTGATGGTCGCCGCGTTCTGCTTTTAGATATCAGCCAGCTTTTTCAAGGGGCAAAGGCAAGGCGACAGTACGGTTCTTCACCATTTCTGCCGTAATCTCCAGCTCCTTGATCTTCTTGTTCGTTGGCACGGTGTACATCAGGTCCAGCATCAGTTCTTCCAGAATCATGCGTAGACCACGAGCACCCACCTTGCGGTTCAAAGCCTCATGGGCGATGGCTTGTGCTGCTTCCGGCGTCCAAGTGACCTTCACACCTTCAAACTCGAACAGCTTCGCGTACTGCTTCAGGATGGCGTTGCGTGGGCGGGTCAGAATATCGATCAGCGCCGCTTCGTCCAATTCATCCAGGATTCCCAGCACGGGCAGACGACCGACGAATTCGGGAATCAAGCCATACTTCAGCAGATCCTGCGGTTCTGCCTGACGCAGCATCTCCGTGTCGCGCTGTGGACGGATAGGAGTAACTTCTGCTTCCTTGCCTTCGACTGTGGTCTTGAAGCCAAGAGCCTTCTTACCGATACGGCGTGCAATGACCTTTTCCAGGCCTACGAAAGCACCACCGCAGATGAACAGGATGTTCGTCGTATCTACGATAGTGAACTCCTGGTGAGGATGCTTGCGGCCACCCTGTGGCGGAACATTGGCAACAGTGCCTTCAAGCATCTTCAACAGAGCCTGCTGTACACCTTCTCCGCTCACGTCGCGCGTAATCGATGGGTTCTCGTCCTTGCGGCCGATCTTATCGATTTCGTCGATGTAGATGATGCCCTGTTGTGCGCGTGTCACGTCGCCGTCAGCAGCCTGCAGCAGCTTCAGGATGATGTTTTCTACGTCTTCACCCACATAGCCAGCTTCAGTCAGCGTGGTGGCGTCAACAATCGCGAAGGGAACATCCAGCATCTTCGCCAGTGTCTGTGCCAGCAGGGTCTTGCCGCTGCCCGTTGGGCCAACGAGAAGGATATTCGACTTAGCAAGCTCAACGTCGTTACCGCGCGTGCGGTTCATCTGGATGCGCTTGTAGTGGTTGTAGACCGCTACGGCAAGCTTCTTCTTGGTGAGATCCTGGCCGATGACGTACTCATCGAGGAATGCCTTCACCTCGTGCGGCTTCGGCAGATGCGCCGGAGCCGATCCGGGCGTGGTCTCTGCGCGGTCGTCTTCCAGAATGGAGTTGCAGACAGCAACGCACTCGTCGCAGATGTACGCGCGTGGGTAATCCGATGGGGAAGAGATCAGCTTCGCCACTGCATCCTGCGACTTATGGCAGAACGAGCACCGTAGCGAGTCGTCAGAGCCCTTGGAAGTTTTCATCGAGTCGAGAACTCCTTGCCAGGGGGAAAGGACCTGACAGAGATTCAGTTTACACCTCGTCAATAACCCACGTGGAAGGGCCAAGTGCCGAACTTGGCGCCATTTCGAACGAGAAATCCACATCTTTCCAGGAATTTGGGCCCGAAAACCTCCCTGTGAATCCTCGGCACAGGCCGCGACGTCCAATGGGATGACCGGAACCAAAGGACGTCATTTCACGTATCTGTCTGCGTGCATGAGAGGTTTAAGAAGTTGAAGCGGATTAAGGGAATGTTTGCTGTTCTGATGTTGACGGCCGTAACCAGTGCCTATGCGTTGCCGCGCGTTGGTGAAGATGCGGTGGTGAAGCAACTCGTCGATAACTTCCTGAAAGCAGAGCAGAGCTATGATGCAACCTCGCTCGCGAAGATGATCAGCGAGAGTTACGTGGAAGTATCGCCGGCAGGTGAAGTGGATGAACATGATCGCTTTCTGAGCTTCTATACCCCGGAAAAGAAGACAGATTGGCCTCCAATGTCCACCAGCGACATTAGTGTGCGCATGTTTGGTGACACAGCGATTGAGATTGTGAAGTTCACCTACCAGATGCCGCAGCCAGACGGAGGCACTCGCTCCATGGAAATGCGTGGCTCGTTTATTGCACAGCGAGAGAATGGGACGTGGAAGCTGCTGGGCGCGCACTACACGGGCATTCGCCATCCGCAATCGAAGTAGCTGCCGGCACTTCGTATAGTGAATGCATGTATCTACCGCCACATTTTGAGATGCGGGATTTACCTGCAATCCATGAAGCCATCGATTCCGTAGGGCTTGCGAATCTGGTTACATGGAACGGAACGGAACTTCTTGCCACACCATTGCCATTGATCCTTGTACGCGACGAAGGCGAGTTTGGAACGCTTTACGGGCATCTGGCAAAGGCAAATCCGCAAGCGAGTGCGCCGGTAGTGGGGGAAGCACTGACACTGTTTGCAGGTGTTGACGCCTACATCACGCCCAGTTGGTATGCCACCAAGCAGGAGACGGGTAAGGTGGTACCCACTTGGAACTACGACTCCATTCATGCCTATGGCGCGCCAGAATTCTTTCAGGACGAGGCAGGTCTGCTTGATCTGGTAACGCGATTGACGCAACATCACGAAGGTAGAATCGGTGGCGCGTGGCAGGTGAGTGATGCACCGGAGGATTTCATCCGTGGTCAGTTGCGCGGCATCGTTGGTTTCCGCATGGCGATTACGCGTCTGCAAGGGAAGCGAAAGATGAGTCAGAACCGTCCACTTGCCGACCGTGAGGGCGTTGCCGCTGGGTTGCGAGAGCAGGGCAGGGACGATGTGGCCGACCTCATACCTCTGAGGAAATAAGAAAGCCCGGCGATTGCCGGGCTTCTTCGTTCTGTGATCGTTCTCTTACGTACGAGGGCGGGTGATGATGTCGTCGATCAAACCGTAATCCTTGGCCTGATCCGCGCCCATCGTGAAGTCACGGTCAGTATCGCGTTCGATCTGATCGAAGCTCTGGCCGGTGTGCTCTGCCATGATCTTGTTCATGCGCTCGCGGAGACGCAGAATCTCACGTGCATGAATGTCGATCTCGGTGGCCTGACCCTGGATGCCGTGTCCCATGATCAGCGGCTGGTGAATGAGGATGCGCGAGTTCGGCAGAGCGAAACGCTTACCCTTCTTACCCGCCATCAACAGGAAGGCGCCCATGCTGGCGGCCTGGCCAATGCACAGCGTGGAGACGTCATTCTTGATGTACTGCATGGTGTCGTAGATGGCCATGCCTGCGCTGACCGATCCACCCGGAGAGTTGATGTAAAGCTGGATGTCCTTCTCCGGATCTTCACCGGACAGGAAGAGCAACTGCGCAATGATCAGGTTTGCAACGTTGTCATCGATCGGAGTTCCCAGAAAGATGATGTTGTCGCGCAGCAGACGGCTGTAAATGTCATAGGAGCGTTCGCCCCGGCTCGTCTGCTCGAGCACCATTGGAATCAGACCCATGTATCTCCTCGTTTCCGTTGTTGCTCTTGATGCTTCGCGAGTCACATCGACTCACGCTTCGCTGCATTTCGCTACGTGCCAAAATGCGTGTCCATAGAATAACGGCTTTAGCCTCTGAGGGAATCCTCCCGCAGTTGCTAAAGCCGTTTTCTTTTGAATCAGGTTATGCCAGTTTTTCGTACAGAGCCGTCGCGGTAGCTTCGCGGCGCATCTGCTCACGCATGCGTTGCAGTGAACCATCCTGCGTCATCTGCTGACGAAGAACGTCCTGCGGCTGACGGGTCTGGAAGCTGAGGATCATCAGCTCGCGCTCCACATCATCGTCCTTCACCTGAACGTTGGTCGCTTCCGCGATCTTGTCCAGGATGAGCGACGCCTTTACTTCCTTGATGGCTTCTTCACGCTGTGCGGCGCGCAGGCTGTTGAAGTCAAGCTGCTGCATCTGCTCGCGCGTCATGCCCTGCTGGGCAAGCGCACGGAGGCCGCGATCCAGACGGACGTCGATCTGCTGCTGGATGAACGCCTCGGGAACGGGGAACGAGAACTTCTCGACCAGGGTGTCGACCAGCTTGCCCTTGTCTTCGTTCTCCGCATTCTGCTTCTTGCCTGAGGTCGCGTTCTCACGCAGGCCAGTCAGGAAGGCATCCCAGGTCTCGTAATCGCCAAGCTGCTTCGCGAACTCGTCGTTCTTCTCGGGGTAGACCTTGCGCTTGATGGATTTCAGCGTGACGCTGTAGTCAATCGTCAGGCCGGCCAGGCGAACGTCGCCGAAGTCGCTGGGGTAGTTCACTTCCAGCTCAAACTCAGCGCCAGTCTTCTTGCCACGCAGAGCATCGCTGAATGCGGGTAGGGTGTTCTTGCCGCCGATTTCCACCAGAACATCTTCGCCGTCGATCTCGTCGGCTTCCTGCACAGTGGTGTCGCCTTCGGCCTTGCGACGAACGCCCTTGAAGGTGATCTCAGCCCAGTCGCCATCGACCAGTTCACGATCTTCTTCCACCGGTTCAATGGTTGCGTGTGCATCCAGAACGCGATCCAGCTCGATGTCGAATTCCTGCTCAGTCAGTGCGGGATCGGCCTTGATGACGGTGACCGTCTCGTATCCGCTGATGTCGAAGCCGGGCATGACTTCAAACTGTGCACGGAAGCGCAGCGGCTGACCTTCGTTCAGGTTCAGCTCAACGATCTGCGGCTGGGAAACCGGGCTCAGGCCCTTGGACTCGATCTCGGTGCGGAAGCGGTCCTGCACCAGGAGGTCCATGACTTCCTGACGAACTTCGCGAGCAAAGCGATTGCGGATGGTCGCCTCAGGCACCTTGCCCGGACGGAAGCCAGGGATGCGGGCGAGCTTCTGGTAACGCTTCACCACTTTGCCGAAGGCCTTGTCCACATCGTTGGCCGGAACTTCGACGCTGATTTCCTTGGTCAGTTCGGGGTTCAGCGCGGGGCCATGAACGTGGTTGTGACCAGCGTGATCGTGGTCGTGCGTGTGCTGTTCTGCCGTCTCCACGGGGGTGGTCTCGGCCACTGCTTCTACTGTCTCGTTCGGAGTCAAAATCGGTGCCTTCTGGATGAGTCTCTGCGGCGTGCTGCGGCGGTGTGGCCGCGTGCGGATTTGCCGTCATCCACCATGGTACGGACAGCGGCGAAGAGGGTCAAACGCGCTGCGTTTAATTGCCGGCCGGGGAGTAGGAATTGTTCGGCGCCACCTGGATTCTCAGGCGCCACTGGAGGGTTTCGCCGGGTCCCACAACCGTCTTGGCTCCATCGGGTCCTTCGGTGCTGAAGGTGATTGCGACCGAGTTTGCATCCTGGGGGACATCTACCCGGAAATTCCGAATGCTGGGCGTTAAAGCCATCAATCGTAAGACATACCCGTCCGCCACGTTGTGCAGCCGGAGCTCTGGTCCGCTGCTCAAATAGGAGTACTTCAGGCCCTGCCATGTCCGATGGAAATTCGGTGTATTTATGGGAATCTCCACAGCCTTTTCTGCATTTTCGGCGGTTTCCGGGGGAGTAATCCTCAGGCTGCCAAGACCCTTTGCCGGAATCGCAAACTGCGGCGTCCAGGAAAGCACAACTGATTTTGGATCATCAGAGACGTTTTTGGCCGTGATGGAGAGGTCATAACCACGGTCTGAGATGGTCGTGGAGACCTTCGTCTGAATGCCTGACGGTGGCGGGGCTATGCCACTGGGGCCCGGGGTGGGCTCGGGGGAAAAATCGGCGGTGGCACCGGTACCACCTGGGGTCATGTCATTATGGGCGTCCTGAGCCGCCTGCGTGGCCAAAATTTCCCCTCCCTCTGAAGGACCTGTCTGTGGAAAGACCTTCAGTGAGATAGGCGAGTATTTCAGCGATGCTTTAGGTGCACCAGTATTCGGCATTAGCAGTGGCGCAATGGACGGAATGGGTGTTCCCAGGAGCAGGTCCTGCGGATCGCGACCCGGGAGATCCAATGAGAGCTGCAGAATCCCCATGCCTACGCCGGGCATCACGGAAAGGCCCACAAACTGAGGTGTAACTCCAGAGGCGGGTGAGATGCGATGGACTTCGATTACATCCTGACCGCCTGGGCGAGGCAAAACCGCGCTATCTGGAGGAACTTCAACCGTGCTGAGCTTGTGCAGTCTTCCATGCAGGTGCGCCACCCAGACAATGCCGAGAATACCGAGTACAACTGCAAGGATCAGAGCTGTCAGCAGGCCGGAACTGGCCAGGCTAAATCGCTTTTTGCGCCGTCGTTCGCCGTTATTGGAGCTGCTCACAGAATTCCTTTGCATCAGGGATGCACCGCGTTTTCAAAGGCTCAAAACGCAGGCGTGCCACCACTCACGCTACCATCATGTGGTCCACCATGCCATCAAAGCTCCAGAAGTCCGTACCTACAAGTCGCTCTGCCACTGCCGAGTTTGCCGTTTTAAATGAACAGATTGTGTCCTGTACGCGCTGCCCGCGTTTGCGGGAGTATTGCACCGCCCTGGGAGAGACGAAGCGGCGTGCTTACATGGATTGGAATTACTGGACGCTCCCCGTACCAGGTTTTGGCGACGCAAACGCGCGTGTGCTGATCGTGGGACTTGCGCCGGGAGCGCATGGAGCCAACCGCACTGGCCGCCCGTTCACTGGCGATGGCGCCGGCTATTTCATGTATCCCGTGTTGTACGAGACGGGATTCGCGACGCAGCCGGATGCGACATCTCGAACTGACGGATTGAAGCTGCGAGGATGCCGTATTTGTTCCATCTGCCGTTGCGCGCCGCCTGGAGATAAGCCAACACCACAGGAGATTCGTAACTGTGCGCCGTTTCTGGCCACGGAGATTCAGACTTTGCGCAAGTTGCGCGTCGTCGTCGCCCTTGGACGGATTGCATTTGACGGGTATCTAAACTTTCTCATCGGGCAAGGAGTCATCTCGTCACGTCGCGAGTATGGCTTTGCGCACGGTGCGGAACACAAACTACCGAATGGCATTACGTTGCTTGCCAGCTATCACCCTTCGTTGCGCAATACGAACACTGGGCGACTAGACAAGGCGATGTTCACACGCATCTTTGTGCGTGCACGTGAACTCGCTGGGCTTTCATGATCTGTTGCCAGAACAACCTGAGCCATCTCTTGTTCATCACACGATAAAGGAACGGGTTCGACGAATTTTGCTGCGAAGTGCAGCAGACAAAAAGAAGAGAGGCACTTTCGACCATGAGCAATAAGACTTTCTGGACAGCCTTTATCACCGGTCTTACTGTAGGCGCGGTGGTGGCTTTGGTATACGCACCGCACGATGGGAAGACCACGCGTAAAAAGATTGGTCGCGCTTACGGCGATGCGGAAGATGCATTGGAAGACGCTGCAGACTACGTGAAGGACAGGGCAGAGCGGCTATCCAAAGAAGCCTCGCACGCTTACAAGAAGGGCGTGAAGCAGCTTGACGAGGTTTACTCCAAAGCCTCAGATGCGCTGGAAGATATTTATTCTGATGCGAAAGAGCGACTTGCATCCGCCACGGATTCAGCGATCGATGGCGTGGAGTCCGCAACGAAGAAGGTCCGCAAGCTGGTGTAATTCGATTTTTTGATGCAAGTGCAATCGAGCCCATCGCTTCGGCGGGGCTCGATTGCTTTTTGAATCGATTCGAGCTCTCTGTTAGTCTCATAGATACGCATGCGCGCTTGTTGTCAATGCCGCAACTGTTGTCCGGCCTGTCCCGTGGCCGTGTGTTGTCGCGTGCGCTAGATCCGCTCTTCTGCCGGAACGCTTCACCCCCACACAAACACTGATTCGCACAGCGCACCCGCGCACATTTCTTGTTACACAGGGATTCAATGGGAACAGCTTCACTGTTATCGTCGCAGGCCTCAGCACCACCGCAATCGCCGCGGCTTAGTCATCTGCGTCTGTTGGAGGCGGAGAGCATTCACATTCTGCGTGAAGTAGCCGCAGAGTTTGAAAAGCCGGTCATGCTGTACTCCATCGGCAAAGATTCCTCGGTCATGCTGCGATTGGCGCAGAAGGCTTTCTACCCTGGCCCGATTCCATTCCCACTACTGCACATCGATACCGGATATAAGTTTCACGAGATGCTTGAGTTCCGCGACAACATGGCCAAGAGCATTGGTGCGGAACTGCTGGTTTGGCGCAATGAACCGGCGCTGGCTGCCGGAACAAATCCCATCGCACTGGACACGAAGCGCTGCTGCGGTTTGCTGAAGACGCAGGCGCTTTTGGATGGCTTGAGCCACTATGGCTTCACGGCGGCTTTTGGCGGTGCTCGACGCGATGAAGAGAAGTCGCGCGCGAAGGAACGTATCTATTCCTTCCGCGATAAGGCCGGTCAGTGGGACCCGAAGAATCAGCGGCCTGAGCTTTGGAACCTGTACAACTCGCGCATCCATCCAGGCGAAAGCATTCGCGTGTTCCCGTTGAGCAACTGGACGGAGATGGATGTATGGCAGTACATCCACGAAGAAAACATTCCAGTAGTGGATCTGTACTTTGCGAAGGAACGCCCCATGTACGTCCGCGGCGATGCTTTGCTGCCCATTGAGCAGGACTTCGTTGCGCGACCGGGCGAGAAGCCGCAGATGGTGAAGTGCCGCCTGCGTTCCCTGGGTTGCAGCCCATGCACGGGCGCCATTCGCAGTGAGGCTGACACCATCCCCAAAATCATCGAAGAGATTCTCGGCTTTAAGTCGTCGGAACGCGCAAACCGCGTGATTGACCACGACCAGGAAGGTTCCATGGAGATCAAGAAGCGCGAGGGATATTTCTAAATGAGCGCTCGAAATAACCTCGTGGAAATTGCAGCGAATGGCGCACCTGCTGGTGAGCCGGAAGTGTGGAACGAAAACGTGGCTGTGTATACGCCGTTGAAGGGCCACACGCCGGAGCCTGAGCCAGTTGCGGTATCGCCGTCGTTTGCTGAGAACTTCAACGTGGAAGAGTACCTTGCAGAAGAACGTGGCAAGGATTTGCTGCGCTTCTCCACCGCAGGTTCTGTCGATGATGGAAAGTCCACACTGATCGGGCGTCTGCTCTATGACACTCAATCGGTTTATGACGACCAGGTGCGTTCCATTGAGGGCAAGGGAACCACGGCTCCGGGCGTACTTGATCTTGCACTGTTGACGGATGGCCTACGTGCGGAACGCGAACAGGGCATCACGATTGATGTTGCCTATCGCTACTTCTCCACGCCGCGCCGCAAGTTCATCATTGCGGACACGCCAGGCCACGAGCAGTACACGCGCAACATGGCAACAGGCGCCAGCACGGCTGACGTTGCAGTAGTGCTGGTGGATGCGCGCAAAGGCGTACTGATTCAGTCGCGCCGTCACGCGTACATCACCGCTCTGCTTGGTGTGCGGCATGTGATTGTTGCAGTCAACAAGATGGATCTGGTGGATTACAGCGAGGCTGTCTTCACGCAGATCACGCAGGACTTCCGCGACTTCTTCTATGGACTGGATGTCGACGGCCACGACGATACCGTATTGCACTTTGTACCTGTAAGCGCGCTTGAGGGTGACAACGTGGTTCACGCCAGTGCGAAGACGCCCTGGTACAGCGGCCAGCCGTTGCTTGGGCTGCTGGAGTCAATTCCGTCGTCGCAGGTGATTACGGAAGCGCCCTTCCGCATGCATGTGCAGCGTGTGGTGCGTCCGAACCTTGATTTCCGCGGCTTTGCAGGACAGATTGCCTCAGGCACTATTCGCGTTGGTGATGAACTTGTTGCTCTGCCTTCGGGCAAGAGAAGCCGCGTAAGCCGCATCGTTACCTTCGACGGTGACCTTGCGGAAGCATTCGCACCGCTGTCAGTCACGGTAGTGCTGGAAGACGAAATCGATATCAGCCGTGGCGATTTGCTGGCTGCTGCCGCGTCGCTTCCGCACGTCGCGCCGCGATTGAATGCAGCGCTGGTGTGGATGAACGAGACACCGCTGGACACCACGCGTCGTTACCTGCTCAAGCAGGGAAGCCGAAGCGTTCCGGCGCGTGTTCCTGAGGTGTTGCACGCGATCAATCTGACGGATGCTTCGGCATCGCAGACGGAGAGCGCATCGCTCCATCTGAATGGCATTGGCGCGGTTGTGGTGGAAACGCTGCAGCCTATCGCATTCGATAGCTACTCTGAGGATCGTCATACCGGCAGCTTCGTACTGATTGATCCGCAGAGCAATGCAACGGTGGCTGCTGGCATGATTCGCGGTGCAGCAGCGGCTTCGTCAGGACATGGTGCACACCATGTGGAAGACGTGATTCTGAAGCCCTCGCACGCATTGCGTCTTGAAGGCACGAGAGAAACGCTCGATCTTGCACTGGATGCACTGCGACAGGCTGGCTTGCTGAAGGAGGATGTGTAATGGAGACCTCGACTACTCCCGGCATCGTCTCGCGTGAGCATGAGAAAGAGATCCTCCGCGCCGAGCGTGAAACGGAACGCCATGGCGGCGCACCGGTAGTTACCGGCGATGGCAATCTGCCGGAGCTTCGTCCTGAGTTGTTGGCGCAGCTTGCGCATGTGCGTGAGTTACTGCGCACAGAGTTGGAAGGCGTTGGCGAAGGCGAAGCGTGCCTTACATGCTCATTTCAGGCGGAGGATGTGCTCTTGTTGCATCTTGCCCTGGAGCTTCGCCCGAACATTCCAGTGCTGTTCTTGGAGACGGGTTATCACTTCCCCGAGACCTACGAATATCGCGATCGCATGACGCGCGAGTGGAACTTGAACCTGACGAATCTGCTGCCCAAGAAGACAGTTGCGGAGCAGGAGTCGGAGTTTGGACTGCTCTATCAAACAGAGCCCAATCGCTGCTGCGGTCTGCGCAAAGTGGAGCCGCTGTTCGACGCCGTCGCGAACTACAAGGTGTGGCTCACAGGATTGCGCCGCGAGCAAGCGCGCAGCCGTACCGCGTTGAAAGAGATCGATGATTTTGCCGTGAAGCCGGACACGATTGTGCGTAAGCTCAGCCCCTTCGCGGACTGGACTACGCGCGATGTGTGGCAGTTGAGCGCGCACTTCAACATTCCACTGCTGCCCCTGTACGACCTGGGGTATACGTCCATTGGATGTCAGCCATGTACCACCCTCCCCACGGACCCGAACGATCCTCGATCGGGCCGCTGGGGAGGAAAGAAGGTGGAATGCGGCATCCATATCCAGGCCACGGACACGGCCAATCCGGATGCTGCGCACTGATTCTTAGGAAAACGAACGATTTTCCTGGCTGCGTAATTCTTCCGCAGTCTGTTCACGAAAGCAGACGATGCATTACCTGATTGGATTTGTCATTGCGATGTTTATCGCTTTGACCGGCGTGGGCGCAGGCACCATCACCACGCCCTTGCTCATCCTGTTCCTTGGAGTACCAACAGCGGTTGCTGTCACGACCGGGCTGGTGTTTTCGGCAGCTGTAAAACTGTTCCTCGTGCCCACGCAGATCATCCGTAAGCAGGTGAACTGGCGTGTGCTGGGATGGATGCTGTTGGGCGGATTGCCGGGCGTTCTGCTGGGTTCGTTGTTCCTTGCGCATCTGGTCAGCAAAGGTTCGCAGCACATCATGAACGGCCTGCTCGGTGCGGTGCTTGTGCTGACGGCGATCTATCAGATCATCTTCTCTTTCCGCCCCATCTCTCAACGTGAAAAGCCGCGCGATTGCCGTTTCTGCATGCCGTTGTTGATGTTCCCCGTAGGCGCTGAAGTAGGCTTTTCGTCTGCTGGTGCTGGTGCGTTGGGTACCGCCGCGCTGCTGTCGTTGACGAACCTTGCGCCTGCCCAGGTGGTGGGCACGGATATTTTGTTTGGCTTTGCTCTGTCGCTAGTGGGCAGCGGCGCTCACATGTTCAGCGGAGCGCATGATGCCTCACTGCTGAAGGAGCTTGTGATTGGCGGCATCTTCGGTGTGATCGTAGGAACGTGGTCAGCGAAGTTTATCCCCAAGCGTCCACTGCGGTTTGCGCTTTGGGTGTGGCTGCTGATTATCGGCGCGCAGTTTATCTACAACAACGCGATTCATCCCATCCGCTAGCGGCGTTCATAAGCAAACGTTTTAAGGGCATGGCGAAAGCCATGTCCTTACTTATTTCTCGAAGAGCTATCGCTATTAGCTGTTGTTGCAGCCGTGCTGATAAACAATCGGCTTACGCCACTCTTCCATGGTGGCGAACAGAATGCAGGTGCGGCCTGTTTCAGTATCCACGCGCCAGGTCAGATTGCCTTGGCGATATACCTGATACTTTCCGCTGCCGGTGAATGCCATTCCGTTGGTGGGATTTGCCGAGATGCTGTCCGTCGCAGGTGTTGCCGCCGTGGGAGCAGCAGCCGCAACGGTGCCAGTCATCGGTGGCTGCACATTCGTTGTGGGCTGTACGATGTTTCGCTTGGATGTGTCAGAAGGTGTTGTGACGATGCTGGATGACTCTGACGTCGTGGGCTTCGACTCGTCTGTCAGGGCACTCGTATCCTCAAACTTAATGGCGCCGTCACCCACCTGGCTCGCACGCCGATGGTAGGCATACCATGCTCCTGCAGCGATCAAAACGAGAACGATGACGCCAACAAGCTTCTTACCCATATCGCTTCCAAGGTACCACCGTCGGGGTGTCGGTGCTTCATGGAACTCCTCTACGGCGGTCATCTCTTCCGAGTCGCCGTGCTCCAGGACAGGCTCTTCCGTGTAGGGTTGTGTCGCCATTTGTCATCATCTTGTGGCTGAATGAGATACAAGTCGATGGCGAACTCAGGGAGGAATCCAGGCAGATTCCTCTTGCGCAAGGGCGTAAAATCGGGATGTGTTCAAGTATTCCATCGTCGTTCCGTTCCATGATGAAGAGGAGAATGTCACCACGCTCTATGACCAATTGAAAAATGTCATGGAGCACGTGGGGGATCGCTTCGAAATTATCTTCGTGGATGATGGATCGCGCGATCGCACTTATCGTCTGTTGGAAGAGATTGCGGCGGTTGATAGCCGAGTTCTAGTCATCAAGCTGCGCCGTAACTTTGGTCAGACGTCTGCCTTGGCCGCCGGCTTTGACAATGCTCAGGGCGACTTCGTGCTTGCCATGGATGGCGATCTGCAACATGACCCGAGCGAGATTCCAAACTTCCTGGCAAAACTGGAAGAGGGCTATGACGTGGTGAGCGGTTGGCGTGCCCAACGCCTAGACAGTTTTGTCTTGCGCCGCATCCCATCACGCCTGGCGAACTGGATGGTGGCCAAACTTAGCGGCGTGAAAATCCATGATTTTGGAACCACGTTTAAGGCCTATCGTCGTGAAGTGATCCAGAGCATTCCGCTGTACGGCCAGATGCACCGGTTCATTCCTGCATTGGCATCATGGTGGGGAGCTTCGATCTGCGAAATTCCGATCTCGAATCCACCTCGCGGCGCAGGGAAAAGCCACTATGGCATCACGCGTACTTTTCGCGTGTTTCTTGATTTGTTGACTATCCGTTTTCTGTTGAAGTACATGACTCGGCCGCTGCATTTTTTCGGCAGCTACGGCGCGCTCAGTGTGTTGATGGGCATGATGATGTCGCTGGGATTGCTGCTGATGAAGCTGCTTCGTGGTGGCGCAATTCTGCATCAACATGGGCCATGGTTCATTGTGGCTTCTGTGTTGATCTTGGCGGGTGTGCAGCTGATTGGAATTGGTCTGCTGGGTGAACTTCAGGTGCGCCACTTCTATTCGCCACAGAACCGCGCGCCCTATGCAGTGGAACGCATGGTGCGGCTGCGGTCTTCGGAAGAGACGATGCTCTCGTAAAAGATTTAAAGGCAAACGAAAACGTCCGCGAATCATTCGCGGACGTTTTCGTTTTTAGTGTGCAAGAGCAGCGTTAGAAGTTGAACGAGACCTGTCCAGTGACCGTTCGTGGCGAAACGTAGTGCGTTCCGCTGAACGTCGACAGGAAGTTGTACAGAGCAGTCTTGTTCGTCAGGTTTGTGGCTGTGATGGAAAGGTTCGTCTTCAGACGATCCTTATGCAGCACGTTGTCCCAACCAAGCTGACCATCGAACAGCGTACGCGGAGCAATGCGCGGCGGGTTCTTGTCGTCATTCTCCGTCCCAGGAGCCGGAATCTTCACCAGCGGGGAATAGAGCTGGCCAGGGGAGCAGCTGGTGATGGGATTCGCAAGGGTCGCACGAACATTGCCGCAGGTGAGCTGAATCTGCTGCTGCTGATCCGGTGTGAAGCCCAACGCCGTTTCAGGATCCGTTACGGAGCCAGCCACCAGGCCGCTTTCATAGCGCCAGGTTAGGCCGAAGTAGGGACCGTGCTTGTACTGGTACTGCAGATTGGTGGATTGCTGGAAGGCCTGATCGTGATCGATACGAAACACGCTGCTGGTGTTGATCGTGGGATCGTTGGAGAGCACGCCACCAACCTCCGGACCAAAGAAGCGAGAACGCGTGTGTCCCAGCACCGAATATGCAGAGACGCCGTGGTATGCCGGCATGGTGACCTTGATACCGAAGCCATCGATTTTGGACTTCTGCCACTGAATGGGAAAGGCCAGCGGAGAATTCAGAACCACGTCAAAGTCAAAATCGCGGTCCGTGTACTTCCAGAAATACTCACCGTTCACAACCAGGTAGCGACCAAAGGACTGCTCGAATCCAGCGGTGTACTGGTTGCGTGATGCCGGCTTCAAAGCCACGTCCTTAAGCTGGTCGCCTGCCGTGCTCTGCAAACCACCAACGCCCGTCGTGCTGCTGACAATCAGGTTTTCGTTATATGGGGTGAGGAAGAATTGTCCCCATCCCAACCGCAGAACGGTGCCGCTGGGATGCACGTGATACGCGACATTGATACGCGGCTCAACCTTGGAACGGCTGCTCAAGCCGTTGTAGTTGTCCCCACGCACGCCCAACTGTACGTTCCAGTCGTGCCACATGATGTTGTCTGAGAAATATACGGCTTCCTGCTTGATATCGGTATGGCCGTGGAAGCGATAGATGGAACCACCACGCGTCAGATCGTACGGTGCGAGGCCTGGTGCATAGCTGTCGTTCGCCGTGTAGTCATTGCCCACGCCGCATTGCGTGGGGCTTGTGATGGAAGGATCCGTGACAGGATTGCCGTCAGCATCAACGCATGGCGCATTAAACGTCGCATCCGTAACGCCGAGGCCAAAGCCTTCTGTAAGGAAGGTGTGGTACAAGGTCGCTCCGGCTTTCAACGTGTGAATGCCCTTGTTGAGCGTGTAGTCCGCGCGGAGGCCAGCGTTCTGCAAACGGCGCGATTGCGACAGCGTTACTGGCGTGTCGTTGAAGACGTCATTGCTGGGGTAGTAGTGGAAGTTGTCCTGGCGCAGATAGGGTGAAACCGTGATCAGGCTGTTGGGGCTGATGGTGTGTGTCCAGCTTGGCGCAATGTTGAAAGAGATGATCTTCGCGCGCTGATCCTGGTTGGGCTGGTCGTATTGATTGGGCTGCTGGAACCACGAACGTGAGAACGACAGGTTCAACTGCAATGCATCTGCATCAGTCGGATGGTAGTCGCTGCGATTGAAGATGTTGATGCTGTTGCCAACGTCATGGATCGGACGATATTCCGGGCTATCCAGATAGCGGCCGCTGCGATAGCCGTCGATGGAAAGGAAGTCGCCTACAGTTTTGCCACCAAAGCCGACAGCAAGTGATGGCGTGACCGAACCGAAGGTGCCATAGCTTAGTCCCACTGTGCCCGTAGGCTTGGCCAGTCCCAGACCGGAACGCGTGGTGGTTTCCACCACGAGGCTGGTCTTATCGCCATATTCCGCGGGCGCAATGCCGTTGATGACGTTGACTGATTGGATGATGTTGGGTGACGGCTGATTGCCAAAAACGCGGCTCTGCTGGTCGCTGATGGGCTGACCGTCGATGGCGAAGGTCGTGTCGGCGTGCTCGCCAAGCGGATGGAAGAGGCCGTTTGAGTCGGATGCGATACCGGGTGTGCTCAGCGTAACGAGGCTGGAGAGTGGAGAAGAGGTGCTGACCAGCGGCAGTTTCGTAAACAGATCGCGGTCAATGGTGGTGGATTGTTGTGCCGAGGTGTTCAGCACATCATCAGACTCAACGGTGATCTCCTGCGACGCCGCGCCGACCTTCAATTGCAGATCGAGTTGTGTCGCGTTGCCGGTGCGCACCTGGACGTCGCTGGTTGTACTGGAGAAGCCTGTTGCCGAAACTTCAATGTGGTAGCGATTGAACGGCAGATTCGTAAAGGTATAACGGCCCGTGGTGTCACTCGTCGCGGTGCGGTTCAGGCCGCTGACGGGATTCGCGATGAGAACGGTCGCGTTGGGAATGGCTGCGCCGCTGGCGTCTGTAACGATGCCTGTTACGGTACCGGCGGTGGATTGAGCAACAGCAGGAATGCCAGCGGCAATAGCTGCTACTGGAAGGGAGAGCATGAGGGCAAATCGGCCCATGCGCATGGAGAACTCCTCAAAGTGTTGAAAGCAAATCAGCGTAAATGCTGCATGGAAGCAGCAAAGCGGCAGCAGTAAGCTACCGGGCGACGCGAATCAACGGGCTGGAGGAGGCCGCGAGAAAAGAGAAGGATGCCATCCGGTGACTGTTCCGGAAAGCTGTAGCAGCACTGGCGTGCGTGGACGCGACGGACGCGGCGCACCAAGCGTCAGGACTGCCATGACCACAATGGTCGTGATCGCAACGCAAAGTGCGCAGGTGTCTGGCGTGTCCGTGGTCAGTGCATGAAGAACGGAGTTATCGGACGAGCCGGTAGCGCCTACTTGCGGAGCTCTCAAAACTTCCGAGTGGCCGAAGACAGTGTGTGCAACCGAGAAGAGTAGAAGAAACAGGCACAGCACAGCGCATACGCGTTGAAAACGCGTGGTGCCGCTTGCGATCTGTAGTTCGGCCATCATTCTTCGAGTGCTCTGTTTTAGATTACACAATTCACGAACCATTGAAGTCCGACGGCATAACTTTCCGTCCAGTACACTCGACTCCATGCTCGAATCGGCCCTGTTCCGCCTGATGACCGTCGCCATTCTGATCCTGGCGAACGCGTTCTTCGTTGCGGCGGAGTTTGCCATTGTGTCCGTGCGAGAAACACGCCTGGAACACATGGTGCGTAGTGGACGCATCGGCGCCGCTACAGCGCTGCGGCTCAAGCAGGAGATTGACGATTTTCTGGCGGCAAATCAGCTTGGGGTTACACTCTGCTCGCTGGCTCTTGGCTACCTCGGAGAGAGCGCCGTCGCGCAGGTGTTAGAACAGCTTTTTGGACAGGCCTCCTTTCTGCAGCGTTGGAAAGTCTTTGCGTTGCACGAGGCCGCCATCAGCCACATTGTGGCGATCATCCTGGCGTTTTCCATCATTACTTACCTGGAAGTGCTGCTGGGAGAGCAGGTGCCGAAATCGATTGCGCTCCAACGCAGTGAAAGGCTGGCGCTGGCTGTAGCCGGGCCGATGGATGTTTTCATCCGTATTGCGCTGCCGGCGGTTCGCTTCCTGAAGGGCTCGACCGCGCTGGTTCTGCGTGTGTTCCGTATGCCATTGCGTAGCGAAGGCGGCGAGGTGCATTCGCCGGAAGAACTGAAGATGGTGGCCACTGCCACGCGGCGGAATGGACTACTGCCCGAGTTTCAGGAGCAGATGATTCATCACGCTATCGACCTGAACCACGTCACTGTGCGCGAAATTATGACACCGCGCGGACGCATCTTTGCGTTGCCAGCGGATATGCCGGTGGAGCTTGCGTCAGCACGCATCATTGAAGAGCAGCACTCACGTGTGCCCGTATACGACCCGGTTCTAGGAACGGAGCACATTATCGGCGTGGTGTACTCCAAAGACATTTCGCGGTTGATGCACTATCGTCGCGACAACCGCCTCCCGGCCGCTTTACAAGCGCCTTCTGTACCGCTGCGTAACGTCGTCCGTGATGTCATGGTGGTGCCGGAAACGAAGCTTGCCGTCGAGGTGCTGCAGGAGTTTCAGCAGCGGAGACGTCAGATCGCAATCGTGGTGGATGAGTTCGGTTCTACGGTTGGTTTGGTTACAGCGGAAGATGTTCTGGAACAGGTGGTGGGAGAGCTGCAGGATGAGTTCGATCTCGCGGCGCGTAATCTTCCAACCCCAGACCACCATGGCAGTGTGGATCTGGATGGCACGGTGACGCTGCGCGATCTGACCACACAATTGCATTGGCACTTTCCGCGCGAGGCTGGAATTGAGACGCTCGCAGGCTTCATGCTGGCGCAGCTTGGACATCTGCCCAAGACAGGCGAAGATGTGATCTATGGAGGCCGTGTGTTTCGCGTATTGGAGATGAATGGCCGTCGCATCAGCCGTATCCGGGTGCAGATCATGCCGGATCCGCCGAAGGAAAGTGTCGACTCTGTGCAGGAAGAACGCAACGAGGCATGAAGTCTCTGTGGCCCATCGTGAAACGCGTGCTGCTCACCCTGCCGGTGTTGTGGATCATCGTGTCATTAGTTTTCTTACTGATTCATCTGGTGCCGGGTGATCCCGTGGCACAGATGATGGGGGAAGGTGCAAGTTCCACGGATCTGTCGGCCTTTCGCCATCAACTGGGACTCGACCTACCTCTTCATACGCAGTATCTGCTGTATTGGAAGGGCGTCCTGCACGGCGATCTTGGGCGTTCTATCCGGCTGAAGGATTCAGTAACCACGCTGGTGCTGGCGCGATATCCGTATACGCTGCTGATGTCGCTCACGTCGCTGTTGCTGGCGATTCTGTTAGCAGTGCCTGCCGGCGTCGGATCGGCGTTACATCGCGGCAAAGCTACCGACAGGATCCTTGGTGGCGTTTCTCTGGTGGGATTGTCATTCCCAAATTTCGCTCTAGGACCGATTCTGATCCTCGTGTTTTCCATTGCGTTGGGATGGCTACCAGTTTCCGGCGCGGGCACAGGACCATTGTTGGGAACGAGCACGATGCTGCACCTTGTTTTGCCATCCATTACATTGGGCCTTTCCTTGGCTGCCATTCTCACGCGTATGGTGCGCACGTCCATGCTGGAGGAGCTTGGGCAGGACTATATCCGCACAGCCCGTGCAAAAGGATTGCCGGAACGCACCGTGGTTTACAAACATGCGTTGCGTAACGCGCTGGTGCCTGTATTGACCGTGGTGGGATTGCAGTTCGGATCGCTGCTGGCAGGCGCGATTGTGACGGAGACGATTTTCTCGTGGCCGGGCATCGGGCGTTTGACGCTTTCCGCTATCTCCAACCGCGACTACGCGTTGGTGCAGGGATGCACATTGACGATCGGCCTAACGTACCTTGCAGCCAATCTGCTCACTGACCTGCTGTATACGCTCGCCAATCCACGGCTGCGACGCTCATAGCAGAACGCGGTAGACTCACCACGTATGCGTTCTTCCACTGCAACTGCGATTGCTTTGTTGTTTCTCTCGTCTTCTCTTGCTGCACAGCAGGCAAAGCCGAAGGGTTCGCAGGATCTGAAGGGATTTACCGTACCTGACGAACCTGCAAACCCGCAGCCTGCCGCATCGGTGTTTCGTGATTCGAAATATCACGTTACGTACCATATTCCGGCGGGGTGGGATACGGAGCGCAAGGATGGCGTCCTGTCTGATCTGGAGAAGGATGTTCGCAGCGCGACAAGCAGTATGCGAGTGCGTGGCGTTTCGGCTATCAACTACAACCCGTATCCACCAACGACCTTCTCGGGTGCGTTGTTCTATTTCTCCGTCGTGCCGAATGCTAATGCGCAAAGCTGTAGTGCATTGGCGACCACGGGAAAGCTAAAGCCGAAGCCGGATGTGACGACTGCTGGCATTACATTCAAGCACGGGCAGGATCAGCATGGCGGGGTGTGTACGGAATCGCGCAATGAAGTCTTCACCACGCTGAAGGGCAATACATGCCTGCGCTTTGATCTGGTGGTAAACACGTTTTGTGGAGAGTCGAGCGGTGCGGTGGAAATGAACTCGCAGCAGCTTGGCGATGTGAATACGCGGCTGGCAAACATCCTGGGATCGATTCAGATCGATCGGTAAGAGAACTAACTATCCAGCGTGACAAACTCCACTCGAACGCTGTCGCCGTTCAGATGAAGAATAGCCATCGAGACAGGCAGGCGAAAGCGTCGGGGACCGATGCTGCCGGGGTTCAGGTACAGCACGCCATTGCGTTCATCTGCCGCAGGTTTGTGCGTGTGGCCACTCACCACCACGCGGACTCCTGCCGCTTCCGGCTTAATGTCCAGATCATGGATGGAATGCACCATGTAGATGGATGTGTTGCCGATTTCGATCAGGTCTGTGGCAGATAACGCCGCGCATGGGCCGATGGTATCGACATTGCCGCGGATCGCTGTGACGGGTGCAATCATCGCAAGGCGGTGAAGGATATGGATGTCGCCCACGTCACCTGCGTGCAGGATGTAGTCCACACCTTCCAGCAGGGGAGGGACTTCCGGGCGCAGGAGGCCGTGCGTATCAGAAATCACGCCCACGCGGACCGTTCCATTCATGATTTCAGTGTCACGCATGGTTGGCCTCCGTGGTTATGACGAGTTAGGTTCCGCCTCTCGCCCTGCGGCGGCGGCAGACCCATAATCAATGATGCGATGCAGCCGTCCACGACAAGCAGCCGCAACTCCCAGCTCCTGCGCGAATACATGACCATGCTGCGCGTGGAAAAGGGGCTGCGCCCGCTGACTTGCGAGGCGTATCTGCGTGATCTGGAACAGTTTTGCGAGCATCTGGAAGTGACCGACGGCCTGCTTGCGTCAGCAAAGCGGGAAGATGTGGCAGCGTGGATGGAGCATCTGCGCACGCACGACCGCACGGATCGTTCCATTGCGCGCAAGTTGAGCTGCCTGCGCGGCTTTTACAAATGGATGCTGCTGGACAAACGCATGAGCCACGACCCTACGGTCAACATTGAAGCGCCAAGCACTTGGAAAGTCCTGCCGAAATCGCTGGCGGAAGAAGATGTTTCGCGGATGTTGGAGATGACCGGTGTGGCCGCGCATCACCCACAGGCTGATGCACTTTCATTGCGTGACCACGCCCTGATGGAACTGCTGTACGCAGGTGGTCTGCGCGCCGGTGAGATTGTCACCCTTCGCGTGGAAGACTTGCATCTGGATCAGCAACGTGCGCAGGTGCGTGGAAAAGGCGATAAAGAACGGATTGTGCCGTTGGGCGCGACCGCGTGCAGAGCGCTTGAAGAATATCTGCAACGCGGGCGTTCGCAACTCGCTGGCAAGGGACTGCAGCGGACGTTATTCCTCTCCGTACGCGGAAAACCGTTGACGACGCAGGTAGTGTGGTCGATTGTGAAGTCGACGAATTCACAGGCCAGCCCGCATAAGCTTCGCCACAGTTGCGCGACACACATGGTGGAACATGGCGCCGACTTACGCAGCGTGCAAACGCTTCTGGGCCATGCCGACATCAGCACCACGCAGGTTTACACGCATCTTGCGCTTGGACGTTTGAAAGAAGTGCATCGACTGCACCATCCGCGCGCTCGCCGCCATGGTGCGGAGGCGCGTGCCTCATGAGCCTATCCGACCTAAGCAGCCGTTTCGTCACCGTACTGGAGAACGAACGCGGTGCTAGCGAACACACCGTCCGCGCCTACACGCGTGAGGTGCAAAACTTTGCCGCGTGGCTGGTGGAAACGCTTGGGGAACAAGGCGACATTCGTTCTGTTGAACACACGCATGTTCGAGCGTACCTGGCGGTTTTGTATGACCGTGGGCTGACGAAGGCGTCGGCGGCGCGGGCGCTTGCAGCCGTCCGCTCGTGGTTTCGTTGGATGGCCAAAGAGGGTATTGTCGAACAGAATCCGGCAACGCTCGTAGCCACGCCGAAGCTACCAAAGCACCTGCCGCGAGTGCCGTCGGCGGAAGAGGTCAATCGCGTTCTGGATGCCATTGAGAATGTCAGTGCTACGCCACGCGCGGTAAAGAAGGCTGGCAAGAAATTCGCCAAGTCTGTGGGCGAGGAATACACCGGCTGGCCTGAGCGTGACCGCGTGATCTGGGAACTGCTTTACGGCTGCGGTATCCGTAATTCAGAGCTTGTTGGCATTAACCTGCGCGACATTTATTGGTCCAACGATGCGATCCTGGTTCGAGGCAAAGGTCGCAAAGAGCGCTATGTTCCTCTAGGCGATGCTGCTGCGGAAGCCGTCCGCGCCTATCTTCCGCATCGAGAAGCAAAGCTGCGCAATGGAAAAGCAGCCCTCATCGCAGACGGTCCGCTGCTCATCAATCAGTCAGCCCGCGGCTCAGCGCGCCTGACAACCCGTTCCGTGGGACGCATTGTGAAGTCCATCGCCATCCAGCGCGGCCTACCCGCCGATGTTCACCCGCACACGCTGCGTCACGCCTTCGGCACACACATGCTGGAGGAGGGCGCTGATCTGCGAGCGATTCAGGAACTCCTTGGTCATGAACGACTTTCCACCACGCAGCGGTACACGCAGCTCACCGTGGGGCAGGTGCAGCAGGTGTATGACGAGACGCATCCACGGGCAAATTAGCGTCTCGGGTTGGGTAGATGCACCAAGCCCGTCATTCGTCTAAACTAGGAAGCACATGCGTTCCCGCGCCGTTCATTTCGCGTGTCTGTTGCTGCTGCTTTCGAGCCTGGCAGTGTCTGACGCGCGTGCCAGCAGCGTGGAACCGGCACGGACTCCCGGTGGCGTCTTTGTTCGCAATCTGCTGCTTCAGGCAGCAATTGAAGAATCTGAGCCTGTCACGACCGGTCCGGCTAGCGAAGAACCCCAAAGCTTTACGGCTGCTACGTCATGTGAGCATGGCGTTGTTCGCCCGGTAAATGATGCCGCGGTTCAAACAGCGCACGTGCACGCTGTGACTGGAAACAGCCTGTAGCGCGCCGTAGATGAGAGTGCCGTACGTTATCGCGGTTGCTAATTGCACCGCGCCCTCTTGATCGCGCTATTTTCCGTACCAGCAAGGACGACCCCTGTGTTTAACAAGACTCTCGCCAAACTGTTTGGCACCTCCAACGAACGCGCTGTGAAGCGCATGCAGCCCATCCTCGATCAGATCAATGGCTTCGAACCCGCTCTTCAGGCGCTCACCGACGAACAGCTTCGCGCCAAAACGGTGGAGTTCCGCGAACGCATTGCCACGCGTACCGCTGACATTGTTGATCGCGATGAACGCATTGCCGAAGAGAAGGTGGTTCTGGACGAGCTTCTGCCGGAAGCCTTCGCTGTGGTTCGCGAAGCTGGCCGCCGTGTGGTGGGTATGCGTCACTTCGACGTGCAGATGATCGGCGGCACCGTTCTTCACCAGGGCAAGATCGCTGAAATGCGTACGGGTGAAGGTAAGACGCTAGTCGCCACACTGCCTTGCTACCTGAACGCGCTCGCTGGTCGCGGTGTTCACGTGGTTACCGTGAACGACTATCTGGCTAAGCGCGACGCCGAGTGGATGGGCAAGATTTACGGCTTTCTCGGCATGACCGTTGGTGTCATTGTTCATGATCTTGACGACCGCGAACGCCGTGCAGCGTATGCCGCAGACATCACCTACGGTACGAACAACGAGTTCGGCTTCGACTACCTACGCGACAACATGAAGTTCGAACTGAGCGAACTTGTTCAGCGTGGACACTACATGTCCATCGTGGACGAAGTGGACTCGATCCTGATTGACGAAGCGCGTACGCCGCTCATCATCTCTGGCCCCACAGACCAGACCACTGACAAGTACGAGCGCGTGAATGTAATCATCCCAGAGCTTGAGTTGGGTGAGTTCACGGAGACGCTGGAACAGAAGATTTACACCGGAGACTTCACGGTAGACGAGAAGGCTCGCTCCATCACTGTGACGGATGAGGGTTGGGAAAAGATCGAAGGCCTGCTCGGCATCGGTAACATTGCTGACCCCGAGAACTGGGATCTGAAGCACCACGTGGAGACTGCGATCAAGGCCCACAACCTCTACAAGCGCGACGTAGAGTACGTGGTGAAGGACGGCGAAATCATCATCGTGGACGAGTTCACGGGCCGTCTGATGCCGGGTCGCCGCTGGTCCGATGGACTACACCAGGCCGTGGAAGCGAAGGAAGGCGTCAACATCCGCAAGGAAGATCAGACGCTCGCCACTATCACCTTCCAGAACTACTTCCGTATGTACAAGAAGCTCTCCGGCATGACCGGTACGGCGGAGACGGAAGCCGCCGAATTCGACAACATCTACAAGCTCGAAATCACAGTCATCCCGACCAACCGCATCATGCAGCGCATTGAGCACCCGGACGTGGTGTATCGCACGGCGAAAGAAAAGTACTTTGCCGTGGCAGATGAGATTGATCGTCTGCACGCGAACAAGCAGCCGGTACTGGTGGGTACGACTTCGATCGAGAAGTCGGAAATCCTGAGCGAAATTCTGAAGCGCAAGGGTGTGCGCCACGTTGTTCTGAACGCGAAGTTCCACGAACGCGAAGCGGAGATCGTTGCGCAGGCCGGACGTCTGGGCATGGTGACTATCGCCACCAACATGGCGGGTCGTGGTACCGACATTCTGCTGGGCGGCAATGCCGAGTTTATGGCGCGTCAGGAGCTGGCAAAGAGCGGCGTCGCGAAGCCGCTGGCCACTGTGGAAGGTGAGATTGCACCTGTTGCAGCACCGGGCATGTACCGCTTCTACTACCAGAACGAAGAGCATGAGTGCACGCAGGCAGAGTGGGATAACGCGTTGGATCACTTCGCCACTGACTGCAAGCGTGAGCATGAGGCAGTTTTGGAGGCTGGCGGTCTCTTCATCATTGGTACGGAGCGTCACGAAAGCCGTCGTGTCGATAACCAGCTTCGTGGACGTGCGGGCCGTCAGGGCGATCCGGGTGCAGCGCGTTTCTACCTGTCACTGGAAGACGACCTGATGCGCATCTTCGCGCGTGAGTGGGTCAGCACGCTGCTGCAGCGTCTGGGTATGGAAGAGGGTGTGCCGATTGAAAGCGGCATGATCACCAACCGTATCGCCGCTGCGCAGAAGGCCGTGGAAACGCAGAACTTTGAATCGCGTAAACACGTTCTGGAATATGACGACGTGATGAACAAGCAGCGTGAGGCAGTCTACGGTCTGCGTCACAACCTGCTTGAAGGCGTAGACCAGAAGGAACTCGTCCTAGAGGACTACACGGCCACGGCGCTGTCGAACATTCTGGATGAGACGGCTCCTGCCAATGTTCATGCTGATCAGTGGAACGTCACTGAGATGAAGACGAAGCTGGTCGACATCTTCGGCACAGACTTCCCGCAGGTGGACTTCGCGGCATTGAATCGCCACGAGCTTGGTGACACTCTGTTTGAAGGCCTGAAGCAGCGCTTTGAGGTGAAGGAACAGATCCTTGGGCCGGACACTCTGCGATATCACGAGCGCGTCATCATGCTCAGCACGCTGGACGGTCTGTGGAAGGACCATCTTCTTGCGATGGACCATCTGAAGGAAGGCATCGGCCTGCGTGGTTACGCGCAGCAGGATCCGCTGGTGGCCTACAAGAAGGAATCCTTCGAGATGTTTGAAGCCATGATGCAGCGCTTCCAGGAAGACACATTGCGCAACCTGTACCGCATGCAGATCGTTGGTCCGGATGGCATTCCGATTGAGTCGCTGGAGCAGTTGGAGGCTCTGCGAAGCATGGCAGCACAGCCGGTGGCACCGCCTCCGCCGCAGCTTCCTCAGACTCCGCCGCCCATGCGCATGAGCGGTGGCAGCGAAGTGGAAGAGCAGCCTCGCCAGCCAGAACCGCCGCAGTTCCCAACCAGCCGCGGACCGCAACGGCAACAGTACGCTCCGCAGAAAGCGACCAGCGGACAGAAGCCAAAGCGCCGCCGGTAAGAAAAGAGAAACGCCGCAAGCAACAATGCTTGCGGCGTTTCTCTTTTACAGGAAGTGCCCAGAGTTATCGACAGTGTGTGAACTCTATTGCGCGGTCTTTTGGTGCTGCGCAGTGTTCCGCGGCGGAGAGTTTGCCAATCGCATCAGGTCAAGTACTGAACGGACTGAGACCGGTTTTTCATTTGCCGGGACAAGATGTTTGTAGACGCCCTGAATCTGGTGCTGAGTCATGCTGAGCGTGACTTGCAGATCGTCATAGACCGAAAGTATGTGGCTGTCTGGGCCGTATCTCTGCAGCAGACGCCATGCCTGATATGCAGCATCTTTCCCAATGCCTTCCTTTTCTGCCTCGTCACGGAACTGTTCCAAAGGAGATTTACGACGCTTCGCTTTGCGTTGTTCGGCTGACGCTTCACCGCTGGCAACCAAAGTATTTGGTCGACGTCTGGTCCGCCGCAACCCGATCATGCCAGCGAGAATCCAGAGGACTGTGCCCAGCAGAAGGATGAGCGGAAGCAAGGGAAGCCAGGGCAGCAGCGATTTGACGAACGCGGGCATGCTCTCCGAGTTCACAATCAGGCGATCCACTTCATTTTCAATGCTGCCGACCGTAAAGGAATACGCCACCAGAACACCCGAAAGCACGGCGAGAGCGACGCCCGCAGAAATCTTCCGCTTGTGCGCCACGCGGCGGCTGGTGTTTTTTGCGACACGGCTTATCGGAGCCGAGGCGGCTGATGAGTCATCGTTACGTGCTGCTACAGGCAGGCGGCTCGCGGTATCTTGCATTCGCACTTCAGGCGACGGCTTAAGGAAAGTTGAAGCGGAGAGCTCTTTGGAAACACGGGGAGATGCGGTTTCATGTGTTTCGGACACCGCGCGATTGCGAGCTTCAGGTACCGCCGGAACACTGACAGAGGGACGTGATCCAGACAAGCCTGAAGGGCGTGAAGGCCGAGATCGCGAGATGCCAGACGGGCGCGCGTATCCGGGCTTCGGATCGTCGTTTGATGGACGATTCCGACGACTTTCCGACGCTGGAACAGGCGCAGCTTTCGCCAACGACTGCTCTTGCGACCCACGGTCTGCCATGGACGTGAGTTGCACAATCTCCGTGTGGGACGGAACGTCTTGCGTCGGCGCAGGCGGAGAAGGCGCTACAGCGCGCACTTCTGGTTGAGGCGGGCGGAGGGCTTCGATCTCTTCGGTGAAATAAGAGATATTCGGAGCAAGAGAACTATTATCCGTCGCTCTTTTGACGGGATAAGGTGCCGCTTTGGGCTGTCGGGGGAGCCTGCGCGGCAGGGAAGAGCTTGCTTGGGTCGTGTCCATGGGCGCAGAGTGTGGGAGCCTCTATGAACGTATCAGACCCCGGATTATCACGCAGTGGTTACTGGGATGTTGTGAAATCCTTGTCGCTGTCTTTCGCGGCGGCTTGCGCGCGCCGAATGGCTGAAATGCGTACAACAGGACGCTTCACAGAATCCATGAGCGACTGCCGCTTTGCCGACTGCACCGCGTTCAGCAGATCCATCACGGTGAGAATGCTTGGCTGCGTGCCGGGCGATTCCTTGCGATCTGTATTGCGGAGAAGGTTGCCGTATGTGTCCTGCACCTGCTCCGGAGTCATGTTCAAATCCTCAACGAGACGATCATCCAATCGAGCTCGCATGCTACTGGCGTAATAGGGAAGAAGGAGCTGGTAAGCCTGTGTTGAGATCCTTGGGCGAATCCCCCTGGCTTCTGTGATCTGACGGAACTTCTCCAGAGTGATGACTTCGCGTCCTGCAAGCTTGCGGGTCTTCTTAGCACCACGAATGCTTCGATAGAGAAACCGTAGGATGCCAAACACCATCAAGGCTGCCACGATCAGTCCGATGGCAGGGTAGACAACTTCCATGATTTTGACGACGGCACTGTTTTCGCTTTGCGCGGAGCTATTCAACGTGGAAAAGAAATTATCCGCAGCGGTGGCAAAGCCTGCCACGTTGTAGACATAGCCCAGAAACAAAACGGCAACCACAACGATAAGAAGTGCGCCAAAAGCGGAGTTCCCGGATTTGTGGTCTTCGCGGCGACGCCGAATCTGCGGATCGGTGCTGCGCCGCCTGGGCGAGCTATCCATTGCGCGCCGACCAGAGCGATTTGCATGAGACGTATCTGTGGAACGGCGTTCGCCGGTTGGCGAAACGCGACGATCGCGGGCGCTGGGAGGATCAGGCAGAGACATGAACAACCCTCTCGGGAGGGAAAGCGTAGTGCAACACGCAAACCCTACGTGAAGGGTGCCTCAAAGTAAAGAAAAAAGGCTATCGCTGTCCTTCAGCGGAGATGGACTTTCGTCCTGTACAAGCGGCCAGAATTCGCTGCACTGTGCGTTCGCGCACGTCTTCCGTCAGGTCATAGACCTCGTGATTCCGATAGACGCGGATTGTCTGTCGAGTGGTGTCCACAAGAACTTCGCAGTGGTGGCACTCGCAGAGATGAGACTGAATTTCCGACAACAACTCAGGTTCAACCTGTCCGTCGAAGTAATCCGTCATTTGAGCCAGAAATTCCGTGCAGGTCATCGGACGCCTCCGCGGGTCTGTGTGTGCGTATCGAATTGACCAAAGAGCAGCTTCACGGTCTGACGCTCCCATCCTTGCGCTTCAGGTATCGGCTCAAACGCTCACGCAGTTGAAGCCTTGCCCGTAGCAGTCTCGACTTAACCGCCGGGACACTCAATCCGAGCGCCTCTGCCGTTTCTTCCGTCGACAAGTTTTCGATGTCGCGGAGGGTGAAAACGGTGCGGAAACCTGGCGACAAACCTGAAATCGTCTTCTGCAGGATGTCTCCAAGCTCGGAAGAACTGTACTGCTGCTCAGGATCAGGTGTCCAATCGGCGAAATCACGGGGGATGGACCCCTCTTCCGTCTGCACTTCCTGGTCCATGGAGACGGTACGGCTGGTTTTGCGTTTCCGCAGCCGCATCAGGCTCTCATTCACGGCGATACGCGTCAGCCAAGTGGAGAACTTGCTGTTGCCCTGGAACTGGTCCAGCTTGCCGTAAGCCTTCATGAAGACGTCCTGAGTAATATCCTCAGCGTCTTCGCGGTTTTGCGTGATGTGCTGCGCTACGCGGAATATCTGGCGGTCATACTGCCGTACCAGCTTTTCAAACGCGGCGTCGTCACCGTTGCGCGCGGCTTCAACCAGCGCAACGTCGGGGTGAATCTCTTCTGTTCCGGTCTGTTCGGCTACCGTTGGCATGCGTCCCAGTCAGTGTACTTGGCGCCATTCGTCCCATCAACCAAACCTTTTGCAAACACGCGGATTTTCAGGCTGGGTAAGGCCATGAGAAGGCACGATTTCCACGAAGCAGATGTGGTTGGGGTTCATTGCCACTAACCCGCGCAACGAATATACTGGGTAAGTCGGAGAGTTGGCAGAGCCCGGTTGAATGCACCTGACTCGAAATCAGACATAGGAGCAATCCTATCGGGGGTTCGAATCCCTCACTCTCCGCCATTTCCTTCCTAATTGCTTTAGA
This sequence comes from Terriglobus roseus, assembly GCF_900102185.1. Taxonomy (NCBI): domain Bacteria; kingdom Pseudomonadati; phylum Acidobacteriota; class Terriglobia; order Terriglobales; family Acidobacteriaceae; genus Terriglobus; species Terriglobus roseus. Next base: position 2,496,079 of record NZ_LT629690.1, on the reverse strand, counting down.
TTCAGCGGCCACTCAAGCTGTTACTTACTGTGTGACATTTTCGAGGGCTGGACTTTCCTGTCCGCATTAATCTGCTTTTCGCCACGGTTTTGCAGTCAGTCACTGAGCCTTTGGTCGCTCAGCCAACGTGAATCCGTATAGCGTCGACGGGAGTCGTATCTAGGTCAGACCTTTTCAGAGGACCTATGTCAAAGACATGGAATCAGACCCGCGTTGCCGAGAAGCTTGGCATCGTATATCCACTGATCCAGGGACCGCTTGGCGGTTTTCCATCGCAACGCCTGACGGCCGCAGTGTCCAACTTCGGGGGACTCGGCTCTTTCGGAGCCCATGGTCTTGAACCGTCCGTGATCGACGAGCGAATTGCGGAGATTCGTTCTTTGACCTCGAAGCCGTTCGCCATGAATCTATGGGGCTCAATGGAAGATCAAGGAGCTCATACTTCGGATGATGCCGCCTTCCAAAGAGCGCTGTCGCATCTGTCCCCACATATCAAGAAGGTTGGCGGAACAACGCCAAGTTACTCCCCATACAAAGCGATCCGGTTTGAAGATCAGGCACGTGCTCTGTTCGATGCAGACGTGCCCGTGTTTTCGTTCATCTACGGTATCCCTCCCAAAGAGATTCTCGATGAGGCGCGCAGGAAAGGCGTGATCACTATAGGAACGGCGACCACGCCTGACGAAGCATCCGCATTGGAACAAGCTGGCATTGATTTGGTTGTTGCGTCAGGCTTCGAAGCAGGCGGGCATCGAGGATCATTCCTGCGCTCATCCGAGGACTCTCTTACCGGGACGATCTCCCTGGTTCCGCAAACAGTGGATCAAATAAGTATTCCCGTCATCGCAGCGGGAGGCATTGCTGACGGACGTGGCATCGCAGCCGCCTTCGCGCTCGGTGCTGAAGGGGTTCAGATGGGAACAGTTTTCTTAGGTTGTGAGGAATCTGGTGCGCATCCGGTTCACCGGGAAGCGATTCTCAGTGGCAAAGCCAAGCACACCTCGCTGACCCGTGGCTTTACGGGAAGGCTCGCTCGTGGCATCCACAATGAGCTTCTGGAGACACTCAATCGACCCAACGTGGAGATTCTGCCTTACCCGTTGCAGAGAGGACTCATGCGGAGTCTGGCACTTCCTGCTCAAGAAGCCGGAGATGCTGAACTGCTTGCTCTCTGGGCTGGTCAAAGTGCGAATCTTACTCAATGCACCAGCGTAGAAAAGCTGCTGACGGAACTTGTTGAGAGTGTGGAAGACAAGATCGACCGCTAGTGATTGGGAGCGCAAATCCTCTCATAAGTGAGATGACTCGTCCGGTAATCAGCGACGACGCATTCGATCTGTGCGAAGAATTTCACAACTTGCACGCATCATCTTGGTCCGCCTCGCCTTCTAATGGGCGAAAGTCATTTCCTAAAAAGATAAGGTGGCGTCCTATGCAGATCGGAATGATCGGACTCGGCAGGATGGGAAGCAACATGGTGCGGCGGCTCATAAACGCAGGCCACGAATGCGTTGTCTACGCACGCACCCCTGCTACCGTTGCGAAGGTTGCAGCGTACGGCGCCACGGGCGTGGCTTCCATTGAAGAACTTGTCGAACGTCTCACTCCGCCGCGTGCGCTGTGGCTGATGGTGCCGGCGGGAGCAGTCGATGAAACTGTTGCGCAGATCCTTCCCCACTTCAGCGCCAACGACATCCTGATCGATGGTGGGAACTCGTATTACGTTGACGACATCCGTCGTGCGAAAGAAGTTGCTGAATCCGGTGTGAAGTGGATCGATGTTGGAACGAGCGGAGGTGTCTTCGGCCTCGAACGTGGGTATTGCCTGATGATCGGTGGCGACGAGGCATCCGTGAAAACACTGGATCCCATCTTCAAATCCCTCGCTCCGGGACGTGGCAGCGTAGATCGCACGCCGGGTCGAGAAAGGCTCCCCGCCAGCACCGCGGAAGATGGCTACCTGCACTGCGGACCTTCGGGTGCGGGCCACTTCGTCAAGATGGTTCATAACGGGATCGAATACGGGATCATGGGCGCGTATGCCGAAGGCCTGAACATCCTGAAGCACGCAAACGCAGGCAAAACGGTCGATTCAACCGACGCTGAAACCACTCCGATGCGAAACCCCGAGCTGTATCAATACGACTTTGCATTGCCGGAGATTGCAGAGGTCTGGCGTCGTGGCAGTGTCGTCTCATCATGGCTCTTGGATCTGACGGCTACCGCGCTGGCCGCATCGCCGGAACTTACGGAGTTTGGCGGAAGGGTCTCAGATTCCGGTGAGGGGCGTTGGACGTCTATCGCTGCTATTGACGAGGGTGTTCCTGCAGACATCCTTACCACGGCCCTCTACGCCCGGTTCACCTCCCGCGAAGGCAGCGTCTTCGCTGATAAGTTGCTATCCGCCATGCGGTTTCAGTTTGGCGGCCATGAAGAGAAGAAAGCGTAGCCGGAAAACTGGCCAGATGCGTGTGTCCATGTGGGACGGGACCGGTCTGGGGACGTTTGGGTGGCGGATGATGACCCGCTCTGTTACAACAGAGCAACACCGTGTCCAATATTGTCTCCTCACCTGAACCGACCCAGACGACAGAGTTCGTCAAGGGCCTCGGATTGTTCTCTGCGACTGCCATCGTGATGGGTTCGATGGTAGGCAGTGGCATTTTCATTGTTCCCGCTGAGATGGCGCGGGGAGTGCAATCCCCCGCGTTATTGATCGCGGCGTGGCTGGTAACGGCTGCGATGACCCTGATCGGTGCGCTGAGCTACGGCGAACTGGCTGCCATGATGCCGAAGGCGGGCGGTCAGTATGTGTATCTGCGCGAAGGCCTGGGGCCCATGTGGGGCTTTCTGTACGGCTGGACGCTGTTCCTGGTAATTCAGTGCGGCACCATTGCCGCAGTGGCCGTGGCTTTCGGCAAGTTTTTAGGTGTGTTCGTGCCAAGCGTCTCGGCAAGCCACTGGATCTGGCATATCGCGCATGTTCCGGCATGGCCCGTGGGGCCGATGGTGCTGGGCAACATGGAGGTGGGGCTCTCAACCGCAAACTTTGCCGCCATCATCATTCTGACCTTGCTGACTCTCCTGAACAGCTTCGGTGTGAAGCTCGGCGCACTCATTCAGAACATCTTCACCAGTGCCAAGATTTTCGCGTTGTTGCTGGTGGTTGGGCTTGGCCTGATGGCGAAGAATGCCACGGCGATTGCTGCGAACTTTGCCAATGGAAGCTTCTGGGCCGGGGCAGGTGTCCACACACTGCACCCAGTGCAGGTGGGAGTCGGCGGCCCGACAGCGATGGTTGGGTTTCTGACCGTGATTGCTGTGGTGCAGGTCGGCTCGCTGTTCTCATCCGACGCATGGAATAACGTCACCTTTACCGCAGGCGAGATAACGAATCCGAAGCGGAATCTGCCGTTGAGTCTGGCGATTGGCACGGGTGTGGTTCTGTTGCTGTATATCGCAGTGAACTTCATCTACCTGGCGGTGCTTCCGCTCCACGGTATGGCTGACGGCGGAACAATTCTGCAACGGGGCATCCAGTTTGCCAGCGAAGATCGTGTGGCCACGGCGGTGATGGAGCAGGCATTTGCCGGGTATGGCGCGCGGATCATGGCGTTGGCGGTCATGATCAGCACCTTTGGCTGCGCAAACGGCATGCTGTTGAGCGGCGCTCGTGTTTATTACACGATGAGCCAGGACGGTCTGTTTTTTAAGGCGGCTGGAAAGCTTTCACCCAAGTCAAAAGCTCCGGTGGTAAGCCTTTGGGTCCAATGGGCGTGGACCTGTCTGCTCTGTCTGTCGGGGTCGTACGGGCAACTGCTGGATTATGTGATCTTTGCAGTGCTGGTGTTTTACATCCTGACGATTGTGGCGCTGTTCCGGTTACGCAAAACGCGTCCCGACGCGGAGCGCCCGTACCGAGCCATTGGATATCCCGTGTTGCCGGGGTTGTACATCGTAATGGCAAGCTTCATCTGTGTTGTACTCTTGCGATATAAGCCGCAATACACCTGGCCGGGGCTGATCCTGGTGCTGCTGGGACTCCCGGTGTATTTCCTTTGGCGGGGACGCTCTGCGTCTGCTGCCGCGTAGTTTGATTTTGTTCTAGAGGTAACCCGACTGATGGCGAATCTTTTTGCCCGTAAAACCATGGATGTCCTGCTCGCGGAGGCACGCGAAGAGGGCGCCCACACACTGCAACGGTCGCTTGGACCGTTTGCTTTGACTTCGCTGGGTGTTGGCGCGGTCATCGGCGCGGGCATCTTTGTGCTTGCGGGCATCGGCGCGCACAATGCGGGACCGGCCTTGATCCTGTCCTATGTACTGAGCGGCCTGGGCTGTGTGTTTGCGGGTCTCTGCTATGCGGAGTTCGCTGCAATGATTCCGCTGGCGGGTTCTGCCTACACCTATGCGTATGCAACGCTGGGCGAGATTTTCGCGTGGATCATCGGCTGGGACCTGACGCTGGAATATGCGATGGGTGCCTCGACGGTGTCAGGTGGATGGTCGAATCACTTCATCGAATTCCTGAACATCTTCGGCATCAAGTTTCCCTTGTGGCTGGCGTATGACCACTGGACAGGTCTGCGTACCGCGACTGACCAGGTGGCACGTGCAATGTTGCATGCGCAGCATCCAGAATTGATTGCAGGAACGAAGGCGTTTTCGGATGCGCTTGAGGCTCTGAAGCTGGCGGCTCCGGCCGCATTGACGGAACAGGCACATACTTTGTTGAATGCGCCTCATCTGTTCGGCATGGAGATTGGATTCAACCTGCCGGCGTTCATTATCGCGCTGATCATTACTGCGATTTTGGTGGTGGGAATTCAGGAGTCGGCGAAGTTCAACGCGGGCATCGTTGTGATGAAGGTCGCGGTAGTGCTGTTCGTCATCGGCCTGGGATCGCATTACATCAGCCACTCAAACTGGGGTGGTGACTGGCACACTTTTGCACCCATGGGCGTAGGCGGCATTGGTACTGCAGCCGGACTGATCTTCTTCAGCTATATCGGCTTTGATGCTGTGTCGACGACAGCACAGGAAGCCAAGAACCCGCAGCGTGATCTGCCTATCGGCATCATCCTTTCGCTGATTATCTGCACTGTGCTTTACATCGGCGTCGCGGCCGTACTGACGGGTATGGTTTACTGGCCCGACATCAACATTGAAGCACCGGTCGTAAGCGCGTTCCTGTCGCATAACCTGGCATGGGCTGCGAACATCATTACGATTGGCGCATTGGCTGGCCTTACAAGCGTCATGCTTGTCATGCTGCTGGGACAGTCGCGTGTGCTGTATGCGATGGCGAAGGATGGTCTGCTGCCGAACAAGTTCTTTGGCTCGATCCATCCGAAGTTCCGCACACCGTGGAAGGCGACGATTCTGGCTGGCGTGCTGGCTGCGATTGTGGGTTCCGTTACGCCAATCGACGATATCGGCAAGATGGTGAACATTGGAACGTTGCTGGCGTTCGTGATCGTGTGCATTGCGATCATGGTGCTGCGCAAGACCGATCCGGATCGTGAGCGTCCGTTCCGTGCGCCGTTGGTATGGCCGATTCCGGTAGTGCCGGTGCTCGGTGTGTTGTTCAACGGCTACATGATGTACAAACTGGGCATCTGGAACTGGGTTCGTCTGATCGGATGGCTGGTGATCGGTATGGTGGTGTACTTCACTTACTCGCGCAAGAACAGCCGCGTGCAGCTGGGACTGCCTGATCCCGAACCGGTGGATCACCTCTAAGCAACTGAAGTACGAAAAGCCCTCCGAGTAGGAGGGCTTTTTCTTTGGCTAGTGGGAAGCCCAGGTCTTGTCGCTGGAGTTGCAGAGAGTCTCTAAAGAGCAGTCAACGCACTTTGGTTTACGGGCTTCGCAGATCTGGCGGCCGTGGTAGATCAGTTCATGCGAGAAGCTGATCCAGTGATCCTGCGGGATGATCTGCATCAGGTCGCGTTCGACTTTGACCGCGTCGTCGTTGGTGGTGAGTTCCAGGCGACGGGACAAGCGCAGAACATGCGTGTCTACGACAACGCCAGTAGGGATACCGAACCAAGTGCCCAGCACAACGTTGCTGGTCTTGCGCGCAGCGCCGGGGATGCGCAACATCTCGTCCATTGTTTGCGGGACGTTACCGCCAAATTGTTCCGTGACCATCTTGGCTGCACCCACAAGAGACTTCGCCTTCATGCGGAAGAAGGACAGGGAAGCGATGATGGGCTGGATGGCTTCCGGCGTGGCCTGTGCCATGTCGCGCGGCGTGGGATAAGCATGGAAGAGTGCTGGCGTGACCATGTTCACACGTACATCTGTGCATTGCGCCGAGAGAATGGTGGCAACAAGAAGCTCCCACGCGTTGTGATGGTTCAGAGCACATGTCGCGTTGGGATAAGTGCGGTCCAGCGCGTCAATGATCGCGTGGACGCGCTCGGGTGCGAGCGGATTCTTCGTCTTGCCGAGAGCCTTTTTCGTAGAGACAGGTTCGCTTGCTGCGATCTTGCGCGCGGCAACGGCTTTGGCTGCGGACTTCTTTGCCGGGGTCTTCTTGGCGGCCTTTGTCATGTTGGGGATTGTAGCCGGTTGAACTGTTCGTTGAAATGACAAGCCCCACTCGTGATGGATTCACGAATGGGGCTTGCGGTTTTGACGCGATGTCCTGATTTAGCCGATGCTATCGAGCATCGCTTCTGGCGTCATGCGGACGCAGGAGAAGATGGGGAAGTCCTTCAGTGTGTACATGCTGGCTTCGGTTTCGCGGAGCTGCTGTACGAGGTCGACGAAGTCTTCTGGGAAGTTGGTTTCGAAAGCCACCACGAACTCCTGATCGTCGATGCCGAAGGAGTAAGTCGTGTTGAGCTTCACGCGCGGATAAGCAAGGCCGACGCGGATGTGTTCGTCCATCAGGCGACGGCGCTCTTCCATAGAAAGCATGTACCACGGGCGCGTCTTCCAGAAGGGATAGACAAAGATGTATTTGTGACCACCGGGGCGAATCGCGCCACGGCTTTCTGCTTCGCTCTCATCCTCGCGATCGATCTGGTACTGCGAACGCTTCGTCATGGAGAGGAAGTGGTGCGGGATTTCGATGTAACCACCGAGCGGTGTCGCGAGCAGTTCGCTGCGCATCCGGTTCATCTCTTCCACGGAGTAGCAGATGGACCAGACGAGCATGTCCACATCGCCACGCGTGCCTACGGTGGAGTAGGTCATGGTGAGGAACTCACCAGGCTTCTGCCACTTTTCAATCACGGCGATGAAGGCAGCCTTGTGTGCGTCCTTTTCAGCGGCAGGAAGACGCTTCCATTCCGGGAGGATACGGTAGAAGGAGAAAGCGACAATCTGGCGTTTTACGGGTGCTCCGCCGCCATGTGTGTGCTGCGGACGGCCCGAGGGCTGCGATCCGTAACCGGCCGGCGGTCCGGCGACGGGAGTGACGGTGTGGGCGGCGGTTGTTTCGGGCGCGTTCGTTTCTGCCATACCTTAAGAATATCAGCCGGGTATACTCAGCGAAGTTTCCCCAAACTCGCGAGCCATTGAAAGAAAGCCGACATGACCGAAAAGATCATTGACTTCCTGCTGCCCTACGTCACTCACCTGATCGCTACGATTGGATATCCCGGCGTGGCGCTGCTGATGGCGATTGAGTCCGCCTGCATTCCGCTCCCGAGCGAAATCATAATGCCGTTTGCCGGATACGTGGTGAGCCTGGGCAAGATGAATCTCTATCTGGCAGCGACGGCTGGCGCAATCGGCTGCAATCTTGGTTCGGTGATTGCGTATTGGATTGGCGCGCATGGCGGTCGTCCGCTGGTAGAGCGGTTTGGCCGTTACGTGTTGATGAGCCACAAAGATCTGGATCGTGTGGATCACTACTTCCAGAAGTACGGCGAGATCACAGTGCTGGTTGGTCGACTACTGCCAGTTGTGCGTACGTTTATTGCGTTGCCAGCAGGCATCGCGCGCATGCCGCAACTTCGCTTCCATATCTACACATTCATCGGTTCCTGGCCGTGGTGCTTTGCGCTGGCGTATGTGGGCATGAAGGCAGGCGCAAGCTGGAATGATCCGCACAGCACACTGAAACAGATCCTGCATAAGGCAGATGCGGCCATCATTCTAGTTATCCTTGTTGCGATCGTGTGGTTTGTCTGGACGCACCTGAAGAATCGCAACGCGCCCGTAGAGGTTTAAGCAACTTTGTAGAGCGAGTCATCGTGAAGGCGCTTCACGTGACGAGATCGTCTTCATCGCAAACGGTAGTGGAGGAGCCTCGCTGGCAGAGATGCTGCGAGGCTTTTCTGTTGCATTGTGATTGTTGCTGGTGACGGGGATCGTTGCTTTGGTACGCAGCAGGACGATGTCCACGCGGCGATTGGCGGCGCGTCCTTCAGCCGTATTGTTGCCTGCGATGGGATGAAATTCGCCGTAACCAGCGAGAGAGAAATTCGCTGGCGAATTGATGCTGCTCATCATCAGCACTTGTGCGATGGATGCTGCGCGAGCAGTGGAGAGTTCCCAATTGGAGCGGAACTGGACTGTGTGTATGGGCTGATTATCGGTATGGCCTTCAATGCGCGTTGGGCAAGTTGGAAGAGCCTTCGCGATCTTTGTGAGGATTGCCAGCGCTGAAGGTTTTACTTCCGCGCTCCCCGAATCGAAGAAGCCTGCGCTGTCGAGTGATAGCGTTGTTCCCTCGTCATTGCTACGGATCGTAACCACGTGTTGCTGCACCGCGACTGCGAGTGCCTTGGCCATTTCGCTTCGCACGTCATCACGCTTGCCATCGCTTTTGCTGCCCTCCACGGTTGGGGTTTCCAAGGGCATCTCGAGCGGCATAGGGGCGCCATCACTGGTGCCTGCCCCCGGTGCGAGTGGCGGTGTCTTTGCATGAGCATCGAAGACACCGGTTTGTTGAAACGCGGTCTGCATCGCTGCAGCCATCCTTGCTGCCTTTTTCTTGTCGCTCGCACTGGATGCAAACATGACAACAAAGAAGGCGAAGAGCAGCGTAAGAAGATCCGCCCAGGAGACGAGCCATCGTTCGTGATTGACATGTTCGGCGTGCTTTTTCTTCTTGCTCATGGTCAGGCTGCCTCTGCATGGCCATGCGCCAGGTAGGTCCTCAACTTGGTTTCAATCATGCGTGGATTCAGGCCTTCCAGGATGCTGATGACACCTTCGAGCATCATCTCCTGCATCATCAAGTGCTCTTTGTGGCGGATCTTCAATTTACCCGCAGCCGGTAGGCAGAAGAGGTTTGCGAGAGACACACCGTAGATTGTGGCGACAAAAGCGACAGCGATGCCTTTGCCTACTTCGTCAATGTTGTCGAGATGCTGCATGACTTGAATGAGCCCAAGCACAGCGCCGATAATTCCGACGGTAGGTGCAAACGCGCCTGCTGATTCCAGCACAGCGGAAATCTTCTCTTCCATCTCGCTCTTGTTATCGATCTCAAGTTGCATGATCTTGCGGACCTCACTGGATTCTGTGCCATCCACAGCAAGCATGAGTCCCTGTTTTAAGAACGGGTCTTTGACGGTTGCAAGATCGGCGTCCAAAGAGACGATGCCGCTCTTACGCGCCTTGTTTGCAAATTCCACGATCTGTTTCAACACCGCATCTTCATCCGTACCTTTGTGCAGAAAAACGCGGACAATGCCTTTTGCGGAGGCGATGAGAACATTCAGCGGGAACTGCACAGCGCATGCACCGATGGTGCCGCCGAGCACGATCATAGCAGCCGTGAGCTGCGTGATCTGACCCAGGTTGCCGCCTTCCATGATCATGGCGCCGAGGATGGCAACGAGGGCTATGACAATGCCGCCGACGCTTGCGATATCCATTGTTTTTCTCCGTCTCCGAAAAAGTTAGGAGTTATGTTGTGCAGTGTGCAGTGCATGGTGTGCGGTCATCGCTGCATCGGCAGAAGGCCATGCGTGGCGCAATACGCTGGCGCGATAGTGAAGCGTGCGGGTGAGTACGTCAGCGCAGGTTTCCAGCACGACGATCTTTTCACCAGTGACAAGCGTGAGTGTGGTGTCTGGTATGGATTCGGCCAGTTTGATGAGGTCGCTGTTCACAACAAAGGTGTGGCCGTTAAGGCGCGTGAGTTCAATCATGACGTCCTTCTGAATTCGCTCTTTGTATCGGCAGAATGAAGAAATGGATGAGTCATCGTTCCGTCATGCACGGAAGTCAGCAACTGTAACGTCGCAACCTGAAACCGGCGAAGTTTTTTCTCATGGGATGCGCGGAAGGGCCGATGAGTGTTGTGAGCGCCAGGGGAACCGGCGTCAGGAATTCACTTCACAGTCTCGCTGAATCAGGAGAAACGCACATGTCCCTCGGTGTACTAAATAACATCTCGGCCATCTACGCTCAGAACAACCTGAGCGCAACCCAGAACAACCTGTCCAAGACGCTGCAACAGTTGTCGTCAGGTTCGCGCATCAACAGCGGTGCGGACGACGCTGCAGGCCTTGCTGTTGCAGATGGTCTTGCCGCAAATGAAACTGCGCTGGCGAAGTCAAGCCGCAATGCAAGCGACGCTACTGGTCTATTGCAGACAGCAGATGGAGCACTCTCGCAGGTGACCTCGTTGCTGAACCGCGCTGTCACACTGGCAACGCAGGCGGCTAACGGTACGTTGAGCTCGTCGCAGGTATCGTCTGCAAACCAGGAATATCAGAATATTCTGACGCAGATTAACAACATCGGCACCACCACGAACTTTAACGGAACCTCCGTGTTCTCAGGAACGGCACGCAACTTCTTCGTGTCGGATGGCACCACAGCGGGCTCGGCGACCTATAGCGACACCGTGGGCACTCTGTCCACCAGCAGCGTGGGAACATCCGCAGCCACGAGCACCTCTGCAGCTGTTTCACTGACTGCACCAACCGCATCCTCTTCATCCGCGGCTTCGACGACGACGCTGACGCTCGGCGCTACAACAGACACGGTATCGGGAACCCTGGCACTTGCTGTCGGTACGGGTAGCTCCCACAGCATTACCATCGCGGCAGGTACATCGATGTCTGCACTTGCAACGCAGATCAACGCTGACACCACCTATCAAGGTGCTGGTATTACCGCTGCCTATAATTCCACCACGGGAGCGTTGACAATCTCCGGCCCAACGGCCGCATCGAGCGATCTTGCCACAACAGGCACGACTCTGAGTGACACGACTCCTGCCAGCGGTTCGGGTGCAGGTGTGGACTTTACCGCTTCCACCGTGAGCGCGCTGACGGCAAGCTCCGCAAAGAACGTGTTGACTGCACTTACGACGGCCATCGGTGACGTGGCCTTCCAGCGTGGCACCATCGGCGCGAACATCAACCAGCTTGCCTCTGCACAGTCCGTTGCGAGCAACGAACAGACCAACCTGACTGCGGCCGAGGACAACATCCGCGCCACCGATTATGGTCAGGCTGCTTCCAATCTGTCGAAGTACCAGGTGCTGTCGCAGACCGGTATCAGCGCTCTGGCGCAGGCCAACAGCGTGCAGCAGGAAGTCACGAAGCTGCTGCAGTAATCGTAGGAAGGCAGATGGCGCGGACGGTGTACCTGCTGTCCGCGCCATTCTTATGCACGACTAAGAATGGCTGTGCTCTGCTTGGCCCTTAGCGTGCGAAGGGTTTGTGTCAGGAGGGTTCCGCGTGTCCGTTGTCGGGATCAATTTCGGATCGGCCACCAGTGGTGATGGTTTTGATGTAACCAGCACGGTGAATAGCATCATGACGAACATGCGCACACCCGAGACCGCATGGGCCACGCGCACAACCACTTTGCAGTCGCAGGACACGGTTTTGAGCACATTGGGGACGGACATGTCGTCGCTCTCAAGTGCGCTGGCGACGCTTACGTCTTTTGACGGTGCCTTTGCTCAGAAAGAAGGAGCGACCAGTGACAGCAGCGTGGTTTCACTGACAGATGCGACTTCGCTCTCCGCTGCAGGAACACATACGTTGACGGTTTCGCAACTGGCAACGACAAGCCAGCAGCATTCCAGCGCGGTGGCGCCAGGCGCAACACTGAACGGTTCCCTGAGTATTCAGGTGGGCAGTGGAACAGCAACCACCATCACCATCGATTCGACAAACAACACCATGTCCACACTCGCGAAATCGATAAACGATCTGGATGTGGGTGTGACAGCAACGGTGATCACAGATAGTTCAGGTTCCTATCTTTCGCTGACAAGCAATACGAGTGGCGCAGTTGGCAACATGACGTTGGATACGTCAAGCCTGACCGATTCCAATGGCAACGGCATCTCCATGAAGGCCACGGCCACCGGCGCCGATGCCGCGTACACGCTCGATGGTATTTCGCTGACGAGCAGTTCCAACACAGTTTCCAATGCGCTCTCGGGCATCACCTTTCAGCTCGTCGGCACATCCAGCACGAACGTGACGATGGAGATCGCGAACGACACGGGGTCGATCTCTACAGCATTGAATAACTTCATCTCCGCATACAACACGCTAACTTCGGCGCTTTCCGGTCAGGAGACGAAGGATTCTTCCGGTAATGCGGAACCCTTGTTCGGAGATCAAGTTCTGTCGTTGATACAGTCGCAACTCTCAACCGCATTGGCCTTTTCGACGGGGAACAGCGGCAAGAGCAGCAACCTTGCTCAACTCGGCATTACTGTCGGCACGAACGGACAGTTGAGTCTCGATACATCCGCGTTGAGCAGCGCGCTCTCGACAAACTTCACAGGGATCTCAAACTTCTTCATGAATGTGGGTGACTTCGGACAGAACCTCACGGCCGTATTGAGTGGACTGGGCAACAGTGGCAACGGCGCGCTGGCATTGCGTGCGGCACAGAACACTTCGGAAGAATCGTCGCTGGCTGACAACAAGACGAAGCTGGAGGCGCGGCTGGCAACCTACCAGACGTCGCTTACGACTGAATTGAATGCGGCGAACGAGATACTGCAGGCGATTCCACAGCAGTTGAATGAGATCAAGCAGATCTATGCCGCCATTACCGGCTATGGCCAATCGAGCTAAAGGAGAATCACAGAGATGAACTATCAGGAGCAGGCGCTTTCCGGGGCCACCGGAGTGGAACTGATTGTGGCGCTGTACGACGGCTGGATTCGCTTTCTGTATCGTGCGGCCGCTGCGTGTGACGCGGACGATGTGATCGAACGCCGCTATGCCGTCAAACGCGCGCTGGACATCCTGATGTACCTGGAAGCGCGCCTGCGGCCTGACATCGGTGGTGAACCGGCGAAAGCACTTTCGGACTTCTACGCCGCCATGTTCACGATGACTCTGGAGGCATCGCACTCGGGATCGTCAGAAGAAATGCAAAAAGTAATTGCCTGCGTTCGCAATGTGAAAGAGGCGTGGGTGGTGGTGGCGAAGGATCCGGCGGCAAATCGGGCCCTGCCACGAGAATTGCGGACCTCTGCCGAACGTCGGGGTGTTCCGGTCGTGGTACCCCAGCATCCGACGGCCGGCCTGTCTATCGGTTGGAGTGCTTAATCAGCTCAAAATCAGCAAGATAGATGCGTTACGCAGGCTCTTGGCGGGAATCTCGGGACCTGCGGTTTTGAGGGTCAAATCGCTTGGATTTCCTCTTTATTCGGGCCAAAAGTGATAGTCTCCAATCTAAAGTGGGGTGTTTCATACGCCTCCCAAATGACACGTTGGCACTCTTGGCTCGAAATGGCTCGTTGACGGCATAAAAATGCCGTTTGAACGGAAAGAGAAACCTAATGGATGGCTGGCGCGTCTGAATAAGTGACCGAATTTGACCGAATTCGGCATGATGAGGTGAAGATTTGAGCAAAATGCTGAGTTCGTGGAAAGAGATCGCCCACTTCTTTGGCAAGGGTGTACGCACCGTGCAGCGGTGGGAGAAGACTCTTGATCTGCCAATCCATCGTCCGCCGGGCGCGCCCAGCAACGTGGTTCTGGCCCGGACCAGCGACCTGGAAGAGTGGATGCACCGCGGTTCTGTGTCGCGTACGGAATTGGAAGGCGCACCGTCTACCGGATCAGTTGTGGGATTGTCCGCATTGGAGCGTGAGGTAACGCGTCTGGCCAGCCTGAATGGCGTTGCCAGCGAGCGTGTCGACTCCGATGCCAGCACGGAAGAGCGTGTCGCGTCGTTGACGGGCGTGGTGTCGAAGGTGAACGAAAAGCTGGCTTCTGGTGCGGCTGTTCATCGCGCTGCTTAGACCTAGCGTTTGATTGGGAAGACAAAGGTGTCCGCTTCGGCGGGCATCTTTTCGTTTTGGGGCTTATCTGCGCGATACCATGAGACTTGTTCGGGCCGCCTGGAGCGGTCCAAGGGAGTGACTGTCGCATGGCTTATCGCGACCTGCGCGAGTGGTTGACGCGCCTGGAGAAGAGCGGGGAACTGAAGCGTATCCGCGTTGAAGTGGATACCGACCTGGAGATGGCAGAGATTGCTGATCGTGCCGCGAAGATGAATGGCGGCAAGGGAGGTCCTGCTCTGTTATTTGAGAACGTGAAGGGCTATCCAGGCGCGAAGGTCCTGATGAACCAGTTCGGCAGTCTCCGCAAGATGCAGATGGCGCTGGAGTGCGAGTCACTGGATGCGATCGCGGATCGGCTGCAGTCGCTGCTGAAGCCAGAAGTGCCGACTGGCTTTATGGACAAGCTGAAGATGCTGCCCATGCTGGCAGAGGTCGGTTCGTTCTTCCCGAAGGTCATTGAGCGCAAACAGGCGACGTGCAAAGAAGTCGTCAAGACGGGAGCGGAGATTGATCTTTCCGCCCTGCCTATTCTGCGGACGTGGCCGGGCGATGCGGGCAAGTTCATTACGCTGCCGTTGGTGATGACGCGCGATCCGCGTTCTGGCAAGCGCAATGTGGGAATGTACCGGATGCAGGTGTATGACGAGCGCACCACCGGCATGCATTGGCAGCGGCAGAAGAATGCTGCGGAGCATCTGCGAGATCGTTTGCGTGCCACTGCGACGACGGACGCAGAGCGTGTGAAGCTGATGGCGATGACGGCAGGTGGCACGACAGCTGCGGAAAATTCAGCATCGCTGAATGGAGTCACGCTTTCAAAGATTCGCGGCGAGCGGATGGAGGTTGCTGTTGCGATAGGCGCTGATCCAGCGCTGACCTTCAGCGCAATTGTGCCCGCACCGCCTGAGATTGAGGAATTTCTGATCGCTGGATTCCTGCGCGGTAAACCTGTCGAGTTAGTGAAGGCCGAGACGGTTGACCTGGAGGTGCCCGCACATGCGGAGTACATCCTGGAAGGCTATGTTGATCTTGCAGAACTGCGCATGGAAGGGCCGTTCGGAGATCACACTGGTTTCTACACGATGCCGGAGGAATACCCGGTCTTTCACCTGACCGCGATTACGCACCGCAAAGACCCAATCTATGCGGCGACCATTGTGGGCAAGCCTCCTATGGAAGATGCGTGGATGGCGAAGGCCGTGGAGCGTATCTTCCTGCCGTTGATCAAACTGACGATGCCGGAGATTGTAGACATCAATCTGCCGCCCGAGGGTGTAGCGCATAACCTGATGCTGATCTCCATCCGCAAGAGTTATGCAGGACAGGCGCGTAAGGTGATGAACGGCATCTGGGCACTTGGGCAGGCGATGTTTACCAAATGCATTGTCGTTGTTGATGAAGACTGCGATGTGCAGGACGTGGGCGAAGTAGTGTTGCGCGTCGCCAACAACATTGACCCGGAACGCGACATTCAATTCACGTTGGGGCCGGTAGATTCGCTGGATCACGCGTCGCGTCTCCCGAACTTCGGCAGCAAGATGGGCATTGATGCTACACGGAAGTGGGCTGCGGAAGGATTCACGCGTCCATGGCCAGAGATGCTTGAGATGCCTGAACCTGTGAAGAAGAGAGTGGATGACATATGGCGTTCGCTTGGACTCGAGTAGGGATTGTTCTGGCAGGTTCGATGCTGTTGGCGCATGCGCAGACAGCAAAGACGAATCTGGATGAGAGCAAGGTGCAGCTGTACACGCTGCCATCTGCACTGACGACGCCGAACGGCACGACGGTTCGAACGGTGAAGGATTGGCAGAAGCAGCGCTCGTTTCTGCTGAAGATATTTGCTGAGAATGTCTACGGTCGTATGCCTGCTGCTCCTGCGGGAATGCACTATCGTGTGGAGTCTGTCGATAAGAACGCACTGGGTGGGGCGGCGGTGCGTTCGGAAGTTAGCGTGTTTCTAAGCCCCTCGGACAATGCGCCAGTGATGCATGTGTTGCTTTATCTTCCGGCGCATGCTGCGGGGAAAGTGCCAGTATTTGTGGGGCTGAACTTTCTGGGAAATCACTCGACCAGCACTGACCCAAGCATCACGATTCAGCCGAACTGGTTAGCAGCACAGAAGAGTGATGGCAAATCGCCGGTTCGTGGCGATCAGGCGAGCCGGTGGCCGTACGCAGAACTTGTCGGCTCGGGATACGGTGTGGCCACAGCCTGGTATGGCGATGTGGAAGTGGATACGCCCGATGGGTGGAAGACGGGCGTTCGCACCACGCTCGCTGATTCGCTGCATATTCAGCCGCAGGAATGGGCCGCAATCGGCGTGTGGGCATGGGGCATGAGTCGCATTCAGGATTATCTTCTGACACTGCCGCAGGTTGATTCTCAGCGGATTATCGCTACTGGGCATTCGCGTTTAGGAAAGGCCTGCTTGTGGGCAGGTGCGAACGATACGCGTTTCGCAATGGTGGTATCGAACGATTCTGGCGAAGGTGGAGCAGCACTGGCGCGTAGGAATTTCGGTGAGACAACTGAGGATCTGAATCGGGCGTTCCCGCATTGGTTTATTCCGCAGTTCCGAAACTTCAACGGCAAGGCTGACTCATTGCCGGTAGATCAGCATGAACTGCTGTCGTTGATTGCACCTCGACCGCTGTACGTGGCAAGTGCTTCGGAAGATAAGTGGGCTGATCCGAGAGGCGAATTCCTATCCGCTCAGGAAGCAGGCAAGGTCTATGCGCTGTACGGTCTGCATGGCGTTTCGGGTAACTTTCCGCCGCCCTTGAATACTTCCATTGGCGATCGCATTGGTTACCACCTGCGGACAGGGAAGCATGACATTACGCCGTTTGACTGGACTCAGTATGTCGCGTTTGCCAATCGGAATCTGAAGCCCATGACAGCGACACATTAAAGCCGTTTCTAGCGATGTTTGAAGACGTGAAGAGGGCTGACGAAGTATGGCGTTTTCCTGGGCTCGTGTAGGGCTTCTGGTGGCTGGGGCTCTGTTGTGTGCAGGGGCGCAGAAGACGAATAAAGATGAAAGTAAAGTGCAGCCCTATACGCTACCGTCTGCGTTTACGACTCCCGATGGCAAGACGGTGCGCACGGTAAAGCAATGGCAAAAGCAACGCGCGTATCTGCTGAAGCTGTTTGCGGACAACGAGTATGGGCGCATGCCGGGCGCACCTGCTGGTATGCACTATCGCGTGGATTCCGTGGATAGGAATGCGTTGGATGGTGCAGCGGTTCGTTCCGATGTGAGTGTGTTTCTTGGGCCTTCGGATGGTGCTCCGGTGATGCATGTGTTGCTGTATCTGCCGACGCATGTTGCGGGTAAGGTGCCTGTGTTCGTTGGCCTGAATTTCGCTGTCGTTCCTCCTCTGTCTGCCGATGCTGCTACGCGAAAGCGAGAAGAAGATCGCGGGCCCTTTGCGCAGTTAATCGCTGCTGGTTACGGTGTGGCGACTGCCTGGTACGGCGATCTTGAAGCAGACAATCCTGATGGATGGAAGACGGGTGTCCGTTCAACGCTGGCGGGACCGTTGCATATTCAACCGCAGGAGTGGGCCACACTTGGCGTATGGGCGTGGGGCATGAGCCGCATTCAGGATTATCTGTTGACGCTGCCTGAAGTGGATACGCACCGCATCATCGTGGTGGGGCATTCACGTATCGGGAAAGCCGCGCTGTGGGCGGGCGCGAATGACATTCGCTTCGCGATGGTGGTATTGAACGATTCTGGCGAAGGCGGAGCGGCATTGGCTCGTAGAGACTTTGGTGAAACGACGCAAATCCTGAATACGGCGTTTCCGCACTGGTTTGTGGCTCGTTTTCGCGACTTCAATAACAACGCAGCCGCCATGCCGATGGATCAACATGAACTGCTGTCGTTGATCGCGCCGCGTGCGCTGTATGTGGCGAGTGCGAGTGACGATTGGTGGAGTGATCCCAAGGGCGAGTTTCTGTCTGCTCAGGAAGCAGGGAAGGTGTACGCGCTCTATGGATTGAAGGGTGTTACGGGAAGTTTTCCGCCGCCCCTGGATACATCCATCGGCGATCACGTTGGCTATCACCTGCGGACTGGGCAACATGACATGATGCCCTTTGATTGGTCGCAGTATGTTGCGTTTGCAAATAGGAATCTGAAGCCGACGGGATCTATTCATTGAAGTGCATGTTGCAAAGAGAAGGGAGGCCTTGCGGCCTCCCTTCTTTGTTTCGTTTTGTTCCGGACTACATGATGGCGAGTGCGGCGCCTTCAGCCTGCTCTTCGCCTTCCTGCGCAACAGGACGGTAGAAGAGTTGGTTGTTATCGAGGTAGACCTCGAGGAAGGCTGGGCGTGCCGTGATCTGGCCCGCGATGAGCGCTTCCGAGAGCGGGTCTTCGATGTAACGTTGCAGAGCGCGGCGGAGCGGACGTGCTCCGTAGCTGCGGTCTGTAAGCGTCTTGTCGAGGATCCACTTCTTCGCGTCGTCGTTGACGCTGATGGTGATGGCCTTGTGCACCAGGTTGGTGTTCAGGGTCTGCACCAGCAGTTCTAGGATCTGCATCAGGTCGCTGTCAGAGAGTGCCGTGAAGACGATGATCTCGTCGAGACGGTTGATGAATTCGGGGTTGAAGGTGCGCTTGACTTCGCCCTTCACCATCTCCTCCATCTTCTCGAGCACAACCTCATCCTTGTTCGATTGGAAGCCGAGGCCCTCACGCTTCATGAGGTGCTTAGCGCCGATGTTCGACGTCATGATGAGGATCGTGTTCTTGAAGTCGACCGTGTTGCCGAGGCCGTCGGTCAGGTGGCCGTCTTCAAAGACCTGCAGCAGCAGGTTGAAGACATCCGGATGCGCCTTTTCGACTTCGTCGAGCAGTACGACGGAGTAGGGCTGACGCTTGACGCGCTCGGTGAGCTGGCCACCCTCCTCGTAACCCACGTATCCCGGAGGCGAACCGATCAGCTTGCTGACGGAATGCTTCTCCATGAACTCCGACATATCGAAGCGGATAAGCGCTTTGTCTGACCCGAAGAGGAACTGGGCCAGAGTGCGTGCCATTTCCGTCTTGCCGACGCCGGTGGGGCCTAGGAAGAGGAACGAACCGATGGGGCGCGAGGGATTCTTGAGGCCTGCACGGGAGCGGCGGATCGCGCGGGATAGGGCGCTGATGGCCTTGTCCTGCGAGATAACGCGCTTGTGCAGCTCCTCTTCCACGCGAAGCAGCTTCTGCTGCTCTTCTTCCTTGAGTGAAGTGATGGGCACGCCGGTCCAGCGGCTGACCACGTCCTCAATATCTTCCTTGGTAACGACGCCTGCCGAGGAGTCGTCGAGGTGGTAGCGCTCGCGGAGTGCGCGGAGGTTTTCACGCTCTTTACGCTCTTCGTCAGAGTAGAAGCGCGCCTTCTCAAACTCGTGGTTCGCGATGGCGTTTTCCATGCGGTGCACGATGAACTTGATGCGCTTCTGAACTTCGGTGAGCTCTTCGGGAAGCGTGGTTTGACGCAGCTTTACGCGCGCACCAGCCTCGTCGATCAGATCGATGGCCTTGTCCGGCAGGAAACGATCCGGGATGTAGCGATTGGAGTGCGTGACCGAGTAAGTGATCGCATCGTCGGTGTAGGTGACGGCGTGGAACTTCTCGTACTTCTCCTTGATGCCCATGATGATCTTGATGGCATCTTCTTCGTTCGGAGGCGGCACCTTCACAGCCTGGAAACGGCGTTCCAGTGAGCGATCCTTTTCGATGCTCTTGCGGAATTCCGCAGGCGTGGTGGCGCCGATGCATTGAATCTCGCCGCGCGAGAGTGCAGGCTTGAGGATGTTGGCAGCGTCCAGCGATCCTTCCGCAGAGCCTGCGCCTACGAGAGTGTGCAGTTCGTCGATGAAGACGATGGAGTTCTGATTCTCCATCAGCTCTTTCATGATGGTCTTCAGACGCTCTTCAAACTGGCCGCGGTACTTGGTGCCAGCGACGATCAGCGACAGATCGAGCGAGAGGACGCGCTTGTCCGCCAGGAAGCTGGGGACTTCGCCGTCAGCAATCTTCTGCGCAAGGCCTTCGACGATGGCGGTCTTACCAACGCCGGGTTCGCCGATGAGCACCGGATTGTTCTTGGTGCGGCGGCAGAGGATCTGGATGACGCGTTCCACTTCGCCGTCGCGGCCTACCAGCGGGTCAAGCTGCTGGTCCATGGCGGCCTGCGTCAGGTCGCGCGAGAACTCAGCCAGCATGGACTGCTCGCCGTTCTGCTGCTGCTGGCGCTGCTGCTTGCTGGACGATGCCTGCGGGGTGGGCTTTTCCTGTGTTGTGCGCTGCAATTCCTCGCGGATGGTGGGCAGGCGCAGGCCGCGTTCCATCAGGATTTCCGCAGCGAAGCACTTCTCTTCGCGCAGCAAACCGAGGAGCAGATGCTCCGTGCCGATGTGCTTGTGCGAAAGACGCTCGGCTTCTTCCGCAGCGTAGGCGAGGACCCGCTTGCACTCGTTCGAGAGCGGCAGGTCGACCGACGTCGACACCTTCTCGCGAATGGTGGTGTGACCTTCAATCTGTTTGCGGATGGATTCCACCGATGCGTGCGAACGGAGGAACCGGTTGGTCAGCGCCTTGTCTTCGCGGAGCAGGCCAAGAAGAAGGTGCTCCGTCTCAATGTAAGGTGAGCCGAACTGGCTTGCTTCGTAGCGCGCGAAGAAGATAACGCGCCGCGCTTTTTCGGTATAACGCTCGAACATGCTCCCCCTAGCTCCTCCGTCGTGACGTGCTGCCACGCAGAAGGCCATTGGTTCACTGCCCGTTCCCGCATCCGCCAAAAAGCGCCATGATGCGGGAACCCCTGGAAGAACCCCGGCGAATGCACGCCGCCGAAGCCATTCCCACATCTTTTGTGCTTCCAGTGTACCCGACCTGACTGGTACCCCGTACTGCCCTGAAACTTAGGCAACACGATAACAGGAGAAGCACGCTCCTGAAACGTCCTTATTGGACGCAAGCTGTGGGAAAAGGGTGCGCAGACCGTCCCGTTCTGGCTGTCCTTCGCGCATCTTCGCGGGATAGAACGAATTACCCGCTAGGCGGGTATTTCAGACGGGATCAGATGTCCCTCGTGCAGAACCAGAGTTCGGTCGCAGCGGGCGGCGATCTGGTGGTTGTGCGTGACCATAACGGTGGTTGTGCCATGGGTAGCGTGCAGGCGACGGAGCAGATCAAAGATGGAGTCGCCGGTGGCGGCGTCGAGGTTACCGGTGGGCTCGTCCGCCAGTAGCAGCTTCGGCTCCGTAACCAGCGCACGGGCCAGGGAGACGCGCTGCTGCTCGCCGCCGGAGAGTTCGCCGGAACGATGGCTGGCGCGGGCTGCAAGGCCCACTTCCGTCAGCCAGCGGCGGGCCTTCTCATGGGCCTCCGGCTGTGATTCGCCACGGGCCAGCAGCGGCATCGCCACGTTCTCTTCCGCAGTGAACTCCGGCAGCAGGTAGTGTGCCTGCCAGACGTATCCGATGGTGCGGTTGCGGAAGTCAGCCTGCTCGGCGGGTTTGAGCGAGGCAAGGGAAGTGCCGTCGATGAGGACGTCGCCAGAGGTGGGGCTATCCATGGCTGCGAGCATGTGCAGCAGCGTGGATTTGCCCGCGCCGCTTGCGCCGATGATGGCGAGCATTTCACCGGTGGCGACGGTGAAGCTGAGATCACGGAAGAGGGTGAGTGTGCCGGTGCCTGTGGTGTAGCTCTTGGTGAGGTCTTTTACGACAACGATCGGGTTGGCAGCGGCGAGCATCTATTCTCATCCTATGCGGAATGTGGACGAGTTTGTGGCTGGGTCTTTAGACGAAGTGAAAGGGCATGCACTCCGAGCGCTGTGGCATGCCGCGCATGGCGATTGGAATGCCGCGCATGAAGAGGCACAGGAGGACGAGGATCGTGACTCGGCGTGGGTGCATGCGCTGTTGCACCGCGAAGAAGGCGACCAGTCAAACGCCGAGTATTGGTATCGGCGGGCCGGTCGCCCCGTGTTTCGCGGTTCGATTGCGCAGGAGAGAGTGGAGATGATCTCCGCGTTGCTGGATAAAGTTTAGGTGAGGATGCAAAGAGCAGAACTCAGCGCTCGCAGCGAATCCACCGCGAGCGCTCGTTGGTTCTACGGGGCCTGTGTGGCTTCTACGAGGTCGTTGAGTGGCTTGAGAATAACGAAGTCGACTAGCTCGGTGTGCTTTGCTGCATCTGTTAAGACTTGTTTCTGGGCGCTGAGCCAATCTGCCTCAGCGGGCTTGTTCGCCTGCATCGTTAACACGGCACTCAGTCCCATCTCCGCGATGGCACGAAACTGACGACGACGTTCGACTTCTTCCGCGATGAGCGGGCTATTTTGCGCAAGTCTGTCCACAGCCATGGAAGCCTCACGCCAACGTAAAAACGTGTGACTTAGTTGATTTGCACGGATCATACGCCGTGACTTGTCTGCGGAATGAAGGTACTCGTTGACCGCAGCGGCAAACTCGTAGCGCATCGGCGGGTCAGGCACGGTGAAGTCGACGAGACGACCGAAGGGCGTCGATGGGCCGGTGTGCTGCTCCGCATAGCGCTCATGGAAGTCGACGGGTTGCAGTACGGAGTCAAAGGTGGCGAGCGCCTGTTGCTCCACCGGGTTCGGTCCTGCGAGTTGGCGGAGGCCGCGCTGGGGGCCGCTTATGTTTTGCAGGCCGAGAGCGTCAAGACGAAGCTGCATAGGGCCGAGGCGGCGGTACATGTCGGCTACGTCGCGTGTGGTGGCAGGGGACCAGAAGCGTTCTGCAATAACGGCACCACGTGGCCAGATACGCGAGTCAATGGCGAGGTCGTCCACCTGCTCACCCCACATGCAGATTTCGCCTCCGAGTACCAGTTTGGCCTGCGCTGGTGTGAGGTTGCTGCCTGCAGGGATGGGGTCGTAGGAGTAGACCTCTTCCGCAGAACGCATATGGTCCAGATAGAACGGTTGCGAGAGGAAGCCCTGATGCCCCTGTTTCGCGGCATTGATCAAGAACTCGGGACCGTGCCAGTTCTGAATGATGACGTCAGGCGGTAGATCGGGCTGCAGGATCTCGTCCCAACCGACCATTTTCTTGTGGTACTTGGTCACGATGGTTTGCAGGCGGTGATTGAAGGCTGTTTGCAACGCGGCCGTGGTGGGGATGTTGTGCGCCTTCATGTAGGCCTGGATGTCGGCGTTCGCGCCCCAGTCCTTGCCGTTGTTCTCGTCGCCGCCAATGTGCATGTACTCGTCAGGAAAGAGTGCAGTCATCTCCGCGAAGTAGGCGTCGAGGAACTTATAGGTGGATTCCTTCGTCGGATCGAAGACAGGGTCTTTCACTCCGTTGCTGTCAGCGATGGTGTAAGTTGCGCCGGGCTTGCGGCTGCCGAGTTCGGGATAGGCAACCATCCACGTTGTGGTGTGGCCAGGCATGTCGAACTCAGGCAATACGCGGATGCCACGGTCGGTGGCGTAGGCAATGACTTGCTTGATCTGTTCCTGCGTGTAGTACTGGCCGTTAGAACCGAGCTGATGCAGCTTTGGGAATCGCTTGCTCTCAATGCGGAAGCCCTGATCTTCCGTCAGGTGCCAGTGGAGCACATTGAGCTTGGTCGCGGCCATGCCGTCGATGGTGCGTAGAACAGTGTCGACGGAAAGGAAGTGGCGGCCGGGATCGATCATGAGACCACGCCATGGAAAGCGCGGTGCGTCGTCGATGGTGGCGGTGGGAAAGAAGAAGTCTTTGCCGCTGCCCTGCAGAAGTTGGAAGAGCGTTTCCATGCCATACATCGCACCGAAGATGGTCTTGGCGTGGAGCTGGATGCCGTTAGCTTCCACTTTCAGCGAGTAGCTTTCGTCCTGGCCGAAGACGGGGCGCGTTGCCGTACTGTCATCCACCGTGATGTGGAGTGCGTTGGTCCCTGCGCCTGAGGTGAGTTGAAGTGCGGTCTTTGCTTCCAGACGCTGCAGCAGGCGTTCCGTGGCTCGTTGCAGGATGGGATTGTGCGATGCGCCAGTTTCGATGCGGAAGCTGTCTGTGAGTAGGAGACGGCCATTCGCTACCGTGATGTGCTGAGGCTGCGGCATGAGCGTGTTGATAAAGGTGGATTGGGCAGGAGTGGCGAGGCATGTGATTGCAAGTAACGATGCGGCGATGAGCTTCATGAATTGCTTCTCCGGCTGAATACCTGGCGGTTTAACCGTCTTTGAGATGACGTTTGCGGCTGCGGGTTGAGTGTACTTGGTGAGGGCCTTCTTGCGCGCTGCGGTGCTTCGATGCTGCGGCGGAAGACATCGTCTGGTTTTTCTGGTGAACTGCCCTGATACTGAGTGCAGCTCATCCCAGACAGTTCATCTCTCGCCTTGAAGGAAGATCTCCTATGACGCGTTTTCTTGCTGCTACTGCAGTTCTGTTCAGCGTTGCCAGTTGTGGAATGGCGCAGTCGTCTTACACGCTTGAGGCCAAGCCGGATACTGTGGCGTGGGGCTATTACTCCGGAATGGCGAAGCCCGCACTGACGGTACACAGTGGTGATACCGTCACGATGCAGACGCTCTCCACCTGTGGATCGCGGGAACGCATGGAACGCGGCGGTGTGAAGCCGGAAGATATTCCACCGTATACCGACGCCATCTACAAAGAGGTGAAGGACCGCGGTCCGGGAGGCCATATTCTCACTGGCCCAGTCGCGATTGCTGAGGCTGAGCCGGGAGATGTGCTTGAAGTCCAGATTCTGAAGATCAATCTGGATACGAACTTTGCCTGCAACGGGTTTGGTTTGCACCGCGGTTTTCTCCCCATGGAATTTCCCTTTAGTCGCAGCCGTATCATCCCGCTTGATCGCGACAAGATGATTGGGCACTTTGCGCCGGGCATTGATATTCCGCTTCATCCCTTCTTTGGGAGCATGGGCGTTGCGCCATCGGGTGGGAAGATCGACTCTGCTCCACCTTTTGCGCATGCAGGCAATATGGACAACAAAGAGCTGGTGGCTGGCACCACTCTGTATATCCCTGTTGCGGCTAAGGGCGCGCTGTTTGAAGCCGGAGATGGACACGCCGCACAAGGGAACGGCGAAGTGGACATCACCGCTTTGGAGACCTACCTGACAGGCACCTTCCGATTTGTGGTGCATAAGAAGCAGACGCTGAAATGGCCGCGTGCTGAAACCCCCGACTACTACATCACGATGGGATTTAGCCCCGATCTGAAGGAAGCGACAGAACACGCACTACGTGACATGATCGACTTCCTGGTGGAGACAAAAGGGATGAAGCCCGAGGACGCTTACATGCTTGCGAGCGTGGCTGTCGATCTGGATATCACCCAACTTGTCGACGGAAATGTGGGTGTGCACGCTATGTGTCCGAAGAAAATCTTTACCGCAACCAAATGACCCCAGCTTTCTGACTCTGGGGTCACAGGTGCGAAGTTGATTTTGTTGCAATGCGTTGCCGCTAGACGGATGTGGCGATTTGCGAGGCGGTGCGCACCTGCCACTTGCCTCGTGTGAAATCCGGGACATCGACGGGGGCACTGCCGCGTGCGACGGACTGCACGCTAAGCGGATAGATGCAGCCCCATGCTGCGCAATCGTACACATCCATGTCGGGCGCGAGGCCCTGCTTGAGGCATTGCACCAGGCGGTAGAGCATGATGTAGTCCATGCCGCCGTGGCCACCGGATTTACGAGCAGCATCGCCTTCCTTGCTCCACAGCGGATGCTCGTACTGCTTCCATGCGTCGAGTGTGCCGTAGGCCTCGCCGCCCTTTTGACCTTCCACGTAAATGCGCGGTGGATAGTCTTCGAAGAGGCCTTTGGTTCCGGTGAGCATGTTCACACGGCTGTACGGGCGCGGGTTTACCACATCGTGTTTCACGGTGATGGTGCGACCTTTTTCCGTCTTGATCATGGAAACGTTCATGTCGCCGCAGACATACTTCTCTTTCCACTTGGGATCGTTCGCGGGGATGTGTTCCTTGCGATAGATCTCAAGGCCGCGCTGCATGGTGCTCATGCTGACCAGGTGGTGAAAGCGGTCGCCGCGCTGCACCTGCATGCAGTTAGCGATGGGCCCAAGGCCGTGTGTGGGATATAGATTTCCGTCGCGTTTCGTGTGGTCCTCGCGCCGCCATAAGCCTTCACCTTCATTCGCGAAGAGAATTTCGCGGAGATCGTGGAGGTATGCACCTTCGCCGTAGAGCAGCTCGCCCAGCGCGCCTGCGTGGGCCATGCGCAGGATGAGTGTTTCGTTGTAGCCATAACAGCAATTCTCAAGAATCATGCAGTGGCGGCGCGTGCGCTCGGAAGTGTCGATAACCTTCCAGCAGTCTTCAATCGTGGTGACGCCGGGAACTTCCATGGCAGCGTGCTTGCCGCTTTCCATGGCGGCGATGCTGATGGGTGCGTGCCAGGCCCATGATGTGGAGACGATGACCAGATCAATATCCGTACGCTTCATCAGCTTTTCGAAGCTGTGGTCATTGCCGTAAAAGATTTCCGGTGTGCCTTTGCCGGCCTTGCTGGCAATCTGCTGCGCGGCGCGGACCTTGCTTTCCACGATGTCGCAAAGCGCAACGATCTGTGCATCCGTAGCGACCAGGTTCTTCAGTAGCGATGTGCCACGACCTCCAAGACCAACAATGGCAATACGCGCATTGCTCTTTGCAAACGGGACGTTGATCATTGTTTGCGCATTGGTAACCGGCGCAGCGTGCATCTGTGCAGCAAGGGCAAGACCCACCGTGGTGGCGGTGCCGAGCCGCAGGAAGTCACGGCGCGAGCTATCGATGGGGGGCAAAGACTCTGACATCAGTTCGTCTCCTGTATCAACGGATGTGCGTCAGTATCGCAGGAGTGTGAGCGTTCTGTCAGAGAGGCCGTGCCCAGACAGCTTCATTGGGCAAAGAAAGCTGTGAGAACGGCTCAGTTGCTTCTTCTCCCAGCATGCTTCGAAGGCGTTAGGAGGCGTTGGCTTCGATGGCTGTAAGCAGCTTCTGTTTGAGCGCGGGAAGTTCGTCGCCCTCGAGCGGAGCGTCTTCATGCGTGAGGTAGAAGACGTCGATCGCGGTGTCGCCTTCCGTATCAATGACGGCCACTTCGATGCTGCAGCGCGCTTCGCCAAGCGTAGTGCTGATGGCATAGAGCAAGCCGGGAAGGTCCTGCGCGACGACCTGCAGAATCGTTGAGTGTGTGGAGGATTCTGTGTCGAACTCGACGGAGGTTTTTACCTCTACCAGCGGCGTGCGGCGACGCGAACGCTTGCGATTGGCAATCATCTTCGCTGCGACAGCGGGATCCGCGATGGCGTCGTGTAGATCGCGGATGAGGTGATCGCGTTCGCCGGGGTTCATCTCAAGTGTGCGGAAGCTATCGGTAAAGCGGAAGCTGTCCACGACAATGCCGTGCGCGTTGGAGAACGCGTCAGCCGTGATGATGTTCATGCCCCATGCGGCAAGCACCCCAGCGATGCGCGCGAAGAGCAACTGACGGTCGGGCGTAACGAGCGTGATGTCGCTGTGTGCGGGTGTCCAATGGAAGTCGAGTTGTACGGCGTCTTCCGCGAGGCGTTTGCTCATGGTGTAGTGCGTGCGGATCTGTTCTGGGCTGCGCGTGCGCAGATAGCGCTGCGGGAAGCCTTCGACGAATTGCAGGACTTCACGGCTCTCACCGGGAAGCAGTTGCGTAATGCGACGGACAAGCTCGCTGGATACACGCGAGTCGAAGCGCTCATCGTCAATGTTGCGATCAAGGAAGTTGGACGTGGCAATGTAGAGCCGCCACAGGTTTTCGGCCTTCCATGGTGTGAGCGCATCGGGATGAACGGCCTGAATGTCTGCGTAGGTGAAGAGAGTGATCATGCGCAGCTCTTCAGGAGTCTGAACTTTTTCCGCGAATGTGCGAATGGTCTCCGCGTCGAAGATGTCGCGACGTAGCGCAGACGACATATCGAGATGGTTCTGAATGAGACCGAGTACGAGTCCGGATTCAAACTCATCCATTTCAAGGCGTGTGACTACGCTTTGTGCGAGACGCATACTTTCCGTCGCGTGTTCGCCCGTGGAGCGTCCCTTGCCCGTGTCATGCAACAGCGATGCAAGGTAGAGCAGGTCCTGATGTTGCAGGTCGCGCAGGATGACGGCGAAGCGCTTCTTCCACTCGGCCATGGGCGACTGTTCTGGCGTAGGCAAACCATGCAGCGTGTCGATGAGGACGAAGGTGTGTTCGTCAACTGTGTAGCGATGGTAGGCATCGCGAATGACGAGCGCGTCGATGCCGTGGAACTCCGGGATAAGCAGCTCGAGGATGCCGAGAGCATGCATGGATCGCAGCGCGAGTCCTGCATGTTCGCCCAGGAAGATGAGACGTAGTTTGTGCCAGAGGGCTGTACCTTCGTCGAGCTGTGCAGAGAGCAAGGGCAACGCTTCTTCCAGGCGCTGCTCAGCGGTGCTACTGAGACGTGTGCCAGTCTCCGCAACGGACTGGAAAGCCCGCATCATCACATCGGAGTCTGTCGCAGGATCGTAGCCAGGAGTAGCTTCGTCCAGCACAATCCGCCCACGTTCCACGCGCATGCCCAGGTTGTCTGTGACAGGGCGGCGGGTAAGAAAGTCACGCGTCTGTTTCAGGATGGAACGGGCGCGGGGCATGGCGTCTGTCTGTTGTTCCAGCTGCCGCGCGATGACACGCGCATGGCGAAAATAGAGCTGCATCCAGTGTGCTGCGTCACGCGGTGGTCCATTAGGCACGCCGACACCTTCGGCTGCTGCTGCGTCCTGTGTCTTCCAGTCCAGCGCATTGCTGTCACGGTTGGAGCGGATGTGCAGAAAACAACGGATCGATGTGAGGAAGGCAAAGGCCTCGCGGAATTCGAGCGAGGATGACGGCGCTGTGTTGGTTAGTTTGGCTAACCAACCGCAGACATTGGCATCACGTAGACCACCGGGGCACTCCTTGATATTGGGTTCCAGGTGGAAGAGAGTATTGCCGTAACGTGCGTGACGTTCCTGTGTGAGTTCGAGAAGCCGCTGCGACAGGTTGCGGTGTTCTCGTTCCAGCATCTTCGGAATGCAGTCGTCCAGCAGCTTTGCTGAGAGAGTTTTGTCGCCGGCAATGAAGCGCGCATCGAGCAGAGAGAGCGTGAACTCAGCGTTCTCGGGATCGTATTTGTCGCATTCGGCGAGGGCGCGCGTGGTAGCGGAGACGCGGATGCCACTGTCCCATAGCTGCTGATTGATCTGGCGAATGATGGGCTTTGAGGCCTTTTCCTTGGCTGCATCCGCGACCACAAATAGCAAATCGAGGTCTGAGGCAGGGAAGAGTTCCTGACGCCCGTAGCCGCCCACTGCGAAGGCCGCAATGCCTGCGCCAATTTCGTGGGAGTGTAGTTGCCAGAGAGCGCTGACCAAGTCGTCAGCGGCAGAAGCGCGTGAGCGTATCAATCCAACGCCGGATTCGGCGCGGTCGGCGAAGGCAGCCTTCAGCGCTGCCATGCGTCCCTGATAGGCGAGGCGTGCGGACTCTGCGCTGGTCATGAATTTCACAATAGCAGCGAGTTGGCGACTCAGCTAGTCATCAAAATACGTCTTGCGTGGGAGAGCGATGGTTCAGAGGATGAACTGAAAAGAACAAACGCAGCGTTCGCGGGTTGCGAGCGCTACGTTCCTTCTTGCTCTTGATGTGACTACAGTGCGGCTTCGCCGCGGTCTTCGTTGCGGATGCGAATCGCGTCGTCGACACGGGTGATAAAGATTTTGCCGTCGCCGATGGAGCCTGTCTGAGCCGCGCCAATGATGGCGTTCACAGCCTTCTCCGCCAGTTCATCGGAGACAACGGTTTCGAGTTTGATCTTAGGCAACAGATCAACCGCGTATTCACGGCCGCGGTAGAACTCGGTGTGGCCCTTCTGACGGCCATGGCCGCGGGCTTCCAGGATGGTGATGCCTTCGATACCGGCTTCAATGAGCGCTTCCTTAACAGCGTCAAGCTTGCCCGGCTGGATAATTGCTTCAATCTTCTGCATGGTCTTTCCGATCCTTCTTCGCAAGTACGATGCGAACGCTGGTCATTGTGCTTGAAAGGATGGGGTGCTGTCGCCCCCTGTTCTATGAAACGACAGCACCCATGCTGATTCCCCCTAGTAGGCCGGCTCCGCGTGGTAGCCCTCTTCGCCATGTTGCGAGAGGTCCAGACCGGTGGCCTCATCTTCAGCAGAGACGCGCAGTCCGATGGTTTTATCCACGACGATCAGCAGAACCAGCGTCCCCACGATGGAGATGACCCATGCAAGGCCAATACCCACAGCCTGGTTTAGGAGCTGGTGCGCGTTACCTTCCAGAAGACCGGTGGCGTGACCCTTGCCCAAAATGGGATTGATTGCGGAGTTGGCGAAGATGCCAGTGAGGAGGGCCCCGAAGGTACCGCCCGCGCCGTGAACGCCGAAGGCATCCAGTGAGTCATCGTAGCCAAACTTGTTCTTCACAATGAAGACCATCAGGAAGCAGAAGATGCCGGTGAGCAGGCCGATCCAGAGTGCGGAGATCGGTGTGACGAAACCAGCAGCAGGCGTGATACCGACCAGGCCAGCAACAGCACCGGAGATGGCGCCGAGGGCGGTGGGCTTGCCGTGCTTGATCCACTCAGCGATGGTCCACCCGCAGGCGGCTGCTGCCGCACCGAAGTGAGTGGCGACGAAAGCGGAGGTGGCCAGCGAGCTTGCGTTCAAGGCAGAACCGGCATTGAATCCGAACCAGCCTACCCACAGCAGGGCAGCGCCGATGAAGCTAAGCACCAGCGAGTGGGGCGGCATGGGCTCCTTCGGGAATCCCTTGCGCTTGCCGAGGTAGAGGCAGAAAACGAGCGCTGAGACGCCGCTGGTGACGTGGACGACGGTGCCGCCTGCAAAGTCGAGGCAGGGGAACTTGCCGCCGAGCGCTGCGTTCAGCAGGCCACCCTTACCCCAAACCATGTGCGCCATGGGGCTGTAGACGAAGATTGCCCACAGAACGAGGAAGGCGAGGATGCCAGAGAACTTGACGCGCTCTGCAATTGATCCGGTGATGAGTGCCGGGGTGATGATGGCGAACATGAGCTGGTAGACCATAAAGGTCTGCAGCGGAACCGTCGTGACATACGTACCGTCCGGGATCAGCCCAACGCCATGCAGGAAGACGTTATGAAAGGAGCCGATGAAGCTGCCAAGGACGCCTGTGTTCTCACCAAAGGCTAACGAATAGCCGCAGACAGCCCAGAGGACCGTGATGACGCCCATCATGGCAAACGTCTGCATCATGGTGCCGAGAATGTTCTTGCGACGCACCAGGCCACCGTAGAAGAGGGCCAGGCCAGGGGCGCTCATCATCAACACGAGTGCGGCGCTGACAAGCATCCACGCGTTGTCGCCGGCAGATTGGGCTGCTGCGACCGAAGTGGCAAGGTCAGCATTCTGCTTCTCCAGTGCGGCGATGCGGGCATCGGCAGCAGGAGCCGCGGCGGACATGCCGTGTTCTGGGGCCGGTACGGTCTGTGCCATTGCAGGCAGGGTGAAGGCGGTGGCGGCGAACAGAACCACAGAGAGGAGTCGACAGAGGGCTCGGCCTGGTACACGCATGAGGCAAGATTTCCTGACGGATGAGGTAAGGAGGTCAGCCACATCACAGGACAGTGCGATGCGGTTGTTCATCGCGGCCTATCAAGCCATGATGAATCGGTGCGTTGCGATGGTTCGTTTCGTTTACTGTACAGGACAGTTACGGAGAGGTGACAGATTTTGTATTTGCGACGTGGTCAAGGCGCAGTTTTGCGTGTCGCCATCGTGTTGGGAGTGGGAATGCAGGCGGTGGCGCAGAAGGGGTGCCTTGCTCTGACGTTCGAAGGTGAAGTGCAGGCAGGGAACAGTTTTCGCCATGCTTTGGGGCCGCAGCAGACCTTTTTGCTGGAGAACATCGCATCGGGATGGATTGTGCGTGTGTTGCCTGGATCCGGAGCGCGTGGGCCGCATGATTTTGCAGAGCTGGCTACGCCACCGTATCGTTCACCGAACCCATTGTTGATATCAACCGATTTTAGTTTTCGTGCGCAGGACGCAGTGGCCTGGAACCCACGGGAGTTCCACTTCTTCACGTCAGCCCAGCAGATGTCGATTGCCACGAAGGCATACGATGCCACGTTGAAAGAGCCGAACCGCCCTGCCGCAGGAGCGGCGCTGTTTCCTCTGTTGGCCGAGGCATGCACTGCCACGCTGCAGATACTTGACGCGAGAATTGCAGGCGGATCGGCAGATCAAGGCCTAATGGCGGCGACGGTTGCCCAGCACTTTTCGCAGACTGCCCATACCGTTGACACCAGCGCGCCTCCGTCGAAGCTGGGACGGATTCTATGGATGCGGTTCCGTGTTCGGGTGGGTGATGATCAGAGAAGGCCAACGCATTGATGCGCAGATATCACGTCAAGTCAACTAGTAAAACTGTCGTTATTTATGACACCTTTACTCAAGCTGGCGTATCCGCATGCGGCTTCGTGGCATAAAATGAAGCACATGAAGACATCCCCAGAAGAGACTTCCAGTAGCGGACGCCCGGCAGCACCGCAAGGATCCGATCGTTATTTTTTCGGCTCACTGGATTCGATGGGCAAGAACCAGGAAAAACTGCGCGAGGTGAACTGGGGCCCAGAACAGCCGGAAGGCGTTGTTCTGGCCAGCATGGACGCTGCAGTGAACTGGGTTCGTAAGAATTCGGTCTGGCCCATGACCTTCGGCCTTGCCTGCTGCGCCATCGAGATGATGAGCATGGGCGGCTCTCGTTACGACATCGCCCGTTTCGGTGCGGAGGTGTTTCGTCCGTCACCACGTCAGAGCGATCTGATGGTGGTCGCTGGCCGCGTGTCGCAGAAGATGGCTCCGGTGATTCGGAGACTGTATGAACAGATGCCCGAACCCAAGTGGGTTATCAGCATGGGCGCCTGCGCCACCAGCGGTGGAGTGTTTAACAACTATGCACTACTTCAAGGCGTAAACCAGATCGTTCCGGTCGACATTTACGTGCCCGGATGCCCGCCGCGTCCTGAACAGCTTCTGTATGCCATTACTTTGCTCCAGGAAAAAATTCAACGGGAGCGAGGCAGCATTAAGGACAGTTTGAACATCGCATAGGAAATACAAGGATTGCGCCATTTGCCGGAAAGTTTACTGATTGGATTCGGCAAAGGACGCTTTGAACGCAGTACTGATGTAAACCAGCATCAGTTGAACAAGTGAATCGGTTATTGTGCAGATATTTCTTTTCGTGAGAGAGATGCTGCTATACACTTCAATCGCATTCTTTAGCAAGTGAGCCTTGGTTATGAGCTCACAAAGTGGCATTAGATATTCCGCGGAGGATAAGTCGCATGTTTTCTCAGCCGTTTCGCAAACTGGGCAGGTCACTTTTGGCCGCCAGCGCAGTCAGCCTGGGCGCTGCAAGCCTGGGTGCGCAAACAACCCCGGCCGCGCCGGCACCGCAGGGCCCGAACCCATCACGCGTTGATGTTTTCCTGGGTTATTCGTACTGGAGTGGTCATGGATCGCTGAAGCCTCAGGGGCTCACCTATTCGTCGATCGACAAGGGTGCGATTGTTAGCGGCGCCTACTACTTCAACAAGTATGCCGGTGTTGAGGTTTCTACAGCATTTCATCCGAGCGGCAAGAACGATGCTCTGATGCCTCTGGTGACTGCCGGTCCGATCTTCCGTCTGCCGACCGAGTCGGTGACATTCTTCGGTCACGCGATGGCTGGAGCTGCCCGTCTGGGTGGCCCAAATTCCGATCTCGCTGCCGGTACCCCGTTCTACTCTCACGGATATCAGTGGGGTCCTGCCCTCGTTGCTGGTGGTGGTATGGACTACAACCTCCCCTGGCATGATGGTATGTTCGGCATCCGCCTGTTCCAGGCTGATTACACCTACATTCACGAGGATTACGGCCCAGCGAACGGTAACTTTGGTGGCCGTGCGAACGTCAGTTCCGCACAGCTTTCCTCGGGTATCCTGCTGCACTTCGGCCACATCGTACCGCCGCCGCCTGTAACGTACTCCTGCGTTGCCAGCCCCTCGAGCGTGTACGCAGGTGACCCGATCACTGTGACCGGAACTGCCGCAAACGTAAACCCGAAGAAGACCGCGACCTATGCGTGGACCTCCGACGGTGGCAAGATCTCAGGCACCAGCAACACGGCTACCGTCGACACGACCGGCATGAACCCTGGCAGCTACAACGCTAAGGGCACCGTGACCGAGAGCATGAAGGCTGGTCGCTTTGCAGAGTGCGCGGCTCCTTTCACCATCAATCCGATTCCTGCACTGGCACTGAGCTGCTCGGCTTCGCCGTCGTCGGTTCAGCCTGGTGGATCGTCCACGATCACCTCGGTGGTTTCGGACTCCTATGGCAAGCCGGTGAACTACACCTACAGCTACAGCTCGACCACGGGTTCGGTTTCGGGTAGCGGCACCACTGCCACCCTGTCGACCACCGGCGCAGCTCCGGGCACGATCACTGTTACCTGCAACGTCTCCGATGACAAGGGCCGCAACGCCTCTGCCACGACGACGGTCAGTGTGATCGCACCGCCGCCGCCGCCGCCCGCTCCGCAGGCAAGCGCACTTTGCTCGATCACGTTCGATAAGGACACCCGTCGTCCAGCTCGCGTGGACAACGAAGCGAAGGCCTGCCTGGACGATATCGCTCTGAACCTGCAGCGTGATTCGTCGGCGAAGCTGGCTCTGACTGGCAACGCAGCACCCAGCAAGAAGGTGAAGAATGCCGACAAGCTGGCTGCAGAGCGCGCTGTGAACACGAAGGCTTACCTGGTTGGCGAGAAGGGTGTGGATGCATCCCGTATCTCGGTCTACACGGGTACAGCTGGTGCGAACACGGTAACCTCCGAGCTGATCCCGGCTGGCGCTTCCACGCCGTCCGATCTGGGTACCTCGGTTGACGAGAGCACGGTAAAGGTTCAGCCCCGCACCGCTCCCGCCCGTAAGCACAAGAAGTAGTCCTTATCTAAACCCAGAAGGGCTGGCCGTGAGGCCAGCCCTTCTGCTTTTGTGCTCGGAATTTCCGAACCACGGCAACCTTCAAATGACCGTCTCACGAAGTGATTCATTCCACTTCTTATCGGTAAAGGGTTCCAGTTTGACATCTTCGTTTCAGGACGTTATTAGTAGCCATTTTTTGACATGGCGCAACTTCCGATACTTGGTAGTAAATGACATTAGCTCAGGAGATACCCCAGAGGGATCTGTTTACTGGTTAGGCAACTAGAATTGTCATAGGTTCATTCGTATAGGAAAACAATGAAGTCTCTTTTTCGCCTTTGTGCCCCTCTCGCCTTGTCCGCCTCCTTCCTCTCCCTTGCCACGGCGCAGTCCAAATGGCTGCCTTACGGCCCGTACGGAGGGGACGCGCGAGCGTTTGCCCAGGATCCGCATGACCACAACCACATCTACCTTGGAACGGTGAGTGGGACGGTTTACGACACACATGACGGTGGCAATACCTGGAAGTTTCTGGCCGACGTTGGTAAGCGCGACGACCTGGTGTTTGACAACCTGATCGTCGATCCAACGAATGCCAATCGCGTTCTAGCTGCAGGATGGGTTCTCAGCAGTGCTGATGGTGGCCTCTATGTCAGCAACGATGCTGGTAAGACGTGGACCGAAAATGCAGACATGAAGGGCAAGTCCATCCGCTCCATGACTGTTTCGCCTTCGAACCCGAAGTTGATGCTCATTGGAACCGTGCAGGAAGGTGTATTTCGCAGCGAAGATGGCGGCGATCACTGGAAACTGATCAGCCCTCCGGGTAGCCGCGAAATTCACGAAGTAGAATCCGTCGCATTTGATCCCAAGGACCCGAACCGGATGTACGCCGGAACATGGCATCTGCCGTGGCGCACGTCTGATGGTGGTGCAACGTGGCAGAACATGAAGGAGGGCATCATCGATGACTCCGATGTGTTCTCCATCATCGTGGACCCGACCAATCCATCGAACGTATATCTCTCGGCATGCTCGGGCATCTATCGCTCGAATGATCAGGGCATGAAGTACGTGAAGGTGCAGGGCATCCCGTCCACGGCGCGGCGTACGCGTGTGTTGATGGAAGACTCGAAGAGCCCCAACACCGTGTTTGCTGGAACGACGGAAGGTCTGTGGAGAACCACGGACGCTGGCCACACCTTCGCACGTTATGGCGATCCCAGCTGGATCATCAACGACGTGAGCATAGACCCGCAAAACAGCAATCGCGTGCTGTTGGCTACCGATCGTACCGGTGTCTTGATTTCAAACGACGGCGGTCAGACCTTTGCGCCGGCGAATACCGGATTCACGCAGAGGCAGATCACAGCCGTCGCGCAGGATCGCAAGAATCCGGCTCACGTCTATGTCGGTGTGATCAACGACAAGATGGCCGGTGGTGTATTTGAAAGCCAGGATGGCGGTCTTTCGTGGGTACAGAAGAGCGCTGGTTTGAACGGTTCCGACGTCTTCTCGCTCGTACAGGCTCCGGACGGAACCATGCTGGCCGGAACTCGGCACGGCATCATGCGTTGGGATGGAAACGTTTGGAAGACCTCTGGTCTGACGCTCGCGTTACCTCCGTTGCCTGATCCGGATGCGCAGAAGAAGGCGGCAGCACCAACATCCAAAACGCGCGCGGGAAAGGCTGCCGCAGCTTCAGCAGCAGCTCGTGCACGTAGCAAGCCGCCACGGATTGCACCTCCGCACAACACGCCTCCTCAGGAAGCGAACTCCGGTGTATTTGCATTTGCAGTGAATGGGAATACCGTGTTTGCAGCGACGGAAGAAGGCCTGCTGAACTCTACGGACAACGGTCTGACCTGGAACCATATTCGCACTGCAACGGGAGAACCCTGGCGCATTGTGAAGTCTGAAGGAGCACGCGTCGTGGTGGCTGATCTGCATAAGATCGCGATTTCCACTGACAGCGGTGCGAACTTCCATGTGATCCAGGCTCCGACGGAATTGACATATCTGACCGCAGCCGCTGTGGATGATGGCGGTCGCGTCTGGGTGGGTGGTCGTGAAGGTGTCTGGCTGTCTGAGAATGATGGAAGCTCGTGGCATACGCAAAAGGGACTTTATGTACCGAATGTGTCGGGCATTCACTATGACAGTGAGAGCAAGCGTGTTCTTGTGACAGCGAACCGTCCCAGCACGCTGGTCTTTTCGGTGAACACAAACAACATGAAGGTCACCTACCAGGATGCAGGTTGGCCGTTGCGTACGACGCGAGCTGTAGGCGATCACCTGATCGGTATTACTCCATTTGACGGCATCGTACTGGCGCCTCGGATGGTCGACTCGCCAGAGAAGCCGTTGGAAGCCCAGCGTCGCTAATCGGAGTAAGACAACAGCAGTAAGAACAGGGAGGACGCTTGTCCTCCCTGTTCTGTTTCAGAAAGAAAATCTTCTTCTGCTGACATCCTCCTGACACAATGGTGGCAGGAGCGTTTTCTTACCTTGGGCTCGTGGTCAGCGAACACATGATCCTGACCCTGAGGAGAAAATGTCATGAGCAAGTTCACGAACAATGCGATTACCTGGTTCGAAATTCCCACGGCGGACCTAGAACGCGCCACGAAGTTTTATGAGAGCGTGCTGGACGTACAGTTGATCCCGTACGGCGAGGCCAGCAAGGTATTTCCGCGCGGCGAAGAGGGTGTTAGTGGATGCCTTACATATCGCGAGGCTAGTAAGCCTTCCGCTGATGGAGCGCTGGTCTTTTTGAATGCAGATGGCAAGCTGGACGTTAGCGTGAAACGCGCGGAAGGGCTGGGCGCGAAGATCACTGTTCCTCGTACGGAGATTCCAGGTGGCTTTGGCTTCTTTGCATGCCTGATCGATTCAGAAGGAAATCACGTTGGTTTGCACAGTACTCGTTTCTAACTCGATGCCAGGTAACGTGCGATGAGGCGAGCCGATCGTCTCTTTCGCATTGTGCAACTGCTGCGCTCCGGTCGCCTGAAGACTGCTCATGCTCTTGCAGAGCGGCTTCAGGTATCAGAGCGCACGATCTATCGCGATGTTCGCGATCTCCAGCTTGCCGGTCAGCCGATTGAGGGCGAAGCAGGCGTTGGCTACACGCTGCGGCGCGAGTTTGATCTTCCTCCACTAATGTTCACTGCGGACGAATTAACGGCGTTGGTAGTGGGCGCCCGCCTGGTGCAGGCCTGGGGCGGGGAAGAGTCGTTCGTTGCGGCGAAGAATGCGCTCGCTCGTATTGAGGCGGTATTGCCGCCGGAACTGAGCGAACATCTCGATTCTATTGCGTTGTATGCCTCGCCCTTTGCAATGAGCAAAGAGCATCGCCGCCTGCTCGATTTATTGCATCGAGCATGCCGGGGGAAGACTGTCGTTGAGTTTTGGTACACCCGGCTCGGCGAAGAGACTTCGCAGGCGGAGTATCGTTCGGTCCGACCGCTGGCGCTCGCATTCTGGAGCGGCTTTTGGACTCTTGCGGCATGGTGTGAGCTACGCAATGACTTCCGCACCTTCCGCATGGATCGCATTCATGGTGAGGTGGTTACAGACCGAGTGTTTATTCAGAAACGCGGCCAGCGGCTGGACGATTTCCTGCGCATGGTACGAGCGAAGTATCCGGAAAAGAAGGGGTAATGCTCCCCACACCAGACGCTTTGGAGTGAGTTTCTATTACGAAGTTTGGGTGCGAGGAATACACTAGAGTTATGACCGAATCGCCCACTGGCCGTCCCCGCCACGAGTTTCAGACTGACGATGCCGCACTATGGCCCATTGCCGAAAAGGTGCTGGCACAGCAGCGTTTGACTGCGGACGATGGGCTGACGCTGTACCGGTCGCCTGACATTCTGGCCGTGGGTTGGCTTGCGAATCTGGTGCGCGAGCGCATGCACGGCGATCTGACGTACTTCAATGTGAATCGCCACATCAATCCGACGAATGTGTGCGTGGCTACCTGCCGTCTGTGCGCCTTTGCGCGCAAGAAGGGCGAGGCCGGCACATACACCATGGCACTCGAGGAAGCATGGGAGAGTGCGGGCAAGGGATACAGCGAAGCGGTCACCGAATTTCACATCGTGGGTGGTTTGCATCCCGACCTGCCGTTTGAATACTTCCTTGATCTGGTGAAGGGCCTGAAGGAACGCTTCCCGAAGGTTCACATCAAGGCGTTCACCATGGTGGAAGTCGCCTTCCTCGCGAAGCGCGCAAAGCTTTCCATTCCTGACACGCTGGTGAAGATGAAGGAAGCCGGTGTGGATTCGTGCCCCGGTGGTGGCGCCGAGATTTTTGCGGATCGCGTGCGTCACATCATCTGCGACCACAAGATTGATGGTAGCGAGTGGCTGGAGACAGCGGAGATGGTACACAACGCCGGTCTTCGTTCGAACGCTACGATGCTCTACGGCCATGTGGAGAACGAAGAAGACCGCGTGGATCACATCCTGAAGCTGCGCGAAGTGCAGGATCGTACAGGCGGATTCCAGACGTTTATTCCTCTGGCGTTTCATCCCGAAAACACGGTGCTGGGACACCTGCCGAAGACGACCGGCTTTGACGATATGCGGCAGATTGCCGTTGGCCGTTTGCTGCTGGATAACTTCTCGCACATCAAGAGCTATTGGCAGATGGTGACGCCGAAGATGGCGCAGATCTCGCTGCGCTTTGGTGCTGATGATATCGACGGTACGGTAGTGGAAGAGCGTATCTATCACGAGGCTGGCGCAACCACGCCGCAGGGCATGCGTCGCGCTGAGCTCGAACGTCTGATCCGCGAAGCCGGACGTGAACCAGTGGAACGCGACACGCTGTACAACCGCGTGACGCGCACTGAAGATACGTTCGTTATCAGCGTTTAAGCGCTTCAGCTTGTTAGTGACTGAGCTGCTCACGTCTGAGCAGCTCTTTTTTGCGATCGACACCCCAGCGATAGCCGGAGAGTGCGCCGTCGCTCTTGACCACACGATGGCAGGGAATTGCGACTGCTAGCGCGTTGGAGGCGCATGCCTGCGCCACAGCGCGTACGGAGCGTGGATTGCCGATGCGTTGTGCGATCTCTGCGTAGCTTGCTGTTTCACCTGCTGGAATCGCTTGCAGTGCTTGCCAGACACGTTGCTGGAAGGCTGTGCCGCGGATATCCAGCGGTAGGTTAATGTGGTTGTTGCGCGGCCGCTCTGTCCATGCCACAACCTTTTCCAGCGTTTCTGAAAAATCAGCATCACCCGGCAATAGCGTCGCCTGAGGAAAGCGTTGCTGTAGATCGTCGAGAAGCGTTTCCTCCGCGTCGCCCATGAGAATGGCGCAGATGCCACGAGGGCTGCGCGCTACCAGCACCATTCCCAAAGTGGATGGACCAATAGCGTATGTGATGTCAGTGTTCAGGCCGCCTTTGCGGAACTGCGTGGGTGTCATGCCAAGCGTGTTTGCGGCTGCCTGATAGAAGCGGCTGGAGGAATTGAAGCCGGTTTCGTAGATGGTGTCGGTCACGGTAGCGCTTCCTTTCAGGTTCTTCTGCAGCTGTTTCGCGCGGCAGGCGGTTGCATATTGCTTAGGTGTTAGCCCGGTGGCTGCACGGAACTGGCGGTGCAGATAAAACTGGCTGAGACCAACTTGCTTTGCCAAGTCCTCGAGTTGCGGTGCTGGATCACCTGCCGCAATTGTGTTCTCAATTACGCGGCATAGGGTGGCGACGGCTTCCGTAGATGGATCTGCATTCTGGTTTGGCTTACAGCGCTGGCAGGGTCGGAACCCTGCGCGTATGGCGTCCTGCGCGTTCGCGTGAAAGCTGACGTTTTCAGGTCGAGGCGTTCGAGAGGAGCAGCCCGGACGGCAGAAGACACCTGTGCTGCGTACGGAATAAACGAATGCTCCGTCGGCCTGGCGATCCCGGCGGACAATCGCGTCCCAGCGGGCGTCGCTAAGGATGGATTGCGCTTCCTCCGGGGATGCTTTCGTGTTGGCTACTTTCCGTTTCATGTGCGCCTTCCTTTCTATCGTTTCATGTGTGGGACTGGCCGGTACGATTCTTCCGGAATGCTGGCCAGGGTAGAGTTTGAAAGTTCGCCGGATAGGCCATAAAAGCGGCAGAAACTCATCATGAGCGGGCGCCAGCGATCGGGATCGATGTGGTTGTCTCGACCAGGAACCAGCAGCGACGGATGTGCGTGCATCCGGACGATGCGAACCTCGAATGCGAGCGCTCCAGGCGCTTTGTCGGGACGGTGGCCGAAGTCGTGGACCTGCTCCAGAACGGCTTCCATCTGAAGAGGGCACTCTGCCACGCGAGGGGAGTTGACGCTTTCAGAAGCCTGCTCAGTGAGGCCGCTGATACCGAATTTGTCCTTATAGTGCCGGTAGCCCATGGACTGTTTATGGGGTGGTACGGGATCAGATCCGGTCAGCTTGGCCAGCCGGTCCACATGGCCCACCATGGCGTCGGACGGAAGGTTCAGAACGCATTCCCGCTCGCGCAGTAGGTTTTGTGCGGTGTGCCCCTTTGCCCCTAAACCTAGCATGCAGTTCCACCCCAGCCACCACGCGGAGGACATGGGCGCAAGATTGTTTGAACCGTCCGCATTGCGCGTGCTGACGAGGACGATTGGCGTTCCAATGTAAAGAATCGATGGTTCCACGGCGATGTGCATGTTGTCATCATGCTCGGCAGGGCCGCATCGCCACACTCCGTTTCTTGCTGTGTAATTCGCTTTTCTGCGCGGTGACCACGTATTCGATAGGCTTGATGTATGGATTGGCGTACCCGTTTGCTGCACGCGAAGCCCGAGCTTCCCGAAAACTTTGAATCACTTGCCTCTGCGACGCATCGCGGATCGACGGTTGTGTTTCCTTCGATGGAAGGTATACGCGATGGTTGGCGGCAGAGTGAGATTGGCTATTCCTACGGCATTTATGGCACGCCCACCGCGATGGAACTAGCGGCACGCATCGCTGCGATGGAGGGTGCGCGGCATACATTTCTGGCTCCCAGTGGAATGTCGGCCATTGCACTGGTCGATTTGGCTTTTACAAAGGCAGGTGATCACATCCTGATTCCCGTGCAGGCGTATGGGCCAAACGTGGAAGCGGCGAGGAATCTGCTGGGCCGCTATGGCGTGGAGGCGGAGCTTTATGACGCCACGATTGGCGGCGGCATTGCATCGTTGATCCGCGACAACACGACGTTGATCTGGTGCGAGAGCCCAGGCTCCATCACGATGGAAGTACAGGATGTGCCCGCAATTGTTGCCGCAGCGCACGCGCGTGGTGTTGTGGTGGCGATCGATAACACCTATGCCGCGGGCGTGTTGTTCGATGCGTTTGCGCATGGCGTGGACGTGAGTGTGCAGGCACTAACGAAGTATGTCGGCGGCCATAGCGATCTGTTGCTTGGTTCTGTTTCAGTGGCAACCGAAGATGGTTATGAGCGTGTGGGTGCCACGCGACGGATGCTTGGCTTAAGCGTTTCGCCTGATGAATGCTCGCTTGCGCTGCGTGGTTTGCAGACGCTCGTAGTACGGTTGGAGAAGATGGAGCGTTCCACGTTGGAGATTGCGAAGTGGCTTACGGAGCGCAGCGAGATTGATGTGGTGCTGCATCCTGCGCTGCCTTCTTGCCCGGGACATGAGATCTGGAAGCGAGACTTTACGGGATCTGCAAGTGTGTTCTCGATGCTGTTTTCGCCGCGCTATTCGCCGGATCAGGTGAATGCGTTTGTCGATCGTTTAGAGCTGTTCAAGATTGGTTGGAGCTGGGGTGGTGTGAACAGTCTTGTCATGGCATATCCCACACTGACGCGCATCGACGCGAATCATCATGGCCGTATTGTTCGTCTGAACATAGGACTTGAAGAGCCTTCCGATTTAATTGAAGATCTGGAACGCTCGCTTTCCTTGTTGGGATGATTCGTTGACAGAAGAGACGCATAAGAAGCCATCGATGAGCCCGTTCGCGCATACAACGCGCGCGTTGCGACACCGCAACTATCGGCTGTATCTTTCTGGCCAGTGCATCTCGCTGATGGGTACATGGATGACGCGCTTAGCGTTGTCATGGCTTACCTATCGGCTCACGCATTCTGCCTTTCTGTTGGGCTTAGTTGGATTTGCCGGGCAGATTCTTACATTCGCGCTGTCGCCGTTTGCGGGTGTGTGGGTGGACCGCATGGATCGCCGCAAACTGCTGGTGATGACGCAGGTAGCCGCAGCCGGGCAGTCGCTGGCGTTGGCTGCGCTGACGCTGGCAGGCATCATCACCATCAACGAGATCATTGCGTTGGCGGCGTTGCAGGGATTGATTGATGCATTCGATATGCCTGCTCGGCAATCGTTTGTGACAAAGATGGTGCCCGATAAGGAAGACCTGAGCAATGCAATTGCGCTGAACTCATCCACGGTAAATGTGGCCCGCCTTGTAGGGCCTTCCGTTGCTGCGGTCGTCATTGCACGCATGGGGGAGGGATGGTGTTTTGCCATCGATGGTGTGTCTTATCTTGCTGTGATTGCGTCATTGCTGATGATGCGGATTACGCCAGACGCGCCGGGGGATCACTATCGGCCTTCCATGGCAGCACAGCTAAGCGAAGGCTGGGGATATGTCACGCGCTTTATCCCGATACGCAATATCCTTCTCCTGTTCGCGATTACAAGTCTGATGGGCATGTCGCAGATGGCCCTGCTGCCGCTGTTTGCGGCGCAGGTACTGCATGGTGGGCCACACATGCTTGGCCTGCTGACCACCGCGAGTGCAACTGGTGCACTCGCGGGCGCTATTCAGCTTGCATCGCGTAAGAATGCGCTTGGTTTGTTGAAGAGGATTCAGCAGGGCGGTGCGCTGTTTGGAGTCGCGATCATCGTGTTTGGCTTGTCTCATTGGCCAGTACTCTCCGTGATTGCGATGGCGTTCATGGGCCTGGGAATGATGACGGGACTTGCAGGCAGCAATACGATCATTCAGACTCTCGCGCCAGAAGAAAAGCGTGGCCGTGTGATGAGTTTCTATACGATGGCCTTCATCGGTATGACGCCGTTTGGAAGCCTGCTCGCAGGTGCACTTGCGCACCGGATAGGCGCTCCACATACGTTGCTATTCAGTGGTGTGTGCGTGCTGCTGGCGGGCGCTTGGTTCTGGTCACAGACAGGCGCGATGCGGGTGGAGATGCGTGCGCGGTACGAGGAACTGGGCATTCTGCAGCCGAAGAAAGAGGCAGCATGACAAAGCAGCGTTGCAAATGGAGTGAGCGGGATCCACTGGAGACGGTGTACCACGATGAAGAGTGGGGCGTGCCGGTGCATGATGGCCGCATGCTGTGGGAGTGCCTGATGCTGGAAGGATTCCAGGCAGGCCTGTCGTGGACCATTATTCTGCGCAAGCGGGAGAATTTTCGCGAGGCTTTTCTCGACTTCGATCCGAAGAAGGTGGCGAAGTTCGGCGAACGGGAGATTGAGATTCTGCTCGCGAATCCGGGTATTGTGCGTTCGCGCGCGAAGATTGAAGCCACGATCAAAGGTGCGCAGATCTACCTGGATATGCAGAAAAAGGGCGAGGATTTTGCCGATTTCTGCTGGAGTTTTACCAAGGGCAAGGCACTGCGCGGCGACGGAACGGTGGTCTCGGAGACCGAGCTTTCGCGCACGATCTCTAAG
Organism: Terriglobus roseus; assembly: GCF_900102185.1. Lineage (NCBI taxonomy): Bacteria > Pseudomonadati > Acidobacteriota > Terriglobia > Terriglobales > Acidobacteriaceae > Terriglobus > Terriglobus roseus. Next base: position 2,451,171 of record NZ_LT629690.1, on the reverse strand, counting down.
GAGCTGAAACGGCGCGGGTTCAAGTTCGTAGGACCTTCGATCACGTATGCGTGGATGCAGGCTGTGGGCATTGTGAATGACCATGTGGCGCATTGCTTCCGGCGCAAACAGGTGTAAATCCACTATCCTGAAGTGGTATGCCTAAGATTGCTTTTCTGGAGTGTTCGCGTTGTCAGCATCGCGAAAGCGCCGATGTGCCGCGGACAGTCTGCCCCGTGTGTGCCGGTACGTTTTATGTGCGGTATGACCTTTCGGAGTTCAAGGGAACCGCTGTCCGCGATAGCCTGCCGCAAACCGATAGCATGTGGCGTTATTCGCCGGTACTTCCTGATGCTCTGCCGGTGACACTGGCCGAAGGATGGACGCCGATCATGGCGTCGCGCCGCAATCCGAATGTGCTTTTGAAAGAAGAAGGCGCTAACCCCACGGGCACATTCAAGGCGCGTGGTATGAGCCTTTGCATGACCATGATGAAGCACTATGGCGTGCAGAAGGTGGCCGTGCCTAGCGCAGGGAATGCAGGCGGTGCTTGTGCCGCGTATGCTGCCGCGGCTGGCATTGAGGCGCATGTATTCATGCCGCAGGATGTGCCTCTGGCCAACCAGGTGGAGTGCATTGCCTATGGCGCACACATGACGCTGGTGGATGGCCTGATCAGCGACTGCGCGAAGATTGTGGCCTCTCGCAAGGAAGAAGAGGGATGGTTTGATGTGTCCACGCTGAAGGAACCCTTTCGCGTGGAAGGCAAAAAGACCATGGGCTACGAACTGGTCGAACAGCTTGGCTGGGAGTACCCCGACGCTGTGTTCTATCCCACCGGCGGCGGCGTTGGCCTGATTGGCATGTGGAAGGCGTTCCTTGAGATGGAGGAGCTTGGCTGGGTGTCTGGTAAGCGTCCCAAAATGATTGCCTGCCAGGCTGCGGGATGCGAGCCGGTTACGAAGGCGTATCGCGAGGGCAAAGACGCCAGCGAGATGTTCCAGAACGCGCATACGCTGGCTAGCGGTCTGCGCGTGCCGAAGCCATATGGTGACTACATCATTCTGGACGTGGTGCGCGAGAGCGGCGGTACCGTGATTTCGCAGACGGATAACGAGATTTTTGCGTCGATTCAGGATTGGGGCCGCAATGAGGGCATTCTGCTGTCGCCGGAAGGCGCTGCGGCAACCGCTGCATATGACCGCCTAATCGAGAATGGATTCCTGAAGAAGACCGACCGTGTGGTGATCTTCAACACCGGCACGGGCAACAAATACACGGATGTACTGAACGTCATGCAGCGTGCGCATCACGCAGTATAACGATTCCGAGATAGGCGTGCGATCATCGAACGATCTGTCCGGTGATCGCATTGCCGCTCGTGTTTTCACGCTGATAGGCTTTTTTCATGTCTGAGACTGCACTACTGCCCGCTGAAACTGACGTATTGCTGGTGGGCGCCGGAATTATGTCTGCCACGCTGGGCACTCTGCTCAAGACGCTGGTTCCTTCTTTGCAACTGACCGTGGTGGAATCGCAAGATCGCGTCGCCGTCGAGAGTTCTGACGCGTGGAATAACGCGGGCACGGGCCATGCGGCATTGTGCGAACTGAACTACACGCCCGAAGGCAAAGACGGCTCCATTTCGATTGATCGCGCTATCAAGATCAATGAGCAGTTTCAGCACTCACGGCAGTTCTGGGCAGCGCTGGTGGAGCGTGGGCTGATCTCAGATCCGAAGCAGTTCATCAATCCCGTGCCGCATATGAGCTTTGTCTCAGGCGCGGAGTCGGTTGAGTTTCTGCGTAAGCGTTATAACGCCATGCAGCAATGTTCGTTGTTTCAGGGCATGCAGTTCTCGGACGATCCTGCGGTGCTGAAGCAGTGGATTCCGCTAATGATGGAGCAACGGGACCCGAGTGAACCTGTGGCGGCTACACGCGCGGAGTTTGGTACCGATCTCAACTTTGGCGCATTGACACGCATGTTGTTTGGCTCGCTGGAGCAGCAGGGAAGCCAGGTAGTCATGCGGCATCGTGTGACGGAACTGACGCAGTTGCCGGATAGGCGTTGGTATGTGGAAGTAGAAGACCTTGCCACAGGCAAGCGCAGCCGCATCACGTCGCGTTTTGTGTTTCTTGGTGCGGGTGGCGGAGCGTTGCCGCTGCTGCAGAAGTCAGGTATCCCCGAGGGCCGCGGCTACGGTGGTTTCCCGGTCAGTGGGCAGTGGCTGCGTTGTACGAATCGCGATGTAATTGAGCGTCATGCGGCGAAGGTGTATGGCAAGCCCGCGTTGGGGGCGCCTCCCATGAGCGTGCCTCATCTGGACACGCGCGTGATCGATGGCAAGAAGGAACTGCTGTTTGGACCCTTCGCCGGATTCACTACGAAGTTCTTGAAGTTTGGTTCGTTTCTGGATTTGCCGCTTTCGGTTGGCACCGGCAACCTGGTTTCCATGCTGGGCGCGGGCGCGCACAATCTGGATCTGACGAAGTATCTGGTTGGCCAGGTGATGCAGTCGCAGGAAGATCGCGTGAATGCACTTCGAGAGTTTGTGCCGACGGCGCGCGGTGAAGACTGGGTGCTGGAGATTGCAGGGCAGCGCGTGCAGATCATCAAGCCAGATGCGAAAGCTGGTGGACGACTGGAGTTTGGCACTGAAGTGATCCGTAGTGCGGATGGATCGTTGGCCGCGCTGCTGGGCGCTTCACCGGGCGCTTCCACCGCGGTATCGATCATGCTTGAGCTGATTACTCGTGGGACGTCTGTTGTTCCGGAAGAGGCTCGTACACCAGCGGCCTTGCAAGAGTTCATCCCGAGCTATGGACGTTCCATGGCGAAGGAGCCTGAGCTGCTGGCGAGGGTCACGGAGCATACGGGTCGATTGTTGCAACTGCGGTAGAAGCTGCGCCTGTAACCTGCTTGTCCAGTATGATCACGGCCGATGGCGTTTTCCCTGTGGGGATTGGTGTGCCTGTGGCTGTGAGCGCGCCAGCTGTCGAATCGATTGCAAACTCCGAAATGCTGTTTGATTGCGCTTTGCTCACGAAGAGGTAACTGCCGGATGGGTCTATACCCATGGAGGTAGGTGCGTCGCTTGCATGGACAGGCAGACCAACGGAATAAAGTACACCAGTTGTCGCATTGACTGCGAATGTGCAGATGTCTCCAGTGCCAATATTCGAAACATACAGAAACCTTCCCTGGGAATCTGCGGCTAAGGCTGTTGGAAAGGTGCCGCAACTGGCAGCCGGGCTGCCCATCAATGTAAGCGCTCCGTTTGTGGGGTCGATGGAGAAGGTAGAGATCGTCTGTGAAACCGCATTGGCTACATAGGCAAACTTGCCAGAGGCATGCACCAGAATGAAGGATGGATCGAAGCTTGCAGTTGGGACAGGACTGCCTGACGAGGTGAGCGTACCTGTGTCTGCATCAATTGCGAATGTTGAGATCGTATTGTCATCTGCATTGACGACGTAAGCGTATCTTCCGGTGGTGTCCAGTGACAGCGATACAGGAGCTTGACCTGTGGCTACGGGAGAACCGATCGGACTAAGTGCACCGGTAATGGGATTGATTGCATAGGCGAAGATATTGTTTGAGAGCAGGCTGGTTCCATACAGGAATTTGCCGTTGGGATGGACGGTTACGGTGCGCGGGCCGGAGCCTGCAGCGACTGAAGCACCAATGGACGTTAACGCTCCTGTGTTTGCATCGACGGAAAACGCAGTGACGCCCCCGCCTCCTCCACTGTCATCTGTCGCAATCAGGTTCGCGACATAGATGAAGTTACCGGATGGATGGGCGGCGAGCGCAATTGGTCCGCCTCCTCCACTTGCAACGGTGTCACGGAACTGGAGTTCGCCAGTCGAAGGAGCGATGGCGTACGTTGAGAGGCTGTTGTTATCGCGGTTTGCGACGATGACCAGGTTGGGCACTCGCGTGGGTTGAGGACTGGGGGAGGGATTTGGCGAAGACGTCATCATGGAACCGTTGCTGCCGCATCCCGTAATCAGCGCGAACACAATGAACGGAAATACGAATCTGTAAACAAACCAAAACAACGTCTTCATGGATCAAGTTCTCCTGTATGGGCCGGCTGACAACCCTGGATATCAGCCGGCTAATACAGATAACTTGCGAGTACGTTGTTTATTCCCGCATAGGCAAAAATGAAGAGTGCGGATCGAGATTTTTCTAAGTGCCTAATGAGGCGACTGCGCATTCACTAATGCGGAGACAAGCTCTGCAAGGTTGGTCGGATTCACGTCACTTACAGCAGTGATATAAAGCGCCTGCGTTGTGGCGTACTGGATCGTGAATCCGGATTGCTCTGCAGTGGATGAGAACTTGTTTGGATTTAAAGGATGCTGAGTCAGGAACACGGACGCCTGATGTTTGCCCACCGTGAAGAGCAATAGTGCGGCAGGTTGGCCATGAACAAAGGTGAGATCGCCACCCTTCAATATGGTGCCTGATGGAAATACCTCAGGGATGTTGAAGCTGAAGGGAAGCTTGCCCTGGAACCAGGGTTTTACCGTGTGTCGATCACTTGAAATAACTTCTGGTTCAGAGCCGCTTGATAAGGCCGCAAGGTGTTGATCGAGCAACTCCGCAGAGAGTGTGCTGGGCGGGTTCATTGCCTTCCATCCCAGGAGAGACACTCCAAGGATGAGTGTCGCGGCGAGTGCGCTCCACGCCCATGTAGGAAAAGGAATGACACGCGCTGTCTTCTTTGGTGTTTCTGTTTCTGCTTCTGCTTTTGTCGCCGTTGATGTTTCTCTGCGGAGCTGTGCCGTAAGCCTGTTGAGAGCTTCTGTCGGTGCAGCGAAGCGTGGAGACAGTCGTGTGGTGGAAGACTTCAGTCGCATTGCGGAGACCACACTCAATGCACATGCATGGCAGGTGGTGACGTGCTGTTCGAGCGTCTGTGCCTCGCTTGCAGGCAGCTCGCCGTCGATGAAGGCACTGACCTCCAGAGCGCTCAGATGGTTTTCCCCTTGCATCACAGCGAACCTCCCAATTGCTCTCGCAGTTGTTCCTGCAGGGTTCGGCGTGCACGCGAGATGCGCGACATGACCGTGCCAATGGGAACATCGAGAACCATTGCAATCTCCTTGTATTTCAGCCCCTCCACTTCACACAGCATGAGCACTTCGCGGAGCTGGGGGTGCAGGCGTTCGAGTGCTTCTGACAATGCGGCCTCATTATCGAGGCGAAGCAGCACATCTTCGGGTGTTGGGCTCGCGTCGGTGACGTCCACCTGATCCAGATGATCTTCCAGAAAGACTGTGCGCGCGGTTGCGATAGCCGTACGCGAAGTAAGAAAGGTGTTGCGCAGAATGCGGAAGACCCACGCCTTGAAGTTGGTGTCTGTCTGAAACGAATCGAAAGCGCGGAGTGCTTTGGAGATCGTCTCCTGCACGATGTCCTCTGCCTCCGCATGATTGCGGCACAGCCAGAATGAGTGGCTATAGAGAGACGGTAGTAGCGGCAGTGCGAGCTCTTCAAAAAGCGCACTACGATCTTGGGCGAGCATGATGCGGAGTCCTCAGAATGCAGAGTCCTGTGTGACGACGAAACCGGCTGTTTCTTCAGTATGGAGGACTGCACGTATTCCAGAACTAAATTCTGCATGGTTTATTCCCGCTGTTTCTACATTTCTTTTGGGAAATAAAAACGCGATGAAACGGGAATAAACTCCGGGCTTGGCGGTTCTCCATGGTGCGGGTATGTAAACCCACTGGAGCTGAATGATGAATCGCTTTCAACACGACACCGTAGTCCCGGAGACGCAGGCACAGCCTTCGAGCGACGGGATTGATCGCCGTAATTTTCTGGGATGCATGGCATGGGCAGGCACAGGTCTGCTGTGGACGATGACGGGAGGCGTTCCCACGTCAAGGCTGCTGGCGCAGGCTGCGAAAGCCGGTGCAGGTGCAGTCAAGAACGAGGATTTTTCCTTTGTTCAAATCAGCGATAGCCATATCGGGTTTAACAAAGGCGCGAACCCGGACGTAACCGGAACACTGCAGCTGGCGATCAACAAGATCAACACGGTTCCAGCGGGAATGAAGGCACCCGACTTCATGATTCATACCGGTGACATAACGCAGAACTCCAAGGCGTCAGAGTTTGATACGGCCTCGCAGGTGATTAAGAGCGCCAAGGTGTCTGAGGTGTTTTATGTACCGGGCGAGCATGACTTTTCATTGGATGACGGCGCGCTATACAAACAGCACTACGGCAAGGGAACGCTGGGCAGTGGCTGGTATAGCTATGACTACAAAGGCGTTCATTTTATTGGGTTGAACAACTGCGTTCAGGTGGACGCGTTGGGCAATCTTGGTGCAGAGCAACTTGCATGGCTGAAGGCGGATCTTGCTCGGCTCGGTTCCTCCACGCCCATCGTGGTGTTTGCACATATTCCTCTGTGGATGGTGTACGAGAAGTGGGGCTGGGGCACTTCTGACGGAGCGCAGGCACTCGCATTGCTCAAGCGTTTCGGATCGGTCACCGTTTTGAATGGCCACATCCACCAGGTAGTGCAGAAGGTGGAAGGGAACGTTGCGTTCCATACGGCGATGGCCACGGCCTTTCCGCAACCCGCTCCGGGCAGCGCGCCGAATCCCGGGCCCATGGCGGTGCCGCCGGGCAAGCTCAAAAGTGTACTTGGCGTAACCAACGTCAAGCTTGTTCGCGGGCGTAGCCACCTTGCTGTTGTGGACCACACACTGGCGGAGGGCGCTTGAAGTATTCCATTGTACTAATTGTGTTGCTTGTAACCCTGGTTATTGGTTTGGGATTGTTTCATCCCTTTGGGAATCCACGTGTCGAGCCATCGAAAGGGCTCGACACGTTGTTGACTCATGCCTCGATGCCAGAAGAGGCGAAGGCCGTTTTAATTGCCAAGTGTGCCAACTGCCATTCGAATGAAACGCGCTGGCCTATCTACGCTCGACTTGCTCCGGGGTCATGGCTGATGGAGCGGGATGTTGTCGAGGCCCGGAAGAAGATGAACCTGTCGCTTTGGGATCAGATGTCGCCCGATGATCAACAGGTGATGATTGGAAAGATTATTCATGAGGCGAAGAACGGAGAGATGGCGCCGTTGCAGTACCTCATTCTTCACTGGGAGTCGCAACTCACACCGGTAGATATTGCTGCACTGGCGGGCATGCAAGCTGATACCGCCTCACAGGTCGAGACACATGCTGATGGCGACGCGGCACGTGGGAAGTTGGTCTTTCAAAAGCGATGCACTGGCTGCCACGCAGTAGGAGGGAATCGAGAGGGGCCTCCACTGGCCGGTGTGTTTGGTAGCAAAGCTGGAAGCGTTGCGGGTTTCCGGTATTCCGAGGCGTTGCATGCGTCGGGCATCACATGGAACGAAGCGACGTTAGAGAAATGGCTGAATGACCCGGATACCGTGGTGCCCGGGAACCAGATGGACTTTCATCTTCCCAAAGCACAGGAACGGGCGGATGTAATTGCGTATTTCAAACGCGGACTTTGATTCGTGATTTTGGTTGAAACTGTCTGACACAAGGTTCTCTTCTTCGTGTCATCGGTTGTGTGTTCACGCACAGAACTGATGACACGTGCTTTCTGGAGCGGCGCGAGTTTCGCAGAGATGCAACGCCACAGTTCACGAGAGATTATTTTGCTCGCCGTCTCAAGACAAGAGTATGTTGGTGTTCTTATGACCGCCCGTTTTTCAGCCATGCTGCATATTCCTGGGGATGTCCGAGACGCCATTGCTTTCTATGGGAAAGCATTCGGCGCTGAAACTGGCTGGGCCACGCCTCCTGCCGACGACATGGTGGCGCAGCTCCTCGTACACGGCATTGAGTTCTGGGTGCATCCCGCAGATGAAGCGATCGGCAATCCCTCGCCTGCGCTGCTCGGTGGGACTGCGGTACGGTTGATGCTTATCGTTGACGATCCAGACGCGGTATTCAATCAGGCTGTGGCTGCTGGCGCGGTTGTTCGCTCGCCCATGCAGGACCACGACTATGGATGGCGTGACGGTTCGTTGATGGATCCCTTCGGCCATCGGTGGGAGATTGGCAAGCCACTTTAGGTCGTGTCTGCCGGCATTCGAAGAAAGACGAATCCCGGCTTCTTCCGTCGCGTCTAACTCCTGCTCATGAAGCACAAGGAGACAGCATGTCGAAGGTTGTTCTAATCACAGGCGCGAACAAAGGCATTGGGTTTGAAGTGGCTCGGCAGTTGGGCCACGCTGGGTTTACCGTTCTGCTGGGCGCTCGCGATGCCAAGCGTGGCGAAGAAGCTGCGGCGAAGCTTCGTAGCGAGGGTTTAGATGTTCGCTATGTTGTCGCCGATCTGGATCGTGCGGCTGAGACAGCGTCAGCGCTGGCCGGTCAGATACAGAAAGAATTTGGCCATCTGGATGTGCTCATCAACAATGCTGGCATCTTCGATTTGACGGGCGGTGATAGTCCAGCAAGCACGGTCACCAGCGAAGCGCTGAAGCGCACCTTCGAAATTAATTTCTTCGGCACTGTGGAGTTCACGCAGCCGCTGTTGCCGCTACTGCGCGGCGCGGAAAGTGCACGCATCATCAATGTCTCCAGCGGCCTGGGCTCTCTTGGACTTAACAGCGATGCAAACTCGCCGTTCTATCCCGTGAAGCCACTTGGATACAACGCATCAAAAGCAGCGCTGAATATGTTCACTGTTGACCTTGCATGGGAGCTGCGCGATACGAAGATCAAGGTGAACTCTATCTGCCCCGGCTACACCGCTACGGACCTGAACGGTAACAGCGGTACGCAGACCATCGAAGAAGGCGCAGAGGCAATTGTGCGATTTGCTCAACAGCCTGACGACAGCTCCACGGGCGGTTTCTTTCACAAGGACGGTTCATATCCCTGGTAGTTGGTACGGCGTATTGTATGAGCGGCTGCAGCGGACGTAGTCGCGTTCGCAGTCCCTCAACGATAAGCAGCAAAAGTAGGTGCCCCTTGAACTTTGATCGCCGCAGCTTCGTGGCATCCGCTGTTTTCGGTGTTGATGCGTTTCGTCGCAAGATTGCCTTGTTCAATTTCAATCAGCAAGTCAACGTTCCGAAGGAAAACTCTATGACTGACCTTCCAAATATTCCGCTCACCTCTCACCATCGCGTTGAAGTCGATGGCGTGAATGTGTTTTATCGCGAAGCAGGCCCCTCCAACGCTCCGGTTGTCCTCTTGCTTCATGGATTTCCCACGTCATCGTTTCAATATCGGGAACTGATTCCGCGCCTTGCCGACCGCTACCATGTGATCGCTCCAGACCTGCCGGGTTTCGGCTTTACTGAAGTCCCTGCGAGTCGCGGTTATAAGTACACCTTCGAGGCGTTGGCAAAGACGATCTTCGCGTTCACTGAGGCTCTGAAGCTAAACCGTTACGCGATGTACGTTTTTGATTACGGAGCGCCCACTGCTTCCGACTGGCGTTGATGGCTCCTGAGCGGGTGACGGCCATCGTCTCTCAGAACGGCAATGCTTACGAAGAAGGCCTGGGCGATGCGTGGCAGCCCCTTCAGCGCTACTGGCGCGAACCAACGATGGAGAATCGGAACGCAATCCGCGCCGGTTTGAATTTCGAAGGAATGCGTCATGAGTATTCCGTTGGAATACCGGACCCAAGCCTGATCAAGCCGGAAAGTTACACGTTGGATGCTGCGTTGCTGGCGCGTCCGGGGAACGTAGATATTCAACTCGATCTCTTCCTCGATTACGCCAACAACGTGAAACTGTACCCCAAGTTTCAGGAGTACTTTCGCACTGCGAAACCTCCGCTGCTCGCGGTGTGGGGAAAGTTCGACCCATACTTTATTCCTGCTGGAGCAGAAGCGTTCAAAAAAGATATTCCGAACGCTAAGGTGACGCTCCTTCCAACAGGACACTTTGCTCTTGAGACTCATTTGCAGGAGATCTCAGCGTCGATGCGTGAGTTTCTGGCGGAACACGTCGGTCAGAAATAGAACGACACGTCGGCTTGTGAGATGTGATGAATCGCGATTCGCAAAAGAAATGGCCTGCCGAAGTGGGCCATTTCTTTTGTATTTATGAATCGCTTGTCAGGATGATCGTGGGAAGGCGAGTCAGCATGCGCTGGAAGACCTTGTCGTCTCCGGTTGCACGAGCGAGTACGAGCGCCCCGTGCAGTTCGACTAGTGCATGCTCCGCTCGGGCTTTTGCCAGCTTCTTTGGGGCTCCTGTTTCTTCTGCGACGTGCGTCAATGCATCGATCAATCGCTTGAACGTGGCAGCGATGGCCTTGGCGCGAGCGCTCTCTTCGCCACGCGGCGGGCAAAGAAGATTCAGCAGGCAGGATTCGTTGCCGTTCAGGTAGAACTCGTCGATTACCCGGACAAACGAACTCATCTTTTTCTCCGGCCGCGTTACGTCACTAAGCACCGGGAATACGTGTGTGTCGAGAATTTGATTTGTGAAGGCCAATACTTCTTCCGCCATCTGCTCTTTGCCCAAGGGAAAGCGGTGGTAGAGGCTCGCCTTCTTTAGGCCGGTGGCGTTGGCCAGAACCGCCAGAGACGCAGCTTCATAGCCCACGTCTTTGAAGATGCGCGCCAATCGCTGCATCAACTCCGCGTCTTCTATTTTTCGAACCTGGGGCATTGCCGCTCTCCTGCCTCTACGATAACCGAACATTCGGTAAAGTTCCAATTGACATGACTCTCGTGTGGAGATATCTATGAATGAAACCGAACGATCGGTATAAATCAAGGAGACGTCACTCATGGCTCGCATTCATGTACTCACCCCGGAAACCGCCACCCAAGCCCAGAAGGAGATCTTCGACGCCACGCGCGCGAAGTTCGGAAAGCATCCTCTGCTCATGTCGGCAATGACCAATTCCACCGCCATGATGAGCAGCTACCTGACGCTATTTCAGAACCTGACCGAGGGCCGATTCAGCAAACAGCTGGCGCGAAAGATTGGCTTGGCGATTGGAGAAGAGAATGGCTGCGAATACTGCATCTCGCTTCTGGCAGCGGTGGCGAAGCAGCAGAAGCTAACCGATGAGGATATTGAGCTGGCACGGCATGGTAAGTCCAGCGATGCAAAGGAGCAGGCGTTGCTCGACTTTGTTCTGCTTGTTGTTCGCTACAAGGGCGACCTTACAGATGCAGAGGTGGACGCGGTGAAAGCTGCTGGCTGGAGTGATGAAGATATTGCGGAGGTCTTCGGTCACCTGATTCTGAACTTCCTGACCAACTACTTCTGGAAGGTCGCGCGAACGGATATCGACTTTCCCGTGCTGCGCTTGTTTGACCAGAGCAAGATTGTTCGAGGAAGCAACGGTAAGCCCGCTCCGACTGTGTAGCAAACAGAAAAACGGCCCGCAGATGCGGGCCGTTTCCTTGCTGTGCTTTGTGAGCTAGACGCGCTCGATAACTACCGATTCGAGTACGACGGGCTTCTTGGGGCGGTCCATGCCATCACGTGCGACCTTGCTGACCTTCTCCACGATGTCGTAGCCTTCCACGACTTCACCGAAGATGGTGTGGCGTCCGGTGAGCCAGGTGGTAGGAGCAACGGTAATGAAGAACTGCGAGCCGTTGGTGTTGGGGCCAGCGTTCGCCATGGCCAGCTTGCCGGTCTCCTGGAAGCCGTGCGGCGAGCCCTTGGTCTCGTCTGCAAAGCGATAGCCGGGGCCGCCCATGCCGGTGCCTTCCGGATCGCCGCCCTGGATCATGAACTCAGGGATTACGCGGTGGAAGATGGTGCCGTCATAGAGCTTGTCGCCCTTCTTGCTGCGGCTCTCCCACTTCTTAGTGCCCTCAGCCAGGCCGATGAAGTTGGCAACGGTCTCCGGTGCATCCTTCTCAAAGAGACGCGTGACGATGGTGCCTTCGCTGGTGTTGAAGACGGCGTAGGTACCTGGTGTGCGATCTGCCATGGGTGTTTCCTTTCTATTGCTGTACGACGTTGGATGCCTACTGCGCTGCAGGTGTGGCAGGCTGGGTCGCCATTGGATCCGGCGGAATGGTGCCACCCTCCGGAACAATTGTGACGTGCTTGATTGTCACGGGCGTTACAGGTTTATCCTGCGAGTTCTTTTCCACGCGGGCGATGGACTGCACGACCAGCACCGAATGCGGATCGCACTGACCGAAGATGGTGTGTTTCCCGTTCAGTTCCGGAACGGGCGCTTCAGTGATGAAAAACTGCGTGCTGCCAGTGTTGGGGCCAGCATTGGCCATGGCAAGACGACCTTCCCGGTCAAAACGCAGACCGGGGGAACGCTCTTCGCCGATGTAGTAGCCAGCGTCGCCAGCGCCCGTTCCAGCGCGGTCGCCGCCCTGGATCATGAAGTTGGCAATGACGCGGTGGAAGGTAGTGCCGTCGTAGAAGGGCACACCGTGCATCTTCTGGCCGGTTGAGGGATCGGTGAAGTCCTTGGTGCCAGTGGCCAGACCGATGAAGTTCTCCACAGTCTTGGGTGACTCAGTCTGGAAGAACTGGCAGGTCAGGCGACCCATCGTGGTGTCAATGACGGCCGTAGGGCCGTTCGGTGCAGGCGGAACGCCGAGGCCTTCGGCGGCTCCGGGTGAATCCGGCAGGTCGTCCGCAGGCTTTGCCGGAGGATTCTGCTGCTGGGCAGGCGGTACAGGGGACCCTGCCTGTGCCAGTGCCGCTACCGGAGCAGCGGCGAGAATCGCGAAGAGAGATAGGGGCGCAAGTCGGAACATCATGCCGTAATCCAGAATACGCTGCGCGGTGGAACCGGTCACGCGGCGGCAAAGTCCTCGGCCTGTTTCAGCACACGCAAAAGGTTTTCGCCCAGTAGCCCGCGAAGGTCGTCAGCGGACCATCCCCGTTCCAGAAGTGCGGCAGTAAGCTTCGGCAAATCGGCGGCAGTTTCCATGCCTTCTACCGAGAGGGAGATGCCGTCGAAGTCGGAACCAATGCCGACATGTTTCGGTCCGATGACGCGCAACAGATGGTCGAAGTGGTCGACCAGGACTGACAAGGGAACCGGTGGGATGCGGCGGGCGAACTCGCGCTCGATTGCGAGTTCATCAAAGAAAAGGAACGGCTTCCCCTGTGCGCGGAATTGCTCGCGGGCCTTGTCGAGCGCGGCATTTCGCTCTGGCTTCATCGCATTCCAGGCTTCACGCCATGCGTCGCTAAGGAAGCCTGCGAAGAAGTTCACCATCACTATGCCGCCTTTGGCCGCGAGTCTCCGCGCCATGTTGTCGGTAAGGTTGCGGGCTGCCTGGCAGATGTGGCGTGACGACGAATGTGAGGCGATGATCGGCGCCCATGATGTTTCCAGAACGTCATGGAAGGCGGCATCGCTGACGTGGGAGACGTCCACAAGCATGCCGAGGCGGTTCATCTCGCGGACCACGTTGCGACCGAAGGCGGTTAAGCCGCCGTCGCCCCCAAAGCCGCTGGAGCCGCACCAGTCGTTCGCGTTGGCCCAGGTGAGGGTCATGTAGCGCGCGCCGTTGGAATGGAATTCACGCAGGTTGTCGAGGCTGTTTTCGATAGCGTGGCCACCCTCGATACCAATCAGCGCAGCGTATTGGCCGTTATGTTTGGCGTTGCGTACTTCCTCTGCGGTGATGCATATGGTGATGGCTTCCGGCTGCTTCGCGGCTTGCTGATGAATACCGGCGATGAGAGTGCGGGTGCGTTCGGCGAACTTTCCTGTCCAGGCATCGGGCTCCGGCCATGCAATGAGAAACCCTCCATGCAGATGTCCTTCGTTGGCTGTCTCCGCAGAGAGTTGACCCATCCCAAGCGGTGAACCAACCCAGTTCCAGTCCTCGTCGACGAAGCGTTGAGGCGTATCTGCATGGCCGTCCAGCACGATGCCGCTGTCATGGAGCGCTTTCGCTTCTTCGAGGAAGTTTCTCATCTGTTTCATGTTAGCTCGCTTGCGAATGTTTCATGCGGTTTGCTGGGTTGCCGTGGAATGGCGTGGCAAACCAATCCCTGGGTCTACGCGTCTATGTTGGGCGAGGTGACGGACAATGAGCGGTTTGACTGGAAATGGATTTGCAGGTGAAGGCGAGGGAGTTGCAAAGGAAAAGGTAAACACGCCAGATACGCCAGCGCGTCCGGGTGTGAATTCGCTGGAACGTGCCGAGAGCGGACACCAATCGGGCATCGATCGCGCTGCGGAGGATTCCGCACGTCGCGGGATGAATCGCCAGGCACATAACGACGGAGACATCTTTACCAAGTAACCCTTCTCCAGACACGAACGCATTGGCTCCGCGATCCCCCGTCGCGGGGCCTTTCGTGTCTCATGGCTGTGTGGTTGGCGTGGCGGATGGTGAAGCTCCAGCAGTAATCCATGCGCGGAGGGTTTCGATTTCCGCCGTGGTGAGCGGTTCGCCCTTCTTGGGCATCAGCTTCGGGTCGTTTGGAGGAAGAGTGATGCGGTGCAGCAGGATGCTGCGTTCGGGATGACCCGCGCTCACGATGTCGCCGCTGGAGCCACCATCCAGTAGGTGCGCGTAGCTATCCAGGCGAAGATTTCCTTTGCGCTCCGTAGAGCCATGGCACTTTACGCAGTTGGCGTTCAGGATGGGCTGCACCTGTTTTGCATAGACGCCTTCTGGATCGACTGCAGGATAGCTGCGCGATGGCGCCAGGTGTGGTGCGAACTCTGTGAGCCAGTCGTCGCCATAGACGATTTTGCCGCCGGTGTGGGCGGTCCAGAGGGTAAGCAAAGCGAGAGGGATGCTCAGCAATGCTCGCTGAGGAAGGAACGTGCGCAGCATGGTGAGGACGATGGCTGCGACGGCGAGCACGATTCCGGTCCACAGATGCGTGCGTACCTGATCCGCAGAGAAGGCCCCGGCGTGTGCCAGGACGATTCCGAGCAGTGCAGAGAGGAAGCCTGTCACGGCTGCGATGTTGAGCGTGATCGATGCTGCCTGCTGCAGCGCGGGGCGCTTCTTTGCGGCAAGGTCAAAGACAGGAACCAGGAACAGCAGACCAATAGGCAGATGAATCAGGCCGACATGGAAACGACCAAGGAACTGGCCGGAGTGAGTCTGGCCGTCCGGCGGCAGAATGGACGGCAGAGAGAGCAGCAAGAGGATCGCCGCAGTGCTGGCAATCCATACCTTGGGGTGAGGTCTATTGGTGGTGTAAAGCTGTTCTTCCTGCGTCTGCATCTGCTTTGAGCTTAGACCATGACTCCGTGGGCGGCTCAGGCGTACGAGCCCCCGCTGCTGGCGTTCTTTGCGGCTCGCTCGCGGCTGATGGTGTCCACATAGCCACTTTCCTTCAGTGCGACAAGCGGATCGGCTGGCAGGCCTTTGGAGGAGCGCCACGCCTGCACCAACGGACGAACGTCGGTGAAGAATGCGTTGCGGAAGAGTTCCTCAGCTTCCACCAACGCACAGGCGTCCTGCAGTTCTGAGAGCTTTGCTTGGTCCACGAGTGCGGCACGGGCATAGAGCTCCTGGGCGGTGGCGACGGTCTGCACCATCGCTTCCATCTTGCCCTTCAGGTTGTGACTCTGGTCGATCATGTAGGCGATGTCGCTGCGACCGCCGCTGGCGGTGTGTGCGTGAATTTCGTGGAAGATGCGGAAGACCTGATACGGGTCGATGGAGCCGAGAGTGAGGTCATCGTCGGCGAACTTGCGATCGTTGAAGTGAAAGCCGCCGAGCGCGCCGAGATGCAGCAGCCACGCCACGATCTGTTCAATGTTGGTGCCCAGAGCATGATGGCCGGTATCGACGAGCACGACGGCCTGTGGGCCTGCCTGCTTGGCCATCGTGTACGCCATGCCCCAATCCGCGAGGTCAGTGAAGTAGAAGGCTGGTTCGAAGGGTTTGTATTCGACGAGAAGGCGCTGGTCTGTCGCGAGCTCTGCGTGCGTTGCAGCGAGAGCCTCGGTCAGCCAACCAATACGGCGTTGAATGCTTTGCGTGCCGGGATAGTTCGCGCCATCGGAGAGCCACAGGGAGATGTCGCGCGAGCCGAGTGCTTTGGCAATCTGCACGCTTTCAATCATGTGATCGGTGGCTTGTTTGCGGACGGAGGGATCCGGGTTGCAGAGCGAGCCGAACTTGTACACCTGATCCTGAAACAGGTTTGGATTGATGGAGCCAGAGCGGATACCATGCTGTTGTTCAAGCTGACGAATCTCGTTGACGGAGCCTTCACCCTTGGGCAGATCCCAAAGAACGTGTAACGCCACGGTGGGTGCTACGCCGGTGAGCTTGTTCACCATGCCCGCATCTGCAAACTTTTCCGCGATGTTGGTGGCGGCACCGGGCTGGATGAATTTGCCGAAGCGTGTACCGGTGTTGGCGAATCCCCAGGAGGGAAGCTCGATGCGGAAGTGGTCGAGTGCGGCAAAGACTTTTTGCTGTGCGTCGTTCATTCGGTTCCTTCGGGGTGGCCGGGCATGTAGAAGACTTCGGGCATCATGGCGTAACGTTCGCCCGGTGCAAGATCGGGTACGGGTTCAAAGATGTCGGCCATCATGGCCTGC
The DNA here is from genome assembly GCF_900102185.1 of Terriglobus roseus. Taxonomy (NCBI): domain Bacteria; kingdom Pseudomonadati; phylum Acidobacteriota; class Terriglobia; order Terriglobales; family Acidobacteriaceae; genus Terriglobus; species Terriglobus roseus. Next base: position 2,434,692 of record NZ_LT629690.1, on the reverse strand, counting down.
CAACGCTTGTTCGCTTCGCTGGTTGCCATGCGGGCGAGGAAGGCATCGAAGCTATCCACGTGAAGGTACAGGAACAGTTGCTGGTCGCGGCGGAAGATGGAGTATTCGTGCACGCCTGCGTCTGCAAGGTCTTTTAGCAACTCCGGCCAGACGGCCACATGGCGGCGATCGTATTCGTCTTCGCAGCCTTCGCGGATGCGGAGCTGATAGGCGTACCGTGGCACGTGCGAAATTCCTCCGCAAGAAGATTAAACGCTGTTAGCCGATACGATACACAGCGCCTGGCATGCCTTGCTCATTGTTTGGCTGGATGCTTATACTTCGCCGGTTTGGCCGCCAAATGGCCGTATGTCGCGGATTGTTCATGCACCTGTGGCAGGTTTTGAGGCGTCCAACTGAAGTGGTCTTCTGCGGCCCTGCGTGACCGGAGGAGACGAAGGAAAGAAGGCGTAGAAGTATGGCAGTAACGGCTGATCTGGAACAGGCTGCAGCAGAAGCAGCTTTGGAAAAGGAAATGAACCCGTGGGAGGCTCAGGCCGCCCGCTTTGAATTTGCGGCAAAGAAACTGGATCTGGACGCAGGGATCTGGAAAGTGTTGAGCCAGCCGAATCGCGAGATCATTGTGCACTTCCCGGTAATGATGGACGATGGCCGTATTGAGGTTTTCACTGGCTATCGTGTGCAGCATTCGATGGCGCGAGGACCTGCAAAGGGCGGTATTCGGTACGCGCCGGATGTGTCGTTGGACGAGGTACGCGCGCTGGCAAGCTGGATGACGTGGAAGTGCGCCGTGGTGAATATCCCGTTCGGTGGCGCAAAGGGCGGCGTCATTTGTGATCCGAAGAAAATGAGCCAGGGGGAACTGGAGCGGCTGACGCGTCGTTATACCGCCGAGATGATCGACGTGTTTGGCCCGGAGAAGGACGTTCCTGCACCGGACGTAAATACGAACGAACAGACGATGGCGTGGATCATGGATACCTACTCCATGCATATGCGGCAGACCGTTACCAGTGTGGTGACGGGCAAGCCTATCAATATTGGCGGCTCGCGTGGGCGTTCAGCGGCAACAGGGCGCGGTGTCTCCGTGGCCTGCGATCAGGCTCTGCAGTACCTGAATATGAAGCCTGCGGATTGCCGCGTAGTCGTTCAGGGATTTGGTAATGTGGGATCGAATGCTGCTCTGTTGTTGCGCGAAAAAGGCTACAAGGTGATCGGCATCGCGGAGTGGGATGGTGGTCTATATAACGCGGACGGCATCAACATTCCTGCATTGGTCGAGCATCGCAAGAAGAACGGTTCGATTCGCAATTTCAGTGGCGCATCCGAGGCGAATAGCGAAGAACTGTTGACCGCTGAGTGCGAGATTCTGATTCCCGCAGCGCATGAGAATGTGATCACCAGCCGCAATGCCGGTGCAGTGAAAGCAAAGATTCTTGTGGAAGGCGCGAACGGTCCCACGACGCCTGCAGCGGACGACATCCTGGAGAAGAATGGCGTGTTCGTCGTGCCGGACATTCTTGCGAATGCGGGTGGCGTCACTGCCAGCTACTTCGAATGGGTGCAGGATCGCATGGGCTACTTCTGGACGGAAGATGAAGTAAATGACCGGCTCGATCGCCTTATGACTCAAAGCTTTTCCGACGTGATTCGATACGCAGAGGCGCATGGCGTGAACAACCGCATTGCGGCGTACATGCTGGCGATTGATCGTGTGGCTTATACGACGAAACAGCGCGGTATCTACGCTTAACAACGTAGGAGATGAGTGCGTAGCGATCGCGGCGGAAGTCGTCGCGGTTGCTACGTTCTGCTTTTGGGTTCCTTGTGCAAGAATCATGTTGACGTCGCTGTCGGGCATGGTGCCTGATTGCGGCCAGGTACATTCCGTTTGAATCTGCCCAATTCCATTACGATGAGCCGGATAGCTTGCCTTCCGCTGCTTATCTGGCTGCTCTCCGCAAGCTCGCCGATCACGGGGCATGCGCAGGAAGTGGCTGCGTCGCTGCTGTTTATTCTGGCGGCCATCACGGATGGGTTGGACGGCTACCTTGCCCGTAAACGCGGACAGATCACTACTATCGGTATGTTGCTGGACCCGCTGGCGGACAAGATGCTGGTGACGGCCGGATATGTTTGCCTTGTCAGCTTCAATCCGCACGTTGTGAAACCCTGGATCGCGGTGCTGGTCATTGGTCGCGAGTTCCTGGTCAGCGGTCTCCGTTCGATTGCCGCAAACGAAGGGTTCACAATCGACGCCAGTGAAGTTGGCAAGCTGAAGACGGTGCTGCAAATAGTTTCGGTAGTCGCTGCAATTCTTGATCGCGGATGGAACGCCTGGTGGGTTGGTCCGGGATGGCGAAATGACACCGGATGGTTCTTTGTTCCGGTGCACATCATCGCGGTGACCGCTATCTACTGGATGACGTTTGTATCCATCCTGAGCGCGATCGATTACTTCGTTGCTTTCTGGAGCAAGTTGGATCACGCCAGCCAGGTATCGCGTAAGAAGCGCAGCCGCCTCATGAGCCGTAAGAAGACTGTGGCAGCAGTTGGGCCCACGGCAGGCAACGCTTAGTCAGTTCAAACCAAAAAGGAGGTGCGGTATGGCTCTACGGAAGAAAGAGTCCTGCGGCGCACTTGCTGTGGGAACCATGGCCACCGGTTCTCTTGCAATTGGCGCGTTGGCAGTAGGTGCAGTCGCAATTGGTGCTGTTGCGGTTGGAGCGCTGGCTATTCGTCGGTTACGGATTCTTGAAGCGCGTATCGATTCGTTGCATATCCGAGAGCTGACCGTGGACCGGCTTACCGTACTTGAGAGATGAAGATTGCAAAGTAGGAAAGCCCGCTCGTTTAAGCGGGCTTTCTTTGTTAAGGACCAACCTGTTAGTTGGCTGAGTTGTGCGGCGGCTGGTGCCGTTGCACGAAGTGATACGGAGGCCACGGGCCGGAGAGCTGCATACGGCAGTCCTTCAGCATGTCCATGGCGGTGGAGTACTTGTTCTGGTAGCGCTCGATGTGCTTCTTGTCCACTAGGTGGGCAATATCGAGCAACATCTTGCCTTCGCCGGCGCGCTTGCAGGTAACTTCTTCTGCGTCGGGGAGGAACATGCGCTGCATCTGTACCTGCAGAGCGCGAGCCTTCGACTGGCGTTCACGCTGTGCACTGGCGCTCTCGCGCAGGCTGGCAAGGTATTCCTTGCCGACGGTGCCCTGAACGATCTTGTGAGACTCTCCGCAGATGTCGTCGACGAGCACCTTAAGGTGCATCTCGGCTTTGCCGCGCAGGCGTTCCACGTTGTGGATGAAGTGGCGATGGTTTGAGCGGACGGAGCGACGCAGAGCGTCATCGTCTTCAAAGTGGGTTCCGAAACGGAAGGGAAGAACCGTGGCGTGCTTGAAGCACTCCGCAATCACACGCGCATGATCGCGCTGAGCTTGCTGGTCCATGCGTGCTTCGTCTTCGGGGGTGTGTTCCGAGACGACAACGGCGAGGTCACTGGCGGGGAAGGCGAAGGTTTGATTTCCGAAGAGGCCCGAGATTCCATCAAGTGGCATCGGACGACGGTGGCGAAGAAGCTCCGGAAAGGCAGTCCTTTCCGCGATGCAATAGGCATACCACGACATCTTTGTTTCTCTCCCAATTCGCGCCGTTACATGGGTAACCCCATGGTTACGGTTTGACCTGTCCGGGTCTCGGGCGTCTGGGTGAAATGTGAATCTCCCGACGCGAAGCGAATAGTAAGCGCACAAAGAAACAGTTGGCAAGCCCGTGTTTCTGGCTTTCTTTAGGACACTTTAGGGATTTGCAGGCTGCACTTGAGATCGAAACGTTTCGGTTACGAAAGTGTTCCGATTGCTCGAGTCCGCCATCCATACCGAATTGCAAGCAGCCTCAAGCCGAAGCCAATGGTGGTGCCGATAGACGCCGCGTGGTTTATCGGAACGCCTGCCCGGACCAGCCCGAGAAATGCTGCGGCCGCAAAAGTGGCGACCAGGGCATAGAGTTCGCCTTCCTGGAACGTGGCGGGTGTTTTACCGCTGAATAAATCCTTCAGAGCACCGCCGCCCACGGCTGTTGTAACGCCCAGCATCAGGCATGGCAGAAAGCCCAAGTGGGCATTCATCGCTCGCGTGCTGCCGGCAACCGTGAAGAGGCCTAGTGCGAGCGCATCCACGATATTCATGAAGGCCAGCATCCGAGCGCCTACGGTATGTCCAAAGAAGATGCCGATGGCAGCACCTGCAAGCGCGTATGCAAGGTACGAAGGGTGCATCAATGCAAGCGGTGGCCCATCGCCCAGCATGATGTCGCGTACCAGTCCACCTCCCACGCCGCTTAGCAATCCCAACCCCAGCAATCCAATCACGTCGTAACGCGAAGTATGGTCACGACGCAGGGCCAATACCCCGCCAAGTGCACCCAGCGAGATGGCGGCGACCTCAAAAAAGCGAAAAAACACGCCAGAGATCTGCTGCGGGTGCAAAGGTATTGGTATCGTGGGCCCAACCTGCAGGACTTGACAGGTTAACAACGGCAAGGAGTGCATCAGAATACCTCAAGCTATGCTAACTACCATGACACGTTACATGCCCAGGAGAATGAATGCGCGAGTGGCCAGCCTGCTTGTGCTCGGTGTAGGGATGGGGCTGAAGGCGCAGCAAGCGGCGCCCGAGAAGGATGTCCTGATCTTTACGAACGGTGATCAGCTCAGCGGCACGATGGTACGAAGTGTCGGCGACAGTGTCGTTTTTAATAGCGACATGGCCGGCGAGATTACCGTGCCACTGAAACAAATAAAAGATCTGAAGACACATGGCGCGTTTGCTGTTCTCAAGCATGGCGTCCCGGTTGCGCAATCGAGGAAGGTGGTGCCAGCCCCGGTGGAGATCACCACGGACACCCTGACCGTGGAGGAGACTCCCCAGGTTCCTTCACAGACGGTTCCGATGAAGGACGTCGCCCTTGTCGTGGATGAGAAGACCTTCAAGAGCTCGCTGACGCATGACCCATCTTTCTTCCAGGGATGGAATGGTGCTGTAAATCTGGGCACAAGCTTTACGCAGGCGACCGTTCACGGTGGTTCCATCTCCACTGGCATTTCGCTAATCCGGACGATTCCGGTGATTCCGTATTTGCGAACACGTAACAGAACTACGGCGAATTTCCTGGAAAACTATGGCGTTCTGACCACGCCGCCGGTCCTCAGCGGTACTGGCGGTGATGTACAGGCCAAGACCAGCATTATGCACGCGGACGCCGAACGCGATGAGTACATCTCAAAGCGCGTCTATGTGCTGGGCACCGTGGCGTTCGATCATAACTACGCACAGAGCATCGCGTTAAATCAGCTCTATGGTGGTGGTTTTGGTTGGACGGTGTTCAATACGCCGTTGCATCAGCTCGATCTGAAAGCGGATGCGCACTATCAACGGCAGGGCCACTTCGATCCCACGTTGAACCTGAATCTGTTTGGTTCAACGTTCAGCGAAGCGTACCGCAGGTCTCTGCCTTACAAGATGGTATTAACGCAGACTGCGGCATACCTGCCGGCGTGGAACGATTTCAACGCATATTCCGCGAACGGCAGTCTGAATCTGGCTGCACCGTTATTCAAACGGTTGTCGTTGAATGTGACGGCTCTGGATAGCTACATCAATAACCCTGATCCCGGTTACCAGAAGAACAGTTTCACTTTCACAACAGGACTGACGTACGCGTTGAAATAAACGACGTGCATGAATGCGAAAGGCCCCGGTTGATGCCGGGGCCTTTTTTTGTTTAAGGCTTGATTTCGGTCGGTTGCAGCGGGGGCAATCCCTCAGTGAGTAAAGCGCGAACCGGATCGGGTAGTTCACCGTTGGACGCCTGCAAAAGCAGGCTAATCTGCCATAGTTGCGTATCGGTAAACGTCTTGCCGAAGGCGGGCATGCCGGTGCGGCGAATACCGTAAGCAGTCTTCCAGTAAATCTCGCCTGGCTTCTGGCTTGCGAGGACTGATTTGTCCTGCGGCGAGAAGAATTGTGGTGCTCGAGGCGACATGGCCCGGCCGGTCGTGGAGCTCTGCCCGGGCGCGCCGTGGCATGAAACACACTGCTGCCGGTAGAGCTTTGCAGCAGCCTCAAAGGTGTCTTCGCTGGCAGGGAACGGCGGCGTTTTTGCCTCGGATTTTGCACGTGCATTGGCCGGGACACTGGCCACCAGCGGCTCCCAGAGAGATGCCGCATCGCTAACGGCGACGGGAGGCTTACCAAAACGCATCCATGCAGCGATGGTCAGCAAGGTGAGGGCGGCTCCAAAAAACATGCCAAAGATGAACTTGCCGACGCCGTTGCTGCCGCCGCGACGATTGGATCTGCCGGAATTTCTACTCTGTTTTGCCATGGTTCGGTTCTTTCTCGCGCGTGTCCGGCAGGGAATGTTCTAATGGGTGTTGTGGTCCGTCCGGGTCGTCCCGGATTTTTATCCGCTTCCGTCCAACGTAGCAAGCCACCGGGCCACCTGAGGAGTATTGGTTGATGTTCCGTTTCACCGCACCGGCGCCGCGCGCGCTTGCCGCCTCCGCCGCGTTCATCCTGTTTGCCGCAACGGCCACCGCACAGGCCACTTCGTCTACGCCTACCCGCAGCTCGCGTCGCCAGAACGCGAATCGTCAGGCACGCATCGCGCGCAATATCGCGGACGCCTACTCGCACCGCTGGGAAGTAGCGGGCGGCGGCGGCTTCCTTCGTTTCCGTACTGGCCAGAACCTGCAGAAGATTTCTGAAGTGAACTTCTTCATGAACGCCAACTATCAGCTCAGCCCCACGCTGGGTATTGTGGGCGATGTGCGTGGCTTCTATGGCAATGCGAACATTCCGAACCTGTACGTGAAGAATGGCGTGTATAGCCCGCAGATCAGCGAATACACCTTCATGGCGGGTCCGCAGTACCGCTTTTACGCCAAGGAAAAGTACACACTCAGCGCCAACGCTGTGGCCGGTGTGGCCATGAGCAAGTTCGGTGGCGATGCGAAGGGACTGCGCTCGGAAGACCTGGGCATGTGGCCGGATTCCAACGCGAAGTTTGCTTATTCACTTTCTGTGATCGCGGATTACAACATCTACAACAACCTGGCAGTTCGTGTGCAGCCTACCTACGTGGGCACCACCTTTGGTGGAACGGTACAGAACAACCTGGGTGTGCAGGCGGGTGTTGTGTACCGCTTCGGACGTCAGTCGAAGCGGTAGTTTCCCAAGATGTTTTAAGCATGGGCCGCCCTTCGAGGCGGCCTGTCTGCGTTATGCGTCTTCTTTTTCGCGCGGTTCAGTCATGGCACGTGCGTCAAGGATGGTGCTGATCTGATGCTCGGTGAGCAGCCCTTTTTCACGTACAAGGTCGATGATGGATCGACCGGTAGCGATAGATTCTTTTACGACCTCCGCTGCTTTTGCATAGCCAATGTAGGGATTGAGCGCCGTGGCGAGCGAGACCGTAGATTGCGCGTAGAAGGCACAGCGAGCCTCGTTGGCGGTGATGCCGCGGATGCAGCGATGATCCAACTCACGCAGCGTGTTCGAGAGGATGGTGATGGACTGGAGAACATTGTGCGCCATGGTGGGCATCATCACATTCAATTCAAGCTGGCCTGCCTGGACAGCCATAGCAACCGCCGCATCATTACCGCAAACCTGAAAACCAACCATGGCGGTGAGTTCCGGCAGCACCGGATTGACCTTGCCCGGCATGATGGATGAGCCCGGTTGTAACCCAGGGAGATCGATTTCTCGGAAACCAGTATTGGGGCCAGAAGATAGCAAACGGAGGTCGTTGGAGATGCGGACGACTTCTAGCGCCAGCGTACGTAGCGCACCGGAGACGCTGGCCATGGGCGCACAGGACTGCATGGCATAGCGCATGTCTTCCGCAGCGATTAGGGGTTCACCCGTTAGTTTCGCTAACAAATCAATGGCAGCAAAACGATACTTGGGATGGGTGTTGATGCCGGTGCCAACGGCTGAGCCGCCGAGTCCCAGTTCACGAAGACCGGCGCTGGCCTCAGCAATGAAGGTTTTAGAGCGGCGGATGGCCACGGCGTAGGCTGCAAATTCTTGACCCAAACGAATGGGAACCGCGTCCTGCATGTGGGTGCGGCCAGATTTTAGAATGTGGTCAAACTCGGCGGCCTTTGTTTCCAGACCTTCCGTTAGCGATTCCAGCACCGGATAAAGCTCGTGCAACGCTAGTAGGGCAGAGAGTCGCATGGCAGTTGGGAAGACGTCGTTGGTGCTCTGGCCGTAGTTCACGTGGTCGTTCGGATGCGCCTGCGCGTATTCGCCCAGATTGCCGCCAAGGATCTGCGACGCTCGGTTGGCGAGCACTTCGTTGGTGTTCATGTGTAGCGAGACGCCTGCACCAGCCTGGAAGACGTCCACTACGAACTGGTCGAGATGTTGGCCGTGGAGGACTTCCTGAGCCGCCTGCTGGATTGCTTGCGATTGCTCTGAGGAGATCAGTCCCAGGTCGCCGTTGACCTTGGCTGCGGCCAATTTGATGAGCACTAAAGCACGGACGAGAAAAGGATTGGCGCGGAGGCCGCTAATGGGGAAGTTTTCAATGGCACGAGCGGTTTGCGCTCCGTACAACGCTTCGGCCGGAACCTCTACATAGCCAAGCGAATCTTTTTCTCTGCGGGTGTTCATGCTCTATCTCCCTTATGAAATTAGATGTTAGCCACGCTGCAAACAGGGGTGCGAAACTGCCCTCGGCGGGAGTAAAATCATGCCCATGAAGCGTTTCTCTTTTTCTTTGGTCCTTCTTGCCGGAGTGTTCTCATTTGCCGGAGTTGCGAGTGCACACGCCCAATTTATTCCGGGTATGAGCCGCAATGCGAACGGGACAGGCGCAGGCGGCGAGAAAGGCCTTGGAATTGGCACGTATGACACCAAGACCGTTGTGCATGAACGCGTGGTCAGCGGTGTGGTGAAGGGCAAGGATGGCGTACCGGCGAAGGGCGCTGTGGTGTACCTCAAAAACGACGGCAACAAGAACGTTAAATCCGTCACTGTGGATGAGACAGGCAAGTTCCGTTTCGTGCAGCTTTCGCGTACCGTGGACTATCAGCTTTGGGCGGAATCGAAAGAGAAGAAGACCGATCAGAAGACGATCAGTCAGTTTGATACGCGCGATACGATTACGCGCGAACTAACTATCGAGTAGGTGGTTCTTCATCTGGATAAGAAAGCCTCGCTTCGGCGAGGCTTTTGTTATTGGCGTAATGGCGTCAGAGCCACTTCGATAGCTGAGCCGACACGCAGGATATGAGCGTCGCTGCCGTGAGTCCCGGCAATCATCAGACCAACGGGTGCTTCACCGTTGCGATGACAGGGAACGGAAAGTCCGCAGCCATCGAGGAAGTTGAAGATGCTGGTGTTGCGCAGCATTAGTCCGTTGGCATTGAAGTAGGCTGCATCGTCGTGTTCCAAGTCGGCAATAGAGGGCGCGATGATGGGCGTGGTGGGCAGGAGGATGGCGTCGTAGCCAGCGAAGACTTGCATGGATTCAGCGATGATTTCGCGGCGTGCTTGCATCAAGTCCAGCAAATCAGCGGCAAGCATGTTGGCGCCGTGCAGGATGCGTGTGGAGACGTGCGGATCGTAGCGGTGCCCGCTGGTTGCAAGCGAGCGTCGGTGCCATGCATAGGCTTCCGCCGCAGCGGTCTGGTTGCTTGCAGGGATCCGCGCCAGCGCGGGGAATTCCACTGGTTCTGTGGTCGCGCCAGCTTCTTTCAACGCGTTTAACGCATTGTGGAAGGCGGTGGCAGTGGTGTCATCCAATCCTTCAAGAACGTAACCCTGCAAAACGCCGAACTTGAGGTTATGCAGAGGTAGTGGGGGGTGTGATGCATGGATCTCGCCTGAGAGCACGGCATCCAATCGGGCGCAGCAATCCACCGTGACTGCGAGCGGCCCGACGGAATCAAGACTGCGAGCCAGTGGCACCGTGCCGTGTAGCGGAATGCGACCAGCTGTGGGTTTGAAGCCAGTAAGTCCACATAACGCAGACGGGATTCGCACCGAACCACCTGTATCAGTTCCGATGGCTGCGATGGCCATGTCATCTGTCACGGAGATCGCAGCGCCACTGGAGGAGCCGCCAGGTATGCGACGATGTGCGCGATCCCATGGGTTAGCAGGAGTGCCGTAATGCGGATTTAAACCGAGCCCGCTGTAGGCGAACTCTGTCATGTTCGTGCGTCCAATGATGACAGCCCCTGCATCGCGTAGACGTGCAATGATGGCCGCGTCCTGATCGGCTGGTGGAGCTTCGCTCAGAACCACCGAGCCTGCGGTGGTAACTTCACCTTCGACATCGAACAGGTCCTTAACGGAGATGGGGAGTCCCAGCAGAGGCTTGTTTGCTGTATCGCCCTCGCGCAGCAGAGCGTCGGCTTCATCGGCTTGTTGCAGAGCTCTGTCGTTAACGCGCGTGAACGTGCGCGCACCTTCGCCATCGGGATTGGCGATGTTGGTGAGGCATTGTTCAACCAGCATGCGGCTGGTCGTTACTCCAGAGTGAAGTTGTTGCAGAACATCGCCAATCGGACGCATTGTCTGATTGTATTGGGCGAGTCATGATCATCCCACAGCGAACGCTTTTTGCAGATGAAGCGCCCAGCCTCTCAGTCCACGCTTTGGCTTTTCTCCTGGGAAGCCTGCACTGAGCCAGTCGCGGACGGGAGCTGCAAAGCCCGTCTTGGGTCGATTGAGGATATGGGGTGGCAAATGTCTTGTTGGGGTAGCGACCATATCCTGTTTCGTGAAGCCCCCGTGCACGATATAGGGCGCGAGGATCTTCAACAGTTTCCAGTCGGCGAATGGAACTCGTATTTCGACAGAGTTTGCCATACCGGCCCAATCAGCGTCTCTCAATAACTGGTTCCGCATGTACATGGTCATTTCAAGGATGTGGACATGCATTTTGTCGACATCGTCAGATTGCATCGACGTCGGAAGCCGCAGTCCAATCAGGCCTGTCTTCTCCAGTTCACGCAATCCGTCGCGGGCCATGTCGGGATCCATTACTTCCTTTAATTCCCATGGCATGAAAAGACCACGGCGGAGCAGATAGGAACCCTGGATATTAGCGCCGTATTCCAGCAGCCCTGCGTATTTTGGGGAAGTGATACGACGTAGTAAAGGTGCGGATAGCCACCTGAATGTCTGCCCTATGCCGGGAATACCATTCGCCCACTGAAACGTCCGCTTCATCGAGGGGACCTGACGGAAGCTGGGATAACCGGCAAAGAGTTCGTCGCCTCCTATGCCGGAGATGGCCACTTTGTAACCAAAATCTTTGGCCATGCGGCTGATCATAAAGACATTCATGCCGTCGATCGTGGGCTGGTCCATTGCCTCTACGAACGCCTCGTACATTTGCGCGAACTCTCTCGCGCCGAAATACCTTTCCTTATGTCCCAAGCCATAAAAATCGGCGATTTCGCTGGCTAGTTTGGTTTCATTTACGATGTTGCCGCCGGTAAAACCGAGCGTCATTGTCTCAGGAGAGCCTTCTTTTCTTTCGCTCAGCAACCCCGCGATAGTGGCGGAATCCAACCCTGCCGATAGGAAGAGCGCTACTGGAACGTCCGCGATCATATGGGCGTAAACGGAGTCCATCAGTGCTTCGCGGAGGATATGCTGTCGCTCGGACCAATCCTGTGTCACCTCTTGTTCCGCAGCCGCGGCAAAGACGTCGCTGACCGTCTCTCCCTGCATGATCCGAGGCTCGCATCCCGGCTCCACGATCATCGCGGATCCCGCAGGCATGCACCGAATCTCACGGTAAAGCGTGTAAGGCTCAGGAACCGAACCCCACAAAAGGAAGGCTGCTTGGCCGGCGGGATCAGGGGTGTAGGTGTCCAGTAGCGGCGTGAGTGACTTCACCTGCGAAGCAAAACAAAACTTGCCGTCGACCACGCTGTAGTACATGGGCTTGATGCCCAAAGGATCCCGCGCCAACACAAGCGTTCGGCTATCTCGATCCCATATGGCGAAGGCGTACATCCCTCGAAGCATGGGAAGCATGTCCAGCCCGTATTGCTGGTACATGTGGAGAAGGACTTCCGTGTCGCTCTCAGTCAGAAAGCGATGCCCGTAAAACTCCAATTGCGAGCGAAGTTCACGAAAGTTATAGATCTCTCCATTGAAGACGATGGTGAGAGAGCCACCCTGAAGATGCATCGGCTGGTCAGAGTCTTGTGTGGGATCAATGATCGACAGGCGACGGTGGGCCATGCCGACCTCTTTTTCCGGCCCTATCCAGGATCCATACGCGTCTGGCCCCCTGTTTCTCATCGGGTATGCCATCGTGTTCAGTGTTTCGAACGGGGAGGACGCCTGCTCTTTCAGAGCCAGGAAGCCTGCAATACCACACATAAAAGACCGCCGGGAGGAGGAGATTTCCAGAATTACAGTGCTTGCAGAACTTGTCGTTAATTGTCGTTATTAGGTCACAAACAAAGGGGTTAAGATAGGCTATCTTTCGATAGCCTCTGCGAACTGGAATCTGATTGCATCCGGTCAAATTTCCAGTGACTTACCATGGAGTTGTCATGACGCAGATCAAGCAGGAAGACTTCATCAGCAGCATTGCGGATGCGCTGCAGTACATCAGCTACTACCACCCGGTGGACTACATCACGAACCTCGCTCGTGCCTATGAGCTGGAGGAGTCTGTGGCTGCCAAGGATGCGATGGCGCAGATCCTGATCAATAGCCGCATGTGTGCGGAGGGGCATCGCCCCATCTGCCAGGACACCGGGATTGTGTCTGTTTTCCTGAAGATCGGCATGGGCGTGCAGTTTGCCGATGCCACATTGGATGTTCAACAGATGTGTGATGAAGGCGTGCGCCGCGCATACCTGGACCCGGACAACACGTTGCGTGCGTCGGTGTTGGCGGATCCTGCCTTCAGCCGCAAGAACACGAAGGACAATACGCCTGCGGTTGTGGTCACCGAACTTGTCGCTGGCAATGGGGTGGATGTAATCGTGGCGGCGAAGGGCGGCGGTAGCGAGGCGAAGAGTAAGTTCGCCATGTTGAACCCGTCGGACAGCATTGTGGATTGGGTGCTGAAGATGGTGCCGCAGATGGGCGCTGGATGGTGCCCGCCGGGAATGCTGGGTATTGGCATCGGCGGCACGGCGGAGAAGGCGATGCTCCTGGCTAAACAGTCGCTGATGGAACCCATCGACATGCAGGACCTGATTGCGCGTGGTCCGCAGAACAAGACTGAGGAACTGCGCATTGAGCTCTATCGCAAGGTGAATGCTCTTGGTATTGGAGCGCAGGGGCTTGGTGGCCTTACAACTGTGCTGGATATCAAGATTCTTGACGCTCCAACGCACGCTGCGAATCTTCCCGTTGCCATGATTCCGAATTGTGCGGCCACGCGGCACGTGCATTTTCATCTGGACGGCAGTGGGCCAGCGAAGCTTGATCCACCGTCGCTGGAAGATTGGCCGAAGCTGACTTACAACCCCACAAATGCGCGCCGCGTGAATCTGGATACGGTGACGCGTGAAGAAGTGGCGACGTGGCAGGCGGGGGAAACCGTGCTGCTAAACGGCAAGCTCCTGACGGGGCGTGATGCTGCCCACAAGCGCATGACGGACATGCTGAACCGTGATGAGAAGCTGCCAGTCGATTTCACGAACCGCTTCATCTACTACGTTGGCCCAGTCGATCCGGTGCGTGAAGAAGTGGTGGGGCCAGCGGGACCGACGACTGCGACTCGTATGGATAAGTTCACGCGGCAGATGCTGGAGCAGACCGGTCTTCTGGGCATGGTGGGTAAGAGCGAACGTGGACCGCAGGCGATTGAAGCCATTAAGGACAATGGCGCGGTGTATCTGATGGCCGTTGGCGGCGCGGCGTACCTGGTGTCGAAGGCTATCAAGGCGTCGAAGGTGCTGGCATTTGAAGACCTTGGAATGGAGGCGATCTACGAATTTGAAGTGGTAGATATGCCTGTGACCGTGGCAGTTAGCGCGGATGGAACCAGCGTTCATACGACTGGTCCGGTAGAGTGGTCCGCGCGGATTGCGGCTTCGCAAGACCTTGGCGGTGTGCCGATTCTTCAGTAGGCATGCGAGTTTGGAATGCATCGAACGCGATTCTGGTGCATCCTAGAAGGCAGGAGGACAGTGAAATGCGGAAGACGATCGCCAACGCGATGCTTTGCCTGCTCTTGCTGCTCTCTGTGGGAACGGCACGTTGTGAGTCGCTATGCGCTATGTCGGCAATGCCGCCGATGGCTGCATCGGCGATGGATGAGGCCACTGTGACATCGCATGACGATGCCATGGTGATGGACTCCAGTATGGAGCATTGCCAGGGCATGCGTTCTGAGCACAACAATTTGCCCAATGCAGATGCTGGATGCGGGCAGATGAATTGCCGCCATCAGGCATTGCCTCCTTCTGCGGACTCTCGCGTTTTAACGGATGATGCAGGACTGCTGGTGGCCGTGACTCTTCCCGTCACAGAGCATGTGGTTGTGCCGGCTACTCGCACTCTGGATGCCGCAGATCATCCTCTTGCTGTTCCACTCTCTCCTCTCGAACAGACCTCCATGTTGCGCGTGTAATACGTCGGCTGCTGCTGCGTGTTTATGAATGCGCAGTTATGCACGCCTGACGTTGCGGTGTGTCGCTATGCGCCGTTGGTACACGTTGGTTTTCAGCATGGAGTTTCTAAAGATGTCGACACGCAGATCGTTTCTGCAGCGCACGGCTGCATGGTCCGCAGCATTACTTGCCACTGGGCGCGAAAGCAAGGCGGAGGTTATGGCCTCTGTTCCGCAGAATGCAGGACCGCAAGTGCATGCGAAGGGCGGATACCTGGGCACAGCAAGTGGCTCGCTTTCAAAATTGGATACGGGCGCAAAGCCGTTGGCCACGGCTCCAGTCATAACCACGGAAGTGGGAGACTTGCCATTCGAGATGGACGGCGATGTGAAGGTGTTTCGCCTGACTGCGAGTGTCTTTCGCCAGCAGATTGCGCCGCAGAAGTGGGTGGACGTGTGGGGCTTCAACGGCAGTGCGCCGGGGCCTACGATTCAGGTCACGCAGGGCGATAAGATCCGCGTGATTTATAAGAATGAACTGCCTGAGTCGACGTCAATCCATTGGCATGGATTTGAAGACACCATCGGCAACGATGGTATGCCGGGCATTAGTCAACCGCCCATCAAGCCTGGTGAGAGCTTTACCTATAACTTCGTCATCAAGCAGGAAGGCACTTTCTTCTATCACTCGCACATGGCCATGCAGGAGATGGCAGGCATGCTGGGCGCGGTGATCATGCACCCGAAGGTCCCGTATCGTCCGCACTGCGAGAAGGACTACGTCATCCATCTGCAGGAGTTCGCTCTGCTTGCGAATCAGACGATCCCCGACACCATGAAGATGGAGTACAACTGGCTGCTGCTGAACGGCAAAGCCAGCCCGGCAACCACGCCGCTCATCGTGAAGCAGGGCGAGCGAATACGCATTCGCTTTGTGAACATGGGCATGGATCACCATCCGATGCATGTGCATGGACACACGTTCTATACCACCGGCACAGAAGGTGGCCGAATTCCGGAGACAGCGTGGTGGCCCGGAAACACTGTGTTGGTTGGCGTTGGACAGGCGCGCGATGTGGAGTTTGTTGCGGACAATCCTGGCGACTGGATGCTGCATTGCCATCTACCGCACCACATGATGAATCAGATGGTGACGCAGGTGGGACCGATGACGCGCCCCATGAATATGGATATGGCTACGAAGCCTGCAATGCGCAATGGTGATGTTGCACTTGCAAATACAGACATGGACCCATCCATGATGGGCATGATGCAGCAGCAGATGGATGGTTCGCCCCGTATGAGCGCACAACAGCGCAAGCAGCAGGGAGCCTTTGATACAAGCCAAGAAGGAATGATGCAGCAGATGCAGGAGGCTGCGCCAAACGCAGAAAACGTGCCGAACTATCCGCAAGACGCTTTGATGGAAGGGCCGATGATGCAGATGGATGCGTTGGTCAATCGGCCAGAGAATCTCGGATTGAATGCAGGCTGGAGCCGTTTCATGCAGGGCATGATGACGTTCGTGCGTGTGTTGCCTGCAGAACAATATGATCGCGTGATTGCTGCAATGAAGGCTGCGAATCGACCGAAGGATCCATTCGCTTCATTGTATGGCGGTGCTGCAACGAGTGCTGTTGCGAAGGCCGAGGAGGTGCGTCGATGAGGATGCATTCTCTGGTATTGGCATGCGTAATGGTGAGTGGTGCGGCTGCAGCGCAATCTATGGAAGGCATGCACCATGATCATGGTGAAATGCAACAGCAGCAAAGTGCTCCTGCAGCCCGGAGTGCTCTTGCGTATCCCATGCAGGAAGTGCAGGAGCCGGAGGCACTGGAGTTTCGCACGGGTGAGAATCTTCCCGCGCCGGAATTGTTGAAGGACGTTATGCAGAAGCCCGCGATGACCTTGGCGCAGTGGTTAGATCTTGCAGAGACGCACCATCCTTCGCTCATTGAGGCGCGTGCGGCTGTGACACGCAGTGAGCAACAAGCACGGCAGGTAGCGTTGCCGCCCGATCCGGTGGTTGGCTATTCAGGAGAGCATATTCGCGGCGGCAGTTATCATGGCGGCGAGCAGGGCGCGTTCCTTTCGCAGGAGATTGTGTTGGGACGAAAGCTTGCATTGCGTCGTGACGTCGCACGCGCGGAAGGCAAGGCGAATGAACTTGGCGTAGAAACACAACGTGCGCGTGTTCATAACGACGTTGCGCAGCGGTTCTTTGATGCATTGAGTGCGCAAGTGTCGGTGTCCATTCATGAACGTATGTTGAAGCGAGCGGAGGATGCGCAGGTGAATGCGCATGAATTAATGCGTGTGGGGCAGGCGGATGCAGCAGATGTATTAAAAGCTGAAATACAAGCGGAGCAGGCGAAGATGGATTTTGTCGATGCTCAACGGATGTTTCTTGGAGCGTTTGGAAGGCTTGCTGCTACAGCGGGCGTGTCGTCGATGAGTGCGCAGCCGTTGGATGGAAAATTGACTGAACCGCCGCAGATGGATATTCAGGATTTGATGCGCAAGGGAGTAGATGATAGTCCCGCGGTGAAGCAGGCAACAGCATCTGTTGCGATTGCAGAGGCACAGGTGAAGTCCGCAAAACGCGAATCGATTCCTGATATGAAGATCACCGCCGGCGAGTGGTACTCCGGTGAGCGATTGGATGGAACGAATAAAGCAGCCGGCTGGATGGGCTTTGCGCAGGCGGGCGTTCAGTTGCCATTGTGGAATCGCAATCAGGGTAATGTTGGTGCAGCGAAGGCGGAACTCTCTCGTGCGCAGGCTGCAGTTGTACGAACGCAGATGTGGACACGGGACCGTGCTGAGCCCATTGCACAACAATATGAACAGGCGCGATTCACGGCGGAGCGGTATCGCACGCAGATGTTGCCACGAGCCCGCCGGGCATATGAATTGGAAGTGATGAAGTACCAGCAGATGGGGCAGGCCTATCCCAAAGTGCTTGAGGCGCAGGCCATGTTGTATGAGTTGGAGCTTGGTTATGTGAAGGCGCTGCATGAGGAATGGTCGACGGCCATTGCTTTAGAAAACTTTACTCTTGATGGAGCGCTGGAAAAACCTGTAAGCATCGGCGCCGAAGATGCGATGCGGAATCTGCCTTCAAGTGCGGGGAATTGAGGTGTGTTGCATGAGTTGCTGTGGTGAAGAGAAGGCGGTAGAGGTGCAGATAGACCCAGTATGTGGCATGTCGGTGGACCCGACGAATGCTGCTGCTTCTACAGAGTTTGAAGGAAAAACTTATTATTTCTGCTGCAAAGGTTGCCGCGACAAGTTTGTCGTCGATCCACAAAAGTATCTGCAGGGAGACACGAAGGCCGACAGTTGCTGCGGCAGCGGACAGCAACTCGTGACGTTGTCTTCAGCCCCTGCTACTCCGAAGGTTACGGATGTTGTCTGTGGGATGATGATTGATCCCGCCAAGGCCGCAGCCACCGCGGAATATAAGGGCGACATCTATTACTTCTGTGCGAAGGGATGTCACGCGAAGTTCACCGCTAATCCTGAAAAATATCTCCATCCTGCTTCCGACGCTCCGCCGCCTGCGGGCGCGGAAAGCATGGAATACACGTGTCCTATGGACCCACAGATTCGGCAGATTGGGCCTGGAACATGTCCGATCTGTGGCATGGCGTTGGAGCCCGTGGGAGTTGTGTTGGAGGAAGATACCTCTGAGTTAGATGACATGACGAAGCGGATTTGGATCGCTTCGCTATTGACGCTGCCGTTGTTGCTGATGATGTTCATGCGACACATGCCAGTGGTGGAATTGTTGTTGGCTACCGCAGTGGTCTGGGGATGTGGATGGCCGTTCTTTGTACGCGGATGGCAGTCAGTCCGCACCGGCAATTGGAATATGTTTACGCTGATTGCGTTGGGAACGGGCGCTGCCTATCTTTACAGTCTGGTTGCGGTGGAAGCGCCGCAATTGTTTCCTGCAACAGCCCGCGACGCATCGGGAGAGATTGGTCTTTACTTTGAACCTGCGGCGGTGATCGTCACACTGGTCTTAGTGGGACAGGTGTTGGAGCTTCGCGCACGGAGCAGCACCGGTGCGGCGTTGCGTTCTTTGCTTGGTTTGGCCCCGCAGACGGCACTGCGTGTGCAAGGCAATACAGAGAAAGATGTGCCGTTGTCGGAAGTGCATGTAGGGGACGTGCTGCGCGTCCGTCCGGGTGAGCGTGTTCCGGTAGATGGCGTTGTGCTGGATGGTGCTTCGTCGATTGATGAATCGATGATGACTGGCGAGTCGATGCCTGTTGCGAAGACCGCAAATGATGCTGTTACCGGTGGCACGATGAACGGCACAGGCGCGTTCCGTATGCGTGCAGAACGCGTCGGAGCAGATACGATGCTTCAACAAATCGTGCGGATGGTGAGTGAGGCGCAACGAACGCGTGCGCCGATTCAGCGAGTCGCTGATCGCGTGAGTGGCATTTTTGTCCCCGCGGTGCTTGCGGCTGCAGTGATTGCATTTGCGGCATGGCTGCTGGTGGGGCCTCAGCCTCGACTGTCGCACGCAGTGGTGAGTGCAGTGGCTGTATTGATCGTGGCGTGTCCATGTGCGTTGGGGTTGGCTACGCCGATGGCAATCACTGTAGGCACAGGACGCGGAGCGCATGCAGGTGTGTTGCTTCGTAATGCGGAGGCGCTGGAGCAGTTAGGCAAAGTTGATACGCTGGTGATCGATAAGACCGGAACGCTTACAGAAGGTAAGCCTTCTGTTGCGGAGGTGATCCCGCAGCCGGGGTTCAGTGCAGAGGATGTGCTGCAACTTGCTGCGAGTGTCGAGAAAATGAGCGAGCATCCTTTGGCCGGTGCAGTAGTGCGTGCGGCTGATGAGCGTGGTGTGTTATTGCATTCGGCGGAAGGATTTGTTTCAACGACTGGGCAGGGCGTGCGTGCGATGGTTGATGGTTGCCGTATTGTGGTTGGAAACGCTTCGGCAATTCGTGACCTGCCACGCGACGTTGATGCTTCACGAGTGGATGGCAGAACGCTGATCTTCGTTGCTGTTAACGATGTATTTGCAGGCAGCATTGCCATTGCTGATCCGATACGTTCCTCTGCTGCGCATGTCGTGAAGGAGCTTCAGCGTGAGGGATTGAAGATCGTGATGGCTACTGGCGATCATGAGGCAACGGCAAGGGCTGTAGCTGAACCGTTGCAGATTGATTACAGAGCGAGCCAGTTGCCGCAGGACAAGGCGGCGCTGGTAAAACAACTGCGTGACACTGGTGCTGTCGTCGCCATGGCGGGCGACGGTATCAACGACGCGCCTGCGCTTGCTGCTGCGGATGTTGGTATTGCAATGGGGAATGGGACGGATATCGCCATGGAGTCTGCGCCTGTGACGCTGCTGAAGGGCGATCTGCAAAGTTTGTTACGGGCGCGGCGATTGAGTGTCGCTACCATGCGGACCATTCGGCAGAATCTATTCTTTGCTTTCTTCTATAACGCTTTGGGAGTCCCTCTCGCCGCGGGCGTTTTGTATCCGTTGTTTCATCTGACGTTGAATCCGATGGTGGCTGCAGGCGCGATGAGTCTTTCGTCGGTTTGCGTCATCGGAAATTCATTGCGACTGCGTTCCCTGAAGCTGCAGTGAGTATTGAATGAAGTTGCGACTCACATGCATCGCAAGGAGAGGCCAAAGATATGGGCTTGGTGAAAACGTCAATGCCATCACCTGTGGGCGTGCTGAAGTTAGTGGCGAGCGACGCTGGATTGGTCGCTGTACTTTGGCCAGAGGACAATCCGAAGCGTGTTCGTTTAGAGGAAGCGCGCGAGGACGCGTCGCACCCCGTCTTGAAAAAAGCTGTGGTTCAGTTGGAAGAGTATTTTGCGGGGCAACGCACTGAGTTTGATTTGCCACTGGATGCGCGTGGTACTGAATTTCAAAAGCTGGTTTGGGAACAACTATTGGCCATTCCGTATGGAAAGACGCGTAGTTATGGCGAGATTGCGATGCGTTTGGGAAGGCCCACGGCGAGCCGCGCGGTGGGCGCTGCGAATGGTAGGAATCCGCTGTCGATTGTGGTGCCTTGTCATCGCGTGATTGGAACGTCGGGCGCTCTGACAGGATTTGCTGGAGGACTGGAGACAAAACGGGTGTTGCTGGAGTTAGAAGGAGCCTCGATGCCGAGACAGAAGCCACTCTTTTCGATAAATACTTCCAAGATCTAAAGCGCTCACTTCGGCGGTGCAGTTTTCTCACACGAATGCCCAGGTGTTTTGCACCTGGGCATTCGTTTTGTTTACTGAGGCCGCGTGGGTGTTAGAGGATTCGCTGTGGGTGAGATGGTGCCCGGCTGTGGGATCGGTAGCGGTGTTACCGGCGGTGCAATGTTTTGTTGCGGGCCGTTGCCGGGGCCACCTGTGGGATAGATGGCAGGCAGACGTGTTTCTACTGCAGGAAGCTCTGGAAATGGCGCGTGAGGCTCAGTCTGATACCAGTAGGCGACTGAGTAGTAATTGTCAGAACGGTGGTTGGCGTGACCGTGTTCGATGGTTCCCTTGAATTCCTTGCTGAAGGGAATCGGCGAATCGAGATGGAAGCGGTAAACGAGATTATGGCTTCCGGCGAGTTCTGATCCAACGAGCGGCGCTCCGTTGCTTTGATATGCGAAGTGAGTCCCGAAGTCCCATGCGCCGAGGAAGTAGTCTTCTGACCCGGTGCCGGTGATGGTCGGCTTGCTCATGTCATCGATGAACAGCATCTCATCGCCTTCGCCCCACCAGCCATCCTGGTTCTGCACCACGCCAAGCGTGAGGCCGACGTAGTGACCTTTGCCGTTCGCTTCAAGGAAGGTGTAGTTGTCCTTGCCATCAAGGTTGGGCTTCAGATCCACGCGATAGTCATTGTTGGCATAGAAATCCGTGGTCCAGCCTTTATTAGGTACAGCCTGGCGGTATTGTGCGTGGAAGTACAGCGAGTCTTTGTCAGCCACGTTGGGGCCAGTGCGATATTCCAGGTTGTAGTAGAAGCTGTTGATGAGCAGTTTGCCCTGATTCTCAATCGTGATGCGCGCGTGTTTGCGGAAGGGCATGGGGAAGTAGCTGTTGAGCGCACGGCTTGAACCCACGTTGAGTACGGCAGATTCAAAGCCGACATATTCGCCTGTGTTCTGACCGAAGAAATCTCCGATAGGAACTTCGACACTGGGGCTTGTCTCACCGTCCCAGTAGATTCGCAGAACAACGCGCTTAAGGAAGTATTTTTCGGAATCAGAGATGGTCACCCACAGATGCGAGATCTGGCCAGGGCCATCGACGTCCATCAGGGTTGCTGTGGCGCCGGGAAGTACGCGAAGTGAATCATGGTTCCCGCCTGTTGGGTCCATGCTTCCAATGCGATGCAGCGTGTATGTCTGTGGATGAGTAAGGTCAACATTGCCACGAACCGCCTGCGCAAAAGCAGGGAGCGCGATCAGAGACGAAAGCAGGGCAGGTAAAACAAAGCGCATAAGCGAGATATCCAGTTCCGTAAGGAAGATGGCGAGCGCCACCACTCTACTGGCTTTGCGTTCTGCTGTCACGCGTGAAGTGCGTGATGGATATGTGGTGAAGTTGGTGGAGGCGGGGAGAATCGAACTCCCGTCCGAAGAAACCAATGACAAAAGGCATTCATGCTTTTCCCGTATCATCTTTGTCTCGTAGCCGCCACTTAGAACGGGCGAAGATGTAACGGCCACCAGCCTGATCGATCTCGTCATTGCCGTCCAGGCGGAACAGCTTTGACCAGCCTACTGTACGACGATTGGTACCCGCCCATAGGCGAAGCGGGAGCAATCGGCTACTTATTTAATTAAGCAGCAAGTGCAAACTGAGGTTCGGCACTTATAGTTTTTGGGTTCGATTACGGGTGTACCCACCCCGGCATGCCCTCTTGCCACAAGCGACCCCGTCGAAACCATGACGCCCCCAACTTTGTGGAGCAGCTTCGAGCGTTGCATGTTGCAGCGCTGTCAAAGAACTGTAACCAGTATAAATCCTGCAGCATTCGCGTGCCGCCGCCCCAGCCCGGTATACTTCGCGGAGTCCGCGCTTGGCGGCCATGAGGGCATGGAACAATGAAGATGGCAGTGGCGCTTCTGGCGCTGGGGATGATTGGAACCGGTATGAATGCGGAAGTAACGAAGGCGTCGTTCGGCACGGCAAAGAACGGCAAGCCCGTTGAAATCTACACGCTGAAAAGCCCGGAACTGCAGGTGAAACTGATCACCCTTGGCGCGCGCATTCAGGCGATTGACGCTCCGGATCGCAATGGAAAATTTGCTGACGTGGCGCTGGGACATCCGAAGGCTGCGAGCTATCAGGATGATGGCGGCACGTATTTTGGGGCCGTTGTGGGGCGTTACGGCAATCGCATTGCCAAGGGGCAGTTCACGATCGACGGCCACACTTATCATGTGCCGATCAACAACAATGGTCAGTCACTGCATGGCGGTCTAGATGGTTTCGATAACCGCATCTGGAGTGCGAAGGAAGTGGCGGACGGCGTGGAGTTCACGCTGGTTTCACCCGACGGTGACCAGGGATATCCCGGTACGTTGACCGCGCATGTGACGTACACGTTGCACGGGCATGATCTGAAGATTGAGTACAGTGCCACGACCACGAAGCCAACGGTAATTAACCTAACGAACCATTCCTACTTCAACCTGGCGGGTGAGGGGAATGGAACGATTCTGAATCATAAGATTCAGATCAATGCTGACCACTACACGCCAGTGGACAAGGTTCTGATTCCTACGGGCGATCTGCCTGCTGTAGCGGGGACCCCGTTTGATTTCCGTACGCCACATGCCATTGGCGAACGAATCGAAGCGAAGAACGAGCAGCTGACAATCGCGGGTGGTTACGACCACAACTTCGTGTTGAACGGCGCTGCTGGAACGCTGCGGACTGCGGCCATTGTCACCGATCCTACGTCGGGTCGTACGTTGACGGTGAAGACCACAGAGCCGGGCGTGCAGTTCTATACCGGCAACTTCATCAAGGATGGCGAGATCACCGGTACGGGCGGCAAGAAGTATGTGCGCCGTGGCGGGTTCTGCCTGGAGACGCAGCACTATCCGGATTCGCCGAATCATCCGGCGTTTCCAAGCACACTGCTGCGGCCTGGACAGACGTATCACACGACTACGGTCTTTAGCTTTACGAAATAATATTCGCTGCGGCTAGGAGCGCTTCGCCTTCGGTGCGAAGTGCTCCAACGCTGCGGCGTTGAGTGTTTGTTTTAGTTCAAACACCTTGCGCCAAGGGTTCTTCTTCAGGCGCGGCTTCCATTCCTCGAAATCATGAACCGTATAACGTGGGCGCGTGTTGCTGGTGAGTTCTTTCCATTCCAATGGCATGCTCACGGGAAGTCCGCTGCGTGCGCGCATGCTGTACGGAGCGACCGCTGTTGCACCTCGTTCGTTACGGAGATAGTCGAGATAAATTTTGCCAGTGCGTGCGGCCTTGGTCATCTTGGTGAGATAGAGTTCAGGCCGTGCTTGCTCCATGGCTTGCACCAAGCCGTGTGTCCATGTCTTCATGAACGCGAAGTCATGCTTCGGTGTTATGGGGAAGAGAACATGCAAGCCCTTGCCGCCGGTGGTTTTTACGAAGCTTTCTACGCCTGCGCTTTTCAATACGTCGCGCACTTCAAGTGCGGCTTCGCAAACAGTGGACCAAGGAAGCGATTCGTCGGGATCAAGGTCAATGATGATGCGGTCTGGGTGTTCGAGATTGTCGTTGCGTGAGCCCCATGGATGGATTTCAAGCACGCTCATCTGCGCGAGCCCTGCGAGAGCTTCTGCCGTGTCCAGCGTGATGTAGGGTTCGGGCGCTCCACCTTTTTTATCGGCCACCATCACGCTGCCAACACCCGCAGGTAGCATGTGGTTGACGTGCTTCTGATAGAAGCACTGGTGATCCGAACCTTCGGGGCAGCGGACGAGGCTTAGTGGACGACCTGCGATGTGGGGCAACATCTCTTCCGACACAGCCCACAGGTAATCCATGAGTTCGCGTTTCGTGACTCCGCTTTCCGGATCGACGACCTTTTCGGGGTGTGTTAATCGAAGGCTGGGAGTGGTTTTCGTCTGTTGCTCTGCTGCGCGCTTGGGGCGCTTGGAATCGATGGAAACGACCTTAGCTGACTTTGTCGTTGTTTTTGTTTCTGCGGCGGGTTCGAGCAGCGTCTGCACGTCTTTCTTTGTTTCTGCTGGAGCGATGGATTTGTGTTTCGCGGACGGCGGACCCATTTCGCGATGGACTTCTTTTGCAGGTTTGTCTTCGCGAAGACCCTGGAATGCGGCCTGACGTACGAGATTGTCGGCAGTCCATGTGGCGAAGCGAACCTGCGCTACGAGTTGAGGCTTAACCCAATGAGCATCTTTACGGCCAGCGGCATCAATGGCGGCGAATGGGTTTGATTTTGTTTCGATGGCGTCCAACTTGTCGCGGAGAAGTTTGTGCGTCCTCTGTGTGAAGCCGGTACCGGTGCGACCGGCATAGATGAGTTTGCCTGCATCGTCGTAATAGCCAAGCAGGAGTGAACCGACACCTCTGCTGCCATTGGATAAATCTACCCAGCCGCCGATGACGAACTCCTGTTCCAGAACGCATTTTGATTTGAGCCAGAGCGTGCTGCGGCCGGAGTGGTACACGGCGTCCGCCTTCTTCGAGATAATGCCTTCCGCATGGAGCTCGCATGCAGAGCGGAAGATCTTTGCGCCATCGCCTGCAATATCTTCGCTTAATTTGAGCCCATCGTTTTCATTGTTGAGTACTGTGTGCAGGAGACGCTTGCGCTCTTTCAGCGGGAGGCCGCGTGTGTTGTGGCCGTTGAGATGAAGCAGGTCGAAAAGAAAGAAGGTGACCGGGTGTTTCTCGTTCTTCTCGAATGAGGCTTGCAGGTTTGCGAAGCTGGAAATCCCCTTTTCATCGAGGACCACAACCTCACCATCGAGGATCGCGTCTTGCACGTCAAGCGTCTTGATCGCTTCTGCGACGGACTTCATGCGATGCGTCCAATCAAGGCCGCTGCGGGTGAAGAGTTGCACGCGTGAGCCCTGCTTGCGGGCCTGCATACGATAACCGTCGAGCTTGATTTCATGCAACCATTCGTCTCCCGATGGCGGTGCGGTCGCTTCTTGCGCCAGTTGCGGCTTGATAAAGTCGGGAAGCTTTTCTTTAGGTAGTTTTGCTAACGAAGCATTGTTGAATGTCGGAGTTTTCTTGGAAGGTGCGGTGACGTTTGCTGTGCCGCCAGAAGCGGCATCCGCGTCCCGCGCCCGTTGGCGATACCATGCCTGGCCTTCGGTAGCCGTTTCTTTTGAGTTCCAGACATGCGTGCTGGCTTCCGCAATTTGTTCAAGCGAGCGGCCGGTGACTGCCGAGTCGGGCATTTCTTCGGTGATGGCGGGATCATCCGGTGTACGTTCGTATTCGTCGTGTTCTTTGATCAGCAACCAGTTGGGCTTGGCCTCCTGCGCGGCTTTGCCACCCATGCGAACGAGTGTCCAGTTGCCATGCAGTTTCCTTCCATTCAGCGCAAATTTCAGCGAGCCTTTGCGCAGGCCCTCGTTCACGTCGACATGAGGCTCCCATGTCCCTTGATCCCACACCATCACTGTGCCGCCGCCGTACTGCCCGCGGGGGATGATTCCTTCAAAACCGCCATATTCCATGGGGTGATCTTCCACCTGCACGGCGAGCCGCTTATCCGCGACAACGTAGCTGGGGCCTTTCGCGACAGCCCAGCTTTTTAGTACGCCGTTCCAGCCAAGACGGAAGTCATAATGCAGGCGTGTGGCTGCATGCTTCTGAATGACGAAGGGTAGAGACGCAGCGGAAGTTGATTTTTGCTTGCCGCTCGGTTCTGCAGTCACAGAGAAATCGCGCATGGAACGATAGCGCGCAAGCTGTTCGTCTACCGCGTCACCAGCAGTGGGCTTTGCCTGTTTTGTTGAAGCCGTTTTCTTCGCTACTTTCTTCGTCGCCATGCCTCATGCCCTTCTACAAGAACTGATGCCTGCAAGTAACGAAGGCGCGGCCTGATGGGCCACGCCTTTCGCTTTTCTGTTTCGAGATTGCTAAGCCGACCTGCGCCGCGCTGTTTTTGCCGGTTTCGCGCTGGCCGAAGCTTTTTTGCGTTGCGGCTCGGATGCTTGTTCGCGCTTCGGCATTTCCGCGACGTTGGAGCGCTTCTTTGCTGGCTCCTTCTTCGTGCTCTTTTTGCCTGGGGGCGGCGTATCTTCGCCTTCGTCGGTAGGTTTGCCAGAGAGGGAACTGCGCAGAGCGTCCATCAGATTGACGACCTTCGCACGCTTCGGTTGCGGCTCATCTACAGGAATGGGCTCGTCATGCAGTTTGGCATCGACGAGTTCCTTCAACGCAACTTCGTAGCCGTCTTTGTACTTATCGGGATTGAACTTTGCAGTCTTCTTTTTGATCAACTGCTCTGCGAGTTCAAGTTGATCCTCTTCGACTTTCACCTTCGGAATGTCAGAGAAGTATTCCTTCGGATTGCGTAATTCTTCCGCGTAACGCATCGTGTAGGCCATGAGACCACGGCCTTCGTCATCCTTACTGGCCATGAGTGCGACGATGTGTTCACGACCGCCGAATGCGATCTTGCCCAGAGCGACTTTACCCGCCTTCTGCATGGCTTCGCGCACCACGGCAAAGGCTTCTGCTTGCGCTTCACCGTCGGGTGCTACAAAGTACGGCTTTTCGAAGAAAGCCGGATCAATTTCGCTTTCGTCCACGAACTGGTCCACTGCAATGGTGTGTTTCGAAGGCACGCGCAGGTTGGCAATTTCACTGGGCTCGATCAGGATGTATTTGCCCTTGGCGTATTCGTAGCCTTTGACGATGTCATCCTTGCCCACGGTGGCGGACTGTTCGGACATCTCCTCGCCGCCGTTTTCTATGGTGGACTCCAGCACCTTCTGATGGCGCACGCGTTCGCCGGTGGAGCGACTTACCTGGTGAAAACGAATCTGGCTCTTTGCTTCAGTGGCGACGAAGAACTTCACCGCAAACTGCACCAGCGAAATTTGTATGGTTCCTGACCAGTAAGGACGCGCCATTGCGAAAGACTCCTGCAGTTTCTGATTCCGTTCGGGCACTGGCAGGATGTCTCTTTTACTGCATCAAAGTCAATGCAGTTACGCATTGGTGATTAACGAAAAAGTCAACGCAGGCTAGTGCGTTGTGCGTTCAAACTGCAGGCTTACAGCACCTGCATTGTTGAAGCGGGCGACCACCTCGGTTCCCTCTGAAGTCCAGGTGACTCCGGTCCAACTACCCGTGGTGATCCAGTCGCCAGCTTTCAGGCCTCCGGTGCGCGTCGATCCTTCGTTGGCCAAATAGACCAGCAGACGGACCAGGTCCGTTCCACCGGGGTTAGAACCGGTATTTTCAATGCGTACCACCCCGTCTGTGGTGACGACGACGTGTTCCTGCGACCAGTCAATCTCCTGCCAATCGGGAATGCGTGGACCGGCAACGAATCCGCCGTGGATGGCCAGATCGGCCAGCATGTGTTCGCGTGGCATGGCGAGCGGGTTAACGTAAGAGGATTCCAGAACTTCAATGGCGGGATAGGCGCCGTCCATGGCGACGATTACCTCTTCCCGTGTGTAAGGCGTAGCGCGCGGCGGCAGCGCGGTGCCCACGCGGAAGGCGATCTCAGCCTCAATGCCGCGGAGACGATGCGTCATGCCACGAAAGACCGCGCCGTTTGCGCCCATCCACGCCGCAGGTAACGGGCAAAAGAATGGGACACCTTCGGGCGATTGGGCTCCCACCTTCCAGCCACCGATGGGGGCGTAGGCCAGGGCCAGGATGTCCTGAATAGCGAAGGATTCTTCCTCGGTTGTAGGGGCCACGGCCTCTGGAAGGGAGTGGATGGGGGTGGCTGTGCGCCTTGCCGTCAGGAGATGGTCCGCTGCCTGCTGTAACACAGCCTCACGCGCTGCCGAAATTGCCATTCCTTGACCATCCTTTTCATGCCACTACGGTTTGTTTCTTCAGTCTTTCGCACGAATATCTTTCGTGCAAACGGATTGCGATGCATTCCAGTGATTACAGCGTCTTATGATGGGGGCTGCACTGTGGTGGGCCGTACCGGAAAAGGGGAGCCATGCTGATTGGCAAAGCGCCGGAATTCAAGTCGTCTGACATTACGCCGCGCGAGAAATTCCTCAATCGCCGCAATCTTATCTTTGGCGGATTGGCCGCGGCAGGCGTGGCGTATGAATGGCATAAGAAAATGCCGCCGCTGTACACGCCTTCGGTTGAGGCGTCGAGCAAGCTGGCGACTGTGCCGGGCACGTTCCCGCCGGTGAGCGATCCTGTAACTCCACAGGGCAAGGCTACGAGCTACAACAACTTCTATGAGTTCGGCACGGATAAGGCTGATCCTAAAGCCAACGCAGGCAAGATGCACGTGCGTCCATGGACGATCAAGATTGAAGGTTTGTGCAACAACCCGAAGACTGTCGACATTGATGCGCTACTGAAATTCAAGCCGTTGGAGGATCGCACGTATCGGTTTCGCTGCGTGGAAGCGTGGAGCATGATCGTTCCGTGGGTTGGCTATCCGCTGGCGGAGTTGATTAAGTTTGCTGATCCCAAGCCTCAGGCAAAGTTTGTGGAGTTCACCTCACTGGCGGACCGTTCCCAGATGGAACTGCCTGGTGGTTTCGATTGGCCGTACAAGGAAGGTTTGCGGATCGACGAGGCGATGAATCCGTTGGCATTGCTGACGTTTGGTTCCTATGGGCAGACGCTGGAGAATCAGCAGGGTGCGCCTGTGCGTGTCATCGTGCCGTGGAAGTACGGATTCAAGTCGGCGAAGTCGATTGTGAAGATTCGTTTCACCGACAAGCAGCCAACCACCACGTGGAACGATATGGCTTCGAATGAGTACGGGTTCTACTCCAATGTGAATCCGGGCCACAGCCATCCACGATGGAGTCAGGCGCATGAACGACGTATCGATGCCAGTGTCTTCCCCAAGACGATTGCGACACTGCCCTTCAATGGTTATGCGAATGAAGTGGCCAGTCTGTATAACGGGATGGATCTGAACCGGTACTTCTGAGCGCATGTCCAATCGCACGATTCGCATTCTGAAAGTTCTTCTGTTTCTCGCGGCGCTGGTACCAGTGGCGGGAATCGTCTGGCAGTTCCAGACGAACAATCTTGGCGCCGATCCGGTGAATACGCTCACGCATGAGACGGGCGACTGGACCGTCTACATGCTGCTGGCGTCACTGGCCGTGACGCCATTGCGCAGACTTTCGCCAAAGCTTGCGTGGCTGATTCGTTTCCGCCGGATGCTGGGACTATGGGCGTTCTTCTGGGCGACTCTGCATCTGCTGACCTACGTGCTGCTGTTCTCCGGGTTTGATCTGCCCGGTGCATTCACTGCTCTACGTGCGGGCGACCTTCATACCGTGGTTGAGGACTGGAAGGCCGTGTGGCCGACCATGGTGGAAGACATTCAGAAGCGTCGCTTCATCCAGGTGGGCATGCTGGCATACGTGATCCTGCTGGCGCTTGCGGTGACGTCGCCGCAGTGGGTGTTACGCAAGATGGGCGGCAAGTCGTGGCAAACGCTGCACCGCACCGTGTATGGCGCTGCGGTGCTTGGCATCATTCACTACTGGTGGTTAGTGAAGAAGGGCAATCACGCGCCGATGAAGGACACCGTTGTGCTAGCGCTACTGCTGTTGGCTCGCCCCGCGACGAAGTGGCTGCAGGATCGCGTGGCTGCTCGGCGAAAGATGAACGCAGCAACAGCATAATGTCCCCACGTTACTGATGCAGTAGGGCGTCCTGAATGTTCTGGGGAATGCCAAGTTCGTCCATACCGCTCTTGCCCAGAATGACGGGCGCGGCACAGGCTGATGCGGCGCTTGCAAGATTGACCGGTAGAACGCTTAGCCCACCTGTTGCTGCTGACAACTGAAAGTCCGTCAACTCAGCTTCCGATTTTGAGTCGGGTCCAACCACAGCCTCTACAGTGCAGCCTTGGCGGTCCTGCCAGCCAGCGACAAACAACTTCTCAAGCACTGCAGATCGCACTGCGGGCAGAATCATGCCTTCCGTTAAGGGAGTGAATGTGAGGTCTTTTGCACGTGTCCTGGTGAGATATTTGCTCCACTTAACCAAAGCACCAGTGGTGAGGTCGTACGTAAGGGTGAAGCTAGCGTTGTAAGGATGTACGCCGCCACAGCCAGCACCTTCGTGGATCTCAACGCTCAAGAAAAGCGGTCCGCTTGATGTCACCCGAATATCGCGCTGAAAGAACATGTTGTCTCCCTGCTCGTCGAGCCCGGTGCATCCTTGAGCAGACCCACGTGCCTCTGAATCCACCATCTGAAGATGCCGGTTGATTTTCGTCTGAGCCGGCGTTGGGTTTTTAATCCTTGGCAAAGAATCTGCTGTAGGCGAAAGCTTCTTTCTGTGAAGCAGTTGTACAGGCGTTTGCCCGAGACAATGCGCCGTGTCGGCCAGCAGTAAAGCCGTTGCGAACATAAATGCAATTGACGGCGCGAATCGAGGCATGGTCCTGAGCTTCTGAAGAGACGGCAAGATAACGTTTACTCGGCTTCGATGCCTTCGATCAAACTATGTGTGATGGTTGCAGCTTGCGGGTCGTTTGCGGCGGCCAGAGTATAAAGCTCGCGATGGCCATGTTTCTCCCAGAAGGGGCGCACTTTATCCAGCACGGGGAGTTGCGAGGTGTGCTGCTCAAAGGCTTCGTACTTCCGCTGCTTTACGGATGAGACATCAAGCTCCACCGTCCATGGCATGGGCTGCTGCGGTTCGCGGTCGGGAAGGGTGAAGTCCGTGCTCTGGTGATAGAGGCGCTGCGCTACCCACGGTTCCAGGCCGAGTTCCGGGAAGCGTTTGGAGCGCGCTGACCAATGGAATGCAGCAGAGGCGAACGCGCAGACGGCGGTGTGGTCTGCATGAACGTTCAACGAACCATCAAGACCGAAGGTAAGTACGACGTGCGGCTTCCACGTGCGCATGCGTTCGACAAGGCGCTTCGCTGCGTCGATCATGGGGACGGTCTCAAGTTTGCCGTCGTGATAGTCCAACAGTTCGTGCTTGGTTACACCAAGAACATCGCAACTGCGCGCGAATTCGTCGCGGCGCATACGGCCGAGGTCTGAGCCGTCATTGGAGTCGCCGCGATTCGTCGCAGCTTGCCCGTCTGTGAGACAGATCACGTAGGTTTCCCAACCCGCATCTGCTGCGAGCGCCAAGGCTCCTCCAAAGGCGAAGCATTCATCGTCTGGGTGTGCGATCACGCACATCAGGCGCTTTGGCATGGTTCGATCTCCTGTGCAAATTCGGCGTCGTCAAAGAGCAGGCCAGTGGTGGCAACGGCGCTTTCCAGCGCATCATCGCCAAAGAACTTCGCTACGGGGGCGAAGGAGCGGCGATGCCACTTGGTTGGACCGTGTTCTTCAAGCGCGCGGCGATGTTCCGGTGTGGCGTATCCCTTGTGTGAGTCCAGCCCGTACTGCGGGTGATCGACGTGCATCTCGCGCATCAGCGCGTCGCGATGCACTTTGGCGAGAACGCTGGCGGCAGCAATCGAGATGGAGAGGGAATCGCCGTAGATAAGTTTTGTCTGTGCGCTGGGATGGTCGATGCGCATGGCATCGATGAGCAGATGATCCGGCGTACATCCGAGTGCGTCGACGGCAAGCCGCATTGCAAGACGCGAGGCTTGGTAGATGTTGATGCGATCAATCGTTTCGGCGTCGACTTCCGCGACAGCGTAAGCAATGGCGCATTTCACAACTTCTTTGCGCAGCTTCTCGCGCTCTTCGCGTGTGAGTTGTTTCGAGTCGCGCAAGCCGAGCTTTTGCAGGCGTGTGGTGCGCTCCGGCAGAACAACTGCGCCTGCAACGACGGGGCCAAACAGAGCGCCACGGCCTACTTCATCCACGCCGGCGATGCAGACGAATCCGTGGTAACGGAGCGCCTGTTCCGGCGCGTCTGAACAGACCAGGGTACGCAGCATCTGCTCCTTGGTCTGGCCCTCGGCAATGAAGGCCCGTTTACGGCGAAAAAGGGGATCTGTCCGTTCCATCTGGCGCGTCTCCAGTGTAACGGTTTTCGGCATGAAAGAAGCCGATGGCAGGGCCACCGGCTTCCGTGAAGAGAAAGAATAGGTTACGAGACGGTGCCGCTCAGGTTGAGGGGCTCGCGGTCATTGATACGTGTGCCGGGACGGATGATCGTATTGTCCGCAAACGTGAGCGTATAGCCACGTTCAAAGACCACGTCGCGATAAAAGCGAACGCCTGTGCCCAGACCAGCGAAGATGTGATGACCCAGCATGGAGCGGAAACGCAGACCCAGCCACAGATTCTGACCCAGGACGGTGCGGTCGAATCCGCGCCAGAACCAGATCAGAGGTTTGATGGGATTGAAGCGATCGCGGTCCAAGTCCTCTTCCATCTCGGCTGGCAATGTGACATTGCGAGGGTCAATGGATTCGGCGAGCACGGACATGGGCAGTTCGCTGATCAAGGCGGCGTTCATGCGTCCGCCATGAGGACGGCCCAGCAGAAGCATGTGCAGTTCGTCGCGAACGATCTCGCTGCGGCGTACGCAGGTGGTATTACGGGAAAATTCGGCGTGCAGATGAGCCACCCATCGCCGGTATATAGCTTCGGCTTCCGGCATGGGGCGGGGGATCTCAATGGTGGACTGTGTGTCTTGGTGTGGTTCCTGCACTGCGGTGGTCATTGGCTGGCTCCCTGTGCTTCGCTCAACCGTTATACGCCTTTGATCGGTTCTGTTTCATCTTGATGTTTACGACGACGATAAGATGGTGGCGTCTGGATTGGAGAGTGGCAGCAGGATGAATCGACGTGAGTTCGTATCGGGGCTGGGAGCGGCTGTGGGGGCTGCGAGCGTTGCGGCGCATGGCGCCACGGTGGCAAAAGGGCCGCGGAAGCCAAACCTGATTTATGTCTTTGCTGACCAGTTGCGATATCAGTCCTGTGGTTATGCGGGTGACGAGTATGCGCGTACGCCCAACATGGATCGTTTGGCGGCTGAAAGCTGCAATGTACATCAAGCCGTGTCCTCCACGCCGGTGTGCGCGCCCTATCGTGCTTCGCTGATGACAGGGAAATATCAGTCAAGTACGGGCATGGTTATCAATGAAATTCGACTCAGCCCTGAACATAAGTGTTTTGGCCATGTGCTGACGCAGAGCGGTTATAAGACCGGCTACATCGGTAAGTGGCACTTATGGGCCAACCAGCTTGGCCATCACAACCTGATCAAGAATGGATTCACGCCGCCAGGGCCGTATCGTTTGGGCTTCGATGGGGAATGGGCTGCTTATAACTTCAACCATTTTTATTTCCACTCGCCGTACTTTCTGAACAACGCGGAGCCGCATATTCGGCAGGGTTACGAGCCGGATGGGCAGACCGACATGGCGATTGATTATGTGAAACGCCATGCGCACGGCGACGAGCCCTTTGCTTTGTTTCTTTCATGGGGACCGCCGCATTATCCGTGGGGCCTAGACAATGTTGATCCGAAGTGGAGTGAGCAGTTTCGCGACGTCAACATTCCGCTGTCGCCGAATTACTCTACCAAAGAAGACCCGTACTGCGATGCGTGGCAGAAGCTGCCTAAGGATTTCGAAAAGAACATTCACGACTGGATGCGCACTTACTATGCACAGACGGCGAGCCTAGATGCGAATCTTGGTAGATTGATGCGTGCAGTGGAGGCGGCTGGTATCGCGGACGATACCATTTTCGTCTTCACCTCAGACCATGGCGAGATGTTTGGATCGCATGGTCGTCAGGCGAAGCTCATCTTCTATGAAGAGGCAGCTCGTATTCCGTTCCTGGTGCGATGGCCGAAGAAGATTCCGAAGAAGTCCGTGACGGATGTGCCGCTGTGCACGCCAGACATTATGCCGACGCTGCTGTCGATGATGGGCTTGTCCATCCCCGATACGGTTGAAGGCCAGGACTTGAGTGCAGCTTTATTGCATGGCAAATCTGGCGTGAAAGACGTCGCGCATATGCAAGGGATGGGCGCGACCGCTGCATGGACGGATGGTTCGGAGTGGCGCGCGTTGCGGGATAACGAGTACACCTACGCCGTGTATCGCAAAGATGACAAAGAACTGTTGTTCAACAATCGGCGTGATCCTTACCAGATGATGAATCTCGCGGAGGATCGTGGTTCTGATGCGACTTTGCGGCACTATCGGGATGTTTCGCAGCAGTGGCGCAAGCAACAGAACGACACATTTGAAGTCTGCAGTTGGTATGAGCGATGGACGAAGGATCGCAACATCGTCAACACGGCCAAGGGTGTGACGCAGGATCTGGATGCGCTGCATCGCATTACGGCGAAGTACATTCCGGAGAGTGTTGCGGAGAAGCCCGTAAGTCAGTGGCCCGTGGGATAAGCGAATCAGGGACGAGCGCGGACAAGAGCCTCTTCCAGTAGCGGAAGTCCGCCTTCGATCGTCTTGCCATGTCCACAGGCGATGCGGCGGATGGGAAGGTTTCGAAGTGACTGCACGCTTCTACGCGCGATTTCTTTGTCCCAACACTTGTTGAGAGGAAACCACCATGGCGTGAAGCCGGTCACACAGAGTTTGCCCAAATTGCCCATGGCATCCCCGGCATAGAGCGTGCCGTCCCGCTCATCCAGAAACGACAAGTGGCCAGGGATGTGACCGGGCGTTGCCACAGCCAACAGGGAACCGACTCGCTGACCGTCCTCTAGCAGCAGGCTGACTGGCGTTCGTACTCCGGGCGTTGCTCCTTTGATGGGATGACTTCCTTCACCGGGCAGCAAGCTGCGATCCGGCGGGATATTCATCATGGGAACGCTGCGCCGCGACGTGGCCACGATGAGGCCGGGGATGGCTGCGGCCAGCTCGTCCACGCTGCCAACATGGTCGACATGTGGATGCGTGAGCAGGATGCGACGGATGGACGGGGCGCCTGCGGCGCGGAGAATATCCGCGCCGGTTCCTTTAAGGTTGGCGTCGATCAGAGTCCATCCGTCGTCTTCCCTCACCAGGAAGCAATTGAAGAGCAAAGCGCGTGTAAATTGCAGACCGTGCTGCCCAACGGAAGTAGTCTTCATCGGCACTCTGCTCTTCTTTGCTGCCCTATTCGATGGAGAAGATTGCGAAGACAGTGGAAGAGCGCTCCACGCGACGGGCGGAGATGCTCAACTGTTTTGTGTCAGCTGTTTTGGCACGTGCAGCCATCGCCATCATCGGGACGGGACGAACGATCTCCTGGGGCTGGTTCGATGCGTAGAGCAGCGATCCGACCTTGATGTGCAGACCTTCCGCCATACGCGCTGCGATGGCCTGTGCATGCGCCAGAGCCTTGGCTGATGCAGCGGCTTCGAGGGCCGACGGATCCTTCATCTCCCACCCAATGCTGCCACTCTGGTTCGCTCCGGCCTTCACCGCGATATCAAGTACGTGTGCGGCGTCGTTGGGTGTTGTGCGGACTGTCCAACTCTGCGTAATGCGGAACTTCATATTCTTCAGCGAGGCTGGCAGATTCTTTAGCTCATATTCATTGAGCGGTTGCAGATTCTGGTCCTGGCTTTCGATGGTGTCGGCAGGGACGTGTGCTGCGGCCAGCGCATCGCTGATGGCGTTGGAGCGGCGCGAGCCTTCAGCGTAAGCACTCTGCTCATCTTCACCATAGGCTTGATAGCCAATGTTGACGACTGCCTGGTCTGCCATGGCAAAGGCGCTATCGGTGGCGCTTACGGTGATGCTGCGATTGTCTTTGTTGATAGACAACGTCTGGTTGACCTGCGCAAAAGACGTGGCGGCAAACAGGGTTGCGGCAACGGCGGCAATCATGGTCGTTCTCATGCTTCTTCCTCCCGCTGCAGAAGCTTCTGCAACGTTTCTTTGTGCTTGGACGTACGTCGCTGGGAGCGCGTCTTGTCGTCGGGTAGAACTATTTCCGGCGGTGGTGTGCCAACGCGTTCACGTGCGTTTGCCTTGACCGCCTTCGTAGCGGAGAAAACTTCTTTCTTTGTCTTACTCATCGTTGTCTCTCATTACAAAGATGCACTCTGCAGGATGAAAGGATTATCCTCCTTGATGGTGAATCGATTTTGATTTTGCCGCGGGAGGGCCGCATGGAAGAGCGCGATTTTTTTGATGAACGGACCGAACCACGAACACATACGCTGGTCTGCTCGAAATGCGGTGTTGCAGGGGAATACCAGTTGAACTGGCTGGTACGCAGAAAGAAGCGGCAGTTGTCTGGTCGGGCCGATGATCGGGATCGCGCGCGTTTCGCCAAGGCTCAGAACTACATGGTGTTGCGGGACGATACTGCGAACTGTTCGAATCCGCGCTGCCGTAAGCGTTTTGAAATCGCCGGGATAAAGACCATGGCGTTTATCGACTAGCTAATAGCAGTTTTGCAAGACGCATTGCACTGGATGTGGTGTAATAAAAACGTAGATTTCCGCAGGAGAATCAAGTTCCGATGAGCCAAGCACCTGTTGTCGTTTCCGAGCGCCACCTGACCACGGAAGAAGTTGAAGCGCTGGATCGCCGCCGTCGTCGCGGTCACTTGCTGCTGATCATCGGCCTGCAGACGGCAATTGTCACGACTCTCGTGAGCGTTTTGTGGGTTGGCCAGGATCTGGCGCAGTCGCCCGGTTGGTCGCATCCCATCTTCTACTGGGCATGCATCACTGGTACAGTGTCGATTGCGTGCCTGCTGCGGGGAATTAGCCTGCGCCGTGGATTCCACGAGTTCACCAGCTACTAAGCTGTATTCTCCGATCACTTCGGCGGCCCGTGCTTCGGCACGGGTTTGCTTTTTGAACACGGTTTTCGTGTGGGGATGAATCCACTGTGGATCTAACGCAGATCATTCCGGAGATGGCAATGAATCCCCGGCTCCTGGGGGCAGAGGGACGGCTGCGCGACGGTTTCGGGAGAGCGATAACCGATCTGCGAGTGGCTGTTACGGACCGTTGCAACTATCGCTGCGTCTACTGCCGAACGGGAACCTCCGGTGGTTCGTACTCAGAGTTGCCGCTGGCAGCCTATGCGCGCATGGTGCGCGTTCTGGTGGGCCTGGGAGTGGAGAAGATTCGGCTCACTGGTGGCGAACCCCTGCTGCGCGGGGATCTACCGGAGCTGATTCGCAGCGTACGGGCGATGCGCAGAGCCTTCGATGACGCGGGGCAGCCTACCAGCGATGGAGGTCCGCTGGATATTGCGCTGACTACCAACGGTCACCTGCTTGCGCCTATAGCGAAGGACCTGAAACGGGCAGGGCTGGATCGCATTACCGTGAGCATGGACGCGCTGGATGAGGGAACATTTGCGCGCGTTACACGGGTACCGGGTGCCTTCGGACGCGTTCTTGATGGCATTCATGCGGCGCAGGATGCCGGATTAGCCCCGGTAAAGGTCAATTGCGTGTTGTTTCGTGGCTGGAATGACGATCAGGTGGAAGCGTTTGGGGAGTTTGCGCGTCGCGAAAACGTGATTTTGCGTTTTATTGAATTCATGCCGCTGGAGGAGGATCGCACATGGTCCCGTGATGCGGTCGTGACCGAAGCGGAGATTCTGGAACGGCTGGGCGCAATGTGGCCGCTGCTTCCGTTGACGCCGAACAGTGCCAGTGAAACGGCTCGTCGGTACGGCTTTGCTGATGGGCGTGGCGAGATCGGGGTCATTGCGCCGGTGTCGAGACCGTTTTGTGGACACTGTTCACGACTCCGGCTGACCAGCGACGGCAAACTTCGGACCTGCCTGTTCTCACAGGTGGATCACGATCTCTACGGGAAGACGCAAGAAGCAGTCGCGGATAAGGAATTAGAAGCGTACATTCGAAGTGTGGTGCGTGGAAAAGAAGAACGACATCACATCGGTGAAGCGGGATTTGCAAAACCATCACGTTCCATGGTGCAGATCGGCGGATGATCTGTGCGTGTGAGACGCGAATGTCTTCATCTCGCGTCATTTCACTCGAACAGTCATGCGTGTTTTACTCATTGAACAATTGTGGTGCGCGGCGAACGCGGCTAAGGGAAATCCATAGAGCAACAAACCCAGGCCCAGGATGATACGAAAAAAATCTCAGAAAGACCTTGAACTCGAGTTTGCGCAGGCATGGCAGCAGGACTATACACGTCTGTTCCATGATGTTGCGCGGGCGCTAACGTCCACGCTTGAGCTGGAGATTGTCCTTACCACCGTCATGACCAAGATGGCCCAGGTCTTCCAGCCTGAGCGTTGGTCCATGATGCTGGTGGATAAGGAAAAGAACGACCTTTTTTATGCCATTGCGGCCGGTGAGGATTCCAACAGCTTGCGTGGTCTGCGTGTTCCCATGGGCGAAGGCGTTGCCGGTTGGGTGGCGTCGACAGGGAACCCCATTGTGGTTCCAGACACCAGCATCGAACCGCGCTGGAAAGATTTTTCAAAGCGCAACCCAACTTTAAACATCCAGTCGATTGCCTGCGTTCCGGTACGTTCCGCGGAAGGCGTGCTGGGCGTGATCCAGTTGCTGAACAGCAAGGTCGATCTGCTTAGCGACTTTTCTATTCAGTTTTTGCGCGTGTTGTGCGATTTCAGCGCCATTGCGATTCGTAATGCGGCCGACATGAAGCGCATTCATCTGCTGTCGATCACGGATGATTGCACGGGCCTGTTTAATGCGCGTCATCTCTACACACTGCTGGAAGAACAGCTTGCGCGAACGGACAAAGCGCCGTTTAGCTTGCTATTCATGGATCTGGATCACTTCAAGAGCGTTAACGATACCCACGGACATCTGGTGGGTAGCCGTCTACTAGCAGAAGTGGGCGAGATGATTCGAAGCGTAATTGGGCCGGATATTCCCGCGTTCCGCTATGGTGGTGACGAGTTTGTGGTGCTGCTCCCCGACCATGACCGTCTGAAAGGACGCGACATGGCGATGCGGCTCTTCCGTGAGCTGCGGGAGCGCTCGTTCCTGGAAGATAAAGGCCTTTTGTTGCGTCTTCGTGGATCATTCGGAATGGCAACATACCCAGACGATGCGCTGACTGTGGAAGGCATCATCAAAGCTGCCGACGACATGATGTATCACGTGAAGGGCACCACGCGTAACAACCTTGCCATTGCAGGTATCGGTTCCATCCTGAAGGAGGGGGAACTGAATCTGCGGGAGTCTAAGGTCCGGAACGCCGTGGAGCCAGCACGGGAGCACGCCGCGCTTCCGGCAGGATCGCATCGCGATTAGCTGCTGCCATGGGATGCACGCCGAAGTCCCATACGCCTGTGTTTACTGTCTTCTCGTCGATCACTTCCATCAACGCGTATTCGCCCATGCGAAGCGGCTGCTTGGCCACGATCTTCAACCAATGACCGCCGGGCAGCAGTGACGTTGTGGTCTCCACGATGTCCGCCTGCTGCTTCGCGCTTCCAAGAAGGCCGATAGAAAAGCTGGTAACCACACGAACATCGCGGCGCACGTCCACGGCCACGATGACGTATTGGCTCTTGGGTGACGGCGCATCCACCTTACGGCCCTTGGTGCTATCGGTATCCACGTGGAAGGCTCCGCCGCCGTTGTAAGTCGGGTCTTCGTCATCCATGCGGACGTAAAATTCGGGGTCGTTCACGTGGAGTTGTACCGGCGCGCTCTGACCTTTGATCTCGATGAGCTGGTGTGCGTGCGAAAGAGGGTTGATGGTCTGGCGCAGGATGTTGTGCGCAGTCTGCCGGTTCAGCTCACCGTCGGTCTGTTGCAGGATGGCGAGCTGCGGCTGGCCATGGTACGTGTCCAGTGCAAGGACAGAATCGGACTCTGGCAGATGCAGGTCTTTCGCAACCTCTGGTGTGCGTGCGGCGCGGTCTGCCTCTTCTTTGGCTAGTTCCGGATCAATCTGAACTGCCGGAACGCCGTTGCGTTGAGCGTCCGCACGTTGTTCCCATTGATGCGTTGCGTCCAGATCGACAAGTCGTACGGGAATGGCTTCCTGTTGGGCGCCACGCTCAGCGGAGAGGTAATACACGTAGTCGCCCTTGACGGTGTAAGAGAGCACCACCTGGAACGTTCCATCTTTCAGGTAGAGGCGTGTGCGACGCAGGCCCTCTCCGGGCGAGGTTTCACGCTGCAATGGGGCTGAACCCTGTGCATGGAGTGATGCACCGGGGAGAAGCGACAAGGCAATCAGCGTGCAGATGGCGGCGTACTTCATCTCAGTGAGTTAGACGCTTGAAAAATATACAGGCTGCATCGGTACGATGCAGCCTGTGATGGTGTCAGCCAGACTAAATCTGCGAGCTGGGCAGCGGATTTAGATAGAGGTTCGTAATGTTGCTGACGATCTCCGGGTCGGTGTAGCCGGGCTTGTGGGACAGCTCCTTCCACTGCGGATCCTTGCCGAAGACCGACCAGTGGTCTGTCAGCTCCGCGACGTCAGCGAAGGTGAGCATGTAGGTGAGGCTGGGTAGGCGCTCGCCGGTAAGGTCATGCGCAAAGAAGACGGGCGTGAGGCCGGTGCGCTGGAAGATGCCGATTTCCGCAGTCTCAAACATCTCGACCTTCTTCATGTGCGCGGCCATGCTCGGGCTCTCGTAAGTGCGGAGCTGGAACATGCGTTTGCCAGGCTTGGGAGCGACAAGCTTTGGGAAGCCGGCGAACGCGGACAACATGCGTACTTCTGAGCGCTGGAAGGCGGGCGCGGTGGCAGGGGCGGTCCAGAATGCTGTCGCAGCTTTGGCGAACTCAGCGTCGTCCGCAAGCATCAGGTCCAGCGTCAGCAGTTGCTCTGAAGAGGTGGAGGGAATGAGCGCATAGTAGGTAGGCGTTTCGGGTCCGATGGACAGAACGAATGTTCCTACCTTGGCAATGCTCATCCGATTCAGCGCCGGAATCAGAGCGTGCTGGAGGTAATCCTGCATCAGCATGGGCTGTGGACCGTTGCGCAGACCGTAGCGGCGTAGTTGATAGAACTCGGTGGGGGCCTTTGCGGGACTCGCCGCTGCATGAAGTGATTCAGATGTCATGGATGCCATGCCTGCGGCCGCTGCCGCGCTTGCAATAAAGTTGCGCCGATTCAATGGAATTTACCTCCGGAAATCGTTTCCGAATTCCTGCATTGCTCACCTTAGCAGGTCTGAGACGTCCGTGCGGTCATCGACTTTTCATGTTCCCCGAGGGTGACAAAACAGTCCTTCAGGCATCAAAATGCGTGTGCTCAGGAACTGCCTGCGGGTGGTCTCCGGGGTAGGAGGTAAAAAGTAGTGGCAAAGGCAAAAGCAACATTTGCAGCAGGTTGTTTCTGGGGCGTAGAAGCCCGTTTGGCAGAGATTTCCGGAGTTTTGGAGACGGCCGTTGGATACGAGGGTGGTACTTCAAACAACCCAACTTATAAGGACGTCTGTACCGATCAGACTGGTCATGCAGAAGTGGTAGAGGTTACCTTCGATCCCAGTCGCGTGAGTTATGACGCGCTGCTCGATCATTTTTTTGCGCTGCACGATCCCACGCAACTCAACCGGCAGGGTCCGGACTGGGGTACGCAGTATCGCAGCGTCATTTTCACCCATGATGATGAACAATATCGCGAAGCGATTGCCAAAATTGCTGAACTTAACGCTGCCGGTGTCTTTCGTGGACCGATTGTCACTTTGGTGGAACCCGCCTCGATGTTCTGGAAGGCGGAGGAGTACCACCAGCGTTACCTCGAGAAACGCGGCATGGTTGCCTGTCACATTTAACAGGCTTGCCGTTTCACCCGCATCGCGTGCCCGTGGCTGATATCCTCATCCACGGGACGCGATGAACTATCTGCTGAAGTCAGAACCGGACAAGTATTCCTACGACGACCTGTTGCGCGATGGCGAAACCGTTTGGGACGGCATCAAGAATCCACAGGCGCTCATGACGCTTCGCAATATGAAAAAAGGCGAGCATGCGGTCATCTATCACTCCAACGTGGGCAAAGAGGCCGTAGGAACGGCTACTGTGCTGAGCGTGGATGCCAGCGATCCGAAGAATCCAATCGTAAAGCTGAAGGCGGGCAAACGACTCAAGCGGCCCAAGCCGCTCGCGGAGATTCGTGATGCTGGAGTGTTTCAGGGCAGCATCATGTTCCGACAGTTCCGGCTGAGCGTTGTGCCGCTGACAGATGAGCAGTATGACTGGCTGATCCACGGATAGCTCGTCACGAGATGAAATTCTGTCGGCGAATCGTGCGTTGCGCAGGATGACCGGCTGTAAGGAAAGAGGTTTGAAAAAATGATTGATCTGCAAGGTAAGACCGCGGTTGTATTTGGGCTGGCGAACAAGCGTTCCATTGCGTGGGCTATTGCGCAGAAGTTGAGCGATGCTGGTGCAAAGGTGGCTATCTGCTACCAAAACGAGCGCCTGAAGAAGGAAGCCGATGGACTGATCCCGGAGCTGAAGGACGCGAAGAGCTTCCAGTGCGACGTGTCCATTGATGCTGAGATCGATCGTGTTGCTGAAGAACTGAAGGCTGCCTACGGCACTGTAGACATCATTGTTCATTCGGTAGCATTCGCTCCGCCAGACGCCATCAAGAGCGATTTCCTGCTGACCAAGCGTGAGGATTTCCGCATTGCTCTGGATGTGAGCGCGTACTCTCTCGTAGCGGTTTCACGTGCGCTGGCTCCGATCATGAATGAGGGCGGCAGCATTCTGACCCTGACCTACTACGGTAGCGAGAAGGTCTTCCCCAACTACAACGTGATGGGTGTGGCAAAGGCTGCTCTGGAAGCTACTGTGCGTTATCTGGCCGCGTCGCTGGGACCGAAGGGTATTCGTGTGAACGCGATTTCTGCTGGTCCCATCAAGACGCTTGCAGCGCGTGGCATCGGCGACTTCAACAAGATTCTGGATACCGTGACGGAGCGCGCTCCGCTGCACCGCAATGTGGAGACCGTGGAAGTTGGCAACACCGCGGCGTTCCTGCTCTCGCCATTGGCGAGCGGCATTACCGGCGAAATTACGTACGTAGATTGCGGTTATAACGTTACCGGCATGTAAGGCAGAGGCTCGGAGACAACATGACCATTGCAGAAGTGTTGCTGGCTGATTTCACTTCAGAGGCAGAGAACACGCGCCGCGTTTTGGAACGTGTTCCTGCGGATAAAGCTGATTGGAAGCCACATGACAAGTCCATGAAGCTTGGTACGCTTGCTGCGCATGTTGCAGGGCTAGCGCATTTCGGTTATGTGATTCTGACCACACCGCAGATGAACATGCAGACGGACAAATTCCCGAAGTATGTTTTCACCACGCCGGAAGAGGCAGTGCAGATAGCGGTCGACGCTGCGGCGAAGGTTCGCGATGCTTTGGGCGGGATGTCTGACGAGCAATTTCAAGAACACTGGAAGCTGCTGTTTGGCGACATGTTGATTGGAGACGCACCGCGGTTGCAGCTATACCGTTCCATGTTCTTCAACCACCTGATTCACCATCGCGGGCAGTTGACGGTGTATCTGCGGTTGTTGGATGTGAAGGTGCCCGGTATCTACGGGCCGTCTGCTGATGAACCTTTCGGCGGCTGACCGGGATTCATCCAGAAGCACGCAGCGAAGACGATCAGCAACGGGAAGAACTCCAACGTATAGCGCTGTTCGGGATTGTCGAGGGTGAGAAGAAGGAGGCATCGTAGAGCGATGTATCCAGCCATCGACAACACGAGCAGCCTTTCGCGTTTCAGGGCGAAACGGAATCCTGCGATAGCCGCGAAGAAGTAAGCAAGATTCAGCGCACCATAAGCCAAAGCAAAGATCGTTTGCGCGGGATGCTTGCTGAATTGCCACCAGCGCTCCGCAACAGGCAGCATCTCCGTCCGTGGATGGAAGAGCATGTTCACCAAGCGCGCAAGAGGCAGCAGTACGTAATAGCGCAGCGGGTGTGCGGCGATGCGCTCCTGCGCCAGAGTCTCAAAGCCCGCTTCCACCTCCGGATTCAGCTTGCCTTCGTATCCGGCCTGCTGCAGCAGCCTTTCTGTTTGCCTACGTTGCAAAGGAGTGTCGAAAGCACGCTCGGGAAGATCGGCAGCGTTGATAGGATCTTCCGGGTAATTCCAGTAGGCATCCTGCGTTGAGGTAAAGTCGGCTCCCCACGTTCGGAACCATCGCTCGAAGTGGATCGGTGCTGGTTCTCCGGGGTCTGTGGCCTGTTTC
The DNA here is from genome assembly GCF_900102185.1 of Terriglobus roseus. Taxonomy (NCBI): domain Bacteria; kingdom Pseudomonadati; phylum Acidobacteriota; class Terriglobia; order Terriglobales; family Acidobacteriaceae; genus Terriglobus; species Terriglobus roseus. Next base: position 2,389,846 of record NZ_LT629690.1, on the reverse strand, counting down.
GGCGCAATGGGCTGGAAGACGTGGAAGGTTCGGTAGTTGCGCACGGTCCACGGTACGAAGGGAAGTATTGTCAGGGCAACGCAGAGGATCGCTGGCTGAAGGCGTTTTCGCAGAGTCTCGTTTCCATTACCGATGAGAAGTATGGGCACGATGGCGACCGCCAGCAACCCTTGGTCCGGTCGCAGCAGCACGCTGCAGGACAGAGCGAACGCCAATGGAAGAATCCAGAGTGTGCGGCGGTCAGCGAGCCAGCGCTGCAGCAGGTAGAACGCTAACGTGAGGAAGAAGAGTGTGAAGGTCTCAGTTAATGGAACCACCGCGTAGTTGGCTGTGAATGGGCAGAGGCAGGCCAGAGCCAGCGCTGCCAGGCCACAGGTGGTTCCGCCGATCCTGCGCGCGATGAGGCCAACCATGCAGCAGGTGACGAGGTCTGCGGCAATTTGCAGCCAGAGCACCGGCAGAAAGCTGCGTAGCGTTCCGGGCGCAGCATGCAAAAGGGGATCGAACAGCCACCAAAGTGTGGCGAGTATCGCCGGGTATCCAGGCAGGCGGATGAGAGTGGCTCGAATCTGTCCAGCCTCGGTCAGGCCATAAATGTGGTGATGCAGCCAGTTGAGAGCAATGTCCTGATAAAGAACAGAGTCAGCGGCAAGGAAGGCCTGTTTTTGCAGGAAATAGAGGCGGAGCAGGAATCCACAGAGAAGCAACAGGGCAGCTATGAGGCCGCGGTGGCGTTGCTTGTCCGGATTACCTATCAGCGCGGCGTGCATCGCTTTGCATCATAACGGTTATCTTCTGCGGAAAGAGTCCATTAGGGGCGCGCAGTTTTTCGCAAGGATGGATACCATAACGAATGGATATGGCAGAGCCGGGTACGCGAGAACAGAAGCCGATTTTTTTAGACGAGAAACGACGCAGGTGGAAGCGGCTGCGACGGGTTCTGGATATCTCTGCAGCGGTGGGCCTGCTGACGTTCATCGTCTTTGTGCTGGGCGTGCTGCGCATGCGGCCTCTGCCTGAGCTCTTGCTGGCTCCGGCAAAGCACAACTATCGAGCGCAGAATTCGCGGAACATTCTGTCGGATGACAAGGCGAAGAAGGTGCGTTCGGCGCATCGCAAAACGGACCGTAAAGCCTCTGATATTCCGTTGAATTCTGACGAAGGCCTCCGTGCGGCGTTTTATGTGGACTGGGACCCAGCGAGCTACAGTTCGCTGAAGGCACATGCCAAGCAGCTTGATATGGTGTTCGCGGACTGGCTTCATGTGCTTACCCCCGACGGCAAGCTACAGGCCTACAACAGCGAATTCCGCACCTTTAATGTGATCGACCGATCCGGCGCGGTGAACAACGTTGATATCGACCATAAAGTGGAGCGCACACTGACCGCAGCGGCTGCCGGAACTGAACTGTTTCCTATGGTCAGTAACTCCGCAGTGAATGCAGACTTTTCGGATACGGTTGGGCCATTCCTTGAAAGTCCGACTGCGCGCCAGCATTTTCTGGATCAGTTGATGCGCTTTGTTGCGTCGAATCCACATTATCGTGGCATCTCGTTCGACTTTGAAAGCATGCCCGCGGAGGCGCAGCCCGGCTATCGGCAACTGATCAACGATGCTTTCATTGCGCTTCATATGCGTGGGCTGAAGCTGTATATCAATACACCGGTCGCGGATGATGACTGGGATCTGAAGTACATGGCTGCGCACTCTGACGGCTTGTTGCTGATGAACTATGACCAGCATCAGTCGGAGAGCGAAGCCGGACCGATCGCAGCGCAAGATTGGTTTGTGAAGAACCTGCAGGACGTATTGAAGCAGGTACCGAAAGACAAGATCATCGTCGACATTGGCAGTTATGGCTACGACTGGGTGACGACTCTGCCATCCGCCGAACAACCCACAGGCAAAGGGAAGCGGACTAAGAAAGCTACACCGGCAAAGCCCAAATTGGTTCGCGTAGAAAATAAGTCCCTGCAAGAGGTGTGGCAGACCGCGTCAGATTCTGGTTCTTACGTCGATTTGGACGATGCTTCGTTGAATCCGCACATCACATACGACGATGAGGATCAGCACCAGCGCCATCAGGTATGGTTCCTGGATGGCGTGACCATCCTGAACGAGATGCGTGCGGCACGCAGGATGGGATTGCAGACGTTTTCACTGTGGCGGTTGGGATCGGAAGATCAATCGTTGTGGAAGATCTGGGATCAGCCTATCAAGGCCAATCCACTAACAGATCTTGCCGATGTCGCTCCGGGATACGACCTGGATATTGAGGGCATGGGCGACATCATGCACGTCTCCGGCAAGCCGAAGAACGGGCATCGCACGATGACCATCGATGACGATTCCAAGCTTGTCGACAGCGAGACATTGACGAGTTATCCGTTGTCGTACTCGGTGGATTACTTCGGCTATCACCCAAAGAAGCTAGTGATCTCCTTCGACGACGGCCCCGATCCTGTTTGGACGCCGCGCATTCTGGATGTGCTGAATAAGTACGGTGTGAAGGGTGTCTTCTTCATGATCGGAGAAGAAGCCGATAACAGCGTTGGTGTGATGCAACGCGTTTACCGCGAAGGTCACGAGATAGGCAACCACACCTTCACGCATCCCGATATCTCCGCTATCAGCAACCGCGAAGTAGACGTGCAGATGAATCTGACGGAGCGGTTGTTTGCCGCCAAGTTGGGTGTCCAACCGCTGTTCTTCCGTCCGCCGTATGACATTGATGAAGAGCCAGACACCAACGATCAGGCTGCTCCTATGGAACGGGTTCAGGCTCGCGGCTACATTGTGGTGGGTAACAAGATTGACACGAACGACTGGCAGGAGAATCCGAAGAAGACACCACAGGAGATTGTCGATAGCGTTCTGAAGCAACTAGATGCCATGAAGGAACGGCCTGATAAGGCTGGTTCCATCATCCTGATGCATGATGGTGGCGGCGATCGCTCTGTGACGGTGGCCACGCTGCCGTTGCTCATTACCACGATGCGTCAACATGGCTATGAGTTTGTCACTGTCGCAGACCTCGTGGGCAAGAGCCGCGAACAGGTTATGCCGCCTATCAAGGGATGGCGCAATAAGTTCCTGGCGCAGGTGGATTCGCTGGCATTCTTTGGATTGGCAACGTTCAATCACTTTGTCGTTGCTGTATTTTTCATCGGCGATATTTTGATGAGTGGCCGCCTCATCATCATTGGTTTGTTCGCCATCATTGATCGCTTCCGCCGCAGGAAGAACTACGCAGGGCCGGATTACCAGCCGCGTGTTGCGGTATTGATTCCTGCGTACAACGAAGAGAAAGTCATTGTTCGCACTATCCGTAGCGTGATGATGAGCACGTACAAGAACCTGCACATCATCGTGATTGATGACGGATCAAAAGATCTTACGGCAGAGGTTGCGCGTGAAGCGTATCCCGAAGACATTGCCAGCGGTCGTTTGACGGTGGTGAAGAAAGAAAATGCCGGCAAGGCAGAAGCGTTGAACTATGCGCTGCAGAACTACGTTCATGAAGAGATTTACGTGGGCATTGATGCAGACACTGTGATTGCTCATGACGCTATCGCACGGCTTGTTCCTCACTTCGCCAATCCACAGATTGGCGCGGTGGCGGGTAATGCGAAGGTGGGCAATCGAGTAAACCTGTGGACACGCTGGCAGGCGTTGGAATACATCACCAGTCAGAACTTTGAGCGTCGCGCCCTGGACTTGTTCGATGTTGTTGTCGTTGTGCCGGGGGCCATCGGTGCATGGCGTACGGAGGCTGTCCACAAGGGCGGCGGCTATCACTCTAACACGGTCGCGGAAGATGCTGATCTGACGATGATCCTGCTAGAGCAGGGGCTTAGTGTGATCTATGAAGATCGCGCGCTGGCGTTTACCGAAGCGCCCATCAACATGAACGGCCTGATGCGGCAGCGTTTCCGCTGGTCGTTCGGCATCATGCAGGCCGTGTTCAAGCACATCGGCGCGGTAACGAAGCGTCGCGCCATGGGCCTGTTCGCGCTACCGAACATCATCATCTTTCAGATTTTGTTGCCGTTGGTGTCGCCGCTGATCGACCTGATGTTTGTAGCCAGCTTCCTCAAGTTTCTTTACGATCACCACTTCCATCCGGAGTCGGCTTCGAGTGCCAGCTTTGTGAAATTGTTGTACTTCTTCCTGGCGTTCATGGTGATTGATTTCTCAGCGTCAGCGCTGGCATTCCTGCTGGAGAGGAAGCATCCCGCCAGCAAAGGCGACATGTGGCTGCTGATGCACATATGGATTCAGCGCTTCACGTATCGCCAAGTGTTCAGCGTGGTGCTGTTTAAGACGATCAAGCGTGTGATCGATGGCCGCCCGTTCAGTTGGGACAAGCTGGAGCGCACGGCGCAGATGAGCAAATCGACGGATCAGATGCTGAACGGCACTCCGTCGCCAAAGTAGGCCATGTATAACGGCCGTTTGCAAAAGGAATAAACTGGATTTATGGCAACGAATGCAATTCCCACCGTACGCGAGCCTCAGGCTCCGCTGAAGACCTTCGTCAATGAAGCTTTCCAGAACTTCACAAACTCCGCTGTGAAGGCGAACATGCAGGAAGCTCTTCGCCTGGTGGAGAGTGAATTGGGTAAGGAATACCCGCTCATCCTTGGTGGTGAACGGGTGTATGCCGCGGAGAAGATCGTCTCTACCAATCCCGCGAATCCAGCCCAGAAGATTGGTGTGCATCAGGAAGCAGAGCTTGCGCATGTGGAGCAGGCTGTGGCCGCTGGTGAGAAGGCATTCCAGACGTGGAGCCGCGTACCGGTGCAGCAGCGTGTGCAGTTACTGCTGGATGTTGCGAAGCTGGTACAGCAGCGCAAGAACGAGTTCTGCGCATGGCTGACGTATGAAGTTGGCAAGAACTGGGCCGAGGCAGATGCCGACGTGGCCGAGTGCATCGACTTCCTGGAGTTCTATGCGCGTGAGGCGCTGAAGCTGGACCGCGCGACCACCCCAATTCAGTTTCCGGGAGAGAAGAACACGCTGCGCTACATCCCCTTGGGTGTCGGTGCGGTGATTCCGCCGTGGAACTTCCCGTTGGCCATCATGGCTGGCATGACTATGGCTGCCGTTGTCAGCGGCAACACCGTGGTGCTGAAGCCGTCGCCCGATGCGGGGACCATTGCTTCGCGCTTCTTTGCGTTGCTGGAAGAGGCAGGCATGCCGGAAGGCGTGGTTAACCTGTGCCAGGGTACGGGCGACCGCGTGGGCGCCGCGCTGGTGGCGAACGCGAAGATTCGCTTCATTGCCTTTACCGGCTCGAAGAAGGTGGGCCTCATCGTGCACGAGACCGCCGCGAAGACACAGCCCGGGCAGCGCTTCATCAAGCGAACCATCCTTGAAATGGGTGGCAAGGACGCCATTCTGGTTGACGCGGATGCGGACATCGATGCAGCGGTTGAAGGCGTTGTGGCCAGCGCATTCGGTTTCAGCGGCCAAAAGTGCTCGGCATGTTCGCGGGCAGTGGTGGATGCGCACATTTACGACGTCTTCTGCGATCGCCTCGTGGAACGCGTAGAGAAGATCAAGGTCGGCGATCCCGTGGAGAACTTTGCCATGGGGCCGGTCGTGAACAAGATCGCGTTTGATCGCGTGTTGAACGCCATTGAGACAGGCAAGATGGAAGGCCGGCTACTGACTGGTGGCGAGGCATTTGCGAATGAAACCGGGGGCTACTATGTGAAGCCAACTGTCTTCGCCGATATCGCCCCGAACGCACGTATTGCACAGGAAGAGATCTTCGGACCAGTGCTGGCGGTGATCAAGTCGCAAAACTTCGACGAGGCCTTGGATATCGTTAACGGCACGGAGTATGGCCTTACCGGCGCTATCTATTCCATGTCACGCGAACGTCTGGACCGCGCGGCGCAGGAGTTCCATGTGGGGAACCTGTACCTAAATCGCAAGTGCACAGGGGCCATGGTGGGGGCGCATCCGTTCGGCGGCTTCAACATGAGCGGGACGGATTCCAAGGCGGGCGGTGGCGATTACCTCCTGCTCTTTACGCAGGCGAAGTCCATCGCAGAGAAACAGGGCGTCATTGACGAGTCGGACCAAATGCCGAAGCCGAACGGCATTTAAATTCTGCTTCAAAAGTCTTATAAGGGGCATGGCGATTGTCATGCCCCTTTGTTATGCAGGGAAGTGCAAATGAAGAAGGCGAGCGCCGAAGCGCTCGCCTTCTTAAAGTCCAACTGAGAAACTGGTTTACGCGTTGGTACGTGCAACCTCGCGCAGACGGGCAGCCTTGCCACGCAGACCGCGCAGGTAGAACAGCTTGGCGCGACGCACTTCGTACGAACGAACCTTCTCAACCTTGTCGACAACCTTCGAGTTGAAGGGGAAGATACGCTCAACGCCCTGGCCGAAGCTCATCTTACGGACGGTAAAGGACCCCTGAGGTCCGTTCTTGCGAGCGATGCACATGCCCTCAAACGCCTGAAGACGCTCTTTGTCGCCTTCCTTGATCTTGACCTGTACGCGCACGGTGTCGCCTGGAGCGAATTCCGGAAGGTCTGTACGCTCCAGCTTGGCTGCGAGCTTCTGCATGATGGGATGAATGGACATGATGCCTGAATTCCTTACTTAGTAATCGTTTTTCAGTATACCGCAGAATCTGGAAAAGTTGGTATAAATCGCACTCGCGTGGCGTATTGGTCTGCGTGTTTCTTTAATCCTTGCGCAGTTTCGCCAGAAAACGTCTATCTTCCGCGGATAGAGCTGCGGTTTCCAATAGATCAGGCCGATTTGTAACTGTTTTTTGCAGCGCCTGTTGCCTCCGCCACTTGCGAATCGCAGTATGGTCGCCGCCTGCTAGAACATCGGGAATGGCAATACCGCGGAACTCCGCCGGACGCGTGTAGTGCGGGTAATCGAGAAGCCCCGCTGAGGGCGACATGGCCAGCGGCGGAGCGTCTTCGGCCTGTTCGCTATCATGCGCATGGCCGAAGCTTTCGTAATGAGCAGAATCGGGGTTGCCGAGCACTCCCGGAAGCAGGCGTACCACGGCATCTACGACGACTGCCGCGCCTAATTCACCGCCGGAAAGGACATAGTCTCCGATGGAGATCTCGCGGTCGCAGTGTAGCGCGTTTACTCGTTCGTCCACGCCTTCGTAGCGCCCGCAAACCAGTACGAGGCGATCCAGCGACTTCAATTCCTGCGCAACAGACTGTGTGAATGGGCGCCCTTGTGCCGAAAGCAGGACCACAGACTCTTTCTGCGTGTCGCGACTTGGCTTAGGGGCGATTCCAAGCGATTCGATGGCCTCGCTTAGAGGTTCTGGCTTCAGAACCATCCCCTCGCCACCCCCGAAGGGGCGGTCATCGACGGTGCGGTGTCGGTCGTGGGTAAAGCTCCGTAGATCTACACAGTTCACGGACGCAATCCCTGCAGACAACGCCCGTGCGACTACGCCATAGCGCAGGGTGCTTTCCAGAAAAGCGGGGAAGATGGTCACGATGTCGACTTGCAGGGCCATGATGAGAGTCGCTATTCCTCAGGGTAACCGGAGGTTCTAGCCGTTCATCTCCAGAAGGCCATCCGGCAAGTTCATTTCGATCTTTCGGGCCAAAGTGTCGATGCTGGCAACGAAGGCATTCGCAAACGGGATGAGTATCTCGTCTCCGTTGGCCCGTTCCACAACAAAGAGCGCAGCGGCGTCATCAATGCGCTTTCCAGAAGGATCCTGGGGGAAATGCATATCAACAACTGTGCCCACCATATCGCCGTGATGCACCATCTGGCATCCGATCAGATCGCTAACGTAATAGTTTCCATCTGATAGCGTAAGTCGTTGATCTGAAGCTATTTCAATTGTTGCATCGAGAAGCTTTTCGGCATCGGAAATCGAATCGACACCCTGGAGTTTAATAACGATCCGTCCAGCGCTACGCCCGGTGGGCAGCCACGAGTCTTCTACGACCGCGGGCTTAGGCTCGCCGTCTGGAAGACGAAGGAAGATGTTGGGATATTGCCGTAGCTGCTCTGGGAAGTCCGTCTTCAGGTCGGCCAGAACTTCTCCGCGTCGTCCCTGAGGACGTACCACGCGAGCCAGCGTGATCCAATCCGCTGCCATTTGAGCCGCCTTTACTCCGACTGCACATCCAGGCTGAAGCGATGCTGCATCTTGCTTCCGGCGGCGCTGAGGATGGTTCGCAGCGACCTTGCCGTACGTCCTTGCTTGCCGATCACCTTGCCCAAATCGTCCGGGTGAACGAAGAGGCGGATAACCGTTTCAGATTCAAATGCTTCTGATTCCACCCGCAGGTTTTCCGGATGGTCTACGAGTGCTTTAGCAATCCCGGTAAGAAGCTCAGAGATATGATTCACAGATTCAGGGGAGGAATGGTCCGTCATACGTACCTTGGAAGGGAATGAGATTCATACCTTGCTCAGCAACCATACACTACCGCTGCGCAGAGAAACTCTTCCGAACTTAGATGATCCTATACCGCCAGAAGTGACTGAAATAAAACAGCCGCGGAGCTATGCGAATCATTGAAGGCATAGAACCGCGGCCCGAGGTGGAAACGCTCCTTACAGTGGCTTAGGCAGCCACTGCTTCGGTCGCGGGCGCGTTCTTAACGAGCTTCGCAACGATATCCGACATCTGAGCGCCAACGCCGGTCCAGTAGTCGATACGGTCACGCTTCAGGCTAACCGTTGCAGGTTCGGTACGCGGATTGTAGGTACCAACCACTTCGATAGAACGGCCGTTGCGGGCGCGATCCTTTTCGATCACAACGATGCGGTAGTAGGGCTGCTTACGCGCTCCAACGCGCGCCAAACGAATCATGACCACTTGGTTACTTCCTCACTCACAAACAATGTCTTGGTGATGGCCGGTGCACGAGGCAGCGGAAATTGCGCAATGCCTGCCACCGACGGGGGTGCGCGCAACACATTCCAACCTATCTATTGTGGGCTATTGAGCCTAAAAATACAAGAAGGGGACGGCTAAGATCCTCCATAAAACGTAATTCCAATATCTTTTCGCATTGCCGCACCCGGGCTACTCGGCGCATGCACCTTGAAAAATCACGGATGATACCGATACCGGCGATCTGCCAGAGCCTCGTCAGAGGGGATTCACGGTTAGAGCCAAACCCATCGAGTATTCTTCCTGCGAAGGATGCCAGACGAATTCGTCTTTCCGCGCCGTAAGTGCGTCCGAAGACTGTACTATGCGTCCATATCGATAGAGCACGGCATCCCACCTAGTACCCGGAGGGTAGCACCATGCACCGCGAATACCACGTGGATCAATCGGAGGCATTGGGGCGCTCCATGGAGCATCTGGTCTTCGGTCAGGATGGTCTGCCGGTGATCGTCTTTCCCACCTCGCGCGGCCGATTTTACGAATTTGAAGATCAGGCGATGGTGGGGGCGCTGGAAACGAAGATCAACCGTGGCCAGATTCAACTGTGGTGCGTTGATTCGGTGAATCACGAAAGTTGGTTCGCTGAAGGTGCCGAAGGAAGCTGGTGTGTCGCAAGGCATCTTCAGTATGAGCACTACATCCTGGACGAACTGGTGCCATACATCCATAGGCGTAATCGAAACAAGATGCTGGCCGTGATGGGATGTTCCTTCGGTGGGTTTCACAGCATGAGCATGGCTTTACGCCACCCCGACAAGATCAATGCGGCGTTGTCTATGGGAGGAGCATTCGACGTTGCCCGTTTCCTCCACGGCTATTACTGCGACGATCTGTACTTCACCCTACCGATGGACTTTCTGCCAAATCTGCACGATCCCTGGTATCTGGATCGCTACCGCCATAACACCTACATCCTCGCCACCGGACATCACGATCAGTACTGGAACGACAATGAGCGATTGGCGGAGATGATGCGTAATAAGGGCGTTCCTGTTCGGTTCGATGTCTGGGGGGACAATACCGGACACGATTGGCCATGGTGGCGCCGCATGGTGCAAACCTACGTGTGAAGCGTTGTCGTTGATGTGTGCTTCAATGTTCCACACGAAGGAACGTTCATGCCGCGCGCTCTCAAATACCTTGCTGCTTTTATTGTCATGCCTCTACTGGCGCAGAAGCCTTCCACTGACACACCTACCCTCAAGACCGCAGCGCGACTCGTTCTGGTGGACGTTGTGGTTACAGATCACAACGGCAAGGCCGTTCGCGGATTAAAGGCAGCGGACTTTCGTCTGACGGAAGATAGTACGTCGCAGACGTTGCGCAACTTTGAAGAACATGTTGCTGGCGCATCTGCACAGGCGGGAGCGATCCAGATGCCTCCCGGCATGTTTACCAATTTCACCACTACGCCGCCAGATAACGTAACGAACATTCTGCTGATCGACCGTCTTAATACTGATCAAATCGACCAACTGAATTTGCATCGGCAATTGGCAACATTTTTGAAGAACGCAGTGCCCGGAACGCGCATCGGCATCTTCATTCTTGGTTCTCAGCTATCGATGTTGCAGGGACCTACAACAGACCTGACAAGGCTGCGCGCGGCGATGCAATCCGCCACAACGCGTGAAGCAACGCTGAAGCCTGACCAGCTACACGACTCCTTTGCCGACCAGATGGAGAACCTGGGCGCCCCTCCTGCCGTTGTGGGGTCATTACGACAGTTCGAAGCCCAGACAAACGCGAATCAATTGGATTTTCGAGTGAAGTCGACGTTGGCAGCCATGAACCAGTTGGGCCGCTATCTCTCTGGACTGCCTGGGCGTAAGAATCTGGTGTGGCTCTCTGGTTCGTTCCCACTGAATGTCTTTCCGGATAGTACTCGGGCGCCCGGTGATCCATTTGCTACCTCTGCGAACTACCAGGCCGAACTCCGTAAGACAACTAGTCTCCTGGCTCAGGCACAGGTCGCGGTCTACCCAGTGGGTGCCGCTGGGTTGCGTGTATCGCCTGTCTTTGAGGCAGAGAACAACAAGACTTATTCAAATCGCCTGCACGCCTCTCTGCCTAGCCGAGGTGCAACCGACAACGCGGAATTCGAATCAACCGTTCTTGCTGAGAACGACACAATGAACGTAATGGCTCAATCCACCGGAGGCCGTGCCTTTCACGACACCAACGGACTAGCGGACGCTGTTGCTTCCGCACTGACAGACGGAGCCGACTACTACACACTTGCATACACGCCGACGAATGCAAAGACCGATGGAGGCTATCGCAAGATCAAGTTGCAGCTTTCGAATCCTGCTTACATGCTGCGTTATCGTCGCGGCTACTTTGCTTCACCTGCCAACGTTGCAGCCCAAACGTCTGCTGCCATGCGCGGTGCAACCTCACTTGGTGCACCTGCACCGGCAGAAATCTTCCTGAAGTCGGCGGTCTTCCCGGCAACCCCAGACAATCCGGAAGAAGTTGAGGCGGCTCCCCATAACCTGCTCGCAGCCAATGTTGTCGGCCCATTCCAGCGCTACACGATCGACACCATTGTGAACCCGACCGACCTGGCCTTCGAACACGGCGACGACGATAAAGTCCGTGCCAGCTTTGACGTTGCCGTGCTTGTGTACCGTGCGGACGGCGTGTTGATGAATCATCTGACCAATCAGCTCCATGCGTCTGCCACGCAGCAGGAGCTGCAGAAGGATATGCAGCAGGGCATACAGTTTCACGAAGAGATCAGCGTTCCCGCCAAAGGTGATTACTTCCTGCGGATTGTGGTGCATGACGTTGTCACGGACAAGGTCGGCGCGGTTGAAGTGCCTATCGACAGTGTCCGCAAACTTGCTCCGCTTCACGCTGCCACGAAATAAGAAATCGCCAGTAAGCAGAACGCTTACTGGCGATTCAACTTTCGGATAGCGAATTACTTCGTCTTCAATACCACCACACTTGCAATTGGATCGATGGCATTTGCAGGAAGCGTTACGTCCACACCATCGCCGTTCTGTTTAAAGGTGAGCGGCTTCTTTGTTGCCAGCAGATAGGCTCCGGTTACCTTACGCGGCATCTTGTCCAGGTGCAGCGTGGTGCCGGGCCACTTGAAGATTTCTACATAGACTTTGTCAGCCTTTGTTGTGGAACGCCATTCCCACGAGGGAATCCACTTTGGCTGCTTGGTCTTCTCATTAATCTCCGTCTTGCTGAAGCTGCCTGCTTCCGGTCCGAAGAGCGTCGGTGAGGTGCCATAGATAGCTTCTCCATTGACACTCATCCACTTGCCTACTTGCTGCAGCCGTTCTACCTCTGCGGGCGGAACAACGCCATGCGAGTCCGGCCCAATGTTCAGAAGGTAATTGCCGCCTTTGCTGGCAATATCGATCAGGTTGCGCACCAGTGTTTCAGTGGACTTGAAGTTATTGTCATAGGACTTGTAGCCCCATGTGTCGTTCATGGTCATGCATGATTCCCAATCGCGTCCGGGATATCCCTGCGGTGGAATGAACTGTTCGGGAGTTTCCGTATCACCCTGATATTTGCCGCCAAGACGGTTGTTCCAGATGAGGTTCGGATATTTGTTAAGCAGCTTAACGATCTCCGCGGAACGCTCCGGAGTCATTGCATCTCCGGGCGTGTCGAACCACACGACAACGGGATACTGCTTGTAATTCGTCAGCAGCTCCGTCAACTGCGGAATGGCTTTCTTGTGCAGGTACTCGTCAAAGCTGCCATCCTGCGCCTTGTCCCAGTGGTGTGTCTTTGGATCATGTCCCGGACGCATTGCCGCGCCGCCGCCAGGTGCTGTCCAGTCCTGCGACTGCGAATAGTAGAAGCCAAGCTTTACGCCCTGCTTACGGCATTCTTCCGCGAGTTCCTTCAGAGGGTCACGATGAAATGGTGTTGCCGCAACAATGTTGAAGGGATCAGCCTTTGAGTCAAACATTGCGAAGCCATCATGATGCTTCGACGTGATGACGATGTACTTCATGCCTGCTGCCTTCGCCAACGCAACGATGTCATGCGCATTGAAGCCTGTCGGATTGAACTGTGAGGCGAGCGCCTTGTAATCGGCAACGGGAATGCTGGCGTTGTTCATGATCCACTCGCCGATGCCAGGAATCTGCTTCCCATCCCATGTGCCTGCGGGAATGGAGTAGAGGCCCCAATGGATAAACATGCCGAAGCGTGCTTCGCGCCACCACGCCATACGTGCGTCGCGCTGCGCTGGTGTTTCTGTATCCTGAATGGCTTTGACAGGGTGGTTCACAGTTGCGGTGTCGATTCGCGATCCCTCAAGCTGCGCCTGCGCACATACGCTTACAGCTGCTACACATCCTGCTGCCACCATTGACTTCCAACGCATCATCCTGACCTTCTCCTTGCACAAGCTTGAGCTTCGCGACGGCAAATGCCAACGTGCAAACCCGGGAGGATTGTAATGGCGCACCTGCAGGAACTGACAGTTGTTTCAAAATGCGAGGCGCGGTCTGCTGTGGGGCAGAGGGTTGGAGATGCATCGAGACGGATCATTGCCGAGGAAGAATGCATTTGTGAGAGCTGCTGTATTGGCGATGCTGGTGGTTGCACCATGCGCAGCGGCGCAAACACTTGGTCACTATATTGGCGGCTTCAGCGGGTTGGATAACGGCACATCCGCGCCTCCAGGATTTTATGCAGCAGAATTCGGCCTGGTCGAACCTGTGAACAGTATTAAGGGACCCAATGGCGGAACGGTAGTGCGGCCAGACATCAATGTAGGTGGTGCCATCACGGCGTTCAGCTATACCTCGCAAAAGAAAATTTTGGGAGGTGAGTATGGTCTGGCGTTTATGGTTCCGGTATTGAACACTCGTTTCAATTCCAATCTGTTTAACAAGTCCGCGCAGTCCGCAGGAATATCAGACATCTTGTTCGAGCCTGTGAATCTTGGATGGGCTAAAGGCGCAGCGAATTACACGTTGAACTACGCGTTCTATGCGCCCACTGGCGACTTCGATCCGAATTCCGCTTTGAATCCTGGACTGGGTTTCTGGGAACACCAGGTTTCGGGAGGCATGTCACTCAGCCTGGATAAGAAGAAACTCTGGAATGCGTCCGCGTTAACCATATGGGAGTTCAATCATTCCAAGTTGGGTGAGGACCTTAAGCCGGGCCCAATCTTCAATGCCGAATACAGCTTCGGCCGTCGCTTCTTCAAGTACCAGATGAACGCTGGCTTTGTCGGCTATGCCTCGCAGAAGCTTTCTGCCGATAGCGGGTCTGCGGTGGGTTCATTGACGCAGGGATATCGCGATCGTGGATTTGGTGCTGGCGGCGAGTGGAAGTTTACTGACATCAAACACAGGCTTGCTTACGACGTTCGTTTTGAACAGCAGTACGGCGTGCAGTTACGAACATCGGGGCAGGTGGTTGTCTTCAGCATCACGTATCTCAAGATGACTCCACCAAAGCCTTCCAAATAGCGCATCGCAACGAATCTACTCCTCACTCTGTTCGCGAATTCTGCTGCTCACGTTGCCGTCTCTCGCAACGCGATAGAGTCGTACATGCATCCACATGTGTGGACGGGAGTAGGCAGTGAAGTTGTTGGCGACGATCGCGTTGGGAATGGTTGTGCTCGCTCATGCGCAGCAGCAGACAGGAGCCTCCGGCGGTATCGCCGTGGCTCCCGCACCAGAATCGTCCACCACTGCTCCAGCTTCAGACAATACTGCGCAGGATTCCCATTCCTTCCGCATCCGGTTGCTCGACGGCCGAAACGGTAGTCCTGTCGCGGGCGGACACGTGAAGCTGTGGTACGACGAACCATCTGGAAGCGGCTACATCCTGGCGACGAATGGGCGTGGCGTTGCGCTGATGCCTGCTCCCGTTGGACAGCCTGTGCGCATCCTCGTGCGCAGCGATGGTGCAGTGGATTGCCGCCATGCGCAGCGTTACAGCCCACCGATTGGTTACAACCTAGCGGATATCGCAGCGAAGGGAACGGCAGCTGAGAATACCTGTGGTGATGTTGCTGTACGCATCGCTCCGGGAGAGCTGGTCCTGTTTGTTCGGCCGCAGCGATGGTACGAAAAGCTGAATCAAAATCCACCGACGAATGTTCCCTAACGGAAACGGCTTCTGCTGTGTTCCAAAGGATGCAAAACGTGTCGCGCTGCTTGTGTTGCTCGATTGAGATGGTTTGGATACCAAACTAAGTTATTTTCAGCAGCGCCAGATTGCCGCGCGACTGTATGCGACTGGCGACGTCTGCGCAGTGCGTAGAAGCGCGCTTCTACGTATTGAATTGTTCAGTGAAATCAACTACATGCACACTCGCTAGGGCGAGGAAGCAGTCGTGGAATTTGCCGCGAAAGATTGGCAGTCTGCGATGAAGCCCCGCGCCATTTTGTAAGGAAAGTGAACTTTCCAGAAAATTTTTTAGAAAACCCTCTCCACGAATCGCCGGATTCACGCTATTGTGATTACACATCGACATACAAATCAGCCGTCCTGTGTGTCGGAGTCCGCTTCAAACACAGGTTTTCTTTGCAAACGCAGAGCCGCGTTGGCTTAGCCAACTCGTACCTCCGATTCGAATACCGCAGTTCATCCTGAGGAGACTCGTAATGGATTTGAAGAACTTCGCTTCCGCCCAGCAGTACTTTTCCCGCCGTTCGTTCGTTCGTAACGCGGGTATCGCATCGGCTGCAGCTGCAGCGATGCCGTCGTTTGCAAAGGCCATGAGCCAGCAGGCTGCTGCACAGGCTCCGGTAGATGGCCCGAACGGCCGTCAGCGTGGTGGCATGCGCATGCCAATGGCTGCTGACACCGTGATCATTTCCTCAAACGAAAATCCGCTTGGACCGGCTCCCGTCGCTTTGGAAGCGATCAGTGCTGCTGCCAAGAAGGGTGGTCGTTATGATCGCGAATATTCGTCTGCAATGACGAAGGCTATCAGCGATCAGTTCCAGCTCAAGCCGGGTTATGTCCGCGTCTATCCGGGTTCGGGTGGTCCGCTGGATCTCGCGCTGTATTCCAACATCGGTCCCGACAAGCCGCTCGTTGTTGGCGATCCTTCGTATGAGCAGGGCTTCCGCGCTGCAGCCACTTGTAAAGCCAAGTGTCATATGATCCCGCTCGACAAGACGACCTACAAGTATGACGTGAAGGCGATGTTGGCTGCCGACCCCAAGCCCGGTGCCTACTACATTGTGAACCCCAACAATCCCACCGGCACCATCACTCCCAAAGAAGACATCGTGTGGCTGGTGAAGAATAAGCCCGCCGGTTCTGTCGTGATCGTGGATGAGGCCTACCACCACTTCTCCAATCAGGATTCGGTTCTGGATCTAGTCGCTCAGGATCAGGACATTATCGTGCTTCGCACGTTCTCGAAGATCTACGGTATGGCCGGCGTTCGCGCAGGCTTTGCCTTCGGTCGTCCTGACCTGCTGGCACGGTTCGAGAATGTCACGGTGAACAACCGTCAGATCGGCTCCATCTCGCTGACCTCGGCCTCCGCCGCTGCCGCTAGCTTGACCGATCCGAATCTGGTGCCGTTGCGCCGCAAGATCAACCGCGATGTTCTGGACGATACGCTCGCGTTCCTTCAGAAGAATAACTACAGCTTTGTACCGGGGGCCCAGGCGAACATGTTCATGGTGGACGTGAAGCGCCCGGGTATGGAAGTGCAGAAGATGATGATGACGGAGAAGGTGGCAATTGGCCGTGTGTGGCCGATCATGCCTACCTACGTTCGCGTCACTGTCGGCACGCCGGACGAGATGAAGAAGTTCCAGGTGGCGTTCCACAAGGTGATGAACGAGCCTACTGTGGCGCACGCGATGCTGCACGAGTACGACATTCCGCACGAGCTTGATCGTGCGTAACCCTGCTGATCGCAGGTGATAGAAGAAGCCCCGACGATTGCAGCGTCGGGGCTTCTTCTTTTCAGTAATTTTCAATAGAGACAAGGGCCACCCGGTGGGTGGCCCTTGTGATTGGGGGAGGGTTGTGGGCGTTGCCGCCGTGTCAAGTGGGCTGTGTTAGCGCACCTTGATGGAGGAGCGGAGGGTGAAGCTGACTACGCTCTCCGCGGGGATGGTGACGTCGCGGCTGCCCGTATAGGCACCGGCTGCTGTACCAGCGCCAGCGCCAGCCAGACCGCCGATGAGTGCACCCTTGCCGCCGCCAGCCAATCCACCGATGAGGGCACCAGCACCTGCGCCACCGCCGATGAAGCCTGCGGAGCGCTTGCCGCGACCCTTGGCCGTTGCAACGTATTCGCTGGTCTGTACGCTGTGGCTTCCAATGGCGGTGAGAGCAATGCCGAGGTTACCTTCGCCCTTGATGCGTCCGCGGCCCTTGGCGCTGGTGATCTCGCCCTTGACCGCAGTACCACGCGGGAAGGCCGTGACACCCTTGACGACGATGGCGTTGTTGAGGGAGCCGGTGAACGGCGTTCCTACTCCACCGCTATGTTCTGCCGAGAGGGACTCGGTGGTGCGGATGGTCACGGTGATGCCGGAGGGGACTACCAGTGGTGCTGGTGCCGGTGGGGGAGTGGGGGCTGTCTCCGGGGCTGGAAGGACGGGTGCAGCGGCAGTGGTTACCGGGGCAGCGGGAGTCATGGCAGGTGCGGGAGCTGCCGTGGTTGCAGCCGGTGCGGGCGCTCCCGTGGTTGGGTTCACCGGTGTTCCGGTTGCGGGGGAGATGGGAGCGCTGCCGTTGCCAACTGCTACGACAGTGGAGCCGACAGGAAGTGCCTGGCCAGCAGGTATGACCTGTGTGGTGCCGTCGGGCACGCGGACTGTGGTTGCGCCAGTTGCACTGGCATCGTTCGAATGGCAGCCTGCAAGCAGGCCGATGGAAAGTGTGGCGCAGAGTGCAAGGGAACGGACAGATGCTCGCATCCGAAAGGACCTCCTGAACCAACCGCTTCGTGCTGGGGGATAGCGCGGTGTCATTACCGTGAGATGCAAACTGGCAGCTTGTGTCGCCTTGGTGGTGCAGTATTTCCGGTTGGTCAGGGGCAACCTGTCTGTTTGCGCGGGCATTGCGACTGGCCAGGATGACGGTCGTCGTTATGAGTGTTGGCGATCTCGGAGCAGAGCTGAGGTAGAAACACGAATGCCGCGAACCATTCGGTTTCGCGGCATCAGTTTCCTGGTACGAGTAGCGAAGAGCAGTTAGATCTTGGCTTCGCGGTAGGGAACGTGCTTGCGCACGACCGGATCGTACTTCTTGAACTCCAGCTTGGCGCTGGTGGTCTTGGGGTTCTTGCTGGTGGTGTAGAAGTGGCCGGTGCCAGCAGAGGAGACGAGCTTAATGAGGGTACGCATGTTTGTGTGTTATCCCTTCGCCTGGAGCAGAGCGGCCTCAACGCCGATCTTGTTAATGGTGCGCAGACCACGTGCTGAAACACGCATACGCACAAACTTCTTCTCGGAGGGAACCCAGATGCGCTTCCACTGAAGGTTCGGCTCCCAGCGACGACGCGTCTTGTTGTTCGCGTGCGACACTTTATTTCCGCTCATCGGACGCTTGCCGGTGATGGGGCATACCTTTGCCATGACGATCTCCTGATGCCGGGTCCGATGTTTCAGACCAACCCTACGATTATGTCAGATTTTGACCAGATTTGCACGGAATTCTGCAATGAAGTTTGTGGAATCTGATGGGGTGCGTGGTATACCTCCCCTCCCCCCTGTTTTTCTAAAATCGTCTTTCTATTGGGGTTACGGCTTGGGTGGCTGCAAAATCGTCTGCCCATTGGGTTTAGGGGCAAAATCGTCTTTCTAAACGAGTTAGGGTCGCGCTTGGACGCGGCCCTTTTCTCTGCTGTTTCTATTCTAGAGCGTTGGCGGAAATACCATGCCAACTCTATTTCTTGTGGTTTGTTGAGGTTGAGTCGGTGTGGGGCTTGACAGGATCGTGTCAAGCCGCTGACGGCGAGATTGGCGACTAGCCGTCAGAAGGAAAGCAAGATCATCATCGCTTGATTTCTAAGCGGTGGCTTTGGGCTGGAGTTCGATGGTTACTTTTTCGATCTTGCCGGTGAAGACGAAGGGCATCTCGTAGGTGAAGTCGACGGGCGAACCGATGTCGCAACCTATATCCAGACCTTCGTTCATCGTGAAACGAATCGGGATGGTTCTCTCGATGCGGCCTTCGGCTACTTTCTTTCCGTTGGCGGACATGGTGATCTTTCCACCCTTGCCCTTGCCGCCACCGTCGTAAGCGAAATCCACGACAAGTTTTGTTTTGCCTTTGGGGAGCGGAGCCTTCGCTGTAAATGTCGGACGATCAACCAGCACGTTGTAGACGAAGGTTGGAACATTGTCGCGAAGGTAAAGGCCATAGCCACCTTCGAATCCACCGTGAGTGACAACCATGCCGCTCGTCTTGTCGTCGAGCAGTTCGATGTCTGCGCTGATGGTCCACGATTTGTTGATCATGGACGGCGACGCAGCATCGGGGAGCCCGATGGTGCCGGGATAGTAGGTCATCTTGTTGCGTCCGGCGGTCAGGCTTGGACGCCCCATGGCCTCTCCATCCATGCGGACGGTACCGCGCCAATCAAGCGGCATGACGTTGTATTTCGAGGCTTCAACCCACCACAGGTCCTGTAGTTGTCTCAGCTTGTCAGGGTACTTTTCAGCCAGGTCGTTGGCCTGCGAAAAATCCTCTTCGATGTTGTAGAGCTCCCACGGAGCTTTATCTAAATCCCAGCCGCCACGATTTGGCTCCCAGGGCACGAACGAAGGAGAGGAAGCCATCCATCCGTCGTGATAAAGACCGCGATTGCATGCGAGTTCGAAGTACTGCGTCTTGCGAACAGCTTCGGCTTTTGCATCGCCAAATGTGGAGACGAAGCTTACACCTTCAATGGGTCGCTGCTGCACACCATTCAATTCACGTGGAGGCGTGATACCGCATACCTCGTAAATCGTTGGGACGATATCGATGATGTGAAGGAACTGCGACCGCACACCGCCTTTATCTTTGATACGGGCGGGCCATGAGACGATCATCGGGTTCCGCGTGCCACCGAAGTGACTGGCGACCTGCTTGGTCCACTGGAAAGGTGCGTTCATGGCGTGCGCCCATGAGGCAGGGAAGTGGTTGAAGTGCTTCGGGCCACCTAATTCATCAATGACCTTGATGTTGTCTTGCCACTTCTCAGCGAAGCCGTTGAAGAACATGTTGTCGCTGATGGAACCTTCCAGGCCGCCTTCAGCGCTTGATCCGTTGTCGCCGGCAATGTAGATGATCAACGTGTTGTCAGCGCCGGGGAGTTGCTTTACGGCATCGACTACGCGACCAAGCTCGTGGTCGCAGTGTGCGGCATATGCTGCAAAGACTTCCATCATGTGCGCGTAGAGGCGCTTCTGATCTGCATTGAGGGAGTCCCACGCAGGAAGACCTTTGGAGCGTTCGGTGAGTTTGGTGTCCTTAGGAACGACGCCAAGTTTCTTTTGGCGCGCGAGTGTTTGTTCGCGGTATTTGTCCCAGCCCTCATCGAACTGGCCTTTGAACTTATCGATCCAATCCTTGGGGACGTGGTGCGGAGCATGCGTGGCGCCCGGCGCAACGTAGAGAAAGAAGGGGCGAGTGGGGGCAATGCTTGTGGCCTGCCTGACCCAAGCAATGGATTTATCCGCAATGTCTACGGTGAGGTGGTAATTGGGATCTGTGGAGCGCGGAACCAGGTTGCGGTTCTCGTAAAGTATGGGCTCCCAGTGATCCATGGAACCTGCGTTAAAGCCATAGAAGTAGTCGAAGCCAAGACCATTGGCCCAACGGTCGAATGGCCCTACGGCACTGGTCTCCCATGTGGGTGTGTTGTGATTCTTGCCGACCCATGCGGTCATGTATCCGTTCTGACGGAGGACCTCACCAACACTGCCGCAACTCTTTGGCAGGATGCAGGTGTAGCCGTCGTAGCCGGTGGCAATCTCAGTGATGCCTGCAAAGGCAGCGGAGTGATGATTGCGACCGGTAATCATCGCTGCGCGGGAAGGGCTGCAAAGAGCGGTGGTGTGAAAGCGGTTGTAGCGAAGACCTTCCGCAGCAAGACGATCCATGGTGGGCGAGGGGATTCCTCCGCCGAAGGTGCCGAACTCACCGAAGCCGCAGTCGTCAATCAGGATGAGCAGAATGTTTGGCGCGCCTTCGGGCGCTTGCACGGGCTTGGGGAATTGCGCGGGATCGGAGTCGAGATAGGTGCGGCCGATTTCGCCGGGGAAATGAAAGTCAGGTCGAGGAAGGATGTTCGGGGTGCCTGCAACTGCCGGTTCAGGAGTCGCGCTTGCTTTCGTCTTCGATGTCGCCATTGGGTTTCCGTCCCTTCACGGAAACGCTAGCGGTCCGTATTTCAACGAACAACTGATGGTTTTTACAGGCGAGCGCGACAAGGCTAGCCACTTACTTCAAGTGGCGATCACTTTTGGTGGTCGTTATGGGTTATGCGCCGGGGAGGCGGATGATGAGGGCCACGAGGGTGGCTCCGCCGAGCATGCTTAGGAGTTGCAGGAGGACGCCGCTGAGGGTGGCTTCGCTGGCGAGTTCCGGCATGAGGTTGACCATGGCGATGTAGACGAAGCTGGCGGCGCTGATGGGGAGTAGCCAGTCTGTTGCGGAGACTGCTCCGCCGAGCTGCAGATGGCCTGCCGCGAGGACGAGTGCCACGCCGAGCAGCGCTGCGACGCCGACGATGGTGATGAGGCGGATGGCGCGGCCTCGGCCTACCTTGAGGTGCGTGAGCAAGGCGTAGTCGCCCATGCGATGCGGGACTTCATGCAGGGTGATGGCGACGGCGGTGAGCCAACCGATGCGTCGGCCGGTGTGGAAGGCAGCGGCGACGGCTACGCCATCGACGAAGCTGTGCAGTGTGCCACCGAAGATAAGCGAGAGCGGGCGCGAGCCGTGGTGGTGGTGCGGACCGCAATCGGATTCGCCTGCGGCGGGTGTTTCTACAGGGTGGCCTGTGACCGTGGCGAAGATGCGCTCGAAGCAGAACATGGCGAAGAGCGTTCCAGCGAAGACGAGCCAGAGCGCGGGTGTGTTGCCGAGCGTCTCAATGGAGTCCGGAAGGATGTGCAGCAATGCTGTCGCAAGAAGAACGCCGACCGCGAGCGAGACGAGGTAAGGCAGGCCGCGATCGAGCAGGCGATGGCGTGCGCTGAGCCACAGGGCCGCGGCGATGGCGATGGCCTGAATGGCGGCGACTGCGATTGCTGCTTCCAAAAAACTTTCCTTTCGTACTTGCGCCGGGCCTGTAGTTGTTCAGAGGCTCAGGGCGCGGGGTCGTTCGTTTTGCTTTGGGCGTTCTGCTTAAGCGTTGTGCTTAAGAATGTTGCCCTTTCGGTTCTATCACGCAGGGAGGGATGGCAGGTCCGAGGGGGACTTCCAATGGATGATTTCGCCGTCGGGAAGTTGCAGGGAAGTGACGGGGGCGATGCCTCGCAGGGCATTGCAGAGCGCGATGGATGTGGCGTTGCGCAGGTCGTCGAGGGTGATGGTGCGCTCTGTGAGCAGGCCGGTGGCGATGAGTTGTTCGCGATAGACGCCGGGGAGGACACCGCTGTAGAGCGGTGGTGTGAACCAGTGGTCGTCGATCTTTGCGAGCAGTGTGGCGATGCAGCTTTCTGTTACTTCGCCTGCGGTGTTGAGGAAGAGTGTGTCGTGGAAGCCGTTGGTGAGTGCGGCTTCGAGCTCTGGCTGGTATTCGGGGCGGAAGGTGGTTTTGTGGCGCAGGTGTGGGCTGTCTGCGCGTGTTTGTTGGTGGCTTAGGCGAAGGCGCAGTTGCTGCGGCCATGCGGGTGCTGGAGCGAGGGTGATTTCTGTTTCGCCGTTGCGGTGCAGCAGGAGGCGCACGCGTTGTGGTGTTGTTTTGTTGATGGCTGCGTGGATGCTGGCTTCGATCTGCCTGGTGTTGCAGGTGAAGCCGAGTGCTTCTGCTGAGGATTGCAGGCGTTGCAGATGATGTTGCAGGAGCGCGATGTTGTTGGTCTCCGCGCGCATGGTTTCGATGAGTTGGATGGGTTGCGATGCGCGCTGCACGAATGAGGCTTTGAGCAGCATCTCGCGGTATTCGGAGGCGGCTGTGGAGTCTGCGACGATGCCTCCGCCTGCGCCGAGTGTGAGTGTGTTGTTTTCAAGGACGGCGGTGCGGATGGCGATGTTGAAGCAGGCGCTGCGGTCGGGTGCGAAATAGCCGATGGCTCCGGTGTAGACGCCGCGTGGGGATGCTTCGAGTTTTTGAATGAGTTCGACGGTGTGGCGCTTGGGCGCGCCGGTGATGGAGCCTCCGGGGAAGAGTGCGCGGAAGACTTCGGACCACGGTGTTTTCGCTGGCAACTGTCCGCGGATGGTGGAGGTCATCTGGTGAACCGTGGGGAGGCTTTCGATGTCGAAGAGGCTGGCTGCGTGAACGCTGCCGATGCGGCAGATGCGGTTCATGTCGTTGCGCAGGAGATCGACGATCATGACGTGTTCGGCGCGATTCTTTTCGTCGTGTTGCAGGGCTTCGGCTAGCGCTTGGTCTTCTTCGGCGTTGGCGCTGCGCGGAGATGTGCCTTTCATGGGGCGTGTGGCGATGTTGCCTGCGGCGTCGACGTTGAAGAAAAGCTCGGGTGAGAAGGAGAGGATGGTGCTGTTGGGGAGCAGGTTGAGGATGGCGCCGAAGCTGCATGGCTGTTGCGCGTGCAGGGCGTCGTATACCTGCTGCGGTGTGTGTGTGCAGGGTGAGGTGAGTGGGTTGGTGAAGTTGACCTGGTAGGTGTCGCCTGCGGCGATCCATCGCTGGATGCGGTTGATGGCTGCTGTGTATTGCGCTGGCGTGATGGTGGGCATCAGCGCTAGTTGTAGTGGCTGGGTTTGTGGTGTTGTTTCACGTTCGTGTTGCGCGGTGTGATCGAAGGCTTGCGGTTGGCGATAGATGCCGAAGATGGCGATGGGGCCTGACGTGGCGCGCGGGGGGAGTTGGAGGAAGTGTGCGCCTGCTTCGTAGGCCATCCATCCGGCGACCCAATGGCCGTTTTGCGATGCGGCTTCGAGAGCTGCGAAGAGTGTGGGGAGATCGTTCGGCGTGTTGGCCGTGAGGATTTCGATGGGGTCTTCAAAGAGCAGCGAGGTGTGCTCCGTGGCGGAGGGCAACGAGGATTCGAGCAGGATGCTGCCGGGATTTGCGAACGCGCGGGTGCGCCATGCAGAAGGGAGTGGCGACCACGGATTTGAAGATGCGGACACCTCTTCAGTGTCTCGCAGATAGGGGTTTGTTGTGGTGTGGGTCTTGCAGATGCAGGTTAGTTGCGGCGGTGTCGGGTGATGAACATGGCGCGTGCGGTCTGGCCTGCCTCGCAGGTGTAGCGACGGCGGCGGACGGCGTCGATCCATGCGACGTCGCCGGTTTCCAGCGTGCGCGTTTCGTTTTCTGAGACGAGGGTCAGGCGGCCTTCCATGACGAGTGTGAATTCGACGCCTTCGAAGGGGCGAGGCTGGAAGGTGATCTCTTCACCGGAGGCGCGGAAGTCTGCGATGCAGGGGTGCATGCTGCCGTCAGAGATGAGGGCGGAGAGACTGTCTGTGACGAAGTTTGCGTTGGCGTTTGTGCTGCGTTGCAGACGGACGCGTTCCTGGCGGCGAAGGATGCGGAAGGTGATGGGGGCTTCGTCGCGGAAGAAGTAGGAGAGGTCCTTCTGGAAGGCCATGGCGATGCGGGCGAGGTTGCGTACGGTGGGAACGACGCGACCGGTTTCAAGCTGGGAGAGAAAGGATGCAGAGAGGTCTGTTTTTTTGCCGAGTTCTACAAGGCCCATGGAGCGCTTCATGCGCAGGCGACGGATGCGCTCGCCAAGGGACTTCTGTTCGATGACAGCCTCTGCCTGGGTGGGATCGACTACATCGAAGTCGGAGTCGGATTGTTTGTCTTCATCGACATTCATATGTAATGTTCGATGTCAAGCAAACGACAGAAGCTGCCCGGAAGTGGCAGCTTCTGTCGTTTGTGATTTGTGAGGGCGATGTGGTTTAGAAGTCGTCTTCGAAGGCAACCTCGCCGCCGACGGCGGTCTGGTAGGCGGAGACGCGACGCTCGAAGAAGTTGGTGAGCTCCTGCACGTCCTGCAGTTCCATGAAGGAAAAGGGGTTCTTCGTCTTGAAGTGCGGCTCGATGCCGAGGCGAACGAGGCGGGAGTCAGCCACGTAGCCGAGGTAAGCGCGCATGTCGCGGACGGAGAGACCGGCGACGCCGCCGGAGAGCAGGTCTTCTGCAAACTGGGCTTCGGCGTCAATGGCTTCGGCCATCATTTCGCGGATCTGGTCTTCAAGCTGAGCGTCCCAGAGGTCGGGTTCCTGCTCGCGGACGACGCGAACGACTTCGAAGGCAAATTCGATGTGGCAGCTCTCGTCGCGGAAGACCCAGTTGGTGCCCGAGGCGAGGCCGTGGAGCAGGCCCTTGCTGCGGAAGAAGTAGACATATGCGAAGGCTGCGAAGAAGAACAGGCCTTCAATGCAGGCAGCGAAGCAGATGAGGTTCAGCAGGAAGTTGCGACGGTCTGCCTTGGTGGACAGGTGGTCGAGCTGCTGGATGCTGTCCATCCACTTCATGCAGAAGTCGGCTTTTTTGTTGATGGAGGGGATGTTCTCAACGGCGGCGAAGGCCTCAGCGCGCTCGTTGGGGTCGGGAACGTAGTTGTCGAGCAGCGTGAGGTAGAACTGCACGTGCACGGCCTCTTCGTAGAGCTGGCGCGAGAGATATAGACGCGCTTCCGGCGAATTGATGTGCTTGTAGAGGTTGAGCACGAGGTTATTCGACACGATAGAATCTCCAGTCGCGAAGAAGGCGACGAGACGCTTGATCGTGTGGATTTCAGCCGGTGTGATCTTGGCACGCAGATCGACCAGGTCGGTGGAGAAGTCGACTTCTTCCACGGTCCACGTGTTCTTAATGCCGTCGCGGAACATGTCGTAGAACTGCGGGTACTTCATGGGGCGTAGCGTGAGGCATAGGCCCGGATCGAGGATGGTGTCGGGAACGGCAACGGATGATCCGTGCGTGAGGGTTTCGGTGGACATCGGTGGTTCTCCTGGTACTTCGTACTGTTCTCGACATTGCTTCGCAATGTGTCGTCGGCTGAGTGTGTCTCGTGGACGATGGAAGTTTTCGGGCTGAGTGAAGGGAATGCAGGTCCTTCGACTTCGCTGCGCTCCGCTCAGGATGACGAACTAAAGAGGAGGCGCTCCGGTTGAAAGAACGGAGCGCCCTCGGATTACTGGCAGGCTTCGCAGCTCTCTGGGTTTTCGAGAGAGCAGGCGATGGCAGCGGAGGCGTCAAGCGGCTGCTGTTCCGGTGTGGGCACCGGGACGTTCTGCAACTGCTGCGACGGCGTGGCTGCGACCATGGAGCCCTTTTGCACGGTGGCCTTGGCAATCTTCGTTGCGGGGCGCGAGCGCAGGTAGTAGGTGGTCTTGAGGCCCTTCTTCCAAGCGTGCATGTACATGGAGGAGAGGCGGCCGATGTTGGGCGACTCGCTGAAGAGGTTCAGCGACTGCGCCTGATCGATGTACGCGTTACGTGCCGCGGCCATGTCAATGAGCGAACGCATGGGGACTTCCCAGACGGTGCGATAGATGGCCTTGAGCTCGTCGGTGAGTTCTTCGATGTTCTGGACGGAACCCTCGCTCATCTTGAGCTTCATGCGCATCTCTTCATTCCACATGCCGAGTGCTTTGAGCTCGTTGATGAGATAGCGATTCACCTGCAGGAACTCGCCTGAGAGGGTTTCGCGCTTGAAGAGGTTGCTGATCTGCGGCTCGATGCACTCGTAGCAGCCGACGATGGAAGCGATGGTGGCGGTGGGGGCAATCGCGATGACCAGCGAGTTGCGTACGCCGGTCTTCAGGATGCGCTCACGCAGCGCGTCCCAACGTGCCGGTTCAGAGGGCGTGACCTTCCAGAGATCGAACTGGAACTGGCCATGGGCGAGACGGGTTTCGTCGAAGCTGGCGTGTGCGCCGTTCTTTTCGGCAAGCTCCGTGGTGGCCAGCATGGCGTAGTAGTAGATCTCTTCCTGAATTTTGGTGGACAGCGCCTGTG
Source organism: Terriglobus roseus (assembly GCF_900102185.1). NCBI lineage: Bacteria > Pseudomonadati > Acidobacteriota > Terriglobia > Terriglobales > Acidobacteriaceae > Terriglobus > Terriglobus roseus. The sequence goes on along the minus strand of NZ_LT629690.1, from coordinate 2,362,846 downwards.
CTTCGGGCGAGTCAAAGGGAAGACGCATCTGGAAGAAGACGTCCTGCAAACCCATGACACCTAGACCCACAGGGCGCCAGCGGCTGTTTGCCTTGGCGGCCTGCTGCACGGGGTAGAAGTTGATGTCGATGACACGGTCCAACATGGGCACGGCGATGCGCACGGTGTTGGCCAGCTTTTCGAAGTCGAAGACGACGTTGTTGTTTTCGTCGAGCTTGACGTGGCGGCCCAGGTTGACGGAACCCAGGTTGCAGACCGCGGTTTCGTCCTTGCTGGTGACTTCCGTGATCTCTGTGCAGAGGTTCGACAGATGGATCACGTTGCCGGGTGCGCCGGTCTGGTTGTTCTTGACGTTGCAGGCGTCCTTGAAGGTCATCCAGCCGTTGCCGGTTTCTGCGAGCGAACGCATCATGCGGGCGTAGAGGTCGCGTGCCTTCACCTGGCGGTGGTAGATCTTGCCTTCTTCTGCCTGCAGGTATGCCTGCTCAAACTCTTCGCCGTAGAGGTCGGGGAAGTTGGGAACGAGCTTGGGATCGAAGAGCGACCACATGCCGTCCTCGTCCACGCGCTTCATGAAGAGGTCGGGGATCCAGTTGGCGGTATTCAGGTTGTAGGTACGACGGGAAAGATCGCCGGTGTTTTCGCGGAGTTCGAGGAAGCTTTCGATGTCGGCGTGCCACGGTTCCAGGTAAACGCAGCATGCGCCCTTGCGCTTGCCGCCCTGGTTCACGGCAGCAACGGACGAATCCAGCGTGCGCAGCCACGGGATGATGCCGTTGCTGAGGCCGTTCGTTGCACGGATGAGCGAACCTTCGCTGCGGACGCGATGGAAGGCGAGGCCGATGCCGCCGGAGAACTTGGACAGCAGAGCGACGTCCTTATAGGAGTCGTAGATGGATTCCAGCGAGTCCTGCGGGGAATCGTGCAGGTAGCAGCTGGACATCTGCGGATGCTTAGTGCCGCTGTTGAAGAGCGTGGGCGACGACGGCATGTAGTCGTGCGCGGCGATGAGCTGATAGAACTCGATGGCTTCGTGCGGCGTACCGGCCAGACCACAAGCCACGCGCAGGAAGAAGTGCTGCGGCGTTTCAATGACCTTGCGCGAGAGGGGATCGCGGAGCAGATAGCGGTCATACACGGTGCGCAGGCCGAAGTACTCGAAGCGGTCCGAGAAGTTCTCGTCGATGGCGTGGTTCAGCTTGCGGGCGTGGACGGAGACGAACTCTGCCACGGCGGGGCCAACGACGCCCTGCTGGAAACCGTACTCAATGGACTGCGAGAAGGAGTGCAGGTTCTGCCCGGCGACTTCCTTCAAGATGGTGGCCAGGAGCAGGCGTGCGGCCAGCTTGGAGTACTGCGGCTCTTCCGCGATGAGCGACGCCGCGGTGTCAATGGAGATGGCGTCCAGCTCGCGCGTGGTGGCGCCGTCGTACAAGCCGCCGATGGTCTTGGAGGCGATGCGCATGGCATCGACGTGCGGAAGGCTCTGCGACGAACGCTGCACAGCACGGACGATCTTGTTTACGTCCACGGCTTCTAGCGAGCCGTTGCGCTTCTTCACGTGCATGACAGGGGTTTCGTCACGGACGGGGAATCCGGGAGTGATATCAGAGAGGCTTGTTTGTGCCGTTGTCGCCAATGGGGGCTCCTTGCTTTTGCGCCCGCATGGACGCCGTTCTGAGTCGCGTTTCTTGGGGGCGCGCGACTCCTGTATTTCGTGCGAAAGGGGCTTCCGCCTCCCCTTCCATTTTACGCTTTCTTTTCGCCAGGCGCGCGCCTTGTTTGGCATACGCGGGTGGCGCGACATCTGAAGTAGGAACACTGTAGCTTGCCCAGAGGGTGGGCGCAAGCACAAGATGTAGGGCAGATGTGCAGGTCGGTGGCGGGCTCTTGTGGTTTCACAAAGGTTGCCCGAACAGCTACCGAAATTTCACTTTACGCCTGTGTGAGGTGGAAATGATGGTGGGAAATTAGGCTTGATTTTTTTAGCGATTGGGGTGTGGATTCCTGCAGAAAGCATTCAGGGCACTCTCTTGCGAAAGTGCCCTGAATACTGCCGGTAATTAGGCCGGGAGAGCTACTGCACGTCGCTGACTTTGCCGCCGGTGAAGATGATCTTCATGTCGGGATACTTGTAAATCTTCTTTGCGCCGAGGTCGATGATCTGGCTTGGCGCGCCCAGGATGGCGGTTACCTGTTCCGGAGTTTGTCCGAGGCCGATGGTTGGGGCAGCGGCTGCAGGTGCGGTGGGCGCGACCACTGCGTTGCCGACGACGGTGCCTGTGGTGGTGGAAACAGCACAATGCGGTTCGCATGAGCGCGCAACGGTACCGGAATCGCGCGCACGCACCTGATCTCCCTGATTTACGGAGAGGACTGCTTCGATCGTTTTTGCGGCGTCTTCCGGGGACATGTGAGCAAGGGTTCCGGCGGGGAGCTTGAATGCCAGTGTGGTGGAGTAGCGCTTGGAAGTGCGGTACTGGCCGTATCCACTGCCGAATGTGGCCAGAACAGCGTCGGTGGTCAGGATGGTGACCTTCAGCGAATCTTCTTTGGCGTCGGAGCTGTCATTGATCTTGGTGATGTACACCTTCTGGCCTGGCTGTAGGATCTGCAGGTTCGAGCTCTTGAGGAAGCCGAGGCCCTTGGAACGTTGCTTCACCTGCCCGTCTACTACCGGATTCTCGAACGTGATCATGGTGGGGTAGGGCTCGGCATTGATGCCGTCTGCCTCAATCGTCAATACAGTTCCAGGGTTTGCGACGACTCCCTGCGAGTTGATCTCGGAGAGGCGGTACTTCTGCTTCAGGGCTGTAACAACAGCATCTTGCGCGAAGGAAGCGGGCGCCAGGCTAAGCGCGAGTGCCAGAACTGAGAGAGCTTTTCCGTAGACGACTTTATTAACGTACGACTGAGACATGGGGGAACTTTTAACTCCTACCAGATTTTTTTTGATGTTATTGAAGGGGCAAAACTCCCCCACTGTACCAAAGGGCCTTTGCTCGGGGATTGTTCTTCAAATCGCGTGACGCGAAATGGCGACTCGGGCTGTGTAATCGAAACGCGATGGGTGCGCGCGAGATAAACCCTTGAGGCAAAACCACAAGAGCGGAATTGCGGGTCGTTACCTTGCTTGGTTCGTCCAAATTGTGTGGGTTGAGGCTCGAAGAGGCTTCTGCATCCTAGAGTGGTAACGTGAGGGTTTTCTTCCGATCCGGTTCTGCTTTGGCCGCTGTTGCGGTTTTGTCTTTGCCTTTGGTGTTTGCGGACGCGGTGCATGCCGCGGCGCAGAAGAAAAAGGCAACGCACTCGACTGCCTCGTCGACACATAGCTCGGCAAAGACGAGTTCGACTGCGAAGAGCAAGTCCACCACGAGTCATGCGAAGAGCAGCAAGGCTTCGAGTAGCCATGCGCTGAAAAGTGGAACGCATGCGAAGACGACTCGTGTGGTCTCGGAGCCGACCGTTCAGTCGAAGACACTGCATACTGCGTTTGTTGAGAGCTCGACGCTGCGACCGATGGCGCAGCAGTTGGCTGCTGGACGTTCGACGGCCGCGTTTGCCGGTGTACAGAACTATGCGGGCGCGCATCCGGGAGAAGGTGCTGCAGCAGCGTATCTGGCGATGGGACATGCGTATGCCGCGGATCGTCGCTATGGCGATTCAGTAAGTGCATACAAACAAGCTGCGGCGCAGGGAAGTGCGCTGCGTGATTATGCCGATTATCTTGCGGCGCAGTCGGCGCTGAATAATCGTGATGCTTCTACGGCCATTACTCTGCTGACGAATTTTGCGCAGAAGTATCCGGCGAGCATCTTTGTGGCGAGTGCGCCGGTGACGCTGGCGAATGCTTATCTCTTAAATAACGATGCGAATAACGCGCTACGGGCATTGGCGATTCTGATGGGGCAGCCGAAGGCGCAGAGTGCTGACTATCTGATTACTGAGGCGAAGGCGCACCAGATGGCTGGTGATACGGCCGCTGCGGTGTCGATCTATCGGCAGATCTTTGTGCGGTTGCCGTTTTCGCCTGAAGCGCAGCAGTCGCGTTTGGCGCTGCAGCAACTGAATGCTGGCCCCACGGCGGGTGAGCGCAAGCTGCATGCGGATGCGCTATTCAATGCGAAGCGCTATGGCGAGGCGGGCGCGGAGTACGACGCGATTAAGAATGATCCATCGCTGTCGCAGGCGGATCGTGATGCGTTGGACATCTATGGTGCAGTTTGCGATTTGAAGTTGAAGCATCTTTCGCGGCGTGATGCAGAGAAGCTGCCGGATACGGGCGATGACAGTGCAGCTCTGAAGCTTTATATCCTGGCGGAGATTTCGCGTAACGAAGGCGATACCGCGGGGCACGCGTCGATTTTGCAGCAGATGGAGCAGCGCTTCCCGAAGAGTCGTTGGCTGGAAGAGGCGCTGTATTCCGGCGGCAATATGTATCTGATCAAACGGGACTCGACGCAGGCGGTTGCGCACTACGGGAAGCTGTTTGAGATGTTTCCGAACAGCACCTATGCGCCGAGTGCGCACTGGCGGTCGGCTTGGTTGAACTACCGTTTGCGGAACTATCCAGAGGCTGCACGCCTGATGGATGAGCAGATCATGCGCTTCCCCTTAGGACAGGAAGTGCCTACTGCGCTGTATTGGCGCGGCCGTTTGCTGCGTGATGTTGAGAAGAATCCGGCGCAGGCTGCGAACTACTTCACGGTGCTCTCAAATACCTATCGCAACTACTACTATGCCAATTTGGCGCGGCAGCAGTTGCAGCAGATGGGAACGCAGACGCTGACGACACCTGCGGATGCGTTGGGTTATGTGAAGACACCGCCGGCGCCGACGCTGGTGGCAGCGTTGCCGGAGAATGATCCGCATCTGATTAAGGCACGGCTGCTGGCGAATGCCGCGCTGAATGAATACATCGGGCCTGAGATTCAGGCGAGTGGAACGGCGTCGCAGTGGGGCGCGCTGGCGGAAGCTGAGATCTACTCCAGCTATGGCGAGAACGTGCGCGCGTTGCAGGCGGTGAAGCGCAGCGGTTCCGGTTTGTATACGTTGCCAGTGAGCGAAGTGCCGACTGAGTATTGGACGCTGCTGTTTCCGCGTCCTTATTGGAGCGACCTGACGGCCAGCGCAGAGGCGCAGGGGCTTGATCCTTATTTGGTGGCTTCGCTGATCCGCCAGGAGAGCGAGTTTAATCCGGGCGCGATCTCGCGTGCGAATGCGATGGGATTGATGCAGTTGCTGCCCGGCGTTGGCAAGCAGGAAGCGAAGCGTGCGGGGATTAAGAAGTTCACCGCGCCGATGCTTCTGAATCCGTCGACCAATCTGAAGCTGGGCACGATGAATCTGCGTGAGGTGCTGGGTCGGTGGAACAACACGCCGGAGTACGCGCTGGCAGCGTATAACGCTGGCGATGTGCCGGTGCGGAACTGGGTGGGTGAAGGGAATTACAAGGACCTGCCGGAGTTTGTGGAGTCGATTCCGTATACGGAGACACGCGAGTACGTGCAGAGCATTCTGCGCAATCGGGAGATGTACCGACAGCTTTATCGGTAGCGTTTCCGAAACGTGTAGGACAGGTCTCACCGATGCTGAAACGTTTCAGTGGACCTTTTCGCCGCAAATAGCGACAAAGTGACAGATTTCCGCACATAACCTGTTGCAAAGCTTTTCGAAAATCTGTTTATATTCCGTGGTCCAACCATCGCGAATGGAAACGGTTCCGAATTCGGAATCGCTTTCGTGATGGGAAGCGCTTCCGGAGGAAATACCCAGATGACGAATCGGTCACGAATCCCAATTGCTGCATGTGTGCTGTCATTGGCATGCACGCTGTCTGCTTCTGCCCAGCTCAGTACCGCGACTCTTTCCGGTACGGTGGTGGATGCGGACGGCGCCGTTGTTCCTAATGCGTCGATCACGCTGACGAATACACAGACGAACTTTACACGTACCTTTCAGACGAAGGCCGACGGTAGCTACCGCCAGGAATTCCTTCCGGTAGGTTCGTACAAGGTTGTCGTCAATGCTCCAGGTTTCAAGACGCTGGAACAGACTGGCGTAACCCTGAGCGTGCTTGAGTCTGCTGAACTGAAGCTGACCGTTACGGCGGGCGGCGGCGCAGAGACAGTGGAAGTGACAGCGGACACACCGCTTGTGAATCTGGCGAACTCTACGCTGGGAAACACGGTGGAGAATCGCGAGATTGATAACCTTCCGCTGGTCAACCGTGATGTGACTCGTCTGCTGCAGTTGGTGCCGGGTGTTCAGAACGTGCAGACGGTGAACAACCTGGGCTACCAGGAACTGCACGTGATTGTGAACGGCGCGCCGGATAGCATTGTGGGTCAGACTTCGTATTACCTGGATGGCACGTTGAATATGACGGGCCTGCGTAATACCGGTAACCAAGTGCCGAATCCAGATGCGGTGAACCAGTTCAATGTGGTCACCAATAACTACAGCGCGCAGTTGGGTCGTTATTCTTCAGCCGTGGTCAGCATCGTGACCAAGAGTGGTACGAACAAGTTCCATGGCTCCGTATTCGAATTCTTCCGCGATCGTAACTTCAATGCGAACGCGCATAACTCAAGCGTAAAAAATGCATATAACCAGCATCGTTTCGGCGCTACGCTCGGCGGACCCATTCGTAAGGATAAGGATTTCTTCTTTGCGAGCTTTGGCGGATTCCGCTTTATCCAGAGCGGAAACTTTATGGGTGCATTGCCAAGCGATGCCCAAATGGCCGGCGACTTCTCCGAAAACCTGCCCACGTCAGGGGAGCAGGCAAGCTGCACGTCTAACCCAACCACTGCCGCGAATACTGCAGTTCACTTCCTTGTATGCCGTCCGACGATTTATTCGCCTACGACTGGTGCCGCATCGACGACTTCGACGCCCTACGCGGGCAATAGGCTGCCAGCTGTCGATCCCACCGCTGTCAATATTGTGAAGTGGCTCAAGGCGAATCTTGGTCCCAGACAGCCCGCTGCGTTTGGTGATACGCCATATATTTACAGGACACGTGCTCCTCTTCCTGAGCAGAATGAGGAATACCTTGGCAAGACAGACCACCAAATATCTAAATCACATCGCCTTACACTTTCTTACTTTCTGCTGAACTACAGAGTTCGTATCTCGCCCAATGTAACCTCTGGCGCTACGAATAATAATTCCTTCACGCAGCAGTGGACCTATTCGGACTATAAGAACAAACAGCAGAATGCCAGCATTGCGGATACGTGGACGATCAGCAATCGATCAATCAATCAGTTCTGGGTTACATACACAAGACAGTACGGTGGCCGTACAGCAAATCCCGCCTCCACGCTGGCCGCCTTCGGCTCCGACCTGGGCGTAGTGGGAACACCGTCTCGCCCGAATATCTCGGTAGGGGGTGTGATGCCCTTTACTCTTGCACAAGCTATTACCGGACCTAAGGCTGGCGCGAATGTGTATGGCCTTCGTGATGTATTCAGCACAACGCTTGGCAAGCACTCACTCTATCTGGGTGGTGAAGCGGGGCTGGAGAAGGACTTCCAACAGACATTGTTGAATAACTACGGAACCTTCACTTTCAGCACGGCTATTGGCCAACGGACGGGCAATGCAACGTCTGATTTCATGGCGGGTATCCCAGCAAGCATGGGCCAAGACACCCCACTGTATGCGAACGCCAGCTGGTATAGCTACGGTTTGTTTGCGCAGGATGACTGGAAGATCCTTCCGAACCTGACATTGAACCTTGGCGTCCGGTATGACTTCCAGCAGGCACCGACCGATCCGCAGAGGATGCAGACGAACTTCACGCCTGGAGTGCAGTCGCATGCATTTAATGCGAGCATTCTGGGCAAACCAGGATCGAACCTTGCTCCTGTTGGCATGTTGTTCCCAGGCGATCCGGGAGTGCCGAAGGGCGGCGTGTTCTCGCCGATGAACCATGTGTCGCCGCGTGTTGGATTTGCCTACGATCCGATGGGCAACGGCAAGACGGTTTTCCATGGAGCGGCGGGTCTGTTCTTCGGCGGTATCTCCGGCAACATGTGGGAGTATCCATCGAACTATGCTCCGTATGCCGTGCGTAACAGCGGCTATGCGAAGGTGAATTCGCTGACGCATCCGTATCAGAACGATCCGACAGAATTCCCGTCAGGCACGAATCCATATCCGGGCCTGGTGTTCAATTACGCGACCAAGACGGCTACGTTCCTGCCACTGAACCAGGTGGTGGCGTTCGATCCGAACTTCCGCTGGCCGTATGCCATGCAGGTGAACTTCGGCGTGCAGCACCAGTTGCTGCGCAACACTGCGGTGTCGATCAACTTTGTGGGTTCGTATAACCGCAAGTCGCCCATCTACAACGACATTAACGGGCCGGTGTTCAATATCAATTCGACGGGTGGTAGTGGTGCAAGCTGCACGAATACGGCACTTACATGCGCTTATGCCAATACCAGTGGAACAGTGAATAACCGCCGTCCTCTAAATGCCATGTATGGAGCTTCTGCGGCGAACCCGATCTACAGCAATGTGTGGATCATCCGTTCGAATCAGAACTCGAATTACAACGGTTTGCAGGTATCGGTCGAGCAGCGAATCGTAAAGCACATCAGTGCTCGCGGTTACTACTCGTGGAGCAAGACGCTGCAGTCGAACTTCCTGGACAGCACGGGAAGTACGAATGGCGTGTTTCTGGACGCGAACTATCCGCAGCTAGAGTATCGGCAGCGTTCGGATCAGGATCGTCGCCATATGATGACGGCGTCGTTTGTGTGGGAGCCGGATTACTTCAGCAGCTATAACTTCTTCGTTCGGAATGCACTGAATGGATGGAAGATTACCGCCATCTGGACGGCGAATAGCGGCCAGCCATTTACTGTGACCACGGGCACGGATAACTACAACTCGGGCAACGGAAATAACCGTCCCAGCGTGGTTCCGGGCAAGGTTGAGCGTGTGTTGCCAAACAATGGATCGCGTGTGACCGCGATGAACCAGTGGTTTGATACGAGTGCGTATTGCATCACCGGTACCAGTGGCTGCCCAGGACTTGGGCCGTTGAATCTGCTTGGCAATACGCGTCCGTACACGCTTGATGCACCGGGGTATCGGAACGTGGATGCATCGCTGTTCCGCGACTTCAGCATCTATCACGAGCTGCGCTTTCAGCTGCGCGGTGAGTTCCGCAACGTGTTTAACCTGACCAACCTTGGCACTCCAACGGCTACCATGAACAACGCGAACTTTGGCAAGGTAACCGGAACGGGTGGTGATAACCGCATCATTCAGGTGGGTGGTCGAATTCTGTTCTAAAACCTACTTGCCCGTACAAACAGGAGCGGCATGTCAGATGACATGCCGCTCTTTTGTGTTTCGCTGAATGCTTTGCCGCGTGATCCACGATCTCTACTTTGTGCGGATCATTCTTTGTGTGTCGTTCGATGCATCTGAATCCGCGCACAAAAAATGTGGGGAGTGCAGCGTTGTTGCACGCTGCACTCCCCACGCGCGGTGAACTTATTCAACCGTGACGCTCTTTGCGAGGTTCCTTGGTTGATCTACGTCGCAACCGCGCTTTACCGCGATGTGGTAAGCGAGCAGTTGCAGCGGAATTACTTCAATCAGCGGCAGTAGTACTTCGCGAGCCTGCGGCACATAGATGGTGTGCTCGACCAGCTTCGCGATCTCGTTATCGCCCTCCACAGCGATCGCGATCACACGTCCACCGCGTGCAGTGACCTCTTGAATGTTGCTTAGGGTCTTTTCGTACTTCAGTACGCTGGTGGGATCGTGAATGTCTTTGGTGGCTACGCAGACGACGGGCAGTGTCTCATCGACAAGCGCGTTGGGTCCGTGCTTCATCTCGCCTGCGGGATAGCCTTCTGCGTGAACGTAGCTGATTTCCTTCAGTTTTAACGCGCCTTCCAGAGCGATGGGGTAGTGGATGCCACGTCCCAGGAAGAGGAAGTCGCTTGCGTTCGCAAAGATCTCTGCAAGAGATTCGCAAACGGGCTGGCAGGAACGGAGTGCGGTCTCCATGAGTGCCGGAAGCTTCAGCAGGTCTTGCGACAGTGCCTGGATCTCTTCGGGAGTCATGGTTCCGCGGCTCTGCGCTGCGTACAAGCTGAATGCGAGCAATGCAGCCAGTTGTGCGGTGAATGCCTTGGTGCTGGCCACGCCAATTTCCGGCCCCGCATTGGTCGTGATGGTGCCGACGGCCTTGCGAGTAAGCGCAGCTCCGACTACGTTGCAGATAGCTACGGTCTGCGAGCCTTTTGCAATCATCTCTGCCTGTGCGGCGAGCGTGTCTGCGGTTTCACCGGACTGGCTGATGAGCAAACCGATGTCGCTGCCGCTTACGAGCGGATCGCGATACCGGAATTCGCTGGCGTAATCCACTTCCACGGGGATGCGGGCCATGCGTTCCAAAAGGAACTTTGCAGCAAGACCTGCATGCCAGCTGGTGCCGCAGGATGCGATAAGGACTCGCTGTGCCGATTGGAATGTCTCGGGGCTTACGTTGATCTCAGGCAGTTCAATGACACCGGATGCATTGCAGAGTCGACCTGCAAGCGTGTCACGCACGGCACGGGGCTGCTCGTAAATCTCTTTGAGCATGAAGTGTGCGTAGCCGTTCTTTTCTGCCTGTGCCGGATCCCACGAGATATGCTGCGGCGATCGGACGATGGGCTTTCCTTCGAAGTTGGAGAAGCGGACGCCGGACTTTGTCAGAACGGCAAGGTCACCGTCCTGAAGGAAGACGATCTCGCGGGTGTAATGCAGGATACCCGGAACGTCAGAGGCGAGGAAGTATTCGTTATCGCCAAAGCCGACGATGGCGGGAGGTCCGCTGCGCGCTGCGACCAGCTTGCCCGGGTCTTCATGCGAGATGACGCCGATGGCGAATGCACCTGTGAGTTTGAGCACTGCACGGCGCACGGCTTCTTCCAACGGGATATCAATATCCTCGTTGCAACGCGCAACGGTGTTTTCCTCTTCGATGAGATGAGCGATGATCTCGGTGTCAGTCTCGGTCAGGAAGACATGGCCCTGTGCGGAGAGTTCTTCTTTCAGCGCACGGTAGTTCTCAATGATCCCGTTGTGGACCACGACGAGCGAGCCTGAGCAGTCACGATGCGGGTGCGCATTGGTCTCAGACGGACGGCCATGCGTTGCCCAGCGCGTGTGACCGATGCCGTAATCACCACGTAGAGGATCATCTGCAAGCAGAGCTTCGAGGTTGCGAAGCTTGCCCGAAGCGCGCCGGATGGAGAGTCCACTCTCCCCTCCACCCAGCGCGATGCCAGCCGAGTCGTAACCGCGATATTCCAGCCGCTTCAGTCCATTCAGGATGACTGGAACTACTGGTTTGGTACCGATGTAACCCACGATTCCGCACATAGCTGGTATGCCTTTCGTTGATGAATTTACTGCGGGGTTAGCCCACCATTCGATACTGGGTGGACTTTGTAATTGCGGAGGCTTCCTGCTCCAGGAACCATCCCACTGTCTTGGCAAGGCCGTCCTTGAAGCTGTGCAGCGGCTCGTATCCGAGCGTCTTGCGCGACAGCGTCAGATCCGCCTCAGAGTGCAGCACATCGCCCAGGCGCGGTGCCGTGTAGAGCGGCGCCTTCTTGAAGGAGAGATAGTGTGCCATCAGCTCATACGTCTGATTCAAGGAGTGGCTCTGGCCAGTGCCTACATTGAAGACACGTCCTGAAACGTCCTGTGCTGGGGCCATGCATGCCAGCATGTTGGCCGATACGACGTTGTCGATATAGGTGAAGTCGCGGCTCTGGTTGCCGTCGCCGAAGATCAGCGGAGTGTTGCCCTTCAGAATTTCAGAGGCGAACTTCGCGATGACGCCCGAGTAAGGCGAGTCAGAACCCTGACGGGGTCCGAAGACGTTGAAATAGCGGAGGCAGACGCCTTCCAGTCCGTAGACGTGCCAGAAGCTCTTGACGTAATACTCACCCGCCAGTTTCTGCGCCGCGTACGGCGAGAGAGGCGAGGGGATCATGTCTTCATTCTTTGGGTGAGAGGACTTATCGCCATATGCGGAAGAGGATGCAGCATAGACAACACGCTTTACGCCGGCATCGCGCGCGGCGATCAGGACGCTGAGCGTTCCGTCGACGTTGGCCACGTGCGTAACCTGAGGCTCGCGGATGGACCGTGGCACAGATGCCAAGGCGGCCTGGTGGAGAACATAATCGACACCGCGGCAGCACTCGCGCAGCCGAAGCGTCTCGTTGATGTCTATCACGCGGAAGTCGATGTCTCGAATGATGTCATCCAGATTATGGACATCGCCGCCCACTAGATTGTCGATGCCAATAACTTCATGGCCTTGCTGCAACACGTGGTGGGCAAGAGAGGAACCGATAAAACCGGCGACTCCCGTAATTAGATAACGTGCCATCCTCATGCACTCCTTAAGCGTGTGTTGACTGGTTCGCACTAACGCAATTGCATTTGCCATGCCATTGGAGAAACAGGGGGAGACACGGCGCATCTGCATGTAAAGTCCCAATGAATTGCAGGAAAGCGCCGGATCATGGCTTCCAGGGAGGTTGCGTAACCGCTGAAGTCGACTGCCGATGCGCGCGAAAAGTATGCAAACCCTTGCATTGTGTGATCGCTCCCGGCAGGGCGTTGCAAAGGCCGTATCTGCCTGAATTTCGGCGAAAACCCGCCCATCTGCGTGATTCCTGATCTGGCCGCCGACGTGCAACAGCATGGGAGCAAGGTGATCTACACCTACGAATGGGGGACAGGAATGGAAACGGTACGGATGCTGAATCTGCAGAGGCAATACGATTCGCTGCGCGATGGAATCGGTAAGGCGATAGAGAGTGTGCTGCAGCATCAGCACTTCATTCTTGGTCCGGAGGTTGCTGCTCTGGAAAAGGAAATGGCCGAGTACTGCAACGTGGGCTATGCAGTGGGTGTTGCGTCGGGAACCGATGCGCTTCTGCTCTCGCTCAAGGCTGCAGGCGTTGGCCCTGGCGATGAGGTTATTGTTCCGGCGTTTACCTTCGTGGCGACTTCGGACACGGTGAGCCTGCTGGGAGCAACCCCGGTATTTGCCGACATTGATCCGATCACGTACACGATGAATCCGGAGCTGCTTGAGTCCCTGGTAACGCCGGCAACCAAGGCGGTGATTGCTGTTCATCTGTATGGTCAGGCTGCGGACATCACGGCGATCAGTGCATTCGCCACAAAGTTTGGTTTGGCGCTTATCGGTGATACGGCTCAGGCTCTGGGTGCGCGTTATGACGGCGCTCCGGTCTGCTCTTTCGGCGATTATGGCTGCATCTCGTTCTTCCCGAGCAAGAACCTCGGCGCTTACGGCGATGGCGGCATGATCGTTACGCGTGATGCGGAAAAGGCTCAGTATCTCCGCATGGCTCGCGCACACGGCAGCGCCAAGAAGTATCGCAGCGAATTCCTGGGATGGAACAGCCGCCTGGACGAGCTGCAGGCCGCGCTGTTGCGCGTGAAGCTGCCTCACCTGGATACGTGGAACACGAAGCGCGCTGAGCGTGCAGCACGTTACAGCGAAGGTTTGGCCGATGTGGAAGAGATTGTTCTGCCGCAGGCCGCTCCTGGGCGTACGCACGTTTTCCATCAGTACACGATCCGCGTTCCGCAGCGTGATGCGCTGCAGCAGCTGCTGAAGGAGCAGGGCATTGAGTCGGCTGTTCACTATCCGATTCCGCTGCACCGTCAGCCGATGTACGCAGAGCTTGGCTATGAAGAAGGATCGTTGCCTGAGGCAGAACGTGCCGCGCGCGAAGTTCTCTCGTTGCCCATCTATCCGGAACTGCGCGATGACGAAGTGGATCGCGTTGTGAGCGCAATCAAGCAGGCGGTCAGCACTCTGAAGCCAGAGTCTGCGCCGGTGGTTGCGGAACTCGTTTAGGAGACGACCATGAAGATAAGCGGAAAGGCCCTCCCACCGAGGGCCGCCCTTCTTCTTACGTTTGACTTTGTGGTGCTGGTAATCGTGGCACCGTTATTGTTTGTTCTGCCGTTGGTAGCTGTTGAGCCGAATCGTTCCCCCGGCAGTCTTGTGCTTGGTCTGCTGCGGCTGATGGCTGTTGGGCTTTTGTGCCAGACGATTCTGTACTACCACGAGCTCTACAACCTGAATGTGGTTCGCATGGGGCGCGAGACGCTGGTGCAGGTGATGCGCGCCTTCGGCGTTCTGTTCCTGCTGCTTGCGATTGTTTCGCTGCTTATTCCCGTTGCTACGCCTGTGCTTTCGCGCACGGTGATGTTCGCGGGAATTGTTGCGGCTGTAACGCTATTGTCCAGGCGATTGGCGCTTCCGAGAAATCGTGAGCAGGTTCTGATTGTTGGTTCGGGTGACGAGGCCAGTGAGCTGCATGGCGTGATTGCTTCCAGTCCGGAATGGAACATGGAAGTGGCTCGGATTACGCTGCCTTCTCAATTACGTTGTGCGCTCGATACCACGAAGAACAATGCGGAGCATTTTGATCGCGTGATTGTGGCGAACACACAGGCTCAGTCTGAGGACAATCTGTCTCTGCTTCTTGATTTGAAGATGGCGGGACACTTCATTGAAGATGCGCAGACGTTCTTTGAGCGTGCCACGGGGCGTGTCCGCGTGGATCAGTTGCGCGCGCAGGATTGCATCTTCAGCGAACACTATGTGAACCGCTCGACGAAGCGGCTTGCGAAACGGTTTCTGGATGTGGCGCTGGCTGGTACGTTGTTGTTACTTGCGTCGCCTGTGATGGCTGTTACTGCGCTGTTGATCCGCTTGCGGAACGATGGGCCTATCTTCTTCCGGCAAGAAAGAATCGGACTCTTTGGTCGTCCGTTCAGCATCGTGAAGTTCCGCAGCATGGCGCCGGTTAAAAAAGGCGAGACCACTGGTTGGGCGGGTGAGGAGACGAACCGCATCACGACTCTGGGTCGTCATCTGCGCAAGTATCGTATTGACGAACTGCCTCAGCTATTGAATGTGCTGAAGGGCGAGATGAGCTTGATTGGGCCCAGGCCGGAGCAGCCTCATCTGTGCTCGATTCTTGAAGAACATATTCCGTTCTATCAGCATCGTCATTCGGTTCTGCCGGGGCTTACGGGATGGGCGCAGGTGCGCTATCACTATGGATCGAACATTGAAGAGTCGCGCCGCAAGGTGGAGTATGACCTCTTCTATGTGAAGCATCTCTCTATCTGGCTGGACTTCGCGATTGTGCTTGAGACAGTGAAGGTTGTTCTGGTGGGACGGGGAGCGATCTAAAAAAGTGGGGCGACAGATTTCTGTCGCCCCTACGCAGTGAATTGAAGATTGTTTTATTGATAGGCACCTACGGAAGGCCGCGAGCCGCGTGCATTTCCGAGGATGTCGAACGGTGACATGATCGACGTTGTACCGGCACCACTTGCAGGCGACAAGCCCAGCAAGGAGAAGATCCCCGACAGCAACGGATTCAAGGTGATTGGAGCGGGGTCCCACGAGGGAGCGGCACCCGCACCATACCAGAGGTTGTTGCTGCCACTGACGTTGGTCGATCCCTTCTCAATGTAGGGCTGCGAGGATGACGGCTGATCGCAGATGTTGTTTGTGAGGTGCATACCTGCACCACTCAGAACAACTCCGAAGCAGCCATTCTGGTTGCCGAGTGTATATGCGCCAGCGTTCACGACGGTGTTGTTGTAGACCTCAACGTTGCCGCTGCTGCCGCCGCCTGCCGGATCCGTGTTGATGGCGATGCCTGCTTCATTCGCGACACCGTAGGGGTTCGATGCGAGCGCCGCATTCGATACGACGTTGTTGTATACCTCAACCGTTCCCAGCGAAGGATTGACCGAAGCCAACGCGATGCCGTCGCAGTATGAGTTGGTGACGATGTTGTCGTGGATGTGAAGGTCGTACTGGTTGTCGCCAAGCGTTGCGTGGAACATGATGCCGCGGCAGTAACCCTTGAAGTTCTGACCGACATTGTTCCAACCCACATCCGCGTGGTTCACGTTGCTTGAGAAGTAGACAGCGTGGTAGGTCTTATCGACGTTACCGCCCGTGTCGTGAACATTGTTGCCCTGGAATACCCACGTTTCGGTGGGATCCGTGGTTTCGCCGAGGACGCAGGCCGTACCACCTACTCCGGATGGCGGAGCGGGGCAGGAGATGCTGTTGTTGATGATGCGGACGTCGCCTGCCTCAGCATCGACTGCAGAAACCTGTCCGATGATTGTGAGGTTTGCGACGGTGATGTAGTTACCCCATCCTTTTACGCCGTTCGTGATGGAGGAGCTTCCAACCGTCACGGTGCCGCCGGGATAGCCCACGATCGAAAGCTGGCTGGTCGCGGACGATCCGCCTCTGTCTGTGGAGATGGCTGCTTTGTATCCACGACCGTCGTCGAAGGTGACGTCCGTTCCTGGCTCCAGATAGATCACCGTGTTTTGCGACGGCGACTTGGAGTCGTTGGAGGTTACAGAGTTGAACGCTGCGCGCCATGTCTTATAGGGCGAAGTGAACGAACCGTTGTTGGAGTCAGAGCCATTCGGCGAGACGAAGACGATGGTCGTCGGCGTCACGGTGAACGGAACTCCGTTGGATTGTAGACCGTTGACTGTTGCGACGATCTGTCCTGTGCTTGCAGCCGAGCCGACCTGAGCGATGATCTGCGTGTCGGACCATGAGCAGAGCGAGCAATTGGTAACGAGCGAACCATTGCCAAGAGTGATGTTGCTGGATCCCTGGCTGGAGCCGAAGTTGGCACCGAAGATTCGAACGTATACGCCGTTTCCGTTATCGCCGCCCGTACCGCTGCCGATGTTCAGATCGGTGTAGTTAATGTGCGGAGATCCCGAGGGCGTTGTTGACGCCGCTGCATTCACAACGGCGGTAACATTCGCTGTTGTGCTGTTGGCCGGGGTGCTGGAGTCCGATGCCTTGATGGACAGGATGAACGACCCAGCGGTTGTCGGAGTGCCAGAGAGAGTGCAATTGTTTAGTGTCAATCCAGCCGGAGCCGTGCCACTGGCCAATGCGCAGGTGTATGGTGCGGTGCCACCGCTTACGCCGATGGTGCCGGTGTAGGCTGTTCCAACTGTGGCCGCAGGTGGAGCAGACAGAGTGAGCGTCACGGCCGGTGCAGCGTTGATTGTTACCGTGATGTTTCCGGACGCGGTAACCGGGGTTGCAGAGGAGTCTGACGCGCTAATCACCAGCGTCGAAGTTCCTGCTGTTGTCGGAGTGCCCATGAGAGTGCATCCGCTCAACGTGAGTCCAGCAGGAACTGTTCCGCTGGTCAGCGAGCAGGTGTAAGGAGCAGTGCCACCGCGTACGCCGATGGTGCCGCTGTAGCTGGTGCCTACCGTTCCTGCAGCAGGAGAGGTCAGGGTGAGTGTGGCGGCTGCGTTGACTCGGACCACGACGTTGCCGGTTGTGGAGATCGGCGTTGCGGAAGAGTCTGTTGCCTTGATCGAGAGTGAGTACCTTCCTGATGCTGTGGGGGTGCCAGCAATTGCGCATCCGTTCAGCGTGAGGCCTGCAGGAACTGTTCCACTGACGAGCGAGCAGGTGTACGGTGCCGTGCCGCCAGTAACGCCGATGTTGCCAGTGTATGTGGAGCCAACGGTTGCTGCGGGAGGCGATGTCAGTGTGAGTTGGCCTGCTGCTGCGTTCACCACGAAGGAGAGGGTTGCTGTTCTGCTATTCGCAGGGCTGCTGGAATCCGTTGCCTGGACTGCGATGGAGAAGGTACCCGATGCTGAGGGCGTTCCAGTGAGAGCGCAGTTGTTCTGCGTGATGCCCGCTGGCAGATTGCCGCCGGTGATCGTGCATGTGTAAGGAGCGGTGCCACCCGTTACGCCGATGATGCCGCTATAGACGGTACCTTGCGTTGCTGCGGCAGGGGCAGTCAGAGTCAACGTGACGGGGGCTGCATTGACTGTGACCAAGATGGTGCTGGTGGTGGAGATCACGGTTGCGGAAGAGTCCGATGCCTTGATCCCGAGTGAATAGCTTCCCGCTGTTGTGGGCGTGCCGTTCAACGTGCATCCGTTGAGGGCGAGACCAGCTGGAACCGAGCCGCTGACGAGTGAGCACCGATAGGGTGCAGTGCCGCCGCTGACGCCGATCGTTCCGCTATAAGCCTTTCCAACAGTCGCGGCCGCTGGCGCTGTGAGGATGAGCTGACCTGCAGCCGGGTTCACAACGAGGGAGAGCGTTGATGTCCTAGTATTTGCAGGGCTGCTGGAGTCCGTTGCCCTGACTGCGAACGAGAAGGTACCCGATGCCGAAGCGGTTCCAGTCAGAGCGCAGTTGTTCTGCGTGATACCCGCTGGCAGCGTTCCGCCAGTGATTGTGCAGGTATAAGGCGCGGTGCCACCACTTATGCCGATGGTGCTGTTGTACGACACTCCAACGGTTGCTGGTGCAGGAGAGGTGAGGATCAGCGTGACTGGGGCGGCATTGACTGTAACGACGACGTTGCCCGTTGTGGAGATAGGCGTTGCGGAAGAGTCCGATGCCTTGATTCCGAGCGAATAGTTTCCTGCTGTTGTGGGTGTACCCACGAGGGTGCATCCATTCAGTGCAAGGCCAGCAGGAACTGTGCCGCTGGCGATCGAGCACATATAGGGTGCAGTGCCGCCGGTGACACCGATCACACCGCTATAAGCCTTGCCGACAGTTGCGGCTGCTGGTGATGAGATGTTGAGTTGGCCTGGAGCGGCGTTCACAACCAAGGAGAGCGTTGATGTCCGAGTATTTGCAGGGTTGCCGGAGTCCGTGGCTCTTACTGCGAAGGAGAAGGTGCCCGATGCCGAGGGGTTTCCGGCCACACTGCAGTTGTTCTGCGTGATACCTGCTGGCAGCGTTCCGCCGACGATCGTGCAGGTATAAGGCGCGGTGCCACCACTTACGCCGATTGTGCTGTTGTACGACACTCCAACCGTTGCTGGTGCAGGAGAGGTGAGGACCAGCGTGACTGGGGCGGCATTGACCGTAACGGCGATGTTGCCTGTTGTGGAGATAGGCGTTGAGGAAGAGTCCGATGCCTTGATCCCGAGCGAATAGCTTCCCGCTGTCGTTGGTGTTCCGATCAGCGTGCATCCACTTAGCGCAAGCCCTGCAGGAAGCGTGCCGCTGGCGAGTGAGCAGCGATAAGGTGCAGTGCCGCCGGTGACACCGATCACACCGCTATAAGCCTTGCCGACAGTTGCGGCCGCTGGTGATGTGAGGATGAGTTGACCTGCAGCGGCGTTCACAACGAGGGAGAGCGTTGATGTCCGAGTATTTGCAGGGCTGCTGGAGTCCGTGGCCTTGATCGCGAAGGAGAAGTTACCCGATGTCGTGGGGGTTCCCCTCAAAGCACAGTTGTTCTGCGTGATGCCTGCTGGCAGAGATCCGCCAATGAGTGAGCATGTGTAAGGCGCAGTGCCACCGCTTACACCGATGGTGCCGCTGTAGGCCGTTCCAACCGTTCCCGCGGCCGGGGAAGAGATCACCAGCGAGGCTGCAGCGGAACCAACTGTAACGACGATGTTGCCTGTCGTAGAGATGGGCGTTGAGGAAGAGTCCGATACCTTGACGCCAAGAGGATAGCTGCCTTCCGTTGTGGGGATGCCTGTGAAGGAGCAGCCGTTCAGGCTCAGTCCGTTGGGCAATGTTCCACTGGTGATCGAGCAGGTATAAGGCGCCGTTCCACCGGTAATGCCGATGGCTGCGTTGTAGGTCGCACCAACGGTTGCTGCCTGGGGTGACGCGAGAGTTAGTTGTCCCGCACCGGCGCTGACGACCAGGGAGAACGTTGCCGTCGCGGTGTTCGCAGGACTGCTGGAGTCGGTAGCGTTGACTCGAATCGGGAAGGTACCCGATGCCGAAGGAGTTCCTTGCAGAGCGCAGTTGTTTTGAGTGATGCCTGCCGGCAGTGACCCGCTGATGATCGAGCAGGTATATGGACCTTTGCCTCCGCTGACTGAGATGGAGCCGTTGTAGGGGACACCGGCGGTAGCGGATGCTGGAGGCCCGATCGTAAGCTGTGTGGCTGCTGCGACGATGTTGACAACGATGGTTGCGGTAAACGAATTCGAGGGAGAAGCAGCGTCCGTCGCAGTGATGTCAAATGGATAGCTGCCTGCAGTGGTAGGCGTACCGGTGAGGACGCACCCATTCAGAACAAGGCCATCTGGGAGGAGTCCCGCAGCAACGGAACAGCTATACGGAGCTAAGCCGCCTGACACGCCGATTGTCCCGGTGTAAGCGGTCCCCACAGTGCCCGCAGGGGGTGCGCTGATTGTCAGTGGTGTAGAAGGAGCGCCGGTATTGAGAATGAGTAGTGTTAGCGGTACGGAGCTGCTTAAGCCGGAGCTATCGGTGATCTGTGCCGTAAAGGTGGAGGTGCCAGCGGTGGTGGGCGTTCCGCTTATCACTCCGTCGCCGCTAAGCGCGATCCCCGCAGGCAAAGAGCCGGAGGCGATGGTCCAGGTATATGGAGTCGTCCCACCATTGGCAGTCAATACCGCGCTATAAGCAAGGTTTACGATGCCCACGTCGAGCGACGACGTGGTGATATTGATGGGGGAAGTTTGCGAGTCGGCGAGTACGTGAAAGGTGGTCTGGACCGTCGTGGCTGTGCCGGCCACACTGGCATCGGTCGCCTGGAAGGTCACAGGATAGTCGCCCACAGTGGTTGGTGTTCCAGAGATCTGACCGTTCGATGCATTGAACTGCATACCGGCGGGAAGGGCGCCAGATGAAAGCGCGATATGTGTTGGGCTTGATCCACCGCTGGTCGATACGGTTGCTGTGTACGCCGTGTTGACGGTGGCACTCTTAAGCGATGCACTGACTTTGAGCGCAGGGTTGACGGTTGCATCAAACTTGCCGGTCGTGTCGTCGGTCGCTGCTGTCACGTGGATCTGCGACTGAACCGTCGCGGGAGCCGTATAGATGATGGAGTTAAGGCTTGGCTCGACCGTTCCGCAGTTCGCTCCATTGCACCCAATACCGCTCAGCACCCACTTGGACGAATGTGTGGTGGTTTGCGGGATCTGAACCATTTGGCCTGCATTCAGTGTGACGGACGTGCTCGAAGGGGAGGCTATTACTCCATAGCCCGCTCCGCAGCCACTAACCAACCCGAATGAAGCAAAAAGCGCGACCAAAAGAACTACTTGTGCGGTCGGCCTGACCAAAACACACTGCAAGAAATGGTTGGAGGTACTGCGAACCTGCATATTGCTGACTCCGTCTTTGACACAAGAAATGACTCACGTCGCGCAACGAGGCGAGACCTGTGACACCCTAGATCGCTATGATCGTGTGCAACAAATTGCAATTTCGGAACCTTTTGGATTAGGCCCTCTAAGTTGTTGATTTTGCGTGCAACCCTTGTGAAACGAGGAACTTATTTCTTTGTCGGGAGAAAAAAATTCCAGCGTGATGCGGACTTTTGAGATGGCGACCTGCGTGCTTGGGTTGGTTGGGGGGCATATTTGATCTCAGATTTTCAAGCTGATTGCGCCAGGTACAAGGCTTCTGGGGAGTCTGGGCGCCGAATGATGCTTAATCCCGCAGTGTGGTGCCTGCTCTGGTATCGCATGGGAAGGTGGATTTATGCTCCCCATAAGGCCAGGGTCCTTTGGTTGCCAGCCAAGGTGGTCCACCTACTGGGCTCAACATTCATTGAAGCGTTCCTTCAGATGCGATTGAATGTTCAGGCACAGATCGGACCAGGGTTGCTGATCGCGCATTGTGGAGGCATCACTCTCCATCCCGATGTCGTGATTGGCAGCAATTGCGATCTGGCGCATCACGTCACCCTGGGGACTCGAGGGGTTGGCTCGCGCGGGGTTCCACGTCTGGGTGACAACGTATATGTGGGAACGGGTGCCGTGCTCATCGGTCCTATTGTGATCGGTGATGGTGCGCGGATCGCCGCCAACTCGCTTGTGACTCGCGACGTTCCTGCTGGAGTAACGGTTATGGGTGTGCCTGCCACTATCGTGAAGAGGCGTCCGTCGCCATCCGATGCGCAGGCGAAGGAAGAGTGCTTGATCGATGCCTGACGAACGTCCGCTCCTGCTCTTTGTCGCGCCATACTTCGCTCCGGGATATCACGGGGGGGTGGTCCAGATTTATTTGGGATTGCTGCGCCAGTTTCGGGGTTTCAGAGTAGTCGTGGTTGCAGACAACTGGAAGGTGGACCAAGAGACAGCGCGCGCGTGGGACAATATGGCCGTCGAGTCCAACGGCTTTACAGTTGAGCGGCTGGACGCGTTTGAGTTTCATTTGCCGCAGAATGCGCGTTCGCCTCTTACGAAGGCATTTCTATTGCTTCCTTCGCTGATGCGGTTTTTTGTGCTCGGCAGAAAGCAGTGGAAGGCGCTGTGCAGAAAGTATTCGCCGTCCGTCATCGTATGCGGAGGCACTTACTCTGCTGGTTGGCTGATGCCTGCGAATCCATCCGGTTCACTTCTGGTGAACTACGTTCATGGCGAAGAACTCACCATGCAGGTGGCTCCAGCCTTTCTACAACCGATTATGCGTATGTATCAGAGGCGTAGTCTGCGCGATGCTGATATGAATATTGCCGTTAGTCGTTACACGGCAGACCTTATTGCGCGTATCTCAGATCGTGTGACCGTATTGCCAAACTTTATTGACCATGATCGTTTCTATGTATCTGGCAGGCGAGAAGAGCTTCGGAGTCGCTATGGATGGAGCGACAAGAAGGTGTTGCTTACCGTAGCGCGTCTTGAACCACGAAAGGGAATTGATCAGGCGCTGCGAGCACTTGCTCGTTTGAAACAGAGCGGCGACTTGCAAGATGACTGGCGCTACGTTATCGCGGGTAAGGGATCGGAGTTGGGATCACTTCAACGTCTGATCAGTGAACTGAAGCTTGAAGATGTGGTGGAGTTTTTGGGCTTCGTTTCTGATGCCGATCTGCCGGGATGTTATGAAGCCGCTGACGTTTTCCTGCAGCCGAATCGCAATCTCAATGGAGATACGGAAGGCTTTGGAGTGGTCTTTCTTGAAGCGGCTGCTTGCGGCTTGCCTGTTATTGGTGGTGTCGCTGGAGGAACAGGCGATGCGATTGATCATGGCCACAACGGATTGCTTGTCGATGGTGAATCGATTCCTCAAATAGCGGATGCCATCGCGCTTCTTATGTCCGACGATGCGTTGCGGGCTCGGTTCCGCGCGCATGGGCTCGAATGGGCGTCGCGCTTCGATGTCGAAAAAGGGCGGGCTGGGTTCGAGAAGATACTGCTGCAACTTCTGCAGCAGAGCGATCGGTCGCAAGTAACTTCTTAGAAAGCCCCGATGCTATCGGGGATTTTGGAAGTTCTCATACGGCCATCCAATGTCCAGTTCAATGCCGTGGGTACGCCGCGATGCAACGCAGGGCTGGCGTCGGAGAGACGAAAATCGCCGTTGGAGGGATTTCGCAGCATGGGATTTACAAGCTGAAAACCTTCCGGGAGATGTGATCGTCCATCCTTACCTGGCTGCAGCCACCAGACAAGATTTGCTTGCGCCTGAAATGGCACAGGTCTGCTATTCGGAGAGAAAAGCGGTACACCACCGTCCAGAACGATGATGTTATTTCGGATTCGTATCGCCTGTTTCGTAGACCCGCCTGACAAAGCGATGGCTCCCGAATCTGTGTTGCGCCTTCCTCCACAACGAAACATGGTGTTGTTATAGACATCAACCACGCCACTACTTACGGGGCCAGAGTTTGAGCCGCCTTGTATGTAGATGCAAGCGTAATTCGCGCTGCCATCCTCGGGATCGGGACCCTGGCCTGTGTTGTAGAGAAGGTTGTTGAAGACTTCAACGGGGCCTGCAGAGGGATTGATCGTTGCGAGGTTGATGCCGTCGCAAGCGGTGTCGTGAATCACGTTGTCGTGAATATGCAAGTCGTATTGATTCAGTCCGGTGCCGGGATCGGTTGGCGTGGAATGGAACTGCAGGCCGCGGCATCCGCGTACATTTGCAATCGTGTTCCATCCAACGTCGATGTGATTGCTGTCCGTGCTGAAGTACACGCCGTGATACACCTTCGTTGTTCTTGGCAATCCAACGTCATGAACGTTGTTGCCTAAAAATGCGACTTCAGAAACCTGAGACATTTCGATGCAGCCGGTTGGTCCGAAGCCATGAGGGCAGGTAAAGTCATTGCCCACAACCCGCCAATCCTTGGAGTCAGTAATATCCATTGCCTCTTGATGGCCAACGAAATGTAAGCCTGCAATCACCCAGTGGTCTGAGGTTCTTTGGACATTGGGAGTTCTGGCTGCGATGTTCGGACCATCCACCGAACCGATCGTCACCTTGGCACCGGGATAAGCAACTACTGCGATGGGATTATCTTTGCGTCCGCTGGTCATGATGTTCCATGACGATTCGTAACGATCAAGAGCATTGACTGCAACGCCATCGCGGACGTAAAGAATATCTCCGGCATGGAGCTTGTCTACTGCGGACTGAAGTGTTTCGCCTTTCCTCTCGGGGTAGAAGCGAATGTGTCCTGCCCTGACGGTGAGGTGAATTTCATTGGAAGCGCCCTTGTCCGTATGGACAACTACTGATCCAGACTGTGCGCGGTTCGGCAGTTGGAAGGTAAGTGTGCGTTCAGACCAGACGGGATACGCGAACGCACGCTCATTTCCAATAGAGATGTAAGCTGCTCCGCGTTTTTCACCGAAGCCGCTGCCATAGAGTGTGATGAATGCTCCCTGATCTGACTCGCCGCCTGAAGCGGGAGCACTTGTCAGGTCGCTAAAGAAGACATGGGGCTGCGACTGCTCTGCGGCTGCTAATGTTGGGGCGAAGTAGAGAAGTGGCAGTAAGAGAAACAGCGCTCTACAAGGAACCCGCCAATAGTGGCCGGAAAAATAACGTGTACTCCAGATAGCTTTCATCGAATGTTCCTTCTGGCGATAAGACAGATCCATCCCACACGTTGACTCGCGGAATTGCTAATGGCTCACTCTCTTTGCGCCATAGGCCGGACACTGTAGTGAATCCGTAGTGATATCCACATTTGGCTGTCAGTTCTCGTACGCGGTTATCTGTGAAGCCGTTTGGATATGCAATCCAGTGCCGCTCAGTGTGTTCTGGCACCATGTGTTGCTCAAGAGCAGTGGAAGATGTGAGAAGCTCTGAAGCGACTTCATCGGACGTCAACTGCGTGAGTAGAGCATGTGTTGCTGTATGCGATCCGATCGTATGACCTGCACGCGTCAAAGTGTGCATCTCGTCCCACGTCATGAGCCGCTCCCAAGGATCAGGTTGGCGAGTTGTCATGGGAGAAGAGATACTTCTTTCGGCATCACTGATTGCAGCAGAAATTGTCTCAGGATCAAACTGCTTTAACCAGCTAAGGAGTTCCTCTTCCTTAATAGGGCCGGCGGGTAAAGGCGTTCCTTCTGCATCGACCAAGTGAGAGAAAAGGTCTCGCAACGAAATTTGGCTCTTCGAATCGTGCAGGGCTCGTACTAATCCCAGGGCTCTTTCAGGCCAGAAAGGCTGTGAGCGACCAGCATAGTTCGTTACCGCAAAAAAGCAAGCGGACATTCCGAATTGTGCGAGAAGGGGAGCAGCGATTGCGAGATTGTCGAACCATCCGTCATCGAAGGTGATCAACACTCGTGGACGCGTGCTTGATCCTTCCGGCTGATCGATGTCCCCAGGCTTTACGCATACTGCATTTTTGCTGAGATAAACGAGCAGGCTGCGGAATGCGCTTTCGCGGATGACCATGCCGTGAGGCGAACGGCAGGATTCCATCGCATCGTCTGGAATGACGCGGTGCAGCGTCAACACGAGTGTGGCTCCAGACGCGCCAATTTTCTTTCGTGCCGATTTCAAGGCGCCGGATTTGCTTAACGATTTTAGAAAAGCGTGCCGCAGTGTTTGACGTGAGCTCATTCCCGTATCAACCTGCGTGTGAAGTTTCGCGCTGCGGCTTCCAGACTGTGTAGCGTTGTCCGCGCATGAATTTAATGGCTCCCCATAGAGCAGCCGCATTCATCACGCAGAAGTACATGGGTAGTGAAAATACTCTTTTCTTTTGCAGTGCAGGTATAGCTGCTGCCAGGATGGCGAGGCCGTAGAAAGCGAGTTGAAGTACTAGAAGAGTGCCGTAGGCCATAGATGAGCGGAGCATCCACGTGGCTGCGAGCATACCTATCAGGAAGAGCGGAACTGCGTAGCGCAGCAGTTTGTGAGAGAAAAGCTGCAGGGCAATCCACGGATGCTTCCACGGAGCGAGTAACTGGCGCACGCTTGAGAGGCCTGTCAGGGCACGCGCAACGACTCGGACACGCATGGAAAACTCTTTGCCCGCATTGTGTCCCACATCTTCGCGCGCCAGGGCACGCGGTTCGAACTTGACCTTTGCCCCCTGTAACAAGACGTGCATTGGTTCTACAAGGTCGCTGATGATGCCGGGTTCGAGTGGAGTGTATAGGTCTCTGCGTACTGCGTAGATGCAGCCGCAGCATCCAGTAAGACTTCCTGCGGAGGACTGCATTTCGCGGATGCGGTTGTCATACCCTGCATATGCGCGTGAGCCTTCGCCTACGGATGAGGCGTTGAGATCGCAGTAGGTATACCGGCCTGAAACTGCTCCCACATTCGGATTGGTAAAGTTTCCGGCTATATATTGCAGCGCGTCGGGGTGGTATTCCGTGGTGGCGTCGGAGAAGACGACGATCTCACCTTTAGCGCTTCGCATGGCGACGTTCTGTGCGTTCGTCTTACCAGCCTGTTGCGGTACGATGATGAGCTCCACCCCTTCCGGGGCAAAGAATCGGACGATGTCTTCGGTCTCATCTGTTGACCCATCCGAAGCGACGAGGATCTGCAGCTTGTCTTTTGGATAGTTCAGCTCCAGGCACTGGAGAAGCTTTCTTCCGATATTCGCGGCTTCGTTATGTGCGCAGATAAGTAGGGTCAGCGTGGGCGCGGTGGATGCAGGCACAGCGCGGTGCTTCTGAAAGCGTGTCACAAGCCAGAGCAGGGCAGGATAACCAATGTAGGCGTAACCGATCGCGGCTGCGCATAGCCAGAAGAGAATGGACCAAGGTGATATTTCCGACACACTAAGTAGCGAGAAGGGCATCGTACACCTCCACATGTTGCGAAACCATTGCCTGAATCGAGAATCGTTTCTCTACAAGCTCGCGGGCGGTGTTTCCCATGTATGCCCTGTGTGTGCGGTCATTCAGTAGCGCGATGATATGGCCTGCAGCGGCCTGGTGGTCTTCGTTGGGAACCAGGTAGCCCGTTACGCCGTCAACAACAGCCTCTCCGGTTCCGCCTACATCGGTGGCCACGACTGGCAGTCTGGCTGCCATCGCTTCAATCACGACGTTTGGAAATCCTTCCGAGCGGGAAAGCAGCGCGAATACGTGGGAGTCGTGAAGTAAGCCGGGGATGTCTTCTACGCGGCCTAGGAAGCGGACGCAATCATCCAAGTCTGATTCACGGACCATGTTGCGCAACTGCTGCAGATGTTCCTGATCCGTCCAGTCGCCCGCAACGGCAAACATGGCCTTAGGGTTCTGGCGATGGACAATTGCAGCCGCCTTGATGAAGACGTCCACGCCCTTCCATGGATTAATGTTTGCAACAGTTGTGACAAGAAGTGCATCTTCCGGAAACGCGTGGGCAATCCGCAGTTCTGACGTATGTGCAGATAGCTCGTAGCGCTCGAGTGCGACACCGTTATGCACGATGGACACCTTCTTCGCGGTAATGCCGTCCTGTTCACGGTGCCAGCGCGCCACTTTTTCTGAAACTGCAAAAACATGGCTGTAGAGCGGGGTCAGGAGCCGGTAGAGCAGGTTGTGCTTCGCGGTTCGCAGGATCCCCATATCTCGGCGGCTGGAACAGATGGTGGTTACACCGGCGAGACGGCTTGCGATGGCCCCAAAGAGATCGGCGCTTTCGAAGTACGTCTGTACAAGGCATACGTTGCGCTCGCGGAGCAAATCGCGCAGTTTGCCGAGGGTTTTCAGGCCCTGTAATGAGAGGCAGGAGCGTGTGGGCAGCACCACGATCTCGTCGAAGAGCTTGTAAGCTTCGGGGCTAGGATTATCCCGCAGCGTCACCACTGTGACCTTGTATCCACGCTCAGGGAGGGAGCGTGCCAGAGCGAACATCATGCGCTCTGCACCGCCCAGTTCCGTGAGCTGATCGATGATGAACATCACCGATCGCGATTGTGTGGATACGGGTTTCATACTGCATCTCCATGAACGAGTGGCGGATTCGGCGCGTGCCAGGAATGGCGCTTCCTAGCCTTTTGCTTTACTTCTTCCGTTGCCACAGGCGCTTTCACACTTGCAATTGAAATGCCACAGAGTGTGCATCCGAGAAGAATCCAAAGGTTGGAGTCAACCTGAATAAACATCCATCGGTCACCGAAGAAGTTGACGATTGCGGCAGTCAACATCAAGCATGCAAAGCCGAGTCCTACCAGTGAGAGGAAGGAGTCGCGGGCGCGGCTGAATAGCTGCAGGCCTGTCCGGGTGAAGAGGAGCAGTTGCACGAGGAAGAGAAGCAGGCCAGAGAGCCCTGTCTCTACCAGCATCTTGAGATAGAAGTTGTGCGTGTCCTTATAGGAGCCGACGCGTCCCATCAATGCATATGTCAGGAACCCGGTGCCTACGACTGGATTGGCCTTGAACATATTGATCGCGTCTGTCCATAGCATCACGCGTTCTTGCGCTGATGCGTCCAGTGCCGCGTCCTGACCCGCGTCTGGCTTCGTATAGGTCATGGCGATACGCTCTTGCACAGCGAGAGGCAAGATGGCTTGCCAGGACACTACGAGTAGAAGGATGGGTATGAACAGCCATCGAATTTTGACGACTGCCAGGAAACATAAGACCAGTGCTAAGGCGAGATAGGCTTCGCGCGAGTAAGAGAACAGGATGCAGGTGGTATTTGCGGCAATTACAAGCAGAAGGCCGGCACGCACCAACATCTTTCCTTTAAGCGCCAGTAAGGGCAGTAGAAAAGCGGTTGCTTCTACGAGGTAAGAGGCAAGGCCATTTTCACCTGCATATCCGAGAGGGCCGGCATCGCGTGTCTCTTCGGCGTAGTGAGAGAAGTCGCGACCGGCGGCCCCCCTGAGATAGCTGAAATCGACGGCGAGTGCTGTCACACAGCAGAGTGCAACGATGATGGCGATCTGCTTGCGTGTGCGGATGGTCCTGGTGACAGCGACCACGAGCATTGGCATTACGATGAAGTTCTTGTAATCCACCAGGCGTAGATCGTTAAACCAGATGGGGAATCCTCCGCCCAGATAGAAGGCACCGCGCCAGAGCGATAAATAGTAGAACGCGCACATCAACCCGAGGAACGCGAGCACAGAAGTTCGTTTGATCAACGGTGCTTGAGGGCGAAGGACGCTGCCAATCAAAGTGCAGATAATCAGAATATCTACGATGTTTGATCCGAGTGGAAACGCGTGCAGGTGGTAACGCGTCGTCTGCAGCGGCAACAGCACGGAAAGCAGATAAATACCGAATTCGGACTTCCACAGGATCGTAGCGAGTGCACCCGCGACAACTGCGGAATACATTGCGATTGCGCGTATGCTTGTGAGCGCACCGGGCGAGGTCGACTCCAAAATCATTCCGCACCTCCTTCGCCTGTCGCTGCGGTCGAAGGAACGCGCAACGGTGAGATTGTGCCGATGGGTAGTTTCGCGAAGGCCTTTTTAACAGCTTTGCGGAAATCCGAAGACATGATGAAAATGCATATTGCAAACATCGTGCCAAACGCAGCAGCGCGACCCAGTAGCTGCACGATAAGTAACTGCGAGTGAATGAAGGTGGGCAGTGGGTAGGCACACAGAAGCGCCACCACTGCGCTGATGGCAAGCGCCGGATTCACATGCAGAGGCAGAATGTTGCGGTTTACAACGATCAGCGTTCCGACCATGACCGCATAGCTGAGGAACGTAGCGGCTGCCGCTCCCATCAATCCATAGCGAGGAATCCAGGCGAAGTTGGCGGCGATGTTTACTGCGGCGGCTACGACGACAATGATTGCAAGCAGGGTGGTACGTTTCTGCAACACCAGGCCTACGTTGAAGAAGATATGCAGCGCATAGACCATCAGCGCGGGTACGAGTACCTTGAGCAGCCCTTCAGCACCTGCGAAGCGAGTGGATGCGAGGAAGACGAGCGCGTCGCCTGCGCAGAGTGTGGAGAGGCCGGTGATGAACAATGCGACCACCACGAACCATGAGAGCGACATCGAAAGGAAGCGCGATGTTGCTTCTTTGCCCTCTTCGTTCCAGAGGCGCATGTAGATAGGGAAGAGCGCCAGGTTCAGAGGAGTCATGACGACATCCTGCAGATATCCCGAGATGCTGTAAGCCGCGGAGTACAAGCCGAGCGAATGATCGCCCATGTAACGCTGAACGATGATGCGATCTGCCGAATCCAGCACCAAGCTGGAGAGTTCGTATGCGATCAGCGGCATGCCGAACTTAAGGCTGGTACGGATGAGATCCCAGTCAATGGCCGTTGGGTGAATCAGACCGCGGCGGAGCACATCGCCCATCTGAACGGCGACGACGATGGCTTCAGCCGTCATGGTGGCGAGCACCACGGGGAACGCGCGATGTTGACCTGCGACAGCGAGCCCGATGAGGCCGACCATAGTTGTGACCTTCGTCATAACTTCAACGATGGTGTGGAGACGGCTTCTGCCTTCGTTGCGCAGGAAGCTAAGAAGCATCGACTGCAGCGTGCGAAGTACGACTGCGACTGGAGCGAGCAGGAGGCAGTGAAAGAGCTGGGTATCTGTCCGTAACGCCGAACTGCTGAACAACACGGCCATGTAGATCGCGGAAAAGAGCAGCGATGTGATGGCCGGTCCAATGAGCAGCGTCGAGTAGAACCTACGCTGTCCCGCGACGTCTGACTTTGATGCGTCGTAAAAACGTGCAGCGGAGTATTGCAGTCCGCACTTCGATAGGACAACGAGTAACAGTACCAGTCGGAACGTTAACGACAGGATGCCGTATTGCTCGACCGGGAGAACTCTTGTAAGCAATGGAAACGTAACGAATCCAAGAAGGATCAGCGATCCTCGACCCACAAGATAATTTCCGATGTCTCGGATGAAATCTGGCTTACGACTCATTGCTGCCCCTCGTTGGCGTTCGGGAAGCACCCAACACCGTGCATGGCTGGATCACGCAACACCAGATATGCGGGCGATTCATAGATCACCTGGAAGCGCGGATCAATGGGAGCGGTAGCCAGCAGTTGACGGTAGGCAGTTTCGTATTCGGCGGCTGCGTTGATGTGTGTCCAGTCCTTATCGAGTACTAGGTACTCATAGACCGGATGGTGGTACTGATACAGCCGGTGTGTCTGATAGAGGCAATCGCGATTGGCAACTGCGGGAAGCATGTAGCGCGGAGCGGCGAGCGATGCATCCGAAGGAATCATTGCCGCGACCTTGTGTGCCTCTGCGTCCCATGGTTGCTTGGAGATCTCGTCGAACTGTGCTTTTCCAGTAGCAAAGGCGAGCGTAGCGACGGTCAGTGCGAGCGTGATCAGAGGTGCCACGCGCGAGCTGCTGAGACGGAGGCGCGTGATGCTGGCCAGCTTGCTCTTACTGTTGGTGGAGAAGAGAAGCGCAGCGATGAACAGCACCGTAGCCGGAACCACTGAGTACTGCGCATAGATCACAGTCGTGATGCACTTGCCTGCACCAGCGAGAAGGTTGATGGCCAGGAAGGGAAACGAGGCGATGACGAGCGAGCTACCGAAAGGAAGCAGAAGTCCAGTAGGTGTCAGGAGCTGCTTGAGGTAGACGATGTTGTTCCGTGTCAGAACGGTCGTCTGCGGGCTGCTGCACACATGGGTGAGCATCTCCGTCGGTGTTGCTCCCAGATGGCTGAAGCACGCGTCAGTGACGAACGATGCTCCGTTCAATGCGTGTGGCAGAACAACCTTGTAAGAGAGAACACCCCACACGAGGCCAGCAATCAGCGGCAATGCAATCCAGCGCATCGACTTGCGCTGAACCAGCGCAACGACGGCGAGGCACACGGCAAAGAGTGCCAGATCTTCTCGTACCGCAAGGGTGAAGAAGAATGCAATCGTGAAGGGGCGGAACTTGCCCTCGAGGTAGTAAAGGATCGTGAACAGTACCGGCAGTGCGACGAAGCTTAGGGGATAGAAGTCGAAGACTGATTGATAAAAGATCACCGGCACGAGCAGGAAGGCCACTGCCCAGATGCGGGCTGCCCGATCCGTGGATGACAACTTCGCAATGCGGAACACGGGATAGGCACACGCGACCATCGTGACGTTGCGAAGGACCAGCAGAGTTATCGGGCTCTGGAAGATTGCGTAGAACGGTAGGAACAGGAACATGATGGGCGAGTTATGCCCAGCGAAATCTGTTGTGACAGGGTGCGAATAGAGCACGTCCTGCAGCAGGGAACCCCAGAAGAGGTGCCCATGCAGCGTGGTGTGCATGATCTGGCCGAAGTATGCGAGGTCCTGGCCGACGTATCCGAACACCAGATACTTCTTTACTGCGAAATAGGTGAGACCGACCAGCAGCAAGGATGCTTCGAGGATTGGCCAGTTTCTCTTGCGAGATGTTTCCTCATCCTGTGGGTCGGCTTCCTTGAGACTGTCGCGGAAAAGGGCGGCCCAGAGGCCGGTGAAGATTGCGAGCAATATCGCCGAGCGCACAAAGGGCGGCCGAACTCTCGCGGCGTATTCCGGAACGAAGAAGAGCAGGAAAACAAAGACTGCTGCACAACGCGCGAGTTCGCGCTGCAGTGCTGGAGATGTTGTCTTACGAAAGACTAGGGATAGAGAAGGGCTATACGCGAGCAGTGTGAATGCTACAGCGAAAACGACTGCAGTTAGCAACGCACCAACGGTGTGCATGGAGCGAAGAAAAGCCAGCCAGATCCAGATGCTGAGTGAAGCGGCGCCCAGGGCGACCGGCAATGTGATTGCCGGTCGCTTCGGGAGCTGGTTCGTTTCAGCGTGGATGTAATCTGTCGCGATAGTCGAGGTCGACATTGTTCTAGGGACCCTTACTGTTGAACAACTACATTGCTGAAGGAGATGGGTTGCGAGGAGACATCGAGTGCGATAGCGCCCGAAGTCAAGGTGGTGTCCGTTGCCGAGATGATCAGAGTGTTGTCGTAGTAGACCCGGATCTGACTGCCAACGAACTGCATGCGGATTGTGTGCTTATTGGTGTCGAGCAGCATCGTGGGTGACTGCCCCACAACTGCCAGTCCTGGGGAGTCGATGGCCCATGCAGTGGAACGCAGGAGCTTGATCGTGTTGTCACCCGGGTAGAGCCAGACTGCGTAGGCTGCGCCCGATGTGAGGTTGACGCGACCGCGGATGCCGCCCGGATAGTTGGAAGTATTGGTGAGTTTGACGTCAGCCGATACCGTGTAATCCGTCCAGCTCTGGCTACCCGCGTACATCTGCGTGTGGCCGTTTCCGTTGTAGTTGAAGGATCCGTTCGACACGCTCCAGTTTGAAGCCATGCCGAGCGGCGACGCTGTCCACTGCGACGAGCCGGAAGCGAACTGATCCTGGAACAACAGGTTGCCAATGTTGAGTGTCACAGGAACCGTGACAGCCGCAGTGGCGTTGGTGGAGCTCAGGGTGATGTTGCCCATGACTGTTCCCACTGCGAGAGCCGCGGTGGATGGCGTCAGAGTCAACGTTCCAGCAGCTGCTGAAGAAGCAGGTGAGGGCGTGAGCCAGGAGACATTGCTGGTAGCAGTCCACGGCAGTGCTCCGGTACCCGAGTTTTGAACGGATACCGATGCGGCAGTGGGCGACGATCCAACCGGGCTGAACATATAGACAGCGGAAGGAACAGCGTTGATGACCGCGCTCGGTGAAGCCGTGACCGACAACGTTACGGGAATCTGCACCACACTACCTGTTGATGGTGTCAGTGTCAGAGTTCCCGTGTACGTTCCGGCGCTCAGGCTTGCAGCGCTGGCGGTGACTGCTACTGTTGCCGGCGTGGAGGTTCCCGACACCGGTGCCGCCGTCAGCCATGCCGCGTTGGTTGACGCGGTCCATGACAGGCTGGACGTGGACGAGAGGCTAACGTTCTGTGCTGCTGCGGTTGCACCCGGTACAGCGCTGAAGGTCAACGATGTGGGCGATGCCGTCAACGTTGCTGCCAGGCTGCTTGCATTGGAGACAACCACCGAGTTGTAAGAGACAACCTGGTTAGAAGGATCCAGTGCTACGAGACCAGAGGTGTAGGTGGAATCGTTCGCGGTGATCAACTGTACACCGTCTCGCGATACCGTGATTGTGCTGCCGTGCATCGAGAGGAGATAGGTATGTGCGCTTGCATCGAAGATCAACGAGTTGTAGGTGCCGATGAGCGTGAACCCATTCGAGATGTTCCAGTTCACTACCTTGTACAGATTTACGGTGTGGTCAGAAGGATAGAACCATACTGCATAGCCCGATCCATCAACTGGGTTTACGCGACCGCGGAAACCACCCGGGTAGTTTGAGACCGGCATCGTCATGCTGACGGACAGGTCGTAGTCAGTCCAGTTTGCGCTGCCCGAATAGATGGGCGCTACGCCGGCTCCGTTGTAGCTGAGAGCAGAGCCGTTGCTGGACCAGTTGGAGAGACCGCCGAGGGGCGAGATCGTCCACGAGTTCAGGTTAGAGGTGGAGATAGTGACCGGAGCAGCCGTGACCGTGAATGTGACCGGGATCAGGAGGGTCAGCGCAGGCGACGTCGACTTGATGGTGATCGTGCCGCTGTAGCTGCCCGCCGTGAGCGAACCAGCCTTGACAGTAGCGCTGACCGTTCCAGGCGTACCACCGCTTGCAGGTGTCACGGTCAACCATGACGCGCTCGAGGTGGCAGTCCAATTCACATTCGTGGTGCTTGGGTTGGTGATGGATACGGTCTGTGCTGCCGATGCGGTCGTCGTACCAACCTGCTGCGTGAAGGCGAGCGAAGTTGGGCTTCCTACCAGCGAGGCAGTGGTCGGAATGACCGTCAGAGTTACGGTTACGGTGTAGGGGCTGTAAGCGGCTGTCGTGGAGCTGACGGTGATCGTGCCGGTATACGTGCCCGCTGCCAGGCTGTTGCTGTTCACCTTAACCGTGACAGTTGCACCCGAGGTGCCGCTGGTCGGTGTGGTGGTGAGCCACGATGCGTTGCTGGTTGCGGTCCAGGTGTAGGTTCCCGAACCCAGGTTGGTCACGGCGACAGTCTTCGAAGCAGGAGAGCTACCAACGGTCGTTGAGAAGCTCAACGATTCCGGTGATACCTGCATGGTCGGCGGTGCCGCGTTGGTGAAGGAATACGTGCCACCGTTGCTGAAGCCGGGAACAGAAAGGAGTGTTCCTTCGTCATCGCCATAGAAGACATAGGTCTTCGTGGGGATGAGGTTTCCGTCTGCATCCGTAGCCGCACCGGTGAAGGTGAGGCTGA
Organism: Terriglobus roseus; assembly: GCF_900102185.1. Lineage (NCBI taxonomy): Bacteria > Pseudomonadati > Acidobacteriota > Terriglobia > Terriglobales > Acidobacteriaceae > Terriglobus > Terriglobus roseus. Next base: position 2,327,343 of record NZ_LT629690.1, on the reverse strand, counting down.
TGGTGGACGGTGTAACCGTACCGCTCTTCAACAGGGAGTGGTTACGTGCACGGAGGTAGTCACCCATGCCATCCATGAACTGATGGGTGCCCTTGTTGGTCTTGAACCATGCGGAGAGCTGCGTGATGAAGCTCTGACGATCAGCGACCGTTGATTGATCAAGGTTGTTGCCGTCATGTGTGTAGATCTGAACAGGCTCCATGCCCGACCAGAAATGCCACATGTAGTACTCCCATTGATTCAAGCTCTCAGCAACGGTGTAGTTATTGGTCGAGCTCGGCCACAGTGCGTCTGGTCGCGTGAAGCGTCCTGCCATTTGTCCAACCTGCGTGGCAAAACCGAAAAAGGTCTGTGCAGGTTTTCCAGCAACGCTGTGAACTACGACATCATCGGCGTAGAAGAAAGGAAATGTTTCGTCGTAATCGACCGGATATACGGGAGGCTGTTCGTAGATGCGGAATGGCCCGAGTGGGGTTCGTCCCGCTACCGTCTTCGGATAGTCAAAGTAATATGTGCCTGCGGCTTGCGGAGAGGTGATGTAACGGATGTTCAGGCTGTTGTACATTTCATAGCCTGTGTTATCCGAGATATCCCAGTAGTGCGCAACCATGGAGCGGCTCAACTTCGGGAAGGTATCCGTTCCACCCGAACCAGCCTTCCAGCTGAGAGCAGATGCTACGTTCGCCTGCCACTGCGCGTCCGTGGTCGGGACGGTCAGGTTCCAGTACATGTCGCCACCGGAGCCATAGTCCAAGCCGTGAATCGATGCATGAAGGTTGTTTGCGTTGATGGCGGTGATCATCGGCGCGCGGTCGGTGTCTCCAGTTGCAACGGAGCTAACCTGCAGATTGAGCTGGGGCATCCATGGGCCGCCCGTGCCATCCGATGCAACCGTGCCTGTCAGGCTCGTGTTCCACATATCGGGAACGCGAGACATAACACCGACCTCGTTGTCATCCATCTGAATGGCAGCGATGCGCGGATAGCCGCGCAACACGAAGGGTTTACGAGCTGCCCAAACGATGCTGCGCCAGAACAAATCATCGACGCCCTCCACAAATCCGAATCGGTCGGCGTGCAGGTAGTCGTAGGTGGTAAAGTCTACGAGTCTTCCGCGGCCATAGGTCGATGTGAGGATCAGCGGATCCGTTCCGAGTTCCGCAACAACGGTTCCAGTTGCACCGGTCAAGAGTGTCGCGTTGGACGCGATCGTGGTGACACCGTTGCCGTGGTAGTTATACGTGATGTCGCCAGCAGGGTCATTCAGCCAATGCCGTTGCAATGCAGCGATGTAGTGGGCCTGAGCGCCACCCACCTGCACTGCCGCCGGAATGGTGATGCTGGTCTGAGCTTGACCCAGCGTTGCACCAGTAGCGTGGAACATGGTCTGAATATGGCTCTGTGTGCCGATACCAGTGTCGCTATCAAGGTTCATGAAGCCCGTGCCGTTGGCAACTGCGGCAACAATTGCGTTCTGCCATGCAACGCTCGGGTTCAGTCCGTTATGTCCAGCGATGATGAGCTGCGAAGACGAGAGGTCCATCGCAGCTGTCGTGCTAACGTCGACGACTTTGTAAGGTACCTGAAGGTGAACGAGGTATCTCTCCGGACCCATCTGGTAGGTACCCGGAGCTGTGCTGTTGGTGTTGTATCCGGTGGTGTTCGCAGAATTCACCAGGACGACAACTGTCAGATCCTGGCTCTGAGCCAACGCAGACTGAGGTAGAAGACAGATGCCCATTAGCAGCAGGCTGCTAACAAGCACGAAGTAAAAATTTCGAATACTTCTAGGAAGGTTCATATAGGTTTCCTTGCGTAACAGAATTGATTCAGCTATTACTTTTGTCCGTATGAATCTGACAGCAGTGCATCGTTGTAAATAACAAAGTTCAGGCGTTCGCCCATTCGTTCCGCGGCACGTTCTAACATGGCTCGCGGTGTTCCACGCTCGCGCACAACCATCAGCGCGAGATCTACTTTGGGCAGGATCTCTTCCACGTCTGACACGCCGACGACTGGCGGGCCATCAATGACTACCCAAGAGAAAGTCTGATTTGCCCAACGAATTAATTCGTTGAGCTTCTTGGCACGGAGGAGACGAATGGGGCGCGCCGCGGGCTTGTTCACTCCCAGATAGAACAGAGGGAGTTCATGTAAGCGCCGCACCGCGGTATGTGCCGATATGTCGCCCAGCAAGACATCGTTCAGATCGTGCGGGGGATTTTCTGGTAAGTAACGATGCAAGCCAGGGCGGCGAAGGTCGAGCTCCAGCAGCAGTGTGCTGTGTCCCGCTTCAGCAAGTGCCCACGCAAGATTGTTTGCGTTTGTGGTCTTGCCATCTCCGATGCCAGGACTGGTAAGTAATACGCTTCCGCCTGCAGGACGCAGGTTGCTGAGGCGGCGCTGCATCAGACGAAACTGCTCTGCGGCTGCGCCGTATGGATCGACGTGGAATACGGAATACTCCTGCGTGCTGTCGACTCCGTCACCCTCCAACAGGGGAACACTATCCAGATATTCTTCGTCATCGACGTGGATATACTCTTGCGCTAGCTGAGCAATCTCTGCATCGTCGATTAACTTCAATTCGCGACGTGTGTGCGTCACGGATTCATGCTTGAGGGAAAGCGAAATCATTTATTGACCTCCCAGCAGAAAGCGCGATTGTGGAAGGCCCCTGCGGATCATAGGAACGTTCTTCATTCCTGGTGTTGTTCCAAGCAACGGAATCTCAGGCAGACAATCCCGCAGTTCGTTTTCTGACTTCACAGTGTTATCGAGAGTTTCAGCGAGGAGCGCGACTCCGATTCCCGCAGCGATCGCGAAGAAGAAGGCACCCAGAAACAAGGGAACTCGCTTCGGTCCGATAGGAGCATCGGGAACACGTGCCTGGTCCAGCATGGTGAAGTTTCCGCTCTGCTGTTCCTGCTCGAGCTGCGCAGCCATCTGTGCGGAGTAGGTTTTCTCCAGCAGTGACCGATAGTGATCGCGGGCCGTACCGTAGTCACGAAGAAGCTGCGAGATCTCTTGTTCGTGCACCGGCGCAGAATCAATCCTGGACTGATAACGGCCGATGGAGCTCTGAATCTTGCGCTGTTCGTCCTGCAGCCGGTTGCGGTCGCGATGGATCAGCTGCAGCCGAGGATTGGTGCTGGTCGCTGAATCGGCGGTTGCCGAAGCAGCGGGGGTGGAATCGGCTGGCAGCGCAGCGATTTGCGCGTCCAAAGCGCGGATTTCAGCTTCCTTGCGGCCTACATCGGGAAAGCTATCCGTGTAGTGTTTGTGCAGTTCAGCCAGGTCCGTCTGCGCTGCGTACCTATCCGCTGTAAGCTTCTGCCGCATCGATGAAGAGGTAACCGGGGCAGCAGTGCGCTGCGAGCTTGTGTCCGGCAAAGAGGAGGTGAGGAGCGCCTCATGATCCAGGCGGCTCTGCGCTTCTGTATTCGCTTGAAGCTCCACTTGCAGGCGCGATAGCGTCTGCATGTTTGCATCGAGCTGATCCGGCAGCTCGCCAAGGTGCTTCATCTTGTAGCTACGCAGCTGCTCTTCGAGATCGTCTAGCTGCGACTTTGTCGTCGTTAATTCATTCGCGAGGAAGGTTGTGGTAGCTTTTGCTTCCTGCTCGCGATCGTGCAGGTTCCACGAGATGAAGGATGCAGCAAGACGGTTGGCAACAGTTGCTACTTCCTGTGCGGAATCGCCGGTATAGCTGAGCGTGAATGCGCTCAGACCTTCCGAGTTATGCTTCAACTCGATGCCGATGTTCTTCCGCATCCGCGCGATCAGCTCATCACGGCTCACCTTATCTCGCAGATTGGAGAAGAGGTGAAGTTCGTCCATGATGGTTTCCAAGCGCGACGAGCTAAGAATCTGCTGGCTCAAAGTATTCAGGCGTTCACTGGCATCCATGGTTGCAATGCTGTTCACGTACTTATCTGAAACACGCTGAGGATTTACCAGGATCTGTGTTGAAGATTGGTAGACATCGGGCATGCTCATCACATAGGTCAATCCCGCTGCCAATACCACGACGGCGACGAAGATGATGAGTCGATAGCGATAACGAATCGCACTCAGTAGCGTATAAACCGCAGCGAGTGGTGATGCTTTGCGCTCATCGGCCATAGCGTCCTCCATTTTGTTTGTTCCAGTTAAAGGCCACGAAGAAGACCGTGCGTGAAAGGTCTGCAACGGGAGTTGCGCCTACAGGAACGGTGCTTGCTGCTGAGCGCTCAAAGTGACGTGCAGTGAATGTCCATTCCGCATTGTTTGAAATGGGGCGATGAAGTTCGACAGAGATGAAGTAACCACTCAGATCGTTGTTCTGAGCTGTTACCACTCCGCTGTGATAGCTGGTGTATCCGCCATTCAAGGCAGCAGTGAATTGCCGCGGACGGCCGATCTGCATGCCACCGAATGCGGACGTCTCCCAGAGGGAGCCAGCGACGTCTCCATTGCCACGCTTACGGCTGGTGCCAACGTAAGCGCGACGGCCGCGATAGCCCTCTGCCGATAGCACCACCTGGTATTGATAGCTGCCTGTGCACTGCGACGCTCCAAAGGCAGGGCCCGCGCCACCGTCGAGTTTGATGGAGTTCGTCAGTTGCAACGTCGCAAATCCCAGAACCGTCGACGTTGTGCAGCTTCCGTTGCCGTAGTATTGCTGCACGCCGTCTGCGCGCACACCGACCAGGAAGGCTTCGCTGAGATACTTGCGAACGGAACCCGTCACGTCATACTGACGTGTGGACGGAGCGGCGCCCAGGAAGTTCTGAAAGCCTAAGTTGGCACCGAGAGAAATAGCCGAAGTCTCTGACGTCTGGTGATCAACAATTCCCGATACATATTGGCGCAGAGTGTTTCCGGAGATAACGCCGGCAAGAACACTGTTGTTATCAATCGCTGTTGTGTTTACGGAAGCGAGGCTCAAAGAGCTGCTTGCCCGCGCGGCGTCGGCACCGTAGCCGTTTGCAGCATTCACTCCCCACGTGGTTCTGCGTGAAGGCGAGTGGGTCACATTCAGCGTTGTCCACTGATACTGCTGCATATCAAGGCCGCTGCCGGGAAACAACTGGAATGTGGCGTCATGGCGCAGCGAAAAGTAACTCGTACGGCTTCTGGAAGCCATACCGAGTGTTCCCTGAAGGCTAGTGAATTGCGACGAGACGCCAGGGATGTTGTTCACAGCTGAATCGTGTCCATAGCTGCCGGACACACCAAGATTCAGATCGGAACGTTCACCCATGGCGACGTTGGAGCTGATCCATGATGGCTTCAATTCCTGCGACTCCACCTGTGTACCGCTGGTGGTTGCAGACTGACCAGTAGCCTGTCCCAACAGCGAGAGAGGAGTGCAGAGCAGCGCGCTCGTTGCAAGAAGGATGTACTTTGAAGTGATCATGGGATTACCACCGTGTCACCGGGATTCAAGGTCACGTCGCTGTGGCCGTCCTTGGATTGCGTCATGGCCTTGTAATTCAGAAGCTGTTGATCGCGCTTGTTGTTTGCGCGGATCACCTGAATCTTCTTTTTTGAAGCAAACTCGGTAAGACCACCCGCCTGTGCGATCAGCTGAAGCACTGTGATGGGAGTGTTGAGTGGGTATGCGCCGGGCCGAGCAACTTCGCCCGTGATGTAGACCATGCGGCTGTGAATCTCAGCAACTGTGACCGTCACGTGCGGTTCAACCACCATGGACTGCAGGCGCGTCTGAACCATCTCTTCAACCTGTGTTGGTTCTTTACCGATGACCGGAAGGTCGCCCAAAAGGGGAAGGGAGATCTTGCCGTCAGGACGAACGACCACGACCTGGCTCAGTTCCTTCTCTTTCCATACCTGCACGTTCAACACATCACCGCTTCCGATGGTGTATGCAGTGGTTGCTGCTGAAGAACGAGTATCCGGCAGTCCTGAGGTCGATACCGCCGACTTGGTCACATTCGCCGTGGCCTGCTGGCCGCTGCAGCAAACTGTGCAGAGCAGGAGCAGCGGTATGCGTAGTGCGCTCCATATTGTTTTCCGCATCGAATCCATAGCCCTTTCCTTCCCACCGATGGGAGATGCAACCGTAGAGCCAAAGTCCGATAGCGTGAATATGGCCAATTCAGGGCTTTCCTGTGATGTGCGGCGGGTGTAGACGAAAAAGATGTGCAACTCCCTGCACACTTCCTTTCATTGGTTTCGCACTAGTTCCCGATAGACGGAAAGTGTCTGTTTTGCGATGGTGTCCCAGCTGGTGTATAGCTCCTGATTTTGTGCAGCTCCAGCAGCCAGCGTGCGGTAGATAGAGCTGGCTTCTCCAGCGGTGGATATCCCCAGCAAAAGTGAATGAAGCGCCTCGGTCATGGCGGCTACGTCCCCCGGCGGCACGAGAAGCGCATTTTCTTTATTCCGAAGGAATTGCCGAAATGGCGCCAGATCAGAGGCGATGATGGGTTTCCGGTAGGTCAGTCCCGTGAGAAGTGCGCCGCTTGTGGTGATCGCGCGATAGGGATAGACCAGAACGTCGGATGCCTGGAAGAAGAGCGGCAGTTCCGCCGTTGTGATGTAGCGAATCTCCGGGCGAATGCTCTCTGGGAACTGCTTTGCAGCAGCGTTGACCAGACCGGCTTCAGATGCTGGTCCGGTGCCTGCGATCAATAGAAGTGGTTTGGTGGCAGTGTCAGGCCAGCTCGACATGCATCGTTCCCACGCCTGCAGCAATAGATCCAGGCCCTTGTACGGAGCCATCACGCCTTGCCAGAGAACTACCGGGCGGTCGTGTTCGATATTCAAGCTGGTTCGAGCAAACGACCGCTCGTTGCCTGTTTCGATGGGCGCTTCAAATAAAGGTCCGTGCGGAATGACAGAGATGTTGTGCGCATTCACGCCAAACTGTTTCGTCAGTTTTTCAGCTACGTCAGGCGAGTGGCAGATGAGCCGGTCTACGGTTGTGTAGAGGCGCTCATAGGTCGCCCGCAGCGAATCTCCACTGTCGTGTGGCAGCAGATTATGTACTGTGTGCACCACAGGTATGCCGAGGCTTTGGGCGCACGCGATGGTGCGGAAGTCATCGTTGATTCCGTGGTTTAGCGCCGGCAACTGCTGTAAATGCAGTACATCCGGGCGCGTTGCTAAGGAATGCTTTAACTGCCAGCGCAAGGCTGCAGAGTTGGCCATAACCGAGAGGAGTCGTGCTGCTCTCCTGGCGGGCGAGGGAAGTTTGCTCGCATAGTGAGAGGAGAACGGGCCGGGGTTTGGTGTGACTCCCTGCGACCTGAAGTAAGCAGGTTCGCCGGCAACATCGGTAGTGATGAAGCGTACGGATGCGTTGGTATTGAGCAGAGCCTTAACGAGCGCTGAGCTATACCAGGAGGTGAAGCAGAATGCGTCTGAGAGCCAGATGTTCCATTCGCGATCGCGTTTCGCCACATTCGATCCCGATGGTGATGACGCAAGTGTTGGCGCAATCATGCCTGCATATCCATACGGTCGGCGTGCGCCAGATGTCGTTGAGGCTGGCGGGTGGAGGCCACCGTGCGATAGACCTTCTGATACTCGGCCGTCATCGTCGCAACATCGAACTGTGCTGCGGCTTTTTGTGCTGCTCTGCGCTCCACGCTCTGACGCAGAGCTTCATCCTTCAACAGGGTAAGTACTGCATCTGCGAGCTTCTCCGGGCTGTCAGGAGGCACGAGGAGTCCTGCATGTCCGTCTTCGAGCAGACGAGGGATTTCGCCTACTGCGGAAGCGACGATCGCCTTACCCGCAGCCATTGCTTCAAGAATGGCCAGAGGCATGGCTTCCATGCGCGATGGCTGGACGACGATGGTGCAAAGCTTCAAGAAGTCCGCCGTGTCATCGCAAAAGCCGGGCATGTGAAATGCGTTGGCTACGCCTAGTTTCGCGGCCAATGCTTCCAGGCTTTCGCGCTCTGGCCCTTCTCCGGCGACACAGCAGTGCAGGTTAGGGTATCGGTCCAGGATCCGAGGTAATGCCCAGAGTAGGACGTCGACGCCCTTTTCCTTGGAGAGACGCGAGAGGCATCCGATCACAACAGGCTGATCTTGTCTGGAGTGATTGCTTGCGGCCTGGTACTTTGCTACATCGATGCCGTTGGCAATCATGCGAATACGGCGCACTTTGTTGTGACGCAGTTCAGTAATGATGCCCTGGGAGACTGCGATCACAGTGTCGAACCAGCGCAGAAATATCTGGTCTAGCGCTGCATATTTTTGCAGCGCATTCGTTCGCTTCGTCCAGTTATGGCATGTCGCAACAATCGCGCATCCGGCAAGTCGTGCAGCGAGGAAGCCATAGATGTTGGCTTTGTAACCGTGCGTATGCAGAACATCAATGCGATTGACCTTCAGGAAGTTGGCGAGATCATGAACTGCGCGCCAGTCCCAGCGGCCGCGGCAACGGAGATTCCAAACCGGAATTGAATTCTGATCAGCCTCTCGAACGACCTGCGCACAGGATGCTGAGTCTGCATTGAACAAGCCGAGATAGACCTGTTCCCCCGCTTGATTCAGCGAGCTGGCCAACAGATTGATCATTCGTTCCGCACCGTAGAAACCCGAGCTGGACACAAGCTGTAGTACTCGCATACTGCCCCCTAATTCGGTGTCGCTCGGAACAAGTGAGACCAAAGCTTCTGATACGCCTGGTCGCCAAGTAAACGCTTCACACTATTGCGTGCCTGATACATGGAGTGGATCCTGCGCACGGTCCCCCAGTCGCCGCTGGCGTAGCCGTTGATTGCTCGCAGGCTTGTCCGGCGCTGTATGGCAAAACGGCCGACTACAGCAGGCATGTGCAACGTGTCCATCGTGATTGCAGGGCGGAAATAACCGGGCTCTGAGGTATACACGGTTTCGTATCCGGCCAGTGCGCATGCGCGCAGCACTTCTTCATTCCATCGACCACCTGGCATTGAAATGGTGGTCACGGGCATGCCCAGTCGATCCTCGAGGGTCTGGCGTGATCCCGCTAACTCTTCGTACATTCCAGTGGCGCTGCAGGAAGTAAGAAAAGCGTGTGTGGCACTGTGCGACCCGATGCCGTGTCCTCTGGATGCGAGATCACGAACATCCTCCCAACTCATGAATCCATTGCGATGGCCGATCCAGGTACTGGGAAGAAAAAAATGACCTCGGAGCCCAGCGGATTCCAGCAGAGGAGCCGCGAATTGAAGATTGGAATCGTGCCCGTCATCAAAGGTGATGACGAGTGATTGAAGCGTGCCGTTTATGGCATCGCGCATGGTCCACAGATGCTGCAGGAAGAGATCAGGCGTAATGCAATATACGTCGTTCACGGTCACATCGTGGATCTCGTGATAGCAAAACGCGTATACCGGAGCATCTTCCGGCTGGTCAGTGGTGTTCATGCTCGACCGTCCCCCACACTATGGTTCGAAATGGGTGTTTTTGGGGTGGAAACACCGACACGATTCTTTCGATCCAGGATCATGGAACCCAGGATCAGGCCGCCTGAGAGGAGGAAAAGGCACAGCACCGGGCTGCGGCTGAGCAATCCATCCAGGAGGCGAAATGAAGTTTCAAAGAGCAACGTCATGCTGTACATGCCGTACGTACCTCCTGCGTCTCCGTTAACACCGAAGGCATCTTCGGAACGTCCACGGTATGTTCAACCCGTTGCATGGCCGGAATGTCCCGCATAAGTGCGTCGCACGTGGCTTCGGCAATGGAGGTCATTGCATTGTTGTTGAGCGTGTTGTTGATGATCTGCGAGGTGTTTGCCAAGTACACTCCGGCAACGGGTGTGCGTGCCGGTGGGGCGATCGTCGAATAGTCGATGGTCGGTACGGGCTGAACGTCCTTGCTGCGGAAGACGTAGCGGCTTTCAATGTCTTCTTCCTGCAGGTCAGGGAAGATCCGCTTCAGGTCTGGCTGAATGAATTCCCATATCGCGTCGTCGGTTGCTGCGAAGAGTGGGTCCGTGGGTGATGTATATCGCGGCAGATAGACCAGGTGACGTCCGTTTGTTTCCTGCTCCGGATCGATCAGGTTGGTCATTTCAATGACGCCTGTAAATCCGATCTTTTCCGCGACATTGGTCACGTAGTACTGCGAAAGCTTCCGCTTCAGCACGAGAACGGTGCATACGATGCCCATGTACACCACCTGTCCCAGCCGCTCTTTGTAGAGGTGGTCGTCCACCTGAAGCATGGAGGCGACAACGCGATTGGGAGTGGTAAGTACGACGCCGTCGACATAGATGTCCTTATGCCGCGCGCGAATCAGGACGCTCTCTCCCGGTACATCGGTTCTGCCGGGGCCAACACTACGGATATCGACGCCAAGGCTTGTCTCACCGTGCAGCGAATTGACAGTGTGCTGCAGACGCTTGAAGACTGTTCCGTATCCTCCGTGCATATAGCCGAGGCATTCCTGTGTTCCGGGGCCCTTCTCGCGTGTGGACGCAAGTCGGACAATGGTCCCCCAGAGGAATGCGGCGGAAGCGTACTTGCGCATCTCGCCCAGCTTGCAGCGCAGGAGCGGTTCCCAGATCTGGGAATAGACGTGCTTGCCGAAAAGGCGACGCGTCCACTGGCACAGTGGAATGCCTTCCAGCTTGCGTCCGTTCTTGAGTTGCGTGATGTACCACGTCATGATCGCCAGCCGAGCTTTCGAAAACAGGGAAAGATGGCGATAGCGAAGCAGGTCAGTTGGTCCGGTCATCTGATGAAGTTCGCCGTGAGCAAACAGACCTACTTCTGTCTTATTCCACCGAAGCTGATCTTCGAGACCGAGATCCTTGATAAGTCCAAGGAGCGGCTTATCGGACGTGAGAATGCAGTGGTAATAGCGGTCCCAATTGAAGGAGCCATAGGACTGGGTTGCGCTCAATCCGCCGAGCTCAACCTCGCGTTCCAGAATGGTGACGCGGTAGCCGGCGCGCAACAGGCGAAAGGCACAAACCATGCCGGTAAAACCGCCGCCGATAACAGCAATGTGTGACTGTCGGACTTCAGCATTCTGCATATCTAGACGCTCCCTGCCACCATGGCGGCCCCGCATGTGATTAGCCCTACTGCAATCCAGCGCCACTTCGTAACCTGTTCCCGTAGGAGAATTGCCGCCAATCCTGTTACGACGACATAGCCCAAACTCATCAGCGGATACGCGATGGAGATATCCAGTCGGCGCAGCGCAAAAATCCAAAAGACCATGGCGCCCAGGAACAGGAAACCCCACAGAAGCAGCCAGGGGATTGCACGATATCGCTCTTTAACGACCGAGAGAAGATTGGTCGTGTGCTTTAACGTGATCTGCGCGAAAGACCCCATCGCGATACTGACTGCGAGAGAACCCCAGGCAAAGGAAAGAGAAGAGGTCTGGATTAGCATTCGCTTTCCTTTGTGTTGGTTTTCGATAACAGCACGATGCCGGTAGTCATTACGAAAATTCCGCACCAACGCAGCGGGCCCATCCCCTCATGCAGCAGGAAGTGCCCGATGAAACCCATCAGCACATAGTTGATCCCCGCGAGCGGGTAGAGGTAACTGATGTTGCGCTGTGCCACTGCGGCGAACCACATCACAGTTCCCAATCCGTACACGCAAAGGCCGATGACAACACCGGCGGTGAGAGCCAGGGGCCACTCCAATAACGTTCTGGAGAAAGCCCCATGTCCCGTGAGCCCCAGCTTGATCAGTGTTTGACCAGCCGCAGCCAGCAGCACAGAACCGATCACCAACAACTCTGTCTTGTATCCGTTCATGTGAGTCTCGCCCTTAGGAAACTGCCACCACAGGAGCCCGTCCCGGAACCGGCATCTGAGGCGTCCACTGACGATCCATGGGATTGAGTTTCGGCATGCGCTTACGTGCCATACCGGACTTCAGCGAAATCGGCAGTCCATCGAGTTCCAGCGACTTCTGAGCCGCTTCCAGAATGCGGACCACGCGGAGACCGTCCTTCGCATCGCTGCGAGGTGTCAGGCGCTTGTTCACGCACTGGATGAAATGCTGGAATTCCAGCTTCAGAGGCTCGGTGGTAGCCAGGTGCGGGATCTGGATATCTCCAAACCGGACCTGGATCGCTTCGCCATACGAGGAGGTCGCCTGCTGCTGAGCGCCGCTGTCATAAATACGGAGCTTTTCCGTTGCGGCGGCGTCGTCGAACACCAGCATCTTCTTGCTGCCCACCACGGTGGTGCTGCGCATCTTATGCGGGTCAAGCCAGGAGATGTGGATGTGTGCCATGCGGCGGTTCTTGAAGAACAGGCTCAGGAACACCACGTCTTCAATTCCGTCCTGAATGTACGACTGGCCACGGGCGCTGACGTCCACCGGCTCTTCACCCAGAATGTAAAGGATCTGGGAGATGTCGTGGGGTGCAAAGCTCCACATCGCGTTCTCATCGCCGCGGATGCGGCCCAGGTTCACACGCTGCGTGTAGATGTAATAGACATCTCCCAGCTCGCCAGCCTGCACAATGTCGCGAATCTTATTCACGGCAGGGTGGTATTCCAGAAGGTGACCGACCATCAGAACCTTGCCACGCTCTTCCGCGAGTGCCATCAGTTCTTCCGCGTCAGCGACATTCAGAGTGAACGGCTTCTCGACGAAGACGTCCTTATCCGCGAGCAGAGCCTTCTTCGCCAACGGATAGTGAAGGATTGCCGGCGCGGCAATCGCAACTGCTGTAATTTCCGGGAATTGCGCGATCATTTCGTCAAGAGATGCAACTGTTTGCACACCCCAGTTGCGCTCCGCCATCGTACGGCGGTTCTCGCTCAGGTCGCTGCAAACCACCAGATCGCAATCAGGCAACTCATATAGGCAACGTGCGACGTTGCAACCCCAGGCCCCGAGACCCACCACACCAATCTTCAAGCGCGTATCCATGTTCGTTCCGTCTCCCCAATCTAGGAATCGTTTGCTTGTGACTGTGCAATTGTTATGCCAATACAAATGGCGGTTTCAGGGGTAGGTTTCAGGCCTTCGGGGCCAAAAGCAAAATAGAGACGCAAAGTTCTGCATACTGTTTGCACACCGTCACGTTACTTTCCGTTGTTATAGATACGGGGAAGTTATAAAAGCCCAGACATTGCGCGCGAATTTATAAGGTCTTCCATTCTTTTTGGGTTTGGTACGCACCGTGCAAGATGTCCCGGCATGAACAGCGCAACTCTCGCATCACGTGCCCATCAGGTGGAGCGTCAACTCGATAAGCTCCAAGCGAAGACTGCAAAGGTTGGCGTCATCGGCCTTGGATATGTCGGTCTGCCTCTCTCACTCTTGTTCTCGGAAGCGGGTGTCGCTATCCAGGGATTTGACATCGATACGGCTAAAGTCAGCCAGCTTGAGGAAGGGAAGAGTTACATCTTCCGTATTCCCCCAACTGAGATCGAAATGGCTCGTTCGCAGGGATTCCGTGCGACGACCGATTTCTCGAAGATCTCCGATCAGGACGCAGTTATTGTCTGCGTACCAACCCCGCTCACAGAGCATCGCGATCCCGATCTCTCCTTCATCGAACGCACCGCGGAGTCCATTGCTCCCTGGCTGCGCCGTGGACAGCTCGTTGTGCTTGAGAGCACGACCTATCCCGGAACGACAGAAGAAGTGCTCATTCCCATCCTGAATGCCGGCAGCCCGGAAGGTCTGTGCGCATATGAAGAGGGAATGGATCCGGATGGCGACGTCTTCTTCGTAGCCTTCTCGCCAGAGCGTGAAGACCCAGGTAACAATACGGTCGCTCGTCGCGATATCCCCAAGGTGATCGGTGGCCATGGAGCGCATTCGGGACGCCTGGCATCCGCTCTCTACAACAACATCTTCGCCAAGACTGTGTCGGTTTCGTCCACACAGGCTGCGGAAATGACGAAGCTGCTTGAGAACATCTATCGCTGCGTCAACATCGCACTGGTGAATGAACTCAAGATCCTGTCGCAGAAGATGGGAATCGATATCTGGGAAGTTATTGACGCCGCGAAGACCAAGCCGTTCGGCTTCCAGGCCTTCTATCCGGGCCCTGGCCTCGGTGGTCACTGCATTCCGATCGATCCGTTCTACCTGAGCTGGAAGGCGCGTGAGTGGAACTTCCACACCCGCTTCATCGAGCTGGCAGGCGAGATCAACGAAGGCATGCCGCGCTATGTGGTGCAGGCTGTGGCCAATGCTCTGAACTCGCATCGTAAGTCGATCAACGGCTCACGCATTCTGGTTCTGGGTATGGCTTACAAGAAGGACATCGACGATCTCCGCGAGTCACCCTCGCTCGAAATCATCGAGATGCTGCAGGACGAGAAGGCAATCGTGGAATACAACGATCCTTACTTCGCCACCGTCGGCCGCGGTCGTCATTACGACCTGGGTATGACCTGCACACCGTTGGATCGTATCGCAGAGTTTGACTGTGTCGTCATCGCCACGGATCACTCGGACTACGACTACGCTTCGATCGTCAAGAACGCACAGCTTGTAGTGGATAGCCGAAATGCAACCCGCGGCATTGAATCTACGAAGATTGTGCACTGCTAATCGACGTCGATAAGAAAGAAAGGGAGATACATCATGGGGCGCACGCGCACACAATCCCTACCGAGGGTTGCGATAGTCATTCCTGTCTGTAACGAGCAGGAAAGCTTGCAGGTTCTCAGAATACGTCTGGCTGAACTGCAGCGCGGCCTCCAGGATCGCTTTATCGTCTTCTATCTTTTCGTGGACGATGGCAGCACTGACCGCACCGTGGAACTCATTCCACGGGCGGTCCCCGACGGGGCGGCGTTTCAGATCGTCTCTCACGGTACGAACCGTGGCTTGGGCGAAGCGTTCCGTACTGCCTTTCAAACTGTGGGGAATGCCGAGATTGTCTGCACCATCGATGCAGATTGCAGCTATCGTGCAGACAATCTCATCCCCATGATCCAGCGCATTATCGAAGGTAAGGCGGATGTCGTTGTGGCTTCTCCGTACCACCCTCAAGGTGGAGTTGACGGAGTTCCTGCATGGCGGCTTGGACTTAGCCGGTGGTGCTCGCAGCTCTATCGTGTAGTGTCGCCAGTCAAGCTCTACACCTACACCAGCATGTTTCGTGCGTATCGCGGCGCATTTGTACGCGAAGCACAATTTCAAAGCACTGGTTTTGTTTCGACCGTTGAAATTCTCATGAGTGCGTCCTATATGGGCTATCACATTGAAGAATTCCCGGTGGTCTTACATCGCCGTGTTGCAGGAACAAGCAAGATGCGGATTCTACGTACAGTGGGCCAGCACCTTCGTCTTGCATCCGGTTGCATTTTCTCCAGGGAACGTGGGTACCCTCCTTTTTGCTCGTCAGACCACGACGCGAACGTCTCCGCGGAAAACGAGACAGGACCGTTCATGAAAGTTGCAGGAAATAGCCGCTAACTGGCGGCATCCGAGGGGTGACAAAGAGCTATGAAAACAGAGTTTGTTGTTTCTGAAAACACTCTTATGGAAGAGCAAGACAGAAACCGCCAATATCCCGACGTGAGCTTCGGCAAACACGTTGTTGTTGGTCAAGGGGTCAGCATTGGCGAAGGGACGGTCATTGGAAACCATGTTGTCCTGCATAGCCACATCACCATCGGCAAGGATGTCCGCATCGATGACGGTGTTGTCATCGGAAAGAAGCCGATGAAGTCAAAGGCAAGCGCGACGACAAACATTCGTGAGCTGATGCCTACCTTCATTGGAAACGGATGCCTGGTCGGGAGTAACGCAGTTATCTATACCGGATCCATCGTTCATGACGGTGTGCTGATCGCAGACTTTGCAAGCGTTAGAGAAGATACCAGCATCGGCGAGCTCACGATTATTGGTCGTGGTGTGGCCGTGGAAAATGAAGTGACAATTGGCCGGTGTTGCAAGATTGAAACCGGCGCGTACATCACAGCGAAATCGAAGATCGGTGACCTTTGCTTCGTTGCGCCTGAAGTGACATTCACGAATGACAATTTCGTCGGACGCACACAGGAACGCTTCAAACACTTTGGTGGTGTAACGATGCAGCGCGGTGCTCGCATCGCTGCGAATTCCACAGTATTGCCGGGCATCACCATTGGAGAAGACGCACTTGTTGCTGCTGGATCTGTTGTAACGCGCGACGTGCCTTCCGGCATGGTGGTTATGGGATCTCCTGCACGCGCCATCCGACCAGTACCTGATGAACAGAAGCTCCAACCCTCCACAGACAAGAAGACGGGAGTCAACTAATGAAGCTTCTTTCTGTTGGTGGCACGAGACCTCAGTTCGTCAAGATGGCCATCATGTCGAAGGCGATTGAAGAGTTCAATCAATACGCCTCTTCTCCGATTGATCATCGTCTGCTTCACACGGGGCAGCATCGTGATCCCGGTATGTCCGACATTTTCTTCAGTGAGCTCGGCATGCCAAAACCGCAGGTGCTGAGGAACACTCCGGCACATACGCCGGGGCTGCAGACGGCGATCATGCTCGCTGGTATTGAAGCAGAGATGATCAGCTGGAAGCCGGATGCGGTGATTGCCTATGGAGATACGAACTCGACAATCGCATCTGCTCTCGCAGCAGCGAAGTTGCATATTCCGCTCATCCATCTCGAAGCCGGGTTACGCAGCTTTAATCGCGTCATGCAGGAAGAAATCAATCGCATCGTTACAGATCAGGTATCCGATCTGCTCCTTTGCCCGACACATGCTGCAGTAGAGCAACTCCGTCTGGAAGGGCTAGGCGATCGTGCCGTATTTGTGGGCGACATCATGTTGGATGCCGTTGAACAGTTTGGCAATCTTCACCGCGAAGCCGCGACGCTGCGCGATCTTCCGGTAAAAAACGGTGGATACGCGTTGGTCACGCTGCATCGGGCAGAAATGACCGACGATAGTGCGAAGCTCTCTTCGATTTTGAGTGCGTTTCGTCAGATCGATATTCCGATTGTTTTTCCGATGCATCCGCGTCTTCGGAATCGCCTGGCACAGAGCGATAGCTCAGTCTTTCTTGGAAGTCATGTGCACGTTGTCGAACCTGTTGGCTATCTCGAGATGCTTGCGTTGCAGCGGAATGCACGCTTCGTCATGACAGATTCGGGTGGACTGCAGAAAGAAGCGTATTTCACGGGGGTTCCATGTCTCACGCTTCGTGAAGAAACTGAATGGCGCGAGACTCTGCATGGCGGGTGGAACATGCTCGTGGGCAGTGATCGTGAACCGATTATCCAGGCGGCAAATGCACTTGTGCATAACGGTCCATCGGCCGAACCACGCAATCTCGACTTATTCGGAGGCGGGCTTGCCCGCAAACGTAGTGTCGATCAAATCGTAGAAATGGTGAGGGCAGCATGAAGAGAGTACTTATTACGGGAGCAGCAGGATTCCTGGGTTCCCACGTGACGGATAGGATGCTCGCAAAGGGCTACCACGTAATCGCAGTCGACGACCTGTCACACGGTCATATGCGCAATCTCGAAGCGGCCTCGTCGCATTCCTCTTTCGAGTTTCACGCAGTTGACGTATGTGATCTTCCAGCTCTGCGAGAGGCAGCTGGTAAGGTTGACAGTGTTATCCACCTTGCCGCTTACAAGATTCCACGCTACGAAAACCCAAAGAAGACACTGCTCGTTAACTCCATCGGCACGCAGAATGCGCTGCAGGTTGCGATTGAGAGCGGTGCACGCTTCACCATTACTTCCACGTCCGATGTATACGGTAAGAGCCCTGACGTTCCGTTTGCAGAAGATGGAAACTGTGTCCTGGGACCAGCAACAGTAGCTCGCTGGGCATACGCGGCATCGAAGATGTTCGATGAACATCTGGTGCTTGCGATGGCAGAAGAGGCAGGCATTTATGCCACAGTTCTTCGCATCTTTGGTTCGTATGGCCCACGCCAAAATCTGACATGGTGGGGTGGTCCGCAGTCGGTCTTCATCAACGCGATTCTGAATGATGAAGTTATTCCGATTCACGGCGACGGCATGCAGACGCGTTCCTTCACATTTGTGGAAGACACGTCACGTGGCATCGTTGCGGCGGCCGAAGCGACCACGGCGAATCTTGAGATTGTTAACATCGGTAATAACCGAGAGATAACGATTCTTGATTTGGCCCGTGAAATCCACCGGTTGTGCGGCAAGCCAGGCGAGCCCAAGATCAACATGATTCCTTACGATGCGATCGCCGGTCGTAAGTATGAGGATGTCCTGCGGCGCGTTCCAGATATTCGGAAGGCAGAACGGCTGTTAGGATTCCGCGCCTCTGTGCAGTTGGAAGAGGGGCTTGTTCGTACTATCGAATGGCAGAAGGAACAGATAAGGAAGGAAGCATTGGTTAATGCATAAGAAAAAGGAGAGGGTAACCTCTCCTTTCTTATGTTAGTCCCAAGTAATAAGGCTCCCCAAGTTACCTTGGGGAGCCTTTAATGGTTACCTTAGACCGGAAGCGAAGATCCGCCACCCTGCATGTCATAACGAATAGGTAGGCGGGTTTCTTTCAAGCGGTAGTGCTCGATTTTATACAACAAGGTGCGATAGCTGATCCGCAGAGCCAGAGCTGCCTGCCGGCGATTCCAGCGAGCCTCTTCCAGAGCCTGTTGGATCAAGCGGCTTTCTGTCTGATCCTTGAAATTCCGCACGATTGAACGCATTTCGTTCACGCTCACTTCAGGCTCAGGAGCATCTTTTCCACACGATGGAACCTTCGCCACCTTACCCAGGACCTTAGCCTCGATGTCGGAGATCGAAGACTCTTGTCCTTTTAATACCTGCATGCGAATAACTGCATTACCTAGTTCGCGCAAGTTACCGGGCCATTCATATTCCTGCAATATAGACATCATGCGGGGCGAGATATAAACCGGGTCCTGATGGAACGCCATTGCTTGCCGCTTCACCATTTCCTCAATCAAATATGGTATTTCTTCACGCCGTTCACGCAGCGGTGGCACCTGGATGGTGAAGGTGCTGATGCGGTAATAAAGATCTTCGCGGAATAACTTGTCTGCGATTGCACTGTCAATATTGACATTGGTTGCGGCGATAACACGGACGTCAGCTGTTGATACCGTACGTGCGCCCAGGCGAGAATAGCGACCATCCTGGAGTACATGCAGCAGTTTCGCCTGCATTGGCGCGCTCATTTCGCCAATTTCGTCCAGTAGCAATGTCCCTTTATCAGCCTGTTCGAACCGGCCAGGCTTTGCCTTCACGGCACCTGTAAAGGCTCCCGCTTCGTAACCAAAAAGCTCGCTCTCAAGTAGGTCAGGAGGCAGAGCTGCACAATTTACTGAGCAGAATGGATGTGCCGCACGACGCGAATGCTTGTGGAGAAGATTGGCGATAACGTCTTTTCCTACGCCACTCTCACCCAAGATAAGTACAGGTGCGTCAACTTGAGCCAGCAGGCGGATATTCTCATAGATCCGCATCATTGCCGGGCTGGCGGCAAGAAAATAGCGGTTATTCGGAAGATCTTCAATATGTACAGGCCGCGATTGTGCAGGCTCAGCATCGTAGGAGCTTGGCGAAACTGGAAGCTCTTGAAGATAGGTCAATACTTCTTCAAGTTCAGTAGGACGAAGCGGAACGCCAAGTGTATGTTGAATTCCTAATTGCTCGGCATCTGATGCCCACGGGCTTACGCCTAGTGGGAGAGCAATCCAGATCCTATCTTTTCCTACGAGCCTGACAATATTTGCTAATGACCGTTGATCTCGCGGTGGGCGGGCAGATACATCGATGACAACTGCATCAAACGATCTATTGTGGATAGCGCTGAGCGCTTCTGTGAGCGCTTCGAACGCGACTACATCATGACCTTCAAAGGTCATGGCAGTTACAGCGGCTTGAAGGAAGGGAGTAGAGGGGCTGATAAGAGCGACTGTGCGTGTACGAAGCATAGTTTTGAGGTCCTTGGGGCCTATATGTCGCGGAGATACGAAATAGCTATGGAAAATCAATTTTTAGGAGTATCGTTAGAACGTTTCGATAATCCCCCTGATTTCGGTCGTAGAAAGCGTGAGCTTCCTATGCGTGAACGTGACTTCGCGACTCAAGACTTACGGCAAGGTTCCCTGGGAAAACGGAACTAGCGCCGTGCAGCCATACATTGAGTGATGTGAGGGATAGAAGTTGAACGAGCACTGATACAACCGCTGACAAAGTTCTGGGCGTCGCAATTGCAAATACCGTCCGGAATCGAGACAGCGTTGTAAGACCTAACAAGGTCGCGAAGACCATCAGAAGGTAATGAAACAAAACTAAAGCCCGGCCGGAGAGTCGGGGATCAGTACGCAAGTCACTCGCAACAAGCAGATGGAACACTTTACTGGCAGACATAGAAAAGCACTCCTAAGAGTAAAAAGAGGGTTTGAGCCCTCGAAGAACAGAATTCTCCACCGTTGAGATTGAGCCGCGGCTTCGTAATTCTGGGAACTTCATCACGTTAAGACTTAGCGCGACGGAAGTCCTCAAAAGAACGGTTGAGGCGGATCAAAATTAACGGATTTTCTCCAAGGTCCTTTATATGAAGCAGATACTGCATTTTGGTGAGTACACGTTTGAGCCCAACCAAATGGTTGTCATGCGTGGGATTGAGATAATTGATATGCCTCAACGCCAGCGAGAGGCGTTGTCGCTGCTCTTACAAGCCAATGGAAAGACAGTAAGCAGGGAAGAATTTCTGGATACTGTTTGGAAGGGCGTCGTCGTTGAAGAGCACAACCTTACACAAACAATCTTCATGTTGCGCAAGGCTCTCGGTAAGCTACCGAACGGCCGCGAGTACATAGAGACAGTACCCAAGAAGGGGTACCGTATATCCCTGGGGGCCCTAACCCAGGGTAACTCCCTATCCACCTCAAACTCGGAATCTGATGTTCTCGATAAGTTGAGAGAAGATTTCGTTGGCGCACGGCCTAGTCAAACTTCACACCAGGTTGTGACTGTAAAGTCGTCATTGTTTATTGGACTGATTGCTGTATTCGTTTTTGCCGTGGTTCCTATTTTTGGAAATGTTTATAACCAGAGAGAAAGCCTTCGCTCGGTGACGAAGCTCACACGAGATGGATTTACTAAGATCAGCAGGGCGCCTTTGATTCTCGACAAAGGCATGCTCGTTTTTACTGAGCTCCGTGGCAAGAAATCCTATCTGGCTTCTGTCTCAGTCGATGGTGGAACCATAGCGGCAGCTCCTCTGAATGCGACAAATGGGTATATTTCGGCGGTTCGTTCGTCGCGGGCAGAAGCACTTGTCTCCAGAGACGATCGGGATGGTCCCATCACCGCGGTAACCCTTCAGGGACACCCATCTCAATCAGTTGCTGAATTGTTTGGTCGATCAGCTTCGTGGTCACCAGACGGTACACAAGTCGTGTATGTGTCCCAGCAACGGGTCATGCTGGCGAATAGTGATGGTCAGGATGCTTCAGTACTTGCGAGTCCTGCAGGTACACCCTTTTGGCCATCTTGGTCGCCGGATGGGAAATCGGTGCGCTTCTCAGTCCATGAGGCAAATGAGCAAAAGAGCCTGTATGAGGTGGACCTAGCCGACCGTAATGTTACTCCGGTCCTAAAAGGTGATCCTCATGAGCATCATGCTTGCTGTGGCTCATGGAGTTCCGACGGTAAGTACTTCGTCTATGTCGTCGACGGTGAAAGTTCTTCTTCAGTCTGGGCTAGACGCGAGAAGTTATTTCGATGGAAAAGCACGGGTGATCCTTGGGAGATTGCAGCAGGCCCAGTTGATTTCTGGCGATCACCCATGCTGAGTCCAGATCTGCGTCATCTTTATGCGATGGGTGTGCAGAGCCGACTCTATCTCACTATGTTGAGTCATAACTGCGAACCGTTACTTCGAGATCTTTCGGTGTCGTCGTTGAGTGTGTCGCATGACGGTGAGTGGATTGCTTATACCTTGCACCCGGAAGGAAGCCTCTGGAAGAGCAGGCTTGATGGAAGTGAGCGAATTCAACTCTCAGCCCCAGGCGAGTTCGCGAAATTTCCACAATGGTCTGCGGACGATCGTACCCTCATCTATGTCAGAGAACGAAACGGTGAGAACACGATTGGTCGCGTGAATGCAGCGGGAGGAGGCGCACGGACCACAGTCGCAGCAATACGAGATGTGAGACAGATTGCCTACTCACCATCGGGCGAGACGGTTGCATTCGAGTCGCAGTCAGGTGGCAATCGCCTGGAAAGTGCAATCTTCACATTGACACTTGGGGACCAGAAAGTAGAGGCGCTTCCTGGAGGATCGGGACTGTCATCACCGAAGTGGTCATCCGATGGCCGTTATCTATCGGCGGTATCGAACGATCAATCGAAACTCAAGTTGTTTGATGTGGCTTCGCGTACCTGGCACGATGTTTCTTCTTCCACCACGATCGGCGCGCAAGCGTGGGACCGAAAGAAGGACGCACTCTACTTCATTGAAGCCCGCGAGGGGAGCTACGTACTTATGAAGTATCTCGTTGCTGGCGGGAACCTCACGGAGGTGCAGAAAATGCCCGAACGCTATGACGAAGATTATTCGTCGAGCGTTCTGGAAGTAACGCCCTCTGGAGAACTATTGTTCGGTTATTCAGTTGGTGAAAATGAGCTATACGACATTTCGATCGATCTTTCGTGATCTTAGGTCGCGTACATAAATGTGGTGATTGCAGTGAGTGCCAACCATTAGTTGTTTGATGGTTG
This sequence comes from Terriglobus roseus, assembly GCF_900102185.1. Classification (NCBI taxonomy): domain Bacteria; kingdom Pseudomonadati; phylum Acidobacteriota; class Terriglobia; order Terriglobales; family Acidobacteriaceae; genus Terriglobus; species Terriglobus roseus. Next base: position 2,304,700 of record NZ_LT629690.1, on the reverse strand, counting down.
GCATTTCTCTTTTCTTCTGTGCCACTGCGGCAGAATAGGTTGGAGTAACAAATGTGATTTGGTACTCCGCCACACCCCAACGCGACAGCTCCCCAGGCATGCGAATCATTGCATCACCGAAACATACCAACCAGCTATTTGCGAAAGAGAAGCGTCACGCTCAGAAGCGGTGGTGGAGGGATTGTAGGGAAATGTTTGCTTGAGTCCCTCGAGTCTTCCCTGAGGTTTCAAGCGATGTCACTATTGCCACTAAGCCATTACATTTATTGGATTTAGTGGCGGGGACGACGGGGCTCGAACCCGCGACCTCTGCCGTGACAGGGCAGCGCTCTAACCAACTGAGCTACGTCCCCAAAGTGCGTTCACACTTTGTTGTTTCTGGGTGTTCGAGGTTTGTTCCTTTTCAGGACCAGACCGAACTGCCCAACAACAAGATTGAGTGTATCAGGTTTGATTGCCGTTGGCGCACTCGGTCTGAACCTTTTCCTGTGCATTTCTTTTCATTTGTGCGACGGTGGCTTATCTTTCGGTGCTTTCTTCCGATTGCAGTTTGGCTTCGAGAGTCAGGGGAAGTTCTTCTGCGGGCGCGTCCTCGTACTTGCTGCTCTGCACGCGCTGGGCATGGTAAATACCGTTGTGACCAGAGAAGAGATAGCTGAGGATGCACGCGATCGCGGCGTAAGCACCTGCTTCGGCTCCGAAGAGCTCCATGGCCATAAGCGTTGAAGCCAACGGGGTGTTTGCGGCGCCTGCGAAGACCGCGACGAAGCCCATGCCGGCAAGGAGGGAAGACGGCAGGGGGATTATCGAGGACAGAGCATTGCCCATCGTGGCGCCGATGAAGAACAGGGGAGTGACTTCGCCACCTTTGAAACCCGTACCCAACGTGACGGCGGTTAAGACGAGCTTGGCGGCGAAATCGTAAAACGGCAGGTGTGTGTGAAACGCGGCGACGATTGTAGGAATGCCGAGTCCCAGATACTTGCTGGTATGTGCATAGCCGATGCCGAAGACGGTTACTGTAACCAGCAGTCCACCAACGACGGGACGCAGTTCCGTGCGGTGGATAAGGCGGCGCATGGTGCTGGCGATGGCATGGGTTGTCCGCGCGAAGAGCATGGCAACAAGGCCGAAGAGAACGCCCGCAATCGACGCGTAGAGGATGGTGCGCACGTTGAGGCTGGGCACTTCGGAAACGGTGTATACCGTGTGGCGAATGCCAGGGATCACGGGTTCCCATGCGCGTGTGACCAGGTCGCCTACAAAGGCCGCCAGAAAGCAGGGGGCAATGGCGTCGTAGCCGATGGCTCCGATGGCGAGTACTTCCATGCCGAAGACGCCGCCTGCCAGCGGTGTGCCGAAAACCGAGCCGAAGCCTGCGCTGACGCCGGTCATCAACAGGATGCGGCGATTCTGAGGCGATAGACGCAGCGGACGCGTCAGTTGGTCGGCAAGGGATGCGCCGGTCTGCACGGCCGTTCCTTCGCGGCCTGCAGAGCCACCAAAGACATGGGTGAGGAACGTGCCGATCAAGATCAACGGCGTCATGCGGAAGGGGATAACGTCTTTGGGATTGTGAATCTGTTCCAGGATGAGGTTGTTGCCGCCTTCGACCGATTTGCCGAAGTGGCGATACATCAGGCCCATCAACCAGCCCATCGGGGCCAGCAGCAGAATCAGCCAAATATGGCTTTCGCGAAGATTCGTTGCGTAGGTCAGCGACGCCAGCAAGATAGCGGATGCTGTTCCAGCGGCAATGCCAACGTAGCAGGCAAGGGGAATCCAACGCAGCAGGTGACGCACCATGCCGAAAGATTCGTTAAAGATTTGTCGGAAATCAATTTTGGGCAATGGGCCTCCTACTGTCGTAGGAGTCATCAGCTCCAGCCCGTGGGCTGGGCATCAAGGCGAACCCCATCGCCTTTTGGTTGCTTGCTGCGAGAACGGTGATGATGGTGGGCAAGGAGGGATTCGAACCCCCGACATCCTGCTTGTAAGGCAGGCGCTCTAACCAGCTGAGCTACTCGCCCGTTCCTGATACAGAATAACAAACTTACTTGAGGATGTACGGTGTTGCCGGTGGAAGAATCTCATCGGGGACCTTCGGCAGGGCTGATGCGGGCAGTTCTACTGCTCCTGCAAGGCCTTTGCCGGTGACGTTCTTAGTGGCCAGCAGTGGACCATTAAAGCCGGTGACAGTCACATTGCGAATGTCGACGTGCGTTGCATTGGCTATTTCCATGCCTTTGCGGCAGGTGCCGGAGATGTTTGCCAGAACAAGGCCATCGAGTGGCTTCTTGGGGTGAATCTCGGTCGCAAGTAGAAGCTGAGGCACATCGTTTACGCGGATGTCTGTGAAGCGCAAATTGCGTAGCTGCGGAAGACCTTCGTCACCGGGAACGGGGTCTTGATCCTGCAGGCCGCTGCCGAGGCTGTTGAGGCGAAGGAAGCCTTCGCGACAGCCAGAAACTTCGATGTCGCGGAAGGTGATGTCTTCAATGAATGCGCCGCGTCCGCTGCGCGTTTTGATGTACACCCCGTGCGTATATGCGGAGAGGATTTTGCAGTGCTCCACCACCACGTTGCGCACGCCGCCGGACGCTTCAGAGCCGATGGAGACACAGGCCCAGCGCGCGTCGGTAAAGGTGCAGTTGGAGATGTGAATGTTCTCGGATGGGCGCGCCATGCGATAGGCTTCCGAGCCGCGTCCGCTCTTGATGGCGATGCAATCGTCCACCGTGCGGAAGATGCAGTTGTCGATGACCATGTTGCGGCACGAGTCAGGATCGATGCCGTCTGCGCCGCTTTCGATGGTGACGTTACGGAACGTTACGTTGTCACTGAGAAGCGGATGGATCGACCACATGCCGAACTGCTTGGTGAAGATGTTGTCCACGGTGACGTTGCGACAGTTGGTGAACTCAATCAACGCGGGCAAGCGCATGCGCGTACCTTTTTCCAGCCGACCAACAATCGCAGAGCTGCCAATGATGCGGCCCGGTCCTGTGATGCGAATGTTCGATGCATCCACTGCGTTGATGAAGGCCGAGTAGCCCTTGATGAACTTGCCCTCCCAACGGACCTGCGCTAGAGGATAGTCCTGCATGTCCGGTGAGCCGGTGAGTGTAGCGCCTTCTTCGATACGTAAGGTGGTGTTGGAATGCAGCTGCAATGCGCCGCTGAGATACTCGCCTGTGGAGAGGATGACTTCACCGCCGCCGAGCAGGGAGCAACGATCCAAGGATTGTTGCAGGGCAAGTGTGTCTTTGGTCTTGCCGTCGCCTGTGGCACCCATCTCTCGCGCATGAATGGTGACTCCCGACGGTTTCGAAGTCGCTGATGAGGCCTTTGCGTGCTGCGCCTCGTTTGCGATCCATGGGAGTCCGACAGCGGCGGCTGCGGAGGTTTTGAGAAATGTGCGGCGGGGAAGCGGCGTCATGCCCTGCAGCTTACTGCTTCATTGCAGCGGAAATCTACAGGTGCAAAGCGAGTGCGATGCGATAGGTGGCGAAGGATGCGCCGTAGGCCAGTACCGTCATGTACGCGAACTGCAGCAGCGGCCACTTCCAGCTATTCGTCTCGCGACGTACAACGGCGAGCGTTGCGGTGCATTGCATGGCGAGCGCGAAGAAGACCAGCAGCGCGATAGCCCCGGCAAGGCCAATCTCGGCGCGCAAGGCATCGCCTACGTTTACCTGACCATAGAGTGTGGCCAGCGTGCTGACGACGCTTTCGCGCGCCACGAACGCACCTAACAGCGAGATACCCACATTACGATTCAGGCCAAGCGGATGCAGCAGCGGCTGGATGAAGTCGCCAAGGTGGGCGAGATAGCTTGCACCCACATCACTGGGCTGGCCATTGTGGAATGGCATGTGCGAGAGGAACCAGATGGCAAGGTTCAGCACCAAAATGACGGTGCCCACCTGCTTTAGGAAGACCATGCTGCGGTCGTAGATGGCCAGTGCCACGGTACGTGGGCGCGGCATGCGATAGTTAGGCAGTTCGATGGCGAACATCGAAGCCTGGCCTTTGAGAGCGCTGGAATGAAGCAGCTTCGCGGTGAACAAGGCCGCAAGAAGTCCGATCGCGTAGAGCAGCATCAACGTGACGGCCTGCAGCCCGAGCAGATTGCCAAGAACTTGACGCTGCGGGATGAATGCCGCGATAAGCAACGCGTACACCGGCAGGCGCGCGCTGCAGGTCATGAATGGTGCGATAAGGATCGTTGCCAGACGATCGCGCTTGGATGGAATGGCGCGCGTAGCCATGATGGCGGGAACGGCGCAGGCATAGGCACTGAGCAGCGGCAGGAAGGAACGTCCATTCAGTCCCACGTGGCCCATGGTGCGGTCTGCGATGACCGCTGCGCGTGCCATGTAACCGGAATCCTCAAGCAGCGTGATCACGAGAAACATGCAGAGGATAGTGGGCAGGAAGCCGAGGATAGAGGCAATGCCGTTCCAGATGCCGTCGACGATGATCGCGCGCAGGATCGCATCAGGAATGTGCGCACCGGCCGCGATGCCGATATTGCCAAGCCATGTGCTGAGCCATTGGCCTGCGGGATAAGCGAGGCGGAACATGATCTGAAACGCGCCCGCGATGAAGCTGATGCACATCAGCGGGCCAACGACGGGATGCAGCGCCCAGCGATCAAAGGCTCGTGTGAACTTGGAATGATGCGGTCGGCGATACGCGCCGGAACGTGTGAGTGTGTTGCAGTCCGTAGCGCAACCAGGAGCCGCGTTGCCGCCAGCCTGCAGTACGGGCAGAATCTGTGCCGCGGCGTGTTCACCATTCAGGAAGTGCGAGATGGTGTCCATGCCGGTGCCGCGCGATGCACTGATCAAGGCTGTGGGTGAACCTAGTTCGCGTGCCACACCCAGTGGATCAATGTAGCCGTTGCGCGCCACCAGTTCGTCCGCCATGTTGATCAGAACCATGGTGGGCAGGCCGCATGCCAGCACTTCATGGATAAGGCCCATGTAGCGGTGCAGTGCAGTGCCGTCGACGACAAGCAAAACAGCGTCAAGCTTTGGAACACCGGGTTGCGTGCCGTGCAGAACATTGACGGCGATCTTCTGATCTTCGCTCTCAGGTGTGAGTGACCACACGCCAGGAAGGTCAATCACTGTCTGACCAGATTTCAATTTTCCGGAGCGATGCTCAACGGTGACGCCGCTGTAATTGCTGACCTTCTGGCGCAGTCCTGTCAGGCGGTTGAACAGCGTGGTCTTGCCCACGTTGGGCGGTCCGATGAGACCGATGGTGTGATACGCCCCTGCGGGTCTGGTCGATGCGGATTTCTCCACGGCGATGACCGTTGCGGTGCTCACAGGGCACTCTCCATGCGGATTTTCACTGTTGATGCAGTCTCACCACGCAGGGCAATATCGAAGCCATCCACGCGAATGATAAGGACCGTGCGGCGCGAGAGGGTTCGCACAACTTCCACTTCCGCTCCGGCGTTCAGCCCCAGGGCGCACAGGTGGCAATATGCCTCGCCCTGTGCCACACCCAGCACCGTGGCCTTCTCTCCATGCTTCAACTCTGCCAGGTGCACTGCGCGGGCCCTTCTTCCAAAAACTTCAGCGGGCGTCATGCACGCTTCTACCATCGTAACGCAATCTACGACAGAATTAGTCCTTGATTGTTGGCGATGTCTTTTTCAGAAGGGTTCTTGGCCGATCAACGACCGAAGAGCCGGCGCCAGAAGGAGGGCTTGTCATCGTCGTCATCATCGTCGACGAACGGTTGTTCAAACAGGCCGATTGGTTCGGGTTGCGACGGCCATGGCCTTCCTTCAAACACAGTAAGGGGATTGGAGACGCACAGACGCTCAGCCGTTTCCGTGCCAAGCCGTTCCGATACAAGCCGATACGCCGAACTCATATGCGGGGGCCGGCGGTCCAGATTATGTGCGTCCGTGGCCAGGAAGTGGACCCAGCGCTTCTCCAGAAGTTCCCACGCAAAGGTTTCCGCAGTGCTGCCGAAGTGGCCAGTGACGGATCCTGCGGTTACCTGCAGAAGCAGGCCGCTCTGCATCCATTCGCGCAGACGGTCGCGAGAACGCTGCAAGGTGGTGTTGCGCTCCGGATGGGTCAAGATCGGGGTCAGACCGTCTACGCGGAGCTGGTACAGCAGCTCGTCCATCCGGTTTGGAATGCCAACATCGGGCAATTCCACCAGCAGGTATTCCGTCTCATTGATGGTGTAACGGCGCTTGTGAACGTGCGCGTCTTCCGTGTTTTCCCAGTTCATATGGAAGTCGCAACCGAGGCCTAATGTGATCTTTGCGGCGACTTCTGCGGGTAACGCTTCACGTAACTGCTGAAGCAGTCCTGCGTTGCGTTCACGGTTGTACTTCCACGTATCGTCGGCGTGCGGTGTGGCGACGATGTGGGTGATGCCATCTTCCACTGCCATGGTGACCATGGCGATGGACTGTTCGAGACTCTTGGAGCCGTCGTCGATACCGGGCAGCAGATGGTGGTGAATATCAATCATGCAAATTAGGCGGTCTGCAGGCTCGCGATAAGTCCCTGGAAAAGCTTAAGTCCATCTGCGGTGCCAAGGATGGACTCACTGGAGCGATCAGGATGCGGCATCATGCCCAGCACGTTACGGCCTTCGCTCAGTACGCCGGCGATGTTTTCCAACGAACCATTCGGGTTGGCATCAGCAGTGATATCGCCGGCGGGTGTGCTGTAACGGAATGCGATGCGATCCTGCTTCTTCAGCGTGGCCAAGGTGTCGGTGTCGCAGAAGTAGTTGCCTTCCATATGGCCAATGGGCATCTGGAGAACTTCACCGCGCTGCAGCAAGTGCGTGAAGGGCGAGTCGTTTGTTTCGGTGCGCAGGTTCACCTGCTTGCAGATGTAACGCAGCCCTGCGTTACGCATCAGCGCGCCAGGCAGCAAGCCGCTCTCGCAGAGAATCTGGAAGCCGTTGCAGATGCCCATAACGGGGCCGCCCTGCGCGGCAAACTTCTTCACCGATCCCATGATGGGCGCAAAACGTGCGAGCGCACCGGTACGCAGGTAGTCGCCATAAGCGAAGCCCCCGGGAACGAGGATGGCGTCGCATCCCTGCAGATCCTCGCTGGCATGCCAGAGAAAGGTCACAGGCTGTTGCGCGACGGCATCGATCACGTTGTACGTGTCGTGGTCGCAGTTAGAACCGGGGAAGACAAGCACGCCAATCTTCATGACTCTAGGGTAACAAAGGCTACTCAAAAATCGGCGCGTACACGCAGTAGCCGCGAGGTGGCGCAGGGAATTCGCCGTTGCCTTCCTCGTCGGTGCTGCGTTCGTCAGGATGTGCCTGGTCGTGACCGTCCCATGCCACGGGAATAAACCGCGTGTTGGGCCACTTGGTTTGCACCGTGGTGCCGCTCCACTGATTGCCGAGATTGTTCAGGACATAGATGAGGCCGCTCTGGTCTTCCGTGCCGCCACGTTGCGAAATGTACAGGTCAGGGTCGGCGTGCAGAATGCAGCTTTCACCACCAGCATGTTTGTGGTGTGCCTGTACCAGCGCGTCGATGCCGTTAGGCGTGTTGGGCCGCGCCAGTTCGTAGTTGTAGTAATCCCTCCAGAAGACGCAGGGATAGCCGTCCTGCGTGAGGATGAACGAGTAGCCGAGCATCTTGTCGTTCGTAACAAAGTTGTCGTTCATGTCGTGGTTGTCCACGAACGTTACGGCATTGAACGGGCGCGCCGCGGAGACAGACGTGCCGTCGGTCAAATTGCGCAGGTCGTAATTGAGCGTGTCGCAAACGTCTTTCAGCTTGTAACGCAGAGGGAAGTCGAACGCGGCGATCTGCGAATCCGTTAACGTGCTTACCGCATCCAGCCAGTCGTGAATGTCATCCGGACCGCTCCAGTATTCCCCTACGACAAAGGGCGAGAAGTTGGGGTTGTCCTTCTTCTGGTACTGATACTTCGCGAGCAGGCCGATCATCCACGCACCGAAGCCTTTGACAAAGTCGAAGCGGAAACCGTCGAAATCAAGGTCTTCGATGATCAAGCGGGCGTACTCATACATCGCCGCATAGACCTTCGGGTTGCGATGGCACAGGTGCGGAAAGCCAGCAAACTGCTCACCCTCCAGCATGACCTTCTCGTAGCGCGAGGGATGGAAGCAGTCCCAGTTGCGTGGGAATTTGCCACTCTTTGGATTGAACTTTGTCCAGCGCTTCTGACCGTCCAGAGGGTTTTCTTCTTCCTCATCCGCGCCGCTGTTGTGGTTGATCACCATGTCCGCGATGGCGCCCATGCCGTTCTCATGGATGGTCTTGATCAGGCTTTCCAACTCTGCGCGATTGCCGAAGCTGGTCTTCACTGAGCCTTTCTGCTCGAAGTCGCCAAGGTCGAAGTAGTCGTATGGATCGTAGCCCATGGTTCCTGGGCTTGCTCCTTTGCTGATGGGTGGCAGCCAGATGGCGTCAAAACCAATGCCTTGTTTGCCAAGCGACGGGATCTTTTCCGCGACGTAGTTCCACCATTCGCCCAGCCGGTTTTCTTCCTTGGCACAATCCCAGTAAAAGCCCTGCATCATGACAGCCATTCGTTTCCTCGCGGACGGTTCCCGAAGCGTCGCGATCTCTTGCGATTCGCTTTGCGGATTCACCTGTCGTTCGCATTGCTGTGATGCATCCTATGGTGTGTGCGTTTGTCGCATGAGGAGCGTAACGTGGCGGACGAGCAATATCCTTCCCGGCTGGCGAACTCTTACCAGCCTCAACCGTCTGACCATCTGCGCACGGCGGGCACCGCGCTGATGGGATGGTGGCGTGCCACGACGCTGGACGCCCTGTGCGTGGGCTTGATGTGGTTTGTGGGGTTGTACTTCATCCATGTGCCCTGGGCGCCGCTTTGGGCGCTGGTGGCGGCGGTATGTCAGTTTGTTCCGGGGATCGGAACAGCGCTCGCAGTATGTGGGCCGGCGATTGCCGCGTTCTTTGCATCCGTCGACACAGATCTGGACAAACTATGGTGGACGCTGGGTCTGTACGCGTTTATCGCGATTGTCGATGGCGCATTGATTCAACCGCTGTTGCTGAAACGCAGCACACTGGTGCCGTGGTGGGCAGCTATGCTGGGACCGATCGTTGGCGGCATCCTGCTGCCGCCGTGGGGTGCGTTGCTGGCTCCGCCGATACTCGCAGTGATCTATGCGTTTCGAAACGCGAACAAGAGCCGTTAAGCGCCCAGGCGATACTTCGACTCGGCAACACGGAATAGAGGACGCCACACCAGACGATTGATCGTCACCACCATCAGCGCCATCACAATCGTCGCAAGCAGCAGTACTGCGAAGTTGCCTGCGTCCGTTGCTGCGCTGATCTGTTCGCCCAGGCCGAAGGCCGTCATCGTCTTGCCCTTCAGGCGGAAGTACTCCGCGATGATGCTTGCGTTCCATGCCCCGCCGCTGGCTGTGATGAGACCAGTCAGCAGGTAAGGGAAGATGCCTGGGAGAATGATGGTCTTCCAGCGTTGCACGGTGCCGAAGTGGAAGAGGCGCGAGACCTCTTTGAGGTCAGTCGGAATGGCCATTGCACCGGCGATTACATTGAAAAGCACGTACCACTGCGTTCCGAGCAGCATGAGCAAAATGGCTGCGGTGTTCATGCCTCCTCCGCTACGCAGTAGAAGAAGCAGGATCACAGGAAACAATGCGGTGGCAGGTACGCTGGCCGCGATCTGCGCCAACGGTTGTGCAATGCGCGCAAGACGGGGATGCGATCCAATCGCTACGCCAACCGGCACGGTCCACAGCGTCGCAAGAAACAGGGAAGCGATCACGCGCAGCAGTGTCATGCCTGCTCCACCGAGTACAAGGCCAAATTCCTTGCGGTCGACGGAATGCAACAGATGCAGCGCTTGGATTGCGGCATAGGCCACTGCTGCGAAAATTACAAGTCCTAAAGCAACTTGAGCGAGCGCAGATGGAGAGCGTTGATCGCCACCATCCATCGCGACATGTGTGGGACGATGTTTCGCCTCATGCCGATACAACTTCTCCAACACGGGAGAAAGCGTGACGTGCCGCATCCGCTTTACAAAACTTGATTGCTGCAGGATGGCCAACAGTGGCGAACGTACGTGACGAGCGCTTTCCACCTGCTCAAATTTGAAGCGATCGCTCCATGCGATGATGGGGCGCCATAGGAGCTGATCTGTTGCAACGATGATGAGGATCATCGTGAACAGCCCCCACAAAATGGCCGGGGTGTTGCCTTCGCTTGCAGCGGTTTGCAGATAGCTTCCAAGGCCGGGCAAGCGGAAATCGCGCGAGCCCAAGACAAACATCTCGCAGGCCATCAGGAAGAACCATCCGCCTGCTACTGAGACCATGCTGTTCCAGATGAGACCAATTGCTGCAAATGGCAATTCAAGCTGGAAGAGTCGCTGCCACCGCGAATAACCATAGATGGCACTGGCTTCTGTTAATTCACGCGGAAGGCTCTTCAACGAGGAATAAAACGAGAATGCCATGTTCCACACCTGGCCGGTGAAGATGAGCACGATCGCACCCAACTCCAGGCCAAGTTGACGCGAAGGGAACAGCGCCACCATTGCCAGCATGACGCCGGGAAGAAAGCTCAGCACAGGGATGGATTGCAGAATGTCCAAGGCTGCAATCATCAGCGCTTCCATCCGTCGGCTGTACGCTGCGACATAGCCATAGCCGATGGCGAACCCAAGGCTCAACAGGTACGCGAGGAACATACGCACCACGGAGTAGAGTGCGTAGAGAGGCAACGCTCGCGGGGATAACGACAACGTCACTTGCGGCTCTGCATGACCCAGCCAAAGGCGCGCAATCTGGACTACTCCGTAAAACGCAGCAAGGCCAATGCTGGCAACGATCAGATCAAGAAGAAAGGGCCAGCTTCTGCGTACCGCTTGCGAACGCGCAAGGGTGCGCGGGATGACCATCTCACCCCGTGATCGCAAATTACTGAAGCTGCCAGGCAGCATCTTCATTCGTGCGTCTCCACGACAGGTTCAGCGGCGTGCGCCAGGATGAAGCGATGGCGCTGCGCGTCAAAGTCAAACAGTTCTGCGTATCGGCCCCAGTTGATGGCCGTTTCAAGCTGCCGGAGAGTTTCTTCTTCGCTGAACTGTTCGTCCAGCATGTCGTGGAAGAATTCTTCCGGCACTGAGCCGTCACTCTTGGCTTCCAAGGCGCGCATGATCTGGCGCAGCAACAACACGTGTTCCAGCGCAGCTTCGCGGAAAATCTCCTTCTGCCGCAGGATTTCCGCATTGGCGTATTCCGTGCCGATAGCAGTGAGTGTCGCGTCGCCTTCGGTAACAGTTAGGAAACCTAACAATGAGGCAGCGTCAACGATGGGCAACAAGTCATCGACTTCGAAGGCAAGATCGTCAGCGAGGCGATAGATGTCTGCCTTGCCGCTGTGATCCACCATTAATTCCAGCAAACCGGCGATACCGCCAGGGCGCGCGTGCGGCAACATCTGGTAGCTCATCAATCGTTGATCGCGAACGCGCTTGCCACCTGCAGTGCGCGGCAGCTCGGGTGGCTGCGCCTCTGGCTGTGTCAGCACCTTGTAGATGTAGTCAACCAGTTGCGTAAACGCTGCGGCCTTGCGGTCGCGTGGATGCTGCAGTGCAACGCGAAAATCCGTACGCACATGACCGGGATTGCGGCCAAGAACGATGATGCGATCTGCAAGCAGCACAGCTTCTTCAATGTTGTGTGTGACGATGAAGATGGCCTGCGTGGGCATCGTCTTTTTCTGCCAGAGTTCCAGCAGTTCTGAACGCAGGTTTTCTGCGGTGAGCACATCAAGGGCCGAGAAGGGCTCATCCATAAAAAGCACTTCCGGTTCGACAACGAGTGCGCGTGCAAAGCCCACACGCTGACGCATGCCGCCGGAGAGTTCTTTGGGATAAGCGTGCTGGAAGCCGTCGAGACCGACCGTGTCGAGCATCTTCATGGCGCGTTTGCGACGCTTTGCAGGCTCCATACCCCGCGCCTGCAAAGGCGCTTCCACGTTTTCCAATACGGTCAGCCAAGGGAACAGCGCGAAGCTCTGGAAGACGATGGAGACGTTGATTTCTGTCTGACCAATGGGCTTTTCATGCCAGTAAACCTGGCCGCCTGAAGGCACAGAGAGCCCCGTCAGCATGCGAAGCAGGGTCGACTTGCCGGAGCCAGAGGGCCCAAGCAGAGCGACAATTTCACCCGGCACAATCGACAAATCAGTCGGCGAGATCACCTGAATTCGGTTCTCGCTCGGCTGAGCATAATATTTTTCAACGCGTTCGGCGCGAATGATGGCCTGTTGCATTGGGCGTCTCCATTGGTAGTGGAGCCGGATAAGTGACCGGACCCTGAAAGTTTGGTGGCGGCGCGGCCGGCCGAAGTTGGCCGCAGGGCGTCCTCTGAGGGTATCATCCTCCGGTGAAACAACAACTTCCAGAAACTTGCCATATACCACCGGGTAAAGTAGAACTGTGATTGATATGACAACCCCCAGCAAACCGAAGGTACTGGTTGCCGACGACGAACAGGTGATCGCGAATACCCTTGCGATCATCCTCAATCAGGCAGGCTTTGAGGCCAAAGCCGTGTACTCCGGCGAATCAGCCGTGGAAACCATTGATGAATTCCAGCCCAACATGCTGATTTCAGATGTGATCATGACCGGCATGACAGGTATCGAAGCCGCCATCAAGATCCGGGAAAAGCTGCCCACCTGCAAGATTCTGTTGTTTAGCGGACAAGCAGCCACCGCTGACCTGCTCGAGAAGGCACGCGCCCAGGGGCACGAGTTTGAGATTCTGGCGAAGCCGGTGCACCCGACAGATCTGCTGGCGAAGCTGCGCAGCTAATATCAGGTTCAAAACGAAGTTTTACGACAACGGAAAATGCCTCCTTCATAGGGAGGCATTTCTGCTTTGGGATATTTCTATGGTTGATTCTGTTTTAGCTCCCTCGTTTTTAGAACGATGAAGTATTCGTAAATCGATTGAAGCAGAGCGTAGGTCAGGCCGGCGCTGCCGTCCAGGAAGCCTCGTTTTGCGAAATAAATCAGTATGAATTTCAGAATTGGGCGACCGGGCAAGCGATAGAACAATTGCTTCTGCTGCTTGCGACGCGTCTGAAAGTCTGAGGCGAAGAATGCGTCACGCAGACGAAAGGGCGGAGCATCTGCCTGATTCAGGAGAAGCTGCTGCGCTTCTTTTGTGCTGTAGTCGTTGTGTCGCTGAATCCAATAGGTGACGCCCTTGCTGAACGGGAAATGGTCCAGATATCCTGCGATGCGTCCTGTAGTTCCATCGACCACTGAGACAGGGTTGACGAGGCGCTCATAGCGCATCTTTGAGGGCTGAAACAGCCGGGTGTACCAGGCGGAAAGCTGGACGTGTTTCAGCCATGTTCCGTTCAGGAAATCGCGCCGTTCCACTTCAAATGCAACATGTCCTTCCGCTGCTGACACAGCCTGATGGATCGCTGTGCGAAGTCCCTCGGTCATACGCTCGTCCGCGTCGATATAAAACACCCACGGATGTTTAAACGGAATGTTTTCCATGGCCCAGTTCTGATGAGCGGCCCAGTTATCGAACTTGCGCTGGATCACGTGGGCACCGGATGCCTCTGCAATCGCAGTCGTACGGTCGGTGGACAGAGAGTCAAACACCCAGACATCGTCGGACCATGCTATGGATTCAAGGCATCCTGGCAGGTCGCCCTCTTCATTCAGAGTGAGAACCATAACGGAGATCATGCGGGTGTGTCTCCATGTGTGCGTTTGCGTTCTTTGACCAGGCGCGCAGGCGAGCCTGCGTGGACCGTCCATGGATCAAGGCTGCGCGTGGCGACAGAGCCCAGTCCAAGCACGGCACCTTCGCCCAGGTTGGCTCCAGGGCCAACGATGGCTCGCGCGCATACCCATGAGTAGGCTCCGAAATGCATCTCGTAGGCCAGCAGAGGGAACGCAGCCAAGTTGTAATCGTGTGTTGCGCCGCAGAGAAAGGCGTCTTGAGACACGATGGCGTGCGAGCCAAAGCGCATGGGTGCGGGGTTATAAATCTCTACGCCGTCCGCAGCGGTGACCTGATCCGCACAAAAGAGATTCCACGGAGCCCAGATCTTTGACTTGGGATAGAAGTGGCAATTCGAGCCCATCGTGGCTCCGAAACGACGAAGCAGGAAGCAGCGCCAACCGTGCATGGGGCGCGGCGAAGGGCGATAGAGCAGCAGCCACACAACACCCCACAGCACACGCATCACACGGTTGCGCAGGGTGAACGCGGGTCGCAGATACGGGTCAGCATGTTCGCTTTCGTCGATATGGTCTGTGGCCACGTAAGCAGCTTCGCGTGCCATTCAGCTTGCTCCTTCGTTCTTCGCCTGTTGGAAGAGGGCCATGATGGCTTGAGCGGTCTCCAACATGTTGAAGCGCGTGCGGAAGCATTCGGCAGCCGCCGTGCTCATGCGTTGCTTCTCTTCGGCAGACAATCCAATCCAGCGCTCCAAAAGAAGGCGTGTTCCCTCAAGGGTGTCTGGCTCAATGAGAGCACAACCTTCATTTCGGATCATGTCGCCGATGTTGACCTTATCGCTCAACAGAACGGGCTTACCCGCTCCCAGAGCTTCCGCGACAGCAATGCCGAAGTTCTCCTGGTGAGAAGGGAGGATGAAAGCTTCAGCAGCCCGGAAGGCGCCCCACTTCTCTGAACCACGCAAAATGCCGGGCCAGTGAACGCGGTCAGTCAGACCTGCGTTGTCAACGATCTTTTGTAGCTCCGGTATCCAGTCAGTTTCGTCTGGACCAGCCATCACGAGATGTAGATCCGGGGCGCTGGCCGCGATTGAAGCGAATGCTTGCAAGAGTAAGTCGCAACCCTTTTTGGGATGGATACGGCTCAGGTAAATGAGAAACCGTTTGCCTTCCACCGCAGGAACCACACGTAGGAATGCAGCAATATCTGCAGTGGGGTCGGTCTGTGGGGCGCGGATACCGTAAGGCACCACCTGCGCTTTCCATTTCCAAAAAGCGAAGCTTTCTTCCGCCAGCTTCTCTTCACTGGTGGTGGTGAAGAGCACGCGATACGCGTTTCGCAGAATCCAATATTCCGCGGGATACCAATAGACAGCTTTCTTCAGATGTTTCAGTGGAAAGCGACGCTTAAAGTACGGGTCCAACATGCCATGCGAAAAAACCATGTATGGCTTGTGCCCGCGCATGGCGAGCATGGTGGCAAGGCCGGTGTATTGCCACAAACCGTTGACGATTACACCGTCATAACGGTCGCGATTTTCGCGCAGCCAGGGCAACAGCTTCGCGTTGTAGCCATACGTGGAAGTGCGTGGTCCGAGTGGATAAACCGGAAAGGGGAGCCCTTGCAGATAAGGTGCATCTGGAGCGTCAAAAGTGACGGCTTCACCCTCATAACCCTCATCCTTGTATCCGAAAAGAGTGCGCACGCCTTCGATCGGGCCGCCTGCGGCCGGGTCCAGTGTGGCGATGACATGAAGGATACGCATGGAGTCAGGCTCCTGCATTTTTGCCGGTGACGTGTCGCAAGGCTGCTTTCAGTCCGGCAATGTCTTCGGCATACCCCCAGTGAGCGATGATTTCTTCGCTGTGTCTTCCCATCTGTTCGGGTACACCTGGCTGGATAGTTTTCTCCAGTGCATGGCTCAGCGTCTGTATATCGCCTATCGGGTATACAAATCCGTTTTCACCATTACGGACAATATCCGCTGCGCACCCCACGTCGCTGGTCACAATAACAGCGAGTCCGGAGGCCATGGCTTCATTGGTGATTAGACCCCATGCTTCATGTCTTGAGGGGAGTACAAACACATCGCTGAGATCGAAGAAGCGGGGAAGCTCGCTCTGATTACGGAAGCCAGCAAAACGGACGTCCGTTACTCCGCTCTCGGCCACACGTTTTTCAAGCGCTGAACGCATCTCACCATCACCGACGATGACCAGGTAGGGCGCGGAAGAACTGCGTGCGCGCAACTGAAGATAGGCTTCCAGTAAGTGATCTGCATGTTTGCGCTCTTGCAATTTCGAAGCGAACAGAATGACCGGCCGCGAAGGATCGAGAGACAACTCCGCCTGCAGATTTGAACGCGTGGCTTCAGCTTGCTTTGCGCGTGCGGAAAAGTATCCGTTGTTCACTGCGTATGGCATCAGGAACGCAGGAAAGTCTTTTCCTAAATAATGCGCCCAGTAGCGAGCGTTCTCCGTCCCAATGGGAAGTACGGCGTTTACCAGGCTACGCAATATGGTAAAAAACGCTTGTTTCGCGAATAGTTTTTGGCCCGAGCGAACACGGTCTGCGAGCCATGACTCAGCGCGCAATAGTACAGGTATCCCAAGCGCCTTTGCGGCAAGTATCGCGTGAATCGAATTCACTGTTGAATAGCCGTGAATCCAAACCGCATCGAACGGCTTTCCATCCACTCCCTTGCGCAATTCTCGGAAGAAGCCTCGTGAGATAGGGCGAAGAGGGCTCGGCTTAGAGGTATCTCTCCAGCGTGGCAATACTGTCGAAATGTACCCCTGCGTCAGAGGGACATCCCACTCTACAGTCACTCCGAAGCCAGCATCCTTGTAGCTTCGCAACGAGAAATCAGAGCAAAAAAAAACGCGCAGATCGATTCTCGGATCCGCAGCGATGCGCCGCAGCAGTTCCGCCTGGTATTGAATCGGATGACTGACCACATACGCCAACCGGACGCGCTCATTCATGGAAACCATCGATCTCCTGTAATGCTTATTCGCCGAAACGATCAGGGGTTATGTGCAAGCAAGTCATCGCAAAAGCGCAGCCATGGAAACGGCAAGGCTGACGATAGCCGTCGCGTTACTAAATCGGAATATGCTCCTAAGAGTGCTTGTGGGGACAAGAATGATATCGTCCGCCTGTAGAACCGGATCGGCAGCTTTGCCTTCTTGGATATCCTTCAGTCGCAGTGGTACAACGGAGCGCGTGTTCCCGGTTATGCGAACGAGGATCGAACTATCCCGCTTAGCGACTTCCGTGGTACCTCCGGCCGACGCAATTGCCATTGATACAGTCATGGGCCGTGATCCTGGTAAAACGTGTGTTCCAGCGGATGAAACTGCGCCTACGATGTAAACAGCCCCGACGTTTCCTGTAGTAATGACGTCACCAGAGAAAATCGGAACATTGGCAGCAATACTTGTCGACGGATCGTTGCCAAGATCCACATAGATTGGTTCGGCTAATCCGAGACGATCTATTTTGATGACCGTGCTTGCCGTCTCAGGTAAGCCACCGGCTGCGGAAAGAACGTCTAGAAGGCGGCGTTGCCCTACGACTGGTAAGGTCTTGCCCATGGCGCCCACTAGCGTGACGACATGGTCAGGCATATCGGAGATGACTAGATTCACTTGTGCATCGTGAAACAGCCCTTGATCTTCCATTACACCCGCGATCTTCTGTTCCGCAGCGGTACTCGTCAAGCCTCCGATACTGACGATTCCGGCCAATGGGAGATGGATGGTTCCGTCCAGCGCTACTCGTTCCGTATCCGTAAATGCCGGAGTGACGCCAAAGATTGAAATCACCACTACGTCGTTGGGCAAAATCCTCATGTCTTGCTGCGGAGGAAACAGAATTGCCTGATCAGTAGTGAGAGGATGGCGCACATTCAACCCTGGCGCGGTCGTGGCCGCAACGCCGGTGTATTGCGCGTGGCACCATGACGTTCCACTCAACAAGAGAGAGACAAGAAGGATGAAGTTATAAAACTTCTTCATGCCTGGCCTCCCTTGTTGTTCCGTTCGTTTTCCCGTCCATTCGATTCCCATGATTCCGAGTCGATGTTGGAGTAGCTGTATCCCGAATACCCGTAGTAGCCGTGGTATTCCGGAGCATTAATGTCTACGGAGTTCAGCACAACTCCTGTCACGGGTGCACCGGAGCGTACCATTAGATCGCGCGCGCGCCGGACCACATTGCGGCTGCTCTTGCCGTGGCGTACCACCATAACGATTGCATCAGCATAGTGAGCGAGGATGACGGCATCCGTTACAGAAAGGATCGGCGGGGAATCGATTACGACGTGGGTATACAGTTCGCCGCATTCCTGTAGAAGATTTTTCATGCTTTCAGACGAGAGCATTTCAGTGGGGAACGGAGGCACTGGACCACTACACAACACGTCCAGATTCGGAACTTCGGGAACGTTCTTCACCGCTTCTTCCAGAGTGGCTCCTCCAGACAGCACCGTAGAAAGGCCTACTCGGCCATTCAATCCAAAACGGTGATGTACGTTGGGACGTCGAAGATCGGCATCAATGAGCAGTACTCGGGTCTCCCGCTGCGCGAGAATTGCGGCGAGGTTCGTGGACACCGTTGTCTTGCCTTCTGACGGGGTTGAACTAGTAATGAGAATGAATTTTGGCGGGTGACCTGTGGTTGCCAGCAATAGAGCGGTTCGGAGAGACCGGAATGCTTCAGAGAACTGCGATTTGGATGTGGCGAGAACGCCGATATTGGTTTGGGCAACAGTTGCGGAGCCAGAACCGTCGGACTGCATCCGACGTACGCGAGGAATAATGCTGAGTGACGGAAGTTGTGTGATGTGTTCCACTTCCGAAACACTTCTGATTCCGGTGTCGAGACTTTCCAAGGCAAATGCAAGCATGATCCCGAAAACCAAGCTCAAGATAAGGTCTCTGCTCAGGATGCTGGATCTTGGCGTCATCGTAGGACCGATCGGTTTGAACGCTGGATCAACGACATCGATTTCCAGTGCGTCAAGACCTGCCTGAACGCTGGCACTTCGAAGCTTCGCAAGAAGTGCCTCATAGAGGGCGCGGTTCGTTTCGTAATCACGCTGTCGAAGCGTGTACTCGACTAGATCGTCCCGTAGGCGATAAGACTGATTCTTTTGGTCTTCCAACGCCCCTTCGGTTTGAGCTTCATTCGCCTGTGCCGCGACCAAGGCCTGCTTGGCCTCGGTAACCATGCGTGTTTCTTCCGTCTTAATTTCCCGGTCTACTTCGCGTAGATGAGCCTGCAGGGCGAGAATCTGGGGGTTCTTGGGCCCCAAACTAACGCTGGATTGAGCGATCTGCGCTTTCGTTTGCGCGGCGTCATCTCTTAACTTGGATAATTCAGATTCCTGTCCGGCTCCCGACGCCTGCAAGTTGCTTTCCATCAGAGCTGGGTCAGAAGAAGCCAGAACCCGATATCGGGATTCTGCGAGGATACGTTGCACCTTGGCTGCAATAGCAGCGGTGCTGAGCGCTTCGACAGCGGCTGTAACCTGGGTGGTGACTGGCTTACTGGCGTCCGCTCCAAGGCCCAGTACACCGATCTTCTTCTGGAGATCCATTAACTGTTCCTGCGACGCTTCTACCTGTTGCTTAAGATCGTCCAGCTGCCCTTGCAGCCATTGCGACACTCGCTGCGTGGAAGCGAAGCGGCTTTCAAACGAGCGCTGCTGATACGCATTGATGAGGTGGTTGACCAGGTCTGCAGCGAGCTGAGCCTTGTTGGCCGTCACCGTAATACGGATCATTTGGGTCCGAGGAATCGACGCCACTTTGAAGGCGTTGGACAGCTTCCCAATAACAGCGGCACGGACTATCGGGTCGTTGATATTTCGGTATGGGCCAGATCCCATGAAATCTGGGTTGTTCGCCAGGTTCATCTCTTGGGCGACGCTTAACATCAGTGATTCGCTACTGATGATCAGAACTTCAGTTTCAAGATCTTCCGACTGTAGACTGCCAGTAAGATTTCCTGTGGCCACACCCAAGGAAGCCTGTCCGTTCGGTTTGGCAACCTGGATCCGGCCGGTGGCCACATAAACAATGGGTTGCGTGGCGGCCTGATAGACGCCGTACAGAATGCCAAGGATTGCGGCAATAATGAGTACCCATTTGCGTTTTCGCAACACATTCAGGGCTTCCGAAAGTGCACTTTCTGCGGTAATTGCGCTGAAACCGGCGTTAGTTTCAGGTACTACGCGATCGGATGGCTGATTCGTCAGGGGCGGCATCTCTCAAGATCATAACCTTCTTTGTTGTAACTGGAGTGACTGCCCAACGCAGGTCTTGGGACCTACGTCTTAAGGGCCTTCTGTGGACAATCCCGTGAGGTATGCTGTCTTCATGGGAAAGACTGTGGATATCGCGGTTGTTGGTTCCGGTTACGTCGGCCTTGTGGCTGCCGTTTGTTTCGCTGAGATGGGGCACCATGTGATTTGCGTGGACAATGATCCCGCGAAGGTGAAGGCGCTGCAAGGGGGAGATAGCCTCATTCACGAGGAGCATCTCCCACAATTACTGAACAAATATCGGAATAATCAAGTTGAGTTCACCACCGATCTGGGCGCTGCAACCGAGAAAGCTGCGGCTATTTTTATTGCGGTAGGAACGCCGCAATCTGAAACAGGTGATGCTGACCTCTCCTACGTGGAGGCAGTCGCTTGTGAAATTGCACGGCACCTGAAGACGTACAAGGTGATCGTCGAAAAGAGCACCGTGCCGGTCTACACCAATGAGTGGATCCGCCGTGCGATTGAGCGCAATGGCGTAGATCGCAGCCTGTTTGATGTCTGCTCAAACCCTGAATTTTTGCGCGAAGGCACCGCCGTATCGGACTTCCTGCACCCAGACCGTATTGTGGTCGGCGCGGATTCAGAAAAGGCAGCCCGGTTGTTACAAGAAATTTATGCTCCGCTGACTTCCGGCGATTACTACACGCGGGAAGGAATTATTCCCGGAGAATTCACATCGGACGCTCCGCCCCCGCTTCTCCTCACTTCCACAAAGAGCGCGGAGATCATCAAGCACGCATCGAACGCCTTCCTGGCGCTAAAGATCTCGTTTATCAACGCTGTTTCTAGCCTTTGCGAAGCCACGGATGCAAACGTGCAGCAGGTGGCGCAAGGGATGGGGCTGGATACGCGTATCGGACCGCGTTTTCTGCGGCCCGGTATCGGCTATGGCGGCTCCTGCTTCCCGAAGGACGTTGCGGCGTTCCGTTCTGTTGCTGAGCAGATGGGCGTGGACTTCTCGCTTCTGACGGAAGTTGAGCGCATCAACGCTAACCAGAAGAAGCGCTTCCTGGCTAAGGTACGTGCAGCTCTGTGGACGCTTCGCGGTAAGAAGCTGGCCGTGCTTGGACTGGCATTCAAGGGCGATACGGACGACATCCGCGACAGCCCAGCCATTGAGATGGTGAAGATGCTGATCGCGGAAGGATGCTCCATCACGGCGTATGATCCGGCAGCTATCGAGCGTACGCGCGCTGTACTGCCTGAGTCGGACAAACTGCGCTATGCCGATGGCATCTATGCTGCCGCAGAGGACGCCGATGCGTTGCTGATCCTCACCGATTGGCATGAGTTTGGCGCACTTGATCTGGAGAAGCTGCGTACGGCGCTGCGTTATTCCATCATCGTCGATGGCCGCAACATGTACGATCCGGCAAAGGTCGCAGATGCTGGTATCACTTACTACAGCGTGGGACGTCCGGTGGCGCATCCTGTCCGCGAATTGGTCAACGCGTAAGCGAGAGGATTGCAAGACATGGCGCAATGGAAGCGCGTTCTGATTACAGGCGCGGCAGGTTTTCTGGGATCGCATCTTACGGATGCTGTATTGGCTGAAGGTGCAGAGGTTGTCGGTGTCGATAACCTTTGCACCGGCTCGCTGGAAAACCTGGCGCACCTGAAGTCAAACTCGAAGTTCTCGTTTGAGCAGCACGATATCTGCAAGCCATTTGATTTTGGCGAAGTGGATTTTGTGTTCAACTTCGCATCTCCTGCCAGCCCGGTGGATTACATGAAGCTGGGACCCGAGACGTTGCGTGTCGGTTCCGATGGCACAGTGAACGCGCTGGAAGTGGCGAAGAAGTATGGCGCCGGTTTCCTGCATGCGTCCACGTCGGAGTGCTACGGCGACCCCGAACAGCATCCGCAGAAAGAGACCTACTGGGGGAACGTGAATCCCATCGGTCCACGCTCGGTCTACGACGAAGCGAAGCGATTCTCTGAGGCCACGATCATGGCCTATCACAACTACTACAAGGTGCGGACGAGCATGGTGCGCATCTTCAACACGTACGGTCCGCGTCTACAGCCGAACGACGGTCGTGTGATCAGCAACCTGATGATGCAGGCACTTCAGGGGCAGGATCTGACGATCTACGGTGATGGATCGCAGACACGTTCGTTCTGTTTCCAGTCAGATCTCGTTCGCGGCATTGTGGCGCTGGCAAAGAGTGGCGAACCTCTGCCGACGAACATCGGAAACCCTGAAGAATGGACCATTCTTGATTGCGCGAAAACGGTGCTGGAAGTGACCGGTTCGAGCAGCAAGATTGTCTATCGGCCCATGCCGCAGGATGATCCGAAGCAGCGTAAGCCCGATATCACGAAGGCGAAAGCCCTGCTGGGTTGGGAGCCGAAGGTGAACCTGCGTGAAGGTCTGGAACTTTCCATGGATTACTTCAAAGGGCGGGTTGCAGCCAACGCATAGTTAGTTCGACACAGATAAGTGGGAAGGGCATGGCGCCAGCCATGCCCTTTCTTCTTCATGCGGACTTATTGCCGGAAAGCGTCTAGACCAGACCCCGTGCACGCAAACGTTCTTCCATCCCCGCCACAGAATCAGACGCTCCTGGAACTGCGATAGCGTGAATGACCGAGCCGCCCCATCCATTGCGTGCGCGCAGCAACGATTCCTGCATCACGCGGCATACGGCCACCGCATCGGCTGCATCGACGGGAAGTATTGGAACCTGTGTGGACTTCATTCGCTTTTCCGCAATAGCCCTTGATTCAGCTTCGCCTTTTGCAATCACCAGCAGAGGCAGGTCATTGGATTCCATCAACTTCAGAGTCCCTAAGAGCGCAGGAAAATCCTGCAGCAGAACGACGGTAACAGGCTTCGGATCGCGTGTGGCATCCATGGATCGCAGTGCCATGCCGGCTGCAACCGAAGCACATTCTTCCGTTGATCCGTTGCAGACGACGGTGTGAAGCGACGCAACGGAAATGGGGAAGTAGCTTTCCACCGCAGTCTTCAGGAGCGGAAGTTCGCCCGCCGTGACCACGGTATCGCGGCGATGCAACTGCGAAAGGATTCCGGCCAGCAGCGATTCCGGCTCCGCCGTTGCGGCAGCTTTGACGTTGCGCGCCACGCCTGTCCATGTGGATGTATCCCGCTTTGCGCTGCGAAGCGCCTTCATTGTTTCGTACATCTTCCGCATCGCGGCATCGCTGATCGGTGGCTTACCCAAGCAGGCGTTCTCCCAGTTCTGGTGGCAGTTTGAAGTTCGAGTATCGCATTACAAGCGGCTTCGCTCCATAGCGATTACGCACGAAGTTCGTTTCTTCGAGATGGATTGTGGAGGCGGACGATTTCAAGGTAGTTAGGCTACTCGTCTTCGCTTAGAGCAAGGTCTTCAGCTTCCATCTTGCGGCCGCGTTGCAGCAGTACCTGCACACGGCCTTCCGCCGTATCCAGTTCCTTCTTGCAGGATTCGGACAGAGCGACGCCTTGTTCAAAGAACGCAAGGGATTCTTCCAGGGGAAGGTCTCCCTTTTCGAGTCGTTCCACCACGCTTTCCAGCGACTTCAATTGCTCTTCAAACGTTGCCATGTCTGTTTCTGATCCTACTCTGCTGTGACGGGTACCAGCAGCGCTTCCAACACCTCTGCCGCTGCAGCGTAACGGGCGAAGGGAGCGCTTACCTGTACGCCCTGCACCATGGGCTGAGCCTCGGCCAACATTTCCTGCGCGATGCGGATACCTTCTGCACGCGACTGTTCCGGCGTTCCGGCATGCGCAGCCATGCGATGCAGAATCTGATCCGGCATGCGCACCTTCAGGTCGTTCTTCATGAACTCCGCATTCTTTACGCTCGTCAGTGGCCAGATGCCCGCAACGACAGGGATACGGAAACCTTCGATTCGCTTCAGGAATGTCTCAAGCAATTTCAGGTCAAAGACAGGCTGTGTGATGGCGAACTCTGCGCCCGCTTCCACCTTGGCGGCGAAGCGGCGGACTTCCATATCCAGATCCGGAACGCCGGGATTGGCCGCGCAGGCCAGGACAAATCCGGTGCTTGCGCCAATGCTCTGGCCACCGATGTCGAGACCGTGATTCATGTCGCGAAGAACACGCGTCAAGCCGACGGCGTCCACGTCAAAGACGCCCGTCGCATCAGGGTAATTGCCCATCTTCGGTGGGTCGCCCGTGAGGCAGAGGATGTTCTTCATGCCCAGCGATGCCGCACCGAGGAGGTCGCTCTGAATTCCCAGCAGGTTGCGATCGCGGCACGTGAAGTGAATCACGGTTTCAATGCCAATCTTCTGCTCGATCTGCAGGCACAGACTGCTGGCGCTCATGCGCGTGCTCGCGCGGGGTGAGTCAGGCACGTTGATAGCGTGCACGCCGAGTTTCTTCAGCATGCGTGCGCCCTCGAGTTCCCGCGAGGGATCGAAGCCCTTCGGCGGTACGATCTCCACCATGGTGACGAACTCACCCGTGGCGATGCGGCGGCCAAGCTGTGAGCGCTCGGCCAGCGGTGCGGGTTCGATCACCGCTGCGGCAGGCTTGTCGCCCACCTGAGCCACACCCTCTGCCTGTGATTGAATTGCCTTTACGCTGGAACGCATGGCGCGGATGTGTTGCGGTGTGGTGCCGCAGCAGCCACCAATAATGGTTGCGCCCAAACGCATGGCTTTGCGTGCGAAGCTGGCTAGATACTCTGGCGACGACAGATAGATGCTGCGACCATCTACGCAGCTGGGAACGCCAGCATTGGGCATGGCGGCGATCGGTAGGGAAGTTACCCGGCGCATGCGCTCGATGGTGTCCAGTACAAGCTGGGGCCCATCGCTGCAATTGCAGCCGATGGCGTTTGCACCCCATTCAGCTAACAGCTTTGCGGCCTCTTCTGGCGAAGTGCCGTCAGAGACATTGCCTGCGTCGGTGACGGTGACCATGGCAATGATGGGTAGATTGGTGCTCACCTGACGGATCGCGTCGATGGCCGCTTTCGCTTCAGCCATGGAGGTCATTGTCTCTACGACAAACAGATCCACGCCTGCATCGGCAAGCGCCTGGACCTGCTCGCGATAGGCGGCGATCATCACGTCGGCGTCACGCTCCGGTTCCGGTAAACCAAGAGGGCCAAGCGCTCCAGCTATATAGGCATGATGCGCATGTTTTTCGCGAACGGCATTCGCCGCATCGCGCGCCAGCTTCACCGCGGCAGCGTTGATTTCTGCCACTTTGTTTTCGAGACCGAAGCGCCTGAGGCGAACGGCGTTCGCGCCAAAGGTGTTGGTCTCCAGAAGTTCCGCACCCGCAAGAAGATACTCCTCGTGGATATCGCGGACCATCTTCGGCTCGCTGAGGTTCAGCTCGTCGAAACAGCGATTGATAAAAATGCCGCGCGCATACAGCATGGTTCCCATGGCGCCATCGCAAAGGATGGGGCGAGAGCCGAAAATGCGGTCGATGCTGGGCAGAGAAACGTCAGACATAGATATCTCCCTATCCTACTTTGTCCAACGCTTCGCCGTTCTGATCGTCCAACCTAGTACCCGCTCTGCAATTCAGCCTGTTTGCTTTGGTATACTTTGGCAGGTTGCGGACAGGGAGATTCCCGCAGCAACATTGAGGTTTTCCGTTGAAGAGTGTTTCCGTTGCGCGGTCGGCAGCCGCCCTCCTGTGTGCCACCGTCGTTGTTCTCCTGACGGGTTGTGGATATCGCCCCTATAAGACCACCGAGAATCAGTTCGCTGGCCGTCCCGTACCGCCGTCGAAGCTGACTCAGCGCGTTATGGTCGCCATTTCCCAGGCATCGCTTCTGGGTGGTGGTCTGGAAGTGTTGGACGCCAAGCGCGATATCCGTTCCAACGTCTACGTGGCCAACAGCACCACGATGATTAGCGCTTACAGCAGCAATGCGAAGAGCATCATCAACTATCCAGAGCAGATGCGCGGTTACGTGTACAGCTCGGATGGCGCCATCAATACGATCAACTACTCGACCGAGGCTGGATCCGGTACCACTGCATCCACCACGGGTGCGTTGTCCTCTTACTTCGTGTCGCAGGATGTGTACTCGGTTCTGACCGCGGTGGAGAGCAGCGGGCTGTTCGTTATGAATGCTCCGTCGACGGCGTCGGCCACAACGAGCTCGGTCATGACGACCTACTCGTTCCCGGTTCCCAGCGTGTACAAGGTGGTGGCGAATCCGTCCCACAGCGTGATCCTGCTGATGCTGCGCAATTCGAACAATGTTTACCGTGTTCTACAGCTCAACGCCAACCAGGCTGGAAACCAGACGCCTCCTGCCAATTCGCTGACATGCATGCCGGTAAATAACCCGGTGTACTGCATCGTCCCGGTCAATCCACCGGATGGCACCAGCAACGGCACTCCGCAACCTACCTTCCACAGACCCTACGATGCATACTTCTCGCCGGATGGGTCGCAGGTGTACTTTCTGAACTGTGGTCGGGAGTGCGGTGGAACGTCGGCAACGGGTGATGATGTTTCTGGCGTTTCCTTTGTCGACCTGAACACACTGCGTATCGACTACTACCCACCCAATGGCGCGGCTGTTTCGCCGTCAACCACCTTCGTTTCTGTTCCGGGTGGCGCTACGGCAGCCATCTCCGACGGTAATACGCTTTATGTGTCGGGACAGTCGTTGCAGACGGACGGTCTGTTTGGTGGCAACCTGTCTTTGATTCCTCTGTCCACCAAGACCATCTCGGCGACGTACTCCATCTCTGATGGAACGCACACGAAGATGCTCTTCGCGGATAACAACACGCTCTGGATTGGTTCTTCGAACTGCGCCAGCGGTGAGCGTCAGGCTCACAACCAGAACTACAACTGCCTGACACGCTACGACATCACGAATAGAACCGCAGGCATCGTTCCCAATGTCACACCGGGTGGCTCGACGACCGTGCCTTATCCGAATGAGAATTTGGACAAGTACTACTACGGTAGCCTCACCGGCCTCTGCTGGGTCGAAAGTCTGAACAAGGTTTACACGGCGTATGGTGGTCAGGTTCACGCATTCAACACCGTTGACGGTTCGGAGATCGACAACACGAACATCACGGTGCAGGGAACAGCGAACGACGTGGCCTACATGGATGCGTCTACCAACGAAGTGAACTAATTTATTTAGCGTTATAAGCATGAACAAAGGCCCGCTCCAATGAGCGGGCCTTTGTTCGTCTGTTCGTTAGCGTCCTCGACTGAGGCGTGCCAGATCGCGCAGGTACTGCTTTAGCGGACGTGCAGGACGTCCCCAGAAGACCTGTCCTGCGCCGAAGAGTTTCTTGCCGCTCAGTACACCAGCGCCACCGCCAAGAATCACACCGGGGCCTACAGTGGCGTGTTCGCCCATGCCCACCTGACCGCCAAGGATCGCTCCATCTTCCACCACGGACGACCCACTAATGCCGGTCTGTGCTGCGATGATGACGTTGCGCCCGATGCGGCAGTTGTGGCCAATGTGCACCAGGTTATCGATCTTCGTGCCTGCGCCAATGCGTGTCTCTTCCAGGGCACCGCGATCGATGGTGGAGTTCGCGCCAATCTCCACGTCGTCTTCAATTACGAGTGCTCCCTGTTGCGGGAACATCAGGTAACTGCCGTCTGGCCTGCGTGCATAACCAAAGCCAAGCGCGCCGAGGACTGCGCCTGCCTGAATGCGCACGCGATCACCGATCACGACGCCAGGTTCGACGACAACGCGCGCACCGATGAGGCATGAGTTGCCCATGCGAACGCCAGCGCCTATCACTACGCCGGGACCGATGTTGGTGTCTTCGCCAATCTGCGCAGTTGTGTCGATCACTGCACTTGGATGAATCGCTGCTACTACGGGCGGACGCAGACGATCTCCAACAATAGAGAAAGCAAGCCGAGGATCTTTTACCAGCACGAGACGTTTGTCGTTGTGTTCAGCGGCGATCTTCGCCGAAGCAAGAATCACGCCGGCGCGCGATTGCAGCGCGTTTTCTAAAGCATCGGCAGCGGAAGCAAAGACGACTGCATCGACGTCTGCATCATCAAGCGCGCTGACGCGCCTGATCTCACATTCGAGTAACGAAGAAACCGCCTGCCCATTGGTCCACTCTGCAATCTCTGCAATAGTTGCCATTACACCAACTCACTTTGTTTTGCTGTTCGCGACGCCGGTAAGGCAGGTTCGGTCTGAGTGCTGCGGCGCTTGTAAATCGGTGGCTCGCCTTCTGGGCGCGTCTTCCAACGACGATGTAGCCACAGCCACTGGTCAGGATAACGGCGGATGTAGTCTTCAGTGACGCGTGCGAAGAGAGCAGTGTTCGCTAGCGCATCGGTTTCAGCGTCGTCCGTTTTCTGCAGTTGCAACTCCTCGCCGAAATGCAGTACATAGCGCGACTCTTCGTCTGACCATAGAAGAAATCCCGGTAGAACAGCAGCGCCCGTCTTACGTGCGATACGTGCCAGACCGCTACCAGTGCATGCAGGAACGCCGAAGAAGGGGACGAACACACCTTGAGGTGGCGTCATGTTCGTGTCCATCAAAATGCCAACTGCTTCACCTCGGTGCATAGCCTTGATTATGCCGCGCGCGAAGTCGTCCTTATGCAATACACGGTTGCCGTGCAGGCAGCGAATACTGTTTACGAAGTTGTCGACCAAAGGATTGTCGAGTCGGCGGATCACCATGCCCATCGGTTCGCCAAGGAGGGAATGGACAAAGCTAGACAGCTCCCATGCGCCCAGATGTCCGGTGAGTACGAGCACTCCTTTGCCTTTTGCCTTGGCCGCTTGATAGTGCTCCAGACCTTCATAGCGCATGACTTCTCGCCGCACGAACTCTGGCGAGTACTTCGACATCTGGCAGAACTCCGCCAGAAGCCAGCCAAGATTGCGATAGGTCTTTTGCAGGATGGCGTGGCGCTCCGTGGCGCTCATGTTGGGGAACGCAATCTGAAGATTCTGTTCACCGGCAGACGAGAGTTTGCCTGCAAGTTTCCCCACAATCGTTCCAAGCCCCGCACCAACAGCCCGCGCCGCATTCCGCGGAAGAACACGCAGCAATCCCACGATCAGACGCAGGGCTGTGTACTCCATGCGTTGTCGCATCGTCGCCCGAACCCGCTCTGTTCCTGAAGCATTCAACCCGAACAGTGTACTGCTATTTCGACGTCGAAAACATTGAGTTCAGGCGGCTTTACTTCCGATTGAGATTCTGCAGATAGGCGAGATAGGACGAGAACTTTTCCGGAATGGAACGGTAATAAACGTTCAGTCCTTCTTTGCGCGATGTGATGAGGCCGAGGTCCGTGAGGATCTTGAGGTGATGTGAGACCGTTCCTGGCGAGAGTGTGTGCTTGTTGCAGACCTCGCCGCAATAGGTCTCATCACCTTCCGCGATCTGCCTGTAGATGGAAAATCGGTTCGGATCTCCGAGTGCCTTCGCGATCAGTGTTGCTTCGTTTTCTTTCACCGCGTTCACACCTATAAGACGCGCTAACCATGCGAAATGTTCAAGAATCGTGAATTCCTGAATCCAACTATTTTGACGCACATCAAAGTAGTCGAAATGCTGAAACGTCGCGTTATGGAGACGTCGTTATGTGGATAGTTCGTCTTGCGCTCAATAAGCCTTACACGTTTATTGTAGCGTCGATTCTCATACTTGTTCTTGGGTTCTCTTCGATTGCGACGACTCCGACGGACATCTTTCCAAACATTGATATCCCTCAAGTTACGGTGATTTGGTCCTACTCTGGCTTGCCCGCTAAGGAGATGGAACAGCGCATCACGACCTTCAGTGAGTTTGTGATGGCGGTGGTCAATGACGTGAAGTCAATTGATTCGCAGACCACAAATGGTGCGTCAGTCATCAAGATTTCTTTCCAGCCTCAGGTGCGCATTGATGCTGCCATGTCACAAGTAGGCGCGGCGGTGAATTCCATTCGATTCCGTATGCCGCAGGGTGTGAATCCACCATGGATTCTTCGCTTTAGTGCATCAACGGTGCCCATTATTCAGTTATCGCTTTCAAGCGACACGCTTTCAGAATCAGAGATTTATGACTACGGTTTGTTCCGCGTTCGTCAGCAATTGACGAAGGTTCCAGGAACACTTCTGCCCACGCCTTATGGTGGCGTTGCTCGGCAGATCATGGTCGATCTTGATCAGAATGCTTTGCTGGCAAAAGGCCTTACGCCGATCGATGTGACGAACGCGATCAACGCGCAGAATGTCACTCTACCCTCCGGTACTGCGAAGGTTGAAAACACCGAGTACACCGTTAGCACTAACTCAAGCCCTGTCGATGCGTTATCGCTGAACGATGTCCCAATTAAGCAGGTGAACGGCGCGATGGTGTACATGCGAGACGTTGCGCATGTCCGCGATGGCTGGTCTGTGCAACAGAACGTTGCCAGAGCCAACGGAAAGCCCGCTGCGCTTCTGACGATCATGAAGACGGGATCGGTCTCCACCCTCGATATTGTGAAGCAGATCAAAGATGATGTGTTGCCAGCATCACGTGCAGCGGCTCCGAAGGGATTGAAGATTACCGAACTCTTTGATCAGTCCATCTTCGTTAAGGCATCGATTGTAGGAGTTCTGCGCGAAGGTTTGATCGCTGCTTCTCTTACCGCGCTGATGATCCTGCTCTTTCTAGGAAGCTGGCGTAGCACGTTAATTATTGCGATCTCGATTCCGCTATCGATTCTAAGTTCCATCATTGTCCTCAGTGCGCTTGGGGAAACCATGAACACGATGACTCTCGGTGGTCTTGCACTGGCGATTGGCATCCTGGTTGATGATGCGACGGTAACCATTGAAAACATTCACCGGCACATGCACGGGCAATCGCTTCGTGATGCGGTTCTTATCGGTGCATCCGAGATTGCCACTCCCACGCTCGTCTCAACTCTCACGATTTGCATTGTGTTTGTTTCTGTCGTCTTCCTTACAGGTCCTGCGAAGTTTCTGTTTACTCCTATGGCGCTCGCGGTCGTCTTTGCCATGCTGGCTTCCTATGTGCTTTCTCGCACGCTGGTGCCAGTTCTAGTGAACTTTCTACTCGGTGCGGAACACAGCTTTGAAGGACATTCAGAGGTTGTTGAAAATGCAGGTGCACCATCGTTCTTCCGCCGCATCAACGAACTCTTTAATCGTGGCTATGAGCGCCTGCAGAATCGCTACACAACGGCACTGGAAGCATTCCTGGCTCATCGTCGGAAGGCACTCTTTGCATCGGTAGCGGTGATGCTTTCCGCCTTCGTATTGCTGCCATTCATCGGTCGGGACTTCTTCCCAAGCGTCGACGCGGGACAGATCAAACTGCATATCCGCACACGTCCTGGCACACGAATTGAGAAGACCAAGGTCATCTTCAGCCAGGTGGAAGAGGAGATCCGCAAAACCATTCCTGCCGACGAGACAGAGTTGGTGATGGATAACATCGGACTCACACCGGAGACGTTTAACTATGCGTTCGGCGATGGGTCTACGATCAGCAGCGCCGATGGCGAAGTCCTGATCGCGTTGAATGAAAAGCATCACTCAACGCAGGGTTACATTAAGCAACTTCGCGCAGAGCTTCCAAAGAAGTTCCCCGATGAAACGTTCTTCTTCCAGCCTGCGGACATGGTGACGCAGATCCTTAACTTTGGTCTGCCAGCGCCAATTGATATCCAGGTGCAGGGATACGATCCGTCGAACTACGCCATTGCAAAGCATCTGCGTGAGCAACTGGCAACTGTACCCGGTGCTGTTGACGTGCACATGCACCAAGTGGTGGATGCGCCGGATCTTCATCTGGATATTGATCGTGTTCGCGCTGCACAGTTTGGGCTTACGCAGCAGGACGTGGCGAATAGCCTGTATGTTTCGCTGAGCTCAAGTGCTGCGGTTCAGCCTAACTTCTGGCTGGATCCGAAGATGGGCATTACCTATACGGTCGCTGCACAGACACCGCAGTACAGCATTGACTCCATCAACGCCCTGCAAAATACGCCGATCCCGATGCATACGATAGCGAATCGGACGGAAGTGTTGGGCAACATGGCGACGCTTCGTCCAGCCATCATGCCTGTCGTCATCAATCACCACAATGGCGCACCAGTCTATGACATCTACGCGAATACGCAGAACAGCGACCTTGGCTCTGTGGCTGCGAAGGTCAATCGCATTGTGAAGCAAGCGAGTGACAACCTGCCGCCGGGAACTAAGATTGTGGTTCGCGGCCAGGTAGAGAGCATGAACGAGGCGTTCACACGTCTTGGTATCGGCCTCACGTTTGCAGCGCTGCTGGTGTATCTGTTGATGGTTGTGAACTACCAGAGCTAGCGCGATCCGTTCATCATCATCTGCGCTTTACCGGGTGCATTCTGCGGTATCGTGTGGGCACTCTTCCTCACCCAGACGACCTTCAATGTGCCATCTCTGATGGGTGCCATTATGTCGATCGGC
The DNA here is from genome assembly GCF_900102185.1 of Terriglobus roseus. Taxonomy (NCBI): domain Bacteria; kingdom Pseudomonadati; phylum Acidobacteriota; class Terriglobia; order Terriglobales; family Acidobacteriaceae; genus Terriglobus; species Terriglobus roseus. The sequence goes on along the minus strand of NZ_LT629690.1, from coordinate 2,272,197 downwards.
GTTGCAACTGCGAACTCGATCCTGCTCGTTACGTTTGCAAACGAACTGCGAGCCAATGGTGAGTCACCGCTGCGGGCTGCTGTAACAGCAGGATTCACGCGTCTGAGGCCAATCATTATGACGGCTTTCGCCATGATCATCGGTATGTTGCCGATGGCGCTGGGTATTGGCGAAGGCGGCGAGCAGAATGCTCCGTTGGCTCGCGCTGTTATCGGCGGACTCAGCATGGCAACCTTCGCAACTCTATTCTTTGTTCCTTTGATGTTCACGTTGATTCACGGAAGAAACACAACTCAGGAGGCCGCATGATCACCATGGAAAACCCGACCCGCGACCGCGTTCAAACCAAAAAGGGAAGCCGCGTAAAGGCAGTAGGACTCGGAACAGTTATTGCAATCGCTCTGGTTGCTGTTGGAGCCGTGCCGCGCATTACAAGCTATCGCGAGGCACTTGCTGCAACCAATGATGCTCCGGTGACGCATCCCGTTGTCACAGTCATCCACGCACAGAAGGGTGAGCCCACTTCACAACTCATCCTGCCTGGCAACGTTGAGCCTCTCTATACGGCGAATCTGTTTGCTCGCGTGGATGGCTACGTGGACCGTCGCAATGTAGACATTGGAACAAAGGTGAGCGCAGGGCAGGTTCTTGCTGTCATTTCCTCCCCGGAGATCGATCAGCAACTGAGCCAGGCGAAGGCAACACTTGCTCAATCGCAGGCTGCCTTGCTGCAGTCGCGTGCTGGACTTGAGCAGGCAAAAGCAAATGCAGAACTGGCGCGCATCACGAAAGAACGCGACCTGCCTCTTGGTGAGCAGCACGCCATCTCGCAACAGATTGTTGATTCCGCTGTGCAGACGCACAATGCTCGCGTGGCAGATGTGGCGGCTGCAAATGCAAACATCGCAGCGGCTGAAGCTGCGGTTGTTGCAAATCAAGCAAATGTGGCTCGTTTGCAGCAGATGCAGGGCTTCGAACATATCGTTGCACCATTCGATGGTGTGATCACGCAACGCAATATCGAGCGTGGTGACCTTGTAAGTGCGGCTGCACCTACAGGTGGGAAGCCACTCTTTAGCATTGCGCAGAGTGACACACTGCGTGTTTATGTCGACGTGCCGCAGTCAGAAGCGGTCAACATTCGCGACGGGCAGAATGCGGTCATCCAGGTAAGTGAACGTCTCGGACGCAGTTATAGCGGAACTGTGACTCGTAATGCGTCCGCTTTGAATGACGCCGCGAGAACGATGCGCACTGAAGTGCAGGTGGCAAATAGTGATGCATCGCTGCTGCCGGGCATGTATGCGCAGGTTCATTTCACGCTCTCGCAGCAGCATGCATCGTTGGTGATTCCTACCAGCTCGCTGGTAGTAGATGGCGCTGGCATGCACGTTGTTACGGTCAATTCGCAACACAATCTCCATTTCATTCCAGTAACGATTGGTAAAGACATGGGTAAAGAGATTGAAGTGCTCGCTGGCTTGAATGGTGAGGAATCGCTCGTTGCCAGTCCGAGCGACGTACTCAGTGAGGGACAACATGTGGAAGTCCGCTGATTCTAATCAATTGCTTCATCGTGCAGGGCGGGCTGCCGCCGCAGCCATTCTTGTACTGCTTATTGTCGGTTGCAAGGTGGGACCGAACTACGCGCGTCCAGCCGTGACCACGCCGCAGGCATATCGTGGAGCGTTGGCGCCTGCCATCGCAAATGAAGCATCTATCGCAGAGCAGGACTGGCGCACGATCTTTATGGATCCAGTGTTGCAGAGCCTTGTAGATGAAGCACTGAAGAACAATCTTGACTTGAAGATTGCTGCTCAACGCATTCTTGAAGCACAAGCTCAGGTAAGCATTATCCGCTCGCAGCAACTGCCCACTGTCGGTGCGGGTGGAAGTTTCAGTGCTCTTCAATTGCCGGCAGGACTTGCAAACAAGAATGCAGACGGCACCTCGAACGATTTCATTCGAGGAGGCGGATTCAGCGCCTCGGCTGCATGGAATCTTGACTTCTGGGGACTCTATCGTCGTCAGACCGAAGCCGCACGAGCGGAGCTATTGCAAACGGAATGGGCTCAGCGGGCAACGCGCGCATCTTTGATCGAAGAGCTTGCGACGGCGTACTTCCAATTGCGCAGTCTCGATTCGCAGCTAGAGATTACGCAGAACACGATCAAAGCAAGAGAAGACTCGCTTCATCTAACTCAGTCGTTGGAGCAATACGGTGCGGGGTCGCGTGCAGATACTCGACAGGCAGAGGAGCTTCTGCATACAGCACAGGCGAACCTGCCGGAGATTCGGCGTCAGATCGCGATTCAGGAGAATGCTATTAGTGTTCTGCTGGGGCATAATCCCGATGGCGTTCAGAGGGGACTGACCGTTACGGAACAACCGCATCCTGAATCAGTTCCTGCGGGGTTGCCGTCCGAACTATTGGAGCGTCGGCCAGACATTCTCAAAGCTGAAGCAGAGTTGATTGCGGCTAATGCTCGCGTGGGTGTCGCGAAGGCTCAATTCTTCCCACAGATATCGCTCACAAGTATGGGAGGTTCCGCCAGCAATCAGTTGCAGAGCATCTTCGAGGGGAAGAATGCGTACTGGTACGCCGCCGGTTCTCTTACACAGCCGATATTTGCGGGTGGACGAATTACGAGTAACTACAAGTACTCTCAAGCGCAACAGCAGGAGATGTTGGCAAGCTACCAGAAGGCCATTCTCAATGCATTCAAAGACGTATCCAACTCACTCGTGACGTATCGAGAGACACAGAATCGCCGTGAAGAGCAGCATCAGGTTGTTATCTCCGCGTCCGATGCTGTTCGTCTTGCGCGGCTTCGCTATTCGGGCGGAAACACGAGCTATCTTGAGGTACTTACGACAGACACGGATCTATACGATGCGCAGTTGAAGCTGGCGCAAGCAGAGGCGCAAGAAGCTGGTTCGCTCGTGAATCTCTATGCGGCGCTTGGTGGCGGATGGAAATAAGACTTCCTCTCTCCAAAATGCATCATGCTGAAAGCCGTTTCACCTAGCGGGGGGCGTCTGGATGTTTAGGAGCAGCCCTCCTTCTGTCTATGAGTGCAGGCACGAAGCACTGATTATTCTTACGAGCTAACGTCGCTTGTTCTTGCCGATATTGTTTGCTTCCACATCAGAAGATATTCCGCGCGATACCACCCAGGCGCTCGAGGCAAAGAACCAGGTAATGAAGAACGCGGTCCATGGAAGCCTGGTCTTAGGTGAGGCGAGGATTGCAGGAAGCCAAACGAACATCGCAAACAGGCTTACCATCCCAGCCTCAACCGCTGCGGCAACGCATGGAACGATAGAAAACAGAACCGCTGCACCGCAGATGATCTGTCCTACACCCGTGAGATAGGCCAACGCGGTTCTAGATGGAATCCACGTTGGAATAAGGTCGACGGTTTGTTTGGTATAGAAGATGTGCGAAAGTCCAATCGGGATCAAAGAGATACCGAAAAGTATGGCCGCCATGCGGGTGCCTTTTTCACCCGAGAGGAAAGAAAGAATTGAAGCAGAGCTGACCTCGGCGAACGTGGCAAAGACAATCCATCCCGCCGCAAAGAGAACAGCGATCTCACCGAAACCCAACCATACGGCTTCCAGCTTTGGAGCCACGAGGAGAGCGGGTACTTTGAGAAGCATCCAAAGGAAAAGGTAAGGGAAGAGGATGCGAGCAGACCACGTCGAGGAGACTCGGAACAGCAAGCCGATGCCGCCAAAGAGCATCAACAGACCCGAGCCGTAAGCGAAGGCAGACCTGCTCGGCAACGACATTGGTACTGGCTGCCAGACGAGCGCAAAGTCACCGTAAATGAGGGCGAGAACCCCAAGACCGATGAGTCCCAGGGCAAAGGCGGTAAGGGCAGGCTGTAGCTGTCGATTCATCGCATTCCTCTACTCGACGAAGAAGGACTCGTCGCAACAGGTGGAACTGCAGGTTCGAGAATCATACTCGACGAGCGCGCCGAAGTGATGACCTATAAACGCGGTAGAGAATCGACGGTCTTAATCTGCGTCCACACGGTAGGCGACGCGGTCGATTTGCGCGCTTTCTCCGGCGACGCTACTTGAGCGGATCAGAACTTCGAAGTGCGGGATGGTGCCGTCTTTTTTCTGGATGGATTTGAGAAACGGCAACAGGTGAGTGTCGTCCAGAAGAAATTCTGAAGCTGTTTGAGTGCCGGCCATGGTCTCGCCTTCCACAATGAGGACGTGGCCTGTTCGAGTCAGGTTCGGACGATAGGCGACCAGTCCGTACACGGTATGAAGCGGATCATTGCTCAACATGGGGTACATGGCCTGTTCCCCTGCTTGAGGATGACGGTTCCCCATGGAAGTGGTGCCCGCTGCCAGATTGTTCTGGAATGTGAAGTTCATCGAACTTTCGAAGAGCTCCACCCATGGATTGGATTCATGCGTACCCAGCAGAATCGCATTGCCCTGCTTCAAATCGTTCAGACGGAGATCGCGAGCGTAGCGAATATCTATGCTGTCCTGCACATCCGGTAGGTGATGCGAGATCTTTTCATAGATCGCACCGTCTACGGCAGGCGTGTATCGCCTGCTACTTAGGCGCGTAACTGTATCCGGTTTTTCGTCAGGTGACGAAACATCATTCAGATACTCGCCGCTGATGTATGAAGCGAGTGACACGGGACGGCGGGTAAAGTGCTGCAACATCACCAGGCCACTGTCAGATTCAACCAACATCGTGCGGCCATGTTGGCGATTCAGAAATGCATTCCAGAAGACGTGTGGAGCATGGTTATGCATTTCCTTCGGACGTAAGGCGAGCATCGCGATCGACGTCAGTGCAATTACAGCGGCGATTGCAAAACTGATCTTCCATTTGATAACGGGCCCTTCCGGATGAGGCTGAAGAAATAAGTTGAATTGCTGTTTCTTCGCTCGTATTAAGGTCGGAAAGTGATCGAGCCGTTTGCTCTGGCTCTGTTGGAAGAGTCGGTGCCGCATTTCGTGGCTCGAAGCGCGGAATGTAGCTCCCCTTTGGAATTGTCAGGACGATCGGTTCGCTTACGCCTTCGGTTTCAAAGTATTCACGGAGACGGTGGCGCAATCGGCTGGCATGCGAACGAACGATACTGTCTGCGTTCGAGTCGTAATCAGGACTCCGTCCGAATACGGCGATGCCGATGCTCTGTTCGCTAATTCTGTCCTGTCTGCCTTCTTCTTCTTCGTTGCAGATGTAACGAAGGAAGTGCGAAAGGCGAGGCGACTTGGCAAATGCGGACGAAAGGACGATGCGTCGCACCAGATCGCGATGGACCACAGGCCCCTTGTGTATCGGGCCTGTGCCTTCCGATAGAGGTCGCATTTCCTGTAGCAAGTCGACAGTCCTCGCTCGTTCATGATGGCTTTGGACTGTTACGCATTGGTGAATTGCAAGCCAAAAACCAGATTTAACGTACGCGCACATGGAAGATTAAGCGCTGAAACAAGAATGAGTTATGGCGTTTAACGGTCAAGTCGCGGCGAAATTGCTTTTGTTCGACGGATGTTCCTGCCTAATCTCCGACCTATCAAGCCATGAAAACCAAACGGAGACAACGCTGCGCCGTATTCCTTGCGATGATGCTTTGCTGGTGCGTTGCGCAAGCTGAGCAAACGCATCGTCGGGTGATGCTGATCCTGATTGACGGTCTACGTCCAGACCAGATCACTGCCGCGAAGATGCCGAACCTGTATGCGCTGCAAAAGTCTTCCGCCGTCTTCGATGCGCATCATTCTGTTTTCCCCACGGTGACTCGGGTGAATGCGTCCACCATCTCTACGGGAACGTGGCCGAACCAGCACGACATTCTGTCGAACCTGCTCTACATGCCGAACGAGTCAGCGACACCGTTGACAACGGGCGAGGAACGCAACCTTGTCCTGCGTGCAGCCACGCATAACGACCGCATCCTTGCCAGACCATCGATCAGCGAGACGATGACCGCCATGGGCAAACACTTTGTGGTCATCACCTCTGGATCATCAGGAGCGGCAACGTTGCTGGCTCCAGAAGCGCGTCATGGCACTGGAACGCTGATCAATGCCGGACTGGATGGTGGGAAGAGAGTCGCCTATCCCGAAAACGTTGATCAGGCCATCCGTCAGCGCTTTGGTGTTCAGGCAGCGCATGAGGGTCTGACCTCTGTCCTGTGGGCGCAGAAGGTGCTGCGTGAGTATGTATTGCCGGAGTTGCCCCATGACCTGGTCATCGACTGGATGACGGAGCCGGACACTTCGCAACACAAGTATGGTGTGGGATCTCCTCAGGCTTTGGCAGCGATTGCGGCGGTCGATGCTGAAGTGGGGAAGCTGATCGCGACGTTACGTGAGCGAGGAGAACTCGCTGACACGGACATCCTCATCACTGCGGACCATGGCTTCGGAGATATCGCTGCCAGTGTCGACCTGCGGCCAATCTATCGCGCGGCTGGTCTGCAAACGGATGAAGTGACCGCGCTCAACGATGGGCCAACATCTTCGTTCTACATCCATCCTCATAGCGCAGCAGATTTTCGGAAAAAGCTGACTGCCTTGTCGGAAGCGCTCGGAAGCAGGCAGGATGTACAGCTTCTCTTTACGCGATCCTTACCGGGTAAGGGATGCAAAGCCGACGCGGTGAAGGGAAGTGTTGCTGGAACCTTCGCCCTTGAGAAGGTACATCTCTGCACGCATGATGGCCCGGACCTTGTCGTAAGCATGCGTCCCACGGGGGAGAAGAGTGCGTTCGGCGAACCGGGCAGTGTGCCCGTGTTGCGTGACACCGATGGGCCGAGCGACAGCGCTGCAACGCATGGCGGATTGAATCCGTGGATGGAACACATTCCGCTCATCTGCATGGGGCCGGACTTCTCGGTCGCTCGTGTAGTGCATGCGCCTTCGGGGAATATCGATCTCGCCATCACGATGGCTGCGCTACTTGATTGGCATGCGAACTCGTTGGATGGCCGCAACCTTGCGGTCGACAATCCGCGCGCAGCCTCACCCGTTCACCACCAATACACCGTGGTGGGATTCGGGATCCGCCGCCATCTGAACACCACCACCTATTTGGGGAAGGAGTACGTCGATGACGGCGAACGATAACGCTTGCCTCCCCAACCATCAAGCTATCCCTTCAACTCAACCCGATCGCAAACAACCATGAAACCGAGGAAGGTAATGAAACCAGAAAACCTGTTTTCACGGATCACGGCGCTCACGCTGTTGATCCTGATGCTGGTATTCGCCGGTACACCACGGGCGATGGCCCAGTTCGACAGCGGAAGCTTCGTGGGCACAGTCGCAGACGCATCTGGCGCTACGATCCCACAGGCATCCGTCACTGTCACGAACATTGATACCGGTGTCTCTGTGACGACCAAGGCCGACGCTTCCGGTCACTACGAAGTGCCCGCGTTGAAAGCCGGTCGCTATCACGTGGAAGCCGTGTCTTCTGGTTTCTCGAAAGCTATTGCAGACAACATCACGGTACAGGTGGGCGGTCGTCAAAAGCTTGACCTCACGTTGAAAGCAGGCGGTGTGGATACGACCGTCGAAGTCAGCGACGTCGCTATCCAGGTAGAAACCGAAACCGCTCAGCGTTCGCAGGGGGTTTCGAACTATCAGTCGGCCGCACTGCCTCTGGTGACGCGTAACTATGCAGACTTGTTGGCACTCGTTTCCGGTGTGCGTCCCACCACAGACGCTGCACCGCGTGCGAACACGGCCAGCCTGGTGAGGTCGGGTTCGTTCAGCGTGAACGGCCAGCGCTCCATGTTCAACAACTTCCTGTTGGATGGCGTGGATAACAACGCGTACGGAGCCAGCAACCAGGGATTCGATAACCAGATCATCACGCCTCCACCAGACTCTGTTGCGCAGTTCAGTGTCATCACGAACAGCATGAATGCCGAGTATGGTCGCGGTCCCGGTGCAACCGTAAACGTGGCAACACGTGGCGGCACCAATGCCTTCCATGCCACCATCTATGAGTTCATCCGTAACACCAACTTGAATGCCATCGGCTACTTCGCACCGACGGGCGGTGTGAAGCCACAGTTCAATCGCAATCAGTTCGGTGTGAACTTTGGCGGCCCCATCCTCAAGGACAAGTTGTTCTACTTTGTGGACTACGAAGGCTTCCGTCAGGTGGTGCAGCCCGTGGCGTTTGCCAGCCTACCGCTGTATAACCAGCGCGCCGGCATCCTCAGCGTGGACGTGCAGGATCCATACAACGGAACCATCTACTCACACGGAACCTCTGTCCTAGCATCTCCAAACATTTCACCGATCGCGAAGCAGGTGATTGGCTATCTGAATACGCTGACACCAATTGCATCAACAGTCACGACGTTGTCGAATGACTATCGCGGCAGCTCGCGCTTCACAGATAACTCTGACAAGGGAAGCCTGCGCCTCGACTGGCAGGCAACGAAGAAGGATGCGCTCTTCCTGCGGTTAAGTGACCGTAAGGAAAACGGAGTGAACTTTCCGACGCTGCCTTTGCCTCTTGATGGTGGATCGAACGGTGTGCAGCGCATCAAGGATCAGCAGGCGCTCCTTGGTTACACACACATCATCAACAACAATCAGATTCTGGACGTGCGTCTTGCATTGTCGCGCACGAAGGCTGGTAAGGCTTCACTCTCCATCGGCAATACAGACTTCTCCATCCCCGGTCTACCTTCTAACCCAGCAGTTGCGGGTGGTCTTCCAACAACTTCGATCTCAGGTGGCTTCTCGGCACTTGGTCGTCAGTCGACCAACCCGCAGTGGCAGAATCCTGCATTGCTTGATCCCAAGGTCAACTATTCGTGGGTGCGCGGTAAGCACTCTCTGAAGTTTGGCTATGAGTTTGAGCGTATCTGGATGTCGGTGCAGAACACCGATCCTCTTGGCGGCAGCTATACCTTCGCCGGTGGTTTCAGTAAGTGCCAAAAAGTGGTTACAGGTTGCTCCAGCACAGCGGCTGCTACCGATACTTACTGGGCGGACTTTCTCTTCGGCGCACCTAGTGGTTATGCGCTTGCCAGTTACTTCGTGGCGCACCTGCGCCAGAATCAGCATGCCATCTACGGTCAGGACGACTGGAAGGTCAACCCCAAGCTGACGCTCAACATCGGTTTGCGTTGGGAGTATGGTTCGCCGTATTACAACCTCGGCAACACGGTTACGAATTTCGATCCCAAGACCGCAACCATGTTGTCCGCGAAGAACAGTGGGGGCGTGTATGACAAAACTCTCATCAACCCTGACCTGAATGACTTTGCACCGCGTGTTGGATTTGCATACGCCATTGATCCGAAGACGTCACTGCGTGGTGGTTACGGTGTCGGTTATATTCACTACACTCGTGCCGGTCCCGGCGATCTGCTTGCCATCAACGCGCCACAGTCCATCAGCGTCGCGGTTACCCAAACTCCTACCACTGCAGGATTCCGCAGGACCCAGGATGGCTATCCCGCAGGTCTGACGGAAACCTTTGACCCGCTCAAGACAACGGTCATCTCGATCGATCCCAACCGACGCGATGGTTATGCGCATAGCTACTACCTGTCCGTACAGCGTGAATTGATGAAGAACACGCTCGTGGAAGTTGCCTATGTGGGCAATCAGGGCCGCAAGCTGGAAACGATCAGCAACCTTAACCAGAAAGATCCTTCCAAGAACTTTGCTCGTCCGATTCCGACGTGGAGCGAAATCACCAATCCGCGCAATGCTGGCATGGGTAATTACAACTCGCTGCAGTTGCGTTACGAGCAACGCTTTGTTGCTGGCCTGACCCTGCTCAACTCCTTCACGTGGGGGAAGAGTATGGACAACGACAGCGCATCGCAGGACAGCAACGGACCTTCACCGCAGGACGCTAACAATCCTGGCGGAGAGTATGCGCAGTCTGACTACAACCAGCCCGTCATTGACTCACTGAGTCTTGTGTACGAGTTGCCGTTCGGTTATGACAAGGCATTCTTCCGCCACAGCGGATGGCTGTTGAATCAGGTGATTGGTGGATGGCAGCTTAGCACCATCAACCAGTTTGCTTCGGGCACTCCGTTCAACATCGTCTACACGCCACCCAGTGCATACCAGGTGTCACCGGGCCTCAGCGCTACCAATCGCGGCGCGAACCAGTATCGTCCTAACCGAAACGCCGGTGTTCCGCTCGTGATTAACTCACGCGTTGGCACCAACCGTCAGTGGATCAACCCTGCAGCAGTGCAGATTCCGAACACCGTCGCGGCAACCCCAAGTCCTTTCGGGAACATGAGCCGCAATCCCGGCCTTGGGCCGTCGTACTACAACACGGATCTTGCTTTGAATAAGACCTTTGGTGCACGTGAAAGCGGCATCAAGGTGCAGTTCCGAGCAGAGGCTTATAACCTGTTTAACCATACGAACTTCGTTTCGCCCACAAACTCCAGCATCAGCGGTACTGTGGGTGGAGTGGGAACTACGGGCGGAACGCTCTCCGGAACCTTCCCGTCACGCATTCTTCAATTCGGTCTGAAGGTGAACTACTAATGAAGCTGCAAACAATGAGTGCACTGGCGTTGAGCTTTGCAGCACTCATAACCATCACCACACCGGCACAGGATGTCGCCGCAGCGAAAGAGCTGCGGCGCATCCCCGCCGCCGAGGCAAACCAGGGCGTCGCAACCGACGCCCGTTTTGTCTATGCGATTGAAGACGCGAAGATCGGCAAGTACGACAAAGCCACAGGCAAGCGCGTGGGGTTATTCGAAGGCGATCCTAAGGTTTTCATCCACATGAATAGCTGTTCTGTGGTGATGGGTGAACTGGTATGCGCGATGTCTAACTTTCCGAACGTACCGCAGATCAGTTCAGTTGAGTTTTTCAACAGTGCAACCATGAAGCATGTTCGTAGCCACAGCTTCGGTCCCACGCAGGGTTCGCTTACGTGGATCGACTGGCATGACGGCGCGTGGTGGGCCTGTTTCGCGAATTACGACAACAAGGGTGGTGATCTCACGCGGAACCACACCTTCACTACACTTGTGAAATACAACGCACAGTTTGTCCAGCAGGGAGCGTGGTTGTTCCCGTTGAATGTCCTGGAGAAGTTCGGCCACATGAGCGCATCAGGCGGTCGCTGGGGCCATGACGGTCTGCTTTACGTCACCGGACATGACCTGCCGGAGATGTATGTACTCCGTCTGCCGGAAGCAGGTGCGCGGCTTGAATATCTACGCACGATCGGTCTTCCCACCCAAGGACAGGCGTTCGATTGGGATATGGCAAAGCCAAATCATGTATGGACCATCGAACGGAAGCAAAGCGTGATGGTTGAGAGCCAGTTGCCCTCAACCCAATAAGATTCTCACGCTTCATCGATTGTTTGTCTCGTACCTCCGAACGAGGTTAGCCTTCGTTGCGGAGAGCAATCATAGGCTCAATGCTGGCCGCGCGGCGCGCCGGAAGCGCTGAGGCTATGAGTGCTGCGAATGCGAGTAGGAGAGCCGATCCAATAAGCATGACGGGATCCCACGGCTGAACGTGGAAGAGCTGATCCTTGAGAAGCTTTCCAGCAAGGATTGCGAGCGGGATGCCGATGCCAAGGCCTATGGCAATCTGCCAGAACGAACTGCGCAGAACCATGCGAAGCATATCAGCCCGCGTAGCGCCCACAGCCATGCGAAGGCCAATTTCGCTGGTACGTTGTTCGACCATGTAGGTCATCACACCGTATAGCCCAACAGCGGCAAGGAGAAGTCCAAGCACACCGAAGATGGTGGTGAGCGTAGCGATCATGTCCTGTTGCTGGAAGTCCGCGTCAACTACCGAAGTGTAGGGATTGACGTTGTTGAGAACGAGTTCGGAGTTGACTCCTGCCAGAGCCTTGCGGACCTGTTCTTCAAGAGCAGGCGGATTGTTCGGGGCCCACAGGACGATGTTGTAAAGGTAGTGCGACCAGCGATCGCCGTCGGTGAAGTTGGGATCGTCGTATTGCACGGATTGCGCTTCAGGAACCCAGAACATGGGACCGACCGGATCTTTATAGCCCCACGTCATGTAGCGGATATCGCGTGCTACGCCGATGACCTCAAATGTGCCGGAGTATTTCAGCCGGTCTTCGCCGAAGTGCTGGCCGATTGGGTTTTGTCCTTTGAAGAAACGGTTGGCGAAAGCCTGGTTAATGACAGCAACGTGACGAGTGGTAGCCGTGTCTTCTTCTGTAAACGCACGTCCGAGTGAGATCTTGGCGCCGATGGTGTCAAAGAAGGTTGGTGTAATACGAGCCCAACCAGCGCTTGAATCTGTCTTGGGATCAGGCTCGGGCTGCCCCTGCACGCGGATGCCTTCGTTCCAACTGTCGCCGGTCATCGGTGCATACGTCGCAGATGCAACGCCGCGGACACCGGGGATAGCCATGAGACGGTCGTTGATCTGACGGAAGAGCGGCTCCATCTGCTCCGGCTTGAGTGTGGAGAGGGTGGGATTGATCCAGGCGACGTAACGGCCATGATGATCGAATCCGAAATCCTGATGCTTGAGGTTGCTGAGGCTCCGTCCAAGCAGAGCTGCTGATGAGAGCAGCACGATGGACATGATGACCTGACCGATGACGAGCGCCTTCTGAGTAATTGAGCGATTGCTGCCAACGGAACGATTGGCTCCACGAAGCGCCTCGGCCGGATCAGCGTGCGATGTCATCCATGCAGGGCCAACGCCGAAGAGGACCCCAGTGAACACAGAGATGCCAAGGGTAAAGAGCAGGACGGTCCAGGAGGGTGTAGAGCTGATGGGAACGTAGTTGTCCTTGCCACCAATCTGAATCGCGAGATACAGGATGAGGCGTGTTCCCCAAATAGCGATTGCAATGCCGCAAGCCCCACCGATAACGGCGAGTGTGATCGTCTCGACGAGTGCCTTGCGAATGAGGCGTGCACGAGAGGCACCCATGGCGACACGAATCGCAATTTGACCACGGTCTTTCAAGCCGCGCGCCAGCATCAGATTGGCAAGGTTGCCACAGGCCACAAGGAGAACGCAGGCGGCAGCGATAAAGAGAAGCTTGAGGCCATCCTTGTAATCGTCTCGCATGGCGGTGACGCCATCGCCGCCTGGGATGAGATGAAGGGTCTGCTTCTGCCAAAGCTGCAGCTCGCCCGGTTCCATCTCGGGGACATGGCTACCAAGCCAGTCATGCAATTCGACGCGGAGTCTGGCTTCCAGCTTCTGTGGATCGGTACCGGGCTTAACGCGGCCGATGATATCCAGATAGGCAGCGCGAGATTTCTTCATGCGCGCCTGAGTTCCGGGAAGCGCCTGTTCTGACGCAATGGGGAGCCAAAAATCAGGCATGCCCCAGCCAGAGAGCTTCGCACCATAAAACCCTGGAGGAGCAACACCAATGATGGTGAACGCGTAGCCATTGATCTGGAAGCTGGAACCAACGACAGAGGGATCAGCACCATACTTTTGCTGCCACACACGGTGGCTCATCACAGCAACGAAGGGCGCGCCTTCCTTATCGTCAGCGTCAGACAAGAGTCGGCCAACCCAGGGCTGCACGCCGAATGTCCGGAAGAAGTTCCCAGAAACGTACTGTCCGTTGTGAGTGTCAACGGGTGCATGGGACCCTGCGCGACGGACACCAAGCGGAGCATTGCCCGCCTGCAATGCTGCAAGATCAGTGAACTCGGGGCTGTGATTGCGGAAGTAGTTATATGCTTCCCAGGAAAAGAGCGAGAAGTTGTTATCGTTGCCCTGCGTGTAGCCGCCCCAGTTGCAGCAACGGATTTTGTCGCCCACACGCCAAAGCTCTTCCGGTTTAGTGACCGGAAGCGACTTGAGCATGACCTGATGAACAAGCGTAAATATCGCCGTTGTGGCTCCGATGCCCAAGGCAAGGGTCAAAATTGCAGTGGCGGTAAATCCTGGAGCCTTCCGAAGCTGGCGTAGGGCGTCGCGCAGGTCTGTAAGCATGGGTCCTCTTGGCAGTGGGCTGCATTTGAATACGCATGCAAGAGGCTGTGCGGTTCCAAAAACTTTTACAAAAGTGAAACGAACAGAGAAATCCTGATTGCTGGGTGCACAATTGAGGACTGTATTCGAGACGATGACGGTCGCGAGCAAGAGGACTGGAGTGACGGCCTCGTATCGGATCGACGCTTTTATAGGAGTCTGAGAGGAGACACGAGATGCGGGAGATCAGGCATCAATCGTGTACCGAGCGTACGAGGGATGAAAGGTTTCTCACAGACCTGGTGTGAGTCATCCCCCGTCAAGAGCTTCCACGCCCGCTGCCTTTTCGGCAGTCTGTGCTGCAGTGCCTCAACTCGATTGATATGAGCTTACGCGATTCCGGGATTCCGTGGGTAAAAAAAGGGGCGACTCCGTAGAGTCGCCTTCTCCCAGGTCTGTGTTCATGATCAGTGTTATCCATGGAACACGATTTAGATAGTTACCAAGGACCCCAGACTCTTATGAATCGTGTAGGGACAGACGGCGTGACAACTTAGAAGGTTGAAAAGCGTAAAAGGAGAAGCGATCCGCGGTTCATCTTTTACGCTGTTCGCGTTGATGGGTGTCCCAACAAATCGTGTGAATTGCTATGGAATCGCCGGACATCTGAGCTTGTATGGAGGGATTTCTATGAAAGCGACGCAACAGCTTCATGATCTGGGACAAAGCCTCTGGCTGGACAACATTACGCGCGATCTTCTCAACAGCGGCACGCTGCAGCGCTATATAGACGATCTCTCCGTGACCGGCCTGACTTCCAATCCCACGATTTTCGAACATGCAATCTCGAAAAGCAGTTCCTATGACACGGATGTGAGCCGCCTAAATACGGATGGGAAAGCTGGCGAGGAGTTGTTCTTTGAGCTTGCATTGCAAGACCTGACCCGCGCGGCTGACTTGTTTGCGGGTGCGCACGAACGCACATCTGGAGTGGATGGGTGGGTCTCCCTCGAACTTTCTCCTCTCCTTGCTTACGACACCGCCAAATCCGTCGAAGCCGCTAAGCGTTTACATGACAAGGCGAATCGTCCGAATCTCTTCATCAAGATTCCAGGCACGAAAGAAGGCGTTCCAGCCATCGAGAAATCGATTGCCGACGGTGTTCCGATCAACGTCACGCTATTGTTCTCGCTTGATCAATACAAGGCGTCTGCTGAGGCATATCTGCGCGGCCTGGAACAACGTTTGGCCGCCGGACTTAGCCTTGATGTCCGCTCTGTTGCCTCCGTGTTCCTCAGTCGCTGGGACGGAGCCACGATGGACAAAGTACCCGAAACACTCAAGAACAAGTTGGGAATCGCAATCGGTCAGCAAGTCTACAAGGCATACAGGGATATGTTGGAATCGGATCGCTGGCAGCGCTTAGAAAATGCAGGTGCTCGCCCACAGCGTCTACTGTTCGCGAGCACTGGCACGAAAGATCCGAAGGCATCGGATGTGCTCTATATCAATGCCCTCGCGGCTCCCAACACGATCAACACAATCCCTGAAAAGACGCTCATCGCATTCGGCGATCATGGGACGGTGAGTGGCGCAATCCCGCGTTCCGGGGGCGATTTTGAACAAGTCCTGCATGACTTCAGAAGTGCAGGAATAGACCTAGACAAACTCGCCGCTGATCTTCAATCAGGTGGCGCAAAGGCATTCGAAGAATCATGGGGCCAACTCCTCAAGGCAATTGACGAGAAGAGCAAAGTTCTTCAGAGCACCACCTGATGAAGAGGATTGGCCCAGAGCATCACTCAAGCCCTTCTCTAATCCACCGCTTGTGAGACCGGAGTCTGGTAACGCTTCAACAGATGTTCGCGTTCCAGGTAGACGATTTCGCCTGCGGCCTGGCGCCGGTCAACCCACGCTTCGATGATCTCAATGCACGCGTGATCGATGTAGCGCAGTGAGAAGCCGTGGATGTAAATAGGAGGCCCGCTGGGTGTGTCGTCCAGCGTGCGCGAGATCTTGGGAATCGCTAGAAACGTGCCTACTCCGGCCAAGTGAATGTCCGTGCGATGATCCGTGGTCTCAACATCCAACTGCAGATGAGTCAGCTTCCAGAGTGTCCATAGGAGCGACAGTCCGATGCCTACAAGAACACCGGTCAGCAGGTTGGTTGCGACGATTGTGACCATCGACAGTCCGTACACGATGACGGGTGGCCAGCCGAAGCGGCGCAGATGAAGAATGTCCTTTGGCTTCACCAGTCGTATGCCGGTCAGAACCAGCACCGCTGCGAGTGACGCCATCGGAATCATCCGAAGTGTGCGAGCGAATATTGCGACGGAGATAAGCAGCCACAAGCCATGCAGAATTGTAGATCTGCGCGTTTCGGCCCCTGCCTGTACATTGGCGGAACTACGCACAATGACTCCTGTCATTGGCAGTGCGCCAAGAAAACCGCAGAGCATGTTGCCGATACCTTGCGCGGCAAGTTCCTTGTCATAGTTGGCGCGTACTTTGGTCTGCATCTGGTCTACGGCAGCTGCTGACAGAAGGGTTTCGGCGCTGGCAATGAATGCTAATGCGATCGCAGTTCCTAGCAGTGATGTCCAGCGTGTTGCGAGAAATGCAGATAGCGGTGTGAAGCTGACCATGTCGCCCAGGCTTGCCGGTACATCAATGCGACGGATGCCCAGATGCAGTGTCTGTGCCAACGCTGTTCCAGCCCCAATGCCGAGAAGAGCAGCGGGAACAAGCTTCAACTTTGCTGGTCGAAAGCGCTCCCAAAGTAAGATCACAAAGAGTGTGACCACACCTACTAACAGTGCCCACTCTTCCTTGCTGCCATCCAGTGGAAATAATCCGGCTGCAAGAGCTTCGCCCATGGCGAAGATGTTCGCTGGGCCAGTAGCTTTTGGTGCACGGTCCAACACGACGTGAAATTGTTGAATCACGATGAGTACACCAATGCCCGCGAGCATACCGTGCACCACCTCTGGCGAGATCGCGCGGAACCAGCGGCCCACGCGCAAGATGCCCGCGAGCAACTGAATGGCTCCTGCAACGACCAGAATGGGGCCCAGCGCTCCAATGCCGTGATCGTTTATCAGTTCAAAAACGATGACGGCCAGTCCTGCAGCGGGCCCGCTCACCTGCAGCGGCGAACCCGATAGGGTTCCCACCATGATGCCACCGACAATGCCGGTCACCAGACCGCGCGCGGGTGGCATACCTGATGCAACGGCGATACCCATGCAAAGTGGTAGTGCAACCAAGAACACGACCAGCGACGCGGATATGTCGCTGATCAGAGCATGTGGCTTTTTAAAAGATTGATTTGTGTTGTTCATCGAGACTCCTTCGTCGCACACATCTTCGTGCGTATGCGCGACCGCGCTGTTCTATACGCACGACTGCGCTGGCAATATGCGCACGTGCTAAGCGATCTGCGAGCGATTTAGGAGAGAGGAGGTCCGCGCGAAGAACCCGGTGCGCGTGGAGTAGACCCTCTCGCAATGACCGAAGCTTTCGCGAGAGGTTCCGCCACCAGCTCGGGGAGGGGGAGCGCAACAGCTAAGAACTGGGGATGCAGCAAGCGATTAATGTGTCCATCCGCGTGCGAGTCGCATTTTGCTTCAACGCGAAGCAATTGTCGGGAGACCATCGGCGAGTGAGCATGCGCAATATCGGGCAGCGACGCCTCTAGCGATTCCCAATCGTGCCAACGGCGTGTACGGCTGGAAGTCTTGCTTCCGGCGTGTGAAGGCAAATGGCGCCGGTTGTGATGAGGAGCATGGGAAAGTGCCCAATTCGGTGATGAGGCATTTCCCGAACACATGTGGAGGCCAAAGGCGAACGCCATCAGCAGCGTGATCCGGGCGACTTGCGGCAGGATCCTCATCGTGGAGAACGATCATGGCACAACCGATGTGCCATTGCCCAAGGAATTTATGGGGCCCGCGAAAAGAACTCTCGCCAGTTCTTCGAGGAACGTTGCAGGCCCGAGGTAAAAGTCCGAGTGCTCTCTAATCCGTCGGCTGCTGCAAAGCACTTTAAGCTCTCGCCAAACCGATCGAAAAGCCGGATCGCCTTTAGACACAATAGCTCCGAAGACTATCCGTTTGCCGAGGGCCAACACCTCAGGCCCACGTGCTCTCGAAAGAATCGCTTTTGGAAGACGAGACATCGAAGCAACGATCTGTCGCGTGAAAGATTCACGGTCCAGTCGGCATCGCGTCAGACAAAGTCACCTTGACGCGAGAGCTTCTCCGACTGCGGTCACTCGTCCCACATCGCTTTGAAAAACAAGGTCTACAACTTCCACCCGTATCAGAAGTGCATCCACGATTCCGGCGATTGCATGGCCGAAGCCGGACAAATAACAGACTTCATTCACAGTTAAATTCGTCACCCGATTTCAGTGAGGAGAACAAAATGGCAACAAAAGGAAAGGTACTGGTCTTAGTTTCGAGCGGTCACGGCCTGCCACTGAAAGATGGCAAGGTGTACACAGGCGCTGGCTACTATCTCAACGAATTGACGGTTCCGGTTCGGGAGTTGATGAAGGAAGGTTACGAAATTACTTTTGCCAACCCGAAAGGCAACACGCCGCAACTGGATGTGCATTCTGCTGTCCCCGATTTCTTCGGAGGAGATCAGAACAAGCTTCAGGACTATCTAAAATTCCGCGACACCCTGACCGGGCTAAAGAATCCAACTCCCATCTCGGACGTCATCGCGTCAGGCCTGGATCAATACGACGCCGTTTTCGTCCCCGGCGGCCATGGTCCCATGATGGACTTGCTTGATGATCCTGATGCTGGCACCGTGATGCGTCATTTTCATGAAACGTCCAAGCCTACGGCGGTACTCTGCCACGGCCCAATCTCTCTTCTTTCCGTACTTCCTAATTCGAAGGAAGTGGTTGCGGCGCTGATAGCAGGCGATGCAACCGGTGCTCGAACGAAGGCTCAAGGATGGGCATATGAGGGATACAAGATGACCATCTTCTCAACAGCAGAAGAACAGCAGCGAGAGCCGCTTGAGATCGGCGGTAAAGTTCTCTTTTATCCCGACATTGCTTTGCTTACGGCAGGCGGTGACGTAAGTGTGGCCGTTCCATGGCAGAGCTACGTAATTCAGGATCGTGAACTCATCTCAGGCCAGAACCCATTCTCCGATCAAGCGCTTCTAAAGCTTCTTCTACCGGCACTCGCTAAGAAGAAGTGAGCCGATACCAAGGATCGGCTCACCATAGGTTGAATCTGGTGACGGGGAGTCTATGCGCTGTCGTTACCGGTGCCCACTCGGGGCGGACGACGGAGCAGCAGAGGGTGCAGGCGCTGAAGCTGGCATGGGCGCGGAAACGTGGGGCGCTCCGCCACCGCCACCTGAATATCCACCGCCGCCACCGCGAGGACCAGCGACTGGGCCGCCGGAATATCCACCTCCGCTTGGACGCGGACCGCCGGAGTATCCGCCACCACCGCCCGAGTAGGCGCTGGGGTGCGGCCCGTTGGAATACCCAACCCCGCTGCCCGAGTAAGCACTGGTATGCGGGCTACTGTTATAGCTGCCGCCATTTATCGGTCCCCCAGCGCTGTGTACGCTGCTGCCGCCTCGTTCTGCGTAGGTGTTGTGCATGGTTTGAGTTTGATTGGTGGGGCGATTGAAGAATCCTGCCTCTCCGTTTCGAGCTCCGGGCACTCTGGCATCATGAGCAGCGAGATTGCTGTGACTTACAGGCGAGACGTCAGTTCGATTCACCGGGGTGAAGAGCACGGGGACATTGCTCGATCCAGTTTTGGCCGCCGTTTCTGAGAGCTTATTCAACTTGCCGAATTCGCCTCGCGGAATGCCGAGACCCGCCGAGTCATTGCGAAAGTTGAACGAGTTCGTAGCGCGATCGACCTGAGAAAACGTAAGCCGTTTCGCGTTCACCGCAATCAGAGAGCTTGTCTGCCCTGGGACCGGTCGAGGATGCGGCGGGGTGGGATGCACATGAATTTGATTGATGAAGTGATGGCGGCCATCCCGGCCCCAATACGGGTTACGACCACCGAGTCCATACCAGTTGCCACCGGGTTGCCATCCCCATCCTCCGCCGCATTGCAGCCATGAACCGTAATGGAAAGGAGCCCATCCCCAAGGATACGGCGACACCCAACTGTAGCCGCTTCCCGGATACAAGGCCCAAATGCCGCTGGAGTAGGGATCCCAGGCTGCAGAAACGAAGTAAGGCCGCCAGATACGACCGCAACCATCTACATCGGAGAACGCACCGTAGTAATTAAGGTCCGCAAGACCGTAGGAGGAACCTGAGCCTGCGAGAGCGTTGCCGTGGAAGTAACGCTGGTGGTATTCGGTCTGCTGCTCATCCCATTCATCAAAGGAGGCATCTTCGATACCTGCGATCAGGTCCGCCGGTGCGTGGGTGTTTGTGTTGAAGATAAGGCTCTTCATCTTGCCGACTTCGTGCGTGCCGGCGGTATTCGTGAAGTCAACTGAGCCGGAGATGACGGAAAGTCGACTTTCCGGATCCTTCACTTCCAATCGCAGGTGCGCTCCCGGCCGCGGCTTGATGACTCCGTCGCCTGAGGTCAGATCGAACGTATTGCCCTTGGTCTTGTTAAGCGAGACATAGACCGTTCCTCGAAGCACGTTCATGGACGAAATGGTGGCGCCCGTGGCCGTACGGCCGAGCTGGGTGAAATCCACTTCTGTCTGCGGGATCAGGCGAAGCGTGGTGCCGTCTTCAAATTCCACTTCCGCAGATCCTTCAAGAGTCATCAACCGAGCGCCCTGTGTGATGGGAAGGTTGTTGAAAGCGGCTTCAAAGCCGCGTTCGACATTGCGATCCATCTCAACTTTGCCAGTAGCCTGGCTCAGGCGGACGATGCGGATTGAATTTGCGGCGTCGGGGTTTTCATTGGACTGCGCATTGTTCGCATCGACGCGAAGTGCATCCGTGTTTGCTGGAGCAGATGGGGCAGGGACCGCGGGTGTCTGCGCCTGTGATGCTGTGCTGTAAAGCGCGACTCCCAGCGTAACGGTAAGAAGTGCAATCATTCGATTCATATCCGCCTCGCAACGTAGGTCGAATTGATGTGCCTGCAGCGAACTGCTTTAAGCAGGCCTCAAGAAACCAAACGAGTATAGGCCGCAGACAAAGCTTTCAGCAAAGGCGGCAATGCGCCTTTTGACATCAATTGGGGGAAATTCCGTACGCCTGGCGTACTCCCTATCTTGTTAGATGGCGGATCGGCACTTTCTACTCAGTCTGCAGCGAGAAGATTGTGAGCCACGCCCCGATCCGGTATCGCTCCGAGCGGCACCCAGGGCTCAACCTGATGTGCGGGAAGCGACTTTGGTTTCCAGTTCGACTCCACGACGCTCTGATGGATGAAGGAGTTTGGTGGGATGACCCGATCTCGCCCCATAGGCAGGATGTACTTCTTCTTATCCACGTGAGGATCCTGCTGAGGCAGGAATTCGCATGCCCACCAAATCCCGTTCAGCGAAAAGTGCTGTTTTGCGTTAGCGTCTGGTGCCACATATTCTGGGAGTCCCTCGAGTCTGGGAAACGCCGAGCACTTACCGAGAACGATCTTCGCCTTGTAGTCATTGACTTCCAGACCGTGAGCAATGGCTTCGACCATCATCCACTCCAAGGCGATCTTTGATAAGCCGCTGGTCTCCTCTGGGTAGCTTCCGCCAATGTCAGAATGGACACCTGCGAACCATACCTGCCGGAAGTCCTGCGGCGAACGAGCTTCACCCCATAGATTGTCCTGATAAAAACAACGACGTTCGTGAATCGAAACCGCGTGGCGCCCCACTTCAATAATGGGATTCATGCCAAGGAACGGCAGAGTGATGGGATCGTAGATCCAGCCGTAGCTCGCCACTGTGTCCCAAAGGCCGCAGAACTTAATCTTCACAGGATTCGCGTGTGAGAACTGCCATTTGAATACTTCATCTGAACTGAACTGTTTGATCCTGCCCTTAGCGTCTCGGCTGCGCCTCGAATACATGTCGAGGATGTAGGGGATTGCGCCATGATTGCCGTGGCATAGCAGGCCGAAGACGTTGATGAGGCTTGCCAGGGCACGGACCGTGAAGGCTCCCCGACTAAAGCCGAAGAGATAAATCTCATCACCATCCTCATAGTTATCCATTAGGTAGCGATAGGCGTCACCCACATTGCGAAGTAGTCCGTTGCCGAACGCCAAGCCTCTAAGCTTCGACAGATGCTTGCTAACAAACCCGCGAGCGTTTGGGTCACCCATCGTCCCTACGCCGGGATGATAGTAAGCGACTTGGCCGGGACCTATTTGCAGGGAGCTGTAGAGTTTTGCAACGTTTGATTCTTCCGAGACTTTGTCGAAACCGTTTCCGGTGCCATCGCAACAGATAACAATCTTCTTACCCATGACGCGTCGCTCCTTGGCAATGAACTAGCGGGTACTCGATTGAAACAGGGAGAGAGCGAATCATAACACTGACTAACTCGAAATGAATCACATATTTCAATGGGGCTCTCCGACGGTGATGCGACGGAGAGCCCCATTGATTTTTGAAGTTTTATCAAACCTCCAGGATGGATACTTCCTTAACCTTTGCTGGCCCCGAGGCGGAGCGTTGAATGAGCAATGTCTTCAACTCCCAAGGGGCAAGGTTCACTGAATGGTCAAGGTTCAAGAACGTGCTCTTCAAAGATGTCTTTGTGGCCACGCCGGAGCGTTCCTGTACGCGAACGATGTAACCATCCTTGACGTTCTCCGCAGGTTTCAGTGCAAGCACCCACACCGAGCTGGGTGAAACCTCAAAGAACGATTGTTCCCATTCCATGTGTCCTGCATGAGCAGAGGTCATCACGTGCTCAGCCGGGCTTTGGAGTTCTTCCGCCATGCGATCTAATGCCAACTGGGAATGCGTTCCTTTTTGGGCGACTAGCCAGAAGCGGCGTTCCTGACGACCCTGGTCCTGCCATGCATTCGCGTCGAAGTAGACGGTTTTGTCGGGTCTGTGGCGAGCGAACGGGGCCGATCGGATGAGTACCGTTCTAAACAGTCCGTCCAGGCAATCGTAGCTATAGGTCTGCTCGTTGATGAGGGCAAGCGTGTAGTCATTCCCATTGATCTTGCCTTGTACAGCTGCCCAATCCTGATACGGCTCTTCTTCGCCATTGACGGCACGTTCAATGACTGCGCCGGGAACCTTCGCGAAAATGCGAGGTTGGGTCAGTGCAGTGGGGACTTCGAGTTTCAGCATCTGCTCATGCTGATTCCAATTGATAACAAAGCGAAGTTCCACTGCTTCGATACCGGCATACTCAACGAGATCGAGAATGATTTCGGATTCCATCCACGTTGCGCGATGGCGAGTAATGCGAGTGACAGGCCCTTCCTCTACAACACCGGCATAAACCAGCGTGGGGCGTCCCATCTCTTGACGGAACTCGTTTACGGCGTGCGCCCATGTATCAGATGAATCGGCGACAACGACCAGGCCAATGCTCCTGGCTAGAAGCTCGGTTCCATCCTCAGCCTTGGCTGAAGATATGCCGAATCCACTCCTAGATACGGTGATGGCGTTCGAGAAGGCTGCTCCATCCGGTGCAGGACCGTGTGCAAGCTCGAATAACTTATAACCACAAGCTGGTAAGTCTACCCATGCTGTAAGTCGAAGATGTTGCTGTGTCATGCTTTCAGAAGCAAGCCACTGAATCGGATACTTCTTTTGATCCTTGTCTGTTAGGTGAGTAATAAATTCCAGGTTATCGGGGCGACGACCTGTGTAGTACTCAACCAATGTCTTACGAGGCCAGGGAAGTGGGTTCCACAAAAATACTGCGCCCTGTACCACCTTCGTGGTGTCCACCTGGCGAGCCATTGTCTGCAACGCCTGCACCTTCGTTGTCTGAGCAACTTCGCATGCGAAACCAAGGCTGTCACGCACATCCTGATAGTCGGCATAGAGCGCTGTTCCCGCTGCCATGTCGTGGAACTGGCAGAACAGAATCTTCCACCATGAGTCAACGAATTCTTTGTGAGGATACTGATGTGTCGTCGTTAGGCTTGAGAACAGAGAGATGGATTCAGCTTCCACCATCCACCGCTCTGCACGACGATTGAGCGCCTTGCCTTCTCCGTAGGCGGAATAGCAGCCGCGCGAATGATGCTGCAGTTCGTGACGAACGACGGGCAGGGAACTGAATGCAGGAGACTTCTTTACTGCGTCGAAGAACTCATGCAGCGTGCTCCAACGCAGCTCTGGAAGGTTCGGATCGCCCTTCATCTTCAGGACTTCGCGTATCTGCGCGGCAGTTACTGCGCCTCCATGGTCACCGACTCCAAGAAAGAATGCCCCATCATTCATGCCAGGTGCGAACGAGTGTTCTGCATCAGCCGCAAGATGGGAGGCATTATTCTCATATGTTCGATAGAGTCTGAGCGCGAGTACGCGCGAGCCGTCCGGGCCCTCCCACCAGAACAGCAGTGGAAGATCCATCTCATTCTCTTGTGGGCGCATGAAGACGTAATACTCATAGCCGGCATTCTTCAGGATGGTTGGGAGTCCCGCAGCGTGTCCAAAGGAATCGGGATTGAATCCGATTTTGACATCGACTCCAAGCTCGTTCTTGCAGAACTCCTTTCCGTAGAGGCAATGCCTAACAAAGCTTTCCGTCGCAGGGATATTGCAATCAGGTTCAACGGGCCACGCGCCTACAACTTCCCAACGACCTTCACGGATGCGCTGTTTGATCTCTTCAAACATTCCGGGATCGGCATTCTGGACCCAGCGGTAATGCATCGAGGAGGAATGGGAATAGCAGAATCCCGGTGTCTCTTTCATGCGGTTCAAAGCACTGCGGAATGTGTTCAATGCTTCATCGGAACCTTCGCGCCACGGCCATAGCCACGCGGCATCAATATGCGAGTGCCCCATGATGTGCAACACACGCTTGCTGCTTGCAGTAGTGCTGTGCACTGTCTGGGCAAAGGAATTGGAAACTGCCACTGTGCCAAGAGCTGCTGTCCCTTGAATTAAAAAATCTCTTCTGGACAGGCCGCCTTCAGTTTTCTTCATAAGACCTTCCTCGTGCGTTGAACGCAGTATTCATCGCCGACGACGGTGCCTCGCGCGTCACGAGTATCGACAGGGAAACACACGTCTCCCATGTCGGCGCATCGGCGCAAACTACACTTCACTGTCGTCGGATACTGTTCTGGCAGTTCTGCCAGAATCACACCTGCACTTATCTTTTCTGCGGTAAACACATGTCAAGAAAGCTGATTACAAAGCTGCCATGACAACTTAAATCGAAACGCTTTAGATTGAGCGAGAAGCGCGCTAAGGCTGCGCGATAGAATTCGCGGGACAGCACCTCTAACATCGCGTCCTGCACCTGCATAGGTGGCGAGCGTCCCTGTTGCATCGTTCATGTTTCTAAGGAGTATTTGTGTTTACTGAAAAATTGAGTAAGTCGAGTTCTTATCGTCGACGTGCAGATTCGCTCGCAATGGCTGCTGTTCTATGCGGAAGCCTTATTTCGTGCGGAGCAATGCATGCGCAATACACTCCTGAAACAAAGCAGTTTGATAACCCTGGACCACAGCAGATAGCGACTGCTGTGCAGGCTTTGACGAAGCAGTCGCAAGATAACATCGACAAGCTTTCTAAGTTGGATGAGCTTCCAACATCGAACTGGAAATATCACGTTGGATATGTCGCGGGAGCGCAGGATGTTTCTTTTGATGATTCGTCCTGGGAGATAGCTAATGCTTCCGGCGACGTGCGCACACAGGAAATCCTCTGGGTTCGCGGCGCAATAACCGTTCCGCAAACGCTCAATGGATATGACCTCACAGGATCCAAGTTGTGGATTCAAGGATGGCGTCCAGAAGAATATGCATTAACGCTTTTCATCAATGGGGATCGTGTTGCTGAAGGTGAAGGCCTGATGCCTCAGGTCCTTGCTAAGGACATCAAACCTGGCGAGAAGATCTTTGTGGCGATGGAGCTTCGAGTCTCAGGGCGTCCCAAGAGAGTGCCCGCGACCCGCATTCGCATCGATTTCGTTCCATCGCGGCCCAGTCCGCGCGATCTGTATAACGAGATCATCGCGTCGACGCTCCTGGTTCCGCAATTCGCCAAGAATGATCCATCGACGACAGCTGCTCTGGACAAGGCTGTTCAGGACATTGACTTCAAGTCTCTGGAGTCCGGAAACCAGAAGGCATTCGATGCCTCGCTGCGCAAGTCCCAGCAGGATTTGCAAGCATTAGATCCGGTTGTCAAGCAGGCGACATATCACATCACAGGCAACTCCCACATTGATGCTGCATGGCTGTGGCCTTGGTCCGAGACGGTGGATGTTGTGCGCCGCACCTTTGGCTCTGCGCTCCATCTGATGAATGAATATCCCTCATACACCTATACGCAATCGGCAGCTCAATATAACGAATGGCTCGTTGATAAGTATCCCGAGATTAATAACCAGATCAAGAAGCGTATTCAGGAAGGACGCTGGGAGTTAGTCGGCGGTATGTGGGTTGAGCCGGATTTGAATATGCCGGATGGAGAATCGCAGGTTCGTCAGCTATTGATCGGCCAGCGGTCGTTTAAGGAACTCTACGGAACAACAGCCAGCATCGGCTGGAATCCGGATACTTTTGGCTACAACTGGCAGCTTCCCCAGATTTATAAGAAGTCGGGGATCAACTACTTTGTGACCCAGAAGATGGTGTTCAACGAGACCAACCCGCTTCCATTCAAGTTGTTTTGGTGGGAATCGCCTGACGGTAGCAAGGTCCTCACTTACTTCCCGCACGGCTACGCGAACAACAAGATGACTCCTCTCCGAATGACTAACGATTTCGTGCAGGAACGTACGCTTGCTCCCGGATTGAAGGAGATGATGGATCTGTATGGTGTGGGTGACCACGGCGGCGGAGCCACTCGCATGGTCTTGGATGAGGCAACGCACTGGGCGCAGCCAGATAAGATTGCCCCCAAAATCGAGTGGGGCTTTGCAAAGACCTACTTCAACGACATCGAGAATAAGATTTCACCTGTTTCACCGACGTGGAACTACCAGGCAATGGGGAAGGGCGTTGCAGCGTTATCCCAGCTTGAAACAGGGAAGATCAGTATTCCAACTTGGAATGACGAACTCTACTTTGAGCATCATCGCGGCACGCTCACCACGCAGGCTGCACACAAACGCAATATGCGTGAGAGCGAAGAGTGGATGCTGAATGCGGAGAAATATGCATCTTTCGCATGGCTGGATGGAAGTAAGTATCCCGCCATGGAGTTGAACGAAGCATGGAAGAAGGTGCTCTTCAACCAGTTCCATGATCTCGCTGCTGGTTCGGGAATCGGTGTTCTCTATAAGGAATCACAAAAGGATTACGATCAGGTCCGTTGGGCTACGAACGAGGTTTCTTCCAAAGCTCTCAACTCGATTCAAGCTCACATCAATACAAAACTTGCGGGGCAAGTTCCTGTTCTGGTCTTCAACCCACTGGGATGGAATCGTTCGGGAATTGTGCCAGTTGATGTAGAGATGCCGACCGCGGAAGGCGATGGCGTCAGCGTACTGGATCGCGCTGGTCGTGTTGTGCCCTCGCAGATCGTCTCGAGCAATAAGGCGACCAACACATATCGGCTATTGCTTCAGGCGAAAGATATCCCTTCACTCGGTTACGAAGTACTTCACGTCGTTCCTGGCCGTCGCGCTTTCACAAGCGACCTCAAAGCGAATGGAACAGTGATTGAGAATGCGAACCTCAAGGTATCGGTGGATCCGAGTACTGGTTGCATCAAGAGCCTCTACAACAAGAAGGACAACTTTGAAGCGCTGGCTTCCGGCGCGTGCGGCAACGAGTTGCAGGCATTCAAAGACACACCAGTGGATGATGATGCCTGGAACATTGATCCCGGCACGTTGGATCATGTGATTTCGCTTACGAAAGCTGACTCGGTAAAGTTGGTGGAGAATACTCCATTCCGCGCTGTGGTTCGTGTGGAGAGAACGTGGCAGAGCTCAAAGTTTGTGCAGGACATCGTGCTCTATGCCAATTCCGATCAGGTGGAAGTGGTCAATGACATCGACTGGCATGAGAACCACATCCTGCTGAAGGCTGCGTTCCCACTGGCAGCGTCAAGCAATATGGCGACCTACGAAATTCCTTACGGAACAATTCAGAGGCCGACGACAAGAACCAATAGCTGGGACTCAGCGAAGTTTGAAGTTGCTGCAATGCGTTGGGCTGATTTGGGAGATGCGAAGCACGGCTTTTCTCTCATCAACGAATCAAAGTACGGCTATGACGGCAAAGACAATGTATTGCGGTTGACGCTATTGCGCTCTCCTCTTTCTCCCGATCCAGAGGCAGATCGTGGTCATCAACACTTCAGCTTTGCGCTCTATCCGCATGCCGCTGACTGGAAGACTGCGCTCACAGTTCGCCACGGCTACGAATACAACTACAAGCTCCAGGCCTTGCAGGTGCAGGCGCATACAGGCTCGTTGCCTCTGACGCACTCCTTCATCGAAGCCGACAACAAGAATGTTGTGTTGACCGCAGTCAAGAAGGCGGAAGATGACAACGGACTGATCCTCCACTTCTATGAATGGGCAGGCCAAAGCGGCAAGGTCGAGTTCCGAATCCCTACGGGCGCGAAGTCAGCTACGCTGACGAATCTGATGGAGAAGCCGGAGGGGAGTGCAATACCAGTTGTTGACTCGAACAAGGTTGGTGTTTCCGTCAATCCTTATTCGATTAACTCACTCCGTATTGATTACCCGAATACCGAGAGGAAGTAAGTTGGCAATAAACAAACGGCCTGCCGCAAGGCAGGCCGTTCTGCGTTCTGAATAGCGATGTTACTTTGCATGCACAAGCGGCATGTCCACCAGATGCTGCATGATGAACCATGCTTGCAGTTCATTCACACGAAGCACATCGGATACAGCCAGATCGTTAGTGCCGTCATCACCATTGTCATCCGCTTCCTTCGCAATCTTGCGGCATTCCTCAATGATGATCTTGTGAGCTTCCAGCAGACGCGAGATCTGTACCGGAACCTCTTCCTTGCCACGCGGGGGACGCGGAATGCTGGTGACTTCTGCAACATCACCACCCATAGCAATGGTTACGCCACCCAGAAGTTGAATGCGTTCTGCGATGGTGTCCACGATCTCAACCTGTTCATCAAAGTGCTTATCGAACAGCAGGTGAAGCTGATAAAAAGTGGGACCGGCAACCTGCCAGTGATGCTTCTTATACAGGTCGCGTAGCGCGATGGAATCTGCCAGGAGCTGGTTCAATGCCTTGCACGATTTTGCGCGAACATCCGCGTCCAGACCCAGGGGAAGATCCTTCGTGACGGTACCCCACTTCTGAATCTCGTTGGCCTTTTCGTGCCAGTGCGGTGTTACCAGATCCTTGGTATCGGCCTTCTTGATTGCGACTGCCATGATGCTTGCCTCTCCTTGATGGCTTGTTTTGGTTGGATGCCACAGCAGAAACAGGGGTCGCCTATTTTCAGCAGAAACACGAAGGGCGCGGTTCTAGCCGCGCCCTTCGTGCATGTATTGCAATCAAGCTACTTAATGCCTACATCCGGAACCACTGAGTATCCAGGACGCAGCAGGTGATCGTCGTTCTCACCCTTCTCCAGGTCGATACGGACCGGGATACGCTGTACGACCTTCACGTAGTTACCCGTGGCGTTTTCGGGCGGGAAGAGCGACAGGCGCGAGCCTGTTGCACCACCTACCTGAGTTACGCGGCCCTTGTACTTGCGTCCACCCAGGGCGTCCACCTTCACGGTAACTTCCTGGCCCACCTTCATGTGCTGGAGCTGGGTCTCCTTGAAGTTCGCAGTGATCCAGAGGTTATCCAGCGGGATGATCGTCAGCATGTTCTGGCCGGGCGAGATGTTCTGGCCCACCGAAACATTCTTCTTGTTGATGATACCGCCGATCGGCGCAACGATATGGCAGTAGCTGAGGTTCAACTTTGCCTGATCAACCTTTGCCTGTGCCGTCATGATGTCAGCATTGGCCGCTTCTGCACGAGCCTTCTGCACCACAACCTGCTTCGGACCGTTTTCACGTGCCTGCGCTGCGTCACTACGGGCAGAGTTCAGTTTGGATACTGTCTGAGCCACGGCAGCCTGCTGTGCAGTTACGTTCTGCTGCGCTTCCAGCAAGGCACCACTGGTAGCTGCCGCCTGCGCAACGGCCTGATCGAACTGCTGCTTGCTGATCACGTCCTTTTCGACGAGGGGCTTGTAGCGGTCCACATCAAGCTGTGCCTTCAGAGCATTTGCCTTTGCCTGATCGACGCGGGCCTGCGCTGCAGCAACGTTCTTCTGCGCCTGTGCCACAGAAGCTTCAGCCGTCGCAACGTCCGAACCCGAAGTCGCTACCTGCGTGCGCGTCTGGACATTGACAATGGGTACGTTGGAGTTGGCCTGAAGATAGCTCGCCTTGGCATTGGCAAGCTGCGCCTCTGCCTGTTCCAACGCTACCTGATAGTCGCGCGGATCAATCTCGGCGATGACATCGCCCTGCTTGATCTCCTGATTATCCGTGACATTGACCTTGATCACCTGACCTGAGACACGTGCGGATACCTGGTAGAGATCGCCATCCACCTGCGCATCGTCCGTGTCTTCCGTCAGAGTGGAGCGCCAGTAGAAGAAACCGGCCACTAGAACGAGAAGGAGGACAACCACGATGATGATGAACTTGCGGCGCGCCTTGGCCGGTGCCGTCTCAGACGGATCGGGTGCTGCTGCTGTGTTCTGCTGCTGTTGCTGCTGATCGGAATCTGCCACGATCACTTTCCTCCGAGTTGAAGAGCTTGTTTGTAATTCGTTCCGGCGTAGCCGACGGCGCGCGCCAATGAAAGCTTTGCAATGTTGTGCTGATACAGCGCGCTAATGTACTGGTTGTTCGCCTGTTCGGTCTGCGACTGCGCATCGGAGACGGCAAGGTTATCTGCCACACCAGCACGGAAGCGCTGCTGTGCTTCGCTAAGAGCTTCGTTCGCAAGGTCCACGTTGGACTTGGTGGCTTCCACCAGCTTTTCCGCCGCTTCAATGTCCAACAGCGCATCGCGAACATCCGCGTTGATCTGCTGCACCTGATCGGAATAGCGAGCCTGCGCGGTCTTCAGGTTGGCGTCCGCCACCTGAATGTCGCCCTGCGTACGTGCAATCTGCAAAACGGGAACAGAGACCTGTCCTGTTGCGGTGTAGGTGCCATGCGAGTGAGCGGGCGTCGTGCCCAGGTCACCGAAGTCGCCGTTAAAGTCAACGGTCGGGTAATATTCAGCCTTCGCCGCGGACTTCTGCGATTGCGCACCCTTCACACGCTCTGCGGATGCCTGTAGATCCTTGCGGTTCTTCTGTGCATCGGCAAACGCCTGTTCTGGCGTGGTGGGCGTTGCAGCCGAGAAAGGAGCCGCATCGGCAATGCGAAACTTCTGATCCAGCGGAAGGCCAATGGCGCGAGCCAGGCTCAGCTTGTCCTTCTCCAGATTGTTCTGCGTCTGGATAACCTGCTGATCGGCATTCTGATAGTCAACGCGTGCGCGCAGTACATCCAGCTTGGGGCTGGTGCCAGCGTCATGCGCTGCAGTAGCCTGATCGAGAGAGACTTTTGCATTCGCACGTTCCGCGACAGCTGCGTCGATGCGTGCCTGATCCGCAATGCAGAGAAGGTAAGCATTGCCGATGGTCAGCACCACCATGTTGCGTGCGTCTTCGGCGGTTAGCTTCGCGCCCTGAAAATTATGTTTCGCAGCAATGTACTTCTGAATGCTGCTCACATTCACCAGCGACTGCGAAAGGTACGCGCGGAAGTCAAAGACCTGGAAGGGACCAATAATCGGGTTCAGTCCCGGAAAGGTCAAACCATAGGCGGCAAGATTGACCTGCTCCACCGTGTAGGAAGCCGAGCCGGTGACAGTCGGTAGAAGAGCTTGCAATGCCTGCAGCTTCTGACCATTCACCGTCTGTGTCTGTGCACCTTGCAGGATCAGGCCCAGGTTCGTGCGAAAGCCGCGCTGGATTGCATCGTCCAGCGTCAGATCCAGCACACCATCGGTGGCCTTGCCATCGATGAGTGATCCCTTGAAGTCCTGTTGTGTTACCTGCGTGCTGCCGGCGGCCTGTGGGACAGAGCTGAAAATCTGCTCCGCGCCCTGAACGGTGGAAACTCCGCTAGCGGTGTGGTCGTTGGTGCCCGGCGCTGTGCTCGTTGCCTGGGCAACGGCTCCGAGCGGCAGCATCAGCGAGAGAACCGCCGCCGCGGACAGTGTCCAGCGCCGCGGGAGGCAGTGTAAGCCTGAGGCTCGATCGTGTTGCGTCATACGCTCCATTGCGACCCAAGCGGCTCGGTTCCTCGTCTCCACTGACTCGCCGGTCAGTGGTCGGGCGTCGGCCATGCTTCGGTTTCCTACTTCAGATGCACTCAACCCCATCTCCCGATGCAGAAAATGTTGCCTGCGTGCCACAAATTCTGTGCACATTCTTTTCTGCGCGATTCATCTTGGCGTTCTATCCTGTTGATTCGCGCGGTAGAACAGGACGCGGGCAGGGGGAACGGAAGAAGTGCGGCGCATTCGGACAGGAGTTGTGGGATTTGGACTGGCAGGACGTGTCTTTCACGCGCCCTTTGTAGACGCTATTCCTGAATTGGAACTGGCTTATATTGTGCAGCGTTCCGGCGACGAGGCACAGCGCGCCTTTCCGCAGGCTGAACAGCTGCGCAGCTACGAAGATCTGCTGCAGAGCGATGTGGAGCTGGTGGTGCTGGGAACACCCACCATTAGCCACTATTCCATGACGAAACAAGCCCTGCTGGCGGGTAAGAACGTGGTCTGCGACAAGCCCATGACCACCACCACCGCGCAGGCTGAGGAACTGGAGAAGATTGCCATTCAGAAGGGGCTCCTTCTGTTCCCGTTCCACAATCGGCGCTGGGATGGCGACTTCCAAACACTGCAGGGCATCATTCGCGATGGCCGCGTAGGCCGTGTCGTCATGCTGGAATCACGATTTGACCGCTATCGTCCTGAGCCGAAACCGAATGCCTGGCGTGAGGAAGAAACTGCGGGTGGCGGACAGCTTTATGACATTGGGCCGCACCTGATTGATCAGGCGCTGACGCTCTTTGGGCGTCCCTCCACGCTGACGGCGAATATTCGTTCCGACCGCAATGTGGGTAAGGTTCCGGACGGCTTTGATCTGACTCTGGTCTTCGACACTGGCCGGGAAGACCGCAAGATCACCGTGAAGCTGGGCACTAGCGTGTTGGCCGCCGATCCGGCGCCTCGTTACCGTCTAAACGGCACCGGTGGCACCTATGTGAAGAACGGGCTCGACCCGCAGGAACCGACGATTCTTAGCGGCCATCTGCCGCCACGGCAGGGAGCTGAAGAACTCTGGCTACAGGAGCCGGAGGATCGTTACGGCGTTCTGACCTACTGCCCGAACACACAGAAGCCGAACGAGCTGGAGAAGGAGATTATCCCCACGCTGCCGGGTGACTACCGCGGTTTCTATCAGAATGTGGCGGACTCGCTGCTGGGATTGGCGGCGCCGGAAGTCACAGCGCGTTGCGCTGTCCGAACGGCGCGCATGATCGATCTGGCGTACGAAAGTGCTCGCGTTGGAGCTACAGTCCGTGTCGATCATACCGGCTGGTAAATCAAAAGTATTTGTTTCAGGAAGAAGGTGTAAGTAGTTGCCATCATTGAGAAAAGAGCTGCCGCGCGGGTTTCGCTGGGCGGCTGTTAAGGCAGGTATAAAAGCTAGCGGCCGCACTGATGTTGCGGTGGCTGTGGCGGATCGCATGGCTTCAGCAGCGGTCATGTTTACTGACAATCAGGTGGTTGCCGCACCGGTAACGGTAGGCCGTAAACATATGGCCGCGACTCAGGGTTGTGTGAAGGCCGTGGTTGTGAACGCAGGCAATGCCAACTGCGCCACAGGAGCGCCGGGCATCGCGGTTTCAGAAGAAACCTGCCGCAAGGCTGCGGAGTTATTTGGATGCGCGGCAGAGGAGGTCATTCCTTCTTCGACTGGCATCATCGGTGTGCCTTTGCCGATAGAAAAGCTGACAAGTGCGCTGCCCCACGCGGCGGAGCGTCTTGCGCATAGCAATGCTGCTGCAGAGGCTTTTGCCACCGCGATCATGACCACCGACACCAAGATGAAGGTGTCGCAGGCAACGGTGGAAGCGGCGGAGACCTCTGTGCGCATCTTCGGATGCTGCAAGGGCGCAGGCATGATCGGGCCGCAACTTGGGCCACCGCACGCCACGATGTTGGTCTATTTGTTTACCGACATTGCGGCTGAACCAGCCGTTTTGCGTGAGCTGTTGCAGGGGCGAGTGGAAGCCAGCTTCAACTCCATCAGCGTGGACGGTGACACCTCCACCAACGACACGGTTCTGCTGCTGGCGAGTGGCGCCAGTGGTGTGAAGTGGAGCGATGCGCCGCGCAGTTTCCAAGACGATTTCTGTGATGCGCTGCAGCACGTCTGCAATGAGCTGGCGCACGCCATCATTGACGACGGAGAAGGTGTGACGCACGTCGTGACGTTGGAAATCAGCGGCACCGCGAACGATGCCGACGCGAAAACCATCGCCAAGTCCATTGCGCACTCGCCGCTCTGCAAGACGGCATGGTCCAGCGCCGATCCGAATTGGGGACGCATCATTGCCGCGGCAGGCTACGCCGGCGTGCCGTTCTCGCCGGAAGAGACGACGGTGACGATTGGTGGCGTGAAAGTATTTGACCGCGGTGTGCGTGCTGCTGGATATGACGAAGCTGTTGTCCACGAAAAGATGAAGCAGCGCGAATACACCATCGCCGTGAGCGTTGGCAGCGGGCCGGGCCGTTCGCGTTTCCTGACGTGCGACCTGACGGTGGAGTACGTGCATATCAACGCGGATTATTCGACCTAGGCGACCGATTCGTTTCGCTTATACCTTTTCCTCTTCGCACTTATAATGGCTGTGGTTGAAATGTGCGTGCTGAGTCGTTTCAGCACGCGCATCTTCT
Source organism: Terriglobus roseus (assembly GCF_900102185.1). Classification (NCBI taxonomy): domain Bacteria; kingdom Pseudomonadati; phylum Acidobacteriota; class Terriglobia; order Terriglobales; family Acidobacteriaceae; genus Terriglobus; species Terriglobus roseus. Next base: position 2,237,173 of record NZ_LT629690.1, on the reverse strand, counting down.
GTCACGTATCGACACAGAATCTGGAGCAGCGATGGCGACCAATGTAGCAGTGCCCCCGGCAAGCGCCCTGAACGACCGGCAGCAGGAAATTGCAGAGTGGATTGAAGCGTTTGACGAGATGATCGTCGCCGAAGGCGCAGAGCAGGGTGCGGAGCTGATGACGGCTCTGCGTCAGCGCGCACGCGAGGCAGGCGTTACCGCCGGCATTGAACTCACCACGCCGTACAAGAACACTATCCCCAAGCATGACGAGATTCCGTATCCCGGCGACCGCGATATGGAACGCCGCGTGGAATCGCTGATCCGCTGGAACGCCATGGCGATGGTTCACGGCCAGAACAAGAAGGACGCGGGCATTGGCGGCCACATCTCCACGTATTCGTCGGTAGCAACGCTGTTTGAAGTTGGTTTCAATCACTTCTTCCATGCGAAGTACACCGCTGCTGACGGCACGGAACAGCCCGGCGATTTCGTTTACTTCCAGGGCCACGCATCGCCCGGTGTCTATGCTCGCGCCTTCCTCGAAGGCCGCTTGAGCGAGCAGCATCTGCTTAACTTCCGCCACGAACTGCGCGATCACCCTGGTCTGTCGAGCTATCCGCATCCGTGGCTGATGAAGGATTTCTGGCAGTTCCCGACGGTATCCATGGGCATTGGCCCGCTGAACGCGATCTATCAGGCGCGCTTCATGAAGTATTTGGAGAACCGCAACCTGATTCCGCATACCGACCGTAAGGTGTGGGCATTTGTTGGAGATGGTGAGTCGGATGAAGTCGATACGCTCGGTGCGATTTCGTTGGCTACCCGCGAGAATCTCGACAACCTCATCTTTGTCGTCAACTGCAACCTGCAGCGCCTCGATGGTCCTGTCCGCGGCAACAAGCGCATCATCGATGAACTGGAAGGCCACTTCCGCGGTTGCGGTTGGAACGTCATCAAGTGCATCTGGGGTTCGGATTGGGATGCACTGTTTGAGCGCGACCATACCGGCCTGTTGCTGAAGCGTATGGAAGAGTGCGTCGACGGCGACTTCCAGGCGTACAAGGCCAAGGGCGGCGCGTATCTCCGCGAGCATTTCTTCGGCAAGTATCCGCAGTTGGTTGAGCTTGTGAAGGATTACACCGACGAGCAGCTTGCCAAGCTGCACCGCGGCGGCCACGATACGCAGAAGGTTTACAACGCCTACAAGCGTGCCGTGGAGCATAAGGGCGGACCGACGGTCATTCTTGCCAAGACGGTGAAGGGCTATGGCTTTGCATCCACCGAAGGCCGTAATGCGGCACATAACGAAAAGAAGCTGACCGACGAAGGCGTTCTCTCCTTCAAGCAGCGCTTCGATATTCCTGTTCCTGACGAGCAGGCTGCAGCAGGCAAGCCCTGGAAGCCCAGCGATGAGGCGCCGGAGCTGAAGTATCTGCAGGAGCACCGCGCCAAGCTCGGTGGTTATGTTCCTACGCGCGGATGGAAGCCCTTCAGCTTCACGAATCCTGGAGTTGACTTCTATAAGGAATGGCTTGGCGGATCGAAGGGCCGCGCTGTTTCCACCACGATGGTATTTGTTGCCATCCTGCGCGCTCTGATGAAGGACAAAAACATCGGTCGCCTGGTTGTTCCCATCGTTCCCGACGAAGGCCGTACCTTCGGCATGGAATCGGCTGTGAAGCAGGTAGGCATCTACGCCAGCGAAGGCCAGAAGTACACGCCGCACGATAGCGACATGCTGCTTTCGTACCGCGAAGAAAAAGACGGCCAGATTCTGGAAGAGGGCATTACGGAAGCAGGCTCCATGGCCAGCTTCACCGCTGCCGGAACAGCCTATGCGAACTACGGTGTGCCGTCGGTTCCGTTCTACATGTACTACTCGATGTTCGGCTTCCAGCGTATCGGCGACATGGCGTGGGCATTTGCGGATTCGCGCGGTAAGGGCTTCCTGATGGGCGGCACAGCTGGACGCACCACGATGCTGGGTGAAGGTCTGCAGCATCAGGACGGCCACTCGCATGTGATCAGCAGCACAATCCCCACCTGCGTCAGCTATGACCCGGCTTATGCCTACGAAATGGCTGTGATCCTGCAGGACGGTATGCAGCGCATGTACGTGAATGACGAGCAGATCTTCTACTACGTCACCATGTACAACGAGGACTACGTTCACCCGGAAATGCCGCAGGGCGACAACGTCCGCGAAGGCATTCTGAAGGGCCTGTATCGCTTCAAGTCAGCTCTGAAGGGCAAGGCAACGGTGCAGCTCTTCGGTTCGGGAACGATCCTGAATGAAGTGCTGAAGGCGCAGGAGATTCTCTCCAGCAAGTTCAACATTGAAGCGGATGTGTGGAGCGTACCGAGCTACACCGAGCTTCGTCGTGACGCGCTTGAGATCGAGCGTTGGAACCGCCTGCATCCGTTTGAAGCAGAGAAGACACCGTATCTGGTGGAAGCTCTTGGCGATGCGCCGGGACCGGTCATTGCAGCCAGCGATTGGATGAAGGTCATGCCGGATGCCTTGTCACCATGGCTTGGCAAGCGTCTGGTTACGCTGGGCACGGACGGCTTCGGACGCAGCGATAACCGCGAACATCTGCGCGAGTTCTTTGAAGTGGATGCGAAGGCGATTGTTGCTGCCACCATCTCCAAGCTGGTTCGCGATGGCGCGTTGAAGGCCAAGGATGCGAAGAAAGCGTTCGCAGAGATTGGCATCAACACGGAAGCGCCGGAACCCTCGAAGCAGTAGAGCTCTCAACTCCTCAAATAGGAAAAGCGCCTGTCATAACAGGCGCTTTTTCTTTTGGCGTCTATTGGATGGGGAACGATCAAAGCGTTTTGATAGGATTCATTTCGCCATGAACTCAGCCCGTCGCGACCTTCTGAAATTCTCGCCGCTTGCTCTTGCCGCCTTTGTGCCGTCCGTTGGTTCGGCCCAGGTAACGGGAGCATCCACGCCATCCACTCCTACGGTTTTCGATGTTCGCAATTACGGAGCAATGGGAACAGGAAAGCAGCTGGACACCAATGGCATTAACGCGGCGATTGAGGCCGCGAATAAGGCTGGTGGAGGCACGGTCGTTTTCCCGGCAGGAACGTATCTCACGTTCTCCATCCGACTGAAGAGCAATGTTCATCTTTACCTGTCGCAGGGCGCAGTGATTCTTGCAGCGGAATCTCCCAAGCCTGGTGAGACTACGGGACAGATGGGTGGCACGTATGACGCTGCAGAGCCACAGAATCCGGCGATTGAACCGTTCCAGGATTACGGCCACAACCACTGGCACAACTCGTTGATCTGGGGCGAGGGTATTGAGAATGTCTCCATCACCGGCCCTGGTTTGATTTATGGCAAGGGGCTGTCCTTCGGCGCAACACGCGCTGCTCGTGGCGATTATCCGATTTACAAAGCGGAGCAGGCGGGCGTGGGCAACAAGGCTATTGCGATGAAGAACTGCCGCAATGTCACCTTTCGCGAGTTTCGTCTGTTGAAGGGCGGCCACTTCGGGTTCCTGCTCACAGGCGTCGACAATCTGGTCATTGATGGTTTGCTGATCGACACCGATCGCGATGGCATCGACATCGATTGCTGTAAGAATGTGCACGTCTCCAACTGCACAGTGAATTCGCCGTGGGATGACGGCATCTGCCCGAAGTCGAGTTATGCGTTGGGCTACGCGCGCGCAACGGAGAACGTCACAATCACTGGCTGCACAGTGACTGGCGATTACATGCTGGGAACGGTGCTGGATGGCACCTACAAACACTTCGCGGCAGATGCTCCTCAGACCTATCGCACCGGACGCATCAAGTGTGGCACCGAATCCAACGGTGGGTTCAAGAACATCACCATCTCCAACTGTGTTTTTGACGGTTGCCATAGTCTTTGCCTTGAGAGCGAAGACGGCGCGTTGTGTGAAGACATTGCTATCTCCAACATCACCATGCGCGATCTGTTTGCCGGCCCACTCTTCTTCCGTTTGGGAGCACGTCTACGCGGGCCAAAGCCGGAGACAAAGCCAGGCACGCTGCAGCGCATTGTGGTGAACAACATCACCAGCTACAACTCAACGTCGAATCTGTGCAACATTCTCTCGGGGATTCCGGACTTTCCCATCCGCGATATGAAGATCAGCAACTTCTACATGCAGCATCAGGGCGGTGCTACCGCCGATAAGGCAAAGCTGGTTCCACCCGAAGAGATCGCAAAGTATCCCGATCCCGAGATGTTCGGCCCCATGCCTGCGCAGGGCTTCTTCCTGCGCCACGTCCACAACGTGGAACTGAGCCATGTAGAGATTGCGCCTGTGAAGGCAGATGCACGTCCGTCCTTTGTGTTGGAAGAGGTGAACAGGGCCGACTTCTTCGCGATTACCGCACCCACCACGCCCAGCGCCTTCGACTTCCGTCACGCTAAGGATGTGCGCGTGGGCTGGAGCAGAGCGGCGAAGGATGCGGTGTTTGCTGACGCTAGCGGCAAGACTCTGTAAAGAACAAAGGGTGTGCGAAACAGCTTCGCACACCCTTTAGTTTTGGGGAGTTTTCGTTTTAGCGGTCGCGGTCGGTTACGTAGCCGGGGACCCATTGCAATGCGCGTAACGCCTTGGCGGCTTCACTGTTCGCAGCAGGGAGATCGACGATGGACTGGCGAGCTGCTTCCGCATAAGCGCGGGCTGCATCCATTGCGTATTCCAGTGATCCGTGGTGCTTCAGGATTTCCAGAATCGTAGCGTGCTTCACGCGGCTGAAGTTGCGATCGGCCAACACGGTGCGGATGGCTTCGCGTTCGGCGCCTGTGCCACGTTCCAGCGCATGAATCACGGCGAGTGTAGCCTTGCCTTCACGCAGGTCGCTGGCGGCGGGCTTGCCGATGGTGGATTCTTCACCGGTGATATCGAGTACGTCATCGACAATCTGGAAGGCCAGACCAAGGTTACGGCCGTATTCGCCAAGCTGCTGCTCTACTTCGTCACTGGCTCCGGAGAGAGCAGCGCCAAGCTGCATGCTCACCTTGAACAGCATCGCGGTCTTGCGGAAGATCAGGTCGAAGTACTCTTCTTCGTTGATCAGGTGGCCCAGCTTTTGGATCTGCAGAAGCTCGCCTTCCACCATCTGCTGTGTCAGCCCGATGAGCAGATCCAGCACGTGGAAGTTGCGCTCTTCCAGAGCCGTCTGGAACGACTGCATGTACAACCAGTCGCCCGCGAGGACACACTTGCTTTCTCCCCACACGGTGTTGGTGCTGGCTTTGCCGCGGCGGGTCTTCGCTTCATCAATGATGTCGTCGTGAACCAGCGTGGCGGTGTGCAACATCTCGACCACGGCACCCATGCGGATGCGACTCTCGCCCTGGAAGCCGAGCGCCTTTGCCGCAAGCAACAGCAGCAGCGGACGGATGCGTTTGCCTCCGCCTGCCAGCAGATATTCTGCAATGTCCTGGATGACCACAACTTCGGACTCTGCCTGGCGGCTGAACTCACGCTCTACGGCAGCAAGGTCATCACGCACAAGGTCAAAGACCTGTTTGGCAGTCGCACTGGGGAGAAGACTCACGCTTTTCAAACTGTAACAGTTCTTTGACGCGAAAGCAGTGCAGTGGGACGCAGGAAAGAGAAACCCCGTCCACAACTTGCGTCGTAAACGGGGTGTCAATTGTAGGAAGGCTTAATTCGACCGGTAGTTGGTGAACTGCAGCTCCACGCCGAAGTCCTTGCCCTTGAGCAGTGAGATGATCTGCTGCAAAACATCGCGATCCTTGCTGGTCACGCGGACGGTGTCGCCCTGGATCGAGGCCTGCGCTTTCAGCTTGCTGTCTTTTACGGCGGCGGTGATCTTCTTTGCCGCGTCGCCCGCAATGCCTTGCTTCAGCTTGATCTTCTGGCGGACGGAGGAGTTTGAGGCGGGCTCAATCTTTTCGTACTCCAGATTCTTGAGCGAGACGCCGCGCTTCACCAGCTTCTGCTGCAGGATGTCTGTGACGGCCTTCAGCGTGTACTCGTCCTGCGACGCCAGTTGGATGGCGTCGTTGCCTTCCAGTGACATGGTGGACTTCGAGTTCTTCAGGTCGAAGCGTGCGTTGACTTCCTTGGTGGCCTGGTCAAGCGCGTTCTTCACTTCCTGCACTTCCACTTTGCTGACGACGTCAAAGCTGTTATCGGCTGCCATTGTTCGTTCTCCTTGCCAGTACTGCAATGTTGCTGATGATTCAGAGCGACAGAAAGATGCCGCACGTTGCCGCGTTATTCTACGCGGAAGAGGCGACGAAAGTTTCCTGTGGTTTCCTCTGCAAGCTGTTCCAGCGGGATCTTGCGCAACTCGGCGACAAACTCCGCCGTCACACGCGTCCGTCCGGGCTCGTTGCGTTCGCCACGATAGGGGATCGGCGCCAGGAAGGGCGCGTCTGTTTCCACCAGATAGCGGTCAGCAGGCACAAGCTCTGCTGCCTCGCGGATGGATGGAAAGCGCGCATACGTCACGTTGCCGGCGAAGGATAGGTAGAACCCAAGATCGAGTGCGCGGCTCGCTTCATCCGCTGTGCCGGAGAAGCAGTGCATCACGCCAACGCCGCCCTTATTCGCAAAGTTTTCTGCGATCAGACGAAGCAGGTCATCCTGCGCATCGGCTGGGCCAAAGCGCTCTTTTGCCTGCGGAGTAGCCAGTTCGCTGGTGCGGCAGTGAATCAGGATTGGCTTGTTCGCCGCGAGTGCAATCTCCATCTGCGCAAGAAACGCCTGCTGCTGGACGTCGATGTCAGGGTTCTCGATGTGGTAGTAGTCCAAACCGATTTCACCGATGGCAACAACGTTTTCATCCGCTGCCAGCATGCGAAGTTTGCTTAGTGCGGCATCATTTGCGTGTTGTGCTTCCTGCGGATGAATGCCCGCCGATGCGACGATGCGTGGCACAGCGTGATTGCCCTTGTACTTCACGGCAAGATCGCGTGCGCGATGCATCGTCTCCGGGCCATCACCGATACCAACAGAGAGGATGGTGCGCACGTCCGCTTCCAGTGAACGCGCGAGTACAGCGTCGAGATCATCGGCGTAGGTGGGGAAGTCGAGATGTGCGTGCGAATCGACGATGTGCATAGGTGCAACTACCGCAGGCGCGCCCCGATTTCGATGTCTTCAATGAAGCTGGCGAGTGCGGGTGTGCCGTCGCCGATAGAAGCTGCGACAACCATGCCCTGCGATTCGAAGCCACGCAGCTTACGTGGAGCCAGGTTCGCAACGATGACGACCTTGCGACCAATTAGCTTTTCCGGCTCGTAGTACTGTGCGATGCCTGCGAGGATCTGGCGCTTCTCATAGCCCAGGTCAACTTCAAGACGAAGCAGCTTGTCGGCCTTGGGGACGCGCTCGGCGACGAGCACCTGCGCCACGCGGAGGTCGACCTTCGCAAAGTCGTCGATGGTGATCTCTGGTGTATCCGGCTTCGCGGGAGGGTCTGCGGCTTCTGCTGCTACTGGGGTAGTGGTGGCATCGCTTACTGGTGTCAGCTTCTGTTCGCCTTCGGCCAGGTTTTGTGGCGCGTTGGCGTCGGTGGTTGCGGGCTTCTGTTCTGCGTCGTTCATGCGAGTAATCAGTTCCTTCTCCGCGCGCGGGAAGATGGGCGCGAGTGTTCCAAGCTTTGTGTTTGCGGCGAATCCGCCCTGTGTCAGATCGCGCAGTTCGCCAGTTTCGGCGGCGCGTTCAATGGAGCCGAGTCCAAGCTGATCCCACACGCGTGCCGTGACATACGGCAGTACGGGGTGCAGCAACGCAGTCACCATGCGGATGCTCTTCGCAGCTGTGCGCAGCACGGTGGCCAGGCGTTCGCGCTGTTCCGGATCCTTTGCCAGCTTCCAAGGCGCATTCGCCGTCAGGTAACCGTCTGTTGCGGCAATCAAGGCAGACGTGGCTTGCACGGCTGCGGTGAAGTCCTGCGTTTCCAGTCCACGTCCAACGGCTTCAATCGCAGTCGTGATGTCTGATGTGAGTTCCGTCGTAAGAGCAGCATCCGGAATCACACCATCAAAGTTCTGCACGATCATGCTCAACGTGCGGCTGACGAGGTTGCCGTAGCCGTTGGCAAGATCGCTGTTGTAACGCGCAACAAGCGCATCGAATGAGAAAGAACCATCTTGGCCGAATGAGATTTCGCGCAGCAGGAAGTAGCGCAACACGTCCGCGCCGAACAGGTCTTGTTCTTTCTTGTCGGCTTCCGGCTTCAATGAACCGAAGGCATCAAGAATGGTTTCGGAACGCACAATGTTGCCGCGGCTCTTGCTCATCTTGCTCTCTTCGAAGAGCAGCCATCCGTGCGCAACGATCTTCTTCGGCAGCGGCAGGGCGGCGGCCAGCAGAAACGCGGGCCAGTAGACACAGTGGAAGCGAACAATCTCCTTGCCAACAAAGTGCAGATCGGCAGGCCAGTAGCGCGCAAACATCTCTGCGCCTTCTTCGCTTTCGTCGCCATATCCAACTGCGGTCATGTAGTTGGCAAGCGCGTCCAGCCACACGTAGATCACATGCTTCTGCGTTGTGGTGTCGGCAGCAGGCGAGGGAACAGGAATACCCCAGTCAAAGCTGGTACGCGACACGGACAGGTCCTTCACTGCACCGGGAACGTAGGGGATGCCGGTATCGCTCAGCAGCGTTTCTGCGCCGGAGTTCACAGGGCCGCGTAGGAAGCTCAGGACTTCGTTCTTGCGAGCTTCTGGCGTAATGGTGAGCTGGTTCGATTCGATGAGATCAATCAGTGGCTTCTGATATGCCGACAGCCGGAAAAAGAAGTTCTCTTCCGTTACCTCTTCGGTCACGCGACCGCATTCGGGGCAATGATCGCCAACGGGCACATCGACGAAGGCCTCATCGGAAACGCAGTACGCGCCAGTGTAGCGATCGAGATAGATCGCACCCTTCTCATACAGAACGCGGAACAGTTTCTGCACGCCGAGTTTGTGCTTCTCGTCGGTGGTGCGGATGTACTGGTCGTAGCTGATGCCCATGCGCTGCCACAGCGTGCGGAAGGTGGCGGAAACCTCATCCGTGAACTGCTGCGGCGGAACGCCTGCAGACGCGGCGCTGCGGCCAATCTTCTGGCCGTGTTCGTCCGTCCCTGTAAGGAAGTAGGTATCCACGCCATCAAGGCGCTTACGGCGCGCCAGTGTGTCTGCGGCAATGGTTGTATACGCATGGCCGATATGTGGCCGGGCGTTGACGTAATAAATCGGAGTCGTGAGATAGAACTTATTGGGCATCGCGCTAACGGTCAGTTTATCAGCGCCATGGAAAGGCTTCTGCCTCAGGCCTATATAGGTTGCGGATAAGTTTCGATTAAAAGCAGATATTACGTGTACTTCGCTGCCACTACCCATGGTCTTCGCACGGCTACAATCATCCTCATGGGAAAGATGACCGTAGTTACCGGCGCAGCCGGATTCATCGGACGCAACACAGTGGCAGAGTTGAACCGGCGCGGCAACACCGATCTATTGCTGGTGGATGACTTGGGAACGGGCGAGAAATGGCAGAACCTGAACGGTCTGCGATACGAAGACCTGATCCCGGTCAATGAGTTTTTTGATCGCATCCATGGCGTGGGCGAAGAGGAGCTGCCTGAGATTGACGGCATCGTGCATTTGGGCGCATGTTCCGCCACCACGGAAAAGGATGCGGACTACCTCCTGACCAACAATTACGGCTACACGCGCACCCTGTGCAACTGGGCACAGGAGCATGGCGCACGCTTCGTCTATGCCTCATCCGCTGCCACCTATGGCGATGGTTCGCTTGGCTATGATGACGATGACAGCGTAACGCCGAAGCTGGAGCCGTTGAACATGTACGGCTACTCCAAGCACATGTTTGACCTATGGGCCCTGAAGAATGGCTTCTTCGCGAACGGTCATCCCATTGCCGGTGTCAAGTACTTCAACGTGTACGGTCCTTACGAAGATCACAAGGACGACATGCGTTCCGTCGTCCATAAGAGCTTCGGCCAGATTGGCGACGGTGACGGCAAGGTGAAGCTGTTTAAGAGCCATCGTCCGGAGTACAAGGACGGCGAGCAGATGCGCGACTTCGTCTACGTGAAAGACGCTGTCGATGTCACCCTGTGGCTGCTGGAAAATCCGCAGATTGGCGGTGTGTTCAACTGTGGCACCGGCATTTCGCGTACGTGGAATGACCTGGTCACGGCGGTGTATGCGGCGAGCGGCAAGAAGCCCAATATTGAATACATCGACATGCCGGAGACGCTGCGCGAGAAGTATCAGTACTACACCGAAGCCAAGCCGGACAAACTGCGCGCGGCGGGATACACCAAACCATTTACAACGCTGGAAGACGGCATTCACGACTACGTGAAGGGCTATCTGGAGCCGCGTGCGGAGAAGTTAAAAGGATGAAGGAATTGAGCGTTTTACAAAGCAACGTAGCCGATGCAAGGGTAGTGCTGGATACGATCCTGGAGCTTGAACCGCTGGTAGAAGAGGCAGCACGAGTACTTGCCGACGCACTGCTGCGCGGCAACAAGCTGCTGGCATGCGGCAATGGTGGATCGGCTGCGGATGCATCGCATCTCACCACGGAGTTTGTGGTTCGCTTCCACAAGGAGCGTCGTCCATATCCCGCGATCAGCCTGACCGCAAACGGCGGCGATCTGACGGCCTGCGGCAACGATTACAGCTTCGACGATGTGTTTTCGCGGCAGGTACGTGCCTTCGGCTTGAAGGGTGACGTTCTGTTTGCCTACACTACCAGCGGCAACAGCGAGAATGTGCTGCGTGCGTTGAATACGGCGCGGCAGTATGGTGTTGCCACGGTTGCCTTTCTTGGACGCGCCGGTGGAGCATGCGCAGGCATTGCAGATGTGGAACTGATTGTGCGTCACAATGTGACGGCACGTATCCAAGAAGCACACAAGCTGCTGCTACACACTATCTGCGAGCTGGTGGAGCTTCGTCTCCTTGCTGCCGCAGAGGCAGGAGAGCAGCCGCTAACCTAAGCGGAACGGGCGAATGAGCATGCGTATTGGAGTTGACCTCGGCGGCACAAAGATTGAAGGCCGCGCTTTTGATAACAAGGGACAGGAACTGGATCGCCTCCGCGTTCCCACACCGCGTGAAGATTACGACGGCACAGTCGCAACCATCATTGAGGTCGCCAAGTCGCTGGAGACGCGTCTTGGCCAGCAGGGAACGCTGGGCGTTGGCATTCCGGGGTCGGTGGTGAAGTCCACTGGGCTGGTGAAGAATGCGAACTCCACGTGGCTGAATGGCCGCCCGCTGGAGAAGGATCTTTCCAAGTCATGGGGCCGCGAAGTTCGCTGCGCCAACGACGCAAACTGCCTCGCGGTTTCAGAAGCAGTGGATGGAGCTGGCGCGGGATACAACGTTGTCTTCGGCGTCATCCTTGGCACCGGCTGCGGTGGTGGGGTTGCCATCGCAGGCAGGGTACACAACGGACCGAACGGCATTGGTGGCGAGTGGGGACACAACTCGCTGCCCATGCAGCGTGAAGGCGAATGGCCCGGCCCGGAATGCTACTGCGGTCAGCGCGGATGCATGGAGACCTGGGTTGCCGGATCAGGTCTGGAACGCGACTTTCTTGCTGTCACTGGCAAGGCGCTGCGCGGACCTGAAATCGTCAAGCTGAGCGAAAGTGGCGATGCCGAAGCAGAGGCCGCACTGCAGCGTCTGGAAGATCGTCTTGCACGCGGTTTGTCCAACGTCTGCAACCTGCTGGACCCGGATGCCATTGTTTTTGGTGGTGGTTTGTCTCAGTTGGATCGGCTGTACACGAATGTGCCTCCGCTCATCGCGCAGTACACCTTTGGCAAGGGATTTGAAACTCCACTGCGTAAGGCTGTACACGGCGACGCCAGCGGTGTGCGTGGTGCAGCTTGGCTCTGGCCGCAGGAATAGTTCACTTCTTCACAAACAACGAAAGGCCGCGATGATGAATCGCGGCCTTTCACGTTTTGCATAGAGGGTTTTACAGGCTGACGTGTTCCAGATCCAGATTCATCCAGTCGCCCTTTTCAATGGCGGCGCGAATCTGTGCAGGAGACTTGTGCAGCTTTGTCTGCTGGTAGGTGAAGGCGGCTTCCTTCATGCAGGTGGAGCATTCGGCTCCGTGCAGGCCTTCAAAGCAGGAGTGGAGGCTGTTGTGGCCCATGCCGAGATCACAACGGCAGTAGCAGGGCATCTGGTGCAGCACCGGCGAAACCTTTGCTGCCATCTTGTAAACCGTTACCTGGTACGGGTGCGAGAAGTACACGCCTGTCAGTTGCGCGTCATGCAGGATCGGCGGCAGGGCCTTGGTGGGCGCGGAGGCGTTGTAGGCCGGAATATCCTTCGAAGGGTTCGACCACTGTGCACATGCGGCTACGGTAAGGACGGCAACGGCGACAAGAGCAAGTACGCGCTTCATGCATACGATCATAGCGCGGGTCTGCTGCCAGCGTTCTGTCAAAGCAGAAGGGGCCGCATCTGCGACCCCTTCCGGTTCATGAACAATTGCTGGAGAGTTACACCGGTTGCGCGCAGAATTTGCAGCGCTTGGCGTCCACCGGGATGTCAGACAGGCATTCCGGGCAAGGCTTTGTAGTGGCCACTGCGGGCGTCTCGAACTTTGCCATCACATACTTCATAGGCATCACGATCATGAAGTAGATGGCTGCTGCGTTGATCAGAAAGTTGATGACTGCATTGAGAAATTTGCCAACGTGAAGTTCACCCGGCGGAATATAACCCGCAGGCAGGGGATTTGGCGGTACTACATGGCGCAGTGTGGGAACGTGAACAACCAGGTTGGAGAAATCCGGTGCGCCAACAATCGCAGCGATAAACGGGGTGATGATGTCTGCCGTTACCGATGCCGTGATGGCCGCAAATGCCGCACCGATGATGACCGCGACTGCCAGATCAACAACGTTGCCGCGCAGGATGAAATCGCGAAAGCCCTTCAGCATGTGGAGTATTGCCCCCCTTACATTGGGGACAGCATACATGCCGCCGCGCGTTTATGGGAGCGCATGATTTTTGCGTGATCGAAAATTTCGCGGTACTACAGCCAGAACGGATAGACCAGGAAGAACAGGATGACGCAGACGCACATCAGGTCCATGTAGGCACAGAGCACCACACCGCCGTGGTACCAGTTCCACTTCGTGCGCATGCAGCGCAACGTATCCACCGTTCCAATCAAGGAAAACAGCAGTGGAATCACAAGCCAAGGATTGGCCCTGTTATATGGGAAATTCGACAGCCAGAATGAGACCGTCAGGCTCAGGAGCACCAGTAGATTGGCGCGCAGCAGCGAACGCTGGCGCCAATCCATAAATGCAATCCGGTGATGGTTATGCAGGTACGCCATTGGCTTCTGCTTTAACTGCGGCCTCCATGGCACGCATGCTCTCGTCGTACGGCGGATACAGCACGCCGCGCTCGGTGATGATGGCGGTCACGTACTTTGCCGGGGTGACGTCGAAAGCAGGGTTTTCAATGCCGCAGCCGTCCGGCGTCATCTGCTTGCCGTTGGAGTGCGTTACTTCGTAGGCGCTGCGTTCTTCAATTGGAATGTCATCGCCGTGCTTCGTCGCCATGTCTACGGTGGACCAAGGGGCGGCAACGTAGAACGGAATGCCATGTTCCTTCGCCAGAACGCTGACGGAGTAAGTGCCGATCTTATTGGCCACATCGCCATTGGCAGCAATGCGGTCCGAACCGACGATGACTGCCTGAATGCGACCTTTGCGCATCAGCGCGCCGCTCATGTTGTCGCAAAGCACTGAGGTCTGGATGCCGTCATGCAGCAGTTCCCACGCGGTCAGGCGAGCACCCTGCAGGTACGGGCGAGTCTCATCGGCCAGCACGTTGATCTTGTGTCCGGCTTCTACAGCCGCGCGAATCACGCCCAGCGCCGTTCCATAGCCACAGGTGGCCAGAGCGCCTGCGTTGCAGTGCGTCAGCACTGTGCCTTCCTTCGGCAACAGTTCTGCTCCGAAGCGGCCCATCGTCTTGCAGGCTTCAATGTCTTCGTCGTACATACGCAGCGCTTCAGCGCGAACTTCTTCGCGAATGCGCTCGATCTTCTCAGCTTCCGACAGATTCGCGGGCTGCTTGTCGACAAGCTGGTAATACAGCACGCGGATGCGCTCAATTGCCCAGAACAGGTTGACTGCGGTTGGGCGGGTGGCGGCTAGCACTTTGGCCATCTCGTCCACATCCTTGCTCAGAGCGGCAACGGTGGTCGAGGGCGAGTTCTGGATGCCCAGTGCCATGCCCATGGCGGCGGATACGCCGATGGCTGGAGCGCCGCGAACGATCATGTCGCGGATGACGGTGGCAACGTCCTGATAGCTGGTGGCGAGTACGTACGTTTCTTCAAGCGGAAGCTTCGTCTGATCGAGGAAGCGAACGCCCTGGTCGGTCCATTCGAGAGTAGGAATCATCACCTACAAGTTTACGCTTTCGTGAACAGCAAGGTGTGACCGGCGTCACCGTTCACCGGGTTTTCGGCGTTACAACAATGCCGTATTTCTCTTCAAGAAACTGCTGCAGGGAAGCGGGCAGCGTAGCCGCGATCTCCTGCCACGTGATCATCAGGATGCGGCTGCGCAAATGGCTGTAGCGGATGGCAGAGAGTACCGCGAAGTATTGTCGCTGCAGGTCGGGTCTGCGCTCATCGACGAACACCGCGAAGCGGGAATCGCTGCAGTGCGCTGCCAGCACTCCACGGAGAAGTTGATACCCGCGAAACAGGCTGCGTGAGCGCGGAAGTTGATCGGTCTCGAAAACCTCCTCGAACGCTTCATAACGCCGCAGCAGATCAGGTCGCGCCGTCTGAAAATCCGACTCGCTCAGCTTCGCTTCCACCAGCAGATCGTCGATGCGCATATCCATCTCCGTGCGGTCGTCATGGCCATCGCGCAGCGACGTGCGCACACGGAAGCCAAATGCAGGCATTGTGTCTGGTTCGAGATTCAGCAGCAGCTTCAGACGTTTCGACCGTAACGCTTGCGGATGGCAAAAGATGTTCATCAGCAGCGCATCGGAACTCACTGCACAATCCAGTTCGCCGCGGCTGCGCTCGTTGCCATGCGCAATGCGGCTGGAGGCGGTGTACGTCTTGCTCAGCCGCTCTGCCCATTCAGGATTGGCAAGAATGCGTTTGTAACTCGCGGGATGGAAGTTGCCGTGTTGGCCGCTCTCATCTTCACAAAACAGCACGGAAGGGATGCTGCTGTAGGTGGTTTCATACGCATGGCCAAGGTTGCGAGCGCTGATCTCGCGGCGAAGATTCGTCGCGGATCGCACGACAAGTTCCGGGGATTCGGTCCGCACAGCCATGCCTCCATTGTAGGCGATGAAAAGGCGAATTGTGCGCAATTGCCGATAGCATGGAGAGGTGCGTACTCTCGACAAATCGAATCTGGGACAGGGCGAAGACTGGTATGGCAACACAGCCGCTGTCACCTGCTTTTCCTGCGGCAAAGTTTTCCTTACCTCACAGGTGCTTCACCGCAAAGGCCGCGCCTGCCCGAACTGCGGCAAATGCAAGGTGCTGGTGAAGAGTTCTGAGGTTGAGGTGTCTGAAGCGAGCGACCTCTAGCTCTGCCGCAACTTCTCCGCGCGCACGTCGCTTGCAGTGAACACGCTGACGAACGGAGCATCGCCGATTGCGGCTTCGATGTTGGTACGGCCCCCCTGTTCGCGATCCACCAGGCAGAGCACGGCTGCAACGGTCATGCCTGCGGCTTTCACAGCTTCAATCGCGGTGATAGTGCTACCGCCGGTGGTGCAGACGTCGTCCACCACGACAACGGAAGCGCCTTCGCGCACGTAGCCCTCAATCTGTCGCCCGGTGCCGTGCTGCTTGAGCGCTTTACGAACCAGAAAGCCATGCACCGGCTTCGCATCCGCGTGATCCAGCGCGTACCAGGCCGACGCCGACGCCGTGTTGCTCACCAGCGGATCAGCACCCATCGTTAGACCGCCAACGGCGACTGCACCGGGAGCGTGTTGGCGAATCAGCTCTGCGAAGACAAGTCCGCTCAGGCGACCGCCTTCGGCATCCAGCGTGGTGGTGCGGCAGTCGATGTAGTAATCGCTCTTGGCGCCAGAGGCCAGCGTGAAATCGCCGAGACGAAAGCTGAGTTCTGCAATCAGGCTGAGAAGTTTAGCGCGGTCGGCGGTCAGAGCAGTGGAGAGGTCCATGTCTCTATCAAAACAGCGACTAGGCCAGTCAGCAAGTCGGAGTATCGTGTTGTGCGTGAGGTGATGTGACATGGATGCAGTGCGTTTCTTTGTGGACCAGTTGCAGCGGGAACATGCGTTGAACCGGAAGGTGCTATCCGTAGTGCCGGAAGGCAAGAACTCATGGAAGCCGCATGACAAGTCGATGGAGCTTGGTTATCTGGCGGCTCTGGTAGCGCAAATGCCTGCTTGGATTGCGATGATGATCGCTACGGATGGCCTTGATTTCGCTGACAATTCCGCACGCAGCAGCTTCCAGGCCAAGGGGTCGGACTCAACCGCAGCCTTGCTGAAGCTGGCCGATGATTCAACCGTGAAAGGGAAGTCTGCTCTCGAAGGCACGAACGAAGGCCACCTGAACGGGACGTGGAGCTTCCGCATGGGCGATAAGGTGCTGGCAGGAGGCACACGCATCAATCAGATCGCCGACACCTTCACCCACATGACCCATCATCGCGGCCAGTTGACGGTCTATCTGCGCCTGCTGGGAGTGAACGTGCCTTCGACGTATGGTCCAAGCGCGGATGAAAAGGTCGTCTAGCGAACTCTCTGTAAAGCAAAACGGGTGCAGCCTTAGCCGCACCCGTTAGCTTTTTGTATTGCGGAAGACTTACAGACCCTTGCTCACCAGGAACAGGATCAGGTCCTTCACGCGCGAGCTATAACCCCACTCGTTGTCGTACCAGGAGATGACCTTGCCCGTCTTGTCGCCGATGACCTTGGTCAGCTTCGAGTCGAAGATGGACGAACGGTTGTCACCCTTGAAATCGCTGCTCACCAGTTCTTCCTCGGTATAGCCAAGGATGCCCTTCAGCGCGCCTTCGCTGGCTGACTTGATCGCTTCGTTAATGCTGGCGATGGTCATCGGCTTTTCCGTGTTGAAGGTGAGATCGATCACGGAGACATTCGGCGTGGGCACGCGCATGGAGAAGCCGTCGAGCTTGCCGTCCATCTCAGGGATAACCAGCTTCAGCGCCTTGGCAGCGCCTGTGGTCGAGGGGATCATGTTCAGCGCAGCAGCACGGGCGCGGCGCAGATCCTTGTGCGGGAAGTCCAGAATGACCTGATCGTTGGTGTAGCTGTGGATCGTGGTCATAATGCCGCTGGTGATGCCGAACTTCTCGTGCAGAACCTTCACCACAGGCGCCAGGCCGTTGGTGGTGCAGCTCGCGTTGGAGATGACGTTGTGCTTCGACGCGTCATACTTGTCGCTGTTCACGCCAAGTACCAGGGTCACGTCCTCGTTGGTGGCAGGAGCGGAGATGATGACCTTCTTCACGGTCTCGCCCAGGTGGGCCTTGGCCTTGGTGGCGTCGGTGAAGTGGCCGGTGGATTCCACCACGATCTGTGCGCCAACTTCTGCCCAGGGCAGCTTGGCAGGATCGCGCTCAGCGAAAACCTTGATCTTCTTGCCGTTGACGCTGATGTAGTCGTCGCCAGCTTCGATCTCGTGCTTCAGATTGCCGAGAATCGAGTCGTACTTCAGCAGGTGAGCCAGCGTGGAAGGGCTGGTCAGATCGTTGACGGCCACAAACTCGATTTCAGGATTATCGATTGCGGTGCGGAAGACGTTGCGGCCGATACGGCCAAATCCGTTAATGCCTACCTTTACTGCCATGACGTGTCTTTAGCTTCCTCTCAGGGTTACGGCGAACGCCGTTTCGTCCGTCGCAACCAGTGTAGCGGGTGCGCCGTGGGGTGGCGCAATTCGGCTGTGTGAAACCCTGGGGAGCCATCAAAGGTTCCCATCGGGTTTGGCCTGAGGCGTGTGGTGTGTTACAAACCGGCTATGCGGGACTGGATCCGCAACAAGATGAAAAGACGTGGTAAGCGTGGCCCCAACAACAGCGAGGCCACTGGAAAGATTGGGCAGGAGATCCCACAGGATCAGCCTGCAGCGCTGCAGCCGAGCTACCCCGAAGCTCCTGCAAAAGCAGAGATAGCCGCTGAAGCCGAACCGGAAGCGGTTGAGGCAGAGCCAATTGCTCCCGGCAAAATCGAAGTGGAAACGCAGCCGGAATCGCTGGCTGCGCCCGTTGAACCGCCTTCGATCCCGGCAGGCGACAAGTCGGCTCCCCGTGGCTATGTCGTTTTGACCATTGGGCTTCCCGGCAGCGGTAAGACCACTTGGTTCAAGCGCCGTGGCGTGACGCCGCTCAGCAGCGACATGCTACGCAACATCCTTTTTGACGACATTACGGACCAACGGTACAGCGGCTTGGTCTTCAGCACACTGCGTTCACTTTTGCGTGCGCGCTTGATTGCCAAGATGCCGTGGAACTACGTGGATGCCACCAACCTCAGCGCACACGAACGTCGCCAGTGGATCAAGATGGCGCGCTCGTTCGGTTACGAGGTGCAGGCCGTGTACTTTGACGTGCCGCTGGCTGTCTGCGTAGATCGGAACAGCAAGCGCGAGCGCCGGGTCGCCGATGACGTGATGCAGAAGATGGCAGAGCGTCTGCGTCCGCCGTCGTTCAAGGAAGGCTTCACGAAGATCACGGTCGTTCGCGTCAAGGGCCAGGGCACAGCAGCTCCGGTAGCTGCTGTCAGCGATGATGCCTTCAACGCTCCTGTACCTGCCGATGTCGATACGCCCGATCTGGACGGATCGGAAGGTATCGAGCCGGACGAACCGCAGGCTGAGTAAGAACATATGAACGGCGCGGCCATTGAGATCCGCGACGTAGTAGTGAAGGCGGCGCCCTCCCGAAGTTACTCCGGCGAGGGCGTTGTCATTCTGAATGGCATTTCGCTGAAACTGTCTGCCGGAACGACCACGGCGCTGCTAGGGCGCTCCGGCAGCGGGAAAACGACGCTGCTACGCACCATCAATGGGCTGGTCTCACCGACCTCCGGCATTGTGCTCGTCGACGGCGAAGTGGTCGGCAAGGGCGATTTGCTGGCCTTGCGCCACCGCATTGGTTACGTGATTCAGGAGACGGGCCTCTATCCTCACCTGACTATCGAACGCAACGTAGCCATGCCGCTGGAGCTTGCAGGAAAGCCGCTGGCGGAGCGGCAATCGCGAGCTCGTGAACTGCTTGCCATGACGGGGCTCGATCCATCGAAGTTTGCGGATCGCATGCCGTGGCAGCTCTCTGGCGGACAGCGTCAACGCGCTGGTGTGGCGCGGGCGTTGGCTGCTGATCCTGCCATCCTGCTGTTGGATGAACCCTTCGGCGCGCTCGATCCTCTGACGCGCGCCGAGATGCAGACCATGCTCCGCGATCTGCTCAAGAAGTTGCAGAAGACTGCCGTGATCGTTACGCACGATCTTCAGGAAGCGGTCTTTCTTGCGGATCGCGTTCTGCTGGTGGACAAGGGAAGTATCGTTGCAGACCTGCCTTCGCGCGATGTTCTGCACTCGCAGATTCCCGAGGTGAAGGAATACGTCGCGGCGGTACAGCGCTTTGTGGAGGCAGAGGCATGACCTTCCTCCGCATGCATCTGCACGAGCTTCTTCAACTAACCTTCGAGCACCTTTGGCTCACGGTGTCTGCGATGTTGTTCGCCTCGCTTATCGCCATTCCTGCGGGCATCTGGCTCACGCGGCATGAACGTTGGGCCAAACCTGTCATCGGATTTGCGAACGTTGTCCAGACCGTTCCCAGCCTTGCACTTTTCGGCTTACTGCTGCCGGTGCCATGGCTCGGGGATAACGCAGCGCGGCTCGCTATTCTTGCGCTCACTGGCTATGCGCTACTGCCGATTGTTCGCAACACTTATGTGGGTATACAAGGCATCGACCCGGCTCTGATCGACGTAAGTCGCGCTCTCGGCATGACGGATTGGCAGCGGCTGACCAAGGTGGAATTGCCGCTTTCCGCAAGCGTTCTGTTAGCCGGCCTGCGCACAGCGACCGTAACGTGCGTCGGTGTAGCAACGATTGCGGCGGCGATTGGTGCGGGCGGTTTGGGCGAATTTATCTTCCGTGGCGTCGCGTCGGTAGACAACCGCTTCGTTTTGCTGGGAGCTGTCCCTGCGGCTCTGCTTGCGCTCTTTGCTGATGCGTTTCTTGGCTGGATTGAACGCAGGTTGGAAGTGCGGAGGCAGCAGTGAGGCGCGCGGCGGCATGCTTGTTGCTGCTACTACTTTTGCCGTTGACCGCATGTAACCCGCCGCGTGGCTCGCGCATTGTCATCGGCGCAAAGAACTTCACAGAACAGGTTCTGCTCGGCGAACTTCTGGCGCAGGAGATCGAAGCGCAAGGTGAGCCAGTGGATCGGCGTTTCTATCTTGCGGGCAGTTACATCGCACATCAGGCGCTTGTCTCCGGTCGCATCGACGCTTATGTGGAGTACACCGGAACGGCGCTGACCTCCATCTTGAAGCAGCCGCTCGATCACGATCCGCAACGCGTCTTCGATACGGTCGCGCGCATCTATCACGAACGATACAACGTACTGGTAATGCCTTCGCTCGGCTTTGAAAACACCTTTGCCATGGTGATGCGTGGTGAAGATGCAGATCGACTTCACGTCAGCCGCCTGAGTCAGCTTGCGCCGGCGGCTCCTTCGTTAAGACTGGGCGTTGGATACGAGTTTGAGGAGCGCCCTGACGGTCTTCACGGACTCCAGGCCGCGTATGGGCTTCACTTTGCGGATTCTCCTCGCGTGATGGACCTCGGGTTGTTGTATCGCGCGCTACAAAACCATCAGGTGGATATCGTCAGTGGCAACTCCACTGATGGCGCCATTACCGCCCTGGGATTCAGGGTGCTTGCGGATGATCGCCACTACTTTCCGCCGTACCAGGCTGTTCCGCTGGTCCGGGAGGACATGCTGCGGGCGCACCCCGCAGCCCTGAAAGCACTGCAAATGCTGACAGGGAAGATCAGCGAGGTTCAGATGCAGGCGATGAACCACGCCGTGGAGGGAGATCACAGGGATCCCGCCGAGGTCGTGAAGGCGTTCCGACAAAAAAACAAGTTGTGATATCAGTTTTGGAGTTTTCAACCCTCCCTTTTCTTCATTAGGCGCATCTAAATATCCAGATGACGCAAGTAAACCTCAAAAGGCTCATTTTGGCGTGCATGCTAACGGCAATATCTGTGCTTGCGTTTGTTCGCAAAGACTACAGACATATTGACGCGTCGCACCCCGAGACGCTGCTTTCCTCACTTTGGGGAGTCAGCGGCGTTCTGATGTTGGTTTGTATTGCCTGGCTGTGGATTGAATTGATATTGCTGCTTCTTTCCCCATCGCAATCCAATCTGCAGGCCAATGGCGATGATTTGCTAAGCTTGGCGAATGAATCGAATGCTCCTGTTTCGTATGACCGCTTTCCTCATGCTGGCGCTGCCGATTCACGCCTTCTCGCAGAGCGTCGTAAGCGCAAGCGAGACAGCGAAACCGGGCTTTGAAAGGACTGCCAAGATGCACGCAACCGGAACATTCCAGGTGTCAGTAAAGCCAGCGGAGGCCAGCGAAATCGGCAAAGCTGCGGGGCTCGGTCGCATGACCATCGACAAGGTATGGAGCGGCGGCATCGAAGGTACCAGCAAGGGTGAAATGACCACTTCTGCGGTTGGATCAGCGATGGCCTACGTTGCGTTGGAAACGATGAACGTAAAGATCGACGGCAAGTCCGGGACGTTTGTGTTCTCACACAAGGCGACGATGGATTCGACCGACCCGAAGACCGGCGTGATGGACATCGCCGTTCTGCCAAACACCGGCACCGGAGAGCTGAAGGGAATTGAAGGTTCCCTGCAGATCACGATCGATAAATCCGGCCATAGCTATGACTTCACGTACACATTACCGGCCAAGTAGCCATAGGCGAACAAGTCTGGCTTCTTTTTGCTACAGTTTGTGTTGTCGATTCGCTTTTCCCTCCGTCTCTCTCGGCAGGGCTATAAGCCGTTTCGAACTCCGTTGAGGATCCGCATGACTTTACCGAACCGCCGCCGTGCATCGCGCCAGGATGAGGGCTTTACGCTCATCGAATTGCTGATCGTGATGTCGATCATCATCATCATTGCCACCTTCGCGATCCCGAACATCACGCGCATCAAGCGGCAGGGCAACGAGACCTCGGCGATCCAGTCCATCCGCGCCATCGTAGCGGCACAGTTGCAGTATCAGCAGACGTATCCGGCTAACGGTTATGCCTGCTCGCTGGCAGCTCTGGGTGGTGACAAGGGAGCAGCTCCAACTCCCGCAGCGGCCGGCCTGTTGCCGTCGGATCTCGCGGGCGGCCAGAAGGCGGGTTACACCTTCGCCCTCGTGAACTGCAATAAAGTAACGATTAACAATCAGGATCAGTACACCTCGTACGAGATCACCGCAGTTCCGCAGAAGGTGGGCAACACCGGCGACCGTGGCTTCTGCTCTGATGATTCGCAGCAGGTGAAGTACGACCCCAAGGGGGGCACCGCCTGCACACAGCCCATTCAGTAAACGGGTTTGATGTTGGGAAGGCGCAGCTTCGGCTGCGCCTTTCGTCTGTACGGATGACTCCAGGGAGAGTTTGTGCGTCTTAGCAAAACGATGAAGTTTCTTACAGGATTTGCGGCGGTCGCTGTGTTGTCAGTGTCCGCTCACGCGCAGGATGTTCACGCAATCGCTTCGAAGGTCGACGACCACTACAACCACCTGACCACGCTGCACGCCACGTACACCGAGCATTACAGTGGCATGGGACAGCAACGCACTGAAGGTGGCACGCTGCTGCTGAAGAAGCCGGGACGTATGCGCTGGCAGTACAGCAACGGCAAGCTCTTCGTGCTCGACGGCAAATACGCCATTAGCTACACGCCGGGCGATCCGCAGGCGCAACGCGTCCCTGCAAAACAACTGGACGACATGCGCTCTCCGCTGCGCTTCCTGCTGGGCCATACGAAGCTGGAAAAAGAACTGGACAACCTGAAGGTAACCCCAGCGGGCAGTGGGGAAGTCACTCTAAGCGGAACGCCGCACTATGCGATGTCGCCTGGCGATCAGCGCGTGCAACGCATCTCCGTCACCGTGATCGCCGCTACGGGAGTCATCACCGGACTACGTATCGAAGAGATCGACGGCACCGTAACGGAGTTCGCATTCCGGGACATGAAAGAGAACGTCGCCGCCTCCGATGCAGACTTCCGTTTCACTCCTCCTGCTGGTGTGACGGTGGTGGACGGTCTGCCTCCGGCATAGCCATCTTTCTCTCAAACGGTCGTTTATCGCATGGTGCGTCTTTGCAAAAGGGAATTTCGTCCTTGATCTAGGACCAAATATGTCCTACAACTGAATGAGGACATTTTCAGTCCTCATTCTCCTCAGGATCGTTCCCGATGAAGCCATCGCACTTGCTGTTTGCCCTGCCCATTCTTCTTTCCTCGGCCGCTGTTGCACAGGGCCCCGGCGGTGGCGGACCGCCCAAGCGCATCGTTCTGGAAGCGTTGGATACGGATGGTGATGGCCAGCTTTCGGCAGCGGAGATTGCCGCTGCATCGCAGGCGTTGCTGAAGTTGGACAAGAACGGCGATGGGCAGATCACCTCAGCGGAATACAATCCGCGCCTGGAAGACAAGACCGCAAGCAGCGATCTTGAGCAGCGCCTGATGCTGCTGGACAAGAATGGCGACGGTGTTCTGACGGCAGACGAAGTGCCTGAGCGCATGAAGCCGCTCTTTGAAAAGGGCGACGCGAATCATGATGGCAAGCTGACGAAGGCGGAAATCGCTGCCATGTCCGGCAAGCAGGCCGATCCCCAGGGGCGTCCTATTGGTCGTGGCAACTTCAGCAGCATGGACCCCGTCATGATCGTTCTGGATGTAGACAAGGACGGCATCCTTTCAGCTACAGAAATCACGAATGCGCCTGCAGCGCTGAAGACGCTGGACAAGGATGGCGATGGCACGTTGTCCGTGGCAGAGCTTCGCATGCGTCAGCAGACCCCCCGCCAGCGCGCGGAACACCTCTTTGACGAGTGGGACACCAACAAGGACGGCGCTCTGACCAAGGAAGAGATGCCCGATCGTATGCAGGCGCAGTTTGAGGCGATCGATACGAACCACGACGGCAAGGTCGATATGGACGAGGCCACCGCTTACATGGAGAAGCAGCCGCAGGGACGTGGACCGGGCGGTCCTGGTGGTCCGGGAGGTCCTGGTGGTGGTCGTGGCCAGGGCGGTCAGCAGCCTCAGCAGTAATCAGTTTTGACTTTATTCCGGTCCAAATACTTGACCGGAGCATTTCTCGACTCACACGGCAAAGATCCGGGAGAGATTTTCAGGTGAATAAGACAGTTTCGAAGATGAAGAATGGTGCAGTGTCACTGGCTGCGATT
Organism: Terriglobus roseus; assembly: GCF_900102185.1. NCBI lineage: Bacteria > Pseudomonadati > Acidobacteriota > Terriglobia > Terriglobales > Acidobacteriaceae > Terriglobus > Terriglobus roseus. The sequence continues at coordinate 2,212,671 of NZ_LT629690.1, read as the reverse complement.
GCGTTTGGTGTTCTGCCGGGCTTTGTTGCGGCACATGCTGCAGAACCCTCTGTTGCTCCGGCGAAGGATGCCGCGGGTACATGGGGTTTCTCGCATGAAAACGTGTTGGGGACATCACTGGATGCGGCCATCAGTGCACCGTCGCAGCGCGATGCACGTGTAGCCGAGAAGGCCGCGCTTGCAGAGTTCGATCGTCTTTCCTCGAAACTCAGCGCATGGAATGCGGACAGCGAATTTTCGCGTTGGCAGAAGACACGCGGCGTTGCAGTGAAGGTATCGCCGGAGTTGATGGAAGTGCTCGCTCACTTCGATGCTTGGCAGGGTGAAACGGGCGGAGTTCTGAACGCTTCCAGCGAGACTGCTGCAAAGGTATGGCGTGGTGCCGCTGCAAAAGGTGCAGCGCCTTCCACGGAACAGCTTGCTGCTGCTGTGCAGACGATGAAGCAGCCCCACTGGTCGTTGGATCGTACCAACGGCACAGCAACGCGTCTCAGCGATGCTCCGCTGGTCCTTGCTACGTTCACGAAAAGCTGGATCACGGAGAAGGCTGCAGAAGCCGCTCTGCACGCAGGTGCATCAGGCGTGATGTTGAACGTGGGTGGCGACATCGTAACTCGCGGCGCCTTGACCCAGCGTGTTGACGTTGCCAATCCTCAGGCGCACACCGAGAACGATGCAGCCATCGACACAGTTGTGCTGCGCGACCGTGCCATCGCCACCAGTGGCAGCTATCGTCGTGGCTTCGATGTTGCAGGCGAGCGCATGTCCCACATCATCGACCCGCGCACGGCTACGCCTGCAGCGCAGGTGCTGTCCTCCAGCGTTATCGCTCAGGATGCAACTACTGCGGGCGCATTGGCTACAGCGTTGTCCATCCTATCGCCGCGTGAATCGCAGGCATTGATGCAGCGTCATCCCGATGCGCAATATCTCATCGTGACTGCGTCTGGCGAAGAAATTCGCAGCAACGGCTGGACGAACTACGCAGAGCCCAAACTCGAACGCGCTGCATACATCGTGAAGGCGGGCGCTGCAGCACCGCAGGCCGGCACGAACTGGAACCAGTCCATGGAACTGCAGATCAAGCTGGAACTGCCGCGTATGGATAACCCGCGTTATCGTCGTCCTTATGTTGCGGTGTGGATTGAAGACAAGGACAAGTATCCCGTTCGCACCATTGCGCTGTGGTTCAAGAATCCTCGTTGGCTGAATGAGTTGAAGGGCTGGTACCGCGATGACCAGCTGCGCAATCTGAGCGAAGGCACGGACATCTCTGCAACGGTTTCCAGTGCTACGCGTGTCCCGGGTTCATACACGCTGAAGTGGGACGGTAAAGACAACAACGGCAAGCTGCTAAAGGCAGGCACGTACACAGTGGTGATTGAAGCCGCGCGTGAACACGGTGGTCACTCGCTGCTTCGCCAGGAGATCAACTTCAACGGCACGCCTTCTGCGAAGACGTTGCCGGCAAGCGATGAACTCGGAGCGGTGCAGCTTGACTACCGTAAACACTAGTCCTTCCACCAAACCCGAAAGCCATCACAGCACACCCGGAAAGGCGAAACAGCCTCTCCGGGTGCGTCTGCGTAAGCAGACCGCGATTGTCTCGCGCTGGCTGCATATCTATTTGTCCATGGTGAGCTTCGCCGTGGTGCTGTTCTTCGCTGTGACCGGACTCACACTGAACCACGCGGACTACTTCTCGCATGGAGAGGTGGTTAAGAATCTTAACGGTTCGCTGTCCGCGAAAGAGATGGGACCGAAGGACCATCCGGACACACTGGCCATCGTGGAGCACATCCGCAACACGGACCATGTCCACGGTGCGGTAAATACCGAAGACCTGCGCGTGGACGACGACCAGATCACCTTCAGCTTCCGCGGCCCGGGCTATAGCGCGGACACAACGGTAGATCGCGCCACAGGAAAGTATCAGGTGGTGGAGACGAAAGCAGGATTCGTTGCCGTCATTAATGACCTTCACAAGGGGCGCGACAGCGGCAAGGTGTGGTCATGGGTGATAGACGGTTCAGCCATCCTACTCACGCTGGTATCGCTTTCTGGACTGGTGCTGATCTTCTTCATCTACAAGCGTCGCACCAGCGGTCTGCTGTTGGCCGCAATTGCAACAGCCCTGTGCCTGCTGCTCTATCGCATCTGGGTACCGTAGAAGAACAAAAAAGCCTCGCTCGCGATGAATCCATCGCGAGCGAGGCTTTTTGCATTTAGCAAGTGAGATCGTCGCGAGTGATCTTCAACTCGCCGAGATTCCCTAGCAACGTCAGTGAAATCTTCTCTGGCTGCAGCAGTGACACGGCAAGGCGTTGCACATCGGCAGCGGTCACGCGATCTACGTCGGCGATGATGTCGTCCACCGTGTTGAATCGGCCGTAGTACATCTGCTGACGCGCAAGGTTGCTCATCCGCGATGAGGAACTTTCCAGTCCCAGCACAATGTTGCCCTTGCTCTGGTTCTTGGCGCGTTCCAGTTCATCTTCTCCTACAGGGGCTGCCTTAATGCGGCGGAACTCTTCCAGGATCAGGTGCAGCATCTCTTGCGTCTTCTCAATCGAAGTTCCTGCATAGATGCTCAGTGCGCCTGTATCGCGGAAGGGCGACAGTTCTGAGTAAATCGAATAAGCCAGCCCTGCCTCTTCGCGCACTGATTGGAACAGCCGTGAACTCATGCCGCCGCCAAGGATGCTGCTGAGCAGGTACAGCGCATAGCGATCAGGATGGTCCACGCGCGGCGCAGGAACGCCGAGGCAGATCTGCACCTGCTCCAGAGACTTCTTGTTGCGCAGTGTGATGTGCGGCGTAGGCGCAGGTTCCGGAAAGCGCGCCAGAGTGCTAGACGTCGCAGCTAACGCGCCGAAGTAACGCGTGATCTCCGCAATCATCTCTTCGTGTTCGAGATGACCTGCGGCTGAAAAGACCATGTTCGATGGGACGAAACGCTCAGAATGAAAACGACGCACGGCGGCTTCATCAAAGCTGGAGACAGTCTTCGCTGTGCCCAGGATGGAGCGCGCCAGCGGATCGTTCTTCCAGAAGTTCGCTGTGTGAATCTCGTGGATCAGATAGTCGGGATTGTCCTCGTCCATCTTGATCTCTTCCAGCACCACGGACTGTTCGCGCGCAATGTCGTCGGCTGCGAACGTCGGGTTCAGGACCAGATCAGAAAGGATGTTCATCGCGGCAGGCACATTCGTATCCAGCACCTTGATGTTGAAGCAGACGGTTTCTTTGCCGGTGAATGCGTCCAGGTTGCCGCCGATCGCGTCCGTCTCACGCGCAATGTCGCGTGCGGAGCGGGTCGTGGTGCCCTTGAAGACCATGTGTTCTACAAAGTGCGAAAGGCCGTTCTCTTCTGCCTGTTCGTCGCGCGATCCGGTGCCAATCCAGACGCCCAGGCTGACGGAACGGACATGCGGCATGCGTTCGGTCAGCACCATCATGCCGTTCGGCAGCGTGGTGCGGCGGATGTTGCGTTCATTGGAGGCGGTGGCGGATGCGGCATTCTCCGCAAGGGGAGTGGTTTCGACCATCCTTCCATTGTAGCGGTCGACGAGCGTTAGGCTCTACGCTGTATCCGTTCACCCGAAATGCGTTCCAAAAGGCGCGCCTTCACGTCAGGCCAGTCTTCCGCGGTAATGCTGTACCACTTGGTATGCCGCGTCGATCCGTCGGGCATGATCATGTGATTGCGAAAGGTGCCCTCATACTGCGCGCCTAGCTTCAGCATGGCGTTCTGCGAATGCACATTCTCGTGATGAGTTTTGAGCGCGATGCGACGTAGTCCCAGCGTTTCAAAGCCGTACGTCAACTGCAGCAGCTTCACGCGTGGGTTCACACCGCTGGAACGCCACGGCTTCGCCAGCCATGTAAAACCGATCTCCGCCCCACGATGCGCTCTCTGGATATCCAGAAAACGGGTGGCGCCAACCGCTTCATCGCCAACGAAGGTTACCCATGCTTCCACCAGATCCTGTTCAGCCTGAAGAAGAGTGTCTTCAACGTGCTTCTTCACGTCATCCGCCGTGGTCGGGCGCACATTCATGTAACGCCAGATGGATTCATCCAACGCGATCTGTGTGAGTGCAGGAATGTGTGCAGAGGACAGCGGCTCAAGGCGAACGCCATAGCCTTCCAGAAGCGGCGTATGGCTCATTGCGATGGCTCGCGTTCGCACAGATCCATCAGCGCGTCGGCTACACGATCGTAGTCGTGGCGCAGCACGACGCCTTCGTACGCGAAGCTGCCCGTTACGGGCGTTACACCCATGGCGCGAATGCGGTCCAGATCGTTTTCAATGGGCTGCTGCCCGCCGCTGGCGTAGTGCTGCAACAGCGCTGGCGAGATCGATGCGGTGTTCAGCAAAGCAAAGTCAAACAGCTGCAAACCATTAGTGTGCGACCGTATGCGTTCCATGTGTTCTGACGCAGTCAGGCCAATGGATTCGTTGGCTTGTGTCATCAGGTTGCCAATGAACACACGCTTCGCCTTCGACGCAGCAATCGCTTCTGGAATGCCTTTCACCAGCAGATTGGTGACGAGGGAAGTGAACAACGACCCTGGTCCAACGGTGATCAGATCCGCTTCCTGAATTGCTTCCAGCGCTTCCTGCATGGGAGGAGCATCTGAGGGATGCATGCGCAGCTCTGCAATCCGATGTCTCGAAGCAGTGATATTCGTTTCGCCGTGAACCACGGAGCCATCCTCCATGATGGCGGAGAGCGTTACGGGAGAGTTCGTAGCCGGATAGATGTTGCCGCGCGCCGCCAGAATGTGCGACGAGGCCTGCACCGCCTTCGCGAAATCGCCTCCGTGAATGGCTGTCAAAGCTGCTAGAAAAAGATTGCCAAACGAGTGACCGGAGAGGGCATGCATCGTTCCGTCGCTCGGGAAACGATATTGGAACAGCTTGGTCAGCAGTTGCTCATCTTCACTGAGAGCTGCGACGCAGTTGCGCACATCGCCCGGCGGCAGAATCTGCAGATCCTCACGAAGCCGCCCGGATGAACCACCGTCGTCCGTCACTGTGACCAACGCAGACAATTTGCGAATGCGGCACGGTACGTTGAGGCAAGCGTTGTTATCGTGTTCGCCTGCATCCGCAGTGTCTACATAGCGCTTCAGGCCGCGTAGCAGCGTGGAGAGGCCTGTGCCCCCGCCGATGGCGACCACGCGAAGCTGTTTTGCCGAAGCTGGCATTGTTGGAGTGTACCCGTTTCGTTATAGGAATTTGTGTAGGTTTACGTTCAATTCCGCAGAAGCGTCGGTGCGGGTCTGCCCTTCAGTACGGCCTCAATGTTGTCCAGCGCCAGCATCCCCATGGCAGTGCGTGTCTCGACCGTGGCACTTCCAATGTGTGGCAGCAGAAACGCGTTTGGCAGATCAAGATACCCGGGATTGAGCTTTGGCTCGCCTTCAAAGACGTCCAGTCCCGCGGCGGCAATCCTCCCGGACTTTAACGCGGTAATCAGGTCGTCGTCGTTTACCAGCGCTCCACGCGCCGTGTTGATGACGATTGCGCCAGCAGGAAGCAGATCGATGTTTTCAGTTCGCAGAAAGTGCCGTGTGTCTTGCGAAGCCGGTGCGTTCAGCGAAAGGAATTGGCTTACACGCAGAAGGGAAGCAGCGTCTTCGTGAAAGACCGCGCCCTGTTCCTCATCAGGCGAAAGTCTGCTGCGATTGTTGTAGTGCACCTGCATGCCGAAAGCGCGCGCACGATGTGCCAGCGCTTGGCCGATGCGGCCCATGCCATAAATGCCCAGCACCTTGCCCTGTAGCGACCATCCCAGCAGATCGCCCTTGGACGATGCCCACAGACCGCTGCGAAGCCGCTGCTGGGCCTCGTATGCGCGGCGCGAGGCACCTAGAAGAAGCAGCATGCCCACGTCCGCGGTCGCATCGGTCAACACACCCGGCGTGTGCGAGACAGGGATGCCTCTGGCGTGCGCCGCTGCCAGGTCGATGTGGTCGTATCCCACAGAAAACGTCGCGATCACCTTCACTGAGTTAGAAAGCAGCGAGAAGAAGCGCGCATCCAGCTTGTTCACCGGCGAAACAAGGACAGCGTCGGCGCCATCCGCGGCCTGCAGCAGTTCATCCTGCGTCCATGGCTGTTCATTGGGATTCCAGCGAGGCTCAAAATCGCGGTCAATGCGCGCATTCACCTCAGGTGTGAAGTGGCGGGCCACGGCAAGGATAGGCTTCATGGATTCCATGTTAGTCGCAGCGGTATCGCACCAAAAGCCACAGGCCGACAAGATGCCGGCCCGTGGTTCGATGTTTCGTTTGTATTTTTACGCTTCCGGGTACAGCAGTTCGGTGAAGCGAGGATCGTCCGACATGTCCTGAAAATCTGAGTCGGAGCGCGCCAGGATGCGGTTCTGGCCATTTAACCGGATCGCCTCCGTAAGCTTCTCCAGGCAGTTGTGCGAGTCGCCGGTGACTGAGGCAAGGACGGCCAGACCGTAGAACGCATAATCGGCCTCGGAGTTGCCATCCAGGATTTCGTTCAGATGTTCCCGCGCATCCTCAAACTGTCCATCGTTCAGCAGTGAGATTGCGTAGTCATACTTCTCTTCCGCAGACGTGAAGGTCGCCGTCTTGCGGTTCGCTTGCGCAACGCAAGCAGCAAGATACATGCGGATGCGATCGACGAACTCCGGCGGGGCAATCTGCAGAAGCTTTTCCAGCGCCGGATGTGCAGCGGCATAGTTGCCCTGCTGCATCGCGCGGACTGCCTCTTCATACTGCCGGAGAATTTCCTGCCTCAACTCGTCCTGCTGAGGCGCTACGGTGCCTGCAATGGTGCGTGGTGGCTTTCCGGTGGTCGCGTTCTTACCGGGCTTTGCAGAAGTCTTGGAGGCGGTGGAGGCTGCGGATTTTGCGGCTGGCATGAGTGTCCTGAGAGTTTTCCGTATGCCCGTTTGTTTGGGGGGAACGTATAAAGTTGGCAACGGGTGTTCGCTATGCGTTATACGGGAGTGTTGCGGCGCGGTCAAGAGCCCCGCATCCGGTTGCGTTCCGCTGCAGCGTACAGCACCGGATTCAGAGTGGGATCGTTGTACATCTTCATCTGTCGGTAGAGCTGAAAACGTCGCTCACCACGCACCACCTGCTGCCATAAGTCAGCCAGACATCCGGTCAGTGCAGAACTCTGTTCCTGCAGGATCGACAGTCGCTGACGGTTGCGCTCGCGATGTTCTTCGGATGCGTCCTCTCGCCGTGTCTCTTCGTCTGTATGAAAGACCTTCAAGGACAGAATTGATAGTCGATCCAAAATCATGCCCGGCGTCTCCGAATGCAACGGAGACTCAGGATTGGGTAAACTTGCAGTAGCCAGCGCGGACATCAATGCGTTGTCCACTTTCTCCACCAGGTCGTTGCGGCGTTGATTGGTTTGATCAATCTCGCGCTTCACCTGGGCGATCACTGCATCGGTTGCGCCTGTGTCGCGTGCTCGATCTTCCAGGTGCCATAGGTCAAAGTTACTGCGATGTAAACGCAGTAATAAATCAACGTCAGGAACCTCTGAGTTAACAACGTGCCAGCTTGCGGTGTGCTCCGCAAAACGCAGCGTTTCCGCATGCGCATCAAGCAGATGTGTCATTTCTGGCGTGGGGTCGAAAGTGGAGTTGGCGTGTAGCATGCAGGTCAGAATGAGTGTAACGGGAACAGGCAGGAGTGCCACTATCGGCCGATCAGCGCGTAGGGTTCTGATCTATCGACTGGGAAGTTTAGGTGACACACTGGTGGCACTTCCATCGCTTCACCTGGTGGAACGTGCGTTTCCCATGGCGGATCGTAGATTGCTGACAAACTTTCCTGTTTCAGGGAAGGCGCCCGCTGCTGCCGCGGTTCTGGGCGACTCCGGGCTTATCCATGGCTATGAGCGCTACACGGTAGGCACACGCAGCCCGTGGGAGCTGCTGAAGCTTGTCTTCCGCATTCGCCGCTTCCGCCCGAACGCAATGGTCTACCTCATGGCTGCGCGCGGCACTGTTACAGCTCAGCGAGATTTACGTTTCTTCCAAACAATCTGCGGCATCCGCAACATCATCGGCATTCCCGTTACAGAAGACATGCAGCGATGCAGGGTCGACGCCACAGGCATGCTGGAACCGGAAGCATCGCGTTTGGCACGTAACATCGGCGCTCTCGGTGAAGCCTATCTGAACGAGCCCACAAGCTGGGACATGCGACTCTCCGACGATGAGATTGCCGCAGCCGATCGTCTCCTGGAACCCGTTGCTCATATGCCGTGCATCGCAGTCAGCGTGGGGACTAAGGTGCAGGCGAAGGATTGGGGTCGCGATAACTGGCGTGCTCTTCTGACTCGAGTTGCAGAGCTCTATCCGAACCACGGCCTCGTGCTCGCCGGTGCTCCAGAGGAATCAGAGGCAAGCGAGTTTGCAGCCGATGGCTGGCGTTCTATTGAGGGAGCCGGTCCCGTTGTGAATCTGTGCGGCAAGCTGTCGCCCCGGCAGAGTGCGGCTGCCTTCCACAAATGCAAAGTCTTTCTCGGTCATGACAGCGGACCAATGCATCTCGCTGCCTCGGTTCAAACGCCTTGCGTGGCTATCTTTGCAGCACGTAACAAGCCGCGTATGTGGTTCCCCTTCGGCAAACATCATCGTGTGATTTACCACTATGTTGACTGTTGGGGATGCGCTTTGGAGACCTGCATTGAACAAAAGCGCAAATGTCTGCTTTCTATCACCGTGGATGAGGTATTGGCTGCACTTACCGCTACCATGAAGGTGTCCGTCGCAAAGACGTTCTGAAGGAGATGCATGCTTCCCGAGTTGCACAAGGTACTTGACCTGCTGGAGGGCGGCTTCGGCAGCCTCGGTGTGTTGGTAGTTGGCGATGTCATGATCGATCGCTACATTGTGGGCGATGTGGAACGCATCTCGCCGGAAGCACCTGTCCCAGTCCTGCGGCAGGTTCGTGAATATTCCAGACCGGGCGGCGCAGCAAACGTCGCGATGAACCTTGCCGGACTCGGGCTGAAGGCAACCCTGGCAGGATTTGTAGGTGACGACGCAGCCGGAGCGGAACTGCGTTCCTTGCTCAAGGATTCTGGTGTGGATCCGTCAGGACTCGTTGACTGCGGCCTTCCCACGATCGCGAAGACGCGTGTTGTCAGCCGAACGCAGCAGTTGATGCGCATCGACGTAGAGAGCCGCAATGAGCATGCAGACGGTGATTGCCAGGCTCTCCGCGCCTTCGCGACGAAGGCAGTCTCCTCCGTTCAGGCAGTCATCCTGTCTGACTACGCAAAAGGCGCACTGACCAGGTCGCTTTGCCACGCCGTCATCGAAGCCGCACGTTCCCGTGGTGTTCCCGTTCTGGTAGACCCAAAGACGCGCGACTTCACCAAGTACAGCGGCGCCACCACCATCAGCCCCAACCTGAATGAACTCAGCATGGCGACTGGTGTTCCTCCTCACCAGACGGATGATCTGTTGCAGGCAGGGCGAGATCTGTTGCGTTCCCTTGAAATGGATTACCTCACGGTCACCATGAGTGAGAAGGGCATCCGCGTACTCCATGCAGACGGCAAAGGCGAAGAGATTCATTCCCCCTCACGTGCTCGCGAAGTCTTTGACGTATCTGGTGCAGGCGACACCGTCATCGCAACGTTGGCAGCTGGCTTGGCCGGTGGTCTGCAGGTAGGCACCGCGGTGGATCTGGCGAATGTTGCCGCAGGAATTGTCGTTGCCAAGCTGGGAACAGTGCCTGTGGCGGCGCATGAGATCGTCGCAGAGCTTACTGTCTCCGGTGGCATCACCTCTGCCGAGAAGGTGTTGGATCTTGATCGCGCAGTTGCACGCATCGACGAATGGAAGGAGTCTGGTGAAACGGTTGTGTTCACCAACGGCTGCTTCGATCTCCTTCACATTGGTCACGTAACGCTTCTGGAAGACTGCCGCCGCTACGGTTCGAAGCTCGTGGTCGCAATGAACACGGATCGTTCTGTGAGTGAACTGAAGGGACCCACACGTCCCATCGTGGGTCAGAACGAACGCACGCGCGTGATGGCTGCACTCGGTTGTGTCGACATGGTGGTGCTCTTCGATGAAGAGACGCCGCTCGAGTTGATCCGTGCTCTCAAGCCGAATGTTCTGGTGAAGGGCGGCGACTATTCCGTGGAGACCGTTGTGGGCCACGAAGATGTTCTTGCCGCTGGTGGACGCGTAGAGATTGTGCCCACTGTGGAGGGCTTCTCCACCACCAACATCGTGAAGAAGATGACGGCAGGCTACGCGAAGTAGAGTGCGAATTGCTTGGGAGTATCGCGAACGGTTCGCTCAGAATATCTGAGCCACTCTTCCACCGTTGGGTAGGCCGACATTCTGATCAGAATCAGGTATTCTTGAATTGTTCGAGAGGTTAGCTCAGTTGGTAGAGCATCGCCCTTTTAAGGCGCTGGTCCTGGGTTCGAATCCCAGACCTCTCACCACTCCCACCGCATTTTTTTCATGACATTCCCGTTCCGGAGCATGGGTTCCGACGTAGGTTCCTGCCTGCAACTTTAGTGGCAGATACCCCGGTTGACTTGAGATGGTAAGGAACGTAGCCTCACCACAAGCAGGGTGCTTTTCGCACCAGCTGATGTGCAAACCTCGTCCGATTGCCGGCCTAAAACCGGCACGGCCCTCCGTGGCCGCTTTTTGTTATTGAGCCGGTTTTTGAAGGATGACCTTGAAGGTACAGGCGGAAAGAAACGGAGAGCATGGACGATAGCAGCATGAATCCAGCCGAAGACGAACGCCAGGACGCTCCGGAGACTCCGGAAGACGTAGCCGTTCTGTATACGTGGGCAAACGTCCACGGTGGCAAGTACAGAGATTTCTCCGCGGAGCGCCGCGAACATCGCGCGCTACAGCGTCATCGCATGGTGGAAGCGCAGCGTCAGGCTGAGCTGGATGCCGCACAGGCAATGGAGGAGGCTGCCGTGCGAGAGTTGGAAGAGGCGCGCCGCCACGAGCAGGAAGTTGCAGATAACGAAGCGGCCCGGCAGGAAGCAGAAGAGGCTCGCCGACTTGCAGAAGAGCGCGCCAGCCGCGAGCGTCAGGCCGCCCAGCGCCACGTAGAAACCGCAGAAAATCTGAAGCGCGCACTCCAGGATGCAGAACGAGAGATGGAGGAGGCGCGCCGCCATGTTGAGCAGCAGGCGGCACGTTACGCAGAGGCCGATGCGCGTTACCGCAACTCGACCCGGGAGAACATCCCCGGTGAGATCGAGGATCCCTACTATTACGCTGGGCACCTGGAACCCACGGCATTTGCTCCCGGCAAAGGCGTCCGCAGTTCCGTCCCGCAGCGTGTCTCTTCAGAGCGCAGGATCACAGAAAATTACTACCGTTCCAAGGGCAGCGCAGAAATGCCTGCGGCCGCGGGAACGGAGCGCTCTCCCTATACAGAGAACTATGCCTATCCGGACCACCGGACCGACACTCCGGAAGATGCACACGAACGCCGTCGTCCGGACGAGCAGGAGCGCCTGCATCGCCCCAGCGAAATGCGCGCGCAGGACATCGACGACCACGGCTATTACGATCACAAGCCTGAAGCCGCAAGCGCTTCTGCTATTCCACGGTCTCCGTCAGACCTGAACTCTGCGCCGGGCGATCTATATATCCCGCCGCGCGTTCCCGGTGCTCGACCATCATCTGCATCTGCTGAGAGAGCCGTACGTTCAATAACCCGTCCTGTGGACCCGGAACCGGGGAATACCCACGTGCTGGACACCTCGCGTGTTCGTCGTCGCGAATCTGCAACTGACATCTCGGCGCGCACGACGCGTCATTCGCGCCAGGAACCCGCACGGCGTGACAGTGATGTTTCGGAAGCTGGGGAATACGCTGCTGATTCGCAACAGTCCATGCGTCGGCTTCCTACAGATGTCCGCCGGTCCGATTCCAATCCCGTATTCACCATCCAGGGCGAGCCCGCGCGTTCTTCCGAGGAGCGTCCGGAATGGCTAGGACGCGATGCACGAGACTCTGCCGAAGTGCCTTCGTATCAGGATCGTCGCGAAAGCCCCGCCGCAGGATTCTCCGAAACGCAGCGCATAGAAGCTGCTTCAGATGATCGTGCTGCACGCGATGTGCGTCAGCCCGCGCCGGAGTACGTGGCGGAAAGGGAAGTGTCGCAACCTCGATCGGCCTCCAGCGATGTCGCGAACGCGCCAACCGCGCGTCCTTCATCAGATACCTTGCAGCAGTCGCGCGAACGCGTTGCCGCACGTTGGTTTGCTCTGAAGGGATTGGTCGGGTCGGAAACGCATTCGGAGCCCGCTGTCCCCGCGCGCAGCAAGGATGTTCCGGTGCCAACACTCTGCGTCATGTCTCTGGCCGGCGGTGTCGGCAAGACCAGCATGGTGGCTACCGTCGCACGCACGCTGTCCTCCATGGGGGAACGAGTTCTTCTTGCTGACGTCACGCCTCACGGTCTACTGCCGTATTACTTTGGCGCAAACGAATTGCGTCCAGATGTAGTGCGGACCTTCTCGCCCCCACCAGGCAGCAAGGCTGCACCAGTCTTCATGGTGAATTACCAGGCAGAGCGACTGAATGGTAACGACGAAGGACAGGCGGATCTTCTGGATGAGATATCTCGGCATGCACACGGCACGCAGCGCGTACTGTTGGATCTGAACAGCGCCAGCGCATGGTTAGGACGTCGCCTTGCATCAGAGAAGCAGGCGAAGATTCTCGTGCCCATCACGCCAGACATGAACTCCGTTCTCGGCATCAAGAACATGGAACGCTTCTTTGCGGGAACACAGGACACGGAGGGGCGCCCCGTTCGTCCTTACTATGTTCTGAACCAGTTTGATGCCTCATTGCCGCTTCATCTGGATGTGCGTGAGGTGTTGCGTCAGCAACTGGGCGACCGTCTGTTGCCGGTGATGATCCGCCGTTCTCCTGCAGTTTCGGAAGCGTTGGCAGAAGGTATGACCGTTATGGATTACGCGCCGGAATCGCCGGTTGCGGAGGATTACATGCATCTGGCGGAGTGGGCTCGCAACCTTGCAGCACCAGCGCAGAACAGTATGCGAAGCATCCGCTGGAGTGAACGATGACAGAAACGCGACTCTGGCAGCAGTTTGAGAGCGGCGACAACTATTTCTTGCTTCTCCTCCGCACGACGGTAGTCTTCTGCTGCGTCTGCCTTTTGGTTTACGCAGGTTTACTGGAACTCACGTGGCCACAGCAGGCCATTCTCGGCGTTGTGACCGTTCTCATCGCGGTATGGATGGATCGTTCGTCCTCGTCGTACCTCATCACGCTCACGTTGATGATGGCGTCCTGCTATTCCACGTACCGCTACGCCTACTGGCGTATCTCTACAGTCATTAAGTTCTTCTTGGACCCCGCTTCGCAGTGGGGCGGACTCGATGCGTTCTTTATCTTCCTGCTGGTTCTGGCGGAAGCGTATTCGTTCTCCATTCTTTATCTGGGCTACATGCAGACGCTCTGGCCGCTGCGCCGCACCCCCGTGCCGCTACCGGACGATACGGAAGACTGGCCTGCAGTGGATCTGCTGATCCCGACCTACAACGAACCGCTCAACGTGGTCCGTTACACGGCACTCGCCGCCACACTCATTGACTGGCCCGCCGACAAGCTGAACGTCTATGTGCTCGACGACGGCAAGCGCGAAGAGTTCCGTATCTTCTGCGAAGAAGCAGGCATCGGTTACATGACGCGTGACGATAACGCGCACGCCAAGGCTGGCAACATCAACCGCGCCTTGAAGCGCCTGAGCTCACCGCTCGTGGCCATCTTCGATTCAGACCACGTTCCCACACGCTCGTTCCTGCAGGTCACTGTGGGATGGTTCGTTCGCGACCGCAAGCTGGGCATGCTGCAAACGCCGCATCATTTCTATTCGCCCGATCCGTTCGAACGTAACCTCGGCCAGTTCCGCGCCATCCCCAATGAAGGCGAACTGTTTTACGGCATCGTGCAGGACGGCAACGACCTCTGGAACGCCACATTCTTCTGCGGTTCCTGTGCCGTACTTCGTCGCGAAGCTCTGGATCAAATTGGCGGTATCGCTGTTGAAACCGTCACGGAAGACGCTCACACCAGCCTCCGCATGCAGATCAATGGCTGGAACACGGCATACATCAACATCCCGCAGGCAGCAGGTCTGGCTACGGAACGCCTCAGTGGTCACGTAAAGCAGCGTATTCGCTGGGCACGCGGCATGATTCAGATCATGCGTACAGACAATCCGCTGTTTGCGCCGGGCCTCAAGCCCATGCAGCGGCTCTGCTACTTCAACGCGATGACCCACTTCCTTTACGGTCTGCCGCGTTTGATCTTCCTGTTCGCTCCGTTGATCTACCTGATCCTGGGACACACGAACGTGCCGGGGTACTGGGCAGCGATTCTCGCGTACGCCTTCCCGCACCTTGTGTTGTCATCCATGACGAACTCGCGCATCCAGGGCCAGCATCGCCATTCGTTCTGGAACGAGATCTACGAGACCGTGCTGGCGCCGTACATCTTCCTGCCCACGTTCATGGCCATCCTCAACCCCAAGCTGGGTTCGTTCAACGTAACGGCAAAGGGCGGTGTGGTTAGCCGCAGGTTCTTCGATTCGCGTATCGCATTGCCGTTCCTCACAATGCTCGCGTTTAGCTTCCTTGGGCTGCTCTGCGCCATTCCGCGATACATTCACTTCCCGGGAAGCGGCCTTATCTGGCCGTTGAACATTCTCGCGAACATGTATGACGGCACCCACCCTGGAACCATCCTGATGAACGTCATCTGGACCTTCTTCAACATCCTCATCCTGGGCGTGGCCTGCGGTGTGGCGTGGGAAAGCCAGCAACGTCGTCAAACAGTGCGTGTCACCATGCAGGTGCCTGTAACCGTTGAACTGCCCGATGGAACCATGCTCACTGGTGTGACCGCCGACGTTTCCAGTGGCGGCGTGATGATGGAAACCGACGAAGCAGCGGCAATGGTGGAAGGCGGGGAACCGGTTCGTCTCCACTTCCCGGTGCTGGATGGCGAAGAGTCGCTTCCCGCTACGATCGTTCGCGTAAATGGAACAGAGCTTCGCGCGCAGTTTGATCCACTCTCCATCTCCGAAGAAGAGGCGCTCACGCAAGTGCTGTACTCGCGTGCCGACACGTGGCTCGGATGGGGCGAAGCACGTGAAGCCGATAGGCCGCTGAAGAGCCTGGCGCGCATCTTGCATCTTGCAGTAATTGGGTTGAGAGAAACCTTCCGAGGTCTGATGAAGAAGAACGGTGGTAGTGGAAAAGGTGCGCTGAGTACGGGAATCGCCCCGCTGGCGCTGCTGCTCACGCTGGGAATGTTATTGGGCCTGGGCGCGTCATCGCATGCGCAAGCACCCGGCATAATGGTGCCACCTGCACCACAAAGTGGAGCCGCAAACGTTGGCGCTTTGGGTGTGACACCCGGTTCCGCGCTGCAACAGCGTGTGATGCCTCCGGGACAGTTCGACAACGTCTTCACGTTGCAGGACGTAGGCGTTGCTGACACCGTCGTTCTGCGCGGTGTGGACGCGTACCACTCTGTCTACTTCGCTGTGCCGCAGACGCAGGTTGTGAAGACCGCGACACTGCATCTGCGCTATCACTTTTCGCCGGGCCTGTTGCCTGCGTTGAGCCATCTGAAGGTCTCTGTCAACGGCACTCTCTTCGCCACGCTGCCCGTCACGCAACAGCCGAATCTGACGCCTGCAGATCTGACACCGGAAGAGAAGATTGCAGAGAGCCAGAAGCTTTCCGTCACGCGCGTTAACGAGAACAACGCGCTCATGGAAGCCACGCTGGAAATGCCCGCGGACATGCTCGTCCGCGACAACCAGATCACCTTTGAGTTCATCGGCCATTACACCCTGCAGTGCGAAGACCCCTCGCACTCCACGCTGTGGTCGCACATCGATAACAACAGTTCCATCGAACTCACCGGCAATCTGCTGCCCCTGCAGGACGACCTCAAGCTGTTGCCGCTGCCGTTCTATGACGCCGCAGTCAACCTGCACCCCGTGGTGCCCATCGTCTTCCTGAACCAGCCTTCCACGAAAGCGATGCAGGCTGCCGGCATTGTCGCCTCCTACTTCGGCGTACTCACCGACTACCGCAAGGTCCGCTTCCCGGTGTCGTTCGGACAGATTCCTCAGGGCAACGTCATCCTCATTAGCGAGAACGCCGCGGAACTCCCGTCATCGCTCAATGTGCAGTCCACTGGCGGGCCCACCATAGCCATGCGGACGAATCCATCCGACCCGTATTCCAAGGTTCTGGTGCTCACCGGAAATTCCGCCGCAGACGCAGTACTTGCTGCGCAAGCGCTCTCGCTGCAGAAAGACATGTGGCAGGGCAATCAGGTGTCGGTATCCGTAACGCATCCTGCTCCCAGCCAGCCAGACGATGCACCACGCTGGATGCCCACGGATCGCCTCACAACCGTTGGTGAGTTAATGCAGACGGGAGACCTTCAGGGCGACGGCTCCGTGCCTGTAGGCGTCTTCATGCGTCTGCCACCGGATCTCTATTACGGTTCGCGCGCCAACATCATCTTCCACATGGACTACCGGTATAACCCGGTGCCGCTGGCGAATGAGAGCACGCTGCAGGTCTACATGAACACGGCGTACGTTTCGTCCACGCCCATGCCTCATGCGGATCGCGCCTCCGCGCGCCTCGAAACGGAAATCCCCATCCCACGCGGAAACATGCGTCCGTTCTCGCAGACCATGAGCCTCAAGTTCGTCTTCCAGATCGCGAAGAAGAACAAGTGCCAGGACACGGCGCCGCTCAACCTGCAGGGAGCCATCGTTAAGGATTCTTACCTCGACATCCGTGGCATTCCGCATCTGGCTGTGCTGCCCGATCTGGAACTGTTCTCCAACGCAGGCTTCCCGTTCACGCGATACAAGGACCTGTCGCAGACCGCCTTCATCCTGCCGGATAACCCAGGCGCAGATGAGATCGAAGCCTACCTGACCCTCATGGGCCACTTCGGTGCTGCCACCGGCTATCCCGCAATCGATGTCACAGTCGACGGTCCCGACGGCTTGAAGTCTGACGGTAAGAAGGACTACATCGTCATGGGCACCGTGGAAGATCAGACGGCCTTCGCCAAGCTGAACAACCACCTGCCGGTACAGCCTTCAACCAGCGGCCTCAAGATTTCCGACACCCAGGGCTTCTTCGCTCCTCTCGAACACGCATGGTGGAAGGTTCGCTCCTCCGATCACGTCAAGACAGGCGAGCTGGAAGTCTCCGGCGGTCTGCCCGACGCTTTGATCGAAGGCATGGAATGGCCTGCGCGTTCCAACCGCTCGGTCGTTGTGATCGCTCTGCGTGACCATTCGGTCATCCCCGCGTTCCTCACAACCTTCCTCCGCGTCAGCTCGTCCTCGGACATCTCGCAGTCCGTCGCCGTGCTTCACGGTACGCAGTTCGTCTCATACCGCATTGGCAACGACGTCTACAAGATTGGGTCGTTGTCAATTTGGACACGTCTCCAGCTGTTCTTTTCCGAATTCCCTGCATCCGTTGTAGTACTGGTGATCCTGGCCAGCATCCTGCTGGCAATAATCATCCGTGTATCGCTCCGCCGTCGCGCACGGCTGCGGTTGCAGGGAGAGGACTAAATGCTGGGAGTACGAAAAGGGTGGCGTGATGGCTTCCGTCGCACAGCGGCGGTCGCAATCGCGTGCGTGACGTTGTTATCGCAGACGGGCTGCCGTGCAGAGGTCCCGTGGCCGCTGTGGCAGTCCTATCGTGCAAAGTTTGTCGATGCCTCCGGCCGCGTGATTGACCACGACGCCAACGACCGCACCACCAGCGAAGGCATGGCGTATGGCATGTTCTTCGCCCTTGTCACCAACGACCGTCCTACCTTTGACAAGATGCTCCGCTGGACCGAGGACAACCTCGCCGGCGGCGACCTCACAGCACGTCTCCCTGCATGGAATTGGGGCAAGTCACCCGAAGGCCAGTGGAAGACGCTCGATGCCAACTCCGCGGCTGACGCCGATCTCTGGATGGCTTACGACCTCGTTGAGGCCGGACGTCTCTGGAAGGACGATCGTCTCGCAAAGCTTGGTACGGTCCTTGCGAACCGCATCGCACAGAGCGAAGTCGCGCTGGTGCCGGGACTGGGGACAGTTTTGCTGCCCGGTCCGCAGGGCTTTCACCCTGATCAGAACACCTTCATCCTGAATCCCTCATACACGCCGCCGCAGGTGGTGGCCCGTCTGCGTACGGAATCGCCGCAAGGGCCATGGACACCGCTGCTGGAAAGTTACCCTGCGCTGATACAGGGAAGCTCTCCCACCGGATATGCCATGGATTGGGTCACTGCAGGGACAGCCGTACGTCCCAGCGGAACCCCGGCACAACTAGCCACCGGCAAGACTGATTTCGCTCCGGTCGGCGGTTATGAATCCATCCGTGTTTATCTCTGGCTCGGCATGGCCGACAAGGGCACCAACGGCGTTTCTGACTCGCTGGGATATCTGCAGGGCATGGGACGTTACATGCAAACGGCCCCGACGCCTCCGCTGCAGGTGGATGCCACCGGAAAGATCCTGAATCCAGAGGGCACGGTCGGGTTTTCGGCAGCCATGATTCCTTTTCTGGTCAGCACTGGCCGCATGAGTCAGGCAAAGACGCAGAACGATCGCCTGACGGCCAGCAAGGACTCAGCAACCGGTCTGTATGGCCACTCTTCTCTGTACTATGACCAGAATCTTGCGTTATTTGCGACAGGTTGGCAGGAGGGACGTTTTCGCTTCGACCGTGATGGAAAGCTCAGGCTGAAATGGAAGTAGGGAAGCCAAGTAGCTGTTACCACAAGAGTAAACCCCTAAAAAAACCGGCTGTTCCACCCAAGAAACGAGTAAGATTCTGTGGGGAACACGGCAAACCTGACCCCCAGGTCGCGGGTCTTAGCATGCGCAGGCAGCGTACCAGCGCAGAGGCAGATTGAATGGCATACAAAGCTCCATCCCGGCGGACGCTTCTGTTCCTGAGTGCCGTTCTCCTGAGCACTCCGGCAGAACTGTGCCTGCAGGCCCAGACACAACCCGCCACCACCAGCGCGGCAACACAAGCTCTATTGGATAAGGCCCGTTCGCTGGAGTCGCGCGGACGCATGGACATGGCTGCCCAGACCTGGCAGCAGGTCCTCCTGGCCGATCCCAACAATACGGACGCACTCGCTGGCCTGGCACGCGCCGCCAAGATGTCCGGCAACAACGCTCTCGCCAACACCTATCTGCAACGCCTGCGTTCCATCAATCCGAACGACCCCGGCATTGCTCGCGCAGAAAGCGTGATGCAGCAGGGAGCACAGCTCGCGGAATTGCAGAAGGCAGGCAAGCTTGCCGCCGCTGGAAATTACGCGGAAGCCGTCCGCATCTACCGCTCCGTCTTCGGCAACAACCCGCCGCAGGGCGAATGGGCACTGGCCTATTACGAGACAGAAGCCGCCACGGAAGACGGTCGCCCGCACGCCATTGCCGCGCTGCGGTCATTGATGGACCGCTATCCCGCGGACTCGCGTTATCAAGTAGCCCTGGGCCGCATCCTCACGTACAACCCGAAGACGCGAGCGGAAGGCCGTCGCCTGCTGGAGCGCCATCCCAACGATCCTCAGGCAGTGGAGGCTCTTAAGCAATCGCTGGTGTGGGACGCGCAGAACCCGGCTTCCGCCGGTGACATCCGCAACTATCTCGCAAAACACAAAGACGCGCAGTTGCAGGACGCGCTCCGCACCACGGAAGCGAACCAGCGTGCCGCCGCAAAGAGCCGCAAGCCCGGTGCTGGTACTCCATATGTTGAACCACCAGAAAACGCTCAGCAGCGTCAGTACAACGCGGAGCAGAGTGCTGCTTACGCCGCGCTGAACGCGAAGCGCTTCACTGAGGCAGAAGAGCGCTTCAAGACCTTGCTGGCCAAGAATCCCGACGACGCTCGCGCACTCGCTGGCATGGGATATGTCCGCATGAACCAGCAGAACTTCGGCGGCGCCATCTCCTTCCTGGAGCAGGCAAAGCAGGAAGGTGCAACGGACAAGGGCCTCGACGCGAACCTCAACTCGGCGCGTTACTTCTACACCATTCAAGAGGGCGGCATCGCTCTCAATGAAAACGACCTGACCACTGCGGAACAACAGTACCGGCAGGCGCTTACTATCCGTCCCAGCGGCCCGGAGGCTCTGTTGGGCCTCGCGGGAACACTCGCCAAGGCACAGCAGCCGGAACCAGCCAGTGCTGCGTATCAGGAATACATTCGCCTGAAGCCGCAAGCGATTGAAGGCTGGCGCGGTCTGTTCATGTCGCAGTATCAGGCAGGCCATGCCGCCGCCGCACTTGAGACGGAACGCCGCACACCGCAGACCATTCGCACGCAGCTCATGCGTGACCCTGACTACCTCCGTTCGCTCGCGTCGGCTTACTCCGCCGTTGGCCGCGACGCGGATGCACAACGCGTTTTGCGCTCGGCGCTCGATATGCCTTTTCCTGCGGGAGCGCAGGGCTTGAAGGCAGACACACAGCTGCAGTACGCCAGCCTGCTCTTGCAGGCAAACCATCTTGATCAGGCCGCTGGCCTGTACCGGCAGGTACTTTCCGGGGACCCTACGAACGCGCTCGCATGGCAGGGATTAGTTAACACCCTGCACACCATGCATGACGATGCGGGCGCGATTCAGACATTGGAGAGCATGCCGCCTGTTGTTTACGATCAGGCGCTCCATGACCCCGGCTTCCTCGGCACTGCCGCAGCCATCTATCAATCGCAGAACAAGTACGACATCGCGCAAAGCCTCTTGGAGCGCGCTATCGCGCAGCAGAACACCGCAGGTCAGCGCATCCCGGCAGCATTGCAGTTGCAGTTGGCGGGCCTGTATCTTCAGCGGAACGACGCAGCACACGCCTTTCCCATCTACCAGCGCATCCTGAGTGAAAACCCGGATCGCGTGGATGCATGGAAGGGCCTGCTGACCGCGCTGCATACCGCAGGCCGCGACCGCGATGCGCTGGCGCAGATTCAGCAGATTCCTGTTTCCACGCGCAAGACGCTCGAAGGCGACGTGGAATATCTCCAGACCGTTGGCAACATCTACAACGGTCTCGGCCAGCCTTCTCAGGCCATGCTCTTCCTGAACCGTGTGCAGCAGCGTTATGCCAGCCAACACACGGTAGCTCCGGCAGACATTGACATTCAGAACGCCTGGCTGCTCTTCAACGGGCAGAATGACGTTGGTCTCTATCGCCAGTTGCTGGTGCTCGGCAGCCGTCAGGATCTCTCCGACGAACAGCGCCGCACGGTGCAGGTCATCTGGGCCAACTGGGCTGTGCGCAAGGCAAATCAATCTGCCGCTGCCAACAACGAGAAGCGCTCACTCGCAATTCTGAATGCCACGGCGAAAGCCTTCCCGGATAATCCCGGTGTCATCAAGGCCCTCGCCGGCGGATATCTCCGCGCCGGAATGGCAAAGCAAGCCGTCGCCATCTTCAAGGCGCAGGACATGAGCACTGGCTCCGCAGCGGATTACAAGGCCGCAGTCGGTTCCGCGCTTGCCGCAAATGATCTGAAGGACGCCGAAAACTGGCTGCGCTACGCGCTGGATCAATACCCCCGCGACGGCCAGATTCTGAACCTTGCTGCACGTTTCGAGCAGGCCCGCGGCGACAGCACGCGTGCCGCCGATTACTATCGCGCATCGCTCGCCGCGCAACCGCAGCCCGATCCGGGTTCGGAACTGGCGAGCATCCTTAATCAGCCAACGCCGCAGCTGAATCCCCGCCAACTGCCGAGCCCCACGCAAGCAGAAGGCCTTGCGCAGCTTCTGGCCCCCGGCCAAGAAGATCGCAACCCGGACGGCACGCCCATGACGCAGCCTCCGGCACATCCGTACCTTCCCAACGCCTCCAACTCGTATGGTCAGGCGCCGGTGCAGATCGGCACGCAGGCACCGCTGCCAGGGTCTGGATACGCACAGCCTTACAACGGCAATACCGCTCAGCCAACGGTACCGTCGTACATGGCGAACCCCAATTCCACGGTGCGCCAGCAGCCTTCCACGCAGCGCCTGCGTGACTACGTTCCCAACTCCGGCACGCTTCCGGCCGCAGGCTCCATCGTGTATCCCGGTGTCTCACAGAATTACTCAATGCCGGATGTAACAGGGCATGCACAGGAAGCGCCGCTGACAGCAAGCGCACAGCCGCTTTCTTCTGAGACCGATCTGCCAGGCACCGCGCCTGACGCCTCACTCGCCTACCAGCAGGAACAGATTCGTCGTTCCACCCAGCAGGCTCAGTCAGCAAACACATCGGATCCGGTGTATCTCGCTGGCTCGTATAAAGAAGGTGCGCAGACCGGCCAGTTCAACGGCGAAGTCTACGGCCCGTACATCCCATACGTTCCGCCAACGCAGCAGAACGCAACCCCAATGGTCACGTACTCGGCCAGCGACGTCCGCGTCCCGACCCATGCCGTCAGCAACACCAAGCGCGGCGGGAAGACGGTGCATCCTGAAATCGCCGCTGCGGAAGCTGCTGCAGCGCGCCGCCGCCAGTCCGATCCACGCAGCATGATGGGGCAGAGCACTCCGCCTGACGAAATCGCGGACGGCACGCCGCGCAACACGCAATACGCGCAGACACCGGTTCCCGGCCAGACGGGCCAGCCATCGTCGCTCCCGGCAACGGCTCCCACGAACACGCAGCCGTACGACACGTCATCCACCAACGATGGCAACACCTACCGTCAGGGACTGGGCAGCACACGCACCACGACGGTTCAGCCCGGTCGCTCGTACAACAATTACGGCATCCAGAGCGGCGAGAACACCTACGGCCAGCAGTATCCGCAGCCCACGCGCCCTGTGATCAAGGGCACAACGACGGCTCACCGCACCACGCGTTCGCGTTCCGCCACGTCGATTGCTGGCGTGGGTCAGGCCTCTGCGCCCATCTTCTATCCCGCGGCACCCAGCGAGCTTTCCACGCAGCCATACCCGGATCTGCCGCCATATAACAACGGCAACAATCGCATCCCAACGGATGGCGATTTGGTCGCGCGTAGCGTCCCGCCACTGCGCGGCTATTACGACCCGAACGAGAAGGTAGCGCCGCCGCTCAACGAACGTCAGCAGACAGAACTTGACCTGGCCACGCTTGAATCCAGCTACTCCGGTTGGGTAGGTGGCAGCGGTTGGGTACGCTTCCGTAGCGGCACACCGGGCGTCAACCGTCTCTTCGACTACGAAGCTCCCATGGAAGCCACCTTCGTGGCGGGGAATCGCGTGCGCTTCTCCGTAGTCCCGAAGGCAGTCTTCCTGAACAGCGGAACACTCGATCTCGGCACGCTGGGCGCAACCACTGCCACACCGCTATTGGGCACCTTGCCTGCCACGGCCATCACCTCTCCCGCGCCGCAGTATTCGTCCGGCGTCGGCGGTGAACTGCAGATGACCAGCACGAACTTCGGCCTGGCCGTTGGCTATACCCCGTACTCGTTCCTGGTAAACAACATCACCGGTCGCGCGCGTGCGCGTTTCTTCAATCACCTCACGCTCTACGGCGAACGCGACTCCGTGAAGGACACGCAGCTTTCCTACGCCGGTCTGCGTGATCCGGGTTCTGTAACACCTGTCTTCTCCGGCAACATCTGGGGCGGCGTGGTCTCCACCACCGTGGGCGCTCGTGTCGATTTCGGCGATGAAAAGTCCGGCTTCTACATCAGCGGCGACGGCGGTACGGTCAACGGTTACAAGACGCTCGACAACCAGAAGCTCGAAGGCACCATGGGCGCGTACTTCCGCGTCTGGCAGGTGCCGCAGTATGGTTCGCTGAACGTGGGTGGTAGCTTCTTCGGCATGCATTATGCCCACAACGAAATCCCATTGACCTACGGTAACGGCGGCTACTTCAGCCCTGAGGTCTACTTCCTCGGCTCGTTGCCCGTCACCTGGAATGGCCACTATCGCGACAAGTGGCACTACACCATCGCAGGCGCCCTCGGCGTGCAGACCTTTGTACAGGACACGGCCAAGTTCTATCCCATGTCCGACTCCGCCAGCGTAGCACTGTTTAACGGATCGCTCTCTGGCTGCTCTCTGACTGAGATTGCCCAGAAGACCTGCGCCACGGCCTATTCGCCACGCAGCACCTCCACCGGAGCCAACTTCAACATCGGTGGCCAGTTCAGCTATCAAGTTGCGGAACATTGGTATGTGGGCGGAGCGTTGGCCGCGAACAACACGAACAACTACACCATGGTGCAGCCCACCTTCTTCGCGCGCTATCTGTTTAAGGCACAGTACCCGACAGAGGATTATCCAACGGGCCTGTTCCCAATGGAAGGTCTCCGACCGCTACGCGTTCCATAGCAATCAAAACATTGGCTAACGAAAGCACAGCTTCGGCTGTGCTTTTTGCTGCAGTACATCAGGGAACGCGGCAGACCTTCGCATCCCCATTGCGATACGGGCAGGGAAACGCCGTCTCAGCATCCGCAGGTAACAAAATCCACGACGCCCCATACGGACGCAACCGCTGAATGCGCTGAGCGTCTGGAAGAGAAGCAAGTCCTTCCTGTGCCTGGCTACCAGCCAGCCATGTATCGGCCAGCACCGGCACAACAGACGCAATACCACCATCCTTAGCCGCATCAGGAATTGTGCTTCGCCGCGCAATGGCCCGCACCATCTGCGCATCTTCACCGCGCGTCGTCGTGTAGCGCGCGTCGACAGCAATCAGCGCATCCACAGGCGTGTTCTTTCGAAGCCAAAGAGCAGCGTTCTCATATCCATTGCCACGTTGCTGCCACGGATTTTCCCAGTGAGCAGAGTGCGGATAAGTCTCTCTCTGCAAGAACAGCATTCCGCCAACAGCGCCAAGCACGAACAGATAGAGCACACAGCGCCGCCACGTTCTTGCGTCCGGATCTGCCAGCCGTCCAGCCAGCAGCAGTACAAAAACAATGGAGACGGGATGCAGCAACCGCAGTGGCTGCAAGCGTGCCAACTGGAAAGCCGTATTGCCCGTATGGATCAGCAGCAACGCGCCCGCAGTCACCGTCACCATGGAAGCAGCCATCGCAGCAGCTACGGACTGCGCCGCAGAAGACATCGTCTTACTTCGGCCGGAAGCCACGGTCAACAGCATCAGAACCGGCGCAATCAGACCAATCCACTCGTACCACTGCCACTGCGAAGGGAACCAGTAACCCCGCGAAAGCGACGCGGCACGCACGGCCGCGGAATCAACAGGCGCCACAAACTGTATCGCCACCATGATGCCAATCACAGCCAGCGCCAGCAGAATAAAACCCCGCGTACGTTTCGGCGATCTCTGCCAAAGCAGCAAAAAAGCAGCCGGCAGTAGCGCCCACAGCGTCATCAGCGGATGCACGGCAAACGACATCCCTCCACACACAGCCGCAGCGCCATATCTCTTACGCAACAGGGCAGTCAGCCCCAACAGAATCAATGGCGTGGAGAACGAACGAGACGTCAGATACGGGTCCGCAATATAGAGCGACGTCCCGCCCACCGGCATGCCCATAGCCAGCGCCAGCAACAATGTAGACCAAAGCTGCTGCCGTCGCGTAGAGAACAACTCGCAAGCCATTCCGTACGCTGCGGCCACGGTCGCGGCAATCGACAGCAAATACAGCCCCAGCAGTACGACTTCCTGCGGCATACGGCTCCGCTGCACCACTTCAGCCACAACCGGGATGAACAGGCTCTTGCCGGTATGCGCCACGGCAAAGGCTCGAAATGCAGGGAACAGCGACGGATTTAACCGCAGCGCCAAAGCCGACGCATAAATCCCGCCATCCTCCGCATACGGGTGATAGCCAAGGAGTGCCGCGGCCACCAGTGATAATGCACCTAAAAACAGCAGCGTCGTCCGCTTGCTGCTTTCCGTTGCATTCATCGAGCGCAAACGCGCTTCTGTAAGAATCGAAACTGTTGCCATGTATTGTGTGCGAGCACCTAAGACTAACGTGCAGAGTTAGACGTACGCAGCGGCGTCTTCTGCCAATCTTCGTATAATCGGTGAGGCATGTCCCAATTTCATTCCCGCCCGTATCCCCGCAGAGCAGGAGCCATTGTTTGAGCGAAAAGCCATCCAGCAACGCAAGCCGCTACTGGAAACTCATTCCCGGGCTTCTCATCTCCGCCTTTTTCCTTTGGCGGACCCTGCGCGGATTCCACCTGGATGAGCTGCGCGATGTGCACTTCGGCCATCCCGTATGGATTCTGGGTGTACTGGGCTTCATCTCGGTAGATTACGGCCTCCGCAGCTATCGCTGGTGGCTCATGCTGCGCCGATATAACGCGCGCCTCACCGCATGCTTTCGCGTGCTCATGACCAGCCTGGCGGCAAACAACATCCTGCCCTTCCGCATTGGCGATTTCCTGCGCATCTTTGCCTATGCCCCGGATGTAAACGCGTCATCGTCCGCTGTGCTTAGTACCGTGGTGTTGGAACGTCTGCTGGATACGGTCATGCTGCTCGGCTTCTTTGCCGTGGCAGCCTCCGGGCTTGAGAGCAGCTTTGCTGCGTTCTCATTCCACGGGTATGGCGTCGCGCAGACGGTTCGTCTGGTGCTCGTCATTCTGGTGTTCTGCCTGGGCCTGCTTCTCTTCGGCACACACATCCTGCACCTCCTCGTGCAGAAACTCGTTGCGCGTTACGGCAATCACCCACGCACACGCAAGTTCGGCGAGTGGGCTGAGCAGTTGTTTGATGCCATCGTGCACATCCCGTACCCGGTGCGCTTTCTGCTCGTGCTGCTCACGTCCATCGTCTGGCTCTGTGAAGGCATGGTCTTTTATTCCACCGCGCAGCTCCTGGGCCTCAACACATTCCACGGCTCCATGCTCGCGTCCATTCTCAGCAATCTGAGCTTTATGTTGCCCAGCGCTCCCGGTGGCATCGGCCCTTTTGAAGCATTTGGCAAGCTCGCCATGGAGTCGCAGGGTGTGCCCACATCGCTGGCCATCCTGTACGCACTCTTTGTGCACTTCGTCATCTTTATGCTCGTCAACATCGTCGGTGGCATCGGCTTCCTGATCAACCGCAAAGAGCATGGTGGTAAAACGCTCTCGCAGGAAATTCATTCACTTCCGCCTGAAGCCGATCTCCTGTAAGTGAAGAACTGCTGCGCACACGCGCAGCCCATGTAGAAAGAACGAACTATGTATCGCAAGCTCAAACAGGCACTGCTGGAAACCACAGCAAACGTGCTGCAAACAAAATACGAAGTCACCGGCGCAAACATCGCCACAGAGCTTCCGCCAAACATCGCGATGGGCGAAATCGCCACGCCCGTCGCCTTTGAGCTCGCCAAGCGCCTGCGCAAAGCACCGAAGATGATCGCCACTGAACTTGCCGCTGAACTCAACGGCATCGACGGTGTTGCCACGGTTGAAGTCGCCGGTGCTGGCTACCTCAACGTAAAGCTTGATCGCGCAGCCATCACCAAGCGCATTGCCAAGGGCGAACACTCTGACATTGGCGGCGAAGGCCTCCGTCTCGTCGAACACACCAGCATCAACCCGAACAAAGCCGCTCACGTAGGCCATCTGCGCAACGCCATCCTCGGTGACAGCTTCGCGCGTCTCCTGCGCAAGGACAGCTATAAGTCCGGCTATCCCACCGTGGTGCAGAACTACATCGATAACACCGGCGTTCAGGTGGCGGACGTAGTCGTCGGCCTGCTGCATCTGGAAGGGAAGTCGTCTGCGGATGTGGATGCACTCATCGGCGATCTCGTCGCGCGCGGCGAACGCGTCGACTACTACCTGTGGGATCTCTACGCCCGCGTCTCGCAGTGGTATGACAGTGATGCCGACCAGAAAGAAGCACGCAAGAAGCTGCGCCTGGACACGCTGCACCACATTGAAGAAGGCAACAACGAAATCGCAAAGGTAGCCGACCTCGTCGCCACTGCGGTTCTCGAGCGTCATCTCGAAACCATGGAGCGCCTCTCCATCGAGTACGACTTCCTGCCGCGTGAAAGCGAAATCCTGCACCTGCATTTCTGGGAAGCAGCACGCCAGTTGATGGTTGAGCGCGGTGTTCTGTATCTCGAAACCGAAGGCAAGAATAAGGGCTGCTGGGTTATGCGTCGCCCCGGCGCAGAAGTTGTGGAAGGCCCCGATGAAGATGCAAAGGTCATCATCCGTTCCAACGGCACCGTGACTTACGTAGGCAAAGACATCGCGTATCACCTATGGAAGTTCGGCCTTCTACCGGGTCGCGATTTCGGCTACAAGATCTTCCGCGAGTACGAAACGCATCCCTGCTGGATCAGCACCATGCACGGCGAAGAACCGCATCCTAACTACGGTCAGGCCGCTGCCATCTACAACGTGATCGACTCACGTCAGAACGATCCGCAGGCCAACGTCGTAGAGAGTCTTCGCGCACTCGGTTACACCGAGGCCGCAGCGAACTACACGCACATCAACTACGCCATGGTTGCGCTCACACCGCGTTGCGCCATCGATCTCGGCTACACCCTCAGCGATGCCGACAAGGAAAAGACACACCTCGAAGTCAGTGGTCGCAAAGGCTTTGGTGTAAAGGCAGACGATCTTCTCGATCGCCTCATCGCAGCTGCGAAATCCGAAGTCGACGCACGTCATCCGGAAGATCCCGAGTCGCAGCGCCAACGTTCCGCGGAACAGATCGCAGTGGGTGCTCTGCGTTACTTCATGCTGAAGTACACACGCAACACCATCATCGCGTTTGATTTCCGCGATGCGCTTTCCTTCGAAGGTGAAACCGGCCCGTACGTGCAGTACTCCGCAGTACGCGCCGCAAACATCCTGAAGAAGGCAGGCGTCACAGAGCAGCACGCGATCAATGACATTGCTGACCTCGATCTGGCCCCCTACTTCGAAGGTGAAGCAGGCGACAGCCTGTGGGCCATGTGGCTCATCCTGTCGCGTGTGACAACGATTGTTGAGCAGTCCATTGCGGCAGCAGAACCCGCCATCGTCGCGCGTTTTGCCTTCCAGCTCGCGCAGGAGTTCAACAATTTCTACCACCGCAATCACGTGTTGAACGAAACCGATCCCGCACGGAAGAAGTTGCTATTGGCTACCGCTGCCGTAGCTTCACGCGAACTCACGCGCGTCCTCGGCTGGCTCGGCATCGAAGTGCCACTGTCGATGTAAGAAAGTTGAGGTCAACGCAATCACCGCGTTGACCTCACTTGTAGCTCCACACTGATAAGGGTATTACCTGTCTACAAGCACCGCCTCCATAACACGCACCAACTCCAGTGGATGAATTGGCTTGGTCACAGTCTGTGCTACGCCGAGTCGTTCCATCTCTGACGCGTCTTCTGGCACAACACATTCACAAACAAAATGACTGGCGTCATCACACCGCGTTCGCGCAGTTGGCGTAGCAAAGCCATTCCATTCACGTTCGGCATCTGTTTGTCGGTCAGGATCAGATCGACAGGATCTGCTTCCACAATCCGCAGTGCTTCCGCTCCATCGTCAGCGGTAAGAACACGTGCTCCCGTCCGCTGCAGCACGATAGAAAATGTAAGTCGCAAAATAGGTTCGTCGTCCACAACAAGGACGGTGCTCTCAGCCAAAGTCATTGCGCCAGCGCCCGCACCCATTCCACAATCGACCGCACCGCGACGCCGCTCGGTCCCTTGGCAATGTACGAACGAGATTCGTCAATCCATGCCTGCCCTGCAATGTCCAGATGAATCCACGGCGTCTCGCCAACAAACTCTTTCAGGAACATCGCAGCAGTGATCGCACCACCCCAACGATCCATACCGGTGTTTCTAATGTCGGCAATGTCGCTCTTAATCAACTCGCGATAATCATCGGTACAGGGAAGCTGCCAGAAAGTTTCGTCGGTTGTATTTACTGCTTCGCGGAACAACGCAACGGTCTCATCATCGTTTGAGAACAAACCGCTGTTCAACTTGCCCAACGCAACGACACACGCGCCCGTCAGCGTCGCCGCATTGATGAGATGCGTTGCACCCAAAGTCTTCGCATAGTGCAAGCCATCTGCGAGCACCAGCCGACCTTCAGCATCTGTGTTCATCACCTCAATGGTCTTGCCGCTCATCGCCGTTAATACATCACCCGGCTTGTACGCGGAGCCACTCGGCATATTCTCCGCAGAACACACAACACCGATCACCTCTACCGCAGGCTTCAACGCAGCAATCGTCTGCATCGCACCAATCATGGCAGCAGCACCAGCCATGTCGTACTTCATCTTGTCCATGCCATCCGCAGGCTTGATGGAGATGCCGCCGGTATCAAACGTAATGCCTTTGCCCACAAGGCCAATCACGTTGCTGTTCGCGGCCTTCGCAGGCTTATAGCGCATCACGATAAGCGCAGGCGGCTGCACAGAACCCTGCGCCACACCCAGGAACGCACCCATGCCCAGTTCCTTCAGTTTCTCCGTGCTGTGAACTTCGCAGGACAGCCCATTGGCCTCGCACATCGCAGCAGCGCGCTTGCCAAGCTCCGTAGGAGTCAGCACATTGCCGGGCTCATTCACCAGCGTCCGCGCAAAGTTCTGTGCCGCAGCAAAAACTTCACCTTCAGCGAACCCACGCTCCAACGCACCACGCGACGTCTCATCACCAAGCAGAACAACATTCTGCATGCTGCGGTCTTCCCGCTGGCTGCGATACGTATCCGCATCGTAATCCGCCAGCAGAATGCCTTCCGTCAACGCACGCGATACTTCCGCGGCGTCCAGATTTTCATTCAGCTTCGGAAATACGATCGCCGCATCGCGAATACTCTTCGCTTTCGCAGTACGAATCGCGGTGCCAGCAGCCTTACGCAATTCCGCAGTCGAAAGCTTCGCAGCCTTACCTGCACCCACAATCAACAACCGCTCCGCCTTCAGTCCAGCAGGCGCATGCAGCAGCAATGTCCCGCCAGCATCCGCCTTAAACTCACCAGAGTTCAGGAAAGGCGCAGCGGCAGCAAGAATCGCTTGTTCTGCTGTCAGAAGAGAAATGGAAGGAGCATCAGGTGCGCTGCCATTATCAACGGCAAACACGGTCAGCAGCGATGTCACAAATTCGGGGGCGTTTGAGAACTGAAGCGAGGCATTCATGCCCCAACAGTGTAGCTCTGCCAACGGAAGAAAATCGCAGCGCGACTATCGACGTTGGCTACGCGCAACAGCCGCGCGAGCTTCACGATCTGCCTCGCGGTTGCGTTCGGTCTCGCGCTTATCCCAATCCTGCTTACCGCGGGCTAACGCCAGTTCGCACTTTACGCGACCATTCTTGAAGTAGAAACGCGTCGGAATCAGGGTGAAACCCTTTTCCTTGGTCCGTGCCGTCAACTTGCGCAACTCTTCCTTATGCAGCAGCAGCTTACGGGTGCGCGTCTCTTCGTGGTTCATGATGTTGCCGTGCGAAAACGCGCCAATGTGAGCATTCAGCAAAAATGCCTCACCGTTGTTGATCAGCCCATAGGCGTCTTTCAACTGCGCTTTGCCTTCGCGAATGCTCTTCACTTCGGTGCCGCGCAGCGCAATTCCACATTCAAAACGGTCTGTAAGAAAGTAGTTATGGCTGGCAGACCGGTTTACGGCAGCATCCCGCTGGCCCACCGCGACCGGGTCGCGTTGCGCTGGTTTTTTGGATGGGTTTTGCTGAAATACGGCGGGAGAATGCGGCATGGTTCTATCTGATGCGTGGACCTCCACTACGGAAGCATCCAGCGCCCTTCTCACGATGGTACACTTCTCACACAAAACAGGCAGATTCAGCGTCCCTGACATTGGCTTTGTGTGAGCGGTTTTTGCTTACATCCGTCCAACAGAGAGGCAGGAATCCCCTGAGAGGCGGAAGCGGAAGTTGACGATTCAGAAACCGGGCAGAGGCGCATGTACGACGTTGGGCCGCAGCCTATTCCACGCAGGCGCTGCCGCCGCATTGCTCATCAGTACCGCTGCCTTCACCGCGCCGCCGGCGCACGCACAGTCCGCCTCGGCATGGTCCAAGCGCGGCGCAGATGCCGAGTCTCGTGAAGACTGGGACGCTGCATTTGAGGCGTACCGCCAGGCCCACCTGCTCAAGCCAAACGACCTTCGCTACAAGACGCACTTTGAGCGCGCACGCTTTTCGGCCGCCGCCGCCCACGTTGACCGTGGTCGCGTCCTGCGTCAAAGTGGCGACATTCATGGTGCTCTCACTGAGTTTGAGCGCGCCCTCGCCATTGACGGCAGCAATCAATCCGCTCAGCAGGAAATTAATGTCACCGAGCGGATTCTCGCGAACACCCCGACCAGCAATCTCGACCTGCCAGCATCCACGGGCCCCGCGCCAGAGCTTGCCACGCTTGGCGAGCCGCTAAAGCTGAAGCCCGTTTCATCGGACCCGCTGACGCTGAGCATGGTGGAAGACACCAAGGTGCTCTATCAGGCCATCGGCAAAGCTGCCGGCCTCAATGTCATCTTCGACCCCGACTACACCTCGCGCCGGATCCAGCTTGATCTGAAGGGCGTTTCGCTGTCTGACGGTCTGCGCATTCTCGGCACGCAGTCCGGCACGTTCTATAAGCCAGTCACGTCGAACACGATCTTCGTCGCGCAGAACACGCAGCAGAAGCGTCAGGACCTGCAGACGCGTGCCGTGCAGACGTTTTACCTCTCCAACGCGGCCACACAGGCGGATCAGAACGAGCTTCTGACCGCACTGCGTAACGTGCTGGAACAAGACGTCAAAATCTTCCTCGTTCCCAGCCAGAACGCCATCGTGGAGCGCGGCACGCCCGATCAGCTCATGCTCACGCAGGAGCTGCTGAACAACCTCGACCGTCCGCATAGCGAAGTCGTGGTGGACGTGGCTGTCCTTGAAGTCAATCGCGATCACTCGCGTAATCTCGGTCTCACGCTGCCGCAGAGCGTCACCATCACGCCACAGGTTGCCAACAGCACCTCATCGTCCTCGTCCAGTTCGTCCAGCAGCACAACCACCACAACAACGTCTCCAACGCTGAATACCTTCGCAAACCTGACCGCCAGCAACTTCGCCGTCAGCGTCGGTAACGCAACGGTGGCAGCACTGCTTTCGGACAGCGATACACGCATCCTGCAGAATCCGCGCATCCGCGCTACTGACGGACAGCGCGCGCAGTTGAAGATCGGTCAGAAGATCCCCGTCGCCACCGGTTCGTACTCCTCCGGCGCGTCTACGGCCATCGTGTCATCGCTGGTGAACACGCAGTTCACCTACATGGATATCGGTGTCAACATCGACCTCACGCCGACCGTTCATCAGGACCGCGAAGTCTCACTCAAGATGAAGCTGGAAATCTCCACCCATGCCAGCGACGTCACCATCTCCGGCGTCACAGAGCCGGTCATCGGTCAGCGCACGGTAGAGCAGGTTATCCAGCTTAAGGAAGGCGAACCCAGCATCCTCGCCGGCATCCTCACGCGGCAGGAAACGGATTCGCTCTCCGGCACACCCGGTCTGTCTGAAATTCCGATCCTCAAGAACATCTTCAGTACGCACAACCGCGATCGTTCGCAGGACGAAGTCGTCTTCCTGCTGATCCCGCACATCGTGCGCGAACCGCTGATCACGCGCTTGAACACGCGCGCCATCGATACAGGTTCCGGTCAGGCGATCGAACTCCGTCGCGAAGTCGTCGCTGAGGCGCTTGCAGGCGATAACGCCGCCAGCATGAATACCAGCGCCTTCCCGCAGCAGCCTGCGCGGAACCTGCCGCCATCGGCTCCCATTACAGCAGCGCAGGCCGCATCGGCCATGATCGGCCAGATCGGCAATGAGAACACGCCCGCAGCGCAGGCCGCAGCTGCCGCTCTGAAACAGAATTCGCAGCCAGTTGGATCACCCGCTGCTCAGCCAGCCGCCGCAGCCTCTGCTCCACCGGTAAGCTTCGCAGTCGCCCCGGGACAGGCCACACAGACAGTCGGCAGCACCTTCCAGATGGCGGTCATCGCTTCCGGTGCGAAGGACCTGTACTCCGTGCCGCTGCAGGTGCAGTTCAATCCTGCTGTTCTGTCGCTGGTCAACGTCGATTCGGGCGAACTCCTCTCGCGTGACGGCCAGTCCGTAGCCGTCGTTCACCGCGACGAAGGCAACGGCACCACCACCATCTCCATCTCGCGTCCGCCTGCGGTACGCGGTGTGGATGGCCAGGGATCGGTGTGCGTCCTAACCTTCAAGGCAAACGCCGCAGGTGACTCGACCGTTTCGCTCAGCAAGGTAGGCGCGAAGAACAGCACGCAGGTCAATCTGCCCGCGGTCGGTTCGCAGGCCACGGTCCACGTGAAGTAACAGGGGAGAATCGCCATGCGTATGCGAACGGCGAAATCCGGGCCGGACTCTGGTCAGGGCGGTTTCACCCTTGTCGAACTCATCGTGGTGGTGGGCATCCTCGCCATCCTCGCGGGTGCCGCCATCCCGGTCACTCGCTGGCAGGTGAAGCGGACCAAGGAAAGGGAACTGCGCACCGCCCTGTGGCAGATGCGTTCCGCCATCGATCGGTACAAGGACGCCGCAGATCGCGGAGCCTTCCAGACCAAGCTCGATAGCTTCAACTATCCGCCGGATTTGGAAACACTGGTCGACGGCGTAGACGTCCAAACCAAGAAGGTGAAGTTTCTGCGGGGCATTCCGAAAGACCCCATGACCGGTGATACCGACTGGCAACTCCGCTCCATGCAGGACGAGCCTGACACCAGCGGCTGGGGCGGCCAGAACGTCTTTGACGTACATTCCAAGAGTCAGGGCATCGCTCTGGACGGGACAAAATATTCAGAATGGTAACCATGACCAAAGGGCATAGCAACGACGAAGGCTTCACCCTGCTGGAGCTCCTCTTCGTCATGGTCATCATCGGCGTGCTCGCCGCCATGGCGGTGCCTGCGTACACGCGCCACCTGCGCGCCGCAAAGGAAGCTGTCCTCAAGCAGGATCTGCACGTCATGCGTGAGGCAATCGACAGCTATACGGTGGACAAGCAGAAAGCCCCGCAGACACTGGACGATCTCGTCACCGCAGGCTATCTAAAAGCTCTCCCCATGGACCCCATCACCAACCGCAAGGATTCCTGGATGGGCGATCGCACCGACAGCTACAACTCTGTCGACGAAACGCAGACCGGCATCAATGACGTCCACAGCGGAGCGCAGAACGCCTCGCTCGACGGTTCGCTTTACTCCACCTGGTAAAAGAAAAATACTCACTTCAGAGAGAGTGCGATGAGCGATCTATCCGCCGTTGATATTGCCATCCGACAAGCTGAACTGATCCTGAAGCTCTACGACCTGCGACGCGAAGCCACCATGCGCGAAGCACGTTCTTACATTGGCGGAGAATTCCTGCCTGCCTCGGTGGAAGAACTCGTAGCCATCGTCAGCAGCGGCACAAAGCAGGGTGCCTTCGTACTCCAGGTCTATGGCTACTGGGACATGGTGGCGTCGTTCGTCGACAGCGGCGCGCTCACTCCTCAACTGATCTACAACACCTGCCAGGAAATGTACTTCCAATACGCGAAGATTCAGCCATTCCTGGCTGGCTTCCGGCAGCAGATGAATCTGCCCGAATGGATGAGCGGAATCGAACGGCAAGTCGAAGGCACTGAAGCTGGCCGTGCCCGACTCGCCACCATGCGAAAGAACCTGGAAGCCATCGCCGCCGCGCGTAATGCCTCGAGGGCATAACCGCATGCCCTCGCAGTCCCAAACCCTGCGCCTTTACACCGCACTCTCACTGCATCGCGAAGACTGGGCAGGACAACTCCTCCTCCACATCGGCCTCAACGAATCCGGCAGGGAACTAGCCCTCGCATCCCTCGCCGCAGGCGCAGCGTCGTTACTCCTCGAAGAAGACAGCCAACAACTCCGCGAAGCCAACCGCGAAGGCTGCCTCACCTTCACCGTCACCACCCTCGACGAAGCCCTGCGCGCCTTAAAAAATGAAATCCGGCAGAAACGAGCCATCACCATCGGCCTCGCCGGTAGTTCAGCGCAACGGCTAGCGGAAATGGTCGAACGAGGAGTCCTCCCCACCGCCATCACAACGTCACGCCCACTTACCGAGGCAGAGCAATCGCCCCTGCAAACGCTGCAGCAGTGGGGAGCGCAACCACTTCACGCAAGCGGCCTAACCGCAATCAACAAAGCAAGTCGCAACTTGGAAGCCCCGCTGGCATCCTTGCGGGCCGGCATCGCAGAAGACACCGCCGCTACGCTGCAAGACCGCCGCAGCAAAGACGAAATTCTTCGCACACAGCAATCAGAAGCCCTACCGCAAGCGTTACAGAAGCGCTGGTTCGAGACAGCCCCAACCCTCTTCCCGCGTTCCCTAAGCCGGGCCTACTGGACA
Organism: Terriglobus roseus; assembly: GCF_900102185.1. NCBI lineage: Bacteria > Pseudomonadati > Acidobacteriota > Terriglobia > Terriglobales > Acidobacteriaceae > Terriglobus > Terriglobus roseus. The sequence goes on along the minus strand of NZ_LT629690.1, from coordinate 2,176,253 downwards.
GCGCTTTAAGCCGGAATCACCGACTCCAACCGCTCCCAAAGCGCACGCAGTCCCTTGTCGCTCTTGCCCTTCTCCACGGAAACGGCGATCACTTCATCCACGCCATGCTCCCGTTTCAGCGCGGCAATGGACTTGGCCAGCGTGTTGTTGCTCAACCGGTCACTCTTCGTTCCAATGACGACAAACGGCCGTTGTTCATGCCGTAAAAAGTCCATTAACTGGGTGTCGCTTGGTTGGGGCGGAATGTTCGTGTCGACGAGGCAGCAGCACAGCGCCAACTGCTCACGATCCGTCAGGTATGGGTCAATAAAACCCGACCACTCCGCTGCAATTGACTTCGAAATCTTCGCGTATCCATACCCCGGAAGGTCGGCAAACACCAACGCCGGAAGCGACTTCTGTTGCCCACTGGAACTCACCGGATACAGCCCAAAGAAGTTGATCGACCGCGTTCGACCCGGCGTAGACGACACCTTGGCCATTCCCGCACCCAGCAAAGCATTGATCAGGCTGGATTTACCCACGTTCGAACGCCCCAGGAACGCCACTTCGGGCGCGCCGCCCGTGCGTGCCTGGGTGGGGAAATGTTCTGGCGCAAACGCCGACAGCAGGAACTGTGCATTCAACTTCATCGTTCCTGAGTGTAATGCCTTACGGAATGAATCGAAGTGATCGCTACCGCTCAAAGGTGCCGATTCGGAACCACTGAATCCCCTCAAAATAGAGATTCATCCGTTGCGTCATACAGCGTCAGAAAAAGGTTTACACTACAGTAACTGGTGACGACAGTAACTACATGGCTTCAGAAGAAATACAGAAAGAACAATCTGGAAGCCCTGCTGATCCCATGCGGAACGGTGTACGTTTTCCTCTCAGGTTAAAAGTGCGCGTGGAAACAGAGCAGGGAGCGTTTGATGCAGAAACGGAAGATGTTTCTGCAAGTGGCGTGCTTTTCCGTACGCAGGCGGAGGCGCCTGCAATCAATGCCCAGCTCTCGTGGACGATGGTTTTACCAGGCGAAGTCATGGGAGGCCCCGCTGATACTGTGGTCCATTGTCTAGGGCGAGTCATCTGGAGAAGATCGAGTCAAGATGGTCAGCAAATCGGCGCGGTCATTGATAGTTACCGCATTGCAGGAGGTCCTAAATGAAGGATCGTTCCCTGCAGGACGGCTTTGAAGAAGACCACATTCCCAACGAGGGAATCCGCGTCATCCTTGCAGATTCGCAAGCCATTTACCGAGTCGGTATCCGCAAAGTCTTTGCTCTTGAAGACGATATCCGCGTCGTCGCCCAGGCGGAAACCCTGTCCAATCTCTACTCCGCATTGCAGCGTTTTCCCGCCGATGTCGTCATCCTCGAAGGAAGCCTCATCGCCGGAGTTGTCGACGCCATTCCCGAGCTCATCCGTCGCGCACCGCAGGCAAAAATTATCGTCCAGGTCACTGAATCCAATGAGGCTACGACGGTGGAGCTCTATCGTCGCGGTGTTCGCGGTGTAGTGCCGCGCGCCATCTCGCCTGACCTTCTCGTCAAGTGCGTCCGCAAGATCTCCGCAGGAGAAACCTGGATCGACAACCAGTCTGTCTCGTGGGTCATTGAGGCTTATCGCGCACAAGCGGCAGCCATCATGAGCCCGCGCAACAAGCCGCATCTGTCACCGAAAGAAGTGCAGATCATCTCCTGCATTACACGCGGCATGCGCAACAAAGAAATTGCGTATCACGTCGGTACAACGGAACAGGTCATCAAGAATTACCTGCGCAAGATCTACGACAAACTAGGAGTTAGCGACCGTCTCGAGCTCGCGCTTTACTGCATGCATCACCAGTTACTGAAGGATTATCCGCAGGATCAGCAACTACCGTAACGTGACCAACGACCCAGAAACAAAATCGCCACTCCTCTTGTGCAGGAGTGGCGATTTCTACTTATGAAGTAAGTAACTTACATGCCTTCGAACGTTTCATCCAGCCAATCATAGATACGCGCAAACGCCATGCGATGCGCACCCACCTGGCAATGCGCTCCCGCACCTTCCTCCCCAGTAAAGCGAATAAACGTCTTCGGGCAGGTCAGATGGTTGAAAAGGGCCTGGGGCTGACCTTTAAAGAAAAGATCGTCTTCCGCTTCTAAAACCAACGTAGGACAGGCGATCTTTTCTGCAATGCCATTGCGAAGGTGATACTCCAAGGTAGCCGCAATGTATTCACGCGGCGACTTGGTTCCAGTAACAAACATTCCATGGGTAAGTGCCCAGTCTGCCACCGGAGACGATTTCTTTTCTTCTTCCAGCTTTGCATCCAGTTCCGGTGCTTCCGGCGCACGAATCATGGACTCGATAACAGGAAGTTGCTCAGGCGAAACATTGCCACCAAGATTCGCAATTCCGTAGTCATACACGCCGTCGTTGGCCACCAGTGCGGCAATCCGTTTCTCGAACGCAGCAGCGCGCGGTGCCAGATAGCCTCCTAGGCTAATGCCCATCAAAGCAATCTTGTCCGGATCAACTCCAGGCAGAGTCAGTGCGAAATCCACCACTGGCGTCACCACTTTCTCCCAGTCCGGGCGGAAGGGAAGCCGTTCACGATGGATAGGTCCATACTGCCCCGGACCATCAAACGTCAGAACGTTATAGCCGCGTTCCACACCTGGAATAGCGCCCTCGCCATGCAGTTCCTCGGCTGAGCCATCGAAACCGGAATGAATGATGAACAACGGACGCTTTGTATCGGACTCATCCACGCGGTGGTAGTAGCCCGGTAACGTCGTGCCTTCATACGGAATCTCCACCGGAAGCACAGGCGGATCACACAGCACGCAACAAGCCTTATAGGCCGCAATGGATTTTTGATAGGAGTTGTAAATGCGAGGATCATCCGGATTGCCGTGGAGAAAGAACTCTGCGGTGCGGAAGTAAGTTGTGGCGCGCAGATAACTATCCCGGGCACTCACACGATGTCCCCGCTCTATCTGCGATTCAGCTTCTGCCAGCACGCGTTCCGCTGTCGCAGTCCACTCTGTGTACCAACCATCCGGATCGCCAGAAGTAATGCGATTAACCGTAGCCATCACTTCGCCAAATTCTGAAGCGCCATAGCTTGCTGCACCAAAGGCGCGCTTTGTTTCAAACCAGTACTGCACATTGTCAGGGAAGAAGGGAAAGCGTCCCGCTTTCAACATAAGTAATTTCCTTTTCGTGTCTTTGTTAAGCGTGTGCCTTGCTAACGTGGTCCGGATACCACTTCGTGAAGCTGAATGCCGCAACCAGCGAGACGATGATCATCCTGCGTGACAACGTTGAATAATCCGGATTGGAGTGCGCCAACATATCGAACGCCGCAACGGTCGCCATAGCCACCGTCCACACGGCAGTCAGGATGTAATTCGTGCGAATAAATATGGGTGATGTGTGCAGCGACTCCGGAACCTCTTCACGCGCATACTGCAACGTGAATGGCAGCTTAATGATTAGGGAGATCAGCATGATCAAAAACAGTCCCGTATCCACTACGGCTCTGACTCCCATAATGTCCCAGGTCCGATGCACCAGTGTTGTGTAGCATGCCAACCCCGCAAACAAAATTAAGGTGCCACAATCCAACACTTTCAACGAGCGCCCCAGTTTCAATTCGCGCAGGATCAGCACAACGGACACCGCTGCGGCAGCCCATAGTGCCACTGCGGCACTCGTAAAGCGGCTCAACACTGCAAATGCAATAAACGGCGATAAGCCAAGCAGAATTCCCATCGTGCTGTTCCTTTCTTACTTCGCTTGTTGCGCTGGAGTTTGTGACTTATCACCACTCGGCTGAGAAGCAACCCAACCCTGCGTAGCCATGATGGTGTTCATCTCTTTCGCAACGGCATTGGCAATGCGCGCGGTATCGCCTTCCACGCTTGATTTGCTATCCGTTGCTGCGCCTGCCGCAGCGCTGGTTGCCACGGAACCAACACCCATCGTCTCTACGGCACCGGGCTTCTTGCCGCTCGCGGCATCCACTTTGAATTCGCTTAGCAGAATCGGTCCGTTATCTGTCAGCAGGGAGATCACCACATGCGCCTGCACATCACTCGCACCGCGTCCCAGCCCAATCATCATGCGCGTCGTCTTGTTGCCTTGCTTAATCGTGATGAAGTCTCCACGCACAATCAGTGTGCCTGCGGGTTCCTCCGGGTTCGCCCCAAGTGGTGATCCTGCTGAGGGGATAGAAGTCTTCTTCAGATCGTTGAGCAGTGTTTTAGAAAACGCCGTCTGCACCTTCTTCGCAATCGCAGCAGGATCTTGGTCCTGCCCGGCATCGCCTTTCATACGCGCAATCGGACTGTTGGAAAGAACATGTGACGCCGGTGAATGATCCACGGTGATGATCTCGCTCGGCACATCGAAATCATGAACAACAATCTTCGCTGGTGCTGCCAACTTGGCTTCGCCTTTGTATCCAGCGATCACGGTAATCTTCGTGTCGCCTACCAGCAGTTTTTCAGCCTTGTTCTGGGCAATGGCAACACTGGTGGAGAGCATCGCAAAGACAAGCGTCGAAGCCGCATGCATGCGCACAATACGTTCTGCCATACTCGATCTCCTTGTCCCGTGCGGAACACAAAGTTCACAAGACAGCCGAATACTGAATCACGAATGGCGTCATCATAACCTCTCGACCGAGCGCCAATGCATTTAGTTTTCGCAAAGGTCATGCGACCTTCACAGGTGTTTTTTGCGCGCATTCAGTCTGCAGTTCATCGGTCGCAGACCGAATCACAAAGCCACAATGTTTCGTCGTGAAAGATTTTTATGGCCTGTGTTGCCGCAGAGCCGTTAACATTCCTTCAAACATGGCCTCCGGAATTGTGCATCAGTGGCGTGCGCTCACGTCGCCGCAGAAGAATGCTTTCATCGCTTGCTTCCTTGGTTGGGCGCTGGACGCTTTTGATTTCTTCATCCTCACTTACTGCATTACCGCCATCGCGGGTGACTTCCACACCACCGTCGAGACTGTGACGGAAGCCCTTTTCTGGACACTCGTCATGCGCCCCGTTGGCGCTCTCATTTTTGGTGCCATGGCAGAGAAGTTTGGCCGACGCCCCACGCTGATGATCAACATCATCAGCTTCTGCGTCTTTGAAGTAGCCTCCGGCCTCGCGCCAACTCTCGGCTGGCTACTCGTCTTCCGCGCTCTCTTCGGCATCGCCATGGGCGGCGAATGGGGCGTCGGCGCAGCGCTCGCCTTTGAAACACTGCCAGAAAAAGGCCGAGGCTTCTTCTCCGGCCTGCTGCAGGAAGGCTACGTTGTCGGCAACCTGCTCGCAGCAACCGTGTACGGCCTTGTCTTCCCGCATCTTCACGGCACAGGCATGCTGGTGAACTGGCGCGTCATGTTCTTCATCGGAGCGCTGCCGTCCATCCTCGTCTTCTACATCCGCAGCAAGGTGGAAGAGTCTCCCGCCTACCGCAGCGGTCAGGCAAAAGCCGTTAAACCCACCATCCACCTGGGCGACATCGCACACTACCTGCCCACATTCCTTTTTCTCGTCCTCCTCATGACGGCCTTCACCTCCTTCAGCCACGGCTCGCAGGATCTGTATCCCACCTTCCTGCAGAAGGCAAAGGGCTTCACTCCAGGACGCGTCGGTTGGGTCAGCGACGTAGGCCACATCGGCGCTCTCCTCGGCGGCATCACCTTCGGTACGTTGTCTGAACGCTGGGGCCGACGCCGCTCCATCGTCATCGCAGCGCTTCTTGCGATCCCCATGATTTACATCTGGGCTTTCACCTGGGAACCCATCATGGTGGCCGCTGGCGGCTTCCTGATGCAGTTCATGATTCAGGGCGCCTGGGGCATCGTCCCGGCACACCTCAACGAGCTCTCGCCTGCCGCCGTTCGCGCCACCTTTCCGGGCCTGGCCTACCAGCTCGGCAACCTGCTCTCCTCGCGCAACGCCAAGTTCCAGACCGCGCTGGCGCGCAAGTACTTCCATGGCGACCTGACACCCGTCCTCGCCTGGACAGTCGCAATCGTAGCGGTTGCCGTGGCTCTCCTCGCCGGTCTTGGCAGGGAAGCCAAGGGCCAAAGCATGTCCTCCGTGGAGGACCTACCAGCCTGACCACTGCGATTAGCCTCAAAAAGCACAACTGGTCTGACCACTCAAAACCGTAATCTCAACTTTTTGCCCATTTTCTGTAAAAAGTTGGCGCAGAAATCAATTTTCCGCGACAATAGAGGATAGGAAACCCCTAGCCGTGCCACGTATCCATTTCCAGCAACAACTCGCCATGCTCAAAGACAAGCTGCTCGCTATGGCAGCCCTTTCGCAGCAGGCGCTGGAACTGTCCGTCGAGGCGTATCTGCAGCGCGACACAGGCCTCTGCGTCCATGTCTACGATATCGAGCAGGCCATCAACGCCGCCGAGCGTGGTGTCGACGAAATGGCCTACGAGCTCCTCGCCAAGGAACAACCCATGGCAATGGACCTCCGTTTCCTTATGGCCGTCATCAAAATTAATGGCGACTTGGAACGAGTAGGCGATCAGGCTGCCGCAATCGTCAAACGTTGTGCAGAGCTGCAAAAGACGAACCCTGACGCAGGCCCCGAAAACCTGCCTGGCCATCTCGCAGCCATGGGCGCGCTCTCCGTCAAAATGATCCGCCGCGCCATCCGTTCCTTGCTCGAAGGCGATCCCGTCCTCGCAGAAAAAGTCCTCACCATGGACGACGAGATGGACCGTCTCAACCGCGAAACGCAGGCCGCCCTCCGCGATGAGATGGCCCGCCGGCCGGAAATTACAGAAAACGCACTCAACTCCATCATCGTGGCGCGCAACCTCGAACGCAGTGCAGACCACGCCACCAACATCGCCGAAGACGTCATTTTCTGGGTGCGCGGTTCTGACGTACGCCACAACGACATTGCCGCAGCCGCGGCGCAGTAGAAGGGAATCATGGTAGACGAAGTCCAGAGCAACGCCACGCCCGTAACCCCAGCAAAGCCCGCCGTCGAAAAGAAAGAGACGAAGGCGCAAAAGATGGAGCGCCTCAAGGTTGAAAAGAACCCCTGGGAGCACTGGGATGAAGTCGTCGCCTTCGCCAAAGAAGGCCGTGAATCTGTCGTGCCCGACTGGGCTGGCGCTTACTTCAAGTGGTGGGGCATTTACACGCAGGGCGACGGCATCGGTGCCGTAGGCGGCGTCGGTGGCGAAGGCAAGGCCACGGAATACTTCATGATGCGCGTCGGCATCCCCAACGGCATCCTCACCAGCGAACAGACCCGCGTCCTCGCCGACCTCGCGCGTGACCACGGCCGCGATCTCGCCGACATCACCACGCGCCAGAACATCCAGTACCACTGGCTCACCATTGAGTCGCTGCCGCTCGTCGTCGACGCTCTCTCCAAGGTCGGCCTGTCGCCCAAGGGTGCCTGCGGCGACGTCGTCCGTAACGTCACTGGCTGCCCGCTCACAGGCCTGCACAAGCACGAACTCCTTGATGCCGCACCGCTCGCGAAGAAGGTAGCTGCCTTCCTCACTGGCCATCCGGACTTCGTCAACCTGCCGCGTAAGTTCAAGATTACCGTCGGCGGTTGCCCCGAATGGTGCAACTATCCGGAGATCAACGACATCGGCCTCACCGCCATCGAGCGCACCGTCAACGGCCAGCGTGAAGTCGGCTACTCCGTCCGCGTCGGCGGCGGTCTCTCCAAGGAACCGCATCTCGCCATCCGCCTGAACGCCTTCGTTAAGCAGGATCAGGCAGAAGACGTCTGCTACAAGATCACCGAAATCTTCCGCGACCAGCAAGGTAGCCTGCGCGAAAGCCGCACCACCGCGCGCCTGAAGTACATGTTCATGAAGGACGGCTGGACTGCCGAAACCTTCCTCGCGGAAATCGAGCGCAAGCTTGGCTACAAGCTGGACCCCGCACCCGCAGAAACCCAGCCCGACGACATCTACCGCGACCACACCGGCGTTCTTCCGCAGAAGCAGGCAGGCCTCTCCTCGGTGGGCATCACGGTCCTCCGTGGCCGGATGGACGCCTCCCAGCTTCACGCCCTCGCCGACCTCGCTGACGAGTACGGCAATGGAGATGTGCGCCTCACAATCCAGCAGAACGCCATTATCACCAACGTGCCAAACGAAAAAGTTCAAGCATTAGTTGAGAAAATCAATGCCCTCGGACTGCACGTCGAAGCCACCAACTTCTGGCGTGGCACCGTCGCCTGCACCGGCACGGAGTTCTGCAAACTCGCCATCGCAGAAACCAAGGGTTTCTCCCGCTGGCTCGTCGACGAGATGGAGGAGCGCGTCCCCAACTTCGACCAGCAGCTCCGCATCAACGTCACCGGCTGCCCCAACAACTGCGGCCAGGCATGGATCGCTGACATCGGCCTCGAAGGCAAGAAGGTCAAGCACGAAGGCCAGATGGTCGACGCCTTCTACTTCTGCCTCGGCGGCGCCCTCGGTGAACACGCAGGCTTCGCCCGCGCCATCGGCTACCGCGCGCCCGCAACGGAAGTTCCGGTCGCTATGGAGCGTCTGCTGAAGACGTACCTGAAGGACCGCACCCAAAACGAAAACCTCCGCCAGTACTTCGCCCGCTTCTCCGACGAAGAACTTCGTGGCCAGCTCGCAGGAGCAGTCGTCGCAGCCGCAGAACGCGACAAGCCCAGCGGTCGCCCGCCTGCAGAGATGTAATCAACCCTGCCGCTCCGCTCGGAGGTCCATCATCCTGAGCGGAGCGTAGTAAGTCGTAAGGACCAGCCTCATGTCACTCTTCCCAATCTTCCTGAAACTCACCAATCGCCCATGCCTCGTCGTCGGCGCAGGATCCATTGCGGAAGGCAAAATCCAATCACTGCTCGACGCCGAAGCGCAGATCACCGTAATCGCCACACGCGCGTCAGCCAAGGTCCAGCAACAAGCCGAAGCAGGAGAAATCACCCTCCACCTTCGCGAGTTTCAGGACAGCGATCTGGACGACATGTACCTCGCCGTAGCCGGATCCGACGTTCCTGAAGTCAACCGCGCAGTCTTCGCCGGAGCACAGTCCCGCGACATACTCGTCAACGCGGTCGACGACCCACCTTACTGCGACTTCTTCTTCCCATCCATCGTCCGCCGTGGCGACCTTCAGATCGCCATCTCCACCGCAGGCGAAAGCCCCGCGTATGCCATGCAGCTTCGCAAAGCGTTGAATGAAGCGCTGCCGCATGACATTGGCCCCTGGCTGGAAGAACTCGGACGCCTCCGTCGCGAAGTCCTCCAGATGGAACCCCTCGGCGAGCCGCGCAAACAACTCCTGCACCAGCTCGCCCAGCGCGAAGTCTGTGGAGCCGAAGCCTGCCCCTCTCGCCAGATCGCGAAACGACACGCCCGCGAACACTATCCCGAGCGGAATCCTGCGGAGGTATCTCGATGAGCGCGCAAAAGGGAACGGTCTATCTCGTAGGCGCTGGCCCAGGCGACCCCGACCTGCTCACGCTGAAGGCAGCGCGCCTTCTCGCCACGGCAGACGTTGTCCTCCACGACGACCTCGTTCCCGACGCCATCGTGCAACTTGCCAATCCGCACGCACTCATCACCAGCGTCGGCAAGCGCTGCGGACGCCCTCGCATCACGCAGGCAGGCATCCACGAACTCATGATCGATTCCGCGCGCCGCAATCTCAGTGTCGTGCGTCTCAAGAGCGGCGATCCGCTCGTCTTCGGTCGCGCTGCGGAAGAGCTCAACGCCCTCCAACAAGCCAACATCCCAGCGGAAGTCATCCCCGGTGTGTCAGCAGTCTTCGCCGCAGGAGCCACGCTTCAACTCCCGCTCACAGACCGCCGCACCGCCTCCAAGCTCATCCTCATCAGCGGCTCGCACGCGGCAGACAAGACCAATCCGCTACCCATGTGGCAGGGCCCTCTGCCAGAGGACGCAACGCTTGCCATCTACATGCCAGGCCGCAACCTGAAGACGCTCGCAGAAGACCTCAGCGCTCACGGCGTCCCCACAGACATGCCCTGTGTAGCGATCTCCTCCGCAGCCACACCACAGCAATCCGCCGTCGCCGCCACACTCGAAGACTTCGGCAACCTGCAACCGGGCCACGCGCCGCTGCTCGTCCTCATCGGCCGAGCCATGGTGTCCATGCTCGAAGGCAAGCACGATGAAACCGCGGATCATCTAGTCAAAGATGCAGCTTCAGCACTCACTTCGCCATCATTCTGAACCCTGTCAATCCCCGAGTGCGTCCCGAGGCGGTATAAGCCAATCATTCCAAATGCGTTACCCAACAAAATTTGTTGGCACGATCCCACATGTGCAGGACTACAATAAAAACAGGCAAGATGAAGGGCCGCGCATAGCGCGGCCCTAACTCGTTTAGAAAGACGATTTTACCCCTAACCCCAATGGGCAGACGATTTTAGCGCCACCCTCGCCGTAACCCCAATAGAAAGACGATTTTAGAAAAACAGGGGAGGGGTACCCCCTTACTCCGGTAGGTAGCTGTAGAGCAGATACTTCTGTCGCGCCTCGCGGAATTTCCAAAGCTCCGGTTCCCACGCTGCCACAATGTCATGCGGATCTTTCCCGGCAGCAAGCGCCTGCATCGTCGCACTATTCAGCACCAGGCCTTGTGCCTTCGCCAACAGCAGTTGCGTCGGATATTGCGCATGAACTGCGGCCAGCAACTCCGCGCCCATCGCAGGTGCATCAAGCCGTGTCCGATCGGTAGCGGTCGCACGGACGCCATGAATCGCCTGTCCGGCAAACGGATAAGGCTTCGCCGGAGTGAACGTCACCGGTGCAAACGTCACACCCGTCATCGCACGAGCGTTCAGCGTGTCAGCCAGCTTCTTCGCCTCCGCATCGGAAGCAATCCACGCAGCGCCAACCTGCTCAAACGCCGCATCCGTTCCGCGGCCAACAGAAAGGTTTGTGTACTCGGCAAACGCAATGCCGGTGTAAAGCGTAGCCGCACTCATACTCTGCAGATTGGGTGAAGGATTCACCCACGGCAAACCGGTCTGGTCATACCAAACACCGCGTTGCCAGTTCTGCATCTTCACCACGCTCAGCTTCACGCCAAGCTGTTTCTCCCCATTGAAGAACCCTGCAAGCTCACCCATCGTCAGCCCGAGCGACATGGGTTCCTGCATGTAGTCGACATAGCTCTGCACGCCCGCATCGGCAACCGGCCCAACAACCTGCACACCGCTCGTGATCGCTGGCCGATCCAGCACCACAACCTGCGTGCCAGCCTTGGCCGCCGACTCCATCACGTAACCCATCTCGGTCTCGTAGGTATAGAAGCGCGCCGGAACATCCTGCAGGTCAATGAGCACCGCATCCAGCTTCTGCAGGTCTTCCACCTTCGGATAGCGGTCGGCTAGCTTCGCCCCATACAGAGAGATCACGGGTAGATGTGTTGCTGCATCCACGGCATTGCCCAGACCCTCATGGTCCTCAGCGCCCAGAATCCCATGCTCAGGCGCGAACAGCGTGGTCAGCTCAATCCCATTGCCGCGCTGCGCATACAGCACGTCAATGGTGCGCTTACCGCTGCGGTTCAGGCCGGTGTTATTGGTCAGCAGTCCAATGCGCAGATGTCCCGGTGTCTTGGCAGCCAGTGCATGCAACGCCTGGAAGTTGGTCTGCTCCAGCACGTCAATACCAGTGAGTGTTGCCTTACCCAGCAACGGCTTGTCCAATCCCAGTGCCTTCGCCGCGGCCGTAGCAATCGTGCCACGCAGCGGCGTAATCGGCTTGCGCCCACGCGGATGCACCGCATTCGCCAGCAGGATCACATAGCTGTCACTACGCGGGTCCATCCACACCGAAGTGCCAGTGAAGCCTGTATGCCCGAAGCTGCCCACCGGATAGATCGTGCCTCGCGGACGCGAGTAGGGCGAGTCGATATCCCATCCAAAGCCACGCAGCCCCTTCGCACCCGTAGGCTGCTCGGGCTGGCACATCAGCCGCAGCGTCTCCTGCTTCAGGGGGAAGTTGCTCGGACGTCCCGCCAGCCGATCCAGCAGAGCCTGCGCGAACAGGCTGGTGTCATGCACCGTGGAGAATACACCAGCATGACCGGCGACACCACCCATGCGCCGAGTCGTAGGGTCATGCACCTCACCCCGCAACATACGGTCGTCATCCATGGGCTTGTCGTCGTTATGGGCTGTGGGTGCAATGCGTGCACGCATTGCCGCACTTGACACGGCAGGGCACGTAACAGGGGCTGGTTCCCAGTACAGGTGAGGGCAGTGGGGGGTGAAGTATCCCGTCTCCGTCATCTTCAACGGCGAAAAAATATGCTTCGCTGCGTAGACATCAAGCGGTTCACCGCTGATCTTCTCCACAATCGCGCCAAGAGTGATGAAGTTGATGTCGGAGTACTTGAAGGTCTTTCCCGGAGGTCCGTAAAGGTCCGATTCCATCGCGCGCTTCACGCCTTCAGCCTTGCCGCTCCACGCATCCTTCAGCGACACATCTTCACGCAATCCGCTGTAGTGCGTCAGCAACTCACGGATTGTCACACTGCTCTTGCCATTGGACGCAAACTCCGGCAGATACTTCACCACCGGATCATCGAACTGCAGCTTGCCCTGTTCATACAACTGCATGATGGCAACGGAAGTGGACATGCACTTGGACAGCGACGCCATATCGAAGATGGTGTCTTCCGTCATCGCCTCAATCGCCGGATCTTCCGCACGATTGCCATAAACCTTCTCATAGACGACGCGTCCATTGCTACCAATGGCGACAACGCCACCAGGCAACAGCTTGTCCTTCAGCGCCTGCGCCATCAGCGTATCGATCTCGGAGAAGTCGGCACTCTGCGCACGCATCGATGCAGTGCCAAATACGACCATCACCAATACCGCAGCAACAGCCTTCGCACGCGGCTTGCCCATAAGACTGAACAGCGAGCCAACCACAAACGTCACAACGGAGCCAAGCAACACATACCAGGTGAACGCAATGTCAGACAGAGAGAAACCTCCGATATGAATAGGGGGAACAGGAAGGATCTTTGGCAGATACAGAGCCAGGTTGAAGGCGAAGCCCGCAATCATACCGACGGTTGCGCCAAACTGTGTCGCATAGCGAGTCAGCGTTCCCAGCAGGAACACACCCAGCAACGCACCATACGCAACCGACGCAATGGACAACCCCATCTCCACAACGTGTCCTTTGCCTCCTACCTTTACCGAATAGATAGCAATGGCAACCAGTACAACTGCCCATAGCAGCGTTGCTGTACGTGACAGCAGATTACGCTTCGTGTCAGACGCATTGGGATTCAGCTTCATGTAGAAGTCCACGATGGTCGTTGAAGACAGGGAATTCAATGCTGCGGAAAGGTTAGACATCGCTGCCGCAAGAATCGCCGCGATCAGCAATCCTGCAACGCCAGTTGGCATCTGCTGCACGATGAACGCAGGGAAGAGGCGATCCGAACCATGCACTATAAGCAACGCCGGATGCTGTCCATAGAACACGTACAACCCCGCGCCAATCACCAGGAACAGAGTGAACTGCAGGAAGACAACGCCACCGCTGGCCAACAGCGAGACTCGTGCCTCACGCAGGTTCTTCGCAGCCAGCAGACGCTGCACCATCAACTGATCGGTGCCATGCGAAGCCATGGTCAGGAATGCGCCGCCAATCACACCGGCCCAGAATGTGTAATTCGAGGTCAGGTTTACGGTGAAGTCGAACAGTTGCAACTTGTGCGCCGCGCTGGTAACGGCATGCACCGTTGCCCATCCGCCATCGACCTTTGCACCCAGCGTGAACAGAGCAATGATGGTTCCTGCGATGTATAGGAACATCTGCACGACATCGGTCCAAATCACCGCCGCCATGCCGCCTTCAAACGTATAAGCCAACGTCAACATGCTGATGATGACAATGCTGGCAATGTCATTCGTGCCAATCGCAATGCCCACCACAATGCTGACCGCATAGACGCGCACGCCTTCCGCTGCAGCACGCGTCAACAGGAACAAACCAGCAGTGACCTTATGCAGTATTGGGCCAAAGCGACGATCGATAAGCTGATACGCGGTGAACAACTCGCCATCGAAGTAGCGCGGGAGAAAAAGGATGCAGATCAGCAGTCTGCCGATCATGTAGCCGAAGACAAGCTGCAGAAAGGTGAAATTGCCGCCAAAGGCAATGCCCGGCACGCTGATGATCGTCAGCGTACTGGTTTCAGCCGACACGATGGACAGCGCAATGGCCCACCACGGTACGCTGCGCGCGGCAAGGAAGTACGACGACAGCGATGTGTCTGTGGGCTTGCGAAAGCGCAGGCCAAACAGGGTGATCGCAATCAGATAAAGGACAATCAGTCCAAGGTCGAAGGCATGAAGCCGCGTCGGCATGCATCGAGTCTACAGGTGACAGGAGTGTTACAGAACCTCTCCTCGCAGGATGGTTCCTACGCGGCTTCCTGCTGCGTTGAAGACATTGAAACTCGCCTCCGCTTCGTCAAAAGGCAGGCTCAGCATGTTCTTGGGATTGCGTGACGCTAACCGCACGGCTGTATCCAGTCCGCAGCCGGTGAAGGTCTGTACATTGGCAACGGCGCGGTCCATCGTCAGCACGGACCCCGCCAGCACGCCTGCGTACATCGCCACTCCGTCCTTCACCTGGACATTCATGTCACCCAGCAGATACTCGCCGTCTGGCATGCCGGTAGCGGCCATGCCGTCGGTGATCAACATTGCGCGCTCCTCACCCTTCATCCGGAACCACAGACGGACAGCCTCTGGCGTGGTGTGAATGCCGTCGCAGATTAATTCCGCATACAGCTCTTTGGCATCCAGTACAACGCCCAGCATGCCCGGTTCACGCTGCGTTAGGCCACGCATGGCATTGAACGTATGCGTCGCGCTTACAGCACCTGCGGCGATGCCCGCTCGCGCTTGCCTTGCAACTGCATCGCTGTGACCCATGCTGATGCGGACACCCTTCTCGCTCGCATGCGCGATCATCTCCAGCGCATCCTGTAGTTCTGGAGCAACGGTCATCAGTTTGATGTGACCTCGTGCCGCTTCCTGAAAACGGTCAAAGAGTGCAACCGAAGGCTTCTCCAGCAACTCTGGGTTATGTACACCGCGCTTTTCATGCGAAAGGAATGGCCCTTCCAGATGAATGCCCAGAATCTCTGCGCCATGTTCCGGCGCTGCCGATTCAATTGCATTCGCGATGCTCTCCAATGCGTGCAGAGTGTGGTCGATGCCAGCGGTGACAGTCGTCGCAAGGAACTGCGTCGTGCCGTACCGTGCAAGCGTGCGTGCCACGGTATCAATGGCTTCGGGCGTACCTTCCATCACATCGCGTCCGCCCGCACCATGCACGTGGACATCAAAGAACCCAGCGCTGAGCGTTGCTTCCGGCAGATAAAGCGCGCCTTCCGGCAACACGTCGCGTTCCAGCGAGGTCACCTGTTGGACCTTGCCGTCTTCCAAAATCAGCAGTGGCTCATGCACTACCGAGTGTGGAGTGATCAGCGTTTTCGCTGCGATGGCTTTCGGGTGTGTGCCGGATGCGAGTTTCGTTTCGTCAGTCATTGAGGAGCTCCTGGCGCAGGCGGCGCGGGCAATCCAATTTCGGATGCCGGAGGAATCGTTTGCGTGCGGTCCCACTGTCGTTGTGCGGAACGCACTTTATCAATGCGGCTAAGCCACGTGTTCAGCGTGTAGTCATACCGCGCAAGGTTATTACGCAGGAAGTACGGGCGATTGCTTTTGAGCCACGCAGCCTCATACAGATCGCGCATCAACGAATACTGATTGCGCAGATCCTGCAGCTTGCCGTTTACCGCGTTGATGTCATTCAAATCGCGCGATACTTCGGTGCGGCTGTCTTTGTCCTTAGCATTCTGCAAGCGATAGGCATTGTCGTACGTCGTTGCCATCTCGTCAGTCAGTTGAAACTTCAAGCCGATCAGATCCATGCGGCGCGCGCCAAGTTCCATTGCATCCAGAGCATCTTGCTCGCGCAATGTTGCAGAGTTACGAGCCTGTTCGACTAACACAATCGCCTGTTCCGCGTGCATGCGCAACTCATGCAGATAAGGCCGAATCTTCGGCGCATAAATCTGTCCGTCAGCACTCCACGGATCAATCCAGAACAGCAGGTCGGAAGCATCGCTCGTCTTGAATCCGTTCTTCAAGACGGCATGCGCGGCCATCAATTCTTTCTGCGCTTCATTTACCTTGCCGCTGGCATCGCCGTGAAACACCTGGGCGAAGCTGTCCTGAAACTGCGGAATCGAGCTTTCACCCTTGTGCCATGCGGCCTGCGCACCAAACAGCAGCGCATACCAGTTGTTGTTGAACAATGCCTCGCCATCGTCTTCCCATAGTGTGTTCAATTGCCCGGTGCAACCCGCAGCCTGACCCTGTGCGGTGAACTGCTGAATGTTAGGCAGAGCATTGTTGAAGTTGGGCCACACGCGGCTCCAGTTATTCACGCCCGGTGCCACCCAGCACTCCATACCCGCATCGGTGTACGGCTTAATCCACGGAGCAAAACTTGTATGCGGGTTGTATTCCCAACCTACGGCAATGGTCTGCTGTTTAAAGTCCGGCGGCAGCGTCTTCAGCAGCGCAGGCTCCTTCATCGCAATATCGCCCCAGAAAAGAAAACGACGATTCAACGGCTTCAGCGCTGCAACGGTCTTTTGCAGATAGTCAAGATACACAGGGCCAAGACCACGTGAATCCACTGCAGCTTTGGTCTGTCCCTTGCCAAGCTCAACTGTTTCATCTGCACCAATGTGCAATAGCGGCGAAGGATACTCCGCTGCCAACTCCGTATACATTCGCTTCGTCAGCTCAACAGAGCCCAGCTGCCCCGGCGCCAGCACATGTCCATGCGGAGTCTCTGCCAGCGGCGCATACATCTCCTGATTCAGCATGTAATGCAGATGGCCAAATGCTTCCTGCTCGGGAATCACGGTGATGTGATATTGCGCAGCGTAGGCAACTAACTCACGCGCCTGCTCCGGCGTGATCGAACCTCCCGGAGGTGCGGCCAGCGGCTCGCTGCGGTACTGCATCGTGTTTTCGAAATACGGCGAATAGACATTCACCTTGTACGACGCAAGCTTGCGAATCAACTCCTTCTGAAACGCAAGCGTCGGCACAGGTCCGCGCGAAAGATCATCATGCAGACCGCGATATTTCATCGCAGGCCAATCGCGAATGCTGGCTGTCTGCAAAGTCGCCGCGTTGCCACTACCAGCGATCAGTTGCTTTGCTGTCATCGCCCCGTAGAACACACCCGCAGACGTCGCACCCACAACGCTGACGCCCGATGCGTCAGGAACAATGGCGTAACCCTCGTCCTGCATCTCGGGCGACCACGCCACATGCGCGACACTCAACGCCTGTTTGCCTGCATCACTGCCATAGCGCAACAAAGTGATGTGTGCCGAACCGGACGCAGTAACCACAATGTTGCTTTCACGAAGCTGACGCGTAAGTTCGTTCACTACAAAAGTGTCGTCTGCATTGCACGCAGAACAAACAATGCTCACACCCTGCGAAAGAGGAATCGCACGAACAGCGTTTGCCTCGCGTGGCGTAGGGATCAGCGCCATCTGCGAGAGAGCCGTGACACTGAACATCAACGTGCAGGGGAGAGACAGTCGGCGCAACTTTGGGGCAAGGGCCATGCAAACAAACTAAATGATTTGGCTGCCTTTAGGCAGGCGGACGTACCGTCCAGAGTGCGGGCTGTCGCATCGGAAACGTCCGGAGCAACTCCGGCTTCTTCGGTTCCAGCGGCAGACGCTTCCACAACACAATGTATTCCGAGCGACTGTATGCACGTCCTGCGAGTAACAGGCTCGGCTGGCGTACAGGCCAATCGGTGAAATGTTCCGCGTCAGATGGAAACTTCCAGGCCCCACGGTTTAGCAGCACAGGAAACAGCCATGCCGCCGCTGACCGCATGCCGCGTCCGTCCTGCAGGTTGTAGTCCCACAGCCGATCCAGCGGCGACGACACCGCCTCGCACGTCATCGAAAGGCAATCCAGTGTGAAGATGGACGCGGCATAAGCATCAGGCCGATGCAGTTCGGCGGGGAACTGGCCATCGAAATTCATCTCGCGCAGCAGCTTGTCACGGAAGCGATGCAGGCAATCCAGTTGCAGCGCGCCGTTGCGCGTGAATCGAGCCATTTCGGCCGCCTGCAGAGTCCAGCAGATGGCGGTGCGATCCTTCATCTCACGCGCAATAAAGCCTGGCTTACTTTCGTTCATCCACGTGGTGAAGTCGGTAAACCATTTGCGCAGCGCGGCGGCATCATCCTCAGTTGCAGCTCCGTTGTAAGCGCATAGAAACGACGCGCAACGCGAAGTCTCCGCCAGCATTACCGTGTCTTCGACACCCCGAAAACTGCCATCAACGGAAGGCGGAATACAGGCAGCATGATCCAGATTCGGCTCCATCCGCGTATCCGCGTCGATGAACCAGGCTCGCAGATGATTCAAGGCGTGCTGCGCATACTTCACCTCTGAAGTCAGCCGCCACGCGGCAACGCACGCGGCCACCACGCCGTTCATCCGCACCAGCGCATCGCGATGTTGCGAAAACGCCGCAGGATTGGAATACCCGGGTCGATGCTCAAAGTGACCACCCTCGATCGCGAACCACTCCGTGTCCTCTGAAAAATACAAATGAGGACTCGCCAGCTTCTTAGGTGCGGGCACAGAGGTGACGGTCTGCGGTGCCAGCTTCAGGGCATCGGCTGCCCCGGCGAGAATATTGTCGCGATCGTATTCGGCCACATTGAAATGAATATTCTCAGCCGCCTGGCTCCATCCTCCCAGCGAATACGCGCAACCAGCGGCAGTCATTCCGGAGAGGAATGCACGGCGGGAAAGCGCGATCTTGGAGCGGGGAGACATCGTGCCGAAGAGCCTATCACCTTCGCGTTCTAACGGGATGGCATCGCGTCTTTCCAAGGCTCTTACACGTCTCAATTTCAAAGCCTTGCGGTCAAATGAGGGTGTGCAAGCATCCCCTATGCCGCCTCTGCTAGCATCGTTCCAACCGCCTTTCCAGGAGTCGGCAGACCAGCCCCTATGCCGTTTATCACGCCGCAGGAAAACGCAAGCGAACCCGTGCCGGCGGAGGCAGCGGAAAAGCTCAGTAAGGTCAGTGAAGCACCTGGCGAACGAGAGCTTTGGCCCGATCCGGTGGAGGGCGGCTCTGCGGCACAATTCATGGAACTGCTGCGTTATCTGACACAGACAGACGTTCATACCTACGCCTTTTCTGTCGCCGCTAACGTGATCCTGTCCTTGTTCCCATTTATCGTGTTGCTGCTCACACTGTCGCGCAATGTTTTTCATTCGCAGCAGATGGCGAACGTTGTTAGCGAACTCATGTACAGCTACCTGCCAACGGGGCAGGACTTCGTCATGCGCAACATGAATCTGCTCGCTCATCCCCACAAGAGCGTGCAGATCTTCTCGGTGATCATGCTGTTCATCAGCAGCACAGGCGTGTTTCTGCCACTGGAAGTGGCGTTGAACAATGTGTGGCGCGCTCCCAAGAATCGCAGCTATCTCGGCAATCAGCTTGTTTCGCTAGGACTGGCCATCTCCGTCGGGCTGCTTGCCATGTTCTCGGTGGCCATGTCCACCGCGCAGAAGTCGGTGCTTGGTTTCATCTTCTTTGGCCATACGAACAATGTGTTTTACACCGCGCTATCCAATGGATTTCTCAGCGTTGTGGCCACCATCAGTTCCATCGGTATCTTTTTCCTGATCTACTGGATCCTGCCCAATCGCAAGATTCCCCCCATGGCGGTGTTGCCCACTGCAATCGTGACGGGCTTGCTCTGGGAGGGGGCAAAGTTCCTGTACATCTTCACTCTGCCGCATCTTGATCTTGAAAATGTTTACGGGCCGTTTTACATCTCGGTAGGCCTGATGCTTTGGGCATTTCTCAGCGGACTGCTCCTGCTGGCAGGAGCACATTTCTCTGCAACACGGCATGCGATGCACATGGCGGCCTTGCAGGCACGGGGGGAATCCTAGGCATGCCGCTTATCCTCCGTCCCCGCCAGCAGAACAACGTATCTGACCCGCTCTACGCCACCACGAGCGCGCCTCTCTCTGCCAATGTTTCGCATTTTCCGCTGTATCTGCGCATCCTGTGGGGCATAACCGCGCTGCTAATCGCGCTGGCATTTGTCCCTGGCACGCTGGGCGATCAGACGTTCCTCCTGCGTTGGGGCCTATTGGCTGTCACGCTCATCGTGACGGTCCCATACCTGTATCGGGCAACAAAGCACGGCCTGCTATGGCGGCTGAGAAACAAACTGATCCTCACCTACCTGCTGATTGGCCTCACGCCTGTCGTGCTGTTCTTCACGCTGGTCTTCCTCTCTGCGTATGTTGCCGCGGGGCAGTTTGCAGTCCATCTGGCATCGCAGCATCTCCAGCTTCAGTTAGACAACATGGGCACCAGTGATGCGGGCTTCGCGTTCTCCCTCGCGCGTCGCGTGGAAGATGGAGCAACTGCTGCCGATTTGGCACAGGGAAGAGATGAAGGACGAGTAGCATCTGCTGCTACTACGACGGGACGTCGTACAGGACCACCGCCACAGCCTGTCGGGCAGCCCGCAGGTGCAACGCCGTCTCAGGGGGCTCGCCCTTTGGGAATGCGACAGCGTTCGGTCTATCTGGATGATCAGGAGATCGAGTTCCGCGATTTCATGGGCAATGCGCATAGCCCCATGCGGATCTCGTCTTGGATTAAACAGCGCCGTGGTGGACAGCTCAAAGTCTTCGCCGAAGACGGTGGCGTGTTGTACATGTCGGTTGTGGACCGCGTGGCATCGAGCAACGGTCACATGATCACCGTGATTGGCACCATGCCCGTCACGCAACCCTTGCTCGCGAACGTGGCCAAGGGATTAGGCGTAGTGACGTTGCTTCCTGGGGTCGTGGAAGATACCGCGTCGGGCAGCGTACGTTCCAATGCAAAGCAGCAGCGGGTCTCGGGTGGCACAAGGCCAGGCTCGGTAAATCTATTCGACTACCAGGTGGTCTTCCGTTCGCGTCTTCCGGTTCTGAACTGGGAGAGCGGAGACATCCGTCCGGTGCCGCTTGTTGTCACATCGCGGCCTTCGGTTCTGTTCCAGCAACTCTTTGGCACAGGCCTCACCAGTTCCATCACCGATGCGGTGCGGTTCTCCTTCATCGCCGTCTGCATCATCTTCGCGTTGCTTGAGATCTTTGCGTTCTACGTCGCTATGCGGCTCACGCGTTCCATGACCGGCTCCGTCGAGGACCTGTATGCTGCAACGCTTTCCATCGACAGTGGCGACCTTTCGCATCGCATTCACGTGCAGCAGGACGATCAGCTTGCCGACCTCGGGCGTTCCTTCAACCGCATGGCGTGGTCACTGGGCCGACTGATTGAAGAGCAGAAGGAAAAGGAGCGCATGCAGAGCGAACTCAGCATCGCGCAGGAAGTGCAGGCCAACCTTTTCCCGCATTCGCTTTCGGGGATCCCATCGCTGCAGCTACACGGCATCTGCCGCCCGGCTCGTACTGTCTCCGGCGACTACTACGACTTCCTGATCTTCCATGACGACCCGTACCAGCCCAAGAAAGTCACCGGAATGGGCCTGGCGCTTGGCGATATCAGCGGCAAGGGAATCTCCGCAGCGCTGCTCATGTCAACGCTCCATGCGGCTGTGCGCGCCTACCGCTTCGCCAGTGAGGAGTTGTTCTCCGAGGAGGCACGAAGCGCCACGCATCAGGAGTCGTTGGAATGCGGCGAGCTCTTCGAATCACCTGCGCGCATCCTCGCGCTGCTTAATCGCCATCTCTACCGCTCCACGCAGCCAGAAAAGTACGCGACGCTCTTCCTGTCGCACTACGACGACCGCAGCGGACGCCTCACGTATTCAAATGCAGGGCAGCTTCCGCCCTTTGTCATGAAGCCAGACGGCAGCGTGCGTGCGCTTGATAAAGGTGGCACCGTGGTCGGCCTGATGGACGGCATGCGCTACGACCAGGAGACTATTCAACTGGAAAGTGGTGACTTGCTCATCGCTTATTCCGACGGTGTGACTGAGCCGGAGAATGACTTCGGTGAGTTTGGCGAAGACCGCCTGTTGGACGTGGTCCGCGCCAATCGCGATCAGCCGCTGGAAGTCATCTCCATAGAAGTGATGGCTGCGCTGGACGCATGGATCGGTGGCGCGGAACAACCAGACGACATCACCCTCGTACTCGCGCGCAAAGTTTAAAAGGGCACGGCTTCCGCCGCACCCTTGCAATTTACGTTGACTAGCTTCCAGTGATCGAAACCGGAGGCTGCGCCAATGTGGGATCGCCCTTCGCCTGCATCACGATCGTGCTCGTCGGCAGCCCCAGCGGAATGCCTTCCTTCTCAAACGCAAGCAGAACCCGCCGCCGCAATGCACGCAGAATCGGATCTTTCTGGTTCGCCTTCACGCGGATATTCACCGGATAGATCACCTCGCGTCCATTGATCTTGTCGACGCCGAGAATATCCGGGTCGGCAATCGCGACATTCTGAAACGCATCGTCCTTGCGGACTTCCATCGCCACGGTCTTCAGCAGCGCCATCACCCGGTCAGGATCGGCAGACGCATCCACCGCGACATTGAGTGTCGCAACCGAATACTGACGCGTCAGGTTCGACACGGTAGCAATCTGCGAGTTCGGAATGAAGTTCAGCGTGCCATCGCCCGCGCGCAAGGTCGTTGAGCGAAGCGTCAGATCCTCCACCGTTCCGGTCAGTCCGGCAATCGTCACTACATCGCCAACGTTGAACTGGTCCTCAATCAGGATGAAGACGCCATTCAACATGTCCTTGAACATGCTCTGCGCGCCAAACGAAATTCCCAGGCCAACCACGCCGGCGGATGCCAGCAGAGGCTTCAGATCAATGTTGAACAACTGCAGAATCTGCAGCAGTGCAATGAAACCGATCAGTCCGTAGCACGTAGCGCGAACAATCGCCGCCATGGTTCGCAACTGCGATGCGCGCTGGGTGCCGTGATACGAGTCCGCTAGGCGGCGCATGCGGTTCACAAAGAACTTGACGATGCTCTGAAGCGCAAATGCCATCAGCAGGATGACAACCAGCTTCGGCACGTCAAATCGGACAAAGTCCACCACGTCGGCGTGCCAGCTCTGCCCCAGATCGTGAAAAGTCTCCCCGGAGTGGGAGTCCGCCGGTTGCTTGGTGGCAGCGGCCAGGAGAAGAGCGAAAAGATGCATCATGCTGAAAATGTCCTTCTTGCGGCAGAAGCCGCCGGGGGTACAATCAGGCCAAAACCAGCAGTCCTGATCTCTTAAGGATGGCGCAGGCACTCCCGCGCTGCAACCCATCCGCATATCCACACGAGAGGTTTCCCATGACGAAAACCGTACGGCTGTTACTTCTCGCATCCTTTGTCACTCTGCCGGCTGCTGCCCAGAGCGGTTCGCCCAACCCTTCCCCGACAAGTGGTGGCCGGGTTCCCTCGGGCGATTCTTCATCCGATATTCACATGCCGCTCGGCACCGCCAGCGACCCGGACACCGGGATCGATCCTGCCTTGATTCGTCGTCGTGAAGAAGCTCGCAAACTGGACCGAAAGAAGCGTATGGTGGACAACGCCAATCGGCTGCTGGCGCTGACGCAACAGCTTCGAGCCGATCTTCAGGGACGCGAAGCAACCCCGGAAGATCAGAAACGACTCGATGAGATTGCCCGGCTGGCACGCCAGGTGAAGGACCAGATGCGCAACTAACATGCGCCTCTGGGGGACCGCATGACGACGAAGATGTGCCGCCGTTACGGACCATTGTGTGGATGGTGTGGGATGTTGAAGTACGTTCGTTTCGCGGCGATTGCCGCGGGGGTACTTATCGCAGTTCCCATGAGCTCTGCCCGCGCGCAGAACATGGAAAGTGCCGCAGTGAAAAGGATGATGAACTCACAGGCGCAGATGGCCGCGTCCGATCGCCAGAAGAAGATGCTTGCAGATGCCGATGAACTTCTGGCGAAGGCGCAGCTATTGAAAGCCGCAGTGGATCAAACCCGCAAGGATGAACTCTCCATAGACGTCATCCGGCAGGCAGATGAGATTGAAAAGCTGGCCAAATCAGTCAAAGACCGGATGCGACAGTAAGCATCACGGTTTGCAAGCCAGTGCAGTAGCTGCATTCACCACGCCATACGGCATGGTCGCCGTAGGCACGGTCGATGCACGCACTGCCACAATTAGATGGCAACGCCGCTACACCCGCCATCAGCGGTGTGGACGCGCTGGTGCCTGGCTGGATTTTGTGGGTGGAACAACTATGGCTGTCTGCGTTGCGACACTGCCCTTATCTGCCATCGATTTCACGCTTTAGCGCGCGCCGCCCAACAGCAGTACAATCAACAGGGAACGTTGTGCCTCGCGCCGGCGATCCGCTGATTCCAGCAGGTAAGGATGGCAGGCCGGATAGCGATGGCAACACGCGCGAACGCACCACAGAAGTCTTCCCAGAGCGCACTCGGATCGCTCTCGCCGGAAAAGCTGATTCACTTCTTCCGCCTGATGTATCTTTCGCGGAAGACAGATGATCGTGAAATCCTGCTGAAACGCCAGCAGAAGATTTTCTTCCAGATATCCTGCGCAGGGCATGAAGCGCTTCTTGTTGCTGCGGGCCTCTCGCTGAAGCCGGGCTACGACTGGTTCTTCCCCTACTATCGTGACCGCGCATTCGCCCTCACCGTCGGCCAGACCGTGAAGGATCAGCTATTGCAGGCTGTTGGAGCGGACGATCCCGGCAGCGGCGGCCGTCAGATGCCCTCTCACTGGACCTCCAAGGCGCTACGCCTCATGTCGCCTTCCTCCGCGACGGCCACTCAGCTACTCCACGCAGTCGGCTGCGCAGAAGCAGGTCGCTACTTCAGCAATCATCCTGAAGCCGCAAAAGGGAACTACGGTCCCGGCGACTATCGCGCTTTCAAAGACGTCGACTTCCACGCCGACGAAGTGGTCTACACCTCGGTAGGCGAAGGCTCCACCTCGCAGGGCGAGTTCTGGGAAGCACTGAACACTGCCTCCAACGCCAAGCTCCCGGTACTCTTCGTCGTGGAAGACAACGGCTACGCCATCTCCACGCCCGTTGAGGCAAACACGCCCGGCGGCAACATTTCGCGACTCGTCGCAAACTTCCCGAACTTCCATTTCGCCGAAGTCGACGGCACGGATCCCATCGCAAGCTATGAGGCGATGCAGGAAGCGGTCGCCTACTGCCGCAGCGGCAAAGGGCCGGCATTTGTCCACGGCCATGTAATCCGTCCGTACTCGCACGCACTTTCTGACGACGAGCGTTGGTATCGCCATCCCTCGGAACTGGATGCTGACGCCCTCCGCGATCCCATTCTGAAGACAGAAGCGCTGCTCCTTCGCGAAGGCATTCTCACAGAGGAGCAGCTTCAGCGGCTCAAGACCGAAGTGGACGATGAAGTCCGCAAGGCTGCCGATGAAGCTCTGGCCGCGCCGCTGCCGAAGATTGAGAACATCACGAAGCACGTGTACTCAGAGGACCTGGACCCCACTGACAGCGTTTTCTCCACGCAGCCAAAGCCGGTTGATGCCGTCGATCACACTATCGCTGACCTCATTAACAGCACCTTGCATGACGAGATGGCTCGTGACGAACGCATCGTCATCTTCGGTGAAGACGTGGCGGACGCCACGCGCGATCAGCATCTGAAATCGGGCCAACTTAAAGGCAAGGGCGGCGTCTTCAAGATCACCGCTGGTCTCCAGACCGACTTTGGTTCGGACCGCGTCTTCAACTCACCGCTTGCAGAAGCAAACATCGTCGGACGTGCCATCGGCATGGCGTCACGCGGCCTGAAGCCAGTCGTTGAAATTCAGTTCTTCGACTACATCTGGCCCGCCGTACACCAGATGCGCAATGAGCTCTCGAACTTCCGGTGGCGCTCCAACGGCAATCACTCTTCGCCATTGGTCATCCGCGTTCCCATCGGCGGTTATCTCACCGGCGGTTCCATCTATCACTCGCAATCGGGCGAAAGCATCTTCACGCACACGCCCGGCATTCGCGTAGTCATGCCTTCTTCCGCACAGGATTTCGCAGGCCTGTTGCGCACCGCCATCCGTTGCGACGACCCCGTCCTGTTCCTGGAACACAAGCGTCTCTATCGCGAATCCTACGGACGCGGCCCCAACCCCGGCCCGGAGTACATGATTCCGTTCGGCAAAGCGAAGACCGTCAAGTCGGGTTCCGATCTCACCGTCATCACTTACGGCGCAGTCGTGCCGCGCGCTTTGCAGGCCGCGCAAAAGCTGGAACGCGAGAAGGGAATCTCGGCCGAGATCATCGATCTCCGTTCGCTCTCGCCGTATGACTTTGAAGCCATCGCTGAAAGCGTCCGCAAGACGAATCGAGTAATCGTCGCTCACGAAGACATGCGTAGCTGGGGCTTTGGTGCAGAACTCGCCGCACGCATCAGTGACGAACTCTTCCACGATCTCGATGCACCCGTGCGCCGCATCGGCAGTATGGACACCTTCGTGGCCTACCAGCCGATTCTGGAAGATGCGATCCTGCCGCAGCCGGAACACATCTACGCAGCCATGGCAGACCTGGCCGCTTTCTAAAAGCGAAAACAACATCCACAAAGCCGTTCCGAGCAGATGCTCAGGAACGGCTTGTTTTTTTGCTCGTCGAAGATTTGCGCGCCGCAGTCTTCTTTGCAGGCATCGCTTTCTTCTTCGCGGCAGTTTTCTTTACGGTTGGCTTGCTCTCGGCCTGCACAGCGGTCTTCTCTTCAACCACCTTCGCCATCGAGACCGAAGGGGATGCAGGAGGTGCAAAAGCAGGCCAGGGCAACGCCGCCAGTTCCATCAAACGTTCCTGCGCATTCACAGGACGAGCACCTACAGGAGGCCGCGTATAGCTGCCATCCTCCTGCAGAAACCGAGCCTTCACGTTATCGGCCAGATAGGTTTCCAGGATTTCGTGGCGCAGACGCTTCTTCAGATCCGGTTGCGTTACGGGATACACCGCTTCACATCGCTCAAACAGGTTGCGGGGCATCCAGTCTGCTGAGCCACAGTAAACCTCGGTGTGGTCATTGGCATCGCCGTTGTCGCTCGTGCTTCCGTTTTGAAACCAATAAATACGACTGTGTTCCAGAAAACGCCCAACAATGGAGCGCACGCGGATGCTTTCGCTTAACTTCCGCACGCCGGGGCGCAGCGCGCACATGCCGCGCACAATCAGATCAATCTCTACGCCAGCCTGAGAAGCGGCATACAGCGCGCGGATCGTATTGCCATCCAGCAGAGCGTTCATCTTCGCAACAATCCGTGCAGGCCGCCCTGCTCGCGCATGCTGCGCCTCACGCTCAATCAAATGCAGAATGTCCGTGGCCAGCGTAACGGGCGCCACCAGCAACGGACGGAAGTTCTCATTCTGCGCATCGGCGGTCAGATAGTTAAACACCTTCTGCACGGCAGAAGTGACCGCTTCATTCGCCGTCAACAAACTCACATCCGTATAAAACCGCGCAGTGATGGAGTTGTAATTCCCAGTGCCCAAATGCGCGTAACGACGCGTCACTCCATCGGGATCGCGACGCACCAACAGCGCCAGCTTCGCGTGTGTCTTCAGGCCCACAATGCCGTGAAACACCTGCACTCCTGCATCTTCTAGCGTACGTGCCCAGCGAATATTGGAGTCTTCATCGAAACGCGCCATCAACTCCACCACCACCGTCACGTCCGTGGTCTGTGCAGCATCCAGCAGCGCCTGAAACAGCGGTGAATCGCGCGATGTGCGATACAGCGTCTGCTTGATAGAGATCACGCATTCGTCTTCTGCTCCGGCCTCAATAAACTTCTCAACGGTGCGGAACGAATCGAACGGATGATGTAGCAGCACGTCACGACTACGAATCGTGTCGAATAGACAACCGGGGCGGCCATCTGCCAGGGGCGGCGGTGCAAATTCTCGTCCAGCAAAGCGCGAGAATTTAAGGTCAGCGCGGTCGACTGCGCTGTAAAGTTCCATCAACCGTGTCAGGTTCACCGGATCGTCAACGCGGAAGACCTGCCAGCGATCAAGCTCGAAGTTGACGCGAAGCTGATCGATCAACTCTTCATCGGCTCCCGATGAAATCTCCAGCCGCACGACGTCGCCTTTGCGGCGGTTATGAAGCTCCGCACGCACGCTTTCCAGCAGCGAACGCGACTCTTCTTCCTGCATATAAAGATTGCTGTTACGCGTTACGCGGAAGGGCGATCGCGCCAGAATCTCGTATCCCGGAAACAGGCGTTGCATGCGCTCTTCAATCAACTCATGCAGGAACAGAAAGCGATACGTCCCCTCAGCAGAAGGCAAACGAATCAGCCGTGGCAGTGTGCGCGGCACCGTCACAACGCCAAGAGTGCTGCCTCCCAGCGGACGCTTGTCGCGTTTATTTCCTTTGCGACGCAGCAGCAAACCAATGCAAAGCGCCTTGTTCAACACACGCGGAAACGGGTGCGTTGGATCGATCGTAACCGGCGTCAACAGAGGGTCGACTTCGCGCTCATAAAACTCCGCAGCGTGCCGCAGAGCCGCATCATCCAGTTGCTTCCAGGAAAGAATGTCGATGCCCGCCTTACGCAGCGAGGGCAGCAGATCGCGCGTCCAGCCCGAGTATTGTTCGCGGCTGAAACGATGCAGATGGTCGGCCAGTTGATCCAATCGTTCCTGCTCTGTCAGGCCGTCGTCATCATCACCTGAAGGCTGCTGATAGCCGTCTTCAATGCGCTGCAAAATACCCGCCACGCGCACTTCGATGAACTCATCCAGATTGGAGGCTGTGATCGCCAGAAACTTAACGCGTTCCAGCAGCGGATTGGTCGTGTCCTGCGCCTCTTCCAGCACCCGGCTGTTAAACCGCAACCATGATTCGTCGCGATTAAAGAAGAGATGTCGCGGCTGGCTGCTATTACCGGATGTTGCGCTTCCGCTGCGTGTTGCGGCGGCTTTTCCTTTTCGTACAGATGTCGGCATGTTCTCTTGTCTTGGATGCGGTTATGCTGCGCAAGGCTATCAGAGATGTGTGAACGAACCCGGAATATCGCGCAACGTCCAACCGGAATGCGTGTTTCAGAGTCTATAGAAAGAAACGCTAAGACGTTTCTTTAGAGGGAGTGGCAAGATGACGCGACAGACACGATTTGCAGTGCTGGCTCTAGGAGTGGTGGTTTCCGCAGGCAGTCTGATGGCGCAGACCGCCAAGCAGGATATGAAGACCGCCGGCCACGATACGGCGCAGGCTACCAAGAACACCGGACACGCCATCGCAAAGGGCACTGAGACCGGCTACGACAAGACCAAGGAAGGCACCGTAAAGGCGGCTCATGCAACGGAGCATGGCACCAAGACCGCTGCCGTAAAGACCAAGGACGGTACTGTGACAGCAGCCCACGCGACCGCACACGGCACGAAAGTAGCCGCTGAGAAGACGAAGGAAGGCACCGTGAAAGCTGCGGATGCCACCGCTCATGGCACCAAGGTCGCCGCGCAGAAAACCAAGTCCGGCACAGAGAAGATGGCCGACAAGGTTGACGGTCACTAGACCACATCCAAATACAGAAAAGCGGGGATGCATCAGCATCCCCGCTTTTCTGTCGATACGTTTGTTATGTCGTCGAAGGCTTGGCAAGAAACAAAGGAACGCTGATACCAATCAGTGAAATCCAGAACAAATCCGCGCCCAGCAGATGCAGCACCTGGATCCACGTTGGCGCCAGCATCAGCACATCGGCCACACCAATTACCATCTGCAACGCCAGATTCGCAAAGAGAAGATTCGCTGCATGGCCAGCGTTGTTCTGCTTTAATCGTTTTGCCAACAGCAGCGTTGCGGCAATGATGAGCAAAGACGCCGCAGGATGTATCCAACGCATGCGGATCAGCAACGGCGAATCGGCCGCAAAATCTGCTGCAATGGCAGCGTGAAGCGAGTGCGACGGAAAGATCGTGTCCGCAAGTGCCGCCACTGAACCCGCTGCGCCTGTGATGAGAACAGCCACAATCGTCAGCAACGACGCCTGCCGTAGCGGCTTGTTAAAGGCTGCAGCCTTCACATTCCCCAGCAGAACCGCAACAGCCGTAGTCCACGCTAGCAGAATCATCGTATTCGTGAAGTGGATGGACTGAACGAAAACACGCATGTTGGACGTGTTGTTTTCAACGTAGTGTCCCTTTACCAGGATTGCGCCAAGCAGCGCTTCCAGAATCAGGAAACCGAGCGACCACATGGCAGCTTTCCTGGCCGGATGCTTCTTCGGAGTCGCGTAAAAGGTCCATCCAGCAAGTACAAAAAACATCGTGCTGGAGATGCCGGTCAGCGACCGGTGCATGAACTCAATCACTGTAGCCAACCGCTGAAAGTGGGGAACCACCTCGCCGTTGCACAGCGGCCAATGATTACCGCACCCAGCACCGGAAGAAGTCGCGCGAACAACCGCTCCCTGCAGTACCACCACAACAAACAGCGCAAGCGTGGTCCACGCCCACAGGCGCACTCCTTTTAAGGAGCGTGTCTGGCTGGGCGTAGCAACGGCGGTATTCATGTTTCGTTTTCCTAACTAACTTCTGGTTATCCGGCTGCGAGTTCCTTAGCGCGTTGCGTTGCACGCTTAACAGCCTTGATCAACGTCACACGCAAGCCGCCTTCTTCCAGTTCCAGAATGCCGTCCACCGTGCAGCCTGCCGGAGTGGTTACCGCGTCCTTCAACAGGGCAGGGTGATAGCCGGTTTCCAACACCATGCGTGCAGAACCAAAGGTCGTCTGCGCTGCAAGCTGCGTCGCAATGTCACGCGGTAGACCCACGTTCACACCTGCTTCCGCCAGCGCTTCAATGATGATGTAAATGAACGCCGGACCCGAACCCGAAAGTCCCGTGACAGCATCCATGTGCTTCTCATCCACCACCACAGTGCGGCCAACGGTACCGAAGATGCGCTGCGCAATACCAAGCTGATCTTCTGACACAAAGCGTCCGCGGCAAAGCGCCGTAATGCCAGCACCCAGCATCGCCGGAGTATTCGGCATGGAACGCACCACCGGCATCTCGATGCCCGCAGCGTCTTCAATCGCCGAAGTCTTTACGGAAGCTGCAAACGAAACCAGCATCTTCTGCGGCGAAAGTGCCGGTCGAATCTGCTCAATCAGCGCTGGCACCTGGATCGGCTTCACGCCAAGCAGAATCACGTCTGCCTGCTTCGCTGCTTCCAGGTTGTCCGTGGTCACCTCCACGCTGTACTGCGCGGAGAGCGCATGCGCGCGCTCCGGGTGGGCAACGGTGGCAATGATCTGTTCGGCGTGCAACAGGTTGTTCTTCAGGAAGGCCTGCAGAAGAATGCCGCCCATCTTACCGGTACCCAAGATGGCCACTTTGATACCGGGCATCGCTGCGGGGGGCAGTGTGTTTTCGTATTCCAGTTCTGTGCTCATGCTCTTCTTATCGCTGCTTTATAGGGTGTCTAAGAAATATCTGTTCTCTTACAAGAGTAACGCCAGCCGGTGAATGCCGGCTGGCGTTCGTGTGCGGTGATCGTTGCCGGGTTATTTCTGATCTGCGAAAGAGCTCTCCGGATACCATTCCGGTCGCGGTCCATTGGCAACGCGCGTGGTCAACTGTCCAAGCACCACGGTGAACTGTGCAGCAGCAACCTTATCGACAGGCTGTTGCAGGTCATCGCTAGGCTTGTGATAGCGAGTCTTTACCCAATCCATGAAAATCTTCTGCTCAGGCGAATCAGGCGTCCAGCCAAACTTGAAGGCCAGCGCCGGAATGCCCTGCTTCACGAAATTCACCTGATCCGAGCGAACAAAGCGGTTCTCATCCGGCTGCTTATCGAACTGAACTTCAACATCATTCAATTGAAATGCCGCGCGAGCATCATTACCCAGCGTGCTTTCGCCCAGACCCTGCACTTCAATGAAGCGCAGCGGGAACAGCGGCAGATACATGTCCATGTTCAGATCCGCCACAACGTCCTTCTTGGGAACGGTGGGCTTATTCGCAAAGTAAGCCGAGCCAAGTTCGCCCAACTCCTCGCCCGCCAGCGTAATGAACAAGATCGACCGTTTCGGATGCGGATACTTCGCCATCAGTTTGGCGCATTCAATCACTGAAGCGGAACCGGAAGCATTGTCCATCGCGCCGTTATACAGGCTGTCGCCGTTAACAGGACGACCAATGCCCAGGTGATCCAGATGCGCGCTGACCACCACATATTCCTTCTTCAGCTTCGGATCAGAGCCCTCCAGCAGGCCAATCACGTTGGACATGTGAACCGCCGCAGCCTTGCTGATCGTCGTCTTCGCTTCCAGCGTGCCGGGCAAAGCGAAATGCGGCAGCGTCTCGCCCACATTGGCCAGCTTACGCAGCTCTTCATAGCTATGGCCGCTGCCTTCAAACAGCTTTTCGCCCGCGTTGTAAGCAATGGCCGCGTTCACCTGCAAACCCTTCATGGCGTTCAGCGCCGGATCCTCAAACAGAAGGCGAGCCCCACCAGCGCGCGCCGGACCATTCGCATTATTCTGCGGCGGTGCCAGTGCCAACGAAATCATGCCCACCGCACCGGCTGCTGAAAGCTGCTTCCAGCGCTGATCGTTGCTGCGAGCATAGGCGCGCTGCGGTCCCTGAAGGTTGATCGGCGGCGCATTGAAGAAGACAACAACCTTGCCCTTCACATCGGTGCCAGCAAAGTCGTCAATATGCTTCTTCGGGATACGCAGACCATAGCCAATGAAGACCATCGGCGCATTTGAAACCGAGGTGTTTTCCATGCCGGGAGCCAGCGTCGCATCGGACCCAACGGGGAAGTCCACCGTCTTGCCATTGACGTTCACACGGAAGAACGAGGCTGCCGTATCAATCGAAGTAGGCACAAGCGCAAACGACTGCTGATAGCCGCTGGTACCGGCAGGCTTCAGACCAATCGTCTTGAACTGTTCTTCGACATACGCTACGGCCTTTTCATAGCCCGGAGTTCCCGCACGACGTCCTTCCAGCTTGTCATCCGCCAGGTAAGAAACATGCGCCCACCAGGCATCGGCAGGGCCAGACCAGTCCTTGCGTTCACTCAGCACGGGAATCTGCGCAGAGGCCGCAAGCGAGGCGAACGAAAAGCAGAGCAGCGTAGCGGCAAGCCGCGATAGACGACGCATGGGCAGAGAACTCCTGCGGGAATTGGATGTTGTGGCTTCCATACTAACTCGCTCAAGGGTTTCCCGGGGAAGCCGATGAGAAGGTCAGCCCCGCATATCCGCAGGAGATACGACTTCCCAGATGATCGAACCCGCCCTGTTTGTCTTTGCCGTGATGTTTGTTCTGCCTCTGGCCTTAGCCGCCAAAGTCCTCTTCAACATGCACGATCCCAATGAAGACCCGGTGCAGGAAAAGGTGGCGCGCCAAACGCTCACAGGCATGCCTCTTCGGGAGAAACTTCAACGCATGGGAATCCCTGCTTTGGCAGATTGAAAATGCAAAGGCCCGGCATCGCCGGGCCTTTTACACTGTTTGTTTTGTTGACTATCGTTTGCCGAAGACTTCGCCCATACGGCGAATCTGCGCGCCCACTCCGCGAAGCTTTTCTTCAATGCGCTCGTAGCCACGGTCAATGTGGTACACGCGATCCAGAATCGTCTCGCCATCCGCAATCAGCGCAGCCAGCACCAGCGAAGCTGAAGCGCGAAGATCGCTGCACATAACCGCAGCCGACTGCAGCGGCGTACGTCCGCGAACCGTAGCCGTGCGGCCTTCAACGCGGATGTTTGCTCCCATGCGCGACAGCTCCGGCACGTGCATGAAGCGGTTTTCAAAGATGTTTTCCGTGATAACGCTGGTGCCTTCCGCCTGCGTAGCCAGCGCCATGTACTGCGCCTGCATGTCAGTGGGGAAGCCCGGATACTCCACGGTGGTAACGTCCGCGGCCTTTAGCGATCCGCTGCCTTCGCTGCGAACGCGAATGTTGTCCTTGCCAATATCCATGCGGACGCCGCACTCTTCCAGCTTGGCAATCACAGCGCCCAGATGCGCTGGGTTCAGGCAATCCACATTCAGGTCGCCGCCCGAGATAGCGCCCGCAATCAGGAACGTGCCAGCCTCAATGCGGTCGGGATTAATGCGATGCCGCACACCGTGCAGCTTCGATACGCCCTTCACACGAATCGTCGAAGTGCCTGCGCCTTCAATGTGCGCACCCATGCCAATCAGCATCTCGGCCAGGTCGGTCACTTCCGGTTCCTGTGCGCAGTTTTCCATCACGGTTTCGCCGTCGGCCAGCGTCGCGGCCATCAGCAGGTCTTCCGTGCCGGTAACGGTGATCTTGTCAAAGGAAATATGCGCGCCCTTCAGGCGTTCCGCCTTGGCTTCAATGTAGCCATACTCCTGCGTAATCTTCGCGCCCATCAGCTCCAGACCCTTCAAATGAAGGTCGATGGGGCGGTCGCCAATGGAGCATCCGCCCGGCAGCGCAACGCGAGCAATGCCAGCACGCGCCACCAGCGGTCCCAGCACCAGCGAAGACGCACGCATGGTCTTCACAATCTCGTACTTGGCTTCCGGATCAGACAGCACAGCGCACTGAATCGTGGTGCGATGCTGCGCGCGGCCATAACCCAGCTCCACGTGCGCGCCCATGCTTTCCAGCAGCTTGCGTTCGGTCTCAATATCGCGGACCTGGGGAATGTTTTCTAGAACGACTTCCTCTTCCGTAAGGATGGCCGCAGCCATGCAGGGAAGAGCAGAGTTCTTTGCGCCGGAAACCTTGATGGTGCCAAGCAACGGATTGCCACCACGGACAACAAACTTATCCATGTATCTCAGTCTACGGAAGACTTGGCAGGTTTGCAGGTTATCGGGAGAGGTTCCTTTTGTATGTTGAAATCCGTTGACCTGACCGGGAGCCGCCATTCGGAAAACATGGAGTTGGCAGCCAACCAAAAAGTCATTGCTCCCGTCATGATCGTCGTCTATCTCACGGCCATAGCCGTGATGTTGATGATCGTGCTCCTGCGCGCCCCACATTTCAGCTACACACTGGACGACCCGTACATCCATCTGGCACTTGCGCAGAACATCGCAATCGGCCATTACGGAATCAATCCGGGCGAAACGACGTCGCCCTCTTCCAGCGTGCTATGGCCATTTTTGCTCGCGCCGCTCAGTCGGACCATAGTGGCCGAGTGGGTGCCATTGTTCCTGAATATGGTGTTCTCACTCGGAACCTGCATCCTGCTGGCCCGCTGGCTGGAACCGCGGCTACGATCTGCCGGATTCGGCAACCCCTCTATCGCTGGACTTGCCATCTGCCTGGTACTTGCGGCAAACATGCCGGGCCTGACCATGACCGGCATGGAGCACTCCCTTCAGGTATTGCTCGTCGTCGCATGCGTGATCGCGATCTTCCGTGTGTATGAGGGCGGTTCAGTCGCGTGGCCCTATCTGGCAGCCGCTGCGCTCGCGCCCGCCGTCCGCTACGAGAACGTTGTCTACACAGGCGCGGTCTGCGCGGCGTTGCTGCTGAAGCGTCGCTACGGGATAGCCGTGACGGTCTTCGTCGTCAGCATCTTGCCGTTGGTTGGGCTTGGGCTTTTTCTTCACGCGCATGGATTGCCACCATTCCCGAACTCCGTCATGGCGAAGGGCGGCATGGAAGCCAGCAGCGGCCGCTCAACTGGCCTCACCCATCTGATAGGTCTGGTCGCCGTCAATGCGAAAAACCTGTTTGTGCGGCCGTCACGTCGCATCATCTTCTTGTGCCTGTTGGCGATTGCAACATGCTGCGTATACCTCCGGCGACGTTACACAATGTGGCCCATGATGGCAGTCCTGTTGGCTGCAGTAGCCATGGTTCTCGTTGGGCCATACGACTGGTACTTCCGATACGACGTTGCACTCCGAATCTTCGTTCTGCTTCTTGCATTAGGCCTGACACTTCACGCCATGAAAGGGCAGAAGCTGCTTGCGCCTGTCATATGGCTCCTCACTCTATTGAGTGCTGTCGCTTTTCTTCCGCCTCTACTGGGATCGCCCGGTGCATCTCTCCAAATTGCCCGCCAGCAATACGAAATGCATCGCTTCCTGCAGCAGGTAGGCTCAGAAAACGTCGCTGTGAACGACCTCGGCTGGGTCAGTTTCAACGCTTACGGCAAGTTCTACGTTCTGGATCTCATCGGATTGGCGAACCTGGAAACCCTGCGTGAGAAAAAACGCGACACCGCATGGCTCGATCGCGTCACCAAGAAACACGATGTTGAGCTCGTCATGATCTACGATTCTTGGTTTGCCAGCCCTCCGCCAGACTGGATCAAACTGGGCGTCCTGCATGAATCGCAGCAATACTTCGAGAGCCCGATTTCTACCATCGGCGTGTCGTTCTATGCCACATCAACGGACGCGGCAAAGCGTTTGCTGCCCCAATTAGGCGCGTTTCGCAGAACGCTGCCTTCTCACGCCTGGATACAAGCGAAATGAGCAAGAGCGCGGATCGCTCCGCGCTCTTATGTCAGTGCAGACAGGCTTAAGCACCCGTTTTAGCGCCATGACGATGCGCCTGACGCATGGTCTTCAACTGCTGCATCTGCTCCGGTGTCAACACGCCAGACATCTCGGTCTGGGTGTTCTGCTGAATCTGATGACGCTGATCCTTCTTCTGATCGGCGGTGAGTGTCGTGTCGGTATGAAGCGCCTTCATCTTCTGCTGACGTTCCGCCAGGATCGGTTCCAGCTTCGCCGTCTGGTCCTGAGACAGGCCAAGCTTCTTACCCATCTTCAGCGCGACCTTATGCGGGTTGTGCGCGCGACGGTGATGCTTGTGCGTTACCTGCGTTTGCGGTGCAGCGGTCTGCGGTGCGGCAGCCTGCGCGAATGCGGCAGTGCCTGCAAACGAGAGAAGAAGGGCAGAGGTCAGGAGGATCTGTTTCATGACGGGGTTACTCCTTACGAGAGCGGCAACATTTGCATGCGCTCTGCAGATACAAACACGGCTGTACGCAATCGTTGCGCGCAACTTTTTTCTCCGACCGCTGTTGTACGCGCCACTTGCTGATACCTTGTTGTTACTCAAACATTTCTGCAGGGAAGCGCCACCGCGTCATGCGTTCGGCGCGAAGGAGAATTTTCATGAACCGCCGCCATTTTCTCTCGACCGCCGCATTGGCAGCAGCTTCCACATCCTTCATGGCCGACGCCCAGCGCCCGGAAACCCAAGCGCCCGTGAAAGGCCCCCTGCCGCCATCCATCGCAGCTCTCCCCAACCGTAAGTCTGAGGCAACCCCCATCACCGTTGCCGAACGTGGCGAACGCATCGCCCGCGCGCAGGAGTTGATGGCGAAGCAGGGATACGCGGGAGTTCTGCTGGCGGGCGGAACCTCCATGGTGTACTTCACCGGCATTCGCAGCGGCAACAGCGAACGCATGTTCGCATTCATCATTCCCGTCAAAGGCGCAGCATTTCTCGTTTGTCCGTCATTTGAAGAAGACCGCATGCGCGAACGCCTCGACACCATCCCCGGCGGCCAGAACGTGCGCATCTACACCTGGCACGAGGACGAAAGCCCGTTCGCTCTCGTAGGCAAAGGCTTGGCCGACGCAGGTCTGCGCACCGGCAAGATCGGCATCGAAGAGAAGACACCCTACATCTACGCATCAGAAATCGCAAAAGCCAATCCGGGCTTGCAAGTAGTCGATGGAACACCCATCACCGCGGGCTGCCGCCGAATCAAGACAAAGCACGAGCTTGATCTACTCACTCTGGCCAATCAGGTAACGCTCTCTGTCTACGAAGCCGCATGGAAGGCTGGCCACCCCGGCATGAACACCGCTGACTTCAGCGCACTCATGGGCGCAGCCTACGTCAAGAGTGGATTCCCCGGATTCTCAAGCTGCGAAACCGGCATCTACAGCGCATTGCCGCACGGCTCCATCAAACCGCAGGTCATCAAGGAAAACGACATCGTCCTCATCGACGACGGTTGCACCGTCGAAGGCTACGCCGCAGACATCTCGCGGACCTTCGTTTACGGCACACCGTCAGACAAGATGAAACGCGTCTTCGACACCGTACACAAAGCGCAGGCTGCCGCACGCGACGCCGCCAAGGCAGGCAACGAATGCCAGTCCGTAGACAAAGCCGCACGCGACATCATCACCGCTGCCGGCTTCGGCCCTGATTACAAGACCTTTACACACCGCGTCGGCCATGGCATCGGCATGGACGGCCATGAGTGGCCATACCTGGTGCGCGGCAACAAGACGATCCTTGAAACAGGCATGTGCTTCAGTGACGAACCCGGTATCTATCTGCCGAATGAATTTGGTGTTCGCCTTGAAGATTGCATGCACATTACGCCGCAAGGTGGAGTTTTATTCACGCCGCAGAGCCCATCTCTCACGGAGCCGTTCGCCGTTTAAAACGCAACAGTTCTCGAAATGGATTGTCATACTTTCCCGCGGCGCTTTCGCGTAGGCTTGTCCGTGCGTGATAATCAGTTACATGCGCCGCCTCGTGCCGCGAACGTTTTTTGGCCAGCTTGTGCTTGGAATCATCCTTGCACAGACGCTTGTGCTCAGCGGCTACCTCTATTACGTGGTTGTCAGTACAAGACAGGCATCACGAAAGAGCCTGGAAGCACGTATCTCCAGCCAGATTGATCGTTTGGCCGCCGCCTGCACGGAACGCATTCGCCGTGGCGACAGCGAGGGCCTCCGTGAACTGCTGGAGCTTGCCGAGATCGCGCCCAGCATCCAGTCCACGCGACTGACAGATCTTAGCGGCAATACCGTCGCTGCCAGCAGGGGCGGCATGAACCGCGATCTGGACGACGAAGAACGCAAAGTCCTGCCCACCGTCACAGGGCAGCACATCTTCCGTTCGAAACGAGGGCAGGTGGAGGCGGTCACGCCTCTGCTGGAAAATGGCAAACCGGTCGCACTGCTGTGGCTGGAGCCCAATCCAACCTCTGGAGCCAGCACAGTCACCGCCATCGCCCGCATTGCGCTGACGTATGGTGCTCTCGCGCTACTCGCCAATCTGCTACCCATCTTTCTGATCGTGCGCCGCATGACCAAGCCCATCCGCAGGCTCAGCACGGCAACGCACGGCGTATTACGCGGCACTCTGCCCAATCCTGAGTTTCCTTTGCCCGTCACAGGACGGAATGAAGCTGGTGTGCTCACCGAAAACTTCAACACCATGGTGCGTGAGCTCGAAGAGCAGCGCAGCGGATTGTTGGAGACATTGGCACTGCTCGATTCCATGTTGGGCAACGCACCCATCGGCTTTGCCTTCCTCGATGCGGACTTTCAGATCGTGCGCCAGAACGACTTCTTCTCGGTCATGTTCGCCACGCAGGATGCAGACGGCGGCATTCTCGCCGGTTCCTTAGCGCGAGAGGTGCAGGCTCGCGCAGCAGAAGTCTTCAAAACGGGGCAAGGCATTCGCAATCTTGAACTGCAGGACGGGCGCGAAGATTCGCCACGAGCATGGTTGATGCAGTTCTATCCCGTGCGGACAGCCTCAGACAGCGTGCGCTGGGTGGGTGTCGTGGGCAGCGAGATCACCGAACGCCTCAAGGCAGAAGAGACGTTGCGTCGCACAGAAAAACTGGCCGCTGCTGGTCGTCTTGCAGCCAGCGTCGCGCATGAGATTAATAACCCGCTTGAATCCGTAACCAATCTTCTTTACATCCTTCGCAATCATGAGCCCATGGATGGCGGTGCGGTCGGCTTCATTGAGATGGCGCAGGAAGAACTTGCACGCGTCGCGCAGGTCACGCAACAAACGCTCCGCTTCTACCGGCAGTCGGTATCGCGTGCACGCGTTGATCTGAATGAGATTGTGGATTCAGTTTTCACGCTCTATCAGCCTCGTCTGCTGCGCGCCAATATCAACGTTCTGCGCGAAAGCCGCGGAGACACATCACTGATGTGTTTTGCCGGAGAGATGCGTCAGCTTCTTGCAAACCTCGTGGCAAATTCATTGGATGCCATGCCTGGCGGCGGTACGTTGTCCGTTCGCATACGCCAAACCTCGCATCCTTCGGGTGGCGTTTTACTCACGGTGGCTGATACCGGTCATGGCATGTCTGCAGAGACCGCACGTAAAGTCTTTGAAGCGTTCTTCACCACCAAGCACGCAACGGGTACAGGACTTGGCCTCTGGGTCAGTGAAGAGATCATTCGCAAGCATCGCGGCCTGGTACGACTTCGCACCCGCGAAGGAGAGCATTCGGGAACATGCTTCGTCATGTTTTTTCCAGCGGTATCGGAAGAAGAAGCAATCGAAGACGAACTGGACGCGGTCTCAGCAACCTAAGCCACCTCTGTATAGACAGAATGGGCCAGCAATCGCTGGCCCATTCTTACGCATAAAGTTTGTCTTAGAGGTCGAGTGGTGCGTTCTCAATCGCGCGACGAACGTTGCCATCAGACTTTTGCAAACGTCGAACGGCTTCCATCTTATCCACGCTCGCCTTCAGCATAACCACGGCAATCGGGATGGACTTACCAGCGGACTTGATCGTGCGAATCGCAGTTTCGCGGTCCACGCCGGTCACGCGCTGCAGCACATTGATGCCGCGTTCCACCAGTTTCTCGTTCTTCATGTGCACGTTGACCATCAGGTTGTCGTACACATATCCAAGCCGAGTCATCGCGCCCGTCGTGATCATGTTGGTGATCATCTTCTGCGCCGTGGAGGCCTTCAGGCGCGTCGATCCGCTGATCACCTCAGGTCCCACTTCCGCCACCATGCAGATGTCCGCAGCGTCCGCCAGTCTCGTGTTCTGGTTGCAGACAATGGCCGCAGTCTGTGCGCCTCGCAAGCGGGCATACTCTACCGCTCCCACAACGTACGGAGTACGTCCGGAAGCCGAGATGCCGATCACGATGTCTTTACGCGTAGGGCGCCGCTTGGCAATGTCACGCTGGCCCATCTCAGGGGAGTCTTCATTCACGTCCGCGGCGCTGGCAAGTGCCTTGGGGCCGCCACACATGATGTACTGCACCTGTGCTGGCTGGGTTGAGAAGGTAGCCGGACATTCCGCTGCATCCAGCGAGGCAATGCGCCCCGACGAACCGGCACCCACGTAAATGAGCCGTCCGCCATCCCGAAGACAGCGCGCCACCACGTCGATGACCTGCGCAATTTCCGGAAGTGCCTTCTTCACCGCTGCGGCGACTTTCGCATCTTCCGCATTGATGATGCGCGCAATCTCAAGAGCCGACTTGGTGTCGAACCCTTCAGAAGCTTCATTTTGCCGCTCGGTGGCCAGAGAGCGGATGCCCTGCTTATCTTGCAGGGCCGGTTTGTTCTGTTCTTCGATCATGAGTGCAGGCATGGATCTTCTATGTCCTTCGCCATCGTCATTCTAGTCCAAGCTCTTTCGATGCCGGGGAAATCCTTTCAGATATCTGCGGAACCGCCCCGGACTGTGACTATTGTGTCATCTTGCCCGTCTTATACAGTAGTAGAAGGGCAATGGACGAAGCAAAGCAGCAGAACGTGGAAGAGACAACTACGGTACGCAAAGCCGTCTCCTGGGCGTGGTTAAGAGACGTATTAGCCTCCGTCGCAGTCTCAGTGTTTATCATTCTGTTTCTTTACCAGCCGGTCCGTGTAGAAGGCACCAGCATGGTGCCCATGTTGCAGGATCAGGATCGCCTGTTCATCAACAAACTGGCCTATCACGTGGGTGAAATCCACCCCAGCGATGTGGTTGTCTTCCACTATCCCCGCGACCTCACCAAGAGCTATATCAAACGAGTCATTGCGCTTCCGGGCGACCGTTTGCGTATTGAGCATGGCCGCGTGTTCGTGAATGATAAGCAACTCAAAGAGCCGTATGTCCCCGTAAGATTCGCGGACGAACGTTCGCAGCCAGAGATGACCATCCCCGCGAACGAATACTTCGTCATGGGGGATCACCGTTCCATCTCGTCGGACAGCCGCGACTTTGGTCCGGTAGACCGCACGCTGATTTACGGCAAGGCCAGCTTTGTGTATTGGCCCTTTGATCAGGCTGGCGTCGTCCACTAAGACGTCAGGGAATCAAGCAAGGAACATCCCCGCAGAAAATTTCATTTTCACAGGTCACGCTGCGGCAGTACTCGCGGAGAATGCGATCAATGGCTTTGCCATTCTGGAGCTTCTCCCTTGAAGATGATTCGTCGCAGCGCCCTTGTTCTCCTTGCCCTTCTCACAGTTGCCGGAACTGTCGCCTCTGCCCAGCCGCGCCACCACCGCCATCACCGTGCTCATCATCACTATCGTCACGCACGCTAAATCGATTTCGATTCCGAACGACGAAAGCCCCGCAAATCAGCGGGGCTTTTCATCATTTCAAAAGAATCCAGATCAATATTTCGTATGAACGATCTTCGCAAAGCAAGCCGGATCAAGGCTCGCGCCGCCCACAAGAAGTCCATCGATATCCGGCTGCGTCAGCAACGCTGCGCTGTTCTCCGGCTTCACAGAACCGCCGTAAAGAATGCGGGTATTGTTCGCAATCTCGGCATTGAACACCCACTCCAGTTGCGACCGAATGATGCTGTGTACCTCGTTTGCAATCTCCGGCGATGCTGTCGATCCCGTACCAATAGCCCACACCGGCTCATACGCAATCACAATCTGCTTCGCGTTCTCCGTAGGAATGTTCGACAGCGCGGCACCCATCTGCGCCATGATGATGTCGCGCGTAAATCCGCCCTGCCGATCCACCAGCAACTCACCCAGGCAAAGCACCGGGATCAGATCATGCGCAATCGCCGCCTTGATCTTCAGGTTCACGTGCTCATATGTTTCGTTGGCATACAGACGGCGTTCCGAGTGCCCCAACAGCACGTGCGTCGCGCCAATGCTGGTGAGCATGTTCGGCGAAGTTTGGCCGGTGTACGGGCCTTCGTTAAGCCAGTGCATCGTCTGCGCACCCGCACGCAGATGCGTACCCCGCACGCGGTCAATCACCGTAGAAAGCGAAGTCGCAGTCGGGAAGATGATGATCTCGTCCCGTTCATGGTCATGCACCTTCGGCAGAAACGCGTTCAAAAACTCCAGCGACTCGCGCGGAGTTTTGTACATCTTCCAATTGCCGGCAATGATCTTCTTGCGTGTGGACACTCGACTGTTCTCTCCCGTAAAGCAGCTTGCATGATAGTGGCGAAGGGCTCCCTCCGCCACCCCATACCGTTACTTCTGCGTAAGTGCAGCCACCCCAGGAAGCGTCTTGCCTTCCAGGAACTCCAGCGAAGCGCCACCGCC
Organism: Terriglobus roseus; assembly: GCF_900102185.1. Taxonomy (NCBI): domain Bacteria; kingdom Pseudomonadati; phylum Acidobacteriota; class Terriglobia; order Terriglobales; family Acidobacteriaceae; genus Terriglobus; species Terriglobus roseus. Next base: position 2,132,913 of record NZ_LT629690.1, on the reverse strand, counting down.
AGTGGAGATATGCGTGATCTTGTCGGTCACCTCGGCCATATGCGCCGCGGAAACCGAGTCGCCGCCACCAACAATGCTGGTTGCATCAATGTTGTCCGCCACAGCATGCGCAACGGCCATGGTGCCCTTGGCAAACGCAGGCATTTCAAAGACGCCCATCGGCCCATTCCAAACAATGGTGCGAGCCTCCGCGATCTCATCGGTGAACAGCTTGATTGACTTCGGACCAATGTCCAGCGCCATCAGATCCGCAGGGAAGTCGCCCGTGCCATCAAACAATTCCGTCTTCGCATCGGGCGCAAACTTATCGGCAAGGATGTGATCCACAGGCAGCAGGAACTTCACACCCTTCTCCTCGGCCTTCTTCAACGCAGCAGCAGCCACGTCAATCTTGTCGGCTTCCAGCAGGCTCTTGCCGGTCTTCTGTCCCTGCGCATTCAGGAACGTATAAGCCATGCCGCCGCCTACAATGATCGCGTCCACCTTGTTCAGCAGGTTGTCGATCACGTCGATCTTGTCGCTCACCTTCGCTCCGCCAATGATGGCGACAAAAGGCTTGTCCGGCGACTCAAGCGCCTTGCCCAGATAGTTAAGTTCCTTATCCATCAACAAGCCGCTGGCCGACTGCTTCACAAAATGCGTAATGCCTTCCGTGGACGCATGCGCACGATGTGCCGCACCAAACGCGTCGTTCACATAGATATCTGCCAGCGAAGCCAGCTTCTTCGCAAATGCCGGATCATTCTTTTCCTCTTCCTTATGAAAGCGAAGATTCTCCAGCAGCAGCGCCTGCCCGTACTCCAGCTTGTCTACGAGCTCTTCCGCAATTTCGCCCACGCAGTCCGGCGAGAAAGCCACATTGCGCGAAAGTCCCAGGTCCGAATCCAGCAGCATCCGCAGACGATCCACCACCGGCCGCAGACTCATCGACTCCACACGCTCGCCCTTAGGACGTCCCAAATGCGCTGCAAGAATCAACCGAGCCTTATGCCGCAGGGCATATTCAATCGTAGGAAGCGTCTCGCGAATACGCGTGTCATCCAGAATTTCGCCGCCATCCTTGGAAAGCGGTACGTTGAAGTCGACGCGCAAAAAGACGCGCTTGCCGTGGAGATCGAGATCGCGGATCGAAAGCGTTGCCATGGCTAACAGTCTAACGGCACACGCCGATGTGCGTGAGTCGCAACGACAAAGGGGCCAGCGCGAAGCCAGCCCCTTGTCATTGTGTTGATGGAAGATTAACCAGCGTTCGGCGTCACCACACGATAGCTAGCACCACCATTCGACCAAACCAGCAGCAACACATTCTTGCCATCAGGAGAGGCCTTGATGTTGCTAGCCACCTGATCAGCAGAAGCGGTCGCCTTGCGATTCACTTCCATGATCACGTCGCCCGGCTGCAGCCCGGCTTCTTCCGCAGGCGACCCAGGACGAACCTGTGCCACCGCCGCGCCGTTCACGTTCGCAGGAATGTTCATCTGCTGACGGATGTCCGGTGTGAGGTCGCTCATGGCAACACCCAGCTTGCCGCTGTTGCCCTGCTTGCCGCTGCCGTCACCATCGTTGCTGGCCACTTCCTTGTCCTTGTTGTACTCACCCAGCGTCACGTTCACGCTCTGGTGCTGACCGCTACGGCTGATGCCCAGGTTGATCTTCGTTCCCGGCGTCATCTGCGCCACATCCACCTGCAACGCACTGCCATTTTCGACAGGCTTGCCGTTGATGCTCGTGATCACATCGCCGTTCTTCATACCAGCACTCGCAGCAGGCGAACCCGGCGACACCTGCGACACAATCGCGCCCAACGCGTCCGTCAGGTTAAAGAACTGCGCGTTCTCCGGCGTCACATCGTTCATCGCAATGCCCAGGTAGCCATGGTGAACGCTGCCTGTCTTGATGATCTGATCTGCAATCGCCTTGGCCGTCGAAGACGGAATCGCAAAGCTCGCACCAGCAAAGCTGCCGCTGTTCGTCGCAATCATCTGGTTAATGCCCACCAGCTCGCCATGCGCATTCACCAGCGGACCCCCGCTGTTTCCGGGGTTAACAGCAGCATCCGTCTGAATCAAACCACCCGGCGTACGAGCGTCTGAAGAGAACGGAGCAGGACGATTCACCGCCGACACAATACCGCGCGTCACGCTGAACTGCAGCACACCAAACGGGCTACCAAACGCCAGCACTGTCTGTCCCGGCTGCAGCTTGCCGCTGTCGCCCCACGAAATCGCAGGCAGATCATGCGCGTCCACCTTGATCACCGCAATGTCCGTCAGCTTATCCGTGCCCAGAACCTTGCCGGTTAGCACGCGGCGATCATGCAGCGTCACCTTGATCTGCGTCGCGCCTTCCACCACGTGGTTGTTCGTGATGATGTAGCCGTCTGACGAGATGATCACGCCCGAACCCACACCATGACGCAACGGCTGCTGCTGCGGCTGCATGCGTCCCTGTCCGCGACCACCGCCACCACCCAGCCCAAAGAACTGGCGTAGCTGCGGAGGAATCTGCGACGGATCAATCTGCTGCTGCGCCTGACCATCGCTGTCGTCATCATCCTCAGCGCCGCCGCGGCTGGTCACAGCAACGTTGACCACGGCAGGCGTAACACGCGCAGCCAGGCGCTCCATATCCTGATCCAGCGCGGATAGGGAAGACACGCTTTGGTCATCCAGCGCGGCAGCAGTTACAGCACCGGCATGCACACCACCCATGCCATGGAAAGCCATCGCAGAACCCAGCACCGCCACAGCGGCAAGCGATCCAGGCAGAGCAAAACGGCGAATGTTCTTCTTGTCTACTAAGGAATTAGTTGTTGCGGACATAGTGCTTCTTTCTCCAGGTAACGTTAGTGGGAACTACAACTCGATGAGCAGCCATCCGCCGCGAACGGGGACAGCCACATAGGGCTGAACAAACTCGGTAGTAACAAAGCGTGGCTGCATGTCATCCTGTTCGGCAGCCTTCATCATGCGGGGCTTACGTGTAGCTGTCGCTGCGGTGCGAACAAAACGCGGCGTATTCGCCTTAGGAGCAACCGTCTCAGTGGCTTCCTCTGCATGCTTCAACTTCGTCTTCGCTACAGGATGCGCCGGCTTACGCACAGGCGGTACTTCAAACGCAGCAGGAACCATGCGGCCTTCGGGCGCAGCAGTCACACTCTTCTGGTGATACAGCTCAATCGCCTTGGCTGGCGTCGTTACCGCCACGTCGGGCTGAACCATCTCAGCGGGGGCCACACGAATCAATCGCGGCACACGGCTCAATCCAGCAGACGCTGCCAGCAAGGCAAACGCAGCCACACTGCAAGCCGCAGCCGACTGTCTGCGAGACCATCCCGCCACCGGCTCACGCAGCAACGCATGCACCCGCTGCGCCAGCTCTGACTTGCGACCCAGCGCAGCCAGCGCCAGTCGCAATCCGTTCTGCTGCATTCGCTGCTCAGCCATGCGCGTCAACGAAGCTGCATAAGCCAACGGCTGCGCGGTCGATGCAACCACCGCAGCATCACAAGCCAATTCACGCTGCTCACCAATGCGGCGATTCAGCCACAGCAAAGCCGGATTCAACGGCATCACCACCAGGCCAATCTGCAACGCAAGATTGATCCAGTCATCGTGGCGACGCAGATGTTCGCACTCATGCGCCGCAATCTGGCGAAGCTCATCAGCGGACAGCGTCGGCACAAGCCACTCCGGCAGCAGCAACACCGGACGAAAGAATCCCAACACAGCCGGCGAACTCACCTGCGAAGAAGAGCAAAGCACCGCGCGACGATTGCCCGCGCTGAACGTATCCATCGCGCCCACTGCAATCGGCGTAGCCTCACGACGAACCTGCCGCAGATGCATCCACGCCATGCCAAGGCTGATCGCACGATAAAGCGAAGCCAGCAGCCAAACCGCTGCAATCGCAGCCGCAAGCCACGGAGCCATACGAATCGCAGCAGACGATGCCTGCGGTGCCATCGCGGCCACATGCAACGGCATATGCAGCAAGGGAAGCACGGTAGCAGCCGCAAACACGGCCAGCAGAATGCTGTGACGCAGCGCGGCAGAAGCCTTCGGCATCAACCGCAGCAGCGCAACCGCCAGCAACGACAACGCAAGGCCCTGCCACAGGCTCGCAGCCCACGACGTAGCCATCACAGAAGAGACATGTGCCAGCACAGGAGTCATTCCGCCTCCTCCTGCTCAGCATCGCGCCTTGCAGCAGCGGCTTCCGCTTCGGCAATCGCCTGTTTCAACTTGTCCAACTCATCGGGGCTTACATCGCCATCGCCCAGCAGCGCCAGCATCAGGCGCTCACGGCTGTTCCCAAAGAACCGATGCATCACATGCCGTACTTCGCTCTGCTGCGCATCCTGCTCCGCAACGGTCGCGGTATACACAAACGCGCGACCCTCTTGCCGATGCTCCACATAACCCTTTGTCTCAAGAATGCGGATCGTGGTCAGAACAGACGTATACGCCAGCCGCTGTGCCTCAGGCATAGCGGAAACCAGATCCTGCACCGAGCATTCGCCGATCTGCCAAAGCAGGCGCATCAGCCTCAGTTCAGCTTCGGTCAGCGTGTTGGAGCGATTCCTCGGCATTCCTGTCCTGTTGTGATGGACGAGGTACTAATGAATTAGTTAGCAACAAGGGAGCCCAAAGTTCGAAAGCCTCGAATCTGAAGAACCTGCGTTCTTTCCTGGCCAAAGCTTCTGTGCAAACGAATGCTGTCAAGATCAACAAGCTGGAACGATAGCTTCAAGTAACTGATTCATAACAACATGTCGGCAGAAATTTGTTGGCATGCTTAGTAATGCAGATTTCTAAAATAGAAAAGAGTCCCAAAAAGACCAGACAACGTCTTTGTTTTAGGACGGTCTAACCCCTTTAGAAAGAAGATTTTGCCTCTAACCCCAATGGGCAGACGATTTTACAGCCACCGTCGACGTAAACCCAATAGAAAGACGATTTTAGAAAAACAGGGGAGGGGAGGGGGTGCCCCGCACCTAGTGGTTTGCCAGCTTGTCCAAATGGCGAAATCCGCCCGTAATGACGAACATAATCGCAAAAAGCAGCCCGTTATAAGCCGCATGAACCACGGAACTGGCAGCAACGGAGTTGTAACGGATGCGGATGTAAGTCAGCCCACCGCCAACAACCCAAAGCACACCAACCGCGTTCCAGGCCCATCCCAACTGCGCCGCGTGCATAGCAGCGAACAGACCACTGCTTAGAACGCCGCTCAGAATCATGCTCCGTTGCGACAGGCCACTGGTCGATTGCCACCACTCGCGAGCCTCATAGGTCTTCGGCAGCGCAATCCAATCGAAGAAGATGGCGAAGCCGCGTAGCAGGAATCCACGGAAGAAGACCTCTTCGCAGACAGGAGCCACAAACGTTCCGAAGATGGCGATGATCCAAAGCGTGGAAGGCTGCTTGAAGAAGGCATCAACCGGCATCTCCTTGGGCAGCGTCAACAGGCTCTCCAGAGCCTGCGCCACAACACTCAACCCAATACCAACGCCGATGAGTTGCCACAGACGGTCCTTCGCCACAGTGCGATTCCAATGGATCACTTGTCCAAACGGACGCTGCCAGAAGCGCGGGAACGCAATGTAAGCAATGCCGTAGGTGATGAGGAAGGTGACCGCCTCAATCAGGATGCTGGTAAGAGGAATCGACGCAGAGTTTGCCAGCAGCTTCGTGTGGGTAATGAACCCGATAATGCCCATGAAGACCGAGACCGCAAACAGTGCCAGAACACCAATGCCAAGCAGGGCAGCGGAATAGCCCAGATTCGGCTGGCGCGGTTGATGCGTCAGCAGATCCTGCGGCACATCGCTCAGGGAACGCGTGAAGGTAGTGTTGGCAAAGGTATCGGAATGCAGCGCGGACGCAGAAGAAGCCTCATCGCTCTGTGAGCGAATGACGAAGTGGTCTTCCGGACGGAAGCCCTCGTGCGTAACGCCTGGATCATTCGGTTGTGGTTCGGTCACTCGGCTTTCTTCCCTTTAGTCTTTATAGCCGTTTTTGTGGCCGTCTTCGCAGCAGCTTTGGCAGCGGCCTTCTTGGCCTTGCTCTTCTCGGCAGACTTCTTGGCCGCAGCCTTGCGGCGCGCAGCACGTTCTTCCGCCGAAGGTGCGAACTTGGTGGGGTTTGCCACTTCGGTCTTCACCACCACAGGCTCCACGTAAGCCGGTGCAGGCGCACGCTCACTGCCAGGACGCTCGCGGTACAGCTTGGCCAGGAACTGCCCCGTATGCGACGCAGCCACCTTGCTAACCTGCTCCGGCGTACCCGACGCCACCACCGTACCACCACCTGAACCGCCTTCAGGGCCCATGTCGATGAGGTAATCGGCATTGCGGATGACGTCGAGATTGTGCTCAATCACAAGAACAGAATTGCCAAGATCTACAAGCTTTTGCAGCACTTCCAGCAGCTTGCGAACATCGTCAAAGTGCAGACCTGTTGTGGGTTCATCCAGCAGATAAAGCGTGCGTCCTGTCTGGCGTTTGGAGAGTTCCTTCGCCAGCTTCATACGCTGCGCTTCGCCACCGCTGAGCGTCGTTGCTGACTGGCCGAGGTGAACATAGCCAAGGCCTACGTCAACGAGCGTTTGCAGCTTCTGCTTGATGTTGGGAATATCACCGAGAACATCCAGCGCGTCAGAGATGGAGAGGTCAAGGATGTCAGCGATGGAATAACCGTTGAGCTTTACCGAGAGCGTTTCCTGGTTGTAACGACGGCCGTTGCAGACATCGCACAACACGTAAACGTCAGGCAGGAAGTTCATCTCGATGCGGCGCTGACCGTCGCCCTGACAGCCTTCGCATCGGCCACCCTGCACGTTGAAGGAGAAGCGTCCGGACTTGTAGCCGCGTTCGCGGCTCTCAGGCAGCATGGCGAAGTAGTCGCGTATCTGCGTGAACACACCCGTGTAAGTCGCCGGGTTAGAACGCGGCGTACGCCCAATCGGCGACTGGTCAATCTCGACTGCCTTGTCGATCTGCTCAATGCCGGTGATGCGGTTGTGTGGCTGTGGCTCTTCCTTGCTGCGATACAGATGCTTCGCCAGCGCACGATAGAGTGTGTCGTTCACCAGCGTGCTCTTGCCACTGCCGCTGACGCCCGTGATGACCACAAGCGCACCGAGAGGGAAGCCAACGGTGACGTTCTTCAGGTTATGTCCGCGCGCACCCTGAACAACGATCTCCTTGCCGCTGAGAGCGCGGGGAGCGTCGTTACTGCGGATATCGATCTCGCCGGAGATGTACTTGCCAGTAACCGACTCCGTGTTCGCCGCAATCTGCTCGGGCGTACCCGCACCGATGAGATGGCCACCATTCTTACCCGCACCGGGACCAAGGTCGAGTACATAGTCGGCCTTGCGGATGGTGTCTTCATCGTGTTCGACGACGAGGACGGTGTTGCCGAGGTCGCGGAGGTTCTCCATTGCGGCGATGAGCTTCATGTTGTCGCGCTGATGGAGGCCGATGCTGGGTTCGTCGAGCACGTACAGGACGCCGCGTAGACGCGAGCCAATCTGCGTGGCCAAACGTATACGCTGGCCTTCACCACCGCTGAGCGTTGCCGCACTGCGGTTGAGCGAGAGATAGCTGAGGCCTACGGCGTTGAGGAACTCGAGGCGCTCGATGACTTCCTTCTGCAGCCGGTCGGCGATGAGCTTCTCACGTCCTGTGAAGTGGAAGGTCCTCGCCTTGGACATGGCGTCATCGAGCGAGAGCGAGGTGAAGTCGCTGATGGACTGACTATCGACCTTGACGGCGAGTGATTCCGGGCGGAGGCGTTTGCCGTTGCAGGCAGGGCACTCCGTCGCGGACATGTACTGCATGTAGTACTCACGGAAGGCATCGGACTTGGACTCTTCTAGGGTGTCGCGCAGGTAGCCGAAGATCCCATGGAAGCCGGTGCGTCCGGCTTCGGCGCGTGGCGGGCCGTAGAGCAGCAGTTTCTGGTGCGCTTCCGGGAGGTCTTCGAAGGGGACTTTGAGGTTGATCTTGTTCTTGTCGGCGAAGAGCTTGATCAGGCGCAGCAGATATGCGGAGCCTGAGCCTGGACCCATCGCGCCATCCAGCAGAGGCTTCGACCAGTCCGTGATGGTCTTGCCGGGATCGAAGTCGTAAATGCTGCCGAGGCCGTTGCATTCGGTGCAGGCGCCGTAGGTGGAGTTGAAGGAGAAGGAACGCGGCTCGAGCTTGGGTACGTTGATGCCGCAGTCGGGGCAGGCCATGGAGGTGGAGTACAGCGTCTCGTCCATGCCGTGAATGGCGATGATGACGAGGCCGTTGGCCATCTGCAGAGCTTTCTGGACGGAGGATTCGAGGCGGCGGGTGTCGGGCTTGCCTTCGGCGTCGAGCTTGAGGATGACGCGGTCGACGATGGCTTCGATGGTGTGGTTCTTGCGCTTTTCGAGGCGCATCCCTTCGGTGACTTCCGTGATCTCGCCGTCGATGCGGACCCGGAAGCCCTGTTGGTCGAGGGATTCGAGTTCCTCACGGAACTCGCCTTTGCGGCCCCGGACGATGGGCGCAAGCACGGTGATGCGTTCGCCGGGTTTGAGCGCGACGATGCGTTCCACGATCTGGTCGGCGGACTGACGGCTGATTTCGTGGCCGCACTGGGGACAGTGGGGCTTGCCGACGCTGGCCCAGAGGAGGCGCAGGTAGTCGTAGATTTCCGTGATGGTGCCGACGGTGGAACGTGGGGAGCGCGAGGTGGTTTTCTGCTCGATGGAGATGGCGGGGGAGAGGCCGTCGATGGAATCGACGTCCGGGCGCTCCATCTGGTCGAGGAATTGCCGTGCGTAGGCGGAGAGAGTTTCTACGTACCTCCGCTGGCCCTCTGCGTAAATTGTATCGAACGCCAAGGAACTTTTTCCCGATCCAGAGAGCCCCGTGACCACGGTCAGGGAGTTCCGAGGGATGGTGACGTCAATGTTTTTGAGGTTGTGGTGCCGCGCGCCGCGTACTGTAATTTGGGAGATGCTCATAGCGTGTGGCGGCGGTATTAGGCCGCATATTCTAGGGTACTTTATCCGCGCCAGTCTTGCTCATGCGGCATACTGGAAGAGTTGCGTTCACGCGAGGAAGACGAACGGAGAGCGGGTATCCGCATAGGTACTTCCGCGCATCAGAACTGTGGATTATGACTGAATTTGCCTGAGATTAGAAGGCCTAGTCGCAGGTTGGTACTTTGATTGCATCGCTTTCAGGACAGGAGTAAACGGTAGTGACGACGTTGATGTTGGTGTGTGCAGTTCTGGCAAGCCTTAGCTTTGGTGTTCTTCTGGCATACGGACTGTGCGTGGGCATGTTCCACGTGTTCCGGATTCATTCCATCCAGGTCGCCCAGCAGCGGATTGCACAGCGCGAGGCGGCGCGGATGGCAGCAGCCACCGATCTGGCTTAAACCTTTAGAAATCTTTCATCCCCTCGACGGGCGGCTTTTATGAGCCGCCTTTTCTGCGTTTACTGGGGATTCTGCTGCTGCTGTTGGCGCTTTCTTAACTCTTCGAAGATCTGTTCCGGGGTTTTCATGCCACTGGAAGACTGCGACTGGCTGCTGTCCGGAGTGCTGCCATTGGTCGTGCTGCTGCCATTGTTTGTGGTGTTCGAAGAGGTGGTATCGGTGTTGCCGTTATTGGTGAACGCGGTATTTTCTGCCGGAGGCGGCGCCAGCGACGGGAAGGCCTGTTGCGATCCGTTGGTTGGGGATTGCTCGGCATGCTGGGTCGGTGGGGTCTGCTGGGGCGGTCGCGTGGGGTTTGCCGGCGGCATGGGCGGCGGCGGTGTTTGGGCCTGGCGCGGCCGGTACTGCGGATAATCGGGTACCACCTGACGGATGGAAGGTGGCGTTGCAGCGCCTGTCCGTGCTGTCAGTAGCAACTCTTTGGGCTTGGTGGCGGTTTCGTTCACCAGCATCATGTTGATGGACAGACCGTCAAAGAGTTGGGCAAGAACGGTTTGCACTGGGGCGGGGCCGTATTTGCCGTAGATGCGTTCGTCCGGGACGCCGCCGGTGATTTTCATGCCGGTTTCGCGTGCCACTCGGCCCAGCAGTTCCGGCATGGCTTCGCCGCTTGCTTCCACGGTGAGCAGCGATCCGTTCCACGTGACTTTGGTTTCTGCGCCCGCGACTGCTGCAACCGCGTTTGGATGCGCAGAGGGCAGATCAGAGACAGACTGCGTGGGCGACGTTGCAGGAAGGGCCGTCTGCGCACCGAGGACGGGCGCGCAGAGGAGGAAGAGCGTGATAGCCGTGGATCGCATTGCCATTCCTCCGGTAAGACGTTTCGCAATGCCATGTGGCTCACACGATGGCTGGAAGAACGTCTGTACTAGACTAGCAACCACGGCGAGGGATTGCCGTTGCTGAGGTCCATGAAAGTTACGATGCGATTTGTTCGATGGCTGCCGGTGCTTCTGTTTGGGGCAGCCCCACTGTTTGCGGAAACCTGCACGACGCAGGCAGCGATGGACCCTACCGTTCGTGATGGAATGATACGCGCGGCGGAGAATATTGCGACATTGGCTTCGGCAAACAATGCCGACGGTGTGAAGGCACAGACGATGCCGCAGTTTGCCAGCGACTTCTCGGGCATTGCGGGAGTTATGCAGCGGTCGGCTTCGCATCTGCAGGGCGCGAAATTTTCGCCGGAGTCTGTGTGGTTGCTGGATGCCTCGTCGTTGCGGGGAGATTCGCAGGACGCGCAGTTCTTTTGCAGCCTGAATCGTGGCGCTTCACAGACAAGTTTTCTGATTCCATCGCTGCCGCCGGGCAAATACGGTTTGGTGGTGCTGAACACGGTGGGTGTTGCGGAACCATGGCAGGTGTCACTGCTGATGCGTGAGAGTGCCCCGGGACAGTGGCAGTTGGGTGGGTTGTTCCCGCGTGCCACGACTGTGGCTGGCCATGACGGGCTCTGGTACTGGAAAACGGCGCGAGATTATGCGGCGAAGAAGCAGGCCTGGAATGCGTATGTCTATTACTCAGCGGCTGAACAGCTTCTGAAGCCCGTTTCGTTTGTTTCGAGCACTCACCTGGACAAGTTGCAGGAGGAGCGCACGAAGGCTGCGCCGCCAGCGTTGTCTTCCGGTGTGAGCGCGCAACAGCCGTTGGTGATTGGTGATGGGAAGGGCACGGAGGTCCGTGTGACTTCGTTCGGTGCTGAGAATGCTCCGGCAAATGGCGGACTGGACGTGCTGGCGCATGTGAAAGCCGATACTGCGCTGAATGATCCTGTGGCATCGCACGCGCGGAATGCCGCTGCCGCAAAGGCGATTGTGGCTGCCTATCCCGAACTACGTGGTGCGTTCCGTGGCGTGTGGATTGTTTCGGAGTTGCCGGACGGTACGACTTTTGTGAGCGAAGAGCCGATGACTTCGCTTTAAGCGGTCACCGGCTCTTTGTTTTTCGCAATACAAACTGGTTTAGGTGTGGGCCTTGCGGGCTTCCTGCAAGGCTTCGCGTTTGCGCTTTGCCCAGTCCGGCTTGGTTACCTGGCGTGCGCGTGCGAGTGCGAGTGCGTCCGCAGGAACGTCTTCGGTGATGCTGCTTCCCGCAGCGATGTACGCTCCGCTTTCTACCGTGAGCGGCGCGACCAGAGTTGAGTCAGACCCTACAAAGACGCCGTTGCCGATGGTGGTGCGGTGCTTGTTTACGCCGTCGTAGTTGCAGGTGATGACGCCTGCGCCGATGTTGGAGCCGGTGCCGATGACCGCATCACCGAGATAGGCGAGGTGGTTGGCCTTGGAGCCTTCGCCGAGCGTGGTTTTCTTTGTCTCCACAAAGTTGCCGACGTGGGCATTTGCGCCGATGTGGCTCTCCGGGCGGATGTGGCAGTAGGGGCCGAGTTGTGCGCCGTCACCAATGATGGAATCGGTGAGGATGCTGCCGTTGCGGATGAGAACACCTTCACCGACAACGCAGTTTTCAATAACCGAGTAAGAACGGATGCGGCAGTTGGGGCCGACCTTGGTTTTTCCGAGAAGCTGGGTGAATGGCTCCAGAACGGTGTCTGCGGCGACTTCCACGCTGGCGTCGATGGTGACGGTTTCGGGGCGGAAGATGGTTACGCCCTGAGCCATCAGCTTCGTTGTGGTGCGTTCGCGAAGGCTGGCGTCGAGGTGCATCATTTCCGCGATGGTGTTGGCGCCGAGGACTTCGTCGACGGAATCAGCGGGGATGGCGATGACGCGTTCTTCATCGTTGACCATCATGGCCGCGACGTCCGTGAGATAGAACTCGCCGGAGGAGTTGGTGTTCTGCAGGCGACCAAGGCGATCGAAGAGTTTCTGCGTGTCGAAGGCGTAGATGCCGCTGTTGATCTCGCGCAGGCGCTCCGGCGTGGCGAGCATGTCATCGGAGAGCGACTTCTGTTCGATGATGCCGGCGACATCATCGGAGCCATCCTGCTTGCGCAGGACGCGGCCGTAGCCTGTGGGGTCATCCGGGATGGCCGTGAGGATGGTCATGGCAGCGTGTTCGCGCAGATGCGTGTCGCGCAGCTCTTCGATGGTCTCCGGGCGGATGAGCGGGACGTCGCCGGAGAGGACGAGAAGATTTTCTGGCGGTGCGATTTTGTTGGCATGAAACCACTGCTGTACGCACTGGAGAGCGTGGCCGGTGCCAAGCTGTTCGGGCTGGAGGACGAAGCGCACACCCGTGGGGGTGGCGGCTGCTTCGACGCGGTCTGCCTGATGGCCCACAACGACAAGGATGTTTTCAGCGGTAACGGCGGTCTTTGCTGCGTCGATGACGTGCAGCAGCAGAGCCTTGCCGCCGACGGTGTGGAGGACCTTGGGGAGCGCACTCTTCAGGCGGGTACCTTTACCCGCAGCCATGATGACAATGCCGAAGTGGTTCATGTCCTGATGCTACGACGTGAAACGCCTTCGTGGGATTGCGATCCCTTGAAAAGAGAGAGGCTTGCCTTGAGGAGGACTGGCGGGGGAAACTATGTTGTCATCCCCTTTATGCCACTGATGCCATCTTTCCGTTGTGTGACACCTGCCGGTTTTCGTGTGCTGCTTCAAGTGGCGTTGCTGGGGATGCTTCCGGGCGTCGCCTTTGCTCAGGATGGACGAACGGCGCTGCCACAGGTGCGAAGTGCCGCATTGCAGGGCACGGATTCGGGTGAGGTTGCGGATTCGCAGAAGATCCCCTCGATTTCCATCACGCTGAAGCGGACGGCGGCGCAGCAGGCGGATCTGGACGCGTTCCTGTCAGACGTTCGGACCAAGGGAAATAGCCAGTATCACCAGTGGCTGACTCCGGATGCGTTCGCAAAACGATTTGCGCCTTCTGCAGATGCCGTGGCGCAGGTGACGACATGGCTGCAATCTCAGGGATTGCAGGTGACGTCGGTTGCGGCGGGTGGCATGCGACTGAACGTGAGCGGCACGGCACGGCAGACGGAGACGGCCTTCGCGGTGTCGTTGCATCGGATGGCGCTGGCGGCGGGCGATGCGGTTACTGTAACGGGCACGCCGAGCGTTCCGGATGCGTTGGCGAGTGCTGTGGAGTCGGTTTCTGGTCTGGATGCGACGGTGGCTTCAGTTGAAGCTGTGGCGACTCTTGCTGGCTCTGTGGATGCGAATGCGTCTGCGATTCTGACGGCTGACCTATCGAAGAGCTCTGTTTCTACGGAAGAGTTGTCTACCGTTCTGGAGCAGGCTGCGGCGCAGGGGCAGACGGTGGTTCTGACTGGTGCTTCGGATTCGCTGGTGCCGGAACGCGCGCTGCTGATTGTGAAGGGAGCTACGGCTGCGGACGACTCTGACGATGAGACGCCAAGGCCGGATTGGCAGGCTGCTCAGGGATTGCCTGCGGATGGATTGCGAGCCACGCCTGATGCGGCTGTGACGGACGTTGCCGCGTTGGCGACTGGGCTGACGTCTGTAACGACGACTTCCGGTCGGCAGGGCGAGATTGCGTCGCGGTTCTACCAGGTGGCGCCAGAGCCGGGTGTGTTTACGCATGCCGATGCTTCTGTGGCTGATGGCACTTGGGCTGCATTGGATGGTTTAGGCACGGTCAATGTAGACAAACTGGTCAAAGCGCTTGCTGTCGGTTCGACGAATCCGCTGAGCTCTGTGATTGTGCTGTCGTCACGAGACCTAACGCACGGGCAGACGATTACGCTGACAGCGACCATTACTGGTGGTTCTGGAACACCGACGGGCACGATTACATTTGCCAGTGCTCAGGGCGGGACGCTGGGTTCAGCCGCGATGACGAATGGCGTTGCGACGTATTCGACCAGTAGCCTTGCTGGCGGTCAGTACGGGTTCTACGGCACGTACAACGGCGATAGCACGTACGCGAGTAGCACCACAAATGTCGATACGGCGACGATCGGGGCCGAGGCCGCGAAGGTGGTTGCGGGTGTGAATGGCACGCCGTTAGTGGGAACGACCATGGCGGTGTCGGTGGGCGTTTCCTCTACCAGTGGTGTTGGTACGCCGTCGGGCACGGTGACGGTTTGGCCCTATGGGACGGCGATAGCGTCGAGCTCATTTACGGGGACGCTGGGAGCGTCGACGAGCGGACAGGCGACGGCGAGTGTGAGTGTTCCGGCTACGAATGCGGGGACGTTTAACTTCCAGGCGAATTGCACTACGGATGCGAGCTTCTCCTGCTATACACCGATCACTTTTTCTGTGACCGTGGGCAAGGGCGCGCCCTCGATGAAGCTGACGCAGACCGGGACTTCGTCTGCTGCGGTGTTGACCGCTACGGTGGCTGCGCCGACGACGGCGGGGACTGGGACGGTTGCTCCTACGGGGTCTGTGCAGTTCCTGGATAACGGAACGGCGATTGGAAACGGCACTCTGAATAGCTCTGGTGTGGCGACTTACACCGGTGCGTTGGGTAGCGGAACGACACACGTTGTGACGGCGACGTTTGGTGGTGATGGGAATTACAACACTGCCACTGCTACTGCGAATGCCACGACGAAGGTGACACCGAGTGTGGTGTTGGCCGTGGTCACGGCGGGGACGAGTTTGTCTGCGACGGTGACGCCTCCTTCCGGGACGTCCACTATTCCAACGGGAACTGTGCAGTTTCTGGATGGCAGCACGACGCTGGGTACGGCAACTCTGAATGCTTCCGGTGTTGGAACCTATTCGGGTAGCTACACGTCCGGTACCGGGTACATTCTGACTGCTGTTTATGTGGGCGATACGAACTTCAATACAGCGACTTCGAATGCGATCGATACGAGCAAGATTTCGCCGACGGTGACGCTGACGAAGACTGCGTCGTCGCCGACGGATGGGACTGTGGGACTGAGTGTGGCGGTGACGAGTACGTCATCGACGGCTGCAACCGGAACGGTTTCGTTCATGGATGGGACCACGAAGATTGGAACCGGCACGCTGAATGCCAGTGGTGCTGCTACGTTCGCGGGTTCGCTGGCTACGACGGGGACATCGACATCGTCTTCTACAAACGTGCGTCCGTTTGTTACTTCGACCGTGACGCATACTTTGACCGCGGTGTATGGCGGTGATACGAATTTCAATTCGGCAACTTCGAATGCGGTGACGGCGGATGCGACGACGACGCTGATCACGACTTCGACTGCGTTGACTTCTTCGTCCGGATACACGGGCGCGTATGGCACCAGCTTCACGTTGAATGTGGTGGTGACACCGTCGAGTTATGTGACAGCGGGAACTGCTCCCAGTGGTACTGTCACGATCAGCGATGCGAGCGGTGTGGTGGGGACAGGTACGCTAAGCGCAGGCTCTGCGAGCATTGCGATCAGCACGTTGACGGTGGGTAGCCATGCGCTGACTGCAACGTATGGCGGCGATACGAATTACGCGGCGTCGACCAGTTCGCCTGCTTTGACGATTACGATTACGCCGGTGACGGCGACGATTACGGCCACGATTTCGCCAACTGGGTCAGTGCCGTATGGGTATAACGCGAACATCACCGTGAATGCGTCGGCGTCGAGCGGCAGTGTTGCGCCGGCTGGCACGGTGACTGCGACGGTTAGCGGCAACAACGGCACCTATACCGGCACGCTGACAGCGACTGGTGTGGGTGCAACGACGTCGACGGCGAGCATTGCGTTTCCTGTGCCGCCGCCGGGTAAGTACACCATCACGGTCACCTGCAATACGAACATCACCTGCAATACAGCGTCGGTGAGTTTGACGACAACGCAGGGTAATACGAAGACGACGATTACAGGTGCGCCTTCTTCGCCTCAGGCTGGTGTGCCGGTGAGTATCTCCGCTACCGTTGCGAACTCCGGTACTGGCACGGGCACATATACCTACAGCGGTACCGTGAGCTTTTACGCAAACAATAAGCTTCTGGGAAAGGGAGCGGTTGCGAATGGAGTTGCTACCGCTTCGGTGACGTTTACTTCTGCTACGTCGATGACTGTGACGGCGATCTACAGCGGCGATACGAATTGGAATGGCAGTACGTCTGACGCGGTCACGGTGTTGCCGCTGCCGCTGGATGCTGTGGTGACCGTGACGTCGAGTACGACGAATGGCATTGTGGGGCAGAACATCACGCTGACTGCTACTGCTACGGCCAGCATATCCACTGCAACGCTGGTGCCTTCCGGCACGGTGACCTTCTACGACACATACGGCAGCTCTGTTGTGAATCTTGGAAGTGCCTCTTTGCTGTCGAACGGCTTGAACACTTCGTATGCTTCGCTTTCCACGACAGGATTGCGGGCGGGTTCTCATAGCATCTTCGCGATTTATTCGGGCGATACAGCATTTAACAAAGAGACGGCTGCGGCCATTGCTGTGAACATGGGCGACTTCTCGATGTCTTTCACGCCTTCTTCGGTAACGGTTTCGCAGGGCGGTTCGGCGCAGATCAACCTGGTTGTTGCAGGTGTCAGCAGTTTCAGCGGAACGATTGCGCTGGGATGCACGGCTCCGGCTGATACGGAGACGACCTGTTCCATTAATCCGGCGAGCGTTACTACGGGCTCGACTGCGGTGATTACGATCACCACGACCAAGGCAGCAGTATCTTCGAAGAGTGCCAGTCGCATTGCGATGGGTGCATCGGCTGCGGGCGTGTTTGCACTGTTGATGATGGGAGGACGCAGACGGCGCGTGGCTGCGTTGCTAATGCTTCTGCTGGCAGTTGGATTGATGAGCGGCGGCTGCGGCGAAGACTCCACATCGAATAACGGTGGTGGAACAACCGATTCAGGCACGCCGCTGGGGACATTGACGTTCCAGGTGACGGGAACGGCTGTGAATGCTCCGGTGTCGGCACGCCGTACTGCGGCCGTGTCCGTCACGGTGCAGTAAAACGGGTTTTGATTCCAGGTTTAGCGGGTCAGCAGAGCAACGCCTGCGGCTACAAAGACGGCCGCAAGCCAGCGGCGACGATCCACGTTTTCCTTCAGGTAGAACTTTGCGGCAATTGCCGTTGCAATGAAGGTAAGCGAATTGGTCGCAGGGGCTACCAGGCTGAGGTCGGCTCCTGACAAAGCGAACAGCAGTGAGAAGAAGCTGATGGCCATGCAGGTGATGCCGCCGATGAGATAAGGCGAGGAAACAACCGCCTTGATCGCGCCGATGAGTCCGGATTTCGCGCGGATTTCATCCAGATCACCAACGCGAGTCATGGCGGCGGAGATGAGCGTTTCGCCTACGGTGGCGCCAGCAACCATCAGAACAATCGTGATCACGGTGTCGGCTGAAAGATGCGTCATGCGCCTTCGCCTCCTGTTAACGCGACCGTATGTTTGTGTTCTGTCTTCGAAGGGCCGTTCGCTACGAAGCCCACGCCGATAACGATGCAGGCAATGCCAGCCCAGCGTGTGGGGGTGATGGCTTCATGCAGCCAGAGACGTCCGATCAGAGCGGTGACCACATTGCCAAAGGCCGTTGCTGGCTGAATGAAGGTGAGATCAGCCCACGACAGCGCGGTCATGTAGCTACCCATGAAGCTGATGAGCACTGCAATGCCTGCGATCACCCATGGGTTGAGCAGGGCGTGTAGCAAGAGGCCAAGATGAGCGAAGGAGACAGGGCCGACTTCACGCATGCCGCGGCTGAGGAGGGCGTCGCCCACGGATGCGCCCAGCATGATGAACACGAGCATGAGGTATTGCGAGAATTTGAGGCGGTGAGACATCGACACATTTGATTGTATCGGGAGGGAATCGACTCAGGATTGCTGTGGGACGTACTGTTGCAATGCGGCGAGAAAGCCTGGCATGTCTTTCAGGTGGAGTTCCTTGTACTGGTGTGGATAGATTTCGCGGGAGAGCTCAGATACTTCGAGCTCCACTACATTCTGTTTTAGCCTTCCTTTGGCATCGCGCGCCTGCTTAAAGGAGACGATGGAACTGTAGGGGATAAAGACGGAACGTAAGCTTCGGCGGATACGCAGAGAATGCTGAGTGAACTGAGCTTCACCCCGAAAGTAAAACAACACATTCACAAAGAGGCAGATCAGCCACAGCGTGAGTGTGAGTACGGTCAGCCAACGGCCGTACGAATGGTTGTAGCGCGAATGACCAGCGAGCTGGTCTGCGCCAAAGAGAACCCATGCAAAAGAGATGACAATCTGAGTGAGGCCGCCATTGTTGATCACTCGGAAGGTCATGATGGCATCGTCATGTGGGTTTGGCTTATACGCAAGCGAAAAGAAACGCCTCAAAGAAAGCCACGAACAGATCAGTAGTGCATGGGAAGGTGAGGTTGGATGGCCTGTAGGAATTGGTCGGCTTCCGGCATTCTCAGCGTCATGTACCTGTGTGGATAGACTTCAGCTCCCAAAGGCGCGATCCCCAGTTCTACGGAGTATTTCCTGAGCCTGAGGTACTTCGTATGCGCATGATCGGCGCTCACAACACTGAGAAGCGGAATCATGCGCGAGCGAAATGGCACCGTAGTTATTTTGAGGAACCCGCCATCAATCTCCACGTATGCAAAGAAAATGATCCAGAGGTTGAATGCTACCGCCAGGTAGAAAATCACAAGGCATGTGATGTCGAAGGCACTTTGAAAGGGATGCCCTGGATGTTCGTGCCTGACGCGGGAAGAGGTGATGTAGAGCCACAGGAGGGCCATCATACATTGCCACATCGCCTGTTCGGAGAACATGGTCCGGAACCGCATAAGCAGACTGTAGCGTTGGGTGGTTGGACGGGCAAGAGAAAAGCCTCCCGAAGGAGGCTTTTCCGTGTGTTTACAGATGACGCTTACGCGTTCATGCTGACTGATTCCTGCTGCTTCAGTGCGTTCTCTTCCTTCTTGGCGCGCGCTGCCTTGTTGCGCTGGCTGCGGAGCTTCATGAAGCTCTTTGCTTCAACGTACAGGCGGGGAACGTCGCGGTTTACGATTGCCTTCCAAACCACGCGGAACGCGGCCTTCGGGCGGAAGTAGTATTCGTCATAGAACTTGTGCACCATCTCCATGACGTACTCCGTGGGCAGGCCAGGGTACTCGATGTGAGCCATCTGGTGGCCACCACCGTCGTTCATGGTTTCGTTGGTGATGTAGCCGTGCTTCTCGGCGAACTCATAGAACTCAGTTCCGGGGTATGCGTGGGCCACGGAGACCTGAATGGTTTCGCAGTCGAGCGACTTGGCGAAGTTGATGGTGTTGCGAATGGATTCCTTCGTCTCGCCCGGCAGGCCGAGGATGAAGTCTGCGTGGATGATCAGACCGAGATCATGGCAGTCCTTCACGAACTCGCGTGCGCGCTCGACGGTGGAACCCTTCTTGATGTTCTTGAGAATCTGCGGATCGCCAGACTCAAAGCCCACGATGAGCAGGCGGCAGCCCGCTTCCTTCATGGCCTTCAGCGTGTCGCGGTGCGTGGTGGTACGGCTGGTGCAGGACCACGTGATGCCGAGCGGCTTCAGCTTTGCGCAGAGCTCGATGGTGCGTTCCTTCTGGATGTTGAAGGTGTCGTCATCGAAAAAGAACTCCTTCACATGGGGGAAGTTCTCCTTAGCCCACTTCAACTCAGCAGCGACGTCGTCAGTGGAACGCTTGCGCCATGCGTGGCCGGATAGCGTCTGCGGCCAGAGGCAGAATGTGCATTGCGCCGGGCAGCCACGTGTGCTGTACAGCGAGATGTAGGGGTGCAGCAGGAACGGCACGTTGTAACGCGTGACGTCCATGTCGCGCTTGTAGATCTTGGTGGCCCAGGGCATTGCGTCCAGGTCTTCGACCTGCGGACGGTCCGGGTTGTGCTGGATAACGCCGTTCTCATCCTTATAGGAGAGACCGAGAATCTCGTTGATCGGCTTGCCCTGTGCGTATTCGACGATGGTGTAGTCGAACTCGCGGCGGCAGATGAAGTCGATGGCGCTGCACTCGTTCAGAGCGCGCTCGGGGTCAGTGGTGACCGGCGGTCCAACGAAGGCAATCTTGATGGTGGGGTTGGCCTTTTTGATGGCCTGCGCCAGAGCGTGATCACCCGCCCAGCCCACGGTGGAGGTGAAGAGAACCAGGAACTCGTAGCCCTTGGCGATCTCGATGGTCTCTTCCGCCGAGACGTGGTGCGGCGGAGCATCGAGCAGGCGCGAGCCTTCGAGCATGCCTGCGGGATAGGCGAGCCATACGGGATACCAGTAGGACTCAATCTCGCGGGTCGCGGGCCAACGTGAGCTGGCGCCGCCGTCGAAGTTTTCGAAGGAGGGCGGGTTCAGAAGCAGTGTCTTCAATACCATGGCAATAGCTCCGATTTTACCATTTCTTCACCCCGAGCGATGCTTTTCAGACAAGGGAACCCGCAGGTGTTCCCAGGCGGGGAAGTTAGGGGTTTTTAGCGTCCAGGGGCCTGGGGAAGCGGTGATGTGGAAGCGCCCGAAGGCGCCGTTCCGGGCACACCCGGCGTATTTGTGCCCGCTACCGGCGGAATTGACGGTGTGACGGTGCTGCTGTTTCCGCTCACTGCGCTCAGAATCCAGTCTCCGAGTGTGTTGGTCTGGCGCATTACGTTCACCTGGGTTTGACGCAATTGGAGATCCGCAGCAAGTACATCGAGGTATTTCTGGCGTTCCTGGAGCTGCGCGTTCAGCTGATCCTTCGGTGTGATCTGAGGGCCCTGATTATTGCCACCTTGCTGATTCAACTGGAGTTGCAGCGTTTCAAGCTGATCTTCGGCGATTTCTCGGTCATCTCGTGCCAGTTGGGCGCGTAGATCGAGCTCGCGAGCGGCGTTCTGTAGTTTGGCTCGGCCTTCGCGGTACACGGCGCGTTGCAGGTCGGCGTCGGCATAGGCTCGGACGGCATCAGCGGCTGAGCCGCGTTCCTTGGCGCGATGCGCCATGTCCAGCAACGGAATGTTGAACTGCAGGCCAAAGCTGAAGGAGTTCTCGCTGTTGGGATTATCCGGGGTGCCGCCAAAACGGGGGTAATAGGAGGCATACGAAGACAGGCCTATGGCAACACGGCTGTAGTTCGCCGCCAAGACCACTTGCGGCCGCAGTAGATAACGCTTGTCGCCGAAGGCAATATATTGTTTTGACTTGGCGTTTGCGAAGGCAGCTTTGATCCCGTCACTGTCTGAAACCGAATCTGGGTCCTCGGTGGTGATGGACGGCTTGGCCTGATAGACGGGAATACTGGTGCGATCAGTAGTAAACGAGACCGCGGGAAGGCCAGTGAGTTCTGCCAAATGCTGGCGGTTGGCAGCAATATCATCCAGTACCTGAAGCTGCTGCAGACGAATTTGCGTAGCGGTACGACGTGACTTTGGAAGTTCTACCTTGGGGTCTACGCCGAGGGAGATACGATCCGTTGTGACGTTCACGAGCTTATCTGCATAGCCGAGCGATTGTTGGAGGACATGACTGCGTTCTGTCGCATAGTCCAGCGCGAGGTAGGTGTTGGTCGTATCTTCCACGACCTCGACTTCCGCATTGTGCAATGACAGTTCGGCGGCTTTGACGGCTTCGTTGGTGGAGCGGATGTAATCCTTCTGAGAGAACGAGAAGAGAAGACTCTGCGCACTGATGGAGAAGATGATGGGAACCCCGAGCGGAGCGCCGGTGGATTGGCCATAGCCCGTGGTGGTGGAGACAACGGGAATATACGCGTCGCGTGACTCGCTGTGGCCAGCCCGGGCTTTGTCGAGATCAGCCTTGGCTATACGAACTTTGGGGCTGTTCTTAAGAGCGAGGTTCACCGCAGATGACAGTGATACCTGGCCTTGCGCTGTGGTGGCAGAGCAGAGCAATACAGACGAGATGAGGAGACAAGAAATCTTCATTTTCCGGCGGCCTTCCGTGCCGGTTCGTAGTCGTGGGCCAGCGCCAGAGCAGCGGCATATTCCTTCTGTGCGCTGTCGGTATCGCCGGATTCTTTCAGACTATCGCCAAGCTGTACGTGCGCCTGTGCATACGCTGCAACGTGTTCCTGCGGTGTGGCCAGATAGCTGCGCAGAGCCGCCTGTGCGACGGGAACGCTGCGATGCATCTGCAGAAGCAGTTTCGCCCCGTCGAATGTGTCGGGGCCGTGCGCTTTATCTATCTGGATTGCGGATCGTGCTGCATTTTCTGCGGCGTCGTACTGTTTGCGGTTGCGGTAGAAACGCGCCAGATCGACCCATGCCTCTGGTGTATGACCAGCCGCCAGTGCTGCCTTGTATTCTGTCTCAGCCATGGCGTCGTCGTGGCTCTTTGTGGCGATCATGGCGCTTAGGCGATGGGCGCGTGCCGGGGAAAGCGGCTGCAATTTTGTAACGAGATCTTTTGCCTTGTCTGTGCCGCCGCCTGCAATGCCCGGAGCTTCCACGTAAAACTGGCCTAGATCACTCAGCGCTTCGATGTTCGAGCCATCAAGTTGTACTGCACGCTCGAAGGAACCGCGAATTTTGCCGACCATACGCATACCGGTGAAGGCACCGCTATGATCTGCTTTGTCGCCATACACGCGGGCGAGCTCCAGTTGATACAGGCTGTTGTTCGGCGCGGCTGCGGTTGCGGCTTCACATGCCTGTATCGCCTGGTCGCGATTTTCGATAGAGCTATACAGTTCGCAGCGAAGGTACTGCGCGTCCGCACTTTTTGCATTTGCGATTGCAGCAAGGGCGCTGTCCACACGGCCATTGTGCGCGTCCGTCTTTGCTGACGCTGGAACCTGAGCCGTGGCATGCAACGATGCCAGGAGGATCGGCGCTACGAATTGGAGCGAACGCTTCATTACTGAACAACCTTGATCGGAAGTCCCTCTTTCAGGTCGACGGAACTGCTGGTCGGATTCAGTGCTACCGTATCGCCGTCCTTCAAGCCGGAGAGGATCTGGACATTCAACAGGTTGAAGTTTCCGATTTCAACAGTCCGCTTCACCAGTTGACCCTTCTGGATCAGGTACACAAAGTTCGTCGAGCTGCCTTGTGTGCGAAGAGCTTCACGGGGAACGCTGAGAACGTGATTCACTTCCTGCGTGGTGACACTTACGTTCACATTTGTGTTGGGCAAGAGATCACCGGTGGCATCATCGACAGAAATGAGGCATTCGCCAACGTTACGCGTTCCATAGGTGATGACCGTGGTTGGCGTGCGAACAATGTGACCGTGCCATAACTGGCTGGGGCGCGCATCCCACTTGATGGTGACCTGCTGGTCCACTTTCAGTTTGCCGATCTCGGGCTCATCAAAGTACGCGCGCACCTGCATGTGATTCAGGTCGGCAAGCTGGATAAGTTCTTCACCCGCGCCTACAAAGTCATACGCCTTCACGGGAAGGGAGTAGACGGTGCCGGCAAACGGAGCGCGGACAATCGCCTGTGACAGTTGCTGTTCGGCGGCACCCAGGGAGGCGCGGCTGTCGTTTAATTGCGCCTGCACACGCTGCTGGTCCGTTGAGGAATACCGCGAAGTGGAACGCTGCTGGAGCGAATTGAGTGAGCTTTGTGCAGTGGACAGGCGAGATTGCGCTGCCGCAACCTCAGATGTGGATGCTGCACCGCGTGCCTGAAGCGCTTGTAGTGCTGCGAGATCCTTCTGCGATTGCTGCACCTGCAGCTTGGCACGATCGAGATCGCCCAGGATGGCGATACGTTCGTCCTTCGATCCGCCATTATGCAGGTCTGCCTGCGCGGCCTGTGCCTGTGCGATGGCAGAGCGAGCCGTTTCGACACGAGATTCCGCGGTGGCGGAGCTCATCTTGAGAAGGAGTGTGCCTGAGGCAACCTGCTGTCCGTTGTGAACGTAGACAGCTTGAACACTGCCGGGCTCCTGCGCGTGCGCCTGAAAATTTTGGGTGGGCTCAACCTTGCCGGTGGTGGAGGTATTGCTGATGAGATCAACGTAGCTGGCTTTCGCCGCACGAATCTCCACTTCGCTACGTGTGAAGTAGCGAATGCCAAAGACAAGGGCCGCAACGACCACTGCCACAATCAGAATCCGTACTGCGATTTTGCCGCCATTAACGCTTGCTTGTTCGCTCATGCCCGAATCGTCATTGTATAGGACGCCTCTTGCCCAGTTGGCGCTTCAATTTGTTGTCGTGGGTGATGTTAGCCGTAGATCGCAGAGTTCCATTTCCACGCCACCGAACTGTGGATGCCTATTTTCACGCACTCGATACACAACATCTATTCGTGAACCCGACATGATCCCCATTTCTGCAATCTTCTCTGGCCATACGATCTCCCGGCTCCATCCCAGGCAGTCCACTGTTGATTCCGGTGAGATGCGGATACGAAGTTTAATGTGGCGTTCCTTGAGCGTCTTTGGCGCTTCTTCCACCTGGCAATCGCGTGACAGGAATAGAGGCTCCCGGTTGCCCTGGCCAAATGGTTCGAGCAGATGCAATTTCTTTATCAGGTCGGGATTAAGTTCCGCTGAAGGCAGTTCTGCGTCAATTGCAATGCGTTCCTGCAGCATGGCTGAGGAGAGCTTGCCTGTGCTGTACGCGGATAGGCGCTCACGCAATAAAGGAACTCGATCCGAGGGCAGAGAGAAGCCAACAGCGTGTGCGTGACCACCGAAACGGTCGAAGAGAAGTGGCTCTTCTTCAGAATGAGCAGCCGTGATGGCATCAAGCAGGTGGAACCCGGAGACGGAGCGGCCTGAGCCGTGGGCCTGCCCGTCTTCATGCGCAATTACTAATGCCGGACGCCGCATCCGCTCGACTACGCGCGAGGCAAGGATGCCGATGACGCCGCGATGCCAGCCTTCTCCATCAAGCACAAGGCAGCCCATGTTGCTGAGAGCGGGTTCGTCCGCACGCAGAGCTTCCATCTGCGTCTCTAACGTTGCCAGTACAGAGGCTTCCACATTGCGACGATCTTCGTTGAGTTGATGAAGCTTTGCGGCGAGCGCTGCTCCTTCTTCCGGTGTGCGTGCCAGGAACATGCGGACGACATCTGCAGCCACATCCATGCGTCCTGCTGCGTTTATGCGCGGCGCAACGCGGAAGGCGATGTCGGTGGCGGACGGTCCGCGTTCCTCGTCCGCGACCACGCCTGCGAGGTCGAACAAGGCACGGAGGCCGGACTGGCGCTGATCGCGGAGTGCTCTTAAACCAAGCGCAACGATGACACGGTTTTCGCCGGTGAGTGGAACAGAATCCGCAATGGTGGCAATGGCCACCAGCTTCAGCAGCGAGGGAAGCAGCTTATCCCAGAGAGCCAGGAAGTCGACCGCGCGATAGGCGTTGGGATCCGTGGCTGGTTTGGTAGCGGCGTGAAGTAAGGCATGGGCAAGTTTGAATGCGACTGCCGCGCCGCAGAGTTCTTTGTAGGGATAGTCGCAGCCGGGCTGGTTGGGATTAATGACCGCAACGGCCTCCGGGATGCCCTGCATGCCGTCAGGGAGATGGTGGTCCGTGACGATCAGGTCCAGGCCAAGGCGCTTCGATTCTTCCGCCGCAGCAAAGGCGCGGATCCCTGTGTCCACACTGATCACGAGGCGAATGCCCTGCGTGGCGGCTTCAGCCAATACGCTGGACTGTATGCCGTAGCCTTCGCGAATGCGGTGGGGGATGTGATATCGCACAAGCGAGGGACCGCCGGCGGGCGTGATGCGGTCGATTGCCGTTTTCAGCAGTACGGTGGCGGTGGTGCCGTCCACGTCGTAGTCGCCGTAGATGAGGATGGGTTCGCGCTTGGCGACTGCCTGCAGCACGCGCACTACGGCTTCCTTCATGCCACAGAGCAGCATGGGGTCGTGCAATGCGGCTATGTCCGGAACAAGGAAACGCCGGGCGTCTGCTGGCGTTTCAATACCGCGGGAAACGAGCGTTTGCGCGAACCAAAGAGGTTGTTCCAGTGCCACCGCAAGGCCGTGCGCTTCCACACCGGGTTCGTCTGGAAGGACCCAGCGTGCGTTTCGCGCCGTTGCGATTTCTTCTTCTGATTCAGGCATTGCTGGATTTAGTCTTCGTCGCTGTCATCCAGAACAATGCTGCCCAGGTCGGCTACAGCTTCCATCCATTGCTGGTAACGGTCATACCAATCCGTTGCCGTCTCGTAGAGGAACATGATTCCGTTGTAGGCGAAGCCAATCTGCAGATATCCGGTCTTGCCGATGTGCTGGAGCAGGTATTGCGCATCATCGAGGTCCTGACCGGCTTCGTCCGGGAAGCGGTGAACGCGAGTGCGTTCAATGAGCATCTCGATGTCCTGCTTCTCCAGCACGACTTCGCTCATCGTGACGAAGGCGACGTTTGTGGCCTTTGCGTGCTCTACGAAGTCTTTCCATGCGTCGGGGCCGTGTTCCTCAAACATGACTGAGGGAACATCTTCCGGAACATACGCATTCACCGTCCGCAGGCCGTTACCTGCGATGAACGCAATCATGTCGTCTTTGAGGCCGAGCAGATCGTCAGGGTGCATTTCCGTACTATTGTCTCACTTCGGCGCGGCATTAGCATGGGAAGATGGCGGTTCCGGAACGGCAGATACTTGTATGCATCAACGAGCGCGACCCCAGCGCCTCGCGCCCTTCGTGCCGTAATGAAGGCTCCAAAAAACTGAAGGATGAACTGAAAGACTTGGTGAAGGATGCAGGGCTGAAAGGCCGTGTCCGTGTTCTGGAAACCAGTTGTATGGACCAGTGCGAACACGCCGCTGTTTGCGTGGTGTATCCGGATAACGTCTGGTACAGCTTCGTGAAGGCGAAAGACGCGGAAGAGATCGTGCAGGAACACCTGCTGAACAACCGACCGGTAGAGCATCTGCTACACGACAATCCTGCCAATCTGGCCCACGCGGAAAGAAGGGCAGAGAAGCGCAACTAACTAGCGTGCTATCCTCCTCTTGCCCATGCTCTTCTCAAAGGATTACGTCGGATATCTCTCGCGGCAGGTAATACGCCGGCTTCAGGAAGCGAAGGTCGTACGCACTGACAAGCCAGCCGTTTTGGCAGAACGCGTCAACAATGGCCTGATTGACGAGCTTTCGCTGGAAGATCGCATCAACGAAGAAGCTCGCCTCATCCTGGAGCAGCTGCAGGGCGAGATGAGCAAAGTCGGCGCCAGCTACCCCGAGATGTTCAAGAAGATTAAGCTGCGCCTGGTGCAGCAGTACAAGGCGGTGCTGTAATGCGCATTTCACGCGATAAAGTGAACAAACTTGCTCATGTGATTGCCGATACGCTCGCCGAAACGGACGAAGCGGAGTTCCTCGAAGATCGCAACACGATCCGCCAGGAAGCGCGCAAAATTCTGGAACAGCTTTTCGCGGAAGAAGTGAAGATCGATGCCGCGGCACGACAGAAGATCACCTCCCAGCAGCGCATCATTCTTGAAGGCACGCAGGAGTGGGACATCCTGTACCGCAAGTATTACAACGACGAAGTGAAGCGTCTGGGGATCTAAGTCGTATCCGCTTTGTACCGTCAGTGGACCGGCGCTTCTGACGAGCGCAGTTCTCGTTCCGGTGTTACTCTAGCGATGCTGAGATGAAGCATCGCTAGAATGTAGAGCCCAACAGCAAAGCATTTGGAATCCGGCCGATGCTGCGGTATAGTAGGAAAGTCGCGCAAGTGACGGCCACTCCCCCATAAAGTGGCGATATGGTGTAACTGGTTAACACGTCGCCCTCTCAAGGCGAAGAGTTCGGGTTCGAGCCCCGATATCGCTACCAAAAACCTCAATAAAATCAAATACTTAGATCGAAACGCCGCAACGGCGCTAAAGTCGTTTTCTGCTCTGGTGGCACTCTGGTGGCACTTTTGTACAAAATTTGGTGGCACTTCTGGTAGCACTTTGCTCTGTGGAGAGGTGTGCGGGGCAGCGTGGTACTGACTCTTAGCTGAGGGCCTTTTCCAGCGTGGAAGCCTGAGCCTCGAACTTGCCGGGATTGCTCTTCGCAAGCTGCGCGAGGTTCTGGAGCTTCCAACGAATTGCAGGCAGCTCGGCCAGGTGGGGAGCATCGAGTTGACCCCAATCCGGTTCGTTCCGGGCGATGGAGATGAGGAACCGCCGCTCTGCCGGAGTCAATCCACCTTGAAGCTCTGAGCGCATTCGATCACGAGCGGCCAGCAAGTCTTCGAGTGCAACCGTCTCAACCGTCATGCCACGGAAGTTCCCGTCGTACTCCTGCGCAATGTCCCGCTTCGCCGGGAAGAGCACTTCGTGAATCGGCCGATTATGACTTGCAAGGTATACGACGAACGCCTGCCGGATGCCAGGTGTGATTCCTTCGTGTTCAAAGAGCTGCATCACGTCGAAGAGGTCACGAGGGTGCTGGCGATCCATAGCGGCGGCGAGCTTGCCACCGTACAAGTCTTCGAGCGAAACGACTGGCACTTCCAGATCAGCCAGCAGAACTTCGCTGGCTTTGGGTGTGAGTTGCGCTGCCTTGACCGGATGAATCGTTCCTCGTGTAACGAAGTTCACCTCAACCTTCACTTCGATCAGCCCACGACGCACAAGCAGCTTCGTCTCCCCGGCCTCTGCCGATGTGGATGTATGTACTTGGAATCCACGGGCAGTCAGACGCTCTGCTGTTTGGCGAACGGCTGCGTTGATGATCGACAATGCTTCAGTCCGTGGGAGCGTGTGATCTCGGAACATTAAATCGAGATCGACAGACAAGCGAGGCAAATCGCGCACAAATAGATTGATGGCTGTGCCACCTTTGAGCGCGAACGTGTCGTCCACGAAGACGAATGGTGCGACCTGCGTCAGCAGCCGGGCTGTATCGAGGTAAATCTGATTCATGGTTTGAGCACCAGCAAGCCTTCTTTAGAGCGCGACACCCAGGGGCGGTCGCTGCCCGTGGGAAGTTCAGCGGGTTTCAATTTCTTTACCCACGGCAGGGATAGTTCATTTCCAAGCTGAAGACAGAGCCGAACGGTTTTTACGCTGGAGCACTTCTTGAGCAGCTTGCCGAGAACGTCCGCGCGAAAGCTGTAGGTGCTTTCCATGAGTTCACGCGCCTCTTGGAGCGGTTGTCGTATTCCAACTTCGCTGAGAAGTTCCAGGAGAGCGCGCTCCGGTGATGATGTGAGAGGGCCGTCTTTGCGCGCCTCAAAGGAAGAGACTGCAAGCATGGAACTAACCTCTTCATCGAAGAGCCGCTTGCGATGATACTCGGCAGGGAACCGCTCTAAAAACCAATCTGGAAGTTTGGCGGCTTTGGTGCCGTATAGATGAAGCTCTTCCTGCTGCGCAACGAAGTGGCGGACGCCATACCAGCTGAGTGCGGTCTTGCCGCCGACGTGAAAGCCTTCTATGGTGCGCTCTAATAGCTGCAGCGAAGGATGGAGCTGAAGTGCTTCGCCGGGACGGCTATATACCCCCCGAGCAAGACGAACCAGCCAACCAGAGCGAGCGTAGTGGACGGCAAGATCAGCCGATATGCCCAGGTTCGCCAGCTCATGCGAGGCTAGAGGTACTCCTGAAGGCGTTTGGGCATAGAGCGAGTTTAGTTTGCTCTTACTTGTCGTAGCCACGCTACGATTATAGCGATATATTCAAATATGTGAGCTTGTGGCTGAAACCCAATGGGTGAACGCCGAACGAGATCGCACGACTATCCATGAGTCTAATCAAATCCAAAAAGCGCGTTGCAGACCACGGAGAGGTATTCACCCCTGACTGGTTGGTCGAAAATATGCTCGATCTCGTGAAGGGTGAGACAGAGCGGATCGACTCACGTTTCTTGGAGCCAGCCTGTGGGAGCGGAAACTTCCTCGTCCCCGTATTGAAGCGGAAACTGGCTGCCGTCCAACAGAAGTTTGGCGGCGCAGAATTTGAGCGGCAGCACTATGCTGTGTTGGCGCTCATGTGTACATACGGAATCGAGCTTCTGACAGACAACATCGCCGAATGCCGCGCAAACATGCTTGAGGTCTTTGCCGATTATTTAGACCTTGCGGACACAGATGAATCTTTCCATGCTGCCTCCTATGTTTTGTCTCAGAACCTTGTCCATGGCGATGCTCTAACAATGCTGATGCACGACGGACAGCCCATAACCTTCGCCGAGTGGGGCTATATCGGCAAAGGAAAGTTTCAGCGCCGTGATTTTCGCTTTGAAGTATTGGCACAGATGTCTTCCTTCAGCCAGGAGGGCACACTCTTTGCTCATTTAGGAAAACACGAGGTATTCACTCCAATGATGTCGTACCCTTCGATGACTGTGCGTGAGCTGGCTGCGCTATCTTCCGTACGCAACGGTGGAGTTGCGCTGTGATCGATCAGGCGAGCTTTACACTTCGAGGACGAAATCCCGATGTGCTCACTTGTATTGCGAACCTCTCCAACGATGAGGTATTCACCCCTCCAGAATTTGCGAACCGGATGCTGGACACCTTAGCCGAGGCTTGGGCCGCAAGCAACGACGGCGCAAACCTCTGGGCAGATAGTTCTGTTCGCTTTCTCGATCCCTTTACAAAGTCGGGTGTCTTTCTGCGGGAGATAACCAATCGTTTGACCAAAGGATTGGCGACGGAAATTCCTGATCTTCAGGAGCGCGTCAATCACATCCTCACAAAACAAGTCTTCGGTATCGCAATCACTCGCTTGACCAGCTTTCTTGCCAGACGAAGCCTTTATTGCTCTAAACACGCTAATGGACCGCACTCGATCGCTACGACATTCAGTACGGAAGAAGGCAACATCTGGTTTGAAAGAACAGAGCATAAGTGGTCGGAAGGTAGATGCCTCTTCTGCGGCGCTAACAAAGAAACGTTAGACCGTGGGAAGGGTGTAGAGAACTATGCATATGCATTCATTCACGCCAAAGATATTGGTACTCGAGTCGCAGAAATGTTCGGAGGAGATATGCAGTTCGATGTAGTGATAGGCAATCCCCCATATCAACTTTCCGACGGCGGGCAGGGAGCAAGTGCTATGCCGATCTACAACAAATTTGTAGATCAAGCGAAAGCGCTTGACCCCAAATTCCTGGTCATGGTCATACCTGCCCGATGGCTCTTCGGAGGGAGAGGGCTTGATGCATTTCGCAATTCAATGCTTGAGGATCGGCGAGTCAGAAAGCTTGTTGATTTCCCCGATAGTCGACAAGCCTTCGAATCTGTAGATGTAGCAGGAGGCGTCTGCTATTTTTTGTGGAACCGCGATGATGAGGGGGATTGCGAAGTAGTCACAAACGACTTGCACGGAAACCAGACTAGTAGCATCCGTCCGCTAATGGAGCCCGGGGCGAGTGTGTTCATTCGCAATAGCGAGAGCATCGCAATTCTAAGGAAGATTGCTGCAAAGGAATCAGGCAATGATGCGAATGGAATCGCGCTTCCTCCGGAGCGTCGCTTTGACTCCCAGGTTAGTGGGCAAAAGCCGTTTGGTCTTCGAACATTTTTTCGAGGCGATAAAAAGAAGCGTCCCGACGACCTTTTAGTGCAGCAAAACGGCGGTACTGCTTGGGTTGCGAGGAAGACTATCAATGAAGGTGTCGAGCTCATCGATAAGTGGAAGGTGTTCACTTCCAAATCATCTTCTGAGCACGCCGGACAAGCGGATAGAAACGGCATGAGGAGGGTCTTGTCACTGACTGGAATCTTGCCTCCAGGTTCGGTTGTAACGGAAACTTACGTGATTCTTGGAGCATATGATTCAGAGCTGGAGGCGCAGCATTGTCTCTCATATGTCACAACGAAATTCTTTCGCTTCCTGGTTGCTACAAGAACTTCCGCACAGGATCTACCAAGGATCGCTTATTCGTTCGTTCCTGTTCAAGACTTTTCCGGCCCGTGGAATGATGAACGCTTGTACACCAAGTATGGACTCAATGCGGATGAGATTGCTCTCGTAGATTCAACTATTCGCCCGATGGATGTTTCGGGTGATCTGTTCAGTGTTCAGCCAACATCCGAGGGGGAAGATGAGTAAGTCAATCGAAGAACTGCTCACTCCCAGGCCAGAAGTTCGCCCTCGTATTTATGCCTACTCCATTCACGATCAGGCTCACACGGGATTGCTCAAGATTGGTCAGACTACTCGGGACGTTAGGCAGCGAATCGCAGAGCAGTTGAAGACTGCGGCGATCAAGAATTACAGGATTGAAGTAGACGAACTCGCCGAACGAAAAGACGGGACTGTGTTCAGCGATCACGAAGTACGCGCGGCGCTTGTCAAAAAGAAATTTACGAATACAGAACTGGAGTGGATTCGCTGCACTGTCGAGGACGTCAAGACAGTACTCGCGGAACTGCGTGCCGGAGAGTGCTTTACTGGCACCCATCATCAGACCTTCCCAATGCGTCGTGAACAGAGCGAAGCGGTGAAGCTGACGCATGCATATTTTCTGTCCCGTTGGGCGGAAGACATCCACGCAGTACCGCGCTTCCTTTGGAACGCAAAGATGCGTTTCGGCAAGACGTTCACGAGCTATCAGCTTGCGAAACGCCTTGGCGCGAAACGTGTGCTGGTGTTGACCTTCAAGCCAGCGGTAGAAGATGCGTGGCAAACCGATCTTGAGAGTCACGTGGACTTTGACGGTTGGCAGTATCTTTCAAAGTCCGCTGGTGCAGACCCCACTCAGATCGATCCCAAGAAACCTGTTGTCTACTTCGGCTCATTTCAAGATTTACTTGGGCGCGACGCAGCAGGAAACATCAAGCCGAAGAATGAATGGCTGCATGAAGTGAACTGGGATTTGGTGATCTTCGATGAGTACCACTTCGGCGCATGGCGCGAAACCGCGAAAGAACTCTTCGAGGGTGAGGAAGAAGCTGTTGCTCGTAAAGAAGCCAAACTCGAATACGCCCCTGGCCTAGAAAACGTCAACGAAGATTTGGGCATCCTCTCCGAAAAAGAGACCGAATTCCTTCCAATTACAACCAGAGCATATCTCTATCTGTCCGGGACGCCGTTTAAAGCGCTTGCCACAGGCGAGTTCATCGAAGAACAGATTTTCAATTGGACGTATACCGATGAGCAGCGAGCTAAGGCGGAGTTCGCTGCAAAAAATCCCGGCAAGTGGAATCCATACGGGGCTCTGCCCCAGATGCGTCTTCTCACCTACCAAATGCCAGACGAGCTGCTGACAGTCGCCAGTGCCGGCGAGTTTGACGAGTTCGACTTGAATGAGTTCTTCGCCGCGACGGGAACGGCAAAGAGCGCCCGGTTCAAACATAAAGATGACGTGCAGAAGTGGCTGGAGATCATTCGTGGACAGTATGCGGCGAAGTTCGTCGAGGGCCTGAAGACTGGAACGCGTCCCCCTTTCCCTTATTCAGATGTGCGTCTGCTGCCTTACCTAAACCACTCATTTTGGTTTCTGCCAAACGTAGCCTCATGTCATGCAATGGCTAACCTGCTAGCAGAGAAGCAGAATGTCTTCTGGCATGAATATGCGGTAGTGGTTGCTGCGGGTGCCTCAGCAGGTATCGGGCTCGAAGCTCTCCCACCAGTACGAGATTCGATTGGTAGCGGCTTTGAAACGAAAACTATCACGCTGTCCTGCGGCAAATTGACGACCGGTGTGACGGTGCCGCAATGGTCTTCGATCCTTATGTTGCGCAATTTGAAAAGCCCTGAGACGTACTTTCAGGCTGCCTTCCGCGTTCAATCTCCGTGGTCAATCAAGAACCCAAACGGTGATGACCCGAATGAGGAAGAGATTCTTAAGCCAATATGCTTCGTGTTCGATTTCGCGCCCACTCGGGCACTTCGGCAACTCTCTGAATATGGCATTGGTCTTTCCCCGAACGAAGCGAACCCGGAAACAGCGGTGAAAGAGTTGGTGTCATTTCTGCCTGTTCTTGCATACGACGGCGCGAACATGACTCAGATTGACGCTGGCGGAATCTTAGATATCGCGATGGCGGGAACTTCAGCAACGCTCCTGGCACGGAAGTGGGAAAGTGCGTTGCTTGTGAACGTAGATAACGATACTCTCCGTCGCGTTCTGGACAGTCCCGAAGCCATGGCTGCTGTGGAACGCATTGAGGGATGGCGCGCGCTTGGCGACAACATTATCGAGACCATCATCAACAAGAGCGAAAAGGTCAAGGAACTTAAGAATAAGGCGAAGACCAAAGACCTCACTGAAAAGCAGAAGAGGCAGCTCACCGAGGAAGAGAAAGAGTACAAGTCCAAGCGAAAGCTAGTGCAGGAAAAACTAATCAAGTTCGCCACACGCATTCCTGCGTTCATGTACCTTACTGATTTTCGCGAGAACACCCTGCAAGACGTTATTACTAAACTAGAACCGGATTTGTTCGTGGCCGTGACGGGACTCACGGTAAAAGATTTTCATCTGCTCGTTCGTCTCAAGGTTTTCAACACTGAGCAAATGAATCAAGCTGTCTTCGCTTTCCGCCGCTATGAAGATGCATCACTGCGCTACACGGGTATCGAGAGTCATGAGGGCCTCACGCACTACGGGTTGTATGACACTGTGGTGGGGAGAGAGTAGAGCAGCGTCTCACGCCATTGGATACACCCGCACAGATTCAAGGACGAGTCTTGCGGAAGAATCGCTCTGATGGCAATAGGTATTCTGCTTCGTCGTCGGTACGGCCATCGGAGCGACTGACGTTCTCTTCTGGCTCAGGCAGCGACTCTGTAGAAAGTACAGTTAACACCCGACCGTAGGAGCCCAAGCCGATCACTTCCTCTGTGAGTTCGCAATCGGGACCGTCGAACCAATCCGCAAGACTGCTCACTCCATCTATAGACCTGGCTTGTGCAATGTTCATTGCGTCCAGACCGAAACTGAACGTGGGGGTACCCTGTGGCACACCCATCCCTTTCTTCAACCATGTCAGGCCCCGATAAGCCCGGAAGACTGGAGACATCACTGAGAAGAGGACTCTTTGCTCCGCAGACAATACGACTGCAACTGGATCTCTCGAAAGACGCGCATAGCGGATAGCCGTCGAGGTTAGGGACATTTCGCAGAGTGAGGCCAAGGCCACAACGGAGTTCATACCAATCCGAAATTGCGAGGATGCTTTGCTAAATAATTCCTTCGGCATTAGTAACGCTGCTGCGAATGCATCAGCCTCGCGTTCGTAGCGATCATCTGAAACGAAGCCGCTTGCAGATACATGAGCTGACTTTCCGTCTCTAAAAAGATGGTCGACGTGCCCTTCTAAGAAGTAGTGCCCCAGCTCATGTCCAACGGTGAATTTGCGATAACCATGACTCTGAAATCTGCCGCTGTAGATGATTCCAAAGACATCGCCCACGCGCATCAGGCATCCGGAAATGCCTTCTTCTAGCGAGGTTTTCTCCTCACAAAGGATGTCTTTTGTGGCAGCGATCCTGAAAGGATCCACCGGCAAGGAAGCGATCTTCAATTGCCCAAGAACCTCTGTAGCGCAAGCCTCAGCTTTCCACCACGGATCAACTTCCACAGTTCAGTCCTTTTTGTTCTGTTCAGCTTTCTTAGCCAACATTTCTGCGAATGAGGTTAATGTATCCAGATCATGTTTAGACATGTTTTCAGCGTGCCTAAACAGTTCGTCGCGAACAT
Source organism: Terriglobus roseus (assembly GCF_900102185.1). Lineage (NCBI taxonomy): Bacteria > Pseudomonadati > Acidobacteriota > Terriglobia > Terriglobales > Acidobacteriaceae > Terriglobus > Terriglobus roseus. Next base: position 2,097,040 of record NZ_LT629690.1, on the reverse strand, counting down.
TGCCTGTGAGTGTCGGAGAATCCACGCGCCCTAACAAATAGTCGGTTGTAACATCTAGGGCATTCGATAGAGACTTTAGGTTGTCGAACGACGGTGATCGCCGACCATTCTCGAAGTGAGAGACAGCCGATGGCTGCAAGCCGGACTTGGAGGCCAACTCCGACTGGCTCAAGCCGCGCAGTTGACGAGCGGATTGAAGACGTGAGGCAAAAATTTCAGGCATTTGAGACTTGACGACCTATAGACGAATTCGTATAGTAAATAGTGACGGATGTGCCACATGGCATGACCGTCAAATTTTGGGCCAAGCCCTATACGTTCTCGTCATACTTTAGATGACGGAATGGGTTTGGGCAAGGTCGTCAAATAGAGAGGAAATAGATTATGGCCAGTGTGTTTGTTGAAGCGCGTCCCAAGGGACGCCCAGAAGGTACCCGTATTGATGACTACGTAGTCGAAACTGCCGGTGACACTGTACTCGGTACGTTTTCCACTCAGAAGGCGGCGATTGATTGGGCGAAAGCCAAGGGCCATACACCTCACGTCGCGCGCGTGCGTCATTTGAACGATAAGAAGCGCCCAGATCATTGGCGCGCGGTCTAAGCGATGCGAGCACATTCTGGGGCTGCTGCCTATTCTGGCAGCAGCCCTTTTGCATGATGCAACTTGGTGTTTGCGTACAGGCAAGCGCATGGAAAACTGTATCAACACCTACAAACAATCGAAGCGAAGAATCCCTTCAGTGAAGGCTTCTGCCACAATTTCGCAGGAATGATGCCGGGACTCTTTCCGTCGATCGTCAGAGCATAGTCTCCTGAACGAAATCGCAACGAGCCGCTTAAATTTGACAGGCCACGAAAGAGAGGGCGGAAGCCAAGTCCACGTCCGCTGGACGATCCGTGTCGTGATACACCTTCGGTCAATGTCATCTGGAGTGCTTGTCCGTGACTTGTCAGATGAGAGTATTCAGAACAGGCTCTAAGGCTTTCGAGCACTCCGATACCTCGATCAGCTAGTACAAACTCGAAAGTCCCTGGGGAACCTTTGAAGGCGACGATGCCAGTTGAAGATGCCTTGGAATGCTCATAGATGTTGCTTTGCATCTCGCCGATTGCACCAACGAGTTGCGCACTCTCATCCCTCGAAAATCCTGCCTGAGTCGCGCAGTATTGTGCGGCTACGCCAAACTCTATCCACAGAGATTCGTCAGAAGGTGGTGTCACGTACGTGCGATAGAGGCCCATTGCTCGTGTACTTGGGCAAGTCCAAAAGTGCTTACGCTTGGCGAGTCCTGCCATCAAAGAGGCAACGCCGTTCAAATGCAACCAGCCGGAATCACCTGGCCAAGGTACGAGCCCCGCCTTTGAAAGAAGGCCTAACTCGAAGATCGGGCCAATTTCGGACGCGGCCATAGGTGGCTCCGTTCCGCGCAATCCCCGCTCGGCAGCGAAAGCCACGCCGTCGAGTTCTGAAAAAGTAAATGGCGTAAGGGTGTCGCTCAATGGGTTTCTGTCACCCCCGGTGTACTGAGCGACTTTTCGATCCAGCTTCCAACCGACCTGATGTTTTCAGCAAATAGTGCATCCACTGGACTGCCCGCCGCAGTGCGAGCCTCGACCCATGCCAATCGGCCATTCAGCGAGGCACGCTTCCGCATCATCGTTTTGAAGAAACTCGTGGTGTCGAGAATTGTCACTTGATCGAATGCGCTTGCCAGTTTGTTCGCAACATCCATACCACCCCTGAGAACCAGCTTGAGCGGTCGCTTTACTGTGCTCGCAAGTCCGCATAACCAATCTGCGTGTTGCTCTTGACGTTCTGCCCAGCCAGTGCCCGTTGTGAACTCATAGGCCAGATGCGTGACCTCGGGACGCGCTCCAACAAACTCAGCCCAGCGTCTAAAGTCGGAGTCAGTCCGACCATTCACATGCAGTGCGGCGAGCAAGCCCTCTGACTGAAATTCAGAATGAACGATTGCAATACGTTTCATCGCATGCATGTCGTCCCAGCGAGGCACATCTATAAACAGGCTGTAATTTGGACTCGTCGTTAGCTGTACTCCAAGCCGAATCAACATACGAATGAGCTCACGCCGTTTAGCCTCACCGAAGCCCCACCACCTCTCCAGGGGAGCATCTGTGTCTGTTCCCGTGAGGATAATGGAAGCCTCTGGAGACACCCCATAAGCAGCGCACAGAGCTTCACGTGAATCATGCCTAGCGGAGCCATCACGGCGATTAAACATGCGAGAAAGAGGCAGTGCTACGAAGTCGGTACTTAGAAGATTCTGGCGACTGCTCCCATGGAAAAGCATCGGAATAACACGGGGCAGGGCCGGGGCCGAGAGGACTTCTGTGCGGGACACATTTGCCAGATCGAATCCAGCAATTTCACGTACGTGACCCGCGTATTCAGGTTGCCTGCGACATACGGTATCGCATTTGTTCGGATTGTGGCAGCAGAAATCTAAGCAATCAAAAAGGGGCGCTTTCACTTCCAAGCCGCCACACAAGGTACGATCTGGGCACTGACCGCAACCCAGCGATCTGATACCTGTAGACTCGTCATGCCATAGCCGCTTTTCTCGGCGTAGATTGCGATGACTGTTCTGGGGCTGGTGTTCGCCGATCCTCGTTAGCATAGAGAAATCTCCGCGATATTGGCCGCAACGTGGATGGTTTCAATGGTTCCCATTGCGATGCCGCAGGAACGCTCAACCGCCTCTAGCAAATCCGCTGGTGGATGGAGGGCGCGGGCTATTTCGGAAAGGCCGTGACGCGCAACTAAGGTCTCACCGTCCTTTTCAACAGTCAGCCTTTCGCCTATAAAAACGTCCGCATTCCGTTCCAAATCGAATGCGGTTGAGTGAGCGCCGCATACTGGTTCCCGTGTAAAGAGGTCAGCCGTAGAGAGCATCCTTCGTCCTTCATCCCAACGCTTTACAAAAGTCTTTGCTGCGCGCTTTATGAAATCAGCTCCCATAACTGTCTCCTATATTCCTGCCAGTAATGGCCGGTAGCGTTTAGTTCGTCCAGTACTGATGTCTTCGATCAAAACTCCTAATGCGACTAGCGAAGAAAGCCGGTTATTCCAAGCAGTCACGCCGATTGGTTCATTAGCTCCATACTCGCGCATGAGTTCTTGCGCATCCGCTTGTCCGCGTTTGCACACGAGATTGAACGTCAACTGTTGCTTAGGGTCCAACTCGCCGATCATCCCTGCGGCTGACACCGTGCCATCCATGGAGAGCGAGCAGGTTAGAAGGACACCACCCCGAGAACGGATGACCTCACGCAAGTCTTCCTGAACGAGTTCGTTTGCATTTGCGACGACTGGGTAAACCGTTGAGCGTCTGCTCCGCACGATGTCACGAAACGCGAGGACACTCTCACGCAAGAAGCTGGCTGTTGCAGCTTCGATTCCGAAAAAGTCGAGATAGAGCGGCTGCGGCGATGATGGTTCGGCTGCGGCTTCAGGGAGAAGCTTTGCCAACAACTCTTGGCCCCTTAGTGCTCCAGAAAGAACGGTTCCCGGCGACAGATCTGAAATGCGGAGATGCTTATTCATGTAATTCACGTGGCTCACGTGAATTACGTTACGACGTTCTGCTGGCCATGTCAACCCGTGAACGTCTTGAATGTGCCCTACAGAATCAGGATGCCCTTGTCAGCCGGGAGCAATACGCTGCTTTGCAGCGGAATAAGGATGACACGTCATCCCCAGAGGGGAACTGTGAAGTAATGCCGGATGGAAATTCGTTAACTCGTTTATGTTCAACACTTAGTGAATCTGCGTTCACGGATGTAAACAAACGCCCTTCCGCGAAATATGAGGGGATTGTTCGTGTCAACTGAGAACCGAATAGTGCGAATTCGCATCGAAGCAGACACCAGCGATGTTCGATAGGTGATCCTGCCCGTGGCCCCTAACGCCAGCAATCCGCAACAAATTCCTGCCTCAGAAACCCCGTCCTCAAGTGCAGGTGAACTTTCCCGTACCAAATCAGTGGCGACCAGGCTCACGGAAGCAGAGCTTGCGGAGATTGAAGCGGCAGCTTTTCAAGCGGGAAAGAAGGTGGCCGAATGGCTCCGGGATACCGCTCTTTCCGCCGTCCGTACTCCGGAAGAAATGCCGACTGACGTGGTTCTTCTCGCCGAGATCATCGGGATACGTAACCTCATGGTCAACCTGTTCGCCCAAGCATCCAATGGGCCTTTGACCAAAGAAGACATCGAGAAGATGCGGCTGTATGCGGACTCGATTAAGGATCAAAAGGCCATCGAAAACCTTGCACAAAGACGGCTGAAGAGCACCAGCAAATAGGGGGCATGTGCGCCATGCGAAGGGCTGGATTCCGACGGGGTTTTCCATGGAATACAACGCTTCTTGTGTGTGCGGTTCCGTTCTTCCTTCTGGCGATCTTTGTGGCGTGGTTTCGGTGGGAGTTGCCACCACTTCAGGGCTACTACTTGATGGAGTATTGGGAATCCTCTAAGGGGGCTTCTAGCGCCGGGAACGTGATCGAAATACAGTGGCTTTACAAAGCCGCTTCCGGGCGGAAAAGCGTTCCTGCAATCTCGGAGGATGTGGCGTTCAATGGGTTTGGTTTGTCGCCCGTTCAGTTGTCCTTTTCCGCCCGTCAGGATGGCTGGACGCAACTCGTAAAGTTGCCTGCTCAAAGATGGGCTTCACCTGAACTGGAAACATTCTTTCAGCGAGACTTCTACGATGGACGAACCTTCTCGCAAGTGATCGCTCAGCCGATGCTTTTGGCCAGCATTGTTCCATTCCTCTTTCTCGTTGGCGTGATCTATTTGAGGCGCGACATCAAGGATGAATGGAAGCGGTTCTATGCGGGGCCGTTCGGAGACGATTTGATCGTCAATCTTCCTGCACTCAAACAGCGTTTAGCGGCCTTCTTCATCTGGTGGAAAGAAGGAAGGAGTGCGCAGTTAGATGTAGCACCGTTCAACCCTGAGAGTATTGCCAAACAGACACCGACAAAGAGAGCGGATGAGACTCGTTCGAAGCCCATTGAAAGACATCCTTTTAAGGCTGCGAATCAAGCGATTGAGGAAGCCTCTTCACGGAAACCAATGCCTCGCTCAATCTTCCCTGGAGCGCGAGCTTTCGAGCGGAGCGGGAAAACCCATCGTGTATGGGATGAATCGCAGTGGATTGAGTAGCTATAAACGCACTTCCGAGCGACTGCTCACAGGCCGCAATGCTCTCCACTAAACAGATGGAATAAGCACGAAGAATTGCTTGCGTAGAGATGATGATTCAAGGTCAAATTCGATCACTTATCGCCCCTCCGTTCATTCTCTAATTGGCTATCTAATTCAATGCGAATAGCGCATTCGACCAATATCCATAGGGGTAAACGCATGATCGTGCATAAAAATAAATCTTAGAATTGCGCCCCTTATTTCCACGTTAGGGGTTACGCTATGCAGCAAGCAGTTGCGAGACTTTGCAGTTCATGTGTTGAGGCTTCTACGCATGTTGACTCTCTCCAAAGCGCTATCGGCCAATCAAGCCCGCACATACCATGCGCGAGAGTTTACGTCTGAGAAGCAGAACTACTGGAGCCGTGATCGGCAGGGGCACAGCGAGTGGCAAGGACAGCTTGCTCGTGAATGGGGTTTGCAAAGCTCCGTCGCAGATGGACAGTTCGCTCTGCTGAGTGAAGGCCAACATCCAGTGAGTGCAGCGCAGCTTGTGAAGCACCAGCCTGCAAGAACGTATGAGAACGAGTATGGCAAGCAGATCACAAGCGCAGAACATCGTGCAGGGTGGGACGCTACGTTTTCCGCTCCCAAGTCTGTATCGATCACCGCGCTAGTTGGTGGGGATGAGCGTGTGCGTGATGCCCATCGTGAAAGCGTTCGCGTTGCACTGCATGAACTGGAGCGGTATACCCAAGCTCGTATCGGCAATATTCACGCACCGGAAACGACGGGCAAATTTGTTGCAGCCACTTTTGAACATGACACCGCGAGACCGGTTGATGGATACGCTGCTCCTCAGCTTCACACGCACGCAGTGATCTTCAACATCACAGAGCGCGACAACGGACAGACGCGAGCCTTACAAGAACGAAGCCTCTTCCAGTCGCAGCACTATGCGACGAGCGTGTATCGTTCCGAGCTTGCCATTAGGTTGCAGGTGCTTGGTTATGAGATTGAGCGTGGCGTACACGGACAGCCGGAGATCAAGGGGTATTCGCAAGAGTATCTGGAAGCATCAAGCCCACGGCGTGCTCAGATCAAAGAACATCTCCACGAGATTGGCCGCGACGGTGCAGGAGCAGCGCAGGTTGCGGCTCATCGAACGCGAGATGGAAAAGACCTGCTTTCGCGTGACGAGGTCTTAGAACGACATCGTGATCTCGCGGCTAAATTTGGCAACCAACCGGGGCAGGTAGTGGCAAAGGCGCAAGGACGGGAACAGGGAATCGAGGAGCGACCAGAGAAGACGGCCCAGCAGTCGATCACCTATTCGCGCAATCATGTCTTCGAGCGTTCAGCCGTGCAGGATGAGCGGAGCATCCTGCAAGCGGCAATGGATCGCAGCATGGGCCGTGCTACTTACAGCCAGGTACGCCAAGAGTTCGACCAGAGAGTACGGCATGGAGAGTTTCGTAAGGTCGAGCGTTCTGATGGAAGAGCTGCACCACAGTACACCACCTCTGAGATGGTTCGACTGGAAAGGGAAATGCTTGGCTTTGTGCAGAAGAACAATGAAGGTCGCTCCGAAAGCACGATGCTCGTCTCTCCGATTCTGCGAATCCAGACTGAAGATCGTCATCCAGAGTTGAGCAAGTCTCAGCTTGCCGCAGTGGATGACATCTTCGTTACGCGCGAGAAGATCATCGGCCTTGATGGGGTGGCGGGAGCGGGCAAGACCACGACGCTTGCTGTCGTTCGTGAAGGGGCCGAGTCCGAAGGCTATCGAGTGACCGGCTTTGCCCCGACCAGTCGTGCAGCGCAGAAGTTGGCTGAAGCTGGAATGACAACATCGACGCTTCAGCATCATCTTGCCAGAGGTGAAAGGCCTGATGCGGGCGAGAAGCGTCTATTCGTGCTGGACGAATCCTCGCTCGCATCCACTCGGCAAATGCACGAGTTTCTTTCTAGTCTTCATCGCAATGACCGAGTGTTGTTAGTGGGCGACGTGCGCCAGCATGAGGGCGTAGAGGCGGGGCGTCCGTTCGACCAGCTTCAGGAAGCCGGGATGCACACGGTCAAGCTGGATGAGATTCTTCGCCAACGCGATCCGGAATTGAAAGAGGTCGTCGAACTGCTGGCGCGCGGCCAGGTTGCAGCGGCTATCGAAAACCTCGACATCCAAGGCCGCGTGCATGAAGTGATTGGGCGCGAAGCTCGCATCTCTGCAATCGCGAGAGAGTATGCCGCTTCGCCGGAAAACACACTCGTTGTGTCACCCGACAACCGCTCCCGTGCCGAGATCAACACTGCGATTCATCGTGAGCTACAGGAGAAGGGCAAGGTCAGCAAGCGAGAGCATACGATCCAGACGCTTGTGCCTAGACAGGAGTTGACTGGAGCAGATCGTAGCTGGGCGCAGAGGTATCAGCCCAATGATGTGCTGCACTATTCACGGACATCGAAGGAAACCGGCATCGCCAAAGGTGAGTACGCGCGAGTGGTAGCCGTGGATGGACAGAACAATCTGCTCACGGTGATGCGTGGCAACGGTGAGCAGGCTACATACGATCCGCGTCGTCAGATGGGCGTTTCTGTCTACAGAGCCGAAGAGAAAACATTCTCTATCGGAGATCGTGTTCAGTTCACGGCACCCAATCAAGACTTGAAGGTTGCGAATCGAGAGCTCGCAAACATTGAACAGATTGGCACGGATGGCGCAATGCGTCTGAAGCTGGAGAGTGGCCGCAGTGTTGAGGTGGTGACGAACCGCTTTCCGCATATCGATCACGGCTATGCGGTCACGAGCCATTCAAGCCAGGGGCTGACGGCTGAGCGTGTGTTGATTCATGCAGACACAGAGCTTGGAGCCAACGACCTGCTGAATCACCGCATGGCCTACGTCTCTGTATCACGCGGACAATGGGACGCGCAGATATTCACCAACGACCGCGAGAAGCTGGTGCAGGCGTTGAGCCACGATGTTTCGCATAAGAGCGCACTCCAGCCAGAGTTGGCTATGCCTGGAGCACCACAGAAGATCGGGCCAGCTTCAGAGCATGTGGTCGAGCGGAGTATGGGATACGGATTGGGTTTATAGGTAACGAAATCTTGGGAGGATCGCACGATGCAGCCAGTAAACGTGACACAGAGGAAGCCACCAGCGCGAGCCATGATTCCCGCCGAAGAGAAGCTGCTCGTCAGTCGTGGCGAGGCCGCTCAGCTACTTTCGATCAGCCAGCGTGGGCTTGACTACCTGATTGCCAACCACAAACTGCCCACAAGACGAATCGGAGGAAGGGTACTGGTTCCAGTAGCAGACCTCCGGCGCTACGCGCGCGGCGATCATCCGGAGCGCATAGTTGCCTAATCGTTATCGCCAGCAAGGCGTTGCATGCCCCGACATACTCGCGGCAAAGGCGTCCGTAAAGGCGCTTCGCCCGCTGCGCGGCGCGCTTCGCACGGCCTTGACTGCCACCCTTGCCGCGAAGATTGCCCGGTATGAGGAGCATGTCTGCTCCTCTGTGCTCAAAGCACCAGATGCCATCAGAGCGAAAACGCGCTAGGCTTTACGGCTACGGGACAACGCCGCATTCATCTCGCTCGAAACGTGTGCCTTGCTGAGATGTGTATACCGGGCGCTCATGGCAATCGTCTTGTGCCCTAGCACTTCCTGAATCACTCTTTGATTCGCATTATTCGCTGCGAGGCGGGAGCCAGCCGTGTGGCGGCTCAGTTGATGCCATCCCAAATCAGTGATGCCAGCTTCTCTCTTTGCCTTCTCAAACCATTCACGGTTCTCTCGAATGGTGAACACCCTACCATCGAGCTTCATCGTCTTGGTCTCTTTGTGACCGCGTAGTTCCTGCATCCGGGCTTGAATGTCTTGCTGATCCTTCAGCGCTTCGAATACGTCATCTGTCATCGGAACCGTATGAGGTACGCCGGTCTTCGTGTCAGGCAGAGTAATGAGGCGCAGCTTGAAGTTCACATCCGGCCATGTGAGCGCGTACTGATTGCCTTTGCGCATGCCGGTTTGTGAGCCAACAGTGATTTCGTTCGGATGCTCGCGCAGCTCCAGGCGGGTCATCTCGTAGTCTTCGGGCGTCTCTGCAATCCAGCGTTCCAGAACGGCCCGGAGTCGATCCTCTTCGGCATCGCTCATCCATCGGGGAATCCCGAGTGTGACGGCAAAGTGTGCAACATCACGACAGGGGTTCGACTCGACGAACTTCCGTTCCTTCGCGTAGGTATAGATCGCCGATAGCGTGGACTTGTAGCGATTCAACGTCGCAGCAGCACGACCGAGCGAGATGAGCCAATCCTTGATTTCATATGGCTCCAGAGACACGGCAGGACGATGACCGAAAGCATCCTTGATAGCCCCAACACGCTGCGGCGGATTCACCTGGTCTTTCGGACGTTCCGGGTTGTTCGGGTTCTGGATATGGGCAAGGTACTGATCGCAGAGTTCACCGAGCAGCAAGGTGTCAGCTCGATACTTCTGCAACTCTTTCTTCTCAGCTACCGTGAGGATCGGCTCCAGCGCACTGGAAGGCAGGGAAGCGACACCCTCTTTATGGCGTAGCCCTTTGGCTGTCTCTAACCAATCGAGGGCTGCTTGCCGATCCGTGAAGTTCTTCCGGACACGGCTCCCGTCAGCCTTGTATTGGGCCTCCCAGGTGCCTCTATCTGGTCGGAACTTGATGCCTCGAATTTCCTTCGGTCGTCTCGCCATCTGAAGCCCCCAAAAACATCATAAAATTCTTGGTGGCACTTTGGTGGCACTTTTGTACCGGTAATTCTGCGTTTCCCTGCAAGGCATTGCAAAAGATAAATCGCTGCAAGTATATATAAAAGAAAGGGTTATGTAGCTCGGTGCAGCGCGGTGCAACTCGCTGCAAACCCTGAAAATTGCCCTCTCAAGGCGAAGAGTCCGGGTTCGAGCCCCGGTATCGCTACCAAAAACCCTCTTAAGATGAACGGTTTGTCGGCCTCCGGCAAGATGCTTTCAACACCCCATTTGGGGGATGTGACACCCCTAAAAACATTTTTCTGGAACAGGCAATTTTCCCATCTGGAATCGCGCTATGCTCGGCGAAATGGCTGGCCCGACGAGATTGGGTTGGTCTCTTTAGCTCCAGCAAGGCGGACGAGCCGTCGTCCGATCTCTCCATGCGAGTGATGGCTTGGCAGCGGACGAGGTAATGACTGTGAGCAGCCGCAATGGTGAGGGGAGCCGCGCTGTCCGTACCCGTACGGAGCTAGCCTTCGAAGTCCATACATCAGAGCTAGTTCGGTAGGGTAATCTTCTGAGAAAGGGTGCAGTATGGTTTTGTTCTGCGTCTCCTGATGACTGGAGTCGTCAGGAGGGAACGCGGCAAGATCTCTTTGATCCTCTCCATGACATTGCCTGCAGATACCCCTGCAGCTCGACATAGTGTCTCGCAACTTTTACCAAATCGGCAATGGGTGGATTAAACGTTCTTGTCGCGTCTCAAGCTGTCAGCCAAGAGAATTGCTTCAGCGATTTCGCGCATGGACTTTCTTCGCTGCCGGCTTTCTCGCTGCATGTTTCGGTATGCGTCGTCCTCGAAGAGATTCAGATCACGCTGCAAGATGCCTTTGGCGCGATCGACTAGCTTCCGAGTTTCGAGCCTGTTTGTGAGGACAGAGTTCTCCGTTTCGAGACGAGCGCGTTCAATTTCTGCTCCTACGAGAATGCCAACTGTGGAGAGCATTCTCTGCTCCAACTCGCTATGTTGATAGGGCTGCCTGTGCTGCACATTCAGAACTCCGACGACGCGATTTGCGCAGCTTACCGGTGCGCACAGCATCGCTTCGAAGCGGTCCTCCGGCAGACTGACGAACGCACTGAAGCGAGGGTCTTCACTTGCTCGTTCCGGAATAGCAACGGTTTCACGATGCTCTGCAACCCAACCGGTAACGCCTTCGCCGATGGAGAGATTGAGATGGTCGAGTTCTTCCGTATGGGGATTCCGTGAGGCGCGTAAGACAAGTTTGTCATCTTCCAGTGTGTACAGAAAGCATGAATCACATGGAATGACGATGGACACGAGCGTCACGATACGCGACAGTGTGACGTGAAGTGGGTCCGTAGATGCGATATGACTGCTAATTTCCTGCAGCACGTCAAACGGAGCCAAGCCGTCTCGGAATCCAGACATCGCAGAAGTAGAAGGTGCGACCTGTTGCACGCTCCCTCGGTAGGGTGGACGCGGTCTCACGTTGGGTGCGGCGATAGACGACGTTTGCACTGATCTCTTCTCGGCCAGAAGCTTCTTGGCGTATTGTGCAGCTTCATTCACCATGAAGCCCATGCGAGGACGCGAAGGCTCGAAGTCTGGCTGAACGCCGTAATGCTTCAACTCCTCAGTGGTAGTGGGTCCAATCGAAACGACCATGGCTTGCTGCAAGGCGATACTCAGCATCTCGCGTAAACCCAATTCATCAGCGATTTGGAACAGATGAATCACCTGTACTGCGGTCATGAACAAGACAACGTCAATTTCACCGTCGCAAAGGCGGCGTACTGCATCGCGCAATGGTTCGAGATCAAGTGGCAGGCCCCATTGATATACGGGAACCTTTGTAACCTCTGCGCAACGACCAACCAGCTCCGCGATGAATTCCGGATTGGTTGCGCCGTATTCCTGTACCGCAACGCGAAACCCGCCGAGCTGCTGCCCATACTGCGAATCGAGCAGTGCAAGCACTTCATGCCATGTGCTGGGTTCCTCAGTCGACGCGGACACGGGCACCTGAAGCTCCCGTAAAACGGCAACAGGCTTCACTCCACGCGTGACCACTTCACGTTTTCGGAATTGCTCCAGGATTGCGCCCTGTGAATACCTGGTCTCTAAAGTCTGGAGGAGTTTGGTGACCCCGATCCCTGTCAGAAAGATTAGGAGATCGAAGTCGCCGTTGAGTAGACGTTCCCCGAATGCGAAGCAATCGGTATTCGATTCGAGGGGAATCTCTCGCATCGCGGACACTACGATGGGGTCGCCGTTATACGTGCGGATCAGCTTTTCGACTTCGCGGGCGCGACGGGTCTCAAGCGATAGCACTCGCAGACCATCGAAGCTGGCATGACGCATGCATTACTCCCAAAGAGAATGGGCAGCGGTTAAAACAGAAAACTGCCGAAGTTTCTTGAGTGTAACGTGTTCGAACTGCATTCTGTGCCGGCCCAGAACATGATCCTTGGCGATGGTTAGGAATCTTTCCCATTGCGGTTCGGAACGTGTCATGTCATACTTCGCGTATTGAAGTACGTCCTGCCATGACTGCCGGACAGCTTCCTTCCTTCTTTTGACTGGCCCCAAGGTGCGCCGGTTCCAGCGTTACGAAACAAGCTCCACGATGAGCCCAGATGTCACTCGATTCGCGATTGAGTGTGCGTCCGCGTGTTCTCGAAGCTTGTGCCGCTGACCCACTCCGAATCTTTGACTCTGGGCTCGCCTACTTGATGCAGTGCGAGGAAGAGTTGCCATGGCAGAGGTTCAAGCACCTGAAATCATTGCCTCCGGAGAGTTCTTGTCGGAGCAAAAGGCCTATCTGCAGGGCTTTTTCGCTGCGGTCGCTCAAAACTATCCCTATGTGGGACAGGTCGGTTCGGGACAATTCAGTGCCGATCCGAATCTTGGTGGACCGAATCTGGCGGATGCTCCAACGTTCTTCAACACACCCGTAGAAGACTTATGCGCGGAAGAACGCTGGAAGTATGAATCCAATCCTTTGGATCTGTGGGATGAATTGCTCGAGCATGCGGCGGAAGACAAAGTTCCCAATGCTGAGTTGCGCTATCGCTTCAAGTTCCATGGATTGTTTCATGTAGCTCCAGCGCAGGATAGTTTCATGATGCGTCTCCGCGCACCGGGCGGAATTGTAAGCACCGATCAGTTAAGAGGGCTGGCGGATATCGCAGAGCAATTTGGTTGCGGCCGTCTCGACATCACGACACGTGCCGGAATCCAGATTCGAGAATTTGCCCCGCGATCTATCGTTGATGTTTTGAATGCAGTGCGAGCCCTTGGTATGACATCACAGGGAGCAGGTGCGGACAACATCCGGAACATCACGGCATCTCCACTTGCGGGGATTGATGCTGCAGAACTAATCGACGTGAGGCCGTATGCGAACGCGCTCCAGTCCTACATCCTCAACTCTCGCGATATGTTCGGGCTGCCGCGCAAATTCAATATCGCATTTGATGGTGGCGGCACGATTAGCACACTCGCAGATACAAACGACATCGGCTTTCTTGCTGTTCGTATCGCGGAAGGAAAGTCTGTCCCCTCTGGTGTTTACTTTCGCGTGTTGCTATGCGGGATCACGGGGCACCGGCAGTTCGCATCCGACTGTGGTTTGCTGTTGCGGCCGGACCAATTGGTTGCTGTTGCAGCCGCCATGGTGCGTGTCTTTGCAGAACATGGTGATCGAACCGACCGTAAAAAGGCTCGTTTAAAGTACCTGATCGACAAGTGGGGGACAGGTCGTTTTCTTGAAGAGACAGAGAGGAAACTGACATTTCCAATCGTACGGATCTCGGCACAAGAGTCTGAGGCGCGGAATGCGATTGACCGTACAGCCCATCTTGGCATCCATGCACAACCGCAAGTGGGATTGCACTACATCGGAGTGGTTGTTCCTGTGGGTTGGCTTCCCGTTGGTCAAGCGCGCGCACTTGCCGATGTCGCCGATCGGTATGGATCGGGAGAAATTCGCCTGACCGTCTGGCAAAACCTGCTGCTGCCGAACATCACAACGCAGAACTTAGATGCGGCTCGTGAAGCTCTTCGAAATGCCGGACTCGAAGTTGAAGGAGGTCGTGTGTTGAGCGGTACGGTGGCATGCACAGGAAGTCGTGGATGTCGTTTCGCAGCGACTGACACCAAAGGACATGCTCTTGAACTTGCAACTTCACTTGATGCAACGTTTCCGGTTCTTCAGCCGATCAACCTCCACGTCACCGGTTGCTCTCACTCCTGTGCACAACACTACATTGGCGATATCGGTTTGATGGGAGTGAAGATCGGTGGCGAGCCCGGCTATCAGGTGAGCGTGGGCGGTGGTGCTGACAACGATCAAGCGCTGGCTCGAGAGCTATTTCCCGGGTTGCCTTATAAAGAAGTCCAATCCGCGCTGCACAACATCATGAAGCAGTACATGGAACAAGCCGTCCAGGGAGAGTCGTTCTTGGAGTTCTGCGGTCGGCACACTATCAGGGAGTTGCGTGGCTTTTGCAAGGTCGAACGCTTCAGTGAGGTGGGCGCATGAAAGTCGTGACACCATTCATTCCTGAAGATGCACCCTTCAGCGCGGAACAGCGAGCGTGGCTCAACAAGTTACTGGCTGACTTGTTCCCTAAGCCCCTCTCCACGGAGCCGCCGGTGAGCTTTCGTGTGAGTGTCTATTTCGCGTCGCAGAGCGGTACGGCGGAGCGGCTTGCCAAGAAAATGTCCAAGCTTCTTAAGGAAGCCGGACATGCACCGAAGGTGCAATCAGTGGAAAGCTTATCGTTGTCGGCGCTGGCACAAGAGACGTACGCATTGTTCTTTGCCAGCACCTACGGCGACGGAGAGCCTCCTGAGAATGCATGCGTTTTTCGAGATGCTCTCTTCTCAGACAATGCTCCCCGTTTGCAAGCACTTCGTTACGCAGTCTTCTGTCTTGGCGATCGTGCGTATGAGCACTTCTGCCAGTTTGGAATCGAACTAGACGATCGATTGAACTCTCTCGGAGCCTCTCGCATCACGGCACGCGTCGAGAGTGACTTGGATGTCGATACGGCATTCAGTGCATGGAGTTCGCAGTTTCTCAAGGCATTCTGTGACTTCGGGCCGAAGTCGAGCGAGGCGGCACAGGTCACCACCTCTCCTGCTGCCGCGAATCTCACGCATACACGTGAAAATCCATATCATGCACCGCTGGTTGATAAGCGTCTGTTGACCCATCCCTCATCGAGCAAACAAACCGTGCATGTGGGATTTGATTTGACGGACGCGGAGCTGCAGTACGAAGCCGGGGATGCATGTGGTGTGTTGGCTGAGAACGATCCCGCGCTTGTGGATGAGATTCTCGAGCTACTCAGTTTTTCACCGAGTGATACGGCCATTCTTCCTAAGTCGGGACCACTCACAGTAGAACAGCTCCTTCGGCATCATCTTCAAATCACGAAGTTGACGCGCAAAGTAGTCCAACGGTTTGCAGAGAAGGCCGAATGTCAGACGCTTTCCACGCTTCTCATTGCAGAGACGGGGGAACTGGAGACATACCTTTATGGGCGTGGGTTGATTGATCTTCTGCATGCTTATCCAGGAGTGCTTTCGAACGCGGCCGAACTGGTCGAACTTTTGCCACGGCTTACGCCTCGACTGTATTCCATCTCGTCTAGTCCCACTGCGCATGGGCGGGAGCTGCACTGCACAATTGGGGTCGTGAACTACACCGCGCACGGCCGTGACCGGGGTGGTGTGGCGTCCACGATGCTGGGACAGAGAATGGAGATCGGCGCCCGAGTGCCGATTTATCTGCATCCCAACAAGCGCTTTCGTCTACCGAAGAATTCCGAGGCCCCAATCATCATGATTGGTCCCGGAACGGGTGTTGCACCCTTCCGTGCATTTCTTCATGAGCGTCGCGCACTTGGGCATACCGGGAAGAATTGGTTGTTTTTCGGAGAGCGCAGCGCAGAGACGGACTTTCTGTATTGCTGCGAGATGAAGTCCTTCGTTGACGACGGCCATCTGACTCGTTTCGATACTGCGTTCTCTCGTGACCAGGCGCACAAAGTGTATGTGCAGGATCGAATGCTTGAATCCGGCGCCGAGCTATTTCGATGGCTGAATGATGGTGCGTCCTTGTACGTCTGTGGCGATGCGAGTCGTATGGCGAAGGATGTGGATGTCGCACTGCATCGGATTGTGTCGATGCACGGCAACCTAACAAATGAGGCAGCACAGGAATATGTTTCCGCGCTGCATGACGAAAACCGCTATCACCGGGACGTGTACTAACACCTATGCCTCTTCCTCTTCAAGAAATTGCGATGGAAGCAGAGAGCGCCGATTTGGTGCGAATGACGCTCGTCGCAAATGGCGCGTCACCAGAGCTTGCTCAGGCTCTGATTCCATCGCGGCAGCTTGAGGCAGGAGAGCAATATCGCTTCCACTTCGATATGACGAAGTGCATCGGCTGCCGTTCGTGTGAGGTGGCGTGTAACGAGCAGAATGGCAACCCGGCGCATATCCAGTGGCGACGTGTTGGCGAACTGGAGGGCGGCGTCTATCCGAACACGCAGCGCACTTATCTTTCGATGGGCTGCAATCACTGTCTCAGTGCGGACTGTCTGCGCGGTTGTCCAGTCAATGCGTATACCAAAGATCCGCTCACGGGGATTGTGTTGCATTCAACGGATGCATGCATCGGTTGTCAATACTGTGTGTGGAATTGCCCCTATAGCGTTCCGCAGTTCAATGCGGAGCGTGGAGTGGTGGGGAAATGTGACATGTGTCGTGGTCGTCTGCTGGATGGACGAGAGCCTGCATGTGTGAATGCGTGTCCGGAAAATGCGATTCAGATTGAAATCGTAAACAAGGAAGCATGGGGTAAGGATTTTCATACTGCAGAGTCGCCTGGGATGCCTGCGGCTGGACAGACCATCTCGACAACTCGCATTACGTTGCCTGAACAGTCGTCTTCTTGGTTGGAGCGCGTAGATACAGGCTCGATTCACCTCGAGCATGCGCATCCATCCTTGATAGCGATGACGACGGTGATGCAGGCGTCCTTTGGAGCACTTGCCGTCATGACGCTGGCTCATGAACTAAGCGCAGCGGTTCTGACATCTCTTTGGCTGCTGACAACATTCGCGTTGAATGTTTCCGTGTTTCATCTGGGGAGGCCTGCATATGCATGGCGCGCAATCCGCATGTGGCGGCGTTCCTGGCTTAGCCGCGAAGTCTTGTGTTTCGGTCTCTTCTACGGCAGTGTGACTGCATGTGCAGCCGCAGCGTGGCTTCGAGAATTCCAGTGGGCCATAACTCCGCTTGCTTATTGCGGCATATTGCTTGGAATGTGCGGCACGCTTGCTAGCGCCGCGCTCTATCTTGTGAAAGCAAGACCCTCGTGGAACACGATCCATACGCCCGTTGATTTTCTCGTTTCCGCTGCCTATCTCGGCAGTCTTGTCGCAGATGTAATGACAAGGGGATTCGTGCTTCACCGCAACCTGGTTTTGGTCTTTGCTGTGTTGTGGGGATTAAATCAATCGATCCGTATTGCTCGGCTTCGTTCCGCAAACCTGTTTGAGAGGCGCGCCAGCTACAACCTGCTACGTGGTGAGCAGCTCGTCTATTGGGTAGCTCTGGCATTCCTAAGTGCAGGAGCGTCGGTCCTATTCGCATATGCTCCGTTGCCTTGGCTTGCGCTGTTTGCAGGCACAGTAACCGTCGTGATCGGCAGATACCTCTTCTTTGTGTCTGTTGTGCCGCTTAGCATGGGCCTCACCTTCATCGGCAGCCGCGCGGAGGTCGCATGAAGATTTCGCAGCGAGTGATGAGAGCGCTGGGACTAGACACCGCGAAGAAGAAATATGCCTATGGAAACGATCCAGTTTTCGGACATATCTCAGAATCCCGCGTTGCTGACCAGTGGACGAAGACAACTTGTGGCTACTGTTCTGTCGGTTGCGGGATGCTGGTGGGAACTCGGGATGGCAAGGCAGTGGCGGT
Source organism: Terriglobus roseus (assembly GCF_900102185.1). NCBI lineage: Bacteria > Pseudomonadati > Acidobacteriota > Terriglobia > Terriglobales > Acidobacteriaceae > Terriglobus > Terriglobus roseus. Next base: position 2,079,114 of record NZ_LT629690.1, on the reverse strand, counting down.
GCGCGGCAATCCTGATCATCCTGTCAATCTTGGCAAGCTTTGCCCTAAAGGGCTGAGTGAACACCAGATGATTGATACACCGGGTCGAGCTCGTGTGCCATTGCTGCGACGAGGTGGAAAAGGATCGCCGCTTGAACCCATCTCGTGGGACGAAGCGCTGGACGTCATGGTGGCACGTATTACGGGGCTGCAGCGGACGTATGGTTCCGACACACTTGGCGTGATCGGAACGGGGCAATTGCTCACGGAAGAGTTCTTCACGCTCGGCAAGCTAGTTCAACTCGGTTTTCGCAGCCGGAACTACGACGGCAACACCACACTGTGTATGTCATCCGCAGTATCGGGCTACAAACTCAGTTTTGGTTCTGATGGACCGCCCGGTTCCTATGCCGACATGGAACATGCAGACGTCGTTCTCCTTGTTGGTTCTAACATCGCGGACAATCATCCGATTCTGTGCAACCGTCTCCGCAAGAGGCCGGGCCAGGTTCTGATTGTTGCCGACCCTCGCGTGACCAAAACGGCGATGATGGCCGACATTCATCTACCGGTCAAACCTCGTTCGGACATCGCGTTGTTGAATGGCATTGCGCACATTCTTCTGCGCGACGGCATGATTGATGAGGCCTTTCTTGAGAGTCACACTGAAGGCCTGGACGAGTTGCGGCGCTTTGTTGCCGAGTTCACTCCGGAGACGGTCGCAAGAACGACCGGGCTTACCGTGGAGACGATTGAGAATATCGCTTTCTTGTATGGAACTGCGTCTTCCGCTTTCATCGGATGGACGATGGGAGTGAATCATTCCACGCAAGGATCGGTCACGGTTGCAGCGATCAACAATCTCGCACTCCTCACGGGAAAAATTGGGCAATTGGGATCTGCTCCTTTTTCCATTACAGGACAGTGCAACGCGATGGGAACGCGAGAGAGTGGCTTTACTTCTGGTATGCCGGGATATCGCAAATTCGATAGCGCAAAGGATCGCGCGGAACTCGCGGTACTGTGGAATATCGACGAAGAGGAACTGCCCAAGTCGCGCGGACTTGCCTATCCAGACATTATTGAGGCCGCGCTCGATAAGCGTGTCCGTGCCCTATGGTTCATCGCGACAAACCCGGTTGTGAGTTTCCCGAATGTAAAGCTGCTGACCCAGGCATTGTCTACGGCAGAGTTTGTTGTGGTGCAGGATGGCTTCTATCCAACTCCCACCATGGATTATGCCGACCTGGTACTGCCTGCTGCGATCTGGGGCGAGAAGGAAGGAACCTACACCAACTCGGAGCGTCGTGTCAGCAAGGTGAACGCGTTCGTTGCCCCTCCGGGAGAGGCACGTTCGGACTTCGATATTTTTCTTTCCATCGCGGAGCGGCTTGGTGTTCGCGAGAGGTTGTTTTCCGGATGGATCTCTTCGCACGATGCGTGGCTGGAATGGCAGCGTGTATCAGCAGGACGTTTATGCGATTACAGTGCATTCACCTGGGCCCAGTTGGAAGAACAAGGCGGCGCACAGTGGGGTGGTACGAGTCTCTATCGCGACGGCGTATTTCCGTATGACGGTGGACGCGCAAAATTGCATTGTGTTCCGTGCTTGCCATTCTCTGAGCAACCGGATAAGGAATTCGATTTCATCCTGAATACAGGACGTACGGTGGAGCACTGGCATACGCGTACCAAGACGGGCGCTGTTCCTCAGCTTGACCGGATGGTTCCCAACGCGTGGTTAGAGATGAATCCGATCGATGCGGATCGTCTTTCGTTGCGTCAGCACGACCGGATCGCTTTGGTGTCTCGTCGAGCGCGAGTGGAGGGCATCGAGCTGCGAATCACCGGGATTGTCGCGCCCGGACAGGTCTTCATGCCGTTCCACTTCGCGGAGCAGAACTCCAACCTCGTTACGTTGGGTGCGTTCGATCCCATCAGCCGCGAACCAAACTTCAAACAGTGTGCTGTGCGCGTCGAGCGCAGCCGCTAATTCCTCTCGGCCATGGCCGCCGCGAGAGCTTCACCCGCAGTAACGAGTCGAACCATGACGTTCGCTCCGCACCACAAGCCGTAAGCGTAGTTTCCAAACCAAACTCACTTCGACTTTAGGAGCCACATCATGGCCAGCGCAAAGGCGTTCTTACGTTCCGGACATCCACCGACTCTCTTCGCAGCGTTCCTGTACTTTGACTTCAGCTTTGCTGTCTGGGTCCTCAATGGTGCCATGGGGCCATTCATTACCGAGCAGTTTCATCTTTCCCCTGCACAGACAGGGTTGATGGTCTCCATCCCCACCATGGCAGGGGCGTTAATGCGCTTCCCGTTAGGTGTGCTTGGTCAGTACATCGGACGTAAGAGTGCGGCCATCATCGAGATGCTGACCATCATTGCGGCGTTGATGTATGGGTTCTTCTTTGTTCACACCTTCTCCAATGTGCTTGCCATGGGCGTCTTATTGGGAACCGCAGGCGCTAGCTTCGGTGTTGCACTATCACTTGGAGCAGGATGGTTTCCGCAAGAATACAAGGGCCTTGCGATGGGGATTGCGGGAGCAGGGAATAGCGGAACAGCGCTTGCTGCCTTCTTCGCGCCGCGTCTCGCGAAGGTCTACGGATGGTCGAATGTGTACGGCGTCGCTGCGCTTTTCATGCTCTTGCCTCTGCTAACCATGATCATCTTTGCGAAGGAGCCACCTGACAAAGAGCACCAAACTCTAGGGCAGCACCTCAAGTGTCTTGTGGAGGCCGATGGCTGGTACTTCAATTTGATCTACATCATCACGTTTGGCGGCTTCTTGGGGCTCGCAACATTCCTACCCTCATTGTTTGTGTCGCAGTTCCACATGGCAAAGACGGAGGCTGGAACCTTGACCATGATGGCGACGTTACTGGGAAGCGCGACACGTGTGTTGGGCGGTTGGTTGTCCGATAAGATCGGCGGAATCACGACGCTCTCTGTCGTGTTTCTGGTGGCCATCGCGGGCATCTTTGGTCTTACGACATCCCCGTCGTTAGCGGCGACAACACTTCTCTTCATGTTGTGCTTTGCCGCGTTGGGTGCTGGGAATGGCGCAACCTTTCAGCTCGTCCCGTTGCGGTGGCCACTCACCACGGCGATTGCGGGCGGCATGATTGGCGAGATCGGCGCACTTGGGGGAAGCATACTTCCCAATGTCCTCGGTATCTCGAAGCAGAAGACGGGTTCCTTCTCCGCAGGCTTTGCTGTATATGCGGTGTTCGCCATCGCGGTGTTGATCGTGATGCGGCTTGTTGCTCGACGTTGGACACGAACGTGGGTTGGAAAGGGTGGAAGAGCGATGTCTCCAACACCGGACAGTTCCGAGGTCATTGTTCCGGCAAGCCCTGCGATCGCCGTTTGAGGTTGTGACGAGTCACCCAATCCTCAGAGGTCTGCATTTCAGCCTTAAGCCGCGGCCTAACCCAAGGTTGGGTAGCGCATAGATCGCCAGGAGACCAACTTGAAGAATTCGCTCTTCGTGCTCGCGCTTGCGAGTTCTGCTCCCTTGTTGTCTGCTCAAACGTCCTCCCCGGCAACAGGCGGGCCAACCGTCTCCGTTTCGATTCGCCAAAGGACGAACGCGACCCAGTGGTTTGCTGCGACGCCAACGAGCGAAGTGTATGGGCACCAAGACTCGTTGCTGCGTCTTTCCTTGGCGCAACGAATACACAACGTGGATTACATGTTGGACCTTGGACAAAGCGCCGAGTTGGCTCTTCCGACCGATGCTGTCTCTCCCGTGGCGGCACAAGGACAACTTGGACTTGGAGGCACGTATTACGCCGCGAACAGTAACAATGCGTACCCCGCTGCGGCATCGTTTCGGCAGGGCTACCTTCGCTATCACTTTCACAACGACTTTGACACCGTCCGTGTTGGTCGTTTTGAGTTCTTCGACGGACAGGAGGGAACGTCGAAGGATACATCCGTTCGATGGCTACAAACCAACCGCGTCGCACAACGTCTCGTTGGTAATTTTGGATTCTCGAATGGCCAGAGATCGTTTGATGGTATTGACGTTAAGCTTGGAAACCATGCATGGGATGTGACGGCTATGGCTGGTCGCGCTACGCAAGGCGTCTTCAATATGAATGCCAACCCCGAACTTAACGTTGATATCCAGTATGCGTCGTACTCTCATTCCGTCGGACAGCATGCCGTACTCCGTGGCTTTGGCCTTGGCTATCACGACGGACGCACCGGGATTACCAAGACAGACAATCGCTCTGCGACAGCGAAAGCTTCGGATCATGCGAACATTCGCATTGGGACCTATGGTGGGGATTTTGTTGCTGCGATCCCTGCGGGGAAAACGGTTGTGGACTTCATGGTATGGGGCGCAGGGCAAAGTGGCCACTGGGGATTGTTGGATCACTCTGCCGGAGCGATTGCGATCGAAGGTGGCCTGAGACTGAATACTGTGCCATCAATGCCGTGGGTGCGTGGCGGTTATTTCCGCTCGACTGGCGACAACAATCCCGCCGATGGAAAACACAACACATTTTTTCAGGTCCTTCCGACGCCGCGAGTGTATGCGCGCGATCCGTTCTACAACCTGATGAACTCTACCGACAGCTTTGTGCAGATGGTCGACACTCCGGGAAAGAAAGTAGAAATCCGCAGCGATCTCCATTTCCTACAGCTCACGTCGAACCAGGATCTCTGGTATCAGGGCGGAGGTGCCTTTGATTCCAAGGTATTTGGATACACAGGCCGCCCATCGAATGGACACAACAGCTTCTCGTCTCTCTTCGACATCAGCACAGATTATGCAGTGACGCCTCGCGTTTCCCTCACCGCCTACTATGCACATGCTTATGGAAAGGCGGTCATCGCGGGGACGTATCCGCGTATGCATGATTCGAACTATGGCTATATGGAATTGAACTATAAGTTCCAAAAACATCTTTAAGGGGTGTGTCAGTTGAAGTTGCGCATCAAGGACAATTCGATCCGGTTCCGACTCCTGCGGACGGAGGTAGCCAAACTGGCGGACGAGGGAGAAATCTCCGCGTTCACTTCCTTCGCTCTCGGCAGTTCCTCCGACCGTTTCTGCTACTCGATCAAGCACCGTCCCTCTTATGAGGCAATCTCGGCAAACTTGAGGGGGGCGTCCATCCGCGTCTCCGTGCCGAGCGAGACGATACGCTCGTGGGCAGCGAACGATGCAGCAGTTGGACTGTACGCGGAACAGGTTCTGTTCGGTGGAGAGAGGTTGCATATCTCTATAGAGAAGGATTTTGCCTGTATCGACAGAGACGATGAAAACAATGCAGACACATTCGATAACCCCAATGCAACGTTGTGTTAATGAGCAGAGGGCCCCTGGGTGGTTTTCCCTTTAATCCCAGAACCATTCGGGTGCCGATTTTTCGCGTTAGTCGTGACACTGAATAGGACAGAACACCGTAGATTCCCACTACGGACAACACCAGCGCCCCCATGCCGAAGCCCGCCACCAGATGTATCGCCATCTTCCGCTGCTCGAGCGACTCCGCAACCGCATCCTGCATCTGTTTGAGGCTCATCTCTGCCATCTCTAGAGCATCCTTTCGCTACACTCCACGCAGTTCCGCGGACAGCGCATCTTGTGACAGGTTTGAGCGTACTGCACTGCGCGGACATGTTGAACAACTGCTCAAACATCGATCCCTTTGGCAACTGGAGGTTGTTGCCGCACACCATCGGCTCATACGCGCTAACGCGAAGAGAGTTTCGTAATTGTCTCGTTCCCCATTGCCGCACCTTTCCCTTTGCGCCCTAGGCTCTTCTGCCGGGAATGGCGCTTCTCCCTATACATTCGGATGGCCAAACGTCTGCCATTCCCGTGATAGGTTGGGTGTGTCATCGACAAACATTGATGGCATGGTCGAGTGCTGCAGATGTGTCCGACAATGACGGAACAACGCTAGTAAGTCTGTATGTAGAGCGACAGGCTCGACACAGTGAGTCCTCATAAGCCGGTTTGTCGTTAGGATCATCCGCTAGTTCTCAGAACGCCGTTCCTCGGGCCGAGTGAGCCTGCGGGTTCGGCAATAGAGCAAACACTATGAGCGAGAGAACCTACGCGTTGTTCACCGCATTCATCGGCCTTGTGTGCGGAGGGGTCATCGTACACCGGTTCTTGCGTCCAGAGTCCCTGACCCTTAGGAACGCTCTGGTTCAAGGTGTTTTCGTTGGTTGCGGACTGGCCGTAGTCACGGTCGAGATCGTGGCGAGACGTAAGGCGACAAGGAGCAACGGTTGGTTAACCATCTACGGATGCGGTGAGCCTGGTCATGGCATGTTGTTCCGAGCCGCATGTGCCCGGATATTTCTGGCCCAGTCAACTCTGTGCGCGAAGCTGTCTACTGGCGAACGCAGGTGGATGAAACTGGCAATGCTCTCTCGGGAGAGCACCAATACGTCCTCCATTTCTCGCCTGGCGGTCTACCTCCGGTGGAGGCATTCTGGTCGCTGACGATGGCCGATGCAAAAGAGCGTTTTGTGGCGAACCCGATCCATCGGTATTGCGTCAGCAATCGATCCGGACTTCAACCCAACGCTGACGGGTCAGTCGACATCTATTTGCAGCATGTTGCTCCTGTCGGACGTGAATCCAACTGGCTGCCCGCTCCTGAAGGCCGCTTCCGACTCTGGCTGAGAGCCTACATGCCAAGAGAGCCGATTCTTGAACGCCAGTACAAGGTACCACCGGTTGTCCGCGTGAGGGGGTGACCACATGCAATATGGCCATTTGCTGATCTTCGGTTCCTTAGTGGTGACTGGATGGTTTCTGTTCATCCTCTTCTGGCCGCGCATGTTGCTCTTTGTGTTCAAGAGCGCAATTCTTGTGCGGGGTTTTGGGGAGGGCCCTGTTCCGGTGAATACGCTCTATACACAACCCGAAAAGATGTTTGCAGAACCGATTACTTCTCAGTCCCTTCGCGACTCCGAACTCATGACAAGAGGCGTCAACCACGACACACTGCTCTCAGTGGGATGGCTGGATCTCGCAAGAGGGCCTCAATGCTTGTGTGTGCCCGATATGACCGGTCGGTATTACAGCGTACAGTTCGTTGATCCGTCGAAGAACGAGAACTTTGCGTATGTGGGAACACGCACTACTGGTACTGATGCCGGAGAGTATGTGATTAGCGGAGGCCGCTGGAAAGGCTCGATCCCTCAGGGGATGACGCACATTCCTTCACCCAGCCCTTCGGTCCTCGTCATCGTCCGCACACTGGTAGAAAACGAAAGCGATCTTTCGCGCGCCTACGCGCTCGCCAGGCAAATTCAGATCAGGCCACTCAACCTGCGGCAGTCTGAATAACATATACCCGACATGGGTGAGACCGGAAGGTAGTGGAACTGTATACCTACACCGCGTCCCGGCGTAACATCCTCTTCGAAGATGGCGTTCAACATGGCAAGCTATTCAAATTTCGCGAACGCAGCGTGGCTAGTGGTCCCGCATCTATGGAACCGGTGACATCTACTCTTCATGCAGGCGGTACGCCGTAGAGAGCAATCAAGATCTTTCTAGACAAACGGAAGGGCACAACAATGGATCGTCGTGAATTCATCACTGGTGGGGGCGCCGTACTTGCGGCAACGCAGGCAACTCTGGGGGGAGGTCTCATGGCTCAGGTCGGCGTCAAAAAAGATGTTCCGACGATTGGCATCCAGATCGGTGCGATCTCCTTTCAGGACGAAGGTACCGAGAAGGTGCTCGACATACTTCAGGAGAAGGGCGGTATCAACGCGCTCTTCATCGCCTCGTTCACATACGGCAACGGCATTGCCGGTCGCATGATCCCAGATCATCCATTTCCGGACCACGGGGTGCAGAATCTCAATGATCACTTCTTTGGCGGCAATTACGCTACACCCCATCCTCAGTACTACAAGAACACCCGGATGAAGCCTACGAAAGCTCCGGACAATGGCGGCAGGTACGACGTGCTGGAAGACGTCATTCCGAGAGCAAAGAAACGCGGAATGAAGACGTACACCTGGAGCGAGGATGTATGGAATAAGAGCATCCCGAACTTCGATGTGATTGCGGAGCGCGATCTCTACGGACGCCCCCAAGGGACGGCATGCTTTTACAATCCTGACCATCACAACTTCATCCTCGGTGTACAGGAGGATTTCATTCGCTCCTATGACATTGATGGCATCTTGTGGGGGTCTGAGCGTTACGGTCCGTTCGGCAACATGGTCGAATCGGTCCATAACCCACAGGGGAATGATCCTACGAAGGTCACCTGCTTCTGCGACTTCTGTAAGGCCGAAGCCAAGCGGCGCGGTATTGATGTGCAGCGGGCCATCGACGGATTTCACGAACTCGAAAAGTGGGTCAATCTTTGTCGCAGTGGTGCGAAGATTCCGGACGGCCATTACGTAACTTTCTGGCGTGTGCTCTTTCAATATCCTGAGGTCCTTGCATGGGAAACCATGTGGAACGACGGCGTACATAACACATACAAATCCATGTACACGATGGTGAAGGGCGTGAAGCCTGCCGCGGGCGTTGGTTGGCATGTGTGGCATGCGCACAGTTACAGTGCGTTCTTCCGCGCGCAAACGGATCTGAAGAAGCTCGGCGAATATTCAGACTTCCTGAAGATGACGGTCTACAACAATTTGGGCGGATGGCGCATGCAGAACTACATTACAAGCGCTCACCGTACGATGTACGGTGACATGTCGATTGACCAGGCCCTTGAGTTTGAGTACAAGGTGGTGGGCTATCAAGGACGCAGCTATGAACAGTTACCGTACATGGGACTGGATGAGAGCTACGTTCTAAACGAGACGAAGCGTTGTGTTGCCGATGTTGAGGGAACGAAGACCGAGATATGGCCCGGTCTCGACGTCGATATCTCCAACATGCCCGACGAATACAGTCATACGGTTCCGCCAACCATAAAGGCATGTACAAAGGCTTGCCTTGAAGGCGGCGGCAAGGGGATCGTCATTTCGCGGAAATATTCTGAGATGAAGCTTGCCAATCTTGGCGCGGTAGGTGATGCACTACGCGAGATGAAGGCAATCTAATTCCCGAATGTTTCAGAATCTGAGTAAGTCTTCTTACGGCGAGGAAACCAGATATGGATCGCAGGCAGTTTCTCCAAACAGCAACAGGCGCAGCCTTGACTGCGGCGGTTGCGCCCGCTCAGGTGATGAATCCACAGGTACCCAAGCCGAAGAAGATGATCGGCATCCAAATTGGCGCAGTTTCTTTCACTGACGAAGGAACGGATGCCGTCATTGAGGAATGCCAGCGCGATGCTTTCGTCGACACGCTTTTTGTTGCGACCTTCACGTATGGCCGTGGTATCGGTGGCCGGCAAATTCCGGGGCAACCCCTGCCGGATCATGGAAAGCAGCAGTATGACAAGGACACGTTTGTCGGCGGTTGCTACACGAACTATGACAAGAAATATTTCGCTGATACCACGCTCAAGAATTTTCGCGCGCCAGACTTGGGCAACTACGACGTGCTGGAGGATGTGATCCCCAAGGCCCGGAAGCATGGCGTTAAAACGATTGCCTGGTTTGAAGACGTTATGGGAAAGAATCTTCCCGGCATCGAACCCATGCAGGATGTGAATCTGCAGGGAGAGAAGATCTCAACCATGAATTTCAACGCGCAGGAATATCGTGCGTGGATCCTGGGCATGGTTGAGAACTGGGCCCACAACTATGATCTGGATGGAATTATGTGGGGATCGGAGCGGCAGGGGCCGTTGTCGAACGCGCTCGGAGCGAGCCATTCGCATCCGTCCTTATCCAGTGTTTGCGACTTCTCGGAACACACGATTGCGAAGGCGAAGTCTCAGGGGATCAACCCGGAGCGCGCACGAAAGGGATATGAGGACCTCGAAAAGTTTGTCACCGCTTCGCGCAAGGGAGTGCGGCCTGCGGACGGCTACTATGTCACGCTGTGGCGCCTCATGCTGAAGTATCCCGAGTTACTGGCATGGGAATCGCTATGGAATCAAAGTCTTCGTGATACGCAGAAAGCAGTGTATGACAAAGTTAAATCCATCAAGCCACAGATGGGAGTGGGCTGGCACATCTGGCACAACAACTCGTTTAGCCCGATCTATCGCGCAGCGCAGGACTACGCCGAGATGGCTCCCTACTCCGACTTTCTAAAGGTTGTCATCTATCAAAACTGCGCTGGTGAACGCATGGTTGATTATGTCAATTCGGTCGGCTCGACTTATTTCGCAGACGTGCCGAAACAGGAGTTGCTCGACTTCCACTATCGCGTGCTGGATTATGGTCCTGAAGCTGATATGCAACACCTTGCCGCTGCGGGATTCTCGGCCGACTATGTGTTGTGCGAGACGAAGCGAGCGAAAGCTGGTCTCGCAGGCACCCAGACCAAGCTTTGGCCGGGTATTGATATTGATATCCCCACGGGCAATGGCAGCGCGAAATGCACGCCAGAAGGCACACGGAAAGTGGTTGAGGCGGCCTTCAATGGTGGTGCAGATGGAGTATTGCTCTCGCGCAAATATTCCGAGATGAAGCTTGCAAATCTGCGTGCAGCCGGCGAAGCTATCCGCGGGTTGAAATTGGTCTAATGTAAGCGCGGTCATCCAAAGGACAGCAGCGTCACTGATTTCGCGGCTGAACTGTTTGCTGGCTGGAAGCACCGCTTCAGTCATTCACGGATAGTACGAGGGAGAATCATGCCTGGTCTTCACGCAGCCCAATGGTCTTTGAAGCCTTTGCTTCGAGGCGCTACAGCGGCCTTAGTTTTTGCAATGACACTACGTTGTGGCTCCGCGCAAGAGCCTCTGCGGACATTGATTGTTGGCGTCGATCATCGACATACACAATCCTTAAATGGCGACTGGCATTACCTGGTGGAGCAGCCGCCGGCACGCGAACTGTATGACGACAAAGGCAACGTGCGCGATGGAGGCTATGCACAAAATACCCACCCGAACATCACGTCAGGCCCTCACAACTCGGAGTATGACTTCAGCACAGCTCCGACGCTGAAGGTTCCGGGGGATTGGAACACGCATGATCCGACGCTGTTCCGTTTTGAAGGCGTCGTCTGGTATGAGCGGGATGTTCCCATAGAGCCGAAACCGGGAATGCGCACCTTTCTGCATGTTGGAGCAGCGAACTACAGATCGTTCGTCTGGGTGAACGGCAAACGCATCTGTCAGCATGAAGGCGGCTTCACGCCGTTCGATTGCGAGGTGACAGGAGCGGCGCATGCCGGCACCAATGCCGTAGTGATTGCCGTGGATTCAACTCGCCACAGAGACGACATCCCCAGCGTGTCCTATGACTGGTTCAACTATGGCGGCATCACGCGTGATGTTTCGCTGGTGACGGTACCGGCTCACTTCATTGACGACTATGACGTTCATCTGCAGCATGGCGGGACGTTCTCATCGAAGGATGCGCGTACGCTCACAGGCTACGTTCATGTGCAGGATGCGCCTGCCGGAACATCCGTGACGTTGCGGATTCCTGAGGCAGGCGTGGAGAAAACACTCACAACCAACGCGGACGGACGGGCGGAGTTCACGGTCAATGCCACCAACCTAAGCTTGTGGTCACCCGCATCGCCCAAACTGTATCGAGTCGTCCTTGCGTCGGGTGCGGATGAGGTGACCGATGACATAGGTTTCCGCGATGTTCGCGTGGATGGTACGAAGATTCTGCTGAACGGCAAAGCTGTTTTCCTCCAGGGAGCGAACGTGCACGCAGAGGCACCAGTCCGTGGTGGACGCGTCACAACGGATGAGGATGTGAAGAACCTGTTCAGCATGCTTCAACAGATCAATGCCAATTTTGCGCGTCTCTGTCACTATCCCCACGATGAACGTATGGAACGATACGCGGATAGAACAGGGATTATGCTGTGGTCCGAAATTCCTCTGTGGCAGCGCATCTCTTTCGACAAGAGCGATGTGTATGACAAGGCGGTGATCATGCTGCACGAGATGATTCGACGCGATCGCAACAAGGCATCGGTCATACTCTGGTCTGTATCGAATGAAACGCCGAATAATCCGGTGCGTACGAAGTTTCTCACCGATCTGGCAAACGAGGCACGCCGCACAGACCCGACTCGCCTGATTACCTCGGCGTTGATTGGGCCGAAAGTGAGTGAGGATCAGGTCCGTCAGGATGATCAACTGATGCAGGCGCTGGATGTGGTCGGTCAGAACGAATACATCGGATGGTACGAAGGGCAGCCTGAAGATGCCGATCGCAAGTCGTGGACGTTCTCGGTAAACAAGCCGCTGATATTTTCAGAGTTTGGAGCGGAGGCCAAGTACGGGAATCACGGTGGTGATCATGATCGCTGGACGGAAGAACAAGAGGCCAATGTCCTGGAACATCAGTTCAAGATGATGGAGAAGATTCCGCAGGTGAGGGGCGTCACGCCGTGGGTTCTGATGGATTTCAGGTCCACCACGCGCAACATTCCGAAGCTACAGGATGGATATAACCGCAAAGGGTTGTTCTCCGAACGCATGGAAAAGAAGAAGGCAGCCGTCGTAGTTCGAAAAGCTTACACGGAACACAGCATCGGTAAAGCAGAATAGCGGCCACATATCGGCCACGCAGAAAAAGGGAGCGGCTGAAGAGCCGCTCCCTTTTGAGTTTCTGCTGTTTGGTTAGAAAAGAATTCGTGCACCAAGCTGCATCTGCCGCGGGGGAAACGCAGACGAAATGGTGCCGTAGTTACTGCTGCTGGTGTTCAGATTGAGGCCGTTAAAGTTTGTACGATTCAGAACGTTGAACATGTCGGCCTGCAACTTGAGCCGCGCGATCTCGCCAAAAGGGAACGTCTTGGAGAGGGTCGCGTCTGTCTGTGCAAGTCCCGGCCCAACTACCCCACCTACGGGCGCATTGCCGTAGTGACTAGCCTGAGCCTTCGGGGTGGTCACGTAGGGTTTTGCACTGTCGTTGCAGGTACCACCGCCGCCATTGTTCAGATAGCCGCAGAGGCCCGCGTGGGGGTTGTAGACACGTCCTTGCCCTGGCGTGTAATCAGCACGGGTTGTACCGAGCTGAATGGTGGATGTCTGCTGGATGGTGTAGTACGCGCCGCTTTGAAGTCGTGCGACCCCGCTCAGTTGCCAGCCGCCCGCGACCTCGCGCAGCAGGAAGTTTCGGCCTTTTAACTCAGGAGTCTGCAGTGTAAAGCTTGCGACGAACGCGTGACGGCGGTCGTTTGAAAGCGGGCCGTAGTTGTATTGGAGATCACGCCATTTTTCTAGCGTGATGTTGTTGCCCGAGGAGTCTCCCAACGCCTTGGAATACGTGTAGGAGAGTGTCGTTGTGAGCGCCCCGCTACGCTTGGAAGCAAACAACTGCATAGAGTTGTAGTTGTAATTGGAGTCGAAGCGGTTGGAGCTGATTGCATTGAATCCGAGGTAAGGATTGAACGCGGCGATCGACGAATTTGGTGACGTGGAATTTTGATTGGCAAAAACTGGCGCCAAGTCAGGAATGTTGATGTTTGGCTGGCGCAACTGGTGATGTGCCACGCTTCCTACGTAGCTTGCTTCGATTAGAACCTTGGCCGGCAATTGCCGTTGAACACCCAGGCTGTACTGCCATGTGTAGGGAGACTTGCCCTTGGGATCTACGGCACTGATGCCTGCCTGCAATCCTGTACTGGTTGCGGAAAGCGAGTTCAGTGTTGCGAGGTTGCCAACGCCAAATTGCGTGTTCTGCAGGAAGGGCGGCAGGTTGAGCTGGCTGAAAACCAGGTTGCCTTGTGGACGATAGAAGAAGAGGCCGGCGCCGCCTCGGATTGATGTCTTGTCATCCGCGGCATAGGCAAAGCCGAAGCGCGGTCCGACGGCTCCATTCATCTTGTAGAATCCGCGAGGCGCACCCGCGGGAATCAGACCGAAAAGAGAAGTGTTTACATTTGGCACCCGCTTCTGCTGATCCTGGGGTACGCCATCGCCGACACGAATAAGACCGTTGTATGGATTGCCTACGCCGGGGTTGGCTAACGTACCGCCAGGAGTCACTGCTACGGCGTTCGCGCTGTTATATACCGCCGGATCAAAGTTGGTCAGGTTGTTTCCCTGAGCATAGAAGGGCTGAAGCCACTGGTACCGAAGCCCAAGGTCAAGGCTCAGATTCCTCGTGATGCGCCATTGATCCTGTATGTAGCCCTCAATCTGATTGAAGCGGAAGTGGCCCACGGGATCCGCACTGTTCTCTGAATACGATTGGAAGTTGCCCAGGAAGGCATCGGACAGGGAATAGCAGGTAGTGTTAAAAGTCGCCTGGCCGCAGTTGCTGGAACGTGCGGTCGCGGTTCCATTCTGATTGAAGGTTACTGTTCCGGTGTAGTTGGAGCGGCCATTCTGATCCACACGATCTCGGATATAGACGACACCAAACTTTATATTCTGACTGCCCTTCACATACGTGACATTGTCTGCAACCTGAATGTCAGTGGATGGCGACATGAGCGAGAAGTTGGGGCCCTGGAAGCCCGCAAAGTTGGTGATGTTCCCGATCGGAATACCGTTTGGATATGGACCCACGCCCGGATAAAGCTTGTTGAAGGCGAACCCATAGGTCTCGCGCTTCCAGTTATCGCCATATGGCGGGATGCGCTGCGCGGCCCAACTGGCGTTCGCCTGCACCTGATTGATCAGGTTCTGACGAATGGTCCAGGTTTCGCTGATGAGGTAACTCTGTCCTGGGCGGTTACGCGTCGTTGGAGTGGTGTTGAGAATGCCACCATTGGCAAACGTGCCAAAGGGATCGATCAGGGTGTTCTGATCATGAATCCAGCGGGCAAACAATGAGTGCTTCTGGTTAATGACGTAGTCCACCCGCACAAGGTCCTGATGAAAGTTGAGAGGGTTGGGAGGGGCAAGCGTCAGATTGTTCGATGGAATGCCGCCATCACGATAGCTCAATCCGCCGGCAATGATCGTTTTGTAGATGTTCGCAATCGCTTTTCCGTCGACCGACATCAGCGACGAGATGTTGTTGTTCGGTATAGGCGTCGTTGTGCCTGGGTAGTACAACTGGCCAAAGGTTCCGCTGACGGCCGAACAAACGCCTGCGCCGTTGAACGCTCCGGGATTCCCGGCAGCATCTTTCGATGCCGAGCAAAGGGCACTGAAGTCGCCGTTCAGCATGGCGGTCGTTGGTACTGTAAATGTGCTCGCGGTGGCTTGCTGGCGCAGCCGCTTCCATTCTTCTCCTACGAAGAAGAAGAGCTTGTCTCGAAGAATTGGGCCGCCGACGAAGAATCCGAAGTCGTTGTAGATTAGCTGCGTCTTCTTGCGAGCGATATAGTTCGTTGCATCCAGGTAGCTGTTGCGATGGAACTCAAAAGCTCCACCATGAAACGCGTTCGATCCGCTTTTTGTGACGATGTTGAAAGTCGGTCCCTGTGTTCGACCGTATTCCGCAGACGAATTCGAGGTGTTGATCTTAACTTCGCTGATAAAGTCGGCGCCCACATTGTTCATGAGAGAACCGTTGGATCCTGCCACCTGGTTGTAGGCTCCATCAACGGTAAGGTTGTTGGAGTCGGAGCGGTTTCCGTTGATGGTCTGATTGTTTGAAGCGAGAGATGTTGTAACCGCAAAGATGTCGGGGTTGGTCACCACCGCGCCGGGCACGAGCGTGAGCAATTGGGTGTAGTTGCGTCCGTTCAGTGCCAGATTCTCAACTTGTTTGGCGTCGATGACGCGGGACACTTCACCGGAGGTAGTGTTGAGTGTTTCGATCGCGCCACCTTGAACTTCGACTACCTCGGAAAGTTGGCCGAGCTGCAGGGAGAAGTTTGAGGTCACCTTCGCGTCGGCAGTGATGGTGACATTGGACTGCTTCGCTTCGCGAAAGCCGGGCTGCTTGACCGAGATGACATATTCGCCGATGGGAAGGTTTGTGACTATGTAGCTCCCACCGGAATCGGATACTGTCGTGCGTGTCGCCTGAGTTGTTGCCGAAGTGATGGAGATGTTCGCGTTGGGAATGGCGGCTCCGGTCTGGTCAGTGACGACGCCTGAAATTTGACCGAAGCTGCTTTGAGCGTGTGCTGAGGCACTAATCAGAAGCAGGGGACTTACCAGTGCTACCGTGCACCATAGACCGCGTGGTGTGTTCATAGATGGCTCTCCTGAAAATGGGCGCAGAATATTGAAACGTTTTTTCGCCTCGCCAATTTACGCTCACAAAGCAAAGACTGCAAACATCGATATTTGTCGGGTGTGCGATCTAGCTACCTAACGTGAACGGTGTTTCAGTGAGTGGCGAAATGAGGAAAACCGAGAATCTTGTCGAACCGTCCGGGGTAGCCTTCTTTGCCTCGTTCGTTGAAAATCGTACCGTTACGTTGGCTTCGTACGCAGCAACTCGTCCTGCAGATCCTCGCTGAGATCCACTCGGGTAAAGTGGGAGAGTGAGAGTTGCCATCGTAACTGGAGCAGCGCAGGGTATCGGGCGTCGCACTTCCGAAGTTTTGGCTCAGGCCGGTTATGCCCTTTTGCTGCTCGATCTGCAGCCCTGCGAAAACTTACTCGCACTGCGTGCGGCGGGCTGTGACGTTGAAGCACTCAGCGGCGACATCGCTGACGAAACTTTCATCGCATTGGCGATGACGGTCGTCATGAAACGTTGGGGCCGAGTCGATGTTCTTGTCAATAATGCAGGCATTAGTTTCATCGCTCCCGCTGAGACGATTGAAGCTTCCGCATTTCGACGCGTGCTTGAGATAAATCTTGTTGCACCGTTTGTTCTTTCGCGTACATTCGGCTCCATCATGCTCGCGCAGCGTGAGGGCAGTATTGTGAATGTTGCCTCCATCGCCGGTCTGGTAGGTGTGAGTGATCGCACCGCCTATAACGCTTCGAAACATGGTTTGATCGGACTGACTCGTACTCTTGCCGGAGAGTGGGGAGGCCGTGGGGTTCGAGTCAACGCTGTGTGTCCGGGCTGGGTGAAAACAGAGATGGATCTCGCCGATCAGGCGAGCGCTGGCTACACCGACGATGACATTACTGATCGTGTTCCTATGGGGCGTTTCGCCAGTTCTGACGACATCGCTCGTGCGATCCTTTTCCTCGCTGATCCAGTACAAAGCGGCTTCATCAACGGTCAGGCCGTGGCAATTGATGGTGGTTGGACAGCCGATGGTAGCTGGCAAAGCCTGCGCACGAGCAAGCGTTCATAGCGCCACCCGCTGGCCCGCGGGGATCGAACTACGCTACAGCTCGAAGGAGCGTCTTCACAAATTCTGGCGTCCCAGAAGTTTATGCTTTGGCTGCATTGCACATCATGACACGGGATCTCCACAACTGGTTCTAGACTGATTTCACGCACGTCGGCTACCTGACCGGAAAGTATGTTGCGAGCAGCACAATAACCAATAACAAGTGGGATAACTACAAGTGGATGGGTGCATAGACGGACATGTCCGATCTACCAGTCAACAGTCCGTCGATTGAGCAGGCTGCCAAAGTCTTCATGAATTTTTTGTCACAGGGGGCCTCAGCGCAAGTCACTGCACAGCCTGCCGCAAACACTGGGTTTACGATTCAAAGCCCTCTGATTTTAAGGATTCTGGTCCTTCCCTGAATCTGTATTTCATGGATCATGATCAAGCCACAACAAACGCTGTTGAGAACGATCAAAACAGAGAATTCATCCCAAGTCATTTTGTTGGGGCAATCATCAAACGCGCTAGATGAAACCGAAAATCGCTCTCTGACACCTGACGCACTCACATGGGATGAAGAATCAACAGGAGTATGCCCGGAATGTCGTTTTACCGTCTGAGCGTTCCGATAGGTGCTGGCCAGCATCACCATCGCACTGGATGCGGCGTCGAATCCCTCCTGCTGGTCGTTCTGTCAGTACCTTTGCAATCGAGCTGTTTGGGCGTCGGTTTGGACACCCGTCTTATCCCAACATTGGTTTGGTTTTCAGGATTTATCGAGGAGATGAGAGTCTATTGGCTTGGTTGCAAGTCCTCCGGGCCACCAGTTCCAGTCTCCGGCTAGGCGAAGGAGCGCTGGACCGACCACGATTCGAACAATGGTTGCGTCGATCAACACTGCGACAGCCAGGGTGAATCCGATCATCTTGACGACGAGGAATCCGCCGAAGGTAAACGCAGCAAAGACGACGATCATGATGGCAGCGGCGCTAGTAATCAGCCCAGCGGTCCGGGCCATTCCCTCTGGGATCGCTTCCACTTCATTGAGACCGCTTCGTCTTGCTTCCAGCACCCGCGCAACAAGAAAGACCTCATAGTCCATGCTTAGTCCGAAGACAATTGCAAAGGTCACGATGGGCACCAGCGGGAAGATACTGCCTGTACCGCCGGGGACGCCCAGGAATCGGCTGCCGTAGCCGTGTTGGAAAACGATGATGAGCGCTCCGAAGGCAGCGGCAACTGAGACAAGGTTTAAGGCAATCGCCTTTACCGCAACGAATATGGATCGGAATCCGCACAGAAGTGCGAGAAACGTTCCGCCCACCACTAACGCCATTACGGATGGGAAACGGTCACGGATGATCGTTTCATAGTCAGCATTAAGGGCGGGGATGCCACCCACGAGCATGGTGGTTCCTGGGACGCCTGTTAGAGCAGGTGCGCCGGTTTTGCGAAGTTCACGAACCCAATCGACCTGTTCACGCAATGTCACCGCACCTTTTGGCAACACCTGGATCAGGGCAGCATGCCCATCGCTGCTCAGAAGTGTTCTACGTGTCTCGCGCGACAATTCCGGTAAAGAAGCACGGTTGCTCTCCGCGATGGTTGTGAGCGAGATGACGCGATCGGCGCGTTGATCTTTTTCGAGGCGCTTAGTCATGTTGTCCAGCGCATTCCATGCCGTATCGCTTTGGGCGATAGAATCCTTTGGAAACTCGACGATGATGCGCAAGGATTCCACAATACCGCCGCGGTCCATGTGTTCAAGCGCATGCAATGCTTGTACTGATTCCGCGGACTGCGGCAGCCAGTCGCCCTCAGGAACACTGGTGTCCAGATGCCGGACCTGCATCGCAAGTAGCAGCAATGGGATGCCAGCCAGCACGAGAGCGATCCAGGGGTGCGCCACGATGACTTGTCCCCATAGCCGCCAGCGAACACCGATGCATTCCGCACGATGGGAGTCCAGCTTCGGCGTGAACGGCATCTTGCCAAGATCGATGCGTGGGCCAAGCAGCGATAGCAGTGCCGGGACAAGCGTATTCGTCAACAGAACACTCAAGCTTGCGACCACACATCCTGCAATGCCAATGGAACGGATTTCGCTGATAGGAACAGTCAGTAGCGCAAGAAAACCGATACCCACCGTCGATGCGGAAATGATCAGCGTTTTACCAGCTTGACGGGCTGCGACATTTGCGGCTTCAGAGCCATTCAATCCGGATGAGATTGCTTCACGGAAGCGGCTGACCATCAGCAGACCGTAATCGATGCCAAGCCCAAGGCCCAACATAGTGGCAAGGTTCTGTACGAGAATCGACAGGTGCCAGCGATGCGCCAGGAAGCCTGTAATCGCAAGCGTGGTGGCAATGGCCAGTTCACCAATCGCCAGAGGAATCAGCGCAGCGACAAGGCTGCCGAAGGCCACCAGTAGCAACGCAAGAGTCGCGGGAATCACGAGGCTTTCGCCGCGGCGTACATCGTCCGCGCTGGCCTTCCGGATGTCGAAGTTCAGCGGAATCTCGCCGGAAAGCTGGAGCTTGATTGCGGGGTAATGTGCTTTGAGCTTGTCTTGAAGGGAAGACGCCAGTTGATGCAGACCGGGTACCAGCGACTCGACTGGTCCATCGGCTGACGATAGACCGATCAGAACGTAGGTTCCGCCGCCTCGACCGAGAAAGACAGGGTCGTGCAAGTCGAGGTAGGAGACAACACCGGAGACACCAGGTTGCGCTTTCAATCCGGTCACGATTGGTTCTAATGTCTGTGCGCCCTCGGCCGAGTCCGCGGAGGGAAGTCCCTGCACTACCAGCACCACCTGATCGACGAACGGCGAATGGAAGCGGTCTGCCAACTCATTGCGAACGGTATCAGCCTGGCTGCCTTCCACACGGGTTGCCGTCTCAAGCGAGCGTTCTGCGTGGAAGGAGAATGGGAGCAATACAAGAGCTGCTGCCAGGACGATCCCAGCCACCCAAAACCGACGCATATGCATGGAACCCATCATGTCATAGACGCCGACTTCTTTTAATAAAACGCCTTCGGGGCAAAAAATAACGAGAGATTGAGCGGTGTTCCAACATGAACCCCAGCGTGCGCATCTTACCGCGGTATACTCTCGCGGAGGTTTGGCAGCGTTGGCTGCACATTTACCCCTTCGACGCAGGAGGCACCATTCGTACTATTGCACTTCTCGCCCTGTTCGCCGCTTTCCAGCCGGGAAGCACCGATCCTCGCATTGGCTCGTGGACTCTCGTGTCCGCACAGTCCAGCATTGATCCAGCGAATAAGCTCTCCATTACACCTGTGCCGAACGGAATGCACGTGGTGATGTCAGGAGAAGCCCACCTCGACTTCACAGCGAACACCAACGGACATCAGGCTGCTGCGCCCGGTAACCTGGGCTTTAACCAGATCGAATTGCATCGTGGCGGCCGGAAGAGTGCGGATGTTCTGGAGAAGAAAGACGGGGCGCTGGTGGCTACGGTGCACGAGAAGCTCTCGAATGACGGCAACGAGTTAACGAGCACCACAACGGCTCCTGGCAAAGCACCGCAGATCACTGTGTGGACACGCACCGGTGGCGCAAAGAATCCGAAAGACCCATTCGCAGGTGAGTGGACGCAGGACCAGAGCAAGACACGGATGAAGCAGGCTTCCGTGCTCAAGATTGAGTCGGATGGCAGCGGTGGGGTCCGTTTTCTTGGGGAATACAGTTACACCGCGCGTTTTGATGGAAAGTCCTACGATGTGAAGAACTCGCGCAACGATACTGTCGCGCTTTCTCTGGCCGATCCGCACACTGTGGATGCCACGTATCGCCGTGACAACCAGGTGACGCAAAAGGACAAGTGGCAGGTCTCCAGTGATGGACAGCAGATGACGCTGTCCACCACGGCTACATTGGAGACCGGCCAACATGTGACCGAGAAGCTGGTGTTTAAGAAGCAGTAACCGAAAGTGCGTTGGAGTCGATGAGTTGTTCGCTCATCGGCTCCGCGCCATCCTCACGCACCGTGACGGAGATGATGCCCTTGCGGTTCATGAACTTCAGGATGCCGTTGACGGTATCTTCCAGCGAAGGATCCGGCTGGCCCCACGCCGAGGCATTACGTGCTGCCTGATACGTCGAGCTCTCGTAGCGCTTGAATTCCATTGCCGAAATGTTGTCGACAGAGCCCACAAGGAAGTCCAGAAGCGGGAAGAGCAGATCTTCTTTGCGGCAACGGCGGATCAACTCTGGTACGAAATCCGGCAGCAGGAATGCGTCGAACTGACGGCCCGTCGACTCTGTGATCAGACGGGTGATGTCGGTCATGTTGGAGTATTCGTCGCGCACCACGTGATACGTCTGGTTTGCTGTACCTGGCGTCATGGAAATTGCGACGATGTTGTTCGCCACAATGTCCGCCGGAACGAAGCTGACCTGATTGAGCGTGTCCACGCCGATACCATGATTCACCATGAAGGCGACAAGGCGGACAGCGATATCGAAGTTGTTGCCGCCGCCATCGACAGAAGGGCTGACAAGCGCCGGACGGAAGACACGGACCGATAAGCCCTTATCCTGTGCGGCGAAGACCACCTGTTCTGCCACCCACTTTGTCTGGCTGTAGCCGAAATCCAACAATGCCATCTCAGCATTGCAGTCGGTCTCAAATAGAGATGCCTTGTGGGCCCAGCCATGGATGAACGTCGTCGAAACGTAGTTGAACTCTTTCGAACGCCCCTCAAAGGCCATGCGAAGGATTTCGTTGGTGCCCAACACGTTCGCGTCGCGCATCATGTCATAGTTGAACAGGTAGTTTACGGTCGCGCCGTTATGGAAGATGGTGTCGATTTCGGTGGTAAGGAAATCCCACGCATCCTGCATGAGTCCAAGGCCCGGTTGCCCAAGATCGCCACAAACAGGCACAATGCGCGCTTCAAACATTTCCATCAACTCTGGGGCGACGGTTCCCATGGACTCCATCGCCGTCTTCAGGCGCTGCTTGCCTAGGATCTCGTTGGAAGCGCGAACCAGCACATGGATGGTTGCATGTGTCTGTTCCAGAAGGCTCTTCATCAGGAACGGCCCGATGAAGCCTGTGCCTCCCGTAAGCAGGATCTGCTTGGGTGCTGGAACTTCCGGCACGGGCAACGGTGCAGGCGGATCAAAGAGAAGCTTGCAGTCATTGCGCATCATGTCACGTTCCAGAGCTGCCTGCTCTTCACGGAATGCGGCGAGGAATGTTCTCAGATGCTCAAGAGCCTCTTCAGGAGCGCTTTCCAGCTGATCTGCCAGGCCAAATAGCTCTGCAACGCTGACTCGCTGCACAAGGCCAATATCCACCTGCCGTGCAAGCAGTTCGGCGCCCTTATCCTTGAGCAGTTCCTTCAGTTCGTGCATGAAGGTGACTAAATCCAGTGAATCCAGGCCCGCCTCAATGAGGTTGTATGACTCCTGGCCGGTCAGGTTATAACGCGTCTTCAATTCCGCAAATGGCGTATTCATGTCAACGGACGATTCGTCTGTATTGACATCGCTGTCACGCGAGAAGTCCGACAGCACATTGAACTCGCCAGTCAGCCACATCTGCTTGGCTTTGTTGCGCATGATCTTCCCAGAACTCGTTCTGGGAATGGCGCGTGGCGCAATGAGCGCTATTACGGCTACTTCCACGTTGAGGTAATTCCGAACAGCAGTGGCGATCTTGCGCGCATCCGGAAAGACCTTCGGATTCTTTACTTCAGCAACAATCGCGAGTGCCGGTTCGTTGTCCTCGTGAATTTGGAAGGCAGCCACGCAATTATGGCGAACCAGGCTGGAAGACTTCTCCACGACGTTTTCGATGTCGTGCGGGTAGTAATTCTGCCCACGGAGAATGATCATGTCCTTGATGCGCCCGCAAACGTAGAGTTCACCCGCGTGCATGAAGCCAAGGTCGCCGGTGCGCAGGAAGCCGTCGTCGTATGGTGTGTCGTCGACGATGCGCGCACGAAACTGCTTCAGCGTCAGTTCAGCGTTGTTCCAATAGCCCTGACACTTGCCCGCACCAGCCAACCAAATTTCGCCAATGCGTCCGTCCGGTAGCGAAAGGTGCGTTTCCGGATCGACGATTCTCAAATCGAGACCAGGAATCGGTTTTCCGCAGCTTACGATCTGCTTGGCATTGTCGATCTCGGAGACTTCGGTGGTCATCCGAGCTTTGCCAAGCGCCAGAGCGCGCTTGTTCACCGAGACGATATTGCGTCCATGCAGGGTAACGGCAAGCGTATTCTCAGCCAGTCCATACGCAACATAGAAAGCCTCGGCCTTCAGGCCATATGCCTGGAAGGTTTCCAGGAAGCGGATGTAGGTATCGGGCTTGACCGGTTCGGCTGCGCACATCAATACCAGCAGCGAACTCAGATCACAGGATTCCAGCGTTTCCTTTGGCAGCCGGCCCTTGCGCAGGCAATAGTCGTAGGCAAAGTTTGGAGCGGCCGTAGACGTGGCACGATACTTGGACATCGTCTCGAACCACAACGCCGGGCGTTGAATGAAGTCCATGGACGCGAATCCGTACGTGGTGCCTCCGCGCAAGGCTGGGTACAGGTAGCAGCCGATCAACCCCATGTCGTGGTACTGCGGCAGCCATGACACCACGATCGGAGACTCGTTCTCAACCACGAGCGCAGCTGTCGACAGGATGTTCTCATGGGATACGACGACTCCCTTGGGCTCCATGGTTGAGCCTGAGGTGTACTGCAGAAACAGAATCTTCGATGGCTCCACAATCGGCACGTCGATTGTGGGGTCGATGAAGTCTTCTGTAGTGACCCAGGGCAGGCCGGAGATGTAGTCCACGTCTACGCCGGAGGTGGAAACGCCGCTCCGAGTGAGATTGGTCTTCAGTGACGCGTGGTAGTCACGGCTCGTCAGAACGCCAGCTGACTGGCAGTCCTTGGCGATATGAACCATCTTGTACAGGGCACTTTGGAAGCCGCGAGAGCTTGGCGGGTAGACGGGCACGGGAATCATGCCGGCGCGTACGCAACCAAAAAACGCGCAAAGCATTTCAAGTCCCGGGGGGTAGGCAAGCAGCAAGCGGTCGCCCGCCGTGAAACGGCCGTCGTTCAACAAGTGTCCGGCTACGGCTCGAATTCGGTCGAGGAACGAGGCGTAGGTGTAGCTCTCAAGCGGATCGCCATCTACATCGAGAAACGAATACAGAAGTTTATCCGGGTGTTCAGCTGCCAATAGCTGCAGTTGGCCCAAAATCGATGGCGTGGTCAATCAGCAATCTCCCAAAACGACGAAACGAAAATTTGTAGAACGAAACTTCCCTCGCCAGAAGCGGGGTGAATGCAACTGCTTCGCAAACTTGCGGACGGAACATAGAGGACGACTGTGACTATACGCGTTCATTTTCTTCAGCATGCACGCCATTTCACCTGCAGGCAGCCAGTGGTTTCTGCCAGTACTGCGGGTGTGGAATTGGACGCGCAGCTCAACTGAGCGCATATGAGCAGAACGGAGACTAGGTTCAGAACAGTTCAATCGACGTTATGGTAGCAAAGCAAGTTTACATAGATACACACGTTTTGCCGTCTGGCTTGTCTGGGGATGTGCCTCTACAATCGCTCTTAGTGGGAACTGAGACTTCGGACGGAGGCGCCCCGAGATGTGCGCAACACAATCGGTGGTCGCTGTAGTGCCTGAGCCTGCAGACCTTGTTCCGGCAGAGAGCCAGGCAGCATTCGCGACTGAAACGGCCGGAATGGCGACCTTTCCTAAGGTGCTGCGCTACCGCCTGAATAATTTTTTCGCTGAAGCAAAAGTGTCTCCAAAGGCTGACAGCACCATGTGGGGCAAGATCGCCCTAGGAATGGCGGTGTTAGCTGCAAGCTGGATCACGCTGTACATACACCGACCAGGTTCTTGGAAATTCCTATCCCTTTACGTTCTTGGCGGACTTGCCCAGACGTTTCTTTTGCTGAATATTGCCCACGACAGCAACCACAATGCGATTTCGACTCGTCCGGCGGTCAACAAGACCCTAAACTATGTCTTCGACTTGTGCGGCATTAGCTCGTACATGTGGCGCATCCTCCACCATCGCGGCCACCACTCTTGCATCAACCTTCACGGCGAAGACGATGCGATCGAAGGGCGTGGCCTATTCCGTTTTACGCCGCATGATCCGCGCACAGCCCTGCACCGGTTCCAGCACATCTATGCGTTGTTCCTTTATGCTCTGTTTTCGCTGGAATATGTGTTTGTCCGCGATTTCCAAAGCTTCTTCTTCCCGGCCCATGATTACCTCACGCGTACGAAGCATCCTGTCCGCGAGTACGTCATCCTGTTCTCAGGTAAAGCGTTCTATCTGACTTACATGCTGGTGCTGCCCATTTTGGTGATGCAGGAGCCCGTTCTACTGGTTGTGGCAGCGTTCTTCATGGTGCATCTGGTCGTCGGCATCAGTGTGGTGCTGGTCTTTCAGACGACCCATATCATTGAGGACACCTACTTTCCGTTGGATCGTGGCGAATTTGAGAATGGCGTGTATCACGTGTTCGCCACGACGGCTGACTATGCGACGGAGAATCCGATGGTTGGCTGGCTTGTCGGCGGACTCAATCACCATGTCGCACATCATCTTTGCCCATATGTGTGCCATACCCACTACGCGCCGCTGACCAGGATTATTAAAGAAACGGCCGAAGAATTCGGTGTCCCGTACCGGCAGCATCCCACGATGTGGCGTGCCATTTGGTATCACCTGACTCTTTTGAAGCAATTGGGAACTGAGAACTGATTCTGCATATGAACACACCGACATCTATTCCTGCTGTTTCCCGGTTTCGCTCCTTCGCGGATTCTCGCGCTATGTTTCAGAATCCGCTTCAGATTCTGAGCAAGTATCACGACACTCTTGGGGATACCTTCCGGTTCTATTTAGGAGGCCTGAAAGAGGCGATCGTGACTATCGATCCCGCGATTGTTCAGCACGTGCTGAAGACGAACCATGAGAACTATGAGAAGTCAGACATTCAGGTAAAGCGGATGGGGCATTTTCTGGGTAAGGGATTGCTGACCACGCACGGCGAGGCCTGGAAGACTCAGCGCCGCCTTATTCAGAAGGGCTTTTCTCCGAAGCAACTCGATGCGCTCTCCACCATCATGCAGGACTCGCTGACCGATTCGCTGCGGATCTTCGACAGCCACATTCAGAAGGGCCCGGTTGATATTTATCCGCACATGATGGAGATTACCTTCTCGATGGTTGCGCGTTCGTTGTTTGGAGCGCGTCTGAAAGCGGAGGATATTTCCCTTGTCAGCGATACCATCTGCACCGTTCAGGAATTCATCGTTAAGCAGACGCTGCAGCCGTATCTGAATCCGTGGTTCGAGGTGTCGGGGGAACTACGCAAGCACGAGGAGATGCGCGTTCGTGCTGACGCTGTTCTGATGAGCTACATCAAAAAGCGTCGCGATGAACCACCCAGTGACGACCTGCTGCAGACCTTGATGGATGCTCGTTATACCGACGGTGAAGGAATGAGTGACGAACTCATCCTTAGCGAGAGCATGCAGCTACTCGTCGCCGGTCATGAGACATCGTCCAACTCATTGTCATGGTTGTTGTATCTACTGAGTTCACGGCCAGATGTCCTGGAACAAATGAGGCAGGAGTTTGATTCCGTCCTTGGTGATCGTCAGGTGAGTCATGGAGATGTGCCGAAGCTCGAATACTCTACGCAGGTCGTTCAGGAGTCCTTGCGTCTCTACCCTCCGTTCTGGATGATTGATCGCATTGCAGTGGCTGACGACCGCGTGGGAGACACAGTGATTCCGGCCGGATCGACTGTCATCGTGTACGTCTATGGTGCACATCATGCTTCTGCCCACTGGCAGAAGCCAGAGGAGTTCGATGCGGAACGGTTCGTCAAAGGCAGCGACAAGCTGCGAACGCCCTTCACGTACTTCCCGTTCGGCGGCGGGCCCCGTGGCTGCATTGGCTTGCACTACGCCATGCTGCAAATCCTCATGATCCTCAAAGAGCTTCTTACGAAGTACGATTTCGAGGTACCTCCGGGCCAGACTATCGAGCCGCGCGCCATGGTGATCCTGCGCCCGAAGCATGGTATTCGCATGAGCTTTAACGGAATTACTGAACCCGCGACATGCGTTGCTTAAGCCATGCATCGAGCTTTGCTTCTGTAAGCATAGGATTTTCCTTTTAGGCTAGCTCTAAACTGCCCGCTATAACAGGATTAAATCTTTAGCTGAGTTGCTTCTACGTAGCTAGATTCCCAATTAAGATAGATGCACTTGGTTGGTCGAATCATTGCGATGCCTCGTTGTAGGGCATATGAGAGCACCAGCGGTTTCAGAAGAGAACCTGGTGTGGCTGGATGCTATTCGCATACGCTAACCAACAGTCTTCCAATCGGGCAATATGCCCGAGCCTTTGCCAACGCGAAGCTGCTCTTGCAGAACCTTGCTGTTGATGGATGTAGGCTCACTATGCGTTTGCATGCGAGTGGTTGAAACCTCATTTGGATACACTTTGGAGCTTTGGAGAGAAAACTCTCCAAGACTTGTGCACGAAGTGATTCCAAACACTGCCACCAGAAAAACGCATAGGATAGTTTTTCTCGTCAATCGTCGAGTCGCGTTGCCTATCGACTAAGCCAGAGATGGCATACTGATCTTTTGCCTTGTGGCATTTGCTTTGGGTGAGTCGTACATGATTCGAAAACGTTAGGCAACTACTCTCGAAGCCATGTTTTGCACGTTCACCGTGCCATCTTGGTCGGTAAGGTTGCACAGCTACTTTGAGGGGCGTATTAGGTTGGCGGCAATGAGACTGACTCAGCGTGCATTTTCGGAATCCGGATTCGTGCACTTCCACACGTTCTTCCGTATAGCACCCGCTATGTTCGCCGTATGTTAGCAAAGATAGTCTTCTTCAGATTCAACCTCGTGGTCTCACATTGACGGAAGCGAATTCTGAAGACTGATGTTATTGATTGTAGGGGCGGAAGCAGGTGGTCTAACGATGGCGGCCAAGCCTTCCAACGTAGGATTGCTATGCACTCCGATACCACCAGATGCCGAAGTATCGCTATCGGCAATCAAGCGATAACGAGTTCCACCAGGTGGGAAGTGCGCAAGTATCCCTTGAGTCCAGCGAATATTCACAGACGGCGGCCCGTCTATCCCGCCTATATGGACGTCCGCGAGGCGTTATGGGTGCAGCGGATGAACGGCTATACAGTCGATCGAAGTGGCGGAACCTGCGACTGCATGTGATTGGATCAAGGCTTCGAAATACTTTGGAAGTCTTCCCCCGTTTGCCGCACGGAGTTTTGTCGCCAGGGAATCACGACGACTTGCACTGTTCAGGAACTGGATCGCTGCTTCGGTGCCTTCGCGTCGAAGACCTTGTACCAGCAAAGTGGAGCCTTGGTCGGTCACACTTGGCATGACGGAAATGGTGGCATAGTCTTCGCCGGAGTACCCAGTAGGTTCATGCACAGCGTAGAACGCCTGTTCGCCCGGTCTTGGCACACGATTGTCAATGTACCTGGATCCGTGAGGGCCACTTTCGATGAAGCGAAAGTTCATCTTCGGTTCGTATAGTTCCACCCAGGGGTTCGAGTTCTTGGCGCCCACGATGATGAAGTTTCCAGTCAGCATCGTCTCGCCGTTTACTTCCTTAGCAGAGCGAAATACCAACTTGTCATGCAGCGATCCGGCAAGCAGGGTCAGGACTGAGGCGGCACGTGCGTCCGTCATGGACGTGATCTGCGAGTCCTGTAGGTAGTGGAACAGGCTTAACTCCCCACGGGAAGCATTCTCTGGGATCAGCCCCTTGGTGTACTTGTGGTCGACATACTCATCCAACGTGACCTGCCGATCCCCGAGTAGGCGCAGCACATAGCTGACATCGGCCAGCACGACAGTGGTCGGTCGCTGCCGATCCACCACCTCGTTCAGCGGCCAAGGCGGCAACGCGACCGATGCGGAACGATACCATCGCGTCCATCCTGCAATCGCAACGAGAGCCATGACCGCAACCACGGCCCATGGAAACCATGTTGATAGTG
Organism: Terriglobus roseus; assembly: GCF_900102185.1. NCBI lineage: Bacteria > Pseudomonadati > Acidobacteriota > Terriglobia > Terriglobales > Acidobacteriaceae > Terriglobus > Terriglobus roseus. The sequence continues at coordinate 2,049,863 of NZ_LT629690.1, read as the reverse complement.
TTTGCTTTCCGGTTGCCTGCTCCAAAGCAGCGGGGGCAGAGGTGGTAGTTGGCGTCGGATCTGCTCCAGCATCCGAAGACAGCACATGCCTCGGCTGGAATGCCAATGCATAACCACCCTTAGGAATCTCGATGATGGTGCGCTCGTCGGCTCCGGCGGATTGGAAGTACTCGTAGAGTCGCAGCCGCAATTGCCTTACGTACACCCGGACGGAGCTGTCCTCCGTCGGGCTAAAGTCGGCGGTCTTTTCGAATACAGCGCGCCCAATGGCCTGTTCGGTCAGTCCTGCACGATCACCTTGCAGGGTACAAGTGGCCAGATAACGAAGCAGTACAGGCAATCGGCTCGACTTTTGGAACGGCTCACTATTGGCAATCCTCTCCACCAACGGCAGATGCTCGCTGCCGTGCGCAGGCACGCTTGCGGCGGGCGCCGGGACGTCGTTGTTTTCACGAATGGGGGGAAGGACGGTCGCCATACTTCTTCAAAACACTTTCGGTTGCTAGCCAACGGTACAAAAACCGCACCTACAGTCGCAAGCGGGGCTTATCGATTTGCGGCCCGAAACCGTGCTTTGCTCAGTTGATCATCCAATGTAAGTGCTTCTCTATCAATATTTAACAATGTCTTAACAATGTTTTCTGGGCTAAGCACTTGGCAACGGTTAGCGGCCATAACGACTGTATCGATTGTTCCGAAAACAGCCCTGCCATCGAAGCCAAACCACGATCCAGAAGCGGGCGAGGAACAACAAAGGAGTCCTTGTTATGTTTCGTTCCCGGCATCTGGCCATTGCCGCCGTTCTTGTTTTACCTGCCGCTACTCTAGTTGCGCAGGACACCTCCGCCCGGCTTTCCGGCACTGTGAGTGATCCAACCGGCGCCGTCATCCCAGGCGCAAAGCTGACCCTGACCAATCCCGCTACTAAGGCAGAGGTCGCCCACGCCACCAGTGACGAACGCGGCGTCTACAACGCTCTCCAACTACCTCCTGGAACGTACACGCTCTCAGTGGAAGCACCCGGTTTCCAGCGCACCGAGACCCAGGTACAGCTTTCCGTCGCCTCGCGCGTTGACCTGCCCATCACCCTCGCTCTTGGCAATGTCGGAGAGACGGTCATCGTGACCACCAAGGCAGAGGAGCTAAATCGCAGCGACGCGACGATCTCCACCCTCATCAGCCCCAGCGACGTCCAGAACCTTCCTCTGCCAAATCGCGAGATCACCAACCTCATCGCATTGGCGCCCGGAGTAGTGCATGGTGGCAATGCCACCAACGTGAACTCCGCTCAGTTGTCCATTAACGGCAGCCGTACCCTCAACTCCGAAACGCTGCTCGACGGCAACTCGGTCGTCGAAGGGGTCACCGGTCAGATCAGCCGTCTGCCCTCACCGGACATGATCGGCGAGTTTCGCGTCATCACCTCGAACGCTCCAGCGGAATACGGCCGCACCTCCGGCGGTGTGGTCACCATGCTGACCCGCAGCGGTTCCAGCAAATTCCATGTGGGTGTGTACGAACTCTTCCGCAACGCCGTCCTGAACGCCAACACTTTTGGTAACAAGCTGCAGACGCCCGTACAAAAGCGTCCTGCCAACAACTACAACCAGTTCGGTGTTGTGCTTAGCGGTCCTGTCTGGATCCCCAAGGTCTACAACGGCAAAGAGAAGACGTTCTTCTACCTGAACTACGACCAGACTTTGCAGCGTGCAGCCGCTTCGCAAACGCAGAGTGTGCCAAGTGCAGCTTTCCGTTCCGGTGATTTCTCCGCGTCGCCTGTCATCGTCTACGACCCGCTTACCAACCTGCCGTTTGCTGGAAACAAGATCCCGGCGGGTCGCATCGACAAGACCGCGGCTGCATACATGGCTCTGCTGCCGTTACCGAATACGACCGGCACTTTTGACAGTGTGAGTAACCGCTACACGAACAATTACACCTTCCAGAACTCGCCACCCTATACGGCTCCACGTTATTCAGGCCGCATTGATCATGCCATTGGTGACAACATCCGTCTGTTGGGAAGTGTGAACCGCTGGATCGCAGCGACCATTGCGCAACAGGCTTTCAATAACCCCATCCTGGCTACTGCTCCCGGTTGCAACTGCGATCAAGGATGGCAGGCCGTTGTGGGTGGCACAGTCACTGTGAATCCGACCACCGTGGTGGACGTTCGTTTTGGCTTCAACCGCTGGGTGGAAGAACGTACCGCTCCCAGCTTGGGGACTGATCCGTCACAGACGGTAGGCATTCAGCGCTATTCCTACAAGGAAACGCCCGCCATCAACATCTCCAGTTACAGTACCTTTGGAGCAACCAACGGATCGACCAGCCAGACCTACAGCAACACGTTCACACCCTATGGCTCTGTCACCAAGGTGATCGGTCCGCATACGTTTAAGGTTGGCGCCCTCCTGCGTAAGGACCAGGTGAACGTCTTCAATACCGGTTCGTCCTTCCAGGGGTCCTATAGCTTCACTGGTGCCGTCACAGACATTACCGGGTCTGGCGGCAAAGCTACGAATGCTCTGGCAGACTTCCTGCTGGGTTCCGTTAAAACTTCAAGCTACGCCATACCGCAGCCGCTACTCGGTCGTCGCAATTTCAACATCGGCGTCTACATTCAGGACGACTACCGTATCACTCCTAAGCTCACCGCGAACATCGGCCTCCGCTACGACTATGAGTCGCCCATGTATATCGCCACTGATCGTTACAGCCGCTTTGACAACCGGACGGGCGTCCTTCTGGTGGCGAACAAGAACGCTTCTCGCACGCTCAATATCGACGCGGCCAAGCTGAACTTCTCACCACGCATCGGTCTGTCTTTCGCGCCTAACAACAAGATGGTGATGCGCGCAGGCTTTGGCACCTTCTACGGACAGATCATGTCCAATCTTGGTGGCCAGGTTTCGTTCCCTGGCTATGACGTGCCGGTCAACTTCAATAACCTTGGCACACGCGTGGCGCAGCCCTTCACGCTCAACCAAGGCATGCCGCTTATCGGTGTGCAGGACCTGAATAATCCGGCAGCGGCACTAGCATCCGCAACACCATCCAGTCCGTTCTCTCCTGGTATCAGCTATCAGAGCATCAATCCTCTGAGCCTCAACCAGCAGTGGAATGCCAGCGTTCAGCAATCTATTGGGGCTGGCACAGTCATCGAAATCGGCTACGTCGGCAGTCATGCCGTTCACTTGCCGCTCTATCTCAATGACAATCTCCCCGCATTCAACCAAGCCACAGCCGTGGCATATGCGAACACCACATTGGCAACGCAGAATGCTCGCCAATTTTCGAGCCTGGGCTCGTTGCCGGGATCGTACAACGTGGGTTCGTCCAGCTATAACAGCCTGCAAGTCACGGCACGTCGGCGTTTTGGTAGCGGCTTCTCCATGCAAAGCTCGTACACGTGGTCGCACACCATCGACGACGGTTCGGGTATCTTCAACTTCTCGCAAGCGAATGGCTTGAATGCAGGGCAGTATCCATCTGACTCGAACATTCGCCGCACACAGGAACGCAGCAACTCTGCCTTCGATGTGCGGAACAACTACACCCTAGCTATCTCATACAAGACGCGCGGCCCCTGGTTCACGCGCAACATTGAAATCAGTCCCATCTTCACAGGCCGCACCGGTCTGCCGCTCACGATTACGCAATCTAACCAGTTCCCAGGCGTCAACAGCCAACGCCCAAATGGCAATGACAAGATGCTGAAGGTCACGCCCTATCGCAATGGAGCAGGCTTGCAGTACTTCAAACCAACCAGCGCGGCAGACTTTCCTCTCACGCCCAGCGGCCCGGTCTTCATTGGCACAGGCGCCGCCCGTACACAGGTTGTTGCAACCGGGCTCGGCAATGTAGGCCGTTACAGCGTACGCGCGCCGGGAGAAGTGGATCTGGACGTATCCGCGCAACGCAGCTTCCCGATCTATAAGGAAGTCGCATTCGTCTTCCGTGTAGATGCCTTTAACGTGTTGAACCACAACAGTCTCGGCAACCCGGGCACATCGCTCGGACTTACCACCGATGCCACCCACGCCTATTTCAACGCACCGTCTTTCGGTCTCATTACCAGCTCGGTCTCCAACCGGTTCCTGCAGATCGTCACTCGTATCAACTTCTAACTTCACAGCGTATGGCCGGAGTTTCACTTCGGCCATACGCTGTGAATGGTCATCACGGCGGGACCGCCGCCACGGTAGGGTTGTCCCGTCATGCATCGTCTGCTTAAGCTCGTCGTTCTCCTATCACTCGCATCTTGCGAATTGACTTGTGCCAAAGCGCAATCCCTCTTTCTATCGCCCGCAGACATTGCCGCACGCAAACAGCTTGCGGAGCAACAACCATGGGCAAAAGCAAGCCTCAATTTGCTTTTGAAGGAGGCAGACGACTTTCCTGCGTCGTACATCAAGCGCTTCGGCACGCCCGATTCTGCACCGCCTCCCGAAGGCGGTGCATGGTTGCACTGGTATGCCTGTCCGGAAAGCGGCAGACCGCTGCAGTTCCATCCGCCTGATCAGAACATCTGCCCAGACACAGGCAAGAACTTTACGGGTTATCCATATGACCACGTGGTGTATGAGCTCCGTAACGATGCGTTGGGTGAAGCTGCCATCGCCTCTGCGCTTGCTTATCAGTTCACAAAGAAGCTCACCTATGCGAAAGCCGCCGCAAACATCCTTAAGGATTACGCACGCGTATACCCCACATACAAACTTCACGACATTAATAACAAGCCCGGCCCGAACGGTGCCATGGCCTACGCGCAGACGCTCGATGAATCCATCTGGCTCATCAAAATCGCGTGGACTTACGACCTTATCCGAGATGTGGGTGTGCTCACCGCAGCAGAGAAGCAGAGCATAGAGCACGATGTATTGAGAGCATCCGCGGCAGTTGTGTTGAAAGCGCACAAAGAGCCCACGATGAACATTCAGTCATGGATCAATGCCGGTGCTGCTGCTGTTGGCTTCACACTGAACGACAAGCCGCTTATCACGGAAGCCATCGATGGTCCCATTGGCTTCCGTTATCAGATGCAGCACTTTGTTCACGAAGGCTTTTGGGCAGAGGGGGCGTGGGGTTATCAGTTCTACGCCATGCGTGCTCTCACGATGACTGCGCAAATGGCATCGCGCAAAGGCATGGACCTGTGGAAGCAGGAGCCGAATCTGCTCGCGCTCTTTCACTCGCCCTTGGGTGTGTTGTTGCCAGATGGAAGTCTGCCTGCATTCAACGATAGCGGTTCGCCCAACTTGTATGGGCAATCATTTCTCTACGAAGTGGCATACGCCGCGACTCATGATCCCATGCTTCTCAACGTTATCGAACACGGCGCGCGTGGCGATCGCGAGGCTTTCCTCTTTGGCGCGCCCCAACTTCCCAAAGCCGCGGCTCCCCGACTTGCAAGTGCTGTCTTTCCCGAGGCTGGCTACGCCACACTGCGTTCGTCAACGAGCGACCTCACCGCCATCATGAAATTTGGACCGCATGGCGGAGGACATGGCCACTATGACAAGTTGAACTTCGTCCTGTACTCGCACGGCATCACCCTTGCAGAAGATCCCGGCACTCACTTTTACGGACTGCCCATTCATAAGGAATGGGACGCGATGACCATTGCACACAACACCATCTCGGTCGACGGTCAGCGGCAGGCACAAGCTACCGGTAAGCTACTGGATTGGCATGTGGGTGATGGCTGGACGGTAGTACGCGCAGATGCTGGTCCTGCATACGCCAATGCAAGCCTGCAGCGGACCATGCTTCTCACACCGGGCTATGTCCTCATCATCGACCACTGCGAATCAAAGGACGGACAGGCTCATAACTTTGATTGGGCGTATCACAACGTCGGCACGGAATCTATGCTCAGCCCAGTGGATATGAAGCCATATACCTTTACTGCATCCAACGGGTATCAGCACCTCTCGCACGTGCTGCATGGCAGCACCGAGACTGACGTCAAGGTGCGCTTTGTAGCAGAGCATATGCCATCGGCGTCTAACTCGGACTCAAACAGTCCACCAGCAACTTATGATTCCGCACCGCTAAACATCTCTACGCAAATAGCTCGCTCACAACTTGCACTACAGATGCTTGGCGGGCCGGGAACCGAAATCTTTACCGGCGACGCACCAAGCAGGGAATCCCAGTTAGCTGTCCCGTTCATCGTTGTTCGTAGAAAAGGAACCTCCGTTACGTTCGCTACGCTCCTGGCCACATCTGACACTTTGCCATCCAGCGGCAGGATGATACCTCGTCTTAGTCAGACTTCAGACGGAACCTTCCAAGTTGAGACGACGGAAGGCATGGATACCTTCTCCGCGGGCAACGGGGATAAGTTCCAACACAGAGCGAAATAGGTCGATAGCTGCTACTTCACTCGGTGTTTCTCGGAATGGCTGTACGTTATGAGTTCGAAGGCGTTCGATTGGGTTTCATGGGGAAGTCTGTCTCTGTGGTTCCAAGCGGTACAGAGAACAAGGATCTAGCGGTCCCGAGAGGCCATCGTCTTGGTCTTCTTCGGAGATGCCGATCTCTTCGTGACAGATCTTCTGAAAAAGAGGGAATTCAGAAAATACCTTTTCATATTCCGGATAGAGATACAGCACATCGATGGGGCCAGAAAGCTTCTCACTCTGATTGATGATGCTCTCGAGCAGAGTTCTAAGAACAGGCGCCTGAAACGGATTGTAGAGGTAGATCAAAACCGGCCCTGCGAGAAGTTCAGGAAGTAGGGATGGGCCATCACCACACAGGATAGAAATATCCATAGGAACGCTGTTCTGTTCACGGTACCCTCGCACGTTCTCACTTGCGATTTCAGCGAGCTTGGGTTGTAGTTCGATTCCGAAAACATCTCGAAATTCGAATTGCGATGCCAGCAGAACCGCACGGCCTTTGCCACAACCGACATCAATAAAGCGGTATTGAGAAGCTGGTTTTTCGGTTGTTGTTCGCTGCCAGAGTTCGAATGCGTTGGCGAGACGCGAGGGTGGCACGCCGAAGTAGGCGGTAATGAATTGATCGTTCTGATGTCCGGAATGCAGATCTCGGGCATCTATCAGGCCGCTAGTGTCTACGCCGTACTTTACGTCGAAGTCGTGTTTCGGTTTTACCTTTGGTGGTTGAGGTCTGCCCAAGAGTTTACGTAGAGGAGCCTTGAGCGGCTCCAATATTTTGCGTGTTGTCCGGGCGGCAGCATCGCTGATCTTCATGTGGCAGATATCCTCGCAGCGATCATCTATGTGAGACGACTCACATCTTCTAGACAGAGCGCTTTCGCAACTCGCCCCAAGAGCATTTTGTTATCACGACGCGACAATGGCACTGCTTCTGGTAACTGTAGAAGTTGACTGTTCGTTCTCCTCAAATGAGGTTGCTTTCGTTTGTGTCGGCAGTGAATGCGGTATGGTGTTCAGCGATGTCTCGTTGCCAGTGAGCAGCGCCTTCAGGCGATTTGAATTTGGAAGCAGTTTTGCCCAGAGCCGACGGATAAAATTGCGGCTGTACGGAGGACGCATCCATAGAAGATCTGTCACGGTCTCCTGTTGGAAGGCGTTCTGGATTGAATGTGCTGTGCTGCCGTTGAACTGCAACCACTTGCGGCCGATTGCAATCTCGTGCTCCGTCTGAAAGTAGCGCATGGCGGTGCCGATGGAGATGGAACCAAGGTCAATGCGGTTCATCTGCCAATCAATGATGGTTGTGTCGCCATAACGACGGCCTCCAAGCAGAGATAGCCACTCGCCGTTCTCCGCACGCAAACCAGCAATAAATCCGCCCGGAATAGTGTGTGTGCTGTGATATCGCCAGGAGGAGACCCAGTCGGGGACGGGGTAGGCACACACTCGGTTTATCTCGATGAGGCCATTTTCTGAGATGTCACACTCGGGATAGAAGATGGCGCCAAACTCTTTTATTGCGCGTCGGGCAAAGTTGCGCAAATTGCGCCGACTTCGAGGGCCCATCATAGCGAGTGTCTCGTCCAGCGAGCCAAGGAGCGGAAGTGTTCGCCGCAGATCGCGATGGAGGATTGTGTTGGGCGGCGTGTCCGCGCCCCGTGTTCCAGTGCTATCAGAATGGGCGACCAGATATACGGCGCGTGCTTGCTTTTGCATTAAGAATGCCGCGGCCCGGCTGGCGGCTTCCGATTGGAGATCAGGAGCCGAGAGTACCGTGAGGTCGCCCTCAGGGTCTATTGGTACGAAGATGCCAAGACCTAATTGTCGCCAACGATATTCAAGAACAATTACCGCGGCTGAGAGAACTTTGTGCTGGTTATAGATAAGGACGGCGTGGGGGATCTTATTACCGAAATAGGGAACTGTCAGAAGGAAACGAAGTCGTGCCTCAATGTTCTCTTGTCCGCATCGTCGTCCGATCTCTTCAAGGAGGTGTGCGGCACTCAGCAGGTCGGAAGATCCTGAAATCAGGATGCAGGTCGACAGCGGCACGGAATCGGGATTCATAAAGATGGCACCACCACGATGACTCCTAGCAGTAAGCATCTATTTCGAATCAATCAGCCAGGATCGAGTATGGCGCTTACACGCCCACTTTTCGTCTGGCCATCAATTTACCGAGCAGCATTTCACCTAAGGCCCTGCATGTCAACGGGTGCGTGAATTGAGGTAAAGCTGGATTTGATTTGGCATCGACCGGGTTTCATCTGACGAATGCAGAGCGAGACGTTATCTATGGCGCGAACGTCTTGATTCGCTCGAAACGACGTTTCAGTCGGAGAAAGGGCGTCTCGAAATAACGGTAAGAGACTGCGGCGACGCAGAAGGTCAGTATCAATGTCAGAGCAGATCCGGCTAGACCGTGGACGCGCGAAGTGACTGCCGCCAAGACCGGAAGATGAAACACATAGAGACCGTACGAGATTCTTCCAGAATAGATGAAAGGGCGCTGGGCCGGGAGTTGCTGGAAGGCGACGATTAATAGTCCACATGCGATAGCTACCAGAGCGTAACCAGCGCATAGAGAGGCAGCCGACTGTGCTTTACTTCCCATGGTTTTCAAATGAAAATGGCCAGCGGCCAGCAGCCACCCGCCTATACAACCGAGCACAACGAGCAGACTCATTGGAATGCTCCATCGCGGCAGCCAGCGATCCGCAAGTGCCAGCAGAATTCCTGTTGCAAACATTTCAAATTGGACAAAGCTATTGAACCAAATAGTGACGTCGGGGTCTGCGTGTATTTGTGCGAAATGAACTAAGGTCACGTTCGCCAAGAGAATCAAGACACACGCGATTACCAACATGCCGCGTTGTCCGAAGAATCTGCAGGACGTGGGAAAGAAGAGATAGAACTGCTCTTCAATGGAGATGCTCCACAAATGCGACATGAGGATGTTGCCTGGAAAGACAAGGTTTCCGGCAAAGAGAAGGGCGGCAATGAACCAGGCCTTTTGTTCTTGCAAGACTCCATGATGGAACGCACGGGCGACACCGATGGAAAGGCCAAGCAGATAGAGTGGCCATATACGCAGAATGCGACGGATGTAGAAAGCGCCCATATTGATGGAGCCCGTAGCATCATGCTCGCGACTTAGCAACAGAGTGATGAGATATGCACTCAGAACGAAAAACAGGCACAACCCAAAACCCATTGCGTCAGCGAACATTTCAATAGCGCTCCCTGAGCCTGTGCGAGGGATCGCGTGGTGGATAAACACTGCGAAGAAGGCAAAGAAACGAACGACATCCAGTTGAGGTCGGTAGAACGAAACCACCGCTTTGTGATGTGAACCGTTGTCCATCTCACCTGGTCTTTCCAGAGATTAGATAAAGCGCACCGCACACCCGTAGCTCATTCAAAATGAGCGGCGGCGATCAGGGTGATAGGTGGCCGCAAGTCTACGTTACATACCGCCAGCGCGCAATGAATTTATCCATCTGACGGCTTCCGGAGCTGGCTGTTTGCTGAATGAGCCAAAGTTATAATGAGGTCGCTGCTCTCTCGTATCCGGGTGAATTGGTGAACATTCTCTCCTACGTCCACCTGCGGAACATCTACCGATCGACTGGTGTTGGGCGCGTTTCCCGTGAACTTACTGAGCGGCTGCATGCAACACCCGGTGTGAATCTGCACGTTCTTGCGGATCCTGCAGACCACTCTCGTGTAATCCCGCTTATCGGGAATCCGTGGCAAGCGTACCAATACCACTTCTTCAAGTCAGAGACATCGGCACAGCAGTTGCGGTGGATTCTGACGAATCGGCCTGCCGCCGAGCATTACTGGAACGACGTCGATCTCGTTCACTGCACGGCGGAGTCGTATGTACCAGTGCGAAGAGCGCGTCTCGTCGTCACCTGCCATGATGCTCAGCACTTCGAAGCGGGAGCCCATCGTCAGAGCGTGTGGTTGATGAAACAACGGTTGAAGTGGCGTTTGCTGTTTGCCCGTCTCGAACGAGAAGTGGACATGCTCCAGATGATTTCTCATTTTGCTGCAGAACGAACGGCTCACTTTTTCCCAAACCTCAGAGACCGATTGCGTGTGGTGCCAAACGCCGCGTCAGATAGCTTCTTTGCGCCTGCGGATGAGCAGGGGAAGGCAGTACTGCATCAGCTCGGAGTGCAGGGCAGGCCGTTCGTACTCGTGCCGGGAGGCCTTCAGTTTCGAAAAAATGCGGACCTTATTCTTGATGCGTGGCCGGCTATCGCGGCAGCGGTCCCAGACGTAGTCCTTGTCATCATCAACCATGCTGACGAGACCTACCTTCCGCGCGCGAAAGCGCTCGGGGATCGGTGCGTCCTCGCCGGCTTCCAGGACGAGCGACAGCTCGTTGCTCTGTACCAGGCAGCAACACTCGTATGGTTTCCAACGCTCTATGACGGCTTCGGCATGCCAGTGATTGAGGCAATGGCCAGCGGCACTCCGGTCATCAGCAGCAACACAACGGGTATACCGGAGGTGGCAGGGAACGCAGCAGTACTCCTGTCACCGACCGATGCGAAAGCACACGTCCGAAACATTATTGAACTGCTTCGTGATGAAAGCGCTCGGGCGGTGCTGGCGGCCCTAGGACGTGAACGTGCGTCGGAGTTCACCTGGGATAAGTCGGCGTCGAAGCTTCTGGCTGCATTCCAGTCGCTTGTTTAACTATCCAGCTCTCGTGACTTGATGAATTTGGCTGGAACGCCGGCCACGATTGTGTAGGGCTCTACAGATTTCGTAACGACCGATCCGGCAGCAACAATCGCTCCGTCTCCAATGGAAACGCCCTTGAGGACGATGCAATTCGCTCCAATCCAAACGTCTGTGCCGACCCTGATCGGTGACGAAATCTCGTCTTGCAGCTTCATAAGTTTGCCGGCTTGAATGCCGTGGTTGTGATCGATGAAGCGACAACCGCTGGCAATCAGGCAGTTCTCACCAATAGAGATACCCTCAATCGCATTAAATTCACATCCACTGCCGACAAAGGTGCCGTCGCCGAGAGAAATCGCTATGCCCGAAGCGTGTGCACCGGCCGCATTGAAGTAAATCCCATGCTCGAGGCTAACGCGTTCCCCTAACGAGACACGGTGTGGCCATGTGACAAGTATGCGCGACATGCGTGTGTCCGCACCTATCGTCATTCCCAAGGCTTTCCAATACAACCTGCGCACGGCACTTAGTACCTTCGGACGCCAATGCATACGCAGACGGAACAGCAACTTTTGTGATCGCACGAAACCCAAGACATTATTCCTTCAGGACTAAGTATTTGGACACTCGCGTGCTACGTCATCAGGTAGGTGGCAGAGGAGGTCAGTTGAACGAGCAACGATGAATATCGCTCTTCAGAAGACTGCATCCTTTTCGGCTTGGAAGCAAATCCTAAAAGAAGAATGGAACATCTTATTTCTAACCTTGCAAGATACTTCCAGTGGCGACAGCAGAGCAACAACGCAGTTGGCGACGATATGAGCATCCGATCACGTCGAACAGCACGAATGCTCCCGTATCTGTTCTGCTTGCTGCTTGCTGCTTCCTATGCGTGTGATGCACAATTGCTTGTTACCTACGGTTCGAAGGGAGTAGATCGTCTCACATACAACGGTACTGTCCTAGCAGACGCGTCTCGATTCCAGCAAGACCAAATCCACGTCGGACATATGAAGCTGACTGATGGCTCCGGGCGCGTGCTTACCGCGGATGGTTGGGGTGAGACTAACCAAGGAACGAAGTGGGATGCCGCATCGAAAACCGAAATTTACAACTTTCGATGGGGAACGATCAAAATACAGTTCTCGCAGAAATCCGATGCGTTGGAAATCAATATCAGTGAATCGAACCGTCCAAACTCAGGAGTGATTTTTGACGGTGCGTCTGTGTATCCGCTCACATTGCACTTTCCTACGCTGCCTCGTGGGTTTGTAAATGCTAATTACCCTCAAGGCACTTCGAATACATCGGCGCCTTCCGTTACAGTCGCTGACTTCGGAACGGGACAGGTCGTCGACGTTGCACCCGATGCATCGAAGCCTCTGTACAGCATGTTGTGGCCAACGGGCACTGGAGATGCCGCATACTCTGTATTGGTAAGCACGACAACGCCTGATGGACTGCCGGAGTTCTACCCTCGACACGACCGGCCGGTCCTGCCAGGACAGACAGATTCCTTTCGCATCGCATTACGTTTCGCGCCCCACGGGGTTGCAGCGAGTACGCTGGCGTCCGATGCGTATTCCAACTGGTCGCGACAATACCCCGCAGAAATAAAGTGGACCGACAGACGTGTTATCGGCACCGCGTATCTTGCAAGTTCGCCGAAGGTGGATCAACCCGCTGATGCTATGGATGGAGCCAATCCTCGTCACTACCTCGGCTCAGGAATGGATCTTCGAACACCTGAGGGGCAGAGACTCTTCCAATCGCGCATCCTGGCGAAGGCCGGAGAGATCGTACGCAATCTCAGAAAGTTGAATGCTCAGGGAGTGATCACCTGGGACATCGAGGGACAACAATACCCGCAGAATACAAGCTACGTTTGCGCTCCGGATCAGATCGCGAAGGCTGCTCCGGAGATGGAGTCGGTAGTCATGGATACGACGCCGCCATACGTGGGTAAGAAGCTTGATGATGCATACTTCAGCATCATTCGTGATGCAGGGTTTCGAGTCGGCGTGTGTGTGCGTCCGCAACGATTTACGTTGCTGCCGGGAGGCGGCGCTCAACAAGTTCAATTGAGCGAAAAAGACGCGGAAGCAGATATGCTCCGTAAGATCAGGTACGCGCACGATCGATGGGGGGCAACGCTGTTTTACCTGGATAGCACGGTTGAGCAGAATGGTCGCCCCCTGGATGCGGGGATGTTTCAACGCCTGGCGGCCGCGTTTCCGGACAGCCTTCTTATACCGGAACAAAGCACGCCCAGACACTATGCCTATACAGCACCGTTGAAGTCGTTTCTTTTTCACAACGAGACGGCGACTAACGCAGACATCAGAACCTACTACCCGGACGCTTTTAGCTGCATTCTTGTGAACGATTCCGATGCCAAACGCCTGCTGCAGTCACGGGCAGCATTGGTCGCTGCCGTTGCTGCAGGCGATATCCTCATGGCTCACGCTGATTATTGGGATCCGGCTAATACGAGGATCGTCGCCATGTACGGCAGCGCCGGAAGGTCTCCGGGTGGCCAAGATCACGATGCCAAGCGACTACGCGGCAGTGTCGAAAACTCGGTCGGAGGGAGTGGCAGTCCGGTCCCACTTGTCGAGCCCGCGCTGCAAGCGGTCAAGAGCAGCCATCATAATGTTGCTACCTCCGAGTAGGTTGGAACGGCTTACACGGAGATAGCCGCACTCGCCCACGGGCAGTGTCATCCACCAGTCCCGCTCTTCGACTTGCTCCTGAAGAACTGCTTCGAAGTAGTGATTTCTGAAATACATTTCTGCGGTTGCAAACTCTAGTTTCTGGCAAGATGCTTTCACCAACTCCCAGCATTCATCGATGTTCTTCATATTGGAGAGAGCGATCTCCAACTCCCTGACATAGATCTCTTCGTCAACCTGCCTTCGCATATGTCGCGAAGAAAGTACTTCACGTGCCGCGCGGAACTCAACATAGTCCAGGTAGCGTATGGCCACCAGTATGAGGATGGTGAATGCGGCGATGACGCCAATCCTGAAACCTCGCGATGTCACAGAAGCCAGGAACGACAGCGTGGATGTAATTGCGCATGTGGCATACAACAGAAGAACTGCCGTTCTTGGATGATGTCCACGATCCTGCATCACATGATGGATATGTCCGTGATCTGGAGAAAAGAGCGGTTTGTGTCGAAGGTAGCGGCGTGCAACCGCGATGCAAACGTCAAGCAATGGGAGCGCCAGAATACTGATTGGAGCGAACATCCCCAGCGTGGGACCGTCATGGTGCTGCCATGTAAGCGAGATGGCGCCAAGCATGAAGCCTATCGTCAGACTCCCGCAGTCACCAAGAAAAATTGAAGCTGGGTTGAAATTGTAGAACAGGAACGCAAGAAGAGCGCCAGCCAAAGGCATGGTTGCGACAACTAGACCGACATTATGTTGATACAAACCAACTGCAAGTGTCGCAAACGCACCCATCAGACCCACACCCGAAGCCAGGCCATCCATTCCATCGATGAGATTGATGGCGTTTGTACAGACCACAAGCCAAAACGTGCAGATGACGATGCTCAGCCAGGGGTGCGGGGATGTCCCGAAGGCGAAGCTTTCGGGAGCATGTATGTACCCCAGAACGGAGGCCATCACACACGCAACCATCTGTCCAAGGAGTTTTATCAACGGTTTGAGATCAAACAGGTCGTCGAGCAGGCCAACAAGAAAGATCAGAGCCGCTGGGGGTAACAGTACCTGCAGCAAACTGTGATGCTGGATATGAATTTGCTCTCCGTGAACATCTATCGCCAGCACGAGGCCAATCGTACAAGTGTAGGCAAGCATGATCGCAACACCGCCAACTCGAGGCGTGGGCGCTATGTGCTTCTTGCGTGTCTCGTCGGGTTTGTCTACAAGGTTCAAACGCAGCGCGATGATTCTGCACACGGGAGTGAACAGGAAACAGATAACGAAGCTTACGACACCGAGCAGAAGCGCAAGAGACATATCTTTCTCCTAGGGGACGGAGATGGGTGGTACCTGTTCCGCGTACGCGTTGTTTGCCGTGCTGTGATGGAAGGACGTGGTTCCTACAAGTTGATTGATAATGCGGGCAGTGCCGAGAGGACGATCAAACTCCCTTTCCAGGGCCAACCGGCCATTTTTACCCGCCGCTGAAATTTCCTCAGGATGTTTGCCTAGATGGTTAAGAAGGCTTACCAACCCCTCGACGTCCCCGTTTTCTATATGCCATCCGCAGGCATGACGCCGCACAATCGAGGCGGGAGTTGCAGCCCCGGGACCAACAAACAGAATAGGGCGGCCGGCCGCGAGTAGGCCGTACACTTTGCTGGGTACTACTGAACCACAGCAGGCCGCTCTTTGCGTCACAACGCCTATGTCGCCGGCGCCCAGACTGGAACCAAGTTCAGCTCTCGGAACATATGCTCTCAGATCAACCGAGTTGATGCTTTCGGCTTGGAGGAACGATGCGAGCTCAGCACGCCTTGAGCCACCTCCAACAAAGAGAAAACGAAAGCGTGCATCATCGCGAAGCCTACGAATCGCTCCGGTCAGCGTCTCCACGTCGTGCGCAAGTCCCAGGTTGCCTGAGTAGACCATAAGCAGGGAATTGGGATTGATATTGCGCGGAGCAACCACGATCTGTGTGCTGTCAGCCCAGTTCTCGACAGTGGCGATCGTATCGTTAGGGATGCCACGTGCAAGCAAACGAGCACGCATGCATTCACCAAGCACTATGACTGCATCCGCATTTCTGCGAGACCAGTCCGCCACAATTCCAATAACTCGATGGATGATTCCGCCAGCTTTGATGTAGCCGAGGTCAACGGCGACATCTGGATAAACATCCATCTCCCAGATGCAGAGGCGCGATCCTTTGAATACCTTCAGAAGTGCCCCCACTACTGAAAGAAGCGGAGGGGTGGTCAATGTGAGAACAGCGTCGGGCTTCGGAACGAGAAACGCTTTCCAAGTCGCGCCAATGTAGAAGGTGGCATACGAGAGAATACGGCCAGCAGCAGACCGCGAAAAGCGGAAGCCTTGTACCCGATGAACAACAACATCAGGTCTAGATTCTGGGTCCGTCTCGGCATACGTTCCGCCGCAGATGACATGAACTTCGTAGCCACGCGAGACAAGATCACGCGCCACATCCGTTAACAACTGGCTGGTCGCCGCGCTATCTGGCCAGAAGAACTGGTTCATTAACAGCACTCTCATCCGGCGACCTCCTCCAGCACGCCGTTGCGTACTGGCCGTTCGCGGATGGTGCGGTTACGCACAAACAGTGCTGGATTTCCTGCATAGATTTGCCAGCTTGGAATGTTCTGGTTGACGACACTCCCCGCGCCAGCTACCGCACCTTCATTCAGAGTGACTCCCGGCAGAAGTACGCTACGAGCACCGGCCCACGCACCATCGCTCAATGTGACGGGGGCTATCATCAGGCCAAAAGACGGGTCGCGCCAGTCATGATTCCCAGTGCAGATATACGCGCTCTGGGATAGGCAGACGTTATTGCCTAACGTCACTGTTGTCAGATTGTCGATCCATGCGCGTTCTCCGATCCAGCAGTAATCTCCAATTCGCAAATGCCACGGATACTTCACGACCACTTCAGAATGGATGACGACGCCTTCTCCGACACAAGCCCCGAAGAGTCTCAGCAATGTAACTCGTAGTCGTGACGACGGAAGCAACGGAGACCGAAACAATGGAAGTCCCAATAACATCCATGCTGCGCGCCACAGGAAGGAGCGGCCGGGCTCATACCACGAATTGTCATATGACTTCAGATCAATATGCTGGCTCATACGGCATCCTCGAGGAACTCCACACTGTGTGGGTGTGGGCCTCCATGAATCCATTGATAGAGCTGGTCCATGCAATCGGTGACTCTTTGCCAGCTGAAACTTTGCCGGGCAAGAGCTTCTGCGCGTGAACTCATCGTGGCGTATGTTTCAGGTGGAACAGCCAATGCTGTCATCAGGGTCTGTGCTAACTCGTCCACATCCGTTTTGACCTGCCAGCCTGCACCATTCGCCTGGACCTGCGGCAGATTGCACTGTTCGGAGATGATGACAGGCAAACCGCAGCCCAAAGCCTCAAGCGTCGCAACACTTAAACCTTCGGAATAAGAGGGCAGTACGAAGTAATCAGAGGCGGCAAGAGCGCTCCACTTCGCAGAGCTCTTCAGCATGTCGGTAAGCAAGACGCGTGAGGAAATGTTCAGCGTAACCAGAAGTCGGGCCACCTTCGCGACGGTTCCCTCTGAGTCAGGCCCAGCGATTACAAGTACGACGTCTGGATGTCGATCAGAGAGCTTTGCCCACGCATGCAGTAAAAGGTCGACGCCTTTTTTGTAATGGACGCGGCCCAGAAAAAGCAGAACGCGCTTACCTTTGATTCGAGGAAATCGTGCGCGGAAAAGGGAAGCATCGTATGTCGTGGGGACGTCGATGCCGTTCGGGATAATCGCGATTGGCCCCTTGTAACCGAATCGCCTACAGTCCAGAGCCTCCGATCTGGTCAACGCATGAACACACGCGGCGCCGTCCAGATTCCGCCGTTCAAACAAGGAAGCGTAAACCTGCTTCTTGCGGCGCTTATTTGCAAGCGCCCAAGGCTCCAGCATGCCATGCGGTGAGATGACATAGGGTATCTGGCTACGCCGTGCTGTGAGGGATGCGGCGAGAGTACTCGCCTCCCATAGACCGTGGATATGAACTCCCGACGATGCCTGTACCGTTGTCTGAAACCGTCTGCGAAGATCGCCGTCGGTCATCCACTTTGACCGGTTCGGTGGCCAGAGTGTGAGTGGGACATGGGGATGTAAATTTAACTCGCGAATCTCTTCTGGCGAGCTGAAGGAAACAATGCGTGCGTCGTAACCCTGGCGTTTACGTAACTCCTCTGCGAGCTTTGGAACAGCCGCACTCATACCGCCGAACCGCGGATCGATGTGGGACAGCACTTCCAGCCAGATACCTTTGGCTGTCGTCGGCTCCGTTGATGAATCCGGGGAAATTCCCCTGTGTTCCATCGTCCACATCGTTTAATCTCCGTTGATCCTGGCCGCCGATTCCATGATCGCTATCACCTTCGCGCTGACTTCCTGATCGCGCACGAATCCGTCAGCGATGCCTACGATCTGTTGGCCGAAGTTTTGTGGTGTGTAGCGCTCGATGAGTGTCAGCGAAACGTGCCCCATACGGCTTCGCTCTTGTTCAGAATAAGTGGACATCAAAGATAGTTGGTCCGTAAGCATTTCGGGGTTTGACGGATCAAAGACAAACCCATTTTTACCGGGGCGGACCAAGTCTTCTGCGCATCCACAACGTTTTGAAACAATCACGGGAAGATTGGCCGCCATCGCTTCATTCACCACAAGGCCCCAAGGTTCACGTTTGCTCGGCAAAACGAAGGTCGATGCAAATGCATACACAGGTAGCAACTCCCGCGCACTACGGTGTCCAAGAAAGCAAACATGTTTCTTGTAGACGCTAGCGTTCAGTCGCTCCTTCAATGTTGGACCATCAGGGCCATCGCCGGCTAAAACGAGCGACCACTGACCGCCGCGTGCACGATACTCAAGCCATGCATCCAACAGGTCGGTAACGTTCTTCTCCGGAGCCAGGCGACCAACGAACAGAAAGTAATGGTCGGGGAGCCCGTGTTGTGCAGGAGAAGAGTTCAGGCGGATGTCTGATACTGATTCCTGAATGTGTCTGTTTCCAACCACATCGTAAAAGTGAGTGATACGCTGCTGCGAAAAACCAAGTTGCAATAGGTAACGGTCGTGCGCTGCTCCACCTGTCACCGCCCAATCAAACAACGAGCGAATCAGTAGAGACTTAAACTTTTCTCGCCACCCTTTGCGTACATGATCCGTGGCGGTTGTCTCGGTCATCAGCACGCTAATGCGTCCAGTGGTTTTGCACCAAATGGCTGCAGCAATTCCAGGTAGCGTGTAATAGCCCGGAACCAGAACGAGCTCGGGGCTTAACTTTGAGAGTCGCCGGATCAATGCAATCGACAAGGTGAATTTGTTCGCGTCATGCCATCCTTTCGTAGCGCAGAGAGTTTCAACAGGCAGCCCCTGAACACCTTCCCGAAAGTTATAGCCCTTGTGAACACCTACTCCGCCGATGAGTTCAATCCCGTAGACCTCCCCGTGAACGCCGAATGCAGCCTGCAGCCCCTTGAATCTGGCCACGTGGTATGAATACCAGTCGATCCAGATCACGACGGCGCGACATTTGGCAGCGTTTAGTGATTCAGCTTTCGTTTGCATGGCTAACCTCGAAATCCCGGATGTTCTCTACATTTCGCAAACGCAAGATATGGGGCCGGGCGAAGTTTTCTCTTCGCCATGCAACGTGGTGCGTCACGCGTTTTTCCGCATAACGCCAAACAAACCAGCACGGAATTGATAGAAGCAGGGAACGAAAGATAACGGCTTCCATGGTCTGCATTACGAGATAAATGGAAATGGCGTTGAGAATGATGGCCTGACTAACCCAGTAGCCGCCTTTGGTGACACTGTTCTTCCACACCCAACCGTAGAACCATCCCAGGACGCCCATGAAGGGAACAGCCAGCCACCAGACCTCAACCCAAAGGTCTGCCACGATTCCCGGAGCGGAGCCGTCAGCTCCCTTCCAGCCCAAGGCATCACCAAATCCTTCTCCCGTGCCGGCATTGTGCAGTAATTCAGGAATGCCAAAATCCTCGTATTTGTTGGGCCAAATCGAACTTGGAATTGGCCGCACCAAAATCTGCGCAAGATAACGGCGCATCCAGAAGTAGTGTTCTCGTCGTTCGGAACTCAGCACCGTGCCGCTGCCGTAGATCCACTCGTTACCTGTATCGGCCGATTCAACGATGTTGCTGACATCCGTCTTCACATCAAAGTTAGAACCGATATAGATTGAGCTTCGATTTGTAACGAGAAACAAAACAAGCCATCCAAGACAGATACCGCCGACCGCCAACGCTATGACGGGCGGCCGTTTCTTCCGATTCACGTACCAACTCATGAAGATGAAGACCACTAACTCGAACGTCGGTCCACGACGCGCCATCAGGACAGCAGACGCGCACCATGGGACTCCAAAGATTGCCAACATGCAGTAAGCGGGTATGCGGGGGCCGCCGGCACTCCTCGATAAAAGAGCCGTCATAATGCCCAGCAGTAGAAGGATGCTGCCATCGCGAATGTAGCCGCTATCGTCCCAACCACCGGAGTACGACGCGCTATAGGCATTCACGAAGCCACCAACATTGACGATTGTGATCGCCCAGCAAAGGAGGCCTAATGAGCCAGCGACGCATCCACCAAAAAGGAGGCGCCTGGCAATGGTGGGCGACAGCCTTCGCTTGATGTTTCTTCGGGGCACGGACTGTACGCCCACAGATAAGCAACAGGCAACAAATGTGGCTACGCCCAGTAGATTCAAGGTAGCGACAAATAGCAGTTGATTATTGTCGAAGAAGCGCGACAGGCCGTCGTTCATATAGAGCTTCCACGGCATCCACGTGTAAAGAAATGCCATCATCGGACCGATCAGCACGAGTGGATGAAAAATGTCGTGGCTTCCATCCAAAACACAGACGGTTCCGATGAGAGCAATAACGCCGGTGGCAACCAAAAGAGCGACAAACATTAGGCGGCCTCCTCGTACGCTGCGTGGCCAGCCATAACGTCACGAACACACCGCACAACTCCCTCATGAAAACGCGCCCATGGAAACGTCTCTGCGCATGATCGTGCCGCTAGTCGCATGGCCAGCAACTCATCACGGTGTGCCAATGACCACTCAAGTCGCTCTGCAATTTGTTCGGGGCTGCGCGCGTCGACGATAAAGCCTTCAACACCGTTGTGAATCAGGTCTGGCGCTGCGGTGTTTGTTGTCGATAGCACAGGCAGTCCACATGCGAGCGCCTCAAGCAATACTTGCCCAAAGCCTTCTCCAACAGACGGAAGTACGAACAGATCTGCGCTCTGGTATGCCTTCACGAGCTCTTCTGAGCTTACGGATGGGCGAACTGTTACACGACGTGCTTCGCGTTCGAACAGCTCAAGTCCATCAAGAACGCGACCGCAGACTGTGAGTTCAATTGGTGCATCAGGAAGAAGAGCGAGCGCCTGTAGCAGATACTTGATGCCTTTTCGTTGATTGATGCGACCGACAAATAACAGGCGCAGCGGCTTCAATGGGTCGCGCTGCAATGTGAGATCGGGACGGAACTTCTCAAGGTCAATTCCGTAGGGAACCACTCGTACAGAATTCGCGTTTACGCCATGAGCCACTAGGCTGCGCTTTGTGAAGGAAGAAGCCACCAGAGAAGCATGGGGCATCCTTGTTTCATGTACGAGCCGCTCGAAGTCGTCCTGCGGTAGATTCAGCTCCCATTCTTGTTGAAGCGAGTGAGCACAATCCGGATGTGACACTAACTCCGCTTGCAGCAACGAGCGCATGGTTTCAGGGTGGGGGTGCAGCTGAAACAAAATGCCCGCGCGTCCAGCCGCTTCAAATGCATCGAACGCGTAATAGCTGTAGCTCAGTAACTCTGCGTCACTGCGCGCAGCAATATGGCCTGCCAGGCGCCCAAGACGAGCGTCAGCCTTTCGTGTGAGCCAGCGTCGTGCATTGAAGGGCACAAAGCGGGCTTTATCGAGAAAAAAACCGCCGATACCTGCGCTGACACAGGTTTTGACTTGTGACTTAGGCAAGCCTGGTGCACTGCGCTGTCTAAGAACAGCAAGCACTCGCTTTGGTAGCCATGCCGCCAACATGCGACCGAAGGCGGTCTCTTCCGACCAGAAGAAATCGGTGACAAGGCATTCGAGTAGCCCTGCTTTTGATAGCGCAAGTGCTACCTGGTAGCGGTCACGGGCACCGTTGTGTACTACGACTACTTTGGTCGATCCGGCGCTACTAGACTCTAAGGTGGTAGGAGCATTGGAGGGCGTCTTCATTGTTTGCCTCCTGCCGTGAAGGAAGGAAGGCGGCGCAGGGAGGACAGAATCCGATGGCGAAGGCTTAGCAGCATTGCCTGGCTGGGCAGGCAGGACTGTTTCTTGCCAAGTCGATATAGAAGCATTGTGCAAAGTGTGACGACGCACAGCATCAGCAACGACAACAAACCACTGTCGGCCGGATGTGTAACACGTACAGCACTTAGTAGCGCAAGAGAAACAATCCCGCTGGTGCTTATGATGAAGAGCGAAACCATGCCAGAGGGAAGACGGTCACGTCGTTGCAGTCCAATCAGCACTAATAATGCGATCAGGATGTGTGCCGCGAGGAACACTGCCATAGCTTGAGCAGCGTTGCCGCCGTGCAACATAAGAGCAGTTCCAAGAAGTGCGGTTGTTACCGCCCATGCTGTATTGATTACGGCAGTCAACCGGATCGACACTACGCTGAGGCGCGCCGATGGCGGTGCATTTCCCATCTGAATGACGGCCACTCCCACGGCAATGCATACCGCAAGTGCAGCGTTCGCGTAGACCTGCCCATAGATAAGGCGCAGCAGTAGTGGAGCACCAACCATCGTGATTGCAGCTACAACAAAACTCACGGCTGTTGAAGCAAAGGTGCAAAGCATCATCACGCGCTGGGCTGTACCCGTTCCTTCCCCAGGTGTAGCCATTGCTGAAAAACTGCCCTCCGTTAACAGAGAAGGGATCAGGCCAATGAGGTTTCTTAGCTGGCTTGCAATGGAGAAGAAGCTGATTTGTGCGAGGGTAGAGTCGCCGCGTGCCACCAGAGCCGTGACCCACCATCCTGCGACATTTGCGCTAACAAGCCCTGAAAGCTGCACAAGACCGTAGCTCCACACCTCGCGCATAAGAGGGAAGAATGCTATCCCGCTATCACGTCCGATAGGAGGTTGTAGATGAAGACGTGCGGCCATCACGCAGCAGAGAAGTACTGCACCGATAGTCACCGCACCATGCGATGCAACCATGCTCTTCGCGTTCCCAGTCATTGCCATTGCCGGGATCAATGCCAGCATGCCAAGTCCCACCAACAGCGAGAGAGCTGCAAGCGCCACCAGGCGTTGCTGTCCCACAAAGAATCCGCGTGCGCATTCCAGCAGCACCATGCCCGCTGCGGTGATACCTGCAATGCGCAATAGCCCGGCCAGATCAGCTCGATGTAACAGAGCCGCGATGGGCGATGCTCCCAGCGTCAGTGCCAATGCTGCCAAGGCAGCCGAGCAGAGTGAGATGGTAGCCATTACTTGCGCGAACACGCGATAGCTGCCGCCATCGTAGGGATACTTTCCTGAGAAGCGCGTCGCGGTGGTGCCGATGCCGCCTGCCGCGTACACCGAAATGTTGTTCGCAGTAGTGATGCCGACTGAGTAAGCGCCGAAGGTTGCTGGCCCGGCAAGGCGCACCGCAAGTACGTTCGCAAGAAAGGTCGCTCCACGCTCGATGAAGACTGCGGCGCTCAGGACCGAGACGCCTTTCGCCACGTGCTTCGCGACCTCTGACGGAATCCCCTCACGCGTTGCAGCGGGCAACGGAACGAGGAACTCCTCGCTAAGCAACGGTTCTTCTGCGAGCGCATTCGACATCAGGTGGTCGCCTCGCGATCCGCGCCCGTTCCGCGATATTCGTAATAGCCTTTGTAGTACGCCCGCTGACCTTCTCGTCTCGGATCGAAGTCATTCAGAATGCTCCCGGCGATCGTCACGCGGTCTCGTTGCAGCATATTGCGTACCGTGACTGCATTTGCCCTCTTGGTAACGCCTGAGCGGAACACCAATATGGTGCGGCTCGCGTGGCCTGCAAGGATGCGTGCATCTGACATGTGCAATACCGGTGGTGAGTCAATCAGAACCACGTCGAACGCATTGGATAGTTTTCCAAACAAAACATCCAGTTGTGCCGAGTGAAGCAGGTCAGAGATGGACGCCTTGCCAGTACCAGACGGAATGAGGAACAGGTTCTCATAGTTAGTTGGCTTCCAGAACAGGTCCAACTGATCCTCATGAGCCGCCACGCCATCGATCAACAGATTCCTCAACCCCTTGTTGTTGTCCACTCCAAGCACTTCATGCAAACGCGGCTTGCGAAGATCGCCGTCCACCAGTGCCACGCGCAGCTTCGCTTTGCTAAGAGCAATGCCAAGATTCGTTACGACTGTGGTTTTGCCTTCGTTTGCTTCAGGTGAAGTGACAACAAAAACACGGGAACGTCGATCTGGTTGTGACAGCAACACTGAGAAGGTAGTGTTTCGGTATGCTTCCGCCACAAGCGCCTCATCGCGCCAGACAGTGCTGGTGTCGCGAGACGTAGCCCCAGTGCGATAGGTAGAGAGTGTGAGGGCACCTTGCAGAGGCGGCTTAATGTGTGCCGCTAGCTCGAGTTCGACATGCGGTGAGGGAATTACACCAAGCTCGTCCAACTTAATGAATCGACCGATGTCACCGGGAAGGCGAAGCCGAGGTACTTGCCGCTCCAGAACGAAGGCGATTGCGATGCCGATTGCCAGGCCAATGAACGCTCCCAGGATAGCGTTCATTCCACGTTGCGGATAGACAGAGATTCGAGGAATTCGCGCGGTATCGACAATGCGAATCGTAGACGCGGGCACTGCCGATGCAAAGCCTGCTTCTTTGGCGCGCTGTAGCAATGTCTGATAGAGCTGCTGTTCCGACTGCACCTCACGCCGCAGGATTTCGATTTCGGAACTCTTCTCCAGGGTGGAGGATACAGTACCTTCCAGCGCGCGATAACTCAATCCCAAAAGGTCTTCGCGATGTTTCGCAGCTTGGAACGCTTGTTGCAATTTGGAGGTAGTGACACCTTTCTCATGTTGCATCGCCCGCTCTGTCTCCGCCATCTGGGCATGCAAATGGATCATTTTAGGATTAGCGTCCGTTAGGTTTGATAACGCCGCTTCCTGTGCCTGCAGGTCAGACAAGCGCGACTTAAGAGCTATGTAAGCTGGACTATCCGGAGAAGCATCGGCCGAGCCGTCCTGCATCTCGGTCAATTCAGCCTGCTTCTGCATACGATCAGCTTGCGCTCGCACAAGCTCCGTCTGCATCTCACGAAGACGTTGTTCCCCCATGGCGTCGGTAGGGGTATTGAGAAGAAGACCATTGCCGCCAGTGGCAACCTCTAGGCGATGTTGCGAGTCCTCAGCCTTCTGTCGAACGTCAGCCGCCTGTTGCACAAGCCAGTCGCTGATGTGTTTGGCCTGCGTGGCTCTGCTTTCGAGATCGATCTCTTGAAACTCTGATATCAGCGCGTTGCAGTAGCGCGCAGCAAACGCAGCATCCCACGAGCGGCAGGTGACCTCTATCAATTGAGATATGCCACTGGGCTTAACTTTTACATTTTTGGCAGTGTCCTCGATTAGCTTTTCATACGCGATCTGACTGCCGGATTGCAGATGAAGGGTTCGCAACAAGCGCGATAGCAAATCGTTCTGCATGACAACGTCAGGATGGCTTTCGCCATTGAATTGCTTCTGCACGCGCTCGGAAAGCGACTCACTGCTGAGTAACTTGATTTGCGTTTGGAGGACTGTATCGCTAGGTAAAGTGGCGGTGGGTGCGACGCTGCGAGCATCCATGAAATCGCTATTCATGGGTTGGATCTCAACGGAAGTACGCGCTTCATATAGAGGTTGAGTGGTTAGGTGCAGAAGCACGCTGAGCGTAACTCCCGCGAGCATCATGGCGGCGATGAGCCAGCGATGGCGCAACACAGTCTGGAGATACTCCGCTGGCATACTCGGCCTATGATGTTCCTCAGACTGAGAGTCGGCCAAATATGGGTCATCCGCGGAATCTTGCCAGGAAAGGTCACGATTATGTTGCGACCTAAGCCGCGTTTCGATTCCGCCATCGTTGCGTCTTAGTTTCAAATCTCCCCCTGCCAAACACTCACGGTTGAGAAAGCTAATCAGCGGTAAATCAGGATCCCGGTTGTGACCTGCAGAATGGCCTCTGCAGTTCTGCGCGCGCCGGACTTTGCCGCACTGTTGGGAACGAAGAGAATGTCATCTGCGAATAACATTGGGTCGGCTTGCTTGCCAGCCAGTATCTGGTTGATATTGACCGGTATTTCCTGTCGTTTCTCACCGCCTGGGTTCACAAGGCGCAGTATTTTGGCGTCTTGACTGCGAGCGTTCGGAGACAAGCCTTCTGCAAGCGCCAGAGCTTCAACCAGGGAGATGCTGCCACTGGAGCGAAGCGGAAATCCGCCGGCGCGGTGTACGTTGCCGATTACGTAAACTAAGCTGCCCTTCGGAATCGACACGACGTCGCCGGCTCGAAGCGAGATGTTATTTTCAGGGGCCTTGGCCGCCAGAAGATCATCTAGGGACAAAGCAATGCGGGAATGTCCGTCAGGAGTGACGGTGGCACCTGGCAGGGGGAGTATGCCAGCCTTGGCATCTCTTGTGAGGATGACCTTGGGACCAGCGTCCGGGCGTATTCCACCCGCTTTGGTGATGGCCGAGACTACTGTCAGAGTGCCGGTAATCTCCTGCACGCTCGGCGAATTCACCTCGCCCACCACAGAAACGGTTCTGCTCTGGCTGGTGAGTACTGATACCGTGATCACGGGTTGGCGGACGTATTTGGAGTAGCGCTCCGTTAATCTGGCCCGCAATCCAGCTATAGTCAGTCCGTCTACGGGTACTAAACCTACAAGCGGAAGATCAAGATTTCCATCGGAAGCAATTCGAACATTGAGGTTATGCACCTCATCCAGATCCTCAACGTTCACCTGGAGTTGATCTCCGCTGGCGACGGTCTCGGTCGTGCCGTCCAATTGCGTGGTCCGATCTACAGGTGGAATCGCCTGCGGCGCAAGCGACTGTCCATAGGCGCACATACTCGTTGCAAGAATCCAACTCACAAGAGCAGGCACTCTCATAACGGACCATGTGTCGGAATACGGCTCACTCAGCCCGCGTTCGACGATCTAGGGGATTGAATTCCAGCCAGGGGCAGCTAGCAATAGTCGCAGCATGTGTAAGTCCAATCCTGTAGCAGGCCAATATGCGACTGGTTGCTTGAAGAATTCCATCATGTCAACAGAAAAAGCTGCGATGCTTCGCATGACATTATATTTATCGGAAGTAACTGAAGAAGGGATTGAGAATCCTTGATAGTTCCTGTGCAGTATTTTGCATAAAGTATGCAAAATACTGCACACAATCTTCTTTTTCGCCAGTGGTTGGGATTCAACGGAGCGTTAAGCCGATCAGCCTAGGACGAGATTAGGGCGGCGAGCCACTGCTACTGAATCAATGGAGAATGCCATGTGATTTCTCTAACAGGAGGCGAGGCGTAGAGGTTTTGGGAAAACGCGTTATAGCTAAGACAAGCGACAGTTGTTCCTGCATATCAACCTAAAACAACCCCAATTGGGTTTGGATTGACATGTCATGACTCCGAAATGCGCTACGAGCGCGAGAGATCGCAAACAAAACGCAGTGGGTGATCCGCTCCTTTAGTGATACCGATTCGTTTTGTGACGGATACCGATGTGCACTTGTACTCATCCTCGATGATTCGAAGGGGCGAGGGCCTACGTGTTACATCGATGCCGTTATATGTTTTCCGGTCGATACCAAAGGCCTGGCAGACGCGACCAGGCACCCCGGTAAGCCACTGCGCATTCGTAGCTCCGGGCTTGCCCCTCAACTCGGCCATTAGTTCCACACCAGTCATTGGAAGTAACGCACGGATCAGAACGCCTCCGGCGTGCCGTTCCTGATGCGCCGAGATACTGAGGCAATAATGTAGACCGTAGATCAGGTAGACGTGTGCGAGACCTGGAGGGCCGAAGAGTATGGCATTGGCGGGAGATTGTCCTCGATATGCGTGAGACGCAGGATCGTCGAGTCCAAGATATGCCTCTGTTTCGATGATCCGTCCACTCACACGAGTGCCTTGGATCTCGTGGACCAGGATCTTTCCGAGCAAGTCGGGGGCAACCACGTCGGATGACCGCGCGAAGAATGATCTCGGAATGAGCCGTGCTGTCGCACGTCTTTGCTTCTGCATTGAGAGGCAATCTGTAGAAGTCAAATCATACTCTGGCGCGTTCCGGTTGATTTTCCCGTTACTTTCGATCGAGATTAGTCCGAGCTAAACAACTGATTCTTGAACGACATTCTTACCGGGGATGGCCGATCCATGAGTACTGCCAGGCTACCGATACATTCTGGAAGTCTCCTCCAAAAGTTGTATAGGTTCCATTGCTGTAACTGAACTTTAACGATTGACGCTTTGACACCGGTATCGCTGCAGTCACACCTATCCTAGAGTTGGCTTGCAGCGTTGTCGGGGTTTCAATGCCGTTAAGATTCGTTGCGCCTCCATGCCAGTAGTTGCCGTCTATCGACACCCACAAACGAGGCTTAACGTCATAACTTAAATGCGCCTCGACAGCTCCCATTGGGTTTTGCGTCTGCAGGTTAGGTCCTTTGGATCCCGGTGAGTTCGTAAAGAAGTCGTTATTGGGCGTGAAGAACCATACTGCGCCATAACCATCAACCACCCAGTGGCCGAAGCGGCGCGAGAGTCCAATCTCAGGCTTAAAAGACCACCGATGTTGTCCCACGTTAATCAAACGTGCGTCGTCGTATTGTCCCGTTGATGTCTGTATTGTCAGGCTGGTTCCGATCACCGTCTTTTGGCTCCAATGGCTGAACTCCTGAATATTCATTGCGCGACCGCCGACAAGATTTACCGAAACTCTTCCTGCAAATGCGCCGAGGCCGGAGCGATAGAGCTGTTGTTGGGTTCCGTTAACATCGCCGTGAAAATGCCCTACTTCATAAGGCAATAGGAAAGTCACGTTTGCCGAGCGCCCCAAGAAACCAAATGTATGAAAGTAGCTGAAGATCTCACTTCCAATTCTTCCTCCAGAGTTTGTGACTGGAAGCGAGTCATTGAACACTACATTGCCTGCGTTCAACGAGTAGGTCAATGTGACCGCATTCGAATGAACCGGTACAACAACGTAAGCTCGTGGGCTCAGGCTCTGCGGGCTGCAGGAACTGGCCACGACAAAGCGTAAGCCGAGAAACAAGAGCGCGTTGGCGAACCTGATTTTCATACAGGCAAGTCGAATTCTTGCATGGCGCCCACTTCGTGAGTTCTGTCACTTCTGCCAGTTCTAGACCATTCAGGATTTGGCTAGCATGAGCCTGTTTCGTCGACCATCAACCATCAACGTTAGTTCCCACCGAATCGAGATCCGCGATGCCGAATCAGGAGAAGCAGACCACGCCATTTCAATATGAAGAAGTGGCAGAGCAGAAGAGGTTGAACGAAGCTCGTGAAGCAGGAGTTCCGTGGAAAAAATGGGGCCCCTACCTCAGTGAACGCCAGTGGGGAACAGTGCGGGAAGACTACAGCAAAGACGGCAATGCTTGGGATTACTTCAGCCATGATCAGTCGAGATCGCGTGCATATCGCTGGGGCGAAGACGGGATGGCGGGATATAGCGACGACAAGCAGTTGCTCTGCTTCTGTATGTCTCTATGGAATGGCAAGGATCCGATCCTGAAGGAGCGTATGTTTGGACTGACGAACAGCGAGTCCAATCACGGAGAAGATGTAAAGGAATATTACTTCTATGTAGATAGCACTCCCACCCACTCCTACATGAAGTACTTATACAAATATCCGCAATCTGCTTATCCCTACAATGATTTGATTGAAACGAATCGCGGCAGATCACGTGAAGAGTTCGAATACGAACTGCTTGATACAGGCATCTTCGACGAAGACCGCTACTTCGACGTGTTCGTCGAATATGCAAAGGGAAGTCCCGAAGATACTTTGGTGCGTATCACGATTCACAATCGCGGTCCGGAGGATGCACAGCTCTATCTTCTTCCCACACTTTGGTTTCGCAACACATGGACGTGGGAACAGGACGCTGCGAAACCTGTCATTCGTCAAATCGAAAACACAAAGATTCATGCATCTCACCAAGATCTCGGCGAATACGTTCTGGAATGCGAAAATGCGAGCGACCTGCTATTCACCGAGAACGAGTCCAATAATGAAAGGTTATGGGGACAACCTAACGCCTCGCCATATGTGAAAGATGCTTTTCATCGCTATGTCATCTCAGGTGACAACGGCGCGGTGAATTCGTCGAAGACTGGCACCAAGGCAGCCGCACTGTATAGGCTCGACGTGCCTGCAGGCGGTAGTCAGGTGGTGCGTCTGCGGTTGGGTGCGATGCCAGCAGGGTTCGACACTTTCGACCAAGTCTTTGAGTCCCGGCTAGCGGACGCAAATGAGTTCTACGATCGAATCACGCCTCCGAGTTTGAATGAAGACCAACGTCGCGTTGAGCGTCAGGCACTTGCGGGGATGTTATGGAGTAAGCAGTATTACTATTTTGACCTGGATAGATGGCTGACCGAGCATGATGCGCATCCGTTCGTAGGAAACATGACTGGGACCTGCCGCAACAGCGAATGGTTTCACATGCTGAATAGTGACATCCTCTCCATGCCGGACAAATGGGAGTACCCGTGGTATGCAGCGTGGGATCTGGCGTTCCATACTATCTCGCTTTCACTCGTCGATTTCGATTTCGCAAAGGAGCAACTACTCCTGTTGTTGCGTAATCTTTACGCACATCCCAACGGACAGATCCCCGCATACGAATGGAATTTCGGTGATGTGAACCCGCCAGTCCATGCGTGGGCGACACTTTTCCTCTACAGGATTGAGAGCGAACTGGGACGTGCCGATCTGCGTTTTCTGGAACGTTCCTTTCAGGGCCTCATGCTGAACTTCAACTGGTGGTCGAACCGCAAGGACCCTCAGGGACGAAACGTATTCGCCGGTGGCTTCTTGGGGTTAGACAACATTGGTATCTTCGATCGCAGTGCGCCACTTCCGACTGGTGGAAACCTGGACCAGGCGGACGGCACGGCTTGGATGGCTTTTTTCTGCCAATGCATGTTGGAGATTGCTCTCATACTCACCGAGTATGACCCGATGTATGAGGACATGGCATACCGATTCCTCGAACACTTTGTTTGGATTGCATTCGCGATGGATCGCATAGGCAACAATCAGGACTCGATGTGGGATTCAGAGGATGGCTTCTTCTACGATCTGTTGCATTTTCCAAATGGCGACTCCATGCGGCTAAAAATTCGCTCTATGGTTGGCTTGTTGCCGCTTTGTGCTTCAACTGTCCTTGAACATGACACAGTGAAAAAGCACCCGCGGATGATTGAACTTATCCAACTCTTCCGCAAACGTCACCCCGAGGTGATTGAGAAGATTTCTTCCGCGGAAGATCTCGACAAGGGCGGATATTTGGAACGGCGCCTGCTCACAACGTGCAATAGGAAGAAGCTATCCAGTGTCCTCCGATACGCTCTCGACGAAAATGAATTTCTTGGGCCGTACGGCATACGTTCACTCTCCAAGTATCATCTCCAGCACCCGTTTGTGATGTACGTCGGCGGCCAGGAGTATAAGGTGCAGTACCTTCCTGCCGAATCAAACACGGGAATGTTTGGTGGAAATTCCAACTGGCGAGGACCAGTGTGGATGCCCGTGAATGCGCTTATTATTCGGGGACTGCTGCAGATGTATCCCTTTTATGGTCCGGACTTCAAAGTGGAATGTCCCACGGGTTCAGGGAACTACATGAACCTCTTTGAAGTTGCCAAAGAACTCGGAGATCGGTTGTCAAAAACCTTCCTACGGGATGAGAACGGAAAGCGGCCGGTATATGGAGGGACAAAGAAATTCCAGGAAGATCCGTATTGGAAAGACTACATACTATTCTTTGAATATTTTCACGGCGACAACGGTGCTGGCCTAGGGGCGAGCCATCAGACGGGTTGGACTGGACTAGTGGCTCGGACCCTAGACTTGTTCGCTCGACTGCAGCCGGAAGCTTTGCTGAAGGCACCGAAGTCAATAATGGCGGATATGACACGAGATCAAGTCGCAGGTGTGCCATCAAACCCGGTTAGCTAAGCGTCATTTCGTTGTGAAGCGGCATCGATAAGAGTGAGTGGTTGGCGAAACTGACATGCATAAGCGACGGCGCTGGATGCGCAAGCATCCAGCGTCGTCGTTATCTTGGAGATTTCTTAAGCCTCGACTGTCACTATTCTCAGGTGCGCAATGACCGATATGCGCAGGAACATGGAAACTCCATCTGTCGAAAAAAAAACGGCATGATGAGCCAACGGTGGAGTGGAAGCATGGAATCTACAAACGTTTCGGTCACTCAAAAGCAATCGGGCATAGAAGCTTCGGACAGGTCAACGGTTCCTGCATCCCCAAAGTTCCTCTTGATGCAGGGTGGGCCGTTTTACTATCTTGAACAGCGCGTTGGTCTGATTCGAAAAGGCGCTCCTCTTACAATTCGCCGCGCCGTTTTTGCTGCTTGCCTGACCTGGGTTCCTTTGCTGGTTCTCACGCTAATGCATGGAACCGCGTTCGATGGTGTGCGTATTCCATTCCTTCGAGATTTCAGCGTCCACAGTCGATTCCTCCTCGGGATTCCGCTGCTAATGCTGGCGGAGCTAGTCCTTGCTCCCCGTATCGCCGAAACTGCCGAACAGTTCCTGCTGGCGAGAATTATTCATGACAAGGATGTTGAGCGTTTTAACCTTGCCATCAAGAGAGGCTTACGTCTTCGCGATTCAGTTACTGCCGAAGTCATAATCGCTTTGATCGCTTACTCAATAACATGGATTACGTATCGCCAGCTTGCTGTGCACGCGTCAACGTGGTACCTGACAGATGTGGGCAATGGTTCTTTTGAGTTGACAGGTGCAGGATGGTGGCAGTTATTGATTGCCGTTCCTTTACTCCAGTTTCTTGTTTTCCGCTGGCTGTGGCGCATTTTTCTCTGGGTACAATTTCTCGCTACGGTGAGCAAACTGGACCTTCGGCTTTTTCCCACGCATCCTGATGCAGCCGGCGGTCTAGGTTTTATCGGAGAAGGGCAGCGATTCTTCGGTATTTTGCTCTTTGCCTATTCGTGCGCCGTGACTGGCGTTATTGCAAATGAAGTGGTCTATGCTGGTTTTCCGCTGCAGCATTTCACCGCGATTCTTGTGGCGTGGGTGATTGTGGCACTTCTATTAACGACAGTGCCGCTCATCGTTTTCGCAGGAAAGCTACTCGTATGTAAACGAGAGGGCCTCCATAGGTATGGAGCGTTCGCCACCACCTATACCGGTTCATTCGATCGCAAATGGATTGAAGGTGACAATCCTGAGCATGAGACCTTACTCGGTACCGGCGATATTCAGTCTCTTGCGGATCTTGGTAATAGCTACGAATTCATTGAGCGCATGAAACCGATCCCGATCAACCCGAAATCGCTTCTGCAGATCGTTGTGCTCTCGCTCATCCCCATGGCAAGCTTGCTTTTAACGGTCATGCCGCTCAAGGATGTCTTCAAACTTCTAATGAAGGTCCTAATGTAGAACAGCCGTTTATCTTAAGGGGTATTACCAGTGATTTGCTGCTGAACACGTTCCATGCTGCCCTGCGTAAGGCGGATGAGGCCGTAGCGTGGGCTATCCATGTCCAACGTCATAGCAACGGCGCCAGCCAAAACAAAAGGGAGCAGAATTCTCAGCACCGAAGATTGCGTGCTCACATTCATGCCTTCGATAACCATCGCCGCAAATCCAATGAAAAGCAGTAGGCCCCATGCCTCGCTTGGGATGCGATCTTCCAGAGCCGCCCTGCGCTCTTCTGTTACGTCGATCGTATCGTTGAGCGTTGCAATATAGAGAGAAGTGATCGGATCGCGATGGCTTATTGCGTAAGCGCTCGCAACAGACCAGAGGCGGTTTTGCAGATCGGAAGTTAACGCGTAACTATCTTGCAATTGTTTTGCATCATGGCCTGAGCTCAAAAAACCAATACGAGCCGGCACATATTGCTTCAGTAGTTGTTGCGATTGTGTCTTGGCCGGCTCTTCGAGTGAGGAAGTTCGGAGCCAGGTCGTCCCAATCGCATTCGCCTCTTTCACGATCAGCAGCACTCTTGCGTCGTATCTGCTGACCGCCATAGAAAAGGTGAAACCGACGAGAAGCCCAAAGAATGTAAGAAGTGCTCCTCCAAGGAGTGAAACAAGCTTTTCCTCCTTATTGATTTTCTCTTTCAGATGTCTACTGAGGTATGAACCCAGTTTCACGCCGAGCCATAACAGGACGAACGTGATGACGAAGAAAACCACAGGGCGCATGTTGTCCATATATGTTGTTTATCTCCTTAGTTCGATACTGCGGCCCATCCGCATCACTCTTCGCCTTCGGAGAGGTCTGCTATGACAGTACCGCGATTTATCGCGTCTACAAGGGCTGCATGATCTTTCTCCGTTTGGTCGCCGTAGCTTTCTGCCCATGTTGCGATTGCTTTATCGAGAGCAGAGGAGTTGCCGCAGTAACCAGCAATACGTGCCGGATCAGCTGTTCTTGCATGTGCGCGTGCCAGAATGGCTCCGCATGCCCAAGCATAGAAGTTGAATGAAGGACCTGTAAGCCATTCGATCGGTATGGATGCTTTCAGATTCTTCATTTGACGGACGTAGAAATCTCGACCGTCAATGGTTGTGTAGCCTAGCATAGGATCTGAAGACGCTTGTAACGCTCTTTGCCCCACGATTACTCGTTTGCCGTTATGCGTAAACTCTTTGTCAAGCTTGGGAAGGTACGGCGCGTGGGCAGGCGTGGTGGCTTCCTTTACTTGCAAAAAGAGAGGGTCGTCATTTCCATTGCCGAAAAGCAGCACAAGGTATGCTCTTGTTCCTACGGATCCCACCCCAACCACACGATGTGCTACGTCTACGACGTGATACCGGGCCAGCATGATGCGACGTTCTCTTGAGAGAGTTTCAGAATATGCATCAAGGGAATCGATGACCTTTTTCTTTGTCGCTTTGTCTAGACGCGTGAGAATAGGCGGAGAGTCACGAAATACCCATAGTCCGTCCTTATCCTGATCGGCGACCTTCGGCAGAAGGGTCTTATTATCGGTATGCAGCGCCTTCGATAGTGTCTTGCGAATGACCGCCTTCGACTTTGCATCGGCCTTTACGATTGGATTGTTCTGCCCGGGGTATGCATGCAGATACCAGATATCCAGAACACCCATAGATTGCAACCGATTCATATTGAATCGATAACCCTCAATTGACCTACATACCGCTGCCGCACGTTCGCGGGCCGTTAGTCCATTCTGACGTCCTGCGACATTGACACTCGCCGCCAGCCGTTTGAGATCCCACTCCCAGGGGCCCACAGTCGCTTCATCGAAGTCATTGAGGTCGAAAACAACTTCACGTTGTGGTGTGCCATACATGCCGAAATTATTGAGATGGGCATCCCCGTCCATCAGAGTAGGAATTCCGGTAATGGGTGTACCGGAGAGATCTCCAGCCATGACGCAGGCCGATCCACGCAAGAAGGCAAATGGGGAAGAAGCCATTCTCCCCATACGCAGGGGAATGAGATGTTTTTGGCGTCCCTGGTTGTTTGCGTTGACTGTCTCCACAGGATCAGGGCGATTTTTGGGAGGAGCCCATGTCGCATGCGACTCGCGTGGTACCGAGGAACGAAGTTCCTTTCCTTCAGCTCGCCGTACTTGCCAGCTGACAAGCTTGCGGGAAAGGTCAAACGTGGGAAAGCTATCTAATTTAGCGACTGGCACCTTTATCCCTCCAGGAAGTAGCGTCTCCCGATACGGATTGGCGAACTTCAGTGGGACTCTATTCTTCAGCCGGTTCAACTTCCACTAGTAGTTTGTACAGGTTAAGTAACGTCGTTTGCCCACTGTCCTGCGGGACGATAAGGCCGCGTAACTAAAAGCCTTCGGTTGCGAACGGGATTGCTTCATCAATGGGATGCACGGATTTCTTTCCGCTAGTGAAGTGGTTGTTGATGGGCTGTCAGGTTTGACAGTTTTAGCGCTGTCTCATTCGAGATTGTATGGTGTTGCCTTATTCAGGCGGGCAATCGAATCACGTACAAGCAGGCACGCGTCTATTCATCTTCTCGTTGTCTGACGTAGACATACCTAATTCAATCCGACGAGTAGGTGGCTGATCCGGGAGATATGGACATGAAATTGACACGTTTCACTCAAAGTAAGCGCGGTTCACTTTTGTGCTCTATCTTCTTCGTGGGTTTTTTCTTGTGCAATGCTCGCTTTGGCAATGCTCAACAGGCGCCAGCATCTGGAGGAGGTGAGGATCTTCAGAAGGCCTCACAGAATCCTGTGGCAAGCATGATCAGTGTGCCGATTCAAAATAACAGCAACTTCGGAATTGGCCCTTATGACCGTACACAGAATGTGTTGAACATCCAGCCTGTCATTCCGGTACGCGCAACACCAAAAGTAAATCTGATTATTCGTTGGATTGCGCCCATTATTTATCAGCCAGCGCCGGGTACGGCAAATCTAGAGGTGTACGGAATAAACGAGGGCACTCCGGCCTACTGGTTAGCCCAGGATGTTCAGCGCTATGCAGGCGTGTCAGGATTTGGCGACATGATGCCGACGTTTTTTCTGTCACCATCGGCACCACACAAACTGATCTTTGGTGCAGGTCCAGTATTTGTTCTTCCAACTGCAACAAGCAAGGTTCTTGGCCAAGGGAAATTCAGCATCGGCCCCTCCATAGTTGCACTTTTACAGCCTGGCCACTGGACCTTGGGCACACTCGTAAACAACGTATGGTCTGTTGCAGGAGATTCGGATCGCAGTTCAGTTAACCAGATGAGCCTGCAGTATTTCGTCAATTACAACCTGTCGAAGGGATGGTATCTCTCATCCGCACCAACCCTGACTGCAAACTGGAAGGCTTCTGACGGCAATGTGTGGGTCGTCCCGTTTGGCGGCGGCCCCGGTCGGATCATGCGATTAGGTGCGCAGCCGGTGAACATCAGCGGACAGTTTTATGGAAATGCTGTTCATCCCGTTGGCGGTTCATCCTGGACAATGCGCCTATCGATTGCATTCCTTTTCCCCCAAAAGCCAAAGACCCCGTGATCCGAGCTTCGACAGATTTGGAAGACACTCGATTGAGTGGTCGCATCTAGAGTGTGAGTAGCGATCGTCTATGGTTTAACGGTGACAGCGGCTGTAATAGGGATGGCGGCTTTGATCGAGGGATTGTCTCTTAGACTGCAGTAGAGCGTCTTGGCACGTGCTTTTTCTACTGTGAAAGAGAAGTCATCCGTGACTGCTGTTCTCGGGATCTGCACTGCACCCTGAAGATCCTGTGTGGTGCTTATCTCTTGCATGAGGAAGATTTCACGGCCGTGAAGCACGCAGTTCTTTGCGTCGCAGTGAACACTGGATAGGTGCGGTCGCCGTACTAATGTGCCGAATTCAACCCAAGCGCCCTTTTCGCCATTTGCTCGAACCATCCTGATGTGTAAGGCTCCGAAAGCGGATTCGCCAAGCTTACGATCGAGATCAATGCTGCCGACGATGGTATGCGCGTCTTCCAACACCAGGGATGCATCAGGCGGTAGGAAAGAGAGCACAGCATCTGCTTCGCCATTTACTGTTGCGATTTCGATTCGATCGGTGGGGGCTATGACGCCATCGCTACCAACCATGAAATGCAACGTGCTGTGCAATGGGATGGCTCCGGCTGTCAACAGCTCTATGGCCAGTTCAGTCGGAGGGTTCTCAACAGAAGGTTGAAGCGCGAGAACGTGAAGCGTTGTCGTAGCATCCTCAGCGACGAGAGCGATATTCTGCGACCTACCATCAAGATAAGTCACGAGCAGATCATCTCCGACGGACACTTTTCGCTTTAGAGGCAAAGTGAATATCGCATCGCTCTGGGTGGCAGGTGATGCAGCTGTGAGCCTTCCACCGGCTGTGCTGATGACTGCAATCTGATCGAGTTTCTTGCCGGTCATTAAGACGTTCTTGCCATCTGGTGACAGAGAAGCAAGTTCTACATCGCCCCCTTCGTTTGCACGTTCCGTGAAGGGAAGTGCGATTGGGGCCACAGAACCGTACTGGCTTAACTGGAGTACGTATTTTCCCGCGTCACGATCGTGAGTAGACATCGATAGATTGATAGAACCATCGTCAGTCATGGTGAAGGGGATCTCACTTGCGGTACCGTCTGGTTGATGAAGAAAGACATTGTGTAGGCATGCGGTTGCATTGGCCCTAAGTTGCTGCGGGGACGTTTGTCCTGCTAAAAACGGGCCATTCATGATTTTCCAACCGATTCCCTCGGATCGTTGGAATAGCAGTTCCGGGCCATCGAATTCATCGAACCCCCAGCGACCTCGCAGTCGGGCGCGTAGAAAGGGCTCATCTGCACTATCGGTTACCGGAGATACTCCACCGACTTGTCTGGAGGGATCCCGAATGAGGCCACCAGCAAGTACATCAGGAGTGATGGGCAACATCTTGCTGCCAAAATCGAGATAGAGATCGTGCGCGAACTCAGTGGAGTAGAAGCTGGTCGAGCCGCGTAAGGGAAGCACCATCTCTGGATCGCGCAGGCAAAATGCCTGACGAGGAGTCGCGAGGTGGAGGTCTGGTAGACGAGATGCTTGAATGGGAGGCAGTGCAACCACAATCACTGACATCGGATTACCAAACGATGGCGCAGTGTTGAGCCTTGTGTTTAATGATGTTCCCTGCGGCAGAGTTATCGCGGGAATATAGCGGTATTGCGCTGTGTGCAACAAACCGAGCAAATGCACGAGGTCAATAACTGTTCCTACGTAAGCGGAATAGACTCCGCCATCGTTCTGTGAGGCCTCGTTGATGAAGTCAGAAGATGCTCCAGTTGAAATTGCCGCCGAAATGGTTTGCTCATTGCCGGTATCTAACAACATCGGCGCACTCGTCTGAGTTAAGCAATCTACCTGGTCGTCCACGGGTTGTTTGAAACAGTCGGCGTCGGGTTTTAGCACAAGTGCACTGGCCAACTTCGCGGATCGCGCGGCGATGACCTTGTCTTCTTCCTGCGCGACTGCTTGCATACCTGCGAGATAACGTTCAATCCGCTGTTGCTGGAGAGAAACTTTAAACAGAGAGTCGGCCGCGTGAGAAAACACGCCTGGGTTTTTCTTAACCACGGAGCGTAGCGTGTCGAAGTCTCCGCTGTGAGCAGGAGCTAAAAAGATTACTGCGCGTTGTGCTCCGACAGGCACAGTGATGTCTTTGGTGCGTTGTCCCTGTGGCGTCCAAGTCTCAATACGCGTGAACCACTCATCTGGCGGTTCGTTCGTGGTGCTGCGAAGAAATGCGACCACCAGCAACAGGCGGTTTGATTGCGTTGCAGGAAGGTCAGCCCTCACCTTCAGGTGATCATTCGGCAATAAATTCGGTACTTCTGCGATGGGTAGGGTGACCCCATTCCGTGCTACGGAAAGGAAAATCGTAGGTCCTCGCAAATCAAAACGTTGATCATCTGCGATAGCGCTCATGCAGATGCAAAACATGAATGCTAATAGCAATAGAAAATAGTGGATAGTCTTCGAGGAATTCCTTTTCTGTCTCATTGGGGATTTCCATCTTGCAGATCCATCTGAACTGCTCGGAAAGCAGTGGGATCCACGTGGGTCGCGCCTTCAAATGGTCGATCGAGATCGGAAATGGCAAGCAAAGACACGGTAATGAGGACCGTCAGTGAGATGACGTGGAAGAAGTGCACGCATTTTCGCTCGTTGCACAACAGGCAAGAGGAAACGATAACAATGACGCCACCGAAGAGGAGAACATTCCACATGATCAACGGAAGGTGTCCCTGGAAGTCCTGCATCCGTGCATCTCTGCGCGTTTGCAGTGATGACAGTGCGGCGATGATGTTTCCGCGACCAGGGACTGCATCGTGCCCAGCGCATGAGCCGATTGTGTTCCACATCTGACGTAGAACGATCTCACCAGATGCATTTGCCTGATGTGCCTGCATTGCAGCCCACTCAGTACCGATCACGGCATTGAGGTATGCCCTGGATTCCTGTTGCAAAGCTTGGGTGCATGCCTGCGGCATAAGTGGCGCACTTCGATCAATCAGGAGAACTGCGGATGCCTCTGCACGTGCATCTGTGACAGCCGTCTGGAATGCAAGCCAGGCGTCTGAAAGCATGAACCCGAGCGCGACCGCGTATACGGTGCCCAGAATGCTAAGCTGCCAGCCATTTACGCCGTTCGCACGTTTACGTGTGCTCTCCTCAAGCTTGCAATCCAGAAGATAGAGGAGAGCCAACGCAAATCCGACCGCTAACAGAACGATGACTGCACTTTGTGCGTAGGTAAGCATGGAAATTCTCTATATCGACGCCGGCGTTTTAGAATGCCTGCTCAACGAAGTGAGCGGTTTTCTTACCAGCATCGACCGTGTAGTAGGCTGTGACCTTCGCGGCCTTTTCTGTGCCTTTACCAGTTGCGCGAGCCGCATCTTCGGTGGCATCTCCGGTCATACGCAGCGTCTCAACAGTGCCTTTACCTGTGTCGATACTGATAGTACGTGCTCCGTGGTCTACGTCTTTCACGGTTCCCTTAACTACATGGAGGCCCTTGTCGCCCACGCGATCAATTTCATGAGCGGTTTCGCGCCCACCCTTAGCGGTGTAATGCACGGCAACTACAGTGCCCTTGTCGATTCCGTGGAGCGTGTCCTTTGAAGCGTCGCGCGTATCGTCGCCAACGTGTACCGCCACTTTGTCTGTGAAGTGGAAGGTATGCTCCGCGCCGTCCTTCGTGTCAACCACTACAACCTTGCCTGCGCGGTCTATGGCTTTTACTGAACCAACTACTGCACTGGCGACGTCCTGGGCGGCATAAACGGAAGTTGCGCTAAGCGTCAGCGCGAAAAATGCAAGAGTACGGATCATGAAAATCTCCCTAAGAGTTTTGTTGTCGCCGGTGATGGCCAGCGCTCACGTCTCTGAAGGTAGAAAAGATCGGTTGATGATCCCATCCGTGGCTCTACATTGAGCTACCGTGCGGTTCCACACATCTCTGAACCGTGTGGAACCACACGGGAGGGAGTGTGCTTCCACATGCGTCCGTTATGTAGCGATACGGATTCAAAACGAGGGGTGCTATCCATAGCATCGATCTTGTATCGAAGTGAAAGCAGGCTCTCCCAGTACGATGAAAATTTTGATAGTAGAGGATAATCCGACCGTCCGAAAGCTTATTCAAAGAGCGACGGCGGATATCGCGGATGAGGCGGTCACTCGGGAAGACGGCGCGGATGCGCTTGAAGCCTACGAGGAAATGCGACCTGACATCGTTCTGATGGATGTAAAGATGCCTCGCATGGATGGGCTCACAGCAACTCGTCAGCTTGTACAGAAGCATCCTGAGGCCCGGGTCATCATTGTTACGGACTATGACGACGACCAGTTTCGGCAGGCGGCGCGAGAGGCGGGCGCATGTGCTTATGCTTTAAAAACTAACCTTACTGACTTGGAAGCGGTTATTCAGGCGCACTGCATCTGTTTACCTTAGTGCTAATACAAACGTTCGTGCAGAGCGGCTCGATGTTGCAGAGCAAAACGAGCTAAGGCATTGGCGCCTTCAATTTCCAGTTTGCGACACATGTTGGTGCGATGGTTTTCCACGGTCCGATAGTGAATGCCCAATTCGTCGCCAATCTCTTTACTGGAAAGGCCATCGGCAATAAGCCGTAGCACCTTTTTCTCAGTAAGCGTCAAGATCTTCAGATTGATGGCTGATCCGGCGCTTTCCGTTTTTTGATTCAAGAGAACAGCAGCCATAGCAGAGCCGATATATGTTCTGCCCGCGTTCACCGCGTGAATGGCCGCACAGACTTCTTCCGTCTCACTGCCCTTAAGTAGATATCCTTTGCCGCCAACGTCCATGGCAGCGCGCATGAGGTCTTCATCTGCATGGAACGTCATGAAGATGATGCGGGTGCTCAACGAGCGTTGTTTCACTTCGCGAGCTACGCCCAGTCCATTCAGTCCTGGCATATCGATATCGAGGATTGCAACTGCAGGGGATAATTCTTCCATTAGGCGCAATGCGTCGTTCCCATCAGCGGCCTCAGCAACAACCTGAAGATCTTTGTCATCTTCGATGGTTGCTTTCAGTCCACGGCGAACCACAGGATGATCATCGGCCAGAAGAACGGGGATAGGGTTCATAGCACTCTGCTCGTTGTAATGGGAAGCTCAATTCTCACCAGAGTACCAGTTGAT
Source organism: Terriglobus roseus (assembly GCF_900102185.1). Classification (NCBI taxonomy): domain Bacteria; kingdom Pseudomonadati; phylum Acidobacteriota; class Terriglobia; order Terriglobales; family Acidobacteriaceae; genus Terriglobus; species Terriglobus roseus. The sequence continues at coordinate 2,007,533 of NZ_LT629690.1, read as the reverse complement.
GAGCTACTTTCCACCTGTAGGCTGCCGTTAAGCAAAGTAACTCGCTCACGCATGCCTGTCATGCCGAAGCCGCCTTTGCCAGGCATGTAAGTACGAGGCTTCACAGGCATGCCCTGGCCGTCATCTTTAATGGTCAGACTCACGCTGTCATCTGTACGGAGTGCCGTTACCTTGGCGCTGGACGCTTCGGAATGCTTGACGATGTTATTCAGCGCCTCCTGAACGATGCGGTACACGTTGATACGGAGATCTTCAGGAAATGCGTCGTCAATGTCAGCCAGTTCTGTGTGGATGGCGATCTCTGAGGCCTTCATAACAGTTGTACAAAGTGCCTGAATGGCTCGTGTAAGGCCGAGGCGGTCAAGCTGGAAAGGGCGCAATGCATACGATATCGCGCGAGTTTCTTCGATCGCGGCAGAGGCTTCTCCGCTGATCTCTTCCACTGTTTCGCGTTTTTCTTCTTCGGTGCGGACCTTTCCTTTTGAACGGAGCAGGAACTGGGCCAGATTGTTGATGATGATGAGACGTTGCCCAAGGCTGTCATGCAATTCACCGGCTATACGACGCCGTTCTCCTTCTTGCGACGCGATCAACTGACGCGAGAAATTCTGTTGGCGTTCCTGGGCCTCCTGTAATTGCCTGACGCGGAACAGCCACGCCGCCGAAACCAGAAGAACGAGAAGAAGAATCGCGCCGCCGATAAACCACCAGCGGCGGTAGAAAGGCGGGATTATCTGCACATGCATCACGGCATCCTGCCGGCTACGAACGCCATCACTGTTGGTAGCGGAGACTCGGAAGGTGTAGTTCCCCGGGGGAAGATGTGAGTAATAGGCGGTGCGGCGGAGACCAACCTGTTGCCAGTCGCTATCGACGCCATCCATCTTGTAACGGAACGTCATTTGCTCTGGTTTGGTGTATCCGAGCGCGGTGTAACTAATTTCAAGATTTGTCTGTCCTGGATTCAGGACGACTGATTGTGGCTCGGATTCGGGCTTATTTTCGACACTGGCAGTTTCGATTGCGACACTTGGCGGCGTTGTCACGACGTGAACCTTGGCAGGGTCGACGATGGCAATGCCCATCTGAGTGGGAAACCAGAGCTTGCCGTCTCCGTCTGCAGATCCTGCGGGCCACAGGCCGCCATTGCATTCCGGGCTGGCCATGCCGTCCGAGCGGCCATAGGCAATGGATGCCACCAGGGACTGCTTGCCATCGGCAACGGCCGCCAGCTGCTCCCGAGACACGCGATAAATGCCGCGATTGGAGCTGATCCAGAACCAGTGATGCTGGTCTTCCAGTATCTGGAACACGCCGCTGTCGTAGAGGCCGTTCTTCGTGTTGAACGTGACCCAACGGCCGTTACGAAACCATCCCATGCCGCCGTCGTAAGTTCCCACCCAGATTTCACCGTTGGAATCCTGCACGAGTGAACGGACGTTATTACTCGGTAGTCCTTGTGCTTCCGTCCAACGAGACATTTGACTGTTGTGGATGCGGGTTACGCCGCCGTATCCACCCATCCATAAATCATGATTACGATCCATCAGCACGACGCGAACATCGTCTGTTGCAAGCCCTTCGGCTATGCCTAGATGCTGTAGAGCGCCATCACGCACGATGTACAGTCCACGCGGCGTTCCAAAAAACATGGCGCCGTCAGGTGTCTGGAGAATGACCTGCGCTGCGGTAGATGAGTCATCGAAGGGAAGAGAGGGCTTCTTCAGATGCCCATTCACAAGCGTTCGGACGCCACCATGCGTTCCAACCCAGAGAACTCCATCCTTATCCTCACTGATTGACGAAACCAATGCGGGAAGACCGTCAGCAAGCCCAAGAGTTCGGATGACCTTACCGTCTCTGATTTGTGACAGGCCTCCGGGCCAGCTACCCGCCCACATATCTCCGGTTCGGGAATGGAATATGGGATACGTGTTATCGCTGACAAGCCCCTGCGGACGTCCCAGCGTCATGATGAACTGGCGTTGAATGCGGAATAGGCCTTCCCCCTCAGCGCCGACCCACGCATTGCCTTCGTTGTCTGTGCCGATCACCTGCAACCGGATGGGGTGTATCGTTCCTTCCACTGGCAGTAGCAACGTGCGCTCAAAGCGATAGGGTGAAATCTCTAGATTCCAATCCGTGCCTGGAGCGCCATGCAAAACAAAATAGTCTGGCGCTTTACGGAATACGGGAGGTTTATCGCTCAGTCGCCCCATGCGTCCGTCTTTCGTTGAAATCCAGGCGTCTCCGTTCGCATTGGCGGCAACGCCCATAACGGACGGGAGATCGGTGCTTGTGGGAGCGGCAAAGGTGGCCAACTTGCCGCGATTGAAAATCACAACCCGGTTTCCTTCGATTGTCCAGAAGCCCGATCCAACCCACGCCAATGCATGAAACTTGCGTGTCTCTGTGTTGAATGGTTCAGGCTGAAATCGTTTCGAGGTCTCGTCCCAGCGAAGGACCTTGCCGTCAGATTCTAGCCATACCTGGCCTTGTGGATTGCCCGTAATGGCTTCGACTGAACGAGGTCGTATGCCATCTCGCTCGTCCATCGTTCGGAATGTCATGCCACGCCGCAGCACCAGATTGCCGTCTTCGCTGGTTAACCAGAGGTCCTCGCCAGGGCCGCGTGTCATTCCTACAAATCGATTGCTCGTGATGCCCGGCGTATTGCTCTTATCGAAGATTTGGAAATGCACACCATCAAACTTGGCGATCCCGTTCAGAGTCGCAATCCATAGGAAGCCATCGGGTGTTTGTACAAGGCCGCGTACGCTGCTTTGCGGTAGCCCTGAATCTGGAGTCCATTGCGTAAAGCGGTACTGTGCCGGCGCTGTAACGGATGAGGATGCGACGAAGAGCCAGAACGCCAAGAATTTCAGAAAAGGACTAAATCGTTGTCGTATTAAGTCCTTCACGCCGTCGCCCTCCTGGGCCTTACAGGGAATGCCGCCATTCTACGATGACCTGCTGTTTTTAAAGAAAGCTGTCCATGTGGAACCACACAGGTTGTTCATGTAGCGGTACATCACGAAACGTGTAGCCACACGGATATTTTCCTGGTTGCGGTCTGCCTAGTATCGCAACCAAGGAGAACAACATGAGCGCCACAAAGCGCACCGCAACAGCTCTCGCATTACTTCTTCCGGCCGGCGTCATGGGGCTTTCTGCCGCCTTGGCTGTGAAGGGACTACAGACAACGGAGAACCCCGACCATAACGGATCGGTGGCAGACCAGCTCAGCGATATTCGCAAGGCCGTATCGGAAAACATGCAGGACCACGCAAGCAAGACCATCACAGACGCGAACGGCGTGAAGCTGACGCTGGCTGAGTGGCTGAACTTTGGTGGCGGCTTTGGTTGGCACAACGGTGGTTGGGGCAACGGCTGGCACAACGGCGGTTGGGGTAACGGTGGCTGGCACAACTGGGGCAACGGCGGCTGGCACAACGGCGGTTGGGGCAACGGCTGGCACAACTTCTGGCATAACTGGTAGCCACTTCGATCTCAGGCGGGAGTAACTAAAAATGAGCACCAACACACGCATTCACACTATCGTTCTGCAGCCCACGCCGTTCTGCAACATTCGTTGCAAGTACTGCTATCTGCCAACACGCGATGACATCTCGACGATGAGTCTGGATACCATCGAGACGACCTTCCGAAGAGTCTTTGAATCGTCCTACGCGAGCGAACAGATCACAGTGATCTGGCACGCTGGTGAGCCGCTGGTTCTGCCTGTCTCTTATTACGAGACAGCATTCCAGGCCATCGAGCGTCTTCGCCCCGCCGGCATGGAGCTTCGCCACTCGTTCCAGACAAATGGAACGCTGGTGACGAAGGAATGGTGTGACCTCATCCGTCGCTGGAATGTGGGTGTTGGAGTAAGCATTGACGGCCCGCGCGCCATGCACGATGCGAATCGTGTAACACGGTCCGGCAAAGGAACCTTCGATAAGGCAATGCGTGGAGCCCGGCTTCTGCAGGCTGAAGGCATTCCTTTCCATGTGATCTCCGTGCTTTCGAAGGATGCTTTACAGAAGCCGGAGCAACTGCACTCGTTCTATATGGAAGAAGGCATCCGTGATGTCTGCTTCAACGTGGAAGAGTCAGAAGGGGATCACGTATCGGAACTTATGCAGCAGGGACGCGATGCGACCAGACTGCAGTTCCAACAGTTCTTGCAGACTTTCTGGATGCTGTCGCGCAAGACACCAGGTATCAATTTCATTCGCGAGATCGACGGCTTGATCACGCGGATCTTCCGCCCTGAAGAGGCAAGAGTCGGCAATAACCAGGTGGAACCGTTGGCCATGCTGAACGTGGATTGCAAAGGGAACGTGGGGACGTTTTCACCGGAATTACTTGGCTACCGCAATGAGCGGTATCACGACTTCCTGGTTGGCAACGTTCACTCGCACACTCTGGAAGAGATGCTTCACAGCCCTGCAATGACTGCGATGGTTGAGGACATTCACGCAGGAGTCGAGTCGTGCCGAAAGGAATGCGACTACTTCTCCATCTGCGGAGGCGGCGCACCAGTCAACAAGCTTTCAGAAAACGGCACGTTTGCCAGCACGCAGACATCGTTCTGCAACCTGGTGCAAATTACACCGGCCAACCTTATTCTCTCGGCCTTCTCGCAGATGGAGCACTCACTGACCGCCACGTTACAGCGCGGCAGTGAAGTTGCGGCTGCTGCCTGACACAAGACCTAACGCTGAACCGAATTCATAAGGAAGACATCATGCAAACGAAATTCAAAATCGCGACATTCATCGCTGCAAAGCTTCTGCTTACGGGCTGCTTGTTGGCGCAAAGCGCGCCGCAAAACACGCAGTCCGCAGCACCACCCGCTGCTGATCAGCAGCCTAACTTTTCATCCTACGAAGAACCATCCAGTACCGCGCCTGTGTTCTGGGTGTCAAGCGTGGAAGTTATGCGCAGCACGCATGGCCCACAACTGGATGTGATTCGAGTACGCGGTCTGGCTTCAACAGAAGGTTGGGAATCCGCGCAGCTTGTTCCGCTTACGCGTGGCATTCCCGCGGACGGCATTCTCGATCTGGCGTTTGTTGCCGAAGCTCCGCAGGATGTTTTCGCGCCCACGGCTTATCCCGCAATGGAAGCTATCTTCACGATTGAACCCGGACACCCCTTCAAGGGGGTGCGTGTTCACGGCGCATCCAATCGCGTCACATTGAACACTCTGCCGGGTTACGCAGTATCTGCCACAACTCCGAAGGATTGTGTGGACTGCCAGGGCAAGATTTTCGTAGCGAAGGGACAGGCTGTTCCGACGGACGCAAAGGCTGGCTTCATTCGTGAAGAAGACCTACCTCGCAACCTACGTGTCATCCGCGAAGGCGATGGCTTGGGCAGCTTCGAATCGAACCCTAACCGTATGACCATCCTGCTGAATGAGCAGGGACAGATTATTACCGCTCTGTGGAACTAACCCAGAGCCAATTAATGCAAAGGATCTACATCATGAAACACAGTAAGCTCGCCATTGTCCTTGGCCTTGCAACTATGAGTTACGCAGTAGCTCATGCGCAAATGCCTACCGTTACAGTTGACCCTTCGCGCCATGGCAACCTGGCCCACGCGCAGGAGTCGGTCATTCAGGCTTATTCGAGTATTTCGGAAGCGCAACGTGAAAACGACTCGCACTTGGGCGGCCATGCGCAGCGTGCCAAAGAACTGCTCGCACAGGCGAACCAGGAGATCGGTCTAGCCGGCGATCAGGCAGATGCCAACCAAGGAGAGATGGCACCGCCCTCTGCTTCTCCGGCAGCTCCTCCCGCCTCGGCGCCCGCTCCGGCTAACATCAACATCAGTGGCAACTGGACTATCTACGCATATAACGTAGCTCAGCCGGGTAGCTCGTTGAAGCAAGTTCAGATCAACCAGGATGGAAACGTTCTCACGGGCAACTTCCGTGGACCAAACCAAAAGGGACATCTGCAGGGTTGGATCAACGGAAACCACGTTGAATTCAGCACGGATACCCGTGATGTTCTTACGTTCCGGGGCGAAGTAACTTCCGATGGAATGTCCGGCATGTACGGCATTCACGGAGAGCACGCCCCGTGGAAGGCGCAGCGTAACTAGCGCACGAGATGGTGCCGGCGGGAACCTCCAGCCGCCGGCGCCGCCAATAGGAAGGATTCCATGTCTATTACGATTGCAGTCTTGGGCGCGTCCGGCTATGTGGGAAGCGCTCTTTGTGCGCATGTTCTTCGTTCCGGAATCCTGGAGCCCGGTGATCGCCTCCAACTTGTGGGCCACGGGGAATCCAGTTCGTACGGTCGTCTGCTCGCCGTGCGTGCGGACTTGCTTGACGCCTTTGATGACTTGCGCGTGTCGATATCTGTGACTCCGCGATTGGAAGACATCGAAGCAGACCTGGTTGTGTTGACGGCGGGCGTCCCCATGCCTCCCGGTTGCACCGATAGACGCGTTATGGGGCGCGGCAATTTACCCATCTTTCAGAACATTGCTAGCGCATGTGGCAAGCACCTACCCACTGCAACTTATCTAGTGGTGAGTAACCCCGTGGAGCTCGCAGTGCAGGAGTTATCTCGCACCATCGACCGCAAGCGGATTATCGGTATCGGTGCAGAGCAAGATTCGCTTCGTTTCGCCCGTTCCATTGCGCGTAGTTTGGGGATCAGCCGACATGACGTTCATGCCAGTGTGTGGGGAGAGCATGGTCGTCACATGATCCCAATGTGGCACTCCGTCCGTCTGCGAGGTGATGATGACAAGGTCTTTGGACGACTTTCTGAGCTGGAACAGCGCGCGCAACAGCAGCCGTTGATGGAGCGTGTCGCTAGTCTCCAGGAAGCATCCATGCTGCACTTGCAAAACGACGACATTGCGTCGGCTTATCATCTGGCAGAGGCTGCACTTCCTGACGCACGTATCTTCATCGAACCATTCGTCACGGCAAGCGCGATTCATTCAACACCGAACGCGACAGCGAATGCAGTACTTAACATCATCCGCGCATGGAAGGAAGATGATGGACGTTGCGTGCATGCGCAGGTTATGTTGCAGGGCGAATTGCGTGGCATATCTTGCCCATTCGGCGTGCCTGTAAGCGTTGGCTGTAAGGGATGGCTATTACATCCCAATGCTGATAGTCACCACGTAACCAAGGAAGATCTTGACGCATCGATTCTCGGGATACAAGCTTCGCTTGCAGATGCCGCCACTATCTGATGAATGCGGACGACCTACCGCCAATGCATAACGCTGCCCGCGTAGTCGGCGAGGTATACGTGACCGTTGTAGACGACAGGCTGAGAGAACTTGGAGAAAACAAACTGCTCTGAGGTCCACAAAGTGCGGATCTGTCCTCCGGTTAAATTCGTTAGATCGTACGCAACAAGTCGTCCCGTGGTAACAGTTCGATTTGCATCACCATCCGGAATGGCGCACCATGCGATTGCGTTCGCGCCTTGATCCGAACTCACTGAACAGAAGCCTCCAGGCATCCCACCATGCTGAGCTGTGGATTGAGCGGAAGCCATCTCTGTGCCGCGTGCTACGTACGTCATGGTTCCGTCTTGGTTGACACGCCATGCCTGGAGCGGTGAGTTCTCAGCAAAGGCCAGCACATACTGCGTTGAGTCTGGCGCTAGATACTGTGCCAAGGGCGAGTGAATATGCCTTGTCTTTCCGCCCGGAAAGCGATTTAGACCTGGGAGGGAAGCGGGGCAGGAATCCATACCGAGATCCCATCCAAGTTGATACATCTTGACCTTTGCACAATTCGCCTTGGGGTTGGCAAAGTCAGCAGGATGACTGTCAGGAAAATTTGAGGTGCTTGTCAGGTATCCAATGCCATCCTTGCCTGCGGTGAGATAGAGATGGGATTTTTGAAGAAGCGTGCCGGATAAATGCGCGTCCTGATCTCCCCATTGCGCACCGCAATCCGTGTTCATCGGCATGCGCGCTCCAGGTGGTGGATCAGTGGGCGCGGAATCGCCTGAGATTTTATTCATAAGCATGGCTTTGGGTTGTGTAAGTTGTGCATTGGCACATGTTCTTGCTGCATCTGAATAAGGAGCCCAAGCATGCAAAACGCTTAGCTTGGCGGGAACGGTGGCAGTGGGTGGAGTGAATTGCAACTGAATAACAGCTTCTCCAAATGTCGTTGTTCCATTGAATGGCCCATTACCTACACCGAGATAGATAAGACCGTCGTCATCGATGGATGGTCCACCACCGGACATCCAGATACCAGCGCGTGTGGAGATGGCAGCCTTAACCTGATTGTCAAAGGTGTCAAAGGCCAGAATCCACCCCGTGGCATTGTCCCCGGTTTCGGCGAATGAACCAGCGGCTATAACGACAAATTTGGTTCCATTCTGAGACCAGAGAGCAAGGGCTGCTCTTTGTTTACGTGGTGCGGTCGCGTAGCGTTGGCCATTACTCGTCGCGTCGATCAAAGTGTTTGCGAGGACATTACCAGTTCTCGTATCGATGACATACATATGTTGAGTCATGGACTGGTGCGAGCCACTTCCATCAGACGAACACGTCGCCACCTGGTAGAGCTTGTGCGTGGACGCATCAATGACGCCGGTACTTAACATTCCAAAGTGGTCGTTCACACGCCACATATCGTTCTCTGCAATTGAACGAACCGGCGTGCATAACGTGGGTGTTTGCCATATCCCCGCGCCGTCTTCGGGGCGTACACCACGGATCACATTCGCCTCGGAAGCGAGGATCATGACCACGCCGTCAATAAGCGGTTGGGCTTCACAACCACGCGCATCGCCAATGCACGGAATTCGAGGCTGCATCTGCAGACCAGTGCTCACGCGTGCGGTGGTGAGCGTCTTCTCGCTGCGCGTTTCAGAAGTGCGTGCCACATCGTAGGACTTGGTAGATACCTGCGCCATAAGCACCGAAGATGCAAATAAGAACACAACAAGCAGTTTCATAGAGTCACCGTGATGTGAGAGAAGTCGAGTGGATACGCGAGGGGAATGTGAAGTTCGTTAGTGGGCAGACCGCCGTCCTGGCCCAACAAACTGTATGCAACTCCGTTATCGGCACGGCCATAGCTATTCGGTGGAATGGGGATGCATGCTCGGCCATCGCCATATACCCAAACATTGGGACCACCGCTGCGCGCATAGTTTTTTATCCAGCAGTTGCGCCACGGAGTATCTGTCCATACCCATTGTGTATTGAATGGATCTCGTGAGATGCCGCACAAAACACCTGCGGTGTTGCCGATCGGTCCACCATCACCGTCGCGCGACCAGATCAGGACATCTGGTGAAACAACGTGGTAAGCCTGCTTGCCTACGGCGAGGCGTTTGCCAATCCACATGTAGTTATCGATCAGCGGAGCGAGAGCGTAACGCTCATAATCGCCACCGTAAACTGCACAAGCGACGGCCGCCTGTGTACAGGCATCCAGATAGAACCAGCCTTTGAAATTGACCACTCCTTCTGCGCCATCCGTGTCGTGGTTCTCTATGAATGGCACTGCAGCAGAAGGATTGAAATGACAGTAGCGATCCATGTACACCAACGCATCCAGTCCTGCTCCCTGGCTTACAGCTCGATAAGCAAAGTGGCTACCGAAATCGAATACGGGTAGGCCGGATTGTTGATGATATGCATCCAGTTGCGCATTACTCCCGGTGTATGCTTCAGCAACTTTGAACCCTGGAATCGCTGCGGCTAACCGATGCGTGAGATTCATGTCTACATCCTTCGCTTCATCCAGGCGGAATCCCGAGCCAGCCGAAACGCTCATCAACCATGCAATACATTGAATCTTCAGTTTGCGAAGATAATCCGACGGTTGCGAATGCTGGTAAGGAACACGTAACCCGTCAGCGTCGGCGCGTTCGAAGGTTTCGTCTGGTGCGGCCTGAAATACCGAAGACGGTTTATAAGCCAATGTTTTATCAGGCTTGCCGCTAGCATTGCGTTCTATCACTGGAAGCGCACCGTACTGATGCAAAGGCAAATCGAAGATCAAACGCACGCCATGGCGCAGCGCTTCCTTCGCAAGAGCCTGCAGATCATTGGCACTGCCGCCGCGGAGGGTATCCCACTGTCCTATGTCGAGGTCGCTGATTGGGTCATATCCCAGGCTCCGATTGTCAGCTCCCGTGTAGGTTGTGCGGAATGGTGGTGGAAGCAGGATCATATCGCCACCAAATGCAGCGAAGGCGCCAGCAAATGAGCGCATGCGCTGATACCATCCACTTTTGATTGTGGGGTAGAGGCAATCGTAAAGAATCATCGTGCCCTCCTGCTGCGGTTCACTGCGAAATGGCGTTCTAAAACACTTTGGTGAAAATATTAATTGAGCGCCTGGAAACTGGGCTGAAGTGCCCTGTAAAGGGTTCCACCTATTTGTGGGAACTCGTACGCAATCCAGGTAAGTACCGGTACTGCGCCGAATGTGATCAATCGTAGATAGAAATCCCATCCAAGTTCGTTGGGGGTGGTGTCCGTGATGCGACTAAGGATTGCACTGCGGTGCATCTGGGCGAAAACGCTGATAAATCCGATACTCAACGCACCTAGTAGCAGAGTGAAGCCCCAATCCATAAATGCGTGCGGCTCAAAAGGAAACGAGTTCCACGCTACCAAAGCCAGCACAAACGTCGTTCCAACAGTCAACATTTGGTACCGCATGTTCAGCAGCACCGAACGAATGAGTGCAACATACCGGATGACAATGAAGTCTTCGGCAAGGTGTTCAAGAGACGGACTGGTGTTTTGGCGCGGAGCGGTCGCCTCTTTATCATCCGCAGTCGTCGCGGCCTGACGTTCCAGCGGACCTATCCGTTGTTCCCACCGGTCGGCGAGATAATGTCGAATCAAGCTAGTGGCAAAATCTGCATAGCCAGATTCGATGTGGAAGATGCTGCAGACATCTTTGTTGTCCGCCGGCATGTCCCACAACTGTTCAGACGGACATGGTGCGGAGGTACTTGCTTTCGCAGCCGGGTTTTCTGTAGAAGCTGCTGTGCCTCTGCCCGCATGGATGTGTTCCATCAGCGTGCGAATTTCGTGATCAATGCTCTGGTACTTAGTTGAGAGTTCCCCAAAAAGTTCAGGGTTATTCGCGAGATCAGGATGGTGCACAATCTGCCGGATGGCTTCAGTGGAACGAGACATGTCACGCCAGCGGATGTGCAGGCCCTTCTGTCGAAGCATGCTCATCCAGCCGCCGCTCTTGTATCCGTCAAACGCGAAGCGGATCGGCATTCGCTCCAACGGCTCCAATAGGCCCCGATTAAGTGCGGCCCAGATGCACAGCGTACGAAGCCAACCTGCAAAGGCAACCATAAGCAGTGGGAAAAACAATGCCTTGAGTAAGGCTTCATACATTGTCGGTCCCCACTTAACGACCAACGGTCTGAATACAAAGGAGTCCAGGCTGTGAATGCGAAAAAGAAAGAGACAGAAGACAAACAGGGCAACATAAACCGCGCCCAAGAGGATGTCTAACCAGCGGCCCGTGGCTGGATTGTTGTGATCTGCCGATGTCCCTTGTGTGCTGCTCATCTCCCGCGTAACACGAGATAAAAGTTCCCGAGTGATCAGTAGACAAGTGATATCGCTATAGAGGCAACAACTTCTGGGACGGCCACATGCTTCCAGAACATCGTCAGGAACGAACAAGGGATAGACATCATTCTTCGAATGGGAACCGGGAATAAGCCGTGGAAGGCGCGGTCGATGAATGTGTGAGAAACGCAGTCTCGCAACCTGGTACACGGCCCATAGATACCAGGCAGCTAACACCAGCGCGACCGGACAGAGCGGACTGACTCCGCTGAAAGGCTGCAGGCATCGAACACTGTGATAGAGGCCTGAGAACGATGGATATCCATAGAGCGTGTCACTTCTGCAGATCCTGCCCCACGCAGCCACGATTCCAAAGAAGGCGATGACTGACACACAGTTGAAGAAACAATATGGCTTGCACTTCGGACGATAAAAATAGCGCCACGTCTTCCAAGCAGTAGAGACCACCACTAACACCGCACCCAAGAGTAGGGCAATGGCTTCCCAGTATGAGCTGGCAGGAACGCGGAAGTAATCGTTCACGCGAAGCAACGGATAGGACGTTACAACGGACAGCGAGGCTAGCACGCTACCGCCGATGTTGATGTATACCGCACGACGGTTCGGTAGATCATTCTGATCGATTGCGAGGTCGCGGCTGAATGGTGACCAAAGGTCTGCTACGAGCAACCCTACGGTATGGGCTATGCAGACGAAGCAAAGAAAGCCAACAAAAATATGCCATGACAAGGCCGGAACAATTTCAGAGGTCGCGTCGAGAGAATCATGGAGTGATTTATTCGACGGTTGCGTCTCTCCTTTGTTGTTCCCTTTGAGCGCGTCCGCTTCGGAGCATAGAGTAAGCTTCGGAGCGGATATCTTGTCTGTTGAGATGCTTGGCAGGAGGCTTGTATCGTCGCTGCTGCACCAATTCAATACGGCGAGAGGATAGTAACTGTCTGTGCCGACTACTGAGGCCCACAGGGGTATATGAGTTTTCGATAGCCCGTTTGAATTGGTCTGAGGCGCTTGCTTCGAATACCCGGACAAAGCGAATCCTGGTTTTGCTGCTGTTCCACGAAATGCAAACGTGGCCGCGTTGTAAATCGATTCCGAGTGATAGTCCGAATGCATCCATCCGTTGCGATGTGCCGAATCCAACGACGATAGAAGATATGGAGAGATAGAGATAGAGCCTACATAGCTCGCATTCTCACCTTCGCGCTCGAACAGAAGATCGCCACCGCTGGACATAACCAATCGAGCATCAGGGCATGCCCGGTGTAGGAATTCCGCCAAAAACAAATCATCCAAAATATTCGACGCAGAAATCAGAACGAATTGAGTACGTGCACTCCTAAGTTGGTTTGCAATAGCCATCAGCTGGGCCTCTATGGAGAGAGGCGTTTGCGTTTTAGAGAAGCGCTCGACAGTATCATCTGCCGCATCGCCCTTGAGTGACAAACCAAGGTATGGTGTCGGAGTCGCTGGCGAACTTTTCTCATCGCTCGCGCTTGCGTTACGCAAGAGTGAGAGTTCACGGGGGAATCGAAGACTCAGGATTGCGTCTGCGCCCGTGAGAGGTTCATCATCCTTCCGATAACAGCCTCGTCCACCGGGAGGACATTTGGTCTGATTGGAGGAGGGAGCCGCAGGTGCTTCTTCGGTGCTGGAACCATACACAGTCCCAGACTCCGATAGGATGGCTACTCGTCCCAAGTCGAATCCAGAACGGAAGACAGCCTCAAGAAAGCGGTCTTGTTCAAAACCAGTGTTCTCGCCGAATGAGCGATACACGCCTTCCTCTGCAGGGTCTAGCTCGTGTGACGCGATGGCTGTGCTGGTGACACCCGTAATGGACAGCTTGGGATTGCCGAGGGCTAGGAGACCGGATGACAACCCCGCATATAACGAAGCAGCCGTACCTGAATAGGACGGCCCGATAACCGAGAGGACATTCTCGGTGCGTTGGACGGATAGGTGGGCGCCATACGACTTCTGAAGATATTGGTCGTAGTGAAGGGCATTCTGAAGCTGTTCGCCATTGATGCCCAGGGAGGGTGTCTCGGCAACTAAGAAGAGATAGACGACCTTCCGATAGCTGCCCCATGAATACTTGTTGCGCGCCGATTTCGCGACATCACTTTTTACAGTTTGCGACGGCCATTCGCGCGGTTCCGGAACATAGCGAAGAACCACCAACCCCGGCTGACGTTCGCGTTGCGGATTGCTATGCGGGGGATCTGTGCTCTGATCGGATTCGGTGGAGCTGGCACGCTGCTGCCAGGGAAGCCAGTAGTAGCTACTGAGATAGTGACTATCGGCTGCCGCAAGAAGAATGGATTCCAATGTCCTATCGAAATCGAGAGCCAGACCGCTGTGGATAGGATCAGGGACGACCGCGATCATAGAGGTTATGTCTGCGGGAAGCTCATTCGCCGAGTCGTCGGAAGTCTTGGTGGGTGAAGGTATATTCCATCCCGTCGTATCATCCTCGGATTCGCACCCCCCTGCAGTTTCGGAAGGTGCGGTGCCCGTCTCGTTCGTTTGTTGTGAGTGAGTATCAGCGTTTCCGACAGCAGCCCAGTATCGGCAAGATGCCACCCATGGCCCTTCCCCCTTGGCCGCCTGTCCGGCGTGGGGTGTACTTGAAGTGTTCGAATGTGTCGGGCCAGAAGTACTCTTGTGCCCGGTTTGGAGCAAAATGCCGGCCACGAGTGTGAGTGCCACGGTAAGTGAACCGGTTAACTTGCCCACAGTGCTCTCTCCAATAAGAACTCTTCAGACAAAAAACGCGTAAGGACTTATGCGCAATGGAGCTTAACCAAGCCCCGAGATACAGCGTTATCGCAGATGTTGTAATGCCAGCACGGGCCATACCCCATGCGTTGGTGGAGTACGTACGACCAGGGGAAGCACTGCAGATGCGTTCTCGTTGAGCCACTGCAAAAGACGGGGAAGTGCAGTGGCCGAATCTTAACAAGTGCGCAGGTCAAGTCAAGAAAATTGTCGTTTGCGTCGTCCCATGTTCGATGAGGTTAGCGGTCCTGCATCTTCGAAAATGCCACATAGTCCATCTGGGATTGGCAGTCTTTGAGCGATAGCGAATGTTCAATTTTCGCGCATTGATGAATGCACAGATAAAGCTAGGGGCTTAAGACCTATGCGTCATAGATTCTTGTCTTCGGCATTCGGTGTTATTTCATCCCTCGATATACCGGTAGAGCCGAGAGTTATGGGGAAATTTCCGGCTTTCTTCTCTCATCGAAGAATGGGAAATTATCTTGACTCGGAAATTGCTGCGGCATACAAGGAATCGACTCGTAGTTAGCCCCCAACCCCATCGCGAGTTCATTTCCACTCGTGGACACATAGTGCCGCACAACCGCTGAGCTTTCACGGAAAGGCGAATCCCATGGGAACGTATACGTATCCCGGTGTTTACATCCAGGAGATTGAATCACCGGTACACACCATTGCATCGGTTGCCACTTCAATCACGGCATTTGTGGGTTATACCCAAAGCGGAATTGATAACCGTGCGGAACATTTGTATAGCTTTGCGGATTACGAGCGGGTGTTTGGCGGTCTTGCATCAGACAGCGAGCTGAGCTACGCCGTTCAGCAGTTCTTTCAGAACGGAGGCAGTGAAGCGTATGTTGTGCGTGTTCCGAAACACGGTGCAAGCTATGCGTCTTCGACCTTCGGCGGAATTACTCTCACCGTGTTGAGTAGTGGTACGTGGGCGAATGGAAACCTTGTCGCGGACATAAGCTACGACAACCTTGATCAGACAACTGTCCCCACCGCGTTCAATCTAACGATTACAAATCTTGTCGATGGGACCGTTGAGCAGTTCCCAGGTCTTTCACTGAATCCTGCGCGCAAGGATTTTGCTCCCACTGTGGTGAATGATCCGGATTCAGGATCGCAATTAGTAAGCGTGAAGGTCCAAAGTCCCGCGCCCACTTCGCCCCCCGCGCGTACCGGTTTGGTTGGAAATGCCATCACCGTGGCGAGCACTCTTGGGAGTGCATCGAAGAAGCTGGCTGTTACCGGAACGTTCGCCGTCGTAAAGAATTCGGCCACTGCGACTGCTTCGAATCCACTTAATTTGCAGGCGCTTCGTGTTGGACAGTTCCTCACGTTCAATGGCGATACGACGAACGGCGTGTATACCGTGACAAAGCTGGATGCCACAAGTGGCGCAGTCACTCTTGGCGCTCCCTTTACGGGCGATGACAACCCGGCCGCGACAGGCAATATCTTGCAGTCGACTGCAAACGGAAGTTATTCACTGAGCCTGGGGGTGAGTAGCCCGGCAACGCTGTCCCCGCTCCCCATAGACGTCACGGTGTTTGCCGACGGCAGCACGATCCCGCAGAGTCTCATGGGTATTGCGCAGGCTCTGGCACGGGCTTTGAATACAGCGCTTCAGTCAAAGCTTCCGGGGAGTGCCGCAACCGTCAGTGTGGCGACCACTACGACGGACAGCAGACTGCGCGTAGTGGTTATGCTCCCGGAAAACCCGGATGCAGTCATCACGATTGGTGCTCCAACAGGCGGCGGCAACAACGCTTCGACATTATTGGGACTGGGGACTACTGCAAACGTGGCTCAGTATTCTCTTGGAACGGGACATGTCTTCGGATCACAAACGGCTTCTGTTGAAGGTGGCGACGGTACGGGCCTGCCGCAGACGGGAGATCTGATCGGAGATGAATTGGCTTTCACAGGAATCTATGCACTGGAGAAAGTCGATCTATTCAACCTGCTAAGTATTCCTGACGCCACCCGGGCAAATCCGGGCGATCCATCTTCACTCGATTCGAATATCGACCCCAATGCCATCTATAGCGCGGCGATTTCGTTTTGTGATGCGCGCCGTGCATTCCTGCTGGTTGATCCTCCGCCTAACGTGAATACGCCGGCGGCTGCGGTGGATTGGATATCAACGCAACTCAATGTGCAGGATCGGAATGCTGCTGCGTTTTTTCCACGCCTACGGTTACCGGATCCTTTGAATGACTATCAACTACGCACCTTTGCGCCGTCAGGTGTGACGTCAGGCGTGTATGCGCGTACTGATGCTTCGCGTGGCGTATGGAAGGCGCCTGCAGGAATTGACGCGCAACTGATGGGCGTTCAGAGCATGGTGTACAAGCTGACCGATGCGGAGAACGGAACGCTCAATCCGTTGGGTTTGAACTGCTTCCGAAATTTTCCGGTGTATGGATCAGTGTTGTGGGGAGCGCGTACGACTGTTGGGGCAGATGCCCGGGCAGATGAATGGAAGTATGTACCCGTGCGGCGACTAGCGCTGTTCTTGGAAGAGAGCCTGTTCCGCGGAACGCAGTGGGTTGTATTTGAACCGAACGACGAGCCTTTGTGGGCATCCATCCGGCTGAATGTCGAAGGTTTCATGAATACACTCTTTCGACGCGGTGCTTTTCAAGGCTTGACTCCGCAAGAGGCTTACTTCGTGAAGTGCGACAGCACCACAACCACACAGACGGATATTGATTCCGGTGTGGTGAATATCCTGGTTGGTTTTGCTCCTTTAAAGCCAGCAGAGTTCGTGGTGATTCAGATTCAGCAAATGAACAGCCAGTCGGCGTCCTAAGGAAAGGAAAAGATTATGGCGGAATTCGTAGTGAATGCGCAGAGATTCGATCCGTATAAGAACTTTAAGTTTCGGTTGAAGTGGGACGGCCGCTATGTAGCTGGTATCAGCAAAGTGTCTGCTCTAAAGCGAACGACCGAGGTCGTGAAGCATCGCGAAGGGGGCGACGCTAGTACCAGTCGTAAGTCACCTGGACGCACCGAGTATGACGCGATCACCTTGGAACGGGGTGTGACACATGATCCTGACTTCGAGGCATGGGCGGCCAAAGTGTGGCAGTTGCAAGCAGGTCTGGGAGCCGAGGTATCTCTAAAAGATTTTCGCAAGGACGTGATTCTGGATCTTTACAACGAAGCGGGTCAGCTTGCGATCAGCTACAAAATCTATCGTGCGTGGGTTTCTGAGTATCAAGCTCTGCCGGATCTGGACGCAAATGCGAATGCCGTCGCAATCCAGCACTTGAAGCTCGAGAACGAAGGATGGGAACGCGACACTTCCGTTACAGAGCCGACGGAACCGACATTTACTTCAACACGCGCTTGATCTAAACGATCGAATAAACATTCCCCACAGGGTTGTTATGGCCCTGTTGTATGACTTGCTCCACGAGACACATGCCTGATTTACCACGCGCTTTGCGTGAGGCGGAGAGCACAGATGCGTCCATTGGAAGGAGAACGTCTACTTCAGGCATGGGAAGACGCTGCGGCGTCTGATCCTGTGCGGCGGCCCTTGCGCATATTGATGCATGGCATGCTGGAGACGAATGCTTGTGATTTGGAAGATGTGTCGCTACTCCAACGCAATCGATTCCTGCTGGAACTGTACGCTGCCTCGTTCGGAACGCAGTTGCACGGATTCGCATTGTGTCAGCACTGCGGTTCTGCAATGGAGTTTGATAGCGACGTTGCAGGATTACTGAGTAGCCTTCCTGAATCCGACGAAAGTACTGGGAGCCCGATGCTAAGGATTACCAGTCGCATGCTGCTTCACGCTCTATCCAAAGATGATGCTCTAAGTCGTGAACGCGCTCTCCTGTCGTTGTGTAGCGGCAGTGATCCCGACGACACGAGCACATTGGAAGAATCGTCACTGGAAATGCTTCGATCCGAAGTATCTGAAAGAAATGCAGATGCAGAGATGTCTTGCATCCTTCAATGCGTGGAGTGCGATGAAACCAATCGAGCGGACTTTGATCCTGCGCATTTCGTGTGGTTAGCCCTGCGTCATCGCGCCTCCGCATTGATGGCGGATATACACGATATTGCCCGTGCGTACGGCTGGGCAGAAGGTTCGATTCTTGCAATGTCCTCGATACGCCGCGAAGCATATCTGGCCAGAATTGCGGGTGAGAGGGCAGTCGCATGAACGACCTACTCTCACGTGTTCTGCAACGCGCTACCCATCCCGGCGGAGGACTGGAGCCTTTGCGCGCCTCACGTGTCGCACTGCGCGCAGGTGCGGTAGCTTCTATGACATTTCCTGCAGAAGAAGTTCATGAGAAAGTTGCGTCTGCGGATGTGTCGACTACGACTGTGACACCGATTCCTAACGGATCGGGAGTGCCCGTTCGCGGGCCTTCGATACGTGGCGAGGTAGGAGCAAACGCTGCATTAGACGCCGCGCCTCAACTGCGAACCGAACAGGCTCTGAAGGATGAAGCATTAGATGACGATTTGCGACACGCGACCACAGTCCGTCAGTCAGCAGATACGGTCAAAGCTATGGCCAGTGAGCCATCTGCCTTCGTCGCAGACAGTAGTCAAGCAGAGTTTCTCAGCGGGCATTCTGAAAGAGAATCCTTCAAACCGCTCACTACGCGAGCACTGATATCGGCCGTTGAGGCGCCTCGCGAGATGGATAAGGAAGAGATCACGCATCCGCCCGAATCCGCGATGTTACCTGCGTTGGAAATATCAATTGGGCATATTGATGTGCAGGCTGCTATAAGAGCGCCGGAACGTCCTCGTACTCCAGCTTTCCGTCCACGTGTTTCACTCCATGATTTTCTTGCCAGGAGTGGTCGGCGATGAACGGATACCTGGCGGTTGGTGGCGTTAGCGCAGTGTTGCGGTCGTTGCTCCTTGGGGCACTTACCGATGGCGGCCCTGCGACGTTGTTATCTTCTCCGACTGCCATCAGTGCAACATCGCCAGATCTGGTACCAACAGGAGCGGATGAACAGCCACGGCTCAATCTGTTCATGTATTACGCCAGCTTTAACACCGGATATCGCAATGTACAACTTCCCAGTCGCGATTCCGCTGGAGGACTATTAACCAACCCTCCATTGGCATTGAACCTTCATTATCTTGTTTCAGCCTATGGCGGTAATCAATTTGATCCGGAAATCCTGCTGGGATGGGCGATGGAGGTATTTCATAACAACCCGATCATTGCGCGGGAAGCGATTTCTGATGCTTTAGCGGCATTGGGTTCCGCCACAGAAGAGGCAAAGCTGGTCAGTCAGAGTGCGCTTGCGAGCCAGTTCGAACTTCTGAAAATTACACCGGAAGCACTGTCTAACGAAGAGATTTCGCGATTGTGGATGGCCTTTTCCACTCACTATCGGCCGACAACCTCCTACCAGGTGTCGGTAGTTCTCATCCATGACACACAACCTGTACGCTCAAATCTTCCTGTTCAGGCGCGGAATATTGCCGTGCTGCCGTGGGACATTCCTGTGATCGATCAGATCACGCCAGCCGTTGCCACAACTGGCGACACACTTACGATTACAGGCCGCAATCTGTTGGGCGACGCCCCTCAGGATACAGAGGTGTCATTTGCTGAGGCCGCACCGATCAGCGCAGCAACAGTGCAGGCAACAACAGTTCGAGTGACGATTCCAGACACCGTGCTGGCCGGAGCTGTGCCTCTTCGCATTGTGCGTTCGGTTGAGTTTGGTACAGCCGCCGATCCACATCGAGCATTTGAGTCCGGAAGTTCTGTCTTTCAACTCGTGCCTACGCTGAAGGATGTCACGCCCGTAACACCTGCATCGGTGATCACTGTCGCACATGGAGCAAACCTGACTTTGACGATCCAGCCTGCGGTGGCGCGCAATCAAAGAGCGAGATTATTCGCAGGAAATCTGTCTATCGAGATTCCCGCTCGTCCGCCGAGTGCACCGGATACATCCACGCAGTTGATGTTCCCCATTCCAATAGCCTGGGGACCGTTTCAGTCTCCGTTGCGCGTGGAGATTGATGGAGCACAGAGCTTGCTGATCGTGGATCAGAAAGATGGAAGTCCCACCCAAGGACAGTTCTTTCCGCAGTTAAAGGTGACGGTATGAGTGGACAAACACAAACCGAACCCATGTTGGCTGACGAGCTTGACCGCGTATACGCGTTGGTCAGTGGCGAAGAGGCTGTTGCTGCATCTGGGGATTACGTTTCGGTTGTAAGTTGCCGACCACTAGAGCGGCTTATAACGCAGTTTCGCTTGAGTACGTTTGAACGTGATGTGTTGTTGCTGTGTGCGGGAGCCGCTCTGGAGACGCGCTTTCTACACGCATGTGCGCGTGCCAATGGCGATGATCGCGCTCAGTGGCCTACGTTTGCCATGGCAATGACGGTGTTAGACGGCGCGCACTGGAGCACGCTGAGTCGTTTGCATCCACTTCGCTATTGGCGTTTGGTGGAGGAGGGACCGTCACCTAGTCTGTTGCAGGCGCCATTAAAGATTGATGAGCGCATCCTGCAGTATCTGTTGAGCGTGCCTTCGCTGGATAGCGTGCTGGAATGGCTGGTTCGCCCACTCGTAAGGTCTGAGGTTGAAACAGCGGATCAGGATGCACAGCGAATCGCGATGCACTGGCAAAGAGAAACAATGCGCGCTGCACAGCCAGTCGTAATTCAAGGCAACGATTTCGCTGCCGCCAAACGGATCTTTCAAGAAGCATGCAGCCGCGTAGACCTAGTTCCATTCGTACTGCGTGCAACGGATCTCCCCACCACGACAGCGGAGCGGGAAATTGCCGCACGCCACTGGACGCGCGAAGCTGTCCTGACAGGCGCTGCGCTGTTGTTGGAAACATCATCCGCCGACAATGCCGATGCTGTTGCGGCAAGTCTAGCGTGGGCACGTTCCGTTGAGGTGCCGCTGGCGATTTATGCAGAGCCGGGCAGCGCAGTAGAGCGGATCGAAAGCTTACCTATCCGCATGTCGCAACCGGGGCGCGAAGATCGTAAGCAGCTTTGGCTGGAAAGTCTGGGACCACCAGCCGCGTCTTTGAATGGGCAGCTTGACGGTCTGGTGGATGCCTTCCGCTTCGATGAAGGAACGATTCGGTTGGCTGCTCTGGATGTTGTGTCTCGGCGGTCGTTAGAAGATTCCGGAACGCTTGCGGAGACCCTATTGCAAAGCTGTCGCGATCATGCACGACGTCCGCTGGAAGGGCTTGCGCAACGCATTGATCCACGAGCGCATTGGGATGACTTGGTCCTTCCAGACACACAGAAAGAAATATTGCGTGAGTTGATGATCCACGTGCGTCATCGCCGTCGTGTACATCAAGACTGGGGATTTTCTTCACGGTACGGACGAGGTATGGGACTTACATCGCTGTTTGCTGGGCCTAGTGGCACCGGCAAGACCATGGCAGCGGAGATACTGGCTGGCGAGTTGGGATTGGATCTTTACCAGATCGATCTGGCTGCCATCGTGAGTAAGTACATTGGTGAGACCGAAAAGAATCTGAAGCGCATTTTTGACGCCGCAGAGCAAAGTAGTGCAGTTCTGCTTTTCGATGAAGCGGATGCATTGTTTGGTAAGCGTAGTGAGGTAAAGGATAGCCACGACCGTTACGCCAATCTGGAGGTGAGTTACCTCCTCCAACGTATGGAGGCATACGGCGGTGTTGCCATCCTGACAACGAATATGCAGAGAGCCATTGATCCAGCCTTTCTGCGAAGGATTCGTTTCATTGTTCAGTTTCCATTTCCGGATGAGTCATCGCGTCGCCAGATGTGGTCGCGTGTCTTCCCGGCCGCAACACCCACGGAAGGCCTTCAGCCGGAGAAGCTGGCGCAACTGCATATATCGGGCGCGGTAATACGAAACATTGCGATGCACGCTGCCTATCTGGCCGCAGAAGATGATCTGCCCGTAAGGATGAGTCATATTGCAGCCGGTGTACGCACCGAGTACACCAAGATGGACAAAGTCCTGACTCCTGCGGAGACCGGGGGGTGGGCATGAAAACAAATGCACCCAAGCTGCCATCTGGATCAAATCCAGTTCCACAAAGTGCAAGCGTGGCTCGATCGCTGCCGCAAAGTATCAACCTGCGGGTGGATAGCGTGTCATTGCGTGGCTTTGGGCGGGACGCTGGACCTCGCTTTCACAACGCGTTGAGGGAAGCCATGATGCAGGGAATCCAGCAGCGGCGCGACCTTTCGTTCGGGCACAATCTGCAGCTGGATCGTATATCGATACCGCCTCTTGCCGCAGGTGCGACGGTGGAAGATGCAGCTCGACAAGTGGCCTTCGGACTGCTGCGCGAATTAGCGGCGCGTGCAGGAAAGAGCAAAGCGCAGGGAAGAGAGGAGAGAGCACATGGCTAATATCTCTCCTCGTTTACAGAAGGGTGCGATTGTTCTGCTGGAGCCCAATACCGGTATTCCGATGGGACGGATTGAACTTCAATACAACCCGGAAAGCATCACGCGTTCCTTGAAACCGCAGACTCCAGGGGAAGAGCCAGACCGCAGTGAAGTGTTGCGCTTAAAAGGTCCGCCAATAGAGACGATCCGGCTGACGGTGGAGTTGGATGCGACAGACAGTCTGGAAACGGGAGACGCTACAGCGACCAGTGTTGGGCTGCAGCCACAGATGGCGTTGCTGGAGACGCTTGTCTATCCGACGAGTACGGAACTGATCGCAAATGAAATTCTTTCGCTGATTGGAACCATCGAGATTCTGCCGATGTCGTCGCCTTTGACGTTGTTGGCGTGGGGAACAAATCGGGTAACTCCGGTTCGCATTACGGGATTTGAAATTACCGAAGAGGCATTTGATGCGCAGCTAAATCCGATCCGCGCAAAGATTGCGTTGGACCTGCGTGTATTGAGTGTGAGCGATACAGGATTCCTGTCGCCCGCTGGGGCGGTGTACATGGCGTATCAGATGGGCAAAGAAGCAATGGCACGCAAGGCCTGAGGAGGATTGGGAAATGAATACCGCACTCGCATCGCTGATTCAGTCCGCCGCAGGAACCGGTGCGCCGACGAGTGCGTCTAGTCGCTACTATGGCGCAGCGACTCAGGAATATGTGGGACCTGATGGAGTTGCCGTGCGCTATCTTGCACGGAGGATTCTTCCGCAGGCGGCGGTCTATGTATCCACGCGCAGCTATACCGTGGTGCAGGGTGATCGTTTAGACAATCTGGCTGCGAGATTCCTTGGCGACCCAATGCTGTTCTGGATGATTGCCGATGCGAATGCAGCGACAGATGCTGAAGCACTGACGGACGAGCCTGGCAATGTTATTCGCATACCGTTGGCGTCCAACCTCCCCACGGGAGCGCGCAATGGCTAATGGCCTCTACCTAACGCTCCTTGCAGGACCAGTGGTGGCGGTTCCTGTGCCCAAGCCCGTTACAGATGCGCTGACGGCTGTTGAGATTACGAATTCCTCTGACCGCAGCGGATTCCAACTCACTTTTACGCTCGCCAACAACTCGATCATGCAGACGCTGTTTCTTCTCGCTGCAGGAAGTCCCATTCCGATGTTGCGAGTCATTCTGATGGTCACCTTCGGAGGCATTCCACAGGTCGTGATGGATGGCGTGATCCAGCATCACGAGATCGCTCCAGATGCGATGCGAGGATCTTCCAAGCTGGTGATCACCGGACAGGATTTGTCAGGGATGATGGATCTCATCGACATGACGGGTCTGCCGTATCCGGCGATGACACCGGATCTTCGTGTGTTGACCATCCTTGCGAAGTATGCGGCCTTTGGTATTGTCCCGGTGGTGATACCGGTTCCTGCACCTGACGTAGAAGTTCCCGTTGAAAAGATTCCGATGCAGGAGGGAACAGATCTGCACTATATCCGAAAGCTGGCGGATGACGTGGGCTATGTCTTCTACGTTGATCCAGGCCCAGCGCCAGGAACCAGCACAGCGTATTGGGGACCGAGTATGCGGTATGGAGTGCCGCAGCCTGCATTAAACGCAAACATGGATAGTTGGACAAATGTCGAGTCATTGAACTTCCGTTTTGAAACTCAGTCGTCCGTTATGCCAGTTGCGAACATTCAAGACCCTACGACGAAGGCGGTGGTCCCTGTTCCTTCAACGTCGGTAACTCCATTCAGTCCGCCTCTGGGGTTGGTGATTCCGCCGCAGCAGAGGATCGAGATGCTTGAGGACGTATCCAACAAACCCGTCGCGACTGCGTTGATGAAGTTGTGGGCAAAGGCAGTGGAAACAGGTGATGTAGTTACAGGTGATGGAACGCTGGATGTTCAACGCTATGGAGCTATCTTGAAAGCTCGAGCATTGGTGGGTGTGCGCGGTGCCGGTGTTGGGTTTGATGGGCTTCACTACGTGGACAGCACCACACACACCATTGAGGCGGGGCAATACAAACAGAGTTTTACGCTGAAGCGAAATGGATTGATTTCGAATATCCCGCTTGTCCCGGCAATGCCTTATTGAAGGAGGAAGACGGTTGGCGAAGTTCTTTGGCAAATATCGCGGCACTGTTCTGGCAAACGTTGACCCGATGCAGATGGGACGTTTACTGGTACAGGTGGCGGGTGTGGCTGGCGCACTGCCTTCTACGTGGGCGATGCCATGTCTTCCTTTTACTGGAATTCAGAGTGGAATGTACGTGGTCCCTGAAATCCAGTCTGGTGTGTGGATTGAGTTTGAGGCAGGCGACCCGGATTATCCGATCTGGGTAGGAGGTTTCTGGGGTAGCAGCGCTGAACTACCGGCCCTTGCACTTGCAGGTACTCCAGGATTGCAGCAGTTAGTAATTCAAACTACTTCGCAGAATACTTTGATGATCAGTGATACTCCGGGACCTACAGGCGGAATTTTGTTGAAGACTACAGCAGGCGCCATGATCGCGATCAATGAGACCGGTATCACCATCACCAATGGACAGGGCGCCACGATCATGATGACGGGCCCCTCCGTAACGATTAACGAAGGGGCGCTGCAGGTGGTGTAGCAGTAGAAAGGGAGGCAGCAATGCCTGGAGCTTTAGTGCAGGTAGGAGCGACGGTTTTATGTAGTCATGGTGGGCAGGCTATGCCTACTGCGCCGAATCCACGAGTCATGTTGAGCGGCGCACCATCTTGCCTGATCTCCGTGCCTTGGGTGGTGTCGGGATGTCCCTTAGCGTCTATACCCATGCCGCCGTGTGTTACTGCTCAGTGGGTGACAGGCACTACACGCGTGCTTTCACAAGGACAGCCATTAGTAGTGCAGTCAGGGCAAGCAGTATGTGTGCCAACAGGAACGCCACTTATGCCGTTAGTGACACAAGTACGCGTAATGGCAACGTAAGCGACCGGTTGTAGAGCAATCGGAAGAGGTTGATATGGATTTGCGCTATCCCTACGGCTTCGATAGCACCGGCAATACAGCCCGGACATCTCGTCTTGCGCATATACGCCAGATGATTGAACAGATCCTGCTTACCGCACCTGGGGAACGGGTGAATCGGCCGACATTCGGTAGCGGAGCGTCGCGACTGGTGTTTGAACCAAATAGCGCGATGATGCTCGCAACACAGAATCAATTGATCCAAGGTGCGTTGCAGCAATGGCTACTGGATGTGGTGCGCGTGGAATCCGTTTCTGTCCAGGGCGATGATTCAACAGTATCGATCACGGTGCAATACACGGTGCTTGAGACAGACCAAACCCAGACGGAACAATTTCAAGTGGGAGAGGGGGCCGTATGACGTACTTATGTTCGACGCAGCGGCGTCGCGCCCAGGTCTTGGCACACTCTTCTTTGAATGGCATCGACTACGTGGAAGTGATAGGTGCTCCTGGGTGCGGGAGCGATCTGGACTTAACGTTACTGCGTCCTCCGCTCGTGGCTCCGAGTGTGGACCAGATATACATATCAGGCGGTGCTCCAGTAAACGTTTTGAGCGCGCAGATGATCGGAGATGTGCCATCACGTACACTGCGCATTCGTCTTGATAGCACGGGGGATTTTTCCACGTACACCCTAAGCCTGCGTGCAGGTGAAAACGCGCAGGATCCTCCGGATACATTTGATCCGCGGTTATCTGAAGTAACGTTTTCATTTAAAGCTGGATGTTCTTCTGTCGCAGACTGTTATGTCGAGAGTTGCTGCAACGAGAACGCTCCGCCAGTGCCTGCCATCAACTATTTAGCTAAGGATTATGACGGCTTCCGGCAAGGAATGCTGGATCGTATGTCTGTTTTGATGCCAGCGTGGAACGAGTCTCATGCTGCAGACGTGGGAATCACTTTGGTGGAAGCGATGGCATACGTCGCGGACCGTCTGAGTTATATGCAGGATGCCGTAAATACCGAAGCGTATCTTGATACAGCACGCAGCAGGATCTCTCTCCGTCGCCACGCGCGGTTAGTGGATTATCGAGTAGGCGAAGGATGCAATGCGCGCTCGTGGGTGTGTGTGGCTACGGCGAAAGATGCGCTATTGCTGCCGGCGGGAACCAACTTCTATGTGCGTACCGCGGGTGTGCCTCCTGTTTTGTCTCCGGATAATCCTTCACAGACGGCACTCCTGAAAGCGCTTTTATCGAATGGGCAACCGGTGTACGCCAGCATGGCCGACGCCCTCCTTTATCAGGAACAGAATGCGATCGATTTCTACACGTGGAGCGATACGAATTGCTGTCTTCCACAAGGGGCAGTGGGGGCCACGTTATCTGGCAATCTGACCACGCTGCAGGCGGGAAGCGTGCTGATTCTGGAAGAGGTGTTGGGCGCAAAAACCGGTAAACCCGATGACTCGAACCGTGTTCATCGTTGGGCAGTGCGACTTACAGAAGTGCGCACTTCTGACGATGAGGGAAAACCTCTGGTAGACCCGTTCAATAGTGCTCCTGTCACAGAAGTCACGTGGGGAATCGCAGATGCATTGCCGTTTCCTCTCTGCATCTCGTCTACGTTGGACGCAGAGCATGGTGGCAACACAATCTCGGGTGTAAGCCGCGCTTGGGGCAACGTAGTCCCCGTTGACCAAGGTGTGTGGGTTGCAGCAGAGTCGCTTGGCACTGTACCGGATGCTCCGGAAGCGCCCGTCTCAAGTGGATGTACATGCAGTGGAAGTACAGACGCAGGAGTGACTCTGGTTCGATATCGTCCAACGCTTGCTTCGGGACCGGTTACATTTCAGCTTCCATTCGATCCGTTGGCTGCGGCGAGCACATTCCTGAATCCATTAACGGATGCTTCAGCTGCTAAGCCGCAGATCACGGTGATGGATGACAATGATCGGCTATGGACACCACAATCGGATCTGCTAGCGAGCGATGAAGAAGATCTTGTCTTTGTACTGGAGATTGAAGATGGAGGTGCAGCTTCTCTTCGCTTTGGGGATGGGCAATATGGTGCAGCAGTTGATCCGGGACAGCAGTTCGTCGCAACGTATCGCATTGGCAATGGCCGCGATGGTCTTGTAGGTTCCGATGCGTTATTGCACACGGTGACGACGTTGCCACTGATCTCTGTGCGCAATCCACTGCCGGCTGCGGCTGCGGTCGACGCAGAGTCACCTGAGCATATCCGTCAACATGCTCCCTTTGCATTCGAATCGCAACTAAGGTGTGTGACGGAAGATGATTACGCTGTTGCTGCTTTGCAGGACAGCGACATAACCCAAGCTCGGGGAACGATGCGATGGACAGGTTCTTGGTATGCAGGATTCGTATCGGTTGAGCCTGCGTCCTCAGCGCCATCAGACCTCGCCACGCTGACGCTAAGCCGTCTTGATCCGTTGCGAATGATGGGCACGGGATTAGCGGTCGAAGACGCGATTATCGTCGGACTTCGCATCACCTTGGCGGTTTGTGTGGCTTCGAATCGATTTCAGAGTGATGTGTATACGGCCATCATGCGGCGCTTTCTTTCTGGATCGAGTTGCGACGGAAATGTTGCGGTGCTGAAGGCAGAGAACTTTACTTTTGGTCAGACCGTTTATGCGAGCCCGCTGATTGCTGCAGCTCAGGCGGTGGATGGCGTAGTGTCAGTGCGGTTGGTGCGTTTCGAACGGATGGATGAACCTTCAAGTACGCCGCGGCAGCAAGGCTATCTCACCATGGGAAGACTTGAGATCGCACGCTGCGACAATGATCCGAATCGGCGTGATCACGGAATCTTTTCGTTGCAGATGGAGGGTGGGCGATGAGTGGCTGCCATTCTCTTGAATTGACACTATGTGGATGCTGCACGGGCGAGACTCGATCCACGCCTGAAACAATTACCAATGCACCTGGATTGTCTGAAATAAGTTATCGCGTCGGACGATATGGAACCTTTCTGGAAAGCATGAGTGCAGCGCTTTCCGATACAAGCCTTCCGGCATTGCAAGGGCTAACAACACGTGACAGTGCCGACTTCACGATGGCGCTGCTGGATGGCTGGGCAGTGTCATTGGATGTGCTGACGTTTTATCAGGAACGACTAGCCAACGAAGCTTATCTCCGAACAGCAGTGCAGGGGCGTTCGATCTTTGAGCTTACTCGGTTGGTTGGGTATGTTCCATCGCCTGGAGTTGCGGCGTCAGCTGTACTCGCATTCACGCTAAACAGCGCGCCGGGAGCACCGGAGTCCGTGGTGATCCCTGCAGGTACACGTGCGCAGAGCATTCCTGCACCGGGAGGTTTGCCGCAGGTGTTTGAGACAGGAGCTGACCTGCAAGCGCACATTGGGTGGAATGAGTTGCCAGCGTTGGCATCTCTGCCTTGGAGCTTGGCGGGAGGCGATACGCGAACCTGTTTGGCGGGTGTGAGCACAGGCTTACAAACGGGCGATGCCTTGCTATTTGTTGCGGCAACCAACGGTCTCCCAAGTGCAACAGGGCCTGCTGATTTACGCATCGTTACTGCAGTCGAGGTAAAGAGCAGCGACGGTATTACTGAGGTGAGTTGGGATCGGGCGCTGTCGTCCTTTAACGCAGGATCGGGTGCGGATCAGGTTGTGGTGTATGCATTGCGTAAGAAGGCTTCGTTATTTGGATCACAGGCACCCAATCCTCTTCTGTTTACTCCTGGAGGCATCACAAGTTCGCCTGGATATCCTTCAAGCCCTCAGACGGATTGGCAGTTTCAGTACACGAGTGGAAGTAGTGAAGTGTATTTGGACAGTCAATATGCAGGGCTTGTTCCTTCCGGCGAGAACCCGCAGTGGGCGGTGTTGTCGGGAGGTGGAAGTACAGCGTTGCTGCAAGTCAACGGAGTTCGCGATCTTAATCCGAATCTATACACACTGACTTCTAAATCCACTGCGTTGAAGTTTTCTTCCTATGCAGTGATAGAGGGCGCTGCTGCTACTTCCCTGGATAGTCTGCTCGGCACAGTTGTTTCGTTCTCAAGGACAGCAACTGTGTATGCGGCTAGCGGACAACTTACCGTTGCAAATCTTCCGTTAAGAGCTCCCTATGTAGAATCTGCATCGCTACCGCCGTACGCGTTGGACGCAGATATGCTTGTCCCTGTCTCTGGTAGCACGCTTACGATTACTGGTGGCCAAGGCATTGCGGAGGGCGTGCCTATTGTAGTCCAAGGTAAAGCTGTACGCTTGCGCGTCTTATTTGCGGGCTCTTCAAGCTTTGTTCCGAAGGATACTGCCACAAACCAAGCAGTGACAGATAACCAGGTATATCTGGTGAATGCTTATCAACCCGCTACGGAAGGCGGTGGAACCGCGTGGCAGGTAAGTACAGTTAGCGGCATTGCAGGCACTCTGCATCTTGTGGACGGAAGCGGATTCCGTTTGGAAGCATCTTCGAGCGACGATGCTGTAGTGGGTGAAGCGGCCCGCGTTGCCTCTGTCACAATTCAGGGTGATGTAGCAACGCTACAACTCGTGTCTGATTTGCAGGGTATCTATGACGTCAAAACCGTAACTGTTAACGCCAACACAATGGACGCGACGCACGGCGAGACCGTCCATGAGATTCTGGGCAATGGTGATGGGACCAATCCCACGTTGTTATTCACGCTGAAGCAGACACCCCTCACATATGTAAGTTCCGATTCTGGCGGCGGGATCACATCCACGCTACAGATCTGGGTGAACAGTCAAAAGTGGACCGAGGTTGCGAACTTCATGACCTCTGGGCCTGCAGACCGCGTGTATGTGACCGGTGCCGACCAAAGTGGAAATACATTCGTGCAATTTGGCGATGGGCTCCGCGGCGCGCGCACACCCACAGGTCAATCAAACATCCGTGCGGTATATCGCAAGGGAATTGGCTCTGCAGGAATGGTAAGTGCAGGTCAAATTTCACAGTTGCTGGATCGGCCGCAAGGGCTGAAGGGAGTTGCGAATCCAAGCGGAGCCACAGGTGGAGCTGATCCTGCGACGCCAGCCGATGCTAGGACCTCAGCACCGCTGCCGACTCTGACACTTGGACGGGTGGTCACGCTGGAGGACTTCCAGGCATACTCTAGCGCGTTCCCGGGCATTGGAAAAGCCTTGGCAGTATGGAGCTGGTTGGGCCGCGAGCGCGGTATCCTCGTGACCATTTCTGGAGCAAATGGAACATCACTGACTTCAGATGATCCTGTTGCTCTTCATCTGCTTGATGATCTTCGTAACTACGGGACGGGGCGCATCCCGGTCCGCGTGGTTCCGTATCGCCCTGTGCTCTTTTCGATTGCAGCAGGCTTAAAGATCGACACCACACAATACGCGGTAGATGATGTGACAGCTCAGGTATGGGCCTCGTTGCAACAGGTTTTCAGTTTTGCGAACCGCGAATTCCAGCAGGGAGTAGCCGCCAGCGATGTGATTGAACGCATACAAAACTGCACGGGCGTGCAGGCGGTTCAATTGCAAGGGCTATATCGCAGCGGTAATGACTTAGGTATTCCCATCAGTGGAATGTTGCGCGCGAGCGGACCAACCACCACACAGAACAGCGCGTTAGTAGGAGCAGAGTTGCTCTTGCTGGATCCCGCTTCCCGCGCAGGACTGGGGGGATGGCAATGAATCTTACCGGTCAGGATTTAATGCGGCTCTTGCCAGCGATCTACGGTGTCCGTGACGCCGCCGCGGGTGGTCCTCTGGAAGCCCTGATGGAGGTGTTGGGAGAACAGGCTGGGATTGTTCAGGACAACATTCTCCAGCTTTACGAGGACCAGTTTATTGAGACTAGTTCCTCATGGGCTGTTCCATATATAGGAGATCTAATCGGCTATCTGCCCATCCGTGCTGTTGATGGTGCTTCGTATAGCCCACGTGCCGAAGTAGCGAACACCATCGGCTATCGCAGGCGCAAGGGAACAGCCATTGCGCTGGAGCAGGTCTGCTCAGATGTGTCCGCGCGAGCTGTACATCTTTCAGAACGATTCAAGACCACACTCACGTTCCAGAGCATGCGATGTATAACACCAACACAACCTGCGTTTGCGTTGGTGCGGCAGCAGCAAATCATGGAAGAGGTGTCTGGGCCGTTTGACAGTGTCAGCCATCGTGCCGATGTTCGCAGAATCTCGCCGCGAGTTCGCGCAGTTGCAGATCCTGACATAGCTGCAGTTGACATTGGGCTACATGGAGCAGGTCAGTACAACCTTCCGGATGTTGCGTTACACATCTGGCGGTGCCGCAGTTTCCTGGTCGATAAAGCTCCAGCACTGCAGGCGGGCGAAAGAAGATACAGATTCGACCTCGCAGGCCTGGATACACCGCTCTTCACGGTACCTGCATTACGAACTCCGTTCGACCACATTACGGGGCGCATGGATGTTCCCGATGCCATCTCCTTGCACGAAATTCGCACTGCCACACAAGACTTTTATGGCGAATCGAAGAGCATTTTTGTATGGATTGATGGTGTTGCAGTGGAACCGGAGAACATCGCATGGAAGCGCCTTTCCGGCAAAGAAGGCGTATGGCGCTGCGGTGTTCCACATAAAGTGACGATTGACGTACAGTGTGGACGCATTGCTCTTGCAGAGGAGTGGGGGCAACCCACGGAAGTTCTGGTGCGTTATGCATACGGCTTTGCTGCAGAGATCGGCGGCGGCACTTATGACCGCTCCCTCAACATAACAAGTGATTCTGCGGCGGGAACATTTCTCGCCGTTGTTGGCTCATCGTTAACTCCCACTTTGGAAGATGCGATTGCCGCATGGAATGTGCAGCCCGCTGGAACAACGGGATCGATTGTGATTCTGGATTATGCGCGTATTGATTGTGCCGATACGTTGAACATCCACATCGCTGCGGGGAATGCGCTCACAATCCTTTCCGCTACCGTGCATGTAGCAGATGGCGTGAACAGCGGATATACGGCGACACAGTCACGAGCCACCATTAGTGCAGATATTGCAGTAACAGGGGATCCCTCTTCCTCGGGCGGAACAGCGGGACGGCTGGCGCTGAACGGGCTTAGGCTTCTTGGCTCTATTAATGTCGATGGTGAAGCCATTGCCATGTCAGTGGAGCATTGCACGCTGCTTCCGGCGGCGGTGCAATTGAACGGCGCCGGTACGGATGGTCCGCGCGAACCAAGTATTACGGTTCGCTCGGAAGGCACATCGCTTTCAATTCAAAACACTCTGACTGGGCCTCTGGCTGTAATTGACAGCGCTACAGCCATGCTTTGCGAAGTGTTGCTGGATGCGGGATCGCCTTGCTGCATCGCTTACGCGGGAGAGGAGCCCTCACTGCAAGGTGGTGATCTTCAAATTGAAAACAGCACAGTGATCGGCAAGGTGCGTGTGCGCACTTTGCCTTTGGCGTCAAACACGATCTTTCGATCACGCCTTGCACGGAATGATTCATGGCAAGCGGCAGTGTGGTGCAGCCGTTCACAAACGGGCTGCGTGAGGTTCTGTTCACTGCCATTCGCATCGATCACACCGCGCCGTTATAAGTGTCTCCCTACTTCGGCGATTACTGAAGGGGCTTTCGCGCCCATGTTTGCTGCACTTCGATACGGACATCCGGCTTACGGTTTGCTATCAACCTGGACGTCACTCGCCGTGTGGAACGGAGCAGACGATGGTGGACAGATCGGGGTGATGCACGGGATACAGGAGACGGAAGCGTTGCAGAACACACAGCTTCGTATTCCGGAATACCTACCTGTGGGGATGGAGGCGGGCATCTTCTTGGTTACGCCCAAGATGTGTTGCGAAGCACCCCGCCGGCCAACGCGGTATGGCGTACGGACTTCTGAGGATTGCTGTGAGGATGGAACGTCCGTAGAGGGCGTTAGCGGCATTGGAATCGGGTTGCTTTAAACGATCTGATTCGTAAGGAGTGAGGACATGAGAGGCGACTTTAGCCGGATCCGATTTAACCCGGCAAAAAACTATACAGCTGTCCTTGAACAACAAGGCCGTGTTGCACTCGACGCGGATGCGAATGAGCAGCGTGACATTGACTCGTATCTCCGAACCACAGAGACCGTTGACATTATTGGAGAGTACGGCGGCCCGGAAGGTGATGATGGCTTTGCCATCTCTATCAACGATGGCAAGCTTCAGTTCAGCGCCGGACGTTATTACGTTGATGGCCTGCTCTGCGAAGCGACGAGCGATGGCGATTTCGACAGCCAACCGTTCCTGATTCAACCGGAATACACCGCCGCCGAATTGCTGCGAATGCTCCTTGATACGCAAGGCAGTTCATCGCTTCTTGTGTGGCTTGAAGTGTGGGAACGATTTGTAACCGCACGTGAAGACTCTTGCCTGTTGGAGCCCGCACTTGGGCAGGCGGCTGAGACCACAGCGCGACGGCAAACAGTGTGGCGTGTTGTTGCTGAGTTGGGTATATCCAACCAATTGAATGGCAGTTGCTGCGATGGGATGTACCGTCAGCGCTTGCAGCTTCTTCCTCCGAAGATGGCGGCACAGACGAACCCCTCATCGGATACCTGTGGATGTGATCCGGTCGCCTCTAGCGGATACGTTGGCTTGGAGAACCAGCTTTATCGTGTAGAAATTCATCAGGCTGGTGACGTCTCAACCGCCACGTTTAAATGGTCGCGCGAAAACGGCTCCGTAGTCGCGAGCGTTATCTCGGTTCAAGGCGCTGACATTAGCGTTGATTCGTTAGGACCTGACAGCAATCTCGGTTTTGCGCCCAATCAGTGGGTGGAGATTTCGGACGATAGCAATCTGTTTGGGCCTGATCCCAATGTTAGCGGGGCGCTTTACCAGATAAAGAGCATTGATATTGCAAACCGCACACTAACTATGTTCACAACGGTTCTTCCGGTGGATACCACGAAGAACGCACGCGTGCGGCGGTGGGATCAGTCCGGAACCAGTGCTGCCTCGAACGGAGTGTTGCTTGGTGGTGGCGCTTGGGTTGCGTTGGAGAACGGAATTGAAGTGAGTTTTCAGAAGGGAACGTTTCGTGCAGGCGATGCGTGGACTGTCCCTGCGCGAGCTGCAACTGGAGCCATCGAATGGCCGCCGTGTGGTTCGAACGGAGAGTTATATCAATTCGCTCATAGGGCAAAGATTACGCGGGCACCGTTGGCTTGCATCACGCTTGGAACAGCTAACATTACTTATACCCATCTGCAACAGGGTGGCTTTCAAGTGTCCGATTGCCGCCGAATCTTTCCACCACTCACTGGGCTTACCGTTGCAAAGCCAGCGATGCATGTGACGAAAACAAGCTGGCAAAACGATAGCCTTATGAGTATTGACCAGCTCGCTGCTAACGGCCTTGAAGTGGATCTGGATGTTGCCCTGACGTCTCCAGTATCTGCTGCGGTCTTCGTTGTAACCATGGAAATCGTTCCGAATTACGACCAGAAACCGACGCAAAATCCAATTGCGATTCGCCAACCGCTGATTGTTGACGGTGCTATTACGTCTGCAGGGAACACTCTCTCGTGGCAGGTGGCTAAGAATCCCCAGATGCTGAATTACCTTAATACCTTGCTGACGACAGAGGCAAGATTCAATGCATACGCACGGGTGCGTGTCCGCTTGCTCGGTAACCGCATCTTCGGTGTTTCGGGCAGCAATACCGTGTATCTGGACGGAGAAACGTTTGCTGTTGCGGTGACACAAGCGGACGGATCACAGCGTTTGGACTTGCAGCTTCCCTCCGGAAACAATGATGCCGCGGCTGATTTCGAAAGCTGGTTTTATCTTTCCGCTGCATTAGTTCTGAAGTCAGTCGCGCCAAATTATGCGGCGTACACCCTCGTCGTCAATGCCCTCAATGTTGTTACCGCTGTTCAAACAATAGCGACTGCGGGGATCCCTCCACAGACTGTGTCCCCGCTAATCTTTGTCACTCTAAGCATCCCTGCACCGGCGGGAGGTGCAACGGTAAACCTGAGCCTCGCGGGAAATGCGCAAGTGGCTGTGTTGGCTGCAAACTCCGTCGTTATCCCGGCTGGTTCCAGCACTGGGCAGGTTGCCATCACGGTAAAGAGCAATCCTGGCCCGACAACCATTTCTTTTACCGTGACGGCAGCGCTGAGCTCCTTGCCAAACGATACGCAAACTGCGACGTTCACGATCACTGGCGCGCAGGTGCCGATCATTATCCGTTGATGCAGGGAGGTGGGAGTCCTATGCAAGCAGTATTTTCGTTTTGGAGTAAACCGTTCACTGCATACAAGGGCCGAATATGGGCAACCCCATTCCACCATCTGCTGTCGTGGGGATTGTCGGTGCGACTGGCGAAGCAGCATTTTGACAAAGTTCTGTTGATTACAGACAAGCCAGGCAAAGCATTGTTAGTGGACCGTCTCGGGCTTGCTTTTGATGAGGTCAGCGAAGATTTGCAGCAGTTCCAAAATGTAGACCCAGGTTGGTGGGCATTCGGGAAACTGGTTGCCTACAGCATGCAGACACAACCCTTCTGCCACATCGACAACGATGTGTTTCTTTGGAAGCCGCTGCCGGCTGCATTGCTTTCAGCTCCAGTATTCACGCAGTGTCCGGAATACTTTCATACTGCTTGGGAGTGGTCTGGCCCCGCCTATGTTGAGCAGGCATTTCAGGATCAAGCATTGGAATTGCCTGTTGAGTGGACGTGGGCGCGCTCCCTACACTCAGACCGATTCAGCGAGGACAATTGCGGAATTATGGGAGGAACAGATATCCAATTTCTCCAGTACTTCTCAAGGCTTGCCATGGATCTGGTCACGAATCCCACAAGCATGCCTGCGTGGGATCGCTTTCCTGAAAAGGAAGGCTTCAACATGATTGTGGAGCAATTTCTTCTGAAT
Organism: Terriglobus roseus; assembly: GCF_900102185.1. NCBI lineage: Bacteria > Pseudomonadati > Acidobacteriota > Terriglobia > Terriglobales > Acidobacteriaceae > Terriglobus > Terriglobus roseus. The sequence goes on along the minus strand of NZ_LT629690.1, from coordinate 1,970,948 downwards.
GCATGTGTTCGCTACCATCGTGCTCATCCGCAATCGCCTTTTTCACGCGTAAAGATGGAATACCTTTTCCCATCGTTTGAGCAGGCTTATGAAGAAGACCGTGCAGCGCGAGTTGGTTTTACTCATCTGCTGGGCGATGCAAAATCGCATCCGGCGATCATGAAGCGATTGGAAGAGCGGATGCGATGGGAGTCACCTGATTTCTATCGTCATTGCACGCGTCTTCACAGTAGCGGGTATGCCACCGCTTAAGAGCTGCATGAGATGACCATGAAACATGCCAATGCGGCTGGTAAACAGAGCAAAAGCTTTGCGATGCGTCGTCAAGGCAATGACACCCTCCATGCTGCATCGCTTCCAAAACCTATTAAACAGTTTGCTTCTCATGGAGCGGTGTCATTATCGTCAGTCCGTTCTGTTCGTTCAGTAAACGGGACTAGCGGAAAAGATGCGCCTATAGTGACTGCCCGTCCTTCTCCACGAATGGATACCCCGCGCAACGAGCAGTTGGAGGCACAGGCAGATCGAATGGCTAGTCATGTGGCTAGACGAGAAACCGGCGTGCGCTTGTCATCACCAAAGGTACAGGGGCAAAAACGAGAGATAGGCGCGAAGGAATCCGCCACAAAGTATGAACAACTAAGAGATCAATCGAGTGGAGGTGGTGAGCCGCTCGACACGGTTACCCAGTCCGTAATGGAGCGGCGGTTTGAGCGTGGGCTTTCGCACATTCGAATTCATCGAGACGGGAAGAGCGCCCACAAAGCCGAGAAACAATCCATGAGGGCTTATACATTGGGTAGCGACATCGTCTTTGCACCAGGACGTTATAACCCCGCAGCGGTTGATGGGCAGGAGTTGCTGGCGCATGAGATCTCTCATGCGATCCAGCAACAGGGTGGCGAAGGCGGTAGAAAGTCCCGAGAAGATCGGCCCATGCTTTCTGCCACGCAAAAACATGTGCAGGCGAAGGTGGAGATCCGTCAGGTGGGACGCGGCGAAGCATCGGCATTCGGTCGCAGGCAGGAATTGCTTGATCGCATGAACCGCCTTTCTACGGGAATGCAATATGCATTGACCGGACCGCAGATTACATACACAGTATTGGATGCATCGCACCTAACGGCATTTGACCAGCAAATGCGCGGCTTTATCGATCGGGCAGATACTGTACCTCTGCGTTTGGTTACATCAGCGGCACTTACGCAGCAAGGTAGTCCCACGTTTAAGGCTCTCAATGTTGATAGTTTTGACCTTGGCTATTTGGATCTAGATGATATGCGCGCCTCCGATGACAACAGCTTCCAGATGAATCTTGTTCATCTTCTACGGGAGAGATTCGCCACGTCTCGTTATGATCACCGAATCGGCACCTTCACTCCTGCGGATGATCCAGAGTTCCAACGGGCCCACGCCGCAGGTGTTGAGGCGGAATCACAACTGCTGCGAGATAAGGTTGGCGATCCAACCATTCATTTTGTCTTTGAAGAAGATCGCAGTGATAATCTCATGGTCTTCGGATATCGAAGCAGAGAGGGCTATAGCATCTTCCATGTTCTTCGCTCGACTGGAGGCGGCGTGATGGCTGGTCACGTGTTTGTGCAGACGAAGGATAACCGCAGACTTAGCCTAGATGACTTCATAGCAGAGAGGAATCGTACCGCGGCTGCACATGCTGCGGCGTCTTCATCAACAACTGTTCCGACGGCAGCGGCGCACTAATGGATGCGGATCTGCTGTCTCTCTAATCAAGTTCCGCACATCTAGCTACCACCCGGGCTGAGAGGGGAAACAGTGCATCACAAAGTGAATTTGATCTCGCCCGCCAAGATCGTGGGCCACATGCTGCGCGCCAAAAGAGATTGTGATGTCTACTGGGCCCGATTGAGCCAGCCTGATACCAAGGCTACGGAATTCTTCTGGTATCCCTCTTAAGGGTTCAGGATGAAACTCAATTGTGACTCCGGAAGAGGACGAATTGTTGATAAGGCTTGCTTCTAGCCGAACCGTCGCGAAACTCTGATTAATGACTTTGATTGGTAGAGCTGTCAGGACCCCACACCGTTCTTGTACGGGGAGTGATCCAGAAAGGACCACGCTGACTCTCGATTCCGGATTGATGGTAATCGTGATCGGTGCTGCGCTGCCGGGCTTTCCGCCCTGGTGCAGATGCTCCTGAGCATTGCTCCAAAGCGATGCGAACAGGAAGAATGGCGTCACGAGCCACGCGGAACGCATCATACGACCTCGCACTCCGATGCGATCTGTTCGTAGGTCTTGCGTGCATGCTCAAATGCTGTAGCAGCGGCCGGATGCTCGCTCTCCCGCATGAATGGCGATTTCACTTCCCATACTTTATCGACGCATGCGCGGCACCATTCTGCGCTTTTCTTCGAAGCTCGGACGGGCTTGTTATTAACACGCACGAAGGATGGATGGGTGTGCAGGGACGGCAAAACGCGAAGAGCCCACCAGGAACTGCGTGAAATCTTAGCCTTCAGAGCCACAGCGCGTGGTACTCCATCCGCCACGATGTTGATAATCGCTGCGGGCAATCCGTTCACGATCAGTTCGAGAGGCACTTGCCGTGTATTACCAATCCGTGCGCGTTCGATGTCGTAGCCCGATTCGTTTGCTCGGCGTGCCTTGGTCTCCGGCGTAAGTTCGGGTTCCAGACGTGCGGCTATTAGTACTTCGACATTGATAGTCTCGCCGGATTCAAGGACTAAGTCGGAATCCGAAAGAGGCTGGCCGTTTACCTTGCACTCAAGAACATGACTACGGCCATCGCCGCAATATTGATGCGGCTTAAAGAGGCCTTCTATCCAAGCCGTATATCCAGAATTGCCGTTGGGACGAGTTCCAAGCTTCACATAGCTGCGGCCTGCTCCCACGCGTCCATCGCTCATGCAGGGGAAGTCCGTTTCGCCAACCATGGCCATACGAAATCCGCAATTGAGCATGTGATACCAAGCATTTAATTCTGCAACTGGAAGGCTGTCACATCCGGAGAGAAAGTCAACGCATCCGTGCGTGACATCGATGATTGCTTCCTGTGTGCCGATGCCGTCCATGGGAGGGATTTCATAGTTCGGAAGGTCAGTGGAATCAACCACCATTCCAAGGCCACAATGCGCGTAGCCCCCGTAGGCACCTTGTGCTTTTACCCACTTAAGAATTGGCAGATTCCACGATGGCCAATCTTCGATAAGTTGCGCTCCAGGATAGTCCTGTTCTTTCAGCTGCAATAGAACTAAGTGACCTGCATGACTGGACGGGAACTGGGAGACCTCGACGTCATAACGAATGATGCTTTCTACATCTTCGCGTGTGGTCTGTGGTTGAAGAGTAACGCCATAGGCTTTCTGCAACTCAGGATGTTCGAGTGCTGCAACGGGGCTCTCGGCATTGCCTGAAAAGAATTGCTTCTGGTAGTACCAACTTGGGCCCCAGTTGAGAGCATCTCCAATTGTCAGAGCTTCACCGCGGATGTGTCGAATCAATGTTTCAGGCCCGACACCTTCTGTGGGCCTTTCGTAGTGAGAGCATCCTGCGGCATGAATATGTGTATCCCCGGAGTAGAACCCCCACTTCGAAGGGTCAATCCATCTCTCTAGCTTCACATCAATGACAGAGGCAGCTCCACGTATCTGCACCGCTTTAGTGCCGCAAAGATATTCTGGGCCGCGCTCACTCTTAACCAGGTATTCTCCCTCGGTCAAGCGCACTGTTTCACCGTCGGCTCGGTATACCTGCTCTTGAAAGAATAGATCAGGAGCAAGGCGCATCGCCTTTGGCGGATAGACACGATTGAGTTTGTCTTTGATGGTTAGCGAAGCAACACAGCCGTTCCCGTTGGTATCGAGAATTCGTAAAGGTATTTCGTGAGATGGAAGGCACTCGAAATCAAACTGTCGGTGCGCGGGATGGAAGGCGTGATCATTTGATCCCATCAGAACGTTTAGAAAGAAGCTGGTAGTACGTGGTCCATGATCGCGGCTGAATAGCTGCACAATGTGATACTCAATCGGAATCTCAGGAAGAGGTATTGTCGCAACTGCTACACCTCCACTGAGGATGGGGGTAGGTTCGTACAACTCCGTTGCGAGCCACATCTCCTCGATCATCGGTCCCTTGTACAGGGCATCCGCTAGCGCAGTACGTTGCGCAGCTCCTTTGCTGACAATTTCCAGATTGCCAATCGTCCGAGTTCCACTTGTAAAGACGAGCGATCCCTTTTGGCCAGATGGATTTTCAACGCGCACAAGGAACACACGCCATCCTTGTTCGACAAGTTGTCTTGGAGCCTCACCGATAGCAATTTGAGGAGCGCCATTGGGCCCGAGAGAGAGTTTCGCCAATGTGTAGCGGCTGAGTATCTCTTCTGCTTTGCTTACTGCCTGAGGATCATTTTGTTGCGTCAGAACGGCGATTTGTTCTGCATCAGCGGAACGTATGGGAGAACCGAGACGCGCCAGAGATTGGATCGACCGATTCGCCGCCGCGAAATAGGGTTGAGCGACTACTTGCCCAATTGTAGGTTCAAGGGCGTTACAGAAACGGCTGCTGGCGAAGGCGCTACCTAGAATCACGAAATTCCGACGTGTAAGGCCTGAATGAGAAGCGGTCATGCGATCCCCAAAGCTCACTGTTAAAGAACAAACATAAAGAACAATTGATTTGAAAAGCCTGAGAAACAATGGGGCCGCTTCACAAGCCCTTCCATCGTTAATGAATATCCACGCTCTTTAAAATGGTTCCATCCATGCCTATCACTGATACCTTCAGGCTGTTCTGATCGGCATCGATGACATTGAACCCGTTCTGCTTCGCCTGAAATGTCGTGCGGGTGTAGTTCTTCTGCGTAAAGTCATACAGAGAAGCGCCGGCGGCTCCGCTTACAAAGAAACTCACACCGCCATCTGATTGCAGTTCCTGCAGGTTGTGGTCATGACCGCACAAGAAAAGGTTGACGCCGTTGCGAAGAACTGGCATAAGACGATCAATCAGATTCTGCTCGTCACCACGCGAAGCTGAATAAACCTGGTAATGGCCGTAAACAACCTTCCAGCGCGCTTTGCTCTTGGCAATCTCTGCGTCGAGCCATGCCAGTTGCTGCTGATACAGAGCTGTGTCTGACATCTCCATCGTGTCTATCACAAAGAACTGCACAGGCCCCGCGGTATAGGTGTAGAAAGTGGCGGGCATGTGCCAGGTCTTACTCTTGTGTGTGTAGATCACCTCAGCTGCGGGACCATCGGCTTGGAGGTAATCATGGTTGCCGAGAGCGGGATAGAACGATATTCCGAGCGGCCCGTACACCTTTTCCCAATCATTTACCCAATGAGGATCATCGGGGCTGGATACCCCGCGCGGATAGAAGTTGTCTCCGACCGTGATACCGAAGTCGAACGGATGTTGCTTACTGTAAGTAAGCATCGTTGCTGCGAGTTGCTTTTGTGCAGGAGAGCCGTTTCCAAAATCACCGAAGGCGAGCACGCGAATCGCTTTACTTTCCGGGACCGCTGAGAAAACCGGTGGAGGGGTACGAAGAAACGTGGGCAAGTTGACCTGTTCATCGTAGGGAAGCCAGTCATAGGCTTCCTTGCGTAGCGCCGTTTCTCCGGCTGTATCTTGTCGTTGATGTGCGTTATCCGCGGCCTTTAGAAGAAACTGTCCATTTACACCCCAGTTCAACTTGCGCAGATCACGTGCCGCTTCAAGCGCGACGTCCGCATTTGAATCTGTAGCGACGAGATGTTCCAGGATGGTTTGAAGCTGCATTCTCTTCTCAGGCTGTTCTGCAAGCTCAGCGCGTACGGCAGAAGGAGAATGGAGGGATCGGGACGAAGCCTGCAGAGAGCGAACCTGTCCACGCAGGCTCTGCGTCAGGATCAGAAGGCGGTGATTCGCATCCGTATCTTTCGAGAGCTGCTTTGTCAGAAAATCAAAGGCCTGCGGCTGTTGTCCGATGTACTTCAGCGCAAGGATGAGGCCTGCTTCTGGCTGAGCGGCAATCTTTTGTAGCGCGGCCTGTTGTTCCTCAGTAGGGATAGCAGTGTGGAGCGTTTCCAGTTCTTCGCGATATGGAGAGGGAACAGTGCGAATCAGTTCTGGAAGTAGAGCTTTGCCTGGTTGTGCAGCGGCGGATATGGAAGAGGCAGCTAAAGTCAGAAGCAGTGTCGCGCGTAATGAATTCATCAGGGCTTACTTTCTAAGAAATAGAGAGGAGAGTCTTGAGGCCGCAGTCCATATGCATCTGGTTATGGCAATGCAATAGCGTGGGCCCACTACTGTCGGGCTGAACATCGAATTGAACTTGTTGAAATGGAGGCACAACCACTGTGTCTTTACGGATGCCGGCACATGGTTGTCCTGAAACACTCGTCAACTCAAAAGGGAAGCGGTGAAGGTGCATGGGATGCGCTTCATCAGAGTTGTTGAGAAGAGTGATACGGCATCGCTCGCCCACACGCAGCGTCTCTTGTGCAGAGGACAACGGAACCATAGCCCAACGTTCGAATCCGTCAGGCCTTGAAGGTCGTCTTTCTATGCGATAAGAAAGGTTGCTAAGACAGGGAGCGGCATTTACAGCAGAGCCTGAGAAACGAAGATAGTCCCAGGCAGAAGTCCCTGCGGGCGGACTCCAGATTGGCTTTCCGGAGCGATCCGCATATTCGACGACAACTCCCATTCCAAGTGCGCGATGTCTATCCTCGGGTGAGCCCATAACCCATATCCCAGGGGTGTCCATAACGACAATTGCATCTAGTCGCTCACCTACACCTAATTCGACAACTTCAACAAAAGCTGGTTTAGGAACAGGGTATCCATCAAGCGCAACAACAAGAAAGCGGTGACCAGGAAGCGATAGTTGCAATCGTTCCGTTGCGCTGGCATTCAAAATGCGAAAGAGGATGCGCTCGTTATTTCTGACGCGTATGGGTTCGCCTTCTCCAAGAATCTTGCCGTTAATAGTTGCGGCGCGATACACGATATCCCATCCATCATCAGGAACCTCTTCACCCTCTTCGGATTCTGAGTCGACGCGTAGATGATGCATCGCTTCCAGCGATCGTTCGTTGCCTGCGGTATCGAAGACACTGGGCTCCCACTCATGGCTGGTAAGAAAGACTTCGCGATCAAAATGCTCAGTACATTGCAATGAACCGATAACCATCGGCACGAACTGCCCACTGTATGGACCACGCGAGAGATCGTGTTCGCACATGGCATGTGAATGCGCAAAATAAAATCCTGGCTCGCTCGGCGGCAGTGCATAGCTCAGCACGCCGACAGCGGAGACGCTTAGGCTTTCCTCTTCCGGCGTCCCATCCAGTGAGGCTGACACGCGAAGGCCATGCCAGTGTACGAACTCTTCTTGATCGGTGCTGTTCGTGATGCGTATGTCGGTAAAACTGTCTGGCTGTAACCGAACCACCGAGCCAGCAGGGTAGTTCGCGTAGCTGGTCGTGCGGATGAATCGATTGTTCGCGATTTCCAGAGAGGAGGAGGCCAGATGCAGATTGAGCTCCTGGCGTGGCCTATGCCCGAGAGGACTGACGAAGCTGTCGGCAAGGCAAATCGCTGAACCAGCGAGAAACTGTCGCCGGTTGAGATTCCAGCTGGTAGCCATAGATCGACATCTCCTACAGGGCGTATAAGCATCTGGCAAAAGCAATCCCAGTTGCGGTATAGCTCTTGCAGGGCGTAGGTGCTTCTAAAGCATAAGTTGCATATGTATTCGGCCGACGGACGACGCTCACTCAGCTGTAATTACGCATTTGGATTAAGCGGACATTGCCGCCAGTTATATGGCTCGCGTGAATATGAGCCGTTTTCGCCTCAAATTCGCCTTCAATTTCTGGGGGACGTATACTTAGGGGGTGATGAGTACCCCCGCGAAGACCTTCTATATCGAAACCTTTGGCTGTCAGATGAACGCCCATGACTCCGAAAAAGTCATTGGCACTTTGGAGCATGAGGGCTATTCGCGTGTGGAGGATGAAGAGGCGGCCGATCTCATCCTGTACAACACCTGCTCCATCCGCGATAAGGCGGAGCAGAAGGTCTTCCATCGCTTGAACGAATACAAGCGCATGCAGGGCGAGGGAAAGAAATTTGCCGTGCTGGGCTGCGTGGCGCAGCAGGAAGGCAATAAGATTTTTGATAAGGCGCCGTTTGTGTCGTTGGTTTCCGGCTCCGCGTCGTATCGCAACCTGCCAGAGATGTTGGTACGTCTCGAAGCAGGCGAGAAGCGCATTACCGGGTTGGATGATCGTCAGACGGAAGAGACCTTCGACACCGAATTCACCGCTCGTTCGAATCCTCATCGTGGATACATCACCATCATTGAGGGCTGCGATAAGTTCTGCTCGTACTGTGTCGTTCCGTATACGCGTGGCAAGGAACGGTCGCGTTCATCAGAAAGCATCCTTACTGAAGCGAAGCGCATGGCAGAAGCTGGATATACGGATATTCAGCTTCTTGGCCAGAACGTGAACAGCTACCATGATCCGCTGGGCAAGAAGAGTTTTGCGGATGTGCTGGCGATGGTCGGTGAGCTATCCGGTGTCCGCCGTGTGCGTTTCACCACATCGCACCCTCGTGACTTTACGCCTGACATTGTGCAGGTGATAGACGCTATGCCTTCCATTTGCGATCACGTTCATCTGCCAGTGCAAAGTGGTTCGTCGGCGGTGTTGAAGGCGATGCAGCGTGAATACACTCGTGAGTGGTACCTGGAGCGCATTGCGTGGATCAAGGCAGCTAAGCGCGATATCAGCATGACGACGGATATTATCGTTGGCTTTCCTGGCGAGACCGAGGAAGATTTCGAAGAGACGATGAGCCTACTGGACGTGGTGGGATACGATGGCGTCTTTGCGTTCCAGTATTCACCGCGCCCCAATACCCCTGCTGTCGGCATGGCTGAGACAGTGTCCGATGAGGTGAAAGCGTCGCGTCTGCAACGTCTTCTCGAAGCGCAGCGCGAGAGGCAGCGTATCAGCTACGAGCGTCACCTTAATCAGATCGTAGAAGTGATGGTCGAGGGATATAACCATCAACGAGGCCAGGTTACTGGTCGCACTTCGCAGAATAAGACGTTGAACTTTACGACATCGCTTCCGATTCTTCCCGCAATTGGTAGCTATCTGAATGTACGTGTGACGAAGACGTTTCCGAACAGCCTTGTTGGCGAGGCAGTGAGTGCCGCATGAGCGATTCCGCACAGCAGCTTCGTGATTCCATCGCCTCCGAGAATACGCGGGAGGAGATCGAAGTCCGTATTCGCGGACTGATGATGGACCCTGTCACCAATATGCCCATGGTGGTGCTGAAGGATGTAAATGGCGATGATGTATTGCCCATTTGGGTAGGTATCTTTGAAGCAAATGCGATTGCGCTGGAGATTGAGAAGAATGCTCCGCCGCGGCCGATGACCCACGATCTTATGCGCAATCTATTGCGATCGCTCGATGTGCGCTTAACGCGTGTTGTGATCTCAGAGTTGAAGGATGACACGTTCTTCGCCATCCTCTGGATGGAGCGCAACGGCGAGATCTCAACGATGGATGCTCGGCCTTCGGATGCGTTGGCGTTAGCAATGCGTGCGGACTGCCCAATCTACGTCAACCGCTCCGTGATGGAAGCGGCAAAGGCAGGGCAGAAGGGAAGTCGCGACGTAAACTCCGATGAGCTCCGCCGCTGGCTTGAGGGCCTGGGCGATGATGACATGGGGCAGTACAAGATGTAGTTCGTTTGGCAACGAACGTGTTTACGAAACAAACTGATCAGACCCAGTGGCAAAGTTTTGCTACGCGTTCAGCCCATTCCTCTTCAGTATTGATCGGAGGAAGAGGATGACCAAGATGGTGCCCTTCCGCTGCTTGCGTCATCGCCTGCAGTAGTGCTGGAGCCATGGCCTTCGCGCCACCCTCAAAGACAGTCGCCCACGGAGTATCCAGCAGAATATCGCTTACGCCGCTTTCACGATGAAGCAGTACAGGCATACCGGATTGCAGCGCCTCCACTGCAGGAATGCCAAAGCCCTGTAAGGCTGGCATGAGAAACAGATGCGACTCTTGTATCAGCTGCTTGAGTTCGCCGTCGGAAACAAAACCGAGAAAATGGACACGTTGTGCGATGCCGAGGGACTCTGCCATGCTTCGCAGTGCGTCAATCTGCGAGCCTTTTCCTGCTAGCCGCAGTTGCCAGTCGAAGCGCGATGATAGAGGAGTTGTCTCATGCTCCAGGGCTGCGAGCGATTGCAGCATCCAGTCGACGCGTTTGTTGTTTTCAATGCGTGAAACGGAAAGAAGATTTAGCGTTCCGGAGTAAGCGCGTTCATGAAAGCCATCCGCAGAGGGTAGGCCACCCATGCGTGCGATTTGTGCTTCGATGCCAAAATCTTTGCGGCATTCAGACCGGAGAAATTCACTCGTGACAATGGTGGTGCCTCCTGAACGTAGACCGCGAGCCGTCAGGAAGTTTTGCAGCTTGATGCGCAGTTTCGCTTTCAGTGAGCGATGGGCTGCATCACTGAAAAGAGCTGGAGTATCATGCATGAGGCAATGAAAGCCACGCGCTCCAACCAGGGTGGCATGAAGCGCAGGCTGATACCCGGAGACGATGAGTCGCGGTTGTGCTGAAACGCCTGCAAAGTGCTGCTTCAGCACTGCTAGTTTGCTGCGAAACCCACCGGCTGGATTTAGAGTAATCACATCGACGGGGTGCGATGCGTATTTTGCGAGACCAACGGAATCTCGATATGTAAGGATCCGATTCGCGATGCCATGGTCATAAAGCCAGCGTGAGAGTGCAAGGTCGGCGCGCTCCGCGCCGCCGAAAGCCTCCACCTCTGCGATGAAAATCTCAATAGGCGGCATGTTGGTCATGCGCTCTATCGCTCCGAGATTTGGTTAAGCAGAGGGAAGAACTCCGGGAACGAGATGGCAGCGGCCTCTGCGCCATGAATGGTGGTCTCCCCCTCTGCGCGCAGTGCGCAGATAGCAAACGCCATCGCAATACGATGATCGTCGGCAGAATCGACAATGCCACCGCGAAGTTTCTGATTACCAGGAACGTACAGACCGTCTTCGAACTCTTCCACTTCCGCGCCCATGGCACGCAGATTCTGTACGACAAGAGCGATGCGGTCGGATTCCTTCACGCGAAGTTCTTTTGCGTTGCGGATGGTCACACCGGTGCTTGTATATGGCCCGATTGCAGCAAGAACAGGAAGTTCATCGATGATGAGGGCCGGGAGATCGCCCACGATCTCGGCGCCTTTGAGTTCCGCAGCACCGTTCACCTGAATTGTGCCGATCATCTCGCCATGCTTTTCTTCCAGGTTCAAGACCTTCACTTGCAGGCCCATGGATGCGAGTACGTCCAGCAGCGTGGAGCGTGAGGGATTCATACCCACATCGTCGAGCACAAGCTGCGCATCAGGGAAGAGGATGGTCGCACACAGGAAGAAAGCTGCAGAAGAGAGATCGCCCGGAACGGTTGCTTCAATTGCTTGAAGCTGCTGTCCACCACGAATGGAGATGGAATCCTTACCGCGCTCCAGTTCTACACCGAAGGCACGAAGTGCATGTTCGGAATGATCTCGTGTACGAACAGCCTCCTGCAGCGTTGTGGTGCCTTCTGCTCCAAGACCTGCAAACAAAACGGCAGTCTTTACTTGCGCGCTGGCAATCGGTGCGCTGAATTCGATCGCAGTTAGTGTCCCACCGTGAACCGTCATTGGGGCATGGCCCTCAGTCAATTCCACCTGCGCACCCATTTGCTCCAGCGGTCCCTTGATGCGCTGCATAGGGCGCTTGGTTAGGGAAGCATCACCAACGAACCGATACGTACCTTTGTGGCCGGCGACTAGGCCAGCAAGCATGCGCATGGTGGAACCAGAGTTGCCGCAATCCAGGTCGCATGTGGGCTTCTGGAATGTGCCACCCACGCCGGTAACTTCAATGACGCCGTCCGGACGTTTTACAACGGTCGCCCCCAACGCTTCCATGCAGCTCAGCGAGCTGTGCGGATCGGCGCCGGTGGAAAAGTTTGCGAAGCGCGACGTGCCATTGGCCAATCCCGCCAACATGGCATAGCGGTGCGAGATGCTCTTGTCGCCGGGCAGTCGAACACTGCCGCGGACGGTGCGTGCTGGACGCACAACTTCCGTGGTTCCGTTGTGTGACATGGATACCATTCTAATGGTTGTGAGTGAAGGATCAGCGAACCTGCAGTACCAGCAGGGTTTCGTCGTCAAAATGTTCGTGTCCGTCCTGAAATTTGGAGACGCTTTCCAATACCGCCTTGACTGCGGTATCTGCATCTGATTCTCGCAGATTGTTCAGGACGTCAATCAGGCGATCATTGCCAAACATCTCACCGCTACGATTTTCCGCGTCGACAATGCCATCGGAGAAGAAGACAAGCAGGTCACCGGGTCTGGTGCTGATGGTGAACTCTTCATATTCAGCGTTGGGAAAGAGACCCAGCGGGAAACCTTCCGCTTCAATCAAGCGCGTACTCATCTGTTCGCCATCGGACGAGACCAACATGGGTTGCACAGATCCCGCATTCGCAAGACTGAGTGTTCGTTCGTCGTCGTTCCACACGGCAAAGAGCATGGTGACGTACTGCGAGTCAAGCTTGCGCTCCTGCAACTGATTGTTTAGTTCCGCTAGCATGGCTGCAGGAGAAAGATGTTGCGTGGCGACAGAACGAAGAATACCGCTCACCAACGCCGCATAGAGCGCAGCAGGTGCGGCCTTTCCGCTAACGTCGCCCACAGCAATTGCTACGCGGCCATTGCCATAGTCGATGAAGTCATAAACATCGCCACCGATGGAACGTGCCGGGAGAAACGTTGCCGCAAACTGCGCATGTGGCAGTGGCTGAGGAGGCGGAGGCAGTAGGCGCATCTGCACCTCACGCGCCATTTGCAGGTCGCGTTCCATGCGTTGTTCTTCTTCGAAGATGCGTTCGTACAACCGCGCATTCGTAATGGCAATGGCGATCTGACCAGCCAGAGTGGTCAGCGTGCGTTGATGATCTTCGTTGTAGTAGTTGACACGGGTGTGCTCCAGCGCGATAACGCCCGTGACCTTCTCTTTGTAAATCAGCGGTACCGCAATCATGGAACGCACTTCACCGGAACCTCGTTCGCCGCTGGGAGTGCTGTCGCCCAGATAGCGCGGATCTTTACGTACATCCGGAACCAGTATTGGATGGCGCTGGGCTGCTGCGATGCCAAAGATGCCTTTACCCATCTCTGCGTTGCGGTCACGTTGGACGCGTTCACCAAAACGCGTTGAGAAGCGATGCATAAACTGCTGTCGGCTTTCACTCCACAACAAAATAGTGAACATCTGAAAGTCCACCACCCGCTTCAGCAGAGTGCCAATGCGTTCCAGCAGCGTATCAAGATCAAGGATCGCTGTGAGCTCACGACTGATTTCAGCCAACACGGTCAATGTCTGCGCTTGCCGGGAAAGGCGCGTATACAGACGGGCATTCTCAACAGCCACAGCCATACGAGAAGCGACAAGCTCCAATAAACGTCGCTGATCCTGCGTGAATGCCCCTGGTTGTTCGCTTTCAAGATCAATCACGCCAATGACTCGATTCTTAATGATCAGGGGAATGGCAAGTTCGCTCTTTACGGCAGGATTGGCAGAGATATAGTGCGGTGAATGGGTAACGTCATCCACCAGGACAGATGCTCGTGTCGCTGCAGCCTGGCCCACAATGCCTTGGCCCATCTTCAGACGCATGCGCTCCACTTCAGGCGTGTGACCGACTTGAAAGCGCATCCATAATTCCTGCGTGCGGTCGTTAATCAGTAGGATGGCAAAGATGCGGTAGTCCACCACGGCCCGCACCAGTTCTGCCACGCGAAGCATTAGCGTCTGCAGATCCAGCGTATTGTTTAGCGCATCGGCCAGACGCTGAAGAAAGTCCACATGCTCGGAATGCACACGAATCCGATTTTCCGGATGGTTTGGTGAAACCGGGTCAATCACCATGTCATGATTCGGGATGTCGACGCGGATCGTATCGTCTGCCTGCGCGCCAGGACTGGGGCGATAATCGCCCTCAAACTCGTTCGAAAGAGTCTCTGCTTCATCCACGGCTTGCAGCCGCACCTCAGAAGCGTCAGAGGCGCGCGACCGCGTTACCACACGCAGCGGTTTGCCTTCGCGCTTTCCCTTGTCTTCCTGTGCGGCCATGTACCTGCTTGCCTTTGTAGCAGAGGTGCGGTCCTTCTTTAATAGCCGGAACCGCCGGAGTCACCCTTGGCCGTTCCGGTCAGCTCCTGAACAATGCGCACGCTGGCACTTGCGCCAATGCGATTTGCGCCTGCCTTCAGCATCGCCTTCGCGTCGGCCAAGGAGCGGATGCCTCCCGATGCCTTCACGCCGGAGCGCAGCCCTGCAACACTGCGCATCTGAGCAATGTCATCTACCGTGGCGCCCCCAGTGGAGAAGCCAGTGCTGGTTTTGATGAAATCTGCGCCAGCGTTTACGGCAATTTCGCTGGCACGCAACTTCTCTTCGAAATTTAGAAGGGCTGTCTCCAGAATGACCTTCACAATGGCGCCGCGCTCATGCGCCGCATCGACTACGCCACGAATGTCACTGGCGACCGTGTCATATTCGCCACCCTTGAGAGCTCCGATATTGAGCACCATGTCTACGTCATGAGCGCCGAGCGCGATGACACGCTTGGCCTCGTCAACCTTCGATTCGGCAAGGGATGCGCCGAGCGGAAATCCGATGACAACACCCACTGGGACGCCTGTGCCAGCTAATGCCGCGGCTGCCGTGGACACCCAGAACGGATTCACCATGGCGCATGCAAAGCGATACTGTGCCGCTTCCTCGCAAATCTGCAACACTTGTGCGCGTGTCGCATCGGCCTTCAGCAGGGTATGGTCCAGCGTGGCGGCAAGAGCGCGTGGGCTGCTGATTGCGTGTTCGTAAAAGCCTTCAGGGGTGTACGTCGATTCCATCATGTAAAAACTCTCAATCCACATGGGCGCTAAAAGCCCCAAAGGACATCTTATCCTCAGCCGGGCTGGCTTTGTTTCAACCCGGTAGTTGGTGACAGGTTACGCGGCCTTCATCGCAAACTGGTACGCGGCCAGCAGGTCATTTCGCAAGTGTTCGTACAACGTATGGCGCATCTCATCGTTCGGTGCCCGCAAAACAGCCGAAGGGTGAATTGTCGCCATGACATGTTCTGCGAAGGGGGTTGAAAGCACCTTGCCTCGGTCTCGCATCAGTCCAAACGTTCCTCCAAGAAGGGACTTTGCGGCAGAAGCCCCCAGACACAAAACCAGCTTCGGTTTGACGGCGTCGAGTTCGGCTAACAGCCACGGTTTGCACGCAGTGATCTCACTCATCCTGGGGTTCTGGTGCAAACGCAGTTTTCCTCTCTGCACAAACTTGAAATGCTTCACAGCATTTGTCATGAAAATATCGCCGTCGGCAATTCCAACTTCCGCTAGAGCCTTTCTCAATACGTTTCCTGCTGGCCCGACGAAGGGAAGACCTTGCAGATCTTCTTGATCTCCGGGCTGCTCACCCACCAGCATGAGCGGCGCATGGTTAGCACCTCTGCCTGGCACGACCTGGATTGCGTGTTGGTAAAGATCACAACCTTTGCATGTGGGCAGCGCTTCGCGAATCACAGTCAAGGTGTGTTTCGCCGGGACGAACGGAGCCGCACTCGGCTTTCCGGCCTGTGCGGAAACCATGCCCTCAACGCGTTTCACTGCGGTTGACATCAACTGTGGGAGTAATTCGATCTCCGGCAGGTTGCCCCAGTAATGCATCGGCATGTGACCACGCATAGCGACTGGATTGAGTCGGGCCGGGTTGAAGATGCTCGCATAGTAGCTCTTCCATAACTCCTCTAATTCATCGCCTGACGGAGCCTGTTCACGCGGGACCGGTGGCCCATACTCCAGTTGCTTTGTGGGGGGATCCCAAAATGCCGAGCCATCCGGCGTAAGAATGGTCCAACGCATCACCGCAAAACGTTCCGCGAAAAATGGTGCTGCCAGCTTCAGAATGTGGTGCTGCGGTTCGTACCAGGCAATGAACCGTTCCACGCCATCCGGATCCTCCACCCGACGGAATCGTACAAAGGCATGCATTTTGTGCTCGTCGCGTCGCACCTGCTGCTCCAACCGCAGTAGGGCGTTCACGTCAGCATCCACCTGCACTTTCATCAATTCGCGTTCTGTCTGCAATCGCCACAAAAGCCTGTACAGCAAGTTCCATCGTTGTGGGTCGCGATGACATGCTGCGATGATTGCCGTTTCCAGGAAACGTTTGGGAACATGCGGTTTTGAATCGGGCACATCCTGTATCAGTTCTGTTGAGTAATCGTCATTTTCTGAAAACAACTTCTGTGTCGTCGCAAATGCCGGGTCATAGAAGTCGATTAACTCAGGCGGAATCTTTTTGCTGACGACAGCACGAGCAAGTGCTCGCCATTGCGCAAAGTCTGGAACGACACGCACGCGCATCACATCAACGGCGTTCATAACGAACCCCACATGGCGGAACGCGCCACATCTTCAAACAAAGTCATCTGACGCGCGGAAGATGGAGCGTTTTGTGCAAGGGGCGTGAGTGTGTCACCGGTCTCGGAGACGGAGACTTCCAGCGGCAGATGATCCTCGGCGACGACGTATTGCTCAGCGTCTTTCCAGCGGACATGCAGTTTACGCAGGTCATCACTTGTCAGCCGGTGGTAGCGACGTATCGATAAAACCCTGTCCACATTTCGATATCCAAGCCCTGGGATCCGCAGCAGCACCTCTCGCGGGGCGGAGTTCACATCGACAGGAAAGAATTCAGGATGCCGTTTTGCCCATCCCAGCTTCGGGTCCGATGCAAGATCAAGATCAGGGGCATCTTCTGTCGTAATCTCCTCTGCGGCGAAGCCATAGTGCCGCATCAACCAATCTGCCTGATAGAGCCGATGCTCACGCAGCATGGGTGAAGCCTTCAATGGCAGCCGTGTATCCGCTTCCGGATACGGCGAAAAGCCTGTGTAGTACACCCGTCGCAGCTTGTGGTCGGTATACAGCCGGTTAGAGCGCGCAATGATTTCGCGATCGGTTGAAGGCGTGGCTCCAATGACCATTTGCGTGCTTTGACCAGCGGGTGCAAACGCCGGAGCATGGGCAAAGTGCCTGCGGTTGTCATCCGCTTGCTCTTTACCCAAACGAATCTGCGTCATGGTCGTTTCAATGACGTCTGATTTCTTCTCCGGGGCAAGCTGCACCAGGTCCTGCTGCGTTGGCAGTTCGATATTTGCGGACAGCCGGTCGGCATACAAACCTGCCTCGTCAATCAGTCTTCGATCGCAACCAGGAATTGCCTTGATATGGATGTATCCGCCGAAGTAATGCACGGTTCGCAGCGTCTTCGCCACGGTCACAAACTGTTCCATTGTGTAATCCGGCGACTGGATGATTCCGCTCGAAAGAAACAGCCCTTCGATGTAGTTGCGCTTGTAGAAATCCAATGTGAGCCGGACCACTTCGTCAGGCGTAAACCTCGCACGCCGAATGTCGCTACTGACACGATTGACGCAAAAAACGCAGTCGTATGTGCAGTAGTTCGTCAACAACAATTTCAGCAAAGATATGCAGCGGCCATCCGGCGTATAGCTATGGCAGATGCCGGTACCGTCGCTGTGGCCTACACCCTTGCTGTTGCCACTCCGCTTGGCGCCAGACGACGCGCAGGACGCGTCGTATTTGGCCGCATCAGCAAGAATCTCGAGCTTCTGTTGCACGGTGAGGGGGCCCATAATGCGTTTTCAGTATAGCGAATAAATGGCGAAAACGCCCACGCAGCGATGTGGATTATTGAACAAATGCAGTTCTTTTGTGGGGCCATGAAAAAGCCCTTGCTGACTCAACAGCAAGGGCTTATGTCCTGTCGGAAGTTAACGTCCCGTCGGAGCATTGCTGCGCCACTTTGTATTCAAGGCGGCCAACTTGTCTGCCATCGACGTGGGTTCTGGCGCTGATCGCTGCTGGGTCTGAGGGCGTCCACCACCGCGCTGCGGGGCTTTTCCACCCGGAGCAGGTTCGAGCGCCTTGATTGAAAGCGAGATGCGCTTCGTCTTGGCGTCGGCACTAAGAACCTTAGCCTTTACCAGTTGTCCAGCCTTCAACGCTTCGCTCGGGTCTTTGATGTACTTGTGCGAAATCTCCGAGATGTGAACAAGTCCATCCTGGTGTACGCCAATGTCGATGAAAGCACCAAACTTCGTCACGTTGGTGACCACGCCTTCCATCACCATGCCGGGTTCGACATCCTGAATCTCTCGCACTGCTTCGTTGAAAGTAGGGGCGACGAACGAATCGCGAGGATCACGGCCGGGCTTCTTCAACTCTTCGAGAATGTCGTTCAGCGTGTAAGTGCCTGCACCGAACGCGTCTGTCTTCACGCCCGTCAGCAGTTGAGGCTTACGGATCAAGTCATCGATCGAGGTGTTCAGAGAAGACGCAATCTGTTCCACCAACGCATACGATTCGGGATGCACCGCAGTGGAGTCCAGCGGTTGCTCTCCATCGCGGATACGCAAGAAGCCGGCGGCCTGCTCAAACGTTTTGGGGCCAATACCCGATACCTCATGTAATTGCTTGCGGGATTGGAAGCGGCCATTGGTATCGCGGAACTGGACGATGTTCAGCGCGATACGTTCGCTGATTCCGGCGACGTAACGCAGCAACGTCCACGATGCCGTATTCAAGTCAACGCCAACACGATTCACGCAGCTTTCGATCACTGCTTCCAGTGACTGGTTCAACTGGCGTTGATCCACGTCATGTTGATACTGACCAACGCCAATGGACTTAGGATCGACCTTCACCAGTTCAGAAAGCGGATCCTGCAGACGACGTGCAATGGAGATAGCGCCGCGCACGGTCAGATCAAGATCAGGGAACTCCTGACGCGCAACGTCTGAAGCGGAATACACGCTGGCGCCCGACTCGGATACCGTGACCTTGAAGATGCCACCGAGCTTGTGTTCAGCAAGGAAGTCACGAACGAAGGCGTCCGTCTCACGCGATGCTGTGCCGTTTCCAATCGCAATGGCTCGAATGTTCTGCGAAGCCACCATGACAGCCAGCTTCTGCGATGCCTCTTTCTCACGGCCTGTGTGCGGATAGATCACGTCATGCGCCAGGAACTTGCCTGTTTCATCAACGACAGCAATCTTGCATCCAGTGCGCAGGCCTGGATCGATTCCGAGTACGCGAATCGGCCCGGCGGGCGAAGCCATCAGCACATGCTGCAGATTCTCGCGGAACACATCAATCGCTTCTGTATCCGAGCGACGCTTCAATTCCAAACGCAACTCACCTTGAATCGACGAGTTGAGAAGGCGCTTCCAGCAGTCTTCAATGGCGAGGCGGAGTTGCGATGTCCAATCACCATCGTTCTTAAGAACGCGCGAACGAATCAGCGCCAGCATGCGTTCTTCCTCTGTCTCGATGAGCCAGTACAGAACGTTTTCTGCTTCACCACGACGCACTGCCAGCATGCGATGCGACGGGATGGTCTTCACCGGCTCGCGATACTCGTAGTACATCTTGAACTTTTCCTGCTCGTCTTTTGCATCGAAAATCTTGCGGCTGACGATTAGGCCTTCTTCAAACATCACATGACGCGTGGAGCGACGCACCTCAGCATCTTCGCTGATGCGTTCGGCAATAATGTGGCGCGCGCCTTCCAGTGCGTCGTCGATTGTCGCGACTTCCTTTTCAGGGTCGATGAGTGAAGTGGCGAGTGCGATCAGATCAAGTTCGCCAGGCTTCTGCGCCCACAGATAGTCAGCCAACGGTTCCAGACCTTTTTCGCGTGCAATCGTGGCCTTGGTGCGGCGCTTTGGCTTGTACGGCAGATACAGATCCTCAAGTTCGCTGCGGTCCAGCGTGCCCATGATCTTTGCCTTCAACTCGTCCGTCATCTTGCCCTGTTCCGTAATGGAAGACAAGACGGTCTCACGCCGCGAGACGAACTCGCGGAAGTAAGTGATCTTCTCGGCAAGATCGCGAATCTGCACTTCGTCCAGGTTGCCGGTGGCTTCCTTACGATAGCGCGCGATGAAGGGAACAGTTGAGCCTTCATCCAGGAGTCCCATCACGGCGCGTACGCCAGTGAGCGGGATATTTAGTTCTTGGGCAATGTGGAGGAGGATTTCGGGAGCGAGGGGTTGCACTTCAGCCATACCCGTTCATGGTAACGGGGAAGTCTCAGGAAAACTTGCTGCACGCCATAATCCGCAAGCGAGGATTATGACGTGCAGCCAATCAGACGCGTTCGAGTGTGTCGATTTCGCGGACAATAGTGGCCGCTTCGTCTTCCAACATAGCGCGTTGGGTAGCGTAATCCTCTTCCGGATACTTGCCGGCTTTGTATTCGAAGTTGAGGTCGCGCAAGTTGGCGAAGATGGATTCGCGGCGTTCGCGGAGGAAGTCTATGCGCGATGCGGAGCGCTGGACGAAGGGATTCTTCTCCGGCCAGAAGGTGTAAGCGAAGGCTCCAACAAGAAGTGCAATGCAGGCGACGTATGCCATGGGGTTAGTACTCCGTCTCGCGGCGGATGCGCTCGCGCACAGCGTCATTGTCCGGGCTGTAGGGGATAGAAGGCGCGCCAGCAACGGCGATCATGTGACGGCCCTTCCAGCGGCGCACGAGCAAAGCCGTGCCGCCAAGCGCGAGGATGAAAACGACAACGGGTGTGATCCATGCCGCGTTATCAAATCCACCCCGGATGGGCGCTGCGAGAACCGTAGGGCCGTACTTGGCGGTGAACCAATTGAAAATGCTGGTGTCACTACCGCCTGACGCTACCTGCGCACGAAGCTCCTTGATCATGCGGTCGCTATCAGGGCAGCCAACGTGGTTGCACTCCAGCAGAATCTGTCCGCAGCCGCAGACACACATCATCTTGTGGCCGATGGAAGAGAACTTCTCATCGGTGCTGCCTGCGCCAATGGTTGCAAGTGCAATGGTGAAAACGAACACCATCTGCAGGACACGATTGCGTAATAGATTGCGCATCAGTCGCCTCCCGCGGCTACCAGTTCACGCGGCTCAGCCGGTGCTGGCTTGTTGCTGAGTTGTGCGCGGAGGCCGGGCAACAGGGCAAGCACTGTACCGGCAAACACAATGGCCACACCCGCCCAGATCCAGCTTACGAGCGGATTCAGGAAGACCTTGATGATGGGCTTGTTCGTGTCGTTGTTGCGCCCCTCAAAGATGACATACAGATCGCGCAAAACCGTGGAATGAATTGCGACGATGGTTGATGTCGTCTGGCTCGCGGTGTAGAAGCGGCGCTCTGGTGTCATCTGGCCAATCTTCTTATCGCCGCGATAGACATCGAGCAGGGCGAAGTCGGTGTCGTAGTTCGGGTTCGAGTCTTCGGTGTAGCTCTGGCAGACAAGTTTGTAGTTGCCAATAGTGAGCGAGTCGCCAAAGCCCATCTCCATCTCATGCTGCTGATTGAAGGCACCACCCGCAAGCCCGATGAAGAGGATGACAATGCCGAAGTGGACGATGTAGCCACCGTAACGGCGGTTGTTGCGCATCGTCAGTGTCCAGACGGCTGCGGGAAGGCTTTTGCCCGATTGCGTGCGGACAACATTCGCTCCGCGCAGGAACTCTGCTGCGATCGCAACGATGACACCTGCTCCGATGGAGAAGCAGACGAGTGCGTAAAGCTGGCCTTCGAGATCATCCTTCGATGCAGACCACGGATGCATACCGGTCGCCATCAGGATGATGGCTGTGCCGATGACAGCGACGCAGGGAAGGATGAAGTTGCGACGGATGGATCGCAACGAGGTTGCGCGCCATGCCAGCAGCGGTCCTATGCCAGTGAGGACGAGGAGGAACAGACCAATTGGCACCGCGACTTTATTGAAGAACGGAGGTCCCATAGTGACCTTCGAACCCTGCACATATTCGCTGAGTACCGGGAAGAGTGTTCCGAAGAGAACGGTGAAGCAGGCCACCAACAGAACAAGGTTGTTGAAGAGGAAGCTGCTTTCGCGGCTTACAACTGATTCGAGCTTATGTTCGGAAGTAAGGTGGCTGCTCTGGCGGAAGAACACGAACAGGCAGACCGCGAAGATGATGCAAAGGAATGTAGTGAACCAGTCACCGATGCTGCTCTGCGCAAACGCGTGGACGCTGCTGACGAGGCCGGAGCGCGTCAGATCGGTTCCAAGGATGGTCAGCATGAACGTGAGGAAGATGAGCCACACGTTCCACTTCTTCATCATGCCGCGCTTCTCCTGCATCATGACCGAGTGCAGGAAGGCCGTGGCGGTAAGCCAAGGAAGGAACGATGCGTTTTCAACCGGGTCCCATCCCCAGTAGCCGCCCCATCCAAGCACCGCATAAGCCCAGTGCATACCAAGAGAGATACCCACGGTAAGGAACAGCCACGTCACAAGCGTCCAGCGACGGGTGATGCGGATCCATTTTTCGCCGGGGTAGCGCATCATGAGCGCGCCAAGTGCGAAGGCGAACGGAACGGTGAAGCCCACGTAACCCAGGTACAGCATGGGGGGATGGATCACCATCTCCACGTATTGCAGCAGTGGGTTCAGACCATTGCCATCGGCGGGGATGGGGCCTTTGGTGAGCGAGAAGGGTTCCGCTGCGAAGTTCAGCAGAGCGAGGAAGAAAATCTGCGGCGCCGCAAGAATAGTGGACGCATAGGCGAATAGGCGGACATCCGTCTTATGACGCAGGCGCAGCACAAAGCCGTATCCCGACAGAAGGAACGACCACAGCAGCAACGAGCCTTCCTGTCCGCTCCAAAGAGCGGAGAACTTGTACATCGGGTTCAGCGCGATGTTTGTGTGTTCGCGGATGTACTCGACGGAAAAGTCGTTGGTGAAGGCTGCCCAGACGAGGGCAAAGGCCGCGCAAAGCACTGCAATAAAGCTGGCGACGCCGGCACGACGAGCGGTTTCGCTTAGTCGCTCAGCCGAGATGCGAAGCTGCATCCCCTTGGCCATCGCGAAGAGAGCGAAGCTACCCGCAAAAAACGTATAGGCAGCGAGGCACAGCGCCAGAAGCAGCGCAAAGGTGCCGAAAGTAGGCATGGGATGAGGCATGGATGTCCGGCGCTATGCGCGCAGGTTCATTGTCTCAGGTGCGTGACAACGGGTGCAAACGTCACGCGGGCTGCCGCTCCGGTATCCGGCAGTTGACCAGCCGGTCGACGGAAGCGAGTAGATTATCCGGCAGCAGAGGCTTCAAACGGAAGGTCACATGGAGTCCCCGATACTCTTCCTCTGCTTCTTCCAGGCCGCTGATCACCAAAACCGGTAGGTCAGGTTGGAGAGTACGGAGTTCGCGGACGAATTCGGCGCCACTCATGCCGGGCATGATGTGGTCAGTGATGACAAGTTGAATTTCGGCGGGGAAATCGTTGTCACGGAACTGTTGCAGCGCACGCAGGGGGTTCAGAACGGGAATGACGAAATACCCGGCGCGCTTGAGGATCGTCTGTCGCGTGGCGGCCTGGATGGCGTTGTCGTCAATCAGAAGTACAGTTGCTTCCATCGATGTTTCTATTCCTCTGCGGGAGTTGCTCTTGTTGTGAACTGGCCTGCGTATCTGGAGATTTCCAACTTCAGATGCCAATGTTGCCACAACAGCAGCCCCGCAATGGGTTATTTTTACAGGTGCTTTCCTGCATGAAAAGGTAGGCCCAGAGGGAAAATGGGGCATTTTGCCAGTAAAACGGGCAGTTGCAATGATTTATGCGGCCTGCGAATAAATTCCTGCGGGTGGGAAGAATCTTCGCGGATACCCTGTGGCAGGGCGGTTTTCCGCCTGACGAGCAGCTGTTGTCGTTTCAGTTAATACTCTTCATCGCCCTGCTGAATTAATCCGAAAAGGGAACGCTCGGAGCATGTATCTAGCTCTTCACGATGTAACGCACTCATCCTTGCGATAATGAGGCTATGAAGCACCGCGTCATTGAACACTATGAGCTGGTCCGAAAGCTTGGGGCTGGCGGAAGTGGCGTGGTCTATCTGGCCAACGACACGCAGCTGCAGCGGCCTGTCGTATTGAAGCTGCTGCAACGCGGAGCGTTGACCGAAGAGCAGATGCGGACAACCTATCTGCGCGAGGCGCGGCTGGCCTCCGCCATTGACCACCCGAATGTGTGTTCCATCTATGACGTAGGCGAATCGGGTGACGAAGCCTACATCGTGATGCAGTATGTCCCCGGAAAACCGCTGGACAAGCTGATCGAGGGCGGACCGGCGTCGGTCGAGCTGGTGTTGTCTGTTGGTATCCAGATGGCTGACGGCCTGTCTGCGGCGCACTCGCTTGGCATCTTCCATCGCGATCTGAAACCCGCCAACGCCATCCTGACCGATGGCGGTCTGGTGAAGATTCTGGATTTCGGCCTGGCGCGACGCATCAATATGGAAGATGTTGAGTTCGATCCAGCGCGATCGAATCCCCGGACACCTCCGCCGGATGCAAAGTACACAGCTCGTGGCGGCACTCTGGCATATATGGCTCCGGAGCAGTTCGTTACGGGCCAATCTTCGGTGCAGAGCGACATTTTTGCTCTAGGCGTGGTGTTGTACGAGTTGCTGACGGGGCGGCATCCGTTCCATCGGCCAGATGCTCCGGATTTTCAAAGCATCCGCGCAATTCAGTTTGCGGAACCGCCGTCGATTACCGAACTTGCACCGAATACGCCAGTAGAACTTGAGAGCGCGATTCTGCATTGCCTTGAGAAACAGCCAGCTGCACGATTTGCGTCGGCTGCCGAGTTGCGCGAGAGTCTGCGCACCATTCTTAAGGCGAATGAGCTGGATTCGCTGGTAGTGCCCAGTGCGAGCATGTCCGCGTCAGCTTCACTCGATTTCAAGACGCCGGAAGAAGAGAAACGGTCAACCGGTTTCCTCTCGATGCTTGCTGAGCGATTCCGCGAAAGTGGCGGCAACGAACAACAAAACACGATCGTAGTGCTGCCGTTTGTGAACATGGGACCAGCCTCTTCCGCGCCGCTATACGGGCATGCGTTGGCTGACGCGATCAGTGCGCGACTGGCACGGATGCAGTCGCTGGTGGTTCGGCCCACGAGCGCACTGATGAATGTTCCTGCGCGCCAGCTTGATCCCTTAAGCATTGGCCGAAAGCTGCTGGTGCAGTATGTGGTGGCCGGAAGCTTTCTGAAGGGTGAAAGCGGTTTCGACCTGAACTGGCAGATGCTGGACGTTCCGGCGCAGGCTGTTCGTGCGGGCGGTTCTATCAACGTCGAGTCATTCGATCTGATTGCGGTGCAGAACGAGATCAGCACGGAGATTTTCGGGGCGCTCCGCGGCAGTGCAGCGGTTCGTATTGGAGGCCGTAACCAGCAGGATCATCCGCATTCGTTGAACGAAGAAGTCTCCGAGGAGTACCTCCAGGCACGTGCGGTGTTGAGTACCTTCATGTCGCGCACGGGAGCGCTTGAAGACCTGGAGCGCGCACGCAAGCTGTTTGAGGATGTGACGCTGCGTGATCCTTCCTATGCAGCCGCCTGGACCGGCCTGGGTGTGACCCATCTGCAATATGCGCGGCACGGGCTTGGCGGGCAGATGCATCTGTTGGAGACACGCCGCGCCCTGGATAGGGCGTTGTCGCTGGATCCGGCTTCGGTAGAAGCGAACCTGTATCGCGTGTACATGTTGCTCTCGCGCGGTGAAAAGGAAAGCGCACGTCACGGCATTGCTCATCTGTTACAGACCGCGGGCAATGACTGGAATGTGCATCGCGTGGCGGGTATGACCCTGCGAAGCGATGGACAATATTCCGAAGCATTGCGTGAGTTCGGCATCGCATTGCAGCAGAATCCCGCGGATGCCGCAGTCATTTACAACCATCGCGCACGCGTTTTGCAGTATCAGAATCAGTTGGAACTGGCCGACGAGGAACTGGAAAAGGGACTCGCCCTGGAGCCTAAGCAGCCGTTGCTGCGCATCTCGCGCGGCTATCAATTGATGCGGCTGGGACGCCTCTCTGAAGCAATTGACGCGCTGGAAGAGGTGATTGCAGAAGACGCCACCATGCGCATTGTGTTTCCGACAATTGCCATGTGTTACGTGCAGCTTGGGGATCGCACGAAAGCAGCGACTTTTATTGTCGATGAGACGATGGCCGCGGCCGAAGCCGATAGCGAAATGGCATATAGATTGGCTACGTATTTCGCGGTGGATGGCGAGGCCGGCGAGGCGCTGCACTGGCTGCGTCGTGCCGTGTACCTGGGAAATGAGAATTATCCGTGGTTCGCGAAGAATCCGGCCTGGGCTAAGTTGCAGGGAAACAGTGATTTCGAGCTGATTCTGAATGATCTGAAGAAGATATTCAAGCGCAACACAAAGACCTGGAAACGCTTGCTGGGGCAGTTGGCCCGTTAAAGGAACCGGATATCTTTACTGCCTTGAGAAACGTCCACTAAAGCCGAGCCACAAAACCAGAACACCGAATTGCGCAAGCAACACCATCTGAAAGGTCATCCATGTGGAGGACGTTCGGGTTGCAGGCGTGATGGCCAACATAAGCACCAGAAGCAATCCAAGCGCGACAAAGATTGCCTTGCGACCGTAGTCCGGCGCTGTGAAAACGGCGTTCGCAAAACGTGGACGCGCCTTTGGTGTTTGCGGAATACGTCCCATCACGCGTGCGGCGAAATCATGCGGCGCCCTCATCTGTGGGGGAGTTTCCAGGGCACGGAGAAGTGCGGCATTGAACTCGTCCTGCGGGTCTTGCGTGGGTGTTGTCATTGCCATCCTCCTTTCCGTTCCAGTGCTGTTCTTAGCTTATTCCTGCCGCGGTGCAGATGCGTTCGGACTGTACCTATAGGAAGCTGAAGTGACTCTGCTATTTGTTGGTAACTTCGCTCCTCCTGATGATAGAGGACAAGGATGGAGCGCTCGACCGCGCTGAGTTTGCCCATTTCTTCTTCGACACGTAGTTGCAGTTCTCGCGTTGCCAGCTCCTGTTCAGCGTTTGGCGACGGATGATGCAGCCGATCTTCCCATCCGCTGGTCTCGTCCGAGATAGAAGTCTGGCGCTGATCAATCCGTTTACGCCGCTTCCATTCATCCTGTGCCACGTTGACGACGATGCGGTGTAGATATGTGGTGAGAAGAGCCTCGCCACGAAACGATGGCAATGCGCGATAAAGTCTGAGAAAGACGTCCTGTGCCAGATCATCTACGTTCTCTCGCGATCCTGTAAGTCGGACGAGCATACGAAACACCATGTCCTGATGTTGCGTGACTACCTGCTCGAAGCTGGCTTGATCGTTCAAGAGAGGGTAAGACCGTGCCGGATAGCGAAAGTTTCAGAAAAGATTTTTGAAACTCAGGGGACGCGCTTCAGTCTAACGCCGGCGAAAAGGAGAAACACCCATGAATGCTTTCGATAGTCCGTTTGTGGTTCCCGTTGCTGGTTGCGTGATGATTCTGGGTCTTGGCGTGGCCGGTATTTATTCGGAGATTCGCAACAAAGAACTGCGCTCGCAGGAACGTATCGCTATGCTGCAGCGCGGGGTGCCGCTTGCGGACATTGAGCGCATGATGGCCCAGACCGTTGACGAAGAGAAGAAGGTGCGCGACCCGTTGCGTAGTCTGGCGAATGCGCGTCGTACGGCTCTTATCTTGCTGGCTTGTGGTGTCGGACTTGGAGTCTTCGGGTTGTTGCTCTACGAGATTCTTCAGATCAGACCAGTGTTGGTCGTGGCCGCAACGGGCATCATCAACCTGTGCATCGGCGTAGGCTTCCTCATCGACTACAACATGCAGAAGCGCGAACTCTCGCGCTTCGGCATGGAAGTGGACTCGGAAGCCTCGCTGTAATTTCTGACTTTAGTTGGTTGGAACGAAAGCCGTTTCCGAAACTCCAGATGGCGCCACTGGCGATGCTGCTGCCATGGGTGTCGACGGAACAGGCTGTGCCGGAGCCGACGCAAAGTTCATGCGGCTGAGGTCCAAAGGCTCTGTCAGGCTAAGAACCAGCTGCGTACCTTCGGGCAGATGCGTCTGACGATCCTGCTTCAGCCACACCACTGTGCCAAGCCCTGCGCCTACACCGGCTCCAACCAATGCGCCAGCCGGACCGGCAATGACGCCACCCGCTGCTGCCGCTCCACCAGTGGCCAGGGACATGGCTGCGAGCGTTCCGCCTACGTGGTCTTTCCGTAGGATGTTTCCTTCGTCATCAATACGTGTGTGAGCGAACTGATCCGAGTCGACAACCTGCGCGCGCAGGGGAAGCCGTGTGCCGTCCGGCAGAACGACGGTATCCATCTGAAGATGGATGAGTGCGGTACCGCGGATACGTTTGCCACCGCGAACCTGGGTAACCCGGCCTTCCACGATGGAACCCTGCGGAATCACGATACGACCGTCATTCTGGATGTTTTCGGTCAGTTGGGCCCGGAGCGGCGTGTTGGGTTCTGTCGACACGGTGTCGATGGCGCTCTCTAACGTGATATGCAGCGAGGTCCCGGGGGGAAGTTCGTTCGGACGGCGCACCACTTCCGTCACAATGCCCGCATCGGGATCCGGTTGCTGTGTGCGCGGACGCAGCACTGGCGCTCCGCCATAGGGCTTGTACTCACCGTAGACCTCTGCGGCCGAGGGCTTAGCCTGCGGCGCGGCTTCGGCAGGTGCTGCTGCGGCAACAGGAGCCGGCTGCGCGACCTGAGGAATGTCCTGCACGCTCTCCGGCGGGTTGGACACACCGGTCTGCTGTGCAAACGCATTGCCCGCAAGCACTGCGGCAAAAGCAAGGGCGATGGGCATCTTCATCGGGATACAACTCCTCGTTGGTTCTTCTTCAAACTGTGCAGCCACGCAAATTCAGGCTAGAAGAGTAGACGCGTTTTCGGCGGAATCATCTCGCGGGCTGAATCCAGAGGGTAAACGCGGGAACTGCCGGTGGTTCCACTCCGAGCGTTAGCGCTTTCGTTTGCTAGAATTTTCCGTGGAGCACCAAGTCAATCTGCATTTTTCCAGTGGCAGGCTGCCCCACCACTTTTTCTTCTTGTAGACACCATGGCAGAGATTCTGGAGACGATACTTGGCACGAGCGGAAGCCGCATTGCCGTGGATCGTCGTCCCAAGCTGAATGAACGGCTGCAACATCGCATCCTCGCGCCGCAAGCGGCCGAAGGGAAAGGCAACATGACTGAAATCATTGCAATTAAGGCGCGGGAGATTCTGGACAGCCGCGGTAATCCGACCGTAGAAGCCGACGTAATCCTGTCTGGCGGAGCTATCGGCCGCGCAGCAGTTCCCAGCGGCGCCAGCACCGGCGAGCACGAGGCTGTAGAGCTTCGTGACGGCGACAAGGAAGTTTACCTGGGCAAAGGCGTGATGCAGGCCGTGGAGAACGTCGAAAGCGCCATCGCGCCGGAACTGTCTGGTATTGACGCGACGAACCAGCGACTGATTGACGCCACCATGCTGCAGTTGGACGGCACCCCGAACAAAGGCAACCTTGGCGCAAATGCGATTCTGGCAGTCTCCATGGCAACTGCCCGCGCTGCTGCGAATGCGCTGAAGCTGCCGCTGTATCGCTACCTGGGCGGCGTGAATGCCTGCCTGCTGCCCACGCCGATGATGAACATCATCAACGGTGGCGCGCACGCCGATAACAACGTGGACTTTCAGGAGTTCATGATTATGCCGGTGGGTGCGGAGAGCTTCTCTGACGCTCTGCGTTGGGGCGCTGAGGTCTTCCACACGCTGAAGGGCGTGCTGAAGAAGAAGGGCTACAACACCGCTGTGGGCGATGAAGGTGGATTTGCGCCGTCGCTGAAGTCGAACGTGGAAGCGATTGACGTGATCCTGGAATCGATCTCGCAGGCTGGTTTTGAAGCTGGCGAAGATATCGTCCTGGCTCTCGATCCCGCTTCGAGCGAGTTCTACAACAAGGAAGCCGGCAAGTACATCTTTAAGAAGTCTGACAAGAGCGAAAAGACGTCGGCCGAGATGGCTGCGTTCTGGGCTGACTGGGTTCGCCAGTATCCCATCGTGTCGATTGAAGATGGTCTGGCCGAAGACGATTGGGATGGCTGGAAGATCCTCACCGACGAGATTGGCGACCGTTGCCAGCTTGTGGGCGACGACCTGTTCGTGACCAACACGAAGCGTCTGCGTGAAGGCATTGAGAAGGGCGTGGGCAACTCGATCCTGATCAAGGTGAACCAGATCGGAACTATCACCGAGACGTTGGAATCGATTGAGCTGGCGCGCCGTTACGGCTACACCTCGATCATTTCGCATCGCTCGGGCGAGACGGAAGATACGTTCATTGCTGACCTTGCAGTGGGTACCGGTGCAGGCCAGATCAAGACCGGCTCGTTGTCGCGTACAGATCGCATCGCCAAGTACAACCAGCTTCTTCGCATTGAAGAAGAACTGGGCCAGGGCGCTGAGTTCCTGGGTATTGAAACCATCAACTGCGAATAGTTAATAAAGCTAACTATAGAAAGAGGGAGTGGCAGTTGGCCACTCCCTCTTTGCAAGCTGCAAGGAAATAGGAGCGAATATGTCCCGCCGTAAACCACTTGTACTCACCATTCTCGACGGCTGGGGCGTTCGCGCTGAGAAGCATGGCAACGCTATCGCGATGGCGCGCAAGCCAACGTATGACATGTTGCTGCGCGAGTATCCCAACACTATCATCCGTGCCAGCGATCACTATGTTGGTTTGCCGGATGGACAGATGGGCAATAGCGAAGTGGGCCATCTGAACCTGGGCGCGGGCCGCGTGGTGCGCATGGATATTGTGCGTATCGATTCGCTGATTGAGTCCGGTGAGTTTTTTGAACTGCCACTGCTGGTGAATGAAATCAAGGGAGCGATGGAGCGTGGTCGCAACGTTCACTTCCTTGGATTGTTGAGCGATGGCGGTGTGCATTCGCATCAGCGGCATTTGTATGCCTTGCTGAAGCTGTGCGCAAAGCTTGGTACGAAGGACGTGTTTGTCCATGCTTTTCTTGATGGACGCGACACTATGCCGACTTCTGGTGCAGGCTATGTCGATGCGCTGCAACAGCAGATTCGCGAGATTGGCGTCGGTAAGCTGGCATCGTGCAGCGGTCGCTACTACGCGATGGATCGTGATCTGAAGTGGGATCGTGAGGCCAAGGCATTCGATGCCGTGGTGAAGGGCAATGCCGAAGGCGGCACGGCCACCGATGCCGCTTCGAAGATTCGCGAGAACTACAACAACGGAGTGACCGACGAATTCACCATTCCGTTTGTCTGCGTAGATGGTTCAGGTAAGCCAGTTGGAACCATTGGCGACGAAGATCTGTGTATCTGCTTCAACTATCGTAGTGACCGCGTGCGGCAGATTACGCGTGTGCTGGCGCGCAATGTTGAAGGTGGCTTGACGAAGTCGAATGCGCTTGATCTTCCCAAGGCAGATGAGCTTGACCTTGAGATTCCTCGCGTCTCCTCGCCGAAGAGCATTCGTTACATCACCATGACGCAGTATGATCCGAAGTTCACGCTGCCGATGGTGATCCTGCCAGAGAGCATGGATAATCTGCTGGCCAACGTGATGGCGAACAATGAACTTCGCAATCTGCGTGTTGCTGAGACGGAGAAATACGCACACGTAACGTACTTCTTCAATGGTGGCATCGAGAAACCGTTCGCGGGTGAAGAGCGTGAGGTGGTGCAGTCGCAGAAGGTCGCGACGTATGATCTGGCTCCGGAGATGAGCGCGCGTGGCATCTGCGATGTGGTGCTGAAGGCGATCGACGACACCGCGTTTGATGTGGTCGTCGTTAACTTTGCCAATGCCGACATGGTGGGCCACAGCGGCAAGATGGAGCCGACGATCAAGGGCGTGGAGACTGTAGATGCTTGCCTCGGCGAGATCTATGCGTCGCTGAAGCGCAATGGTGGTTCGTGGCTCATTACAGCCGATCATGGCAATGCAGAGATGCTGATTGATCCGGTAACAGGTGGGCCGCACACGGCGCATACGACGAATCCGGTGCCGTTGATTGCTGTCACCGAAGCAGGGAAGTCGTTCTCGTTGCGCGAAGGTGGCTCACTCCGCGACTTGTCACCAACGATGTTGGCGATGCTTGGGCTCGACCTGCCGAAGGAAATGACTGGCGGTGATCTACGAGTGTTTCCGAAGCTTTAATAGAAACCAGAACAAGAGAAGGCCGGATGCGTCTGCATCCGGCCTTTCTTGTTTTGAACTGTTTGTTAGCTTAACGAACGACCTGCTGAAAGAGGGAAGAACTCAGCAGTTCGGAGAACTGCGAGTCGTTCGCGGCATAGGAAACCTGTAGCGTGCCCGAGTTGGAGTCGATGTTAGTTTCCTTCATCGCTGCCTTCTCCATCTGCGAACCCTGCGACTGCTTCAACAGAACCATGCCCTTCATCAGGGTGGCTGCGGTAGCGGCAGTCATGGTGTCGCTCATCACTACAGCCATGTCGAACTTGATGCCGTTGGCGAAGTCCATGGTGTAGCGCGAACTCTTCATGCGGTTCTTTACCGTGTCGTAGTCGGTGAGGGAAGCGGCATCACCCAGAACGCTGCGCATCATGGTCTGCGTGCCCTTCTGATCGAGCAGGCTCCAGATGGCGCGCTGATCCACGATATTCATTTCGCCCATCATGTCGGTGTTTTCCAGGATGTTGGACGAGAGGCCATCACGGCAGTCGAGGCCTGCCTTCACCGCGGCGCTGTCGCCAAAGATCATGGTGGTCTGGTTGAGGAAGACCACGCTCATACCTGCAGCGCCCATGGGGTACACGCTGTAGTTACGAATCACAGTCGGCTTGGTCTTCTGCTTCACCCAGTTTGCCTGGATGGAAGCGGTGTTGAACTGGCCCTGTGCCACGCCGAGTGTCCGCGTGTTGTTAGCGCTGGTGCCGCCGACACGAAACGCCGCAAAGGCAAGCGTTTCCGTGTCGCGATCCACCTTGAGGCCGCTGGTCTTCAGCGCCGTTTCCAGGCGAACCAGTTCCGGAGGCATAATTCGCTGTTTCAGATTCATGGCGGCAGGCGAAGCCTGCATTGAGCGGTAGTCCACCACGATCAACTGCTGTATATCCTTCGGGATAGACGCCTTCGCATCGCCGCTCAATTGCGCCGCATGCGCCGCTCCTGCGGTAAGAACCGCAACCAATCCCATCAGCACTGTCCGTGCGATCTTCATTACCAACTGCCTCCGTGCCACTGCTTCTTAATTATTTTAGACGTGCGCTGCGGAAACTGGCTCTGGCCACGGGAGGGGCCGGGACAGCTTCCGTTCGAGTACTTTTTCGTCCGGGTGGAACTCACTGGTTTGACGCAGCCACTCCGGTAGCGTTTCGCGAGCGATGACTGGCGCGCATGCCGCCTCTGGAATCAGTCCAATAAGTTCGCCCTCGGCAGTGGCAATGCCCATCCGGTTGGCCACGCGGCATACCGCAGCGTGGACTGCGGCCACTGGGGATGCTCGGAAGTCCGTGATGTTCATCGAAACTTGTGCGCGGCCTTCCACCAGCACTCCCATTGCCTTGACGCCGACCATGCCACCGCTGGAAGCACGCAATTCCTTTGCAATGGCGCGCGCGGCGTGCAGATCCGTACTCTCGAGAAAGATGTTGTAGGCGATGAGGAACTGGCGTGCACCTACGGCAACCGCCCCGGCCGTCGTGTGGAGTTCGCCAAGCCCAACGTCCGGATGACGCGAGGAATCGCGGCGGACTGCATCGCGAATGCCTTCAAACTGGCCTCGGCGTACTTCTTCCAGACGCATGCGATCCGGTCGCATGGCGGCTGCCTCATAAAAGTACACAGGAACGCCAAAACGTCGCCAGATTTCCAGACCGGCATGATGCGCAAGCGACGCACACTGTCCCAGGGTATAGTGCGCGACAGGAACAAACGGAACCACGTCCGCCGCACCCATACGGGGATGCACTCCCGCCTGCTTCGTTAGGTCGATGAGCTGAGCCGCGCGTCCAACGCCACGAATGGCTGACTCTGCAACGGCTTCGGGAGATCCTGCAATGGTGACGACGCTACGGTTATGCGTCGCGTCCATGGACCAGTCCAGCAGGCTTACGCCGAAGACCTTCATGGCTTGCACAATCTCGCGCACAATGCGTTCGTTCCGGCCCTCAGAAAAGTTCGGAACACACTCGACGATTGGTTCGTTCGCCGATGGGGGGACTGCTTCGTACTGCTTCTCTGCCATCACTTCGAAACTTCTACACTCTGCCTATTTCCACCACGTGTAACCGATGGAAAATTGCACACTGGCATTCACGCCAGGGTTGCGGTCGCCCAATGAGGCCGACGAAATATGTACAGCGTTCGCCCCAAAATCCAACGAACGGTTCGGCTGCAGAAAGTAATGAAGACCAACGCCACCCTGCGGGGTGAAGTTCCAGACACTGGCGTCAGAGTTCGGTCCCATGTTCTGCAGATTTACTTCGCCCTGACCATACGCCGGATACTTATGATTCGTCCATAGAACGCCACCTGCCGCCTGCGCCCACGGCATGATCCTGTGTCCGTGGGTAAAGTTCCACCGCAGGATGATTGGGGTGATGGAGGCGCCGTGGAAGGTACCACCTACGGTGTACGGGCCCACGCAGTTGAAGACGTTGACGTTGGGGGTGCCGGTACAGGAATAACGCTGGAAAGTGGGCGTGTTTGACTGCCAGTAGGGGAAGACCTCGACGGCGTATTCGAAGTTTCCTTTGAAGAGACCGCTGCCATATTCGGGCGTGAGAACCTTGCCAAGATGGCCACCAGCCATGAAGAACTGGAAGTCGTCACGCTCGTCGGTAACGCCTTTACCGCCTTGAAATAGGACACCCATCTCCCACGGAGTGTGTTTTGCCGCCGCGCCTACAGGCGATTCATTGGCAGTCATCTGACCGAGTGCTGCAAGGGGGAACAGTCCCGCTACCGCTGCAAGAACCAAACGCTTTACCTGGGACATTCCACTCCTTCTTCCGGTGACAAGAGCAAAGCCGCCGGTATGCGGCGGCCGTTTGCCCTCTTTGTTCAGTTGATTTACGCGGTAACCGCGGCTTCATCCATGTCGAAGTTGCTGTAGACGTTCTGCGAATCGTCCAGATCTTCCAGCACTTCCAGCAGACGCAGCATTGCGTTTGCCTGCGAGCCTTCGAGCTTCTGGTAGGTGCTGGGAATCATGGTGACTTCGGCGTGCTCCGGCTTGAAACCAGCCTTTTCGACGGCTTCCTTCACTGCAACGAAGTCCTTGGGCGTGGTGTAAATCTCCCAGTTCTCGCCTTCGTCGTTCAGGTCGTCTGCGCCAGCTTCCAGAACCACTTCCGTCAGCTTTTCTTCGTCGGCGCCAGCCTTGGCGATGACGATGATGCCCTTCTTGGAGAACATGTAGCCAACCGAGCCGGTTTCACCCAGGTTGCCGCCGTTCTTGCTGAAGGCATGACGGATTTCGCTGACAGCACGGTTGCGGTTGTCGGTAAGCACGTCCACGATGACCGCGACGCCGCCGGGGCCATAACCCTCGAAGGTGATTTCTTCGTAGGTGAGGCCTTCAATTTCGCCAGTACCGCGCTGGACAGCACGCTTGATGTTATCGGCCGGCATGTTCTCGGCCTTCGCTGCCAGAATGGCGGTACGGAGACGCGGATTGCCATCGGGATCGCCGCCACCTTGCTTTGCTGCGACCGTGATTTCCTTGATCAGACGGGTGAAGACCTTGCCACGCTTGGCGTCGGCTGCGCCCTTCTTATGCTTGATGGTTGCCCATTTTGAGTGGCCTGACATGGAACAAAACCCTACTCTTTCCTATGATTCAACGCGCTCCGCCAGAAGCGGACGCAACAGGGAAAGTATAGCAAGCCGCAGTGCTAATGCACCTGCACAGGTGTATCCACGGAAGCTTCCTCCGCGGCCTCCAGTATGGGACGCAGGTCAAGCGGACGCGTGATCATGCGGATATTTCCGTTCGCGTCCAATGGCCACTCTTCCTTCGGGCGATCCCAGTAGAGCTCCACGCCGTTGCTATCGGGGTCCGCGAGATAGATGGCTTCGCTGACGCCGTGGTCCGATGCGCCGTGGATGGGGATGCCCGCGTTCAAGAGACGCTGCAGTCCTTTGCCGAGCTCTGCACGCGTTGGATACAGGAGGGCAAGGTGGTACAGGCCCGTTGTGCCAGCGGCGGGAGGTTGCCCACCTTCGCTTTCCCACGTGTTCAGGCCTATGTGATGGTGGTATCCACCTGCAGACACGAACGCAGCGCTATTGCCAAAACGCTGGATGATTTCGAAGCCAAGGACCTCGTGATAGAACCACAGGGCGCGATCCAGGTCCGCCACCTTCAGGTGAACATGGCCAATGCGCACGCCGGAATGTATTGCCTCATTCATATTTCTTTTGATGATTCGATATCGAAATGGATGCGAATAGTGCGTTATGGCGTTATAACGGTGTGCACCTGATTTAGTCAGATTGTTTAGTCACGTACTGCTGCAACACCTTACATGGGGCTTCTGCTTTGAAACGTGTTTCTGTTGCTGTTCTGCTCTTGATCCTTATCGTTGGGGGCGCCTGGTATGCGTACGTGGCCTTCTCCACGGACGACGATACGCCGGACACACCGCTGGCGCAGATCCCACTTACGTTTGACGATCAAATGGCGATGGCGAATCTAGCTTGCGACGGCCATGCCAGCGTCGATGAGAAGAAAGTCATC
Organism: Terriglobus roseus; assembly: GCF_900102185.1. NCBI lineage: Bacteria > Pseudomonadati > Acidobacteriota > Terriglobia > Terriglobales > Acidobacteriaceae > Terriglobus > Terriglobus roseus. Next base: position 1,934,156 of record NZ_LT629690.1, on the reverse strand, counting down.
GCATGCCGTACGTGTCCTCAGGGTTCTGACTTTGTGGGTGCCAGCAGCGGGCCAGACGCGGGATGGAGCAACAGCGGAGTTTTGACCGGCAGTTTCACCGCACCCGGCATGGATGAAGCGTTGATGCGAGCTTCGGGTTGCGAGTCGCACGCAAACAATATGGGCGGCGATTTTCTCTTTCGTAGGGACGGAAGCAAATGGTCTCTGGTCCGTTATGCGAAGTCCGCCATTGCGGATGACAAATGTTTGAAGTCGCTTTGGGGAGAGGGCAGGGATGCCGTGATCTGCCAAAATGGCGACATGCATCAGGGGTTTGCCAGCAGCGGCGTGCAATTAATGACGTTTGATACCACGCCACCGACGACTGTGATTGATACGGACACCTACCGGAAGGTCAACTTTGTCGTAGCAGAAGATGGCAGCGCGAATTGCGGTTTTCCGCTTGGGAATCCTCAGCAGACGATGCAGTTCGACAGGGTCGATCGTGCGTACCTTGTGCCTACCAATACGAACCGGCCGAGCGTGATCGTTAAGGTGACACTGGCACGGGCAAAGCCTGGCAAATCGGGTGTGGCAACCTGTCCTGCGGTGCAACCTGAAAGCTACACGGTGACCTGGAAAAATCTCGGCGACCATTTCGAGGCCGCCGAGGGGTACGTCGGATTGGCTGCGCGTGCCCAGGATCCTTGTTGCGATCTGATGGTGGCATCGCGCGTGGAACCGATCCACTACTAGAAGATTTCCGGAGCGAAGAGTTCGTCGTACGTTTCGCGGCGACGGATCAACCGCGCCTTTCCATCTTCGATGAGAACCTCGGCAGGACGGACCCGCGTGTTGTAGTTGGAACTGAGCGAGAGACCGTAAGCTCCTGCATCGAGAATGGCGATGAGATCGCCCTGTTCCGTTTGCTGCAAAGCGCGCGAGCGAGCAAAGAAGTCGCCGCTTTCGCAGACCGGACCAACGATGTCCGCTTCTTCTGTAGCAACTGCTTCATCGCGAACCACCGGCACAATCTCATGGTGTGCTTGATAGAGCGCGGGACGGATCAGGTCATTCATCGCGGCATCGACGATGGTGAATTTCTTATCGCCGTTGGCCTTGCGATACAGAACACGCGTCACCAGTGCCCCCGCCTGTCCGACGAGGAAACGACCAGGCTCCAGCAATAAGTGAACGTCCATGTCGCCGAGTGCGGACTGCAGAGCCGCAGCATACTTCTGCACCTGTTGGGCTGCGTCGAAACTCTTGTCGCCGTACTCAATGCCAAGGCCGCCACCCGCATCGACATTGCGGATATTGTGGCCATCGGCTCGAAGTTCACGCACAAGGTTCAGCGTCTTCTCAAGCGCTTCAGCAAAGGGCTCCACCTGGCGAATCTGCGAGCCGATATGAACGCTGACGCCTGTGGTTTCAATAGAAGGGAACTGTGCCGCACGAGCATAAACAGCACGCGCCAGTTGAATGCCAATGCCGAATTTGTGGGCGCTGAGGCCGGTAGAGATGTAGGGATGCGTTTCGGCGGAAACATCGGGATTCACACGCAGAGCGATGCGTGCTTTTTTGCCGAGCGCTGCAGCACGCGAAGCCAGCAGTTCCAGTTCCGGTTCGCTTTCAACGTTGAACTGCAGAATGTCCGCGGCGAGTGCAGCATCCATCTCTCCAGCGATCTTGCCCACGCCAGAAAACACGACGCGTGATGCAACTTCCGGTCCGCCCGCCTTGAGAACGCGCGCGAGTTCGCCACCGCTGACAATGTCAAAGCCGCAGCCCTGTGCTGCAAGCATCTTCAAAATGGCAAGTGAGGAATTTGCCTTCACGGCATAGCAAACAGTGTGCGGCGTACCGGCGAAGGCGTTCTGAAACAGCCCTGCACGTTCGGATATCTGTTTTGCGGAGTAAACATACAACGGCGTGCCAAAACTATCCGCCAGCCCAGCTATATCAACACCATCACACACGAGCCTCTGCTCGTCGTACTGAAACGGTCTACCCTGATCCATATCTTCTAGGGTAGACCGTTTTCGAGACTCTTACGAGGCAGTAGGCGGTTCCGTTGGGGGTACCGGCGGGTACTGCTGCTGGTACTGCGGCGGATAATTCGCGGGTGGCGGCGGAGGCGGATACTGGCCGGGATTCGGATAGCTCATGCCAAGCGGCTCTTCGGGAATAACGATCCAGCACACGACATACGCCAAAATGCCGCTACCACCGAAGATCACCAGCAACACCAAGATCAGTCGAACCGTGGTGGGATCCCAGCCATAGGAGCGAGCAAATGCAGCACAGACACCAGCAACCTTGCGGTCATAACGAGGACGAATCAAAGGACCGTACATGACGAAAACCCTCCCTTATGCGGCGTGTGGCTATTCTGCCACTAAGTAAGCCGTTGGGGAAGATTACGCAACAGATAGGCCACTGGTTCCGTAACGTTTGTGCGCGCAACGCTAATTGCCGCTATACGGCGACCTCATGTATTTGCGCGCCGCATCTGCCTGCGTTTGATCGCCTCCCGGAGCGGCAGCTTTCTCATATTGGGCTAAGGCTTCGTCGCGGCGCCCAAGCTTATCCAGCATCATGCCTGCGTTCAGGTTGGCGCGTTTACGCATCCAGTCACTGCAATTGGGTTGGTTGGCAGCGTTGAGATAGCTGGTGGCTGCGTCCTGCACCTGGCCCTGTCCACGCTGTGTTTCCGCGAGGCCGAACCAAGCAAGTTGCAGTCTTGGCTCCATGAAATAGCCGGGCTTTTCCGCGTCGGCAAGGACGGTTTTGTAGATAGCGATGGCTTGTGGGCCGTGACCAGCGTCCTTCATCAGGTTGGCCTCTTCAAGGCGGAAGAGGAAGTCGTGCGGATACTTCTGCGCCAACTTTTGCGATACGGCGTAGGCCTCGTTGTAACGCTGATCGTGACGCAAAAAGAGCGACAAGGCGGTTTGGGACTCCACACTGGTGACTGTGCCGTGCGCGGCAGATTCCCGCAGCAGGTTGAGTCCATCTTCCTTGTTGCCGCCTATGCCCGCAATGCCCACCAGAATACGCACAAAGCGTGGCAGGCTGGCGACGGCGAACTTCTGAATGCCGACGGCCATCTTGGCATCGGCGTAGTTTGGATCGAGCTTTAAGACTTGCTCACTGTCATTCCGCGAGGAAAGTCCCTGGCGCGCCGCGCCGGTAAAGCTGTGGTCGGCAAGCGTCATCCATGCGGCATGCATGCCTTTGGCATAACCACGCGCAAAATAGGCGTCTTTGTCGTTGGGATTCGCTTTAATGCGTGCATCGGCAAGACTGATGGCCCGATCCGTCAGGTCATCAATGTGTTTGCGCATGCTCTCCGGGATGTCCGATTTATGACCGGAACTGAGAAAGTGCTCGCGCGCATAATAGGTGGTGTCCAGCAGGTCCTGTCGGTAGAGTTCACGGAAAATTGTGTCCATCAGGATGTAGCCCACGACCATTGGGTCTTGCGGGTGTTCGCGCTGAACGGCCTCGAAGCGCTGCATCGCGCCGTCGTAATCCAGGATGTAGAAGTGCTGAAATCCCTCACGTACAGTGGGGTCGTTATTCAGGGGATATGTGTCTTGCGCGGTTGCGGTGCCAAGCAGCACGAGTGAGCCCAATGCCGTAGTCAGAAGTTTCTTTTGAATCGTCACAAAAGGGTAGACGCAGATGCGGTGCTTACGGCTGTGTCTGGTCTTTGATTGACGAGGCTCTTGCGACGGCATATTTTTATTCGCACCTTGGGAGATATTCGAAATGACACGCGGCGAACTTCTCCATCTACTGATCGGGCAGGGACGAACCCGGGGGTTCGAGTTTCGCCGGTGGTTTGTGCAGAATACCGGAGAGACGTGGAGTAGCTATGCCGAAGCTCTGCAATGGCTCGCAAAAGGCAAACGCGCGCAGATGCTTTTGTTCTCCCATGAGTTCGCGAAAAGCTTCTTCCAGAGCGGCGAGCGTATCCAATACGTTGTGGAGCCGCAAACCTTTGAACGTGTCACTGCGAACGGACAAAGTCTCACGGTGAATCGCAAGGCGCATCTGCGCCATTCCAGCAGGGAAGATGTATGGCGGTTTCATCTGCGCGAGATGGCGGTACGAGCAGAGCCATTACACTACATCCGCCGATTTCTGATTACGGAAGAGACGATGGCAGCCGTGTCGAGACCGACCGTTCAGGTCGTTGATGAAGACGATTACGACAACGAAAATCTTGTTCGCGAGACCGCTTAGCTACTTAGCAGCAATACCCAGTGACGTCAGAGCACGGCGCGAGGCCTTGTCGTGGTCGCCACCTGGATCCAGCTTTAGGCACTCCTGGTAATTGGCCACGGCTTCATCGCGATGTTTCAGCTTTGAGGCTGCTTCTGCCAGGTAGAAGCGTGCGTCCGGATCTTCGGGATCATAGCCGACAGCATCTTTAAACCGCAGATACGCGCCTTGCACGTTTCCCGTGTCCATGTAGTATTTGCCGACCTTGATGTCGTCGGGAACGCGCGTCTTGTCCAGCTTCTCGCGGATGACCTCGCTGCTGTCCTTGGCGCCGTAGTTCTTCAGCGGAGCGGCCTTCACTGGCGCGTTGGGCGCTTCGGTGGTCGGTGCTACGTCGCTGTCGTCGTCAGCCGAACTGGAACTGCTGCTGGAACCACTGGAGCCGGAACTCGAACTGGAACCTGCTGCATCATCCCCGCTACGCGGAATGTGCATTGGCTTCTGCGATTCGGCAGGCGGGTCAGGAACCGGTTCGGTAGGCATCTGCGGCAGCCCGTTCGAATTTGCGGCTGGAGCGGGAGGCGCTGAAGGCGTTCCTTCTGCATCGCCACCGTGCTTCGAATCATCTGTCGGGAACGGAAATTGGTCGTGCATCGACTGAGGCTGGCTGGACGAGCCGGATGTGTCCGACGAAGACTGCGCGTTGTTGCAGGCGGTGTCCTTTGGCTTGCACTTCTTCGCAGGCTTCGAGTCCTGCTGCGCAACGGCCAGGCCGCAGCACAGCACGGCGGCGGCAAGAGGAAGAAAACGATGAATGGACGCACGGCGAAACATGATCTGTCATCAGCTTAGACGCAGGCAGTGCGGAAGTGCACCTGTATCCTCACCGGCAATTGCCGTATACTCGCGCAACGATGCTCCCACGGTTGATTCTTCGTTCCTCGCCGGTTCACGGCTGCGGCTGTTACACCCTTGACCCCATTCGCAACGGCGCGCGCGTGGCGGAATACGACGGCCCCCGCATGACCAAAGCCGATGCGGATGAACGTTATGCAGACCGTGATATCACCTATCTGTTCGGCGTGCAGGATCGCGATACCGTGATTGACGGCTTCGGTACGGCCATGTTTATCAACCACTGCTGCGAGCCGAACTGCCAGACAGAAGAAGATGAAGAGGGACACGTCTACATCCTGGCGCTGCGGAACATTGCCGCCGGTGAGGAATTGACCTACGAGTACCACCTCTACGATTCCGACGAGGACGATCAGCCCTGCTACTGCAGCACGGATGCCTGCCGGGGAACCATGTTCAGCGAGGCGGAAGTGCGGCGGCGGAAGAAGTTGGGACTGCCCATGACCCTGAAGAAGCCGGCGCGCCGCAGGTAGCGGCCGGTTCTCCCACAGCGCAGGACGGTACACTAACCCTGATATGCCGTATCAGGTTCTTGCCCGCAAATATCGACCGCAACGCTTCGCTGATGTCGCGGGGCAAGACCACGTCACCCGAACACTGCAGAACGCCCTGGAACAGGGCCGCATTGCGCATGGCTACATCTTCAGCGGACACCGCGGCATTGGTAAGACGACCATCGCGCGCATCCTTGCGTGTGCGCTGAACTGCCACAACACAATTGGTTCGCCTGAGCGCCCCACGCCGGAGCCTTGCCTGAAATGCGATGCCTGCCTGGAGATCCGTGCGGGTAATGCGGTTGACGTCATTGAGATTGACGCCGCCACCAACCGTGGCATTGATGAGATCCGTGAACTGCGCGATGCCGCGCGTTATCGGCCCGCGCGCGATCGCTTCAAGATTTACATCCTTGACGAAGCTCATCAGATCACGGATGCCGCTTTCAATGCGCTGCTGAAGACGCTGGAGGAGCCACCAGACCACATCGTCTTCATGATGGCGACCACGGAACCGGAGAACATACCGCAGACCATCCGGTCGCGTTGCCAGCACTTCAGCTTTCATGCCGTAAAGCTGGACGACATCCTGGGTGAATTGCGCGGTATTGCCGCGCATGAAGGCGTTGCTGCGGATGAAGCTGCACTGTCTCTGTTGGCTGAAGCTGGCGATGGCTCCATGCGCGATGCGCTGTCCATCATGGATCAGGCGATTGCCTCGGCTCCCGTCATCGACGGCAAGGCGCAACTGAGTGCCGCTGAAATCCGCGAACTTATGGGTACCGTGCCGAACACGGTGTTTGAAGAGATTCTGGAATTCGTTGCGCGCAACGATGCTGCTACGGTTCTCACCACCGCTGGACGCCTTCTGGATGCAGGCAATTCACCTTCGCAGATTGCACGGCAGTTCGTGCGGTATCTCCGCAATTGCGTCGTCGCAAAGATCGCGTCGCTGACCGAAGACGAAAATTCCAGCGACCTGCTGCAGATCAGCCCGGATGAGCGTCGGCGTGCGGTACGTACCGCGTTGTTGTTCACCGAAGAAGAGCTAACGCGTTTCCTCAATGTGATGCTGCGGACGTTTGATGACCTCGGCTTCCGACAGGAGCAGCGACTGCACCTGGAGATGGGACTGATCAAGCTGGTACACCTGCAGCGTCTGGTGCCAGTAGAGGAGTTCCTCGCGCAGCTCCCGAAGACATCGGGGAATTCCACGCCGCGTGTTCTGCCGCCACAACGCGCGGCCATTCCTGCTGCTCCAGCGCCCGCTCCACGACCTCCAGCAAACACACCTTCGCGCTTCAGTGGAGCGCCTGAACCTGCTGCACCGCGCACGCAGGCCGCCCCAGCACCTTCCATTTCGACATCGCCCTTCGCTTCCAACACGGCGGAGTCAGCGGCGCGCCCCGTGGCCAGCGTTATCTCGCAACCGCAGACGGAAGGGAGCCTGGCTCTGGCTCCAGAGCCGGTAAAAGAGCCGTCGAATGTTTCGCCGTTGGCTCAGCCCGGCGTCATCACCATGCCGGAGCCAAGCACAGGGCTGAACGCCCATGTGGCGCCGTCGCCCATTGTTTTGGAAGAACCTGTCGCCATTGCGCTACAGGCCGATGAAAACTACGACCCCTCGTGGGAGAACATTGTTTCCCCTGACGAGGATCCGGAGGCAACGGAGCCTGCATCACAACCCGTGGCCACCAGTGCTGCTGCTTCCGGAACAGCGGAATTGCAGGCAGCTGCAGTCGAGGCTCTTTTCGCCACGAAGAAGAACAACTCCGCGGCGGAGCAGTTGGAAGAGAGCCACTGGACCATCGCCGACGGTGAAGTAAAGATCGAAGTTTCACTTTCAAAGCCGATGATTGGCACGATCTTCCGTGCGGATGTGGAAGCGATCATCAAGGCAGCACTTCGCGAAAAAGGTTTGGTCGGCGTAAAGATCAGCGTCGTTCCCGCAGCAGTCGACAACAAACCAAAGGAGCCAAAGAAGCCTCGCTCAGGTTCCGTGCAGGCAAAGGCTTTGGATCACCCCACAGTGCAGAAGGCACAGAAGCTGTTCAACGCGGAGATCAGCACAGTGTTCGATCTCCGAAAGGATTAGGAGTCTTCCAATGGATTTCGGCAAACTGCAGGAGATGATGGGCCAGGCGCAGCACATGCAGGCCCAGATGGAAGAAAAGCTTGCCACCACCACCGCTGAGGCTACCTCCGGCGGCGGGTTGGTAACGGCCCGTGTAAACGGTCGCAAGGAATTGCTGCGGCTCAAGCTGGACCCGAATGTGTTGACCGCTGCTTCCGGTGACATTGAAATGCTGGAAGACCTGATCACCGCAGCAATCAACGAAGCCGGTCGCAAGGCAGACGCTCAGATGCAGTCGGAGACACAGGGCATGCTGGGTGGCATGGATTTAGGCAAGCTGCTCGGATAGCATTGCGGACATGTTCCCCCGCATATTTCATCGAACCATTCGAACTTTTCTTTATGCCGCGAGCTTGTCCTTGTTGGCGTGCAGTTCCGCGGCTATTGCACAGCCACAAGATGCAACGACCGCCGCGGTACAGCAGATCATCGCGCAGCACCATGGCAAAGTAGCCGTCTACGCCCACCAACTCAACACAGACAAGACGATTGCCATTGATGCGGAGCAACCCGTGCAGACGGCGAGCACCATCAAGCTAGCTATGCTGTGGACGGCTATGCGTGAGATTGGCCTGGGACACGCTGCGTGGAACGAGAAGTTGACTCTACAACCGGGCGAGGGTGTGGCTGGCTCTGGCGTGTTGCATTTCTTCGACACGCCGTTGACCGTCACGCTGAAGGATGTGGCCACGATGATGGTTATCGTCAGCGACAACACCGCTACCAACATGATGATTGACCGCTTCACCACGAAGAAGGTTGATGACAACATGACGGCGCTTGGTCTGGATCGGACGTGGCTATACAAGAAGGTTTCAAAACCAGCCGTCGGGCCAATGCCAGCAGATCAAAAGAAGTTTGGTCTGGGAAAGACAACAGCACGACAGATCAGCACGGTGATGGAGAAGATTGGCCGCTGCGATCTCAACATCGCAGGCCAGCCTGCGGTCGATCCTGCAAAGGCGCAGGTGGCCTGCAAGGCAGCTATTGAGATGCTTCGCAATCAGTTTTATCGCGATACCATTCCGCGTTATCTGGAGACTCTGGATAACACGGAAGCGGGAAGTGGCATTGCGAGTAAGACCGGCTCGTTGGATGCGACGCGTTCCGATGTAGCGATCATCGCAGCAAAGTCTGGCCCCATCGTTCTTGCGGTCTACACGTACGAGAACTCCGACAAAGGCTGGAGTGTCGACAACGAAGGCGAAGTCACTGTGGCAAAGATTGCAAAGGCGATTGTGACAGCATGGTCGCCACAGGGAATCGACGGGAAGGCGCTCGTTCCGGACCTTGGCTTACCCCAGGCGAAATAACTGATAGCAAAGTAGAAAGGCCACTCCAAAGAGTGGCCTTTCTAAAAGGTATGGTGCACTCGGAAGGATTCGAACCTCCGACCTATTGGTTCGTAGCCAATTGCTCTATCCAGCTGAGCTACGAGTGCACACGCGCCGAAGCACTTATTCAAGATAACAAGATACGGGGAATGTTGCAACCCTTGGGCAGTCTCAGATGTGGATTACGTAATCTTTGGCGAATCACGGAAGCCAGATACGAAACACTGAAATAACCTAACCCAACACGACGCTGAGTTCGAGGCGGCGGACCATGATGATCCGCCGCCTCCGTTGAAGTTACTCAGTGAAATGGATGCGTGCCTGAACTGCGGCTTGGCACATGTTTTTGAGAGCTTCGACCGTTTCTGGCCATCCGCGTGTCTTCAGACCACAGTCTGGATTAACCCAAACTTGTCCTGGCTTGAGCACGTTGATCGCAAGACCAAGTAGCTCTCCCATCTCCTCAGCGGAGGGAACTCGGGGCGAGTGAATGTCATAAACGCCCGGTCCAATTTCGTTGGGATAGCCATGCGCTTGGAAAGCATCCAGCAGCTCCATACGCGAACGTGCAGACTCCATCGAAATGACGTCCGCATCGAGTGCAGCAATAGAAGGCAGTACGTCTTCAAACTCGCAGTAGCACATGTGCGTATGAATCTGCGTCTCGTCTTCGACACCGCTTGTGGAGAGCCGGAACGCTTTGACTGCCCAGTCCAGATAGGTTTCCCAATCGGCATGACGCAGCGGCAAACCTTCTCGCAGTGCAGGCTCATCCACCTGGATAATGCGAATGCCCGCTGCTTCCAGATCATTAACCTCGGAACGCAGCGCAAGCGCAATCTGCCATGCTGTTTGTTGCCGTGGGATATCGTTGCGCACAAACGACCACTGCAGAATGGTGATGGGGCCGGTGAGCATGCCCTTCATCGGGCGTGACGTGAGGGAGCGTGCATAGTTTGACCACTTCACAGTCATTGGTTGTGGTCGCGATACATCACCGAAGATGATGGGCGGCTTCACACAACGCGATCCGTAGCTCTGGACCCAGCCGTATTCCGTGAAGACGAAGCCTTCCAGAAACTCAGCGAAGTATTCGACCATGTCATTGCGTTCAAACTCGCCGTGAACAAGTACATCGAGGCCGATCTCTTCCTGCTGACGAATGCAGTGTTCGGTGGCTTCGCGCAGGAATGCCTCATAGGCTTCTGCGCTTTCGTGTCCGTGTTTGAATGCCGCACGATGCTTACGCACTTCAGCCGTCTGCGGGAATGAGCCGATGGTTGTGGTGGGGAAAAGCGGCAAGCCAAGCTCTGCGCGTTGTTTGTCGGTGCGTTCACTGTAAGGCGATTTACGTGCGAAGTCTGATTCCAATAGCGATGCAAGCTTCGAACGTACTTCCTGATTCGTAGAGGATTCCGCAGTCGCGCGATCTGCAATCGCAGCTAAATTTGCGGTGAAAGCGGCTGCTTCAGAAGAAGCAAGCGCAGCGATTTCTGCGAGTTTCTCCTCTGCGAAACGCAGCCAGCTTTTAACGCGCGTAGGTAGCTTCGTTTCGCTACGTAGATCATGCGGTACGTGTAGCAGTGAGCACGACGGTGCAACGATGACGCGCTCTGCTCCTAACGCCGCAACAGCCTTTGTGATGAACTCCTGGGCAGCGGCAAAATCCGTAAGCCAGATGTTGCGCCCTTCCACCACGCCGAGGCTTAACACCTGCTCTGGGGTAAGCGCAGCAAGAACTTCGTTCAATTGCCGCGGTGTGCGAACAAGGTCAATATGGATGCCTGCGGTTTGCGCCTCAACCGCGAGCGAGAGGTTGCTCCCGAGACGATCGAAGTATGTGGTCAACATCAGCTTGACCGGCGTCTTTGTCAGCTCTGCGTACGCATGACGGAAGAACTCCGCTGCACCTTCAGGCAAGTCTGTGGCAAGGATTGGCTCATCGATCTGCACCCACTCGATATTCTGTTCGGCCAGCGTGTGAAGCACAGCTTGGTAAGCAGACACGAGCTTATCCGTGAGCATGAAAGGATCAAAGCCATCCACCCCCTTGCCAAGTAACAGCAAAGTAAGCGGTCCAATGAGAACGGGACGAGGTTCAATGCCGAGTGCACGAGCCTCTGCAATCTCATTCAGAAGTTTCGTCGTATCGACAGTGAAGGGAAGCCACGCACTCCATTCCGGGACCAGGTAGTGATAGTTCGTATCGAACCACTTGGTCATCTCCATGGCGGTTTGTTCTTTGCTGTTGCGCGCCATGCTGAAGTAGCGTTCCAGCGTGATTTTGCCACTGCCAAAACGTTCCGGTGTGGCGCCGATCAGAACCAGCGTGTCCAGCACCTGGTCATAGAGCGAGAAGTCATTCGTGGGAATGAAATCAATGCCTGCGGACTTCTGCAATTTCCAGTGTTCTGCACGAAGGGAAGCGGCGGTTTCCAGAAGTTCGGCTTCGGTGCGCTTACCCGTCCAGAATCCTTCCAGAGCAAACTTCAATTCGCGCTGCCGGCCCATGCGCGGGAAGCCGAGGTTTGCTGTCTTCAGCTTGGAAAGTGGTGTTAGTGCCTGTGTTGCCATCTTGGTTCTCTCCTAATTACGAGGGAACCACCCATGCGCAGGCGTGCAACAACGCGCGTAAACGCACGGAAGCAGGCATTGGTCACCGTTCCAATCCACGAGAGCGGTAGCCTCAAGCGCACCCACGGTCAGCGCTTTAACGCTTCCATGGTGGTGGCGGCAGGCCGGTAGTCGGACTTTGGGAAATCGTTTCCCATCACCGTTGCGGGACAGCGCCGGATTCACACCAGCTTCCCCGTTTAACAAGCTGTCCGAAGACAGCCTGACCTGCACAATGACAGTTTACCGAATCACTTATGCTGATCGCATGATGTTGCGAGTAATGGTGATGGTTCTCGGCTTGTCGCTTCCAGCAGCCGCGCAGGTTCAGGGTATTGAGCATGCACGTATGGCAGACGTGCAAACGCTACAAGGCACGGTGTTTCACGTGCAGGGCATTGACCTGGATAAGGAACACATCTGGATTACATCCGTGGATTCCAGCGCGCGCAAAGGCTATCTTCATCAGTTCAACCGGAAGACTGGCGCGTTTGAGCGGCAGGTGGACGTGAGCGATGGCGAGCGCTATCACCCCGGTGGTTTCTCCATCAGCGGTAATTCCATCTGGGTTCCAGTTGCGGAGTACAAGCCCAACAGCAGCGCAACACTGCTGGAACTGGATAAGAAGACGCTGAAGGTCAAACGAAGGATTTCCGTTGCGGATCACGTCGGTTGTGTTGCGGTCACAAAAGACTCGCTCATTGCGGGCAACTGGAGCAGCCGCAAGCTCTATGTCATCGGCATGGATGGCAAGGTGATTCGCGTGATCGATACGCCATCGCAGAACCAGTATCAGGACATCAAGTTTCTCAACGGGATGTTGGTGGGTGGCGGCAATTTGACGAAGACCACGGGCGCAGTGGATTGGTACGAATGGCCGTCGCTGAAGCCGGTGCGTTCGCTTGCATCAGGAACGACGGATCGTGGCCGTCTTTATAGCGCGGAAGGCATGACAGTCAAAGGAAATGACCTGTATCTGCTACCGGAGGATGGACCAACTCGTGTGTTTCACTTTGTCATCGACAAGTAGCTTATCGGCGGCCGCTGGACATGCCTTCTGCGAAAGCGTCCAGCGACAGTGACCGCAGCAGATTCCGACGCATACCGCTGATGACTTGGTCCATGCCACGCAATGCGTTCTCGAGCCATTCAAAGGTGACGGAATCAGCAAGCGTGTCGAGATCGCGACGCATATCCACGTTACGGATGCGATCTGGCACACCGCTGCGCAGCAACAACAGATCCTCCAGCAGTCCCGCCAATGCAGCCAGCATGGCTTGCGTTTTCTGTTGTCCGTCTGCACCGGCGCGATAGGTCTCGGTTGTCTTGAACAGGTCAGTGTGTTCTGCATCAAGAACAGCAGAGCGCAGCAGTACCATCGCATCCGCGCGCGCTGTCAGATAACCTTCAAGATCAAAGCTGAGTGCCTTGCCCGCTGCCCCCTGTGCCAGCCGTGCAATTAGGTTGCGTTGTGCAGGCTTCACTTCAGGCTTTTGCGTCGCGAGCAGTTCTTCAATCTCTACAGCAGACAAGGCTCCGAGGCGAACCGGCGCGCAACGACTGCGAATGGTGGGCAGAAGTTCACCGGGATGCTCGGCCATCAGGATGATATGCGCGTAGGCCGGCGGCTCTTCAAGCACCTTCAGAAGGCTGTTTGCCGCTTCTTTCATGAAAGCCGCAGATGGGAAGAGATAAACGCGATGTTTCGTTTCGCCGGGCAGACTGTAGATGCTGTGGATGAGCGAGCGGACTTGCCCGAGCTTTACCAGAAGCTGTGGCGGATCGGGTGGAAGAATCAGCACGTCCGGATGTGTCTGAATCAGGACGCGTGTCTCTTTCTTGTCCGTCTCACGCATCTCTTCACGCGCGGCAACGGCAGCATCCACCAGCGCTGGAAGGTCCATTGCCTCTGCAATCCGTGTGCAGTGGCGGCAATGTCCGCAGAAGTCAGCAAGGTCACCATCTGCATGCGCTTCGCGCGGCTGATTCTCACAAAGCAGCGACATCGTTAGCAGGAGTGAAAGAGTGTACTTACCGCTGCCTGCAGGGCCGCTTAACAGGATGGAGGACGGCAGCCGTCCTGACGCAATGGCGCGGCGAAGATGCACTACCGTAGCGGTGTTGCCCACGAAATCGGAAAAGCGGAACATCTCTTCCAGCATACCGGCGTCACGAAAAATTCGTTAGACGGAAGCACTTTGAGCTTCTCGTTTGCGTAATGCCCAACATTCCATGCGATGCCTTATGCTGTGTGCTATACATACCGAGTCTGCTCTGTTGATTCTGCGATGTTTTGAGTTTCGCAAGGCGCCGGGAGGCTGATCCGCATGGCTTCAACAGATGACTGGGTTCCTGCGCCGCTTCCATACAACGAAGCTGAACGCCTTCGCGTTCTGAAGAGTTATTGCGTCCTGGATAGTGAGCCAGAACCTGGTTTCGACTACCTGACGCGGCTCGCGGCGGAACTCTTCCAGGTGCCCATCGTATTGATTTCACTGATTGACGAGCATCGCCAATTCTTCAAATCAGCTGTCGGAGTCAACTTTCGCGAGACTCCGCGTGACACCTCGTTCTGTGCGTATTCGATTCTGGAAAACGAACCATTGGTGGTTCCCGATGCGCAGGAGAATGAATGCTTCCGAACCAATCCGTTTGTGACTGGTGAGCCGAACATCCGATTTTACGCAAGCGCCCCGCTGGTGGGACGCGACGGCATGATGCTTGGCGGCTTCTCCATCATTGATCAGAAGCCGCGCCAAGATTTTTCAGAGCGTGAGCGCGACTGTCTTAAACAGTTCGCAGCCCTGACCGTCCTGATCATGGAGCATCGTCTCTACCCAGAGCGGTTGTCGCGCATCGGCGATGAAATCGTGCAGGCGAATGAGCGTTTTAAGCTCGCCACCCAGGCTGCCACTGAAGGCATATGGGACTGGGATTGCGTGAATGATTCGTTGTATCTGTCGGGTCGTGCGCGAGCCATTGTCGGTGAAGAAGCGGTTGACTGTTATGTGCGTATCGAAGATTGGCTGAAGAAGATCCATCCTGCAGATAGACCGCGAGTCAACACCATCGCTGATATGTATGCGACGGATGCCCTTTCCTTTTATGCCGAGTATCGAGTCATCCATAAGGATGGTCGTTGGCGGTGGATTGCGAACCGAAGCATTGCTGTAAGAAACAGTGAAGGGGAACCGACACGGCTGGTTGGAGCAATGGTGGACATCACGGAACGCAAGACCGTAGATGCTTTAACCGGTCTGGCCACCAGAACCCATCTGCTGGAGCATTTGGAGCGCCTGATGGAATCTGGGTCGCATGCAGAGGAAAATTTTGCGGTCTATGTGATCAATCTAGATTCGTTCAAGCTGTTGAACAGCGGACTTGGCAGAGGGGCGGGAGATAGTGTTCTGCGAGAGGTCGGACTGCGGCTTTCCAAACGAGCATCCGTGCATCCAGACAGCATGGCTGCTCGCCTTTCAGCAGATGAATTTGCGATGGTCCTTGGCGGAAAGCGAAATGAGCATGAGGCACTTCGCGTTGCAGAAGAGTTGAGTGCGCTCCTCGGAAGTTCCATCGCAGTGGACGATAAACGGATCTCACTCTCCGTCAGCATTGGTCTTGCCATGCGGTCTCATCCCTGCAAAAGCTCCAGTGACCTTCTGCAATGCGCGGAAATTGCCTTGGGCGAGGCGAAATTGCACGGAGGCGGCAATAGGCTGGTGTTTTCAGAAAGCATGCGGCATGGGATGCTTCGTCAGCTCGAGCTTTCTTCCGCACTTCACAATGCCATTTCCAACGAGGAACTGGAAGTCTATTACCAACCCAAGCTCCATCTGCCTTCGCGTAAGGTCATTGGGTTTGAAGCGCTAGTGCGATGGCATCATCCGAAGTTCGGCATGATCTCCGCGGAAGAATTCATTGGCATTGCGGAACAATTCGACTTGATCGTTGAACTGGGAACCCTGGTGTTGACGCGCTCTATTGAGCAGTTGGCGCAATGGCGTGATAACGGATTGGTGGACGATGAAGTCTCCATGGCAGTCAATCTTTCGGCGCTTCAACTGGTAGACAGGCGACTCGGCAGGATGTTGCGCGAACTTACTCAGAAACATGGTGTACCGCCACAACGCATCTCTCTGGAAGTTACGGAAGGTGTGTTGATCGATGATACGGAACGCGCCAACGAGATACTGGAAGAGCTAAAGAGTACGGGCGTTCTGCTCGATCTCGATGATTTTGGCACCGGCTACTCTTCGCTTAGTTATTTACAGCGATTCCCCTTTGACGGTCTCAAGGTAGATCGCTCCTTCGTAATGAACATGATGGACAGCCGCGAAAAGGCCGCACTGGTGCGATCAATTATTGCGTTAGCACACGCGCTGCATCTCAACGTGATTGCAGAAGGGATTGAAACGGCAGAGCAGCTAGAGTTGCTTCGAGAGATGGGTTGCGAGTACGGGCAGGGTTATCTTTTTTCAAGACCACTATCTGCTGCTGGCATGGATACATTTCTTTCGACTTCAGCGACAGCATAGATTCGTTCGCCACGGAATCAGTTGTCGGATGGCTTCTCAATGTGATCGATCACTAACACTGGCATTGGCCCTTTCTGCGCTTCGAGCCGCAATCCAAGCTGCTCGCGTATTGCAGTGAAAAGCGAAGGTAGGTTGGTGTCTGAGTTTTGATCAGGACTCCAGTTGAGAACGAAGTCGTAATTTCCCTTCAGATCCGTCTGGTCAATCACATAGCGGCCCAACTGATTTCCAAGGTTAGTCGACAGCTCCTGCATGGGAACACCATCGCCTTTCATGTTCACGCTGGTTGCTGTCTTACGCGTGTTCATACCATGCCCCGGCGTGTCACCGCGAGGCGTAACTTTGGGCTCACCCTTGTCCCGAGTTAGCACATAGACGGGAGATTCGCGTGTCTCCCAATGCGATTTCAGATGAAAACGATCTGCAAGGAGCGACTGGAGCAGGATCTTGAACCGAGCCTGCGTGATCACATCAGGGGAATCAATCTTGGCGCGGATGTCGAATGCATCTTCATCGTCCCAGTTCGGCGCGCCAGCAAGCTGGAATGGCAACAGGCCATAGGCATTACGCAGCAGCGTGCGAGCCGTTGCATTCACTGCAATAAACTGCCCCGGACGCGACAGGTCCAGTTGCGTGTTGCGTTCGCCGGTGTGATTTGGATGGATAACGACTACATCGAAGGATTCGGGTGTCTGCTGCGATGTGCCGAACAGAGCGGCAAAAGCGACAACCGCGACACGAAGATGCGCGAGGACGTTCATACCGATCTATTACGCATCGCCGAGTTTCTGCGATGGTAATTTCTTGCCTGATTTTCGATTTGGATACTAACGCGCGTGCAGGGTCATACGTAGCGGGTACTTAGGCCGAAGCGTGATTTTCTCCTCCACATCCACGGGCTGACCTGCGATCCATTCCATCCGCCATTTCTGTGAAATGTTTGCGAGCAGAAGAACGCCTTCCAACCATGCGAATCCCTCGCCGATGCACTGTCGGGGACCGCCGCCAAAAGGAAAGAACTCAAACTTATCGCGCTTTGCTTTCTCCTCTTCGGTGTGGCGTAGTGGGTCGAACTTCAATGGATCAGGATAGAAACGGGCGTCGCGGTGCAAAACATATGCCGAAAGGAAGAAGTGCGTTCCGGGCGGGAGACGATACGAGCCGACTTCGATGGGTTCAATCGATTTGCGTCCCATTGCCCACGCAGGTGGATAGAGGCGCATGGCCTCCGCGAATACCATTTGCGTGTACTTCAGGTTTGCGTAGTCGTCCAGTGTCGCAGTGCGATCGCCTAGAACTTCACGAATCTCTGCGTACATCGCTTGCTGCTGCTCTGGATGCGTCGATAACAGATACCAGGTCCATGACAAAGCATTCGCTGTGGTCTCATAACCTGCAAGGAAGATGGTCAGCACTTCATCACGAAGCTGTTCGTCGCTGAGTGCCGAGCCATCTTCATCTCGCGATGCCAGCAACATGCTCAACAGATCGTGCCGGTCGGCGTGTTCAGGGTCGGCTGCATTGGCTGCTTTGCGTTCGCGGATAATGCGATTCACCACCTCATCAAGTTTTGCTCGCGACTTTGCAAACCTGCGCAATCCTGGAACGGGAATTTTGTACTTCAGAAACGCTTCTGCGTTTGGAAAACTGACGAGGTAGTTATAGATCGCCATGATGCGATTGCTATGTTCATTGATCTGGCGAATATCATCGTCTACTTCCGTTGCGAAGAGCGTGCGCGCGACGATGTCCAGTGACAGCGTCATCATCTCCGCATTCATATCCACTACATCGCCGTTATGCCAACGGTCGCGCCACAGCTGCGTCGAACGCACCATTTCATCTGCGTAATCGTGGATTCGCTGACGATGAAATGCCGGTGCAACGATGCGCCGAGAGCGTTTGTGAATGGGATCATCGCTGGTGAGAAGACCTTCACCGAGCAATATTTTCAACCGGGTGATGGTGCGTTCCCGCACAAACTTATTTGCCTGATTGACCAGCACTTCGCGAATGGCGGCGGGATCGTTCAGAAAGACGACGTGATTCCCAAACAGCATGTAATGCGAGATGGGGCCACAGTTCTGCGCCATGTACTCAAACAGCAGAATGGGCTTACCAAGACGGGCCCATGGCTTATGCAGATAGAAGGGCAACGTTTTGCGAAGGCCTGGCGGGATGCGCCATTCGCCGGTCTTTGTCGTCAGCGTATGCGCTGGACGAAAGACGTAGCTGTTCTCAAAGTCGATACCGTCGGCCATTGCCAGTTAGACGCGAGAACCGATGCGCAGATGCTCTTCCAGACGCGTTGTTATGATCTCGCGAATCCTTGATGCGATGGCTTCGATGCCATCATCACCTGTGCCGGGGCCGATGAGAGCAACGCGTTTGGGTTCGCGCTTTGCAATGTCTACGTAGGCAGTGTGAACGCGACGATAGAACGCTTCGCCTTCCGCTTCAAAGCGGTTTTCATCTGTGCCTGTTTGCTGGATGTGCCGCTGATTGCGTCGGCTCGCCCGCTCCAGCGCCTTCTCCACATCTGGCAGCAGAAGAATGGTAAGGTTCGGCTGCAGATCGTCGCAGATAGCGCGATGTATGGCGAGAACACGCTCAGAGCCAAGGCCACGCCCTGCACCCTGATACGCCTCACTGGAATCGGTATAGCGATCGCAGAGGATGACGCGACCTTCGCGCAGAGCAGGCAGGATGATCTCGTGAATTGACTGCGCGCGGTCCCCAAACATCAGCGCGAGTTCTGTAAGAGGCGATACCGGATCCTGCGCGCGCGAATCGAGCAGGATGGCACGAATCTTTTCACCCAACGGCGTGCCACCAGGCTGTCGCAGCAACACCGGATCGATGCCACGCTTCTGCAGCCATTCAGCAGTGCGACGAATCTGGGTCGTCTTGCCAGAACCATCAGGACCTTCAAACGTTATGAAAAAGCCGCGCTCTTGCGAAAGGGAATCGTTCACGGTTTCAGGCCCGGCTGGAATGTAACCTGCGACTGCGAAGGAAACTCAATAACAAGCGTCCCTTCCTGGCCTTCGTTCAGGTGCGGTCCCTTTAATGTGTGGTCCTGGTAGGAGGCATCTGTCCACGTCAGCTTCAGATCGCCGGTGCCCAGCAGTTTGAAGCGGTAATGGAAGCTATTCCCATTCGCAATGCGCTGCGTCCCGAAGGTGGCTCCGGGATACTCCACCTGCACCACGTTGATGTCTGCACCAGAGTGGTTGGTGATGGTGGTCTGGATGTAATGCGAATGGCAGCCGGTGAGAAAGACGGCGCTGACGAACGAGGCTGCAGCGATACGGCGCATACGTTGAGGTTAGCAGGTTGATGACGCGAATGTTACGCGACGAAGATAGGAGTCCCACCATTGCGTTCCAGAATGCGTGCGCTCAGCACCACGCCACTGCCGCCATCGTGCAGCATGATGGGGAACGCCAGCACCGACCACGTAGCCGACACTTCCTCAGGGCGGGGTTCCGTCAGCAGGCCACGGCGTGTGCGATCGATATATGTTTCGCGTGTGGTGGAGACGGCGTGCAGAACATCGCGCCAGTCGCGGAGAATATCGCTCATCTCCGCGAACATGTTGCGTCCCGGGAACCATTCGCGGGGCTTCTCAAGGTACGCCGCCGCGCTTTCGTTTACGTAGTGCCATGTGCCTTCGGGATCCAGAATCTGCACCAGAACATCCACCCCAATCGCCATGGCAATGCGGCTGTAATAGAACTCGCGTGCATTCACTACCACTGGCGCACCGCGGCGTTTAGCCTCAAGGCCGCGTAAGGCAGAAAGCAAGTCTTCCGCGGAACTGTGGCCCTTCAGAAGATGCATATCCTCTACACCACCGAAACGGCGCTCCAACGTGGCCGAGAGGATGATGATGGGAACTTCAGGGCGGCGTTGACGGAGCTTTGCAGCGACCGCGGTACCAAATTTTCCGTGGCCCAGGTGATAGTCAAGAACCGCAATGTCCGTCTGCTCAAGGTAGGCGTTTGCCTCCTCGATGGTGCCTGCGGAAAGCACGTCGTACCCGTTCTGCCGCAGGATTGCCGCACGCAGCAACAGGTTGGCCGGGTCATCGTCCAGCAGTAAAACCCGGACACGCGGTCCGCCGTCTGCGTTTGTTGTCGTCGGGATCTCGGTTGCTGTTGTGCTTTGCTCGTCCATGCGCTCAACAGGTCTGATGCGGGGAGGCATGGCATAGTCACCCGCCGGTATTTATTCGGATCGTTCCTTACGCAAGGAACGCAGTTCCCGCACCATCTCCGGCAGGCGGGCAAAGGCTGCTACCGAACGCAGCCAGAGCTTGTTGTCCATGGCCGGGTAGCCGCTGACGACGCTGTTTGCAGCCACATCGCTGGGAATGCCGCTTTGCGCCGTGGCCACTGCGCCATCGCCTACCTTGCAATGTCCGGCGACGCCGACCTGCCCGGCAAGGATGACCCGGCTACCCACTTCGGTTGAGCCCGCAAGGCCAACCTGGGCGCAGAGCAATGTGTCCTGTCCCACGGTGGAGCCGTGGCCCACCTGTACCAAGTTGTCGATCTTGCTACCGTCGCCAATGCGCGTTTCGCCGATGCTGGCCCGATCAACGCATGCGTTCGCCTGCACTTCGACGCGGTCGCCTAGAACGGCAGCACCGGATTGCACGATCTTGGTCCATCCGCCCGCCGTTTCACGAGCGTAACCGAATCCGTCGGCGCCGATAACTGCCCCGTTCTGAAGGACAACGTCATCGCCCAGACGGCAGAATTCCCGCACTACTGCGTGGGCATGGGCGAAGAAACGGTCGCCGATGGTGGCGCCAGCGTAAATGACAGAGTGGGGTAGAACGACGGCTCCCAAGCCAATCGTCACGTCAGGGCCAATCACAACATAAGCGCCGATATGGGCGTCGGTTCCGATCTTTGCCGACGGATCAACTACCGCAGTGGGATGAACACCCGGCGCGTACTTTGGTGCGTGATAGAAGAACGTGATCGTCTGGGCGAAGGCCCTGTAGCAGTTCTTGATGCGGAGCGTAGCCGTGCCGTCCAGCGCGGGGAAATCTGGCTCTACCAGGATGGCGGCGGCGTTGGTTGTCTTTGCCTGCGCGGCGTATTTCGGATTGGCGATAAACGTGATTTCCGAAACGCCAGCGTGTTCAATCCCGGCGACTCCTGTAATCTCTGTATCGCCGTTGCCACCTACCAGTTCGGCACCCAACCGTTGCGCAATTTCCCCTAGCTTCATGCCGTCCATCGTACTCGCTAGTGGGTGCGCGAGTCAGGCGGTAGCGGCATGCTGAATAGGTCTGGTTGCTGCGTTTCCTCCGACGGCATCGGAGTGGAGGTCTTCCGCTTCGACGGGCTGGTGACAACCGCAAGAACCTCCATCTGGTCGATGGCCGCGCGGGGAACGTAAAGCCGCTGTGTATTCCCACGGATGTCGGGTGGCACAAGCTGAACACCCATGTCCTCGACCCAACCATCGGCAAGGGTGAGATCTAAAGAAGCCATGCCTTCCATCCGGTCACCATCACGGAGGGTTAGCCGCAGCCAGAGGCCTTCAGTTCGCGGGCGCGCCAGAAATGTCTTACGTAGCAGTCGTTCCGGGGCAGAGGTGTCGTTCGTGTTGAAGTCGCGCACGAAGGCGGCATACTTTACGTCGGATAGAGGGATGCTCTGAATCCTGCCGCTGAGGTCCAGCAAATCCAGAAAGCCGGCATGGGCGAAGCCGCTGGTGGGTAGATAGCCCCATAACAGACCTGGCGAGAAGCGGCGAAGAACAACCTTTTTCTGCGATCCCGCCATTGCTCTCCCGTTTGGACTCCGCCTGTTGATTATGGCTGGTCGAAGCTATTGTGGCGTTATAGCGTTCTGCCCGCAACAAAATGTGTGCAGAGG
The DNA here is from genome assembly GCF_900102185.1 of Terriglobus roseus. Lineage (NCBI taxonomy): Bacteria > Pseudomonadati > Acidobacteriota > Terriglobia > Terriglobales > Acidobacteriaceae > Terriglobus > Terriglobus roseus. Next base: position 1,912,025 of record NZ_LT629690.1, on the reverse strand, counting down.
GGTATTCAGGGCGACAGCAGCATGCTACACTCAGATTTTGTGCTGAGCTTTTCAGCGCCGCCTAACATGCTGAATTGGCGCTGTTTACCGGCAACGCGCAGGCCACTTTGGACCGGCGCTTTGGAGACTGGAACGGTACATGGCTGATTATATCTATCTGCTGGAAAACCGCCTTTCGCACGCGCAGCAGAAGGCCGTTGGTGCACTCCGCACGATTGCCCGCGAGAGCGACGCTACGATTTTCCTCACGGGCGGCGCAGTCCGCGATCTGACGGCGGGCGCTTCTGTCCGAGACCTCGACCTGACCATTCAGGGCGATCTGTCCAAGATACGAAAAGGCTTAGGGGCCGCTGGATTCGAGATTGTGGGTGAGAATGCACCCGCACATCAGCTTTTCCTGACCTATTCCGGTGGTGTCCGGCTGGAACTCAGCTCGGCCGTTGCCGTTTCGTGGCCGAAGCCGGGGAAGCCGAAATACGAGCCGGGAAGTCTCATCGACGATCTCCGTGGCCGCGACTTTACCGCCAATGCAATGGCGATCTCTCTGAATGAGGGGTCCTACGGCCTCTTGATGGATCCGCTGAACGGCGTTGCGGACATCGAGAACCGCGAACTGCGCCTGGTCAGCAACTATGGCTTCATTGAGGAGCCTTCGCGGCTGATCCGCGCTGCCCGGCTGATGTCGCGTCTGGGGTGGCAGTTGGAAGAGAAAACCCGCCAGCGGTACGAAACCGCCAAGGAAGAGGGTTACATCTCTGCTCTGAGTGCCTGGAATAAGGGATACGAGCTGGAAGAGATCTTCCACGAGGAAGACCCAGTCCGCGTGCTTCGTGCTCTGGAAACCGAAGGCTGGATGCAGCACCTGTTCCCAGCATTGCAATCGGCGAAGGTAAACACCACCTCGCTCTCAGACTTGTATACCCGTCAGGGTGAGTTGCAGATTCAGGGCGTTCTGGGCCACATTGCCGCCATCGCCTTCCCGCTTGTAACGGGCAAGATGTCCTCTGGGGACGTTGCTTCGCTGAAGAAACTGGTCGCACGGCAGGGATTTGTCCGTGAGATTGAGGCTCTGGATGCGCGTGTGAAGGATTTCGCGGCGAAACTCAGCGCAAAAGAGGCCGCCACACCGTCCGCTGCCTGGAAGTTACTTCACGCGACTGAACCGGATCTGGTTCTTGCTACATACTTCAGCAGCAAGAGCGCTCCAGTGCAGGCACGTCTGAAGACCTTCCTGACGGAATCTCCGAATGCGCGGCAGCGTATCCCGTATCAGTTGCTGACGGAGATGCGTATCACTCCGGATCTGCCGGGGTACAACGAACTCCTGGATAAGCTGTTCTTTGAGCTGATGGATGGGCGACTTGCGACTCCGGAAGAGATGAAGGCGTTCCTTGAGCCGTATTCTCCTCCGGCGCCCCCGCCGCCGCCAAACCTGCGCCGCGCTCGTGCGCGCAAGGAACCCAAGGGACGTGGCAAGAAGAAGGCTGCGGAACTCGATATCGATGGTTCCGACTTCGAAGGTATGCCTCTTACCGTTGCTGCCGAAGAAGAATTGGCTGGCCTCGAGACCGGACTGACGGAAGAGGGAGACCTCACCGGCCCAGACCGTGGTCCTGAGCCAACCGAAGAAGAGCCGATTGAAAAAGTGGCTCCGCTTCCGACGAAGGCAGCAAAAGATAAGAAGGCAGCGAAGGTCGTTGCGGAGAAGAAATCTCCCGCAGCGGCACCTGCCAAGACGGCTCCAGCAGCGAAGCCTGTAGTGGCCGCGAAGCCCGCTGCTCCTGCGAAGAAGGCGGTTCCTCCGGCCAAAGCACCGGCACCGGTCAAAGCTGCCATTCCTGCGAAGAAGGTAGCTGCCAAGCCGGTTGCTCCGGCAAAGAAAGCGCCTGCTAAGGTCGTTGCAAAGACGGTTGCTGCTAAGCCCGTGAAGAAAGTTGCTGCTAAGCCCGTGAAGAAAGCAGCCCCGGTGAAGAAGGCTCCTGCTAAACCAGTCAAGAAGGTTGTAGCAGCAAAGCCGGTCAAGGCGGTCGCTAAGAAAGTCGTAGCAGTAAAGAAGGCACCGGCCAAGGTAGTGAAAAAGGCCGTGCCGGTTAAAGCTGTGAAGAAGGCGGCACCAGCCAAGAAGGTCGTGGCAAAGCCCGCAAAGAAGGCGCCTGCGAAGAAGTCACGCCGGTAAGAGAAAAGAAAATCAATAGAGAAGGGCGGCGTGCTAGGGTTGGCCTATGCGCCGCCTTTCTCTTTGGCTTCTGGGCATTGTCGTCTGTGCCGCTCTTCTGTATTTCCTTGTGCCGACCGTCTCATACGAGACGATTTCCAGTCACAATACCGACGCAAACCACTTCGATACGTTGATCGTCCTGGGACATCCTGCACAGGCTGATGGATCGCCCGATCCGGAGATGCGGGAACGGGTGGAAGAAGCCGTGCGAGAGTACCGCGCCGGTGTGGCTCCAAACATCATCATGACGGGGGGCCCAGCCCATAATCACTTTGTCGAAGCAAAGGTGATGGCGGATCTGGCAGAACGCGAGGGTGTTCCTGCGACTGCAGTGATTGAAGAAGACAAGGCGCAGGACACGATCCAGAACATTTGGTATAGCCGCGCGATCATGCAGCAAAAGGGATGGAATTCCGCGGAGGTGATCAGCTCCGCGTATCATCTGCCCCGAACGGCACTCATCCTTGAGCGCTATAAGGGCCCATTGGCCTTCTCGTGGCGTACCCACGCATCATTGTGGCCAGTCGAGTACGGATGGCAGAAACGTATTCAATTCCGTTGGCATGAGGCGCTCGGTACTGTGAAGCTCCGCCTTTACGGCTTTGGCAATCGCAAGTTTTTGCCTCAACCGTAAGGAATCAACCTAATAAACAGGGCACGATTCTCGTCAAGCATTACTTTTGAAAACGCCGTTAAGTAGCTGAATTATCGAAGGAACGGGTTTCGCACAGCCTCATGTTCAATGGTTGTCTCGGAACCATGTCCCGCGATGACACGAGTCTTCTCTGGCAGCGGAAGCAGCTTTTCGCGAATAGAAGTGATGATCTGTTTGTCGTCGCCGCCTGGTAGATCTGTTCTACCGATACCTTCGCGGAAGAGGGTATCGCCAGCCAGCAGCAGGCTGCTCTGCGGAAAGTAGAGCGAGATGCTGCCTTCCGTATGGCCCGGAGTGTGAAGAACCTCTCCGGTTTCGGAGCCGACCTGCAGCTTCATGCCCTCGAGTGCTTCTATGTCAGGCGGTCCTGTTTTGGGGACGGGAACACCCATCCATGCGGCCTGCTGTTCCATCCACGAAAGCTGGAAGATGTCCGCAGGATGGAAGACGACCGGTGCTCCGGTTTGCTCTGACAGAAGCTTTGCTCCGGCAATGTGATCCAAATGGCCGTGTGTGACAACAATCTGACGCAGCTTGAGATTGCGGGCGGCGAGGAAGCCGACGATGCGCAGGATGTCTGAGCCCGGATCAACGACCGTGGCGTCCGACGTCACGGAATCGAAAAGAATGGAGCAGTTGCAGCCAAGTGGGGCGACGGGGAAGGTTTCGCGCTGCATGAAGTCCTCCTGGGCAATGAGAAAAGGGTGTAGGCAGCGCCCACACCCTTCCAAAAATCAGTACGTTCCGAGATTACTTCTTCGGTGTGGTTTGCTGTGTCTTGATGCCGGAGAGTACCGAACGATCGTTGGTGCGCGACATCAGAATCGTCAGGCTGATCGACGTGAGCATGAACAGAACTGCGGACCAGGTGGTAAGGCGTGTCAGCAAGTTTGCTGCGCCGCGCGGACCAAAGGCTGTCTGTGATCCGGCTCCGCCGAAAGCTCCTGCCAGATCGGCGCTCTTGCCCTGCTGAATAAGGACAACACCAATCAGGAACAGACAAACGATCACATGAAGAACAATGAGGAATGCTACGAGGAAGGTCATCAGGTGTGTTGCCGTTCAGGCTGTTCTTTCTAGAAAAGTGTGGAGTGGTGCGGAAGACGGGACTTGAACCCGTATGGAATTACCCGCTAGCACCTCAAGCTAGTGCGTCTGCCAATTTCGCCACCTCCGCATCGGTTACACGAGACTTACTGCGTGTCCGGCGTGTGCGCCATCCAGAACGAAGTATAGCAGAGAAATGGCTTCACCCAAAATGGTGCAAAAGCTCTCGAAAGTTTGCCAGATGCAACAGTCGTCGGCCGGCCTTTGGGCTTCCAATGGGTTCGCGTTCCAGAACCCAAGTGCTGGGATGCGGAAGGTATACAGCGTGCATTCCGGCAGCGAGTGCGGGGTTGGTATCGCTGCGCGGACTGTTGCCAATCATCCAGGAATGGGCGGGGTCGCAGTCGTAGCGTTGCAACAGTGTTTCGTATGCTGCGGTGTGTTTTTCATGCAGTACTTCTACATGGTGGAAGTGATCGGCAAGTCCAGAACGCAATAGCTTGCCGTGCTGTTCTTCATGGTCGCCTTTGGTGACCAGAATCACGGTGTGCCTCTCAAAGAGACGGGGAAGCGTCTCCTGTACGCCATCCAGCAGAGTGAGATCTGCTGAACGAATACTCTCCGCGCAGCCTGCAAGCTGAGTTGCAATCTCGTTGGTGCATATCGAGCCGGTGAGATGTTCGTAGCTGGCAAGCAACGAGTGATGGAAGGCTTTGGTGCCATAACCGTGCGAGTGCACGCGAGAGGCTTCCAGTGCATCGAAAGCCGAACGTACTTCTGCATCGTTCAGCTCTGCGTGATCAACGATGCGTATGAACTGTTCGATGGCGCGTTCAAAGTAGATATTGTTCTCCCACAGTGTGTCGTCCGCATCGATCATGAGGACCTGCGGCGAGGGCGAGGGACAGAAAGCTGAAGGATTGAAAGCGTTCATGAACGGTCGATTTCGCCTCACACAAAGGAGGGAGACTTTGGGGTGGAAATTGCCATCGCAGCAGGGAGTTGCGACGCATCTACAGTATATGATTGGCCCGTGGGCTAGGGGATAAGTGTCGCGGAAGCTCTAGCTTCCAGTGATACTTTCCGATTCGCATTCCAATGGGGAAAGGGAATCAGATGGAGGGTCTCGGCCCACGACAGTACGGGCCCTACGTCGTACTTGAACAGATTGGCTCTGGTGGCATGGGAGCGGTGTATCGTGCTCGGGATCGTCGACTGGAGCGCGACGTTGCCATCAAGGTGTTGCATCGCAACCTGGAAATGGCTGGTGCACGCGAGCGCTTTCTGCGCGAGGCCCGCGCCGTTTCCTCGCTGAATCATCCGAACATTTCCACCATCTTCGACATTGGCGAGCAGGATGGCGATCCGTACTTGGTGATGGAACTGCTGCATGGTGAGTCGATCAAGGATCGATTGCACGATGGCGTGCCTGTGTCAGAGGAGGAACTGATCTCAATTGCTACGCAAGCAGCGCAAGCTTTGGCTGCGGCGCATGCGAAGGGAATTGTGCACCGTGACATTAAGCCGGCGAACCTTTTCCTGGTGGATGGCCCTCATGGCGAGCCGCAGCTCAAGGTATTGGACTTCGGCCTGGCGAAGGTGGAGCACGATCGGATTCTGCTTGGACCTTCGGGGCTGACGCGTACTGGTGCAACCGTAGGCACAGTGGAATACATGTCGCCCGAGCAGGCACGCGGAGAAGATTTAGATCCTCGTTCCGATTTGTTCTCGCTGGGCGCAGTCTTGTATGAATTGGCGACCGGTGACGTTCCGTTTCGCGGTGCAACCAGCGCTGTTGTGTTTTCGGAGCTGCTAGGGTCCGATCCGATCCCACCCCGTAAGGTCAATACGGAATTGTCGCCGGGGATGGACTCCATCATTCGGCACCTTCTGCAAAAGAAGCGCGAGAATCGTATTCCTTCTGCAAACGCGTTACTTGAGGAACTGCGAAGGTTGAAGGAACCTTCAGGTTCTTGGCCGCGCAGCAATTCGAAGCCGGTATCAACTTCCTCGCATGCCCGCGCCGCTTCTTCTGCCCGACTATCTCGTGATCCCATAACGGTGTCTGATCCGACTGCAAGGAGCGTACGTGGACATGCGCCGTCGGGCAGCAGAGCATCCGCTTTACATACCGCGTCGAGGACTTCTGCATTAAGAGATGCGGTACGTGAGCCAGCTCTTACTTCCACTTCTTTGTCTGAGCATGAGGCCGTGGACGGAGGCGTACGCTGGTGGATTCCGGCCACGGCAGTAGCAGTCATTTTGGCAGCAGTGGGTGTTTTTCTGTTCCTGCGTCAGCGCGGGAGTGCGGTTGGTGGGCAAGGTGTGGTCAGCACGGGATTGCAGGTGACGCGGTTTGATAACAACACCGGCGATAACGTTCTGCAGGATGTTCCTGCGATTGCCATGCAGATTCTGTTGCGCGAAATGCCTTCGCTACATGTGACGGGATATGCGCCTGCGCTGAATTCGAATGATGTTGACGGACTGGATATCGCACGGCGAAGTGGTGCAGATGCGTATCTGACCGGCAATATCTCGCGCGATGGCAACAGTTATCACATCCACGCGGAGATACTGCGGACATCAGACAGCGGGAATCTGGCGACAGAAGACGTAGATGCCTCGTCCGCAGTGGAGATTCCAAACGCACTGAGCCGCCTTGCTGTAGCGCTGCGAACGCATCTTGGAGAAAGCCCGGATCAAGCGGCCGCGAATACTGTGCCGTTGGCCAGCGAGGCTACGAATTCACTCAATGCGTTAAGCCTGTACGCAAAAGGGATGGCCTATCTGCGGGCTGGTCAGATAACGAATGCGATTGACGAGTTGAATCGCGCCCTTGCAGATGATCCGGGTTTTGTACCTGCGCGACTCGCACTTGTGGAAGCCTTGCGCGAATCAGGCGCGGAGGTAGAGCGCCTTCATGCAGCGGCTACGTTGAAAGCCGCCGCAACCAAGGGGAGTCCCTGCCAGCAAAATCGCATCACTTACGAAACAGCAGACACACCGAATGCGACAACGGAAGCCGCACAAGCCTGGAGCAATCTGTGCAGCCTGCAACCAGAAGCTCAAGTGGCGATGGTGCGTTCACTCCTTGCAGCTGGGCGTACTGCGGAAGCTGAAAGCACGGGGGCGACTGCCGTTGAACTCGATCCTGCTGGACGCATCGCCGTATCAGTAGCGACAGAGGCAATGATCGCGCAAGCGCACTATGAATCGGCTCAGAAAGAACAAGGAAGGGCTGCAGGCTTAAACGCGGCTTCGCCAGGGCTGGCATTACTCGCCGCGTATCTACGGGGCGACCGTGCGGCGGAAACGCAATGGGCTGCAACCGCCGCGGCATCCAATACGTTTAACGACAGTTGGTATTACCTGAGTTACCTGGGAGATCGTGGCCGCCTTGCTGAGGCGCACAGCTTTGGTGCTGCCGCGGTTACACGACTGAGTGGGCAGCCGGAGATTGCCTCGTCCGCATTGCTCTTGCGTGCACGATTAGACGCCATGGAAGCAATGGCTGGGCACTGCCACAACGAACCGGTTGCTGTGGCAAATGCAGGTGACGGCGCGAAATTCTATGCGGGTCTTGCACAGGCATGGTGCAAGCACTCCACCGACAATGCTCTTGCTGATCCAACACAACAGACATTGATCCGCGCCGCGCTGCTGTGGAGTACGGGCGACGCGCAGGGAGCATTAAACCTATTGCAGGAAGACAAGACGAGTTCACAATCCACCGTGGCTACGCTGCTTCGTGGCGAGTCGCATCTGAAGCTTGGTCAGCAAGTTCTCGCTATCGGGGATTTCAGAGCTGCGCTTACACGGCGCGGCGAGGCACTGCTCACAGGGACACTCGTGTATCCCGTGGCACAGGCAGGGTTGGCGACTGCTTATCGCACGATGGGCGACGATCCGAACGCGAGTCGCGCTGAAGATGATTTGAAAAGCCTCTGGCAGGACGCCGACCCATCAGAGCCGCTGCTTCGTGGATCAAACTAACGGCGTGTGTTTTTCGTTGACGACTTGGTGAGATTTTCTGCCAAAAACAATCCCGATTTGTTTGCGCTGATCAGGTCGATGTCGCCGTCGCCGTCGATGTCCACGGCTACTGTTTGAACTCCGCCGCCCATCCGCCCTCCGTAATCAACGATGTGGCGAACCCACTCCACCCCGCCGTTCTGCGCGGTTGCAGGTGATACCTTCCGCCATTCATACCAGTAGATTCCTACCGGTTCGCGCTCACCAGGATCGCCTCCGTTGTGCGCAAAGTATCGCTTGCCGATTACAAGGTCCGGCTGTCCGTCGCCGTTCATGTCGACCAACTGTGATGCGTGCGCCTGGGACCATGAACTATCGATCACATGTTGAACGAAATGGCCATCTGCGGTCTGCTCGTACCATGCCAAGCCGTAGTCGTGTGCCATACCGGTCACCATGTCCTTGCGGCCATCGCCATTGATGTCCAATAGGTACATGTAGCCAAACTGTGCTCCGGCACGCTGCGCGGCAGCTGAAGGTTTCACTTCATCCGCAGGTGTGCCCGAAGGGGGGATGTACTTCCATCCCCAGTCCATGGGGTGAAACTTCCAAAAGCCCTCAGCTCGGACATCCATTGGCGCTTCCAGCCAACCCTTAGGAGTGAGGATGTCGTTGCGGCCATCACCATTCATATCGCCAACACCGATGCCGTGGCCATAGCTCTGCGGCGCAACAACATGCTTGATCCACTTCCCATCACGGTGCTCAAACCATGCTGCCGGGGCATTGGGGCGATCGAATTCCGGTAGTAGTTCGTTAGCTCTTCCGTCGTTATCAAGGTCAACAAGAAAGGCGAACTCTGTAGGACCGCTATTATCGATCTCGCTTGCTTTCCATTCGCCACCCGCCTTGCCAGGGTTCTTCAGCCAAACGATATTGTGCGCGAAATAGCTGAACTGAATGATGTCGGTCCAGCCATCACCGTCGACATCCATTGCAAGGTCAGCAAAGTTGTCGATGTATCCGTTGGCATAGTTGATGGAGCGTAGGGGATGTTTCGTCCATCCGGGCGCTTCATACCAGCTTTCTCCCGAAACGATGTCCAGCTTGCCGTCGCGGTTCACGTCTGCAACGGTCACCGTCTCACCGTAGCCAGGGTCGATCATCTGCACGCGAAAGGCGATATCCGCTGGGCGGCTTGCACCAAGAAGGGCTGCGACGGAGACGATCGCAGCAAGGGAAGTGGGAGCTGGCCAGCGCATGAACAGAGTGCCTTCGATTCCTGAGAATGCTATGCGCGGCCATTCTAACGGTTACGGCGCGGAAGATGGCAACACGCAAACGAGCGACAAGCAGCGACACGCCTCAGCATGCTAAGATAGCCAAGAAGCGGAGAGATGGCCGAGTGGCTTAAGGCGCACGCTTGGAAAGCGTGTATACCGCAAGGTATCCAGGGTTCGAATCCCTGTCTCTCCGCCACACCTTCCGCTTAAATCCCTGAAATCAAAGTCGCGAAACGGTCTGGCGACCTTTTGCGTTTTTATTCGTAACGCAGAGCTACCATCGGGTCGATGGCGGCAGCGCGTCGTGAAGGCAACCACGCCGACACGATGGTGACTGCAGCAATGCCAAGGGTGGCCGCGGCAAATACGATGGGATCGAACGGACTCATCTGGTATAGCTGCGATCGCAGAAGGCGTGCAGTGATCAGCGTGAGTGGGAGTCCCAAGAGCAGGCCTCCCAGCAGCAGAAGCAGAGATTCACGAAGCACCATCCATTGAACTCCTGAGTTGCTGGCGCCTAATGCCATGCGAATGCCGATCTCGTTGGTGCGCCGTGTCACGTTGAAACTCATTACGCCGTACAGACCAATGGCTGCAAGAAGAACCGCGAGTACAGCGAAGGCCAATGTCAGCCTTGAAATCAAGGTCTCAGTGCTGGTGAAATCACCCAGATGTTCTTGAATGGTGTGCACCTGCAGCAACGGAAGATTGGGATCCACGGAGACAATCGCATTACGCAATGAATGTGTCATGTCTGACGGTTCGCCAGCGGTACGGACCAGCACGGTAGGCGCTATCGAGTTCAGCGTTCCTTTGCCTTCAGTGCCGGTGAGTTGAAAGAGCGGAAGATAGACCAAAGGCTCTGGAGCGGAACGCAGATCGAGCGAGCGTGAGTTGCGAGCGATACCCACAATGCGCCATGCACCGGGCGTGTCCAGATCAATCTGCAGCGTCTGCCCTATGGCGTTGCCATGCGGATAGTACTTATCGGCAAGTGCTTGATTGATCACTGCAACTTTCATACTGGTGGCGGTATCGGTGGGATTAATGCTGCGACCGCCAATGATCTCGTTGCCAGTTGTTTCAAAGTATTGACCAGTAACGCGCCGCAGCGTAGCGCCCACCTCCTCACGTGGTGCCGGTGTGTAGCCAGAGGGATGGAAGCTGGAGCGCCAGGAGGAAGTACTAATGGGCGGACCATCGGCGAGTGCAACGGATCGCACGCCCGGGACTGCAGCAATGGTTTCCAACAGCCGTTGATTAAGTGCGGGCAGACGTTCGGGTGTGTAGCCTGCGATATCCGGTTGTATCTGAGCGACGAGTAAGTGAGTGCGTTCAAAGCCCAGGTCCTGGCTTTGCAGATTTCGTAGCGTGCGTATGAACAGGCCCGCGACGACCAACAGTAGAAGCGCCAGAACGACCTGCACAGTGATCAACGCCTTCGGCCAGAAGCGCGCCGAATTGCCGTCGGAGCTGGCAGATGTTCGTGCGCCGGGTGCGAGTGTTGTCGCGTTGGATGAGCGTGCGAATTGCAATGCCGGAGCCAATCCGAAAAGAAGTCCTGCAATGACAGATATGGCAAAGGTGAAGGCAAGCACCGAAGCCTCAGGATGTGCGCTAAGGATGCTGGCAGGGACTCCGTGCATCACAAACGCAATCAACGCGCGTGTCGCAAGAAAAGCTACGCCGAGGCCTAGTGCACCGCCCGTAAGCGATAGCAGCAGAGCTTCCAGAATGCTCTGGCCGAGGATACGGCCACGACTGGAACCCAGCGCCAGTCGTGTGGTGACTTCGCGTTGGCGAGCAATCGCACGTGCCAACAAGAAGTTGGCAAGGTTGGCGCATGCAATCAGAAGCACTACCCCGACGATGACCGCGAGAATCAGCAGGGAATCGCGATATCGGCTACGAAGGTACGAGAGGCCTTTGTCTGCTGGTGTCAGGCGTACGGTAAGGTGTTCGATCTCCTGTTCGCGGGCCGGAGGAATGTTTGTGCCACTTGCTGTGCGCACCTCCGTACGAATCTGACGGTCAAGCCACTGCTGGTCTGCGCTAAGAGCATTCTGCGGATTCCGTCGAGCCACCATGTCCAGAAAGAAGTGGTCCGGATGCAGTATGTCAGGCTGCATCATGATCGTGCTTGCCATCGTAACGGGAAACCAAAAGTCATTTTGCCGGGCACCTTGCTTCAGATCATGGAATGGCTCCGGCATGACACCGACAATGGTGAAGGGAAGCCCGTTCACCGTGATGCTCTTACCAACCGCATCAGTGTTAGCGGACAGAGATTGCATCCAGAAGTGGTAGCTTATGACGGCTACAGCGTTGCTACCGGGAGCGGTGGCGTCATAGCTCTCAATCGTGCGGCCCAGCAGTGGCGCTGCTTGCAGCACCTGGAAGAAGTTGCCAGTAACCAGCTTGCCGGGAGCCTGAACAGCACTGGCGAGGCCGGGGATACGAACATTCACCATTGGCGCAAAGCTGCTGTAGGCTGCTATGCCTTGGAATGGGCCGGGGTCTTTTTGCAGGTGCCTGGCGAAGTCATAGGTGAACAGGTCGGCCGTTCCCATATCCACGCCGCCAAGGATTCCACCGGATTGGCCTATGCCGAAGGCAAATAGCTCCTGGGGATTGCGTACAGGCAACTGTTGCATCACTACCTGACGTAGCAGTGTGAAGATGGCGGTGTTGGCCCCAATGCCGAGTGCCAGTGAGAGGATGGCGACTGCGGTAAATCCCGGACTGCGAAGCAGCGTGCGGATGGCGTAGCGAAGATCTTGCAGCAGGTTCTCCATGTGTGTCTCCCATCCCACGGAACGTATGTGGTGTTTCACGGTGTTGGTACTGCCCATTTCCACGCGTGCCAGGTGTTCAGCCTGTTGTGGCGAATGTCCACGTCGTTGTTTGTCAGCAATGGACTCATCGAGGAAGCCCTGTAGTTCGTCGTCAAGGTCGCGTTCCACGTTGTCAGAACGCAGCAGGCTCTTTAGTCCACGGATCAGGTTGCTAAGCATCGGCATGATGGGCCCTCGTGACTGCGGGACGAAGTGATCAGGCTTCAGATGTGGCCTTGGCGTTGGTCATAATGCGAGCGATCGCAGAGACCTGGCGGTTCCATGTCTCTTCTTCTGCTGCGAGCGCCTTGCGTCCACGAGCGGTGAGCTTGTAGTACTTTGCGCGACGGTTGTTCTCGCTATTGCGCCATTCGCTCTTCACGCTTCCGGCTTGCTCCATACGTGCCAATGCAGGCAGCAACGAACCAGGATTGACGCGGAAAACTCCCTGACTGACTTGCTCAATACGAGTGGCAACGCCATAACCGTGTGTCGGTTCCAGGGCGAGGGTTTTCAGGATAAGCATCTCCAGAGTGCCCTGAACTACGTCTTGCTGCCCCATGCGTAACTTCCTCCCGACCGTCAAGAGGTGCCTCCTCTTGATGGTCAAAGGGTCGCAGAATTCCTCTTGGTGGTCAAGAGGTAGCGAAATGTGGGTTCAAGTATCTGGATTTGGTTACGCATACGTACACTGGCTGGAACAATCAGATGTTCCAGCCAGTGGTGTTAGAACGAATATGTTGTTGTGGCGATGTCTAAGAACGGCGGCAAAGAACAAAATCGTCCGGTAGGGAAGTTTAAGACTTCGCCTGCCGGACGATAAATGGTTTAAACGGTTTCTTCTTCGAAGTTCTTTGGAAGCCTTCGAGCCATCAGTGGGGTAAGGCACAGGATGGAGAAGACAGTGGTGATCATGCCACCCACCACCACACGAGCCAGTGGCTGTTGTGCCTGTGCTCCGATACCGTTGCTGATAGCAGCAGGCAGAAGACCGAGGCCAGCCGACATACATGCCATCAGAACCGGCCGCATTTCATCAAGACAACCTTCACGGAGGCCATGACGTGCACCATGACGTTTCTGTGCCCGACGGATGCCGGACAGGAACACCACAGCACCCAACGTTGCCACACCTGTCAGCGATGTAAACCCTACCGCTGCCGAGATGGAAAACGATGTGTGTGTGATGAGCAATGCCAGAATGCCGCCAATGGCTGCGAAGGGAAGGGTCGCCAGCACGATCACCGCATCCAGCCACGTGTTGAACTGCGTATACAAAAGGATCAGAATCGCCAGCAGGCTGATCGGAATGATCACTGACAGTCGTTTCTGCTCCTTCTTCAACGAGTCGAATTCACCAGCCCATGCGTAGGTATAGCCATTGGGAAGCTGAATCTTTTGTTTCAACTGCGCTTGCAGATCGGTGATTGTCGCAGCAAGATCGCGTCCGCGAACGCTGAACTTGATGGGAATGTAGCGACGGCCCGCTTCACGGAAGATTTGGAAGCTGCCTTGGCGCACGCCAATGTCTGCGACCTCGCTGAGCGGCACGGAAGATCCATCGCCGGCGGGAAGAAGAATCTTGCCTACCGAGTCAGGATTATCGCGATAGCTCTTGGGATAACGAACGGTGATATCGAAGCGACGGTCACCTTCGATCAATTGCGTGACAGCCGACCCGCCCACGGCAGCCTGCACCGCAGCGTTCACATCTGCAGGAGCAATGTTGTAGCGTGCGGCCTTAGCACGATCAACGCGAATGACCAACGACGGCTGGCCATCGACCTTGAAGATGCCAACGTCCTGTACACCCTGCACCTTCTCCATCACGTTCTGTACGGCGACAGCCTGCTTCGAGAGTTGGTCGAGATCGTCACCGAAGATCTTCAGTGAGTTCTCGCCCTTCACGCCGGACATGGCTTCTTCCACGTTGTCCTGAATCTGCTGAGAGAAGCCGAACACGACACCGGGATATTTGCTGAGCGCGTGTTGCATCTGCTCAATCAACTTCTCCTTGCTGCCATGGACATCTGCAGGCCAGGTGCTTTCGTCCTTTAGATCAACGAGGAATTCCAGGTTGTTGAAGGTGGTGACGTCTGTTCCGTCGTTCGGACGGCCAAGTTGCGAGACTACCTGCTTCACTTCAGGGAAACGCTGGAAGTCTTCGCGAAGACTGTCGACTGTGGTGGAAGCCACATCAAAGGAGACATCCTGCGGCAACGTTGCACGCACCCACAGGTTGCCTTCTTCGAGAGGAGGCATAAATTCGCCACCAACTCCGTAGACAAAGATGAAGCCCGAGATGATGAGTGCAATGATCGCGACTCCCCACACAAACTTGGAGCGACGCAGGGTGAGCGAGAAGATGCGGTTGTAGTGATGACGGAAGAAGTTCGACAGCCATGTACCTTCACCAGCATGTGCATCGTCTTCTTCCGGACGTGCTGGCGGTGGTCCCTTCGGAGCCAGCACCATTGCAAGCACCGGTGCAAAGACCAGACCGAAGAGTAGCGCTCCGATCAATGCAAAGCCGTACGTGACCGACATGGGCGCGAAGATCTTGCCCGGTACACCTTCCATGGTGAACAGCGGAATGAATGCCACCAGGATGATGACAGTGGAGAAGAGAACAGGACGTGATGCCTCCTGCACACCCTCAATAATGAGGGTGGCAAGATCGTCTTCCGGCAATCGCCGCGACAGTTTGCGATGGATGTTTTCCAGCACCACGATCGAAGCGTCGACAAGGATGCCGAAGTCAATCGCGCCGATGGAGATCAGGTTTGCGGAATGGCCTGTCATGGCCATCATCGAAAACGCAAACAACACGGCGAAGGGAATCGTTGCCGCAGCGATGATAGTCGTGCGTACATCGCCGAGCATGAAAAGCAGGATCAAAGTCACGAGCACGAGGCCCGTAATGATGACATGCTTCACCGTGTGTTCGGTGCGATCGATCAGATTGGTTCGATCGCTAATGGTGTCGATGTGCATGCCCGGTGGCAGCAGGCCATGATTCAGATCGTGAATCTTAACCTTAAGAGCTTCCAGAGCGGGGATTGACTCTTCGTTCTTGTTGAGCAGAACGATGCCTTCCACCGCATCAGGATCATGGTTGCGACCGATCTTGCCCATGCGCTGTTGCGAACCGATCTTCACATCCGCAACATCGCCAACAAGAACAGGTACGCCGCGATTGCTGGCGACGACGACCTGTTTGATGTCGTCCACCGTATGCAACTGGCCGACAGCGCGTACATTGACACTCTGTTCGCCAAGTGAGATGTAGTTGCCACCCGCGTTGGCGTTGGAGTTCTGCACCGCAGCCGTAACCTGGGGCAACGTTACACCGTGTGCCAGTAGCTTCTGAGGGTCGGCTTCAATCTGGTACTGCTTGACATCGCCGCCGAAGGTGGTGACGTCGATGATGCCGGGAACCTGCTTCATCTCACGCGTCACGAGCCAGTCCTGCGTGGCTGTGAGGTCGTACAACGTGTACGGGCCGGTTAGCTGATAACGATAAATTTCGCCGATGGGTGACCATGGCGAAAGCTGCGGCTGCAAGCCATTGGGAAGCTGCAACAGTTGCAGACGATCCAGCACTTCCTGCTTGTCGTGAAAATAGTCACTCGTAAAGGTGAAGTACAGCTTCACATCGGAGAGGCCAAAGATGGAGATAGAGCGGATTCCATCGAGATGCTGCACGCCGTACAGCGCAGTTTCGACGGGCGCCGTAACCTGCTGTTCCATCTCCTCGGCGGACCAGGCAGGATTCTGCGTGATGATTTCAACCAGCGGTGGCGAGGGGTCGGGATACGCCTCGACGTCAAGCTGCATGGCGCCAAAGGTTCCTGCGACCAGCATGCATGCCAGCACAATCAGAACCAGCGCGCGCATGCGCAGAAGAATGCGAATGAGAGCAGACATCGCGTTAGTCTCCTGTCGCCGGTGCGCGCAGGAAGCTGGCACCCGTCTTCACGATGGTTTCGCCGCCCTGCAGACCGCTGAGGATCTCAACGTCGTCGCCGTGTGCAGCGCCCACCTTCACTTGTCGCAGATTGAACTTGCCATCTGCGCCCTTCACATAGACGCCAGTACTTTCACCATCGTGAATCACTGCGGTGTTTGGCACGACTACTGCGTTTTGCGATGGACGTGCAATCTTAAGACTCGCAAACATCGCGGGCTTCAGGCGATGGCCAGGGTTTGGCAGGACAACACGCGCACGCAAAGTGTGCGTTGTTGGATCGAAAGTATCGCCCACGTTGGCAACCCTGCCGTGGAACGTTTCGTTGGGATACGCCTGTACGGTGACATCAACGTTCTCTGATTGCTTGAGCAACGCGATGTCGCGTTCAAAGACTTCGCCGACGATCCAGACGGAGTCGAGATTTGCGATGGTGACAATGCCGTTCGTCGCGTTGTCCACCGATTTCTGCAACTCACCATTGGCCGTGCCTACATCGATCACAGTGCCGGAAATGGGGGAGGTGATGGGCGCAACATCTGACGTTCCGTTCTCACTAAACCCGAGCTCGTGCAGACGTTGGCGGGTGCGCTCCAACTCGGCATGGCCAGATGCCGCGGTAGCTTGCAGTTCGAGGTATGCGGCTTGCGAAAGAACTTCATGATCCAACAGGATTTTGCCGCGTGCTAATGCACGATCAGCACGATCCGATTCGGTCTTTGCCTTTTCGAAGTCAGAACGCGCGGAGGCAACATCGCCGCTCTGAAGCAGAGCAACAACCTGTCCTTTATGAACTTCTTGTCCCGCAACCACTTTCATTTCGACGATACGTCCTGACAGCGGCGGATAGATATGCACCGTCTGCGTGGGGTTCGCTTCGATATGCGCCGGCACCGCGAGCGAATCATTCAGCGTGGTGCTGCGCGCCGTGGTGGTGACGATGTTTGAGGCAGGAAGATCTGCCTCAGGAGTTTCTTTCTTCTTGCAGCCGGTCACCATTAAAGTGGCAGACAACAGCAGGGCGACGCTTCGCGTCCTCATCATGGATTCACCTCGGTCGCCGTAGCGTATGAGAGCTGGTGTAGCGCATTCTGCGCGTTGGCCTGCGCATTTAGCGCGGCAAGATTTGTCTGACGGTAGTCCTGCAATGCGGACAGATAGTCCAGCAGCGTGGCGTTTCCGTTGCGATAGGCGAATTGAATGTTGTCTCGGACGTGCGCGGCTTCCGCTAGATACTTCTGCTGGTAGCGCGCATTCTGCTGCACAGCCGCCTGGTACGCGGCATAAGACTGATCGACGTCGCTGATGACCTGATTGCGCGCTTGCTGAAGCAGCAGTCGGCTCGAGTCAGCCTCGCGGCGCGTACGTTCCTTCTCGCCCTGATTGCGATCGAAGATGCGCAACGGAATCTGCAGGTTCGCGCCTAGGGTGTTGGCTGTGCCGCTATGTTCATACTCCACACCGAACTGCGGATCGGTCTTACCCATGGCGTCGGCAAGGTGAATCGCGGCTTCGTTCGCGTTCACTTGACGCTGAGCCGCAACCAGATCCGGCCGGGCGGCCAGCGCTGCATTTTCCAGTTGCTCCACGGTGCTGCCAAGCGCGGGAAGATCGAGTGAACCGCTGATGTCGAAAGTCGAAAGTACCGACGGCTCGCCCAGCAGCACTTGCAGCTGTTCGCTGGCCTGCGTCAGATTTAGCTGCGCATTCGTCTGATCGTTTTCAAAACCAGCAAGTTGAAGTTCCACGCGCTCGAAATCGGTGCGGTCTACATCGCCAGCATCCAGACGAACCTTCATCAGGTCTACCGTCTTGTGGTAGTCAGCAAGATTATCGTTGGCAATCGTAAGCGCAAGCTTTGCTTGCAGCATTCCGGTGAACGCCTGCTTTACTGCGAGGTCAAGACCGCGCTTCTGGTCGTCAACCTGCGCAGAAGCAACGCCGGTGTTGGCCTTTGCAGCCGCAATGCGAAGGGAGCGTTTGCCACCGACTTCGAAAGTCCGCTGCAACCCAACCCCATAAAAGGGCGGCCCATTCGGGTCGTTATTGGACAGGCTCATCTGTGTGCCTTCTGCCACAAGGTTCGGATTCAGGCGAAGTCCAGCGGTGATTTCATTCGCTTGGATGGCGGATAGATGTGCCTGAGCACCCAGCAAGCCGGGGCTATGCAAACGCGCATAGTCCACTGCCTGCTGCAGTGTGAGAGGTTGTGGCGGGGCTGGAGGAGATGCCGCCACCTGTGCATACACTGCGGGATACAGCAAAACCAGTCCCGCAGACAGCAAGATTCGTTTCATAGATATATCGATTCCTCCGCGCTTAACAACGATTGCGGATGCTTCTACTTCCAGATGGGAAAAATGAGATTCGAAATGCTGCTACGCGATGCAGACAGAAGGAGGCGGGCGCGGCGACTGCGGGCGGATGGCAACAAGCTCATAAATCGGCCAGTCTTGACGCCGGCGAAACAGCGATTCCATCCGGCGCATGACAGCGCCAAATAACATTGCCAGAAGCAGGAAGGGAAGCAATGCGACAGCAACGGCGGCGCCTCCCGGACGTAATCCGGGAAAGATGTCTCCATCCGCCTGTTGCCAGGAAGTTTCCGCAGCCATTTTGGCGCGCTGAAGGTCGTCCGTCATGGACACAGCTGGAAACAGCACAATTGCCAGCAGCCCTACAACGCCAAGCGCCACAGGAAGCGAACACCGCAACATCCCTCGACGGTTGCACAGAACCGTGCAAGCGAAGAGGACGCTCACGACGGTAAACCACAACAGATTGAGTAGATGTTCCACTATGCGAATGATATCCGAGGAGGCACAAGCCGGTATGAGATTTTCCTGTAACAGCATCTCTGCGGTGACATACGTTTCGATGGCTCTACAGGTTTCGCGGCGGCGCAATGTTGGATGAGTCGTTTTCCGACGAGGGGCTCGTGCCTTGATGGATTGTGATAGCAATCGGGGGGGTCTTAGAAATACGCGAGCCTGGAAGTCTAGGTAAAAAAGCCGTTTACATATACTACGTCCGATAATGCATATTCTGTATAGTTGGCTTGCGTCCTAATGGCGGTGCGCGGCTTTCGGCCTCCCGGATCGCTACTCCTACCGTTCCCCGACCCCTTAGAACACTGCATCGCCGATAGCTCTGCTACCATCCGGTGAAGCCTGCATGCGAATTGTCCAAACAGTTTTTGGTGTCTTTCACCACTTTGATCTAGCTCGCGAACTTCATCGCCGAGGACATTTAGAGCGAATCTACTCCACCTGGCCCTGGCAGCGGATTCAACGTGAAGGCTTGCCGCACGACAAGGTTCGGACCTTTCCTTGGGTTCATACTCCCGAATTCCTGATGAAGCGTGCGGGCCTCCTACCGCGCCCCGTGGAAGATATAACCGGCTATCTGAATGCCTTAAGCTTCGACGAATACACGACTCGTACTTTGCCTGACTGTGATGCGCTAATTGGCATTTCGGGCTCGTCTTTGAAGGCTGGCCGTCTGCTGCAACAGCGTGGCGGAATGTTCTTTTGCGACCGCGGCTCGTCGCACCAGCGGTACCAGGAACAAATTGTCTCCGCTGAATTTCGGCGCTGGGGCGTCCATACACCGGTGAGCGACCCGCGCGATACAGCGCGTGAGGAAGAGATTTATGCCATGGCAGATGGCATTACGGTGCCATCCAGCTTCGCGGCGCGATCCTTCGTGGAGATGGGCATACCCGCTTCCAAAGTTCACACCATCCCCTACGGCGTGCGATTGGAACGCTTCCAGCCCACAGGCGACCCACCTAAAGATCGCCTGGAGATTCTTTTCGTCGGCAATGTGGGCTTACGCAAAGGTGTGCCCTACCTGCTGGAGGCCTTCGCGCGGTTACGTCACCCGAACAAACGGCTGCGTATAGTCGGCGGGATGAGCCGTGAGTTTCCGTCGGTGTTGGAGCGGTTACCTAAAGAGCACGTTGAATTCACAGGCATCCTTCCTCAGCAGCAGGTGGCAGAGATGATGAGTCGCAGTCATCTGCTAGTGTTGCCAAGCATTGAAGAAGGTCTGGCGTTGGTTCAAGGCCAGGCACTTGCGTGCGGATGCCCTGTCTTAGCCACCACAAATACTGGCGGCGAAGATTTGTTTCACGACGAAGTGGAAGGATTTATCGTCCCTATCCGCGACGTGGATGCGCTGACGAACCGAATGGAACGAATCGCGCAGGATCCTGCTTTACAGCAGCGATTGCGGGCCGCTGGACTGGAGCGGGTCAAGCATATCGGTGGATGGGAAACCTACGGAGATCGTTGGGAGACATTGCTGCAAAACAGTCTCGCTGGAAGGCGTTAGCACCCACCACCAACGAAATGAACCAGCTCAATCCTGTCACCAGTGATCAGATGCGTATCTGCCCATGTGGAGCGCGGCACAATGTCGCCATTGCGCTCTAATGCGACGCGATCTGCACGGAACCCAAGGAAAGCGATGAGTTCTGCAACCGTTGGCTGTTGGCCCAATTCGGTGAGGTGGCGTTCGCTCCCGTTGAGCGTAACAACAATCGGCTCCGACATGCTTTCAGCTTACCAAGCTGACGCTTGCCTAGCGAGTGGGGTTGGGCACGGAATGTAGGCGTCGGATCAGCGTACGCTGGAGGCGTTGCTGCCAGTTCATGACTTCTTCGCAATCCGAAAAAACAGCACGAGAACATGCCATGAGCATGTGAACCGCATTTGCATCGGCGGGCGAATCCCAAGTCTCGTAAAGCCGCGAATCCACCAGGTATTCAATGGCATGACTCAGGATTTCCAATGCGCGTCCTTGCGACGGTGACGGCCTGCGGCGTTCGGGCGAAGAACGCTGTGGCTGCTGCGATGGCAGCTTCGGTGCAAACTGGGGGCACGGAAGCATGGGGGCGGCGAGAATATTGGCAGCGCTAGACATGTCACTCTCATCGGCACGCAGCGATGATTTATGAGTGAGGTGCGTGTCGCAAAATAGGCCACAGCAGGTTCATGGGACCCCGTCCCCCGCCGCGCGGTGTTGCTGAACGCATGGCTTCCGTTACGAACGTTTTCGCCTTGCGCGCTGCATCGACTGCGGACGAGCCATGCAGTAAATGACAAAGCATTGAAGAAGAAAATGCGCATCCAGTTCCGTGCGTTGCGCGTGTCTCAATACGCTCTCCACTCAATCGTGTCCAAACGCCATCAGCCAAGACAAGATCGTCAGGCTTTTCTCGATCTCCTCCGGTCACAACGACGGCGCACCCGAACCGCTGCGCAAGTTGTTCTGCGGCGGATTGAATTCCGGCGTCATCATCACACGACGAATCAGTCAGGAGCTCAAGTTCCCCAACATTGGGCGTAATAACCTGCACCAGAGGCAGGAGTTCGTCTCGCAGCAGCCGCAGGCCATCCACGTCCAGTAGCGGCGCACCAGAGGATGAGCGGATGACTGGGTCGAGAACAACCGCCGGTGGCTTCCCTTCGTAGCTGCTGAGATAGCGAACAACCTCGGCTACCTGCTCCGCCCCGCCTAACATGCCGATCTTGATACCGTCCGCTGGCAGATCTGCATGCAACGTTTCTAGCGTTTCGCGTAAGAACAAAGCATTTACTGGCTCGACCCTCCGCACGCCCAATGTTGATTGAACAGTGAGGGCGCTGATAGCAGATATGCCGAAAACATCATGTGCGGCGAATACCTGCAGGTCTGCAGTAATCCCTGCACCAGACGACGGATCAAAACCCGCAATGGTAAGGGCCGTCTTCTGTGGCAGAGTATTCATCCTTTTCAGGATAGCCGCTACACTGAAGGCATGAAGCCAGCCGATCACCTCATTGTGGCCCTTGATTTCCCGAATCGCACGCAAGCGTTGGATATGGTCGAACGACTCAACGGCCAAATCCGCTGGTTCAAGGTCGGTTTGGAACTGTATCTGGCGGAAGGTCTCTCCATCGTGGAAGCGATTCGTGCCCGTGGGCATGAGGTGTTTCTGGATCTAAAACTTCACGATATTCCGAATACGGTTGCGGGTGCGGTGCGCTCCGCCGCCGCGAGTGGCGCTGGATTACTGACACTGCACGCATCGGGCGGGCCCGCCATGCTTGCAGCAGCTAGACGTGCTGCCGACGAACTGGACTATGCGCCTCGCCTGCTCGCGGTTACCGTATTGACGAGCATGGACAAGCATCAACTAACGGCCACCGGTATTGATGCGTCGCCTGCAAGCCAAGTGCTTTTGCTGGGCGAGATGGCCACGGCTGCGGGCATTGATGGTCTGGTCTGCTCTCCAGAAGAGGTTGGGATTCTTCGTGTCAGCAAAGCCAAGGATGCGCTGCTAGTGGTGCCGGGTATCCGACCAGCAGACACAACGTTGGCAGATGATCAGAGCCGCATTGCTACGCCGGGCGATGCGATTCGCCGGGGTGCGAGCATGCTGGTGGTAGGCCGCCCCATCACCAAAGCGGCTGATCCTGCAGCAGCGGCAGCAGCCATCCTAAAAGAAATTGAGACGGCCTAGCCCACGATCCAAAAACAGAAAAGCCCGGTGAGAACCGGGCTTTTACCTTCTGTGTTCAAGCGCTTGTTTAGAGACGCTCGAAGAAGTCACACGCAGAGCAGGAGATATACATGCCGCCCGGAGTGCCGCGATCGCGGTCCTTCACGCGCTTCACGATACGGGTCGGCTTGCCGCACTTCGGGCAATCCGTGCTCTTGGTGGTGTCCATCGCCTTCTTGCGATCACCGGTCTTGGCAATCTTCGCCATGGGTAGTTCCCTTCACTTTGGCGTCTTCCTTACGCCGGAAAATGTGATTCGCGAGTGGTCCCGACTGACAATGAGTCGGTCTGCGGGCAGCCACGTGGAGATCGCAGGCCCTGTCGCGCAACTTTTTCATTCTATCTCAGCAGGAAGCTATTGCAGATGAGGCGCATCATTCACTGCAACCTTATCTGCTTTGGGTTTTGCGGGAGTCGGAGCAGTCTGATCCGCAGGCCTCTCAGAAGGAAGTCGTAAGGAAGGACCCTTTGGCTTGGATTCCGTTTCCTCACTTCCCGCCTTTGCATCGCCGAGCGATACTTCATGCGTAAGGGCGGGGTCGCGATATCCTGCAAGCTCTTCCTTATCATGCACTTCAATCGGCTTGCCGAGCGCAGCCAGTTTCATCAGGACGACGCGGTCACCACGGAAACGTACGAATCGAATCGATTGCGGTGTTTTACCGTAAATCCATTCCTCAAAGACTTCTCCGTCGCTGCTTTCCGCGGCACGCTCACGCAGTTTGCTGTCCGGCTGTCCCAGCGATGCCAGCACCATGCGCCTATTCATCCCGACTAAAACTTCGTGTTCGAGGATGGCGTTGCGGATGGGATCAGGAAGCGTATCCGCGTAAGCCTGCTCTGAAGTCTTCAAGCCAAAGTCCAGAAGAGGTTCCAACAGCGCCTTCACTTCTGCTGCGGATACACGCGGGGTTTTACCTTCGAATAACAACGTGATGCGCGTTCCCGTGGGCCGTTCACCCATGACGCCGTCGCCCGCCAGCGGTACGTCGTTGATGGAGATATGGCGCAAGAAACGATGCGACAGATAGGGGCCGCCGTTGATATCGATGTCAATGCGATCTCCGAGGATGTTGATGTCGGTGACCATGATGCGATCGCCTGCAGCCGCGCTCATGCCGTCTTTAAACATGCGCTTTTTCAGGCTGTCGTTGTCGACCGTGAGGCGTCCGTTTGCATGGAGAACCAGCCCCGGCGCACCCAGTGGCAACGAGCGGTGTGCGAATCCCTGCTCCATCAGCAGCATGCGCACAAGTTCCCGCTTGCCCCCAATGTCCATGGGGTCTTGCGTGTATTCAACGCGCGTGGGCTTGAAGTCTCGAAGTGGGTCGCCCACTGAAGTGTCCGGACCAACCACAAACACATCTCGCTGCGGTAGCGGTCCCACGGTTTGTGTCTGTTGCGCAAAAAGAGCGCAACTGCTCGCGGCAGTGATACCAAGCAAGACGGCGGCAATTCTGTGACGCATGACGCGGCACCCCGATGACACGCACTCTAGACCTAATACATGCCAATATGCAAGTCCGGTGCGCCGGGTGGTCTAAAAAGAGCTACGCGGGGTCACTACGTTCGTTATAGGGAGCCTGTGGCGTTTGCAATCCGCCAATCTGAATCAGTGGCGCAGCAGCTGCCTGGCGCTTCTCCTCGCGGAGATGTTCTGCCGGCGGCGCTACATCCATCGGATGTCCAGCACCCTCAAGCGGCTGCCATGTGTAATGCCAGGCGTAGTCCTTGGTGAGGCGAAACGCTCCCACGAGCGCGACGATCAGAACCAGAACTGTAATCAGGGATGCTTCGGGTCCAAACGGGCCACCAGTAAACCAGATGGGGCCCTCCGCACCGCTTTGAACCACTCCGAAGGTGACCGGTGTATATGGTGAGCTGGAACCGAACAGTATCTGCAGCACAATGGACCAACCGAGCTGAACACCCAGCGAAAACCAGAGGGCACGTGTCCGCAGAAACCCTACCACGAAAATCGATGCGGCGAGCACCATAACCGGTAGCGTTCTTCCCTGAGATGCAGTGCCGGTGATGGCCAGCATGGTTACAACGAAGATGACCGCTGCAGCAGCCCAGCCAGGACTCGAAGCCTTGACCAGCATACGGAGCGGCAAACCAGAGAGCACCAGTTGCACCACCAGCGCAAATGCGGTCAGAACAGCGATGCTCAACAACGTCCGCAGCAGTGTTTGTCCATCGAAAGAAAACTGCATGGACAGATTGCCTGTCAGAAGCGCTGGCAGGACCAACGCAATCGCAATGCCCCACCCCAGCGCAATGCCGCGCCCAAACTCTCCTTCGATACCTGGTCTGCGTACAAATCCCAGACTGCTGAGCGGTCGCAGGTCAGGCACCCAGAATCGTGCCATGGCATAGAACCCGCCAAGCATCAGAAGCGCAGCAATCACCTCGCGTGCAAAATCGGCCCATATCACTGGCACAAGCTGCGACAATTCGCTTGCAGAAAGCAGCGAAAGCACGGTCCATGCGGCTGACAAAAGAAATGTCGCCGCTGGACGTGATGGTTTGTGCAGAGAGTGTTTTGCAAATGGCATCCGTACGCCTTCCCAGAGGGGTTCCGGTATTAGACGAAGGCAGCCTCAGGCCGTCGCGTAAAACGCAGCAATATTGCGGAACTTGTTGTAGCGTGCTGCAAGTAGTTCGTCCACCGATTGAGACCGCAGTTCCGCGTAATTCTTCTCCAGCGCTTCACGGACCAACGCAATCGCTTCGTCCTGGTTCGCTTGTGCGCCACCTGCGGGCTCGGCAATCACACCATCCACGCAGCCCAGTCGCGAGACGTCTGGAGCGGTGTACTTCAAGGCTTCCGCTGCTTGCTGCCGCTTAGAGGCGTCCTTCCACATGATGGAAGCGCATCCTTCGGGGGAGATGACGGAATAGATCGCGTTCTCCAACATCAGCACGCGGTCCGCAACGGCCAGAGCAAGCGCTCCACCTGAGCCACCTTCACCGGTAATGACAGTGATCGTCGGAACGCGTAGTCGAGACATCTCGATCAGATTGCGGGCAATTGCTTCGCCCTGCCCGCGTTCTTCTGCGCCCAGACCGGGATAGGCACCGGCAAGGTCAAGGAAGCTGAACACAGGTTTGCCAAACTTCTCAGCAATCTTCATGGCGCGCAGAGCCTTGCGATAGCCCTCCGGTTCCGGAGAACCGAAGCGATACTGCATGCGCTCCTTTACGTTGCGGCCTTTGCGATTGCAGACGACCAGAACTTCATCACCGTTAAAGCGAGCCATACCGGTAAACATCGCCGCATCGTCGCCAAAGCTGCGGTCACCGTGGATTTCGCTCTGATCGGTAAAGATCGCGTCAATGAAGTTCATGGGATGGAGGCGCTGCGGGTCCCGTGCTACCTCAGTCTTACGCCACGCCTCCGGCACTGGAGCGGCAACGGGCTTTGCTTCAATCTCTGCCATCAGGGTCTTATCCAAACGCCCGCAAGGGCTCCTGCCGATTATACCGGCTGCTTCTCACTTGCGGCGCGACAGCAAACCATCTACTGAAAAGGTATTTGCCTCCACCAACCACAGCATGGCAAAGAAGATAAAGCTGTACATCAATTGCGTGCCTGCCCCATTCCAGTTCTGAACGGACGTTGTGCCAAAGGTCAGCGCCACCATCAATAGAGCACCCGAGGCCAGGGCGAACCGCGTGAACAGGCCCAGGATGATTAACAATCCAACCGTCAGTTCGATCCATGGAATGCAGTAGCCGAAGCTCAGCGTCAACACGTGTGGCAACGGCCCCTTGTCCATTCCCTGCGCCATCCCACTCGCGAAGTTGCCTACACCGCTGAGAATGCGGAAAAAGCCATGGCCAAAGATGTTCATTCCAAGAGCCAGACGCATGATCGCGTACGCAACTGCTTTATGGTCACGCAACATTCGGATTCCCTCTTCTTTGTGAGACGAAGACCTATGCTATTTCAGATGCGCGGTGGCGTGATTCTTCAACACCCATAAGGACATAACGCGCGTCCTAACCATTATGGAGGTGTTTGCCCATGAGCAGACCCGCATGGATACTTCGTTTTGCTCTTTCGTTTGCATTAGCTGGATCATTGAGCTTTGCCGTGGCTCAGGATGTCCGCACAGACTATGACCACGACGCGAACTTTCAGCAGTACCACACCTTCTCTGTGTATCGCGTTCATGCTTCCGATGGCATCGTTGAGAAGCGACTGCGGAGCAATATCGTTGCCTCTCTGACGGAACGCGGATTCCGTGAAGTGCCGCAAGGTGGCGATCTTGCCGTTACTGCGATTGGCGGAGTCCGCAATCGTCAGGAGTACACCACGTTCTATAACGGCTTTGGTCCCGGCTGGGGTTATGGAGGCTGGGGCGGATGGTATGGCTGGGGGCGCTGGGGCGGTGGAGGGCCAGCCACGACAACGGTCTACAACATTCCCGTAGGAACCCTTGCTGTGGACGTGTATGACGCACGGACACATCAGTTGATCTTTCGCGGAACGGCTGTCGATGATCTTTCAAAGAACCCTGATAAGAACGCAAAGAAGGGTGAGAAAGCCGTAGACAAAATCTTCGACAAGATGCCAGATGTTCACAAAGTTCGTTAAAGCGACAGAATGGGGCACAGCAATTCATGCCGTGCCCCATTTCTCTTTTGGTTAGTTAATAACCTTAACGGCTCCTGCGCCGATCAGGTCTTCTACCTGATCAATGAAAAGCCTGTCTGCGCAAACACTGAATCCTTGCGGCTCTAGTACAGCACAGAACTCTCCAGGCTCTTCCAGATCAAGCAGCAGCTTGCCCGGTCCCGGACGTTCCTGAAACAGCGTCGCCAGCTTCTCCAGCAACGCCGCGTCAGGGTGATGCAATGGCACCCGGATACGGAGCGCTTCCGGCAACTTGATCTGCACATCCTCCAACGCCGTAATTCCAGTCAGAGAGAGCTTTGGGGCTGAGTCTTCTTCGCCACGTAAGGAACCGCGCACCAGCACTGGGACATCGATCTTCAGCTTCTCCTGAAGTTTCTCGTAGTCCTTGGGGAACGCGATCAGATCAATCTTGCCAACGGTATCTTCCAAAATGGCCGAAGCGTACATTTCACCACTGCGCTTGCTCTTTGCCACCTTCAGACCGGAGATCACACCCGCAATCTGAATTTCATTCTGCGGTTCGCGCTGGCCACGTTGAAACACCACAGGCTCGGGCTTCATTTCGCAGGCTGTTGCTGTATCGAGAACACCCTTGATGTTGCGCAGCTTCTCGCGATACTTATCCATCGGATGACCGCTGACGAAGAAGCCGAGCACTTCCTTCTCGTTCTGAAGCCGCTCATGCTCATCCCACTCAGGCACCTTCGGCAGATCGTCGTCTGGAGCAGCGGTAGCATCGCCAAATGGTGATGCATCGAACAAGCCAAACAGACCGCTTTGTCCGCTAGCTGCGTCACGCTGCGACTTCTGCGCACGCTCCATCGCTTTGTCCACTGCTGCAAATACGCGAGCACGAGGGCCGAAGCTATCCATGGCGCCAGCCTTAATCAGCGATTCAAGCACACGCTTGTTCAGTAGACGAAGCTCTACCTGTTCGCAGAAATCCCACAGCGAGCTGAACCCCGACTTCCCTTCCTGCTTCAGCTTGTTTCGCGAACTAACGATGGTTTCAATGGCATTGCCACCGACATTCTTAATGGCTGCCAGTCCGAACCGAATTGCGTCACCGCTTGGCGTGAAATTCGCATCGGAGATTTGGACATCCGGCGGCAATACAGTGATGCCCATTTCGCGGCATTCCTGAATGTATTTCACTACGTTTTCAGGCTTGGAAGTTTCGCTGGTCAGGAGCGCTGCCATGAACTCAACCGGGTAGTGCGTCTTCAGATAAGCCGTGTGATAGGCAAGCAATGCATACGCTGATGAGTGTGACTTGTTGAAGCCGTATCCCGCGAACTGCAGGATCAGATCAAACAGCGCGCCAGCTTTTTCCTTCGGGTGCTTACGTTCGGCAGCGCCCTTCATGAAGATGTCTTTCTGCTCCGCCATCGCCGCAGGGTCTTTCTTCCCCATTGCTCGACGCAGCAGATCAGCCCCACCGAGCGAGTAGCCGGCGATGACTGACGAGATCTGCATAACCTGTTCCTGGTAGACGATGACTCCCAGCGTCTCCTTCAGAAGCGGTTCCAGACCATCCAGCAGATACTCAACAGGGCGACGACCCCACTTGCGTTCGATGAAGTCATCGATCATGCCGCCCTGAATTGGGCCAGGACGATACAGCGCGTTGAGAGCGGTTAGATCTTCTACTGTCGTTGGCTTATAGCGGCGCAGAACGTCACGCATACCACCCGATTCGAACTGGAAGACACCACTGGTCAGCGCCTTATGGAAGACCTTTTCGTACGTTGGCTCATCATCCAGCGGAATCTTATCCATCTCGACGGTGTCGCCACGATTGCTCTTGATCAGCTTCAGGCAGTCGTCGATGACGGTAAGAGTGGTGAGCCCAAGAAAGTCCATCTTGAGCAGCCCCATCTTTTCGACAGCCTTCATGTCATACGCGGTGACCAGATCGTCGGTCTTAGTCAGCGTGACAGGAACGAGCTCTGTCAAAGGTTGCGGCGCAATCACAACACCGGCAGCATGAACACCAGCGCCACGCACCAGTCCTTCAAGCCGCAAAGCGTTGTCGATGATCTCTCGAACCTGCGGATTGCTCTCGTACGCCTGTGCTAGCGGCGGCGAATCCTTCAATGCTTGATCAATGGTGATGCCGATGGTGGCGGGGATCATCTTCGCGATGCGATCCACTTCACCGTAAGGCATTTCAAGCGCGCGGCCGACGTCCTTGATGGCGGCCTTTGCAGCCATCGTGTTGAACGTAATGATCTGCGCTACCTGATCAGCACCGTACTTACGCTTCACATACTCGATGACTTCGCCACGACGATTCATGCAGAAGTCGATATCAATATCCGGCATGCTGATACGTTCTGGATTCAGGAATCGCTCGAACAGCAGTTCGTTCTGCAACGGATCAACGTCCGTAATCTCCATCACGTATGCGACGAGAGAACCTGCAGCCGAACCACGGCCCGGACCTACGGGGATGTTCTGCTCCTTCGCATAGCGAATAAAGTCCCACACGATCATGAAGTAGCCGGGGAACTTCATGCTCTTGATGGTGTCAATCTCGCGGTTCAGGCGCGCTTCATAGTCTGCAATTTCGTAGCGCAGCAGACCACGGGAGCGCAGATGTGCCACCGCTGTATCGAGACGCTTCTTCATGCCTTCGCGGCAAACGTGTTCGAAGTAATCTTCAAGATCCATTCCGTCTGGTGTGGGGAAACGAGGGAATGGATTCTTGACCTTTGTCAGCTTTACATTGCAGCGGTCGACAAACTGATTCGTTCGATCGCAAACCTCTTCATGGCCTTGGAAGGTGCGATACATCTCCTCTGCGGACTTGATATAGAACTCTTGCGTGTCGAACTTGAAACGGTTCGGATCATTCATCGAACCGGCTGTCTGCACGCAGAGCAAAATCTCGTGAGCGCGGCTGTCGTCGCCCGCAACATAATGCGCATCATTCGTGGCGATCAGAGGGATATCGAGATCCTTCTCCATGCGATACAGCGCTTCGCAAACGCCTTTGTCGGGCTCCAGATTGTGATCCTGGATTTCAAGGAAAAAGTTGTTCTTGCCGAACATGTCCTGGAACATGCCCGCGGACTTCTTGGCCTCTTCATACTTGCCAGCCATCAGGTGCTGATTCACTTCACCTGCAAGGCATCCGCTGAATGCGATAAGACCTTCCGTGTGCTTCGACAGAAACTCTTTCGAGACGCGCGGCTTGCGATAGAAACCATGTACTGCGGCTTCGCTCGTCAGACGAACAAGGTTGCGATAACCTTCATCATTCTCTGCGATCAACAGGAAGTGGTTGTAACCGCCGCTCATCTCGCGGTGATCCGCAGTCTGCGACAGATATAGCTCACAACCGATGATGGGCTTGATGCCCTTCTTCTCCATTGCTGCGGCAAAGTGCACAGCACCATAGATGTTGCCGTGATCGGTCATCGCGGCGGCCTTCTGGCCCAGTTTGCTCAGGTGCGAGGCGAGCTTATCAACGTCGCAAGCGCCGTCCAGCAGGCTGTAATCGGTGTGAAGGTGGAGATGGGTAAATTCGCGATCCGCCATAGTTTGATTCTAGGACTTGAAGCATGTGGTACGAGGCTGCGGAAAACGAGGTACAAATTAGAGCAGTTGCAACATCCGCTGCAGACCCTCAGCAAATTGCGCAGGATTACCCAGGAGACTGACTACCAGCCAGCCTTTCGAGGGAAAGCCGTAGAACGAACCCGGATGCACGGCTACATGCGCCTGGTCCAATAGGCTGATCGCCAGGGCAACGTCGTCCATAACGGCGGGTACTCGCAATACAACACACCATCCGCCTTCCACCCTGAGTCGACTGACCACAGTCCCACGAATGAGGTTATCCAACGCGATAAGATTCGCCGTTACACGCTCCAATATCTGCTGCTGAATCTGAGCGCGTACGGACAGCCATGCGGGAAGTGCGGCCTGCACTGGTGTGGCTACAGAAAGGAACGTATCTGTGATGATCTCCAACCGCTGCAATGCATTTGTAACCTCCTGATCGGATCCGCAAACAACCGTCCATGCCAATTTCATCTGCGGCAGTGCAAGCAGCTTGCTCAGTCCTCCCATAACAAACGTCAGCACAGGTGCATCCGCTTTGGCGAAACTGGGTGCAGAATCTTCAACGCTGTAGTCCAGAAAAACTTCGTCGACGATGAGCGGAAGTCCGTATCTCTGCGCTACATCGTCCAGTACGGCACGATCCATCCCGCTACAGTAGTGACCTGTTGGATTGTTCGGATGGATTGCAATGATTGCCCGCGTGCGTTCCGTTACCGCTGCTTCCAGAGAGGCGGGATCGATCTGCCAGCCATCGTGATAAACGAGCGGGTACTTAATGAGCTCCACGTCATGCAAACGTGCCAACAGATCAAACAAGGGATAACTCGGCGAAGGTACGAGAATCGCATCCCCCGGTTCGCACAGGAGCTTAAAGAGAAAGCCGTACGCCTCGCTCGTGCTTGCGGTCAGAAGGATACGTTCTGCATCAATACCGCTATATAAACCGGCAACAGCGATGCGCGCTGACAGCATGCCGAGCGCGTTCGCATCGTAATGAAGCGACGCCTCGCTGGCTAGTGTGTTGAGAGGAATAGCGGAATAGTCGAAGCGACACCTTGTCGGGTTTGAGACTGTTAGGTCAATAAATTCTGAATGCTGCTTTGCGCGCTGCAGAGCGTCCCCAAAGGGCGACAATTCATAGCCAAACTCTGTGCGCGAGGCAAAGTGCATAGCACTCATGCTATCGAAAGGGCTTGCATCTACAATCAACCGCATGCCTCAGATTCGTGCAGTCCTCTTCGACTTCGGAAAAGTTTTGACTCTTGCTCCTGATCCGCGTGTATGGGAACAGATGCGGACTATCTCGCACTTATCCGAAGAGGAACTCCACGACGGCTATTGGAAATACCGTGATGACTATGACGCAGGAATCCTTACAGGTGATGAGTACTGGAGGTTGATCGCTGGCGAATCCATCTCAGCCGATGTGCTTCGTGATTTAAAGGCTGCTGACGTCGCACTTTGGACGCAGATGAATCAACCCATGCTGCAATGGGTGGCTGCCCTGCACCAGCACGGTTTCCGTACAGGCATTCTCTCCAACATGCCAGACGCAATGGCCGAGGGCATCGTCGCGCAGTTCGATTGGATTGCGAATTTCCATCACACGGTGTGGTCTTACGCATTGAAGTTGCGAAAGCCACAGCCGGAGATTTACGCCGTCGCGGCAGAAGGGCTGAAGACCCCGCCTGCAGACATCCTCTTCATCGACGACAAGCCGGAAAATACCGAAGCTGCGGAGGCATTCGGGATGCAGGCCATTGTCTACGAAAATCACGATGATTTCATTGCGGAGATGCGCTCGCGTGGCTTCAGCTATCTTCTCGAGCCAGAAAGCATCGTTTCCGCATAGCGCTAACTATGCGAAGAGGTCGCGAGCACGAATTCCTTTGGATTAGGCAGTCTTGACGACTTCACCCATCGGGATTTGCTCTGTAATCTCAACGCCGAATCCCTGCAATGCTGGAACGTGCGTGGGGCGCGACACAAGCAAGCGCAACCGATGAATACCCAGATCGGAGAGGATCTGACCACCAATACCGGTGTGACGCAGCGTTTGGGTCTGGTCCTTCCCGCGTGTCACACCATCACGGTGCAGGACCATACGTGGAGGCGTTATTGTACGGTCGATACCGAAGCCTCGACTGCCGTTGTGCAGATAGACCAGCGCGCCTCGTCCCTCTTCTCCAATGCGACGCAAGGCCGTTTCAATGCTCTGCTTGCAATCACATCTGTCATGGCAGAAAACGCCGCCGGCCAGGCAATGCGTGTGCACGCGAACCAGTGGTGCTTCCGCGCCACCAGCAGCCGTCACATCTCCCATAACCAGCGCAAGATGGCTTTCGCCCTCTTCCACGTCGCTTGCATACGCGATCGTGCGGAACTCACCCCAGGGAGTGTTCAGCAGCGTCTCTGCCTCGCGATGGATGTAGCGCTCATGCTGCAAACGGTAGCGGATCAATTCCGCGACCGTCAGCATTGCCATATCGTGCTCTCGGCAGAACGTAATCAGATCCGGAACGCGCGCCATGGTGCCGTCTTCATTCATGATTTCGCAGATGACACCCGCAGGAATCAATCCCGACATGCGCGCCAGGTCAACGGACGCCTCCGTCTGCCCTGCGCGGACCAGCACGCCGCCTTTGCGTGCACGTAAGGGAAACACGTGACCGGGACGCGCGAGATCAGCAGCGGTACTCCCCGGATTCACAGCAGTAAGAATCGTATGCGCACGATCTGCGGCGGAAATTCCTGTCGTGACACCTTCGCGTGCTTCAATGCTTTCCGTAAACGCCGTACCAAAACGCGAGGTGTTTTCGCTCGCCATGGGCAGCAGACGCAGATAATCTGCGCGCTCCTCGGTCAGCGTCAGGCAGATCAGGCCACGGCCATACTTCGCCATGAAGTTGATCGCTTCAGGAGTGACGTGTTCCGCAGCAAGGGTCAGATCGCCCTCGTTTTCGCGGTCTTCATCGTCCACCACAACGATCATCTTCCCTGCGGCAAACTGTCGCAGCGCTTCCGGCACATCAACAAACGGGCTCTCAGGCATACGCCTCCAGTGTAGTCTTCCCTTCTGTCGGATGCTTCACGGAAAGAAAGGCTTCGAAAAAGCAAAGGGGCTTTGTCCGAAGACAAAGCCCCTTGATTCCTGATTTGAATTGCTTACAAGGTGGACTCGATCTCAAATCCCCACGCTTCCAACAGCGCCTCGGGAATATACTTCGAGTTCTTGTTACGGCGGGCCCACTCACGCAACCGCGTGGACCGGACATACTGATCCGGGGTCAGCTTGTATTCCTTCACAATCAGCTCAAACGATGTCACCGTCGGGACGACCGGCCCAATCGGCTCCGGCTTGCCCCAGTTCGGATTGCCACGACGCTTTGCCATGCACGCTCCCTCACGTCAATTCGTAGACCGCTGCTCAGCGCATTTCGCGAACCCGCAGTCAACACCTTAGTATACCTCGATTTTGGCCTTATTCCAAGTCGAAGCACCCTCCCACCAGCTGCGGCAGGCTAAGATGGCTACCGAGAATAAGGAGTGCCGATTGGATCGCCGGGATTTTCTTCGTAAAAGTGGAATCGCAGCCGCCGCACTGACCGCCAGCAGCGAAATACCAGCCCAGCAGCCTCCCCGCCGCAGGCCGAATATCATCCTGTACCTTTCAGACCAGTTTCGCTGGGATTTTGTGGGGGCAAACGGTGCCAATAGCTCCACTCGGACGCCCAATCTGGATGCCATGGCGCGTCGTGGGACCAATTTCACCCACGCCATCACCAATCAGCCGGTCTGCGCGCCCTCGCGCTCAGTTCTGTTCACCAGTCGCTACGCCACGGAAACCGGCGTATGGCAAAACGGCCCAGGAATGCGGCAGGACCTCCCCACCCTGGCTGGCGAACTACGAAAAGCTGGCTACACCGCGAATCTGATTGGGAAATGGCATCTTGCACCCGGAAATCCCCAGCAAGGTGGCCCAGGAGCTGTTGCCCCGGCATGGCGAGGTGGTTTTGACGACCTGTGGGAGGGCGCAAATGCCCTGGAGCACACCAGTCATCCCTACGAAGGCACCCTCTATGATCGCGACGGCAAGGAGATCACCTACAAAGACCGCTACCGCGTGGACTTCCTGACCGATCGCGCTGAACAGTTTCTGCGCCAAAAGCATGACAAGCCCTTCTTCCTCTTTGTCTCGCAACTGGAACCGCATCAGCAGAACGATTTGAATCGCATGGTCGGCCCCAAGGGCTCTGCCGAACGCTTCATCAACGCCCACGTCCCTCCTGATCTACGCGCCTTTCCTGGCGACTGGCACCAGCAGTTGCCGGACTATTACGGTGCTTGCGAAAGCATCGATGCGTCCGTGGGGCGGCTGCACAACGTGCTGAAGGAAACCGGGCAGGATGAGGACACCATCTTCATCTTCTTCTCTGATCACGGTTGCCACTTCATGACGCGCAACACCGAGTACAAACGCTCCACGCACAACAGCAGCATCCGTGTGCCCATGCTCATCGACGGCCCAGGCTTCAATGGAGCTCAACAGATCAGCCAGTTAGTGGGCATCATCGACCTGGCTCCCACACTGCTGAAGGCTGCAGGCGTTCCGGTTCCCTCGTCATGGAAGGGCCACAGTTTTCTTCCGTTGCTGCAGGATGGAAACGCGCGTACTGCATGGCCGGACCAACAACTGGTGCAGATCAGCGAATCCATGACCGCACGCGCCTTGCGCACGCAGGACTGGACCTATTGCGTGGCCGATATCTCCGGTGCCAAGAACGCCGCAAGCCCGCAATACATGGAATGGCAAATGTACGACCAGCGCAATGATCCGCACGAGTTGGTGAATCTTGCCGGGCGCAAGGAGTCTCGCGAAAAGGCGAAGGAACTGAAAGCGCTCCTCATAGAACACATGAAATACGCGGGTGAAAGCGCCGAGATAAAAGATGCGACGCTGTACCACTAACGCCATCACAGCGGCTCAGTCCTTCCACACCACAACGGCGCGACGGACTCTACAATAGACATCAAGCCCGGATGGTGAAATCGGCAGACACAGCGGACTTAAAATCCGCAGACCGTAAGGTCGTGGGGGTTCAAGTCCCCCTCCGGGCACCACGTATCAACCAACCAAAGCGCCAAATCCCATAAACAACGCCGCTCTCTAAGCCACAAGTACACTGGCAATATGATCATCGCCGCGCGCATTTTTCGTCTGCTGGCTCTCGCTGTCTGGCTTGGTGGAATCGTCTATTTCGGAGCAGTCGTAGCGCCCGGTGCAGCCGCTATCTTTGGCACGACGGAACGATTCGCCGACTTCATTGGCCGCTCCATCCTGATGCTGCACATGATCGGTATCTATTGCGGCATCGTCATGCTCGTCGCATTGCGTTTCTTGAACAATCGCGCTTTCAAACCGCTATGGCAGGGCATTCTTATCCTGCTCATGCTGGTGCTTACGTTTGTCTCGAACCGGGCCATTGTTCTGCCCATGGAACATGACCGTGCACTCGCTGGCGGCAATATCAGCATCCTGCTTCCGGACTCTCCACTGCGCAAGGACTTCGACGCGCGTCACCAGTGGTCGACACGTGTGGAAAGCACGGTGCTCTTCCTCGGCATCGGACTTGCAGTGCTCATTGGTTGCGAAGCTGGTCTGCGTGAACGCATCACCACAGCGCCGCCCAAGCGTGTCTTCGACCTGGACGACGAAGAATAATCGCCGTTTTAGTGTGCCTGCGACTTTGAAAAGATCTGGATGACCAACACGCCGGAGCAGATCAGAACAATGCCAAGCACTGCGGGAGCATCCAAGCGTTCGCGATAGACCAGCCATCCCAAGAGCGAAATCAGCGTAATGCCAACGCCAGACCAGATGGCATACACCACTCCCACGGGCATGGTCCGAAGTGCAATGGTCATGGAATAGAACGCAATGGCGTAACCGATCACAACGATGACGGAAGGCCACAACCGCGTGAAACCTTGTGAGGCCTTGAGTGCAGTGGTCGCAGAAGTCTCTGCGCCGATCGCAACCGCAAGAGCAAGCAGACTGGCAGTACGTGGAACCATGCTGCCAGTCTAGCTGTTGCCTCCATTACTCCACTGGCATGCGCGAACGGTATCCATCACGCGCCATCACGGAGTACTTCAGCTTCTTGTTCTTCTCATCCACCATCGTCAGCGGTTGACCTTCACGATCCACCAGTTCCACCTTGATCTTCCGGTACGTTCCATCCTGTGCCGTGTTGGTAGGGTGATACGTCAACACATACTGGTTGCGGATGGAGTTATTGATGGAAGCGAAGACCTCGGGAAACGCACCCTGAAAAATCGGGAAATAGCTCTGCCCGCCTGTCATCGCAGACATGGTTTTCATCTGGTTATCTGCCTGCAGATAATCCATGCGCGCGATCGCACCCATACCTCCGCGCGAATCCGACAACTCACGCGCCAGTCCGCCGGTACTTACGGTGTAGATCGTAATGTCCTTGGATTCGCGAACCTTCTTGTAAATCTGATCCAGATTCAACTTTGAAAAAGTGTCGCGTCCGCTGGAAACCAAGATGATGTATTTGCGCCCTTCAATACGGCTCAAACGGTCCAGCGTTTCCGACAATGCATCGAACTCGTTCGTATCGCTGAAGCCCGGAATAGTCAGCGATTGCAACGCTTCCGCCGTCAGTTGCTTGTCCTGCGTAAAGTCCGTCAGGATGTGAGTCTTCAGGTCGTACGTGACCACGGCAACGTAATCTTCCGGCTTCAACTGTCTAAAGAACACGTACGAAGCCTGCTGCATATCGCGAATGAATGCCCAGCTATTCGCAGCAAACTCCAGCAACATGACCGCAGTAATCGGCTTCTGCTGCATTCGAAGATCGGTCAGCTTTTGCGGCACACCATCTTCCGTGACACGGAAGTTTTCCGCCTTTAGCCCCGGTACAAACTGCCCCGTCTTCTGCAGCTGGACACTGACATCCACCGTGACCACCGGCACATCCACGCGGATGGAGTAGTTTTCCAGTTCCTTCGGATTCTTTACCTTCTCCTGATCCGGAGCAGGCGGTGGTGGTTCGTCTTCCTGTGCGTTAGCACGCTTTTTCTTCAGAATGACGGGAGTGTCTTGCTGCTGCGGCCCGGCATCGTCGGTCTGCGCGGGCGTAGCGGGCTTGGTCTGGGTCTGCTGTGCCATGGCTGCTACTGGCAGCAGCATCGTCGCGGCAACCATTGCGGCCAGTGTGTGCTTCGTTCTGCTCAAGACTTCGTCTCCCGGATCCGTTGGCGGTATCCCCTAGCCTAAACCCGCCGCGTCACGTCCATCACGTGTATGGCAATAAGGCGAAACTTGGCACAGGGTACGCTTGGCCCTACTCTGGTAGACGTGATTCTTCCCCGAAAGGCTACGCTGGCAACGGCTGCACTGGCTGCCGTTTTGCCGTTGGCGAACGCTGCGGCACAAAACGCCGCGCAGCCGCCCCTGCACGCCGATCCGTTCCCTCTCTCAGAGGTTCACCGCGGCCTCCACGGTACTGCCTGGACCGTCTTTGAAGGGACCGACCCCGAACCCATGGACGTCGAGATTCTGGGCCGTCTAAAGGACGCTATCGGCCCAGGCCAGGACATGATCCTCGCACGCCTCCACGGCGCCAAGCCGGAGTTTACCGGCGTCGTCGCAGGCATGAGTGGCTCGCCGGTGTACATCGACGGCAAACTCCTCGGAGCGCTGGCCTTCCGTATCGGCCAGTTCAGCAAAGAACCTATCTGCGGCATTACACCCATCGGCAGCATGTTCCAGGTGCGCGATCTGCCTACGCTCGCGCCGCCTGCGATTGCCACGCCGTTGAGCAAAGCCTCTGTTGGCGAAACCAGTCCGGAAATTCACGCCATCGACACGCCGTTGGTCTTCAGCGGATTCTCGCAGGACACCATCACCAGATACGCCGATAACTTCCGCAACCTCGGGCTTGAACCTGTTAGCGGCATCGGTTCCGCGTCTCCGGATACCCACCAGCCGCAACCCATCGTTCCGGGTTCCGCAGTCTCCGCGATCATGGCGCGCGGCGACCTTAACGTAGCCGCCACCTGCACGGTCACTTACGTCGATGAGAAGCAGCTCCTTGCCTGCGGCCATCCCATGACGCAGTACGGCAACATTTCCATTCCCATGACGAAGTCGGAGGTGATCGCCACACTCGCCTCCCCGATGAACGCCTTCAAGATCGTCAACTCTACGGAGACCGTCGGTTCGTTTACGCAGGACCGCGCCAACGCCGTGGCTGGAACATTCGGTCGAACCGCGCGTATGATCCCTGTCGCTGTCGACATTACACCGGAACCTGGCAGCGGCCTTCCTGCGCAATCGCTGCACTTTGAAGTGTTGGACAACCGCCAGCTCACACCGCAGGTGATGCTTGCCGCCGTGTATCAATCGCTCAACCAGAACAACACCGCGGCGAACCAAATGAGCCTTCGCCTCACTGGCGACATTGCGCTTGAAGATGCCGATGGTCGCCCAGGCACGGTGCACCTCACCAGTACTTTTGCCGCTTCTGACAATCAACCCGCTGCACAGCTTGCCACCGTTTCCTTTGCGCAGAAGTTTCTCGCTGTTTTCGGCAACGATCTCGCACAACCCAAAATCACCAGTGTTCAGCTCCACGCTGTTGCTGTGCCTCGCCGCGAATCCGCGGAACTGGAAACCGCGCGCCTCAGCACCAACGAAGCACAGCCAGGCGACACCATTCAGGTGGAAGCCACTATCCGGCCCTTCCAGCGTGAATCTCGCGTGGTGCGCATCCCCATCACCTTGCCGACGACGCTGACACCCGGCCCGCTGCGTATCTTCGTTAGCGACGGCCCTTCGCTTGACCGCCTGCTTACGCCGCCACCCGCTGCAGGCAGCGTGAATCTGGGCTTGCAGGATACGGTCGCGCAACTTAACCGCACCCATAGCAACGACCGACTCTACGTCACACTTCTTGACCACCAGACGCAGGCCGTTACCGCCGCAGCCGCGTTGCCGTCGCTGCCACCTTCCATTGCCAACGTGTTGCAACCCATGCGCGGCACACGTCAGATCACTTTCACCTCTGAGACCGCCGCCGAAGCCGGTTCCGCACCTGCGGAAGCCCAACTCTCCGGCGCGGAAGTTCTCACCATTCGAATCCGTTAGAGGCACGCCATCCGACACGCCGCCGCCATTCTGCTCGCCACCACCGCTCTCACTGCAACGGCACAAGGCACTCGCCAGTGGACGGAAAGCCGCTACGACGAATTCGAGCGTGGCACTCCGACGAATGTCGCCATGCGGAACGACGGCCGCCTGGAACCAGCACCCGCACTTCGCAACATCGCTGCAACACCAGCAACGTTCCTGTGGTCACTCGCTGCCACTGGCTCTGATCTTTATGCCGGAACCGGAGCTCCTTCGGGCGGATCACAGCTTCTAAAGATCGATCCGAAAGGTGCAGTCACCACTGCTGCATCGTTCAAAGAATTGAATGTGCAGGCCGCCCTTGCGTTGGCCGATGACAGCATCCTCGCCGCAACGTCGCCTGATGGCAAGGTCTATCGCGTCACGCCCGGCAACACCACACCACAAGTCGTTTTCGACCCGACACAAACAACGGAGAAGCCTAAGTATCTCTGGTCACTTGCACTGGCAAAGAATGGCGATCTACTCATTGCCGCCGGTGCCCCCGCAACCATCTTCCGAGTACCATTGCAATCATCAAATGCGAAGCCACAACTTCTCTTTCGCAGCGGCGACCAGCACATCCGCTCACTCGCAGTAGCCCCGGACGGCACGATCTACGCGGGTTCGGACGGCGCGGGCCTCATCTATCGCATCTCGCCCGAAGGCAAGCCCTTCGCACTGTACGCTGCGCCTAAACACGAGATCACCTCGCTGGCGCTCGACGCCGCTGGAAACCTCTACGCAGCAGCCGTTGGCGATCGCAAACCGCCTGCATTGCCACCGCTTCCTGCATCTGGTCAGCCAGCCGCTGGCATGGCCATTACGATTCTTCAGCCCGGCTCGGCCATCTCCGCGACAAATAACTCCATCGTTCCCGATGGCTCTGAAATCTATCGCATCGCTTCGGACGGCACGCCACTGCGCCTCGTCTCGCTTCAGCAGGATGTGGTCTACGCCTTGTCTGTTCGCAACAACATGCTCTTTGCAGCCACGGGCAATCGCGGTCGTGTGTATCGGATCGACACCGCGCAGGCCAACACGTACACAGACATCGCTCATACCGAAGCTAGCCAGGTAACTGCCATCGCGCAGACAGCTTCCGGGCTCGCCCTGGCCACGGCGAATAGCGGCAAAATCCTGCAGGTGTCCGATATTGTTGCGGCCAATTCCACCTTCGTCTCGGATGTATTCGACGCCTCTACCACCACACGTTTTGGTCGTGTAGAAACCGAAGGGAGTACCTCTGGTATTGATCTCTTCGTCCGTTCAGGCAACGTCGAAAATGCGCACGATTCCCTCGCGCATCTCTGGTCGGACTGGACGCCCGTCAAGCCAGAGCAGACGCCACTTCCCATCCCTGCCGCGCGTTACGTGCAGTGGAAGGCGGTCCTGCACCCTGGCACTCAACTCCGCTCGGTTGCTGTGAACTATCTCCAGCGCAATTTGCCACCGCAGATCGACGACATCGCAGTGCAACCCGGCGCTCGTGTACCCAACTCCACAGGGGCAACATCCGCTGGCGGCGGCAGTATTGCTGTCGGCTTCAAGGGAGCACCGTCCGCAGCTCCATCACTCTCCATTGCCGAAACGGGCGCACCGCCCATTATCGCGACACGCGACCGCAACGCCGTTACCGCACGCTGGCTCGCGCACGATCCCAATAACGATCCGCTGACCTTTACGGTGGAATACCGCGACGTCCGCGATACAAACTGGCACATACTGAAGACCGACATCCGCGAACGCGTGTACAGTTTCGACTCCTCGCTGCTACCTGATGGCAACTACGAGCTCCGCGTTACAGCTACAGATGCTGCCGCACACACCACGGCTGATGCCCTCACAGGCCAGCGCATCTCTGACACCTTCACGCTGGACACCACGCCGCCTGTTCCCGGCCCTCTGACAGCCTCGGTGGCAAATGGCAAGCTGCATGCGGCCTTTGAAGCGACAGACGCCACCAGCCCAATCGCTCGCGCGGAATACTCGCTCGACGCGGGCGAGTGGGAATATATGGAACCCATGGGTGGGCTCAGCGATAGCCTCACCGAACACTACGATCTGACACTCCCAGTAACAGGCGCGGGCGAACACACAATAGCCATCCGCCTCGCTGACCGAGCCGGAAACGCCACCAGCGTAAAGGCCATCGCAAAGTAAGTTTCCTGAACGCAAAACACAAGGGCACGGTTAACCCGTGCCCTTGTGTTTTCTTGCTGAAGGTTCGGCTCTACTCGTATCGCAACGCCTCTGCAGGCAAAATCTTCGCTGCCGATCCACTCGGATAAAGTGTAGCCAGCAACGAGACTGCTAACGACACCGTCGCGACCAACACTCCATCCAATACCCGCGGCGCGAACGGCAGATAGTCAATCGAATACACCTCCGCCGAAAGCTGGATGAAGTGGTAATGCCCACCTATCCACGACAGCGAATAGCCGAGCACCAGCCCAATCACCGTACCGGTCAATGAGATCAGCAATCCCTGCGCCAAGAAGATGCGTCGCACCTGCTCTGGCTTCACACCAAAGCTCATCAGCACGGCGATGTCACGCGTCTTCTCCATCACCAGCATCGTGAGAGCGATGAGAATATTCAACGCGGCCACGCACACAATCAACGCGATCACAATGAACGTCACAATGCGTTCCAGCGATAATGCACGGAACAATTCACGATTCTGATCGATCCAGTTTGTCGCTTGAAAGCCTTGTCCAGCAGCCTTTTCAATCGTCTTGCCGATTTCTTTCGCCCGATACATATCGTCAACTTTGAACGAGATGACGGAGATCAGGTCGGGCTCGCTGAACAATCGCTGTGCATCGACGAGCCGCGTAAATGCGTAGCTGGAGTCGTACTGATAAAACCCCGAATGAAAGATGCCGACTAACTGAAAGCGCTGATACTTCGGCACGACCCCGAGCGGTGTCAGTTCACCCTGCGGGCTCGTCACCATCACGGTATCGCCCACACCCGCACCAATCGTCTCCGCTAAATCCGAGCCAAACACAATTGGCGGAAGCGCCATCGGTCCACTGCTCTCCAGCGCCGTTGCGTTGCCCTTCTTGATGGATTGCAGAAGATCGCTGACGGTCTTCTCTTCCGCCGGGAGCACACCTTTGATCAAGCCGCCACCAGACCGAGGGCCGCGCGAGATCAGAACCTGTCCATACAGCCCAGGAGCCGCGGCAGTTACATGTGGTGATTGCCGAAGCCGCTCCAGCAGCGGGCGCCAGTCGCGTATACCGTCTCCAGCCACACGCATCAGGTCCACATGCGCCGTTGATCCCAACAACCGCGACTGCAAATCGCGCCGCATCCCGTTCGTAATCGCAAGCGCGATAATCAGCGACGCAACACCAGCAGCCACACCAGCCACGGAAATCGCTGTAATCACACCAATGACCGCTTGCCGCCGCTTGGCGCGCAGGTAACGGGCAGCAATAAAAAGCTCAAAGCGCATCGTCTAGCAGTATCGCAGCCTAAGTGCAGCAAATGAGAACAGGGACCTTTTCAGGTCCCTGCAAACGTAGAGAAAGAGCACGCTCTACTGCGCCCAGCCGTTTTCCTTTAGCCACTTTAGTAGCAGGTCAGGCCAAACACTCAACTCTGGATTCCCTGTAGCCAATCCTGCTCCGTGCGCCCCATGCCGAAAGATATGCATCTCAACCGGCACTTTTGCCTTTACTAGTGCTGAATAGAAAAGAATTGAGTTAGCAATCGGTACAGTCCTGTCATCAGTGGTGCTGAACAAGAAGGTTGGAGGCGTCTGCTCCGTAACCTGCAGTTCGCTCGACATCAGAGTCACCAGTGCAGGATCAGGATTGTCGCCCAACAGATACTTCTTTGAACCCGCATGCATCACCGTCGGATCCCACGAAATCACCGGGTAAGCCAGCACCAAAAAGTCCGGCCTGCTCGACACGCGATCGATCGGATCGGTTGCTGATGCATTTCCCGCGTCAAAATGGGTTCCCGCCGACGATGTCAGATGGCCACCCGCCGAGAATCCCCACATGCCGATGTGCGACGTATCCACGCCCCACTCCGATGCATGCGACCGTGCGAAACGAATTGCTCGCTGCGCATCTCCCAACTCAATCGGATGGTGATATTTCGGCCCCAGTCGATAGCGCAGCAGAACTGCCGCCACGCCGTGCTGATTCAGCCACTGCACAATGTCATAGCCTTCATGCTTGATGGCAAGGTGAACATAGCCACCACCGGGTGCCACCACCAGGGAATGCGTAGGGTTTTCCTTTGGCAGGAACACACTTACAGCGGGAATGTCGATAACCTCATTCCCCTGCTGTCCCGGCGCGCCATCCGGCCAAAGCGGCGTCCATGTATGCCCCTCAGGCAACGGCAGCAAAGTCTTACCGGGATCAGGCGGAAACGACGTAGTAAAGCCCGGAGGCACTGCATTCTGAGCAGGAGCAGCAACCGGCGCAGCCGTCTGCGCCACACCCACTGCTGAAACAAGGGCAAGCATCACAGCAACAATTCGCATCAGGGTTCCTTTGCGCACCAGCCTAACCCAGCCAACCGCATTCTGAAAACAGGGAGAAGATTGTGCGAAAATAGCACCACTCCTGATGCAGTCGCCCACCCCATCCCCGGACCTCGAATCGCTCCTCCACAGCGTCTTCGGATTCCGCGAATTCCGAGCCAGCCAGCGTGCCGTCTGCGAAGCCGCTA
Organism: Terriglobus roseus; assembly: GCF_900102185.1. Lineage (NCBI taxonomy): Bacteria > Pseudomonadati > Acidobacteriota > Terriglobia > Terriglobales > Acidobacteriaceae > Terriglobus > Terriglobus roseus. Next base: position 1,867,387 of record NZ_LT629690.1, on the reverse strand, counting down.
CCAAGGGTCGCGATGTTCTCCTGGTCATGCCTACGGGCGCGGGCAAAAGCCTCTGCTATCAGCTTCCCGCCATCGCCCGCGGCGGCACTGCGTTGGTTATCTCGCCGCTGATTGCGCTCATGGACGATCAGGCGCACAAGCTCACATCGCTTGGCCTCAACGTGGGCCGTATTCACTCCGGCCTCGACCGCGAAGCCAGCCGCCAGGTCTGTCGCGACTATCTCGACGGCAAACTTCAGTTCCTCTTCATTGCTCCCGAGCGCTTCCGAGTGCCCGGCTTTGGCCCCATGCTCGCCAAACGCAAGCCCTCACTCATTGCGATTGACGAAGCCCACTGCATCTCGCAATGGGGCCACGACTTCCGGCCTGACTACCGCAACCTTGCTGCACATCTTGATGCCCTGCGCCCTGCGCCCATCATCGCGTTGACCGCAACCGCGACGCCGCAGGTACAGAAGGACATCGTCGCCGAACTCGCGCTGAACAACGCCGCAGAATTCATTCAAGGCTTCCGTCGCACCAACCTCGCTGTAGAAGTCGTAGAAGTTTCCAAGCCACGCCGTACGGAGATGGCGCGCAAGCTTCTCAGCGAATCGACGAGTCGGCCTGCCATCATCTACGCGCCCTCGCGAAAAGATGCGGAAACGCTTGCCACCGAACTCAACAGCGCATTCCCTACCGCCACGTATCACGCGGGCCTGGAACCCGCTACGCGCGACAAGGTGCAGCGTGGCTTCCTTGACGGTCAACTCGAAGTCGTCGTCGCCACCATTGCGTTCGGTATGGGAATCGACAAAGCCAATGTACGCACCGTGCTCCACATGGCCATGCCCTCAACTGTAGAAAGCTTCTATCAGGAGATCGGTCGCGCCGGGCGCGACGGCAAACCCGCACGCTCCGTCCTGATGTACAGCTTCGCCGACCGCCGCATGCACGACTTTTTCCTGGAGCGGGACTACCCGCCGACGGACACGCTCTCGCGCATCGCCACAGCCTTGCAAGCCGAGCCGATCCATGCTGATGACCTCCGGATTAAGTTGCGGCTCGATCTCGACGTCTTCGGTCCTGCGCTCGACAAACTGCTCGCACAGGGGGCCGCGCAGATCGATATGGGCGGCAACGTCAGCCGTGCGGACAATCCGTCGCCCGCATGGATGGCTCGTTACAACACGCAGGTCAGCTTCCGCCGCGGCCAGATTGATGCCATGATGCGTTTTGCCTCCGCTGCCGAATGCCGCATGTCTGCGCTCATCCGTCACTTCGGCGATATGTCAGACAATCGCGCCTGCGGCCTCTGCGACTTTTGCTCACCGGAACGCGCCTCCTCGCAAACCTTCCGCGATCCGTCATCGTCCGAGCTGCGTGAGATCCATCGCATCCTCCGCGAACTTGCTGACGCCCCCCACGGCAAATCCACTGGCAAGCTGCACACTGAGCTTTACTCGCGTAACGAACTTGATCGCAAGGAACTCGACGTCCTGCTCGACGCCATGGGGCGTGCCGGCTACATCACGCTGGAATCGGCGAGCTTCGTCAGTCCCGAAGGCAAGGAGATCACCTATCGCCGCGCCCTCATCACACACGAAGGCCGAGAAGCCAATGACGGCGAGCCCATCATCGGCATCCAGATGCGCGACATCACAGAAACAGCCGCTCTGCCATCCAAGCGGTCACGCAGCCAGTCGAAGAACGGTTCTTCTGGGAGCCGCGCCAAATCGCAGAAGAGCGATCAGGAGAATACGCCACTCACCGCAGATCAGAAGATTGCGGACGCAGCTTTACGCACCTGGCGAACTGAGGAAGCAAAGAAGATGAAGAAACCGCCCTTCGTCATCTTTGGCGACCGTACCCTCCGCCAGATCGTCCTCGACAATCCCCGCTCCGTGGAAGATCTGGAAGACGTATCCGGCATCGGTGCTGCGAAAGCCGCCCGTTGGGGCGACGCGATCATAGCGGTCCTCCACGGCGAACTCCCGTTGCATGAAACCGCGGCCGCTCCGGTCCCCACGCCCGCAAAGGAAGCGAAGCCAACACCACAAAAAGACAGCTCTGCAACGCGTAACTTTACCCCGACACCTATGCGGCCTTCGACGCTTTCCTATCTCCGCGACTAACGCAGAGACCAAACAAGCAACAGCGATTCATGCGCACGAAACAAACCTCGACATCGCTGCTAAAATGAAGCTATCTCCGTCATAACATCCGGAACATTCGTCATTAAAAGGAGCATTTCGCCATGGCTGACCTGTCCTCTTCCAACGGCAACTACGCGCCGCACGGCCTTCGTCTCAAGACCGGTCTGGCGGAAATGCTCAAGGGCGGCGTCATCATGGACGTCATGAACGTTGAGCAGGCTCGCATCGCTGAAGAAGCGGGCGCCGTCTCCGTCATGGCGCTTGAGCGCGTCCCTGCCATGATCCGCGCCGAGGGTGGCGTGGCCCGTATGGCGAACACCAAGCTCATCAAGGAAATCATCGGCTCCGTCTCCATCCCCGTGATGGCGAAGGCCCGCATCGGCCACTTCGTCGAAGCGCAGATCCTGCAGGAGCTGGGAGTCGACTTCATCGACGAGTCGGAAGTCCTCACACCCGCCGACGACACTTTCCACATCGACAAGCACGCGTTCACCACGCCCTTTGTCTGCGGTGCACGCAACCTGGGTGAAGCGCTTCGCCGCATCGCGGAAGGCGCAGCCATGATCCGCACCAAGGGCGAACCCGGTACCGGCGACGTGATCCACGCTGTACAGCACATGCGCACCATGACACGCGAGATCAAGCAGCTGACCGTCATGAGCGACGACGAGCTGTACCACGCAGCCAAGAACCATGGCGCGCCGTACGAACTCGTCCGCATGGTCAAGGAACTGGGCAAGCTGCCAGTCCCGAACTTCTCCGCTGGCGGCATCGCCACCCCGGCAGACGCAGCCCTGATGATGCAGCTCGGCGCGGAGACGGTTTTCGTCGGCAGCGGCATCTTTATGAAGGAACGCGCCACCCCGCTGGACGTGGAGAACAATGCCAAGGAGCGCGAAGAAGCCGTCAGTCGCGCCACCGCCATCGTTCAGGCCGCCCGCCACTTCGACGACCCCAAGATCCTCGCGGAAGTCAGCGCGCAGGTTCTGGGAAGCATGAAGGGCCTCGCAGCCCTCGCCATCGAAGAAAAGGAACTCATGCAGACCCGCGGCTGGTAGCCGCATTTCCTACCAAAAAGTGGAGAACGGAAGCCGTGAGAGATCGCGGCTTCCGTTTTTTATGGTCGAAAACGGCCCAACGAGCCACCCAAATAGCCCTTAGAAACGCCAAACCACGCCAGTTCTACTAAAAAATGTAGATTTCTTAGCCTAAAAGCAAAAATATGCAACTTCTCATAGATTTTTGCGTCATAATCAGTGTGAGGGCGAGAGCGCCCGAAAGATTGCGGACGGTAGAGCCAACATCCCGCCGCTACAAGTTGCGTCACTGGCCTCCCCCCTATCGGCTTCATTGTCGATAGGGGCTTTTTTTGTTTGCCGTAAGCTTCCGCTTTGCTCGGCCTTCCGTCACATCCCATAAGCTGTCATGACGCTCGCGATTTCACATCTGTTCCGTCAGGGACCGCCGTACTATGGTTCTAATTTCCCGCCACAAGTTCTGCGAGGTCGACATGCGCCTTCACTTATCCGTACCGGTTCGTTCGGTGGTTCTCGCCTGTGGTTCGTTGCTGCCGATTATGTCGGTCACGCTTCCCGCTGCCGCGGCGCAAACTGCACCACAGGTAAAGCTCGACGGCACATGGCAGGGCGCAGTGCGTCAGCCCGACGGCAAAGACAACCGGTGGGTCGTGAAGATTGAGAAGGCGGACAATGGCTGGAAAGGAACCATGTGGTTCATCGACCAGAGATCTCCGGCAATCCCCATCGACAAGGTTGAGTTCGCTGACGGAACGCTGAAACTCAACATCGAGCGAGCCTTCATCAGCTATGAAGGCAAGATGTCGCCGGACGGTGACACCATCTCCGGAACCCGCACTCAGGGCGATAGTAAGGTACCGCTCATCTTCGCGCGCGCCACGACAGAGACGGCATGGGCCATTCCAGAGCCTCCGCCGCCGCAGCCCAAAATGGATCCCAACGCAAATCCATCGTTTGAGGTAGCTACCATCAAGCCTCAGGCGCCTGGTGACAAGGGATTCGCCTTCCTGCTGAATCGCGGAAATTTCATCGGCAAGGGGCTCACTCTTGAAAAGATGATGACGATCTCATTGGGCTTGAATGCGGTGCAGATTGTGGGGCTCCCCGACTGGGCCACGCAGGAAAAATATGACATCGATGCCAAACCGGACACGCCCGGACAGCCAAGCTTGAAACAGTTCATGAGTGAGGTCGCGAAACTCATGACGGATCGTTATGGGTTGAAATATCACACCGAGAAACGCACCATGACGGCATACTCATTGACGGTGGCTAAGAGCGGCATCAAGATGAAGCCGTCGCCTGCGGGATCCGGCGATATTCCGGGATTCGGTCTGCCTCCGGGACGGCTATTCATCAATAACGCAACCATGCAGGAGTTCGCGCGCTTTCTGCAATCTGACATGTTTGACCACCCTGTCGTTGACCAGACGAATCTGGGCGCTGCCCGCTACAACGGCACGCTGAAGTACCAGATGGATGACAACCAACTGATGAAGATGGGGCTGAAGGCTCCACCGCAGTCCGACAGCAGTGACACACCGCCGCCCCTTATCACAGCGCTTTCTGAGGAGTTCGGACTGAAGCTGGACTCCGGCAAGATACCGGTGGATGTGATCGTGGTGGATAGCGTCTCAAAACCAACGCCGAATTAGCGAATCGTTCGTATCGAAACACCTGAAAGATCTATTGCAGAATGGTGCGACAATGCCGCGCCATCTGCAGTTCTTCCTGCGCCGGACCAACAGTGATGCGATCCGGTGTGAGGCCCAGAAATGCCAAGCCATCACATATCTTGGCGCGTACTTCGTCACTGTGCTCGCCAATGCCTCCTGTGAAGACCAAGAGATCGACGCCTCCCATCAGCGCCGCGTACGCTCCAATGGTCTTGCGAACGCTAAGACAGAATGCATCGATGGCAAGTGAGGCAGATGCATCGCCTGTTGCGCGGCGTTGTAACAGCGCACGCATGTCGCTTTCACCATCGCTATAGCCTGCAAGTCCGCACCTGTGGTTCAGCAGAGCTTCCAGTGCATCTGCATTCAATGCCTCTTTGCGCATCAGGTACAGCAACACGCCGGGGTCCAGGTCGCCTGTACGTGTTCCCATTACGACACCACCGGTTGGCGTGAGCCCCATGCTGGTGTCGATGGACTTGCCACGGAAGACTGCAGTTACGCTGCTACCGTTTCCAAGATGCGCCATCACCACTCGCTCCGGAAGACTACTGCCAAGGCGATGCACGATGGACTCGTACGAAAGGCCATGAAAGCCGTAACGCATCACACCTTCTTCAAAATAATGCGATGGCAGAGGAAGCTGTGCTGCCACTGGTGGCATGGTGCGATGGAACGCCGTATCGAAACATGCGATATGGGTTGCGTCAGCAAATATCTCCTGCGCCTGACGAACAAGCTGCAAAGCCGATGGAATATGCAGTGGCGCAAAATGAACTGCCTCATCCAACGTTTGTAATAACTGCGGCGTTATGCGCTGATGCTCTTGCAGGTGTGGTCCACCGTGAACAATGCGATGACCAACGGCGATGGGAGTCGTGTGCAAATACGCCTGCAAAGAAGCTGCGATCGCTTGGAGTGCTTCAGACTGCGATTCATGGACCGCCTCGCGGTGCAGTAGCGCAGTTCCATCCGCAGACTGGATCTGAAGAGTTCCGTCGTCACGACCGATTCCCTGCGCGCTGCCGGACAACAACAGTTCCTCATCGTCGTCTGAGTTTGCAAAGACTCCGAACTTCAACGACGAGGAACCACTGTTCAACGTGAGGATGGTCTTATGCGTCACACTCATCGCATTAGCCCGGCCATGTCCAGTTGCGAATCTCTTCGCTGTCGATGCCTTCGGCATAGGCATAGTTCAGGTGTTCGATAATTTCGTTCTTAAGCCAGTCTTTCAGGTGCGCAGCCGTGTCGCGGAAACGCGGCACTCTATCAATGACGTCAATCGCAAGGTTGAAACGATCAATCTGGTTGATGATGGCCAGTTCCAGCGGCGTGTTGATGTTGCCCTTTTCTTTGTAACCGCGAACGTGGATATTCTCATGATTCTCGCGGCGATACGCGAGTTTGTGTATCAGCGATGCGTAGCTATGAAACGCGAAGATAACTGGCTTGTTCTTAGTGAACAAGGAATCGAAATCACGATCTGACAAACCATGCGGATGCTCTGCATTGGGTGTAAGGCGGAACAGATCGACCACATTTACAAAGCGCAGTTTTAGATCTGGCAACTTTTCTTTCAGAATGGCAGCAGCAGCAAGAGCTTCCATCGTTGGAACGTCGCCCGCGCAGGCCAAAACAGCATCCGGCTCTTCTCCGTTATCAGTGCTTGCCCAATCCCATATGCCGATGCCCTTCGTGCAATGCTTTATGGCATCGTCCATGCTGAGGTAGGTGAGATGAGGCTGCTTGTCTGCGACGATCACATTGAAGTAGTCGACCGACTTGAGGCAATGGTTCGCAACACTCAGCAAGCAGTTCGCATCTGGTGGCATGTAGATGCGAACAACATCCGGGCTCTTGTTCGTAACAATGTCCAGGAAACCGGGGTCTTGATGCGTGAACCCGTTGTGGTCCTGTCTCCACACTAGCGATGTAATCAGCAGGTTGATAGAAGAGATGGGCGCACGCCAGCTTAGTTCGTTCTTTGATTTCTCCAACCACTTCGCATGTTGGTTAAACATGGAATCGATGACATGAACGAAGGCCTCGTAAGTTGAGAAGAATCCATGTCGTCCGGTTAGGACATATCCTTCAAACCATCCTTCCAACGTGTGTTCGCTAAGCATTTCCATCACGCGGCCATCGAGCGCGATCTCAGTACCGTCGGCATCCTCTGGCTTGTACTCTGCTATCCACGTCTTTTCGGATGCGGCATAGATGCCATCAAGCTTGTTGGATGCAGTTTCGTCCGGACCAAAGACGCGGAATGTCTTCATGTTCTGCTTCATGACATCGCGCAGAAACGATGCCAATGTTGCAGTTGGTGAGATGTACTCCGCACCAGGCTTTTTCACTTCCACCGTGTAGGCACGGAAGTCCGGAAGACTCAACGGCTGGCGAAGCACGCCACCATTGGCATGAGGGTTTGCGCTGATGCGGCGAGACCCTTCCGGCGCTGTGGCACGTAGCTCCGCACGCAGTCGACCTGTTTCATCAAATAGCTCTTCCGGCTTATAGCTACGCAGCCATTCTTCCACCATCGCAAGGCTCTTCGGATTAGTGACCGGATCAAGAATCGGCACTTGATGTGCGCGCCAGAAGTCCTCCACCTTGTGGCCATTTACTTCCTTCGGGCCTGTCCATCCTTTGGGGGAACGCAGCACGATCATAGGCCAACGAGGACGTTCAAATGTTCCTGCAGCACGAGCGGCATCCTGAATCTCACGGATCTCCAGCACGCACCTTTCAAGTGTTGCGGCCATCTCCTGATGCATCACCAGGGGATCAGAACCTTCGACAAAGTAAGGCTTGTATCCCAAGCCGAGGAAGAGCCACTCCAACTCTTCGTGCGGAATACGCGCGAGGATCGTGGGGTTCGCAATCTTGTATCCGTTGAGATGAAGAATCGGAAGTACCGCGCCATCACGAATGGGATTTAAGAACTTGTTCGAATGCCATGACGTTGCCAGCGGGCCTGTCTCTGCTTCCCCGTCGCCAACAACACACGTAACGATCAACTCGGGATTATCGAAAGCCGCTCCATAAGCGTGCGACAAGCTGTATCCCAGTTCTCCGCCTTCATGAATTGACCCCGGTGTTTCTGGCGTGCAATGGCTACCAATGCCTCCCGGAAAAGAGAACTGGCAGAAGAACCGCTTCATGCCCGCATCATCCAGCGTGCGATCGGGATAGATCTCGCTGTAATGTCCTTCCAGATAGCTGTTGGCCAGTGTTGCGGGAGCACCATGCCCAGGGCCCGAAACATACATCACATCCAGGTCATACTTGCGAATCAGCCGGTTCAGATGAACCCATACGAATGACTGACCAGGATCAGAACCCCAGTGTCCCAGCAACCTGTTCTTAATGTGTTCTGGCTTGAGTGGTTCGCGCAGCAATGGATTGTCGCGCAAATAAATCATGCCTGCGGAAAGATAGTTGCAGGCCAGCCAATAAGCATGAATCTTGCTCAGTTCATCTTGTTCAAGGGGAGTGCTGGGGGTGGTACCGGACATTCGAAACTCCTTCACAGAAAAAGGGACCGTTTACGAAGGGCGGAGATAGTTCGCCGCCAGAACCATACACGGACCAGCCGATCCGTTGCTAACAGCATACGTTCCCTTGTGCGATTGCGCAGCAAGCGGTACGCGACCGGCAAGTCTCGTTAGATGCGAAAGAGTGAAGCCCCTTGCGGGGCTTCGTCTATGTTTATTGAATTTTCACTTCGTACGATTGATTTCTCTTCACTGACAGTGCACCTGCTGTTAGAGCAACTTTTCTACCCTGACTTATAACTTCCGCAACAGTACTTCCTGTCGGTAATAACAGTTGCAGCTTCGTATCTCCGTCTGCATGGATTCGCAAAGCGATGATCTTGCCGTTGACCCAACGCATGTCTACGCTTGCACCGCCCCGTACACGCAGACCGCTGACTGAACCGGAGCTCCACTGTCGCGGCAATGCAGGAAGCAACTCCAACTCTGCGCCATCCTCTATCCAGCGCGATTGCAGAATTGCTTCAAGCATTCCATTAGCTGCCCCAAGATTGCCGTCAATCTGGAAGACTCCTGGCGGATGCGTGTCCATCAGATTGGGGAAGGTCGATTGCCGGAACAGCACCTGCAGGCTCTCGTATGCCTTCTCACCTTCGTGCAGGTGGTCCCAGTAATTGACTACCCAGGCGCGCGACCATCCTGTCTGCCCACCGCCATTCGCAAGCCGACGTTCCAGCGTGACGCGCGCTGCTTTCGCAAGTTCCGGTGTGTGCGCTAACGAAATCTGCGTGCCCGGAAACAAAGCCCACAGATGCGAAATGTGGCGATGCCCCGGAGCATCTTCTGTGTAGTCCAACGGCCACTCCTGCAACTGGCCCAACTTGCCCACCTGGAATGGCAGTAGTTTCGCTCGAGCATCTTCAACCTGCTTCAGGAATGCAGGGTCTTCATGCAGCACACGTCCGCTATCTAACGTGCGTGTGAAGAGTTCACGAACAATTTCCATGTCCATGGTTGGCCCCATGGTCAACGAATGCGACTTACCATCCGGCAGTTTGTACTTGTTCTCTGGCGATAACGATGGCCCTGTAACCAGGTGTCCTGAGCCATCGTTAGTCAGGTAGTCCAGATAGAACTGCGACGCATCATGCAAGATGGGCCATGCACGCTGCTTCAGAAATGCGTTGTCCAACGTGAAGGCGTAGTGCTCCCAAGCATGCAACGCCAGCCACGCGCCGCCCATCGGCCAGATGCCGTATTGATACCCATCGATGGGTTCTGCATCGCCCCATAGATCAGTATTGTGATGAACCACAAAGCCACGCGCGCTGTAGTACTTCTGCGCAACCTGGGTTCCGCTTCCACTCGATGGCGTACGCACCATGTCGATGAGGTTGATCAACGGTACGGTCGTGTCTGAGAGTCCGGCAGGTTCGGCAAGCCAGTAATTCATCTCCGTGTTCACGTTGATGGTGTACTTCGATCCCCACGGATTGTTAACGCCTGCCGCCCAAAGTCCTTGCAGGTTTGCAGGCAGGCCGTCCGGGCGCGAGGAACTGATCAACAGATAACGACCGAACTGAAAGTAAAGCTGCTGCAATCCAAGATCGTCGGCCCCAGCACTAACGCGCTTCACTCGCTCATCCGTAGGTATCGATGCGATTGCGGCATCACTCGAACCCAACTGAAGCGACATACGCCGGTAAACGGGTTGATACACCGCTTGCTGAGCCCCAAACATGGCAAGGAATGTCAGGTCGGCTGCTCTACGGAATACTTGCTGGCATTGCTGCTCCGGATCGCCACCTGCAAACGGGCCGCCCTTAAAGTCCGTCGCTGCAGCAATCAGCACCGTGACAGTGTCTGCACCCGCTACGACAATCTCTTTGCCGTCCGCGTTCACAGTGCCTCCAAAGGCAATGAACTTTGTCTCACCAGCAAAGTGAATCTGCCCTTCGTGTTTTGCGCCTTCCCGCAACACCAGCGTGTCATTGCCTTGCGTGCGGGTCGCAAAGTCATCAGGCCTATCCATGCTGGCGTGGAAACTGATCGCGCCTTTCTTATCTGCCGAAATCCGCATAACGATGAGTTGCTGAGGAATCGACGCGAACACTTCGCGTGCGTAGTGCACACCATTCATCGTGTAGGTGACACGGACTACGCCTGTCTGCAGATCAAGTTCGCGGCGATAGTCGCTGACTGGCTGGGCGTTGGTTGCGCGCAGATAGAGATCGCCTAGTGTGCTGTAGCCAGGCATTTTGATGGGCACGCCAAGCATGCCTTCCTGAGCGATCTTCTCCGCTGCGGCTATCTTTTCGCCGTCAGTGCCTTTCGATTCCAGCAGTAGCTTGCGTGCCTCAAGAAACGATTCTCGCCCTTTGGGATTCAATCGATCTGCACGACTTCCCTGCCACACGCTGGTTTCGTTCAGTTGCAGATGTTCGTCAGCAGCCGAGGTCTGGCTACCATCCATCAACGCAGCGTTTTCCTTAGCGTCCTGCAGATCGCCATTGTTCGCGCCGGTGTTTGCACCTCCGAAGACCATGGCACCAAGTCGTCCGTTGCCGATGGGCAAAGCATGGTCCCATATTGGAGCAGGCTGTCGGTACCAAAGCACGCTCTCGCTCGAGGCGGGAGTGTGAGTTTGCGCTGGAAGGCAAACGCCCCCCATGAATACACATGAAAGGACAAGGATGCGGCGCATAACGTTCCTCTGTGGTGCGGTCTATTCTTTGGCGGGGGGAGCCGTCGATTCACGCAAGACGATGTTCGCCGACAGCGTCGGTTCGTTCACGTGCTCTTCGCCATCGACGTAGCGGAACAGCATATCCAAAACGCTGTGCGCCAGTTCGTTGCGAGGGGTTGCCACCGTCGTTAATGGAGGATGCAGGAAGCGGCACAGATACGTGTCATCGAATCCCACAACTGAAACATCATTGGGAATCGTTCGACCGGCAGCTTGCAGTGCCCGGAATGCACCCAACGCCACAAGGTCGTTGATGGCCACCACAGCAGTAAAACGATAATGCTTCAACGCCCGTTCAACGGCACTCAGCCCGGCTGCCGCTGGCTCGCCTGGTTCATCGATGATGTGAACATCCATATCAGCGGCGTTGTACTGGTGCAGGGCTTCTTCAAAGCCGATTTGTCGCTCCATATGCGAGAACATCGGCGGAGCGTTGGAATCACGCTGCGAATTCTTGATCAGCAGAATGCGCCTGTGTCCAAGCTCCAGCAGATGCTTTACAGCCACGTACATTCCGTGGCGCTTGTCCACGCGTACCGTACCGATGGTTGGTGCAGAGTGATTGTTGTCCAGATAGACCGCAGGCGTGCCGCTGGCTTTGAGCTGAAAGAATGCCTCCGGGTCGTTTTCAGAGGTCATCATGGCAATGCCAGCCACACGAAGGGATAGCATCTGGCGAACGGCTTCTCCCTGTTGCTCCATGTTGAAGTTCGTAGAGGCCAGAAATGTCTCGTAGCCATGCTTCCGAGCTTCGATGTCGAGCGCACGCGCAATCTCTGCAAAGAACGGATTCAATAGATCCGAAACGATAATGCCGATCAGTTTGGTCCGACGACGCGCCAGATTGCTGGCAAACATGTTCGGCGTATAGCCAAGCTGTGCAATCACGTCCAGCACGCGCTGCCGTGTCTCCGGACGGATATTGTCCTTTTCGTTCAGCACGCCAGAAACGGTGCTGAGCGATACCTGCGCCAGCCGGGCGACGTCCTGAATTTTGATTCGGCCGGAGCGGTTCTTCTTACGTGCATCCGGTTTTCGAGTAACGGACAAGTTTAGATCTCCTGAGAAGGCAAAGCAGGTGACACGTTGAAACCAACAATTGCGTTGTAAAACTTATACATTCTTCAGCCCTGAAAGGGGCTGCGGACTCGCATAAAAGTAACGCTTACGCGCATCGGCATCACTGAGCCTTTCCTTCCTCCAGCGCGCGGGCCTTAGCAGCCCAGGCATCGTAAATCAGCGTATTCTTCTGCTGCTCCCACTCGGCATCAGGAAGCACCATTAAATCTTTACGAGGAATCGCGGGGAAACCCTGTCCCACGGCGTCCAGGCCACCTTCGCGGTCTTCGCGGAAGTACGTGGGCGAAATATCGACGTTATTGGCGCTGATCCATTTGGAGATATGGGTTGTCCCTGCGGCCCGGATCGCTGCTTCATCCCAAAGCGCGAAGTGAAGTTGCTGGTTCAGCCAGAGCATTCCGTCCAGATTCACCCAGCTTGTCCGATGACTAATGCCGGGGTACATGATGTTTGTAAACATGTTCCGATCATTGCCGTTCAGCGCAATTGCTCGCGCACGCACAGCATCGAACCACGGCTGCGGATGATCCGCCATCTTCATCACAGTGTCGCTCTCGCCGTTCATCACGTACAACGGTCCACGAGCGGCGTTGAGCGCATACAGGATGGCTCCGCGATCCCCAAGAACACCCAACGACAGATATGGCGGCGTTTGGCATGGCAGCTTATTGCTGTCGTAATACTCGTGAGGTCCGTCATAGACCCCGCCTCCACTCAGCACAATCGCATGAATGCGAAGATCAATGGCGCCTGTAATACCCGCGATCAAGGACCCCAGCGAGTATCCCACCATGCCGATACGCTGCGGGTCTACTTGTGGAAGCGAACGCAGGTAGCTGACTCCCTGCATCGCATCCACCTGCATTAATCCTGCGAGACGCTGCCCCCAATGCGGCAAATCGACGACCTTATCATGCTCTGCCGGAGACTGGCGGCTGGCTTTGTGCGCATTGCGTTCGCCTTCGCCAATCTGGTCGTACGTGACGGCAACGGCTCCAGCCTTGGCAAACAGGATGCCGCTGTAAAAGGCATACCAGCCGAACTTGTCATTGCCGTGTCCATTCACAACGACGACGCCGGGCAGCTTGCCCTTCCAGTGCGTGGTCCGGGGATCAGGCCGATAGACGATGGCCGGCACACGCATGCCGTTGGCCGTGGAGTATGTGACACGGTCCGCCAAAACGCCGGGCGTGGGTGAGAACGTCGACCACACCTTCGCCTGCAAAGCAGGTAGAGGATCTGGCACGAAAAGCTGTTTGCGTATCTCAGCACGCCACGCTTCATCGCGCTTCTTGATCTGTGCGGCAGAAAGTTCTTTGCCCGGTTTAACAAAGATTCCGCTGTTGAACGGCGCCTGCACAGAAAAGAACTGGTCAGGGCGCGGCACGCCACCACCACCTGCTGCCACCTGCGCTTGCAGGTTTGTGGAGGTGGAAACGGCAATCAATACGGCAACGGAGAGACAAGATGAGATTCGCATAAGAAGGAAGAAGACAAGACCACCGATCATATTAATCGGTGGTCTTGTCTTTGTGAGGTTAAGAGTTAGAACTCGATACGAGCAGCAAGCTGCAACGCGCGGATATACGGAACGGTTGTGTCGCGAACCTTGGTGCCATAGCTGGAGGTTCCAAACGTGCTGATAACGGCATTCGACTGGCTGTAGACAAACCGAGTATGGTTCGTCACGTTGAAGTAGTCCGCCTCAAGTACCAGCTTGGTACCTTCATGCAGCCCACCGGTGGGGATGTCAATCGACCGGCGAAGGCTCATGTCCAGGTTGTAGTTGCCCGGCTGGAACAATCCCGGCAGAGCAGCCGAACGCGCCGTGGTGCTGAACATGTAGTTTGGCGTGTTCGCGGTGCTTAGGAAGGCGTTGGAATCCAAGTACTGCGTGGTTCCCAGATCGGCCGAGGTCTTTGGACGTGTGCTGCCCTGAATCTGTCCGTTACCCGAATAGTTCGGGTTCAGGAACGGGTAGCAAACGTTCTGCGACGGGTTCGTGTTGCACGAGTTCATCGTGATGGACAGGGGTGCGCCAGAGAACGCCGTAAAGATGCCAGACAGCTTAAAGCCACCGAACGCAGTTCGTGTGAACGCATTGCCGCCACCTAAAACGCCGGTGCCGAAAGGCAGATTGTAAGCGCCGGTTACAACGAACTTGTGGCGCTGATCACCGAGCGACAGGCTCTTGTCCAGTGAACGCGCCGCATGGAAGTGTCCATCAGACGCATACGCTGCCGGAATGTCGTAACCGGAACGGAACGTTCCATTGTTGTCGATCGACTTCGCCCACTGATAGTTCGTCATGAAGGTGAGGCCGTGCGTCAGACGCTTCGTCATGTACAGCTGCAACGCGTGGAAGCGGGTGTTGCCAACAAATCCATATGCGTCGCTGATGCTGCCGTACTGCGCGTATGGCTTCAGAGCCTGAGCAATGGAGGGATTCTGCGATCCGCCAAAGCTTGCATACGGCACCGTTACGCCTGCCGCTGCCAGATTCGCCGCGGTGGCGGTGTTCGACAACTGCGTGCCCAGCCCCAGGTATTTGGGATCGAGCTGATTGCTGGCAATGCCGCGACCATTCAAGCTGTCAGGTTGCAGGAAGTGTCCCTGCGATCCGACGTAGCTGATTGTCAACGTGGTGCTTGGGCTGATCTCACGCTGCAGGCCAAAGTTCCAGTTTAGGAACTGGGGCGCACGTCCACCGTAGTAGGGATCGGCGTACGTGGGTGTCTGCGACGAGGCAGTCGTTGCTGTTGTGTAGGACGTACCCAGGCCTGGATCAAGCGTTGGCGGCAAGGTGTAGGCCGGATACGGGTTGTCGATCTTCCAGTACTGTGTTCCCGTCTGGCTGGCCGTCGGTTGAACCACCGTGGTACTTGGGCTCACGCTGTAGCCCTGCAGACCGGAGCCCTGACGGCTGGTCGCTGAACCGCCATTCGCGTTGCCGTGGGTGTAGATCACGCTGAAGCTTCCACGGAATACCGTCTTTGGATCAGCCTGGTAGGCAAATCCAACACGGGGTCCGAAGTTCTTCATGTAGTCATGAACCGGGCTGCTGCAGTTGCAGAGACCGTTACCGTAACCACCGAAGGCAAGTGCACCCTTCGATCCCGTAAGCGGATTCGTTGCATTCGGATCAAAGTAGGCGAAGCGGTTCTTCACTTCGCGATACGTTGGGAAATAATCCCAACGCAAGCCGTAATCGAGCGTCAGCTTCGAGGTGACCTTCCAATTGTCCTGGAAATAGGGCGACTGCGGACGGAAGCGACCACCCGTCTCGGGCACGGAAGACAACGTAAAGCCACCGGAATTGGCCGCGCCCAACATGTAGCTGGCGTAGCCCTGACCTGAGGTTGAAAGCGCCGTGGTGTTGTTGCTATAGCCAGCTGTCAGTGCATTGGTGAACGTCAGCTGCAGCGGATTAACACCCGTTGCATTGTTCAAGAAGTTGTACTGCATCCAGGCGATCTGGAAGCCGAAAGTGAACGTGTGGCTTCCCTTCACCCACTGCAGGTTGTCGAGCAACACATAACCATTCGCAACTGGGCGATTGCTGGAGTAACCAGCCCAACGGTTGATGTTGGTGTTGCCGCTGAAGGTGACGGTCGGGAACGAATCCTGTGCCTGGCCCGCAGGCAGACCCTGGATACCGTTCGCGGCCGCGCCATAGTTACCACCGATATCCTGGTTGTAGCCGGGGCCATCATAGCGACCATAACCGTACTTCAACTGGTTTGTGATGTGCGGGGTGATGGCATACGTATGCTCAAACAGGAAGACCTTCGTCTTTGGCGAAAACTGTTGCGACGAGATATACGGTGCCGGCAAACCGTTCGATGTGGAGGAGACAGTTACAGCCGCAGGAGCGGTCGTTGCCTGGCGTCCCCACGCCAGCACTACCGATGCTGCCTGCTTCTGATTGATCGTCCAATCGAAGCGATTCGTGGTGGTCCAGTTGTTCAAGCCGGTCTTGTAGTTGACCAGGTAGTTATTGTTCACGTTGCCGTTGGTGGGTGCGGGCAGATAGGACTGCATGCGCTGCGCCACAGGAGACAGACGCGACATAGGAATGATGTTGTTGGCAAACGGCGTACGCTGATAGGCCTGCGTCGCCTTACCGTTTACGTTGATCGTCACCAGCTTTGTGCTGTCCGGATCGTAGATGCAGCCAGCGACTGCTTGTGTGGTGGCCGCGGTGCCGCAGCTCGCCGGGTTGGACACAAACTCACCGAAATCACCCTGACGCATACGAAGCGTGGGGATGGTTTCAAGCTGATACGGCACCTGCCGGGAGAAGCGGTAGCCTTCGTAACCGCCAAAGACGAAGAGCTTGTCTTTGATGATGGGAAGACCGGCAAACAGGCCATACTCGTGCTGATGTTCGGTCGGCTTCTGCGCGCGACCCGTCACTGGATTGATCGTCTGCTGGAAGCCCCAGGTATCCAGCCCGGTATCGCGGAAGTAGTCATACGCGGCGCCATGGATGTTGTTCGTACCACGCTTCACCACGTAGTTCTGAACGCCCTGGCCTTCGTAGATTGCCGAATAGCCAACAGTCTGCACCTGGAACTGCTCAATTGCGTCGACGGCCATGGACGTCCAAACGAAGCGTGGATCGCCTTCACCTGCTACTGAAGTGATGGGCACACCATTGATGTAGATCGCCGATACCGCACCACGGCTACCAGAGCCGTTGACCGAACCTGCATTCGTGGTCTGGTTTCCGTTCGTTGTCTGCGAGTTAACACCCGGCAGCAACGCGGCGAAGTCGGTCGCGCGGCGCTGACCGCCGCCGTCCTGGATCAGCGGCAGGGCCGAGTACTGCTCCTGTTCAATGGTGACGCCCAGGGCCGCATTGGAAGTCTCGAGGGTCGGCGGTGTGTCGACGACCGTAACTGATTCCGTCGTTTCGCCGGTGGGCAACGTCAGATCGACAGAGAACGTCTGCAACGCATTGACGTTTACATTCTCCTGCGTCACGGACTTGAAGCCATCGTGGGAGACCGTGATGGTGTACTTGCCCGGATCAAGGGAGAAGCTGTACTCGCCCGACCCACTGGACTTGAGGCTCTGCTGCTTATTGGTCGCGTTGTCCTTGATGGTCACCGTTGCATCAGGGACGGCGGCGCCGGTGTTGTCCACGACGCGGCCATTGATGGCGCCCTTTCCTGCAAGCTGCGCGCCTGCGGAAAGCGTCATAGTTGCCACCAGGGCAAGTGGCGCCGCAATGCGCATGGGGTGAAGTAGACCTGCCCCTAGGGTCATGCGGGAAAGTGGGTTACGGAACGTCATGGTCACTCCTCAAGAGTTTCGAAAGGTTTCGATTTCTACCGCCGGGAAGGCTCCCTTTGCCATACCTGTACGGTGCATCTCGGTTTTTAGCGAGAACGGGCGAATACTAGTCGGTAAGAAATACTTTCGTCAAACCCTTTTTACGAGGCCGTGAAAATCAGAGGAAAACAACACAATATGGCCCTTATATTTCGCCGTTTTTTTGGGCATTTGCGCGTTTGAGACGTTTCACCGAACCGTTTCGATTTCTCTCAACAACTGCGCTAGCTTCTCGCCATACGCGACGAAGCACCCTGAAGGTCAGGGACTGGAGCGTTAGAAGGTGGCGGTTTTGATCACCGCCTGGATCGAAGCCCATCGGCCGCATGGATGGGATCCCATCCATCGCTTCCCGCAAGAAGCGCTCGGGGCGTAAGCCGTTTTTCTTCTTCTCGGGACAGCGGCGGATACGTCACGATGCGCTGTCCGCCGTTCACCCCGGGCCCATGCGATCGGTATTCGCGATAGGTGCTGGTCTTCAGCCGGCCGCCCCACTCTGACCAGCCATCAGCCGAAAGCTTCGGCTGGATATCCGTGTCATAAAACAACACCGTCGCGTACGTGCGCCAGGGTCTTCCGAGAACCAGCTTGTCGCCGGGCTGCGGGTTTCCGGTGATACGAGAGTGAAGAAAGTAATAGCCCGAATCCTCTTCCGGAAACTGGCGACTTTGCGCCGTGAACATCACGTTGTTGTTGTGTCGCGCGTGCAGTTCACAGTGATCGAAGACAGCCTTAGCGTCACCAAAGATGAAGTCCACGTGGCCTTCGATGTAACAGTTGCGAAAGTACTGTCTTGACGCCTGACATGCCGCGCGTCCCGGAGGAGGCGGACTGCCATCCTTCGGCAGATTCTCGTGACAGGTGCGGCTGTTGGCGTACAGCGTATCCTGCGCTGCGATCAGACGCACATTGTCTAGCACTGCGCGGTCGCTGCTCATCAATAGCGCCACCGCCTGCGAACCCTCTTCGGTGCGGGTGTGTTCCAGCTCCCAGGTGTTTTCGATGGTCAGATTCTCCGCCATGAAGCCATCGGCATCAACGCTCACGCTGCCACTCTTGCCGGTGCCGCCAGCGCTCTTCGCGGAATCATTCCAGCTCAGCACCACATCCTGCGGCTTCTTTCCGGTGCCAATCAGATGGATGTTTGGAGTACTAATGTGAATCTTTTCCCGGTACGTCCCCGGTGCAACGCGGATCTCTTCTCCATCGGCAGGCGCATGATCAACCGCCTCCTGCAGCGTATGGAAGTCGGACTTCCCTTCATGAGATACGGTGACACGCTTCAATACCTGCGCATGGCAGGTCGTCACGCAAGTTAGAGCAGCAAGCAATGCAAGAGGAACTCGGCGCACGGCAAATCCTTTTTCGAAGATCAGTCAGTAAGTCTTAGTGCCCATCGGTGGGAGAAGCCTGCAATACGGCCATCGCACCGTCCGGAAGCCCGTTCACATTCGGTCCCAGCTCCACCTGTATGCGGATCACGTTGTCGGCAACCATGCGACCAAAGAGAGCTTTGCCTTTGTCGTTCAAATGCGTGCGGTCCGGCTTAGCTGCGCTGGCATTTTCTGCCTTCTCGTCCGGATGGCCAACCATGTCATAAGTGTCTGCCTGTTCCTGCGAGATGCCGCTGAGATACTTCTGCGACACACTAAACAAATCAACAACAGTCACCTTCTCTTCGGCTGCTACTTTGCGAACGGAGGCCGCGTACTCTTCCAGGCCATCCTTCACTAACACCCCGTCCTTGTAGTTGCGGCGAGACAGAGGAGTCACCAGAATGGGAATCGCACCAATGGCACGGACATCGTGAATGAAACGTCGCAGATTCTCCGCATAGAGCCCATCGGCATCCGCATGGCGTTTGGGATCTGGCTTCTGATCGTTATGGCCAAACTGGATGAAGTAGTAATTCCCTTTCTCGTTCAATGCCTTTTGCCACAAGCCTTCGTCGATGTAGCTCTTCGTGCTGCGGCCGTTCATGGCTACATCCACGCACGCGACGTTAGAAGTCAGCGTGGCGCAGAAGCCTGGTCCCCAGCCACCTTCTGTGGCAACAGTGGAGTCTCCTGTGAGGACTATCTTGAATGGCTGCTGCTGGATGACACGCATGGCAAGCTGCCCTTCCGCAGGAAGAGTTGCGGCTTGCGGCCGAACAAACTTCTTCAACGCAGGAACTACATCTCCAAGATCTACTGCGACCATCCGCCCAAAGACGTAGCTCCCCTGCCAGTTCAAGTGTGTCTTGTCAGGAACAGTCTTTCCTTGCGCGTCCTTCTTCGCAATACCAAGCTTGCTACCCGCGGTCTCGCCGATGCTATCCAGATACGCTATGCTTTCGCTCTGCAGATCGATCAACGATACATGCATATCTGTAGCGACACGCTTCATCACTGCGGCGTGATTCAGCAGATCACTATGAATCTTTCCATCCGCCTGAAAGTAACGGCGCGTTAAAGGAGTCACTAACACCGGCTTGATGCTGTGGCTTCGAGCTTCGGTGACAAAATTCCGCAGATTCTGCTCATAAACGTCGATAGGAACCTGGCGATCATTGTGCTCGGCCGATTCCATGTCATTGTGGCCAAACTGAATCAACATGTAATCCGGCTTGGTAGCGAGAGCGCGATCCCACAATCCAAGCTCACGGTACGTCTTGGTGCTTGCACCGCCTTTTGCCATGTTCAGGCAGTCGATCTGCGGCATCAGGTTCGCGCAGAAGCCGCGACCATATCCAGCATTGTCGGTTTGCGTAGAGTCGCCGATCAGCTCGACACGTATAGAAGTACCAGGCTTACGCTGCGCGGGATTGTTGCCAACATACGCATCTTGTCCGAATGCACTCATCGTGCCTGCAACCAGAAGCGCTACAGAGAGGGAATGCTTATGCAACGACATGATCGCGTTAATCCTCATAAGGAACAAACTTGCCATCGCAAGAAATTACCGATTTCACTGCAGGCGTCGTCGCTGGATTGCTCGTTACCCCCTCGCCAGAGAAGCTCATATTCGCACCCTTCGTCCCATAAGTGAATGCAGCGAATCGCGCACGCATTTGAGCAGGTTGAATGCCGCGTACTTCCACACCATTCAGCGTCACTTCGCTGACGTGGTCTTTGTTCAAGCCCGCAACCTGCACAATGCCGGGAGTAACGCTCAAAACATCTTCGATGCGAATCCCCTTGTAATCCGGCGTCATATCACCCTTCAGACCGGTGTCTTCAATGCCATCGGTTGTCTGTCCGGTGTAGAACGGCGAAATGGAAATGGGCATAGCCACATCACGCATACACACATTGCGATAGGCCACACCGCGCACCATGCCACCGCGCTGCACGTTGCTCTTAATGCGAATACCGCTGGTGGTGTGGTCAAGCGTCAATGTGTCCACGTAAATGTCCGACTCATCGCGTGCCTCGGACCCCATGGACATCCCATGACCGCTATAGAAGTGGTTATCCAGCACGCTCATGTGGTGCACGCTGGCTTTAATTGCAATGTTGTCATCACCGTTATCAATCCAGCTTTTGGCGACGGTTACGTTCTCTGAGGAACCTGGATCGATGCCATCAGTGTTGCGCGCATCCGTGCCTCGCACCGTAGGTGTCAGCAGGTGCACACCCCACGCAGTAAAGCCATTTGTATTGCTCACGGTCACATGGAAGTTCGGCGAGTTATGTAGACGAATGCGATACAGGATCAATCCGTCTGCATGATTCGCAACGATCAGTCTCGGTGCTGAATATTTGGTGTTCGTCGGTTCCATGGCGCGTGACTGCTGCCACCACGTAAACGACTTACTGAGGATCTGTTTGTCGCCGCGCCCATCAATGACGCCATCGCCCATTACGGCGGCGTTCTTCACATCCCGGACGTTGATTAGTGCAAGGCAGTTCTTTGCCTGTGGCCCCGTGACGCCGCAAGTCTCAGGCGTCGAATCAAAGAGCCGCGGATCGCGTGATGCGTACAGCGTCACGCCCTTTTCAATCAGCAGTATCACACCGCTTCGCAGGTCCAGTGGCCCACTGAGAAACGCGTTGGACGCGCCGTCCGCTCTGAGCACCACGGCCTTGCCTTCACCGCAATGATCCATCGCATCTTGAATGCGGCCAGAGTCGAGTTTCTTCTCGTCTTCGTCGCGCAACGCATTGTTCGTAGCCTTAAGCTGCGCTTTGAGAATCGTACAGGCGGGAGGAATCGTCGGCTCTGTGACATGCCGCGTGTCCTGCGCGGAGAGGAAAAGAGGCGAGCCAAACAACAAAACCGCCGCGGTTGCGTAACGTTTCACAAGGATTCCAGTCTGGATGCGGATTCGATCGATGCACCGCAACTATAGGAGGCCGCATTAACTGTCGTCAATGATTATCGAAACGTTTCGTATTCTGACGTACCGCCGTCTAACGCAAAGTGAACACGATTAGATTTCCGTCCGGATCGCGAACGAGAACTCGGTGCTGTTGCACGACGGCAGTGAGTCCACGTTCTTTTAGTTTTCGCAACGTTTCGTTTTCTCTCACACCGGTAAAAACCAGCACGAGCTTCTCCGGCGAAGCCTCTGGAAGAAACGCGAATGAACTGTCCTTCTCACCAGCAGGAGATGTCACGCGGGCGCCTTCCCGTATTCCACCGTCCACGAAGTTCATCTTCTGGATGAAATACTCAGCGGTTACCGCCGGATCTTTCATGGGAACGACAGCGGCCGCGAGATGCGTTGCGATGCGGTCAGTGCCCAGATGTTGGCCGAAATCGTTGCTGTGCTTGGAACCCGGGAGGTATTCGGTGATCTCTTCGGTCTGCCCCTCAGGCCCCTTCCATGCCAGCAGCATGTTCCCTGCTCCGGCCTTGCGCACTGGCGGCGCAACAATGCCATTCGCTGTGTAAATGGGATACAAACCTGGCAGGTTCACCGCCTCGAAGCAAACATGCAAAAACGCCGCCGTCTGCCCGGTATCCGCTGGATATAGCTCAAGATACTGGCGATCATTCAGCTTGATGAATGCCTCCGTCACCTTGCCATCCTTCGTGATTTCGAACGGCTGCGCGAATCCGAGCTTTTCATAAAACGCCCGAGATGCCCGCAAGTCGGCCACACGCATCGCCACATGGGCAATGCCAACAATCGCGGGCTTCTGTGCGGCACTCGGTGACTCCACTTGGGCATGTAATGCCGATAGCGTGAGTGCAGACAAAAGCGCCAAACGAGCAAGATTATTTTTCATCGTGCCATCCATCCCCCGTCCACGGTCAGGACGGTTCCGGTCACATAGTCGCTTGCCGCAGACGATAAAAAGAGCGTTGCACCCACCAGATCCGAAGGCTGCCCCCAACGGCCTGCCGGAATACGCTCCAGAATCTGCCGGTTGCGTGTTTCGTCAGCTTGCAACGCTTCCGTGTTCGTCGTTGCGAAATACCCCGGAGCAACGGCATTCACCTGAATCTGCTTGGCAGCCCACTCGTTCGCAAGCGCCTTTGTCAGTTGCGCCACGCCGCCCTTCGACGCTGCATAGGCAGGCACGCGAATCCCACCCTGAAAACTAAGCAGCGACGCAATGTTCACGATCTTGCCGCGTGCACTACGGTTGATCAGGTCACGCCCCACGAGTTGCGACAGCTGAAAAACGCTCGTCAGATTCACCTGCAGCACGCGTTGCCAGTCCTCCAGCAGCACGTTCTCCGCTTCGTTCCGATGAATCGTCCCCGCGTTGTTGATCAGGATGTCGACATGACCGAACCTTGCCTTCACCTGGTCAAAGAGCGTGCGCGCACCGTCCGTTTCGGATAAATCAGCCTGAAATGACGCAGCGTTATCGCCGATACCGGATGCAGTTTCGTCGGCTGGACGACGGTTTCCATGTACTGCAACGGTTGCGCCAGCCTGAGCGAGCCCCATGGCAATGGCCGCACCAAGGCCGCTGGCGGCGCCTGTCACCAGTGCCACCTTTCCATCCAAACGAAACAGATCGAGCGAAGAAACAGAGGTAGACATAGCTGGATGTCACTCTATGCGTCCAAAGCCACGCTCTGCAAATACGTTTCGATAAAGCGCGGCGAAATTAGTGGGCAGTTCCCTCAGATGAGATCAGGTAAAACGTCACTTTGTCAGCCGTGGTGCGCTTGTGCAGAGTCCCTCGCGGGATGACCAGAACATCGCCTTTCTTCAACTCCACACGGCTTGCACCGTCTGCCGATGGAGCGAGCCATTCTCCTGGCTTCACATTGCGACCCTCTTTTGGAGTACCGCCAAGTTCGTAGACCGTAGAGCCTTCCAACACCTGGAGGATGTGGTCGCGGCCTTCATGCCATTCAAATTCCTTTGCCGCCTTCTTCTCTTCCACGGTCATCACCATGGTCAGACCTGCTGCTCCCTTAAACAGGTTGTCGTTGCCCGGAGCAGCGTTCAGATTCTTTTTAGAAGCTTCAAGCTTTTGGTCAGAGAACACTTGAAAAGGCTCTGGATGCGGGACCGCTTGTGCCTGCGTCTCCAGCAATGGAAGCGCCAGTGCGGTAAGCGATGCAGAGGAAAGAAAGCTGCGGCGAGTGGATGTCATAGCCATGGTGTGTGAAGCATACATGCGCGTTTGCACTTGCGGCTACATCATTACGGCTCGCTATACTGCACACATGAAGCTGCTTCAAATGTCCGATCCGGTGCGCTTTCCCCGCATGACCACTGCAGAATTGCGCGAGACCTTCCTGCTTGAAAACCTCTTCACCGCAGGCGCAATCGATCTGGTCTATGTCGATCTGGACCGTACTGTGATTGGCTCTGCCGTCCCAATGGCAACTCCTCTTCAGCTGGAAACACAGCCGGAATTACGTGCCGATTTCTTCTGTGAACGCAGAGAACTTGGCGTACTCAATGTCGGCGGTGCTGGTTTCATCACCGTTGATGGCGAGCGTTATTCCATGGAGAAACTAAGCTGTCTCTACGTTGGTCGCGGCAGCAAGAATGTTTCTTTTGAGAGCGAAAAATCAGATGCTCCTGCTGCGTTTTATCTACTCAGTTATCCCGCACACGCGGACTATCCCACGAAGTCAGTCGCCTTTAAAGACCTGCAAGGATTGCAGCTTGGCACGGTCGAGACGTGCAACAAACGAACCATCTACAAGGCCATATATCGCGACGGCATTCGTTCCTGCGAGCTTGTGATGGGCTTCACGTTGCTCGATGCAGGATCAAACCTGAACACCATGCCACCGCATACGCACATGCGTCGTTCTGAGGTGTACATGTACTTCGACGTTGATCCAGCGCACCGCGTGTTGCACCTGATGGGACCACCACAGGAAACTCGGCATCTTGTTGTTGCCAATCGCGAAGTAGCTGTCTCACCGGGATGGAGCATTCATGCAGGCGCGGGCACCAGCGCTTACGGCTTCTGCTGGAGCATGGGCGGCGAGAATCAGGCATACGACGACATGGACGGCGTCAGTATTGCCGATCTCAAGTAAGCAGAACTAACGATTCGAAAACGGCCCCGCACTTACTTCGTGCGGGCCGTTTTCTTTCCGATCTGTTGAATTTCACTTGTTGCAAGAAGGTAGGCACCTACGCCCTTTGCGTCGTTATCGCCTACAGCTTCGTGTACATAGTAGTTGTAATCACCAGCCCGATAAGGCTTGCCGCCAAGACCGCTGACTTTTACTGTTCCGTGCAATGTGACCTTACCGTTGCTATCCGTGGTGATGAACTCCTTCTCGATACCGAGCCAGCCCTTCACAGCATTCGCGCGATACTTCTCCGGCAGATAGCCTAGGCGCACTCCCTTTGCGAGTGCATAGGTGAACATCGCACTCGCCGATGCCTCACGGAAGTTGCCGGCCTGACCGCCCTTGTCCATCACGTCCCACCAGGTGCCGTTCTCTCCGTCTTGATACTTCGCGGCGCCATCAGCAACGTGCTGCAACACCGCAATCAGCTTTTCTCGTTGCGGATGGTTCGCAGGAAATGACGGGATGGTATCGACCAATGCCATTGCGTACCAACCCAGCGCACGTGCCCACACTTCCTGCGAAAGCCCTGTGGTCTTATCAGCCCACTGTTGTTCTTTGCTGGCGTCCCAGCCGTGGCGCAACAATCCGCTCTTTGGATCGCGCATGTGTTCATCCATCAGCAAAAGCTGCTTCGCGATATCGTCAAACTCTCCCGTGACGTGAAAGGTCTTCGCATAACCCGCGCGAAACGGTTCGCCCATATAAGCGCCATCGAGCCACATCTGGTTGGGATAGATCTGCTTGTGCCAGTAACCACCTACTGCATTGCGTGGCATGGTCTGGAACTGATTGAAGATGAGCTTTGCTGCTTTCGAATAGCGTAGATCTCCAGTCTTTTCGTACACCGCTAGTACGGCGCGGCCGGGCTCGAGATTGTCCAATGTATGCAACTCAGGATTAAAAGGCTTACCCGGCTCCGTCGTTACATTGCCATCTTTGTCTACCCAACGATCGACTGTTGCTCGCACATAAGCAAATGCATTCGCATCGCCGCTTGCCAGCGACTGCGCGGTCATACCGTCCAGGAGTGTGCCCACCTCATATGCCCAAGCGCCCGGCCTGGCTTGCGTGGTGATGACGCCCGCTGGCCACTCCTGCTCTACCGTTCTTGCCATCGCTGCGCCTTGAGCAGCGGCCCGTTTCACAACAGGATCAACAGCCTGCCCGTGTACCGACGCAACCGCCGATAGAACAACTACAGCCAAAGCCGAGCGAATACCGAAGACTCGAAGCAGCATGAAACCTCTTCTGGACCAACGTTTTTCACTTATACCTTGCGGTGAGAAAAACGTTTTTAGAATCCCACGCCCACATACTACGGCAAGAAACACACGTCCGTCAGATCGGTCACTTCGCAATATGCTACGAAGCGGTAGCTCAGCCTGATATTCTTCCCCTTGAGATGACTACCGTTGACGTGCTCTACCACTTCGAGATCGCCCCGAGCGAACGCTCCGTTCTAGCAATTGCCCGCATTCGCGAGGTTTACGGCATCCGCCGCGTCACGCTAGACGAACGTGCCAAGACCATCGGGCTTGAGTACGACGCAACACGTCTGGCTGAGCCGGCGGTGCGCCAGCTTGTCCGTCGTGCCGGTGTCATGCTGGTCGATCCACCGTCGCCTGAAGAGCCACTGGAGATCGACGATCCCGCGGTCGCACAGGCTTAATAAGCCTTAGCAGCTGATCTACGCGTCGCGCGCGGCCTTTAGCAGGCGGTCGCGAATGGCCTCCACGAGCGGTTCTTCACTGGAAGCAGGAAGCGGACAGACGATTGTCCGCACGCCCTTCTCATCCAACGTTCGCAGCCCCGTGTAAAGTGTCCGCGCAAGCGCAGTAGGATCGTTCCAGGATTCCCATCCAAATACCTTGCCGCTCCATCCACTTGCCTTCCAGCCTCTGGGCAACATCACGCCTGTGTGTTCCGGCGTAACGTGGAGCAGCAAATCGTCCATATCCGCCTGTGTGTGCACCAACATCACGTTTGCCTTCGGTGCGTAGTGCCGTATGCCTACTCCCGGTGACGGGAGGCTCTCCGGCTTGGCCGCGGGCTTCGTGACGTCCTCTCGTCGGTGATAGACGGTAACGGGCTTGCCCAATACCGCTTCAATCTGGCCTCGGCTCACGCCTCCCTGGCGATACAACACGCGCGCAACGGGGTCCAGAACGGTAGACTCCACGCCGATCTCCGACGGGCCTGCGTCCAGCACAGCGTCAATCCGGCCATTCAGATCAGCGAGCACGTGTGCAACGGTCGTAGGGCTGACATGGCCGAAAAGGTTGGCGCTGGGAGCGGCCAGGGGCAGCCCGGCGCGGCGAATCAGCTCCTGCGGTGTCTTGTGAGCAGGCATCCTTACGCCCACCAACTCTCGCCCTGCGGTCACCGTATGCGACAGGTTCGGATGGCGTGGAAGAAGCAGGGTCAGCGGTCCGGGCCAGAATTTCTCCATCAGCATCAGCGCTGCGGTAGGCACTTCGCGCACAACGCGCGAGAGCATCGCCATGTCACTCACATGGACAATCAGCGGATCCCAGCTTGGGCGCTTCTTTGCGGCGAAGATCGCAGCTACGGCCGTTTCATCCAGAGCGTTAGCGGCCAGACCATACACGGTCTCAGTTGGCATGGCGACCAGGCCACCATCCTGAAGGATCTTTGCCGCTTTATCAATGTCGGAGGGTTGATCTGCCTGAAGATGCAGCGTTCGTTGTGCAGAGGAAGAAGATGTCGCAATTTTCACCGGACTATACTGCCCACTTTCCCGTACCGTTCGCAAGTACCCATGCCTATACTTTGTTATGCAGCATGCGGAGATTGAGCTCAAGTTCCGTGTCGGCGATGTGCGCGAGTTCCATACGCGCGCTCTGCACGCCGGCTTCCAGATTCATACTGAACGCACGCTTGAACGCAATACTCTCTTCGACACACCGGAACGCCGCCTGCTCTCGGAGCGGCAGATTCTACGGCTTCGCGAATACAACGGCCGCAATCTGCTGACCCATAAAAAGCCACCAGCGGATAACGACGACACGTCGTTCTACAAAAAACGAGTAGAAACCGAGACCGATGTTGCCGACCCGGACGCGCTGGCCACAGTGTTTGTTGAGCTTGGCTACGGTCCCGTGTTTCGCTATGAGAAGTTCCGTACCGAGTTTCACGATGGCCAAGGGGAGCTTTTGCTGGATGAGACTCCCATCGGCATCTTTGCGGAACTGGAAGGTACACCGGATTGGATTGACCAGGCTCTGGAACGCCTGAATATCTCTCGCGAGCTTTGCTTCACCGATAGCTATGGCCGCATGTTCCTGGACTGGAAGCAACGCAGTGCGTCACTTGCAGAGAATATGACCTTTGAAGAGATCGAATCTTCACGCGCTCTGGTGTAAAGCCATACTTTGGTAGGAATCAAAACATGTAACTGCTTTCCACAGCAGATGTTATTCCAAGGGCCAGCGCACGTTGACCTCAGCCTTCTCATTCGATATAGTTAATCTTGTTGAGCGGGAGTAGCTCAGTGGTAGAGTGCTTCCTTGCCAAGGAAGATGTCGCGGGTTCAAATCCCGTCTCCCGCTCCATTTCCAGCCTTGCCTCTCCGGCGTGCTGATACCGGCTTCAGACTATCGAAGCAAGCGTAAGATAGATTGCACATTCCTCTTCTCCTGAATGTGTGAATGGCGCGGTACCCAAGTGGTAAGGGAGAGGTCTGCAAAACCTTTATGCGTCGGTTCGATCCCGACCCGCGCCTCCACTCCCTACCGCGTATCGAATTTCCTTTTCTACGAATTCAGCAGCAGATATCTCGCTAGGAAATCCATTTCAATAGACGAATGATTCCCATCTCTGCTGGTTTGCGGTGTGCGCTTACATCGGTGCGCGCGGCGATTTCGAGGCGATTCTGCTTATAGTAGTCATACGCTCGCAGCAGCATCTCTTCGTTGGTCAGAGTCGGCTGCCAGCCAAGTTCGCGCTTGATCTTAGTGGTATCGAAGATGAAACTCTCCGCAATCATCTTGTAGTGATACGGACCCAACGGCGACACCTTCAGTTTGTGCGCCAGCATCATTGCTGCAATCGTCGGGGTCTTGGGTAGCGAGCGCACCTTGCTGCGACTACCACCGGCAGCGATAACGGTTTCATACACCTCGCGCATCGACTTCACATTGTCTGAACCGATGTGGAAGATACCGCTGCCCTGGTAGGCCGCGCCCTGAATGCAGGCGGTTGCCAGATCCTCAGCGTAGATGAACTGGTAACGATTGCTGCCGTCGCCCACGACCCATACCGTCTTGTGATCGTCGATGAACTCGTAGAGAATGGCGAGCAATCCCAAACGTCCGCTATCCATGATCGTGGGGCAACGAATGATCACCACGTTCAAGTCGTCCATGAACGGCTTTAGTCGATGCTCTGCTTCAAGCTTGGAGCGGCCATAAAGCTCCACGGGGGCAGGTGTGTCGTTTTCTTCGTGAACCGGATGTCCCAGGTTCGACGCCCACAGGCAGTTCGTGGAGACAAAAACAAACGGCTTCACGTCGTGCTTCTTCGCCAACTCTGCCAGCAGTGCCGTTGCATCCACATTGCTGGTCCACATCAGGTGCTCATCCAGCTTCATACCGTGGGCGAGTTGCGCCGCCGCATGAAAGATAGCGTCGAAGCGATGCTCGGCAAAGGTGCGTTCCATCAGCGTACGGTCACGCAGATCGCCCTGAATGCTGGTCAATCCGGCGAGCCCTGCATCTTCATCGCGCTCGAGATCAATGTTGACGACGGTATGGCCTTCGCGCAGAAGTCTGCGCTTTAATACTCCGCCAAAGAATCCTGATGCGCCGGTTACGAGATAGTGAGCCACAGAAAGTCCTGCCTTCTATCGTACCGAAATACACCATTGCGGAGCCGAACCGTCACAATAGAAGACACTCGCGCGATGCAATCCGTACACTAGCGTGAGTAAGCCTTGAAGGAAGCAATGTCGTCCCGCAAAACCGCCCTCATCATCGGCGCAGGCCCCGCCGGCCTCACTGCAGCATTGGAGTTCCAAAAGCAGAGCTCCATTCACCCCG
Organism: Terriglobus roseus; assembly: GCF_900102185.1. Lineage (NCBI taxonomy): Bacteria > Pseudomonadati > Acidobacteriota > Terriglobia > Terriglobales > Acidobacteriaceae > Terriglobus > Terriglobus roseus. The sequence goes on along the minus strand of NZ_LT629690.1, from coordinate 1,837,331 downwards.
TCGTCCTGGAAGCATCCGGCGAAATCGGGGGCATCTCGCGCACTGTGCAATACAAGGGCAACCGCATGGACATCGGCGGACATCGCTTCTTCTCCAAGAATGATCAGGTGATGAAGTGGTGGCTGGACCAGATGCCAACCGAACGTGGAGCGGACAGCAAGGCGGCCATCGCGTACCAAAACGACACTCGCTCGATTGCCGGTCTTGCAGAAAATTCTGACAAGACAGCGCAGGAAGCGGATCTGCTAATGCTCATCCGCCCGCGTAAAAGCCGCATTTACTACCTGCGCCGCTTTTTCGATTACCCCATCACACTTACACGCGACACGCTGGAAAAGCTTGGTCTGTTGCGAGCAGTGCGCATCGGCATCAGCTATATCGAATCGCGGCTTGCGCCAATTGAAAATGAAAAGTCGCTTGAAGACTTTCTCATTAATCGGTTTGGCCGGCAGCTCTACCTCACCTTCTTCAAGAGCTACACAGAGAAGGTTTGGGGCACGCGATGCGACGAAATAAGCGCGGAATGGGGCGCGCAGCGTATCAAGGGATTGTCGCTGACCACTGCGGTGAAACATTTCCTGAAGAAGTCGTTCAGCAAGAGGGGCGCTGATTCAACAGATATTCAGCAGAAGAAGACAGATACATCTCTGATTGAGCGTTTTTTGTACCCCAAGTTCGGCCCCGGTCAACTCTGGGAACATGTCGCGGATACCGTCGTGTCTAACGGTGGCGAGATTCATATGGAAAGCACCGTAGTGGGGATTCACACCGATGGCCAACGCGTCATCTCGGTGGACGCTACAGATCCACAAGGCAACATTACGAATTACCCTGCGGACGTCTTTCTCTCCACGATGCCGATGCGTGATTTGATTCGAGCGATGGAACGCACCGGAACGGCCATTCCTACGAACGTGAAACAAGTCGCAGAAGGCCTTGTTTACCGCGACTTCATTACGATCGGTCTTCTCGTAGATCGCCTCGCAGTTACAGAAACTGATGGCTCGTTGCTGAAAGACACATGGATCTATATCCAGGAACCCGATGTCCTGATCGGTCGTTTGCAGATCTTCAATAACTGGAGCCCGTATCTCGTCGCGTCAGACAAAGTCTGGATTGGTCTTGAGTACTTCTGCTATGAGACAGACCCTCTATGGCGCATGCCGGATGACGAGCTAAAGCAGCTTGGCGCAGCAGAACTGCATAAGATCGGTATTCTGCCTTCGCCGCAGTTTGAAGATGCGCATGTGGTTCGCGTTCCCAAGACATACCCTGCGTACTTCGGCACCTACGATCGCTTCGACGAACTCCGTGCCTTCACCGATCAGTTTGAGAATCTCTTCCTTGTTGGCCGCAATGGCATGCACAAGTACAACAACCAGGATCATTCCATGCTGACTGCGATGCGTGCCGTAGACAACGTGATCCATGGCATCACGGACAAGCGCAATCTTTGGAAGATCAATTCGGAGATGGTTTATCACGAAGAGAAGGATGCCGAAGAAGTACCCGACGCTGAAGAAGATTCCATGCGCGCCCCGACGACCTAGACGGAGTTAGGAAGCCTAACGAACACTTCATCGTCATAGCGACGAATCTCGTAGGTTTCCAGATCAGGGTCGGCAATATTTTCACTTTTGCCGTTCGTCACATCGAACCGCCACGCGTGATACGGGCATACCACCATGCATCCGTCCAGATGTCCTGCGGACAAAGGCGCTCCCTGATGCGGACAGTGGTTGTCGAATGCAACCAGCTTCCCTTCGATCTCCGTAACGCAGATCTGCAGTCCATTGCGACCCGCGAAACTCTTCATTTTCCCTGCGTCTGGCAGGTCTTTCGCATCGCATAGTTTCGCAATCATTCCGAACCCTTTTCATGGCGGAACTTGACATCGTCCGCACGGCATCCTAACGTGACATTCGCAAAGCACTTATTGTAGCGAGGACCGTTTGAGCACATCGTCATCCACAGGCCGCACCCTTAGAGCCATTGTCACCGACGTTCAGTTCTGGGTGCCAGTCGCCGTTCTCGGCTTTGGCCTCGCGCTGCTTATCGCGCTTCACTAAAGCGCCATCTTCTCTTCAGGATTACTGCCCTGTCACAAGAACATTCATCCAATGCGTCGTCGCTGCATTCCCTGGGCGTTCTCTGCGGTTTGACTGCAGGTGTCTGGTTGGGAGCCGCGGAAGCGCCCACCAAACTCGTCACTGCAGGCTTTTCGCCCTTTGCCATCTCGCTCTGCATGGTGGCGGGAGTCTTCACCGCACGCTGGACCTTCCCCACGCTGCTCAAAGGCACAGGTTACGTCTTTCGCGATCTGATGGCTCGTAAGCACTTGCTGGTTTGGGCCATTCTTGCAGGCGCCCTATGGGCTGTTGCGAATACGCTGACGGTGTTCGCCATTCGTGATGTGGGCCTGGCCATCGCCTTTCCCATGTGGAACACAAATTCGCTCGTTGGCCTCTTTTGGGGACGAGTTCTCTTTCGTGAACTGCAAGGTGCTGACGGCAAGACCACAACGAAGGTCATTCTTGGCACCACCTGCATCATCATCGCAGCCATCATGCTTGGCTTCAGCACCATTCATGGAGCCACCTCCACGGGCCATAACGCACTCGGCGGCGTTCTTGCTGCCATTGGAGCCAGCCTCATGTGGGGCACCATGTATGTGCCGTATCGCAAGGCCTATCTCAGCGGTATGAATCCCCTGTCCTTTGTGACGGCTTTCACCGTGGGCGAACTGTTCACGATGTTTGCTCTCACCTGGACGCTGGATGGCGGACGTCATTCTTCCGCATTCACTCTCGCTCAAAGCGGGCCATTGCTGTTCTGGCTCTTTCTCGGCGGCTTTGTCTGGGTGATTGGTGATCTGTTCCAGCAATTCGCAACGAAGTACCTCGGCATTGGCCGCGGCATTCCACTCTCCAACACCAACCAGCTTTGGGGATTGGCGTGGGGCGCGTTGGTCTTTGGTGAGCTTCGTAATGCCGACGGCCAACATAAGGCATTGGTCATCGCCGGATCGCTGATCATGATCCTTGGCGCACTCTTCATCAGTACAGCGAAGGCCTCGATTGGTGAACACACATCGCGCAACAAAGCACTGGAACGCGAGTGCGACCGCTATGGCCTGGACTACCGCGAAACGCTGCTTGCTCAGGCGGGCGACGAGTTTTCAGGACGCGAGGAAAAGCGCCGGTGGTGGGATTACCTCATCGTCGCGGTGGCCACCGGGTTCTTCATCTTCCTTGCAGTTCGTGCTGTAGTACCGCCGCTGGAGATGAGCTTCCGTTGGATGGCTGCGTTGGGTGTCGTTCTGGTGGTAAGTTTGATCGCCGCCGGGTTGCGCCTTCGCCGCGAGACTCGCTTTTCCTGATGCCTACCGCACCGTAAACTGGATTCACTGTGGCCGTACGACTGAAAGACATTGCGCGTGATCTGAACGTGTCCACCGTGACCGTTTCCAAAGTGCTGCGCGGCAACCCCGACATCAGCGAAGCCACCCGTGCGCGTGTGCTGCAACGCATGCAGGAGCTGAACTATCAGCCGAACATGCTGGCACGCGGATTGGCCAGTGGCCGCACCTACACCGTCGGCCTTGTGGTCCCGGACCTTGTTCAGACCTACTTTGCAGAGTTTGCAAAGTCCCTCTCCGAAGTTCTGCGAGAGACAGGTCGCGCTCTCATCATTGCGTCGTCAGAAGACAACCCAGCGATTGAGCAATCAGAAATCCGCACGATTCTCAGCCGTGGTGTTGATGTATTGCTCGTGGCCTCGTGCCAACAGAACCTGACCAGCATCTACCAGTCCGGCGATGAGCGTACGCCGTACCTGCTGATCGACCGAAACTACCCGGAACTGGATGCACCCTTCGTTGGCGGTGATGACTTTGGTGTAGGCCGCATGGCGACGCAGCACCTCATCGACACTGGCAGGAAACGTATCGCTCACATCACGGGACGCCCGCTGAGCCCGTCATTGGAGCGTGCACGCGGTTATCGCGAAACTCTTGCTGCAAATCAGCTCCCGGTGGATGAATCGCTCGTAGTCCGTTTCGATCACATGGACGAAGCCGGCGACCGCGAAGGCTACGCCGCCATGCAGCGTCTGCTCCAGGAGCACCCGGACGTGGACGCGGTCTTCTGCTACAACGACCTTGCCGCCATTGGCGCCATGGAAGCTGCTCGCGACGCCGGCCGTTCCATCCCCGGCGATATCGCCTTCGTTGGCTGCGGCAACATGCGGTATGCCCGCTACCTGCGCACGCCGCTCACATCCATTGACCACGGTACGGATCGCCTCGGTCAGCAGGCCGGTCGACTCGCGATTCAGCTCGCGGAACAACCCAATTTGGAACCCCGTTCGGTCCTCCTGGAGCCCACTTTGGTAATCCGCGAATCATCTCTGACAACTTCTGCCAAATAAGAACTTTTCTCCTTGCATACCGTCTCAGTTACTGGGTATAGTTACCGCTAACTAAACGCCCGTAGGAAAGGCGTAGCTGGGAGGGGTTGTTATGGGTTCTGCAGTTGTTGATGTTGTGGGTGAGAACGGTTTACCGATCGAGCACGAGTGGGAAGAGTTCCTTCAGGGCCGTTACAAAGAAGGCAAGAATCAGGAAGAATTCCGCGTTTATGACGCGGAGGCAAACCCTGGTGTTGCAGAGTTTTACCGCCTGAACCATACCTACCAGACGCATGAATACGTGTTGGGCAAAGAGAAGGAATACTTCGGCCTCACGCGCGGCAAGAAGAGCATCTGGGAAGCGGCCGAATATCTAAATACCCTCGTCGACGACAGCGACCCCGACACCGATCTGACCCAGATCGAGCACCTGTTGCAGACCTCCGAAGCCATGCGCGCCAACAACGAGCCGCGCTGGATGGTGGCAACCGGTTTCGTTCATGATCTGGGCAAGTGCCTCTGCCTGTACGGCGAACCGCAGTGGGGCGTTGTGGGCGACACCTTCCCCACCGGCTGCGCCTACTCCGACCAGGTAGTCTTCCCCGAATACTTCAAGGCAAATCCGGATTACAATAACCCCCTATACCAGACCAAGTACGGCATCTACGAGCCAAACTGTGGACTGGACAAGGTGAAGATGAGCTTTGGCCACGACGGCTACATCTACGAAGTCATGAAGAATTACCTCCCCATGGAGGCGCTCTACATGCTTCGTTACCACTCGTTCTACGCATGGCACCGCCACGGCGCTTATGACCACCTGTGCAACGAACAGGATCGCGCAATGCTGCCTTCCGTACTTCGCTTCAACCCCTATGACCTGTACTCGAAGGGCAACACTAAGCCAGATATGGCCCAGCTGAAGCCCTATTACGACGATCTCTTTGCGGAGTTCTTCCCCGAAAAGCTCGACTGGTAAACCAGTACCCTCTTCTCTCCAGCGCCCCCGGTTATCCGGGGGCCTTCATTTGTGTGGCCAACAATATGGCGTTCTATTTTTGCTTTTCAGGGGAGTACGATGAAGGAGATGTCGCACAAACCGAAGAGCACAAAGGTCGATCTGGTAGGCGTGGGTCTGAACGCCACCGACACTGTCATTCCCCTTGCCAGCTTCCCCGCCCTCGGTTCTAAGACCGAATATTCTGAGCGCAGCATCCTTCTTGGTGGCGAAGTCTCAACCGCCGTCATCGCCTGCCGCCGCTGGGGCCTTCGTACGCGTTACATCGGACGTCTTGGAGACGACTACGCTGCACGCCTGCACCGCGCTGCCTTTGATGACGTCGGTGTCGAAACACACATTACAGCTGTAGAAGACGCGGCAAGCCCTCAGTCGCTGATCCTTGTTGACGGCTCTGGCGAGCGCACGGTTCTCTGCCATCGCGATCCGCGCCTAACGTTGCAACCGGAAGATCTTCACCGAGAGTGGATCACCTCTGCCCGCGCGCTGCTCGTAGACGGATATCACACCACTGCTGCTATCACTGCAGCAGGTTGGGCCCGTGAGGCCGGAATCCCCGTCATTGCTGATCTGGATGTGATTCGTCCCGGCGTAGATGACCTGCTGCCGCTGGTTGATTATGTTCTCGCCAGCCGCGAGTTCCCTTCCGCCCTTACCGGCGAGCCTGATCCATTGAAGGCTCTCAAGCTCCTTCAGGAACGCGCAGATTGCAATCTAGCCGGCATCACCCTGGGCCTTGATGGTGTCCTCACCTTCAACGGAAAGCAGATTCTGCAGCGCCCCGCATATCGCGTCTCCACTGTGGACACCACAGGTGCGGGCGACCTCTTCCATGCAGGCTTTATCTACGGCTTGCTGCAGGGCTGGCCGCTGGAGCGTCAGCTTGATTACGCCTGTGCCGCCGCGGCATTGAACTGCACACGCGCCGGCGCACGTGGTCGCATTGGAACAGTGGAAGAGATCACGCGCATCATGCTTGCGGATCAGCGATACACCATTCAAAATGCGATCGCCAGAGAAGCCACAACCTCGTCTTAATTTGTTGAATTAAGACGAGGTCCGCTCACGAACCAGCGGGCTTCAATTTAGTTGTTTTCGATATCCAAACCAAGATCGAGTGCGCGGACGCTGTGTGTCAGTGCACCCACGGAGATAATGTCGACGCCTGTCTCCGCAATCTCGTGGATGCGTGGCAACTGGACACCACCGCTTGCTTCCACGAGTGCACGGCCGTTGATCTGCTTTACCGCATCGCGCATCTGCTCGGTTGTGAAGTTATCCAGCATGATCGTATCGACACCCGCAGCCAACACAGGTTCAATCTGATCGGGACGATCCACTTCCACCTCAAAATGCGTTGTGTGCGGAAGACGGTTGCGTGCCTCGATCAAAGCAGCAGTGAGATCCTTCTTGCCACCGTCGGTAACGATCGCAAGATGATTGTCCTTCGCCAGCACCGCATCTGACAGTGAGTAGCGATGATTAAACCCACCGCCGCAGCGAACCGCATAGCGTTCCAATAGCCGCAATCCGGGAGTGGTCTTGCGTGTGTCTACGATGTGCGCCTTCGTACCAACTGTCTCCGCAACATACTTCGCAGTAAGAGTCGCAATGCCGCTCATTCGCTGGACGAAGTTCAGCGCAACGCGCTCTCCGCGAAGCACATTGCGGGCAAAGCCACTCACCGTGGCCAACACCTGACCGGAGGTAAACGGTTCCGCGTCCCGAACTGAAAACGTGACGAGCGTTGCAGGATCTACCAAACGCATCGTCGCAGCGAAGACTTGCGCACCCGCAAGTACGCCATCTTCCCTGGCCGCGAGAATCGCTGTCACCTGCGCATCCTCGGGAATAAGAAGCTCGGAAGTAACGTCACCCCATGGTGCGTCCTCATCCAGTGCAATGCGGACAATGCGATCGATAGCGTCTGCGGCGAGTGTCATTATGCAACCTTGGGCTTCACGGAAAGCATGCGTTCCAGCGCAACACGTGCGGGCTCCGCTACGTCATCCGCAACCGAGATCTGATTCACAATCTCACCGCGATCCAACGACTCCAGCACCCACGCCAGGTAGCTGGGGTGAATACGATACATCGTAGAGCACGGGCAGATGATCGAATCCAGGCAGACGATGGTGTGTTCCGGATGCTGATCTGCAAGTCGCTGCACCAGGTTGATCTCAGTACCGATGGCAAATACACCACCAGGTTCCGCACCTTCAATGCGTCTCTTGATGTAGTCCGTAGAACCGTACTCGTCCGCCGCGTCGACCACTTCCATAGGGCATTCCGGATGCACAAGCACACGAACACCAGGATGCCGGAGTCGTGCATGGCGAATCTGCTCCACGGTGAAGCGCTTGTGTACTGAGCAGTAGCCGTGCCACAGGATGACCTTAGCATCACGCATTGCTGCTTCCGTATTGCCACCAAGCTTCTGCTCCGGCTGCCACACCGGCATCTGCTCCAGCGGAATCCCCATGGCTTTTGCCGTATTGCGTCCAAGATGCTGGTCCGGAAAAAACAGCACGCGCTGTCCACGCGCGAAGGCCCATTCCAGTACCTGCGCGGCATTGGATGAAGTACACACAATGCCGCCATTGCGTCCGCAGAACGCCTTGAGCGCAGCCGAGGAGTTCATGTAGGTCACAGGGATAACAGGTGCGCGGCCGTCAGCATCCGGCTCGTTGCCATACAGGTCCATCAACTCTTCCCAGCAATCCTGCACGCTATCCAAGTCGGCCATGTCAGCCATGGAGCAACCGGCTGCAAGGTTTGGCAGCACTACCGACTGTTCCGGCTTCGAAAGCATGTCTGCCGTTTCTGCCATGAAATGAACACCGCAGAAGACAATGTATTCCGCATCTGGTCGAGTCTTTGCTGCATTCGCAAGCTGGAAGCTGTCACCAACAAAGTCGGCGTACTTTACGACTTCATCGCGCTGGTAGAAATGTCCAAGGATTACCAGTCGATCGCCTAGCGCGTGCTTTGCCGCACGGATACGCAGATCAAGCTCCGCAGCAGATGCATTGCGATACTCACGCGGAATCACACCCTGCGCAGGCGAGCCTTCAGGCAGAGCATCACGCTGTGACGCACCTGGGCCATAACCCGTGACGGCGTCGTACTGCCAGGGATCATCTGCAAGTGCGGAAGAGCAACTGGAGCCTTGCTGTTCGCCAATACGAATCAGCCGGAGAGTGTTGTTAACGGAAGCCACGCCAAATCCTCGTAACCACGCGTCCCGGGATTCCGCTGGCACTCGATGTTCCGATGCACCGCGTGTACGCGCTTCTACCAAGGATAAACGTTCTGTGAAGCTCCGTGTCAGGCCGCCTTTTTCAAAAGCGCTTGCTGGCGTAGCAGATTGACCAATTCGCGTTCCTCAGCGCGTAATGCCGCAGCATGTTTAGCTACGTTCTTGCGCTCTTTGGCGATCTCGCTCTCCAAGCGCTTCTCTGCTTCTTCGGCACTAATGGCACCGAGATAACGTTCCAGAACTGCTGGATGGACATAGCACTTGCGGCAAACGCTGGGAGTATTTCCCAGCTTGGACGCCACCTGAGCGATGGCCTGCACTACGTTCTTCTTCGCCTGCGTCATGGACGTTGCCGGTTCTGACTCGTTGAGCAAGGAGCAGCACAGGACGCTGCCTGCCCACGTACGGAAGTCCTTTGCTGTGAAGTGTTCGCCCGTAATGTCTTTCAGGTAGTCATTCACATCAGTGGAACCGATGCTGTGGCGATTACTCTCATCGTCCACATATTGAAACAGTTCATAGCCTGGAAGCTCGCTAATCTGGCGAATGATCTTCGCAAGCCTGCGGTCTTGAAGGTTGATGGTGTGATGAACCCGACTCTTGCCTTGAAAGTCGAACTTAACGTGCGCTCCGTGAACCTCCACATGTTTCGTCCGCATCGTGGTCAATCCATAGCTCTTGTTGGTGCGCGCATATTCTTCATTGCCAACACGAATATGCGTCTCCTCCATCAGGCGCACAACAGTAGCTAACACCTTTTCACGCGGCAATCCGGGATGCCCTAGATCGTTTGAGACACGCTTACGAATGATGGGCAATGCTTCCGCGAAAAGTGCCATGCGCTCATACTTCGTCTCATCGCGGACTTCACGCCAGCGCGGATGGTAGCGGCTCTGCTTGCGCCCCCGGGCATCCCGTCCGGTACATTGCAGGTGGCCGTTGTCGTGTGTGGTGATCCAGACATCGGTCCATGCAGGCGGGATCACGAGCGACCGAATACGTGACAGGGCTTGCTTGTCACGCAGCACCTTGCCATCTGGCGTGGTGTAACGGAATGTCTTGCCATGCGGCGTCCGGTGGTATCCAGGTTGACGATCGCTTGTGTAGCGAAGTCCTGCTGACTTGGCCGCTTCCACCGGATCCAGAATGATTTCCGGCGCTTTGACTCCGACTGCCTTCTTCATCGCAACGAATGGGATGCAGAATCCGCAACCGGGGTGACCGGTGTGTTGTGGGATGGATGTCTCGTATAGTTGCCATATCCCCTCCCGTGGAAAGGACATGCTTTTGCGCCAGGCATTAGAGCGCTATTTCGACTTCCCAGGCCTCGACGCCAACTGGCGCACGGAGATCCTTGCGGGTCTAACTACCTTTCTGACGATGGCTTACATCATCTTCGTCAACCCCGCGATCCTGTCGAAGACCGGAATGCCCATTGCTGCGGTGACGGCGGCCACCTGTCTTTGCGCCGCGTTCGGCTCCATCCTGATGGGGTTTCTGGCGCGCTATCCGTTGGCACTGGCGCCGGGTATGGGGCTGAATGCGTACTTCACCTACACCGTGTGCCTGAAGATGCATATTCCCTGGCAGACCGCGCTGGGTGCTGTGTTCCTCTCCGGTGTGGTCTTCCTGCTGCTTACCTTTGGTGGTATTCGGCAGTTGCTGGTGGAGGCGATTCCTCGTGAGCTGCATGCTTCGGTCGCGGGCGGTGTTGGACTGTTCATTGCCTTCATCGGGTTGATGGAGTCGGGGATCATTGTGCGTGATCCGGATACCACGGTTGCGTTGGGTAACCTTCGTGCTCCGGGAACGGCGCTGGCGTTGTTCGGGTTGCTGCTGATTGGTGTGCTGCAGATCCTACGTGTGCGCGCCTCCATTCTCATTGGCATTGCCGGGACGTTGCTTACTGGATATGTCTTTGGTCAGGTGCATCTGGCTTCTCAGCCGTTCTCCTTCAAGGCAATTACGTCGACTGCGTTCCACTTGGACATTCCGGGCGCTTTGCATACGGGCGCGCTGGAGATCATCTTCGTCTTCCTCTTCGTGGACCTGTTCGACAACGTGGGAACACTTGTCGCCGTGACCAAGAAGGCTGGACTGATTACGGACGACGCGAAGATACCGAGGTTGTCACGTATCTTCTTCGCCGATGCGACCGCGACGATTGCGGGATCACTGGCTGGAACAAGTACTGTGTGCTCTTATATTGAGTCTTCTGCTGGTGTTGCTGCTGGTGGAAGGACTGGTATTCCGGCCATCGTGACGGGGCTGTGCTTCTTCGTATCCATGTTTGTTGCGCCTCTCGTGGGAGCGATTCCCAGTTCGGCTACTGCGCCTGCGCTGATCATTGTGGGTGCGTTGATGCTGGGCTCTATTGCCGAGGTGAACTGGAGCGAGCCGACCGTTGCAATTCCGGCGTTCCTGACGCTGGTGATGATTCCGCTCACATATTCCATTGCGAATGGACTTGGAATCGGCATTACGAGCTTCGCGTTGTTGAGGTTGTTCAGTGGACAGTCATCGCGCAAAGATTGGCTGCTGTTTGTGTTGGCTGCGCTGTTTGTTGCTCGTTTCCTCTTCCTGTCACATCACTAAATACGTGCACGAAGAATGGCCGCAACGTTTGCGTTGCGGCCATTTTTCTATTCAGTCGATGCGAAGAACTACTTCAAACCTTCCTGCTTCAAGTCCCAGTCGATGACTTGCTTCAGGGTCTCGTAGGGTACGCCACCCAGGGGCATCAGGTGGCCGTTGACCGCCAGCATAGGGGTTTGGTCAACACCCAACTTCCCTGCCAGGTCTATCTGGCCGTCCAGCTTGGTCTTGGCGGCGGGTGAGGCGGCGCAAGTGGCCATGGCGGCAGGGTCTGCACCGGCGGCCTTTACGGCGTTGGCAATGGTGGTGTCTGCCATGGCGTCGGTGAGGCCTTCCTGGTGGGCGAAGACGTCCTTGATGTAGGTGAAGAAGGCTGCATCACCCTTGGTCTGCGCTATGCAGTTGCCCGTTGCCGCGGACTTGTAGGCAAAGGGATGAATCTCTACCAGCGGATAGTTCTGGTACACGAAGCGAGCCTGTGGGAAGTCCTTCTGGAGCTGCTCGATGACTGGCTCCGCTTCCTTGCAGTGCGGGCACTGCAGATCGGCGAACTCCACGAAGAGGATCTTCTTGTCGGCGGCTCCAGTTGCGGGGCCGTTGGCTTCGGCGGCTAGCACCTTGGCGTTGTCCTCAAAGGGATGGGCTCCGAAGCGGAAGACCGTGTCAGCGATGGCGTATTTGCCATCGGGCGTGACGAAGAAGCGTACGCTGTCGACCTTGTTGCCCTGGCTCTTGTCTGCCACGAAGATGGTCACCTTGCTCACGCCGGGAGCAGGTGTCTTCTGGATGGCCATCACCTTCCATGAACGGTTCGTGTCGTAGCCCCAGATTGCCTTGAGGAACGCGTTTACGTCGTCTGCGGTGGGAGACGCGGCGTCGAAGTACTTCTGATTGATAGCCGGAAATGGGTCAGCGGCGGGAGCCTGAGCAACAGCGGCAGAACCAACCGCAATTGCCACGGCAGCAGCAAAGGAGAGCAAGGACTGGGTTCGCATGATCACGTTTATCTTCTCACCCGAGAGCGATGGCGCAATCGTCTTTCACTGCGCCGGGTTGCGCTACCCCCTCCCCCTCCCCTGTTTTTCTAAAATCGTCTTCCCATTGGAGTTACGGCGGGGGTGGCGCTAAAATCGTCTGCCCATTAGGGTTAGAGGCAAAATCGTCTTTCTAAACGAGTTAGGGCCGCGCTACGCGCAGCCCTTTTGTCTCTGTTTTCTATTTTAGAGGTTTCGCCGAAATAGCATGCCAACTCTATTTGCTTTACTTTCTTGAGGTTGAGGCCTCAAGGGCTTGACAACATTTAGAGTTGCTGGCGCGTGCGTGCGGCGAGTGGGAAACGGCGGCCCGTACCGAAGCTCTTCGCTGTCACTTTGAGGACTGGGGCGGCCTGCTGACGCTTGTATTCGCTGCGTTCCACGAGCCGTAACACCTGCTCAACTCGTTCGCGGTCCACGCCTTGCGAAGACACAATCTCGTCTGCCGATTCGTAGCGTTCCACGTATGCCTGCAGGATCGGATCGAGTATCTCGTACGGCGGGAGTGAGTCTGTGTCCTTTTGGTCTGGGCGAAGCTCCGCGCTTGGCGGCTTGGTGATGGTGTTCTGCGGGATCACTTCGCGCTCGCGGTTGGCGTAGTGCGCAAGCTGATAGACCTTCGTCTTCCAGACATCGCCGATGACCGCCAGTGCGCCGACCATGTCGCCGTAGAGTGTGCAGTAGCCCACGGACATCTCGCTCTTGTTGCCGGTGGTCAGTACGAGGTGGCCAAACTTGTTGGAGACGCTCATCAGCAATGTGCCGCGGATGCGGGCCTGCATGTTCTCTTCCGCAAGACCGAATGGTGTCTCTGCGAACAACGGCCCGAGAGCCTTATCCATTGCATTGAATGTCTCTCGAATCGCGATGATTTCACACTGGATGCCCAGGTTCTTCGCCAGTGCGAGAGCGTCATCGACGGAGCCGCTGGAGGAATATTCGCTGGGCATGCCGATGCCCATGACGTTTTCTTTGCCGACTGCGTCGACCGCCAGCGCCGCGACGACAGCGGAATCAATTCCTCCACTGAGGCCGATCAGAACCTTGGAGAAGCCGCACTTGCGCACGTAGTCGCGGATGCCCATGGCGAGCGCCTTCCATGCGGCTTCTACGTCGTCGACGACGGGTGCAACGATGGGCGATGCGGCAAGTGCGGTGTCAAAGAGGAGCAGATCTTCTTGGAAGCTCTTTGCCGCTGCGATTGTTTCGCCGTCGCGGTTGACAACGAACGAAGCGCCATCAAAGAGGAGGCTGTCGTTGCCGCCTACCTGCGCAGACATGGCCGCCGGAACACTGTGGCGCTTAGCGATGGCACCGATCATGCTGCGGCGCACCTGCTGCTTGCCTTCCCAGTATGGTGATGCGGAGATGTTCAGCAGTAGCGAAGCCTTGCGTCCATTGAGAGTAGACGTGAGCAGGCGCTCTACGGGGTCGTTGGGGTAAAAACGCTCGGGCCAGAAGTCCTTGTCATTCCACGCATCCTCGCAGATGGTGACGGCGAGTACTTCGCCACCAAACTCGATGAGCGACTGCGACTCTGCGGGCTGGAAGTAACGCTGTTCGTCAAAGACGTCGTAAAAGGGCAACAGCATCTTCTGCTGAATGAACTGCACCTTGCCGTCGTAGCAGAGAGCGGCTATGTTGCGCGCGTGTTTGCCGGGATTTGTTGCGGACGCGAGCGCCGTGCCGCAGAGGATGGCGGGCATTCCGGGCTGCGCTGTGGCCTTTGCAATGGTGTCTAGTGAATGCTGGCAGTTGGCGAGGAAATTTTCGTCTTCCAACAGATCCTGTGGCGGATAGCCGGGGATAGCAAGCTCCGGATAAACGACCAGATCCGCGCCGAGTTCTCCAGCGCGTTTCGCATAGTCCAGGATGCGTGCGGTGTTGCCTTTGAAATCGCCTACGGTGGGATTCAGCTGCGCCAGTGCAATCTTCACATCACCATTATGGAACGGTGAGTGCCGTTGCTGCGAGTGCCCTTAGCTGCCGGTGCCGCTGATAACGACGCTAATGGTGCGGATGAGAATCTTCAGATCGAGCCAGAGGTTCCAGTTCTCAACGTATGCCGTATCGAGCGAGATATAGCTGTCAAACGACGGGTCCTGACGCGCTTCAACCTGCCAGAGGCCGGTGATGCCCGGGAGTACGTCGAGGCGGCGCAGATGGGAGAGATCGTAACGCTCTACTTCTGAGGCGATGGGAGGACGCGGCCCCACCAGGCTCATGTCGCCCTTGAGGACGTTGAAGAACTGCGGAATCTCGTCGAGCGAATACTTACGCAAGAACCGGCCAACGCGAGTGATGCGCGGGTCGTTGGTCATCTTGAAGAGGATGCCGTCGCGCTCGTTCATGTGCTCCAGTTGCGCCTTCAGATGATCCGCGTTCTGGACCATGGTGCGGAACTTGTAGCAGTTGAAGGTGCGTCCCTTACGGCCGATACGGCGTGCACGATAGAAGATGGGGCCCGGCGAATCCAACAGAACTGCAAGCGAGATCAGAAACAATATGGGGCTGAGGATGACAAGCGCCAGGAATGACAAGGCGAGGTCGAGCGTGCGCTTGACCATGAACGACCCGATTGGGAATTCGCGGCGATGCAGAGGGATCGTTGGGAACTGGCCGACGTATTCGACAGGCGCGTTCCAGGCTAAACCGTCGTAAAGGTCAGGCACTACACGGACGTCAATGCCGAGTTCGCGCGCTTCCTGCACGAGATCGATCACGACCTTCTTGTCTGCCGGTGTGGAGAAGAAGATTTCATCGACGAAGAGCGCTCGCGCGATGGTGAGGCAGTTGGTCATGTCGCCGACGGTGTCGGCGTCGCCTGATTCAACTTCGCTCTCGTTGAGAGCGATGAAGCCACGGAAACGGAAGCCAAGATGGCGGAGCGATTCGAGGTGATTTCGCAGGGCGTGGCCCACGCGACCGGAACCAATGATGAGGACGTTCCGGGTATCGACGCCGTCGCGATACCGCGTATAGACCATGGAGCGCCAGAGGGCACGGCGTGCGCAGAGCATGGTTCCCGTCAGGGTTACGGACAGCATAACGACGATGCGCGAGACGGTTTCGCCGCGGAGGAGGTAGATACTGCCGCAGAGAAGAAGGCCTGCGACGAGCGTGGCCTGGATGGTGAGGCGCTGCTCGTTCAGGCCGCTGCGGTTCTGGATGGGACCATAGAGACCGTAGGATCGCGAGAAAAACGCGAGGCAGAGCGCGAAAAACGTCATGTACGCGCCGTACTGGCTCCACATGAGGTGCAGGACGCTGGTCTGCGTAAGGCCACCGCTCTCATGCACGATATCCAGCCGGAAGTGCATGGCGATGAGGCTGCCGATATACGCGGTCAGGACATCGAGCCCGGCCCAGGCTGCACCTGTAATGGTTGGCTGTTCGAGTACGCCCGCCGCCATAGACATGCCACGGCCTCTAAAGGACGGTGCCTCTGTGGTCATGACACTTCCCTGCGCGTACTCTTGTGCTGGCATTCGCTACCTTTTTGTATGCCGTTGGATGCGATCCAGGCATCCGGGGGTGGATGTACCTCAACCTGATTTACGAGTACAGGATGACGGGACGGTAAATCGCTAAACAGACCTTTGTTTGAGGATACCCCAACCAGCCGACTATTTCGTTCAACCCGCACCATATCTGTTACATGCGTAAATGCCGGATTCCCGACAGAGTTTGCCTTTCTCCCAATTTTTGCAATCCGGAAGGCAGCCGTTACACTGCCCCTGATGTCCTCCCATAGAAATGCCCAACGGCGTCTGATCGTAAATGCAGACGATTTTGCCCTCACCGAGGGGGTCAATCGTGCCATTGGAGAGCTTTCTGAAGCTGGTGCCCTGAGGTCTTGCACGTTGATGTCGGCGGGCGCCGCCTTTAAAGACGCTGTTCGTACTACTAAGGAGTACAAAAATCTGCGTGTGGGTTGCCACGTGGTGCTGGTGGATGGTTTCTGCGTGGCGCCAGCCGAGACGGTGCGGGCGCTTGTTGACGGTGGCGAGGGGCAGCTACGGAACTCATTGCCTCGGTTTATCGCTGATTTGCAGCGCGGGAAGATTCCGGAAGCGCAGATTGAAGCGGAGGCCGTCGCGCAGATTCGCCGGCTGCAGGATGCGGGGGTGACCGTCACGCATGTGGACACCCATAAACATACGCACCTGTTTCCGCGGGTGGCTCGTCCGTTGATCCGGGCGGCTATGCAATGTGGGGTTTCGGCGATTCGGAATCCGTTTGAGCAGGCGTGGTCTGCGCGGCTGACACGTGGCCCGCTGCTGCGGAAGCTGGAGGTTGCGGCGCTTCGTAATTTCAGCAACACGTTTCAGAAGCTACTGCGGGCTTCGGGATTGAAGACGACGGCGGGGTCAATTGGCGTTTCAGCTACGGGGACGCTGGATGAGGCGAACCTGAAGCGGCTGCTGGACGGGATGCCGGAAGGGACCTGGGAGCTGGTGTGTCATCCCGGATATAACGACGCGGCGCTGGGGGCGGTTCGGACTCGGCTGCGGAATGAGCGCGATGTGGAACGGAATGCGTTGTTGGCGCAGATCCCTGCGGCTGTTCGCGATGGACGCTTTGAGTTGATTGGGTTCGACGAGCTTTAGTTTCGGGCGCCTGCCGGAGTTTGTTGCAGGTCGGTGGTTGCGACTACTGGCATTTCGAGCGTGATGCGGGTGCCTCGGCCGGGGCGACTTTCCATTTCGAGGACAGCATCGCTGCCGTAGAGCACTTCCATACGCTCGCGGACGTTCTTCATGCCGATGCCGTTGCCGGGGCGACGCAGACCGCTGACGGGCATGGCGACGTCGCGTTCGGGGGCGATGCCTACGCCGTCGTCTTCAACTTCCAGCAATAGGCGCTCGCCTCGGATGCGGCTTCGCAGGGTGACGGTGCCGCCGCTGATGCGGGGTTCCAGACCGTGTTTGATGCTGTTTTCAATGAGTGGCTGCAGCAGCATGCTGGGAACTACTAGGTCGAGGGTGTCTGGTGCGATTTCCTTTACGACGCGTAGCTTTTCGCCGAAGCGGACGACTTCGATGGCGAGGTAGTCGTCGGTGAAGGCTAATTCGTCACGGAATGGAACGAAGGCTTCGCGCTTCTTGAGCAAGATGCGCAGGATGTTCGCGAGGCGCACGATCATCTCGCGGGCGAGTTCGGGTTCGAGGCGGATGAGCGAACCGATGGAGTTCAGCGTGTTGAACAGGAAGTGCGGGTTGATCTGGCGCTGCAGTGCGTCGAGTCGGGCTTCCAGTAGTAGGCGCGCTTGTTGTTCCAGCTTGTCTTCAATGCGGATGGCGTTCCAGATCTTCAATGGAATGCCGACGATGACAGGGGCGGCGGCGGCGATGGCGAGTTGCAGGAGCCAGAGGTTCGATCGCAGGGCGAAGTAGCGGCGCGGGCGGTACATGGCCACTTCGCTGGCGCCGAGTTGCAGCAGCATGATGATGAGCAACAACAGAACCTGCCGGTCCAAGTGCGGGCGGCGGAGATTGCGGCGCACCCACTGGTACAGGCTGAGGTCGATCATGGGGGAAAACGTCCAGATCGCTTCCACGTCAGCGAAGCGATAGAAGCCTCCTGCGACGGTTGCGGCGACGAGATTGACCGGAAGCGCGAGGAATTCGTGGTGGAGTAGCGCCGGGAACGACAGGATGACCGCTCCCACTGCGGCGGCGGAGGGTCCGAGGATGGCTCCGAGCAGGATGGTGGTGGCGAAGGAAATGTCGGCTGCTAAGAAGTTCGGTACGACGGTACGAATCCACACGCCCAGAGTGAGTGGGGTGACGATCAGCAACATCAGTTGCATGCGATCGATGGGGGTGCGATCGGTTGCGAGCAGGAGTCTGCGAAAGACCGTGGAGCGCGCAAGCGAACTGGAAACAGCAGCAGCCACGCCAAGCTGAATCAGCAACGAGATGAGGACGAGCTTGGGCTCAAGTGGATTCACGTCTTCAGCTTACCCCGCCGGCGATGGAAAGCCCTGCATCCACATGGAGGCTTCGGCATCTATAGAATCGAGACTATGCAGTACAGCCGGGTTGAAAAAGTCGCAGAAGCCGAACTTCCCACTCGCTGGGGAAGCTTTCGCATCCTTGGCTTTGAGGGGCATCTTGCCCCCGATGCAACGCCGGGGCCCATGGGTAATACCGTGGATGAGGCCGTGGTGCTGATCTACGGCGATGTCAGCAATGGGTCGCCCATTGTGCGTGTGCATTCGCAGTGCCTGACGGGCGATGTGTTTCATTCGCTGCGCTGCGATTGCCGTCAGCAGTTGGAACTGGCGCTGGATACGATTACGGCGCATGGTTCGGGAATCCTGCTATACGAGGCGCAGGAAGGCCGAGGCATTGGTCTGATGGCCAAGCTACGCGCTTACGAACTGCAGGACGCTGGACGTGACACCATTCAAGCCAACGTGGAACTGGGCTATCGCGCGGATCATCGCGACTTCACTTTGCCTGCGGAGATTCTGAACCAGCTTGGTATTCGTTCAATCCGGTTGATCACGAACAATCCTGAGAAGGTACAGGCAATGGAGAGTCATGGCATTCAGGTGGCGGAGCGCATCAGCGCTGAAGTGGCCGCTGAACTGACCAGCCAGAAGTACCTGGAAGTGAAGCGGGACAAGATGGGCCACATGATCGGTTCTCTGCTCTAAATCCTTCAACACAGAAAAAAGAAGGCGGCCCGAAGGCCGCCTTTTCATTTGAGCTGCAGATTCAGACTCTACTGACCAGCCTTGGCGGTCATGCTGTTCTGGTCCTGCAGGTTGGAGAGCACGCGAACCTGTACGCGGCGGTTCTGCTTACGACCGTCTGCGGTCTGGTTGGAGGCAACAGCCTGATCCTTGCCGATACCTACCAGGTAGAACTTGTGCGGAGCGATGTCGTACTTGCTCTGCAGGTAGTAAGCCACGGCGTCAGCACGCTTCTGGCTCAAGCTGTAGTTGTAGTTCGCATCACCCGTGGAGTCAGTACCGCCGGTCAGTTCCAGGATGTAGTGCTTGCTGGACTGCAGGTTGGTTGCGAGTTCGTCGAGCTGCTTCTTGTCCGATGCAGTCAGTGCCGACTTGTCGAAACCGAAGGTTACGCTGACGTCCTGCATGGACTTGTAGTTGTCGAGGTTGGCAACGACACCGGTCAGGGTGTCTACGCGGTTGTAAGCATCCTTCGCGTTTGCCTGTGCCTTGTCAGCGGACTGACCGGCAACCGCTGCATGCTGGTCTGCTGCGTCAGCAGCGCTCTGAGCCTGGGCGATGCCAGCCTGTGCGCGCTGGTCCGTGTCCACGATGTTGCGGTGGTCGGTGGCGGTACGAGCATCCAGTTCGTTCGTCTGCTGGATGATGGGAGCGGCCTGCGAACGTACATAGTTCTTGGTGCTGCAACCCGTGGTCAGAAATAGAATCAGGGCAGCCGATCCGGCCGCCACAGTAGCGCGAGTCATCTTGTCTGCTTTCATAGTCATTCCAGCTTCCTCCGGTCTTACATCGGCACTCTTGGGGAGAATGCCTGTTCGGCCTAGATGAATGCACGCCCCATGCCAAACGATTAAGTGGTGCCATTTGTTGCAGATAAACCGTTTTGGACGGACTTTATGAATGCCGGATTAAGGTACAAATTCCCTTTCTTTCCGGCAGAATCTTCCAGCGCATGATTCCATCTAAACTGTTGCACAGACGCGAAGATATCTTCGCCTGCGCGAACCAAACATGGATCTCCATCAGAAAATTCGGACGTTGCCCCAGCAACCCGGCGTGTACCTGTACAAAAACGCCGAGGGTGAGGTCATCTATGTTGGCAAAGCGAAGAACCTTCGGAGCCGCGTAAGCAGCTATCTGCTGAAGGCGAACCAGGCGAATGCGAAGACCGGCACGCTGATGCGTGAGGCCGTGGATGTGGATTACATCCAGGTGGCGAACAACCACGAAGCGCTGGCGCTGGAAAACAACCTGATCAAGCAGCGTAAGCCGCGCTTCAACATCCTGCTGCGCGATGACAAAACGTATCCGTATGTGAAGCTGACCATGGGTGATCGTCATCCGAAGGTCTTTGTCACGCGCAAACTACGCAAGGATGGTGGCCAGTACTTTGGGCCCTATTTCCCGGGGAATCTGGCTTATCGCATTGTGGATCTGATCCATCGCTCGTTTCTTATTCCGAGCTGCAAGGTGGATTTGAATCGCTACCATCCGCGGCCTTGTTTGGAGTACTACATCAAGCGGTGCCTGGGGCCATGCGTGGAGAACCTGGTTGCGCCGGAGGCGTATCGCGAGGCGGTTCGCGATGTGCAGTTGTTTCTGGAAGGCAAGGAAGGCGAACTGGAAGGCCGCCTGAAGCAGCGCATGGGCGAGGCTGCAGCGAATGAGCAGTTTGAGCTTGCAGCCAAGATGCGCGATCAATTGATCACGCTGCAAGAGTTGCAGGCGAAGCAGCGCATTGCGTCTACCGAGAACGAGGATGCCGATGTGTTCGGTTTCCACTTCGACAAAGAGATGCTGGCCGTGGCGCAGTTCCATATGCGCGAAGGCAAGATCGTGGACAAGCGCGACTTCTTCTGGGAAGACCTGCAGGATGTGAGCTTTGAAATGGGTGTGGAGGAAGACGATGCTTCTTTGGCTGACGCGGATGTGACTTCGCAGCAGCAGAGCTTTTCGCCTACGTTGTTTTTCTCAGCATTTCTGAAGCAGCTTTATCTTGATCAGCCTTATGTTCCGCGACAGATTCTGGTGCCGGTGGAGTTTCCGGATCGTGTTGCACTGACCTCCGCACTAAGTGAGCAGAGCAAGCGCAAGGTGGAGATTCTTGCGCCGCAGCGTGGTGATAAGCGTTCGCTTTTGGATCTTGCTGGCACGAATGCGAAGCAGAGTTACGACCAGCGATTCCGCACGCTACAGCCTTCGAAGAAAGCGATTGCGGAAGCGTTGCAGGATGCTTTGAACTTGCCGGAAGTACCGACACGCATTGAGTGCTTCGACATCTCGCACATTCAGGGCGCGGAGACCGTGGCAAGCATGGTGGTGTGGGAGAACGGCGATATGAAGAAGGCGGACTATCGCAAGTTCAAACTGAAGACCGTGACCGGCGTGGATGACTTTGCTTCGATGCACGAGATTCTGGTGCGCCGCTATTCAAAGCTGCAAGCGAACAATGAGCCCTTCCCTTCACTCATCCTGATTGATGGTGGGTTGGGGCAGCTTCATGCTGCGTATGCGGCGTTGGAGAGTATTGGTGTGACGCTGCAGCCGCTGGCTTCCATCGCGAAACGTGAGGAAGTGATTTACGTCTACGGGCAGGAGGATGATCCGGTGGTGCTGGATCGTCGTTCTCCTGTTTTGCATCTGGTGCAGCGTATTCGCGATGAGTCGCATCGGTTTGCGATCAGCTATCACCGGAAGCGTCGTGAGATGCGTGATCGTGACAGCGAACTGTTGCAGATTCCGGGTGTAGGACCGACGACACGCAAGCGATTGATTGAACACTTCGGAAGTCTGCGTGGCATTAAGGCCGCGGGACCAGATGCCTTGACTGCCGTGGTAAATGCTGCGACGGCGAAGAAGATTCGCGCTTACTTTGATGGTGAGCGGGAGGCCGCTATCGACGGAAACGGCGTTCCGGTTGAGACCGAAACGCCGCCTGAGTTCAGGATCTTGCAGTAGTTAGTTTGCGGTGGACGACTGATAGCCGTCCGCGCCGACATCGAAGGTATTGCAGGCTTTTACCTGACCGGTTTCAAAGCCGCGCTTGAACCATCCCTGGCGTTCTGCGCTGGTGCCGTGCGTGAAGCTTTCCGGGCTTACTGTGCCGCGCTGCATTTTCTGGATGTGGTCGTCGCCAACGGCTGCGGCGTTTTGCATGGCTTGATCGATGTCGCCTGGCTCCAGGATTGGCTTGCCGTTTACCATGCGCTGCTGCGTTGTATGTGCCCAGATGCCGGCGTAACAATCGGCCTGGAGTTCGAGTTCGACCGAGGTCTTTGAGCGTGTGGCGGGATTGCGCATGGCTTGCTGAGCTTTCTGCTCCGTGCCGAGGATGTTCTGCACGTGGTGGCCGATCTCGTGCGTGATGACGTAGGCCTGTGCGAACTCGCCGGTGTTGCCGCCTAGTTGTTTCAATTCGTCCCAGAAGCCGAGGTCGATGTAAACGCGCTCATCTTCAGGGCAGTAGAACGGACCGGTGGCTGACTGCGCGTTGCCGCAGCCGGATTGTGTGCGGTTGCGGAAGAGCACTAACTTTGCGTGGCGATAGTTGCGACCGGTTTGTTCTGGCAGAATCGCGGTCCAGGTTTTCTGCGCGTCGTCCAGTACGAAGGAGACGAGCTGTACGTCGTGATGTTCGGCGGCGCTTTCTTGTACAGGTTGGCCGGGTTCGCTGTGACGGACCTGTTGTCCGCCTCCGCCGCCTGCCGCTGCGCCAAGGCCGCCGAGCAGGCTGCCGATGAAGCCTCGACCAGAGATTAGTCCGATGATGACGACGAGGATGAATCCGCCGAGGCCGAGTCCGCCTCCACCGAGATTGAATCCGCCTCCGCCACCTGAATCTCCACGACGGTCTTCAATATCGCTGCTGGTGCCTCCGGGCGTCCATTCCATTGCAGTTCCCTCTTGTGATTCGTTGGAGTCATCGGGTTGGATGCGCGATGCGCTTTTCCGAATGCCTCACGGGAAGCATAACGCGGAACCAATCGCTTGCGTTGCACGTATGCTTCCTGCATGACAAGCTCGACGGTTGTCCGTCCTGTGGACGCATCGTTGCGTTCGGCGATTCGTCTCTCATTGTGGTTTGCGCTGGCCAAGCTGTTACTGCACATTGCAGGCACGCTTTGGCAACGGCACATTGGCGTGGGTTATTTCCGCGACGAGTTTTATTACCTGATGTGCGGACGGCACCTGGCGTGGGGCTATGTGGATCATGGGCCAATTGTTGCCGTGCAGGCGCGCATTGCCGAGACGCTCTTTGGGCACTCGATGGTGGGCATCCGGATGTTGTCGGCGATGGCGGGTGCGGGACGTATTTTTCTTACGGGATTGCTTTGCTGGTCGCTGGGTGGCAAACGGAGCGCGCAGGCGTTGGCGATGCTTGGTTGCATTTGCATACCGATCTATCTCGGCATTGACAGCTATCTGAGCATGAATTCGTTTGAGAGCCTGTTCTGGATGACTTGCCTGCTGGCTGTCATTCTTCTGTTGCGCGACGAAAGCGAGGGCGTGGATCGGCGCTGGATGTGGTGGAGCGTCTTTGGCGTGTCCGCCGGAATTGGTTTGTTGAATAAGCCGTCCATGGCATTCTTTCTTTTCTGCCTTGGAATTGCGCTGCTTGTTACGCCGCAGCGTCGCGTGCTGTTTACGCGTCAGGCTGTGTTTGGCATTGTGCTGTTGGCTGTGATTGCTATGCCGAACCTTTTGTGGCAAATGCACAATCATTGGCCCACGCTGGAGTTTCTACATAACGGGCGTGTGAAGGGCAAGAATGTTCATTTGAATCCTGCGGCTTGGGTGCTGAACCAGTTGATGGTTCTTGGGCCCTGGACGGCTTTCGTTTGGATTCCTGGGTTGGCGCATCTGTTGAAACGTGCGGATCGCCGCTGGCTGGGTCTTACGTGGCTGATCCTTCTGGTGCTGATGATTGCACTGGGAGCGAAGGATTATTACTTTGCGCCGATCTATCCCATTTTGTTTGCTGCTGGTGGGATTGCCTGGACGAATCGTTTTGCTTCGCGTGTGGCGGTGCAGCAGGATCGTGTGGTTGCGTTTCCGGTTGCTTTCGTGACGATGATTGTTTTAACGGCGCTGGTGCTGCCGACTGCGATCTTTGTGTTGCCGCCGGATACGTTTGTTGCGTATCAGCGTGCCTTGCATCTGCCCAGTACGGAGTCTGAAAACACCGGTGGTCATCAGATTCTGCCGCAGTTCTATGCGGATCGCTATGGGTGGCAGGAGAATCTGGCGGAGGTTACGCGCATTGTGAATAGCCTCTCGCCGGAGGATCGCGCGAAGGTGGGTATCTTCGGTGGTAATTATGGCGAAGCAGCGTCGTTGGAATGGTTAAGCAGCGTGCAAGGTATTGCGTTGCCGACTGTGATTTCAGAACACAACAACTACTGGCTGTGGGGTACACGTGGACTCGACGCGGAAGTGATGATCATTGATCGCAAGACCAGCGTGGCGAAGCTGCAGGAGTACTACCAGGACGTGCAGGTGGTGGGGCATGTCGATAACCCGTTGTCTATGTGGTACGAGCAACATGACATCTACCTGGTGCGTCACCGGAAGGTGCCTCTGGCGCCGGACTGGGCTGCGAGCCGCTTCTACTACTAAAGAATTTGGTGTGGAGCGCGGTGGATGCTAGGCTCGATTGCACCGCATGAACTCTGATCACGAACTTCCTCGCGTACTTGGCGCACGCCACGCAATGGCCCTGGTGGTGGGCATCATTATTGGCAGCGGCATCTTCCTGGTGCCGCGCGAAATGGTGGCTGCTGTCGGCAAGAGCAGCACGCTGTATGCGGTATGGATCGTGGGCGGTCTTCTGAGTTTATTTGGTGCGCTGACCTATGCGGAGATCTCCGCAGGGCGTCCTGCTTATGGCGGTGAGTATGCCTTCCTGCGCGAAGCCTATGGCGATCTGGTTGGCTTCCTGCACATGTGGACTTGGTGGACGATTGCGAAGCCTGCTTCGATTGCCACAGTCGTGAGTGGACTTACGCGAACACTGGCTACGTTTGCGATGTTTTCTTTCTTTGCGAATCCAGCTTTCCTTGGCATGAACTGGGGACAGGTTGCAGCGCTGGTAGCTCTTTGGCTTGTGACCGGACTGGATATTGTTGGCACTCGGAAGGCTGCGGATGTGCAGGCGGCGCTTACGCTGTTGAAGGTCGCGATCATTCTGGTGATTGGAGTGAGTTGCTTTGTCTTCTCCGGGCCTGTGGGGACGCTGCATAACTTTGCAACCGTGTTTGGCGGGGCGCGCGGCGGATTCGCTGGCTTTATGGTGGCGTTGATTGCGGCGCTGTGGGCATACGACGGATGGAGCGATGTGGCGACGCTGGCTGGCGAGGTGAAGAAGCCGCAGCGCGATCTGCCGGTGGCTTACATCGGCGGCATCCTTATCGTGGGTGCGCTGTACATGCTGACCAATGCGGCAATTCAGTATGTGTTGCCGGCATCTGCGCTGGCTGCTGCGGATAGGCCTGCAGTGGACGCGATCAGGACGGTGCTGGGTCAGCACGGCATTGCGTGGGGCGCGGCGCTGGTCAGCATTGGTATGGCCATCAGCATCACGGCGACGCTTGTTGGAACAACGCTTTCCGGTGCGCGCATTGGGTTTGCTGCATCGCGTGATGGATTGTTCTTTGCGCGTATTGCGAATGTGCATCCGCGCTATCAAACACCGGCGTTTGCGCTGGTGGTGCAGTCTGCCATTGGCTCGTTGCTGATCTTTGCCATTGGCAAGTTTCAGGCGCTGTTTTCGCTGGCGATCTTTGCGGAGTGGATTACATATGGGCTTGCGGTGAGTACGGTGTTTGTCTTCCGTAAACGTGATGCGATTTCAGGCCGCGCTCGTTTGTTCTCGACGCCGGGATATCCGGTGGTGCCGATTCTCTTTATCCTTGCGGCGATTGCATTGACCGTCTTTCAACTTGTGGACGATCCGAAGAACACTCTGCTTGGCTGCATCGTCATTCTGCTTGGCATTCCCCTATTCCGTTACTTTGAGCGGAAGAAGAATGCAGCGGCGCTCTCGATACACTAAGAAACATGCGGTCTGTTCTGGCAACACGGTATGTTCTTCCATTGCGTGAAGGCGGTTCACTGCCTGCGATTGTGGAGGCTGACGATCTTGGCATGTACGTCACCAAGTTTCGCGGTGCGGGCCAGGGATTGTTCGCCTTGACCGCTGAGATTATCGCCGGAGAGATTGGCCGCGCACTTGGCTTAAAGGTGCCGGAGATTGTGCTGGTGGAAGTTGATCCTGTGCTGGGTCGCAGCGATCCGGATGCTGAGATTCGTCACCTGCTGAAGGCAAGCGTAGGAACGAATGTGGGTTTGGATTATCTGCCGGGATCTACTGATTTTGTTGCAGCCGCTGGCGACAAGGTTTCTGCCCAGACCGCTTCCCTTGCCGTGTGGTTCGACAGCTTTGTTCAGAATGTCGATCGCACTCCGCGCAATCCGAATCTGTTGATGTGGCATCGCGAGTTGTACCTGATCGACCATGGTGCGGCGATGTATTTCCATCATCATTGGGAGACGATGCCGGGCAAAGCGCGGTCGCCGTTTCCGCAGATTGATCAGCATGTGCTGCTGCCGTTTGCCAGTGAGATTGTCGAGGCTGGTGTGGTGGCTCGTGAACGGCTAAATGAATCCGTACTGCGCGATATTCTCGCGCTGGTACCGGATGATTTCCTGGGTAGCGATGCCGAGGGTATTCGCGAAGCGTATCTTCGCTTCTTCGTGGAGCGACTGGAACACGCAGACATCTTTGAACAGGAGGCCATCCGTGCACGTGAACGTCAGCTTTGATTACGCCGTGCTGCGCGTGGTGCCACGCGTGGAGCGCGAAGAGTTTGTGAATGCGGGCGTGATCCTGTACAGCCAGGAGTTGCGATATCTTGCATGCTGCATCGGGCTGGATTTCGAGCGTCTGCGTGCCCTGGCCCCTGACGTGGATACAGAAGCGATTAAGCAACACCTGAACGCAGTCGTGCAGGTATGTTTGGGTGCTCCGGAAGGCGGACCGATGGCGAAGCTTTCGCAGCGCGAACGCTTTCATTGGTTAACTGCACCTCGAAGCACCATGCTGCAGACGTCAAGTATTCGTACCGGTATTTGTTCGCGTGAGGGTATGTCACACGACGCGCTGGATCAACGTCTGTTCGAGATCGCATCGACCGTATTGGTTCGAGGCATTTCCTCGCAGCGCTCAATATTTCGCTCATCAACAGAAAAGCCCACGTCCTAAAACAAGACGTGGGCTTGATGAAGTGATGTGGGTTAACTCCAGGTACGGTTTGCCACGACGCGCTCGTAGATCTTGGCGTATTCCTCGGCTGGCTTGTCCCAGGAGAAGTCTTCTTCCATGCCGCGTTTCATGATCTCTTCCCACTGTTCCTTGTTCTGGAAGGTGGCTAGTGCGCGACGGATAGCATCCAGGAAGTCCAGCGGGTTGTAACCGTGGAACTTGAACCCGTTGCCTTCGCCGTCGTGCTCTTCATAGACGGTGTCTTCCAGGCCGCCGGTGGAGCGAACAACTGGGACAGTGCCGTAGCGCAAGGAATACATCTGATTCAGGCCGCTGGGTTCATAGCGTGACGGCATGAGGAAGATGTCGCTGCCTGCCTCCACCTTGTGCGCCATGGTGTTGTCATATCGGACCTGCACACGCACCTTGTCTGGATAACGGAGTGCGAGTTCGCCGAGCAGGCGTTCGTAGTACTCCTCGCCTGTGCCGAGTGCTAGAAGAACAATGTCGTCCTGCACCAGATCGTGGATGATGGCTGCAAGAAGATCAAAGCCCTTCTGCGTGGCGAAGCGAGAAACGATGCCAAGCACTGCGGTCTTATCGTCTACTCCATCCATGCCAAAGGCATGAAGCAGGTCGCGGCGGCACTCTTTCTTGCCTTTGAGATTGTCCGCCGAATAATGTGCGGCAATGTGTTTGTCCTGCGCGGGGTCCCACTCCTCGTAATCCACGCCATTCAGGATGCCGAACAGATCTGCGCTGCGGCGGCGGAAGATCGCATCGAGCCCGTTGCCAAATTCGCTGGTCTGAATCTCTTCCGCGTAGCGGCGGCTGACGGTTGTGAGTGCGTCGGCATAGACCAAGCCGCCCTTGAGCAGGTTTACTTGGTCGTACATTTCCAGCTTGTCCATGGTGAACATGTCCCATGGGAGCAACAGGCGCGGCATGATGCTTGATGGGAACCAGCCCTGGTATCCCGCGTTGTGAATGGTGAAGACGCATGGCACGCGGCGCAGAACGGGGTCAAAGAAATAAATGGACCGCAGGAAGATGGGGATGAGCGCGGCTTGCCAGTCGTGTGCGTGGAAGACGTCGGGCACACCGAGAATCTTGCTTGCTTCAATGACGGCGCGGCTGAAGAGGCCGAAGCGTTCCCAGTTGTCGGGATAGTCGCCGCTGGGGGTGGCGTAAAAGTTTTCGCGGTCAAACATCTCCGGGCAGTCGATGAAATAAATCTGCACGCCCTCATGTACACCGCCATCCAGTACACGCGCGTAACGCTGGTAGTACGTGTACGGCATGGTGAGACTGGGGATGACTACGGGCAGGTCTGACAGCTTTTTCGCCACCTGCCGGTAATACGGCACGAAGGTGGTGACACGATGTCCCATACGTACCAGCACGGGCGGCAATGCGCCCACCACGTCCGCCAGGCCGCCGGTCTTGGCCCAGGGTACACACTCCGATGCTGCAAATACGATGTGCATCTACACTCCTGCTTCCATGCTCCACGTTACCCTAACGAGAGGAGCACGCACACCGTATCAGATGCAGCAACGCAAACCAAAGCTCGGACAAAACTTTCTGGTGGACGATAACGCCCGGCATCGCATTGCGGATGCACTGGGTGATGTGTCCACGCGCACGGTCATTGAGATTGGCCCAGGACACGGCGCCATCACCACGATTCTGGCTGAACGAGCGAAAAAGCTGACCTGCATTGAGCTGGATCGGTCGCTGGTCCCGGAACTGCGCTTCAAGTTTCGCAATCATCCGAACGTGGAGATTGTTGAAGCGGACATTCTGGAGACGGACATCACCGCGCTGGTTCCGGCAGGCGAAAAAGCGTTGGTCATTGGCAATCTGCCGTACTACATCACCAGCGACATTTTGCTGCATCTGTGCGCGCATGAAGCTGCCATGGAACTGGCCGTGGTGATGATGCAGCGCGAAGTGGCTGATCGTGTGGCCGCAGAGCCGGGTAATCGTGACTTTGGGCTGTTGTCTGCCACAGTACAGATGCATGCGGAGGTGGCCAATGTGTTCACGCTGCCGCCGGGTGCGTTTGATCCTCCGCCGGATGTGTACTCCACGGTGTTGCGGATGCGCTTTGCGCCGCGCTTTGTGGAATTGGGCATTACGGATGCCGCCGGGTTTGATCGTTTTTTGAAGCTTTGCTTCCAGCAGAAGCGCAAGACGCTGAACAACAATCTGCGTGCCGCTGGATATACCTCAGAGCAGATTGCAGAGGCATGTGGTGCTGCGGAGATTGAGCCTTCTGCGAGGGCCGAGGCGTTGCCGCTGGATCGCTTCGCCGCGCTTTATCGCGCCATCTGACTTACTTAGCAGCTTCCTGGGTGGCCAGAGTCAAAAGACTCTGTGCGTTGGCGCGTACGCGATCCATTAGCGCGTCATCTTCCACCAGTCGTTGGAGCGTTGGCTGGATCGCAATGACTTCGACTGCGCGATGCTCTTTTACATCGGCTACGAGGCGGTGCATGACTGCGTCCAGGCCGAGGCGGTCGTAGCGATGCAGGCGATCTAGCTCGACTCCGGTCTGGATCGTGTTGGCCAGGGCCATGATGTAGTCAGTGGACTGGCCGAGCGCCTTATTGTCAGTGAAATTGAAGCTGCAATGGACTTCGGAGGCACCGCTGGGCCAATAGGTGACGTCTTTCTGGCCCATATTCGCAATTCCCTTGCTCTTGGTTTCGCAGGGTTGCATGTTGTTCGACTGGCCAAGGAGCCAGCCGAGCTTTTCGCGTCCTGAGGCTGACACACGGAAACTGACGAGTCCGGGGTCTACTCCTTTGATCGGCTTGCCGGTGTACTGCGCTTCGCCCTGCTCGGGGATCATGATCTTCCAATGCGGCACGGTCAGGCCGTCACGGTCATAGGTCATGGTGACGCTGTAGGTCGACTGTCCGTGCAGCGGCAAGGCAAACAAGAGTGTTGCAAGGAACAATCGCTTCATCGGACTCCGACACCCATCTGTGTCTGGGCAGTATGAACATGGCAGATAGCAATGGCCAGAGCGTCCGCAGCATCGGCGGGTTCTGGCGCTTTTTCAAGGTCCAGCAAGCGCGCCACCATGAACTGTACTTGTTCCTTGGCGGCCAGTCCGTAGCCCACAACAGCGGACTTGATGGACAGTGGTGCGTATTCGCTGACGGAAAGTCCGCAGGATGCTGCCGCCAGCATGGCGACGCCGCGCACATGGCCCAGTTTCAGCGCGCTTTTGGCATTTGCGGCGAAAAAGACGTCTTCAATGGCGACACAATCAGGCTGATACGCCGTCAGCAGGCCTGTTAACTCGACGTATACCTGCTGCAGCCGCAGCGGTGTGCGCTCTTTTTTATTCAGGCGGATGGCCCCGGCGGCCACTGGCACAAGACGGCGTTCGCGCGGTGTTTCCTCCACCTGGACAACCCCCCAGCCGGTGTATTCCGTGCCGCAATCGATGCCGAAAACCCGCATGGTGACGAGTGTATCGTTAGCAGGCCGTGAACGGCGACGGGAGGTGGTCGAGTCGATAACCGGCCCCGTAAAGCCCTGAGTTTTCATGTACCAGGGCCCTGACAGAACTCTTACACACGGGAGGGTCCCCTTCGCGATAGGGTCAATGGTGTAGAGCGGAACCAGAAACCTTCCGCCGGAAAGCAGAGCAGAATGTCACCAGTTGTTGACCAGGTTGAGCAGAACACATCTACAGCAACACCCGCCGACCAGCCCGCGCGCCACGTTGCGGCCGCCGTTGCACAGCGCGAAAAGGTGAAGCAGGACCTGCGCATGGGGCGTGAGCACCAGCAGGGACGCATCAACTGGATCACGACCATTGCGTTCAGCATCTTCCACGTGCTGGGTTTTGCTGCCCTGTTCTTCTGGTCGTGGAAGTATGTCATCTGCGCTGCGGTCATGTACTTCCTTGCGATCAATGTGGGCATCGGTATGACCTACCATCGCCTGCTGACGCACCGCGGCTACCGCGTTCCCCGCTGGCTTGAGATTGCCCTGACCACCTGCGGCACCATGGCGCTGGAAGGCGGACCGATTTTCTGGGTGGCCACGCACCGCGTTCATCATCAGCACAGCGACCACGACGGCGATCCGCATACGCCGAACGATGGCACCTTCTGGGCTCATATCGGCTGGATCATCACCGGCCGCGCCCTGCATAGCGAGACCGCCCTGCTGGGTCGCTACGCTCCTGACCTTACCCGCGACCCCGCGCAGCGCTGGCTGAGCAAGTATCACTGGCTGCCGCTGACCGTTGCTGGTTTCATCCAGATGGGCATTGGCTACTGGATGGGTGGCGTTCACGACATGCTGGGCATGGTTCTGTGGGGTACCTTCCTGCGCGTTTGCATCGGCGTTCACGCCACCTGGCTGGTGAACTCCGCGACGCACATGTTTGGTGGTCGCCGCTTTGAGACGAAGGACGACTCACGCAATAGCTGGTGGGTTGCCATTCTGACCGGTGGCGAAGGCTGGCACAACAACCACCATGCGCATCCAGTGAGCGTTCGTCACGGCCTGGTGTGGTACGAGTTCGACCCCAACTACTACGGCATCTGGCTCCTGGAGAAGATTGGCCTGGCGAAGAAGGTCCAGGTTGCCAAGTGGGATCCGAAGAACCCGAAACCGGCTGGCGCATAACCCTATCCACAAACAACATCAAAAGGCGCGACGTTGCTCAACGTCGCGCCTTTCTCTTGCACACGGGAGTATCTGTCGCCTGATGCTCCGGTAGATAATGGCTATCGGGACGGGGGCCGCACAACGAATGCTGATTGCTGCAGTGCCCAGAGTGCAGATCCCTGTTGAAGAGGCCCTACGCCTCTTCAATTACGACCAGGTATTTCTAAGCCTGGGTACGGTCATCACATTCGCAGGGCTGGTCGCCGCAGTAGTGTGCATCCTGCGCCGCAAGGCAGACCCGCTGTTGTTGTGGTTTGCGCTGTTTTCCATTCTCTATGGCGTACGACTCGTCGTCCGTCACCAGCCGACGTGGCAACTGCACTCACAATCTCGGCTTGTTCTATGGCTGACCATTGGCCTTGGCTATCTTGTACCGATTCCGGCGTATCTCTTTTTCAAAGAGTTGAACCTCTTCCATCGAATTGGACGGATCTTGCTCTATGCGGTGGCACCGATCCTCATCGTGCTGTCGTTGCTCACGCTGGTTACCGGCCCCCACTACCAGATAGCAAACATCTACACCTTTGTCGTGTCGATCTCGCTGATAGTGGCTGCCGTGGAACTGGCGCTGGATCGATCGGTATCGCGAGAGACGCGCCTGATTCAGCAGGGCCTGATCCTGTTCATCGTTGGCGCGTTGTATGAAAACCTTGCGGACTTCGTCCATACCATCCCGTATTTCAACGTAGAGCCGTTCGCATTCCTCGTGCTGCTCGTAGTGCTTGGGACAGTCGCCGCCCGTCGGACACTTGCACGGGAACAGCAGCTGCGCACGATTGAGAATGAACTCGATATTGCGCAGCGTATTCAACGCTCAATTCTTCCCACAGCGTCGCCAGTTTCCGACTTCTTCGAGGTGGCTGCGCAATACCAGCCGATGACTGCCGTGGCGGGCGACTTTTACGAATACATCTCACTCCGTAACGAAGAGGTTGCCCTATTCATCGCCGATGTCTCAGGTCATGGGGTTCCAGCAGCTCTCATTGCATCCATGGTGAAGGCGGTTGCGGCCTCTCTGCGCGCAGTTGCAGATGATCCTGCGGAAGTGTTGCGACGGATGAATGGAAGCCTCTGTGGCAATGTTCAGGGACAGTTCGTCACCGCTGCGTATGTCTATCTGAATAGCGAATCCGGCGAACTGCGTTACAGTGCTGCTGCTCATCCGCCCATGCTGTGGCTGCGGGAAAACACGATACTGCCCATCGAAGAAAATGGCCTCCTTCTGGGTGCGTTTGGCTTTGCTGAATACACAACCAGGACACTTCCCCTGCGACATGGTGACCGCATCCTGTTGTATACGGATGGCATGCTGGAAGCAGAGAGTACCGCAGGGGAAGAGTTCGGGGTGGAGCGCCTGGCATCTCTCCTGAGAGATAATCGTGACCTCTCCGCGGAGGAGTGTGCTCGCAGCATGATGAAGACGGTGATGCAATGGTCGGCTGCCCAATCCGATGATCTGACGGTGATGGTCTGCGATTACCGCAATGAGTTTGCAGGAGCCGCTGCATGAATATCACCCGCAGACGCGGCACCATTGCCTTCTTCATCACGCTGGGTATCTGCCTGGTGGGATTGGCGGTTGCCCTCAACGTTGGTTGGATCATCCTCAACGTGACGGAACGCCGGGTTGCGTTGCTGGTGATAGGCATCCTGTTCTTTGCCGTCATCATTGCTGGCCTTGTTCTGAACACGATCTTTCTGGTGCGCGAAATCCGCCGCAATGAACGCCAGGACAGCTTTTTGAACGCCGTGACTCATGAGCTGAAGACACCGATTGCCTCCATCCGGCTTTATCTGGATACGTTGCAGCGGCGTCCGCTGGAGGAGTCACAACGGCAGGAGTTCTATAGCCGCATCCGCGAGGATAATGATCGCCTGCTGGCTACGGTGGAGCAGATTCTGCGTGCGGGCGAGGCTGGCGCCAAAGGCGTAAAGCGCAACCTGAGGGCTCGATTGCCGGTAGATCTGAGAGCGTTGGCGCAAACCTGCCTTGAGGAGACTGTCCGGCGGCATCACCTATCGCCGGACGCGGTGCAGTTTGAGGATCGCGCCGTGGGGAAACAGATTCAGGTTTTGGGCGATGCGGACGCGTTGCGCACTGCCATCTTGAACATCCTGGATAACGCGGTGAAGTACTCCCCCAACGGCGTTCACATCACAGCCGAACTGGGTACGCCGCGCTTCAATACCGCGACACTACGCATTACGGATCAGGGTGTAGGGATTGCGGCTGCGCACATTGGGCGTATCTTTCATCGCTTCTATCGGGTGGGCGGCGTGTCGCTCTCCAAGGTGAAAGGCACGGGACTGGGTTTGTTTATTGTTCGTTCCATTGCGCGGCAACATGGCGGTGATGCAACGGCCCAAAGCCACGGTGAAGGTCGCGGTGTGACGATTACGCTACAGCTTCCCTTGATCACAACCGCGGGCCTGAAGACCGAGCCTGCACCGGAGGAAGCGACTGCATGAGTGAAGCTCCGCTGATTGCACTGGTGGAGGACGAAGAGCATCTGGCTGAAGCCCTGCTCTTTAACCTGAAGCTGGAAGGCTATCGCACACATCACGAAGCCGATGGTGAAGCTGCATTGAACTGGCTGATGCACGCGCCGGAACGCCCCGCCGCGGTGCTGCTGGACGTTATGCTGCCCGGCATGGACGGCTTTGAGATTGCCCGGCAACTGCGGGCTGCGGACAACTACGTCCCCATCCTGATGTTGACCGCCCGTGACCGTCCGGAGGATGTTCTGGAGGGTTTTTCGGCTGGCGCGGATGACTATCTGAACAAGCCGTTTGACCTGTCGATTCTGCTGGCGCGCCTGAACAGCCTGTTGCGACGGATGCAGTGGCAGGAACGATCGGCTCCTCCCGCAGCCGAAGTCGAGCCAGAACCGATTCGAAATATCTATGAGTTTGAGGGCAAGGTCATCGACTTTGACACGCTCGAAATCCGCGCTGGGGACAAGGTCACCCGCCTTACGCTGATGGAGGCAGACCTGCTGCGGTATTTGCTGGGACGGGAGGGCCGCGTGGTGTCGCGCAAGGAGATTCTGGAAGAGGTTTGGCGCGTCCGCGAGGACACGGATACCCGCGCCATTGATAACTTCATTGTCCGGCTGCGGCGCTATCTGGAAGACGATCCCGTTAAGCCGAAACATCTGTTGACGGTGCGCGGTGTCGGTTACCGGTTTGTTGTAGGCGATGGGGCGGCGTAATCGACTGAAAATCGAAGATTTTGCGAACCTCAGGCGATGTCCACAGCGTCAAATTACTAAACTGGTACGGATGCTAGAGGCGGCGCTGAAATTGTGCGGATTCTAACGAAATACATTCTGCGCGAGGTGCTGTCGCATGCCCTGCTGGGCGGCGTGCTTTTCACGTTTGTGCTGTTCATGCGCGACCTGGGGCACATCCTTGAACTGCTGGTGCGCGGTTCGGCATCGCTTCAAGCCGTGGCGGACGTTTTCTTCTACACGCTGCCCACCACGCTTATCCTGACGATTCCGATGACGGTGTTGGTCGGTATCCTGCTTGGCCTGTCGCGCCTTTCTGCGGATAGCGAAATCACCGCCATGCGAGCGGCGGGCGTCGGTGTACTGCACTTTGTCGGGATTGTGTCTATCGCGGCCAGCATTGGCCTTGGGATCGGACTGTTCAATTCGCTTTATGTGGCGCCTCGTTCGGCTGCGGCTTTGCTGCGGTTGGAAGACAGCCTGAAGACGCAGCAGGCCGGCTTTGAAGTGCAGCCGCGCGTCTTCTACGAAGACTTCAAAAACTACGTGCTCTATGTCCAGAACACGCGCCCAGGTCAGGGTGCGTCGCTGTGGCAGCATGTGTTTCTTGCCGATCTGACGAATCCGGCAACACCGCGCATCACCACGGCGGAAGATGCGGTTGTGCTGCCTGCTCCCGGCAACGAATTGCGTCTGCACTTCCGTGACGGTACCAAGCACGAAACATCACCGAAAGATCCAAACCAATACGACATCTCGACGTTTACTGAAACAGATACCCCCATCCAGATTGGCTCGCAAGAAGACCTGAAGCTGGGTCATGCGGATACTCCGCTGGTTGCCATGTCTGCTACGGAGCTATGGCAGCGTCGTCATGAAGAACAGGGCCGCACCTACATGATCGAGTGGAACAAGCGCCTGTCGTATCCAGTGGCTTGCATTGTTCTCATGTTGGTTGGTGTGCCGCTAGGCTTGTCGTCACGGCGCGGCGGTAAGAGTACCGGCTTCGTACTTACGGTGGCTCTCGTCTTTGTCTATTACTTCTTTTCGTCCATCGGTGTTGCCATGGCGAAGCAGGGGAAGATTGCACCTGTAGTCGGCGTGTGGGCCGCGAATGTGGTCTTCGCCACGGTTGGCATAGTTCTCCTGCGGCAGATGTCGCGCGGAGAGACGGGACTGATCGCCACCATGGCGCGTGGACTCGCTCCGGTGGGTGTCTGGATTGAACGTCGTCTACCGAAACGCATGCGGAGCGTGCACGTCGCACCAGCGGATGAGAGCGGTGAACACCGTGCCGCAACGACCGTTCATCGTCCCACGCGGCAAAGCCGCTTCCCGCTTATCTTTGACGACTACATGATGCGGCAGTTCCTCACCACGTTTGGGTTGGTGCTGTCGTCGTTCATCATGCTCTCGCTGATCTTCAGCTTCTTCGAATTGATTGGGGACATCTTCCGCAATCGCACACCACTGATCACCGTGGGCGATTACCTGCTGAATCTGATCCCCTACATGCTGTACAACCTGACGCCGCTCTGCGCTCTGCTGGCGGTATTGATTACGGTTGGTGCGCTCAGCCGCTCCAGTGAACTGACTGCGATGAAGGCCAGTGGAGTCAGCCTGTATCGACTGATCATTCCGTTACTGGCGCTTGCTGCCATCCTGGCTGTGTCGCTATTTACGTTTGACGAGCTTTACCTGCCACAGGCAAATCGGCGTCAGGAAGCATTACGTTCTGTGATCAAAGGCAAGCCTGCGCAGACCTTCCTTCGACCCGATCGCAAATGGATCAGCGGCCAACAGGATTCCGTAGGCGAACCCACGCGTATTTTCTATTACCAGTTCTTCGATCCAGACAAAGACGTTTTTGCCAACCTGACAGTTTTTGAGTTTGAGCCGAACAGTTTCCACCTGAGTCGTCGTATCTTTGCGGGCGCTGCCCACTGGGATAATCATGCGCAGCGATGGGTGCTTGAGAACGGCTGGGAGAGAAATTTCCACGGCGACAGCGTCGCTTCTTACGAGCCATTTGATGTGGCATCGTTCCCTGAGATACGCGAGCAGCCTGTGTACTTCAAGAAGGACAACCGCCAGTCGCAGGAGATGAGCTTCGGCGAATTGAATAACTACATTAACGATCTGCAGCAGAGCGGTTTCGACACGATGCGTTTGCGCGTTCAGTTGAATCGCAAACTCGCGTATCCGCTGATCACGCTTGTTATGGCAATCTTTGCTGTGCCGTTTGCGCTCACCATGGGTAAACGTGGCTCGCTTGCAGGTTTTGCAACAGCCATCGGTATGGCGATTGCGTACCAGGTGGTTGCGTCCATCTTTGAAGCCATGGGCAACGTGAATGCGCTGCCGCCTGTGATTGCCGCGTGGTCGCCGGACCTGCTCTTTGGCATGGCTGGTGGATACCTGCTGCTGAAAGCGCAGACGTAGAATGGATTCGAGGAACACGATGCGAGCACTGGCAGCAGCACTGATCGTCAGCACCACGCTGGCGGCACAAACCACCACCACAAAGAAGCCTGCAACAACGGCTGCGAAAAGCGCCACGGCTCCACAGAAACTGAGACCGACTTCACCGACACGTCCTATGCCAGCAGATCCTAAAGCTAACGAAGGCGTCGCCGCCGTGGGCACCATGCCCGCCGCGACCGGCACACCCGCTCAATTGTTTTCCATGCGTTTCATTGACCTGAAGGTTGGTGATGGCGAAGAAGCTCGCCCCTCCATGCCACCCGACAAGGTGGTCTTCTACACCGTGCATTACACCGGCTGGACCACTGACGGCACCAAGTTCGATTCTTCTGTTGATCGCGGTGAACCCATCGTTTTCCCGATTGGTTTGAAGCGTGTCATCACCGGATGGGACACAGGTTTTGAGGGAATGCGTGTAGGCGGCAAGCGTCGCCTGATTATTCCGTGGCAGCTTGCGTACGGCGCTGCAGGCCATCCGCCGGTCATTCCTGAGAAGGCTGACCTTGTCTTTGACATTGAGCTTGTGGGCCAGGGCAATACACCACAGCCTGTTACGGGAACGCACTTTGAAGAGCCCGCTGCAGGTCCCACGATTCCACCCGCGGCAAGCCAAACACCTGCTGCAAAGCCTGCCGAACGTCCTGAGGAGCGCCACGAGTAACGATGCTGGATAAACTGCGGCCACTGTTCCCTTACCTGAACCGTTATCGCGGACATCTTGTCCGTGGAGCGGTGGCCGTTCTGTTTTACAACGCATCGAAGGTCGTGATGCCGCTGCTCATTGGCCATGCGGTGGACGACGTGGTTCATCACGGAGTGCAAGGCATCGTCGCACGAAATGTGATCTTGCTGGTTGCGATTGCCTGCGTCGCCGCTGTCTGTTTGTATGCCACGCGATGGATCCTGATTGGAGCATCACGCGAGATTGAATACGATCTGCGCAACGATCTCTTCGCATCGCTGGAAAAGCAATCCATCACGTTCTTTCATGAACATCGCACGGGCGACATCATGGCGCGTGCGACCAACGATCTGAATGCTGTTCGCCAACTGCTTGGACCGGCGATCATGTACTCGGCAAACACTGTGGTCTTTACGGCTGCGGCGCTTCCCTTCATGATTCGCATCTCGCCTCGGCTTACGTTGCTGGCGTTCCTGCCGCTGCCGATTGCGTCTGTCGTGGTGCAGTTGATGGGACGCAGAATCCATCAGCGTTTTGAGCGTATTCAGGCCATGTTCTCCGAGATCAGCGCAAAGGCTCAGGAGAACTTCTCGGGTGTGCGACTGGTGCGCGCTTTCGCGCAGGAAGAGGCGGAGGTGCGTTCGTTTGAAGAAGCGAATCAGGAATACATCCGTCGATCACTTTTCCTTGTACGCATCATGGCCATGTTGTGGCCAACGCTGGAGTTTGTTCTTGGACTATCGATCGTTCTGACGCTGCTTGTCGGTGGACATCAGGTGGTTCTCGGCCGCGTTACGGCGGGTCAATTCACCAGTTACATGGTCTTCATGGTGCAGTTAACCTTCCCCATGCTGGCTCTTGGTTACGTCATCAACCTCTTCCAGCGTGGAACTGCTTCGGTTGTGCGCATCGATGAGTTGATGAAGGCTGTTCCGTCGATTCAGGATGAGAGCGGCAACGCAGTCGCAATTGATGCCGTTCCGCAGGGCGAGATTGAGTTCCGTAATCTTACGTTTGCTTATGGCAGCGGTCCGAAGATTCTTGATGGTGTGAACCTGACCATTCCAGCAGGATCATCGCTTGCGATTGTTGGTCCTACTGGCAGCGGTAAAACGACGCTTGTGAACCTGATTCCGCGCTTGCTGGATGCGCCCGCAGGTGAAGTGTTGATTGATGGCTTGCCCATCCGCGAATGGCCGCTTGCGACGCTGCGTCGTGCCATTGGTTTTGTGCCACAGGAGACGTTCCTGTTCTCTACGTCCATCCGCGACAACATCGCCTTTGGTGTGCCTGACGCAACGGATGAACAGATTGAAGAAGCAGCACGACG
Source organism: Terriglobus roseus (assembly GCF_900102185.1). NCBI lineage: Bacteria > Pseudomonadati > Acidobacteriota > Terriglobia > Terriglobales > Acidobacteriaceae > Terriglobus > Terriglobus roseus. The sequence continues at coordinate 1,797,631 of NZ_LT629690.1, read as the reverse complement.
CGCGCACATTGCCGCGGAAATTCTTGAGTTCCCGCATGGCTTCGGCACACTTGTTGGCGAACGCGGTGTAACGCTTTCCGGTGGTCAGAAGCAGCGGACATCGATTGCCCGAGCCATCCTGCGCAATCCGCGCGTCCTCATCCTTGATGATGCGCTTGCTTCCGTGGACACATACACGGAAGAGCAGATCCTTAAAGGTCTGCGCGAGGTGATGCAGGATCGCACTACGATCCTGATTGCACATCGTGTCTCCACAGCTCGTTCCGCTGATCGCATCGCTGTGCTGGTCAACGGACGTATCGCCCAGCTTGGCACGCACGAAGAACTGCTTGCTGAAGGCGGCTATTACGCAGAGCTCTTTGAGAAGCAGCAACTCGAAGAAGAAATCGTCGCAGAATAACTCCGCTCCGATAAACGAACAGCGTGACCCAGGTCACTGAATCTTTCGCCTCTTAATCATTATCTTAAACATGGTGAGGAGATTACGCGCGTCTTCTACGCAAACATGATCGGTGAGAATCCGGAGTTGAAGTCGCAGTTCAACATGGATGATCAGCAGTCGGGTGCGCAGTCCAAGCGCCTGGCGCAGTCCATTCTTGCCTATGTTGCGAACCTGGATCGGCTGCAGAATCTTGGGCCGGCCGTGGAGAAGATCGCGCAGCGCCATGTGCAGACGCACGTCACGCCGGAGCAGTATCCGCTCGTAGGCCGGTATCTCCTGCAGGCTATGAAGATTGTGTTGGGCGACGCCATTACGCCTGAGGTGCTGGAGGCGTGGGCGGCCGCATATCAGCAGCTTGCCGATGTGATGATCGCGCGAGAGAAAGAGATTTACGCGGAGGAGCCAGCACTGGCGTAACGAATGATGCGCCGTAGACTGTGAACACGCACCATGCAACTGACTCGATTTTCCGATCTTTCGCTGCGCCTTCTGCTGTATCTGGCCAGTCGTGACAAACCACTGGAGACGGTGGTGACGGTACGCGCTGCGGCTGAGTTATTCCATGTTCCCTACACGCACATGGTGAAGGTGGCATATCAGCTCGGCCTGGCAGGGCTGGTGGAAACCGCAAAGGGACGGGGTGGTGGCCTACGGTTGGGCCGCCGCCCCGAATCCTTGCGCATTGGCGAGATCGTACGCATCACCGAGCCAAAAGGTGGACTCATCGATTGCTGGACGCAACCGTGCCCATTGCGTGAAGACTGCCTGTTAAAGAGCGCACTGGATGAAGCGTACGAAGCGTTCTTTCGCGCGCTGGATCGATACAGCCTTGCGCAGATGGCGAAGACGCCATCGCTTCAAAAGCTGGTGCAGATCACTGGTTAATTTCGCGAACGAAGCGTTTATGCGTCGCGATACTGGCGACGTTTCAGTTCCTTCACGGCCTGCTCATGGCCTTGCTGCGCAGCTTTGCGAATCCAGTAACGCGATTGCACGTAGTCGTGCTCTACGCCTTCGCCAATGGCGTACAGATGGCCTAGCTGAAACTGCGCTTCTGCATTGTCCTGGTCGGCGGCTTTGCGATACCACGACGCGGCTTGCACATAATTCTGAGGCACGCCCTGGCCAAAGTAATACAGGTCTGCCAGCTTCTGCTGCGCCTCTGCAAAGTTCTGTGCGGCTGCAAGGCGGTACCAGTACGCAGCCTGCGTGTCGCTCTGTTCCGTGCCTTCACCTTTGCGATGCATTAGGCCAAGGTTGTACTGCGCCCACGCAAGTTTGCTGTACGCCGCACGCTGGCACCAGGTGAATGCCTCCGCAAAATCGTTCGCAGCGTAATAACGAAAACTTACGTTGGCCTGCGCATACGCATGGCCTTGCTCGGCTGCTTTGCGCTCCCAGTACGAAGCCTGTTCATCGTCTTTGGCAACACCTGCGCCTTCGTCGTAGAGCGTGCTTAGGATGTACTGAGATTCGGCGTGTCCCTGATCTGCAGCCAACTTGAATGATGCAGCAGCCGCAGCAAAATCGCCTGCGTTGTACTGCTCCAGTGCCTGCTTGTAATGCGGGTTTGACGCTGCACTGGCGGCGTCGCGGCGACCACGCGCAATCATGCCGGAACGTGCCGTATGCACTGACAAGCCTGACCCTGCGGGGACATGCTGCAGGCCGGATTGCGGATTATCTTCCATGAACGTTTATCTGCCGATCAATCAAATCAAAGCGACGTTGCGCTTCTGCAATCTGTTCGCGCACGCTGACGGCAAGTTCCGTCAACAGGTCGCGATGCTCAAGCGCAGCCCTCTCCGCATCGTGAAACATCATTGCAATCTCACTGCCCTGCAGCGTGTAGCGCTCCATCTCCAAGGAAGCAATGTCGCGCTTGGCGTGTTGCATCTGTCGCGAAATACGCAGCAACTCCGCAGCAGTGGTTTCACCCGCGACAACCGCATTAATTTCAAGATGATCGTCGAGCATGCGCTGCAGCATTTCTGTATCGCCGCGTCGGTACGCCTGATTCGCACGCGCCATCAGCAGCGTGAAGTACTGCTGCTCCGCATCGTCACGTGCAAAGTCCGGGTGAATGCGCTTGGCTACTTCACGAAAGAGTGTTTTCAGGCTTGTGGGTGGATCAAACTCTTCTGCTTCGCGAGCCTCGCCGAATGCGGCGTCGTGGCTTTCCTGCGCGCGCTGCTTCGCCTCTTCTGCACGTTGCTTCGCTGCATCAGATCCATAGAGCGAAGCCTCGTGTTCCGTGATGCGTGCTTCCAATTCATCCAGCTCGGCGTATAGCACGCCCACCTGCCGCAGATAACGGCCTTCAAAAGCCTTCAGCTGCGCGCGAAACTGCGCAAGCTCCGCCTCCAACTCCGCAAGTTGCGTACGCACAGCAGCAAGCTGTTCGCGTCGTTCTGCAAGCGAAATAGCATCCGGAGAGGGTTTGAGAACAATTTCAGAGGACATGAGCAGTTCAGCTTCCAGTGTATCGAAGCGGAGGCTCAGGCAAGCCCAAGGCCGCCATCCACAGCCAGTATCTGTCCGGTGATGAACTGCGGCGCCGACGCAAAGAACAATACGGCCTTCACTACATCGGCTGGTGAACCATCACGCTGCATCGGTGTCTTCGATGCCATGCGCTCCGGCTCATCAGGAAACCGAATCATGCCTGGCGCGATCGCATTCACGCTGACTTCAGGAGCCCAGGCCTTCGCCATGGTCTGCGTCAGCATGTGCAGCGCGGCCTTGCTGGAACAGTAGTGACCATGCGTGATCCACGGACGGATACCGCCGAGCGAACCGATGTTGAGGATTCTTCCCTGGCTGCTGCGAAGATGCGGAAGCGCTGCCCGAGCCATTAGGAACGGCCCACGCGTGTTTGTTGCAAAGACTCGATCCCATTGCTCCGGCGTCAGGTCTTCCAGCTTTGCTGATTCAAACATTCCCGCGTTGTTGATGAGCAAATCGATGCCGCCTAGAAAGCCAGCGGCTTCTTCCACGGCACGGCTCACTTGTTCAGGGACCGTCACATCGCTCTGCACCGCTGCGTAGCGTCCACCCAGTGGCTTTATGGCCTGTAGCAGTTCTGTTGCTTCTTCGTCAGAGTGGCGAGTGGTGACAACAACGTCAGCTCCGGCATTCGCCAATGCCAAGGCAAAGGCGCGACCAAGCCTCCGTACACCGCCTGTAATCACGACGCGGCGCCCACGGAGGCTCTCGTGCGAAGAAGTCATGCTTAGTTGGTTTGCGGCGGAGCTGGGGTGCCATCTGCAACCGGTGCAGAGTTACCCGTCTTTGTGGGCTGCTTCGACGCGGGAGCAGCCGTTGTTCCGGGCTGGATGGTAGCATCGCCATCCGCAGGCTTGTTCTTGGGCAGCGCAGGCAGTTTGATCACCGGCTCGCTGGCCGACAACGGCTTTGACGCTGCCGTAGGTGCCGTACCAGTGCGGATTGGCTCCTGCACACCGACATTGCGCTTTAGATTGCCCTTACCTTCGTTCTCGTCGTAGGCAGATACCTGCGACGACGGCCGCTTCATACGGACGGTCAACTGCTTCGAGGCAGCATCCAGCTTGAGGTTCCCTGCATAGGTCTCAAAGCCATTTGCGATTACCTGAACCTGCACATCCGATCCCGTCGGGATGATGTCGATGAAGGCCTTGCCGTCAGGCCCGGACTTTACTTCCAGGTTGCCCTCGTCAATGCCGTCCTTGGTCGGGTGGAAGACGACGCCAGCGTTCTCAATCACCTTGCCGTTGAAGTCGCGCACTACGAGGATTTCGAGATGACTGGTCTCCGGCGGCGCCTTGTACTTACGTCCGTGGCGCTCATTTTGAGCGGAAAGCAGCGGTGCGGCAGAGAGCAGCAGGGTGGCAACGACGGGGAGCGCACGACGGGACAACATGCCCTGCATTCTATCGTTTCGAGGTACATTCTGTCGCGGTAGCCGTGGCGTGTTCTGACGCTGCCACTGTCGCAGATTCGGACGTGAGTGCCTTTCACTCACATTTCATCGATTAGCACTTGACGCGGGTGACTGCCAGTTCGTACATTAGCAATCGGAATGATGGAGTGCTAACACTGCCATCGACCACCACCCAAGGAGAACGAAACACCATGGCATCGACTTTCACACCGCTGCATGACCGCATTCTGGTGCGCCGCCTGGAAGAGGGCGAGACGCTTCGCGGCGGCATCATCATCCCCGACTCCGCTAAGGAAAAGCCCCAGCAGGGTACCGTCGTCAGCGTTGGCAAGGGCAAGAGCAACGATGAAGGCAAGGTCTTCCCGCTGGACGTTAAGGCTGGCGACACGGTTCTCTTCGGCAAGTACTCCGGCACTGAAATCAAGCTGGACGGCGAAGACTTCCTGATCATGCGTGAAGAAGAAGTCCTCGGAATCCTCAAGTAGTCATTGCATGCTGCGGATGCGCTTTGCGCCTTCGTTGACTGGAATGAATACTTCAGCTTCCCTTCTGCTCAAACGGCAGTGACAGATTTTGAATTAACTCGCGCAATGAGCGCGAATGCAAAGGAAGAAAGACAATGGCAAAGGTAATTCTGCACGGTGAAGATTCCCGTCAGGCTATTCTGCGCGGCGTGAACACGCTCGCAGACGCCGTCAAGGTCACCCTCGGTCCCAAGGGCCGCAACGTTGTTATCGAGAAGAAGTTCGGTTCCCCGACGATCACCAAGGACGGCGTCACCGTCGCCAAGGAAATCGAGATCAAGGACCCGATCGAAAACGTGGGCGCACAGCTTGTGAAGGAAGTTGCTTCCAAGACCAGCGACGTTGCTGGCGACGGCACCACCACCGCTACTGTTCTGGCTCAGGCGATCTACCGCGAAGGCGTGAAGACCGTTGCTGCTGGCGCAAACCCGACCGCTCTGAAGCGCGGTATCGATAAGGCTGTTGAGGCCATCGTGGGCAAGCGCGACGAGAACGGCATCGTCACTGGCGGCGCTCTGTCGAAGCTGTCGAAGCCGGTTTCCGGTGACATGATTGCTCAGGTGGGCACCATCTCTGCAAACTCTGATTCGCAGATCGGCACCATCATTGCCGAAGCGATGAAGAAGGTTGGCAAGGACGGCGTTATCACCGTTGAAGAAGCGAAGAGCATGGAGACCCAGCTCGACGTTGTGGAAGGTATGCAGTTTGATCGCGGCTACCTCTCGCCCTACTTTGTGACCGATGCAGAGCGTATGGAAGCTTCGTTCGACGATCCATACATCCTCATCTACGAGAAGAAGGTTTCCGCGATGAAGGACATCCTGCCCCTCCTGGAGCAGGTGGCCCGCACCGGCAAGGCCCTCATCATCATTGCTGAGGACGTTGACGGCGAAGCGCTGGCAACCCTCGTGGTCAACAAGCTGCGTGGCACGCTGAACGTTGCTGCTGTAAAGGCTCCTGGCTTCGGCGATCGCCGCAAGGCCATGCTGGGCGACATCGCGATCCTGACCGGCGGCAAGGCCATCACGGAAGACCTCGGCATCAAGCTGGAGTCCGTGAAGCTTGAGGACCTGGGCACCGCGAAGCGCGTCTCCATCGACAAGGACAACACCACCATCATCGACGGCGCCGGCAAGGAAGCCGACATCGACGGTCGCGTGCGTGAGATCCGCAGCCAGGTTGAGAAGACCACCTCCGATTACGATCGCGAGAAGCTGCAGGAACGCCTCGCCAAGCTGGTTGGCGGCGTTGCTGTCATCAAGGTCGGTGCTGCTACCGAGACCGAGATGAAGGAAAAGAAGGCACGCGTAGAAGACGCAATGCACGCAACCCGTGCAGCCGTTGAAGAAGGCATCGTCCCGGGCGGTGGTGTGGCTCTGGTTCGCTGCGCTGCTGACGTTGATGCTCTCATCAAGACCCTCGAAGGCGACGAGAAGATCGGTGCATCGATCATCCGCCGCGCTATCGAAGAGCCGCTGCGCCAGATCGTTGGCAACGCTGGTGAAGAGGGTGCAGTGGTTGTGGGCAAGATCCTGGAGTCGAAGGACAACCAGGGTTACAACGCAGCGACCGGCCAGTTCGAAGACCTGGTTGCCGCTGGCGTCATCGACCCCACCAAGGTAACCCGTACCGCTCTGCAGAACGCAGCCAGCATCTCCGGCCTGCTGCTCACCACGGAAGCTCTCATCGCAGAGATTCCGGAGAAGGCAGCACCGGCAGGCGGCGGCCACTCGCATGGCGGCGGCATGGACGGCATGTACTAAACCTCAAGCACGACCAATAGAAAAGCCCCGGAGCAATCCGGGGCTTTCTTATTGCTTACTTCATACAAAGCTTCTAGCGAAGCACAGCACCCGCTGTTGCTTCCGTCCCCTGCGCGAGGCGTTGCACGTACAGCTTGGTTCCCTTCGCTCCATCGACTTTGAGTTGTTCCAACTTGCGTGTTCCCGTCTGGAACGATAGCAGCCAGCTCTCATTCAGGTTCTTTTCAAACTGCTTGAGGTACGGGCTGATGCTCGGCGGATTCAGGCTTCCCTGATTGAAGGTGTTTGCACCGGTGCTATCGGCCAGATCGCCCAGGTAGCTTTGTCCACTGAAGCTGGCGAAGCCGGGATGATTGTCAAAGCGACCGTAGTAGATGGAATACACCGGCACGCCTGCGCGCTGCGCATCCACAATTGCCGCCTGCACGTATGGGCTATATTGGTTGTTCGGAGTGGGAGCACCGTTGTACAGATCAATACCGTTCGTGATCATTAACACCGCACGCGGTCCTGTCTTATCTCCCGGCCAATTCTTGATCAGATCCTGCAGGCAGAAATATGGGCTGGCACTGATGCCCGCACCACCCATGGATAAACGCAACTGCTTCTCGACCACTTCAGGGTCAGAGGTAAAACCTCCGTTGCCAAATACAGCGCGGCCATTCTGCATATAAGCAACGCCCACGGCGACATGCTCCGCCGCAAGATCGGCCGCAAACTGGCGGATCTCACCTATCTGGTTGCCAAAGCTTCCGCGCAGACCGTCGTCGATCAGGATGGCTACCTGCACAGGTTTTGCGCTGTGGTTGGAGATCAATGGTTCCAGCCGCTGCACGGGTATCTTCTTGCCGGCGAACTGAACGCGGAGATCGGCCGGTTGCAGAATCGAGGGCTGCCCTTTTGTTTCGGCGCGCAACACCACGCGAACGTTGTACGGACCCTCCTGTGCATGAGAAGGTAGCGCAGCAAAAACCAGCGCCAAAGCAGTACTTGCAAAACGAAGACGTGCCAACATGAAATTCCTCCGGCCCAAATCATAAAGGCCCACGCTGATGAGACGCTCAGCGTGGGCCTTTTGCTTCAGTAATGGCGCATGTTCAACACATAACGCGATTGATTACTCGTGCGGGATACGCACCTTCAAACCGACACGGAAGGTAAACGGCAACGATGGATAACCAATCGGACCCATGTGCTGGTTGTTCAGCAGGTTGTCTAACTGCGAAAACAACGCAACGGACGGACGCACCTGATACGTGAAGTTCGCATCCAGCTTGGTAAATCCGGGATCGAGATTACGGTTGGGCAGCAGCATGGAGTTATCGAACGACGAGTTGGAATAAGCGTCGATAAACGTGGAATCATCTGCTCGTGAAGCGACAGCGGCCTTCACTGCTGCAGACCACTTCGTCGTGGTGTATTGGGCCATGAAGAATCCCGTCTGCGGCGGACGACGGAAGGGACGCTGCCCCACCAGCGGCGAATACTGCCCGATGGGAATACCTGGATAGTTCGGGTTGATCGTCGTTGAACCACCTAACGCCGCCAGTGCATCGCTGGAGAACGATTGCTTCACCAGTGAATCCTGGTACGTATATCCGGCACGCAGGAACAGGTGATGCAGCACCTGGTATTCGAGCGATGCCTCCACGCCTGTAGACCGCGTATCAAGGGAATTCAGATAGAAGCTTCCCAACGCCACGGGTAGGTTCTGATGGAAATAAGCGTTGTAGAGCGTTACAGGAACGCCCTCAGTCCCCCGTCCATAGGTCGAGTGGAAGTAAGTCAAATGCAGAATGGCACTGTCAGAGTAGATATTCTGATCGAGTCCACCTTCATAGACGCGGCTGCGCTGCGCACCAATCGGACTTACATGGAAGTTCGCAATATCTGCGGTATCTCCAATTCCAATCAGCTTCTGGAACAGCGAAGAAAGCTGCGCACTCAAGCTTGGTTCCTGCACACCTTTCGCAAACTGGACGCGTAGATGTGTTCCATGGAACCATCCGCGTGCCGGGCGAAACAGGTAGTACGAAAGCCCAATCTGCGGCTGTCCTTCCGTTCCATACAGTGAGTTGCGTTGGATCGCTCCGCCCACGGTATAGAAGATCCGATGCCACGCTTCACCATTGAACGCGAGGGTGTAATCGTAATTGCTGCGCCCCACCTGGTCGTTTTCGCCATACAACGGATAGCGATATGCTCCACGCTCATCCTGGAAGCGGAAACCTCCCACCAAAGATAGGTGACGATTGAAGCTGTAGCTGGTGTGATAGTCAAGACCGTCGCGGTTGTTCACCATCTCGTAGTAAGTGGGAAACGGATCGTATCCAACGATGACCTGGCCAGTAGCCTTTGTTCCGTTGGCGCCACGGATCGTTACGGTGTTGCCAAAGTATTCGCCATAGCCATCCGGCGTTCCCACAGCGGCGAAGTAACGAGACTGCTCACGCTTGCGCGCGCCAATGTAGCGGAAGGTGTTGTGCCAACCATTGCCGCGTGTGTCGTCCAACACGCCACTCATGTAGGTGTCCTGATCGCCCTGTTTGCCGTTCTGCGCAAGCCCCTGGAAGTCCCATGCACCGGGAATTCCAGTAGCGCTGACAGCATTGCGAACGGTTCCGCGAATGCTTGTTTTTGCGGTAAAGCTGTAGCCCAGGTTCGCCGCGGAAGTTGCCACGTGATAACGGTCATTCGGCAGCGCATTGGAACTATCAAAGCGCGAGAAAGCACCGAAGTAATCGGCCTTGCCATAAGTACCGGACAGCGTGCCTTCATTGCGCCACGTGTGCAGATTGCCTGCATCACCGGAGTACGTCAGCACGGGCTTCAGCGTGGTTCCATGCGGCGTTTCAAAACGCACCACACCAGCACGCGCGTCCGTTCCATACAGGATGCTGTCGGGGCCACGATGCGTCTCGATTGAAGCGACTGCGGTCGAAGATACGGTGCCGTAATCGAATACTCCACCCACATCGTTTGCTGGCACGTCGTCAATCAGGATCTTGTTTGCGTCAGAGTTTGCACCACGTACAAACATCGATGTCACACCGCCGTACTGGCCGGTCTGCACCATCGCAACACCGGGTTGCAGGCGAAGTTCACTCACAACATCGGCACGAGTACTCAGAGCCTGCTGATCGATCAATGACACGCTTGCGCTGGTCTGCTGTACAGGAGTGGGTTCGCCTGTCGCTGTGACGGTGATGTCCTGTTTGATGGGGCTGATCGTGAGTTGCAGAGTCTTCTGCACCACATCTAGCGGGCGTCCGTAAAATGAATCACTCACCTGCGGAGAAAACGTGGGCGCATCCGCAATCAGCAGAAAACGACCATCTTCCGTTGAACGAATTTCAAAGGAACCATCTGGCAATGTGACCGTGGAGGCCACGACCTGCGTTCCCTTGACCAGGCGGACATGCGCGGTGGAGACAGGACGCCCCAGCGGATCGCGGACCATGCCGCGGACTACAACTGCGTGGGCAACCGATGCGGTGAGAGCGCACACGGCAACTGCACATAACTGCGCTGCTGCGCGTCGCTTTTGAGCGATGCGATACATATCAGAATTCTCCTCTGCTTCCCCCGCGGGAGCATGGCTTACAACCAGCAGCGGAATCGGTCTCCTGACTTACGCGCATCGCACAAAGTCTTCGTATCCTGCACATGCTGTCTTCCCACTTACGCAGTGATAGCTGTGTCACGAAAAGAATGTGTCTTCGAAACATGGTCGAAGATGCGCGCTTACAGTTGCGGGGCAGTGGCGGATTCTCACCGCGCTTCCCAATGCATTCCGCTGCGCTTGTGTTGAACAAAGCAATCCTCTTCAGAATTGCACTCAAAACGTGTATTGCCAGTGTACAGCGTAAATGCCTTGTTTTATGCGGTTTCTAAAAGCATCTCCGCAGCAACATCAACAGCAATCTCACCGGCACACGCGCATTGTTCTTGGCTTACATCATGATGGGTAACAAAACGAACCGTATTTGCATTGATAGCGCTGGCCAACACGCCACGCTCCTTCAGCGAAGCCACATAGGCGGGCGCATCAAATTCCGTGCGGAAGATAACGATGTTTGTCTCCACTTCCGCAGGATCAACGGAGATACCGTCCACATCCGCAATCTTCTGCGCCAGCAGCTTCGCATTGGCATGATCGTCATCCAGCCGCTTCGACATCACATCCAGTGCAATTAATCCAGCCGCTGCCAGCACGCCTGCCTGACGCATACCGCCGCCCAGCGCCTTGCGAATACGCCGTGCTTTGTCGATGTTCTTGCGGGAACTGACAAGCAGTGATCCAACGGGCGCGCATAGTCCCTTCGACAGGCAGAAGTTCACGGAGTCATAGCCTGCAGTCAGTGTGGCGACATCCGTTTTCAACGCGGTGGAGGCATTGAAAACGCGCGCACCATCCAGATGAATTGGCAATCCGCGACCATGCGCACCATCGCGAAGCTCGCGCATCACTGCCAGCGGCGTAACTGATCCGCCAGCCATGTTGTGTGTGTTCTCCACCCAAATCAGCCCAGTCTGAGCCTTGTAATACAAACCCGTTGTGGCAAGCGCAGGCTCAATGTCTTTCCAGCGAAGAATGCCGCGCTCCCCTTGCACCGTGCGAAGCTGGCATCCGCTAAACATCGCGGCCATGCCCATCTCCCAATCCAGCACATGCGCACGCGATTCGCAGACAACTTCCCTACCCGGTTCTGTATGCAGGCGCAATGCAATCTGGTTCCCCATGGATCCTGTGGGAACAAAGATCGCCGCCTCCATGCCGAAGACCTCCGCAGCGCGCTCTTCCAGGCGATTCACCGTCGGGTCTTCGCTGTACACGTCATCGCCCACCTCGGCGGTGGACATGGCCTCACGCATCTCCGGCGTGGGCTTGGTTACGGTGTCGCTGCGCAGATCAATCACTTCCATCGTCACTTCTCCTAATCCTTTGGGAGCACTCATGCCACCGCTGGCTCATCGGCCAGCAATTCACCAAAGATGCTCGATGACACGATACGTCCGTGCTGCGTCAGCATGGCGCGACCATCTTCCAACCGCATCAACCCATCGCGTTGCAAGCTCTGCACTCGCTCAGCAAATGCATTCACCCACGATGCAGGAAACGCCTGTTGCAACTCCGCAATCGAAACGCCATCAATCAACCGCAGTCCCAGGAAGATACTCTCTTCCCACTCGCCCAGCATGTTGATGTGTTCCACTTCGACGGCTTCGCTGCCTGCGATGTAAGGATCAAGTTCATCGCCATTCGCAAAGCGCGACGCGCGGCTATCGTTTTGCGCGCGCAGCATGGAATGCGCATCCAGCCCAAAACCAAAATACGCATCGCGCTTCCAGTACTTCAGGTTGTGCCGCGACGCATAGCCCGCACGCGCGAAGTTCGAAATCTCATACTGTGCAAGCCCTGCAGTATCGAACTTCTCGCACGCTTGGGTATACAGATCGGCTACAAGTGAATCCGTCGGCGCGGCGTGCGCCCCATAACGAACACCAGGGCCAATCAGTTCACGCCCTAATCGCGAATCTTCGTCCACTTCAAGCATGTACACCGACACATGTTCCACGCCCGCATCCATCGCAGTCTGCAGGGAATGTGACCACGACGCAGCCGTCTGATGCGGCAATCCCGCAATCAAATCGACGTTCAGGTTGCTAATCCCGGCAGCACGCAGACGATTCAACTCCGCGAGACAAGCATCGCCCGTGTGCACTCGGCCCACGGCACGCGATTCGGCATCGACAAAACTCTGCACGCCAAGTGAAATGCGGTTCACGCCGCTGCGGAGCAACACGTCGAGTAAATCATCCGAAATCTGCCCCGGAGCCGCTTCCACTGTGATTTCCGCATCCTGCTCCAAGGGGTAAGTCGCACGCAGCACCGCAAAAACACGCGCCATCTGTTCTGGTTCCAGCAATGACGGCGTTCCGCCTCCCAGAAACACGGAATCGACCCGTTGCGGCACGATTAATTGATGTTGCGCGGCAAACTCACGCGACGCTTCAACTTCCGCTACTAGCCTGTCGACATACGCCGTCATCCGCGCCGGGGGAAACGCATCGGACGCGAAGTTGCAGAAAGTACACTTCTGCCGACAGAACGGCACAGACATATACAGGCCGAGCGTGGCGTCGTGGGGGTGCATTGTTTCTATTTTCCCATGTATGCGCTGTAAAAATCGTGAGCCGAAGCATGCCACAAAGACATCTACAATCAGACAAGGCATGGCCAAGAAAAGCAAAGAGAAGCCGAAACCCACCGCAAAGTCCGCGCACGACGAAGAGGTGCTTGGAAAGGCGTATGACAGCCGCCTGATGAAGCGTCTGCTCACCTACATGCGCCCATATGCGGGCCATGCGGGCCTCAGCTTTGCTTCCATCCTGCTCAAAGCAAGCGCGGACGTCGTAGGCCCATACCTTGTCCTGGTGGCCACCGACCGCTACATGACCGGCCATAACACCACGTTTGTCCCCGGCTGGTTCGCACGGCATCTCAGCCCGCAACCCATTGTCGGCATCACCGAATGCGCTGCGCTTTATCTCTGCGCCCTGCTGCTCAGCTACGCGCTGGAATTCATGCAGACCTACCTGATGCAATGGACTGGCCAGCGCATCATGTTTGACATGCGTTCGCAGATCTTCCGCCATCTGCAGCGCATGCACGTCGGCTTTTACGACCGCAACCCCGTAGGCCGACTCGTCACCCGCGTCACCAGCGATATCGACGCGTTGAACGAAATGTTCACGAGCGGCGTGCTCGCCATCTTTGAAGACGTATTCGTGTTGATCTTCATCGTTGGCATCATGCTGTGGCTCAGCTGGCCGCTGGCATTGCTCACGCTTTCGGTGTTGCCGCTCATCGGCTATGCCACGCGCCTCTTCCGCATCGCTGTGCGCAGCAGTTATCGCCGCATCCGCACAGCCATTGCCAAGATCAATGCCTACACACAGGAACACGTCAGCGGCATGAGCGTGGTGCAGCTCTTCAATCGCGAACAGCGTGCTTACGATGACTTCACCCTCATTAACGCGGAACATCGCGACGCCTACGTGGACCAGGTGCAGGCGTATTCGCTGTACTACCCCGCCGTAGAACTGCTGAGCACCATCGCCATTGCCATGGTGCTGTGGAAGGGCGGCTTCGGCGTTCTGCACGGCGCATCGTTCTTTGGCCGCGCCGTCACGGTGGGTGTACTGCTGGCGTTCATGCAATACGCGCAGCGATTCTTCCGTCCCATCCAGGATCTCAGCGAAAAGTACAACATTCTGCAGGCCGCCATGGCCGCCAGCGAGCGCGTCTTCAAGCTGCTTGATACTGAGCCGGAGATCGTCTCCCCTGCCACCGCCGTCGAGCCGCCTCACGGCGAACCCTGCTCCATCGAGTTCCGGAATGTCTGGTTCACTTACCAGACGTTGACTGACGATCAGAAGTCCGCCCTCACCCTCGCGCAAACGGACGAAGATCTGGCCAACATTCCTGACATCGAATGGATTCTCCGCGGCGTCTCGTTCAACGTCGCCAAGGGTGAAACTGCGGCAGTCGTCGGACATACCGGCGCGGGCAAGACCACCATCACTGCTCTGATGATGCGTTTTTACGATGTCCAGTCCGGCAGCGTGCTTGTCGACGGTATGGACGTCCGCCAGATGCCGCTGGATGCCCTGCGCCGTCGTTTCGGCGTCGTCTTACAAGACGCTTTCCTTTTCACCGGCACAGTCAAGTCCAACATCCGCCTCGGCTCCGAATGGATCACCGACGCCGAAGTGGAGCGCGCCGCCGACGAGGTCAATATCGGCGACTACATCCGCACCCTGCCCCAGGGCTTCAACGAGCCCATGCAGGAGCGCGGCGCCACCCTGTCCACCGGCCAGAAGCAGCTCATCAGTTTCGCACGCGCCCTCGCGCATCGACCTGAGATTCTGATCCTCGACGAAGCCACCTCCTCCGTCGATACCGACACCGAACTCCGTGTCCGTTCCGCGCTGGAAAAGATGATCGTTGGCCGGACCTCCTTCGTCATCGCGCACCGGTTATCGACCATCCAGCGTGCTGACAAAATTCTGGTCATGCACAAAGGCAAGCTGCGCGAAAGCGGTACCCACAACGAGCTCCTGGCTCACCGTGGCTTGTATTGGCGTTTATACCAACTCCAGTACAAAGATCAGGAAACCACCGCGGTCCCATTGGCTGCCGATGCACTGCGGCTCCAGCCCGGCGACTGACATTTATTACAGTTCTGCAAAAAACCAACACAACACTACGATTTACCCCTCCCGGTGCGCTATTCTTGCCCGGGTGCCTGCGCTCAGAAACGCAACGCAGGAGGAGAAGAACGCAAGCATGTTCAGCGTGATGCCACAGGACAGAAGTTTTTTTGACCACTTTGAACAGCTTGGCAAATGCCTGGTGGTGGTCTCTGACCAACTCGCTGGAAGCATGAATCTCTGGCCCGGCACGAACGGTCACGTCGCCAAAATGGAGCAGAGCCGACATGAAGCACACCGCGTCATGCGCGAAACGCTTCTCCGGCTCGATACCGCCTTCATCACCCCGTTCGATCGCGAAGACATCCTCGAACTCACCAGCCGCATTTACGAAGCCATCGCCGTCATCGCCACGGCTGGCCGTCGCATGGAACTGTACCGGCTTGAGGAGATGCACCCCTCGCTGCGCACGCACACCACAGCCATTGACACCATGGCATCGGAGATTTCAGCCACGCTGAATCGCCTGCGCAAGAAGGCAAAGCTCAGCGAGCTGCGCGGCAATCTTGACGAAATCGGTCGCCAGGAAGAGGCCGCCCGTCAGAGCCGCGACAAGTTTCTTCTGGAGCTGTACAGCGGCCAGCCGGACCCCATCTCCGTCATGAAAAAGCGCGAAGTGCACGACCTGATGCTTGAGGCGATCTACCTCCTCGACAACCTTGGCCGCACCATTGAGCGCATTCTTCTAAAGAACGACTGACGCATGCACGCAGCACCTCTGCTCCTGGTCATCATTACGGTCGTCATCGCTCTGGGGTTTGACTTCCTCAACGGCGTGCACGATGCCGCGAACTCCATCGCCACCATCGTCACCACGCGCGTGCTCACACCGCCGCAGGCTGTTTTGTGGGCCGCCATCTTTAACTTTGTGGCCGCGTTTGTCTTCGGCACCGGCGTAGCGCACACCATCAGCAGTGGCCTTATTCGGCCGGAAGCTATGACCATTTACGTGGTCCTCGCTGGCCTTATCGGCGCCATTCTTTGGAATTTGCTGACCTGGTATCTTGCTCTGCCCACCAGCTCCTCGCACGCCATCATCTCGGCACTGGCAGGCGCGGCCATTGCATCGTTCGGCAGCTACCGCGCAATTCTCTTTACGGGATGGGGTTCAGGATGGGGTTCCATCCTGATCTTCCTCATTCTGTCTCCGCTCGTCGGTATGGTGCTCGGCTACATCATCATGCACATCGTGGCGTGGAGCAGCCATAAGGCACCGCGTGAGGATGCCGCGCGCTGGTTCCGCCGCCTGCAACTCATCTCCGCGGGTGCATACTCGCTCGGTCACGGCACCAACGACGCGCAGAAGACCATGGGCATCATTGTGGCCACACTCGTCGCCACCGGCTACGGTCAGTACGCACAAGGCCACACCAACCTGCTGGGCCGCCACCATGAAATTCCCATCTGGATCATTCTGTCCTGCCACGCCGCCATCGCCGCCGGCACCATGATCGGTGGATGGAAGATCGTTAAGACGATGGGTTCGCGCATCACACCGCACCTGCGCCCCATGGGTGGTTTCTCCGCTGAAATGGCCGCTGCCATCACCATCGGTCTCGCCACGATTGCGAAGGTTCCCATCTCCACCACCCACGCCATCGGCGGCGCGATCTCGGGCGTCGGTGCCACACGTGGTCTTCATGCTGTCCGCTGGATCTGGGCCAAACGCATTATCTACGGCTGGATTCTGACTTTCCCGGGCGCGGCTCTCGTCGGAGCAATCACCTATTACCTGCTCCACGTCACGTTGGAAGCATGGCTCGGTGGCGCAGTCGCCATTCACTAAGCATCGGCATCGGCATCGTGCAATAAAGAAGGGCGCGCTTATTCACTAAGCGCGCCCTATTACTTTCAGTGTTGTTTAACGACGCGGTCCATGCGCCTCGTTGTGGTTTTCGCGGCTGATCTGCCTGCTTGCCGCATTCTGTTCGTGGTTCACCTGCTGCCGCTCCGGAGCCGTCATCCGACCACCGTTCGCAACACGATCCTGCCGCACCTGGCGATCAATCGATTGCTGACGATTCTCCGCTCGCGCTGCTTCGCCCGGTGACATGCGACCGCTATCAATGCCATTCGCAACGCGCTGCTGCTGATTCACCTCACGATTGTTCACCGTGTTGTTGGCGAAGCCGCGCTGCACAGGAGCTCCGTTCGGTTGTCCTGCGGGACGCGCACCCGGATTCATTGCCGGTCCAGCGGCAGGACGTCCCTGTGCACCAAACCGGTTGCCGCCAACGTTCGTCATCGCCACGGTCTGTGGACGGCCACCATTGTTCCGCGCAAACGCATTCCGATCCTGCGATGCAAAGTTCTGGTGCTGTTGCTGGTTCACTGTGGCACCAAAATGTTGCTCACGATTGAAGGCCATCTGTTGCGGCGTGGGCCGTGCGGAAATGCCTCCAGGACCATTGAAGCTGGTGCGGTTGACCACCGTGTTGTGAACCACCGTGCGATCAATGTAGGTGTTGTGAATGATCGTCGTATTCACGTTCACCACAGCAGTGTTATAGCGGAAGACGTTGCCAGCCCACATGCCGCCACCGAAGCCAACGCCACCGTAACCGAAGCCGTAATTCACGCCGCCATAGAAGCCAACATGCGGTCCCCAGTAGCCTGCATGCCACAGATACGCGCCGCTCTCAAAACCCCAGTAGCCCGGCGTCCACAACACACCCACGCGCGGCGGAGCCACCCACACACCCGGAACCCAGTAATAGCCCTCAGGACCCCAAGCCCAGTATCCCGGCGTCCACATATAACCCGGCTGCGGGCAGGCTGGCTGCACGTACACAGGCAATACCGGCGGTGCCGTATGGATGGAAATCCCAATCGCAAAAGACTGCGCGGAAGCATGCTGCGCCAATGGAACGGCGGCAGCGAAAGCAGCTATGGCTGCAAGAGTGGCAGTGCGTGTGAACGTCTTCATCAGAATCGTCTCCCTTTTGTTCGCAGCATGGCTGCGGGACAAACGTGAAGACACGGCTGCGCCGGGGATGTTGCACAGAAAATTTTTCTTTCTGTTGAGGCCAAATGTTCCTGCTATCTGTACTTTCACGCTCCAGCTACTAGACTGTAGGTGCGTGAAGAGTCCCCTCATCTTTCTCTCAGCAGGCGAAGCCTCCGGCGATCACTACGGCGCAGAGCTGATCACAGCCCTCCGCGAAGTTCTGCCTGAAGCTCGATTCACAGGCCTCGGTGGCACAGCCATGGAAGCCGTCGGCCAGGAACGTGTCATCCGCGCGGAAGACGTCGCCGTCATGGGCATCACGGAGATCCTGCGTCACATCCCCACCATCCTGCGCAGCTACAACGCGCTGGTGCAGTCGATAAAGAAACAGCGTCCCGACGTCGCTGTCCTCATCGACTTCCCGGACGTAAACTTCCGCCTCGCGAAACACCTCAAGCAAATGGGTGTACCAGTCATCTGGTTCGTGTCGCCGCAACTGTGGGCATGGAAGCGTAAGCGTCTGCGGTGGGTTCAGCAACGCGTCTCAAAGATGCTCACCATCTTTCCCTTCGAGCAGCCCTTCTATGAAAATCGCGGCGTCAAAGCCGAGTTTGTAGGCCATCCGCTCGCTGAACAACCGCTGCCCACGATCACGCGCGAAGCGTACGCCACACGCTATGCTCTGAATCCTCTCAAGCCATGGGTCGCGCTTCTACCAGGTAGCCGTGGTGGCGAAATCGACGCCAATCTGCCTGGACTTGTTCAAGCCGCCATGCTCCTTGGCGACGGTTACGAATACCTCATCCCCGTAGCTCCCACTGTGAATCATGACCGCCGTGACCAGATGCGTTCGCATGCAAGGAGTGGCTCATTTCATCTGGTGGATGACGCAAGAGCCGCACTCATGCATAGCCGCGCCGCAGTGGTCGCCAGCGGAACAGCAACCGTTCAGACCGCTGTCATCGGCACGCCTTTCGTGGTGGTCTATCGCGTATCGAACCTGACCTTCCGCATGGCAAAAGCGCTGGTCAAATACCCGCCGGAAATCCCGGCAGAGGTCGACCAGCACGGCAATCTCCCCATTGCCATGGTCAACCTCATCGCAAAGCGCCGCGTCGTTCCAGAGCTTCTGCAGGATCAGTTCACCGGCGCAAACGTAGCCGCAGCGCTGAAGCCTCTCCTCGCTGACACGCCCCAACGCGAAGAGCAGATCGAAGCGCTGGCCGAGGTCCGGCGCCGTCTGCTGAGCCCCACGAACCATACCGCCATTGAGAGTCTGCGCGACGCCGTTCTGGAGGCGCTCTCCTGATCCCTCACAACACACCCCGCCGATCTGCGTCTAACCGTTTGACAGCTCTGGAGAAGGGGCTAGTCTGTCCCTGCACCAAAAGGATTTCTGCCAGCATGCCTGCGATTCGCACGACACTCGCCTTTGCCAGCGCCGCCCTCTTCGCGCTAGGCTCCGCTGCCTTTGCGCAGAGCTCCACGCGACAGCCTATCAACGTCACCGGCTATGCCATCACGGCCGAGGTTGACCCCACAGCGCAGCGTCTGACCGCCACGGCACAGGTCACCTTCACGGCGAACCAGGACATCACCTCCGCCACCTTTGAGCTGAACAACGGTTTGCGGATCACCAAAATCACCGGCGGCCCAGCGGCCAAGCCGCTCGATAGCGATCGCGACGCCCGTCGCTCCACAGTTACCGTATCCCTTCCTGCGCCCATGGCCAGCGGCACAAGTGCCACGTTTACATTCGCTTACGCTGGCATTCTGAAAGACGAGGATACAAGTCCGGTGGAAGGCATCAAGATGGCCGCCATCGCCGATCCCGTCTCCATCCTGCTCTATCCCGGACGCTGGTTCCCCATGGTTGGCCTGTACACCAACCGCTTCACCATGGACCTGAAGGTCACCGTGCCGGACGGCGAAACCGCTGTTTCCAGTGGCTTTGTTGCCAAGAAGGCAATGCCGGACAAGAAGACCGAGTTTGACTTCCTCTGGAACAAACCAGGTCTTCCCGGAACACTGGTGATCGGCAAATTCCTTCCCGCCATCAAAACCGCGGACGCCCGCCAGGTATCCGTCTACGTAACGGAGAAGCACAAGGCCAACGCCGCCGAGTACGCCGCCACCGCAGCACAGCAGCAGGAGTTCTTCACCCAAAGCTTCGGCGCACCTGAATCCGGCATCCTTCAGATCGTTGAAATTCCTGACGACTCCGTGAGCGCCTCGTGGGGCCCGGAAGTCATCGCCATTGCGGGCAATCGCATCGGCGACAAGAACAGCCACCGCCTTCTCGCCAACACCATCGCGCACCAGTGGTTCGGTTCAGCCATCAGCCCCGCCACGCTCAACGACGCATGGATCACCAACGGCATGGCGCGCTACGGCGAGTTGATGAACCTGGAAGAGAACGGCGGCAAAACTGCATTGCAGAGCGCCATGCTCGACATTGAGGCAGGCGCGCTCGCATACGACACGCAGCCACTCACCACGCTCGCTCGCATCGATCCCTTCTCGCCACAATTCCAATCCATGACGCTGGAAAAGGGCGCCATGGTCTTTCACATGCTGCGCTACCAGTTCGGCGACGACAAGTTCCTCACCTTCCTGAAGAACCTGCTCTCCACCTATCGCGACAAACCTGTGCGCACGGCTGATCTCGAGAACATCGCGAAGCTTACCGCAGGCGACAGCACCAATCTGACGCCGTTCTTCGCGCAATGGCTGGACGGCACCGGAGCGCCCACCTTCCAGAACAAGTACACGGTCTATCGTCTCGGCGGGGGCAAAGGTTTCCGTACTGTTGGTGCTGTTGCACAAGACCTGGACCTCTTCCGCATGCCCGTCGACCTTCGCATCGAAACCGATGGCAAAACAGAAACGCGCAAGATTGATGTCTCAGGAACCGACTCCGCTTACACGATTGAAACCTTCGGTCGTCCGCGCCGCATCGTCATCGATCCCGACAACTGGATTCTCAAGAGCACGCCCGACCTCGCTGTCCGCGTTGCTGTTCTGAAGGGCCAGCAGCTTGTCGCGCAGGGCGATCTCATCGGCGCTCTCGCTGAGTACCAGAAAGCTCTCGACACCAACAAGAACTCCTCGCTGGCCACCTATCGCATCGCAGAGATCTTCTTCACGCAGCGTAACTACCAATCCGCAGCCAACAGCTATCGCGACGCTCTGCGTGGTGATGGCGACCCGCGCTGGACACAGGTCTGGAGCCACATTGGCCTCGGCAAGATTTTTGATATCACCGGCCAGCGCGACCGCGCGGTACAGGAATATCGGCTCGCCGTTCAGACCAACGACAACACGCAAGGCGCGATTAACGAAGCGCGTGCGCTGCTGCAAAAGCCCTACGAACGCCCACGCGCAACGGACTAAATTGACTTCATTGGGATTAGGGGACGTGGCGTAAAGCTGCGTCCCTTTGCTGTGCCATCATGGGCAACAGCGCCGCGAAAACATGAATCCTCGAGCGATCTAGAGCGTCTAGAAATGTGTACCGAAGTTGGTCAGGACCGGGGCGTCGACACCCGGGACACCGACTTCAAAAGATTGGCATAAGGCCAGCCGTACCGGAGATTTGAACGGACCCGGTACGTAGTATCCCGCTTCCCAAGCCGAGTCTGGCAAAGGCCGCGACCGCTCGACGGCGCCCGACTCATCAAGGGGTGTATTTCCCATGACGTATCGCATCGCCGCAGTTCTACTTGCCCTCGCCACACCGCTTGCAATTGCCGCCCAGGAGCACGACCGCTCACCGCGCACTCACGATAGCGCACCCAGCTATCACAACAGCGCACCGCGTCCCACGGGCCAGCAGCAGACAGCTCATCGCTGAACATCAGGACTGAAGTCGAGTCCACCATGATGGCCCTGAAGACGTTCAGGGCCTTGCTTTTTGCTTAAAGCAAAATCGGCGACTCTTCGCGCAACGCCACTGCCTCACGGCATGATCGCGCAAAAGCCTCTACCAACTGCATCGTTTCGTCCGACGTCTTCTCGCCTCGCGTAATCAAAGCGGAAGCATCATCAAACGCCAATCCAACGCAGCGATCTGCGCGATACGTACAAGCCGCAAGATCAGTCACGTTCAAAGCCCGCGTCTGAATGCAGAGAATCGTCTTCGGCGGAGCCATGCGGTCCACCATGCAGACGATCTCAAGCTTCGACTCCAACTCATCCGGCACAAAATCAATTGCCAGATCGGCCTCGCGCACGGCATCTTCCACGGTGGTCACCGTCTCCAGCGTGCCCGGCATGCCTTCGGTAGGAATCTCTTCCAAGGCTTCGCGCAACTTCGCTGGCATCACGTCTTCCAGCACCACGCGATGCCCTGCTTTCACCGCCGCAGCGGCAAGCGAACGGCCCGCTTTGCCTGCACCAATCAGTGCAAGCGTCAGCGGGCCGTGCATGTTTTGTTCCGTGTTCAACGCGTCTTACTTCGCTTCAATCGCAGCGACGACCGACGCATAGCTCGGCTCAGACTTTTGAATGTGTTCTGCAACGCGGCTGCGCTCCTCTTCGGTAAGAGAAGGCAACACGGCCAGAATGCGGCGCAGCGTTACCGAAATATCGTCAACGTAGTTCATGGTGCGGATCGCTTCACCGGACAGCGGCATCGTGTAAGAAACTCCTTCCTAAGAAGTTTATTCGATTACGACGCTATGCGCTGGCCAGCGCCTCAGGTTGGGTTCCCTGCTGCTCGCCGCTCTGGTCATGCAGGGCCTCCGGCGGCGGTGGCGAATCAACATCTTCCAGCACTTCTTCCGGAATGTACGCGTCGCGATCGCACTCTTCCGTAATGTGCCGAAGCTGCACGCTGATGTCGGGATGCAGCTGTTCAGGCAGATAGCGCCACGTCCAGTTCGCCTCCGGAATTCCTGGAGTATTCATTCGGCCTTCCGACCCAAGATGGAGCAGATCCTGCAGCGGCACAATGCAAATCGACGCCACCGAACGCTCCGCGCAACGAATCATGGCCCAGACGCAATCATTCGGATGCGCCAGCGGCCCCAGGTACGTCAGCAGGTTCTTCCGATCCATCTCAGGCGCTTCCAGCCACCAGCCCAGCGTGGTGTTGTTGTCATGCGTCCCGGTGTAGCAAACCGTGTTGCGGTCGTACTTGTGCGGCAGATGCAGATGCGCTCCACGGCCTGCAAATCCGAACTGCAAGACACGCATGCCAGGCATGTCAAAATCGCAGCGCAGCTTATCCACCTTGTCCGTAATCACGCCAAGATCTTCCGCAATGAACGGCAGCGATCCACCCAACGCACTCTTCAAACGATCGAACAACGCGTGTCCCGGCGCTTCAATCCATTCGCCATTCATCGCTGTTTCTTCTTCCGCAGGAATGCGCCAGTACGCTTCAAATCCGCGGAAGTGATCCAGCCGCAGCAGGTCGTACAACTCCATCTGCCGCTTTACGCGATCAATCCACCACTGAAATCCGTGTTGCTCCAGGTAGCGCCAGCGATACAGTGGATTGCCCCACCGCTGCCCTGTCTCTGAAAAGTAATCCGGCGGAACACCCGACACAGCAATCGGCTTGTAATGCTCGTCCAGATCGAAGACTTCCTTGTTCGCCCAGACATCCGCCGAGTCATACGACACAAAGATCGCCATATCGCCCATCACGCGAATATCACGGCTGGTGCAGAATGCCCGCAGCGTCTCCCACTGCCGCATGAACAGGAACTGCACGGCGAACTCAATTTCCATCGCCTCGCGATTCTCTTTGTCGAAGGTCTCCAGCGCAGCGTCATCATGCGCAGCAAGCTCCGCGGGCCATTCATTCCAATGCCGGTAATCGTACTTCCGCCGCAGAATCGTAAAGCGCGCGTAGTCGATGAGCCATCCCTTACCGTTCTCACGAAAAGCTTCGAATGCCTGACAATCAGCCGTACTGCAACGCTTTAAGAAACGTCTCGCAGCACGTTCAATCAATGGCAGTTTTTCAGCCTGTGCGCGCGCAAAGTCCACCGGCCCATATGTTCCTGCAAGGCCATCGGCTTCACCGGCATACAGCCATCCATCGCGTTGCAGATGTTCCAGGCTGATCAGCAAAGGATTTCCCGCATACGCAGAAACGGCGGAATACGGCGAATTGCCATACCCCACCGGATTCAGCGGCAGCACCTGCCATAGCCGTTGTTTAGCCGCCGCAAGAAAATCAACAAACGCATAGGCAGCGGGGCCAAAATCACCAATGCCGCCCTGTGAAGGCAGCGATGTCACGTGCAATAAAACGCCGGAAAGTCGCTCAGAAATCATGTCCGTATCGTGTGATGCGATTTTACGGTGCAACGACGCGAGGCCAACCGCAGCGTGACGTCATTTACCCCACCAGTACCAGAATGGTCATTCCACCTTCGTTACAAACGCAAAAAGAAAGGCCGGACTCATCTGAGTCCGGCCTTCATTTCATTACGAAGAACTACTGGCCAATCGGCAAACCAGCCGGTTGCGGTGTGGGCTTCTGATGAATCTTCACAGCGCCCTTCTTCGTGTAATCGTCAATCAGCGTCTGCATGTAAACGCCAAACAGTTCCGCGCGCTGCTGCTCAACCAGCTTGTCACGCTGAGCCGGGAACGCCTTCGCAATCTCCTCAGCCGAAGGCTCCTGCTTGTCCGTCACCTGCGCCACCACGCCGTTTTCACCGTTTGCAATGGGAGCACTGATACCGCCCTTTGCAAGGTCAAACACGACAGCAGCAGCACCGCCCATCGATCCCACATCCGGTACATTGCCCGTGCGATCGACCAGATCCGACGACTTCACCGGCAGGCCCATTTCCTTCGCAGCCGCATGCAGATCGCCCAGCAGCTTTGCCTGATCACTCAGCTTCTGCAGCTTCGCCTGCAACATCTGCGGAACCTGCTCGCTGCGATAGTCGTTCAGCAGCTTGTCCTTCCACTCAGCAAACGTGGGCGCATGCGCGGCCTGCACATCGACAGTCTGGAACACAACATAAGTGCCTTCACCCGCAGGAGCGAATCGCGGCGAATCGCCCTTCTTGCCTGTGAACGCGGCCTGCATCATCTGCGCGCTATCCGGCAGTCCCGGAATGCTATCGCTGTTGGTCAGCCATCCAGAGGTCGTCACCTTCAGGTTGTGCGCAGCAGCGGCCTTGTCCATGCCCTCTTTCGCAGCCTGATTCGCAATCTGTCCAGTCAGCGCCTGCAGAGCCTTCGCTCCATTCTGCTGTTCCAGAATCGGACGAATCTCGCCAGCCACCTCGCTCAACGACTTGTCGTGAGCTTCATCGCGAGCCTCAGCTTGGATGATGTGATAACCAAACGTCGTGTGCACGAGGCCCGATGTCTCGCCAGCCTTCAGAGCCATCGCGGCATCCTGGAACGGCTTCACCATCTGGCCATTGGCCTTCACATAACCCAGTTCGCCACCCTGCGTCTTCGATCCCGGATCGTCCGAGTTCTCTTGCGCCAACTTGGCAAAGTCGCCACCGGCATGAATCTTGTCCAGGATTCCCTGTGCCTTGGCCTTCGCCGCTGCATCCTTCTGGGCATCGCCCTGCGGAGCAGAGATCAGGATGTGACGAACCTTCACCTGTTGATCAACGTGATAGTCAGCCTTGTGCGCGTTGTAGTACGCCTGCACATCGGCATCGCTTACCTGCGGCTTGCCACCGGGTAGGTTCGACAGTGTCACGGGGATGTATGCAAGCTGCCGCTTCTCAGGAACAGCGGTCGCGTAACGTGCCTTGTTCGTGTTGAACCACTTCTCCAGGTCGCTGTCGATCGGGTTCACCGTCTTCGCAATATCTGCGGAAGAAACCACCACGTAATCGAACTTAACCTTCGCGTCCTGCTTGCGAACCATCTCGCGAACAGAGTTGTCGTTCACCACGGCGCCTGCCGTGACAAACTCCTGAAGCTTGCGTCCCGTCAGCTCCTGGCGAACCTTCTCTTCAAACTCGCCAACGCTGGCAAAGCCAAGACGCGTCGTCACAAACTCGCGATACTTGTCGTCGCCAATGAACTTGCCATCCGGAAAGAAGAACTGGCCAAGCTGGCCGGTCTGCAATTCCTTCTGCACATCGGAAGCAGTTGCGTTCAGACCAAGGCGCTCCGCCTCGCGATCTTCAATCGCCTGTGCAATCAGCAACTGCTGTGCCTGCGCCTCAAAGCGCGGCATCAGGAACGGCAGATACTGTGCGGGCAGGTTCTGCTGCTGCGCCAGATTCTGCGCCACCTGAGAAACTTCGGTCGACTTGATCTCCGTCGCGTCGCTAAAACGGCCAAAGAAGCCCGGCTTACGCACCGTGGCGTACACGCCCTGCGGCGCGCCAGAAAGACCGTCATACAGACCGGGGACAAGGTAGAGCACCATCGAAAGCGTGGCGACGCCGATGATTACGGCGAAAATCGCCTTTGTTACACGGTTATCCTTCTGCAGAGAACGAATCATTGGCTTTCGACGGAAACCCTTCAAGAGTGAATCGGGATATGTTGCGCGAACAAACACATACGCGCGCATGCATTCGTCCTCCCGGACGAACGCTTACGAAAGTATAGCCGAGCGAAGACACAAAAAGGCCGCAGCATCTTCTGCTGCGGCCCTTATCTGGTTCAAATTAGTACCGGTAATACGGGCCAGGCCCGTAATAGTATCCGCGCCGATAGTACCGATACGGATAGGGATACGGCGCTGCATAAACCCCGACACCCACAGCCGGATACGGCCGTCCGTACGGTCCCGGGCCACCCTGCGGATACGCGCCCGCCGGTCCTGCATAGCCGCCCAACCGCTGCATCTCAGCCTCGGACACGGTCACTAACTGCACCGGCGCTACCAGACGGAACTGAAGCATCGCCTCCGCTGGAACATTGGCATTACCGCCGCCAGAAGCCGCCGACGTGCCCAGACCAGCCGCACCACCAACACCCGCGCCAATCGCCGCGCCCGTTCCGCCACCGATCGCCGCACCAAATAGCGCACCAACCGCACCGCCAATGAGCGTCGAGTTCACTGACTGCAGGCTCTTGTCATGTCCGTTGATTACAAACGGCTGGCTCTGCAACGGAATCCGTTGTCCACCCAGGTTCAGCGCCGTCAGTTGCAGCGTCAATTCGCCACGACCCTTCAGAACGCCTGCACCCTTTGCATCTACAACTGTTCCTTCAACCGTCGCACCACGAGGAATCGCAATCTGACCACCAGCCAAAATGTCGTTGGTTACAAATGCGTCAAACGTCGATCCCGGCTGCGCATTGCCGCTGGAGATCCAGTGATTGATGCGCACCGGCAACACCGTTCCATCGGGCACCGTCACCTGCACGCCACCAGGCTGGCCCTGCGGCTGCTGGGCATAGCCCTGCTGTTGCTGCGGCGGATAGCCACCCTGCTGCTGTTGCGCCATCTGGCGCTGATAGTCGCGATAGTACAAACGACGCTGCGCTCCCTGCTGCGGAGCGTTCTCCTGTCCCGGCAACGGATAGCTGTTCGGGTCGCCATCCGGCATCTGCGAAGCAGCCTGCTGTCCATCCTGCGGCTGGGCATAGCCCTGCTGGTTTCCATTCGCCGGATCGGTCTGTGGATGCTGCGCGGCAATAATCTGCCCCTGCGCTGCAGGCAGCGACGAACCGTCGGACGGCAACATATTCGCATCGGCAGGATCAGCCGTTGCAGTCGCCGGAGCACCCACGGTCAACTGGCTGACAACCTTCTGTACGCCTTGCACATGCGACGCCACCTGTTCAGCAGCCGTGCGCGAGGCCTCATCCGTCACCGAACCGGTCAGCGTCACGGTTCCAAATACTGTGGATGAGTTAATCGACTGGTTTGCCAGGCGATTATCCGCGGCAAACGCCTTCAGAACATCCGCTTCCACCTGCGCATCGCTTAGCTTTCCGCTCTGCGTAGCAGTCGAAGCGGGTTGAGACTGGGCAAATCCCGCGACAGGCGCGGCAAGGACCGCCGCAAACGCGAGCGATCCCAAAGTACGTGCGGCAAGGTTCCACTGCATAACTCAACTCCGCCGGGCTTGTGGCCGCTCGATCGTCGCAGCCTGCCCGTATCAGTTAGAACGCACTTTCTAGTAAGAAGTTGCGGTAATCTCTCGTTGCCAAACGAACACCGGCCAACAAGCGCAAACTTCGGCCTTTCAACAAGCAGAAAGCCCGTCCGCAAATCTAGCAGACGGGCTTTCTTTTGTTTGTTGATGTTCTACTTCGTCGCTGTCTGAGGCTTCGTCAGCGGCTTGATGATGTCATCCAGATAGGCCGGCGTGCCTTCCTGCCGTACGAGCACGGCATAACGCTCGCCATCGTGATAGTTCACGTCCACCGGCAGAATCGCGTCCTCCTGCTGCACCAGCAGATGGATCGGCGCAGGATCAGCCTTCGCCTTCACGATCGCAGCCTTCAGAGCATCGGCAGAGAAAGCCTGCCCATTCACGCTGACAATCTTCTCTCCCGGCGCCAGCTTTGCGCGGTCCGAGGGGCCGTCCCACAGCACGTCACCAATCACGCCCTCGCCAGTCACGCGAATCCCCAGCGAGTACCAGACATTCAAACCACCGCGACGGCTTCCTGCCAGCATCCGTTCGCTCTTGCTCGGGTGATCCTGGTAAACCAGCTTGTAACCGCCGCGCTCAATACCATCCAGATCCACCTGCGGATCGACGCCATTGATGCGGTCGCGCAGGAACTTGTCCCAGTCGTACTTCACCACCTCGTTCAGGTCGGCAACAATCTCCGGGAACTCATAACCAACAATCAACGGACCAGTGTTGCCGCCCTTGCCCAGGAAGATCTTCGCGAAGTCCGTCAACGACTTCTTGTTGTCCGTCAGCTTGCGGATCAACGTATCCGCATCCAGCCAGACCAGTTCGCCTTCCTGGTAGTAATCCTGTCCACGACGCCAGTTCATCCACTGCGGATTGCCGCCGCGAATCAAACTTCCTGCAATGCCCGTGTCTTCCGTCGAACGCCAGTTGCGGCCACGCTTGTAATCCAACTGCGCCGCAGACAGCGCCAGCAGATCACGATATCCCTCGGCGTTCTTCAGGCCCGCACGCGCTGCAAGCACGTTGCCCCAGTACTGCGTCATGCCTTCGTACACCCACATCAGGTCGCCCTGCTGCGGAGTCGCAAAATCCGGTTGGTACAACCGCGCCGGACGACGATACTTGCCGTTCCACGAGTGCGTGAATTCATGCGCCAGCAAGTCAGCTTCAGCCAACTGGTGCACATCGTCCGCAAAGCCCTTTTCGCCCGTGCCGTTGTCAGAAGACTGGCCATGCTCCAGCCCCTCGCCGCCTGCGCGATCTGAGAGCGTCAGCAGGAAGTGGTACTCGTTGTAATGATGCGAGCCATAGTTCGCATCGGCCTCGCGCACCAGGTTTCCAATTTCAGCGAGCGTCTCCGGACGCATCTTCGCGTCATCCGGCTCATCCGCTACAACGTCAAGAAAATGCTTCGGCGTGATCTCCGGAGCCAGCGCGAATTCATGGAAATACTTGCCCGTGATCACCGGCGAATCTTCCAACTGCTCCACCGTCGTCACGTCATACTTCGTCGTCACTGCATCAGCAGGAGGCGTATGCGCGCCTTCCAGCACGCCCGTCGTCTTGGGCGTCGGAACCGTACCCACCGGCTTCAGCGCGGTGCCCGTACCCCATCCCGCAGGCACCGTCACAGAAGGCTGAATCGCAATCTCCTTCACCGGTACATGCGCGGGATACAGCATCAGGTGCTCCCACTCCAGCACGCTCATCTTCGACGTCACACGTCCTGGAACAATGCAGTCCAGGTGCGCATGGATGCTCGTCACACCCTTCGGCACCGTCACGTGGAACTCGGCCAGCTCCACGTCATCACGACGCCACTTCAGCGTCTCGCCATTACCCGTAAACACCATGCCCGTAATCGCGCCAATCGGACCACCCGGAGCATGTGTTCCCGGAATCCACTTCGGCGTGATCAGGTCCGCAGTCGAATCCGGCTTCACCGGAATATCAATCTCCGCGTGATACAGGTGGCGAACGCCCTCGGTCAGATCAGCCGTGATCTGAATCGGCGTCTTCTGCGCATGAAGAGACATGCCGCACGCAAGCACTGCGGCGGCAACAAGACTGCGGGACTGTTTCAACATGAAAGGCAAAACTCGAAAAGAAAATACGCGAGGAAGAACTCAGAAGGAATCGCGTCTGCATTGATGCTACATCCTGTAATGACAGCTGCAGCCACGCCAACGCCGGTCATTCCAATTCACGCGAAAAACCGGCCTACCGCTCGCCCCACTTCAGCTTCGACCGCAGCACATTAAACAAACCATGCTCGCCCAACCGAATCAGCCGCACGGAATACTGCGAGCGACGGACATGTAACTCATCTGACAGCTTCAATTCCACGGCTTCCTGCCCATCCACAGTCAGGAAAGTCTGGTCCGCAATTCCCACCACCGAGATGCAAATCTCCGTATCCGCCGGCGTCACAATCGGGCGAAGCGTCAGCAGATGCGGACAGATCGGCGTCACCACCATCGCATCCACGCTGCCCATCACAATCGGCCCATTCGCCGCAAGGCTGTACGCCGTCGATCCCGTAGGTGTGGCAACAATCACACCGTCCGCACGGAACCGAGCCACACTCTGGCCGCCGATCTGAATGGAGTAATCGCCCATACGCGCAATCGCGCCCTTGCTGATCACCACATCATTCAGAGCATCCCAGGCCTGGTACACCTTACCATCGCGCCACAGCTCCGCATGCATCATGCTGCGCTGATCCACGGAGCAGGAACCCTCCTGCCAGGCATCGAATGTCTTATAGATTTCCGACAGCGGCACTTCCGTTAGGAATCCTAACGAACCAAGATTCGCGCTCAGAATCGGCGTGTCCGTCTTGGCAAACGCACGCGCCGCGGAAAGCAGCGTGCCATCGCCACCCAACACAATCACCAAGGAAGGACAACAACCAGCCATGGTGTCACGCACCATGCCGTGTTCCTTCACATACGCCGCGCTTGTCTCATCCAGATGCGCCTCAAACCCGCGCTCTTTCAGAAAGTAGATGAGCTCCGGCAACAGTGTGAAGAGTTCCGGCTTCTGCGGTTTCGAAATAATGGCAACGTGCTGCATGCCTGTTTAGTGTACTTGGCCCCAACCAGCAGCGCGTTTACGAACCAAGTTCATCATCGTTCGAAAGACAAGCCATGTGCCCGATCGCTCATCCAAATCGCGCGTACAACAGGAATTCCCGATTCCCCTCCATCCCCGTGATCGGCGAATCAATCACCTCTACCGTCTCACCGCCAGCCACACGGATCGCCTCTTTCACGCGCTCTGTCGCAATGCGATAGGCCTCTGGATCACGCACAATACCGCCCTTACCCACCCATTCACGGCCAGCCTCAAACTGTGGCTTCACCAGCACCACACACTCGCCCACCCACTTCGACTCCGGCTTCGTCAAAGCAGCCACTACAGCCGCAATCACCAGCGACGCAGAGATAAACGAAACATCCATGGAAAAGAAATTCGGCACGATATCACCAGCCAACGACGACGCCTCCTGCAACAGAGCACCAGGCTCCAGCAGCCGAGCATTCGTGCGCTCCAACAACTTCACACGCGCATCATTCCGCAACGACATCGCAAGCTGTCCATAGCCTGTATCCACCGCCAGAACAGCCACTGCACCAGCCTGCAACATGCAATCCGTAAAGCCGCCGGTAGAAGCTCCAATGTCGACACACAGCCGTCCAGCAAGATCAATCTTCCAGTGATCCAACGCGCCGCGCAGCTTCAATCCACCGCGACTGACATACGGCATGTCCTCACCCAGAATGCGAATCGCTGCATCTTCAGCCATCGCAAAGCCAGCCTTGGTCTGCTTCTGTTCGTCCACCAGCACACGGCCAGCCAGGATAAGACTCGCGGCACGTTCTCGCGAAGGAACCAGCCCTCGCTCTACCAATGCCTTATCCAAACGAACCTTTGCCATGCTTCTGCCTCCTTTTCCATCCTCGCAGAGATTGCGCAAAGCCCACACCTGCGGGTTACACTCAACGGGAGGTCAGGTCGCCTTTGCGGATTCGCATCCAGTTCTGGAAACGCACACCGACTGAGGATGCGCTGACTTCTTCCACGCCCATGGCATCATCAGAATTTTCTTTCGGCAACATCACACCGCGCCCTAATCCTGCGGAACCTTTCGCGCGCTCCTTCGCCCGCGAAAGCGAAGTGCTTCCGGCCAGCGATGACAACTTCCTCCTGCGCGGCGTTCAACGTGGCGACGAAGCGGCCATCGCACAACTCTTCGACCGCTATTCCAAGCTCGTCTACTCCGTAGCTCTCCGCGTTCTGCGTGATCCGTCCGCTGCGGAAGACGTCCTGCATGAGACCTTCCTGAACCTCTGGAGCCAGTCAGAGTCGTACAACGACGCAACCACATCGCTTGGCGGATGGCTTGCCGTGTCTGCTCGCAATCGTTCATTGGACACGCTGCGCCGCAAGAAAACAGACGCAAAGGTCGAAGAGTTCCAACTGCCTGCAGCAGTCCGGCTCGCAGAAGAAGCGGATCGCACCGCGACACTTGAACGCACCCGTGCAGCTTTGCTACGTCTGCCCGCCGAGCAGCGCAAGGCGCTTGACATGGCTTACTTCGACGGCCTCACCCACACAGAAATCGCCGAGCTCACAAGCGAACCTGCTGCCACCGTGAAAACACGGATCCGCACCGGCTTCCTTCAGCTCAGAAAGGCGATGCAGCTATGATCCGGCAGCAACCCGTCACCGCTGAAGACCTTTACCTGTTCGCCCTGCAATTGCTGGCCCCGGAAGAGCAAACGCGTCTTCAGGATTTTCTGCAGCACTCCCCGGAAGCTCGCAAAGAACTCGCCAACGTTCGTGGCGACATGATTCTTCTGTCACTCACGCCGGAACAGCACACGCCGCCCGCACTCTGCCGTCAACGATTGCTGAAACAGATTGCACGCGGCAAGAAGTCCGCCTCCGCTGTTCACTCAGTCGCAGATCGCGCCACCGCGCAGCACACCATCGCAACCGATCCAATTCTTGCGCCGGAACCCGTGCCTGATCGCCTCAGCGCCATCCGTGATGACAGCTATACGCCGTCTCCAGAGGCCTCGCTGCCCTTCCGCTCCTTCCAGGAAGATGAGCCGCAGAGCGGCCTGCTTTCCAGGCTTCTGCCATGGGCAGGATGGGCCTTGGCTGCGGGTCTCGCTGTAAGCACCTTCACCATGTGGCACAAGTCCGAATCGCTTCAAGAGACAACCACCGCTGCAAACGCGAAGGCAACACGCATCGCTTCCGAGTCGGACAACTCCCTGCGCGTTCTCGACGTACTTCGCAACAGCGCAGCACAGCGTTTCCAGCTCACCAAGCAGAGCTCCCAGCCCATTCCCAACGCACGCGTCACGTACGTGTCAGAAACGGGCTCGCTCATCTTCCAGGGCGCAAACCTCGACCAGGTGCCCGCAGGCAAGGTCTACGAACTCTGGCTCATTCCCGTGGGCGAAGGGCGCACGCCCATCCCCGCAGGCACCTTCCGTCCTGACGAACGCGGCTACGCCAGCATCGTTCTGCCTGACATTCCCAAGGGCGTCGTTGCGGGTACGTTTGGCGTCACCATGGAAGAAGAAGGTGGAGCGAAGAATCCTACGCTGCCAATTCTCATGATCGGCGCATAAGCCAAAAACACAATCAGCACAAAGTAAAAGGGGGACCCCGAAGGGTCCCCCTTTTTAGCGGTCTAGGAATTACTGCGAGACGCGGATTCCAATACCCTTACCCTGCAATTGGATGGTCGACGTCACAACGTCTGTATCCGTACGGATCATCGTCAGCGTCTGTGTATCCGCTGCAGTCACCAGAATCTTGCCGGTAGGATTGCCCGCAACAGCCTGAATCCAGTTCAGCGAACCGCCCACGGTAATGGTCTTGGTAGCCACCATGGTGTTCATGTCCACAACTGTGACCGTACCATCGGCATTCGCAACGTAAGCCTTGCTCAGGTCAGACAGAATCGCAACCTGGACAGGATTCACGCCCACCGGAACCGTTGAAAGTACGGTGCCGAAATTCGCGGCATCCGCCGGATTGTTCGGGTCGCAGGCTGCATTGCCCGGCAGCGCAACCTGGTTGCAGAGCGCCACGTTGATGATGCTCAGCGAACCAGCAGACGTTCCAGTGCCCTTGTTCAGCACGGCAATCTCATTCACCGCAGGAGCCACATCCGCCCAGATCGGGTTCGATCCAACGGTGATGGTCTTATCCAGGTTATTGCCCACAGTGTTGATCACGGTAACGGTGCCGCTACCCTGATTCAACACAAACGCGCGACGCGCATCCGGCGTCATCACACCGTAGATGGGGCTAATACCCACAGGAATGCTTGCGGAGATCGCATTGTTCGCGGTTCCCGTACCGGCCTCAATCGCTGTCGCCGTACCCGTGCTGGTACCCGGCGTAGTGCCCTGGCTCAGCGTGTACACGCGCGTCGCGGAAGGGTTAGCAATCGTGTACACGGGATTCGCCGGTACCGGAAGCTCCTGACGGATCGTCGGCGGGGTTCCTGCCGACAGTACGGCAACCTTGCTGGTCGAAGGTTCGATGATGAACACCGGTCCAGCCGTGCCGTTCGTCGTAATCTGCGTCGGATTTACATTCTGCGCCAGCGACGAATGCTTCACGGTCGTGGTCATCAGACCTTCGGCAGCGCTGAATGAGTCGATAACAGAATTGCCACTATGGATGACGTACGCCTGCCCGCCAGAGTCCACCGTGAAGTACAACGGACTCGGAGCAACAGAAGCCGTGGCGGCCACGGTTTCGCCGAAAACATTGATTACAGTGGCCAAACCATCATTGCCATTGCCTGGATCGGCAATCGCTGTGGCATAGACCTGCGGCTGGGTCGAAGGCCCAACCGGATTGATCGCGCTGACAACTGGCCGATAGTTATTGCCGCAACCGGCAAGGGCCAACACCGCAATTGCGCTCAAACTGGCCGCGCTTACGCGAAATACCTGACGTGGAAGTGAAACCAAACGCTGCTCCTGCTTCGGGAGCACTGCGGCCCCGCCATCTTCAGATTGTAACGGATATAAGGGCGCAACCCCGGCACCTTTCCAGATGCCCGTAATGCATTCCTCAACCAAGAGACGAAGTTGTTCTCAAATCGTCATCGATGCAACGACAGAACGAACCATGTTTTATGCCTCTTCCTTCCCTTCCATCCACCGTTTCGCCCATCCAGCTTCCACGTGAAGACGAAGGAAGGTGTAGCTCAACATTTCATGCGCAACCCGTGTCACATGACCCCAGGTCGACAAGTTTCCGTAAGGCGCGCGCGGCGAAGTCAACACATCCAGCCCCTCACGTTCGCACAACGCCCGTATCCGAAACAGATGCGTTCCATCGCTGACCACAATCACGCGCTTCCATTGGTTCTCGCGGGCAATGCGCGCCAGTTGATCCGCCTGCTGTCCCGTATCCAGGGACACCGTCTCGGCAATGATGTGGTCATATGGCACGCCGTTCGCCAGCAGATAGTTCCGCCCAACGTCGCCTTCACTGAGGCCGTTCTTCTTATCCCCTGAGCCGCCCAGCGTCACAATGTAAGGCGCCATTCCGTGGTTATAGAGGCTCACCACATGGTCCAGCCGAGCGTGATACACCGGCGAAGGACGCCCCACATACTGCGCCGCACCAAACACTGCAATCGCATCGGAAGGCGCTGCCTGATCCTCTTGTGCCACACGGTCAATGCGCACATACAAACTGGCAAACCACACTGCGGCAATCAGCGCGATCACCACCAGCAGCGTTCGGAATGGATGTCCGCCGCCATTTTGCCGTCTTCCGTGTCGTCGTGCCATGTGCCTTTCGTTAGTGCTGCAGTGCCAGCGCAATCTCATGCGTGGGAATCGCACCCTCACGCAAAATCATCCACGAGTTGCCGCCGCCACTCAGATCTACAATCGTCGTCGGCACTGTCCGCGCCGTCGGTCCACCATCCACAATCAGCGGAATCTTATCGCCCAACTGCTCCCGCACGCACCGCGCATTGGAGCATTCAGGATGCCCGGCCAGGTTCGCGGAAGTCGCCGTAATCGGCAGTCCCAAACGATCCACCACGGCCCGTGCAATGGGAGCCTCCGGGACACGGATCGCCACATTGCCGGTATACGCCGTCACCCTCAAAGGCAGCTTCGAACCAGCCTTCACAATGATCGTCAGCGGCCCCGGCCAGAATCGTTCCGCAAGCTTGTCAAAGGCGCTATCCAGTCCCCGGGCCAGTTCGTATCCCTGTGCAGTACTGCCCACCAGGAGCGACAACGGCTTATGCTTTGCGCGGCTCTTCAACTCGTAAATCTGCTCTACCGCACGCAGATTCACCGGGTCTACGGCCAAACCGTAGAACGTGTCCGTGGGCAGCGCCACCACCTGGCCACGCTCCACACACTGCGACACATAGCCCACCAGCTCCGCTTCCGGTTCATCCGGATGAATCCGCAACACTTCTGCCGACATGCACACTCCCGAAGCTCCGCGAAGAGCCTCAACCCGCAGCATCGCCCAAACCACACGGGAACGCAAGCAGCCACAATAACTTAATCCGTATCAAGGCTCAAACCACCGAAAGCCGTCATCCGGAACGAGCCGAAGCCGCCTTCCCATCCATCACCGCAAATGCCAAAGCGAAAGCCTCGATACACTTACCAGAAGCAATGCCCGAACGAATCACAAGCCGCACCAACGCCCGCGTCAAAGCGCTTCGCGCTGCGCTGACCACACGCAAGTCCGACCGCATCGGCATCGAAGGCTTCCATCTCATCCGCGAGGCCATCGCCAGCGGCCTGCAACTCGACACCCTCTACCTCCGCGAAGACCACGCGCACCTCCTGCGCGACCTCCCGGAAGACGCCGCCCGCGAAGTCCTGCTGCTCAGCCCCGACGCCTTCCAGGCCGCCACCGAAACCGAAAACGCCCAAGGCGCCGCCGCTCTCCTCGAACGCCCCGAACTCCCCTACGCCCCGCGCACCGGCGACCTCATCCTCATCGCCGACGGCCTGCAGGACCCCGGCAATCTCGGCACCCTCATCCGCTCCGCCGAAGCCTTTGGAGCCTCCGCCGTCGCCCTCACACCCGGCACCGTCGATCCCTGGAACGGCAAATGCCTCCGCGCCGCCGCCGGAGCAGCCTTCCGCGTCCCGCTTCCGCGCTGCGATGCCGACTTCCTCGCAGCCCTCAAAGCCGTAGACACCCAACTCTTGGCCGCAGTAGCCAAAGACGGCGAAGCCGCCCACGCCACCGACCTCCGCGGCACCATCGCCCTCATCATCGGCAATGAAGGCGCAGGCGTCTCCGAGAAAATGCTCACCATCTGCGACAAGCAAATCACCTTAGCCACCACCGGCCCCACAGAAAGCCTCAACGCCGCCGTAGCTGGCTCCCTTCTGCTCTACGAAGCATCCCAACAGAGGAACTTCAAATGAGCAGCCTCTTCGCCCATCTCGAACCCGCCACACCGCTGAACCGCCGCGACATCCCGCTACCCGAGCGCATGCGCCCCACCACGCTCGACGAATTCGCCGGACAGAAACACCTCATCGGCCCCGGCAAACCCCTGCGCCTCGCCATCGACCGCGGCGAACCCGGCTCCATGATCTTCTGGGGCCCTCCCGGCACGGGCAAAACCACGCTGGCAAAAATCATCGCGCGCACCACCTCCGCCACCTTCATCGAGTTCTCCGCCGTCACATCCGGCATAAAAGAAATCAAGCAGGTCATGTCCGATGCGGAACGCGCCGCCGCCTCCGGCTCCCGCACCATCCTCTTCGTCGACGAAATTCATCGCTTCAACAAGGCCCAGCAGGACGCCTTCCTGCCCTTCGTCGAACGCGGCGCCATCCGTCTCATCGGCGCCACGACAGAGAACCCATCCTTCGAAGTCAACGCCGCACTGCTCTCCCGTTGCCGCGTCTACGTCCTGCAATCCATCCCCGACGCAGAGATCGTAGCGCTCCTCCAACGAGCCCTCACCGACGAAGACCGCGGCCTAGGCAGCCTTCAACTCACCGCAGCCGAAGGCGCTCTCGAAGCCATCGCATCGTTCTCCAACGGCGACGCCCGCTACGCTCTCAACGCCCTCGAAACCGCCGCATCGCTGCTCATCGGACGCGGCGAAACCACGCTCACGCGCGAAGCCGTAGGCGACGCCCTCCAGCAACGCACGCTCCTCTACGACAAGAACGGCGAGCAGCACTACGACCTCATCAGCGCGCTCCACAAAAGCGTGCGCAACTCCGACGTCGACGCCTCGCTCTACTGGCTCCGCCGCATGTTAGCCGCAGGCGAAGACCCCATGTACGTTGCCAGAAGAGTCGTCCGCATGGCAGTAGAGGACATCGGATTAGCCGCACCAGAAGCGCTCAATCTCACGCTCTCAGCTCAACAGGCAATGCATCTTCTCGGCTCACCCGAAGGCGAACTCGCACTCGCACAGGCCGTCGTCTATCTCGCGCTCGCACCCAAATCCAACGCCGTCTACGTCGCCTTCAACGAGACTGCAGCAGACGTGAACGCCACCGGCGCACAACCCGTCCCGTTGCATCTGCGCAACGCCCCCACACGCCTGCTGAAGAACCTCAACTACGGCAAGGACTACCAGTACGCGCACGATCTCCCCGGCAAAGTCGCCGACATGCAATGCCTACCCGAAGGCCTCGAAGATCGCCGTTACTATCGCCCCACCGATCAAGGCCGCGAACGCCAGCTATCGCAACGCATGGAAGAAATCGCCCGCGCCAAAGCCGAAGCTGCAAATCAAAACAACAAGCGTAAGTAACAAAGGACAGCCCGCAGACTATATGCGGGCTGTCCTTCAAGTAGTTACTTACTGTAGATCCGACTTAGTCGTCGTCCCCATCGCCGTTGTACTTCTTCGCAACCTTCACCAACGGCCCGGGCAACATCACCTTATCTTCCCCGGGATAGGGACGCGCCCATCCCGTCACCACATACCACGTGGAATGATTCAGGAAGTTCGGCTCAACCGCATCGGCCTTGTCGTACTTACCCTTCATCACCGTCGCCGTAGCCTTGAACCAGGCCTTCTCCATCGGGTTCGATGAAACAGCCTGAGCCCCCTTCAACCCAGGCCCATGATCCAGCGGCAGAACTGCAGGCACAACGTCATACGGGGTCAGATCAGGCGTGTTCTGGAACGCGTCAAACATCGGCGAAGCAACCAGATCAAACTGCGTCAACGGCTGCGTGCCAAGAATGTTTTCAATCGTCCGGTTGATGTTCTCTGCGGTATACGTCGTGTGAATCGCCTTGCCCTCACCAGGCGTCTGCGACGCAACCGTGTAGGGGCTGATGATAAAGACCGGTTGACGATGTCCATCCACGTGATCCGCGCCACCCTGCGAATCATCTTCCTCAACAAAGATGGCCGAATCTCCCCACACCTTGCTGTGACTAATCGCTTCAACCATGCGGCCAAGCGCCAGATCATTGTCCGCCTGATAACTCATCGGATCAGGCATTCCCTTCGAAGCACCCGCCGTGTGGTCATTCGGAAGCCAAAGAATGGTTAAGTTAGGTACCTTTCCCGCGGAATCCATCGCCTGAAAATCTTTGATCCAGTAATCCACGCGATATTGGTCGGGAATATTCAGGTTGAACGGCGGATAGTGCGGGTCCATGATCTTTGCCGCAGACGGAATCACCGAACTCACATGAATAGCATCATCCGGAACAACGCAACTG
The DNA here is from genome assembly GCF_900102185.1 of Terriglobus roseus. Classification (NCBI taxonomy): domain Bacteria; kingdom Pseudomonadati; phylum Acidobacteriota; class Terriglobia; order Terriglobales; family Acidobacteriaceae; genus Terriglobus; species Terriglobus roseus. The sequence goes on along the minus strand of NZ_LT629690.1, from coordinate 1,757,974 downwards.
GAAGCCGGAGCCTTCCCTTCCTTGCATAGCGAAGTGTTATAGAAATCCGTCCACGTATACGCTGAGCCATCGGACTTATGCGCAATCGTAGCGCCGCTGCTCCATTCGCCATACAGCTTCGCGGTTAGTCCCTTAGCCTCGAGCCCCGTCCACAAAAATCCCATGGGCGTATACGTTAATGGATCCTCTGCACCACCACCCGGATACGAACGAATCCAATCCGGCGACAGAATGTCGTTGGAATAAAACGAGCCCGACATACCAATCCACGGATGACCATCTGCCGACTGACGGCTCGGCGCATACACGTTGTCCAACAGCGGGAACCGCTTCACCATCGCATGCTGATTCGGCACAGCAGAAGCAAACATCGCCAACTCAGGCGATCCATTGCCCCACTTCACATCACCCAGCATCTGGTCGTACGTGCGGTTCTCTTTAATGATCAAAAACACATGCTTGATCAGCGAAGGTTCACCAATATGCTTTGGCACCGCGACCGCCACAGCCCGCGGATCAATGAACTCTTTCCCAACTTCAATGTTCGTCGTCAGGTTCCAGTGATTGTTATCGAACACCTGCTTGCTGAACTTCGCCAACTCCACAGAGTTTGGTTCCGCAATCAGATTTGCGACACCCATATCGCCATGCGTGTTGTAGCCGACCACATTTTCTTTGATCGTCGTATTACCGCGTGATCCCAGCCCCTTGTCATCGGCCACCAGAATCTGTTTCCGTGCCTTGTCATACGTGATGGAAGTTGGAAAGTAAGCCGTCGGAATATAACCAACAACCGGATTCGGTTCGCGCCCCTGCAGGTTCACAACCGCAACAGCATTCGCCTGCCCCAGCGTTACGTAAGCCTTGCCATCATCCGTAACGGCAACGCCATTGGGACCGGCGCCAAACGCACCACTTCCAATCGGCACGCTAAGGCTAATCGTGCGCATCACCTTATCGGTCTGAAGGTCAACGATCGAAAGACTATCGCTATAAGCATTCGCGACATAAAGCTTGGAGCCAGCGATCGCCATGCCCACCGGATGCAAACCAACAGGGATGGTCTTCACTTCCTTGCCCGCTGTCAGGTCAACAACAGACACCGTACCAGTGATCGCAAAAGCATCCTTCCGGTCCACTACGATCGCTGTACCGTCAGAATCGTTGGTGAAGTCCTCACCGGTAGCGGGACGCCCACCTTCGTTCGTCACATAGGCATAATTACCGCTCACCACAACGCTGTTCGGCACATTGCCAACAGGAATCTGCGCAATCAATTTTGCAGGAGACGATGTAAGGTCAATCACGCCGAGCGTGTTCGCAACATTCAGCGCAACATAAGCGCGCTTACCATCCGCTGAGAATGCAATGCCCCCCGGATTGATCGACTTCGCATTGTGATACGTGCGCCCATCCGCAGGCGGCTCAGGCAGTTTCACTCGCTGCTCGCTGCTAAGCAGACCTGTCTTCTTGTCCACCTTCGTAATCACAACGTGGTTGTTGTCCTGGCTGAAAAGCAGCTTCGATCCATCCGCTGAATACGTAATGCCCGTAAAGGATCCGGTGGTCGTGTCCTTCGCAGTTGCCCCAGCGTCTTCAGGCGTAAAGCGCTGCAACACTTTTCCCGCCACCGTATCGAATACGATGATCGGCTGCGGCGACCCCATCAGCAGCACAGCCGCACTATGAACCATGCGATTGGGATTGAGCGCGATTGCCTTCACGCGTACCGGCGTGCCCATCTCAACAATCTTGCCCGCGGGCGTCAGCACCTGGTTGTCGGAAACAACAATCGAACCATCCCGCTGCGGTCCCACCGTGCGATTCGGGCTGCCTACCTCAGAGTTTGCACCCGCTGCAGCCTTCCCCGTCCCCATGATTTCTTCTTTCGGGGCAGCCGTATCGAAATCCCTGCCTTTGGCGGGAGCAGGCTTCGCCTGCCCCCAGGCCAAACCAGAACCAATCAGCAGACAGGCTGAAAACAAACGAACCGTAGAACCTGTGAAGGAAGACCTCAGACGCATAGCTACTCCTTTCTCCTGTGTACGAAGCAACCATGAACAGATCATGAATGGCAATTGTCACTCATAGTTTCTTGGCGTCACGCTGATTCGTTCCTGAAATCACGATGCAACGATCCACTCGACCTTCGCTGGTCCTTTCAAAGCGAAAGCTGGCAGCACCTGTCTGCAAGGTGAAGTACTGGTCGCGCGTTTCGGGCAGTAGCTCAAATGGCTCCGAAAATCCAAAATGATAGGTCGACCCCACACTGTAGGAGCCAGACATGTAGGGTTTCCCGTCTCGGATTGTGACCGTTAGTTTGTCTTGCCCATCCTTATCGGCTTGATCATAAGTTCCCTGCAGCCCTTCCAGCAAAGCCGGATCAAGTTTGATCAACGTATGCTCGGCAGGTTGAAAATCCGGCCAGGCATACTCATGGGCAATCGCACGAAGAAGCTCTGTAATAAGCTTTTCTCCCTGTTGTCCATTGGTCATAATCACGACTCCTTGTCCTTGGTCGCGATACGCTTCCAGCACGGAGACGAAGCCTGTATTCACACCGAAATGATCAAAACGAGGCGTTGCACCCGGCTTCTCAACTTCGAAACCTAAACCCCAATTGTCCTTCTGGCGAGTCAGCATATCCTTCGCCAAAGCTTGCGTCAGAATCCTATCGGATGTTCCGGCATATTCCTTTTGCATTTCAATTGCTGCGCGCGCAAGGTCGGAGGGCGTCGACCATAAGCCTCCAGCAGCCATCTCGGGGATGACGTGGAAACCACCGGGGAGAGGCGAACCATGTGATCCGTATCCCAGTGCTGCGCTACTGACGAGATTGGACGGCAGTGGCTGTTCATACGTGCTGTGAGTCATGCCAATGGGGCCAAGCACCTGACTGCGCATAACTGCTGGAAAGCTCTTCCCCGTCTTCTCCATCATCAGCAACTGGACGATCATCATGCCGCCGCCTGAATAGCTATATACCGACCCAGGCACGGCCTCAACGCGCACCGGTGGTGAGGCTGCTGGTTTCAAGCCATCCAGTATCTGAACCACCGTGGGTAGCGGCTGCCCCACTTCGTAGCCGCTAAATCCATGAACACCCACGCCTGCACTATGGCTAAGGAGTCTGCGAAGCGTCACCTTCTGGTTTGTCGTGAACTCATTCTCAGGAACGTGCCATAAGCGAAGTTCGTCATTTACATTCTCATCAAGCTTGAGCTTGCCACTTCGTACCAGGCTAAGCGCGCCGAGCGCGGCAATCGGTTTGCTGATGGAGCCCGCCTGAAAGAGTGTCTCCGGGGTTACCAAACGGCCTGTTTGTACGTCGGCAACACCATAAGCCTTTGTCCATTGGATCTTTCCATGATCGAAGTAGGCAATGCTGATACCCGGCACATGGTAGTAGCGCATCCTGTCGGTCAGGAGCATTCCGGCCACAGGCTGGCCTTTGATAATCACAGAAGGCAGTAACCCATTCTCAATATGAGAAATCTCAGTCTGTGTGCCAGCACTGGGTGCGGGCTGTTGTGCTTGCGCCCGATACAGCAGCGACATTGCTACGGATGCGATGACGAGCAAGCAGGTACGTTGAGACCACTCAATTCTGCGCATAGAGCCTCGCGAGGACTAGATCTTCTAGTGCGTTCGAAGAGCGTTGCAAAGAGACCCGGGATCTGCCAAGGGTCACGATTATTACTTCGGTTGATGTTGAATTGGCTTTGTCCATCGGCTTTTCCACTAGAACTTCTATGGGAATGTGCGTACTCCACTCGATGTTCTATGGGACGACGATCGCAGAAAATAATTGCAAACGATAATCAGGACTGTCCGAGAGTGAACACCGATGGAAAACTCAGAGCCATCTTCGGCTCCGTAGTTTCAAGATGCACTGGATGAACGAACGCGGAAGCGTTCATGCAGCCCGCAAAAACCTCACCATCCGCGGCCGTCCGGTTCCGCATTGCTTCCTCCCGGTGCTGCTCCTGGAACTACGCCACCCGCACCGCGATGAATGACAGCCAACGCCACGCCGAAGGCGTCGAGAACCGCACGAAGTGCCCTGTCAAGCCCCTAAGCCACTCAACTCCAACAAACCAAAAGAAATAGAGTTGGCAGGTTATTTCCGCGAAACCACTAAAATAGAACCAGACAGCAAAAGGGCCGCGCTAAGCGCGGCCCTAACTCTTTTAGAAAGACGATTTTGCCTCTAACTCCAATGGGCAGACGATTTTACAACTACTCAAACCGTAAACCCAATAGAAAGACGATTTTAGAAAAACAGGGGGGAGGGGGGTACCCCTCTCCCTGACTATCCGCGCAACGAAACCAGTTGCTCCGTCATGATCTGGGTCAGTTCCGGCTTCTTCAGTCCATGAACTTCTTCGTTGTACTTGTCGACCTTCGACGACCAGTTCATCGAGCAGAACTTCGGTCCGCACATGCTGCAGAACGCCGCTTCCTTGTAATAGTCGTCGGGCAGTGTCTCATCGTGCATACCGCGAGCGGTTTCAGGGTCAAGCGACAGGTCAAACTGCGCATCCCAGTCGAACGTGTAACGAGCGTGGCTGATCGCATCATCACGATCACGCGCACCCGGACGATGCCGCGCAATATCCGCAGCATGAGCCGCAATCTTGTACGCGATGATGCCGTCCTTCACGTCCTTCTCGTTCGGCAGTCCGAGGTGTTCCTTCGGTGTCACGTAGCAGAGCATCGCCGCGCCGTGCCAGCCAATCATCGCCGCACCAATCGCACTGGTGATGTGGTCATAGCCAGGAGCAATGTCGGTAACCAGCGGTCCCAGAACGTAGAACGGAGCGCCATCGCAAAGCTCCACTTCCTTGTCCACCTGCTCCTTGATCTTGTCCATCGGCACGTGGCCAGGACCTTCGATCATCACCTGCACATCATGCTTCCACGCACTGCGCGTCAACTCGCCCAATGTCGCCAACTCGGCAAACTGCGCTTCGTCGCTGGCATCGGCAACGCATCCTGGACGCAGGCCGTCACCAAACGAGTAGCTGACGTCGTACTTCGCCATCAGCTTGTGGATGCGTTCGATGTTCTCGTACAGGAAGTTCTGCTTGTGATTGCTCGTCATCCACTGCGCCATAATCGCGCCGCCGCGCGACACGATACCTGTGATGCGCTTCGACACCATCGGCACATACTGGATCAACACACCAGCATGGATCGTGAAGTAGTCCACGCCTTGCTGCGCCTGCTCTTCCAGCACGTCCATGTAGATGTCGATGTTGAGATCCTCAACACGCTTCACACGCGAAAGCGCCTCATACAACGGCACTGTTCCGATGGGCACGGGCGAATGCCGCAGAATGGCCTCGCGGATCATCGGGATATCGCCACCGGTCGACAGGTCCATCACCGTATCCGCGCCATAGTGAACAGCGGTATGCAGCTTACGCAGCTCCTCATCCACATTGCTGGTGATGGCGCTGTTGCCAATATTGGCGTTGATCTTGCACAGCGAACCTACGCCAATGCACATCGGCTCCAGCTCAACATGGTTGATGTTCGCCGGGATAATCATCGTTCCCTTGGCGATCTCCTGCCGGATGAACTCGGCCTCCAGCTTCTCCTTGTGCGCAACGTAAGCCATCTCTTCCGTGATCAGGCCCTTACGCGCGAAGTGCATCTGGCTCATGTTCCAGTCGCCGGTCTTGGCGGCTTCAGCCTTGCGGTTCACAATCCATTGCTCGCGCGGCTTTGGAACGGTGTAGTCGTTCCCGTTATGCTTGTGCCCGTTCGTCGATGTGCTCATGGATTCGTGTCTCCTGCCCAGATGCCATTTCTCGGCATAGCTGTAAGGCGAAGTATATCGTCAATGTAGGCCAAACATCGCCTCCGCCAGTCCGGTAACCGTAGCATCGCCACAGGTGCAGGAGTAGAATCGCAGGTAGCTTATGTCCCAGTCAGGCCGTTCCTCCGTCAAGGTCATCGTCGCCACCGTCGTCATCGTCGGTGCTGTGCTGTTCCTCGCCATTGCGGGCGCGCGTGACAGCAAGGCCACCAGCTACTACTGCACCATCGGCGAACTCCAGACCATGGGCCAGAAGGCCTACAAGCGCAACCTGCGCGTAGCCGGCAACGTGAAGCCCGGCTCCATCCAGCGCACAGGCACGCACGCCCAGTTCGTGCTGCTGGAACAAGGCAAGGAACTCTCCGTGAACTACCAGGGCACGGAACCGCCGCCAGACACCTTTAAGGACGATGCCCAGGCACTAGCCATGGGCCACCTCGGCCGCGACGGCGTCTTCCAGGCCACCGAACTCCAGGCCAAGTGCGCCAGCAAGTACGCCCCCGCCCCCAACGGAGCCAAGCCCGGCACCCAACCCGCCGGAACTCCGAGCGCCGCTCCAACAGCTACCCTTGTTGCGCCTCTGAAGTAGCTTTAGACCGTAGGCGGCGGCACGTAAGCTGGTGGCGTCGGAAGAGCTCCGTACAGTTCTTCGGCATCCGGAACGACGTAGTCGTGCAGGAAGTACTGAAAGTACGTGCCGCTGAACAGAAATGTCATCACGCCGCCAAATGCCAGGCCAACGGTCGCTTCTTCCAGCGCACTCCTCAACTTGAACGCTGCGGTGGTGTAACTGCCTAAGACAGCGATCATCCCAAAAGCTATCAGCGAGTAATAGAGCACGCGAGTGTCGCCAATACCTTGCCCGCGCGACATGAGTCCAATTGTGGCTCCCACCATCACCGCGATGAGGAACACCGCGGGTATAACGGCCACATTCACAATGGTCCAGATCAACGCGTCTTTGCGACCCGTTACCTTGCGTACCCAATTGGCCAGCACAATCATCCAGATCGAATTAAAGTAGCTGCGTGTAAGGACGGATAGGGCCAATACCCAACCCCAATGCAGACGTGGAGGCGGAAGAACGATCCGAGGATCGTGGGAAGACTTCAATTCTGGCATGGCCAACACTCTAACGACGCTTTCAACCCAAGCTCAAGCAGATTCCGCACTTTATACTGAAAGCCGATGCAGTCCATTCCCAATTTGGCAGCAGAGGTCACAAACCTCTCCCGGCTCTACGGCAGCTTTGCCGCGCTCAAGCGTGTCTCCTGCACCTTTGAATCGGGTGGATTCCATGTCCTTCTCGGCCCCAATGGCGCAGGCAAATCCACGCTCCTCCGCACGCTTGCCGGACTCATCACCCCAACATCAGGAACGGTGAAAACACTGGGCGGAACGCCTTTCAACGAGCGTCATCGCATGGCCTACATGAGCCACGCGCCCATGCTCTACGAAGAGCTGACCGCGATGGAAAACCTGCGCTACTTCTTGCGCCTTCAGAATCCCGGCGCAACGTGCGACTGCGTTGGTTCACCAGAAATGGCATTGCGTGCAGTCGGCATCGATCCTTTCTTGACGCGTCCCGTATCGCAGTTCTCGCAGGGCATGCGCCAGCGCGTCTCAATGGCGCGCGCGTTGGTCAGCGATCCCGAACTTCTGCTACTCGACGAGCCCTTCAGCAACATGGACGTCACTGGCGCAAAGGAACTCGTCACGCTTCTCCTCGACTTCCGCACATGGCCACTCGCAGGCGGACGCAAGCGCACTGTCATCGTCACAACGCATCAGTTCGAACTCGTCCAGCACGCCGCTGATTCCGTCATCCACATGCGCCATGGCAGCATCGTTACGCCAGAGGCTGAGGCTGCGGCATGAAGACAAACGCCGCGCGCCTGCTGGACAAACTGAATATCAAGTACGAAACCCGCGAGTACGAAGTCAACCCCGACGATCTCACCGCAGGCACAGTTGCACGCAAGATCAACATGCCCGTCGAGCAGGTATTCAAAACACTCCTCTGCCGACTCAACGATGGTGAATATGTCTTCGGTGTCGTTCCCGGCAACAGCGAACTCGATCTGAAAAAGCTCGCCGTAGCAGCAGAAGCCAAGAAAGCCGAACTCGCATCGTTGAAAGACGTCGAACCACTCACCGGCTATATCCGCGGTGGTGTCACCGTTATGGGCGCGAAGAAGGCGTACCGAGCATTCGCCGATGAAACGCTGGAACTCTTCGACACCATCAGCGTCTCCGCAGGTACGCGCGGTCTGCAACTCCTGCTCGCACCCGCTGACTACATCCGCGCCGCCGAAGCCGCTGTCGCCGACCTGACCAAAGATGGGGTGACTGTCGAGTGATCTATCTCCGCACCGTCTGGCTCCACCTCAAGAAAGACCTGCAGCTTGAATGGCGCAGTCGCGAAGCCGTCGCAGGTATGCTCTTCTTCACGCTGCTCATCGCCGTGGCCTTCGCCATGGCCTTCGACCCCACCGGCTATCCCGCCATGGCTCGACAGATGAGCGGTGGCCTGCTGTGGGTAGGCTTACTCTTCGCAGCAACCACTTCGCTCAACATCTCTTGGGAACGCGAACGCCGCAATCAGGTCATGGACGCGCACCGCATGAGCGCCGCACCACCGTCCGCGCTCTTCCTCGGCAAGGCTCTGGCCAACTTCCTCTTCGTGGCATCCATCGAGGCCGTCCTGGCGCCGGTCTTTATCGTTTTTTACAACCTGCACCCGCTCGGCGAACTCAAGTGGCTCTGGCTGATCCTGCCACTGGGGACATGGGCGATTGTCGCGAACGGCACATTCTTTGCCGCACTTGGACTGCGCAGCCGCAACCGCGCACTGATGCTACCGGCGATACTCTTTCCCATTTCCATCCCTGCTCTGCTTGGCGTTACGCAGGCCACTAGCGCCGTCATCACCGGCGATTTCGAACCCGGCATGTGGGTGCGACTCATCTTCGGGTTTGACGTCATCTTCACCACCGCCTGCATCCTGCTCTTCGAAACCGTCCTTCACGCCGAATAACGCCCCGCAAATCTGCGAAGACGGTAGACTGGAAGACGATCATGAAGCGTCTCTTCTGGATGTTGTGCGGTCTGAGCGTGGCCCTGCTCGCGTGGGGTTTCTACGAAGCGGTGTTCGTTGCCCCTGTAGAAGCAACCATGGGGTCGATCTACCGGATTTTTTACTGGCACGTACCCATCAATATCTCTGCTGAGATATTCCCGTACGTCAACATGATCGCGTCGATCGGCTACCTGTGGGCGCGCCGTAAGAATCATTCCCTCGCTCTGAAGCTGGATGCGTTGGCAATCGCCACAGCCGAAATCACCGTGCTCTATGTTGGCCTCGGGCTTGCAACCGGCATGTTGTGGGGACGCCCGGTATGGGGTATTTGGTGGGCATGGGATGCTCGCCTCACCAGCGCACTCATGCTCTTCCTGCTCTACGTCAGCTATCTGCTTGTTCGCAGCTTTTCATCCAGCGGCCAGGGCCCAGTCATCGCAGCAGTTCTCAGCGTCTTCGCTGGCATTGATGTTCCCATCGTATTCATGAGCATCCGTTGGTGGCGCACGCAGCATCCAGCTCCGGTACTAACCGGCGAAGGCTCGCTGGACCCAAGCATGTGGCCCGCCTTCCTTTGGAATCTTGCGGCTTGGTTCTTCTGGGGATGCACCCTCATCTGGGCGCGTTACGCCATCGTTCGTCGTGAACAGCAGATCGCAGAACGCGCAGCCATGGAAGCACTGGAGGCATAAGCATGGAACCCACCGTTAACAGCATGCACTTCCTCTGGGCCGCCTACATCCTCGTTGCCGTTGCGAACATTGCCTTAGTCATCTGGCTTGCAGCACGCTGGTCCGCAGTGAATCGGAAGCAATCGTAACGTGAACGTAAGCCGCTCCATCGCTCTTGCTTCCCTGCCGCTGTTGCTTCTCGCAACCGGATGTCGCCGCATGCGTTTCCCTCAGCTCGCAGACAACTACCGCGAATACGCATACGTCGCGAACAACGCTGTCGGCACCGTGACGGTACTCGATTTGGTGAACTTCCGTGCCGACCGCACATTGCAGGTTGGCGCATCACCGAGTGCCATCGCCGTGAATCCCACGCGCAACGAAGTCTACGTCACCAACTCTGGCAGCAGCACCGTCACCGCTATCAACGCGGACAACAATTCCATTGCCGCCACCATCGGTGTGCAACGCGGCCCCACTGGCATTGACGTTGACCCCACAGGCAAGCGCGCTTACGTTGCCAACGCAGATTCCAACTCCGTAAGTGTCATCGATCTCGCAACACATCGCAGCATTGCAACCGCAGCCGCTGGCGTTCAGCCTGCAGTGGTGCGAGTATCGCCTGACAACCGTTCGCTTGTTGTAGCCAATCGTGGAGCGGGTTCCGTCTCTGTCTACGCCATCAGTGAAGACAACCCGTTGAAGCTTCGTTCCACTTACGACAAGTGCTCCGGCGCATCAGATATTGCCATCCTCAGCGACTCTTCCAAGGCATTCATCACCTGCCCCGGCAATGATGAAGTCATGGCCGTCAATCTCTCTTCTGCACCCGGTTCATGGGAAGCCAAGCAGGACCCCGCATCCATGCAGGACCACTTGTTAGCGCGGCTGCGCGTTGGCAAACAGCCCGGACACATTGCGCTGAAACCCGACAGCGGCGAGATCTTCGTCAGCAACTACGGCTCTGACAGCATCAGCGAAATCTCGACGTATACGAACGAAGTAGGCGGCACATATCTCATCGGCACGCAGCCTACGCATGGCATGGTCGCTGCAGACAATACATCGCTATGGGTCGCGGCCAATGGATCGGATTCCGTGAATCTCTACTCCATTGATGATGGCCGAATGTCCAACAGCATCCATACCGGCCCCGGCCCGGATGCCATGGCCATGTCTCCCGGACAACCTGTCTTGCTGGTTGCAGACTCACGCGGTGCGGACGTAGCAGTCATTCGCACACGTGCGACACGTGGTCCTGAGTTGTTCACTATGTTGCCTGCGGGACCACATCCTGTTGCCATCGCCATCAAGGCATACAAGGCGCGCTAAACAACGCGTTCGCGCACCATCTGCTCAATGCGCGAACGCACTTCTTCCTGAGACAGCGCTCCGGGATCGAAATACAGATTCAATGCAAGGCCATCCAATACAGCGCCAAACGCAGCAAAGATCGCTCGACGCTTTTGCGAGTTGTCTTCATGCAGCTCTGGCACGAGGTGCAACTTGGAATCCATTCCCTTCACGCACAGTGCTTGGTGAAGCTCCGCCAAACGCTTCTGCTTATGCGGATGCCGAATGGCGTACATTTTGAATTCCAGGTAAAGCATCACACGTTTGCGATCGCACAACATCGCTTCCATGTGATCCACAAGCGCGGCCACACGCTCTTCTCGCGATGATTCTGGTGTAAGGCGCGTGCGGTAGAATTCTCCGTCCGCTTCCATGTTCTCTTCGATTAACGCGAAAAAGAGATCTTCTTTGTCTTTAAAGTGGTCATAAAGCGCGCCACGCGTCTTTCCTGCTTCCTGCGCAATATCCTGCAGGCGAGCCACTTCAAACCCATCTCGCGCAAAGACGCGCCGAGCCGCAGCCATCAAATCTTCCCGTGTTCGGATGGCTCGTTCTTGCGTACGATGTTCGGGAGTGACTTTTCTCACAGGCAACTTATTGAATCCCCGCTATTCGATGCATCATCGTATGTGAAAGATACATGCGCGTATGTTTTCTGTGAGAACGTCCAGCCGCAGGATCTTTCGCCAAGGAGCATTCATGACCATGCCGGCCGTCAGCCGCGTGAACCAACGCACTCCCCTCGCACAGAGCGCTTCCCGTGCGGCTTTCATTCTTGCCGGAGCAAGCATTGTGCTGCTGGCAACAGGCTGCGAAAGCAAGCCAGCCGCACCGCCACAGATGGGGCCACTTCCTGTTTCCGTTGTCACGGTACAGCCGTCGGATGTTGCCCTGAACAACCAGTGGGTGGGCACACTGGATGGCTTCGTGAACGCGCAGATCCAGCCGCAGGTGACGGGTTACCTCATCCGTCAGGACTACCGCGAAGGCTCTGTCGTCAGCAAGGGCCAGGTCTTGTTTGAGATTGATCCTCGCCCATTCCAGGCAACACTCGATCAGGCCAAGGGCCAGGTTGCATCTGCAGAAGCCGCGCTGGGTCAGGCTCAGGCAGCACTGAAGCTGGCCGAGATTAACGTCACACGTGACACCCCTCTTGCAGAACAAAAGGCAATCGCACAGAGCCAGTTGGATCAGGAAGTCCAGACCAAGGCGCAAAACGAAGCCAATGTGCAGCAGGCGAAGGCGCAGATCGCAGCAGCACGCGCTGCGGAAGAAACAGCGACGATCAACCTCGGCTTCACCAAGGTGCGTTCCCTCATCTCTGGCGTTGCCGGTCAGGCCGTCACGCAGATCGGCAACCTCGTCTCGCCGCAGACTGCACTCACTTCGGTCTCGCAGCTTGATCCGGTCAAGGTGTTCTTCTCCATCAGCGATAGCGAATATCTCGCTCTGATGGGACGCAATGGCGGCACCGACGCGGATCTGCTGAAGAATGCTGGCAAGGTGCCGCTGACGCTGACTCTGGCGAATGGCGATACTTACCCGCACAAGGGCAAGATTGCTTTCATCGATCGTCAGATGAATCAGCAGACAGGCGCCATTCGTATCGCTGCAGTCTTCCCGAACCCAAACAACTTGCTACGTCCCGGTCAGTTCGGCCGCGTCTCCGCGAACACTGAGATCCGTCGCAACGCGATCACCGTACCGCAGGTCGCAGTCACCGACACTCAGGGCATGAAGCAGGTCTTCACCGTCGACGCAAACAACAAAGTTCACGTTGTTACGGTGCAGGTCGGTGCGGAGTCGGGTAAAGACTTCATCATCACCTCTGGCCTTGCCTCCGGTTCTCGTGTCGTCGTGGACAACCTGCAGAAGCTGAAGGAAGGCGTGCCTGTTGCACCGCACGCACCGGCTCCTGCCAGCGCAACACCCGCGGAAGCGAGGTAGTCCGTGTCAAAGTTCTTTATTCGGCGACCCATTGTCGCCATCGTTATCGCCATCATCACGGTCATCGTCGGCATGGTCTCCATGCTCACGCTGCCCACGTCGCAATACCCTGATATCGTGCCGCCGGAAATCCTGGTGCAGGCCACCTATCCCGGTGCCGATGCCAGAACCCTGTCACAGGCCGTTGCCACACCGCTCGAACAGCAGATGAACGGCGTGGACAACATGCTGTACATGTACTCGGTGAATGCCAACAACGGCCAGACACAGGTCTTCGTTGACTTCGACGTTAAGACGAATGCGGACACCGACCAGATCCTGTCACAGCTCCGTGTATCGCAGGCTCAGGCTCAGCTTCCCGCACAGGTAAACACTGCGGGCCTTACCGTACAGAAGGCGCTCACCTCGCCTCTGATGCTCGTTGGTATCAACTCCAACGACAAGAAGTACGATCAAGAGTTCCTCACCAACTACGCCATCATTAACGTGCAGGACGAAATTGCACGTGTACCCGGTGTCAGCCGTGTGCAGGTCTTCGGTGGTCAGTACGCCATGCGTATCTGGGTTGATCCAGCCAAGCTGGCCAATCTCGGTGTCACCGCAACCGACGTCATTACTGCCTTGGGCACACAGAACACCGTGAACCCTGCCGGACAGATCGGTGGCGAACCCACACCCGCGGGACAGCAGTTCACCTACACGGTGCGCACTCAGGGCCGTCTCGTTGATGAGAAAGAGTTCGAAAACATCGTCGTGCGTGCCAATCCCGATGGATCGGTATTGCATCTGCGCGACGTAGCACGCGTTGAACTCGGACAACAGCTCTACAGCCTTTCGGCACGCTACAACGGCGCACCCGCCGGCATGATGGGTATCTACCAGCTGCCCGGCTCCAACGCCGTGCAGGTGGCAGAACAGGTTCGTAAGCGGCTGGACGAACTGCAGAAGACCTTCCCTCCGGGCATCAAGTACGACGTACCGCTGGACACCACCAAGGCCGTTAGCGCCGGTATCCACGAGATCATCCTGACGCTGTCCATCGCTCTGGCACTCGTCATCATCGTGGTGTTCATCTTCCTGCAGGGCTGGCGCGCAACGCTCATTCCTTTGCTGGCCGTGCCTGTCTCACTGATCGGTACATTCGTCCTCTTCCCCTTGCTGGGCTTCAGTATCAACACGCTGTCGCTCTTCGGCCTCGTACTCGCCATCGGTCTCGTCGTTGACGACGCCATCATCGTGGTGGAAGCCGTAGAACATCACATCGAAGAGGGCATGTCGCCCACAGACGCGACCATCAAAGCTATGGAAGAGGTAGGCGGCCCCGTCGTCGCCATCGCTCTCATCCTTGCTGCGGTGTTCATCCCAACGGCAGCCATCCCCGGCATTACGGGACGTCTGTATCAGCAGTTTGCTGTGACCATCGCTATCTCGGTGTTGATCTCGGCATTCAACGCTCTCACGCTCTCACCGGCTCTCGCGGCACTCTTGCTGAAGCCGAAGAACAAGGAGAAGAAGCCCGGTCTGCTTGGTCGCTTCTTTGCTTGGTTCAACCGTGTCTTCGGTCGAACCACGGAAGCCTACGTCGGCACATCGCGCGTACTCATCCACAAGTCCGCCCTCACGATGGTGGCGCTCGCGATCATCGCAGTGGTGGCTGTCTTTATGGGCTCGCGACTTCCAACAGGATTTATCCCGCAGGAAGATCAGGGATACCTCTTCGCAGCACTGCAATTGCCTGATGCTTCGAGCCTGCAGCAGACCGATAAAGCAGCACAGGAAGTCACCAAGGCTCTGCTTGCAACGCCTGGTATCGGCGGTGTAGTTGCCGTCAACGGCTTCAGCTTGCTCACACAGGTACAAAGCACCAACAGCGCCTTCTTCTTCGTCTCGCTCAAACCCTGGGATGACCGAAAGACGAAGGAAGAACAGATTGAAGCCATCCAGGCTTCCGTCGGACAAAAGCTGATGGGCAATCCTGCAGGCTTGGCGTTCAGCTTCCCGCCCCCCGCAATTCCCGGTATCGGTACTTCGGGTGGTGTCACCATGGTGGTTGAGGATCAATCCGGTAACGATGATCCCAACTTCCTAACGCAAAACCTCTTCGCCTATCTCGGCGCGCTCAAGAAGCGTCCCGAAATCGCCGCGGCCATCCCGTCCTACCTACCGGCAGTACCGCAGTTGTATGCCGAAGTCGATCGCGAAAAGGCAATCCAGCAGCAGGTGGATCTGTCCAGCGTTTACAACACCATGTCCACCTTCATGGGTGGCTACCTGGTCAACTACTTCAACCGCTTCGGTCGCCAGTGGCAGACCTATGTCGAGGCTGAAGGAAGCTCACGTACGAAGATCGACAACATCGATCAGTTTTACGTGCGCAGCGCGAACGGCAGTCAGGTGCCTCTTGCCTCTCTCGTTCACGTCAAGAAGATCAATGGACCAGAGTTCGTCCTTCGATTCAACGAACACAATGGCGCGCAGCTCAACGTTACAGGCGCTCCGGGCTACAGCTCAGGACAGGTGCGTAAAGCACTGGAAGAAACCTTCCAGCAATCTATGCCAGCAGGCATGGGCTATGACTACACCGGCATGAGCTACCAGGAACAGAAAGCCGCACAGGGCGTACCCACATGGGTTGTCTTCGGTCTGTCTCTGCTCTTCGTCTTCCTCATTCTCGCGGCGCTCTATGAAAGCTGGACACTTCCCTTCAGCGTTCTGCTCTCCACACCGGTCGCCATCCTGGGTGCGTATCTTGCGCTCAGCATGCGCTCCATGGAAAACGACATCTTTGCCACCATCGGTCTCATCATGTTGATCGGTCTCTCGGCAAAAAACGCCATCCTGATCGTGGAGTTCGCAGTCATCAGCTACAAGGAAGGCAAGTCCATCGCAGAGTCCGCACTGGAAGCTGCAAGACTTCGCTTCCGTCCCATCCTCATGACCAGCTTCGCCTTCGTCTTCGGTTGCCTTCCCCTGTGGACAGCAACTGGCTCGGGCGCAGTGTCACGACGCATCCTGGGAACCGTGGTGATCGGCGGCATGTTGCTGTCGTCCATCATCGGTGTACTCATGGTGCCGGTCACCTTCTCCGTCGTGGAATACCTCTCACATCGCTTCGGCAGGGGTGGCAAGGGTACAACGATGGATTCCAAGCCGGATTTTGATCCCGTAGCCGCGGCTGCCGCAGATGGAGGTCACCACTAATGCGACACCCAGCAATCACATCTGTTCTATCTCTTGCGTTGATTGCCACCACTGGCTGCAACGTTGGTCCCAAGTACACGCGCCCGCAGGTGCCGGCACCACCGGCATTCCGCGGCGCGGATGAAGCAGTCGTCTCCAGCGATCCCACGCAATCCATCGGCGATCGCAAGTGGAGCGAAATCTTCCACGAACCCGAACTGCAGCAGGACATCCAGCAGGCGCTTGCAGCCAACTACGATCTGCGCATCGCAGCGCAGAAAGTATTGGAAGCGCAGTCGCAGGTGAAGATCACACGCGCCAATCAATTCCCTACGTTCAACGCTGGCGGTTCGGGCATCGGTGCGGAGTTGCCGGATTCTCTCAGCAATACGATTAGCTCGCCAATTACCGCAGGCAGCCTCAATCTCTCCGCTGCGTGGATACCCGACTTCTGGGGCCTCTATCGCAAACAGACAGAAGCCGCACGCGATCAACTCATCGCGCAGGACTGGGCACGCTCCGCGGTGCGCATGTCCCTTGTCAGCCAGGTAGCCACCACCTACTTCACGCTGCGTTCGCTCGACCAGCAGATTGCCGTCGCGCAAGACACGCTGAAGGCCAGGCAGGATTCTGTTCGTCTCACTCGTGCGCTGACCGATGGCGGCCGCGCTCCGCTCTCGGATCTTCGTCAGGCAGAACAGCTTCTTTACGGTGCTACTTCCGCTATCCCTACGCTGGAACAGCAGCGTGAGCAGCAGGAAAACGCAATGCGTCTCCTGCTGGGCCAGACTCCGGGTACAGTCGCGCATACAGATCCATCTGCACTCGCGCCTGTGCCGCGGGATCTCCCTGTAGGTGTTCCTTCGCAATTGTTGGAGCGTCGCCCGGACATCCAGCAGGCGGAAGCACAGCTGAAGGCAGCTAACGCAAACGTCGGCGTGGCGAAGGCGCAGTTCTTCCCCCAGCTCTCCATCAGCTTCTCCGCAGGTCTCGGCGGAGACAGCTTCTCCAACCTCTTTGACCCATCCGGTCGCACCATCTACGGCATCGGTTCGCTCGCGCAGCCGATCTTCGCAGGTGGCAAACTGAGCGGGCAGTATGCGCTTTCGAAACAACAGAAGGAAGAGATGGTCCTCACCTATCAGAAGACCATTCTCGGTGCCTTCCGCGATGTATCGAATGCCCTCATCGCGGTAAACAAACAACGTTCCGCACGTGAAGAACAGCAGAAGCTTGTCGCAGCCGCGCAGGACGCAACACGTCTCGCACGCGTTCGTTATCAGGCGGGCGCCGCAACCTATCTGGAAGTTCTCGTCAGTGACTCCTCACTCTTCAATGCGCAGTTGAACCTCATCAGCGCGCAACAGGGCGAAGCAGTTTCCTTGGTGCAGCTCTACCAGGCACTCGGTGGCGGCTGGCAGTAACACTCGCAACTAGACAAAACGAAGAGGCCGGGTGATCATCACCTGGCCTCTTCGTTTCTTGAATATCATTACGCCTGCAATGCAGTAATCAACTCCTCCACATCGCGTATCGGCGGATGGCACGTCATGCCACTGCACACCAACGCATACACGCCTTCCTCACGAGGCATCTTCGCCACAGTCTCCATCAACGCGGGTGGCAACGCATCCATCTGCTCCGCCTTCACGCGAATCACGGTGCGGTTCACCGCAAACGGCGTCAACGCAATCAACTCCAACCGTGCAGCTTCCTCACCATCGCCCACAATCACCACCTGCACCGGCGGACGAGAAAACTGTCCCAACGCCAACGCAAACGTCGCCGCATACAAACCAAAGTGCTCCACAATGCCCGCGAACGTCTCCAGAGTCTCCTGCGCGTTATCGCGATACACCTGCTTGCCACTCAACTCATGCAGACGAAGCAACAACATCGCCGCAGCAGGATTACCAGCAGGCGTAGGGGCATCCTGAATCGGCTTACGCCGCGTGATCAAAGCACCAATCAACTCTGCAGCATCCGAAGGCGTGTCATAGAACCCACCACCACGACCATCATAGAAACGGCGTAACAGCGTCTCCGCAATCTGCTCCGCAGCAAGGTAATACGCCTGCTCACCACACGTCTCCCAAACATCCAGGCAGGCATGAGCAAGAAAGACAGAATCATCCAGCACACCCGGCACGTTCGCAGCCGCATTCACGTTTTCGGCATAAGCCACCACGTGCGACACCACGCCATCCTGCAGCGCAGCAGCCAACACGCGGTCGAGCGACTTCTTCGCAAACGCAATCGCCTTCGGCATCTGCAACGCGCGACCCGCAGTCACAAACGCAGAAATACACATCGCATTCCAGCCGATGTACAGCGTGCGATCAATCAATGGCGTAGGCCGTTTCAACCGAGCCTGGTACAACTTCGCACGCACCATCTTCAGCATCATCGGTGCCAGCGTCGCATCCACTCCGGCATGTTCCGCAGCTTTCTCCAAGGTCATGGGACGGAACAACACATTGCGCGAAGTATCGTGATGCATGTCACCCACCGCGCCAATGTCGTAATACACCTCGGCAAACTTTAACTCTTCCGGAGTGAGAACTTCCGCAGCCTCCGCGCGCGTCCATGTGAAGTAATTGCCATCGTCATCCAGCGACTGATCCGCGTCCTGCGAAGCGAAGAATCCGCCACGCTCGCGATCACACAACCACTCGTCCATCCACTGGATAATGCCCCGCGCCGCCGCCGCGCACTCCGCATCCGCGAAAGTCTGAAACGCATGGCAGTAACTCCTAAGCATTTCGGAGTTGTCATAGCTCATCTTCTCGAAGTGCGGCACAATCCATCGCTCATCCACTGAATAGCGATGGAACCCGCCGCCAAGCTGATCGTAGATACCACCGCGCGCCATCTTCTTCAGAGTCGTCAATACAGCTTCCGCACACTGCGCCGCGTTCGCTTCACCGCGCGAAGCCGCATCGGTCAGCATCGTGATCGCTCCGGGATGAAGGAACTTCGGCTCCGACCCAAAGCCGCCATGCACCGGATCGAACTGCTTCAAAGCCGAATCCATCATGCGATGCAGCAAAGCAATCCCAGCGCCATCACGCTCCAGATCACTCATCGCGCCTGAGAACGTTTCGCCCTGCTCAATTGCCTCCATCACGCTCGAAGCAGACTCAAAAACATCCTCACGCTGATTCTGGTAAGAAGCAGCCATCGTCATCAACACACGTCGGAACGACGGACGCCCATAACGCTCTTCCGGCGGAAAGTATGTGCCGCCAAAGTAAGGCCGCCCATCAGGCGTAAGAAACGCCGTCAGAGGCCACCCACCCTGTCCACTGATCGCGGCCACTGCCGCCTGATAACGCGTATCCACATCCGGTCGCTCATCACGATCCACCTTCACCGCAATGAAGTGTTCATTGATCAGCGCCGCTGTC
Source organism: Terriglobus roseus (assembly GCF_900102185.1). NCBI lineage: Bacteria > Pseudomonadati > Acidobacteriota > Terriglobia > Terriglobales > Acidobacteriaceae > Terriglobus > Terriglobus roseus. The sequence goes on along the minus strand of NZ_LT629690.1, from coordinate 1,738,513 downwards.
TCCGTATTCTCATACGATTCGCGGTCCATCACATGGCACCAGTGGCACCACACTGCGCCCACATCCAGCAGCACAGGCTTGTCCTCCGCCAGTGCACGTTCAAAGGCCTCAGGCCCCCACGGCAGCCATTGCACAGGCTGGTGCATAGCCGAGCGCAGATACGAAGAAGACGAGGAGGAAAGCGCGTTTGCAACGATTTCAGACATTTCTTCCAGTGTACTTTGCGCGCAAACGCAGAAGAGGCAGAGAGCGTAATGCCCTCTGCCTCTTCTGTTCTGGTTTTGTGAAACCTACTTCTGCTGCGGCATCTGGAACGGCGGCAACGGCGGAGGCGTATTCGTCAGCGGAGCCGGTGGAGCCGGATCCTTCGGAGCCGTCAATCCCGGAATCACCGGCGCTGCGCTCATCGTGCCTGAAGCTGCCTGCTCGATGTTGATGTTGTAGCGCTCCAGCGTGTTCGCCAGCAACTGCTGCAGCGAAGCACGATCACGTGCATACACAGCAGTCGCTGTAATCAGGGTGTTGTCAGCAAGAGCCAACGCACGTTCCTGTGCTAGCACAAGTGCCGTGGTCGACGACCCCAACCGGAACTTCTTCTGTTCCGCATCCAGAGCCTGTGCCTGATAGTCACGCGTAGCCTGTGCAGACACCACACTCGCACGGTCATTCGTCAACGCATACTGCCCGTTGATCACCTGAATCCGCGTCTGTGTGTACAGCTGCTGCAAACGCATCTGCGCCTGGCGATATTCCATCTGCGAACGGGCCTGGTCAGCCTGCGCCGGACGGTTGCGAATCGGAATGCTCAGCGTCGCACCTACACCGCGATCCGGGGCGCTGTTGTTGAATGCGCCGGAGAACGCCGTGCCATACGCTCCAAAGTTACCCAGACCGCAATTCGGCAGCGTCGGATTGTTCGTACATGCCGAGCTGGCAGGGTTCGCCGTACCGGCAATACCTGTACCACCGTAGAACGCATAGGCATTCAGCGTCGGCAGCAGACCATTCTTTTCCGCACGAATCGTGATCTTGTTGGTCTCCATATTGAGCACTGCCTGCTCAATCGAAGGATTGTTCACGTAAGCCTGCTTCACCAGGTCTTCGATAGGCGTATCTTCTTCCGGCAAACGCTCCAGGCTCACGCGGTCCGTCGGAATAACCGGAGCCGTCGCAAGCTGCGGATCATTCAGATCGCGCACAATCGCCTGCTTCATCAGCAACTGCTGATACTCCAGGTTTGATTGCGAGGTCACCAGCGCCTGGCGATCGGTGCTTACAGCCTGATCGCTGTTGATGATATCCAGCGGTGCCAGCGTTCCAATCTCAAGCTGACGACGGTTATCTTGTGCCAGCTTCGTGGACTGTTCCAGTGCGCGTGTCTTCGCCTGAACGTCTTCGTACGCACTCACCAGGTTCCAGTAGATGCTCTCAACCTGCGTCACGGTGTAGATCAACTGCTGACGGAAGGCTGAATCCGTAATACGGCGATTGATCTTCGCCTGCACCACGAAGCGTCCCTGAATCCACGGGCCAAAGCCCTGCAACAGGTTCTGCGTAACCGTCGCCTTGAACGACGAGTTGAACTGTGGTGTGTACGCGCTCAGAAACGAAGTCGAAGTCACACGCGAGTTGCTGAAGGTCACATTCAACTGCGTACCGGTCAGGAATCCCTGCTGGTAGCCGAAGTTGTACGTCGCCGTATCGGTCGTCGTGGAGTTCGGGTTGAAGATGCTCGTACCACCAGGCGAAATCGCGCTCTCATACTGCAACGTGCCCGTAACGAGCGGGTCGCGGTTCAACGGCGTAGGACCTCCACCGTTGGTCGACAGCACGAGTCCCGAAGCACCCGTACCCGAACCACCCGAAGAAGTCGTCGTACCGCCAGGACCACCACCACCGGTCACAGTCGTTGAGGTACCGCCCAGCGTGTTCGCCACGATACCGGTGGAAACACCGCGCAGCGTGCTGCCAGCCTTGGCGCGCAGAATGTCAGTATCTGCAATGTCCAGGTTGATACGGGCAATCTCAATATCGAAGTTGTTTTCCAGCGCCAGCAGCACGGAATCGGACAGGCTCAGGTAGATCTTGCCGTCCTTCAGCAGATCACCCAGCCGAGGCGTATTGCTCAGGCGCGGCGAGTTGTAATCCGTGGGCGTATACGGAGCAATCGGGTTCTTCCAATGGCTCTTCAGATTGCTGTAATCTTTGCCCGTTTCACGCAGAAACAGCGGTCCCGGATGCGCCGGTTCAGGAGCCTGTGGGATACCTGGCGCGCCGGTCGTAGTGATCTGCTGCGCCTGTGGAGGGGCAGGTGCCGTGGGGTTTGTCTGCGTGCCAGCCGGAGGAGCCTGCTGTTGCCCAGCCTGCGCCAACGCCACTTCCTGGCCAAGTGTTCCCATGAAAAGCAGCGCAATTCCGGCCGCTCCCTGCAATGTTCCTGCTTTCACGCCTGTGTTCTCCAACAACTGTGAGGAAAGTCTTTCCTAAGGAAGACGTTCACCGGACCCGTTCGGACGCACCTTAATTACATGCGGCCGGTTATCAGCACAGTTCAATCCATTGGATTGCTGGCTGAACCCGTTCGCAGGCCACCTGTACGCCCGTGTTCCCTTCGGAAGTCAAAGTATACCAACCACCGGCCATGCCGCACGGCATAGTCGTGCATGGTACGTTCGAAACATCCGCAATGTTCCCGCGGACCTCTCGCCATGCCCGATCCCACGACCCAGCCAGAAGCCGCAATACACACCTTCCGGCTCACGCTGGCGTACGATGGCACGGATTTTTTCGGATGGCAGATCCAGCCCGACCTGCGAACCATCCAAGGTACCCTCGCGGAAGTCCTTCGCGAAACCATCGGCGAAGAAACCCTCCCGCAGGGCTCCGGACGCACCGACACCGGCGTCCACGCCTCGGGCCAGACTGTTTCGCTCACGTTAAAAGCGGACATTCCTGCAGATCGCCTCCACCGCGCATTAAATCGTCGACTTCCCTCCGCCATCCGCATTCTCACCTGCGAATCCGTTTCGGAAGACTTCCACGCCCGCGCCAACGTCCTCAACAAGACCTACGAGTACCGCATCTTCCCCCGCCGCACTCCCGGCAGCCGCGAAGAACGCATCTGCCTGCCACACATTGCGCGTTACGCATGGGACTGCCGCTGGCCCTTAAACCTGGAGCTCATGCAACAAGCCGCAGCCGCACTCATCGGCACACACGACTTCTCTTCCTTCGCCGCCCGCGACCCCGATCGCAAACGCCGAGCCGAGGAATCCGGCGAACCACTGAACAACATCCGCACCATCTTTGCCTCCGAATGGCTCCTCCACAACGACCTGTTCGTCTACCGAGTCACCGGCACCGGCTTCCTCCATCACATGGTCCGCAACATCGTGGGCACTTGCGTTGAAATCGGCGCCAGCCGCATCCCCGCCGACAGCATTCCCGCTATCCTGACCGCAAAGAAACGCGACGCCGCCGGAGCCACCGCACCCCCACAGGGGCTGCACATGATGCAGGTGGTCTATCGCGACCATCCAACGACAGAGGAGGCCTCCGCATGATTCTTCGTGACCGCGAACTCCTCCCGCTCGCCCGCATCGCTCAGATCGCTCAGGACCGCTCCGTCCATCGCGCCTTCGGCTGGTTCCATCTGCATGAACCACGCCTCCGCGCGTGGCAGAAGGAATGCGTTGCCATCCCCGCGCCGCCCTTCGGTGAAGCCACACGCGCTGCATGGTTTGTCGACCGCATGAATGAACTCGGCCTCGCCAACGTCCACATCGACGCAGCAGGTAACGCGCTCGGCCTTCTTCACGAAGACGACGGCACATCCCCCGTCGTGTTGCTATCCGCGCATCTCGACACCGTCTTCGCAGCCGAAACCGAACTCGACATCCGCGAAGACGAATCGCTCCTCATCGGCCCTGGAATCTCTGACAACGGCGCAGGCCTGGCCGCACTTCTCGCCATCGCCGCCGCCATGCGCCACGCGGAAATCGACCCCGCCGCCAACATCCTCTTCGCCGCCAACACCGGCGAAGAAGCCGAGGGCGACCTCCGCGGCATGCGTCATCTCTTCAAAGGGTCACCCTTCGCATCACGCATCTGCGGCTCGCTCGCACTCGAAGGCGCAGGCAATGAAACCGTCGTCACCCGAGCCCTCGGCAGCCGACGCTTCCGTGTCGAAATCACCGGCCCCGGCGGCCACGCATGGACTGACTCCGCTCTGCCCAACCCCATCGTCATCCTCGCGCAGGCCATCAGCGAACTCGCCGCACTGAAACTCCCCTCGCGACCGAGAACGACGCTCAACATCGGCGAAATCCGGGGAGGCACATCGGTCACCTCCGTCCCTCAATCCGCCTCCGCCACCTTCGACATCCGCTCCACCGACGCCAACCAGATCCTCTCGCTGGAAGTCCGTCTCTACCGCGCCGTCGAAGACGCCATGCTCGCCATCCCGCGCTCTCACCGCGAAACCCTGAAAGCAACCATCACCCTCATCGGCGACCGTCCCGCGGGAGAACTCGCGCCTAATTCGCGTCTACTCGCCAGCATCCACGCCGCCGACCGCCATCTGCGCCTTCGCACCGAAGAACGCCTCGGCTCCACCGATGCCAACATCCCGCTCTCCCTCGGCCGCGAAGCTGTCGCCATCGGCGCCGGTGGCCTCGCTGGGGGCGTGCACACCACCAATGAATGGCATGACACCCGGGGACGTGATCTCGCCCTCCGCCGCGTCCTTCTCGTTCTGCTCGACCTCTGCGGCTACGCCGGCATAAACGCCGCCGAATGCGACGAGCGTTCATGATCGTCACGCGCCGCCAATCCCTCCTGGCTCACGCCTTCCTGCTCGCCATCGTTCTCGTCTGGGGAGCCACCTTCAGCGTGGTGCAGAACGCCCTGCGCGACTGTTCGCCCTTACTCTTCAACACCCTGCGTATGACGCTCGCATGTATCGCGTTAGCAGTCGTCCATCTCCGCCATCTGCGAAACCTCTCCCGTTCGGCCATCCGCGCAGGTGCTGTCGCTGGACTCTTCCTCGCCCTCGGCTACGCCCTGCAAACCACCGGCCTGCAAACCACCACAGCACCTCGCTGCGCCTTTCTCACAGGGCTAGTCGTTGTTCTTGTGCCGCTCTTCTGCATCGTCCCCAAACTCCGTCCGCCCGGCGCACCCCGCCCCGGAATCGTGCCCCTCTTTGGAGCCGCCGGAGCATTTGCAGGCATCGTCCTACTCACCACACCTGCCAATCTGCCGCTAAGCGAATTCACTCACGGACTTCACCTGGGCGACCTCCTCAGCTTCCTCTGCGCCATCGCATTCGCCGCGCATCTGCTGTCGCTGTCGCACTTAGCCCGACAAATCCCCGCGTCCCAACTCGCAACCCTCCAAATCGGCTTCGCAGCTCTTTTTCTCGCGCTCGCAATGCCTCTGGTAGAAACACCCCGCATAGACATCAGCGGATACCTCATCTTCGCCATGCTGCTCTGCGCTCTGGTCGGAACAGCGGCAGCGTTCTATGTCCAGACATGGGCACAGCAATACCTGCAGGCCAGCCACACGGCTCTGCTCCTCGCACTCGAACCCGCCTTCGCTCTCCTGACAGCTTTGTTGTTTTTCGGAGAGCGACTCACCCTTCGCTCCGGTCTCGGCGCGGCGCTCATTCTCATCAGTCTCATCGCCAGCGAATTGCTGTCATCACAACCAGTCTCTGAGCAACCCGAAGCCAACGCTGCATAACACCCCTTTCCACGCATACAATTTCAGTGCGGAGGCGTCTAATCCGCTGAGGTGCCGCATCTCGCGACACGTACGCTCCAAGGAAGAACGAGGAATACCCTTTCATGGCATCGAACCAGACCTTTTCAGAACGGATTCGCAACAATCGTCTTGCGACGTCGTTCGTGCTGCTCGGAACCCTCTCAGCCGGCGTCATCGCTGGCTCAGTGATGACCGGCACCGTTCACGGCGCAATGCAGCAGAAGAAGAACGACACCTCCGACGCAACGCCGCTCAAGGTTCCCGGCATGGTCGCGGAGCCGAATCAGTTCACCAAGATCGCCAAGGAAGTGGGCCCTGCGGTCGTCAATATCAACACCGAATCGCTGCCCAAGCAGGTCACCAATCCGCGCGCCCGTCGCGGTGGTCGCCGCGCACCGGGTCAGGGTCAGGGCGATGACGACCAGCAGCAGAACGACATGCAGGACTTCTTCAACCGTTTCTTCGGCGGCAATGGCCAGGGCGGCGACGGAGATGATGACGACGATCAGGGCGGCCCAGCAGGCGGCGAACGCCACGCACTCGGCTCCGGCTTCATCGTTGACCCGCACGGCTACATCGTCACGAACAACCACGTTGTCGACAAAGCCGACCGCATCTACGTCAAGCTGACCACCGATCCCGAAAACGACCCCGGCCACCCGGCCCGCGTCATCGGCGTCGACAAGGAAACGGACATCGCCGTCATCAAGATCGACGTCCCGGGCTCACTGCCCACCGTGAAGCTCGGCAACTCCGACGGCGCACAGGTCGGCGACTGGGTTCTCGCCATCGGCAGCCCCTTCTCGCTCTCGCAGACCGTCACAGCGGGCATCGTCTCCGCCAAGAACCGTGTCGATCCCTCGGGCGCAGGCAGCCAGTTCCAGAAGTTTATCCAGACCGACGCAGCCATCAACCCCGGCAACTCCGGCGGCCCGCTGCTCGACATGTCCGGCTCCGTCGTCGGCGTGAACACGGCCATTTACACCCAGTCCATGGGTTCCGTGGGCGTTGGCTTCGCCGTCCCGTCGAACACTGTCATCAACGTCTACAACAACCTCATCTCGCCAGAGCATAAGGTCGTTCGCGGCTCCATCGGCATCAGCTTCCAGCCCGGTATCTCCTCCGCGGTCAGCCGTATCTACGGCTTCGCCAAGGGCGGCGTTCTGGTTTCCACCGTCACCCCCGGTGGCCCGGCAGCCAAGGCTGGCATCAAGCCACAGGACGTCATCACCGCCATCGACGGCACACCGGTTAAGGACGGCGACGATCTCGTCTCCAACGTCTCGCCCCGTCGCCCCGGCTCAACCGCTCGCCTCACCTACTTGCGCGATGGCAAGGAAAGCAACGTAACCGTCACCATCGGCGACCGTGCTCAAACCACCGCCGCCATGAACGGAGACGACTCCGACGACGACAGCAGCCCGAACACACCGCCCAAGTCCAACGTCGCTCAGGACAAGTTCGGTATGTCGGTTAGCGCCGTTCCTGCCGAGATCCTCAGCCGTCTCAAGATCTCCGGCGGCGTGATGATCACCAACATCAAGCCCGGCACCTTCGCCGATGACCTGCCGCTGCAAAAGGGCGACATCATCACCGAAGTCAACCGTCACGCCACCCCGACTCTGCCCGAGTTCGAATCCACCATCTCCAAGCTCCGCTCGGGCGATGACGTGGTCTTCGTAGTGCGTCCGGTCAACAGCCGCAACGGCAGCAGCTTCGTCGGTGGAAAGTTGCCGTAAGAAGCAATCAGCAACAAAAGAAAGCCGGGCTAATCAGCCCGGCTTTTCTTATGCCAACTTAGAAGGAATTCAGCTTCGTAATCTTCATCGGTTCCAGCAGCTTTCCTTCCAGATCCGCACCCAACTTCTGCGTGTACGGCTGAGCCATATGGAACCTGTGTGCCTCCTCCGACGAGAAGATCTCAAAGAACACCAGCTTGTTCGGGGCACCCTCAATCGAGGTCGTATACATCGCCTCACATCCCGGCTCCTTCAGCACGATAGGCAGAAGCGTAGAAAAGATATTCTTGGTCTCTTCCAGCACCTCAGGCTTTACCGAAAACTCCGCAAGCAGATACAGCTTTCCATCCTTCATGACATTCACCCTTTTCCATCACAACACCAGTAGAGGCAAAACGAGAGCTTCAGCAGCTCTCGTTTGCCTTGCGATTAGAACTTCGTCGTGTAGCGAGGAGCCGCGTCCTTGCTCGACAGGAACGGATACAGCGCCAGGCGCGCCTGCTCATAGCGGTTCCATACCTCAACATCCGGCAACGCTGGAATCGTAACCAGTTCCTTCTCGTCAAACGCGACCAGCGATGCATCAACGCAATCTTCGGCACTCATCACATTCTTTTCCGGCAGATTGTGTACCGCCAGACCAGCGCGATCCCAGAAGTCTGTTCTCGTGGCGCCCGGCAGAACCGCCTGCACCTGTACACCCGCATCCTTCAGCGTATTGAAAAGCGACTGCGTGAAGTTCAACACATAGGCCTTCGATCCGCTGTAGGTACCGTTCAGCGCGTCAGGATTCACTGCCACAACAGACGAAACATTGATCACCGCACCGGCCTTCTTCGCAATCAGGTTAGGCAGCACTGCAGACGTCAGGCGAGTAAGCGCCGTCACATTCAGGAAGATCATGTTCTCAAGTTCATCCACGTCCGAGTCGACAAGAGACTTCGTGCCACCAAAGCCCGCATTGTTCACAAGAATCGACACATTCTTGTCGGCCTTAAGTCTCGCTTCAACTGCAAGCAAAGAAGGCTTATCAGTAAGGTCCGCAACCAGCGTCTCGACCTTCACGCCATTCTGCTTCGACACCGTGTCGGCAACGTTGTTAAGGCGCTCCCCATCACGCGCAATCAGCAACAGATCATATCCGCGCTTTGCAAAACGATCAGCATAAACAGCACCAATACCGCCCGATGCACCGGTAATCACGACTGCACCTTTGGAGTTTGCGGAAGACATTTCATTCACCTCTTGTTCGTTAAGTTGGCCGTAATCCCGGTCACATTTGAATTGATTAGACCAGTCTGTTCTTTGATTCAGAAAATCTTTTCTCTCGCAAAATATGAAAAACTTCAGCCTTTCAGCAGAACGTTAAAAGTGTTGTCGAAGAACAACTCCAGGGGCTTATCACTCTGGTCAGCCTTTGCCCTCACCTGCGCGCCCTCCCATCCATTCACCAGCAGCGCAGCCAGATCATCTGCCTTCGCCGTCTTGGGCAGTTCGCCTGCAGCAATCGCGTCCCGCAGCGTCTTCGCCAAGGCGTTCTGCCAGGCATCGAAGATCGTGCTCAGCAGGCTCCGGATCTCGGCATTCTGTCCGCCAATCTCAAGGCTCAAATTGCCCAGAAGGCATCCTGCAATCGGCCCACCGCGCCGCCCATAGGTCGCCATCAGGTCCTTGAAATAACGACGCAGCTTTTTCATCGGCGAGCGTGTCGAATCATCCAGATTGCGTTCCAGACGATCCAGCTCACCGGTCGCATAGCGCCGGATCACCTCCATCACAAACTCGTCTTTCGTCGAGAAGTGGTGATAGAACGACCCCTTCGGAATCTTGGCAACCTCAAGTATCTGGTTGATTCCCGTAGCGGAATACCCCGCCGAACGCACCAACTCCAGACCGACTTCAATCAAATTCTCGCGTGTGGTTCTGCTGGCCATAAAGAATAGACTAGTCTACCCACCCCTCGGATTCTTCCTAGACTCCACATTCCTTGAATCAGGCGGCCGCCTGTAAAAACCATCAGTTGTTCGTAGAAATTCGACGCACTAGCGTTTCCGTGAAGGGACGGAAACCCAATGGCGAAATCGAAGATCACAGCAAGTGCAGCTCCTGAAGCGGGTGCTGCAGGTACACCCAACATCCTTCCTCGTCCTGACTTTCATTTCCCCGGCGAAATTGGCCGCACGTATCTCGATTCCGATCCAGCCAAATTCCCCAAGCCTGTACAAGCTCCCGAAGGCGCGCCCAACATCCTTCTCATCTTGATTGACGATTGCGGCTTCGGTGAGTTCAGTACCTTCGGCGGCGGCATCCCCTCGCCCACCATGGATCGCCTCGCAGGTGAAGGTCTGCGCTACAACTGCTTCCACACCACGGCTCTCTGCAGCCCCACGCGCGCGTCAATCATCACTGGCCGCAATCATCACGACGCAGCATTCGCCGGCATCACTGAGATTGCCACCGGCTACGACGGTTACACCTGCATCCTGCCAAAGAGCTGCGGCACCATCGGTGAAGTCCTGCGCCAGAACGGCTATATGACCGCATGGATTGGCAAGAATCACAACACGCCGCCATGGGACACCAGCGCCGCCGGGCCATTTGATCGCTGGGCCAACGGTCACGGCTTCGATTACTTCTACGGCTTCAACGCGGGCGACATGAATCACTGGGACCCCATCCTGTACGAGAATCGCAATCTCGTTCCTCGCTCCACGGATCCCGACTATCACCTCACCGTAGACATCGCGGATAAGTCCATCGCTTGGGTCCGACAGGCCACAAGCATTGCACCAAGCCGTCCCTTCTTCCTCTACGTCGCGCCCGGCGCCACTCACGCTCCGCACCACGCTCCGAAAGAATGGATCGATAAGTTCAAGGGCAAGTTCGATGAGGGCTGGGATAAATACCGCGAACAAACGCTCGAACGCCAAAAGAAACTCGGCGTCGTCCCCAAAGACACCAAACTCACCGAACGCTCCAGAGGCCTGCCAGCATGGAGCTCTCTCAACGCCGATCAGAAATGCCTCTACGCACGCATGATGGAGGTCTTCGCTGGTTACGGCGCACAGTGTGACTACGAACTCGGCCGCATCGTCGACGCCGTAAAAGCACTTCCCGGCAGCGACAACACCATCATCATCTACATCGCAGGCGATAACGGGTCGAGCGCAGAAGGCGGCCTCGATGGCTCACTCTGCGAAAACCTGTTCTTCAATGGCTTCTCAGAAAAATGGCAGGACAATATCAAGGTCATTGACGAGCTCGGTGGCCCAAAGCACTTCAATCACTTCCCCGCAGGATGGGCGCACGCCATGAACGCGCCATTCCAGTGGACCAAGCAGGTAGCGAGCCACTTTGGTGGCACACGCAACCCCATGATCATCTCCTGGCCCGACCGCATCAAGGACAAAGGCGGTGTGCGCTCGCAATTCACACACGTTATCGACATCGTGCCCACGCTGTATGAGGTCTGCGGAATCACCGCACCACGCGAGCTGAATGGTGTGGTGCAAAAGCCAATCGAAGGTGTCAGCTTTGCCTTCACCTTTGAAGACGCCAAAGCCCCAAGCCGTCATAAGACGCAATACTTTGAGATCGCATGCAACCGCGGTCTTTATCACGACGGCTGGATGGCATCCTCGCCTTCCTTTGTCCCCTGGGAATCGAATCGTCCAAACTGGGATCCCGATACAGCGCAATGGGAACTCTACAAGCTCGATGAGGACTTCTCACAGGCAAACGACCTCGCCAAGAAATACCCTGAAAAGCTTCGCCAACTGCAGGATCTGTGGTGGGTTGAAGCTGCCAAATACACCCTACCCCTTCACTGGCAAAATCAACCGAGTCGACATCGAGCTGGGCCCCATGAACTTAAGCCCTGCCGATGAAACCAAATTGCACGAAATGCAGACGGCATTTGCCGGATCACACGAATAAACACGGGCGGTTCTTGGGAGAAAGAACTACCCCCCGAGCCCCGCAAATCAGGAGAAAGAGAGTTGGCACGGTACTTCTGCTAACTCTCTTTCTTATCTCTTCTTGTCGTACTGACGTCTTGCCTTCTCGAACTTATCCAGATTCTTGACAGTCCACATCCAGAGCGGGTGAACCTGCTCCAGCATCGCAATGCCCAACGGACTAATGGTGTATTCCACCCGCGGCGGCACCTCGGGAAATACAACGCGCGTTACCAGCCCATCTCGTTCAAGCTGACGCAGTGTCTTTGTAAGCGACTTCTGGCTTACACCTTCAACTCTTTCCATGACGCGAGAAAATCGCATCGGTGCGTCAGCTTCTGCAAGCACGGCCATCGTCCACAATGTCCATTTCTCGGCCATCTGGTTAACGACCTCTCGCGCAACCGAGTCCCTCTCCGGTCCTAATTTTTCGCAGGCCGCATTCGCATATTCCCAATCAATCGCCATTAGTTACCTCAAGGTAAGTATCAGCCAAAAAGGTGCCTTATTGCCATTTGATACTGACCACAGCATACTCGCAACATGGCGGTTCCAGTCTGCCAGTTAGGAGCAAAGAATGAGCGGTAAAGAGAAACCTGTCGTTCTCGTAACAGGGGCATCCTCGGGTATTGGTAAGGACTTTGCACTGCAGCTTCTTCAGAACGGTTACAAGGTGTATGGCGCGGCTAGAAGAGTGGAAAGAATGGCCGACATCGAATCCGCCGGCGGTGTTGCTCTTGAGATGGATGTCACAGACGACGCAGCGATGACCACTGCCATAGACCGCATCATTCGCGACGAAGGACGCATTGACGTTCTCGTCAACAACGCAGGTTACGGGCAGATGGGTGCGTTGGAAGACGTGCCAATGGATGTGGCCAGACGGCAGATGGAAGTCAATCTGATCGGCGTAGCTCGTCTTACACAACTTGTGCTGCCACACATGCGCGCGCAGAAGTCCGGCAGGATCGTGAACATCTCAACGATTGGCGGAAAGTTTGCGGGACCATTAGGTGGCTGGTATTACGCGTCGAAGCACGCGCTGGAAGGATATTCCGACACTCTCCGCATGGAAGTCCGGCAGTTCGGCATCGATGTCGTCGTGATCGAACCGGGAGGCATAGAGACGGAATGGGGCCCCATCGCATTCGGCTCGGCGGAACAGTATTCAGGCCAGGGCGCATATGGTCCGCTGGTGAAGGTGATGATGAACTCACCGATTCTGAAACGCACAATGCCCCCGCCCCAGGTCATCACCGATCTTCTGCTGAAGGCACTCAAGAGCAAGCGGCCAAGCGCGCGCTATCACGGAGGTTATATGGCAGGTCCCATCCTGTTTTTGAAGTGGCTCCTCCCGGATCGAATGATGGATTGGGTGCTCATGAAAACCATGCAATAAGCCAAATTAGATTTTCAAAACATGAAACAACAAGGGAGGGACCGGTGTTCCTGCGCACGTAGAAACACCGGTTTTTTTTGGCCATAAAGAAATCGACTAGCCTACCTAACACCCGATTTCGTCTTTATAGTTTTCCATCAAGGCCGGTAAACAGTCTGCCTCTCAGCCAGAAGGCCACCTTCACCAACCCCATCAGCGCGGGCACCTCGATAAGCGGCCCAACCACACCAACAAATGCCTCACCTGAGTTCAAACCAAAGACAGCTACAGCAACAGCAATCGCCAACTCAAAGTTGTTGCCTGCCGCAGTGAACGACAACGTAGCAGATTGTGCATAGTCCGCCCCAAGCTGCTTGCCCATGAAGAAGCTGACAAGAAACATGATGAGGAAGTAGATCACCAGCGGAATCGCAATCCTCACCACATCCAGCGGAAGCCGCACAATCAAGTCACCCTTAAGCGAGAACATCACAAGGATGGTGAACAGCAGCGCCACAAGCGTGAGCGGACTGATGCGCGGCACAAAGCGAGTCCTATACCACTCCTCACCTTTCGCTCGTATCAGCACAAAGCGTGTCACAAATCCCGCAACAAATGGCACACCAAGATACAGTCCAACACTCTTCGCAATATCGGCAATGCCAATCGAAACAACGCTTCCAGTCAGCCCGAACCACTTCGGCAAAACCGTCAGAAACATCCACGCATACACGCTATAAAACAGCACCTGAAAGACGCTGTTGATGGCGACAAGCCCAGCGACATAATCTGTATCGCCCTCTGCCAGCTCGTTCCGCACAAGCACCATCGCAATGCAGCGCGCAATCCCAATCAGAATTAAGCCACGCATGTAAGCCGGTTCGCCACGTAGAAAAAGAATGGCAAGCAGAAACATCAGCACCGGCCCAATCAACCAGTTCTGCACCAGCGAAAGACCAAGCACGCGCTTGTTAAGAAACACCTCACCAAGTTTTTCGTAGCGCACCTTTGCCAGCGGCGGAAACATCATCACGATGAGTCCAATGGCGATTGGAATGTTTGTCGTTCCGCTCTGGAAACGATTCACGAAAGCCGCAGACGACGGCATGAAGTGACCGATTGCAACGCCAATCGCCATCGCAAGAAAAATCCATAGCGTTAGGAAACGGTCCAGAAACGAAAGTCGCTTGCGCACTGCAGGAGCGCAGATCTGGCCATTGGTAAAGGAGGCGGTGGCCATTAGCAGGTCTCGCAGCACGGCTCAGAAATTGACGCAGGGATTGGCGCTCCATCCAGTGCGTACTTCGCCGGAGAGCAGCAGGCCTTACTCAGTCGCGCTTTATCCACCTGCATCGTCTTCTCTTCTTTTAACGAAGCAAGTGTCTGCTTAAGAATCTGTGTCGCACCAATATGCGCAGGCATCACAATGCGATAGTGCATCCACTTACCTTCGCGTCGCGCTGAAACAATTCCAGCCTTGCGAAGATAAGCAAGATGCCGCGAAATCTTTGGCTGTGGCGCATCAAGAATTTCCACGAAGTAGCAGACGCAGACTTCCTGCTCCCCCATCAGGTTGAGCAATCGCAGACGTGTCCTATCGCCTAGCGCTTGAAAAAACTGCTCCATGTCGAATTCCGCTTTACGAGCCATGCTTTATATATATACGCATTGACGAATATGTTCGCAATACATATATTCGCCTTAGCGGATATATAAGGCACACATGTCAGAGATTCTCGATTCGGTAAAAGCAAAGTATGGCGCAGTGGCGGTGAGTACTCTCTCCAGCAATCACGCGGGTGTAAAGGCAGTTGCAGAAGCTTTCGGATACAGCGCTGAAGAACTAACGTCCATCCCCGCGGAAGCCAACATGGGACTCTCCTGCGGTAACCCAACAGCCACCGCAAACCTGAGAACTGGCGAAGTGGTTGTGGATTTAGGCTCCGGCGGTGGGCTCGATGTGTTCCTCGCTTCAAAACAGGTCGGACCAACAGGCAAGGCCATCGGCATCGACATGACAGCCGCAATGATTGAACGTGCAAGGTCGAATGCGGAGAAGGGTGATTACACCAACGTCGAATTCCACCTGGCCAATATCGACAACATTCCGCTGCCCGACGCTTCTGTCGATTGCGTCATCTCCAACTGCGTTCTAAACCTTGCGCCTGACAAACCCGCGGTCTTCCGTGAAATCGCACGGATACTCAAGCCCGGAGGGCGCTTGGCAGTGAGCGATATCGCGCTGAAGAAGGAGCTTCCAGAGGCTATCGCGACAAGCCTCGCCGCCTATGTAGGTTGCATCGCGGGAGCAATCCGCATCGAGACGTATCGCAAAGAACTATTGAAAGCAGGCTTCGAGTACGTCGAGATCGTCGACAGCGGCTCCGATCTGAACGCATACAAGAAAGTTGAAAACCAGGCGGGATGCTGCTCCCCCGCCATGAATGAGTCCAACCCGTTTGCCGTGGTTCAGGAAGCATGCTGCACACCTGAACCAACGGCCACCAGTCTGCATGATGACTTGTCTGCGCTGCTCGACACCTATGACGTAAATCAGGCCGCTGCCAGCGTAAAGATCTACGCCATCAAGCCCCGCACTTAACCGCTGAGAGAACAGAAATCATGAAGACTGTAATTTTCGCTTGTGTTCACAACGCTGGTCGCTCACAGATGGCCGCTGCATTCTTCAACGCACTAGCAGACCCATCCAAAGAGCGTGCGATATCGGCAGGAACAGAACCCGGTACGCGTGTTCATCCTGAGGTGCTGGAAGTAATGCGCGAAGTCGGCATTGACCTAAGCAACGCGCAACCGCAAAAACTCACCGAAGAACTCGCTCGCAACGCCGATCTCCTCATCACCATGGGGTGCGGAGAAAAATGCCCATATGTCCCAGGACTACGCCGTGACGACTGGCCACTACGCGATCCCAAAGGACTTCGCATCGAACAGGTACGCGAGATACGCAACGAAGTGAAGCAAAGAATCGAAAACCTATTACAGCAAGAGAGCGGTTCGTAGGAAACTCCAGCGACCAAAGCCCGTTCTCCAGCAAACGCCGCTAGCCACGAAGGGTGACAAACATCTCTGATCGAATCTTCCAGCCAGCCGCTGTTCGTCGCCACATCGCAGAATAGCTACCGGTATACGCAACGGAACCAGAAGGCAGAGTTGCCACCCAACTTCCATGCTCGGCAGCCAAAGCCTGATCGTCTGCTACATGGATGACCTCAGGTGTGCGCACATAGGCCATGCCCTCCTTCGGTCGATCGAAGCCTGCTTTAAACAACCGGAGATACTCGGCGCGCGATGAGACGAACGTCCCATCGCCGATGACTCCCACATAGTCTTCGCCAAGCGATGCTCCAACACCCACCAGATTCCGTCGCGCAATCGCACGATTGGAATTCTCGCGGGCGCGCCGAATCTCCGCTTCATGCGACTCTTCTTTCAAGCCCGTCTCATGCATGTTGTTCCCACCAAAGAAAAAGTAAATAAAATCTATCGGCAATCGCGCAGGGGGCCACAGTGAAAGGAAGCGCGTTCGCTCCCAGAAAATCCTGTCAAGCCCCCAAACCACTTAACCCCAACAAATCAAAAGAAATAGGGTTGGCATTCTATTTCCACCAAACCACTAAAATAGAAATAGCGAACGAAGTTGCTGGTGAGCTAACTCGCTGCTTTTCTCCTAACCCCTTTAGAAAGACGATTTTGCCTCTAACCCCAATGGGCAGACGATTTTAGCGCCAGCCAAAACGTAAACCCAATAGAAAGACGATTTTAGAAAAAACAGGGGGAGGGGGGACCCAGCCCAACAATCGAAAAGAAAAGCGAGCCCGAAAGCTCGCCTTCCCTTCTGATTGCCCAACAAGCTAGCTACCGAAATCTACCTTTGGAGCGGCCTTCGATCCCGGATCAGCCTGGTAATAACCGTTCTTCTGCTTGAACCCTGCAATGGAAGCCCAAAGGCTGTTCGGGAACACTGCAATGGTGTTGTTGTAGTCCAGAATCGCGTCGTTATAGCGCTTGCGCGTCACGGCAATGCGGTTCTCTGTGCCCGACAGTTCATCTTCCAGCCGCATGAACTGCTGGTTGCTCTTCAGGTCCGGATAAGATTCCTGCATCCGCGTCAACGGCAGAATGGCAGTCGATAGGCGATCGTTCGCCGCCAGCTTCTCATCCGGTGTACGAGCCTGCAACAGGCCGCTGCGAGCCTCTGCAATCTTGGTCAGAACGTCCGTCTCCACCTTGGCATAGCCCTTCACGCTGGCCACCAGGTTCGGGATCAGGTCCGCTCGCCGCTGTAGATCCACGTCAATAGCGCTGAACGCCGCATCCACCTGGTTGCTCTTCACTGCCATGGAGTTGCGCGCGGAGATATAGCTCATACCTACCAGCACAACCAGAACCACCAGCACAATGATGCCAATCAGTCCCTTCTTCATCGTTCCCCCGTTTGTTCCTGCTGTTGTACTACCTTCCAATGTCTTTGGCATGTCAATTACCAGCTCCGCGTCTTCTACCTGCTACCGCGTCTTTGCCATACGAGTCGCCAACACCATCCCTTTGCCAGGAGTGACCATCTACCATGCCCCCGGCTAGGAGCTACCAGCTACCGCCAGCGCCTCCTCCACCCGAACTTCCGCCACCGCCGCCGCTGAAGCCTCCTCCACCGCCGCCTCCACCGCCGCCCCAGCCGGAGTCATCACCACCCCAACCACCGCCACGTCGGCCACCGCCCAGCAGGTTGCCCAGGATCATCCCGGTAAGGAACCCTCCGCCGCCACCGCCACCACCATACCGCCCCCCACCCCCACGTCCACCACGCGAAGCCAGGAAGATGAAGAAAAGAATGGCAAGGAAGATAAGAATGCCGGAAAACGGACTAGAACTGCGCTGTTTACGGCGATACGTCTGTACCGGCTGCGGAGTGTTCAGAGTCACACCCGCATCCTTGGCAATCACATCCGAGACTTCACCAACCGCCGTGCGCAACGCGCCGTTATAGTTCCCCGTCTTCAGGTCAGGAACCATATCGCGGCCAATGTCGCCGGTCTTGCCGTCAGGCAGAATGCCCTCAAGCCCGTACCCAATCTCGAACTGGTACTTATGGTCATCCACGGCAACGACCAGTACCACCCCCCGGTCCTGCCCCTTCTGCCCCGGCTTCCACTTCGCCAACAGCTCATTCGCAAACTCGGCAGGCGAAGAAGCGCCTTCGATCTTGTGAATGATCGCAACAAACATCTGCGCATGCGCCTGTGTATCCAGGGCACGCAACTGATCGTTCAGGTCAGATTTGGTGGAATCACTCAGAACGCCCGCGTAGTCGTTCACATATGCCGTGGGCATCGGCATGTCTTTAACGGTCTCCGCCACTGCGGGGAAGACCCACCCGAGCAGCACAACCGCAACGACAAAGCCCCAGTACCGCAGGATGCGTCTAGCCATCACGAATGATGATACGCCCCCGCATGGCAAATGGTTCCATAAACACGAAGGCGGATGCATCGCGTGCATCCGCCTCACTCTGTCGTTTGAAAAGTGTGGCTTACTGAATGCCCATCTTCCCGGCAATGCCATCAATCATCTTCGTATGCTCGGCGATCACAGTAGAAGCATGTTCCGTCAGCTTCTTGATGTCAGGATTGTTTGTCGCCTGATTCTCCTGCTTCATCTTGTCCAGATCCTGGTGGTGATCCTCAACCATCGACTTCACATAACTCTTGTCGTATGTCTCACCGGTAAGCATCTTCAGCTTGGCATAGGTTGCATCCTCGCCAATCGAAGGTGATGTTGGAAGAGTCACACCAGCTTTGGCAGCCACCGGTTTCATCCCGTTGTACAGCGCACGATGATCGGTGATCATCTTTTGCGCGAACATCTTGACGTCCGGGTTCTTCGTCGTCTTCACGGTCAGTTCGCCCGCTTTGACCTCAGCCAGATTGGCTTCCGCGGCATCCTTAAGGAAGCTCTTGTCTTGATCGCTAAACGCCTGCCCGAAAGCTGCCGGTACGGTACATGCAAACAGTGCTGCCGAAAGTGCGATCGTCCGAATGTTCATGGTCGTTCTCCTTGCGGTCTGCTTTGTTTGCAGTTCCCGCGTCTTCACGCGAGATAGAGTGAATTCCCGATGGCGCCGTTGCCGCGCCAGACCACGCCATTGTGTCTTGATGGAAACCACAGTCAGTCGTTGCGTATCCTGAAAGTGATGAGCAACCTTCTAAACGCCGCCAAGCAGGACGCTAAGCCTCCCGTCGCCACGCGCAAACCGCACCCCACAAATATTCACAACACCACGCTCGAAGACGACTACTTCTGGCTACGTGAAAAGGATGCGCCGGAAGTACGCGAATATCTCGAAGCCGAGAATGCCTACACCGAAGCGGTGATGGCTTCCACGAAGGATCTGCAGAAGACGCTGTACGACGAAATGCTCACGCACATCAAAGAAACGGATACCTCCGTTCCCTATCGCGACGGTAGTTATTACTACTACTCGCATACGATCGAGGGTCTTCAATACCCCATCTATTGCCGCCGCGCTTCAGCATCCGACCAAAGCTACGACGCAAACGCAACAGAGGAAGTCATCCTCGACGTCAACAAGTTAGCCGAAGGCCAGCCGTTCATGTCGCTTGGCGCATTGGGTATTAGCCCCTCAGGCACCTTACTGGCTTACACCACAGACAACACTGGTTTCCGTCAGTACACACTACACATCCGCGACCTCAGCACCGGCGCCGACCTAACCGATACCGCCACGCGTGTAGGTTCCATTGCGTGGGCTGCCGATTCAACAACTCTCTTCTACAGCACGGAAGATGACCAAACCAAACGTCAGGATCGTGTCTTCCGTCACACGCTCGGCGAACCGCAATCAAGCGATGTTCAGATCTTTCATGAAGAAGACGAACGCTTCAACGTCGGCGTTGGACGTACACGCGACCGCAAGTATCTCTTCCTTGAATCCGGTTCGCACACTACCAGCGAATACCGTTTCGCAGATGCATCGCAACCTACGGCAGAATTTACGCTGATCGCACCACGCATCAACGATCAGGAATACTATCCCGATCATCGCGATGGCTTCTTCTACATCCGCACCAACGACACCGGAAAGAACTTCCGCATTGTCGTAACGCCAGTCACCACACCATCACGCGAACACTGGAAAGAACTGCTACCGGAAGACAAGGAAGTTCCGCTCGAAGATTTCGACGTCTTCCAAAACTTCGCAATCGCATCGGAAACAGTTCTCGGCCTCGATAGAATGCGTGTCTTTCGGTATAACGGCGAAAAGCTAGCTGCTGATCCGGTCACCGTCGCCTTCCCTGAACCCACGTACTCCGCTGGCCTCAGCGTAAATCGCATCTTCGACACCGACAGCTTCCGTTACAGCTACACCTCGCTTGTCACACCCGCATCGGTCTACGAGTACAACGTCAACACCAACGAAAGCACGTTGCTGAAACAGCAGGAAGTTCCAGGCGGATTCGACCGTACACGCTACGCCGCGGAACGCATCTGGGCCATCGCGACTGATGGTGTAAGAGTCCCCGTTTCGCTCGTCTATCGCCGCGACACATTCCACAAAGACGGCACCAATCCTCTTTACGTCTATGGCTACGGTTCGTACGGATACGCACTTCCAGTAGGCTTCGGATCAAGCCGTCTTTCGCTGTTGGATCGCGGCATTGTGATGGCATACGCACACATCCGCGGTGGCGGCGACCTGGGCGACACATGGCACGACGCTGGCAAGATGATGCACAAGCGCAACACCTTCACCGACTTCATCGTCTGCACGGAACATCTCGTCGCCGAAGGCTACGGCGCAAACGACAAAGTCATCATTGAAGGCGGCAGCGCAGGTGGTCTGTTGATGGGCGCCGTTGCCAACCTGCGGCCTGATCTCTTCCGCATCGTGTTATCTCATGTGCCCTTCGTCGACGTGATGAACACGATGCTCGATGCATCGCTTCCGCTTACTGTTGGCGAATACGAGGAATGGGGCAATCCAAATGAGCCCGATGCTTTCGCTTACATGCGCAGCTATTCGCCATACGACAATCTGTCTGCAGGCGCATATCCCGCAACACTGATCAAGACCAGCCTGAACGATTCGCAAGTGATGTACTGGGAACCCGCGAAGTTCACGGCGAAGCTGCGCACGTTGAAAACAAACAACGATGCCCCGCTGCTACTTCACATCAACATGGACGCAGGTCACGGCGGAGCTTCCGGTCGCTACGACTACCTGAAAGAAATCGCAATGGATTACGCATTCATCCTGCGCGAACTCGCCATCGACTAACGACGTGAAATGCCTGTGCTGGTTACTCCACCGGCACAGGCTCTTCACCGGGCGCAAGAAACAGATTCTGCTCCAGACCATGCTGGCGGTCATATAACTCGCGATAGCGACCATGCAGCACATACAGCTCTGCATGTGTGCCGCGCTCGACAATTCTTCCCGCTTCAATCACAAGAATCTGGTTCGCATTGCGAATCGTGCTCAAACGATGTGCGATAACAAAGGTCGTACGGCCCTGCATCAGGTGATTCAGGCCCTGTTGAATCATCGCTTCGCTCTCGGAATCCAGTGAACTTGTCGCTTCATCCAGAATGAGAATACGAGGATCGGCAAGGATCGCGCGGGCAATCGAAAGACGCTGCCGCTGACCGCCGGATAGCTTCACACCGCGCTCACCAACAATCGTTTCGTATCCTTCAGCGAAGTTCTCCGCAAACTCATCGACACGTGCGATGCGGCAAGCCTCCAGAAACTGTTCCTCCGTTGCATCGGGCCGTGAAAACTTCACGTTGTCGCGAATCGTTCCATCGAACAGGAAAGTCTCCTGCAACACCACGCCTAACTGCGAACGGAAACTATCCAGGCGCACCGTCGACAGATCCACCCCATCCACCAGCACCTGTCCGGTCGTCGCATCATGGAAAGCACACACCAGCGAGATGATGGTCGATTTACCAGAGCCAGACGATCCCACCAGCGCAGTCACAGAACCAGGCTCTGCTTCAAAGGTGATGCCATGCAACACTTCCTTGCCCGGCTCATATTCAAAGTGAACATCCTGAAAGATCACGTCGCCGGTAATAGGGCCAAGTTCTGTTGACCTGCGCGGCGCTGCATCTTCGTCGTGCTCATTCATGATCTCCGCAGTACGATCAAGACCAGCCAGCGCCTCTGTGATCTGCGTGCCAATGTTGACCATGCTCATGAGCGGAGCCACCATGAACGTCAGGAACATGGTGTAAGTGACATAGCCGCCAGTCGTGAGATGTCCTGATGCCACCTGACGCGCGCCAAGATACATAATCAGCGCACCAACAACACCCATCATCACCTGCGATGTAAGCGCCATCACCGATTGCGCCGTCAGCGAACTGATCACGTTCTTCAGCAGACGTTCTGCACCCGCAGCAAACACCTTCGCCTCTGCTGCCTCTGCGTGATACCCCTTCACCACGCGTACACCGCCAAGCGATTCCGTAAGCCTTCCCGTGACCTCAGCGTTAATGGCACCGCGTTCACGGAAGATGGGACGAATCACCTTGAACGCGCGGAAGATCACCAATCCGAACATGCCCAAGATGGCAAAGCTCAATAGCGTCATGCCAGTGGAGAGTCGCATCAGATAGATGAAGGAAAGCCCCGCCGTTAGCAGCGCACCCACAAAGTCCACAAGGCCGGTGCCAATGATGTTGCGCACGCCTTCCACATCCGTCATGATGCGCGCAACCAGCGTGCCCGAACGATTCTCGTCGTAGTACTTCACCGGAAGTCTGCCGATGTGCGCCTGAACTCTCACACGCATCTCTGCGATCAGCTTTTGTCCTTCCTTGGATAGCGTCTGTGTCAACGCATAGGTCGTAATGCCCTGCAGAATCGTCGCGCTTGCAACGGCTGCAACAATCTTTGGCAACAGCGACATCTCATGTTGCCGCATCACGTTGTCAATCAGAAACCGGGTCGACGCAGGCAGCACCAACCCGCATACGCGATTGATGATGAGAACAAAAAAGCTGAAGATCAGCAGCGGAAGCCGCGGCTTCACCAGCTTCATCACCTCCGGCAATACACGCTTCATAGGAGGTAATTTCTTCTTGCGCGTCATCTCCGCAGAAATAGCACGTGAAGGATTCCGCGCAGTGCGTTCCGCATTATGAAGATGTCTTCCACCACCCATCGATCCCATAGAACCCATGTGTCTGTGCCCCTCCCTAATGGGCGTCTTTGCGATCGTTGAAACAGCCGCGCGTTACTTCGCGGTAAGTGCTTTCATCTTTGCGTAGACATCCGCAGGGCTCCACGCGTTGCCCGGAAACCACTCTGAGATATGCCCGTCACGATCAATCAAAACTGTCGATAATGAATGCGTCAGGCTGCCGTTGCTTTCCGGTGTGGCGCCCAGGTTGAAGAATTGCTCCATCGCCTTCAGAGTCTTGTCATCCTTCGGGCGAACAAACTGCCAGTGCGAAAAATCATTGCTGCCCACGTAGTTCTTTCCATAGGCACGCAACACACTTGCCGTATCAAACGCAGGATCAAACGATGCAGAAACAAAATCCGCATGGTCGCGCACGGCGGCATCGTTCTGCATCATGCCGCGAATCGCCTGAAAGTTGCGGCTCATCTTCGGGCAGTAATCCCCAATGGGACAACGCGTGTAGATGAACGTCAACAAAACTGCTTTGCCCTTCAACGAAGCAAAGCGGAATGGCTTTCCATCCTGATCTGTCATCTCAAAATCAGGGATCGCATCACCCTTCGTGGGAACGTGATAGTTCGCCGTCGGCGTCACATCAAGATGCTTCTGCGCCAGAATGGCAATCTCATTCAGCCGTGGATGGTGATAAATGCCGTCGGAATCTTTATCCACCAACAAACGCGCGCGAATAATGTCGCCGGGATGAAACTCCTTCGCCATCTCAGGTCGCTCCAACTTGTACGGCATGGTCATGGCTTCCATGAAGCCAGGAACAGCGTCATGCTGCAGCGTGAGTTCTCCCTTTTCCTGATCCACAGCCAGCACAGTGCCTTTAATGGTGAAGGTCTGCGTCGCGCTACCCAGCCGCTCCGTCGACTTACCGCAGCCCGCCAGCCCTGCAACCGCAATCAGAACAACGGCAAAAACAGCATTCCGGAAAAACCACTTCATACTATCCATGATACGTTGCGAAAGGTAACAGGCAGTCGAGCGCCAAAGGGCGACGGCCAGCCAGGAGGAACCATGCCCGCATTACAGGCTGCGCCAGCCGAGCGCACGCCGGAGCCGTCTCTTTCACTTTTTCACGCGGCCATGCTGTTCTCAGGATTCGGCACCGTCTTCCTTGGCCCTGTCCTTCCGGCGCTCGCAGCCAGCGCCCACGCCACCGACTCCGGCAGCGGCCTCTTTTTCACGGCACAATTTATCGGCGCATTCTTCGGTGGCATCACCACGTCGCATCGCCTGTACTACTGTCTCGTTCGGGGACTAGCCGCCGCAACCGCTGGCTTCCTATTCCTGGCGCTATGCTCCGGGCTGCATGCAGGCGTTCTCTGGGATGCGGCAGCACTCGTCCCCCTCGGTTTCGGTGTGGGCCAAATGCTCACATCGGTAAACCTTTTGGCAGCACAGCGTTTCCAAGAACAGCGAAGCTCCGCGCTGGCACTTATCAACTTCACCTGGAGCCTCGGTGCAGTCACCGCGCCTTTCCTTCTCGGAAGCATCTTATCGTCCATATCGCTACCGGTTGTTCTTGGCGCTGTCACAGTGCTGTTCGTCATCGTCCTTTCATGGGCTGCATGGTCTGTTCGTGGCGGCCTTTCGCAAGAGCAAGAACAGACGCAGCAAACCAAAAGCCAACTACCCCGCACCGCATTCCTCTCCTTTGCCGCAATGCTTCTTCTCTACGGCGGCGTCGAGACATGCCTCAGCGGATGGATCACCACCTTCGGGACCCGCTACGGCAACGCCACTCTACGCATCAGCACATTAGGCGCAACGGCACTCTGGATTGGCATCACCGGCGGACGCGCACTCGCGCCGCTATTGCTGAAGTTTCTTCGCGAACGCGTATTCCTCATCGCTACGTTGAGCTCAGCCACTGCAATCGTTGCGCTCCTGAGCCGTTCCAGTGGAGCAATGTCGATCACGCTGTTGTCCGCATTGCTCGGACTCTCGCTCGCACCATGGTTTCCGTTGGTTCTCTCGACAATGCTCGGTCGTGGAGCATCGGCTCGTGAAACCGGCATCATCATCGCCCTCTCCGGAATCGGCGCAGCTATTCTGCCTCTGCTTCTCGGAGTAGTTTCTCGCAGTACTGGTTCGCTGCGCACAGCCCTCGCGATACCGATCACGGGACTGCTCCTGTTGATCCTTCTGGCGGTTTTTACCCGCTCTTCCACACACGCGAAAAGCGTATAAAAGGAGAATGTCAGTCGCCGCAGCGAATCTGCTACCAAACCGCCTCGGCGACCTGATGGCGGCCATGCTGCGTGGCGCGACACTCCTCACACCAAACGTACGGTCGGCACGTACCCTGACGCGGCTCTACGACGCCCAACGCCGCGCAGAGGGATTAAGCGCATGGCAACCAGCGCGCGTCTTTTCATGGAGCGGCTGGACCTCATCCCTTTGGAACGAAGCCATTCTCCACGGCCACGTCCAAGCCGTACTGCTGAACAGCCTGCAAGAACAATCCTTATGGATGCGAATACTGGAAGCTTCCGGCGATCTTGGCCTCCAGTCCGCACGCTCCGTTGCTCGGCAATGCAGTCGGGCTCTTCGACTTCTCGGCGCATATGACCTTGAAGACAGTTTCGCCCGCACACCCTCGAACACACTCTCTGATGCAGCAGCCTTCCACGGCTGGTATCGCGACTTTCTAAGCGCCTGCCAAAGTGAACAACTGTTGCCCACCTCGCATCTGGACGTAGAACTCAGCAGCCTCTTCCGTCGCAACGTCCTCACGCCGGAGAAGGAATACATCCTTTACGGTTTCGACGCGCTGCTGCCATCGCAGCAAGCTCTGCTGAACGCGCTGGAGCATGCAGGCGCAGCCATCGAGCATCTTCCCGCGCACATGCCGCAGCAAACACCTCCAACGCTCGTTCGCTGTAATGACCTCCACGCAGAAATCGAAGCGTGTTGCCAATGGGCAAGCGCCACGCTAACCACCACTCCCACCGCGCGCATCGCCATCGTCGTGCCCGATCTGCAGGAATGCCGACCAGTGCTGGAACGGGCTCTCCGCGCCACCGTTGCCCCCTGGTTGGAAGATGTCACGCAGCCCCACAGCAACTCTCCCTACGAGTTCTCCACGGGACGACCGCTGCCTCAACTTCCCATGGTCGCGGACGCTCTCCTTTTGCTGCGCTGGTGCGCCTCCGCTGTCTCTGTCGAAGATGCAGGAGCAATTCTCCGAAGCCCGTTCTTCTCGCTAGCTCCATCCCCTGAACGCGGAGCAGAACTGGAAGCCTGGACACTGCGCAACACACGCAAATTTCGCAGCGCCACCGGCCTCAGCGGCACGATCACCCTTCGTGAAGCGCAGCGCCTTCTGCACAAGGAAGATCCCTTCACGTCCAACCACCTCGAAGAGCTCGCAAAAGCAGCAGCCCAATGGACACAGGCCACACACAGCTTTGCCAGCTTCTCCGACGGCGCTCGCAAGCTGCTGCAGACCGCGGAATGGCCCGGAGCCGATCTAAACAGCGCAGAATTCCAGGCACAACAGCGCTGGAACGAAACACTCGATCGCGTCGCTACACTCGACCTCCTCGGCGGCCACATCACCTTCGCAGAATGGCTGGATACGCTTACCGCAACGCTCAACGAAACAGTCTTTGCCCCCGAAAACACCAGCGCTCCCATCCAGGTGATGACACCCACCGAAGCCGCGGGCAGCACCAGCAACTTCCTCTGGTTTCTTCACGCCGACGAACAGACCTGGCCGCAACGCATCTCAGCCAGCCCACTGCTCCCAGCGCGCTTTCAGCGCACATGGAACATGCCCGGATCAGACGCTCTCGTCGACGAAGACTCCGCTCGGCAGATCACCCTGCGCTGCCTCAACAGCGCCGCCGGAGCATGTTTTAGTTACGCCGCCGCGCGTTCCGAGGGAGAGTCTCGCCCATCGCCGCTGATCTCTTCCCTTCCTGGCATGCAACGTGAGAACGCTTCCGTCTCCAGTGCCTCAACCTCAATCCTGCTGGAAGAGCACGTTGACACTCTCTCACTACCCAACCTCTCTGGCATCGCATCGGGTGGCGTAGGAATCCTCACCGAACAAGCTCAATGCGGCTTCCGTGCCTTCGCACTGCATCGTCTGCAAACTCGCGAAATGGAAACCATTGAAGCTGGTCTCTCTGCCGGCGAGCGGGGCGACGAGGTGCACACCGCACTTCAACTTTTCTGGGATAACTGCAAGACGCACGAACAGTTATCGGCACTCAACAAAACGCGATACAACGATGGCACCACAGCACGCGACACGTTGCTTGCCGAATGCATCGCACAGGCGCTACCCGCGCGCCCAGCCGCCGGATGGGACAGCGCTTATGTTGAAGTGCAACGCAAGCGTCTTCATCGTCTGCTGTCCGACTGGCTCGACTTCGAATCCCTTCGCAAACCATTCTGGGTAGAAGGCATGGAAGTCGAGGTGGACGAAGCGCACATCGGACCGCTTGCCATGAATCTTCGCGTAGACCGTATCGACCGCATTCCGCTCGCGGACGGCAGCGAAGCCACGCTACTCGTCGACTACAAAACCGGAGCAGCCGAACGCAAGGATTGGTTTGGCGACCGCCCCGACGCACCTCAGCTCCCGCTGTACGCCATCGCCAGCGGCATCCCCGATGTCCAGGGCATCGCCTTCGGACGCGTCCGTGTCGGCAAGTTCGGTATGAACTTCGAAGAGATGCTCGCAGACCGCGCTCTCCTCGGCGATCAGGCCTCGAAAGGTCGACGCACCGAACCCACCTTTCAGGAACGCATGGAAGAGTGGCAGCGCGACCTCACCGCACTTGCAGAAGAATTCGCACGCGGCGAGGCCGTCGTCGAACCCAAGGACTACCTCACCACCTGCAAGCGCTGCCCCAGCCGCCTGCTATGCCGAGTAGACGTAACGCGTCTCGAACCTGATGACGACACATTGGAGGAAACGGAAGAGGAGGGCGCAGCATGATCGTCCCATTCCCCACCGCCGCGCCCTCGCAACAAATTGCTGATCTACGAGAACGCGAAGCCGCGTTAGACATCACCTCATCATGCATCGTGGAAGCACCCGCAGGCTCAGGCAAAACGGGGCTGCTGATTCAGCGTTTCCTCAAGCTGCTCGGCACCGTAGACGACCCCGCCGAAGTCCTCGCGCTCACCTTCACTACGAAGGCCACAGCTGAAATGGTCGAGCGCGTTCTGAAGGCGCTCCGCTCTGCCAGCATCGCTACCGAACCTCCAACAAACGAGTTCGCGCTACTCACCCATCAACTGGCCGAAGCCGCGTTGCAGCGCGACCGCGAACGTGGCTGGCGCATCCTCGACCGCCCGCATCTTCTCAACATCCGCACCATCGACTCGCTCTGCGCACTCATCGTGCAAGCACTACCAATCACCTCCGGCGGCATGTCATCAGTCAGCCCTGTCACCGACCCACGACCGTTCTATCTGCAAGCCGCACACGCCGTGATGATGCGTTTCGGCGGTGGTGATCCAGTTCTCGATGCGGCAATTGAAACCGTACTCCTGCATCGCGATGGCGACCTTCCGTTCTGCGAACGCGTCCTCGCTGACATGCTCGCCACGCGCGACCAATGGGGCAGCCTCATCCCTCTCGGCGAACGCCTCACAGAAGAACATCTTGAAAATGTCACGCTGCCACGCTTGAACGCGTCTCTGCGCAGAACGATTGAAGCGGCACTCGCCGAAGCCTGCGAAGGATTTGACGACGACACTCTCAACGAGATCGCGCGCATCGCCGAGCGTCACGCCTTTGAGCCCGGTTACAAAGACGAGCCCAACCCGCTGCTGCCCTGCGCTGGTCGCCAGAATCGGCCCGGCAGCACCGTGGACGATCTTCAACACTGGCAAGCCCTAGCGCGACTCATGCTTAAAGCAGATGGCTTCCGCGCAGCATTCAGCGTCAATCACATCGGCACAAAACTCTTCAAAGACGATGCGGATCGCCTCAAAACCATCCTCGAAGAGATCGCCTGCGACGAACTCTTCCGCCGCGTCGACGCAGTACGAGCTTTCGCGCCCGAAGCCACCTACCCGGAAGATCAATGGCGAGTCTCCAAGGCTCTCTTCCGTCTCCTCGAACACGCTCTCGTTGAGTTAAAACTGCTCTTCGCCCGCGAAGAAGTCTGCGACTTCACAGAGATAGCGCTCTCCGCGCGAGCCGCTCTGCAAACCCAGGAAAGCGGTCTGCTCGAAGTCTTCGGTACACGCCTCCGCCATCTCCTCGTCGACGAAATGCAGGACACCTCCTCGGGTCAATACGACCTTCTGGAACAACTCACCGCAGGATGGGATGGCCGCAGCCAGACTGTCTTCCTCGTCGGCGATCCCAAGCAGAGCATCTATCTCTTTCGTCAGGCCCGCGTGGACCGCTTCCAAAAGTGCATGTCCGATGCAAGATTGGGCGACATCCCTCTTCAAGTTCTGCCGCTGACAACCAACTTCCGTTCCGGCGGCCACATCGTTTCGCAGTTCAATGAAACCTTCCGCGCCATCTTCCCTTCGGACCATCCCGCCGACGGCGACGTCGTATTTCACGACGCAACCGCCGCCAATCCCGCACAACCCGGCGAAGGTATGGACTGGACCATCGAGGCCGTTCCCACCTCTTCCGATCTCGCAGAAAATCGCCGCAACCGCCGCTTCGCCATCCGCCGCGAAGCTCGCGAAACGCTCGCAGTGGTGAAGGCCGCGCGTGCTGCATGGCAGCAGGAAAAACAGCGTCGCATCGACGATGGCGATACCAAAGAATTCCCTTTCAAAGCAGCTGTTCTAACGCGCGCTCGCAATCACGTCATCGAGATTGCGAAGCAGCTTGAAAGAGCAGGCATCCCCTATCGCGCCGTCGATCTCAAGCCCCTCGCAGAGCAACAGGAAGTTCTCGATCTCGTCGCCATCACGCGTGCCCTGCTCCATCCGGCCGATCGCATCGCATGGCTGGCGCTTCTGCGCGCTCCGTGGTGCGGCATTGAACTCGCACACCTGCACACGCTCGCTGCGGGTGATCATCCCGAACATCGCAAAGAATCATTGCGCCACCGTTTGCGTGAACGCGCAGAAGCTCTTCCGGAACAAGCAAAAGAACGCGTCATCCGCACGCTCGACATTCTCGACGGAGCGCTCCGTCACACGGGCACGGAATCGCTCGCAGACCGCGTGGAACGCACATGGCGTTCTCTCGGCGGCGACCTCTATCTAACACCCACCGAACGCGAAAACGTAGCGGACTATCTGCGCGTTCTCGACGCCATGGAATCAGAGGGCGAGGCATTCACTCTGCCTCACCTCAACCGACGCCTCGACCGTCTCTTCGCACGCTCCGGCAACGCGCCCGACGCCATCGACATCATGACCATCCACCGCGCTAAGGGCCTCGAATGGGACACCGTCATCGTCCCCGGCCTTCACCGCGTTCCCACGCGCGATACGTACTCCGCACTGGAATGGCTTGAACTACCCACACGAGGCGAGGACGGCTCCGGCGACGTCCTCATGGCGCCCCTCCCCGGCAAAGGTGGCGAGCCCGGCGCGTTATTGAACTTCATCCGCACCCGCAAACGCGCGCGAACCTACGCTGAAATCAAGCGACTCTTCTACGTAGCCGTCACACGCGCTCGCACCTCGTTGCATCTCCTCGCCTCGCCAGAGCTCTCTCAAAAGGGCGAAATCATCAACCGCGCCGGCACGCTTCTGAAAGCAGCGTGGCCAGCCGCGCAGAACTACGTCGTCATCCCCGTCGTCACCGAAGCCGAAAAAACAGAAGAAGCAGAAGCGGAAACAATCGCCCTCGCAGCGGCAGCAGAACTCATCCCGTTCCCCGCTCCCAAAACAGCGCGTGAAGTCCAGCTCCCAAACATCCAGCGCCTTCCATCGGACGTTCACGCCGTAGAACGTCTCCGCGCGACAATGCCTGCGAGCGCAGACGACACTCCCGCCCCGCAACCATTCGCTCGCCCAGCCGGAACCTTTGGAGCACGAGCCGTCGGCAACGCCATCCACGCGTTTGTAGACCGCCTCTCCAACGAACTCGCAACACGAACCGCTACCGGCGAAACCGTCGCCGAAGCCGCACACTCCCTGCTCCACACAGTGCAATCCTGGCAACCCGCCGTCCGCGCCACGCTTCGCGCAGGCTCGCTACCACCCTCAGTAGTGGAACGAGCCTCAGGCACAGTCCTCCGAGCCCTCACGGCCACACTGCAAAGTCCAGAGGGTCGCTGGATACTCACGCCACACACCGCCGCCTCCGGTGAGTCGGCATGGCACACCGGCGACGCCGGTTCAGAAACACGCATCCGTCTCGACCGCAGCTTCTTCGCCGGACAAGAACCAAATCAATCCGGCGACGACGTCTTCTGGATCATCGACTTCAAAACCGGCGACCGCACCGGTCCCAACGAAACCGAGTCCACCCGCAACGCCTATCTTGCAGAAGAACGCGCCGCCTACGAAGCGCAACTCCGCACCTACGCCGAAGTCCGCCGCCTCACTCTACCGCCGGAAACCCCAATTCATCTCGCTCTCTTCTACCCGCTGATGGATCGCCTCATCTGGTGGCCCTACACAACCACCACAGAGACACCCGCTCCCATTGCAGAAGCAGCAGAAGCAGAACCAGATAAAGACGGCCAATACTCACTCTTCGGATAAGCGCTCAAAGCAAAAGAAATGCCCGCATCCAGAGGAAGCGGGCATTCTTATTTCGTTTCTGAACTTCGTTAGAAGATCTGGAAGTTCACAGCCACATTCAGTTCCACCGGCACAGGCTGACCGCCCTTACGAGCCGGACGGAACTTGTACTGCGCCACTGCCTCGCGTGCCTTCTCATCCAGTCCCATACCCACCGGACGAATCACCTTCACGTTCGTAGGCCGACCCTGCGCATCCACAATCAGGTGCACCAGCACCTCACCCTGGAACTTCGCCTTGCGAGCTTCTTCACTGAACTCCGGATCCACCTGGTAGATCAGCACAGGAGCAGAAACATCGCCACCAATGCGGTAAGCACCGCCACCGGTATTGCCACCGCTGCCAGGTCCAAGACCATTGCCGTTGCCGCTGCCCAAACCACCACCACTGCCATTGCCCAGCGATGCCACGCCAACATTCGGCGCATTCGGAATGCCCAGGTTCGGCATGTTGTTGTTCGTCATGTGCAGGTCCGTCTGCACGTTGATGGAAGGATCCACGGTGAGCTTCGGCTCAATCTTCGGTGGATTCGAAGGCGGCACAATCGGGTGCGCCTCAAACTTCGGCAGACGTCCCTGCGTCACCGGAGCAATATCGTGAGCACCGCCACCACCACCCATGGCCTGCTTGGCAGGTGCCTTGATCGGAGGCTGGGGTGCCGGTGTGTCAAATGAAACTTGGGTAAGCTGCGGCTTCTTGGCCACCACAACAGTGATGACCTTCTTGCCGATGTACCAGATCAGAAGGAAGATAAGCGCGTGGACAACGACAGCCACCGCCGTCGACTTCGGATCGCGCTTGACGTCCATCGGGTTATCGACGGCGATCGGCTGCGATTCAAGAACAAGCGGCGGAAGCTTCTCCGGAAAGAAGACGTCCTTAATGTTGTCCACCAGCGACGTGAACGGGCTGGTAGATTTCAACTCTTCCGGTTCGCCGAGGTTCGGTCCGGCGTCGGTACGGCGGCTATGTTCTGTGGGCGGTTCCTGAAGTATTGTCGCCATCGCCTCTTGATCTCTATCACTCGGCACGCCTCAACCGCGTGCGGAAAACTTTCTGTGGCCGGTGCTCCGGATTCGTTTTGATCCTCCGGCTCACAAAATCAGTGGCCGGATTTCAGAGTACACAAGCCAGGGTGCGGCGTCTTTGGCGTCCGTCCGCATTGTACAAAAGCGAATACCCCGGCGTCAGGTCCGGGCACACAACAGCGCCAACTGTCGTGTACCTGTTTGACGCGCGAAACCCCGCATAAGTCACAACGCGGAAATACGAAGTGTGGAATGCAGAAGTTCCCATTGTTCCGGCGATGACACAACACCGCTTACAATAGAAGTTTGGGCGCTGTGACGGGAGCGACTGGCCGTAAGTGCTGGTGCGTCAAAGCCAGGGCCCACGAGGAACAGGATGGATCAGGCGAATACGCCGCAGCAGTTGCCCGTTCAGTTGAAAGATACGCTGAACTTGCCCAAAACCGCCTTCCCCATGAAGGCCAACCTGCCCGGCAATGAACCGGCGCGCCTGCAGGGATGGACCGACTCCGACCTGTACGGTCAAATCCGCCAGAGCCGCGAAGGCCGCGAAAAATACATCCTGCATGACGGCCCGCCGTATGCCAATGGCGCCATCCACCTCGGCCATGCGCTGAACAAGTGCATTAAAGATTTCGTTGTGAAGTCGAAGACCATGGCCGGTTTCGACGCACCTTACGTCCCCGGCTGGGACTGCCACGGCCTGCCCATCGAAATCAAAGTCGACGAGCAGCTCGGCCGCAAGAAGCTGGAAATGGACGCGTTGACCGTCCGCCAGCAGTGTCGCGAATATGCGCAGAAGTACGTCGATCTGCAGAAGTCGCAGTTCGTCCGCATGGGCGTGCTAGGCCGCTGGGACAATCCTTATCTCACGATGAGCTTCGGCTACGAAGCGCGCATCCTGGAAACCTTCTACGCCTTCTTCGAGAAGAACTTCGTCTACAAGGGTTTGCGCCCCGTCTACTGGTGCATGCACGACAAAACCGCGCTCGCTGAGGCGGAAGTCGAGTACGAAATGCACACGTCGCCCAGCGTTTACGTGCGCTATCCGCTGACCTCCGCTCCGGAGAAGATTGATCCCGCGCTGGCGAACCTCAATGTATTCGGCCTCATCTGGACCACCACTCCGTGGACGCTGCCAGCATCGCTCGCCATCGCCTTCCATCCCGAGTTTGAATACGCGGCCATCCAGATTGCAGAAGACAACGCCACATGGGGCAAAGGCAACGTGTACATCGTTGCAATGGATCTGCTTGAGTCGCTGAGTACTGCGGCGCAGTTGCCTGCGTTTGAAATCCTCGCACGCTTCCATGGCCAAAAGTTGGAGCGCGCAACCTTTGCGCACCCCTTCCTGCCGCGCGAAATCCTCGGCGTCATGGCGGAGTACGTCACCACCGAACAAGGCACCGGCGGCGTTCATACCGCGCCAGCGCACGGCCCGGACGACTTTGCCACCGGCAAGAAATATGCGTTGAGTCAGGCGTGCGACGTTGATGAAGCAGGACGCCTCCGCAACGGTCTGCCCGAATACGACAACCTCAACGTCCACAAGGCAAACGCGCCCATCATCGAGCTGCTGAAGGATCGCGGCATGCTCATGGCGCAGGGCGAAACCCATCACAGCTACCCGCATTGCTGGCGCTGCCACCGGCCCGTGATCTATCGCGCCACGGAACAGTGGTTCATCGGCATGGAAACGCAGATGCCCGATGGCCGCACCTTCCGCCAAAGCGCTCTCGATGAAATCGCCAAGGTCACATGGGACCCCGCATGGGGCCAGGAACGCATCAGCAACATGATCGCCACGCGTCCTGACTGGTGCGTCAGCCGTCAGCGCATCTGGGGCGTGCCCATCGCCGTGTTCCTCTGCCAAAAATGTCATGAGCCGTTGAACGATGCCGCCATCAACGCGTCCATCGTGAAGAAGTTCGAAGCCGAAAGCGCCGACGCCTGGTACAAGTACAGCGCCGAAGAACTCCTGGCCGCAGGAACAACTTGCAAGTGCGGCAACACAGAGTTCCGCAAAGAGATGGACATCCTCGACGTCTGGTTCGAATCGGGTTCATCGTGGCATGCCGTGCTCGAAACCGAACCGGAACTTCGCTTCCCCGCTGACATGTACACCGAAGGCGGTGATCAGCATCGCGGATGGTTCCATTCGTCGCTGCTTGCCAGCGTTGGTATCCGCGGCGTCGCACCGTACAAGTACGTAGCCACATCCGGTTGGACACTGGATGAGCAGCGTCGTGCCTTTTCGAAGTCGCTCGGCAACGGCGTCGATCCCGTTAAGGTGATGGACGAACTCGGCGGCGACATCGTTCGTCTTTGGGTCGCATCGGTCGATTTCCGCGAAGACGTCATCGCATCCGTCCCTCTGATGAAGCGCCTTGCGGAAGAGATCTATCGCAAGCTGCGCAACACCTTCCGGTTCCTTCTCGCCAACCTCGACGGTTTCGTTCCAGCGACCGACGAAGTGGCATGGGATCAGATGGAGGCGCTTGATCAGTACATGCTGGCGCGCGCATCCGAGCTCGTCGAGAAGGTTCGCAAGGCATACGACGAATTCGAATTCCATCGCGTCTTCCATGCACTGAACGAGTTCGGCAACTCGGAACTGTCAGCCTTCTACCTCGACGTACTGAAGGACCGCCTCTACACGCTGGCTCCGAAGGATACGCGTCGTTTGAGCGCGCAGACTGCGGTATGGAAGATCACCGAAACCCTCGTGCGCTTGATCGCTCCCATCCTCTCCTTCACCGCGGATGAGGTGTGGGGCTATCTGCCAGAGGTAGCTGGTCGCGCCAAGAGCGTTCATATCGCAGAGTTCCCCTCTGCTTCTGATCTCGCCCCTGCTTCGTCTGAACTGTTGAAGGACATGGCACAAATCCGCACCGTCCGTGAAGCTGCTCTGAAGGTCCTGGAAGCTGCACGCGCGGCAAAGGAGATCGGCAAAGCACTCGAAGCTCGCATTGAAGTCGAGGTGCCAGCGGGCGAAATCGCCGCTGCGTTGTCGAAGTATGAGCGTCAGTTGCCAGAGCTGTTCGGCGTATCGCAGGTTGTCCTGAAGGAAGTAGATAACGCGCCGCTGCAGGCTCGTTTTGTTAAGGCCGAAGGAACACGCTGCGAACGCTGCTGGCGCTACACCGATGACGTTGGCGACGAAGGCCGCTATCCCACCGTGTGCGCCCGCTGCGCCGACGCGCTGGAGAAGATCGCCTTTCAACCCTACGCACAGGAGTAAATGTCTTGAGCGAGATACTGCATTCCAAATCCAGGACATCGCGTGACGCGCGATGGTGGCTGCTGCTTATCGCAGTCGCCGTCATCGTGCTGGACCGCATCACGAAGATTGTTGTCGCGACACACATTGAAAGCGGCACCGGCATCATCGTAATCCCGAAGGTGTTTCGGATCACGCATGTGTTGAACACCGGCGCGGCGTTCTCCATGTTCGCGGATTCGGCTTCTCCCATGGCGGTGCGTCTTGGGCTTGTGGTGTTTTCGCTGCTGGTAACCCTTGGCATCACGTTCCTGCTGTGGCGCTATGGCAAGACGTGGTCTGCCGCAAGCGTTGGCTTCGCCTTGATTCTCGGTGGAGCAATCGGCAATCTGTACGACCGCGCCGTGCTGCATTACGTGGTGGACTTCCTCGAAGTACACATCGGCACCTACCACTGGCCAGACTTCAACGTTGCAGATTCGGCCATCTGCGTAGGCGCCGTGCTGCTGCTGGCAGAGATGATCTGGCCGCAGGAAGAAACAGCGTCGTCTGCATCTGAAGGAGAAGTTCGTGGCGCCTGAAAAGAAAACAGGTCCATCCACTCCGCTTCACTCTGATCAAGAGGGCAGCGTCGCAGTGGAACAAAAAGCAGTATCCCCCAACGATCACATCGTGATCCGTGGCGCACGCACGCATAATCTCAAGGGCATCGACGTCAACATCCCGCACAACATGCTCACCGTCGTGAGTGGTGTGTCGGGCTCAGGTAAGAGTTCGCTTGCGTTTGACACGGTGTACGCCGAAGGACAGCGCCGCTATGTGGAGTCACTCTCTGCATACGCACGTCAGTTTCTGGAGCGCATCGAAAAGCCCGATGTCGAACACATGGACGGCCTCGCTCCGGCCATCGCCATCAAGCAGAAAAATCAGACACGCAATCCGCGCTCAACCGTAGCCACCGCAACAGAAATCTACGACTACATGCGACTGCTGTACGCGCGTTGCGGAACAGTCACCTGCATTCACTGCGGCGGCATCGTCAAGCGCGACACGGTCGATGAGATCGCCGCTGCCGTGCTTGCAATGGAAGAAGGCGCACGTCTCTACGCGCTGTTCCCCATCATCCGGCGCGAAGTCGTGTTGGAGCCCATGCAGGAGTTCGCACTCCCTGTCGAGGAAGAAGCTCCAAAGCCGAAACCAAAGAAGGTAGCAACCAAGAAAACAAAGGCCGCAGAGCAGACGATCGTCGATCCTTCTGAACCGTTAAAAGAACGGCTCGTGGAACTGCGCCGCCGGGGCTTCAATCGCCTCTTCCAAAACGGCAACATCGTAGAGTTCTCCACCCCGGAATCACTGCTCGAACTCAACTTCAGCGAGCCAATTTACGTCCTCGCCGACCGCCTCAGCGTGAGCGCGGACGTACGTTCGCGCATCGTCGACGCCATTGAAACCGGCTATCGCGAAAGCGGTGAGATTGTCTTCCTCACTGCACCTCGCGATGAAAGCGAACCAAAGCGCCTCCGCTTCTCTGCCGCATTCGAGTGCGTGAACTGCCATCGCGCCTATCGCGACCCGGAGCCGCGTCTCTTCAGCTTCAACAACCCATACGGCGCATGCCCGCGCTGCCAGGGCTTCGGCAACACCATCGACTTCGATCCCGACCTCATCATCCCCGACAAGTCAAAGACGCTGGATGAAGGCGCAATCGATCCGTGGACGAAGCCAAAGTACCGCGAATACCACGGCGTGATGAAGCGCTTCGCGCAGGCCAACAACATCCCGCTGAAAACACCCTGGTACGACCTGACACCAGCGCAGCAAAACGCCATCTGGGATGGCGGCACCGGCTTCCCCGGCATCCGAGGCTTCTTCCGCTTGCTCGATACGAAGAAGTACAAGCTGCACGTCCGCGTCTTTCTATCCAAGTACCGCGGCTACGCCCCATGCCCCGACTGCCGTGGCCAACGCCTGCGTGCAGAAGCACGCGCAGTTCTGCTGAACGAAAAGAACATCTGCGAAGCCGCAGGTCTAACTATCAGTGCAGCCCGAGCCTTCTTCGACGGACTAAAGCTGTCACCAGCACAAACCGAAATCGCCGGAAAGATCCTCGAAGAAGTTCGCCAACGCATCAGCTTCCTCGAACAGGTAGGCCTTGAGTACCTCACGCTCGACCGCCTCTCCTCCACGCTAAGCGGTGGCGAATCGCAGCGCATCCAACTCGCAACGTCACTAGGCTCACGCCTCGTCGGCGCTCTCTACGTGCTCGACGAACCCTCCATCGGCCTGCACTCGCGCGACACCGCCAAATTGGTTAAGATCCTTCACGAACTCCGCGACCTCGGCAACACCATCCTCGTCGTAGAGCACGATCCCGACGTCATCACCAGCGCCGACCGGCTCATCGATCTAGGCCCCGGCGCAGGCGAACTCGGCGGTCAACTACTCGCAACCGGAACCGTCGCAGAAATTCGCAAAGACGACCACTCCATCACCGGCAAGTATCTCTCCGGCCGCTCCCGCATCCCCGTCCCCGCCGAGCGCCGCGAACCCACACGCGAGATGCTCAAGCTCAAGGGCGCACGCATTCACAACCTGCGCGGTGTCGACATCGAAATTCCGTTAGGAATGTTAACTGTCGTCACCGGCGTCAGCGGCTCCGGTAAGAGCACCATCGTCCACCAGGTGCTCCATCGCGCGCTTGAATTTTCCCTCGGCGTAGAAGGCGTAAGCAGCGACGTCCAGCAGCTCTATCGCGAGATCACAGGAACACACTTCATCCGCGAAGTCGTCCTCGTAGACCAATCGCCCATCGGCCGCACACCGCGCTCCAACCCTGTCACTTACATCAAGGCCTTCGACGCCATCCGCGAACTATTCGCGTCGCAACCGGATGCACGTCGCAAGGGCTACACCGCAGGATCATTCAGCTTCAACGTCCCCGGAGGCCGCTGCGATACCTGCGAAGGCGACGGCACCGTCACCGTCGAAATGCAGTTCCTCGCCGACGTCGAACTCCCCTGCGAAGAATGCAACGGCACCCGTTACAAGCCCGGCATCCTCGATATCAAGTACAAAAACCGCAACATCCACGACGTGCTGAACATGACCGTGCGTGACGCAGTTCACTACTTCGCGGGCAATCCGAAGATCGTGGATCGCTTGCAGGTCCTCGAAGAAGTGGGCCTCGGCTACGTCCGTCTCGGACAGTCGGCAACAACACTCTCCGGCGGTGAAGCGCAGCGTGTAAAGCTCGCCTCTCACCTCGCGAACATCCGTTCCACCTCACCACGTGGTGAAACGAAGAAGGCCGCAAGCCGAGTACTCTACATCCTCGACGAACCAACAACCGGCCTGCATTTCGCTGACGTAGCAACACTGCTGCAAGCCTTCCGCAAGCTGATCGACGGTGGCGGCTCGCTGCTCGTCATCGAGCACAACATGGACATCATCAAGAGCGCCGACTGGATCATCGACATGGGCCCGGAAGGCGGCTCCGCCGGAGGCCAGGTTGTAGCAGTCGGCACACCGGAAGAGATCGCGCGTGTCCCCGAGTCCTACACCGGACGCTTCCTGAAACCCGTATTGGAAGGCGCAGTAGCATGAAGATTCTCGCGGCAGCCTTGCTGCTCTCCCTTCCCGTAGCAGCGCAAATGGAAATGCCTCCCGGCACCACATCCGCAGTGCCGCAAGAGCAAGCTGCGCCCTCCGCTTCGCAGGCAACGCTTGCCAAGGCAGAAGACGCCATCGCCAACGCCAAGTACGCCGACGCAGTCACATTGCTAACGCCGCTGGCAACCGAGTCGCAGGCCAACGCCCGCGTCTTCTATGACCTGGGATTCGCGCAAGATGCTCTCAACCACGACGCAGAAGCCGCCGCGGCCTACGCTAAATCCATCGCACTGAAGAACGACGACGCAGGTGCACACGTATCGTTGGGTTTGCTCTACGCACGCATGGGCGAAACGGCAAAGGCCGAAGATCAACTACGTTCCGCAACAAAGATCGAAAGCGCAGAAAAGGACCTGCTGGCACGCGCCTGGCGAGCCCTCGCGGAAATCGATCTCAAATCGAACCCAACCATGGCGCGCAACGATCTGCTCTCGGCCCTGAAGTACACACCTGAAACACCAGACGATGCCGCCACCGCCGCCGAAATCGCAGAAGCCATGGGTGACGACGCAGCCGCGGAACAGGCCTACTCCCACGCATTCTCGCTCAATCCCGCCAGCGTCGACGTGGCCATGGGTTACGCCCGAGCGCTTACCCAACAAAAGAAATTCGCCCAGGCCGACCAGGTGTTGACCAGCGCACACGCACAGCATCCCGGCAACCACGCCCTCATGGCCGAACGTGCATCGGAACAACTGCTGCAAGGAAAGCCGGAAACGGCATTGCCCGCACTGCAATCGCTCCATGCAGACGAGCCCGAAAACGTAGCCGTAGCCATGCTCCTCGCGCGAGCGTACTCCGCCGCAGGTGCCCCGGAAAAGGCCGAGCCCATCTACACAGCTCTCCTGAAAACCTCGCCTGACGATGTAACGCTCATGTCGGAGGCAGCGGACACCTTGATCCGACTCCGGCGCTCTCCGGAAGCCGAACCGCTGCTCCAGAAGGCCGTCTCCCAATCGGATAAATTCCCTTCCAAGGCTGCTTTGGCGCAGGCAGCAGGAGAACTGGCGTTCGCAGCCTCCTCGAACAAGGACGCCGTCACGGTTCTGAAAGCGCTAGCCATCCGGGAACCGTTGGCACCCTCATCTCCCCCCTTTACATTTCTGGCGGCAACGGCGCATGATACTCTGCATCACACGAAGCAGGCGGCAGATGCATACCGCCAGTTTCTGTCACAGTCTGGTGGTAAGTATCCGGATCAGGAATGGCAGGCGCAGCAGCGGCTGCAAATCCTGACAAGAACGACCAAGTAGGCCTCCGTATGTGCCCCGGCTTTGGGGAGGTGTGCTATGCAGTTCGCAGTGCCCTCGCAGTTCCGGTCTCACGCAATTCCCCATTCGCTTCCCTCGCGACTCCGCGCCGCCGCATGCTGCGGTGCAATGATGGCCTTGATGCCGCTGGCTCTGCATGCAGCGGATAACCTCGTAACAATCGACCCCACAATGATTGCCACGCTGCAACTGCGCGCGGAACAAGCGGCCCCGCGCGATCAGATGCAACTGTTCGCCGATCTGGCGGACAAGATCAGCTTGCTGGCTACGAAACAGATTGCTGACGGTGACGATGAACACGCGCAGGCCACGCTGAAACAACTGGAAGCCTGCACGGCGCAGATGGAAATCACCATGAAGCTCGACAGCAAAGGCTTGAAAAAGGCTGAAATGCTGTTGCACACCACCAATCGACGATTGAAGGATCTGGTGCGTGGAGCTTCTGGCGATATGAAGCCCGTGGTGCAGTCGGCTCTCAAGCGACTGGATCAGGCGCAGACATCGTTGTTGAGTGCGGTCTTTGCCAAATAAGAAAATAGTGGCGAAGCGCGTTCTCCGTATATGTGGATGGATAGCGCTGTGCGCTCTTTCCGCGCATGGCCAAAGGCATTCCACGGCCATCTCTGAAGCAGAAGAAGAAAAGATCCGCGATGCCGCCGCTGACCCGGCGCATCGCGTGGTCGTCTTTCAAGAGATCATTGAAGCCCGTGTGCAGCGCATGCAGTCCATCCTGGCTGACAAACGCGCGCAGGGCCGTCGCGAAGACCTCAAGCAGAACATGGAAGATATCTCCGGACTGGTCGACGAGTTTGAAGACAACCTTGAGGAATACGACAAGGCGCATCGCGATCTACGAAAGCCTCTCCCCAAACTCGTCACCGCGATGGAGCGTTGGGAAAGCGTACTGAAACAGCCTCCAGTAGATGAGAGCTATGAGCTAACCCGGAAGCTCGCTTTGGAGACCGTCGCAGACGTAAAAGCTGAAGTGACTGAAATGATCCCGGCACAGGCTGCCTACTTCAAAGCGCATCCGCCGGATAAGAACGCCAACCCCGGTGGCGTAGGCGAAATTCATCACGAATAACGCGGCCATTTACACTACCGGTAGTGACACAGTTGGAACTGCAACAGATCTTCCAGGTTGCGTATCGCGATCTCCGTCCGCGTGCGCCCATGCCTCCGTTTGAAATCAAATTCAGGCGATTCGTCTCACTCAATACCACCATCCGCCTGCGCGAAGGTCGCCTGCATGTCAGTCTCTCGGACCTGCTCGAAGGCGCTCCGCCCTCCGTCCTGCAGGCCATCGCACACATCCTTCTCGCCAAGCTTTACCGCAAGCCGATTGAGGCATTCCACAACGATCGCTACCGCCGG
The DNA here is from genome assembly GCF_900102185.1 of Terriglobus roseus. Lineage (NCBI taxonomy): Bacteria > Pseudomonadati > Acidobacteriota > Terriglobia > Terriglobales > Acidobacteriaceae > Terriglobus > Terriglobus roseus. The sequence continues at coordinate 1,696,180 of NZ_LT629690.1, read as the reverse complement.
TACACGCAATCAGAAGCAGTAAGCAGACAGGCAGAACAGGCGCGCCAGACTCGTGGCCGCAAACAGATTCACACCCACGTAGGTCACTATTACGACTTGGAAGAGGTCTTCGAAACCGTCAACCGTCGCTTCTTTCATGGTCTCTTAGGACGCCCTGTGCTCACATGGAGCGCGCATCGCGCCCGCAGAATGCTTGGCCATTACGACGCCGCACACAACACCATCGTGGTCAGCCGCGTCTTCGACGGCCCAAAGGTGCCGCGCTACGCGATTGAATATCTCATGTACCACGAGATGCTTCACCTGAAGCATCCAGTACGTGTGCGTGCCGGGCGACGCTGCGTCCACTCGCGCGAATTCCAGGCCGAGGAACGTTTGTTCCCCGAACTGGAAGAGGCGAAGGCTTTTCTGAAACAGCTTTAGTTCAAAACGGTTCTTAGACGGCTGCGGCAGTTTCGGTCGCAGGGTGACGCTTTGCCAGCACGATCAGAATCAACCCAATCACAATCGTCAGCAGTGCAGCCACCTGCGCGTTGCTCATGCCGAAATAGAGCTTCTCATTGCGGCGAATGATCTCCACCAGGAAACGGCCCACGCCGCTAATGGCAAGGTATTCGCCGGTGAGCTGTCCAATGGGCAGGTTCTTCCGTCCACGCACCCACAGGTACCAGCCAAGCGCTATCGAAAACAAGAACTCGTACACCGGCGTCGGATGAACCAGCAGATCCGGAGGATTGGGCTGCGGCGGATCAAGCGCATCGTCATGAATATGCACGCCCCACGGCAGCTTCGTTGGAATGCCGTAGTCGCCATCGCCAGACGTAAGGCAGCCAATACGCCCCACACCATAGCCAACAGCAGCCGCCGGAGCAGCAAAATCAAGAATGCGGACAGCGCCAATCTTCAGCGAACGTCCCTGCCACATCAGCGTTCCCACGCCGAACAGCAGACCGCCGAACCACGCAAACCCTGCCTGGAACCAATGCAGGAAACGCAGAATCACCTGTCCCGGCTCATGCCATCCGGGCAGGATGATCTCTTCCATCTGCATACGCAGCGCGAAGGGATTCTGCAATTCGTGCCAGACTTTGGCGCCGATCACACCGGCAATCATGACCGTGGCAACCACCACAATCGCATCTGCCGTAACGCCGGCGCGGACAAAGGAACGGTGCAGCACCCAGGCCGCAGTCACGGCCGCAAGCCACATCAGGATGCCAAAGGTGCCCAGAGTGACTGAGCCGAGGTGAAGATACGGAAACATGCGCTTCACCCAGTATATCGGGGATGAACCGTACAGGGCGTCAATCGGTTACGCTATACCTCATGGCACAACCCACCACACCCGCAGTTCCCGCCTCCGAGTGCGAGATTCTCTTTTCCGCAGACCAGATTGCAGAGCGCGTCAAAGCCATCGGCAAACAGATCAGCGACGACTATAAAGGCGAAAACATCGTCCTCGTTGGCGTGCTCAAGGGAGCCGCAATCTTCCTCGCTGACCTCGCGCGAGCCATTGAAGTTGACAACACCTTCGACTTCGTCGCCGTCTCCTCTTACGGCAAAGGCAAGACCTCCAGTGGCGCAGTCAAGCTCATTAAGGACCTCGACACTCCCATTGAAGGCAAGCATGTCATCGTGGTGGAAGACATTCTTGATACCGGCCTCACCCTCAGCTATCTGCGTCGCCTCATGCTCCAGCACAAGCCCGCATCGCTGAAGATTGCCACCTGCCTCGACAAGCCAGAGCGTCGTCTCGTTCCCATCGAAGCCGACTACGTCTGCTTCAGCATCCCCAATCGCTTCGTGATTGGTTACGGCATGGACTACGCAGAAAAGTATCGCAACGTAGCAGACATCCGCCTCTTCCCTGAAGACAAGGCATAACAACGAACCGCCATCGCACAGATGGCGGTTCTTGCAGATATCCCCCATCTGTTAATCTCCCCTCAGTACCCCATTCATCTCAGCGACACACGAGGAGCCGTCCATGCCCTTGCGCCGCCGTATTCTCTCTGCTGCCCTCATCGCAGCCGCGTGCCTCCCTGCTCTTGCACAACCCAAGTACAAACCGCAGAAAGGCTCTGAGATCCTCTGGGACAAATGGGGTGTCCCACACATCTTCGCCAAGTCCACCAAGGACATGTTCTACCTCTACGGCTACGCGCAGACCGAAGCCCACGGCGAACTGTTGATGCACGTCATGGCCGGATCACGCGGCCGCTCCAGTGAAATCTACGGGCCCGGCGACGGAGACAAAAACCTCAAGACCGACCGCTGGGTCCTGCTTAACGAAGTCCCCAAGCGCTCACAACTGTGGCTCTCGCAGCAGACACCCGAGTTCCGCAGCTACCTCGAAGCCTTCGCCGCTGGCATCAACGCCTACGCCGCCAAGCACCCCGACAAACTCAGCGCCGAAGCCAAACAAGTCCTGCCCATCACCGCGCTCGACATCGTCCAACACACGCATCACTTCGTCAACTTCGAGTTCGTCGCCAGCAACCGCCTCATGAACGCGCGCGACACCGAAACAGCCGAACTCCGCATGCCTGAATCGCCCTACTCGCCCACCAACATGGACATGCAGGACGGCTCCAACGGCTGGGCCATCGCCCCCTCGCACACCGCCAGCGGCAACGCAATGTTGCTCATGAATCCGCACCTCGCCATGGCAGGCGAACAGAGTTACTTCGAAGCGCAACTCGTCGCGCCCGGTATCAATCTCTTCGGCGCATCGCAGGTCGGCCTGCCCGTCATGCGCTTCTGCTTCTCGGACTACGTCGCCATCACCAACACCGTGAACACCAACAACGGCGCACTGCAATTCGCCATCAAGGAACAGGACGGCGGCTACCTCTACGACGGCAAAGTCCTCAAGTACGAAACCGCACAATATCCCTTCCGCATCAAGCAGAAGGACGGCAGCCTCACCACCGAAATCGTGCAGGTACAGAAGACCGTCCACGGCCCCATCGTCCGTCGCGACAACGGCATTCCCATCGCTCTCTACGCCGCTGGCCTCGACAAGCCCTTCTTCCTCGAGCAGTACTGGAAGATGGACACCGCGCACAACCTCGCCGAGTACCAAACCCAACTCAAGCGCCTCGAAGTCCCCATGTACAACATCCTGTACGCGGACCGCGACGGCCACATCGAATACCTCTTCAACGCCAACGTCCCACGTCGCACCGGCGACTGGGCCATGTGGACCAAGCCCGTCGACGGCTCCATCTCCACCACCAAGCCCCACGGCATCCTCAGCTACGACGAACTCCCCAAACAGGTCGACCCCGCCAGCGGCTACGTACAAAACTCCAACCAGCCACCATGGGACGCCGCATGGCCCACCATGATCGACCGCGCAAAGTACCCGGCATACGTCTCATCCTTTTTCCCGCTCTTCCGCTCTGACCGCGCGCTGCGCATGCTCAGTGAAGACAAGAAATTCACCTTCGACATGCTGCTGCAGAAAAAATTCTCCACCCGCATGGAGATGGCCGACCGCATGATGGACGACCTGCAATCCGCCGTCGCGCAATACGGCTCACCCAAGGCAAAGAAGGCCGCAGAAATCCTCAAGAACTGGGACCACACCACCGAAGCCAACTCCCGCGGCGCATTCCTCTTCTACGTCTGGGCGCAGAAGTTCATCGGCCCCACCGTCGGCATGCAGACACCCAAGTCCATGCAGAACTTCGCCGTCCCTTACGACTACAACCAGCCACTCACCACCCCACGCGGCATCAAGGACCCCAAACTCGCCGCGCAGATGCTCGACGCCGCCTACGACGAAACCGCCAAAACCTACGGCGCCCCCGACCGCCCCTGGGGCGAAGTCATGAAGTTTGAAATCAACGGCCAGTCCGACGGCAACACCTCCGCCCCGCGCGGCGAAGCCATCAACGGCGTCAGCCTCCCCGGCAACGGCGGCCCCGGCAACCTCGGCATCTTCCGCGTCATTACCTGGGGCCCCATGCTCAACGGCACCAAAACCCCCGTCCACGGCGACGGCTTCACCGTAGCGCTCGAGTTCAGCAAAACCGGCGTCAAGCAAGCCAAGACTTTCGTCTACTACGGCGAATCTTCGCAGCTCGGCTCGCCCTTCCACACCGACGAACTACCACTCGCCGAAAAGAAACAGTGGCGCGACGTATGGCGCACCCGCAAAGAAATCCTTGCAAATCTAAGCTCGAAGGAAGTCTTCTAAACTGTAGGACCGCGTTATGGACAGAGACATTGCCTTTCTTAAACGATTGCAATCCGTTGTGCCGATTGCGGCTTGGAATCTAGGCGCCTTAGTAGTCTCGGCAGTGTTTTTGTCCTCCGGTTTCAAATACTGGAAGCTCGCTGTTCTGACTCTCGTCATTGCGATTGCAGGAAACTACATCTGGTTTCGTTGGCGAACCGCGCACAGTGACCGCCCTTGTCGCTTTCTAAATCTTGAAGTGCTGCAGATCGCCGGTTACGCAATTGCCCTTGTCGGATTTAGCGTATCGGCTGTAGTCGATAAACAGCCACGGCTGTTTATCGTGGCCGGTGTAAGCTGGCTACTTCTCGGGCTGCGCTTAAAAGTTCGGGCGGACAGACAAGCCCTCATCAGTCGGCAATCTGCCCCATCGCAGTTAAACTAAAAGGCGATGCGTCACTTCCAACTCAAAGCCCTCGCGGCGCTCCTCGCGCTGCCGTTCTCCGCATTCGCCGCCAGCACCATCACCGGCACCGTCACCAACGGCACCATCAACAAGCCGTCCGCTGGCGACACCGTCACGCTCATCCGCCTTGCGCAGGGCATGCAGGAAGCCACGCACACCACCTCTGACGCCAAGGGCCACTTCTCGCTCGACGTCCCCGACGAAGGCATCCACCTCGTCCGCGTCACCCACGAGGGCGCGAACTACTTCAAGCCAGCACCTCCGGGAACCACCTCCGTCGACATCGACGTCTACAGCGTCGCCGCCAAAGTTCCCGGCGTGCGCCTCGAAGCGGACGTCATGCGTCTGCAGACCGACACTGAAAACAAGAACCTGCGCATCGTGCAGCACTTCTTCCTCAAGAACGAATCCACACCGCCCAGGACGCAGTTCTCCCCGGAAGCCACCTTTGACTTCACCCTTCCCGATGGCGCAGTCATCGAAGGCGGCGCAGCCCAGGGTCCCGGCGGCATGACCGTCCAGTCGCAGCCCATGCCGTTGGCAAAGAAGGGCCACTACAGCTTCAACTTCGCCATCCGTCCCGGCGGCCAGACACAGTTTCAGGTCAGCTATCACGTGCCCTACTCCGGCAGCATGAAGCTCACCCCCACCACCGTCATGCCTGCAGACAACGTCATCGTCATGATGCCGAAGCAGATGAAGTTTGACGGCGGCAGCACCCCCTGGGCGCCCATCCAGGATGAGGTCGACGCGCAGACCTTCGTCGCTCGCAACCTCGCCGCAGGTGACGTGGCAGAGTTCACCGTCAGCGGCAACGGCCAGCTCCCCAAGCCCACCGACACCACCGAAGGCTCACCCGCACAGCCCGGCGCAGCAGGCGCACCGCAAGGCCCCATGCAGGCACAGCCCACCGGCCCATCGGCTGAGAAGCCCGGCGGCGGCCTCGGCAACCCCATCGACACTCCCGATCCGCTCTCCAAGTACAAGTGGTGGATCATCGCAGGCGTGGGTCTCCTTCTCGCGGCAGGCGCAGGCTTCCTGCTCTCGCGTCCGCAGAACGCGCAAGCAACGGCAACCACTCCCGCCACAGGCAACGGCCCCACCACGGCCTCCGTTGTCCCGTCGCACGCCAACGTGGCTCCCGCCAACCTTCTCAGCGTCCTGCGCGACGAACTCTTCCAACTGGAAAGCGACAAGCTGACCGGCAAGATCACAGAAGAGCAATACGCCCGCGTAAAGCCAGCACTTGAGATCGTTCTGCAAAACGCACTCGAACGTCAGAAGAACGCATAGCCACAAAGCACTTCCAAACAAAGCCCGTCATCCGAAAAAGGATGACGGGCTTTTTATCGTGAGCAAGAAAACCATCGAACAGCAATTCCCTTGCTGCCTATAGCCCTCAGCCGCCGCAATACAAAAGAAAATCTCAACAACACACAAACCACAGCAACAAGCGTCATGTCCGCGACGAAACAGCCAACACGGCAACGAATCAAGCGCCAAAGGCGCGACCAGATATTAGCCTAGGCCGAAGGCCTAGGTAGACGGTCTCGTACGAAAACAAAGGGCCAAAGGCCCGCTCTATCGTTTCGCTAGACCCAAATCTTCTTCAGCCACAAAAACAAACCAGCTTCGCAAAAGCGATGCTCATACGGCCAAAGGCCGTCATCCTGAGCGAAACGAAGTGAAGCCGAAGGATCCGCATTCCTATCCCCCACGAGAATGTGGGTGCCCCACGTCTCGCCTTTGAGACGTGGGATCAAAACGGTATCCCCAAAGCAACCGGGGTGCCCCAGGTTTCGCGAAGCTAACCTGGGTATCGCGCAGCGATCAAACGCCATGGCCACGACGAAATAGTAAGCGCAACAACGAACGCAAGCGCCAAAGGCGCGACAAGATATTAGCCTAGGCTGAAGGCCTAGGTAGGCCAGCACCCGCGAAAACAAAGGGCCAAAGGCCCGCTCTATCGTTCTCGCTCAGCCCAAAATCTCTTCAGCCATAACCTCAAACCAGCTTCGCAAAGCGAATCTCCTACAGCCAAGGCCGTCATTCCAGGCGAAACGAAGTGAAGCAGCAAGATCGAGCCTCTTACGAAACTCACCGAGCGATATTTTGCGGGACTGATTGCGGACGACAAGCCGACTTATGAGGCCCGATCATTCTGAGAAATTCTTTTCGGCACGGCTGGAGGCCGTCAGTATGGCGAAAAGAGTTAAGAGGCCCAAGAGTGTCCTCAAGCTCCCCGATCTCGATTATTCAAAGTCAGCGGTCCTCAACAGCCTTCCATCCTTAAACTCGCGACGGTCATATGAACATGCGATCCGCGACTTCACCGAGTGGTACTGTTCAGAGCCGCGTCTCGCCTTCAACAAACAGTCGTGACCCGCTACCGCATCGCTTTGGAGCAGCGTAGCTACGCCCCGTCAACCATCAATTTGCGACTTGCAGCCGTTCGCAGGCTCACATACGAAGCTTCAGATTGTGGACTCCTCAGCCCCGACCTCGTTGCACAGGGTAACAAGCTCCTCGCTGCACATTGTGGAAAGCAACTGCGCGACCTACGCAATCATGCGGTGACGCGTGGATAGGTGCTGCGAGGTTACAAGGTGGAACCCTCTTCCGCGCGATAGGCAAAAACGGAAAGGTTCACGGCTGCGGGTCTTCGCGCGTAACGACTAGAATCCGACTATGCGACTCTCACTAGCGGTAAATGGTCAACATAAAGTTCGCGCTTCTTTGACAGCCGCGGGCTGGCTCGGAGCTCATGTCAGTCTGAGCAATGGTATTGAATCCGAGTCGAATGATCGAGTCTGGCTCAACGCCGTCGACACATCTGCTGAGCCGAACACGACTCATTCAACATGGGGAGGCTTTCCACTCGTCCCAGGTGACAAAGTTGAGATCGCAATTCTCGCAGACGGGGATTCAGATGCTCCGACCGAAGTGAGTACAACTACGGACAATCCCAACAATCTCTTTTCCATCCCGGCACAAGCTCGTCAGCTACTAGACTCAGTAAAAACTTGTGACATGGCTCTACAGGAGATTCTCGATCGCGCCAAAGGCGTTGAACCCGACGATGAATTCAAAAAGTTGGCGTTGGCCGTAGGAAGCATCTTGGTAGAGCTTGATCGACAGCTGATCTCTCCAACGCTGCGACGTCATCCAGATCTTCTGCAAATCGCAGAGGACATGAACGTTCGCTGATAGGTCCCGAGAAACGCCGTTCTCGTCACCAGAGGGATACGGGAGGAGTTCAGGCCACGTCGTTCCGCGTGATTTAAGCAGCTAATGATGAGACGATGTCCTCGGAAACGCCACGCCGACGCAGGCGCTACAAGAAGAACTGAAAACCGCGCCGCCACCAAAACAAACAGGAGCATATCTTCCACCCCGAGCGCCTCGAAGAAGCACGCGGCTGGTCCACGCCGAAGGCGTCGAGAACCGCACGAAGTGCTGTCAAGTCCCTGAACCACTCAACCCCAACAAACTAAAAGAAATAAACTTGGCATACTATTTCCCTGAAACCACTAAAATAGAAACAGAAGAGGAAAGGGCCGTGCTAAGCGCGGCCCTAACTCTTTTAGAAAGACGATTTTGCCTGTAACTCCAATGGGAAGACGATTTTAGCGACACCCAAACAGTAAACCCAATAGAAAGACGATTTTAGAAAAACAGGGGGGAGGGGTACCCTCCAACCTGCTATTTCAAATCCTTCTCCAGCGCACCCAGCACAACACTCTTGCTAAGCACCTCGGGCAAAATGTCAGGCGGTGCAGATGGGTTCGCCGGATAAACGATGTACGTCGGAACACCATCGCGTCCGGCAGATTGCAATGCCGTGGTGATCTTCGCGTCGTATTGCGTCCAATCGGCCTTCATCGCAACCACGTTCGGCTGCGATAACTGCTTCTCCACCTCGTCGGACTTCAGCACCACACGCTCATTCACCTGGCACGACAAGCACCACGCAGCCGTGAAGTCGACGAACACTGCCTTGCCCTGCGAACGCGCCTTGGCAACAGCATCCGCGTCGAACGTCTGCCAGGTCACAGCACTCTTGGTCTCGCGCGAAGCATACAGCGGCACGGCGATGGCAAGCACGCAAAGTACCGCAGCAACTGCTGTACTCCACTTACGAACCGGCCAGCGACCAAGCGTCCAAGCCGCAATCACCACCAACATCAATCCACCAAGCAGCATCGACATGGCAAAGATGCCATTCGCAGCGGACAAACGACCGTAGATGTAAACCAGCCAGATCACCGTGATGAACAGCGGCAACGCAGTGATCTGCTTCAGCAGATCCATCCAAGCACCGGGCCTCGGCAGCAGCCTTACCCAAGTGGGATTCAGAGTCAGCAGCATGTAAGGCGCTGCCAGACCAAGCGCCAACGCAGTGAACACCAGGAACGTCACAGGAGCAGGCTGCGCCAGGGCAAACCCGATCGCCGCTCCCATAAACGGTCCCACGCAAGGCGTAGCCACCACCGTCGCCAGCACACCGGTAAAGAAGCTACCCGTGTAACCGCCCTTCTGGGTCAGCGAATCACCTGCACTCGTGAGCGACAGGCCAAAGTCGAACATGCCTGCGAGCGACAGAGCGAAGAAGAACAGGAAGCTGGTTAGCACTACGACAAATCCCGGCGACTGCAACTGGAATCCCCAGCCCAGCTGACGTCCCTCAGCACGCAACGCCAACAGCGCCGCAACCACCAGCCAGAACGACGCCACAATACCCAGCGTGTACGCCACGCCATGTGCACGCACATGCTGCTTCTGTGACGACCGGGTCTGTAACAGTGACAGCGCCTTCAGGAACAGCACCGGGAACACACACGGCATCAGGTTCAGCAGTACACCACCAAGAAACGCCAGCGCAGCAGCGCCGACTGCCGTTGCCGTGCCCAGCTTCCCTGAACCCGCATGAACCGGCGGAGGCCCAGGCATGATGGGTACATCGATCTCGTAGCTCTCCTCTGTGGCCAGCTTCAGTACACCGATTAACTGCTTCGGCGGAGTCTTGGCGTTCGGCGAGCGAGTGAAGTGGATCTGGGCTCCGTTGTCCAGGATGTCGGTCTCGATCTGCGCCACATCGGCGATCACATCCGGCTCTGCTGGGAAGAACTCGGCATCCGTCTCGCGCGTGCCGGTAATCGCGGTCAGGACAATACTGTCCCCTGCAGTGGTCGCCTTAATCCGGAAGCTAAGCGGCAATGGCTTCGGCATCCCCTTCAGCGCCGCACCAAGCTCGCCCACCTTCTCACCGTCATGACTGACGGCCGTTCTGACCGGAGCCACCTTCAGGTCCAGCCCGAGGTTCGCCCTTCCGGGAATGCAGACCTGCTTGCATACAAGCCAGCTGATCTCGGCGCCAAGATGCACATTGCCGTTCTTGTCCACCTTGGGCTTGCTCCCCGCCTCGATCGTCACGGGATAAGCCACCGAATCCTGGTAGCCGTAGTCCACGGTCGTATCCAGCGGCAAGCGATCCGGCGCGGTGAACTGCAGGGGCCCAGCGGTAATGCCGTCCGGCACCGTCCACTTCACCTTAGGAGGAAACCCGGCAAACCCGGCGTTCTTCCAGTACACATGCCACCCCTCCTCCATGGAGAAGACGAACGCCACCGTCTGCGTTCCCTCGGCGGCTATCTGTGGGCCGGCGGAGATCATCTCCACTGTAAGGTGCTGAGCCTTGGCAGGCCCCGGCCCGCCATTGCCCACCACAGTTCCAATCTGCGCAAAAAGACAACCCGGAAATAGGGTTAGCAAAAGGGCGGCAAGGAGGCGGAATCTACGGAGTGAGTGCATTGCATTCATTGTAGTGGCGCGACGCATCTTAGCGCGTACGCATCCGATGCTCAACCATAATGCAACGATCCATCACGACATGAATACCGGCTGCTTCGGCCTTACGAGCGGCTTCCTCGTTTCGGATTCCCTGCTGCACCCACAGAGCTTTTAACCCAAGCGTAATCATCTCGTCGACAATCGCGGGAATCGCCCTGGGTAAGCGGAATACATTCACAACATCCGGCTTCTCAGGAAGTTCGCTCAGGGATGCATAGCTTGTCTCACCCAGCACCGACGTGACGGCAGGGTTCACTGGCAGAATCTTCTTCCCCGCCCGTTGCATATAAGCAGATACAAAGTGGCTCGCCTTCGTCGGATCGTCTGATAGGCCGACAACCGCAATCGTCTTAGCCACTAGCATCCTCTCGATATCTTCCGATGAGTTCACGCGTGCCCTTTCTTCGGCTTCCATGCACCCAGAAGACGTCGCGCCATCACCAGTTCGCCCGTGTGGTACGCCTCATGATCTGCAATCAAGAGAGCCTCACGCAACAGATTCTGGCTACCATCACCCCATGAAAATGGCTCGATCAAATCGCGCTCAGCCAACAGCTTTTCAAAGGCAGCACGATCTCTTTTCAGCGACTTTACGCTGGCATCCCATGCCTTCTCATCGGGCGGCTCCGGAGACTTGGGCCAGTAATCATCAGGCCATTTCAGTTCTTTGTAACTGCCGTCACTGTTGTCGCTAAATTCGATGATGTCCTTCTGCGCAATGCGAATGTGTTCCAGCAACTGCCAGGGTGAATACGGCAATCCCTCTGGCACTCTCCCCTGCACATCAAAAGGCACATTGGATACTGCATCATCCAGCTTCGCGTGCGCCTGCCCACCATCCAGCAGCGCCTTGAGTTGTTTCTTAAGTTCGGATTCCAGCGCGGAGTTAACCATGCAGCATTGGATGCCAGCTACTTCACGGAGAAACATCTTTCTAACGTGAAATAGCTGGTTGTCATAGCTCTTAGGAGTTGGAGGACAGATGAATCAAGGGATAAGGACGCCCCTGCCCATCTTGTTCCGAACGTCCAATCGGCACAAAGCCAAGATGCTCGTAGAATCCAACGGCCTGCAAGTTCTGTTCGTTGACGTCCGTGAAGATTGTAGAGCGCAGCGATAGCGCGTGCTGTACCAACGCACGGCCCACGCCTTCGCCACGACTCACCGGATCAATGAACAATGCTTCCATGCGATCTCCGTCAAGCAGCATCCAGCCCAGAGGTCTGTCCTTCTCATCGACGGCGACCCAAAGCGGTACGTCCGGAAGGAACGAGACAACCTCTCCCTCAATGGCAACACGATCTTCCTTCGAAAGAAAATGATGTGTCGCGTCGACGGAGTCTCGCCATATCTCCAGAACACGATCTACATCGTTTTCCGTCGATCGCCTTATCGTTCGTTCATTACGCCGCAGAACCATTGAATCAATCGATGTCATCGACCATCGCTGCGGGGATATTGCCCTCACGACGCATCTTGAGATAGCCGCGGATGAATGGCTGAAGATCGCCATCCAGCACGCGGTCCACATCGCCTACTTCCACGCGTGTGCGCAGATCCTTTGCCATCCGATAGGGCTGCAGAACATAGGAACGAATCTGCGATCCAAAGTTGATATCCAGCTTCGAATCTTCTAGCTTCTTGCTCGCTGCACGCTTCTTCTCAAGTTCAAATTCATAAAGGCGCGACCGCAGCATCTTCATCGCCTTCTCTTTGTTCTTGTGCTGCGAACGTTCGTTTTGGCAACCAGCAACAATCCCCGTCGGGAGATGCGTAATACGCACCGCGGAGTCCGTGGTATTCACATGCTGTCCGCCCTTGCCACCGGAACGATACGTATCAATACGAAGCTCATCCGGCTTAATGTCGATCACAATCGAGTCATCAATTTCAGGCGACACAAAGACAGACGAAAACGAAGTATGACGGCGCTTGGCCGAATCAAACGGGGAGATACGCACCAGCCGATGCACACCTGTCTCGCCACTAATCAGACCAAAGGCGTTATCACCAATGATGGTGAATGTTGCCGACTTGATGCCTGCTTCATCGCCATCTTGAATTTCGTTGATTTCCGTCTTGAAACCGTTGCGTTCAGCCCAGCGAAGATACATACGCATCAGCATTTCCGCCCAGTCCTGGCTTTCTGTTCCGCCTGCACCGGGGTGCACCGTGACGATAGCGTTCAACGGATCGCTCTCTTGCGAGAGCATCGTCTTCGCATCGAGTTCTTCGGCAAAGCGATCAATCTCTTCGATCGCCTTGGATAGATCGGCTTCTACGTCTTCGCCTTCACGCGCCAGATCGAAGTACGCCTCTACATCCTCACTGCGGCGCGATAACTCCGCATCGTCGGCAAGCAATGTTTCCAAGCGTTTCCGTTCGCGCATCAGCGGCTGCGAACGTGCAGCATCAGCCCAGATCGCAGGATCTGCGATCTGCGTCTCAACGGCTTCCAGTTGCTGTTTGAGTTTGGGCGAGTCAAAGATACTCCCGCAGATCGCGCACGCGGGCACGAACCGGGGAGTATTGGTATTCAAGATCGGTCAACATAACTTCTTCAGTCTATCGCGATGTTCTGCCGGGTCACCGCATAGAGCAAAAGCACTACCGCGATCCCCACACATACAAACGCAAAGACATCGCCGAACCGGGTGTAGAAGGTAATGTCGTGAAGATAGTCAAAGTGCATGGCAGCAGCGCCGCGCTGATGGCGTTCCATGCGCTCCACCACGCGTCCGTTCGGGTCAATCGAAGCCGTGATGCCATTGTTGGTGTCCCGCAATACCCAGCGATGGTTCTCAATCGCCCTCATCCTTGCCATGTTGATGTGTTGGAAGGGTGCACTGGTATCGCCATACCAGCCATCGTCAGAAAGATTCGTCAGCACCTCGGCGCCGTTTGCCACGAACTGTCGCACTTCGTCACTGAAGATGGATTCGTAGCAAAGGAAGACGCCATAACGATGACCGTCCGCGCCCAGTGGCACTCGGCTGCTTCCTCGATCAAAAGTGCCCACGGCCTGCGTCAATCCGCTCGCGAAGGAAAATAAGCTGGCGTACGGAGTGAATTCGCCAAATGGCACCAGATGAATCTTGTCGTATCGCCCGACATATCCCTGGTTCGGAACGAATAGCGCCGCCGAGTTATAGACGTGGTAGCCGCGTCGTTCATTCGGAGCCGCTTCTATGCCAATGGATCCGGCAATCAACGGTGCGTGTACTGCCTCAGTAAGTTGAGTTGCGACCGCTGGAAAGTCGGGCCGGTTCGTATAAAACGGCGAAGGAGATTCCGGCCATAACACGATGCGCGTTGGAGAATCGTCCAACGAAGCTGCCTGCACGGACAGGCCTGCAAAGTTTCTTGCCAATGTCGCAGCGTCTTCCGTCTCTTCCTGTCCCACGGAAAGATTTGGCTGCATCAACACGGCCTTTTGTGAACCGGCCTGACGCTGAGGCGCCATCCATCCGCCCACATTCTGCACACCCGCCGCCAACACAGCACCGCACAATGCAATCACGGTAGGAATGCGCCTGCGTGGCAATACAACCACCGCAGCAATCGCCGCGTTCACCGCCATCAACACAAAACTGATGCCGTAAACACCTGTCAGCGGAGCCAGCCGGGTTAATGCATAGCTATCAACCTGCGAGTAGCCCAGAAGGTTCCAGGGAAAACTGGTGATGCGCGCGCGGGCCAGCTCGACCCCGATCCATAAAAACGGCGCAGCAATCAGCGCCACTGTAATCCCCGCTCTTCTCGCCACGGCCAATAAGCCCGCAAACAGCGCGTGGTAAAGCCCTAAATAAAGACAGAACAGCACCATCACGAGCGCCGCGACCGGAGACGGTAGTCCTCCGTAGATGTGCATGGTGGAGTAGACCCAGTAACAAGTCCCCAGGTACCAGAGCACACCATTCGCATAGCCAACAGCGGCGCATTTCCATGCGCTCCACCCGCGGCCCTCCACCAATAGAAGCCACAACAGCGGTACCAGTGCGAACCACGAGAAGGCGGCGCGCCACACCGGCAGTGGCCCGGCAACGGGAAAAATCACAACCTGCAGGAAACTGGTCAGAAGAAGCGCAACAAGAGCGCGCATCGAGAGGACTCGCATCGCGTGGAGTCTAGCACCCCTCGCCAATCCCCGTGTTGCGATTACAATGAACATCGATGCTGGATCTGATCATCCGCGGACTGTCCCACGTGCTCATCCCCATGTTCCTTATCGGTATGGGAGGTTCGGCCATTGTTGTCGCAATCACCCTGGTCAAAGACATGCACGACTTCTTTTCGGACAACGGCGAACAAGACAGCGCAACAGACAATCTGCACTAACCTGACACGACATCATTGACTGCCATCCCAGCCAGCAGTAGACTCACCGCTGGGCGCTTTTTCGCGTGTGCGCATTCTTTGGCACATTAAGCGGACAGGCCCGGTACAAGATGGCGTCGAAACGCACTTACACACCACCCGTTCCGAATCGTGTTCGCCTCGTGGTCGCATCCTCTGTGATGCTGACCTTCATTTCCTTTTGGCGAGCGGCCGCCATCGTTCTCAACGATCTTGGATCTTCGGCTTTTTATGCGGGTGGCATCGCGGAAGAGGCGGTTGGCAAATCCGCCCCCTGGCTCATCCTGGGCACCATGTTCTTCTCTTATGCGGTGCGAGCGGTTTACGTGGAGAGCTGTTCCATGTACACACGCGGTGGCGTCTACCGCATCGTGAAGGAGGCTCTGGGGGGCACCTTCGCCAAGGTCAGCGTCTCCGCGCTGATGTTCGATTACGTCCTCACAGGCCCCATCTCAGGCGTATCGGCCGGACAATATATCGTCGGTCTTCTTAATGGCCTGCTCTCTCAGGCCGCAGCTTCACCCCGGTATCACCATTGGGCTGTGAACGCAGCAGGCGTACCGCACCAGTTCAATGTGAACCATACCTCGGCGTTCATCGCCGTTCTGATCACCTTTTTCTTCTGGTGGCAGAACATCAAGGGCATTGAAGAATCCAGCGAAAAGGCTCTCACCATCATGAAGGTCACCACCGTGATGGTGATCATTCTTATTGGCTGGGGACTGTTCAGCGTAGGACACAACGGAGCCACCCTACCTCCGTTCCCGACACCCGCAAACTTCAAGTTCAGCCCCGATGCTCTGGGCTTCCTGAAAAACACTCAGTTCGCGAAGAACCTCGGACTCTTCGGCGTCCTAATGGCCTTCGGTCACTCAGTGCTGGCGATGTCTGGCGAAGAATCGCTCGCACAAGTCAATCGCGAAATTGAACATCCTAAGCTGAAGAACCTTAAGCGCGCTGCTTTGGTCATCGCCATTTACAGCATGGTCTTCACTGGGCTGGGCTCTCTACTGGCGGTCATGCTCATTCCTGACAGCGTTCGTGTCAGCGTGTACCGTGACAACCTGATCGCTGGCATGGCGATGTACATGGTCGGCCCGCTGGCGCTCCGCGTTGCCTTCCGAGTCTTCGTAGTGATCGTCGGCTTCATGATTCTGGGCGGCGCCGTGAACACCGCCATCGTGGGCTCCACGGGCGTACTTATGCGCGTGGCAGAAGATGGCGTACTAGCGGATTGGTTCCGCAAGCCACAGAAGCGCTTCGGCACCAGCTACCGCATCGTGAACATGGTGGCGTTGATTCAGCTCTTCGTCATCGTAGTAACGCGCGGCGACGTCATCATGATCGGCGAAGCGTACGCCTTCGGCGTCATTTGGAGCTTCACCTTCAATGCGCTGGCAATGCTCGTTCTTCGCTGGAAATATAAGGGCGAACGTGGCGCGAAGGTTCCCGTGAACCTTCGCATTGGTAAGACCGAACTGCCGATTGGCCTATTCTGTGTCTTCCTCGTGCTGTTCACCACAGCTGTCGTGAACCTCTTTACGAAATCAGTAGCTACAGTTAGCGGAATTATTTTCGCCATCGGATTCTTCATCATCTTCTCTTTGTCGGAACGGGATAACAAACGCCGTCATAAACAAACAGAACGTCAGATGAAGGAACACTTCCAGTTAGAGCATTCGGAAGAAGTCGGTCGTGATGATCTTGCCATTCGTCCAGGCGGCGTATTGGTAACCATGCGCGATGCTGCTACTCCGCATGCTTTGAAATGGGCTTTGGCGCGCACCGATACGGAAGAACAGGACATCGTCGTTCTCGCGGCACGAATGATGGGCGCAGGCGGGCCCGAATATGTTGACGCTTCTGAGCAGCTCTTCAGCGAGCACGAACAAATGTTGTTCACTAAGGCTGTCTCCGTTGCAGAAAGCTTTGGCAAACATATTGGTCTAGTGGTAGTTCCTGCAGGAGATATCTTCGCCGCCATTGTTCGCACGGCAAATTCTCTAGACGTAGCCGCGGTAGTTTCTGGTCTATCCACGAAATTAACGGCTCAAGAGCAGGCCTATCACGTAGGCCAGGCGTGGGAAGCATTACCTGAACCCAAACGCCAATTCACCTTCTATGTCGTACCACCAACGGGTGAGGCAGAGAGTTTTCATATTGGTCCTCACGCACCCACTATTCCGGCCAGCGATGTCCAACTTGTACATCGTCTCTGGCTGAATATGCGGCGAGATCCGCACATGGATGATCTGCATCACTCTGACATTGTGTCCTTTGCGCTGACTCGCCTTGCGGCATCCTATGCGAACGATCGCACAGTAACATCGCAGCAGTTAAGGGCAGCGATTGACGACGGTAGCCAGCGACGAGGGTTGGGAGCAGTTTCCCGTTTTGAAGATACGGATGAAAATCCGGGCTATTCACTTACTTCATCCCGTACAGATAGTTTCTAATCTGACAACAAAGTGATTACCTATGTCTTGATTTGTGTTACTCCAATCTGTATCCAAATAGGCAGTCTTTGATCTAAACTTTGTCTCAATGAGCATTTATGCTCTTCGGGGGGTTTTCTTGGAAGTAAATCGTATTCTTGCAGAGATTGATGCGCAGATTGCAAAGCTGCAGCAGGCGCGTGCATTGCTTGCTGGCGGTAGCAGTGCTGCCCCGGCGGTAAAGAAGGCTGTGGGACGTCCACGCAAGAGCATCACGACATCTGCTTCCAAGGCGACTCCCAAGAAGCGCACTTTGAGCGCAGAGGCGCGTAAGCGAATTGCCGACGCACAGAAGAAGCGTTGGGCTGAAACCCGCAAGTCACAGAAGTAATATCGGAATATTGATCAAGACAAAGGGGAAGCCATCGGCTTCCCCTTTTGTCTTGCCTATCGAGTTACAAGCACTTCTCTCAGATTGTCTTTTGCAAGAAAGAATTTATAACTCGTGAACTCGTTGAAGAGTTGTTCAATTTGCCGATTGGTCAGCGTATTGCGCACCTCGGCCTCCGCGGCAAACTGGGTATCGACTTGGGCGTCGTCACGCAGATGGTAGCGTTGTAGCCCGCTTTCAGGCTTGACATGAAAGAAGGCCAGTAGTTGCCCACCAGGCTGCATTACCTCATGAATACGGTTCACGACTGCCGCGCGCAATTCAGTTGGGAAGTAATCAGCAACATCCCAGAAAAACACCGTATCGAAGAGCCTGTCGCCAAAATCCAGATTCTGACGTACAAAATCCTCTACAGGAAAAGGCGTGTCTGCATCCGGCTGCGCCCATTTCGGATCGATAGCATCCTCCACGAGATTCGCCATGTACACACTGTGCCCCAACGCTGTAAGGAAGTTGATATTCGTAGACGACGTGGGACCGATATCCAGGATTCGCAAACCTTCCTGTTCGCGCAGCGATTTCTGGAGCTGGGTCCATCCACTGGAAGGCCTGGGGATGCGAGCACTCGCTTTCGTTCCCGATCCACGTGATTCGCTTCCACCAAATAGACGCACATCTACCCCCAGTTCTGCCTCCGGCGCATTTTGTCCGGTTAATCGCTGCGCTTAAAACGAAAGCGCTATTCCTTCGTACCGCTAAGCGAGACTTTTCCTTGAATCGCTGAACCTTCTTCGATCGACAACCGAGCCGCGTTGAGATCGCCCATCAGCGAGCCTCCCTTGCGTAGCTCTACTCGCCCTGTCGCCGTTACATTGCCTTTCACTTCGCCCATGAAAATCGCGTCGTGCACGTGCAATTCCGCATCTACTTGAGCATCTGGACCCACTGTTAGACGGCTTTCCTTCAGCGAAACGCTGCCCTGCAGCTTGCCATGAACGATGACATCTTCCGCACCGGAAATTTCACCGCTTACATGAATCGATTTTCCCAGAACCGTTGCTCCCTCTACTGCCATCGTCCGCACTCTCCTCTTGACCTCCCGGTGAGTCTAATCAAGTGCAGGCTGCACGGCAACGCGAGATTGAGTCCGCATCTGCAAAGTCACCTAGTAGGCTAGGAAGGCATCCTACGGCAGAGTTAGACGTCGCCCATGTTGAGAATCGTTCGGAATCAGTACTTTGTGTGGCTGGTCATGACCAGTCTTTTCTCCAGCTTTACTGCACGGGCACAAGAATCTCTCAGCCCGTCTTCAATCTCCGCCATTCTTCAGCAGGCGGTCCAATTCCAATTGGACGACTTCCACCATCGCGGATGGGGTTTGCAATATCGCATCCATCGCCTTGATCAAAAAGAAGACAGCATCCGCGAAGTCATCGAGACCGAGGACGGCAATATCTCCCGCACCCTTACGTTTAAAGGACGTCCGTTAACAGCTGAAGAAGAAACTGGTGAATTGGCACGTCTTCGCGCACTTACACCGGAGGACGTCCGCAAGCGCCGCCAGAAATCTGAAAGCAGCGATAAGTATGGCATTGAGCTGATGAAAACGCTGCCCAAAGCCATGCTGTTCACGCCCGTTGCGGGACAGCCACAGCTTCCGAATTATCCAAGGCAGCAGGTCGTTCTTGACTACGCTCCCAACCCCCAATTTCATCCTGGCTCTACAACCCAGTCACTGCTCATGGGCATTGCCGGACGCATCTGGATCGACGCTGAAACGCACCATCTAACGCGTATCGAGGTACGCATTATTCAGAACTTGAACCTCATGTTCGGCATCCTGGCGCGTGTCTACCAGGGCGGCACCCTCTCTTATGAGCAGAAACCAGTCAGCCTTACGCACGACGCCTTCTCGGAAATCAAGATGGATGTAAAACTCCGCGAGCTAATGGTGCATGTTGCGCCGTATCAACAAACACTGACTGTTACAGACGTACGCTTTCTTCCAACCGCACCTTCGGTACACGATGCGGTGAATACCCTCCTGGCAATCCCTGCCGTTAAGCCGTAATGCGCTGCTGCCGAACTGTGAGCGCTTCCACGCGATCTCGTCGCACTTCATAACCACGGCCTGCAGCCAGAGGAACAACAATCTCACCTTCGCGGCTGACAGTAACTTCCGGCTCAATAATGTCTTCTGTCCAATAACGTGCAGAAGCGGAGACATCGCCTGGCAGCGAAAAATTCGGCAAGCTGCTCAGTGCAATATTCTGCACACGCCCAACGCCACTCTCCAGCATTCCGCCGCACCACACCGGCACGCCGTGTTTCTGCGCCACATCATGCACAGCAATCGCTTCCGTAAAGCCGCCCACGCGACCGACCTTGATGTTGATAATTCGACCACTGCCTAATTCCAATGCAGCCTGAGCATCACGCGAATTGCGAATGCATTCATCCAGACAGATCGCGGTATGAATGCGTTTCTGTAACTGCGCATGGAAATAGAAATCGTCGTACCAGAGCGGCTGTTCAATCATCAGCAGCTTGTACTGGTCCCATGATGCAATGTGATCCGCATCGCTCAACTTATAAGCAGAATTCGCATCGCAACTCAGAAGAATATCCGGCCACCGTTCACGTACAGCAGCAAACATCTCCGAGTCATAGCCCGGCTGGCACTTCAATTTAATGCGCTGATATCCCGCGGCAACTTCCTTCGCAACGCGGTCAAGCTGTTTCGGAATATCCATCTCCATGCCAATAGAAACACCGCAGGCAATCTTCTCGCGCGTGCCGCCCAACAGCTTCGCCAGAGATATTTGTTTGACTTGAGCCTCCAGATCCCAAACAGCATTCTCGAGCGCAGCTTTGGCCATGCGATGTCCACGCACCTGCAACAGTAGTGACGGAACATCACGTCCTGCTGCAATATCCTTACCCACCAACCGCGGCGCCAGTTCATGCTCTGTGATGAACCACGCGGTATCGATCATTTCGTCAGAAAAGAATGGGTGCTCACCCGCAACGCACTCGCCCCACGCAGTAAACCCTTCACTCTGCAACTCAATCAGAAGAATGCGACGATCCGTCGTCAAACCAAAGCTGGTACGGAAGGGATGCACAAGCGGCATCTTGATTTCGCGCAGAACAATCGCATCAATCTTCATCATCAACTCCTAATACTTTGGAAATTCAGCCGGCGCTGATCCGAGCAGGAATACACCGGTGCCGTCTTCGGCGCGGTTATAACCAATGACAGAAAGCCCTTCAGCAAAATGCCGCTCTAACGCTTCCCTCACCCGTGATTGCGTCTCCACGGCATGTTTGTCACCATCCGCCTTCCACGCATAAATCTGGGCAGGTACAGAGACACTGGCAACTATCATCTCTTTGATCGGCTCGCGTGCCATCACGCGCTTTGCATGATCCGAATCAATCCACCATTCCGCATAGAGGCGATCCGTAGGTAAACCACCTTGTAGCGGCGATGACGATGCCCCGTAAAAGTCCGGAATATATCTCCGACTAATAGCACCCAGACGCGCGAGGTTAAAAAAACTGTTCTTTATTTCCAGCGGATCATAAGTCCACTCAATCAGCTTGATCCCCTGCTCCAATGCAATATCGCGCTGCCGAAGCTTCATCGTGCGCCCCAGGCCGCTATTGCGATACTCCGGTAATACTGCCAACATCTGCGAATGGATATATCCCATGCCATTGCGCTGAGCAGCTAAGCCTAAGTTGAATCCCACCAAGGTATCGCCGTCCCACGCACCCAGCACGTGTCCGCCTAACTTATCGGCAAGAAAAAACACCCGACGCGGCAGTAACTCACCCGCGGAATACTGCCAGGTCTTTTGCTGCAAATGAACGCAGGCATCAAACTCTTCTAACGTATGCAACTGCTCCACACGAAGCTCACTCACAGGCTCTTCTCCTTGAGCTTTGCCTTATTCCAAAGCGCATCTTTTTCGTCCAGCGGCAATGCCGCAAATTCTTCACCGGCCATCTGCTCCATCGCGCGAAATCTCCGGCGAAACTTGGTATTCGCTTTCTTCAACGCCTGTTCTGGATCCACATGCAAATGCCGCGAAAGATTCGTCAGCACAAAGTACAGATCACCAATCTCTTCTTCCAGCAAATCGGGATTAGGGTTCGCCGTCATCTCTTCACGAACCTCGGCGATCTCTTCCTGTACCTTGTCCAATAAGCCGCTGGCATCCGGCCAATCAAAGCCGACCTTGGCAGCCTTAGACCCCAGCTTGCGAGCCTCAACAAGCGCGGGCACGAAGCGCGGCACCTCGCCCAGCAATCCATCATCCTTCGCTGGCTTGCCTTCACGCTCCTTCTGCTTCACGGCATCCCACGTCTGAACGACGTCGCCTGCTGTCTCGGCAACCACGTCGCCAAAGATATGCGGATGCCGTCGCACCAGCTTCGCGCTCAACCCACGGACCACGTCGTCAATGTTGAAATGCCCTTCGTCCTCGGCCATCTGCGCGTAGAACAGTACCTGCAACAACAGGTCACCAAGTTCATCGCGCAATTCGCCCCAGGCACGCCGATCAATCGCGTCGAAAACCTCGTAGGTCTCTTCCAACGTATGTGGCTTGATGGAATCGAAGGTCTGCTCGCGATCCCACGGACATCCGCCCGGACCACGCAACCGCGCCATAATCGCTGCGGCTTCACGGAATGCATCTCCAGCTTTCGCTGACGTGCTTTCACTCATCTCTTCATCGTATCAATGCATCTGCGCTATGCTTGGCGCATGCAGGAACCAGTCGAAAACGAAAAGCGGAACCGCGGATGGCTGTGGCTCCTGCTGCTGCCCGTCATCGCGCTCGTCTTCCCCGGCCTCTATAACCGCGAGACCCCCACGCTCTTCGGCTTTCCGTTCTTTTACTGGTACCAATTGCTATGGGTCTTCATCGCAACGGCCATCCTTGGCCTGGTCTACAAGCTGGTGAAGGATTAGCTTTCCTGCGCGAAGCACACGCGTGTAGACGAGGATCATCTATGCCTGTCTAGTTCTCAGATGGCTTCTCAATATGGTCGATGACCAAAATCTCGACCTGCCCCTTTGTGGGAACGAGTTTGAGGCCGAGGTCTTTTGCTACCTCGGAAACAGACAACCCGGAGCTGCCAGCGGGCGAATCCAACGACGCCATTTTCAGTGAAATATCGTACTTTCCCGTAAGTCCCGTCGCATCCTGCACCGGTCGTCCCATCATGTTGGACAACACTCCCGCAACGGCGCTCAGAGACGCTCCGTAGAAGTGCATCACACCCTGGCCGTCGCTGGGAATAAACTCACCGCCCCCGGGAATGGGGCCGCCAGTTGGGTGCTTGGCCCCCGGAACAGATTCAGTAAACTGGGGCCCATCTTTAGTCAGCGTTAAAGAATAGATCGGCACTTCTTTTAACTCGCGGTGGACAGCAAGCTTGCACCGATCCGCCAACATCGAGCGCATCATGGAGTGAAGCAAATCAGCCCGAGTAGCAGGGTTTTGCCACCTGTCGAGGTCGCTCTCTCCGATCCGAGCGTCGATCACATACAAGTCATCCATGGCCCAGTTGGGAACACCCTGGATTTGCTTCACGGTATAAAAAGCCGCGTTTCCTACAGACGGGGTGTAGGTGTTAAGAATCGCGGCGAACAACGACTCATCGTTCAACCGCCATCCATTCGCCCGGACTTCCATGTCTGGTTGGTCACTGCTGCGTTGTGCGCTTGAACTCACTTGTCGGATAGAGACCACATCAAACGAGGGCGCCGGAGACGACTCCTGAGCAGAGGCAACGCTGAAACTAAAAATGATCGGGAGCGAAGCGAGGAGACCACTCAAACGAGTAACGTTCACGATGACCACCTCCTGAAGAGACTATTCAGCTGAGGATTGTACTGAACACGGCCCGCATCTTTCCCATCAACTCCCCTGAGCATCCTTCAACGCCGCAGCCACCTTCGCTGTAGTAATCAACTGTCCAACATGCCGCTGCGTATGCTCCGCAATGTGAATCAGCAACCCCGCCAGCGTCGTGGGCAGACCAGCGCGCCCAACCCCACGCGACTCGTTTAATTGATCCTGCGAGAACCGCATCGCAAACGGACGCACCTTCGCAATCGCCTCTATAACTTGACGCCGAAGATCATCCCCACTCGCCCCGGCAACGTGTTCCGATCGCAGGGCAACCATCTGCTCTTCTGACAAACCACGTCCATCCGCATAGGTCAGCAAGCGGTCAATGCTCCGCGCAATATGCCGCATCTGAAACGCAACGGAAGGCAGCCCCATCGGCTCCATTTCAAGCGTCTCGTCATCGAGACCTTCGGTCCACCGCAACACATCTTCTTCGGCCAGTTCCAGGGCATGCAGAACAGCCCGCCGCACCGGTTCAATCTCACTCAACGTTCCGCGCAGCCACGGTTCCACAGTTGCCATACCGCTGATTATGCCGTCTTGTGGAACGTCATCGCCGCAGAGTTCATGCAGTAACGCATCCCCGTAGGCCGTGGACCATCATCAAATACGTGGCCCAGGTGCGCATCGCACTGCCGGCACAGCACCTCCGTCCGTTCCATGCCCAGCGTCATGTCTATCTTCTCGCTCACATTTTCTTTTGCAATGGGCTGGTAGAAGCTCGGCCACCCTGTGCCCGATTCAAACTTCGTCTCAGACCGGAACAGCGCCAGATCGCAGCACACGCAACGAAACACGCCATGCGCATGTTCATTCCACGTCGCGCCGCTGTACGGACGTTCTGTCTCCGCATGCCGGGCCACCGCGTACTGCATCGGCTGCAACTGCTTCTTCCACTCCGCATCCGACTTCTGCACCTTTGCCACCGTCTGCACGCCAGTCGGCTTGCCGTCCGCGTCAAAGGTCGCAATCTTCACCATGGCAGGTCCGCTCGCCGCCGCAAAGCGCGACCCAACGGCCACCGCAGCGCCAAAAACCGCCGCATTCTGTAGGAAGTTCCGTCGATTCATCGCGTCACCTTCTCTCTTAGATAGACGCTTCAAAACCACGGACAGATGTTGCCAGCCGCCCCCACTGCTAAACTTAAAAGTGACAAGCCATGTTTGAGAATCTTCAGGAAAAACTGCAGCGCGCCTTTAAGAACCTCCGCGGTCAGGGCACCATCACGGAAGAAAACATCTCCGAAGCCCTGCGCGAAATTCGCCTCGCGCTCCTCGAATCCGACGTCAATCTGAACGTCGTCAAAGCCACCATCGACCACATCCGAGAAAAAGCTCTCGGTACGCAGGTGGCCACCGCGCTCTCCCCCACCGAACAGATCATCAAGATCGTCAACGACGAACTGATCGAGATCCTCGGCAAGGACACCGCGCGCTTCAAGTTCTCGTCGCAGCCCCCCACCGTCATCCTGATGGCTGGCCTGCAGGGTTCCGGTAAGACCACCTCCAGCGGCAAGCTGGCCACATGGCTCAAGAAGGGCGGCCACCGCCCCATGCTCGTCTCGGTCGACGTCTACCGTCCTGCCGCGCGTGAGCAGCTCGCCATCGTCGCTAAGGCCGTCGGCGCGCAGATCTACACCGGCAAGATCAACGACGAAGAAGCTGGCACGCCGCTCGTCCTGCGTCTCGCCAAGGAAGCCCTCCGCGAAGCCCGCAACTTCGGCAACGACATCCTCCTCGTCGACACCGCCGGACGTCTCGGCATCGACGAAGCGCTAATGGACGAGATGAAGCAGCTCAAGGCTGCCCTCAACCCCAGCGAAATCCTCTTCGTGGCCGACGCCATGACCGGACAGGACGCCGTCAACTCCGCCGACGCCTTCCACAAGCAGCTCGGCATCACCGGCGTCATCCTCACCAAGATGGATGGCGATGCACGCGGCGGCGCGGCACTCTCCATTCGCAACGTCACCGGCGCGCCGGTCAAGTTCCTCGGCACCGGCGAAAAGCCGGAGCAGTTTGAGGCTTTCCACCCGGACCGTATCGTCTCGCGCATCATGGGCATGGGCGACATCGCCACCCTGCTCGAACGCGCTGAAGAAAAGCTCGACCGCGGCAAGGCAGAAGACTTCGCCAAGAAGGCCCTCAGCGGTGACGGCTTCACCCTCGAAGACTTCCGCGACCAGCTTCGCCAGATTAAGAAGCTCGGCAGCATGCAGTCCATCCTCAAGATGATGCCCTCTGTCGGCCCCTTCCAGGGTCTGCAGCAGGCCGCAGAACACGTGGACGACTCGCAGCTCGCCCGCACTGAAGCCATCATCAACTCGATGACGAAGAAAGAACGCATCGACCACGAAATCATCAACGGCTCACGCCGTCGTCGTATCGCAGAAGGCAGCGGTGTTTCCGTTCAGGAAGTGAACCAGTTGCTGAAGCAGTACGGCCAGATGCGAAAGATGTTCAAGGGCCTCGGCTCTGGTGGTGGCAAGATGCAGCGTCGCCTGATGAGCCAGATGGGACAAATGGGCCGCATGGGCGGTGGCTTCGGCCGCTAGACATAAGCAAAAAGAAGAGAGGTGACATGGGATCAAAACTCCTATGTCACCTTTCTCCTTTTAGGCCTACTGACACAATGCTGTCAGCAGACCGTTCGTACACTTCTTCCTGTTGAAGCCTCTTCCGTGATGAATCTTTCCACGTAACGGGGAGCTTGCAGCAAGGAGCGCGAATGACAAAGCAACAGATCTGGAATCTGTACGAGACCTACGCCGAAGCCTGGAAGCTGGCATCGAGCGAAGAACGAGAACAAGCACTGGCTCAAATCATTGACGATTCCATCCAATACCTGACGCCCGAATTCCAGGGTGGCCGCGAAGCAATCCTGAACGACATGGAAAGCTTTCGGAAGAAGTTTCCGGGAGCACACTTTGCCGTGGAAGACATGTCCTCACACCACGATGTAGCTCTCTTCACATGGGCGCTCGTTCTCGCCGATGGAAGCGTTCCCGCCAAAGGCCACGACTCTCTCCGACTCTCCCCCGAAGGCAAGATCGTAAGCATCACGACGTTTCCCCCATCCGGTCCAAAGCCTTTGCCTTAAACACAAAGCCGGTGGCCCACATCCCAATTACGGTGTGGGCTTGCGGTGAAAGTGGTCATACGATTCGGACAATCGGCATTCGGAATCAAGCCAAGATCCCGAATGCCATTTTTGCTTGTCAAAGCCTTGTCACAACCCACAAATCCCATTGCGCATTCCACGCCGAACGCCCTACACTCCAACGCATGAGACTCCGCGCGTTCGCCCTCGCCGCCGCCATCCTTTTTGGAACCACAGCCGCTGCACACGCACAAGACTGGGCTGTGAAGCGCCTCGACGCCTCCCCGCGCCACCACGAGTACGTCAAGCTGCAGGCCAACGGCAAGCCGCTCGACGCCTTCGTCGTTTATCCCGAGGTGAAGACCAAGGCCACCTCCATCGTCCTCATCCCTGAGATCTTCGGCCTCAGCGGTTGGGCCAAGAGCATGGCAGATGACCTGGCCGGAGCAGGCTACATCGTCATCGCTCCAGATGTTCTCACAGGTATGGGTCCCAACGGCGGTGGTACGGACAGCTTCCCCTCGCAGGATCAGGTCACCAAGGCTGTCAGCGGTTTGGATAACGCAGTTGTGATGGCCGACCTCGACGCCGCAGCCGACTACGTTACCAAGCTGCCCGCAGCCAACGGCAAACTCGCTTCGGTTGGCTTCTGCTGGGGAGGCGGTAAGAGCTTCGCCTTCGCCACGCATCGCAAGGACCTGAACGCAGCCTTCGTCTTCTACGGCCCACCACCAGCAACCGCAGACATGGCTGCAATCAACGCGCCCGTCTTCGGCTTCTACGGTGGTAACGACGCGCGCATCGACGCCACCATCCCCGCGACCATCGAAGCAATGAAGGCTGCAGGCAAGAAGTATGATCCCGTCACTTACGACGGCGCAGGCCACGGCTTCATGCGCGCCGGTGTCGACCCCACCAACACGGTCGAAGGCAACAAGACCGCACGCGAACAGGGCTTCGCACGCCTCACCACAGAGCTGGCGAAGCTGAACACCACACCGACAAAGAAGCGTTCTTCCCTGCGCACTCCAGCCCCTGTGCCTGCAAAGCGCGTGGTAACAGCGAAGGCGACAACCACCCAGTGCCATGACATGGACATGGCAGGAATGTAGTCACACGAAAATTCACACCCACAAACAAAGGGGACAGCGAAACACTGTCCCCTTTCGTATATGCCAATGTGTACAATGTCCACATTAAGGAGACGACCAGTTCATGGGCATTACAACCACGCACAAGATCACACCGTTTCTCTGGTTCAACGGCAACGCAGAAGCAGCAGTTGATTTCTATATCTCTGTCTTTCCTGACGCGGAGAAGACAGGCGGCCTCCCTGGCCCCGGTGGCAAACCTCTCACTATCTCGTTCCGACTGGAAGACCTCTCCTTCACCGCCCTCAACAGCGACACCGAATTTCGTTTCACCAAAGCCATCTCCTTCGTGGTCATGTGCAAGGACCAGGAAGAGATTGACTATTACTGGAACAAATTAACGGCCGACGGTGGTCAGGAAGTTGCCTGTGGCTGGCTGGAAGACAAGTTCGGGCTGGCGTGGCAGATCGTCCCGGAAAATATCTTCGATCTGGTGAAGACACCCAAAGGGATGCAGGCCATGATGAGCATGAAGAAATTCATCATTGCCGATCTTGAAGCTGCCGCAAAAGAATAACTACGCTCCGAAGAAGCCGCGTTCTTTCGCTTCGGCAAGACGCGGCTCCATGTATTGCCAAAGTGCCGGGCATCCTTCCTCAATCTGTCCCCGAATACGCTTCACCACACGGTCATAGCTAATGCCGTTTTCCTTCCAGCTCTGGCCATTGTTGTTCAGGTTCAACAACGCGGGCATCGCGCGATCGATCGCATTCGCAAACCGTGCCTCTGCCGTCTCTCCTGCTTCAAACTCCTGCCATAGCGATTCCAACTCCGCAGCCTTATCCGCAGGCAAAATGCCAAAGATGCGTCGCACCGCAGCCAGTTCATCGCGCTTGCGCTCCACCCATCCGCCTTCCACAAACGCCATCGTGTCACCAGTATCAATCTCCCCAATGTCATGCACCAGAAGCATGCGGATCACATGGTTCATATTCACCGGCTCTGCTGCATAGCTCTCCAGCGAATAGGCAAACAGGCAAAGCTGCCAGCTATGTTCCGCGGAGTTTTCATATCGCTCCAGCCCCAGCGGCTTTACCTTCCGCGTTACCGTCTTCAGCTTTTCTACTTCCAGAATGAACTCAATCGCCTGCTGCATAATCTCCAGCTTAGTTGAAGCAAAACACAGAAACATCAGACAATGAGTTATGGCCGCTTTGCAGGACAAGCTCGATGAAATTACACAGAACACGCGAAAGCTGGTGCAGCCTGAACGGCTTGCCATCAGCGAGCAGGCCATTGCCGAACTTTTCAGCACCGGCATTGAAGACCGCGTCCTGCCCGTGGGGTCACAGGCTCCATCCTTCGCGCTAACAGACGCCGTCAGCAGCAAGATCGTTCGATCCTCTGATCTGCTTGCGCTCGGGCCGGTCATCGTCAACTTCTTCCGCGGCCGCTGGGATCCTTACTGCATTACCGAGCTCGAAGTCTGGCGCGACCTCTATCCCCAGGTACGCGAACGTGGCGCTCTGCTCGTTGGCATCTCACCGCAGACACTTCGTCAAAGCGACTTCACCGTCCAGCAGCACGACATTCCCTACCCTCTGCTGCAGGATGCAAACAGCGTGCTCGCAGAACAGTTCGGCATTGCCTATGCCGTATCGATGACGCTACAGCGCTACTATCGCTCCATCCTGGTGAACATCCCGTTCATCAATAGCGGCAAAAACATCATGGCCGCGCCGGATGACAGCGTATGGAAGCTGCCGCTACCCGCCACCTTCGTCATCGGTCAAGACGGAACAATTCGATTCGCTCAAGCCCACGCTGACTTCCGCGTTCGCCCCGAACCGGAAGAAGTGCTCGCCGCGATCTAACAACAGCACTTCATCATTACCAAATAAAAGAGCCGGATGCTTTCGTAAAAGCATCCGGCTCTTGTTGTTCTGAAAGTGAATTACGCGAGAGCTTCCGTGATCGCCAGGCCAAGCTGATCCAATCCCTTCGACACATCGGCACCCAAATGCACACGCAGAGCGCGACGTCCGCGCTGCTGCAGCACAGCCAGATCGCCCGCGGCCTGCGCATCAATCACAACACCGAACGTGTACTTCGCATTCGGAATCGCCAGGTCCACTGCATGATCGGCAGTGATCTGCAGGAACACACCCGTGTTCGGTCCGCCCTTGTAGTCCTGACCAGTCGAGTGCAGGAAGCGCGGTCCAAAGCCGAGGCACGTAGCCACCGTCTTGTCGTCACGCACCTTCATGCGGAAGCTCTGGATCAGGTCCTCATGCTCCTGCGTCATCTCGATGTAGGCGAGCGTCGCAAAGTAATCGTGCTGCTTAATCTGCGCCAGATGCGCCTTCAGGTAGTCGGTCAGCGTCTTGCCGGAAGCAGTGGTCGAAAGCGTCAGCGCATACTTCTCATCCGCAAACAGCTTGATGCCGTCCACATCCAAAATCGGCTCATGCTCAGCCAGCTTGCCCGTTGCAGCGTACTCGTCGGTCAGCTTACGCGTTTCGATCTTCGCAGCTTCCACGTCCGGCTGGTTGAAGGTGTTAATGCCCATCACCGAACCGGCAACAGCCACACCAATCTCCCAGATGTAGAAGATCGCAGGCAGCTCATACACATCGTCAATCGTGAAACGAACAACAGGATGACCAGCAGCCGCTAACGCATCCACCTTCGCATCAAGAGCTGTGTTGTCTGCGGTGCTGAGGCGAATATATGCAAACACGCGATCGTTGCCGTAAACGCTCGGCGCACCAATCGTCTCGCGATCAACCGGCGTAATGCCCTTGCCCAGCTTGCCGGTCGATTCAGCAATCAACTGCTCCAGCCACGCACCCAGGTCAAAAATCTCCGGCGACGTGAAGAACGTCAGCTTGTCGCGGCCTGCATTGTGCGCATCGCCCAGGATGATACCCAGCAGAACACCGGGGTTCTTCGTGATCTCTGCGGTGTGTGCCGCATCCACGCCACGCTTGGCTTCCTGTAGAAACTTCGGCACATCCAAACCAGCCACAGCGGCCGGCACAATGCCAAAGTTCGACAGCGCCGAGAAGCGACCGCCAATAGTCTTATCGCCGTAGAAGATGTGACGGAAACCGTCAGCCTTCGCGACTGCTTCCATCTTGCTGCCCGGATCGGTGATCGCGATGAAGTGCTTGCCCGCCTCGGCAGCGCCCACTTCCTTCTGCATCTCGCTGAAGAAGTAATCCTTCAGAATGTTCGGCTCCAGCGTCGAACCCGACTTCGAAGCCACGATGCAAACCGTCTTCTTTAGGTTTACGGCGGCACGCGCGGCTGCAACCTGCGCCGGATCGGTCGAATCAACAATGTGCAACTTCGGGAAGCCAGCCTGATGGCCATAGGTCAGCGACAGAACTTCCGGGCAAAGCGACGATCCGCCCATGCCCAGCAGCAGCGCATGCTCAAAGCCAGCAGCCTTCACATCATCCCGAAGCGCAGCAAACGACTGCAGATCGCCCAACTGGCGCTCCACAATATCCAGCCAGCCCAGCCAGATCGACTCATCATCAGAGCCCTGTCCGCTGGTCCACAGCGAAGCGTCCTTTGCAAAAAGACGGCCCAGTTTGTTGCCACTCTGCCAATCGGCAGCGGTAGAAGCAACGGTGCTTTGCAGCGCGGAAGGAAGCGAAACCTGAAGTTCGAGCGAGCTCATAGTGTCTCCATTCTAGAGCGGTTCTATCTCTCTAACGTGTCGATGTTTTCTGACAGTGAACAGGTGCGAAGAATTGCAGTGAATCCGCAGCGGCGTTACACTGAAAGTGCGTTTATCGTTCGTCTGCGCGTTATTCGAACGCTTACTGCATGAGGTGCCTAGTGTCTGACTCTGCTGTCCTTGACTCGCCTGCCGTCCTCCCCAGCACTCCTGCCGTTCCCGCGGCCCCTGTAAAGGTCTCTCCCGCAAAGGCTCTTGAGATCTACCAGGGCGATGCCAACTTCATGACATCGTTGGCTCGTGGTCTGACAGTGCTGGAGACATTCACACAGCAAATGCCGCAGATGACCATCTCTCAGCTTGCGAACAAAACCGGCCTCAGCCGTGCCGCTGTTCGTCGCTGTCTCTACACGCTCAACAAACTCGGCTACGTAGGTTCTGAAGACGGCCAGCGTTATTCCCTGCGCCCAAAGATGCTGTCGCTCAGCCACACCTACACCGTCAGCAACACGCTCTCTTCTGCCGCGCAGCCCATCCTCGAACGCATGAGTGAAAAGCTGAACGAAAGCTTCTCCGTTGCAACGCTCGACGGTGATGAGATCGTGTACATCGCTCGCACACAGGTGCAGCGGCTCATGAGCGTCGATCTTCACATCGGCAGCCGCCTGCCCGCCTACTGCACCAGCATGGGCCGAGTCCTCATCGCGTCGCAGCCGCCAGACGAAGTGGAGCGTTACCTGTCCCGCGTGGTCCTGAAGCCGTTCACACCTCGTACGGTGAACACGGTCGAAAAACTCCGCATGCTCCTGCGCAACGTTCGCCGCAACGGCTACGCAGTCTGCGACCAGGAATACGAAGTCGGCCTCCGCTCTATGGCCGTACCGGTCTACGCACCAAGCGGCAAAGTCATTGCAACCATCAACCTCAGTGGTCATGCCCCGCGCATGCCCATGATGGAGATGCAGGCTAAGTTCCTGCCCTATCTGCGAGCTGCCGCGAACGAACTGAGCGTTTTTCTCCGCTAATCCAGCCATTTCGGAACAAATTACCCAGGCTCGGGAAGATTCCTCCCGGCCTGGGGTGTAATCCAATTCCTTCCACTCACGTCTCCCTTAGACAGCAGCCCGAATCCAGCTTTTGCTGGCACACGGGGGCTGTATCCGGTGGAGGCGTTTTTGACACCTGAACTCTGTGTCGTAGTACCAACCTT
This sequence comes from Terriglobus roseus, assembly GCF_900102185.1. Taxonomy (NCBI): domain Bacteria; kingdom Pseudomonadati; phylum Acidobacteriota; class Terriglobia; order Terriglobales; family Acidobacteriaceae; genus Terriglobus; species Terriglobus roseus. The sequence goes on along the minus strand of NZ_LT629690.1, from coordinate 1,663,484 downwards.
TAACGAGCGGGAGAACGTCCCTCTCCTGATCCGGGAGCTATCTGCGTCCCTTGAAGGCTGGAACTGGGAGGTCGTCTTCGTAGACGACGACTCCGTCGACGGCACCGCAGACGTTGTCTCCGCCCACGCAAAAACGAACCCTCGTGTTCGACTCATTCACCGCATCGGTCGCCGTGGACTCTCCTCTGCCTGCATGGAAGGCATGTTGTCCTCACAGGCGCCGCTGCTCGCCGTCATGGACGCCGACCTCCAGCACGACTCCAGCATTCTTCCGCGCATGGTCCAATGCCTGCAACAGGGCTCGCACGATGTCGTGGTCGGCACCCGCAATTCTGATGGCGGCAGCATGGGCGAGTTCTGCAAGACGCGCATTCTTCTCAGCCGCGCGGGACAACGCCTTAGCCAGACGATATGCCGCTGCAAACTCTCTGATCCCATGAGCGGCTTCTTCCTCATCCGTCGGAATTTCCTCATGGAAGTGGTGCGCGACGTCCGCGGCGAAGGCTTCAAAATCCTGGTCGACATGCTCAGTTCCGCACGCCGCCCGGTCAGCCTCACAGAAGTCGGTTACACCTTCCGCGCTCGCACTCATGGCGAAAGCAAGCTAGATGCAGCGGTGGCCATCGAGTATCTCTTCCTCGTGCTGAACAAGATGCTGGGCGACGTCATCCCCGTGCATCTCACACTGTTCATGCTGGTCGGCTGCATCGGGCTTATTCTTCACCTGCTCACGCTGCTTTATCTGGTGGACGCGAGGCATGTTCACTTCCTCACCGCACAGATCATCGCCACCTTCCTGGCGATGTCTGAAAACTTCCTTCTGAACAACCGGATCACCTTCCGCGACCGACGTTTGAAGGGCAAACATCTTCTGCCGGGAATCATGCGATTCGCAGTCACATGTTCGTTTGGCGCATGGGCCAACTTCATCTTTACCCGCGCCCTTTGGCAGTCCGGCGTTGAGTGGTTGGTGGCAGGCTTTGCAGGCATCATGATCGCGTCTGTCTGGAATCTATCGGTGAGCAGCTTCGTAACATGGCCTGTCCGTCGCCACTCTGCAGATGCGCGGCCAGCCTATGATCCTGCCATCGCAGGCAACATTGAGGTCACGCATTGAGTCTTTTCGCACGACGCTTCTGGAGTCTCTGGAAACGAATCCCCCTCGGCGTCCGCATCCTGTGGCTCGCTGCTGCAATTGCTCTGCCCATTTGGGCCTCGGTCGACGACACAGCCTGGGACATGCAGGTTTACAACCACGCGCTCATCAGCATGGATCGTGGCCATGACCCGTACCAGGACGCAACAGACATCCAGAAGCAACACCATCAGCAACTCGCAGCAAACGGACAGCTTGCCAACGACCAGACGCCGCCATACAGCTACGTCTACGCACCCATCACCCTCCCACTGCTGAAGGCCCTTGGCCACCTGCCGCGCACGTTCCTCATCATCCTGTACTGGCTGGTCTATTTCGCGGGTGCACTTGGCGCTGTTGCAGTGTGCGTCACCTTCGCAGAAACAACAGAAATACCCTGCGTGCTGTACCTCGCTGGCATTGCCCTCTTCTTCCCGGGGCTGCTCGCCAACGGTGTCATCCTCAGCGGCAATATCGCCTACATCCTCTACGGAGCCATCTTCGCCACGGCCCTGCTCGGTTGGCGACGCAGCCAATGGATTCCCTTTTACGCAGTGATTCTCTTCGCCACCTGCGTGAAAGCGCCCATGCTCTCACTGATCCTGATCGCGCCGCTCTCCAGCAAGAAGAACTGGCTGCCTACCCTCGGCGTCATCACCGCAGGAGTCGGCCTGTATGCGTTGCAACCCGTATTCATGCCATCGCTCTTCCGCCATTATCTTGAGGCAGTAGAACTCCAGTTCAGCTTCAATCACGACTTCGGTTGCAGCCCCGCCGGCCTCTTCAGCAGCTTCCTCTATAAGCGCGGCATCCCTTATGCTCCCGGTTGCTACTTCTTCTTCGCAGCCTACGCAGCACCCGTCTTCGCAGCACTTTTCTACGGTGCGCGCCTCTACGATCGTGGACGCATCACGCTTCAGCAATGGGGTCCCGTGCTTCTCGTCGGTGTATTGCTCTTGAATCCGCGCATCATGGAATACGACGCTGCAGCCGTCACACTTCCTTTAGCAATCATCGGTTGGCGCGTCGCACGAAGCACGACTCGCCCCGGGCTCATTTACAGCCTGAAGGTCCTCGCATTCGTAGTCCTGAACGCATTCGCCATCTACAGTTGGCTCATCCGCAAAGCCCTAGACGGCCCGTTGATCCTGCTCACCTTCGCGGCCGGCTACTGGCTGTTGGTCAAAGAAGCAAAGCCAGTACACGAGGTGCAGCCTCTTGAGGCTCATCCCCGCGCACTGGCTTCCGCCTGATCCTCGTTAAGACCTACCGTGAAACGCCTTCCAACGGCGAACTCGCCGAAGCGTACAAGCGCCGCGGCATACGACCCGCCAGGTAAGCCTGCCGTCCTGCCAGCACAGCATTGCCCATGGCCTCAGCCATCAATACCGGCTCACGAGCCTCAGCAATCGCCGTATTCATCAGCACCGCGTCAAATCCCATCTCCATGGCAACAGCCGCATCGCTAGCCGTTCCAACACCCGCGTCCACGATCAGCGGAACTTCCGTGATCATTTCCCGCAGGATGCGCAGGTTCGCCGTGTTCTGCAAACCAAGCCCGGATCCGATCGGCGCTCCCAACGGCATAACGGCAGCCGCACCAGCATCGATCAACCGCTTCGCAAATACAATGTCATCAGAGGTATAAGGGAGAACCGTAAAGCCTTCCTTCACCAGAACCTCAGTTGCTAACAGTGTCCCGGCTACGTCCGGATACAGGGTCTTTTTGTCGCCAATGACCTCAATTTTCACCCAGTCGGAGATACCCACTTCGCGCCCGAGACGAGCGGCGCGGATCGCCTCTTCGCCCGTATAGCAACCTGCCGTATTCGGCAGCAGGAAGTATCGTTGCGGATCAATAAAGTCCAGCAGCGACTCCTTCGACCGGTCCAGATTCACACGGCGCACCGCAACCGTGACCATCTCCGCACCTGACGCCTCAATGGCATCGCGCGTCTCCGGTCCATCCTTGTACTTTCCTGTTCCAACAATCAGTCGCGACTGAAATGCCTTGCCTGCAATGACGAGAGGTTCCATGCCTTCCATTCTAAGAGCGGTTCACATGCTTATGCAGTGTCCTGCGTCACCAGAAACGCAAAAGGCGTCTTGTCAGGTCAGCTACGTTCCGCCAACCACTCGGCATTCTTCGCCAATTGGTCAGCCGGCACATCCTCAAGCAGAGTAACCATCAAATCCGACATCCGCACACTGGCGAGATTTTCCCGCCATACCCGGTCCGCATCCCACATCACCCGCGCAATGCCGCAAGGCTTGGTGTCGCAATATCCCGGCTCGCGGCAAGGATTATTCCCACGAATCTCCGTGCAGACAAACGTGGAAGCCTTCCCCTCCACCGCCTCCACCACGTCCAGAAACGTGATGTTTTCCGGCGCACGCTTCAGACGATAGCCGCCATTGGGGCCAAGTGTTCCTTCCACCAGCCCCGCCAGCGACAACGCCTGAAGCGCCTTTGCCAGATACTCCTTCGGAACCCCATGGAACTCCGCCAGCACCTTCGCAGGCAGAAACTTGCCCTCCGGCAATCCAGCCAGAATCGCGCAACAGTGCAAAGCCCATTCCACATGATTCCGAAGTTGCATTAACTCAGCCCTGCCGCCGTCAGACCGTAAGCCTCATCCTGCGATCCCGGCACCGCCTGGAAAGCAACGGACACACGATTCCAGCCATTAATCACCATCAAAACGAAGGTCAGGTCCGTCAATTCTTTCTCCGAAAGTTCCTTCCGAACCGAATCGAAAATCTCATCGCTTACGCCGTGTTCGCCCAGCTTCGTCACCGCCTCGGTCCACTCCAGCGCCGCTCGCTCCTTCGGTGTGAACAGGTTGCTCTCGCGCCAGATGCTCACATGGTAAAGCCTTAACTCGCGTTCCCCGGCAATCTTGGCCTGCTTCACATGCATGTCCAGGCAGAAGGCACAGCCATTCAACTGCGAAGCGCGAATCTCCACCAGCGACTTCAGCTTCTCGTCGATGCTGCTCTTCTTCAGAGCCATGCTCATCTCCAGATACTTGCGAAACAACTCAGGCGATTGGTGTGCGTAGTCAATGCGAAGGGACATGGGTAAAGCCTCACTTTTCATATACGGATATTTACTATCCGTAATTAGGATGCGCCTTCTAGACCCCTGATGCAAGAAAGAAACAAAAAAGAAATGGCCCGCGCCGGATAGGCATGCGGGCCATTTCTCATATTCGGTGAACTGTTGAGATTGACCTGAGGCGTCCACTCGTTCGGAGGGCCTCGGCGGAGTCAGCCGTGCAAATCCCCCATATTGGCGGGAGTCATGCATAATTCGGCAAGATAGCCAGGTCTGGAGCGGAACGCTCTAGGCCTCAGTCACCTCACGTGTTGAACCACATAAACTACTTCCACATTTCATAGGCTGGATCATCCTCCTTTCCCGTGTAAGCGTGAGACTACGCCTGCCGAAAACCGTTAGCAAGGCCGGGCGAGCGCCGGAATCCGCCAGCCAAAGGCATCCCCGCCACGTTCTGCCACGTCTCAGAAACCCGGTCATTGAATTCAGAAAAGTTGAGGGTTTCCATGAAGGGTCTCACCATTGTTGGAGTTGTGCTGGTTCTCGCAGGCATCATCACGCTGATCACAGGCGGATTTTCATTCAAAGAAAAGAAGCAGGACGCCAAACTCGGCCCCATCCAGGTCAGCCACACGGAGGAGCATTCCTTCCCCATTGGCCCCGTTGTCTCCGGCGTTCTCATCGTCGCTGGCCTTGGCCTCGCAGTAGCAGGCGCACGCAGCAAGTAGGCCGGATTAGCCCCTATGCTTCCACGGCAACAACTGCTTTGGCAGCAGATAGCTAATCCCAAGAGTCGTCTGCCAGCGCGTGGAAGTGCTGGTTAGCCCATGCTCATACGCTGCATCCACCACCAGATTCTTACGAACGGGATACGCCGCCGACCATAGATTGCCGACGGCGTTCCCTTTTACCAACGGTTGCGTAAAGTGCCACAACTCGCCCGAAACAATGAACCGCCCCACAGGATGCGACACGGCAAGTGACTGCCCAAACTGACCGCGACGCGCACCTGTCTCATCGCTGATCTGCTCGTTCAACATCCCGTTCAGATCCGCATGGAATCCCTTCACATCGCCGCTCAACAACAACATGAAACCCTGGCGATAGGTCCCATAATCCAGCTCCGGCGCAGGACTCGCATGCGTGCGATAGATGTAACTTGCCGAAAGCGTCGGACGGCTTTCTGCGCCTTTCATCAACACGCCCTGCGCTCCAACAAACACTTCGCCGGGCTTCGCTGAATCTGAAGAAGACTTCGTCGACTTCACCACCGGCTCAATCAGCAACAAAGCCTGCAGTCGCTCATGCACCGCCAGCTTCACCACTTCATTCACTTCGAAGCGAGTCGAGAACTCACCGGAATGGCGAGCATACAAGCCGCCAGTCTCAAACTGCAGATATCCCACCGGCGTCAGCGTCGCTGGTGTAGACACCGTAGGCCGCCCCGGATTCGCATCCGGAACAACATTAGGTGTCTGGGCCTTACAAGTCACGCAGCACAAAAGCGCGCACGAAAGCAGCGCGGAAACCCGTGAGAGGAAGCAGGAATTGAATGACATCCCCCTCATCTTAACTGCGGCTACACATCGCCTCAGCCGTGCTTGAAGTACTGGATCGCACGTTCGTGCTTCTCAGCGGCCTCACGCGTAGAGAACGTTCCCAGGTTTCTGCGCTTGCCCGTCTTCTCATCCAACTTGCGCGAATAAATACGAAATTCACCGGATTTAAGTTTGCGAATCATGCAGCGTGAGACGCCCTCGCACTTCGCCGCGAAGCCTTGCATACAGACGCCGAATCACGCCCATATTCGAACAGCCCAACAACACCCACACCTATACTGAAATCCGTGCCGTCCCATTGGATCATTCCCGCGCTCGCAGGCATCGTCGGCCTCGCGCTCGGCAGCTTTCTCAACGTCTGCATCGTTCGCCTTCCCGCAGACGAGTCAGTCGTCTCACCGCGCTCCCGCTGCCCACATTGCAACGCGCAGCTTCACTGGTACGACAACATCCCACTACTCAGCTATCTACTACTCCGCGGTCGTTGCCGCGATTGTCACGAGCCCATCTCCTGGCGCTACCCCGCAGTAGAACTCGCAGTCGCACTCTGGTTCATCGCCAGCTTCTGGCCCTTCACCCATCCGCTTCCGGCTGACTTCGACCCGATCATGCAGCTCACCCTCCGCTGCTTCTCCACCGCCTGCCTCGGATGGTTCCTCATCGGCCTCGCCGTCACCGACTGGCGCGAACACATCCTGCCCAGCGACCTCACCTACGGCGGCATCTTCGTCGGCATTGCCATCACCTGCATGCAGGCCTTCTTCCTCGACTCGCAGCAGGACGACGTCGTCCTCAAACATCAGATCAACATCAACAGCGCGAACGCAGGCCGCAGCACCGGCAACGTCTTCCTCACCGGGCCAGAGTTCCACATCTTCAGCCACATCTTCGCAGCCGTCGCAGCATTCCTTCTGCTCTACGCCATCCGCGCCCTCTACAAAGCACTCCGCAAGCGCAACGGTATGGGCCTCGGCGACGCCAAACTCCTCGCCATGATCGCCGCCTTCCTCGGCTTCGCACCAACAGCACTGGCACTGGCCCTCGGCATCTTCCTCGCCACGCTGTATGCCGTTCTCCTGCTCATCCGAGGCAAAGCAAACACCGCAACAAGACTCCCCTTCGGCAGCTTCCTCGCAGTCGCAGGCCTCTTCGCAGCCTTCTACGGCCAAACAATCGCCGACGCATACTTAGCTCTCTTCCGTTAGCCAATGTGGCTCACTTCAAGCTTCCACTAGGCAATAATCGGATTCCGGCGATTTCTATCCGCTCATCATCATTTGAGCGGACTTGTATCTCCGTCTGGTCTCCATCCTTCATAAAAGCCGGAATGATCGTTTGGAGTACAAACTGCGAATTTCCATTAGTACTCTTTTGCACGATCTTCGTTGCGCCTCCTAGATACTGAGCTTGAATAAAGAGGCACGCTTTCTTGCATGTGACTTCGAATACAGGAGACTCTGCGTAGCCGTGCATGGTCACTTCGACGGCAATCGTCGGAAATCCCAAATAAGGCTGCTGAGCCAGTTTCGGCATGTCATCTTGATGAAACGTAACGTGAGGTTTGGCTGGCGGTTTGTCTTCGTGCGGCTTGGACATAGGAACCGTGGCCGGTGGAACATTTACGGTGATCGTTGGCGATGCCTCAGGTTTATATACTGCTTCAGCCCTCTTGTACTCATCATCCCAAGCGAGATAAGTGGACACGAATAGAAGGACAGCTGCTGCAACCGCTATGGACTTCCAAACCCAGCGATTGTCTTTGTTCTTAAACGCCGCAATGAACGACAGCGCGGTGAAAATTCCGCAACTCATTAGCGGCCACCAATGAACGGATATGCCTTCGATGAAACGCGGAAAATCGTGCATATCCAATCATCACGTAAGCGCGTTCGCCTGTCACGGATGCCTTGGTAAGGGCAAGTTACACATGGAAATGTAAAAAATATTTGACACAAGATCACAGCAGTCGTAGCGTCATCCATGTCAAATATTTTTGACACGGAGCCGACCATGCCAAGCCTCACTTATGAAGAGCGCTCACTCTACGGAATGCTCTTTGCCGACGTCGCCGTCTACGTCCCGTATGTCATGCAAAACGGGCGCACGAACACACTCGGACGCATTGCCGGAACACTGTTGCTCTTGATCGTGGTGCAGATCATATTGCAGATCGTTATCGCCGCAGCCACACGGAACCGTCTGCAGGACGAGCGCGATGCCATCATCCGCCTTCGCGGCTACCGCGCCGGATATCTGGCCTTCGTCAGCTTTGTTGTCGTTGCCCTTGGCATGCTCTGGCTTCATGCCGCGTCGGTTGGGCTGCACGCCGAACACATGGCCATCCACTTTCTCTCCGTCATGTTCGGCATGCTCGTTCTCGCCGATGTCGTCCGCATCGTCACCCAGCTCATCGCCTATCGGAGAGCCGTCTAATGGCGGGCATCAGCAACTGCATCCGCGACCTGCGCGGACAACATTCCATGACGCAGCAGGATCTCGCCGACCGCATCGGCGTCACCCGCCAGACGGTAATCGCCATCGAGGCCGACAAGTATTCCCCGTCACTCGAAGTCGCCTTCCGCATCGCAACCGTCTTTGCAGTTCCGCTGGAACAGGTCTTCCAATATCAGCCAAATCAAGCCGGAAAGACGAAACGCTGACACCCTGATGGTTCGCTGTCTTTCGCCTCGCCTCACTTGCGACTAGAATCAGAATCGGAACTAAAGAAAATTCAGAGGATGGCATGAACACGTCACATCCCTATATCTGGAATTACCTTCCGCTGGCCTTCCAGCTGCTGGTGGCCGTCGGCCTCGCTGGCGGCATGGTCGTCGGATCGTATTTCATCGGTAAGAAGCGTGCCAGCAAGGTCAAGGCAGGCGCCTACGAGTGCGGTATGGAGCCCGTCGGCGACGCCCGCGGACGCTTCTCGGTCCGCTTCTACATGGTCGCCATGCTCTTCATCCTCTTCGACGTGGAAGCCGTCTTCATGCTTCCCTGGGCGGTCATCTATCGCCAGCTCCCCCACATCACAGGATCGCGCTTCTTCGGCTTCTGGGAGATGATCGTGTACCTCGGCTTCGTCGCCGTAGGCCTGTTTTACGTCTGGAAGAAGGGCGTGCTCGACTGGAGCACCGACAAGGCGGACCTCTAAATGGCAGAAGCTCTCCTCTCCCTCGAAGCCGTTCGCGAACACATGGCCGACAACCCGGCCGTAGTCGCGCTTGCGGACCTCGCCGTGAAGGCCAAGTTTGATCGCGACGAACTCACCATCTACGTCGCCCCTCAGAACATCGTCGCCGCCGCCACTGCCGTGCAGAAGGCTGGCTACAACTTCCTCGAGGACGTTACGGCAGTCGACTGGTACCCCAGCGAGCCGCGCTTCCAGGTCACGTACCACATCGTCAGCATGGGGCTGAAGCAGCGCATCCGCCTCGCGGCCCTGCTCGATGGTGAAGATCCGGTCATCGACTCGATCACTTCCGTCTGGCCCAGCGCCAACTTTTACGAGCGCGAGATATGGGACCTGTTCGGCATCCGCCTCGTCGGCCACCCGAACCTGACCCGCATCATGATGCCCACCGATTGGAAGGGCCATCCGCTGCGCAAGGACTACCCCGTCGAGGGCTACCGCTAAACTCCGCGTACTTTACTGGCAACCTTGCGAACCCTGCGTTCGCTCTTGAAAAGGATTGAGGCAAGATGGCACCCGTAGCCGCTCCTGACATGATCAACCCCGGTGTGGACGACGTCGTAGCAGACGCGCGCCACCACAACCAGGACCCCTCGCGCGACCACACCATGGTCCTCAACATGGGACCGCAGCACCCGTCCACCCATGGCGTGCTCCGTCTCGTGCTTGAGATCGACGGCGAAACTGTCGTCTCCCTCGCGCCTGACATCGGTTACTTGCACACCGGCATCGAGAAGACCACCGAAGCCAAGTTCTACCAGCAGGTCGTTCCCCTCACGGACCGTATCGACTATCTCTGCCCCATGACCAACAACCTGGCCTACGTGCTGGCGGTTGAAAAGCTCCTGGGCCTTGAGATTCCGGAACGTGCAGAGACCATCCGTATCCTGCTGAACGAACTCACGCGTATCCAGTCGCACCTCGTCTGGCTCGGCACGCACGCCATGGACATCGGCGCGCTCACCGTCTTCCTGTACTGCTTCCGCGAGCGCGAAGAACTCCTCCGCCTCTTTGAAGCCGTCGCAGGACAGCGCATGATGACCAGCTACTTCCGCATCGGCGGCCTCTCCATGGAACCGCCCATCGACTGGTTCGCCCGCGTGCAGAAGTTCCTGAACATCATGCCGTCGAAGATCGCCGAGTACGAAGGCTTGCTCAGCGGCAACCCCATCTGGATCAACCGCCTCAAGGGCGTCGGCTACCTCTCGCCCGAGGACGCAATCGCCCTCGGCGTCACCGGCCCACCGCTTCGCGCATCAGGCGTGGACTGGGACCTCCGCCGCGACATGCCCTACTCCGGCTACGAGAAGTACCAGTTCAAGGTACCCATCCGCACCGAAGGCGATGTCTGGGCACGCTACGTCATCCGTCTCGAAGAGATGTATGAGTCGGTAAAGATCTGCCAGCAGGCGCTTGATCGCATGCCCGAAGGCCCCATCGTGGCCGACGCGCCGAAGATCATCCTGCCCAACCGCGAGCAGATGAAGACGCAGATGGAATCGCTCATCCACCACTTCAAGATCGTCACCGAGGGCTTCGCAGTCCCCGCCGGTGAAGTCTTCCAGACGGTGGAATCACCCCGCGGCGTCATGGGCTACTACGTCGTCTCTGACGGCACAGCCAAGCCCCTGCGCTGCCACATGCGTAACCCCAGCTACGCCACACTGCAGTCGCTGGAAACCATGTGCAAAGGCAAGCTCCTCGGCGACGTCGTAGCCGTCATCGGCTCCATTGACATCGTTCTCGGCGAAATCGACCGCTAACGTCTCACGCCTCAACGGAAACCCCACGTCTCCAATGAGGCGTGGGGTTTCTCTTTGAAATGCAATCCGGAGTAGAAGACGATGCATCCAGGCACACTTCACTTCATCTCAGGCAGACTCGCCGCTGGTAAAACTACGCTGGCTCGAAAGCTCGCCACCGAACACAACGCGGTCTTCTTCTGCGAGGACCTCTGGCTCTCGCAACTCTCCGACGGAATCACATCCTTCCAGGACTACCTGAAGTGGTCCGCGCGATGCCGCATCGTCATGGCGCCACTAATCGTCGACACACTCAAAGCAGGCGCGTCCGTAGTGCTGGATTTCGCAGGCAATCGAATCACAGACAGAGCTTGGGTTCTAAACCTCTCCCAAGAAGCGAAAGCACCTCATCTCCTGCATTTTCTGGATGTCGATGAAGAAGAATGCCTTCGACGCCTCCAGACAAGAAACGAGCAAAAGCCCGAAGGCCTGTATTTCGCCAGCACCACGGAAGAGGAATTCCGCATCATCTGCGGCTATTTCCAACCTCCGAAGGCCGAAGAAGGACTGAACATCGTGTCTATCCGTCCGCAGCCTTAGCTAAGATTGAGGCGCCAATTCTTTCCTTCGAGCCCGCCTATGCGAAAGGTTCAATACGGAGTTGCCGTCAGTTTAGACGGCTATATCGCAGGCCCAAATGGCGAAGTGGACTGGATCACAATCGATCCAGAGATTGACTTCACTGCGATCTGGGCACAATTCGACACCCTGCTCATGGGCAGAAAAACCTATGAGGCCGCGATGCAAAGACTCGGTCGATCAACCTTTAGCGGCAAATCGGTTTTCGTCTTCTCGAAGAATTTAGTGACGAAAGACCATCCCGGTGTGACAATCGTGCCAGAACTAACCAGTTCATGGATCAGGTCTCTAAAAAACCAATCAGGTAAAGACATTTGGTTGATGGGCGGCGGAACGCTCTTCCGGCATTTGCTCGACCTCGGCGAAGTGGATTCGATCAGCGCCACAATCATTCCAGTTCTCCTCGGTAGTGGAACGCCACTCATGCCGTCTCCCTACAGCCCAACCATGCTGACGCTCTCAACGCATCGGGTTTATAAATCTGGCATCATTTCGGCCATCTATGAGATCCGTAAGTAGCGTGGTCGTCAAAACAGCGTTTCCGCGCGTCATTACTGGTCGATAGCATTACAACCGCATAAACATTCGCATAAAAGAAGAAACGCTACATAGCTCCTCCCGCATCACATTTGCAGACACGAGGGCAAAATCATGGTCACCCACCTGCGCGAGAAGGAAAACTTTGATCAGCAGTCGGCGAACAACACTGTTCGCATCAAGGAGTTGATCGACCAGCAGTACAACGTCGAAGTCACTCGTTCGCTGGTCCTGTGCTTCTCGTGTCCGGATCGGGATTGCGCCTACGCCCTCAGCAAGGCGCTCTTCGCGAAAGGCACACGTCTCCTCGCACGCGACCCGCAACGGAAAGCCAATGGCCGCTGGGGCATCCGCGTTGGCGTCAAGCGCAGCCTGCGCGACGCCGTCCGTGAAGAGTTCGTAGCCGACATGGTACTTACCGCCACAGGCATGAACGGTACTTACGACGGCTGGAACCTCCTCACAGACGAGGTCGCGGAAGACACGCAGAAGCACCCCAGCGTGTCCGTCATGTCGGAACGCCGCCAGGTTGCCGCCTAAGCCTTAAGAGTGTGGTTTATCCGGCTGCATCACAGCCAGTTCGTTTCCTGCAGGATCGGTGAAGTGAAACCGGCGTCCGCCGGGATACTGAAATATGGGCTGCGTAATTTTGCCGCCAGCAGCCTTCACCTGTTCTGCGGCAGCTTCAATCTCGTCCGTCTCCACCATCGCCAGCGGAGCCTTTGACCGGCCCTCGTCGCTGCCGTTGTAGCCCGTTTCCAGCCCCGATCCATGCGCCGTGGCATAGTCCGGGCCCCAGTCCTGATGCGTCCATCCAAAGACGTTTCCATAAAACGACTTCAACGACGCCACATCCGTCGCGGGCAATTCAAGGTACGAAAACTGATTCTTAGCCATGGGTTGACCTCCGTGCTTCTTGAGCACACTCTCGCAGGTCAGCCCCCATCCGCGCCACGGCGAGAAGGTTTCGCAGTGCAGGTAGAAGCAGCAGGAATGTCGCCTCGCGAGGAACATCCACATCCTAGCGCCAGAGATGCGATAGCGTGAAGAGGTGAGCGACATTACCGCACAACTTCATCGCGAACTCTGGACATCCTGGGCTTCCCTCTTGCGTTCGTACTCTGCCGTTCATTCGTTAGGGCGCGAACATCACGCCGTCGTCGAAGTCTCCGATACGACCATTCTGGTCCGCTATGGATTGCGCTGGATGCAGTTCACGCAAGACGAATACCGCACCAGTGAAGGCGATTCAAAGCCCTTCAAACTCACGGAAAACGGGCGTGCCATCGTTGGTGACCACGAAGATGAGATGGACCTGTTCGCAGAACGTCTTGCATCGGCGATAATTACCGTGTGAGCACCGTAACCGACAGCATCTTTTCGCCGGCCACGGCCGCGCGCTTCGACAAACTTGTCACTTTGTATCCCGTCAAGCGTTCGGCTCTTGTTCCCATGCTGCTTTATGCGCAGGACGAGGTCGGCTATGTCTCCGACGCCGTCGTCGCTGAAATCGCCCAGCGTCTCGACCTTCTCGAGTTGGACGTTCGCGGCGTGCTCTCGTACTACTCCATGCTCCGCACCAAGCCCGCTGGCAAGTACAACGTGCAGGTCTGCACCAACATCTCCTGCATGCTCGTCGGCGGTTACGACATTCTCGATCACTGCAAAGCCAAGCTCGGCATCGGGCACAAGGAAGTCACCGCAGACGGTCTCTTCTCGCTCGAAGAAGTCGAGTGCATCGGCGCCTGCTGCTGGGCTCCTGCCATGCAGGTCAATTACGACTTCCACGAAAACCTAACGCCCGCGAAAGTCGACGTCATCCTCGAAGACTACGCAGCAGGCCGCGGAAAGGACGTGAAGTAACATGCCCGTTCTCGTCTCACATCCCGATGAAGTCAAAGTCCTCTCCCGCCGTTTCGGCGCAGGCGCGGCAGACATCGACAAGTACCTCGAACTCGATGGCTACAAGGCAGTGCAGAAGGCCATTGAGAGCGGCTCCGAGTGGGTCATCAATGAGATGAAGGCCAGCGGCCTTCGCGGTCGTGGCGGCGCAGGCTTCCCCACCGGCCTCAAGTGGTCCTTCGTTCCCAAGCAGTCTGACAAACCCAAGTACGTTCTCGTCAACGGCGACGAATCCGAACCCGGCACCTGCAAAGATCACGTCATCTTCCTGCACGATCCGCATGCCGTCATTGAAGGCACCATGATCGCGGGCCTCGCCATCGGCGCAAAGATGGGCTTCATCTATCTGCGTGGCGAGTATCGCTACCTGCTCAAGATCGTCGAAAAGGCTGTCGCAGACGCATACGCCAAGGGCTTCCTGGGCAAGAACATCTTCGGCAAGGAAGGCGTGGACTTCGACATCGTCACGCAGTCCGGCGCAGGCGCATACGAAGTCGGTGAAGAGTCGGCGCTGATGGAATCACTGGAAGGCAAGCGTGGCGTTCCCCGCATCAAGCCTCCGTTCCCTGCTGTCGTCGGCCTCTACGGTGGTCCCACCGTCATCAACAACGCAGAGACGATCGCCTCCGCACCGCACATCCTCCTGATGGGTGGCGAGGCATACGCCAAGCTCGGCTCCGAACGTAACGGCGGCACGCGGCTCTTCGGTATCAGCGGCATGGTCGAGCGCCCCGGCGTCTACGAGCTGCCCATGGGCTACAACCTGAAGAAGGCCATCTACGACGTCGCAGGCGGCGTGAAGGGCGGACGCAAGCTCAAGGCTGTCGTCCCCGGCGGATCATCCTGCCCGGTCCTTCTGCCGGAAGAAATTGACGTAGGTCTCGACTTCGACCAGATGGGCAAGGCCGGTACCATGCTCGGCTCCGGCGGCATCGTCGTTCTCGACGAAACCGTCTCCATCGTGGAATTCGCTCTGCGAACCATCAAGTTCTACCAGCATGAATCCTGCGGCTGGTGCATCCCCTGCCGCGAAGGCACGGACTGGATCAAGAAGACCATGACCCGCTTCTACAACGGCGGCGGCAATATCAAGGACATTAACAACATCCAGTACCTCGCCGAAAACATGATGGGCCGCACCTTCTGCCCGCTCGGCGACGCAGCAGCCATGCCCACGCTCGGCTTCGTGAAGAAGTTCCGCAGCGAGTTTGAAGAGTATCTGAAGGGCCATCGCACCGAGAAGGCCTTCATCACCACCGATGAACTCATCGGCGCGGCGCACTAAGTTCGAGGACGGAATGCCAGACGTAACCTTTACCGTAGACGGCCAGCAGCTCACCGCACCCGCGGGCACGCTGCTCATCGACGCCTGCAAGGCCGCGGGCATCCAGATCCCGGCCTTCTGCTACTACCCAGGCCTGTCGCTCCAGGCGGCCTGCCGCATGTGCGTCGTCCGCATTGAGAAGATGCCCAAGCTGCAGACGGCCTGCACCACTCCCGTCGCGGAAGGCATGATCGTGCAGACCGAGACGCCGGAGATCGCGCAGGCTCGCAAGGCCACGCTGCAGCTCCTGCTGGGCAACCATCCGCTCGACTGCCCCGTCTGCGACGCAGGTGGCCAGTGCGAACTGCAGGACATGACCTTCAAGTACGGCGCGGCTGAATCGTTCTATACCGAGCCGAAGAACCACCGCGAAGAGCAGAAGTGGTCGCCCACGGTTTACTTTGATCGTCCGCGTTGCATCCTCTGCTACCGCTGCGTCCGTATGTGCGGCGAAGGCATGGACGTCTACGCTCTCGGCATCCAGAACCGCGGCTCCTCCGCCGTCATCGCACCGAACATCCCCTCATCGCAGACTGAAGACGGCCTCGCCAAGCTCGACTGCGAAGAGTGCGGCATGTGCATTGACGTCTGCCCCGTAGGCGCGCTCACCTCAGACACCTATCGCTACAAGACGCGCCCGTGGGAGATGAACCACGTCGCCACCATCTGCACGCACTGCGGCGATGGTTGCAAGACCACCCTCGGCGTGCGCTCCACCACTGACGGCAGCGAAATCATGCGCGGCGACAACCGCGATAAGTCCGGCCTCAACGGCGACTTCCTCTGCAACAAGGGTCGTTACGGCTTCGACTTCGCCAACTCGCCCCAGCGCATCACGGAGCCCATGCTCCGCCAGGCCAACGGCGAATTCAAGACCGTCACCTGGGACGAGGCTCTCGCCTTCACCGGCAAGAAGCTCGCTGAAATCCGCGACTCGGGCAAGCAGACCGCCGTCATCGGCGGCAACCGCCTCACCAATGAAGAGGCGTACCTGCTGCAGAAGTTCGCACGCACGGTCCTCGGCACCAACAACATTGATCATCACCGCACCGCCGACTACGTCACGCTCGCCGCAGCACTCGCAGGCCACCGCGACCGCTTCGCCTCGCAGCATGACAACGAGAACGCTCCTGCAATCCTCCTCGTCGGTGGCGACCCCACCAACGAAGCTCCTCTGACCGCATGGAACCTGCGCACCAACGTTCGCCTGAACCGCGCCAAGCTGTTTATCGTGAACCACCGCGCCATCAAGCTCCGTCGTCAGGCAAAGAACTTCGCGCAGATCGACGAACTCGGTTACGGCGCAGCCGTTGAAGCTCTCGCCAACGGCACCAGCGACGCGGCCCTCAACACCTTGCGCGACGCCGTCAAGGCAGAGCAGTCGCTCGTCATCCTCATCGGTGACGAACTGCGTGGCGAAGCCCTCAAGCGCCTCATCGACTTCGGCCTCTCGCTGCCCAACACCAAGTTCGCACTGCTCGGCGACTACGTGAACGCGCACGGCGCAGCCGATATGGGCCTGCTGCCCGACATGTTGCCCGGTTACCAGCCGCTCAACGGCCAGCACAACTTCGCAGCCGAGTACGGCGAACGCTTCAACGCAACGCCGGGCCTCGACCTCGTCGGCATCTTCGACGCAGCTAATGCTGGCAATCTCGGCGCGCTCTACATCGTCAACGCGAACCCCGTAGGCCGCTACTCCATCGAACCCGAGTATCTGAAGAACACCTTCGTCGTCACGCACGAGATGTTCCTCACCGAAACCGCGAAGCTCGCAGACGTCATCCTGCCCTGCGCCAACCTCTACGAGAAGTCCGGCTCCGTCACCAACAGCTACGGCGACCTACAACTCGTACAGAAGGCCAGCGATCGCGCCGGTGTCCGCACCGACCTGGAACTGATCGTCCGCGTGGCCGACGCCATGGGCGCAAACATCCGCGAACTCGTTCCCTTCGGCAAAAAGTCCACCGGACTCCGCGCCGACCTGGGTCAGACCCGCGGCGCACAGGCTGGCGAAGCTGATCGTCACGCGGTATGGCTCACCAGCAACAACCTTGAGCCCAAGCTCTCGCCCTTCGATCCGTTTGCGGTTCTCGACGAGATCCAGCGCCTAGTTCCAGGCTACGACCTGCTCCGTCTGCAGCTTCTCAGCGGCAACGACCAGCACCTGTCGCCCGCAGCTCCGGCAGATCTCATTCAGATCGCACCAGCACGCCGCGACCTGATCCTGCCCGCTGACGACACCCTCTTCACCTCCGGCACCCTGGGTCGTTACTCGCCCAAGCTGACCGAACTGGCTGACAAGTACGCTGTAGAACCCGCCGGCATCCCGGCTGACTGATAAGGACATAAGACAGCCGCGATGCATCTGACAGACACGCAAATCTTCATCCTGCTCACGATCCTCAAGATCGTAGTGGTCCTGGTCATCACGCTCACCTCGGTGGCGTACACGGTTCTGCTCGAACGCAAGCTGATCGGCCTCATCCAGAACCGCTGGGGACCCAGCCGCGTCGGCCCCTTCGGCCTCTTCCAGCCGCTGGCTGACGGCATCAAGCTCTTCCTCAAGGAAGACCTCATGCCCTTCGCGGTAGAGCGCCCGCTCTTCGTGCTCGCGCCCATCATCGCGCTCGGCTGCGCTCTTGTTTCCATCGCCGTCGTTCCCTTCGGCAACATGTTCGTGTACCACGGCGTTGACCTCTTCCAGATCTCCGACATCAACATCGGCCTTCTGGTCGTTCTCGGCATCACCTCCATCGGTGTCTACGGCATCGCGCTCTCCGGCTGGTCCTCGAACAACAAGTACTCGCTGCTCGGCTCTCTGCGCGCTTCCGCCCAGGTCATCAGCTACGAACTCGCACTCGGCCTCTCGCTCGTCGGTGTAGTTCTGCGCTCCGGTTCGCTCCGCCTGCGTGACATCGTTGACACCCAGGCCACGCACGGTCTACTGAGCTGGAACATCTGGCCTCAGTTCCTCGGCTTCTTCATCTACCTGATGGCGGCCTACGCGGAAACCAACCGCGCCCCGTTCGATCTTCCCGAAGCCGAATCGGAACTCGTTGCCGGATACCACACCGAGTACTCATCCATGAAGTTCGCCATGTTCTTCATGGCGGAATACGCGAACATGATCACGGTCTCCTGCGTGGCTACGCTGCTCTTCTTCGGCGGCGCGTCCTCCCCGCTCGGCAACCTGCTGCCGGAAACCTTCGGTGGCCCGATCCTGATGCACCTCTTCCCCGTGCTCTGGTTCGTCTTCAAGGTCTTCTGCTTCCTGTTCCTCTACATCTGGGTGCGCTCCACACTGCCGCGCTTCCGTTACGACCAGCTCATGAGCTTCGGCTGGAAGTGGCTGCTGCCACTCTCCATGCTCAACATCGTAGGTACAGCGTTGGTGCTGGCCTTCAAGGGGTAAACCCACTGCAGGGCCTCGGTTACAATCAACACGGAACCGAAACCCCAGCAAACTGCCTTTTAACCGCTTCTTGCAACAGATCGAAGGACTTGCCGGAACGATGCAACTCGCGCTTTTCATCATCTTTGCGGTGCTCTGTGTGGCCGGTGCGCTGAACTTTTTGTTTCAGCGTCACCCCATCAACTCCGCACTCTCGCTCATCGTCGTCATGATGTCGCTCGCCGTCATCTATTGGACGCTGGGAGCGGAGTTCCTTGCGGCCGCCCAGGTCATCGTCTATTCCGGCGCCATCATGGTGCTGTTCACCTTCGTCATCATGCTGCTCAACGCAGGTGAAGAAGACCGAACCCGTGGCTCAAAGGCCGCTTACTTCGCGGGTATCCCGGGAGCCATCGGCGTTGTCGCTCTCCTCGGCTATACGTTCTTCCATGAGAAGGACACCCTGGGTTCCGTCAATCTCGGTGGCCATCTGAACAGCGGCGTCAACAACATGGTTGAGATCAGCAAGACGCTGTTCACTGACCTGCTGCTGCCCTTCGAAGTCACATCGATCCTTATCCTCGTCGCCATCCTTGGCGCTGTGGTTCTCGCACGGAAGGAGCACTAAACACATGGTGCCCATCTACGCCTATCTGGTTCTTGCCGCGGTGCTCTTCACCATCGGCATTGCTTCGTTCCTCATCAAGCGCAACATCATCACCGTCTTCATGTCGATTGAGCTCATGCTCAACGCCGTGAACCTGACGTTCGTTGCGTTCTCGCACGTGCATCACGCCGTGCACGGTCAGATCTTCGTCTTCTTCGTCATGGTGGTTGCCGCCGCCGAAGCCGCCGTCGGTCTCGCCATCATCATCGCTATCTTCCGTACGCGCCAGACGCTGGACGTGGACCGCATCAACCTGCTCAAGAACTAAGCGGAGACGAGATACATACCGATGCCCGCACATCTGCTCTGGCTATTCCCGCTGCTTCCCTTCACCGGCTTCCTGCTGAACGGCACCATTGGCCGTAAGCTGCCCAAGGCCGGTGTCGCAGCTATCGCACTTTTCTTCACCGCAATCCCGGCCCTGCTGTGGATGTGGCTCTGGTTCTACATGCGCTCGCATGAAGTGCTTCAGATCACCGCAGCCTCGCGCCCATGGATTGAGACCGCAGCATTCAGCGTGCGCTTCGCCCTCACGGTCGATCACCTCACGCTCATCATGCTCGGCGTCATCACCTGCGTCGGCTTCCTCATCCACATCTACTCCACCGGCTACATGGCAGACGACGAGGGTTACTGGCGCTTCTTCGCCTACCTGAACCTCTTCATGTTCTTCATGCTGACGCTGGTGCTGGCTGAGAGCTTCCTGCTCCTCTTCGTTGGATGGGAAGGCGTGGGCCTCGCGTCTTACCTGCTCATCGGCTTCTACTGGAAGAAGCCCTCCGCCAACAACGCAGGCAAGAAGGCATTCGTCGTCAACCGTGTCGGCGACTTCGGCTTCCTCCTCGCAATGTTCCTGCTCATCAACCACTTCGGTACGCTGAGCTTCACGCAGGTCTTCGCTGCCATCCAGCGTCAGCCGGAACTGCACGGTGGCTTCCTCACCGCCATCGCTCTGCTGCTGATCGTTGGTGCTGCTGGTAAGTCCGCACAGATTCCCCTCTATGTCTGGCTCCCAGACGCCATGGAAGGCCCCACACCAGTTTCGGCACTGATCCACGCCGCAACGATGGTCACGGCAGGCGTCTACCTCGTAGCCCGCTCGCACGTGTTGTTTGATCGTTCGCCCTTCGCTCTCGGCGTAGTCGCCATCATCGGCGCGGCAACGGCTCTCTTCGCAGCGACCATCGGTGCAGTCCAGCACGACATCAAGCGCGTTCTCGCGTACTCCACCATCTCGCAGCTCGGCTACATGTTCCTCGGCTGCGGCGTTGCGGCGTACGGCGCAGCAGTCTTCCACCTCATGACGCACGCCTTCTTCAAGGCACTGCTCTTCCTCGCAGCGGGCTCTGTCATCCACGCCCTCTCCGGCGAGCAGGATATGCGAGTCATGGGCGGCCTGCGCAAGCGCATTCCCGTCACCTTCTGGACCATGACGATGGGCGTTATCGCCATCGCAGGTATCTGGCCCTTCGCTGGATTCTTCTCCAAGGACGAGATCCTCTGGCAGACCTTCTCCCACACGGAGAACCCGCTGCACTACCTGCTGTGGGCCGTCGGCCTCATCACCGCAGGTCTGACCTCGTTCTACATGTTCCGCCTCTGGTTCAAGACCTTCTTCGGAGCAGAGCGCTTTGACGAGCACAACCTCGGCGAAGCTCACGGCCATGCGGCTCACGCAGGCGAACAGGAGCACGACGATAGCCAGTCGGCACACGGCCATCACGGCGTGCACGAATCGCCCTGGGTCATGCTCGGACCTCTCGCGATCCTCGCCGTACTCTCCATCATCGGTGGATGGGTTGGTGTTCCCGCAGCGCAGTTCGGCCACGATGAAATCGGCCACTTCCTTGCTCCGGTCTTCGCACCGGCGATGGAAGGCGCACACGCCGCAGCAGAAGAAACTGCATCACGCGGCATGGAACTCGGCCTCGCCGCTGTTTCCCTGCTGACCGCGCTCGCAGGCTTCCTCGCAGCGTACTTCTTCTATTACAAGAAGCCCGGCACGCTTGGCGCAAAGGCTACAAACAACCCGCTGTACAAGCTCGTCTCCAACAAGTACTACGTGGACGAGATCTATCACTACGCCGTCGTCACTCCGATCCTTGTCTTCTCGCGCCTCATCCTCGGCGCGCTGGTTGACGGCGGTTTGGTCAGCGGCAGCGGGGCCCTTGCAGCATTCCTCACCCGTCAGGCGGGCAACGGCACACGCCGCATGCAGTCCGGCAACATTCGTTCTTACGCTGGATGGCTTGCTGCCGGAGCCGCAGCCGTCATCCTGCTGATGACCTACACCGCATTGACCGAGCACGCCACTAAAGCGGCGTTGCACCTCAAGTAAGGAGAGCGCGAGGACCAATGACAATAAACGACCTCATCCTGACGCTGATTCTCCTCACGCCGCTGGCCGGAGTCGCAATTCTTGCGCTTCTGCCACAGCGCGGTAAATCGCACCAGTGGGTAGCGCTCATCATCACGCTGCTTACCTTCTTCTTCACACTGCACCTGCCCGTCAACTTCCACCAGGCGCAGACGGTGATCGCACCGGGCAGCCGCGTCCTGAACTTCGCCTTCGAGTTCGACCGCATCTGGATTCCCTCGCCGATCATCCACTATCACGTCGGCGTTGACGGCCTCTCCATGTGGCTCATCGTCCTCAGCGGCCTCCTTGCTCCGCTCGGCGTTCTTGCCTCATGGCGCACGATCGCCAGCCGCCAGAAGCTGTTCTACTCGCTGTTCCTTCTGCAGCAGGTGGCCATCCTCGGCCTCTTCATGTCGCTGGACCTCTTCCTGTTCTATGCATTCTTTGAACTGGCCCTGGTCCCCATGACGCTGCTCATCGCCATCTACGGTCGCACCGGCAACCGTCAGAAGGCCGCGATGAAGTACTTCCTGTACAACTTCATCCCTTCAGCGATCCTTCTCGTAGGCGTGATCTGGATCTACGCCAAGACCGGCACCTTCCAGATCCCGCACCTCCTCACGCTTGCAGCCAACCACGGCATCAACGGCACCTCAGCCGGCATGTGGCTCGCTTCCCTGGCCTTCCTGATCGCCTTCGCCGTGAAGATTCCCATCTTCCCGCTGCACGGCTGGCTCTCTGACGCCATCAGCGAAGCGCCAACCGCAGCCGTCATGATCCTCGCCGGTAAGATCGGCCTCTACTCCCTGCTGCGCTTCTCCTTCGGCATCTTCCCGGAGCAGTCGCACCGCATCGCTCCGCTGATGATCGCTCTCGGTGCCATCGGCATCGTCTACGGCGCATGCGTCGCTCTCATCCAGGACGACCTCAAGCGCCTCGCCGCTTTCTCCACCCTCGGCCACCTGTCCTTCATCACGCTGGGCATCTTCACCTTCACGGTGAACGGCCTTGACGGCGGCATGTACCAGATCCTGAACCACGGCATCTCGGGCGGCGCGCTCTTCCTTCTGATGGGCTTCCTCTACGAGCGTTACGGCACCTACGACATGCGTGAACTCGGCGGCATCGCAGGCAAGCTCCCGTGGATGGTCACGCTCTTCGTCATCACCGCACTGTCCAACGTTGGCCTGCCCATGCTGAACAGCTTCGTCGGTGAATTCCTCATCCTCTCCGGCACCGCTGGCAACACGCTGACCAAATGCCCGTGGCTCTGGACGACGATTGCCACCACCGGCGTCATCTTCGCCGCGGCATACCTCCTCACCATGATTCAGCGCGTCTTCTACGCAAACCTCGGTGCCACCACATCCGAAACAACTGGATGGGACATCACCCCGCGTGAACACCTCGCACTGTGGCCGCTGGTTGCGCTGTTCCTTTACATGGGCCTCTCTTCGCCCACCTTCACGCGTTCGCTTGATCCGCTCGGCGTCCACTACTCCGGCTACACACCTGCTCCCGCGGACACCATCCGCAAGGTAGAAGCCGAGACGTATTCGCAGAGCCTCCCTGCCAACACCACTGCCGTTGCTTCGGCCATCCGCACAGGAGACGCACGCTAAGATGCTCGAATCGCTCTCCAACAACGTCACGGCCCTTCTGCCGGAGTATGTCCTCACCCTCGTCGGTGTGATCATCATGCTGGTGGAGCCGCTGCTGCCTGCTGGCAAGTCCCGCCGTTCGCTCGGCTGGTTCGCTGTCCTCGGCACGCTCATCACCACCGGCCTCACGCTATGGCAGCTCCACCTGGGCATCCTGAATGCCTTCAGCGACTCCATCCGCGTCGACGCCTACTCGGTCTTCTTCCAGGTCGTCATCTGCTTCGTGGTCGTCGTCTCGCTGCTGTCCTCGCTTGACTTCCTCGACGGCAAGAACAGCCACGCAGGCGAGTACTACGCCCTAAGCTGCTTCGCCGCCGTCGGCATGATGCTCATGTGCTGCTCGACAGAGCTGCTCATGGTCTTCATCGGACTTGAGATCTCATCCATCTCGACGTACATCATGGCGGGCTACCGTAAGACAGAAGCCACCGCGACAGAAAGCTCGCTGAAGTACTTCCTGCTCGGCTCCTTCGCTACGGCATTCTTCCTCTACGGCATCGCCCTGACGTTCGGCGCCACCGGCTCCACCAACATCAACGTTGTGGCCAACGTCATCACCAACACCAACACTCCCGTGCTGGCCATCGTCGCCGTCGCCATGATCATCATCGGCATCGGCTTCAAGGTCTCCGCGGCTCCCTTCCACGTCTGGACCCCGGACGTCTATCAGGGAGCGCCGCCGCCGGTCGTTGGCATGATGTCCACCGCACCCAAGGCCGCAGCCTTCGCTGTCCTTCTGCGCGTCCTGTTCTCGGGCTACGCCATCTACCAGCCGCGCTGGTCCATCCTCATGGCTGTCATCGCCACCCTGTCCATGTGCATCGGCAACCTCGGTGCCCTGCTGCAGCGAGACGTCAAGCGCATGCTGGCATACTCCTCCATCGCACACGCCGGATACCTCATCTGCGCCTTCACCGCGCTGCCCACCGATGGCATCGCAGCCGCCGCGGTGTACTCCGCTGCCTACGCCGCAATGAACGTCGGTGCCTTCACCGTCATCACGCTCATCTCCGGCTACAAGGAAACCGTCCGCACCGGCGAAGACTACACCGGCATGGCACTCCGCCACCCCGTCCTCGGCGCATCACTCAGCTTCTTCCTGCTGTCCATGATCGGCATTCCCTTCACCGGCGGCTTCTTCGCCAAGTTCTACGTCTTCACCGGCGTCCTGCACGCAGGCCACGTGAAGCTCGCCATCATCGGCCTCGCGAACTCCGGCGTCGCCTGCTATTACTACCTGCGCCTGATCATCCGCCTGTACAGCACACCGCAGCCCAACGAACCCACCTCCGGCAGCTTCACCGCCGCAGGTCGTCCGGACACGCTGTTCACAGAAGAGGACGGTCGCCGCTTCCCCGGCTACATTGCTCTCGCTGCCGCCGTCATCGCCACCTTGGTGCTCGGTGTATGGCCCGGACGCTTCGTTGCCACGGCGCGCACAGCAGCCATCGCAACAGCACCCGCAGGCGACGCAACACAGAACACGGTGAACGACCCAGCCGCCCTGCGCTAAGCTGCATAAACACAGCCAACCAGAGATGGAGCGCTTCGGCGCTCCATCTTTCGTTTGTGCTCAGATACGCAGACGACTCGGTCCATGTCGAATGAACCTCACAGACTGATAACGTTAGTTGCGCGCAATCGCGAGGAGAAAGCAATGCTGTCGCTGACAAGACTCACGCTCATCTCCCTGCTGATGCTGCTCTCGTTTTCCGCCACCACACCCGCACAATCAAACACAGCATCGCAACCGTCGCCGATGCCCTCCGATGCAGATCCATCGTTCGACGTCGCCGTCATTAAACCAAGCGACACTTCCGTCCCACGCGGCATGGGCATTCGAAATAACGGACGCCACATCGCCGCATTCAACTTTCCGCTCGGTGAACTCATCGCCTTTTCCTACGGCCTGCACCAGAAGCAAATCATCAACGGTGCGTCGCCCATCTTCGAAACACATTTCGACATTGACGGTGTGCCCGACATCGCAGGTCATCCAAACCTCGCTCAGTCGCGCCTCATGTTTCAGAAGCTGCTCATCTCTCGTTTCAAACTCGCATTCCACTACGAGTCCCGCGTACTCCCCGCCTACGCCATCCAGCTCGCCAACAACGGTCCAAAGCTCATACGAACCACGCGCAAGCCTGGCGACAGCACAGGCTTTTCATACAACTGCCAGATCGTTCTCACAGTCCGCAATGCTTCGCTAACAGACGTAGCCAAAGGCATGCAGGAAGCATTCCTCGACAAGCCCGTGGTCGATCAAACCGGCCTGCAGGACCGATACGACTTCGAGCTCAAATGGCTACCCGACGAATCGCAGAGCTACTGCCCGGTAGACGCAACACACGCTCATTCCAATCCAGACACGCCAACGAGCATCTACACCGCGATGCAGGAGCAGCTCGGACTCAAGCTCGTTCCCACAAAAACTTCGATTCAAGTCATGGTCATCGACCACATCGAAACGCCGTCCGAAAATTAAGCGGCCTGAAGCTAAAGACAAAAACGCGACTCCCATACATCAGGAGTCGCGTTTCGTTCCAAATCACCGGCGAATCTACTCCATCCGAAGCGCCGTCATCGGTTCCACGTTCGCAGCCTTCGCCGCAGGCACCGCACTCGCCACCAGAGCACTCACAATCATCACGCCACACGCCACCAGCAGCGCGCTCACGTTGATGCCCTTCACCTCATACAACTGCGATTGCAGAAAGTGCCCCGCCAGCAGCGCCAGCGGAATCCCCACAGCAACACCAATCGCCGTCTGAATTGCCGCACCGCGCAGGATCAGCCGAACCACATTGCTGCGATCCGCACCCAGCGCCATTCGCACGCCAATCTCCGGAATCCTGCGCTCCACACCATACGCCGTCACACCATACAGTCCAATCGAAGCCAGTAACAGCGCCAGCGTCCCAAAGATCGTCGTCAACCGCACCACCAGCTTCTGTTGCGTGAAGTAGTTGCTCACCTGGTCGTCATACGTCGTCAGCCTCGTCACCGCGATATCCGGATTGATCTGGTTCAGAATCCTCCGAATCGTCGCCGTCGCAATCGAAGGATCACCGTCATATCGAGCAATCAGGTTTGAAGCAAAGTGCTTGAACTGCTCGCCTTTTGTCGCTCGTTCAATCTCCGTCGCAGGAGCATTAATGCCGCTGTAGTCTGACGTCTGGTTCATCGGCGTGAAGAACATCGGCCGCGTCTCTCGTGAAGGATTCCCATACTTCGAATCATCCACCACGCCCACAATCTGAAATTCGCCAGTCATTCTGCGGTCTTCGCCAAACCGTTTGCCAATCGGATACGCGCCCTTCAGCATCTTCTTCACAAACTGCTGGTTCACCACCGCAACATGCGTGGTCGTCACAGAATCATGTTCCGTAAAAGTCCTGCCCAGCATCAGCTTCTGACCCACCGCATCAAAGAAGTGCGGACTCACGGACGAATAGCTCGCATTCAGCTTGTCATCAGGATTGCCGCCTTCCACGGCAACACCCGTGCCCCAGTTGTTGAATGCCATCGGCCCGTAAGTCGCGTACGAAACATCGTGCAAACCAGGAAGCCCCGCGAACGCCTGATCAATCTGCCGATACAAACCATCAAGCTGTTCGTACTTGTATCCCGCTGCGGCCAGATCGATAAACGCAATCACTCTGCCCTTGGTCTCAAAGCGGAAGTTCTGTGACTCCAGCTTGTTCAAACTCATAATCAGCAAACCAGCCGTGCTCAGCAGCGCCACAGACAATGCTGCCTGCAATATGACCAGAGTCTTCTGCAAACCACCACTGTGCCCCGTCGCGCGATTCGCACCACGCAATGCCTCAGCAGGATTCGTACGTGAAGCAATCAGTGCGGGCGCAATTCCAAACAACACACCCGTCAACGTCGACAACACCAACGCAAATCCCAGCACCGGCCACGAAGGCGAAGCGCTCACAGGAACAATCTCCGCGCCGCGCATGGCCAGCGCCAGAATGCCCTTCACGCCAACGTACGCGACCATCAGGCCCAGCGCTCCACCAGTCACCGCCAGCAGCACGGACTCCACAAGCATCTCGCGGATCAAACGATTCCGGCTTGCTCCCAGCGCCGACCGCACACTCAACTCCTGCCGACGCGCCACACCGCGCACCAGCATCAGGTTCGCTAGGTTCGCGCACGCAATCAACAGAACAAAGCCCGCAATCATCTGCAGCATCGTGAGGCTCTTCTCGTAATCGTTGCGCAGATCGTTGACGCCACCACTCGCCGGAGCCAGTTCCGTGGTCTGCTTACGAATCTGTTCCACCGTATCGCGCGACTGCGGATCACGATTCGCCAGCAACCACTGCACCAGCGTCCCACGCATCGCATTCTGAATCTGCGGCACCTTGGTCGCGTCAGGAACACGCACCAGCAAATCCATCCAATGCGAAGCGGGCTGCTTCGAAAGTGCCCGAACCGAAAACACAGCCTCCTGCGCCACCGGGATCCATACACCAACAGGGTCCGCGGAATTACGATCTCCAAAAAATCCATCCGCCGTAATGCCCACAACGGTGATCGCATGTCCCGTCAGAATTAAGGTCTGCCCAACAATGCTCGGGTCTCCATGAAACTTCGTCTGCCACACGGGATAGCTCAACACCGCCACCGGCGCCGCGCCCTCATGGTCATCATCCGGATGAATCAAGCGTCCAGCAAACGGATGCACTCTCAGTACATCGAAATAGTTCCCTGATACCATTCGGATTTCCACGGGCTGCGTGGCCGTCTCATTCGCTCGGTGCGCGGATACCGTGGTTGATCCAGCCTGCACCGCCGCCATGTCCTGCGCTCCCGGCACATGGTCGCGGAAGGTGCGATACAGATCCGTGGAGAAGATACGCCAGTCATCCTGCATCCCGCCATCCACGCAGCACTCAATCTCCTTGCCGACTTTGTAAATCTGCTCGGGATGTTCCACCGGCATGGAACGCAGAATCACCTGGTAGATGAGAGTAAAAATGGCTGTAGTAGCGCCAATGCCCAATGCCAGCGTAAGCAAAGCCGTCGCTGCAAACCCCGGCGAACGCCGCAGTCTCCTGATTCCATACCGCACGTCATCCGCAAAAGCAGCCATCCGTTAACTCTCCCGTTTGAAAGTTAGCTACGCAGGATTACGCCAAAACCGATGACGCCATTTCGCGCCACAAGGAGCCTAACTGTGGAATCCCAAAAGTTAATTTCGTCACTTAGCAATTCGCTCTCAATCACATCCTGAACATTCAGCAAGGATTAAGGCCCGGCACAGCAATCTGAACATGTGATTTCAAGAGCCTTCGTTTCTTCCTCCTGTTCCCTCGCCCTTTTCACTGCGGCCTTAGGCGCATACGCGCAGTCTGGTCCGGCACTCCCGGATGCGCCCTTGTACTCCGCGCCGCAGTCGCAGCAGGGACAAATGTCCGAGCATATCCCCCTCGAAGACCAACCCCACCCTGAGGTCACACTCCTCGGTCTCCCGAAAAGCATGGCCTCTGATGCTGTGCACATCTTCACTTCTCCCGCTTACATCCGCACCCGTGACCTGGCGTGGCTACTCCCACTCGCAGGCGCATCCGGTGCAGCCTTCGCCACCGACACGCACACCATGCGCAATGTCGTCAGTAGCAACCCCTCTCTAAATCAAACCGCCGTCAACGTATCCGACGGTCTGCTGTACACCTCCATCGCCACACCTGTTGGCATGTACGCATGGGGCAAGATCAAAGGCGACGAACGCTCTCGCGAAACCGGCATTCTCGCCTCCCAGGCCTTAGCGGAAGCGTATGCCGTGGGTGAACTCGTTAAGGTCGTCACCTTCCGCGAACGTCCCTACATCGACAACGCAAGAGGCAACTTCTTTTCCGCGCCATCCAAACTGGATTCGTCTTTTGTCTCTGGCCATAGCGTCATCGCATGGTCATCCGCCGCGGTCATCGCAGGCGAATATCACAATCCCTGGGCGCAACTCGGCATCTACACAGCGGCAACCGGCGTCAGCCTCACCCGCGTCCTCGGTCAGCAACACTTTCCATCCGATGTTCTCATCGGTTCCAGCGTGGGCTGGCTCATCGGCCATTACGTCTACCGAGCCCACCACCACGTTCCTCGCAGGAAATAACGCGTCTTCGAAAACAGAAAAGCCCTCGCCGAAGCGAGGGCTTTTCCAAACCGCGATCGCGGCAGGTTGCTTACGCAACCTTGAGGAAGATGATCACGAACGTGAACAGAGCCAGCGATTCGATGAAGGCCAGGCCGAGGATGAGGAACGTGAAGATTGCCGGACGTGCGCCGGGGTTGCGAGCAACAGCCTCAGCAGCCGAAGCGGTCGCCTTGCCCTGTGCCAGGCCGCAAAGACCAGCAGCCAGAGCCATGCCGATACCGGCAGCGATGTAGAACAGGCCCTTCGACGATGCATCAGCACCCGTCTGCGCGAACACCGGCGATGCAATCAGCAGCGTAGCCAGCGTCATAAATACGTACTTCATAACCTTCATGGTCGTACTCCAATATCTCCAAAGTGCCGAATGAGTTGGTGGTTGAGGTTCACCGTGCTGACCCCCTCACGCTTATTCGGATGAAACCCATCGATAGCGGAGACTGCTCCATCGACGTCAAGCTTAGTCACCTGCCAACGCAGGCTCGTTTCTAGTGTTCGTGGCTGACAGCCAGGCTCAGATAAATCGTCGATAGCAGCATGAACACATACGCCTGAATGATCGACACACCAAGGTGAAGTCCCAGGAACACCAGCGGCACACCGATCGGCACCAGCGAGAAGAACGCCAGCGTCACCAGGTCACCCGCAAACATGTTCGCGTAAAGACGAACTGTCAGCGACAGAACACGTGCGCAGTGCGAAACGATTTCGATGATGAACATCAGCGGAGCCAGCCACCACACCGGTCCCAGGAACTGCTTGATGTAGCCAGCGCCGTTCGAACGGATGCCATGGTAGTGGTAGTAGATGAACGTCACCAGTGCAATGCCAAGTGGCACCACCGGGTTCGACGTAGGCGACATCAGTCCCGGAATCAGTCCCAGCAGGTTCATCACCAGGATGAACAGCAGCAGCACTGACAGGTAGCCCACAAACTTTTCGTAGCCGTGGCCCACAATGCTCTCAGCCTGTCCGGAGACAAACTCGTGCACCATCTCAGCCGAGTGAGCAATGCCATTCGGCTTGTCCACGCTCAGGCTGGCCCGCACCGCCACAAAGTATGCAATCAGCAGCAGTCCAACGATGATCTCCATCGCAACTGCATTTGAAATCGGGGCCTCGGGGAAGACCACCTTCACGTGCACTGCACGCAGCAGCGCATCCACCGGACCGGCGAAATGCGCATTCAAAAATCGAGTGAAAACGAGCTGTTCCGGCATGATTCTTTCTTGTCGGCCTGGGCCTTTGAAAACTTTGTCTGAAGCCCCTAAATCGTACCGCTACGCAACAGCCGCAAGCCTTCGATCGTCAGTGCAATTACACCCATCGCAAGACCCGCTGCAAGTGCCAGCGCGGAGCCATTCAGATACTTAAGGCTAACATACAGAACGGCCACGACGACGAATAAACGGAGAAAGAACCCCACCAGCGCGAACCCGATCGAAGGCCTCCGAGCACCCACAATATGCTCGCCCGGCAGCGGCTCCATCTTCGCCGTCAACGCCGCCATCAAACGCCGCCACTCCCACAATCCGCTGCCCGCAATCGCCGCGCCAATCAGCAGCAACAAAGCCGACTTCCAGCCGCCCTTAACCCACGCCGGAATCACACACACGGCCGCCATCACGGCCACAATCTTCACCGCACGCGCAATCACTTCGCGCGCATCCGCGTCCGTAAAACCCGCGGGAATCTCTGTTGGTTCCACTTAGTTGTTGTCCTTCATATACTTCTGCGCGGTCTGGAAGATCTTGATAAACCCGCCAACGGCCCCCACCACGATGCCCACAATCCCGCCATAACGAGTGCCATAGTGATGGTCCACCAACGACCCCAGCAGCCAGCCCACCACGCAGCCAATCGGCAGCGCCAGCGCAAGCTGGATCATGGTTTCGGCTTTCACCAGATCGCCCAGCGCGCCCTTCGGTTTGCCCGGAATGTTGCCGTCTCCGCTCATCGCGACCTCCATTACATCACGCCTCGCGCGTACCCCGCACAACGCGCAAAGTTGCTCACAACCTTCCGTAATCTTTGTGTCCTAACCAGTGACGCAAAGGAGCGTTTCGCATGTCACTCATTCGCACTGCCACCACTGTTTCCCTCGCCCTTGCCGCCATGCTCGCGCTCACCGGCTGCGCCAGCCAGCCGCGTTACGTCGCCGTTGCTCCGCCTCCACCGCCCACATACGGCCCCGGCCCCATCGTCCAGATCGCCCAACAAAACGGCTTCCGCGACGGCCAGCACGACGGCGCTCGAGACCTCGTCCAACGCGCCGCCTACCGCCCGCAATACGACCGTCGCTACGCCACCACTCCCGGCTACGACGGCCGCCTCGGCCCCTACCCCGTCTACCGCGACACCTATCGCAACGCCTACCTCCGCGGCTACAACAGTGGCTTCCGTCGAGCCGAAGGCGCCTACTAACCCCAAAAGTCGTAGCGGCATACGTTGCACCCCGCTTCATACGTCGCTACGATGTTTCCCATGAGTACTGACACACCAAAACCAACCGCACCCCGCGCCACCGGCCTCGGCCCCAAGGCGCAGAAGCTGCAGGCCCTCCGCGAAAAGCTGGAAGCCCAGAAGAACGGCGGCGGCAAGCAGAACTTCAGCCACGGCAACGCTGGCGGCGGCAAGTCCGCATCCGCTGGTTTCAAGAAAACCAGCTTCCAGCGCAAGGCAACGTAGACACTTCGTGCGGTCCTCGACGCGCTCCGCGCGTGTCCTCAACGGCCCGTCACTCGAATACAACACGAAGCATCCCGACGCACTCGACAAAGCCACGAGTGCGTCGTGCTTTTGACTACAGAAACTGGTGCCCCACATCTGGGCATCATGAGATGTGGCCAGCTTCGCAACGCGAAGCTCAAACGAACGAAGTTCGTTCACGCGCCGAGCGCGTCGAGAACGGTACGAATTTATACTGAGCCTCGTAGAGAAAGAGGCTCACCGTTGTTGTTCGCATCCGACTTTGAAGAGCGCCTGTTCAAAGAGCGCCAGGAAAAACTCGACAAGATCGCCGAATTAGGCGCACAAGCAGGCTTGTCGCGGCTCGAAGCCACTTACCCCAACAGCTTCGCCTTCACCCACACCGCGCCGCAGATCATCGGTACCTTCGCCGACACCACAGGCGAACTCCTCGAAGCCGACAAGCCCCACGTCGCCATCGCAGGCCGGGTGATGGCTCATCGCCGCCAGGGCAAGGCAGGCTTCGCAGTTCTGCAGAACAACGGTGCACGCATCCAGATTTACGTCCGCAAAGACGACGTCGGCGAACCCGCATTCGAGCTCTACAAACTCCTCGACCTCGGCGACCACATCGGCGTCACCGGCTTCCTCTTCCGCACACGCACCGGCGAACTCACCGTCCACGTTGAATCGCTCACCTTCCTCTCGAAGGCCATGGTCGCGCTGCCCGACAAGTTCCACGGCCTCACCGACATCGAACTGCGCTACCGCCAGCGCTACGTCGATCTCTTCATGGACACCGGCGAAGACGCCGCTGAACCAGCCACCGAAGAGTCCGTAACGGACAACGAGAACCCCGAAGCCATCGCCGCAGCAACGGCCAGCATGAGGCGCCTCCCCGCACGCGAAGTCTTCGTTAAGCGCGCACAAGTCCTCAAAGCACTCCGCAAGTTCTTCGACGACCGCGGCTACCTCGAAGTCGAAACGCCCATGATGCAGCCCGTCGCAGGCGGCGCAGCAGCACGTCCCTTCGTCACGCACCACAACACGCTCGACATGGAACTCTTCCTGCGCATCGCGCCGGAACTCTATCTCAAGCGCCTCGTGGTCGGCGGCATGGACCGCGTCTACGAGATCAATCGCAACTTCCGCAACGAAGGCATCAGCACCCAGCACAACCCCGAATTCACCATGCTGGAGTTCTACCAGGCCTACGCCAACTACCACGACCTGATGAACCTCACGGAAGAGATCGTCACCTTCGTAGCCAACGAAGTGAACGGCACCACCGTAGTCGACTTCCCTCTACCAAAGGGCCCACGCGCAGGCGAAATGGTCCAGATCGACCTCGGCAAGTGGACCCGCCTATCAATGCGAGAGGCGATTGTTAAGTATTGGCCGGCAGAAGCGACTCCAGCGATTCAAAACATCGATCTAGATAACGCAGCTAGGTTCCTTTATTTCGTAGAGAACGTCCAATTCCCCAGCGACGCAACCTTGGACACACAGAAGCTGAAAAATCTTCGGCATGCTATCGCGGAATCGAAAACGGTATCGGTTTCCGGCGGCAATATCGGCAAGCATATCGCTGCGATCTTTGAAGCCGTTGCCGAAGAGCATCTCGTTCAACCGCACATTATCTACGACTTTCCACTCGCGGTTTCGCCATTAAGCAAGGTGAAACCAAATGACGAAGACTGGACCGAACGTTTCGAGTTCTACATCGGCGGCTTTGAAATCGGCAACGCCTTCTCCGAGTTGAACGACTCAGAAGACCAGCTACGCCGCTTCGAAGATCAGATGACCCAGAAGAACGCAGGCGACGAAGAAGCCAACGACATGGACGAGGACTACGTAAAAGCCCTCCGCTACGGTCTGCCCCCCACCGGCGGCGAAGGCATCGGCATCGACCGCCTCACCATGCTTCTAACCGGCTCGCGCTCCATCCGCGACGTCATCCTCTTCCCCCTCCTACGCCCCTCAAAGAAAGCGCAGGACAAGGAAGACACCAAATAACAACCAACAAAACCAAACAATAAGAAACGGCCTCGCAAGAGGCCGTTTCTGCATTTCAAACTCGCCGAATCTCTAAGCGATATCCACTAACACTTCATCCCCATCCACGCGAACAGGAAACACATCCACATGCCCCTTCTCTTCGGGGCAATTTCCGGTGGTCACCTCAAAACCCCAGGCATGCCAGGGACAGACCACGCGATCCCCTTCCACCCAGCCTTCTCCAAGAGGTCCGCGCCGATGCGGGCACCAGTTATCCATGGCATGCAGCTCTCCGCCAATATTCGCAAGACAAACATCCACACCCTGCGCCTCGTATTGCCCCACCTTACCCGGCTGCGGCACATCTCCCGCCGCACACAAACGAACCCACTGCGCCATCCAATACTCCTACCTCCATCCTAGCGAAGCCGGATGCCAAGCCGAAGAGACCATACAAGCTGTCATATCTATCAGGTGCACCATCACAAGACTCGCTCCAAAATTTCAGAGACACGTCGGAGTGACCATGCACCCGCCTCTACGACACAGAATTCTGCATGTTTGTGCGGCCCTTGCGTGCCTGCTGTCCTGCTTCACACTCAACGCGCAATCACCCGCCGCAAAGCCGAACATCGTCTTCATCCTCGTCGACAATCTTGGCTATGGAGAACTCGGTGTCTACGGAGGTGGCATTCTCCGTGGCGCGCCCACACCACGCATCGACAAGTTAGCAAGCGAAGGTACGCGGCTGCTCAACTTTAACGTCGAAGCCCAATGCACTCCTTCTCGCTCTGCGCTCATGACCGGCCGCTTCTCCATCCGTTCGGGCACATACGCCGTACCGGTTGGAGGTCAGGCCGACGGCCTCACCCTGTGGGAGATCACCATCGCAGAATTGCTCTCCGCCAAAGGCTATGCCACCGGAATGTGGGGCAAATGGCACCTTGGCAGCGACGAGACACGTCTGCCCACACATCAGGGTTTCGACGAGTGGTACGGCATCCCTCGCACCTACGACGAAGCCATGTGGCCCGCACAGAATGAGACACGGGGCATGTGGCCATCCCTAGGCAACAAGCAGGGATGGGATTCGAAGATCGCTCCGCTCGAACCCATCTACGACGCACGGAAAGGTGAACCAGCAAAGAAGGTCGGCGAACTCACACTCGATACCCGCCGCACCATGGAAGCTGAAATCACCAACCACGCCGTTGCCTTTATCAAACGCAACGCGGCTGAACACAAGCCGTTCTACGCGTACATCTCCTCATCCATGGTTCACATGCCAGTCATCCCCAATCCCGAGTTCGCCGGAAAAACCGGCAACGGCGACTGGGCGGATACGTTGGCTGAAATGGACTACCGCACAGGACAAATCCTCGACGCCATCCACGATGCAGGCATTGAGAACA
This sequence comes from Terriglobus roseus, assembly GCF_900102185.1. NCBI lineage: Bacteria > Pseudomonadati > Acidobacteriota > Terriglobia > Terriglobales > Acidobacteriaceae > Terriglobus > Terriglobus roseus. Next base: position 1,628,050 of record NZ_LT629690.1, on the reverse strand, counting down.
ACACGATTGTCGTCTTCGCCAGCGACAACGGCCCCGAAGGTACGGAGCCATGGCAGGGCGACCCCGGCCCATGGCGCGGCACCTACTTCACAGCAATGGAAGCTTCACTGCGCGCGCCCTTCATCATTCGTTGGCCGGGTCATATTCCTTCAGGACGGGTGTCGAATGAGATCGTTCACATCGTGGATATGTACCCCACACTCGCCCGCGTAGCCGGTGCCGATGTCCCCAAAGACCGTCCCATCGACGGCATCGACCAACTCGACTTCTTCCTTGGCAAGCAGGAGAACTCAAACCGCGAAGGCTTCCCCGCCTACGTCGCCGATCGCCTCACCGCAGTCAAGTAGCGCAACTGGAAGATCCACCTCATCTGGCAGGAGCGCATGTACGATCCGCCCATTACGCTTCCTGAGCCAAAAATCATCAATCTCCTCACTGACCTCAAAGAGGAGCACGACGTCGGAGCCAAAGTTTCCTGGGTCGGTATCCCGTTAACCAAAATCCTTGCGGAATGGGAGCAAAGCTTAAAACAATACCCACCCATCAGAATGGGGACGCCTGATCCTTATGTCCCTCCGAAATGAACAAAGACAATATCAGGCAAAAACGCTAAGACTCGAAACGCTGTCAAGCCCCACAACCACCCAACTCCAACAAACCAAAAGAAATACAGTTGGCATGGTATTTCCCATAAACCACTAAAATAGAAACAGAGAGAAAAGGGCTGCGCTTTAGCGCGGCCCTAACTCGTTTAGAAAGACGATTTTGCCCCTAACCCCAATGGGCTGACGATTTTACAGCCACTGAAAACGTAAACCCAATAGAAAGACGATTTTACGAAAACAGGGGGGAGGGGGGTACCCACGCGATACCATGGGAAACGAATGGCGAAGTCGAAGAAAAAGCAGCAGAACCCACCCAAAACCGTCCAGGTTATCGATCCGCGTTGGCTCCTCAAGATGCTCGGCCTCACCATTGGCGCGGCCTTCGTCTGTGCCTATCTGGCAATGGGCGCAATGATCTACATGGGTGCATGGCAGCTTGTCCTTCATCCCACACGTAACGCCAACGGAGGCACCGGATTAGCCTCCGAGAAGCTCCGCTTCGGCCCTGATACCAGCGGCCAGCCGCAGCTCTCCGGTGAATGGATCACCGCGAACGACGAATCGCCACGCGCCTCCTACGCTGTCATCTACCTCCGTGGAGCCGACGGCCAGCTTGACGCCGCCGACGGCACACAGATCGCCGCCCTGCGCGACCTCGGCCTCAACGTCCTGGCCTTTGACTACCGCGGCTACGGCAACAGCGCGCAGCGTCCGCATCCCAGCCAGGAGCGCATGCTGGCGGACGCCGTCTCCGCCTGGGAATACCTCACCGGAACGCGCCACATCCAGCCCAACCACATACTGGTCTTCGGCAGCGGCATCGGAGCCTCCATCGGTACGCAACTGCTCCAGAGCTACGGTCCCGGCGCAGGCCTGATCGCCTACAACGCCGACCCATCCGTAGAAACCCGTGTCCGCGCCGATGCCCGAGTCCTGCTCTACCCGATGAGCGTGGTCTTCCACGACGGCTTCCCGCTCGACGGCCTGAAGCACCTGGCTGCACCCAAGCTGCTCTACACCGTAGGCCCATTGGATAAGGCCCGCACCGCCATCTACCAGGGCGCCGCCGACCCCAAGCTAACGGTCGAGGTACCCACCCACGACGCCGCCGTGGAGAAGGCTGCATTAGCCCGCTTCCTGGACAGCACCCTACCCGGTGGCCCCGTGCCGGTGTTGGCACCCACAACGAAATAGCTGCAAGAAACACAGCGAAAACACCTTAGCCTGACTTTGAGAGGTGTGTTTTCATGGGCCGATTCTTCGACCGTCTGCAACCCTTTGCCTTGCTTGTCCTGCGCCTCGTTCTGGGCGCGGCGCTCATCTCGGCAAGCTGGCATAAGGTCATTCCGCACGGCGGTCTGCACGGCAACAACCTCTTCTCCGCCATCGAGAAGTGGAACCATTACGTGATGACGCTGGGCATGCCTGCATGGCTCGGCACGGTCTCCGCACTGTCTGAGTTCCTGGGTGGCTTCTGCATCCTGCTGGGCCTGCTGACCCGCCTCTTCGGCGCGCTGACTACTATCACCCTCATCGTCGGCATCGCCAAGGTCACATACCCGGCATACGACGCCTCCAAGTACCCGCTCGCCATCGGAGTACTGGCACTCATCGCCACCGCCTTCGGTGCGGGCATGCTCTCCCTCGACCGCCGCCTCGGCCTCGAGTAGCACCCACTTGACACCATAGGCACGTTAACGACACCCACATCACGCACCACCCCATGCCACCCACACATACGCCACAAGAAGTGAAGGCTCCCGATACTCTGGGAGCCTTACATAAAAGGTGGGAAGATTTGTTGCGGATAGGTGAAACCGGCGTCGTAGAGGGTGACCCCGGCTAACTGCCGACTACAACCAATAAGACGCAAAATTCGACTAAAGGTTGCGCGGCTATTTATACGCTTTTACAGGAACCTAAGTGAATACGTCGTGACATATCAGACGACGATATTTCCACCAGCAAACATCCTGCTTTGTAACCATCCTTAAACGAACTGTAGATACTGATCCTGTCCCAGTTTGGCGCCTGGAAATACCTGGGAAAGATCGCGCGTTCCCAACGCATGCTGCGTCGCTTCGGCCAATACCTGCCGGAAGTCGGTTGTGATCGCCAGATCGCGTCCCTCATTCAACTGGTGCTCTTCCAATCCTGGCCATTCACCGTAAACCTTGCCACCACGAATCGTGCCACCAAGCACAAACATCACGTTGCCATGTCCATGATCTGTACCGCCTGTGCCGTTCTGCCGAGCAGTACGACCAAACTCACTCATGGTCACCAGCGTGATGTGTTCGGCATCCTGCCCCATGTCATTCCAGAAGCACGCAATCGCCTCACTGAACTCCCTCAGGCGGTTGGCAAGCCTTCCCTGCACCGCTCCCTGAGCCTGATGCGTGTCCCAGTCATTGATGTCGGCAAACGCCGCTTCCACGCCTAGGTTGGCCTTCATCAGCTGCGCCACCTGCTTCAGGCTGTTGGCAAAGGCAGTGTTCGGATACACAACGCCATTCGCAGGTTGATAGTGCGCTGGATCAGTGGCCTTCAGCATTCGCACTGCCTCAAACGTCTCCTGCCCCTCACCACTCAGAATCCGGTCGTGCGTTCCGGCATACATCTCTTGGAAGGCATTCGACACAGCCGCCGCTTGCGCTCCCTGACTATTCCCTACCGAGAAGTTAGCCACGTTCGACACAGCCACCGCAGGCAAACGTCCCTGCAACGTACGAGGCACCTGTGTACCGAGCGCCACCGCACGGAATGCCGTAGCCACCTTAGGATCAATGTGCTCGGCCTGCAACGCACGGTTCAACCATCCATCCTGCGTGCTCTTGATGCCAGGTGTGCCGCTCTCCATGTAGTCCTGGGCATCGAAGTGCGACCGTGTTGTATCCGGTGAACCCACTGCATGCACCACCGCAAGATGTCCCTTCTGATACAGCGGCAACAGCGGAGCCATGGCGGGGTGTAATCCAAACTGACCATCCAGATCCAACACTTCGTTCGGTTGAATCGCAATGTTCGGACGCATCGCGTAGTAGTTCTTCTCGCGATACGGCACCACGATGTTCAGGCCATCCGCTGCACCACGTTGGAACAGCACCACCAGCTTCTTTCCATTAGCCTGTGCAGCAGCCTGTTCTGCCATAACGGAACGCACCAGGAACTGCGGAACGGTTGCAGTACCCACCAGTGCAAGAGCGCCGTTCTTTACAAATGCCCGCCGTGAAAACATTGCGTTACCTCGTTTCGCGATCCCTATTACCGCCGCTGAAATTCAGGAGAGCCAAGGAGAAGCCCAGCCATTGCTGCAGCCTGTCTATCTGTAGGCGGTGGCCCCATCTTTGCCGGTGTTGCACCAAGACCGCGCTGCACAACTGCTTGTCCCTTTACTCCGCCTGCTGTCTTCGCAGGCTGCATACCATTCCGACGCGCCGTCATCATTTCGTCCAACTTGTCCTGTTGCTGCGCATCTTTCTCTGCTTGCGTGAGCACGCGACCGTTGTTCGTTTGTGAGAACTGCTGCGAAGCCTGAGCCGCTACGTTGTCGTTCCCCTGAGAGATAACGGCAGAACGTGTCTGGGCACTCACTGGAACTTCAAACAACTTCGCTTCCAACAACGATTCCTTGCGCATCGCATCTGGATCAGATGATGTAGTTGAAGTCATAGCAACAGGATGCATCAGCGCTTCACCTGAAGCTGTGAGCACGGGCGTCCAATCTACGTTCACACCACCAATGCGGTTCGTCGCAAGAGCCAATGAGAAGTTCATGCGATTGATCAATGCAGAAGAACTCAACCATGTCTCTTCGTCCCACTTGTAACCAGTGGGTGGCATGCAGCCATACAACGGCATACCAAGCTGCTGTAGTGATTGCACTAGTGGCAACGGATTTGTCACTTCTGCACCACTCACGCGCACGGCACTTGTCACATACTCCAGCGGCGTCTTCAACTTCGCATTCACAGTTGCTGTGGTGAAGAACTCCGGTGAATGCACCATGGTCAACAACACAGCTTTGATATCGCCATCGGATTTCAAGAACGTCTGCGCCATGCGATCCACCATTGCTTTCGCCGGCGCATCACTTACAAATCTTTGCGCTATTTCTACGCTGATAAAGTGTGCTGTCGCCGGGCTCGTGGCCAGCAGATGAAGTACGTCACGGCCTTCGTCCTCGCCGCCCGACTTGATCGTTTTACCCAGCACTGTCTTATTGCCAGGCTCATGACGATTCGGATTGAAGGAGTAGTCGCCGCCGTCGTAAGGACGTTCCAGCGTCCAGCCGGTGAACACTTTCGCAACTTCCGTAACGTCTTTTTGCGTGTAGCCACCGTTCACACCAAGCGTGTGCAGCTCCATGAGTTCGCGTGCGTAATTCTCATTCAAGCCAGAGTTCGCTTTGTTCTTTGGATTGCGGCGCTCCCGCTGTGCGGCCAACGAATTTGGACCCGTGCTGGTGGCGTTATCCAAGTAACGAAGCATCGCAGGGCTTTGTGCTGTCGCCACCAGCAGATCTTCAAAATGACCCAACGCATGATCGCGAACCGTTTGTTCGTACTGCGGGATGAGTGAAGGCTCCTGACCATCCTTACCACTGAAGATGTTGAAGTGGTTCAGCCAGAAGTCGGTCATTACAGCTTCTAGTTGCCTCTGCGAATAGATATCGCGTAACAAACGCGCGCCTTGGGTCTCCGCATTGATCATGCGATTGGTTCCCGAAAGAGCCAGAAGCGTTTCCTTCTGAAGAGGCGACATGCCATCCACCAACTTTGCCTCCAGAGGACCGCGTGCTCCCTTGCGCAACGCAATCAACTCTGCTGGCGGCATGTGCAGTAGTTCCATGTAACGGTCATTCGGGGGAAGAGACAGAATGGAATCTACCTGCGGCTTTTCCATCGCAGGTGTGGTCTGTTCCAGATTGGCGACCGCAGCTTGAGCCTGAGCTTGCGCAGCACTTTGCTGCATAGGCTTTTCGACCGCGCCGCTCATCATAGAAGCAGCCATGCTGTTAGCAGCCTGCTGCCCCTTGGCGGCTTTATTGTCCTGCACCATCTGATAGAACTCCACCTGATCGCTAACAATCGCTCGCAGTTCGGGATCAGCAGGCAGCCTTCCGCTACGCGCAAGCACTCTGATCGTCGCAGGTTCTGGATACCGTTGGAGCCGTTCCGCCTGAGTCATGCGCAATGCAGGGTAGACATCCATACGTGTTTCAAAGCTTGTGTCAGAAATGTTCTGCGGATTCAGTTGTTGCTGAAACCATGCCTCAATGCCTATGCTGCGAATGTTTTGCAGATCGGATGCTGTGGGGCCGAAGGTAAAGCGTTGCAGCATCAACTCGGCACGTGCGTTCTTATCCAGAGGTCGCACCGGGTCCATTCGCGGCGCCGCTGGCATAGCCGGCGCCGCTAAGGTGCCACAGAGAACCGCAGAAAGACCAGCACGGAAAGCGTTCGAGGCACGCATCGGGTGATTACCTCCGACAAGCACGCAGGCTCGCCATATCTCTACTGACCCACCTGTTCTAATGATTGTTGCGCGGAAAAGTGAAACTTTGCGAGAGATCTGTGCGCCAATCCCTGGCTACACAGCTAAGACACATGCAGCCTATAACTTACTGGCGGGGGCGATCCATTTCATCAGCCCGGCCGCCTGTGGTTCCTGCGCGAAGAACCGTAGATTCTGACCGGCGGAACGGCTCAATGCTTCTGCCGCCAGCCGCCCGCTGCGTACGGCGCCTTCCATGGTGGAAGGCCATCCTGTCGCGGTCCAGTCTCCCGCAAGGAACAGGCCGGGAACGCCGGTTTCCTGCTTTGGACGATACGCATCGAGCCCCGGCGTGACGGAGAAGGTGGCGCGCGCTTCTTTCAAGATGCCGCTCTTCACCAACTTGGCTTCATTCACCGCCGGGAAGAACATTGCAAGTTCACGAAGCGCGTTGGAAAAGATGGCCTCACGCGTTTGATGAAGCTGCTCAAATGATGCGGAGATTACCAGTTCGCAATAGCTTCCGCGTTCCTCTGCCCAGCCACGAATGCGCGACTTATGAAAGAGCCATTGGATGCCGGTATCCAACAACACGGCATGGTCCAACTCCGTAATCTGGCGATCAAACCACAGGTGAACCGTTGTGATGGGGGCATTCTTGAAGTTCTGAAATGCGAGATTCGTCTGTGGCAACAGGCTGCCCGTTTGATGGAAGTTGGTTGCCAGAATCACGTTGTGCGCAGCGAAGTCACCTTCGGAGGTACTAACACGCCACGCATCACCATCTCGGTTCAGCGCCGTTACTGACTGCGACAGGCGAAGCTCCGCGCCTTGCCGCACACACTGCTCCGCCACGTAACTATAGAACTGCGACAGCGGCAGAGTTGGAATTCCGAGACGCCCGCCTTCTGCTGATTTCAAAAACGATTCGTGAAAGACCTGGCCCGCGTACTTCGTTGAACAGTTTTCAAAACTATCGTTTAACGCTCCAACAATGACCGGTTCCCAAAGATGCTTGATCGCACCTTCCGTCTGTCCGGTGCGCTTCAACCATGTGGCAAAACTCTCGTTATCGTTCTGCGGATAGCCGCGCAGAAACTCCATCAGTCCGCGTGCAATCGCGATCTTGTCTCTCATGGACAACATGGGGGCACGCAAGAAATCAAACGAAGTATGAAAAGGCGCAGGCATACCACCCGGCTTCAATCGTGTACGCGGCGCATTTCCTGGCTGTAGAAAGGTTAGTTCGTCATACCAACGGATGCGATCTGCAACGCCGGATTTCACACAAAGATCAATCAGATTGGTGCAGCATCCCAGCAGCACATGCTGGCAATCAATTTCTTCGTGCAGAGTCGGATGCTCATAGGAATACGCACGACCGCCAACGAAGGGCTTTCGCTCCAGGATGAGCACTGAGGCACCTGCAGCAGACAAAGAAGATGCTGCGGCAAGACCCGCCAATCCTGCACCGACAACAACAACGTCAAACGACGCGACACTCACGCCGTTCCTCCACGAGCAAGTAGCGCACGCACCATACCGCCCGCCAGCACACGCAGCTTGCGCCCAGTGGATACGCTCACTCGCTGCTGCAGCACGTCATAGTTGTGCGCGACGATTTCCTTTAAAAGCAGATGATAGATCGAAGTGAGCACTCGCATGGCTGGCCGGCTATCGCGATCAAGTAGCGGAATCAGATCCTCCGTTGCGGCATAGTACTTCTCTGCACGAGCGCCCACTTCGGCCAGCAGTGCACGTAACTCAGGACGCATCGTGCCACTGGCAGACGCTGTGAGAACATCCTGCGGCGTCAATTGATGCTTCGCCAACAGATCTTCCGGAAGATACACGCGGCCACGTTCTGCATCTTCCTTCACATCGCGCAGGATATTCGTTAGCTGAAACGCAAGACCGATCTTTTCCGCATACTCGTCTGCAACGCGATCACGATAGCCAAAGATGCGAATCGTTGTAAGACCAACAACTGACGCGACCAGATAGCAGTAACCTTCCAATGCCTGCATGGTCTCGTAAACATCCACCGTGCGCCCATCCAATTGCAGACGAACAACACCTTGCGGCGGCTCGGCCTTCAGGTCCATGGTTGTGCCAGCAATAAGCTGCTCCAACAGCTCGTCTGATACGCCAAAGCGCTGCTGCACGTCTGCGACCGCTAGAAAGACAGCATGATCGCGCTTGTCTTCCGGTAGTACTGGCGACTCATCGTGAAAGGAAGCACTGCGAAATCCATTCCATGAGGCCAACCATCCTGCCATTTGGATGCGGCGTGTTTCGAGCGAAAAACTTTCATCGTCGCTAATGTCATCGGCGCGACGCATAAACGCATAGACAGCGCACATTGCCTCGCGCTTATGCTTTGGCAACGCAAGAAAGCCATAGTAGAAGTTCTTCGCTTCCCGCTTGGCTATCGCGCAGCACTCCGCATACGCCGCCTCGAGCTGTACCGTGCGCTGCATTCTCAGCGAAGCCCTCGCGATCCCCGATGCACGCCAAGCTTGCTTAGTCCGGCGCCCAACAACAGTTTCAACTTTGCACTCTTGCTGACTTCTGGTCGCTGACTGAGCGTGTTGTATCCGATAGCTGCAATCGCATCCAGAATGGCAAGGCCGCCCTGTGTAAAGAGCCGCAGCGTCGCCGCAAGTTCGCGGTCAACACGATCGATCAACGGCGCGCCTTCCAGCAGCATGGCGCGTGTCTCCGCACAAAGCTCTTGCAGCATGGCGCGATATCCATCCGTCTCGCGTCCGCTCCGAAGATCAGCTTCATTAACACCAAACTTCGTCATGCGATCCTGCGGCAGATAGATGCGGTTGCGCTGGCTAAGATCCTCGCCCACGTCCTGCCAGAAGTTTGCGAGCTGCAACGCGGTGCATGTCTTATCGCTCAATGCATGCAGCGCGGGCTCACGATAGCCGCACAGATACAGCACCAACGACCCCACAGGGTTTGCTGAATACACCGAGTACTCTTCGTCCTCAGCCAACGTGGCGAACCGCGTCTTTACCTGGTCCTGCTCAAATGCGGCAATGAGATCAGCGAACGGTTTCTTCGGTAGATCACATGCCACAATCGTGGGCCGCAAAGCGACGAAGACAGGATGCCGCGACAACTCGGGAGAGTCGTAGCACTCGTCCAACATCTCGCGCCACGTATGCAGCAAGCGCGTTGCTGTTGCCGTGTCGGCGACTTCATCACCCAGATCGTCTGACACGCGGCAGAAGGCATAAACCGCATGAAAATGCGGACGCAGCGGTTTCGGCAGGAACGCCGTGGCTACATGAAAGTTCTCGTAATGCGATTCTGCCAGCGCCTTGCACCACGCCTGCGCTTCCTCCAGAGAAGGCCGCGTGGCAGGTTCCAACAGTTCCACCGGAGCGCCTTCCAGACGCTGTTCCGCAACGGAAATCATGCCGCGCTCCCTGGCAAGATGGCGGTCTTGATGTCGAGCATGCGATTGTCGCTGCGCACCAACATCTTCGCGAAAACATCCGGCACATCACTCAACGATGCAGTCGCAGTAATGAAATCTTCCGCACGCATACGCCCGCTCGTGATCAATTCAAAGGCACGACGGTTGGTTGCAGGAGTGTGATGGAACGTGGCCTTCAACGTGATGTCGCCGTAATGCAGGCGGTTGGTATCCAGCGCTACAACCGTGCCGCTGGGCGGGCCACCAAAGAAGTTCACCGTGCCGCCCTTGCGCACCATGTCCACGGACTGTTCCCAGGTTGAAGGCGTGGCGACGCACTCCACCACGATGTCTGCGCCTTCATTTTCAGGCGTCAGCGCGCGCACAGCAGCGACCGTATCGACACCTTCGGCTATCTGGACAACTTCATCTGCGCCAAACCGCTTTGCGCTGGCAATCTGGTCGTCGCGCTTCACTACGGCAATCACGCGGCATCCGTTGATGTGTGCCGTGCGAATAAACATAAGTCCAATCGGACCTGCTCCGATGACCACGAGCGTGTCACCGGGCTTGGGAAAACACTGCTCCAACCCCAGAACGACGCATGCCAGAGGCTCCATCAGGGCTGCATGCTCAAATGGGACTCCATCCGGGATGTGAAGTGTATTCTTCTCGACAATGCGCGCCGGAATACGGATGTATTCGGCATACGCGCCGTTGTTGAACAGCAGGTCGCTGCACAGGTTCGGCTGATCGCGACGGCAGAACAGGCAGGCACCGCAAGGGGCCGAATTGGACGCCACAATACGATCACCCGGCTTAAAACCGGCGACTCCTTCACCCATTGCCACAACAGTTCCAGCAATCTCATGGCCGAAAAGCGTGGGGGGGACCAGCATTTTCGCGTGGTATCCGCGGCGGAACACCTTCAGGTCCGTACCGCAGGTCAAGGCTGCGCCAACGCGCACCAAAAGCTCTCCGGGACCAATTTCTGGAACAGAAACCGTCTCCAGCCGCAGGTCTTCCCTGCCATGGAGAACTACGGCTTGCATCGTCTTTGCCATTCGTTACTATTTTCTCACCTGTTGCATGCTTAAGCAGGGGATGCGAAACGGATGTTCGTTTCTCCGCATCTGATACCTTGACCGGGACTTCCAAACTTTTAAGGACAGGCCAGCGACCACGGATGAAGTTTGTTTCGCCAACTGAATTTACAAAAGACAAGCTGTGGTCCGTGCAGGAGTACTCACTGCTCTGCGGTCGCTCCATCGCATCTCTCTTTTCGCGTCCCATTTACTTTTCTGACATCTTCACGCAGATGGACTCCATCGGCATCGGATCGTTGCCAATTGTGATCCTGTCGGGCTTTTTCACCGGCTGCGTTCTGGCCCTGCAATCCGTTTCGTCGCTTAAAGAATTTGGCGCCGTCTCCATGACGGGCACACTCGTTGCGCTCTCCATGGTGAAGGAGCTTGGCCCTGTGCTGACCGGTCTGATGGTTTCAGGCCGTAACGCCTCGGGTATGGCCAGCGAACTTGGCTCCATGAAGGTGACGGAACAGCTCGACGCCATGCGTGCTCTAGGCGTCGACCCCATCCGCAAACTCGTCGCGCCGCGCGTCTCCGCTACAGTCTTCATGCTCTTCTGGCTTACGGTCATTTCGGACGCGGTCGGAATGCTGGGCGGTGGCCTTGTCGGCGTCTTTATGCTGGGTCTGAACGGACACTCCTACTGGCGCACCAGTTACCGCGCTCTGAACTACGGCGATGTGGTCCAGGGCATGATGAAACCTGTCTTCTTCGGATTCATTATTGCCACAGTCGGCTGCTACTTCGGCATGAGCACCAAGGGTGGAACCCAGGGAGTAGGCAAAGCGACCACCCAGGCCGTAGTCGTGTCTTCCGTGATGATCATCGTGGTGGACTTTCTCATTAGCCGACTGACCATCGGCATCTTCGGGCGGTGACCATCATGCCCGAAGAAAAACCCAAGGAGCCAGTGCTTGAGGTTCGTAACGTCAGCATTGCCTTCGACAACAATCGTGTTCTCGATGACGTCAGCTTCACGCTGAATAACGGTGAAACGTGTGTCCTGCTGGGGCCTGCAGGCGGCGGTAAGAGCGTCCTGCTGAAGATCATCAACGGATTGATCCCACCGGACAGCGGCAGTATCCGCGTCTTCGGTCAGGAGGTCACCACGATGAAGCAGCAGGAACTCTTCCAGATGCGGCGTCGGGTGGGCATGGTCTTTCAGGAGTCTGCCTTGTTTGACTCCATGGATGTGGAAGACAACGTCGCCTATCGTCTGAACGAAGAAGGCGTCGATCCAGCCGAAGCGCACAAACGAGTCGAAGAGGCGTTGGAATTCGTGGAACTGGGCCAGGCGATCGACAAATTTCCATCAGAACTCTCGGGCGGTATGCGTCGACGCGTTTCGATCGCGCGAGCGCTGATCACCAAACCAGACTTGATCCTTTACGATTCGCCTACCGGCGGCCTGGATCCCATCACATCCACGACCATTGTGGAGCTGATCCTGAAGCAGCGTGACGAATCGCATACGACTTCCCTGATGATTACGCATCGCCTCCAAGACGCGTTCTTCCTGGCCACGCATCATTGGGATAGTGCAACAAAGTCCGCAACACTCATCCCGGATGGTGGTGTGGATCAGAACACAAAATTTCTGGTGCTGAACGAAGGACGGGTCGTCTTCGACGGGTCCACGCTGGAGTTAACTCACAGCGAAGACCCGTGGTTACAGAATTTCCTCTCGTAGCCTATCGATCGCCCTGTCCCAATCGGCGTGCAAAGAGATTCAGCGTCTCGCGATACAGATGCATTGCTAGCTCCGGATCATAACGAGCGCCCTCATCACGCATGAACGCGTGCGCTCCATTCACCTCGTGCCAAGCAAAACGCAGATTCAGTTCATCTAAACGATTGAGGATCGTCCGGCGGCCTTCCAGCGGGATGTGCGGATCCTGACGGCCCCAGATCATCAGCAACTCGCCCTTGATCTCCGCAGCACGCGCTAACGAATCGTCGTTCTGCCCCTTGCCTAGCGATCCCTTGTGAATGTCCGTGCCATAGAAACAAACCGTAGCGCGCACATCGGGCTCAAAGGCAGCGCGGAACGATAAGTGACCACCAAGGCAGATACCAATAGCGCCAAGCTCGCCTGTGCAATCCTCACGCGATTTCAGATGATCCAGAACCGCACGCGTATCCGCGTCATAGCTAGCCAGTTCCTTCTCATACTTGTACTTGTTGCCCACATCACTGCCAGCCTGGTCATACGCCAACACTTCGCCGGCAGGCAGAAACTCGTGGTAAACCTCCGGCATTGCGACGACATAGCCGTGTCCTGCAAGTAACGCGGCAGTGCGGCGGATGGGTTCTGTGATCTGGAAGATCTCCGAATAAAACACGAGCCCTGGATACTTACCGGGAGCTGCCGGACGCACAATATGCGTGCGCATGGGGCCGTAAGGAGTCTCAAGAGTTACATCTTCATGCGGTGCAAGGATCACAGTTCCATCTCCATTTTGTTTACCGAAAACTCACCGCAAGATGCCATCGCACGCCGCGATCCGCCGCCTTGCGAAGAACGGTCTCATACTCTTCAAGCTCTTCGCGAATGAACTCACCTTCGCTGCCGATCAGCGCAGGGTCTTCCTGCAAGGCTTGCAGCATGGGCGACACCGTAGCCAAACCCTCATGTCCGCTGAACCACTGCGGTGGAAGCAGCCTTCCCTGAAGCTCTGGGTCTCCCGCGCCTTCTTCCAGCAACAGCGCCATGGCGTTGTCATCCGCAGAGAAGAAGTCAATGAGAGGGCGTACTCCAAGGTGAATCGCCAGACGCTCTAGCGGATCTTCATTGCGAGCCAGTGCGCGACCGTTTACGAACGTGTCGAAGCCAGGATCGTCTCCCTCAACGACGATGTACATCGAAGCTGCCATCTGCGGCCTAGTGTAAACAAAACAGGCTTGTGCAAAGCCTGCGTTCGCCGTTTACCGGCGACGCAGGCCCAGAAGGCTGAGGAAGAAGCTGCCGAAGCACACCTGCGTTCCCAACATCAGGCACAACATGGCAGGAAGTGTGCGACGCATCATCTCCACCGGAGGCAGCGGGCCATAGCCCGTATGTGCCCACCCGACGACCGAAGAGGCCGCAATTCCAATACCGACCAGGAGTAGCAACACGCCCGCGATCAAACCGGTCTCCAGCGTGATGTATTGAAACCACCGGTCAAAGCTTTCGTCTTCCGGAAGAAGCCCTTCGGTTATAGCAAACACCTTGGCCGCAACACCAAAGAAGACAAGCTGAAAACCTAACAACACCGCCGCAGCCGCATAGGCCAACGTATCTACGCCCAGATTGACATGCCCGAGCGGACGCTCAGCAGGCATCAGCCACGCCATCAATCCAAAACCGCCAAGCATCAGAGTGAGGCCAGGAAACAGGAACAACCAACGCGGCGAATATAACAACAGAAACCGGAAGTGACGCCATCCATCACGCCATGTCTTCAGGTGCGGAGGACGACTGCGGCCATCCTTCTGCAACGTCGTGGGCACTTCAACAATGTTCTGTTTTTGCAGCGACGCTTTCACCACCATCTCGCTGGCAAACTCCATGCCGGTGGTGCGCAGTGCGAGAGATTCGTACGCGCTCTTACTGAAAGCACGGATACCGCAATGGAAATCGCCTACAGGTGTGTGGAACAGCGTACGTCCCATCCAACTCAAAACCGGATTACCAAGATACTTATGAAGCGGCGGCATCGCACCCGGCCCAATCCCGCCGGCAAAGCGATTGCCCATAACAAGATCTGCACCGTTGCGAAGTTTTTCTAAAAAGCGCGGGATGTGCGTGAAGTTATAGCTGTCGTCCGCGTCCGCCATCAACACATACTTGCCTTGTGCAGCAAGAATGCCCGCATTCAGCGCGGCCCCGTAACCACGGATAGGTACATTAACTACCCGCGCACCGTGAGTTGTGGCGATCTGTTGCGAGCCGTCGGTGGAACCGTTGTCCGCAACCACCACTTCTCCCGCGATGTTGTTATCACGCAGTGCTGCCATTGCTTTATCGACGCAAACGGCAAGCGTCTCAGCCTCGTTCAAGCAGGGCATAACAACTGTGAGTTCCAACGAACCTGTATGTGCGGCTTCTTGTGAGCTCATTGCATTCATCATGGCATGACTTAGGACTTCGGACTTAAACGAAGAGCGTAGTACCTCGTCTCGCCAAGCCGTTGCCACCCTTCCGTGGCGGGGTGGTTAGTGTTCATCTCTCCTGGATCAAACGCGCCCACAATCACCTTTGCCCCTTGGCTGCGAAGAGCATCCAATGCCTGTTGGCGGTACGGCATCGTGTCCAATTGCGTGGCCAAATGCTTTGATTCAGGCGCATAAATCTCACCAACAATACGAACACCGGCCGCACGCGCCCAGTAAAAATCGTTGACGCAGGCAGTCATTCCAATGCAGGCAATGCTGTCGCCAGGCTTCAACCCCATGGCCTGCAGTCCTTCTGCTGCACCAAAAATCTGCGCATCACGCCATGCCGGTACCTGTCCGATGATCGAAAGTTGCCGTCGATTTTCGGCTGCCTGTCGCGCCATCGCTCCCAAAGGTAACAGTGCAAACAGAAGCAATATTGCAGAAGGCACAATCAGTGAAGCCCTCTCATATCGTTCGCGTCTTTCGAACACGCCGAAGAGCCCGATCAGAATCAGGAGATACGCGGCTGTGACGTATCGCTCTTCGACATTCACGAGGGAATAAATTGCCCATATCAGGATGCCCAATCCCACTATCGGCCACGCGTAACGCCCGCGCCAGTTAAGCCTTCCACACGTCAGCAATAGAACCAGCAACAGAATCAGCGGCTCTGGATGATTGAAGAGGTAGCGAAAGATCAGAACGACGTTGCGCTCATCACGTGCCATCAAACGCGACAGAGAAAACTTCGCCGTAATGTGATCATTCCAGTACGTTGGATCAAACCACGGTGGATACGTCCCGTGCTGCATTTGCGTGTAACTGTAGACTCCGGGCGTGCGCATCAACTCTTGCTCAGGATGCTTCAACTCGACCGTGGCAGAGCCGAATGAGTCCGTCATTCGCTGCTGCAGATGCATCTTCTCTGTGCCGGAGACATACCAGATGTAGTTCAAACTGCCAGAGTCACCAAAATCGAAACGATGATGTTGCCGGGAAAGCGCTGCGATGTATGGTCCAGCAACAACGCCAAATAGAACCAATGCGACAACGCTTTGCGCAAGTGCTACCGGAATACGTCGCTTACAAAACAGCACAGAGAATGCCACAAGCGTAGCTACACACAAGAGTGCCAGTAGGAATGCGAAGGACTTTGTCAGATACGCAAACCCTAGCGTCAGCCCCATCAATCCCGCATAAACAAACGCCACGCTGCCCTCTGAAGCCAGAGCTTCCAGCAACAGTCCCACACCACCGAAGATCAACGCCTGCAGAAGACTATCTGTGCGAACTTTGTCCAACGAGAGCTCTCGCGTGGTTGCAATCACCAGAAGCGAAAGACCAAACAGCGAAAGCAGATCGAAAGAGAGCAGGCTCTCCATGGCGGGCGCCAGACGCTTGCGCAGACTCACCAGTCCGTGCACCAGAAGCAGTACGCTCCCCACTTCGAGAAAGAAGATGAAGACATTTACCGCGTAGTAGGCACCCAGTTCATTCCATCGGTTCGTATGGAATATCGTCTGCGCCGCAGCCAGAAACGCTGGATACAACGGGTGCCAATAACCATTTACTGCCGCGTGTAAGTTATGGCCACGGATCAAGTCGGCCAAGTCCATGTAGGCTACGGCGTCTCCATCAATGGCGTAGCCATCATATTGCGCAGAAAACCAAGCCAGCGGCACCAGCAGCAGGAGGTATATCCAAAGGACTTTTCGTATAGCTGAAGCGTTCACGCGCCTTCCAGGGGTTTGAAAGATGGGGAGCACAGTGGAAGCATCTTCAGGATAGCTTATGTAGCGGTGCTGCCTGTTGCGACAAGGTCAAAAGAAGAAGACCGCGGCATTTTGCCGCGGTCTTCTCTTATCTCAATCAATGAGAGTTACGCACGAGGTGCGCCGTTGTTACCGCCAGCGCCAGGTGCACGACGTCCACCACGACGGCGGCGACGACGACGCTGCGCCTGAGCTGCGTCGCCTGCGTTCTGCGACGGAGCATCCGGGTTCGCTGCATCGGACTCATCACCTTCATCCTCGCCCTCTTCGTCCAAATCATCATCCTCGTCGAAGTCATCGCCGCCTTCCAGCGTGATGGTCTCCGTCGGTGCGGGTGCTGCCGGACGAGGCGGACGTGGTCCGCGATCGCTGCTTGCCTGTTCCGTCTCTGGCTCAGGCAGGCCAAGCTTTGCACGCTGCTCCTTCAGAACAGCCTTACGGCTGAGCTTGATGCGGTTGCCTTCAATTGCCAGTACCTTCACAAGAACCTGATCGCCTTCACGAAGTTCGTCCTTCACGTCCTTTACGCGATGCTCTGCGATTTCAGAAACGTGCAGCAGGCCGTCCGTACCGGGGAAGATTTCGACAAATGCACCGAACTCTGCCAGACGAACTACCTTGCCCAGGTAGGTCTTACCCGGCTCAGGAACAGCCGTGAGATCACTGATCATCTGGATCGCGCGTGCGAGGCCATCCGGATCGCTCGACGAAACATCGACTTTACCGCTGTCGTCCACGTCGATCTTCACCTGTGTGGCTTCGATAATGCCGCGGATTACCTTGCCGCCAGGTCCGATCAGGTCACGAATCTTGTCCGTCGGAATCTGCAGGGTCTTGATCTGCGGAGCGTAGCGCGACTTCTCTTCCGAAGCCGACGCGATCACCGCATCCATCTTGTCCAGCAGGAACAGGCGAGCAGCCTTGGCCTGCGCCAAAGCCTCACGCATGATCTGCGGCGTGATGCCCATGATCTTGATGTCCATCTGCAGCGCGGTAATGCCCTCGCGCGTTCCGGCCACCTTGAAGTCCATGTCGCCGTAGTGATCTTCCGCACCAGCAATGTCGGTCAGGACAGCGTAGTCGTCGCCTTCCTTAACCAAGCCCATAGCGATACCAGCAACAGCAGCCTTCAGCGGAATGCCAGCCTGCATCAGCGACAGCGAAGCGCCGCAGACCGAAGCCATGGACGAGGAACCATTCGACTCGGTGATATCTGACACCACGCGCAGCGTGTAGGGCGAGGACTTTTCATCCGGCAGAACTGCTTCAATCGCACGCGAAGCTAAAGCGCCGTGGCCGATTTCCCGGCGACCAGTACCGGTCATACGTCCAACTTCACCAACGGAATACGGCGGGAAGTTGTAGTGAAGCATGAAGCGCTTCTTCACTTCGCCTTCGTAGGTTTCCAGGCGCTGCGCATCGTCTGCGGTACCGAGTGTTGCAGTAACCAGGGCCTGTGTTTCGCCACGGGTGAACAACGCCGAACCGTGCGTGCGCGGCAGAACGCCCACTTCGATATCGATCTTGCGAACCTCATCGAAAGCGCGACGGTCGGGACGAATGCGGTTCTTCAGAACCTGCTCGCGGAAGATGTTTTCGCGCAACAGTTCGTAGACCTTGCCCAGCTTCTTGGCAGCGGCAGCATCGCCTTCCGGCAGAGCCTTCTTCAACTCGCTCTTGATTTCAGCGATCTTCGCGTAGCTCTCGGTCTTGCCATACTTCTGCGTGTCCAGAGCATCGGTCAGGCGCTCACCTACCTGCGACTTCAGCTCGTTGTAGTAGCCGGACAGGTCCTCTGCTTCTGCAACAGCGCGCTTCTGCTTGCCAGCCTTTGCAGCTAGCTCGTTGATAGCAGCACAGATCAGCTTGATTTGCCCATGAGCAAACTCGATCGCTTCAACAGCCTTGTCTTCCGAAACTTCCTTCGCGCCAGACTCCACCATCGTGATGCCGTCCTTCGTACCGGCAACCATGATGTTCAGCAGGCTCTTACCGCGCTCCTCATAGGTGGGGTTCACGATGAACTCGCCGTCTACGATGCCGATGCGAACCGCACCGATGGGGCCAAGGAACGGAATGTCGCTGAGAGCCAGAGCGCAGGATGCTGCGTTGATGGCAATTGCGTCGGGATCATTCTGCTTATCCGCGGAGTACACGAACGCAACCACCTGGGTTTCGTTGCGGTAAGTCTCAGCAAACAGGGGACGAATGGGGCGGTCAATCTGACGCGAGGTGAGGATTTCCTTCTCAGAAGGGCGTCCTTCACGCTTGATGAAACCGCCGGGGATACGGCCACCGGCGTAGCTGGTTTCGCGATACTCAACGGTCAGCGGAAAGAAGTCGATGCCTTCCTTCGGCTCCGGAGCGCCAACGGCGGTTGCCAGGATAACGGTGTCGCCGCTGCTTACAAAGGCAGCGCCCGATGCCTGCTTGGCAATGCGGCCCGTTTCAAATGTGATGCTCTTGCCACCGGCAAGTTCAACGGTAATCTCCTGCTTCATAGCGGGTATTCTCTCTTTTTGGTATATGGAAACTTATTTGCGCAGACGTGCGCATGCGCACGCACGGCACGGTGGCCTGCGTGGCGCGAAATTCTTGAAAATGACGATGCGAGGGTCATTCCAGACGATGTCCGGAACAAAATACTGGATGTGCCGAAGGGCAGGCTCAACCGTTCACGCTCCTCTGAAAGAGCGTGTAGCCGGGACGATAACGTCCCGGCACAGCAGATACGGTGCTCCCGATAAATGAATGCACGAGAAGCGGCCCTCGGAATAACTTGAAGGAAGATTTACTTACGGATGCCGAGCTTCGCGATCACTTCGCGGTAGCGGTCGGAGTCGTTCTTCTTCAGGTAATCCAGCAGGCTGCGGCGCTTGGACACCAGCATCAGCAGGCCGCGGCGCGAACCATGGTCCTTCTTGTGCGTCTTGAAGTGCTCGGTCAACTGGCCGATGCGCTCGCTCAGAATAGCGATCTGCACTTCGGGGCTGCCGGTATCGGTATCGTGCACACGATACTTGCTGATAATCTCGTTCTTTTTAACTGTTGCCAACACTGTCTTGTAGTGCTCCTGATTTCAATAAAGCCGAATTGGTCTACGCAACAGGATACCACTGGGGCGAAGATTCGCCAAAGCCAACCTACAGTTTCGGCAGTGGTTTCTGCTGTGTTGGGGTACTCCGCAAGGCACCCGTCTGCCGCCGTGCATCAAAAGCATCCCGAACAGCTACAAATGCCGGTTTGGCGCGCAGATGATCGTCAAATAGCAGAGGACGTTGGGGTAAGCCATCTTCCCTCGCCCGATCCTTGCCGTTGTTTAACCATGTTCCGTCATCCGAAACGCCCCACGTCAATACAGCCGTCACGTTTCTTTCCGGCAATAACAGATCCAGATAGCTGCGATAACGACTAGCCACCCCAATATCCCGCGCCGAAACGTCCGAAGGCAAAGTGCGGTCGTTCACATCCAGTTCCGTAACAAAGACTTCTAGACCAATCTCACGACAATCCTGCACAAACCGCCGCAAACCAGCCCCGTAACCGTACGCGGGTTGCGCTTGTAAGTGGGATTGAATACCAACCGCGTCCAACGGCACATTGCGTTGCTTTAACCGCCGTAACATCAAAAGCACCGCAGCCCGCTTCATAGCGGCTTCCTGCGTTTCCTGCTCTATCCCGTACTCGTTGTACGTCAGTAACGCCGACGGGTCGGCATCGCGCGCCACCCGAAATGCCATCTCGATGTAGTCAGTGCCGATCAGCTGCAGCCAGGGTGTGTTCCGAAGGCCGTCGGGACGACCATCTTTCACCTCGATCGCCTCGTTCACCACATCCCACGAATGCATCCGCCCGGCGTAGCGACCAGCCACAGTGCGGATATGCTCCCGCAGCAACTGGCGCGCATTCACCGCCGTCACTTGTCTGGAAAACCACTCCGGCAATGCCTCATGCCAGCAGAGGTTATGCCCGCGGAGACGGATGTGACGGCGGGAGGCAAATTCCACCAACGCATCCGCGTCTGCGAAAGAAAACTGATCGATTGCTGGCCGCAGCGCCTGCCATTTCATCGCATTTTCCGCGACGATAATGCTGCACTGCTGCTCTACCAGAGCGCGATACCCAGCATCGTCACGCAACTTCTGAATGTTGACGGCGAAGCCAAAGAGCATTCGCGCATCCATCGCATGTGCCTTCAACGAGTGAGGCCCGCTGACGTCCACTCCCGGTAATCCATGCGCGGAGCCCGACATCCGCTTCGGGCCGCATCCAGTCAACGTCGTCATAGCTGCAGAGGTCGCAACCACCGAAGCTCCCTGCAGCAACTCTCTGCGACTGAATGAACGCGAATCAGGCATGAGGAGTTTTGCTCTCTTTGCGGATCTCGTCAGTCCATCGAAGGAATCGCAGGAACTGCCATTTCTCCTGCCAGAGGAAACGCATTACGTCTTTCGCGCCAATCTCCTCTGCGTGCATACCGGAGTACGTCTCAATGCGCCATAGAAGATAAGGGCTTCGCCACGGACGCAACCTAGCTCCGCGTGTGCTGTTCCATAGAAAACTGAGCGCACCAATCACATGCCGAGTGTACCGGATATCGGCATGACACTGCCGCTACAGGTAGTCGAAGAGGCTTCCCTTTTGCACGGCTGCAATCGTGCTCAACAACGCGGAGCGCTGCGTTGTCACCGCCGAAAGCTCCGTCGCGAGCGTCGCTGTATCGGCAGACAACAGCGTGGATTGTTGTGCCTGAAGGTTGGTCTTTTGCGCAGTGATGTAGTCGCTCTCACCCGAAATACGGCTTTGGGCCGAATTCAAAGTCGAACGCTGCGAGATGACATTATTCAACGCATCCCGCAATCCACCCACAAGTGATGTAGCATCCGTTGTTGTTCCACTCTGCAACGCGGTGATGATGTTATTCAAAGCATCAAAGACCGATGCTCCCGATGCCGTAAAAACATCACTCCCGGTAAGAGACGTAGTTACTGTGCCACCTGACGTCAACCCAACACTCGTAACGTCTGTATTGCCGGTATAGGTCACATTCCCAGACGCATCTTCCGTAAACGGAGTCACGGCCGAAGATCCAGAGAACAAATAAGCCCCGCCATAGCTGCTATTCGCAAGCGAGACGATCGTGTCACGAATAGACGTCAGAGATTGCGCAGCAGTCGCACGGGTCGTCGCGTTTCCTGTGTCATTAAACGCTCCCGTCGCGGTGCTGATAGCCGACGTTAACTGCGACACGACAGAACCCAAAGCAGTGTCCGCGGTCTGCATGCGATTGGTTGCACTACTGGCAGTCGACAAGAAGGCCGCATCCTGGCGCAATGCATCAGCCATAGTCACCGCCTGCCCCGACGCCACTGGGTCATCCCCCAATGAAGTGATGCGCAGGCCAGAAGACATCTCCTGCGAGATGCGCGTTTGCTGATCCGACAGATTCGAGAGCGACGCAAGCATTTGCTGTAGTGAGGTGGTGCTATTCAACATGAATCATTCTCCCGCTGGTCGCGTTACGACACCGTCGTTTGCTGGCCAAGATTGATCGCCTGCGCCATTAGCTCATTCGCAATCGACAGCACCTTTGCCGCCGCCTCATACGAACGTTGATACTGTGTAAGATTTGCGGCTTCCGTATCCAACGAGACACCCGACACATTCGCGACTTGCGTTGAGGTTTGTGTCAGCACGGCATCGTTCGCGGACTTTGTAGTACTGGCACCGGAAACCGTTTGCCCCAACGATGTGATCATCGTGGAAAAAGCTCCAGACGCGGTCATCGATCCCACAATTGCCTGCGATGCCACAGCCCCAATCGCTGTAGCGTTGCTTCCATCCGACGATGCGGCAATGCCGCCACCACTGCTGATAGCCATACTCAGCGTTGCAGCCGTGTTGCCAGAAAAGACGTCGCCTCCAGCATTTCCATTGGCATCAGTCCCTGCGGCATTTTGGGCATTCACTGCAGATGAAATCGCAACGGCGACCGCATCCAGTTGTTGCTGCACCGCAGGAATATCCTGATCGCGAACCTGCAGCAAGCCGCCGATACTCCCTGACAAAACAGAACTCGTTACATCGTTTCCGTTCGAAAGAATGTGCAAGTTGCCACTGACGGTAGCCGTGCTCAGGTTCATCGCCTGCGTTCCGCTTAACAGAGGCGTCCCATCGGACAATGACAGATTCACTGTTCCATCGGTTGCCGTGACCGTATTCACATCCACCAGTTTTGCTAGCGAGAGAACAGCCTGGTCACGCTGGTCCTGCAAACCATCCGTATCCTGACCACCCGATTGCTGAATCTGCTTGTTCAAGGACGCAATATTCGTGAGCAGGCTGTTGACCTGGTCCACAGACGTGCCAATCTGCTGATTGAGCGATGACGTCTGTGAAGAAAGTTGCGACGCCGTGCGGTTCATCGTCGTCACTAGCGCTTGCGCAGCGGTATACGCCGTCTGCCGCGTATTGGTATCTGAAGGCGACGACCCAAGTGAGGTCATGCTGTTAAAGAAGTTGCTGATTGCTGCGCCGATTCCAGACGCATCATCACCAGAGCTATCGATCATGAATAACGATTGCAGATTATCAAGCGCCGTGGTCCGTGCGCTGCTGGCGCTTGAAGCCTCTGTCGCCTGCTGCAAAGATCGCTGCAGAACACGGTCCCGCTGTGCTGTAACAGTCGCTGACACGCCGGAACTGGTCGAAATACCGTTCACATTCACGGTATCGTTATTGGAAAAACTCGCAACACGGCGCGTGTAGCCATCGGTATTTTGATTCGCCATATTCGTCGCAGTCAACTTCATCTGCTGCGTGGTCAGCGTCAGATAGCGCTCCAGTGCATCGGCTGTTGGCATCTCAAGCATGAATCCCTCCCTCCTGACTAAAGTCACTTCAACTTACTGCCGATAAATGCACGTAGAAGGCCAAGAGTTAAGCCGCTCCTGTGAGCGGCCTAACTGCAACATGTGTTTCGTTTACGAGTTTTCTAATGTTGCATCGCCGAGAAACGTCCCGGCAGCAGAATATGTTCTGGCCGAATACCCGCTTCCTCGCCGCAGAGAATCACTGCGCGATGGACCATGTGGCAAAGCTCACGAACATTGCCTGCCCAGTCAAGCTCCATCAATAGCGAAAGAGCTTCGCTGCTGATCGATTTACGAGGCATGCTATCGCCAAGCTTGCGCAATGTGTGTTCCACCAGCATGGGGATATCTTCACGCCTCTCCCGCAATGCCGGGATCTCCACGGGAAATACAGCAAGCCGATAATACAAATCCGGTCGGAACCGCCGATCACGAGCGAGTTCTTCCAAAGGCTGATGCGTCGCCGCAACAATGCGCACATCCACACGGATAGGCTCGTTTTCACCCACCTTCTGAATCTCGCCGTTCTCCAGAAACCGCAGCATCTTCGCCTGTAACGGCAGCGGCATCTCTCCAATTTCATCCAGAAAAAGCGTTCCACCATGCGCAGCTTCTATGCGCCCCATGCGCGAAGAAACCGCCCCTGTAAACGCTCCGCGCGTATGGCCAAACAACTCAGCTTCCAACAGGTGTTCCGGAATTGCCGCACAGTTCAACACAACAAACGGCTTTCCTGCACGAGGGCTCAACCGGTGCACGGCCTTTGCAACCAACTCTTTTCCTGTTCCCGTTTCTCCCAACACAAGAACATTCGCAGTTGCATGTGGGGCGACCAAGCGGATCTGCTGCGCCAACTCCCGCATCTTCAAAGCGTCTCCAACAAACTCCGGAAGATGCATCTTGACCTCTTCAGCAACCTCAGGAAGCGCTTCTTTCACCACCGCCATCGGCGCAGCAAAGGGCACCGTAACAGGCGCATGAAGCCAGGCCGCACCATCAAATCCACCGGTTGCAGGTGTTCTCTCCACGCAGCATTCTTGCGCCTCTCGCAACGCATGAAGAAGCTCGTTACGCCGCGCGCTGCGCACTTTAGAACCGTTGCAACTACCATCCATTTGCAACATATCCGTCGCAGGACAAACCGTCGCCGCATACTCAGCAAACTCCGACGCATCCAGGTCCGGAAGCCAGTGATCCACAATCATGGCCTCGGGCTCCAGGCTGCCGAGATGCATCATCGCCTCAGCCCCTCCGGAAGCTGGAAAGACCTGCCAACGCATATCTGAAAGCAAAGAGGAAAGCTTATGCCGCAACTCCGTATCCGGAGTGACCAACACCACAGAACGTTGCTGAACAGACGCCGCCACGACTGAATTCATCGCGACCCTCCCGCCTCAAGACGCGCCGCGGCTTCACGCACTCGCTCCAACTCCGCCACTGCCCGGCGGCACTCGGCGCGCGCAGTGTTCAATGCGTCCTGTATCTCATCGGGTGTCGTGCGGAGAGCAGCCATCTCCACAGCAAACAACAGCGCGGTTAAAGGCTGTGACAAGGCGTGGATTGCGTCATCCAGTTCTTCCAATGCAGCATCGTCCATGGTCAACTCCATCTGGTTCATGCAACCTCCAACGCCGTTTGATAACGAGCGTCAATAGGCATGGTTGCGAATCGCGGCAAACCGTCGTTCTGTTTCGCGGCAATGCCATATCCCTCGCCACGCATCGTCTGCACCAAACCCGACGCGCCCACTGCGCTCAGCTTACGGCGGAGATAGTTCACATAAACATCCACCACATTCGTTCCGGCGTCCGGCGACATCTGCCACACATTCTGCAGGAGTTCACGACGAGATACAGCGCGTCCCTTCTGCAGCAGCAGGTACTCCAGCAACGTAAATTCCTTTGAGGTGAAGTCCAGCAACTCTTCGTGATAGGAAACACTGCGTTTAATGCGGTCCATACGCAATCCCGCGCATTGCAACAAACCAGCAGAGGATCCCATACGCCGCCGACCAATCGCCTTACAACGTGCCAGCAACTCATACATGGAAAACGGCTTCAACAGATAGTCATCCGCGCCCAGGTTCAAACATTCAATCTTTTCCGAAAGCTGCGAACGACCTGACAACACCAGGACGGACATTAGGTCGATCTGACCGTGCAGTGCTCGCAGCACATCCACGCCATCCATCCGCGGAAGCCCCAGATCCAGCACCAACAGGTCAGGCATGTCTTCCTCAATGCCCTCTAATACGCCGGCCCCATCTGTTACTAGGCGAACCGTATTCCCTTCCAATTCAAGCGCTTTCTTAAGAAACACAGAAAGTGCCCCATCATCCTCTGCCACCATCACTCTCATTGCTCTGTCTCCTGCGTAATTTGTCCATCTATAGCGGGCGCACTTTCCAATCCGGCGTCCGATCTGCAATCCAAGATGACGCGCAGATGAGAACAAAACAATGATTCAGTGAGAATGGTGCCAGCGAGTCGTACCACATCGGGAACGGCTGCACCACCCATTAGCTTTCTTGGTTCAAGAAACTTTTACCTTGCAGTTCGCTTTTTATTCGCTACAATTTCAGCCATGGCGATTACGCGGCGACAAAAAGAGGTTTTGGACTTCCTCTCCGGCTTTACCCAGCGCAAGGGATACTCCCCTTCCTATGAAGAAATTGCGGCTGGTCTTGGCCTGAATTCGCTTGCCACGGTGCACAAACACATCACAAATCTGCACAACAAAGGCCTCCTGCAGCGCGCTCATAATCGCAGCCGCTCCATCGATGTTCTCTCTCCAAGGAACTCACGCAAGGGGAACGAGCGTCTGCCCCTCATGGGCAGAATCGCCGCTGGCCGGCCCGTGGAAGCCATTGAAACTGCGGAATCCATCTCCCTTTCTGAGATCATCGGCAACCGCGAAGTCTTCGCCCTTGAAGTTCGTGGCGACAGCATGCGCGACGAACACATCGTCAACGGCGACTATGTCTTGGTAGAGCGCACCAATACAGCGCGTGAAGGTGAGATTGTCGTTGCGCTCGTAGACGGTTCCGACGCCACGCTGAAGCGCTATTACAAGGAAGGCAACCTGATCCGCCTACAGCCTTCCAACAATGAGATGGCCCCCATCTTCGCTCCGGCGGACCGTGTTGCGATCCAGGGTAAGGTCCTCGGCATGTTGCGCAAGTATGCCTGAGGAAACCAGCGGCGAATTGCGCTGCGATCTTCTCGTCTTCGATCTCGATGGGACCCTGATTGACTCGGAGCAAGACTTAGCAGCGTCGGTCAATGCAACCCTCGCCTTCCTGGGCCGCGAACAACTTCCACCCCACCGCATCGCAGAGTTCATCGGCGATGGCGCTGCCATGCTCGTCCGCCGTGCCTTAGAAGCAACCGGGGGCATGGACGAAGTAGCTTTCGCGCAAGCGATTCCCTTCTTCCTGGACTATTACCGCGCGCATAATCTCGACTTCACCTACGTCTATCCTGGCGTGATCAGTGAACTTCGCAAGATTCGTGCGGCTGCGCCATCTCTTCCGATGGCGATTCTTACCAACAAGCCATATCGCCCATCGCGCGTCATCTGTTCTGGTCTCGGACTGTCCGAGTTTTTCTTTGCCAATTACGGCGGCGACAGCTTCCCAACCAAGAAGCCCGATCCCGAAGGCATGCAGGCATTGATGGAAGAAGCATCCCGAATGCTGGGCCGCCCGGTATCCCCACAACGAACCGTTCTGGTAGGCGACTCCCACGTAGACGTTGCCACTGCACGCAACGCCGGCGTCCTCTGCCTCGGATGCAGTTACGGCTTGGCACCTCAAAAACTTCGTGAAGCGGGCCCGGATGCCATGGTGGATAGCCCCACCAAATGGCTCGACGCCCTGCAGGCGCTTCTACCCTAACCCTCCGCGGGCGTCGCTTCCCGTTCCTGCCGAATCAGGTTTCCGCTCACTGCCGCACCCGCCGCAGGATGCATCGTCCAGTACGAAGGCAAACTCAACGCTGCCAAGCCCGCCATCACACAAAACGCCACGCGAAAATCAAAGGCACTCGCACCACCACGCATCAGTGCGCTTCCGTGCAGAGCCAGTGCAGAAACAGCCACACCAAGGCTCGTCGTCATCTGGTTAATCGTCGTAGCCAGCGTGGTGCCGCTGTTCTTCAGCTTCTCCGGAAGGTCCGCGAATCCCATGGTCGTCAATGCAGTCAATTCCATCGACCGGCCAAGTCCTCCCGCAAACAGGACAAGCAGCGTGATCACCTTCGGCGTGTTTGCATGAAGCCATCCGCAAGCCACCAGCGCCACCGCAGTCAACGTCCCATTCCACAGCAAAACCGTCCGAAAGCCATAACGACGAAGCAGTGGCCCAGTCAGCGGTTTCATTGCAAGATTCCCCGCAAACACCGCCATCGTCAACGATCCCGACTCCAGCGGATTCAGACCGAATGCCTCCTGAAACAACAGCGGCAACAGGAACGGTACGGAAAACACTGCCATCCGGAACAGTGATCCAGCGCCATTCGACACGCGGAATGTCTCAATACGAAACACTTCCAGTGAAAACAGTGGCTTTTCAGCACGACGCAGCCACCACACCAATGCCCCTGACAACACAATAGTCAGCACCAGCAGCACCGCCGCCTGCATCCCCGGAGCATGCTGCACTTCCAGCGACTCCAGCAGGTACATCAGGCAGAAGGAAGCGGACCCCGCCAGCAGAAACCCGGGTAGATCAAAACTCTCACGAACCGTCTCGCGATCCTTCGGAACCAGCTTCAGCGCCAACGCAAACAGCACCACACCAATCGGCACGTTCAGCAGAAACATCCACGGCCACGTCGTAAACGACAGAATCCATCCACCCAACGGAGGGCCAAGGATCGGTGCCACCAATGCAGGCCAGATCGTATAAGCAATCGCCTTCATCAATTGCGCCTTAGTGGAAGCGCGCAGCACCATCAACCGCCCAACGGGCACCATCATCGACCCGCCAATACCCTGCAACACGCGCGAAGCAGTAAACAACGGCAGCGTATGGCTAAGCCCACACAAAGCAGAGGCGCAGGTAAAGATCAGAATGGCCGATGTAAAAACGCGCCGCTCGCCAAACCGCGTTGCTACCCACCCGCTCACCGGGATGAAAATCGCCAGTGTCAACAGGTATGCCGTAATACCAACATTCACAGCAATGGCAGACGTGCCGAAGTCACGCGCCATCGTTGGCAACCCGGTCGCGATAATCGTCGCATCCAGGTTCTCCATAAACAGCGCACCTGCTGCCAGCAACGCAACAGCCAGCGCATGACCACGAAGCGTGGACGGGTCTTCGACTCTCTTTGAAGTGTTCGCCAAGCTCTTAGTTTACTAAGCCGCGGCCGTCTCCGCAGACGCCACACGCAGCTTCATCGGCTGGCGATGCCAGTACGTAAGCGAACGCCACGCCCACTCCACGGGACCAAACTGGAAGTAGCGCAGCCAGATGGCGCTGAAGATCAGGTTGAACGCCCAAACTCCCGCCATCACGTAATACACCTTGTAGTACGTCATGTAGCCGTACCAGTGCGTTGGCCCCCACACAAACAGGAAGCGGCAGATCACACTGGTCGCCAGGTAGTTCGACAAAGCCATCTGCCCCACGTTGGCAACAGCCTTCGTAGCCCAACGCAAAGCACCGGCACGCACAATCAACAGAATCAACGCGGCATTCGCCAGCGCACCGCTCACACGACAAACATCGTAGGGAGCAAAAAGCCAGATCGTAGACTTCACAATCTCAAAACCGCTCTTCCACGCAATGATCGCCCCGGCCGCACCCAGCGGCAATGAAATCGCATAGCCGATCACCGCAGTCCACACGTACACCTTCGTGGGTTGCTCGCCAGTAAGAAATCCATTCTTGTACAGCGCCATGCCCAGCAGCATGAAGATCAGCACATCCGGAAACGCAAACTGAATCGCCTGCTCTGACTTGATCGCGTCTTTCGCATCAGCAGCCAGCGCTTTGGCATAGCTCTTGTGATCGGCAATATCTTTTTCTGTATCCACGCGCAGACGGCTCCAGTCCTTGTCCTGCGACACCTTCTCCACAATGTCTTTGCGTTCCTTCTCCGTCAGCGTCTTGCCAGCATGCACCTTGGCAATGGCATCAACGCCACCCTTGTTCGTGTAATACGCGCCCACACTACGCCCAATCCCCGCAGCCAGTACCCACACCAGCAGCAACCATCCCGCGGTCCTTCGCAGCGTCTTGGACTTCAAGTGGCGCATGGGGTACAGGAAGATCAAACCCGTAATGCCGTACCAGAAAAGAATGTCGCCATTCCAAATCAGAAGCGCATGCAGCATGCCGAACAACACAAGCCACATATTGCGACGAAGATAGATGTCCGCCACACGATCGCCGCCACCGCGCCGTTCCGCTCGCTCCGTCAACAAGACCGCGCCTGCGCCAAACAACATGCTGAACATTGCGCGCATCTTGCCTTCAGCCAGCACCCAGCGCAACATCCACGCAACAGTATTTGCCTTTGCATGTGGCCCATTAAACACAGGCGAAAGCATGCTCAACGGCACCAGGTAGTTGGTATAGCCATAGGCAAAATCCGTGACGTTCATGATCAGGATGCCCATCAGCGAAAATCCGCGCAGCACATCCAACGCACCAATGCGCTCTTGACGAGATACCGGGCCCAGCGATGGTTCGGGCGGCCCAGCCAGCTCTTCCGCAACGCCAGCAGGCAGTGCTGATTCATCAAACGCGAGAGACGAAGTCGCCATGCGGAACTCCTGTACAAACGGCAGAAGATAATGCACGCAGAGTACACCCGAATTTACCCCGCAAAACACCTAAATTTTCCGCGAACTTTGGCAATCTCAACAGCGTATACAGCAAACAACAAAGGCAAACCGGCGAGAATCTCCTTGCCAAATTTATGCCGCAGTGTTCTATTGGATAACCATAGGAGTCCCTATGGGTTCCCTATAGGAGATCTCGATGAACGAACGCGCGGACGTATGGCAAGGAACCCTGAGCCTGATGGTGCTGAAAACCCTGCAAAGCATGGGTGCTCAACATGGTTATGGCATCGCGCGTCGCATTGAGCAAACCAGCGGCGACCTCCTTGCACTCAACTACGGCACGCTCTATCCCGCGCTCGTAAAGCTGGAACAGGAAGGCTACATCGCAGCAGAGTGGGGCAACTCGGACAACAACCGCCGCGCCAAGTTTTATTCCCTCACCCGCGCCGGCCACCGTCGCCTCGCCACCGAGACAAAGAGCTGGCAGCAGACCAGCGAAATCATGTCTCGCTTCCTGGCCTTAGAGGCTGCAAAATGATCGCCGCTCTGCGTGCTTTCTTCATCCGCGTGCGCGGTCTCTGGACAGCTCCGTCCAGCGAACCCAGCATGCGCGAGGAACTCGCACACGATCTGGCATTGATGACAGAGGACGGCGAACTCCGCGGTCTCTCGCACGAAGAAGCGCGTCGTCAGGCGCTACTGCAATTAGGAGGACTGGAACAAACCATGCAATCCGTTCGCGATCGTCGCACACTGCCCTCGGTTGAAGAGTTCCTTCAAGACCTCCGCTTTGCCCTGCGTCAACTTCAACGCAAGCCCGGCTTCACTCTTACTGCCATCTTCACACTTGCGCTCGGCTTCGGCGCCAGCATCGCTATCTTCGCCTTTGTTGACGCGGCCATGATCAAGCCGCTCCCCTTCCACGATCCAAAACGCCTGGCATGGGTAACTGAGACGGTTGAGATCATGGGGCCCGCTAACCTCTCCTGGCAGGACTACCAGGACTGGAATCAGCAGGCCAAGAGCTTCGAGTCTTTCGCAGTGTGGCGCTATGCCGGATACCAGATGCGCATTGGCGAAGGCCTCGTCTTCCAGCCAGCCATCCGTGTCAGTGCCAACTTCCTGTCGACGCTTGGGCTACATCCCGCTGCAGGCCGCGACTTCACCTCGTCGGATAATCTTCCCGGCGCTGGCAAGGTCATGATGATCAGCTACGATCTGTGGCGCGACAGCTTCCACAACGATCCCAGCGTGATCAACCGCGCGATTGAAATGAGTGGCGACAAGTACACCATCATTGGCGTCCTCCCAGAGAAATTTCAATTCGCACCGCGAGGCCGTCTACAACTTCTGACAGCCATCGCACCAAAGACTGGTGACTGTGAAGCGCGTCGCAGTTGCCACTCGCTCAACGGCGTAGCGCGTCTGCACCCCGGCATCACATTCCAGCAGGCCGACGTGGAAGTCAAAGCAATCGCCAATCGGCTGGAACAGCAGTACCCTGACTCCAATCGCGGTCAGGGTGGCATCGCCCAGCCGCTCACAGAAGAGGTCGTTCGCAACATCCGTCCTGTCTTCTACGTTCTGCTCTCTGCAGCACTATTGCTTTGCTTCATCGCATGCGTAAACGTGGCAAGCCTGCTGCTCGCACGTTCAGAAAGCCGCCGCCGCGAATTTGCATTACGCACCGCACTCGGCGCCACACGCCGACGCATGTTCCGTCAATTCGCAACAGAAAGCGTCACACTCGTTCTTACAGGTGCAGCCACCGGCCTCGTGCTCGCAATCGCAAGCGTCCGTTCCATCATGCTTCTGGTGCCCAAGAACATGCGTGACCAGATGCCGTTCTTCGACGCAGTCTCTATCAACCGCGACACGCTACTCTTCTCGCTCACCGTAGCCATCGGAGCCATCGTCCTCTTCACGCTCATGCCAGCAGTGCGCATCTCATGGAACGCCTTACAGCGCGCCATCGCAGAAGGCAGTGCCGGTACAGGCTCCGGTAGCCTCAGTTGGAATCGCGTTGGCTCACTACTCGTGATCGCAGAGGTTGCGGTAGCAGTCGTACTGCTCGCGGGCGCAGGACTACTCTCACGCAGCCTTGCGAACCTGCTCCATACGGATCTCAACTTCAACCCGGATCATCTTGTAACGGTCGTTGTCACCGGAACCACAAAGAAATACGAAAAAGATCCTGAGGTCTACGCCATGCAGCACGCAGTCGTTGAAAAGCTGCGCGCCATCCCCGGCGTCACCGCAGTAGGTTTCGGAAATTCGCAGCCCGTCAACTTCAATGGCAACACCGAATGGATTCGCTTTCCGGATCGTCCCTACGACGGGAAACACATCGAAATCAACGAACGCAACGCCTCGGCCACATACTTCCAGGCACTCGGCACACCGTTGTTGAAAGGCCGCTACATCTCCGAACAGGACACCGCAGACAAGCCGCTTGTTTCAGTCGTCAACCGCACCTTCGCGGAGAAGTATTTCCCCGGCCAGAACCCCATCGGCAAGACGTATGGCAACACCACGCTTGAGCCCAAATCCATGAAGACCATCGTCGGTGTTGTGGACGATCTGCATGAAGGCTCCCTCGACGATCCCATCTGGCCGGCCGCGTATGACTCGGCATATCAAAACACCGATCAGACGGCTCTGGCCATTCGCGTCGCCTCTGGAGAATCCGCAGTCATCGCTGCCATCCCCAAAGTCGTCCGCTCCGTCGACCCCGACCTCAATTTGAGCGACGCAATGACCATGCGCGACCGCATCGACAGTTCACAAAGCGCCACACTGCATCGCGGCGCAGCCTGGCTCTCCGGCGCATTCGCCATCGCAGCTCTCCTGCTCTGCGCCGTTGGACTCTACGGCGTCATCAGCTACTCCATCTCTCTGCGCACCCGCGAAATTGGCGTCCGCATGGCGCTGGGCGCACGTCGCGAATCCATCTACGCCATGGTGTTGAGTGAAGCTGGACGCCTCAGCCTCACGGGCATCGTAAGCGGCCTGTTGCTCGCTGTCCTCGCCGCCTCACTGCTCAAGTCTGTTCTCTTCGGCGTCTCCGGCTGGGACCCGCTCACTCTCGGTGCGGCATGCGTCGTACTTGGCCTGGCATCTTTCCTGGCCAGCGCTCTACCGGCCCGCAAAGCAGCAACCGCCAATCCCATGGATGCGCTGCGCACGGAATAAAACCCGGAATACCGGAGAAAGTCCATCCATTGGGCGAGCCGCATCTTCACCGCAAAAAGGCGAAGAAACGGTAAACTAAATGGATGGATTTTCAGCTCGCGACGGACTACAAACCACAGGGCGATCAGCCTACGGCCATCGCCGAACTCACGCAGGGATTGCGCGACGAAGAGAAGCATCAGGTTCTCCTCGGAGTCACCGGCAGCGGTAAGACCTTCACCATGGCGAAGGTCATTGAAGCCGCCAACCGCCCCGCCCTCGTCTTGGCGCACAACAAGACACTCGCCGCGCAGCTGTATCACGAGTTCAAACAGTTCTTCCCCAACAACGCCGTCGAATACTTCGTCAGCTATTACGACTACTATCAGCCCGAAGCCTACATCCCCAGCGGCGACCTCTACATCGAGAAGGAAGCCACCATCAACGATGAGTTGGACAAGCTGCGCCTCAGCGCAACCCGTTCTCTCTTCGAACGCCGCGACTGCATCATCGTCTCATCCGTCTCCTGCATCTACGGCCTCGGCTCACCGGAAGCCTATTACGGCATGTTGATGCTGCTGGAGAAGGGCCAGAAGATCCGCCGCGAAGACATCACACGCCGCCTCGTCGAAATCCTCTACGAGCGCAACGAAGGCGACTTCCGCCGCGGAACCTTCCGCGTGCGTGGCGATATCATCGAGGTCTACCCAACCTACGACGAGCTTGCCTATCGCATTGAACTCTTCGGCGACGAGATCGATTCACTCTCACAGATC
Organism: Terriglobus roseus; assembly: GCF_900102185.1. Lineage (NCBI taxonomy): Bacteria > Pseudomonadati > Acidobacteriota > Terriglobia > Terriglobales > Acidobacteriaceae > Terriglobus > Terriglobus roseus. The sequence goes on along the minus strand of NZ_LT629690.1, from coordinate 1,593,905 downwards.
GATCCTCTTTTCGGCACCGTCAAGCAGAAGTACGCGCGCCTGCCCATCTACCCCAAGTCTCACTACGTCGTGCAGCCTGAACGCAAGTCCGCCGCGATCGATTCAATCGTTAAGGAACTTACCGAATGGGAAGCGCAGCTTGAGAAAGAAGGTCGCATGGTGGAAGCGCAACGCATCCATCAACGCACGCGCTTCGACCTTGAGATGATCAAGTCCGTCGGCTACTGTCACGGCATTGAAAACTACTCGCGTCACTTCAGCGGACGCCTCCCCGGCGAACCGCCACCGACACTCTTCGATTACTTCCCGCGCGACTTCATGATCTTCATCGACGAATCGCACGTCACCGTCCCGCAGCTTCACGGCATGTGGCACGGCGACCGCTCGCGCAAAGGCAATCTCGTTGACTACGGCTTCCGTCTGCCCTCTGCAATGGACAACCGTCCGCTCACCTTCGACGAATTCGAGAACCGCACCGGCCAGATCATCTACGTCAGCGCGACACCCGGCCCGTACGAACTCACCAAGGCCGCAGGCGTCGTCACCGAACAGATCATCCGTCCCACAGGTCTCGTCGATCCGCCAGTAGAAATCCGTCCCATCAAGGGCCAGATCGACGACCTGCTCGCTGAAATCCGCGATCGCGTCAGCAAGAACGAACGTGTTTTGGTAACAACACTAACCAAACGCATGGCGGAAGATCTCAGCGGCTACTACACCGAAGTCGGAGTGAAGTGCCGTTACATGCACTCAGAAATCGAAACCCTGGAACGCGTCAAACTTCTGCGTGACCTACGCAAAGGTGAATACGACGTCCTCATCGGCATCAACCTTCTCCGCGAAGGCCTCGATCTTCCGGAAGTCTCGCTCGTCGCCATCCTCGATGCGGACAAGGAAGGCTTCCTCCGTTCGCAGGGATCACTGATCCAGACCATCGGTCGTGCTGCTCGCCACCTCAACGGTCGCGCCATCCTCTACGCCGACAACATGACAGACAGCATGCGCCGCGCACTCGACGAAACCAGCCGACGCCGCGAAAAGCAGCTAGCCTACAACGAAGAACACGGCATCACTCCACAGTCCGTCGTACGTCCCATCGGAGAAGCGCTCGTGGGCATCGCCGAGGCCGATTACGTCGATGTCACCACCGACGCATCCGTGCAGGACTTCGCATCGCAGCAGGAACTGGACAAGCACATCGCCGGTCTTGAAACCGAGATGCGCGAAGCCGCAAAGAACTTTGAATTTGAAAAGGCTGCGAAGCTGCGCGACACCATCAAGGAACTGCGCACAAAAGAGTTCTTCTTCGCTTAGAAAGAGGGGTTGCGGATCGCTTAACCGATCTGCAACTCTGGCAACTCGAACTGGACAGTGGGAAGCGCCTCAAAGGCGGGCCGGGCAAAGTAATAGCCCTGCTGAAACACCACTCCCATATCGCGCAGACGCATTGCCTGGTCATATCGCTCCACGCCCTCTGCAATGGTGACGATACCCAGTTCAAAGCAAGCCTGCACAATCGCCTTCACAATCACCTGCGACGTGCGGTCTTCATCCATCGCATGCACCAGCGCCATATCCAGCTTAATCACATCGGGCTTCAGCCGCGAGAGCAGCTTCAGGCCGGAATAACCCGCGCCGAAATCATCCATCGCCACCTTCACGCCGTATTCGCGATACTCATCGATGATGGGTTTCAGCTTCGCCAGATCCCAGATCTCTTCGTCTTCCACCAACTCAAGCACAAGCCGTTCCAGCGGAAAGCCCATCTCGGCGGCCTCATCGCACGTACGGCGAAGGTCGCTTGCCTCATTGATCGCAGCGTTTGGATTCACATTCACGCAAAGACGCGTTGGGCCCGTCTCGAGGAATCCGCAACGGATCGCCTCAGACATTGCCTTCGAACGGCATGCGCGATCAAAGGTATGGAAATGTTCCGTGGGCACACGCGAAAGAACACTATGAGCGGAGTCGCCGCTCTCAGAGCGCACAAGCGACTCGTAACCGTAAATCGCACCACTGGCGACATTCACGATCGGCTGAAAAGCCATAGAAAATTTCGGTATACCACCGCGTACGCGGCCCGAGTGGGATGCAGTTCGCAATCTGCGTTCCTGTTCACGCACCCAGTATTGGTACTCCAAATCTTGCATGCTCCTGACTGGCCTCTTCCAACGTGAGTAACAGCAATCCTTAAGACCAGCTCACACCTTAATCATCCAGCATTCGTTCCCGATTTGGGAATCAATGCGAATTACAAGGCTGGTAGTAAGGCTAACCCCCAAAGGTGGGTCTTCACTATGTACCAAAGGTGTTAGTACCTCGATCGTGACTCCCAAAAACTGCGATAATCTCCTGAATCCATGAAGCTGAGTCCCCTGGTGGCCCCCATAATTCGTGGCCACATTCGCAGTACAGTGCCTTGTGTCATCCGATGCTCGCGACACATATTGGCGTTTGCTCTGCTCTTCATAGCATTTTCCATACCGTCACAAACTCGCCTGGTTCTGAACTCTGGCAACACAATAACCACCCTGAGTGGCAACGGCAGCGACGGCAGAACCGCCGCTGGAAATGCCACTACAACCCGCATGGGAACCCCTCGTACGGTCGTTTATGATGCGACAGGCAATCTGTTCGTTGCAGATAGTCGAAACAACATAGTTACCAGCATCACTCCCGCAGGCCAACTTACCGTTGTCGCAGGAACTGGACGCGAAGGCTACGACGGCGATAGCGGCGCAGCCACCAAAGCTCTCCTCAATCGCCCCACGTCCATCGCGCTCAAATCCGATGGAACACTCTTCATTGCCGATACCGGAAATCATTGCATCCGCAGCGTCTCACCCGACGGAACTATCACCACCATTGCGGGCAATGGCAAGCCCGGAGACTCCGCCGACGGCAGCCCCGCTAAGATCGCCCAGCTCCGCAATCCGAGCGGTTTAGCCCTCGACTCTGACGGCACTCTCCTCATCGCCGACACAGGCAATCACCGCATCCGCCGCATCGCCGCAAACGGAAACATCGTCGCCGTTGCTGGCACAGGCAAAGAAGGCGATTCAGGTGATGGAGGCTCCGCAACGAATGCCACGTTCCGCAGACCCGCATCTCTACTGGTTCTGAACAACGGCGCAATCCTCATCGCCGATACCGATGCCCGCCGCATCCGCATGCTTTCACCCGACGGCACCATTAGCGCGTATGGCAACACAACCTTCCGTAGTCCCCAGGGCATGACCCTCGACGCCTCAGGCAACATCGTCGTTGCCGACGCGCAACTCCAACAAGTCCTGCAAACCTCAACCACGGCAAACAACAATCTCGCTGGCAACGGTAAGCAGGGCACGCTCGCAACCGGCGCTCTCAACTCCCCTTCTTCCGTTGCAACAAATGCTAACGGCGACATCGCCATCAGTGACCGCCGTAACCACCAGGTGCAGCGTCTCGCACTTCCCTCGCTCGACTTCGGAAGCATCCCCATCGGGCAAACCTCTGCAACGCAGACATTGCTGCTACAGAACGCCGCAGACACGCCGCTCCTGATCACGTCAGTCACACTGTCGCCAGCATTCTCCATAGCCTCAAACGGCAACTGCAGCACGCCGCCTTTCACACTCGCCGCAAAGGCGCAGTGTTCCCTTCAGTTAGCGTTTACTCCGCAAGCAAACGGAAGCGCGCAAACAATCGGCCTGGTCCAATCCTCCTCAGCACCGCCCTCCATGCTGCGACTCACAGGCATAGGAGTACCCGGCACAAACCTGGCAACATCGCGAATCGCTCTCGTCAGCGACGGCTCCATCAGCTATTCCGGGGCACCGATCAAACTCACAGCAACGGTCGCAGGTTCGCTGTTAACGCCTCCCACAGGCAACGTCATCTTTCAGGACGGCAGCAACAACATCGCCACAGTGCAGCTGACTGCCGGCGCAGCCATACTCTCCACCGCATCGCTCACTGCCGGCACACATACACTCCGAGCCATCTACAGCGGCGACAGTGCCTACGCCACCAGCACCTCCACATCCATTACGCAGACAGTAGTCGCAGCGCCTGATTTCTCTCTCACCACATCCGCAACCAGTTACAGCGGCGGTGCCAACAACTCAGTGAGCATCCCCATCACGCTGCTACCGCTGAACGGCACGCTGAATCACACAACAACACTCACCATCAGCGGTCTGCCCAGTGGTGCCACAGCCACCTTCACACCATCCACCTTCACCCTCGCAGGCGACCCCATCGCGGTATCGCTGATGATCAAACTCCCAGCAACACTCGCACGCAATCCATCAATCCCCACCGGCATATTCAGCGCGTTGCTTCTACTCGGCATCTTCCCGCCCAAACGCAAGCGCCTTCCAGCCTTCCTTCTCATCCTCGGCACACTCTCTCTGCAAGGATGCGGCGGTTTTCGCACTACCTCCATTACCAATCCCGCAGACAACACGCACCGCTACAACTGCACCATCACTGCTACCACCACAGGCGTAGTGGGCGACACGCTCACGCACTCCGTCCCGGTGGAATTGGATCTCACGCAATGAAGCTTGTTGTTTCACTTTTTGCTGCCGCATCGTTATGCGTCGCAGCACACGCGCAAATGCACGACAACTCTCTGCAGGTAGGCCTTCGATACTCGGCCACCGCAGCCAATGCACCGCCAGGAAGCTGCGGATGTTTCATCCTTCAAGGAGGTGCAATTGAAGCCTCCATTCCCATCCTGCCTCATGTACGCGCAGTAGTAGAAGCCGCTGGCGGCACCGTCGATCGTGTTCCCGCAAGCACACGTGGACTCAGCGAAATCACGCTGCTCGCAGGCCCACGCTATACCGTGCCGATCCATCGCATCCGTATCAACGCACAGGCGCTCTTCGGTGCAGTGCGCGGCTTCGATAGCGACTTCATCGTCGCCACCAACACGCACACAGACACCTCAACAAACCTCGCAATGGCAATCGGCGGAAGCATCGATCTCCCGTTAAGCCACGCAGTCCTTCTGCGCCCGGTGCAGATTGACTATCTGCAAACCAACCTACCCAACGGCATCGATGATCGCCAACGAAACATCCGCTTCGGTGCAGGCGTAGTCTTCCGCATCCACCTACCGAATAATCGCCGTTAAAAACCACCACAAAAATCAAAAAGCCCGGCGCGAAGCCGGGCTCTTGATCTCTTAGCTGCTACAACGAACACGTGCGAAGCACGTCGAGAACAGTACGAAGTACCGAAGCACTAGAACTGGCCCCAGAGGAGCTGGTTGTAGACTTCGTGGTGGAACTGGACTTCGCTGCCCTTGACCACCGTGCCCAGAAGACGCGGGCAACGATCTGCTGAAGCCTTCTTCAGCTCAGCGAAGCGCTCCTTCACATCCGAACCCAGCAGGCTCGTGATCCACTCCGATCCCTGGAAGTTCTCGATGGCTGTGTAGATGTTGTCCGGCAGGTAACGAGCAGCCTGACGCAGGTTTTCAATGTTGCCAACCTGTCCGTCGAGACCGGTCTTGAAGACCGAGTACAGCACGCCGTAGGGGTTCGCATCCGGACCAACCGAACGAACCTCAACACGTGCCGACTTCTCGTTGCCGATGGGAATACGAACCATCGATCCACGATCGGTAGCCGAAGCCTTGATCTGGTTCGGAGCTTCGAAGTGCGGATCAAGACGGCGGTACGCATTCACTGACGAGTTCAGCAGCAGGCAGATGTCATTGCCGTGCGTGAGAATCTTGTCGATGAAGCTCCATGCCAGATCCGACATGTTCTCTTCGCCGGCCTTGTCGAAGAAGAGGTTCTTCTTGTCCTTGGTGATGGAAACGTTGGTGTGCATGCCGCTGCCATTCACGCCGGTAACCGGCTTGGGCAGGAACGATGCGGTCATACCCATCTGCGTAGCCACCTGGCGGCAGATCAGCTTGTACAGCTGAATCTGGTCAGCAGCAGAAACCACATCACCATAGGTGTAGTTGATTTCGAACTGCGACGGAGCCACTTCCGGGTGGTCCTTCTCGTTTTCGAAGCCCATCGCGCGCTGTACTTCCGCAGCGGTGTCAATGAACTCACGCAGCGGATCGCCAGGCAGCGAGTGGTAGTAGCCACCAGCGTTCACGTACTCAAACGAGCCGGTCTTGTGATAGCTGCGCTCTGCATCCACGCCCTCGAACAGGAAGCCTTCAACTTCGTTCGCAGCGTTCAGCGTGTAGCCCTTCTCGTCATACATCTTGTTCGCATACTGCTTCAGGATGCCGCGCAGATCGGCAGCATACGGCGCGCCGTTCTTATCGATGACTTCGCCGAAGACCATGACCTTGCCGGTGCCGAAGACATCCGACGGCGTCCAGTAGAACGCGTTCCAGTCCAGGCCAAGGCGAAGATCGGATTCCTTCTGCGCCGTAAAGCCACGGATAGAGGAACCATCAAAGGTCAGGTTGTCATAGCTGTTGACCAGAAACTTCTTGTCATAGTCAAGCATGTGCAGGCGACCTTCCAGGTCACTGAACAGCACCGTGACGGCCTTAATGCCCTTCGTGTCCGTCAGGTACTTCAGACGCTCTTCCTGAATCTTGTCGATTGCTACGCGCTTCTTGCGCTGATCCTTAGCTGCAAGGTTGAGGTCTTCGAGCTCTGCATACGACAGTTCGAGAAAATCGCGGTAATTGCCGGACATACGACTCCTTAGTTCCCCCAGGCTGGCTTTGCCAGTACCCGGTAGGTTTTCGCTACAGATGTGGTGTGAAAAGGCGGTGAATCACCGATTCTTAAATTAGCAGAAATTCGGCACAAAGCCCTACTGAAGATTGACGTTCTGGAGTACGAAAAAATAGGCCGTCTTACGCGCATGTAAATATTTGCGATTCCCGCAAATCTCGTTGCCCAAACGCCCCGGCAAAGCCTCCAACGTGTGATAATTTCATTTGGGCTTCTGCTTATCGCAGCAGTCTTCGAATCAGTCTGGAGGCTACGACTACATTGGGCATGAACATGGTTCCGAAGCGCATCTTCTTCACGAAGGGCGTAGGAAAGCACAAGGAACGACTGACGTCGTTTGAGATGGCGCTGCGCGACGCCGGCATCGCGGCACAGAATCTGGTGCGTGTGTCGTCCATCTTCCCGCCCAAGTGCAAGCTGATTACCCGCAAGGAAGGTCTGAAGTACCTGAACCCCGGCGAGGTCGTCTTTGCAGTGGTCGCGGAAAACAGCACGCGTGAAGCACACCGCCTCTGCGTTTCATCCATCGGCGTGGCTATCCCCACCGATCGCAACACCTACGGCTATCTCTCGGAGCACCACAGCTTCGGCGAAACCGAAGATCAGGCCGGTGACTACGCGGAAGAGCTGGCAGCAGAAATGCTCGCCACCACCCTCGATGTGGAGTTCGATCCCGACAAGAGCTGGGACGAGAAGAAGGAAATCTACCGCATCTCCAACAAGATCGTCCGCACGGCAAACGTTACGCAGTCAGCCGTTGGCGACAAGAAGGGCCTGTGGACCACCACCATCGCCGCCGCCATCCTCATCATGGATGACGAGGAGAAGTAGCGCTCCGCAGCAACTGGAATCTGCAAAGAGCGCTGGCCACAAGCCAGCGCTCTTTCTCTGTCCATCGAGAAGCACGTTTGCTTCATCGAATGAGGTGAGATGAGCCACATCAGCACTGATAATTCGCAACAGTTCGCCAGCGACAACTACTCCGGAATCTGCCCTGAAGCATGGGCTGCCATGCAGGAAGCCAACCACGGCCACGCCACCCCTTACGGTGACGATCCATGGACAGCACGGGCCTCCAACCTCTTCCGCGATCTCTTCGAAACAGACTGCGAAGTCTTCTTCGCCTTCAACGGCACCGCGGCCAACTCCATGTCGCTCGCATCGCTCTGCCAGAGCTACCACTCCGTCATCTGCGCACAGACAGCGCACGTGGAAACCGACGAGTGCGGCGCACCCGAGTTCTTCTCCAACGGCAGCAAGCTCCTCACCGCGCAGACCATCGACGGCAAGATGACTCCCGAAGCCATCCGAACCCTCGCCACCTCGCGTCAGGACATTCACTTCCCTCGCCCCAAAGCTGTCACCATCACACAGTCCACGGAAACAGGCCGCGTCTACACGCTCGATCAGCTCAAAGCCATCAGCGAAACCACACGCGAGTTGAAGATGCACCTGCACATGGACGGCGCACGTTTCGCCAACGCCATCGCGCACGTCGGTTGCACACCCGCAGAGATGACGTGGAAGTCCGGCGTGGAAGTTCTCTGCTTTGGTGGAACCAAAAACGGCATGGCCGTCGGTGAAGCCATCTTGTTCTTCAACCGCGCCCTCGCGGAAGACTTCGACTATCGCTGCAAACAGGCAGGCCAGCTCGCCTCCAAGATGCGCTATCTCTCATCACCCTGGGTGGGCATGCTGGAAAGCGGCGCATGGAAGCGCAATGGCGAACACGCCAACACCATGGCGAAGCGCCTGCATGCCGCCATCGCAGATGTAGCCAACGCCAGCATCATGTTTGACGTGGAAGCCAACGCTGTCTTCCTGCTCGCAAGCGAACCGCATCTGCAACAACTTCGCGATCGCGGTTGGCGCTTCTACACCTTCATCGGTGGCGGCGCACGCTTCATGTTCGCCTGGGACACTGACCCAGCGCGCGTTGATCAACTCGCAGCAGACATCCGCGCCATCATGAGCTAAACCGGATGCCCCACATCTCGATTCTGAGATGTGGGCATCCGCGCAAAGCGCGAACCAGGCATTCAACCAGCGTTTACACGCAATAGAAGAATCGATGCTACAAGCGCCACAGACTGGACCAAGGGCCAGAGTCCGCCCTACACGAAGGGAGCACCGCAAGATGAAGAAGACCAACGTAGCCCTCATCCAGATGAGCTGCGAGCCCGACACGCAGAAGAATCTCGATAAAGCCGCAGCGCGCATTGAAGAAGCCGCGAAGAACGGCGCAGAACTCATCTGCCTGCCGGAGCTCTTCCGCGCACAATACTTCTGCCAGCGCGAAGACCATGCACTCTTCGCCACCGCCGAATCCATCCCCGGCCCATCGACCGAACGCATCTCGCAAATCGCACGAGACAACAAGGTCGTCGTCATCGCATCGCTCTTTGAGCGCCGCGCGCCGGGCCTGTATCACAACACTGCCGTCACCATCGAACGCGACGGCCACATCGCGGACGTCTATCGCAAGATGCACATCCCCGACGACCCGCTCTACTACGAGAAGTTCTACTTCACACCGGGCGACCTCGGCTTCCGCGCACTCGAATCCACCGCTGGCAACATCGGCACACTCGTCTGTTGGGACCAGTGGTATCCCGAAGGCGCACGCGTCACCGCACTCAAGGGCGCAGAGATCCTCTTCTACCCCACAGCCATCGGCTGGCACCCCAGCGAGAAGGAAGAGTACGGCGAAGCTCAGTACGACGCATGGCAGACCACGCAGCGCGCCCACGCCATCAGCAACGGCGTGTGGGTATGCGCCGTAAATCGCGTTGGCCATGAACAGGGCGACGTGATCCACGAAGGCGTAAGCATGCCCGGCCCGGAAGGCGCAGGCCTCGAGTTCTGGGGCGGCAGCTTCATCGCCGATCCCTTCGGCCGCATCATCGCAAAAGCCTCGCACGACAAGGAAGAAATCCTCTACGCAACCCTCGACCCCGCACTCGTCGAAGTCACGCGCCAGCACTGGCCCTTCCTACGCGACCGCCGCATCGACGCCTACGAAGGCATCACCAAGCGCTTTCTGCTTTAAGAACTTAGGAGTCGGTGATGTATCGGTTCGACATGGCAATGCAAACGAACTGTTACGAAGGGACCGAGTTAACTCAGGTCAGTTTTGGCAAATACGATCTGATCCTCAATTTCTCTGCCGGTCTTGACGGTACGAAGTCGAACTTTTCCATCGGTGTCCAGTCACGCGTGTCTACCACGATTGACGGGACACCTTGGAATGACGATAAGAGCTTCTTGAAACACGCCGACACGCTCTTGCAGTGTCTCGGAACCAATTGCTCGTCCTTCACCATCGAAGACGACCGTACACTCAAGATCAAATTCTCGAATGGCACCGCTATAAAGCTCCATGATGATAGCGACCAATTCGAAAGTGTCACCATTACACAGGGCGACCGCACAATCGTCATTTAGGACAAGAATTATGAGCAATACTGACTACCGCATGCCCGCAGAGTGGGACGCACACACCTCCACCTGGATCGCATGGCCGCACAACGCCGAAGACTGGCCCGGCAAGTTCCAGCCCATCCCCTGGGTCTACTCGGAGATCGTCAAGAACCTCTCGCAGGTCGAAGACGTAAACATCCTCGTTAACGACGAGCGCGCACAAAAAGTCGCCACGCGCATCCTCACCCGCGCAGGCGCCAACCTCGCACGCATCCACTTCCATCTCTGGAAGACAGACCGCATCTGGCTTCGCGACAGCGGCCCCATCTTCGTTAAGAAGGCTAACGAAGTAGCCATCACCAACTGGAAGTTCAACGCCTGGGCCAAGTACCCCAACTGGCACAACGACGACCTCATCCCCTCGCACGTTGCCAAGCACTACGCCATGAAGAGCTTCGAGCCCATGATCGGTGATCATCGCGTAGTCCTCGAAGGTGGCTCCATCGACGTCAACGGCGCAGGCGCCCTGCTCACCACCGAAGAGTGCCTGCTCAGCGAAGTCCAGCAGCGCAACCCGGGCATCAGCAAGCAGCAGCTTGAAACCTGCTTCCACGACTACCTCGGCATCGACCAGGTACTCTGGCTCAACCGCGGCTGCGCAGGCGATGACACGCACGGCCACGTCGACGACATCGCACGCTTCACCGCCGTTGACACCATCGTCGCCGCCACCGAGCACAACACCGCCGACGAAAATCACCTGCCGCTCGCCGAAAATCTCGACCGTCTGCGCAGCTTCCGTCAGCCCAACGGCAAGCCCTACAACGTCATCGAACTGCCCATGCCCGCACCGGTCATCTTCGACGGCGAACGCCTGCCCGCCAGCTACGCCAACTTCTACATCGCGAACGACCTCGTCCTCGTCCCAACCTTCAACGACGCGAACGACCGCATCGCACTCAACATCCTCGCGGACCAGTTCCCCACCCGCAAAATCGTCGGCATCCACTGCGGCGACTTCATCTGGGGACTCGGCGCTCTGCATTGCATGACGCAGCAGGAGCCCGCATAAACACGACACAAAAGAAAACGCAGCGCTCGCAGAGGAATCCATCGCGAGCGCTGTTTCGTTTTGTGCGCGCGTCACTGCATGTAATCTGAAAGTGTCCTCGCCAATCAGCCGTATCGGAGATCATCATGCACAAGGCTTTCCTGGCCGCAGCATCGTTTCTCTGCATCTTCATCGTCGCGGCACACACCGTAGATGCTGCACTGCAGCCTGAAAAATCCATCGCCATTCCCGCCAGCTATCGCGAATGGATTTATATGACCAGCGGCATTGACATGACGTACGCCGCACCAGGCGCAGTCGGACTCACGCAGGAACATCACTCCGTCTTTGACAACGTCTTCGTCAATCCGGAAGCGTGGACATCCTTCAAGCAAACCGGCCACTGGCCCGACGGAACAACCTTCGTCCTTGAGAACCGCACCGCAGAAGAAAACACCTCCATCAACAAGGGCGGCCACACACAAAACGGTGAAGTCAGCGGCCTGGAAATCCATCAGAAGCGCGGCAACGAATGGTTCTTCTACGTGCGCGGCAAAGACGGCGCAGAACATCTCGTTCCCAAGCCCGCAAGCTGCTACACCTGCCACGAATCGCACGGCGCAGTCGATACCAGCTTCACGCAGTTCTATCCAACCGCCCTTCCCATCGCGAAACAAAAGGACACCCTCAGCGACGTCTACCGCGCCGAATCAACACCCGCAGCAACCAAGTAAACTCAGAAGTAGATGACCGATCAGGAAGCCATGTACGAAGCCATCGCTGAAGCGCACGCCGCTGAGGCAGAAGGCGAAGTTCCCGTCGGCGCAATCGTCCTTCTCGATGGCCAGATCATTGGCCGCGGCAACAATCGCGTCATCCGCGACAACGATCCCACGGCCCACGCTGAAATCGTCGCCATGCGTAATGCGGCGCAACACCTGCACAATTACAGGCTCACCGGCTGCACACTCGTCGTCACATTAGAGCCCTGCGCCATGTGCGCGGGAGCCATCCTCCACGCACGCTTCGGCCGCCTCGTCTACGCAGCAGCCGACCCCAAGGCAGGCGCCTGTGGCTCTGTGCTCGAAGTGATGAATCATCCGCGCCTCAACCATCGTGTTGAGGTCGTCTCCGGCATATTCGCCGAAGACTGCAGCACCATGCTCACCAACTTTTTTCGAGCCCGCCGATAGCCTTCTCTGCATCCAACTCCGCATGAGCGAAGGCAAACTCGCAGGCAAAGTAGCACTCGTCACTGGTTCGTCATCCGGCATCGGTCAAGGCATCGCCATCCGTCTCGCAAAAGACGGTGCAGACATCGTCGTCAACTACTCCGGCAATCCCAAAGGCGCAGACACGACCAAGCAGCAGATCGAATCATTAGGCCGCAAAGCAATCAGCGTAAAGGCTGACCTCTCCAAAGTCTCTGATTGCCAATCGCTCGTTCAATCCGGCATTGAAGCCTTCGGCAAGCTCGACATCCTCATCAACAACGCGGGCGTTGAAAAAGGATCGGAATTTGTCGATGTCACGGAAACGGATTACGACTTCGTATTGAACGTGAATCTCAAGGGCGTCTTCTTCACCACGCAGGCCTTCGTGAAGAACCTGCTTGCAAAGAACATGCCTGGCCGCATCATCAACATCTCCTCCGTGCATGAAGACATGGTCTTCCCGCACTTCGCCAGCTACTGCGCAGCAAAGGGCGGCGTACGCATGCTCATGCGCGACCTCGCCGTGGAACTCGGCCCAAAGAACATTACGGTCAACAACATAGCGCCCGGCGCCATCATCACACCCATCAATCAGTCTCTGCTGGATGACAAACCAAAGCTCAATGCGTTACTGCAAAACATCCCGTTGGGCCGCATGGGAACAGTGGACGATGTCTCTGCGCTCGCAGCCTTTCTCGCCAGCGACGAAGCAGCTTACGTCACTGGCTCCACGTATTTCGTCGACGGCGGACTCATCCGCAACTATCACGAGCAATAGTGACAAAGGAGTAAACTATAACTATGGATCTGAAGGTTTATTCCGCTGACTGGTGCCGCGACTGCTTCGTCGCCAAGCGCTTCCTGACGCAGCACAACATCCCCTACACCGAAGTCAACATTGAAAAGACTCCCGGCGCTGTTGATGAACTTGTTCAGAACGTAGGCAAGAAGGCCATCCCGCAATTCGTCATCGACGGCAAATGGATTCAGCCATACCGCCCCGGCAAGGGCTTCCTCTTCGATGAGATGTCGACCCTGTTCGGTATCCAGCAACCGGGATAACTTCACCCTCGATTTGATACTGAAACGCCCTGCACTCGCAGGGCGTTTCTTATTGCTGGTAACGGTCCAACACATCCTGCAACGTCACCACACCTTCCACCACGCCTCGCATCGCGCGATTGGAAACAGGCAGCAACGGCCAGTTCTTGAAGTAAGGCAAAGCATGCGCCAGCGGCTGATCCGGAAACAGCATCGGCGTCCTGCGGGCAGCCACACTCTGCTCCAGCGTCTTGTCGCCATTGATCTGCGCCGCCTGCAACAGATCCTGCATCTCCGTCTGCCGCGCGGCATACCAACCATCGCTGCAACGGATCAGCACAACGGAAGCAACGGCACTCTCGCTCAACTCCTTCAACATCTCGCCGCCATTCAGCACCGGTACATCCGCAGGCCGCAACGCATCTTCCACGCGCAGTTCGGTGTCTTCGCGCTCCTCTTCCAGCGACGGCAGATACAAACCATCCTGATGCGTGAACACCTCAAGGATCGGAACCGGCTGCAACGAACGCGAAATGATGTACGCAATCGTGTTCGACACAATCACCGGCAACACAATCGTGTAGTTGCCGCTCATCTCCATGATCATGAACACGCTCGTAAGCGGCGCCCGAATGAACGCTGCAAAGAACACGCCCATGCCCACCAACGCATACGATCCCACCGATCCAGTAAGCGACGGAAAGAAGTGGTGCTCAAACGTTCCCACCGCAGAACCCAGCATCGCGCCAATGAACAACGCAGGAGCAAACAATCCACCCGGCGCACCCGATGAAAATGAGAACGTAGTCGTCAGCAGCTTGATCCCTGCCAACAACAACAGAAACCCAACTGTATACTCCGCGTGCATGGCGGCATCCATCGTGCCATAGCCCACACCCAACACCTGCGGCAGACCAAGATACGCGATCGCCCCAACAAACAAACCAGCAACCGCAGGCGCAAACACCTGTCGATCCGCAGGCAGACTCCGCAGACGAGGCCGCAGATATTCCAACGCGCGTGTCAGCGCAAGCGATGCAAATCCGCCAATCACACCCAGCACTGCGTAGGCCATCAACTCGCGCGGATCACGCAGATTCACATTGGGAACGCGGAACATCGCTTGCGATCCCCAGAACCATCGCGCCACCACAACGGCAGAAACAGCGGACAAAACAATCGATCCAAGAATCGCCGCGGTCCACTGGCCGATGACTTCTTCAATCACAAACAGCACAGCAGTAATCGGTGCATTGAACGCCGCTGCAAGACCTGCCGCTGCACCCACCGGCCCAAACAGTCGCATACGCGCACGAGACAATCCCACGTAGCGCCCGATGCGCGAAGCCACACCTGCACCCAAATGCAACGAAGGATCTTCAGGCCCCAACGATTGCCCCGATCCAATCGACAAAGCAGCAAGCAGAAACTTGCCAATCATTGTCTTGGTCGAGATGTAGCCGTTGTGAATGTACAGAGCAGCCTTGGTCTGGTTCACACCAGAACCGCGCACATCCGGAAAGACGTAGCGCGTCATCAAGCCCAGCACCACACCCACCACAGTAGGCACAATCAACAACCGCAACTGGTGCGGCGCAGGCGCCGATCCCTGCAGCAACACCGTCAGCCACTCAATGGCCATGCGGAAAGAAACCACCAGCAGGCCAGAGATCAATCCAATAAAAATGCTGAGCAGAAGAAACAGTCGTCCTTCACGCTTCGAAGAATGTTCCACCTGCTGCTCTGCGGCCGCTTCCATCTCCTGCAAAACCACTGCCGGTTCCTGAGCGCTCATGACTGACCTCCGAACTGCGTCGCCGGATGGTCCGCCAGGTAAAGCAACAAAGCATCGTCCCCCTTGGGCGCGCCGCAAACATTGGCCGCGCTCCGTTCACTACTGAAAATCAATTTCCGATACTGATCCTGCACATCGTCGTCATGCCGCAGCTCTACACGATTTTTTGCCGTATCCAGGTCCTTCCACTGCGTCTGCAACTGCATCATGTCAGCCTGTTCCGCATGTTGCACAAGGCATCCATTCACGCGCGCCATCGCAATCCGCGACGCGTCCAACAAATGCTCCGCGCGCATCTGTGAGGGCACATCATGCGAAAGCGCCAGTGCCTGCATGCGCTCCGCATTCCCCTGCAACGTACTCATGCGCTGCTTCTGTTCCACCGTCCACGAAGGCTTGCGCAAAGCGCGCGTCAACTCCTCTGCAGCGCACGCATAGTCACCCTGCGCATAGCAAAGCTCGCCCAGCTTCGCCTGCGCGGTCGCAGCATATGTCTTGTCATCAATCGCATTGCGATAAGCTGTCGCAGCCTCTTTCGGAGCATCTGCCGCTTCAAGCGCCTCACCAATACGAAGCTGCGAAGACGCATCCGGATTATTCCCCGCCGCAATCAACAACTCCGCGCGAGCCGCCTTACCCTGCCCCAGTTCCACCAGGTAGCTCGACAACTCCAGCCGAATATCCCGCCGACGCGCAGGACCATCGCCGTTCCATGTACCGAACACAGCGGCCCGGTAATACTGAATCGCATCGAACGGCCTGCCCTGCTGCCGCACCAACCGAGCCAGCTCCAGGTTGATGCCGCCATCGCCCGGCTGCGTCTGCCACAGGTTCAAAAAGTAATTCTCTGCCTCAATCACGCGCCCACTCGCCGCCAGCGCACGCGCCAGGGCAAGCTGGTTCTCACGAACATCGGGTCGAAACCCTAGTGAAGTGTGCAGAGCATTAACAGCTTCTTTTGGCTTCCCGGCAGCTAGCGCCTCCTGCCCACGCTCCGCCCATCGCACCGCCAGAACCTCCCGGTGCGACTCAAAGCTGCGAAACAGCAGCGTCGTTACGCCACTCATCAACAGCGCAACAACCGTAAGTGTCAGGAATTTGAGGCCGTCTCTCACCATCTGGCGTCGTCGTGCGGCCTGCACCTGCGACGGTAAAGGTGCCACCACGACATCGCGACTTCGTGCGTCCATTAAACTTAATGGTAGCGCGCGCGCAGCCTGCGCTTATCCCGGCCACCACGCCAAAGAGGTACGTTCCCTTGATCGATCGCTATACACGCCCCGCCATGCGCCAGCTCTGGTCCGACGAATCGAAGTTCCGTGCATGGCTCGAAGTTGAAGCGACCGCAAGCGAAGTCCTCGCCGACGCCGGCATCGTCCCCCAGGAAGCCGCCAGGGCAATCCGCTCCAAGGGCGACTTCGAAATCGCCCGCATCCAGGAAATCGAACTCCAGACACGCCACGACGTCATCGCCTTCACCACCGCCGTCGCGGAAAAGGTCGGCCCCGAATCCCGCTGGCTGCACTTCGGCCTAACCTCCACTGACGTTGTCGACACCGCGCAAGCCCTGCTGCTCAAGAAAGCATCCGCAACCATCCTCGAAGGCCTGCACGCGCTGTCTGACGTCCTCAAGCGCCGCGCCATCGAGTTCGCGCTCACACCCTGCATCGGCCGCACGCACGGCGTCCACGCAGAACCCACCACCTTCGGCCTCAAGCTGCTCCTCTGGTACACCGAGTGCCAGCGCAACATCACGCGCTTCACTGCCGCCGCTGAAGACATGCGCGTAGGCAAGCTCTCCGGCGCAGTCGGCAGCTACGGCACCGTCACCCCTCAGTTGGAAGAAGAAATCTGCAAGCGCCTCGGCCTCAAGGCCGCTGAAGTCAGCACACAGGTTCTCCAGCGCGACCGCCACGCCGCATACATCGGCGCCATCTCCATCATCGCGTCCTCGCTCGACAAGATCGGCACCGAAATCCGCCACCTGCAGCGCACCGAAGTCCGCGAAGCCGAAGAGTTCTTCAGCGAAAAGCAGAAGGGCTCCAGCGCCATGCCGCACAAGCGCAACCCCATCACCTGCGAAAACATCTGCGGCCTTGCCCGCGTGATGCGCGCAAACTCTCAAGTAGCACTTGAAGATGTTGCCCTCTGGCACGAGCGCGATATCTCGCACTCCTCCGCTGAGCGTGTCATCCTGCCCGACACCACCACCCTCGCCGACTACACCCTCAGCAAGGCCACCAACCTAATCGACAAGCTCATGGTCTACCCCGAGCGCATGTTGAAGAACCTGAACCTCACCGGCGGCCTCGTCTTCTCCGGCCAGCTCCTGCTCGACCTCGCAGAAGCCGGCATGCTCCGCGAAGACGCCTACAAGACCGTCCAGACCCTCGCGATGAAGGCATGGAAAGAAGACCTCGTCTTCAAGGAACTCGTCGCCGCCGACCCGCAGATCACCAGCCTGCTCTCGCCCGAACGCATCGCACGCGCCTTCGACGTGAACCGCCGCCTCAACAACGTCCCCGCCATCTTCGAACGCGTCTTCGGCAAGCCCCTAAGCGAGCTCCAGGCGCAGTAAGAGCCAGCCATGGTGCCCCCCGACGACAGTCAACTCATCCAGCTCATGGACGCCGCCCTCGCAGACGCAACCCGTCGCAGCGGCCCATGGCTGGCCTGTCGTCCGGGATGCAGCCAATGCTGCACCGGCGTCTTCCGCATCGGCCCGCTCGACACAGAACGCCTCCGCGAAGGCTTCCGCATCACCGAACCAGACAGGCAACAACGCATCCAAGAACGCGTTCAACAATCCATCGCAGACCTAAGCCCAGACTTCCCCGGCGACACCGCCACCGGCATCCTCTACGAAGACGAGGCCTCCCTCGAACAATTCGAAGACTTCGCCAATGAAGCCGTCTGTCCTGTCCTCGATCCCGCCACCGGCACCTGCGATCTCTACGCGCATCGGCCCATGACCTGCCGCACCTTCGGCCCGCCCGTCCGCACAGAAGAAGATGGATTCGGCGTCTGCGAACTGTGTTTTGTAGGAGCGCCAACAGAGACCATCGCCGCGGCCGAACTGCACCTACCCGACCCTGCGCTCGAAGCCACACTCGACGAACAAACCGGCATCACCGGCACCACCATCGTCGCCTTCGCGCTGAAGGATCAGTAGCGGCTACTTGTCCGGCAGCCCCATAAACGAAAAGGCCTTCGTTTCCTTGAAGTCTTTCGCGGCATTTCCGGCATAAGTGTTTCTCTGGTCTTTACCCAGATCCAGCTTCATCACCTTGCCCGTCTCATGCGAGAAATCAATATCGCTCAGCTTCACCCAGAACACATTCGGTGTCAGCGCCGACTCAAAGAAATAAACCAGCCGCTTCTGATCGGCCACCGTCCGCCAGCGCGTCGACGAGATATTCGGCTGATCCGGCGTCGTAATCCCGAATGGCACTGACACATTGCGAATCACGCTGAACACACTGGCCAAAGCCATATCCGGATCTTCGGCCTTCGGGATCGCATTGATGTAGAACGAGGCACGCGCAAAGCGATCAGCAGCCCGATTCGTTCCCGGCAACATCGTCGTGCCGCCGATCTCTTTCCAATACGACGTCAGCGCCAGTTGCTCATCATAGGTCGGCGAGTTGGTCATCACCTGGTACTCCCGACCATGATGAATCACCTGCTTGCCTTTCACATACTCCACAACAGCACTATCGCCGCTCGAATCCGACATCGACATATGCAGATTCGCCAGCCTCTCTTCGCCCGGCACCTGCGCAGTGGCCACCAGCAGCGGCTCTTTTTCAAGCGCATCAATGGCCTCTGCCACCGTCGCATACTTGTCCAGCATGTATTGCGCCCAAAGCGAAATCGCCAGTCCCGGCTTACTTCCATCAAACTTCGGATACTCCGATTCAGCCAACCACAACAGGTTCACCACCAGGCCCTTTTCATTCATGCCATCCGTAGTGGAGATGTCGTATCCGCTCGCGATCACGCTGCCATACTTCGATGTCCAGTGAAGTGAACGTGGGCCTGTAGCACCACTTCGTTCCATACCACGCGGCAGAACCCAAAGGTTCGTACCAACATCCACCTTCCAGTCCATGGAACGCGCGGTGATCACCTCACCATTCGCACCGTGATACACCGCACGCGTGCAGGCAGAGGCCGGAACAGGCAACAACAATGAGGTAGATAGAAACGCAGAGACCAACGAACGCATGAGACGCACGACAACCTCCCAGTAGTACAACGCTCGAAATCTCAGGCAACAAACAAACTGCTATCGAAGCAAGTCAGTTGCCGCCGCCCTCAGCTTCAAGCAATGGAACCACAGTGGAACACATCTTAGCTTCAACAAACGGCGGTGGGGTTACTGGTAGTTGAATCCGATCATCTGCAATCATGATGCCCACAGGCTGCGATGGCGTTTGTAACTCCGCCATGAGAGGCGCGTCCTTCGGCATTTTGAAACGCCCGGTGCCAATATATGCGGCCATCAGGCTCGCAGCCGTAGTAGGCGAGAAAAACGCCAGCGGCACAATGTATTTCTTTGACCGCACCAGCGATTCAGCAATCCCATCCACCCTTCGGCTGCGCGAAATGCTGCCCGGCACCTGCGGAATCTGGAAGGTGTGGAATTTCAGCTCAGGATTCTTGGCGCCAAACTTCGTCACCGAGCGAGCCAGATGCTTCGGGGTGGTCAGCCAGAAGTCTGCCATGGAATTCCTTGGAATCGATCCCGGAAACGTACTCCGCAGGATCGATCGAGCAAAGTCCGCACAGTTTCGATAGAACAGGTTGAACTGGCCTCGATTGTGGCTGTCATTCAGTCGGGCAATAATGCCCTCATCCTGTTCCCGCGTCGTCAGAAGTTGAAAACCAAAGATGCGGCGATCGTACGACGATCCAATCAACTGGATCCATTCGCCACCGGGTGCGCTGCCGTCTTCTTTGCTCGGCGCCAGACTTAACAGATGAGCCCGCCGATAGCGGTCGCGCAACTCCTTCTCCAGCGTTACCGTAGCCGTCTCCGGCACGTCCTCGATATCTTCCACGGCATACAGATATGGAATCAGCGGTATGGCAACCCAGTCATAGCCGTCCACGCGGTGATAACGACTGATCACCACACCCATCTCGCCGGTGTGGCACAGTCTCAGCCGAGTCGGCGAATCGGCGCAAACATTATCCAGATACACGGCGGCGTGTCCGGTAGGGTTAAACCCGCCGAAAGTTCCAAACGGCTCCTCCACCAACAGGCTGATGTTGGCGTGCGCACTCAGTGGCGCAAAAAGCGCAAGGCACAGTGCGGCGGCGAGAAAGTTAGCGGCCTGTCGCAATCGCGGCATGGGCATCTCCTTCAGGACGTCGGGCTATGGTTTGTGCGGCGGCCTTTGGGGGGCGCGGCCTACTCTTTAAGACGCAATCTGGAACAGCATGTTCCGGTGAAAATTTTGGCTTTCGACGATAATCGAAGGCGTGAGTCCATTTTCTCAAAGCCGCGACCTCACGGGGGCGCGCCTGACAGTTGCTATGACAGGTGCCAGCGGAGCGCTCTTCACCGCGCATCTGCTTCGGCTTCTCAACGCAGACGATCGCGTAGAAACCGTCCACTTCATCGCGTCGGATCACGCGTTGCGGGTTGTTACAGAAGAACTTAACCTCACCGGCGGTCGCGCTTCGCTTCTGGAAACACTCCTTGATGGCCCGCCTTCCAGTAAGTTCACGGTGTTTCGCAATGACGACATCGCCGCCCCGGTTGCCAGCGGCAGTCACCCATCGGACGGCATGATTGTGTTGCCCTGCTCTATGGGAACGCTCGCGTCCATAGCGAACGGTATGGCTGCACGGCTCATCGATCGTGCCGCAGATGTCACCTTGAAGGAACAGCAACCGCTGATTCTCTGCGTTCGCGAAACGCCCTTCAACCGCATCCATCTGCGCAACATGACTCTTGCGGCAGAGGCCGGAGCAGTCATCTACCCCGTAATCCCCGCCATGTATTTTCAGCCGTCGACCCTGGATGACATAGCTCGTCAATTCAGTTGTCGCGTACTAGGCCACATCGGCCTTCCGCAACCCTCCGCCTACCGCTGGAAGGAAGACTAGGCTACTGCGGCGCGTCCACGTAACTGGTAGAACGTGATAGCGGTGGGTCGGCATTCAGGAACTTGATCGTCTCGTCCACCACCGGCGGCGCACACTCGGCTGCCGTCAGATGACCACACTTCCTCACGCCCAGGAATACAGACTGTGGCACCAGATCATGCATGCGCAGTCCCACATCCAGCGGAATCAGGCGATCCTCCGTGCCCCAAACAATCAGCATGGGCATCTTCAGACCACTCAACCGGAAGTCCAGCAACTCCCGCCCATGCAACATGCTGCCAAACGTCTGCTGCACGATGAACTGATTCTCTTGAAAACGCCGGATCATCCCCGGAATCATGATCGAGGGAATCTTCGTACGCCAACGGCTCGGCTCAATCTTGTCCATCAGCGCATCGAAACTGGCACGGTCATGCGGAGAAAATAGCGAAGGCGGAAAGTCCAGAACAAAGTACATTCCCGCCGAGTCATACACCATCAACCGCCGCACCATCTCTGGATGATCCAGCGCCATCTTCATGGCAACCCAGCCACCCATGGACCAACCGCCCAGGTCCACCTGCTCCAGCTTCAACGCCCGCTGAAAATCCGTGGCAATGCGCTCTTCCCCATCCAGCGTGTAATCGCCATCGGCAGGCTTGGGCGAATCGCCATACCCCAACAGATCCGGCGCATAGACGTGGTACCCGCTCTTGGCCAGATCGGGAATCATCTTCGCCCAGTCAGAAGCGCGAGCCCCCAGCCCATGCACCAGCAGCACCGGCTTCTCAGGTCCATTCCCCTCAGGCTTGGCCTCCAGGTAGTGAATCCGGTAGCCATCCACCATCACGTAATGGTGCTGAATCCCCTTACCGCGCAGGTAAATATTCACTGACCGGTCAACCAGCCATAAGGGGTTCCAGTAAATATAGGCGCCCGCCACGGCCACCAACGCCGCAACTCCGAGTAGCGCGATTGTGATGCCGCGCCTCACCGCAGCGGCTTCCCGAACTCTTCCGCAAAGGCCACATGATTCAGATCGAAGCGGCCGCCGTCATACTTATCCGGCCCCTTCAATCTTCCAATCGCCAGCAGCGACACCACCCAGTAACTCAAGGGCAGCCGCAGAGCTTCCTTCACTTCGTTCTGTTCAAAGCCTTCCATGGCAGCCGTGTCATAGCCCATCACTTCGGCGGTCAACTGCATGTAGGCCGCGGCATACGTTACCTGCTTGTTCAGCCAGCCATGCATCTGGTCGGCATTCAAACTCAGAAGATAACTCTCCACGTAACTCTTCAACTGCGAGGCATAGCCTTCGCTCATGCCGCCTTCCAACCCCATGCGAACAATATCGTCCGCATCACGACGCCAGCTATCCACGTCGCCACAGCAGGCAATCACCACGGACGCCTCTTCAACCTTGGCCTGGTTGTAGCAGGCCGCGCGCAGCTTCTTTTTCTGCTCCGGCGACTGCACCACGACAAACCGCCACGGCTGAACGTTATACCCAGAAGGCGCGGCAATCCCCGCCTCCAAAATCGTACGGATATCCTCTGCCGGAATCGGGCTGCCATCGAACGAGGGCGTGCTGCGACGTTCGCGGATGGCATCCGGGAGAGATTTCAAAGACTCACTCACCGCCACAGTGTAACGGCAGTTGGGCAAACCATCCACATCAGGCTTACGACTTCAGCGGCACACCTCACTCCTCAAAAGAAAAATGCAGCTATCATGAACCATGGCCGACAGTTCTACCGCCAATTTCCAGCCAACCATCGGCGTTCTCGCGCTTCAGGGAGCCTTTGACGCGCACGCCCGTATGCTCCAGCAATGTGGCGCAAAAACGGTCCTCATCCGCAAGCCTGAGCAACTGGCAAACATCGACGGCCTCGTGATCCCCGGCGGCGAATCCACCACCTTCCTCAAGGCGCTTGAACGCGGCGGCTTCTTCGACGCGCTCCAGGAATTCGTCCAGTCCAAGCCCACCTTCGGCACCTGCGCCGGCGTGATCCTCATCGCCAAACACGTCACCCACCCCGAGCAGAAGTCCCTCGGCGCGCTCGACGTCACGGTAGAACGCAACGCCTACGGCCGCCAGAACGACTCCCGCATCCTCGAAGCGGAAACCACCCTACCCGGTGGCCCATTCGAAATGGTCTACATCCGCGCGCCGCGCATCACCCAGACTGGCCCCGGCGTCGAAACGCTCGCGGAACGCGACGGCTCCCCCACCCTCGTCCGCCAAGGCCATCTTCTAGCGGCCACGTTCCACCCCGAACTCTCGACCGACAAGCGCGTCCACGAACTCTTCCTCGACTCCGTCCGCGCCGCGCACAACGGATAACCTTGCCACTGTGAGCCACGTCACATGCACGCGGCTCATTTGCGGAGTACTATCAAGGCCATAACGGCGTTGTGCACCCATGCCTACCATCCTCCATCCCGATGAGGTCGTCGAAAAGCTCCCACCCCGGCGCCCGGACGAAGCCGACATCGGCGGAGGACGCCTCCCACCCATCGAGCCCAAACACACCGGTGGTGGTGGCGATGGCGACAACTGGAGCAACAACCCCGTAGGCCGTCGAGGCCCTCGCGAAAAACTCCAGACCTACCGCTTCGCCGTCTTCTCGTTCCTCGCGGGCGACCTCATCTTCTTCATGACGCTCGTGAGCGCGTTCTTCGTCACCAAGCACGCCGCGCACATCGACGCCTACAACCACTACGTCCGCACGTGGATCCCCATCGGCATCCCGTCCATCCTCTGGCTCAACACAGCGGTCCTGATCCTCTCCTCCGTCACCATCGAACTCGCACGCCGCTGCGTCTTCCGCGAGATCGACGTCATGGAAGAATGGCTTGGCCTCGGCAGCCCCACACGCCGCAAAGCGCTCCCCTGGCTCATCGCCACCACGCTCCTCGGCGCAGCCTTCGTATGGGGACAGATCGTCGCATGGCGACAGCTCTTCGCGCAGCACATCCGCTATTCCGCGAACCCGTCATCGCGCTTCTTCTACCTCATCACCGGCATCCACGGCATCCATCTCATCCTCGGCATCTTCATGCTCGTCGCCGCGATCGTCGGCCTGCGCTCTCTGAAGACAATCCAATCCCGCCAGATCATGGTCGACAGCACCTCATGGTACTGGCACGCCATGGGCGTCCTCTGGATCTTCCTCTTCGCCCTGCTCATCTGGGGCCAATAAACACTCCGTAAAACCTGACCAACCCAACAACGCTTAGCAAAGCCACGGCCCACGAACGGCCGAAGCCCTAAGCGCCAAAGGCGCGACCAGATATTAGCCTAGGCCGAAGGCCTAGGTGTAAGTCCGTGCAGGCAAACAAGGGCCAACGGCCTGCTCTATAGCCCCGCCAACGAATCTTCAAACTCTCCCCTTGCACTTCTACAACAACCCCATGTACTCTTCTGTCGAAGTGAAAGGGGAAGCATGGCTGGCGACTACTTAGACCTCCCACAAGGCACACTCGATCTTCTGATCCTGCGCACACTCGCGCTCGGCTCACAACACGGTTGGGCCATCTCGGAACGCGTGCAACAACTCTCCAGCGACGCACTCCGCATCCAGCAAGGTTCGCTCTACCCCGCACTCCATCGCCTCGAGCGCCGCGGCCTCATCAAGGCCAAGTGGCAAACCACTGAGAACAACCGGCGCGCCAAATACTACGAACTCTCCAAGAAGGGCCGCGATCAACTCGAAGTTGAAAAGGAAGCATGGGCAAAGCTCACCGCAGCGGTAGCCCAGGTTCTTGAAGCCGTGTAAGGAGGAGCGCATATGTTCAGCGATCTGATCTTTCGTCTACGAGCCCTGTTTCGCAGGACCACCGTCGAAAACGAACTCGATGAAGAGCTGCGCTTCCACTTCGATCAGCAGGTTGAAAAACACATGCGTTCCGGCATGTCCCAGCAGGAAGCCACCCGCAGAACACGACTTGAATTCGGAGGCATGACCCAGGTGAAAGAAAACTGTCGCGAATCCCGAGGCACCAACCTGCTTGAAACCATCGGTGCCGACATCCTCTTCGCATTTCGACAACTTCGTCGAACGCCTGCATTCACCATCACCGCGCTGTTAACACTCGCTCTCGGCATCGGTGCCAACGCGGCCATCTTCACACTCGTACATGCAGTCCTGCAAAAAGACCTCCCCGTCGCAAATCCCGCATTGCTCGTGCGCCTCGGCGACACCAACGATTGCTGCGTCGGCATGGGCATGAGCGACTCCATGTCGTACTTCTCCACCGATGCCTACGAGCACTTAAAAAAGAACACGCCAGAGTTTGAAGAGCTCGCCGCCATGCAGGCGGGCTTCGGCTATCGTCCCATCGTCGTGCGACGCGAAGGCACACAGGATCCACCGCGCTCGGTCGCAGGTGAATTCGTCTCCGGCAACTACTTCCGTACCTTCGGTCTGCAACCCCATGCAGGACGTCTCTTCACAGAAGCTGACGACAAAGAAGGAGCGCAGCCCACCGCAGTCATCAGTTACGAAGCATGGCAGACACGCTTCCAGGGCGACCCCACTGTCATCGGCAGCACCTTCCGCGTCAACACACGGCCCGTCACCATCATCGGCATCGCGCCTCGTAACTTCTTCGGCGATCGACTCATCCGCAACCCGCCTGAGTATTACCTGCCCATCGAGACCATGCCCGCACTGGCGAATGTGCCTTACGTGCACAATCCGAAGCAGAACTGGCTGTACATGATCGGTCGTGTCAAACCCGGCACGGACCTCGCCCAGTTACAACAGAAAATCACCGCGGAACTTCGCAATGAACTTGTCGCAGTAGGTCGTTTCTCTCCCGACCATGACAAGGCGAAACTCACCAGACTCCACATCACACTTACTCCCGGCGGCGCTGGCATCACCACCATGAAGGAACAGTATGGTGATCATCTAAAACTGCTCATGGCCACCGCAGGTCTGGTACTTCTCATCGCCTGCGCCAACATTGCGAACCTGCTATTGGTGCGAGGCATCGCGCGAACAACAGAAATGTCCGTGCGCACTGCGCTCGGTGCCATGCGTTCACGCATCATCCGCCAGCTACTTACAGAAAGCGTCCTTCTCGCCATCCTTGGCGGCATCGCAGGTCTACTCGTGGCCTATGCAGGAACACGCATGTTGCTAGCGCTCGCATTCCCTGATGCCGCCAGCATTCCTGTCCACGCAACACCGTCGCTTGCAGTCGTAGGCTTTGCCTGTGCGTTGTCACTCGTCACCGGCATTCTCTTCGGCCTCGCACCAGCATGGAACGCATCACGAACCCAACCGGCAGACGCGCTTCGCAGCAGCTCCCGCACCTCCACTTCCGGCGCATCACTCCTGCAAAAGGGATTGGTTGTCTTTCAAATCGCGCTCTCACTCGTGTTGCTCATCGCTGCATGTCTGTTCCTTCAAAGCCTCAAGAAGCTGCAAGGCTCTGACATGAAACTGAACGCGACCAATCGCTACATCATTCACATCAACCCGCAGGCAGCGGGCTACACACAGTTTCAGCTCGATGCGCTGTACCACACCATGGAAGACCGCTTCCATGCATTACCCGGTGTCACAAAAGTCGGCATCGCCTCATACACACCCATGGAAGACAACAACAACGGCTGGGGAATAGAGGCACACGCACATCCTCAGAAGGGAGCGATCTCATCCGTCATTCGCATCAACGGCGACTACTTCGATTCCGTGGGGACTCACGTCCTCATGGGCCGCGGCATCAATGAACGCGATACACCCACCGCGCCTCGCGTTGCGGTCGTAAATCAAACCTTCGTTCGCAAAATATTCCAACCCGGCGAAAACCCCATCGGCCAACACTTCGGATTCCCCGGCGCGGATACCAATAACGCGTGGGAGATCGTCGGCGTTGTGGAAGACACCATCTATCAGAACGTGCGATGGAAGGATCACCTCATGTTCTTCATTCCCACCATGCAGGAACCGGAATCAAGAACCGATCCCATCGACAAGGATGACGCCCTCTACGCCGGCGCTTTGGTTGTCGCCACAGACCATCCTGTCGACGGCATGGAAGCCATCGCGCAGCACACGCTCGCATCCATTAACCCCGACCTCACCGTGGTGCGCTTCGATACGTTCGACCAACAGATCGCCGCAAACTTTACCGAAGAACGCTTGATCTCACGACTGACCATGCTCTTCGGTGGACTCGCACTCCTGCTCGCAGCCATCGGATCGTACGGCGTCACTGCATATTCCGTTGTCCGCCGAAACCAGGAAATCGGTGTCCGCATGGCCCTCGGTGCAAACCGCTCCACCGTCATGCTCATGATCCTGCGTGGCGCAACCATTCAAACCGCGCTCGGCATGCTCATCGGCATCCCGGTGGCACTGCTCTGCGTCCGTTTCGTTCAATCGCAGCTTTATGAGATTGCAGGTCTCGACGCCATCGTCATCACCAGTTCGGTCGTCATCCTCGCCATCGCAGCAGCTATAGCCGCCATCATCCCGGCGCAACGCGCTTCCTCCATCAATCCCATGGACGCCCTAAGAATGGAGTGAACCCGACTGCCTCGGAAAGCTGTCAAGCCCCAAAAACATTCAACCCTAACAAATCAAAAGAAATAGAGTTGGCATGCTATTTCCGCCAAACCACTAAAATAGAACCAGAGAGAAAAGGGCCGCGCGAAAGCGTGGCCCTAACTCCTTTAGAAAGACGATTTTGCCTCTAACCCCAATGGGCAGACGATTTTACAGCCACTGAACTCGTAAACCCAATAGAAAGACGATTTTAGAAAAACAGGGGGGAGGGGGGTACCCTAGAGCCCGAAAAACTTCCGCCCAAGCCAATCCTGCATCGCCAGACGCATCCGATCCAGCTTCGCTTGAGGCGATCCCGGAACACCAGCGAAGAAGTGCTCTGCACCCTCAATCCACTGCATCTCGGTGTCGCCTCCAGCCTCATCGAAGTAGCTCTCCATCACGAGGCGTGGTGCAAACGGATCCTGCGCTCCGGTCAGCAGCAGCTTCGGCTGGTTACAGTGCGCCATGAACTCATACGAGTAACTCCGGCCACCGGCCTGCAACGGCATCCCAAGCCCCACCAGCCCCTTCACCCGGTCATCCCCGCAAGCCGCCCGAAAGCCGATGTTTGCGCCAAACGAAAATCCAGCCAGCAGAATCGGCAAACCGTACTCGTGCTGTAGCCAATCGAGAGCAGCCTTCACATCCGCAATCTCGCCCGGTCCGTTGTCGTGCGTGCCTTCGCTCAACCCGGTTCCACGGAAGTTGAACCGCAGCACCGGAACACCGAAGTGCGAGAACGCCTTCGCCGCGTGATAGACCACCTTCGTATGCATCGTGCCGCCCGAAGGAGGATGCGGATGACACACCACCGCACTGTAAGCGGCATCGGCAGCGCCCACATTCAGCAGCGCCTCAAGTCGTCCCGCGGGTCCGCGTAGAGTCTCAACAGTCTGTATCGTTCCGGCCATCACACCCATGTTAACTGGCCCGAATGCCATTTGGCTGTCGGGTATCCTTAGGCCATGGCAATCGATCCTATTGCGCTGACGCGTCAGCTTGTCGACATCGAGTCGACCACCTATTTTGAGGGAGCGTGCGGACTCTTCCTGCACGAGTACTTGCAGGGCCTTGGCTACGAAGTGGAACGTCAACCGGTGGAACAACCGGGCGTCAACGGAGCCACGGACGAACGCTTCAACCTCTATGCGAAGATGCCCGGCACACAGCCGAAGATCACCCTCTCCACGCACTTCGACACGGTCCCGCCATACTTCCCGTCCTCTGAGGACGACACCTACGTCTACGGCCGCGGCTCCTGCGACGCCAAAGGCATCCTCGCCTCGCAGGTAGCAGGCGCGGAGAAGCTGCACAAGGGCGGCATTCCAGTCGGCCTGCTCTACGTAGTAGGTGAGGAGCGTGACTCCGCCGGCGCCAAGGTAGCCAACCGTGACGGCAAAGGCTCCCGCTTCCTCATCAACGGTGAACCAACATCCAACCGCCTGGCACTCGCCACCAAGGGCGCTCTGCGCGTGGAACTCCGTGCCAGCGGCAAGATGGCCCACTCCGCCTATCCCGAACTAGGCGAGTCCGCCATCGACAAGCTGGTGGATGTCCTCCACGAACTCTCCCGCACCCAACTGCCGGTCGACCCCGAGATCGGTGAGTCCACCCTGAACGTGGGACTCATCAGCGGGGGCCGTGCCCCCAACGTCATCCCCGACGCCGCCGAAGCCCACGTCCTCATCCGCACCATCGGCGACTCCCAGATCGTCAAGGACACAATCACTCGCGTCGTCGGCAACCGCTGTGACGTGAAGTTCGCCCTCGACCTGGCGGCGGTACGTATGAAGCGCCTCCCCGGCTTCGAGACCATGATCGCCAAGTACGCCACGGATATCTCCTCCCTGACCAACTGGGGAGAACCCCTCCTGCTGGGCCCCGGTACCATCCACGTAGCCCACACCCCCGACGAAAAAGTTCTGAAGTCCGAACTCCTCGAAGCAGTAGACAAGTACGCGGAACTCGCAAGCGAGCTTTCGAAGCAGCTCTAGCCGGAACGCTGGCCGCAGAGTTCACGAAGAAGACACGAAGAAGACACGAAGTTCACAGGACAGGTTTCTGTGTGTGCTGTTTGACCTTCGTGAACTCTGTGGTCTATCGCTATCTATGGGATTTGGTAGATGTTTCCGCTGCGAGGGATTCTGATCTGCTCTGGCGCGTATCATGAAGATGACACAGCTACATGATTCCTGCGATGGCAACAGCGTGAACAGCCTTCCGCTGGCCGCTGTGGATTGGCCACCAACTTGCATATACCTTACTAATTAACCTGTACCCGGGATCCTGGAGGAGATGGGCAAGGCGCTTCAAACCCGCGTGACCGCCGTAGTGTTGGCGCTCGTGACGCTGCTGGTCTGTGCCCTTGGCATCGCTAACTTCCTACAGGAAGGCTCCTACGACGCACCGACTGACGGCGTGTGGTGGCTGGAATCCGACGGCGGCCTACACGCCGAGCGCGTCCCCCTGACCTCTCCGGCACACCGTGCCGGTGTACGCGAAGGCGACCTCCTCGTCGCCGCCGATGGGCATAAGACTCTCACCGTCGCCCCGCTGGAACGGGAGATGCACCGCGTCGGAACCTATAGCCGCGTAACGTACTCCCTCGTGCGCGGCAACGCACCGCTAGACGTTCCCGTCATCCTGGAACCCACCGACCACAGCCGCAACCAAGGGCTGCGACTGATCGCCATGGCTTACCTCGCCATCGGCATGTACGTTCTACTGCGACGTTGGACCGCGCCCAAGGCGATGCACTTCTACGTCTTCTGTCTGGTGAGCGGTGTCCTATACAGCTTCCGCTACACGGGTGCTTTCGACACCTTGGACTGGATCTGCTACTGGGGCGCATTGCTGGCTGGCACGCTACAACCTGCCGTGTTCCTTCACTTCGCGGTCTCGTTCGGTGAAAGCGCAATCTCGCTGCGTCGCAAGGCGCTCGTCGTCTTCCTGTATCTTCCAGGCGCATTGATCTTCAGCCTTCAAGTCGTTGCCATTGAACTGTGGTCTGCAACGGAACGTCTGAAGCATCGACTGGATCAGATCGGTGTAGGCTATCTGGCTCTGTACTACGTCATCGCAGCGACTGTCTTCTTCTTCCGCTATCGCGCAGCGGATAAGCCGCTAGAGCGCCAACAGTTGAAGTGGCTCACGCGCGGAACTCTGCTCTCAGTGGTGCCATTCACCGTGCTGTACGCCATTCCGTATCTTGCCGATGCGGATGTGCCGTTGGGCATGGCACGCGCAGCCGGCTTCACCCTAATCTTCCTGCCATTGACCTTTGCATGGGCGATTGTCCGTTACCGACTGATGGATACGGACCTCATCTTCAAGCGTGGTGTGACCTACACGCTGGCAACGGCTGCATTGGTCGGCGTGTATTTCGGCGTCGTTGCTCTGACAGGTGAACTGGTACATACGCGGCTGCCCAACCTGCGGGTCTGGGGATTAATGGCTGGCATCATCGCCACCGCACTTATCTTCGAGCCCATTAAGGCAGCAATTCAGGCGCGCGTAGATCGTCTCTTTGATCGCAAACGCTATGACTATCGCGAGACGCTGATCGAGTTCAGCCGCGGCCTCTCGTCACAAACCGACCTTACAACGTTGTCACGCTCAGTCGTTGAACGTTTGTCTCAGACGCTTTTGGTGTCGCGTGTGGCTGTGTTCGTAGCCGCAGATGATGGTGCCGGACGCACATTCACGCTTGCAGCCTCGCATGGCATGCCAGACAATGTGCTGGCCGATCTCCCCGAAGAACTCTCGCATAACTCCTTCCTGAACTTCGGACTGTTATCGCAAGAACACATCTTCTTCGAGAACCCCCAGCTGTTACCCCATCTGGAACCGGCTGAACAACGCGTGGCTTCCCTGCTAGACCTGAACTACTACCTTCCTTGCCGTGTATTTGGACGCAATGGACACTCCAATCGCCCTATCGCGATCATTGGCCTCGGACGTACACAAGAAGGCGACTTCCTCTCGTCGGAAGACATGGAACTGCTCGCGTCACTCGCGGGTTACATCGGTATTGCCATCCAGAATGCGCAGCTCTTCAATCGTCTCGAGAAGCAGATCAACGAGTTCGAGCGCCTGAAGGAGTTCAATGAGAACATTGTTGAATCTATCAAGGTGGGCATCTTCACGCTCGATCTGCAGAACTGCGTAGAGAGCTGGAACACCGAGATGGAAGTGCTGTACGCACTATCGCGCGCTGAGGTGATCGGGAAGCACGTCTCGGAGATTTTCTCACCAGAGTTCCTTGATACATTCCTTGCGGCTGCGAATGAGCCCGGAACGCACCACTTGTCCAAGGTGAAGCTGGATCTGCAGACCGGTGAAAGCCGCACCGCGAATATCTCCATCGCACCGCTGCTCACACGCGACTTTGTCTCCGTCGGTTCTACGGTGATGATGGAAGACATCACTGATCGCACACGTCTCGAAGGCCAGTTAACGCAGGCTGAGAAGCTGTCTTCTATCGGCCTGTTGGCTGCGGGCGTTGCGCATGAAGTGAACACGCCTCTCGCAGTGATCTCGTCTTATGCGCAGATGCTGCAGAAGCACACGCGCGACGATCAGCGATTGGCTCCTGTGTTGGAGAAGATCACACAGCAGACCTTCCGCGCGAGTGAGATCGTCAATAACCTGCTGAACTTCTCACGTACCAGCTCTACGGTGTTTGCATCACTCGATGTGAACTCGGTCGTACGTGAGACGCTCACTCTGATCGATCACCAGCTACGCACGGCAAAGGTCAACGTAGATATTGACCTGCAGATTCCGCTGGCGAAGATCTATGGAAGTCATGGCAAACTCCAACAGGTGATCCTGAATTTGTTGTTGAATGCGAAGGATGCCATGAATGAAGGTGGTGGTGGCACCATCCGCGTTGCCAGCTTCGACGATGGTCGGAATGTCACCCTTCGTATTGCGGATACCGGTAGTGGCATTGCGCCGGAGCATCTGCACCGTATCTACGACCCGTTCTTCACCACCAAGAACGCGCCTCGGCAGGGCCAGCACAAGGGCACCGGGTTGGGGCTGTCCGTGTCCTACGGCATCGTACAGGAGCATCAGGGGCGGATCCATGTGGATAGCAAGGTCGGTACGGGGACGACGTTTACACTGGAGTTCCCGGTGGAGAACGTCGGCAGTTCCGACGAGACCCCTCTGGACACTACACGGGACACAAGGACAGTGAATGCCTGAGGCAGCAACACTCGATACTAGCAACGCCCTGGGCGCACGCATCCTCATCATCGACGACGAAGCCGGAATCCGCGACTCCCTGGAGACGCTGCTGACCTTTGAGGGCTTCACAGTAGAGATGGCTCCTGAAGGCCAGTCCGGCCTGGAGATGCTCTCCTCCAACGAGTACGATCTGCTGCTGCTGGACCTCTCGATGCCCGGTGAGAGCGGCATCGATCTGCTGCCTCGTATCAAGCGCATGCGGCCGGAGCTTCCGGTGATCATGATCACCGCTTATGGCACGGTCGGGAATGTGGTCGATGCTCTGCGCGCGGGCGCGGATAACTTCGTACAGAAGCCGTGGGATAACGAGAAGCTACTCGCCGACATCCGCACCGCCATTGCCAAGCAACGGTCACTACAGGAAGTCACACAGCTTCGCCGCACGCTCAAGCAGCGCTACTCCTTCGACAACATCGTGGGCAAGTCCGATGTGATGGCGAAGCTGCTGGACACGGTTGCGCAGGTGGCTCCGGCTAAGACCACCGTGTTGATCCAGGGTGAGAGTGGTACGGGCAAGGAGCTGATTGCCAAGGCCATTCACACCGCATCACCACGCCATGACAAGCCGTTCGTGGCCATCAATACTGGCGCGGTTCCAACGGACCTGCTGGAGTCCACGCTCTTTGGCCATGTGAAGGGTGCCTTCACGTCAGCCATCGCTACGAAGAAGGGCCTGTTCGAGGCTGCTGATGGCGGAACCCTGTTCCTGGACGAGATTGGCACCATGCCGCTTGATACGCAGGCGAAGGTGCTGCGTGCGTTGCAGGAGCGCCGCTTCCTTCCTGTGGGTGGAACGACGGAGATCGCCGTTGATGTCCGCATTGTGGCTGCGACGAACGTGAACCTGCAGACAGCAGTGAAGGAAGGACGCTTCCGCGAGGATCTGTTCTATCGCCTGTCTGTCATCAACCTGGATCTGCCGCCGCTGCGTCAGCGTCGTGAAGACATTCCGCTACTGGCAGCGCACTTCCTGAAGCGCTATAGCGACGAGAACGGCTTTGAGTTGCGTACGCTTGCTCCTGATGCTTTGCGCGCCATGATGGATTACGAGTGGCCCGGAAACGTGCGTGAGCTGGAGAACGCGATGGAGCGCGGTGTTGTTCTGTCGTCCACACCAACGGTCACGCTGGAGATTCTTCCGCAGCAGCTGAGTGGAACCGTTTACACCGCTGCTGCTCTGGACACGAAGGCAGATTCCAGTCTCTTCGACATCATGGAAGAGATTGAGCGCCGCATCATTTCGGATCGACTGGAACGTTGCAACTGGAACCAGACGGAAGCCGCGGAGTTCCTGAAGATTCCGCTCAGCACGCTGAACCAGAAGATCAAGCGCCTGAACGTGGAAATCAAGAAACGTAAGGACCGGGAGTAGAGGGGTAGCCCCCCTCCCCCTGTTTCCCTAAAATCTTCTATCTATTGAGTTTACGGCGATGGTGCTTGTAAAATCGTCTGCCCATTGGGGTTACAGGCAAAATCGTCTTTCTAAAGGGGTTAGCCTTAGGCTTGATGCCCTTTGCCCACCCCTGTTTTCTATTGTAGTGATTCCCCTGAAATAACATGCCAGCTCTATTTCATTTGATTTGTTGGGTTTAGATGGCATGGGGGCTTGACACCGAATTTCGACTGCCGGACCTGGTCGTGTGCTGCCTGTGGCTACGTTAGGTTATTGATTGTGGAGATCACGGAAGAGCAAATCGGGAACCTGGTAGAGGCCTTCTACGCCAAGGTTCGAATCGATCCCGAGATTGGCCCTATCTTCAACGCCATCGTCTCTGATTGGCCGCATCATCTTTCCCTGTTGAAGGATTTCTGGTCAACGGTGTTGCTCACCAGTGGCAGGTACAAAGGCGACCCTGCAATGCGCCACATAGGACTTGGTCTTGACCCCGAACATTTTGAACGGTGGTTGACTCTCTTCTCCGAGACGACCAAGGAGATCTTCCCTGCGGAGACTGCGGATTGGATTCTCAGCAAAGCCCAAAGAATTGGCCGCAACTTCCAAGACGCTGCGGCGTATGTGAGAGGTACCAACGATCCATTTGCGTCATCAACCGACTCTTAGCAATTGGCTTTAACGTTGGTAAGGCCCGTTGCCGCTTGTAACAAACGTCCTGTAGAGTCGCGGCATGGCATTGAAGCGGATGGATAACGTTGGCATCGTCGTTGAAGACCTGGATGAGGCGATTGCGTTCTTTCTCGAACTAGGCCTTGTGTTGGAAGGACGAACAACGATTGAAGGCGAATGGGCAGGACGTGTCACGGGACTTGTTGATCAGCGTGTTGAGATTGCCATGATGCGCACGCCGGACGGGCATAGCCGCATTGAGCTCTCGCGCTTGGTTACGCCAGCGATTGTTGAAGATCATCGCAATGCGCCGGTGAATGCCTTGGGTTATCTTCGCGTGATGTTTGCCGTGGATGATCTTGATGACACGCTTGAGAGGCTTTGCATGCGCGGCGCGCAGCTTGTGGGTGAAGTGGTGCGTTATCAGAATTCGTATTTGCTCTGCTATCTCCGCGGCCCCGAGGGGATTCTGATTGGACTGGCGCAGGAACTCAACTAACGGTGATGGTGCCAGCACTATTCAAAATTAAGTAGCGGGTTCCATAAGTCGAGCTAACTTCCCTAAGGTTCACTTACAACCTGCGACACCTGTGTTCACAGGCCAGAAGCACGCAAAAAATTGTGTTGGTATTTAGTTTGCCCTGCGTTAGTCTGCCGTCTCACACGGATTGATGGCGTGCGCGGGCGCCAGCCGTGTTGGAATCTACTCACAATTCACATGGGGTGTTCCCATGATTTTCGGGCGTAAGTTGTGGCGGCGGCTCGGGGTGGTATTGAATCTTCGTGATCCACCAACCGTGCCCCCTTATGGTTGGTCTTACTTCGATCATATTGTTGCGCTGTACGTGAACCTGAACATTCCAGATCAACGCGCAGACCGAGTGATTGAAAAGTCTCGTGAGCGACCCGACGATCTTACGTGGGGCGATATCTTCCTTTTGGAAAGCGTCGTCTTCTCGTTGTTGCCGACGGATATGGTGGAGCGCAATGCGTGGATCATGCGCGAGCGTTTACGCAGTATTGCCTCGCCCACGATCTACCAGAAGTACATTGATTCAGGGGTGCCATCGGGAACCGATACTCCCGCCAAGGCCGAGTTGCTTCGTGCCGATCTGAGTCGCGTTCTCGACATATTGCATTGGTATTACTCACTGATTCCGCAGCGCGAGCGCATCCGTAAATCGCTTACGGTGGCATGTATCTGGTGCGTTGTTCTGTATACGGCATTCCTGGGATTGGCCGCGTACAAGTTTCAGCATGATCATTCGTTGATGACTTTGCTTGGTGTTATTTATTGCGGAATCATTGGTGGATTCGTTAGTTCACAGCGACGGATGCAGAACATTCCGAGCGATGGTGATCCACTGGTGAGTGTTCTTGGGCTGGATATCTCAGGCTACTATCTGTGGCTTTCGCCCATGCTGGGCGGCATCTTTGCAGTCTTGTTGATGCTGATGTTCCTTGGACAGATTCTGCAGGGCATTGCGTTTCCATCGTTTATGCCACCAGACATTGCGCATGCCTCATCGCTCTATCCATTGCAGCTTTCTTCAAGTGCCGAATACGGGAAGCTGTTTGTGTGGGCGTTCCTGGCCGGCTTTGCTGAGCGATTGGTGCCGGATAGTCTTGACCGGCTTAGCGAGAAAGTGTTGTCCGTGAAAGATCCAGGACCGGCTAGTCCACTACCGCCCTCGAGCAGGAATGGCGCGGCGCCGAATGGAACGGATAAAGCCGACGGCGATCAAGGTGGGCAGGGCGTCCAAGACGGCACGAACAACGGTAACGGCGATGTTCCAAAGCCACAGCAGCAGACGGAAGAACCGAAGATTGCCGCGGAAACATTGGAGGACGTGATGCATACGGGCGAAGCTCCTGTTGGGCCTTTTCGATAAGGGTTCGCTTATCCGCAAGCTTTAGAGTAACGATGAAGTTATAAATAAATCGAGTATCTGTAACTATGTCTTCCATTGCATCGCCTGAGATCAAGATTCGAACAGCCACCATTGACGACGCGCATACGTGTGGGCTGATTTGCTATGACGCCTTTGCTGCGATTAGTGCGGCTCACGGATTTCCCTGCGATCTGCCGGGACCAGAAGTTGGCGTTGGGCTGCTTTCCATGATGTTTTCTGCGCCGGGTTTCTATGCCGTGGTTGCAGAGAGCGACGGCCGCATTGTGGGTAGCAACGTTGTTGCAGAGCACGCTGTGATCTACGGTGTGGGTCCGATCACGATTGATCCGAAGGTGCAGAACGCTGGCATGGGTCGCAAGTTGATGGAGGCCGTGCTGGAGCGTGCGGAACGGAACGGCGCAGCAGGCGTGCGACTTGTGCAGGCTGCATATCACAATCGTTCATTGTCTCTGTATGCCTCGCTTGGTTTTGATGTGCGTGAACCACTTGCGTGTTTGCAAGGGCAGACTCGCGAACGAAGTGTTGCTGGATGTGTTGTGCGAGCGGCGCTTCCTGCAGACGAGGCAGACTGCAATGCACTGGCACGGCGCGTGCATGGATTTGATCGTGAAGCGGAGTTGGCACATGCGATTCGAGAAGGATCTGCGCGCGTGGTGGAACGTGGGAATCGTGTGACTGGATACTCGACTCACCTTGGTTTCTTTGGACATTCGACGGCGGAGACGAATGTTGATATGCAGGCGTTGCTTGCTTCTGTGGAGTCGTTTGCGGGGCCGGGAGTGCTCGTGCCTTCACGCAACAGTGCGTTATTGCGATGGTGTCTTGCGAATGGGTTGCGTGTGGTTCAAACGATGACGTTGATGAGTACCGGGTTTTATAACGAGCCCGCTGGCGCGTGGCTTCCATCGATCGTCTTCTGAGTTTTTAGCGCTTCGCTTCTGTGCTGGGTATAAGGAGCGTTATTGTTTGTTCGTCGAGTTCTGCTGAGAGCGGGAGTGTTCCGATCCATTCGCCGTCAGCTTGTGCGTAGACCTTGTTCTCTAATGATTCGCAATGGAATGCGCGGACGTCTGCTGTTTGAAGATATGGGTTCCAGCGATCGAGATGCAGCCAGGAGAAGAGGAACCATAATGGCAGACCCAGCATTGCTGGTGGCTTTACAAGGAAGAGACGCATGTGCGCGTTGTCTAATGAAGCGCCGCGTGCGATGCCGGGAAAGATGCCGCCGAGGTTGCCGATGCGAAGTGCCATTGCGCTAATGGCTGAGGTTGTGTGAGATATGCCATCGAGCGTTTCATAGCGCACTTGAAACTTATGGAAGCGTGCGCGTAGCAGGAGATGCAGCGCATGCATTGCGTATGTCCAACGGCCTAGCTTGCCTTTGGATGCGGTGAGCATGCGGTACATCAATGCGCCGTCAGGGCCTGCGCCGGCCATGATGAGGAATTGACGCTCGCCTTGCGGTGTCTTGCAGCGCGTTAGTTGTAAATCTCTTTGCGATGTCTGTTGGTAGGCCTCGGCTGCTTTCAAAGGATGCAGTGGGATACCGAGTTCTCGGCAAAGGGCATTTGCGCTGCCTAGCGGGATGATGGCTAGCTTTGCGGTGGTTCCTGCGATTCCTTGGAGGGCGTCGTGGATTGTGCCGTCGCCTCCGCAGATGAAGATGACTTCTGCGCCGTTTGCGATGGCTTCCCTTGCTTGATCGCCTGCGCTGCCACGATGTGTGGTGGCGAGGGTTTCAAGTTCGTAGCCGTGGCTTCGAAGTCTTGTTGCCACGTCTTCGACGACGGCTGCGCGTCTGGCGTGTGATGTTCCGGATGCCGGGTTGTAGAGCAGGATGCCGCGCATTGTTTTCCGGAGGGAACCGCGATTGGAAGTGGTTACGGCTGGATGACGATCTTCATGCTATCGGCTACCGGGTGTGAGGCGAGGTCGATTCCCTTCACTGCGTCTTCCAACGTGAAGCGATGGGAGATGAGTTTGGTGAGGTCGAAGGTACCGTCGCGATAGCCGTTGAAGACGAGGTCGATGGCTTCGTCCTGGATGGCGACTGAGGATGAGTAAGAGCCCATGAGGGTCTTTTCGTCCATGCAGACGGCGGCGGGATCGAAGGGGGCTTCACCGTGTTGGGTCTGTGCGAAGAGGCAGACGCGGCCGCCGGGGCGGATGGCGTTCATGGCCTGCGTGATGAGGCTATTTGCGCCAACTGCGAGGAGGGCGACGTCGGCGCCGCGGCCTTCGGTGACTCGTTTGCATTCGGCGATGACGTCGCTGTTGGCGTCGAGCGGATGATCGAGGCCGTAGGTCTTTGCGACGGCGTGGCGCTCGGCGTAGAGGTCGCTGGTGAGCACTTGCGGTGTTTTACGTTTTGCGAGTGCTGCGAGCAGGATGCCGATGGGACCCTGGCCGATGACGAGGACCGTTTCGTCGTCCTTCAGGTCGAGGAGTTCGATGGCCTTGTAGCAGGTGTTGACGGGTTCGATCCATGCGGCCTGCTCGAACGGGATGTCGTTCGGTATGTGAACTAATCCCTTTTCGACAATCCAATCCATGACGCGGATGTACTCCGCAAAGCCGCCGCCGGAGGGTTCGCCGAAGCCTGCGGTTGCGCCGACTTTCTTGTATGTCTCGCACTGCGCGAAGGTTTGTTTGCGGCAGTAATAGCAGGTGCCGCAGGGGATGTGATGGAAGCTCATGACGCGGTCGCCGGGCTTGAAGTTGGTGACGCCTTCGCCGACGGCGATGACGGTTCCGCTCATCTCGTGGCCGAAGACGCGGGGTGCGGAGTGCGAGCCGGTGTGGATCTTCTTGAGGTCGGTGCCGCAGATGCCGCAGGTATGGATCTTCATCAGCACTTCGCCGGGGCCGATCTGCGGGACGGGGACTTCTTCGATGCGGACGTCGTTTACGGCGCGGTAGACAGCGGCTTTTTGCGTTGCGGGTGTGGCTTCCATGTTCATGACTAGTGTATCGAGTTTGCTTGCACTCCTGCAGGTTGCAACGAACTGACCTCAGGGGCTAAAGCCCTTTCTTAATCAACGTTGCACCGGCACGACTAAAGTCGTGCCTCCCAACACATAGTGCTCGCACTACGCGAAGCGATGACGAGAACGGCACGAAGTGCTAACGGGGGCGTTCGATGCCGATCTCGTCGGCTATGGCGTTGCAGAGGTTATTGGCGGCGAGGCTGGCCTGTTTGCCGAATTGCGAAAGCGCACTCCAGTAGCGGGGTTTTGTGGCGACGTGTGCGACGAAGCGTGCTGTGGCGAATTTGCCTTGCGCCGTGATGAACGGGTTCATGTCCGGCAGTTCTTCTTCGAGGCTGTCGCTGACGGCCTTGATGGCGCGGAAGCCGAGACCGTTGGCTAGTGCTAGGCGCGCGAGGGTGGCGGCTTCCATGTCGACGGCGACGGAGCCGTCGTATGTGCCAGCGAGGCGGTGTTTCTCTTCGCGGCTGGCGACTCGGGATGAGGTGAGCAGCAGACCGCCGCTGCCTTCGGCTGCGTACATTTCGCCGGTGTTGAGGTCGCGCACCATGCTGGCTTTGATGACGCTGCCGGGGGCAATCTCTTCGCGGAGTGCGCCAGCCCAGCCTACGGAGAGCATGGTGAGCGGTTGGCAGACCTGCGTGGCGCGGGCGAAGGCTCGTGTGGCTGCTGCGGCGCCCATGCCTCCTGCGAAGGCCATAATGGGGCCTGCGGGGTGTTGCCAGCCGTCGACTCCGTTCACGGATTCGAGTGCGGCCCAGCTACGGACGAGCGGCTTCAGTTCGCCGGGCATTGCGGCGATGATGACGATGGCGTCGTTCATCATGCTTTGCTGTATTGAGGAGCGTAGTTATTCGCTACGAACCACTCCATGGCTGCTTTGAGCGCGTGGTCGATGGGTTTGACCTGGAAGCCGAGGTCTTTCTCTGCTTTCGCTGATGCGGCCCACATCATCTTCTTGCCCATGCGGACGGCTTCAACGGTGGCGCGGGGTTCTTTGCCGCGAAGCTTGCCGGTGATGTTTTCGTCGAAGAAGGCGAAGGCCATGGCAACGGCGTGCGGCACCTTGTGCTTGGGCGATGGCAAACCGCTGATGGCTGCCATGCGGTCGAGTATCTGCTTCAGCGTGAGGTTTTCGCCGCCGAGGATGTAGCGTTCGCCGGGAGTGCCACGGTCGAGTGCTTCGACGTGCATGCGTGCGATCTCTTCGACGTCCACGAGGTTGAGTCCGGTGTCGACGTATGCCGGGAAGTTCTTGTTGAGGAAGTCGACGATGATGCGACCCGTGGGCGTGGGCTTGCGGTCGAGCGGGCCGATGGGTGTTGTGGGGTTGAGGATCATCACGTACTGGCCGAGACGCGCAGCGGCGATGGCTTCCTGCTCTGCCAGCCACTTGCTGCGCTTGTAGTGACCGATCATGTCGGCTTCGGAGACGGGCGTGTCTTCGTTGACGATGGTGTCTGTCTTTGTGAAGCCCATTGTGGCAACGCTGCTGGTGTACACGACGCGTTGCACGCCAACTTCGCGGGCCAACTTGAGAAGTTCGCGTGTGCCTTCTACGTTTGCCTTGTACATGTCGTCTGGATCGGGTACCCAGAGACGGTAGTCGGCGGCGACGTGCACGAGCGCATCGCAACCTTCGAGAGCGCTGCGGAGCGCTGGTGCGTTGCGGAGGTCGCCAGTGACGGTCTCTGCGGCAATACCTTCGAGAGAAGCGAGGTTACTGCTGTTGCGCGTGAGTAGACGGAGGTTTGCGCCCTGTGCAGCATAGGCGCGCGCTACGTGGCTACCGACGAAGCCGGTGGCACCGGTGAGGAAGACGTTCATGCAGTAGCGGGATGGAACAGGCTTCTCATGTATTCCGCAGCGCCCGATGCCGCGTCAAGAATCAGAAGGATAGAAACGACGGAAAGGGCAAACAAACTACCGTCATAAGTGGTGAAGAAGAGTGTAAACGGGGGAAACACAACACCTAATAGAGAAATCCCCATGGCAATTTTATAACTGGAGACAAAACCACCACCTCCGGAAGAGGCGGCAATCATTGTTGCAATTCCCCCAGAGCACCATATTCCCACCATTACAAAAAAAGCGTGACGCGCATTTATTTGTTTCCTAGAGAAGAAGATTAGCCCTATGTAGCTTAGGAGAAAAACAACTGGACAGACTGCTGTCACCAGCCAAGCTTGATGAGATGAATCTGTCTTAATCAGGTGAATCAAAATATCAGGAGTCCAAAAACAAATCGCACACAGCGATGCCCATCTTACCGACGTTGAGAAGTTTCGGATGGACTTGTTTTCCATAAGGCGCCTGCTTACCAATATTATTCCAGCCACATTCCAGTTGAAGTCTTTACAACAAAGATCTGTCACACACTACGAACGCTGACGAATCTCCAACACTTCAAAGGCAGCCGCTACGACGTTCAAGCCAACTTCAGGCACTACACCGTCGAAGCTGAGAAGTGCTCCGTCTGCGTAGCCCTGTTGGTTCTGCATGAGCCAGCCGGTAAAGAGTTCCTTGCCGATGAAGCGGCTCCATGCCGGGTCTGTGGTGAGGTCGTCAGCGTCATCGAGCTCGGGGATGGGTTCGAAGGAGATGGTGATGGCGTCGGAGTCCTCGTTGCAACGAAAGATGAGGGCATCGGCACCGAAGGCGAGGAGTATCTCCTCGCCTTCGCCGGTGTCGTTGCTGAGGACTGCGGTCAATTGCCTGCCCTGCGCTTGCAGGAAAGGCTGCAGATTCTCGCTCATGAAATTAGTCCAGTTTTTCGGGTTCGATCTGGATGTTCTTTTCGCCTGCTGCCTTCTTTTCCCAGTACTTCTTGACCCAGGCTTCAAAGGTTTTGCCAGCGGCGGTGTCGCGGCCACTGAAGTTCAGTGCGGCGATTTCGCTGTACGGAATGTTGCGACGGGACTTGTCTTCACCCTTGGACGGCATCATGCGGACCAGCGAATCGTCGAGCGTCTTACCCTGACGACGGTCGTAGAGGTAACCCTCAATGACTTCGCCGGACTTGAGCGTGAGCGTGACGTCGCCGCGATAGTCGAATGCCTTTTCGAGCGCGTCCTTGATCTCTGCCTCAGTGGCGAGAGCCGGGATCCAGCCTTCGAGGTTTTCGCGGTCGCGGCCAGCCATGACCTCAATCTGGTCAGGGCTGAGCTGCTGCAGTTCTTCAATCTTCAGGTGTTCCTGCTGTTCGGTTGCCATGCTTAGTCCCCTGCCACCAGCGATTCAGAATGGTTCACGCGTTCAGACTCAGCCGACAGGATGCCGGAGCCGATCTGCACGAGCTGGCCGTGGTTGGTGGGCTTCCAGTCGTTCAGCAGCTTCTGTGCATCGGGGTCTTCGTACAGCCCGCCGAACATGGCCTTGGCCGTAGCGATGAGGCCCTTCAGCGAACCGAAGGTGTAGTTCACGCCCGAAGCTTCATAACCGGAGTGCACCATGCAGTTGGCGCAACGCGGGTTGCCGCTTTCGGTGCCGTAGTTAGCCCAATCGACTTCATCCAGCAGTTCCTGGAAGGTGTCGGCATAGCCGTCCTGCAGGAGGTAGCAGGGCTTCTGCCATCCGAAGATGGAGAACGTCGGCATGCCCCACGGGGTGCAGGTGAGTTCGCGCTTGCCCATCAGGAATTCCAGGAAGATGGGGTTTGCGTTGAACTGCCAACGCTTCTTGCGGTTCGACAGCAGTGCGCGGAACAACTTACGCGAACGTGCGCGACCGAGGAAGTGCTTCTGGTCCGGCGCCTTGTCGTAGGTGTAGCCGGGCGAGATCATCATGGAGTCCACGCCTGCTTCCATCAACTGATCGAAGTGGCGGCGAACAGAGTTCGGATCGGCACCGTCGAAGAGCGTGGTGTTG
Source organism: Terriglobus roseus (assembly GCF_900102185.1). NCBI lineage: Bacteria > Pseudomonadati > Acidobacteriota > Terriglobia > Terriglobales > Acidobacteriaceae > Terriglobus > Terriglobus roseus. The sequence continues at coordinate 1,549,936 of NZ_LT629690.1, read as the reverse complement.
GTGGTGACGCGGAATCCCGCAGCCACAGCGGCGCGTACGCCTTCCATGGCGATGTCGTGACCGCCTTCGCGGCAGACACCGAAGTCGTGGTGTTCCTTTTCACCGTCGACGTGCACGGAGAACGAGAGGTACTTCGACGGCTTGAAGAGGTGCAGCTTCTCCTTGAGCAGAAGCGCGTTGGTGCACATGTACACGTACTTCTTGCGGTCGATGAGGCCCTGAACAATCTCCGGCATACGGGGATGCAGAAGCGGTTCGCCGCCGGGGATGGATACCATCGGGACGCCGCATTCTTCAACAGCCTTGAAGCATTCCTCGGGGGTGAGTTCTGCCTTGAGGATGTGCGCGGGGTACTGGATTTTGCCGCAGCCGGCGCACGCCAGGTTGCAGCGGAAGAGCGGCTCCAGCATGAGCACGAGGGGATAACGCTTGCGGCCCGCGAGCTTCTGCTTGATAACGTAGGTCGCTACCGTCCATGCCTGAGATACAGGAATTGCCATAGGTCTAAGTTCCTCCGGGGCAAACGGCCCCAGCAATTACAAACTGGTGTTACGAATCTCTATTCCGCGGGAGCGCGCATCGCCTTATCGTAGGTCGTGAGCGCCAGCAGCGGGAAGTACTGCTTGTACAGGTGGTACCCCAGATAGAACACGCGGGGGAATCCTGTGCCGGTGTAGTAGCTTTCGCCGTTGCGGCCCGGGATAAGTTCGCTCCACGTGCCGTCTTCCTGCTGCTGATTGACGAGCCAGCGAACGCCCTTGGCCACCGAGTCAGAACGGGTGTCACCACCTGCGAGAAGCGCGAGCAGAGCCCATGCTGTCTGCGAAGGAGTGGATGGGCCGACGCCGCGTGTTCCCGGATCGTCGTACGTTGCGCACCACTCACCCCAGCCGCCGTCGGTGTTCTGTACGGAGCGGACCCATTCAACAGACTGCTGCACTGCCGGTTCGTTCTGATCGAAGCCGATAGCTTCCAAACCGCGCAGCACCAGGAAGGTGCCGTAAAGGTAGTTCACACCCCAGCGACCGAACCACGAGCCGTCAGACTCCTGTTCCTTCAGGATGAACTGCACCGCAGCTTCCACGCGCTTATCGCGACGGGTGTAGCCGTAAGCAGCCAGCGTCTCAAGGATGCGTCCGGTGATGTCCACCGTTGGTGGATCCAGCATCGCGTTGTGATCGGCGAAGGGGATGTACTGGAAGATCATCTTCGTGTTGTCACGATCAAAGGATGCCCAGCCACCGTTCTTGCACTGCATGCCGAAGACCCAGTTGATGGCGCGCTGAGCGATCTCATGCTGCTGACGTTCGTGCGGATGATCGACTGCCTTCAATGCAAGCAGAACTTCACCCGTGTCGTCGACGTCAGGGTAATGAATGTTGTTGTAGAAGAATGCCCAGCCGCCGGGTTCGACGTTCTTGACCTTCTGCGCCCAGTCGCCCTTGTGACGGCTCTCTTTGCTGAAGAGCCAGTCTGCCGCGAGAATCATGCGCGGGTCAGTGGGCGAAATGTCAGCTGAACCGAGCGCCGATACGACCTGCGCCGTATCCCATACGGGCGACAGGCAGGGCTGCATGCGGAACGTAGGCGTGGGGTAACTCGCTTCGCCGTTGGGCTTGTCGATGCCGAGCTTTTCAAACTCGTCCATCGCGCGAATCATCTGCGGGTCATCCAGCGAGTAGCCGAGGTGACGCATCGCAACGATCGCGTTGAGCATGGCGGGATAGATGGCGCCGAGGCCGTCAGAGCCTTCGAAGCGCTCCAGCATCCAGGCTTCTGCCTTCTTCAGTGCGCGCTTGCGCAATGGACGGATGTGGACGCGCTCTGCTAGGTGAGCGACACGATCCCAGAAGAGGAAGAAGTTGCGCCACGAGATGGGCTTCTTGCGATCCCAGCGGAGATGCAGATCAGCGTTCTTGCGGCCGCCGACGAAGAGTTCGTCGATGCCTTGCTCCGGCGACAAAAGTTTCAGCGGCTTCTTCGCGTAGATGATCGAGAGCGGCACCAGAATGCCACGCGACCAGGCAGAGATCTCGTAGATGTTGAAGTAAAACCAGTTCGGAAAGAGAACGATCTCCGGCGGAATAGCCGGGACTGCATCGTAGTCATACTGACCGAATGCGCAGAGATAGATCTTGGTGAAGGTGTTGCATTCCACCACACCGCCCTGGGACAGCACCGACTCGCGGGCCTTCACCATGACGGGGTGATCTGCGGACCAGCCCATCATCTTGAGCGCGTGATACGACTTGACGCCGTAATTTACGTTCGAGGGGCCGCCGGGATAGACGCTCCAACCACCATCTTCATTCTGGTGGCGAAGAATCTCATTCACGGCACGCTGCATCTTGCCGGGGTCACCGGTTCCAAGCAACGTATGCATGAAGATGTAATCGGCCTCCAGCATGACGTCAGCTTCAAGTTCGCCACACCAGTGGCCATCAGGCTGCTGCTGAGAGAGTAGCCAGTCCGCAGCTTTGCGGACGGCGGAGCGCACATGGTCCAGGCCAAGATCAATGCGCCCAAAACGTGGCTGTGCCGCGCCGGCTTCGGTTGCCGCCGACGTTCCCGGTCTGTAATTTTGATCCTGCATTATTGTTAGACGTATTCCCCGTGCCGAGCGATGCTGCTTACTGCAACTGCGAGAGCACTACTGATACCTTCCGACTACTATTACGCAGCCGGTGATGGCGCCGGAGCAATTGCTCGAACAATTTCCGGCGGAAGACCGAAGCGAACATTCTCCGGCATGACCTCAACCTCATCGACCGAGCCGTAACCGATGCCCTGCAGATAAGCGACCACTTCCTGTACGAGAACTTCAGGCGCAGATGCACCTGCCGTGATGGCCACCTTCTCAACACCCTCCAGCCACTCGGGCTGAATGTCCTGGGCCTTGTCGATCAGGTAGCTCTTGGTACCGAGGTTTTCAGAAACCTCAACCAGACGGTTGGAGTTGGAGCTGTTCTTCGAACCGACGACCAGCACAAGGTCTGCACCGTGTGCCACATTCTTCACCGCCGTCTGGCGGTTTTCCGTCGCGTAGCAAATGTCCTGCGCGTGCGGTCCAACGATGTTCGGGAACTTCTTCTTCAGCGCCTCAATCATGTACTTCGCTTCGTCGAGCGAAAGCGTCGTCTGGGTGAGGTACGCGAGCTTGTCTGGATCGGGGACCACGAGAGCTTCCACTTCTTCAACCGTGGAAACGACCTGGGTGACCTCAGGTGCTTCACCTGCCGTGCCCTCTACTTCTTCGTGATCGCGGTGACCAACGAGGACGAGCGAATAGCCCTGCTTGGCAAACTTGATGGCTTCGACGTGAACCTTTGTAACGAGCGGGCAGGTGGCGTCGATGACCTTGAGGCCGCGCTCCTTCGCACGTTCACGAACAGCCGGTGACACACCATGCGCGGAGTAGATCACGCGCTTGCCCTCGGGCACCTCGTCCAGTTCGTTGACGAAGATAGCGCCCTTCTGGCGCAGGTCATCCACGACGTAACGGTTGTGAACGATTTCCTTGCGCACATAGATCGGAGCGCCAAAGGTATCCAGCGCGATCTTCACGATGTCCACAGCACGCACCACACCAGCGCAGAAACCACGGGGCTTCAGCAGGAGAACGCGCTTCTGTTGGGCGCTTTCATTTTCGGTGGATACAGGCGGGTCGAGGGTCAGAGTGCTCACAGGTAAAGTATACCGCGAAGTAAACCCCGGACGCAGTGATTTGAACCTGTTGTGGTGCAATCTGACGAAACTACGACAAAGCACCGTGGCGCGATTTGGCGCACCGGCGTCTCGCTGGACGTAACTGCAGCAGTCAAAACCTTAAAGTTTGCCTTCGCAACCGTTATGAGGGCAGTGGCACGCGATGGCCGTGGGTGCTATTTTGGCCGCATCTTCACAGTATTGCGAGCAGTATTTGCCTTCGGTCACGGTACAGCTACAGGCGGTGTGCGCACATTTCTTTGGATCGTGGGACATCGGGGAATCTCCTCTTGCTGTGAAGTCCGTGATGACTTGGATTGGTTCCCACGATTTCCGGTTGCCGCGGTCAGCGGCTGGCTTTGAGCATTTGTTCCGCGTGCTTCAGGCTGGTCTCCGTTACGGTCGCTCCGGAGATCATGCGGGCGATTTCGCCGGTGCGCTCCTCGTCCTTCATCTGGCGGATCTGGGTGCGGGTGCGGCCTTCCTTTTCGGACTTTTCGACGAGGAAATGCTGGTCAGCGAAGGCAGCGATCTGCGGCAGGTGGGTGACGCAGAGAACCTGCTGGTGCTTTGACAGAGCCTTCAGCTTGGCGCCGACCGCTTCCGCAGCGCGGCCGCCGATACCGATGTCGATTTCGTCGAAGACGAGCGTGCGTGGCAGGGGTATGCGGCGTTTGGTTCGGTCTGCCCCGCCCTCTTCCACGGAAACCTTCAGTGCCAGCATGACGCGGCTCATTTCGCCACCGGAGGCGATCTCTTCGAGGGGCTTGAGGGGTTCACCGGCGTTGGTAGCGATGAGGCATTCGACGTGGTCCCAGCCCATGGCGGTCCAGAAGCTCTGTTCTTTTTGCGGGGCGACTTCAACGCGGAAGCGCACCTGCATGGCGAGATCGTTGATCTGCTGCTCGGCAAGCTTTTCCAGCTTGCGCGCAGAGGCAGTGCGCGTCTCTGTCAGGTCCTGTGCGACGCAGGTGTAGATGTGTTCGCATTCCGCGAGCGTCTTCTTCGCTTGTTCGATGAGTGCTTCGCGATTCTCTACTTCGTTCAGCTTTGCGGAGACGTCGTCGCCATACGCGATGACTTCAGCGAGCGTCTTGCCGTACTTGCGCTTCAGGCGATCCAACGCGGCGAGGCGGTCTTCGATCTCAGCGAGACGTTCCGGTGAAGCGTTGATGTTTTCCGCGTAATGACGGGCGGTTTCGCTGATATCAGCGACAGCGGCACGAGCGTTGGCGATCTGCGTTGCGGCTTCGGTGAACGATGGGTCGTAACGCGCAAGTTCTTCGAGATGCTTTTGTGCAGCGGCGAGCGAGGATTCCGCGCTGGCTTCGTTCTCGTAGAGAACTTCCTGCGCGTTCATCGCGGCGGTGTAGAGCTTCTCCGCGTTGGCCAGGACACGCTTCTCTGCTTCCAACTGATCGTCTTCTTCCGCGGATGCGATGTTGGCGTCGGCGATTTCGCCGCGTTGAAAGATCCACAGATCAACCATACGCAGGCGCTCCTGCTCATCGGCAGAGAGGCGGTCGAGTTCTTCACGCGCATCGCGCCAGAGTGCGTAGGCGGTGCGGATGTTTTCGCCTGCCTGTGTCACATCCAGGCCCTTGTGCGATTTGAGGCGTTCGCGCAGGTCGATGACGAGATCTTTGCCCAGGCCGGTGTTGGTATTCACGCCGGCAAAACGATCGAGCAGGCCGCGCTGCTGCGCCTGATCGAACGCGCCCATGGTTTCGGCCTGCGAGTGCACCAACGCGAGTTCGGGTGCGAGTTGACGAAGAACTGCGACCGTGGCGGGCTGGTTGTTGAGGAAGACGCGGCCCTTGCCGGATGCATTCACTTCGCGGCGAAGAAGAATCTCAGTGCTTTCGACATCGATGCCGTTGGCTTCGAGGATGGCCTCGGCTCCGGCTGTGGCTTCAAAGACACAGGAGACAACGGCTTTTTCTGCGCCATGACGCACCACATCGCTGGCGGCGCGACCGCCCATGAGAAGGGCGAGAGCGTCGACGAGGATGGATTTACCCGCGCCGGTTTCGCCCGTGAGCAGGTTCAGGCCGTTGCCGAAGGTGGCGACAGCGTGGTCGATGACAGCATAGTTTTCCGCACGCAGCTCAAGGAGCATCTTCGCCCTCTCTTCGCGCCGAGAATAGCACGGATGGATTGGTGATCAGATTACATTTCTTTGCTGTGGACGTTGGCAAAAGGAGTTCCTCGCCCGTCATGACAAGAAAGCAAAACTCAAAGTCTTGGCTGAGAAGACCCTGATTCTTTGCGACTTTCCGGCCTGCTTGTGCCGAAGATGCACCTGAAAAGATTCTCCCTCACCTTCATCCCACAGCAAGAGTCGATACACTGCGAGCAAGCTATGAGTCTTCTTCTGACACTTCTCCTGCAGGACAGCACACCGGTTAACGCGGCAACTGCACCCCCTGATGCCGCCAACTCTTCTGCATTGATGGAAATGCTGCACAACAGCGGCCCGGTAGCTCTTTCGGTGCTGGCATTGCTGCTGTTGCTGTCGATTGTTTCGTGGACCATCATGCTGACAAAGTGGGGCTCGTTCCGACGTGCACGCGCCAAGGGACAGCAGTTTCTGCGTGCTTTCCGCAAATCGTCGCGCTTGAGTGAGATTGCGACCGTTGCCGACACGTACAAGCCTTCACCACTGGTGAATGTGTTTTCAGAGATTGTGGAGGAGTACCAGCGGCAGACGGGTGGCCGCGGCTTCCCACGCAATCCTGTTGCAGTGGAACGCGCTGCGCAGATTGCAAGCAGCGAAGCGATGACCGATCTGGAATCGCAGTTGACGTGGCTGGCGACGATTGCGGCAGTGGCTCCGTTTATCGGATTGCTGGGCACCGTGATGGGTATTGTGGATGCGTTTCATGGCCTGGGAACGCAGGGCGCTGCGACATTGCGCGCCGTTGCGCCGGGTATCAGTGAAGCCTTGATCACGACTGCCGCGGGCCTTGTTGTGGCTATCCCTGCGGTGGTTGGCTACAACCAGTTGACCGCGAGCGTGAAGGACTTTGCTGCACGCATGGATGACTTTGGTCGCGAACTTTTGAATGCGCTGGAGAATGCTGCAGCGGCTGCTCCGCAGACCGGGCAGGACGATCCGCGTCGCCGCGTTTCGCAGACCAACTAAAGCTTTCGGAGAGAGAACGCGATGGCATTTTCCAGTAGCGGCGGACGCACACGCTCTTCGCTTGCAGAGATCAACATCACACCGCTGGTGGACGTGGTGCTGGTGTTGCTGCTGATCTTCATGCTGACTGCGCCGGTGTTGCAGAGCGGCATTGAGGTGGCTGTGCCGCAGACACGAACGGTGAATCAGCTTACGGACGAACGCACCGTGGTGACGATTGACCATGAGCAGCGCGTCTATTTGCAGGACAAGCCGGTGAACCTTGCCGAGTTGCCGAATCTGCTGCGCACCAAGGGTGATCCGTCTAAAAAAGTGATCTATCTGCGCGCGGACCAGAAGGTTCCGTTTGGCGCGTTTGCTTCTGTGATGGATGCGGTGAAGCAGGCGGGGATTACGAACATCAGCATTGTGACAAGGCCGATTGAGAAATAACCGATGCCCGTAACGATGGAGCCAACCCGGATGCAGCAGCGCACGAAGCAAAACTTCGTGGTGTCGCTGGTGCTGCATGGCGTGGTGATTGGTGGAGTGCTGGCTGCGGGATACGTTTTTCGCAATCACGGAGAGAAGTGGGGCGACAAAGCTGAGATTACAGGTGCGGTGCAGGCGACGATGGTGAATTCCCTGCCGCTGCCTCCGCGTGTACAGCCGAAGGAAGACAACGTGCTGGCGAGTGAGAATCCGAGTGAAGCTCCTCCGCCGCCGACGCCTGCTGCAGAACTTCCGCCGAAGCCTACCGATATTCCGATTCCGGTGAAACAACCGGACAAGAAGACTCCACCGAAGGTTGCAGAGAAGCCTGCGCCTGTGCCGCCGCAGAAGCCGCAACCCACAAAACAGCAGCCGGATAAAGCGACTTCCGGTGAGACTGCCGGGCTGAAGATGGCGATGACGTCTGTCGAGAATCGTGCGGGGACATCGGCCACTAACGTGTCGGATTCTGCATTTGGCGAGCGTTATGCGTATTACGTGCGGCAGCTCACGCAGAAGGTTGCGCAGCAGTGGTACACGCAGACGCTGGACAGCGGTGCTGTGGGGCATCGTGTGTGGATCAGTTTTCGTGTGAATCGCGATGGCTCGCCGTCCAACATTCAGATTGCGAAACCGAGCGGTGATACCACCCTTGATGCCAGCGCTCTGCGTGCGCTGCAACGCATTGACACGTTTGGGCCTCTGCCGGATGGCTATTCCGGGTCGTACATCAATGTGCAGTATTACTTTGATCCGAAGGGCAACTAACCGGTACGCATGAGCACTCAGAGCGCGGTGTGGAGAAAATTCCGTACCCGTGTGGGAACCTTGTCCACACCGTTTTCATGCCAATGCGTCTACCATGGACAACGATGGTGAATCGCACACGTTTGAGTTTCGTAAAGATGGCTGCTGTCGCGGCAGTGGTGTTGTTCAGCTCCGCGGCGCTGCATGCTCAGGATAATGTCTTCACTGGAACGAACACGGGTGCAGACCGCATCCGCATTGCCGCAGCAAACTTTCGCGCAGGTTCTGCCGATGCCGGCAGCCTGAAACAAACCTTCGATTCTGTGCTGTTCAACGACCTGCAGAACGCGGGTGTGTTCGATCTTGTATCGAAGAGTCTGCAACCGCAATCGATGCCGGGCACGCCGCAGGAAATGCACCTGGATGAGTGGACCGCAGCGCCGGTGAGTGCGGCGTATGTTGCGTTCGGCTCGTTGAGCGTTGCAAACAATCGCGTGGTTGTGAACGCGTACGTAGACGACACGCACAATGCGCAGTATCCGCAGGTGTTGGGCAAGCAGTACACCGAAGCCGGTGACGACAATGGCGCACGCACCATCGCACACAAGCTGGCGGATGAGATCATTCTGCGCCTGGGCGGCGGTATCCCGGGAATTGCAGAGAGCAAGATCTATTTTGTGCGCGCAGCCGGCGGCAACAAAGAAATCTGGGCGATGGATTACGACGGCGCGAATGCTCATGCGGTGACGCACCTGGGCACCATTTCGCTTTCGCCGCGCGTATCGCCTGATAACTCGCGCATTGCGTTTTCATCGCTCGGCAAGGATGGATTTCAGATCCGGATGTATTCGCTACTGCTGAATCGTCCGATCAGCTTCCCTTCGGGTGGTGGAACGAATCTATCTCCGGCGTGGTCGTCGAATGGGCAGCTTGCGTATTCGTCTTCACGCACGGGCGATCCTGAGATTTTCATCACCGATGCCAATGGTGGCGGGGCGAAACGAGTAACGAACTCGCGTGGACCCGATGTTTCGCCCACATGGAATCCGAAGACGGGATCGCAGATCGCGTTCATCAGCGGACGCAGCGGATTGCCGCAGGTGTATATCATGGACGCGGATGGCGCTGGCCTGCAGCGCATGACCGATGGCGGGTATGCCACGTCAGTTTCGTGGTCTCCCAACGGACAATTTCTGGCCTTTGCATGGGATCGTAAATACGGTCCAGGCGCGCCAGGTGGACAAGACATTTACGTGATGGAGATTGCCAGCAAGCGCTGGATCCAGCTCACGAACGGCATAGGCCGCTGCGACTTCCCCTCATGGTCGCCGGATGGCCGCCACATCGTTTTTGCCGTGGGCTCCGGCGCACGCGCAGAAGTTTGGACCATGCTGGCGGATGGTACTGGCAAGCACAAGCTTGCTGGCACCGGAAGCGACATGCCCAATTGGAGTTTCCGCTGAAGTTTTTTGCTGCCGATCAACGAATTTGAGGAGAGATGATGAGATTGCAAACAACCCGCACCAAATCGATTGTGACCACTGCGATGGCCGCCATGCTGCTGCTGGCAGGCTGCCATAAGAAGCAGAGCGCGCCGCCGCCATATAGCGCACCGCCGGCTGCTGCACCTGCTGCTGCGCCGACCGCGACGCTGACCGCAGAACCCGCGACGATCGACCTGGGCCAGTCCGTTGTTCTGACGTGGCACACGACGAACGCGACGTCGGTTTCGATTGATGGTGTTGGACCGGTAAATCCGAACGGAACGACCAACGTGACGCCGTCGAACTCCACGAACTTCCACCTGGTGGCAACGGGTGATGGCGGTACGGCAGATGCGAATTTCCGTGTGACTGTGCGTGTGCCTGCTGCTCCCGTCGCAGGTACGTCGTCGAATCTGCCGGATGATGCTGCGTTCCACGCTGCCGTGCCGGATATCTTCTTCGACTACGACAGCTACGACCTGAATCCCGCAGGCCACACCGCGGCGCAGCAGGCTTCCACGTATCTGACTCAGCATCCGGACATCAAGCTGCTGATTGGCGGCTACTGCGATGAGCGTGGTTCCGCTGAGTACAACCTGGCGCTGGGCGAGAACCGTGCGAACGCCGCGAAGACCGCTCTGGTAAATGCGGGCGTTTCGGCAAGCCGCATCCGCGTGATCTCCTACGGCAAGGAAAAGCAGTTCTGCACCGAACAGAATGAATCGTGCTGGCAGCAGAATCGCCGCGCGCAGTTCAACATCGACCGGTAAACAACTGCAATTTCACTTAATCTGGTAAAGCACGAACGCATGGCGGGGAGTACAAGCCCGCCATGCGTTCTCTTACGTGGAGGAACCATCCCATGCACCGCACACTTCGCATTGTGCCCGCTACGCTTGCACTTGCCGCTGTCCTGTTCACTGCCCCGACTCCCGCCTTTGCTGCAAACAAGGACATGGTGGAGTTGCAGACACAGGTCCGCGCGCTGCAGGACGCTATTGCACGCCTGCAACAGTCCAACGACGAACGCATGGGCGTGATGAAAGATCTGATTCAGCAGACAACCGACGCCGTGAACAAGATGGCGCAGACCATGGACGGCGTGCAGCGCCAGATGCGTGCGCAGAGCGAGAGCACGGGCAAGAACGTGGAACAGCTCTCCGGGCAGATGCAGTCGCTGAACGACTCGCTGGATGAGCTGAAGGCTCGCCTTGGCCGCATTGAGAAGAACATTGGCGATGTGCAGAGCCAGCAGCAAAGCATCAGCGCGAAACTGGATTCGGGTGGTGGTGGAGCTGCCAGCGGTGGCGCACCCATGACGACCGATACTCCCGCTCCGGCAGGCAATGCGCCTGCTGCCCCGATCGTGCGTAACGGCAAGCCTTCTGCGGCTATCCCAGCAACAGCAGCACCCGCGCTGCCCACCGCACCTGCTGCGCCCCCGGTGGAAGATCTGTACCGCACGGCCTTTAGTGACTACAACGGCGCGAAGTACACGCTGGCCTCGGCTGAGTTCAATGACGTGATCAAGTACTATCCCGATTCGAATCTGGCGGGTAATGCGTACTTCTATCTCGGTGAGATTGATTACAAGGCCGGTCGCTTCTCCGCAGCCGCGAAGAACTATGACAAGGTTGCGGAGCAGTATCCGGGGAATCAGAAGACTGCTGTTTCCCAGCTTCGCAAGGGCGAGTCGTTGCTGGCGATGAAGCAGACGGATGCAGGTGTGCGCGAGCTGCGTTCGCTGATCCAGCGTTATCCCAACACGCAGGAAGCTACTGCAGCGCGCAGCAAGCTGAATGCGTTGGGTGTCACGGTGGTTCCGCGGAGCCGTTAAGCTCCGCAGATTTCCCAATTGTTTAGGAGTTCATGCCGCGTAGGAGAGAAGCAATCTCTTCTGCGCGGTTTGCCGTTACGGACAGAAGCGGCAACCGCGGACGACCGCCGAAGTAGCCGGAGAGTTCGCTGCCTGCCTTGATGGATGGCGTGTCCCATGCGAGTATTCCCTGCTCTGCGCGGGCGAGTCTGCCCTGCTTTTCTTCGAGCAGACGAGGGTTGCCGTCTTTCCATGCAGCCCACACTTCAAACGCAGCCTGCGGTACGGATGCAGCGATGGGCATGGCGAGTGCCACGGAACCTGCGCGGAGGGCCACGTCTGCATCCGCTGTTGCACCCCAGAGAACCTGAAAACCAACTTCGCGGGTACGCGTCTTCAATGCAGGCACCGGAGGCGCGGTGGCTACAGCAGTGCCGCCTGTGAGTGCCGTAGCGCTGACGAAGGTTCCTGCGATCACAACTTCCGGCTGCTCCACTGCGAGCATGCGGTTTGTGGCTGCTGTAAAGGTAATGGTCGTGGTGGCCGTGTGCTTTACGTCTACCGAGGCTTCACGGATCTGCGTCACGCGGCTGACATGCGCGGACTGTTCCAGCACACCGATGATGTTCGGGTGAGAAGCGAGTTGCGCGATGAGTTCGATTGGTAGCGCTACGCGGTCAGCATCCGAGTGAAGAAGGATGGGCAGTGGCGATGCGTCAGCGATGGCCTGGAAGTACGTCAGGAGGGCCGTGGTGGCGTTTGCGTCATTCCAGAGCAGTTGGGTGTACTCCACGGGAGTGGCGAGCAGCACGACGTCAAAGCGCGCGGCTGCGGCGGCTGCGGCAAGCTGGATGGACTCGTACACGCTGGGAAGGCTGATGCCTGCGGTGAGGACCTTCTCCTTTGCAGCCTCTGCACCGACGGTCTTCAGCACCTGAATGCGTTCGTCTTTTGAGAGCGATGCCGTCTCGCTATTGGGGCCAAGCACGATCAGGCCGCTGGTTGGCGTGAGCGAGTAGCGGCGCACATTGTGCTCCAGTTTGCGGAGGTTGAGCCGGCCATCAGGATAAAACGGGGTTGCGAGCGGAACGTGAACGCCTTCAAACAACATGTCTTTATGGTATCGCCAACGATGCCTGCATAAGGAATTTCCCGCCTGACTCTTTGCAATCGGCGCAGGAAAAGCTAACGTAGAGGTCGATGGAATCAGTAGAGATTCGCGGAAATAAAACGACGGGAGACCTGGCGCGCGAGGCAGGCTGGTTTGCGTTGCACACGCTGCTGGCGGTCCTGGTGCTGGTCGTCATTGTTGCGGTGTTCTGGCTGCTGCACGTCGATCCCGAAGCATCGTTGCCAAAAATCATCTGCACTGTGCTGGCTTTGGTCGTTCCTATGGGCGCGGGCTTTGTCGTGGGCCGCATGGTTCCGGGAACCGTTGCGTCGCACATTTGGATCTCGGGGCTTCTGTTTTTCCTGGTGGTTTGTGTGTACACACTGGATCTGCCCACCGGAAATGGCCTGTGCAACGGCTGCGGTGCCGTGGACAAGCTGTGGCGCACTTTCTTCACCATTGAAATGAACAGCGGCCTGCTGGGCGGCGACGGCATCCTCATCGGAACGTGGATTCCGCTGTCGATGATCGGGTATGCGATTGGCGCGAAGCTGGCGCGCAATCTCTCCGAATAGCATTTCTTTTGGGATCAACACGAAGGGCCTCCGCTGCATGGCGGAGGCCCTTCGTGTTTGGTTCGGTCGTTGTTAGACAGTGCGCGAAGCGTGCAGCTCCTGCAACGTGTACACGCTGATCTGGCCGCGCTGAAGCGCTGCGATTCCCTCTGCTGCCGCGCGTGCCGCAGCAAGCGTGGTGATGGAGGGGATGCGTGCCGTTACGGCTGCGCGACGAATTGCCTTCTCGTCAAAGATGCTGTCCTGACCACGTGGCGTGTTGATGATGAGCTGGATGCGTTCGCCCTTGATGAAGTCGACGACGTTGGGACGTCCTTCCTTCACCTTATGAACGCGCTCGACCTGCAGGCCGGCATCGCTAAGGATGTCTGCGGTGCCGTGTGTGGCGACGAGGTGGAAGCCCATCTCCACGAACTGCTTCGCAAGCGGAATGACGTTTGCCTTGTCATGGTCGTTGACGCTGAGGAAGACCGTGCCCTTGGTGGGCAGGTTCTGTCCTGCTGCGATCTGCGCCTTGGCGAAGGCTTCGCCAAAGGTTTCGGCAACGCCCATAACTTCGCCGGTGGAGCGCATTTCCGGTCCGAGAACGGGATCGACGCCCTGGAACTTGCCCCACGGGAAGACAGGCGACTTCACGAAGTAGTGGTTGCCGGTGTCGAGATCCTTGCCCGATGCGAGCTGCTGCGGCAGAAGCTCTGCCAGCGTGCGGCCCGTCATGAGGCGCGATGCGATTTTTGCCAGCGGCAGGCCCGTTGCCTTCGAAACGTAGGGCACCGTACGCGATGCGCGCGGATTCACTTCAATGACGTAAACCTTGCCATGCTGGATGGCGAACTGGATGTTCACGAGGCCGATCACGTTCAGCGAGAGGGCAAGCTGACGCGTGTACTTACGAATCTGATCGAGCACGTCGGCGGTGAGGTCGACCGAAGGCAGAACGCAGGAGGAATCGCCAGAGTGAATGCCGGCTTCTTCGATGTGCTGCATGATGCCAGCGATGACGACGTCCTTGCCGTCGCAGAGCGCGTCCACGTCGACTTCGGTGGCGTCTTCGAGGAAGTGGTCGATGAGGACCGGGCGTTCCTGCGAATACTCGATGGCCGTGTTCATGTAGCGAACGATGGCTTCATCGTCATACGCGATGACCATGGCGCGGCCACCGAGCACGAAGCTGGGACGGACGAGCACGGGGTACGTGACCTTGTTCGCGCCAGCAAGAGCTTCTTCGATGCTGGTTGCGATGGCGCCTGCGGGCTGCGGAATCTTCAGGTCTTCGATCAGCTTCTGGAACCGCTTGCGGTCTTCAGCAAGTTCGATGGATTCCGGCGATGTACCGATGATGGGTACACCTGCAGCCTTCAACGGCAGCGAGAGGTTCAGCGGAGTCTGGCCGCCGAACTGCACGATCATGCCGATCTCAGCACCACCCGAAGCTTCGTGGTTGTAGACCGCGAGCACGTCTTCGAAGGTCAGCGGCTCGAAGTAGAGGCGGTCGCTGGTGTCATAATCCGTGGAGACGGTTTCCGGATTGCAGTTGACCATGATCGTCTCGTAACCGTCTTCACGCAGAGCAAACGATGCGTGGCAGCAGCAGTAATCGAACTCGATGCCCTGGCCGATGCGGTTGGGACCGCTGCCGAGGATGATGATCTTCTTCTTTGCGGTCGGAATCGCTTCGTCTTCCTCGTCGTAGGAGGAGTAGAAGTATGGCGTGAAGCTTTCGAACTCTGCAGCGCAGGTGTCGACGAGCTTGTAGACAGGCTGAATGCCATGCTTCGCGCGCAGCTCAGCAACCTGGTTCGCTGCGTCCTTGCCATCGAGGTTCAGTGCGGTTGCGACGAGGTCATCGCTGACGCCCATGCGCTTCACATCGCGAAGCTGGTCGGCGTCGAGGCTGTCGAGCATCTTGCCGTGCAGTCCACGGATTTCGTCTGTTACCTGCTTCACCTGGTACAGGAACCATGGGTCCATGGTGGTGAGGCGAGCAACTTCACGCACGGTCATGCCACGTTCAAACGCGTACAGGATGTAGCGCAGACGCTCAGGGTGCGGCGTGACGAGACGCTGCGTGAGACGGCGCGGCTCGATGTCAGCAGCGGATGCCTTCTTACCTGTTTCCAGCGAACGAATCGCCTTCATCAGGGCTTCTTTGAAGGTACGGCCGATGGCCATGACTTCGCCGACCGACTTCATCTGCGGTCCGAGGGTCTCTTCCGTGCCGGGGAACTTCTCGTACTGCCACTTGGGAATCTTCACCACGACGTAGTCGATGGTGGGTTCGAAGCAGGCAGGCGTGGCCTTGGTGATGTCGTTCTGCAGTTCGTCGAGTGTGTAACCAACGGCGAGGCGGGCAGCGATCTTTGCAATCGGGAAGCCGGTGGCCTTCGATGCGAGCGCCGACGAACGCGATACACGAGGATTCATCTCGATGACCGTCATGCGGCCGTTGGCAGGGTTCACAGCGAACTGCACGTTGCTGCCGCCCGTTTCGACACCAATCTCGCGGATGACGGCGATGGCTGCGTCGCGCATGCGCTGATATTCGCGAT
Organism: Terriglobus roseus; assembly: GCF_900102185.1. Taxonomy (NCBI): domain Bacteria; kingdom Pseudomonadati; phylum Acidobacteriota; class Terriglobia; order Terriglobales; family Acidobacteriaceae; genus Terriglobus; species Terriglobus roseus. Next base: position 1,534,333 of record NZ_LT629690.1, on the reverse strand, counting down.
CCGTGAGTGTCTGCGCGGGTGCGACGGTGATGCTGTCGCCGGTGTGCACGCCCATCGGATCGAAGTTCTCGATGGAGCAGATGATGATGACGTTGTCGGCGAGGTCACGAACAACTTCGAGTTCGTATTCCTTCCAGCCGAGAACGCTCTCTTCAAGCAAGCACTCGGTGACGGGCGAGAGGTCGAGGCCGCGCGACAGAATTTCTGTCAGTTCTTCGCGGTTGTAGGCGATGCCGCCGCCTGATCCGCCGAGCGTGAAGGACGGACGAATAACGCAGGGGAAGCCGATCTTCTGTGCGAAGTCGAGGCCGTCGCGCAGGTTATTCACCAGCGAGCTCTGCGGCATGTCGAGGCCGATCTTGTTCATCGCATCCTTGAACAGGAGACGATCTTCAGCCTTCTTGATGGCGTCGAGCTTCGCGCCGATGAGTTCGACGTTGTACTTGTCGAGCGTGCCGTCGTCAGCGAGGTCAACAGCCAGGTTCAGCGCGGTCTGTCCACCCACGGTGGGCAGAACAGCGAAGACGCCAGGCTTGCCGCTCTCTTTGAGGAGTTCGCTTTCAACGCGGAGAATCTCTTCCAGATACTTCGGCGTCAGCGGCTCGACGTAGGTGCGGTCGGCCACTTCAGGGTCAGTCATGATCGACGCGGGGTTGCTGTTGATCAGTACTACTTCGTAGCCTTCGGCCTTAAGAGCCTTGCAGGCCTGCGTGCCGGAGTAATCGAACTCGGCAGACTGGCCGATGACGATCGGCCCGGAGCCGATCACCAGAATTTTTGCGATGTCATTTCTGCGTGGCATCTATCTCTTCCCTCTTGCTGTTTGCTTGGCCAGACACACAAGCTCTCATGAAAAGGGGCATCCTCAGGATGCCCCTTTTGTTACTTCTTCCACTCTTCCATCAACTTCCGGAAGTCCTTAAACAGGTAGTGCGAATCGTGCGGACCGGGGCTGGCTTCGGGGTGATACTGCACGCTGAACATGGGGTGTTCTTTGTGCTTCAGGCCTGCCACGGTTTGGTCGTTCAGGTTCACGTGTGTGATGGCAACGTTGCCCTCGTCCAGTGATTCTGGATCGACAGCGAAGTTATGGTTCTGCGACGTAATCTCCACCTTGCCTGTTTCCAGGTTCTTGATGGGATGGTTCGCACCGTGATGACCGAACTTCAGCTTGTAGGTTTTGCCGCCGAGCGCGAGACCAAAGATCTGGTGACCAAGGCAGATACCAAACATCGGCGTCTTCCCTGCCAGTTCCTGCACGTTCTTCTGTGCGTAGTCCAGCGGCTCAGGATCGCCAGGCCCGTTGGAGAAGAACACTCCATCAGGATTCAGCGCGAGCACTTCGCTTGCAGGCGTGGTTGCGGGAACCACCGTTACACGGCAGTTTTCGCGCGCCAGCATACGCAGAATGTTCTGCTTGATGCCGAAGTCGTAAGCGACGACATGCATTTCACGTCCGCCATCAATGGCTGCCGGAAGGAGCTTGTCGCCTGTTTCATTGCGCTCTGTCGCCGCAGACCATTCGTAGGTCTGCTTTGTGGTGACTTTGCTGGCAAGATCCGTGCCGTCCATCTTGGGGATAGAACGTGCCTTCGCCACGAGAGCATCCGTGTCGACAGCAGCGTCCTTCTCAAAGGTGGCAATGACGCCACGCATCACGCCGTTGGCGCGAAGATGACGAACGATGGCGCGCGTGTCCACGTCAGCAATGACGGGAACGCTGTTCCTTTCCAGGTACTCGTCAGTGACCTGCGTGGAACGCCAGTTGGACGACACCGGAGAGAACTCACGAACTACGAGACCTTCGATATAGGGCTTCGTGCTTTCGTCGTCGCTCGGCGTGGTGCCGTAGTTTCCGATTTGTGGATTCGTGAGAACGACAATCTGCCCGGCGTAGGAGGGATCTGTAAAGATCTCCTGGTAACCGGTCAATGCAGTATTGAAAACGACTTCCCCGACGCGTTCGGCTGGGGCGCCGAAGCCTTTTCCGCGGAAGATGCGCCCGTCTTCGAGCGCTAGAATGGCTTGCATTGCCTCTCCAAAGGAGTGGATTCAATCGATTCTACCAGCCTTTGGCCCCGAAACCCAACACGGCCTGACCTTTTGGCGGAAAAGCAGCGCCGCACATCTGGCAAACTGAGACCTGCATCTCAACCTAGTTGAAAGAACCCCCCTGAAACGATGCCGATTCGCCCGATCCCGTCGTCACTAACAGACGACTCACACCAAAGTCATCTGCTGGACCGCGTGCGTCTGCTCGCGGAAATTGACGAGGCTGCGCGCCGTCTTCTTTCGCCAGAAGAGATCGTTCTGCGCTCTGCCACGCTGTTGGGCGAATTCCTGCGAGTGAATCGCTGCGCTTTTGCGGATGTGGAAGAAGACGAAGACACCTTCAACCTGACTGGCAACTACCTGAACGACGCGCGAACCATGGTGGGGCGTTATGCATTCCATGATTTTTCACTGGAGTGCCTTAGATGCATGCGGGCAGGCGAGCCTTACGTGGTCTACGACACCGAGGAGGACTGGAGCACGCAGGCTGTGCTGGAAGCTTTCCGCGTACCGCAAGTTCGTTCGGTGATCTGCGTCTCAGTCAAACGCGGCGGTGTGCTGCTGGCAGCCATGTCGCTTCACTGCAAGGAGCCGCGTGTCTGGACCGCGGATGAAATCGCGCTGCTGCAGGCTGTTGCGAATCGCGTGTGGGAGTCGATCATCCGCATCCGCAGCGACAGGAGGGCGATCGAAGCTCGCGAAGTATTGAACATGGCCCTGGAGGCCGGACATGCAGGCGTCTTTGACTGGAGCATTCAGGACAACCAGATCACCTGGTCGCCGCAGCTGGAGGCTCTTTACGGCGTTCCTGCGGGCACATTCGAAGGTAGCTTTCAGGATTGGCAGCGCCGTGTTGTGGCAGAAGATGCAGAACGTGTCACAAACGAAATCAATGCCTTGATGCAAACGCAACAACGCGATTTTGGTTACGATTTCCGCGCCTGCCTACCTGACGGCACGCAGCGATGGCTGCATGGACAGGCTCGTTTTCTCTATGCGTACGATGGCACGCCGCTTCGCATGATCGGCATTAATGTGGACATCCACGAGCGGCGGCAGGCAGAGCTGGCTCTGCTTGAGAACGAAAAGCTGGCGGCAGTCGGCAGGCTTGCAGCGTCCATCGCGCACGAGATCAACAATCCCCTGGAATCCATTACGAACCTGCTTTATTTATCGCAGCATAGCGACGACATCACGGAGATCCAGCACTATCTTCAAACCGCAGAACAAGAGCTTTCGCGCGTTTCTGTGATCAGTGCGCAGACCCTGCGCTTCTACAAGCAGTCCACTGCACCTCGGAGAGTAACGGTTCACGAGTTGTTTGAGAGTGTGATCTCCGTTCTGCAGGGCCGCTTATTCAAACACGGCGTGCAACTGGAAGAACGCTGGTACGCCGCGCAGCCTGTCCGCTGCCTGGACGGAGAGATCCGGCAGGTACTGGCTAATCTGATCACCAACGCTATCGACGCCCTCCCTCCTAACGGAGGACGCCTTTACCTGCGTTCGCACGAAGGGCAGGACGGAAAAGAACGCAGGGGCGTGTACATCGTGGTGGCCGATACGGGAACCGGTATGCCTCCGATCGTTCAGAAGCGCCTTTTCGACGCTTTCTTCACCACGAAGGGCGAGGCTGGAAACGGACTGGGACTATGGGTGAGCAAGGAAATTGTCGATCGGCATGAGGCCGTGTTGCGGCTCAAGAGCAGTCAGAAACCAGGATCCAGTGGCACCGTCTTCCGCCTGTTTCTTCCCTTCACATCTGCAGTCGTCTGATTCTCTGCGGGCACCTTGCCGAGCAGACCTCACCGCTGCAACACTGTTCAAGTGAACATTCTTTTTGTGGGCGATGTCTTTGGCTCGTCCGGCCGCCGTATTGTCGCCGAGCACATCGGCCATGTGCTTGAATCCAACGTTGTCGACCTTTGCATCATCAACGGCGAAAACGCCGCTGGCGGATTCGGCCTGACGCCCAGCATTGCTGACGATTTATTCGATCTGGGCGCGCATGTCATTACCACCGGCAACCACTTCTGGGACAAGAAAGAACTTCTGGATTATCTGAAGGTTCCCGTGGATTCGCATGACCGTCCGCGGCGCATTCTCCGGCCTGCAAATTTCGCACCGAAGACGCCGGGATTTGGCGTGTACGAAGGCGAGCTACCCACCGGGCAGACTTACGCCGTGGTGAACCTGCAGGGCCGCGTCTTCATGTCGCAGAATGATGATCCGTTCCGCAAGGCTGACGAGCTACTGAATGGCATCCGCAGCCGCGTTATCTTTGTCGATTTTCATGCCGAAGCCACCAGCGAAAAGATTGCGCTGGGATGGTATCTGGACGGTCGCGTTACCGCAGTGGTCGGCACGCATACGCACGTACCAACCGCGGATGATCGCATTCTTCCCGGCGGCACCGCTTACCAGACGGACGTGGGCATGAGCGGGCCGTATGACTCAGTGATTGGGGTGGAGCGCGAGGCTGTGATCAATCGCTTTCTGACAGGCCAGCCTGCGAAGTTTGAGGCAGCCAAAGGAAACCCGAAGATGGCCGCGACACTGGTGGAATGCGATGGCGCCACAGGCCGCGCCTATGGCATCCGTCGCATCCTGCTGGGTGAGTGATCAGCGGGCCTCTTCTAGCGCAAAGCGGCCCAGAGGAATGGCGTGCGATACCTGGGGCTTGTTGTCCAGAGGCGAGGCCGGGTATGGGTCAGACGTTGTGGTTGGGAAGCCATACACATTGCCCGTGCGCAGATTGACCATGACCTTTCCCAGCACCTGACCGCCGCCCTTGGCTATGCGGATCATGTGGACACCCGGTTCGACATAGATCGGGTCCGCTGAGTCGGCGTCGGCATGGACAGAGGTTGGCGCAATGTAAGGTCGTGCTGCAAGCACCATGAGAGCGCCTGCAATCAGACCGAGCAGCACATTTGTGGTGCGATTGGTTGGCATAAACCATCCCTTCTCTTCAAAAAACGAGAGGCAGCCCGTAGGCTGCCTCTCGTGGTTCTGCTGTATGCGTTCTAGCGACGGCGAGGAGCTGCCTTGTGAGCCGGTGCTGCCTTTGCTGCAGGCTTTGCGGCGGCCTTCGCTTCGATCTCGCCACCCGTCATGGTGATCATGAGGGGCTTCTGCGTGTACGAGTCAAAGGTTGCATCCACGTTGACATCCGAGCCGGCAACAGGAGCCGTCTTGGGAGCTTCCTTCAGCGTGATGGTGAAGTCGGCAACCAGCGGGTTTGCCTGCTTCGCGTCATCGGAAACGGCAAGCTGCAGGTTGGTGTCGGTGATGCTGACAACCTTACCCGGAACCTTCGATTCCTTGCCCTTGAAGCCATCAAACACCTTCTGTGCCTGATCTGCTGTGCCGTTCTGGATGATGTATTCCACGTCACCCAGAGCGAGCTTGGTTACGTCCGGAGTGCTGTCCAGCACCTGCTTCACAGTGTCTGCAGGGGTGGGAGCGGGCTTAACGCTGGTGGCGAATTCCGGCGCCGGGAAGACGCTGGCTGCTGCTGCTGTCTTCACCGCGTCATAGCCATCTTCTGCGCCGTGGAACTTCTTGTAGCAGTAGGTTGCCAGCGGCTGGAAGGTGGGCTTGAACTGGTCCGGTGCGAAGGTCGCGGTGCGGGTCGCAAAGAACGTGCAGTTCAGGTAATCCGGCGGCGTGCTGGTGTAGTATGCCTGAGCCAGGAAGTAGGTGTCCTGAAGGATTTGGCCGGGCTGCTGTGTAGCGGCCGGGTCAACCGACTTCAGTTCTGCGGTGTAAGCAGCAATTGCGCCTGCCGAGTCCTTCTTGGTCAGCGCATCGATACCGATGGCCGAATAGAAGTAGGGTGTTACCTGCTTGGTGATGGCGGTCCAGTCTGCATCTGCGACAGCAGCGGGCTTTGTTACCTTGAGGCCCTTGCTGGCAGCATCTGCAGCCTTGTCATAGGCAGCCTGCTTGGCGGCGGGATCCGTCGCAGAGTCGCCCTGCGCCTTCAGAAGGCTGGTTTCCAGCGCCAGAGCGCGAATGTTGTTGGGGTCAACAGCCAGCAGACGATCTGCGGCATCGAGCGCCTTCGGCGCATTGTTAGCGGCAGCATAGCCAGCCAGCAACTGTTCAAGCACGGTACCCTTCACCGTGGACGCGGGATACTTCGTCAGGAACGCCTCAGCAGCCGCGGCCTTGGTAGCGCCGTCGGTGGCCGTGATCACCTTCTGGTAATCCGCGTATTCGTCCTGCGAGAGTTGAGGTCCCTGTGCTGCCTGGGCAAACATCGGTGTCACAGCTACTGCGGAAACGCAGGAAACTGCCAGCATCGAGGCAAGAAATGCCTTCTTCATCGAACTCTCCCTGTTCTTTTTTCGATCTGTATTCAATTCAGAGCACTACCGTGCTTCTGTAGGTCGCACAGGCTTGAATAGATGCAAGCAATGTATCAGGTGTAGGTATGCATTCTGAAGAACCCTCTTTAAACGTGTGTTGAATCACGCCTATTTTGACGTATGAGAATGCCGATTATCGAACCGGATTCGAAATGGTGCTCCTGTTTTCAAACATTTCTCCCGGTTATTTGTTTGGGAGCCGAAATACGCCACATATACGTAGCCACCCCTTCCCGTTGGGTTTAGGGACCTCTTATCCACAAGATAGACCCTGTATCTCGCTTGATTCCGCCCCTGTAGGCGCTTAGCCTCAAGTCATACACATGGATGCCGCCGGAACAGGCGGCGCGGAGGTCCCCCTTTGCTCAAGCTTAAGCGCGTTCAGATTCTCGGTTTCAAGTCATTCTGCGACCGCACGGACGTTCAGCTCAGCGGGAATGGCATTGCCGCCATCGTTGGTCCCAACGGCTGCGGCAAATCGAACATCTCTGACGCCATCACATGGGTGTTGGGCGAACAGAGTGCCAAGAGTCTTCGCGGCATCAAGATGGAAGACGTCATCTTTGCCGGAACGCGTGACCGCAAACCCACCGGCATGGCCGAAGTGTCGCTGACGCTGGTGGACCCCGATGTGTACGACGCCAGCGACAGTGGCGATGCCATCAGCATTGCGTCTGCAGGCAATCGTCCCGCGGAAGTGAGCGACTGGGACGAGCAGAGCGAACGCGACGCCCGCTCTGCCGACACTGCGGCCGCTGTTGCTGACGCGCAGCCCGGTCCGATACCTGTTGGCGAAGACTCCGAAGAAATTGAAGTGGACGCTCCACAGAGTGCGACCACCGACGAGAACGGTGAGCCCGTTGCGCCTGTCGTTCTGAAAATTCGTCGACGCAAATTTAACCGCGCTCCGGTACGCGCGGGTGAAATCACCATCACGCGTCGCCTGTTCCGTTCGGGTGAATCGGAGTATCTGCTAAACGGCAAGATCTGCCGCCTGCGTGACATTCAGGACATCTTCTTCGGTACCGGTCTTTCGGGCGAAAACTACGCCATCATCGGGCAGGAACGGATCGGTCAGTTGCTGTCGTCCAAACCGCTGGATCGCCGCTCCATTCTGGAAGAAGCCGCGGGCATCACGCGCTTCAAGACGAAGAAGCGTCTCGCGGAACTGCGACTGGAAGCGAGCAAGCAGAACCTGGCCCGCGTGGATGACATCTTCGAAGAAGTGACGCGGCAGATGGCTTCACTGAAGCGTCAGGCTGCGAAGGCCGAACGCTATGGCCAGATTCGTGATGAACTGCGCGGCAAACTGCGCATTGTTCTCCGTTCGCGCTTGTCGCAGCACGATGAAGATCGCAACGCGTCGGAAACAACGATTGCCAAGCTGACCGAGACGATTGATGCACAGGCTGCTTCGCTGGAAGCGCTGGATGCAGAGCACTCTGCAAGCGTCGCGCGTGGCTATGAGCTGGATGAAGAGATTCGTGTGGCGCAGGGTCGCACCAACGAAACACGCATTGAACTGGAACGCGCGACATCGCGCATTGCCAGCAATCATGACCGCATCAACGATCTTGCTGCGCGCATTGCCAGCGGCACCGACGAACTGGCGCAGTTGAAGCACCAGATGGAAGCGCTGGCTGCGGATCGCGAAGGTCTGCAAAAGTTCCTTGAAACGGCAACTGCCGATACGGAAGAGGCTCGCCACACGGCGCAGGCTCGTCAGCAAGAAGCGAATGAAGCACAGGCGGAGGTGAACTCCGCGGATCGCGATGCGCAGCAGGGACGCCATCATTCCATGCAGTTGATGCAGCGCATCAGCAATGTGCATCGTGAAGAGGCGCAGGCTGCTGAGTCGCTTGCTGGGCTTGAACGTGAAGCACAACGTTTGGTTTCCGAAAGCGAACAGGCAAAGGCTGAACTGGATGCGCTGGGCAAACAGCGTGGCCAGGTGAGCATGAGCTTCGAGTCTGTCACCGATCGTCTGAAGCGGTTGGAAGCGGAGATTGCAGAGTTCCGCATTGAGCTGAGCAACAAGCGCAACGAAGAGATGGAGACGCGTCGCAAGGGCGATCATCTGCGCGCAGAAGCTGCCACACTGACAGGTCGCCGCAACTCTCTTGACGCACTTATCCGCGACCACAGCTACAGCAACGACACGGTTAAGAAGCTGTTCAAGACGAATGGTGTCAGCACCTCTGTTGCCCCGGTGGGAACGCTTGCTGAATTCCTTGAAGTGGAAGATGAGTACAGCGCTGTCGTCGACGAGTTCCTCAAAGAAGAGCTGAACTACATCGTTGTGAAGGATTGGAATTCTGCCAGCGCCGGCATTGGTTTGCTAAAGACTTCCGTCGATGGCCGCGCGACCTTCCTGGTGCATGAAGAGAATGCGACTGCGTACACCGGAGGCATGGCAAGCCGTGTAGGTAGCGACCTTCGTGGAGCGCGTCCGCTGAAGGATTGCATCAAGGTACTGAATGGCTTCGGACGTTCGCTGGAAGTGATTCTGCCGAAGCTGCGCGAGGGATACATCGCTCCTGACACCGACACTGCACGCGAACTTGCCGTGCAGAATCCTGAAGCGTTCTTCCTCGCTCCTTCGGGCGAAACGTTCCACAACGTGACCGTCACCGGCGGTAAGGCGCGCGCGGAAGGTCCATTGGCTCTGAAGCGCGAACTGCGTGAGATCCAGACGAAGCTGGAATCGGTTCAGGCAGAGTTGTCGCAAAGCGAAGTCGGTGTTGCGGGATTGACGCGCGATATTCAGGAACTGCAGCAGACCATTGAAGTGAAGAGCAACGAACGCCGCGATGCCGAGCGTGAAGCCGCTAACAGTGGCGCTGCCCTGCGCCAGATGGAATCGGAAGCGGCGCGCATTGAACGTCGTCTTGCGGATTGGTCGCTGCACACAGAACGCAATCGCGATGCGCGGACGCAGCGTCAGGAATTGATTGAACGCAAGCAGGCTGAGGCCGCGCAGTTGACCGCCGAGCGCGAAGCGATTGAAGTACGCATCAACGAAGCGATGCTGCGTACGGATGATCTGCGTCGTGCGCGTGAAGAGGCGCAGTCTGCCGCAGCCGCTGCTGCTGCCGCACTTGCGGGACTGGAAGAGCGTCGCCGCAATGCGTCTTCAAACTTCGAGCAGAATGAGCGCATGCGCAACACTACGCAGCAGCGCATTCATCATCTGGAAGGACAGAATGCAGGCGCCACAGCGGAACAGGCTCGTCGTGAAGAAGAGACCGTTGCGTTACAGGCTCAGCAGGAAGAGTTGACGGCACAGCGCGAGCAACTGAACGCAGAGGCCAATCGCCTGACCGCCGAAGCATCTGCTCTACGCGCGCAGATTGCAGAGAAGAACAACACGCTTCGCACGCTGCGTACGGAGATTGAAGGTCTGCGTGAACAACGCGCTACGTTGCAGGCCAAGATTGCACGCCTTTCCAGCGAGATTGAACATCTGGAAGCGCAGTCGTTGAACGACCTGAATGTGCCTGCAGACGAACTGCGTGCAGACACGACGATTGAGGCCATCAACGCAGAGGCGCTTGACACGGCCGAAGAAGAGACGCGCACGCTGAAGGGCAAGCTGGAAGCGATGGGTCCGGTGAACATGATGGCGCTGGAAGAGTTTGCTGAAGCCGAGCAGCGCCATGGATTCCTTGAGACTCAGCGCAAAGACTTGCTGGACGCCATCGACAACACGCAGAACTCCATCAAGGAAATTGACGAGATCAGCAAGACGAAGTTCGATGAGGCGTTCGCCATCATCAACAAGAACTTCTCCGACATGTTTGTGAAGCTGTTTGGTGGCGGACAGGCGCTGATGAAGCTCACTGACGAATCGAATTCGGCAGAGAGCGGTATCGACCTGATCGCATCGCCTCCGGGCAAGAAGCTGCAGAACGTGCTGCTGCTCTCCGGTGGAGAAAAGGCGCTCACTGCCCTGTCGCTGCTGGTTGGTATCTTCCAGTTCCAGCCCAGCCCGTTCTGCGTGCTGGACGAAGTCGATGCACCGCTGGACGAAACGAACGTGGGCCGATTCGCACGCCTGATCCACGAAATGAGTAAGGAAACGCAGTTCGTGGTCATTACTCACCACAAGCGCACCATGAGTGAAGCCGACCTGATCTACGGCGTCACCATGCAGGAGCCCGGTGTGAGCAAGATCGTGAGCGTAAACATGAACAAGGCGGAACGGCGAGCGGTAGCGTAAGTTCCATCCACTACAGAAACCAAAACATCGAAGGGGCCCGGCTAAAGCTGGGCCCCTTCAAACTGATGCGTATCACCGCGTTATGACTTTGCAGGAAACGCTCTTGCCTTTGGGATAAGCTGCCGCATCATGTTGAAGCTATGCGTGAATCCATCTGGAGAAAACGCTTTCAGGATGGCCGCATTTGCTGCCGCGGCCGGGCCTTCGCAGCGTTTTGCCATAGCCTCTTCAAAGACCGAAAGCTGATCCCTCCAATCCTTCTGAAGTAGAACGTCGGCAAGCTCACCCGCATCCTGCAGCGCAAAGTTCGCACCGTCGCCGCCAAAGGGACTCATCACATGGGCGGCGTCTCCGATCAACGTGATGCCTGGCACATGTTTCCAGCGATGTCCCGGCGATAGCCAGTAGATTCCACGTGCGCCAACCACGTCATCGCTCTTGGCGATCAGGCTGGTCAGATTGCTGCCCCATCCGGAGAACTTTTGAAGCAATTCTGCGCGAATTTGAGACTCTGTTTTTCCCGCATAGACATCGACGGGGCCGTGAAACGCTGCATAGAAACCGATGTGTGCGTTCGCGTCGCGATGCATCATCAGGCCCATGCTGTCGCCGAGAGAAAACGTCATGCCATGCCCAACAAGTTTCGCGATAGCAGGATGACGCCGGTCCACATCGTGAATGCCGAGTTCGACAAAGACGATACCGCTGTATTCCGGACGCGCAGATGAGAGTGCAGGCCGCACCTTTGACCAAGTGCCATCGGCGCCCACCACCAGGTCGTAGCGCGCTCGTTTTCCATCCGCAAAAATGACATCACAAGTTCCATCCGGTTGCGCCTCTACAGACGTCACATGCTGATTCCAACGCACTACTCCATGCGGCAAGGAATCGAGCAGCATCTGCCGCAGATGGCCGCGATCCACCTCGGGCCTTTCGCCTTCGGAACTTTCATCCAGCAGGCGCAGCGTGCATTCACTGTCATATAGCCGCATCTGCTGATCCTGATGACGCGCGATGCTCTGAAACTCCCCCGTCAACCCAGCTTTTGCCAGTGCGATCTGGCCGCTGTCCGCGTGGATATCCAGTGAGCCGCCCTGAGGCCGGTAAACAAAGGAGGCTTCGCGTTCCAGTACGGTGACTTCCCTGCCGTGTTGATGGAGGATGCGTGCCAGTGTTAACCCTCCGGGTCCTCCACCGACGATTGCAATGCGTGCATTCATTTACATAGCCTCCTATTCATTATACATAGGATACTATGTGTATTCAGGAAACGATTCATGGATACGCAATTTTCTCCGGGCCCCGGTCAACTCATCCAACGCATGGCGCGCATGAGCAATCGCTGGCTGGAACCGCGTCTGCAGGAAATGGGTCTGGCTGTGGCTCAGGTGCCGGTGTTTGGAGCATTGCAACAACGAGGCCCGCTGTCGCAGCGAGAACTGGCCACACTGCTGCATGTGGAGCAGCCCACCATGGCGCAGCTTCTGAACCGCATGGAGCGCGATGGCCTGATTGTTCGAAAACCCGACCCGAAAGATGGCCGCAGCAGCCTGATTTCAATCACTCTGCGAGCACTCAAGCGCTCTGAAGCGGCACGCGATGTTCTGATGGAAGGTCGTCAGATCTCATTGCAAGGGTTCACCAAGGCAGAAGTGGACACATTGCAGCAGCTTTTGCAACGCATGGTGGACAACATGGAAGAGGAACTGGGCAAGTAACAATTCTGGTTCATTTCCCCGAGCCTCAGCAGACGGGGCTTTCCCTTGTTGCGCCAAAGTGATGAACTGGTGTGTATGAGTGAAATGCCACTGGGTGACCGGAAACCGATTCTGAGCGGTAAGGTGCGCGACCTGTATGAGGCCGGACCGGACCGGCTGCTCTTTGTTGCCAGCGACCGCATCTCTGCGTTTGATCACGTGCTGGGCAGCATGATCCCGGATAAGGGTAAGGTGCTTACGCAGATTTCCCTTTTCTGGTTCGACTATCTACGCAACCTGGTGCCGAACCATCTGCTGACGGCCGACGTGCGCGACTATCCCGCTGACCTGCAGCAGTACAGCAACTATCTCCGTGGCCGCAGCATGATCGTGCACAAAGCAAAGATGGTGCAGGTGGAGTGTGTGGCGCGTGGCTTCCTTTCCGGATCGGGATGGAAGGATTATCAGCGTACCGGCGAGGTATGCGGGATTCCGCTGCCTGCGGGACTCCGCGAGAGTGATCGCCTGCCGACGCCGATCTTCACGCCCGCAGCAAAGAACCATACCGGGCACGATGAGAACATCGGCTTTGATCAGGTGGTGGCAACCGTTGGCGGCGAATTGGCCGAGACTCTGCGGACGCTGACGCTTTCCATCTACAGCACCGCTGCCAAGTACGCGGAGAGCAAAGGCCTGATCCTTGCGGATACAAAGTTTGAGTTTGGCTTTGTTCCTGCCAAGGATGGCAGCGACATGCTGGTGCTGGCCGATGAAGTCTTGACTCCGGATTCGTCGCGCTACTGGCTGGCCAGTGGTTATGCGCCGGGTGGAGCGCAGCCTTCGTTCGACAAGCAGTACGTCCGCGACTACCTGGAAGAGATTCACTGGGACAAGCAGCCTCCTGCGCCGTCGTTGCCGGAGGAAGTTGTGACCGAGACGCGTTTGAAGTATCTGCAGGCCTTCATGCAGCTTACGGGCAAGGCAAAGCTGCCGGAATAACGATGAACGAAGCTCTCCATGGCGCGGCGGCTGGACTGGGACACATGAACCCATTGGACTGGTGCATTGCGCTAGTGCTGGTGATTTCGACCGTGATGGCGTTCCTGCGCGGATTGATCCGGTCCGTCGTTTCGCTGGTGGGGATTCTGGCTGGGGTGCTGTTGGCGTTCTGGTACTGCCACCGGCTGGCGGGGTGGCTCCATCGCTGGGTCACGCAGTCGTCTTTGGCCGAAGTGGCGGCGTTTGTGCTGATTTTGGTGGGGGTAATCGTGGTGGCCGCGCTGGTGGGACGGGCGCTGCGGGGGGCGTGTTCAGCGGTGGGTCTTGGCTTTCTGGACCGGCTGGGTGGGGCCTGTTTTGGCTTTGCCAGGGGTGTTTTACTACTGGCAGCGGCGCTGTTGCCGGTAGCTCCGTTTCTGGGGAGCGTACCTGCGGCACAAACATCTCTTTTGCTTCCCTATTTGCTTCCGGCCGCACATGGGATATCCTTCGTTGTGCCGCGTGACTTTGGCAGACGACTCTCCGCAACCGATTGGCTGACCCATGCCAGGACGGCTGCAGACGAGTGGACGCCTGCTGTAGTCCGCACCATGCCATCTGAGCGAGGTAAGTACGAGTGAAGCGCGAACTGGACGCACTGGTGGCACAAATGCACGCCGATGGCATTTCCTATGAGGACGCTGTCCGCGAATTCAAGCGCCGTTACCTTCTTCAGGTACTCATCAATCACCGCGGCAACCAGTGCAAGAGCGCTGAAGAATTGGGCATGCACCGCAACACGCTGAGCCGTACGCTGGCGGAGCTGAACATGGACACCGCGCAGATTCGCAACGGCTTGAAGCGTCCGGCACGCAGCGAGCGCGCAGCAGGAACGCCGCGGCTGCAGACGATCGCCCGCGTTCGTTGAGCTGCGTCTAACCAAGCAGTGGTCACTGCATCCAAGCTGATTTCTGGCGGTCTGCTGGCAGGCGTTTGCGCTGTTGCGCCCTTTTGCGCCCCCGCCGTGCTTGCGCAGCGGACCCCGAATCTTCCTCCTGACTCTCAGGAACCCGCAGCGAGAAAGCCGAAAGAGCCGTCGCAAAAGGATCGTGATGCAGCTGAGAATGCGTATCTTGCCGGGGCCAAGGAACTGCAGGATGGGCACTTACCGCAAGCTGAGAAACTCTTTGCGCAGGCCGTTGCGCGCAATCCCCTACGCAGCGAGTACCTGCAGGCATTGCTACTGTCACGCGAACATCGCCTGACCGACCTGCTTCACGAAGCTGCGAAAGAGCGAACTACGAATCCTGCCGCTGCGGATGCGCTGGTGGCACAGGCACGGTCTCTGGATGCGACGAATCCTGCGGTTGTGCAACACGCTCCGCCTGTCGACCTTCATCCCATTCGCACTGAGCGGCTGGCCAGCAGCATTACGCTGCTTCACAATGCTTCGCGGCACAGCTATCACCAGCGTGGCAACCTCCAGACGTTGGCAGAAACGGTAGCGCGCGATTATGGCCTGCGGGTGGTGCTTGATCCGGACCTGCAGACGAAGGACTACCGCATCGATGTCGACGACGCGAACTTCGCCGAAGCCATGCAGGTGCTGGGGTTGGCCAGTGACACCATGTTTGTACCACTGGATGAAAACACGATCTTCCTGGCTCAGGACACCCAGACGAACCATCAACGGCTTGAACGCCTGGTAGAGGAAGCCTATTTCTTTCCTGGATATGCAGCCGATCAGCTCAAGGATTTCGTGAGCATTGCGCAGACCATCCTTAAGCTGGATAAGGTCACTGTGGATGCGGGACAGAACGCCATTGTTGTGCGTGGTCCTGCGGACCTTGCCGATGCTGCCGAACGCATTTTCACCGACCTGATGGGCGGCCAGAGCGACGTTGTATTTGATGTGAAGGTCTACTCCGTGGACCATTCGCGCATGCGGAATCTGGGCGTGGTGCTGCCAAGTTCGTTCACCGCTTACAACCTGGCCACGGAAGCGCAGAACATCATCTCCTCAAATAGTTCGCTGGTGGAACAGCTCATTGCGAATGGCGTGATTCCGTCCGGCACAAGCAATGTGGAGATCGCCGCGTACCTTGTATTCGTGGCCGGTGTCAGCGGCTCCACTAACCTGACGAACACGTTCTTTGTGTTTGGCGGTGGATCGACGACGACTGGCGTGACAACGGCGAACTCTCCTACGTTCAATCTTGCTCTTAGCACCAGCGACGCTCGCACGCTGGAAGATGTGCAGATACGCGCGGGAAACATGCAGAACGCCATCTTTAAAGCTGGCATGCGTTATCCCATCCAGACATCGCTTTACAGCGACATTGCCAGCAGCACATCCGCCGCCAATACATCCGTGA
The DNA here is from genome assembly GCF_900102185.1 of Terriglobus roseus. Classification (NCBI taxonomy): domain Bacteria; kingdom Pseudomonadati; phylum Acidobacteriota; class Terriglobia; order Terriglobales; family Acidobacteriaceae; genus Terriglobus; species Terriglobus roseus. The sequence continues at coordinate 1,518,642 of NZ_LT629690.1, read as the reverse complement.
ACGGCGTGAGTCTTGCCAGTTTGCTGGCGCAGTACACCGGATCCAGTTCCATCAGCAACGGTTCCGTTATCCCGCAGGTGCAGTACGAGGATCTGGGCATCACGCTCACTGCGAATCCCAAGATTCAATGGACGGGAGACATCTCCACGCATCTCGATATCAAGATCACCGCGCTTGCCGGAACGTCACTCAACGGCATTCCGATTCTGGCGAGTCGGCAGTTCTCGTCGGATCTGACCGTGCACGACGGCGATACGGTGATGATGATGAGCCAGACCACCAGTACGGAGATTGCCGCAGTTACCGGGCTTCCTGGTTTAAGCGAACTTCCGGGATTTCAGAGCACCACGAATAAGAACGGCAGTAAGTCTACTGGTGAGTTGGTGGTGCTGGTGACGCCGCACATTACGCGTCATGCGCACACCTCTGCTCGCGGACCTTACATTCCACTGCAATCACGGCCTGAGACGGACTAATTTCTTTTATGCAGCGGGCGCTGCGTGACGAATGTCGCGTCCCTTTACCCAGAAGATGACATCTTCCGCGATGTTAGTGGCGTGATCGCCTACGCGCTCCAGATTGCGCGCAATCAGCATGGCGTGCAGCGCCTGCGAAGTGTATTGCGGCTGGTTGCGGATCACGTTGGAGAGAGCGTGGAAGGCCGCAGAGTTCAGCGTGTCTACCTCGTCATCCAGTGCGAGGACGTTTTCGGCAAGCTGCGCGTCGCCGTCAATAAACGCTTCCAGCGCCTTGCGAATCATTGCGGCGGCGAGCGTTCCCATGCGAGGAATGTCGACCGGCAGATCCACCGGTTGCAGATCGTTCGTTTCTCCGGCGCGGAGAGCAATGTTCACTGCCAGATCGCCGACACGTTCCAAGTCACCGTTGATGCGGATGACGGACAGAATGAAGCGCAGGTCCACGGCCATGGGTTGTTCCATGGCGAGAAGGTCTAGCGCGGTGGAGTCGATCTCGCGTTCGAGCCGATTGATGGCAGGTTCGCTGCGGCGCACCAGCTCCACCAATTCGGGGTCGCGTGTGCGGTATGCCTCAATGGAACGCTGGATGGCCTGCTCCGCAAAGCCTGCCATGACCAGCAGTTTTTCCTTCAGTTCGTCCAGCGATTGATGAAAGCGTTTACGCATCGTCAGCCGAACCTCCCTGTAATGTAATCCTCGGTTCGCTTGTCGCGTGGGTTGGTGAAGATGCGGTCGGTCTTGTCGAACTCGACCAGTTCCCCCGAAAGAAAGAAGCCGGTATCCTCTGCCACGCGCGCCGCCTGCTGCATGCTGTGTGTGACGATGACGATGGTGTAATCGTCCTTCAACTCAAAGATCAAATCTTCAATCTTGCCCGTGGAGACAGGATCGAGCGCGCTGGCGGGTTCATCCATCAGCAACACTTCGGGATCAACCGCGAGAGCGCGTGCAATGCACAAACGCTGCTGCTGACCACCAGAAAGACTGGCGCCACTCTTGGTGCGGAGGTGATCCTTTACCTCTTCCCACAACGCAGCCTGCCGCAGCGAACGCTCCACAACTTCATCCAGTTCCGCGCGCTTGGCAACGCCGCCCAGCCGCAGACCAGCCGCCACATTCTCATAGATGGACATCGTGGGAAACGGGTTGGGCCGCTGGAACACCATGCCGACACGGCGGCGCACTTCGACAGGCGAAGCGTCGTCATAGATGTCTTCGTCGCCAATGCGGATGGTGCCTTCCACGCGGGCATGTGGGGCCGTCTCATGGAGACGATTCAGGCAGCGTACAAACGTGCTTTTGCCGCACCCTGAGGGTCCGATCAGCGCCGTTGCGGAGTTTGCCGCAATCTCCAGCGTGATGCCCTTCAGCGTGTGAGTCTTGCCGTACCACGCGTTCAAATTGTCAACGGCAATAGCAACGCCCACGCTTCTGCTCCCGCCACGGAATGCACACGAATCCGTGCATCAAGAGTACCCGAGAAGCATGAACACAGTGTCAATGCGCGTCGGGGAGCGCTTAGAAAATTAACGGCAATTCTCCCAATCTTTTAGGAGGCCAGCGGGAGTGTGAACAGGAAGGTGCTTCCCTTGCCTAATTCGCTCTCAACCCAGATACGACCGCCATGTTGCTCAATCAGCTGTTTGGCAATGGAGAGGCCCAGGCCGGTGCCACCCTTTTCACGCGAACGCGCCTTTTCGACGCGATAGAAACGCTCAAAGAGACGCGGCAGGTGTTCCGACGCGATACCGGGGCCGAAGTCGCGTACAGAGAACTGCACCGAATCCTCAAGGGAGCGAGCGCTCACGACTACATGCGGGATACGCTCCATACCGGAGGAATACTTCAAGGCGTTTTCCAACAGATTGCCCAGCACTTGAAGGACCGCGTGTTCGTCGGCCATGACGCGCTGCTCTGTGGCTTCGCCGATTTCGAGCTTCGCGTCTTCGGCATACGGCGCTCCGGAGACTGTGCGCAGAGCGTCGCGTACGAGGAGTTCCGCCGAAATGGGCAGAGGATCAAGAATCACATCGCCGCGCTCGACCTTTGCCAACATCAACAGGTCTTCCGTCAGGCGGTGCATGCGTGACGCATTCTTCAGCACTGTTTCCAGAAATTCATTCGCAGCGGGCGAAAGCGGTTCAGTATCCAAAACCGTTTCCACGTAACCAACGATGGAAGTGAGGGGGGTGCGTAGTTCATGCGACACATTTGCTACGAAGTCGCGTTGCTGCCGCTCTACGGCTTCAAAGCGTGTGGTGTCGCGTAACACCACGACTGCGCCCCCGCCAGGAAGCGGCGAGGCCGTTACATGAAAGACGCTGCCATGCAGCAGGAGTTCACTACGGCATTCCTGGGTTGTTCCGTTGTCGAGCGTTCCCTGCACACAGGCGAGTACTGCGGGATCACGGAAGGTGTGTACCAGTGCGCGTCCATGACGAACGGAAACACCCGGTCCTTCACGCTGCATAAGACGCTGCATCGCGGAGTTACTCCATTGCACTCGCCCAGCCGTATCGAGGCCGAGCACGGCGTCCTGCATGCCCTCAAGAAGCACTTCCAGTTGGTGACGGCTTTCAAGAAGGCGTTCGCGGTCACGATCGACGGCTTCCGCAGAACTTCTTACTGCGGAAAACACCGGCTGCAAGATGCGAACCGATTCGCCAGAGCCGGATGAGATCTGTTGCGCGGGTACAGCACCAATCTGCGCAATGGCCTTTGCTGCAGCCTCGGCACGGCGCAGCACTGCGCTTCGTACCGCCATGCCGCAAAGCAGAAGGATCACAGCAAAGAGAGTCACAGCGGCCCACTGCCAGCCGGGATGCTGCGCCACCAACAACAGGAGCGCAACACCCGCCAGCAAAGCGAGCAAGAGTGCTATCAGCGGATTGTGCAACGGACGCGTCACTTACGGAGTCTACGTTCTTATTCCGTGACAGCGGCTACAGTCAGCGTCTGCGCAATGCGGTCCGGACGCTCAAAGCGATAGCCCGCGCCGCGCATCGTCTTCAGGTAACGCGGATCTTCGGCGTCGTCTTCAATCTTTTCGCGGATGCGGCGCACGTATACGTCAACCGATCGCGGCGTGACGAAGCGAGCATCGCCCCAAACGGCGTCCAGCAACTGGTCGCGGCTGAAGACGCGTCCTGGATGACGTGCAAGATAATCCAGCAGGCGGAACTCGGTTGCGGTGGTGGTGACCACTTCTCCGCGCACGCGAAGCTGCATGGCGCCGCTATCAATCTCAATGTCGCCCATGCGGATGGTTTCCGCAGGCTCATGCCGCTCAAAGCGGCGCAGTACAGCCTTTACACGAGCCAGAAGCTCGCGCGTGCTGAAGGGCTTGGTGATGTAGTCATCTGCGCCCAATTCCAAACCGTGGACACGATCGCTCTCAGAAGCCAGCGCGGTCAGGAAAATCACTGGAATGGAGCTCAGTGCAGGATTCAGGCGAAGACGGCGGCACAGATCCAGGCCATCGCCACCAGGCACCATGATGTCCAGCAGGAACAGTCCCGGAGCCTTCCGTTCGGCTGCCGGAAGCACTTCTCCGGCATTCGCAAAGGCCTGGACGATGAATCCGTTCGCCTCCAGTTGGTAGCGGACTAACCGGCTAATATCCGCATCGTCTTCCAGCAAAAAGATAGTCTGGCTCACGCTGATTGCAGTCTCCCTGTACCCCGGTAACAGGCGGTACCCGCAATCAGCGTAGCGCAAACTGCAGTGGGCAATTGCAAATGGACGGTAAATCGTTAGTAGAAAGTGCGCCGGAACCTGCCGCCGGGTAGCCTAATTCGAAACCAACCTTATACTTGGCTGGATACTCCCAACAATCAATGAGCTTTCCTGACTGGCTGCTAGCCGACCTGAACGTACCGAGCGCGCACCAACCGGAGGCACAAAATGCCTGGTGGCGGGTGATGTGCCTGACCGGAGTAGATTACTTCTCCACCTTGGGATACCAGCCGGGCATTGCTTTTCTGGCCGCAGGTGTCTTATCCCCGCTGGCTACGCTGGTGTTAGTGCTGGTTACGCTGTTTGCCGCGCTGCCAATTTATCGGCGCGTTTGCCAGGCCAGCCCATATGGCCAGGGCTCGATTGCGATGCTGCAGTCGCTGTTCCCTGCTTGGTTCGGCAAGATATTCGTGCTGATTCTGCTGGGGTTCGCGACAACGGACTTCATCATCACCATGACGCTGTCCGCAGCTGACGGCGCGGCCCACTTGATCCATAACCCGCTGATGCCCGCGTGGGTTGACCACCAGGTGGTGGTCACGCTGCTGATTCTGGCAATTCTCAGCGGCATCTTCCTGAAGGGCTTCAAAGAAGCCATCGGCGTTGCGGTGTTGCTCGTCACAAGCTACCTCGTGCTGAACGCGGTAGTTGTGGTGGCGGGAGTGCGTGAGATTCTGCATCATCCAGAGACGCTGCATGGCTGGCGGATGGCCATTGCGGACCGGCATCAGAGCCCATGGATGATGTTTGGCATCGCGCTGCTGCTGTTCCCTCGATTGGCACTAGGCCTTTCCGGATTTGAAACCGGCGTGGCGGTTATGCCCCTGATTAAGGCAAAAGATCAGGAAGAACGCGTGAAAAATGCACGCCATCTGCTGGTGACAGCAGCGGCAATCATGAGCGTGTTCCTGATCGCTACCAGTGTCATCACCACGGTGTTGATTCCACCTGCGGCATTCCAGCCCGGCGGAGACGCGAACGGACGCGCCATGGCGTGGCTGGCACACCACTATGCCGGAAATGTGATCGGCACAACCTACGACCTTGTCACCATCCTGATTCTTGGTTTTGCCGGCGCTTCCGCCATGGCTGGATTGCTGAACCTGATTCCGCGTTATCTACCCAAGTTCGGCATGGCTCCGGAATGGGCACGTGCTTCGCGTCCTCTGGTGCTGGTGTTCATGGGCATTGCAACGCTGGTCACCATTCTGTTCCATGCGGATGTCGACGCGCAGGGTGGAGCTTACGCAACCGGCGTACTGGTGCTCATCACATCTGCCTCTGTGGCCGTGATGCTGAACGTGCAGGTAAAACGACTGCGTTACATCTTCATGGCAACGACAGCCATCTTCACCTACACGACGATCGCAAACATCATTGAACGACCGGAAGGCTTGAAGATTTCTTCCATCTTCATCGCGTCCATTCTGTTTTCTTCCTTTGTGTCCCGTGCGTTTCGCTCCACGGAACTTCGTATCTCGGACGTGCAGTTGGATCCTGAGGCGGAAGCCATTCTGGAAGAGGACCAGGATCAAATCATCCGCCTGGTGGCGCGCGGCCCTGAGGCAGGAGATGCAGAGCAGGTGCTCGATGTGGCCGACTGGAAGATTCGCCACTTTCACAATCTTTCCAATCAGGAATGCATGTTCTTCTTCGAAGTGATTCGCGGCGATGCGTCTGACTTCTCTGAGACTCTTCAAGTGACGGGACGGCGCGTGGGACGGCATCGCATTCTGAGCGCGCGCAGCCCTGTCATTGCTAATTCAATTGCGGCGCTGTTGATCTACCTGGAGCAACGCACGGGCAAAGTTCCTCATGTATATTTCCGCTGGACGGAAGTCAGTCCCGCGGTGAACATCATGCGTTTCCTCTTCCTGGGCGAAGGCGATACGGCACCACTGACGCATGAGGTGTTGCGTCGCGCGATTCCGCAGCAAGAGCGGCGGCCTGTGGTTCACGTAAGCTAATCCAGCTTTCTTGACGGTGTGAAGAGCAGGACGATACCCTCGTCGAGACCTGCCACCGCCTTTCTCAGGAGAGCTGTAGCCAAATGCCCTTTGACGATGCTCCGCATGGCGCTGCAAGGTCGATGCGTCCTGAGATAGCGAATCGACCCGATATGCGGCGGCGATGGTTCGTCATCATCCCCGCTGTCTTTGTCACGTACAGCCTTGCATATGTGGACCGCGCGAACTACGGCTTTGGCGCGGCTGCCGGGCTGGCGGATGAACTTCACATCACGGCATCGCAATCGGCGTTGCTGGGATCGCTGTTCTTCTTTGGCTATTTTCTGTTTCAGATTCCCGGTGCAGCCTATGCGCGCAAACGCAGTGCGCGGCTGCTGATTGCGCTGGCGCTTTGCACGTGGGGCATTCTTGCAGCGTTGACCGGAGTGATCCGCAGCTATCCCCTGCTGGCGATTGATCGGCTGTTGCTTGGTGCCGCAGAGAGTTTCATTCTGCCCGGCATGCTGATCCTGTTGACGAAGTGGTTTACGCGCTCAGAACGTTCACGCGCCAACACCATTCTGTTGCTGGGCAATCCCGTTACTGTGCTTTGGATGTCGGCCATTACCGGCTACATCATTCGCGCCTTTGGATGGCAGATGACGTTCATCATCGAAGGTCTGCCGTCCGTGCTGTGGGGATTCATCTGGTACGCCATCGTTCGCGATAAGCCGCAGGACGCGCACTGGACCACCAGCGAAAGTCGATTGGAACTGAACATGGTGTTGGCGGCGGAACAATCGTCGTTGCCAGCCGTTCCGAACATGGCTGCGGCGCTGCGCAATCCGAACGTGATCCTGTTGTCAGTGCAATACCTACTGTGGTCCATCGGCGTCTACGGCTTTGTGCTGTGGCTGCCCGTAATGGTGCACAAAGGCTCTGCGACAGGCATGGGTGTTACTGGCCTTCTGAGCGCGATTCCCTACGCTGCAAGCATTGTGCTGATGCTGATCAACAGCTACTTCTGTGATCGCGCATCCACGCGTTCGCGATTTGTGTGGCCGTATCTTCTGCTGGCGGGAGGCGCTTTCTTCGGGTCGTATCTGGCAGCGGATACAAGCTTCTGGATTGCCTTCGGATTTCTCATCGTTGCCGGTGGATGCATGTATGCGCCGTACGGCCCGTTCTTCGCGATCATTCCGGAGATGCTGCCTGCGAATGTTGCGGGAGAAGTGATGGCGCTCATCAACAGTATGGGCGCGCTGGGGTCGTTCCTGGGAAGTTATCTTGTGGGCTATCTGCAGGGAGCAACGGGCAGTTCGAAGGCTGGCTATCTGCTGATGTCTGTATCGCTGCTGCTCTCAGGAGTATTGATCCTGCTGCTGAGGCCGGTGAAAGCCGCAGCAGCAGTCGAACTCTCAGTGAAGTAACTACGCGTTCGCCGCGCGGAATTCGCGCACGATGCCTGCATACTTTGCGGCAACTCCAGTGACTTCGTGCAGGCGTTTTTCAAAGCAGGCCTTTTCGTCCACCAAATCCGCACCAACTCCTAATGCATATGCTCCTGCTGCAAGGAAGTCTTTCGCAGTGGACACATTCACGCCACCCGTTGGGATCAGTTCAATCTGCGGCAGTGGGGCTTTCAGCGAATGCAGATACTTCGCACCGCCCATGGCGCTGGCCGGGAACACCTTAATGATGTCCGCACCAGCCTGCCACGCAGTCACAACTTCTGTGGGAGTAAGTGCTCCGGGAAGTACTGCGATGGAATAGCGATGGCATAGAGCAATCGTCTCCAGATTGATGGCGGGGCTCACGACAAACTGCGCACCCTCTGCGATGCACATACGCGCGGTCTCAGGGTCCAGCACCGTTCCCGCGCCAACCAGCAGGTCTGGGCGATCCTTCACCAGGCGGCGGATTACTTCGATGGCGCCCGGCACGGTCATGGTCACTTCCATTGCAGAAACGCCACCCTCTGCAATCGCTTCGGCAAGCTGCATGGCCGTATCAACAGAACTGGCGCGCAGAACGGGCAGTACACCAACTTCACGAATCGCCTGCAGAACTTCAGTCTTCTTCATACTTCTTCTCCTCGTACAGGCGCTAACGCTGCACGCCGCTCCCCTTGCCATCCATGGCATGCATCACTTCCGTCAGCGTGGACATAGAGCTGTCACCCGGAGTCGTCATGGTCAGCGCTCCATGAGCTACGCCACAATCCAACGACCATTTCAGATCTTTGCCTTCCATCAAGCCGTAGAGCAGGCCGGAGGCAAAAGAATCGCCTGCGCCAACGCGGTCCAGAATCTCAAGATCCAGATAGCGGATGCTCTCCTCCACCACACCATCCATCCACGCAAACGCGCCCCAGTCATTTCGATTGGCTGTGCGCACCTTGCGCATTGTCGTAGCGATGACATGGATATTCGGAAACTCGCTTTGAATCCGTTCCGCCATCGCCGCGTAACTTGCACTGTCATGCCACGGCGGTCCGCCAGATGCCTCGCAGATTTCAGCAGACAGGTCTCCGTCATGACCAAACAAGACATCGACCATAGGCGCCAGTTCACGATTCAAACGGCTGGCAGCAATCCGTCCGCCGCGATCGCGCCAAAGCGATGGACGATAGTTGCAATCGAACGAGACCACAACGCCGTGGCGCTTCGCTGACTCCATCGCCTCACGTGCCACAGCAGCGGCTGAATCTGACAGCGCGCAGAAGATGCCGCCCGTGTGAAACCAGCGAACGCCTTCCTGCCCGAAGATCTCATCCCAGTTCACATCGCCCGGCTTGATCTGCGCAATGGCGGTGTGAGCGCGGTCCATCATGCCCATGGCGGGTCGGTTGCCGAAACCACGTTCAAGAAAGTAAATGCCGTTGCGCGCTTCGCTGCCGATGCCGTCGAATTCTGTCCAGAGTACGTGGCTCAGATCGACACCGCCCTGCAGCATCAGGTCTTCCACTAGCCTGCCAACGGGGTTATCGACGAGCGCCGTGACCACCGAACTGCGCAAGCCAAAGCAGCGACGCAATCCACGCGCCACGTTGTATTCGCCGCCACCTTCCCACACGCGGAAATTGCGCGTACGGCTGATGCGGTCCTCACCCGGATCAAAGCGAAGCATCACCTCGCCGAGACTCAGCAAGTCCCATCGACAGGTAGAAGACGAACGTAAATCGAGTGCCATGACTTCAGTCTCACCTAGCATCCGCAATCTGAAACTGCGGCTTCACCCTTCACAAAACGTCACTACCTATCGTACAGGTTGGAGAAATGATTTAAACGACTTGCGCTCGCCGGAGAGCCCTTCTCGCGTCGGCAAAGTGCCGCTTCATCCACATACCCGCCTTGGCCGGTTCGCGATCTTCAATAGCATCCGCGATGCGGACATGGGCCTGAACGACCTCCAACATCTCCGTCTTTTTTCGCCTCTGGAGGATGCCGCTGCGCATCGATTGGCGCATGCAACCGTGCATCGCGCAACCGATCACATCCACCAATAGATTGCCTGTGGCGCGGTTGATGATGCTGTGAAAACTGACGTCGTGCTCCACGAAATCTGACGCATTCTCTATGGATTGCTTCATGCCAGTGATGGCCGCCCGCAATTGCTGGATATCGGCTCGAGAGCGCCTCAGAGCCGCCAATTCAGCCGATCGCACTTCAACAGCAGTGCGGACATCCATCACCTGCTCGGTCGAAATCTGCTGCGTGGAAACGGCATGAAGCAAAAGTTGCGTCAGAAAACCGCTGTCCAGCGTTCCAACCTTGGGCGAACGACCGTTTCCCTTTTCAATAATCCCGGCAACTTCAAGAGAATGAAACGCCTCTCGCACCACGCCGCGACTGACTTTCAGCTCTGTGCTGGTCTTCAGTTCGGATGGAAGCGAGTCGCCCGTGGAGAGGCCATTCTCCCGTATGTACTCGAAGACAAAATCCGTTACTCGCGACGCTAGCGTGTTGATTGGAATGCGTTCCGCTGCCATGGTTTGCAAGTATGCCACTCCGAACGACGTAAGACCAAGAAGATATATCACTTCCCTGGGAATAATTCGGAAGCGCTTCCGACGACCTATTGTATAGGTCCGCTTCACCTGTCGTCTAAAAAAGCGTTGACCACAGAATCCTGGCCGGTCTATAGTTCGCACGCTTTAGCTAATCAAGGTGGACCGGTTCCCTATGCCCTTTAAGCTCAGCACATCCTGCGTTTTACGCTCCTTCGCTTTAGCAACGCCGATTCTCCTGATGCCTGTCGCCGGTTATGCCCAGACCCTTTACGGCGGTTTGACGGGCGTGGTGACCGATGCCACAGGCTCCGTGGTTCCTGGAGCGACAGTCACGGCGGAAAACCCCGCGACCGGTTTCAAGCGTTCCTCAACCTCCGATAGCAACGGTGGTTATCAGTTCACGGACCTGCCTCCGGGCACATACAACGTCACCTTTACTGCGGCAAACTTCGGGACATCATCCTCACAGGGCATCCCCATCAGCGCGAACCAGACCCGCCGCATCGACGTGGCGCTGACTGTTGGCAATGTGACCGAATCCGTCAACGTGAATACGGCGCCGCCAGCTCTGCAGACCGAGCGCGCCGACGTGAATTATGAAATTTCACCGACGCAAGTACAGGAACTGCCCACGACTTCGACCGCCGGTCGTAACTTCCAGGGACTGTATCGGTTGATTCCGGGCGTTCCTCCGCCGACGGAAAACAACTCGCAGGCAGGTAACCCCGGCCGCACGCAAGCCGTTACAGCAAACGGCATTGTGAACACGGTGAACTCCACCAAGATTGACGGCGCCGCCGTGGGTTATCCCTGGCTACAGTCCGTAGTGGCGTACATTCCGCCGACGGATTCCATCGAATCTGCCAACATCGTCACGAATAGCTTCAACGCGGAACAGGGTGCGGCCGGTGGTATTGCCGCGAACCTGATCGTAAAGAGCGGCACAAATAACTTCCACGGCGGTATCTGGGAGTACAACTCGATCGCGCAATTCAATGCGCGCCAGTATTTCACTCGCTATACGACGACACCGATCACACCAAAGAACATTTACAACGAGTACGGCGGCAACATCGGCGGCCGGATCATCAAGGACAAGCTGTTCTTCTTCTTCAATTACAACCGCGTTTCGCTGCGACAGTTCAAGACTGGCTCCGCAATGACGGTTCCCCTGGCGGCCTTGCGCAATGGAAATTTTGCAGGCACAGGAACCACGATTTACGACCCCACTACAGGCAACGCTAACGGGTCCGGACGTACTCCATTTGCAGGTAATGTCATTCCCGCAGGGCGTCTGAGCACCGCAGCGCAGAAGATTCTTGCTCTGCTACCTACGGAGAAAGTCGGGGGAACTTCCGGTAACTATCCCGGCGGCGCCGTGTTGCAATATGACCGCTCCTCATACGACGCGAAGGTTAGCTATAACCCGACATCCAAGACGACTTTCTTTGGACGCTACTCGACGGGACGTTCGCTGATCATTGATCCGCCAGCGTTGGGCAATGCTATCGGCAACACATGGGATGGCGGACAGCCGGGTACTGCACCGGGCATGATCCAGAACGTTGGCCTTGGTGCAACGCACACCTTTACACCGAACTTCCTGATCGATGCCAATGCTGGCTTTGTTCGTATTAACCTCGCCTCGAAGGCACCGGACTATGGAACGAACGTTGGCCTGGACACTCTCGGTATTCCGGGCACAAATGGATCTACGCCATTCCAGTCGGGTACACCAGGCTTCATTGTTGCCAACAATTCCAGCTTCGGCAATTACATCCAGTCGAATCCATTTCAGTTCCGCGACATGCAATATGTCGCCAATCTGAATGGAACTTACATTCACGGGCAGCATAACTTCCGCTTCGGCGGCGAGTATGTGCACTCCGCGATTAATCACTTGCAGGCGAATAATGCCGGTCCGCGCGGCCAGTTCACATTCACTGGTGGTGTGACGGGCAATAACAGTGGCGTAGCAGCAGATGGCCCCAACTACTACAGAGCCGTTGCCGACCTGTTGCTCGGAATGCCACAGGCAATTGGTAAGACGGTACAGACATTCCAGCCGAACGGTCCTCGCTTTTCAGTGTTCAGCTTTTATGCGCAGGACACCTGGAAACCAACGCCAAACCTGACCATCAACTATGGCCTTCGCTATGAGTACTATCCATTTGCGAATCGCGATCACACCGGTGTCTTTCGCTTCGACCCGGCGACAAGCAATGTGTTGATTGGTGGACGCGGCAATATCCCGACAGACACAGGCGAAAATGTGGGCTGGGGCATGATCGTTCCCCGCTTTGGCATCAACTACCGCATTGATGAAAAGACCGTCATCCGTTCTGGCGCGGGCATCACCGTTGACCCGGAAAACTACCGTTTCTTCCGCGATGCTTATCCTGCCTTGATCACACTGAATAACACTGGTTCCAATAACTACGTTCCGGCGGGTTCTTTGACGGGAGCCAACGCCGCCGCGCCAAACATGAACACGTTGCCCAGCGGAACACTGACGGCTGGCATCCCGACGATCACTACGCCTGACATCTCCAGCGGCATCGTTCCAATGCCTTATAACTACACGACACAAACTGCCCCGCAGAAATGGCGCCGTGGTTATATCGAAGCCTGGAACCTCTTTATCGATCGCGACCTTGCGCATGACCTTGTAGTGAGTGCTGGCTATGTTGGCACACATCACGTACGGCAGGTCGAAGGTATCGACATCAATGCGGGTGGCGTGAGTCCGCTTGGCGCTGCCAGCCGTCCCCTTTTCGCAAATGCGAATGCGCCCGGCGGTGCCCTGCGCTATACCGGAACCATCCTCAACGTTTTGCCACTTGGAGATGAAGAGTATTCCGGCTTGCAGGTACAGCTAACGGATCGTCAGTTGCGGTCACTGCAGTTTGGCTACAGTTACACGTTTTCGAAGTACATGAACAACTGGGATGCAGACTCCACCCTGGGTACACCGGCTTTCAGCACGCAGGGATTGTTCAAACGGAACTTCGCGTTATCCGGCTATGACCGCCCGCACATGAATTCGTTGTGGACGGTGTATCAACTTCCCTTCGGCCCCGGACGCCAATTCTTTCAATCCGGTTTCGCGGGAATCCTTTTGGGCGGATGGGATTTGAACACGATCACGACTTACTACAGCGGTAAACCGTTCCAGATCACGGATGGATCGCAGAACGGCAACGGCGACACCGTCGTTCCGAACATGGTGTCAAAACCGACAATCTCAGGAACGCGCTACACCACGGGATCAACGACGTACCCGTACTACTTCGTGAACAACGGCAACTTCACCAAGCTGCCCAACGCAAACGCTAACGGCAATGTTGGCCGCAACTCTGTTCGCGGTCCCGGCTATTTCAACCTGGATGTGGGTATCACCCGCAACATTCCCATCTGGCGTGAGTTCAAGTTCCAGTTCAAAGCTGAGAGCTTTGACGTAACCAACACACCGCAATGGGGACAGCCCGTTGCCGACGTAAACAACAGCGGCTTTGGCCAGATCCAGAGTGTGCTGTCCACCAGCAACCGTACGCTTCGTTTCAGCGGTCGCATTTCGTTCTAAACACGTGTCTGGACCAACAAGAGGCCCTGCTTCGGCAGGGCCTTTCTATGCATCCTTGAAACGACTTGATTTCGTTACTCGTCGAAGATAAAGATGTTTCTTGTAGGCCGGGAGGAAGAGATGCCAGTGATTCGAGCCTGTCAAGCGTGCGGAACCAAGAATCGCATCCCGGTGCAGCATCTCGCGGATACCGGGCGTTGTGGCTCCTGTAAACAGCCGCTGCCTGCCGTGAGTGAGCCTATCGCCGCCGATGTGGCGCTCTTCGATGAGATTCTGCAGAAGGCACGCGTGCCCGTGCTGGTGGATTTCTGGGCCGCGTGGTGTGGACCGTGCCGCATGGCAGCGCCTTATGTTGCAGAGACTGCGAAACAGATGGCGGGACGCGGCTTGGTGGTGAAGGTGGACACCGAGGCAAACCCACAGCTTTCGGCGCGGTACAACATCCGCGGTATCCCAAACTTCGCTATCTTTCGCAATGGCGAACTCGTCCGTCAGCAGGCAGGCTTAGTCGACACGTCGCAGATGGTGCGATGGCTGCAGGACGCAGCAGCCTAGCACTGTCCGTAAGTTGCCGATGCGCCGTGCTTGCGGAAGTAATGGCGATCCAGCAAAGCCTTTGAAACACTTTCGCAATTCGCCCGCAACGTCAGCGTCTGGTAGGCCATCTTTGCAACGGCCTCAAGAACCACGGCGTTATGTGCGGCATCATGGGCGTTCCGTCCCCAGACAAACGGCGCATGACCCGCGACAAGGCACGCAGGAACAGCGAGTGGGTCGATGGGCTGACCGTCTTCTCCCTGGCGGAAGTATTCGACAATTGCCAGACCTGTCTCATGAACGTAACGGCCCTGAACCGCTTCGTCACTGAGCGCCGCTGTCACCGGCACAGGGCCGTAGAAGTAATCAGCATGCGTGGTTCCGAGCGCGGGAATAGGCAAACCGGCCTGTGCGAAGCTCGTCGCATAGTCAGAATGCGTGTGGACCACAGCGCCGATCGATGGAAACTCGCGATATAGCAACGTGTGCGTATCCAGATCAGAAGACGGCCGCAGATTCCCTTCGACGATTTCGCCGTCCATGGTGGTTACAACCATGTGCTCGGGTTTGAGCTTGCCGTAGTCCACACCAGACGGCTTGATGACGACGAGTCCCTGCTCACGGTCGACGCCCGAAGCGTTGCCAAAGGTGTAAAGCACCAGGCCGCGGCGCACCAGTTCCAGATTTGCTTCCAATACTTCTTCGCGTAGTTCCTTTAACAGCATCCCATCTCCCGTTACAGCAGCTTGTAGGCTGCGTCGTTCCAGCGAAGTTCATTGCGGAAGGTGTGCAGCTTGGTCTCTTCGTCGATGCGCACCAGTTCTATACCTGCGATCTCCGCGAAGTCTGCCATGTGCTCCATCGTCAGAACCTGCGAATAGCCAGTGTGATGAGCACCACCTGCGTAGATCCACGCAGCAGCAGCAACCTTCAGGCTTGGCTTTGGATGCCACAATACACGTGCCACCGGCAGCTTTGGCAGATCGTGAGCGGGTTTCACCGCATCGATCTCATTCACGATCATGCGGAAGCGATTGCCCATATCCACGATGCTGGCGACAATCGCTGGGCCCGCCGGTGAGTTGAAGACGAGGCGGACCGGATCTTCCTTGCCACCAATACCGAGAGGATGCACCTCAAGCGAAGGCTTGCTCTCCGCAATGGACGGGCAAATCTCCAGCATGTGCGAACCCAGGATGGAGGGCTTTCCTGCAAAGTCGTAGGTGTAGTCCTCCATAAACGACGTGCCACCGGAAAGTCCCTGCGCCATGACCTTCATGATGCGAACCAGAGCCGCCGTCTTCCAATCGCCTTCACCGCCAAAACCAAAGCCAGAAGCCATCAACCTCTGCGTGGCAATGCCGGGCAACTGGCGCATGCCGTGCAGATCTTCGAAGGTATCCGTGAACGCGCCGAAGCCGCCTTCGGTGAGAAACGCTCGAAGACCAAGCTCAATGCGTGCCGATACTGTCAGCGAATCGGCGCGATCATGCTGCGACGTGATCGTGTAGGTATCGCGATACTCCTGTACAAGCGCGGCAACCTCAGCATCACTAAAAGCATTCATGCGCTCAGTGAGATCGCCGATGCCAAAGCCGGAGACGGTATAGCCAAAGACACTTTGCGCTTCGACTTTGTCGCCTTCGGTCACAGCAACGTTGCGCATGTTGTCGCCGAACCGTGCGACCTTCAGATGTTGCGATTCATGCCAACCTAGCGCAGCGCGTGTCCATGTGGCGATTTCGTTGACAGTCTCAGCATCGCTCCAGTGGCCAACGACCACCTTGCGTGCGAGGCGCAGGCGCGCCGTTATGAATCCGAATTCGCGATCACCGTGCGCCGCCTGGTTCAGATTCATGAAGTCCATGTCGATGGAGGCATACGGCAGTTCGCGATTGAACTGTGTGTGCAGATGTAGGAAGGGTTTGCGCAGCGCCTTCAGTCCGGCAATCCACATCTTGGCCGGTGAGAAGGTGTGCATCCACAACACCAGGCCGATGCAGTTATCCGCAGCATTTGCTTCCTGGCACAGCTTCAGGATGCTGTCCGCCGAAACCATGACAGGCTTTGCCACCACGCGCACAGGGATTGCATCTTGCCCGTCGAGCGAAGATGCAATCGTGCCGGCGTTTTCTGCCACCTGTGCCAGCGGACCGGGGCCATACAGATGTTGACTGCCTGTAACAAACCACACTTCAAGCGGATTCTTGCTCATGTGCCAACTTCTCCATGAGCAGGATAACGGCTTTTAGTGTGCGCCACGGCTTCTGGCTGCAATCTCACGGAGATCATGCAGTACTTCCGTCAACGACTGTGGCGCAGCGCTGCGATCGCCGAAGCTTTCGTAGACGCGGCGATACAGCGGATACAACTGCTGGTAGATCACCACCGCATCCGGGTCCGGTTCATAGACCTTGTACTGCGGACACATGCGCTCCTGCGCTTCTTCGAGAGTCGCAAACGAACCCGCAGCCATTTGCGCAAAGATGCCTGCGCCTACGCTTGTCGTGGACGAAGCAGGCACCAGCACCGGCTTGTTGAACACGTTCGCGTAGATCTGGTTCAGCGTGGGGTTGTGTTGCGGGATGCCGCCACCGTTGATGACGCGTTCCACCGGGACACCATGTTCCCCCATACGCTCAAGGATGATGCGCGTGTGGAATGCGGTGCCTTCAATCGCTGCGAACAACTCGTCCTGCGCCGTGCTGACCAGGTTCCATCCGAGAGTGATGCCACCGAGATCGCTACGCACCAACACAGTGCGGTCACCGTTGTCCCAAGAGAGACGAAGCAAGCCCGTCTGCCCTGCGCGGAAGGCTTCCAGCCCTTGCGAAAGCGTCTTTACATCGGTACCAGCACGTTTCGCGATGGCATCGAAGATATCGCCGACGGCAGACAGGCCCGCCTCAACGCCGGTGTATTGCGGATGCACACTACCAGGCACAACCCCGCATACGCCGGGGATCAACGTCGTCTTTGGCTGCATGGCGATGATGCAGGTAGATGTTCCAACGACGTTGACGACATCCCCTTCACGGCAGCCAGCTCCGATGGCGTCCCAATGGGCGTCGAAAGCGCCAACAGGAATCGGGATACCCGCCTTTAGACCTAGCTTCTCTGCCCACGCCGTGTCGAGATGACCAGCAAGATGATCTGAGGTCAGCACCTCGCCCTGCAGCTTTTCGCGGACGCCGGCGAGCAGAGGGTCAACGGCAACAAGGAACTCCTCCGGCGGGAAACCATCCCACTTCGGATTCCAAAGCCACTTATGGCCCAACGCGCAAACGCTGCGTTTCGCATCGCGTGGCGATGTAATGCCGCTCAACGTTGCGGCCACCATGTCGCAATGCTCAAAGGCCGACGCGAACTGCGCGCGTTTCTCCGGGTTATGCCGCAGCCAATGGAGCAGCTTCGCCCATCCCCACTCGTGCGAGTACACGCCACCACACCACTCAATGGCCTCAAGACCGCGTTCGTGGGCCAGCGCGGTGATCTCCTGCGCTTCGTTCAGGGCACGGTGATCGCACCACAGGTAGTAGTCGTCCAGCGGCTGCATCGAGGCGTCGACAGGAACGACGCTTGACCCGGTGGTGTCCAAAGCGAAGGACTGTACATCCGCGCCGTTCACGCCGGTTTGCGCCAACACCTCGTGCGTGGCCTGCACCAGCGCGTCCATCTGCGCGACGTGGGACTGCGTGGCGAAATCCGGATCGTCACGCTTGCGATTCAACGGATACGATGCGGAGGCTGTTCCCAGGCGTCCGCGTTCACTGTCCAGCAGCGTCACACGGACGCTGAGTGTTCCAAAATCTGCTCCAGCTACGATGGCCATTTTCGAAGGTTTTCCAGAGTAAAGCGTTGTTGTCCGTAACAGTCTGCCGGATTGCGGAAAGAATTGTCACACCTTACGGCAGCCGGGAACATTTTCCTGTCATGACGCGTTTTGCGAGAGGCAACAGAGCGATACTGTTCAGGCTTGTCTGCAGCCCCACGGGAGATACGCACAATGATCCGTGTACGAAATCTTGTCCGCACCTTTGGCGATTTCACCGCCGTGAAGGACATTACCTTTGACGTGGAACAGGGCGAGATCTTCGCCTTCCTCGGGCCGAACGGCGCGGGAAAATCCACCACCATCAAGATGCTGACCACGCTGCTGCGTCCCACCAGCGGCACCATTGAACTGGATGGCAAAGACCCCAACCGCAACCAGATTGCGGCACGGAAGAGTTTTGGCATCGTCTTCCAGGACCCCAGCCTGGATCAGGAACAAACCGCTTGGGAAAACATGGAGTTGCACGGCGTGCTGTACCACGTGCCGCGCAAAGTCCGTGCCGAACGCATTGAAGTGTTGCTGAAGACTTTCGAACTGTGGGATCGCAAGGATGCCATGGTGAAGACCTTCTCCGGCGGCATGAAGCGCCGGCTGGAGATTGCGCGCGGGTTCCTTCATACGCCGAAGATTCTCTTCCTGGACGAGCCCACGCTGGGCCTTGATCCGCAGAGCCGCAACCAGCTCTGGACACATGTAAAGGCATTGAACGAGAGCGAGAAGACCACCGTCTTTCTCACGACGCATTACATGGATGAGGCCGACCGTGTGGCGCATCGCATCGCCATCATGGATCACGGCTCCATCGTGGCTCAGGGGACCTCGGCAGAGTTGAAGGAGCAGACGAACACGGAATCACTGGAAGCGGCATTTCTGGCGCTGACGGGTTCGTCGCTGCGTGACGAAGGTGCGGACGCAAAGGCTGGCCTGCGGCAGATGGCCCAGATGTGGAGGCGATAGGACGATGGGTGCAATTTACATTCTGTGGCTTCGGGAACTGAAGCGTTATATCCGTTCGCGCGTGCAGGTGATCGTTTCGCTGGCGCAGCCCTGCCTCTACCTGTTTGCCTTTGGAGCGGGTTTCAGCCCCGTCTTTCGACAGGCAGGTCTGGGTAGCTATCTGCAATTCATCGCGCCGGGCATCATCGGCATGACCATTCTGTTCTCATCCGTATTCAACGGCATCGCCATGCTGTGGGATCGTCAGTTTGGATTCCTGAAAGAAACGCTGGTAGCGCCCGTGTCGCGTCTGCAAATTATGACCGGACGCACGCTCGGCGGCGCAACCGTTGCCATGATTCAGGGCACGCTGGTGCTGCTCATCTGCCTGCTCTTTGGCTTCCGACCAGAACACTGGCTGTCGCTTCCTTATGCGTTTGTCTTTGTCTTCCTGGTGGCCATGCTGTTCTCCGCGCTGGGAACGGCCATTGGCTCTGTGATTAAAGACATGCAGGGATTCCAGTTGGTGATGAACTTCCTGGTCATGCCCATTTACTTCCTTAGCGGCGCGCTCTATCCTCTGGCGAATCTTGGCCCCGTCATGAAGGTCATCACCCATCTCGACCCATTGACCTACGGTGTGGACGGCCTGCGTGGGGCGTTGATCAATCACTGGCAATTCTCTCCGGCGCTGGATGCAGGCATTCTGGCTGCGATCACCTGTGGCTTCCTGGTGCTGGGCGCTTACCTGTTCTCAAAGATTGAGGTATAGCCGCCCCTTTTCAATTTCTCTGTTGCAATGGCAGTTCTACGTGTACTATCCGTACTAGTACACGTAGAACTGCATGTTTCACCATGGAGAAAATCGATGATTCTCTCGAACATCCGAACAGCAGCGTGCCTGATTGCGTTGTCGATGCTTCCCGGCACCGTTGCAACGGCTGACGCACAAGAGTCCAAGCCACTTGCATTCCAAACAGCATCTGTACGGCCCGCAGCGCCGGGAGCCCGTCCCGAGGGACTGGATTGGATGTTGCCTGGAATCGGAAAAGTGCCACCACCGCCTGGCTTGCTGACTATGACTGCGCCAGCGGCGGCATTCCTCACCTTTGCACTCAACATTTCCGAAATCGGGCAGATGAACCCGACCATGGACAAACTGCCTGATTGGACCCGAAGCCGGATGTATACGATTGTCGCCAGGCCCGAGGGTTCAGCCAGTCTTGAAGAGGTTCGCACCATGACGCGAACCCTCTTGATCGAACGGTTCGCGCTCAAGACGCATGAAGACAGCAAAGAGATGGCTGTCAATAAACTTGTCCTGATCAAGCCCGGCGTACTCGGCCCACAGATCAAGCCTCATGCTGTTGGGGAAACCTGCGTTCCTCAAACGGGCGGCGTGAAGTTCAGTAAGGCTCCGGAACCCGGCTCACACGAGACACCGAAGTGTGGCCTGACACTCTATCGCCTGCCTGATGGCATATTCCACCTTGGCCTGGTGGACGTCTCGATGGCCGACGCGAGCAAGCTGATTGGTGGCGTGGGCGGCATGGCAGGTGGACTCGCCTTGCGATCCACGGTCGATGGCACGGGCCTTACCGGCACTTACGACATGTCGTTGGAGTTTCATCCCGAGATTGGCGGCCCAAGCGCAGCCCCGGGAGCGGAAGACGCCGGTGGAGGCCCCACCCTGACGAAGGCGCTAGAAAAGCAGCTTGGAATGAAGCTGGAGAAGTCCACTGGGAGCGTCCGCATCATCACCATCGACAACATCGCTGAGCCGACCGCCGACTAGACCCTATCCAAAACGGACTTAGTACTATGAGACCGAGAGGGGCGAATGATGCGGTTTGCAGCTGCGGCTTTACTGCTTTGCGTTCCATTACTTTCGCAGCAACACGAGCCGCATCTGAAGTCGCTTGAGGATCGAAAGGCCGAGTGGAGAGCAGAACATCACATCATTCTGAACCTTGTGATGAAAGATGCTTCCGGCGCTCCCGCGTCACATCTGTCGCAACAGGACATCGTTCTGCTGGACAACGGGAAGCCTCAACCGTTGGAATCCTTTAGGGAGATGACAGGCCTGCATTCGCTGGAGCCGGTTCATGTCGTTGTCGTACTCGACACCGTGAACAATTCTCGGAAAGATCTGACAGAGCAGCAAAAGTCCCTGGAATCCTTTCTGGAATCAACGAGCGGCACGCTCCCTTATCCAACTTCGCTTGCCCTGGTGACAGATGCCGCAACCTCAGTCGGAGAAGCAACTCGCGATTCGGCGAGTCTTACGGCCCAACTGAAAGAGCTGCCGCTGACCTCGCACATGGAGGAAGGCTATGACACGTCTGCGTTTGGCAGAAGTAACTCGGTCGAATTATCGACCATCAAGAAAGAACAGAGCGACGGCGCTGCCAGGAGCCAACAGCTCTCGAATCTCAACCGCAGGTTTCAGCGTTCCATCCCGGCTCTTGAATATCTAGCCCACTGGCAGCAGGATTCTCCCGGAAGGTGCCTGCTCTTCTGGCTGGGACGCGGCTGGCCAATGCTCACAGAATCGGAATTCACCAGCGACAGCGCTCGAACACAACTGGGCTACTTTGACAGTGTCGTAGCCCTTACCAACGCGCTGAGAGCAGCGCAGATTACGGTTTACAACGTCGGCTACCCGCATGCTTCCGGCAGCGGCTATAAAGGCTTTCTTGCGGACGTCACATCCGAACATCAGGCGACAGCTGGAAATCTGTCTCTCCAGGTATTTGCGATCCACACCGGAGGCGCTGTGATGGATCACGGGAGCCTTGGCGATCAGATTCGATCAGGTTTGGCAGACGCGACCCCGTACTACTCCGTCGCGTTTGACGCCCAAGCAGCCCACACACTGCATGAGCATCACGCGATCCGAGTCACGGTATCTGGCCGACCCGATATCTCAGTCAGCACCGATTCAGCTTTTTACGATGAGCCCTGAGCCTCTGATTCCTGCGAAAATCCAGCAAAATCAGTAGCGCGGGACGCTGTTGTCGATCTCCCGCGACCACTGCTCAATGCCGCCAGCCACGGATTGCACGTTGTCGTAGCCCTCGCGGCGCAGCCAGGCAGTTACAGACAATGATCGTGCGCCATGGTGGCAAAGGACGACAATATGCGCATCCGGATCCAGCTCGTTGTTGGCCCGCGCAGGTATGTCATTCATAGGAATATCTTTACTCCCGGCGATATGCGCGGTTTCAATCTCCCATGGTTCGCGAACGTCCAACAGAACAAAAGGGGTTTGGGATGCGCGCATCTGCGCAACCTCTGCGACACTGATTTCATAGGGCAGCACAGAATAAGCATACGCAAACTTCCAGACGAGAAGCGCATCCTACCCTTGAACTTAAGTTGAAAGGTCTATTACTGAGTGGCACAGACCAAGGTACTGGTCGTTGAAGATGAGCCGAACGCACGCGCCGGCCTGGCAGAACTGATTGCTTCCTGGGGCTATCGCACCGAGACCGCGGTGGATGGCGTAATGGGGCTTGACTTGGTGGTGCGCTGGTCGCCCGATGTGGTGGTCACGGACCTGATGATGCCCCGCATGGACGGCCTGCAACTGCTGGACCGCATTGGCGAACTGCCCCAGCAAAAGGTCGCCGTTGTGGTTCTCACCGCGCAGGGTTCGATTGAATCCGCAGTGGATGCGATGCGCATGGGCGCGTATGACTACCTGCAGAAGCCGGTCGATCCGCAGCGCCTGAAAACCATCCTGCAGAATGCGCAGCAGCAAGCAGAAACAAACGAAGAGATTAGCGCAGTAGAGATCTCTTCTGAAGAAAATGGCCGTTTGGGGCCTCTGGTGGGATCGTCGCCGCATATGCGAGAGATTTTCCACCTGATTGAGCGCATTGCTCCGAACAATGTCAGTGTTCTGATCACGGGCGAAAGCGGCACCGGTAAAGAACTGGCTGCGCGTGCGCTGCACATGTTCAGCGGCCGCCGGAATAAGCCGTTCGTTGCGGTGAACTGCGCGGCCATCCCGGAAACCCTGATTGAAAGTGAGATCTTCGGACACGAAAAGGGCGCATTTACAGGTGCGCAGGAACGTCGTGCCGGATGCTTTGAACTTGCGGAAGAAGGCACGTTGCTCCTGGATGAGATCGGCGAAATGCCTGCGGCCACGCAGTCAAAGCTGCTGCGAGTACTGGAAGACCGCAAGCTCCGCCGCCTGGGTTCGCGTGATGAGATTCCAGTCAACGTGCGTGTGATTGCGGCTACGAATAAAGACCCGCATCAGGCCGTTTCCAGCGGCGAATTGCGGGGGGATCTCTTTTATCGTCTGAACGTCTTCAATATCCAGATGCCTTCCCTGCGCGACCACAAGGAAGACATTCCTGCCATGGCAGAAGCTATGGTGCAGGAGATGAATGATCGCCACGGCATGCAGGTTCCGGGAATCTCCCGCGCTGTGATGGATCGTTTCATGGCCTATAGCTGGCCCGGCAATGCGCGTGAACTGCGCAATACCATTGAGCGCGCTGTAATTCTTGCGAACGGCAAATCGATTGATGTGTCGCATCTACCGCCGGGCTTCGGTGAAGAACAGCACACACCGCCCGCGCACGGAGCTCATCTCACGCAGTCGGCCACGACGTTCTCAGCACCCGCGAATAGCAACGATTTTGTGCATCTTTCCGTTGGCATGACGGTTGATGAGGCGGAAAAGCAACTCATCCTGAAAACGCTGGAAGCGACACGCAATAACAAGACGCGCGCTGCTGAAATTCTGGGAATCAGCTCGAAAACACTGCAAAATAAACTCAAGGAATACGCACTGGAAGACAAGGATGTCCTCGAGTCATGAGGCTTCGTCTCAAACTGATAGCAGCCACCCTGCTTTTCACTTTCACCCTTACGGTGGTGCTGTCGCTTGTCTTCCTGTCTGAGATTCTGCGCGAACGTATTGCGCAGACAGAGTCGTCGAACAGCGTGCTGGTGCATGAGATGCTTTCTGCAACCCGTACAGCACTGCAGAATGGCCTGCGTGACCACCCTCCTGTAGAAGTTGGCGAACAGGCATTGCAGACGGCCATTGAATCCGCGCTGCAGGATGACGATGCACTGGCTGAGACGCTGAACGGATTCGTCCGTTACTCCCCCAGCATTCAGGATGCGTATCTTGCCGACGCGAACGGTCGCGTTCTGGTGAGCAGCGACCCCGCCCTACTCAATGCACAACAACCGCACCGGCGCGACATCTCAGTTGTGACGAACGCTTCCCTGCTTCAAAAGCGCGCACTGCTCTTTGGCGATCCGGAAACACTAGACATGAGCCTGCCGATGGAGCGGAACGGCCAACCGTTCCTTACTGCACATCTCGGTGTGCGCTCCACACTTCTGCGCAATGCTTATGCTCCCTGGCTGCGGGATGCCGCCATGGTGTGCGTTTTCGCGCTTGGAGGTGCATTGCTCGTGGCCGCTGCTCTTTCCACGGCAGCGATGCGACCGCTGGAAGACATCAGCCGTGAACTGGACGTCCTTTCCGGCACAGCGGGCGTACAAACCGAAGAGACGCAGAATAGCGACGCCGTACAACGTGTCAGTTCCTCCATCAGTCGTCTGGATGAACGCATCCGCACCAGCGAACAGACACGCACTGAGATGGCCACCAATTTGAACAGCATGCTGCAGACGCTGAAGGATGGCGTGATGCTGATCGATGCGGATCTTCGCGTGATCATGGCCAGCGAAGCCATGCACTATTTCCTGCCGCCGGGGAAGGATGCCGAACTAGGCGCTCCGTTGACGGACATCTTCCCGCGCAACACAGCGATTGGCGCGTTGCTGGCTGACCTGGTGACGGAACGGCGCAGCGTTCGTTCACAACCTGTGGTTCTATCCGATGGCCGCACGGTAGAGCTCTCCTTCGACTACTTCCCCGGCAACGCACCTGGCGCGTTGCTAACGCTGCACGATGTGGCAGCGCAAGAGGAATTAGAACGCGAAATTGAAGTAGCGCGTCGCATGGCAAGCATCGGACGCCTGACGGCTGGTGTGGGTCACGAAGTCAAAAATCCCATCAACGCAATGGTGGTGCATCTGGAACTGCTTCGCAGCAAACTGGCTTCGGGTGCGAATGCAGAAGGTGCGCAACGGCACGTGGATGTTCTGTCGAGCGAGATGGGCAGGCTGGATCGCGTGGTGCAGACGCTCGCTGACTTTTCACGACCAATGGAACCCAGGTTCCTGGAGCAGGATCTGCTGCCTGTTGTGCAGGCCGTGGTGCAACTTGTGGCAGCCGAGGCGGAGAAAGCAAGAATCGCCATTGCGATTGCGGAAGGCACTCCGGGCCCATCCCTCCGCGTTGTTGCAGATGCCGAATTGCTGCGGCAGGCATTGTTGAATATCGTATTAAATGCGATGCAAGCTATGCCCGGAGGCGGTGCGATTCAGATCCAGGTCTCGCGGGAGCGTGGCAGCGCCGTTATTTCGATTCGCGACTCTGGAACAGGAATTCCCCCAGAAAAGCTGGACCGTATTTTCGATCTCTACTTCACCACTAAGGCAACTGGCAGCGGCATCGGCCTGGCTCTTACGTATCGCATTATGCAGCTTCATGGAGGCGTGATTGCCGTTGCTTCCGATGCGGATGCTGCGTCGGCTGCCCACGGCACCACCTTCACCCTGCGACTCCCGTTGGCCGGCCGCAATGCGGCCACTTCTGTACCGGCGGTGACGGCATGAACCGCACCGTATGCCTCTCTTCCTCGCTAATCCTGGCTCTTCCATTGGCTGGATGCAGTAAGCGTGTGATCGCTGCGGCTGTACCTCCTCCGCCGCCGCCAACACCTGTCGTCAGTGTTCCGCCCCCGACACATCCCACGGAGCCTCTACCGGAAGTACCACTCATTACATCGGCGGATGTCCCTCTTACAACAGAGCCACCTGTTCGGTTTCCCATACGTAGGCGTCCAATGACGGCAAACCAACCGATTGAGACAGCTTCTGCGGCACCATCCGGTATTGCCGATCTTGGGGAGTTGACCACCGGCGGTGAATCCAACAATGGGCAGTTCCGACATCAGACAGAAGACTTGCTCCGCACACAGAACCGCAGACTCGCCTCTCTGTCTTCATATGCGATCGCGATGCACACGCAGCAGGTGGAACAGGCACGGCTCTTCCTGAAGCAGGCAGCCGACGCATGGAAGAAGCAGGATATGGAAGGCGCACGCACACTTGGCACAAAGGCCAAGGTCATCCTGGACGAGATTCTGGGTTAGAGTTCGCGGCGGCCTTCCAAGGCGCGACTCATCGTAACTTCATCTGCATATTCGATATCGCTACCAGCAGGGATGCCGGTGGCGATACGCGTGATACGCAATGGGTGGTCTGCTGCCGCACGATGCAGTTCCCCTGCAAGCCAGTGCGAGGTGGCCTCACCTTCCACCGTAGGCGATAGCGCAAGGATGATCTCTTCGATACCACCAAGTCTGCTGAAAAGGTTCGCGGTACGAAGCTGCGATGGGCCAATGCCATTCAGTGGCGAGAGCGTTCCATGCAACACGTGATAGATGCCGTTATAGCTGCGTGTCTTTTCAATCGCGCTAATGTTCGTGGGTTCTTCAACAACACAGACCGTCGCATGAGTGCGCGTGGGGCTGGAGCAGTACACGCACGGATCAACGTCCGTGACGTTGTTGCAAACAGAACACAAACGCAGTTTTGCCCGAAGCTCCTGGATGGCCTGCGCAAGCGCTGACGCCTCTTCCCCGGGCGCGCGCAGGATGTGAAACGCCAGCCGCTGGGCTGACTTGGCCCCGATTCCGGGAAGTTTACGCAGCTCCTCAATCAGCCGCGCCATAGGTTGGGCAAATCGTTCCATTCAACACCTGCGAGCTTCATCCTATCAGCGGATAAAACGGTGGCAATGCGAACGGCCCCCATTGCATCGTGACCTTGCCGCCTATTGCAGGGGCCCAACATCTGTCAGATCAATCGCCTGGAAACCTAACTTGAGAGCCGGTGATCCGGGTAGAAGACTGAAATCATAACCAGCTGCATTACGGAAAAGCGGATCCGCGATGACGGATTGGGAATCATTCCCTTTCGCCTGCCACTGTTCCCATGTATTTGCCGCAAACTGCATGGGCGCATGGCGCGCGTTCCAATACAGATTCTTGTCCAACGTTACGTTGCCATCGGACCACACGCCATCCAGAACTGACCCCGTTGAGAGAACGACGATATTTCGCTCGAAGGTCAGCGCATGAAAACCTTCAGAACGTGTGCGTCGCGCGGCATAGTCACGGTTGAATGCCAGGATGTTATTTCGAACAACATTGTCGCGACCATAATGAATGTGGAAACCCGCGCTCTGTGTTTCATACACGATGTTGTCTTCAACAGTGATGCCTGTAGAACCTTCATCCAGGTAGATACCCCAACCGCCATAGGTGAAGCAGCCAACATGATGAATCAGGTTGTGATCGATACGCGTGCCAGGCTGCACACCCAACATATAAATCCCGCCCAGGTCGCTGAGCACTGTACCGATGTCATGGATCAGATTATGGTCGATGCGATTATTCGCTACAGGTACGGGGCTATAACCCCAACTCCAGCCGACCGAAATAGCTGAGTAAGTCAGATCGTGCAGATGGTTGTGCGCGATGACATTGTCGCCACTTATCAGAACCCATATGCCAACAGCCGATGGATAAACCAGACCATCATGATCGATTTCGTTGTTGGTGATGACGTGATGAGAAGAGACTTGCTCCGGCCCCTTGGGAACGACACCCTCTCCAATGCGAATGCCACCAGCACCCAGATCGAAAAAATGATTGTGATCAATGATGGCGTGCTGGTTCCCACCAAGAAACGCGAGCGCGTAGCCGCCGATACCGTGGAAAGTGCAATGATCGACGGTTATGTCGTCCGTTCCGCGAAAGTTTATGGCAGCTTCTGCGATGTCAGCGGCCTGATTGCTCTTCAGACCGCTTTCAGTCATCCGCCAGCGAGAGTATGCAAACGTAATGCCGGAAAAACGCAGGTCATGGACGCGGCCAGGTGTTCCGTTCGTGCCCTTCACATCCATCAGATAAGTCAATCGAGGAGCGATCACTTCAGCATTGCGCAGTGACTCAAATGGTCTCTCATGCAACTGGATGACATTCGACTTTTTATCCTGCTGCCACGTATCAGCAACCTCAGGCGTACCAGGAATGTTTTCCACGATGTACCGCGCCTGCGATTCAAACGCCGATCCCTTTGCAGATCCAGCAAGAGTTGCGATGCGGTGAACCGTATCCACTGCAAGGATGGGATAACGCGCCTCAAACCACGCAATGTACAAGACGACCTCTGCGCCGGTCCCTGCCCACTCGGAAGGGATATCGTCATTGTCATATTGCAACTGAAACTGAGTATCCGCATTGGTCTTCCCAACCATGCGCAGATAACCATTCTTTGGTGTCTGTGTGCGCGGTAGTCGCAGGCCATCCCAAAAGAGTTGCGTAGTCGCGAAGCCTGGAGAGGTCTGCCATACATTCTTGGCTGTCTCCGTCCAATCGGTTACACGAACACCGCCACTCACCACAGGTTCTTCGTGCGGATATGCCTCGTAGATGGTTGGTCCGGAAGAGAGACCGGAATCTTCGGGCCGGAGTTCGAAGGTGCGCTCCAACGAGTAAGTGCCGCCGCGCAGGATGACGTGGATGGTGCCTGCATATTTTTGCTGGCGCAAAGCACGCACATGGTTACGCGCTGCTTCCAATGTTTGCAATGGACCGTCATTGCCGGCTGTGTTCGTATCGGCAAGCTTCCCGCTCCATTCGTCCTTACCTGTAGGCGAGACATACACCACGTCCTGTGCGCTACAAATACCTGCACAAACGAGGATCAAGCACCATGCGAACCACTGCCACCGCAGGACGAAACGTACCGGATGACGAAGGTGCATGGTGCCTCCTTATTTAGCGGGAACCTGCGCAAGTTCCAGGCGTACATGCTTGATCGTTGTGCGATGCCATGTGTATGTCATTTCCAGCGCTTTGTCGTTTCCTTGAATAATCGCAGGGTAGGAGTACTCGCCTTCGCCCTGTTCCAACGTGGCGAAGATCCGGAAATGCTCTCCATCCGTACTCACAGCAAGATTCAGCGGAGAGCGTCCACGCGTGGTGTCGTTGAAGATCATTACCTCGCGACCGTCCTTCAAAGCAACGACATCCAGACCCGAGTTGTTGTTCGGAAGATCAAGATAATGCGGCGTGGACCAGCTAAGACCTTCATCCGTCGAATCGGAAACGACGATGCGCGACGCAAGCGTCTTTGAACGCGCATAGAACCGCAGATGCTTGCCACCCAGCGAAATCACAGATGGCTGAATAATGCCCGAGTAAGGGCGAGCCGCCTTGTCCTTCTCGCGAACTTCCTGCGAGTCCGATGGAGGATCAGGCCATGGTTTCGCGGCTGCATCGTCTTCCCGGCTGATGGTCAGAGGGCCGATGCGCTTCCATGACTTGCCACCGTCGGCGCTGCGCTCAATGAATACGCGCCATCCATCCTTACCTTCATTTGAAGAACCGCTGACGATTACACCGTTCGGCAACACCAACGGCCTTGCCCGGATCGGCCCAAGTACGCCATCGGGAAGATTCTCCTTCGGAGACCATGTCTTGCCCTCGTCCGTGCTCACCATACGCTTGCCCGCCCACGTGTCGGGGCTGGGACCATATTTGTAGTAGAGCCACAGCTTGCCATCGCTCGTATGAAACAGGACCGGATTCCACGTGGGGATTCCCTGATCGCCATTCTTCTCACGAGCCACTTCAACCGGTGCGGACCACACACCCTTGTGTTTACGCGCGGTATAGATGGCAACATCCGGCGCACGCTCTGCCTTGCCGCCAAACCAGGCAGCCAGCAGGTCGCCATCCTTCAACGCGACAACCGTTGATGCATGACACTGTGGGGTTACCGTTGCGGGCGCGTAAATAAACTCACCTACCGGATGCACTCCAGGATCGGTCGCGTGTGATGGAACCCACTGCGCACCGGCAGTTCCCACCCAAATTACACATGCTGCCGCTAACATTCGCATCCCGCATCGATACATGAAGCTCCACCCCATTCGCAACGCTTTGCTACGTGGCATCCAGCATACCCGTCGAAGTCGCTGCAATGAAGGCGTTAACTCTGTGTCTATTGAGAATGTTGTTGTAACAGCTTCAGTACGATACGGATGCGTCCTGTCGAAGCACAGGGAATCGCAATTTACTTACCGACCCATCCGCCATCGACATAGATGGATTGGCCCGTAATGTACGAAGCATCATCCGATGCAAGGAATGCAACGGCCTTTCCAACCTCTAGCGGCTGCCCCGGACGTCCCAACGAAATCTGTCCTACGACCCCAGGTAGGATCTCCGGACTTTCCAGTACCCAACGAATCATTGGGGTATCAATCAGACCGGGATGAACGCAGTTCACACGGATGCCGTAGTACCCCATCTCAGCAGAGATGTTGCGTGTAAGCGCTTCAATCGCCAGTTTGCTTGGAGCATAGTGTGTACGGCCTGGCAACACACGAGCCGCCTGAATCGATCCGATATTCACTATTGAGCCCTCGCGATCCTCTGCGATTGCGCGCTTACAGAAAGTCTGCGCGCACATCCACTGGCTCTTAAGGTTGACCTCAGTGACTTCCTCCCACTGCTTGTCCGTAAGTTCCAGAAACGGGATGATGGTCTCGATCCCCGCGTTATTGACCAGCACATCAATAGGACCGAAGTCTGACGCAGCATCGAAGATGCGATCCACATCTGCTCGCTTACTTACATCGCCAGCAACGACGAGCGCGCGCCTTCCCTTCTTTTGAATGGCATCGGCTAGCACCTCGCAGCGCTCATCGGCATAGATGTCATTAATGACAATGTCTGCGCCTTCGTCGGCAAGAACTTCAGCAATCCCCTTACCAATACCTTGTCCTGCGCCTGTCACAAGCGCGATCTTACCCACCAACTTCATCTTCGTCCTCGTCGTCATCTCTCGTTTAGGAGTTCACGTGTACTCGTTAGTGGATCGTCCAGCCGCCATCAACCATCAGCGTTTGTCCTACCACCATATCGGCGAAAGGACTCGCCAGGAATAACACCGCGCCCACCAGATCTTCAGGCTGGTTCCAACGGCCCCGCGGAATCATCTCCTGTGTCGCCCACTCTTTATAGCCAGGCTTTTCGAGAATGTTCTTACGTGATTCCGTTTCGGTGATGCATGGCGCAACAACGTTTACCAGAACACCTTGTTGTGCCCACTCCAACGAAAGCGATTTCGCTAAATGATGCACGGCGGCCTTCACTGCAGCGTAGAGCGCGCGGTTCTTAAACGCGATAACACCAAAGTTAGATCCAATCTGAATAATGCGACCACTTCCCTGAGGCAACATCACTTTAGCCGCTGCCTGCGAAGCGAAAAAGACACTTTTGAGCGAAGCCGTAATGGTCTTATCAAACTCTTCTTCGCTGACATCCAGAGCAGGTCCGGTCCCCGTCCAGCCCGCATTATTGACAAGGATATCAACGCGTCCAAACTCGGTGACGGCACTATCCACTAACTTCTGAACGTCACTTACTACCCCAACATCTGCCGGAACAATCAAAACACGCCGACCAAGTGCTTCAATCTCTTGCTTGAGCTTCTGTATTTCTTCCAGCCGAGGTCCGGGGTGCTTGGAAAGAACCAGATTCGCTCCTGCCTGAGCCAGCCCCAGGGCGATGGCACGCCCGATGCCTTGCGATGCGCCGGTTACGATGGCAACCTTGTCTTGTAAGTTGAAGCTCGAGTAATCCATCTGCACTCCGAAATCAGATCGTTGCGTATTTCACTTAATTACTTGCGTATTGTGCAACGAGCAAATCTTAACGTTCCATCTCGTAAGCGTCAAGGCTCGGTTATCGCAATATCTACAAGAGCCGGTTTATCGCCATACCAAGAGCCATTTCTGATTGCGCTTGAGGGCAATCGTCCAGTTCGCCAGCATCTCCTAGATGTATGCAGTAAAGATTTCCTTCTGGACGCCATCAAAACGAATGGCTGCACGGGAAGAAGGCGATCTTGTATGGGCGTAGGGGCATCTAGCGAGCAGCTGCCACGCCTTCGCATGACGGCATAGCAGGGTGATATGGTGGAGGCAGAATCTGAGAAGCGCCCCAGGCTTTCTCACCGGCACATACCTCAGGGAATGGCACTTAACGTGATATTTCCGAAAGATGGCGGGAGTCTGTGGGCCTCAACAAGGCAAGGTCCATGGCTCCGAAGAAATCACCGCTCGTCCCTTTCATCCAAAGCCTTGACCGCGGCCTAACCATCATCCAGATGGTGGCGCTTTCCAAGCAGCCGGTAACACTGTCGGAACTGGCGGAAGCACTGGAAGTCGACCGTAGCAGCGCCTTCCGACTGGCCCACACCCTTCGTCGCCGTGGCTTTCTCTCCTGCCCCCCGGGTCGCAAGGACTACATTCTCGGGCCGTCCATGTGGACGCTGTCACACCAATACGATTGGAGCAACATGCTGGTCCGCGTAGCGCATAAAGAACTGAAGGCGCTGGCAAACGATCTGAACGAAACAGCGCACTTGGCCGTCCGAGAAGGCAAGAGCGCACTCTTTATCGATTCGGCCCATGCAAACCACGTCATCGCAGTTGCAGGCCAAACTGGCGAACTGGTGCCACTGTATTGCACCGCGCACGGAAAAGCTCTTTTGGCAGATGCCGACGAGCGCGAGCTAAAGTCGCAGTTCGGTCAGGGAGCACTCACGCGGCACACGAAAAACACCATTACGAGCCTTAAGTCACTGCTGGAAGAGTGCCACGAAATCAAGACTCGCGGCTACGCGACGGACGAAGGTGAATACGCCGCTGGCATGCGCTGCATCGCTGCCCCCATCCGTCTCGAAGATGGTTCGATCGTCGGCTCCATTGGAATCTCGGCGCCAGACTCGCGCTTCCTGAAAGAGCAATATCCCAGCTACAGCAAGAAGGTTCTGCGTGTAGCCGCGGGCATTGCGGCCCTTCTAAACACTTCCGAGCAGTCCGAGTAGTTCCTCTTCACCCCGCCTCATAGCTCATCCCTCTTTCTCGCTTCGTGCTACCCTTGCAATCTATATTGCACATTGTGCAATACGGCGGATTGAAACTCATGCCGCCAGATCGAGCATTACGAAGGATTGCGGCATGTCTAATCCCATTCTTGATTTCGGTATCGACACGAATTCCCTGCAGTACATTGGCGAAGGCTTACAGCGCCCAGAGTGCATCCTCGCAGAACGCAATGGAACACTGTGGTCTGCAGATTCTCGCGGCGGTGTGGTGCGTATGCGGCATGATGGCACGCAGGAGATCGTGACGCAGCGCATCTCCGACTACTTCGCAGATGCTGGCGACGAAGCCACACGTTACCTGACCGGCACTCTGCCCAACGGTCTGGCATTCGCTCCAAATGGAGATATTCTCATCTCCAACTTTGGCACGGATCGCCTTGAAGTGATGACACGCTCCGGCGAATCACATGTGCTGGCGGACAGCATTGAAGGTGAAGCGATTGGCAAGGTCAATTTCGTTCTCCGCGATTCGAAGGGACGTATCTGGATCACCGTCTCCACACGCATCAAGAACTGGATGCACGCACTGCGCACTGACCTGTATGACGGATACATTGCGCGTTACATCGACGGAAAATTCCGGATCATGGCAGATGGATTTCAGTTCACCAATGAGATCCGTATGGATGCCAATGAAGAGTGGATGTACGCCGTAGAAACAACCGGCGGCCACATCCGCCGTATGCGAGTTCATGAAGACGGCACTCTGGGTACTCCTGAAGTCTTTGGCCCATCAAGCCTGGGCAAGGGGGCATGGCCAGATGGAATCGCATTCGATAGCATTGGCAATCTTTGGGGAACATGCGTCTATTCCGATAAGTTGTGGGCGCTCACTCCTCAGGGCGATCTGCGTGTGTTCCTGGATGAGGGCGACCCAGCGAAAGTCGACGCGTTGGAACAACAATTTCTTGCGGGTGCAGTCACGCAGGATGTGCTCTTCGCAACCGGTCGCGGTATTGCCCCTTGGATGGCAAGTGTGACCTTCGGAGGAGCAGACCTACAGACCCTTTACATCGGTTCGTTACGTGGCCAAAGCATTCCCTATTTCTGCGCGCCTGCACCGGGCTTGCCGATGGTCCACTGGAACGAATCCCACTAACTATCCTGATGCAATTTCGCGCAGACGATCGATGGGGACAGCAGAGATGCTGTCCCCATCATCTTGTAAGTACTGCTTTGCATTGAGGCATATTGCGTATTACGCAACTACTATTGCGTATTTATGACAATAGGAAGACAATCTCCGAAACGACTTTCCGAGGTTTTCGCCGTGTCCAATACCGCCACTCTTCCTGATTTGACTGCAGAAACTGCTTCGCTACGTGTGATCCCCCACTGGATCGGCGGCGCCGCTGTGCCCGGTACATCGGGCCGTTTCAGCGATATCTACAATCCAGCAACAGGCCAGGTACAAGCGCGGCTCGCTTTGGCAAATGCCAAGGAACTTGAACGTGCCGTAGCGGCTGCCAAAGCGGCGTTTCCAGAGTGGGCGGCATTTCCTCCGCTGCGCCGTGCACGCATCCTGTTTCGTTTTCGCGAGTTGCTGGAAAAGAATACCGATCGCATTGCTGCAGCCATCACATCGGAGCACGGCAAGGTCCTCTCCGATGCGAAGGGCGAAGTAACACGTGGGCTGGAAGTTGTTGAATTTGCCACCGGCATCCCTCAACTACTGAAAGGTGAATTTACAGAGCAGGTAGGCACAGGAATCGATAGCTGGAACATGCGGCAACCGCTGGGTGTTGTGGCAGGCATCACACCATTCAACTTCCCAGCCATGGTGCCAATGTGGATGTTCCCCGTGGCCTTGGCCTGCGGCAACACATTCATCCTAAAGCCAAGCGAACGCGATCCTAGTGCCGCGCTCATCCTCGCCGAACTCCTGAAAGAAGCAGGCCTTCCAGACGGTGTATTCAACGTACTTCACGGCGACAAAGAAACCGTGGATGGGCTGTTGGATCACCCGGATGTGCAGGCGATCAGCTTCGTAGGATCAACTCCCATCGCAGAGTATGTCTACACACGCGGCACAGCAAAAGGAAAGCGCGTGCAGGCACTCGGCGGCGCAAAGAATCACATGATCGTGATGCCCGATGCCGACCTGGATCAAGCAGCCGACGCGCTCGTTGGAGCTGCCTACGGTTCCGCCGGTGAACGTTGCATGGCAATCTCAATCGCTGTGACTGTAGGCAACAACACAGCGGACGAACTGCGTGAAAAGTTGTTGGAGCGTATTGCCATGCTGAAGATAGAACCCGGAACGGAAGCCACTTCCGATATTGGACCGCTCGTAACAAAGCAGCATCTTGAGCGCGTAAAGGGATACCTCAACACAGGCGTGCAGGAAGGCTCAGAGTTGGTTGTAGATGGCCGCAACTCCGCACTGCCAAAGGGTGATGGCTTCTTCTTAGGCGCTTGCCTGTTCGATCATGTGAAGCCGGAGATGAGCATCTATAAGGACGAGATTTTCGGACCGGTGCTAGGCATTGTGCGTGCGAATAACTTCCAGACCGCGCTGGACCTAATCAATCAACACGAGTTCGGCAATGGCACGTCCATCTTCACACGGGACGGAGATACTGCTCGCGCCTTCACACATGCGGTTCAGGTGGGCATGGTGGGCGTAAACATTCCCATTCCTGTGCCAATGGCGTTCCATAGCTTCGGCGGCTGGAAGCGCTCACTGTTTGGCGATCATGCCATGCACGGCCCAGAAGGCGTCCGCTTCTATACGCGCGTTAAAACAGTCACTGCTCGCTGGCCCACAGGCATCCGCGTAGGTGTAGATACCACGATGCCAACACTCGGCTAAGAATGCCCCAAAAAGAATGGGCTCCCATCTGGGAGCCCATGGGGACACAGAACATTAGTCCTGAAAACCAAGACCTTCAAACATCTGGTAGTTATCCAGGCTTGTCGCCGGCGCAAAGAAGCAGACAACTTTCATTACTTCATCGCTCGTGTTCTGCAACATATGCGGCTTTCCCTGAGGGAAAAGAACCATGCTGCCTGTGCGCACCTCACCGATCTCTCCGTCAATCCATACGCGTCCGCTACCGCTGACAAGATAGATCACCTCTTCGCCGTGAGGATGAGAGTGCGCTGGCCGTACCTTTTGACCGGGCTGTACCTCAATCATGGCCACGCTGCAATGCTCTGCCCCAGTGGTCTCTTTCGTTACAACCCAGCGCAACATCCTCCCAGGCAGATCCAGTGCCTCGATGTCGCTTTCATGCACGATAGGCAATGCCATGGCTGGATTCCTCACTTTCCGGCTCACCGCCCACTTCCAATACTTTTCTGGCTAGAGCCGCTCCTGAAAGTCCAAACACTTCCACCAACTCTTCATACGTTGCGGAGTGTATGAACTGCGGCTTGCCATGCGCATCGAGCGTATTCACCGTAAATACAGTGGAAGATGGATGGAACTCACGATGACGATAAAGAACCTTCAGATAGTTCTGCCATATATAACCGTTGTTCTGCTCAGCGAAGATCATCTTCTTTCTCGAACGATGCAGTTGCAATAACAACTCCTCATCGATGGAAGGCATATCCACCACAGTCACTCCGACTCCCTGCTCTGCGCAAAGACCCGCGGCTTCCATAGCTTCATGTGTTCCACGTCCACTACTAATAAGCACAACGGTATCGGTTTCTGTCTGCTTCAGAATATGGCCCGTCCCAAACTCGAAGGTGTACTCCGGCCCATACAAGACGGCTGATGCAGTACGCATAACTCGGACATACAGCAAGCCTTTGTTGCCCTGCATCGCCCACTTCATCAACGACAACATCTGCTGCGGGCAGGAAACGTCAATGATCTTCAGATGTCCGACAGCATCAAACGTGGTGATGTCATCGTTGCCCATGTGTGTAGCGCCGTTCGTACGTGTTTCGAAGTTGGCCGCCGTAGCAAGAAACGTCAGATCAAGACCATGACCTTCGCTCAGCCACCCATCGGTCGCTGCAATCGCCTCGAACCTCTCCTGCTGTCCCACTGCGATGCGTCGCATCACTTGCCAGTTAAAGAATGGGCAGAATGTGCTGGTCCATACCTGCTGTCCAAGTGCGGCCATAGCTTCGCCAATCAACATCATGTTGGCTTCCGCAACACCCACATTCAATGCGCGAGCTTGATCCACCGCAGCCACACCGGCTTCCAGACCACTGGTGGATGCAAGATCAGAATCGATGGACACAACGCGACGGTCGCGCGCGAAGACCTTCATCGCTGCGGTGACAATCTCCGCGGCTGTGTACTGCTTTCCGCGATCCAATCGCGGCAGAGCAGCATCATCGTATTGCACCGCCTTCAAACGCACCTGAGCTCGACGCGTAAGTACCGGGCCAATCACTTGCGAGAAATTGTTGGATTCATCCAGATGCGTGTCTTTCGCGGCACGTCGCAATAGCTGGGCAATGCGCTTGTCTTCCTGGGTGTCGTCAAGTTTGACCAACAGCTCTTGAAACTCTGCAACACGTTCCGCGCGACGTGCACGCTGTAACTCAGCCTCCTGATCCAACAGCGCTTCGGCAGTAGTGACTTTATGCTTGTTCATGAAGTCACTAAACGCACCGTAGCCCTTCGTCGTACTGCAGATGATGGCTGTCGGCTTACCATTGCGTGGCCCATAACGGAATTGCTCCAACGCGGCCACAACACCGTCGTATTGTGTTGCGTCTACACTATGCGCATTCCATCCAAAGGAGCGGAAGACTTCATCCAGCTCCGGCATCGGAAAAAGCGTGCGGTTGTGAACATCAAGCTGACCATGGTTTCGGTCAACCAGAACACACAAATTATCCAGATGGCTTTGGCCCGCATACATAATGGTCTCCCAGCAGGTCCCTTCCTGCAGTTCGCCATCACCCACCATTGCATAGGAATCAAAACGTGGGCTAGTACGCCCTGCAATCGCAAATCCCTGCGCTACGCCGATACCCTGTCCCATTGGTCCGGTGGCAATGTGAATGCCAGGCAGCACGGGCCCTGGATGTCCATTCAGCAAGCTATGGTGCGAGCGCGAGTGCGCTAGTAACGTCGCATCGAAGTAACCAATCTCCGCATAGATAGAAGCAAGTGTTGCAACAGCATGCCCCTTGCTCAACGTGAAGATATCCTGACCGCGTCGCGTTGGATCTTCGATATCAAGTGAAAGAAACCCACCATAGAACAATGCC
Organism: Terriglobus roseus; assembly: GCF_900102185.1. Taxonomy (NCBI): domain Bacteria; kingdom Pseudomonadati; phylum Acidobacteriota; class Terriglobia; order Terriglobales; family Acidobacteriaceae; genus Terriglobus; species Terriglobus roseus. The sequence continues at coordinate 1,480,262 of NZ_LT629690.1, read as the reverse complement.
ACCATGGGAATGGTGGCGGAGAATGCTCCACCTGCATGCAGTCCATTGTCGACAGCAGTCCGACTCTGAGAAAGCGTCAGCAATCGTATATCAGAGTCCTTGATCGCAAGCAGCCGCAAAAGCCCTTCGCGAATCAAGTAGTGAGGCTGGGAGAGCAAAGCCTCTCCAAAAGCGAATAGTGTTCCAGTTTTCATCTTGTTCCAGAGCCCTTGTACGTTGCAATCACTTATCGTTTTGCTGGCAGAGCGAACACGTAGTATCCCTGCGAAGGCGCCGCATCCCCCGACGTCTCCTTTGCAAGCGGACCATCACTGTTCTGATGAGCTCCTACATCCGTTCCAGCAAGAACTGTTCCAGGTCTTGCGCTGATCACGATGTATTCCTTGCCATTCACCTCATACACAGCAGGAATGCCTTCCGGTGCTGCAGGAAGTTCTTTCTCCCACAAAACCTTTCCAGTGTCCTTGTCATAAGCGCGGAACTTGGAATCGGACTTCGTTCCAGAGAAGATGAGTCCACCAGCCGTAACCGCAACGCCGCCACGAGGCCAGTAACTTCCAGTCCCCTTAATCCCTTTCGCTTCAAGGCGCGTAATGCCTCCAAGAGGAACCTGCCAAGCGATCTTGCCGCGATTCAAGTCGTATGCAGTCAACGTCGACCACGGTCCCTTAATAGCAGGCAGGCCATCTTCCGAATCCATATATCCGTAGCCTGTCCAATAACGCTGACCAGCGGTCTTAGGTGGTGGCGCCAGTAACGCCTCTAAATTCGGAGGAGCTTTAGCCGTCGACGGACTCTCGAGATACGCAACCAACGCATCAAGATCGGTGTTTGTGAAATCAGCGAATGCAGGCATCGGTGATTGCCCGTTGTGCACGGTCTCTTTCACACGTGACGCGCCAATCCGTTCTACAACACCCTTCAGTGATGGGATAACGGGTGGCTGCCCCTGCTGCTCCGCAAGATGGCATGCTTGGCAATTCTGTTTGTAAAGCACCAAGCCAACTGTGGAGGGAGGGCCTTGGATCGGGCGACGCGGCGCTCGTGGCTCCAGCTTCAACAATGACGGTGCGTTCTTGGCTTGAACATAAACAAAGCCCGCATCGGGATCAGCAGCGAGCGCGCCCCAGTTCGCACCACCACCATTTCCAGGAGCCTGAATGGTGTTCTGCAACGATGGCGGAGTGAACAAGCCGTCGTTCTTGGCCTCACGTACCAGCTTCCGCAATCTCTCCTGCTCTGCAGGTTCCTGGATATATGGATTAATGTCATCAGCAGTAAAGCTTTGCCGCACAAACGGTGGCACTACAGTGGGGAAAGGCTGCGTTGGCCAAGACTGCTCACCCGGCACTGTTGAAACCGGTACAGGACGTTCTTCAATAGGCCACAGTGGCCTACCCGTAACACGATCCAGCACATACAGAAAGCCATTCTTTCCCGCAGCCGCAAGCGCATCAACAACCTTGCCGTCGTGCTTTACCGTAATCAGCTTGGGCGACGCCGCCAGATCGTAGTCCCACAAGTCGTGGTGCACAGTTTGAAAGTGCCAAAGGTACTTTCCGGTCTTCGCATCCAAAGCAAGGATGCAATTTGCGAACAGATTCATGCCCTTTCTGTCCGCACCATAAAAGTCATATGTGGCCGATCCAAGTGGGAAGTAAGCAATGCCTCGCTTCTCGTCAATCGAGAATTCTCCCCATGTATTCACGCCACCTTCGTGTTGCCACGCATCTGCCGGCCAGGTGTCATAACCAAACTCACCCGGATGCGGAATCGTATGAAAACTCCACACCAGCTTGCCCGTAATCACGTCATAAGCACGTATATCTCCCGGAGGTGAACCGTAGTCCTCGCCAGGAGCCGATCCCATAAGGATGAGGTTTCCAAATATCTTCCCAGGCGTACTCGACTGGATGGATCGAACCTTCGACGGATCGCGGCCCAGCCCCTCTTTTAGATTCACACTCCCATTCACTCCAAAGGAGGTGATCAAAGTTCCAGTCTTCGCGTTCAACGCATGTAATTCGTTATTACTTGCAAACAGGATGCGGGCATCCGTCCCATCGTCGCTCTTCCAATACGTGAGACCACGATTAGTAATGCCACGAGGATTCTGTGTGTCATACACCCAGATCTCTTTACCCGTGACTGCATCCAGAGCCGCAATACGGTTGCTGCGCCCCAACACAAACATCACGCCATCAACAACGATAGGGTTTGAGCCAAAGAGCAAACCGTTGTTGCCTGCGGGATAAAACCATGCCTGCTGGAGCTGGGTAACGTTCGTCTTGTTGACTTGTTTCAGAGAAGAATACTGCGATGCATCCGAGCTGCCTTCGAACTGAGACCAGTCAGCATACCGTTTGTGCTGTTCCGCACGGACAGTAGTCGCACGTTCGCTGGAGAGTGCCACCATCAAGGTTGCGGATGCGCATAAGCTCGCGCCGATGAACTTGCGATATTGCATGAAGTCTCTTCCCTAAGCATTCTTACTTACAAATCTCACGACAAACACCCCGTGCACCGTTTAGCGCACGGGGTGCTTACACAGTTAGAAGACCAAACGTGCGTGCATCTGAATCTGCCTCGGGTCAAAGGCATTCATATTCACGGTTCCAAACGTGCTGCTCGTGCCCAGACCGGGAATCAGCCCCTTGCTCGCGTTGTTCACAAGGTTGGGTGATCCAAGCCCTCCGACATAGGCTCCGTTGTATTCCGCAGTGTTCAGAAGATTCGTTGCTTCTGCCGCAACGTCTAGCTGGAACCGTTCAAACAGCGGGAAACTACGCCGAAGGCTGAAGTCCACGTTGTAACGGCTGTTGGTTCGGATATTGCCATCCGTCTGCGCGTGATTTCCAACCCAATACAAATCCTGCACAATGCTTCCGTTAGGAGTTGTAAGCGTTCGGCTGGAATAAGCGCAAGCGTTGTATTTCAGCAATGAGTACTTAGCGGGCGTGACTGTCTTCCCGCAAGGAAGTGTCACCGTCGTCGAGCCGTTGTACCGCTTCTGGAACTCCTTCGGGAGGACAACATTCTGTCCAGCAACACGATCCAGTCGAGATGTCAGCGATCCATTGTTTGAGAAGCTTAAAACCACCGGCATGCCGGATTGCATTGTGATCACGCTGCCAAAGCTCCATCCTCCTAAGAGCACACGTCCGACAACGTTCCCAAGAGCGTACTTCCCATCCTTCCCGAACTGCGACTTGTAGATCAACGTGGCGACAAGACGATGTGGCTGATCAGCAAGACCATAATTGCGATTGAGTCCATTGTTCAAGAGATCAGGAGTTCCAAGCGAACCACCAGCATTCACACCCTGGCCATCTTCAATACCAGTAACTGAATAATCCAGTTCCTTGCTCCAGGTGTAATTCAGAATCATATTGAAGCCAGACTGGAAGTTGTGTCGCAACGAAGCCTGTAACGAGTTGAAGTTGGAGTAGCCCCTTGAACCGTTGAGAAACGCTCCGTAAAGCAACGGATAAGGTGTCTGTGGGATGAACTGCTGAATCGTTGAACCAGCAAGAGCATTCTGGAACGGGAGCAGTTGGCCACCAGTTGGCTGATACGGATTCTGCACCAATGCCGTTGCCGGATTCGACGTCCCATTGTTTGCGATGTACTGACTACGATAGTTCGCAAGAGTAGACGGGTCGACAGACTGCAGCGTCTCAAACGGCTGATTGCGCGTTGTCAGGTTCGAGCCATAGGATCCTGCCCATCCAAGCGAGAACAGGTAGCCGCCACCTTTGCCAAAGGCCTGTTCAAGGAAGACATTTCCCTGCTTCATCAACTGGTTCTTCAGGTGCCGATCGAAATAAGCTCCGGTTGTTCCATACACCTGCGGTGCAGCAGCATTCGCTCCAACTGCTGGAACAAGTGGAGAGGCATCAGTGAATCGCGTCACAGGAACACCTTGTGGGTTTGTACCAAATGGCAACGCCTGATTGCCTGGAGAGAATGGCGTTCCACCGTAATCGTTCGGGCTTGAGAAGTAACCGGTATTGCTTGGCAGATAGGCAAATGCAAATCCGCCGCGAATCACAGTCCCTTCATGCACCTGGTACGCAAGCCCGACACGAGGCTGAAAGTCCGTGTATTCCGTATCCCACAGGTTTCTGCTGTAGCCATTCGTTCCAGGGAAGGCAATCACGCCTTTGCTGCCAAACGGATTGTTCCGTGTGAAGTCGATGCCGGACAGCCGGTTATAGCGCTCGGTAGGTCCGGGCTGCAGATCCCAGCGAAGACCAAGGTTGATGGTCAGATTCGGTCGCACCTTCCAATCGTTCTGCGAATACACCGCGAAGTACTTTGCTGCATATGCTGGCTTCAGATTGGCTCCGGGACGAACAAACCAGACACCTTCGCCCAGCAACATCGTTGCACCTGAAATTCCTTGCAGATTCGGACTCGTATTGCCAGGCGCCTGACCACCACTTGCAGTCACATACCGGAAAGAATAGTTGCCTCCGGGATCTGCTGCACAGCAACCACCTATGTTCGCAGATGCCTCTTCGAAGTCGTTGTAGTTGGCCAGCATCACACGATATTCGGAACCAACCTTGTAGGTCCACTTCCCTGCGACCTTCGTCACGCTGCCATTGATAGCGTGGACCAATTGATGCTCTGCCTTGCTGGCGAACTGTCCAGCTGAAAGTGCAGACCAATTGCTGCCGCCACCGCTGCCACCAAATCCCGCAGGGCTCACAACGGGCGCAGCACCAGGCTGAGCAAACAAAGCCTGTGTTGCCGTAGGAATTCCAAAGCTACCGTAATCAGTAAATCCGGAATGATTACCTGCGTAGTTGTAGGTGTTGATTCTTGTCACGCCATAGCGTACGTCAACATACAGCGTGGGAGAAAGCGTAATCGTGTCACCGATCTGAGCATACGGATTCTGATCCTGCGTAGTCGTCGGCGCGTTGTTAAACGGAGCTGTCCCAAACGGACGAGGTTGAGAGATCGTTCCATAATCGATACCGCCGCTTGCATAGAACGAATGACGGCCCCACTTGAAATCAAGGCGGTTGTTTGATGACTGACGGCGCACCATATTCACTACGGTTGCCGTGAAGTTGTTGGTGTTATAGACATCATCCGGCGTGCGATTCGGCAGCGGATAGTAGCTAAACATCTTCACCGCATACGGATTCGGATTCGGAATGATTGAATTTGGAATCTGCGCACGTTCATACAGGTTCGTGCCGCGCTGCGTCACGTTGAATGGATCAAACAACAATGCCGGAACCGGGTTTCCGTTCGCATCCTGCTGGAAAGTCTTGCTGAAATCTCCCACGCGCTCCAGAGCCGTAGGCACGGTCTGAAGATACGTCTGCCCCTGATTAAAGCGCAGATAGTGATAGCTGGACGAGAAGAAGATTCGATCACGCCAGATAGGTCCTGTAATGGCGCCGCCAAAGTCATTCACCTTGAATGCAGGACGGCGGATTCCCTGTGCCTTATTACCGGGCGAGTTTGCATTCAGGGCTTCATTACGAATCATGTATGACACTTGTCCGTGAAACGCATTCCCACCAGACTTCGTCGTAATTGCCATCACGGAATCACCACGGCCATAGTCCGCGGTGAAGTTATTCGCAATCACGCGAACTTCCTGAATGCCTTCGGTGTTCGGTACGATCGCTGCTTCGTTGAAGCCATTACCCGTAATCGGAAGGCCATCAAGCTGGATGTCATTCTCGTAGGCTCGACCACCGTTCACACCGATCGCGGAAAACTGAGCGCGTCCTGCAACACCCACACCAAACGAATTCAGATTCTGCGTGCTTGCCGATGTATTGCGAGGCTGAACGCCATTCTGTAGCGTCGCGTAGTAGAGCGGATTCTGCGTGATATTCGGAATAGCTTCAATCGTCTGAGCGTCAACAGCTCCAGACACGGTACTGCTTTCCGTCTGAATCTGAGCCGCGGAAGCATTCACTTCCACCTGCTCTACTGAGCCTCCAACAGACAGCGTGCTATCCACTTTGACTGTCTGCGAAGTGTTCAGAACAACACCCTTCGCCTTGAAATCCTGGAAGCCGCCCTTGCTCACCGTAACGGTGTATTTACCAGCGGCAAGATACGGGATGGTGTATTGTCCGGAGCTCGAAGCATCTGTCGTTTGAGTTTCATTGGTAGCTTCGTTCGTCACGGTCACCTTGGCCCCGGGCAAAAGGGCGCCGGTGCTGTCGATAGCTGTTCCGGTGATTGTTGCGGATCGAATCTGTGCGCTCGCAGATGAGACAAGTACTGCGGCAAGTGCGATTGCCGATCCAAAACTCTTCCTGTAGTACATCGGTTGGCCTCCAGCTACGTGTTGCGTATTATGCAATTCTTATTGCGTGAACGAGAGAAGGCTAGCAACGTTAAACAGAATTCGTCAAGGATTAAAAAATATTTTCAGACGATTGCTGTAATGCTTGCTGACGCTTGAGAACACGCAACAAAACTGTCCTCTCGCATGCGACTAAACACAGCCGTTTTCACAACGAAGGAAGATACTCGTGTCTCTTCCGCGTTGAAAAAAGCGGCTGCCATCGCTCCGCGATTTAGAGATGTGCAATCTTCTTTACGTGCACGGGTGCACAAGCGTAATCGGTATCTTCGCCGAAATTGCTGCCGCGATATCAATGGCGCATGTGCACGCAGGCTCTCTATCGTCTGCGAGGAAATTGGTGTCGTTACATTACTTCAAAGGAGGTAATGTAACGACGAAAATAAACTGCGCGTTGTCTCATCCCTCTGCCCGCCATGACTTTGCTGGCGTTTACCGTTATCTATTTTTCCTTTGTACGACCCGATCGTTTGGGTCGGGTATTCCAGTAAATTTCTGTTCCAAAACGCGTCGACGTTACGATATCCAATGCACCGTCGCGATTCAGGTCAACGGCGAGTACATCTGATCCCACGCCACTGTGCGTATCAATAAGCTCAGGAACCAGCTTCGCGCCGCCGGGTGCCTTCGCATCGCGCACCGTCTTGTACCAATAGAGAACTGGAGCATCTCGTGGATCAGGATCAAGGTTCGTATCCAGATGCGAAAAGTATCTTTTCCCAACAATGAAATCGGTAAGACCGTCTCCGTCTACATCCCCAAAACCAGATCCGTGCAGTTCGGAGAAGGTCACATTCCCTGCATTTGCAGTTGTGAAATCATCCATCACCATGTGTTCGACAAAAGTAATGTTTCCGTTTTCACGCTTCTGCTCGTACCAGGCAAGTCCCCAGCCGTGAGAATTTAGTGACGTAACAATGTCATTCAGTCCATCACCGTTCACGTCGTAGACAGCCATCACGCTGCCTCCCATCATGCCGCGACCATACTTTGCAAAAGCTTGCGGATGATAAGTCCAGGTAACATTTGCAGCGTTCTGTGCAGGCTGCTCCCACCATCCAAACGGATCGATGATGTCCATGCGACCATCGCCGTTTACATCTCCCACGCCAATGCCATGTGAAGCGCCATATCCCTTCTCAGAGATGTTATGAATCGTCCAGGGCTTTGTAGGATCGGAAGCATCGGGTTTCAGATAACGAACGTATCCTTCGCCGGAACACACCAGCTCTGGCTTGCCATCACCATCAACATCGCGCAGAACCGCAATCTCGCTTTGTACGGCTGAGCCAACTGTGTACTTATCCCAGCGGCGATTCTCTCCTTTGGGATTGATATAGAGCTGGATGCCGGGGCCATTACCAAACATCACCGTCAGCACATCGGGCCATCCATCGCCGTTGAAGTCTGCAGCAAACTCCATTGTCGAATCAGTAGCAAATTCTGTCGTGGGATTTGAGCTAAGAGCCAGCCATATTTCACGCGATGTTTTGTAATCAGGACCGTAATAGATGTAAGGTCCGGAAACAATGTCCAGCACGCCATCGTGGTTGAAGTCAGCAGCGGCCGTACCCCACGAGTAATAGAAATCGTTGAGCTTCTGCTTGCGGAAACCATCGCCGACCTTCTCAGCGTCGCGAACCTTACGATTCAAATCCTTTAGTGCCAGCTTCCGAAAACTAATCTGGCTTCCACTGCCGACATACAACCCAATGCGTCCGTAGCCCTCTTCTGAGATCGCACCTTCCTGATGCCCATCATTCAGAAAAGATCGAACAGTATTCGCATCAAAGAAACTCTCAACACGATTCCAATCGCCGACTTTTAATGACGTATCAGGAGCATGCAAAGGCAACACAACAGTATTCGCATTCCTCGGTCGAGGTGCAACCGCTGCCTGTGGCTTCGCTGGAGGAGGTGTAACCCGCTGCAGCAAGCCACCGCGAGCTAACAAGTCCCTTCGAACGATCTTGCCATCGCGATCAATGGACACAGCAAATGTCGGAAGCGAGCTTCCGCTGAAGGAAACAAGAACACCTTTCAATCCACCATCAGGAGTCGGCTCTGCACGCAACAGAAATCCTGCATCGCAAGGATTGCCACAACGGAATTCACCATAAAATGCAACATCCTGATAAGACTTGTCCGAAAGGAGCCATGCCCCATTCGCGCCCCCATGCCCGACAATGCTATCGCCCTCTGGCTGCCACGATCCGCTCCCTTTCGATGACCACGCATGCAATGTGTTGCTCTGATACCGAATATCTGGCTGAAAGGACTGCGCTTCGACGTTCAACGTGAAACATACAGTACTAAGGAATAGCAAGAAAGTGGCGAGATGCTTCATAAGAAGTTACTCCAGAAATCAGCGTTGCTTATTGCTAAGTTTGCCTGCTACCTGAATGAACTAGTCAGCGAGTTATGGAAGAGCATAGGCATAGATAGTTGGATGAGCCGGTGTGGCACCATTGCCACCACCTGCAACGACTACGACATACTGTTTCTTATTTGCACCCTGATAGGAAATTGGAACAGTGAACCCGTTTGAGTTCAGAGTTGTCTCCCATACTTTCTTACCGTTGTGAGCGTCAAAGGCACGGAATTTCTGATCCTCTGTTGCGGCGATAAAAACAAGGCCACCTGCTGTTGCGATTGGTCCACCGGTATTTGTCCTACCAGTCGTTGGAATCCCCATTGCATCAAGTTCCGGGTATGATCCCAAAGGAATACGCCACGCTATCTCACCCGTGCTCACATTCACGGCACTCAACTCACCCCACGGCGGTGCCTGGCAAGGCCACGGTCCTACTTGAAACAGGTCTTTGACACCAGCTGGCGGATGATCTGGGCCGACACGACTATATGTCCCGTCTTTTTCCTTCACCAACTTGCTCAGCATGCCTTCACTCTTGGAATTCACAAAGAGCAAACCAAGTTTCGGATCGAACGCAGTTCCGCCCCAATTTCCCCCACCCGTCCATCCCGGAAACACGATACGCAACTTGGGGCCATACTCGGCATATGGGCCTCCCATCAGGACACCGCCCTCCAAGCCAAGCAAGTCTTTGCAAGCCTTATCGTGCTCTGGAGTCAGCTTTGCCATCTCAGCATCTGTGCCTTCGAAATGATTCAGACTCAATGCCGCGGGCTTAACCGGAAATGGCTGGGTCGGAGAAGGCTTATCACCCGGTGGCACATTATCTGCGGGCACGGGCCTTTCCTCAACATCAAAGATCGGCTTGCCCGTTTTGCGATCAAGGATAAAGAGCAAACTCTGCTTTGTGCTCTGCGCCACGGCCTCAATCTTCTTTCCGTTGCGATGAACATCTAACAGAACAGGCGCAGCCGTAATGTCATAGTCCCAGTTATCGTGATGCGTTGTCTGATAAAACCATTTCAACTTTCCGGTCGCCACATCCAGAGCAACAAGCGACGAACCATACAGATTCGTCCCTTTACGATCACCACCATAGAAGTCGGTCGTAGGTGTTCCCAGCGGAATGAAAATCGTGCTGGTCTGCGCGTCCACCGTCATCAGCCCCCATACATTCAACCCGGAGCGATCCTTCCATTGATCTTCCTGCCATACCTCATGGTTCGCTTCACCAGGACGCGGCAGCGTGTGGAATGTCCAAACCAGTTTGCCCGTTCGTACGTCCCATGCGCGGACGTCACCACTCGGCCCTTTGCTGGGCATCTCCTGTAACTGGCATCCAGTAATGACAAGATTCTTGAAGATCGCAGGCGGAGATGAGATGCCATAGTGTGCATTCGGATATTTATCCGCAACACCAACTCGCACATTCAAAGCACCATCGTCACCAAATGCCTTCACCGCCTCACCGGTCTTCGCATCAAGTGCAAACAACTTCCCGTTGGAGGTTCCAATAAAGATGCGAGGACCATCACTTCCCTCACCGGGCCAGTACGAGATTCCTCTCGACGCCGGATTGGCTGGCAGCGTGTGATCCCAGATCACAGTTCCATCCGTGGCATGCAGTGCAACGACATGAGAGAACGGAGTGGAAAAATACATCACGTCGCCAACCACCAGCGGTGTCGTTTTCGATGTGCGAACAATTCTTCTTCCACTTGCTGTCGTCACAGTGGATGTCGTCACGGGCGCAGTCATATCAAAGCTCCAGGCAAGCTTCAACGAACCCACATTCGCCACATTGATTTGCTTCAGTGGCGAAAAACGCATGCTGGATGTGTCGTGACCATACATAGGCCAATCCGTACCCTTCTGACCACTCATCGGTGAAACCAGAGCCAGAACGGAGAAGAAGAACAAATACTTATTAAACACAGAGCCCCTTGTTGCGTATTATGCAATGTAAGTTGCTTAATGAGAGTGAACAAGTGTATAAATCTCCGTGTTCAGGAAAGTCAAGCACGTACGCAATCCTTTCCATTGGGTTTCATCAGAAGTGAGCTTTGAATGCATCCAGCAACAAGTTCCCTCCAATCAGATCGAAGGAAATATAACTGGCAGGCGCACAGTAGGGTAGGCTTCTGGGCGTGGCTGTGGGCCGCCTTTCTCCTGGTCATCACCCTGTGTATCAGCACCTATGCGCAATCTCAGGCGCCTCAGACTGCTTCGTCCGATCTCCCACCAGGTGAAGGAAAGGCTGTTGTTCAACGCGCCTGCACCACGTGCCACACATCGGGAACGATCTCTCGCAAGCGTGCCACTGCCGCAGAATGGTCAGCCACAGTAGATGAAATGGTGAATCGAGGTGCGGAACTGAGCGATGAAGAGATCGTCACAGTCGGTCGTTATCTTGCAGCCAGCTTCCCTGCAACACCCAATCCGAACACGACGACCACACCAACCGTTCATTAAAAATCAGATCCAATAGTATTCACGCCGGCCACAATGCCGACGGTACGGGAGAAACAGCATGGAGTTAAACCGCCGCACGTTCTGCAAATCAGCCGTGCTTACTGCCAGCCTTGCAGCACTTAACCCAGATTCCCTCTTCGCATCACCTCGCAAACGCAACATCGTTGTAGGACACACAGCGATCACGTGGTCCAACAAAGATGTCGCCACAGCAATCGCTGATATTGGTGGCGAAGGCTTTTATGGATTCGAAACATTCGGCGAAGTACTGGAACGTTGGGAGCAGCAGCCAGGCGGCTTGGGTGCCGTGCTGAAGGCTCATTCTCTGCCATTAATCTCTGCGTACTGTGCCCTGAACCTGACCGATGCTTCAGCAAGAAAAGAAGAGATTGCCAAGGCCGTACGCTGGGCAAGCATCGTTAAGAAGTACGGCGGACGCGTTGCCGTCATCGGGCCCAATGCAGTGGATCGGAAGACGTATGACTTCTCTCAGCACAAGTCGACCATCGTGGCCTCGCTCAATGAAATCTGCCAGGCCGTAACCGACATCGGAATCACCGCCGCGCTGCATCAGCACACCGGGACCTGCGTGGAATCGAAGGACGAAACTTACGAAATTCTCCATTCCGTGAACACCAAATATGTTCGCTTCGGTCCCGATATTGGCCAACTCACAAAGGGTTGCTCCGACGCAACCGTAGTCGTCCGCGACTTCCTTCCCATCATCGAACACATGCACCTGAAGGATTGGAACGGCAAGGACGATCACTTCGCCGGTTACTGCCCGCTAGGACAGGGCAAGGTCAACGTACCAGCAGTGCTGGATCTAATGGCAGGCCGAAAACTGAAGGGCATGATCATGGTAGAACTCGACTACGACGGCAAAGAGTCGTTCGTTCCCCTGAAGCTGGTGCAGGAAAGCAAGCACTACCTGCAGTCGCAAGGAGTCAACTTTCGAAGCTAATACCTTGACAGTACCTTTGGACATGTCCAGAGCAGTGCTAATTGCAACGTTAGCCGACATCAATGAGTGTGGCAGTTTATGGCTGTGCTGACAATTGCGTCGTGAACACGGTGGAGTTGTGTCGGAGGAAGCGGGTCGCCAGCAGGCGGCTGCCATCCTGTGCTACATCAAACCCTGGAGTAACTATCGGGAGACTCTCACCCGATGCGGGAATGCGCCACATCGTGCGCTGCGATTTGTCGGTCGGGTCAATGCGTTCGATACGAACGTACGGTTCATTAGGCTTGGCAACAGCGACGTAAATGCCCTCGCGCGTGACAACAAGACTGTTCGTGAAAACGGGCCTTGCATCAATGCTTAGCATCGCCTCGGTTGTGCCATCGAACAGATTAAGGCGGCAAAGCCGAAGTGAATCAAGATAGTCGATGTAGTAGAGCCATTTACCGTCCGGAGAGGCTGCAAAGTTGGAAACAACCTGCGTGAAAAGTGGCTCGGCAGGACGCTTTCCGTCGGCGGCGATGCGCCATAGACGCGGAGTTCCATCTTCGTTAGAAGAGAAGAAGATGTATGTGCCGTCATTGCTAAACACGGGGTTGAAGTTGCGACTGCGTCCGTTCGTTAGTTTTCTTACCTCACCACTCTTCGCGTTCACAACATAGATGTTCGTCGCGCCGTTCTCGCGAAAGCCGAGGGTGATCTGGTCTCCACTCGGCGACCAATGGGGTGTAAACAGGAAGCCTTCTCCTGAAAAATGCGTTAATTGCTCCGGCGCTTTGTCCCCGCGACGGAAGCGCCAAAGCTGTTCCGCTCCAGAACGAGTGCTAATGAACGCGATGGTGTTTCCGTCCGGCGAATAAGCAGGGGCTTCGTCGATCTCGTTGCCGGGAAACAGTGGAGCAGGAGTCGCATTGCCGTGATGTTCGACAAACTCCATTGCCAGATCGACATGCCGAAAGGCGAGAACGTCCTGACTTAGCGCGACAGGTTCAACTGCTACGAAACCATCCGGGGAAACGGGCGTTGGAGTTCCCCCCGTAATTGGAATTTTGTAGATGCTGAAGACATCGTTTTGCGTGCGGTCTGATGCGAACAGGATGTTTTTACTATCGGTTGTGAACGCTATGCCGCGAACACCACGATTATCCGCAGTCAATTGGCGTATCTCGCTCGCGCTTTCCCCGTTCAGCCGCAACACGTATAGATCGCCCAGCCCACCGCGATGAAAAGCAACGTATTTGCCGTCTGGCGAGAACTTTCCCTCCAGATCACCGGCAGAGCGTATAGGCGGAGAGGTGAGAAGAATGCGTGCCTCATCCGCAATCCTCAACAGCAGCAATCGCGACGGCACGTTCGGGGAAACCTGGTTGGAAGTCAGGAGATATTTGCCATCCGGCGACCAGTCAAGGACTGGATGGTACAGACTCACACCGAGGTTGGCCGTGAAAGGCCCTGTCACAGTCTCGTCACCTGTTGCCGTCCCAACGCGCACAATGACAAAACGCACGTCGTCGGGGCTTCGTATCAATGCGATCTGCTGGCCATCCGGTGACCATGCTGGCCGATATTCATTTCCCACACCATGAGTCAAACGCCGTGGAGCACGCCCTGGCCCAAATTCCATGACGTACACAGATGTCCGGTTATGCCCATCGGCCTGAACAAAGGCCACGCTCTTTTGGTCTGGCGACCACGCCACATCCACTGCGTCAGGAGGCAGGAGATCGACAGGGCGGAGCGATTGAGGACTGGTGACTGTACTGGTTGGATGGCTCTTATCGCCTCGCTTGATTATGAGGAACGCGACGAATGCGATCACGAGAGCGAGGGATGAGAAAAGCGCAATCCATCGAAGATGCGAAGCACGTGGTGTGGAACGGACTTCCACTGGAAGAGTTGGAATTGCCTGGGTAACTGGTATTACAACGGGTTCAGATCGTATTGGAGATTCAGCGATCTCCTCTTCAATCTCGCGAGCTATCCCCAGAGGTTTCGGTTCACTCTCCGGCTGCAACAGCGGTGAATGCGCCCCATGTGCCCACAGAAATTGTGGCACGTAGCTCCCCTTGGGTAACTCGATCAGAATGGGATCGCCACGTCCGGTTGTTCGGTAGTAGTGAGCCAGCTTTTCGCGGACGCGTCGGGCATGGACACGGACAATTGGATCCACCTTCGGGTCATAGCTGGCTTCGCGTAGAAAGACCTCCATCGCGATGGAAGTCTCCTTCAAACTCCAATTCTCCCCATGGATCTTCGAAGTCACGCAATAGGAGAGGAACTGTGAAGAGCGCGCCGCATTGGCAAAAACATTCGACCGCAGAATGCGGTCCAACTGTGCCAGGATTTCCTGATTTTGCGGCATGCCATTCAAGGTTAGTTACCGTCTGTTAATCAGAGTTGAACAGCGTAACCCTCTTTTACCCGCGTTACGGCGATTTCCTACCTGTGGCCAAGGCAACCTTGGCGCATGATCTTCCAGCGAAATTCCCTGCTCCTTCGCGGTCCTGTCCTCAGTGCAGCGTTTCTGGCATTCGTCCCGGGAGCCGTGGCGCAGAGCATCGCGATCAGCGGCCACGTCACAGATGCCTCCGGTGCGCCAATCCGCGACGCCAATGTAGACGTCACCAGCGCCGCAACAAATGCCGTCGTCAGCGTTCATACCAACGGTGAGGGCTACTTCCTGTTGCCGCCGCTGAACGCCGGTAAGTACACCCTGCGTGCAACGGCGCCAACCTTCGCACCCTACACCGTCAGTGATCTAACGCTCGAAGTGGGATCTTCACGCAGCGTTGACATTTCTCTCAAGGCTGCCAGCGAAGCACAATCTGTGGAAGTCACCGCGACGGCCCCTGAACTGGTTACGGATCACCCAGATCGCGGCAACGTGATCGAAAGCCAGTTCGTGCAGAACACGCCGCTCAACGTACGTAATCCATTGCAGCTGGTGAATTTCGCGCAGGGCGTCACGGCTTACAATTCACAGTCCGGTAACAACGAACAGAGCCAGGCATACACGAACACCTTCCGCATCAACGGTGCGAAGTTAGCCACGACGGAAAGCCTGCTCGACGGCGCGGCCAACACCACCACCTACGATTACAACGCTGCAGCGGCCGTTCCGCAGGTAGATTCCATCCAGGAATTCAAGGTGCTGACAACCGCCTACGCTCCGGAATGGGGTCGCACCAGCGGCGGAATCGTCACATTCGCCACGCGTTCCGGTTCCAACCAATTCCATGGCAGCGTATTCGAATACCTCCGCAATAGCTTGCTCGACGCAAACGGCTACAACGCAAACGCAGCGGGTACCGCAAAGCCACATTTCCAACGCAATCAGTTCGGCTACGCGCTGGGCGGTCCCATCATCCTGCCCCACCTGTACAACGGACGCGAGCGTACCTTCTTCTTCTCCACCTTTGAAGGCCTTCGTCAGAGCCAGGCTGGATCGTACCTCGGCACCGTTCCCACAGCATTGGAAAGAAAAGGCGACTTCTCCCAGACGACGGACTCAAACGGAACGCTGATCACGATGTATGACCCGCGGACCACGCGCCTTGATCCGACTGCGCCAGCAGGCACCACGCGCTACATCCGTACTCCGTTCGCTGGGAACGTCATCCCGCAGAACTACCTGAACGCAACCGGTCTCGCCATCCTGGGAAATTATCCGCTGCCCAACCGCGCCGGTCAGGGTTACAGCAGCACCAACAACTTCTTCTCCAATGCGACGACCTCTAGCAATCAAAACAACGTCAATCTGCGAGTCGATCACCGCATCTCGGATCGTCACAGCATCTATGGCCGCTTCAACTGGTTCCAGCGCAACAACAACTATCCCGATCCCTTTGGAAACCATTTCAGCCCTGAGCCGGGAAACCAACGCCTGCCTGGCTACAACATGATGCTGGATCACATGTTCATTCTGAATTCGCGACTGGTGTTTGAACACCACATCCTCTACGCGCATCAGGAATCGAATCGCGTGCCTGCTTCACTCGGATTTGATCCGGGCACCCTCGGCTTCAACAGCAACGTGACTGCTGGACTAACCTCCACAACCTTTCCAACAGTCACCGCAACGCGCATCAGCTCCATGGGTGCCACCGGCGGTCTGGAAAAGGACTACGGCACCACATGGCAATATGCAGCATCGCTCACGCAGCTGTTGGGCCGTCACTCACTCAAGTACGGCTTTGACTTCCGCCACTTCTCCGTTGGCCTGAACATCGCACAGCTTGTCACAGTAACGGCCGCAGGCAATTACACGGGTGGACCGAATCCGCAGGCAGCAGTGGGAACCTCAGGTAGCGGCGCTGCAGATCTTCTGCTCGGAGCGGCTACAGTCAGCAGCGGCTATGCTCCTTCCTTCGTTGCCAGCCATCCATACTTCGCAGGATTCGCGCAAGATGAATTCCACATCACTCCCGCGCTCACGCTGACCTACGGTCTGCGTTACAACCTTGAGCTACCGGATCTCGAAGCAAAGAACCAGTACGTCTATCTCGATCTGACCAGCGCATCACCACTGAACAATCAGGTGAGCTCTCTGGGCACGCTGACCGGCGGTCCGGGATTCACTGGCACAAATGGAAACGGTCGCCGCCTGCAAAACACACAGCACTTTAACTTCGATCCGCGCGTTGGCTTTGCCTATCGTGCAGGCGAACGGACAGTGGTACGTGGCGGCTTCGGTATCTTCCATGCACCTCCAGTGGATCTGGCGAACTCCAGCATTGGCTACGCCGCTGTAACGACGTCGAATCCAACACTTGCTGATGGCGTAACGCCGCAATTCAACCTGACCAATCCCTTCCCGAATGGCCTCACGCAGCCCAGTGGCAACTCGCTGGGACTGAACACTAACCTGGGCCAAAACATCACCGGCTCAGAACGTCAGCAGCACATCAGCTACTACGAACAGTGGTCGCTGGACGTACAGCGTCAGTTGCCAGGCAACCTTGTCCTCACAGCTGGCTATGCCGCCAACAACGGTCTGCACCTCTACCAGCCGGTGAACTTCAACCAACTCTCCGATAGCAATCTGTCGCTTGGTTCAAATCTGCTGGCCACGGTTGCGAATCCCTTCTACGGCGTTATCACGGATAAGACCTCCATCCTCAGCCAGGCAACGGTGCAGCGTGGACAGTTGCTTCGTCCGCATCCGCAATTCTTGAACATGACAGCCACCACTGGCGTGGGCGCCTCCAACTACAACGCATTCCAGGTTTCGCTGGAGCGCCGCTTCTCACAGGGCTTCTCGCTGCTGGCTGCATACACCTTCAGCAAGATGTTCGACAACGTGGGAGATTACTTCACAACGGCACAGTTCCAGGACAACAACTGCCCCTCGTGCGACCGCTCGATCTCGTCGCAGGACCTCACCCATGTACTGCGCATCAGCGGCCAGTATGAATTGCCGATGGGACACGGAAAGCCTTTCCTGTCGCACGGTGTCATGAGCCAGGTGCTGGGCGGCTTCACGGTCGGTAGCTTCTACACCTTCGATAGCGGCCTGCCAGTGACGGTGTCGTCGCCAAACTTCTGCAACTGCTTTGGTGGCGGTACATCGATGCGTCCGACAGTAACTGGTATCTCCACCGCAGTACCGGGTGGACGAAAGATGACTAACGGCAGCCTGTACTTCAATCCGACAGCATTCACCACAACCGCTCCGTACACCTTCGGCAACGCGCCACGTTATCTCGCAGGTGTACGCGCGCCGGGAACGAACAACTTCGACATGCTCGCGTCGCGCCGCTTCCAGTTACACGATGCCATGGCGCTCGACTTCAAGGTTGAGTTCTTCAACGCCTTCAACCGTGTTCAGTTTGCCGGACCGAACACCAGCATCGCGTCCACAAGCTTTGGCCAGATCTTCCTCACACAGTCGAATCTGCCTCGCGAAATCCAGGCAAGCCTCCGCTTCAACTTCTAGAACTCACAAGTACAAAACAGGCGACGTTGCGGCCATCCGCAACGCCGCCAGAAAGAGAATCCTCCATGCAATTTCGTAATCTTTATGCGCTACTTCTTGCTTCCGCCGTCACCAGCGCTGCACACGCCGATGTCATCAATCTGAAGTGCGTTCAAACAGGCGCGGACGAATATAAGTTGTCCTACACTCTCACAGGCAACACAAAGTCCGTTGCGATTCTCGCAGGCACTGAGGCAAACAAAGTGCCCGCATCCGCTCCGTTGCGCAGCACATCAGAAAACACAATTACGCTGCACGCAGGCAAACCGCACGAGCGCATGTATTTCTACCTGAAGGCAAACACCGGCGAAGTGAGAGAAGTCTCCATTCGCCACCTTCCGTTGGATGGTACGCCGAACTTCCGCGATATTGGGGGCTACAAGACGACGGACGGCCGGACAGTGCGTTGGGGCTTGCTCTATCGTTCAGGTGTACTGACGTATCTCACGCCGGAAGACTACAAGTATCTTTCCGCTCTCGACATCCGTGTTGTGTGCGACTTCCGCACGAAGGAAGAAGCGCAGGCCGCAGCAGAAACATGGATTCCAGGAAGCTCAGTAGAGCAGATCAGCCTTCCCATTGGAGCCAGGCCGCAAGAACCCGGTAAAGAACCCTCTGTACGCCAGGCATTCGATCCGAATGCCACACCGGAACAGTTGCGCAAGGCAATGACTTCCACTTACGGCAACTTCGCATTCCACTCTGCAGAACAGTACGCGACAGTCTTTCAGCAATTGAAAAACGATCACCTGCCGCTGCTGTATCACTGCACGGGCGGTAAAGACCGCACCGGCGTCTTCAGCGCATTCGTGCTTCTGATGCTGGGAGTACCGGAAGAGACAGTGTTGGCAGACTACGCTCTTACCAACGAATACGTGGGCAAGAACAGTGCGGACATGAAGAAGATGATGGCAGCGAGCGGACCAAGCACTCAGAACTCCATGAAGAACCTGACGCCTGAGCAGCAAAAAGTCATGATCGCCGCCGATCCGGAGTATCTAAAGTCAACTCTTCGTCAGATCGATGAAAAGTACGGCAGCTTCGACAACTACCGCCGCACAGCTCTGCACGTCTCAGATGTTGACGTCGCGCAGTTGCGGGAGCGTCTAACCGAACAATAGACGTGAAACGAGCGCGTCAGGAGAAACCGAAGGAGGTTCTCCCGGCGCGCTCTTCGCCATTCATGCAGTCATACGTTCCAACTTTGAAACGCGGCCGGTCTTGTTCCAGTCGGAGATATAGATGTTGCCGGATGAATCTATAAGACAGCCGTGCGCGGCGCTGAAAAGCGCGGGTGCGACGGATGCAGGGTTCAGATCGTATTTTGCCCACATCGTGCGATCCGGATTATCACCGAGAAATGCCACGATGGCGTTGTCTTTATCGAGGATCGTGACACGGCCCTCAAGTTCGGAGACAACTGCATGTTCACCATAGAAGCTCACCTGACAAGGGCGACGCATGTGCAAGGCAATGTTGCGGACGAATTTTCCATCGAAGTCCATGTGTACAAGCCTGCGGTTCTCGCGATCACAGACGAGCAGTAACGGCTGGTCATATCGCGTGTCGACGGCAAGCCCATGACTGCACTGGAACATACCGTCTGCGTTTCCTTTGCCCGCGTATGCCGCTTTGTAGTTGCCGTTCTTGTCGAAACGAAACAGGCGCGAGTCGCCGTATCCGTTTGCGATCCAGAGATCTCCATCGGGCGCGGGCACCGCTGCAGTCAGGCGCCATGCATTCGGTGCTGCAAAGCCCGCCTCCTGCGGCGCTGTGATCTTTCTCAATACCGTGCCGTCCGGTTTGACAGTGAGATAGAGCCAGTTCGCTTCTGGCGTCCCTTTCTGCACTGTCACATGAAAGCGTTCTCCGTCGGAGTCCTGTTGATGCACCATGGAATGCACTTCAGGGTAGTCCTTGAGAATGCTGCGTAGCAGCTTGCCATCAGCCGAGTATACGAGGACACCTGTGTTGCTTTGCGTGGCGACGTAGATGTTGCCTGCAACGTCGGTAGCAATCGCGCCGTGTGTACCACCGTAGATGGTTCCAGCAGGCAGCGTGCCCCAGTTGTTCACGGTGCGGTATACCCATTCTCCGTTGCCGGTGATTGCGGTTGTCGGCGAAGCCGCCTGTGCGTGTGCTGTCTGTGGCTGACTCAATCTGTTGGCGACGACTACCGAGGCCGAACCGGCCAGGAAGCTCCGACGTGTCCACTTGGATGCACTGCTCATGATGTCTTCCTCACTTCTGCTGCTTGAGTCAAAGGCTGTGCGGGTGTGTTGAAGAGATAGATATGCTGCAGACTGGGCAGCGCTTTCAATCGCGAGGCGCCTTCGCTTGTAATCTTCGTCCCACTCAGGTTGAGATAGCTCAAGTGCTTCAACGCTGCAAGCTCCTCAAGGCCGCTTCCGGTAACATTTGTGTTGTCCAGATGAATCGCGCGCAGGTGTGTAAATTTGGCGAGCGTTGTAAAACTCGCGTCTGTAACGGCGGTTCTCGCAAGATCGACCTCGACGATGTACGGAGCGTATTTCTCGAACTGCGTGAGTTGCGCATCGCCAAAGCTCGCCGCAACATCGAGCGTGTTGAGTATCAAGCCGTCAGACGGCTTTGCGGAAACAGTGAGTAGCTTTGCTCCGGGAGCAATCTTCATGCGATCAATCTCAGGCTGTAACGCGCTGTAGTCCCCCACCGGCTCAAGCGGAATGTCACGCTGTTCTCGAATCGAGATGCCTGCAAGATTTGTAGCTGCGGGGGATGCGCCTTGCTGAATCCATGCCCTGATCCATGCAATCTCCTCCTGGCTGAGTGGTGGTTTCCCCTCCGCTGGCATGAACTGTTTGTGGCCTTCCGGAAGTGTCACCCGCTTGAGCAGTAAACTATCGTCCGGCTTGTTTGGCACGATTACCGGGCCGTCTTTGCCGCCCACCATGAGTGCCTCGAAGGTATCCATGCGTAAGCCGCCCTTCACCTGGCCGTCACCATGACAGGACAAACACTTATTGTCCCAAATCGGATCAATGTGCTGCACGTAAAACGAATCGCTCTTTGCCTTCGAACTACCAAGGGAGACGATTGTTTTGATCGGGCGTGGCGCGTACACGGTCAGGTAATTGCTGCCATGCGTGAGTGAGCCGCCCTGGTGTGCGGCCCACATCATCACGATCAGTGTGCTCACCAGCAACGCAGGGTAAACCTTATCTGCAGCAGACGCTGACCATAAGGGTCGCGTCAGCAAACACAGCATGGTGCATACCGTGAGCAGGATGCCTCCCCACATGTGGCGCGTGACCCCAGGACCAGCTGCGCCACTCCCAAAGGCAAGCAGATAGCCCAGCATCACCGATGCGATGCAGCCCACGAATGCCAGGCCGAGAACAAAACCTGCGGCCTCGCGCAACGCGGGCTTTCGCCTACCACCAAGTTCAAGCAACGGCACCAGCAGTATGAGCGTTACCGGAAGATGTACCGCAAGAGGATGAAAGCGTCCAAGGAACTGCTGCCAGTCAGCGTGCGGCTGGCCGTTCAACCGAACGATCCATGGCAGACTAAGCAGTAACAGCGACAGCACAATTGCTGCTATCCATCGTCTGCGAGCGGTCTTGTCCTTCCAAAGAATTTTGTTAGCGGACACGCGCCCTCATGCCAGAAGACCTTTCACCACGTTTGCGGGAGTGGTCCCCGTCAGCTTCTGGTCGAGCCCCTGGAACTTGTACGTCAGCTTGTTGTGATCAATGCCAAGGCAATGAAGGATCGTCGCATTGAAATCGCGCACCGGCACTGGATCTTTCACAACGTTGTAGCTGTAATCGTCTGTCTCTCCGTAAGAGATACCGGGACGTACGCCACCGCCAGTCATCCACGTGGTGAAACAGCGCGGATGGTGATCACGGCCGTAGTTCTCGCGTGACAGGCCGCCCTGGCTGTACACCGTGCGGCCGAACTCACCACCCCAAATCACCAGCGTGTCGTCCAGCAATCCACGTTGTTTCAGATCGGTCACCAGCGCATAGCAGGCGCGATCCACTTCACCGCACAGCTGCGGCAGCATACCCACCACGTTGCCGTGAACATCCCAACCGCGCTTGTAGACCTGTGTGAAGCGCACTCCACGCTCCGCCATACGCCGCGCCATAAGGCAGTTGTATGCGAACGTGCCTGGTTCCTTTGCTTCTTCGCCGTACAAGTCCCACGTCGTCTGTGGCTCCTTGCTCAGGTCGGCCAGCTCCGGCACGGACGTCTGCATACGGTACGCCATCTCATATTGCGCAATTCGCGAGTTCGTCTCTGGATCGCCAACCTCTTCGTATGTCTCACGGTTGATCTGATTCACAGCATCCAGCATTTGGCGGCGCGTCGTGCTGTCCACACCATCAGGATTGTTGATGTACAAGACCGGGTCACCTGCGGAGCGCAGACCCACGCCCGCGTACTCCGATGAAAGAAACCCGCTGCTCCACAAGCGTGACGATACCGGCTGATTATTCTCTTTGGGATTCAGCTTGGTCTGAAGCACCAGGAAAGTCGGCAGATTATCGTTCATGCTGCCAAGCCCATAAGCCAGCCATGCACCCAAACATGGTTTACCCGCGTTCATGTTGCCCGTGTTCATCAGCATGATTGCGGGTTCATGATTGATGGCGTCCGTGTTGGTTGACTTGATGATCGTGAGGTCATCTACAAGCTTGCTGGTGTACGGCAACAGATCGCTGACATACGTGCCCGTTTGACCGTAGCGTTTGAAGTCCCAATGAGAGGGTGCAACGGGGAAACGCGCCTGGCCCGCGGTCATGCCGGTCACCTGCTGCGCTCCACGAACAGAATCAGGAATGTCCTTGTCGTACTGCGCAGCAAGATTCGGCTTGTAATCCCACAAGTCGAGCTGTGGCGGCCCACCAGACATGAACAGATAGATCGCGCGCTTGGCCTTCGGTGCGAAATGCGGCAGCTTCAGTTCGTCGGGACCGGGTGCGCCTGCTGGTGTTTTCGGACTAGACGCATGCGTCTGCAACAAACGGTCACCGGCGAGGCTCGCCATTGCCGCCCATCCCATCACCTTACCCGCACGACCCAGGAAATGACGGCGTGTCTGCAGCGATGCCCACTCTCGTCGGACCTCCGCTGGCAGCGCAAGGCGCGAGACATCAAGTTCGTGTTCGTTATCCGTGCAGAGAGGATGTTGTTTCATTTTCCGTCCCTCATTACTTCGTCAACGTCTCGTCCAGGTTCAACATTTCACTGGCAACCATAGTCCATGCCGCAAGCTCCGGCGCAGAAATCGACGTGTCACGCTTCATTTCGCCGACGGCGACGAGCTGATCTGCAGCCTTCACATCCGTCGCATAATGCTTCTGCATCTTGTCGAGCGAGGCCATCAATACTGCCGTTGTTTTTGGAGACGGATCGCGAGCAAGGAGGATGTTGCTCAACAAGCGAATGCGTTGCTCCGGTTGACGACCGCCCTGCTTGATAACGCGCTGTGCAAGCGCTCGGGACGCCTCCACCCACTGCACATCATCCATGGTGACCAACGCCTGCAGAGGCGTGTCCGTTCGCTGTCTGCGTGTGCACGCTCCGTCACGCATCGGCGCGTCAAACGCATCCATGTCTGGCTGGATAGCCATTCGCTTCCAGTAGGTGTACATGCTGCGACGATAGAGTGCGTCACCATGGTCCTGCTCATACTTCGCCGTGTCGGCCGTTGGATAGCTTACCTGCTCCCACACGTTCGCAGGTTGATACGGTTTCACACTTGGGCCACCTATCTTGTTCACAAGCAAACCACTGCTCTGAAGCGCGACGTCGCGCAGCATCTCGGCATCCATGCGGAAGCGCGGACCATGCGCCAGCAACAGGTTTCGGGGATCTCTCTTCAGTTGATCGGGTCGAGACACCGCACTTTGGCGATAGGCCTCAGACATCACCATCAACTTGTACATGTGCTTCATGTCCCATCCGCTCTCGCGAAACTCGACGGCAAGCCAGTCAAGCAATTCGGGATGCGAAGGACGACCACCCATGATGCCAAAGTCTTCCGTGGTCTCCACCAGTCCAGTACCGAAGACTTCGTACCACATACGATTGACCGTAACTCGAGCGGTCAACGGATTCTGAGGACTTACTGTCCACTTCGCCAGTGCCAGACGATTATGCGGCATGTTCGCAGGCAATGCGGGAAGATAGTGCGGTGTGTTGGCAGCAACACGTTCTGCACGTGCGCTATAGACACCGCGCGTTAGAACATCAGCATATGGGATCGAAGACTTTTCAGCGGAGACCATGGAGAGTTCACCACCCTCCGATAACTTGGCAAGTTCGCCGTCCAGCTTTGCGATTTCAGCCTGTTTGGCCATCGTGTCCGCGTTGACGTGGTTCAGATAGAACTCACCCATTGCGTGCCATTGATCCGCATTCCACTGTGTGGTCTGCCCGGCCGCCAACTCGGCAGCATAGTCTTCATAGGGCAGCCGAGCGATCTCATCCGTCGTCAGAGCGCGCTTATACAGTCGAAGATCCTGATACCGCGTGTCGTGTGCAGGATTGCCCTCGGGATAGCGCCAGCCAAGCATCATGGGCGCTTGCGTCCGAATCGTAGGCGGCTGAACCTTATCGTTCGGGCGGAGATTGTCCACGATGATTGTCGTCGCTATCGGCTTGCCATCAACGTAAAGCTTGATGCCCGCAGCCTTCCCCGAACCATCGTAGGTAAAGAAGATGTGTTTCCACGAGCCATCGGAAGGGATGGGCATTACCGCAGCGACACGGATCGCACGGCCCGGTTTCTTCCCTTCTGGAGGCGGTGCCGCTGCC
Organism: Terriglobus roseus; assembly: GCF_900102185.1. NCBI lineage: Bacteria > Pseudomonadati > Acidobacteriota > Terriglobia > Terriglobales > Acidobacteriaceae > Terriglobus > Terriglobus roseus. The sequence continues at coordinate 1,455,328 of NZ_LT629690.1, read as the reverse complement.
ATCTTTTTCTTAGGATCAGGCTTCTTGAGCGCTGGCTTGGGACGAGGATGAGGATCGTCATAATGAAAAGCCTGCGGTGCTGCCTTCACCGGTGCGGGATCCTTCACGACAAGACCGGTCGGTCCTTCGTCTGCCAGTTGAAGGTTGAGAACTCCGCGATTTACGAACAGGTCCCATCCGCGCATCTGGTTGTTGCTATCCACTTTGGAAAGCAGTGTTCCGAGCACGTTCCTGAAACTGGGCGCAATACGAAGCATCACCCAACCGCCTGCAGAGAACGGCTGATTCCACTCCATGTCGCCGGTCTGGCCGAGACTTATACGAGTCGTCGTATCTAGACGGAAATCAGGCCATAGGAAGGTGTTCTCTCCCCATTGCGGCTTGTTCTTACCAATGGCAAACTCCGCAGGCATAGAATGAGGCGCCGAGTTCTTCAGTACCTCTCCGCCTCCCTCATCAAGCCGCAGGCGAAGTTGCATCGCATCCGGTGACACAGGAGTCGGCAGATCCTTCCGCGATGCAAGCCACGCGGAGACCATGCCGCGCTCGTCTGCACGAGCCTGATTAACATCACTCTGCAGCTCTGTTCGCTTCGCCCACACGCGGTCATATGCTGCTTCGTTTTGCGGCTTCGGCATCCGTACCACCGGAGCCCAATTCGGCGCGTCACCGTTGAAAGGAAGCTCTTCCATATTGTTGAAGAACGCGCTTAACGAGTAGAAGTCCTTTTGCGTGGTGGGATCGTACTTATGGTCGTGGCATACGGCGCAGCCAACTGTGAGACCAAGGAACGCCGCACCATAAGCCTCGGTACGTTCGCGAGCGATGTTCACGCGCAACTCTTCAGGAATCGCCCCGCCCTCATTGCTGCTGATACCCGAGCGAACATAGGCGCTGGCGATGATCGCATCCAGTGTCTTCGACGGCATCATGTCGCCGGCAATCTGCTCCATCGCAAACTGGTCATAGGGCTTGTTCAGATTGAAGGAGCGGATCAGGTAGTCGCGATACGGCGAGATGTAGCGATTGTTATCGAAGTGAATTCCGTACGTATCCGCATAGCGTGTGTAGTCCAGCCAGTACCGTGTGCGCGCTTCGCCATACGACGGTCGCGCCAGCAGAGCGTCCACCACATGTTCATACGCATCCGGCGATGCATCCTTCACAAACGCCTCGACCTCCTTCGGGTCGGGCAGCAGGCCGGTCAGATCGAGCGTGACACGACGAATGAGCGCACGCTTGTCCGCCTCCGGAGACGGATTCAACCCCTCCGTCTGCAGACTCGCCAGGACGAAACGATCGATGGGGTTCTTGGCCCATGCCGCATTGTTCACTTGCGGCAGTTGCACTTTGACCGGAACCTCAAAAGCCCAATGCGGGCGGTAGACCGCACCCTCTTTCACCCACTCCTTCAGCACCGCAATTTCTTCCGGCTTCATCGGCTTGGCATCGCCCTGCGCAGACTGAGGCATCAGGTAGTGCGGATTCTTGGATTCGATCCGTTTGACAAGTTCACTCAGTTCCGGATGATGGGGGACGATCGCGTCTGGATGTCCCGGCCGCTTCCGAAAAGCCGACTCCTCCAGATCAAGCCTGAGTCCAGCCTTTCGGTTCCCAGGGTCAGGACCATGGCAACTAAAGCAATTGCTGGCAAGGATGGGTTGCACGTCCCGGTTGAAATCTAGGTTCCCCCCAGCATCTCCCGCCACGCGCGCAGGTTTGCCCTTACACCCGGAGAGTCCAGCCGCCAGAAGGCAGACCACCAGCCATCGCCCAGAGACGGGAGATTTCGTCGACAAAAGTCTGAGCAGCCGTTCCACGGACGGTAATCTTAAACCCTTGGAACAAGGACGTGCACCGTCCTCTTACAGTCGTGAACGGTTCCCCCATGCGACCGGGCGGAACCCCTCTCGAGAACGAACGTCCATCCCTCTTGGGACTGGTAGGCAAACTCAGGATGTCTACGGAGCAGCCGATTCGTTCTTCTTCATCGTGACAGGTCACTCTACCGTCTCTGTAGAGCTCGGGCTCGAAACAAAAGGAACCGGTGCAGAAAAGTCTGCACAAGCATAGAGCTTTGCTGGAGCCTTCCCATCTAGTTGGACAAAGCACAGCCTCTCTAGCACTTCTATTATTAACTAACCTAACTACCTTCAACTCCAAGAGCGAGCGCGATGACGAAGTGAGAACTTCGAACTTTCAGCTAGTGGCTGCGGCTTCTTGTAGTTAGTTTTCTTAACGAACATTCACTTTTTCGTTGACACGTCGCGGCTCTGCCGCTAAGTTCTGGAGTCAGACACCTCAAAAATCCAAAGCGCTCCGCCGAACATCCGGAGAGCTGTATTGCTTGTTGGCTAGGTCCACGTGCATAGCTGGCGCGCTGTTTGCTAACCGCTTGCATCCCGCATCTCACAGGCATTTCGTCAAATGCCCGACTCGTTGTGCTGCGTCGTACCGTTGTGCCTGCTGCGCCGCGTCATGTCCCCATGGCGCGTTGATTGACTGGAAATCGTCTCTGTCGTCTCGCAATTCGCAACACAGTCCACTGCCCATATGAGGTTGATGCATGTCTGTTTTTACATTCCGTTCCGGACGGGTTCTCCCCGTGTCGTTTGCCGCAGTGCTTTCTCTCAGCGCCATTGCCACCCCGAACACCGCACACGCACAATCCACGACAGGATCGTTCGTCGGCACGGTTAAGGATCCATCAGGTTCTGTGATCGTGAGTGCCAAAGTGACTTTGAGCAACGTGAAAACAGGCAGATCTGTTGTGGATGTAACCAACAAAGCGGGACAGTATGAGCTTTTGAACATAGAACCGGGCGACTACACGATCGAGATTGAAGCTTCCGGATTCACCAAACTGACCTTCACGGATCTGACACTGCTATCGCGTGAAACTCGGCGTGCAGATGGCGTTCTGACCATCGGTGCAGCGAACACATCCGTCACCGTGCAGGCTGCCGCAGCCGTCATCAATACCGACACCCCCAACATCGCACAGACTCGCGAAGGCATTGAACTCACAACTCTTCCCATTGCAATCTCCTCCATTCAGGGTGGTTCAACGAGCCCCTACTCGACACTTCAAACACAAGCAGGCGTTACTCAGGATTCCAGCGGCAACCTGAACGTCGCAGGCGCAACACAGGCCATGATGAACATCACTGTCGACGGCATCAGCACCATGAACGTGAACTCCGCCAGCGTGGCGCAGGAAATGTTTCCCTCGTTCAATGCGATCGAAGAAATCCGGGTGAGCCAGAATGCAAATGCGGCAGAGTTCGGCGGCACGACTGACATCACCACAGTATCCAAGGGTGGCAATAACAACTCACATGGCCAGGCCTTTGATAACTATCAGTCAAAGGGGTTTAACTCCAACAGCCCTTTCACACCGACCAACAAAGCCAATCTTGTTCTGAATGATTTTGGCGGGTTCTACGGTGGTCCTGTAAAAATCCCTTGGCTCTATAACGGCAAGGATAAGACTTTCTATTTCCTAAGTTACGAAGGGCTGCGCCGTCCTAACCAATCCACCGCGGTATTAAGCGTTCCCACCCTTGCGGAACGTAACGGAGACTTCTCCGCATTCACCAAGCAGCTTTACCATGCTGACGGCATCACGCCATGGTCGGGCAACCAGATCCCTGTCTCGCAGTGGAGCTCCACATCCAAATACTTAATGAACACGTACTACCCGACGCCCAACACGGGTTCGGTCGGACAACTTGCAAACAACTACACCACCAACATTAATACGCCGATTGGATCGGAGCAGGGCGACGCGCGGTTTGATCAAACCTTCACCTCTCGACAGACGGCATATGTGCGCTATAGCTACAAACAGCGTTCTGTACAGAGTGCTTTGAACAGCGGATTGGGTGGCACAATCTCAACACCCGAAAAAGACACGAGCCTCACCGGGGCCTACAACTACATCCTCACGCCATATTTATTCAACGAGTTTCGCTCAGGCTTAAGTAAGTACATCTCGGCATCCAGCTTCAATTCAAACTCATCTGTGATCGCCAACGCGGGCATCCAGGGTATCCCCAATCTTTTGCCAACATCTGTTGCAGCGGAACCCGGTCTTACGATCACGGGACTGACCAGCATCACTGGCAGCAGCAGCATTCGTAGCAGCAACACCTACCAATTCACAGACAGCATGACCTGGACACATGGACGCCACACGGTCAAGTTTGGCGGCGATCTTCGCCGCATGTATGCATACAGCTCCAATGTTTTCGGAAGCACACGGCTTGGTCGTTACGTATTTCAAACAACCAGTGCCGTGGGCACAAAGATGATGCAAGCAGGCGCTCCCTCTACCGTGACGACGGTTGCGGCTGTAGCCCAATTCGCGCAAGGCATCCCTGACACCACGACCGTCACAGACGTTCTGAAGCCAGACCAAAATGGCCGCGCCAATGCCTACGCGTTCTATATGCAGGACGATTTCAAAGTCACGAATTCACTCACGCTTAGCTATGGCCTGCGATACGAATACCATCCGCCGTTTACTGACAAGTTCGACAACACAGCAAACTTCCTCACGGATTACTACTCGACGTCTAACGGTCAAACCGTCCGCGGTGCGGTGGTTGTGCCCAGTGACTACGCAGTGCAAAACAACGTCATCGCGCAGTTCCGAACTTCCGTCAGCCCCTACCCGATCATCACAGCAGCACAGGCTGGGCTGGGACGCGGCCTTACTAACCCAACTAAAATTGACTTTGCACCACGCTTTGGTTTTGCATGGCGTCCACTTCACAACGATAAGACCGTCGTCCGTGGTGGCCTTGGCCAGTTCGTTGTAGCCCCGCTGGGACAGGGAGTAAATGCGGGCTGGGCTGTCAGTGCCAGCGCAGTGGCCAACTATACGAATACATATTCCAATGGCGCACCTGTGTTGGCCTTCCCCACACCATTCGCCACCACACCTTCTGCATCCTCTGCTCTGAGCTTTTCCTACGGACAGACTCCTAACTATCGTGACCCAACCATGCAGCAATGGAACCTTACACTGGAGCAGTCAGTTGGCTTTGACACTGGTGTGCGGGTGACTTACATGGGTAACCATGCGCAGAAGCTCAACAATCTCTCCAGCATCAATCAGATCCCATATCAGTCTTTGGCAGCAGGCGCGGCTGCACCTGCACAGTCACAAGAGCCATACCCCTACTTGGGAAACATCACCTTCCTGCAGAATGTAATTCAAACCAACTACAACGCTCTTACCCTGGAAGCAAACCATCGCATGACGAAGGGTCTGCAGTTCCAGACCAGCTATACCTTTGCACGCAATCTTTCCAACAACACCATCACCAACGTTTACAAACCAATGCAGGATTACGGCAACGTTCCGAATTCAACACGCAAGCATCGCTATCTTGCATCGTTCCTCTATAACTTACCCTTCGGACGTGGACAGAGCCTGCTCGGAACATCCAACTTCATCGTCAATAAGGCCGTCTCCAACTGGTCGCTTAGCGGTTTCTTCGTTGGCCAAAGCGGAGCGTTCCTCACGCCGTCACAGACATCTGCACAGGGTGATCCCACAGGCACTGCGAATAACGCGGGCTACGGCTCGGGATACACCATCCGTCCCGACGTCGTGCCAGGCGTTTCGCCGTATAGCTGCACATCCTGCGGCGCTCGTAATCGTCTTGCGTACTTAAACGGAAGCTCTGTTGCGGCGTATCAGCCAGTGATGGCTTCGGCCACAGCGGCGACTCCGGGACGTCAAGGAAACACCGCCGTTGGAAGTCTTGTTGGCAATGGAGCCAGCTCGCTTTCCATAACCCTTATGAAGGGACTGGCCTTCACCGAAAAGATCAGGTTGGATGCCGGAGTCCAGGTACAGAACCTTTTTAACCGCCACAACTATGCTGATCCGGCGGTCGTCATTGGAACACCTTCTTCTTTCGGTGTCTCCACGGCTATGCAAACAGCAGGTGATCTTGGCCTTCGCTCCATGATGCTGACAGGCCGCCTCTCCTTCTAGCCGATTTGTGTTGTACTACCTCCTCAGCCTGCGAGGGCCTCCCTCGCAGGTTCTTTTTGGAGATAGACATACGATCTGGCATATCTATGACATGCTCGTCATAAGGAACAGAAAGCATGAGTGCATTGGTTTGCATGGAGGGTGATGGCATCGCATCTGTTTGCTTGACACGCCTTCTACGCGACGCTGGCGTCGCTTGCATCGGCGAGAAAACCCAACGACCTAAAGTTGCAGCCATTCTGCTGAGCCAGGCCACGCAGTATCTCTTGCACGAAATCTTTCCTATTGCAGATGCAGGCGATGCGCTGTACGCCGGCTTCCTTCCAATTCGGCGTCGTATTGTGCTCTGGGGCAATGCAAAGGAGGCAGTGTCATTTCCTCATCTCGGGCTTGTAGCACCAGAAGACGTTCTGTTGGAACGGCTATGGGATCAAACATCTTTTGACCGCAATCATGTTGAGTCCGAGGGATGCGCATGGAAGATAAAGACCCTCGGCTCGAACGCCTCCATTGAATCTGCGCTGCGTGTTGGTGAACGTTATGCACACATCGCCGTCGCGCAGCTTCTTCCTACTGCTCCAGACGATGCTTGCTGGGTGGAATCAACGACCAACGGGTGGCTCTTCCTGCTGCCGCGAGGTGAAGGACAAGCAACCCTGATGGCCGTCGGGGATACGCCACAAGTACTTCTCCAGGACAGCAGACTTATCTCTCATCAACTAGATTCTGTGACACCAACTTCTGCGCTCGTTCCCGCGTCGTCGCAACTTGCACTCACACTTACTGAGCCTGGAATCATTGCGTGTGGAAGTGCGGCAATGAGCTTCGATCCGCTCTGTGGAGAAGGAGCAGGCAATGCCATTCGGGAAGCTTTTTTAGCTGCAGCGGTGATACGTGCTGGCTTAGCAGGACACCCCATTGCAGAGTTAGCGGAACACTATGAAAGCCGTCTCTGCCTGGGCTTTGCACGACACCTTGAAGTCTGCCTGCAGTTCTATCAATCCGGCGGCACAAGCGATTTCTGGCGAGAACAGGTGGACGTGCTAAACAAAGGCGCGCAGTATCTCTCCACGTTGCTCACGCAAGCATCTCCACCACGCTATCGATTAGTCGGGCGAGATCTCATTCCGATCGATAGGCCGTAACGCGAATCAAACCGCTGTTGCGACAGACGCACCACGCAGAAGCTCTTCCCATGGTGTGCGCGCATCGTTAGCTCTCAAGCACGCAAGCCGCGCAGACACATGTGCGACAGAAAAGCTCACACCACGAAGATTGCGTTCGCGAGGTACACCTGCAATGTCCAATGGATAGGGACAAGCTGTCACCCGCCGTGGGTCTCCGGGCAACACGCGAACTTCTTCACGTTCGCACGCTGTGTCTTCCACCACTCCCACGACACCGCGCATGGATCCCGGCAACATCAAAGTGTCATTCACCTCATAAGCAGAGACCAGGACTGCCCCTGCCACACACACCCTGTCGACTACAGCAGCAAACTGTTGCCGATGATCGGAATTTGCAGTGCCGAGGCTTAGATTCACAATGTCCATGCTGTTTTCCAGACACCATTCAATCGCACGCATAACGATAGATGCTGTGGTCGCCAGTCTTCGATCGAATACTTTTACCGAGAATACCTGCGCTTCTGGTGCCATAGCCTGAATCAACGCACATACTGCAGTTCCATGCCCGAGCATGTCCGCATATCCTTCTGAAATGCCGTCAGAGGTGATCGTGACGCCACCAGACACTGGACGAGAGATATGTGCATGATTCACCGCAACACCGCTATCTAAGATCGCAATGCGAACCGGTTTACTCATACTGTCGCCGTTTCCACCTGGACCGTCTCGCGACCAAAGCTTTGCACCCAAGCACCGTCGCCCTGCGGCAGGGCGTGCGGCGCTCCTTCTTGAATGATTCGACCTCCGCTGAGAACAAATACATAGTCAGCAGCATGCACCAACGACGCACGATGTGTAATCACCAACGTTGTCCGGCCGCGAAGGTTGTTGGTCAATTCATCAGTCACTATCGCTTCAGCCTCCGGGTCAAGTGCAGAAGTTGGCTCGTCCAACACCAGCACCTGTGGATCGCGAAGCAGAGCACGTGCCAGCGCAATACGTTGACGCTCACCAACAGAGAGCGTAGAGCCACGTTCGCCGATCATCGTTTCATAGCGCTCCGGCAAGCGTTGTAGAAACTCGTGAATGCCCGCTTGCCGTGCCGCTTCGTGTATCTGAGAAATGGTCGCTTCAGGATGAGCGTATGCGATATTCTCACGAACCGAAGCGTGGAATAGATAAGGTGTCTGCTCCACGACCGCGATCATGCTGCGGAGATCGGATAGCGAAAAGTCGCGGATGTTTTCGCCATCTACCGTGATCTTCCCAGCGTGTACATCGAAGAACCGCACCAACAGATCACCCACAGTTGACTTACCTGCGCCGCTTGGCCCTACCAACACATGCAGCCGGCCCTTCCGCAAACGCATCGACACATCTTCTAAAACAGGCACGTTCGGTAGATAGCGAAAGCTCACATTTTCCAGTCGGATCTCACTCTGCAGCGGCACTAGCGAAGTGGGATCATTGGCTTCTATCACCTCCACCGGCACGTCGAGAACTTCAAACACACGAGCCAGAGACACGCCACCCGTGAGCAGACTGGTGTAGATACCAAGAAGATTCTGCACCGGGCCGAGTAGCTTCACGTGATATGCCAAAAAGGCAACAAATGCTCCTACAGTCAGCGCCCCATGGATCACCAGACTTCCGCCGTATAGGAACACAATGGCAGTCGAGAGCGTAAGGACTGTGCCAGGCAATGCACTTGCATAGAACGACGTCATTTGCATTGAAAGCAGCGACGCCACAAAACGGCTATTGTGATTGCGGAATTTCTGAGTCTCGCGCTGTTCTGCGGTTGAAGTCACAATCAATCGCAGTCCCATGATGGCTTCAATCAGAAAGCTGCCGAGGTCTGAGCTGCGTTGCCGAAGCTCCGCGGTGTGAATCATCAAACGATTCTGATAATGACGCAGAGCAAAAATACTGATCGGCAGCAAACAAACACTTGCAAGCATAAGCCGTGGATTCAGCCACGCCATCATGAATAGGCTACCCACCAGGAACAGCACATTGGAGAAGACGGAGAGCAACGTGTCTGAGCAGACGCGCTGCACCTCACCGATGTCGTTGTTAATGCGCGAGACAATATCGCCGAGCTTCTGCCGCGCAAAGTATCGGGGCGAGAGCCTCTGCAAATGCTCAAACACTGCAAGCCGCATCTGAAACAGGCTCTCTGCGGAGACGCGGGTGTAGACGTAATTCGATAGAGCATTCACCACAAATCCGACAACAGTTACTGCCAGCATCAGAAATGCAATCCGCAACAACGCTGACATGTTGTGGCGCAGTAATGCATTGTCAATCAACAGACGGGAGATATATGGCTGGGCAAGACTGACAACCGTCGAGAATAGGCCGAGCAGCAAAACAAACGTCAGTCCTCGCCAGAAGGGCGCGACAAACACCATCGCTCTCCGATACTGACGGTACGGAATTGAAGCTCTTTCCTTCTGCTGCATGATCCTGCTTCCAACGCTTGGGGAAAATAGATCAGGAGGCGAAGTGCACTTCAACCACTCGCCTCCTGCATGTCTACAAAACATCCGTTTACGGATGGAACGGCATCACGATCAGGTTCGATGTCGTATCACCACCAAGGTCAATCGACTTCTCTAACGCCATGGTTTTCGTGTCGTACACCTCAACTTCGTAGCCCGCGCTGTAGATCAACAGCTTCTTGCCATCTGCTGACATACCAAATGCCGCTAGACGCGTGCGTCCTGGGAATTCTTTGCGTGCCACGATCTTCTTGCTATCCAGATCAAACGCCCAGAACTCGGTGATGCGATCACCGTGCGTACCTGACGTGAAGACGGTGTATCCCATTTTGTGATCCGGCGTAATCATCATGGGCTGCAAGCTGCCTTCGCTCGGCGCAATCGGCGTCAGCTGATAGTCACCATTGAACAAGTCAATGTCCGCAAAACCAAAGATCGCCCGGTGCACATAGGGATCAGTCGAGTTGAAGATGCCCCAGATACGTCCCGTCGGCGCATTCGGATCATCCATCAGATTCAACGACAGTGTCTCCGTACCCGGCGGTGCAGCCGTGCTGGCAAGATCAATCGTCTTTACCAACTTGAAGTCCGATGTGTTGTAGATCTGAATATTCTGCCGAACGACATAGAGAAATTTTCCATCCGGCGATATGCGATACGGAGCGCGACCACCACCGCCACCACCTGCGTTACGCTCTGCCTGCGGCACTGGAACGGTGCGTGTGACCTTCTTCTGTTCCAGGTCAATGACGGCCCATTTAGGATCTTCCACCTCGAAGCGATCGCTCTTCTTGATGAAAGTGGTGATCTGGGTATACATCAGCTTGCCGTTAGGATCGACACCAAGACCCGCAATACGGTTCTGTTCCGTCGGCGTATTCAACGAGAACGAGTCGATCACCTTGCGAGTCTTCAGATCGATCGTCACAATGCAGTTGTCACGCAAGCTCGAAGCGTACAACTTCGTCTTGTCTGGAGAGAGCACCAACGTACGCGCGATATCCGTAGGAAGCTCGATCGTGTCGACAACCTTCTCAGTGTTCATGTCGATGACACGAATGGCATGCGGCCACGTGCCCAGATACATCAACTGTGGTTCCGCTGGTTTCGTCGACTTCGTCGGTTTTGGAAGTTCAGCAAAGCAAACCGTGCTCGATAGCAAAGTGACGACGGCGGCAAATTTCACAATCAAACGCATGATGCTCCTCTCAAAGCAAATGCAGTAAAAAGCGGAAGATGTAACCAACGGTGCCTTATGGGAAGACGATGTCCATGCTGCGCCAATCCTTCGTGGCAAGCGCGCACTTGCTTGTCCAGTCGGGATAGTTGTTCATGTGATCCGGCACCTGCGCCGGCCAGAAACAGGTCACATAGCAGTCGTAGATATCGCGCTCCACAGGCTGGCAAAGACCTGCGGTTCCACCGGCCGAATCCACTTCCCAACCTGGAGAGAAGATGATCGAGCAGCCCATGGGGACGTGTGGTAATGCCTGCTGAGCTCCGCCTCCTCGCTGCAACGCGATGACGTCGCTCTTTTCTGCTTCAACCTGAGCCGCGATCCGATGTGCCTTTTTATTGATGGCGTGCAGATGCTTCATGCAGTCTTCCTCTCTTCAAAGTGCTGTAGAAATGCTGGATTTTTCTCTGCAATAGCGCCGTATATCTCTAGGCACTTATGCGTCCATTGACGGATCCAATCGCAATAGTGAAGGTTCGCATGGCCCGTATCGCCATACCGGACAAAAGCTTCATGATGGCAACCGCCCGCACATAGCGGTCTTGCCCAGCACGAATGGCAGTCGTACTTTGTGTCGACATTGCCTCGGCCAAGAAAGTCAGCGCGCTTCTCTTTGTCGATGCCTTCAGAAATGTGGCCGATTGCGTGTTCATCCGAATCCACAAAGCGGTGGCAAGGAGCAATGTCACCAGAAGGGCCAACCCCAACCATGCCCAGCCCCGCACCGCATGGCAGAGACTTGTTTACGCCCTGGTGGAGTTCTGCCAACGTATCACTCACGTTAGAAAAGCCATGATGCTCTCCACGCAACGCATACGCCAGGTACTCGTCCGCCAGATCACTGAACTGCTCCAGAACGCGTCCCATGCCGGGCTCGCCGATGGAGTACAACCGATCTGGCGATGTGGTCACAGGCGCAAATGCAACCTCATGGAATCCAAGCTCGCCCTTCAAATGGTCATAAATAGCGCGCACGTCCATCGCGCCAGAAGTCATCGTCACTCGCGCACCAACAGGCCGTGCACGATGCTTAGAGATCAGGTTCTTAACCTTCGGCTTGATGATGTCGTAACTGCCTTTACCATTGGAAAAGATTCGAAACTTGTCCTGCATCTCTCGCGTGCCATCCATACTGACTGTCACGCCAATGCCATGCTCCACCAGGAAATCAACGATAGCCTCAGAGAGCAGTGTCGCGTTCGTCGTCAGGCTGAACTCCACCTTACGTTCACGCTTCGTTGCCTCTTCTCGCGCGTAGATGACCACCTGCTTCATCAGCGGAAAGTTCATCAGTGTTTCGCCACCGAAGAAGGTGATGTGAACACTGGGACGATCACCTGACTCATCAAGGAGATAGTCCACGGAGGCCTTCGCAGTCTCCATGTCCATAAACTTCTTCTTACCGTCAGGAGTAGCAATCTTGTCTTCTCCGAACTCATAACAGTAAGAGCAGGACAGATTGCACTGATTCGTTACGTTCAGCACAATGCTCTGCAGAGGAAAGTCTTCTGGCAGCGCTTGTGACGGCTCGTATACAGCAGGTCCATCCTGAATGGCACGGACCTCTTGCAACTCATCAACGCACTCCGCGGCTTCAGCGTAACTGTAACCACTTTCGACCAGCTCAACGATCAGCCTCTCACGTGACATTGGCTGGTCTTCGAGGCGCTTTAATACTTCCGTGGAGATGCCATCCAACGCCACAATGCCGCCGCTGGGAACAAGGTAGGCGAAGTCATGCTCCGCCCCTCGAAAGGTATGCACTTGAGACTTGGAATACATCATTGCGCCACCTCCGGCTGATCCCACTGCACATACTGCGGCACAGTGACAATGAAATAGCCTTTGCCAATGAGGGGTTTCGTTTCTCCCGGTGGTGTGTAGCGAGCAACCGACCACACGTCGCCGTAGTTATTGCGTTGTGATTTACGCTCGGGGTTCGGCCCATCGGATCCTGGAGTAAAGAAACCGGTCGCTGGATCAATCTTCCCCACGTACTTCACATCGTCATCACCGTAGGCAGAGATGAATTCTTCGATTGCCCACGTCGCTGGCACAGGACCAAGAGCAACGTCGTCATCGGTATTCGGCTTGTCATCCGGTCCGTTGGTATAGGCAATCGCCTCGAACTGCATGTAACCCTTGGCATGCGGTTCGCTGCCCAACCGCGCCATCGATGTGACTGGCAATACCTTGAGATGATCGATCTTCTTGTACACCGCATATGCTGACGGCAGAATCACTCCACCGACAGAGATCACACGCGGCCCTGGTACTGCATCCGCAGCAACACTGGCAGTCAGCGTCAGCTTGTCAGGTGTTGCGCTCACAACCTTAGTCACCGTCACACCCTTGCCAAGGTCAATGTCCGCAGGTGTAAGTGACGTGCTGAGATGTGAACCATATACCGTTACAGGAGCGTCCGTGACACCAGCCTTGAGCGAATACACATCCGTTCCCAATACTGCTGGCGCCGGTGTCTCTCGATGCAGAGTCACATCCATTCCAAATTCCTGGTAGACACCCCAAAACCAACGCCCTGTGATCGCGGTCTGATCCTTTGACAACATCATTACTTCGCGCAAGCCAGACGGCATATCGATACCTTCGATCTTTGCCGGTCCCTTGGCGCGTCCACGCCACGCATACCCTGTGTAGATAAGCGAGGAGCCATCCAAAGTCACCTCGCCGCCCTTTAGGAATGAGAGTTCCGTATGCGTCGTATAGCCGCTCGGTGTCTCAGTAATCTTGGTCCGTCCGAAGAACTTCCCTTTACCCGGCATATATCCCGTCAACGTCCAGGCGCCGCTGAGCTTCGGAGTCGACACATTAGGAGCCCATGCTGACCACTCAGGAGTCGTCAGCGGAGCGGATTTCTTGATATACGCAAGCGCAGTATCCACTGCTGTCCGCGGAGGTCCTGCAGGAGCACCTCCGGCCGGCGCTGCAGCCGCAGCGGGAGCTCCGCCCTGCGCTCCTCCTCCGCCACCACCACCGGGTCCGCCTCCAAACGAATTCTGAATCGACGGGAAGTAAGCAAGATGCATATTCTTCAGCAAATCCCAGTCTTCTGGAGCGCGCCGCCAGCTCAACGGCTTTGCAATGGCGTGGCAAGAAGCGCATGCACGTCGTGTATCCGCAGCGTCCGGAAATTTCTCATCGATGATGCGATGCTCCGCAAAGTACTGCACTTCAGCAGCTTCTTCCGGGGCCAGCCCATGGCTATCACTGAGATACTTTAGGATTTTGCGAGCATCGTCTGGTGACAGCTGCAAACCATTCAAGCGCACCATGCGCTTAATCGCCTCTTCCCAACCTTCAGGCGTGGTGCGCACTGCAGAGATACGGGTCAGATTTCCCTTCGCGTCCGCTGTGTGACACGTCCCACACTTGGAAACAACCAGCGGATCGGTCACAGGGATCAGCCCTTCTATCGGCTTGGCCTCCTGCTGAGCGCCCCCACCGCCGCGATTTCCCCTCTGGGCAAGGCTGCTCGACGAGAAACTCCCGAGTAGCAGCAAGGCAAGCAACGACAATCGAATTTGGCGTGTTGAAAAACAGTACATCAGTCGACCCTTTCGCAATCGCGGAGATACGGAATTCCTTTGATCCTTTAGGAACAAAAGAGAACAGCGGCCTGCTGAAAACGGACTACAGACGGTCGGGCAGAAACAGCCCGGCAGTTTTCCTTCTTGGTACAGCAACGGTTGGAGACAACGGTGCCGAGGCCAGCTCCGACGAACAAGCGAGCAGAGAGGGGCATCGGCGAGAAGCAACAACTACGGATGCGGACGCGCGGACGAGCGTTCAGAGAGGATGTTCTTTTCTCTGTGTGCTATCCCAAGAAACTGTTTGGTGAGGACTGGTTCATATGTAGCAAACCCCTAGTGGGCTGTCAACAAAAGTTTGCATGGTGGTTAGGAATCTGAACTAACTATCGAAGACGGCAGATAATTGCGTGTGAGATTAAGAGCAAAACCATCATCACGATGGACCACTCCCCTTCCGGATCTCTGCTCGACGCATCCCTCAAACAGGTCTCATCGTGCGGATCGATCCAATCAAGGAAGTCATCCGAGAGGGACAACCGCAAGGCATCCTCATCCTTCGAGCAGCTCGAACCCTCCCATCAAGCGCGGATCCAACGCCCCCACTGCTACCGCAGTCTCTAAAGCTCTCACAAACGGCAAATCTTTCCCGGGGCTATGGATAACTACTTTCTGATCGATACGTCCCTTGTGATGTGGAGTGTGACAGCTACCCTCCCGTGCAGAGCAAATGATTCGATGGGAAAGCATGCCTCGCGCGAGCTATCGAGACGAAACTTGAACGATTAAATGCAAGTTGTTACTCGAGAACGAAGGAATCAGTAGTATGAATTCGACCAAAAGCGAGTGAGGATCGTCGATGCCGAGTTTGTTGCGCAACCTTCGCCATACCGTACGGCTTCTTTGGAAAAGTCCAGGATTGACGATCACGATCCTTCTGACATTAGCTCTTGGAATTGGCGTCAACACTGCTATTTTCACGGTCGATTACGCAACTCTGCTCGCCCCACTTCCCTACCCGCACCCTGAGCAACTAGTGGTTGTTTGGTCAAAGATTAAGACCTATCACAATGGCATCTCGGCGGGTGATTACACTGATTGGAACAATCAATCCCGCTCATTTTCCACGCTGAGCGCCTTCACCGGCGGGTCCTTCAACATCGCCACCAAGGATGTCCCGGAAAACATAGACGGCATGCAGGTAACTCCCGGTTACTACAACATGCTTGGAAACCCGTTCTTCCTCGGACGCGACTTCCTTCCGGAAGAAGGAAAGGAAGGCAAAGATCACGTCGTCATCCTGACGCATAAGCTCTGGTCCCACCTCGGTTCTGACAGCAGTCTCGTCGGCAAGACCATGCACGTTAACACTGAGCCTTACACCGTAGTCGGTATTCTCGCTCCCGGGGTAGCTGATCGCAACGACGCCCAACTCATCGTTCCGCTCGTCTTCAAACCGGAACAATTGAACCACGACTTCCACTGGCTGCTCTCGATCGGACGTCTGAAGCCCGGTGTCACGCTCAAACAGGCACAGGCGGATATGGATTCCGTCACCTCCCACATCGCTGAAGCGTACCCAAAGAGCAACAAGGGATGGGGTTCGTTCGTGGAACCACTCAAGAACGACTTCCTGCCCTCTGAGCGCAAGCAGACACTCTGGATTCTGTTGGGCGCTGTCGGCTTTGTCCTGTTGATTGCGTGCGTCAATGTAGCGAATCTGCTTCTAGCTCGAGGCATGAGCCGCCAAAAGGAACTCGCAGTCCGTAGCGCTCTCGGAGCGAGCCGAAAGATGCTCTTCGAACAACTCCTACTGGAAAGCCTGCTCCTCGCGGCGGTCGGTGGAATCCTTGGGATCGGTGTGGGATGGGCAATGCTACAGGCGTTAGTCGCCATAATGCCGCAGAACACGCTTCCCACTGAGGCCGACTTACATCTCAATCTTCCCGTTCTCTTCTTCACACTCGCCGCGACAACGCTCGCAGGAGTTCTCTTCGGCTCCGCTCCAGCCTGGTATGCATCACGTATTGATCCAGGAGAAGCTCTCAAAGAAGGCGGCCGAACAGGCACCAGCGTTGGGCACCACCGCTTGAGGCAGATGCTCGTAATCGGCGAATTCGCTCTCGCACTCTCATTGCTGACAGGCGCAGGGCTCGCCATTCATTCCTTCGTCAAACTTCTGGATGTAGACCTGGGCATCCGTCCGGATCACGCTCTGACGTTCTATCTTCCCGTACCGGAGACGAGGTCAAAAGACCCGCAACGAGTCGTTACTTATTACCGCCAGATACTTGCCAGTATCCATTCAGTGCCGGGGGTTACCTCAGTCTCCGCTGAAACCGGAACGCCTCTCTACGGCCCTGGCTTTGGTATGCCATTCACCATTGTCGGAAAGCCAGCCTTCAATGACCCATCCATGCGTCCGAACACAGGGTACGGAATGGTGACACCTGACTATTTCCAAACGTTCGGCATCGCCCTAACGCGGGGCCGCTCGTTCACGGATCAGGATGCAGCCTCTTCCGTCAAAGTGGCTGTAGTCAACGAGGACTTCGCAAAGAAGTACCTCAAGGACACCGACCCGCTATCCACTCGCATCTCTGTGGAAGAGCTCATACCAGGCGTTACAAAACTTGGCGCACCGCAAGAATGGCAAATCATCGGGATTTATCACAATGTCCATAGCCGCGAGAGGGCTGAAGGAAATCCAGAAATGCTTATCCCTTTCTGGCAAATCCCCTGGCCCGCTTCCGCTATTGGTGTCAGAACAACAACTGACCCTGCTGCTATGGTTCATTCGATTGCGGAAGCCGTTCATCGAGTAGACCCTGACATCGCGTTGGCTGAACCTCGCACGATGGAAGAGATTCACGACCGGGTTCTTTCAAACGATCGCTTCACCCTCATCCTCTTCGTTGTCTTTGCTGTGGTCGCGTTACTCCTGGCATCCATCGGAGTCTACGGGGTGATCTCGTTCTCAATCGCTCAGCGAACCCACGAGATCGCATTACGTATGGCGCTCGGTGCAAGTCGACGCAACGTCGTCGGACTCATCGTTAGAGAGGGCATGGCACTTGCAGCGATCGGCCTATCGGTGGGCGCCGTCGGAGCATACTTCGTGGGATGGGGAATGCAAAAAACGCTCTATGGAATGGGCAAAATCGACCTATCGGTCTTCCTATCCGTTGCACTGCTGCTTCTCGTTTCAGCGCTTCTAGCCTGCATGATACCGGCTCGTCGAGCAGCCTCAGTCCAACCAATGCAAGCACTCAGAGCGGAATAACCAAGCCTGCAATTACCGATCGGAACACTGCCTTTATCGTTCACACGAACGATAAAAGCAGATTGTCATGGTTTATTGCCCATCCAATTGGAGTACGTCCTTGCCTGTTGTCCGTGGTGTTGCTGGCGGCTCCAGGAAAGACCGCCAGCAATCCCCCGCTATTGCACCGTAATCGTGACTGGCAGGCTGCGTGAGACACTACCCGATGTTGCAATCACCTGCATGGTGACAACCGCCGGTTGCTGCGTGTTTCCGGAGGACGATCCCGCGCAGCCCGTAAGTGCTCCCATGCTGAAGATGCCAACGCCGAACACAAGCAGCAGCTTCGAAGCAAGAGCGGAGCGCTTACGGAAGCCAACCGACAAGGACAGCAGGCCAAGTGCACTCAGGCCCGAGAGCCACAGAGTATTCCATGCACCCACAGATGACTTGCTGGAGACCGTCCCGCTGACCGTGAACGAACTAGTAGCCGTACCATTAGCGGCAAGCATCGTGGAAGCCGGTGTGAAGTTGCATGTCATACCAACAGGAAGGCCTGAGCAGTTAAATGCAACCTGTCCCGAAAGTCCTGCAAGCGAGGTGATCTGCAACGTCAGTGCCTGCGATGTACTACCGCTTGTAGAACTCAGCGTGTTGCCTGAGAGCGACAGATTAAGATCCGGAGCAGCACCATACACGTTGAGCACGGCGATTGCAGAAGACGACGTTGCATACGGATCAACACGACCATACTTCGCCTGCAGCGAGTGTGTACCCGCCGACATAGCCAGAGTCGCAGACGCCGTTCCCGTGCTGTCGAGTGACACAGTTGCGATGGTCACGCCGTTGTCCTGGAAGTAGATCTCTCCAACTGTTACTGGCCCGCCGGTGGTAGCAACCTTCGCAGAGATCACAACCGGGCTCCCATACACGCTGGTGGTCGGCGCTGTGAGCAGCGTAGTGGTCGGCGCCTCACTGATGGCTGGCGGTACAGTGCTTACGCTCTTTCCGTATCCTGGTTCGACAGGAAAGTTGCCGCTACCCGCCGTAGGAAAGATTCTCGCATTGCAGACAGTATCTGACCGATGCCCCGCCGGATTTGTGGTCGCAGCGTTGTCCCAAACAGAAGACATAGGCCCCTGCTGCGTGACGAATTCATCAATGGGCATGTTCAACCCTGCCGTTGTGAACAGGTTCGCTCCCAGTGTCGGATCAAGTGTCTGAATGAACGGCGAATCGCTGCCGGAATTTGCGACCGTGCCGCCGATCACGTAATAGTCGATCGGATACTTGGAGTAGTCCCACTGGAAGTTCTGCGGCGTACCGGAGACGGAGGGATACCAGACGCTCGTGTTGGCTGCGATGGTGCCCAGACCAGTCAGCGGATCGTTCGGCTCTGCCGGATTGCTGTTCTTCTGTGGGTTGAGATAGAACGCTGAGCAGAAGTACGTGTAGTACGAGTTGCCATCACTGGAGAAGTAACCCATGTCAGGGATGTTGTTGCCGGGAGTGTTTCGATCGCCGGAAACTCCCTGCCAGTACTGCACTGAGTAGAAGCTGGGTAACAGCGCCAGATAAAAGCTGCGCGATGCCGCCTGGGTGAGCGATTGAATTGCAACCGTCTGCCCCACCTGGTTCGGTGCATAGAACACCGTGTTGGAGGGATCGATCGTCATAGGTCCAATGATGGACAAGCGACCCCAGTCCGACGTGATGCTGTCTGTCACCGTGTCAAAGCCGCTGCTCAACTGGCCCTGCATACTGCCATTCGCCAGGTTGCCAATCGTTGTTGCGAAGTGTGCGAACGAACTAGGCAGGCTTGAGGATGTATCGGAAGAGGTGATCTGCCCTGCACCGGCCGCAATGCCCGCGATACCACCAGTCGCAGTGGTGACTGCGCTCAGTGCCTTAATGGTGTCTTCACCAATCCCAAGCAGAGAGCCATAACCAGGAAACGCGGAGGCCAGAGAAGCAACGCCGCCCAGCATGGAAACAATGTTCTGCCAGCTCGTCTTAATCACCGTGGCTGGAGGCGCTGGCAGCAGCTTGCTACCAAGAATGCTCGACGCCGCACCTGTAAGAGCGATACCAGCATTCGAACTACCTGCGGCGACCACATCCTTCATGTTGGTCGATCCAGTCACCATGAACTGCAGTGTATTCGTGAGGTACACAATCTCATTGAACAGCTGCGCTTGTACTGCTTGGAAGTCATTTTGTGTAAACACCAGCGGATCGTTCTGACCGAAGATGTTGACGGTGCAGGTATTTCCACTGACAGAGTCGCAAGGAACAGCATACATTCCACTGCTTTGTGTAGTAGGCCACTGAATCGTGCGGACATCGAAGGTGTGATAGTTGACAGTCGTGTTAAGTGAACCTGTGAAGAAGTAATGGATGTCATCCAAATGCAACGCGGTCGGGCTTATACCGGGGAAATAAACTTTCGCAATGAGGATGTAGCTCAGATAGCGATACGCTGCAACCTGGCCGGCGGTCGTGTCAGCAGTAAATGTTCCAGTTTTAAGAACAGTGCCGGAACTGCTGGAAGGCCAATCAACGGGTTGTTGCAGGGCTGCTTCCGTCAGCTTGAACTCAGGACTGTTGACGCCTCCCTTAGCCTGGAACAGTGAGAAAGTCTCTTGGTTCGTCTGCTCTGGTTGAAACAGGCCATTCAGGTTGCGTTCAAGAATGCCGTGTACAAGACCGGTCTGCCCTTGAGCAGCAAGCTGTGTCGTGGATTCAACGGCACCACCCGCAAGTGGCCCTCCGATACCAGGTGATGCGATCAGCGTATAGGCGCTGGTTGGCGATAGCAGCGACTCCGTCAAACCAGGTGTTCCACCCAGTTGCGCAATGGCATTGGTAAAGCTCTGATATCCGTTACCGGTGCCACCATAGCTGGTGAAACCAGCAACGTCCCAGTTTGTGGTGCCATAGGCTGGCTGTCCCACCGTAGTGAGGAAGGCAAGCTGCCATGAGTTCACACTGCTAAGATCAGTCGCCAACGATGCATACGCTGCCTGTGCCACCGTTGCGTCGCTGTTGCCCGTGTTGTAAAACTTGCCGCAACCCGAAAAGTACATGGTCGTTCCATCCTGCGACGTTCCACTGGGTGTGCACGCGTAGGGGTAGGTGTTTAGGCTATTGCGAGAAACAGTGAGCAACCAGTAGCCATTAGCGCTACCTGGCGTTGGCGAATACACATTGAACTGGATGGAGCCGCCATTGAGGTTTTGAATGCTCACTACGCTGGTATTGTTCGCCGTCAAATACGATGGGTCGTTCGGCGACACCGTGTACTCCACAACTTGCGAGGCTTGAAAGTTGTAGTTTCCGTAGGCATCTTCCTGCAGAGTGCCATTAGCAAATGGAGGCACGGGTTCATAGCCCGAGGCGATGGTGTAATACGGTTCGTACGCTGTACCTGCAGCCGCCTGTCCTACACCGATTGCCATGTATCCGGCGGGGTAGCCGGTTACGATGGAGCCTCCATGATTTGAGCCTCCAATCGGAGACGTATCCAAACCTGCGTCTGCATTCTTGCCCTGCAGGGTGCCTAAAACAACAAGATCACCGCTGTTCAACGTCTTCAGATAAGTGTTCAGAGCGGATGCACTGGCCTGGCACTGCGGAGGAGTCGATGTACTTTCCGCAAGTGTTTGGCGATCCAAAACCTCGACTAGATAGGTGGCTCCTGTGCAGTTTGTCGGTGTGGCCACTGGGTACTGTTGCGTGCCTATCGTGAACCAAAAACCACTGCCCTTCCAGCCGCCCGCGTTATTGGTGCTGAATGTCAGCGTCGGTGGTACAAAGGGAGTCGCAATTCCAGAAGAGACAGCCTGCGCACTCATCGATGACAAAGCGTGCACCTTCGTACCTGCACTCACCGCGGAAGCAGATGTGCCCTGAGCATCGAAGCGCAGACGAGAGGTAAGCCCATTACCCGCGTCCACTGTAAGAACATTCTTTGCTGTGTGCAGGCCATCGGAGATCGCCAATGTAGCCGTTTTGCACGTGGCATTCGAACAATCCCCACTGGTGAAGCGCGCTCCTACATCGTGTCCGTTCAGATGAACCTTCAGCGCGGCCGAACCGGCCGATGACGGAATCTTGATGTTCACAACAGCTGACCCGCTGCTCGCCGATGTGCTCGATATTTGAAGACGCGTAATTGGCGCCGTATCGGATTGCGGTGAGGAGCTCTGCGCGGCAAGCGGCATCGCAATTGATAGGACAATCATCAGTTGCGTCATCAGGAAAGACGAAGAAAACTGGCGTAGTCGGAAAGCGTTCATCGGAGTCTCGCGGGTGAAAAAGAGTAGCTTCGCGAGGTCGAAAATCGATCTCGCAATAGCGTCTCTCTCAACCTAAGGAGCGAGCACACGCATGAATATCCGGGTCACCACACAGAGAGGCGTGCACTGCTACACGAATGATTCGTGTGGTTCCACGCGGCAGCCGAAGCGTTTCGGCGAGAATACTTCCAACCCATTACCTGAAATCATCCAGAGAGTGTGGTCAAAGGAAAGTAGTTTGAGGGACTCTTAGCGGCGAAGAATCTTGTGGCCAAAAACTAGAAAACCCTCACGGAGAAATACAAACTCTCTTACGTGGGGGTATCGTTTTATGTAATTGGTTGCGGGGGCAGGATTTGAACCTGCGACCTTTGGGTTATGAGCCCAACGAGCTACCGGGCTGCTCCACCCCGCACTTATGAATATAGTCCGATTGGTCCCTTAGGTCAAGGTCGCGTTCATCGTCCGTTTACTGTCGCGGCATTGCCTCGATGAAATCTCATATGATTCCATCCCATTCATCAAAAAGGATTAAGCCGTCGACAGCGGAGAAAGCCCCGCATCGCTCCGCGTTTGAGCCTGCAAACGACGAAGCGTAAAAATCACGAAGAAAATTACGGCGGAATTACTGCTCTTTCCGTACCTATCAGTAACGAATCCCAACGGAGCACTTATGAAAATCGCCAGCCTTCTCTTCCTATCGGTTGCTACCATTCCCGCCCTGGCACAGCAACCGACTGTTGCTGGCAAGTGGACTCTCACTCTCGACACCTTCGGCACACCCACCACTTGGGGACTCACGCTGGAACAGAAGGGCGATCACATCACTGGCAACTACGCGGGGGACAAGCTCGAGGGCACTATCAAGGATGGCAAGCTCATCTTCCACGCCAAGGATCCTGGCGGCGTTGGCTACGAAGATGTGACCGCAACCATCGCTGGCGATACCATCACTGGCACCATGGTCTGGGCGCAGAACATGACCGCCGACCATCCCACCACGCATACGTTTAAAGCTGTCCGCGAAGTCCCGCCCAGCGTAGCCTCCGGCTCACCGCAGACACACGAGTTCACACCCACCGTCTTCCGTCGCCAATATTCCAGCGCATACGAACCAGTCCTCAAGATCAATCCCGGCGACACCCTGCACACATGGACCGTCGACGCAGGTGGCAACGACCCGACTGGCACACCGCGTTCGCTCGGTGGCAATCCCCAAACAGGGCCGTTCTACGTGAACGGCGCCATGCCGGGCGACACACTCGTCGTCCACATTCGCAAACTTCGCCTAAACCGCGACTGGGCCATGAGCACCAATGGCATCGTGCCTCGCGCCAACACATCTGGACTCGCGGCCAAATCGCAGAACAAGGTGGACCAAGTCCGCTGGCATCTCGATCTCGCCAACAACACCGCCACCCCGGAAAAGCCCGGGCCACACATGCAGCACTACAGCGTCCCGGTGCGCCCCATGCTCGGCTGCGTCGCCGTCGCGCCGGGTGACAGCTCGGACCCTGGCATCCGCACCGGCGACAGTGGCGGTTTCGGTGGCAACATGGATTTCAATGAAGTCACCGAAGGTGCAACCGTACTCCTGCCCGTCCGCGTTCCCGGTGCCCTGCTCTTCTTCGGCGACGGTCACGCACTTCAGGGCGACGGCGAAACCACCGGCGACGCCCTTGAAACCTCGCTCGACGTCACCGTTCAGGTCGAGGTTCTCAAGGGCAAGCGCATCCCCGGCGTCTTCGTAGACACCGACACGCACATCATGGCCGTAGGTCTCGATGGCTCCATCGACCAGGCCTTCGCCGACGCCACAGAGACCATGTCCGCTTACCTCGAGCAGGAATACAAACTCACCCCGCAGGAGTTCGCCATGGTCCTCGGCACAGCAGCTGAATACAAAATCAGCGAGGCCGCCGACCGCAACGCAGGCGTCGTTCTGAAGATGGCCAAGAGCAAACTCGCAACGCTTACCAAGCCGGCAACACCGTAACAATCCATTGCAGCATTAAGAGCAATGAAAAGAAGCGAAGCAGAGAAATCTGCTTCGCTTCCTTGCTTTAGAACAGCTGTTCTAGCGATGTGCTGCAACGAAGCCGCGAACATCCCCATCCAGCAACCCCGAAATCACCGCAACCGAATCCGCGCCCGCCTCAAGCACTGAAGCCGCATTCGCCTGCGTAATCCCGCCAATCGCCACCAGCGGCTTCCGCGTCAACGAACGAGCTAAACGCACACCGTCCAGCCCAACAACCGGCTCAGCATCCAGTTTCGTGGACGTAGCAAACACCGGCCCCACCGCCACATAAGACACAGACAACAAATCCGCGTCCGCAAACTGCGCAGGATTATGCGTGGAGATACCCAACACCGCATCCGCCCCAATCACTTCACGAACAGACGCGACTGAGGCATCTCCCTGCCCCACGTGCACGCCATCAAACCCTGACTCAGCAAACAAATGCACACGATCATTCAGGATCAACGTCGCATCAACTCCCTCAAACACACAACGAAGTAGAGCAGCGTTCTCCAACACCGAAGCATCAGTCGCCACCTTGTCGCGATACTGCATCAGCGTCACACCCGCATCGCGCCACACCTTCGCCGTCTCCAGCAAAGCAAGCCCACGCCGCGCACAACTCTCCGCATCCAGAATCGCGTACAAACGCGGCAACCGAAAATCCCTAGTCATAGCCACAACTGAAGCTTATAACCACCAGCGATCAGTATCGATACACCAGGCTGATACCCCACACCAACTGGTTCCGCGCCTTACCGCCGTTGTACCCGCGCTTATCCCACGAATGGTCAAATCGCAGATCCGACTGCGCCAGGAACGTGCTGCCAAAATACCGGTTCACATACAGCGTGTTCTCCGTGTACTTCGTAGCAGTACCAGTGCGTTGCCCCTTCTTGTCATTCAACAGGTCGGAACGAAATCCAACCGTTAACGAAGGGCTGATCTCACGGTTCAGATAGCTAACGATTGCATACTCAGGAGCAAAACAACGCAACATCCCCGGTGCGCACACAGCGCCCAACGTACCGCTCTCCGGCGGCACCGGATTCGAAACATCATTCGCCACATTCGGCACATCGCGCTCGTACATCACCCACGCTTCAGTTGCCATGTGCCATTTCGCGTTGAACTTGTGAGCCCATATCGCGTCATACTGCTGCACGTTGTCATACGCATACTTGCCGTCATTAATGCCATTCGCGCAGACGTAAACGTTGTCATAATTCGTTGCAGTCGAATAGTTCAAGCACGCAATCAGCGAAGGCTTATGATCACTCGACCACGGTGCCACATCATGCCCTGCAGACATTCCCAACTGCACCAGCCACTGCTTGTTCAACTTCAACGTAGCCAC
This sequence comes from Terriglobus roseus, assembly GCF_900102185.1. NCBI lineage: Bacteria > Pseudomonadati > Acidobacteriota > Terriglobia > Terriglobales > Acidobacteriaceae > Terriglobus > Terriglobus roseus. The sequence continues at coordinate 1,429,962 of NZ_LT629690.1, read as the reverse complement.
TGCGCCCGTCTCCGTCACAGGCTCAGCCGTGTACACAAGTGAACGCGTCATCGTGTAGTTGTTCGGAGCCAGCGGCGAATCCAATCCTGGCAAAGAAAGAAACCGCCCCACACGGATGTTCAAGCCATCCTTCACGGGAAAATAAAGATCCGCGTACTCCATCAAAGGGTCATAGCCATACGTACGACCATCCGCCAACAACTGCCCACTCAGATATCCCTTGGTCGTCGTAAAGCGATAGTCCACACCGTAGTACAGCGCGGTAACGTGGAATCCCCAGTCAAAGTGCGTGTTCTGCACTGTCTCCGGCAGCCGTTCAATAAACGTCACCACCTGATGCAGACGCGCGGTGTTCGGTGACGACGCAAACGTCAACGGATAGTTGCTGTCGTGACTGGTGCTCTGGTTATAAGTGCCCTTCGCCCATCCATAAACCTTGGTGCGATGGTTATCCAGCTTCAATGCAGTCATCAGCGGATACACACCCGTATCCGGCACGCCAATCGTAGGCGACCCACCATAGCTCCAATCCCCTGCAGGATACGGAGGACTATCCAGTGGCGCATCGAAAGCACGTCGAGCAGGCGTTGGCCCAGCAGGCAATTTGCCGCGCCAATCCGCCCAATAAAAGCGACCAAGGCGCTGCAGAAAATTCCCGCGAATCACCGTTTGCGCATCCGGCAAATTATCTTTGGAATCGTTCGTTCCAGAAACTATCTGAGGCTGTTGCGAAGGCTGCTCTACGGGCTGCTGAGCATACATTCCGCCCATCAAGACGCTGGCAAAGGCAATCGCCCCGGCATGCAGCGTCCGGGTCCTGCCAGACATCATGCTTGTGAGTCCTTACAGTAAAAAAATCAATGCTGATACGAAGAGGACACAAGCTTACACTGCGCCAACAACGATACGGAAGCTCGTCATATCAGCTTTTCGCGCAGCACTATGCACCGGCTTTACAGCAGAACCATGCAACCAAGGTATTGGTTGGCATTCCTTGGCAGATCATTCACACTCCTGCCGCGCCATTTCTGACATCGGAAGCGTAGACTTTGGCCAAATCCTGATCCTTGGCCACCGAGGTGGACACGTGACCGACGCTGAATTTCGGACAACGAAATTAACCCTGCGCGATGGTAGCGGCCTCATGCCGGCTCTGGGCTTTGGCACTCTCATACCTGATTTAGCCCTCACCGTCAGCGCAACACGCGATGCGTTGAAAGCGGGCTTTCGACACTTCGATTGCGCTGAGCGCTACAAGAATGAAAGCCAGGTTGGCAATGCTCTGCGGGAAGGCATGACGACGCTTGGCCTCAAGCGAGAAGACATCTTCGTCACCACAAAACTCTGGAACAGTAATCATCGACCAGAACGCGTGCGCCCCGCATTTGAAGCCAGTCTTGAAAGGCTCAAGCTAACTCACCTCGATCTCTACCTCATCCACACGCCATACGCATTTCAGCCCGGCGACAATCAGGATCCGCGCGATGCTTCCGGCAATGTCATTTACGACACCGGCATCACCTTGCTCGACACGTGGAAAGCCCTTGAGAACCTCGTCGAACAAGGCAGATGCAACGCCATCGGTCTCTCAGACATCACGCTCGAAAAGCTAGCGCCTCTCTACGACGCAGCAACAATCAAGCCCGCAGTCGTACAGGTGGAATCGCATCCCTATCTACCGGAAGACGAACTCCTCCAGTTCTGCAAAGAGAAGAACATCGTGCTCCTCGCCTTCGCACCGTTAGGCCATGGAGCAAGGCCAGGCCCGCTTGAAGATCCGGTGGTTACGCAGATCGCCACACGCGTAGGCAAGACACCCGCGCAGGTCTTGCTCGCATGGGCCATTCAACGCGGCACAGCGTTGCTCACCACACCAAAATCTGCAGACCGCGCACAGGAGAACTTCAACATCTCTCCTCTTCCGTCGGAAGCCATCGACGAAATAAATCGCATCGAGACAAGAGAACGTCTCAACAACGTAGTCAACACTGGCGTTCCAGGATTCATTCCACGCAACGCCTCAGCATGAAAAAGGAACACTCCATGAGCGACATACAAGTCGGACAGAACAGTTTTGAAATGCCTCCCAAAGAAGGCCTCAGCATCGCGCATTTTCTCACCGTGAGTGACATTGAGCGATCCGCCCGTTACTACGAAAAAGTCTTCGGAGCTCGCATCCTTACACTCGGCGATGGCAACGCCCCCTGTTACCTTCAACTCGCAAATATCTGGATGATCCTGAACGTCGGCGGCGGCCCCACACCAGACAAACCCACCGTCACACTCAGCACACCTGACCCCGACCACATCAACAGCTTCATGAACTTCCGCGTAGCAGATATGCAGGCGTCGTATCAGCTATGGAAGAGCCGTGGAGCCGACTTTCTCACAGAACCCATCGACAAATACGGTGAGATACGTTGCTATATCCGCGACCCCGATGGCTACCTCATCGAAGTAGGCCAAAGCCATGCAGGCGTGATGTACGGCTAGTAGCGACCCAAATACGACAGACCGTCATGAGGCGGTCTGTCGTAGTCAAGAAGCCTTACAGCTTCTAAGAAGATTTACTTCCCTTCCAGTGATTTCGCAGCCTTGCGAATCACATCAATGACAACATCAGGCATGGAGAGCATCGGCACATGACTGCTTTCCACCTCCGTCACAGTTGCGCCCATACGCTTTGACACCCACCGCTGCAGGTCAGGATGCACAGTGTGGTCCTTCTTCGCCAGAACAAACCAGCTAGGCTTCGTCCTCCACGCAACGCCGTTGGCATCAAGCTTCTGTTGCTGAAACAAATCAGCAACAGGCGCATAATGCGTTGCCCAAACCAGCTTCTGCTCTTCAGCGGACAAGTCTCCGCAAAAGAACTCGGTGCCGCTCGGGACCAGCCATGCACGCCCATCTGCCACCTCCACACGCGAAAAAATGTCTGAAGGATATTTGTCCAATTGGTTCTGCACCGTCTCACCTGCATCCGGTGCAACAGCCGAGATATAAACCAATCCCGCCACACGCTCATCCACACCGGCAGCCGTAATCGTAGCGCCACCATAGGAATGCCCCACAAGCAGAACTGGGCTTCCCACGCGATTCAGCGTGCGTTTGATCGCAGCCACATCCCCTTCATACGAATCCAGGCCATACTGCGCTGCAATCACTTCATGGCCATCCTTCTGCAACGCAGGAATGACCTTGCTGAAACACGAGCCATCGGCCCATATCCCGTGACAAAAAACGATAGCGAGTTTCTGTTGTGCTGACATGGTGTTACTCCTCAAGTTTGAAATTCCGGAGAACGCATCATGCGTTCTCCGTTGGCCATAGAGTGGTCCTCTCCAATCACGTGCACAAATACTTTGATTGTTTGAGCTATGCTTATTGCGCATAGCTAGAGGGGTCTCCCAAATGGAACTTCGCCATCTGCGTTACTTCATTGCCGTAGCTGAAGAAGGAAGTCTCTTACAGGCCGCTGAAAGAAGACTGCATACCGCACAACCATCACTCAGTCGACAGATTCGCGACCTTGAAATGGAACTCGGCGTAAAGCTCCTCGAACGCAAAGCCAGAGGCATTGAACTCACCGCAGCAGGTCGAGTCTTCCTCGATCATGCAAGACTCGCACTCATGCAGATCGACGTTGCGTGCGAAGCTGCAAGAAACACGGAGCGACCTCACAAACCAGGCTTCAGCTTAGGCTTCCTTCCCGGTCAGGAAGTCATCTGGCTAACCGAAGCACTGCGTGTCTTGCGCGACGACGCATCCGGTGCCGACCTCACCATCACAACAAAATCATCACCCGAACTCGCGAATGCATTAATGCAGGGCGAAATCGATGTAGCCCTGCTACGCCGTGAAACAAAAACCGTAGGCCTCGATTTCAAATTCCTCACAAGCGAACCTTTGGTAGCCATCCTGCCTGCTCGCCATCGCCTCGCGCGGCACAAAGCAATCCGCCCGGAAGACATCTGTCGAGAAGACTTCATCAGCACAGCACGCGCCGCTCCCGTTCTCAAAACTGTCATCGAGGAATACGCCGCAAGAGTTGGCATCAAACTCAAGCAAATCTACGACGCCGAAACTCTCTCAGGCGGCATGTCGCTCGTAGCATCCACAGGCGGCTTCACCCTATTGCCGTCCTACGTACAAAATGCACTCATCCGGTCAGTAGTCGCGAGGCCTCTGCACGGCGAAGTCCCAACCATCGATCTCGTCATGGGATACAACAAGTCGAACACTTCCCCACTACTTAAAAAATTTCTTCAGTGGGCCGACGAACATGCCTCTCGCGAATCCAACGTCGTCGCACGTCCTCTAAACAGCGCGGAATCAACCGCCAGAGTTCTTCGCCGAGGAAAGCCCCGATAGAAAATCGATGAAGCATGAATCCACTCCGTCGTTTACAAACCTTGAAGTCGTTCGTCCATACGTCAGTACTGACACTTAGTAAACCGATCGACAAACGGGATGAACGGTATGACAGGAAAAGGAACGGCAGCAACGCTGTTGCTCGTGGCATGCGCAATCTGCAGCCTCCATGGACAAGTGCCTCAGCCCGCTCAACCGCAGCAAGAAACAACAACTCCAACCGCAGCTCCGTTAGCCTTTGAGACGGTGTCGATAAAGCCCGCTCCTCCTGGCTCGATCCCATTCATCCCAGCATTTATCCGGGATAAGACGGCTCCAGTTTACGGGCTGCAAACGATGGCGGGAGCGGTCTGGCTGACGATCTCCTGGGCCTACCGATTGCAGATAAGTGAGGCCAAAGCAGCATTCGAAAAGCAGCCTGGTTGGGTGAAAAAGCAGATCTATAGAGTGACCTTTCGAGTTGAGGGCCAGCCCACGAACGAGCAACTGCGCGAGATGTTCCGGACTATGCTGGCAGATCGGTTCGCTCTAGAGATTCATGAGTTCACCAAAGAGGGCGCGGTGAATAAAGTTGTCCTGAGTAAGCCCGGCCTACTCGGACCGAAGATACATCCGCATACCGAGGGGACCAATTGTTCAACGCAAGGGGACGCTTCGGTGGGCAAAGCACCGGATCCTTCAACTCCATCAGTCACGAACTGCGGATTTAGTTGGTACTACACATCCGGAGGGCTGCTACACGTTGGTATAACGAACACGACCGTAGTTGACGGGGTCCGGGCTTTGGCAGGGATCGGGGTACCCGGTCTGGACACTAAGCCGATCGTAGACGGGACAGGACTGACCGGTAAGTACGATCTAACACTAGAGTTTCGACCCGATAGTGGAAGTCCTCGCGTCGATCCAGGCGCTGACGATGGCGCTCCAACATTGATTCAGGCAGTAGCGCAGCAGCTCGGAGTGCGATTAGAAAGCGGAACAGGACCAGTCAGGATCGTACTGATCGATCATATCTCTGAACCCACACCAGACTGAGGCTCCATGCCACCATCGCAGACCTAGAGGAACGTCAGAAATTTGTCCGCATGCGAACAGCTCCGTCCGCAGATGCACAGCTTTCGAAAGCAATCTCGGATCAATCACTTGATTCTGAAGCAAAATACTTTGGCGTGGCGATTGCTCGTCCAAAGCCTGGAGGAAACACATGCCTTACTTTGAACGAGTCAAGGACAGGTTCTCCGGCCCCTTCAGCCCGGCTCTCATCGCCGACCGCCAGAAGGCCGGATGGCAGTTGGTTTCAATCGAGTGGCGTCGAGAACTTCCGGAATCGGAAACACCTCACGAACCGGAACACGCAGAAGAGATTCCTTACGGTCTCCGACTCTCCGACGATTGCATGCGTCTGGAGATCGACCCTTACGAGAATGCAGTCTTGAGGCAGATGATGGATCTGCTGAGCCAGGATTTCTCCTATTCCCAGATCGTCAGTGACCTCAACGAAAAAGGACTGCGCACTCGCACCAACGCTCCGTGGGATCGCGTGAGCTTACACAAAATGATGCCAAGACTGATAGAGGTCGGCCCCAGACTCTTTGCAGAAGACAAGCGAAAGCGCTCGCTCTCTCGGTGAGTGCTTTGGTGATTCTGTGTCAGTTGGGACGGATAGTGTGGATAGAACTTGTCATAGTTTCCCAAAACGATCTTGCGAAATAGACTCCGAAGCAATTAGTGCTTTCTTGATTGTCTAACCAAAGGTTAGACTCGCCGAGGCACAATTGCTTGGGTGATCCCGTCGGAGATCTTTGTACGATGCGCTTTTCTGCTTTGCTTTGTTTTCGCGCCTTGACCGTACCTTTCTTCCTTATCTCTCTTTGCGCCGCTGCCGGGCAGAACCCCGTCACCATTTCGCTCGCGCTGAACTCTCCCGCTACCCAGGCCGCTGCTATACCCACCATCGCTACGGTCACTGTCACCGACTCAGCTGGTCCCGTTCGCTTCGGCACGGTCGATATTCTTGACGGTACTCAGAAGATTCAGACCCTCCAGCTAGTGAGTACCTCCGGGACCGGTTTCACACCGGGGACAGCGATCCTGCACCACATCTTTGCTCCCGGAACCCACCAACTCAGCGCTACCTTTCACTCCACTACCGCGAACGCCGCCGCAACCAGTTCCCCCGTCGCCCTCACAGTTACTCCAGGGAACTACACCTCCACTAGCGCCCTTCGCTACGCCCAGACGATCGATTTCTCCGTCAGCAGTGCCTATAACGAGCTAGCGGGCGCCGTGGTTGCAGACTTCAACAACGACGGCATCCCCGATATCGCCACCGTGCAAGGCTATCCCGATGCCCTGGCCGTCTCGCTTGCCGACAAACCCGGCCATTTTCTCCCGCCTGCCAACCTACCAATTACTGCCAACAACCTCGACGGCTTCATCCGCGTGCTCGCCGTCGATCTCGACGCCGACGGTCTTGTCGACCTGGTCTTTACAGGCGGAGGTGGCCAACTTACGTTGTTCTTCCGGAACAATCCCGCGTCACCGGGGTCCTTTCTTCCGGCGACGAAGGTGGTCGAGGGGCATGGAACTCCCATTGCCATTGCAGACTTCAATCACGACGGCCTGCCGGACATTGCCTACGTCGTGGGGAATGCAGTCTCCGCGAATCCCAGCGGCATTACTGTCGCGCTGAACCAGCAGTCCGCACCCGGCACCTTCACCTCAAGCGTCACCAGTTCATCGTTTTCCGGTTACGACGTCGTTGGTCTCAATGCGGCGGACATGAACGGCGACGGCTGGCCTGATCTTATCGTGCGTTGCGCGCCGTCGGATAACAGCAACACGCCTGCAGGCAGCATCACGTGGGAGTTTATCGTCTTCCTGGCTGACCCAACCCATCCCGGGCAGTTCCTCGCTCCCGCTTTTAGTAGCCCGCCCGCCCTTATCAATAGCATCGCGGTGCAGGATCTCAACCACGACGGTCTCCCGGACGTGGTGGTCTCAGGCAAGGGTAGCTTCTTCTCCGTATACCTTGGAGATCCCGCCCATCCCGGTCAGTTTCTCGCGCCTCAGAACACTACGGCACCCGGGGATCTGGCCTACTTACTGACCGTCGCCGTTGGAGACGTCGACGGCGACGGAACTCCCGATGTCATCGCGAACGATACGGGAAACGCGTTGCTCATCTTCGCTGGCAACGGCGACGGCACTTTCCGCGCGCCCAATTCACTACTTGAAGGGCTCTCGGCTACTGCCTGGGGTAACTCCGCAACCGTCATCACTGACCTTGATGGCGACGGTCTCAATGACCTCGTAACCACCGAGTCCGGCCAGAACACCGCCCAGATTTTTCTGCACGACACTCAGGTTATTGCGCCGACGCTGCAGACAGCCACCGACCTGACCGTCTCTCCCGACCTTAGAGCCGACCCCTCATACTTCTTTAACTTCGTGTCGGGTATACCTATCACATTCACCGTTACGGAAACAGCCTCTAGCGGTCATCCTACCGGCTCCGTTGATCTCGTCGACGAAGTTGGCTTTCCACCCTATAAAGCCATCGCTACTCTGCCACTCATGGGCAATACCGCGACCCTCACCACGAGCTCCCTTGCCGCTGGCGCTCACGAACTCGTCGCCGTCTTCCACGGTAACTCTCTCTATGCTCCCAGCCAGTCCGGGGGGGCGGTTCTGAATATCCTCTCGAACGACACGACAACCATCCAGCTGACAGTCACACCCAACCCAGCCGCATTCGGCAAGGCAGTCACGCTACGAGCGACTGTGACTGCGAACTATGGAACGCCGGTTAGCTCCGTCACGTTTATCGATTCGGGTAAGAACCTTGCGAGTGTGACGCTGGTCAACGGTGTTGCCTCGTACATCACGTCCACTCTTGCAGTGGGGTCTCACGCCATCCAGGTCTATTTCCCCGGCATTCACGTAGGGCAAGAGCAGACCACCCCCCCGACCACGCTCATCATCACCGACGCCGTCGCCGCGGCCGACTTTTCCCTGTCGCTGTCCTCTCCCACGGCTACCGTCACCCACGGCTCCGCCGCAACCACCACCATTTCTCTTACACCCCTCAATGGCTTCTCGGCCGCGACCTCCCTCACCTGCACCGGTGCACCCACCAACTCCACGTGCTCGATCTCTTCCCCCAGCGTCACGCCTACCGGTGGCGCCGCCACAGCCACTCTCACTCTCCAGGCCGACGTCCAGTCCGCATCTCTGACACCCCGTCGGTCTCCCTTGAATCCCGGCGCGTCCACCGCCATCGTCGCTGGAACTCTGCCCCTCGGTATATTCGCTCTGGTCTTCACCCGCCGTCGCAGAGTGGGGAGCGCCATCCCGAGGCCGCGTCACCTCATTTGCGGAGGCTCGCTCTTCCTCGCCGTTAGCCTCTTTGCCGGCCTGCTCTCCGTCGTCGGCTGCGGAGATTCCATTCGCTCTAGCGGGCCCTCCGGTCCCCAAACCCTCTACCCCGTCGCCGGAACGTACCCCCTGACGGTCACCGCTACTAGCGGCACAACCATCCACACCATTACATTCACCGTTACCATCCAATAAATTTCCCGATCGGAAGGCCTGAAAGGTCGGAGTCCCGGCAACGACCACTACTTGGTTGGAGACAACAGGCCAATGCACTCATAGACCTGAAGCAAAAGCGGACATCCGGGCCTGATTGAGAAAGAGAGATTGATGCTGTCAAGTCCTCAACCCACTTAAACCCAACAAACCACAGCAAATAGAGTTGGCATGGTATTTCCGTCAAACGGCTAAAATAGAACTAGAGACAAAGGGCCACGCTTGCGCGTGGCCCTAACTCTTTTAGAAAGACGATTTTGCCTCTAACTCCAATGGGCAGACGATTTTAGCGACGCCAGAACCGTAAACCCAATAGAAAGACGATTTTAGAAAAACGGGGGGGAGGGGGGTACCCTCCCTGCTTATGCACCTGTGGGTTCGTTCTCCGCTTCCGCCTTCTTGCGTGCAGCTTCCTTTTCAAAGAAGCGTTCCATGAACTTCGTATCGAAGTCACCCTTGCGGAAGTCGGGATCGCTGAAGATCTTCTGCTGCAGCGGAATCGTCGTGTGAATGCCTTCCACCACAAACTGGCTCAGAGCGCGCTGCATGCGGTTCATCGCCTCTTCGCGGTCCTTGCCATGGCAGATGACCTTGGCAATCATGCTGTCGTAGTAAGGCGGAACAACGCCTTCCTGGTACTGGTTCGTATCCACACGAACACCATTTCCGCCCGGCACATTCCAAGCCGTGATCTTGCCCGCGGAAGGAGTGAACTTCTCAGGATGTTCAGCGTTGATGCGGCACTCGATCGCGTGGCCATTGATCGTCGGACGAGCCGGCACAATGTCCGGTAGCTTCTCACCCGATGCAATGCGCAACTGCGCCTTCACCAGGTCGATGCCCGTGATCAACTCCGTAACCGGATGCTCAACCTGAATACGCGTGTTCATCTCGATGAAGTAGATCTCGCCATCTTCATCCATCAGGAACTCGATCGTGCCAGCGTTCCAGTAACCGATCTCACGCAGCGACCGTTCAATCACGCCGCCAAGACGCGTACGGATCTCCGGCGTAATCTGCAGCGACGGAGCTTCCTCGATCAGCTTCTGGTGACGACGCTGAATAGAGCACTCACGCTCGCCCAACGACATCACGTTGCCATGCTCGTCCGCCAACACCTGGAACTCAATGTGGCGAGGACGCTCGATGAACTTCTCCATGTACAGGTCGCCATTGCCGAAGGCGTTCAGCGCCTCGGTCGATGCCTGGTTGTACAAACCGGGAAGCTCGTCAGCCGAACGGACGATACGCATACCGCGTCCGCCGCCACCAGCCACAGCCTTCAGGATCACCGGGTAGCGCACATCCGCAGCCCACTGCAGCGCCTCTTCCACCGATCCGATAACACCATCGGACCCCGGCAGGATAGGCACGTTAGCCGCCTTCATCGTCTGCCGGGCGGTGGACTTCTCACCCATCATGCGCGTCACTTCAGGGCGCGGTCCGATGAACTTGATGTTGCTCGCGCGGCACACTTCGGCGAAGTTGGCGTTCTCACTCAGCAAGCCATAACCGGGATGAATGGCATCCACATCCGCGATCTCCGCAGCGGAGATGACTGCGGGAACATTGAGGTAGCTCTCTGCCGAACGTGGCGGACCAATGCAGATAGCCTCATCCGCAAAGCGGACATGGAGGCTGTTGCGGTCAGCCTCGGAGTATACGGCCACCGTACGGATGCCAAGCTCCCGGCAAGCCGAGATAACACGCAGCGCGATCTCGCCACGGTTTGCGATCAGGACCTTCTTGAACATGCCCACGTCCTTACCGCGGCCGTACCGCGAACAGCGGCTGACCGTATTCCACGGGCGTCCCGTTCTCAGTGAGGATCTTCACCACTTCACCGGCAACGTCGCTCTCGATCTCGTTCATGAGCTTCATGGCTTCCACGATGCACACCACTTGGCCAACGGAGATGGTGTCACCCACCTTCACGAACGGAGCAGAACCAGGAGCGGAGCTCTCATAGAACGTACCCACGATGGGCGACTTCACCTCGTGCAGCACCTCTGCCGGGGAAGCCGCCGCTGCAGGCGCAGGAACAGCCAGCGGAGCGGCCGCTACGGGTGCCGGGGCTACGTGCGGAGCAGCCGCAAAATGCGCAAACTGCGCCGGATCGAACGCGATCGGTGCCGCAGGCTGCGAAAACTTGATGCGGACATGCTGCTCTCCGCGGTGAAGATCAAATTCGGCGATTCCGTTGTCCTTCAAGAAGGAGACAAGCTCGCGAAGTTCCTGCAAATCGTTCTGTTCCATCATCTTCCTTATGCCTGCCTTGCTGTGTCGGCGTTACAGTTCCATCCAGCCTTTGTGTGCGGGGGTCAGCACCTCGGCGCCATCTTCAGTGACCAGTACAGAATCTTCGATGCGCACGCCGAAGCGTCCGGGCAGATACACCCCGGGTTCGATTGTAATCACGGTTCCGGCCTTCAGAACGTCTTTACTGTCTTTCCCTACCCGGGGAACCTCATGAATTTCCAGTCCGACGCCATGTCCGGTGGAGTGGGTGAAGTATTTTCCATACCCTGCCGCCTCCAAAACGGATCGCGCAGCACGATCCACCTCGCCACAGGTAGCACCTGCACGCACTGCGTTAACCCCGGCCTGCTGTGCAGCAAGAACCGCTCCAAATACTTCGCGCTGTTCTGCCCAGCGCACTTTTGCCTTTGGCGGCACCGGCTTTTCACCGTATCCCACAGCGAAGGTGCGGGTCATATCAGAGCAATAACCATCCAGAACAATGCCAAAGTCGAGTGTGACCAGGTTTCCCGCAGAGATGTGCGCTTGGGTGGCACGGGCATGTGGCTGGCTGCTGCGTTCACCCGAAGCCACGATTGTTTCGAAACTCATGGCTTCCGCACCGGACAGACGTGCGCGGTGTTCAAGCTCAGCAGCAATGTCTCGCTCCCGCATGCCTGGTTCAATCCACCCGAGCAGCCCCTCGTAGAGCGAACAAGTCAAAGACGCCGCTCGGCGCATGTAATCCACCTCAATGGCATCCTTGACCATCCGCAACGCTGCGATCAAGCCGTCCGCGGGAACGAAAAAGCTTCTCTTTCCTAGGGACTTCTTCATAGAAGCCAAGGCGGCGACAGTAGTTTGGCTGCGATCGAAACCACATCGGGCCGCATGTTGCTCCGCCCAATCGCATGCCTCTGCAAGTGCGGATTTCGGAGCGATGCGAACAGTCGCGCCTTGCACTTCGCGCTTAGCCTGCACTGTGTAGCGGCCGTCGGTAAATAGTCGCGCAGACACACGCGGCTCAGCCACCACGACCAATGCGGCATTTGATCCTGTGAAGCCCGTTAGATAACGGACGTCTGGAAGGTTTGTAACCAACAGCGACGGTATCGACCGGCGTCGCAACTCCTGTGCCAGATGGCGGATACGTCCGCGATGCATCATCTTTAACAGGATACGATGCCAGGTGTTTCCCTGTCGCATGGCTGAGCCGGTATCATGACGTATGTCCTCGCGGAAGAGCGCAATAGAAAACCTTACGCGACGACGGTTTCTCGCGGGCGCTGCGCTTACCGCAGGTGGTCTAACCCTTTACGCTGGCGAGATTGAACGGCACTTGCTCATGACCGTGGAGCGCACGGTTTACATCCGCAATCTACCTGCTCCGTTTCACGGCTTCCGCATCGCACAGCTCAGTGATTTCCACTTTCATAACTATGACGAATCATTCTTCGTCCGCCATGCCGTTCGGCGGGTGAATGAACTTGCGCCGGACATGGTTGCGCTCACAGGCGATTTCGTCACCACAGTCAAGGACGACAACCGCAACCAATCAGTCCCGAATGCATACGCCTGCGCCGAAATTCTGAGCGAGATTAAATGCTCGATACGCTTCTGCTCTCTTGGCAATCATGATGCGCCGATTAAGCGAGACGTAGCCGATGCGCTTGGTCGCAACGGCCTCAAGCTGTTATTGAACCAATTCACATCACTTGAAAGACGAGGCGAAAGAATCTGGGTTTCCGGCATTGCTGATGCTTACTTCGACGTGCCCAATCTCGCGCTCGCTATGCCAAAAAGAAAACCGAACGAACCGATCGTCCTGCTGGGACACGAACCGGATTTTGCCGACACCGTTGCTTCTCAGAACTACGATGTAGATCTGATGTTGGCGGGCCATACACACGGAGGACAGGTGCGGCTTCCGTTCCTACCGCCAATCCTGTTGCCTGCCATGGGTGAGAAATATGTGGAGGATCTGCACAAGGTGGGCGATTCTGCGATGCAGGTCTATGTAAATCGCGGCCTCGGCTGCATGCACCTACCATTCCGGTTTAACTGCCCACCAGAACTCACGCTGCTTACGCTGCAACCTGCCTGAACTATTTTGCGGAACGTGCTGGCTTCTTGCTTTCAGCCTTCACTGTTACCGGCTCAGGTGCCACGATGCCTGACTGGCGATCCATCCATGTATCGAGCAGGGTCTTCTTGAACCGCCAGCGGTTTCCCAGCTTAAACGCGGGCACAAATCCTTCCGAGGCATAGCGGTACAGCGTGTCGCTGCTGATTCCCAGATATCCGGCTGCCTGGCGGATATCCATGACTTCGCGAATAGCTATTTCTGCGGCGTTCGGCATGGTTTCTTCCCAGGAGATTTAGGATTCGCAGGAAGTCACAGCTTCCCGGCCCCATACTTGTACAGCTTTCCAAGTTCCGGTACAAGCAAATTCTTCTGGTTGTGTCATTTATCGGGGTTCCGGAACGCAACGAGTAAGTTAGCTATTTCATTCCGCATCCGCACCGCTATACATTGCTTCGATTTCTTTCGCATAGTTAGCAGCAACGACACGCCGCTTGAGCTTCAGACTGGGGGTTACTTCACCGCCATCCACTGTCCATTCATCGGACACTAACCGGAACCGCTTCACCTTTTCCCATGGCGCAGCCTCCTGATTCACTCGATCAAATTCTTTTTGATAAAGCTTAATGACGTTGTCATCCTGAACTAAGGTTCTGCGATCCGATGCGTTGATTCCCTGCTGCTTGGCCCACTCTTCCAATACTGGAAAGTTGGGAGAAACGATCGCAGCGACGTATTTTCGTTTGTCGCCCTGCAGGGCCACAAAGCCGATGAGCGATGAGACCTTCAGCTTGTTCTCAATCGGCTGAGGCGCAATAAACTTGCCGCCCACAGTCTTGATCAGTTCTTTTTTACGGTCAGTGATGGAGAGAAAGCCTTCCGAGTCGATCTTGCCAATGTCGCCCGTTCGGAACCACTCGCCATCCATGACATCCGCAGTCTGCTGCGGCTTTTGCCAATAGCCCTTGAAGATGCTGGGACCACGAACCTCCAACTCTCCATCCTCTGCAAAGCGCACGTCGATGTTCTTCAACTTGGGACCAATAGTGCCAAGTTTGTTGCGACCTGGCAGATTGACGGCGATGACGGGAGACGTCTCGGTAAGCCCATAACCCTCGAGAATTGGAATGCCCGCCGACGCGAACCACTGCGCCAGGTCGATGCCGAGCGGAGCACCACCGGCAACAAAGACCTTCACGCGCCCACCGAACGCCTCACGCAGCTTGCTGTACACCAGCTTGTTTGCAATCTTCCATGCCAGCGACGAAGGCTCGCCCTGCATTTGCGCCACCTTGTCGCGATGCTTTGCGCCGGTCTTGATCGCCCACTGGAAGATCTTCGCCTTTAGACCACCCGCCTTCAACGCTTTGCCCTCTGCGGATTGACGCACGCGTTCGTAGACACGCGGCACCGCGACAAAGATCGTCGGCTTCACAGCGGCCATAGCAGGCAGCACACGCTCTGGACGGTTGACATATGCCAGCGTGACATTCTCCGCATAGAACAGGTAATCAATGTGGCGTGCCGTTACGTGCGACAGAGGCAGGAACGACACCATCAGGTCATCCGGTCCGAAGCGAAATAGCTCCGTGGTCATCGAGAGATTGGAAGCGATGTTGCCGTGCGACAACACCACGCCCTTTGCATCGCCGGTGGTGCCGGAGGTGTAGATGATGGTGGCCATATCTTCCGGTTGCACAGACGCCAGAGCCTGATCGAATGCCGCATCACGCGCAGAAGAATTCTCACCTTTCACAAGATCAGCAAAAGGAATTCCGATTTCGCCACTGTCCATGGAGACGATCGTTCCCGCGAATCCCGTACCCACGACTTTCTTCGCAACATCCTGCGTGGAGACGAAGACAATCTTTGTACCGCTATCGACAAGCTGCGCCTTTGTCTGGTCCGCAGTAAGCGTGGGAAACATGGGAACATCAACAGCACCGATGGTCAAGGACGCGAAATCTGTCACAGCCCATTCCCAGCGGTTTTCTGCAATCAGACCAACGCGATCACCCTTCGCAATTCCCTGCGATTGCAGCCACGCCGCGAGGCGTCGCGTGCTCCAGTACAAAGCGTCGCAGGAGATGGCCTCCCACTGGTCGCCAACGGGTGTAAGTATGGCGCGCTCACTGCCGCGCGAAGTGGCATTCAGAAAAACGTCGTTCAGCGTACGCAGGTCCATGCGACTCCCAACAGGGCATGTATCAGCCCAACGGTCATCCTACATGGAAGCAGAAAATCTTCTGTAGGGTTGGATGACAAATCTCGCTGAAGACATGAGCTTGGAGCAAACACCGTCCACACCATCACCGTATGAAGTACTTCCTAAAAGAAAATGGACCCGGTAAAACCGGGTCCATTTCGTTGTTTTTGGGAAATGACTCAGGCCTGCGGCAACGGCACCATGCGAAGGAACCTCGGGGAGTAAGCCGGCCAATCTGCCAACATACGCGCTGCGCGTGTGCTGCCTGCCTTGGCGGCGTGCTCTTCCAGAAGAGCCTTGAGTTCTGCCTGCGCTTCTGCCTCGACCTCGTCAAATGGGACCGCCTGCAAGAACTCTGCGTGGTAACGCGTCTGCGAGAGAACAGTGTCATCCACGTCATAAATCCACGCGATACCACCGGTCATGCCTGCGCCAAAGTTCATACCGATTTCGCCGAGAACGACAACCGTACCGCCAGTCATGTATTCGCAGCCGTGATCACCCACGCCTGCAACGACTGCTGTAGCGCCGGAGTTACGCACGGCGAAGCGCTCGCCTGCATAGCCCGCAGCAAACAGTTTGCCTGCCGTTGCGCCGTACAGTGCAACGTTGCCCAGCACCACGTGATGGCCACCGCTTCCAACCGCCATGCCGCGTGCACGGATGACGATTTCTCCGCCGCTAAGCCCCTTACCAACGAAGTCATTCGCTTCACCGGTTAGAGTCAGGTGCATGCCTTCGACGGCGAATGCGCCAAAGCTCTGCCCGGCGGTGCCAACAAGGTTGATATTGATATCCGGCACCGGCATTGGCGATTCCGCCTTGGCACGCAGCACTGAAATCTCACCAGCAATACGAGCGCCTACAGCACGATCACGGTTGGCAATGACCTCCATGACCTCGTACGGCTTGCCTTCCACCACCGCCGCCAGCGCGGGTTCCACCCACGGCTCATCCAAGGCCGGACGGCTCTCCGGGCGATCGTTGCGAATGCCAGCCCACTTGCGCGGACCTTCTCCAACCTGTGCCAGCATCGGAGAGAGATCCAGACCGCCGTCGGCACGCACCTGCTGTAGTAAGTCGACGCGTCCGATTGCGTCTTCGATGGAGGCGAGGCCGTAGCGCGCCAGCAACTGCTGCAGATCGCCTGCAAGCTGCTGGAAGAAGCGCACTACATGCTCCGGCTTGCCACGGAAGCGAGCACGAAGCTCTGGCTTCTGCGTAGCAATGCCCGTGGGGCACGTGTTCAGATGGCACTGGCGAGCCATATCACAGCCCAGCACAACCAAAACCGCCGTACCAAAGGCGTATTCATCCGCGCCGAGCAGCGCTGCGATCAGAACATCGCGTGCGGTGGACAAACCACCGTCTGTGCGCAGACGAACACGTCCACGCATACCATTCGCCATCAACGTCTGCTGCGCCTCGGCCAGACCAAGCTCCCACGGATTGCCAGCGTACTTGATCGACGAAAGCGCCGCAGCGCCTGTGCCACCCACGTTGCCCGCGATGACTACGTAATCCGCATACGCCTTCGCAACACCGGCTGCGACTGTACCTACGCCACAGCTTGAAACCAGCTTCACGCCCACAGCAGCGCGCTTGTTCACGCGCTTCAGGTCGTGGATCAACTCCGCCAGATCTTCAATGGAGTAGATGTCGTGGTGCGGCGGCGGCGAGATCAGAGGCACGCCCGGCTGCGCATGACGCAGACGCGCAATGAGACCAGAAACCTTGTGACCGGGAAGCTGGCCGCCCTCACCGGGCTTGGCTCCCTGCGCCACCTTGATCTCAATCTCTTCCGCATGAGCAAGGTATTCTGCCGTGACGCCGAAACGTCCGCTGGCTACCTGCTTGATGCGATTGTTCAGCAGCGAATGAATTGCAGGAGCCTCAACCATCGGCTCTGCAACAGCAACACCGCCCTGCGCAGGCTTGTTCACAAACGCGGCAGCCTCACCAGGCTGCGGCACGCGACGGTTGCCAGGATGCGTACGGTAGACGTCAGAGTCCTCGCCACCTTCACCCGTGTTGCTCTTACCGCCAAGCGTGTTCATCGCAATGGTGATGGTGGTGTGCGCCTCAGGGCTCAGTGAACCAAGCGACATCGCCGAAGCAATGAAGCGCTTGTACATCGAGGAAGGCTGCTCCACCTTATCCAATGGCAGTTCCGCACCAGCCGGAGAAATCTCCAGCAGCTCACGCAACACCGTGGGATCATTGCTGGAATCCACGGCGGACGAGTAAATCTGGAATGCCTTCGCCGGATCTTCCGGGAGAGCCACGTTACGTGCCGATCCCACAACAGACTGCAACGCCTTCACGTGCGACGGCGCCCACGCGTGCGGTTCCGCCAAGTCCGCCTTGCGGAACTTCACCCAACCGTAGTCCGGCAGGTCGATCTTCGCCTGAAGCTCGTCGGATACAGGTGCTCCCCAGTTCTGACGGATAGCGTGCTCGATCTGGGCAAATCCGGCACCGCCAATGGGAGCAGGAGTGTTCGGGAAGCAGCGATCCACCACTTCGTTGCCCAAACCAAGAATGTCGAAAGGATATGCACCGCGGTAGCTGTCCACCACGCTGACGCCCATCTTCGACATGATCTTTGCGAGACCAGCATCAAAGGCCTTCAGCATCTTCACTTCCGGCACCTTCGGATCGCCGTCGGCACCGGCCGTTGCACGTGCCGTCTCAAGTGCCAACCACGGACACACTGCACCCGCGCCATAACCAATCAGCACAGCAGCATGATGTACATCACGCACATCGCCTGCTTCCACCGCAATGCCAGTGGCAGTGCGCAGGCCTGCCTTCACCAGCGCGTGATGCACGACGCTGACGGCAATGGCCATCGGAATTGGCAGGTTATCGGCATCAGCGTACCGATCGCTCAGTAGGAGGATCTCAACACCGGAGCTGACCAACTCAACAGCGTTGGTGCACAGAGCCTCAATGCCGACCTGCAGTGAGAAGTCCTTGTTGAATACACACCTCAACTCACGCAACCGAAGCGTATCGCTATGCGGATACTTACCCTGACGCAGAGCATCAAGCTTGCCCACGGAAAGGAACGGCGATCCCAGCGACATACCGGGCAATGTCGCATGCTTGTCCAGCATGTGCGACCACGGTCCTAAACGGGTATGGAGAGAGACAACGATGGCCTCACGCAGAGGATCGATTGCCGGATTGGTCACCTGCGCAAAGCGCTGCCGGAAGTAGGCATAGATAGGACGCGGTGTGCGTGCCAACGGAGCCAACGGAGTGTCGTCGCCCATGGACCACACTGCGTCCTTGCCGTCCGCTGCCATCGGCGTCAGAATCATGCGCACATCTTCCTTCGTGTAACCGAAGCTCTTCTGTGCGCGGGCGATGGCGTCGAAATCAGTCGGTGGCAGATCAACCCACTCCGCTGAAATCGTCAGATCGTCGATCAGTGCTGCGTAAGAGCCGTCCTCATCGAACAGGTCCAGCAACTGATCGTTCTCGTAGATCTTCTTCGCTTCAAGGTCGACTACCAGCATCTGACCGGGGCCAAGACGTCCGCTGTGAAGCACCGTTTCTGGATCGATATCGACCAAACCAGCTTCCGAACCAGCAACAACGAGACCATCCGTTGTGATGGCGTAGCGGCTCGGACGGAGACCATTGCGGTCGAGCGCAGCGCCCACGTAGCGACCATCGGCAAATCCTAGCGCAGCAGGACCGTCCCACGGCTCCATCGTGTCGCGGTGATATTTCAGAAACGCCGAATCACGGTTGGTCACCGCAGGCGGCAGCAGAACACGGATCGCCTCAGCGATGCTGTAGCCATTACGCGTCAGCAGCTCAACGGTTTCATCGAGCGATGTGGAATCCGTGCCGTCCTTCGTCAGGATGGGCTGGCACTCTGCAGGCAGCGTGGAGTAACGAGCTTCCATGCGTGCGCGATTGCCCCACACGGTGTTGATTTCACCGTTGTGCGCCAGCATGCGACCCGGCTGCGCACGATGCCACGCGGGCGTGGTGTTCGTCGCATAACGCTGGTGGAACAGCGCATACGGAGTCACATATCCAGCATCCTGCAGGTCAGGAAAGAATTCCGGCAGCAAGCGTCCGCTGCACATGGACTTGTAAACAATCTTGTTCGTGGAAAGTGAAGCGACATAACCGGACGTTTCGCCTGCCTCAAACTTCCGCTCAAAGCTCTTGCGCGCCAGGTACAGGCTGCGCTCCAAATCTTCAACATCTGCCGTCACTAATACATGACGGATTTCCGGCATGGTTCCCAGAGCAATCTCACCCAGCACTTCCGGCTTCACCGGAACATCGCGCCATGCCAGTACCGTAAGACCCTGCTCTACCAGGCATGCTTCCAGCACATCGCAGGTATTCGCACCCTTCTCATTGACGAAGACCACGCCAACGCCCAGCGGCCTTTCATCAGCAAGCGTCACGCCAGTTGCAGCCAGCAGAAGCGCACGCGGAACCGCCGTCATAATGCCCACACCATCGGAACTCTTACCATCTGCAGCCACAGCACCACGATGAGCCAGGCGGGCAAGTGCCGTCAGGGCGTCTGTAAGCACCTTGTGTGACGGTTTATTTCCGGAATCCGCAACAAATCCAACACCACAGGAGTCGTGGTCAAAACGCGGGTCGACAAGCGAGCGCACTGGACGACAGGCACTCGTGACCTCAGAACGGGTCGGCAAAATCTGGGTAGCCATAGCTCATTCTACTGCGCAAAAACACCGCCGGATAGCGGAAACGCAGTCTTTCTGTAAGGGTGCCTAACCATTTCCCGCGAACGTAGCGGAAATGCACAACGGGAAGTCTTGACTGGTAGGGCTCTGTATATTTATACATGTTTATGCATACTTATGCATCGGCGAATTTGCGCCATGCATCCAATGCATAGCCGGGAGACGGCTCTTAAATTCTCTCGCTACCGCCCCCACCACAGGTCAACGGCAGCTATCTTCTTCGGGTGTGAGGCATCTTCATGAAACAGCAGCGCCAATCAGCAATTCGCGAGCTTCTGGTGACGACCGCAATCGTCAGTCAGGATGAGCTTCGCAAGAAGCTGCAGAAGCGCGGTTTCACTGTCACGCAAGCGACGCTTTCTCGCGATTTCCATGAGCTTCGCGTTTACAAGGGACCGAATGGATATGCGCTCCCGGGCGATTTAGATGAAGAGGATGACGATCCCGGCATCAAGGAAACACTTTTCAACTTTGGCCTGGAAGTAAAACAGGCTCAAAATCTTCTCGTTCTCATCACACGCACCAGTGGAGCGCAGCCCGTAGCCGCGGCACTGGATTACGAAGATTGGCCGGAGATGCTGGGAACGATTGCCGGCGACGACACGGTCCTTGTCATCTGCGCCGATTCAAAAGGCGCTGCCGCGCTGAAGACGCGCATGGAAGAGTTGATCGGATGAGCACAGCACTGTATGAAACGGAGCCGCTGGCTACGCTGGCGAAGCTCCCACGTTCCACCGTTCGCACCGCCGTTGCAGGCGTCACTGGTTACGCTGGTGGCGAACTTGCGCGTTTGCTGTTGAACCATCCGCGCCTGCGCGAGACGCAGCCAATCTTCCTTGGTCGCATGGGCTCTGAAGCGGACGGCACCACGGTATACGATCTGCATCCGCACATTGCGCATAACGAAATTAGCGCCCCCGCAGTCGTTCCCTTCACATGGGAGACATTGCGCGACAGCGGCACAGAGATTCTTTTCCTTGCGACGCCGCATGAACAGTCGCGCGAGTGGGTTCCATTCGCACTGGAAGCGGGAATGCGCGTCATCGACCTATCCGGTGCATGGCGTCTGCATGACGCTGCAAACGCAGCCGTGTACAAGCTGCACGATGCCAATCCTGTACTCGCTGCAAAGCTGCAGGAAGAAGCGGTCTACGGCAATCCGGAACTGCATCGCGACGAGATTCGTGAAGCACGCCTTGTCGCGAATCCCGGCTGCTATTCCACCAGCATCATCCTGGCGCTCGCACCGTTTATCCGCGCCGGGATCGTCGATGTGGAACACGGCATTGTGTGCGATGCGAAGAGTGGTGTGAGTGGCGCGGGCAAAGCACCGACGGCGAAAACACACTTCATGTATGCCGCTGACAATCTTTCGGCATATGCGGTCTTCGGACATCGGCACACCGGCGAAATGTTGGAACAGCTTGGATTGAGCAGCGATCAGATTCAGTTCACACCACATCTGCTGCCCATTCCACGCGGCATTCTGTCGACCATCTATCTGCGGTTGAACGAAAAGAAATCTGCCGCGGAAGTAGAAGCAGTGCTGCGCAATTTCTACGCTGGCAGCCCAATGGTGCGAGTTCATCGCTCAGGTGATCTGCCGCAGATTCAGCACGTGGCACGTACGAACTATTGCGATATCGGATTTGAGCTTGCGCCCGATGGTAAGCGGCTCGTTGTTGTTTCCTGCCTGGACAACCTCCTCAAAGGGGCTTCCGGACAGGCTGTTCAGAACTTGAATGTGATGTGTGGTTGGAAGGAATCGGAGGGACTCCTGTGAAGTATGTCGTGAAACTTGGGGGTGCCGCTCTGGAGAAGCCGGAACTACTTCACGCGATTGGCAAGGCCATCGCGGAACTGGTTGCGGACGGGCATCAGGTGGCAATCGTGCACGGTGGTGGCGTTCAGTTGACTAAGACGCTGCAGGCACTGGGTAAGAAGAGTGAATTCATCAGCGGTCTGCGTGTGACTGACGCGGAAACGCGTGACGCTGCGTTGATGGTGTTGGCAGGCCGCGTGAATAAGTCATTAGTCGCTTCGCTGGGTCAACAGGGACAAGCTGCTGTGGGCATCTGTGGTGGTGACGGACATGTGTTCCGCGCACGCAAGAAGCAGACCACACCGGACCTCGGCTTCGTTGGTGAAATTGCGGCGACCGATCCGCGCTGGCTGGATGCTATCTGGAAGATGGGCGCCGTGCCCGTCATCAGTTCCATTGCGCTTGGTTTCGACGGCGAGTACTACAACATCAACGCCGATGAAATGGCGAGCGCAACCGCTGTTGCGACAAAAGCCGACGCATTGATCTTTCTCACCGACGTTCCTGGCGTGAAGGGTGCGGATGGCCAGGTGATGCGTTGGTTGTCACTGAAAGAAATCCCGCAACTCGAGAAACAAGCCGTCATTTCAGGCGGAATGCTGCCAAAGCTGAATGCCTGCCGTGATGCCCTGCTGGGCGGCGTGAAGCGCGTTCGCATCTTACCTGCCGAGGCGGCAAAGGTATTGCCGGACCTGATCAGTTCGCGCGTGAACGACGGAACGGAGGTTATGGTCGCATGAACAAATTCAATCAGCACGACGACATCATCCTTAACGGAGGCGCAGCAGACATGAACCTTGTTGCTACCCAGGCCGCGGAGAAGAAGCTCCTGCTTCAGACCTATGACCGTCACCCGATTCTCCTCACGCGCGGCGAAGGCGTGCACCTGTTTGATGATGCTGGGAACCGATATCTGGACTTACTGAGTGGCATCGGTGTGTCCGCGCTTGGCTACGGCCATCCTGCGATCACCAAGGCTATCCACGAGCAGACTGCGACCCTGCTTCATACGTCGAACCTTTTCTATCACCAGGGCACTGCCACGCTTGCTGTCAAGCTGACAGAGATCACCGGCATGGATCGCGTCTTCTTCTGCAACAGCGGCACGGAAGCGTGGGAAGCTGCGTTGAAGCTGGCCCGTGCGCACGCAGGTGTTTTGCGCGCCGAAGGCAAGAACATTGGTACGCGTTTCATTGCCATGGAGCACAGCTTCCACGGCCGTACCATGGGCTCCGTTGCCACGACGCACAAGCAGAAGTATCGCGAGCCGTTTAACCCGGTGATGCCGGACGTCATCTTCGTTCCGTTTAATGATGTGGATGCACTGCGTGCAGCCTTCGACGAGAACGTGTGCGCGATTGCGTTGGAGTGCCTACAGGGCGAGGGTGGTATTCACCCCGTCTCGAAGGAGTTCCTCTCTGCCGCACGTGCACTGTGTGACCGCAGCGGCGCTCTGCTGCTCTGTGACGAGATTCAGAGCGGTATGGGTCGCACCGGCAAGTGGACGATGTATCAGCACTACGGCATTCAGCCGGATGTGACCACGCTGGCCAAGCCGATTGCAGGTGGCCTGCCGATGGGTGCAATGCTGTGCACAGAAGAAGCTGCGCGCGCCATCACGCCAGGCATGCACGGCACCACTTTTGGTGGAGGGCCGCTGGCTTGCGCTGTTGCGATCGCCGTCATTGATGAGATTCAGCAGTCACGTCTTCTCGCGCATGTAACCGAAGTGGGTGATTATTTCATCGCGCAGCTTCGTGCGCTTGCTACGGGACATGACAGCGTGTTGGAAGTGCGCGGTGCCGGCTTCATGATCGGTGTTGAAATGAAGTCTGCGGAGATCGCAAAAGAGGTTGCGGACAAGATGCTGTTTGAACGGCACATTCTGATCAACCGCACCAGCGAAACCGTGCTGCGCTTCCTTCCTCCCTATCTGATTACGAAGGCGGATGTTGACGAAACGATTGCTGCATTGAGCAGCCTCATTGCAGATGCTGAGACGGCACAGGCCGCACTCGCAGAGGAACAGGTCCATGGGTAGCAAGACAGTTGTTATGGGAGGCACTTCAGGCGCTTCCGACGTACTCGATATGCCAAAGCCGAAGGTTGCGCTTGGCATTCAATCCGACGCAGGTTTCACCGAAGCAGCGAAGAGTCTGCGCGGTCGGGACCTCTGTTCCATGAGCGACCTTTCCGTACAGGAACTGGCTGCCATCATGGAGCTGGCGCACGCAGTCAAGGCGCATCCGGAAGATTTCAAACACGCGCTGGATGGCAAGCAGATGGTGCTGATCTTTGAAAAGGCATCGCTGCGTACACGCCTCACCTTTGAAGCAGCCATCAACACGCTTGGCGGCAACGCAATTTTCTACGACCAGACACAGTCGCCGCTCGGCGAGCGTGAATCGCTCTCAGACGTGGCGCATAACCTGGAACGCTGGATGAATGTTATTGTCCTGCGCACCTATGCGCACGAGACAGTCACCGAGATCGCCGACATCAGCAAGGTTCCCGTGATCAATGCACTCAGCGATTACGAGCATCCCTGCCAGGCCATCACGGACTTCATGACCATTGAAGAACGCTTTGGCACAGCAGAAGGTGTGAAGTTCACCTACGTTGGGGACGGCAACAATGTGTGCAATTCGTTGATGCTCTGCGGCGCTCTGTTGGGCGCACACATGACCATCGCAACTCCCAAAGGCTACGAACCGAAGTTGGAGATCATTCACAAGACGATGGCCATCGCCGAGGACACCGGCGCAACCATCACTCTGACGCATGATCCCATCAAGGCAGTAGAGGGCGCAGATGCAATCTACACAGACGTCTGCATCTCCATGGGCCAGGAAAATGAGACCACCAAGCGCACGCCGATCTTCAAGCCCTATCAAGTAAATGAAGCTCTGATGGCGCATGCCACGGATCACACCATCTTCATGCACTGCCTGCCCGCACATCGCGGACAGGAGGTGACGGATGCCGTCATCGACAGTGAACAGTCGGTGGTCTTCGATCAGGCAGAAAACCGTATGCACTCGCAGAAGGCGTTGTTGCTGATGCTTCTGGGCGGAGCAAAGCGTATTCCACGCGACCGCGGCGTAAACGGCAAGCGCCGTCGGACCCTCGCATAGACCTCACAGCGGCTGTAAACACATTTGTAGCCGCTGACTTACACTAAAGTTCCCGGAAAGATTCAGGCCCGGCCACGCTGTACGAAGCGCTGCCGGGCTGTCACACGCTGGCAATACCTGCACGAAAGGCCTCACTGATGTCCGTCATTCTCGAATCGCTTCCCACCGGCCAGAAGGTCGGCATCGCTTTCTCCGGCGGCCTGGATACCTCCGCGGCTCTGCACTGGATGAAGCAGAAGGGTGCAATCCCCTACGCCTACACCGCGAATCTGGGACAGCCGGATGAATCCGATTACGACGCGATCCCGCGCAAGGCGCTGGAGTACGGCGCAGAGAAGGCTCGACTGATCGATTGCCGTGCGCAACTTGTCCGTGAAGGCATCGCCGCATTACAGTCCGGCGCATTCCACGTCACCACGGCTGGCGTCACTTACTTCAACACCACGCCCATTGGCCGCGCCGTTACTGGCACAATGTTGGTCACGGCGATGAAGGAAGACGACGTCAACATCTGGGGCGACGGTTCCACCTACAAGGGCAACGACATCGAGCGTTTTTATCGCTACGGCCTGCTCGTGAACCCGGACCTGAAGGTGTACAAGCCTTGGCTGGACGCCACGTTCATCGATGAACTGGGTGGCCGCAAGGAGATGAGTGAGTTCCTTATCCGCTCTGGCTTCGATTACAAAATGTCGACGGAGAAGGCGTACTCCACGGACTCCAACATCCTGGGCGCAACGCACGAAGCCAAAGATCTCGAGTTCCTGAATAGCTCGATGAAGATTGTCGCGCCCATCATGGGCACGGCGTTCTGGCGCGACGATGTGGATGTGAAGCGTGAACAGGTAAGCGTCCGTTTTGAAGAAGGCACTCCTGTTGCGTTGAACGGCAAGGAATACAACGACCCCGTGGAATTGATGCTGGTGGCCAACCGCATTGGCGGACGCCACGGTCTCGGCATGTCTGACCAGATCGAAAACCGCATCATCGAAGCAAAGAGCCGCGGCATCTATGAGGCGCCGGGTCTTGCACTGCTCTTCATCGCGTATGAGCGCCTGATCACCGGCATCCACAATGAAGACACGATTGAACAGTACCGCGAAAATGGCCGCAAGCTGGGCCGCCTGCTCTACCAGGGCCGCTGGTTCGATCCGCAAGCGATCATGCTGCGTGAAGCTTCGCAGCGCTGGGTTGCGCGTCCTGTCACTGGCGAAGTCACGTTGGAACTGCGCCGGGGCAACGACTACTCAATCCTGAACACGGAGAGCCCCAACCTGACGTTTGCTCCTGAGCGTCTATCGATGGAGAAGACGGAATCATCGTTCTCTCCGCGCGACCGCATTGGCCAGCTCACCATGCGGAACCTGGACATCACGGACACGCGTGCCAAGCTAGCGACGTACGCTGCCAGCGGCCTCATCTCTCTGAGCAGCGGCTCAGAGATGCCCAAGCTCAAAGGTGCGGAAGAAGCGTAATGGCGAACGAAGCAAACAAGATGTGGTCAGGCCGTTTCCGCGAGCCGTTGAACAAAGCATTCGAGCAGTGGCAGCGTTCGTTCCCATTTGATTGGCGCTTGTTGCCACAGGAAGCTGCGGCCAGCAAGGCGCATGCAAAGACTATTGCTGCCGCAGGCATCCTCACCAATGCTGAGTTGCAGTCCATTCTGAATGGGCTCGACTCACTCGCGGATGACTTCGCAAACGAGCGTCTGAACCTGAAGAGCGATGTTCCCGAAGACATTCATCACTTCGTAGAACTTGAACTGAAGGAACGCATCGGCATCGTTGCGCTGAAGCTGCACACCGGCCGTAGCCGCAACGAACAGATCGCTACCGACTTGCGCCTGTATGTTCGCAGTGCACTTGACCGCGCAATCGCGAATCTTGCAGCATGGGCTGCTTCCCTGCTCGCGCTCGCTCAATCTGCGGGCGAACATGCAATGCCAAGCTACACGCATCTGCAGCGTGCAGAACCTGTTCTGGTTGCGCATTGGCTCATGGCTTACTTTGAAATGGCCATGCGCGACATCACGCGTCTGCAGGATGCACGCGCACGCATGAACTTCTGCCCGCTCGGTTCCGGCCCGATCGCGGGCGCAACGCTTAAGCTGGATCGCACCATCGCCGCAAAGGAACTCGGCTTCACTGCTCCGACCGCGAACAGCATGGATGCAACCAGTGACCGTGACTTCGCACTGGAGTTTGCGCAAACCGCAGCAACCATCGGCCTGCATCTGTCGCGCTTCGCAGAAGAGATCACGTTGCATGCAACCGCAGAGTTCGGATTCATCGAACTTCCTGAAGCATTCAGCACCGGTTCATCTGCTATGCCGCAGAAGAAGAACCCCGATCTGACTGAGCTGGTACGCGGCAAGAGCGGACGTCTGCTCGGCGCAGCAACCACCTTTGCCACCATCATCAAAGGACTTCCGTTGGCCTACAACAAGGACATGCAGGAGACGCAGGAAGCCACCTTTGAAGTTGCCGAAACGCTGGATGGAATGCTGCCGCTGCTTGCTCCGTTTACCGCGGCACTTCAGTTTCGTTTCGACCGCATGGAGAACGCTGCAACACACGGCTATCTGAATGCGATGGCTGCTGCAACGTATCTGGTTTACAAAGGTGTTCCGTTCCGCACAGCGCATGAGAAGATCGGCAATGCAGTTCGTTTCGCGCTCGATACGAACCGCGAACTGAATGATCTGAACGTGGAAGAGTTAAAGCAGTTCGGTGAAGAGTTCGGCGATGACTTCCAGCAAGCCATCACGCTGGAAGCGACATTGGACTGCCACGACGTTATCGGTGGCACGGCGATCCACCAGGTAAAAGAATCACTCGCTTCGGCGCAGAAGAGGATTGAAGAACTCAAGCGCCAGATGGAGACAGAACATGCCCTCGGCTAGTGTTCGAAAGGCGCGTCTACAGGACGCGGCCAACATCTTCGAACTGGTCAACTCGCTCTCCGGCGACGGTACGCTACTGCGCCGCCAATACGCGGAGATATGCGAAAACGTACGTGACTTTTATGTTGCCGAAAGCGAAGGCGGTGTCTTTCTCGGCTGCGGCGCGCTGCATCTGTACGGCCCGCATCTGGCTGAAGTGCGCTCCATCGTGATGAAGCCAGAGGCCAAGGGACAAGGCGCGGGTGGCATGCTGCTGAAGGCCCTTCTTCAGGAAGCGGAAGACCACGGCGTGCAAACCGTCTGCCTGTTCACGCGCATTCCTGACTTCTTCTTCCGCTACGGCTTCCGCACCACGATGGATCGGACCGCGTTGCCGGACAAAATCTACAAAGATTGCCAGAAGTGCCCGCGTCTGCACGCATGCGACGAAGTGGCGATGTTGCGCGGCCCAGTTCCTCGCGTTGCAGTTCTTGGCCCTGCCAAAATTAAGCAACCGGAGCTGGTTCCACTCCAGATTGCCTTCACAGGCACCGATCACTAAAAGCAAAGGCGGCCCGCAAAGGCCGCCTTACTTCTTTCCTGCACGCCACTACCATGCGTGCAGATAGCCATCCTTCTCCGTGATGTTCACGCGAACACCAAATAGATCGTAGAGCTTGCCTTCCGTGATCATCTCTTCACGTGATCCATCTGCGACAATGCGTCCATCGCGCATCATCAGTACACGATCGATCTCTGGGATAATGTCCGCAATGTGATGCGTCACCAGGATCAATCCAGTCCCCAGCTGCACGAGACTGCGCATGGTGTTGCGTAATTCGGCCTGTGCTGCAATATCCAAGGCATTTGACGGTTCATCCATCAACAACATCCGCTCCTCTGGAGTATCGCCGCTTCCCACTAGAGCACGCGCAATCATCACGCGCTTCTGTTGCCCCGCAGAGAGCGTTCCCAGTTCCTGCTGTGCAAACTGATCTGCTCCCACATGCTTCATGGCAACAGTTGCAAGCTCTCGCATCTGGTCCGTCACGGTAAGATTCGGCCATAGAGTTGCGGATGAGAAGAAGCCCGTCAATACTGCGTCAAACGACGTGGTGTGACGTGCGGATTTACTTGGCGGTTCCGACGTCACAACACCGAGCTTACGTTTAAGCTCCGTAAGGTCCCAGCGCTGACGACCAAAGATCTCTACGTGCATTCCTGGCTGCACCAATGGATAGATCTCTGACGTCATGGCCTTGATGAGCGTACTCTTGCCGCATCCGTTTGGGCCAAGGATGGCGATGCGTTCGCCACGTCGCATATCCAGATGAATATCGTGCAGGATGGTGCGTTCACCACGCATCACATTCACGTTGCGGAACGAAAGGAAAGGCTTCAGCTCTTCAGCAGACAACACTCACTCCATACGGCGCGACAGCGCTCGTAGATTCAGTGTAATGATCAGAGGCATGAACAGCAGCAAGAGTGCGGCGGTTGTAGGCAGTGGCCCAAATGGCTTGGCAGCGGCCATCGCACTTGCACGTGCCGGTGTTCATGTCACCGTCTTCGAGGCAGCAGCACAAGCAGGTGGCTGTCTGCGCTCAGAAGCGCTGACGCTACCGGGATGCATTCACGATGCAGGTGCTGGTGTTTTCCCACTGGCAAAGGCATCACCGTTCCTCCGCACGCTGCCATTGGAACAACACGGACTTACATGGATAGAACCAGACGTTCCCGTTGCGCATCCTCTGGATGACGGCGACTCAGTGGCGTTGCTGCATGATGTCAACGCAACGGCATCTTTACTGGGCGAAGACGCACAGCGATGGAACCAGTGGATGCGTCCACTTCTGGCTTCATGGCCATCTTTGCTGCAGGATGCGTTATCACCCTTGTTGCGCATACCGCGTCACCCGTTCCGCATGGCTCGACTTGGAATGGACGCTTTGCACTCTGCTCGGAACCTCGCGAATCACTTAAGGACAACACGAGCCAAAGCACTCTTCGCAGGGCTCGCTGCACATGCCGCTGTTCCACTGGAGATGACGGCAAGTGCGGGTGAAGGGTTAGTTCTGGCAGCAGCGGCGCACAGTACAGGCTGGCCTGTTGCACGCGGTGGCTCGCAGAGCGTTGCCAATGCCATGCTGTCACTGCTGCAAGAGCTTGGTGCGGAGATTGTGCTGCAACATCCGGTTGCGTCGTTACGTGATTTGCCACAAGCGGACGCTCTGCTGCTGGATGTTACGCCGCGCCAGTTTGTATCTCTAGCTGGCGATGCACTTTCCCAATCAGAAGCGAAGGTGCTGTCAGCTGTGCAACTGAGTCCGGGTGCGTGCAAGGTTGATTGGGCACTCTCTTCACCGATTCCATGGCAGTCTGAGCTGCCGCGTCGTGCAGGCACTGTGCATCTTGGCGGCAGCTTTGAAGAGATTGCTGCTTCTGAGCGTGACGGACGGAACGCTATTGCGAGCGATCGTCCGTATGTTCTTCTTTCACAACCGAGCCTATTCGATGCGACGCGTGCGCCTGCGGGGATGCATACGGCGTGGGGGTACTGCCATGTGCCCAATGGCTCGACGGAGGACTTCTCTCAGCGTATCGAGGATCAGGTTGAGCGGTTCGCACCAGGCTTCCGCAACACCATCCTTGCGCGGCATGTGCGCACGGCAACCGACATGGAACGATGGAACCCGAACCTGTTGGGTGGTGACATTACCGGCGGAGCCATGACACTGAAGCAGATTGTGTTGCGGACGCGGCATCGGACGCCGATACGAGGGGTGTATCTATGCTCGTCGTCTACGGCTCCGGGTGGAGGAGTGCATGGCATGTGTGGGTGGCATGCTGCGTCTGCGGCTGCCGTGGATATGGGGTTGCCGAGGCTGCGACTGACATAAACGCCAACTGCGGACCGAAGTCCGCAGTTGGTAGTTCCTACGAGGCGATGTGCCGCTTACATGGCAGCAGCGGGGATAACGCCGCAGGCGATGCGCTTGCCTGATGCCCCTGCCGGATCAGTCTTCTGGTCGTCTACCAGTTCGTGCACCACTACAGTCTTGCCGTAGATGGATGACATGGATGCGGTGTCCAGCGAGATATCCGGATTGCTCAGCGTAGCCTTGCCCTTGCCGTCAGCGCCGACCTTCACGCTGGAGGCGAAGTCGCCTGCGTGATGGCCTTCAGGGTTCTGGTAGCCGTGGTGCTTGTTGTCCGGGTTGAGGTGGCCCTTGGCGCTGGCGAAGTCCGGCGCGGTGCAGGCATCACCTGCATGAACGTGGATACCATGTTCGCCTGCCGGAAGATCGTGCAACGACACCTTCATGTCGACAGTCTTACCCTTCTTGGCAAACTCTACGGTACCTACATCCTTGCCAGCGGGGTCCTTCAACTCAACCTTCACGGGCTTCTGCGCCACTGCGAATGCAGTCAGGCTACATGCACCCAAAACCACTGTTGCCATCCACGACTTCTGCATACTCTGAATCTCCCTTTGAGTCTTCGCTCCATGGTAAAGCGGAGAGCGTTCCCTCATCACGCCTTGCCGCTACGTGATAACGATACGCTCTCCGCTTAGATGCTGCTGGATTCCCTACTGACCGATTTGGGTGGAGAGTGAATCGATGAAGTCTGCTTCATCGTTCAGGCTCTTTACCAGAACATCCAATTGCTGCTTCGCTTCGTCAAAACGGCCTGCTTCTATGGCCTCACGTACCCCGGGTAGGGTGCTGGCGCCGTAGCCGGTGTAGGTGCCGGGGGCGTAGATGAGGTGTTTCACCCATGGGCGTCCCGGTAGACCAGCGTCGGAGAGCAGCTTACGCTCACTTACTGCCAGGCCATCGTTCAGGGTCTTACGTTGGGCCGCTGAGAGTGTCACAGCCTTCGCCGCCAGGCCCTCGTAGCGAGTGGATGCAGTGGACAGCTTGGTGATGGCGGCGTCCAGCGTGGTCCAGTCGTACGTGGGAGGCATGGGCAGCGCTGGCGGTGGTGTGAGGGAGTTCTTGGGGTCGTTCGCCAGGGTGTATGCGCCGGACTTCAGGGCGCGGTCACGCTGCGTGGACTCCGCCTGCATCGTCTTCACCTCAGCCTTGAGGTTGTCCGCATAGTCCTTCACCGTGTACGCCAGCTCGGTGAAGTTGTATGGCATGACATCCGCATTGGCGATGCGCAGGACGATGGTTCCCGCAGTCTGGGCGAAGAGCTTGCCGTAGACCTGGTCCTTGTCGGCGAACTGGTCCCAATGCCACGGTGTGTCGTAGGCGGAGTGGTAGGTTCCGCCGCGGTCTTCACCACCGTAGCCGATGTTGATGGAGGCTACGCCGAGATGGTCGATGAACCCTGCGTAGTCAGAGCCGGAGCCTGCAGGACCGAAGGGGATGGTCTTACGGCCAGCGCCGTCGCCACCGGAGCGACGACCGCGACCCGTCTGTGTTGCGGCCTTCTGGCGATCCCATACGCTCTTGCCAGTCTCAGGGTCGGTCATCTCACGGGTGACGTCGTTCACCATGAGCTCGAAGCTCTGGGAGCCGCTGCCGCCGAAGTAGCCGCGGCCGTTCTCGTCGGAGTTGATGTATACAGCGCCATGCTTGGTGAGCTCGTCGGCGTGGCGTTCTGCCCATTCGGTGGAGCCGAGAAGACCGGGCTCTTCACCGTCCCATGCGGCGTAGACGAGGGTGCGCTTCGGGCTCCAGCCCTGCTTGTGCAGTTCGCCCAGTGCGTGAGCCTCTTCCATGAGGGCGGACTCGCCGCTGATGGGATCGTCTGCACCGTTGACCCAACCGTCATAGTGGTTGCCGCGCACGATCCACGTATCTGGCTCTTCACTGCCCTTGAGCGTGGCGATGACGTCCAACACAGGCTTGGTTCCCCAGTCGGATTCCACCTTCAGGTGGACCTTCTCCTTGCTGGGCCCGAACTTGTAGGTGAAGGGCAAGGCGCCGCGCCACGTTGCGGGCACTGTGCGGCCGTCCAGTTGCGCCAGCAGCGGCTTGGCATCGCCCCACGAGATGGGAATCGTCGGGATCTGCATGATGACCTTGCTGTCTTTGATGGCTAGGCGCTTTACGCCGGGGACAGAGGCTTCACCAGGAGTAAGTGGGTCGCCTGCGTAGAGAGTGGTGTCTGCGACGGAGCCGCGCTGCACGCCCCATTCCGGACGCATGGGACCTGTCGGGATGACATCGCCGGGGCCGAAGCCATCATCGGCGGGATCGGAGTAGATGATGCAGCCGAGAGCACCGTGCTCGTACGCGAGCTTGGGCTTGAGGCCGCGCCAGCCGCCGCCGTAACGGGAGATGACAATGGCGCCCTTCACGGAGACGCCGTTGCGCTCCAGCTCTTCGTAGTCGGCCTTCATGCCGTAGTTCACGTAGACGAGCGGCGCAGTGACATCGCCGTCGACCGCGTAGATGTTGTACGGCGGCATTGCGGGGCTCTTGTCCTGCGTGTACGGATCTTCCGGAACGGGCGGCTCTTCCAGCCTGGCCTTATAGGGCTTGCTGCCGAGGAGTTCCAGCACGCGCACCTTTGGCGTGGGATAGAGCACATCGAAGGACTCGATCTTGGCGTCCCAACCCCAGGACTTGTACTGCTCGACCAGCCATTCCGCATTGGCGCGCTGCGCAGCGGAACCAACGTTGTGCGGATGTCCCGCGAGCTTGTGCATGTTCGCGGAGATGCGCTTTGCGTCCGGCAGCGTGAGGAACTTCGACTCAAGCTGTCGCTCTGTCTGCGCGCTTTGAGGAGTGAAGCCAAGGATGGGCTTTGGAGCTTCCTGCGTAACAGCAGAGATAGGAAGCAGAAGGGCGAGCGAGGCAGCGGCGAGTCGGCGCATTTTTCTGGAAGCACTCCCTGGGACTGGAGGGGTACCCCCCTCCCCCCTGTTTTTGCAAAATCGTCATTCTACGGGAGATACCTGCGGGGACGCCGCAAAATCGTCTGCCGTAAGGACTTAGAGGCAAAATCGTCTTAACAAAAGACTTAGCTTTCATCGTGCAGAAGCAAAGTCAGCTTAAATTTTCGGGTGCATATCCAGTGTAGCAAGTTTGTAATGAATTACCGGCAGCCGCAGGTGACTGATGGTAATAAGGTTATGCGGAGAGGGGCTTGACAGCTCTTTCGAGTGTGGCCTGGAATACCGGTCTGTACGAAACCGCACCCGCCGTTATGGGGTGAAGCCGAAACGATGAGGATGACCCAAGTGGAGACAGGTCCCATACGGCTGTTGGTTGTGGACGACCATACGCTCTTTGGCGAGAGCTTTGTGAGTTCCGTGTTGCACGAGCCCGACGTGACCGTAGTAGGACATTGTGCGACCTTGGCGGAGTTGCACGATGCCTTGCATGAGCAGGATGTGGACGTGGTTCTGCTGGACTACGAATCAGGAAAGAAAAATCAGAAGGAATTGCTTGAAGCACTGTCACAGCTTCGCCTTGCTGCGCGGTTTCTGCTGGTAACACGCGACATGGATGTAACCGAGCTCCATGACGTGCTGGATGTTGGAGTCTCAGGCGTGGTGTTGAAACACGGTGATCCTCGTCACCTGCTCCATGCCATCCGCGCGGTGGCTGAGGGAAATCAATGGTGGGATGAGAGTGCGTTGCGTCAGTTGCCTACCCCAGTAAGACAGAGTGCAGAGATGCATGCTCCCGCGTTGACTGTGAGACAGCAACAGATTCTGCAACACATTCTGGACGGCCTGAGCAACAAAGAGATTGGCGCGGAGCTGGGAGTGTCAGAGACAGCGGTGAAAGCGAGCATCCAAGAACTGTTTCATAAAGCAGGCGTGAGAACCCGAAGCCAACTGGTGCGAGTGGCGCTGGAGAAACATTCCGAAGAGTGGCTCAAGCCGCGGAGTTAAACACCGAATCTCATGCTTCGAAGTAGCGCGATATTTCGCATAGCCCTAAGGTCTGGGGTGACATAGAGTTCAAACACAGTGCTGAGGGAGACTATGTTGAAGCAGTTGGTACGAGTTGTGTTGGTGCTTGCGGTTCTGTTTTTGATTGCGCAGTTGGTGCGGCCGTCTATTCCAAGTAAGCCCGCCACAGCCGAGATTCATGCGCCTGAGAATGTGCGGCAGATCCTGCGTAAAGACTGCTACAGCTGCCATTCCGACGAACGCCGACTTGCGTGGTTTGATCAACCAGAGCCGGCCTACTTTCTTGTGCGGAAGGACATTCTTGAAGCGCGTGAGCACCTGAACTTCTCAACGCTGGGAAGCAAGCCGGATGCAGTGCAGAAGGCGACGCTGTACGAAGCCGTGAACATGATTCAGCTTGGAGCGATGCCACTGCCGCGCTTTCTAGCACTGCACAAGGACGCACGAGTCACACCAGACGAGCTTGCGACGCTGAAGGATTATCTGTCGCCTTGGGGTCCTCTTCCCGCTTCTACCGATACGAATGCTGCGCCTGCGATGATGCCGCGCGTTGCGTTGGACAGCGTGAAGCCAGAATGGAATGGACTTGCGTTTGAACCAACGTTTGCAACGTGGAAACCGATCAGCTTTACCGATCGCGGTGACAACCATACGTTCCGCTTCATTCTGGGCAACGATGTTGCCGCAAAGGCAGTGGCTGAGGGAAAGATCTCCCCTTGGCCGGATGGCGCGAAGCTGGCGAAGATTGCGTGGAAGCAGGAAGCGAACGCTGATGGAACGCTTCGCGTGGGCGACTTTATTCAAGTGGAACTGATGGTGAAGGATGCGCAGAAGTATGCGTCCACAGAGGGATGGGGTTGGGGCCGATGGCGTGGGCTTGATCTGAAGCCCTATGGCAAAGACGCGAGCTTTGTGAAGGAATGCACGAGTTGCCATTTGCCGGTCAAGGGTGACGACTACGTGTACACGTTGCCGATGACTGCTGCGACTGTGCCGGGCACAGAGGTGGTGAACAACCACTCAGTGACATTGCCTACATCGCTTCCCTATCAGCCGCTGGCCTGGAAGCCGATGACGATGCTTTCCGATCCGGTGAAGAAAACAATCTCTGTTTTGTATGGAAATGATGCAGCCTTACAACATGGCGCTGGCGCTGTAGTCGCGCTGGTTACGTGGGCAGAGCGCGACGATCCGCACTGGTTTGGCGGGAGGATTCCGGATAGCCCGGTGCGTGTGGAGTTTCTTGCGAATGGTGCGGACTATCAGCAGTTCGCGGGACCGCAGTGGACGAAGGTGGAATCTGCCGCGAACTTCGTTGCAGAGCGCAAAGAGCTTCTGCTGAGTTTGAAGCCTGCTTCACTGCCTTAGTGAAAACACAACAACAGGTGCATGGGGATTCCATGCACCTGTTGTTGTGTTCGTTGATCTACGCCGAAATCACAGAGGTCTTGCCGTCTGGTGTCTTCGTCATGGCGTGGAGCGTGTTGCCCGCAGCATCCACGTGACGTAGTGTGAGGAGCTTCTCAGTCACCGAGAGATGGCTGAAGCCGTTGACCTTTTGCGCCCACGGGCCGCGCTTGTCTGGAGTGATCTTCAAATCGTAAAGATCAGCGCCACCGCCACCGGATAGGAAGAAGCTGGTGGGATGTCCGTGGAACTCGAGATGCTGCAGATCGTGATCGTGGCCTGCTAAATACGCGTGTACACCATAGCGCTGCAACAGCGGATCCCAATCGCGGATGAGCATGGCGTGGTCGCCGTGTGGGCCGTCTGTGTACACGGGGTGATGCGCCATGACGATGGTGAATGGCGTGAGGCGCGGTGCAGCGAGTTCTTTCTCAAGCCATGCGAGTTGGGCAACGCGCTCTTCTTCGGTGAGTGTGAAGTTGATGTTCGGCGTGCCGTCGGGGTTGGGTTTGATCTCGTGCGGCATGTTGCTGTCGAGCGCGATGAAGTGGATAAGCGGCTTCTTCGCGGGGAAATCGAAGCTGTACCACTTGGCAGGCATGGTCCAGCGTGTGTGCGGGCGACGCGCGTAAGCGAGTTCCGCTTCGACCTTGCTGGTGGGGTACATCTGGTAGTCGTGGTTGCCGAGGATGGCGTAGGCCGGGCCGGGGAAGACGTTGGCGGGATAGAGGTCTTCAAAGTGCGTCTTCCAGCGGGGTGAATCAACACCACCGGGCAACTCGTCGTACCAATTGTCGCCGAGCATAAGGAGTGCCTGCGGATGAAGGCGCTGCGACTTTATGTACTTCACCATGCTTGCGGCGACGAGTTCCTGGGCGGCAGGACGTGCGTATCCCCAATCGCCGACCATAAGCAGATCGGCTTCGCCATGCGGCTGCGCAGCGATGGCAGGTATTGCCTGCGAGGCGAGTACGGCGGCGCTGAAGCCGATTGTCTGCTGCAAAAAGCGGCGACGAGTGATCTGCAAATCCATTGGTTCGGGGTTTCCCTTCTGGGCATCCTTATACCAGCGGTGGATTACGGTGTCGCGAATTGATGGAGAAAAGCGCTTATGTTCGCTTTGCTTTTTCTGTATCGCAAGTTCGCTGTTGGTTACGACCGGCGTGAATCGAATCTGCTGTCCGCCGTTGCTGTGATTGCGATCGCTATGAGATAGGCGAGGATGTTGGGCCATGCGAAGTAGCGGCCTAGCAGAAGTCGTCCTGCGAGCGTGAGGCGGAACGCGTCAATGTGTGGCTCGGGGACGAGTCGTGAGAACTCTGTGATGAGTGCGATCGCGGACGCGATGATTGCTAATGATGCTGGGCGGAGTCTGGGGAGAAGCATGGCGATGAGCCAGTAGACCGCAACGGCACAGCATGGAGCCGAGGTACTTTGACCAGAACCATGGCAGATGGAGTGGCGCGTATCGCACTGCTAGGCCAAGCGGAATGATGATGGCGAGGACGCAGAGGCAGATGACTCTGCGTGGTGGATTGGATTTTCTGCGTGGCATGTGATGATGTGCGCTTAGGGCGGATTCAGAGTATCTTGGCCGCGCTTTCTGTTGGCAGAAATGTTTTACGGAACTGGAAGGCGACGGCGTGCGTAAGAGTGGGTACTAGCCCTTTTTCCGAAATGGATTTCATCATGAATGCTCGACGCTCTGCTGTTGCTGCCGCATGCGTACTTTTTACTGCGCTGTGCTCTATTCCGTTTCATGCGCAGGCTGTCGCAACCACGCCGACCGCTGCACCTACTTTTGAAGTGGCAACCATTAAGCCTACTGAACCGATGCATCGGAATCGTGGATTTCATGTGAGCGGAAACCGCGTGAATATTGAGAATCAGGATGTGACGACGCTGATCGTCATTGGCTATTCAGTCCATCCAAAACAGATTGTGAATGCTCCGGACTGGTTCGATACAGCGCGATGGACCATTGACGGTGTTGCGGATAAGGAAGGCAAGCTGAGCGTGCCGGATGTGCAGGTGATGGTGCAGAAGTTGTTGGCGGATCGTTTTGGATTGAAGTTCAAGCGCGAGCAACGCGAGATTCCGGTTTATGCGTTGACCGTGGCCAAGGGCGGTCCGAAGCTGGAGAAGAGTAAGGCCGATCCGAATGCGTTGCCGAATCAGAATGGCAATGGCAAAGGCAGGATGCAGTTTCAGAACACGACGATGACGACCTTTCTGCTGGGTATGCAGAGTGAGTTCGATCGTCCCCTGGTGGATCAGACTGGGTTGGATGGGCACTATGACTTCTCGTTGCGGTGGACGCCAGATGGTGTTGCAGCAGGCGATGCCGATGCTCCTCCTGGAATGTTTACGGCGATTCAGGAACAACTTGGATTGAAGATCTTGCCGGTGAAGGCACCGGCGAATGTGCTGGTCATTGAGAGCGCAGAGAAGCCTTCAGCGAATTGATTTTCGTCACGCAAGCAAAAGCCCCGTCCAGATGGACGGGGCTTTTGCTTTGCTTTGCTGTTCGCTTACGGCTTTGCTGTGTTGTTGCTGCGGTTGCTGTCCGGGATGCGCTGGTCTGGGTCGATGGTTACGCTGGCTATCTTCTTGGTGGTGGGAAGGGCCAGGTCGTACTTTGCCTTTTGCAGCCAGGTTTCTGCTGGCAGCTTGATCTTGAGGTCAGTGCCGTCTTCGTACTTCACGACGACCCATGCGGGTAGAACGAGCTGGCCGTTCTGCTCGATGGTGACCTTTGCCCCCTTGGATGGGTCGGCTGCGTCGGTGTACTTTACGTCCTTCGCTGCGAGGTCGAGCGACCAGTTGTTCTCGTACCAGCCATGCCAGAAGTAGCTGAGGTCTTCCCCGCCCTCTGATTCCATCTCGCGGAAGAAGTCAGACGGGGTGGGGTGTTTGAAGGCCCAGTCGCTGACGTACTTGCGGAAGGCGCGATCGAATACGTTGTGGCCGAGGATGTCTTCACGCAGCAGCCACAGGCCTTCTGCTGACTTGAAGTACGTGACGGGGTGACGATACTTTTCGCGGATGGCGTCTGCGCGCGAGAGGATGGTGGGCGCTTGCGGATCTGCGATAACCTTGGCGATCTGATCCGCGGGTGAGTCAGGGCCGGGAGCGTATTCACCGTCACGCTTGGGCGCGTACTTGCCGTTCTTGTAATAGTCCGACTCGTAGATGTCGATGAAGGTGTTGAAGCCTTCGTCCATCCATGCGTCGCGGCGTTCGTTGCTCTGCACGATCATGGGGAACCATGTGTGGCCCACTTCATGCGCGGTGACGACGAAGCTGCCCTTGCCCTTGTCGCGGATGCCGTCGAAGACCATCGACGGATATTCCATGCCGGAGGAGAAGCCGGCGACGTTGGTCATGACGGGCCACGGGTACGGGTACCAGTCGCGCGAGAAGTTTTCAACCGTGTCCTTGGTGTATTCCGTCACCATAGGCCATGCGTCAGGGTCGGCGGATTCCGCTGGATAGAAGCTCTGCGAGAGAGCTGTTTTACCTGCGGGCAGATTGATCTTTGCGGCATCCCACACGAAGCCTGCTGAGGCCGAGAAGACGGCATCGCGGGTGCGGTCCATGTGGTAATGCCAGGTCAGCGTGCCGTCTTTCTTCGGGCGGCTGTTGGGATCCTTGATCTCGTCGACGGAGCGGATGACGACTGTTGCGTCAGACGTGCGCGCCTTGGCGAGAAGGTCCTGTTGCTTCTTCGTCAGCACATCCTTCTCGTTAACGAGGAGGCCGCTGCCTGCGACGAGCATGTTGGAGGGCACGGTGACGTAGTAGTCGTAGTTGCCGAACTCGGTGTAGAACTCGTTGCCGAGGTAGGGCTGCGTGTCCCATCCACGAACGTCGTCATACACGCACATGCGTGGATACCACTGCGCGATGTCGTAGATTTCGTAGCCGTCGCGCGACTTGTCGACAGAGGTACGGCCACCCCAACGACCCGGCACCTTGTAGTGGTACCTGATGTGGATCTTGATCTGGCCGTTGCGAGCGAGCGGCGTGGGCAGATCGATGCGGGCGCGCGTGTCGCTGACGATGTATGTCGCCTTCTCAGGCTTTGCACCCTTGGCGTTGGCGATGAGTTCCACCGACTCAAACACAGTGCCTTCGGTGAACTGATCGGCAGGTGCGCGGCGGCTGCCGCCTGCGAAGTTGCGGGCGCGTGCGTCGAGGCGATAGGTGTTCTGTTCGACCTGCAGCCACAGGCTGTTCAGCGTGTCCGGCGAGTTGTTGGTGTAGGTGATGGTCTCGTCGTTGCTGAGTGTCTGCGTGGCCGTGTCGATGCTGGCGTGCATCTCGTAGTCGGCCTGGTTCTGCCAGTAGTTGGGACCGGGTGCGCCGTTGCCGCTGCGATAGATGTTGGCCGTCTGCGGCATCTGGAAAGGCGCGAAGGTCTTCAGCGGATCGTACGTGGCGGATGGGCCGCCGGTGTCAGGTAGCTGTGGACGACGCTGCTGGCCCTCGGGCGGTTGTGCAAGGGCAAGTGTGGCAGTAAAGGCGACGGCGGCAGCGATGACGCTGCGACGCATGGCACGGGAGTGCTGCATGGCGGGACTGCTCCTGAAACGAGTGTGGCTCTATCAGAACAGCTTGCAGCGTGCGCGGCAAGGCGGATATTGCGATTTCCCACGAGGTGTCGTGGGATTACGCCGCATTCCCGAAAGAAGATAGGTTTGCGAACTACGCAGGAACGAAACTATGCAGCGGCTGCGGCTTCGATGAGTTCCGGCGCAGCTTCCCGAGGCTTCTGTTCGTCGTATGGGACCAATGGGAGGTCGGCGTCGCGCCAGCCTTCAAAGCCTCCGCGCAGCGGACGCACGCGGTGCACGCCGAGGCGCTGGAGACGCTTGGCCAGTGTGGCGGACGTTTCGTCGTTCGGGCAGGTGCAGTAAAGCACCACGTCCGTGTCGCGCGGCAGCAGGTGGCAGTGCTTCTCCAACTCCGTGGGGCTGATGCGGAGAGCGCCCGGCAGCACACGCGGGTCTGGAAGGTAATCCAGAGGATGACGCAGGTCAACGATGAACGGCTGACGGGCATCGCCTGATTCAGCCATGGTCATGAGGTTTTTTAGTTCGGTAGCGGTGATGGCCGAGTTCTGCAGATCGCGCAGGAACTGGCGCTGCGACCAGATGCGGCGCGCGATAAAGCCAAGAACCACCAGCACAAAGATCAACAAGCCAAATCGCGTGGACAGGTGAACCAGCATGGCGTGCTTCTCTGCGAAGTCGCCGAAGAAACGTCCACCGAAAACGTATGCTGAGGCCCAGATTGCCGATCCTACGAGGTCGTACGCGAGGAACCGGGCATACGGCATGCCTGTTTGCCCGGCGATGGGCGGCGCTACCGTCGACAAGCCGGGGATGAACTTGGCAAAGAGAAGCGTGGTGGCGCCGTGACGGCTGAAGGAGCTCTCCGTCTTTTTGACACAGGTGGAGGCTTCCAGCGACATGCGGCACACGAGTTTGACCACTCGGCCGCCGTAACGAACACCCAGGTAATACCACAACGAATCTGCAAACAGGCAGGCGAGCAGGATGGACGCCATGACCGGTACAGCATGAATGCGATGTGTCGCTGTCAGGGTCCCCGCCGCCACGAGCAGAGGCACCGATGGCACGGGGATGCCAAGCTGCTCCACCAGCACCCAGAGAAAGAGGATGCTGTAGGCATAGTGTTCGAAGAATGCGACGGCGATAGGCATAACCAGGGGGACCTGTCTTTGTAGATGATGCAGGATCGCCTTTGGTTTCGACCAGTGCCGAACAATAAAAAAGCGGCTGACGCTCAAGGAGCGTCAGCCGCAAGGTGGAAACCTACTTATTGTGCGTGGCGATGAAGTACTTCGCCACGGTTCCGACGAACGGACGTGCGTCCGGCGGCGTGGGGATGTTGCCGTTCAGAATGGTCTTGAACGGGGTCGCCGTGCCGTAAAACTCGCGGGTGTCATCGATGTTCTGCGACAGAACCGTGCCGTCAAGGTTGATACCTGCGAAGAGGCCTTTGGAACGCGAATAGGTGAGGAACTCCGCGTTCAGCTTCCAGTCGGTTCCCGCCTGTGCGTTGCGGCCTACCGGGCCGGCAGCTGCAGCGGCATCCGCGCCGATCTTGAACTTGTTCGCCAGCATGTGCTGAAGGCCATTCTGGTTCATGGCGACGAGCACCAGGTCAGTCGATTGACCGCCAATCTGGAAGCCCACGCTGCCGCCGGTGAGCTGCACGAAGACCGGTGCGCTCCAACCGTGGCCGGTACGGCACGTGGCTACGCCCTGACCATACTGAGCGCCCACGATGAATGC
Source organism: Terriglobus roseus (assembly GCF_900102185.1). Taxonomy (NCBI): domain Bacteria; kingdom Pseudomonadati; phylum Acidobacteriota; class Terriglobia; order Terriglobales; family Acidobacteriaceae; genus Terriglobus; species Terriglobus roseus. The sequence goes on along the minus strand of NZ_LT629690.1, from coordinate 1,387,282 downwards.
GCCCTTCTTGTAGGCAGGAATCACCACAACGCATGAAGCGCCGCCGAGGATGGATGACGGGATAGCCTTATCCGGCGTCGCCATAATCTCGTTGATGATGTTCTGGGAGTCGGTTAGACGTTCATCAAGCTTTGCCTTATCGGCAGCCATGGCCGGAATGGTTACGGCAACCACCATTGCCGAACACAAAGCAGCTTTCCATCGATTGATCACAGTATTCCACCCAATCCGTAGCAGCCATTAACATCAGCCGCTACTGTCAATTCATGTAGTGGGATGAATGGACGACGGAGAACGTTGTACTCGGATGAAATGTGGGGGAGGGAGAGTCCGTGAGAGTAAAAAATGGGGGCTGTCGATCAGGTTCGCACCCGCGCCGCCAGCCCCTCTTCTCCCAGGTCTGTGTTACGTAAAGCTAGGATGAGGTCCGCAAGGACAATGTTCAAGTTACGGAGGGCCTAAGCCCCTCAATGACTCAACCAAAATTGAAATATTGCCCATAAATCAGGCATTTTGTCTCAATTTTTCGAGGAGAGAATTTTAGAGTTCTCGACCGATTTGCATTTCAAGCGCACGGACCGTGAGCGCAACACGATTGGGCACGCCGAACTTCTGGAGGAGTCGGCCCACGTGGCTTTTGACGGTTTTTGTCTCAACACCGAGCGTGGCCGCGATCTCGCGGTTGGCACGGCCAGCGATGAGCAGCTCAATGACTTCCTGTTCTCGCGGCGTCAGGCGAACCTCAGGTGCTCGACCTTCGGTCGGCGCGATGGTGTCGATCAGACTTGCAAGAACTTTACGTGGCGCCCAGATGGAACCATCGGCCACGACTTCAACAGCCATGGTGATTTCCCGCTGGTTTGCGGTGTGCAGGAGATAGCCCTTGGCACCGCTGGCGACGACCTTCTGAATGAAACCGGGGTCGCTGCGTGTGCCGAGGACGATGAGTCGCAGGCCGGGACGTGCGCGGCGGAGAGTGGACATGAGGGCCGGAAGATCATCTTCAGGGACGTCGATCAGCACCATCGCCAGATCGTTGTCGCGAAGAGTTTCCGGCGCTGTCATGGGGACGATGTCGCAGGTCTCTTCCAGGATGGCGCGAAGACCTTCGATGCGCAAAGCATCGCTACTGACCACACCGATGCGCAGCCTACCGCTCACCGATTGGCCGGACGTAGTCACAGTTTCGGCAGCACAATTCCCTGCTGCCTCTGATACTTTCCAGAACGGTCCGCGTAGCTGGTTTCACACACTTCGTCCGACTGGAAGAAGAGAATCTGGCAGAGGCCTTCGTTTGCATAGACCTTTGCCGGAAGCGGTGTGGTGTTGGAGATTTCGAGGGTGACGTAGCCTTCCCATTCCGGTTCGAACGGCGTGACGTTCACGATGATGCCGCAGCGAGCATAGGTCGACTTGCCGACGCAGATTGTGAGGACATCGCGGGGGATGCGGAAGTATTCAATGGAACGGGCGAGTGCAAAGGAGTTGGGAGGAACGATCACGCTATCTGCTTCCACCGTGACGAAAGAACGCTCGTCGAACGCCTTGGGGTCGATGATGGCGCTGTTCACGTTGGTGAAGATTTTGAATTCGTTGGACACGCGCAGATCGTAACCATAGGACGAGAGCCCGTAAGAGATGCAGCCCTTGCTGACCTGCTTCTCGCTGAACGGCTCAATCATGCCATGCTTTGTTGCCTGCTCCCGGATCCACTTATCGCTCTTGATCGACATTGCACTCCTGCCGCGAGGGTACGCCATGCGTAACTCTGCTGTTTGTGTCATCTTACGACAATCGGGCGCTTTGATCTTTTTTGTCGACAAAGGATTCAGGAGAATGTTGACAGGGGCCAAAGGCCTTCCTAACATCATGACAATGCGCCGGTTGCCCATGGCCGCTCCGACACTGGAAGGGAAAGCAAATCCGTGATCAAGCAGGACCTGATTCAGCGAGTCGTCGACCGTACCGGTCTACCGAGAACACGTGCCGAACAGGCAGTGGAAGACATTTTGAAGGGCGTGAAAAAAGCGCTTACCGCTGGTGACCGCATCGAACTTCGCGGTTTCGGCGTCTTCACAGTGAAACCTCGGAAAACTGGTATCGGACGTAATCCACGCACCGGAACCGAAGTGGACATTGAGCCCGGCCGCGCCGTGCGATTCAAGCCTGGCAAAGACCTGCAGGAATTGGATAAGCCACTGGCAGCTAAAGCCGAGTAGCTCCTCTTCACATCAAACTGATCGCATCGACATCCACAATGATGGCGTTGCGCGGGATGCCCTTGTATTCCGCGTGGCGCAGCATGTTGCGCAGACCAGCCTGCAGGTCGCTGCGCCTCTGCGCTTTGAGCAGCAGGTGATATCGGTAGATCCGCTTCAGGCGTGAGACCGGCGCTGCCGCAGGGCCGAGCATCCTTACGCCCGGCACGGATGCGGTATTGAACCAGCGGCCCAGTTCCCCGCTCCACCGCATCGCCTCGCCCATGTCCTGCGACTGGATCAATACGTTGGTCAGGACGCCGAAGGGCGGGTAAAAGAACGGGCGGCGGAACTGCATTTCCCGGCGCACGAAGCCTTCATAGTCGTGCGCGGCGGCGCAACGGACGGCGTAATGGTCCACGTGATAGCTCTGCACCAGAACGCGGCCCGGCTTTTCGCCTCGACCGGCGCGTCCGCTGACCTGGGTGAGTAGTTGGAAGACACGCTCTGCGGCGCGGAAGTCCGGCATGCCGAGCGCATGGTCGCAACCTACGACTCCGACGGTGGTGACGCCGTGGATGTCATGGCCCTTGGCGATCATTTGCGTGCCTACGAGCAGGTTGATCTCGCCGGAGTGGAGGCGTTGGAGGAGGCGTTCCACGTCGCCGCGTCCGCGGACGGTGTCGCGATCCATGCGGCCGATGCGTGCGGAGGGAAAGATTTCCTGCAAACGCTCTTCGCCTTGCTGCGAGCCTGCGCCCATGTAATAGAGGTGCTCGCTGGAACATTTGGGGCAGGCCTTGGGCACGTTACGACGGAAGCCGCAGTAGTGGCATTCGAGGCGTTCGCCGGGTTCAGCGTGAAGGTCCGTGCCGTGAACCGGCTTGTGGAAGGTCATGGCGATGGCGCAGTTTTCGCACTCGATCTTTTCGCCGCAGGAACGGCACATGACCACGTAACTGTAACCGCGGCGGTTGAGCAGGATGATGGCTTGTTCGCCGCGGTCGAGTGTGGCCTGGGTTTCTTCGATGAGGCGTCGGCTGAAGAGATGTTCTGCGCCGGTCTGCTGAAACTCCGCGCGCATGTCGACGAGTTCGACCTCAGGCAATGGGCGGTTGGCTACGCGCTGTTCCATCTTCAGCAGCGTGTAGCGGCCGGTCTGTGCGTTGTTCCAACTCTCCAATGACGGTGTGGCTGAACCGAGGATGACCGGGATGTCGAGCAGTTTGGCGCGCATGACGGCCACGTCGCGACCGTGGTAGCGCGGGGTTTCTTCCTGCTTGTAGCTGGAGTCGTGCTCTTCATCGACGATGATGAGGCCGAGCGATGGCACGGGCGCGAAGACTGCGGAGCGTGTGCCGACAACGACGCGTGCTTCACCTCGACGGATGCGGTGCCACTGTTCGGCGCGTTCGTCTGGCGAAAGCTGCGAGTGCAGCAAAGCCACTTCATCACCGAAGGCTGCGTACATCTGCCCGGCCATGGCGGGCGTGAGGCCGATCTCAGGCACCAGCAACAGGGCGGCTTTGCCGGTGGCCAGGACTCGTTGCATGGCTGCGAAGTACACCGCTGTTTTGCCGCTGCCAGTGACTCCATAAAGCAGATGCGGCTTGAAGCTGCCTTCCGCGAGCGATGCTGCGATGGAGGCGAGGGCTTCCATCTGTGTTTCGTTCAAGGCATGTTCGTGCGCGTGTTTTTTGCCTTCGGCATGCACGCCGCCGAGATGGAATGCGAGTGGCTCGTCTTCAATGACGACCAGACCTCGGCGTACGAGCGTGGTCAGCGTGGAATCGGGCACAGGAAGGTCGCGCAGATGGCGCACCGGCATGCGACCGCCGACCGCGGTGAGTTCCGCGAGGATGCGCATCTGGTTGTCATTCAGTTTGGGGAGGCGCGCGTCTTCCACGAGGACAGCGACGCGTTCGGTGCGGCGTGCATCACGCTCGTCGGCCTCAACTTCTCGCGAGAGCCAACGCTTGCGCACCATGCCTTCCAGCAGCGCCTTCCCTGCTCCTGTGGCGGAACGAAGTTGGGCAAGCTTCAGTGCGTTGCCGCTTTCCAGCGCGTTGAGTACGGCGTATTCGCGGTTTTGTTCCTCCGGCGACAGCTTTGAGCGGCGCGACGAACCTTTTTCTGCGCCCTCATACAGAACTCGGCGGCCCTGTTCGGCAATCCGATAGAGAAACACGCGACGGATTTCCGCAGTGAGGGGCAGCATGCCGCGCAGGACCTCGCCCAAAGGAGCGACGTAATACTGCGCGATCCATTCCGCCAGGCGCAGCAGATCGTCGGGCAGGAGCGAGGCGTCGTCCAGCACCTGCTGCACCGGTTTCACCTCAAATTCACCTTCGGGTTCCTGCGAATGCACGCGCAGAATTACGCCCATCAGCCGTTGTCCGCTGAAGGGTACGAGTACGCGCGCCCCGATGGCAGGCGCCTCACCGTCGACTCGGTATGTAAAAGACCTGTCTAACGGAACAGGCAAGGCGACGTCTACGAAGAAAGACACATCTTCTAGTGTATGAGCCAAGTGACGTTTCAACCGTACCGGAAGGTACATGCCGCCAGCGGTGTCGTGGCGTACGCGTTTGATAATGACGCGATGCACATCCAGTTTCGGAGCGGCGACGTGTATGTGTACACGCCTGCCGCCACCGGTCGCCTGCATTTAAAGGTGATGCGGCAGCTTGCACGTGCAGGTGCGGGGTTGAGTACGTACATCAGCCGCCAGATTCGGAATCGGTACTCATTGAAATACAAACGCGAAGTGCCGGAGGAGGTTGAAGGTATAGATCCTCCAGCAGCGCAGGAGCCTCGCGTTAAGCGCCGGAAAGTGGCGCCATCTCCATCTTCATAAAGACGTCGGCGCGATCGTACTTCATCTCCGGCAGCTCAGACGGAGGGACGTGGTGGAAGCCCACGGCTTCGTAGAGGTGCACGGCATTCTGCAGCTTCTTGCTGCTGCCGAGAAACACGGTACGGGCGCCCAAAGAGCGTGCCTGGTCGATCATGTAAAGCAATAACTTTCTGCCGATGCCCTGCCCGCGGACCGTGCTATCCACCGCCATCTTTGAGAGTTCGTAGATGCCTTCGGCATAACGAACCCATGCGGCTGTTCCGACGATGCGTCCGTCCAGCTCCGCGACATACACCTGGCCGCCTTTGGCGAGAATGGTGTTGTACGGGTCGTTGAGTGTGGTGCGATCCTTCTCTTCCAGACGAAACAGTTTTGTGATCCATGCCTCGTTCAAGGCGCGGAATGCGTTGGCATCCGACTGTGATTTCATTGGGCGCAGGGTTAGGTCTGTCATCATTTCTCTCTCACAACTCCACCGTAACCATCTCGATCAGGCATGTCCAATTGCATAATCAATGCGATTGATAAGCTGGATGCATGGATTCCGATCTGGAGTTGAGGCATCTTCGTTCCTTCGTAGCGGTTGCAGAGGAGCTGCACTTTGGTCGCGCGGCGCAGAAGCTCTACCTGGCGCAGCCTGCACTTTCTCAGCAGATCCGGCGCATGGAAGAGATTGTGGGATCGCCTCTTTTTACGCGCACTTCTCGCTCTGTGTCACTTACCTCAGCGGGTGAGGTTTTGCTGGAGCGTGCGCATCGCACGCTTCGCAATGTGCGGCTTGATCTTGAGGAGACACGCAGCATTGCTCGCGGTGAAAGTGGGCGATTGAATGTTGGGTTCGTCGGGTCCAGCATGTTGGCTACGTTGCCTGCTGTGTTTCGGCAATATCGTTCTGCTTTTCCGCTTGTGCAGATTCATCTGCATGAATCGTTCACATCGCGCGTTGCCAGTGGGCTTCTGGATGGCACGCTGGATGCCGGTATTCTGCGGGACAGTGATCCGCAGCCGGATCTGGAAGTTGAGACGTTGTTTACAGAGCGCTACCTTGCCGTGCTTCCGAGTAAGCACCCACGTGCGAATCAGCGGACGATTCATGCTTCGGTGCTGCGTGATGAGCCTTTCGTGTTTTACTCGCGCGTGGCAGGCAGTGTGGCTTTTGATAAGCCGCTATCGCTTTGCGGTGATGCCGGATTTCGGCCTCGTGTGGTGCAGGAGGCATCGCACTGGCTCAGCATTGTGCGGTTGGTGGCAGCGGGTTTTGGTGTCTCCATTGCACCGGCCTGCGTGGCGACCATCGCAGAGAAAGGTGTGGTGTATGTTCCGTTGCGCGGCGCTACCGAGGTTAGCAATGTAGAGCTTGCGTTTCGCAAGGGTGAGCAGCGGCCGATTGTGCAGGGATTTGCGCGCATGGCTCGCACCATTGGTCGGACGAAGGCTTAGAAAGAAAACTGGAGGCTGCCCTGCACGGTTCTTGGCGGGACGAAATGTGTGCCGCTGAAGGTGGAGAGGAAGTTGTACAGGGCGATCTTGTTCGCAACATTCAGTACGGCTATGCGCGCTCCTACTGTTACGTGCTCAAAGCGGAAGAGGCGGTCGTCGCCTGCTGTGAGATCGACTAGCGTTCGCGGGGTGACGCGTACGGGATTTCTGTCGTCGTCTTCTGTGCCAAAGGCTGGAATGCGGATGCGTGTTGCACCGAAGGTTGCGGCGCTGCACTGTCGGATTGCCTGTGTTGGTGTGGCGTAGTTGTTGCCGCAGTGAAGGCCCATCTGCGATTGTTCGTCTGCGGTGAGATTCAAGGCATCGAGATACGTGGGCACTGTGTCCGGTAGAGCGAGACCGCTGTTGTAACGCCAGATGCCGGAGATGTACGGGTGATGCTCTCCGATGAGGCGCGCGGGAAACTCGTAGCGAATGTCGGTTGCCTGTTCAAACTCTTCGCCGTGGTCGATGCGGAAGACGGGTGCGGATGGCACGCTGTTGAAGATGAGGCCGCCTGTCTGCGGTGTGAAGAATCGTGAGCGGACGTGGCCCATGACACTGAAGATGTTGATGCCGTGCCAGTCGTGCAGATTGGCTGTGATGGCAAGGCCGTCGATCTTTGATTTACGCCACGCGACGCTGAAGGTGATGGGCGTATTGAAGAGCGTGTCGAAATCGAAATCGTTGCGCGTGAACTTCCAGTAGTAATCGGCGTTGACGCTGAGATGGTTTCCGAAAGCCTGCTCGAAGCCTGCGTTGAATTGATTGCGTGTTGCCGGGCGAACGGGTTCAGAGCGATAGCTCGCGAATGGATTTTTGCCGGTGCTGTTTGCAGAGCTTTCGTTGGCGAAGATGAGGTTCTCGTTGTACGGCGTTTCGTAGAGTCGCGCGTACGAGCCACGCAGCAATGTGTGTGTCCATGGTGTTCGCCATCCGATGCCGAAACGTGGCTGCAGTTGGTTTCCGTGGCTTAGGCCGTTGTAGATGTCGTAGCGCAGGCCGGGGCTGAGTACCCAGTTGCCTAGTTTGATTTCGTCCTGCATGTAGAACGCGGCTTGCACTACGTCTGCGGATTGGTTGAAGCGGAAGAGTGAACCGCCGCGCGTTAGGTCATAGGCCAAGAGATTGGGCAGGAAGTTGGAGTTGATGTTGTATCCGGCGGCTGTGCATTGGCTGGTGGAATCGATACCAGATGCTGCTACGGGATTGCCAGAGGCATCAACGCACAGTGCGTTGTAAAGCGGATCGGTAAGGGCGACGGCGAAGCGCTCGTGCAGCAGCGTGTGCCAGTAGGTGCTGCCTACTTTTGCTGTGTGGGGGCCTCGAATGTATTCGCCTTCGAGGCGGAAGCCGGTGTTGGTAAGTGTTCGATTCTGCGCGAGTGTTGCGGTGGCGTCAGCTAATGGATTCGCGGATGGAAAGTATTGCGCTTCATCGTGGCGGTAGAAGGGTGTGAAGTTGGTCAGGAAGTATGGCGTGAAGATGTGTGTCCAGCCGAGAGCGATGTTTGCATTGCGGATCTGGCTGCGTTGGTCCTGCCCTGCTGCGGCGGTGTCGTAGCTGTTGGGTGTTTGAAACCATGAGCGTCCGACGCCGAGGTTGAGATGAAGCAGGTTCGCTGCGTTGGGATGGAAATCGAAACGGTTGAAGGCTCCCTGGCCATTTCCGTTGGCGTGTAAGGGGATGAATTCTGGCGTGTCGAGAAAACGTTCAGAGCCATTTGCGCCGATGGCGAGGAACTCTCCCCAGCGCTGGCCTCCTGCGCCCAATGCAAGATTTTCTGACCAGGTGCCGAAGCTTCCGTAGGTGGTGGAGAGCGTGCCGAATGGCTTGCGAGCAATGCCGGACTTTGTTGTGACACTTACGACGAGGCTGGTCTTGTCGCCGAACTCTGCAGGAGGGGCGCCGGTTGTGGCGGTGAGGCTGTGAATGATGTTGGGGTCGATCTGGTTGGAGAAAACTTTTGCCATCTGGTCGGTGATGGGTTGGCCGTCAAGCGAGATGGAGGTGTCCGCGTGTTCGCCGAGGGGGTGCGCGAAACCATTCGCGTCCGCGGCCACGCCGGGTGTGGTGCGTGTGAGGATGTCAGTAAATCCCGTGGAGGCGTTGAAGATGGGCACGGCCTCAAGCTGTTTCGCATTCAGTTTTTGTTGCGCGGAGGGGCTGTTGACGAGTGGTTGCTCCTCGTCCGCGAAGACTGTCACTTCTGTCTGCACGGTTGGCTTTTGGGCAGAGGCGATTAGTGAACAAGCGAGCGGAACAGCGGCGATAAGGCTTCGTGAGTGACGCATATTTAGGTATACCTAAATGCTCTTTAGGCAAGCCTAACTCATGCATCGAGAGAATGCCAAGTCTTCTCTTCTGAGAAGAAGGAATTCCTGGCACTTTATGTTCTGTGGGGCTAGCTACGGGCGGGTGGCTTCAGGCCCAGTTCCACCATGACGCGCTGGAGATCCTTCCAGGCCTCGCCCTTCTGGCGGGGATCGCGCAGGAGGAAGGCGGGATGGTAGGTGACGGCGCATTTGGCTCCGCGAACGTCGTGCCATTGGCCGCGCAGGTTTGCCAGCGATTGCTTTACGCCGAGCAGATACGTTGCTGCCGTGGCACCGAGTGCGACGATGACCTTCGGTTGCACGATGTCTACCTGTTGCAGAAGGAATGGCGAGCAGGTGTTGGCTTCCTTGGGCTCCGGGGTGCGGTTCTGAGGCGGGCGGCACTTCACCACGTTCGCGATGTACACCTGTTCGCGCTTGAGGCCCATGGCGTTGATCATGTTGTTCAACAACTGCCCTGCCTTGCCTACGAAGGGAGTGCCGCTAGCGTCTTCGTCGGCTCCCGGGCCTTCGCCCACGAACATGAGCTCGGCGTTGGGGTCGCCGTCTGCGAAGACGATGTTGTGGCGGCCGGCATAGGCCAGTGGGCAACGCGTGCAGTCACCGATTGTGTCGCGGACTTTTTGTAGAGCTGCGACTTTGTCTGCAGGCGCGACGCGTTCTGTGGGTAGGGGCGCAAGTTTGTTGAAGCTGACAAGAGGCATGGCAGGGGGAGCGAACTGTCCTGTGGGCGCGGGGGCCTGATCGAAGTCGTATGCGGGCGGCGGTGCAGCCGCGGCTGCGGGAGGTGTGATGACAATATCCGGCGCGCGATTACTCGATGGCATCGGCGGACGCTGCGGCGTGGGTGATGGAGCGGGACGTTGTATTGGCGCGGCTGGCCGCTGTGGAGCAGGAACGCTTGAGTTTGCAGGACGTTGAGGAGTTGCCGATGCAGGAGGCGCTACGGGCGAGGCAACCGACTTCCACCATGCTGCAAGCGCAGGATCGTCTGACGGATCGCTGGTGCGATACACGTCGTAAATTCCTAAGTCGCGAAGGTACTCAAGGTACCCGCGCAGTGATTCAGCGCTTCCGTCCATGTGTCCATTCTAGAGCGCAACAACGTTCTCGCCCTGTGGACGGCGGTGCACCGGACCCTCCGCTACACAGGAACTTACAGTGCGGACGGAAGAATGGCCTTCGGAGAAGGCTTTACGAAATACCGCACAGATCCACTGCGGATTTCGTCCTGCGCTACGCGGCAGGCTTTCATGCTGTTGGTGTGAACAAGCGGGGCAGCTCCGGACTGAAGCTGACGCGCGCGGCGTGCAGCTCCCTTTACCAGGCTGTACTTATTGAGCAGAGCATCGTCGATACCGTTCAGGGCTTGCGAAGATTCGTTCATTCCCTTTGCCTCCGTACCGCATGAGGCAACTGTAACCCAGATGGCATGAAACGGCGCGAAGATTTTTATCAGAAGTAGACGAAACGGTTACTTTGTTGCGGGCGTGAGTGGTGCAGCAGCGAACTGTTCCAGCACCTGACGTACACCTTCTGGTGATATCTGAGTGCGGCATCCGTTCGCTAATGCAACATCCGATTGCGAGGCAACACCTCGTGCTTGCAACACGATAGCGCGAAGTTCCGCTGCTGCTGTGTCGAGCACATTGTTCACGATAGCGAAACGATATTTCGACACATGCTCAAGTTCGCCGTGCGCCTGACGCAGACGGCGTTCAATCACCGCTTCGTCGGTCATGCGTTCCGCCGCGCTGCGATTGCGTAGACGAGTTTCAAGAACACCGGGGCTGGGAGGCAGGATGAAGATGGATACCGCTTCGGGCATGCGCTCCATCACCTGCAGCGCGCCCTGCACGTCGATGTCGAGCAGAAGGTCGTGATCATTTCTCGCGGCCTGTGCCAGAGCGGCTCGCGCTGTTCCGTAGTAGTTGCCGAAGACGTCTGCCCATTCAAGGAAGGCATCTTCCTTGATCATGCGTTCGAAGTTTTCACGCGTGGTGAAGTGGTATTCGCGTCCATCTTCTTCACTGCCGCGCGGTGCGCGGGTGGTGTATGAGACGGAAAATTCCAGCCCCTCCACGTACTTTCGCAGTTCGCCCACGAGCGTGCTCTTACCGGAGCCGCTGGGCGCAGAGATGATGAAGAGAATGCCTGCCATTGTCGTTCGTCCGTTTTTGAAGTGAGTTTATACGCCCTGCGGCTGTAGCGGAGTGTCGGGTGCTGCGTCGTCTCCTGCAAACTGCATCATGTAGAGCTTGTGATACGTACCACCGTGTGCGAGTAGTTCTGCGTGCGTTCCAGTTTCCACGATCTGTCCGCGCTCCACCACGAGGATGCGATCCGCGCGGCGCACAGTAGACAGGCGATGCGCGATGACCAACACCGTGCGGTGCACCATCAGGTTAGAAAGCGCCTCCTGTACCAGCGATTCACTCTCTGCGTCGAGTGCGGAGGTGGCTTCGTCAAGGATGAGGATGGGCGCGTCCTTCAGGATGGCGCGTGCGATGGCGAGACGCTGGCGTTCGCCGCCGGAGAGACGGAAACCTTTTTCGCCGATGACGGTGTTGTAGCCGTCGGGCATACGTTCAATGAAGTCGTGTGCAAGCGCTGCCTTCGCTGCGGCGATAACGCGTTCCATGGGAACGTCAGGCTGGCCGTAGGCAATGTTGTTGCGGACGGTGTCGTTGAACAACACCGTCTCCTGCGTGACGGTGCCGACGAGTTTGCGCAGGCTGGCGAGTTGTACGTCGCGCAGATCGTTGCCGTCGAGCGTGATGCTGCCGTCTGTGGGATCGAAGAAGCGCGGGATGAGGTTCACCAACGTAGACTTACCGCCGCCACTGGGGCCCACGAGCGCAATCACCTCGCCGCGTTGCACATAGAGGTTGATACCGCGAAGAACTTCGTGGAAGTTCTCTTCGTCTTCTTCATCGCGATAGCCGAAGCGAACGTCGTTGAAGCGGACGCCTTCATGGAAACCTTCGAGACGGATGGCGTCACGTTTTTCGGGAAGTTCGTCGCGTTCGTCGAGAAAGTGGAAGATCTTTTCGCTGGCTCCCAGCGCCTGCTGGAAGCTGTTGTAGTACATCGCGAATTTGCGAACCGGATCGTAGAGTGCGAAGACCGCGATGAGGAAGGTGATGAATGAGCCCGCCGTCATCTGGTGGTGCACGATGCGGTTGCGGCCAATGAACAACAGCAGCGCAATGGCGATGGAGCCAAGCGCATCCATCAGCGGCGAGGAGATGGAGCTGATGCCGATGGCGCGCATGTTGGCCCGGAACAGCGTACGTGCGGCACGGCGGAAGCGCGCCATCTCCCACGTCTCCATACCGAAGGCCTTTACGATGCGGTTGCCGGTGAGCGTTTCATGCAGAAGATTCTGGATATCTGAGAGGCGGTCCTGTCCACCGCGAGTGGTCCTTCGAACGCCGCGACCGATCTTTCGTATGGAGAAAAAGATCACCACCACGAAACCGAGAAGGATCCACGCGAGTTTGCCACCCGCGATGACCACAACACATGCCGTGAAGAGAAGCGTAAAGAACTGCTGCAGGAGATCGCTGAGCACGGTGGACATGGCGATCTGCACTCGTTCAATGTCATTGATCAACGTGGAGAGCAGAGCGCCCGTGGTGTACCGCTGGAAGAAGGAACTGGAACGCTTGAGGACTGCGCCGTACAAGTCGTTGCGCAGGTCCGTAATCATACCGAAGCCGGCATAGTTGATGAGATACGTTCCGACGTAGTCGCAAATGGACTTCACTACCGCCGAGACGAAGAGCGCATAGGCCACGATCGTCCAGGCATTGTGGAAGTGGTTCGGCACGAAGTACTGCAGGTTGATAACCCAGTGGGTGTGTGGAACGGCGAAGACAAGGATCTTGGTGCTCTGAAGATCCGCGCTGAGCACGTTGTCAAGAATGGGCTTGACCAGCAGAAGGCGCAGAGCAGCCATGGCGCCGACGATGGCCATGAGAACCACGGACAGCAGGGTGAAGGGCAGATAAGGGCGCAGATACCACAACAGGCGCAGAATGCGTTTCATTGCGTGGGCCGGGCCATTAAAAGTGTCATGTACAGCACGGGTTTTATCTTACTCGTTCACGTGTCATACGTAAGAGTTCCCGAGACAGCTCAGAGAGGACAAAGAAAGAAGATTCTTCGACTTCCGGCCAGCAGCTTTAAGCACCGAACTGGCGCAAGTGGTGATCGAGGTGTTTGTACATGAGGATGGCCCACTGTTCTGGCTTGAGTGGTCCGAAAAACGGGTGTGGGTATTGGGAGCACCCTTCAGGACCGTGGCTGGCGAAATCGTCAATTGCAGCGATAAGCCGAGAGCGCTCACGGATGCAGTCAAGCTCTGTTGGGTTCGCGGAGAATAACTCCGGCGATGAGGGCGAGTTACGACGCATCGGCTTATCGTCGCGGAAGACCAACGGCTTGATAAGCACGCCGATCAAGCTAGCCGGAAATGGTGCACGCTTGGGATGGATAGCACCCATCGCCATTTCAACGCCTGAGGTGCAATGGGCAAGCGTTTGAGCGAGATCCATGCTGCCCCATTGCCGCTTGCTCTCTGGACGCAGATCCAGAACGCGCTGCCTTGTTTCCTCCAGCACAATTGGGTCGAAGAGGTTTTTCATCTCAGACAGACTCCATTTGGAAGTCGAGACCTCACTCTGAAGGCGTTATCGTGGCATGTCGCGGTGCGAGACCTTCACGTGGTAACCCGCGTCGCTGAGGCGCTTCTTCATCTCTTCCACGATGGCCACGGAACGATGCTGTCCGCCGGTGCAGCCGAATGCGATGGTCAGGTAGCTCTTCCCTTCCGTGACGTAATACGGCAGAAGGAACAACAACATGTCTGCTGTGCGGTCGAGGAACTCCTGAGTTTGCGGGAAATCCATCACGTACTTGGCTACGCGCTCGTCGCGACCGGTGAGTGGACGGAACTCCGGTATGAAGTGAGGGTTGGGCAGGAAGCGCACGTCAAAGACGAGGTCTGCCTCAGCAGGCACGCCATTCTTGAAGCCAAAACTAAGCGTTGTGATGAGCAGTCTCTGTTCGCCCTCGCGACGGCTGAACTGCGTGGTGATGTGAGCGCGCAACTGGTGCACGTTGAAATGCGTCGTGTCGAGAAGAACATCGGCCACATTCCGGATGGGCTCCATACGCTTGCGTTCGGATGCGATGCTTTCTGAAACCAACTCATCGCGACGAAGAGGATGCGGGCGTCGCGTTTCGGAATAGCGACGTACCAATACGTCGTCTGACGCCTCCAGATAGACCACCGTGGTGGGAAGCAGACCGCGTACAGCATGAAGGATGCCCGGAAAGTTCTCAATAGAGCTTTCGCGTACATCGACGCCCAGAACCGCTCGCGTAAATTCACTTGAGCCACGCAGAAGTTCGGCAAACTGCGGAATCAGTTCCAGCGGTAGGTTATCGACTGCGTAGTAACCAAGGTCTTCAAATGCCTTGAGCGCGGAGAGTTTGCCCGCACCGGAAAGACCTGTGAGTACTACCAGCTCTCGTCCGGGAGTATGAGGCGTTCCCTCCTTACTTCCCACTACCGGGGTGCCGCCTGACGGTGGTTCAGCCATGCGGAAATGCTAGCATCGCCCAGCGACGTGCGAGTGACGCAAAATGAAAAGAGGCATCCGCGATGGAATGCCTCTTCCCGTTAACGAACTCAGAACTTGTCAGGCGGCTTCGACTTCCTCCGTGTCGATCTCTCCGTCTTCAATGGCCGCAATGGCCTTTCCTACGCCGGTTTTATTTGTCGCCGGCGATTTCTTGACTGATGTCACTTCGCCCGCATCCGTAGTCTGGCGGCGAATGGTTCCGGTGGCGTCGTGGTCCGGATGATGGCGCGTAGTGACAACTTTCTTGCGCGCCTTCACGGCCTGCATTTCCACCTTGTCCAAAGCGTCCTTCAAGGCAACCTCAACATCTTTTGCCGAGGTATGTGAGGAGAAAGTACTGATGGTGTTACGCACCGTGACTTCCGCCTCGCAGCGATTCTTTTCGCAGCTGAGCACCACCTTGGCCATACATTTCGGTCCAAGGATTTTTTCTATGCGCGCCAAGCCCTCTTCTGCCTGCGCACGCAGTTTTGCTGTTACCTGTGTGCCTCTGCCGGTGATCTCAAGATCCATGCTGCTTACCTCCTTCACCTCTTGGGTAAGATGCCGGGGTTGTTTGGCAACGAAGCCTGTGAACGCCACGTTAATCCCGGCGCCTTGAGATGTGTTTGTAGTCCCCTGAAGGCGGCACGTCAACTGGTATGTTGACGCAGCCTGTGGATCGCAGCCGATCCGCTAGTCGCGTTTGCGGCGCTGATGTGTACTGGGAATGTTCATATCCTCGCGGTACTTCGCCACTGTGCGCCGTGTGACCTGAATTCCCTGCCGCTGAAGCTCACTGGCCAGTGCATCATCCGTCAAAGGTTTCTTCGGATCTTCTTCCTCAATCAGCTTGCGAACCTTTTTCTTCAACAGCATGAGAGGAAGATCGCCACCTTCGGGTCCGTTCACGCCCTCGCTGAAGAAGAAGCGCAGCTCAAACACTCCCTGCGGGGTGTGCACATATTTGTTCGCGACAGCTCGCGACACGGTAGAAGGATGTACGCCAATTTCTTCCGCCACCTCTTTGATCATCATGGGGCGGAGGGAGTCCACGCCGTGTTCCAGAAAATCCTGCTGGCGGCGGACGATGGAGTCGCATGTGCGAACGATGGTGTTCTTGCGCTGCTCAATATTGCGAAGGAGCTGAATGGCGGAGCGATAGCGCTCTTTGACGTACTCCTTCACCTCACGCTCAGTGTCCTTCTGGCGCAGCATCTTGCGATAGCCGGCGTTGAGGCGAAGCGTAGGCAGATCGTCCTCATTCATCACAACCTGCCACTCGTCGTTGCGCTTCACGAAAGCCACGTCTGGCTCAATGAGCCGCGTCTCCTGCTGGTTGTAACGCTGGCCGGGACGTGGATCGAGCGAACGGATGGCGTCGATCCCAGCCTGTACCTCATCGAGCGTTGCACCGAGAAGTCGGGTGAGTTCGCGAAGATCGCGCTTCTGCAGCAACTGCAGGTGATCCGTGACAATTCTGCAGGCGATTGTGAGCTCGCTCTGGCGTGCCTCGTATTCTTCCTCGTCGAGGATAGCGTCGTCCGTGTCGCTGAGGGCAGCGCGGATCTGCAACAGGAGGCACTCACGCAGATCTTTGGCGGCGATGCCTATGGGATCGAGCGTCTGCACGGCAGCTCTTGCCTCTGCCATGAGGGCGGGCGTGGCGTGGCCGTTTTCGTCGAGCGAGGCGAGCTCTGTGTCATCGACGGTGAGGTAGCCGTTGTCTTCCAGATTGCCGATGACCACTTCGCACGCAGCGCGCAGTTCCGGCCGCAGTGTCATGGCGCCGAGTTGCCACAGCAGATGATCAGTCAGCGTGGATGGCTTGGAGAGGAAGTTTTCGAACGAAGGTGAATCGAGTTCTTCAAACGATGGGCCAGAGGCGCGGAAGCCGGGATCCAGATACTCCTGGAAATATTCGCCCATGTCGATCTCATCGAATGGGTCTTTCTCTTCTCGCTCGGCCTCGGTCTTTTGCTGTTCTGCGGAGAGTTCGCGATCGCCTTCGCGTCCGGCAAGTTCTTCAAAGCTTGCGGAGGAATCTTCAATCTCCTCCAGCACAGGGTTCTCTACAACTTCAGCGTTGATCATCTCCTTCAGTTCCAGCTTGTTGAGCGCTAGTACGCTCACCATCTGGACCAGCCCAGGTGTGAGCACCTGGCGCTGAGCAACTCGAAGGTTCAACTTGGGCTGAAGCAGCAAAGACTATTTCTCCGTAGCCAAATAAGGTCGGCAATCCTGGCCCAGACAGACCAGGGTAACCGTTGCCTTTCGAAGTCTACTCCGAAACGATGCGCCACGGACTGCCAAATGGCAAGCAACGTGCTTGCAAATTCATTCTTTTTTGAATGATTCCGGATCGGGATGAGGAAATCAGATCCGGATGACCAGCTTGCCGGGGTTGCCGGTTAGCGCGCCGCTGTAAGCTTCGTCGGCTTCATCCAAGGCAAGTTCGGCTTTCACAAACGCCTTCAACCTGCCGGAATCAAACAACTTGGCGAGAGAAGAAAGCTCATCGCCTTTCGGTTCGACGATGAAGAAGGCGTCTTTCACGCGCTGATCCGTGGTCGATTCCGCGTCTGCGGCAATCGTTACCAGCCTGCCGCCGTGCGAGAGAAGACTCCATGAGCGGGTCAGCGTTTCGCCACCCACGGTATCGAAGACGATATCAACCTTACCCGCGTCTTCGAAGCGTTGCTGGCGATAGTCGATGACTTCATCAGCGCCAAGCTGTTTTACGAAATCGATGTTTGTGCCAGACGCCGTGGCAATCACATATGCGCCCTGCAACTTTGCAAGCTGGATAGCGAACAGCCCTACAGCGCCCGCTGCGCCATGAATGAGGACGCGTTCGCCCTTTTGCAGCTTTGCGCGATCATGCAGGCCTTGCCAAGCCGTGAGCGCGCCGATCGGGGTGGCCGCTGCTTCGACAGACGAGAGCGAAGATGGCTTGAGGGAAAGGTTTGCTGGCTTGGCGATGCAGAACTCCGCCGTGGCTCCTTCTGCGAACCAATCGTTCATGCCGAAGACCCTGTCGCCCGGACGATAGTCCTCAACACCTTCACCTACGGCCGAAACGATACCGGAGAACTCGTGGCCGGGGATCGCTTTGGATCGCGTGGTGCCATCGGCATTGTGCGTGGTGGGATACCAGAGCTTCTCGGTCGGGGTGACGCCAGAGGCAAGGACCTGAACCAATATTTCACCGGCTTCTGGCTCAGGAACGGGACGCTGGACCGGCTGCAGATGCAGCTCTTCTGTGAACTCCATCGCTTTCATGTCTGCCATGGCGCTCGTTCCTTTGCTTAGCGAAATTAGATTTTAGAGGCGGAAGCTTTCACCAAGGTATACACGTTTCACTTCCGCGTCGCGGCCCAATTCGCCGGGCGTGCCGTGGCGGAAGATGCGGCCCTCCGCGATGATGTAGGCGCGGTCTGTGACGCTGAGGGTTTCGCGGACGTTGTGGT
This sequence comes from Terriglobus roseus, assembly GCF_900102185.1. Classification (NCBI taxonomy): domain Bacteria; kingdom Pseudomonadati; phylum Acidobacteriota; class Terriglobia; order Terriglobales; family Acidobacteriaceae; genus Terriglobus; species Terriglobus roseus. The sequence continues at coordinate 1,369,312 of NZ_LT629690.1, read as the reverse complement.
CCGTGATGAGTACGCCGATGCCGCTCTTCTTCAGGTTGAAGATGATCTGCTGGAGGTCAAGTACTGCGATGGGGTCAATGCCGCTGAAGGGCTCGTCCAGCAGGATGAAGCTGGGGTCGATGCAGAGGCAACGTGCAATCTCAACGCGGCGGCGTTCACCACCGGAGAGCGCATAGCCCTGCGTGCGGCGCACGTGGCCCAGGTTGAGTTGCTCAATGAGTTGCGCGGTACGATTGCGGCGCTGTTCCCAACTTAGGCGCTGCGTCTCAAGGATGGCGAGGATGTTCTCTTCCACCGTGAGTTTGCGGAAGACGCTGGGTTCCTGCGGCAGGTAGCTGATACCGAAGTTGCGCGCGCGAAGATACATGGGCGTGCGGGTGATGTCTTCTCCTGCAACGGTGACGCTGCCGGAGTCGGGACGCACGAGGCCCACGATCATGTAGAAGCTGGTGGTCTTGCCTGCGCCGTTGGGACCGAGAAGGCCGACGACTTCACCCTGCGTGATGTTGATGCTGACACCGCGAACGACTTCGCGACCGCCATAGCTCTTGGCGATGCCGTCCGTGGAAAGCGTGTGTCGCGTCTGCGCCGCGCTGGATTCAAAAAGTTCCAAGCCAGAAGACGAAGACTCGCCCCGCCCCTCCATCTCCAATGTACCTGTAGCTGATCCCATGCAAACTTTTAGACGAAATCTAAAGGACTGAGGATTCAGTCTTTGGATGCGGATTACTTCTTCTGCGGGTTGGCTTCCACCTCGGTGTGGACGCGGTGCGTACCTGCGCCCTCCACCTCCACGTTGTTGTCCCCGCCGTGCAGTGTGAGGGTGGTTCCGGTGATGGTTCCCTTCTGCGAGTCGATCACCTTGGGCTGGTTTTGCGGGGTTCCGGTGAGGACATAACGCTCGTCTGCAGCGGTGTATACAAGGCGTTCGCCCTGACCGGTGCGGCCTGGCTGCGTGATGTTGACTGCGCCGGTGGCCACAATCTGCTGCACACTGCCGGAGAGAACGCCTGGCGTGGTACCGGACAGTGTGGCAATTGCCTGCCGTGCGGCAAGCGATGCGCCTGAGGTTTGCATGGTGACGCCGCCGGTCACGTCCGCATGAGCGAGGTGAGCGCCTTCTGCGGGAACGTAGAGCAATGTTGTTCCGACGATTCGCACCACGCCGCTGGATTTTTCCTTACCAGCGGCAGATGCAGGCAGCAGCAGATGGACTGTGCCTGTTGCGGGAGAACCGGAGGGGGCATGCGCCATCAGGCGGTTGGTGGTGCGATCCACTTCGATGACCGGCGCTTCCATCTGCGATGACGACGTCCACATGCGTGCGGCATGCGCTCCAGCGAAGAATTTTGCAACGGACCCTGCGACGGTGGCGTGTTCCGCTGTGACGTGTACGGGATCGTTCTGCTTGGACTGGTAGACGCCACGGACGCCGCCCGTCGCTTCGGCATCGCCGCTGCCCTGGGTAAGTGTGATGTGGTCAGCAGCGATCTGCATGCCATCGCCTGTGACGCTGGGCGCGCCGGTGAGCAGCAGTTTGCCGGTGGCGCCATCGAAGTCAGCGTGGGAAGCGGTTGCGTGAGTTTCGGATGCAGCCTTGCCATTCTTCGCAGGCGACTTCGCGTTGACGGTCACTCGGCCATCCTGCGTTGCCGATTGCACGGACGACGCGGTTTTCCCGGCTCCGGGTGGCAGTAGCTTTACCTGCAGGGTGTCGCCGGTGCTGGTGCGTGTGGTGCCTGCGCCGTCGTCTTCATCCAGTCGCGTGGAGCCGCTGCCGGTCAGCAAAGAAACGTAGTGCTTCTTGCCGGAGGCTGCCATGATGGCATGCAGCGTGTCGCCAGAGACTGCGGTTGTTTTTGCTGGCTTTCCTGTAGTGGTGGAATGAAGCTGCGCGTGGCCTGTGGCAGTGGCGTCCTTCAGGAGCGTGTGGCGCGTAGCGTCCTGCGCGAGGTCTGCGACGAGATTGTCAGCCGTGAGGTGATCCAGCGATGTGGCCGAATGATGGTCAAGCGTAACCCCGCCGGTGAGTTCCGCTGTCTTCGCATTGCCTGCCGCATCGAAGTGCATCACAGCCGTTTGTCCGGAACCGCTGCCCTCAGGATGAGACAACGTAACACCGCCGGACATGGTGACCAACGTCGGCTTGTTCTGTTCCGAGATTTTGGCGACGAGCTTCGGAGCCTGTGCGCGGATGCCGTCGCCACTCTGTAGAGACGTATGGCCGTCGGCGCGGATCTCGTCGATGCCGCCGGATGGGCCCGCATCCAGAACGACCGTGTCGCCCTGCGCATCCATCTCGCCGGTACGCACGAGAGCAGTGTGTAGCGTGGCGAGGCGCTGGTTCCGGTCGAGTTGAGCGGAAGCTGCGGTCAGGTGGACTGGCTGGCGGTCCTGCGTGCCATCCATGGTCACGGCGGAATGAAGATTGAGAAGGCCGGTGCTTGTTGTGTAATCAGCGCCCGTGGCCGTGCCATGCAAATCGCCGTACTCAATGTGCAGCGGCTGGTCGGTGGTGGCGACGCCCTCTTTCTGGGTGAAGACCAGACCGCTGGTGGTTACCGAGATTCGTTTCGCACTGGGGTTTTGTTGCGCGTTGGCGGGCGATGCCAGGTCGAGATGTACTTCGCCCATGGCTTTCACGATGCCATTGTTCTGGTCGTACTCAAACTCAGCGCCACGGATACTGTCCGTTTCGTGCGAACCCTCGGGGCCGTACAAGGTGATGGCGACGTCGTGGAGCGTGGTCTTGCCGTTCTGCCGCTGGATGGCTTTGGCCGCGTGCAGCGTGAACAGCGTGTGGCCTTTTACGGATTGCGAATAGGTGAAGCCATTGGCCTGCGATTTGATGTCGATGCCCATTTTTGCGGGCAGATCATGCAGGAACTTGCGGGCTTTGTAGCGGGCGATGCCGATGAACGACGCCAGAGCCACGAGCAGGACAATGACGCCGACGAGGAGCCAACGGCGAAGACGCGTCACCGAAATGCCGCCTGCCCTGCCCCGTCTGCTGCCCATTGCCATTGCTGTTTATCTTCTCAGGGAACAGGGGTGTGTGTCCGTTTTCCGCATCATGAAACGCATTCCGTGCAGTAGCATCCAATATTGGTTATGGCCGATCAGCTCTATCTAAGCCTCTGGTTTCCGAATTTCCGTCTTGCTTCTCTGCCGGAGAAGCTCACCGCTGTCCTGGAACAGTTTGCCAAGGTGGCAGACAACCACGGACGCATTGCCGTGGCGTCTGCTATTCCGCTTGGGTGGAATGAGTCGCCGGTGTTTCAACGCATCTTTGTGAATGACGACCGATCTGAAGATTCGGATGACTCGCTGGCGAAGAATGCCGTCGCCGAAGCCACCGAACAGCTTCATGACGACATGGCCTATGAGTTTGAGGTCAAGTGGCAACTGTGGCAGCCGGAAGAAGGCGCCGAGGGCTTCGACAGCACCTGGCGGCTGGAACCGGCGACCGTAAAAATCATCGGCTTTGGGCCGGAGTTTGACGACGCCAGCTACGAGCAGAACGGACACATCCGCGTGGACTTCGGATTGGATACGCCGTGGGTGCAGGATGAAAACGATCTGGATGAGGACGGACAGAAGCGTCTGCAGCAGAACGTGGAGAAGCTGCTGGCCTTTGTGCTGAGTGTCGAGAAGCACTGCGGCATTTCATCGCGGTTGCTCTGGACCGAGAGCGGTGAGCCGCTGGCAGAGAAGCTGATTGCTACGTTACAGCGCGTGAACTAATTCTCTTTTGCAAAGCGAAACGCCTTCCAGTGAAGAACTGGAAGGCGTTTCTTTTTCATTGGAGCATTTAGCCCGCGATCACGATCTCTGAGAAGTCTGCGACCTTGCTGTAGTCCATCAGAATGCGCAGCAGCAGGCCCAGGCGTGCGGCGCGCAGTTGCGGTTCGGGTGCCATGACCATCACCTTGTCGAAGAAGGCGTCGACGAAGGGACGAAGCTCTGCGATGGTGGCGAGAGCGAGCGTGTAGTCGCCATCCTTGCGCAGACCTTCCACCCATGCGGCGCGGCGTCCAGCTTCTTCCGCCAGTGCGCGTTCCACGGGTTCGGTGAGGAACTCGTGTTTGGAGCCGGGTGTGAACACTTCACCCTTGGCCTTCGCCTGTTCGACGAGGTTCTTCATGCGCTTGAATGCTGCAGCGATAGCGGCGAAGTCTGCACCTGTGCGTGCAGCGGAGACGGCATCAACGCGCTTCATGGCATCGCGTACGTCGTCCGGCTCAGTGATCATGACGGCCTTCACCACGTCGTAGGCTCCGCCGCGGATATCGCGGAGATACCACTCCAGGCGCTCGCTAAGGAAGCTCTTTACGTTGGCGCAGAGGGTGTCGTTATTCGTGGCAGCACCTGCGATTTCGCCGAGCGTCAGCGGCAGATCGCTTTCCGCAAGGATCTTGACGATGCCGTTGGCCGCGCGACGCAGACCGAAGGGATCCTTCGATCCTGTTGGCTGCATGCCGAGACCGAACATGCCGGCGATGGTGTCTGCCTTGTCCGCGATCGAGAGCAACTGACCCTCAACGGTGGATGGGACGGCGTCTTCCATACCTGCGGGCTGGTACTGCTCGTAGATGGCGATAGCAGCGGCTTCGTCCACACCCTGGGCACGCGCGTATAGACCACCCACGATGCCCTGTAGCTCGGTGAACTCCTTCACCAGTTCGGTGGTGAGATCGGCCTTGGCCAGCGTTGCAGCAGTGGTGAGTGCATCCAGCTTCACGCTCAGGCCCTGACCACGCTGCGCATTCGCGCGTTCACGCACGAACTGGCCCAGCGTGACGACGAGCGCATTGGTGCGCTCCATCTTCGCGTAGTACGAGCCGAGTTCCTTCTGGAAGGTGACGTTCTTCAGCAGTTCGACACGCTCTTGCAGCGAGATGCGCTGATCGAACTCGTAGAAGAAGCGTGCGTCGTTGAAGCGGGCGCGCAGAACGCGTTCGTTGCCGTGGCGGATGATCTCAACGCCCTCGCCCACTGGCTCTGTATTGAGCACGGCGAGAAAATACGGCTGCAGCATGTGTTCGCCATTCTCAAGCGCGAAGTAGTTCTGGTGGTCACGCATGACCGTTACGAGAACTTCTTCTGGTAGGGCCAGGAACTCGTCTTCAAACTTGCCGAGGAGGACGGTGGGCCACTCGGTCAGATGCGTTACCTTGTCAACCAGCGGACGGTCTTCGCGCCAGCGAGCGCCCTCAACGGTGCGCGTGGCTTTGTCGAGGTCTTTGCGGATGCGTTCGCGGCGATGCTCCACGTTGACCATAACCTTCGCCTGGTACAGCTTGTCCGCGTATTCAGCGGGCGCGGCGATGGTGATGGGCTCGTAGCCGAAGAGAACACGGTGGCCATAAGTGACATTGGACGCAGTGATGCCTGCCCATTCCACGGGGAGGACTGCACCGTCGAGGAGCGCGAGAATCCACTTGATGGGGCGCACGAAACGCTCTGGCAGGAACGGACGCCAGCGCATGTTCTTGGCCCAGTACATGGCCGCGATTTCCTTTGGCAGTTCCGCGAGAACAACCTCAGAGAACGACTTGCCTGCGCGCTTTGCGGTAGCTGCGAGGTATTCGCCCTTGGCGTTGGTGATGGTGCGAAGTTGATCGACTGGGATACCAGCCTTCTCCGCGAAGGCTTCTGCAGCCTTGGTGGGCTGGCCATCTTTGTAGGCAGCCTTTACCGGCGGTCCAACGAGTTCTTCTTCTGCGTCGGCCTGCTGCGCGATCACACCCTTAACCCATACGGCCAGGCGGCGCGGCGTGGAGTAGCTCTCAACCGAGAAGCCTTCTTCGACGAGACGTTCGCGCGTGAGCAGGTCGCTGACACGCTTCGTCAGTTCTGCTTCCGCTCCCGGCAACATGCGTGCGGGAACTTCTTCCAATCCAATCTCAAACAGAAACTCTGCCACTATGCACCAGCCTTTTCTTTCAAGGCAGCAAGGCGTTCCACCTGCTCCGCGTAGATCTTCGCCACGCCCACAATCAGCGTGCGGATGCGAGCCATGATGCCCACGCGCTCCGTTACGGAAATGGCGCCGCGTGCGTCCAGCAGGTTGAACAATTGCGAACACTTCAATGCCAGTTCATACGCGCCAAGCACGGGGAAACGCTTGACCGCGACTTCATCCGCATCTTCCGGCAGCGCTTTGAAGGCTTCCAGAAGGCCGAGGCATTCCGCCTCGTAATTCTCAAGATGCAGCCAGAGCTTCGATACATCTGCGTGGTCAAACGCAAAGGCCGAGAGCTGCTGCTCTTCGTAGAGGCGGATGTCGCCGTAGGTGGTGATCTTGCCGGTGTCCGGCTCCTTCGCCCACTCAATGTCGTAGATGGATTCCTTGTCCTGCAGGAACTGGGTCAGGCGTTCCATGCCGTAGGTGATCTCGCCGCTGATGGGGTCCAGATCCATGCCACCGCACTGCTGGAAGTAGGTGAACTGCGTGATCTCCTGGCCGTCCATCATGACCTGCCAGCCGACGCCCCAGGCGCCGCCCACGGGCCATTCCCAGTTGTCCTCTTCAAACTTGATGTCGTGCTCGGCCAGCACAATGCCGATGGCCTCAAGACTCTTGAGGTAGAGCTCCTGGATGTTGGCAGGTGGCGGTTTCAGGATGACCTGAAACTGGGTGTGCTTGTACAGGCGATTGGGGTTATCGCCATAACGACCGTCTGCCGGACGGCGCGAGGGCTGCGCGTAGGCGATACGAACCGGTGTGGGGCCAAGAACACGCAGGAAGGTGTCCGGCGACATGGTGCCTGCGCCCATCTCCGTGTCGTACGGCTGCTGCAGGACACAGCCCTGCTCCGCCCAAAAGCGTTGCAGGGCAAATAATGTTTCCTGAAAAGTCATCACGCTACGGCGCGGCGTGGTCGCGGCTGTTTCTGCTACGGCAGACATGTGTGGGTGCGTACTCCTTGATGCGTTCCCGTAAGTTTATCGCGAGACGCTCAGGAAAGCCCCTGATCAGATATGGATGCCCCAGCCAAGTTCACCCAGTTCACGCTCAATCTCAAGCAGGGCTGCCTCAAGAGCGGAACGGCGATGTGGGCTGGAGGTGCGCTCGCTGAGGACGCGTTCGCGCTGCAGCTCAAGCTCCTGCACGCGGCGCTTCTTCTCACGTTCCGTGCGCTGCTGTTCTGCCGCCGTAGCCGGCTTTGCTGCTGGAGTTGGTTCTGGTGCGTCCACGTCTTCTTTCTCCCATCCGCGTGCCATGGATTCATTCTATGCCCCACAACGCAAAGACATGTCGCAAAACGGCTTGAGTCGTAAGTACTGACTCGTTCGTCTAGAGAAAACACTAAGGAAACTCCCGCAAGGTCCCTGCAAATTTGGCACAATGGTGCCTAGCGGTATTCCCCGCATTTCTCTAACGCACGTTTTTCCTTTCGGAGCTGTCCTTCATGTGGATTGTCCGCCTTGCCCTTCGGCGCCCCTACACCTTCGTGGTGATGAGCGTGCTGATCCTTGTGCTTGGCATTGTCTCCATTGAGACCATGTCCACGGACATTTTCCCCACCATCGACATTCCCGTCGTCACCGTGGTGTGGAGCTATAGCGGCACCAGTCCGGATGAGATGGAGAAGCGCTTCACGACGATCAGTGAACGCGCCATGACGACGACCGTAAACGACATTGAGCACCTTGAGTCGCAGTCGGTTAACGGCATCTCCATCATCAAGATCTTCTTCCAGCCGGGCGTGAAGGTGGAAGCCGCGGTGGCGCAGGTAACGGCCGTCAACCAGACGATTCTGCGTATCCTGCCGCCGGGCACCACGCCGCCGTTCATTCTGCAGTTCTCCGCTTCGAACGTGCCGATTCTGCAGGCGGTCGCTTCGTCGAATAAGTTGTCAGAGAGCGAACTGTTCGACGTGGGTTCGCAGTTCATCCGTACGCAGTTGGCGACCGTGCAGGGCGCGCAGGTGCCGCAGCCGTACGGCGGACGTATCCGCCAGGTGGCCGTGGACCTCGATCCCTCCGCGCTGTATGCGAAGGGACTTTCGCCGCAGGACGTGGTGAATGCGCTGACTGCGCAGAATCTGATTCTGCCCGCAGGCGACATCAAGATTCAGGACCGCGACTACGTGGTCCGTACGAATGCCTCGCCACAGATTGCCGCGCAGTTGAACGACATTCCCATCAAGCAGGTCAACGGTGCGACCGTGTACATGCGCGATGTGGCGACAGTTCACGAGGGTTCTGCTCCACAGCAATCCATCGTTCGCTACAACGGCCAACGCGCCGTGCTGATGACGATTCTGAAGGCTTCCTCGTCGTCGACGCTGGACATCGTGGCAAAGGTGAAAGAGGTGCTCCCGCGCATTCTGGCGAATGTGCCGCCGCCAGCGCCGGAAATCCGCATCCTGTTTGACCAGTCGATCTTTGTGCGTGCGGCGCTGGAAGGCGTGGTGAAGGAAGCCGCCATTGCCGCTGGCCTGACCGCCATCATGATCCTGCTCTTCCTTGGATCATGGCGCTCGACGGTGATCATCGCGGTGTCGATCCCGTTGTCGATCCTGGTGTCGGTGATCTGCCTGAAGTTCCTGGGGCAGACGCTGAACACCATGACACTGGGCGGATTGGGATTGGCGGTCGGCATCCTGGTCGACGACGCTACGGTGGAAATTGAAAACATCCACCGCAACCTGGGACTGGGCAAGGAAATTGAACCTGCCATCCTGGACGGCGCTGCGCAAATTGCGGTTCCGGCATTCGTTTCCACACTGGCAATATGCATTGTGTTTGTTCCGGTGGTCTTCCTGACCGGCGCAGCCAAGAGCCTGTTTGTGCCGCTGGGCATGGCGGTGGTTTTCGCCATGATGGCTTCGTACTTCCTGTCGCGAACGCTGGTGCCCACCATGGTGAAGTTCCTGCTGGCGAAGGAAGTGGATGTTTACTCGCTGGCGGAAGCGTCCCATGGCGACCATCCCCTGTCTGCGGAAGAGCAGGCAGCGGTTGATGAGAAGATGCGCGGGCTGGGGTTTATCTGGCGTACGCACTTTGCCTTTAACCGCGTGTTCGAGGCGTTGCGATCGCGGTACCAGCGTTTGCTGGATTGGGCGCTGGTGCATCCTGGCTTTTCGCTTGGTTGCTTCGGCCTGTTCATCGTGCTGTCCGCCTGCCTGTTGCCGTTCATCGGTCAGGACTTCTTCCCGGACGTGGACGCGGGAAGCTTCCGGCTGCATGTTCGCACTGCTCCCGGAACACGTCTGGAAGCGACGGAAGCCATCTTTGCCCAGGTGGAGGATGTCATCCGTGCGACCATTCCGGCGAACGAGCTGGACGGCATTCTGGATAACATCGGAACGCCAAATGGCGCATTCAATCTGGCCTTTGGTGACGGCGCCCTCACAGACGTGCAGGACGGCGAGATTCTTGTCTCGCTGAATCAGGAAAAGCATAAGCCCACTGCGCTTTATCGCGAGAAGCTGCGTGAGACACTGCGCAAACAATTCCCGCAGACCACGTTCTTTTTCCAGGCTTCGGACATTGTGAACCAGATCCTGAACTTTGGCCTGCCTGCTCCGATTGACATTCAGGTGAGCGGACGTCTGGCCGATGCCAACTACGCGACGGCTCAGGCGATTCGTGCGGACATTGCAAAGATTCCGGGCGTGGTGGATGCTCACGTTCACCAGGTGATGTATGCGCCGGAGTTGCGTGTCAACGTGGATCGCTCGCGCGCACAGTTGCTGAACATGACCGAGCAGAACGTTGCGGGCAGCATGCTGACAGCGCTCTCAGGATCAGGTATCGCAGCGCCAAACTACTGGCTCAGCCCGAAGAACGGTGTGAACTACACCGTGGTGGTACAGGTGCCGCCCACGACGCTGGATTCTGTAGATAAATTGAACAATCTGCCTATCTCCAACGGCACGACCACAACGCAGGGAGCCACCAATGCTGGTGCGCCGCCGGTGGGGGCATCGCAGTTCCTTTCCAACCTGGCTCAGATCCAGCATGGTGCAAGCCCGGCAATCACAAACCACTACAACGTTCAGCCGGTATATGACGTGTATTCCAGCGTTCAGGGCCGTGATCTGGGCGGTGTGAACCGCGACATCCAGAAGGTGCTGAAGACCTACACGGTGCAGAGCGGCAAGCTGTCCAAGGGCGCAACCATTACGGTGCGCGGTCAGGTAAAGAGCATGCAGGACAGCTTTACAGGACTCGGCCTGGGCATGATCTTCGCGGTTCTGCTGGTGTACCTGCTGATGGTGGTCAACTTCCAGAGCTGGCTTGATCCGTTCATCATCCTGATGGCTCTGCCGGGCGCCGCCTGCGGCATTCTGTGGATGCTGTTCCTAAGCGGTACTACCTTCTCTGTGCCGTCGCTTATGGGAACCATCATGACCATCGGTGTGGCAACGGCAAACTCCATCCTGATGGTGACCTTTGCCAACGATCAGCGATCACTGGGCCTGAACAGTATTCAGGCTGCATCAGCTGCGGGCTTCACACGTCTGCGTCCTGTCATGATGACCGCGCTGGCCATGATCCTGGGCATGCTTCCCATGTCGTTGGGCATGGGCGAAGGCGGCGAACAGAATGCTCCGCTAGGACGCGCCGTAATTGGCGGCCTGCTGGTGGCCACCGCGACAACGCTTGTCATCGTTCCTATCTTCTATTCTCTGCTGCGCAAGAAGGTTCCTAGCCACCTCCAGACGGAAGAGTTGCCGGAGCCCGAAGAGGAGTTTTCCCATGCGTAACGCTGAACAGCTTTCAACCTATTTGAACTGCCACCGCAACACGTTTGAAGGAGCCCGCTGAGCATGGCCCAGAACATCGCACAGGATCCGGCAATGACCGGGCATTCCGCCACCATTCAACAACCCACGGGCAAAGGTCCTTTTGTCGCCGCAGCGGGTGGATTCCTTCTGCTTGCGGTTGTCGGCGTCGCCTTTCTAATTCCGAAGCTGCATCATCAAAATGACCTGGAAGACCGCGCACGCGATGTCTCCGGGCCACCGCCCGTTGCCGTTGTGGCCGTAGGTCTAGGACAGCCCAGCAGCAAACTGGAACTGCCCGGCACGGTACAGGCGTTTGCACAGACTCCCATTTACGCACGTACTTCGGGTTACATCTCCAAGCGCTATGTGGACATTGGCGACCACGTAAAGGCCGGACAGTTGCTCGCGACCATTGAAGATCCGCAGACCGAGCAATCACTGCGTCAGGCACGCGCCGCCCTGCTTCAGTTGAAGGCGCAGCTACTGCAGGCACAGGCGAATGCGAAGCTCTCAACGCTGAACAATACGCGCGGCCAGCAGCTTCACCAGGAAGGCGTTATTTCGCAGGAGGCGTTGGACAACTACAACGCTCAGTCAGGCGCGAATGATGCAACCGTGGAAGCGGCCAAGGCAAACATCGCAGCAGGTGAAGCGAATGTACGGTCGCTGGAAGAACAGGCTTCGTTCTCGCGCGTGGTGGCTCCGTTTACCGGTGTGATCCTGTCACGTTCTATCGACAACGGATCGTTGATCACTTCCGGTTCTGCCAACAGCGTGACGCAGCTCTTCACGATTGCGCAGTCAGGCATGGTTCGCGTCTTCGCGAATGTGCCGCAGAGCAATGCACCGGATGCCTTGAGTGCATCCACGGCGCAGGTAACCTTCCGCGAGCTTCCGGGCCACGTTTACTCCGGCACCATCACACGTTCGTCCACTTCGATTGATCCGGCGTCGCGCACGCTGCTGACGGAAATCGATCTGCCAAACACCGATAACAAGATTCTTCCCGGCATGTTTGCGACGGTGACTTTCGCTGTGAAGAATTCGCGTCCGCCGGTCCTGCTGCCAGGCAATGCCCTGGTTGTTCGTACCGCTGGGCCGCAGGCATACACCGTGGACGGGAACAACGTTGCGCACCTCCACAGCGTTGTACTTGGCCGCGACTACGGCACCAGTGTGGAGATCCTCAGCGGACTGGAAAAGGGCGATCATGTGATCCTGTCACCGTCGGATGCAGTACAGGAAGGAACCAAAGTGGCTCCTGAGCTGGAAGCGCCGCAGAAGCCGTAATTACTCTTTGCCTCATAGAAAAGCCCGCCAATGGCGGGCTTTTCTATGCACGTTTACGTTGCAAGCGTTTAGACGAGATGATCCGCAAGCACTTGGGCGGATGATTGCACGATGCGCGGGCCGCGTGGCACGCCATCCCACGGGAAGAACAGCGAGAACACTGTGCCAGAGGCATCGCCACGATATTTTGCCTGACGACTGCGCACCAGCATGTCTCCGTGATGCTTCTCCAGTATCTCCGCACTGACCCACAAGCCAAGCCCCGTGCCGCTGGCGTCCTTGGTGGTAAAGAAAGGCTCGAAGATGCGACGCCGCACAGCGTTCGACATTCCCATCCCCTCGTCCGCAATCGTGACGCGAACGCCCCTTCTGTCATTGTGGCGCATGGTGCGCGCGCGAATGAAGAGACGGCCGCCTTGTGGCATCGCGTCAATCGCATTACCAACGAGGTTTGCAAAGAGCTGGCGGAGCTCTCCCGCGTAGCCAAACAGGAGCGCCTGTTCTTCCAGCCGCAGCTCCGTCTGTACCTTCGCCGACCGCAACTTCGCGGTGTGCAGGAGCAACACGCTGCGCAACATCTCCGTCACCTCAATGTCTGTGGCGATTGAGGACTGGCGATGAAACCGCAGCGTTTGTTGCGTGATCTCTCCGACGCGTTCCAATTCTGTCTGCGCCAGCGCCACCCAATCCTGCGCCTGTACGTCGAGCGATGGGTTGTTGCGCAGAAGATAGAGCGCGTTCGTTACGGCTTCTAACGGAGTGTTGATTTCGTGCGCGATGGAAGACGCAAGCCGTCCGGCGATTGCGAGCTTCTCACTGCGACGCATGGCTTCTTCCGCGTGTCGGCGCTCCGTTACTTCAGTGACGATAACGCCCACCCAACGGACTTCTTCGCCAATGAACACTGGGAAGTAACTTGCAAGCCAAATTCGCGGATAGGTGTCGCCCACCGCTTCGCCGCTGAGCTCTTGTTCGGCGATGCCTTCTCCGGTGCGGAAGACCTGTTCTACAAGCTGTTCCGACTCCAGCGCCAATGAGTTGACCTCTCCTTCGGCTGCGGGAAGCAGATCACGCAGACGGCGGCCGAGGTGTTGCTCCAGTCGCACGCCGTGCATCTTTGCCAAGCGATCGTTGATGCGGATGTAGCGATAGTCTCGGTCGTAAAACGCAAAGCCAATTGGAGCAGTGCGGAGCATGGCGTCCAACAGGTTCAACGTTTCCTGAGTGCCACGACGCTGACGCGCAATCTCATTCACCATGCCGTTGAAGCTGTTGAGCAGCGCGCCTGCTTCGTTTTGTGCAGCCACCACCGGAACCGATAACGGGAACGCTGACAGGTCGTTGGGATCGTTACGCAATTGCAAAGTGGCACGGCGCAGTTGACGCAGCGGCTGGGCCAGCGTGGCGGTCAGCGCCCATACCAGCAACACATTGCCCAGCAGCGCAAACGGAAAGTAGATCAACAGGCTTTGCAGCACGCGCTTGGGCGTGTTCATGGTGAGCGCAGAGTCTTGCGTGACCCAGAGGATGCCGCGCACCAATCCGTCCGAGACGATCGGCTGTGCGCCTTCCTCGTTGCCTTGATCAGACATCACGCGGAGATACTTACGGCCAGAAAGCAGTTTTGGTAGCAGCTTCTGTTCGCGGTCTGAAAGCTGCATCGGCAATTCGTCGCTGGTGTTACGCAGGACCGTGCCGTGTACATCCGTCACGCGAACGCCTTTTAACGAAGCAGCGATGGGCAGTTCGTGCATCACATCGTCGATCATCTCGTCGTTGTGCTGCTGCATCGGCTCTGCCAGCGACGCGGCGATGATGGTACTTTGCCGCTGTAGCCGGACACGATCGCGTTCCCGGCTTTCGCGGAACTGATCACGCACGCTGAAGCTCAGGAAGACGCCGAACACGACGAGCTGCACCAACAACGTACCGGCGATCAACTGCCCCATGATCGTCTTCGGCGCCCAGCGCATCATCGTTCTTCGTTCCCTTTCCTGTTACGACTTGCCAAGTAATTTGCCAGCCAGGTCCCGCGCAATGAGAGCGCCATGGAAGCGGCCATTTTCAATGAAGATTTCGTTGGTGCGTTCTCCTGCAACGACAACGCCGGCCATGTAGATTCCCTTTACGTTTGACTCCAAGGTGTTCACATTGCAAACCGGGCAACGGCTGTTGTTCGGGTCAAGCGTGACACCCATGCGTTCCAGGAATTCGAAGTCCGGGTGGTATCCCGTGAGTGCAAACACGAAGTCATTCGCAAGGGTAATTTCACCTTCCGGTGTATTCAGCGTAACGGTGTCTTCCGCAATCTGCTTCACAGTTGACGCAAAATACGCGGTAATTTCGCCATTTGCAATGCGGTTTTTGATATCAGGCAGAATCCAGTACTTCACGTGGCGGTGCATGGCTTCGCCGCGATGCACCAGCGTCACCTTCGCGCCGTGGCGCCACAGATCCAGCGCCGCAATCGCTGCGGAGTTCTTGCCACCGATTACCAGTACATTCAGCCCGTAGTACGGGTGTGGCTCGTCGTAGTAGTGATGAACCTTGTTGAGGTCTTCGCCTGGGAGGCCGAGGTAGTTCGGCAGATCGTAATAGCCCGTGGAGACGATCAGCTTCTTCGCGTGGAAGTCCTGACCGCGTCCAAAACGATCTGTGGTGTGGACGGTGAAATCGCCGTCTGTGCCGCTCACACGGTCCACGTGATGGTACTGCCGCACATCCAGAGCGTAATGCTCTGCCACCTTGCGGTAATACTCCAGCGCCTCACTGCGTGTGGGCTTCTGGTTGGGGCTGCTGAAGGGCATATTGCCAATCTCCAGTAACTCCGGCGTGGTAAAAAACGTCATATGCGCCGGGTAATGGAAGAGGCTGTTGCACAGACACCCCTTGTCCACCAGAACCACGCGCAGGCCTTCCTTCTGTGCATCAATGGCGCACGCCAGCCCGGTGGGTCCTGCCCCTATCACCAGCACATCGAACAACATGTCGGACATACAGACCATTGAATCATGCTGTGCGCAGATCGCAAGCGCCATTCATCGGTCATCGCACACGCCATAAGCTGACGCGCATCACATCCATCGTCCGCGACATCCAAACAGAAATCACTTCGCCCTCAAAAGGAAAAAGCCATGTCTGACCTTCCCGCATTGGAAAAGCTGAAACACGGTACCCCGGAAGCAATTGTTCATGACCTGATTCTGGCTCGCTGGAGCCCTCGATCATTCGCGGACAAGTCCATCTCCGATGCCGATCTGAAGAGCATTTTTGCTGCCGCCGCCTGGGCTCCGAGCAGCAGCAACGAACAGCCGTGGCGCTTTCTGGTGGGCCGCAAGGGCGACGAGACCTACAAGAAGATTTTCAACGCTCTGGTGCCGGCGAACCAATCCTGGGCACAGTCAGCCCCGGTACTGTACTGCAGTTTCGGTAAGAAGACCTTCTCCAGCAATAGCCAGCCCAATCCCTATTGCCTGCACGACACAGGTGCGGCTTCCGCAGTGATTACGCTGCAAGCCATCTCCATGGGTATTCACACGCACGGCATGGGCGGATTCGACAAAGAGACGCTTCGCGCATCGTTCGGTGTGCCAGACGACTTTGAAGCAGGTGCCTGCTGGGCCTTGGGCTATCTGGGCAAGCCGGAAGATGCTCCAGAGAAGTACCGTGCCGCGGAGACCTCGCCACGTTCCCGCAAGCGCCTTGCTGAATACGTTTTCAGCGATTGGGAAAAGGCCGCTTCGTTCTAAACCGCGACTACAAACGCAGAAAGGCCCGGGGCATCTGCTCCGGGCCTTTTTCTGCAACCTCTTGGCGTGCGACTCAGCTTACGCGAGTACCTTGCCGATGGTCTTGTCGATGGTGTCCTTGGGCACGTAGCCAACAATCTGCTCTGCTACCTTGCCGTCCTTGAAGAGCAGCAGCGCGGGGATACCGCGGATGCCATAACGGCCCGGCGTGGCTGCGTTGCGGTCCACGTCCATCTTCATGACCTTGATCTTGCCTTCGTACTCACCGGCAACCTGGTCCACGACAGGGGCGAGTGCTCGACAGGGTCCGCACCAGGTGGCCCAAAAGTCCACCAGGACGGGCGTCTCGCTCTTCAGCACCTGCTGTTCAAAGTCCACGTCGTTCACTTCGGTTACAAACTGTCCTGCCATCGATTTGCCTCTTCTCCCGGGAATGTTCGCTCGACCGGATTACCCGCCTTAGCGGGGGTCTCGCGATCGTTCCTGCTTAAGAATAGATGCACCCAGCACAAAAACGCTTCAGGTGTACCCCTGTATGTGCATGCAGGGTTCATCCAGCCTTGCGACAATAGAAGCATGAATCAGGCTATAAGCGCCAGCCCTCGCCGCTTCAACCGTAGCGAATTCCTGCAAAATGTGCGTGATGCACGCCCTCGCACCGCCGTTTTCGACTTTGACGGCACCCTCTGGCCGGGCGATGCCGGCTCCGGATTTATGCACTGGACCATTGCCACACGCCTCCTGCCCGGAGAGGCGACGCGCCACATTCTGGACCGCCATGCCCTCTACAACCGCGGAGAAGTGGGCGAAATTGCCATTTGTGGAGAGATGACCTCCATCTACGCCGGTATTTCCGAAAAAGCCCTGCGTGAATCGGCCGCAAAGTACTTCGTAGACCATGTGCAGCCTCACTTCTTTCCGGAGATGATCGCCATTCTGAAGGAGTTACAGGCCAGTGGGACGGATATCTGGGCAGTATCGTCCACGAATAACTGGATGATTGAAGAGGGTGTACGGGAATTGGGTATTGCGCCGGATCACGTGTTAGCGGCCTGTGTTGCGGTGGAAGACGGCATCGTGCGCGAGACGATCCTGGACATCCCCTCGGACGAGGGCAAAGCGGAAGCCCTGCGCCGTGTAGGACTGACGCACCCGGACGCAGTCTTTGGCAATAGCGTGCATGACCTGCACATGCTGGAGATGGCAAAGCATCCCTATCCGGTGAATCCGACCGTGGCGCTGGCGGAAAAATCGGCGGAACTCGGCTGGAACGTTTACTATCCGGCGACCGAAGGCTAGGGCCAGTGGCCCTTCAGCATCTACACTGCTGTGACGGTGGTGCAATTCGCCGCCAGAGGGATGCAGGGCTTGAAGAAGAAAGCTGCCATTCGAAAGCTCGACGGAAAGCGGGAAAACGCAGTGCGTTTACCTCGCACCGTTCGCCTTGTGGTGGCCGCGCTCATCCTTCGTCCTGGCCCTGATGGCGCGGAGGAAGTACTGATCTGCCAGCGAAAGGCCGATCAACCGATGAGCCTGAAGTGGGAGTTTCCCGGCGGCAAGATTGAAGCCGGTGAAGGCCCAGAAGAGGCGCTACGCCGCGAGCTGAATGAGGAACTGGGCATCCACGCGGAGATTGGACCCCTGCTGACCCGCGTCCGCCATAACTACCGCAACGGCGGCGCAGTGGATATCCAGTTTTTCCGTGTCCGCAGCTTTGCCGGGGAGCTGGAGAATCGGATCTTCCAGCAAATTCGCTGGTCTGGACTTGAAGCCCTTCCCGAGTATGACTTCCTAGCCGCTGACCTAGGCATGATTCATGATCTGGCCGAAGGCAAACTCAAAGTCTAGATTTAAAACCTTAAAATACAGTTGTTTAAATAAACACATTAAAGCTCTGAGTGAAGAGCAGGCTTTGAGGTTTACGGGGCGGATACTCCGTCATATTTGGCCAGAAAAACTATGTGGCCAGAGTGGTTCGTAACTCTGCTATAAACCGGCAATGCGTCGATTCCTGCTGTTCCTGTTGCTCCTTGTGGCTGTTCCCCTTCACGCCGCCACCACACCTGCTGAAAAGCTGGCGAACGACGCGGCGCAGCATGAACTGGATTCTTCGCCTGAGGGCGGAAACATTCCGTCGTACTCACTGAAGCCTGCAGACCTGGTCAAGGCCCAGCATCTGGACAAGGTAGGTACGGTGCTGCACTTCGCCACCTCCATCTGGTCGCTGGTGTACACCCTGGCACTGATGGCACTGGGAGTGGTGGGGTGGATGCAGCGGACAGCAACGTCGCGTTTCAAGAACCGCTGGCTACAGGGCGCCACCTTCCTGCTCCTGTTTGTAGTGATTACAGGTTTTCTGGATGCGCCATTCAGCGTCTACGGCCATTGGTTGAGTTTGAAGTACGGATTGAGTGTGCAGAGCTGGGGAAGCTGGTTGGGCGACCAGGCGAAAAGTGCTGGGATTGCTTTGGTGATCGGAATTCTGCTGGTGATGCTGCTGTTCTGGTTCATCCGCAAATTTCCGCGTCGCTGGTGGTTTGGTTTCTGGATTGTCTCCATTCCTATCACGCTGGCGGGCATCTTCATTACGCCGTATGTGATTGATCCGTTGTTCAACAAGTTTGAGCCTCTGCAGCAATCGCATCCTGAACTGGTGAAGCGACTGGAAGATGTGGCGGATCGCGGTCACATGAACATTCCGCCGGATCGCATGTTCCTGATGAAGGCGTCGGAAAAGGTGACTACGCTGAATGCCTATGTGACGGGCTTTGGCTCATCAAAGCGTGTGGTGGTGTGGGACACGTCAATTGCCAAGGGAACACCGGACGAAATCCTGTTTATCTTCGGGCATGAGAGTGGGCATTACGTGCTGCATCACATTGTGCGCGGCATCCTGGTCAGCATGGTGATCACGTTCATCACGCTCTACCTGGGATACCTGTTTGTGCAATGGGCCATCCGTCGTTTTGGAGCTTCGTGGGGCATCCCAACGCAGAACGACTGGGGTGCGCTTGCCGTGCTGTTGCTGGCATTTTCGCTGTTCAGTTTCTTCCTTGAACCGATTACTTCGACCCTGTCACGTTCGCAGGAACATGCGGCGGACGTATACGGCATGGAGGCCATTCACGGTATCGTCACCAATCCGCAGGAGACGGCGCGTGGAGCGTTTCAGGTACTGGGCGACACAAGCTATGACCTGCCGAATCCAAACCAGTTTCTCGAGTTCTGGACATACGGTCATCCCAGCATCGGCCGCCGTGCGGCTTTCGCTGCTCATTACGACCCATGGGCCGATGGCTACGCGCCGAAGTATTTTCCGAAGCAGTAAAGCTTCTTCAAAATAAAAGGCGCCGCAGTCAAATGCGGCGCCTTTTATTTTGTTTGATTGCTGATTATCCCCGTATCGATTGCCACACCAGTAAAAGCGATAGCCCCGTGACCAAAATGCCCGTGATCCACGCGATGGCGTTAAACCATGTGCGATTGCGATACTCGCCCATCAGCTCTGGCTTGTTGATCAGCTTCAACATGAAATACATCACCACAGGTAGCAGCAGGCCGTTCAACACCTGTGACAGAACGGCCATCTTCACCAATGGGAAGTTTGGGATGAGTACAACTGCTGCGCCTGCAGCGATGAGGATGGTGTACAGCCAATAGAAGACTGGCGCCTGTTTCCAAGTGCGATCCAAACCACTCTCAAAGCCGAGACCTTCGCAGACCGTGTACGCAGTGGAAAGCGGCAGGATGGACGCCGCAAACAAGGATGCATTGAACAAACCCGCAGCGAAGAGAAGGAATGCGTAGTCGCCTGCGATGGGCCGCATGGCTTCTGCGGCATCGGCTGCGACATTGATGTTGCGTACACCGTGAATCCACAACGTGGCGGCACACACCACCACAATGAACCACGCAACAACGTCGGTGAAGATGGAGCCAATCGTCACGTCAAGACGCGTGGCCTTGTACTGCTTCACCGTCACGCCCTTCTCCACGATGGACGATTGAAGGTAAAACTGCATCCACGGCGTGATGGTGGTACCGATGACGCCGATGGTCATGTACACGTAATTGCGGTCGTGCCACAGGGAACGATCAGGCAGTTTTACCGTCTCGACCAATGCCGTGTGCCAGTCGGGTCTGCCGAGCACGCCTGCTGCAATGTAAGCAAGATAGACCACGCTGGCGAAGAGAAATATCTTCTCCACGCTCTTGTAGTCACCTTTCACAACAAGTGCCCATACCAGGAATGCACACACGGGCACAGCGATGTATTTGCTGACATGAAAGAGACCTAGCGCGCCCGCAATACCCGTGAACTCAGCGATGACGTTGCCGAAGTTCACCACCACGAGCAACAGCATGATGATGAAGGTCAGACGAAGGCCAAACTCTTCACGGATGAGATCGCTGAGCCCCTTACCGGTGACCGCGCCCATGCGCGCGCACATCTCCTGCACCACAATGAGCGCAATGGTGATGGGAATCATCGTCCACAACAGCGAGTAGCCATATTGCGCACCCGCCTGCGAATACGTGAAAATGCCGCCAGCATCGTTGTCCACGTTGGCCGTGATGAAGCCTGGGCCAAGTGCGGCGAGGAAGAACAGGATGCGGTAACGCCAGACCTTCAGCCACTTCACGCGTCACACTCCGCGTGGATAGAATCAGTAGCTTGCTGCACCTTCTCGTAAAGCTTGCGGGCCGCTTTATCTCTTGGCGAGGGCGCAGCAAACGCCGCGTTCTCCGAGATGTGTTTCTGATTCTTCGACGAGAACAGCAGCAAGCCGGAGGGATTCATTTGCAAAGCGGCGCGCATCATCAATTCGCTGAGAATGCCTCCGTCCGATAGATCCTGATTCACTTCTGTAGACCATTCCTTCATCCGAAGTGGCGATACGGACAACCACTGCTGCAGACATCGAAAGTTGTCACCAAGCGAACGATGGTGGATGCGGAAAGCAGCGTCTGAACGAGTCGGATCAAAGACAGACCACTCACACTGGATTACCTGCGCATAACCGGGGCTTTCATTCTGGATGGCCTCGACGTGCGCGCGATCCGTGCCGATGCCGAATGCTCCAATCTTGCCTGCAGTCTTGGCCGTTTGCAGAAACTCCAGCAACGCCGCACTGTGTACTTCTTCTGCTGTTGCGTCATGCAACAGGAACAGATCAATGCGTTCCACACGAAGATCGCGCAAACTCTTCTCAAGCGATGCAGCGGCTTTCTGCGGCGATAGGTCACGCGGTTCGCGCGGACCGGCAACGCTTTTTGCCACGCGCTGCGCGCGCTTCTTCAATCCAGGAATCGCCTTGACCAACGGAGTTACAAGTCGGCGTGCGGTGCCGATCATGCCGGGATGCTTGGCGGGAGGTATACCAAACTTTGTCGCGACAGTGACCTCGCCCGGATGCCGCGAAAGGAACTCGCCGAGACACGCCTCGGCTTCGCCATAGCCGTACATTGGCGCAACATCAAAATGACGAATACCCGCGTCAAAAGCCCACTCCAAGGTGCGCAGCGACTGCCGACGATCCATGCTGCCCATCAGGCTGGACCCACCGAAGCCAAGCCGCGTTGTGCGTCTTCCGGTGTCCGCGAGTTGAATCGTATCGACCATCTTTATGCAGTATCCCCTAAGCGTTTCCTGTGCGGTTTAGGACTATGCCAACGTTGCACCCAGGCGTAACGCCAGTGCCAGGGCTGTATGGGTAGGGTTGGAATAGCCGCCGGTTGGGAAGACGCCGGCGCTGCATAGTCGCAAATTCTTGGTTCCCCACATGCACAGGTTGGTATCGACTACGCCCTTCGCAGGGTCCGCGGACATGCGCGTGCCACCAATGTGATGCAGACCATCGTCGCAGTGCGCACGCATCGCTTCGTCCGATGTGAGATCAATGCGCGGCTTCAAGCGCGCAATCCCCTGCTTCGCCAGTTCGTCACCGGTCAGTTGTAGGAAGGTCCGCATGGTGTCCAGTTCCAACTTTGAAATAACCCAGCGCAGGCTGGTGCGGCGCATGCCCAGCGCGTCACGATCCTCCGTGAGCGTGATGCGACTCTCAGTATCGGGCTGTTGTTCGCAGTGCACACGCATGGTGATGCGCGCATCCGGAGCCACGTACACGCGATGACGCATTGCATAAGCCCACGTCTGCCGGAACAACAGCGGCAGATTCTGCATCAACGCGGAAACCTGCGTGCTGTCTACGTCTTTCCACTGGCGATAGAGCAGGCGCTTGCCGATGGCTTTCACTGCCGCGCCACGCTCTTCTGTGTCGTCGTGAAAGGCCATGGTCGCCGCGACATTTAGAATTCTGTGCTGCTCCTGCGCGCGCGCTGTCAGGCGAAACTTCGGGTGAAACTTGTAGCCATTGAGAAGCACGTTGGTGAACGCTTCGAAAAAGCGATTGCGATTCAGCGGTTCCACATCCACTACGTCGCAGTCCACATGATCCTGAAAGCCGCGCCCGACAAGGCCATTCGGGTTCCACACAGATCCATGCTGCTCTTCCAGATGAAGAAGCAAGCGCGAGGTTTCAATGGCTCCGGTGGCCAGTACGAACTCGTTTGCAGTTACACGCGCGGTGGTGCCATTCAGGCTGCGAAGGATTGCGGCGCGGATGTGTGCACCATCTTCCGCGCGCTCCAGATCCACCAGATTTGCGTGTACCAGCACAGTGAGATTGGGCGAAGACGCCATCTCCGCGCCGTGGACTTTCGTGAAGTTTGGTTGCTTGAGCCAACGCGTGAAATACGGTTGAAGATCCGGTCCAAGCTGAGGTTTAGACATGCCCAGAGCCTTCCAAACCGCGGCGTCTTCGCCGATAGCACCCAGGCCTTCGTACTGAATCGCTTCCGCATAAAACGGCATCAGCTCTTCGCGTGACACGTCCCAGCCACTATGCGGAACCCAGTCCCGATGTGCAAAATCAATGGGCTCCAACGGCAGAATCTGACCGCCCCATCGCGTGGTGGTGCCACCCCATGTACGGAAGCGTCCGACGTGAACACCTGTGTGCGCTTGCGCCGTTACGTCTGTGCGATAGAGTTGCTGCGAAGCGTCTTCGAAGACAGTTCCGCCGCTTTCCACCAGCAGCACACGCTTCCCGGCACGCAGTAATCGCACGGTAAGCACAATGCCCACCGCGCCAGCACCTATGACGCAAACATCATAGGAAGCTTCGTTGGTGAATGGCTGCTTCTCCAGATCGAACGTCATGCCGCTCCCTGCATCTCTCTCACTAATGGTTCCAGCCGTTCCACAATGTGGCGCACCTGCGTGTCGTTGTCATAGCCGGACTTCAGAGCGCGTTGCCAGCCCGCATGTGCAATACGTGTACGCGCCGGTTCGTCATGCAGATACTTCCGTGCCTTTTCAATGCACTCTTCCAACCCAGTGAAGAACACAGCTTCTTCGTCTTCCACAAATCGCGCTGCGTGTCCGGCAGAACGCTCGGCCAGTAGGAATCCTCCACACGCTGTAATCTCAAAACTCTTGTGAACGAACTCATCCTGATTGGAATGCGTGAGGAATGACAGATTGATACGCGAACGCCAGATCGCTTCGCGATAGTCGTCGTTCCGCAGTTCGCCGTTACCGCGATACAACGCAACACCGCCCACACGTTCCAGTGCTGGCTTCCACACCAACCCGCCATTCACCGCGACGTCAAAGCCACCTTCGTTTGCCAGTCGTGTAAGAAACTCTGGGCGCTGATCGTACGGTGTACCCACGAATGAAACATCACGGTCGCGTTCACGATCGCTCCAGCCCTCCGGCGGTGCGAAGTGGATGGTTGGCTCATAGGCTGTTTGGATTTTGATGACGTCGCGTGCGCCGGCGTTCTTGTAATCCGTCACATTCACGTCGCGTTGCGTGCAGTGCAGGTCGTAGTACGGGATGGTCTTGGCGTACAGCCTCCAACCCGGGTCGCGGCGCGGGCCGAAGAAGTTGTCAATCATGTACGAGACAGTGACGATGCCCTTCTTACGCAAATGCTCCAGCGTGGAGGGCTTCATGAAAAGCACCTTGTCTGCCCACACCACGTCTGGCTTCAAGGTTTCTGCCATCGACAGGATGTCGCGATTCAGGCGCTCAACTTCTGGTCCCCAGACGAGTCGAAATTCAATCTTCTGCAGCAAAGGATTTTGCTGACGGTAATCCAGGGTGTTCAGTTCGAAAACTTCATGGCCTTCTCGGCGCAACGCAAGAATGCGATACCACGCGGAATCAAAGGAAGTAATCTGCCCGGCGTAAAGAATCCTCATGCTTTAGTGCCCCGCCCTTAGCAGAGCAATCACGTGTTCCGGATAGATAACACCTGCGAGCTGACGGTCGTGATCCAACACGGCAAGCGAACGCAGGTTGTATTTATCGAATTGCTCAGCAATAGCGCGGCTTCCAGCATCAATGGAACATGTGTGCAAGTGTGCTTCCTTCACATCGATCAGCTTCGTTTCGCCGTTGGAGAGTGCAAGTTTCGACAACGTCACAGCGCCCTTCAATCGACCATCACTGTCCAGAAGGAAGACTTCGTTCACTGCATCCAGATCGCCCTCGAAACTGCGCAATGCTTCGATTGCCTGGTGCACATCCGCATCTTCGGGAACGGCCACATACTCCGTGGTCATACGGCCTGCGGCCCAATCTTCCGGGAACTCCAGCAGCTCTTCGACCTCGGCGCGCTCTTCCGGTTCCATCTCAAGAAGAATTTCTTCGGAACGCTCCTCTGGCAGCTCTGCAAGAAGATCTGCTGCGGCACCGGGATCCATCTCTTCTACGATGTCCGCAACGCGGCTGGACTCCATGCCCTCCAGCAGTGAACGTTGCAGCTTTGGATCGACCTCTTCCAGTGCTTCGGCTGCGATCTCTTCATTCAACGAGCCGAACACTGCCTCGCGCTCTGCGGGTGCGAGCTCTTCGAGGATGTCCGCGATGTCTGACGGATGCATGGTCGAGAGGCGGTCGCCTTCAATCTTCAAACGCACGCGGCGAGCAGGATCGCGGTCAATGAGATCGACGAACTCCCATGGAATGACGCGGGGCTGAAAGCGATGCGCCATCGCATCCACCGCATTCAATGGCAGGCCACGGAGCAGGCGGCGAACCGCGCCACGCATGCCCACTTCCACCTCTGCAATGCGCAGGCGGTGGAGTTCATCGTGCGTCTCCCATACGAGGTCGACGTCGTTGACACGCACCACTTTATGGCCATGTACGTCAATAATTTGCTGGTCGAGCAGGTCGCGCTCTAACAACACGGAGCTATGCGGAATCTCCACGGCCTGCGGCTGATCTGCATCCTGCCTGATGTGAAGCTCGCCGGTATGGCTGAAACGCAACGCGGTGAGAGGAACGGAATAGACCTGGCCATTACGCAACCGGCCAGAAGCCGTCAGGAGCAGTGTGCTGATGTGCGTTCCGGAGTCCTCGGTCGCTACGACGAGCTCGGCAATACGCCCGAGGACGCTTCCGTCATGCGCCCGTACGGGATACCCCAGCAGCGAGGAGAGACTCGTGCGGCGAACCAGCTGTTCGTTCATGCGTCACCGCTCCTCTCTGCCCGGAATCTGGTGCTTTTTGAATGCCCTTCCGGCAGTCTATCGAAGCTATCGCGATCGGCGAAATCACCGGTCCGTAACAATCGTGTGCGTAAGCGCCTTGACATTCCTGCGCGGGGAAAGCACACTGCCAGCAAGACCAAGCGGCCAGGGACCGAGACACGTTGCCCAATACACCTACAACACGGACAACCTTCACCCTGCCGTCCACGCTGGATACCGTGGATCGTGTGGAGCAGGAGGCGGAATCCTTCGCCAACCGCGCCGGATTCGCGGAAGACGACATTTCCAACATCGCCATGGCCGTCCGCGAGGCAGCCGTGAACGCCGTCATCCACGGCAACAGCTACAGCAGCGACAAGGAAGTGACGGCCAGCTTTGAAGCAAATGACGATGACCTTGTCATTCGCATCAGCGACCAGGGTCCCGGCTTCAATGAGGAAGCCATACCCGATCCCCTTTCGCCGGAGAATATCCTCCGCGGCTCGGGACGCGGGGTGTTCCTTATGCGCGCCTTCATGGATGAGGTACACTTTCGCCAACTGTCCCCGGGAACTGAGCTGACACTTATTAAGCACCGAATTCCCGCGCAGGACGCAGCCTGAACCACTTAACGACCGCAGATTTCCCAAGTTTCAATTTCGCCGATTCCTTCGGCAGGAGAGCACACAGACGATGAGCATCAAGGTAAGCACGCGCCAAGTGGACGGCGTTACGATTCTCGACTTGAGCGGCCGGATCACCCTGGGCGAAGGCTCCGTCACCCTGCGTGACACCATCCGCGATCTCGTCGCGAAGGGCGACAAGAACATCCTCCTCAACCTGGGCGATGTTTCCTACATCGACTCCTCGGGTATCGGAGAGCTGGTTTCCGCCTACACCTCGGTAAAGAACGCGGGCGGCGAGCTGAAGCTGTTGAACCTGACCAAGAAGGTGCAGGATTTGCTCCAGATCACCAAGCTGTACACCGTGTTCGACGTCCGGGACGACGAAACGCACGCCGTGGGTTCTTTCACCCGCTAATTTCAGCAAATACAAAAAGAGGGTCGCTCCAGCTTGGAGCGACCCTCTTTTTTTGTGAAATTTCTATCGAACGCCAACTTCCGCCGATTTGTACCTATGGCGCAATCCGTCCCCAAAGGACGTTCACATTCCCGCCACATTCGGGTTGCGCCGGGGTTCTTTCAGTGTGTAGTGTGGGTGAAACGGTCCACATTGCGGGATAAGAAATTCAGCTGTTAGAGGTTTTCATGCGCTTTTATATGGCGTCCGCTGCGACTCTGCTCCTCTTCTCTTCCGTTCTCCCGTTGCAGGCCTCTCGCGTGAAGCGGGGCCCTACAGCGAAACACAAGAAGACCCAGACCGCCGCACCGCACCAGCGTGCCATGGACGACACCCGCGCCGCGCAGATACAGACGGCGTTGGTGAAGGCTGGCTACCTGAAGGAAGCCAGCGGCCACTGGGATGCCGAAAGCCAGGCTGCCATGCAGAAGCTGCAGGGCGATAACGGCTGGCAGACCAAGCTGGTACCGGACTCGCGCGCGCTGATCAAGCTGGGCCTTGGACCCACCTCGCAGACGACACCCTCCACGGTTCCTGTTGCGCTCTCAGAAGGTGGTGCTGCGACCTCGAGCGACGTGGAAACATTCGGCGGCAAATAAACGCAGTTTGACTCCCCCACCGGGCCCCGGTAGCCCCTCTACAGCTATCTTGCGAAGCGCTATTCTAGGAATTGTGAAGCGCCTTCTGCTCCCGGTTTTGTTGCTCATGTCGCTGCTTACCCTGAACGCCCGCGCCATTGAATTGAAAGTCTCTGCGGCGGCGCTGGAACGGACCCTCAAAGAACAACTCTTCAATGCTCCGGACGCCCGCTACTACCTGCGCGGCGACCGCAATTCTGCTTGCTACGTGTATATCGATCAGGCCACCGTCAGCTTCCAGGACGACCGCGTGGTGGTGCATGTCAGCACGCACTCGCGTCTGGGTGCCGGCGTCTTTGGCAAGTGTGTGGGTGTGGGATTCAACACTATGGCAGACGTCTCCGTAGTCCCGCAGGCTGAGGGTGAATCCATCGGATTCCGCGACGCACGGGTGGACCGCTTCACCGGCAACAAGGAACTCGACTTCCTGCTGGTTCCCTTCCTGCAGCGCAAACTGCCCGCCAGCATGAAGCTAAATGCGGCAGAGCTACTACGTGCGGCATTGGCAAAATCAAAGGACAGTACCGGCTATAACGTGGCGCTGGATTCGCTGAAGGTACATTCGATGCTGGTGACGAAGGATCGTCTTACCGTCGATCTGGACGGTTCACTGCACGTGGACTGAGTTACTTTGCAGCGGGCTTTTGATCCGAAGGCAGAGTGTAGATAACTTCGCCGGGACGCGCGTAGTGCAGCGCCTCGCGGGCCTCATGCTCAATGGCATCCGGATTGTTCGTCAGGCGTTCCACGTGGCTGCGCAGTCGCCCATTGTCCTGCTCCAACTGCTGACTTTGTGACTGCAGATCACGCAGGTCGTGGCGCTTATTCTGATAGGCCGTAAGGCCATTCTTTCCAAAGACGACGTGGTAACCAACCATGATGGCCAGCAATGCCGCCGCGCCCGTCGCCAGGCGGCGTCGGTTTCCGTAGAAAGCCTCACAGATGCGGCCTAGAGTGGCTGCGAATCCGCGGAGCTGCGTCGTTTTTTGCTGCGTTTCCACTTCTTCCAGTAGATGCGTGGATGCAGTGCGATGCAAGAGGTGGCACCCCACTCGATACCTCCTTTTTACGGTGAAAATGCTATCCATGAGGCCAAATCCGGTATAAGCGGCTCTCCTGCTTTGAGAACCCGGTGCGGTGGTTGTATTCTCGGCTGGTCTTTATGCAAACGCTCGCTGAAATTGCCGCCGCATGTTGCGTTGTTTTGCTACTGAGCATCGTTGCGTTGTGGCGCAGCATGCGTAAGACGACTTCCTCTTCTCCCGCACGATCTGAGTCCGCCGTGCGGGAGAAACGGCAGCATCCACGCATGGATCTGGCGGCCGGCGTCGTGGCGTCATCGCAATCGGTACGGACGCGCAGCCGTGGGCAAGGATTGCAAAAAGAAACGCCCGCCGCCGACACGCCGGATTCTCCACTACACAAACGGCCTGACCGCGCCTATTTCAATGAAAATCTGGGCGACCTGCGCGATCCTGATGTTGGCGTTACACCCGCAGGTGGGGTACGTCGTCCAACGGGGACTCTTTCGAGGCCCGAATACCGTTGATCTCGCATCACGCGTAACAGCCGGTACAATCAGAAATGAAAGGCACCTGGCCCATGTCACGTATCTCTCTGTCTTCTCTGCGTCCCGCCATCGCGGGCGAGTCGCGTTCGGTATCGTTTGCGCTGCAGGCATCGGCTGTTGTGGCCGCAAGCCTGTTCATCGCGCTTTGCGCACACATCTCTGTACCTCTGCCGTTCACGCCAGTTCCGTTCACGTTGCAGCCCTTTGCGGTGATCCTGGTGGGCATGCTGATGGGACCAACTGCAGGATTCGCCGCGCTGGCTCTGTATCTGGCTGAAGGCGCGGCAGGTATGCCGGTCTTCACCACCGCTGGTCTGCCCGGCGTGGCACGCCTGCTGGGGCCTACAGGCGGCTATCTGTTCGCATATCCGCTGGCAGCAGCAATTGCGGGTATTCCTGCTGCGCTGCGTTCGCGCCGTTACGTCAGCTTTGCTGCTGCGGGCGCTGCGGCCATGCTGCTGGTTTACGCCTGCGGCTCCGCGTGGTTCAGCGTGTCGCTGCACGTTCCCTTCTCCGTGGCGCTCGGTGGCGCTGTGGCTCCGTTTGCTCTGGCAGACACCATCAAGGTTCTTGCTGCGGCAGGCATGGCCACCGCTGTGGCTCGTCGTTAAGTCGTAACTTCCTCCCCCAATTACCTGAACACCCTGAAGGACAAACCATTTCATGAGCACCACCCCGACAGGCGTACAAGAGATCAAGGTGGCCCACAGCCCCGACTCCGACGACGCATTCATGTTCTACGGCCTTGCAACGAACAAGGTCCGCGTCCCCGGCTACAAGTTCACCCACGTTCTTACGGACATTGAAACGCTGAACCAGCGTGCCATTCACGATCCGTACTATGACGTGACCGCCATCAGCTTCCATGCCTACCCCTACCTGCAGGACGAATACGCCCTGATGGCGTGTGGCGGCTCAGTGGGCGAAGGCTACGGCCCGATGATCGTGGCTCCCCGCAAGTACACAACGGACGAAGTGAAGAAGCTGAAGATCGCTGTTCCGGGCGAACTAACGACTGCATTCCTGACGCTGCGTCTCTTCCATCCGGAAGTGGCGTATGAGGTCGTTCCGTTCGACCAGATCATTCCACGCGTGGTTGCAGGCGAGTTCGAAGCGGGCCTGATCATCCACGAAGGTCAGCTCACCTACGGCGATAACGGACTGCACAAGATTCTGGACATGGGCCAGTGGTGGCGCGAACAGACTGATGGTCTGCCGTTGCCGCTGGGTGGCAATGCTATCCGCCGCTCGCTGGGTGCGGAGTCCATGCACATTGCCACGCAGGCTTTGCGCGACTCCATTCAGCACGCGCTGGATCACCGTCCGCAAGCTCTGGAATACGCCATGCAGTTTGCGCGTGATCTGGATCCAAACCTGGCCAACAAGTTTGTGGGCATGTACGTGAACGAGCGCACCCTGAACTACGGCGACGACGGACGTGAAGCCATCAAGAAGCTGCTGGACATGGGTTATGAGCGCGGCGTGATCCCACACAAGGCAAAGGTCGATTTCATCGACTAATCCGATTCACCAGGAACGAGAAAAGGCATGGCGCAAGCCATGCCTTTCTTCATTAACAGCGTTTGCAGGTGCAGTTTTCGCAATGATGTTCCGCACAGGCTCCGCAGGAACGGATCAACGCCTTGCGCAAAGCCGCACGCGCACGATGCGCTCGCACTGCGGCGTTGTTGCTGGTCAAATCTCGCTTCTGGGCATAGGCAGCAAGCGGTTCATCTGCAAGATCCACTTCGCGCAGTAGTTCCGCATAGTCAGGCGACAGCGAATCCACCGCCGACTTCAAACAAAGACACACCTCATCGCGCAGGTCGACAGGCGGGGTAGCGGCATCTTCCATCTCTCTCGCCAGCACTGCGAGACCTTCGTTCTCCACACTGTGTCTGCGGTACGAATCGATCACCGCATTACGCAGGACTCGATAAAACCACCCCACAACCGACTCATGCTCCTGCACATTGCCTTCGTGTTCCAGCGCACGGATGTAGGCCGCTTGCAGAATGTCTTCTGCCTTATTGCGGTCATGCAGACGACGCTCCAAAAACGCAAGAAACTGCGCTCGGTGTTCCAGAAGTGTGTCGAATTGTGTGGTTACAGGCATGGCAGCGGCTACAGAATGAGATGTTCCGTAGCCGCCTGAGGAACTAACCATTCCGCTTGCATCCACAAATGACGCAGACACAGACTTCACCGCATTGGCATTCATTGCACTTCATTGGTTTCTCCTTCAGAGCCGTAATCTGCGGCTCACTGAGAAACACGCAGCCAGCGAGCGAACCTTACACCCGTCTCCAAAGATTTTTATGCGCGATGTCGGAGCGCCGTCGCAACCGCGGAAGCCAGCGATATTACGGTGGCCTCTCGCGCCTCTACCGTGGGCCTCAGTCCCTGCTCCTTGAGCGATGCGGTGGTAATAGGACCAATGGATGCCAGCACCATTTCCTTGGACAGAGTCAGACCGGCAGCATCGAGTAACGCAAACAGGTTCTGCACCGAAGAGGAACTGGTGAAGGTGATGGCGTCTACCGTAGGCAGTTCGCGTTTCAACCGCTCCACCGATTCCGTAGGAATCACTGTGCGATAGGCAGGGGCCAAAGTGACTTCAGCGCCAGCCTCTTCGAGTATTTCGATCAGGACGTCTCTTCCCTGCTCTGCGCGCACCAGCAGCATGGAGGCACCACGGGCGTGTGGTAACAGCGATTTCGCGAGAGACTCTGCGATGGCTGTCTGCGCCTGCAGACGCACAGGAAAGCCCGCGTCGCGCAATGCTTTGCTGGTAGCCGCGCCAATGCTGGCGATGCCGCAGGTTAACGGAACAGCCTCATCCTCAAGCCTTTCTGCGAAGACAGCAACTGCGTTCGCAGAGGTGAACAGAATCCAATCGAACTCATCCAGACGGACGAGAACGCGGTCCAGCGTGGCGTACTCGTCGCTGGGAGGAGCGAGCGCAATGGTGGGTACGGAAGCGACGCGCAGACCATGCGCGGCCAGTGCATCTCCCAGCGCCGATGCCTGGTGCGGGGCACGTGTGACCAGAACACGGGGAGCCAAGCGTTACTCGGCCTCCACCCCGGCAAAGCCTTCCGCCAGCAATTCGCGCGCGCCCTGCTCGACTAGCGTCTGGGCACCACGCGAGCCGAAGCTCTGTGCGGATTCGCCTTCTGCCGCGTATAGCGTCGCAGTCACTACGCATTCGCCATCGGGCGCTGCCACTACTGCATGAAGCTTTGCGCGGCCCTGTTCCTGAATGCAAAGTGCGCCAACGGGCAACGAGCATCCTCCGCCTAGCGCATGCAGCAGCCAGCGTTCGCTTTCCACGGCATAACGCGTCGTCGCATCGTCCAGCACCTGGATAGCGGCAATGGTCCTTGTGTCACCTGCGCGTGTCTCGATCGCAAGAGCACCCTGCCCCGGTGAAGGACATAGCATCTCTGGATCAAAACGCTGACGAATCCAATCCGCCTGTCCCGGAAGTTCATCACCGTGGTCATGATCGGCAAGATGATCGTGATCCGGATGCGTAATGCACTCGATGTGCGGCGGACGACCAAACTCTGGATGCCGCGGATCAAGCTCCACTGGCTTCAACAGCCTTGTTCCAAGGCGATCAATTCCTGCGGCAGCCAATACCAACGCATCGCAATCACCGCGCCCCAGCTTACGGATGCGTGTGTCGATATTGCCGCGGATCGCGACAAACTGGAACTCTGGATTGAGAGCGCGCAACTGCGCCATGCGACGTGGTGATGTCGTGCCAATACGCGCATTCGCAGGCAGCGTGTGAATCTGCAACCAGTCCGGAACTAGCAGAACATCACGCGGGTCGGCGCGTTCCGGAATCGCCGCCAGCGTGAACTGCGCATCCAACTCCGTTGGAAGATCTTTCAACGAATGGACCGCAAGGTCAATCGTTCCAGCCGCAAGTGCTTCTTCAATTTCCTTGATGAAGATGCCTTTGCCGTCGACATTCGCTGGTGTTTTGCCATCAGGGCCGATGATCGTCGCGGCAAAGGCGGGGTCCTGCATACGGTCACCCGTCGTGCGGATAATCAGAATCTCAGTGGTGTGTCCCAGCGCGCGCAGGTGCGCAGCGATGTGATTGCTTTGCCATAACGCGAGCCGCGAGCCGCGGGAACCAATTCGCAGGTGCATGGAGTGATCATACTGCGGCCCGGAACGCCTGCCCACTCCCGCACCGCGGCTATACCCCGCGACCATCCTTTGCATCAGAAGCAAACAAGCTGTCGATTTTGTCCATCCCGGCAAAAGCTGTGCGGCTGGAGGAAGTTCGTGGTGAATGAGGAAACTGCAGCACGCCCGCCTTTAAAACGGCGTGGGGTCTGGCGGTGGATAGCAATTGGCGCACTGATTGTCCTCGCTGTCTTGATCGTCGTTGGCAACATCATGGTGCATCGCGCGGGTCCCATCCTGAAGGGCCGTGTGATTGACACGCTAAGTACTCGATTCAACAGCCGCGTGGAGCTGGACACGCTGGATGTTTCGCTGATGCAAGGTCTGCAAGTCTCTGGCACCGGGCTGCGCATCTATGCACCAGATGACGTCGTGGCAGCGGGAGCAACAGAACCACTGATTGCGATGGAACACTTTCGTTTCCATGCTCCCCTAAGTGGCTTATTTGTGAAGCCAACCCACGTTGGAACAGTCTATGTAAGCGGCATGGAGATTCACATTCCGCCACGGGAAGCTCGTGCCGCGGCACCTCCGAATCCGCATAAGAAAAAAGGCAAGATTGAGATTCTTGTCGATCAGATTGAGGTGGAGAACTCACACCTGATCATTGGCACCTTCAAGCCAGATAAGGATCCGAAGCACTTTGAGCTGCAACACATTCGTATGCGTGATGTCGGTCCGGATCGTCCGTGGAAGTATGACGCGGTGCTTGTGAACGCGATTCCCAAAGGGGATATTCACGCAACCGGTGACTTTGGTCCGTGGAACAACGAAGAGCCCGGCGATTCGCTCGTAAATGGCAACTACACCTTCGACAATGCCGATCTGGGAACGATCAAGGGCATCGGTGGGATGCTGTCTTCGACAGGAAAATTCGACGGCCAGCTTGATCGCATTGTTGCGGACGGCGTCACACACACACCGAATTTCACGCTGGATACCGCGGACTATCCCATGCCGTTAGAGACCACCTTCCACGCCATCATTGATGGCACCAGTGGCGACACCTATCTGCAACCTGTCAATGCAAAGCTTGGCGACTCTGAGTTCAGCTGCGCTGGAGCTGTCGTCAATGTGAAAGGCAAAGGTCACATCACCGATCTCGATATAAACATTCCTAACGGCCATTTGCGCGACTTCCTGATGCTTGCGGTGAAAACCAAACCGCCCATCATGCAAAGCAACATCGGCATGAAGATGCATCTGCGCATTCCTTATGGCAAGGAAAGCGTGACCAAAAAGCTGGAGATGAACGGCGGATTCACCCTGCGCAACATCCATTTCACTAACCCAAAGGTGCAGGACAAGGTGGACATGCTGAGTCTGCGCGCACAGGGCGATCCGAAAGCGGCCAAACCCGGTGCTCCAGATGTGTCTTCCAACATGCAGGGCAAACTTGTCAGTCGTAATGGCAGGCTGGAATTTTCCACGTTGCACTACACACTGCCCGGCGGCGAAGTAAACCTGCAAGGCACATACAGCATGGACGGCAAGCAGTTTGATTTCTTCGGCAAGGTGCGCACCGAAGCCAAGCTGTCAGAGATGATCGCCTCAAAGTGGAAGAGCTTTCTGCTAAAGCCCGTTGATCCGTTCTTTCATCACAATGGCGCGGGGGCAGAGATTCCAGTGAAGATCACCGGAACCGAGGACGAGCCGCACTTCGGCCTGGACCTGCATCACAAATCGCCGGATGAGCAAAATAAACACAAAGACGATGCGACGAAGGACAGCGGCGTGGTGATGTAAATGCTTGAACAGCCAGCAAGAGGAAAGGCGGCCCAATCGAAGGGCCGCCTTTCTTTATAGCGATGACAAAAAACTATTGGCGATGATGCGTTTTACCGTTTCGCCTGGGGTCCTGTGGTGGTTGCCGGATTGCATCTGTCTCCAATCCCTGTTTGCCCACGTTAACCGGCGAGGCCTTCACGCTACCCTGCGATCCGAGGTGCGCCGCGTAAGAATGTGCGTGCGATTTGTCATTTCCGGGTACCGCATCCTCGCGGCCCGCATGCATCTTCGTATTGTCGATGGATGCCATAGGCTCAGTCCTCCTTCGTTAGAACATCGAGCGCTTTCTTGATCTCCTCTGGCCGATTGCCGCCCATGTTGAGCGGTTCATCGCCGAAGTCCTGTGCGCCGTAATCGTAATCAGTCCCGCCGTAGGAGTTTTGGGTTCCCTTCAGCGGCGTGGCGCGTTGTTCCTGATTTAGATCCCAACCCATTTCATGGGCTCGCTCAGCAGCAACACCACGTGCGTGTTCTCCAAAGCCCCTGGGTTCGTGGAATTGTGCATTATTCACGGCTCGTCACCTCCACTCTCTCCTGAGATGAGAGTTTCAGAACGAAGGAGCTTTCGGGGGAGAGCGCAAAATGCGCCACAATGAAAAATTAGCGATCGCGCGAAAACATGCGGCGGATAATGTCCACCGCGACTGCATCACCATCATTTGCGCTCTTGCGCAGGCCGGTCATGGGGGCGTGCAGGAATTTGTTCATCATGGAGCGCGTCATGGCCTCCACGGCTTCCTGCTGCTCTGCTGACAGACCAGCAAGTTTGGCGCGTGCACGGTCCAGTTCGGCCAAGCGCAACTGTTCAGCATGTTGCTGCAGCGCAAGAATTCCAGGCACGGCATCCAAAATCTGCAACCGCTGCTGGTACCGACTGACTTCGTCGGAGACGATGCGCTCGGCGGCTGCGGCTTCCTCCGATCGTGCCGTCAGATTTTCTGCGGCCACCTGCTGCAGATCGTCCACGGAATAAACGAATGCTCCGTCTACGCCGTTTACGGCCGGCTCAACATCGCGTGGCACCGCAATGTCGATAAAGAATACGGGGCGCCCGCGCCGCTTGTGCAGAATCTCCTGCGCGTCTCGCACATTGAACAGATGCTTATGTGAGCCGGTACCGGTCACTATAATGTCGGCCTTTGGCGCGTGCTGTTGCAGATCGGCAAATGGCACAGCAAGGCCGTGAAACTGCTCAGCAAGCTTCTGCGCCCGTTCCGGCGTGCGATTCGCGACGAGGATGCCGGTAGCTCCCTGCGCAATGAGGTGACGAGCAGCGAGTTCGCTCATCTTGCCTGCTCCCACCAGCAGGATCTGCTTCCCTTTCAGCGACCCGAAGATCTGCTTTGCAAGGTCGGCGGCAACCGAGGCGATGGAGACCGAGGATGAGCCAATCTCCGTCTCGGTACGGACCTTTTTGGCAACCGTAAACGCAGACTGCAGCAGGCGTTCCAATGTCGAAGAGACAGCCCCCACTTCCCGCGCAACGGAATAGCTTTCCTTCACCTGGCCCAGAATCTGCGGCTCACCCACAACAAGGCTGTCCAGCGACGACGCCACGCGGAACAGATGGCGTACCGCCTCATCCTCGCGAAACTCGTATAAATGCGGCGCCAGCGTGGATTGTGGTACTGAAAAGTAATCCGACAGGAATGCACGAACATCGCTCGCCGACTCATGCTCCGTAAGAAGTTCCACACGGTTGCAGGTGGAGAGGATCAACCCCTCGTGTACGCCAGGATGCTGCACCAGAGAACGAATTGCATCGGCGAGCTGGTCCGGCGCAATGGCCAGTCGCTCACGTACATCAATCGGGGCGCTCTTGTGATTGACTCCCAGCAGGCTCAGGCTCACGGGCGCCCCGCAAACTGGTGAACGCTGCTCACCTGGTCCGCTGACCACACGGCAAGCATGATGAAGAACACAAATGACGACAGCCACACGGCGCGGCGTCCGCGCAGACCGCTGGATTTACGAATGGCAATCATCGCCACATAGGCAATCCACATGGTGAAGCTGAGCAGAACCTTTGGATCGCGGAAATACGACGCGCCGTAGGTCATCTGCGCCAGCGCCGTACCGATCAGCAGACCCGCCGTCATGCAGGGCAAGCCCACCAGCAACGACTTCAGCGCAATCTGATCTGTGGTCTCCAGCGGCGGCAGCTTACTCAGGATGCCGCGCGGAGAACGCGACTTCAGTCGGCGCTCCTGGATCAGGTACAGCACGGATGCCAGCACACTGACAAACAGCGCAGCGTAAGCGGCCAGCAGCAGCCCAATATGCAGCCACAACCATGCGGAATTCATGAACGGCACGGTGATGTCGCGCGTGCCCGGCGCAAACGCTGGCAGTAGTCCCAGCAGAAACACGGCAGGCAGCAGCACCACGCCCACTGTCAGCGTCCGGTAGGCCGCATAGACCAGCAAAAACGCGGCAGCCAGAAGCAGCCCCAAAGCCGCTTGAATCTCACTCGCGTTGACCGGGACAAGATGGTGGGCCGACCGCAGCATCTCCGCAACGGAGACGAAATGGAACAGCAGCGCCGCTACCGTAGCCGGGATGGCCACAGCCCGCCACCGGGGACGGTCGTACAGCACGGCAGGCAGCACCGCCAGCGAGGCAACGCCATACAGTACAACAGCGACTTTGAGCCAGAAAATGGACACGAACAAGCGGGCCTGCGGCCACCATCTAGTATACCGTTTGCGATGTTTCGCCCCCGGTCCTCCACAGGCGGTAGGGCCCACGAAACGGTATCCTGACGGAAGAGATGCCCCCGGAAAAGACCACCGTCGAAGGCAACAAGCTTTCGCCCATGATGCAGCAGTTTGCCGCCGCCAAGGCCGCGCACCCCGATGCGCTGCTGTTCTTCCGCATGGGCGACTTCTACGAACTCTTCTACGACGACGCGATTGTTGCTTCCCGCGAACTGGAACTGACCCTTACCGCGCGCGACCGCGAACGCCAGCAGCCCATGTGCGGTGTCCCCTATCATGCCGCGGAAGGCTACCTGCAACGCTTGTTGCGCAAGGGCTATCGCATTGCCATCTGCGAGCAGATGGAAGACCCCAAACTGGCAAAGGGCATCGTCAAACGCGAAGTCACACGCGTGATGACGCCCGGGACGGCGCTTGATCCCACAGCAGCCGCCAGCGAGAACACCTTCCTTGCCGCACTAACAGTCGGCGCAGATCGCAAATCATCCGGCGTGGCCATGCTGGACCTCTCCACTGGAGAGTTCCGCACCACGGAGTTTCGCGGTGCGAACGCGGTTAATCTTGCGCTGGAAGAAGTCGCACGCAATCGTCCGCGCGAAATCCTTTTGCCTGCCAGTCTGCATCTGGGCGGTGGGCAAGCCGAGTTAAACGGCGAAGACGATACCGAAGCCGATCTGCTCTCCGGTGTCCGCACGCGCACACCGGTAGAGGATTGGGTCTTCACCAGCGAGTACGCTTTGCCGTTGCTGCAAAACCACTATCGCGCGCATTCGTTGGAAGGCTTTGGACTCGCAGGTAAAACGTCTGCTGGGATTGCAGCTGGTGCGCTGCTGCATTATCTGCGCGCGACGAAACATGAAGAGATCGAGCATCTCGATGTGCCCCGTTTCTACGAGCGCACCACATGCCTTGAGCTGGATGCGGTCAGCGTGCGGAATCTGGAACTCGTTGAGCCATTGTTCAGCGGTGAGAATCAGCAGACCACGCTGTGCTACGCGCTTGACGCCTGCCGCACGCCGATGGGCAAACGCCTTCTGCGTGCAGTCATACTGCGGCCCTCCATCCATGCAGAAGAGATCGAAACAAGGCACAAAGCGGTCGCACAGGCGAAGAATGATCTGGCCGCACGTGAACGCCTGCGTCGTGCATTGGAAGGCGTGCTTGACCTGGAACGACTGCTAGCACGTCTTGCGCTGGATTCTGCAGGACCGCGCGAGGTCGTTGCCCTTGGACGCACACTGGCAACATTGCCCACCATTCATGACGCACTGCAGGATTTACAAGATGGTCGCTGGTCGGCGCTCAAGAATAACTTCGATACGCTCGTCGACGTCTGCACTCGCATTGCGCAAGTGATTGTTGAAGAACCACCACTGCGTCTTGGTGAAGGCGACTCAATTCAACCCGGAGTAGACGCCGAACTCGACGAACTGCGTGGCCTTTCCCGCAGTGGACGCGAAGCGATCGCGGCCATTGAAGAACGCGAACGCACACGCACCGGCATCGGCAGCCTCAAGGTTCGTTTCAACAACGTCTTCGGCTATTACCTTGAGATCACCAAGGCGAACCTCGCCAACGTCCCTACGGATTACGAACGCAAGCAGACACTGGTAAACGCGGAGCGCTTCACCACGCCTGAGCTGAAGGATTACGAACGCAAGATCCTGACAGCGCAGGAACGGCTGGGAGAAATCGAGCGCCGCATCTTCGCCGCATTGCGACGTGAAGTGCTCGACGCAGCTCCGCGTATGCGCGACACGGCTCGACGCCTTGCTGAGATTGATCTGCTGGCAAACTTCGCGCATCTCGCCGCGCTGCGCGGATGGACACAGCCAGAAGTAATCGCAGATAGCACCGTCCTTGAGTTTGCAGAGGCTCGACATCCCGTAGTCGAACTTCGACTGGAAGAGAACGGCACGGGCCGCTTCATTCCCAACTCCGGCTATCTCGACAGCGACAACGGCCCGTCTCTGGCGCTCATCACCGGCCCTAACATGGGTGGTAAGTCCACCTATCTGCGTATGGCCGCGCTTCTTGTCATCCTGGCGCAGAGCGGTTCGTTCGTTCCTGCCGCGGCGATGAAGCTGGGACTTGTCGACCGCATCTTCACGCGTATCGGTGCCAGCGACAACGTTGCGCGTGGACGCTCCACTTTCATGGTGGAGATGACTGAGACCGCCGCTATTCTGAACTCCGCAACGCGTCGCAGCCTTGTTCTGCTGGACGAGATGGGGCGCGGAACTGCCACGTACGACGGCCTCTCGCTCGCATGGGCTACGGTCGAGCATCTGCACGAACGCATTGGCGCGCGCACACTATTTGCAACGCATTACCACGAACTCACGCTGCTGGAAGAGAAGCTGACACGGTTGAAGAATCTGCGCGTGGCCTGCCGCGAAACGCCGCAAGGAATTGTCTTTCTGCATCACGTAGAGAGCGGTGCAGCAGACCGCAGCTACGGCATTGAAGTCGCCAAGCTTGCAGGCCTGCCACGAGAAGTCATCGCACGCGCTCGCGCCGTGTTGAAGATGCATGAGAAGGCGGAGTCAGCATCCATCGCGGCAGCCGGACAAGCCGCGCAGCCAACAGCACCACCGATGCAGATGACCATCTTCACACCACTGTCGCAGCGCGTTGTGGATCGTGTTCGCGAGCTCGATGTAGACCGCATGACGCCCATGGAGGCGCTGCAATTGCTTGCCGAACTGAAGCGGGAGATTGCCGAATGAAGACGCAGAAAGCGATGATCGTAGCGGGTGTAATGAGCGGTACATCTGCCGATGGCGTGGATGTTGCGCTCGTCCGCATCACGCCCACAAAAGATGCTGCGAAACCGCGGTTGAAGCTGCTTTCACATACAGAGTTCGCTTATCCAAAGAAGCTTCGCGAAGCGGTGCTTGCCTCGATGGATGCACCTGCGATGAGCACAGCGGAATTCGCCCGGTTGCATTGGCGGCTCGGCGAGTTTTATGGCGACTGCATCACTCAGGCGCAGGAACAAAGCGGCATCCGCGCCAAACTCGCTGGTGTGCACGGACAAACGATCTATCACCAAGGAACTGTAGCAAAGTTTTTAGGAGAGCCACTACGCTGCACACTGCAAATTGGTGAAGCAAGCGAAGTATCGACACGCACGGGTCTGCCCGTGGTCAGCGATTTCCGACCTGCTGACATGGTTGCAGGAGGACAAGCAGCACCACTGGTACCCATGTTCGATCGTGTCTTCTTTGCACATGCCAAGCGCAATCGTGTTCTGCAAAATCTTGGCGGCATTGCAAACATGACAGCGATTCCCACAGGCACAGACAAGCTTCTCGCCTTTGATAGCGGCCCGGCCTCCATGGTGATCGATGCCTGCATGCAGCAACTCTTTGGCAAAAGCTACGACCGCAATGGAGTAACAGCAAAGCGTGGAAGCGTGATCCATGAAGTGCTTATTAACGCATTGAAACTCCCCTACTTCCATCTGCCAGCACCAAAGAGCTGCGGACGTGAAGAGTTCGGCAAGACCTATGTGGAACGCTTCATCGCTGCCTGCCGTCAGCATAATGCGAAGGACGAAGACGTCATCGCCACCGCGACGGCACTCACAGCGGAAAGCATCCTCGCCGCGTATCGCAGTATCGTCTGGCCCTTCCTGGGACAGAACGCCCCCCTTGCACAATCCACGGACTACATCGTTGCAGGAGGTGGAGCAAAGAACGTAACGCTGATGAAAATGCTGCGCAACGGCCTGGAACCGCTCGGCGTCACAGTTAGCACCACCGATGATTTCGGCGTCCCTTCACAAGCAAAAGAAGCCATGGCCTTCGCACTCCTGGCCTGGCTGCGTTGGCATGAACTTCCCGGCAACGTCCCTTCCGCAACCGGAGCCACAAGGCCCGCAATTTTGGGAAGGATCACGCTGCCATGAGGAAGCGCGTCAGCTGCATTGCGCTTCTGCTGAGTCTCCTGCCGTTGGCCGCGTGCCACGAACGTCCTGACCGTGACACCGTTGTCATCGATATTGAAAACTCACCGACCAATCTTGATATTCGTATCGGTTCCGATGCGCAGGCGGAACACATCGGCGCGCTACTCTTCGATTCCATTGTTCGCAAGGATCAGCATTACAACCTGCAACCCGCGATTGCCACTTCGTGGGAATGGCGCGATCCGCTAACACTTGTGCTGCACATCCGCGATGGAGTGCACTTCCATGATGGCAAGCTACTTGACGCAAACGACGTCGCATGGTCGATCGACTCGATGCATAACGGTGCCATCACCACCGCCAAGAGCGGCAACTTTGCCAGCGTCGATCACACGGAAGTTCCCGATGCTCATACCTGCATCGTTCACCTGAAAAAGCCTGACGCCAGCCTTCTCTTCAACATGAGCGATGAGCTCAGCGCCGTTGTCGAGAAGGGTGCAGGACAAAACATGGGCGACCATCCCATCGGTACCGGTCCATTTCGCTTTGTCAGCGAAGAGCAGGATAAGGAAGTGGTTCTGGCGCGCAATCCAGACTATTGGGGAGGCGCTCCAACAATTCCGCGTGTGCGCTTCGCCATTGTCCCCGATGCCATCACCCGCGCGCTGGAACTGCAGAAAGGCTCTGCCGACGCGGCCTCCAACGCACTCACGGGCGACATGGTTGCCGTAATGCAAAAGGATCCTCGCCTCGTTGTCGAAGCGAAGCCCGGCTCCATCGTGCTCTACATCACCTTCAATGCAACCGATCCACAACTACGCGATCCGCGTGTCCGGCAAGCCTTTGCTTACGCCGTCGATCGCCCCGCGATCATTCAGGCGCTGTACCACGGACAGGCCGAGTCGCAGGACACACTACTACCGAACGGCCACTGGGCTGCGCCGAATGCAAACGATTCCCTCACCCGCTATGCACACAACATTGCAAAAGCAAAACAGCTTTTAGAAGAAGCGGGCTATCACGCAGATAAAAACGGAACACGGATTCATCTAACGCTGAAGAGCTCCACTGACGATACGATGCGTCTGCTAGCAGCAGTCGTGCAGCAGCAAGTGCGCGATGCGGGCATCGAATTGTCCCTGCGCCAGAACGAGTTTGGCACCTTCTACTCTGACGTCACCAAGGGCGCATTCCAGATGTACGTGTTGCGCTGGGTAGGCTCTAACGAAGACCCGGATATCTTCCGCTACGCCTACAGTTCTGCGATGATGCCTCCTAAAGGCTCCAACCGTGGCCACTACAGTAACCCACGTGTAGATGCTTTGATTGCCCAAGGCGCAGCGGAAATAGACAACACAAAACGCCGGACGATTTACCTGGAATTGCAGCGCATTCTGTCAGAGGATGAGCCAACATTGGTGCTG
The DNA here is from genome assembly GCF_900102185.1 of Terriglobus roseus. Taxonomy (NCBI): domain Bacteria; kingdom Pseudomonadati; phylum Acidobacteriota; class Terriglobia; order Terriglobales; family Acidobacteriaceae; genus Terriglobus; species Terriglobus roseus. The sequence goes on along the minus strand of NZ_LT629690.1, from coordinate 1,326,649 downwards.
TGGTCGCCAGATAACATCGTGGTCCACACCAGGCGCCTGCAGGGCATTGTGCCAGCATCAGCGGGAAGCTTCGGGTGGCTTCGCACAGCCACACTGAACTAACCCCGGCGGTTTGACTCAATCGCAACTGTTTCGTACACTTAGAAAGTCAGTTGAGACGCGCAAGCGACTCGCTTACACAAGCAAGCGGAAGCTCTTCCGTATCTGTGTTGCCCTCTCGTTCAATGGTAGGACCGACGACTCTGACTCGTCTAATCGGGGTTCGAATCCCTGGGGGGCAACCAATTTCCTTTTCTGGTGTACTTCCCCGGACTCTCTAAAACCTCTCCGAACGTCGAAAAACCTCATAAATACAAGGTTTTGCGCAATTTTGTCGTTCGAAATGGCTCTTAGTCGTGCGGAGAGAGCCTGACTTTATTGCGGGTACGGATGCGGGTATAGTTGGGACGAATTGCGGGTATCGCATATATCCGCGATTTGGAGGCAGACATGGCACTTACGATTCGAGAAATCGAGAACGCAAAGCCCGCTGCCAAGCCATACAAATTGACTGACGGTGGTGGTCTCTGTGTTCTCGTCACATCGTCTGGCTCCAAGTTATGGCGATGGCGCTACTACTTCGAAGGCAAAGAGAAGATGATGGCCTTAGGCGAGTACCCTCTTGTATCGCTCAAGGAGGCCCGCGATCTGCATTTCGCAGCTCGGAAGGCATTGGCTGGCGGTGTTGACCCAATGGAAGAGCGCAAGGTAGACGCAGCAGCAAAAGAAGAACACGCTAGAACACTCCTTCGTCGGACGGAAAGCAGCGTTGAGAAGGTGGCTCGGAAGTGGTGGGCCACTTGGGCCACTGGCAAATCACCCCGACATGCCGCTCAGGTCATGCGCCGTCTTGAAGCCGACGTCTTCCCCATCATTGGGCACAAGTTTGTCGACGACGTGAAGGCAGCCGACGTTCGCGAATTAGTGCTTGCGATTGAGGGCCGCGGCGCTCGCGATGTTGCGAAACGCGCCCAAGAAACCATTGGACAGATCTTCCGGTTCGCCATTGCGAATGGATTGGCGACGCGTAACCCAGCAGCCGACTTCAAGCCATCCGACATCTTGAAACCGGCGATGGAGGTGAACTTCGCGAGGGTGGATGAAAGCGATCTTCCCCAGCTGTTGGCGAAGATGTGGACCTACAAGGGCGACCTTCTGACCATCTACGCGATGCGCTTAATGGCCTACCTCTGGGTAAGAACAGCGGAGCTAATCGAAGCGGACTGGGCCGAATTCGAGCTTGATAAAGAGAAATGGGAAATCCCAGGCGAGCGCATGAAGAAGAGACGTTCTCACATCGTGCCGTTGCCACACCAAGCCGTCACGATTCTCCGAGATCTCTCGATTCGCACAGGGAATGGAACGAAGGTGTTTCCTGGAGCGAATGATAAGGACAAGACGATGAGCAACAACACGATCCTATTCGCTCTCTATCGTCTTGGATACAAGGGCGAAATGACCGGGCATGGCTTTCGAGGAGTTGCGTCGACTGTTTTGTATGAGTCGAACCTATTCGAAGAGGACTGGATCGAGATGCAACTCGCTCATGTTGAAGAGAACAAGGTCAAAGGCGCATACAACAAAGCGAAATATATCAAGCAACGAGCGAAGATGATGCAATGGTGGGCGGACTATGTCGACACGCAGTTGGCCAAAGGAATTGCAGCGCTGGCAAGCTAGACCAATGGTGGAGTGACTAGACCAACTGTGGAGTCACGGATAAATCCGTGAACGGCATATAGGCTGCCGGTTCGGATGTCCGCTGAAAACAATTCGCGATGCTAGGCCGTCTTCCTGATGCCCCGAACCGTTTGATCCAATGCCTTGGTTGAATGGCGACGTTGCAAAGTTCTGAGACGAATTTGTTCCTCCGCCCACCCCCTGATTTCTTCTTCAATCCACCCCACTGCGCGTTTTCCGATCGGAACCGGAGACGGAAACGCTTCTCGTTTGATCATTTCGTAAATACTTGTTTTCGACAGTCCAACGGTATCCGTCACCTGTGGCAATCGAAGGAATCGACCACGACCGCGCAGAACATGCGAGTGCGCATCGGTCCCGATCTCTTCTTTCGTCAAGGGGACAAGAGAACCTACGAGGGGAGATCGATCACCACGGTTTGAAGCCATAAAGAGTTCTCCGTAAGTCGTTTTGGCGTCCGCGAACGCCTGAGACTCTCAGCGTGAAACATCCATACGCCATGGTCTAATACTTTTTATTTATCGGCTGATTCGTCGGACGCATCGGTTTGGTGTGCGACGCGACATCGATGCAACCACAATCTTAAGAGGCGAAAGGATATCAATGCAGGTAACGATCGAAGGAAACGAACTCGTCATCAGAATCTCCATGCTGGAGACACCAACAAAATCAAAAAGCGGGAAGACGATGTTAGTAGCGACGAGCGGTGGGAACGTCGTAACGGATGCCACGGTCGATGGCAAGCCAGTTACAGTGGGACTAAACGCATACATCTCGAAATAGTCCTTCGGTTCTCAGCGTTCATCGCGCACTCAACAGTTCGTTACTTTTCAGAAGAGAGTTTCGGAGTCTCTGACCTGCGGTGAAGCCTTCTCGTTTCTTCCCCCTACAACTATCCATTAAGAGTCGAACCCAAAACATCCAGGGTTCCACTTCAAACTACTGAATAACAGATACGTACAAATACGCTGCCCGCAGAGAACCATGGCGAAAGCGCCGAATTTGTCGGACGTGTTGGCATGACTCAGGGTGTCACTTCATAGCCATGTCATAGTGCCAGATACCTTGATGCTATCGACTGGATATCGATCTGCTTTGCGATGAGAGGCGTTTCGCCCAACATTGAATGCGACAGTTTGATTTACGAAGCTCCACCTAGTTTCCCTAGACCGATGCCAATGACGTAGGTCACAACCCCCTCAAGGGCTCCAATCCAAGTCATTTCGAAACCACTCGCCCACCAAGAGCGAATCGTGATAAGGGACTTTGCGGCGCCCACCACGAAGTGAGCAAGCAGAGAAACGATCGCTGCCACAATGACAGCTGGAATCCCGTTCAAGAAGAAAAATGGAATGATCGGTATAAACGCACCGATAGCGGTCGACAGCGCTCCTGAGATGGCCGACACAATTGGCTCACTTAATCCTTCTTCTGTGGTGTTCAGCTGTTCTCTTGCAAGTGCGGCGATGAGTTGCGCTTTGTTCCTGGATAGATGATGAACAAACCGTTCGGCATCCTTAGGCGGCAGTCCGCGAATCTGATAACTCAAGGACAAAATCTGTTGGGCTTCAGCTTCATTCACTTCCACAGCTGTTTTCTCTCGTGCGAACTCCGCTTCGTAGATCTCCCGTTCGCTCTTCGACGCCAGATACGCTCCAGACCCCATCGACAAAGCACTTGCAATCATCCCAGCCATGCCTGCGATCAGGACGAAATGACTATTGCCGAGTGTCGCTCCTGAAACGCCTGAAACAATACCAAAAATTGAGCCCAGTCCATCATTAACCCCGTAGATTGCGTCACCAATCCATGCCGCAGTTTGCCTTTTCCCGTTGTTTCGCGCGGCGACGAGTTCACCGAGAGCCGCTTTTGCCTCTTCCGGTGACAACGGCGGAAACGTACCCCGCGAGCGAATGAGATTTCCGAGGATACTGTAGTGCTCTCGCTCGTCAGCAATGACTTCGTTGAGGATTGCAATGCTCGCATCGTCTCCAAGTGCTTTGAGTCCTGAGTCCTTTGATCCAACGTGAGATTATCTACCGTTTACACAAAACCCCTCAGGCCAGCCGGCTACGCGCCATAGCAACACGCGGGATCTCGTTCAGCGAACCGCACGAGCAATCTCCTGGCTTCGCGCGGACTTCACGAAAACCGTTGAGTGTCGAAGAGCTCGCTCATACAGGACGGACGGGCGTGTCTACGCTTCACCATCAGTTTCGGGCACTGACCTCGATGAGTCCCTTGCAGTATCAGAAGATGCTGCGACTGCAAACCGCGCGCGAACGCATGCTGATGGATGGCCTAGATGCAACGACCGCTGCATACGAAGTCGGATACGAGAGCATTAGCCAATTCAGCCGCGAGTACAGCCGCTGTTTTGGGCTCCCGCCGATTCGGGATATTCGTGCACTCAAGGCTAACGGTCTTGTAAGCGAAGCACGATTGTGACAACTGACATTCCGAGGCCGATGGAGTTCCCACGGCACCTGAAGTTGTGGCGGTAACGCTCTGGTAGGTGGCTGCTAAGCGCCCCCAACCGGTTCGCTGCTACTTTCGTGCAATCCTCGGAGTTCAGGCGCGACCGACCTCAGCTTCTCAAACAGCACGCCGAACCGCCGACAATCCGGAGGTGTAGGTTCAATAACAATTCCCACTTCCGAACGTACGATCTGGACCCCGAGGGTATCCTTCGACGGTACAGACTCAATAGATCAAATATCTGGCTCTCTTGACCTTGTACGTATTGAGCTCCTGCTGCCAACCCTTTGCAATGTCCTGCGGATCGACTCCCTTCTTAATCTGCTCCAACACGCTCTTGTTGAGGAGTAACCTATCCACGCGGTCGATCTGAAAGTCTTTGGGATAGAGTTTCCACAACGCGGATACCGCTTCGATGCCCAGTTCGGGAGCATCGACCCTTGAGCGATCGTTCACGATTACCTCAACCCCTTCGACACGTTGTCCGCGATAGGGATAATGTTCCTCGCCAGTCGGAACGTAGGAGATCGCCATGAAGGTTACGCCGGGTATTTTCCGGTTGTTCAAATAGCGCGCTAAATCGGTAGCTACGATCCATGGCGCTCCAAAGCGTACGAAGGGCGGCTCCGTCGGACCTTTGACATTTACATTCGTCCCCTCAAGCAGTCCCGTGCCGAGGTAGACCAAATTTTGTGTAAGGGTACGAATGTTTGGGGATGGATTTACCCAAAGCAACCCAGAATCGTCCCACCAATCCTGGCGCTTCCACCCTGCCATCTTGATCACCGTGAGATCAGCTCCGAGGTGTTCCTCGCCATTGAAGAACTGTGCCAACTCTCCCATCGTCATTCCCGGTCTCATGGGTTCCGAGATCGGATTGACATAGTTCTCTCTGCCCTGTGTCGACAAAGGCCCCTGGACATCGAGACCGTTTACAGGATTGGGTCGGTCCAGTACGACCACGCTGAGGTGATTCGCCGCAGATGCTTCAACGAAATACTTGACCAGTGTTTGGAAGGTCCAGTATCGAACTCCGACGTCTTGGAGATCGATCACAATCGCGTCGAGGTCCTCCAGTTGTTGCTTCGACGGATGGCGCTGCTCCTCCGTGGCTCCGAAAAGGCTGACTATCGGCAAACCGCTAGAGGGATCTTTATCCTCTACGATGTGCACGTTGTCCACCGCAGCATTGATACCATGCTCTGCGCTGAACAGCTTTGTCACAGTAAGGCCACGTACAGCAGCCGGAGCATCGGTGCGTAGAACATCAATGGTTCTGCGTTCGTGCCCGTCAATGCCTACAGGGTTGGTCAGCACGCCGAGCCGAAGATGGCCCCCATGCTTCGAAACCAGTTGCTTCAACTGCGAGAAGTGGTCGTCTTCCAACACGTCGATGCCTGTTTTTACCTGAGCAGAGAGGGGGGCCACACAGAGCAGCGCGACGATTCCGATCTTCCAATATTTCATATTCGTTCTCTCCGATCCGTCTATCGCTAGAAGGTGAGGCGTGCCGCAAACTGCAGCTGCCGTCCTTGTGCATTGGTACGAAGTGAGTTCACCACTCCGAACGTGGCGGTCCCCAGAGTCGATCCCGGCTGTCCGAAGTTCGGCGTATTGGTAAGGTTGAATGCTTCTGCTCGGAGCTGCAGTTCCGCCCGTTCTGAAAACGCAAAGTCCTTGAACAACGAGAGATCGAAATGACGGAAATGCGGACCGTACAGGCTATTCCTTGCGGTGCTCCCCAAGGTTCCCAATGGTTGGGCGGAGAAGGCGGCAGTATTGAACCAGCGGCTGTTGGTCTTCGGTCCGGTATTTGGATCGCCGATCTGATTCGGCCGATCCGAGCCAACACCCGTATTCGTCCGAGGAGCGGAATTCAAGACCGTGAAGGGCTGCCCTGTTTCCCATACGTCAATCGCATTCGCCTGCCATCCCTTTGCCACAGCAGCAGCAAAGCCAGAGAGCTTGTCCGCAAATGCCAGCCGATAATTCAACATCATCGCAATCCGATGGCGTACATCTAATTCGCTGTTTCCGTACTCAACCGTCGCAAAGTGTGCCGGATCTGCGCTTGTATACAGCCCCCCTGCCGAAAAGCCTTGGGTGTTCCCCAACGCGTGTGCCCAGGTGTAGTTTGCTTGCACCGTTAACCCATGACCGGCGCGCTTTACTGCAGTGGCTTGGAGGGCGTGATAGCTCGAGGCACCGTTGGATTGGATATTGTAGATATCCGTAACATTTGGGTATTTCGACGCGAACGGACGCGTACCCATCGCCACACTTTGTCCCAATGGTCCAAGGTTCACATTCGGCGAAGTACGTAAGGAGCGCCCCAACTCACCCACATATGCCACCGTCAGTACGGTGCTCAAACCGAGTTCGCGCTGAATGTTGGCATTAAATTCTTGAACATAGGAATTCGAATAGTTCAATGCCATGCCGCGTAGAGCGCCCGATGGTGTGGTCGTTGACGCTTGCGTGGGTAATGGAAGTGGGTCGGAAAAATTGGTGGAGTTTTGGTTCGGCTGGTAGGTCCCCACATACGGTGGATCCGCAAACGGTACCGATGGGCCGGTGTTGTCCCGGAAGAATACAATCGCATACCCCGAGCGCAATACCGTACGGGGAGTCGCATTGAGGGCGAGGCCAAAGCGTGGAGCAATCGACTTGTAGTCGGTCTTAATATCCGCCGTATCGGATGCGCCGCTACCTGCAACGCGGAAGGTTCCCGAGACAGGATCGAAATGCGAGATGTGGTTGTACTTGTCCTTGTCCGGGGTGAGAATGTCGTATCGCATACCAAGGTTCAACGTGAGCTTATCTGTCACTCTCCAGTCATCCTGGATAAAGAGGCTCGGTTCAAAGCTGCGCAAGTAGCGCGGGAAAAGCTGCACGACACGCGACACCTGAAAAACATTTCCGCGAAGAAGATTCACCAGCGGGGTCACAGTGGACACCGTTGTTGAAGCCGGACTCGTCGTAAAGCTGAACGCTCCGGAGCCGGAGGTTGGCTGCTCATTGAAAATTTGACGACGGATCAGCATTGCACCGTACTTGAGAGAATGCCGCCCTTTCACCTGGATCAGTGTCCCGCTGTACTGGAAGGTATTGGTCCGATCGAACAGCGGAAGCGATGACGAGACACCCAATGGCGCGTAGCCCGTTATAGAAACGGTGGGCAACGCGGAGGTGAAGATATCGACATTCGAGTTCACGATGCCGAATGCATTGCCGAAGTACTTTCCGTAATTCAGAGGCAGAGAGACATTGCTGATGTGTGTATATCCAGCCTTCAACTCCAGCAATAGCCGAGGAGTAAATGTGTGCGTATAGTCCAGCAGCCACTGCTGTGCCTGTTGTGACGCCGGGCCGGGGAATGATACGGACCCGCCTGGGTCGACGCCTCCGACAGCCGGGAGAGCGCTTGGGGTGATGGTGCTCACATTGTTATAGGTCCAGCGGCCAAACAGACTATTCTTGTCATTGAACCTGTGGTCAACGCGCAGGTCTGCGGTCGTACTGTTCTGCGTTTGGGGATAGGAGGAGGTGAACGTGGTTGCCCCATTGTTTGGTGCTGGGTAGAGAGCAAAATACTTCGTCGCAATTGGGTTGATTTGTGTGGGAGTCAACACAGGTCCCCCGCGATCGGAGAAGTCGCCAGGATGAGCGACCTCATAGGCAGTCGGGACCTGGTTGTTCACAAGCGCGTTTGTCGCGTCAATCCGCCGATAGCCTTCGTAGTCGGCGAAGAAGAAGGTTCTCTGCCGAACGAGTGGACCGCCGATACTGCCGCCAAATTGATTCTGTCGGAAACGTGGCTTCTGAGGCACAACCACAGCAGTCGCAAAAAAATTCCGCGCATCAAAAATGTCATTTCTCACAAACTCATAAACCGAGCCATGAAACCGGTTGGTGCCGGCCTTGGTGATAAGGTTCACGATCGCACCGGGTGTCTTCCCAACTTCGGCCGGGGGGACATTTGTGATCACGCGGAACTCCGCGATGGCTTCCACGGATGGACGTACCCCGATGGTTCCCACTGTTCCTTCATTGTTGTCGATGCCTTCCACCATCTGGTAGTTCAAGGTGTCAGACTGTGCATTCGCAACGACGGCCGATGTCTGTCGGCGATCATCCGGACGGTTTCCATTCGAGATGGCAGACGAAGTGCCCTCATTGGCACCCGCAGCAAGCTGAGCGAGTTGTACGAAGTTGCGTCCGTTCAGTGGTAGATCTTCAACCTGTCGCTGGTCGACTTGCGTACTGAGATTGCTCGAGTCAGCATCCAGAATCGGGGCGCTTGCAGTGACATCGATCTGCTGCTGATTTCCAGCGATCGAAAGTGTCGCGTCCATACGGCGGCGGTCACCGGCAGATACGACGAACGACTTGATCTCATAACGACCAAAGCCCGGCGCATCAATCGTCAGCGAATAGCTGCCGCTTGGAAGCAAACTGAATACGAAGTCACCCGAGCCATTTGTAGTACCTGTTCTCACATCCTGGCGATCGGTTTGCGTGAGGGTGACTTTGGCCCCCGCGATGATGCCGCCGCTGGAATCCTTTACATTGCCTACGACATCCCCGGTTGAGACCTGCGCATGGAGCGAGACCGGAGTCATCACTGCGCTGAAACACGGAGTGAATAGGAGAGAGAGAAGAAACGCTTTACGGGGGAGGGACACAGACATACGAAGTTCTCCTTCGACGGTGTGAGTTTCAGTTGTCTTCGCAGGTTAGCATTTCGGTACGATGAGCGATTCGCCAGTTCTCGAGGGTGGCCCCTCACTGGGAATGCTCATGAGAGATGCCGTTATAACGCTGACATTGTCTGATCAGGTATGGCTTCGTATTTCGAAATGTTCTTGACGACCAGATTTCAGGGTTTGTAATTCAGCGCCGAGGAAATGCTTATTGACACGCATAGGGCTGCATCGCAGGCTTAAAGGAACTACCGAAGTTTGTCCGAATGTGGAAAGCTCTGTGTAAAGAGGCACATCTTTCGAACGCTCCGCATCAATCGCTTGATTCTGAAGCAAACCCTCTATGGCGCGGAACTTGCTTGTTCAAACACCAGTAGGAAACATGCCTCACGTTGAACGTGTCAAGCATCCAAGCGCTTTCCCACACATTGATACATAAGCGGCAGATAACTACCACTTATTTGACTTTCTCGAGATAATCGGCACTAGTATGCCGTTATGGCAGATTCGTCCTTCAAGTCGATCCAAGAGCTTCAGACACAACTAGGAAACAGCATCCAAATGCTGCGGCTTTCCAGGAACCTGGATCAAGTTTCAACGGCTGAAAGGGCAGGCATCTCTGAAAAGGCGTTGAGGAATCTCGAATCCGGGAGGGGTTCCACGATCGAGACGTTCTTGCGAGTCCTGAAGGCACTCGATTCCCTTGATGGATTGGACCTGCTCGTTCCGACTCCCACGGTGAGTCCATTAGCCTTACTCCGTAGCTCGAAACCACGACAGCGAGTGCGGCGCGCTTCGGGCACAAGAACGAGGGTTTCGTGAAACCGGTCGATGTCATCGAAGTCCTTCTTTGGGGCAAGCGTGTAGGCGCGACCACGGCAGATCCGACGTTGGGGTGCTATGTCTTTGAACATGAACCGACATGGAAACGCCGCGAGATCGAATTAGCGCCCTTGACCATGCCTGTCGGGGACCGGCGCAAACGTTCGCGTTCCCTGCCCTTCCCAGGCCGACCTATTTCGGTCTTCCCTCTAGCCCGGCAAGTGTAGGTTGTTGTCCCACTTCTCTGCAAAGTTTTGTGCTGTTTCTGTGATTCGAGAAGGCGACATAGTGGTCGCAGATGATGGCGGGTGAGATCGATCCTCTCAACCACCACACAGTCGTTGCGCCAAGAGTATGGAAAGAGGGGATCGCTCCTGCGAGTCCAAGCTCGAAACACCTTCGGGTGCGCGGCATCCCCGAAGGTGTTCACGATAGTGTGGGACTGACGCCACAGCCAGACTCCGCGGGTCTGGCTCAGGCATTCCCTCGCACAAAATACAACCTCGCTGTGCGACACCGGTTCGGCCCGCAAAATCCTAGTCAACTCTGAGTCCATTCGCGATGTAGGTGCTCGGACTAAAGGAAGCCTCTATCCAAAGTCTAATGTGCCCGTTAGAAGAAGTCGCAAAATGTACGCTCCGAATACACCAATAACGATTTCCAATTGAAATTGCTGTCCACAGTGACAGTACCGGATCGTTCGGTAGTCCGTTTATTGTCGCTTTGGCTAGAATTGTTAAGGATGTCGCCGCTCATCGTCCAAAGACTTTGGTCGATGAGCGGACTGCTTTTGTAAGAAGGGTTGCAATGACTCGACAGCGGATTCTTATTGCAGAAGACTATGTCCGACTTGCGGAGGCTTTTCGGAAGCTGCTTGAACCGGAGTTCGAGGTGCTTGGTATCGTGTCTGACGGTCGCACTCTTTTGCGCGAGGCTATGCTGTTGCGGCCTGACCTCATCACGCTTGATCTTTCGATGCCGTCGTTCGAAGTAAACGAAGCCAGGCGACAATTGGCTGAGTTCGCACCGCATACGAAACTGCTTATCGTTACGATGAACGAGGATCCAGAGATCGCAGCGAGTGCCTTGAGCGGTTGGGCGCATGGTTATGTGCTCAAGAAGTCGGCAAGTTCTGAGCTGGTACATGCTGTTCGGGAAGTGCTAGCGGGGAGGCAGTATATGACTCCCAGACTTGTCCGCTGAGTTGAAAAACAGCTGAGGAACGAATCCTAAGGTGAGAAGCATGATCAAGCAGCAGAGCCGCGTTGCGTCTCTTCTGTCTTGTGCCCCGCAACTGCTTCGCGCAAGGGTAGCGAAGCACTGATCGTGGTGCCGACCCCCAATTTAGAAGACACTGAAAAAGTGCCGGAGATCGCCTTCAGGCGCTCCTCCATCGTTACAAGGCCAAGACCAGCAGGAGATTTGGCTGCTTCGAACCCATGGCCAAAGTCCTTCACGATCATCGTGACTCGGCCTCCTGCTCCGCTAACGCTTATCTCGACCCGGTCACTACCACTGTGGCGCACGATGTTGTTTAAAGCTTCCTGCGCTATGCGGTAGAGGCAGACCGAGACGTCCGGTCGTAATTCCGGGAGGAGATCGGCACACTCCGCCACGATGTTCAGATTGTTTCGCTGAGCGATGCTTCTGCATAGATTCCGCAGAGCAACATCTAAGCCAAGATGCTGCACCTGCGAGGAATGCAGCTGGTGCGAGAGGTCGTGCACGTCCGTAACAAGAGCATCTACCTCGTGAAGGCATTCCTTCAGTTCTTGCGATTCGATTTCATTTCCAGATCGGATGACCATGGAATCAAGCTGAGCTGACAATAGCGAAAGCCGCTGGCCAATGTCGTCATGCAGTTCGCTGGCGACGCGCTTACGCTCATCCTCGGTTGCATGAACCAACCGCATCGTCAGACCACGAATCGCCACATTGGAACGTTGTCGAGCTCGCACTTGGAGGAACAACACCATCAACAAAAGCGTCTGACCAATCAGCACCCCGGCAGCGATCCAGACGTAGTCTCGGTAGCGCTCCCATAGGGTGAGCTCGCGAAACATGATCGTGGCGTTCGGTGGTACGTTGCTCTCTGGAATCGACCATCGCTTGAGCTGCCGCCAGTCAACCACGACCTTGTTGGGAGGGCCCTCCTCAACGGCCAAAGAAGTGGCAGGGGTACCGCGAAGGATCTTCAGCCCGAGCTCAGCCGCTGCATGAGTCTGCGGCCCAAAATCGAATAGGCTGCCCCCTACAATTCCGCTCCCCAGAACGCCCTGCAGGGTTCCATACACTGGGGCATTCGAAGCAGCGACAATCACGGGCGCAAGGTTGGCAGTGACGAATGTATTCCCCTCGTTGTCTTTGAAGAATGTCGTGTAGATTACAACGCTGTGTGGAGGCAGACCGGAGAGTTGATTCAAAAGTTGCGGCAGGGGAAGACCGTTTATGTAGGTGAAGTCCAGTCGCCCCATGTAGGGGCGGAACTCGTTCTGTGCAATGATCCGGCGCGCAATCTCTCCTGAGGCGCCGCCCCCTATATAGAAGACGTGTTGCACGTCGGGCCGCAATCGAAGTGCCAAGTCGAGGGTGGGCGCGAAGCGAAAGAAACCGTACACGCCGGTAGTGTTCGGCGGAAGCTGCGCCGGCCTGCCATCGACGTCAGCAAACACTCTCGGAACGGATGGCCAGAGCTGTTCTCCGTATTGTGCGAGGAACCGGAGTGCCGGCGGCCCAACCGTCATGATGAGAGCGAAGCGTTGTCCGGTATATTTGCGGGCAAAGACATCGGCCATCGCCGCACCCTCCACGCCCAGGCGATCTTCATCAAGATACTCTTCAAATATTTGAACGGTAGGGTCGCGTCCGAAGACCTCTTGGATAGCGCGAGATGCCGCGGCGTTCGCAGGCGTATGTGAGTTTTCCATGTGCAGGACAAGGACATTCTTCAAATGCTCACCGTGAGCCGCGGTGGCAACGAAGAGAAAACAGGCCAACAGTAGGACGAAGTATCGACTAGCTGTCATGGATGGCAAAACTATACCTTGCGTCGAAGGATAGAGGCCGTCCGGAAGTCTCAAGACCCGCCGCCATTGAGTATCGGACTGGAAATGCGGGCAGTAGTTTTGCATAACCATTCAGAAGGACACATCGGCTTTAGGAATTCAGCAGGTCAAAGGCCGGCAACTCCGAAATCATCCCACCCTGATGCCACGCCACACTGTACTTTGTTACAGTTCTCAGCCCCGTGGTTGGTCATGTATCTCAAGATAAGTTCGGGACCGCGAGCTCTGCACCATTGTCTTTAGCGGTTCCCGGATCAGTAGCAATCGAGAAACCTAAAGGTGGAAATCTCATGAGCATCGCGATCAAGTGGATTACACGTTTGGCAAACAGCGTTTGTGCCGTCGCTTTATTGACGGGAACTTGCTCTCAGACGGCGCAGGTAAGAAGCCAAACCTTATGGTGATCACGACTGACGATGTTGGCCGGGGTGACCTTGGGAGCTATGGCGGAGGCGCGATGCGAGGTGCACCGACCCCAACCCTCGACCGCATGGCCGCTGAAGGTATGCGGCTCGTGAATTACTACGGTCAAGCCAGCTGTACAGCGGGTCGCGTCTCGTTCATCACGGGGCGAGTTCCCATTCGCAGCTCGCTTTCTTCCGTGCTTGTGCCGGGTGATCCGAATGGCCTAACCGCGCTGACGCCAATCGTGGCGGAAGCAATGAAGAAGTCCGATTATTCGACAGTCATGCTGGGCAAGTGGCATCTCGGGGACAAGCCCGAGATCTTCCCACCGCACATGGCTTTGATGAGATGTAGAACTACTGGCCCAAGGAAGAGATCACATGCGGCCACTGGACTGCTGTAAAGCACGCTCGTTAAACGAAAGGGACAGCCCTCATGACGACGATGGAACTGGGCTCTAAATTTGTGCGGCGTGGTCTTTGGCTGTTTGTCTTTGGCTTGTTCATCGGCTTTGGACCGTGGGCGCATTACATGCATGGTGCAATGGAGGAAGTGCATGAAGCATTTCTGAAGAACGTGACGCTGTGGTGGGGCTGCCCGTGGACCCTGGCGGTCTATGACACGCAGCTGGGCAGCCTTGCGATGGTGGCCTTTGGGCTTTGTTTCCGGATGTGTGCGCGTGATTCCGCGGTGCCGGTGACGGCAACAGTGAAGATGGCTCTGCCACTTTGCTTCTACGGCATCCTTGGGGAGTTTGTTGCGGGGTATCTGTTTTACTTCGTGGTCAATCATATGTGGCCGGACTTCTACTTCACGCCAATTCATGAAGGCAAAGACCTATGGCTGGGTGTGCAGGGAGTTTGCCTTGCAGTCTGCTTTGTGGGTGCGGTGATGGCCGTGCGAGGGATTGACAGCACCCTCGATGGAGCTATTGCACAGTAGTTATGTTTCCTAACGTTTGAGGAGAAGCCAATGGAGAAAATAGTTTCCAAAATCGCGCTATCGATAGCAGCGGCGTTCTTCATGCTTTCGGTCTCCGAATGCGAAGGACAAAACAAACAGGCAACCCCGGTAATGTCTGCTCAGGACACTCACGGGGATGTAAAAGAATCTGTTCTCCGAGCCCGCGCCGTACAGGCAGTTGTCTGGGGCATGCCCGCCGTCAATTACGACCTCATGCTGCAGGAGATGCTCACCAAAACGGCCTCGAAACAAAACGAGATTGTTTACTGGTCAAGGCCAATGGACTGGAACAACCAGACACTTACGCCCAATCCAGATGCGCTTTACTTCATGATCTTCTTCAACACAAGGGATGCAGGGCCACTCGTGATCGACGTTCCTCCGGCGGATACTGGAGCTTTTGCAGCCAACATCGATACTGTGTGGCAGATGCCGTTGGAAGACGCAGGATTGATCGGTGCTGATCTGGGCAAGGGCGGACGATACCTCGTTTTGCCACCGGGGTGGAAAGGCACTCAACCCTCCGGATATATCACGGTCCAATCCGATACCTTCGGTGGATACGCCCTCTTCCGTTCGAACCTTTCCAGCCATGGCGATGCGGACATCGCGAAGGCGCTTGCTTATGGCAAACGGCTCAAGGTCTACCTTTTGCTGACAAAGGTATGGTCCAGCTGATTCTTAACGATTTCGATGTAATCACTGAGTCCAACTGGAGTACATCTTTGCTTTCCGATGTGACCAAGGCAGGCCAGAAGAAGGCCCGAGCCGTCGGTAGATGGCTGGAAGAACGCGGATTTCTAACTTCCTTGGAGGAACGCCCATTCGGAACGTGGATGAAGCTTGGACCAGAGGATCCGCGCGTCGCACTCTGTGGCGTCGACAACGCAATGGCTCGCGCTCAACTAGAGGCGGTTGGTTTCGGTCTTGTTGTTGAGTTTGGGTTAGGAGGAGGGCCAGAAGCTTTCCGAAGCATGTCGATACACACCTTTCCCGCCTCCCGAAAAGCCTCCGATTTGTGGTCCGCCCAAGTGGGTACTGCAGGTACTCAGGTCTCCCACTTGCCTGCCTACCAAGCACTACTAGAGAAGGGACTCGATGCCTGCGGGGTGGCTCAGCTCGCCTCCCGAACGGTTGCTGTCCCCTTCGTTGGGCAGATCGCAGCATGTCAAGCACTGGCTGAACTGATGCGTCGACTCAATGGTGGACAAGCTTATGAAGTTATCGCGTGTTCCGCATTGGCCTTAGTCGATATTGAGACAGTCTCTGCGACTGCACCACCATATGCCTTCGGACATTTGGTAGCATCTCGAACGATGCTTGATAATAATGAAAATGCGGTAGCGAATGCTGCCTGATTTGGCCTCAAGAAGTACCCATGAACGTGTTGGTCTGCGAAGCCTCGCATCTCTATTTCGTTTTGTGGTGCGAAATAGAACACGCATTGATACTCAACGTTCTATCTGCATAGAACGTTGAGTATCAATGGTCATAAGTGCAACGCTTGTTAAGGCTGTTTGGCTGGATCGCTTTTCCGGACGCGGCTATGTCAGCAGATCGTTCCCCCCCCAAACGAAGAAAGTGCGCAAGTGTAAAGTCTATGTGCCCAGGGATAGATCGACCTGCTGGACTACTACGGTAACAACGAGTGCGTTGGCGGCGAAAACGACGACCATTTCTGGCGACAAGCCCGTATACTCAATTCCTCTTCTCAGCCCTCGCGGACAGTACAATTTCAGAGGCCGCAGGGCTCCATCCCTGATGCCATTCGCCTGATATCGTGACTCTTCTCTTGAAAGCACCCTAAAGTGATGGATCGGCGTGTGCCTCGATCATTCGAACAGGTATATGTCGGCAACCTTGAAGTCAACTTGATGGCCGACATATCAGTGTCGTGTCAGGTACAAACATGAATACTCTGCCAAAACCACTTGAAGCGAAGCTTTGGGATCACCAGAAGAAGGCAATCGCATTTTCCATTCGTCTGCTTCGCCACGAGCAGCCTTCAACTGCTTCCTTAATTCGGATGCCTACCGGAACCGGAAAGACCGGTGTGATTGCGGTGCTTTCCGTTGCACTTCCGCCTCCGAAATGGACCCTTGTCTTGACCCCATGGGCAAATCTTTGCGCTCAGTTGATTGGAGACCTAAGAGAGAGGTTTTGGAACATTTCCGAGTGGCGGCCTAGCCCGGCGCCAAGGGTTTTGCGTTTGTTACCGAGCAATGTTGATGAGGTCTTGGGCAAGGAGGATGCGCATGTCGTCCTGGTCGCAACATTCACGACCCTCATTTCTCTTTTCAAGCGCTACAGGTCATCCTATGACGCATTGGCGGCGAGGCTTTCGCAGGTGCTTGTCGATGAAGGCCACTATGAGCCGGCGGTCGAATGGGGCCAGGCAGTCAAGCAGCTTAACGTCCCAACTCTACTTCTCACTGCGACTCCATATCGGAATGACCTCAAACTCTTCAGAGTTCTCCCGGAGCATATCTTCCACTACACGCACGAAGATGCCGAACGCGATCAAATCATCCGATCATTGACCCTGCAAGAAATGAAAGCCCCTGAACCTCGGAGACCGAGCGACCTAACTCCGTGGTGCGCTGAATTCAATACTTTCTGGACTGTGTTACGGAAAACAAAACATTCTCGCGATGCGAGAGCGATTGTTTGCTGCGGGGACATGGCGACGGTGAAGTCGGTGACAAAGCGGCTTCGAGTGCTCGGAATCAACGCAGTTGGTATCCACGACCGATTCGGAAAAGAGAAAGAGACGTGGCTCAAACAAGACACTCCAGATCCTCGCTCAGTGGATTTCGATGTTTGGGTGCACCAGAATAAGCTTACGGAGGGCTTGGACGATAAGCGGTTTCGCGTTCTAGCCATCCTAAATCGCATTCGGAACGATCGAAAACTTATTCAGCAGATCGGACGTATCCTTCGTCGCCAAACACGAGATAGCAACCCCGCGATCGTTTTGTATTCGTCCACTCTTCCAATTAAACGTTCGTGGAACAACTATCGAGCTTTCGAAACACAACCTGGCCTTAACGATCCATTCCGTTACAGAAATCTCCTGCACGGATTGTTGTCGGCGCAACCAGACATGGAATATTTCGACGGTCAATTCCGGCGCAGATTCGAACCCGGAGAGCCAAGCCTCAAAAACGAGATCCGACTACTTCCAAGCGCGGTAGTGCGCACAGTTTTGAATTCATTTGATTGGGATCAGTGTTCGGCTTTCATTTCTGATTTTCTCCAACTAGATGACTGCATTCTTCTCGGCCCTGCCCTGGGATATGAAACGGGAGCAGACGACGCGCGTCTCTGGACCTATGCGATGTTTTCGAACTCTCCGGTTCTCATTAGCGGATCACAGTACGAAATCCGTTTAGGGGCGATGGCAGCGGTTTCACACAACAAACTATTATTTCTCACGGACACGGAAGGAAGATACCCAGACGTATATGTGAATGAGCACACAAGAAAATTGAACCAAAGTGACCTTGGAAAGGTCCTCACAGAGAAGTCGGTACCCCACGGAGTATCGTTACAGAATCCGTGGCCAGCCGGACCAAGCATAAAACGATCAACGATATCCTCCAGTGATCTCGCGGCAACTTCTCCTCAACTCACAGATTCAATCTTTATGTGCATGAACGTCCGTGCAACCGTTCCACCCGAGAGGGTGACCGATTCCCCGCGACGGCATTATCTTGGATTTTCTCGAGGGAGAATTTCTGAACAGCTATATGCCGTCGATCGAAACGAGTTCAGTCTCGATCAGTTTGTTTCGTGGACCAAAGATTTCGCCGCTTTGATTCGGTCCCAGCGTAGACGACTTCCCGAATTCTTTCAGCGATACCTTGCGCCAGCGGAACCGCCGATGACGATCCAAGCCACATACCTTGTCCTTAACATTTTTGAGGGAGATGCGGAAATGATGGATGAGGCAGGAAATGCATTGTGGCCCAAAGAGACCATCATTAAGCTTTCCGTTGACAACGACGATTCAGGTAATCCTCGTTTTCGTGGCACCGTCATTTTCTGCAGACTGGTTGGCCCTCAACAAGAACAACACTACACGTTCGCCCTCGTTTATCACTCCAAGACAAATCGATTCATTGTTCAAGGAGAGCGTTGGAATGCAGGTGTCTTCGTAACCGAAGGAGAAGGAAAAGAATCGCATGGGGCAGTTAGTTTTTTGAACAATAACGACGAACAATTCACGGTTGCGATGAGGGAACCGGATATTTTCTATAACGCGCAATCCTTTTATAAGATCGATTACTCGTTTGCTGAGGATCGGCTGGGCGGCCTTCTCACGACAGAGAGCGTTCTGGAAACTGTAACAAGCGAGAAGGGGCAACAGCGGGCGAAACAGCGGAGCTGGGTCAAATCAAGTCTATTTGGCGTGATCGATTGGCGGAACGAAGATGGCCTCATTGCGACGCATTTCCCGGACGCTGATTTCGTTTTCTGCGACGACCTTGGCAAAGAGATCGCGGACTTCGTTTGTGTCAGCTTTCGACACCGGAGAATCAGCCTTATACATGCAAAGCATGGCGATGAGAATCAGGTATCCGCCTCTGCACTTCACGTCGTCGTGGCCCAAGCACTGAAGAATTTGGGCGTTTTAGCTAGGTCCGGTCCCAAACCTCCGGAGATCGCACGATGGAATCGCAAGGCCCTCTGGTCCACAACCAAAGTGCTCCGATGGAGAAGGGGAACTGCCACTCTTCCGGAGGGCGAAGTTCTTTGGGAGAAGATTCGTTCGGACGTGCTCGACCATCCGGACGGGAAAAAGGAGGTATGGCTTGTGTTGGGGGCCAGCCTCAGTAAAGACAGCTTATTGGAACAACTTCGGAACCAAAATCAGTGGACTCCAGTCTCCGGTCAGGTGGTTTATCTGCTTTCGAGCCTTAATGCGAACTGTTCTCAGCTACAAGTCGATTTGAGAGTCTTCTGCGATTGAGAGCCTGCTTCTATCTTGCCGATTAAGTCCACAATCGACCTTTATCGGTGGCCGTTGCGATTCCGCATCTGGACCTCGATTCGTCTGCATGCAATGAACCAAATTCCAACTGTCGAACCCAGTCTTCAAGCGTGCTTTGCGATCAAGCACCGGCGCACGCCTCTCAGTTATCTCGTTGTAGACCATTGAGATGGTCCGAACGGCGGCGTTTACCTGATGCAACGCTGGGAACAAGGTGAGTAGGGCGTCGATGGTCACGAGAGACTGGGTTGTGAAGTAGGTGAGGTGGAGTTCCTCTCGATCTCTCTTTTCAGCACCGAAATGTAAGCCTTCTGAACTCCAATGGCGCTGTTAGGAAAGAGCTTGTTGAGCATAAGGTTTCGACGCGCTGCAGGCTTATGTTTCATCATCTTGAAGCGCAGACTCTTGGTGTCATTGAGCCTCAGCGCAAAATCGAAGCAATCCAAACCCTGCCGCGTTGCTGCGTCATCCTTAAGATCACTTAGACGCCTGACCAGATGGGCAAGAATCCGTTTGTTCTGCGTAGGGCTAAGCATGCGGACGTAGGTCCGAAACGGCAGATTGCAGCGGCTCGAATTGCAGCTGCGGCAGGCCAGCACAATGTTCAGAGGCCAATCCCCTCCGCCGTGGGTTAATGCAAGAAGGTGATCTCTTGTCGGTGCTAGATAGGCGCCAAATAAACGATTGCAGTAGATGCAACGCCTTTTCTGCTTAACCAGTATCTCAGCGATGTCCTTTTCGTAATGTCGGCCTCCGGCTTCAGCCAGTAGGTGTTTGCGTCGATATCGTTTGGCACTGTCCTCCATGACATTCAGTGCCACCTCAAAGTGCCGATAGCACATCTGCCAAATCGGATGTCCGCACTCGCACGCGAAGTAGAGCCTTTGATCGCCAACTCGTTTGATGATGCGCGTCTGAAAGACGCCCATCATCGCACCGCATTGAACGCAACTGGCGAATGCAAAATACCGTCGCGAAATGGTAGATTTCACAAACGATGGGAACTCTGTATCCGATGAGGACCAGAACGTGAAGAGTACCGGCGTCTCTCTCGCTACAGGACTGACGGTATGGCGAACCGGCCCATACTCGCGTGACCATCCCTCGAATCGATCAAGGGGCCATTCATCCTTTAGCCACATTGCATAGTCGTCGACGTTTGGCACAGCCAGAGCCTATCCAGTTCAATCAAGTCGTACAACTTAACATCAACCGACGAGCCACGAGTGATCCGACAAAACGAAGGGGTTGCCGACTCGTTGTCCTCACTCAATAAAGGGGTCCACAGGCCGGCCGCTCTGACCAGGAGAGGAGGGTGTATTTCTTACCTAAATAAACAAAGCGGTTAATCCCGATTGAAGCAGGACACCTGCGTCCGCCGCTAATCACATGGCAACTATAACGGCTGTTCAGCCAGCCACCTGTAGTATCTCCTTTGATTGCTTTGGCGGATCGCTAAATGCACCACAACTAGCAAATCTTTTTGTAACGGATTGACGTTGTATCATCAGCTGGATAGCACAGATCAAAAGATCTGAGTAGAAAGCTCTGCAATCAAAGCAAAGGAATGTTATAAGTGAGAACAAAGCCAAATTTCCTCACCCACTTACTTTGAGTTGCAAGCGTACTTGGGGCCCCCGCTCCTATCTGCTCCCCGACTGTAACTCCATTGATAAGACGTTGCTCTCTACCAAAGTGAATTGCGGGCGTGAGAAGGAAGTCCGACAGGCGCAGTGAGATACCAGTATCAAAGTCTGCTGTCTTGGATGTAAGGTTCGCCCCCAACCCTCCACTCACAAGCAGCGAACATCCGAACGAGCAGAGGGTATAGGCCTTTCGGGGAAGCGGCAGGAGATAGCTACCGAGTACCTCTGGGGCAAGCACCGCAAGACGCGTATCTGTCTCGGTCACGATCGCAACCGTATTGCCCTTGTCGTCCAGAACCGGTTTCCCGTTATTCACTTGCGGAGTATTCGCATATGACCTGTTCACGAGGTTCGCGAACCCAAGCCCGGCAGAGAAGACAATATTGTAAGAATTGGCATTCGCTGTCCAAGTGGAGATCGTGTTCGATGCCTTGCTAATCACTTCGGTGGCAGTGATTGTCGCCGTAGCAGCTGTCAGAGCCGGCACATCATAGTAATAGAACCGACTTGGAACCGAATCTGGGATCTGCATCATGATGAAATCGTTCTGTTGTAGTGTTGCTTGAGCACTCTGAACTGCTAAAATCCCCGAATTGATCGGCGCGTCTCCCGCAATCTCGTCTGTGAAGCTGTCCGATTTTCCCTGTATGTAGTTGTCGAAGATTTTGAAGATCCCTGTTGGCGGTAGGAGCGAAATAGCTTTCTCCATCTCGGCTTTCACTAACGCCTTCTGATAAGCGAAGTTTGCTTGCTTAGTTGTGCCCTTCTCCTCCGGATCGATCTGAACGGTCGAATCGCATTTGTAGGCTGCTATCGACGGAGGCGTCACCAATACTTCGGGCGATGCTGCCGGTTGTGCAATCTGATAATTCTCGAAGCATGCCAATGCCGCATTTGCATGATTGACTGATACGAGAATCGAATTTACCGTGTTGATTAGATAGGCTTGACAAGCTTGGGCCGCGGTCTTACTCACTCCCACCCGCTTCGTATCACATAGGGTTGCACTCGGCAGATTAGACTTGTCAAACATTCTGGTTCCAACGGCAGGAGACGGTTGGATCGTTTGAAGAGGATTCACCGCATTCTTTAGCACATCATTTCCAGGGCTCGGAGGAGCAATCTTCGCGTACACAACGCTAGGGTTGATTGACTCGTCTGGACGCGGGTGTTTGATTCGCACAACGATACGGGTTCTTGCGTGAAGCGACAGTGGTGGGGGCGCGACCTCAGCGGTACGATCGATATCCCAGTAACAGACTCCCGATGGCTTCGGGCTGACCATAACCTCTCCAGGACCATCCGGGTAAGCTGCAGGAGCCACGGCTCTGCATTTAGAAATCTCGTGTCTCTTCACCCAGCTATCGAATTTCGCATCGTCAACATTGCTCACGGCCTTCATATATTGCTGCGAGTAGCATGCGGAAAGCGTCGAGAGCCAGATAGTTATCGACGTCAATGCAATACGGAGCAAGCCCGACATGAGGTCTCCTAAGAGTGCTGTAAAGTCGATCAGGCGGGAACGCCACTTTATATCACCTGCAGCGCCAATGTTTGCGACAAAACTTTATTAATCTATCAAGGCTAGGAAACGGCACCCAAGTAAACAAGCTGTCGATTGCGAGTTAATGGATTTCCAGACTAAGAAATTGTCTCTCCTATGACTTCCCACAGTTGGAACCGATTGGCACCTCTAAGGTAGTTATTCAACCGTCCGCTCGACCTAGTCCGATGCAGCATCTAACAAGCTTGGGAGAAGTAAGATCGAAAAAACTCCGCTTCGCCCCCTAAAACGTAGGTTAAGTTGCGAAGCAATCGATCGCTACGCAACATGGCTCCCCCTCGTCCGGATGCTCATTTGATTCGATATCCCGAAATCGTCCAATTTTCCCTACTTCCTCCAGTACTCCATCATCGCTCGCCATGGTTCTGGGATTTTGGAGTCAACTCACGGCTTGGAGGTAGCACGCGTCGAAAGGCAGGAGCTTCAATCGTCTCAGCGGGAGCGATGAAACCGATGCCCGCATCGTTGACAAGAACGTTGACTCGGCCCCAACGCTCCATGATGACCTTGACCGCCAAGGCAATGAAAGCTTCGTCAGCGATGTCGCCAGTGAATCCTTCAACGTCACAGCCCGCCGCACGCAGCGCGAGTACCGGTTCGCAGGGCTGCAGATCGAGCAGTAAAAGGGCATAACCAACCTGAGCCAAAAACTTCGGAAGTGCGATGTCCGATATCCTGCGCCGCTCCAGTTACGATGGCAACTCTTACTCTCCCACTTTGCCCGAGCGTAAATGGTTCGAGATATCTAAACTGTCGAAGAGGTTTGAATCAAGAGATCAAAAGGACAACGTCGCCTCATGAGAAATCGCGCTCCGATCGGGCCTGTAGGAATCAAATCAACATGATGACGTAATTTCAGCAACATGCAGGTCAGCGGATGACACTCTAGATCGTGCCAAACAGTCCAAACCGAACAACGGAGCGTAAGTTGCCTTTCTAAGAGGCTTCCAGCCTAAAGTAGCAGGTCTGGTTGGGACCGTCAGCACCACGTACCACAACCCGGGTCCCATCCGGGGACACAGCCATCTCCCCAATCTCCATCTCCGTAGTCGCCCCCGTCCCCTCCCCCATCGCCACCGCATTCAAAGAAAAAATTATCGTTCACTTCTGTTAAGTTCTCGGCGAACTTAATGGGTTCGCGGGTGGTCTCTGGAATAGCTACGGCATCCTTAGTAGTAACGGCGTTGTTCAGGCGGGGCTCTGACATATCTCTTCCTTTCGTTTAGATAACCACGGAAATTCCATCAGCGGAAAACAGCCCAGCAGAACTTTGCGGGTATAGTTTGGGGCGTGAGAGTAGATTGCTGAGCTTCAGTTGGAGTGCTTCACTTCCCAATTGCTCCAAGCCGACTTTGACCATTACGCTCATCTCACGCTTCGCTCTTTGGAAGGTTGCCGATGTTGACCTTGACGCATGTTGGAACGACTTAGAGGAGCCCCGTGATGCTGTAATTGCATGAAACGGGTCAGTTTCATTCTGAATGGCGAGAAGAGCTTCTTGTGCTGCCTCCCTTTCTCCATCAAAACGTGCGAGTAGATGTAGAAGGCCTCTTGAATTGGGAGGAGCAATCGCGATGTTATCGAAAACTGCCCCGTCTGTGCTCCAATTCACTTCGTCCTCGGCAGTTGCCGCCAAGAACGCTTGACCATCAGAGTGTCGATCTCCAATTTTCTCCAGAGCAAGCTTAAAGCCGTTGTCCATATATCGACCACTTGAACAGAAAACCAAGGGGGTCACGATTCCGCTTTCGCCAGGCTTCAAGAGCGGTCTACAGCCGCTGCCAAGGGCTTTGTCATTCAGTGCGGGGCGTGACATATAGGTTCGTCGGTAGATTTTTTTCTGTGCAAGATCGTGGTTTGTTGACCAGGTGACTGAGTGAGCATAAATATCGAAGCTCGTTCCATTCCGGACAAGAACAAGTTTGCGTCGATGAGTCTGCCACTCAGGCAGTTCTAGTATGCCTGGAAAGGACGCATTGACTAGCCGCTCGAAGCCCGGATCCGATGGTTTCACGAACGAGTAAACTTCCGGGCTCGAATCGTTAACTGGGGACATGCGGCTTCTTGAGGCCTGCGGCGAGTTCATCCCTGCAAGAAACGCAGTACTCAACGAACTCCATAAGAAATTTCTACGATTCATATTCATTGCCTCTCCGAAATTCTCGAGTTTCACATGAAGCTGGACGATTATCTTCTAGTCTTCCTCTAGAGGTGCTTTGCCATTAGTGCACGCGGCGCGGTTTCTCTCCCAATACTTTGCAATCGCGAAACCGCGCTTATTTCCAAATCGTTGGAGAATATCAATCGCCTCGCGCTCTGTATCTGTAAGCTCTGGATGCCAGAGATCCATTAAAAGTACGAGCCGTTCTTGATCTGTCCTATTCCATACCTCGTGTTCCACAAAGTCATCGAAAACGATGCATTCTCCTTCGCTCCACCTGAGTGTTTCGTTGCCAACTCTCATACCACAATCCCCTGCGGGCACCCTCAACGCCAGATGCAGCCGCAAACGAGAATTTAAGGGACCATTATGTGGAGCTACATTTGAATTTGCACCTAGTCGAGAGATATAGACCAGCCCCGATTCCCGCCGTACGGCGGGATGTTTGTCGATGATCTTCGCGATCGTGGGAACTTGAGAGCAATTCAGATCATTCCTGCGTCCCTGTTCGTACAGGAAAAATACATCCCAATCTCCCTTTCGAGGAATCGGCTCTGCTTCTCGGTGATAACTTAGACCCGATAGTTCTTCTACTTCGCTTTTGATTTTTGGGAAATTATCCTCAAGCAACCTTGAAATCGATAACGCTCGTGACTCGTAAATCGGTTTGCTCGGCAACGATGGATACCAACCGGACATTTGTTGGTCCCCATTGGAGGACATACTCTGCAGGTAGTCCATGAACCTGCCTGGCCATGGTCCTTCTCCGCAATTGTGCACCAACCGTTTACGCCCCACCATGTGTTGATCGATCAGCTTCGGTCTCATCGAAGCAAGACCATCTCGAGATGTAAGAGTTGCGCCAAATTCATCCCACAATCGATGGGAGATGTTCCGGTCCCATGCAGTGCCCCATCGATTCAGTAGATCGAATCCTTTTCGGCTGGACACGTGCCACTCCTCTCCGTTGCTGCCAGCTTGCGCTATGGCCAAAATCAGCCAGGGATCCGGTAGCCAGTCACAGATGACCAAAGCCTTCTCGATGTGATCGATTGCTTCATCTATTAGCCCGTCGGAGAGTGCGTCACAACCACGAAGGTACTGGTACCGAAACTCACAACATTCCGGTCGATCCAGTTCCCTAACAAATGGGAGAGGGTCTCGCCGATCACCGGCTCCAAACGAGCGGAGAGCGGCGGCCGCCTGACTGACATCTTGTAACCAATTTCCGAACCGGGGAGTCTCTGGATTCGGTTGCTCAACGATGTTGGCTAGATATAGCGTGACTAGATCGCGTACGTCGTCCACGCCAACTACTACATCACCGGCGAAATTTGTATCATGAAGGCGTACCTGCTTGGCTTCTCGCGGTCCAAAGCGCGCCAAGCTTAGATATTGGCTTCGTGGAACAACGCAGAATAGATAAGCTAATCGTTCGGCCTGCTCCCCGATCAACTCTCTTATTGTGTCTCGTTCGCTCAGCGGGATCAGGCTGTGATGATAGCTTTCAGTAGAATAGACGCTGTGAAACAAACCTGCATGCTGAAGATGCAAGTCTTGCTTCCAAACTTCTAGCAATCGGCGCGTTCCATCGAGATGATCTAACAGCGAACGACTACCGGCGTGTCGCAAGTGCGTTGCGCCACGACCTATCAGGAAATCGAAGGGCAATTTCCCCTCATTACACCGACCTGGGAGTAGATCTATCACATCTGTCCTTTGAAGCTCCGACTGAAACATCAATCGCTTAGGCACTTCATGTCCTACGGTTGGGTCGATTCAATTGATCCCCAAGCGGCCTGATGAGGAAACAACGCCGCATCAACATATACGAACTTTCCGTTATCGCTTCCGAGAACCCGAAAGTCCCCCGTTGTAGCCATCCCGCGTCCCTCGACTTTTACTGGACTCCAAGTGGCAAAGCTATTGCTCAGCACTTTAAGCGAAAACAAGCCCGCGTGCGCATCCCCTGCGCTAGCATTGGAATTCGCACTAACTCCAGTTCGACTCGCAAGAATTGTTCCATTTGAAAGCAGAGCCAACCCGTTCACGCTCATCCCGGAAAGTCTCTCGCTAATTTTCCAACTTGTGAGTTTCTTTAACTTCGATTGCCACAGATGTATCTTCGAGTTAACGCCGTCATAAATCACGACGTTGTCGCCGTTGTTCACCATGAACAAGCTCATTGGTCGAGCAAAGCCAGAAGTTGGACCGAAGAACGGTGGCCCGAATGTTTTGTCCGGCATCCCAGTCTTTGAGTGCGCAATCAATACCCTAGAACCATCTTCGCGGGTACTGCTCGTCACAATATCAATGTCGTCTCCCCACCGCGGCCACAGGTGTTCCAGGAGTTGTCCATTAGCAGCATAGTGTCGGAACGCATCGTAGTTTTTGTATTGTTTCGATGTGGATTCTTGAAGTGCATGGGCGATTCCCAGTGTCCATGTCGAACCATCGGCCATCCTCACGATCCTCGTAGCGAGGTAATCTTCAGTGGGCGTCGTCTGAATTGCTGTTCCATCCTGATCCACGGTGTATAGATATGACTGCGGTCCTGTTGGAGTCATGGTGTGCGCAGATACCGACAACTTTTGGTCTTCTCCATAGGAAACGGCAACGATCGTCATGTTTTGGACTTTGGCGGGCCAGAATCGAAGCGATGTTGTTTTTTGAGTGACTGCATCTGTAATCGAAATGTTATTTGCCCATCCATTGCTGGAAGAACGAACAAATCTCATAAGCTTCCCATGCTCGTAAGTCGGCCGTGTAGCATTTTCTGGACCCGACATAGGCAAGGACATCGTACTTGAGGGGGGGCCCGCATGAAGAGTCTGACAGTTCGCCAAAGACGACCAGAGAATTGCGATCGTCCCGAAACCGCAAATAACGCCGTTCGTTATTCCGTATGTCCGGTTGAATAGCATGGTTTCTATACTCCTGTATCGGCACTTCTAGACTCAATGAGGATTACTGCCCTGTGTAGCTGCATTAGAGGTCTGAGCGATCATCGCCTCGATTAGAGGGTTCAGTCTCTGAATTTCGCCCGTTCCCCGCATTAACACGCCATTAATGAATAGGGTGGGCGTACTGTATACGCCGTTTTGCGTGCCGAGTTCCATATCCCGATCCACCAACCTTTGCGTCTCTTGGCTACGGGAACACCTAACAAGGGCCTCAGGTTCTAGGTTAGGCCGTTGCTTGAGCAGAGGGGCAATCAGCGGCACAAGATTGCTTTCGGTAATGGATTCTTGATTCGAGAAAATGAATTCCTTAACCTGCCAGAACGTCGGAACGTCATCACGGGCAATGCAACTCGTCACAAGGGCCGCCTCGTGCGCCCAACTATGGGTTTGAAGGGGAAATTGCCGGAACACAATTCTGATTTTGTTCCCGTATCGCGGTAATATCTCTTCCTTCATTGTCTTCTCAAGCTGCCGACAGTATGGACACTCGAAGTCTGAAAACATGACGATCTCTACCGGCGCAGTTGCAGATCCTACCATCGGAGGATTTCCTGAACTAAGGAGATCCATCAGCCGGGCGTTCTTTTTCCACGTTTGCAACGTGGGCTTTGAAGACAAGTCGTACAGTGCGGGCAACAGATATCGATGATCTGGAGATAGAAACCACGTCGCCGATTGAGAAGATGAGCGCGAATAGAATCGTATCTTCCAGAAGCACTCGTCGTTCGGCTCGAGCGCTTCAGTTGCGATGGTCACAGTCACCGGAACTATCTGCCTGTTAATAAAGTAGGCCTGTGCAGCGTCAAGCTCGGCCTTAGTGGGCGCTACGCAATCACTGGCATAAACCGGCATTGCGGCACCCAAAAGTATCATCACCGCGCTCAGCAGTAATTGCACCATCTTCCAGGACATACTGCCTCTCTATACGGGCGAAGGTTCTTGAGTAGGTTGGCACCGACACGCTCCGATTGGCCAACCATCTGACATTTGTTTTCGCGAAACATAGTAGGGGCACAGAAAGAATTTTTACAAGCAAAAAGTGATTCGGAATCCTTCGTCGTGGTCTCACCTGTCTTTATTTCGCTCTGGAGGTATTAACCCAAAAAGCCCGGAATCGCTGATTATTCTTATCTCTTCTATCAAGAGGAAGCGAATTAATCAGTTCTCTTTTGGGAATGCGACATCGCTGGCGTCATTTGTCCGCAAATATTTTCTGGACATAGAAGAGGGGTATGTGTAGAACTCTGATGTTCTGTGATGCACATAGAAATTGGAGGCAGCGCATGCCACGGATACGACAAATCGGTGTGCTAGTCGTCTTGTTTTTGATATCACTGGCAACATCAGCGCAGATGGGCACTTATGCAGTAATCACAACCGTTACCGTGTCTTCTCCGACCATTCTTTACGGCACCGGTTCGATAGCCGCGAACATCATAACTTACCCTGCGCTTTGGTCGGGACCAGTTTCCGGAGCGACGATCACGTGCACTTTAGTTGGACTCACGACCGGCACGAGCTATCAGACGGTGATAACGGATGGATCGGGGCTGGCGACTTTGTATATCTCCTCTTCGATGTCTCCCGATTCATACACAATCACGTGCCATGCGGACACATATCCCTTTTCTCGGTATTCGGGAGGGCTAAGCGATAATCCAGCGTACTTCAGGATCACAAATGGCGATTCGTGCACGAGCGCGACAGACGTCTCATGGATTGATAGCGATAACACTCCCTTCTGGATCAACTGGGATCTCATGATCGACGCAACTCCATCGGTTCCTGGACAAGATGGACCTACCAAAGAGAGTGGCTACGGCTTTTCCACGGCGCACGGAAATGACTGTAGCAACAACCCAATCACCACCCCGATCACACCACCCACTGTGCACTACAACGGCTGGCATCCCCAAGCCGACAATACTATCGTCGGAACTTGGACAATCACTAGCCATTACTATTACTCGGGCACTGGGTGCACCACCGGCAATTGCCAGAATTCCAACCCTGGATCAGACTCCATGTCTCCGGATGGTCCATATCCATATAGGGCATTCTGTGATTGAAGAAAGGATCTAAGTATGACTTGTCGATTGCTGTCCAGTATTGCTCTAGTGGTGCCTATTCTCTTGACTGCCAATGCGCAAGAGAAACGGCCCACAGAGAGTAGGGTTCAAACGACTTCCGGCTGGGAGCTTCAAGTTACCAATTCGACGGCAATCCCCTTAGAAGCCTATCGAGTTCGGATCGAATGTCCACCAGTTGCTTCGGGACACCCGCAGGTATTCGAAAAGAATCAAGATGCCCTTATGAACTTCAATCCTGATGTTGTTGTCGATCCAGGCAAAGCCCAATCGATCAAAATTCCCGACGCTGTATCGCAATGCGAGGGAGGCATCATCGGTGCGATTTTCGCGGACGGGAGCACCTTTGGAACCCCGGACGGGATTGCCTATCTCTATGCGATGCGACAGGGATTGCGCGACGGTCTCCTATTTGCGCAGCCGCTACTCGGACGCATTTCATCAGGACAGCTTGAGCCCCAGGATGCGGCCAAACTCCTTGACGAGAAGCGTGACCAGATTCAATCTGATCGCTCTTTGTCTGTCCCGCAGTGGATGGGGGAAGCGCACGCCCTGACCATCGTAGCCGTGTTGCTCAATGAACAGGTAGATCTTCGCGTTCCGTCGGATCGTACCCCGCAACACCAGCCGATTATCCAGGAGTACGCGGACAAAGCGAAGGTTACAACCAAACGCGCTCATTCAGTTGTAATCTCGCGCAAACTGGCGGAGTGGCTCACGGCCCTGTCAGAAAGCGCGCAGCCTTCCCAATAGGGCCAATTCGAGCTAAGACATCTACAAGCCTACTGCTGAAAGCCGCATCATTATCTAGGTCATCCTCAAAACTTGTGACCTCATTTCGGAGTAGTTTGGGGAGGCGTTTGACGTAAGAACTTGTAGATTTCGGCAGCAGCACGGGAGACACCGCCAAACGCACTTCGAGGGATCGACGTGGCTTCAAAGACTGGATTCTGGAGAAGAGAAGCCGAAAGTAAACGGACGAACTCCTGCAAATTGCATTCCCGGACATCGACCAGGTGACCTTGAGGACTGTGCCGTACAAAGTAGTCGTCGATCGGGTTGTATCTATGTGTCAAAGCAATCGAAGGGCGCCCCAGGAGCTGAATCTCGTTTGTCAGATTGTATGTTCCCTTGGTGATCACCAGATTGCTAGCAATGATTACGTCATCGAGATTGGAGACTTTGCTCATGACGTGAACATTCCTTCGTGGACCGGCCGACGCTGTCACTTTCTCAATATCTCTTGGCGACACCCACACCAGAGCCTTTTGGGGTTCAGGTAGACAGTCAAAGGCATCTAGGATGAGCTGAGCGATTGGCTCCCTATCCTCAGGGGGGCTTCCCGGGAGCACAAGAATTAGTGGGTCGGTAGCCTTTAGTCCCAAGTGACGACGAACAGCTTTCGAACCCCCAGTTGTCGGACGGACTTGACGGACGATAGGTCCAGTGTAGGTTACTCGTCCAACGACTTCCTGTGGCTCTATAAACAAGCCCTCCCGTTCCATAAAGAGGATCTTGTCAGCATAGGACAAATGATGACTGTAAGGATCCTCTTTGAGAGGAAACCAATGCGTCGAAAAAATCGCAGGAATACGAAAGATTCGCGCAGCAATGAGGGCGGCGGGTTCTTCTTGCGCAATCACGATTGATGGACGGAGTCTATCCAGTAATTGCGCTGTTCGGACAACGGTCTCCGAGAAGGGATTTCTTTCTGGCAGACCGAGATCAAAAGTCGATTCGCCTGCTTCGCGTAGTTCCTTGGCACCGGCTTCGTAAGATAGAAAGCATGACGTGATGCTCGGATCAATCATCCGAAGCTCTCTTAGAATCGCGAGGTCTCGTGTGGCGTGTCCCCTGCCTCGTCCACGTGAAGAAAATACGATATTCAAAGGTTATTCACTAATTGCACTTTGTAATAACGTGAGTATACGTCCGGAACCGCACCATTTGGTGATACTTTGAAGCGTCGAGGCCCGAGTTTTCTCATGCCCATGTCCAATCGACGACCGGTAGTTAGTGTCCTTCCACGCGGTGGACTGGGTAATCGCATGATCCAAGTCTTAGTCGCCAACAAGATTTCCCAGGACCATGGTCTCGAGTTGTCCGACATCGTGCTTGACGAATGGAATATTCGTATACCGTCACTGGATCACCGCGCCTCGCATGGACGACAAGATTCTTCTTTCCACGGTCGTCATCACATTGATCGGAAGCGGCTGCAAGCCATATGTGAGTCGGGCGAAGCTGATCGGTTGCTCTTCAAGGGATACGGGCAAAGGATGGAAAACCTTCCCTCCCTTGAGTTCAGTCGGAACCTATTTAGGAGACAGCCCGTCAATTCGGCCTGCTTTGGGGATGACTACCTAGTTTGCAACATTCGCGGAGCTGAAGTCCTACGGGCAGTTCACCCTCACTACGTTGTCCACCCCATCGCCTTTTATAAAGAGTTGTTAGCAAGTACGGGATTGAAACCTGTATTTCTGGGTCAGTTGGGCGACGATGATTATTCAATGAGTCTGCGACGGAGTTTTCCAAGCGCAGAATTTGTTCCCAGCGGAGGGGCATTGCAAGATTTCGAGAGCATTCGAAACTCAATCAATATCGTACCTGCGGTTAGTACCTTCTCGTGGCTTTCCTCATGGCTTTCCTATGCGACAAATATCTACTTCCCCGTCAACGGGTTGCTAAACCCGCGCCAATACCCACCGGTTGATCTGTTACCTCTTCGAGATCCCCGCTATCGGTTCTATTTGTTTCCGCTGAACTATTCTGTATTTGCCGAAGAGCTTCACATCGCTCACGGAGCGATAAATGGGATGTGGCAACATGTCCCGTCAGATGAACTATCCACTTCGTTGAACGAGGCCGTTCGGGTGGAGAGAGATCTGCAAGGTTATTTGGAGCAGTTTGATGAATGTTATTATCTCCAACAACATCGCGACGTGGCCGACGCAGTCAGACAAGGCCGCTGGCGAGATGGACGCGCCCACTATATAGATCGCGGTTTCAGAGAAAATCGGAGTTGCTTCGCTATGTCTCTCGCCTCCTATTCGCGACGATACCCGGAGGCCGCATGGGATGTTGCAAAGGGTAAGTACGTCGATCTGAGGCATCATTTTGTCTCAGTTGGTCGGACAACGGGCTTCATTTTATAAACCCTGTCTGCACCCAATTCGAACTGCGAACACTTCTTCGATCCTTCGTTGCTGCGTAGCCAACCAACAGGGCACCCAGAAGACCCAAATGATCTTTAGGTCGGATCTAGTGTCCCATCTCGATGAAGATGACGCAGGCCTACCAGCCGCCACATTGCCAGTTCATGTGTGAATTTCCTGATCTTTCCGTCCTCAGGCTCTCGTACCAAAAGGACGTTGGAAGGGCGGGGGTTCGCGGGATGAGAGTCCGGGAGAAACCGAAGAGGGTTCTCCCGGCGCCCCGCGCAGGCAAAGAAAAGGCCATCCCGGACATTTGCCGGGATGACCAATACGGAAAAATTCTGTCACACTCTATGCTGCCTGATCGGATGCGGACTTCCGGAGACGGGATGCTGTTAATTTCTTGCTTCCCTTCTCTTTCTTCTTCGAAGAACGCGCGGGCTCCTCTGGCACAGGGGCGAAGAGAGCAGCGGCTTTCTCCAACCAATCTGTCTGTTCGCCTAACGGAAACGAACGATGTTCGGAGAGAAGCAGCCGCAACAGGAACGCGGGAAGCTTTTCATCGACACACACGCTCAGCGCTTCGGTGAGAAGTTCGTCGTCGGTCTTGCCGTGATCTTCATCGTCCGACGTAAAGTATTCCGCAGCCTCCTCAAACAAGCCATACGGCGCATCGTGAAGGAGAATTTTAATCAAGAGACGTAACTGATCCGAATTGAAGACCAGCGGCGCGTGTTCGATGATTCGTTCCAACGTAACAAGGCGCGCTTGATAGGCTTCCTCGCGACGTTTTGCTTCTGCCTCATATTCTTTCTGTTCTCGTTCAAAGGCTTCTTCCCGTTCCACACGCCGCCGTTCCGCTTCTGCGTCGTACTCCCGCTTTTGCCGTTCGTTCTCTTCTTCCCTTGCCTGCCGTTCTTCTTCCGTCTCATCGTCCTCAGCAGGCGCGGCCACCGGCGCAGGATGTTCGGCCCGTTCTTTCCCGATACGGGCAGCGGTTGCGGGATCATGCGCCGGACAGTCGTTGTCGGTGCAGACCATGACCGTGTTCCCAATGCCACGCCCGTAGACGATGAGCGCGGTACGCGTCGTGCTGCAGGGCAAATCCGCATCCGGGTTATCCGGAAGATCGAGCATGCGATAGGCGTTCTTGTTCAATGCACCCGGCACCTGTTGCTGTGGAGGACGCCACGAGGTTTCGATCTGCACGAGACCGGGACGATCCACCAACACCACCGCGATGTGGGCCGTGACCTTCGACTGATAGCACGCGCTATCGAGGCATTGGTCGCCGGATACGTCCGCGAAGAGACTGGTGTTGTAGCCGCTGCGTTTCGGGCAAGTGAGACAGGCACCCGCTTCCACATTGAGGGTTATGTCTTCACGATCAAACGGGGCGTCGGCAAGATCGAGAAAGAGATTGTCGGCGATCCATGCGTCGAGATGCCGCACGGGTAAGAGATGCGCTTCGTTGTCCTGCCAGTCCTTACGCCAGCAGTTATGAAAGGCATCGGCCTGATGTTCTTCGGGTAGACGAGCAATCGCGTTGGCATGACTGGCGGTGATGCGTTCCTGAGCGCATCCGTACCGACAACGGCGCGCCGTTCTCCGGCACCGGTATCCTTGGCCTCTCCCGGCTCTCACTGGAGTGGCAACGACTCGGTATCGTTCATGAACGTATTCAGCCGGGTAAGCCGCAGCAAAACGGTCGACACGAACGCATGCACCGGACGCTGAAGCAGGACACCACAAGCCCTTCCGCCAAGACAATCCGTGCGCAACAGAAGCGATTTGATGAATTTCGACGCGTCTACAACTACGAGCGACCTCATGAAGCGCTTAATCACGAGACGCCGGGAAGCCTCTACGCTCCAAGCACGCGGCTTTTACCACGCTACACAAAGGCCTATGTCTATCCCGCTCATTTCCAGACGCGACGGGTGAACGATGCAGGCGATATCAGCTGGCATAAGAGCAGGGTCTTCATCAGCGAGGTCTTCCGGGGCGAAGACATCGGACTGGAAAAGGTTGAAGACCACTTCTACAAAATCTACTTCTGCAACCTGGAAGTGGGCGAGTTCGATGTCAACGACCTGCGGTTTCGACCAGGGCTTCGTCCGTGACCTCGGGGGGCGGGATGGAGGGTCAGAATCTGGCTCTGAATCCCGCTCCGATTTCAATGGCGCTGGATTACTTACCAAATGCCGACTTCACAGGACTAATCAGGCGTGCAACTTCTGCCGGAGTTCGGCAAAGGTCTCGCCATACATTTCCGGCGAACCATTTTTTCAGTGGGGGCTTTGGCTTTGTTCTGACTGACAGTCCGGGAACGCAAAGGCGCGGTTGCAGTCGCCGGAGAAGGGCGTTGAGAAAGATGCTGCCAGTGCTTTTGTGGCGAGAAACCGATGTATCATTCCCAGCCAAGGTCCGTAACTGCTTTGGTGGTGACGCGCGTAAATATCTACTAATGGCATGAAGGCTTCGAACCCCTCCCGATCCAGCTCATAAATCAGACTTGGGCAAATCCACCGTCCGCCTGGATGTCGGCACCGTTGATGAAGCTGGAGGCGGCGGACGCCAGAAAGGCCACCACTTCTCCCATCTCTTCTGGTTGTCCGGTACGCCCGAGCGGCACGGCACCTGCAATCTGGGTCCTGTAGGCCTGCTTAGACTCTTCATTGAGGAAGCTAGCTTGGATAGCGGGCGTCATGATCGGGCCGGGACTGAGAGCGTTTACACGAATGCGACGATCTTTCAATTCGTTCGCCCATGTCCGCGCAAAGCTGCGAATAGCCGCCTTCGTTGCGGAGTAGACCGTTCGCGCAGGCAAGCCTTTGATAGCCGTACTTGACGAGAGTAGAACTACAGAAGCGCCATCGACCAGCAGGGGCAGAGCCTCCTGCATCGTGAAGATGACACCTTTGAAATTGATCGATAGCTGGTAGTCGAGTGCTTCTTCGGTGATCGAACCCAGCATTTCTTTGGTCTGCACACCCGCATTGATCACCAGAATGTCGAGCTTTTGTTGCGAGTTCCGGACCACCTCAAATACATGCTTCAACTCCGCTGGTTTGGAAGCGTCAGCCTGAATAGTGATGACACTGCCCGGAATCTTGGACGCAGCTTCATCCAGCACTGATTGGCGCCTACCTGTGATGAATACCACAGCACCTCGTGCGGCAAGATGCTGTGCCGAAGCAAGACCGATCCCTTCACTACCGCCGGTGATGACCGCGACCTTCCCAGCCAACGTAGACTCCATGGATTCTCCCTTCAATGATGATGATGGGCAATTCTTGACGACGGTGCCTTTTAGGATCTCTTCGTTTGTCATGCGCTCTCCTTCATCTTCCGCTGGTTTCAGAACTCCGCGAGTTTCGCGCAAAATGGACCGGCGTGAACTCCTCGGGACCAGACGTTTCAAGATTGCCACGAACGGTGTACCGCTCTGATGGATGAACTGACCTGCGCCTTCACCAGGCAATCTTGGCTGCACGGTCTGGTACGCGTCGTAATCTCCGCCGTTCTGCGTGCGGTAAGGGATGGGGTCAGTCTCCATGATCGAAAGCAGCCTGGAAACGTAATGGGTGCAGAAGGAGCGAACGGCTTCCTCGTTCGCCTTGCGTACCTCATAGAAAGTCGTTGGCGGAACGACCGTCATGCCGGGATAGAACAGAACACCGTGTTGAATCGGCCACAAGATATCATCGATCTGGCCACCAATCCCTCTCGGGCCATAGTGGGCTACACGTCCGCCAACAGTTACGCAAACCATCGCCCGCTTGCCTTGCAGGATGCCTTCGCCGTACCGCTCCCCATAGCTGGCTTTGCCATGTACTCCTCGTCCATACGCAAACCCCTTGGCATACACGCGCTCTACCCAGCCCTTCAAAATCGCGGGCATGCCGTACCACCACAAGGGAAACTGCAAGACAACCGCCTCTGCCCATAAGAGCTTCGCCTGCTCGGCAGCTACATCGGCGGATTGAGTCCCGTCGTTATAAGCCACTCCCGATGCGGCCTCGTAGTTCAAGGGCTTGTCTCTATCCCTTTGCGGGAAATCGTCCTCGTCTGCAACGGCTTTCCACTTCATGGCGTACAGGTCCGAGACCTGGACCTCGTGTCCCGCTTCCTGAAGTTTGAGTACCGCCTCGTTCTTGAGCGTGCTATTGAGCGATGCGGCGCTCGGGTGAGCGAATACGATGAATACCTTCATTTGTTGCGATGTCTCCGGTTCCGACTTAGGGCGAATCTTTGATCTAGCAATTAGCGGTCAGTGTGCGTTCTACTTTGCGTCTACCAGCGCGCCCTTTGGCGGATTGACAATCACGGGGGTGTCTTTCTCTCCGAAGAAGACTGCAAGAAATCGCATCTGGCCTTGACCGCTGTTCACGCCACGGTGCCACTTCGCGCGTGCCTGCAAGAACCCTTGGCCGGCCTTGAAGGTGACGTGAGTTCCATCCACAAACTCAACCGTGAGCTCGCCTTCGAGAATGTACACATAGCCGGGCACGGGATGTGTCATCCAGTCGGTCTTCCCGCCGGCAGGCAATGTCAGGATCATGGACGAGACCTCTGGATTGGGGGTTGAGAGATATCGAACAGGCTCTCCGGCATCAGTGGCTACATCTTTGGACACCATCGTGATGGAGGTCTGGACCGGATTATGGTCCTGCTGCGGCGGCTGGATAGCTGACATGGATTTCCTCTCTTTTCACCTTGTGATGTATATGCATCATGATGGGATTCTCTTTTTAGCGCATTCGACGATGAAATGTACAATTGGGATGTGTATACATCATTGCCGCGGGGCGAAACGCAGTGCGCCTGCACAACTGTTAAGAAACTGTCTCGCGTTCTTGGTCGTGTCTACGACAGGGGCGTCGCTCCGGCTGGCCTGAATATCACGCAGCAGGCTGTCCTGCGCTGTATTGCCCGTCGCACCGGTGAGCCGCTGGTTCGCGTCGCTGAGGAACTAGAGATGGATCGCACGTCTCTTTACAGGGCGTTGAATCCGATGATTCGCGACGGTTGGATTACGTCGGTAGACGGCAAAGGAAGCCGCTTCCGCACAGCGAAACTTACTCGGGCGGGCCGCCGAGTGCTTGACGATGCGAATGCAAGGTGGACTGAGTTGCAGGGCGACGTCATCTCACGGTTTGGAAAGGACTCCTATGAAAGGCTCCTTGGAGAGCTTCACCGGTTGGCAGAGTGCGCCGAGGCGGAAACACAGATCGCTTGACACCGCATGCGGCTTGTTCTGATGGCCGCTGCCTTCTCACCAAAGTTCCAGATGCACGCAAGACTGGAGGCAAGCTCCTGCGTGCATCCCGAGGTTCCGAGTCCTTACAGCACCGGACGCAGTTCGCGGACAGGGCTTATCTTTTCTAGCTGAGAGGCGACATGAAGGATGGTCGACTCGGCTTGCCATCCGCCGACGATCTGCACACCGATCGGCATTCCCTGACTGCTCGTCCCAAAGCGCAGGGCTACGCCCGGCAGACCGGTGACGTTGAGATGTGAGGTCACGTTCATGATGCCCATGACGCTCGTAGCTGTGCCGTTGATCGAAAGCTCGCTTTGACCGTGCTTGAACGACGGTGTGGGCAGGACGGGAGTGAGCAAGACATCGTACTTCGAGAAGTAGTCTGCGTAACCGTCCTTCAGACGTTCGGCACCCTGCACCGCATCGATGTAATCGGCGGCGGGGGTGTCTGGCAGGGAGAGCATGAACCGGGCCATAGTCCCGATCTCACTTTCATCGTGGCCCGCAGTGATCTGCTGCACTCCTGGCTTCATCTCTAGCACGTGCAGGCGGCTGAACACGTCGAATCCAAAATCCCGTTCCAAAGCCGGGATGCGGACCGACTCGACGCTATGTCCGAAGGCCTTGAGCGCTTCCGCAGCAGCTTCCACGGTCGATGCCGTCTCACGGTCGATAGGGCCATAGCCTGGCTCCACGAGCCAGCCCACTCGAAGGGCACGCTTCCTGTCGCCCCCGATGCCGGCATCAAAGGGAACTGCGCTACTTGAGAATCCGTCAAG
This sequence comes from Terriglobus roseus, assembly GCF_900102185.1. Taxonomy (NCBI): domain Bacteria; kingdom Pseudomonadati; phylum Acidobacteriota; class Terriglobia; order Terriglobales; family Acidobacteriaceae; genus Terriglobus; species Terriglobus roseus. Next base: position 1,287,859 of record NZ_LT629690.1, on the reverse strand, counting down.
CCCATCAGGACCGGACAGCTGCGAAAAGGCGAGTTGAAGATCGCGAACGCTCCTCGCCATAGGCCCGACATGCCAGAATCGCCGCGGCTCTCGCGGCCAGATCCCGGTCATCGGCACGCGGCCATGCGTCGCCTTGAGAGAAACGATACCCGTATGAGCTGCGGGCCCACGCACGGAAATCGCAAGGTCCGTGCCCAAGCCAAGAGGAGACATCCCCGCAGCGATCGCAGCCGATTCACCGCCGCTTGAGCCGCCAGGAGTCATCTCCAGATTCCATGGGTTGTTCGTTCGGCCGCTAAGAAGATTGTCGCTCTCGATGCCGTATGAGAACTCAGGGAGATTCGTCTTCGCCAGAAGAATCGCACCTGCAGCTTTGAGTCTCTTTACCGCCGTAGCATCCGTATCCGGCGTTCTTCCCTTGAAGATCGGCGAACCGCGTTGTGTGAGCACCTGTGCCGTATCGATCGAGTCCTTGGCCGTAAAAGGCACACCATGCAGAGGTCCGAGTGTCTCTCCGCGCTGGACGGCTGCTTCCGCTTCTTTCGCGTTCCTGAGTGCGTCGTCCGCAAGGGTGACGATGGCGTTCACCTTGGGGTCGACGGCTGCGATACGGTCAAGGTGAGCCTGGACTACCTCTACCGGGGATAGCTCGCGGGTGCGGATTAGTTCGGCCAACTTCGTCGCGTCGGCATAAATCAGTTCTGTGCTCATTCTCTTCCCTCCTACCTGCCACATGACAGGTGACTAGCATTGAGATTCAACCTGCCACATGGTAGATTCAAAATCGATGAGAATTTCTTTGGCAGCTGTGGAGGTCATATGAGTCTGAACGCGCGAGAAGAGATCCTGGCCACCGCTAAGCTTGTCGCTCAAGCTCACGGATACGCGGGGTTGAACTTCCGTGATTTGGCCGAACAGGTGGGCATAAAGGCCGCAAGCATCTACTACTACTTTCCCAGTAAGGCGGACCTGGCTGCAGCGGTGGCGAAGCGGTACTGGGAGGATTCAGCGGCTTATCTCGACGGATTACTGCGGGACTCCGCCAGCCCGCTGGACGCGTTGCGTCAATACCCGAAGACGTTTCGTTGGGCACTGGAAAACGATAACCGTATTTGCCTCTGCAGCTTCATGTCTGCTCAATTCGATGACGTCCCGGAAGCGGTGCGAGTGGAAGTTCAAACCTTCGCCGACGTGAACATCGAATGGCTGAAGAAGACGATCATTGCCGCCAAGGTAGCTACGCCGCGACAAGCTGATAAGAGGGCCCGTGCGATCTACTCAGGAATCGTGGGAGCTCAACTCGTCGCGAGAAGTAGAAATGACATCGCCTTATATGACGGTCTCATCGAATCGTATCGTTCCACCGGACTACTGCCAGCGTAAATCGTCGCCGAGTTCAGACGAGCCCGAAATTAGGAAAAAGGGCGATACGCTATCAAACCGCCTTACGGAATTCTTCCTTCGCTATTTTTTGGAGATGCAACGCTGAAGGATTACGCACAGCCGATTCCGTCCAGAGATCGATCGAAGATGTTTCTCTTGAGCGAAGGGGACGGAACACCGCGCCAGGAATATTGAGACGAGCCACGTTTGCGGGAGCGATCGATACTCCCATACCGGCGGCGACCAGACTGACAATTGTGACCCACTGGGGAGCTTCCAACACGATGTTCGGCGTAAATCCATCCATGGTACAGACCGCCAAGGTACGCTCAAATGCCAGCCGAGCTATGCGCGGAGTGAACAGCACGAAGGCTTCGTTGCGCAGAGCGCTCGGAGAAATCCGAGTGCGCTCCACTGCCAGATTGTGAGACTGCGGAAGCACAGCCACAAACGGTTCTTTCGAGAGTGCCGTCATCCTCAGACCGGGAATACGCGCACCATCTCGAATGAATCCCACGTCGAGGGCGCCATCCAGCAAGAGCGGCTGCTGTTCATGCGCATACATTTCCCGCAGTTGAACTTCGACATTGGGATATGTCCTGCGGAAGTGATCAAGGACGAACGGCAGCCGACCGTACATTGCGGAACCACTGAACGCAATCGAAAGTGTTCCTTCCGCGCCTTCTCCGATACGTCTGGCGGTGCGTATGGCATCGTCGAAGTTGCCGCGTAGACTGGTTATCCTCGCAGCCAGAAACTCACCAGCAGGCGTGAGTGCGACGCCGCGCGTGGTGCGACTGAAGAGTGCGTGTCCAAGAGCGCGTTCGATCTTCTTGATCTGAAGGCTCAGGTTCGGCTGCGCGATGCGAAGGGTGCTTGCGGCACGCCCAAAATGCAGTGTCTCTGCAACCGCGAGGAAGTATCGCATCTGCCTGAAATCGAGATCTTCACTCATATACCGAAGAATATCAACTATAGCCCGTTTAGATATTGGACGTTATGGCTGTGTTGTTCCTACTCTGAATGAGTGACTGGAGGAAAAATGCAGGAAATACTAAACCGATTGCTGCAGCAGGACGACGCTATGATGCCCTATGGGAAAACTTTGGGCTTTCGCGTTGAATCGATTGGCAAAGGCGAAGCCGTGGTCACTTTGTCCTGCTCCACTTCTCTGCACAATGTCTTCGGCTACACACACGGCGGCGCGATCTTTTCCATTGCCGACACAGCCATCGGCCTCGCCCATCTGTCCTCTATCGAAGAGAATCACACGGCAACAACGGTGGAGAGCAACATCCACTATCTGCGTCCAGCGCTAGCTGGTGGTTTGCGAGCCTCGGCACATGTCGTGAAGCAGGGACGCACGCTGAGCTTCTATGAGTGCGACATCACCGATGAGGATGGACGGATCATTGCGCGAGTATCCGCAACCATGATGACACTGGAAGCTGATCGTAGTCGTGGGCGCAGTGAGATCTACAAGGCCGAAGAATTGGTGGTCGCTTAGTGCGCATTCTCTTTTGTGGCGATACATTTCCGGACGCGCCTGAGTATCTGCGTGAGCATCTGGACCCGGCAGCGAAGGATGAGATCATCGTCTGTCCCGGAAGCATGGTTGCACAGCATCTGAAGGGAGTCGATGTTGTAATCCCCAAAATGCAGCGTATTGGAGAAGACATCATAGCGAAGGGCTCTTTCCGCTTGATACAGCAATGGGGTGCGGGCCTGGAAGGCGTGGACATCGAAGCTGCGAGACGCAAAGGCATCTTTGTATCGAATGTTCCTGCAACAGGAGGCAATGCCGAGTCCGTTGCGGAACACGCGATGCTTCTCATACTTGCGCTATTGCGCGATCTCCCCAGGGCGCAGGCTAACGTTCGTGCTGGTGTGCTTGGTTCTCCGACGGGCAGGATGTTGGCCGGACGTACCGTCTGTCTTTATGGTCTGGGAGCCATTGCTCTGCCGCTCGCAAAGATGCTGCAAGCCTTTGACGTGAACCTGATCGGCATCAGCAGACAAGTGTCTGAAGAGAAATCCAGGCGATTCCATCTTTCAAGACACTTCTACGTGGAGGATCGTGAGAAGGCGTTCGCTGAGACGGACGTCCTTGTCCTGTGCATGCGCTACACCGAAGAGATGCGGGGGATGTTGAGCGTGAGGGAGTTGGCAGCACTGCGGCCAGGCGCCTATGTGGTGAATGTGGCCCGCGGCGGCGTGATCGACGGCGAGGCGCTTTACGCGCGACTTAGCGCGGGATATCTTGCTGGGGCTGGGCTTGATGTGTTCTGGGAGGAACCTCTGCCAGCGCACGATCCCATCCTCACGCTTCCGAATGTAATCGCGACCCCACATATAGGCGGAGTGACGGAGTCTTCGTTCGGCATGATCGCCGCAGCGGTAGCAGAGAACATTCAGCGCCTGAGGCGTGGAGACCCACCGCTACACAGGGCCTGCTAGGTCTTGCGAGATCGATCCCACCTATAGAGCGTAGCGGAGAGAAGTGTCCATCGACCATGGTGCCCAACGTTACCCTTTACGTTCATACATCATTCAAGATGCCAGTTTCTTGAATAGAGGCTGATGCACTGGCTGAGCCCTCGCTCAAACGATTTGCGCGGATTAGTAACGGGAAACGCCGTTGTCGTCAGTTGGTCACCCTCCGTCTCTACTCGAAGGAGGGACGGCAAGCGTTGGAAATGACGAGGAGTGGAAAGCATGGAAAACGATAGAGCCGGTTTTCCACCCTTCCCACTCCTCTTGGAAATCCCTGCGCGATTCCCACATTCCCAACGCTTCGGCGGCGGGGGATATTCTTATTCGAGACCGGGCTCGCCTAGCCCTTAGCCAAGAACAGAGCCACTTCCACCGCAAGGGGCTTGTAAACTCTCTCCCCGGTACAAGACGTAAATCATCTCCCGGTGCTCTCACCTCAGCAGGGTTTGGTTTCCTTATTGAGTGCGTGCCAACGCACAACAACTTTTAGGGAGGGCGTTGCGCGAGGGAACGTCCCGCAGAAGTGGGGGGTGAAGAACGCGAAGAGGTCGGAACGTGGGAGGATACTCCTCCCGCCTATAACGTCATCCTGCGATTGGAAGATCCGATCTCTTGAGGGGCAGGCTGGGTACCTGGGTTTGATCTCGTCGAACGGATTAGCTGCTACGAATCTGGAGTTTCAACCATCCCGCTGAATGGGAAGGTCTTCAACACGCGAGGGACGGCGCATGGCCCGTTATCACTTACAGTCGCAAAGATGTGGCGCGATGTGTGGGGATAGTAGCCTTTACGATCGTAGTCAAATCTCGCCCGGATGCTGATGAGAGAAACATTCCCTTCGATCGGGACCACGTGAGAGACAATCTGGTGTACTCCCGGACGCACGAAGAAGAACGCGAGCTTTTCAGGAACGATATCCGTGTCTTTGAGGAGAATCTTGTCAAATTGCAGCGCTCCCGTGTCTTGGTTTGTGTTCAGGGCAGTTTCTGAGCTAAGCGCATGCACGGATACATTCAGCTTTCTTATCTTGTGATCGACGAATCCCTTGTTGTCGAGCCGAATCAGGATCTCCAAGACTTTCGCGTCTTGATTTTGAGGGAGCGGAAAGATCCTGGCGTCGACCTCGAGTTCGATGCGCCCACGAAATTTGTTTGATGAGATGAACCAGAGTCCAGCGGCAAACACCGCACAGGCTGAAACAAGAGAACTCACCGGCTGTGCCCAGTTCTTCAACCGTTCAGCGATTGATAGGAGCGGATGCATAACCTGACCTCGCGGCAAGCGATTCTGGGGTGTCGCAATTATGAGTGCGAATTGGGCACAATTGCAATAAGCCTAGTGGCGTTACAGATGCGGAGTGCCACACCGAGGAGTGGGTCGAGGAGAGGACCCAGCGGAAACAATAGACTGAAACCACGATCCTATACGCCAAACGCCTTGATCACGGCCGTTCCGAAATCTGGATCGACGATGGTCCGCACCGCAACACCGCGACCAACAACGTTGACTATTCGATTAAGAAGTACGCGGCAGATCAGTTTGAGGTTTTCTACGCGACCTCGCATGAAAGCCTGGGAAACGTGGCTTCGATCGAAGCCAATGCGGAGACGGTGACCTCTCTGGACCTTTAGTGGTGTTACGCTCTCCCCCCAGAAAGAGCGATTCGGCTTGAAGCGGAAAAGACGAAGCGCTGCGGAGGTCTGCACAAGTCGATGGCACGGAAGACTGAGGATCACCTCTTGCGCTAGGGAGGAGTCCTCGGCAAGGTTGAGTTTCGAAAATCGTGCGGGTTGCGCATAACAACTGAGGGCGTTGCGGGAAGGGACATCCCCCAGAGGTCAGAGGCGAAAACCGCGAAGCGGTCGCAGCGCGGGAGGAGACTTCCTTTCCCAAGTATTTCTGGTTTTGCAAAAGATTCAAAATTTCGTCCAAAGAAACTGCTCAACGCAAAATCGATTGGGCCGCGTCCAGCATCCGATAAGCAGACATCTCTAAGCGCCATTTCCGAGCTTACGAAAGGGACCCCATGCTATCGCACCTATCGTATCTTCCCTTTGAACTCACAGCGTTCTTTGGGGTTGGATTGGCGCTCTATCTTCGAGAGCGTTCCATTCGGCGTAGGGCACAAAGTTTAATGGAACGGTGGGCAATGTTCCGGTATCTGAGTTCTCTCGAGCCGTAATTCGCACGTTCGATTTCGGTTGCCCTATTCGGCTCTGCAGAGCTACGCCGCGATCCTATTGGCTATCAACGATCTATCGGAGTCCATTTCCACCTGCGTGTTCGTCGTTCTGTGTCCACATGTGTTCTGGCTCGATCACGAAGAGACGGAACTTGCCACCCATTGCTCTCCTGCGTTCCTTCGAAGTGGAGAAGATGACAGCTGAGCTCGCAAGCTAGCGGCGGGTTAAGATATTCGCGAAGCCGAACAGCAAATAGGCTGGCGTTATGATCGGGAAACGGAACGGAACGATTCACAGCAAACAACGTGCCGATGGTAGCCACGAATGGATCGCCTTTCTCGATGGCGTGCAGATGACCGCCCCCTACATCCACCATCCCGGAGTGGCTCTGTTTAAAGGCCGTGCTGTGTATTCCGATTGGCGCGAGCTCTTACACGTCGAGGAGAACTCCGACGGAACCGTGATTCATTCAGTGAGCGACATCGACGGGTTCATTTCAACTCGTCGGTATGACGCTTCTGGACCAGAAATAATTTTGGGCGCCATCGATGCAGCGAGCCTATGAGGTCTGCCTCGTACTAAACAAACCGGAACGGAAAGGACTTTCACTTCTTTAGTTATGGTGGGCATGGCAATCGACCCGCGGCGTAAAGGTACCGCTCCCATCGCTCACCGCGGAGACAAGAACAAATAGATGGATGGATGCGCCCGGTGCGGTCGGTCTCGATCCGTCATCCGTCACGACGAGAGCGGGAAGATTCGGACTGCTGGCGGTGCATTGTAGGAACCAGTTCGAATCGGACATTGTTCCTTGTGTTGCAATGTTTCCCTTACAGGTGGCTCCTACGGAATCCCTCATCGCTGAACATCCGGATACGTCTTGCGACCACCAGTAGTCGGTCGCCTTGCCTTCCAGACGGCTGTCTACATAGCTTTTCGTGGCGGCTTCTCGAGGTGAGGTCGGATTCCCAGCTAATAGGAGCGGCCCCTTCATGGTGTCGCCAGTCTTCAAGACTGCGTCATCGCGCAAGGCGATGTCGTGGAAGGTGAAGCTGCTATCGGAGACACGCAATCGCTGTGAGGCGCTGTTGTAGTACAGCGCGCCAGCCTTCGTTGTCCTGGTCGCTGGATCGAGATTGGCAACTTGGATCGGAGTATTAAATCCAAGTGTTCCGCCAAAGATTTCAAACATCGCGTCACCCGAGGATGGGTAATAGTGAATCTGCATTTGTTTTGATCGGTTTCTTACTCTAAAGACCTCGAAGCTCGGTGTGTTCGCACAATCCTGCCCCGTGAAGGAAATCCTTGAAGTAGCACAGTTGATATCAATCACCGCATGGTCGGGGAAGGAGGGAGCATACGTATTGACGAAACCACCATTGGGCCCGCGGAAGGTGATGACCGAAGGCGGGGCCTGTTGACGCCCACCGCTACCGACATAGGCGTCCGGTGTTGGGTTCACAATATCCATAATCGTGCTCTCGATGCCCGCGCCTCCTGCGACGATGGCGAATGGCACAGTTTGAAAAGGCATCGTGTCTTGTCGGAAATTCAGGAAGTAGCCATTGCTGCGGATGGCGTTGTAGTGGGGAATCTCCCAAGGATCACCCGCCGCGATGTTGATGCTGTTGTCTTCGAGATCAATCGTTCCGTCAAGACACGCCTGCTTATACGTCTCGTTGTTCGCACTGACTGGGTTCGTCGTGTTGTCGTCGCAGACGTTCCCAACAATTGCCATCGGATAGATGGTGAAGGTTCCAGGAACATTGCCCAGTGAGATCGTGCCCTTCTCCGCCCGAGTTGTCTTGGTCGATTCCGACGTCCAAGTCAGCGCTCTAACATTTGTACTGTCGGCATAGCTCGGCGTGACCGGTCCATCAAAGTCGTCGGTCCCGGAGATGGTAGCCGTTGTGTTTTGTGCATAGAATCCGCCGTTACAGTAGTTCGCGTTCGGCCTTCCGATGTTTCCAAGCATTGCACTGACTTTGTGACCACTCTGAGACACAGTGACCTCGCATGAGGTTCCCGGAAGAAGATAGTTTCCAAAATTATTCTGGAATCCACCTTTGCCCCACCATGCCACCATCATTTGGTGTGCAGACGGATAGCCAACTACCATCAGGGGATTCATCAAACCAGTCGCGGTCTGAAGTCGCGTGGAAACGAGATCGACCGCATCACACGATCCAAGAGCAACATTTGTATATCCACCCACGACTCGTTTGTTCGCGAGCCCCAGCGTCACACGTCTTCCGCGGACAGAGGCAGATTGCACGAGCAGTTCTTCCCCACTGCTCGAGACAGAGGAGGCCAGGCAGACATGACTCCCTACCGTTACAAGACCAGACTCTCCCATGGATGTTGTGAAGGTGAACAGATTTGTTTTTGGAGCATCGAGGTTGATCGCGGAGAAGGTCGTCGGGAGATCTGCGTCTCCCATCCACTTGGAAACCGCGAATTTCGCGGTGGTGGTTACGATCGCGATGCCGTGGGAGCTCGATCCAGAAAGAATCGCTCCGGACGACTTCGCGGACACTTTATCGACAAAGTAGTGTCCTACACCCGCCGAGGCGTAGTTGCCGCTTAACTTGACTTTGGTGATTCCGAATCCCGTGTAGGTACGGTCGACCGTTCCGCTGGCATCGTCCAGCCCCTCGACGACATGAATCGCATCGCCACGGACTCCTTCACCGCTAGCATCCTGGATGCCTCCATAAAAGTTCAAATACCAATAGCGTGCCATGCAGTCGCCAACACCGAAGCAATACATCTTCAACGTTTCGCCCTGGCGGATACCCGCCCCCCAGGAACGAATGCTTCGGAGATGACAGGCACCGACAGTCCACTGCGAAACATCGGTACCGATAGCATCGTTTCTGCCTTTATTCAAAAAATTGCAGTCTTCCAAGGTACCGAGTGGGCGAGTCACATAGGTGTGCGGCGGGTGCGCGGGATCAGGCGTCTTGTTGTCGAAGTAATAGAGAGAATGGCTCGCCAACTGAGGATCGCCATTGAACCCAAGGACGCCATTGATATAGGTTTCACTGCGCCTTGGATTTCCCGGATCACTAGGGCGATCCTGCGACGGGGCAGACGCTGAGAAAGCGAGAATCAGAAGGAAGAAGACGCTCAGCGGGAAGCAGGGGCCGATGCGGATTTCGGAGCTCAACATGTTGCGCGGGATCGTACCGAGACTTGTGGACATAGAGTGCTCGCTGACCTTTGAAGTGTTTCCCGATGCTTCGGGGAGATTCATGGATTGCGTGAGGAAGACATACATCTGATTCGGTGATCACCGAGGGATCGACACGCAGAAGAGATGTGGACTTCCGAATTGCTTATCCCGGTTAGGCAGCCAGAGCGGCCTCTGAATGCCGGGGTGACGAAACCTCGGGCCGGCCGATGGGAATTCGAAGCCTGTCGGTTGCCACATGCCTACGATTAGAACAGTGATGGAATCAGGGTAGGAGACAAGCTTCCTGTTTTGCCTCCTTCTGGCGTGGCTTTCCCCCTTTGCTGCGCCATCGATACACAATCTGGACCGTCAACAAGATGGAGCCGAGATGCCGACTTATTGGGCGAGCGCCAGGCGATTTTCTACGGCCACTGTTTGGTGATTGCCCTGTCACTTGAAACAATCTGCAAACCCGGCTGACCAGCGTTGGCTGGCGGGTCAGCCAAGGAGACTGTTTTTGCCCCAGGTGCTTGGAGATACACTGCTGACCCACGGTTTGGAATGTAGAAGAGATGGGCTCTTTCTCGTCCGCGCTCATCGTCTATGCCAAACATGAATGATCCATCATCTTCAAGAGCGATGCCCCCTCGCTCGGTACCGTCGGCCTCCTTGAATTGGATTGCCGCTGAGACACCAACTCTGCGCTTGCTTGTTTTTCCATTTACGACGGGAAGTTCCTTGAGAGGGGCAGCGATAACGATCCTCTCCTTATTTGCGTCGTCGATGACAACGACTCGATGTACGCGCATCTCCCCATGAACCGCGTTCTCTGACTTGAAACTTCCCCAGATCATCCAAGAGGCGAGCAATAGCGTGAAGATTATGTTGCACCAGGCCAATTGCTTCCAGAGTTCCAATTGTTCGACTTGGTGCCTCAACTCTGCCTCTACCGTACCGTCTTCGCTCCTCAATGGACACCTCCCCACAGCGAGGAAAGTCTAAACTGGCGGCGGACTCGTGTCATCGGTAGCCCGAGATCTCAAACCTTAGGTCAATACCGGATTTCTTCAGTTGGGTGTTGCTGAAGAGATGTCGGCTCGTGGGGATTGATCGATGACGCAAGGCGACCGCAAGCAAGCTGAACCGCAGAGCCCTAGTCACTCCGCTTGGCTTCGGTCACGGAAAACGCTCCGTTGCTGGTAGCTGCTGCAATATCCGCTGGAATCTCGCATCTGAGGCGAAGGTATCGAAGACCGGGCGCCAACGGATCCACAGCAAGTCGGGTGCGTGTTGTTCAAGGGCTCGCTGAAGCATGCTCAGAGCACGTTCCTGGTCACCCAGCCGGGCATATGCGAGTCCCAATTGCGCCGGGGAAACGTACGCGTCTACGTTGTGATTCAACATGCGATCGAGATCCCACTGCAAGACGGCCTTATTGCCCCCTGCACGAAATGCTCGATGAATCTGCGTAGCTGAAACTTCATCGCCACTTTCCCGATAGGACTGTTCCAGGAATTCCTCGGATTCAGCTGCGTTTCCGCGTTCGCGGTAAATGTCCGCAATCAGATAAAGCAACGCGGAGTCATGCGGAAAAGATTCGAGACGAGCGCGGGTTTCGGAAAGCGCTTCGTTATAACGACGCGCTTGAAGAAGTGCCTGGCCGAGGGCCCAGGGGCGGGATAATGGATCGAGACGGGTACTTACCTTCTGAAGGCTGAGCGCGTCCTGTGGGCGATTGACAGCGGCCAACATCTTGGATTGGAAATGGTAGACCTCAGCGTTATTGGGATCGAGTTGCAGCGCGCGCTTGCATTCGATATTCGCTTCTTCGAACTGCCAGGTCTTGAGAAAGATTGAGCCACACGACGCCAGATGAGCTTCGGGCAGCGAAGGCGCAAGTGTGAGAGATCGCGAGGCTGCTTCTTCCTGTAATCCGAGCCCTTCCGCCGGATCCAGGCGGCCGCGAACCAATGCCGCGCCATAGAACAGAGACATTCCAGCCCAGGCCGGCGCATAGTCTGGCTGCAGAGTGATCGCCCGTTTGAAGTAGTCAGAAGATGCCAGCGGTTTCTCTCCAAACCAGAGGTACCGGCCATGTAGATAGGCTGCTTCCGCTTGCGAATGCACTCCCGGCGCCAATGTTCCCTGCGCCCGTCGAAGCGCGTGGAGCCGTAAGGAAACGGCTCCGATGGCGATCACTGCAAGCACCAGACCCGTACCAAGAGTGGCGAATACTGTCCACCCCAATCGACGCTCGGAAACAGACTGTATCGGAACTGGCTCCCGAACAGTGAGAACGGTTTCCGAGAGATGCTCTGTTTCACGCAAAGATGACGTCGGCGAGGTGACGGGAGCGATGAAGCGGTAGCCAACACCTTGGACCGTCTCAATGTAACGGGGCAACTCGGCAGAGTCCCCGAGCGCCTCTCGCAACTTGCGCACTGCTTTATTCAGCCCATGGTCGTAGTCGACGTGGATATTCGGAGGCCAGAGGCGATGTTGTAAATCTTCGCGTGAGACCACAGTGCCTGGAACTTCTGTGAGTGCTTGGAGGAGATCGAACGGCTGCGGCGCAAGATGGATGCGTATGCCACTGCGATACAACTCGCGAGCCTGAAGATCAAGCTCGAAGAGACCAAAACGAAGTGCCCTCTGCGATTGTGAGGTGGGCATGACATTAAGGGGGTGGCGCTCGGGCCTAGAGTATCACCGTGAAAAGAAAACGCAAGACGTGATCCTTGGGCATAACTTCTTGCAAGGTGACGCCTGACAAGAAGTTACGCGGTGAGGTAGAAGTTTCCTCTCCGCCATTGCCTGGAAATCCCCCATGCTGCAGGCTCTCCTCATCACTTCAGACGGAATACCCAAACCCCGTCAAAACCCAGGAGAGCCTTCATGAATCGTCTATCCTCCATGCGCCGACTACAGCGGTGCCTCACGCTTCCCCCCGTCCTTGCCCTTCTCTGTCTCTTGGTTTCCGTCACGCAGGCACACGCCGCATGCGGCGCAATGGACGGGTTCAAAGGTCAAAGTGCGAAAATGCCGATGCTTTCGTTCGGGAGAGAGGAACCACTTGCCTATCCGCCCTCGGTCATCGGCTTGTGGCACGCGATCTACACGAACTCTGCCAACAACGAGGTATTCAATGACAGCTTTAAGAGCTGGCACATCGATGGAACGGAAGTCGAGAGCGCCTTTCTGAGCCCAGCCGGCGGCAACGTCTGCATGGGAGTTTGGAAATCAACGAGCTTTCGGACGGTGGAACTACATCACACGGGCTGGCTCTTCAACGCGGCGACGCCCACTGCGACAGCGACCAACTACTTCACCGTGGACGAGAGCGTCACGGTTGCTCCCAATGGAAAGACGTACAGTGGCACCTTCACCTTCAAGGTCTGGAATCTGGACGGAAGCGCGACCCCCGTCGAGATACAAGGCACTATCACCGCGACTCGAATTGCAATTTGAAGAGCCTCTGCTGAACGGATGAGTACGCGCTTGAGTTCGTGCCTGTCAGTTTAGACTCGAGCTGCTTCAGAAGCAGGCGTGTATCCTTCACCTTCTATATAGGCCATACAAAGGCGATGTCCTCGCACTTCGAGGACATCGCCTGATCACTAACTGTTTAAATCACACGGAACAAGGTTAACGGAACTCCTCACGTATTTGTTGTGGTGACGAGAAGGGCGTTTCTCGTTACTGGTCAGGTTACAGTTCGAGCCTGAGGTGAGTGAGTGCATGGCCTGTTAGCCTCAATCGAGGGTTGCTTCCGGATTGCAGGCTATCCTCCCGGATGTTGATTCGGTTGCGGAATACTCAGAAAAGCTGTTCGCCCGGGTATGTTTACCGGTGAGTAGGGAAAACAGAGTGATCGACTGCAGAGCTGCTACGAAGAACTATGCCTCTAAAACCGTTCTCCGAGGTATACACCTCGTTGTAGAACCAGGCATTTGTGCCCTATTAGGGGCCAACGGTGCCGGCAAGTCCACGCTGCTACGCCTGCTCTCAGGATTAGAAGAGCCAGACAGTGGTTCCGTGTTCATCGGCGGATTGGGTTTCCGGGATCATGGAGTTAGCATTCGGCGGAATTTGGGTGTACTGCCCGAGGGGCTCGGGCTGTTCGAGTCCTTAACGGTCATCGAGAACCTGATGGCAGTTGGCCCCATTTATGGACTCACGAAGAGCGAAACGGCAACTCGAGCCGCTGATCTGATAGGGTTCCTCGACCTCACACAAGGCCGCAACACGGCTGCACGTAATTGTTCGTTTGGAATGCGGAAGAAGACCGCCTTAGCCATGGCCCTTCTGCACAAGCCTAACGTCCTGCTGCTGGATGAGCCTTTTGAAGGTATCGATCCCGCATCGTCAACAGTCATCCAGATGCTGCTCAGCCAACTCTCCCGCAGCGGCACCACGATCTTGCTCACCTCTCACATACTGTCTACCGTGCAGAAGATAGCTAACCGCGTAGTCATCCTTTACGAAGGTCGAGTTGAAGCGGATTTCGACCCGTCGACAACAGAAGCAGGAGTCGAGGAGGTGTACTTCAGCATCGCTGGCAGGCCACAGCCGGAGGTGCCGGATTGGCTCAGATCCTAGCTCATCTGTCTTTATTGCGAAAACTGAGCTTGAAGGAACTAGGCAGCATCTCCTCCGTGCGCTTCAATAATTTCCTCTTCTGCATCCTCCTCATTGTCTCTGCAAGCGGGGGGACAAGGAAGATGAGCTTCTGGAGCACGTTGTTTTTTCAGATTGTTCTCCTTGCGCCTCTGCTGGTTACCTTTTCGGTGGATACCCAGCATCGATTGCCTGCGGAGCGGGTCGCTATGTGGCCACTGACAAGTAGACAAAAACTGTTGCTCAGCTCAGTAAGTTTTGCGTTCAATCCAGCATTCATCGTGTTGTTCTTCGGCTACCTGTTCTGGATGGGCTTAGCGATCGCTTCACTTTTTGTTCTGCTGGCGCTCATCGTCCATATAGCGGTTTACGCGGTCAGTCGTCTCCCAATCAAATCACGAACACATGCAAGCCTCAGCACCTCGAGGAAATCTTTCAGACTCGGCGGAATAGCGCAAGAAACGTGGCGAGGACTGCGAGGAACTCTCGATTTTTGGGTCGCGCTGCTCATTGCTGTTATCGGGACCTTGTATCGGCTGTTTGCGCGGGCACCAGAACCCGAAGCATTTCCTATGCTGTCGTTATTTGTGGGTATTGCAGTGAGCACGGTAGCGCAACGCATGCTCCGTCTGGATGGAGGGCGAGCTTTGCTGCGCTATCGCCTTCTACCATTGGCAGGTTGGAAGTTACTGGTCATACAGGACATGACGTTTTTGTTCTCGCTCGCAGTGATGGTTTCACTCTTAAGTCTACGAACAGGTGTTGCAGTTGGCCTGGTTGCTATCGCAGTCGGACGATACCCGTCGCTGACACAGCAGGCGAACCAGCGTAGATGGCGTTTCGTTGGAGGGGACCTCCGTTTCGGACTCGCCCAGTTGTTCCTGAGTGGCTCCGCTGGTGTCGGAGCAGCAAGAGCGGGACTCTGGGGCGTTGGCGTAGCCTTCGCTGTTTATCTAGTCTCCATATTCGGGGGCGAAGTGCTCTGGAAACGCTCGTTGGCTGCCTAGTCTCATTTTGGAATCGTGCAAAATCGCCAATGCACTCATCCAGCCCAGATTAGTCCTGTAAAGTCGGCTTGTCGGAAGTTATCCAGCACAGTCCGCTCGGGCATGCATCTGACGTAGTATGTGCGGTCGCTACAAACGGAGATCGGATAGGCCATTGCCACCGCCTTCAAGGTGAACGGCACACTCGCCGACGTCATACTCCCGTCCGATGACGACATTCGGCCCACTACGATGCGGCCAATCATCCGAGTCAATAAGGACCTGGAGAGCGTGACCTCGTAATGGCGCGTTGGGGTTTCGTGCCATCCTGGCACAAGTCCGACGAGAAGTTCCCGCCCACAACGTTTAACGCTCGCGCTGAAGGGATAGAGAAAGCAGGGATGTGGAAACGTGCCTTTGCTGCTCACCGCTGCCTTGTTCCCGCGGATAGCTTTTAAGAGTGGCAGAAGATTCGAAAGAAGGACAATCCCAAGTTTGAAATCGCGATGAAGCCCTTTGCCTTCGCCGGGTTGTGGGGTGTCTGGAAGAACCCGGATACAGACAACTGGTTACAGAGCTACACCATCATCACCACAGACCCCAATGACTTGATGGAACCGATACACAACCGGATGCCCGTCATTCTCCAGCCTAAGGACTACACACGTTGGCTAAGTTGCGAAGAGACAGAGCAGCCGCGGGTTGATCTACTGCGCCTCTTCGCGGCCGAGAAAATGACGGCGCACCTTACCGGCAACAGGCAGGACGAGATGTTCGTAGAGCCGAACAGTAAGTGAGGCCTGCACAGTGCTCTGAGCAAGGCACTCCAATTGGTGATTCGCAGATTTCCAAAGCTATGTGATCTAGGTGACAGAAGCCTGCGTCCGAAGGAGGCAACAATGCAGCCATGGCAATTTTCGTCTCGGTGGGGCAATGAGAGCCGGGCTTATTCAGAGCACGAGGGTATCCCGTGGTCATTACCAGGTCGTCGTCTTCATCGATGATGCTCAGATCACAGAAACATCTGCCCCCATCCAGGGAGCTGTTTTGCAGGCTTGTAGGGACAAATTTTCTCAACGACGTGCGCCGCATTCGGTCTGTCCTGCGGGGGGCTACATTCTGATCTACCCAGTGGATGACATTGACGGCTACATCGAGGAACTTAAGCTTAAGCGCATTGAGTGGCCTTCCTGATCCATCCACCAGCCCTAATATCTTGCGGTTCAATATTCGCCATTTCATTCGCTTATTCTTTAGGCATGGGTGGCCCAAGTGGATCAAGCATTCGAAGACGCGACAGCGGAAAAGTCTTGTTGAAGTTGTGGGCGCATCCTGGAGCCCTACCCCGGCCACGAGCCCGCTCGTGACGCTCGTATTTTAAGAACTACCTCGTCTTTGTGGAGTCTTATCGCGTAATGGTTGGGTTGTAAATCTCATTGGAGAGCAGCTCCACAAGTCCGCTGGCCCATTCGCACCTATGAAGACTTGTCTGTCATCCGAGGCATGTTCGACCGCCGCAGTGAGTCGCGGGTGTTCGCTGATGAGAAGTACTGAACGAAGCCAAGTGCACTGGCCGCGGCGGTTTTGGGTGTTGCTGAGTGGACTAAGAATTGAGGCATTTGAGAACGCGATAAACCGAACGCAGCTCAAGCTAGCGTAGTCGATCTATCGGATTCGAGGGCTCTCGGAACGGTTCCACTGAAATGGGTTCGTACCGCACCTCTAACACAGCTAGAGTTTCGGTTCCACCAGGCGCGCGAAGAATAATCTCGTCGTCTGGTGCCGCTCCCGTTAGTGCCCGCCCGAGCGGAGACGCCCAACTGATGTGGTTGCGGTCAAGATCGACTTCATCCGTACCGACGAGCTCACCGCCCGTTCGAGCCCCGCAGCATTTGCATAGCGCACCGCGGATCCGAAGAAGGCCCGCTTTGCCTGCTGATCCGCTCTCGGGCTTTCTGGATCGACGACTTCCGCGGCTTCGATTCGTTTCGTCAAGAAGCGAATCCGTCCGTCAATCTGCCGCAGTCGTCGTTTCCCATATTGATAGTCGGCGTTTTCACTGCGATCCCCGTTACCCGCGGCCCATGCGACGACTTCCACGACCGCAGGACGCCTATGTCAGAATTGTCTCTTTTCTATATCCTCGCCTTGCAGTTGTACCGATTGTTCGGTACAGTCTTTCTAGATCAGCACGGCGCCGCAGTGAGGACGCCATACCAAGGAGAAACCAACATGGCCCGCATTGAAATTCCCACCAAAGAAACCGCCCCCGCAGCAACCAAGCCGATCCTCGAACGCTATGAGCGCAACCTCGGAGTCACCCCCAACTTTTTTAGCCTGATCGCCCGTTCCCCGGACGTGCTGAGCGCCGAAGCCAACATGCACGCGACCCTGGGCAAAAGCCTCGGCCATAACACCCGCGAGCGGATTCACATCATGACTGCCGAGGTGAACGGCTGCAATTACTGCCTCTCGGTGCACACCTACGTCGGCGGCAAGTTCAACAAGATGTCGCCAGAGGACATGGAACTGAACCGTACGGGTCACTCGACCGATCCGAAAGCCGATGCGGCTGTGCAGTTCGCCTACCGGGTTGCGAAAAACCGTGGCCACGTCACCGATGCCGACTTCGCGGCCGTTCGTGCCGCGGGATTCACGGACGAAGAAATCATCGACATCGTTGCGGAAACTGCGTTCAGCTTCACTACGAACCTCTTCAACAACACCTTCCAGACCGACATCGACTCGATCGTGACACCGCTGAAGACGAACTACGACGAGCAGAGCGCCAAGTAAAGCCGCGCAACAACATCCCGTCCACCCAAACCAGCAATCACTCTGAAAGAGGAGAAGGTCCATGAGCAACTCAGAGAATTCGACATCCAAGCCCGTTATCCACGAAGGTCCGTCCGTCAGTGTGCCAGCCAGTGAGATCTCCTTCATCAACACAGGCGTGAAGACAGAGAAGGGTGAATTGCGTGCAGGCCCGGCGTACGGCGATTTGCAGAACGGTCGTCACGGCACGTTCGTTCGCATGCCTGCCGGATTCAAGAGCCCGGTCCATACGCACACCGAAGACTATTTCGCGGTAGTGGTCGAGGGCGTTGGTTCCAATCATCCGGTCGGTGCCGAAGCCGAGCCGTTGCCGAAGGGCTCCTACTGGTTCCAGCGTGGCGAAGAGGCACACGTAACGGAGTGCCTGTCTGAGACGGATTGCCTCTTCTTTATCGTGCAGCCGGGCAAGTTCGACTACGTCATCGATGAGACGGCCAATAAGAAGTAGCCACCGCCGCCAGCAAGCAAGCACGTAGAACCGATGGAGCGATGATTCGCTCCATCGGCCTCAATCCGGTCCATTCGCAAGGGAGAACTCATATGACCACCGTTGTCATTCCCGTCTATGACGAGGTCACACAGCTTGATTTCACCGCACCGCATCAGTTCCTGTCGATCGTGCCCGACATCACCGTGATTGTCGCGTCTGTAGGCGGCGTGCCCGTGGCATCACAAGGGCTTTCCTTCGCGAAGCTCGCTGATCTGGAATCTGTGGAACGCTGCGACGTGCTCTGTGTTCCGGGAGGCCTGGGCTGTATTCAGGCGATGGAAGACCCTCGATACCTCTCCAGCATCCGCCGCCTGGCTCAAACTGCTGAGTACGTGACTTCCGTTTGCTCAGGGTCGCTCATTCTGGGGCGGCGGGTCTGCTGAAAGGTCGACACGCGGCCTGTCACTGGGCATGGCGAGACATGCTTTCAGAGTTCGGGGCTGTACCTGATTCGGCACGCGTCGTGCACGACGGTAATGTGCTGACCGGAGGAGGAGGAGTGACGGCTGGCGCGGATTTTGCGCTGAGGCTCATCGCTGAGCTTCGTGGACCGGATGTCGCTCAGTGTGTCCAGTTAGGGCTTGAATATGCTCCCGCGCCGCCGTTCAACGCTGGTCGTCTGGAGACAGCTCCCGAGCATGTCCGCGCTGCGGTGACCGCACAGATGGATGGGCTTCTCGGCGACGGCCGTGAACGTGTGAAGGTCCTCGCAAGCCGCATCGCGTAACGCTGTCACAGGCGGAAGCTGAAGCACAGCTGACTCTAATCGCGCCTTTGGCGCAACTACCATCACGGAAAGGAAGACGCATCATGAGCTATCCCGCGAACTACCGGTATACCAAGTCTCACCAATGGGTACTCCTCGAAGGACAAACCGCGTCCGTTGGCACCACGGAGTACGCACAAGACACCCTTGGTGACATCAAGTTTGTCGAGCTGCCGAATGTGGGACAGACCGTTCAACCCGACACCGCATTTGGCTCCATCGAGAGCGTGAAATCAGTGACCGATGTCTTCTCGCCTGTCTCAGGCGAGGTCGCCGCGATCAACGAAGCGCTGAAGACGAAGCCAGAGCTACTCAACCAGGATGCCAATGACACCTGGATCATCAAAGTTGCCGTGAAAGACGCTACGGCAGGTGAAACGCTGTCTGCGGCCGAGTACGAGCAATTCATTGCCGAAGAATCAACCACCTAGGAACTCGCCCTCCAGCGATTGAGAGGGCATGTCTCCTTTCCATCGCTTACGATATGTAAAGAACGAACGATCTGTACGGAGGATGTACGCATGCCTGCAGCCCTAGACGCGAAAGAGAAGGCCGAAATCGTTGGACGTCTCTTCGTAGTCTTTCAAGACCGAGGGTATGAAGGCGCATCTCTGGCAGACCTGTCGCAGGCGACGGGTCTTGGAAAATCAAGCCTTTACCATCACTTCCCGCGAGGGAAGGAGCAGATGGCAGAAGCCGTTCTCGAACAGGGCAGGACATTCATTCAGACGGCGGTCGCTGACGTGGCGAAGTCCAGCGAACCACTGAAAACGCGAGTAAGAAAGATAGTCGCCGCACTTGACCAGCTTTATGCCAGTGGTAAGAACCCATGTGTCCTGGGAAGGCTTGCCGTTTCAGAGATCGGCCCCGCTGGTAAGAAACTCGCGAGAGAGATTTTCGCCAATTGGACGGACGCCGTGGCCCATCTTGCCCGTGAGGGCGGCATGACTGAGTTGAAGGCACGTCAATTCGCTGAGGATTGGATTTCGAGGGTGCAGGGATCGTTGATCCTTCATGCGGCCACAGGCGACTGCAAACCGTTCGAGCGAGCGATGAATGTTCTGACCGACCTCACGAAGCCTTCGAAGTGAGATTGAGGTCTGTAACAGGCTAGGTCCCCTTCAGTGCGCCTTCTCTCTTTGGTATCTGTGGCGCTGCTTCCGAGAACGGCGTTCCACACGTCATGTAGAAGGGCGGAGTGAGCGAAACTGCGAAGATGGTATATGCCTCTTCATTACCTTCGCCGGTTAACAAGTACGACGCGTTCCGACGCAGCGAATCGCCACCTTGCGCGCTATCTCGCCTTGATCGCGGGCGCTACCAACGCCGGAGGCTTTTTAGCCGTGCACCAATACACCTCGCATATGTCCGGCATCGTGTCGGCTGCTGCTGACAATCTGGCTAGCGGAAACCTCTCGTTGGTGTGGGATAGCTTCGCTGCCGTACTCGCGTTCTTCTGCGGAGCCTATGGCAGTACCGTACTGATTCGCTGGGGAAAAAGCCGCGCTCTTTACAGCCAATACGCCCTGCCATTGCTCTCCGAAGCCGTCCTTATGACGGTCTTCGGCTTTACAGGGAAACAGTTTACCGGTTCTCGCAGCCTCGGAACCGTTATCCTGCTTTGCTTTACGATGGGACTTCAGAACGCCATGATCACGAAGATCTCTGGTTCGGTTATCCGCACCACGCACCTGACGGGAATGGTCACTGACATCGGTATCGCCATCGGCCGAATCTCGTCAGCCTCTTCGCATCCTGATGTGAATGTCACAGAGGAACTCGCAACCTTGAATCTGCTGACTTCATTGATCGCCCTATTTTTTGCAGGCGGCGTCATCGGAGCGGTGGGGTTCAAGCACGCCGGGTTCCTCTTCACGCTTCCTCTCGCGATCCTGCTCCTCGCGCTAGCGCTGATGCCCGTCATCGACGATTTCAGAGGTCAGAACGCAGGGGCAAGCTAACGGCTTGCCCTACTCACGACGACAACTGCGTTTCATTACTCAGAGTAGGAATAGGTTCTCCCGGTAATACCGAATTATGGCCAAGATCATCCATAACGAAAGTGCTCGACTGGGCTTCAGAGGGACGATAAATTGTCGTGCGTGATCTGGTTCAGAAGAACTCTCGCCTGAAGCATGTGGTCTTCAAGCGAATCTTTAACGAGTCAAACGTTCATCTCCAAGTCCGAGCTCCTCCGATCCTCTAAGTTCAGAGGGAAGATTTCAGGGCGCACGAGATCAGGTGACGCGCACTACCGATATGTCGGTTTGGGGGGAGCGATCTCCAACTGACGCTAACGGCGTTTGTCGATACGGATATCTGTGACGTACTAGCGCGTGCTCCATGAGAGCCTTTCTCCTTCCGCGACCATTTGCTCGGCCTCGGCCTTCATAAAGACTGCCTGAGGGGCCAAGCGCCCTAGCAGGCGTGCCATACGGCTTAGCCCCGGGAGTATTTCTTGTCGCCCTTTCTCCAAGCCGCGCATCGACTCATGGGCGAATTTGTTAACGTCCATGGCTGAGGATGAATTCAATTCCTCCTGCCCCTTGTTGAAGTTGGTCTTCACCGCGGGTGGCGCAAGCTCAATGACCTTGACCGATGAATTTTTCAACTGCACACGAAGAGTCTGCGTGTACGAGTGCATGGCCGACTTGGTCGCGCAGTAGATCGGCTTCACCGCCAAGGGAACAAACGCGAGACCCGAACTGACGTTTACGATCGCAGCGGTTTGCTGGCGTTTGAGCAGGGGCAGGAACTGCTGAATCATCTGAATGGGACCTGTCAGGTTCGTTGCGATTTCTCTGTTCAAATCCTCGAGTGGGACCGTCGTGTCGTTCAAGTTACGCTTCAAACCAATCCCTGCGTTATTGATGAGGACATTGATGTTCGGAAACGCGGCGGCCACGTCCGCATAGAGCTGCCTGATTGCTGCGGGATCACCCACATCGCTGCGATAAGTGAGAACGCCAGGCAGTGACTGGCGAGCTATAGCCAAATTCTCTTCTGTCCTTCCAGTGATGAGAACTGTATTCCCACGCTTGAGGAACAGTTCAGCGAGTGCGTAGCCGATGCCGCTGGTGCCACCGGTGATCAGTACCGTATTGTTGGACATTTTCATGGAATCACTCCTGTCGTTACATGGTGTTTATCGTTCATGAAGTTGCTTGACCTGTTAGAACTCTGTCTGGACAGTCATCTACGTACACAGCAACTAAGCGAGCATTCTCCACAAAGCTTCCACCCCATTCTTGCAGTGCGTCTTTGCATGCTTCGGATCTTGAATCATCTGGTCCATCGTTGCGTCCGCAACCGAGTTCATGAGTGCGATAACAAAGCTCATGGGAACCTTGCGCATGGGGCCGGCGCTGCGGATGCGTTCCAGCAGCTCACCAATGGAAGACATCAGCCTGTGCCCAGCGATCCGGGTCTCTGACGTAATCTCCTCCGACACAGTGAGTTGGGCGAGTGCTTTCCTTTTCTCGGGAGAGCGAACCGCCCAGTTACCCCAATTTCGCCAGATGTGGAAGAACTGCTCTTGAAGATCAGCCTCTGTCGGGAAGTCCTTCATGGCGACTGATGCCATTTCCTGCTTCAACTCCAGGTACAGCTGATTGAAAAGTTCCGACTTTGTCTCGAAATAGGTAAAAAGGGAGCCGTTCGCGATGCCAGCTTCTTTAGCGATGCCCATCGTGGGTGCGCTGAGTCCCTGTGTGACAATGACGCGCGTTGCCGCATTGAGAATTCGCTTCCGCTTGTCATCGCTGCGAGGCCTCGGCATAGATGGAATGTACTATGTAAGCGTCTAGACAGTCAATAACGACCGTCTGAATGTCCCGCGGTGAACGATTGAAATGGTAAGTAGGCTTGGCTCGAGCCATCTAACCCCGCAGAACCAGTATGGAAGATCCCAAGCGACACAGAGGAAGCCTCTCAAGGACGACGGACTATCATCATGCTGTAGGGTCCCCCTCCTTCCACGAAAGAGCACACATGTCTTCAGCTTCATTCCCATACAGGATTCTGGTCGTGGAAGACGATCCCGCGCTACGTGAAGTAGCGCGTCACATGCTCGAATCGAAGGGATACGAGGTCCTGGGCGCGGAAGATGGCTTCCAAGGCCTCGCTGCACTGAAGAGATCGTTGCCCGACGTCATCATCTCGGACCTGCGCATGCCGAATATGAACGGATTTGAGTTCCTATCGGTGGTTCGCCGCAGATTTCCGTCCATACCAGTCATCGTGATTTCGGGGGAGTTCACTGGGCTAACAGTCCCGGAAAGCGTGCTCGCCGATGCATTCTTTCCAAAGGGTCAGTACAAGCCGCAAGATCTATTCGCCAAGATCGAAGATTTCTTGTGCGAGTTGCCAACGCGACCCAAGGTGGGCAAGCCCCAGAAGGCGGCCGTTTGGGTCAAGAACAGCAACGAAGCCGTTGTGGTCACATGCACGGATTGTCTTCGGACCTTCCCTGTCACAAGCCCACCCAAGGGTGTCAACGAGGTTGAATGCGACTTCTGCTCTTGCACCATCCGATTTGAGATTGTCGGTGCTTTGCTGTCGCCACTGGACACAAGCCGTATTTCCTAGCGTTACGCCCAAAGTTTCTACCTGTACCATGCGCTTAGTTGGCTGAAGCGAGGAGAAGGATCCCTAAAGATCGTTCCGCACCGTCGTTGCGATTCAGCCTCTGAACGTCGGTCTCTGCCTGCATAACGAATCAGGTAGATGTTTTGAAGCGGTCCCATTGAGAATGGCTGTAAGACAGGAGTCTAGGTAATTTCAAGTGTTTGGTTTCATATGGTCGTGCAAATAATGAGCGGTCTTGCTTCCTTTGGCGTTGGCAACCACCTCAGGTGGCCCCTCCGCGACGATCCTTCCACCCTCATCGCCTGCGCCCGGCCCCACGTCGATTACCCAGTCACTGCTCGCGACGATCTGCATGTCGTGTTCGACCACGATCACCGTGTTGCCAGCCTCCACGAGTTGGTTCAGTTGACGCTGTAGACGCTCTACGTCGGAAGGGTGCAGTCCGGTCGTGGGTTCATCCAATATGTAGAGCGTCTGACCACGCTGAATGCGCTGCAGTTCCGTGGCGAGCTTGACTCGTTGCGCCTCGCCGCCGGAAAGCTCCGTGGCCGCTTGTCCAAGGCGTAAATAGCCGAGTCCGACATCCAACAGAACCTGAAGTGATCGCGAAATCGCAGGCTCATCAGCAAAGAATTCCGCTGCCGTTTCTACGGTCATCCCAAGTATGTCCGCGATGTTTTTCTCCCGGTACCGCACTTCGAGAGTCTTCTGATTGAAGCGTGCGCCATGGCAGACAGGACAAGGGCTGTACACGCTAGGGAGAAAGAGAAGCTCCACGCAAACGAATCCCTCCCCCGAGCATGTCTCGCAACGTCCCTTGGCAACGTTGAACGAGAAGCGCCCCGCGTCATACTTGCGAGACCGCGCAAGCTTTGTGGAAGCGAAGAGCTTCCGCACGTGGTCGAAGAGGCCGGTGTACGTCGCCATGTTGGAGCGCGGCGTCCGGCCTATCGGCTTTTGGTCCACCACAACGAGACGGCGGATGTGCTCCAGACCTCCGGCGATCTTGCCTTCCGTTGCCTTAGCGGGACGGTCTTCGAGCGCATCCGCTTCTTCGTCTTCGGTAGGCACGTTTTGCCCGAGATCTCGCGCAACGAGTTCGACCAATGCCTGTGAGACCAGCGTGGACTTTCCAGATCCCGAGACGCCTGTGACGGAAGTGAAGACGCCGATAGGAAACCGCGCCTCCAGATTCTGGAGGTTGTTACGGGTGATGCCCTTCAACTCTAGCCAGCCTTTCGGCTCTTGTCGCATCCTCGGAATCGTCGTGGCGGCGGAGAAGACGTGCCGGGCTGTCTCCGAAGCACCGATGTGACGGAGTCCTGGCAAAGGACCGGAGTAGAGAACCTGACCGCCTTTCTCTCCAGCACCCGGGCCAACGTCCACGATCCAATCGGCGCGGCGAATGACCTCCAACTCGTGTTCCACTACGAAGAGTGAGTTTCCGCTTTTCTTGAGTACGTCGAGTGCATCAAGCAAGGCCCTCGTATCGGCCGGGTGCAAACCTGCCGACGGTTCGTCGAGCACGTAGACCACACCAAACAGGTTGGAATGCAACTGTGTCGCAAGTCGGAGACGCTGCAGTTCTCCCGGACTCAGGGTCGGTGTGCTGCGTTCGAGGGAAAGATAGCCGAGACCCAGGTCGAGCAGAACCAAGAGCCGCTCGGTGAGTTCGCCCGTAATGCGCTTTGTGACTTCTGTCTTTTCAGGGTTGGACTGGTGCGCGTTCCCCCCAGACTTTGCAAATGGCTGGAGAACGGAATGAAGACGCTTGAGTGGGAGTGAGGCGATCTCCGCGATGTCGTGCCCAGCGAACTTTACAGATAACGATTCACCGCGAAGGCGCTTGCCGTGGCACACCGGGCAGTCCGTGGCGACCATGAACTGGCTGACCCGCTTCTTCATCATCGCGCTGTGGGTCTGTGAGAACGTGCTGAAGACGTGGCGCTTGGCACTGGTGAACGTGCCCATGTATCCGGGTTCCAGTTTGCGGCGGACGGCCTTAGCTGTTTCCTCAGGAGTGAAGCCCGGATATACAGGCACCTGCGGCTGGTCTTCCGTGAACAGGATCCAGTCTCGGTCCTTTCCGGATAGCTCTCGCCACGGCTTGTCCACGTCGTATCCAAGCGAGACGAGTATGTCGCGCTGATTCTGGCCACCCCAAGCGGTTGGCCAAGCCGCAATAGCGCGCTCTCGAATCGTGAGCGATGGGTCTGGCACCATCGACTGTTCGGTGACTTCATAGATCCGCCCAAGCCCGTGGCACTTCGGGCAGGCACCCTCAGGCGTGTTCGGAGAAAAGGACTCTGCGTACAGGAGAGGTTGATTGCTTGGATAATCGCCCGCCCTTGAATAGAGCATGCGCAAGAGATTCGAGAGGGTTGTGACCGAACCGACGGACGATCGCGTCGTTGGTGCGCCCCGTTGTTGTTGTAAAGCCACAGCAGGCGGCAGCCCATTGATCGAGTCAACCGCCGGAACAGTCAACTGATGAAACAGTCGGCGGGCATAGGGCGACACCGACTCGAGGTACCGTCGTTGCGCTTCGGCGTACAGTGTTCCAAACGCGAGAGAGGACTTGCCCGAGCCTGAAACGCCGGTGAACACGACCAGTGCATCACGCGGAATGTCCAGGTCCACGTTGCGCAGATTGTGTTCTCGAGCTCCGCGCACCTGCACGAGACCTTTACTGGGATCGCCGCTGATCAATCGCCCCTCCAATGCTAGGTTGGATGCTTCGGTCTCGTGTTTGCATCATACGGGCATCGCTTCACAACATCTCGAGCTGAACCTTTCGCCGGGGCGGCGGGAACGCTCGGTCAAGTTCTTCTAGATCTTTCTCTGACAGGCGCAAGTCAACTGCCCCGCGGTTTTCGCGGACGTGACTTGGCTCGCCAGCACGTGGGATCGCGATGACCTCTTTGTCACGGAGTATCCAGGCGAGAGCTACCTGGGCCGGGGTGGCGCTGTGTCGCTCAGCCACCTTTTGCAGTTCGGGATGACCCAGCATCCGTCCTTGCTCGATTGGTGAATAGGCCATGACCGGCATAGTGCGCTGGTGACACCAAGGCAGCAAATCAAACTCGATGCCGCGACGGGTGAGGTTGTAAAGCACCTGGTTCGTTGAAACATCGGACCCGCCAGAAAGACCGGCCAACTCCTCCATGTCGGAAACATCGAAGTTGCTGACACCCCAGCATCGAATCTTGCCCGCCTGCAAGAGAGCCTGGAAGGCCTCAATCGTTTCCTTAAGCGAGTAGCTGCTTCTCCAGTGGAGAAGGTATAGGTCCAGCCTATCTGTGTGGAGGCGGCTCAGGCTGCGCTCGCAAGCGGCGACGGTGCCGTTCCGCGAAGCATTCTGCGGTAGTACCTTGCTGACGAGGAAAACCTCACCACGGCGTCCGGCGATTGCCTCACCAACTAGTTCCTCGGCTGCTCCATCGCCGTACATTTCGGCCGTGTCGACGAGGCTCATGCCGAGATCGAGCCCGGTGCGCAATGCCGCGATCTCATCCTTGCGCCGCCCTGGAATTGCTCCGAAATGCCACGTGCCTTGCCCAAGTATGGGCAGAACATCCCCTGATGGAAGTTTGGTGGTGCGAGCGATTGCTTGTCCTGTTGCTCTCATGATGACTCTCCCGCTTTCTAGCCAGGGCAGATGACCGTGACTCAGCGCAGCTCGGTGCACAGGCGTGAATGCCGAAAGGCGAGCCTCTGTGTCTCGTGCGGCGAGTTCCATCCCGCAACGTAGTCGCCGGTTCGCGATGAAGTTAGCCGTCGGCCTGCTGACCTTCTGCTGGACCAGCGACACTCGCGAAGAGGTCTACGATCTTCTTGTCGAATGCACGAAGATCCTTCGGACTTCGGCTTGTGACCAGCTTCCGGTCTTCTACAACTTCCTCGTTCACCCAATTTGCACCGGCGTTTCGAATATCCGTTTTCAATGATGGCCAAGACGTTAAGGTTCTTCCCCGAACTACGTCAGCTTCAATCAACATCCAGGGGCCATGACAGATCGAGGAGATAGGCTTGCCTGCTTCGAAGAAGCTGCGAACGAAATCGACCGAATCCGTGTCCGTCCTCAGAATGTCTGGATTGATCACGCCACCCGGCAGGTGCAGCCCATCATAGGAACAGACCTTGGCACCCGATAGGTCCACGTCGATCTTGAATGAGTCGCCCCATTTGACGAGGTTCCACGCCTTGATCTTTCCGCCCTTTACGAGCTTCTGCGGCGACACCAATTCCACAATAGCGCCGGCCTTCTCCAAGGCCTTTCGGGGCTGGTAAGTTCGACTTGTTCGACCCCTTGCGTGGCAAGAATGGCGATGCGTTTACCGCTGAGCCGATGCTTTGTACCAAACCCGAAAATTCCCATACGTACTCCTCTTCTTATTCCCTTTGTAAGCTGTTGAAGCCTCGCGTTCGGCGCGATCTAGGCGACCACTCGCTCCCCTGTGGGCCCGTTCGCTGCTCCAGTCTGTAGCGGCCACCACGCAAGCTTCTACAAGTGAATTGCCCTCGAAAATTTTCGCCGCGGCTGTGTCTTTAAAGCCGAAGAGCAGCGGCAGCATCCAGGAGCTTGCGGCAAAGACGGTGTCCATTTTGCCGTGGGTCTCAAACGAGAAGACTGGTTTGGCGCCAAAGCGATAGTCGGTCAACAGGACTGCACAAGGATGAAGCCACCCGTGGCGAACGCGGCTCGAGCGGCGCCCTTGTTTCGAGCCCGAGCCGAGAGCCCGCCTACCGTGAAGAAGAAAGCAGCATGACAGTAGTCAATGACCCCGTGCACCGTAGGACTGATCACCTTCGGAACAACGGCGAGACTATTTCCTGATTGTGTCGTGTTCATACGTTTCCTCTCACCTGGCCGCGCTAGGCGGCTGTTGTCTGTTCCCACGGTTTCAAGACGATCTTCGTGCAACGATCCAGCTTGTCGCGGAACATGCGGTAGGCTTCTGGCGCGCGATCCAACGGCAATGTGTGGCTGATGACGAACGACGGGTCAATCTCACCCCGTTGAATACGTTCAAGCAGTGGTCCCATGTAACGCATCATGTGCGTCTGGCCTGTCTTCATGGTGATGGCCTTGTTCATATAAGCACCCATCGGGATTTTGTCGACGAAGCCCCCGTAGACGCCGGGAATCGAGATCGTTCCACCTTTCTTGCACGCCATGATGACCTGACGAAGCACCGTGGGACGATCCGTCTCAATGCGTGCCATCTGCTTCGCCCGATCGAGGGCATACATTGCGCCATGACCTGACGCTTCCAGGCCCACCACATCCATGCAGGCGTCAGGACCGCGATTGCCGGTCATGTCGTGCAAGGCGTCTAGCACGTCGTCCTGATCGAAGTTCAATGTCTCTGCACCGGCTGCGCGCGCCATCTCCAGCCGTTCTGGTACGCGGTCGATGGCGATCACCCGTCCAGCGCCGAGCAGGAAGCAACTGCGAATCGCAAACTGCGCGACGGGGCCGCAACCCCATACGGCGACGGTGTCTCCCGGGCGGATATTGCAGTTTTCTGCACCCATATAACCAGTTGGGAAGATGTCTGATAGGAAGACCACCTTCTCGTCTGGGATGCCTTCCGGTATTTTGAGGGGACCAACATCGGCATAGGGCACGCGAGCATACTGCGCCTGTCCGCCGCTATAGCCACCCAGCATGTGCGTGTAACCGAATAGTCCGGACGGGCTGTAGCCCATCATCTTTTCCGCAATCCAGGCATTGGGATTGGAGTTGTCGCAGCAGGACCACAGTTGATCGTTACATGGCTGGCAGCTCCCGCACGCAATGGTGAATGGAACCACGACGCGGTCTCCGACCTTCAGTTTTTCTTTGCTGATTCCAGAGCCGACCTCGACGATCTCACCCATGAACTCGTGGCCCATGATGTCGCCCTGTTCCATTGTGGGGATGAAGCCGTCGTAGAGGTGAAGGTCAGAACCACAGATACAGGTGCTGGTGATGCGAACGATTGCATCGCGAGGGTTGAGGATCTTGGGATCAGGTACATCATGCACCTGCATTTTTTCTTTGCCCATCCAGCAGACAGCTTTCATTGGAAGCTCCTTTACGGATCGAGAGAACAGGAAGACACACGCGCCGCAGGTGGAGTAGGCACGTCGTAATGGGGATGTTCGAGCCCTAAGCCGATTGGCTGTACGCAGACGCGGCTTGTGGGTCCGGGAGGTTGCTCTTCTCACGGAAGAGAAGTTGTTCGGTGTGACCGTGAATACCGCGTGGACCATGCGATTGGCCACGCGTTGTCGGCACTTCGCCGGTCTCGAGCAACTGCTTGAAACGTCGAACGTCCTCGCGCACAACGAAGTCTGGACTCTTGCCGAAGATGGCAGCGAGTCCAGTCGCGAGCGAACCACCGGGAAGTGTGTATCCCACATTTACGGTGACAAAGGTGCCGCGGCTCTGCGGATCGGGACGAAACTCCACCGAGCCACTTGTCGCAATGTCGGAGTTGGGAAGGGACCGCCAAGCAATCCGCTTGTCTACTGTGTCTTCCGTGATCTCTGCATTCCAACGGATCTCGCGTTCGCCGGGCCCAAGAGCAATCCACTCCGAACGATCTCCGCCGACCTCGCGAACCGATTTGAGGTGGACCATGAAGCGTGGTAGGCCTGCGAAGTTCCGCCACAATGCATATGCCTGATTGGGCGAGGAGATTACCAGGAAGATTGCGTGTGTCTTGAATTGAGGTGGTGGAGACTGCGCTGCCTTGTAAGCGAGCAGGCCGCCGGCGGCTGCAATGGCGGTGCCGGCCTTGGAACGCCGCGTCAGGCCATAGGCGATAAGCGCTACCGCGCCAAGCACAAGGGTTTTAGGACCGAACGGCAACTGACTGGAGAGGTTGTTAGAGGAGGTAGAAGACTGCTGCATGCAAGACTCCTTCCGTGCTCGAGGCGAAGATATCGCATCGGTGGCGAGCCGAAGCTCGCGAGAGGATTAGGAGCGCTTTGCGATGGAGGTGGTGACCTGATATTCGCGATCGTGCTGACGGCAGGAAGCCATCCCGACGCGGTTGCGTACCCGCTGGGTACCGAACTCGTATCGGGCTCGGGTCTAGTCGCTGGAACATCTGCTCGCGACAGTTAGCTAGATGGCTTCTGCTCCGACGGGGTTGTTAACATTCCACCGAATAATGTGTGTCAGGCCAAATGTCGTCCGTTCTCTGTGCTTCCGCCGAGCGCTTATCCGCAACCCGCAGTCTGACTGAACACCCATTTAGAAATTCGTTCGTTTTCTCCACCAGCAGCTCTCAATGACCGCAGGGAATGCCCTGTTCCTGCTTTTGAGCGACTCCTCCTACGTAATAGGAGTAGAGTCGTTCGTGGACGGCGGCATGGCAAGCATGCAAGTCTCTTTCACGCCTTTCGTTAGGGACACTTGCTGTCGCAACAAAGTGTCCCTCGGTATTTCACGAGCAAACAGAAAGAGAGCCGGTATATGGATCGCTTTGGAATTTTGGCAATACTAGAAGCAAAGCCAGGCAAGGAACAGGAAGTCGCAGAGTTTTTGAAATCTGCTCAGCCGCTTGTTCTGCAGGAAGTTGGCACGTCAGCCTGGTTCGCGTTCCAGACGGGACCAACAAGCTTCGGGATCTTCGATACCTTCGCTGATGAGGATGGACGCAACGCCCACCTGACGGGCGAGGTGGCCAAAGCACTCTTCGACAAAGCAGAAGAACTCTTCGCAGCTAAACCTCAGTTAAGTATGGCTGACCTTCTCGCAACGAAATAGCGCTGTTCAGTAGCCTATTTTTGAAACATTTGAGGAAGGCCATTTCCCCTCGCTCGCGCGAAGAATATGCGAATTGAGCGAAAGCCATTTCCTTGTCTACGTGCCTGTTTCGTCCTTTTATCTGCGATTGGTACCGATAAGTCGGCATCCGTCATCAATCCGCTGAGACCAAGTAGAGGTTCGCCCTGTTGTCATCAATCGAGAACGCCCGGGCAGATTACGGCGGCAGTGACAGCTACCCCAGCGGATGTGATTGCCGGTAGCGGCTGTCCGCGTCAAGACAGAGCAAATACTCAAGGTCTTGTGTATTGTTCAATCACGCTTAGAGCGCGTCCGCTTTAACTCTGATTCAGATTCGGAAGCCGAACTCAAACCTGTCTTTTCTTGTAAGCGAAAGTCATTTGTGGAGTGTCCCTCATGCCAACGAAGTGCCGAACTTTCATCATTTTTGCGATGATATCGGCTGCTCTCTATACGAGCCGAATACTCCACCGACAAGCGAGCAAGCCGCCGGGTATCCAGACGAAAGACATGAAGATATCGCGCTCAAGTTTGATGTAGCCAGCATCCATGAGTTGGCTCCCAGTGCTCCGGCCAGGCAGCATCTGAACAATCCTAGTCATGTGGGTCGCCTTGATGCCGTCATGCGGCTGAGTCAGCTGATTGCCGAGGCATTTGGCGTCAACTTCAGATACCAGCTTGCGGGAGTTCCAGACTGGCTGGACCGAGAGAACTTCGGCGTACATGCAAGTTCGGATGAAGAGGTCAGCCGCCGGCTTGCTAGCTTGCCCGATGAAGAAGCAACAGCAGACAAACGGCGTATGCTTCTGCAGTTGCTGCAGAACAGATTTCGCCTGCAATATCACATAGAAGAACGGCCGGGGCTGACCTACTTTCTTACGAGTGTGAAAAGTGCAGCCAATTTAATCTCGGCGGCAGAGGAATCCGACAATTCTGGGATCTCTTCGGGTGGGCCCATCACGGACCTCGTAGTCACCGGGCACGGTGCAAAGATGAGCCAGTTCGCGGGTCTCATGAGCTACTACCTAAAGGCTCCGGTCGCGGATCAGACGAATCTCAACGGGACGTACAACTTTACGGTGCATTTCAACGCCAGTTCAGAATTACCAACTGCAGATATCGATTTTGGTCTACCGCCGGACCAGGCTTTAGCCGAGCAGATGGGATTGAAGTTGTTGCGCGGTAAGGCGCCCGTGCAGACTATTGTTGTCGATTCTGTAGAGAAGCCTTCACCCAATTAAAGCTCGATTCATTTCAGAATCCTATGACTCCTGAATGTTGAGGCGTCTCGAAACCTATCCTCAGATGCGGTGGCCAACTCGTGGCGACTTCCGATAAACGGTCAACCTTAGGCATTCGTTAGGGAATCAATAAAATCCACTCTCTGCCGGCACTTGAAGCGAGAAATTGGCGTTTGTGAGTGCCTATAGGTCTCGCCCTGCCGCACCTTCCATTCAGGACTGGTGATTTGCAGGAGCTTACTTCTTAATCAGCCTGCCCAGAAATGGCATGTTTTGAAACGACGTGACTTCCTCTATATCCAAGCGCCTCATGCAGCGCTTCATTACGACGCGAACACCACTGGCCTATACACATTCTCCGGAGTTTACCTGCCTCCTTCCTTGAGTAAGGAACATGTGGATCAGTTACGCATTGCGGGGATCGCGATCCCAAATCACCCCGTTACAAGCGGCGCACTCCAGTACAGAATGCCGTAGCGATTCTCTTAGAGCCCTGCTCTTTGTCGACATCCGATTGACGATTCATTTCCTAGAGGTACTTGAAGCGTACGCATTAGGATCGCTTCGCATTCTCCAGCCAAAGTCCGATTGTTTCCTGCATGTTGGCCTTGACCTCGCCGAGAGTGGGACCGCTTGTCAGGATCGCCGGGAGGTCTGGTACCGTTCCTCTCCAACTTCCATCAACCGCCTGTTCGAATACTGCATCGTATCCGGCCATTTTGACATGAACTTCAGACATCACACTTCTCCGCCCCTTAGTTAGTAACACCATTGTTCAACCCAGAACAAGCAGGTTGCAGATGCTATTCGTCTGTGTCAAGCACTGGCTCATGTGTCAGCCGTAATGGCCTGCACTGCACCCCCTCCCGCACGAACTCAGATGGATAGACGTGTCGTCTCCCGTTCCTTAGCATCACGCCCTCCATCGTTCCCGTGCACGGCTACACCGGTCGATGTGTCTGGCGAAGCCGTCGTCGCTCCCAAGGAGCCTAGGGCGATGAAACCGAAAGAGACCGCCGCAAAAAAGACCGCGAAGAGAGCGGCCTGACGCAACTGTCTTTCTGTGTGGCCCCGACCTGTCCGGCGCCGCGTTGTCGGTTCTCGTCACCAGAAGAGCTTTGGTGCGGACTATTTCCGTCCGTCGCGGAAACACGAGACGAATTCGTCGTCCCAAGCTTCTACGGAACTTCTATCGCTCAATAGAGAGGGACTTCCCGATTTGCAAATTCCGTCAATGCTTAGTGACTCGCAGACGGGTCACGTGCATCCAACCAGTGGCGCGTTCACATCATCACGCGCTGGGGAGGAAGTGTGCCCATCCTATCGCCTTGGATCGCTGCTCTTACGTTGGTCCTGGTTGGAGCTGCCACATGCTTGCAACTGCGAACCAGGGCTCTCCGAAGGGAGGCACAACGCTTGTCCGAGCGCCGGGAAATGTGCCGATACCTGAATGCCCTAAAAGAATAGAAGGTGCGCGCTTTGGGGAGAATGGCGATGACCGATTCGCATGCGAGTCCTTAATGCGCCGAGAAACAATCATCGTCCACAACGATTCTGTCGACATGTCGCGGCACGAGCGGTGCGCCATCATCTACGGATGATCCGATCTCATTCTCCGCGAAACTCGCGGGACACTGCCCAACGATGTTCTCCGCCAGATCCGGCACCCACCCTTTACGTCTATCCGTAGTCGGAGTTTGTATGTGGTCTTCGCTCAATCCTTGCGCTATTGCAGCCACCTTCACCGTGGCGCTCCTCTCGATCCGATCGCAAGCTCAAGCATTGGACTTAAACCCGACGCGCCCGACGGTGGCGAACAGCGCGGCGATTCAGGGCAAGGGTGTTTTGCAAGTGGAAGTTGGTTTTGATACCTACCCGCACGCCGTTCCTGGTCGACAAGACACTTTAGGTCTGCTGACGACGTATGTGCCTTTAGAGCGTCTGCGCGTTGACTTTGGGTGGTCGCCTTACGCATATCGTAAGGACGAAGACGAAAAAGGAAGAGGCGTCGGCACGATTCAGATCGGCGCCAAGGTCGTACTCGAAAAGGAACGCAATGGACATGCGGCGCCAGGCTTGGCTCTGCAATACGAAGCCGAGTTGCCGACCGCATCGGACCAGGCTTTGCAGGGATATGGCCAGCAGGTCACGATGCTCTTGAACCATCATTACGGCAAGGGCGGCATCGTCGATGTGATGCTCAACGGCTCGCTAGTTCAATCCGATTGCCAGGACGCGACGGGATGCGCCTATGGTGGTCAGCAGTCTGCGGCGGTCAGCTATCACCTCAACGAAAACACGCGACTTTATTCTGAAGTCTTCGGACAGAACAAAGGTCAATCCAACACTCCTCCCGGAACATACGTTTTCACCGGCTTCTACCGAAAGCTCCGAGATTCAGTCGGTATCGATGGAGGCATGCGTTTCGGCGTCACCAACCATTCCGCCAGGGTGGGCGTTACGTTAGCCATGGTTTTCGGGCGCAGGCTGCAAGGCGATTCGGCATCTAAGTAAGTGAAACGTTTGCAGCGGTGTGGCACTCTGGAGTTGATCAAATGAGGATTAGGAAATCCGGCGTCGGCGAGATATTCGCGCCCTGGCCGTTCATCTGGTTCGGGATCATCGCCATTGGAGGTTGCGCGATTGCATGTCCGACGCTCGGCGGCGTAGACGGGGTCATGATTGCCTTCGATATCGCGTCTCTCTGCTTTGCTCTGCTCTGTGTCGCCCTGTTTCGTCATGAGGCGCGACAGATGCGCGAATCGGCCAAGAAGAACGACGCGAACCGGGGCGTCCTGCTCCTGATCGCCTTCGTGGTTACCTGCGTGGTCCTCGTTGCTGTCGGCAGGGAGCTTTCGCAACAAGGCAGACCAAAAACTGCGGACGTGATCCTTATCGTAACGACGCTCACTCTGTGTTGGCTGTTTAGCACGCTTGTCTATTGCCTTCACTACGCGCATCTCTTCTACAGGCAGAACAAAGATGGTGTCGATGTCGGGGGCGCGTCGTTTCCCGCAACGGAGGAACCCAATTACTGGGATTTTCTCTACTTTTCTTCCTGTCTCGCAATGACATTCCAAACTTCCGACGTGGACATCACATCACGCAAGCTCCGCCGGATCGTGATGTTTCACTCCTT
Source organism: Terriglobus roseus (assembly GCF_900102185.1). NCBI lineage: Bacteria > Pseudomonadati > Acidobacteriota > Terriglobia > Terriglobales > Acidobacteriaceae > Terriglobus > Terriglobus roseus. The sequence goes on along the minus strand of NZ_LT629690.1, from coordinate 1,252,181 downwards.
CGGTGCCTTCGTCTTCAATCTAGGAGTGATTGCGTTCAGTATCAACATTCTTGGCGGAAGCTGAGCCACCTTCAACCGAACTCCCACTAATGACTCGTTAACGGAAACAATCATCACCAAAGACCCTCAACGACCTGATCGAGAGCAACCACACTAGAATCCCCGTCATCGTGCATTTGAAGAGCGACACGCGTTGGGTGAGCCGCGAGGAGACCACCCTGTCGCTGACCGACTTATTGAGTCCTTTGGAAGCCGATGAGATGACAGCGGATCTAACCGGCAACAAACGGGACGAGATGCTTACCGAATCCAACGAAGAATAATGCGTCCCGCATCTCATGATCATGCCGGAAAAGAAACGAGGAACAATAGAAAGCAGCAGGGTTACAGACAATCATTTCGCGGTGATTGTGTTTATTGAGGAATGCCAGCTTACCAAACCATCCCCTCCGATCCCAGCCGAAGTTCTGAACCCGTGCATCGCCAAATTCTCGAGCCAAGGCCGCTCGATCCCCGTTGAATTGGCCAGCGATAGAAACCTCATGATCCACCCTGTAGAGGACGTCGAAGGAATCATCCTGGAACTCAGGCTAGAACGAACGGATTGGAACTGCTGAGGCTTCGACAGACCAGACTTCTTTCTGTCGAACGTCTGCCGTAGCAGCTTTCCTTTGCTACGAAAAAAAGCGTCAAAACTCCAGAAGGCCTGCCGGTCGGCTTGCCATCTGGCACGCTTTGATTTAATTCTGCGAAAGGACGAGTTGGCGATGAGTACGCGTCGCATGATTCCCTTACCGACCCTGACGCTCCTGGGACTGGAACGCCCTATTCCGGTGCGAGACGCGGTTCTTGTCGAGTACGGAAGGAATGGATTGACCGAATGGGTTATTCGGACTGGCCAGGAGTTACCACCAGAACTCATTCGGCGAACACTTACCTTTCGTGCTGGTGGCTATGAAGGATCTTGTTACTACGCTGACCGGCACGAGCTTAGGGGTAGCGGACCGGTGAGGGGCCTCCACGAGGAACGTTAGGAATATCTGCTGCGTCCCTTTGAAGCAGCGATGATGACGGCGGTACTCCACCGACAAAAGATATTCGTCGAACGGCATTGCAATGATTCTCTGCAACATATCCCAGGTTGTGACGGTGGCAGGTGAGCGAAGGGCGAAATGGCGAAGTACACGGCAAGAGATTGCCAGACGGCACTTACGAACTAAATGCGTTCTCGGACGGCCAACAGGTGGCGCACCCTTTCATTCATCGGGAGGGGGTTCTCCTCATCAGAGAACGGGCGCTGTATTCCGGTTGGAGCGAACTGCTTTCTGCTTACGAGAAACCAGACGGGACCCTGGTCTGCTCCTTGACCGACGTTGACCGGTTTATCGACGCCGTGGGTATGAACCGTAGCGATACCGACCCGGATAAGAGGTAGACCAACAGGCATCGCCATAATCCTTGCGTCCGAGAAACTCGTTTATGGGGAGTTTCGCTCTTACGGAGACACACTACAATTAGGAGTTGACAAGGAACCATGCCGCAGCGAATCTTGTCTTGCTGCGTAGGGCGCGACGGTAGATCGAAAGGGCAACGCCTGCCTACGATATTCGAGCAGAGTTGCGCCTATGCCGAACATCGATAACCTCAAGAAGCAATCCAAACAGTATCTGCCCCGGCACCACGACTGGTACTACCCCGTCGCGGCTCAGATCAGGTCTACGCTGCCTCGATTCCGTTCTATGGGAGACGTGGACATCCTGGAATCGGCTTTCAAATTCGCGGATGCCCAGGAGCTTGTTGCGCGACAAGACAGTTGGCGGGCGCTTCTGTCAGGAGCACATGCCATGAGCGATGCACCGAAACAAACACCGCTCGTTCCTATTCTCGCCTTCATTGAAGCGCAGCTTTTCGTTGCGAATGTTCAACGATCATGCGAATTCTACGCAGAAAAACTCGGCTTTAACGTGGAGTTCGTCTACGGCAGTCCATCGTTTTATGCGCAGGTCAGACGAGACAACGCCCGCTTGAACTTGCGGCTGTTTTCCGAACCCGTCTTTGTTGGCGACGTTCGCAAGCGAGAAGGTCTTCTCTCTGCTTCGATCAGTGTTGCCACTGCGAGCGAAATCAAGAACTTATTTTTAGCTTTCAAGGCTGCGGGTGTTCTATTCCAACAGACATTGAAGAAGGAGCCCTGGGGTGGAAGAAGGAGCCCTGGGGTGCACGAACCTTCATCGTTTCGGATCCGGACGAAAACCCGATCCTCTTTGCTGGGCCAGCTGACTAGTCGAACTGATACGTGTCCGGGGGAGAGAACCTAGAGCGTGACTTCCGAAAATCGGGCGCTCGTCAGCAATCGACAGATGACGGGAGGCTCGTTTGTCGTTACCTGACAGCGAGCGCAAAGTGAAGCGAGGCGGCTCAAAGCACCCAGAGTGGGAGCTTCAACTCGGTACAATCTGCTCTGCAGATACAATTGGAAGGAAGTCCATGCTGCAGACCCCCGCTCAACTCGAAGCAGCTGGCCTTGAGGTCGTGGACCTTTCTGACGAGTCGTATTATGCGAAGCGACGCGTCCACCGACGCGACAGCTCGATGCAGATGGAAGGCCTGCACAGAATTGCTATGGCCTTCGTCCAGAGGCCCGAAACGATCCTTCAAGAGCTTGTCGATGCGGCTGTTCGCCTTTGTGGTGCGGACAGCGCGGGGATAAGCATTGAACGCGAAAACAAGACCGACGAAGCCTTCTACCATTGGGTGGCGATCGCAGGTGAATACTCTCCTTTTCTAAATGCGGTCCTGCCGCGCACGCCAAGCGCATGTTCAGTCTCACTTGAAAGAGGAACGCCGCAGCTGTTCCGCGTCGATCAACGATTTTTTGACATTCTTGGCGTAGAGGCTGCGCCTGTCAAAGATGGGATACTTCTTCCGTGGGACGTCGAGGAGACGCGTGGAACGATCTTCATCCTCTCGCACGCACGAAACGAGGCATTCGATATTGAAGACCTGCACCTCATGCAGGTTCTTGCGAACTTCGCAGCGATGGGTATTCGCCAGCAGCGACAACAAGAAAAGTTGCGAAATCAAGCCGCCGCGGCGGCCGCTGTTTCCATGGCGAACGACCTCGCCCACCAAATCAATAATCCGTTGCAGTCTTTGACGAACGTCCTCTACATCGCGAAACAACGTGACGGCGTTGGTGACGAGAAGACCCTTGCCCTGAAATTAGAGAATGACTTCGAACGACTCACGTCGTTGGCGAGGCGTCTTCTTGAACTTCCCAATAAAGCTACCTAACAGCCGTCGACTAGCTCACGATCCGATATCGCGAGTCATCAGTCCCAATACGTCGGCTTTCCATCATCAACCAGGAAGGATTGCGCCGGGAAGCGTATTCTTGCTGGGGACGCCCGTTGGGTACCAGGCTCTGCTTCATATCAAAAGGAAAGACTCTTAGGAGGTACCTTGAAACGACGTGATTTCGTTAAGATGGGCGCTCTCTCTGTACCTTCTTTCGCGTTGGCGCAGTCGCTCCCGCAGCAATCGAAAGCCAGGACGGTTGCTGCCGGTGCGGATCGCTTGGGCGAGACACACACATTAGGGTTCAGCAAAATAGCCTTCAAGGCTTCTCCCGCCGACACCGAAGGTGGTCTATTCATCATGGAACATTCCAATCTGACGAAAGGTGGCCCCTACCGCCATGTGCATCCGGCTCAGGATGAATGGCTATACGCGATGGAGGGAGAATTCCGCGTCGAGATCGGCGACCAAAAGTTGACGTTGAGACCGGGTGACTCCGTACTTATGCCGAGAAAGGTTCCGCATGTTTGGGCACAGGTCGGCGAGACGCCGGGAAAGCTTTTGATCGCATTTACACCGGCAGGGCGAATGGAGGAGTTCTTCCGTGATTTTGGCAAGACAGGCAAGCTACCCACTGACCCCGATGTTGTGAAAGCTTATGGCCTGGAACGAGTTGGGCCGCCTCTCAGCGTTTAGTCGCTTAACGGTTTCTTGAAAGTGGCGAGATTGAGACGGTAGATTCGGGGGTTTCCAGCCACTGCTGTCAGGAAGACAATTCGTTCGTTTTCAGGCCACCAACTTGGGCACCGATCAGAGTGTGATTCGCTACCTTTTCGGATAACACAACGTTACGGCCCTCCTGTTGCGGTGACAAATACATCTCTTGGGCGTTGTGAACATATTTCGATCGGGCACTTTGGAGCCGGTCGATCTGGTCTGCCCCAAGAGGCTGAGCAGTGCCTAGTTGATGGGCAATGAGACCTACCTGTGCAAGATGCTCAACCGTCTCCATCTTCATGAATGCATCGAGAAGGGTCGTCCCGTAGCTGACCACGCCATGGTTTGCGAGCAGGATTGTCTCATGATCCGTGAGGAAAGGCCGCATACTCGCCGCCACTTCATCGGTGCCGGTAGTTGCATAGGGTGCCAGAGGCACGCGTCCCACGGTCATGACCGCTTCTTGGCAGAGAGGTTCATTGAGCGCTCGTCCAGAGCAGGCGAAAGCCGTCGCAATCGGAGGATGAGAATGGACGACGGCATGGATGTCCGCTCGTTGCCGATATACCGCGAGATGCATGGCGATCTCACTTGTGACCTTTCGTGTGCCTGCGATCAGACGTCCATCGAGATCGACAATCACCATGTCAGAAGCTTTGATCAGACCTTTGCTGACGCCGGTCGGAGTCACGAGAAGTCGTTCAGAGTCGAGACGTACCGAAAGATTGCCCGAAGTTCCGGGAGTAAATCCCAGGCGAGAGAGCCACCTGCTGAACTTTTTCAGATCGCGCCTCAATCCCTGTTCTACAGTGCATTCGCGTTCGTTCAAAACTCCCTCCTGTTCGTTTCGTTTTGCGATTAATTGGACAGAATTTTGAATGGCACTGATTTCGTCTGCGTGGCACGTTTGGACGAGAAAGTCCCTCGCGCCTTACGCCATCCCTTTCCGATTCTGTCTGACGCCATGAAGAGATGACCAGCAGTGAGTCCGCCAAGAACTCTGTAGTGGCCGACTGCGGCTAGTCCCATCGAAGCGATACAGCCGCATTGCGAGCAATCGGGGTCTCCTCCGAACTGACAAGGCGTGATCTGCGTCTTGAGATCCGCAGAGATTGTTTCTGTTGTTCGAGCGAAGATGCACTCTTCTGGACTGGAGGGTGGCGTTGCAATCTCATCGATGACGATATCGTGCATGTCAAGCTTGGGATAGAGAGGGCGTAACCGTCTCAACTCGTTCATAACAACCGTTCGCTGAACTGGCGACAGGATCTCAGGATCCGTTGCGCCGCGCTGCGGCGTAAACAGACTGAACCAGATTTTCCGGATAGAAGGATTGGCGCTCCAGAACGCCAAAAACTCTTCCAGATAACCTGGACGCGAAGCGATCTGAGACGTGATCGTGGAGTGTATTGTGACTTGTGCGTCGACGATGTTCTTCAGAATCCGCTCATAGGTAGCTGGTTTTCTGCGCTCATCGTGCTCGGGTTGGAGGCCATCAATCGAAACGACGACATTCAACTTCGTATAGTCCTTCCAGTGCGATGGAATCACTCGGAAGGCACTTGTAACAACCTGAGTGTGGATACCACGAGCCTCGATTTGTGGAAGCAGTTGCTCCAATTCCCGATAGCGAACCAATGGATCACCGCCGACCAGAGAGACGTGGAGCGGTTTCAATTCATCAAGAAGAGCGAGAACGCGAGTAACGAGTTCGTCTCCCTTAAAGTCCGAGAGCTGACTTAGCTGAGTGAAACTACCAAGATGGGCAGCGTCGAAGGCATAGCACCCGGGGCAACGTAGGGGGCACTCTTTGGTAATTTCGATCGAGAGAGACGGAGCACGGCCAGACAGGATACTGGCCCAAGCTTTGAGCACTTCAGACTTTTTCATTACATCCCCCAAGACGATCCACAAGTGTGATTAGTCCTGTTGCAGGAATTCACCATGACTCAAATGAGCCGTTCGAAGGTGGGCGCTTGGGAAGGAATCAGATCTGTAGGGGGAGCGTGCATTGGCGAAGGGATGGACTCGGAAATGGGACGGTATGGAGAATTGAGTTGAGGCCCATGAACGATCCCGTGACAACAGGATCGTTGTGCTGTAGCACAATCGACAGCCATCTCCTTAAACACAACGTCGCTCTGAAGGAACACTTGGCGTGCTGCATCATGACCATCACAAAACAGAACATCGTGGCGATAGCAAGCAGACCAAACTCGAAATCCTGACCACCGTTCAGGAAGCCGTCAAAGTTCCAGAAATGCTCGGTCCAGGGCATGACCAACAAGACGAGACCAATGAACAGGAGAGCGCCTCGACTTCCGGCAGTCCATAGATTGGACATGCCATCGATTCGGTGCAGCGCCGGAATGGTGGCCGTTTTCATCGTTTCGCCCTGCAGCTTCGATTCTACGCTTTGCGGTTAACCGATGAACTCATCCCATGCACAGCAGATAACCGTACATGGCTGTCGAATCCATCCTGGATGGACTCAAAACCGCCGACGTACTCATTCAGGGACGGATAGAGGTGGGGGCTTTCGGTCTGCGAGGTGTGCTGACGAACCTGGAGACCATCAAGGGGAGGTGCTTGACGCTCACCGCCGAGTGCGGGGTGCAGTGCTTGAGCATCACTTGACGCCTGCGATTGAGAATGACATATGCACTAAAATGGGCGGTGTCTTTCGAGCTCAAATCGCCGCATGGTTTAGCTCAATTCGCGGTCCAGCAACAGCAATGGCTGGGGATCGATCTCCACTGCATCACGCAGAACATCTCCGCTAAGAAGTCGTGGCAAAGTTTTGCTTCGGATCAGGCGACAGTTTCAGTCATCCTCCGGCAAGGTGGTGGAGGATTCTGCGAGCCAAGGAAGCGAATCAATGCTCCTCTCGCCCGCACACGCTATGATGCGGGCTTTTCGATGTACATCCCATCCCATGCCGAGATTTGGGGGTTCGGCGATTCCACAAATCTTGTCTGCGATTTGCGCGCTCGCTTTCAGTTGCCTGCCGTTGAAGCCATGCTGGGGGATAAGTTTGACCGGCACAAATGGAGTGAACCCGTCCTCCTGATCTACGACGAACGGGTTCGTAAGATCGCCGCTCTCCTATGGGACGAGTGCCACGCACCGGCGGGTGGGTCTTCGCTTTGTGGCGAGAGCCTGACTACAGCCCTTATGGCGAGCTTCTTCACGGTGAGCCGCACTGTGCAACCGTCAGAACAGCGAGGACTTTCGCGTCCGATGTTGAAAAGAAGTTTGGATTATATGGAGGCTAATTTTGTCCGGGAGTTGCACCTTGACGAACTGGCGGCCGTGGTCGGTTTATCGTGTTCTCACTTCGGTCGCAGCTTCAAAACTTCTTTAGGAATCTCGCCGCACCAGTGGCTCATGCAACGGAGGATCGCTCTTGCTCAAGAGCTACTTCTTCAGAAAGAAAGCATTGCGGTAGCCGCTCAGATGGCTGGCTTCGCAAACCAGAGTCACTTCACCAAAATCTTTCGAACAATCACGGGCATAACTCCGCGTCGTTGGATTGACCAGGTTCAATGAGAGTCGCCGAAGCCAAAGTTATTTCGGAACATTTTTAGCCTCTTTGTGACATACATCCGACTTCAGACTTGATCAACTTGACCCATCGCGCCGCTCAAATTGCTGGGACGCCTTATGCAGAGCGAGCGCGACCATAGTGTTGTCCACGTTAAAGAGTTTGACGTCTCGCATAAATGAGGGTGGGCGATGAGGCAGATGGTCGCGGTGCCTAAAAAGGACCTGCTAATAAACGATGCGCGATAGGAGGAACAATCATGAGCAACGAAACTGACCGGGCAGCCACACCACCGTGGGATGCTTCCCTTGTCAATCTCACCTCCAAAGAACTGTCACCCGGTGTGTTCGCCGTATTGCCAGACGACGTGTTTGATAAAGATCATGTGGCCACGACAGCCGGATTCGTGATCGGCGAACGATCCGTCTTGGTCATAGAATCTATGCTCAATGGCGATCTCGCATCGCAACTCATTGGCCTGGTGAGGAAGGAGACGAACAAACCGATTCGGTTTCTCGTGAATACGAGTTATCACGGAGATCATGCTTACGGGAATTATGTTTTCCCGATAAGTACGGTCATCGTTCAGCATCCCGCCACCAAGCGCTATATGGATGAGCACTTCGAAGACGATCGCAACTTCATGCTGGGGCTCATGGGCCGGGGCAAAGGCATTGAACGGGTTCAATCACGCAGTGCTGACGTTGTTGTATCGGAAATGATCACTGTTGACCTGGGTGGCCGAATGGTGGAAATACGCCACCTCGGGTTCGCGCAAACACCGGGAGATCTTGTCATCTGGGTGCCCGATGCAAAGGTGCTATGGGTAGGCAACATGATCCAAGCGCCATCGCCCGCTCTTCCCTGGCTTTTAGAAGGCCGGCATCATGACACGATCGAGACTCTTAATCGCGTGAAGACATTTCTTCCAGAGGACGCAACGATCATTCCTGGGCATGGCAAGCCCATGCGTGCATCGGACATCGATTTCCCCATCAAGTATCTTCAGGAACTCGACCAAGCGGTACGTGAGGCCATCGATGAGGGCCGCTCCGCAGAGGAGATCCAGGATGCAGTCGCCATGGCTCACTACGGGGACTACAGCCTCTTTGACTGGGCCCATAAGACGGTCAACATCCCCGCTGCATGGAGTCATCTGCAAAGCACGATTACGTAGTCTTATTGATTCTCAAGAAGCAAGAGTTATTGTCTTAGCGGTCCGCTAAGACACGTCGTCTGTGCCAAGAACCCTCAAACAAAGGAAGGTGAACATGAACAGTGCCTCATCCATACAGGAATCTCGCGATGAAATCGTGCCCAGCGGCCCACTCATTCGCTTATCGCTGTGGGTCGGGGACCGTAACCTGCCCTTTTGGGTGTTGAGCATTGGCATGATCGTCATGCTTCTTTGGGCCGGAGCTTTCAAGATGACCAAGCCCGGGGCCGAGGGGATCATTCCGTTGGTTTCAAACAGCCCATTGATCTCGTGGCAATTTAAGTTGCTCGGGCCCTACATGGGATCGAACATGATCGGAGCCACTGAGTGGACTGCGGCTCTGCTGTTCATCGTCGGCTATGCCCGTCCGAAAGCTGGCCTCATCGGAGCTCTGATAACCACGATCATGTTCTTCATCACCAGCACGATGCTCGTCTCGACTCCGGACGCGACCATTGCGTGGAAAGGGTTCCGCTACATGAATAACTTGGGACTATTCCTCTTCAAAGATGTGATCTCTCTCGGTGTTTCGTTGTACTTCATCAGCTATTACGGCCGTAGGGTGATGCTTGACGAGGCCAGAACGGATTCATAGCTAAGAACACTTCGGGATAAAGGACGCGCATCTGCACACAACAACGCATGGAAAAGGCGTTGTGGGAAGGAATTTCCCACGGAGGTGGGGATGAAGAACGTTTCAACTAGATCGCAGGGGTAATTGGAGAGTCAGCACTGGGATCGGCGCTCGTTGTGAGTGGCACACGACGTCCGTCACAATCGACCTCGTTCGATTCAACATAGAAGTGCGTCAATTCAGCCGCTCCAAAGCTCGTGGTGATAGCCACGTCCACAGCGTCTCTGCCGAAAGCCATCGGGATGCGTCCCAGCCGAGGTGTGTTGTGTCGAGCGTCCATGTCCCACCAACGACCATCGATCCAGATCTGATACCAAGCGGCAAAATCCCCGGCTCCCCCATAGGGCACGCGAATGTCACCCAGATAACCAGTAACATAGCGAGCCGGAATGTTTAGCGCGCGAGTCAGTGTGATCGCTAGATGTTGGAAATCGCGACACACTCCAACGCGCTCCGTGAACACGTCCATCGCTGTCTTGGTCGATCGCGCGGCTTGGTAGTTGAAGGTGACTTTGTCATGTACCCAGTCGCGAATTGTGGCGGCGCGTTCCCAAACGGGTCTTAGTGCTACCAAAAAGCTCCGTAGCAATGGCGCCGAATTCGTCGACCTGGCAATAGCGGCTTGCCAGCAAAAACTGCAGCGCTTCGTCTGGAAGGTCTTCTATGGGTGTCTGTAGGAGTCCCTCCTCCTGCCGATCAGATGTATCGGAGACTTCCACTACATTGGATCCATAAAGACAAATCACTTCCGCTGGAGCCACGAAACGTGAACAGCGATTTCCGAAGCTGTCGATGTACTGCGACACATGCAAGAGAGTTGGCTCTAGCGGTTCATTCGCTGCAACAATCTGCTCGACCTTGAGAGTGTCAGCGGAGAGAAGCTTGCTCTCGACGCAAGGGTGGACGTGTAATACAGCAACGATTGGGGTTTGTTTTTGGATGTGAAACCGGATCTCAAATTCGGACTTGATCTTCATATCAATTTCCTGGGGAAGGGCGATCTCTATCGACTCGCAAGAGGTTTCATCGGCGCCCGCGGCAGAAGTTTGATGCACTGTTGAACGATCAAGGTTTCCCTCGAAAACGATCGCGCTCCTTGAGAGAACGATCAATCGCTCACTGCTATTCGTGAGTGATCGGGTACGGGAACTCAGCAATCAGTGACATTGGAGCCCGGTGGCGCAACCTTCGCCTACGTCAAGACAAGGCATTGGTCGTGCGCTTCGATCCCTACGGCCTTACACTGCCCAGCATCGACACCACGCATCTGCCTAGCACGAGAACTCAGCTCATCCCCTCTTGATGCGTCTGGCAAGTGATCGAGTTGCTGCTTCCGCTTGAGTCATCTCTCAGTACTTTCTTTTCTCACAATCTTGTTTCCGAGAACCTGCGTTTGAACTGCGTTCATAGGAACGTCCTGGATCGTGATTCAGGCAGAGCGCACATAACATGAAAAGACGGGGGGCCGGGCTATTCGCCCGGCCCCCGATCCGTGCAAGCTGGTGGCCTACCGAGGTGTCGTCGATCCGTTCGGTGTGCTGCCGTTCGGTGCGCTTGTGTTGGGCGCCGCGCTTCCCTCAGGACTAGTACTGCCGCTAGGCAATGTGGTTGGCGAGGTGCTCCCATTCGTAGAGTCGCCGTTGCTGCGCTGGGGAACCATATCGTCTTTCGGTGTGGCACTACTGCCTGACATCGATCCGTTCGTACCCGATTGATCAGGTATCTTGGACTTCGACTGTTTGCGATGCTGGGAGCCGCCAACCTTCGACTGGTCGGTTTGCGAGGTGTTGGAACCCGCGCCCTGCGCAGTGCCTTTGATGGTGCCCGATGTTTGGGCAAATCCCGCAGCAGCGATTATGCTCATTGCGAAGATTGTTGCATTACGTGTGATTCGCATTCAGTTGGTACCTCTTACGTCTTCGATGCCATAACGCACTCGGCGACCGTACGCCCCAGCTCCGAGTAAGAGATAGCATTCACGTGGTGGACATCTTTACATGGCGAGTAGATCTAAGCCGGTTTACGACGAACCGCGGCGACAAATAAGCCGATTCCATCGATCAACTCAGTGTGCTCAGTGCGGGCGGAATCGGCACGGTTTTGTGCACTCCATCGATTTGATAAGGCCTGCGTCGATATCCTTCTTTCATGGGCAAAATGACAAAGTGCCGAGTGCGGAAACTACGATGACCATGACTTGATCCTTTCGAAATCATTGATTCATCGATACTTTCGGACTGATCGATCAACGAGTATTACTTTGACGTTTTTTTCCGCTTGCCATTCTCGCCTTTGAGAGTTGCCTGTTTGCCACTCTGAGCCGCGTGTTTACCTGGAATCGGCTTAGGATCTACGCTGACAACAGCGGTAGCCGTAGAAGCCTTGATCCCGCTGTCCTGCTTTCCCCTGCCTTCTGCACCCGCGACACCGTTGATATCTTTGACCGATAATCCAGCGCCGCCAACCATCTCTGACTCGACTGGTTTTAAACCAAAGGAAGTCTGCCAAGGGCCGCGTATATCGATCTCACCTTCATTCCCTTCTCCCGTCGAAGCATTGAAGTATTGGTCGACGATGCCTGGAGTAACCGCGAGCCGTCCAATCGAGAAAGGAGATTTCTCAAGAGACTCCAGCGCTGCGGAGAAGGCTTTCATGTGCGTGATCTCGCGCGTCATCAGGAACTGGAGGGTGTCGATTGAGCCGGGATCGTCGGTGTAGTTGATAAGCCGTTCGTACACGATTTTTGCCCTCGCTTCGGCTGCAATATTGCTGCGCAGGTCTACGTCGAGTTCTCCGGTTATCTTCAGATAATCCGATGTCCAGGCATTGCCCATCGAATTGCGAAGATCCACCCCACCACCTCCAGCAATACAAATCAGAGGATCAGCTTCAGCGGCTTCGCGGTTCTCCTTCATCGGCTTCAAATGCATACGAATCAGAGCACCGACGACTTCCAAGTGGCTCAACTCTTCAGTTCCGATGTCGAGTAGAAGGTCGCGACGGGCCAAGTCATCAACACAATTCCAACCTTGGATTGTGTACTGCATGGCTGCGGCGAGTTCGCCGTTCGCGCCACCGAATTGCTCCAAGAGCATGTTGCCAAATCTCACGTCCGGAGTTCCGACGTTTACCGTGAACATCATTTTCTTAATGTGGTGATACATGGTGGCCAACTTTCGAAGAACAGAAGCCCTTGCTTGAATGGGTCAAGAGCAGGTTGCAGGACGATGCCAGAATTGGCCGTTCAATAAACTCGGACGAGAAGATGTCATGGGATCTAGTCGTTGACTGGGACGTAAACGGAGTAGCCGCGAGGGGAGCCATGAATTCTGACTTGTCATCGCATCCCAATAAGACCCCTGCATCATGACGGCCATAGTGGTTCACCCCGCTGCACGTTAGTGTGCTGTGGCCGTCGGCTTCGCTCTATTCTGTGTCAGACTCCTACGGTTTGATGCCAAGACGGTGAGATTCACGGTAAGAGCGAGCCAATTAACCGCAGATACGACATTTCTATTACGAAGCGGCACAAGCAAGTTATTCGAGACATCTTTCGGCATCCAATGCTTTATCACTGGTGTGGAGAATGAGAGGAGTGCCAAGCTCGGTTTCGCAACGAACGTTTTAAAATTTCCGTTAAGTGCTGCCCGTCGTCGAAGAATAGGACTAACAGCCGGTTTGAGCGTTCGTCAGTCCACTTTCTGTCGAACATGTAGGGCGATCGAAGAGACCGAGCGTGGCTCCTCCCACGAACACGACTTCACCAAGGAATGGCTTGAGCTTAGCCGCAGCCTCTTGCAGCAGCGGCAGGTTGGGATCGTCGCTCATGCGCTCAGAGCTTCCTTCAGCATAGAGCCCGCCAGATTCCTCTCTCGTGCGCGGCCATCTCGTATGGCGTCGCACAGCGCTAAGAGGGAGTAAAGATCTTTGTCCAGCAAGGCCGCTTGAGGGGCTCCCTTATACAGAGGGCTTAGAGAGAGACCTCGTACTGTCCCGTACGCGTAAGGCCAAACTGCAGGAAGTTCACTTGACGGGGGAAATGCCGCACTGAGTGGCTCGACAGAGGTGCCGGTGGGTATGCCACGCGTCAGTCCCCCCTTCTGTGCGGGAAAGACATACTTAAAGCCATGGAGCAGCAATTCCAAGAGAGCGGGGCGATTCACTCGCTTGGCCCGGTCGTCTGTGTGGAGCAACCCGGCTTCCCTGCTCCTCTGAAGCGATTTGGACACTTCGGAAGGAGAAAGAAAAAGTTCGCGCGCGAGGTCTTTGGAAAGCGTGGGTTTTCCTTTGGCCAGCACCAGTTTCAACAAAATCGCGATGTCTTGGCCTTGCGTATGAAAATGCTACTCTCCGATTTCCAAATTGGAAACTGGAAATTTAGAACTTAGATCACCAAACGAGTAGTCCCTACAATCCTTCGCTTAACAGCTAGCTTACCGGCTGCATCCGAGCGTTTCTGGACAATAGTCTCAGATCTCCTCCATGCGGATTCAACCGAACACCTGAACGCTGTTCCGTCGCCTTCCGCCAACACCGATTCGGTGTTCACCGGTCGACAATCCGTCAATTCGCCTGAAACATCACTGTTGGTCCATTTGACTCGCGTCCAGCCAGGCGTAGAAAGCCTCTTTTAGGAGGAATAGTCACAAATCACTTCAACACCGTTATTTCTTTTATCTGGTGTCGGTTACGCTCATTTCCTGTCATTGCACTGGAAGCACCGCTCCGCGGTAGTGGTCTCGGATAAATGCTTGCATTTCAGGAGATTGCAATGTCTTCACCAACAACCGGATACGGGGATCATTTGTGCGATCCGCAAGTGATGAAACAACGTTCGCATACGGGGAAGCAGAGCCTTCTAGAAGAAGAGCGTCTTTCGTTGGATCAAGCTCCGCAGCCAACGCATAATTCATGTTGATCACAGCTACGTTGGCGTCCTGCAACGAGCGGGGTAGCTGGGCAGCTTCCAGAAGCCGGATTTGCACGTGCTTCGGGTTCTGGGATATGTCCTGTACTGTCGCTCCCACAGCGGATCCGGTACGTAGTTGAAGCAAATCTGCAGCCTGCAGTAGTAACAGCGCGCGTCCCGAGTTTGCCGGGTCATTTGGAACCGTGATGATCGCGTGTTCCGGGAGCGCGTTCAGAGACCTCGAGCGGCCTGCATAAATTCCCAAAGGCTCAATATGGATTTTCCCTACCGAGACGACATGTGCGTTGCGCGCGTGGTTGAAGTTCTCCATAAACGGGACATGTTGGAAGTAGTTCGCATCGATGTCCCCGGACACCAAGGCGAGATTGGGCTGGACGTAGTCATTAAACGAAACAATCTCTACATCAAGGCCTTGCCGTTTCAGCAGTGGCAACGCGGCCTGCAAGATTTCTCCGTGCGGCACGGGATTTACGCCGACACGGAGAGGTCTATTGCTCCCCTGAGGTCGCTGCGAATGGAAGAGACCACCAGCTGCTCCCAAGAGCAACACTGCAGAACCGACAATCGCGGGTAGCCCTTGCTTGATTGATTTCTTTCTAGCTGACGGTTCGGTGTGCTGGAAATGACGCGCAGCACTATCTCCTACGAACTGAACCGTCTGGATCAGGAGGACCAGCACAATTACAGTCGCGAGCATTACATCCGCGCGGAACCCTTGATATCCATAACGAATGGCCAGATCACCAAGTCCTCCACCGCCTATCGCACCAGCCATCGCGGAGTAACTGATCAGGGTGATTGTGACGATAGTCATAGAACGTATGAGCGCCGGAACGGCTTCCGGAAGGTAAGTCTTACGAATCACCTGCCAGGGTGTTGCGCCCATCGTCAACACGGCTTCGATCACACCATAGTCGACCTCCAGCAGGGACGATTCGACTAATCTTGCGACATATGGAATGGCGCCGACGACCAACGGCACAATCGCCGCGGACGTTCCGATTGCAGTTCCGATTAACCAACGCGTGAACGGCAAGATCGCAACAAGCAGGATGATGAATGGAACGCTTCTGCCCACGTTAGTCACAACATTTAAAACTCGATATAACCACGGTGCCTGGAGGATTCGTCCTGGCGCCGTAGTGACCAGAGCGATGCCAAGGAACAATCCTCCCACACCACTCAGCAACACGGCGATTCCCACCATGTAGAGCGTTTGCAGCGTCGGTTCCCACAAGAGTGCGAGCAGATTCTTCATGCGCGATTCCCTCCGTCATGAGAATCGAGAGGGTTGACAGCTGCACCGTTTTCTCTAAGGAACTTGACTGCACGGGCTATGGGACCAGCTTCACCACGAGCTACTACGATGAGGTTTCCATATGGGACATCGCGGAGGCGTCCAACCTCCCCATGCACGACATGAAGGTCAATGCCGAAGTATCGCGCGGCCTGCGTAAGAAGCGGTAACTCTGCACTTGCACCTGCAAGTTGCAGCGAAAGCAGAATGGAGTCAGCGGGGAGCTTGCTCTCTCCTATCAGCATACGCACGTAATCAGGAGAATTTGGCAACCCCAACAATCTTCGTGCTGCATCACTGGACGGCCTCAAAAACAGGTCCGGTACCGAAACCTGCTCAACGATACGCCCGTGGTCCAAGACTGCGACCTTGTCACAAATGGCCCGTACTGCATTGAGTTCGTGTGTCACCAGGATGATCGTGATACCCATCTCATCCCGTACACGCTGCAGTGTTTCCAGAACGGAAGCCGTAGTCTCTGCATCGAGTGCTGACGTTGGCTCGTCACTTAGCAACACCGCTGGTTTCGTTGCCAGGGCACGCGCAATTGCCACGCGTTGCCTCTGACCACCGGAAAGCTGTGACAGGTATGCGTCGCGTTTTCCGTTCAGGCCGAACCATTCCAATAGCTCTCCAACGCGAGCCGCGATGGCGGTTCTGCCTATGCCAGCAAGCTCCAGCGGCAATGCCACATTCTCCGCAACCGTTCGGGAACGCAAAAGGTGATATTGCTGGAAGACAATGCCCAATCGTCGACGCGCGATGCGTAAGGCGGCGCCATCCAGATGTGCGAGATCAGCACCGTCCACGACGACACGGCCCGCGTCGACTCTCTCGAGCCGACTAATGCACCGCAGTAGGGTAGTCTTCCCCGATCCACTGAAGCCGATAATGCCTTGGATAGTGCCCGCCTCGACTGACAAGGACACGTCATCGAGAGCGCGAAATTCGACTTGCGCCAAGGAATAGGATTTCCGTACGCCTTCAAGGCTGATTGCGGGCATTGGATTCTTAATGGATGTCGTGAATGAGGGTGTTCAAAGGGCTCCCGGCCGGCGGCCAGAGAGCCTCAAATTAGCACTGGATCGAGGATCGACAGCGCACGATTTGGATCGAAAACACCACTACAACTCACCGTACTGCCAGCGTGCCTTGTAGTCAACCGCGTAGACATGTTCTGGAGCCATTACCAGCTATGATTATCAGTGAAGCTTTTTCGCTGCTTGCCGGAGAATCCATGTCTGCTATCGCTGCTCCTACTCTCGAAGAAACCTCCAACCTCTCATCGCATGCACCACTTGCATTTCTCTACGAACATCCGCAGTGGTTCAATCCGATCTTCACGGAGTTGGAGAAGCGTGGCTTTCCGTTTAGCAAAGTCTACATTCCAGACTCTTTCTACGACATTGGTGCGGACGTCCCATTCCGAGTGCTGTTCAACCGTATGAGCCCGTCAGCAAAGAGCCGCGGGAATGAATCTGGAATGTTTCACACACTCGCCTATCTTGACCATCTGGACTTGCTCGGCGTCCGAGTCATCAATGGTGCGAAGGCGTTTCGTTATGAGGTCTCAAAAGCTGCCCAGCACTCGCTGCTACGTTCACTTGGTATCCGGTATCTCCACTCGCGAATTATTCACACCCCACAACAGGCACTCGCTGCTTCAGAAGGTCTGCGCTTCCCGATCATTGTGAAGGCAAACATTGGCGGTAGCGGCAAAGGTATCGTTCGTTTCAACACGAAGGCCGAGTTGGAAGAAGGTATCCGCACTGGGGCGATTGATCTGGGCTACGACAATGTCGCTCTTGTACAGGAATTTGTTCCCGCACGCGGAGGCTACATCACGCGCGTTGAGACACTCGGAGGCAAGTATCTTTATGCCATCCATGTCTATCTCAATGGCGAAACATTCGACCTGTGCCCCGCAGACATTTGCCAGACAGCGCGGGGCGAGGCACTCAACAACGCCTGCGTGCTGGAGGCAGCTAAATCAGGCCTGAAGGTCGAAGGCTATACTCCGCCAACAGAGGTGATCGCTAAGATCGAACGCATTGTGCAGGCTGCGGGCATTGATGTGGGTGGTATTGAATACATCGTCGACGATCGTGACGGCGAGATCTACTATTACGACGTCAATGCTCTCTCAAACTTCGTTGCGGATGCTCCGCGTGTGATCGGCTTCAACCCCGTTGAGAACCTCGCAGACTTTCTCATCGAAGAGGTGAAGCGTGCCGTCTAATCACTCGATGCGCTTCGGGTACTGGATGCCCGTCTTCGGTGGCTGGCTTCGCAATGTGGAAGATGAAGGCATGGAGGCAAGCTGGAACTATGTCAGCCGCCTCGCCCGTCGTAGCGAGCAGATCGGTTTTGATCTTTCACTTATTGCGGAGCTGAACCTCAACGACATTAAGGGTATAGAAGCACCGAGCCTCGATGCCTGGTCCACTGCCGCCGCTTTGGCAGCAATCACTGAGTCGTTAGAGTTGATGGTGGCTGTTCGTCCCACATTTCACTCCCCTGCTCTGTTGGCGAAACAGGCTGCAAACATCGACAACATCAGCAACGGAAGACTCGCGTTGAACGTTGTCTCCTCATGGTGGGAACAGGAAGCGCGGATGTATGGCGTGGACTTCGAGAAGCACGACGATCGCTACGGCCGCACTTCGGAATGGCTCGACGTGATCAACAGCCTGTGGACGCAGGATCACTACACCCACAGTGGCAAGTATTACCGGGTGGAAGACACAGTCCTTCAGCCGAAGCCAGTGCGCTCTCCCCGACCTGTCATCTATGCCGGTGGCGAATCGGAAGCTGCAAAGAATCTCATCGCACAGAAATGCGACGCCTATGTCATGCACGGTGATTCACCGGAATACGTTGCCGCAAAGATTGCGGACATGCGCGAACGTCGAGAACGCTTCGATCTGCCTCCTATGCAATTCGGCCTAGCTGGATACGCGTTTGTCCGTGACTCTGAGCAAGACGTTCAGAACGAGTTGAACCGGATCACCAATGTCAACGACAACGCGGGCGGATTTGCCAACTATCAGCAGTGGCTGCAAGGTACCCAGCTTGAGCAGAAGATGTCGATCGAAGAATATTCCGTTTCTAACCGAGGCCTTCGCTCCAAACTGTATGGCACGCCGGATCAAGTCCAGGAACAAGTAGGAAAGTTCGAAGAAGCTGGCGTTAACCTGCTGCTACTGCAGTTCAGCCCGCAACTGGAAGAGATGGAACGCTTCAGCCAAGCCGTCATCCAGTAGGAGCTATATCTTTTGCGGCTCACACAGTTCCAGGCGGCCATGACCATCTTGCGCCGTTGCTCCACCGCCGGACAAGCACACCCAATCAGTCACAATGATTCCCGCTAGAAGAAAGCCGGGACAGAAGTGTCGCTTCTGTCCCGGCAAATCGTCGACGCTCTCTCATCTATCGGGGCCGTCTACGCTTCCGTGTTTTTCAACTTGCGTAGAACGGCAACCATCGCATCGACATCGTCGTAGTTGTTGTAGAGCGCTAGTGAAGGTCGCACTGTTGTCTCGACACCAAATCGACGAAGTGCGGGCTGCGCGCAATGATGGCCCGAACGTACGGCAATCCCTTCGCGGTTCAATGCAGCGCCGACCTCCTCCGTCTTGTAACCCTCGAGAACAAAGGAAAGGACGCTTGCCTTTTCCTTGGCTGTGCCAATTAGCCGCAAGCCAGGAATCGTCCGCAGCAGCTTGGTTGCATAGATGAGAAGATCATGCTCGTGACGAGCAATGTTCTCCATGCCAAGCTGCTCAACGTAGTCGATGGCGGCGCCAAGTCCGACGGCATCGGCAATATTTCCTGTGCCAGCCTCAAAGCGCGCCGGTGGTGGATGATAGATCGTCTTCTCAAACGTAACGTCAACGATCATGTTGCCGCCGCCTTGCCAGGGAGGTGTCTCCGCAAGGGCATCCGGCTTGCCGTAAAGCACACCGATACCCGTAGGCCCGAAGACTTTGTGACCGGAAAATACAAAGAAGTCGCAGTCAAGCGCCTGCACATCCGTGCTCATGTGCGATACCGACTGCGCTCCGTCCACAAGCACACGCGCTCCGTAGCGATGCGCCATCTGCACCATTTGCCGCGCCGGCGTGATCGTACCAAGAGCGTTTGCTACCTGAGTGATCGATACAAGGCGCGTCTTTGGGTTGAGCAGCTTCTCGTATTCATCTAACAGGATCTGCCCATCATCGTCGACCGGAGCGACACGCAAGCGTGCGCCCGTTTCCGCAGCAAGCATCTGCCACGGAACGATGTTCGCATGATGCTCGATCCAACTAATGACTATCTCGTCGTCCTTACCGATGTGTCGACGTCCCCAGCTTTTCGCGACGAGGTTGATAGCTTCCGTTGCGCCACGAACGAAGACGACTTCCTTGGTAGAAGGGGCGTTCAGGAAGTGTGCAACCTTCTCGCGGGCATCCTCATACGCGTCAGTGGCTCGAGCGGCAAGTTCATGTGCTGCTCGGTGAATATTCGAATTCTCGTGCTCATAGAAGTGCGAGAGACGATCGATCACGCTCTGGGGCTTCTGCGTTGTGGCTGCATTGTCAAGCCAGATAAGAGGCTTGCCGTTGACGCGTTCCTTAAGGATGGGAAAGTCGTTACGCACGGCATTCACATCAAACTGCCCGCGTGGTAGGTGGAGGTCCGGAAGCAATGAAGGAGATATCTCTGCACTGCTTGCTGAAGCAGACTTTGTCGAAGCGGGCTTGGAAAGAGTTCCGGCGTCCTGCAGAAAATACAACGACGACACGGAATTCAGGACAGCCTTTACATCGTCTTCCGTTGGCATCGCGCTCAGTCCAGGGATAGAAGGCACTGCCGCATCGAAGAGTGGAAACGGTGATTCAAACGCAGGCTGTCCAAACGGAGAAACAGCATCAAGTGATGGTGCCGGAGGGAACCGTGCATCCGTGAACGGAGCCGCATTCACGGATGCAGGAGCAGCCGAAAGCTCAGGCCGAAAGCCCGACGTATCGATACTCGACTGTCGATGCACATCCGCTTCGTTCGGCAGCTTGTCAAGCGGAGCACCAGTGAACATGGACGAAGGCGTACCTCCGAACTGTGGCACCATGCTGGGCACAATGACTGCCGATTGCGCACCACCAACCTGGCTCAGCGGCCCTGGCATCGAACGAAAGAACTCATTCGCCATCTGCGCAAGCATCGCTGGGTCCAAAGCACCCGCTGGTGCGGACGACATTGCACCTCGCGGGTCCCCACCTGCGCCTTCAACTACTATTGGCGCGAAGCCACGAGCTTTGTCCTGATCACTGGTAGTCATAGTAGTTGCCTACTTCAACGTTCTCAATCACACCAAGTGCGTCCTCAGTGAGGACGGCCGCTGAGCAATAAAGCGAAATGAGATAGGACGCCATGGAGTTGCGATCAATCCCCATGAAACGAACCGAGAGGCCAGGAGTCTGCTCACCGGGCAGCCCGGGTTGAAACAAGCCGACAACGCCCTGCTTCTTCTCACCTGTACGCAGCAATAGGATGTTCGTCTTGCCTTCGGTTACCGTCAACTTATCGGAAGGAACAATGGGCAAACCGCGCCATGTGAGGAACGGCGATCCGAACATGGTTGTCGTCGGCGGAGGAACGCCGCGACGTGTGCATTCGCGACCAAACGCCGCAATAGCCGCGGGATGTGCAAGGAAGAATGCGGGCTCTTTCCACACCCTCGAGATCAACTCATCCATGTCATCCGGAGTCGGTGAGCCAGCGCGGGGCTGAACCTTGAACGCCGGATCGACATTACTCAGCAGGCCATAGTCTGCATTATTGATCAGCTCGAATTCCTGGCGCTCTTTCACCTTCTCTACGGTTAACCGCAACTGCTCACGAATCTGATCATGCGGATGACTGTACAGGTCGGAGACGCGTGTGTGGACATCGACAACGGTCGAGATGGCGCTCAGTGTGTACTCGCGAGGCTTCTCCTCATAATCAACAAAAGTCTCCGGCAGTTCACGCTCATCACGCGAGCCACAGGCAACTTCAATTTCGGAGTCATTCTTGACCTTGTTGACACGGAACGTACCCGACTCCACTGGAATCCAGGAGAGCAGTTGCACGAGCCAACGCGGTGTAATGGCGCCGAGTTGAGGGGCTGTCTTCGTTGTATTCGCTAGCTGGCGTGCTGCTGCGTCTCCGACTGCACGACGTGTATCGTTTGTGGCCACGGGAGTGTTCTCCTTGATGCGTTTTTAAGATTTCTGTCGATCTGTCTGCATTCTTTCCTGCAAGACAGCTCCAAATCACTTCCGATGATAGCTAGGGTCAAGTGCACAAAGAATGACGCATATATGGTATTTCGTGGAAAATTAGATATAAAGAACGGCCTTATGCAGGCTTAACCTAATACTATGAAGCAGGCGTTTGTAATGATCACCTGCACGATGGAGCCCAAATGATCGCCTCGCCAGAATCGCCCGTTGACACAATTAATCGAGACATCCTCGCAGAGCTTCAAACCAACGCACGCATCCCTTTCGCTGAGTTGGGACGCCGCGTTGGCCTCTCGACACCTGCTGTCATTGAACGCGTCAAGCGACTTGAGGAGAATCAAATCATTCTCGGTTATCGCGCGATCGTCGATCCAGCAAAGGTAGGCCTCCCAGTCCGTGCTTTTGTAAAAGTCACGATCGCCGGAGATCGGCTAACAAAATTCTCCGCACTGATTAAGACATTGCCTGAGGTGCTGGAGTGTCACCGTGTTACTGGTGCTGAGTCGTTCATGGTGCAAGTGGCTCTCCGTGATGTGGGACATATGGAAGAAGTCATCGACGCGATGATGCCGTACGTCGCGACGAACACGTCGATGATTCTTGCATCGCCCGTGCCTTGGAACAGCGTCCTGCCAACTCTGCCCGGAGAAAAACGAACGCGCAAGACTGGAACTGCTTAAGCCTCCCTTCTCAGTAGCTTCTCTACGTCATCACGCAGTTGCCTTGTCGTTCAACTATGCCTTCGGCAACATTAGAGAACTCAGCGAAACGTTATGCAGTAGTAAGACCGTTTGCAGCGGCTGCAGGGCGGAACTCTTTTCGTGCGTCACTCGTGAGCTTCGTCTTCCAGTGACGCGTGTATTGATCGATAGAACAGAAACTTCGACTCCACATGCGGTCGATGTACAGTGTCCCCTGCAAGTGGTCGATCTCATGCTGCAGGATGCGTGCATACCATCCCTCAGCCACAATCTCGATTGGATTGCCAAGCTCATTGAGGGCATTCACCCTCACCCGGTGAGCTCGCGGCACCAGAGCGACAAAGCCAGATACGCTCAGGCACCCCTCGTAAAAGCTCACCTCCGGCGGTGATAACAATTCAATTTTGGGATTGATCAAAACATGGAAGGGCACAGGACGACGGCCCCGTTCGTTGAGTTCCGCCTCCGTTAGACTCGACTGGTATTCCGCGCGATCTTCGACAATTGCAAGTTGTAGCGGTTCCCCAATCTGAGGCGCAGCGAGCCCCACGCCCGGTGCGTCTCGCAACGTTTCGAGCATTAGATCGATCAGCTCACGAATTCTCTCGCTGCCAATCTCTTCAGCCGACAACGGACGTGCGGGACCGCGAAGAACGGGCTCTCCGGCCTGCGCGATCTTGAGTTTCATCGATACCCGCCCTCCTCATTATGAGTTCAAACATTCAGGGTCGAGTCACGTCAGCGGACAGACTGTTTTAGGAAATCCAGGATCGCTTGCTGCAGTGCGATGCGATGATCACTAAATGGATGATCTGTCTTTACTTCAACCTGTGTGGAGGCAGTGTTTCCTTGCGCCTTGAGAGCCTGGAGCAAAGTTGCGCTGTTCGGGCCAGTTCCATCGGCTGCCGTAATCAGCAAGATCGGACGCTTGCCCAGCGATGGCGTAAGTTTCAGAAAGTTCCATTCCGTTCGGTGATCGAAAACCTCGCCACTCAGTGCGGTTGCCGAAGTGCCTGCGAGCGGGAGCAGGTCAGTTGGGTCAATGCGTGCTGAAGCCTTTGCAACTGCCTGTTCTTTGTCTTCGTCTTTTAATCCCACAAACCGCGTCCCCAAGGAAGCACCGGAAATGGAAACAGCAGCAACCACCGATGGATTATGCGCGGCCGCAGAAAGCGACGCATAGCCGCCAAGGGAGTGCCCGATCACAACAACGCGCTTGGGATCAATACGGTACTTTGCGACTACTTCGGGAGACGTCGCCCATTGAACCTGCGCATCGGCATCTTCAATCACATGCTGATAAGAGAAGTTTCCAGAGATGCCCCAACTTCCCCGGTAGTGAACGGCAAGTACGTTATAGCCAGCGCGACGCAGTGTCTGGGCGAGATCCAGATTCTGTTCATAGCCAGGGAACCCGTGGTAAATGATGGCTGTGGGATGCGGTTCACTCCCGGACGCAAGATAAAGCGCACCGAGCAATTGTGCTCCGTGGGAAGGCACAGCAATCTCCACCAGCGATGATGGATGCTGAGAGTCCGCAGGTGGATCGGCCGCAATCGAAGAAGTTGTCTGTCCATGTAGAGTACTTGCAGATAACAGGATTCCAGTCAGTAGGTACGTTCGCATCGTTCACTGCATCCTTCGAAATGATTGGACGACTCGGTAAACCAAAGTTGAAGGCGATCAGGCATATCAGATCGCCTCCAACTTTGCTAATTCAACGCAGCCTTTTGCGTTGCTACGGGCTGTGAAAGCAGCTTCTCAACGAGCTTGGTCACTTCATGCTCCAGAGCGAGATGGCCAGCTGTATTCCCTGGACCAGCAAACCCTGCATGCGTTTCTTTCACAAGTCCGTCACGACCGATGAAAAATGACGTCGGCCAGCAGTTGAGGTTCTGCCCCTGAGGAATCTTTTCGCTCAGCTGATCCGTAGTGCCAGCCACCAGTACGGGATAGGTAATGCCATAGTGCTGAATGAATGCCTTCAACCGAGACGTATCCGTTTCTGGATCGCCCTGTTCAAAATCAAGATTTACGATCTCTAGCCCTTTGGCATGGAACCGCTTGTACAAACTAACAAGCAGGGGCGCTTCATCATGGCAGTTCGGGCACCACGATCCACCAATAGCAACGATCACGACCTTGCCTTTGAACTGGGCATCTGTGTTTGAAATCACTTTGCCGTTCAGATCCGGAAAACTAAATGCAAGTGGTGTATTCGGGTCCTTCACAGTCGTCTGTTGCGTCGTGTCGGTTGGAGAGCCAAGATTCAGCTTGCGCGCCTCTTCTGGCTTGCGCGCGATCAGATCCGAGGCAGAATCATGAACGGGCCCAAGAAGGCTTCGCACCGCAAGCGTCCCGTCGCTCTGAGGTGTCACGATGTAGCCTGCACCGCCAGCGGCCGTGAAATGAGTCAATGTATAGTGGGCCCCATCCCACGTTCCCCACAAACCGCCCGTATCACCATCAATGCGCTGAATTGCAGCCTTAATAACGGCAGTTTTGGCACTAGGAGGATCTACGCGAAGCTCCCAAGCCGCCTCCCCCTTGTTGCTCTTAGTTGCGATCTCCCAGGAACCTGAGACGTTGGGAGCGTTCGGCGCGGCAACAGGATCCGACAACTTCGCGACACGCTTCGCTGTGAACGTCGTCGGAGCTGAAGCACGTTTACCCGGACGCGTTGCACCATAGGTTCCCGTCAGCAAATTACCGTCAACGGTGGCATCGAGCGTACGAGCGAAGTAGTCGAACGATGCAACCAGATGATTCCCATCAAGTTTTGCTGAGGAAGCCGGCGATACATCCGGATTGCTCACGGGGCCGTTCAAGAACGCAGCCTCTAGCTTTCCCGCACGGTCAGAAATCCGAATCGTGATCGGAATCTCCGTATCGCGGACCTTGGCAGCTCCCTGCCAGGTGCCTGCAACGCTTTTGGGCGATGCTGTTTGCGCGCCGCTAATGGATGCGAAGGAAAGGACAGATAATGCACCCAAAGAGGATGCAAGGACACGGCCAGAAAGCTTCATGGCGAAGGCTCCGTCTAGGTCAACTTGTAAGTGTGATCAGAAACTTCGGTCGTAAGACGCGCCCGTTCTGTACGGACAGCACAAACGACTGTGTGGTGCCTGCGTTAGCGGCAACAACAACACAGTCTGGAGATAGCGTGCATGGCAAAACCATAACTTGAGTTTTGCCTACGGTCAAGCACCCATAAGAGAATTCCCCGCAGCCGAGATCGACCAATGCCTGAGGGGTTTATTCTCTGCATACGAGAAACCGACTCGACCAACATGAGTGCTGCCAGCAGAGATCAAACCCGACTATTGCTTTTGGACGACCATCTCCTGTTCCGGGAAGGTCTGGTTCGGCTGCTAGCGACGGAATCAGAATTTGAGTTGGTGGCGCAGTGCAGTACGGTGGCAGAGGCTCTGCCAGTCCTCGCGGATCGTCGCGTTGATCTCGTTCTTCTTGACTTCGACCTGGGGAATGACACGGGAGGCTCACTCCTTCAAGCCATACGCACCAATGGCTACAGTTGCAACGTTCTGCTGGTCACTGCAGGTGTGAGTCCTTTGGAGGCTCGTCTTCTTCGTGATGCGGGTATTGGTGGAATTTTCCATAAGCAAGGGTCTCCTGCCACACTTCTGGAAGCGATCCGAACCGTGGCATTGGGGAAGCCTTGGTTGGATCCGATAGAGATTCAAGCTTCAGCTCACCCCAGTCATGTTGGCTTGAGTGATCGACTGACGACTCGCGAGCAGGAAGTCCTGCGTGGTGTATTCGAAGGCTTGATCAACAAACAGATTGCAATTCGCATCGGCGTGTCGGAAAGCTCCGTCAAAGCGACATTGCAACAACTGTTCCATAAGACCGGCGTTAGAACGCGAAGTCAACTGGTCCGCATTGCGCTGGAAAGATCACTTGATGCCCAAGCTCTCAGGGCTTAATTCTAGCTCCCCGAGTTCTCCGATCGCCCGACAAGAGGGAGTTCCAAAACGAAGGAACATCCTTTGCTAGTTGGGACGTGTCGCAGTTCTCCGTGAAACGATCGTGCAAACGCCCTGGATAGATACAGGCCGAGACCAGTCGTGTGTGCCCCTTTCTGCAAGGGCTCAAAAAGCGACCGCCCAACAGGGATGCCGGGGCCATTGTCATCTACCGCAATCACGATGAAATTCCCATGGTGCCGGGCTGAGACGCTGATCCATTTGTCGTCCACACCTTCGAGCGCAAACTGGCTATTCTTTGTCAGGTTCAACAGAATCTGCATCAGCAATTGTCGATCTGCCCGGACAAGTGGCAAGTCGCTGGGAACATCCCAAGCAAGCGTGATATCCAACTCCGCACATGACCTCTCGAGCACGATCCGAAAGTCCGTCAAGACATCTTGCGCATTGAAGGTGTTGTGTGCAGCGCCGCCAGTAGAGCGCCTTAGCTCCAACGATGTAATCCTCGCCAGAGTCTTCGTGAGCGCTCCAAGAGATTCAAAATCCTGATTGCCGTTGAGGATGCCACTTCTAGAAAGATTCTCGTGCACTACTCGGATTGCGCCACAGACATTCCGAATCTCGTGAGACACGGCAGCTACCAAGATGTGTGATCCGGTCAGCATTTGTTCCAGGCTAGCCTCCTCTCGCTCGCGGAGGTCTTCTGATGCATCCACAACCAGAGCAGCTAAGCGCGGTCCTGCCGGAGTCCGATAGGTTGAGAAAAATACGTTGGCAACGAAAACCTCACCGTTGCGACGACGTCCATGAGTCTGCATTTCCGTACGATAGACAGTCGTTGTCTCATCCACCGACGGTACGGCTGCAAGCTCCGGAATGTAGTCGCCGATCCTGCTCCCACACAGACTGCCCGCCGGAACATCCAACAAGGCATGTGTCGCCGGGTTCGCGATCAGAATCTCGCCACTATCAGATACGGTGAACACAGCTGCGGGGCTGCTCTGCACCAGAAAGTCGAGTTGCTCCTCCGCCGCCAAGCGCGATGCGATCTCAACCTTTCGAGCTTCAACCTCATCCTGGAGACGCGTCAGGCTTTCCATCTCGGAGCGATAGCCGGTTGCAATTTGCCGCGAGAGCAGTCCGACCGTTGCCAGAGTCAGAAAGATAAGGATGCTTCGCGGGACCAGTGCGTCCATCGAAAATGGATCCAGCACGCTGGAAAGTGTCATACAAAATATCGCCATGCCGATGATCTGCCAAACACGGAGGATCGTTCCAAGCATCGCTAGCGGGAAGATATAGAGAAACCCCAAGGTCGCGTTGAAGGTAATACGCCAATCACACAAGGCGATGGCAGTCACACACAATACCGCAGCGAAAAGCACTGTCTGTGGGCGCTGCTTGAGCCACCAACGAATCATTTAGTTCGTCTCCTGGTTCATCGTATCGCCGCGAATGGTTCGATATGGCCAAAAGATAGGCTCCCTGACGTCCCAACACCTGCTACTTCTAGAGATAGTCATGTTCTCGCCTGCCAATCCGTTCCTACATCGCAGGCTTGAGATGTGTCTCAGCGACAGCGCTCCGCGGCGCTGTTGTCATCTTTCCTAAACCTCCCTCCTCGTCCCCTTCCCTCATCAACTGAATTTCGGTTGAGCCTTCGCGTGGCTCGTTTGGAGCAGGCTTTGTACTACCGCAAGATTCTGGGCGCATTGTGCCCTGTTTCGTTCGTTCTCTTCATCCCGACGATCCATGCCGGAAATGGCGGCAGCATCGCAGGAACTATCACAAATGGCTCTGGTGCCTCGATCGCAGGCGCCCATCTCACGCTGTTGAATACCGCGCAACACATAAGCTGGAAAACTGTTTCAACCAAACAGGGGCTATACGCATTTCCGAGTCTCCCCGTCGGCCAGTACGAATTGTCAATCGAATCGACTGGTTTCTCGTCGCAGAAGAGGACGGCTATTGCGATCGATACCGACGCAGCCGTTCGTGTCGACGTTTCGCTTGGTATTGCTCAACGTACGGATACCGTTTCAGTGACCGCCAACACGGAGAATCAGGTCGAAACATCAGCCACACATCTAGGTGAGGTGGTCTCGGCTGCACAAATGACCTCTGTACCTTTAAACGGCCGGAGTTATACCGATTTGTTGGCCATACAGCCAGGAGTGGCACCCGTATCGACATTGCTCCCCAGCTCAGTCATCATGGCCGGCGTTACAGGAAGCCTCGATCCTTCAGGCGATCTAAATCCCGGAAATCTATCCATCAATGGGCAACGAGAGTCTGCGAATGGCTTTCTCGTAAATGGCATCGATGTTCAGGAACACATGAATGGCGGAACTTCTGTCATCCCGAACCTGGATTCGATTGAAGAGTTTCGCGTGCTCACGACGAACTTCGACGCCGAATACGGCAACTATAACGGCGGCATGATAACGGTTGTCAGTAAATCCGGAAGCAGTCAATTCCATGGAGAGGCGTTTGAGTTCTTCCGAAACACAGTACTCGACGCACGAGGATACTTCGATCCATCTCGCTCGGTGTATCGCCAAAATCAGTTTGGAGGTGCTGGCGGTGGCCCGATCAAATGCGATCAACTCTTTTTCTTTGCCGACTATCAAGGCACGCGAACAACACAGGGCATTTCGACCGGAAACATCTCTGTTCCTTCTGCTGCACAGCGAAGTGGCAATTTTCTGGAGGGGAATCAAAATGCGCTCACCGGAAACGTCAGTGGCCCTTACCTCGCGTCACTCTTGTCGCAACAGCTTGGCCGCACAGTCGCAACTGGAGAACCGTATTCCAGTGTTTTTCTCGACGGTGTGATTCCGCAAAGTGCATGGTCGACACCAGCAAAGAACTTGCTGCAGTACATACCCTCTCCCAACAGTGGCACGAATCAATTCTCGACTGCCGCATACTCCCAGAGCGTACGAGACACCAAGGGTGCGTTCCGGCTGGATGGCAATAACCGGTGGGGCCAATTCACGGGTTATTACTTCATCGATGACTATCATCTCGACAACCCCTACCCGGGTTCGGTGGCAGGAGCGAGTATCCCTGGCTTCAACGCACTCACCATTGGTAGAGCCCAGGTCTTCACGTTCGGACATACGAAGGTGCTGGGTATTAGCACCGTAAACGAATTTCATCTGGGATTTCTGCGGAACGCCAACATCATCGGCGAACCTCAGGGTGGACTCGGTGTCAGTCTTGCATCTCAAGGGTTTGTTACAGGATCGAACACGCCGGGAATCTCCGTTCAGGCACCGCCATTTGAGGGTATTGAGAACATCACCTTCCCAACCTTTGTGATGGGCGTTCCAATCACAAATCTCACTCAGGCTAATAACACGTACTACATCGGTGACGGCGTGTCGCATGTCATGGGCGCACACACGCTGAAGTTCGGTGGACAGTTCCATGCGGACCAGGTAAACGAACACCCCAACGCAACATTCAATGGGACGTTCAATATCAACGGTACCGAGACAGGTTCCGCGTACGCTGACTTTCTATTGGGAGTCGCGAGCAACTTTACGCAATCGTCCGGACAGCCGTTCTATCTTAGGAATCGTTATGTCGGTCTATACGTGCAGGACAATTGGCGTGCGCGCAGAGATCTCACGATCAACGCCGGACTCCGCTGGGATGTGATCTTTCCATGGTGGGAGAAGTACAACCAACTCCAGACCTATATCGCTGGCACCCAATCGAAGTTGTTCCCCGGAGCTCCGGAAGGCATGGTAGTTGCGGGCGATCCAGGAGTACCGCACACGATTGCTCCCGTAGGTTACCGCAACTTCGCTCCACGAGTTGGTATTGCCTACTCACCGTCAGCAGAGCAAGGGTTGTTGCGTACCCTCCTTGGAGGTCCAGGAGAAAGCAGCATCCGAGCGAGCTTTGGTATGTTCTACACCGCCTTTCCTGGGTTATCCGCGGGAATCATGTATGCCGTCCCGCCGTTTGGCTATAACTATCTAAGCCCCGCGCCTCCGTTACTCGCCACGCCTTTCATAACCGCCGCTTCAGGCGTAGATAACGGACAGAGATTTCCCTTCCCGTTCCCCAGCCATTCGGTATCGACTTCGAACCCAGACACATCCGTGGACTGGTCGAACTTTGTTCCCATCGCTGGCGATCCGTTCTTTGATCACAACAACCGCGCCGCCTACGTTGAAAGCTACATGCTTTCCCTACAGAGACAACTCACACCAAACGCACTACTCACCATGAGCTACGTCGGCAATCAAGGCCACCACATTCTCGCCCTGGTATCGGCTAATCCCGGTGATCCCGCCTTATGCCTGAGCCTGCCGGGCTGCGGTCCATTTGGTGAGGACGCAGCCTATAGCAACAGCCACGGAGAAGTTGTTCAGGGAACACGTGTAGGGCAAGGTCCAAATTATGGAGAAAATACTTCCGACAGTTCGATCGCAAATTCAAACTACAACGCACTGGAGTCGACGCTTCGCTACAAACGCAATGGCTCACAGATTCTCGTGAGCTATGCATACGCGAAGTCAATTGATCAGGGATCAAATCTGGGAGAACAGCTTAACCCGATCGATACTCGCCATAGCCGCGCTATTTCTGCATGGGATCAACGCCATAGTTTCGTTGCGACTTATACGTGGGCTCTTCCCTTTGTCGACGCCTTCCGCAATCAACTGACTCGTGGCTGGAGCCTTTCTGGCACTGCACGATTTGCCACGGGGTTCCCCATCACGTTGTACGACAACTCCGACAACTCCCTGCTTGGCACACTTGGCAACGGCGCTAACAACTACCTGCTGGATACGCCTCAAATGACACCCGGGCCATTGAAGATCAACACGAATGGTCGCAACGGACTACCAGCCTTCAACACCGCCCTGTTCCAGGAGGAGACGCTCGGCCAACTTGGGAATTCGAAACGACGGATGTTTTACGGTCCCGGCATCGAGAACTTCGATATGGCCTTAGAGAAAATCACCCACTTCGGAGACACTCGTTCTCTCGCTCTCCGTCTGGAGGCATTCAACGTGTTCAACCACGCGCAGTTCTACGGTCCGGCATCCGTGAATGGCCAGATGGGCGATCCAAACTTCGGACAGATTGTAAGTGCCGCGTCACCTCGCTTGTTGCAAATCGCAACACGTCTCTCGTTCTAAACACCACAAGGAGCTTTGTTATGCCTGTCAATGCAACCTACCTTCGCATCGCGTCCGCCAGTGCTGTCCTTTCCATTGGCATGGCCGCGATTGCTGCGAACCGCCAAACGCCATCAGTCCCTTCGACAGCAGTGAAGCTTGGAAGCATTCAACAAACGATGGATCTTCTAGTCGACCCTTCAGCGGATGCACTGTGGGAATCGATTGGCACATCGCAAACAGCAATGGGGATACAAGTTAAAGCCCCGAAGAACGACGCAGAGTGGCAAAAGGTCGCGGGTTACGCGCAGGGCTTGATTGCGGGATCCAAACGCCTCCAGACACCAAAGCTCCCAGTCGGTGAAAATGCGCATAGCAAACTAGCCGACGCCGATACACCGGGTACACGCACCGCAGTGCAAATTCGTGTTGACATCGATGCGGATCCCGCTAAGTTCAAAGCCGCAGCGATGCGCTTGGAAGAGGCGTCGAACGCGGCTCTTATCGCGGCACGTAGTCGTGACGCCCAGGGAGTGTTGGCCGCAGGCGCAGCCTTAGACGCCGCATGCGAAGCATGCCACGCAGCATACTGGTATCCGCGAACCAAGCCGCTTCGTTTGCCATCGACCAGTGAGTTTGAGAAGAACGCAATCGGACGTCGTTAGAACAAAGGGCTCCGTTGATATACGGAGCCCTTTGTTGTGGACCTTACTGCGCCGAGAGATTCACAACATGAATCGGAAGATCCCAGTGATTAGTTGTTAGTTCCCAACGACGATTCTCTTCTCGTTTATAAGTCGTCTGGTCAGGGAATAACTGCTTTGCGATCTCTCCCTCGGACAGTCCCTGCGGAGCGTCTGCTGACGCCCTGACGATGACGATGCGGTAATCCCAGCGCGAGTCTTCGCTGGTATGCAGGCTCGGAGCATAAACCGTGTACTCCTTGACATAGCCAAGCTGTTTTTGCCGCTCTAGAACCGAAATCTGGTTCTTCTTGAACAGTGCCCACCACTCGTCCTTGTAGCCGTACTTGACCCGGTACACCCATTCCACGGTCACCGGCTTTGGCGTTACAGTCAATGTCTGTGCAAGAACAGGTCGCGAAGAGAAACCGGAAAACAACCCAGCGCCGACAACTATAGCCAGCAACGATGTACTTCCTACGGGATTCAGCTTCATCACTCACCTCCAGAAAGAAACTCTTTTACAACAGACCGATAGCGCGGCCAGCAACTCCAACGCCGAACCACAACGTGATCGACACGATGCCCGCAAGACGTGACCATGCATCAACCTGATTCTTCTCGGTGCGCAGTAAGGCGGCACGGTGCAGGGTGAAATAAAACAGGAGAACAGCTGCTAGTAACGCCATCTTCCACTGAAACGCGGGACTGTGATAGCACTTCAGAGCCTCTTCTGAAACCAGTGCAATCCCGGTCAGAATCATTACGGTAAGACTGATGAGTAGCACCTTGCTCAGACCCCTCGAAACGGTTCTCGCATGCTCGCTCTTAAGAATCAGTCCGAGCAAGCGAAGATCGACGATGAGGATGACTCCCCCCAATACCGCAAGGCCGAGAAGATGGATCGCCTCCACTACCGCGAAGCCCCACCGGGAGTTCTGCATGTACTGCCCAAGGGGAGAATGGCTGAGAGCAATAAACCAGGAAAGCATGTGAATCCTTTTGTCAGAAGTAAGCGATCATGCGGCCAGCAACGATAATGCCGCTCCAAAGTGTTAAGGAAGCAATCGCCGCTGCACGCGCCCTCCACGGAGACACATCAAGCTGTTCCCACTCATGTACGCGGCGGTAGATGGTCGTATGGAAGATCAAGGGATTTACGCCCACAAGCAGGAGCAGGAGCACTTTGATACGGAATGCTGGATTACCATAGTTCTTCGCCGCCTCTGCCCAGAACAACAAGAAACCAGAGACAAACATGACAAGAAATCCGGACCAGGTCAGCGGAAACACAGTACGCGCAATGCGGGTCACAGAAACTCCCCGTAACACGACGCCAAGCATCCGGAGGTCAAGCAGGGCGATTGTGCCAACGAGTAAGGTGATTGCCAATACATGCACTGACTCAATGATTGAGAACGCATAATCACTCTCTCGGATGTAGGTCCCGAAATGCGAGTCGTACAACAGTTGGCAAAGATGTTGTAGCCAATTCAAAGCATCAACCTTCTAGATCGTAGGGGCCGAGACTAATCGCTCTCGCCCCTTCGTTTGAGTGGAGTGACTATTCCGGGATATTTGTAACCGCTGGATGATCCTTGTCCGGAGGCGGAGGTAGCGGTGCCAAGACACCGTAGCCACGTTGACCATCGGGTCCGATGGGTCCCGGACCAGGTCCAATATGGGGTCCGTCAACGTTATCCTCAGCGCACGAATATTCATGCACTCGCTGCTCAGGTTTCCCAAGCAGCCACGTTCGCTGATAGTGGAGCGGCTCCGTGTAGAACTTGGGATCCGTCACCGTCAGTTCCAAGTGCAGGTGCGAAACGTCAGGTCTTGTCCACTTCTCAACGGTGTGTTGTTGATCGCTGTGCGGATTCGCATTCTCGTCGATCCATGTGCGCTCTTCCTTGAAAGCCGTCGAATCGATCACGAATGTATCGCCCTCCCACCATCCGATCTCGTCGCCAAAAAAGGAAGGCTCCGGATCATCCTCGTGCTTGCGCACATCGAAAGGGATAAGTCGATACGTTGTGTACCAATAAAGAAACGCGACCTGTGACTTCCCTTGCAACAGTTGGAACGGCAAAGCGCTCGCGTCGTGCCGTGGGATACCACCGACCACGCACAGTGCTTCCGGATCAACAGTCTGCTCGACGTTGTGCTTCAAAGCCGCGCGACCGGCTTCGGTAAACGGAAGCTTGTAGCCCGGATAGTCTTTGCCAATATTGCCTGATGGCCGATCTTTGCGAGACGGTAGCCAATAGCCTGAAAAGTCAGGATGTCCGTCGGTTGAACGAGGCGCTGGCCCTTTCGCCAACTTCGATTCGTCTACCGCAAATGGGCTGGATGGTCTTGGCTTACCGGGCTGAACACCCTGATCTTGTGCTCGCGCTACCGCAGAGGATGTGAGAAGCACAGCAATGAGAAATAGCTTGGTGGGACGAGTGAACACGTCGATCTCCTTCGGGGATCAGGTCATGCGAAGCCGCAACGTTATGCGGACGGACATGGCCGACAATCCCGCACAAGAGGCGGATTCGCGAAAGATAGCTCTTTGAGGAAATGCGCTGTGGTGTGACTACACCATGCGCTGGATCACTCCGCGAATCTGTGACTGTGTCGGGCGACAACAATTCGCGATGAGGATCGTGTGCATGAGCGAACAATAAGACACTGGAAGACTTCCGTCAAGCCGAAACGTTGACATGCTTCACCTTCAGAGTTACAGTTTGCTCATGATTCCAAGTCAGCAGGCGCGTTGTTGTAACACCCTCTCCCTGAGCCGGTGTTGTGCCCACTTGTGTCGTTAAGTTAGCTTCCTAAGCTAATTCGCGTTTCTTAATGGGCTCACAATCGGCATTGTGAGCCCGTTGCACGTTTGTGCTCTGCTCATCCCGAAAACAACACATCCGAAGGAGACCTTCTATGAAGGCCAAGCTGTTTGCAGCTACGCTCGCCGCTGGGTTAATCGTTGTTGCACCCGCATTTGCCCATCACTCGTTCGCCGCGGAGTTTGACGGCACCAAACCTGTACGGTTAGTTGGGAAACTCACGCGTGTTGAGTGGACCAACCCACACTCATATTTCTATGTAGACGTGGTCGATGCGAAAGGCAACGTGACGAACTGGGGCTGTGAAGGTGCCGGCCCTGGAGCACTTTCTCGTCGTGGCCTGGGCAAGGGAGATTTGAAGATCGGCGACACCATCGTCGTTGATGGATATCGCGCGAAGGATGGTTCACATCTGATCGACGGTCGCCGCGTCACACTTCCCGATGGTCGCAATATATACGGCGGTACGCCTGGTGATGGCGGCCCTGGTGATGACGGCTCCGGCGCCAAGCTCCCACAGAAGAAGTCTTAACGCACACTCATCATTTTCAATTCTGCCCCAAGCGCCTCTGCAACGTTCCTAAGATCAGGGAACGTTGCAGAGGCTTTTTTTAAGTCGGAATCGAATCATCATGAAAATAAGAAGGTCGACAGTAGATTCGTACTGCCGACCTTGTTATTTCCTGCCACTGCACCTAAAAGCTCAGGCGGCCTCCTAGCTGGATGATTCTCGAGTAATTGATTTGCGACGTGATCTGACCGAAGGTTGAGCCAGAAATCACGGTTTGCGTAGCGGTGTTCACGGGAAGCACCGCCACGGGCGCGGCAAATTCGGGCGTATTGAATGCATTCAGCGCTTCCGCGCGGAACTGCACATTCACTCTCTCCCCAAAAGGAAAACTCTTATTGAGGGAGATATCCGAGTTGCTATAGCCAGGACCGTACACGGGAAGTGTGCGCGGTGCATTGCCATAGGTGTATGCCGGAGCAACGGTGAATGCAGCGGTATTAAAGTAAGTCTCCGTGCCATTCTGTTGCGGCCCTAGTCTTCTCTGCGGACGTCCGCTCTTCGCAATAGGAATCCCAGGGACTAGGTTCGGTCGCTGCACTGAACCGCCGACCCCCGTCGTTCCAAACTGTGAGGCACTGTTGAGATTGGTCTGAGTGATCGTGAGTGGACCACCGTCCTGAAGGATCGTTTCATCATTGATCTGCCATCCCCCGATCACTGCATCCACCCAACGGTTTGCATTACCGAGGAACGTTCTGCCCCGTCCGAATGGCAGGTTGTATTGCACTACGAAGGTGAAACGATTCGGCACGTTGTCCGAAGCACGCGCATACTCAGCATCGGTATTGGTGTTGTCTTGCGGGCCACTCGTTGCATTGAGATTGTTGCTCGTCGCCGGTGCCGAGATCGACGAATAGATACTGTCCCAATTGGAAGACCACGTATACGTCGCGAGTAGAACCAGGTTCTTGCCCACATTGCGTTCGGCTTTGATTGCAAGTGAGTTGTACCGCGAATAACCATTGCTCTCGGAGAGCGTGACGGATGTGAACTGCGGGAACGGCAGAAGCAGTTGGGCTCTGGGTACTGTCTTCTGCGCCACGACGCCGGTCGACGGGTAACCGCCAACTGATGAAGCATAGAAGGGATTGGTTACAGATGTCGCCAAAGATGTGCCGTTTGCTCCTGCCAACGCGCTATTGGGTAATTGATTGATGTTCACGGTATTGGGGAAATTTCTTGCACGCGCGCCAACGTATCCGATCTTGAACAACACACGGGCCGGTAACTCACGCTGCAGATCAACGGAGTATTGCTGTACGAACGGATAGCGTCTTGCAGAATCGATGGCCGTAATTGCGCCGCCCACACCCGTCAGATAACCCAATGAATTTCCAGTCGGTTGCAGCAGGCCACTTGGGAAGGGATTGGAGAGATAACCTCCCGACCCGAGACTGCTCGCCGCGACCGCCCCGGTCAAGTTCGTTGTCGAGTAAGTGGTTGTCTGACTGTAGCCTGGGGAATAATTCGTCAGCGCAACGGGTGAGTAGAACAACCCAAACCCGCCGCGGATCACTGTTCGTCGATCGAAAGAATATGCCACACCGAATCGAGGCGACACCTTCACTGCACCGTAAGAGCAGCACCGTGTGGTGTATCCGTTTTGCCCCGCAAACATTACGCCTCCGCGAAGTGGCGAGCCTGTCGTCGGCAACGGATTGTTAACCGATCGATCAAACCCGACGATGTTGCGATTGTGTGCCTCATCCTGACCCGGCTCAAACTCAAACCGAACACCAACGTTCAAGGTGAGATCGTTGGTCGCTCTCAGATCATCCTGAACATAGATGGCGTTATAGTTAGCACGCTGTAACGTGTTGGGAGCATTGATGGTGATGGATGCGGCGGACGGAGCCCCAAGAAGAAGATCAGCAATCGAGCTTCCCGCTGCCGTCGTCGCACTTGCTCCGTTGGCGGAAGTGTATTGGCCATTGAAGATATAGCTGCCGTTACCACCCGAGAAGCTCTGTGTATACAGCCTCAACGCACGGTATACGTAGCCCGCCTTCAGGTTATGCTTCCCCACTGTTTTCGTAAGTCCTACGACGAAATTGCGTGAGTAGTTGATTGTGGGACCGCTGTTTGCACCGCCAAGAGTAGCTGCTCCACTTGGAGAGATCGTAGGAAAGCTTTCGGACTGGAGTTGGCTCACGAAACCTGCCGGGAAACCAATCCCGCCAAACCCATTTGCTTGATTGAAACCGCTGGAATATTGCGGCGAGGTGCTGTAGTAACGATTGAAACCATACGCAACATTTAAGAGGGTCGTCGGGCTCAGCACGATCGTGTTGTTCACGGCAGTCGCATCGATGTATCGCGTCAGGACACCAGTTCCCTGCGCGGCCACATGAAGCACACTTCCGCTCGGCTCTTGCGTCGCCAGGTGAACATAGGAAGCGGCGGCGTTCCAGCGATCATTGAATTGGTGATCAAGCTTGCCGCTGTACATATCAGACCGGGTTTTGAGCGAATCGTACGGAAGCGCTCGGTTCCCCGTACCGTACGCTTGCGAAGTGTTCAATGTCACATTGGGCGGAGGATACGCATTCGCAATGTACTGCCCAATCGCGTTGAGAGTTAGGCCACTGCCCGGGATATAGTTCGGCGTGGATACTCCATTCTTAAGACCGACGATCTGTTTCCGTGGGTAGGTCGTCGGATCATAGAGAATGGGCTCTATGCGACCGGGATTGCCTTCTGCAGTGAAATCTCCAACGCGCTCCGCAGCGCTAGGGACGAATACTGCCGTGCTGCTCGCTGCGTAAGGCTGCTGTTGCCGATATCCATCCTCACTCACCCAAAAGAAATACTTTCCGCGAATCAGAGGAACACGTTCGATACCCGGGATCTTGTCGATGGGAAGCGGACCTCCCAAAGCCCCGGTATAAAGGTAAGTCGCTTGTCCGGGACGCGGTGCACCGGTCAGATTGCTATAGAAGCTATTGGCGCTCCATCCTGTCTGCCGTGTTTCGCCGTATAGGACTCCGTGAAGACGACCGCTACCCGATTTGAGCGTGGCGTTATAGAGGCCTCCTCCAACCCGACCGGCTTCTGCGTCATACGTATTGGCTTGAACCTTAACTTCCGTCACCGCTTCGAGAGAAGGAATAAAAGTCACAATCCCAGCTGACGTCGAAGTAGGAATTCCATCCACAACGTATCCGTTTGTTCCGATAGGCGCTCCGGCAATAGAAACAGACGAGGTCATGTTCTGATCTTCCGCACGTGCTTGCTGCGGATTCCCAGTAGGAACGACATTATTGTCGAGCTTATCCATAATGAATGGATTGCGTCCTAGATTGGGAAGATCTTGCAGTTTTCGCTCATCGAAGAGTTGTCCGTTCGTCGCGTTCGTTCGGTTAGGGACCTCTTCG
Source organism: Terriglobus roseus (assembly GCF_900102185.1). Taxonomy (NCBI): domain Bacteria; kingdom Pseudomonadati; phylum Acidobacteriota; class Terriglobia; order Terriglobales; family Acidobacteriaceae; genus Terriglobus; species Terriglobus roseus. Next base: position 1,213,029 of record NZ_LT629690.1, on the reverse strand, counting down.
GAAGTTGCAGTGACTGTGACCGACTGGTCAGAGCCACCAGCCACCAGCGACACATCAACCGAGGCGGTAGCACCAATGGCCACCGCAACATTTGTTTCACTTGTCTTGAATCCGTCGCTGACCACGCGAACGGTGTATCGGCCCGGATCAAGTGATCCAAAAAAATAGATACCTCCTCCGTTGGTAGAAACGTCACGAGTCGTATGGGTTCTCTCTGACGTGAGAGTGACCTTCGCATTCGTGATGCTTGCGCCTTGGGAATCCTTAACGACTCCGCGGACACTGCCGTAGTTTGTTTGAGCGTGGGACGAGAGCAGTCCACTTCCAAGAACGTACGCAACCGCCACCCCCGAAATTATTGACATTCTTCGATCTAGCATCACGAATCTCCTTTTCAAGTGTTTCCGTCTACGTTGGCCTTTCCGGCAATGCACGCACGCTCTTGTTCCGCACGCGTTGAGCGCGGGAATAGCGATGAATTGTTCCTTGACAGGAAGCGACACGCGGGATGAAGGCGTCCGGAGATGATGGCAGTGACACACCTGCCATCACCTCAACAGCGCACAACTAGCGACAACAACCGGAAGAAGACAAGATACGTGTAACCATCATGAGTTGATATGGTCTGACGCGGGCGAGCAGTATGAGATTCATAGCGAAAATCAGGTCGTCCTATTCAGGAATGGAGGTGACCGCTGGATGATTTTTGGAGGGTGGCGGCGGCAAGGGAGCCAGATTCTCATATCCCCTTTGACCATCTGGCCCAATAAATCCTGGCCCGGGGCCAATATGCGGTGCATCTACGTTGTTCTCACTGCAAGCGAATTCATGCACCTGCTGCCCTGCTTTCCCAAGAAGCCAGGTGCGTTGAAAGTGGATCGGCTCGGTATAGAACTTTGGATCTTCTACGATCATCTCCAAATGAAGATGTCCGAGGTCTGGCCTGGTCCAACGCTCGACAACGTGAAGTTGATCGCTGTGCGGATCTGCATTCTCGTCGGCCCACGTCTGCGTCCCTTTGAATCCAACCGAATCAATGACAAAGGTATCGCCGTCCCAAGAACCTATCTCTTCTCCGAAGTATGTGGGATCCGGATCATCGGCATGTTTTCGCCCATCGACGGGGACAAAGCGATAGGTCGTATATCCATAAAGGAAAGCAGTTTGATCTTCGCCCTGCAATAGCTGGAATCCAAGGCCGCTCGCGTTGTGCCGTGGAATGCCTCCGAGAATGCACAATGCCTCCGGATCGACGGTGTGCTCCACGTTGTATTTGTGCGCCGCGTCGCCTGCAGGTGTAAACGGGAGTTTGTAGCCCGGATAATCCTTGCCGAGATTCCCTATGGGTTTGTCTTTTGCCGAGCGCGATGTGGTCCAGTACCCTGACAAATTCGGGTGAGTTCCAAGACGTGGTGTCGGTCCTTTCGGAACATCGGTCTCGGTCTGCGCTGGGCGACCACGATTGGCCTGAGCTTCCTGAGCATACGCAGTTCCAACTGCAGAAAGGATTCCCATGGCAACCGTCGCCAACGCTAGAGCATACTTCCTTGATCTACTTCCCATTCACATTTCTCCTAGTGCACTGGTGAATTGAAAACTTCAATAGCGGTCAACGACCGTTTACTTATCCGCAATGATTGATTGAAGCGAGTCGAGCGCAAGTGACAGCTGCTTATGCTCGCTCACCTTGAGCAGAGCGAGACGTTGTGTCAGCCAATCTCTCCCCGGGTTTGCTGCTCTGCGCACGAAGGCCCGGCCGCGATTTGTCAGGTGAAGCTGGGCTGGATTTCCAGCGCTGACTTTTTTCATCGAAGCAATCCTTATGTATCCGCACTCATGCAGCTTTCTGATGTGCGCCCCCATCGACGGCCGGCTCATGTGTTCAAGTTGCGCCAGCTCCGATTGCGTGATCCCAGGGTGTCGATCAAGTGCCTCCAGGACATGAAGCTCAATTGCGGAACGCCCCATTGACCGCGAACGTTTGCGGATGTTCCGTTCGATCCGAAGGATCGAGGAACGTAACGCTGCGGCGAGATCTCGGTCCTCGGAAGTAGAAACCCTACCCGTGTTCTGTCGTCTCTTCTTTCGTTCAGTTAGCGGTTCTGCATTGGAGTAGGCCATCGTCTCCCCTCTTCCTACAAGTGCATTGTGGCTTTCCTTCTGAACGTCGGTGGTATCCCGGCATCAAGGGCGCACGTGCTTCGAGCTTTCCCCATAGGTCCGCAAAACGAATTCCCTAGCCTGTATCTAGAGAATTCAGCAAACTTCATCAAGAACTGTGAAGGGCAAGAGCGAGCACAGCGCAAGGAGACGCCGCGCGATCGACAGTCAGTTAGTTATAGAAGTATTTGGAGTTTTGCTATATTCGGGCGTGAATAAGCTCAACCGCAGGTGTGTACCTATCGGGAGCTACAACAACGAAGTGCGAACGGTTGCATGGCTGAAGAGTAGATAAGGTTCGCATTGCTGTCAAGCAAAGAACTAAAGCTCTTGGCCCTTTCACACTAAATGGATCTCCGTGCGAATACTAATCCTAAGGCGGATTCGCTTATGCTCCTATCCTCTTGCGTGGCTGCCACACGCCCCACCGGATGTTGGTCGTTAATGGAGAGCTCCGAGACACAGGGCCAATATTTGCATCGTGCAGAACCAAACAATACTGCCGCCGCAAAATCACGCAGGGCTGAATCACTCCTCGGGATTAGGATTCAGGCGATAGCCGACCCACGGGTCGGTAAGCAGATACCGTGGATGGTTCGGATCACGTTCAATCTTCTTTCTGAGAGTGGCCACAAGAACACGAAGGTACTCTTGCTGATGCGTGCTGTACGGTCCCCAGACCGATTGAATAATCGAAGAATGCGTCAGGACGCGATCCACGTTTCGCAGAAAAAATAACAACAGGTCATATTCTCGCGGCGTGAGCTTCACTTCAATTTCGCTCACCGTCACATGACGGGTGAGAGTGTTGACACTGAAATCACCGGTGCGCAGCATCTTGGTTTCGGTTGACGTTGAATCTGACGTCCTTAAGGCGTCCAGGCGTCGAAGAGAACCTCGGACACGCGCCAGTAGCTCATCGATGCTAAAGGGCTTGGTCACGTAATCGTCCGCACCCGCATCGAGACCGCGAATCTTCGCACTTGTAGCGTCTTGTACCGATAGCAGGATGATCGGAATGGACGAATAACTCCGAATTCGTTTACAGAGTTCAACGCCATCCATTTCTGGCATGGTCAGATCTGTCACAACGACTTCAGGATCCCAGTCTTCCAAGACGTTGAGTGCGGAAACCCCATCGTGAGCAGTTCGCACGTCGTAGCCATTCGCCAGAAAGCTGGCGCGGAGAGTTCGTGTGATGGAAGATTCGTCGTCGACCACCAGCACGCGTCGCCGCGCGGTCATTAATTGGGTAGGCATAGACTCTCCTCGCGCACCGGGATATGAAACTTGATCGTCGTGCCCGTCGCTCCGCCTGGCTGATCCACCCAGATGACACCGCCGTGGGCTTCGACAATCGCCTTAGCGATCGAGAGGCCTACGCCTAGTCCATGGGGTGCGCTGACACGCGTCTCATCGCCTCGATAGAACTTCTGAAAGACCCGTGTTGCATCCTCGGCCGCTATGCCGATTCCTTCATCATGAACAGACACCTCAATGCCCGATTCAGACATTCTTGCAGTGACAGTTACTTTCGACCTGGGAGGCGAGTATTTCTTAGCGTTGTCGATGAGCGTATACACCACTTCAGAAAGCGCGCGCTCATCAATATTCAGCAACGGCAACGTATCGGGAATCTCAACCACGATCGCGTGCTCACCGCTCATTCTCTCCGCCCGTTTGACAGCAACACCCGTTACATCCTGAAGAGAGCTCCAACTTGTCTTGAGCAGCATGTGGCCCGACTCCACGCGCGCCAACTCAACGAAGTTGCTAATCAGTTGGTCAAGATGCAGGCTTTCCTCATCGACCATACCGATCAACTCTTCTTCTAATTCGCTCTCGATGTGCTGACCAGAGACGTATGCCTTACGCAAGGTTGTTGCGGCTGCGCGGATCGATGTCAGCGGTGTCCGCAGGTCGTGGGTAACAGCATCCAGTAGCGCCGACTTCATTTGCTCGCTGCGTTTGATCGCTTCAGTTTGGCTTGCGATCTCAAAGGCACAACGGAGTTCCCGGTAAAGGCGTTCGGACTCTAGTCGAGCTTCCTCTGCCTCCAGGGCACGCTGTCGTGCATGCGCTGAGAGTTGGCCGGTTACGACTGCGGTGATCGAAAAGGCGGCAAGCGCCACCCAGTTCTGCGGGTCTTCAATCGTCAGCGTTAAGAGAGGTGGCAGGAAAAAGAAGTTATATCCGAGCATAGCGACGACGCTCGCAGCCAACGCCGGCTTGCTCCCCATATGGATTGAGATGAACAAGACACCGAGCAACAGAGTGAACCCGATGGTAGTCACGCTCAGCGCCCGGTGAAGAGGAGCTAGCGCCCCAATTAGGCCGGAGATAAACAACACAGACAGGAAGGAACGAAGAGCGATGTTCTTACGAGAGAGGTAGGACAAAATCTGCATAGTGAAACCGCGCTCAGGATAATTGTATGCAATCGGCGCAGTCAGCATTCATATGACTTCCATATGAACTTTTAACGTCTCTGATATGGCGTTCGGACCTGTAATGAGGCTGTAGTTGGAGGCCTTTGATGCAAACTGTTCCCCTGGCCCAGGTTCTAGCATTCGTGTTGGGCCCGGTTGTACTTTCCTTCCTAATTTGGGTGTTGCACCACTTCCATGTTGATGGCGAACGATTCAGGACTTCGCAATATCACCAGAACGAAGCCACGACGGAAAACGACCACATTCCAGAGCGTACAAGCTACTCCTACCCAGGGCGAACCGCCGTCGTCACGCTGGCAATTCTGTTCACTTCTTTGGCTGCGTCAGCGCAAAGCAATTCGGCAGACGACCCGCCGAAGGCCGCCAATGCGGTCGATCTCGAAAAGAAAGTCGAAGATTTGCAAAATGAGCTGGACCAGCTAAAGAAACAGCTTCTCGAGCTGCACAAAGCACATACACGCACGTCGCCCATTACCCAAGAGACGACAACCAGCGCAACACTGGAACAACCCAAACCGGCGATCGATACGGTACCCAAAAGCTCTTTGTCCTTGCCATTGGGAGCGACGGTCAACGTGATTTTGGATGGATATTACGAATACAACACTAACCATCCGGCAGGCCGCGTGAATTCATTGCGCGCGTATGACGTTCTCAGCAACGCGTTCAGTCTGAATCAAGCAGGTGTGATCTTTGAGCTGCCGACGGCACCCGAAGAAGGTCGGCGCTTCGGAGGACGCGTGGATCTTCAGTTTGGACAAGCGACTGCTACATTACAAGGCAATCCCGCGAATGAGAATCGTCCTGATATCTATCGCAACGTCTTTCAAGCCTACGGCCGTTACGTTGCGCCGCTCGGAAAAGGGTTGACTGTCGACTTCGGAAAGTGGGCCAGCTCGCTGGGCTACGAGGCGAACTATACGAAGGACCAGCTGAACTACACCAGATCGTTCTACTTTTATTTCTTGCCCTTCTATCACATGGGCTTGCGTGCGAATTATCAACTCAACGACAAAGTCGCGTTCAACTACTGGCTAACCAACGGCACGCAGCAGACAGAGCCTTTCAATTCCTTCAAGGACGAAATGTTCGGACTCAACCTGACACCGACTAAGGCGATCAATTGGACTGTGAACTATTACCTGGGCCAGGAGCATCCTGACGTGGCGACCTCCAGCAACTGTGGCACTGCCCCTTTGCAACCGGGGCTTTGCTTTACTCCGATTGCCGACCCGCAGAACGGTAAGACGCACATCTTCGACACCTATGCCAGTTGGCAAGTGACGCCCAAGTTCCTGTTGGGTGGAGAAGCGGATTACGTGATCCAACGTCAATGGGCAAATGCTGCACCGGGAAAATCCTCGGCACCGTCGCATACAGATGGCGGCGCGGTATATGCAAGCTATCAGTTGACACCGTCTTCCTCGCTGGCGGCACGCACCGAATATCTCTCGGACCGCGGCGGTCTGTTTAGCGGAACAACCCAGGCGCTCAAGGAAGTGACGACAACTTACACCCATCACTTTGGTGACGGATTTCAAGCCATGCTGGAGTATCGGAGAGATTGGAGCAATCAGGCGTTCTTTCCGCGCGGCACCGCGGGAGCCCACGTGAATCATCAGGACACGGCGACTCTGGGCTTGGTCTGGTGGTACGGAGGAAAGAAAGGAGCGTGGTAACACCTCCTTCCCCTGCCCTCTCCGTCATCGTCTTCCCATCCTCGCCATGAGTTGAAAGGTGCTTCGGGCCGACAATGTTTCTCTTAAACCTATTCGCCTATTTCGGTATCGAGGCATTCGCATGTCTGTTGTTGGCCCTCGGCTGTCAGATGATGAGAACTCAAACCATGGCTAAGGCATTAGCAGCTTTTCTTGGCGAAGAGCGAGCACTCAAAGTGATCAATCAAGGACAACTGAGCACCTCGACTCGTTGCGTGAGCGGGGTACTCCTGCTCGCGACGGGACTTTTCCTGAGTGGTTGTGTCGTTCGCGGCCTTCTCACCTGACTATGAACTATCGCACGAACAAGCGGCACCAAGCCCTATAGATCACATGGGCTTGGTGCGACAAACAGATGAGCGAAGAGTGTCGGTTTCTCAGTCTTAAACGCTGAATCGATACCCAACGTAGTTTTCAGTGAGTAGATATTCCGGGTTGGATGGATCCTTCTCAAGCTTTCGACGAAGTTGACTGATAAATGTACGAAGGTACTCCCGCTCATTTCCATACTCCGGTCCCCATACGGTGGATAGAAGCTTATGGTGAGACAAAGGGCTTCCGGCATGCTGCATAAGTACGGAAAGAAGCTGAAACTCCTTTGGCGTCAGGTGCACTTCCTCGTTGGCTTTCGTGACACGATGCGCAGTGAGATCAAGGTGAATGTCGCCTGACTTCAAGTGGGTCACAGGTTCATCTGTGGAGGTTCGAGAGCGACGTACCGCGGCCCGAATCCGAGCGGCCAGTTCAGGAATGCGAAAGGGCTTGGTCACAAAATCATCCGCTCCGGCATCAAGAGCTTGAATTTTGTCTTCCTCACGGTCCCTGACGGTCAGGACAATGATTCCGAGTCCGGGATAAGTTCCACGCATTTTGGCTGCCGCCTGCATACCTCCCATGCCAGGCATATTGAGATCCAGCAGCACAACTTCCGCTTGATGATGTCTCAATTCTTCGATCCCTGCTTCGCCACTCGACACGTCGCGTACTTCAAATCCCAGAGCACTCAGCGTGCTGGAGAGGGTATGTCGAAGAGCAGAATCGTCTTCCACGATCAATACTGATCCTTGATGCACAATGATCTCCTAGATGGAAATCGTGATAAGGAATGTTGTGCCCGCATCTTGATCGCTCTCCAACCAAATGCGACCGCCGTGGGCTTCGACGGCCTGTTTCGCCACAGACAGCCCAATACCTGTTCCGGGCGCACGATGCTGCATCGACTCGGTCCGGTAGTACCTCTGGAATACAAGCTCTCGTTCCGTTAGCGGAACGTATGAGCCTTCATTGTGAACGGAGAAGATCAAGGCATTGCCTGTTACCCCGACACGCATCGTGACCGAAGTCGCACCAACGCTATACTTCAGAGCATTTTCCAACACGTGGACGAGGATCATCCGAAACAGCTCTGGGTCGACGGACACATCAAAATCGGTCTCGCCGACAATATGAATACGGGACGTATCATATGCCGTCCTCAATTCTCCGATGGCAGCATGAATCAAACCCTCAAGATGTGTCGGTTGGAGTTTGAGCAAGACGGTCGCGTTATCGAGCTTCGCAGTTCGCAGGAGACGATCCGTCAAATCGGCTAGATACGAGGCCTGTTCTTCGATCGCTCGGGCAAGTTCGTTTTGAAGAGTGGACAAGCTGCCAATCTCACGAAGACCAGAACTGGATGCAATGATCGTGGTTAACGGAGTCTTGACCGCATGAGCCAGGCCATCAAGCACAGCGGTACGCAAGCGCTCCGATACGGACTGCGATTCCGCTGCCACCTCCGCTTTCAATGCGCGAATGCGTTCAAGGTGCGTGGCGACTAATGTGGCAATGGAATCGGCAGTAAGCTGATCGATATCCCCACGAAAGAGCATCGCACCGACCGAGCGAACTCCAAATCGCAGGATACGAACACTTTCAAGATGGTTCGGGAGATCATAGCTCCTCTCTGCTCGGAAGGCTGCTAGTAAACGATCCGAAGCGTGGCCAGTATCTCCAGAGGAAGTGAACGTAGCTTCACGTTCATCCCAAAGTGCAACCCCCTTGAGTCTCATGCGCTCCTGAATCAGAAAACACAGTTGTTCATCAACACACGTTTTCCAATCGAGAAGAAGTGCACTGCGAGATAACTCGTAGAGGGCACGCTGTTCTGCTTCTGAATGCCCAAGCCGATCAGCATTCGCTCGAATACGCCGCGACAGATGGCTTATGAGAAGGGATACAGCCGCAAAGATCAGGAGAGAGAATACGTCCTGTCTTGACGCGACCACAAAGGAAAATCGAGGCTCGGTAAAGAAGAAATCCAGACCCAGGGTGGCACACGTTGCAACAACAACCGCAGCCCCAAAACCTGCTCGCCACGCGATGATAACCGTCAGTAGCAAGTACAACGGGATAGTGACCGAAGGCTCAAAGGCGCGGGCGAGAGAGAGAAAGCCCGTTACCAACACGATCAGACTGCCGCCTAGAGCCCAAACAATCGATCTAAAGGGCAGCTCTCTGATCGAGACCATGACAACGCAAGAATAGCGATGGAGCGCATAAAAAGTCCGTAAAGAAGCCCTTCCCGCTACACATCGAGCCTTGAAGCGATCCAACCCTCACTCGAAGACGAGGCATGCGGCGAGTGCCTGTCTTGCATCCCGAAATGCCTAATCCTGCTGCTCCGAAAATAGTTCACATTCTTTACGATTCCTACGACGATCCTTATGCCTTCCTGATCTCTTCTGTCTTGAAATCGCCTTATCGGGGTCTTAACCCGAAGGAGGCTTTTCATGCAGAACTCAATTCAGAAGGAGGGCGATACGCACCGCACAGGTACGGTTTCGACGACCTCAGTCGCGTATCTTCGCTGGCTCATCCACGTAAAGCGTGCGAGCCACGGCTCATCGACCAAGTGCTCGCTCCGTAAGGACGGATTACAGGCTGTCGTACTCTCTCTTGCCATGGCCACTGTCGCCAATGCCCAATCAACCTTCGGAACCGTACGGGGCACCGTGCAGGATGCAACTGGTTCAGTCGTCCCCTCAGCTACGGTAACGGTGCACTCCATGGCAGAAAACACCGACCACATTGTGACGAGTAACGGCGCTGGCGAATTCAACCTCGAAAATCTCAAGCCCGGCGAATACCGTGTGACTGTACACAGTGATGGATTTGCTGATTCGATCATGTCCTCCGTCACCCTTGCGGCACGGCAGGAGCTTCGCATCCCGGTGATGCTCGCCGTATCCTCAAACGGCGAAGTGGTCAACGTAGAAGCGAGCAGTGCCGTCATCAATACGGAAAACGCAGCAATTGGTGATGAGAAAAGCAACTTGGAGTTGACGCAGCTTCCGCTGAACAACCGGGCTAGCACCACCAGTCCAATCGGCGCACTTGGTCTTTCGCCCAACGTACAGACAGATAGCTCCGGCAACATTGCCATTGGGGGAGCTAGCTCTTCCATGGTGAACTTCTCCGTGGACGGCATCTCAACCGCGAACGTGCGTTCGAACGGTGCTCTGCAGGATGCCTATCCCTCGCAGGAAGGCATCGCGGCCATGAAGATCACGGCCTTCAACAACAATGCGGAATTCTCTCAGGTGGGTGACGTAACCTTCGTCACGAAGAGCGGTGGCAACAGTTACCACGGAAGCCTGTTTGAGTATTTACAGAATGATGCACTTGATGCGTCGCCTTACGGCTTCAGTGGCAAAGCGCCGAAGCGTTTCAACACTTTTGGTGGCTCCATCGGGGCCCCCATCATTGTGCCGCATCTCTATGACGGCCACAACAAGACATTCTTCTTTGCCACCTACGAGGGCAATCGCCGCAGACTATCCGTTGCACAACAATTCCTTGTACCCACGCAGACAGAACGCAATGGCGACCTTTCGGATCTTGGAGGCCCGCAGATTGCAACAAGCAGGATCAGCCCAACAGCAAAGGCATTGCTCGCGTACTATCCGTTGCCCAATGTCTCAGGGCAGACCAACTATAACTACGAGCATTTCCAATCAACACCCGCCAGCACGGATGGCGCCGATCTCAGGATCGATCAGACCATAAACAGCAAGCAGTCTTTCTACGCACGTTTCAGCCGCAAAAACATTACACCGAATGTTGCGAATCCGCTGTTGCCAAACGATGTGGATAGCATTCACAACCGAAGCCTTCTCGTCTCTCACACCTACACGATCACGCCGCATCTGCTAAATGAGTTTCGCTTCGGCTTCACAAATGTCCTCACCAACGTGAACTTCGGTATCAAGGGTATTGATGCATTGCATCAGCTTGACCTGCAGGGCGTCGACACCAGTCAACATCCCAATACCAACGCGTTTCCGACCTTCAACTTCAGCAACGGCACAGGCTTTACGCAGATCGGTCGCGATAAAACAGGCATAACGAAATCGAACACGGTTCAGTTCTCGGATAACGTTACGCTTGCATTGGGCAAACATACTTTCAAGGCGGGCGTCGACATTCGCCGCGTGCGTTATCAGGATGTGGAATTGTTCCTGCCCTCCGACGACTTTGGTCAGTTCACCTTCCAGTCCACGTTTACCGGCAATACCTTCGGCGACTTCCTGATCGGTGCACCAACCAATCTTTTCTTCGCGGTATCAAGCCCCGACGTTGCCGGCCGCGCATGGCAGACGGGCGCATTCTTGCAGGATGAGTTTCAAGTCACATCGGAACTGACTATCAGCGCTGGCATACGCTGGACTGTCTTGCCACCCTTCTATCTCCTTGATGGCGACGCGGCTAATTTCGACCAGCGTACCAACAGCATCATCGTTCCTGATGCTCTTGCTGACACATTGAAGCAACAGAATCTTCAGAACTCAAACCTTGCCTTTCAGCAATCGTTCAACGCCTGTAACCTTGGCTATGGCGCGCTTCCCTGCACAAACTACAAGACGGCAAGTCAGGCTGGCGTTCCTCGCGGTCTGCGCAACACGTATTGGGGCAACGTGCAACCGCGCATCGCCTTTGCATATCGCCCGTTCAACGATATAAAAACGGTCATTCGCGGCGGCTTCGGAATTTTTACCATGACGAACCTTGGCCCGTTGTCCTTCAACAACAGCGGTAACCCCACGTCAAACCTTCACACCTACACCAACTTACTCGTGACGGACGCATCGGGAACGCATCCGGCCATTCAGTTCCCGCAGACTTCTCCCTCCACAGTCACAACACAATACGGCGGAGGCAGTCTCGATCAGGGTGTCGATCCCAAGTATCGCGATCCGCAGTCGAATCAGTGGAACCTTACGATAGAACATCAGGTAAGCAAAGCCGATACGCTTCGCGCGAGCTACGTAGGCATGCATACCTATCGGCTCAGTATCACAGAAGACCTGAATCAGATCGCGGCAAGCAAGACTCCTTATGCCACCACGACGGCAAGTCCCTATGTCGATCCACGTGCACCGTACCAGAACTGGTTTGAGCTCTTCAGTACCTTCAATGCCGGTCGAGCCAACTATGATGCGCTTGAGTTGGAAGAGCGTCATACAAGCAGCAAGGGCTTAACATTGGACGCCAGCTACACGATGGCAAAGAATCTTGCGGACAATCAAGGTGACACGCCGACAGCATTTGCCGGTGAAGTCAACTACGGCATCCCGATCACCGATCGCTTCCATGTTGGCAACAACTATGGAAACGTCTCCGGCACCAGGCGGCATCGCGCACTGATCACTGGCGTATACCAGCTGCCATTTGGGTCTGGCAAAGCACATCTCAGCTCTGGCTGGATGAGCCGGGTGTTCGGAGGTTGGGACCTCAATACAGTGACGTTGTTAGAGACCGGCCAATGGCTCACACCCAGCATCAGCCCTGGTGGCTGTCAATCAACTGCAAGCAGCGATGGAAGTTGCCCAAACACCGGTGCTGGACAACCACAGACCAACGACCAGTCCAACACCAATATCACGAACCGTGCGGCGACACTCCGTCCGGATGTGATCTCACGTGACCTCTATCGTGGCCAATCACGGCAGCAGTACTTCAATCTGTCCGCCTTCTCCGCAACACCAGTGGGAGCAGGACGCTTTGGAAATGCAGCGGTAGGCATGCTGCAAGGTCCAGGCACCATCGCGATCAGTCTTGCTACCGCAAAGGAGTTCGCGATACACGAAAGTGTCCATCTGCGATTCGAATCGAGCTTTACCAATGTGCTGAATCACACGAACTTCGCTCCTCCGGCAACACAGATTGATAACCCGTCAACCTTTGGCGTTCTGTCGGCTGCGCAGACCGCAGAGAACGCGGGGAACAGAACCGGACAAGTGGCAATGCGCCTTCAGTTCTGAGAATACTGGTAGGAAACCGCCGTGACGTTTGCCGCGGCGGTTCCTCCGCAACTGGAATCACTGACACGCATGATCGAGCTACTCTCGTCGCACTGGAGTCGAAGACGTAGAGCGCTAGAGACCGGGAGAAAATTGCCTCTCTGCGATCGCTCGCAAAATCAAATCGTCACAAGCCAGAAGTTTGTTGCAAGTCACTCCATGGACATCGTAGCCACGTACGACGACCAGGGAAGAGCGGCTTGAACTTATCGGGTCGAGTGGGCCTTCAAAAACTTCTCAGCGTCGGCGAAAACGGTCAGGCGAACTTCTCGGAGTTGCTGTCTACGAGTGGATCAGTTACGAATTGCGGAGATCACGAACCCGAATCACCCCGTTACAAGCGGCGCACTCCAGTACAGAATGCCGTAGCGATTCTCTTAGAGCCCTGCTCTTTGTCGACATCCGATTGACGATTCATTTCCTAGAGGTACTTGAAGCGTACGCATTAGGATCGCTTCGCATTCTCCAGCCAAAGTCCGATTGTTTCCTGCATGTTGGCCTTGACCTCGCCGAGAGTGGGACCGCTTGTCAGGATCGCCGGGAGGTCTGGTACCGTTCCTCTCCAACTTCCATCAACCGCCTGTTCGAATACTGCATCGTATCCGGCCATTTTGACATGAACTTCAGACATCACACTTCTCCGCCCCTTAGTTGCGGCACTCTTCCTGATGCCGTCCGTGAGCAACTCGATTTCCAGCTACGCGTGACAAACCTTCCCGTGGAGAGATTGATCATAGACAACGTCACCGAACCAACTCACTCAAAACCACGAGTATCTGGAGAACGAAGAGGCGTGCGTTAAAACAGACTGTTGGAAACTTATTCGGTGTAGCGGGAAACGAGTGCGGATGGATGGCTATCTCACTTCCAATTCAATTCCTGGACGCTAGGTCGAGCTGTTTGATCCGGTCTCGGATCCCGATGATGTCGCGGACAAACATCCCGAAGTCGTACAGGAATATTCAGCAGAGATGTTGCGGGTCTTTCGAAACTCCCATCCTGAAGTACATTCCGAACCTAAGGGGTTGAAAGACGGAGACGCCATCGACTGGTACCTGCGACCTCGGGATGCGAACCGATCGTCACGAAATACGACAATTAGTAATGTGTTCCTCCGACTTTCAACTCAGGGAAGGTCTAGAAGGCAGAACGGTTTCGGCCGCGCGGGCCAGCGGGCGGATACTGGCATGATGAGCGGAATAAGAGTCCGGTAGAAACCGAAGAGGGTTTTCCTGGCGCGTTGCACAACGAGACGAAGAAGAGTCTCGATACTCGCAGGCGTATAGGTCCATCTGTCCTGCCTATCTGTTCGTTCGTTGCAAAGTGCTGGATTGGATATCGTTCTTAGCGGATTCTCCATATCGGGAGCATGAGACTATGCCGCGATATTGGGTAATCCTTCTTTTCACTACCCCGCACTTTTCCCAGGCACAAGAACCATGTAGAGATGGGGTTCGCGTGGAAGGTGTGGTTACCGACCTATCGGGTGCGCTGATACCAGGTGCCAATGTCAGGGCAAACGCCGCATCGGTGACCTCGGGTCCGACAGGGCAGTTCGTGTTGACGTGTGTTCCTGTCGGTTCGACAGTCGAGGCAGTTGCAACGGGCTTTGGAACGGCATCCGCGCGCGTTGACGGCTCCTTGGGCAGTACGGCGCATCTGTCAATACGGCTATCAGTCGGCGACGTCCAAAGTTCCGTGCAAGTTGATGCTGATGCCCCGACGCTGGACGATACGAACGGCGCGGGAACTTTAGTTCTTGGCGCCAAGGAAATTGAGCAGTTGCCAGACGATCCCGACGACCTCGTGGCGCAATTGCAATCGATGGCAGCGAACGGTGGAGGCAATCCGGCAACGTCAACTCTCATCGCTGTTGATGGGTTTCAGAATGGAAGCGCTCTGCCACCGAAGAGCGCCATCGCTTCCATACGCATTAATCCCGACGTCTTCGCAGCGGAGTATGAGTCCCCACAAATCCACGGTGGGCGGGTTGAGATCACCACAAAGCCCGGGGCAGACGCGTTTCACGGGGCGTTCTTCTATACCAATAGCAATCCAATCTTCAACGCGAAAGATCCTCTCTCCGTCTCTTCGACTCCCGCAGGCAAGCACCGCTATGGTTTTGAACTGACAGGCCCCATCGGTCGAGGCAAAACGGACTTCTCCGCCGCATTGGAGAAACGTGACATTGACGAGTTTGCCATCGTCAACGCCATCACGTTCGACGGCAGTTTCAACCCGGTTCCTCTCAATCAAACGGTTCCCACACCGCAGCGTCTTTGGATCGGTTCTGTACGTGGCGACTGGCAGGCCACGCCTAAGGACACGGTGTCCTTGTCCTACTCTGCAAATGTGAACAGTCGCGGCAATCAGGGTGTTGGAGGTCTCACGCTTGCTGAAGCTGGATACTCCAGCCTCGTGAACGAGTATGATCTTCGGTTTCACAACACCCAGACCGTCAGTGGGAATCTATTGCACGAAACCCGAATTGGCTACACATGGAAGCGAATGGCGTACACGCCCAACTCAACCGCGCCATCGCTCCAAGTGTCAGGAGATTTCACTGGTGGTGGTGCGGTGACTCAGGGGCTCAATACTCGCGAGCGCGATCTCGAAATAGACGATGACCTGCTTCTGGCACGCGGAGCGCACTCCATCAAGATGGGCTTGCAATCCCTCGGGGTCTTTGAGCATAACTACACCCCAAATGCGTTCAACGGAGCCTATACCTTCGGCGGCGGCAGTGGGCCCGTGCTTGATGCGAACAACAATCCGACCGGAGCGACTACGACTATTACTGCAGCGCAGCAATACCAACGCGCTCTTCTGTCGCTCCCCGGCGGCAATCCAACCACCTATCTCATCACAACGGGCAATCCGCTCGTCTCGTTTGCGCAATGGAATATCGGTCTCTTTATTCAGGACGCAATCAAGCTCAATCCGCGGTTGATGCTGGATGGTGGGTTGCGATATCAGCTGCAGACCAATCCCGCCACTTATGGAAATATGCAGGCCCGGCTTGGTCTTTCCTTTTCTCCAGACAAGAAGCAAAGCTGGGTTATTCATCTTCGCGCCGGACTCTTTAGCTCATCTACAAGCCTCGCTTTGCTCACCGATATTGACCGTTTGGGCACAGGGCGGCAGCAGCAAAGACTGATTTACTCCCCAGACTATGCCTCCCCGCTGACTGCTGTTGCGGGCTCGGTCGCCATCAGCACTGTCTATAGCGCGTCTCCACAGTTGCGCAGCACTCCGGGCTTCCGAACGCGAGCGGGTATCGAACATGAGTTCGCCCATCATTGGCGGTGGAGCTCCGATTTCAATTCGGTATCCGAATGGCAGCTCACCCGCAAAATCAATATCAACGCGCCCCAGGTTGAAAGCAGCGTCGGAGTGCCAGCAGATCCAATCTCCGCGCTATCCGCGCCGCGTCCCATCACACCAAGCGTGAATATTTTCCAGTATCAGAACAACGGTCACTATCGGGGATGGTGGTTCGCGTCTTCGTTGGACCAGCATGACCTGAAGTGGTTGAACTCCAAGATCACCTATTGGTACGTGAGCTTTCAGCAGAACCCGGAAACTCCGCAATCCACCTACAGCACGAGTGGCGATTCCGCACGTCCCGATTGGATGGCGCGTGACGGCCTCTCGATCAATGAGGTTCTTACGCTTCCTCGTGGCATCATTCTTTCATCGTACTTTGATTGGCTCCCGGGAATCCCTTTCAACATCACCACTGGAACGGATGGCAATGGGGACGGAACGTTTAACGATCGTCCCTCCTTCGCAACCGCTCCTGGTACAGGCATTTACAGCACTCGGTGGGGGCTGATGACCACCAACACCGTGAACGGGAATGTGCCCTACAACCTAGGACGAATGCCCTCCATCACGCACTTCAGCGCAAACCTCAGCAAGGCTTTCCGATTGCAGTCCGCAAAAAGGGAGAATCCACGGCTACTGACACTCAACTTGCGGGCCGGAAACGTTCTGAACCGCACTCGGGTGACGGCTGTGGGAACGGTCGTCTCCTCTCCAAACTTCAGTCAACCACTCACTGCGGAAGACGGTCGTCGTCTCGAGCTGGGAGCACGCTTTTCGTTCTGAGCCTGAATGCAAAGGTGTACGATATCTCCACCCTGAGAGGCGGCATGGCATCACTGCACGAGAACAACGTCTTCATCGGTTCCACATTGCATGGTCGCGGGGTACTACTCGTCTCGACGGCAACAGTAATCCTTGCTGCGATCACAGCAAATTATTGCCATACCTACTTCCTCGTACACCATATTGAGATGTCCGTCCTGCCTTCCATCTTCTTTGGTGCAGTGATGTGGTTATGGTGGGCGCTCGTGGCCTGGGTAATGTGGCGTAACGCACATCGCTATCCCATTAGCCTTACGTTTTCACTTCGCTCAGTCTCGCTGCAACTCATCGTGGGTTGCCTTGTGAGTTACGCCCACCTCCATCTCATTCAATGGAGTCTACGGGTTGGCGATGTGTGGCCGGCATGGCAGACAGCTTACGCGCAACTAAACTATGTCACGCTGTCTCGCTTCGGACTCGACATGCTGAACTATTGTTTCCTGTTCGCTGTCTCTGCCACCCTGAGCATGCAGTCTCAGCGCCAAGCCGATGCGATCCAGAGGCTTGCGTTGGAACGTCAGTTATCACGGGCTCAGCTCAGCGCGCTGCAGATGCAGATGGAGCCGCATTTTCTCTTCAATACGCTGAATGCGATCAAGAGTCTTGTGACGCAAGGCAGGAACGACGAGGCGAATCGGACTCTCACGCACCTGAATTCTATCCTCCGACCAGCGCTCCAACGGCAGGTCCCCGAAAAAGTTCCCTTTTCGGAAGAATTGCGGCTGGTCGAGAGCTATCTCGCGATTCAGCAGCTTCGGTTTGCGGATAGACTCACCGTCCACATTCATGCAAGTGAAGATGCACGCAGGTGTCTTGTTCCATCGTTCATCCTGCAACCCATCGTCGAAAACGCGGTACAACATGGTATCGCTCCATCCGAGACGGGTGGCATTATTGAAACCTCTGCAACTCGTGTCGGCAATGAACTTTTCCTTCTGGTTCGCGACAATGGCTTAGGCACTAAGACCGTCGCCAGCGAGGGACATGGCATCGGCATTCGTAATACTCGAGAACGGCTTGCATTCTTCTATCCCGAATCTCACAACCTCACAGCGTCGCCCATTGCCTCCGGGGGGTTCGAAGTCTCAATCCGCATTCCTTATGAGGAGGTACCAGCGTGATGCTGCGTACAGTCATTGTGGATGATGAAATTCTCGCCCGGGATCTTCTTCGCACACTGCTTATTGCTCACGCCGACATCGACGTTGTCGCCGAGTGCCGCAACGGTGCAGAGGCTATCGACTATTTGAAACAACATTCAGTGGATCTGCTTTTTCTGGACGTGGAAATGCCCAAGGTCAGTGGCCTCGATGTCGTTCGCGAGATTGGTCCAGCACATCTTCCATACACGGTATTCACTACAGCGTTTCATGAATACGCGGTGAGTGCCTTTGAAGTCCACGCCGTCGACTACGTGACGAAGCCCGTCGAAGAACAGCGTTTGGAACTTGCCCTATCACGTGTCCGTGAAAGACATCGCGCGAAGGCCGCTGCTCTCACGCAGGAACAGATCAAGCACATGCTGGCTGCCTTGAGCAACAAAGCCGGACAGGCATATGCAGACAGACTCCTGGTGAAAGATGGGCCAAGGGAGATACTGCTACCCGTTGAACACATCGACTGGATTGAGGCTGCGGAGTACTACTGCTGCCTGCATGTTGGAGGGCAGTCCTACATGATTCGGGAAACGGTGACCGATCTTGAGTCGCGCTTGGATCCCCAGAAATTCCTAAGGATCCATCGTTCTACGATCGTTCGGATCGATCAGATCAAAGAAGTGTTTCGGGAAGGACAGGGTGAGGGAGCCGTCGTTCTCCGAACTGGCCTCGCACTCAAGATCAGTAGGAGTGGGCGGCAACGCATCCACGCGCGTTTTTTGTTCGAGTAGATGAAGACATTGTCACCGCCCGACGGTCGGGACTCGCGGCATCCGCATGTCTGTTCTTGACCCTCGGTCGACAAATGATGAAAACGCAAACCGAACGACTCTGCAATATAAGTGCGGATCTATCGCCGACTTGGAAACTCAATCTCGAACTTCGTACCTAGACCGTTCTTGGGAGACAGCCTGATTGAGCCTCCGTGTTTCTCAATGATCGATTGGGTGATCCAGAGGCCCAGACCGGTTCCGGTTGCCTGCTTCGTCGTGAAGAACGGTTCGAACACCTTCTCTTGAAGTTCAGCGGGGATACCTGGACCGTCGTCTGAGATTTCCAATACCGCAGTCTCGCCTCGCGGAAACGTTTTGACCCAAATGGTTCCACCTGGAGACAGAACCTCCATCGCGTTTACCAGAAGGTTTGAGATCACTTGACGAATCTCACCTTTGATCCCTTGAATCAACACTCCTGGCGTCAAATCCAAACGGACCTCGATTTGATTTTGGATTAGACGTCTCCGATAGAGTTCGACTGTCTCGGAAACGCTCTCTGAAAGGTCCAATTCAGCAGGTGCACGCAACTCTCGATAAAAGCCCAGGGATTGTCGCGTGATGTGGGCTAGTCTCGTGACCTCTCCCAAGGCAGCTGTCGCGGTCTCCCGTGCGAATGGCGGAACATCGGGAGACTGTTCGATGATGAAAAGGAGATTCGTCAGAGCCTCGAGAGGATTATTGATCTCATGGGCGATGGAAGCTGCCATCCGTCCTGCGGTGGCAAGCTTTTCAGATTGCACAAGCGCGGATCGAATGGACTGTTCGGCCGCAAACAGCTGACAGTTTTGGAGAGCGAGAGCCAATCGGTTAGAGAGATCCGAAGCAAGGATCGTATCTGTCGACGTATAGGCCCTTCCGCGATCGAGTTCGAACATGATCGCCCCAAGTCCTTCGCCGTTGATCGTCAGCGGAGCGAACAGCTGATCAGAGTTCGATTGCTCCACTGTGGCCTGCTTTGCAACGCGCTCTAATTGCCTCTGCAATGCTTCGCTGAGCGTCTCACTACGCGGCCAGATCCAAGCGGGTGTGTTGCCAGCTTCCCGAAGATGAATGTAACAACGGTCGGCAAAGCCTGGCACTACCACCCGTGAGAAGTTATCAGCCGTCTCTTCCGTGGAAAGGCTTGCGGTAATACCTGGTCCGATTGACGCGAGGAATCGCAAAGTTTCTTCTGCTTCCGATGTTCGCAACATCCGACGAATAAGGCCCACCATCTCGGCGGGATGAACCGGCTGCGCGATATAAGCATCAGCTCCACCAGAGAATCCCTCAACGCGAAGACTGGGATCGCTGAAGCTGGCCGAAACCTGCAGAATCGGAAGGTTAGGTTCCGCTTGTTTTAACTTGCGAGAGAGTTCGTAACCACTTATGTCGGGTAATCTGACGTCCACCACAGCCAAAGCGAGATGAGAGCCAAGGTACGTTAGCGCCTCTTTGCCGCTCCCGGCTTCGAAGACACTAAAGCCTTCGGTCTCAAGAATGCGCCGCATTGCGTACCGTTGTTCAACGGTATCGTCTACATAAAGGATCGGGCGCTTCTCGTGATAGATCACTATTACCTTTCGGTTTCGTGCAGATCATTCAAACCCAGATTGAGCAACACCCGCTCGAGCGCGACTCTCTGATCTTCCGCATCGCCACGGTCCTTGTTGATGTAGATGAGATTGTGCCGTTCGATCAATGTTTGCTCGTCCGGCGTAAGAGTTTTGGAACTGACAAGAACGATGGGAAGTTCTTCCTTACCTGGAAGCATCCGGAGCTCCTCCGCGAACGAGAGTCCATTCTCTTCTGGCATCACAATGTCCAGGAAGATGAGTCTGACGGTGTGTGATGCAAGCAATCTGCGGGCTTCAACAAGCGAGGAGGCTTCCAGGAGTTTCGCGGAGGTCATCGTCACAAGATTCCTCCGCAAAATGTATCGTGCAACTTCATCGTCATCGACCATGAGAATCACATCGTCACGTTCCGGTCTGACAACAGGTTCAATCAACGGCGCCACGGCCGTTGGAATCTCCACATAAAACGTGGAGCCCTCCCCCAACTTTGACTCGAACCAGGTTGTGCCACCGAGGAGGGTCGCAAGTTGCCGTGCAAGCGGCAGGCCAAGACCACTTCCCTTGTATTTCGGACGCTGGGCAGATTCAATCTGTCCCCACTCCTGCCACACCACGTCTTTGTTCTCGCCAGCGATACCAATGCCTGTATCTCGAACTGAGAAACAAATGCCGCCGTCGCCTACCAGCTTCGCACGAACGTGAACTACGCCTCGCTCAGTGAACTTCAGTGCATTGGAGATGAAGTTTCGCAAAATCTGCGAGAGCTTCGCTTCGTCCGTGTAAAGTCTGGTGCTGACAGCGTCGGCTTCGTCAATCAGCAGTTGCACGTTTTCATTCGTGGCCAGTGGCCGGAACATGCCGCGAAGTGCAGCAAAAAACTCCTCGATTGTGAACTCGCTAAGTCGTGGCGTCACCTTTCCGGCTTCGATCTTCGCGAGGTCCAAAAGATCATTCACCATTTCGGTCAAGTTCTGAGCAGAACGCTGTATGAATTGAACTTGCTTTTCTTGCTCCGCGCTGAGTTCTCCATCAATACGCCGAATCAACAGACCCGAAAGAGAAACAATCGAGTTCAGCGGCGTACGCAACTCATGCGTCACACCCGAGATGAAGCGGGTCTTCATTTCCGATGCCTGCTGCAACTCAATGGCCCGATCCTCGAGCTCCGAATACAGCATCATCACGCCACGATTCGTCTCTTTGAGTTCCTGATTCAGTTGAGAGAGCTCTCGCTCACGTTCGCGAAGGTCTCCCAAGAGCCGGATCATCTCTCGGTTTTGGGCATGAGCAGCCATACCAAGGTCTTGCGGAGCGATCGAGGCGATCTTTTCGCCAAGCTCTTTGATCGTTGGGACGGTTATGGCACGCGGCAAGAATTTCCGCATTACAACCGTGGTCCCCTCATCCGAGCTGTCTAACTGCAGATCGTCCATCAAACGGCGAGAACCGCTTATCCCCAGACCCATTCCTGACGACGAAACATAGGTTCCATCTAACACCTGATCGAACTGCTTGATGCCCGATCCCTTGTCACGGACCACGATCCTAAGGGAAGGCTGTCCCGCTCGATCGAAATGAAATTCAACGAGACCACCGACCGCGTATTCATATGCGTTTCTGGCGATCTCGGATACAGCCGTTGCAATTCTCGTCTGGTCCTGAGCCTCAAAACCAAGGAATTCAGCGATCTGCTTCGAGCGTTGCCGCGCAAGCAAAAAGTCCGTTTCGACGGACAGATTCACAGTCAGGAGTCGCGATGTCGTCGATTTAGCCAAGCCGGTTCACCAAAAGGGTCGCGTCATCACGTCCCCGAAGCTGCTCGGAAAACAGAAATGCCGCAATCACCGACGGCGGCTGCGACATAAGGTGGGGTGGTATCCCTTGCTTCGATTGCGTGGTCAGCCCGTCGGACTGCATAAGCAGTACGTCTGAAGGTTGATAGGAGTATTGAAACTCCTGAACACGACGCATCTGGTGACCAAGCGTTCCATTGTGTGACACAAGACTTTGGTTCCGCTCCTGTCCCACAATCATGCAACCGATGTTCCCTATGCCAGCGAAGTTGATTTTCCTTTCCGTCCGATTGATCTGCGCGATTGCCGCTGCCGCTCCACGAGTGGAACGCATAGCACTGTGCATCATTTCCAGAAGCTGTTTCGGTGTCGATGATTGATGTTTCAGGAAAATTGAAGTTGCCATCCTGGAAGCATCGGATGCAAATATCCCATGTCCCAGGCCGTCTACCACCAGGAATGTACTGCCATCCTCGGATACGGCCCAGGAATCTCCACTTAACGTCTCCCCCTGGATCGGAATGCAGATCACTCCAAAATCGAACTGCGGTCTTGCATCTGTCATCTGGGCAGAGACGACCGTGGTGCGGTTGGGAACGGAAAACGCTCCGAAACGCGATGCAAACCGTTGCACCGCTCCCAACCCAAGACCTGGAGTGGAGGAGGTTGAAAAGCCGTCCTCGAGACAACGATTGACGCTGGTCATACCGCGACCGTGATCGACGGAGACGATTTCAAACGAGCCCGATGGCGCCGAGAAGCTGAAATAGATCTGGCCGGAGCCAGCATGTTGCAACAGATTGTTCGCGAGTTCTACAGCCACAATGTTGGCCGCTGACGTTCGTTGCTCGTCCAGCCCCGCGATGTTCGCGAATTCTGTGGCCGTTCGTCTGGCGAGCGCGACTTGAGACTGATCCTGTATCGCGACAACGGTAGTTTGGGTTAGCGGCTCCATTTGGTGATGGTTACGGTTGTCCCTTCGTTCAACTTGGATGCAATTTCGAACTCATCCATCAAACGGCGGGTTCCGCCCAACCCCAATCCCATTCCGTTGCCACTCGTGAAACCGTCGGTGAGCGCTTGGTCCAAGTCACGAATACCGGGTCCTTGATCGGCAAAAATCAAACGCAGGCCCTTCTTGGTTCCATTCACGAGAGACTGCATCTGCAGATCTCCGCCCCGGCCATAATCGAGCGTATTACGCGCGATTTCGCTGGCGGCCGTGACGATCTTCGTTTGATCGACGATTCCAAACCGCAATTCGGTCGCAAGCTTTCGAACGGAAGTTCGAACGATCACGATGTCTTCCGACGTCCGAACTGGAAGAGAATCAGACTTCAGTACTTCCATCTGGATCTCCGTCCCCCTCGGCCACGAATTCCGCGCGGGCATTCGCTAGATCGGACCGCAGAATTTCCATGCCACGTTCTACCGTAAGAGCAGTCCGGATACCTGGCAGTGACATTCCGAGCTCGACAAGCGTGATTGCGACCGCCGGGCGCATTCCCACG
Source organism: Terriglobus roseus (assembly GCF_900102185.1). Lineage (NCBI taxonomy): Bacteria > Pseudomonadati > Acidobacteriota > Terriglobia > Terriglobales > Acidobacteriaceae > Terriglobus > Terriglobus roseus. Next base: position 1,189,418 of record NZ_LT629690.1, on the reverse strand, counting down.
ACTACCGTCTGAGCGTCCAGAACTCTGGACATGGATGCAATGTTTCCGAGCATCCTCCCAATGAAGGAATCGACCACCTCAAGTGAAGAGATGTCGATCAACACACCGTGTGAGCCATGCTGAACAATCTTCTCTGTGAGATCATCCTGCAATTGCAGAGCAAGGCGGTCGTGCATGTCCACCTGCACGGTGATCAGAAGAAACTCTCCCATTCGAAGAATAGGTATGTGTTCCACGGGCTGCTTCTCCTGTCTTAGATCTTTGTGATTGCACTCTTACGCACGACAACATGGCCCGTGCGTTGCATGGCAACTCGGAAAGCGTCAGCGAGGCTCGCCTTCGTGACGATGTCACCCAACTCCACACCGAGATGCACGATCGTCTGGGCAATCTGGGGACGAATGCCACTGATGATGCATTCCGCTCCCATCAGCCGCGCCGCTGTCACTGTTTTTAGCAGGTGCTGCGCTGTTAGCGTATCGACCGTCGGAACGCCGGTAATATCGATGATCGCCAGTTCCGCTCCAGTGTCGACAATCTTCTCCAGCAGATTTTCCATGATCGTCTGTGTGCGGCTCGAGTCCAAAGTGCCGATGATCGGCAATGCAAGCACTCCATCCCAGAGTTTCACGACGGGAGTGGAAAGCTCCATCATTTCTTCCTGCTGACGCGCAATGATAGTCTCCCGCGACCTCTGGTATGCCTCGGTCGTAAAGAGGCCGAGCTTATCGAGGAGTAGAGTCGCATTCCAGACTTCCTCGATTTGTTCTTCTGCGGACGGAAGTGATGCCCGAATTTGGGCAAAAAGAGGCTGCTTGAACGAGAACACAAATAGCGCCGTCTCGCTGGGACTGAATCCAAGTTGAGCGCGGCTGGCCGATATCTCTTCGAGAAATCTCCGAACCTCTTTGAATGCGTCGGTATCAATTTCAACGACATTCCCGCGGGTTGACGCCTCTTGAAGAAGCTGAAGGAAACGACGGGACTGGGACCGGATTTCGGATTCCGGCAGACGTTTACTCGAATCCTTTGTCTGGTTCTGCTCGCGCGTCCAGTCGTCTAGCAAAGCGGCTTCATGCCTGCGAAGTATTTCAGCAATCTTGGATGTGCTCACAACGGACCTCTTTCGGCAGATAGGACGACGCCCTAGTATATCCACGGGCTCCGGACACGACCAGAGGGATTAAATGTCTATGAGACAAAGGATTTGCTCGCTAGAATGGTAGCTGTCTTCGTCTGATGGATAACCAACACATTCCCGTGCCGGCTTTGCCGCGAGTGCTTCTCGTGGACGACAACCAGACTCATCAGTATTCGCTGGGTCGTCACCTGAGCGAATCCGGCTTTGAAGTCTTGCACGCCCATTCTGGCGCCGAGGCCCTGAAGTCAGCGAAAGAAGACATTCCAGATGTCGTTCTCTTAGACATTCACCTGCCGGATGTTTTGGGATTCGAAGTCTGCAAGATCCTCAAATCGGATCCGTCGACGCGTTCGATACCAGTGATCTTCCACTCCGCGACCTACGACACGCAGTCTGCGCGGTCCATGGCCGCTGACCTCGGGGCTATCTCTTTCTTGAGTTATCCCATCGATATCGATCACCTGACGAGCGTCATTCGCGGAGCGGTGATTCGCAGAATGAAGGATTCGAAGTAGGTCGCTCCGTGAGTGAATGGAAGGGACAACCGTTCTTCCCGCACGAGCGTGTGATTCACGACTGGTGGCAGAGAGTGGACAAGTTTTGTTCGTTCGGCGTCGCTACGCACCCGGTCCAACGATTACGGACATCTTTTCAATGCCGCTCTCCCGAAAAGGATCGATCACAATTTTCGTAACGCGATCCTTCTTGTCCCGCCATATCTTGTACATGCCTGGAACATCCTGAATGCCGATGCGATGAGAGATCAAGAAACTAGGATCGATCTGCCCCTGCTCCACTCGATCAAGCAAAGGCCGCAGATATTTGTGCATGTTCGTTTGGCCCATCTTCAACGTGAGGCCCTTGCCGAAGGCAGCACCAAAGTTGAGCTTGTTGAGGACGCCGCCGTAGACACCAGGGATGGAGATGGTGCCTCCCTTGCGGGCGCTCTGCAAGATTTGACGAAGTGCAGTTGGCCTGTCCGTCTCCAGCATCAGGCCGAGTTCTACCTTGTCGTACAGCGCTGACACATCCGTGCCATGTGCTTCCATGCCGACAGCGTCAATGCAGCTGTCTGGACCGACGCCGCCGGTCAGGTCTCGCAGGGCTTCGACGATGCTCTTGCCATCGGAATAGTCGATTACCGTAGCGCCACAGTAGTCACGCGCCAGGGCTAGGCGTTCCGGGAAGCGGTCGATAACAAAGACTTGCCCTGCACCCTGCATGTGCGCGCTCGCAGCAGCGAAAAGCCCTACCGGGCCTGCCCCCCAGATGGCAACATTGTCACCGGGCTGAATATTGGCATTCTCCGCTGCCTGATAGCCCGTGGGATAAATGTCCGAGAGGAAGAGAACCTTTTCGTCCTCAATGTCGCTTTCAATCTTGATGGGACCCACATCCGCGAACGGCACACGCACGTACTGCGCCTGCCCTCCAGCAAACCCACCATAGATATGGGAATACCCAAATAGTGCGGAACCACTGTAGCCGTACAACTGTTCTGCAACACGCGCATTCGGGTTGGAGTTGTCGCACGCTGACCATAGATCTTTCTTGCAGAAGAAACAGTTGCCGCAAGCGATCGTGAACGGCACAACGACACGGTCGCCCACCTTAAGCTTCTTTACCTCACTCCCAACCTCTTCCACGGTGCCCATAAATTCGTGCCCGAGGATGTCGCCCGATTCCATGGAAGGGATGTAACCGTCATAGAGATGGAGATCGCTGCCACAGATTGCGGTACGAGTCACACGGAGGATGACGTCCCCTGGATTGATAATGGTCGGGTCTGCTACTGTCTGCACTTCGACCTTGCCGCTTCCCATCCAACACACTGCCTTCATCGGTATGCTCCCTGCACTACGTGCTGATTCGGTTCTTCTTACAGTGAACGGATAGAACGAACGCCGTACCACGCTGCTACTCCTGCAGCTATGCCGATGCCGACGACAACCCACGGAGCTTGGCTCTCGCTATTTTGTTGTGGCAGATCACGTGGCCTCGCTCGATCCGAAGTGCCGGGCGGCACTGGAAGGTTTTCACCCATAAGAAACCGTTTCCATCGTCCGATGACGCCTCGCGGCCCTGAGGGCTGGCCTTCCACACTGGGTATCTCGCCGCTCTCAATCACCTGTTTCAAGCGTCGAAGGTTCTCGACTACAGCCTGATGTGGGCCTCGAGAAGCGATCTTGCCAACGATGTTCGATACGTTGGCAGCAGGCAGCTTGAATTCGCTTACCCACGTAACGATCGTTCCTCGCCCATGCGCATGCAGTTCGAACGTCAACGAATCTGTGCTGCCCGCGAACGGGCCATCGAGTACCCGTGACACATGACGTTCACCTGGAACCGAAGAGACGATCTCGCTGTTGAATTCCGTCTGCGCACCACTGGTGGGTTCCTCGACAATCCAATGAAAATGCCCATCCTCAGTTCGCGAGACAGAGATAACACCTTCCTGCCAAATCGGGATCGCCTCGGCACGGATGTACAAATCAAAAATGTGCTCCGGCTGAGCTGCAATTGTCTGTACAGCATGAACCGTCACATGCTCTTTGTCACTACTACGTGGCAAAGGAATATAGTCGACACCCTTCCGTGGAAACGTCACCGCAAGCTCTGCCATGGTCAACCCCTGCAAACCTACGACGCCCTATAAGCATGCAGCGTGGCCTGTAGAAACCTTCGCTTCCCTGGCTTGATGCTTCGACTTTCATCGGACGCACAACAGTGAGGTATCAAAATTCCGTAACAGGTCAGCGACATCCACATACACGGCAACCGCACCTGCATCTTTCAACTCTTCGTGGGTCCAGCCACCGGACTGTACTGCGATCGTGTCCATGCCGGCTTTTCTTGCCGCCTCCACATCCCAGGGTGTATCGCCGAGCGCGATTGCTTCTGACGGCTGCAGCTTCAGCATCGTCAGCGCCGCCTGGAAGATGTCTGGTTCGGGCTTCGGTTTATCTGCGTCATCGGCGGTTGTGTCCTCTTCCACCAAATCATGAATCTTGAGGAGCGTTTTGAATGCTTCCAGATCGTCCTTTGCGCTGGATGTGGCCACAGCAATTCGCAGCCCCTCCTGCCTCATTCGTTCCAATAAACGACGGGCGTCTGCAAACGGAACAATGCGGTCGATGTACTCCCGGTGGAACAATCTCTTCCGAAACGCATTGATATCTTTTTCGATCGACGGAAGCTCGCTCTTGGGAACAAAACATTCCAGAAGATATTCGCCGCCCTTGCCAATCTGCTTCACGACATCCTCAAAGGACACCGTGTATCCGAACTCCTGAAGCGAACGCTGCCAGGCCTCGGCGTGAAAGGCATTGCTATCTAAGAGAGTTCCATCGAGATCGCACAGAACAGCCTTCAGTGCCATATCGCCTCCAGTGCAACAACTCTTGGATGCGGAACTGGCCACTCCTATGTCCCGCCATTTCACGATGCACGTAGGCCATCAAACATAGTGCGTACACCGCCTTCGTCCACAACGAAATCGCGAACAATCCGCATCGTATGCGTTGAAGCAATGCCGTCGGGCTGACACCCTACGACATTTACTCAGCATCCTGTCATCCGGAGTTGTCATGGCGAACATCTATACCTTGCAGGACCCCACAAAGCAGTACCCAACGCCCAAGTTCAAGAAACAGCCACAAACCGTGCCCGGGCTTGCAAAGAAGATGACACCGCGACCCGATCATGGCGAGACCAGCTATATCGGGAATGGACGTCTTCCGAATCGGAAAGCGCTTGTCACCGGTGGCGATTCGGGCATCGGACGCGCAGCAGCGATTGCGTTCGCGCGCGAGGGGGCAGATGTTGCCATCAACTACCTTCCAAGCGAGGAGCCGGACGCGCAAGAGGTCATCGCCCTGATTCAAAAGGAAGGGCGCAAGGCCATCGCCATTCCGGGTGACATTCGCAGCGAAAGCTTCTGTAAGAAGATGGTCGCTCAGGCCCACAAGAGACTTGGTGGTCTCGACATTCTTGCGCTTGTTGCTGGCAGACAACATGCAGTTGAGAAAATCGCGGATGTCACAACTAACCAATTGGAAGAGACCTACGAGGTGAATGTGTTCGCCCTGTTCTGGATCTGCAAAGCCGCGCTCCCGCTCATGCCGAAGGGTGGCTCCATCATCACGACGGCATCGATTCAGGCGACCCATCCGAGCCCGTCTCTGCTGGACTACGCTCCCACCAAGGCAGCAATCCTCGCGTTCACCCGTGCCCTTGCTCGTCAGGTTGCAGGAGACGGAATCCGCGTGAATTGCGTTGCACCGGGCCCAGTGTGGACCCCACTTCAAATTAGCGGTGGTCAACCGCAAAAGAAGATTCCTGAATTCGGATCGGAGACGCCGATGAGGCGAGCTGGCCAGCCGGTCGAGATGTCTCCCCTCTACGTACTGCTGGCGTCACAGGAATCGAGCTACGTCACGGGAGAAGTTTACGGCGCGACTGGTGGTCTTGAGATCGGCTAAGTCTGACTTCCTCCATCATCCGGGCCTTGCCACATCCTTGTATTGGCAAGGCCCGAGTCGTTTCAAAAGTGCGGAATGCCGCTTCGAAATGTCCCGGGAGGACACAAGGACTTGCGAACTGGCGGGGTTTTCAGATCGCGTGGCATGTCGTTGATGATGGAATCTTTCTGCGACAGAATGTAGTCCGCAGTGCGAGCTGCCAGAGCCTGAATGGTCAGGCCTGGATTCGCCGAACCCTGTGTTGGCATCACACTGCCATCCATCACAAACAAATTGTTCACGTCCCAAGTACGACCGAATTTGTCACACACCGAGTTATGTGGAGAGGAACTCATGCGGGCCGCGCCCACAAGATGGGCATAGCGCTGTTCCTGCACGACCTCCGCGGCACCGGCTGCACGCATAATCTCCATCACCTTGTTCTTGCCGAACTCGATCATGCGCTTGTCATTGTCGTGCAGAGTGAACGAAACTTTTGCAACAGGTAAGCCAAAGCGATCCTTCTGATCCGCGCCAGTCGCAAGTTCCACACGGTTCTCTTCCCATGGAAGGATTTCGCCAAGAAGGCCAAGTGCCGACCAGTGGTTATAGTCCATCATGGTCCGGCGAAGTCCCCATCCCCACACACCCTTCGCTGCCGCCATCTGTTTGGCAAATGCTATTGGCAGCGGCCCCACGGTCTGTACCGCGAAGCCGCGTGCGAAATCACGCTTCGGATCGGTTTCGTAAAACTCTTCTGTCAGCGCATGTGCGGGAGGAGCTTTGTACATACGGATCAGTTCGTCGAAACGTCCAGCGATCACATTTCCCGCCTGAGCCATCAGATACTTACCGAGTGTGCCACTTGAATTGGCGAGCCCACGCTCGTGGCCGGGGCATGCGGAGTTCAGTAACAACCGTGGCGTTTCAATGGCGTAACCGCTCACGATGACGATAAGTGCCTTTTGAAAATGCTCACGGCCTTCGCGGTCAAAATAGACCACTCCGTCTGCGCGACCATGCTTGTTGATCGAGATACGAGAGACCATGCTCTCATCACGAATCTCCGCACCACTTTTGAGTGCATCCGGAACATGCGTGATCAACGTGGACGCCTTGGCACCTACTTTGCATGCCTGGATACAGAAGCCGCGATAGATACAGTGCGGACGATCCCCTCGAGACGCAGACAGGATGGCGACCGGCCCACCCGTTGATACGCCGATGCCGAGTTTCGTGCAGCCTTTAACCAGCGTGTCACCGACACCACCCATTGGATGAGGTGCGTACGGATATCCGTGTGGCTTACCCCACGGATAGTACGCGGGCCCGGCGACTGGCATCTCTCGCTCGAGCAACTCGTAATACGGCTCGATCTCCTCATAACTCAACGGCCAGTCAGCGCCTACACCATCGCGCGTGTAGACTTCGAAATCGCTAGGATGAAAGCGCGGTGCAAACGCTGCCCAATGAACGCTGCCTCCGCCTACTCCCTTGCCGCTGTTGTTGCTGCCCAACGCCAAGGGATGCTCTCCGCCCGTGATGCGAAGATCATTCCAGTAGAGGTTGCGTGAGCCTGCTTCATCACTGACCCAGTCACGCTCCGTGTCCCAGAACGGCCCGGCTTCAAACCCCACAACACTCAGTCCAGCTCGTGCGAGTCTCTGCAACAGCACGCCGCCTGCGGCGCCCACTCCGACAATCGCAACATCGACTTCATCCTCGTTTCGCCATCGACGACGCGGAATCACGATCTTCTGCATAGAGCCAAGATGATGAAGACCATCCGCCGGTGCTTCGAATGCTCCGAACAGCGGCTTGTCGTTGTCGAAGGAACTCAATCCTCACCCGCCAATCCGCCGCGATCCAAGTCGCTCAAACTTCCCGTAGGTCCTGCCCATTCATAGCGTTGTTCCACGAACTCCCACGGTTCCGGCTCGCCTTCTTCCAGCCTCATGTAGCCGCGTGGATACGCCGGTCCACCAAAACCGATTTCATTCCACGCCCAAGGATGTGCGTAGTATGCGGCACATGCGTCGTTGAGCAACAATGTCCAGAAACGCTCGACATTCATGCGTTGCCACAGGTCTTTCGCACCCATAGGCTCCCCATCGTGGAGAGACTTCAACAATACTTCTTGCGAGTGCGACGTGAGTTCCGCGAATAAGCCATTGAAAACTTCAAGCGCCATTCGATCCATGGCTTCCACAGCCCATCGATACGCCTGTTGATCGCTGGGCATGTCTTCATAGCGATAGCCTTCGATACGGTTTTCAAAGAGTCGTGCATCGAGCGATGGCAACAAGGGGATACGCTGAGCAGGCAGACGATCGTCCTGTGGCAGAATTCGATCCAGTATCGCCGTCATTGCTTGTGCTTCCGCCTCATGGAAAAAGCGAAGCTGTTTGGGTGGTCCCATGCGCTCTTCCACCACCTTGCGAGTGGCTGCGTCCCAGTATGCCGACTGCGACAAAACATTCCAGCCGGGGTAATAGCCTGGCTGCACTCTTTGCGGAAGCGCCTGCTCCTCGTTTGAGTTCTTCGTAGGATCGCTCATTACCTCTCCCGTCGCATGAGGTATGCCATCATCCCAAGCAATCCGGCTGCCGCAAACAGCATCGGCGCGAAGATTGGTGGCCCATACAGCGTGTTGTACAGCGGCTTTTTAATACCACCCGACCGGCGAAGGATGCCACGGATGTGATACCCAGTTCCCACAATCCCATTCACTATCGCAGCTGCGGAGGCCAATGGCAGAAGTGTGTTGGCGCCGCGTTCGCTCTTCACTGCGGCCAGTGCAGATCCTGCAAGGATCGGCGTCAACAACACCGGGGACCACTGCACGCCGTACTTGAAGTTGTCCTTATAGTGCGAGCACCAGGATTCTCCTCCACAACACAACGTACCGATGGCGCACACAACGCAGAAATGCTTCTGGAAGCGACCGGTACGAATGTCCTCTCGCCAATCCTGTTTGTAACGACGGGAAAACACGTCCGTCGTGATCTGGCCGACGCCTTCGTCCTCTTCCCGTTGTAGGTACGAGGCGATCACTCCTAAATATGCGGCGGTTCCGAAAAGCAATGGTGCAAACAACGGTGGCCCCATCACGATATTCACTACGGGCATACGCCAGCCGCCTGGTTTGCGAGCTACACCACGAATATGAAATCCGAAGCCGATCACTCCATCGACCAAGGTCAGGAATGAGAGATAGCGCATCCACGTTCTGGCAATCTGCCGCGAGAAGACAGAGGCACAACTCGCCAGTGTCAATGCACTAGACAACAACACCGGCGTGTACATCACCGGGTTGGAATAGCTACCGCGATAGTGCTCATATCCCACTTCCATCGCACTCACTGCACTCGAACCAGCCACCATCAATGAAAGCGTTCGCTGAAACGTGCCGTGCTGTATGTGTCGAAGCACGGTCGCGAACGGAGGACGCAACGGTTCTGGAATCATATGGAGCATGGCTCGCGGCGAAGTGTCCGCTGGCAGCAATCGCATACTTATATGTCCACGCGGAACTGTTCCGCATCTTTGTGCTTGAAAGCAATACCCAATCCCGGGCGCGACAGATCGGGGTGCAGGGCTCCTTGCATCGGTTCTCGAAATCCATCAAAGAACATGCGCTCGATACGAACGTGATCATGAAAATATTCCACGTGGCGTAACGGACGGGCGGCACAAGCAAGGTGCGTATGCAACGCTGGCGCACAATGTGCCGACATAGGAAGCGGGTGCGCGTCACAGAGTGCTGCTACATCTATAAAGCCAGTCACGCCTCCACAGCGCGTTGCATCGGCCTGAAGAACATCGACCGCCTGCGCATCCAGCATGCGTTGCAAATACATTGCGGTAAAACCATACTCGCCTGCGGCAATATCCATTCCCGAAGGCCCTTCAGTCCGCAACAGGCACAAGCCCGCAAGGTCGTCGGAGCTTACAGGTTCTTCAAACCACGTCACTCGGTAGTCCTCTGAAAACTTCTTCGCGAATCCCATGGCCTGCTTGCGCGAGTACGCGCCATTCGCGTCAACAAATAACTCGGCATCATCGCCGATAGCTTCGCGAGCAACAGCAACTCGGTGCAAATCCTCTTCAGGATGAGTTCCTATCTTCATCTTCACGCGCGGTATTCCCTGCTCTACCCAACCGCTCAACTGCTCTTGCAACTGCGCATCCGTATAGGTCGTGAATCCACCGGAGCCATAGGCTGGCACGGAATCACGCATCTGCCCCAACGCCCGAACGAGTGGCTGCCCCATCAACTTCGCCTTCAGGTCCCACAGGGCGACGTCCACCGCGGACAGCGCAGTGGCCGCAACTCCCTCGCGCCCATAGTTACGCTGCTCGTAACGCATCTTCATAAAGATGGCATTGGTATCGAATGGATCTGATCCAGCCACAGCCTTGTCGATCAAATCTCTGGCAAGCAAAGCTGCAGCCTTGTGGCTGTAGGTATAGCCAAGACCTGTGACATCGCCACACTTCAATTCCACAAGAATAAGCGTGGTGGAATTCCACGCAAAAGTTCCGTCACCTTCCGGTGCGTCCGTCGGGATGACGTAGGCGCTCACGGTATCGCTACTAATCTGAGCAGAACTATTCAAGGCATGCCTATACGAATCGCCGGACGGTCGCCCATCCCGCGATGCTTAATTACACAATTTGCCTAACAGTGTCATGTGCTGCAGTCAGCGCAATGCGAAGACGGTTCGGTTCGCCCTTCGCCAATGCTTCCGTAAATTTCAATGCTTGCTTTGCAGTGATTTTGGGAGGCAGCATCGCCGTTAATGGATCAACCACGCACTCAATGATCACCGGACCAGACATCGCCAAGGCCTCATCAAACCTCGCTCCTGCTGTTTTCTGCTCGTCGATACGAATACCTTCCGCACCGACTGAGCGTGCAAGCGAGACGAAGTCAATGGGAAGCAAGTCGCACTGGTATTCGGGGTTACCCTCAAAGACCATCTGCTCCCATTTAATTTGGCCCAACGTATTGTTCTTGATAATGACGAACTTGATAGGCAACTTATAGGTCACCGCGGTGATGATCTCGCCCATCAGCATGGTGAAGCCGCCGTCGCCAATCACTGCAATCACCTGTCGATCTGGATATGCAACCTGAGCCGCAATCGCGTAGGGCATACCGCCCGCCATGGTCGCCAGGTTGCCGCTGCATGAATGCTTTTGTCCCCGCTTCGCGTGCATGTAACGTGCCCACACGGTAGTGTTTGTACCGCTGTCACTGACGATAATCGCGTCTTCCCGCGTACGCTTGCTCAGTTCGTAACCCACCACCTGCGGCTTCATGGGAGAAGCGGGATCTGTACCTTCCGCTTCAATGATCTTGTTCCAATCCTTCATACCGGTCTGAGCCTGCTCCAGGAACTTGCGGTAGTCATTGTGCCGCAACAGCGGCAACAGCTCACGAAGGGTCTTCCTGCTGTCACCCACGAGACCCACTTCGGTCGGATACCGTAGGCTGATTCGTTGTGCATTCGCGTCAATCTGCACGCACTTACAATCGCCGGGCTTGGGCAGATACTCCATGTAGGGATAGCTTGTGCCGACCATGAGCAGCGTGTCGCAGTTTTCCATTACCTCTTGTGAGGGAGCCGTTCCAAGAAGGCCAATTCCGCCTGTTGTATATGGCGAATCATCTGGCACGGTTGCCTTCCCCAACAACGGCTTCACAATGGGTGCTCCCAGCAGTTCAGCGATCTGCAACAATTCCTCGGTTGCATGCAATGCCCCGGCTCCGGCAAGAATTGCGATGCGTTTTCCGGCATTCAAAACAGCAGCTGCAGATTGCAGGTCGCCTTCGACCGGCTTATTCCCTGCGATCGCATAGACGGCATTGCTGTGATGGGCCACGTTGCGCTCAGAACGCTGTGAACTTTTCACTTCCATCATCTGGGTGTCGATGGGAATCGTCACATGCGCTACGCCACGCCGAGTGATCGCCGTGCGGATTGCCAGGTCCATGGTTGACTCAACATGCGTGGGACTCATGATGCGCTCGTTATAAACAGCAACATCAATAAAGACTTTGTCCAACTGCACATCCTGTTGACCGAACGAGCCGGTAACATCCGTGAACTGCATACCGGTGATGGCCAACACGGGTGCGCCGTCTAACTTTGCGTCGTACAAACCATTCAGCAGATGGATTCCGCCAGGTCCGCTCGTTGCCAGACACACACCGATCTTTCCGGTGAACTTCGCATAAGCGCAGGCCATAAACGCAGCGGATTCTTCATGCCGAACATGGATGAAGTTGATCTTGTCCTGCTTCTTCCGAAGCGCTTCCATCACGCCGTTGATGCCGTCGCCGGGCAGCCCAAAAATCGTATCCACACCCCAAGCGATTAGCCGTTCTACCAGTACGTCCGATGCATCCACGCTCAATCACCTCGTCGCCAAAATGGATGATGAGTTACATCGCCGCGTTTTCTACAGGACGACCGATGGCGTTAAATCGCTTCTGAACCTGATGATCGTAATCGCCAGCGTGTTCCGAAAGCTCCAAGGTTCGACGAGAGGTAGCCAAGATAGGTGGCGGAACCTGATGTGCCTTTTTGCGGACCGCTGCTCGGTATCTACTTCGCCTGCGACAGAGCCCGGCAGACGTCGTTGGTCCAACTAAGGCATTATGTTAGTATCCGTTAACTCGAATCCCGTACCATGAGACGTGACGAAACGAGACGTTTCAACGGACGGCTCGGCAATTGAGGGATCGGCCCCGAATGGCCTTCAACAATTCCTGAAGGAACTCGGACCCGGCATCATTACCGGAGCTGCTGACGACGATCCTTCCGGGATATCGACTTACTCCGTTGCCGGGGCGTCCTTTGGATACGCGACGCTCTGGACGGCGCTGCTCTCCTTCCCACTGATGGCTGCTGTTCAGTTCATGTGCGCCAAGCTGGGCATGGTGACAGGCTGCGGTCTGGCCAGTGTGATTCGCAACCGTTACCCGCGATGGGTTCTGTGGCTGTCTTGCTCGCTGGTCATCATCGCGAACATCTTCAACATAGGCGCGGACTTGGGCGGCATGGCCGACGCCATGCAAATGATGACCGGTATCCCTTCGTATTACTGGACACCGCTCTTTGCAGCCGCAATCGTCGCCCTTCTTTTCTGGACGTCGTACCGCCTGATGGCCCGGATTTTCAAATGGCTAACGCTTGTTCTCTTCGCATACATCATTACTGCGTTCCTCGCCCATCCTGACTGGCGCACAGTTGCCCATTCGACCTTCGTCCCACACATTGAATGGAGCAAGGCCTACATCGCCGTGTTGGTTGCGATCCTCGGAACCACGATCTCGCCCTATCTCTTCTTTTGGCAGGCGGCGCAGGAGGTGGAGGAAGATCGTGCGCATGGAAAAACCACGGTCGCACAACGAAAGGGTTCTACCGACGCAGAGATTCGCTCGGCGAGGCTCGATGTGGTGACGGGCATGCTGCTCTCCAACGTCGTGATGTACTTCTTGATCCTGACAACGGCTGCGACGCTGAACGCTCACGGTCATAAAGATATCGAGACCGCTAAGCAAGCGGCGGAAGCGCTTCGCCCCTTGGCTGGCGGAGGAGCATATTGGCTTTTTACCCTGGGTATGATCGGGACGGGGATGCTTGCGGTCCCAGTTCTTGCCGGCTCGTGCGCCTACGCAGTCGCAGAGGGTGCGAGATGGAGAGCGGCATCGCTGAACCTCAAACCCCAGCTCGCTCGGAAATTCTATGGAATTATTGGGGTCTCGATCGCGGTGGGTCTCGCGCTGGACTTCGCTCATTTGAACGCAGTGATGATGCTCTTCTGGTCAGCTATCCTCAACGGCCTTTTGGCACCTCCCCTCGTTGTTATGGTTGTCCTGCTCACAAGCGACAGGAAGGTGATGGGCAACCGGACGAACACCATCGGCATGAAATGCCTTGGTTGGACGTGCGCCCTAATCATGACCGCCGCTGCCATCGGCCTCATCGTATCTTCGATGTGATCGACGGCACGTAGTCGTTAATTGACCGATTGCGGTTTCCAGTAAGTGAAGCGCTCCATCCGGTCCAATTCTGCATCTCACCATTGGTTAAAACGTAACTAGATCAACCGATGGTGACCTGACATGGCATTGAAGACAGTACTTCTGGATGAATTGCGCGATATGTACAGCGCGGAAAACCAACTCGTGAAGGCTCTACCAAAGCTCGCGAAGGGCGCGAAAGATAAGGCGCTCAAGGCAGCTTTCCAATCGCATCTGGAAGAGACCAAGGGCCAAGTCTTGCGGCTCAGGAGCGTCTTTGCATTGCTTGGTGAGAAACCGACTGGCCAACACTGTAACGGCATGGAAGGCGTGATTGAAGAGGGTGCAGACGCCCTGGAGAAGGACGAAGAAGGGGCTTCCTTCGACGTGGGAATCGTCGGTGCCGCGCTCCGTACGGAACATTACGAGATCGCGGGCTATGAGGCGTGCATTGCGATGGCGCAGGGACTGGGCGAGCGCAAGATTGTGTCACTGCTGACGGCCAATCTGCGGGAGGAGCTCGCAGCCGCTAAGAAGATCACGAAGATCGGCGTACCGCTCATCAGAAGGTCTTCCACGGAGCCAGAGCCGGAGCCAAAACCCAAAACGGGCAAAGAGAAATACTCCGCGAAGAAAAGCAAGGAAGACGAAACCAAGGCCTCACGAGACCTATAAATTATCGGGGTTTCACGCAACTATACCGCGCCTATATGTGCGCCAGAAAGTAGACCGCCAATGTCCGAACCGATAGCGAGTTCCTATTCTTCGACGACCCACGGACAGCCCGAAGCGAATGCTTCCGGCGTATCGTGGTCCGCGGTTTTTGCTGGGGCCTTCGTCACCGCTGCCCTGGTTCTGATTCTGCTCGCTCTTGGAGCCGGCCTGGGCCTTTCGTCCGTCTCACCGTGGTCGAACACCGGGGTCTCGGCGTCGGGCATCGGACATTCGGCGATCATGTGGCTGATCGTGATGGAGATTCTGAGCTCGGCGATGGGCGGCTATCTGGCCGGAAGGCTGCGCACGAAATGGACGTCAGTCCACACGGATGAGGTCTACTTCCGTGACACCGCACACGGCTTTTTGGCCTGGTCCACCGCTCTCGTCGTGACCGCAGCGTTCTTGGCTACGGCCGCGACGACCATGGTCGGAGCGTCCGTATCTTCCAAGGGTGACGCAGAGAAGGTTTCGGGCTCCGCTTACAGTTCTTTCGCATACTTCGTCGATAGCTTGTTTCGGAATTCCGGAGCAAAGACAGATCCCGTCGGAAATGCAATCCGTTCTGAAGTCGCTCTCATCTTTGCGAACGGATTGCAAAAGGGGAGCTTGCCCACGGAGGATCAAGCCTATCTGGAACAAGTCGTTTCTACTCAGACCGGAATATCACCACAGGATGCGAAGCAACGAGTTTCCAATGCATTTACGAACGCACAACAATCCGCTGACGAACTTCGGAAAGCAACTGCCCACTCGCTTCTATGGACATTCCTGGCGCTTCTTATCGGAGCCTTCAGTGCCAGCTTCGCCGCGACGGTCGGCGGGCGTCAGCGCGACCGTGTAATCACCATCTAAGGCGGTCCAACGGCTCGGAATTTCGGAGGAAATGAAATGCGCTCAATTCTATTATTGTTGCTCGGTGTTCCCATCCCGATAGTGCTCCTGATTGCACTGTTCTCTCGCTAGTTCCATCAGACAGTTCCGTGACGGCGCACCAAAGCTGCTCCTTCGGCACACGCTGAGGGAGCTGTCAGGAGGAACTCGCGTATCGCCTGCAATGTTCCAGATAAGCCGCTTCGTGGTCTGCAATTAGCGAAACTACACTTGACCACAACCAGTTCCGGGCATCCAGGCTTTTCGAGTGTTGTTTCTCCAACTTGGCGAGCCACGATTGGCGCGTCTTGCGGTTCATCTGCCGACCATGAGCTTTGCCCACGATTCCTGCGAGATAGCGAGCCGCCGCCATAGCTTCTTGCTGGGTCAGGCGATCGAGATCGAATTTGAGGTCTTGCGGCATTAGCTCGCGCATAACAAGATTTTTCCCGAGAAGCGGGACTGCTAACATTCGTTGGCCTAGGTTCGGAGAGAGATTCGACGCTCCCGTCACCACTCTCTCCGCGTCGTTGCGGATGGTCATTTCGACCTTCGGTGCAGCAGCACAAGTAGCTTCCTTAAGGTCAATCAGGCAGTGGGTTCGGTCGGCTTTCTTGCCAATGCTGAGAAGAACAGCAAAGCGGAGTCGACCGAGCGAACTGCATCCCTTCATCCAATAGGCAGCGTCCACTACGGATACTTTTGATCCCGGCCTGCGGCCTTTGAATGCCAGAATTTTCGCTACAACCGTTTCATCACGAAACAGTTCATCCATCGCGACGCGCTCCTGCTCTTCCAACATCCAGAATCGCTTTCCGAGGGGGATCTGGGGTTTAACATCCTCGATCCTTTCTTCAGCAAGATGATGCCAGCGACGGCGGCGTGATTGTTCCAGTACGTTTCGGATGGGAGCAAGATCGTCACTGTTGGCTTTGATGGTTGTGTTCGGAGCGACGAGAGCCCGTTCGTAACCTTCGACCATCTGTTCCATCATTTTGACGACAGTGACGCCCGGCAGATCGGACCCGCGTGCTGCCGTTGCCAGCGAGAGCGCTAACCGCACTAAGTCATGAGCAGGGTTTCCGACAACCGTCTGGTCCAGATCGCGAATCTGGATTTCAATTTTGCCGTCCGAATCGGACAGCGGTCCAATATTCCCCACGTGGCAATCCCCGCAGATCCAGACCGGCGGGCCCTCCGGAATGCTCTTGGCCGAATCCTTTTTCAACCATTCGTAAAACTGGAGCGTGTTTCCGCGAACATAGGCGTGGGCAGACTGAGCCATCTTCGCCTGACGATTTGCGTTAAGAACCTTCGACCGATCTCGGGGCTTGATGGAAGACGCGACTTGAGCCATCAGTTAGTTCTACAACAATCATCAGTGAAATGCGGAGGGGTGCTGGCGAGCTTGAGACGATCGGCCCTTGGTAGCAAATTACTCGTCCGCATGGGAGATTCCTCCGCTCTGCCCAAGGCAGATTCCGACATATTCCTAGTTGGGATAATGCATTGCCTCATCTTTTTCTGCGATGAGGAGTTGAGTAACGCAGAGAGTTTTCCCATTCAATTAAAGCTGGGCGTCCTCTGCTTGCGACGATTCTCGATTTGGACCACCCCTACGATGCATGACTTCAACGCTACAAGCGATCAGCGCCTTTCTGTGGCGCGCTAGTGGTGGGATAGGAATCTAGGAAAGGATTTTATAAACTCAATGTCTTATGAAGGCCTACAACGTCCTTGTTATCGACGACAACCGTGCCCGGTGCCAGGGACTGGCGGAGTTACTCACGCTTCAGGGTTTTGAAGCTTATGCCGAATTCGGCGGAACAGAAGGTATCGCTCGCGCACGATCTCTCCGCCCTGATGCAGTGTTGCTGGATCTGCATATGCCGGACATGGACGGAGTCGAAGTCATGACCATGCTTCGCGACGATCCATCCATGCAGAGCGTCGCGATCATACTTCTGACGGCGGAAGGCTCACCCGTTTCCACTCACGGCTCCGACGCTTTCCTTACCTTCCCGTTTGAGACAACAACGCTCACGTCAGTGTTGTTGGGCTGCATCATGCGGCGAAAACAGACCAAATGATCTGAACCTATGCGAACAGCCCATTTGATCCAGGCAAGGCGCCAATGCAGTTGAGAGCTCTCCCAAGCGATTCCAGATCGCGCTCCGCGTGGCACTGGCGCAGGTAAAGTTCCAACTCCGCATAGCGCCTCGCAACCTCCACATGCTTTACAAGTGGTGCGGGGCCCAGAGATCTGCCAAACCGTTGCAAGATATCAGTACAGGCCGCCTCGATGAGATGCCGTACTGTGAGAGCTCGAATCATTGCCGGTTCTGTGGGCATAGCATCGAAATGTCCTGCTACTCCAGTCAGCACATACTCCATCCCTATAACTGCCGCACTCATGGCACCCAAGTGGGCCATCGAATGCGGTTCATCTCGTCTTTTGGAAAAGGCATAATCGACAAGCCCCGCGGCACCTCCGGCCCATGCTGCGGCCGGACCACACGCTCCCTGCCAGAAACCCACACGCTTGGTGTACCAATCGTCATCACCGACAATCGACACGATGGGAAAGTGATCAAAGGTTAGGGACGCAGTGTGCGTCATCCGAAATGCTTCGGTCTTCCAGCCATCTTCTCGGATCGTTAATTGTGAGGGCGCTGAGTTGAGATCGATTTCTACGATGACAGGACCTGCTGTCACAAGAGCGCGATCCACGAGGGTGGCACCACTGCAAAAGTCCTTCTGACCGTGAAGCATCCCGTCGCGCAAAGAAAGAGGTTTACCTGGAACCTCACTAGCCCAAACGGCATAGGCAATTCCCTGCTTTGGCTCCTGACCAGCCTCCTCAAGAATCGCGACGGCGTCCCAATGGGCCTCAATTAACTTCGCAAGACTCAAATCTTCCCGCCCTGCAGCAAAAATCGCATCATGGCGAACCGCAGTCTTTCCAATCCCAGGCCGAGCTAGACGGACATCCGTTAGCGATCGAAAGCGATCGATAAGATGCTCACCCGTCATGCCGCTACCATTTCATTGTGTGCGGCAAGTGCGCCCGCAAATCCCATCGGCGCTCGCCCCACTCGACGACCGCTTGTGATCACCTGCAGACTGGCATCGCTCAGGCGTCGTGCACCGCAATCAGCCAAGCGACGCCAAAGGTCGTGGTCCTCAGCCGTCATCAGAGGACTCCATCCTCCAGCCATCTGATAAACGTCCGCTCGAACACCCAGATTCGCACCGTGAATATGTGGGTGTGTCCCGTCGGGTTCGATTCGATAAGATTTCCGAAATCGTTCCTCAACAAAGAAAAGATGTTCGGAGAAGTCACGCACATCAACGATGCCTGCAACGGCTTCAAATCCCCGTTGCGCGATGCGAAGTTGGTCGACAAGCCATGTTGGCGAGACCTCACAGTCTGCGTCTGTGTTCGCAATCCAGCAGCAGCTCAATGGCCCAGTGTACCGACCAAGAGCCTCCGTCACAGCGAGCGAACGTGCAGCGCCTACACACGCGAGATCGATCTCCAATACCAGACCATTGCCGCTTAAGAGGTCTCTCGCCACCTTTGCCGTGTCATCGGTGGAACTATCCGCAATGACGATAACGTCGGAAGTCACCTCCGACGGCAGCTGGGCTTGTGCTGTGGCAACAGAGCGAAGGCAACACGGAAGGAGTTGCTCTTCGTTACAGGCCGGAATGATTACGGCAAAATGCCATGCGATAGCAGGTTCAGTAGGCAGTCTCATGTTGTTCGTATCCATCGGTCCAAACGAAATCCTTCATAGCAGCTACTCAGCGTGCCCACGAGCAGAGGATGCGATATCGCTTCATGCACCTCTTGCCCGCGCTGTACATGATCTTCAGATTCCCCAAGCCAGTGACAAGCAAGCACCACTGTTCCCGGCCTCATAGCGTGAACCATGTTCTCCACCAATTTCTGCCAAGCGTCGGCGGTGAAGTAGTAGCCGATCTCGCACAGCACGATGAGATCGAACTTCGACCAGGGTTGACTTCCGGTGAGTGATGCACAACGCACCGTTACGCCCGGAAGATCACGGCAACGTTCTCGCGCCACATCCACAGCAGTGGCTGAAAAGTCGCACGCATCGACCGTCTTGCAGACGGAAGCAAGCTGCTGAGTGAGTACACCAATGGAGCAGCCTGGCTCATATGCATGTTTATAAATACGTCCCTCGAGTGCCTGCATAACGACTCGGTAGCGACTGAGTTCATACTCCGAGGTCGCAAACCTCCAAGGGTCAAAATCGGGGGCTTGCCGATACTTGTTTTCAAAGAAATCTGCGCTTGATGTCGAGGGTGTACTCATGCAGAAAGGAAGACCTCGAAGTCCCAATAAATCGGGGCAATAAGACGGTCATTCAAGATAGGATCGCCGGATTCGCTCTCGAACTGCGAACGATGCTGGCCAATGGCTTGTGCCTTCGCTGCCCGAGCATCGAAGGTGGGGATGAATCTCCGTAACGGCAGTCCGTCCAATGTCTCTGGAGATCCACGGTGCCATGTCCAGAAAAAGTAGGATATCAACGCAAGTCCCTTTGCTTGCGCAACAGAACACGCTACATGGGCACATGCAACGTGATCAGGGTGAAAGTCTCCTTGCCACGGAGCAAGGATTGTCATCCCTGGCTCTGCAACCTCCATGACTCTGCGTTCCAACTCGGAGCGCTGTCCCATAAGGCCGCTGTCCGTTAGGCGCAAACGTATCACCGAATCCGGTTGCACACCTAACAGCCCCAAAGCCTTGCGTTGTTCGCGCTCGCGAATGAGGCCAAGATCGATTCGGCCTGCCGGAGGAAGGTCATATGCATTCTCCCCATCCGTCGCTGCAACGACGATCACTCTCGTCGCTTGCGCGGACAGAGTGGCAATCAGAGCACCCGCTCCGAGGGTCTCATCATCGGGATGCGGAGCGATCACGAGAATTGGCCCCGTCGGCAGATCAAGAGGCCTTAAAGTACCAAGATTCTCGCGCCAAATCCGGTCATCAGTAATCGGCACAATCACGCTGTCTGTGATGCGCTGAGATCGATCGAACGTCGCCTGAAGTGCTCTATCCAAAGTTGAAGTGTCTACCCAAGGTATGGCAGGCTCAGCGAAACCATTCCATCAACGCATGGGCTTGCAGATCGTTCCCGGGTGTCTGGAGGTTTCCGAGAATAAACCCACTCCGTCAGTTACGGAACTGATTCGGATCGAAATCAGATGACTTTGCTTCAGCGATGTTTCCCAACTCGCCCCTACTTGCTCCGGCTGGTTTTGATGATGCGAAAGCCTGTTTGGGGCCTTTGCAGCCAAGCAACTTGTATTTCTTGCCCTCGAGTCCGTGATAGTTCACAAAGAACGTCTCCGGTTCGCGAATCCACTTCTTCGGGAGATCGGATAAGGTTTGATCTTTGCGTATTGATGGGTCGATTCGGATACCGCAACTAGCCTGTCGTTACGAAGCCTCTTCTTGCCGTCAACCTGTTCGCTCACGATCACGCCGATGAGGCGAGCTCTGACGGCGACTCCAGGAAACGCTGGCTCATCCATGAGAAGAAGCACGTCCACCGGATCGCCATCGCCTCCCTCGGTCCCGGGCAGAAAGCCGTCATAGGGGAAGACCATGCCGGCTGGAAGAACGCTCTTGAGCGTGAAGATTTCCTGATCGGGATCAAACGCGAACTTATTTCGACTTCGTGCGGGAGTTTCGACGATGACTTGGATGCTTTGGCCTCCGTCTGGAAGCGGTTTCAATTTGGTGGGATTCGCTAAGGGATTTCATTGTCGTCTCCGAAGGAATCACGATCTGTCTTCTGTAGGATGCGCCCTTGATGCGCCCCGAAATCCCCAACCGACTCCGGATGTAAGGCGCCGTTCTGCTCCCGGAGATGTGGGCTATTTGCTCGGGAGTTCCTTCTCCGACAATCGTTCCACCTTCTTCACCCGCGCCGGGACCAATGTCGATGACCCAATCGCTCGCCGCGACAACGTGCATGTCGTGTTCAACGATCACCACCGAATTGCCCGCAGACACAAGTTCGTTCAATTGCCGTAGCAGCCGTGTTACGTCCGCAGGATGGAGGCCTGTGGTTGGTTCGTCGAGAACGTAGATCGTGTTCCCGCGGGTGGCACGCTGCAACTCCGTCGCTAATTTCACGCGCTGGGCTTCTCCGCCGGAGAGTTCGGTCGCAGGTTGTCCCAATCGGAGATAACCCAATCCGACCTCGTGTAAGACTTGCAATGAGTGACGGACGGATGGGGACGTGTCGAAGAATACGATTGCATCATCGACCCTCAGGTTTAAAACCTCTGCGATGTTCTTGCCGCCCCAGGTCACCTCGAGTGTTTTGGCATTGAAGCGCGCACCGTGGCAGGTCGGGCACGGTGAATATACGCTCGGTAGAAAAAGTAGTTCGACACAGACCTGCCCTTCTCCTTTGCAGGTCTCGCAGCGCCCCTTCGTCACATTGAAAGAGAAGCGGCCTGCATCATATTTCCGTGTACGTGCCAGCTTCGTTGATGCGAAGAGTTTTCGGACTTCGTCGAACAGACCGGTATACGTGGCGATGTTGGAACGCGGCGTTCGTCCAATTGGTCTTTGATCGACGCGGACCAATCGACGTATACCTTCCATGCCGGACAGAATTCTTCCCTGCGTTAGAACCACTGAGGGGTGTGCAGCGAGAGCGTCGTCTTCCTCTCCATCCTCAATTGGTTGGCCGAGATGCGCCGCAATGAGATCCACTAGAGCCTGGCTGACTAGGGTGGATTTCCCCGATCCAGACACACCAGTGACCGCCACCAGAACATCAAGCGGAATCGATACAGCAACCTGGTGGAGATTGTTACGGGTCACACCTTCCAGACGTAGCCATTGTTTTGGGTTTCTTCGTGCAGCTACGGAAGCTGCGGCGTTCGCAAAGAGATGCTTGGCGGTTTCGGAGCTGCCGACACCCTTTAGTCCTGCTAGCGGTCCACTGTAGAGCACCTCACCACCGTATGCTCCGGCTGCAGGCCCGACATCCACAATCCAATCGGCAGCCCGGATGACGTCCACTTCGTGTTCGACGACGAAGAGCGAATTGCGCTCTTCTTCAACGCCGCGAGTGCGTGGAGTAGCGTCTCTGTGTCGGATGGATGCAGGCCAGCCGATCGTTCATCCAGCACGTACACAACACCAAAAAGATTTGAGTGCAACTGTGTCGCAAGTCTGAGCCGCTGAAGTTCTCCGGGGGACAGTGTCGGTGTACTTCGCTCCAAATCCAAATAGCCGAGACCGAGTTCGATCAATACCTCGAGTCGACTCACGACATCCTGCGTGATGCGTTGCGCCGCGGCTGCCTTTTCTACGTGCTTGGCAAAATCATTCGAACTCCCCGTAGTGAAGGGCTGCAGGATCGTTGCCAATTGTTTTAGCGGCAGACGGCTCATCTGCGTAATGTCCATGCCTGCGAATGTCACATCCAGTGCGTCCGTTCGGAGCCTCTTGCCGTGGCACAAAGAACATTCGCTGCTGAGCATGAACTGCGCGACTCGCTGTTTCATCATGGCACTCTGGGATTTTGAGAAGGTCTTCATCACGTAACGCTGGGCGCTGGTGAAAGTGCCCATATAACTCGGCTCTAGCTTGCGTCGTAATGCTTGCTGAGTTTCAGTGGGCGTGAACCCTGCATACACTGGGACTGTTGGTTGCTCGTCCGTGAACAGAATCCACTTCCGTTCTTTGGCGGGAAGCCGTTTCCACGGTGTGTCGACGTCGTAGCCTAAGGAGACGAGGATGTCACGTAGATTCTGCCCCTGCCACGCAGTAGGCCACGCAGCAATGGCACGCTCGCGAATCGTCAACGATGGGTCCGGCACCATGGATTGTTCGGTCACCTCGTAGATGCGGCCGGTCCCGTTGCACTTTGGGCAGGCCCCCTCAATCCGATTGGGTGAGAACGATTCGGCATAAAGCATCGGGCGGCCGGCCGGATAGTTCCCAGCTCTTGAATACAACATGCGAAACAGGTTCGAAAGTGTCGTCACACTTCCAACCGAAGACCGCGTGGTGCCACTTCCTCGCTGTTGTTGCAGAGCAACGGCTGGGGGAAGACCTTCGATGGAATCAACTTCGGGAATGCTCAGTTGATGGAAAAGCCTACGAGCATAGGGCGATACCGATTCCAAATAACGCCTTTGCGCTTCGGCATACAACGTTCCAAACGCAAGAGACGATTTGCCCGATCCTGAAACGCCGGTAAACACGACCAACGCATCTCGCGGAATATCCACGTCGACATTCTTCAAGTTATGTTCGCGCGCACCTCGCACGCGAATCATTCCGGTTGTCTGTGCGCCTTCTGCTCGACTCCGAGCGTCATTCATAAATTCATAGGATGCAACGTACCACCCGTGCGCCACCTCAACGATTCGGGAAGTGCTATTCCACCGCATGGAAGGCACCAGCATTGAGTGAGAGCCCGTGGCAACATCGTTCGGGCGAGTTCGCATCCCTTGCTGCATGAAACTCACTCCGGTTGTATTCTTCACCGCTCTCGCGTTGTCGGCTTCGGCACAGACGATGCCGAACCCACAGCGTGATAGTCACACCGTCAACGTAGTGCTGCCAGCGCCGCTGACCGCCACGCCGGAGAATATCGGGAGACTGAAGCTGCCCGCGGGTTTTCATATCGCCAAATTCGTCGAAGAATTGGATAGTCCTCGGGTCGTCGTAGTTTCCGAAGCTGGAAACATTTACGTCAGCAGCCGCGATGCGGGAACAATCACGATGATAGATGGCAGAGGTAAGAAGAAGAAGGTTCTCGAACTGGAAAATGTGCACGGCATGGTGATCCATGCCGGCATCCTGTACTACGTCACGATCAAGCAGGTATACGCCGCACCGCTCAATCCCGACGGAACGCTCGGGGCATCGAAGCTTCTGATTACGGACTTGCCGGACGCTGGACAACATGTGGATCGGACGCTCGCGGTGGGACCGGACAACAAGCTATACGTCTCGGTCGGGAGTACCTGCAATACCTGCGAGGAACGGAATCACATCAACAGTACGATGCAGCGTTACAACCTGGACGGTAGCGGTCGAGAGACCTTTGCCACCGGGCTTCGCAACACGATTGGATTCAACTTCAAGCCCG
Source organism: Terriglobus roseus (assembly GCF_900102185.1). NCBI lineage: Bacteria > Pseudomonadati > Acidobacteriota > Terriglobia > Terriglobales > Acidobacteriaceae > Terriglobus > Terriglobus roseus. The sequence goes on along the minus strand of NZ_LT629690.1, from coordinate 1,165,037 downwards.
GCACCAAGGACTTGTATGGGTGGGACGATGGCGTGGATTGGATGGGTGATCAGGAGCAACGTGAAGAGTTGAACGAGATCGAACAGGGCAAGGAGTACGGCTGGCCGTACATCCTTGGCAACGGTCTCAAGAACCTTTATCTCACACCACCCCATGGCGCCACTCTCGATCAATGGGCCGCGAAAACAACCCTTCCAGTTTTGACTTGGAATGCCCACGCGTCCGGCATGCAACTGATCTTCCTCAAAGGAACGGGGCTGCCGTCCGATTTCGACGGGGATGCGCTGGCCAGCATGCACGGCTCATGGGGAGCCAACCCACCCAGCGGCTACCAAGTGGTTCGCATTCATTTTGAAGGTAGCGTCGCCAAGACAATCACGCCGTTTGTCGATGGCTTTCTGATGCAGACCCAAGGTGGTAGTGGATGGGCTCGGTTTGCTCGCCCCTTTGGCTTGGCGCAAATGGCAGACGGAAGCGTCCTGCTCGGCGATGAGCAGAATGGGATTCTCTATCGAATCACCTATTCGCGATAATCCCCGAGAGTCCTAGCGGCCCTGCCGCTCGCTACTCAAGCGGCGGCAGAATGCCAAGACGTGTAGCACCTGCGGGCGCCTCAATAGAAGTGAGGCGCCCTTCTCTTGCAGAGCGATAGATCGCCTCGATGATTCTTTGATCTTGCAACCCTTCCTCACCACCTGTGCGTGGCTGCTGATTCTGCAGGACGCAAACAGCCATGTGATCCATCTCGAGGGCAAACTGATCTTTCTCCTCAATCGCTGGATGTAGTTCGGTGTCTTTTCCGTCCATCAGTTTCGTGAAGCGAAGCTTTGAACCGTGATATCCGAAGGCTGGATCCACCTCGGCAAAGCCATCGGTTCCCTCGAGCCGTAAGAATGCCGAGCGATGCACGTCATACCCGCTTGTGAATGTTGCGGTCATACCGCTTGGAAACCGTGCGATCACTTCGCACCGCGCTTCGACCTCTTTGAAACGAGGATCGTCTTTGGGCTGCACCAGAGTTGCGATTACCTCGTTCGGCTCTTCTCCCGAGAGGAAACGACTTGCATTCAAGCAATAAATCCCAACATCGGGTAGCGCTCCCCCGCCAGCTAGTTGCTTGTTGAGCCGCCACTGCGTTGGATCGCCTTCATTCTGCGAATTTGAAGCCACAATGCTGCGTAGCTTTCCTAGCTTGCCCTCTCGCACTGCCTTTTCCAAAGCCCGATTCATCGGCTCATATTGCTGCCTATACGCGATCATCAACTTCACGTTCCCTCGTTGACAGGCAGCGATCATCTCTTCACACTGTGCGGTGCTGTTTGCCATCGGCTTCTCGCAGAGAATGTGCTTGCCGATCTTTGCCGCGCGAAGTACGAACTCGTAATGCATTCCATTTGGCAACACGATATAAATCACATCCACACCGGACATTTCTTTCAGTTTTTCAAAGCCGGCGTAATCGGTGATGTGACTCACGGCAATGCCGTACTGCGCCGCAATTTTGAGCGCCTTCGGACGATCTCCGCTCACAAGAGCAACTGGCTTGCAGTAGTCACTTGTTGCGAACGCCGGCAGAATCTGATTGAGCGAAAGACGTCCCAGCCCAACAATCGCAAAGCCCACGCGGCGATTCACGGGCAGGAATGGCCCCGGGGCCTTCTCTGGAGCCTCGGTTGCAGCATGAATCTGCGATAACTGGACATCATTCGCCTCATTCGGCTTCTGCGCTTGGCCACTCGCGCTGGGTACCACCGCTGCCATGCCCGCAATCGCCGAAGAAGCAGATCGCAAAAAAGCACGGCGAGAAGAAGAAGATACGTCGACGAAAAGATCCCGCGGAGTGTCCATCCACCATGGGATGCCAGCTCATAGCCAGACAGATGGCGATCTGGTGCTCTTGAGACGATACGAACGCACGTCACTTCGGGCCGCTCATCGTCAAACCCGCCTTCCAAGACTGTGCTGTTCATGAATCTTTTGCTCGCCATCGTACCGTGGGTTGAGGTGTTCAACTCACAAGAAAATCTTCTGCAGTTATCTGGAACTGCGACAAATGCTCGACTCTGCCCCGGTCTATCGGAGGCTCGTTAGGCGGATTATGATCCTCCCAGATTGCTTATCTAGACTGCTTGCCGCGCATCTCGTTTTCGAGGATAATTACTCTCGAAAGCGAGATTTGCTATGGCAACCGCTGCTTCCCTTGTCTTGCCCCGAATCGCCGGCTACGATTTCGAATCGGGTGCCGATCTTAGCAATACAGCCGAACGAGCGGAGCTTTCGTCCGCTGCCATCAAAGCGTTCCTGAATCTCCGGAAAAAGTGGGGATTGAATGAAGAGGACTCTCGTTCCCTTCTCGGAGGTTTGGCGTCGTCGACTTTCCACGCATGGAAGACGAACCCGAAGCGTACGCTCGATCAAGACACGTTGACCCGAATCTCACTGCTGATCGGAATCTATAAGGCCCTGAATATCTACTTTGGAAAACCCTGGGCGGATCGTTGGATCACTCTTGCGAATCGTGGACCGGTCTTCGTGGGACGCACACCGCTCGCCTACATGATTCAACGGGGCCAACCCGGAATGATCGAGGTGCGGCGGATGCTGGATGCATGGCGAGGTGGCCAGTGACACCTCCACTCCGGAAGATCGACCGAAGTGGAATGCATCGTTTACTCCCCTCGCGTTACAGCGAAGCGGGTACGGTTCTTGATGATCTGGCTGACGATGACGACATGCTCCAGAAATTGATCCGCCTGGATGGAGCGACGAATGACCGGATCCAGGGTGAACAGTTCGGACTTCCTGGGATTAGCACTTATGAGTTGGTCTACGGGATTCCCAACGCTCACATCGTCCGCGCAGCATTCCTCCATCCGAGTCCGAACGGAGCACGCTTCAACGGTCCGGACCGAGGTGCGTGGTACGCCGCAGACAGGTTGGAGACATCGGTCGCAGAAGTCAGCTATCACAAGGCCAAGCGCCTCGCGGAAATCATTGTTCCGGAAACAGCGACAGGTATCCCCGAATCTGATTCGTCGACGTATGACGACTGGCTTGCGGATTTTCACGGTGAGTTTCACGCGTTGGAGCCTGCCGCTGATTACGCAACATGCCTCGCTCCAGAACCTGTTCCGGAATGCTACGGGGAGTCCCAGAAGCTCGCGCAGACAGTTCTAAAAGAGAAGTCCAATGGCATCCTGTACCCCAGCGTACGCAAGAGGGGTGGTCGCTGCCTAGTCTGCTTTCGCCCTGCCTTGGTCTATCGCCCCCGGCGTGCCAAACGATATCTCCTCTCCTTTCATTGGAAACTGGATCATTACCGGCAAGAAGTGAATGAAGTCCCCTTGCAGCAATCCCGATAGCACTGGAAGTCTTCATTCCAGAAGAAGATGGTACGGAGTAGTTTCTGCATTTCTTGGACACAGTTGCCGGTGCGAGCACGATAGCCTGAAATCTTCGGCCTCACCATCTCCGTTTCACGCTCTCAACATCCCGTATTGTTTCTTCCCCTATCCCCGAAGTGTCTCCGAGATTCACTTGCAAAATATTTTGCAGAGTTCGTACGCTTTCCGAATGTCGAACCCCCTTCCGATCATCGACATTATCGTGACTGCATCCAACGAGACATCCATCGTAAGCGTAAGCGTCGCCCCGTCACCCCAATTGCACGACACGTCACAAGCGCGAACGTTCCAGCATGATTGGAGCTCGTTGACGGAGATTCTCGGACTATGTCGCGAAACGAAAGATTGGGCTGAAAAGAAGTTGGCCGCGAGAGGATGCGTGCATCTTGGGACCTTCGCGTACAACGCGCTTGGCAAGACGCCTTGGCTCAACTCAGAAAAGTCTCGGGGCATTCTTGAACGCGACTACTGAGTTCTTCAGTATCACGTACCTCTCAAGTAGCTCTCATCGCTCCATTGTCTTGTTTACCTCTATATGATCGGGAACAATCTCCTTGAGACGAGCGCCGGAAATGGTTCTCTCATCAAAGAGCTCGCTGCGGAACAGTTGCAAAGCCCTCAGGGATTAAAGAAGCACCGGTTGATCGCTCCTCTCGCGCCTGGCGGAAGTTATTTGCCTTGAACGGCGATGGCGATTGCGCAAGCCTTACGGAACTATTACCGTCATACCACTCAGCGGATGACAGACGAAGCGTCCTACTTACTGAGGATTTCCATGGCATCGCTGCTACCAGCCAAGTACGACCGCACATTTCAACAGCCAGTAGTATGGGCTACCAGCCTCATCTTGTTAGCCTTCCACCTTGGGGCGATCGCCGCCTTGTTTTTCTTTACATGGAAGGCCTTCTTGTTCTCCTTACTTCTTTGGTGGCTGGCGGGCGGTCTGGGTATCGGCGTGGGGTATCATCGACTGCTCACGCACCGCGGGTACAAGACTCCGAAATTCGTCGAGTACTTCCTGACTATTTGCGCGACGCTTACTCTGGAAGGCGGACCAATCTTCTGGGTTGCCACGCATCGGAAACACCATCAGAACACCGACAAGGAGGGCGATCCACACTCTCCCCACGATGGAGGCTTCTGGTCGCACGTAGGCTGGCTACTCACAGGGCAAACCATGCACAATGATGCCGCTGATCTCTTGCCTTACGTACCGGATCTCCGCAAGGATCGTTTCCACGTCTGGATTAGCAGATGGCATTGGGTACCAATGACCATACTTGGAGTCCTGCTGCTTTCTCTCGGGGGTTGGCCCTTCCTGCTTTGGGGGATTTTCTTCAGGACTGTGCTCGGCTTGCACTCCACTTGGCTCGTGAATTCCGCAACGCACATGTGGGGATCGCGCAGGTTCGCCACCGGCGACTCCTCACGGAACAGCTTCTGGGTTGCGCTCCTGACGTTCGGTGAAGGCTGGCACAACAACCACCACGCACATCCCCAGTCATCGCGCCACGGCCTGGCCTGGTACGAAGTTGACCTGAATTGGTATGGCATCTGCCTGCTCAAAGCGATGGGTTTGGCTTGGGACGTGAAGGCACGATCGCTGTCTGAGGGATAGTTTTGTCACTCAAACACTGCTGGGCCTCCCATGGAGATCTGCAGGTGGCCCGTATGCAAAAATTTCGAGAGCCTAGATAGGATCCGGAGTAAAAGAAACTACGGAACAATGGCGAACAGTGCGAAACCGATGGTGTGATCACACGATTAGGACCGTTGCTTTTCGCCTTATGCAAGTTGGGTGACAGCGCGGAGATAAGGAATGAGATGATCCTTAATTCATGGAAACTTCAATCGACCTCTCAAATCCTCTGAGCTCTGCTCCCCGTATCGCAGTGGTAGACAGATTGAATGATGGATTGGTGATCCAATTCGAGAATGGCGCGTGCGGATATTATTCCGACGCGTTTCTCTTCTCTAAACTCCCCGAGTGCGCAATGCTCAAGGAGGGAGACGTCGAGTGGTAGACACCGCGACATGAATCCGTCAGCTTGTGAAACCTGTGTCGAACTCCGCGAAGTTATCAAGGTGGCTCTTTACGAGGCGATAGCATTCACAAGCCTGCTTCTCGAGTCCCTCCCTGTTCAGAATGCGGATTATTCCTCTGGAATACGTGATAAGTCCTAGAGATTTTAGCTTTCGCGCTGTGATGGTAACAGTGGGTCGGGCACTTCCCAACATCCCCGCCAAGAACTCTTGTGACAGCTTCAAGATGTCCTTCTGGGCACGATCAGAGCAGATAAGAATCCATCGCGCAAGCCGTTGCTCATGATTGTGATGGACGTTGCAGGCTGTGGACTGCGTGGCTTGAGTCAGTTGAGCCTGCACGTAGCGAAGTGCCAGATCGTGGAAATCTCCGTGGCGGCGGAACTCCTCCATTGCTGTAGCGAGTGCTGATGAATATCCGTGGCCGGCAAGTTGCATAAACACGCGATTCAAGCTTTGCTTTGTACCCATGAGAGCAGAAACGCCAATCGCGGACTCGTAACCGAACATCCCGATCTCGACCTCGAACCCGTCCTTGAACACACTGGTCATGGATCCAATGCCCTCTTCGACAAAGACCACATTACGGATACTCTTGCCCGGGCTTTCTACATCCTGTTCAAGCTTCAGTTCTATTGAACGAAGCTGAAGTCTCCGAATCGTTTCTGGGTGTAGGTGCTGAAGTATTGTGTTCCGGAACTCCTGTCTCTGCATCGTTCCCTTCCTCTGTTCGGTTGGCCAGATGCTTAAGAAAGGAAGATATTGCAATCGCCGACTTCTCTTGAGGTGCCTACGTCTCACGAAAGCCCATGTCGGGCATTACGCTGCGGACACTCGACGTCACACTTTGTAGTTCATCTGCCTACTCGGTCCAGACCACACGCCTGTGAACTTCGGTGCGGTAACTGAAGTGTGTCTCAGTGAGTACAGGTCTGTCCGTGCGAACTCGCACTTATGGATGCGTGTTCAAATCTCAAATCGAGTGAAGTGCGTGGCATATTCTGGATTTGTAAGCGGAGTCTGCCAACGTTCGCAATGTGCGCCTGTTTTCTTACGCGACAGTCCTTTCCGAAAACAAGGTCCGTGAATCGAGAGCCACGCAGCTATCTACCTTCCGCGGCAAGTCGCCGCACGATGGCGTAGCATTCGCATGCCTTTCGCTCCAGACCTCTGCGATTAAGAACTTTCATGTCACCGCGGCTGTAACTGATGACTCCCTCATGCCGCAGTCGTCGTGCGGCACGTGTGACTGTCGTTCGGCGCGTACCAAGCAGTTCCGCAAGGACATCCTGGGTAATCGGAAAGTTCTGCGCACCCAGGCGGTCCTGCATCATGAGCAGCCATCGAGCGATGCGCTGATCAACTTCATGGTGGCGATTACACGCAGACAGTTGCTCCAAGATGAAGCTACGCCTTTGCACGTACGCAAGCACCACAGATCGCAACGGCCGATATTCCGTGAATTGAAGTTGCAACTCACCGAGCCGGCAACGGATTGCCCGGCCCTCAATCTGCACCACGGCTCTTGCAGGAGAAGTCGATTGACCCAGAAGATGAGTCGCTTCAACAAGTCCCTCTCGCCCAACCGAAAAGATTTCGACGCCATCGCCGCTCTGAAAAGAATCGACGACGGAAATGGCTCCCGAAAGAACGAAGTGCGCGTGAGTCGGAACTCTTCCCGGTTCGAAAAGTACCGTTGAGACGGGAAGGGATACCTCTTCCATGCTGGCGATGAGTGCTTGACGATAAACGCGCGGCAACCTCTGCAGAAGCTCATTCGTCGTCTGGCGCACGCAACTCCTTCGTCACGTCGCAAGAGATTGCCTAGAGAACCGGCGGCGAACAAACTTCTGACGGGAGCAGATGCGATGGCTCCGCTTCCAACCGTATGTTCGGTGTCAACAGCTGTCTGTCACTTGGCTGACTTAGTCAAGAGCACTACTGGAATATCTTGTTCCTGCATTCCCTCACGGGCAGCACGCGATCGCGCTATGTGACGAACTCAGTATCGAACTGAGCGAAGCTTTCCAGATGATTTCGAACCACTCGATAGCATTCACAGGACTCGGCTTCCAGTCCACGCTTATCGATCAGGCGGATGTGTCCGCGGCTATAGTCTATGAGCCTCTTGGCTTTGAGGTGAGCAGCCGCTATCGAGACGGTCGAACGCGTGCTACCGAGCATCTCCGCAACAAACTCTTGTGGCAATTCAAGGGTGTCTTGAGCCGCTCGTTCCGAACAGATTAGCAGCCAACGCGCTAGGCGTTGCTCATAGCTGTGAGAGGAGTTGCATGCAGCATTTTGCATGGCGAGCGTGAGCTGAGCTTGGACGAAACGCAGCATTAGTCCTCGAAAATAAGCATTGCTCTCGAATTCCACGAATGCAGTCTGTAGATTGCAGGTATAACCGGTTCCAGCGAGCTGCATGAATACGCGATTCAGACTTTGCTTAACCCCCATCAGTGCAGAGACGCCAATCACTGACTCGTACCCAAACATGCTGACTTCTACCTGCGCCCCGTTCTCGAAACAGGTGGTCATCGATCCAATGCCTTGTTCCAAAAAACACAGGCACTGAATGCGTTCACCAATGACGGCGAGATCCCGTCCCCGAGGGAGATCGACGCGATGGAGATTGAGTCGAGCGATGGTACTCGGCGGGAGACGCTTCAGCAAGGTGTTGGCAAATGTGAGGTTGTGCATTTGACCGTCCGATCATGTGCGCGGGTTTAAGGGGTGAAAGGCGTTGAAAATTGCCGAACGCAACTCACATTGCCTAAGTAACCTATGTCACATTGGATGCAAGCCGCCGGAAAACAGAATTTGCAGAGGAAGTCAGCGTTGCCACCCCACGAAGACAACATCCTTACTCCTCGCCCGGAGGGTTTATTTTTATTCAAATGTGTGAAGTCGCACAGACCGTTTCAGGCCGGGTATAGAGACTTGGAACAGTGACACTCCCGGGAGACCCTAACGGAGAATTAGAGACGCAGAAATATGGCGCATCCCCGATTCAACTCGGGGGCAATGTAAAGCTAATTGCTTCCTCTCCGGCTGTATACCTGGTTGAACGATAGGTTCCTGCCTTGTTTTCAAGAGCGTGTGTTTCCGATGCCGCTCCTTTTCGTTCTCCGCGAGCGCGCTTTTGCAAAAGGCGCTCCGGTTAACGAAAGCTGCAACGCTCAAGGGGATTGGAAATGAATGCTAAGAGTGCGCTGCTTGATGAGCTTGGTTTGCTGTATGGTGAGGAATATCGCGCTCTCAGGGCGTCAGCAGAGCTTTTTATACCTCATTCCATGCCCTGCTTTCCATCCAGTCTGCTAGATCAGTACTTTGACGAGACAGAAGAGCATCTTCTTCGGCTTGAGGATTTGTTCGATTATCTCGAATGTTCGCACGACCATGCTATAACTCCCACGGCCAAAGCTAAGTATCCAGGAATAGTTATGCCAGGTACGCTTTTCGTCGTGGAAAGGACATCGCGTAGCGCTGATCCAATTGATGCTTTTCTGCTGCTTGATCATTCCATTTTGAGTTACTACCGTGCGTCTCTGTCCCAGGCCAGAGCTTTTGGGAGAAGGAAAGTTGTCGAGGTGCTCTTTCAGGGTTTCCACGAAAAAGTAGCAATGCAACAAAGGTTCTCAGACCGCTTGCTGACCGACCACGATTCGTTATACTCACGCGAAGTAGATCGGATGGAACATCCCACTCTCCTCGAGTCGGGCGGCTTCCGATGAGCGTGAATCTCACCACGGTCGGAAGAACGATGCGGGTATTTGTTGTCGACGATGAGTCCACGATCGCGAGAACCCTGGCAATCATCCTGTGCCAGAAGGGTTTCAACGCCTCGCCGTACACGAATCCACTGAACGCTCTAGAAGCTGCTCAGTATCTCGTTCCGGATCTCTTAATCTCTGATGTCGCAATGCCGGAATTGTCTGGTATCGAACTCGCGATCCAAATGAAAGCGCAACATCCCGGATGCAAAGTCCTTCTGTTCTCCGGCCAGGCTGCCACAGCAAATCTTCTAGAAGAAGCTCGCAACGCGGGACATGACTTCCTACTCTTGACGAAACCGGTGCATCCGACAGACCTACTGCTTCAGATCGGGCAGATGCTTGAGACAGGTGAGCCGTGCGTGTTGCCGGCAGAGCTCACCTCGTCTCATTAGAAAACGAACAACTTCATATGAAGTTGAAAGCAGGTGCCGTTTATACAGTCTGTAATTGCGAGCATCTAATGGCTTCGTAGTTAACTTCGATTAGTGGGCTTGAGACTGAATCGCCATGGTCGGCCTCGTTTGGCGATAACGAATTCCTTCCCTAGAGCAGTTCGGGCAAACCAAAGAGAACAGTAGTATGCAGTTCTGACGGGACCGATGTTCCAGGAAATCGGCTTATGCCCCGGATCCTGCCTGCCTCAATACCCCGCAACGCTTCAGAAACACTGTCCTCGATCGGAAAGCCACCTCTATGAATAAGACGAACACTTTGGGAGATGACCTGACACAGCATGAAGCGATTTGATATCTGCTCTAGAGAGCGGAATGTTTCGGCTGAACGCATGCGAAACTCCAGAAGACCGTTGTGAGGTGGTGCGTTGAACTGCGCGGATACAACCAAGGGACAACGGATGGATTTGAAGCGTTTAGATACCACGCAGCGAAAGCTGAGGGCCCTCCGAGCAAGCATCAGACTATTGTTGCAAGCTACCCGAGAAAATAGCCAGAATCACCTCGCAAAAAGACGCTTCCACCAGGGACGATCATGGTGGTTGAACATTTCCGATGCGAATGCTGCTGCTTCTCGTTTTGATCTATCAAGCTGCGCACGCTGCGTCTGTAGGATTTCGCCTGCCGTTGGATACCAGCTAGGAATGTTCTTAACAGTGTCAGTCTTTTTGGACATCTTATTCACCGTGATTTCAGGCTGCTTTCAAAGTGGCAAGAAGAGTTGCCAACCGTTGTTTGACCGTGTCGTCCCATACCTGAGCCCCAATCTGCATGCGGATTCCGCCAAGAACAGACGGGTCTACGATATGAATGAGCCGTACTGTGGATCCTCTTTGCGAGGCAATCTGCGTCCGAAGCAACTGCATCTCTGTCTCAGCAAGTTGACGTGACGTCGTAATTTGAACCCGTTCGACGTGCCTTATCTCATCGGACAACGCATCGATAGAGTCCACGATGATAGAGAGGCTTCGCATAAGGTGCCGATCACTTAGTATGAAGAGGAGATTGCGAGTGAACGACCCCGTCTCCAATCGATCACAGAGGGAGGCGATGACAGAACGTCTCTCTGGCGCAGTGACCCATCGCGAATTCAGCGCCTTCTGTAATTCTGCAGACGCACTCAGTACGGCAGCAAATCCACGCAAATTTCTTACATGCGTCTCCAATGAAGCATCGCCTTCTTGGTGGCGCACGGCTCCGAGGAATGCTCGTCCGTATCGCGATGCTCGAGATGAGCTCATTATTTCCATGACCGACGATCTCCATGAAGACTGCTTGCGACTCTACAAATTCGAACGCTCCCACTCGACAGCGAAGGTCTCGAGTCGCCTAACCGTTGACTAGATCGGGAGCGATCCTGAAGACCGCCTCGTCGACCAGCCCGAGGGACGCCCACTCCTGAATGTGTCGGGCGGCCAGCTTTACCTTTGCGACGTAAAATCCCGGATATTTTCTCACCCTTACATCCATCAGCTCTGCTGTATTGAATCGGGGCTTGAGATCCTCGAGGCCTGAACGGATCGCTTTATCGAGTGCCGAAGTTCGACTACGTCCAACTCCGATCCTCGTGGAATATAGCGCTAACCACATGAAGTGCCATCCCAGTTCGCGGATCCGCTGGTCCACCTTGTATGCGGACTCAAGCTCGGAGTTACTCCAACCGGCATAGCTCGGCTTGTCAGGAAGACTAAAGTTTCTTGGGAAGCGAGTGCCAGAACGAAAGAAAACGGAACCTGTAGTCATCCGGTTTGATCTTCCATTAACGGCAGTATTAATCGACCAACTGGTTTCTTAACCAAAACCAGCGAAGGCTTTTCTGCCGTGATCGCCTGAGGAGTTGCATTGGTCTTCCGATCGGTGAGCGAAATCAACGGCGAGTGCTTGCGCGAGGCGGAAAGGTGGTTATGTACGTCAGACTTGTCTCTGCGACTCATGTCTACACCAGAGGTCCAGTTGCTTGCTTGGGAGGTGCTCGTCTGAAGCGAAGCGATGGTACTGCTGGAGGCGAGAAAAAATAGCTACTGCGCTGAGCTTACGCTCTTTGTTTCAGTCTGCGCGCTTTTCAGCCCTGATATGTGGTGCGTCTTACGATTCAGTTCCATCAGACAAAGTAATTGGTGCATTCGTTTCTAACCACGAGAGCAGCTTACGAATACTCCCTGTGGCCACGGCCATATAGGAATCTGCGGCACCGTAATAAAGACGGATCGTATCGCCGTCGTCTTCAACAACCTGTCCACAAGGAAAGACAACATCCTTCACATCACCATTTCGTTCATAAGGAGCTTCTGGTCCGAATACCCAAGCGTCGCCACGTTGAAGACATACTTCAGGGCGGTCGAGATCAAACAAGGCCAGCCCCAACCTGTAGATGCTTCCAGATGCGGTAGTACGAACGCCGTGATAAATCACGAGCCACCCTTTTGCTGTCTCTATGGGAGGTGAACAAAGCCCTATCTTATTTGCGTCCCACCACCCGCCTTTCCGCGCTTCGAGCATCACCATGTGGTCTCCCCAATGTCGAAGATCAGGAGAGTAAGAGATCCACATATGAGCGCCAAGCGCCGTCATTGGACGATGTATCAGGGCCCATTTTCCATTGATCTTCCTTGGAAACAGTGCTGCGTCTTTGTCCTCAGGTGGCATGATGACACCGTAACGATCGAACGTAACAAAGTCTGATGTCAGGGCCAGGGAGACTCCCGGACCTCCGCGAGCAAACGATGTGTACGCAACTGCGAACTGCTTGAGTTCTGGGACATACGTGATGCGTGGATCTTCGACACCCCATATCTCTTCAGGAAATTCCTTCGGCAACGCGGGCATGGTCGGTGTCCGATCAATCCTCCATCTATCAATGCCGTTTGCGGACCTTGCCGCACAGAGATGAGAGAGTCCTCGCCTATCCTCAACACGACATAGCAGAAGCGTATCTCCATCCGGCAGCTTGACGGCGCCAGCATTGAAAACGCTATTGATGGGATAGGGCCAATCATTGGGGCCGAGGATCGGGTTCGCAGAATGCCGCTGAAACAGCGGTTCGTTCGCAAGTGTGCTGAGGCGTTCTGTCTCTCGGTCCGTGTGGGCCGAGATAAAGCTGATCGGGGCTGTAGAACTCAAAGCGATGCACTCATTTCAGAAAGCTGTTGCGTTTCATTGGAAAGTTCCAGGCCACGCAGTTCAAGAAGTGCCATAAGAAACGAAAGAGTCGACTCTGCTCCCTGATTCTCATTAACACGATCTGGATGCAGGCCGTCCCTACAGCCACCTGTCGCGGCGTCGTAGAGAGGAACCTGGAGATCGTTCTCGCCAAGAAACCAACGGAAAGCAACTCCTGCCTCATCGAGCCAGGACTGCTCTCCGCTAATCTGGTGCGCGGTCATGCACGCTGAAACCGTCGCGCATGCTTCGACGGGTTGCTGATCGAATCTCTCTTTCTTCGAGCCAGCAGCAAATCCCATCGATCCCACGGGAACAAACACGCTATCGCTCTCACGATGTTGTTCTGCCAGTAACCATCTCAAAGATTCGGTGCCAGCCTCTACCATCCGCCTGTTGCTACTCTTCCATCCAGCGAGGAGAAGCGCCTGCGGCAAGCGAGCGTTGGAATAGGACAAGTGTTTCTCAAACCAATACCAGTTATTGCCGCGTGTCTGATCGAAGATGCTCAACAGACGGTTTGCCAAGACGTTTCTCCAACCTTGGATCAACCGGTCACCGGGAAACCAATCGAGATAAGCCTGCATACCAAGCACTGAGAAGGCCCACGCGCGTGGACTACTGAAGGTAAGGCTAGAGGCGGCAGCAGCCTGGAACATCCTGCCGGCTGCGCCACGAAGCCCGACATGGCTCGAAGTGCCAAGCACGGTACCGATCGCCCATAACGCACGGCCATGACTATCTTCGGAGCCGGTCTCTTCTAACCACGTTCGCCCGTAGCTCAAGAAATTCCGAAACCGACCAGTGTCATGACGGAAGGCAAGCCATAGAAAAGCCATGTAGCGACAGGACAATGTTTCATACTCGACACTGCTCGATAGAGGAGATGCATTCAACGCGTTGGCTACGATGAGTGCTCGCGCGTTGTCGTCCGTGGTGTAGCCCTCTGAATTGTTCGGCAGAGAGTAGATGGCATGCTGCAGAATGCCGGTGTCGTCTGTCATGGCGAAAAGGTGGCTCGTGTTGAGAAATGGCAGTCGATCTAAGGCTATGGTTTCCGCATCGCGAGGTGCTGGCCTCGGCCTTGACATCCGCTCCGATCGCGCTCGTTGAAAGGTGGCCATGTACGCCTGCGCAGTCATTTTCCATGTTGTTCCGCGCGAATAAAGGTAGGCGCGTTTGCGCATCTGATGCCGTAACGCGTCGTTCGCGAGCAGAATGTTTACGCTTTCAGCGATGGAAGCCGGATCGTCGAATGGGACAATGATCCCTCGCTCATCGGCAAGCAACTCTTTGGCGTGCCAATAAGGTGTCGAGATAATTGCCTTCCCTGCACCAAACGCGATCGCAAGCGTACCCGAGACAACCTGCGCCTCTTGCCGATAGGGAGTGATATAGATGTCAGCCGCGCCTACGTGTTCCATCAACTCTTCATTGCTCACGAAGCGGTTATCGAATATCACGTGTTCACTGACCCCGAGTGAGCTCGCGAGCTCTGTAAGCCCTGTCCGGTAGGCCTCTCCCTCAGACCTTCTGACATGAGGATGGGTGGCACCCGAAATGATATAGACCACATCCGCGTTTTCTCTCAGGATGGCGGGCAAGGCACGGAGTACGTTCTCAATTCCTTTGTTTGGAGAGAGCAAACCAAATGTGAGAAGAACCGACTGGCCTTCTACGTTGAAACGATCTTTGAAGTAGTTCGGGTCATTGAACGGAAGATCGGGAACCCCATGCGGGATCAAGTCAATCTTGCTTGCAGGGACGTCATAGATTTCTTCCAGAAGATCTACCGCATGCTGACTCATCACCACGATTCGGTCGGAGATCCTCGCAATTTCTCGAAGGTTCGCCATTTGATCTGGGTTCGGCTCTCGCAGCACTGTATGTAGGGTTGTAACGATTGGCATCCGCAGCTTCCGAAGCAGCGCCAGGATGTGGGAACCCGCTGGGCCGCCGAAGATGCCGTATTCATGCTGCAAGCACACGAGATCGTTCCCATTGAAGTTGAGAAAGTCAGCCCCGCGCTCATACGAGCTAACGTCCTCTTGCTCTAATTCAAGGCGAACTCGCTCGGGGTACTGATAGTCCCCTCCCGGATCGTTGACTGGAATCGCGAACAGCCTCTCTTCCCCAAACTCTTGTGCGATTGCGGTGCAAAGGTCCGTGGTGAATGTCGCGATGCCGCATTGCCTGGGTAAGTAGTTGCCGATAAACGCGATTCGCGTGGGGAGCGGCAACGACTGTGAATTGCCGAGCTCACAGAGTGCAGGAGCGATCTCATTGGACATGATAGCTTTCGAAATTCGACAGCGTTAGGAGGAAGAGCAAAAGCCCGGGCGGGCTTGTAAGGTTTCCTACGTTATGGAATCTGCCATCAGGCACATCCTCGATCCCGTTAGGATTCACGCTGCGACCGGGTCCCAAATCCCAAGCAGGCACAGCGTTCGTTCATCACATTCGACGGCTGCATGGAGTCCACCACGGAGTTGGCGGTCTGCGATCCACGAAAGGCTGATTCCGAGGTTATCCAGATCGTCTTTTAGATCGGCATAACTTTGGAACGTATAGCTAAGGGACCGCCCCGGCACGCCGATTCCACGCCCGCTGGCCGTGTAGGTCGTTATCTCGTTCGTTGAGCAACGACGGATCTCAATCCAAAACTGAGATACCCCTGTTTTCACAGAGTTATCTCGTTTCCGGTAGAAGCTCAGATCCGTCTGTCTCTTTAGTCGCTTGTAAGTCACCCACGAGGAGTTGTTCCTCCGTTTTTACTGTCATTTCATCCGTATGAATGTCCCGAGCAGGAACATGCGATGTTGGAAATGGCAGAACAATTCCTTTGCGCTTGGGGCTACGCGCAAGATGCTTTGAGACGTCGCTGCTACGAGGAACACTCATGAGGACTCCGAGACTGTGGCGTGCTTGAAAGACGCTCGTCTGGAGCAATGCCGTGAAGGCTGAAGGCGAGAAGGACTCTATACGTAACTGTACGCCGTTATTCACGAGCGTGCCGGGAAGGGCAATCCGTATTCGTCCCTAGCAAGGGGACAACATTCGGAACCACGTGTGAATCAGTACCTTAGAGCACCGTAAGCACCGCGATTTTCTTTAGGCTTCAGGTCCTAGTTCCTTGTCGTGACAAGCCCACCGAAGCGATGACTGCACCGTATGCCAAGATTTTTGACCTGTTTTATAGGGCTGAACTGGTTACCCAATCTGAATATACTCCAACGATGCAAAGACATGCTTGCCGTGCCGCCCCGGATCGATCTTGATCTCA
The DNA here is from genome assembly GCF_900102185.1 of Terriglobus roseus. Lineage (NCBI taxonomy): Bacteria > Pseudomonadati > Acidobacteriota > Terriglobia > Terriglobales > Acidobacteriaceae > Terriglobus > Terriglobus roseus. The sequence goes on along the minus strand of NZ_LT629690.1, from coordinate 1,148,917 downwards.
AGCATGCGTCTGGAATTTAAGAGCAGCTCTTGTTTTGCCTCAGATGAGGCATCAAGAAGCTCGCGATGGAGAGATATAAAGCGGAGAAGTTCGAAGGCTTTCACACGCCCCTGCATAAAAGCGTTCCGTGGAAGTGAATACGGAAATGCTCTATCCGGGCACCGGACTAATCGAAGGCGCGAATGTGAATGTTAACGGGCCTGGCGAGCCCCCGTTCGTCCGGTTTGGTGCCCCTGGATTCATGCAACGGAGTTAGCAGCGTATCTGCAGGCCCGAAAAATCCCTGGAGTAAGCTTCATGCCAGTCACTTATGTTCCAAACGGATCGGAGCATTATCCCTACATTGGCAAACGTGTTGAAGGCGTCGAAATCATCGTGAATGATCGCAATGCACTCGACGCGCAGGAACTCGGTATGGAGGCGGTGTCGGCTCTATGGAAGCTCTATCCGCAACAATTCCAACTCGATCGCGTTGATCGCCTGTTGCTCAATAAGTCAGCACTTGAGGAGATTCGTAAAGGGACCGACCCACGAGCGATATCAGCAGGATGGCAATCCGAATTGGATTGCGTTCGAGGCAATTCGCGCTCGTTATCTTCTCTATTGATCTTGGCTCCCCACGGATCGCGTTGGCGAGATCACTCATAGCCAGCAGGCAGGATCTTCCCGTGCGGGCTATGAGCACTACGGCCGCCGAGAAGTTGGTCGGCCTTGCCCTGCGTATCGTCCTCAGCGATCACGTTGGTATCCCGGCACAGGATATTCCCGATCTATTGACCGAGGCCGAAGCTGTCTTTGCTCCCAAGAAGCCTAGAGCGGTGAAGTCGAAGAAGGCAGCGCTCAGAAAGACCACGAAGAAAGCGGCATAATACGCTTATCCTTCTCCGGCCCCGGCTCGTCCGGGGCCACTCTGTCTGCTCCGCAAAAAGTGGCAGGGAGAAACCTCTTTGGGTCTCCCTGCACCCTTACCCCGACGCCGACGCAGCGGTCCAGCAACACGTAGAACCTCGCTCTACGACAGCAATTCGCCGGAGTCCGTAGCCGTCGTTTCAAGGGGCAAGAAGAGTGCGAAGACCGTTCCTGAATGCGCGCCACCGGTGCGACTTCTTACTCGAAGTTTGCCCTGGTGCTTCTGCACGATGCCTTGCGAGATCCACAAGCCCAGGCCGGTGCCATTGATGCCCTTCGTCGTAAAGAATGGTTCGAATATCCGATGGAGCGTTGCCGCACTCATGCCGAGGCCCGTGTCGGCGATCGTGATGCGAACACCGTTCGCATCAGAACGTGGGTCTCTCGCTGCCCGACTCCTGACACGCAAGGTTCCGTCGCCGCGCATCGCATCGATCGCGTTTCCAATCAAGTTATTCAGCACCTGACGCATGTCTCCCTCATAGCAGACGAACTTTGGGTCGCCACGATGCTCTGAGACGGAGCGTACGTTGGCGTTGCGAAGACGCCCTTCGTACAGTGCCAACACCGGATCGAGCAGTTCGCGAGGCGTCATGGCGCGGGGACGGGTCGACTGGCGATGAAAGCGTAGCGTCTGACCTGCGATCTGTGATACCCGTGCCAGTTCGTGCGATGCCTGATCGAGGTAGTCCTTCACCAGAGATGGGTTCTGTTCCGAACTTGCCAGGAAAAGCAGATTCGTTACCGCTTCCAAGGGATTATTGATCTCGTGAGATATCGACGCTGCGAGCCTTCCCACCGCAGCCAGCTTCTCGCTTTGGATCAGGGCCGCTTCGGCTTGTTTTTGGGAGCGCAGATCGGTCAGAAAAACAGCGATCTCTTCCCTCTCACCTGCAACTTGTGACGGAATGCGAACGGCTCCGACCAGAAACGGAATTTTGGTTCCGTCCCGAGCCACGAATGCCTTCTGATAAGGCTGTGCGGTTCCTGTCGTCTGGAGTTCCACCACTGCATTCTCATCAAGGCGTGCATACTCGGGCGGCGTAAGTTCATCCCAGCGGGCCGCCCCGGCGTCCAAGTCAGAAGTCGTATAGCCCAGGATCTCCAGTAGGCGTGGGTTCATGTAGGTAAGGCGTCCTGTGAGATCGCCGATGACGATGCCGACACTAGCCTGCTCGATCAAGAGCCGAAACCGCTCTTCACTCCGTGTCAGATTTTCTCGTTGCTGTCGTTCCGCGTCGACGTCAATAAGGACCGTGACTGCGCCGAGAATCGTTCCCTCTTGACCGAGGATGGGAGAGGCTGATAGGCGTATCCAAGCCATCGTGCCATCCCCTCTTTGATAGCGGAAATCTTGTCCCGGGATGGGTTCTCTCCGCGTGATCGCTTGGGCTAAGGGATATTCCTGTACCTCTAGTTTTCGACCGTCAGCATGGTATGTCTTCCAGTCGGAGTAGCTCTCGAAATCCGGCGTCGGCAAATGCTCATGACGGAGGATGCGCGCGACCTCGGGGTTCGTGAGGAAGATTTCGCCATTCGCACGCGCGACAGAGACACCCACAGGCATGCTATCGAGGACCGTGCGAAGCGTCTCTTGTTCTCTTCGCAATTCCTCCATGACTCGGTCCCGTTCTGCGATCGCGTCCCGTACCTGGTATTGCCGGCTCCGCGCTCGCAGAGCGGCCCTGACACTACTGAGAAGGGTTTCCGTACGAATCGGCCGTTCCAGAAGAACCGTCGTTCCAATCGGGATACGAGCCCGATCAAGCGTACGCGTTCTGTCGCTGTCACGGCCGCCCATGGTTAGGACCAAGATCGGTAGGTCGGACCAAGACGGCTGTTCGCTGACAAATTTCGCGAGCGCCAAGATAAGCGACGGAGTCAGTGACTCTTCCGCGATTAACAAAGGGCCGATGTCGAAATCCCGCACGAGGAGTGACGCGACATCCGGACAGATCTCTGCATCGATCAAATGCTGTGTGAGCACTGAGACAATCAACTCTGCATCTCGTCCGCTGGGGGCAGCTACCCGCACCGTCATACTCATCGCACACCCTCGTCGGGGATACCCGAGATACGGCGAAGCGTGCGGTCGTTGAGGAACTGTCCGAGTAAGTTTCGCGTCGAATCTACGATTCCAGTACTGAAGTCATCAGGAAGCATCTCCCTCGTTGGATGCGTCGAGGAGTTGGGGAACACCCGTCAGGACACCCTGAAAATTTGAGAGAGGATGGCCGACCCGCAGCCCATCGCTGTCCAGAGTGAGCTCGCGGAGAGTGCGCTCATGCGGTCCGAGACGTTGTTTCAAAATACTGATGACCTGACGGATCGCGCCTTTCGCTTCGAAGTAGCGGAGCAGGACTACCGTATCGGCGAGATAACTGATGTCAATCTGTGCATGCATCGTGCCTACCAGTCCCTGCTGGGCCAGTATCAGCAACGTCAAAACACCTTTTTGATTAAGGTATGCCAACAATTCGTGGAGATGCATGACAAGATCGCGCTCGTCCGGCATCGAGTTCATGAAGCCATTGATGCTGTCGATGACGACTAGCCGGGTGTCATTTTTTTCAACGTCCGATCGGATTTGGTGCACAAATTCCCCCGGGGATAGCTCGGCCGGATCGATTTGGGACATCGCCAATGTGCCTCGGGCAATCTCGGCGTGAACGTCCATACCCAGGGCGACAGCTCGATCTTTCGCCGTACGCAATACCTCGTCGAACGCATAAACAATGGCGCGATCGCCACGTTTCGCTGCGCTATAGGCGTACAACATCGCGAGAGAGGATTTCCCCGTTCCCGGAGGTCCCGTGAAAAGTGTGGAAGAGCCTCGAGCGATGCCACCACCGAACATGGCGTCAAGCTCCGGCAGTGAACTCTTGATCCGCTCCCCCTCGAAGGGGTCACCGTGCTCGCTTGCGATCAGACGTGGAAAGACCTCCACACCGCCTGTCTTGATGATGTAGTCATGGAAACCTTCTCGATAACTGGAGCCTCGCAGTTTAATGACCTCAAGTTGGCGGCGGGTCGCACCGTAGGAACGGCTGATCTTTTCCAACCTGACCACGCCGTGGGCGATGCTGTGCAGTTGTAAATCACGCCCCTTGGCCGTGAGGTCGTCCAAGAGCAAGACGGTCGTGGATCGACCCGCAAAGTATTGCTTCAGCGCCAGCATCTGACGGCGATAACGCATATCGTCATCTGCGAGTAGGCGCAGTTCGGACAAGGAGTCGATCACGAGCCGGTCAGGATTGCTTTGATCCACGATCGAAGTCAGCTTCTTGATCGTCCCTGCGAGTTCGATCTCACTAGGGTGGAACACGGTGTATTGCTGTTCCGCTGAAAGGCTTGCTTCGTCAGGCAGGAACTCCACGATTGGAAGCTCCGCGGGCTCCCAACTGTGCGAGCGCATGGTGAGCTCCAACTCGGCCCGAGGTTCCGATAGCGTCACATAAAGTCCCTTTTGCCCCTGCCGGAAGCCCTCGAGGATGAATTGCATTGCCAGCGTTGTCTTACCCGTTCCTGGATCGCCCTCTAGGAGATACATCTGCCCAGTAGGCAGGCCGCCTGCAAGAATGTCGTCGAGTCCAGCGACCCCGGTAGTGAGTCGCGTCAGGTTGAAGTCCGTTGGCATGGCACCAGAATAGTGCATGAGCCCTATCCGGCGGGTTCACGACTCGATAAGTCGTGTTCCTACAAATATGGAATCGGACGTAGCTGACCAGCGCAGACCGCATCAAATACGTTAGGCGTCAACCCATCCCTACGGTCCGCTGAGGAAGCAAGATGTTTGTGCAATTTCTACCCATCGTCGTTGTCGCGCTTCTCACCGGAGTTGCGGTATTTTTGCACTTTCGATCGATCAGACTGAGACGCAGGGCTCATTTCTTAGCGGAACGACGCGAGATGTATCGGTATCTTGGCTCGCTCGAAGACTAAAGCTTCACGGTATTGGATACGGCTGTCTCCACTCGAATATGAACGTTTGGGTGCGCGATTGAAAATGCGCTGGTGACAGTTCAAGTAAAACAAAGCTTCCCTCTGGGATCGTGGCGAACCGATGATGCGATATTTGACAGCTGTCACTCCCGGGGCGATGGATCCGCGTTAGGCAGCGTCGCTGTGTCCGTTATAGCTCCGTTAGTCTGATTCAAGCTCTCTCGTACGCCTCAAGAGAAGAGCTTCCAAGCTCTCCAGAGCCTTCGAAAAGCGTTCAATGCCGTCGCTTAGCTGTTCGTGTGCCATGGAATCAGCGGCATGCATTCTCTCAAAGATCTGTTGATCCATTGGCAACTTCTCCACATCAAATTCCTTTGCACTCTGCGGATTCAATTTGCGAGGAAGTTCCTCCCTGCTCAAGGCCAACTTGCTAAGGAGCGTGGGAGAAATGGTCAATAGGTCGCACCCAGCTAGTTCCTTGACTTCGTCGAGGTTGCGGAAGCTCGCTCCCATGATCTGGGTGGAGTACCCAAACTTCTTGTAGTAGCGGTAAATTTCCGTCACAGACTTGACCCCGGGGTCTTCCGCACCTGTATAGGTCTTGCCTGTATTGGCTTTGTGCCAATCGAGAATGCGCCCCACGAAGGGAGAGATCAGGGTCACGCCAGCTTCAGCACACGCGACGGCTTGATGAATGCCGAAGAGCAAAGTCAGGTTGCAGTGAATTCCTTCTTTTTCCAAAATCCCGGCCGCTTGAATGCCCTCCCACGTGGCGGCAATCTTAATGAGCACCCGCTCACGAGATATGCCAGCTTCATCGTACTGACGGATGACATCCCGAGCTTCTTCGATGGTCTTCTCACGATCAAAACTTAATCGCGCATCCATCTCGGTCGAGACACGACCCGGAACGATCTCTAGGATCTTGCGACCGAAGGCAACAGCCAGCGTTTTAAATGCGGCCGCCGATACCTCTTCACTCGATGCCGATGTACCCGCCTTCCTGCGGGCGGAGCGGAGGACATCATCCACGATACTTTGATACTCCGGCATCTTTGCCGCCGCCTCAAGCAGGGATGGATTCGTTGTGGCATCTGTCGGAGCGTATGCGCGGATAGAATTCATATCGCCCGTATCTGCGACAACCGTCGTCATCGTGCGGAGCTGTTCGAGCATCGTGGGCATGAACTTCCTTTCTGAACCAACTGAGATTCAGCGGGTGGAGCTGCTCGTTTATATGCGTTGACTTCAACTGAAGATGAACGCGGAATGGACCCAAGATCCATTCCGCACACAACTTCCAAAGACATTACTTTGTGGGAGTTTCTCTTAGGAATGCCTGCTTACCTGTTTGAGCGGCGTCAGTCTGCGGTACGGGCTTAGGGTCGACAGTCAAAACGTCCGTTGCGGTGGCAGCTTTGACTCCACTGTCTTGTTTTCCGCGGCCCTCCGGGCCAGCGATACCTTTTATATCTCCGATGGATAGTCCAGGTCCCCCATTCATTTCCGACTCCACTGGATGAAGACCGAAGGATGACTGCCACGGTCCGTGCATGTCCGTCTCACCCTCGTTTCCATCCCCTGTGGATGCATTGAAATACTCACTGCCGATTCCGGGGGTCACCGCAAGACGACCAATTGAAAATGGCGACTTTTCCAACGATTCGAGCGCCGCCGAGAACGCCTTCATATGAGTGATTTCTCGCGTCATGAGGAACTGTAGAGTGTCGATCGAACCTGGATCGTCGGTGTAATTGATCAGACGCTCGTAGACGATTTTGGCGCGAGCTTCGGCCGCGATGTTGCTTCGAAGATCCACATCGAGTTCGCCGGTGATCTTCAAGTAGTCCGCTGTCCACGCGTTTCCCATCGAGTTGCGTAAATCGACTCCTCCGCCTCCCGCGATACAGATGAGGGGATCCGCTTCGGCTGCTTCCCGATTCTCCTTCATCGGCTTCAAATGCATACGAATGAGCGCGCCTACTACCTCAAGGTGGCTCAACTCCTCTGTTCCGATATCAAGAAGCAGATCGCGTCGCGCGAGATCATCCACGCAGTTCCAACCCTGAATCGTGTATTGCATCGCAGCTGCGAGTTCGCCATTGGCACCGCCAAACTGCTCGAGTAACATGTTGCCGAACCGTACGTCCGGCGTGCCGACGTTGACGGTATACATCATCTTCTTAATGTGGTGATACATGAAAGTCTCCCTGACCGAATCGATCGAGCTGACACAATGGGATGCGCAAAGCTCAGGGGAAACCGCCTCAGCTTATAACCGAATGTAAGTGCGAAAGAGAGTAGTTTCATGTAAGTCCTATTCCCGGCATACAAATTGAGTCCCATCGATATAGCGTCAATCAATCATCTCTATAAGTCTCCTTTCAGACATTGTGCCGAAGTAGGAAGTTGCGATCCCGACATAGTGTGCCGTTGAAAAACGGAATGCGCCGCTTTGACGCACGAAGTATTTCCGTCTGAGCCAACCTGCGACCGGTATAGGCGCTCTCAGCAGGAAGATCGTGACCGACAGGAGAATATATGGGACTAATTACACCGAATGAATATGAAGACCTGCGTTCGCTCTACGTAGGACAGCTTCAGTACCTGCTCTCAACGGAGACGCAGATCGTCAAGGGTCTTGCAAGCATGATTGAGCATGCCCAGGACACGCAGCTCAAGCAGGCTTTTCAATCTCATCGACAGGAAACCGAGGTACAGGCTGATCGTCTTAGGCAGATGCTGACGGAACTAACGGACGACGATGATGACAAGAAAGATCCCATCACCACGGCCTTGATTTCGAGTGGCACAAATATCGTTAGCGAATCGAGCGAAGGTCCCGTTCGAGATGCAGGGCTGCTTGCGACGGCACAGAAGATCGAACACTACGAGATTGCTTCCTACGGCTCCGCGCGGGAATGGGCACGGATTCTTGGCCTTTCTGAGCATGCTCGCCTCTTGGAGCAGACGCTGAATGAAGAGAAGCATGCGGATTCGTTGCTGACTTCCATTTCCCAACGAGAGAATTCGGAAGCTGCCGCAGCTGCATAAATTTTCTTGCGGGTGCCACGATATCGCGGTGCCCGCTTCCCTTTTGGCCTGATTCGTAAGTCAATGGCGCATGGGGAAGAATGGCTTCCGTGTGCGAGGCGTAATGAGAACCTCTTTGCCGGAGGCAGCCGTGAGGCATTTGCCACGGAAAGCCGACGGCGGAACATTCAATCGCTCTTTGCACCATCCTCAAGCGGAGGGCGGTGGAAGCGTTGGATAGGTGATCCCATAGGTAGCGGAATAATCCACAATGGCCTGTACGTCTTGCGGCAAGACATAGCGCGATAAGCCTTCGAGGAAAATATCGAACCGATCTCCACTGCAGATGAATTGGATGGTGCCATCTGTATCGCCGCAGTTGCGGAAGCAATGCACGCCTCCACGAGGTGCGAAGATGATGCCGTTCTTTGGAATCTCTGTCCACGATTCCCCGTTGAAGATCTCGAAATGTCCCGTCACCACGGAAAAGACCTCATCTTCATGTTGATGAACGTGTGGCGGCGTTCCGCTGCCGGGTTTACAAGTCTGGCGGCCGATGGAGAACATCCCGTTTGTCTTGTCGCTGGTGAGGACTAGTTCAACCGGTTCACCGAAGATGTCAAAGTGCGTTTCATTACAATCCTTTCTGAGTTGTGATGTGTAAGAAGGTTATAGATCGTTGAACGGCTAACGGGTGGCTGCGGCCGCGACCTTGCTTGCAACCGTCGTGATCATCCCGGTCACAACCGAGTAACCGTCGCTGCCCGACCGTTGCTTTTCCGTTCCCGACAAGACAATCTTGGAGTGCGCATCGGTCAATCTGTACTCCATGATGATCTCGGAGTTTGCCTTTACCTGTTGAGGCAGACCATCAGCCAAAGAAGGACGGCCTTGAGACGCTAAGGTAGAGACCGCCATGTTAGCGACGATGGCACCCGAGCCGACGCCAGGAACGAACTGCGCTGCAGTAGCGGCAGCTTGTAGCGTCCGCATGTTACTGAGCCTGCTGAAGCGACCTTGTGTTTGGACCGGCTGCTGTGTGATCGTGGTCGTCAAAACGTAGTCGCAGGCAAGAAGCTCTGCTTCTTTGAGGGCCTGCTCGGGAAGGATCGACTTGAGCGCAATCGCCTCCAGCGTTGGTCCCGCAAGTAACTGCAATTCGGCGGTTCGCCACGGTTCACCATCGTTCAATGGTCCCTTGTCATCAAGCTTGTTGACCGGCAGGATCATGCCGATGCGGACAACACCGGGCTTCTTCGCAGCGAAGATTGGCAACGTGCCATCCTCATTACTAAATGCAACTGCTGTCCTACCACCGACGGACTGCGGTAGTTGCTGCATCTGAGGTTGCTTCTCCACCAATGTGGACTTCTGGTGCGGGGACCATAGCTGGGCATGCATAAAGGATGGATATGGAATAAGCGCGAACACGATAAGCGCTTTTGCAGTTATTCCAAAGAATGTTCGATAGATCGTCATGATGTTGCTCTCCTCGAGGCAGCAAGATGGCCGCCTTGTTCTTGTCGTGAGGCGCTTCTGGGCGCACGGGGTCGTCGCCCTGCGGGGCGCTATTGATTTGCAATGCTGTAGTACGGGTGGCCTGCGTCGATCGAGACCGCCGATGCAGCGGACTGATCGGAGAACGCAGAGTTGCGGCCGCTCCAGCAACTTGGTACGGTGGTGTCCGAAGAGTTGGGTGGTTAGCCGCGCAGATGCAATGTCAGTCGACGACGCCGTCCGTTGAGGGTCTCAGTGATTCGTATCGAGGCCCCTTTGGCTGGCTTCGTGGAAGCCTTTGCAGTCTTGATCGCAGGCTTCTTGTGCTGCTTCTGATCGGAGCGAGCGAATCCAGGAGCGTCCGCATAGCCCAGCCAACAGCCTTGCTGACTTCTCCGTCCTTCAGGTGCGCGCGATCACGCATCATCTCCCAAGTGCGAGCGCTGTAGAGCGATTGAAAAACTGCAATCACCTGCCTGCGCTCATCCTCAGAGAGCTGGGATGTAGCATCCGCGAGTGCTTTGACTACGCCCTGCCGGCGCCGTTCGTTGTCGCGCCGCCGCATCTCCTGGCCCGCATTTGAATGCAACAGCCCTCGGATGAGCCCCGGATGCGCATCCATATTGCCGTAGACAGACTCCAAGGAAGCGAGCATGTCGCTCTCCGTATCCGGGTAATGGGCCAATTGCAGGCGGCGATCACTTTCCTGCCAGACCGCATCCAGTAACTCCGTACGAGTAGGAAAGTGCCGATACACCGTTCTGAGTGCGATCTCCGAACGCTTCGCAATGCGTTCATGCGACAAAGTCTCCTGACGAGTTTCCTGAATCAATTCCAGCGCGGCATCAACGATTCGTCGACGTGTATCCTCCGCCTGCTGCTTGCGGAGAGGGCTTGAATAACCGCGCGCTTCATTCATGACACTGAATTTGTCATTAATACACACCCTCAGCAACGAATTTATTTTTGAACTTTGGTCCGTCGATTTCTCGTTTTTGCAAGCGAAACCGACTGGAGGGTTCTGGGAAAGAGTCAAGCTATGAAGCGATTCTTTCCATCAGATCCACTGCGAAAAACAGTGGACAGGGTGACGTCAACGAACGTTCAAGCTTGTGAGTTTGGAGTCTGAGGCTAGTGCGTGGAGGGTGACAATCTGCTTGAGCGGATCGTATTCGCGACGCGGATTCGGATTGAAGCTCCATCTATGCTGAGGGCAAATAAAGCCGACACGGCGAATACACAGTGTCGGCTCCTCATTTTCTAGTGCTATTGGATGTTGACGCTCACCCCATGCTTCATGGAGACAAAGCCCACACTCGCATTAACTGGGTAGTCTTCATCCCTGGTTCACGAGTTGCTGTTGGTTTTAGCCTCATCGAGCCTAGGCGCAGCCGCTTAGAGTCGCGATGGCCAGACAGATTGCAATGATCACCAAAAAGACTCGGAAGACAGCAAGGGTACACGCTCTTCGGAAAGAGAATGGCATCGACAACATTAGCTATTCTGCGACCCCGACAGTATCTTTTCTCGGGGTGAGAGATAACGGTCCTGAACCACCAAGTATGAGGCCTGCGATACAGGCAATATAAAGCAGATCACATTCATAGCCCGGCGGTCCGAACTGAGCTCTGCCAGCCTGAGCAGACATCAGCTTGATCGAACTGAAACCATATGGCAAATGCACAGTAAAGATCGCCACAAGGAGCAGAAGGATCATCGGCCCACTTATGAAACTGACATAAGCGCCTAACAGTATGGCGAGACCACCAAGTATTTCGATTCCGATTGTCACCCAAGCCATGAGATGCGGCATCGGCACACCGAGAGTGAGAAGGATGCCCGCAAAAACGTCCGGACCTTTGAAGAGCTTTGCGAAACCGTGACTCATGAAGCCCTAGCCAACGATTAAGCGCAACGGCAAGGGGCTCCATTGCTTCGCAACCAACGCTAAAGGTTGAGAACTGGTCGTTAAGAGTCGTTTGCCCATGATCCTCCATAAACGTGCACGCACCGTTGGTTGGGGTCGAATGCGGCGACAGTATGACGTTATGAGCCTCACGGGAGTTACAGAGAAACTTTCGACGCCCTTCCAATGGAACTTTGCGACTGAACTCAGTTAGGCTCTGCAGTGAAACGTATCCCGTTGACCCAACAGAATCCTCCACGAACGCCTTCTGCTCTCTCGAAATACATCGGCAAGAGAACCTGTCTCTCGACAATCTGGACTGGCTCTTTGGAAGATCAGGAACGGCTACCCAACGTCAACAGGTCATGTTCAGAGAGGACATTCACAGATAGAACCTCAATTTCGTTCGGAAAGCCAATCAGAAGGTGATTTTCCGACGCGCTTGCTAAAGACGCGCGTGAGAGCCGTCGCATTGGCATATCCCACGGCTGCAGCGATGAGCTTGAGAGAACTTCCTTTGCGCAGCATGGCTTGCGCTACGCCAAGACGCCAGTCGGTAAGGTAGTCGAAGGGCGTTATGCCAACAATCTTGCGGAAACGAGCGGCGAAGCGTGCCCGAGACATTCCAGCGCGTTGCGCCAGTTGCTCCAAGGACCATGGCGCCTCAGGATGTTTGTGCATCGCCTCGATTGCTTTGCGCAAACATTCATCCGCAAGGCCGAGCAAGACACCACTGCTTAGCAGACGGTCATTCAATGCGGACCGCATCAGAAGCACGAGGACGTACTCGAAGAGATGATCGAGCGCGACCTGTCGCCCAGAACTTTGGGAGTTTGCTTCAGAAAACAAAAGCTCCAGTGCGGGAGCAAGTTCGGGAAGTGTATCCAGCGGAACAACAAACGGCTCCGGAAGTGACGCGGTCAGAGGGTTTAACATGCCGACGCCAAATCGAACGGTCGCGCAGACCAGATCGGCACCCTCGTCTTCGGGGCCGTGAACACGATGTTGTTGCGGACGCGAGAAGAAGAGGATGCTCGGCGTACTCAAAACCAATGGTTGCGCGTCTGGACGAAAGACCGTTAAGGTTCCTTTCCGCAGCACGTGGAGATATCCCGTCGGTTCGTTCAGGTCGGGAGAAATCCCACACTGCTTCCCTGAATAAAACATTCGTGCCGAGAGTCCGAACCGTTCAAAAAACGGTGCCAGAGGATCCATATTGAGACTATAAGGTATGCCAAAGGCACTCAATCTCGATATTCGTATCGCATGATCTAGTCAGTTGCCCTCGGGTGTGTGAAGAAACAACTCCCAGGCGGACGGAAAGGAACGAGATTATGAATCAGTTAGGCGAGTTGGAAAAAAAGTTGGAGGGTGGTTTGGTGCGGTTCGCCGCTTGGGTTGAGGAGCGCAACATCGCCTTTCTGATCTGCAGCATTGGCATGACCGTGATGCTGCTTTGGGCAGGATCTTTCAAGATGACTCGCTCCGGTGCTGAAGGCATCATTCCTCTGGTTTCTAACAGCCCACTGGTATGGTGGCATTTCAAGATCTTTGGACCGTATGTCGGATCCGATCTGATCGGCCTCACGGAATGGCTTTATGCAGTCCTGATCATCGTCGGCTACTTCAAACCGAAGGCGGGTATTCTTGGTGGTCTTGTGGGTGTGGTTATGTTCTTCACGACCAGCACCATGCTCTTCAGCACTCCAGGTGCGCTCGTTTCTGTACCAGGCATCACCGGTATGCGGTACATGAGTTTCCTTGGCCTGTTTCTCTACAAGGACATCATCGCTCTCGGCGTCTCGTTTTACCTGATCGGCTACTTCGGTAAGAAAGCAACGGCCCTTCCTCTTGGGAAAGGGTTTTTACGTACGAGAACCTGGTAGACGTGAATTCGTTGGCATGTCGATGGATGAATTCGCAGAATACCTTGCTCGGATATCGAAAGGCTATCCGATCCAGAATAAGACCGGACTCACTGGGCGATACGACTTTTCTCTGCCATGGATCGAAGATGGACGCGATCTGTCAACTGAATCTTTGACCTCCTTGCCCGTCTCCCCAATTGGATTGGCCCCGCGTCGAAGCGCGGCCCTGCATTGAATCTCACCATTTGACCACATCGAAAGGCCCGACCCGAACTAGGCACTTGGATCGTCCTTACATTGGGCTCGAACGCTCTTCGCAACCTTCAAGGCTCATTCCACGACCAGGCATCACGACCTGTATCCAGATCGGAACACACTATGATCGACACCATGCGAACGAAGGGTTTTGCATTCGCTGTGAAACATTGGGGCATCCGTTCCGCGTTCGTCCTCGTATTGGCAACTAGCTTTGCGCAACAGGCGACGACCGCTCCGCCGCAGTCAACTCCCACTCCCATCCCACCCGATCGTGTGAAGGAGTCGTACGAAATTTACTCACAGCTCCTCCCTGGGAGAGAGATTGAATGGGGTAATGTTCCACGCTCGTTTTGGTTGTTGGAGGACACGACGAAGGCGTTGCCGCTCGATAGTTCGTGCAAGACCGCTGGCATGTTGAACCCACATCAGGACGTTCACCCGCCCGAGCCTCGACAGGCAGACTTCGGCGAAGTGTTGGCCGACTACGATGCTCACTGCCATGATCGCTACCAACTCGACGCAACGGAATTTCATTTGAAGTTGCCGGTTCATCTCTTGGATGAAGACGCTCAGAACCGATACAGGAGACATGTTTTCGGTTATCTCCCACCGAAGAACAACATCATGCAAGCTCCTCCAACGCCGGACGAATTCAAAGGCGCTGCGGGCTTACACAGCTTTACGGCTGTCTACTTTAATCGTGCACACACGTTAGCCATGACCGAGATTGGAATGTACTGCGGTGGACTCTGCGGAAATTGGCGTTGGGTCGTTCTGGAGCGCAGCAACGACTCTTGGAAGATCCTGCCCTGGGCAACCGCATCCGTGATTTCATGAGGCTCTCATAACCATGAAGAGGAGAATTAGCAGTATGCGTGTCCAGCTATTTTCAGCACTGGCGGTCGTAACGGCCCTATGTCCCGTCCTGATGCATGCCCAGGGGCGCAATGTCCCCGTGCCGTCAACCTGTTCTCCTCAGGTCAATGCAAAGCTGCAGACCATGCTTCAGGAACATCCGAAGGGCTACGTTGAGAACGTCATGGCGTGTGGCATCTCCGCAGGCACGCGGGTTAACAGCGGAGGCAAACATGGTTCTCACCACATCATCACCGTGAATGTGAAGCTCCCCGATGGACAGGCGGCAAAGATTCAGATTGCCATTAACGACAGTCTTGACGGCGTTGTATCTGCGAAGCCTGGAGACTCGGTATTCGCCTACGGGGAGGGCTATACCACCGGCGGACTCTGGGTTGCCGGCATCCATGACGTGCACTGTTCCACACACCCCACCGCGGATAATGGCTGGGTTGTGGTGAATGGGAATAAGACACCGAAGTCATGCCCAACGCGACGATCTCGAAACTAGTTGCCGATGCCGCAATAGCGACTCGTGACGCCACTTCATTTCGTTGACGGCGCGAGCAGCTCAAGAGTTGGGAAATAGGTTTGATACCGCGCGACATCGCGCGTCAGGAGAGCAAGATTGGCGATTGCCGCGTGCGCACCGATATAGAAATCGGGCAACGGCGTCGAGCGGGTGCCACCGCGCTTGCGGTAACTCAGGAAACTCTTCCCGGCAAGAAATCCGGCTTCCCATGGCAATGGCGCTCTTTGAAAGATGTCGCTAGGCAGCGCGACGTCCAGCGCTTCGATGGTGGAAAAGCCGACGGAGACTTCGGCATAGATGATCGGATTTATGAAGAGTCGAGAGTACTCAAGGCACTCTGCGAGCGCATCCGACGACCATCCACTCCAAGTCACATCGTCCGTCGCGACATCCAACAGCACGTTACTGTCGACTAAGACGCCGTTGGTACGACGTAGACGCTCAGCGACACTGCGCAACGCGGAAGTCATTTCGTCTTCCGCTTCCGGGGCACATCGCCTCGCGTCAATGCCATGATCTCGTCGGTCGACATACGTCTATCCGCGGCTCCGCGAAGCGCTTCCAGGGCACGGCTTCCCCGCTTGCTCGAAACAGGCTTCGTCTTACGGATCCGAGCATGATCGCCGATCACTTCGAATTCGACTTCGGTATGGGGTAGAAGACCGAGGCGTGTGCGAACGTGTAGCGGGATCGTAACCTGACCTTTACTTGTGATCTGCATGGTAAGACTCCTACCTGTAAGTGTAATACTTCCAGCGAACCAGATGGATTTCCCGCGATTCCTCTATAAAAAGAGCGCGGCGGACCTCCTCGCGGTATCAGACACGATAGGCTGGACGCAATGACACTCTATGCCAAGCGCCTGAACCACGGCCGCTCCGAGATATGGCTCGATGACGGCCCCCACCGCGATACGGCCACCAACAACGTGAATTTCGCGGTTAAGAAGTACGCCGCGGAAAAGTTCGAAGCCTTCTACTCCACCCTGCACGAAAACATGGGAACCGTGGCTACCGTAGAAGCAAATGCGGAGTTGGTTGCCGATCTCGGCCTGTAGTTCGGGACGGTACCACAATGGCCCCCGGACCTCACCCGCGCTCGAGCCGGAACAATACGGAGACGACTCAACTCTCGATCAAAGAAACCCCAAATCCGCTTCATCCTCATGTCTGAAACCGAACATTCATGAGGCGTTATGCGTCCGTATACAACTTCAGGAGTAGAAGAAGATCACTGGGTGGCGCTCTTGCGAGCGGTCCCTCGCAAATCAACACTGCGCTTGGATTCCTTTTCGTCTGAGACGGAGCGACTTCCCATCCAATTTCTACGTTTTTTGAGGTTGAGCGTGTCGACGAACTGCTGACGAAAATGCAACCGCCAAGCGGACACGACTGAACCGAGATCTCTTTTCTTCTTCTCGAAAGGTCAGTGCGTCATGAGAAAGTCCAGTGCCGCTATCACCAGCTTCTTCTGCTTCGCGCCTATATCCGTAACCCTTGCGCAATCGGGTTCCAGTTCGCCTCAGCAACCGCACCCGATTGAAATAGTCCAAGGCTATCGCCTTCCGGGCTATCTTCCGAAACCTACCGTGATTCATCTTGGTCGCCCGATCGCTGTGCCCGTCCAGACGACTCCATCGGATCCCCTTCTCCCGCAACCTCCGATGAAGAACCTCGAACTATCTACAGGTACGACGAAGATCGTTGTCGTAGAAGTTCCAGTGCAAGCCCCGGCCGGGCCCTCACAACCGTCGAGATCTGCTCCGATTGCAAGCCATAGGCCACCGATCTCCGTGGGCCCACCGCTTTCTCTCACACCGCTGGACGTCCCAACCCACCCACTCGTCATCCTTCACAATCCTCCCTCACTGACTTGGCGAGATTGTACGGTGAGTTGGCCGGACATCGAGGAAGCGTTCCAGAACTGGGGGCCAGTTCACGACGTGCTCCTTGTGCTCTTCGTGCTTTCCGGCGGTCTATGGGCGAGGCTCCCCAAAGGGAAAGGACCGTCTCCTGCGAGCGTTGCGAATTCGCACAAACCATTTACGTACGTCGTATCGTCCACGCACTCTCCGTCCGTCTCCAAATCCAGAGACTACAAATTCCCGGGTTAGAGCTCGCCGAAAACGCCACAAGGCCCACCGGTTTTTCGGTGGGCCTCACTGCGTTTTGTCCGTCTATTTCTCCGTAGGGCTCATATCACTGCGAAAGTGGAAAGCTCGCTCCTGATAGAAGTGAGCACCCTCAAAGATTTCACTGTGTTGGGTCGTGCCCGCGAGGTGCGAAAACGTCCCGCGTCCTTGGTAACTATCGCAACCGAGTGGGATCGACAACACTGAGGGAGTTACAGACCTGGGAGAAGGCGACTCCATGCGAGTCGCCACTTTTTTGTCTTCCAACCCTCTCCCACATCCAGTAAGCTCAGACGGAGCGAGCAAAGGGCACCGCAGCACAGACTGTTTCAAAAGCAGCGAGCGTGGCAGCCATGACGAGGGATGACTCACACCCCAGGTCTGTGAGAACCTTTCATCCCTCGTTCGCTCGGCCACAGTTCATCCGCCACGCTCACGCGTCTCATTCTTCATGTGCGGTCGTTACAAACGGAAATCGGATAAGCAGGCCATCGCCACGGCGTTCCATGTCAACGGGCATCTAGACAGCGTTATTTTGCCCCCTGATGACGACGTGCGACCCACCACGATGCAGCCGATTATCCGGTTGAATAGAGACACTGGCGAGCGTGACCTTGTGATGGCCCGTTGGGGTTTCATTCCTTCTTGGCATAAGCCAGATGAGAAGTTTCCACCCACCACGTTCAATGCACGAGCGGAAGGCATCGAGAAGGCAGGCATGTGGAGGAGAGCCTTCGCCTCTCACCGTTGCCTCGTACCCGCTGACAGCTTTTATGAATGGCACAAGATTCGAAAGAAAGATAATCCCAAGTTCGAAATCGCGATGAAGGATGATCACCCGTTCGCCTTCGCGGGATTGTGGGGAGCGTGGAAGAATCCTGATACTGGCGAGTGGTTACAAAGCTACACCATCATCACTACCGACCCGAACGAACTGATGGAAGCAATTCATACACGGATGCCTGTAATCTTGCACCCGAACGACTACACGCGATGGCTGAGTCGCGAAGAGACAGAGCGGCCACCCATTGATCTGCTGCGTCCGTTTGAAGCGGAGGCGATGACAGCACAGCTCACCGACAACACACAGGTTGAGATGTTCGTGGAACCGAATAGCAAATGATGGCCTGCAACACATCCCAGATTGTGACGGTGGCACGTGAGTGAAGGGCGAAATGGCGAAGTACACGGCAAGAGATTGCCGGACGTCACCTATGAACTAAGCGCGTTCTCGGATGGCCACCAGGTAGCGCATCCTTTCATTCATCGGGACGGCTCTCCTCTCATCAGAGAACGGGCACTATATGCCACTTCGAGCGAACTGCTTTCTGCTTACGAGACCCCAGACGGAACCCTGGTCTGCTCCATGACCGACATCGACAGGTTTATCGACGCCGTGGGCATGAGGCGCATCGATACCAACCCGGACAAGCAGTAGACAAAACAAGAGTCGCCGGAGTGAGTTACTCCTGAGAAACGTGTTTACCATCAGTGACGCACCTGAAGGAGAGCCAAATCTCCTGTGTTTTCACCGAGAGAGTGAGCGCTCCTGTTTCTATGCAAAAGGTTCCACTAAGAGATGACAGCCGATAGCGCAGATGGAGCCTATGGTGTTCTATCCCCACCGGATTATCGGGCTACGTACGAAAACAAGCACCTTGATTCAAGCCTGCGAGCAAGAAATCTTTACTTCTTTCATTGCTTATCGTTAGAGAGCATTTGCACATGTAAGCGTGCAAGAGTTGCTTGACGTCTCCCCGTCACCATAGGCGAATATATGGCGAATACGCCATGCTCTCCTCCAACACAATCCGGATACAAGTTGAGGCTGCTTTAGCAGCCCGAATTCCATCGGCGCTAACACCAACCACGAGGACTATTCGCCCAACGAACCCGATTGGCATCACTGCGCTGGACCAGCTAGTGGGTGGCGGATTTCCTGTCGGGGCTCTTACGGAGTTGGTTGGGGAAGACTGCTCCGGAAGATCTTCCGTCGCCCTTTCCTTCCTTGCATCCATTACGGCATCGGGAAGAGTTTGCGCTTGGATCGATGCATCGAACACGTTTCATCCCGCCTCGGCGGCGTCTGTAGGAGTCGATCTGGGACGCCTGCTTTGGGTGCGTTGTGGTGTCCAGCAACGCATCGAGGCACAGGAGACGAAACAGTTTTCTTTGCCGTCCGCGTGCTTCACTCCAAAGGCAGTGACGAAGGGTCTACACGGCGGAGGACATGGTACCCATCCGCGATCCGAAGCGAAGGGGCTTTCCGCAGCTGTGGATCGGTTCTTGGGTGAGGAAGTCATTGCCGCTCGCTGTGCAGAGCCGATTGCCAGGCCACGTCCTATTCCTCAAACCTTCGAGCCAAGCCTGATCTCCGCCACAACTGCGAAACGGACGCATCGTCGAGCCCATGCCTACGATGCCATCGAACAAGCATTGCGTTCCGCCGATCTCTTGATTCAGACAGGCGGATTCAGCGCAATCGTGCTCGACCTTGGCAGCATCGCACCGGAATACGCTGCGCGTATCGAACTTTCGACATGGCATCGTTATCGTGTAGCAGCCGAGCAGACGCAATCCAGCATCCTTCTCCTCTCGCAATATCCGTGTGCGAAGAGTAGCTCCGAGTTGCAACTTCGCCTGCATCCGATGGATGACACCGATGAAGAACAAACTGTGTTCACGGGACTGAATGCGCGAGTGGAAGTGTTGCGCCAACGTTTCACACAAACGCCTTCTAATGTCATTCCGATGCGTAAGCCTCCACAACGTGCGACAGAAGCACGGTGGCAGCAACGTGCAAGTTGGGTAGGGCCGAGATGAAGACACCTCCCGAACTCTACGTGTGCGTCTATGCGCGAGAGTTTCCTGCGCAAGCCCTTCTGCGCCTTCGTCCAGAACTGAGCGAGAAACCGTGTGTGGTCTTCGAAGGAGAGGCTCCACAGCAAACCGTGTGTGCCCTCAATACGCAACCAGATACGACCGTGAAATTGCCGATCTCTTCACCGCGGTGCGCAATCACACACGTCTCGATGATGCCGGACGCCTCTTAGCTTCCAATAATCAACGCCATCTTCGTCCAGCGAATCGCATGGCGGCTCTCTTTCGCGATGTACCTGGCGCGATTGAAAACACGGTCGAACTTTCATCGCGGCTCCACTTCCAGCTCTCTGCTTTGGGATATGAATTCCCGCGTTATCCGGTACCGGATGGCGAGACAATGGACAGCTTCCTCGAGAAACGCGTTGCAGAAGGCGTCGCACGGAGATACGGATCGAAGCGCAATATAGGCCTCCTCGAACGCGCAAAGAAGCAGGTCGCACATGAGCTGAAGTTGATTGCAAAATTAGGCTTTGCAGGCTACTTCCTCATCGTGTGGGATATCGTCGAGTTCTGTAAGAAGCACGGCATTCTCATTCAGGGACGAGGCAGCGCCGCCAACTCTGCGGTCTGCTACGCGCTGGAGATTACAGCAATCGATCCCGTTGGGATGGAATTACTTTTCGAACGCTTTCTCTCAGAGAGCCGTGGTGAGTGGCCGGACATCGACCTCGATCTCCCTTCGGAAGAAAAGCGCGAACAAGCCATCCAGTATGTGTATCAACGGTATGGCCAACTCGGTGCAGCAATGACTGCGAATGTCATCACCTATCGAGGTAAGTCGGCGGCACGTGAGGTCGGCAAAGCTCTCGGCTTCGATCCAGAATCACTGCAACGTCTCTCCGGTTTAGTTGCGAACTACGAGTGGAAAGGGCCGAACGACACGATGGCGCGTTCCTTCCAGAACGCTGGCTTCGATGTGCAGCATCCGCGCATCGCAAAGTATCTGGAACTTTGCATGCGAGTACAGGATCTGCCACGTCATCTCGGACAGCATTCCGGCGGTATGGTGATCTGCCAGGGAGCGCTCGACAAGGTCGTCCCTCTCGAACGCGCGTCAATGGTGGGACGCACCGTTGTGCAGTGGGACAAGGAAGACTGTGCCAACCTCGGCATCATCAAAGTCGATCTCTTAGGGCTGGGCATGATGGCCGTTCTTAAAGATTGTCTAACTCTTGTGCCACAGCATTACGGAGAGCCACTCGATCTAGCCCAGCTTCCCGAAGACGAAGAGGTGTATCGCACACTCCAACGGGCGGACACGATCGGGATGTTTCAGGTTGAAAGCCGAGCGCAAATGTCCTCGTTGCCGCGCAATCGCCCCGAGAAGTTTTATGACTTGGTGGTTCAGGTTGCCATCATTCGCCCGGGACCAATCGTCGGCAAGATGATGCACCCCTATATGCGACGGCGGCAGAAGCAGGAAGAAGTGAGCTATCCACATCCTTCGCTGGAATCCACATTGAAGCGAACGCTTGGTGTTCCCCTCTTTCAGGAACAATTGCTGCGCATGGCAATGGTCGTTGCGAATTTCACCGGCTCCGAGGCGGAGGAACTTCGCCGTGCGGTCGGAATGCGTCGTTCTTGGGAGCGTATGAAGAATCTCGAAGGTCGGCTGCGCGAAGGAATGACGGCGAATGGGCTCGACACCGAAACGCAGGAGACCATCATTCAAAACATCAGCTCGTTTGCACTCTATGGATTTCCCGAGAGCCATGCAGCCAGCTTTGCTCTAATTGCCTACGCTTCAGCGTTCATCAAAGTGAAGTACTTGGCAGCCTTCACCTGCGCGATGCTCAACAACCAGCCAATGGGTTTCTACAGTCCGTCAGTAATTGTCGAAGATGCACGACGGCACGGCTTGCGTGTGAAGCCCATCGATATTCAGATTTCAGATTGGTCGTGCTCTGTCGAACATGAGACCGACTATTCCCTATCGCTACGTCTTGGTCTTGGATACGTCCGCGGGTTACGGAGTCAGTGTAGTGAGGCTATTGTGCAAGCGAGAAAGCAAGCCCGATTCAAGTCGGTGGATGATCTCGTTCTTCGAGTTCCACAACTGAACCGCAAGGAGCTAGCTCTGCTAGCAAATGTCGGCGCTTTGAACACCCTGGATGGAGTGGTGCATCGACGGGATGCACTGTGGCAGATCGAACGAGCAGGCCGTTTGGAAGGCCCGCTGCTCATGCAGCAAAGCCAATGGCTTCGGGAGGAAATCCATGAGTCTCCCCTGCTTCCCATGACAGCCGAAGAACGACTCGTCGCAGATTACGCCGTCAGCAGCGTAACGACAGGTCCGCATCCGATGTGGTTTCGCCGCCAAGAACTTCAACGTAGGGGCTATCTGAGGGCGGTGGATCTCGCTCATCGCCCCGACGGCTCCTATGTTAGAACTGCTGGCCTGGCGATCGCCAAGCAACGGCCAGGGACTGCATCCGGGGTTGTGTTTCTCTCAGTCGCCGATGAGACAGGCGTCTTCAACGTTTTCATTGGGCCAGAGTTTTTCGAACAACACCGACAGGTCATCACAACGGCAAAGTTTATCGCAGTAGAAGGTCCTCTCCAGAAGGAAGGTCCGATCATTCATGTGATGGCGAGTTCATTCAAAGAGCTCTCGCTTGATGGTGCTGTGGGCCGTCTTGAGGTGACTTCGCATGACTTCCACTAACAATGGTTCACAAGTCGGTGGATATCGGAATGAAGTCGATCAACAGAAACTTGGCCCTGCCCTCGTAATTACGGCAGGACTCATCTTGGGGATGCGCACAATCCGATGGGAAGCCACACACAGCGATGGGCTTGCAGGAGAAGAATGGGAAAAGGAGGTCGAGCACAGCGCACGAGTTGCGAAGCGCATGTTGAGCTTCTTAACGACACGATACCCAGATCTCTTCCACTCAAAAAGAGTTCCTTGGTATGTTGCTACCGATGAAGATTCACCGCCGTAAATGCAATGGAGTCTTCTTAGGGACCTTGCTCAGACGAGGTATGTCTGCTATCGACGGCGCGGCTTCTCAGATTTCCTTCGCATTGTTTTGGCGTTCCACTAGTGGATATCTCTACAAGTTTGGGCTAGCCACTCGTGCCGACCGGTGGCATTCTATGGCTATCGAATAGATTCGGAAGCGATGAACGGCATTCTCCATGTGCAAATACACTCGCTGGACGAAACCCAGCCTTTTTCCCAAAAGCGCTGCACCGAACTGCAGGAGACAGGCTCTTCGGCGGTGCAAAATTCGAGGCCCCATAGGTATATTCCCTCTGGCCCGTATTGCCTGCTGTCTAGTAGTCGTTCTAGTCAGCATCATCGCGTCTCCGCGGAACCAACAAGGGCCCACATTAGTCCTGCGACGTTGCAGCTTCCCATCGTTGACACTACAGACATTCGTTTCACACACATCACGACGGCCCAAGGCCTTTCGCAGATCCGGGTCACCAATATCGTTCAGGACGATCAAGGGTTCATGTGGTTCACCACATTCTTTGGCCTGAACCGCTTCGACGGCTACAGCTTCAAGGTCTATATGCACGAAAGGGGGAACACGAACAGCGTAGGTGGCGTTCGAGTCGAAGCGCTGTTCAAAGATCGTGAGGGCATGCTTTGGCTGGGCTGCGAGCAATCCGTAGATCGCTTCAATCCAAAGACAGAGACATTCACACACTTTCCCGTTCCTAAAGTGAAGCAGATCACGCAGGATCATGACGGATTGCTGTGGTTCTCAACCGACCGCGGCTTGTATCGGCTTGATCCAAAGAACGGCTCGATTCGTATCTACGCCCACGATCCTAGTGATCCTGAGAGTCTCCCGGACAATCACGTGGTCGCCGCTGGAGAAGACAAAACCGGTAGGTTCTGGGTTGGAGAACCCTATGGCATGTATGAACTGGATCGTGCAACCGGGCACATAAAGCTATCCATCCCTCTTCATACTGCGTCCCGCGATCTCTCGTTCTATGAAGATCACATGGGTGGCTTCTGGATTATCTATGGAACGGGGAATGGGCTGGCGAAATTTGATCGCGAACACAATGTCCTTACCTACTACACATTTCGACCAGGAGACACGTCGAGCACAGACTACAGCGGTGTCGACGCAATGTTGGAAGACAGACATGGAAACCTCTGGCTGGCGAAACAGGGATCTGGACTTCTGAAGTTGGATCGTGAACACAACCGGTTCCTCAGTTACACACACAAGCCAGACGATGCCACCAGCCTCGCAGAAAACAACGTCATCGCGTTATTCGAAGATCGCGATGGAAGCATTTGGGCCGGACTTCCTGGCAGTGGACTACAGCGCTTCTCTCCTGTTCCGCTTCCCTTCCACCCTCTGGTCCCAAAGCAAAATGGAGCAGGCTGTTTCTACGAGGACAGTCACCAGAACCTATGGATCGGAACAGCCGAAGCCCTGTACCGCATTGATCCTTCGGGCAAGAGAACCGCATTCA
This sequence comes from Terriglobus roseus, assembly GCF_900102185.1. Lineage (NCBI taxonomy): Bacteria > Pseudomonadati > Acidobacteriota > Terriglobia > Terriglobales > Acidobacteriaceae > Terriglobus > Terriglobus roseus. The sequence continues at coordinate 1,124,657 of NZ_LT629690.1, read as the reverse complement.
CAGGAGTCAAACCTGGCGTCATTTTCGAGGTCATCAGTGTTGTTGAAGATCATGATGGATTCATTTGGGCTGGCACATCCAACAACGGTCTTTTCCGCCTTGATCCCAAAAATGGCAATTGGAAGAGCTATCGACACAGGGAGAATGACCCGACCTCACTAAGCAATAACGTGGTTGATCGATTGTTGGTGGCTCACGACGGCACGTTATGGGCTGCGACCTACGATGGCTTTGACCGCTTCGATATGCGAACGGAGCGCTTCACTACGTTCAAAGCCGATCCACATGCTCGAGAGCAAATCTATTTGACGCTGGCTGAGGATCCCCAACATGAACTCTGGCTTGGGACAAACGGTTTTGGCTTGCAACATTTCAATCCGAAGACCGCGCAGTTCACGATCTTCAATAGCGGTGACGCTCCGGGAAGCTTGAGCGATAGCATCGTTTATTCGATCGTTTTCGCACACGACGGTGTGATGTGGGTCGCCACCGTAAATGGCCTCAATAAGTTCGACCCGGCGACTAAGCGTTTTACTGTTTATGACGGACGAAATGGAATGGCGAGCAGTTCGATCGCCTGCATTACTGAGGACTCTCGCGGGAAGCTTTGGATGGGGACAACGAGAGGGATCCCTAGCTTTGATCCGCGAACAGAAACGTTCCGTAACTTTTCAGCTGCAGATGGACTTCCTGGACCAGAGATGGCGAATGGAGGCGACTGCCTGCGCACCATGCGCGGACAGATGTTTTTTGCGGGATTCAATGGAGCAACTACCTTTCTCCCCGAAGCGATTCCCGACAGTAACTATGCTCCCCCCACAGTGATTACGGATTTGAGGTTGCTAGGCAACGTGAGCACTCCCGTTACGTTGCCTCAAGCCATTTCGTACACGTCGAAAATTACGCTCACTCACAAGCAGACTCCGTTCACATTGACATTCGCTGCTCTCGCCTATTCGAACTCGCTGACCAATCGTTATCGCTACAAGCTTGAGGGCCTGGACACCTTATGGAATGAGGTTGGTAGCGACAATCGCTCCGTGACGTACACAAACCTTTCCGCGAAGACGTATCACTTTCGGGTGCAAGGGGCCACAAATAGCAGCGCATGGAGCGACCCAGGGGCGGAGCTTGAAATTGTCATCCTGCCCCCCTGGTGGAATACGGCATGGTTTCGGACCTCATACGTGCTGTTAGCGCTTTTGATAATTTGGGCTGCATACGGCTATCGGATGCGCCAACTCGCAGATCAGGTCAACATCCGAATCGAGGCACAGGTCGATGAGAGGACGCGGATTGCGCGAGATCTCCACGATACATTGCTCCAGAGCTTGCACGCGTTGCTTCTCCGTCTACAGACTGTCCTCAATGTTTTCTCGACACAACCGGAGGAAGCGAGACTCCGTCTGGAAAGAACAATCGACCAAACCGCGCAGGCAATCACGGAAGGCAGAGACACGCTAAATGAATTGAGGTCCGCAGGATCGTCTGCTAGCAACCTCGAACAAGCCGTAAGCAATTTCGCAAGGTTAACCCTAAGCGGCTCACCCGCCGAACAAGAGCCCGAAGTTCGTGTGCAAACAGAAGGTACTCCCATACCTATGAATCCGGTAGTACGCGACGAGGTGTATCGGATTATCGCAGAGGCCGTGCGGAATTCGATCCGGCATGCCAATGCACGTAGGATTGAAATCGAAATCCGTTACGACAGGCAATTTCTAAGAGTCCGAGTCGGAGATGATGGGATGGGGATCGATCCTTCTCTCTTAACTCCTGACCATCGCCTTGGCCATTGGGGCTTGCATGGTATGCGCGAACGCGCAAAACTTGTGGGTGGAACATTAGAGGTGTGGAGCGAATTGAGTGTCGGTACTGAGATCACGCTGAGTATTCCCGCAGCGAGTGTTTATGACAAGTCTCGGTCGCGGCCTTCGCCCCGGCTCCTGTGTCAAGCGAGGCTGTGTCTCTGCCGGCCATCACGCGAGACAACACGCCCACTTTGAAGAAGCTGATGAACTTCTCCTGTTGGTCAATCTCATGGCGGGCAGTCGCCGAAGACTTCGGCCGCCAGGTCGAACAAAGGATGCTGTCACAGTCGAGTCCTAGCAGGCTCGAGAACAGGCAGGGTCGTGAGGCTTCGGGTGTGGTTTTCAGCGAATACATCTGCACGAAGCGCTTCCCAACGCGCAGGTGATCGTTCTCCCAGGAAACGGCACTCTGTACGATGTTCCGATCAACTCCGAGACCGGATGTGAGTTGTGATGGTTCAGCCCAATCTTCAAGGTTGAAGAGATAGCTGAAAAACTGGAACGCCTGTTGTTTGTCGAGCCCACACAATCCAATCAGGCTGGTGAGATTGCCAACAAGGAGGCTCGCGGATTTTTCGAGCTCAACCAGCATGCGCGAAGTGACTCCGGCATGTTCCGGTGGCTTGTGCTTGAAAGATCCCGCCGTAGGTGGCTCCAATGTCAGGCACCAGTGCAGGTCGATACGACGGAAGCTTGCTGACGTCTCGAGGAAATGGAGACGGTCATCTACGAAGGCCTGTGTGACGGGATTGCCATAGGTTTTCTGTCGCGGGAGAGCGAACCCAGAACGCACACGCGTGTATTGGTAGAGGCAGGCGCCATCCGGTAGGCCACGTAACGCGCCCTCGATCATGCGGAGATGAGAATCCAGCTCTTGATCTGTCAGTCCTTCTTCGTCCAGTCCGGACAGGGAGAAGAGACATCCGTAGCCACCACTCTTCAATGCGAAGATGTGGTCGTTGACGAAGCGTGCAATGGGAACGATGCTGCACGCCGCGCCCGCTTTCGCGAACCATGGAACCGATCGGATCTGCTCAGTGTTTGCGCGGGTCATAGTAGCTCTTTTGGTTGAGGCTGAGTCCCCAAAGCTGAAACATCTTCGGGTGTTTGCGGATGATGAGCCATGCAGCGATTGCCAACGTGGGAAATGCCATCATGGCCAGCAGACGAAGCCCAACGAGGAAAACCGTAATGCAGACGAATACGATCGCCATCCATGCCGTGAGGTCCAGACCGAGTTTGGCTCGCGGACGGTTCAATGCCTGATTGATTGCTTGCGGCTCTCCTCGACGGGACATCGCAGATGTACCTCCTACATCTGCTGCCCGGTGAGCGAGCCAATCCAACCAGCTCCCCAGCCGAGCACACCGGCGCCAAAGAGCGCACCAAAGAGACCAGGAATTGCATCTTGAAATCGTCCAGACATCATGCGAATGCCGGCGAATATCAAGCCCCCCAAACAGATAACTGCCCCGGCATACATGGCAAACGTTTTGAACGTTCCCATCAAGGTCTGCGCGCCGGAGAAATCCATCGTTCCTTGTGCGTGTGCGATTCCGGCACATACGGAAGCAACGAGAAGGGGTAAAAGAGTGCGGTAACACTCACGAAGGTTCCTCAACATACGTCGTCTAAAGCGGTGTGAGTGAAGGAAACGAACGATACGAAGTCTGTGATTCATAGGCACCTCCATCGACTCCATGCAGTCGAGATATGCCTGAAGATTAGGAGGAGCTGGACATGCCGTCCAATACGTCTTTGCTATCGGGGGATAGCTGCTTCGTATCGGTCATGCGCATTTGCCGCGCTTCCCTTCCATTGCATCGAGGAGATTCAGCTGTGTGGAAACAGTCTTTTCCGGTTGCGGAAGCCGCCGCATTGCGGTCGATGTTGCATGACCATTTGAGACCCGACTCGGAGAGCCTTGCACTCTCGATAGGCCCAGGTTTCTCTTCAATCTCTTGACGAGTAACGGCAAAGACTTGGAATGCGTATCGCGGCGATAGATAATGGCCATGTCAACCGTCCACGAGACTCCCGCAACCGGACGCGTGGTGAGCGCATCGTCGAGAGTTGTTCCTTCTCGCAGTAGGGCGATGCCATATCCCTCTCGTACAAGAGACTGCAACTCGGATGGATGCGTAGCACACGAGTACTCTCTGATCTGGATACCGGCATCCGTGAAGAGTTCCAGCAAACGTTCATGCGCCTCCGGATGTCGATCGGGATGGAACAGGACTGACAGCCGTTCCTGAAGATCGTGCGGTTTAATCGCCAGCTTTATTGCCAATGGATCGTCGCGTCGAAGACAACACACCAACCGGTCACTTCGCAATAGCTCAACTCGGAGGTCAGGATGCTCAATGGGCAGCGTAACCAGTGCGGCGTCCAGACTTCTCTCCAGCACTTCCTTGCCGAGTTGCACGGTATCGCCGTGACTGAGACGGATCTGACAAGCGGGAGCAATCTCTTTCTGCAGAGCACACAAGTCACGAAACAAGATCGGATCGGCAAGCGAGGTGTATCCCAGATGCAAGGAACCGAGTTCACCGCGTTCGAGCGCCATCAGAGTATCAATCACCTCTTGCCTCGTCTCAAGGAGAAAGCGAGCGAGGGTCATGAACGCCATACCGGTTTCTGTAATGCGGATGCGGCCGCTCTTCGTCTTTCGATAGAGGCGAATCGATGCATTCTCTTGAAACTGTCGCGCCTGCACACTGAGGTTTGGTTGTGCCGTGCGAAGATCTTCCGCCGCAGCCCGAAACCCCTCCTTCTCGAGGATTGCGAGAAGGTATCGGAAGTGCCTGAATTCGGCCCAATCGTACATTCGTTCAGTCGTCCCGTTTTAACGTGCGTTGCGCGGTAGGAGAGGCGGAGAACGGACAGATGGCGAACTTGTGGATCTTCTTTGATCGTTACAGAGCGTCGCCGGATTTTACGTATCGGGCGCGACAACGGCCAAATTTACGCGGGCCTTTTTCCTCAGGAACGACCATCACCAGATTCGTGCACCAACAAAACCCGAACGGCAGCTGGGAATCTGCATAAATCACAGCCGTTCTAACATCTGGATAGAAGCCGTCCCACACCACAACACCGTAACCAACTCGGTAGTTATCTCCCTATGTACGACAGTCAGAGACTGTCGAGGACGGAATCAGTCAGGACTGATCACTGGGACGCAAGCTTGGAGGCCTAGCCGCGACTGGAAATACAGTAGCAACACTTGTCGTATTTCCATATTCTTTTGGTAGCTAGCGAGTGGTCCTGGCCGTGGGGTGGGATACCACCGACCTCTCACACATAGCGGATACAAGAACCCGAAATTCGTCGAGCACTTCCTGACCATTTGCGCAACGCTCGCGCGTGGAGGCGGACCAATCTTCTGTTAGCCATGAACTCGATCGCTTCGTTCTCGAGAAATGGCAAACGCAGTCCAGAAGTCACGTTTTGTATGTCCCGCTGTCGAACGTTTTCGCGTGAATATTCATCTAAATAGCGTGCGTGCGAGTGATCTTGAAGGATGTAACTCGGCAAGTGGCGTAGACCAACGAATGGAAGCGGGGCTAGACTCACGGTCACACAAGGCGGTTACTCACTGCCAGCGCGATATTGAATTGAAGATCTTTGCATTCGCCGCTGTATGGCGCACAAGAAAACCTTGGAACAGAGCAAGCTAAACGAACGGAGGGGACCATGTCGGACCACTCGGACGAACAAAAGCCGTTAACCGCTATCGAACGATTAAGCCGTCGTGCGTTCCTCACGCGAGCAGGCGCTGCCGGAGTGGCGACAGCCACAGCCGGTGTTGCAGCACCTCTCGCCGCCGCAGCCGTCGTCGATTCTGTCTCACAGGCAGCGCAAGCGCCCCATGAGAACTCGATTCCCGGAACGGTTCCGATCACGCTTCGAGTGAATGGCCAGATGCACAAGGTGGAGATCGATCCGCGTGCGACGATGCTCGACACACTACGGGAAACGCTCCATTTGACCGGCACGAAAAAAGGCTGCGACCATGGCCAATGCGGAGCCTGCACGATTCATGTCAACGGCCAGCGTGCCAATAGCTGTCTTCTGTTTGCAGCCATGCAGCAAAACAAAGAGATCACAACGATCGAAGGACTCGGTTCACCGGACAAACTGCATCCATTGCAAGCAGCTTTTGTTGAACACGATGGATATCAGTGTGGGTATTGCACCAGCGGACAAATTATGAGCGCAGCTGCGATGTTGCGTGAATCATGGGGACCTGCCGACAGTGATGTCAAAGAAGCGCTCTCTGGCAATATCTGTCGTTGCGGAGCGTATCCAAACATCGTGGCTGCCGTACAGGCTTGCCGTCGTAATGCTACTGCCTAATTAGGAGCTGAGCATGCACCCATTTGACTTGATCACAGCAGGGTCGGTTCCAGAAGCAGTCAAAGCGCAAGCCTCTTCGTCGACTGCGCAGCAAGGTGCTCCGGTCCGCTTCATTGCGGGAGGCACCAACCTTGTTGACTACATGAAGCTGAACGTCGAGACGCCTCGCCAGCTCGTTGATATCAACAACCTCCCACTCGACACGGTCGAGCCACTCACGGATGGTGGACTCAGAATCGGAGCGCTTGCCCGCAACAGCGTGGTTGCGAATCATGACGCCGTGAAACAGCGGTATCCCGTCCTGTCACAGGCGATTCTCAGTGGGGCGTCGACACAATTGCGCAACATGGCGACGACTGCTGGCAATCTTCTGCAAAAGACGCGGTGTGTGTATTACCGCGATACGGCATTCGGGTGTAACAAACGCGAGCCCGGAAGTGGATGTCCGGCCATTGGCGGCCATAATCGGATGCTCGCAATACTCGGCACCAGCGACCAGTGCATTGCGACCAATCCCTCGGATCAGAATGTTGCGCTAACAGCTCTTGAAGCGGTCATCCACATCACGGGTAGCAAAGGCGACAGGACAGTCCCGATTACGCAGTTCTATCTCTTGCCAGGCACGACACCAAATCGTGAGACGGTGCTTGAGCCTGGAGATCTGATCACCTATATCTCTCTTCCCGCTCCGATACCTGGGTCGAAGGGTTACTATCTCAAGCTGCGTGATCGCGCCTCCTATGAATTTGCACTCTCCTCGGCGGCGGTCATTTTGAAAACGACGAATGGTCATATCGACTTCATCCGTGTAGCGCTGGGAGGCGTTGGAACAGTCCCGTGGCGAAGCCCGGAGGCAGAGCATTTTCTGAGAGGCAAGTCTCCCACATCGGCGAATTTTCGTGGCGCTGCGGACGTAGCTCTGCGCAACGCAAGATCGCAGTCTCAAAATGGTTTCAAGATCGAGTTAGCCAAACGCTGTTTGACACATGCGCTGACGCAAGCAGTGGCGCAGGCCTGACGGGGAGATGAGCGATGGCACAACATAAAGAACAGCTACCGCAGCAGCAGCCGATCACGAAAAGCAGCGTAATCGGTGTTGCCACACCACGTATTGACGGCCCCCTCAAGACCACCGGCAAGGCGATGTACTCTTCCGATCATCATTTCGCTGAGCTGCTATACGCGTGGCCCGTCACCGCAACTATCAGCAGTGGCACGATTCAGGAGATGGATACAGCCGTTGCCGAGAAGATGCCGGGTGTGATCGCAATCTATTCTCACGAGACCCTTGGACCTTTGTATCGAACCCCGCCTGCTGCTGGCTTCAGCATGATTGTCGATGAACGACGGCCTCCTTTAGAGGACAAGGTCGTTCGCTACTACGGTCAATACGTAGCGGTCGCGGTCGCGCAGACAGTAGAACAGGCACGGGCAGCTGCCGAAGCGGTCAAAGTCCGCTATAACCAGGCATCGTTGAGCATCGAAGACAAGCTCCTCGGTACCGCTTTGACGACACCTTCGGCAACTGAAGTGACGAAGCGTGGCAACACTGCCAATGCTCTCAAGAGCAGTCAAGTCGTTCACGACGCCGTTTATAAAATCCCCACGGAGACGCACAATCCGATTGAATTGCACGCTTCCGTCGCGGTTTATAAAGACGGCAAGTACACGCTCTATGAAACCTCGCAAGCCGTGGTCAATCATCGCGACGTGATGGCGGCCATGCTCGGCGTGCCTCCTGAAAACGTGCAGGTCATCACTCGGTTTCTGGGTTCCGGCTTTGGCGGAAAGCTCTGGCCCTGGCCGCACGCACTCTTGGCTGCAGCTTGCTCACGCAATTTAGGTCGGCCCGTGAAGCTGGTGGTGTCACGCAGCATGATGTTCCAAAGCGTAGGCCATCGTCCGGCGATCGATCAGCGGATACAACTCGCTGCCGACACCACCGGAAAGATGACGGCGATCCAGCAGGACTATGTGAACCACACCAGTATGCTAGACGACTACGACGAAGGTTGCGGCGAAGCGACTGGCTTCATCTATTCCTGCCCGAACGTTTTGGTCACAGGCGGACTTGCGCGTCGCAATGTCGGGACACCAACCTCGATGCGCGGTCCGGGGGCGGTTCCGGGCCTCTACGCTCTGGAATCAGCGATGGATGAACTCGCGGTCAAACTGAAAATGGACCCCGTCGAGTTGCGGCTTAAGAATGAGCCGGAGAAGGACGAAAGCACAGGCCTGCCCTTCTCATCGCGTCACCTGAAAGAGTGCCTAACGACGGGGGCAGAAAAGTTTGGTTGGGCGCGCCGCAATCCAGCCATTGGCTCCATGAAGAATGCCGAAGGCATGACGATCGGCTGGGGTGTAGCTGCTTGCACGTGGATTGCAGCACGAACCGACTCGCAAGCAACAGTTGATCTCTTGGCCGACGGTTCGGCGCGTGTCGTGTGCGGCACACAGGATATTGGCGGTGGAACGTATACGGCCATCGCACAAATCGTCTCGCATGAAACGGGCGTCCCTCTCCATAAAGTGGATGTGGTGCTCGGCGACTCCGCTTTGCCTCCGGGCCCGATCAGTGGAGGCTCTTGGGCTACGGCCTCAGTAACTCCTGCGGTATTGGAAGCGGCACAGAAATCGACGGAAGCTGCACTCGCGGTCGCGGTCAAGACTCCCGAATCTCCGTTTCACGGCAAGGACGCCAAGACGTTGGAGTATGCGGAGGGTTTCGTTCGAGTCAAGGATCAGCCCTCCACCCAGGTCCCTGTCGCTGATATCGTTCGGATGGCGAAACTGAAGTCGATCAGCGGAGCCGGCAAGTCTCAGGGGACGCTCGGCGATCCGAATCTCAAATTCTCGTTTCATAGTTATGGAGCGCAATTCGCGGAGATTACCTGGCAGCCGGAAATTGCTCGGCTGCGAGTAAGCCGTGTGGTAACCGTGATTGATGCGGGACGAATGCTGAACCCAAAGGCGGCGCGGAATCAGATCGAAGGCGCGGTCGTTATGGGCGTTGGCATGGCGATGCTTGAGGCCACCGAATATGATCCGAAGTCTGGCGCACCAATCAACGCGAGCCTTGCTGATTACCTTGTCGCCGTCAGTGCGGATTGCCCGGAGATCGACGTAACATTCCTCGACTATCCAGATTACAACCTCAACCCTCTTGGGGCGCGAGGTGTCGGTGAAATCGGTTTGGCAGGGGTTGCAGCGGCCATCACAAACGCCGTCTATCACGCCACAGGAGTTCGGGTGCGTAATCTTCCAGTTCGCATTGAAGACCTGTTGGGCGTGCATGGGGCGGCTCGACACCAGGCCTAAGAGAACCAGGAAGGGTTATTAGAACATGAGAGAGCGTCGACAGATCATCGATCGGTGGCAGCGTGGCGATGGCTCCGTTCTCGCGACACTCTTTCATGTCAGTGGATCAAGTTATCGCCAACCCGGAGCCCGCTTGTTGGTGTGCAAGGATGGCTCCTACGAAGGCAGCATCAGTGGTGGATGCCTGGAAGCGGACCTGGTTCGAAAGGCAACTTGGCTCGTTCGAGATGGAGCAGCGATAAAACGTTATTCGACGGTCTTTGATACCGCATCGGAGGTTCCGTATGGGCTCGGCTGCGGCGGCGTACTCGATGTACTCCTTGAGCCGCTCGATTCAGAGGAAGGAAAAGCTCTACTACGCGCGTTCGAAGACCACATCGGAGGCAAAGAACGTTTCGTGGTTACATGGCTCCCGTCAACGTCAACCACTCTGAGGCGAGTCATCGTTGATGGAGGCGGAAGAATACTGTTCGCAAGTTCAGGACTTTCACAGGAGGAAGTGCTGAAGGCTCAGCGCAAGAGTTCTGGCCCCACTCGGCTCACAGTCGACGGCGTTGTCTGCGAACACCTGAAGCCACCTCAACGACTCTTTATTTTTGGCGCCGGTGACGACGCAAAGCCCCTTGTGACGATGGCCTCACTTCTCGGTTGGAATGTTACGGTGGTCGACGGGCGGACGCACCTCGCGGCTGCTGACCGATTTCCAGAACGACATGTCAGGGTCTCCTCCTCTCGAGAAGAGATCTTGCATGAAGTCAGTGATCATGACGCTGCTGTCATCATGACTCACAGCTTTGAACAAGACCGAGATTGTTTAATCGCCCTTTTGTCGAAACGTCCGAAATATTTGGGCCTTCTCGGTTCGCGTCAACGCAGCTCGCTCCTCATGGGGGACGCGGCGGTTCGACTCGGACTTTCCATTGAAGAATGCTGCCAGGTTGTGAGCGCTCCGGTCGGTCTTGATATCGGCGGTGAAGGACCGGAAGACATCGCACTTGCGATCATCGCCGAGGCTCAGGCAGTCTGCAGTGGCAAGGCGCAAACACGGGAAAAGCTGTCTGCGCATCGCGTGCAGAGCTACCTTGTCGATGTCGACTCTGAACGACAGATCTTCAGTCGATGTGAGCTCAATACGCAATGAAACCGCGTTAGCCCTGAACGTCTACAGCAGTTTCTCTTGATCACAGGAAGGCATCGGGCAAGCGACTAGCAGATTGCGCGGGTGATGTCCTGTGACTTGATAATCTACGTCGGGTCGGATGCGAAGAGATGAGAACTTCTTGAGCCACGACAAGACGTGCAGAGGGGTACGAATACGGGTACGGCACGTTGATTGACCTGTAATGCCTTTGCTCTCAACGTATGAGGATCCCTGGGGGGCAACCAATTTCCTTTCCGCAGAACTTCTCCGGCCTTCCTAAAACCTCTTTGAACACCTAGAACTCGCATGACTGCCTTAGCCATGGCGAAGTGTTTTCGCAGAAGTGAGATCGCTCGCCTCTAGGCGACCCCGCTCTCTGTCACCAGAGAAAATCGACGATGGGTAAATCATTGGCGATGTCTTTCGATGGCTGCGCAATGATGTGTTCCCCTCGCAGGGTGACACTTACTGCCTGTATATCCGGCAGACCAAGCAGGAAAGAGTCCCGAACGGGGAGTCCTTGAGGTTCTTCTGACACAGACTTCCCGTTGAGCGTGACCGGATCTCGCCCAGCCGAAAAGTAGCCTTCTGGCCTTGCGATAAACAGCAATGCAGTATTTGCCGTATGGGTGGTTGTGTCGCGTGGTGCTGGAAGGAAGCGAAGGTTTAGCAACGCAGTGGAGCGTAACAAAGGCGCCTTGAAATAGCGCACGTGACGTCCCTGGAACTCCAGGTCAAAGCAATATTCCTGAGTCGACGAGGCCGTAAAGGGACCCCACTGCCCGTCTGCACCTGTGGTGATGCTATAGCTCGGGGCACTGTCACCCCCGTCCTTGCTGACGGGATAAATGTTCAGGTGAACTCCCTGCATTGGCAGATTGGTTGGTGCAACACCAGTAAAGCCTGTCACCGTACCGGAGATCTGAATCGTCTGCTCATGCTGCACGATCAACGTCTTCGGCTCCGTGCCAGTAACAAAGCGGAACATCTCACGAAATGCTGCCGGTGCAAACGCGAGTTCTCGATGATCCAGATTGGGAAGTACAACATTGGTTGCGCCGCGCAATGCGGGACCTTCGAAGGTGACACCAGTGCTCACCTGTGACGCTCCAGAAGCACCGCCTGTGGGCTGTGCATATTTGTCCAGTTTGTCGCTACGCAGCGTCAGAAAGCGCACACCATCCACCACTTCACTGCCATCGTCGTTCGCATGGTTCAGCGCAGTCAGAAAGTGTCCACCTCCGTTGAATTCTCCGTTCAGGTTGGCGGTTGATACAAGAACTCCATGGTTTGGCGTGCCTGCAAGAATCGCCGCGGCAACGTTGCTCTGTCCGCCGCCGTTTTGAATGTAGTTGCGAATGGTAAGGCCACCGCGGCTGCTGCCAATCAGGATGACTTTGCGGCTGTGAGTCTCAAGTAGTACGCGAGTGACAAAGCTGCTAAGTTCTGAGGCTGCGTCCACTGTGGAAGAACGATTGGCTTCCGGTTTGCTGTCGTCTGTACGAGCGACAGGATTGGAAAAGCGAATCGCATAGAGGCGATCTTTGGGATAGCCGTTGGATTCAAAAAGCCAAATCGTTCCTACCCATTTCGCTGCATCGTCACCATTGCCGTGAACAAAGACGATCGGGTAGTTCCCTTCCGCCTTCGGGGCGATGTTCTGCCCGAAGGTCGGAAGTGAAGCAAGCGACAGCATTACTGCCACGACAAAGAAGATTCTCTGATTCAGAATCATTAGAATTGCACCTTCAATGCGAACTGCATCTGGCGTGGAGGATACGTTGAGGTGATGACTCCAAACGTGGCATTCGAGATGTTGCCATCTGGAGCGGTGAAGTTGGAACGGTTGAACAGGTTGAACGCTTCTGCACGGAAGAGTACCCGAATCTGTTCAGTGATCGGGAATCGCTTTGAAATGCCGAGGTCAGTCTGGTAAAAGGCATATCCGCGCACTGTGTTGCGGCCCGAGTTGCCGAACGGGCTATAGTACAGCGGAACACTAACATTGGCACGATTAAGGTAGTTGCTCGGAGTACGCGATCCAGCCGGCGCAAGCAATGAACCGCTTACGTTCGGACGATAGCTGTTGCGGCCCAAAACCGAAAGCACGGGAACAACCTGCTGCTGCGCATTGGGAGTGTAGGACAGGGTGAACGGCTCACCCGAACGCATGTTGATGATCGTGTTCAGATCCCAGCCACCCAACACATAGTCAATTGCGCGTGGGGTATTGGCAAGATAACTCCGGCCGTGACCAAAGGGCAGCTCATAAAGGACGCTGGTCACATTGTTGAACGGCCGGTTGTAGTTGGAGATGCCACGATCGGCCTGCACATTATTAATATCCTGCACGCTTGTACCGTTGCCGTTGTTGCTGTCAAAGGCCTGCGCTGCAATGTCAATCGTCTTAGACCATGTGAAGCTGTTCAGGAAGTAAAAGCCCTTGGAGGCCTGCTTTTCAAGGCGAATCTGGAGACCGTTGTAGTTCGAGGTTCCGTACGGAAGAGTTGCCGCAATCGAACTGAAGGACTGGTTAGGCCGACGCAGTTCGACGTTGGTGTTTTCATTCACTGCATTCGGACGAGCCTGATTGATGTCGTTAATGATGATCAGATTCTTTGAGTTATTGCCAACGTACCCCACGTCAACCAGCCATTGATATGGAAGCTGACGCTGCACCGAGACATAGTAGCTCTGGACCTGGCCGGAAGGCGTATCGCGCGGAATGTACTGCACCGTGCTATTACGCGGATTGAAGCTGGACGAGGAGGTGAAGTCCGCGGGAAAGCCCTGCTGGGTGTTGCGGAACGACGACGCCCGCGGATCAGACTGCGTCACCGTAGCAAGGATGAATCGCGGAGCGTTGTAGGCAAGATAGCTGGTGCCCGTACGGTTCGTATTGATGTAGCCCATGGAGAAGCCACCATGGATCACCGTGTTCGCGTCTGCGCTCCAGGAAGCACCAATGCGAGGCGCGAAGTTGTTTGTGTCCATGTTGACCAATGCGCGGTCGTAGATGGAACCAGACTTCGCCAGGAGCATCGAGTTTGTGGTTGGGTCGTAGTTCGAAAGCAGATTGTCTCTCTCGTAGAAAGGCGTCACCAACTCATAGCGCAGACCAAGGTTGACTGTCAGATTCTTGCGCAGCTTCCAGTCGTCCTGCACGTACAGGAAGGTGGCCTGCTGACGATGGTTGACGTAGCCAGGATTGACAAGCTGATACTGGTTGCGTGCACCGTATAGGAAGTCAGCAAGGCTATACAAAGCCTGGTTGGCATTGATCTGTGCTGCAGTAACCGTCGTCCCATTCGGAAGAATCGTGCCCACCGCAGGCGCAGAGAAGATTGCGGAATAGACGTCACGTCCAAGGATCGGGTTAACATCAAGCGTTCTCACACCCAACCACTGATACTCTGCGCCTACCTTCAGCGTGTGTGTGCCAAGGATGTGCGTGAAGTTGACCTTCGGGTCATACAGCGTAGGGTGCTGGAACTGCGGGCTGGTAGCCTGGCGTCCCAAAGCACTGAATCCGATGAGTGTCTCGGACGAGATGCCGCCAGTATATGCGGGGTCCGTAGGCAATCCTGGAATGCCGAAAAGTTCCAGCATGCTGGGACCACCCGCCAACGGCGGGCTCTTGCCTGCATCCGATTGGGAGAATCCAAATCCAAAGTCGACCAATGTACGCTCGCTTAAGGTCCAGGTGAGTCCACCAGCCGCAGCCTTGATCGGAACGATCTGATTGCCATTACCACCACCGCCTGCCAAGCCGGTAATCAATCCCGGGTCGAAGACATTGAATGCGCTCTGATCATAGCGGCCGAAGATACGAATCTTCTGTGAGAAGTAGTGATCAATGCGGATATCACCCTTGTTGCGTTTATCGGTGATCCTGTACAAGCCGGTATAGTTTGCGCCACTGGTTGCGGACGTAGGAGCAGGCAGAGCTGCCAGAACCGTGCTGGCAAAACGAATGATGTCCGTGGAGGGGATGCGCCCGTCCGCGTACAACGTGCCGGTATACGGGTTACGGACAGGTACGCCAAGCGCTCCAAGGCGCTGTGCCACTGTGGGCAACGTGGCCGATGCTACAGTCGATGAGACCTCGCGATAGCCTTCATAGTCGGTGAAGAAAAACGTCTTGTCTTTCCAGATAGGACCGCCGAAGGTGAAGCCGAACTGATTCCGATTCAAACGTGGCTTGCCAGTAGCAGCCTTAAAGTATCCGTTGGCATTGAATTCGGTGTTACGAATGAATTCCCACACATTGCCGTGGAACTGATTTGTACCGCTACGAAGGCTCGCAATGATGGTGCCGCCGCCACTGCGTCCGTATTCCGCAGGCTGATTGTTCGTGATGAGCCGAAACTCAGCGATCGCATCCGGCGGCGGCTGCACCACTTGATTGGCAAAGCCCTGGTTGGAGGTGCCGAAGTAGTTGTTGTCCAGGCCATCCAGAACGAAGTTGTTGGTCGTGCTGCGCAGACCGTTCACGTTAAACGAGCCTTCTCGGAAGGAACTGCTGGAGCCGTAGGAACTCGGCGAACGCATAACGCCGGTTCCCAGCAAGACCAGGTCAGAGTAATAGCGGCCGTTGAGCGGAAGCTCCCTAATCTGGGCCGCATTGATCGTCTGACCGCGATCCGAATTCTCTGTCTGGAGAAGCGGCACATCTGCCATCACCTCCACAACAGTGCTGACCTGCTCCGGGTGAAGCTCAAAGTCGATACGCAGACGGGCACCGAGCGTGAGATCGAAGTCCTGGCTAACCTGTTCGCCAAACCCAGCATGTTGCGTACGAATGTGGTAGCGGCCAATTGGGACAGAAGGAAACTGAAAGGCACCGTTTGTACCGGACGTAATCGCGGAGCGGGTTCCACGAGTGACATCTTCGAGAGTAATCTTCACGTCAGAAATGGGAAGCTTGGTTTCGTCGGATACGATTCCCAACACCGCGCCCGTGTCGAACTGAGCACGAGCTGCAACTGGAAGAGATGTAAGGCAGACCAGCAAAGGAAGTATTTTGCGCATGAGGGCGACCCTAAAGTCGTTCGATAAACCAAAGGTGTCGTCATCGTTACTGAATCATAAATTCAGTAAACACTTACTTTTTTCTGTAATCGAATTGCACGTCTTCCCGTCTCTATGTTCTGCTGAGGGATAACAAACATGAAGGGCCCTGAAAGACGCGCACAAATTATCGAGGAAGCAACAACCCTCTTCTCACAAAAGGGATTTAGCGGCACTACGACGAAAGAGATCTCCACAGCCGCGGGGATCAATGAAGCGCTCATCTTCAAGCATTTTGAAAATAAAGAGGCCCTTTATCGCGCGGTCATTCACGACTACGTAGAGCGATCGCGTAGAGACGGCTGGCATGATGACATCCGCGACTGTATGCGCCGCAATGCGGACACGGACCTGTTTCGGAAGTTGATCTCTTACGTGATTGAGGCCTACCGCGTGGAGCCTGTCATGCAACGACTGGTTCTGTTCGCCATCCTCGAGGGTTACCACGAAGAAGCGGACCGTGCATGTCACCTTCCAAAGACATTGCAGCGTGAAGTGATTGAATACATCGCACGCAGGCAGAAGCAAGGAAAGATCGCCCCTATGGATCCGACCGCTGCCTTTCAAATTCTCTTTGGCATGGCCCGCAGCTACGCGATTGCGAAATATGTCTACAAGCTAAAAGAGATGAAAGCCTCCGACGCGAGTGTCGAAGAGGAGTTCACTCACTTCGCTGTCCGTGCACTTGTTCTCAACCCGAGACAACGACGCGGGACGCGTACCGGGGCACTGATCAGTGGAACTCTGAGCGTTGTGCTCGCTTGGATGTTTTTCCCGCACCATCAAGGTCGGAAGCCCGCTCCTCTGGGACGACGAATCTCCCTGTCGAATCGATACCAAAATGTGTCCTAGGTCTTTCACACGTGATGCGAGTGGGAAACCTATTTTGTATGCACTTGTTGCGTGACACGAGTGAGTAAGAGGTTCGCCAAACGTGCCGAAAACCGGCTGCTGGCCATCAAACGATTCCGAAGTCTACAGCCACTTCGTCTGCCATCCTCGAAGAGAGTCCAGCCTACTCCGCAAAGGAATTCCAGGTTTCGACAGCCGCACGAACGTCGCTAAGTAGTTGCTGAGGTCCGTGGGTGGGTTTGATGGGTTTCCAGATTGTCATGTCGATTGCATACGTTCCGACACTCGAGAGTCTTTAGAGGTGGGAGCCTGCCCCCCGTCCTGAGCCCATGGAGAAATGGAGCATCAATCTTTTGCTTTCGCCGCTCGGAGTCTTCTCTTCCCTACTAGGCCACCCAGACTATCTCGCGATGATCTATCCGTTCCGAGCGCTGTGCCCTTGTCGTCGCATTCATCGCTCCATGGAACGCAAGATCGCGCTCGGTTGGGAGGACTGGCTTCTGTCCTATTCCCGCGATGGCTCGTGATCAGAAGGGTGCCCCAGATAAGGAGGGATATGGCTCTCAATCCGCCGAAACTCGGATTGAGTGAGTGGTAGTTGGTGCCAGCGCTTGAGAGCTTCAGCAGGCCTGTTCCCGGGCACGGAGGCATCGCTGCCATAGAGGAGACGATCTGGCCCAATCTGGCGGAGACGTTTCGCGAGAAGTGCCGATTTATCTTCCCAGGTACCCGGTATCGCGAGCCCGGAGACATCGAAGTAGAGATTTCGAACGCGCGGGTCGTTTTGCTGGAGAGCCACGATAAAGACAGAAAGCGCATCATCATCTCCCGGATCGTCATAGCCACCGGCACCGGCGAGATGCGCAATCTGAACTGTGACATCGGGAGCTTGTGGTAGAATCTCGCGCAAAAAGATCAAGGCTTCTCGAGCGCCGTAGGGCCGATGGTGATCGACATTGGCATGCATGTGTACGATCAGCGCCATCCGATGCGTGTTTGCTTCTCGAAACACCTTGCGAAGCTTAGCAAGGTCTTCCGGATTGTCCACGTCCACATCAGAATTGCCAAAGTGCAACTTAAGGCCGGTACGAAGATTTGGATCTTTCGCACAGCGATCGATCTCTTCAAGTGCAAACGGTCGAAGTGGATTCACACTACAGAATCCGGTCAGTCGATCGGAATGAGCGTGAACTTGGGCGGCCGTCCAGTCGTTTTCAGCCCTCACCTTGGCATATTCGTCCACAAGGGTTGGCTTATTCGGGTTGGAGAGGCTATAAGCCGCCGATAAAGCGACGGCCCGTTTGATCCCAGCTTTATCGAGTTCCCGGATCAGGTCTTCTGCATTGATGCCATCGGTGAGACCGGACCGTTTGCCAGCCTCTGGACTATAGAGATGCTGATGACAATCGACCGTTTGCGCCACCGCATTGGAAGGCACGATCGTGTGTAATAACGCGCAGCAGACAAGCACGCAGCCGAACAAGCGCCAATGCATGACCAATCATAGCTCTAGAATTGAATTCCCTCGGTAGGAAGGCATTGCCATAGGAGTGCTATCTTTTCCTCCGCTCACGCCCGACTCTCCAATATCGATTGGGAGCCCTAACGCATGGAAATCCATCCACCGGAACACAGTATTTATAGTTGGCAAGATTTTTTCGTTGATATGGCGAAACAAAATGCTTTGATACGTCGCAGTTACGAGTTGCATTTCATGTGAGACAAACGGCCCGCATCAGGCGTCGTTCGAAAGCTTGCAACATGTGCCCGGTCACGAATGTTTCTTCCCGGATCGATCGAGCTCGCATCTCTAGTTTGACGAACAAACACGATGCCCTCCGGACAGTAATCCGGAAGGCATTTGTGTACATGCTTACTACCGATGTCCCTTACCGTCCTCTTCGCTGGCAGGACGCACGACGCCATGGATGGCCTGCGATCCAAAATGTGTCGTTGCCGGACCTCCGAAGACAAGAGTGATATTCGAATTCGGAAGCGAGTATCGGACGTCATCCCCTCCACTGATGCAAACCTGCAGTGTCGACGAAGGCGGGTCCGTTTCGAAGGGAGCGATGCTTCCATTTCCGGTCAAGAGTTTGACCACGTCGTTCAATTGAAAGCCCATCTTGGTAGCGGGCGGAAGGTATACCGGGCAATTACTTATGTCCGAGGAGATCCTGACATTCTGCAACCTGATGTGATGTGTATGAGGGTTCACCAGGGGTTGGGTCGGGTCGACTGCGCCCGTCGATATTGTTCCATAGCCGGACATTGTCATATCCGCAGAGAAATCTGCGGTACCCCGCTCTGGGTAAATGTCCATTGACCATTGTCCGTGCATTTCCCATGGGCTGCCTTTGACGGTAGCACTCAGCGGTGTGTAGTCGTTGATGAGGCCGCTCAAGTGTAGTGGTTGGTGATCCTGGGCACGGAGATGTGCGGTCGAAGCCAATAAGAGGACGGAGAGCACGCGTACTGCTACAGCAAGAACTTTGCTTTTCATGAAAGATCTCCAATCTTGAAGTTGTTCGTGACCGATGACACATGCGCGTCAGTTCGCTATTGGCTTCTTTGTGCCGAGAGCGACCGAGATATTGGTTGTGGAGTCAATCCAGACACCGGCTTGGGGATTTTGGTTTTGCACGTACAGGCCGGTTCCTGCCTCGTGTACGTTGAAGCCGGCGTTCTTCAAGTTGTCCGCGTCCTGCTTGGTCTGCAATGGAGGCATCACCTGGGCGGGAGCAATGTGCCACTGAACTGTGTATTGGGAATTGTTTCCGCAGCCGGACGGAGAGTGCGTTCCGGGATGTGACGTCAGATGAGAAATGGGCAACTGACTAAAGACGAGCTGGTTTTGTTCCGCCGCAACAATGCCGTCGCAGGAAGATCGGAGAATACCCGCCAACTGCGCGACGAGATAATCCGTATCGATCCCGTTGGCTGACGCCAGGTGAGGAGCAGGGGGAGGAGGAACAGGTCCAGTGCCCGACAACCACGCAGCCTGAGCAGCCTTCAATACCGCCCTCGCCTGGTCGGGGCTTGTAGAGCCGGCATTCACTACCAAGTAATTGAAAGCAAGAATGTCGTCCTGACCGAAGTCAAACCCGGGAATTGAAACATCAACGACATGATTGCCGTTATTCATATCGTTGAGGGGCTGAATCGTAAACATCGGATCCAGGCTTCCCAGCCTCAGCAACAGGCCCAGGTAGTTCGTGTCCTCGTGTTTCGAGCGGGTCTGGGTGATGCCTATCGAATCGACTGTGAGATTGAACGTTCCCATCGTGTGCCTCTCTCGCTGCCCTGAAATGAAGTACCAGGGCCGGTGGTGCTGGAATGTTGTTCTCTGACGGACCCGTCTTCCAGGAACTACGGGGCGTCCGAAGACACGATGGACCACCCCGGCGGACGACCTCAAGCAGTAAGAGGCTGAATCGGTATATTTCATCGAGTTACAGTCAAATGCCGTCTTTTGCTGTGCGTTCTGAGGGCGGCGGTACAATCGAATTCCCCGTCCGCCAGACCTGCGGACCTCTGGAGATCGTGATGGCTCCCGACACACCGTCTGCTGGAAAAGCGATCGAAGACCGGCTTGATTCCTGGAAAGAGATCGCGGCATATCTAGAACGGGACGTCACGACAGTTCAGCGCTGGGAGAAGCGGGAGGCGATGCCCGTCCATCGGCATCTCCACGAAAAGCGAGGCTCTGTCTATGCCGTGCCGGCAGAGTTGGATTGCTGGATCCAGAGCAGAAAGGCTGGCCTTGATGAGCCCGAAGCCGCGCCCGCGGAAGAATCGGGCCCAGCCATCCCCACGAGTCAACACAGGGTTAAGCCAGGAACTCGCCTTTGGTTTGCTCTCGCTGTGGTCTTCGGTATTTGCCTGTCGATTGCTGCGTGGCTCATGCTTCGGCATCCGACAACAGAAATTGGTGAGACCAGAATTCCTTCGCTGGCTGTGCTCCCACTGCGAAACCTGTCTGGCGATCCAGGACAGGAGTATCTTGCCGACGGAATGACCGAAGCTCTCATCGGGCGCCTAGCGGGTATCCGCGGGCTGCGTGTGGTCTCGCACACATCCGTAATGCGTTTCAAGACCCCACAAATGTCCGTTCCCGAAATTGCGAGGATGCTCGGCGTCGACTCAGTGGTCGAAGGCTCTGTGATCAGAGAAGGCGACCGCATACGCGTGACTGCACAACTGATCCGAGCCTCGACAGACACGCACTTCTGGTCTGAAACCTATGACCGTCAAATGAGCGACGCACTCACCTTAGAGAGCGAATTAGCGCAGTCCATCGCCGAAAAGGTACAAGTGACACTAACCGGAGAGGAACGCCAGCGACTTACTTCCGTGAAACCTGTTGCGCCTGAAGTCTACGAGAGCTATCTGAAAGGCCGGTTTGTTTTAGCGCAGGGCAATAGGGCTCAGCTTGAGCAGAGCATTCCTCTTTTCGAAGACGCTCTCCACAGAGATGCGGCATTCGCACCAGCCTACCTGGGGTTGGCAGAGGCCTACACGATGCTCGGAACGGTCTCTGCAGGAGTTTCTCCGGAAGAGACACGGCCCAAAGTCGCTGACTTCGCGAGACAAGCCCTGGCAATTGATCCCGGTCTAGTAGAAGCCCACGTCATGCTGGCAAACGTTCTACAGGAGGAATGGCACTGGGCGGAAGCGCAAGCGGAATATAAGCGCGCGCTCGCACTGAATCCGAACAACGCAGAAGCTTATCAATGGTTCGCTCTATGGCTGGTGTGTCAGGGACGTGCTGACGAAGCCGTAACGGCGATTCAACACGCCCGGGCGCTAGACCCCGTCGGTGTCTCAGGCGGCAGCGTGGCCTGGATCCTATTTCAGGCTCGCCATTACGATGAAGCCATTCGCGAGGAAAGTAGCGCATTGGCCACACAACCTAACAGTGTGAGTGATCTTACGGGCCTTGGGTTCTCACTGATCGCCAACAATCAGCCGGCGGATGCGATCCCCTTCTTGGAGAAGGCAGTATCCCTCTCGGGAAGTCCTGCAGCGACAGGCGTTCTCATCCGAGCGTATGCCCATGCAGGTCGGCGTAGCGATGCGCTCCGGCTCCTCGCACAATTGAACCAACGCAAGACTGTGGGCTACGTTCCTTCGGGTGCGTTTGTGAATGCTTACTTGGGCCTTGACGACAAAGAACAGGCGTTCTACTGGCTTGAGCAGGCTTACAGAGAGAAATCGAATATCCTCCAGTTCCTAAAAAGTCATCCATATTTCGATCCAATCCGTAGCGATCCCCGATTCGCCGACTTGGTACATCGAGTCGGACTGCCATAACCATCAAGATCAAGGGAAAGCTCTAGGAGTGGCTGATGCTGGGACGGCCAGAGGTTCTCACCAGATCGGAACACGCTATGATCGACCGCATGCGAACGAAGGGTCTTGCGGCGCGGTGAGTCATGGGGCATCGGTTCCGCATTTGTCCTTGTATTGGCAACTGGCTTTGCGCAACGGACTACGACGGCTCCGCCGCAATCGACTTTTGCATGAGGCTCTCATATCCAAAAGAGGAGAATTGCAGTATGCGTGTCCAGCTATTTTCAGCAGTGGTGGTCGTAACGGCCCTATGCCCCGTCCTGATGCATGCCCAAGGGCGCGATGTCCCCGTGCCGTCAACCTGTTCTCCTCAGGTCAATGCAAAGCTGCAGACCATGATTCAGGAACATCCGAAGGGCTACGTTGAGAACGTCATGGCGTGCGGCATCTCTGCGGGCACTCGTGTGAACAGTGGTGGCAAACATGGTTCTCACCACATCATCACCGTGAATGTGAAGCTCCCCGATGGACAGGCGGCAAAGATTCAGATTGCCATTAACGACAGTCTTGACGGCGTTGTATCTGCAAAGCCTGGGGACTCGGTGTTCGCCTATGGGGAGGGCTATACCACCGGCGGACTCTGGGTTGCCGGTATCCACGACGTGCACTGTTCCACACACCCTACCGCGGATAATGGCTGGGTTGTGGTGAATGGGAATAAGACGCCGAAGTCATGCCCAACGCGACGATCTCGAAACTAGCTGCCTATGCTGCAATTGAGATCAGCGGACGCCCCTTTATTTCGCTGACGGCGCAAGGAGCTCAAGCGTTGGGAAATAGGTTTGATATCGCGCGTCAGGAGAGCAAGATTGGCGATTGCCGCGTGCGCTCCGATATAGAAATCGGGCAACGGCGTCGAACGGGTGCCACCGCGCTTGCGGTAATTCAGGAAACTCTTCCCGACAAGAAATCCGGCTTCCCATGGCCAAGCGTCTGAGCCACGGCCGCTCCGAGATACGTGGCAGGCCTTTTCGTCATCATGTTTCTTTGGTGCGCCCATTATCGCCCAAAAGTCATCGTTGACATCCGCTCTGGTGTAACAGCGTATTTATTTCGGCCCCACAATCAAACCTTTACCCCTCTATCATCGCGCCCGTATGCTGTTGCGGACTTTAGGTTCTGAGGGCGTGCATGTGTGTTTTGCTTTTGCTTCTTCTGTCGATCGTCACTGCAAGGTCCCAGGCACAATCCGTTTACCTTACAAAGCCAGATGATGCCCTGGCCGTGACAGCGAGTGAACTGCATGGCGACGGTGTTGCCGATGACACAGCGGCGTTGCAGGCAGCCATCGACAAGGTTGCAGATACCACAGGCAGCGGCATCGTCTTCCTGCCACAAGGGCGTTATCGCATAACGAAGACGGTCTACCTATGGTCCGGCGTTCGTATCTTCGGATACGGAGCACGGCGGCCGGTCATGGTGCTGGCACCGAATACGCCTGGATTCCAAAGCGGCCACGGCTTCCTCGGTACCGGCCGATACATGCTGCAGTTCGCTGCAAACAAACCCGCCGCGGGTGCGGCCATCATGGACGCGAACGAATTCACGTTCTACAGCGGACTAAGCAACATTGACTTCGAGATTGGTGGCGGCAATCCCGCAGCAATTGCAGTGCGGTTTCATGTCGCGCAGCACTCGTTCCTGGATCACATGCACTTCAGCGTAGGTGAAGGTCGCGCGGCATTGGAGGACGTCGGCAATCAGGCTGAAAACCTGGACATTGATGGCGGCGAGTATGGCATTGTGAGTGTCCGCACCGCTCCAGCCTGGCAGTTCCTGCTGATGGACTCGCGCATCCACGGACAGCGGCGCGCAGCCATCCATACGCAGGAAGTGGGAATGACGTTGGTGCGCGATGAGATCAGCGACGCGCCCATCGCTATCGAGACACCGCAGAACATGCCGGAGCAATTGTATGCGAAGGACCTGTTGCTGAAGAACATTAGCGGGACCGCCTTCGTCCTGGGTGACACAACAAGCCAGCACAATCAGGTCACACTCGATAACATCCTGTGCGACCACGTAGCAACGTTGGTCGCCGACCCGGTTGGAGCCTTGAAGTCCGCCACTTTGCCGCCCAGCGGGGATCGATACTACATCGTCGCGAACATGACTGCCGGTCAGCAGATTCTGGGAGACGGACGCGAAGGCGCACTAGCGTTGACCGTGTCTGGCAAGAAGCGTCTGACGTCCGCGCCACGTCTTCCACTGAGTGACATTCCAATCATGCCGCCAGTAAGCGAATGGACAAACGTACGCACGCTTGGTGCAACGGGAGATGGTGGCACAGACGATACCGCAGCACTGCAGCACGCCATCGATTCACATCGCGTCTTGTATTTTCCAACCGGGATGTATCGGCTAAGAGGCACACTGCATACCAAACCTGACACTGTCCTAGTGGGACTGAATCCCGCAACGGCCGTGCTGATGGTGCAGGATAACGATGCCAATTTCATAGGCGCTGAGGCGGCGGTGCCTTTACTGGAGACTGCACAGAACGGGCACGAGATCGTCAGCGGTCTTGGTGTATTCACCGGAGACATTGCGCCGCGTGCCGCAGGTGTGGTGTGGCGGAGCGGACCTCGCTCACTCATGCATGACGTCAACTTCCCTGCCGGTCTACGAGCACGTCCGGTCATCGCTCCAAAGCTCGTGCGTTCAACTGTGCCCATTGCGCAGCGGCCAGATATGCGGGCCTCGCAATACCCCAGCTTATGGGTGCGCGATGGAGGAGGTGGACTATTCCGTGATGTATGGACGGCGGACACGACAGCTCGCTCCGGTCTGCTGGTGGAACACACGCAAACACCTTCCATTGCCTACCAGATTTCGTGCGAGCACCATATGCAGAACGAAGTGCAGTTTCATGACGCCGCGAACTGGACGGTCTACGCACTGCAGACCGAGGAAGAAAAGCCCAACGGCGCGGACGCCACTGCAGTAGAGCTGGTTAACGCAAAGAACATCACCTTCGCGAACCTGTTCAACTATCGTGTCTCACGTAACGTCATCCCGAAGCTTGCGGCCACCACGGCGACGGATTCAGACAACATCCGCTTCGCGAATGTCCACGTGTTCAGCATGACGCGTTTGGCTTTTGACAACAGTCTGATCGACGAGGACTACGATACAAGGATTCGGACGCATGATTTCACCAGCTTCCGGCTTCGCGCAAAGGCACCGCAATCGCCGCTGAAGCCCATGCGTTTGCCGATCTTCACGTCCGAGTTGAAGAAGCTCATCTCGGGGTATCGCGATCTATCCGGTCTTACCGTCGATGGCCAGGGCACGCTCTACTTTGCAGATGCAACGCTTGCGACTGTTGCACAGTTGGATGAGACCACCGGGACCGCAAAGGTACTGACCAGGACCGTTCCGGAGCCCATGGTGCTTGCGTGGCCGGGCAGCGGTGAGACGCTGCTTGCGGTCGATCGCGATAAGGCTGTCTATAGCGTGAACACGAAGACCGGAGCAACAGCAAAACTGACCGACGGCGGCCCGAAGCAAGATGTCCAGTTGCTAATTCCGGTCGGCTTCCACAACGACATAGGCAGCATCCAGCGCATCGTGGCGCATCAGGGATTTGTATACTCTGGCCGCAGCAACATGGCGCTGGTCAGCGCAACAGAGAACGAGCCACGCAGCTACTTCTACGGCCCGAGCACAAACACGGCAGTGATTGCTGGTGGAAGCTGGAAGGGCGTGCAGCAGTCAGTGCAACTCAAAGCATTCCGCGTTGGCGAGAGCGCACTTGCAGTCAGCGAAGAAGATGATAAGGTGTACCGCGTTTCACTGGACGCGTTGACACATCTCACCGCAATGACGTTCATCACGCGCAGTGGAACGTCCGTGGTGCAAGACACAGATGGAAACGTGTACGTGGCCGGCGCGCAACTCTTCGTCTATGACCGCGCGGGTAAGTTGCTGGGCACGGTGGAGATCCCGGAGCGTCCTTCCTCGTTGGCCATCAGCGGCAACACGCTTTACATTGGAGCGCGATCTTCGCTATACAGGATCACGCTGAAGGCTGCAGCCGCAAAGTAATTCGAAGAACGCGGGTGGCTCTCTCAAATCCTTCCAAGTCCCTTCGCTGAAGGACGGTCATCGGTTCGAGCGAGCACAGGTTCTTGCAGCCATCCAACATGCTGATGCCAATTCCTTAACTCCCGGACGACAGAAGATCCGCCCCCGTCAATGTCTCATTGCTGTCTAGGTGACGTTAGGGCCTCAGCGAAGCTGCAGCTGTCTCCACAACCTTCGTTACGTCTGCAGTGTGACTCAACATCGCGAGATGGCCAGATGCCAGCGTCGTTGTCGTCGCGTTCATTCGCTTTGCCATATTCATTTCGAGAGTCGGCGATATGACGTGGTCATTGCTCGACACAACATACCAGGAGGGCAGGCTCTTCCATGCCACCTGAGACACTTTTACGCCAAACCCATTCGGGGCGGAAACGGGCCCTTGCGTGGCGGCAATGGTCGTCTGTTGTTCGGGCGGAAGGTCTGGCGCGAAGTCAGCCGCCATGCCAGCAGCGGTGATTGTAAGGTAACCATTCGCATCGAGTATCAAATCATTCATGATCGGCGTGGCCGCCACCTGGCCGTTGAGGTCCATTACAGACTCTCCATTGTCAGGTGCATACGCGGCCACATACACCAGACCGGCAACCTTCGGATCGTTGCCCGCCTGAGTAATGACGACACCTGCATAGGAATGTGCCACCAACAACGTCTTGCCGGTGACTCGTGCAAGAGCGCGCTGGACCGTCGCAACGTCGTCAGCGAGAGACGTGAGTGGAAGCTGGACGGCCGTCACGCTATATCCATCGGCGTTGAGATTTGTAATGACGGGATTCCATGACGAGCCATCCGCCCAGGCTCCGTGCACCAACAGGACGTTTTTAACACCTGTTGGACCGGCAGCCTGCACCGGCGGAAGTCCTCGCACACTACTAGAGGAGCACCCCGCTAAAGCCATGGAGATTGTTGGAATCAGAAAGCGCATAGCGCCCTTCACGTAGAAGTTGTGGAGCATGAGTTCGTCCTTGTCTTTGCGTTTTGTTGAGGCCATTGCTCGGCGCCATCTACCTCGGAAGGAGCGGGCGGGGCTACGGCTGAAACCAAAGCTACAGCTCAAGAGGCAAGCCTTCACAGAAGGAGGACTTCCACCCGAAAGACCTGCCCCGGAAGCGTTACTTCGAGGTGGCTTTCGAGGCCGCGTCCAAAATTACATTCGCGACCTGCGACGGTTGAGCCAGCATAACGACGTGGCTTGAGGCAACCGTAGTCGTTGCTGCACCAATCTTCTTTGCTTCGGCAGCTTCGAGTTGCGGGGAAATAGTGCGGTCGTTTGCGGCGATGATGTACCACGAGGCCTTCGACTTCCACGCTGGGGTCGTGATCTCTCCCTTCATTGCACCGACACTTGTAGGCACTTGCGTTGCCGTTAGAACCGAGATCTCTTTCGCCGAGAGGTCCTGTGCCAAATCTTCCGCAATTCCCTTAGGTGTCAACTTTATGAAGCCACTCTTATCCGGCCGCAGTTCGGTACCGACGGGAGTGGGTACGCTTGTAATCAATCCAAATGCGGATTCGCCTTTGTCCGGAGCTACCGCCGCCACGTAGACGATTCCGGCGACCTTGGGATCATTCCCGGCTTCCGTGACAACAGCCCCACCGTACGAATGCCCTACTAGCAAGACCGGACCATCCTCAAGCGCAATCGCACGCTGCGTCGCTGAAACGTCGTCCGCAAACGACGTGAGAGGAATCTGAACACAGACGACATGCAGTCCCTTGGCCTCCAACGAAGGAATGACTTTGGACCAGCTGGAACCATCTGCCCACGCACCGTGGACAAGTAGTACGTTCTTCACTCCTCCTGTTGAAGCCGTTTGCCCCGTCATATTGGCATTGGGAAGGATTGCGAAAAGAAAGGCGCATGACGCCATCATCTTGCGAACAAACTTGAATATCTGCATTGTCATACTCCCTGGACAGGGACCGGCTCACAGGCTCGACAGTCTTGATCGTCTGTACGAATAACGCATAGGCCGACCACGACGTAGCTGTGTAGCGGTACCAAAGATTTGCTGTCCTATTGGGGTGAGCTTAGCCATCGCCACGCGGAGGGGTATAGGTAAAAACCATCAAAAGCTGGCCAATATCCTTATGAACATTGACATCTCTCCGCATCCTTAGAAATCGATGGCACGGGAGCACACCAACAATCTTTTAGAGTTGAATCTTCCGACTATTCGCCTGCACGAATCCGAGGAAAGTGTGCCTTTCGTAGTCGTGCAAATCTCACCAGTACGTCGTGGTTCACGGAGTCAAGCTGGCTCACCAGACGATAGGAAAGATTCGATGCTTCTACACTTGGGCTATTTCAGCACTTCACTTGGCCCCATGATTGGGATCAAAACGTGATTGAACAGTTGGTTGCCAACCCGTTTCATTTTGTGAGACCACAGGGATAGTCAAAGACGAGAGAAGAAATGTCGGATCACGGACGAGCTCAGAGAAAGACCAAGGTTTATCGGTTTGGCGATGCTGCTTCATACGTCCGACCTTTCTTGGAGGGATGCCCATTGTTAAGGACACATCCGCGGACTCGCCATCGCGTCCTATGGCCCAAAGGGACGCGGCCTCCGCGGCAGCAGCACGTCAGAGATCAACAAGAATCTTTCAGCGCGAGATATCAACCCCGACCTTTAATTAACGACCGTTCGACGCCATATTCCCGGAGTAACTCCGTGAATGCGTTTGAAAGAACGGTTGAATCCAGATTGATCTGCGAATCCGCATTGCATAGCGATATCCGCGATCGAGAGCCGAGAGTTTGCCATTAGATCTCTCGCCTTATCAACCCGGCGTTCAATCAACCACCGATACGGTGGCTTGCCGAAGGTCTGCTTAAAGGCTCTCGTGAAATGACTCACGGAAAGTGAGCATGTGTCTGCAATCTGCCGAAGGTCAATGTCTCCATCCAAATGAGCATCGAGGAACTCCGCCGCCCTCTTCACCTGCCGCGCTGTGAGGCCGCCTCGGACATGTGTTGCCACCGGTGGAATGCCGCCATAGGAAAAAGCCAGGTGACAATTCAGCGCGTGTAAAACATGGTCGACAAAAAACTTCGAAGCATGGTTCGGTTGCTGCAATGTCGAGACGAGAACTTGGCCCAGATTGTGCACGACAGAATCCATGCGTCCGAACGTCTGGCTTAGTCGATCCACTCGAGGGATCCGGTGAGAATAGGCTATCTCGTCGAGGGAGACCTGCGTTATCCGCACTATCAAAGTATCGAATGACCCAGGCAGGAAAATTCTCGGACGCTCTTCAAAAGGAATCACACTGACACCGCCAGCTGGATAAGACCCCGTCGATACTTTCTTGGCCGCCAGGAGTTGCTCGATAAAGGGTATTTCCGCCAACTGAAGCGCAAGCAGATAGTCATGTGCGGCCCCGTGTCCCTCCGTGACTTCCGGTAAACCTTCTCTGCTCCGGATTCTCCCGAACGTGGACGGGGCAAGTTGGGACACGCAGAGTTCCGCAGTGGGCATATCCCGGACATATAAGTCTTCTGCGAATCGCTCCCAGAAGGCTCGATCTTGAATAGGTAACTGCATGTCCTACGTATCTCTGCTCCATGATCCGATACTTACTTGGGATTATGGACTAGTTAGGCCGTTGCAATCACCTGTCGTACGAAGAACAAACGGTTGTTTTACAAGATGGTGACAATTCGAGACGTCGGTGGCCTGAGGCACAATGGAGCTGTCGACTTTCCAAGTAACGACGTGCCACGACGCTCTACCAATCAATTACGAGGAACCTATTTCGCAGCAGCCATGATTGTTTCGATTTTGATGTCAAGGTCTGTCGCTACTCGGAGAGCTTCGCTGTTACCGTACGGAGCAAGATGCGAAACCATAGTGTCGTATGAGATATGGATTCCATCGGCACGTTCATCAATCAGGATGGCCACGGGCGCATAGGAGCCGGCGTCGGGTACGTGTTTCACCATTTCCTTCATAATGAGCGGATTGCCTGCAACGATACGAAGAACTCTTGGAGTCTCCGTCCCATTCTCTTTTCGGATGACATCTCCAAGATCAAAACGCGCGAACTCCATAATTCCATTTGGTTCTCTATGTGACGTTCCAACGATGCCTCGAACGAGGCCTCTCTTCTGGCGTGACTCTAAGATAGTCGCCCCTTCAAAGATGAGCTTGATGACGTTGGAGCGATAACTTGGATTAGGACGATCCAAAGACCTCATGGACAGCATCCAGATAGGCAGTCCCGTGATCCATGTCAGGCTCCAGATAGCTACCCTCTGTCCACTCGTTCCATGAATTAAGCGTGACCAAACGCTTGCCTGCGGGTAGATGCTCCACTGCAAATTTCTTGGCTGAACGGAGAGCGTCTGCGAAAGCTTGCGGAGAGTTGTTTACGACTACCGATGTAAACGGATATCCGCTCACACGGAAATTATCGGTCTGGCATGTGCGAGGCGAGGCATCCCAGCCAACCGTTACATTCGGAAAGTACATGCAACCCAAGTCGTCAGAGGCCTTGTCGCGGTACTTTTCGTACTGTCGTCGCACGTCTTCGTATTCCGTTTGGAACTCTTGTGAGAGTTGGGCGTGGTGAATCCACACATATGAGGTAGTGCTGTCGATTCGCAATTGCTTGAGGAGTTGTGGCAAATTTTGTACTTCTGTTTCGCCCGGCAAAAGCTTCACACCCCAGGTGACTGCGTTGATATGGACGCCGGGAAAACCTGCAGCACGCGCCTTTTGTCGTAATGCATCCAGTGCCAGTGCCGCCTGTGAGACGCCACCCATCCCCTCGATAAATCGAAAGAGTTCGTAAATAGAAAAATAAGGTTCCCCATCCAGCTTGAGGTAGGAGGGATGTTGGAACAGTTGGACGACGCGCTCGCACATCGTGTCGAAGGCTTTGCGTGAAATCCCGCCGTGAAACTGCACCTTCCCAGGGCTATCGAGCTTGGCGGGATGCAAATCAATCCAGTCATGATTAGCCCACATCAGCGCGAATCGGACGTCGCGATTGTTTGGGGCCATCAGATAGCCCTTGCCCAACGCGCCGTTTAGGAATGGCCCATCCTCATACCAGTACCAGTCGAAGATCAGAGCGTCGACACCGTGTTGACTGGCTGCGTCAATCTTTTGTCGGAAGGCTTCTGGGGTGGCCTCATCAGCGTAGCCCCACTGAGGCACTTTTGGCTGATGATGACCAGCGAACCGCGGAGTAGCAGCCTTGACCAGATTCCACTCCGTCCACCCCTTGCCGTGAGCCTCCTCGTTCCGAGGGTCCACATGGAAATTTCCAAAGTAGTACGCCGCAGTGATGCAGGCATCTGCCTTCGGCGGCTTTATGGCGGCTTGACTTCCAATCAGTCCACCATGCAACAGCGTGGCGCCCGCCCTGGCAATGAATTCCCTACGATGCACAAAACTCCTTCGTTTGGCGCTTCTGTTTGATTCGTTTCAATACAGCGGTGCCACGGGAATGTGTGCCGGTTTCCTTGCCGTCCGTCTGAGGAGGCAAGGGTGAATAGAAACCTTCACCGCACATTGGGGCAGTTTCGTTTCGTCCTATGACGATTCCCACCCTCAGACAGGCACCTTCGTGCTGTCAACGTCCTGCCGGAACGGTGCAGGTGCGGTGCTGTATCATGGCTCCTCTGAAACGATTCAACGTCTGTCGGTGGCTGCCGAGAGATAGACGGGATTCGAGGTGAAGCGATGCTTGCCATAAACGAGATCGAAACCACCTGCGAACGGTCGCAGGGCGAACTGGAACACTCCTCTGAACAAATTGCGGAAACGTTAGATCAGATCCTCCGCAGCACGCGCTTCAAAGACAGCCAGCAATTGCAGACCTTGTTGCGATTCGTAGTCGAAGAGACAATTAAGGGAAATGACGAAAACCTCAAGGAGCGGATGATTGGGATCTACGTTTTCGGCCGCCGTCCCGATTACGACACGACCGAAGATCCTATCGTTCGCTCCCGTATGGGTTTGCTCCGAAAACGGCTTGCCCAGTACTACGAGGGTTCGGCTGCGGAGCAGTCCTCCGTCCAGATTGTGAT
Source organism: Terriglobus roseus (assembly GCF_900102185.1). Taxonomy (NCBI): domain Bacteria; kingdom Pseudomonadati; phylum Acidobacteriota; class Terriglobia; order Terriglobales; family Acidobacteriaceae; genus Terriglobus; species Terriglobus roseus. The sequence continues at coordinate 1,092,634 of NZ_LT629690.1, read as the reverse complement.
TCCGAACGGTACATATCGTCCTGTGTTCGTGTCCCGGCCGATCACCAAGGGTAAGCGCACGCAGTCGCTTCTTGGCGGAACGAAGCCCGCCCCCATGTCCATTCCGGTGATTACGAACATCGTCCCGGCGATCGAAACACCACAGCCGACGATCGTGACGCCCGATTCTCCTCCCGCGGCCCTGTCGCCTTTCAGAAGATGGGTAGGCTTCAAAGCGGCGTCCATCGCCGCGGTGCTCGCCGTAGTTCTGGTGGGAGCATGGTGGTTCTTCCTGCGTCCCCAACAACAAGAAATGGATGCGCTGTGGGCACCGATCATAAAGGGAAAGCAGCCCGTCTATATCTACACCGGGACCATGCCAGTCTATGAACCGGAATCTCCGGCTGACGAAGCTTCCTCCCCCGCAGACCTCTATTGGCCTATACGCGTACCAGAGCCTCCCACAGCCGATTTGCCGAAAATGGGCCCCAATCAGGTCTTCTCGTATGGCGAAGGTATGCTCACCGGTTCGGTGTACGCCGATATCCGAGTCTCCGCATTTCTAAGCAAGTACAACCGAACTCCGGTGATGCGATCCGGTCCTGACCTCCCCTACATGGACCTGAAAGGATCGCCGCTCATTCTGATCGGATCCTTTGATAACTACTGGACGCGAGTTATGAATGAGAGTCTGCCGTTTTATTTCGATCGGGGCTTTGGAATCCGCGAACGAGCAGGCGCTCACCGGCGGTGGCATAACCCTCTGAAGGCAGAGATGACGCCACGCATGATGGATGACTACGCTCTTGTATTCCGGGTGATGGACTCAAAGGCTGGAGCTCCGGTGCTGGCCATTGCCGGCCTTTCCACCTGCGGAACACACGCGGTCGCAGACTTCGTCACAGATCCCGTACAGATGAAGGCTTTATCCGGTATCCCCAAGTCAGACCTTCTAAGCAAGAACATCGAACTGGTCCTCCACACCTCATTGGTAAATTGCGCTCCCACTTCAGTCCAAGTGATTGCCAGCAAAGTCTGGTAGCTGTCGCAGTCTTTGACACTGGGCAGCACCACCTTCTCGAAACGTAATTTCACGTCCGCGATTGGCCTACGCCTGCGGTCACGCCGAAGCATGCCTTGCCCCGTAAGGTACTGACGAATATAGAGGACACGTCCGTACAGCACCGTACCTACACCACACCTGCTGAATATTGACAGTCGATTCGGACGGACCTTAGAGCTTGCCGAAGCAATAAAAAAGGTCTTTCACAGTTGCTGTGATTTGGAGGTAAAGATGCGACCCTGGTTCATTTCAGAAGTGATGCGGCCGGTAGCGGACGGCGAAAAGAAAATGGCACAGATGCGGTGTGCGGAACAGCGAAGAGTGGCGGCACTTGCCAGTTTTGTTTTTCCAGCTCTGGTTTCAGCATGCGTTCTGGTAATTCCCCAGCGACAGGCATACGCACAGACCAACCTCGCTACCCTCTCAGGAGCCGTAACGGACGCCTCGGGCGCTGCGATGCCAAACGTTCCCGTCAGCATTCAAAATGTGGAAACCACCGCAACACGCGTAGTGACGACTGACGCAAACGGCTTCTATACCGCCCCCTCGTTAACTGTCGGCTCGTACCGCGTAACGGTCGCCGTACAGGGGTTCTCCAAAACGGTGCTTCCGGCTTCGCTGACCCTGGGTGGCCTCAACCTGGACGTTCACCTGAAGGTTGGCAACGTTTCGGACGAGGTCACAGTAACCAGTTCCTCAGGATCGGTCGCTCTGCAGACAGACAGCCATGAGTTGGCTACCTCCGTGGACAGCGTGCAGTTAACCACGCTTCCCAATGGTGGACGCAGTATTCTCAGCATCGCCACATTGGGACCAGCTTCTCAGGCCGGCACGGACGCTTCCACATCAGCCGGTGACCAGAGCTTCTATAGCCAGACAAGCAACGCAGTCATCCTCTCCGGCTTGGGCCCGAACCAGACGCAGTTTCTTCAAGACGGTATCGATAACACCAACCTTCTTACCCAGACGGCAAACATACTTGCGTCCGTAGAGGCAGCGAAAGAAGTCAACACGCTTTACAGCAACGCTCCTGCCATCTTCCGGCAACCTGCCGTGGTCAACGTCATCACAAAGAGCGGCTCCAACAAGTTCCATGGCACCGTGTACGACTTCCTGCAGAACGACGCAGCGAACGCAAAGAACTGGTTTGCGACCACCAAAGCACCACTGCGCTACAACCTCTTCGGCGGCAACATCGGTGGCCCCATCTATCGCAACAAGATCTTCGGCTTCTTCGACTACTCCGGTCTGCGCAGCCACTCCTCGGGCCTCTCACAGAATCGCGTTCCTACATTGGCAGAGCGCGGCGGGGACTTCTCGGCTGATCCGACCATTTACGATCCCTCGACCTACAACGCGGCAACCGGAACCTCCAACCCATTTCCGGGTAACAAAATTCCTACGATCAGCGCGTTCGCGCAACAGTGGCTGCAAAACTATCCGCTGCCGAACGCCCCGCTCGTGAACAACATCAACTATCGGATCAATCTGCCGTCGAGCAGCAACTATGACGAGTACCTTGCTCGAGGCGACTGGAACATTTCACAGAAGAACCAGCTCTTCGGCACGGTCGCTCGTAACAGCCACTCGGGCGGTGGAACCACCATCACTCCCGGCCTGTTTGGTATCAGCGTTCCCCTCACAGGCACGAACGCTTCCATCACAGACACGCAGATTTTCAACGATCGCATCGTCAACGCGTTCAGAGTCGGCTACAACCGCAGCAATCTGTTCCGCACACAGCAAGGAACAGGTGCAAAAAACTACGCCGCGTTCTACGGACTAAACAACCTCAATCCTCTACTGGAGCAATCGACACCGCCCGCAATTGCAGTGTCAAACTACACCTCGCTCGGCGATCCATACTCTCCGCAGGGCGCCATCCAGAACCGGTATCAGCTCACAGACCAGGTCACCTGGACACACGGAAATCACACCATCAGCTTCGGTGGCGAATTCATCCGTGTTCAGTTCAATGGTGATTGGGTCGTCACGAACAATGGCAACTACACCTTCGACGGAACAGCAACATCGCAGTACGTCGCTGGCAAGCGCAGCGCATCGGATCAAGGCAATGCGCTAGCTGATCTAGAACTTGGATTCCCTGTCAGAGGCAGCGGTCTGACTGGCAACTCAGCCGGGGCGTTCCGCGAATTCGACGTCTCCGGATTCGTTCAGGATGACTGGCGAGCTTCACCACGCCTCACGCTGAACTTCGGTCTGCGCTACGACTACATCAACCCGCCCACGGACAAGAACGGTCGTGGTGCTCTCTATTTGCTTGCAACAAACTCCAATCGATCCGGAGCTTGGAACGCGAACTATAACGATTGGGGACCGCGCGTGGGCTTCTCGTACAAAGCCTCAGATCACACTGCCATCCGCGGTGGCTATGGCATTTACTACGCGCCCATCCTCTACAACAACCTGCAGTTCATGCTGCTCTACTCTCCCAACGTGGTGGCACAGAGCTATAGCCTGAACATTCAATCGCCGGTAAACATTCAGAACTTATTCATCGCCAACCCGCCGTCAGTTCCAGGCCAGGGTGGTTACTCCATCACCCCCACGCTCAAAGACACGTCCACCCAACAATGGAACCTGAACGTAGAACGCACGCTTGGAAGCAGCACGATGCTCACGGTGCAGTACCTCGGCAACGTGACTCGCCACCAATCTGCACGCGCTGATCTGAATCAGCCAATCGCGCTCTCTGCAGGAAATACGTCCGGCAAACTTGATGTCCGTCCCTACCCCAACGGAGGTCCCATCGACGGCCAACTCAATGCTTACAGCGCAAACTACCACGCGTTAGGTGTGAAGCTTGATCGCAGACTTTCCAGAGACTTCCAGCTTCTGGTCGCCTATACGTTCCAGAAGGCATTGAACAGCATCGATGGCGACAACAGCGATATCCAGTCGATCTATCATCCAGAGCTAACCTATGGCCCCGCCAGCTTCAATCGGAAAAACGACATTAACATCAGTCCGATCTATTACCTTCCGTTCGGTCCTGGCAAACGCTTCCTGAACTCAAACAACATCATTAATCGCGAGATCATTGGCGGTTGGGAGCTCGCAGGCCTCCAGTACTTCGCATCGGGCCAGCCAATCACCGTAACCGCAAACAACAACGCGGATACCAGTCCTTACCATTCCGTTTACGCGAACCTAACCTGCAATCCCATGCAAGGATTTCATCGCACACGATTCAACATCTTCAATCCAGCATGCTTCGCGCAACCTGCAGCCGGCCAGTACGGCACAACGCGTTCCGTAGGATGGCAGCCCTGGATTTTCCAAACGAATCTTTCCGTCATCAAGAACTTCCAGATCATTGGAGAACACCAGCTTCAGTTCCGCGGAGAAGCATTTAACCTGTTCAACCATCCACTCTTCAGCGCAGGCGGTGGCGGCATCACCTCACCAACTCTGGGCGTAGCAACATCGCAGACCAACAGCCCTCGATCAATGCAGTTCGCACTCAGATACTCCTTCTGACATGGCCGCATGTGCACGGAAGAAATGTGCAGCAGAGTGAACCATCAAAAGTCGGTATGACCGGATCATCGTGCATCGATTGCCTGGTCATACCGACGATGGCTTCGTCGGCGCACGACGCGACGAGTACGGCCTCCCGGAAAGCTCTCTCAGTTCACTCATGAATTTCGAATTCACATAATTTGCCTGAGGCGTAAGATGATTTGGCGCTTGTGAGCATGCGGATAATTGCAACCGTATCGCAACGTTAGGCGCATCCATCCCAGGAGAGTCTGTGAAGAGACGACAGTTTTTGACTGCATCACTTGCGGCTTCGGCGGTCGTGTGGACAGCGCCTGCTTTTGCCCTTATTTCATCCAGCACACCTCGAGGTAATTATGAATTCAATCGCACGATCTCGCGCGAGGTGTTGGAGAACTACCTCTCGCGAGCCATCACGATGCAGGGCTTGCTGAGCGCTGTTGGCAACACGCAGGACAACATCCGCATGTTGAAGCACATTGGCGCTCGATACATGGGTCGGAGTATCTGCTTGTGGGGCGGCGAATCCAAACTTCTGGCGAACTTTGAGTTGGCCCGCAAGCAAATGGCGCTGGTGCGCGCCATCTCCCCAGATGCCATCTTTGAGGCATGCATCTTTGAGATCGTCTCCACGGAAGTAGAGCAGGTGCCAGTGCCTGACTGGACCTTCACCGCGCTGGGCCTGCCTGTTGAGAAGAGAAACTTCCGCTATGAAGCGATCCTCTACCCACCATCGCAGCGCAGCCGCAATTGGAGCTCAACCGCCAGCGTGCCCGATGTCAGCCAGACAGAAACACAGCTCTGGTTCTACTTCCTTGCGAGGTCATACATCGACCTGGGATTTGAGGGGATTCACTGGGGGCAGATGGAGATCATGAACTATAACGATCCTCATCTGGACCACTATGCCCGGATCTTTGCACTAGTGCGCGCTTACGCCGCACAGCATGCACGTCGTGGCATGGTGCTGTGCAATGCGCATACACCTGGTGGTGGCCTGGTGCGGAACGGTGAGCTTCTGCTCGACTTTCACGCAATGCCTCTGCGTCTCAAGGAGAATCCTGACAAAGCTCAGGATGCGACTCTGGAGGTAGGCTTCGCCGAAAGCATTTATCTGCATAGCAAGGGTGGGCGCACTTACAGCGGCTGGACGTGTGAACACCTGCCGTACCTGGTTGAGCTCGACAACTGGGGCGTCTCTAAGTATCCGGGCCAACCTCGACAGACGGCTGGCCGAGCGGTCAAGGGAGCCTCTTGGCTCTGGGGATACGACGAGATCTCCTGGTATGCAAACCAGAGTGATGCCTACCGCGCGCAGTGGCTGCGTTATGCCTATAACTGGGTGAGAAAAACAGACCCCAGCGGCTTCGTAGAGATGCCTGGCTCACGAGGAGTAGTCTTACCGCTCGGCCACCGGACTTGGTATTTCGCCAACAACCCCAGCCCGGCTGTCCCAGAGGGCTCGGGAGACGAAAACATCATTTACTCCATCTGGCAATCGGATAAGCACAACACAGTCTGAAGGCCCATTGTGCAGGCGCTTGGACACTACACTTTCTCGCTACGGAAAACCTGTTATGACATCGTTGGATCGCCGCAATTTTCTTAGACTTGGCGCCGCTAGTCTTGCTGCCGCCACCATACCGGCACTTGCTCAATCAACCAGCACAGACCTGCCGAAACTTGGTGTTGTTGCGAAAGTAGTAGGCAAAGGTACTGTCGAAGAGACCATCAAGCACGTGAACGAATTGGGGTTCACTACCTGCCAGATTTACCTTGACGCTCTTAACCTTGGCCAGGTGAAACCATTGCAGGCCGCGCTAAAAAAGTATGGCGTCACGGTGTCTGCGATAAGTGAGCATAATCCCGGGCCACGCGTGTTTGACTTTGACCGAGGCCCCTCCACTATCGGTCTCGTCCCATCGGAATATCGTAGGGAACGTATCGCCGCCCTCAAGCTCGCAGCAGATTTCGCGAATGCCTGCGACGTGGATGCAATCCATTCACACCTTGGCTTTATCCCGGAAGAGCCAACAAGTCCAGCGTATGAAGCCGCTGTCGCTGCAATTCGAGAGGTCGCAGAGTACTGCAAGCCAAAGGGCGTAATGCTGCTCGCCGAGACGGGTGAAGAAACTCCAATTACTCTTCTGCGCACGATTCAGGACGTGGGGACGGGAAACTTCTTCGTCAATCTGGATACAGCCAATCTGATCCTATATGGCAAAGGCAACCCGGTAGATGCGATGGATGTGTTCGGGAAATATGTCCGTGGAACGCATATGAAAGATGGCCTCTTCCCTACTAACCCACACAAGCTGGGTGAAGAAGTAGCAATCGGAAAAGGCAGAGTCGACTTTCCGGAACTGTTCCGACGACTTCACGCAGTAAATTACAGGCGCACGATCACCATTGAGCGCGAGATTTCAGGCCCACAGCAGACGGCTGACATTCTGGCTTCGAAGGTGTACTTACAGCGTCTTATCGAAACAAACTACGGTAAGGGATAAATAACCCTTCACCCATACTCCAAATATGAAGATCGTCTGACTTAGGCGAGCTGTTCGCCGCGTATTACAACCTCTTCCACCTGCAACGACGTATCTCCCCGCTTCCAACGGAAGAGAAGTAGATCAGCAGGTGCACCTACAACAATGCGACCAGCTTTAAGACCGAGTGCGTCTGCCGGATTGCTCGTTGCCATACGAATCGCTTGGCCGAGCGTACAACCGCTCATGGTGGACATACGACCAACTGCGTCTTTCAACATGATCCTGGAACCTGCAAGCAATCCCCCCTCGCGCATGCGAATGGTGCCATCAGCGTGAACAGTAACCTCTCCACCGATGTGCGAGTGGTAGTGCCCCGGAGTAACTCCTCCAAGAGCAACAGAATCCGATACAAGTATTGAGCGTTCGACTCCCTTGGCCCGCAGCATGACACGGAGCGTATCCGTAGGCAGATGCGCACCATCGACAATGAATGCTGCGGTAAGACGATCCTCCGCAAGCTGCGTGAAGATGGGATTGTTATGACGTGGCAACACTGCTGCTAGGCCATTGCCAAGGTGCGTCGAAAGCGTTGCTCCAGCATCTACAGCATGATGAATCTGGTCTGGTGATGCATCCGTATGACCAAGTGAGACGACAACACCACGCTCATGGAGAGCACGAATAAACTCCTCTACGCCGGGCCAATGCGGAGATAGCGTAACTAAACCGATCAGCCCATCAGCCGCAGACTGCAGTACGTCAAACTCTTCAAGAGAAGGGGGGCGTACATCCGCAACAGGATGCGCTCCACGATAGCCATCTTCCGGAGAGATATAAGGACCTTCCACATGGATACATGGGATAGCGCGCGCGACGTCGCTGTTCCCTGCGCACGCATTCGCAATCGCTCGCAGCCTTGACGACATGGATGCAATATCAGCGGTAATAATCGTCGGCAAGAACGTCGTGGTTCCGGCGACTTCCAGCATACGTGTAATGGCCGCAACGTCGCAGCCATCCGCATTCAAATCAATGCCACCATAGCCATTCACTTGCAGATCGACCAACCCAGCTGCCAGCCACAGATCACCTGACGGTTCCAACCATGGGCGCACCGCGGTGATAGCGCCACCATCCACTTCAACTTCCAGGTGTTGCAACGTGATGGGATCTCGACCGCGGTAGCAATGCATCTTAGTTAATCAATCCTTCTTCAATAATCCTGCAGCGGATTGAACATCCAAATACAGGGTGCAACCCGTGTGTTCACGCAGAATCGATGCGGGCGAACTGGTATCAATCGGCCCTGTAAACGCCCGAGTTACAGCGGCGGTTTTCAAAGCCCCTGGCACACAGCAGAAGAGCTTACGCGCACGAAGAAGCCTCGGAATGGAGAGAGTCACAGCAAACTTGGGAACATCCTCTAGGGTTGGGAACAGACCTTCCTCAACTTGCTGCACACGGCTCATCTGTTCAAGCTCCACCACGCGCACATCGTTTGGCTCTTCAAAATCCGCAGGTGGGTCGTTGAACGCAATATGGCCATTCATACCAATGCCAAGGCAAACAATGTCAATAGGCGACTCTGCAAGCAGCGCCGCATACTCCTTCGCCACAAACTCCGGACCATCACCGGGCTCAATCAAATGGACACCGCCGAGCGGTACGTGATCGAAAAACTCGCGCTTCAACCACTCTCCAAAGCGCTGCTTTGCTCCGAGTGGCAAGCCTACGTACTCATCCATGTGAAATGCGTCTACGCGTGACCATTCGATGTTGGTTTCGCTCGCAAGTGCATGCAGCATCTCACTCTGGCTCGGAGCAGCAGCAAAGATCATACGTACCTTCGGCTGCACAGCCAGAAGGGCGCGTAATTCCTTCGCCACATCCGATGCGGCCAGCTCTCCCAGTTCCTTGGGATTGGTGAGGACATGAATGTTGCAGCTAAACGTTGAGGTCGCGATTGTCATAGTGTCTTCAATACCGGCTAACGAAGTTCCAGCAGGAGTGCGGCTGCGCGTGGGTTGTCATTCGGCCTGATCAAGCCGCTCAGGATATACACAATTAAAGAAACAACCACCGGCCCCCCGATCGATAACACTAAGCTACCCGAGCGTCCATTCACACTGGATGGCGCGAACAATCGAAGCGCAGCAAACGTAGCCACTCCGGATAGCCATGACGAAATCGCAGAGAACGCCCCACAGCGTTTGAACACCGGAAGCATTCCCAGCAGCATGGGGACAGCTACGGGACCAACCAATGCACCATACCAGAGCAAGATTAGTCCAAGCACTCCGCCCATGTGATTGGCGAGAAGTGCAATGATCATGCTGCCTGCCAGGAAACTGAACGTACAGATGCGGCCTGCGGTGAGTTGCTTCGTTTCGTTGTCGAGCCATGCCTTAGGAACCACCGAAGGAGCAATGTCTCGAACAACGACCGCCGAGACTGCATTTGCATCCGAAGATGTCATCGCCATGGAATGTGCGAACAGCCCTGCCAGTACAAGCCCAACAAGGCCCTGCGGAAGCAGTCTCTGCGCAAGGATGGCATAGCTGTCTTCAGGATGTGCCGCGCCGGGCAATAGCAGCGGCGCAGCCCACATGGGATAGAACAGCACCAACGGCCACACAAGATAAAGTGAGGCTGAAAGCAACGCGGACCGGCGCGCGGAAGTAGCATCCGGCGATGCCATAAAGCGTTGTGCAAGACTCCAGGTTCCGCCGTTATACGAGAGCAGGTTCACCAACAGAAAGGTCAGCGCAAACCCCGGGGTGTACTGTCCATGAAAGAGCTGCCGGTGCGATGCAGGCAGGCTATGCCATATCCCTGTAATGGCACCCACGCCGCCCAGATGCCGCATCACCACCACAAACATGCTGATCCCAGAAATCAACTGGATCACGAATTGACTCAGATCTGTCGCCGCATCTGCCCACAGGCCACCTATAACCGAATAGACCAAGGTGACCCCACCAATAAGCAATACACCCCACACAAGGTCGACGTTGGCAAACATGTGGAGGAGAAGTGCAGACGCCGTCCACTTAGCCCCTACATCAAAAATCTTGAGCAGTGATCCACTGCACGCCAGGCATAGCTTCGTTCCATGCCCATAGCGAGCGGTCAGATATTCAAGCGGCGAGATCATGCCCGTGTGCAACCGCAGACGAACCCATCGGGTGGCGAACACACTCGATCCAATAACTAGCGCAAGCGCAATGGAACATGCCCACCAGATATAAAGGCTGAATCCTTCGGTATAAGCAAGGGCCGCATATCCCACAAACACGGCCGCACTATATCCCGACATGTGATGCGAGATGCCAGACAACCACCACGGCATCTTTCCCCCCGCGGTAAAGAAGTCCCGAGCGTTCTTTACGCGGCTGCGGATGGCGATGCCAACGGCCAACATCAGCACGAAGTAGAGACCAAGTGTGATCCAGTCAAGTGTCTTCAATTAAGGCGTCGCAATCCTGTGTCGTCATCCATACTACTGATGTCTCACCCCACATCAGCGCACAGCAAATCTCAAAAAAGGAAAGAAGCTGTCACTAGTAACCATGAAGGCTGAAGTGCTTTGTATGCAGGCATGGCGTTTGAGTTCTGGCGCCCTTACTTCACCCTAAACAGTATTTGCGCTTCCGAACCAAACCAATCACCATTAGGATTATCGTCACGAGGTCACCGAGTGCGGGTCTGGAATTCTTTTCTGATTGGGTTAAGCGCCTTACTGCCACTGATCAATCCGCTCGGGTCGGCCCTGGTCTTTCTTGGTCTTGTGGGAGATGTCCCGTCTGTCGACTTCAAGGCGCTTGCGCGGAAGATCGCGATCAACAACGTCATCTTCCTGGGAATCTTCGAACTGCTTGGTTCGGCCATTCTTAACTTCTTTGGTATCTCACTGCCGATCGTTCAGGTCTCCGGAGGCGTCGTCATCGCCGCAATCGGTTGGTCAGTGTTGAACGAACAGGACTCGCAGGCCACAACGAACAGCAAACGCGAGGAAGCGCAATTAACGGCTGGCCATGCAATGGTCGATCTTCACGAGAAGGCGTTTTACCCTTTCACCTTCCCCGTAACGTCCGGCCCTGGAACCCTTGTCGTCCTGCTGACTCTCAGCGCCCGATTCTCAACGGGTGACAGAAGCGTCATGGTGTTGAGACACATCGGTCTATTCATCGCCATTGTTGTATTGAGCGCGGCGGTCTACTTTTGCTACGCCTACGCATCCAAGATCACAAAAGCCATCTCCCCCTCCACGGCTCACGGCATTCTTCGCGTCATTGCCTTCATCCTGCTGTGCATTGGCGTTCAAATCGCATGGAACGGCCTTTCGACGCTTTTGTTGTCGGTGCTGCATCATTAATCGCAGCGCTGCCTCTCGTCGGTGATGAATCCTTGAGGGCGATCAGGCATCTTTCCATGTAGAACCATCTGCGGAGTCAGCATGAAAAAGATCGGCTTTCTTTCCTTTGGCCACTGGACGCCTTCCCCTCAGTCCCAAACGCGTTCCGCTGCGGATGTTCTGCTGCAATCCATTGATCTGGCGGTGGAAGCCGAGCGCATCGGCATAGATGGCGCCTACTTCCGCGTGCATCACTTCGCGCGACAACTCTCCTCGCCTTTCCCTCTCCTTGCAGCGATCGGAGCGCGCACGCGCACCATTGAAATCGGCGCCGGCGTCATCGACATGCGCTATGAGAATCCGCATTACATGTTCGAGGATGCAGGATCAGCCGATCTCATCTCCGGGTCACGCCTTCAGTTAGGCATCAGCCGCGGATCCCCGGAACAGGTGATCGATGGTTGGCGCTCCTTTGGTTATCAGCCGAAGGAAGGCGAAGATGATGCCGCCATGGGACGCCGTCACACCGAAGTCTTTCTGCAGCTTTTGCGCGGAGAGGGTTTCGCTCGTCCCAATCCGCGCCCCATGTTCCCCAATCCTCCAGGACTTCTGCGGCTCGAACCCTTCTCTCAAACGCTGCATGAACGCATCTGGTGGGGAGCCGCCACAAACGCCACAGCCGTATGGGCAGCCAAGCTCGGGATGAATCTGCAAAGCTCAACCCTGAAGTTCGATGAAACAGGCGAGCCGTTCCACATCCAGCAGGCAAAGCAGATTCGTGCATACCGCGAGGCGTGGAAACAGGCCGGACATACTCGCACACCGCGCGTCTCCGTCAGCCGCAGCATCTTTGCTTTGATCAACGATATGGATCGCGCCTACTTCGGGCACGACAGCAATTCGCAGGACAAGATCGGCTTTCTGGACGCATCCACCCGCGCGGTGTTTGGCCGCAGCTACGCAGCCGAACCCGAAAAGCTGGTGGAACAATTACGTCAGGATGAAGCGATCGCAGAGGCCGATACGTTGCTGCTCACTGTGCCGAATCAGCTTGGCGTGGAATACAACGTACACGTAATGGAATCGATTCTTACGCACGTAGCGCCTGCACTCGGCTGGCGATAGGCGCTACTCTTCGCGAAGAACCTCTAGTGGTTTCTGCCCGAGAACGCGATAACTTGCGAGCCATCCCGTCAGCACAGTCAGAGCCATGACAGCCACGAGTGAAAGCAAGTTGACCCACCCCAGGAAGTGATACTCCAGATCAAGCCGTGACAACACCACACGAACTGTCAGGTTTGCGAACACCAATCCCACCAAACCGGCGACCAAACCCAACGTCGCAAACTCAATAGAGAAAATCGTCGCAATACGCGACCTTGTTGCGCCAAGCGTTTTCAACACCACCACTTCACGAATGCGACGATAACGCGTTCCCGCAATAGCGCTCGCAAGAATCACGAGTCCCGCGAAAATCGAAAATCCTGCCAGAAACTGGACAACGAGCGACACCTGCAACAGCACGCTGCGCAACGTCTCCATCGCCTGTGCCACGTTAATCACTGTTACCGTTGGGTACTTCGCAAACAACGCACGTTGAAGCTCGCCCACACGTTCGGGATCAGCATGCGCTCCGCCGTAGTACACAACGGGCAGCCCGGCCAACGCCGATTTCGGTAACAGAAATTCAGAACGCGACCATGCGTGTTGTCCATCGGACTTGATAATGGCCGTGACTTCCGCGTTGATGGGATGATCCGGATCGCCCGGCGCTCCAAACAGAATGTGCGAGCCAAGCTGCACATGCAGACGCTCTGACATGCGCTGCCCAATCGCCACTTGCGGATGCGGATCGCCACTATGCCAAAACTCCCCGCGAACCACCTTCGTTCCCGGCGGCATCTCGTCCACCCATGTCAGTGAGATGGATTGCAACATGCGCTTAGGAAAGTTTTCCAGCTTCAATTCAGAAGCCTTCACACCATCCACCGCAATGATGCGCGACGCCACCACGGGCAACATTTCCGGCTCGCCATGAACACCGGGTTGTGACTTTAGAAGCGCTGTCACGCCTTCCACTTCGGTGGGCGCAACGTCGATGAGAAATACATTCGGTAGCGTGGGCCGCGTGGATAGTCGCAGCTCTTTCACCAGCGCTTGCGAAAGAAAAAAGACACTGGCAATCTGCATCACGCCAAGTCCCACCGCAGCCAACAAAGCCGCAGAAGGATTACCGGGACGATATAGGTTCGCCAGACCATGACGCACAACAGGCTTGAGCGAGGCTCGCGTGCTCTTCAGGAATCGCCGTAGAAGAGCAAGCACACCCCATGATGCGATCAACAGCACCACCAGCACACCTGCAAGCCCAATCGTGAAGACTCGTCCCACAACCTTTGAATCCGAAAGCGTCGTCGCAATCAGCGTGATGCCAAGAAGGATCAAAGCACCTGCAACCACCTGCGCAAACGACGCCTTGATTCTTGCGAAAATGTTTGCAGCTGTTCCCTTCTCTTCCACATCATCCACGTTGCGTCGCAGAATCAAGATGGGCCGAACACCACGAATATCCAGCAACGGCGGCATGGTGAAAAGCAGTGTCGTGAGTAGACCTGTCACCAGTCCTGCAACGATTGCAGAAACAGCGATGTGCAGCTCCGGAGTAATTCCAAGCAGCTTCGCCAGCAGTAACGGCAACACAAGCTGCACACCCACACCCAATGCCACGCCGACAGCGCCACCAATCAATCCCAATAGCACCGTCTGCACCAGGTAAATGCGAAGCACATGGGAAGATCGCGCACCCAGCGACTTCATGATGGCGATGGAATCCATCCGCTCCAGCAGATGCGTGCGCATAGCCATGGCAACTCCCACAGCGCCCAGTACCAACGCAACAAGCGAAACCAACGACAACACACCCGTCGCGCGATCCAGCGCCATAGTGATTGCAGGATTCGTCTCACGGTAATCCGTGATCTGTGCTTCAGGTAGGAAGCCTTCCAGCGTCGTCTTCAGTTTTGCAACAGCGCGATCATCGCGCTTGGGCAACATGAACAGATAGCGCTGGCCTGCACGCGAACCCGCAGCCATCAAGTGCGTCTGTTCCAGTTGATCCAACGACAACAAAATGCGCGGCCCCGCGGCAAACGATCCAGAGAGTCTGTCTGGCTCACTCAGAACAACAGCAGCAATACGCAACGTGGCATCGCCAAGCTGAATGCGATCCCCCACATGCAGCTTCAAACGAATCAGCAGATCATCGCCAACGGCAACATTCTCGCCACCAATCGCTTGTCGCAACGGCATCGCTGGTTGTAGATCGACCGTGCCATAGAACGGATACTTCGCAGGATCGACTGCCTTCAGCGCCACCAATAACGGGTCCAGCGAATGCTCGGCCGTAGCCATCGCCGCCATTTCCGTTACCGGAGTCATCTTTGTGCCGTTTGCAGTCAACCCTTCCAGTTGTTTCTGTTGAGCATCGCTTGGCTGCTGGAACATGCGTGCTGCAAGATCGCCCGCAAGAATGGATCGCGCACGCACCATTAACGTCTGTCGAAACGCGGTGGAGAATCCACGAACGCCCGTCAACGCAGCAACACCAATCGCTACCGACAGAATGACAAACAGAAATTTGCCGCGTGAAGCACGTAGTTCGCGCGATGCGATCCGAGCTGCAGTCGTCCAGGAGAGCGCGGCCACGGGTTACACCTGCTCCACGGACTTACGTTCATCCGCAATCACTTCCCCGTCGCGCACGGTCAACACACGCGTTGCATGCGCCGCTACCGCAGGATCATGTGTCACAAGCACCAATGTTGTGCCCTCACGCTGATTCAGATCCAGCAGCAGGTCCATCACGTGAGCGCCATTCTTGGAATCAAGATTTCCCGTCGGCTCATCGGCCAGCACAATCGGCGGACGCAGAATAAACGCACGCGCCAGTGCCACGCGCTGCTGCTCTCCGCCTGAGAGTTGAACAGGATAATGTTCCGCACGTTCACCAAGCCCAACCGCTTGCAGCAACTCCATCGCGCGTTCACGGCCAGCCTTCTGCTCGCTCGCAGGCGCATTCAACTCATGGGGCAACAACACGTTTTCAAGCGCCGTAAGCGTGGGAATTAGCTGATAGCTCTGAAAGACAAAGCCAATCAGCTTGCCGCGCACCTCTGCAAGTTTGTCCTCTGGCAGATAGCTGATCGCAGTGCCATTCAGAACCACGTTCCCTGAAGTGGGCGTATCAAGTCCCGCCAGCAATCCGAGCAATGTACTCTTTCCCGAACCGGACGAGCCCACAATGGCGACAAACTCGCCTGCCGCAACATCGAACGATATGCCACGAAGAATCTCAACCGTACGAGATCCATTGCGAATGGATTTGCGAAGATCATCTACGCGGATACTGGAGGCTGCAGTCGTCGAAGTCAGGCGGTTACTCGCTTTCTGGCGGAATCTGCTATGGTTTGCAACAACGGAGAGCCGGAGTTGAGGTCGATGATACAGCGTTCCCCCTTCACACTTATCTGTACGTTTGCCGTGGCAGTAATGTTCCTGTTAACGGGCTGCGAACCCAAGCATCGTGACCGTGCTACCGACAGCAAAAACGGTGGCGCTACGCCAACAGCCTCCATGCAATTGAAGTCTGATGCGGCCATCGCCTCCACAAATGACGTGGATGACGGCCGGCCCGTGATCGCCTGTTTTGGCGACAGCCTCACCGCAGGGCTCGGCGTCGACGTCGACAGCAGCTATCCCGCCGATCTTCAGCGCGAGCTAGATAAGGCTGGCTACCACTACCGCGTGGTCAACATGGGCATCAGTGGCGACACCACCAAGGACGCACTGGCGCGGATTGACCGCGTTCTGGCCATGAAGCCCGCGATCACAGTCGTGGAATTTGGCGGCAACGACGGCCTGCGCGGAGTTCCCGTGGCCAACTCACGTCAGAACCTCGATGACATCCTTGGGCGCCTCACCCACACAGGTACGCAGGTAGCGCTTGCAGGCATTACATTGCCGCCGCAGTACAGCGCGCCATACATCAAGGACTTCAACGAGACCTACACGGTACTCGCAAAGAAGTACTCTGTACCGCTGCTTCCATTCGTTCTGCAGGATGTTTACGGAGTGCCCGGCAGCATTCAATCAGACGGCATTCACCCCACAGCGCAAGGCTGCAAGCAGGTGGCAAAGAACGTCCTCAACTTAATCCAACCGATGCTGAAGAAGTAACGCTGGCATCCTAAGCAATGTTTACGTGTGGCTGGATCAGTGTTCCGGCCACACGTTTGCCAATGCCCAGCAATTCCTTGCTACCGCTGAAAATCCGCACCAGCGGCGCATCAGAAAACTCTGGCAGATTCACCGCCATGCCGTTGCGCAGCTTCGTCTGCGAACCTTCATCCGCAGTCACTGCAGGCATCTCCGGAAGCACAGAACGAGGATGCCGCATCAATTCCTGCACCGTACCTGCATTTGCCGCTTCAATCAACTGCTCGCGCGTCACCGTATCCGCCAGCGTGAACACACCCGCCTGCGTTCTGCGCAGCGAAGACAGATGAGCGCCGCAACCGGCAAGCTGACCCAGCTCATGCGCCACGGAACGCACATAGCCACCCGATGAAACGTGCATGGCAAAGCTGGAGGTATCGCCCTCCAGCCCCGTCAGCTCAAAGTTGTGAATCGTAATGCGCGCCGGCTTCACGGCCACTTCCTTGCCCTGCCGCGCCAGCTTATGTGCCGGAACTCCACCAATCTTCTTGGCAGAAAAAACAGGCGGAACCTGGTCAATCGTCCCGTGAAAACGCGCACTTAACGCACGCAATTCCTCCAGCGAAGCGCGCAAAGGCTGCGCCTCACCCGCGGGCTGACCTTCAGAGTCATAGGTATCCGTCGCAAAACCAAAGCGAATAGTCCCGGTGTACTGCTTATCGGCCGCATTGAAAAACTGCGCCAGCCGGGTCCATTTCCCCAGCAACAGCGGCAAAACTCCCGTCGCCATAGGGTCCAACGTGCCCAAATGGCCAACAGAGCGTTCCCCGCTGGCACGCCGTACCAGCGAAACAACATCGTGAGAGGTGAGTCCGGAGGGTTTATCGAAAATCAGAAGGCCGTTCATTGCAACCTTTCCATTAGACCACCGTTCCCTCGGGAAACCGAACGATGCCCTGACGCTCACCCTGCGGCAGCTGTGAAAATATTCTGCGATATATCTTGCATCCGAACACGAGAGGGAGTATCTAAGATATATCTCACGATATATCGCGAGAAGGAGGTACGAAATGTTTAAGTTTTCTATGCACTGCCCCGATCCTCGGGGATTCCATCGCGGAGACCGTCGTGGACGGTGCGGTGACCGCTTTGCCGGAGAATACGCAGAAGGCCGCGAAGGATTCTTTCCCGGTGGTCGCCACGGACGCTTTGGCGGACCGCGAGGCCCATTCGGAGAGGGCTTCGGCCCCTTCGGCAAAGGTCGCGGAGGTTTTGGTGGCGGACGCGAACGCCTGTTCGACAGTGGCGTGATGCGTCTGGTCATCCTGCGCGAACTGGCCCAGGAACCGGCTTACGGTTACCAGCTCATCAAGCGACTGGAAGAGCTTATGGCGGGTGGTTATCGTCCCAGCGCGGGCGTGATCTACCCCACGCTCACCATGCTCGAGGAGCAGGGCTTCACAGTCGCCACCCTCAACGAAGCGGGTAAGAAGGTCTACTCAGTCACCGACGAGGGCAAGGCATTCTTGAACGAAAATCAGGAACGCCTGAACGAACTGGAACACCTGATGAAAGCTGCCGGACGCGGATTTGCTCGCGGCCGTTCGCCAGAGATCATGGAAGCCATGGGTGCATTGCGCGAAGCAATCGGCGACCGCATCCGCCGCGACGACAGCACGCCGGAACAAGTTAGGAAGGTTGCCGAACTATTGCAGAACGCAGCCAAAGCCATCCGCGAAATCTAATCGCTCTCAACAAACAGGGTTCCCATCACACATGGGAACCCTGACGTATTTCCCCATGTAACAAATCCCTCTCTGCCTGTCCTCACAGAAATTTCAAACGCTGAAATCATTTTTTGAAATTTCACGCAGCATTCGTGATAAGTAACTAATCAGCAATCCCAAAACTCAGTGCCACATCATGCGCCACCGTTCTGGTTGGCCATGATTGCTTATGTACATCGGCCATGCTGCGATGTGCTTCCTTTGCCGCGTACCTGCGGGAAGGTTTTGCCATACCTGTTGCTTCATTCAAAAATCGCCGTTCAGGTCAATTACCTGAGCAGTTCCTGACACTCGGACACGCTTCACTTTGAACGTATTGAAGGAGGTAGTGCAATGAGTCGTATTCCGGCACTCTTTGCCGTTACGGCGTTATCCTTGAGCGCAACCGTTGCGTTTGCGCAAACAACAACAACTGGTGCTATCGGTGGCGTAGTCAGCGACCAATCGGGAGCAGTCATCTCCGGTGCCACCGTCCGTCTTACTGACCAGAAGACGCACACCTCGCGAACAGTAAAAAGCTCTGGGTCTGGCTCCTATCGCTTCGATCTTCTCGCACCAGGACTCTATGACATTCATGTCGAGCAGTCTGGATTCGCCCAGCTGGATTCCACCATCACCGTGAACTCGTCGCAGGTAGCCTCTGCAGATTTGAAGCTCGCCGTTGGTAGTGAATCGCAAACCGTCGAAGTGCAGGCTGTTGCTGGCCTGATCAACGCAGAGAACGGCAACGTTGCCACAACGGTCAGCCAGATCCAGGTGGAAGAAGTTCCAAACTCTGGCAACAACCTCCTCTTTGAAACCAAGATCACGCCTGGCTTCAACACGGGCTTCGGCACCAGCTCCCGCACGCTGTATCAGATTGACGGTCAGAACTTCAATGACCCGTACAACAACGCGAACAACTCGGGTGCGTCAAACCTCACGCTGGGCCTGAACGACGTGCAGGAAGCGTCGATCATTGCAAACGGTTACTCAGGTCAGTACGGCGGCCTTGCAGGCGCAACAGCCAGCTTTGTCACCAAGAGCGGGTCCAACCGTCTGCATGGCAATGCAAGCTGGTATTGGACTGGACGTTCGCTCGTCGCAAACACGTACGCGCACAAGCAGGCAGGTCCGGGCAACATCACGCCGCGTTCATTTGTGAATGCAAACCAATGGTCAGCGTTGATCAGCGGCCCTGTCGTGATTCCTCACGTGTTCGACGGCCATGACAAGCTCTTCTTCCTTGCCGACGCGGAAGGTCTGCGAGCCATCATTCCCGCAACGCCCGTCACTGTACTTCTGCCATCGCAAAACCTGCAGACGTACACGTTAAAGAAGCTGGCCGCGAACGGACTGTCGAAGTCGATCCCGTTCTACCAGAATATGTTCAACATCTATAACGCTGCTGGCGCTTCGCACGGTGTGCCTGTCAATGCACCCGGCGCGTCCACCGGCAATCCCAATGCAAGCTCTGCTTACGCGCTATCAACGGGCTGCGGCACGTTGAATGCAACAGACATGGCAGCACTCGGAACCACAGCCGGTGCCTGCACCAACTACTATTCGTCAACGGCGACGACATACGCAAATGAAGCACTGATGATCTTCCGTACGGACGCGGTACTCAGTCCGCACGACAAGATGTTCGTTCGTTACGAGCACGACTCCGGTACGCAGCCCACAACAACTGATCCTGTCAGCGCTGCCTTTAACGCGATCAGCATTCAGCCCCAGCACAGCGGCCAGTTGAATGAAACGCATATCTTCGGAACGAAGGCCACCAACAGCGTCATCCTTGCTGGCCTTTGGTACGGAGCCTTGTTTGGACCAGCAGATCTGAATGCCTCGCTTGCAGTCTTCCCTGCACAGTTGGGCTTCGCAGATAGCTCATTGACGGGCCTTGGTGGCAGCAATGCAAGCTTCCCCACGGGACGTAACATCACCACCGTTCAGGTGCAGGACGACTTCGCTCTCGATGCTGGCGCACACACACTGAAGTTTGGCGGCAAGTTCTACTACATCAAGGAGAACGATCACTACTTCACCGCGAACACGGTGCCTAACATCTCCGCACAAACCATGGGCGCCTTCATCAACGGTGGTGTGGATACGCCGGGCGGCAAGGTCACAACCTTCACGCAGGCTTTCCCGTTGCGTCCTAACTACCCGGTTGGCTATAACCAGTGGGCAGCCTACGCAGAAGACAACTGGAAGGCGTTCCGCAGTTTGAGCCTCTCCTTCGCTCTGCGACTGGAACATCAGGGCAACATCAGCTGCTTGAGCGGTTGCATCACGCGTTTGTCATCGCCGTGGTTCCAACTGACCCACGACGCGTCCGTGCCATACAACCAGGCATACAGCTTCAACAACAAGGAGACGCTGTACGGACTGCAGAAGCTCGAATGGCAGCCACGCATCGGCTTCGCTTACAACCCGCCCATCATGCATGACAGCATGGTCGTCCGTGGTGGTTTCGGCCTCTTCTATGACGGTCTTGCCGGAAGCATTCTCGAAGGCTTAGCCAAGAACCCGCCAACGAAGAACACCTTCTCCTCCATCAGCGGCGACAACCTTGCCAACACGGAAGGCAGCAACCTGTTCAACGATGCCGTTGCATTGAACTCAGCCTTCTCGTCAGGCATCACAAACGGCGGAACAGTTGCCAGCATCAAGGCTAGCCTTCCCACCGCACTGCAGAAGTTCTTCACACCACCGTCGGTCTATACGTCGCAACCCAACTTCCGCATGACGTATATCGAGAAGTGGAACCTTGAAGTACAGAAGCAGTTCGGACGTTGGGATGTGCTCTCCATCAACTACCTCGGAAACCACGCACTCCATCAGCCGTATACCAATGCGGGCTTGAACGCGTACTCACCCGCGGCAAGCGCAGCAGCAGCCACCTCAGCCAAACCTTACATTGTTGGTCTGCCCACAGCGCAGCCTGACTCACGCTTTGGTACGGTGTACTACTACGCTTCGGGCGGCTCCTCAAACTACAACGGCGTCATCATCACGGCGACGCATAAGTTTGGTTTGAGCGGAAGCCTCATCACCGCCGGATACACCCTTGGCAAGCAGCTTGATACGGGTGCCAATGGTTTCTCCACCTCCACCGCAACCGGCACAACAGACATCGGTGCTCCGGTCGATCCCTATCACCCGAACCTGAGCTATGGACCATCCACCACAGATGAACGTCATAACCTGGTCATCAACTACGTCTATCGTCTACCGTTCAAGAATTTCTTCTACGGTGGATGGCAGATCTCCGGTGCGGCATTTGCCTACTCTGGCCTTCCGTTCACACCGGTAGACACGGCGCTGTCCTCCACCATCTCCACCTATACAAACGGTGCGTATGGCGGAAGCATTCTGCCTACATATTTGGGTGGCGGTCAGGCTACATGCAACTACGGCAAACAGGTCTGCTTGCAGAAGTCACAGTTCTCCAGCTCTCTTCCAGGACAGAGCAATGTGGCTTCCGTCAATGCAGCCTATGTTCGCAATGCGTTCCGCGGACCTAAGTACATCAGCACCGATCTTGCAGTCACAAAGTCTTTCCCGCTGCACTGGGAAGGCGGCGTGTTCTCAGTCTCCGCTCAGGCATTCAACGTCCTGAATCACCTTAACTTCTCGCGCCCCACCGGCTCCTTCTCCTCGACATCCTTTGCTGTGGTCACTTCCACAGTGAACCCGTCGGGTATCTTCAGCGGTGTCGGCGGCGATGACTCACCTCGTATTCTTCAGTTGAAAGCGAAGATCGAGTTCTAACCAACCAACGAAAATGCCCCGATCCTAAGCAGGATCGGGGCATTCTTCTTTTCAGACACTCGGCTTAGATCGATGACCGACGAATCAATGAAAGAAACTCATTCCGAGTTTGCGCGCTTTCGCGGAAGCATCCCAGCATCGTCGAAGTAGACGTCATGCTTCCCTGCTTTTCCACACCACGCATCATCATGCACAGGTGCTGCGCTTCCAGAATCACAGCCACGCCCTGCGGATGGATCGCCTCAACAATTGCGTCAGCAATCTCGCGTGTCATGCGCTCCTGCACTTGCAGACGACGCGCATACACATCCACCAGCCGAGCCACCTTGCTCAGGCCAATCACCTTGCCCTTGGGGATGTACGCAATGTGCGCCTTGCCGAAGAACGGCAGCATGTGATGCTCGCACAGTGAGTAGAACTCAATGTCGCGAACAATGACCATCTCGTCATAGTCCACATCGAACAGCGCACCGCGCAGAATCTCTGTTGCGCTCTGTTCATAACCCTGCGTCAGATACGTCATCGCTTTCGTGATGCGTTCCGGGGTCTTGATCAATCCATCGCGAGCGGGGTCTTCCCCAAGCCGACGCAGTAATTCGCGGTGAATGTCTTCTGTACTCGCTGCATGCAGCTCCAGCGTGGGATCTGCAACAGCAGTATGTGTCTCCAAACGACTATCTTCCATCAATCAAGACTCTTTCACGCGCAGCTACGAAAGCAACGGCTGCGTCCTGTTATCTGACGGCAGGTCGAAACTGTTGTTCGCCGTCTCTTCAATCCGTATCGCATGCAGCCGCAACTTTCCCGCCGCATCCAACTTCGGCACTTCGCTGCGGAAGATGCGTTCCACTTCAATCGTCAGGTTCTCTGTAGAAGGCACGAAATCACTAGCAAACACTGGATCATCATTCATCGAAACCTGATCGAACCTGTCCATCAACTCACGCCTCGCCAACGCATCCAGCTTCGGCATATCCACTACAAAACCGGTGACAGGATCAATCGGCCCCGCAACCGTCACTTCCACAAAGTAGTTGTGCCCATGCCCAAAAGGGTTGTTGCACTTCCCATACGTGTCGCGATTCTGTTCCACCGAAAGCGAAGGTGCATTGAGGCGGTGCATCGCAGAAAACCGATAGCGCCGCGAGAAGTATGCCAGCGGAGCCATTAAGCCTCCTCGCCGTAGTAATCGGCAAACAGGTCATCCATCTCGTACACGCGCACGCGATGTAGCTTCGCATTGGGAATCTTCCCATCCAGCCGACGCCAGATCGCCACCGCAATGTTCTCCGTAGTCGGCACCGTCGAAGCAAACTCCGGCACTTCGTAATTCAGGTGGCGATGGTCATACACACTGACCACCTGCTCTTCCAGAATGTCTTTCAACAGCTTCAGGTCCACCACAAATCCGGTGACCGGATCCACCTCACCACCCACCGTCACTTCCAGCGTGTAGTTATGCCCGTGGCCATTCGCATTGGCACACTTGCCAAAGACAGCAAGGTTCTTCTCCTCGCTCCAATCAGGGTTGCGATAGAAGTGCGCGGAAGAAAAATCGGCTTTGCGGGTCAGGTAAATCATCGTTTGTCAGTGTATTGGATGTCGGAACACCCCGAACCGTTTCATGGGCAAACATCAATCCCAACAGGCAGTTAAGTCGTGTACTCCCGCCCCTTCCAAACCACGGCACGAGCAATCTTCACCTTCTGCCACGACCGGAACAGCAACAGCGCAAACAGCGGCAGCGCCACAATACTCAGCACGCGATCCACAAACGGCACATTCGACCGCCCCACCCGTCCGAAGTACCGCACCACCACCCGCAGCCACAGAATCGCAATCGCCAGAACCTGCCAATACACCAGGTTCGGCCACACAAACGGCAGCAGCGGCAGCCCCAGCAGCAGCACAAAGTTCAGCAGCGCAATAAAAGCCATGAACAGCGGATTGCGGAACAGCAGAGCCAGGTTCTTCGTCCAGCCCTCCACCATCTCCGACGTCGTCCGATACATCCGTGCCGACACCGCCTCCGCCGCATAGCGAAAACGAATCGCATGCCGACGCTTCACCTTCTGCGCCAGCACGACATCTTCCAGCACCTCGGCTGCAACAGCCTTATGCCCGCCGATATCGAAATACACCTGCCGCCGCACCAACAGAAACTGCCCATTCGCCGCCGCAATCGGACTCGAAGGATCGCTCACCTTCTTCGGTGGATAGGTGCTCGCAAGCTCCGAAAAGATCAGCGGCATCACCGCGCGCTGCGCCAGGTTCGCGTTGATCTGCTTCGGCGAATAGCTCAACAGAGCCACATCGTGCCGCTCCGCCTCCACAATGGCCCTGTGCAGCGAGTTCGGTTCATGCAGCGTATCCGCATCCGTAAACAACAGCCACTTCGCCGTCTGCGCCACCGGCTGCTGCGCGCCAAGCCACAACGCCGCATTCTTCCCGGTAAATCCCTTACGCTGCGACTTCAGCGGCTCAGCACGAAGCACCTCTACCCCATCGCGCCCTGCCGCCAGCTTCGACGCAATGGCAAACGTCTCATCGGTCGAGCTGTCATCGATCACAAGCAGATGCCAGTGCTTTCCCAGCTCAAACCCCGGCTCGCTCTGCCGAAGCAGCGATTCCATGCAGCCGCTAATGTTTAGCTCTTCATTCCGCGCCGGGATCAGCACCGTCAGGGCGTGCGTGGAAGGCTCATCTTCCACAATCTTTGAGGACGCAGCCGCCTCCCGCCGCGCCGAAGCGGCCGAAGGGCTACCGTCAAAGCGAAACTCAAATTTCGGAGCCGGTTTGGTCAAATCCGGCGTCTTGTTCTGATCGTCACTCATGCGCCTTCGTATTATAGGAAGCGTGAGATTCCGCGTCGCCTCCCGTTCCCTGATTCTGTCCGCCAGCCTGCTGGCCCCTGCCCTTTTCGCGGGCTGCAACCGTGGCGACCACCCTCAGCAAATCGCCGAAGTCGCGCCTGATTTCACCGTCCAGAACGGTGCGCAGTCCATCCAACTGAGCAAGTTCCGGGGCAAAGTCGTTCTGCTCAACTTCTGGGCCACATGGTGCGCGCCCTGCATCGACGAGCTGCCCAGCTTGCAGCGCCTCCAGGCCCTCCGCCCGGATATCCAGGTCGTCGCTGTCTCAATTGACGACGACCCCGACGCCTACAACAAGTTCCTGCAGCAATACAGCATCAACCTGCTCAGCGCCCGCGACGGCACGCAGGGAGCCAACCTCAAGTACGGTTCCGTCCGTGTACCGGAGACCTTCCTGATCGACCGCCAGGGCAACATCCGCCGCAAATTCATCGGCCCGCAGGAGTGGACAAACTCCGAAATCATGAACTATCTCGACAAAATCTAAAACGCCTCAATCGTGAAAGGGCCCGGCGTTAGCCGGGCCCTTCGCACAACAGAAGGCGGGTGCCCCACGTCTCGATTTTGAGACGTGGGATTCCGGTTACTTCACGCTCGGCGCATCATCCGCAGGCAAATCACCCAGCGTGTACTGAATACCCGCCAGCACATGCGTCATGATCGGCGTCATGGCATAGATGTGTTCGCTATGCCCTAGCGCCTCGTAGAACACGCGCCCCTTGCCCTCGCGATGGATCCAGCTCAACGCGTAGTCGCCATCCGTGCGCTTCGTCGCAGCAGGCTCCTTCGCCTTGTCCTCTGCGGACATCTTCGAGTAGTCCACACTTGTCAGCACGTGCACGTTCTTGCGGCTGAACGACTCCTGCAGGAAGGTATAGATCTCGTCGTGCACCTCAAACTCGCGGCCATGGAACATCGCGGTCAGCGGGCTCTTCGGATCGTCAATCTTCACCCAAACTGGCTGCGGATACACCCAGTGAAACTTAAAGAAGCCGCCAATCATCTTGTTGAACTCCGGCCACGTCCCCTCCGGCTTCAGCCCCGAATCACGCGCCGGTACCGTGTGATACGTGTCTCCCGCAGCATGAATGCCGGCAATGCCATGACCGCTGCGCACAAAGTCCATCAGCGCCTTCTTACGGGCATCGGTTACCGGGTCCTTGGGATCACCAAGGAATTCCAGCGTGGTGCTATCCAGGAAAATACCGTCGTAGTTGGCCAGGTTCGCCGCATTGATATCAGCAGAATCGTAGGTGATCGTCGCGGTATACGCGCCAGTCTTCTCGCCCATCGCCTTCACCGTCTCCGCAGCCAGCGGAATCGACGAATGGAAGAAGCCCGCAGCCTTGCACAGGATCAGCAGTTTGCGCGCCTGCTTCGGCTTTGCCGGAGCCGTCAGCGGCAGGTTATCCAGCATGGCCACGTAGTCTTCCAACTGCGACTTCTGAATCTGTACGCCATCCTTAATCGATTGCGGACGCCCCGGGCTGGGCACCGTCTTCTCTTTCAACAGCACAGTGGAATCCTGCGCAACAGCACAGGTGGCGAATAGCAGACAGGCAACAGCAGCAAGCGGACGGATCACGGTTCCTCCAGGGATTTCGGTAACGTTCTGAACCGTATCAATGTGAAAAGCGGCGCGTCAACGCCGCTTCTCCACATCACCGCAAGATGGCGCTATTGCAGCTTCGGTCGGCCATCGCAGAATACCCGGAACGAACGCCCGCCCAGAATCACCTTGTCACCGATATCGGATTCGGCAAACGGATCATCGACGTTCTGTGTATCCAAGACCTGGTGCCACGGCGTGTCTCCCGGCGGTGGCGGCAACGTAAACTCCACGCCGTCTGCCGCGGCATTCACCATGAACAGGAAGCTGTTGTCCTTCAGCGGTACACCATCCTCATCCGTAACGCCTAAGGTATTGCCGTTCAGCATGAAGCCAAGCGAACGCTGCCATCCGGCGCCCCAATCTTCTTCATGGAACTCCTCGCCGTTTGAGTTGAACCACGCAATATCACGCACCACGGAACCTCGAATCGTACGGTCCTGAAAGAACTTCCTGCGCCGCAGATTCGGATGGTTCTTGCGCAACTGAATCAGCTTCGTGGTGAAATCCATCAATCGCTTGCGAGGAGGATCCAGCTTCCAGTCGTACCAGGTGATCTCGTTGTCCTGGCAGTAACCATTGTTGTTGCCACGTTGCGAACGACCCACCTCGTCGCCACCGCAGATCATGGGCACGCCCTGCGACAACACCAGCGTCGCCAGGAAATTACGCACCTGCCGCTCGCGCAATTCGTTAATGCCTGCGTCGTCCGTTGGCCCTTCCGCGCCCATGTTCCAGCTATCGTTGTTGTCGGCGCCATCGGTATTGTTATCGCCATTGGCTTCGTTGTGCTTGCCGTTAAAACTGACAAGGTCTGTCAACGTGAAGCCGTCATGCGCGGTAACAAAGTTGATTGACGCATATGGCCTGCGTCCATCCTGCTGATACAGATCGCTTGATCCCGTAATGCGATAAGCAAAGTCTGACAACAATCCTTCATCGCCCTTCCAGAACCTGCGCACAGTATCGCGATAGCGACCATTCCACTCCGCCCACAGCACAGGGAAATTACCAACCTGGTAGCCGCCTTCACCCACATCCCATGGCTCTGCAATCAGCTTTACGCTTTGCAAGATCGGGTCTTGATGGATGACGTTGAAGAAGCTTGACAGCTTCGAGACGCCATCCTGATCGCGTGCCAAAGTAGCCGCAAGATCAAAACGGAAACCATCCACGTGCATCTCCGTCACCCAATAGCGCAGAGAATCCATCACCAGCATCAACACCTGCGGATGCATCACGTTCAGCGTGTTGCCCGTGCCGGTGTAATCCATGTAATACCGCGGATTATCCACCACTTGCCGGTAATACGTCGTGTTATCAATTCCCTTCATGCTCAGCGACGGCCCCAGGCGATTGCCTTCGCACGTGTGGTTGTAGACCACGTCCAGGATGACCTCGATGCCTGCCGCGTGCAGGCTCTTCACCATCTCTTTAAACTCACGCACCTGTCCGCCGGTATCGCCCGAAGAACTGTAGCGCGACATGGGAGCGAAATAGCTGAGCGTGTTGTAGCCCCAATAATCGCGCAATCCACGATCAATCAGGTGGCCTTCATCAATGAAGTGATGCACCGGCAGCAATTCCACCGCCGTAACACCCAACATCTTGAAGTAGTTAATGCTCGCCTCCGACGCCAAAGCCGCATACGTCCCGCGAAGCTTCTCTTCCACCATAGGATTCTGTTTTGAAAATCCGCGAACATTCACCTCGTAGATCACTGAATCCGCAAGCAGCGTCTGCGGAGGACAATCATCCCCCCAGTCAAACTTCGGATCAATCACCACAGACTTCGGCACACCCGCCGCAGAGTCCTGATCATCCTTCTTCAGATCGTCACCGCTAATCACGTCATACGGAAAGATCGGCGCTTTCCAATCCACCTCGCCCGTCAGCGCCTTCGCGTACGGATCGCACAGCAGCTTCGCGGAGTTGAATCGTAGCCCCTTCTCCGGCTCCCACGGACCCTCCACACGATAGCCATAGCGTTGTCCTGGCTTAATGCCTTTCACCAACCCGTGCCAAACAAAGGCTGTGCGTTCTTTTAGTTCAATGCAATCAGTCTGTTTGTCCTCCTCATCAAAAAAACAAACAGAGAGTCCAGTTGCGTTTTCGGAATACACCGCAAAATTTGTGCCGCGTGATGAAGAAGTGGCTCCCAATGGATAGGGAACGCCGGGAAGAACAGTTCGGCTCATTAACTTTCCAATTCCTTTGTGTCTGCGAAATCCCCCTATGGGATGCACCTTTGCTCTGAGGGGATGGGCGCGCACTTTCCACAGCAACGCCGCCGCGCGTACAGTGGTGTCGTTTCATCAACTTCCACTGCAAGGAATCTCCGGTAATGCGTTGGATTTACACGTCTGTCCTCGTGCTCTCTTCGGCAGCTCTCATGGCGCAATCACCAGCGACACCGCGTCCCACAGGCGGACCAAAACCGCAAGCCGTTCCAACTGACTGGAATAATCACGACGGTTACACGTCACTCTTCGACGGCAGCACACTCTCCGGTTGGGCAGGCGATGCAAAAGTATGGAGCGTGGAAGACAACGCCATCGTCGGCCAATACAAATCGCCGGAAGGCGGACGCAATCCCGAAACCTTCCTCATCCTGCAAGGCAAGGAACCCGCAGACTTCGATCTGCGTCTTGAAATCAAGCTGCAAGGTGTCACCGCCGACAGCGGCATTCAATATCGCAGTTACATCGCACCACCAACGCCGCCACGTCCCGGTGCACCCGCCATGCCGCAGGCCGATCCGCGTTACATCGTTGGCGGCTATCAATGCGATGCAAACTTCATCGGCAACTACACCGGACAAGTTGTCGATGGTCACGGACGCATCATCGTCGCATCACGCAGCGAAGTCGTCCACGCAGAAACAGGCAAGCCCATGGAACGCATCGCCGTCGTAGGCACGCGAGAAGAACTCGGTGGCTACTGGCATCCCAACGAATGGAATCAGATGGAAATCATCGCGCGCGGCCACGTCCTCACACACATTCTCAACGGCCACGTCATGGCCGTCTTCATTGACGACGACACAACAAAGCTTCGCGAAAAAGGCCTCATCGCGCTGCAAACCGCAGGCTCGGGAACGGTAAAAATATCCTTCCGCAATCTGTGGCTGAAAGATCTGCAATAAAAAAGGAGGCTGCCGGCAGGGCAGCCTCCGCTCAACTTCAAACCTACTTCTCTTCGATGCGTTCATCGAGCATCCAACGTCTCCACCGTTCAGGCAGTCCCGCCGCCTGTCCTCCGTGATGAACCTGACCTCGACTCATCCGGACGAGTGCCATGATGGATCCGCATAGAACGAAGCCATACCACGCGATTAAGATCACAGAGTCCAGAAGCCTTAACATCGCTCACTCTCCACTGAGATGTTACGCCGCTGGTGTGAGAAGTATCGACGCACTTATTCCGAGTAATACTCCAGCCCAAGATGCGTGATCAGGTCTTCGCCCATAACGTGGCGTAGCGTGTTCTTCAGCTTCATGCTCTGAATGAACAGATCATGCTCAGGATGAATGCCAGGAGCAGCATCCGGAGCCTTGAAGTAAAAGCTCAACCATTCCTGAATCCCAAGATGCTTCAGACTCGGCGTACGCGCAGCCAGATCCATAAACAAACAAAGATCCAACGCGAGCGGCGCAGCAAGAATCGAATCGCGGCACAGGAAGTCCACCTTCAACTGCATGGGATATCCCATCCATCCAAAGATGTCGATGTTGTCCCAACCTTCCTTGTTATCGCCGCGCGGAGGATAGTAATTAATCCTCACCTTGTGGAAGATATCGCCATATAAGTCGGGATGTTTATCCGGCTGCAGAATGTATTCCAACACGCCCAGCTTCGACTCTTCCTTCGTCTTGAAGTTGTCTGGATCATCCAGCACTTCACCATCACGATTGCCCAGAATGTTCGTCGAATACCATCCATTCAATCCCAGGTAACGAACCTTCAATGCAGGCGCCAGCACCGTCTTCATAAACGTCTGCCCTGTCTTGAAATCCTTACCGGCAATCGGCGCGCCAGCCTGCTTCGACAACTCACGCAACGCAGGGATATCACACGTCAGGTTCGGCGCACCGTTAATGAACGGCACACCTTCCTTCAAACACGCCCACGCATACAGCATCGACGGCGCAATGTCCTCGTCGTCTTCCACCAATCCCTTTTCAAACGCAGCCAGTGTCTGATGGACTGCCTTCTCCTTGAGAAAGATTTCGGTCGATCCAGTCCAGATCATCACCTGTCGATCGGTCTTGCTCTTGAACTCTGCAATGTCATTGCGGATCTGATTCGCAAGATCGCACTTGTTCTTTCCCGTCTTGATCTTCTTCGGATCCAACCGCTTCACATAGCGCTGATCAAACGCCGCAGGCATCGGTTCAATGCCCTCAAGAAACGGACGCATCTCCTCCAACTGATCGCGGTCCAACACCGACGCAGTCTTCGCAGCATCGAACAGGTTGCCGCCGAAGATATCCCATCCCGTGAACACAAGATCATCCAACTTCGCCAACGGAACAAAGTCCTTGATCAGTGGCGAATGATCTTCCGTGCGCTTCCCCAGCCGAATCGTGCCCATCTCCGCCATCGATCCCACGGGCTTCGCCATGCCGCGCCGCACAGCTTCCACACCGGCGATCATCGTGGTGGCCACCGCGCCCATACCCGGCATCATCACGCCCAGTTTTCCCTTCGCGGGTGCAATATCCGTTGCCTTCGGCTGCGTTGCTGCCTGCTCCATCTGCTTCTCCTCAATGCTCATGGGCAACGCGCCAAACCACGTTGCCTTCAACACCAACCTGAAGCATCTCTCCCGATTGCGCAACATCGCAGCAGCTTGATTTCATTCAATAAACACAAGGGTTATCGATAACGTCCCGTTAAGTTATCGGTGTCTCATTTTCTTGAAATTTCTTTTGCGCAAGCCAGCGAAAACCCACATGAGAAGATCAAGTAAGTTTCCTAACCGGACGGCAGCACAACTCATGATTCTGTATGTAGCCACATCCAACGCAGGCAAGCTTCGCGACTTCCGCACCGCCGCAACCGACACACCAGGCTTCGACATTCAACCTCTACCCGGCCTCGCAGACATCCCCGCGCCACCGGAAGACGAACCCACCTTCGAAGGCAACGCCCGCATCAAGGCTGCGTACTACTCAAAGTTCGCGCCCGGTCACTGGGTCATCGCAGACGACTCTGGTCTCGAAGTCGATGCACTCAACGGCCTCCCCGGCGTCCGCTCCGCACGGTACGCAGCCGACCTCAACTTCCCCTCCACAGGCAACAGCATCGACGCAGACAACAACGCCGCGCTACTGCACAACCTGAAAGACGCGACCAACCGCACCGGCCGCTACCGTTGCGCTCTCGCTCTCGCAACCGACGGCAAAGTAGAAACCGTAGCCTTCGGCAAACTCGAAGGCCAGATCCTCACCGCACCACAAGGTGAACGCGGCTTCGGCTACGATCCTTACTTCTGCGCACCGGAACTCAACGGCACCATGGCAGAAGCCAGCGACGAAGATCGCCTCCGCGTAAGCCATCGCGGACGCGCCCTCCGCTCTCTCTTACGACAGTGGCGAGCCTGCTGATCTCTCGTATCCGCATGAATAGCGACCAAATAAGTCTCATTTCGGTTACCGCCCGATTCATTCGATAACCGAACACCGCTTCGACCACATCATTGACGGGTGTTTTCCATACGCCGGATACTGTGCGTGCCTTTCTTCCGCAGTGAGGCCGTTTCCTCATGCGCGGAAGCAATATCTGTACGGAAGCAGGTAGCGCAAGAACATGGGCTCAGTCGCAGGGGTAGCACCACCCGATAACGCACACCGCAAGGGCGTGAAGCCGCTGCGCGCCGGCCAGGGACACTCGTTCCTGCTGCGCAAACTCCACTCGCTCACCGGCATCGTCCCCATTGGCGCGTTCCTGATCGAGCACATCATCTCGAACCTTGAGATCGTGCACGGCCCCGTCGCCTACGCCAAACAGGTTCTCTTCCTTAACAGCCTGCCGCTCGTGCGCGTGCTGGAGTGGGCCTTCATCTTTATTCCGTTGCTCTTCCACGCGGGCTACGGCGTTTTCATCGCCGTCCGCGGACGCTCCAACGTGAACGTCTATCCGTTGGCCGGCAACTGGATGTACGTGATGCAGCGCGTCTCGGGCATCATTGCCCTGCTCTACATCATTCAGCATCTTTGGTTCCAGCGCTTCTCCGGCGTCAGCCTGCCGGAACATCCGGGCCTCGCGTACTGGAAGGTGCAGTACGAACTTTCCAACCCGTGGATGGTTGCGGTTTACGTCATCGGCATGGTCGCCACCTGCTTCCACTTCTCGTACGGCATCTGGCTCTTCTGCGCCAAGTGGGGCATCACCCCCGGCGACGACGCACGCCGCAAGCTCGGCTATGCCACCACCGCATTCGGAGTCATCCTCTGCGGTCTCGGTCTGTGGAGCATCGCTGCCATCGTGTCAGCGCCTATGGTTCCGGCAGTGGAAGTGATCCCCGCCCCGGCAGACGACTCAGCACCAGCAGTAGTGCCCACGTATCAGGTTCCGACCGTGCAGCAGTACGACAGCAACGGTCAGCCAATCCCGCAGAGCGCGGTGCCGCAGCAGTACGCGCCGCAGCCACAGCAGTAATTAGATATGGCCCGACATCTGTCGAGCCGATGAGTACTAAGAACGACGGGGCTTTCGCCCCTGAGGGAATGCGCGAATGGCAACAACACCACGCATCATCGTCGTAGGCGGCGGTCTAGCCGGACTCTCCGCGGTCATGAAGATCGCCGAAGCCGGCGGCAAGGTCGACCTCTTCTCCATCGTCCCGGTCAAGCGCTCGCACTCCGTCTGCGCGCAGGGCGGCATCAACGCTGCCAAGAACCTCAAGGGCGAAGGCGACAACGTCGACAAGCACTTTGACGACACCGTCTACGGCGGCGACTTCCTCGCCAACCAGACGCCCGTAAAGAACATGACGGCGCAGGGTCCCGCCATCATCGACCTGCTCGACCGCATGGGTGTCCCGTTCAATCGCACGCCTGAGGGTCTGCTCGACTTCCGTCGCTTCGGCGGCACTCTCTATCACCGCACCGCATTCGCCGGAGCCACCACCGGCCAGCAGCTTCTCTACGCGCTGGACGAACAGGTGCGCCGCTACGAGTCCGAAGGCAAGGTCACCAAGTACGAAGGCTGGGAATTCCTCTCCGCAGTCATCGACAGCACCGGCGTATGCCGCGGCATCTGCGCCATGGACCTGCGCACCATGGAAGTCCGCACCTTCCCCGCCGACGCCATCATCATCTGCACCGGCGGCAACGGAGCCATCTTCGGCAAGTCCACCAACTCCGTCGTCTGCACCGGCTCCGCGCAGTCCGCGCTGTATCAGCAGGGCGCGTATTACTCCAACGGCGAGTTCATCCAGGTGCACCCCACCGCCATCCCCGGTGAAGATAAGCTGCGCCTCATGTCGGAATCAGCACGCGGCGAAGGTGGCCGCGTCTGGGTACCGCGCAAGAAGGGCGACCCACGCCCTGCCAAGACCATCCCCGAGGCCGATCGCTACTACTTCCTCGAAGAGAAGTATCCGAAATACGGCAACCTGGTCCCGCGTGACATCGCCACCCGCGAGATTCACAAGATTGTCTACGAGCAGGACCTGGGCATCGACGGCCAGCCGATGGTCTACCTCGACGTCTCGCACATCGACCGCGCCACGCTCGAAAAGAAGATCGAAGGCATCCTCGAAATCTACGAGAAGTTCGTCGGCGAAGACCCGCACGAAGTTCCCATGAAGATCTTCCCCGGCGTCCACTACACCATGGGCGGCCTCTGGGTCGACTTCAACCAGCAGACCAACATCCCCGGCATCTTCGCCGCAGGTGAAGCAGACTACTCCATCCACGGCGCAAACCGCCTCGGTGCGAACTCGCTGCTTTCCTGCATCTACGGTGGCTTCGTTGCCGGCCCGCAGGCCATGACCTACGCGAAGAACCTGCCCGCGCAGACCGGCGACGGCGGCCACGCAGCCGAAAAGGTTCGTCAGATGGAGTACAACAACATCCTTCTGCAGAACCAGGGCACGGAAAATCCCTTCAAGCTGTGGCGCGAACTCGGCGACACCATGACGCGTCACGCCACCATCGTCCGTTACAACGCGGGCCTGAAGGAAGCGGACGCCAAGATCGTGGAACTGCTCGAGCGCTACCGCAACATCAATCTGACGGACAAGAGCCAGTGGGCCAACACATCGTTCGCCTTCTCCCGTCAGCTCTACAACATGCTGCAACTCGCACGCGTCATCGTACAGGGCGCAGAGAAGCGCGACGAAAGCCGCGGCGCACACTACAAGCCGGACTTCCCGGACCGCAACGACGAACAGTTCCTGAAGTCCACCATGGCCGCATACGACGCAAAGTCAGACGCACCGGTCATCACCTACGAAGAAGTCGACACGCAGTGGATCAAACCACGCCCACGCGTCTACACCAGTTCCTAGAGGCATCCAACTGGAGATGAACCGTTACTTCATCTTCGCGGTAGTAGCAGCAATCATCGCAGCCGTCGCTTACGGAGGTTTTCTCTTCCTCGGCGAGTGGATCGACGGCAGGCGACAGGCAATACGTGACAAGGGATTGCATCCGGTCACCACATCGGATGGCAATGTCGAAGCCCGGGAATATCGGGCGAACAAGGATGAAACGGACCAAGGGTCCGAGTAACAACAACCCGGGGCAACCAGGGTTGAGCAACACAAGCACGACACCGAGCCACAAGGTCCGGGAGCGAGAGGAAACATGGCAAAGAAGTCAGCACATGTCGAAAAGCCAAAGCCCTACACGGGCTCGACCTTCAAGGTGTCCATCAAGCGGCAGGCGTCGCCGGATGCACCAGCCCACACGGAAGAGTTCACGCTTCCCTATCGCTCGGGCCTGAACATCACCAGCGTGCTGGTCGACATCGCGGCGAATCCCATCAATGCGACGGGCGCCACCACCACCGCCATCGCCTACGACTCCAACTGCCTCGAAGAGATCTGCGGTTCCTGCGCCATGCTCATCAACGGCAAAGCGCGCATGGCCTGCTCCGCTCTGGTGGACGCGCTGCTGCATGAGAACGGCAAGGGCGAAATCACCCTCGCGCCGCTCAGCAAGTTCCCCGTCGTGCGCGACCTCGCCGTGGACCGCAGCGTTCTCTTTGAGAACCTGAAGGCCGTCAAGGCATGGGTTCCCATCGACGGCACCTACGACCTCGGCGCTGGCCCCAAGCAGTTCCCGCAGATTCAGGAAGAGCGTTACCCGCTCTCCAACTGCATCTCCTGCACCATCTGCATGGAAGTCTGCCCGCAGTTCAACGACTCAACAAACTTCGTCGGCGCAGCCACCATCGCACAGGCCCGTCTCTTCAACCTCGACCCATCCGGCGCAGTGCTCAAGGAAGACCGCCTCCGCGCCCTGGCAGGCGACGGCGGTGTGCAGGAATGTGGCTACGCCCAGAACTGCGTACAAGCCTGCCCCAAGCAGCTACCGCTCACCGAAGCCATCAGCGACATGGGCCGCGACGTAGCCATCCAGCAGGTCAAGGACTTCTTCACCCGCTAACACTTCCATCAGCAACGAGAAAGGGCCTGCATTATGCAGGCCCTTTTCTTATGTCTTACCGAAACTCTACTTCTGCTCTTCAGCCGGAAGATGTACGGTGAACTCCGTCTTGCCCGGCTCCGATTCCAGCGTCAGGCGGCCGCCATAGCCTTCCAGCACGCGACGCACAATCCCAAGCCCAAGTCCCGTTCCCACACCCGCTGCTTTCGTCGTAAAGAACGGATCGAAGATGCGATCACGATCTTCCGCGGAGATACCGGAACCGTTATCGCCAATCGTGACCTGAATCTCATCACCAACACGAGCGGTCTTGATCGTAATCAACCCACCCACCTGCGGCACAGCATCAATCGCGTTATCCAGCAGATTGGTCCACACCTGGTTCAGACCGCTGCACACGCAGTGCACCTTCGGCATCTTCGAACCAAATTCCTTGTGGATACTGATGTTCTTCTCGCGTAGCTTGTGCTTCATCATCACAGCCGTGGCATGGATGCTTTCGTTCACATCCACATCCTGCTCACCGGTCTGCCCTTCATGCGCATAGCTCTTCACAGACTGCGCCAGCTCCGTAACCCGAGCCACTGATTCCTCAACCAGCGTAACCATCTGCATCGACGAAGCACTCGCCTCAAGCCATTCCAGCGGAGCGGTAAGCTCGCTGCTCTGGAAAACATCCGCAAGGCAATCCAGGTCCTGCGTACTGATGCCGCTGGCCACCATCACAGGCGCAATGTCCCAGGCCTTCGCAATGTTGTGCGACTCCAGCCATTCGCCCATCTCTTCTTCCGCGTCCGACTGCTCCAGCGAGCTAAGGCAAACGTCCTTCTTCACTGCCAGCGCACGCTCCTGCAACGCGGTAAGGCAGGCACGCTGTTCTTCTGTGTGTCCATGCTCTGAGAACGAGCGCGCAATCTCATGCATGTGGCGCAGGTTATCGCGGAGTTGAGAAGCCGCACGACGAGCCGCAGCGCCGGGGTTATTCAACTCATGCATCAGTCCGGCAGTCATGGTGCCCAGCATGGCCAACTTTGCTTGCTGAGTCTGCTGTGTCTGCATGCCCATCAGCCGCATACGCAGCTCACCCAGAATCACAGAGCGCAGGTGCGGGCAGTGCGACATACCGGCCCAGAACGATTCCTCGTCCAAACGCAGTCCACGAATGTCTGTCTGTGCAATGACGGTGACGTTGGAATGCATGCCGGTCAGCAGTGGCACTTCACCCATGAACGAGGGCG
Source organism: Terriglobus roseus (assembly GCF_900102185.1). Taxonomy (NCBI): domain Bacteria; kingdom Pseudomonadati; phylum Acidobacteriota; class Terriglobia; order Terriglobales; family Acidobacteriaceae; genus Terriglobus; species Terriglobus roseus. The sequence goes on along the minus strand of NZ_LT629690.1, from coordinate 1,055,130 downwards.
CTTCCATGATCTTGCTGAAGAAGTAATTACCCTGCTCATCCTTGCGAGAGACGTGGGCCTTGCCCTCAGTAAAGATCGTGAAGTAGTGCAGGTCGTCTGCCTGGTCGACGATCTTTGTGCCCGCAGCGACATACATGTCCTGCGCCACCGCCACCAGGCAGGCCAACTCTTCGTCCGGTACATCGTCACCAAACGGCTTCACGCGCTTCAACTCACTGAGAGCTTCGCGTTGCCACTCGACACTGTTTGCAAGACAATCCGTTGTCGTTGCCATAGTTAGAACCCCGCCAGATACTGATGCACAAACTGAATTGCAATGGAGCCTTCGCCAACCGCTGAGGCTGCACGCTTTACCGAACCATGCCGCACATCACCCGCCACAAATATGCCGGGGACACTCGTCTCCAGCAGATAAGGATTGCGATCCCCCATGCGATCTACCCCCACACGCTTCAGGTCAGGCCCAGCCAATACAAAACCACGATCGTCACGTGCCACTTCCGTCGGCAACCACTCCGTCTTCGGTGCAGCGCCAATGAAGATGAACACAGAAGTCGCCGCGCGATTATCCGTGCCATTGGGCGTGCGCAATTCAATGCCCTGCAAATGGTCCGTGCCACAGAAGCGCGTGATCTCTGTTCCCGTCTCGACCGTAATGTTCGGAGTCCCCGCAATCTGGTCTATCAGGTACTGCGACATGCTCTGCGCCAATCCCTTGCCGCGCACCAGCATCGTCACCTTGCGTGCGTAACGGGCAAAGTTCATCGCAGCCTGCCCAGCGGAGTTCGCGCCGCCCACCACAAAGACCTCTTCGTCCTTGCATGACTGCGCTTCACTCTGTGCCGCACCGTAGTACACGCCAGCGCCCACCAACTCATCGCCACCGGGCACGTCCAGCTTGCACCAGCTCACACCGGTAGCCAGCAGCACCGCGGAGCAGCTCACATCCCGACCATCGCCCATCGTTACAAAGCGATATTGGTCTTCCACGCGAATCTTGGTCACACGCTGCGTCAGAAACTCCGCACCCAACCGCTGCGCCTGCACAAATCCACGACGCGCCAGCTCATCGCCGCTCACGCCATCCGGAAAGCCCAGGTAGTTCTCAATGCGCGAACTCGATCCAGCCTGTCCGCCCACTGCATCCGGCTCTACCACCAACGTGCGCAAACCTTCTGAAGCGCCATACACCGCACCGGCCAAACCAGCAGGCCCGGCGCCAACCACAACCAGGTCGTAGTGCTCTTTCTCCGCCTGCACGCGCAGGCCAATCTTTCCTGCCAACTCCATCTGAGTCGGCTGCACCGCGGAAGTGCCGTCGGAGAACACCACAACAGGCAATTTCGCATCATCCAGGCCGCGCGATTTCAGCAGCTCAAGCGCCTCTGGCTGGGTATCAGGATTCAGCCAACGAAAAGAAACATGATTACGTGAAAGAAAGTCACGTACGGCATGGTCTTTCGATCCCCAACGCGTACCCACCACCTGCAACCCTTCATAGGGCGGCTTATAACCCTGGTGCCAGCTAAACAGTAGGTCATCCAGCACCGGGTATAACTTATCTTCTGGCGGGTCCCACGGCTTATTCAGGTAGTAATGAATTCGAGCTGTGTTGATGGCACGAATAGCAGCTTCCGTATCAGCATAAGCAGTTAGCAGAACACGCTTTGCGTCGGGATAAAGCCCCATCGCCTGACTTAGAAAATCCACGCCTGTCATGCCCGGCATACGCTGATCACTTAGGAACAGCGCTACGGCATCCCCGCGAGTCTTCAACTGATCGCATGTATCCAGCGCAGCCTGCCCTGAGGCGGCGCGCACAATGCGATATTCCTGCGCATACTTGCGGCGCAAATCGCCGACGACGGCTTCCAAAACGCTAACGTCGTCATCTACCGCGAACAAAATCGGTCGTGCCATGTGCCTTCCTGTTCCACGGCCAGCGGGGTCTTCTCCGCCTACCGTGCTTTAGATTCTCCAGTACTGTACCCTGATGCAATTATTTCGCGTGGAACGGCACAACGTGGTGCATACTCATGGCAACACAGTTTTTAGCTGTTTAAGCACGAAAAGATTCCCCCAGCTGTTCCATTTTTTCGAGACTCTGCGATTACGCCATGATTCGAATTCTGCTTGCCGATAACCAGGCCATTTTCCGTTCAGGAATGGCACGTGTTCTCTCTTCACAGAGCGACATGATTGTTCTGGGCCAATGTGGCGCCCCGGACGAACTCCTTTCCCTCATTGCTCCTGCTCGAAACGCCATCCTGCTCCTCGCAGCTTCACTCGACGCTGACATCGACAGGACCTTCGCAGCCGCTTCCGCCAACGGTGTCCGCATCATCCTTTTGCATGACAACGGCAACGAGCCGGAAGCCATCATCGTTCGCAAAATGGACGGCCTGCTCTCACGCCACGTCTCCACAGACGATCTCCTCCACTGCGTGCGTCGCGTCTTCAACGGAGAACGCGCTGTCAAAGCACCAGTCGCTGAGGCAGACGACAGTGCAGGACGCCGCATTCGCGATGCCCTCACCACACGCGAACTGCAGATCGTCGGTTTCATTGTGCAGGGCTGGAAGAACCGTCAAATTGCCGAAGAGATTGGAACCAAGGAGCAGGTCGTCAAAAACTATCTCCGTTCCATCTACGACAAGACCGGAGCCAGTGATCGCCTCGAATTGGCACTATTCACATTGCATCACCGCCCACTGGCGGAAGCAGCCGCGAAAGCAGTCACTCCCACCAGCGCTCTCTCCGTGTAAAAACACACCACTACAGGAAACCTGCCTTCGGTCGGATCGAACTTCGCTTCAGCTATACTCACTTTTTCCCAAGTGAGGCTAAGTGCAAATCAGACTGTTACAAGTAGCCGACCGCGCAGAGTGGCAGGTGCTGTGGGCTGCGTATCAAGACTTCTACAACATGGAAGTCAAAGCAGACACAACTGAATTGACCTGGACGCGATTCCACGACGCGAATGCTCCCTTGTACGCCCTGGGCGCGTTTTCTGATGGCAAGTTGATTGGAATCGTTCACTTCCTTTTCCATCTTTCCAGCGCAACAACAGGCCCTTACTGTTACCTGCAAGATCTCTTCACATCTCCATCCAGCAGAAGACAGGGAGTGGGCAGCGCACTTATCGAAGCTGTGTACGAAAGAGCGTCCCAAGAGGGCGCTTCACGGGTCTATTGGCTCACCCATGAAACCAACGCGGAAGCCATCAAGCTCTATGAGAAGGTCGCCCAGCGAAGCGGCTTCATCCAATACCGCAAACTGCTCACTTAGAAGGAATGAATAACTGCCGGAACCCTAATCCAGTTCCGGCTTTTTCACGGACTCCACAATCACCACAGGCACGTCGCCATCCGTCTTCACCAACTTCAGCCCAAGCTCCTGTCGCACCGCATCCGACAGGCCCGGCAGCGTCGCGTCCGGCGCCACGCCCGTTCCGTTGTCCGGCGCATAGTCCATCGTGAAGCGATACGCCCCCGCTGTACCGGTGCGATCGACAACGGGCCGACCACCCATCTCGTAACGACCTGAGAGCAAGCGGGCAATCTCCTCCATCGAAACTCCCTGCGCCTCCCAATGGCCTCCGTTGCGATTGGAATGGTGTCCGCCGATCGCACGGCCATCCTTGCCCACAGGAACAGGCTGAAGCTTCGAACCCAGCGTCGTCGCAGAGACGCGCTCAAGGGCATACATCGGCATCTTCCGTGTGCCCGGCCGCACCTTCAGGCCAAAGCGCTCTACCAGCATGCTCTTCAACAAGTCGCTGAATTCCTTATCGCGTTCGTCCGCACTCAGCGTGTTCAAGCGATGAAACTCTTCCGCATCCACCTTCGCGGTCACATCAAAGCGCTGATCCTTCAACCAGTCAGGAGCATCCACCACCTGCGACACAGTACTCAATCCATAGGCATTGCGGATCAGCTTGATGACTGGATAGTTTTGAATAACCGTAGTGCCCTCGTTCGAATCCCAATCCTCACCATCTGCATCAGGCTTCGCGGGCTTAACCACCGTCACTTCAAAACTCGGCGATTTCGCAACCTGGGCCTCAGCGACAACGGAACCCAACCCAACCACCGTCAGCAAAGCCCCTGCCAGAACAACTCTTCGCATAAACTCTCCCACCTGCCCAGACAATACGAACGGGCAAGACAATCGTTCCCCACTTACTACGTACGCATCCATTCCGCCGGACGCAGCTATCTCTCAGGCCAACCACGCCGAAGGCATCGAGAACCGTACGAAGTACCTTGCTGACGTACTGCCCCGCTGTTTCAATAAAGAACGTGCGCGTCTCCGACTTCGATTTCCATCTTCCCCCAGAACTGATCGCGCAGCATCCTCCCGCAGAACGCGGCAACAGCCGCATGCTCCTCATCGACCGCAACACCGGCAACTACACCGACGCCCACTTCCGCGACTTCCCTTCACAGCTCAACGAAGGCGACCTGCTCATCCTCAACAACAGCCGAGTCATCCCCGCGCGCCTCTTCGCTCGGCGCGCCGGTCTCCGCACGCAACACAACAGCCCAGCGCCCACCGGTCAGGTCGAAGTCCTGCTCACACAACCGCTCGGCAACGACCGCTGGCGAGCTCTCGTCAAGCCCGGTCGCAAAGTCCCCACCGGCGAGCACCTCATCTTCGGCGACAACGTACTCGAAGCTGAAGTCATCGAATCCGGCGACTTCGGCGAACGCACACTCCAGTACGCCCCCACGCAAGACTTCTTCGGCGCATTAGAGCAGTTGGGCCACATGCCGCTGCCGCCCTACATCCATCGCAGCGAAGAAGACGAAGAGGAAGATCGCACCCGCTATCAAACGGTCTACGCCGGCGCCAACACGCACGGCTCCGCAGCAGCCCCAACAGCAGGCCTGCACTTCACACCCGAGATTCTCGAACAGATCAAAGCAAGAGGCGTGCAGATCGAACACATCACCCTGCACGTAGGCCTCGGCACCTTCCAGCCCGTGCGCGTAGAAGACCTCGCAGACATCCGCTTGCACGAAGAGCCTTACACACTACCCGCAGCAACAGCAGACGCCATCAACAAAGCCAAATCCGAAGGCCGACGCATCATCGCCGTAGGCACCACCACCACGCGCACACTCGAACATATCGCCGCCATCAATCGCATTGAGCCACACAGCGGAACCACCAGCATCTTCCTGCAACCCGGCCATCGCTTCCAGTTAGTCAATGCTCTGCTGACGAACTTCCATTTACCAAAATCGACCTTACTCATGCTCGTAAGTGCGCTGGCTGAAACTGAAGACCAAACCATCACAGGCCGTGAAAAGATCCTTCGTGCATATGCACACGCGGTAGGCGGGAAATATCGCTTCTTTTCTTACGGCGACTGTATGTTTCTAAGCTAGTCTCCTAACCGGACGCATATTCTGCGCCTGATGGATGCCACGCATCACAGGAGGCTACTCGCCATGTCCACACGTGCCGCCAGGACGACACCTTCAGCACTCGCCGATCTTCGCAACGAACCCCGCAGCCCACTGCCCGGTAGCGAAAAGGCAGCCTTAGCTGACACTCCCGCAACAACTGCGGCAGGCATAAAACCGTTGCGAGCGACCGCTGTTGCAAAGGCCAAGCCCGCATCCAGTCGCAAGAAGATCACTGTGTCAGTCGTAGTGCCTCGAACCAAGCCCGTCACGCAGGCCGCAGTCGCAGGCAAACACCTCACGCGCGCTCAGTTCAAGTCATCGCACGCCGCCGCGCCAGCGTCGGTAAAAGCGGTGCAGAAATTCGCAAAGGCATTCAACCTCGTATCCAAAGCCGAACCCGCACGCAGCACCGTTCACCTCACCGGCACAGTAAAAGACATGCAGGATGCCTTCGGCGTCACGCTGCAGGAACACACCGTCGGCGCTAAGACTTTGCGAATCCGGCAAGGCGCCATCTATCTTCCAGACTCCGTCCTGCCTCACGTGCAAGCCGTACTCGGTCTGGATAACCGCCCCCAGGCCAAACCACACTACCGAGTCGGCAAGGCGCGCGCCGCCGCCAGCACCTCATTCACACCACCACAACTCGCGCAGCTCTACGGCTTCCCTACCAGCGCCAAAGCCACAGGCCAAACCATCGCCCTGATTGAACTCGGCGGCGGATTTCGCCAGGCCGACATCACCGCCTACTTCAAATCCCTCGGCATCGCCGCCCCCAGTGTCAAAGCCGTCTTGGTCGATGGTGGCAAGAACGCACCCAGCAACGCCAACGGAGCAGACGGCGAAGTCATGCTCGACATTGAAGTCGCAGCAGCCGTCGCACCCGGCGCAAACATCGCAGTCTACTTCGCACCCAACACCGATCAGGGATTCGTCGACGCCATCGCCACCGCCGCGCACGACACCACAAACAAACCCACCATCATCTCCATCAGTTGGGGAGGCCCGGAATCTTCCTGGACATCTCAGGCGCTCACCGCGTTGGACAACGCCTGCAAAGACGCCGCAGCGCTCGGCATTACCGTCACCGCCGCAGCAGGTGACGACGGATCAGACGATGGCGTAGGCGACGGCAAGAAGCACGTTGACTTCCCCGCCAGCAGCCCCAACGTGCTCGCCTGCGGCGGCACCAAACTCGTCGCCTCCAACGGAGCCATCACCAGCGAAGTCGTCTGGAACGAAACCGCCAACAAAGAAGGCGCAACCGGCGGCGGCATCAGCACCGCGTTCCCGCAACCCACCTGGCAGAAGAGCATCGCCGCAACCAAATCTGGCCGGGGCGTTCCAGACGTCGCAGGCGACGCCGACCCCACCACCGGCTATCAGGTTCGCGTCGACGGCCAGAACATGGTCATCGGCGGCACCAGCGCCGTAGCTCCGCTGTGGGCCGGTCTCATCGCACTCAGCAACGCAACGAACAAAAACGCAGCAGGACTCCCGCAGGCAAAGCTCTACAGCACCACGGGGCAGAAGGCCTTCCGCGACATCACCAGCGGCAACAACGGAGCGTTCAAAGCCGCCAAAGGCTGGGACCCATGCACAGGCCTCGGCTCTCCCAAAGCCGCATCCATCATCACCCTGCTCGCAACCAAATCATCAGCCAAAAAGAAAACCAGCCGAGCAAAGGCATAAAAGTTCTACGCGGACCGGGAGAGGCTAAGCCACTCCCGGCCATTTTCTTTTATCGCGCTGAAACAATCGCGCACACTCCCTCGTCACCTCTTACAATTCCTTTCACCGGATACATTCGTCTGCCCTCGCCCTTCGTGGCGTTGTCAGCGCAATACACGCGTTTGCCCTCGCACACCCGCAGGCGAACGCGTAGGGAGTAGTCTTCATGGCTTTTCGACGTTCGTGTGCCTGCGCCTTCGTTCTGTCCACATGTGTGGGCATGGCCGCAGCACAACAGGTGCCTCTGGTGCAGCCGGGCGCTCCCGGCCAGCCCAATAAGGTCATCACCAATCCCGTGGGAACAGCAGTGCACGAACCCACATCCGCTGACTTCGGTTTTATGCAGGGCATGGTCATCCATCACAGTCAGGCAGTGGAGATGGTCGGCCTGATGAACGGCCGCACCACCAACCCGCAGATGCTTGAGATGGGCAAGCGCATCAGCATCTCGCAGGGCGACGAAATCGCTTTCATGAAGCGCTGGCTCTCCTTCTACGGCAAGCCTGTCCAGGAAAATCACATGGACATGGATATGGATATGCCCGGCATGGACATGTCGCACATGGACCACGGCAAGCAAGACATGGACACAGCCGTAATGCCCGGCATGCTTACACCACGCCAGATGCAGGCACTGCGCAACGCCAAGGGCGCACAGTTTGACCACCTTTTCCTCACCGGCATGATCCAGCACCACACCGGCGCTCTCAACATGGTGAAGGAGTTGTTTGAAACGAAGGACGGCGGTCAGGAACCGCAATTATTTGATTTCACCGCAGACGTGGATGTCACGCAGCGCGCCGAAATCGAAACGATGCAAAGCATGTTGGCCAAGGAGAAAAAATAAGCGATGACTCGACGCACGATGTGGAACACCGCCGCACTGGCACTGGCCTTTCTAGCAGGTACCGCAGCGGTCTCTGCGCAGGTAGCCATGCCGGCAAAGCCCACCGTCTATAACAACCCGCAGCTTCCCAATGATCCCCGCGTCGGCCTCAAGGGTGGCGTTACAGACGCAGGCGTCGCCGCTCAGGGTATGGAGCTGGTGCTCAACCTGCCCAAGCCTCCGGGCTTTGCTGCAGGCACCACACCGCAGGAGAAGGCTCCCGCACCGGTACCCGCAGCGCCCGCGCCCCTGGGCCCGGACGGCAAGCCTCGTGTACGCGCTTTGCAGCTCGGCTCCACCAACTCTGATCTCGCGTTCAAGGATCACTACGTCGTCGTCGGCAATTACAACGGCTTCAACATCTACGACATTGCTGATCCCACCAAGACCACGCTGAAGACCTCCGTGATGTGCCCCGGTCCGCAGGGCGATCCAACCGTCTACGGCAATCTGCTCTTCATCTCCGTCGAATCCACCAGCGCCCGCGTTGATTGCGGCACGCAGGGCATTCCTCTACCCGCTGGCTACGTTCCTCCGGCACCGCCCGCGCGTCCTGCAGGCGCTCCGGGTGGCGGTCGTTCGCCCCGCGCTCCTGAGCCACCCAGCAAGGATCGCTTCCGTGGCGTTCGCATCTTCGACATCAGCGACATCGCCAACCCCAAGCAGCTTCCCGGCGTGCAGACCTGCCGTGGTTCGCACACCAACACCCTCGTAACCGACCCCAACGACAAGGACAACGTTTACATCTACGTCGCTGGCTACGCTCCCATCCGTTCGTCGGAAGAACTGCCCGGCTGCTCCTCTGGCGGCATTGAAGATCCCAACACTGCGCTTTACACCATCGTCGTCATCCAGGTGCCGCTCGCACATCCTGACACGGCAAAGGTTGTCGCCAGCCCGCGCATCTTCTCTGACCCCAACACCGGCGCAATGAATGGCCTCGCAGTGGGCAACCTTCACGGCGAAGGCGCAGCGGCACAGCCCGTCAGCGGCTGCCACGACATCACCGCCTTCCCTGAAATCGGTCTCGCTGCTGGCGCATGCACCCGCGTCGGCATCCTCATGGACATCAAGGATCCGGCACACCCCAAGCGCATCGCCGCCATCTCCGATCCCAACTTCTCCTTCTGGCACTCCGCTCTCTGGAACAACGACGGCTCCAAGCTGATCTTTGACGACGAGTGGGGCGGCGGTTCGCAGCCGCGTTGCCGCGCAACCGATCCCATGACCTGGGGCGCCGACTCCATCTTCACGCGTAAGGGCGCGGAACTCACCCTCGGCAGCTACTACAAGATGCCCGCACCGCAGACTGAGCTGGAGAACTGCACCGCTCACAACGGCAATCTGGTTCCCATCCCGGGCCGCGATATCGAAGTGAAGAGCTGGTACCAGGGTGGCATTTCCATCATGGACTTCACCGACGCAACGCACCCGTTTGAAATTGCTTACTTCGATCGCGGACCGCTTGACGGCGAGAAGTTCATCGACGGCGGCACATGGTCGTCCTACTGGTTCAACGGCTACGTCTACGGCGCAGAAATCGCCCGTGGTCTCGACGTGTACAAGCTCACTCCAACCAAGTTCGTCACGGCCAACGAAATCGCCGCAGCCGAACAGATCCACCTGAACCTGTACAACGCTCAGTTGGCATCGAAGACCGTCTATCCCAAGACCTTCATCACTGCTAAGGCATACGTGGACCAGCTTGTGCGCGACAACGTGCTCACACAGGACAAGGCCACCGCGCTCGATGCAGCAATGGACAAGAAGAACACCAAGGTGCTGAAGACCTACGCAGCCACCTTCAAGAAGGACTCGGCCAAGGCATCGCCCATCGATGCTTCCCGCATGACCGCGCTGGCAGAAATCCTCGCTCAGTAAACGCACCAACAGCAAAAGGGGCGCGGCCAATCAGCCGCGCCCCTTCGCTATTTACCAATCTCTCAAGCAAAACTTACTTCCCTGCCTGAGTCTCCTCAATCACCTTCTTCACAGCGTCCTTAGCCTCCGCACGAACCGCAGGCTGCGAAAGGTCCTTGCGAATCCACGTCTCCTCCATATCCGCAATCCGGCCATAGCGCGAATCCTTACCCTTCGCCGTCTTCGCATCAGACCACGCGTTCACACCCGCAAGCTCCTCATCCCACGCCTCACGCGTAATGTCCCAGAAAGCCACACGCCGAGGACTCGCAAACTCCTGCGCATCCTTGCACTCCGCATCCGGCAGCCGCACATACCAGGTCTTGCCAAGCTCCTTCACCAGCGGAGTCTTCACGCCATCGGCATCCACAATCTTCGTGTTCGCCTCGCGCTCCAGCCAGTTCGTGTCATACACCACCAGCTTCGACGAACGCTCCAGATCCTGATAATCCTTCCGCTTCATATCGCGATACTCACGTCCCGGAATCGGCGCCATGTCATCGCACTTCCAGCTCGCATACTCCGTGTCTGTCGTCCACGCCGCCGAGCACTGATAACGCAAACCATCATCCAGACTCGTCACACGACGCAGCCATTGGTTCGGCTCAAGCTGGATCGTCTTCCACGTGTCCTCGCCCTTCGCATTCGGCCCCTGATACTCAAACCGGCTCGACGCATTGAACGACCAATCTTCACCCGTATGCCGAATGATGCCGCCGGGCATGTGTTCGCCCTTCAGCGTCACTCCCTGCAGCACATGCTGCAGCTTCACGCGCGTCGGTGAGATCTCCGTGGCAATGATCCACTCCTTCACGCTCTTGTCCTTGTTCACGTCATACACACGGTTATCGCGGACATACCCCGGCTTCAGCGTCTCTGTCTCCACAAAGCTGTAGTCCACCAGGAAACAGCCCGTGCGCGCATGAATCGCCTTCTTCCCCGCCTCAAGCTGCCCCATCTGCGCGCAAGCCACTGACGACACCAAACCCAACGAGACCAACTTCACCAGAGCGTTCATAGTGCAGACAGACTACACGATTTAGGATCAATTAAGTCCCATATTTATATCCGCCTTTTTCCCACTCACCGCACGACGACGTAGGCAAGCAGAACAGCCGCAGCGGCCACGGCAGCAATGCGCACCCGATGTCTCCCATCCCAGACCCGGTTCAACCGCTGCCAATCGGCATCACCTTCCGCCACGCGACGAGCAAGCGGAACCAGAAACACGATCGATGCCACCGAAGTAAGAATCCAGATCGTATCCGCAGCAAGCAGGATTGCGCGGCCCGGCGTGTGCCAATAAAGCCACGTCTCAATCCCCAGCAACACGGTAGAGGCCATGTACCAGACGGGCATCACCTTTCCCAACACCAGAGCAGAGCGGCTTAGCAGCTTCAATTGCGATTCAGGTTCGAGCTGCGACGCCGCAGGGTTCGTGAATGCAGACACAGAAAACTCGACGCCGACCAGGGTAAGAACGACGAAGAGGGTCGCCACGTTGAACAAGTGCATGAAGGCCTCCCATTGACTCTTCCCAAAAGACGCTTTGCAATGGAGTACTGATGCAGAAAGCAGCACTGACAAATTCGTCAGTTGGAGCAATCAATGGGCGTCTCAAAGAAAGAAATCTCTCCATGCCCCATCGACGTGACGCTAAGCGTGATCGACGGGCGATGGAAAGGCACCATACTCTGGCGGCTGCTGGACGGCCCCATGAGAACAAACGAACTGCGCAAAAGCATCCCCGAAATCACAGAACGCATGCTTCTCCGTCATCTGCGCGAGATGACCGGAGCCGGAATTCTCGAACGTCATCAGGAACAGGGCTTGCCCCTGAAAGTCCATTACTCGATCACGCCATACGGACTGACCCTGGTCCCGGTATTGGACGCCCTGTGTACATGGGGCAGAGAACATTTGAAGCGAGACCTCGCTACCTGATTCTTCCCGCCCGTTCTTCCCTTTGCACACAACTCGATTGAGCAGCAGAACGCCCCGCAAGCGCAACCAGCCTCAAAGCGCGATACTTGTAGACGATGCCGAACGAAACCAAGCCGCCCGTCTACCTGCTCGACACCATGGCCTTCATCTTCCGCGCGTACCACGCCATGCAGCGGTCGCGGCCCATGTCCACGCGCACCGGCGTCCCCACCGCGGCCACCTATGTCTTCATCAACATGATCAACAAGCTGCGCCAGGACTTCCATCCGCACTACCTCGCAGCCATCTACGAGGGCGGCGCGCCCGTCCACCGCAACGAAGCCGCGGCGCAGATGAAGACCATCAAAAAGTTCAACATCAAGACCCAGCAGTTCGACGAAGTCGACTACGGCGGCTACAAGGCCACCCGCACCGAAACCCCGCCCGACCTCACGCAGCAGCAGCCCTACATCCGCCGCGCGCTCGAGGCTTTCGGCATCCCCATCCTCGCGCACGAAGGCTTCGAAGCCGACGACGTCATCGGCACACTCTCGCAGCGCCTCAGCGAACAGGGCCACCCCGTCTACATCGTCTCGTCCGACAAGGACATGATGCAGCTCGTCACCGACAGCGTGCACATCCTCAACCCCACGAAAGACAACCTCATCCTCGACCCCGCCAAAGTCGAAGAAGTCCTCGGCGTCCCACCGCAGCGCGTGATCGACGTCATGGCCCTCCGCGGCGACAGCATCGACAACATCCCCGGCGCACCCGGCATCGGCGACAAGGGCTCCGTCGAACTCATCCAGCAATTCGGCTCCGTAGAAGCCGCCCTCGACGCCGCCCGCGACACCCCCGACAGCATCAAGGGCAAACGCCAGCGCGAATCCCTGCAGAACAACCGTGACACCGTCATGCTCTCCAAGGAGCTCGTCACCATCCACTGCAACCTGCCGGTCGACTACTCGCTCGAAGCCATGAGCACCGCCACCGAGCCCAACCTCGCCGACCTCCGCGCGCTCTACACCGAACTCGAATTCACCACGCTGCTCAAGGACCTCCCCGCCCCCGAAGCGCAAAAGATCGACTACATCCTCAACCCCACCGCGCAAGACATCACCGAACTCCTCGCCGCCAGCGACACCCTCGCCATCTTCTTCCCCGAAGACGCGCAAGCCATCGCCGAAGAGTCAGGCGCCGAAACCGAACTCGACACCGAATCCCCCGCCGAAGATCCCATCGCCACCAACATGGACCTCTTCGCCGCGATGACCACCCCTGTCGAAACCAAACCCTTCGCGCCACCACAAACCGAACCACTGCCAGTAGGCCTCGCCACAACAGCAAACAAAGCCATCCTGCTAGACCTAAACACCGACATAGCAGCCCCCATCCGCGAAGCCCTAAAGAACAACAAAATCCCCAAAGCAGTCCACGACCTCAAAGCCGTCCTGCGCACCTGCGAACGCGCCAAGATCGAAATCAAAAACGTCCGCGACGACGTCATGCTCTACAGCTACCTCATCAACCCCACGCACGGCAGCCACAAGCTCAGCGACGTCGCCGCACGTTTCAACGACCGCGCCCTCACGCAGGTAGAAAAGAAACAAACCCCACCGCCCCACATCCTGCCCGAAGCCGCCAGCGCCGTCTTCCAACTCGCCACCACACTGCGCCCACAAGTCGAAGAAGCCGAACTCAACAAGACCTACGAAGACATCGACCTCCCGCTAGTCCCCGTGCTCCTGCACATGGAACAAGCCGGCTGCCGCATTGACACCGATCTCCTCCGCGCGCAGAACACCCGACTCGCCGTCGCCATGGACGACCTCGCCGCCCGCATCCACACCCTCGCAGGCCGCACCTTCAACATCAACTCTCCGAAACAATTAGGAGAAGTCCTCTTCAACGAGATGAACCTCCCCAAGCCGCTCAAGTACGGCAAAGGCAAAGTCGTCTCCACCGCGCAGGACGTCCTCGAAGAGCTCTCCGAACAACACGAAGCCCCGCGCCTCGTCCTCGAGTACCGTCAGTTAGCCAAGTTACGCAGTAACTACACCGAACAACTTCCCTTATTAGTCGACACCGACTCGCGCGTCCACACCACCTTCAACCAGGTAGGCACCGCCACAGGCCGACTAAGTTCCACTAACCCCAACTTACAAAACATTCCAGTAAGAACTGAGTTAGGCAGAGAAATTCGCGCAGCCTTCACCGCACAGCCCGGCAACGTCATCCTGTCCGCCGACTACAGCCAGATCGAACTCCGCCTCATGGCCCACTTCTCGCAGGACCCGCTCCTGCTCAACGCCTACCGCACCAACATCGACATCCACACGCTCACCGCATCGGAAGTCTTCGGCGTCGACCCCGCCACCATGAGCAAGGAAACCCGCAACCGCGCCAAGGCCGTCAACTTCGGCATCGTCTACGGCATCAGTCCGTTTGGATTGGCAGCGCAGTTAGGCATCGATCAGAAAGAAGCCCGCACTTACATCGAAACCTACTTCGACCGCTACAAGGGCGTGCAAACCTTCATCACAGAACTGCTCGAACAAACGCGCAACACCGGCAAAGTCACCACACTCTTCGGCCGCACGCGACCAATCCCTGACATTCAGTCACGCAACCCCAACATGCGAGGCTTCGCCGAACGCACCGCCGTCAACACCCCGCTGCAAGGCACCGCCGCCGACATGATCAAGGTAGCCATGCTCCACATCGACAAGGCACTCACCGCAGGCAACTACAAAACCCGCATGACCCTGCAAGTCCACGACGAACTCCTCTTCGACGCCCCAAAAGAAGAAGCAGAAGCAGTCGCCGCCTTAGTCAAAAAAGAAATGGAGAGCGTAATCCAGCTCTCCATCCCCATAGTCGCCGAAGTAGGCCAAGGCCCCAACTGGCGCGACGCGAAGTGACCAAAATCCTATCCACAGCACAGTGATGTATCTTTGGCACAACGAAATCGCACCACTGCAAAACACTCTACTCGTGAGTAATCGATGAACTGTAAGATCTGTGGTCAAGCGTGCCGAAACCAATTTTCTGAATTGATGCTCCGTCGGCACACCGTCACATATTGGTACTGTCAGGCATGCGGATTCCTCCAAACGGACGAGCCCCATTGGCTCGACGAAGCGTACACCAGCGCCATCGCAAACGCGGACACGGGCCTGGTGTTTCGCAATAATCAGTTCAATCGCATCGTCTCTGCGTTGCTCTATTTCACACAACCGCGCGACGCCAGCTTTCTCGATTTCGGCGGCGGGTACGGTATGTTCGTGCGCTTGATGCGCGATGTGGGATTCAACTTCTTCTGGTATGACCGATACTGTCAGAATCTTCTCGCCATTGGTTTTGACGCTTCTCAAGCCCCTGGCCCATTTGCTGCTGTAACCGCATTCGAAGTCATGGAACACGCCCCCGATCCAATGGCCCTTGTGCGTGAAGCACTCGCACGCGCTGGCGCGAAAACCCTCATCTTCTCTACCGAAATCTTTGAAGGCGAACCACCGGCACGCAATTGGTGGTACTACGCCTTTCCCACTGGCCAGCACATCGCGTTCTATCAACGACGCACACTTCAAGCCATGGCTGCGCAGCTCGGGCTTCGCTGCTACTCCAGCGGAGGCATTCACATGTTCACGGATCGGCAGATACATCCTCTTCTTTTCCGCGTCATCACAAAAGCACGCGTCGCATCACTGCTCATGCCATGGATTCGCCGCCACATGCGCAGTCGCATGATAGAGGATCACGAAGCGCTCCTTGCAAGATCCTAACCACGCCTCATTCAATCCCCTCACATAACCCGCCTAGTTGTGGATTGGAAACAATTCCCTCAACTAGGCGGTATTAGCTGAAGCGGAGATAAGCAAGCAGTATGCGGATCATGACATGGAATTGCTGCTGGCGGCTCGCAGATAAAATTCAGGCTATTTTTGCAGAAAAACCAGACATAGCAGTCATTCAAGAGTGCTCAAAACAAGACCTCGAATTGGTTTCGAATGACTACAAGAGTCTTTGGCTAGGAGGCGACCTCAAGCACGGCCTCGGCATGATCTATCACAATGACTACAGCGTTCAGTCCGTTAAAAACTCGGACTTACTTTCCTTCGCTGCCGTAGAGCTCTTGGGACCAAGAGCGTTCACCCTGATCGCTGCATGGAACTGCAAAGAAGGCGGCTCAAGCTATCCCGAACACCTGCACCTATTCCTAGATCAACATGCCGAGTGGTTTAACGCACGCCCTGTTGTGTTTGCAGGCGACTTGAACAGTCAGGCAGGAGCATCGTTCGATAAGGGAAGACGTCGCCACATAGACTTCGTCGAACGCATGTCACAACTCGGTCTAACTGATTGCCCTGAGAAAAATCAGTCCGCAACCTTCGAGCAAACATACCGGCATCAATGGTCGTCGAGCTCCGTCTTCCATCTGGATTACATCTTCATTCCGGAAGATTGGGCACCCAAAGTAAGCAGCGTGACAGTAGGCGCATCCACTCATTGGAGTAGGCTAAGTGACCATTCTCCCATCATTCTTACGATCGCAGAGTAAGCCCTAACCTGATCCCGACGGCGTCGAGAACGGTACGAAGTACTAACCGCGCTCGTAATGCAGCACAATCTCCTGCTCACTCGCGATCGGCTGTCCATCCCGCGTAGCCGGATCAAAGCTCCATCCCCGCACCGTTGCCATCACCTGCTGATCAATCGGATCGCCCAGTCCCTGCTCCAGCGTCAGCTTCGTAATCGTGCCATGCGCATCAATCACGGCGTCCATGATCACGTTGCCGCCCCTGCCATGCGGCAGGCTGCTCAGGTCCGGCGCAGGACGCGGAAACACCTTCACAATCGCAATCCGAACATTGCCGCTACCCAGCGCACTGACACCGGACGAGCCATCGCCCTTCTCCGTCTCCGTCTCCGGCTTCGCCTCAGGCACCAGCGCAGGAGCCACCTTCGCAATCGTCGGCGTCTTCACCTTCGCTGGAGCAGACTTCTTCGGGGCAGAACTCGCCGCCACACTCTCCTGCCCACCAATGGTGTACGTCAGCAACGTATGCGTCCCATGCGCCGACCCCGGCAGCTTCACCCGCACCGCCTGCGGAGCCTTCACCGCCACCAGCACTACAGCCGCAATCACCAGCGCATGCGTACCCGCCGAAAGCCAAACACCCCGAAGCTCATCGAAACGCCGCATGCCCGCAGTGTAGCCTCCTCACGATTAGACGTACGAACAAAATCAGCAGGCCATTCCCAGGAAAGCCACGAATGCCTGCCCTACAACCCTTCCCACACCATCAGAAACAAACCATCTGCATCGTTCTTTCGCAAAACGATCAGGGAGTGTTCGCCGTGCCACAGAAGCCCATAGAAGAAGAAGTACGTACCACCAACGACTGGTTCGGCCGCTTCGCCGCTTCGTCTTCAGGCTGGCTCGGCTCCAAATGGGCGTTCTCCGCAGCGGTTCTGCTTATCGTTGCCTGGGCAGCAAGCGGCCCCATGTTCCATTACTCAGCCGAATGGCAACTCGTCATCAACACCGGCACCACCATCATCACCTTCCTGATGGTCTTCCTCATCCAGAACACGCAAAACCGCGACGCTCGCGCTATCAATCTCAAACTGAACGAACTCATCCGCTCCGGCGACAACGCCGAAAACCAAATGATCGACATCGAGAACCTAAGCGACCTCGAACTCGATGACCTCCAAGCCCGCTACGAAGCCGTCCGCGACGCCTGTGAAGACCGCCGCGCCAAACGAGCCGCCGCCGCAAAAGCCAACGCGACCTAAAGCGAAGCCGTCAAAATCTTGTCAAGACCCTAACCCACTTAAGCTAAACAAACTAAAAGAAATAGAGTTGGCAGATTACTTCCACCAACTTTCTACAATAGAAATAGAGCTGAAAAGGGCCGCGAGAATCGCGGCCCTAAGTCATTTAGAAAGACGATTTTGCCTCTAACCCCAACAGGATGACGATTTTAGGGACACCCCAAAACCTAACCCCTTTGGAAAGACGATTTTAGAAAAACAGGGGGGAGGGGGTACCCCACCCTATCTGCCACTTCCCGGCCGAAACCGGATCGTATAGAAGGCTCCAAAGATCGTCATCAGAAGTCCCCACCAGAACGCCGCATGAAGGTTTGCCAGCACCACGCTCGGCGGATGCGAGAACTCATAGATTCCCACCGGCGTCAGCACCAGCCCATACATCAGGCAAAGCACTCCGACAAAAAACCAAAGAGACAACGTTTCTTTAGGCTTCACATCTCTGTCTTCGATTGAAGCGTGTACGTGATGAATATCAGCAGTCTTGTGTTCCATCGTTCCCCGCTCCTTTACCAGAAGAGAATGTTCAGGCCAATAAATACAACCGACACAACGCCCGCCCAGAAGATCGGCTTCTGGAAGAGTGTGCGAGCACCATCATGTGGAATCACCGTAGCGCCATAAACCAGACCATCCAACTCGGAATCCGGCTTCGGCGTTGTCATCAGGCTCACGACAACGGTCACAACCACGCAGATAATCCAGCTCCACAGTGCGCGATACATGTTCTCAGCCATCGGTTGCGCATCAGGTGACAGCGCGATGTGCGCCAACGCAGCCTTTCCACCGAGTTCCACATAGGTGAACATCGCAATGGAGCTGACGGTTCCCGCCAGCAGGCCCCAGAACCCGCCCGCCTTCGTAGCCCGCTTCCACAGCATGCCCAGAATCACCGTGCCGAACAGAGGTGAGATGAAGAAGGAGAACAGTGCCTGTACGTAATCCATGATCGATCCCGCGCGAGCCACAAGGTAAGCCGTGCCAATCGACACCAGCATACCGATCACAGTCGACCAACGGCCCATCGACACATAGTGCTTATCCGGAGCATCCTTCTTGATGTACGCACCGTAGATGTCATAGGTCCACACCGTGGAGAACGCCGACACATTGCCCGCCATACCGCTCATGAACCCAGCAACCAGAGCCGTAATACCAAGCCCCAGCAAACCCGGCCCGCAATAGCGGATCAGCATCAGCGGCAACACCTCGTCATACGCATGCTGCCCCGTCGCGCGAGCCACATCACCCGGCACCAGATGCATCAGCGACCCATCCGGGTTCTTGAGCACTGCCAGTGCCAACAAACCCGGCACGATCACGATAAGGGGCACCGCCATCTTGAACGCCGCACCAATCACCGGCGCCATCTTGGCTGCACGCAGATCCTTGGCGCTCAGTACACGCTGCACGACCAGGAAGTCAGTCGTCCAGTATCCGAAGGACACAATGGCACCCAGCCCGAACACGATCCCCGTCCAATGAATGCCCATCGGGTTGCCCTTGAAGGTACCCAACGTAGACCACAGATGCGTGTAGTCATTGCTACCCACATTATGGGCAATCTGTGCCTTCAGGTTGGTCCAGCCGCCCGCCTCGATGAGCCCAAGGATAGGAATGAGCGCAGCACCTGCCCAGATCAGGACGAACTGCAGTACCTCGTTGATGATGGCCGAGCGTAGTCCACCCAACATCACGTAGATCGCTACGGTAATCGCGCCAATCCAGATGGAGAAGGTGATGTTCCATCCAAGCACCGTCTGCATGACCACAGCCATGGCGTACATGTTCACGCCACTCATCAGGATGGTCATAAGGCCGAAGCTGATGGCCGCCAATCCACGCGCGCCCTCACCAAACCGCAGCTGCAGGTACCCCGGCACCGAGTGTGTCTTGGAGATGTAGTAGAACGGCATCATCACGATGCCGAGGAACAGCATGGCAGGGATGGCGCCGATCCAATACCAGTGCGTCGCCAGGATGCCGTACTGATAGGCAGACCCCGCCCACCCCATCAACTCCAAAGACCCCAGATTCGCCGAAACAAAACTGAGTCCGGCGATCCATGCAGTCATCTCACGGCCAGCGAGAAAGAACTCTTCGCTCGTATTAGTGCCGCCCTTCACATAGAAGCCGATGAACAGCACCATGACGAAGTACAGCGCGAGGATCACAATATCGATCCCGGAAAGATTCGTTAGCTGTGACGCAAGCAGCGTTGCCATCACAGGGTGAGCAAAGGGCATTCCCTATTTCTCCTTGAGACAGACAGTGTGCCCCATAAGAGAGTCTCCGCGCCAGAGACGGAGATAAAGCCACACCCCGCTCTGTCGCTCCACCGTCGGCTTTTCTGCCATCCTGCGCCGTAATCACCCGCAAAAAGCCGGTCTGAAGTCTCGACTATCAATAATTCGCTTCGCCGCAAAAAATACTTCAGAAGGTCGTACCACGGGGCTATTCTTCGGTCCCCGGAGCCTATCCAAAACGGAATAATTCCGGCGCACGATTTTGTGCATCACATCGATTTCTTCCCATTAAGACCCGATTCTCCCACTGGGAAATAACAAAAATCCTCATTTTCGTCTTGACAGGCGCATTCGTGATTCCTATATAGTTTGCGCCGCGTACAAAACCAGTGATTGTCTTGCTCCAGAAAGCTGGAGCCTCGTTTGCACGCTGGTTTCACTTTTCGCGGTGCGCATGCAAGACGCGGAAGGATTTCGAGGGGGGTCACATGAAGCGTGGAATCATCATTCCAATTGTTCTCGCCTGCGTTTCAGCAGGCGTAGCAAGGGGCCAAGTAACCGATAGCCAATCCATTTCCGGAACCGTGACCGATGCAACTGGCGCGTCCGTTCCAGGGGCGTCTGTCACGGTCACGAACGAAGCAACAAAAATCTCCGTCACGGTGAAGACGAACGGGGACGGCCTCTACAACGCCCTGAACCTACCTGTGGGCACATACACAATTTCCACCACAATGGATGGGTTCAAGAAATCCGTTGTTACCGGCGTGGCCCTGGACGTGGGTGCGAAGCCCGCTGTGCCGGTACAACTACAAGTCGGCGGCGTGGGCGAATCGGTTGAAGTGAAAGCCGAAAGCGTGATGATCCAGACGACCACCGCCGAAATTGGCGGCGTCGTCACAAGCACGGAAGCGACGCAGATCCAGCTCAACGGCCGTAACTATATCCAGTTGATCACCCTGCAGCCTGGTGTTTCGCAGACGGTGGCGAGTGGTTTTGCCATCTCTGGTACGTATGGCGTTAACGGCAACTCGCAATCCGTAAACGGTATCCGTACGGACTCGATGAATTTCTTCATCGACGGTGTGGACAACAAGGACAACGGCGGTGGCGGCAACAACTTCGTCAACATCTCGCCTGATTCGCTACAACAGTTCCGCAACGTGGCATCCGCGTACGACGCCAGCTATGGAGGCTCGTCGGGTGCGACTGTTTCCGTGGCCATCAAGAGCGGCGGTCAGAGCTTCCACGGTAACGCTTACGAATACATCCGTAACGATGCCATTCAGGCCTATCCCTTCCGGGCTCTGAGCTCGTACAGTGTTGCGCCGGTTAAAGCACCGCTTCGCTATAACGATTTCGGATGGACCCTAGGTGGTCCAATCTATATTCCTGGACACTTCAACGCCAGCAAGGAAAAGCTGTTCTTCTTTGCCGGACAAGAGTACAAACGGCTGCGCACCTCCACCGTGCAGAACGTAACCGTTCCAACTCCAGCCGCAATTGCAGCTGCAATTGCAACGGGGCCAAGCACCGCTACAGGGCGCGCCATCGCAGCTAGCGTTCTTCAAGATCCGAGCGGTAACTTCCGATACTTGAGTCTTGGCAATAACGATCAATCAGAATGGCTGATCAAGATCGACTACCACATGAACGACAAAAACCAATTCAGCGGTTCCTATGTTCATGACAACGTGAAGGTCGTCGGAAACCCAACCAACTTTGTCATCTACGACCGCCTGATTCCCGGCCTAACGTCCAATGCCCGTTGGATACACACATTCAATTCGAAGATGGTGAATACCGCCGTGGGCTCATTCTCCGGCAACATCATCAATGAAGGCGTTAACATTCGGCCTAATCCGCAATTTGGGAAATCGGTCCAACGCGCGGATTACGGGATGACGTATGCGACGCTCTACAACGCATCCACCTATATCCCGCAGACGACTATATCGGGCTATGGAAATCCAGGTACGACTCCACGCCAGTTCGATAACTATCAGCGCATTTATGCCCTGAAGGATGACTTATCGATCGTGGTGGGTAATCACTCCATGAAAACAGGAGCTTACTTCTGGCGTGCCCGCAAGAACCAGACTGCACCACCGCAGTTGAATGGTGCGTTCACGTTCTCAAATCTGGCCGGTCTTGTTGCCGGCAACTTTGCCAGCTACACAGAAGGCAGCAATATTCCTCAGATTCAGGCTCGTTTCACGCAGTTTGAAACGTACTTCCAAGATGACTGGACTCTTAGCCGTCGCCTGACCCTGAACATGGGCTTGCGGTGGCAGTACATGCCGCCCATCAGCAGTTGGCCGAACAACACAGCGTTCTTCGATCCGAATTTTTACGATCCGACGAAGGCAGCGACGGTTAGTGGAAGCACTGGCTTAATTACAAACAACCCTTCTCCTTACAACGGTCTGGTCCTGCCTGGAACCGGTTTCTCCGATAAGGCCAAGCAGGTCGTCGCTCCGAGCGTATACAACAACCCACAAGTGACCGCTCTGTTCCATAATCTTCCGGGCGGAATCATCAACACGGTATACAACACGTTTGCGCCGCGTGTGGGTTTTGCGTATGACTTAACCGGAAAGCAGGACACAGTCATCCGCGGCGGCTACGGCATGTCTTACGAGCGTGTCGAAGGCAACTACATCTACGGTGCCGCATCACAGTTGCCCTTCGTAGCTGTAGCCAACCTCGCCAGCGCTGGTAACGCTGACTCTCTCGGCTCTATCGGAACTTCCGCCGCGCCGCAGAACATTGGCAACTCAGGTGATCGCAACCTCAATCCGCCGCGCATCCACAACTTCAGCATAGGCGTTCAACACAAGCTATTTAACAACACGTCTATTGAGATGAACTACGTGGGTTCACGTTCCACCAGCCTAACCTGGGTGAAGGACTTGAACCAGGGTGCAGCAGGGACAGAACAGGCAAATCCTGGCGTTGCTCGTAATGCACTGCGTCCTTACAAGGGATATGGTGAAATTTACCAATACACCAACGGTTCACATTCCAACTACAACTCACTGCAAGCTCGGTGGCAGACCCGCTTTAACAAAGGCGGACTGGTCGGACTGGCGTTCACCTGGTCGCAGTGCCTCGCGAACGGATCGGGTTACAACTACTCTCCGCAAGACAGCACGAGCCTCGCGGCGGATTACGGCCCTTGCAACTTCAACCAACCCAAAATATTTGTGGCCAGCTATGTTTACCCGCTTCCCTTCTGGCAGCATGAACAGGACTGGTATAAGAAAGCGCTGGGTGGTTGGCAAGTCTCTGGCATTACTCGTATTGCTAACGGTCTTCCCATCAACATCATTCAGCCTTCAGGACTTTCGGTCGCTGGTAACCTTGTCACGACAGCAAGCGTTGCGCAACGCCCGAATCTTGTTCCTGGGGCAAACCCGTACGCGCATAATGGCAAGCAGTATCTGAACTATGCAGCGTTTGTTCAGCCCGCCGCCGGGACATATGGCAATGTGCATTACGACGGAATTCTAGGCCCATTGTTCAACAACTGGGACGTCGCTCTGCAGAAGAACATTCCCATCCATGAATCGATTGGTGCAGAGTTCCGCGCCGAGATGTTCAACGCGCCGAACCATCTTTCGCCGTTTGGCGTAGGTGCAACTCTGGGCTCCGTGCAACCGAACGGGACCTACCAACCCAACTACAGTGCCACCGGAACATACCAGAACTCCTTCGGGCAGATCACCTCAACGGCTGATCCTCGCACGATGGAATTCGTACTCCGTATCAACTTCTAGCAAGCAGTTCCTCCAGGAGGCCCCGGAATTATCCGGGGCCTTTTCTTTTCTTCTCGCTTAATAAAGAGCAGGCGCATTATTTCCTTTATTTACAGGCTATTTTCATAGCTATTCTGCTTGACACACGCGACAACGCCACCCTATATTTCCAGACGAGAAATAAATCTTTTCTGCTCACTTTTGTCTGCGATTTGCCTGGGCTATAAGCTGGCGGTCGATGTCATTGCTGTACGGATACGCAAGAACGGAAACCTTGTGATGAATCTGTTGACGAAATGTGCCGTTTCAGCCGCATTGCTGACCATGGCATCTGCTTCCCTTCCCAACCTCACCGCACAGAACGCGAATGCACCACGTCCGCAGGGCGCTCGGCCACAGGTCACCGTGGGATCGCAAGGACCGATGCCGGTACATGCGAAGTTCACCGAGCAGCAGATTGAAAACGGTGGAACGCTGTTCCTGCAGAACTGCGCCTTCTGCCACGGCAAGGATGCGAGCGGCGGCGAGAGCGGCCCGGACTTGACGCGTTCGAAGGTCGTCTCCGGTGACAAGGAGGGCGAAGGCATTGGCCAGGTAGTGCGCAATGGGCGGCTCGACAAGGGCATGCCGCGCTTCAATCTTGGCGACTCCGAGATTCTTAGCCTCGTTGCCTTCATTCACTCGCAGCAGGACAAGGCGATGTCGCAGACCGGCAACCGCAAAGGTGTGGAGGAGAGCGACCTGCACACCGGCAATGCTGAGGCAGGCAAGAAGTACTTCGAAACTACCGGCGGCTGCGTAAAGTGCCATTCAGCAACCGGCGATCTTGCCAAGGTGGCCACGCGCTATAGCGGACTGCAATTGTTGGAACAGATGCTGTATCCGAAGCAGGCGAAGGCCACCGTATCCGTAAAGACGGCGAGCGGCCAGACACACGACGGCCCGCTGGAGTATCAGGACGAATTTCATATCGGCATGAAGGACAGCTTCGGCATGTATCACTCCTGGCCTGCCTCTGCGGTGACGTTTAAGGTCAGCAATCCCGCAGAGCAACATGTGGAGATCATGAGCAAGTACACCGATAAGGACATGCACGACGTCCTCGCCTACATCCAGACTTTGAAGTAATTCAGGGGTTCCCGTGAAGCATTTGTTTAAGAGCGTTCGAGTCCTATCGCTGGTTGCGGTGTGTGCGCTGGGAGCATCCGCGCAATCTGTTGATTCCAACATGTTGAAGAATCCGCCGAAGGACAGTTGGCCTGGCTTTCACGGAGATTACAGCGGTCGTCGTCATAGCGCGTTAACGCAGATCAACACCGGCAACGTACAAAACATGACGCCGGCTTGGACCTTTCAGACCGGTCAGACCCAGCCCATCAAGGCGACGCCGATTCTCGTTGACGGCATTCTCTACTTCACGATGCCTGACAACATCTGGGCCATTGATGCGCGCACTGGCCATACCATTTGGCACTTCACTGCACCGCCGAACAAGGCTTTTCATATTGGCCAGCGCGGCGTCAGCATCTTGAAGGACAAGCTTTACTACATGTCCAGCGACGCACACGCAATGGCGCTCGATGCGAAGACGGGCAAAGTGTTGTGGGATGTTGTGGTCGCCGATTCGAACAAGGGGCAATGGTCGACGATGTCTCCATTGATCATCGGCAATCATGTGATCGTAGGCGCTTCAGGTGACTTCGATAACCTGCAGGGTTTCATTCGGTCGCTTGATCCAGACACGGGCGCAACCCAATGGAACTGGGTAGCGACTGATCCCGTTGGCACCAAGGGTAAAACGACCGGTGGCAACGTGTGGATGACCGGTACGTATGATCCTGATCTGCACCTGATGTACTGGGGCACAGGAAATCCAACACCAGTACTCAACGGTAAGCCACGCCCTGGCGACAACCTGTACACGTGCAGCATCGTGGCGCTTGATCCGGATACAGGAACACTGAAGTGGGCTTTCCAGCCTTCGCCGCATGACACGCATGATTGGGATGCGGTCGAGATTCCCGTTCTTGCCGATGTGGACTTCAAGGGACAGAAGCGCAAGGTGCTGATGCAGGCATCACGCAACGGCTACTTCTTTGTGATTGATCGCACGAATGGCAAGTCGCTGGTGACGACCACCTTTGGTCCAGTGAACTGGTCCAAAGGCGTCGATGAGCGTGGCGAACCCATTCCTGATCCCGAGAAGGAACCGACTCCGGATGGACGCCTGATTGCACCCGATGAAGGCGGCATGACGAACTTCCGTTCGCCAAGCTTCGATCCCAAGACTGGCTTGTTCATTGTGAGCGCGTCGCCGAGTTACAGCGTGTACTTCAGCAAACCAGCAGACGGAGCCTACGGTTGGGCAGGCGCTGATTACGGTGTGTGGAGCAAAGGTGTCCTGGAAGCCATCGACTATCGAACCGGCAAGATTCGTTGGTCGCATGAGCTTGGCCGTCGCGCTGGTTCCGGCGTGATGACAACCGATGGTGGATTGACCTTCAGCGGCGATGCAGACGGCAACTTCCTTGGCCTGGATACGGCCACGGGCAAGACGCTGTGGCATTCCGGTACGGGTGGCAACATCTCGTCCACGCCGATCAGCTATGAACTGGATGGCAAGCAAGTTGTGCTGATGAGCAGTGGCGGTGTGATGTATGCATGGATGCTGCCCGGTTCTCCAGCAGCAAAAGCGACAAGCACGAAGAAGGCAGCGAAATAACTGCAGGGAGCGGTTCCATGAAGAAGTTCGGAATGGCAATCATGGCTGGCGTGTTGTGCGCTGGGCAGGCATGGGCAGCACAGCACATCCGCGTTCTCATTGTGGATGGTGAAAGCGCCGCTCCGTATCACAATTGGGCCGCCATTACGCCCGTTCTGAAGAAGGAACTCGACGAGGTTGGCATCTTCGACACGGAAGTGCTCACTGCCCCACCGAAGGGTGCTGACTTCAGCAGCTTTCATCCGGACTGGAAGAAGTATGGCGTCATTGTGCTGAACTACGACGCTCCAGACGAGCGCTGGCCAGATGATGTTAAGGCTAGTTTCGAGCAATACATGAAGGACGGTGGCGGCCTCGTCACCATTCACGCGGCGGACAATGCCTTTCCTCATTGGAAAGCCTACAACCAGATGATTGGCATAGGTGGTTGGCGCGGACGCAAGGAAGATGCTGGTTCGCATTGGGTGTGGAAGGACGGCAAGATGGTGCCGCTGGAAGACACTGGCCACAACGCCATGCATGGCCTACGCAAGCCGTTTCTCGTAACGGTTCGCGACACAAAGAACCCCGTTATGCGCGGCTTGCCGACAACGTGGATGCATATGGGCGATGAATTGTATGGCTATCTACGCGGCCCCGGCGGCATGACCGTGCTGGCCACGGCTTATTCAGATCCCGCGAACCATGGCACCGGCGACGACGAACCAATGGTAATGACCTCAACCTTTGGCAAGGGACGCACCTTCCACACGGCATGGGGACATGACGTGTATGCGCAAAGCTCCACGGATTCCGTCGTTCTCTTCCAGCGTGGCGTGGAGTGGGCCGCCACCGGCAAGGTGACACAGGCTGTGCCAGCGACGTTCCCCACGGCAAATACGGTGAGCTTCCGAGCCGATCTGGCCGCGATGGATCCGAATGCTGCAAAGGGCGCAAATCCGCTGGATATGACCATGCCAACGCGCCCCATGGGACCTCGTCCGGCAGGCGCTCCTGGCGCCATTGCACCCGGCACGCCGACACAAGCACCTCCGCAACGGTAATATTGTCGGGAACGCCGCAGGAGATTTCATGAAGACGATCAAGGGGCCAGCCATCTTTCTGGCGCAGTTTGCGGGCGATGAAGCGCCCTTCAACAACCTGAACGAGATTGCACAGTGGGCCGCATCACTCGGCTACAAGGGCGTACAGATCCCGAGTTGGGATGGACGCCTGTTTGATCTGAAGAAGGCAGCGGAGAGCAAGACCTACTGCGACGAGGTGCTGGGCACACTCGCATCGCATGGAGTTGCGCTTACCGAGCTGTCCACGCACCTCCAAGGACAGCTTGTTGCCGTGCATCCGGCTTACGATCTGCTCTTTGACAGTTTCGCCCCGGCGGAAGTTCATAACAATCCCAAAGCCCGCACAGAATGGGCTGTACAGCAGCTCACATATGCCGCGAAGGCTTCAGCAAATCTTGGCCTGAAAGCACACGCGACCTTCTCCGGCGCACTCGCATGGCCCTATCTCTACCCATGGCCGCAGCGTCCTGTGGGCCTCGTTGAAACAGCATTCGGTGAACTAGCCAAACGCTGGACGCCGATCCTGAACACCTTTGATGAAAACGGCATCGATCTCTGCTACGAGATTCATCCCGGTGAAGATCTGCATGATGGCGCGTCTTTCGAGATGTTCCTGGAAGCAGTTAAGAATCATCCGCGCTGCAACCTGCTGTTTGATCCGAGCCACTTCGTGCTGCAACAGTTGGATTACCTGGAATACATCGACCTGTATCACGAGCGCATCCGCATGTTCCATGTGAAGGATGCGGAGTTCCGCCCATCAGGGCGTCAAGGTGTATACGGTGGATTCCAGTCGTGGGCAAACCGCGCAGGACGCTTCCGTTCGCTTGGCGATGGACAGGTGGACTTTGGCGCCATCTTCTCGAAGCTGACACAGTATGGTTTCGATGGTTGGGCAGTCCTGGAGTGGGAGTGCTGCATTAAGGATTCCTCACAGGGCGCGCGCGAAGGTGCTCCGTTCATCGCGAAGCACATCATTAAGGCCGTCGATAAGGCATTCGACGACTTCGCTGGTGCTGAAACTGACGACAACATGCTGCGCAAGCTGCTGGGACTGTAAGAGGAGATCGAAAGAATCATGGCAAAGCTGCAACGACGTCTTCGCCTGGGTATGGTGGGTGGTGGTCCCGGAGCCTTCATTGGCGCGGTTCACCGCATGGCGGCACGCCTTGACGACCGCTTTGAACTGGTGGCTGCGGCCCTTTCCTCTGATCCGGAAAAGTCAAAGAGTTTCGCGAAAGAAATCCACGTTCCTCGCGCCTACGGAAGCTATCAGGAGATGGCCGAGGCGGAAGCAAAGCACCCAGAACCCATCGACGTAGTCGCCATTGTTACGCCGAACAGCACGCACTATCCCGTCGCAAAGGCCTTTCTCACTGCGGGCATTCCCGTGATGTGCGACAAGCCCATGACGATGACCGTGGATGAAGCTGAGGACCTGGCTTCGATCGTGCAGAAGACTGGCTTGACCTTCGGTCTGACGCATACGTACTCCGGTTATCCCATGGTTCGCCAGATGCGCGAAATGATTCTGGACGGCGCATTGGGTAAGATTCGCATGATCAATGTCGCCTATGTGCAGGGCTGGCTCTCCACTCCCGTAGAGCAAACTGGCGCGAAGCAGGCCGAATGGCGCACCGATCCCACCAAGAGCGGTAAGGGCGGCGCGTTGGGGGATATTGCCACTCATGCTTACCACATCGCCCTTTTCACCACGGGCCTCAAAGCGGAATCCATCGCTGCTGACGTGACTACATTCGTTCCGGGCCGTCGCCTCGACGACAACGTACAGGCCATGATCCGTTTTGAAGGTGGAGCGAAGGCTTCCCTGATTGCATCGCAGATTGCCGCTGGCATCGAGAACGACCTCACGCTTCGCATCCACGGTGAACTTGGCAGCTTTGAGTGGCATCAGGAAAACCCGAACTATCTCATCCACTCACCACTGAACGATGCGCCGCGCACCATTACGCGTGGTGGCCCGACCGCCGGACCTTGGGCCGTTTTTAGCACGCGTGTTCCCTCTGGTCATCCAGAAGGCTATCTGGAGGCATTTGGCCAGCTCTACAAAGATTTGGCTGAACTGTTGGAAGCAAAGCTGGAAGGCCGTGAACCGAATCCCATATCCACGCTGTTGCCGGATGTGCAGGACGGTGTTCGTGGCATGCGTTTCATTGATGCTGTGCTCGCCTCCTCAGAAAACGGGTCGGCCTGGACAAAGCTGTAGCAACAACGCCGGAAAAGTCATTCAAATGGCGTAGCATGTTGGAAATACACTCATGAAGTCTTCTGCACCAAGGCAAAACGGTACTCGTCCCATGCGTGGCATTCGCAGGATCGACCTTGCCTCGGTGCAGCCGGCTTCCAGCGAAATCGCGCGAGACATTAATCGCGACATCATCCTTGAACTGATCCGGTTCAAACAACCGCTGGCCCGGGCAGACCTGTCGCGTCTGTCGGGATTGCGTCCCAGCACAGTCTCCAAGATCGTGGAGCAGCTTGTGCAGGAAAACTGGGTGCAGGAGGGGGCTGTCATCAAGGCAGCACGTGGACGCCCTTCCACCATGCTCTCCGTTAACAGCGCCATGGTAACGTTCGCGTTGGATTTACGCCCTGACCGCGCCATTCTTGCTGTTGTCGATCTGAGTGGGCGTTTTCTTTCACGCGAAACGATTCCTACCTATTCCGATCTTGCCCGCACCGTCGCGCAGATTGGCAAGCGTATGCGCGCCCTGCGTGAAGAGCATTCCACCAAATCATTCGAAGGCGTCGGCGTAAGTCTGCCCGGCCGAATGCATCCGGTCACACAGCGAGTATTGCTTGCCCCAAACATGAAGTGGCACGACTTCGATCTGAAATCCGCGCTTGAGGAAGAATCCGGCCTCCAAGTGGAGATCGATAACGATGCGAATGTCTGCCTCATCTCTGAACTCTGGTATGGACGGCTGGAAGGCGTTAAGAACGTTGTGCTGGTTGCCGTAGCAGAAGGTGTGGGAGCCGCGATCCTTGCAGGTGGACACATGCAGTCTGGATACAACGGGCTGGCGGGTGAGTTTGGCCACGTCTCTGTTGACCCCGCAGGACCACAATGCCAATGCGGACAAAACGGGTGCTGGGAGATGGTCTCCTCATCTCGTGCCGCAATTCGCTATTACAACGCAGGCGGCCGTAAGAAAGTTCAGAACATTTATGAGCTGCTGCGCCAGATGGAAGATGGCGATGCGCTGGCGAAAGAAGCCGTTACAGAACAGGCCCGTGCGCTTGGCCGTGGACTACGCATGGTTACCGCGACGCTTTCACCTGAGTTGATTCTTGTTGTCGGCGACATAACCGCTGCATGGGATCTATGCGGTCCCATCATTGAGCGCGAAATGTCCGCCTCCATGTTGGCTGGAGATCCGCCTCAACTCCGTGCCGCAGGCGATGCAGAACTGGCACGTCTGAGTGGAGGAGCAGCTATGCTGATGCAACGGCACGCGGGCTATCACCGTTCGACACACGAACGCGCCATGCCCATCCCTGCCTAATCCAACAGAGTAATAGGCCTCGTATTACTTCTCGCCATGGGAGTAATATTTCTCGCGGTAGAACGCGGTATTGCGCGTTGACACCGCCTATGCTGAAACATATATTTTCTGGTATAAACAAAATCGCCTTTCGCGGGCGTTTCTATCTTCACTGGAATCCGCGGACAGCCAGCACGACGTATGAGAGGAAGCACGCAAATGTACCTTGGAATTGACTGCGGTACCCAGGGCACAAAGGCTCTTCTCATCGACGCTGATGGCAAAGCGCATGGACGCGGCTATGCAAAGCATGCGTTGATTGAACGTGACAACGGAGCACGAGAGCAGGAACCGCGCTGGTGGGTGGATGCTCTTATCGCCTCTGTGAAACAGGCGGTTTCCAGCAATGGGAATGAGGTCGTTGCACTCTCCGTATCCGGTCAGCAGCATGGACTTGTCATTCTTGACGAACAGAAGAATGTGATTCGTCCTGCGAAACTCTGGAACGATACAGAGACCGCCGCACAGAATGCTGCGTTGATTGAGAAACTGGGCGGTGCATCCGCTGTTCTGAAACGCTATGGCATTCTGCCGCTCACCGGTTACACCGTTTCCAAGCTGCTTTGGATCAAAGAAAATGAGCCGGAGAACTTCGCACGCATTCGTCACATTCTGTTGCCACACGAATATCTGAACTTCTGGCTGACGGGCAACATCGTCGCAGAGTACGGCGATGCTTCTGGCACAGCATTTTTTGACGTGAGAACGCGCACATGGATCGCAGAAATTCTCGACGCGATTGATGGGGGCTCAGGTCTTCTACGCGCAGCGCTGCCGCCACTTATAGGAGCGGACGCGATTGTTGGAACGGTTCGCCCTGAAGTTGCCGCAGAACTTGGAATCTCGCCACAATGCACTGTTGCAAGCGGTGGCGGCGACAACATGATGGGCGCCATTGGCACAGGCAATGTACGTGAAGGCGTAGTCACTCTCAGCCTTGGCACTTCGTCCACTGTGTACTCGTATCGCGATACTCCACTGTTTGCCACAAACGGTAGTGTGGCTCCCTTCTGCTCGTCGTCGGGCGGGTGGTTGCCATTAGTCTGCACGATGAACGCGACCAATGTAGTAACGCAAACGTTGCATCTACTGGGTCTCACCGTAGAAGACATTGATCCGATCCTTGCGGACACGGAGCCAGGAGCTGGCGGACTTACTTTCCTTCCCTTTCTTAATGGAGAACGGACTCCCGATCTTCCCAACGCACAGGGCAGCTTGCACGGAATCTCCGCGGTGAATTACTCGCCTGCGAATCTGTTACGCAGTGCGATTGAGGGCGTCACCTTTGGCATACTTAACGGTCTTGATTTGATCCTGGACGGCAAGCCTGCAACAAAGATTCTTGTAATCGGCGGCGGTGCACGATCGAAGCAGTGGAGACAGATGCTGGCAGATGCTACAGGTGCCACGATTCAGGTTCCCCTGGAAGATGAAGCAGGTTGCCTTGGCGCCGCAATCCAGGCGATGCATGCAAAATCCGTTCAGGACGGAGCACCTGCGTCGTTCGTCGAGCTGTCTGATCGCATGGTGAAAGTCGATGAATCCAAGACTGCGGAAGCCCGCGAAGGACGTCTTTCTCTGTACCGTGCCGCAAGATATCGCTACGACACCTGCCTCTTTGCGGCCTATCCTGAATTGCAGTCTGGCTCATCTAATTAACCACTTCACGATTGGAGAATTCCTTGTCTGACACGCTGTTTCATGATCTGCCCACCGTGAAGTATGAAGGTGCCACCAGCACCAACCAGCTTGCCTATCAGTTTTACGACGCAGAGCGCGTCGTACTGGGCAAGCCACTGAAGGACCATCTGCGCTTTGCCGTTGCTTACTGGCATTCCTTCGCGATGACAGGCACGGATCCATTCGGTGGTTCCACCATTCATCGGCCCTGGATGGAAGCGGGCGATCCGATTGCACAGGCAAAGGTGAAGGCCGATGCTGCATTTGAACTCTTCCGCGTTCTCGATCTTCCCTTCTTCTGCTTCCACGATGCAGACATTGCACCGGCAGAGGAAACGCTTGCTGGAACGCTGAAGAACCTTCATACAACTGCGGATTATCTGGGCGAAAAAATCAGCAAGTCGAACACGAAGCTCCTGTGGGGTACTGCGAATCTCTTTTCGCACCCACGCTTCATGGCCGGTGCTTCCACCAACCCTGATCCAGAAGTCTTCGCATGGTGCGCAGCGACAGTGAAGAACTGCATGGATGTTACGCAGCAGCTTGGTGGCTCAAACTACGTTCTGTGGGGCGGTCGAGAAGGTTATGAAACGCTGCTGAACACCAACATGAAGCAGGAACTGGAGCAGATGGGCCGCTTCCTGTCGCTGGTCGTCGACTACAAACACAAGATTGGTTTCAAGGGACAGATTCTCATTGAACCGAAGCCAAAGGAACCGACGTCGCACCAGTACGATTTCGATACCGCGACGGTGTATGGCTTCCTGAAGAAATTTGGGCTGGAAAATGAAGTGCGCGTGAACCTGGAAGCAAACCATGCCACGTTAGCTGGTCATAGCTTTGAACATGAGATTGCTACGGCTGGTGCTCTTGGTATCCTTGGTTCGCTCGACATCAATCGTGGCGATGCCCTGCTTGGTTGGGACACCGATCAGTTCCCCAACGATTTATGGACCATGACTATGGCGATGTATCAGGTCATCAAGGCTGGTGGCCTGGGTGTGGGTGGCATGAATTTTGACGCAAAGGTTCGCCGTCAGAGCTTCACACCGGAAGACCTTGTCTACGCTCACGTGGGCGGAGTGGACCTGTGCGCTAGAGCCTTCCTCAAGGCAGCCAGCATCATCGAAGAAGGTACCTACGACAAGGTGATTGCCGATCGCTATGCAGGTTGGCAGACACCGGAAGCGCAGGCGATGCTTAACGGCAAAAAGACACTGGACGAGATTGCGGACGATGCACTGAAGAACAGTATTCAGCCTCAGCCACGTTCGGGACGCCAGGAACAGGTTGAAAATCTCCTGGCGCGGCGCATCTACTCCTAATCGTTTCGCAGTTAACAGCAAGAGGCACAGCTTACGCTGTGCCTCTTTGCATTTCTCCCTTGTAGAACGGCACGACTACTCAGCGTTCCTGCGTTATGAAACATAGGGCACCGGGTTCTGCACGTCATCCTCATCTTCAGCCAAGAGAGGGACGTCCTTCCCTTCGAACAACGGATAGACAACGGGCAATAACAGAAGCGTCAGTGCTGTGGAGGTAACCAGTCCTCCAATAACGACGATTGCGAGAGGCCGTTGGATCTCGGAGCCTGGCCCGGTTGCGAACAGAAATGGCACAAGCCCTAGCGCCGCGACCGTCGCCGTCATCATCACAGGACGGAAACGCAGTGCGGTCCCCTCCCGTATGGCCTCTGCCTGAGATTTTCCGTCGAGACGGAGCTTCTTGATGTAACTGACAAGAACGACTCCATTCAACACAGCAATGCCCCAAAGTGCGATGAAACCTACCGACGCAGGCACGGACAAGTATTCACCACTGATAAACAGACCCACGATGCCGCCGATCGATGCGAGAGGCAGCACCGTAATGATCAGCGCGGCGTAGCGAACAGATTTAAACAGCACGAACAGCAGAAAGAAGATGGCCGCAATAGTGATGGGGACAATAATCATCAGGTGATGCAGGGCACGCTCCATGTTATGGAACTGTCCTCCCCATTCAATGAAATAGCCTGCGGGCAACGGAACTTGTTGCTCGACCTTTTGCTGTAGCTCCTTCACATATCCGCCGAGATCACGGTCCTGAACATTGACACCCACGACGATGCGGCGTTTGCCCATGCTTCGATTGATCAAAGCCGGGCCTTCCATGACCTTCACATCCGCTAGTTCCTTCAAAGGAATACGAGGCCCATCCGGTGAATTGATCTGCAGCTCTCGTATATCTTCCACGCTGTCGCGTAGCCGTGCAGGAAGACGCACAACACCAGAGAATCTGCGTTCGCCTTCGTAGATTTGCGTTGCAGATTTTCCTGCAATCGCTGTCTCAATCACTTCGTTCACGTCCGATGCATTAAGTCCGTAGCGTGCTATCGCACCTCGATTGATCTGGATGGTCAAATATTGCTGTCCACCAACACGATCCACGCGCGTATCTTGAGTGCCCGTAATGCTGCTCGCTACACGTGCGATATCACCAGCCTTTTTAACCAATAGACCGAGATCATCACCGTACAACATGACCGCCACGTCCGCACGGACGCCTGACACCATCTCGTCCACACGATCACTGATGGGCTGCGACATCACCAGATTGATACCAGGAAGAGCTGCAAGCTTTTCGCGTATCTGCTCTGCGATCTTGTCCTGTGTCATGCCACGCGGTCTTTCATCAAACGGCGTCAACGAAGCAAGCACATCTGCTTCATTTGGGCCTGCAGGATCCGCTGGTGACTCACCGCGGCCAACACGGCTGACAACGTTCTCCACACCCGGCACTTTGAGCATGAGCGCCTGCATCTGCTTTTCCATCCGCAGTGATTCATCCAACGAGATATTGGGAACACGATCAGCATTGGGGGAGAGCGTTCCCTCCTGCATCTCTGGGATAAAAGAGGTTCCTAAAAACGGGAACAGACACAACGCACCGATAAACAAGACCACTACACCGCCGATCATCCATGCACGATGTGAGGTAGCCCAGTGGAGCACAGCTTGGTACGGTCGGCGCAATATGCGAACCAACCATGTGTCGTCTTCTTTTCCACCTTTCAGCAGATAAGTGCAGAGTACCGGCGAAAGAGTAAGAGAAAGCAACAGAGAGATGGCTAGCGCAATGGCGATCGTATATGCCAATGGCGCAAACATCTTCCCTTCCATCCCCTCCAGAGTCATCAGGGGGAGGAAGACGAGAATGATGATGGTTACACCGAATAGCGTAGGAGTCGCGACATCTCCGACGGCACGCAGAACCATGTCACACTTTCCACGGCGACTCGTCAATTGGCCGCTGTGTGATGCGTGGCTCAAAGTGCCGAACACATTTTCGACAACCACAACTGAACCATCCACCATGAGGCCAATCGCAATCGCGAGACCACCAAGCGACATAAGGTTCGCCG
This sequence comes from Terriglobus roseus, assembly GCF_900102185.1. Taxonomy (NCBI): domain Bacteria; kingdom Pseudomonadati; phylum Acidobacteriota; class Terriglobia; order Terriglobales; family Acidobacteriaceae; genus Terriglobus; species Terriglobus roseus. The sequence goes on along the minus strand of NZ_LT629690.1, from coordinate 1,018,979 downwards.
ATATGTGGAAGTGATTCATGACCAGGAATGTCAGCAGCGGCGTCAATACGAGGTTCGCACTCACGATCAGGCTGGAACGCAGATCACCCAGGAAGAGGAAAAGGATAACTACGACCAGAACAATGCCTTCGCCCAGCACCTCTGTAACGGTGTGGATCGCAGCATCTACAAGTTGCGAGCGGTCGTAATACGGAACAATCTGAAGACCGTCAGGAATCATATGCTTCGCATTGATTTCTGCTACACGCTCTTTGACTCGGCTTACTATCTCCTTTGCGTTGCCGCCACTGGTCATCAGCACTACGCCACCCACGGCCTCGGAATATCCGTTCTTCATCATGGCGCCGTAACGGACTTCGGTTCCGATACGGACATCCGCTACGTCGCGGATATAAACAGGCGTGCCGCCACTCTCTTTCAGAACAATGTTGCGGATATCATCGAGGTCACGAATGAGACCTACACTGCGGATCAGATATTGCTCTGCGTGTTGCGGCAGAACGCCGCCGCCCTCATTCGCATTGTTGTGCGACAGCGCAGAACTCACATCATGGATCGTCAGATTGTAGTAATGCAGCTTTTGTGGATCGACAAGCGTTTCATACTGTTTAACGAACCCGCCGGTGGAGTTGATTTCCGCGACACCCGATATGGAACGCAGAAGTGGCCGAACAACCCAGTCCTGTAATGTGCGCCGCTCGATAAGCTCTTCCTGCGTCAACACATGCTTGGACTCTGCTTCGCCAGGCACTTCAAGCGTGTATTGATACACCTCGCCCAATGCGTTTGTGATTGGGCCAAGTACAGGCGTTACACCTTCCGGCATCCGATCCCGCAATTCGGCCAGACGTTCAGAAATCATCTGGCGTTCGCGGAAAAGATCGCTCTCATCAGTAAAAACAAGCGTGATCAGAGACAGCCCAGGCTTATTCAACGAACGCATATCCGTCATGCCGGGCAGGCCTGTCATAGCAATTTCAATGGGGACGGTGACGAAGCGTTCTACTTCTTCGGGGCTTTTTCCAGTTGCCTCCGTTGCAATCTGGACCTGCACATTCGCAACATCAGGAAAGGCATCCACAGAAAGATGCTTCGCAGCATTGAGCCCGAAGCCGAGCAGAACAAGCGAGACGACGACAAGGATAAGACGCTGCCGCAGAGCGCCTGCGATAAGGCGTTGCAGCATACTTACTCGCCTCCCTTGATAGCCGCCTGCTTGCGCTGGTTGTTCAGATGGAAAGCTCCATCAAGGACGAGGGAATCTGTCGCCGTGATACCGCTGATAACAGCGCGACGATCATTCTCTTCCACACCTAGAACCACCTCACGCAAAATGAAACGCCCCGGTCCAATGCGCACGAAGACATGATCTTTGTCTTCTTCACGCACCACAGCCGTATTGGGGACAGTCAGTTGCTTTTGGCTTCTTCCAGTGAAGGTCATGCTGGCAAGTTGATCTGGCTTCAGCAACCCCTCACTGTTCGGAACATCCATACGAACAGCAATGGTTCTGGTATTGGGGTCTACGATTGGAGAAACATAACTGAGTCGGCCGTGAATTTCTTCCGTGCGCAGCGCAGGTACGCGAACAGCTACCTCCATTCCCTGACGCAGCACTGCGCCCTCTTCTTCAGGAACATTGGCCACGATCCAAACGCTGGAAAGATCAGCAATGGTAAAAGCCGGATCTGCAGGCTGGACCACCTGTCCTACTGTGATGTCACGTTTCAACACAATCCCAGAACGCGGAGAGACAATCGGATAATCAGCACTGAGTTTGCGGTTTGTCTCCATCTGATGAATCTGAGCCTCAGTCATCCCAAGGCCCCGTAATTGCGTTCGATACGCAGCAACCTCTGTCGTCGCCTGCAACTGTTCTGCACGCCTGCGCTCCAATTCGGCCCGACCAATAACATCAGCTGCGACGAGTTGTTCAGCACGCGCCACTCCGGCTGCTGCGAGTCCTTGCTGTGATTCCGCCTTAATAAACTGCATTTGAGCATCGGATAGATCGGTGCTGTGCAGTGTGGCGAGAACAGCGCCAGCATTCACTCTTTGCCCTTCGAAGACGATCAGTCGAAGAATTCTTCCAGCAACAGGCGATCCTACGCGCGCGATACGCCGCGCATCCGTTTCTATATGTGCCGCGACCTGAAGCGTGCCCGTTACTTCGGTAGTTTGCGCTGTGCCCACCTTCAGACTGCTCGACAGCCCCGCATTCACCGTGACAATATTGGGATCCTGAGGTTGCGATGCATTCTTCCCTGCTACCTTTTGCTTGCATCCCGCAAGCAATACGAGAGAACACAGGCACATCATCTGAAATCTTGAAACTCTTACGTTCACGGTGTAACTCCCGAAGGCGCTACCGCGCCAAGTTCTTCTAAGTCGACAAGAGCTGATTGGCGAGCGTACTGAGCGTCAAGTAAGTCACCTCGAACGCTTTGGAGGACTCGTTGAGCATCCAAAACCTCTACGATTCCACGCTCACCAAATCGATATGCAGACTGTGCGGCCGTCACAGCACTCTCTGCGGCATTCAGAGGTCCTGATTCAAGGCTGGAAACCTGTTGATCCGCCAACTGATATTGCTCATAGGCATGCTCAAGTGCGGAGGTAATTTCGATCTGTCGCTGTTCTTGGACTGCATCTGTGCGCGCGATCGTGGCTTTTGCCTCTTCAATCGCACCTTTTCTACGATCAAAGAGTGGTAGCGGCACGGTGATACCGGTTCTCCAGAAGCGAAGATCAGGCTGATTCTCGAACTCAGCAAACGCAGTTGGCTGAGGAATTCGCAGAGCCTTCTGCCGATCAAGTGATGCCTTGGCCGCTTCCTGTTCCTGCGCAGATTGCAGAAGAGCAGGATGCGATTGAAACACGCTCATACGCAGGTCAGTGAAGGAAGGCAACACGACACGAGGCTCCATATCGCCTCGGGGGTTGAGTTCGATTCCCGCGGGGGCGGCGATCGCTGCTCGTAGGCGTGCGATCGCTTGCGCATATTCCAACTGCGCACTGCCCACAGCAAATTGGGCACGTGCAAGTTCTGCGGTTGCACGCGTTAATTCCAGTTTTCCCTTTTCACCTGTATCGACCTCTACTGTCACGCGTCGAAGCAAGTCTCTAACTAGCTGCAAATTCTCGTTTGCATGCGCAATCTCCTCTCTTCGATGAAGAGCTTCATAAAACGCATGCCGCGTATCTGCATCGACAGATCGAAGGATTCCCTGCCCGGCCCAATGGCTCGCTTCACTTGTGTGCTCCGCAGCACGACGACGCGCCCCACGTTCTGATGGAATCTCAATGGTCTGCGATCCTGCATAGTGCTGAAGCAGGCCCGGTACCCCAGGTGTGGCGATGGGGCGTGCATACTGCCGTCCTGCGAACACTTCCAAGTTGGGATTACTGTAAGCACGTGCCGTGGTGATCCCAGCCTTAGCTACCGCGACGTTCGCCTCCGCCTCTTTGAGTCGGGGACTGTTGGCATGCGACATAGCAAGCGCCTGATCCAAAGTAAGCGACAGGACCGTCTTGGAATTCGGGATTACAGCTGTCTCACCAGGCGGTAAAGATTGTGCCGAGAGCAAAGGACTGACTGAAACGAGAGCCCCCGTTATAGCTATGCAAAAACGGTTCACATACAGGGTGATCGCAATCCGCTTGCCAAAGCCATATCAGCGAAACAGCAGCATTCTCAGCCAATCTCGAATGCCTGGCTGTTCCATATGGGACAGCAGTGTTCCGTATAGCGCATCGATATCACGCGTACGGGCGCTATCATCCAAGAGATAAACGTACGCTGCATTGGCTACTCAATTGCACAGGCCAAGCCGGTGTTCTATTCAGCCCACTTCGTATCTCAAGGATGGCGCGCGCGCCCGGCACGACTCGAGCGGATAGTGCCTTGGCGCTCACAGGGTGCGTGGGACAATAGTGTTATGAGGCCGATGCCGAGCATGCGAACCAGCAGGATGAAGGCAGTGCTGATCGTGTGCCTGGTTGTGCTATTGGCTGTTTTTACGTGGATCATTCCACCGCGTGCAGAATGGCTTCATAACATCCTCCACCACCTCAATATCCTTCCCTTCATGCTCGCTGGATTATTCTTCGGTTGGCGTGGAACGCTCAAGACAATTCTCTTTGCGATCGTGTTGCAGATACCTTCTATCTACCGCCATTGGCATGCCGCACCAACTGATGCGCAGGACCAGATTGTGGAATTGAGCACATTTGGAGCTGCTGGCATCATCGCCGGGGTTCTGTCCGACCGCGAACGCGCACTGCGTATTCGTGTCGAAACGACCAAGCATGAACTGGAGACGGTCCATTCCGAATTGCAGCAAAATATTGAACGTCTTCGGAAAACAGAGAGACTTACTGCAGCGGGACAACTGTCGGCCAGTTTAGCTCATGAGATTCGTAATCCCTTGGCGAGCATCAGTGGTGCTGCTGGCATTCTTTCCCGTGGACAGGCATCCGAGAGCAGCCAAAAGGAGTGCCTTGAAATCCTCACGAAAGAGTCGCAGAGGCTGAACAAGCTACTCACGAATTTTCTTATCTTCGCCAGGCCGCGTCTCCCACGACTTCAACAAGTGGAAGCGAACGATCTTCTGCGCTCTGTCGCTTCACTCGCACAACATGCGACTACTGAGCGCCATATCAAACTGCAACTGAACCTGATTACGATGCCACAGAGAATAACCTGCGATCCAGAACAGATCCGGCAACTATTACTGAACTTGCTTCTGAATGCGATTCAGGCATCGCCAGAGGATGGTGTCGTGAACATGACAACATCTCTCACAGTCACTGATCTTGCCATTGAAGTGAGTGACGAGGGCGAAGGAATCACGGGAGAGGTTGCAGAACGAATCTTCGATCCCTTCTTTACAACAAAAACGAACGGCACAGGTTTAGGTCTGGCAATTGCAGCGACAATCGCATCGCAACATGCCGGCGCTCTCACGTATAGGTCCAACTCACCCCGGGGCGCCTGTTTCGTTCTCCAACTTCCATTGACTGTGACACCTATTCCATCCAACCTCGTGGGAGCTACGTCATGAGGCCCAATCATATTCTCGTCGTGGATGATGACAGTAGTCTTCGCCGCGTCATGCAAATACAGCTTGAAGAAGCTGGCTATGAGGTGACACTGGCAAGTGATGGCGACGAAGCCTGCAAGCTTTTGGCATCGGAGAGACCACCGCTTGTCATCACCGATCTCCGCATGCCCACAAGCGGTATGGAGCTTCTCGGTTTTATTCAACGCGAAAACTTGATGACCACGGTCATTGTCGTGACAGCTTTTGGAACAGTGGAAAGCGCTGTTGAGGCGATGCGCAGCGGCGCTTACGACTATGTGACCAAGCCGCTGGATTTTGATGCACTGCTTTTGGTCGCACGTCGTGCGATGGAGCGCCAGAATCTTCTGGAAGAAGTGAGGACTCTGCGCTCTGCGCTGGACAAGCGTTATGAATTTAGCGGCATCATCGCTCAATCGAAAAGCTTCCTTCGCGTGCTTGATCAGGCTGCACGAGTGGCAGAGCGAGATGCCACAGTTCTGATTCAAGGCGAAACAGGAACAGGCAAAGAGCTGATTGCCCGCGCGATTCATCACAACAGCCGCAGGCATAATCGTCCATTTGTTGCCATCAATTGTGGCGCGATCCCCCGCGATTTGGTCGAGTCAGAACTCTTCGGATATCGTCGTGGGGCCTTTACAGGTGCCATAAGCGATCGCCTTGGACGCGTGGAAGCAGCGGATGGAGGAACGCTATTCCTCGATGAAATCGGAGAACTGCCTCTGGACGCGCAGGTGAAGCTTCTTCGTTTATTGCAGGAAGGTGAGATCTCCAAGATCGGCGCAAACAACCCGACGCGGGTCAATGTTCGAGTAATTGCTGCAACTCATAGGAACCTGCAAGCGATGGTTGAAGACGGAACCTTTCGAGAAGATCTGTACTATCGTCTTGCTGTTGTTCCGCTCTTCATCCCTCCTATTCGAGAACGGCGCGAAGATATCCCTTTGCTCCTTGCAGAGTTGTTCGAGCGCTCTCGCCAACGCCATGGACTGAACGACATCAGTCTCTCGCAAGGAGCTCTGAGACGGCTCGTGGGATATCGGTGGCCAGGGAATGTGCGCGAAATGGAAAATGTTCTGGAACGTCTAATCGTTCTGTCAACACACAGCCTGATTACGGAAGACGATTTACCGGAAGAAATTGCACGTCCATCACAGCAGGCTCCGTCGCTATGGCCCGATCTGCCGGAAGAGGGCATCAGCCTGGAAGCGGTAGAGAAAGACCTGATCAGCCGCGCACTTGAAAAGTTTCACGGCAATCAGACACACGCGGCGCGATATCTCGATATCAGCCGCCGTACATTGATTTATCGCATGGAGAAACATGGCTTGGCATCTGGCCACGAATCAGACACATCCATGCGCGATATTCGAGCCTGAACTCCAATTAGGTAAACAGGATAATTGCATCTCCGTCTCGATCATGCTCTACTGAGGCCATTGCGTAAGCTCCTTGCATTGGCGTTGCTGATCGTCTTTGGATTCAGCTTTGTTCCGCCGCTCCTGGCTGCGACCAGTAGCGAGTCGACGCTGCCTGCCTGCTGCCGCAAGGCTGCCAAACATCATTGCATGGCAATGCAGGATGATTCCGTTCCCACCGAGCATGCTTCGCATATTGAATTACGTTCACGCATGGATCATTGCCCATGCTGTGGTGTGTTGGGATCGACTGCTGTTCACGTGGATGCCCTGGCTTCCACTGCGTTTTCAAGCAATGTCACGCCGCGCTCCACGCGTTCGGCCTTATTCCCACAGATCTCGATCTATTCCCTCGCTGATGCGACCTATAGCCACGGGAAACGTGGACCACCTTCTCACCTCCAGGCCTGATTTCGCACACGTACTGACTTCATGAGAAGAGGACGTGTGTAAGGCACGTTTCCTTTTCCCATGGAGATCTTCATGTTTCGGCCTGCTCGCACGTTCGTGCTTGCTGCCCTTTTTCCTATAGCGGCAGTAGCAATCTCGAATCCTGCACTTTGCCAGGAAAGTCTTACTAGCAGCTCCCTTACCGGACGCGTCGTCGATAGCACCGGTGCACTCGTTCCAGCAGCACAAGTATCTGCTGTGGCTTCGTCCACGCAACTTAAATTCAATGCAACAACAGACAGCCGCGGACGCTTTCGAATCCCTTATCTTGCTCCTGGAAGCTACACCATCACCGCACAGGCTTCGGGGTTTAACCCTATCTCTGCATCGACACAACTCACCGTCGGAGGCTCCTTTGACGTCACGCTCCAAATGAGCGTGGGGACTGAAGCTACCACTTTATCTGTGATCGCGGAATCGCCAATTCTCGAACAGAACCGCAGTCAGATTTCAGAAACCGTTAGCCAGGCAGAGGTCAATCAGCTCCCCTATAGCGGACGCAACTACCTGGATCTTGCACTGCTTACGCCAGGAGTGAGCCCCACAAACACTGCGAGCGTACAGACATTCGCTGAAACATCTCCCGTCATTGGACAGGGATATTCCATCAATAGCCAACGTAACTTCTCAAACAGTTTCGTTGTTGACGGACTCTCTGCGAACGACGATGCTGCTGGCCTTACAGGCAATTCGTACAGCATGGATGTTGTGCACGAGTTCCAAGTGGTTACATCGGGTGGACAAGCCGAATTTGGCCGTGCCATGGGAGGCTATTTCAACATCGTTACTCGCAGTGGTGACAATGATCTGCATGGAACACTGTACGGCTTCCTGCGAAATCAACGTCTTAACGCTTCGAATGCGCTTTCTCAAAGTAAGCTTCCACTTACACAAAGCCAATACGGTGCAAGCCTGTCAGGCCCTCTCAAGAAGGATCGCACCTTCTTCTTTGGGAACTACGAAGGCCGACGACTGAATACCAATGGAGTCGTCACGATCAACCCAAACCAGGCCCCCGCTGTAAATGCCCGTTTGAATGCGATTGGGTTCGCGGGGCCGCGTCTTACCGTGAGCTCCGGGCCCACAACGCTTTATCCAACAACAGTTCACACTGATAACGCATTCATTCGTCTCGACCATCGGTTTAACGATGCAGACCAGTTCGTCGCACGTTATAGCTACTACCGCTTAAACGCAATCAATGCACGCGGTGCGGGCGCACTTGCCGATGTGAGTTACGGCACCGCTGTGATGGATACAAACCATACCGTTGCTATCAGCAATGTGGCCATGCTTTCACCTCGTACGTTTAATGAAACGCGTGGCCAGTTCACATGGGATAGCTTGAATGCTCCGTCAAATACTCAAAATAGTCCTGCAGTGGTAATCAGCGGCGTAGCAACATTTGGTCGATTCTCATCTTCACCGACAGCAAGGAAAAACCTTCTTTACGAGGTAGTCGATAATCTTGTGCTGCAACGGGGAGAGCACACCTTTAAAACGGGAGCTGATTTCCTATTTAACGACGACACAATTACATTTCCTATGGCGATCGCGGGCTCTTATACCTTCGCATCGCTGAGTGCATTTCAGTCTGGTGTCACTACGTATTCGTCATACGCGCAGAATTTTGGAACACCCCTCATACAACAGAACAATCCGAACATCGGCTTCTATGCACAGGATGAATGGAAAGCGACACAAGCGCTTACAGTGAACATCGGGATTCGTTACGATCTTCAGTTCCTAAAGACCATCCAAACCGACACGAATAATCTATCTCCGCGGGTGGGTTTTGCATGGTCTCCCTTTAGGAACCGCACTACGGTAATCCGCGGAAGCTACGGATTGTTTTATGACCGCATTCCCTTGCGCGCACTCGCGAATGCGTTACTGTCTGCGAATAACAGCATCGATCCCTCTCAGGGACGCCTTCTGCAATACAGCTACGTCCCTACCGATACCGGTGCGCCAGCCTTCCCTAATGTTTCCACTACACCAAATCCAGGCTCGAAGATCAGCTACGCCTTGATGAACCGTGGTATTTCGAATGCTTATTCCGAACAGGCAAGCATCGGTGTGGAGCAGCAGCTATTCCGTACGGGGTCTCTCGGGATCAGTTATCAGCATTCCCGTGGATTGCATCTGCTATCGTCTTACAACACAAACATCAACATTGATGGAAGCCGCCCTGACAGCACACGCGGCAATATCAAGCCATATGATGGGCGCTTCGACTCATCATATGACGGGCTTGCCGTATCGTTCGTCGAGCGTCCCGTCGCCTGGGGCAACGTACGCATCTCGTATACATGGTCCAAAGCCATGGACAATGTCGGCGAGTTCTTCTTCAGTTCTCCCAGCAACAACTTCGACTTCAACGTAGATCGTGGCCGTTCCGACGATGACCAACGCCATCGAGTCGTATTCGACGCAACACTAAATTCTCCGACGTCTCCTTCACACAACACATGGAATCACGTGACACACGGTTGGAAGTTAGGGGGCATTCTGCAGTATTACTCGCGCCTGCCGTTCAACATTGTGACCGGCGGTCAAACAAAGCAACAAACAACACAACGTCCTTGCGCAGTTGGTTACAGCCTCACGGCCAATGCCGGAACAAATCCTTGCACGGAGGCGCTCAGGGGAGCCATGATTGGACGCAATACAGGTACTGGCTTTGATTTTTTCAACCTAAATACGCGACTTAGCCGCACCTTTGCAGTGACGGATCGGTGGCGGTTGGAGACAATCGCCGAAGCCTTTAATGTATTGAACCATCGCAACGATATGATCCCGAATGCGACGTGGGGCACAGGTTCTTATCCCACAACTGCAAATGCTACCTTTGGACAGGCAACGGCTGTTGGGGATCCTCGTAGCGTGCAGCTTGCATTGCGTATCAGCTTCTGACAAAGCGGAAAGGCCGACGGTGCTCAGAACACTGTCGGCCTCTTACCTGCTAGCTTCAACTCAAGCAGCGGTTGACTCTCCGACGGTGATGCCACCTTCCTTTTGCAGGCGCTCAAGAAACGTCAAAACATCCGTGCGGACTTCATCATCTGTCGCGCCATATTCATGGACCAGTTCATCAACCAGAGAATCTAGCTGACGCGGTGTTTCCAGTAGCTCCCATGTGCGGCCACCGGTAGGCGAAAGGCTGATACATGTCCCTGTATCGGCGCTCATCATTACAAGCTCTTCTCCGACCCACGCGCTAAGCCATCCCTCAGCACGACGAATCACGCTATCACCGCGAATTTCTATCGCCATATTTTTCAGCATAACGCAGGCTCTGCAGCACGACGCAATCTGGCAACTTCATTCGGATGATGACGCTTCCGGAAGGCAGATAACACACCTCGCGCCCACTTCAGCAGCGCTGTCAAAGTGAATCGTTCCTCCAATGCGTTCGATTACGAGCTTCGACACCGAGAGTCCTAACCCTGTACCTGTGTGCGCAATAGTATCTCGTGTACTGCTCGTAAAGAAGCGATCGAATACACGCTTGTGCTCTCCATTCGCGATCCCCGGCCCACTGTCCTCAACAGCAACCTGAATGGCTTGCGAATCGGTGTCGCACAGGGCATAACCAATGCGAAGCGATCCATCACGTGGGGAAAACTTAACCGCATTGTGAATCACATTCATCAGTGCAATCCGGAGCAGGCCACGGTCGGCCCTTACGCTTCTCCTTCCAATGGCTTCACCATCCTGAACAACGAGAAGCCCCTTTTCTTCAATAAGCACTTCGAGCAGATTCAAAACTTCATCTACTAGAGATTGCAACGGCCACGCTTCAGGCTCCTGACCACCTTGTGTCGTCTCAGCGCGAGCAAGAAGCAACAACGCATCGACAGTCTCGCTAAGTCTGGATGTCTCCTCCAGAATGCTGCTGAGCGCCTCCTTACATACCTCGTCTCCGGACTCATCTTGAAGGGCTACCTCACCAATGGTCCGCAATGCCGCAATCGGAGTTCGCAGTTCGTGTGCCGCATCCGCAGTGAAGCGTTGCAATTGTTCAAATGACTGTTCCAAGCGATCCAGTAAATGGTTAAAAACCAATGCAAGCTGCCCTAATTCATCTTCCGGGTTCACAACCTCTAGACGGTCGTGCAAATTCTTTGCTGTGATGCCCTCGGCGCGCATGGCCATCTCTTCTACTGGCCTCAAAGCACGTTTTGCAATCGCTTGCCCTGCCGCCCCTGCAATCAATAAAGCAACCGGGATCGCGATCAGCAAAACCACAAGAAACTGGATCATGCGTGCTCGAAGCGGAGCCATGCTGTAGGCAAGGCGGATCAGCAATTGCTGGCCGTTCATGCCATGGATATGGCTGATCAAAAGCACATGAGTGCCATCTGCGAGACGAACTAGACGTTCATTGAAATCAACATCGCCTTCTCCGGCCCGAACAGGCCCTCCTAAGCTCATGTTGCCAAGCGTGGGACTGCGATAGAGCACCCTACCACTGCTATCGCGCACTTCCATCAGCCTGTCGACTAACAGCCGCGATTGGGGCCGTGAATAGTAATCCTGACGAAGCTGCAATGTGCCAGCGTAGTCGAAGTAGAGAAGCCCTTCTGCTGTTACTACATCCTGGATTTCATCGTGGACAATTTGCTTGGTCAGAACCGCATATTGAAATGCAAAAACGATTGCTGCATACACGAGAAGAAGCACTGCCAGAACACCGACATACCAGAACGTCAGTCTGGTTCGAAGGTTGGATGGCAGCCATCGCATCAGGGCAGAGGCTCCCTAAGACTGAAGCCTAATCCACGAATCGTTTGCAGCAGCTTAATCGAGAACGGGTCGTCCACCTTGCGACGCAACCGCGCAATCTGCACATCAATCACGTTATCGATTGGAGTAAAGCGCGACATCTCTCTCCACACATCCCGAGCCAGCATTTCGCGCGAGACTGTGCGTCCGCGATTCTCTGCAAGGTACAGCAAAAGATCGAACTCGCGCGCAGTTAGGTCAAGAACATCTCCACCGCGCGACGCTGTTCTTGCCTTGCGATCCAGAAAGAGATCTCCGATGGAGAGGGTAGAAGTCTCTTTCGATGGTAGAAAACGCCGAAGCAAAGCATCGATACGCGCGAGCAGTTCAGGAAATGAAAATGGCTTGCCGAGATAGTCATCGGCACCTGTATTCAGACCCTCGACGCGATCTTCGACTGTATTGTGCGACGTGAGGATCAAGACTCGTAGATCCGTTCCGTCTTTGCGAAGTTGACGCAGGATATCCAAGCCATTGCGTTGAGGAAGCGTGAGATCTAGAAGAAGCAAGTCCGGACGCTCACTGTGGACAAGGAAAAAACCTTCCTCTGCAGATCCCGCCGCTATGACCTCATAGCCAGCCGCTTGAATGCCCGTTACAAGGGCATCTGACATCTTTCGATCGTCCTCGATAATCAGAATTTTCGAAGATGACTGCGTCATATCCTGCCCTCCTCCACATCATTTCGCAACGTGGAACAGAGACACAAGTGCCATTTTGAAATGTCAGAAAGTTGTCAGGCTTTGTAAGGGAAGATAGTGGTCCACTCCGGTTGAGCACATCTGCTCCGGAGCATCCGCGTTTATGCGCCAAATCTCCACAATTTTGATTATCCGACCGCCCATCGCTTACCCGATTACATCCTGCGGAGGCCGGTAACGACAGATGTCTTTTCGAAACTTACTTGCAGCAAGCTGCCTCCTTTTTCTGCCCGGCCCAATATGGAGCCAGACCGCTGGGATGCCTCCGTCACAAAGTCCACTAAGTCTGGCTCAGGCAGAGAGTATCGCGGTAGCCAATCAGCCTCGTTTGCTTGCCGCACAGCTTCGTGCACGGGCTTCTGCACAGCGCATCCGTGAGGCCCGTTCCGGGCTTCAGCCCACAATCGCATTCAATGCGACTGGGGCTCTGGTTGCTGATACTGGGAGTTCCACTGCCGTGGGCAATATCACCACGTCAGCGGTTTCAGATCGTTTTGCATACGGCGGCAACCTTTCACAGTTGGTTACCGATTTTGGTCGCACCAGCGCACTGATCCGTTCAACGCGTTACCATTCTGCGGCGCAGAGCGATCTGGCAACTTTGACACGTGCACAAGTCCGACTCAACGTTCGGGAAGCCTACTTTGGTGTGCTCGGCGCAGAGGCTGTACTTCGAGCCGCGCAAGCTGCGCAACAGAATCGCCACCTTATCTCTCGTCAGTTAGAAGCACTCGCGCAAAGTGAACTTCGTTCCACACTCGACGTCAACTTCGCGAAGGCATTGGAAAGCGAAGCGGAGTTAGCGGTCGTTCGCGCCCAGAGCACTGTTTCGCAGGAACGTTCCCGCATGGCAACCGCTATGGGAGAGCCTCAGGTAATCCATGCTGACTTGAGCGAACCAATCACTCCAGATTCTCTTCCCCCAACACCTGAGGACTTACTACAACAGGCTATGACTCAGCGTGCAGACCTGAGTGCTGCACACGCGCAGCAGTTGTCCGCAGAAGAGTTTGCTCAATCGGAAAAGCGGCTCAGCTATCCCACCCTGAACGTTCTGGGCGCAGCCGGGCAAGTTCCATATCACGACCACACGCTGCATGACAGCTATGCCGCGGCAGGCTTCAATCTCAATATTCCTGTCTTCAATGGCGGCCTGTTTGCGGCGCGGCGTGCGGAAGCGCAACTGGAAGCCACCGCTCGCACTCGCGATACAGAGGCTTTGCGACTGCAGGTGAATGAACAAGTGCGTGATGCATGGTACCGCGCGGACGAAGCGTATCGCAGTCTCGACGTGACGGCGCGGCTTGTACAGCAAAGCAAGGAAGCATTACGGCTGGCGCAAGATCGCTATGACGCGGGCCTGGGCAGCATTGTCGAGTTGAACGAAGCACAACTGAATGAAACTTCCGCCGAGATCAGCGCCGCCGATGCGACTTATACCTATCTGTCACGGCACGCAGAGCTTGATTTCGCAACAGGACTCCTGAACTGAGAGGGCAACGATCGTGAGAAAAAAAAGTGGCTTGATTGTGGCTGCCTTGACCACACTTGCAACATCACAGGGTTGCAAATCCGCACCTGCACCTACAGCAGTAACGCCAACAGTTCCTGTGGCCATCGCTGCCCCCGCCAGTCTGGAAAACAACCTTGTACTTTCAGCAGAATTTCGCCCGTTTCAGGAAGTGGACGTGATGGCAAAGATCGCGGGCTACGTAAGAGCGATCAATGTCGACGTAGGAAGCCACGTCGCGCAAAACGCAATCCTTGCCACTCTAGAAGTACCTGAAATTCAGGATGACGTAGCCAAGGCAAAAGCGGGAGTATCTGCAGCCGACGCAAACATCATCACGGCGCAAGCAGCAGTCCAGCGTGCAGAAGCAAACTCAAATATCTCAACATTGTCTTTCAAACGCATTAGCGATGTTGCCAAACGCGATCAAGGTCTGGTTCCTCGGCAAGAAATCGACGTTGCACAGGCCAAACAGCTCGAAGCAGCAGCACAACTTGCCAGCGCAAACTCAAGCTTGAAAGCAGCAGAACAGAGCAAGGCGCAAGCACAGTCGGAATACTCGCGTGCACAGGCAATGTTTCAATACGCAACCATTCGTGCCCCCTTTACGGGAGTTGTTACCAAACGCTATGCCAACACTGGTTCCATGATCCAGGCAGGCATCTCCTCACAGACGCAGGCCATGCCTGTTGTGCGCCTCGCGCAGAACAATCTACTGCGACTCGTTCTTCCTGTTCCCGTCAATGCAGTCGCTGAAATCCGTAATGGACAAACAGTGGATGTAGAAGTCACGAGCACAGGTCGTAAGTTACAGGGCAAAGTCACTCGCTACGCCGACTCAGTGCAGACAGCTACACGAACCATGGACACCGAAGTGGATGTGCCAAACCCTGATGATTCCTTAGTCCCAGGAATGTATGCAGAGGTTCATCTTCATCTTGCAAATCGTCCGGCAGCGTTGAGCGTGCCGCTGGATGCGGTGGATGGATTAGGAACCAGCGTGCAACAAGCCTACGTAGTACGCGACGGTATCGTTCACCTGGTCACGGTTCAGGTTGGGCTGCAGACGGCAAATCGCGTGGAGATTCTTTCCGGACTCGATAAAGGTGACAAGGTCATCGTCGGACGGCACACAGGCATTTCCGATGGTCAGCGTGTGGACGCACAACCCGCTGCGTACGAAACCAAAGGCAGCTAAACAGAGAGGGCCAGCGAAAGCCGATGTCATCCTTTTCCATCCGCAATCCTTACCTCATCGTGGTTCTGTGCCTTGTGATGATGATCCTTGGCGCCGTCAGCATTGGCGACATGCCTGTGGACATGTTCCCTGCAGTGAATCTGCCTGTTGTAGCCGTAGCCACGTTTTACTCTGGCATGCCACCGCAGCAGATTGAGGCAAACATCACCTATCACTTGGAGCGTCAGTTCACGCTAGCTTCCGGTATCGACCACATGGAGTCGCGTTCTCTTCCCGGCGTGTCTCTGATCAAGGTGTACTTCCGTGCGGGAACAGATCCCGATGCGGACGCAGCCAGCATCTCCTCGCTTGCCAGCAGCGATCTTCGTGATATGCCTCCTGGTACCTATCCCCCGATCGTACTGAAGCAGGATGCTGCCAGCACACCGGTCGCGTTGGTTACGCTCAGTGGATCAGGATTGAACGAGAGCAAGCTCAAAGACGTGGGGCAGAACTTCGTTCGTAATCAGTTGGCAAGTGTTGCAGGCGCATCTGTGACGCAGCCGTTCGGCGGACGTTGGCGACAAATCATGCTGTATGCCGATCCATACAAGCTGGAGGCAAATCAGCTTAGCCCGATGGATGTCGTCCGCTCTGTGAACGAATCCAACGTCATCCTCCCCGCAGGTGATGTTCAGATCGGACGCTACGACTACAACATCTACACCAACTCCATGCTGAAAGGCGCATCAGACATTGCCCAGGTTCCGCTAAAGATGGTGGGGCAAGCGCCTGTTCGCGTGGGCGATGTGGCAACACCACAGGATTCCTTCGGCCTGCAATACAACATCGTTCGCGTAAATGGACAGCGCGGTGTCTATCTACCCATCTTCAAGCAGGGTGGCGACTCCAACACTATTGCCATCGTCAACGGTGTGAACGACACGCTGAAGAAGCTCGTAGACGTTCCTGCCTCTCTCAAAACAGATGTTGAGTTTGATCAGTCTCGCTTCGTGAAAACAGCTATTGAAACGCTGGTTCACGAAGGCGGCGTCGGCCTGTTCCTCACCTGCTTGATGATTCTCATCTTCCTGGGGAGTCTTCGTGCAACGGTCGCCGTATTCTTCTCTATTCCCTTGTCATTGTTGACGACGTTCTTTGTGTTGAAGATGACCGGGAGCTCAATCAACAGTATGGTCCTTGGAGGACTAGCTCTAGCACTCTCGCGACTGATTGATAACTCTGTCGTCGTTCTGGAAAACATCTTCCGTCATCTTGAAGAAGGAGAATCGCCTGAAGTTGCCGCTGAGAACGGCGGTAAAGAGGTTGCCCTTCCCGTGTTGGCCGGAACGCTCACCACGGTTGTGGTCTTCTTCCCTGTCACGATGCTGTACGGGGTCAGCAAGTTTCTCTTCTCCGCGCTAGCTCTTGCAGTTGTCATCTCACTCTTCGCTTCGTATTTCGTCGCGTTGACCGTGGTTCCTCTCTTTTGCGCACGCTTCATCAAAAGCCCACATGGTGAGGTTGTTCATGAATCGTCAGAGTTCGAAGCAGAAATTACTCCTGATGCAAAGAGCACCCATCACGGTCTGTGGGCACGCTTCAATGCTGCCTTCGCGCGCGGGTTTGACGCCGTCCTGCATCGGTACGACCGGCTTGTCGAACGTGTTCTGCAACGTCCATGGCAAACTCTAGGGGCTGCCGGCCTCTTGTTGGTGGTCTCTCTGTGCCTCTTCCCGTTGATGGGACTTTCATTCTTCCCGCGCACAGATGCAGGCCAGTTTGTCATCAGCTTCAAGGCTCCTTCTGGTACGAAGCTCGAAGCGACTGAAGAAGAAGCGGCACGTATCGAAGCAATCGTTCGACGCATCGTATCGAAACATGATCTCGGTATGGTCGTAACGAACATCGGTGTAGACCCAGGTTTCTCTGCTCTCTTCTCTCCCAATGCAGCCATGCATACGGGATTCACTCAAGTCGCTCTAGCGGACAGTCACAAGGTCAGCAGCTTCCGTTATATCGACGACGTGAAAGCAGCCATTGCAAAGGAAATTCCTGAGGTTCAGACGTTCTATTCCTCTGGAAGCCTGGTGGATGGTGTGCTGAATATGGGATCTCCTGCGCCCATCGATGTCCGCATTACCGGTAACGATGTGACCGCAGATTTCGGACTTGCGCAAAAACTTGCGTCGCAGATTCGCCAGGTGCATGGCGTTGCCGATGTATATATACCGCAGGACATCGACTATCCGTCCCTCCGCATCTCGGTGGATCGCACGCGTGCCAGCCAGCTTGGCCTAACGGAGAAAGAAGTTGTCTCCAACATCATCACAGCACTGACGTCGAACCAGATGATCGCCCCCTCGATCTGGATCGACCCCAATAGCGGAAACAACTACTTCCTTACCGTCATGTACAAAGAAGGCCAGATCAAATCGCTGGAAGATCTGAAAGCCATTCCGCTACATGGCACGAACATCACTCAGCCTACGCGCCTCGACATGGTTGCCAAGATTGAGCAGTTCAATGCTCCCACGGAGATGGACCACACGCAGATTCGTCGCAATCTGGACATCTACGTGCGCCCACAGGAAGAAGATCTTGGTAAGATCACGGCCGCAATTCAGAAGATCGTAGACGAAGCCAATCCACCGCGCGGCATCAACGTGACGCTTGCAGGCAGCGTGACTTCAATGAATGCGTCCTTCCGAAGCTTTGCCATCGGTCTAACGCTTTCTGTTGTTCTGCTTTATCTGATTCTCGTTGCACAGTTCCGCTCATTCCTTGATCCCTTCATCATCCTGCTGGCATTGCCTCCCGGGATTACGGGAGTCATCCTTGCCCTGCTACTTTGGGGCACCACGCTGAATGTCATGTCGCTGATGGGTGTTGTGATGCTTGCCGGCATCGCGCTCTCTAACAGCATTCTGATCGTGGAATTCGCGCATCACTTACGTTCGCAGGGAATGCAAGTTAAAGAGGCGATCACACTCTCCTGCCGCGTGCGTCTACGTCCCATCCTGATGACTTCACTCGCCACGCTCATTGGGCTTCTCCCCATGGCACTGAAACTCGGCGAAGGCAGTGAATCGTATGCCCCCCTTGCTCAGGCGCTCATCGGAGGTCTAACGCTTTCCGTTTTGCTAACGATCTTCCTGGTGCCAGCCGGTTTTTATCTAGCCTATGGACGCAAGGATTCCGAGCAACACGCATAAGCTTTCAGCACACCTCACGCAAGCTGATCTGGTTTCGACTTTCGTGAGGTGTCGTTCTAAGCGATCAAGCTAGCGATTGGTGACACGGTACGCGACGATAGCCAATTTGTCGTTGGATTCTCCGTGGAGATGGTGGCCACGCAACAACAGTTCAAAGCTACGAAGGCTCTGCTTCTTTAGGATCACTTGCAGCTCCTGAGGCAGTTCATCGCCCATAAGAAAACGTGCCGCAGCTTCGTTCGCAGGAACATCCGAACCAACGATCGTCAACACATAACCACTATCGGTGAAGTTCGGGGTCAGCGTTACGTCGGCATAGTTGGTGCTCTCTACCTCTCCTTCTATGGGAGCGTAGTCTTCCTGCTCACCTTTTACAGGGCTGACATTGTGGAACACATAACTTTTCCCGACTGGCCTACCTGTGTACTGAAAGTTGCTTCTGCTGGCAAAGAGCGAAACCCACGGATCACTGCGCTGGTTTCCGATGAGGATATAGCTTCCCTGACCAAAGTCGCGGATACGGAGATCGCGAGGGTAACGCAGTTCTGCCTGCAAGCCAGCGCGCGTCAAGGCTTGCAGAAAGTCCGTTCCTACTGAAGCTTCATCCAAAGTTGTGGTGCGGACGCGCCCCAAAAGCGTAAGAAGCTGACGGAATTGCTCATCTTTGGCTTGCAACGCAAGATCGGTCCGACTGGTGCTCTGAGTGTAGGTTTCGACCGGAATTTCCGTATAGAAAGTCTTCTGAATTAGAAGCAGTGACGTGTCTGGTAGGACGACCGATACTTTGCTTCCCTTCGCTAAGTAAGGAAACATCCTGCCCACAATCGAGGAATCTGTTGTCGTGATGGCTCGTCGTGACCGCCACCAGAATAAAGAAGCAACGACGACGTACAACACAAGTGCGACAACGGTGGCCCAACGCCATGAGAAACGATGGCGCTCAGCGTTTGTGGGAGGCACTTCTGCCAGTGCAGATTCCGCAAGTGGAGGCGCACTCGAAGGAGCGACTTGCACCTCTTCTTGCTTGGCGACGGGAACGGATAGCGTCTCTTCGAAGATCGTCCGGTAACTTCCACGCGGCAGTGTCAGGCGCAGAGGCTCGGAAACTCCCTCATCGTCAAAGTAGCTTTGCAACTTCTGCCGAAGATGTCCCATCTGGACACGGACGATGGTGTCGTACGCAGGATCGAAGTCATCCTTGCGACCTAATACGCGCTGGGCAATGTCCTGCTCGCGGATGACGCAATGCGGGTCCACGAGACTAGTTTCGGTAACGAAGAGCAGAATCTTCTGCAAATGCGCAGCACGCCGCATGGTGCGGCTGCGCACGATCCGCTGCACCAGTTGCCACCTGGCATCGTCCACTAGGTGGCGTGCGGCTTCCTCCTCAATGCCTGTGGCTTCTGTCTGCATTTTCCTAAAACCGCCAATTTTCCGCGCCAAATGCGAATCGTTCACGTGAACGGACAACTTTATACGGTTAATTGTCTTGTTCATGCAAGCCGCACACCGGAAGACTGTCTCTCATTCCAGCCAGCAAGTGCGGAAACGAACGAGGACATGCCCCGAATGCAACGAAGAAAATTTTTGAAAACTGCCGCTGCTATTGCCGTTAGCATGCGTGCTGCAAACCTGATGGCACAGACACCGGCAATGCGCCCTCTCCTACTGCGCAGCGGATGGCAGGCTGTAAACATTGGCGACATAGGCCACACGCCCGGCGCCATTGAGATTGTGCAACGCTATTGCCCGGGACGCCCAATCATCCTGTGGCCAAGCCGGGGAGGGCTGGATCTGGGAGCAGGCGAGTTTCTGAGACATAACTTCCCTTCCCTGCGGATCGTGGAAGGCGCAGTCCACGATGGCAAACCAGACACACCGGAACTGACGGAAGCATGGCAAGAGGCTGGCTTCCTGTTACACAGTTCAGGATCGGGTTTCCCGGCATGGCACGACGTAGAGGCCTGGAGCAAAGGCACTGGCAAACCCTATGGCGTGTTTCCTGTAAGCACGGACCCAAGCCCACAGGGCATTCCCGGACCGTGGCTTGAGGGTGGAACGCTAGCTGAGTCGCGTGCTGCCAGCCTCGCGTATCCTTCTGGATCTATCGCACCGGACTTTCGCCGCGTGATCGAACAGAGCAGTTTTATGTTCACGCGCGACACCATATCGCTGGGATATCTGAAAGCACAGGGTGTACACCCATCCCTGTTGGAGATGGGTCCGGACACGCAGTTCGGCATGACTTTGAAAGATACCGCCCGCGGTGATGCGTACATGAAAGCTCACGGGTTGCAGTCGCACAAGTTTATCTGCGCCATACCGCGACTCCGCTACACCATCAACCCGAAAAACGGACAAGCGCCGAACGAAGCAAGAGCAAAGGTCAATGCCGAACATGTTCAGCACGATATGGACATGCTTCTCGACGTTATCGTCCGCTACGTCCGCGCTACCGGAAATAAGGTGCTGGTGTGCGCCGAGATGACTTATCAGATTGCCCTGGGCAAGGAATACATCGCTGATCGATTTCCTGCGGAGCTGAAGGACAAGCTGGTATTCCGCGACACTTTCTGGATGCCGGACCAAGCCGCTGCTATTTATGCGCAGGCATCAGCTGTCGTCGGTTTTGAATGCCACTCGCCCATCATCGCGCTAGTGCAAGGAACACCTGCTTTCTACATCCGGCAGCCAACAGACACCTGCAAGGGGCAGATGTATCCCGATCTTGGCGCGGGTGCCTGGCAGTTTGAAGCAGACAAAACAAATGCTGACGAGTTGTGGCACGTGCTGCAGGGCATCCTTGGAAATCCGGCGGCCGCACGCCACAAGGCACTCTCGGTGATGGACACCGTACATGCAAAACAAGCGGTCATGGGTAAGGCATTGCAGAGTGCGCTGATGACGATGGATGCCGGTACACCAAAGCGTTCGTAGCGCCCGAAAGAGGACGCACGACGAGACACACATTGGGCCCGCAGACACGGGCGAAGGAGCACAGACGCAATGAACAATTTCAGGTCACACAAGACCGCACTGTCACTTCTGGCGCTGGCCGCAGTAAGTATGTTGTATACGGCAGGCGCACAGCTGGTGCGCGGCACCATTGCCGGTACGGTCACCGACTCCGCCGGATCGCGTATTGCTGGAGCGAAAGTTCACATCACGAACCAGAGCACTGGTATCGGGCAGGAGCTGATCACAAGCGATAACGGCTCTTACACCTCAAGTCCACTGGAGGCCGGGCACTACAAGGTAGAAGTTTCCAAAGATGGCTTCTCCACACTTGTAAGCGGTGACATTGTTCTGGATGCCGCAGCGCACGTTACGCAGGATGCAGCGTTGGCGGTTGGCGCAGCCACTGAAACCGTTACCGTCTCCGCATTGCCTCCCGCATTGAATACAACCGACGCTACCATCGGCAATACGATCGACAGCCGTGCGTCGCAACAGTTGCCAGTGAACGGACGCAGTGCCCTTGCATTGGCCACGCTGGTACCCGGCGTCGTATCGAATCTCGGTGCAGTGAGTGAAGGATTTGCAAACCGTGGAACATCAGTCTCCGCAATTCGTATTTCTGGCGGTGTAACGGGACAGAACAGCAATCTGTTGGACGGCATCAACAACGTCAACTCACACACCAGCGAGATTGGTGTGAATGTTAAGTCCGATGCCATTCAGGAATTCCGCATTATGACTGGCGTTATCCCCGCTCAGTTTGGCTACACGTCCGGCGGCGTTATCAACGTTGTGACACGTTCCGGTGGTAACCAGTTTCATGGCAGCTTGTATGAGTTCTTTCGCAACGACGCGCTCGATGCAAACATTGCATTTCCCCGTTCGCCGTTCGGGAAACCAAAGGTTCGTTTCAATAATTACGGTGGCACCGTTGGTGGGCCCATCATCAAACAGAAACTTTTCTTCTTCACAAACCTTGAAGCTTATCACTACATCAGCGAAACGCCCGCGTACACCACAGTGCCCACAGCGCAGGAATACAACGGAGACTTTAGCGATCTGGGAGTGCGCAACTCAAGCGGCGCCTGCACAACAGTACCGATCTACAATCCGAGCACAGCAACCACGACAGGATCACGCACTCAGTATCCCGGCAACAAGATCACAAATCTTGACCCCGTGGCTGTTGCATTCTCAAAGATGTTTTACCCGCAGGCAAACAATACCAGCGGCACCTACGATCCCTGCACGCATGCGAATAACTACATCAACCGGCCGCAGGGCGTGAGCACAGAGAAACTGATCCTGGGTCGTCTTGATTACCAGATGAGCGATAGAGACAACATCGTGGCTCGATATGCTCTCTATGACAACACGGGCAACAATCCCGGCGGTTACAGCGCCTACTTCAATCGCAATGACGAATCACAGACACAGAATGCGTTGCTGACAGAGACACATGTCTTTTCTTCAAATCTGATCAATGAAGCGCGGATCGGCATTATCCGCAATGGATTTCCCTTTCAATCCGCAACAGCAGGGCAGAACATCTCAAACAAGATTGGTCTGCCCGATCCCACTCCGTTGATTGGCCCTGTAATGAGCAATGGCCTGGCAACATTCAATACCACGTATGGCTTTAGAACAAATACGGGACTGGATTTGGTGGATGACGTTACGCTGATTCGCGGCAATCACGTGTTCCACCTGGGCGCTAGCTTCCGTTGGACAGAGGCATTCAACTATCAGTTGAACGGTGGAGACTCTTTCAGCTTTAGCGCTACACAAACTGCGGCTGGAAATAACACCACCACAACTACAGGAACCGGAAGCGCCTTCGCCAGCTTTCTCGCAGGCGCTGTAGCCACCGCTTCAGACAATTCGGCCGCAGGCATCGCGATGCGCAAAATCAACTATGCAGGCTATGTACAGGATGACTGGAAGGCGGGGCGTAGACTCACCATCAACGCCGGCCTTCGGTATGACTTCGGACCACAGGCAAAGGAAAAAAAGAACGGCCTGAGCAATGTCGATATCACAAAACCCAACGGTTCCAACTCGGCGCTTATGGGATTGGTAGAGTACGCAGGCCATGGTTATGGCACCAACTTCGCGAATGAAAACTTCAATGATTGGGGGCCACGTCTTGGTTTCGTCCTGCTGCTGACGAACGATAACAAAACAGTGCTGCGCGGTGGTGCGGCCATTTACTACACTCCGAACGCGGGCCTGGACTACACAGAAGCAGCTGGTAATATCAATGGGTTCGCCAGCCAGGCCACGTCCTACAGCGCGGCCACGAAGGCGGGCCCTGCGTTTCAACTTTCTGGCGGCCTGCCCTACGCACCTAACCAAGTACTAGGCGCGGCGGGCGGCCAGACAGCGTTTTTAGGTAACGCCGTTTACGTGGTGCAGCCTGCAGCGAAAGATCCTTCATCGCAGCAGTACACGCTGTCGGTATCCCGTGAGCTTCCCTTCGACACCGTTCTGGAAGCAACCTACCTGGGCAATGCAGGACGCCACTTCCCCTATAGCTACACCATTAATCAAAACACGCTCGACCCGAAGTATTTCAGCCTTGGAACCAGCTATCTGAACACCAGTGTCTCGAATCCATATGCTGGCATGGTGCCGGGATCGCTCGGTGCATCCACAATTACGCGCGCAAATCTGCTCAAGCCTTTCCCGTATTACAGCGGCGTCTATCAGAGCTATGCACGCACGCAGTCCTACAATGGCAACTTTCTGTATGTGACCGCCACACGTCGTGCTACGAACGGTCTACAGATCATTGGTTCGTACACATACGGCAAGCTGATGGATGTTCCCATCTTCGATCTCCTGTTGAACTCACCGGGCGCAGGCACCAACTCCGTGAACGGTCCACAGAACTGGCGCGATCCATCTGGCGACTACAGCGTGGACGTGCAAGACGTCACACATCGGGTAACCGTCTCAGGCTTGTACGATCTTCCATTTGGCAAAGGAAAGAAATTTCTGTCCAGCGGTGGGCCACTCAACTACCTTGTGGGCGGATGGCAGTTCAACACCATCTTCACCTTTGAAGGCGGACGACCGTTGGTGATCTCGGGAGCCAACAACCAAGGTATTGCAACGCGTCCCAATCTGCTTCCGGGAGCGAAGGTAAAGATGGATCATCCCACCACCTCCAAATGGTTCAACACGGCTGCATTCGTCAATCCTGCGGACTATACGTTCGGCAATACGCCTCGTGCGTACTCACATGCACGTGGACCGTCGCAGACGAACTTCGATATGTCCATCTTCAAGACAACGCCCATCACGCACGGCGCGCGTCTTGAGTTTCGAATTGAAGCCTATAACGTTCTCAATCACACGCAGCTTGGCCAGCCAAACACAACGTTCGTTGCTGGCCCCGCCGCTGATCCAAGCAACCCCACTGCGGAAGGAGGCACCAATACCAGCGCGACTTTTGGCACAATCACCTCCGCCTTATCTGCGCGCATTGTGCAGTTGGGAGCAAAGATCCTTTTCTAGACTCCCGAAGACGAAGCGCCAGTAGCAGTTTTCACTCGCTACGGTCGAGTGCAAACAGGAAAGGCCGGGCGTTTGCCCGGCCTTTCAAATAGATCACAAGCAGTATCCGCACATGACATGAAGGTTATGCCACTAGCAGACTGTTGACAGCCTTCTGAGCGTTAGTAAGCGCCCTTCCCCTTGAGAACAGCCGGAATCGTACGAAGAAAGATCGACATATCGAGCAAGGCGCTCCACTCGCTGCAGTACTGCACATCGAACTGCACTCGCTGCTCGTAACTCACATCATTTCGCCCCGAAACCTGCCAGAGACCAGTAATTCCAGGAACCAGCAGCTTGTAGAAATGAGCGTTTACGCCGTAACGCTCAAGCTCAGCCGATACCACCGGACGGGGGCCTACAAACGACATCTCACCTCGCAGCACATTAATGATCTGCGGCACCTCATCGAGACTGAATTTGCGAAGATACCGGCCAATAGATGTGACACGCGGATCCTCAATGTGCTTCTCTTCCTGCCGGCGCTTCATCTGCGTCATCTCGCATTCGTTATAAGAAAGCACTTCCCGAAGATGTTCTTTGGTGTGCATCGAACGAAATTTGAGAATTTCAAACTCGCGCCCATTTCTACCGCGCCTGATCTCACGATAAAAAACAGGACCTGGTGAGCTCAATCGGACTAAGAGAGCTACAGCCAGAAACACGGGAAGAACTACCGGAAGAAGTAGGAGACAGCCAAGCAAATCAACAGACCGCTTAACGACCCTGTACGTGAAAGATGAAGTTTTGGCATTCGCAGAACGAATGAGGTCTAACGGAACTACATGGTCGTACCCGAAGGATTCAAAGGATTCATTCGAGCGAGTATCAGTGCTGAGAGCGAGTCCACGCATATTTCGATAGGCTGTGTTCTTAAGCGATGCACTACGTTGAAGCATAGAACCCCTTAGAGGGTGGGTGATGTAAAACCAGTTTTTTGCTCCGTCTACTCCACCCTGATCGATGACACAGTTCACCTGAAGGATGTCTTCCGAAGTCTACTAGCGATTTAATCCTTATTCTACAGGCGGTTACCTGCGGTCAAATAGGGAAAACTTTTGTGTTACAAAAACAAAACCTTCCATATGAGGATGACTGTTAACTAAACAGTTTTAGTGAGACGATCGCAATCGATGCAAAACTTGAAGTAATTGCGCTTATAGCTCTCATTCTTAGATACTTAATCCGAATTAAATCCAAATATTTTTGTTCATGGATTCCTCGTCTCGAAAAGTCCGAACTTGGTATACATACACGTGACGAATGGTTCCTGGCCAGTGACCAGAAGTGTTCACAGATGACGTCTGGGAGTCCCGTTTTGGACTCTGTGATAATGCCCCAGCAAACCTGGAAATATTCGGCTGCTACCTCTGCGAAACCGTCCTGTACATACGAAAGTCTTCCTTTCGAAGTTGTTAGGCGCCCCCAAGCATTGCGATATATCTTTTTACATCCCGTGAGGGGGTCTCGACGCGTCCCTCCCCAAATATCGCCGTGTTGTGTCGACTGTGGTCACGTCTTCCCCGGTGAATATAGATATCCGCCGAAGAAGGCATTTCAGAACCACCCAAATGAGGCTAAAACGCTGGCTCATCCGATGACATCCTCAGTGTGCATCCAGGAGGTTCCAAGTGTTTGGACAAGACAGTCACACCTACGGCGAGACAAGCTCCGAGACGCTCGTTCAACTGGTGCGTTCCGGTGACAGAACCGCATTCGACGAACTTCTCCGGCGATATATCCGGCTTATGAGACGGACGGCCTTCGGAATTCTGAAGAACATTGACGACGCTGAGGACGCTGTGCAGGAAGCGTCGATTCGCGCGTATATCAAAATCGACACCTTCGAAGGAACTGCCGCCTTCTCTACGTGGCTTACGAGGATCGTGATCAACCAGTCCCTGATGCACCTTCGTCAGAAGAAGGCGCGGCCAGTGTCTTCCCTCGACGAGCTCATGGGACCGGAAGGGTCCAGCTCGCTTACAGTTGCCGATCCGAGTGCAACGCCAGAAAGATTGTGTGTGGATGCTTCAGAAAAGGAACGTCTCCGGACTGCGATGCGCCAGTTGCCCAAGACATTCAGAGATGTGGTGCACGATCATTTTCGTGAGGAATTGCCTATCTCGGTCCTGGCGAAAAAGCGTGGACTCACCATGACGGCTGCGAAATCTCGCCTGTTTCGGGCAAGACACCACCTCATGACAGCGCTAAGGGAGCCGTCTGTTTCATTGAACGCGACAGCGTCAAACGGGTGAGCTCCACTAATTCCAGCGCTGATTCGGCTTTTGGATTACGCCACCAAAGCGATCAATGCCGCGGGAGTGCTGAGCGATTCGATGTAACCGGAGAAAATCCACTTTCTAAACAAGAGGTTTCAGATCTTCGAGAAGGGTTGGAATAAGTTCCGAAACAGTGGGGTGGATATGAACGGCCTGAGTGATGGTGGTGTATGGCATTCCCGCATACATAATGTCCAGCATGCCGTGGATCGCTTCGTCTCCCCCAACCCCGAGGATGCCAGCTCCCAGAATCATGTGAGTTTCAGCATCTACAAGAACCTTCATGAACCCCAGGCTTTCCCCTCTTTCAACCGCTCGTCCGACACGAACCATAGGACGAGTTGCGATAAGAACGCGGCGACCAGAGACTCGCACTTCCCTCTCCGTCATTCCGATCTGCGCCAAAGGAGGATCAATATAAAGTGCGTGTGCCTGAATTCGCTCGCAGACTCTCCGGGTCTTACCATCGAGCAGATTGCTGGCAACGATCTCGTAGTCGTTATATGAGGTGTGAGTAAACGCTCCGCGTCCGTTACAGTCGCCTAGAGCCCACACGCCAGGAACGGATGTTTCCAGGTGTTCGTCCACCACGATGTGTCCATGCTCATCAGCAGCGATCTGTGTGTTGACCAGATTCAACGTGTCCGTATTGGGTGTGCGACCGACTGCAACTAAAACGTGCGATCCACTTACCAGTTGATGTTCAGCATTTTTCTCAAAGCGGACAGCCGGCAATCCGTTTTCACGTTGGAAGGCGATGCATTTGGCTCCTGTGAAAACGGTTATGCCTTCGCCACTCAGGATTGCTTCTATCCCATCAGCGAAATCTCGATCCTCCCGCGGAAGAAGGCTATCGCTCATCTCGACAATCGTCACCTCGCTTCCAAACCGACGAAACATCTGGGCGAACTCTAGCCCGACATATCCCCCACCAACGATCACAAGATGTTCTGGCAGTTCTTTCAGATGAAGAATTGAATCACTGGTGAGTGGGTTGATCTCATCAATCCCTGGCATCACAGGGAAAGAAGGGCGAGTGCCTACGTTCAGAAAAATCTGTTTCGACGTCAGTGATTCACCGTTGACTACGACTGTGAAGTCGTCAGCGAACTGCGCTTTCCCAACGATATGTTCTAGCCCATGCAGGCTCTGGATCCAGGTGCTGAGACTAGCTCGTGACTGTGCAACGATCTCATCTTTGCGTTTCACTACAGCTGCTAGATCAACGTTCACCGAGCTAGGAAGTTGCACGCCGAATTCATTTGCTCTGCGCGCCGCATGAGCCACGTACGCGCTCGCGATCATGCTCTTTGTGGGGGTACAACCAGTGTTGACACACGTTCCTCCCAGCATGTGCTTCTCAATGAGAGCAACGGATCGCCCCGCCTCGGCAAGCCGTGCGGCAAGAGGAATGCCTGCCTGACCGGCTCCGATCACAATCGCGTCAAAAGAACGACTCATCCAAGCACGCTCATTGCCAGGGCCGCAGTTCCCACTGCGATACAGTCTTCCAATAACGCAATCGGAAGATCGCGGCCTCCAATTGCCTTGACCAGACTTGCACGGGTCCATGCTCCCACCAACGTTCCGATCACAGCTCCAATCGCTCCCACCACTGCGAAAGCAATGCCAAGACCCTCGGGTGTGCCGATGGCCATCCCCGCAAATGCCCCAGTGATGATTCTTGTCGCAAACTGCACGGGCACTTTGCGACTCGGTGTCTGCGGAAGCTTATCGTTCACGATCTCCGCCAGCGCCAACAACGAGAAGATCCAGGGAGACCATCGGTAGCCAAGAAATGCGATCCATGTTCCGTTGAGATGGAGAATTCCCAGCCTCGCAGCCCAGCTCACTGCGGCAAGAGGGGTCAGAGCACGTAAGCCCGCAACAATTCCAACAATGAGTGTGATGAACATAGCTTCGCTCCTGGCAGGTAGGTTTGTACCGACTCTTCGGAGGGTAGGTGAGAGCTGGGCATCTGCAAATCCTCATACGGATAGCCACACAACGGCTCTTTCGAGGGACTACATCGACACGGTCGAGAACCAGTCCGTGTTGGCGACGTCAACCCCTCTTTCTTCTCATTCTGTTCTGCCCCATACCAGTCACGAAGAACCACTCTCTTTTGCTACACTCGCCTCACCCGATCTTCGCCTGGGGGTGCAATATGATTCGAGTCTTGGCCGTCGACGATCATCCGCTTCTCAGAGCAGGTGTCATTGCATCAATCAACGCACAAGCTGACATGACGGTTGTGGGGGAAGCAGCTACTGGAGAAGAGGCGATCCAGCAGTTTCGCAACCATCGACCAGACGTTACCGTGATGGATTTGCGATTGCCTGGCAAAAGTGGAATCGAAGCTATTACGGAGATCCGCGCCGAATTTCCACGAGCCCGCATGATTGTCCTAACCACGTACGCAGGCGATGTTCAGGCACTCCGCGCGTTTCAGGCCGGGGCTTCTGGTTACCTACTAAAAAACATGTTGCGCACAGAACTCATTGATACGATCCGCAGCGTACATGCTGGCATGAAAAGAGTTCCTGCTGATATCGCCGCGATGATGGCAGAGCACGCGGGCGAAGACATTCTGTCAGATCGTGAAGTTGAGATTCTTCGTCACGTCTCTGCTGGCAAAGCGAACAAGATGATTGCCTACGATCTCAATCTTTCCGAACACACCGTGAAGGGGCATCTGAAGAACATCCTCGGCAAACTGAATGCCAATGATCGGACACATGCTGTGACAATCGCAATGAGCCGCGGCTTCTTCCACTGATATCCCTAATCTCAAATGCCGGAGTCAACCCCCTCTTTCTTCTCATTCTGAAACGCCCCAAGGGCGAGGGTCGCGATTGAGATCGCTCTGCTACACTCAGCACACACGGAACTGACTGCCAAATGAGAGCTTTGGGCCTCCTGCACTATGCTCTACATTCTCAACAGACTCGCCACGCTTAGTGCATTCATAGCTCTTTCGCTTAGTCTTGCGTGTCCAGCCCAACAGCCGCTCTCAACTCGCAATCAAATCGGTAATTTTAGACATGTATCCTGGCCCTCTAATGGTGAGATTGGAGCTGTCTTCTCAGTTCATCAGGACAACGTCGGCTTCCTTTGGATCACGTCATCACTGGGTGTCCGTAGGTTCGACGGTGTAACTTTCGAATCTCTGCGAGATGTAACGCACGGTCGTGTCAACGACAACGATGTGTTGTCTGCATTCCCTTCGCATGAGGGCGGCGTCTGGCTAGTCACTCGCACCGCCGGAATGTTGCTCTGGCGCGACGAACGACTCCAGGAGTTTCCAGATCGACGGTGTACACCCACCGTCGTAGGCGATGGCATCGCTGAAGGCCATGATGGCAGCCTATGGATGCAAGCTGCTGCAGGGCTTTCCCATCTCAGCGGCACAACGTGCAAACTGCTCGGGCCAGAGTCTGGTGTTCCGAAAGGTATGCCCGCCTCCGTCTTCGTTGACGACAAGGGCGTTGTTTGGGTCAAGACATCGAACGGTTCTCTTCTCGTCCGACAGACGAATAGCGAAAAATTTCAACTGTGGGGTAACGACGCTCTTCCAGCATCCAGCGTTGCGCACATGCACCAGGCGCCGGACAGAAGCATCTGGATTTCTGACCAAAGCGGCATTCGCCAACTGACAACTCCCACAGGCACCCCAACACATTCCGCTCCCGTAACCACGCTTGGCGATTTCACTGCGCCATTTGGTGATTTCACCTTCGAAAAGAGCGGGAATCTCTGGATAGCGGCGAGGGGCGGCTTGATTCAATTGCCTGGTCCTCAACCACTGCAATCCGTAAAACAAATGAAGGCAATTTTGCCATCCGACGGTCTGTCGTCCAGCACCAACTGGAGGCCGTTCGTTGATGAGAGCGGTGGACTCTGGATCGGGACCAATGGAGGTTTAGATAATTTCCATCGCACGTTGCTTAAACCCCTCACCACTCAAGGTAGGTCTGAGGATGAGTTCGCGGTCGTTGCGGCTGGAGATAAGACCTGGTTTGGAAATGCAACAACCGAACTGACGTCGTTAACTAAAGATGGCGTCTATAAGACATACCCAGCGATCAAATCAGTACTGACTCTCCGCAGAGACGCTCTCGGCAGAATCTGGTGTGCGAGTTCAAGTTCTCCCCGCCTCAGCTATGTCGAGTCTGAAACAGTTCACGTAGTTAACTACCCTGAGGAAGATTCAGAACCGATTCTCTCGATTGCATTTGATCGGGGAAATAATCCGTGGATCATGACGCGTGGTGGCGACGTGTTCCGCTTTTCTGAAGGGGCGTGGCAAGACCAAAGCAACATCCTTAAGAAAAGGCCTGGAGTTCTGGGCGCGATGACATCCGATGGTGATGGCAATATCTGGATTGCATTCTCAAATAAGTTGTTCCAATGGGATGGGGCAGCTTATCACCAGTCTGGCTTTCAGGATGCATCGCTCAATGTTTCAGTAGCCACCATGGCCGTGAAAAATCGCCATGTATGGCTCGCTGGCCGAGGCGGACTGGTCTTATTCAAAGATGGCGCCTTCCGAAAACCTACATGGCAAGACCGAGATTTTCCTGGCCGAATCTCAGGAGTCGTTGAATCCTCTGACGGAGATCTATGGCTCAACACCTTTTCGGGCGGCGTTCATGTTGCGGCGTCGGAAGTCCGTGACTGGATCTCATCTAATAGCCATGCGTTTCGAGCGTTGCGGCTGGACTCCAATGATGGTCTCCCCGGCCTTTCATCAGAGCGTATCCCTGAGCCTTCGCTCGTTGAATCCCTGGATGGTGATCATCTTCTGTTTGCAACAACAAAGGACATCGCGTCACTCTCACTGGCTGACTTTAACGCTAAGGGCAACCGCATCCCGCCAAGTGTCGCTATCGTCTCAGTCACTGCCTCAGGCAAAAAATTTCCAATATCGTCGAGTGTGCGAATTCCACCGCGCCCAGCGCGCCTTACCATCGCCTTTACCGCACTTGGAGCAAACGATCCTGCACGCGTCCGCTTTCGCTACCATCTCAGCGGAGTCGACGAGAACTGGCAGGATGCAGGTATGGTGCGTGAGGCCTCTTATACGAAGCTTGCGCCCGGATCACATCAATTTGAAGTCATCGCATCGGAAGATGGGCAGCACTGGAGCAGCGTCGCGGCCGTCCAAGGACTGATTGTTGTTCCAGCGTTCTACCAGACATGGTGGTTCCGGGGTCTTCTTGTGCTCGTTGGAGTCTCCGCCTTGTTCGGCATGCTGCAATTGCGACTGCACCAGGAACGAGAAAGACTGCACCGCCTGCACATGGAAAGACTCTCCGAGCGCGAGCGGATCGCTCGAGAATTGCATGACACGCTGTTGCAGGGAATCTTCGCACTTACATTGCAACTGAAGGCACTTTCGGACGGAATGCCAAGCGGGTCTGCGACCAAGTTGGAACTGGACAAGGCGATCGATAGCAGTGACAAGGTGATTGCAGAAGGCCGTGACCGCGTTCGCAGTCTTCGAATGGTCAAGAGTGAGCATGCGAGCTTGCAGGAACGCATTCGCCATCTCTCAGCAGAACTTGCAGCAGGGTCTGGGTTAAGTATTTCTGTTCTGGTTGAAGGCAAACCGACTGAGTTGCTTGCTGAGACTGAAGAAGAGATTCTTCTGGTGGTAACAGAAGCCATGAGGAACGCTGTCATTCATGCCAAAGCACACTCAATCCAGATCTCTCTTCGTTACGCACTACTCGAGTTTCAAGCCGTTGTCGCAGATGATGGAATAGGGATTCCAGAAGACCGCATTAAGGCTGAGGTACTCGTCAATCATTGGGGTCTTCAAGGGATGAAAGAAAGAGCACGAACGCTGAGGGGAACACTCGACATCCACAGCCAGCTTTCCCGCGGCACGACGATCACTATCACGGTTCCAGCATCACGTGTCTACCGGCAAGTGGGTCTAGGCCAAAGCTGGTCACGCAACCTGCGGGCTGCCTTCTCTCGCGCAATCTACTAAGCGATGGCTGGCGGATTTCCGGCGCCCATGAAAGCTTCTGGATCAACGGGAGAACCGAAGGGAAACTTCCGTAACCTTGCGAACTTGGCTGCGTTTGTAAGTGATTGATTTAATGGTGGGCACAGCAGGATTCGAACCTACGACTTCCACCGTGTGAAGGTGGCACTCTACCGCTGAGTTATGCGCCCGATCTTGGCTCTTCTAGATGCGTAACTAATTTCGTTACAGCGTGATACGAAGAGCAGTCCGTGGATACCAGCCGGACTGGGATATTC
Organism: Terriglobus roseus; assembly: GCF_900102185.1. Classification (NCBI taxonomy): domain Bacteria; kingdom Pseudomonadati; phylum Acidobacteriota; class Terriglobia; order Terriglobales; family Acidobacteriaceae; genus Terriglobus; species Terriglobus roseus. Next base: position 985,571 of record NZ_LT629690.1, on the reverse strand, counting down.
AATTTATATCACAGGCTCGTCCCTGAATGTGGCTCGCAGGGCTGATGAACGGGTAAGCCCAGCGATATCAATTCTTATGGATGGGGAGCGTGAAGCTAAACACCGACCCGTAGCCCCTCTGGCTTGTTACGGTGAGGGTGCCATGATGCGATTCAATGATGGCGCGACTGATGGGAAGTCCCATCCCAGTGCCAGGCTTCTTCTGGCTGTGCTCCCGTGACCGATACAAGCGGTCAAACACGAGATCCTGCTCAAGTGGGTCGATTCCGACACCGCGATCCGCAACCGCTGCCACAATCATTCCTCCCTTCTGCTCTGCTGAAATACGGATTGGGGATTGAGGCTCTGAATACTTCGCCGCGTTCTCCAGAAGATTGCACAACACCTTCGCGATCATGTTCGGATCCACATCCACTTTCGGCAATGGAGGAATGGATATCTCCACAGGATGGCTTCCCCATATCCAAGCGCTATTTTCTTTTGCCTCAGCCACTATCTCTTTGAAATCGACCGGCTGGACATCCATGTGCACTTCTCTTGCTTCAAGCTGAGCCATCTCTACAGCCTGCCCCACCAACTGATTAATCCTGTCAGCCTCTTCATCAATGATTTTGATCAACGATCTCTGATCCTCTGCGCTTACGTGGCTCATCAATAGGGTTCCCGCTGCACCTTTGATCGAAGTGAGTGGCGTCCTCAATTCGTGCGTGATCGAATCGAGAATCAGATTACGTAGGCGTTCGCTCTCTTTGTTAGCTTCGCTGCGCGCAATCTCTTCTAACGCCTGAACGCGATCCAGCGCGATTGCCGCAAGTCCTCCAATGGCCCGCAAAGTTTCTTGAGACAGCTTCAGTCCGACAATTTCAAGCAGGCCGCGCGGACGAACACCAGCACGAATCGGCACATGCACGGTTCCGTCTGACAGCACTTCCGGCTCCGACAAACTCAGCGCAAGTTGGCGAAAATGTGAAATCTCGATTCCTGAAATCTGCTGCTCGCCCGCCTGAAATACACGATCCCCATCCAGCAGATAGAGGGTTGAACCTTGTGCGTGGGCGGCGATGTTGATGAGAGACGGAAGAGCCTCCGTGATATCAGCCAACTTGTCCGTCCGTAGGAATTCGCGACTGAGTGAGAACAACACTTCCAACTCACGCTGACTCGCCTTTGCCTGGTCCGCTTCGTCTCGTGCCGTCTGCGAAAGCCTGCTCCCAATCACGCTGGTGGAAAGAAAAGTAAGCAGAGTCAACCAGTTTTGTGGGTCAGCAATTGTGAATGTTCCAACGGGTGGAAGAAAGAAAAAGTTGTAGCAAGCAGTAGCAACGACAGATGCAACGACGGCATATCGTAGCCTCAACTGGGCGGCCACAATCAACACATAGAGCACCAAAGTGAGAGCTACGGTCGTCGGATTTACGTGAAGCCATAGGCCGTATATGAGTAGAATGACGGCCAGAGCGCCAAACGTAGACAGCCAGTATGTTACTGTCACCAAGCGTCGTGAGTTCATGCGGGGAATTGTACAGCGTGCCTGAAACGGATGAACCCGGAAGAAAGTCTCCAGAAGACTGGCTCCACTCCAGCGAGACAGAAAAGGAACGAGGTCGTTTCAAAATCTTCCTTGGCTATGCGCCTGGTGTCGGCAAAACATTCAGCATGCTGAGCGAAGGAATCCGCCGACGCAGCCGCGGTGAAGATGTCGTGATTGGCGTTGTGGAAACACACGGACGCGCCGGCACCGCAGAACTGGCGGACAAGCTCGAACAAATTCCTCGCCGCCTAATGGAATACAAAGGCACTATGTTTGGTGAAATGGATGTTGATGCCATTCTCGCCAGGCTCCCTCAAGTGGTTCTGGTAGATGAGCTGGCGCATACAAACATCGAAGGCAGCCGCTTTGCCAAGCGATATGAAGATGTTCTCTTCCTGCTGGAAAACAAGATCGATATTCTATCGACCGTAAACATTCAGCATGTAGAGAGCTTGACACCTCGCGTGCAGGCCCTTACCGGCGTGGTCGTTCGTGAACAGGTTCCGGATTGGGTATTGGATCGCGCCGATGAGATTGTTATCAGCGACGTAACGCCAGAAGCGCTCGTGACGCGCATGCAACGCGGCGATATTTACCCCCAAGACCGTATTGAGCGATCCCTGGCAAACTTCTTCCGGCGCGGAAATCTGATTGCACTACGAGAGATGGCATTGCAACGCGTTACGCGCGCAGTCGATCGTACGCTCGACGAGTACGTGAAACGGAAGAAGCTGGGATCGCATTGGCTTGTGGCGGAAAAGGTTGCCGTCTGCATCAGCGCTGGTCCGCAGGCACGCGACCTCATCGCTCGTGGGGCAAGACTAGCCGATGCCCTTGATGCGGAGTTTTATGTGCTCCATGTCAGCGATGACGGAGACTCGGAAGAAGAACGACAAAAAATGCTTGAGAGCAGCTTCTCTTTTGCACGTCATCTTGGAGCGCAAATCGTTAGCCTTCCTGCGGGAGATGCTGCGAAAATTACGGGCGCATACATACGAGAGCAACGGATCACACAAGCAATCGTCGGCCGTTCAGCAACACATGGTTTACGGTCCTATCTCTACTACTACGCATTGCAGAAATTTATGGCAGAAGCTCCCAATGTTGATCTCCACATCGTCACGCGAGAGGCACAATGAATCGCATTCTTGTAGTCGACGACGAAAAACAAATCACCCTGATTCTCCGTACCTCTCTGCAGAGCAGCGGATATCAGGTTGAAACAGCAAGCAACGGTTTAGAAGCGTTTGAGAAGTTCGAGGCTCACAGACCGGACCTCATCATCACAGATCTATCGATGCCGGAGATGAATGGCTTGGAATTGACACAGGCCGTTCGGGGGGTAGCTACTACTCCCATCTTGGTTCTTAGTGTGCGCGACAGCGACACAATGAAAGTCAAAGCACTGGATGAAGGCGCGGATGACTACCTCACCAAGCCCTTCAGCATGAACGAACTGCTCGCCCGAGTTCGCGCATTGCTCAGGCGTAATGCTCCGCCCGCTCCTACAGAGACCGCCTTACAAGAAGGTGATTTTGAGGTGGACCTCGCGGCGCATCGTGTGTTGCTGAAAGGGACTGAACTTCATCTGACGCCCAAAGAGTTTGAGTTGCTCGTCTTCCTTCTTCAGAATGCTGGCCGGGTGATGACGCACAAAGCTCTGCTTCGACATATCTGGGGCCCAGCCGGAGAATCGCAACCCGAATACATTCGCGTATTGATCGGCCAGTTGAGAAAGAAATTGGATCGTGGCGCAGGCACGCGCTACATCCAAAGCGAACCTTGGATTGGCTATCGATTGATTGCGGAAGGCACAACCGCATCTGATTAGCGGTCAGTTTTACAACTTCTTTATGAATTCCCTACGGACTTTCTACGCACCCCTCGCCTTCAATGGTCAAGGAGGCAGGTATGAAGTTCCGCACGATAGGACTTGTATGCTTGATGCTGCTTGCATCGGCAACCGCGCTCCCCGCACAAGCAGTGATCTCAACCCAAGAGGTCACAAGACAGAGCGATCGTGAGGCTGAGCTACGTAGTCTTCGGCAACAGCTGAAAGTAATTTCCGACCGCTTAGAACAACTTGAAGCAGAGAACCATCAAGCTTCCACGACGACCAATTCTCCCGAATCTGTCGCTGCTCCGGCAACACCGCCCGCCGTAGAAACCACTCCAGCATTCATCACAGCAACCGATTCCCACGGCCTTTCTTTTCTCCGCGGTACAACGCTTAGCTTTGGCGTAGATGGTTACTACGGCTACAACTTTAACGCGCCGGTAGGCCGAGTCAATCTGTTGCGCGCTTTCGACGTCACCAGCAACAACTTCTCACTGAATCAGGTGAATCTCGTAGTGGAACATCTCCCAACGCCGGAGAGCCGTCTTGGTGGTCGCATTGACCTTCAGTTCGGGCAGGCCACGGAAACACTACAGGGCTCTCCTGCTAACGAACAGCGTCCCCAAGTATGGCGCAATCTCTTCCAGAGCTACGGATCCTATCTGGCTCCCGTCGGCACAGGGATTCAACTGGACTTCGGAAAGTTTGCAAGCTCACTTGGGAACGAAGGCAATTACAGCAAAGATCAAATCCTCTATTCGCGCGCTTATAGCTTTGACTATCTGCCCTTCTACCACATGGGCCTTCGTGCGTCTTACAACTTCACTCCCAAGCTGAACTTCACTTATTGGCTAGTGAATGGTGCGAATGAGACAGAAGACTTTAACGGTTTCAAGTCGCAGGGCTTCCTCTTCACTCTGCATCCGGCATCTTCTCTGACGTGGAACGTGAACTACTACTTTGGGCAGGAAGCACGTGATGTTCTTCCATCGACAAATTCTCCAACGACGCCTTCTCTCGTTCCACCGGGATTACCCATCGCGAACATTTCTCCCGCACCTAACGGGCGTGAACACATCTTCGACACCTATGCCACCTGGCGGCCGACGACAAAGCTGACATTCATTGGCGAAGCCGACTATGTCTTGAATCGTACTGTTCAAGAGCAGCAACCGGGCCGTGTGGTGATCGGCAGCCTTACTGCTAAGTACGCACTGCCACACGATTGGAATCTTGGCGCACGCACGGAATACTTTGACGATCGTGGAGGCCTATTCAGCGGCACCACGCAAGCACTCAAAGAGGCTACCGTTTCACTTGATCGTACCTTTGCGCCAGGCTTTATTGCTCGCGCAGAGTACCGCCGCGACTGGTCCAATCAACGCTATTTTCTCAGCGACACCGAAGGCTCCCTGCTCCATGCACAAACAACCGCCACACTGGGGCTGATGTATTGGTGGGGCACAAAACAAGGCAGTTGGTAAGGAGGCATTGATGCTCGATCTCATTGCAATCGTTTCACTCACATTCGTCTTCAGTCTTGCTGTGGCGTATGTCCACGGCTGTAACCGCCTCAAAGGAACACGTCCATGATTCTCAATGTGATTCTTCTCACCCTGTCGGCATTGCTGATGGTCTACCTTGTCTACGCTTTACTTCGCCCGGAGAAGTTCTAGTCATGAGTTTGAACGGCTGGCTCCAAATCACAATCTTCATCGCAGCTGTCCTTTTACTGGCAAAGCCAGTAGGCAGCTATATGACCGCAGTATTTGAACGTCGCAAGACCTTTCTCGATCCCATTCTTGGGCCATGTGAGCGAATCCTATACCGGGTTTCTGGTATTGATCCGGATGAGGAGATGCATTGGACAAAGTATGGCCTTGCCATGCTGATCTTCAGTGCCGCGACCTTGCTGCTTACCTACATTGTTCAAAGAGTGCAAGGGCGTCTTCCATGGAATCCGCAACATCTACATGGTGTTGAGTCTTCACTCGCCTGGAACACAGCAATCTCATTTACAACCAATACAAACTGGCAGTCTTATGTACCAGAAACGACCATGAGCTATCTCACTCAGATGCTCGCATTGGCCACGCATAATTTCTGGTCTGCAGCTGTCGGGCTTGCGCTCGCAATGGCATTCGTTCGTGGCATCGCGCGCAAGGAAAGCAAAACGATTGGCAACTTCTGGTTTGACCTCACACGAGGCACGCTCTGGATCTTGCTTCCTCTTTCCATTGTCCTGTCACTCCTGCTGGTCTCTCAGGGAGTTATTCAGAACCTGAAGCCTTATGACACCGTGAAGCTCGTTGAATCACAAACAGTGACCGGCAGCGATGGCAAGCCCGCTACAGTTACTACGCAGAGCATTGCACAAGGTCCTGTTGCCTCGCAGGAAGCGATTAAGATGCTGGGCACCAATGGCGGCGGATTCTTCAATGCCAATAGCGCCCATCCTTTTGAAAATCCAACTCCCCTCTCAAACTTTCTGGAGATGTTAGCGATCTTTTTGTTGCCCGCTGGACTTTGCGTCACGCTGGGCCAGATGGTCAAGGCTCCGAAGCATGGATGGGCCATCCTCGGCGCAATGACAGTGCTGTGGTTCGCTGGAACCTTCACCACATATTGGGCGGAGTCGCACGGCAACCCGCTGATTCACAATGTCGACGCCAAGGCCTCTCAGATGCAATCGGGCGGCAACATGGAGGGCAAAGAGGTCCGCTTCGGCATCACGAACTCGGCTCTCTTCGCAGCCGTAACAACTGATGCAAGCTGCGGCGCCGTCAACGGTATGCATGACAGCTTCACACCGCTCGGCGGTTTGGTTCCGATGACAAACATCCTACTGGGTGAAGTCGTCTTCGGAGGCGTCGGCGCAGGCCTCTACGGGATGTTAGTGTTCGTCGTCCTTGCGGTGTTCATTGCGGGACTCATGGTCGGCAGAACGCCAGAATATCTTGGCAAGAAGATCGAAGCATTTGATGTGCAGATGGCAATGTTGTATCTGCTCATCTTCCCAATGATCATTCTTGGATTTGCCGCTGTCTCCGTGTTGATGCCGAACCTGGGTCTCAGCAGCCTGGCAAACCACGGGCCGCATGGCCTTAGCGAAATCCTCTATGCCTATGCTTCAGCAACTGGAAATAACGGATCGGCCTTCGCAGGCTTGAACGCCAACACCCACTGGTACAACTACACACTCGGCATCGCGATGTTTTTCGGTCGCTTCATGATGATCATTCCCATGTTGGCCATCGCCGGAAATCTTGCGAACAAGAAGATCGTCCCTGCATCTTCGGGAACATTTCCGGTGACCACGCCGTTGTTCACCATTCTTCTCGTCGGCGTGATCCTGATCGTGGGCGCTCTCACTTTCTTCCCTGTCCTTTCGCTTGGCCCCATCCTGGAACACTTGCTGATGCGCGCCGGCCAACTCTTCTAGCTGAGAAAGAGATACAAGTATGTCTAGTCAAGCAAAACGCCGCTCCCTGTTCGACCCGAACATCATGCGTCGCGCGATATGGGACGCGCTTGCAAAGCTTCATCCGCGCGTGATGATGAAAAACCCTGTCATGTTCGTCGTAGAGCTGGGCAGCATTCTCACTACAGTCCTACTCTTGGTGAGCATGTCCACACACGATGGCCACTTCCGCTTCAACTTACAGATCACACTTTGGCTGTGGTTCACTGTCTTGTTCGCAAACTTTGCAGAAGCCATGGCCGAAGGTCGTGGCAAAGCACAAGCGGATGCGTTACGGCAGGCCAAGTCAGAGACAACAGCTCATCGACTTTCGAAGTCGGGCACAGTCGAAGAGGTCCCTAGCTCTCACCTGCGTTCAGGTGACGTTGTACGAGTTGCAGCGGGACAAATGATTCCAGGCGATGGCGAAGTCACAGAGGGCGCAGCTTCCGTCGACGAATCCGCGATCACAGGGGAATCCGCACCAGTGATTCGAGAAGCAGGCGGAGATCGTTCTGCAGTAACCGGCGGCACACGCGTCCTGTCGGACATTCTCACGATCCGGATCACTTCCAATCCCGGCGAGACGTTCTTGGATCGCATGATTGCCCTCGTGGAAGGTGCAGAGCGGCAAAAGACACCAAACGAAATTGCATTGAACATTCTGCTTGCAGGACTCACCATCACCTTCCTACTCGCAGTGGTTACTCTGCAACCATTCGCTATCTACTCCAGCGCACCGCAGACAGCCTTTGTCCTGATTTCTCTTCTGGTCTGCCTCATTCCAACTACGATCGGTGGCCTACTTTCAGCTATCGGAATTGCAGGTATGGATCGACTGGTGCAACACAATGTCCTGGCAACATCAGGTCGCGCGGTGGAAGCAGCGGGTGACGTGAATACTTTGCTGCTGGATAAGACCGGAACCATTACCATCGGCAACCGACAGGCATCCGAGTTCGTGCCAGCACCTGGAGTCACTGCAGAACAGCTTGCAGACGCATCGCAACTCTCCTCACTATCTGATGAAACTCCAGAAGGGCGTTCCATCGTTGTGCTTGCGAAAGAACAGTACAACCTTCGCGGGCGTGAGCTAGGCGAGTTGCACGCGGAGTTTGTTCCCTTCTCTGCAACCACGCGTATGAGTGGCATTGAAGTTGAGGGTCGTTCTATTCGCAAGGGAGCAGTGGATGCAATCGCTCGCTATCTTTCCGAACACAACTCTTCCATGCCAGAAGCCGTCCGCATCTCTGTTGAAGAGATCGCGAGAAAAGGTGGGACTCCACTCGTAGTAGCCGAAAACGGCCGCGCGCTTGGCGTGATTCATCTGAAGGATGTGGTCAAAGGCGGTATGAAGGAACGTTTCGATCACCTTCGCGCCATGGGCATTCGCACCATTATGATCACCGGCGACAACCCTCTGACTGCAGCGGCGATCGCGCGCGAAGCAGGCGTGGATGACTTCCTCGCAGAAGCAAAGCCGAAAGACAAGATGGACCTGATCAAGCGCGAGCAGTCGGAAGGCAAACTCGTCGCGATGACCGGGGACGGCACAAACGACGCACCGGCTCTCGCTCAGGCGGACGTAGGTGTTGCAATGAACACTGGCACCCAAGCCGCAAAAGAAGCTGGCAACATGGTTGACCTGGATTCCAACCCAACGAAACTCATCGAGATCGTGGGTATCGGCAAACAACTGCTCATGACACGCGGTGCACTCACAACGTTCTCAATTTCGAACGACGTCGCAAAATACTTCGCGATTATTCCCGCGATGTTTGCTGGTGTATTCCCTGTCTTGAACGCACTCAACATCATGCACCTGCACAATGCGGAATCGGCAGTTCTGTCAGCCGTGATCTTCAATGCGCTGGTTATTGTTGGTCTAATTCCGCTGGCTCTACGCGGTGTGAAATATCGTCCTATGTCCGCCGCGGCACTTCTTCAGCGCAATCTCATCGTCTACGGCTTGGGTGGAATCATCGTTCCGTTCATCGGAATCAAGCTGCTGGACATGGCCATTGTTGCACTGCACCTGGCGTAACGCCAGAGAGGGAAACCTTGAAATGAAACTCATACGAATCGCGTGTATCTATACGGTGGTCACGGCATTTCTTCTCGGCATCGCTTATCCGCTTGCCATCACGGCAATTGCCCAGCTCACCATGAAGGCAAAGGCAAATGGACAGATGGTTACACACAACGGCGAAACCATAGGCTCTGCAATCATTGGACAGCCCTTCACAGGAGGCGGCTACTTTCACAGCCGCCCCTCTGCTGCAGGCACGGGCTACGATGCTAGCGCTTCTTCCGGATCGAACTACGGCCCGACCAACAAGGCACTAACGGATCGTGTCGCAGCTAGCGTAAAGACGGAGTCTATGGGCAATCCAATTCCGGTAGATTTGGTGACAGCTTCAGGATCTGGTCTGGACCCAGATATCAGCCCAGCAGCCGCGTATTATCAGGCTCCACGCATCGCGCAACAGCGCCACATCTCACAGGACACCGTTAACGCACTCATCGCACGGCAGATTCAACCAAGACAGCTTGGCATTCTGGGTGAGCCACGAGTCAACGTCCTTGCATTGAATCTAGCTCTCTCGAACGCCGCTCACTGAGCAAACAGAAAGTGTGTAGGCTCCAGGTTGCTGGAGCCTACACACAAATCAGAAGTAAGTCGGTATGGCTTCCAGTACGTTGTAACTTTCGTCCACCATCGTGACGTAGCGCCACTTATCAAAAGTGAGACAGGGGTGAGATATCTCAAACCCAAGCATGTCTCCAACCTTGATATCGGCATCATGCGGGACATGCAGATAGGCGTGCTGGTCCATCAGCTTGACTGTCTCCCATGCGGAAGAAGCACGCAACGGCTCCTTATGAACGCCCGGACGAAAATGCCAGACGGCTACAGGTAATCCCGAGTCAAAAGCAACATCTCGCTTCCCCATGCCCACAATGGCAAGCCCCGGCTCCGGTACTGACTGCACATAAGCCCACACTTCCAGAGCGGACTGTAATGTCGCACCACAGTCCGCATCCACCGCTCGAGCGATGTCGTTTCGTTGTCCGATCTCCCGCTGTGCAACACGGTAAATACCTGCGTCTGAAGTCAGGTAACATCCAGGCCGCAGAACAACATCCAGCTCGTCACGGACGGCGGCAAAGACATCAGCCACCACGTCATACCAAGCAGAGCCTGCACCGCTCAGGATCACTCGCTCACCCTTAGCAAAGGCTCCCTGCTTTTGCAATTGCTTCACAGTATCGACGGCCCAACCAAGATATTCACGTATGCTGGCTTCGTCCTTCAGCACACCTTCGTAGATCTCAACACCACACAGCAGGAGACTGCCATTCCATTGCGCGATGGCATCCACGACTGCCCGTGTCTGCTCGTCCGTGCGAGTACCAGTGCGCCCACCAGTGACACCCAACTCCACTAACACACGAAGCTGCTGTCCTTTGCCCTGGAAAAACGATCCGAGTTGATGAACCAGATCGGGCGAATCCACCAACGTATAAAAGGTGGTCCCACCGGCAATAATGTCACTCACTAGTTCGAAATTCGCACGCCCCACAAGCTCATTTGCCATCAGGATGCGTCGCACACCATGGGCGTGAGCCACCACGCACTGCTGCGCAGTCGCCAGCGTAATACCCCATGCGCCCGCATCCATCTGGCGAGCAAACAGCTTCGCAGCCATGGTCGTTTTGCCATGCGGCGCCAGGAATACGCCATATTTGTGAACAAAGTCCGTCATCCAACGGAGATTATGTTCGACCCGCGGCTTGACCAGAACAGCGGCTGGTAGGCTCAAATCCTCACGCAGCAAGTTCCATCCGCGCGTGCCCACTGCCTCAATTTCTTCTTCGGTTCTTAAACCGCCGAGCCCTTTGGGGAAAATCTGTTCGCTGGCCAAGCTGCCTCCACATTTGCGATGCTTTATCTGTGACTAACTTTGAGCATATCGCCGACGACCAAATCCAGACCAGCGGAGGCCACCATGCCGGAATGTGATCTGCTGATCCGCGGAGCGCTTCTGATCGACGGCAGCGGTTCCGCTCCTCGTGAAAGCAATGTTGCTGTACTTGCGGGACGTATTGCACGCGTCGATGCAGACAGCACATGGCGCGGGGAAAGTACTGTCGATGCGAAAGGCCTTGTGCTGTCGCCGGGGTTCATTGACACGCACACGCACGACGACACCAGCGTCATCGAAACTCCAGCGATGCTGCCCAAATTGACACAGGGAGTCACCACGGTTGTGGTCGGCAATTGCGGCATCAGCGCATCACCTGTGCTACCCGCCAATCCCCTTCCCGATCCGATGGAGCTCTTAGGAAAGCCAGCGATGATGCAGTATCGCAGCTTCCCGGACTATATTGATGCGGTCAACGCAGCGAACCCATCCGTAAACGTCATGGCGTTAGTAGGGCACACGACACTGCGCGCGAATCATCTTGACCGTCTCGACCGCGCAGCTACAAGCAATGAAGTCAACGCGATGCGAGCACAACTGCAAGACGCACTTCAGCATGGCGCATTGGGTCTAAGCACCGGACTTGCTTATCTTTCGGCGTACTCCGCCACACTGGAAGAGGTGCTTGGCGTAGCCGAACCTCTCAGTAACGCAGGTGCCATGTACGCAACGCACATGCGCAGCGAGACCGCTGCCATTCTGGATGCAATGGAAGAGAGCTTCGCGGTGGGACGCTCGTCGCATCCCGTACCCGTGTTGATCTCGCATCTGAAATGCGCGGGCCCTGATAACTGGGGACGCACAAGTGATGTCCTTGCCCTGCTGGATAAGGCTCGCGCGAAACAAACGGTACATTGCGACTGCTATCCCTACACCGCCAGCAGCAGCATGCTTGATCTCCGCCAAGTGGATGAGCGCATCGAGATTCGCATCACGTGGAGCGAGCCGCATCCAGAGGTTTCAGGGAAGTCACTTGCAGAAATCGCGGCAGGATGGAATAAGACACAACTCGAAGCCGCGAAAGCACTGATGCCGGCCGGTGCGATTTATCACAACATGTCGCCGGAGGATGTGAAGCGCGTTCTGCAACACCCTGCGGTGATGGTCGGGAGCGATGGCCTTCCGCATGATCCACGTCCGCATCCACGCCTGTGGGGAACGTTCCCCCGAGTTCTTGGATACTACAGTCGGCAAGAGCAACTCTTCGATCTTCCGACTGCCGTACATAAGATGACTGGGCTATCGGCGAAAACGCTTGGATTGCGTGATCGCGGATTGATCCGCGAAGGTTTCGCCGCTGACCTTGTTCTCTTCGATCCGGCAACTGTGCGCGATGCAGCAACGTGGACGGATTCAACACAACCCAGCCTTGGCATTCATCACGTGTGGGTCAACGGAATAGCTTCCATCACAAACGGTACAGTCACAACACAACGCGGTGGCAAGTTCCTGCCGCGGCAATCGCATGCAGCATGAACCATTTGCAACAGGAGAAGGTATGAGCATCAAGCGTTACGGAGTAGAAGGCGGTAAAGGACAGGGCGGTTCGCATATGCCCTTTGCGAGAGCAGTGGAGGCAAATGGATGGCTGTTCGTCAGCGGCCAGGTTCCCATGGTGAATGGCGAAGTCATCGTTGGCAATGTCGTTGCACAGTCGCACCAGGCAATCAAGAACATGATGGCCATCGTGGAAGAAGCAGGCTACGGTCCGGAACATATCGTTCGTTGTGGCGTGTGGCTTGATGATGCGCGCGACTTCGCTGCATTCAACGGCGTCTTCCGCCAATACTTCGGCGAAAATCCCCCGGCACGTGCATGCGTGGAAACAAAGATGGTGGTGGATTGCAAGGTTGAAATCGATTGTGTTGCTTACAAGGATCCCGCTAAGTAAAGGATGATGACCGACACCCACTCGATCTTTTTGCTTAGCACTGCAGCGATCTCAGTCGTTGTGTTGATCCTGCTCATCGTGTGGGTGCGGTTAAATCCGTTTCTTACGCTTATCCTGTGCTCTATTGGACTGGCCATAGCTTCAGGCATGGCCCTACCCAAAGTGGTCAGTTCCTTTGAGACTGGCCTCGGCAACACGCTTGGCCATGTCGCCATTGTGGTCGCACTTGGCACCATGCTTGGAAAGATGCTGGCAGAGTCTGGTGCTGCCGAGCGTATCGCTCAAAGCCTTGTGGATGCGTTCGGACCGCGGCATGTTCCGTGGGCCATGTTGTGCGCTGGCATCATCGTTGGCATCCCCGTATTCTTTGAGGTCGCGCTCGTCCTGCTGATGCCGCTCGCTTATAACGTGGCAAAAAAGACGAACCGCTCTCTCGTCACGACCTTACTTCCCATGGCCGCCGGTGTTGCGATGGTGCATGGCCTACTTCCACCCCATCCTGCAGCGTTGATGGCAGCAACGGCGTTTCAAGCAGATCTCGGTAAGACCATCGGGTGGGCTCTGCTCGTAGGCATCCCAGCCGCAATTCTTGCTGGTCCCATCTGGTCCGGCTTCATCTCAAAACACATCGCGGCGCCACAGCACACGGCGCTGAGCGATGCGTTCGTGCATTCCGACCAGAAGCGTGAGCTTCCATCGTTTCTCACCAGCGTGTCGATGATCCTTCTGCCTGTACTGTTGATGCTCGTTGGCAGTTGGGCAGATAAATTCACCGCGATCGGAAGCCGCATGAATCTGCTATTGCACTTCCTTGGCAATGCGGACGTAGCTCTTCTGATCGCGACGCTCTTGAGCATGTATCAACTCGGCCTGCGCCGCGGCTTCAAGCGCGATCAAATACTCCGATTTACGAACGAGTGCCTCGCTCCCACCGCCACTGTGACATTGTTGGTCGGTGCAGGCGGCGGCTTCGGCCGCGTCTCATCGACAGCGGAGTCAGCAGCGTGCTGCTCGGCTATGCATTGAAGACGCATGTTCCATTGCTTCTTTTAGCATGGCTGCTTGCAACATTCATCCGCTTGGCTACGGGTTCCACGACAGTTGCCATGGCGACTGCCAGCAGCATCGTCGCTCCTATGGCTCTTGCCATGACGGGAGTTCGACCTGAGTTTCTTGCGATTGCCACCGGCGCAGGCGCAACTGGCTTTTCGCATGTGAACGACGGCGGCTTCTGGCTTGTCAAGGAATACAGTGGCATGTCGGTCGCAGACACGTTGAAGTCATGGACAGTGGTAGAAACCATATTGTCCCTGGTCGCTTTCGGCTTAGTCTGCTTGCTGCAACTCATCCTTAACTAAATAACGACCAAATGAAATGGTGGCGGCAACAATTCTGTTGCCGCCACCATTTTGTTTCTCCACCACCTAGAAAAGCAGTTTCGCTGCAAACTGCAACTGTCGTGGTGTATTGCTTTGAGCACTGATCTGGCCAAACTGCGCGTTGGAAAGATTCGTCACAGGAGAGCCGAATACCACTTGGTTGAGTGCGTTAAAGGCCTCGCCTCGAATCTGTAGCTTGAGTTCATTCTTCAAAGTGAAGTTCTTGAAGAGGGAGAAGTCCACATTTTCATAAGAAGGCGCACGGAGATTGCTGATGGTTCGCGGTGCGTTGCCAAACGTAAACGCCGCAGGTTGAGAGAAGGCTGCCGGATTGATGTAAGCACCATTGGCCTTGTGATTCGCAGTGCCAAGGCGCTGCGAAATGGGGCCGTGTGTGCGAGGGTCTTGTCCTGTCAGATTCGGCCGCAGCACATTACCGCCAGCCTGCGACGTGTCCTGCGTTGTGATTGCAAGCGGGAATCCGCTTTGTTGTGTGTAAATGCCGTTCGCTTGCCATCCACCGAGGAACGCATCCACGAAGGGATTCCAATTGCCACCGAAGTGCTTGCCTCGTCCAAACGGAAGCTCGTAGACACCACTGATGGTCAGCTTATGCGAGACATCGTTAGCAGATACTGCGCGGTCACCAGCAGCGTTGTAGATGTCCTGTATGCCACCGGCCTGATTGCCAACGTTTGAGATGTTCGAGTAGTTATCAAATAACTTCGAACCTGTGAATGCCAGCAGCAGTGTGAGTCCGTGTGCGGCGCGTTTGGTCACCTTCAACTGAAACGAATCGTATTGGCTGAAACCGCCGGTTGGGTACGACCCCTGCACCTGCACATACTGAGGAAACGGTGCCAGAAGATACCGTCGCGCAATGGTCTGCGTCGAAAGTGTTCCAGTGGTGATCGTTCCATAGAAGGGGTTAGAAACTGACTGCTGCAGTCCCGTTCCGTATTGCTGCACGACGGAGATGGGTAGCTGGTTCAGAAGGAAGTCGTTTTCACCCGCACGATTCAAGTGAACACCGTGGCTTCCCACGTACGCTGCTTCCACCAACACAGACCAAGGCAACTGCCGTTGCACATCCAGGTCATAGCTCTGGGTGTAGCCCACCTTGTTGTCGCCCGCTAACGGCGTTTCAAACGTCTGCCCAATCGCCGTGGACAGTCCCTGCGAGCTACCAACAGGCTTAGCAATGCCATTCGGGAAGGGATTGCTAAGCGTTGCTCCGGAAAGTGTTACGTTACCCGGAACCGCGTCAAAGGTCGTTGAAGCGCTGAAACCTACGTTGCCAATGGTCGCAGCAGCGGCGCGCATCGACGGATTGAAATAGATGCCATAGGCGCCGCGGATGGCCGTCTTTGAATCCACCTGATAGGCAAATCCGAAGCGGGGTGCCCAGTCCTTCCAGCGAGGCTCAAACTGACGGCGGCTTGCGCCGTTCACGCCCATAAACCGTAGACCACCTTTAGCTCCTGAATACACCGACGCCAGAGGAGATGTTGCACTGGGATCGAAGACCTCCATGCGATCATGACGTTCGGTGCGCGGGATCTCCACATCCCAACGCAATCCCAAATTCAGGG
The DNA here is from genome assembly GCF_900102185.1 of Terriglobus roseus. NCBI lineage: Bacteria > Pseudomonadati > Acidobacteriota > Terriglobia > Terriglobales > Acidobacteriaceae > Terriglobus > Terriglobus roseus. The sequence goes on along the minus strand of NZ_LT629690.1, from coordinate 969,895 downwards.
TCAGCTTCGAATTCGCCTTCCAGTCGTCCTGTATGTAGCCCGCATAGTAAAAGCTCTGCGTCGCGCCATCCTTGCTGTTGATAGTCATGGTGCCTGTGCCAAGCCCCAAGAGGAAGCTGGCAAAACCATCACCGCCTACAGCATTATTGGGGTTCTGTTGTGTGTGCGTCTTGGGGAACGAGAAGCCTCCAACGGAATTACCAGATTCGGTATCATTCGCCCGCATAAGGCGTCCTTCTCCACCGAACTTCAGGACATGGTTGCCCTTGACCTTGGTGATGTTCAAGCCTAGGAGATGCGCTTCATAACCTGCATGGCGCGTAGTTCCCTGCCCGGCGCTGCCCAATCCTTGATAATTTGCCGGAGCAATACCCGGGAACTGCAGATGATCAGCGTTCGCTGAGATATAGCTGGGCATACCGAGATTTGCCGACGGATCGAAACCATCGCTGACCGAGCGGAAATCCAGCGCCACGCGTGAGTAGCCGTAACGGGCTTCAAACACCAACGTAGGCGACTGCGTGCGAGTGTAATCTACCGCAACAGAGTTGGAATTCTGCGGTTGCTGTCCTGCATTGTTTTGCGCGACGGCTATCGATGGATCCTCAAATAGCGTTGCGGGCTGCGAAAGTCGGCGGCCGGAATAGCGCGCGAACATGCTGTTGCGTTCGTTGAAGACCTGGTCCACCTTCGCGTCATACGTGTTGATGTTGACCTGGTTAACGCCGGTTGCGAAGTAGTTGTTCGCTCCATAGGCAGCGTTCGCAATATTCGGAAGCGGCCAGTACTTCACAATGTTTTGCGCCACCGGATCGAGGCGGGTTTTCGGGATCATGTTGCCGGCAAAGGCTGTGCGCGTATAAGCGCTACCAACAGCCACTGTCGTCGTCGGGTCATAGATTACGGGAAGGCCGCTGGCTGAGAAATCGCCGGTGCGCTCTGCTACAGTGGGCACCACCATGTTTGTGGATGTTCCCGTTCCCTGCCTCAAACCTTCATACGAGAACAGGAAGAAGGTCTTGTCGCGTCCGTTGTACAGATGCGGGATCACTACAGGAGCCTGGATGCTTCCACCAAACTGATTTCGAGTGAACTGCGGAAGCGCGCGGTTATTCAGCTTGCTGAACCAGTCGTTCGCATCCATCGCCGAGTTGCGCACGAAGTCATACAAGCTGCCGTGTGGCTTGTTTGTACCCGACTTGAGAATCAGATTGATGATGCCGCTGCCGCTGCGACCAAACTCGGCGCTGTAGCCGTTCGTCAGGACTTTGAACTCATCTACAGCGTCGACGGATGGGAATACAGCAAAGCCGTTGATCGGGTTTGCAAGAGGAGGCGATGCTGGAATGCCGTCCACCAGAATGTCCGCGCTGCCCGGGCGACCACCATTGATGGAGATGTTGGATGAGTTGTATGCCGTTCCCACACTGCCAACCGATCCCGGCAGGAGGAATACCAGTGCATAGGGGTTGCGCTGGTTCAACGGGAGATTGACGATGCTGCGATTCTCCACCAATCCGGATATAGCACCCGTAGATGTCTCAATCTGAGGGACGTCCGCCTGAACCTCCACGGTCTCAGAGGCCGAACCAATCTGAAGCGGCACCTGGATATCAGCGACCTGGCTTACCGTGAGGGTGATGCCGGTACGCTGGTTCGTCTTGAAGCCCGGAGCAGCAATCGACAGTGTGTAGGGCCCGCCGGGTTCCAGCGAGGCGAAGACGAATCGTCCGTTCTCGTCGGTATGCGCCTCCGTGGCAACGTTGGTGGCTGTGTTAACGACCTTCACTTGCGCATTCGCAATGGGTGCGCCCGCAGGATCCTGAACCGTTCCACGCAAAGAAGCTGTAACTACCTGCGCTGCAGAAGGAAGCGCCGTCACAGCAGCTAGACCAATCGGCAAGACCAGAGAGAAAGAAAGAACAGAGTTCGAAAGCGCCCTGCCCACGGTGCGCCTGGAAAAAGCAGGAGTTCGGCGATGCATAGTGTCTGACCTCGAAAAGGGTGATTGCTAAGGGGATCGAGCGAATTTCGCATCGATCCTCGTTGGATTTCAAAAACCCAACGAATCTAACGAGCCATAGCAGCAACCGGAAAGGTCAAACCTGCTATGACACGGTGCGTGTCACCGTGCGCTGCCTGCGTTTTCTTGGATTTTTCAGGAAAGAGAGGGTGTTCTTGTGTCTAGCGACAACAGTGTGAGAAGCTGCGATGCACGGGATGGAGGAGGGAAAACATCGCTGTCTGTGAGTAAAGAGATCATACCCGAAACCAGCTCGCCGCAAACGCAGGCGATGCAGGATGGCAACAACTGCGATCCGCGCACGGAAGAATTGGATCGCATCGTTCACAGCGACACGTTTTCCAAATCACCGCGACTGGCAGCGTTGCTCAAGCACATCTGCGAACGTACGTGGGCCGGTCATGTAGATGAGCTGAGCGAACAGCAGATTGGTATCCACTTCTTTCATCGCCCACCAGGGTTCAATGCAGGCGAAGATGCGATTGTTCGCGGTAGCGCTCGCCATCTTCGCAAACGTCTCGATCTGTATTACGGAACCGAAGGCAAACATAACCCCGGACGAATTCTTGTTCCCAAAGGTGGTTATGTGGCTCGGTTTGAAGACGCCACGTCTACTTCCGAGCCAAATATTTCCGAGCGGGATACAACGGAGTCGCATCCGATTCAAATCCTGCAGAAGGCAGGAAAACGATTCTGGCTCTGGACAGCGATCCCGCTTCTAGCTGTCGCCATTGTTGGATTTTTTCTATGGCAACATAACCGGCAAGCGCAGGCAGAACGCGACTACGGTTCATTGCTGCTATGGAAAACACTCTTTCAGGGAAACCGTCGTACAGTGATTGTTGCTGGCGATGCCGCACTCAATCTATACACCGCATATACGCATCAACCGGTTCCCTTGCTTGTATATATGGAGCAGCGTTATCAGAACGATCCCGCCATCCAGGCAATTTCACCAGAGGGTCCGGGGTTGTTATCCCGAGTGAATGCAGCCACCATGGCCGACCTGAAACTCACTTCGGAACTGGTGCGTATTCCCTACCGTCTAAATCTCCCAACTTCTGACAAGGATGTGGAGGTTCGTTACGCACGCGATGTAAACCAGGGTGATCTGCAAGGTGCCAACCTTATCCTGCTCGGCACTTCCACATTCAACCCGTGGTCTTCTATTTACGACTCTAACCTTGATTTCCATCTGGACCGCGGTTACGAGCACTACACCTTTCAGGTGGTGAACCGTGCTCCGCGCAACGGTGAAGCGGCAATCATCACGAAGAACGACGCCCAGGCATTGACCACGGTAGCGCTGACGGACACGCCCAGCGGGAACGAACATGTCCTTCTCCTTGGCGGTTCCACCATGGGCAGTGTGTATGCCGCGGAACACTTTCTCTTCACGCAACGCATGTGGCAACCCATCCTTAATGCTGCCACCATCAACGGGAAGCTCCACGGCTTCGAAGTCGTGTTGAGAAGTGATTTCGTGAAGGATGAAGTCAGCAACACGACAGTCGTCGCTTACCATATTCATTAGTTTTCACCCGTGTCACTCAGAACAATACGGTGACAACACCGTGCTAAACATTCATTACAAAAGGCTTATGATTTTTCATTTCTTTCGATGTCCGTTGCACTGACTTAGAGCCATATGCGATAACCGCTATCGCTACAGAACCGCATTCGATTTCGCTGTGAATCGTCCAGCGAAAAGACTTGGCTTAGAGAAGGGACAACATGGATTCGATCGGCAAGCAGTTTGATAGGCGACAGTTTGTTCAGGGAGGCGCAGCGGCGGCACTGGGTGCAGCAGTAGCACCAAACCTCGCACGGGCACTTCCCATAGAGGAAGAAGCACCTGCGAAAGATGGCAAGAAGCCAAACCTGATCTTCCTGTACACAGAAGGACAGCGTTGGGACTGCCTTAGCAGTGCGGGTCACCCCCTGCTGAAAACTCCAAACATGGATCGCATTGCACACGAAGGTGTGAAGTTTGAAAACGCCTTCTGCACGAACGCACTCTGCGCCCCAGCACGTGCCTCCGCCATGACGGGCATGTGGTCACGCTCCACCGGAGCTCTGGACAACAAGACAGTCAACACACCGCTGCCATCCGACATTCCCGTCTTCACCGACTATCTGCTCGAAGCCGGTTACGAAACCTGCGTTGTTGGCAAGGTACACATGCGTAACGGCATGAAGGAAAAGCACTGGGATTACTACTTGGGCGTAAATGCTCCGGCGACGAACTATTACAAGCCGAAGATGGCCGAAGGAAAGAATGGCAAGATCGGTCCAGTCCAAGTGTGGAACGAAGGCTACTGCGATGACTTCGTCACGGATCGCGTTCTCGACTGGCTGAAGCAGCCTCGCGAGAAACCATTCGCCCTGCTCCTCTGGTACATGACACCGCATGCACCGTACTTCCGTGCGCGCCGCCATCTCGACCTGTACAACGGCGTGAAGATTCCCAAGCCCGCATCGTTCGATGACGACCTCAAGGGATATCCCGGCAAGCCCACTCCGTTCAAGACAGCGGACAACAAGATTGGCACCACGGACACCGGCGATGCCGTGCGCTCCATCGAAGAACTATGCAAGGACTACTACTCCGGTCTTGTTGCCATCGACGAGAACGTGGGGCGCATCTTCAAGCACCTAGACGACACCAAGGCGATGGATGACACTGCCGTCATTCACAGTTCAGACCACGGGTATCTCTTGGGTGAGTGGCGCCTGTTCGACAAGCGCCTGATGCACGAACCATCCATCCGCGTTCCCATGGCCATCCGTTATCCCAACCGCGTGAAAGCCGGTGCGGTGAAGAAGGAGATGGTGTTGGACGTCGACATTGCTCCCACGGTCATGGACCTTGTTGGTCTTCCAATCCCCAAGCAGTTCCAGGGCCGGTCCATGTTGGACGTTGTAGACAACAAGGGCCCGGCATGGCGCAAGGAATGGCTTTATGACTACTACGAGTTCCCAGGCGCGGAAAACGTAGCACCACACCGCGGTGTGCGTACGGACACACACAAGTTCATTCAGTGGTATACGCAATCGCCTCAGGAATTTGAACTCTACGACCTTAAGAACGATCCCAACGAGGCCCATAACCTTTATGGCGATCCGAAATATGCCGCGATTCAGAAAGACCTCGAGGCCCGACTCGCAAAGCTTCTAACGGAAATTCCGGAAAGAAAAGCTTAAGAGCAAGATACAAATAAGAGCCGCCGGATCACTGCGATTCCGGCGGCTCTTATTTATGCATAGGTTAAGCTACTCGCCTTCGTGAATTACCTGGATCCCAACAGATGCCGTCTGCTGGGCGGGCTTTTCTGCCAATAGCTTCTCGATGGTGGCGGTGAACTCTGCTTTCAGCTCATCATTGAACTTACCGCTGGCAGGCGATGCGAAACCTGAATGCACTGACTTCACGTGACCATCACGCCCAATGAACAACGTAGCAGGCCATGTGTTTAAGTTGACCGCCTGCGGCACCTTCTCCCACATCTCTGCGGGTGCTCCTGCGATGAGGTAGGTGTAATCCACACCATACTGCTTCACAAAAGCCTTCTCGCGCTCCAAGCCGCTCTGCTGCTCTGGTTCCTCGAAATCCAACGCAACAATCGCTAGTCCCTTGTCCCGGTACTTCTTGTCCAGCTGAACAAGGTACTGCGCCTCGTCGTGGCAGTTCGGGCACCACGTACCAGTCACAACTGCAACAACCACCTTGCCTTTGAAGCGCGGATCGTCCTCGGATATTAGCTTTCCGTTCACGTCGGGAAAGTTAAACGCGAACTTCTCGTTTTGATCGCGAACAGTCGTATGAGTGCTGTAGTTCTCAGGCTGCGGCAAGCCCTTTGCGCGTGCAACATCTTCACGATAGGCCACAAGCTTCGGCGTATAGCGGCTATCGACAGGTGGCTCCTCACCATATGCCTTGGCACTCGCGGTTTTCTCCGCAACAGCCTTTTGCACCGACGGCTTCGAACCGGGGTTCTGCTCCACCGCAAGCGTACCATCGGCTTGTGGAGTCACTTCGATAACACCGGGGCGAGAACCATCAAAATGACTTAAACGCCACTTACCATCGTGATAAGTTCCGGTATACGCGCCGGTATCTCCATCGACGCGAAGGATTGTCGCAGCAACCTCTGCACCTCTCTGCTCCACAATAAAGTGGAAGGCCTTTTCGCCCTTCGAAGAAGGTGTTTCCAGTGGCAGGATGTAAGCTCCACCAATCTGTGGCACGTTTGAGACATTCACGTTCTCATCTACATGACGGGTGGCTTTGAACTGATACGCTGCGGTCGAGGCACGATTCTGTGTGGAGACATCGCCTGCAAGCTGATCTCCGTTTAACTTGGCGTGGATCGCAGTGAGATAGTGATCGATGTTGAGCGTTAGTTCATTGTTCGCAAAGGAACCGCCGGTCGTACTATCGAACGGCTGGAATCCGTTGTAAAAAGTGCCTTTGACGTTGTTCCCACTGCCAGAAATGTCCAGCCGGAACGGAACAGTCTCTCCATTCGGTCGAACCAGGGCAGCATCCCATCGACCATCAATTGACTTTGTTGGGTTCTGTGCCAACGCTGCGGTTGTGCCCAATCCTGCCAAGGCAATCGCAACACCTGTGTATTTCAGCATCGTCTTCATAGTGACCTCGCGAGTGGTTGATACAACGTGGTGTGTCTTAGCCATGGATATGGCTCGAGCCAACCGGCTGAGCCGCAATTCGCAGGCGCTTGGATTGCGCGTAGCTCCGCCATTCCTCTGGCAGCCCACGCTTTGTAGCCAGCAGAATTTCCAATGCCGCGCGCTTTGCTTCAGGGCTTGTGCCCGCAAAGTCCTGGCTCTGGTCTTCTCCGGTCAACACTTGAAATAGCCGGTGATACACATACCCCTTCGCCGGCTCTGGAATGTTGTCAAACGATTCTGTGTAGATGAGGTAACTGCACGGATAGCGGAAGGTATGCACCTTCAGGTCAAAATCACGAAGAGACCGGCCCTTCGCATCTCGTGGCCCATGCGCAGTAAAATCACGGGCAAAATCGGACTTCGCATCCGCTTCAAAGTCCATGCCCGCAAGCGATGCTTCGTTTGCGAATACTAGGTAGCGCACCAATTGCTCGGCTGGGCGTTCGTATTGCTGTCGAATGCTCTCGGACAGAGAAGCCGCATCCACAGGCTTACCGTCGTTGGGCTTTGCAGCCTGAAACTCTGCAATCCGTGTTCGGTAGTTTGTAAGAGTGATCAGGTTATGCGCCTGCGTCTGATGAGCCAGCACCAGGTGTGCAACAACGTCACTATCCGCAGTGAGATAACTCTTCTTGTCGAACTTTGCCGCAATGAGTGTCAGCTTTTCATCGCCAGCGTTATCGCCATCTGGCACAACAGAGTTACCAATCGACAGCTCAGGTGCGGAGCTGAACTTCCCTGTCACATACCATCCGCCCCAGCGATTCTTGATTTGGCTTTCTTGATCCGTGATGAAAGATCGCGTGCTGGTAGCCTGCGTTCCTGTCGACGTCGGGTAGATCGATCGCAGCAATACCCCCGGTACACCACGCGTTCCTGCAGCAATATGACATTGTGTGCAATCAAGCTCTGCTCGCTCAAACTTCGGTTTTTCTACCTGGTGCTCGTCTAAGAGGTAGAAGATCGCACCTTGCATCGGATCAAAGGAGACAACTTCAATCGCCTTTCCTTCGTGGACCTGTCCGATGTAGACATCGTCATTGAAGTACAGCGCTCGCGGATGCTCTGGTGAGATTTTCTTGTATTGAAAGCTTGTCTTGGAAAACACGAGCGTCTGCGAATCAACTGGAATATTCAACTCTTTCAAGACAGAGCGGAGATAGCCGTGCTCAGGCTCATAACTCAACGCCGCTTCGCCACGATCAAGACGTTGCTGCAGCTTCGCCACCGGGTCATTAAGATTTTCGGAACGATAGTTGATAGGCGCGTCGCTGAAAGGAACGTATCCTTGGTTCTTCACGGCGATCTGCGCCTTTGATAGCAACAAAGCTCCGCCCGCAATCACAAGTGGCATTACGACGCTGCGTTGCACACGCTTTCCAACTGATCGCTTGTTATCCATATCCGTATTGCCGCCTTTCATTTCGAACTCGCAAAAGAAAATCCACCTCAGGCAAATGCCGAGGTGGATTTCAATACTGCAGGTGCAACAAATTGCAGCCACCAGAAAGCCCGCTCCAGCATGAGCTGACGAGCGGGCTGCGGTGTTATTCGTGCGCGGCGTTTATGGCGCGCGCATACGCTTCACCCTCTCGTCATTCGTGTTGTGGATGGAACAACAACCTTTGTTCATCTCGACTCCCGTATTAACAACTCAACGAATCTAAGAAGCATTAACCTTTGCCACTAAATGAATCGTTCGCGGTGGCATGCATGTTGTATCGCTGCACATCTGAAACCGCACAGCAAGAGGAACATCTCCAGGGCCTTGCGTTGTGGACTTCACTGGAACATCCAGAAGAAAAGTTCCAGTGAAGTATTCGGTATCAAGATTGAAACTCGCATCATGATGCTGGATTGGATTGCTCCCTGTGATCGCTCCATCCAATGAGAATGGCGCTCCCTGCTCCACACGGATCACCAGCGGCAACGGGCCGCCGGGTGCCTGCTTCGCTGAGTACACATGCCATCCGCTCTCCACATCAGCATGCAATTCGACAACATATTCCCCCGCATGCGCTGAGGGTTTCACTGATGCACTCCACTGCACGCTCCCTGGTCGCTGTGCGGTAGCGCCAGCTGTGGAGATTAGAAGAACTGCGAGTGCTGCAAGTACTTTTCTCATCTCATTACTTCCCTTCAAATTGCGGCGGATGCATTTGCCCTAGATGGCAATTTCCGCATGTAATAGGCGGCGAATATTGTCGATCTCCCAGTGCCCCCAGATACTTTTCATTAATGTCCTGAGTCATACGCATCATGGCCCTTGCCGTCTCTTTCCTCGGGTTCTCATCTGATGCATAGTTGACCTGTTTGGAATCAGGATCCTGGTCATGGCAGAAACTGCAATCGACGCCAAGGTCTTTCTGAATCTGAGCCATACGTGTGTAGACATCAGGAAGCGATGAGGCCTTAGGCAACACCCTTAGGTTTGTTGGCTTTGGCAGCGCTGTGGTTTGAGCGAATGAGCCGGTCTCCGCATGGAGATAAGTGATCGCCCCTTTCGCCACAAACGACAGCCCCAGCACGCCTGTAACAAACCACGGCCTCATGCGTAATCGCATCATTGCGCCTTCACAACCTGCCCGCGGATCTCACCACCGGGGTTAGCCGAAGTATGCAAGTTGAAATACCACTTCCCGTCCAGCAGATCCTTCGCCTGATCCGCCGTAATGCTTGCAGTGCCATCGACAGGGCTATCAAAGGGTGCTTTCACGGGAATCTGCGGTTTAGCATTCACGCCCTGAGCTGCGGGACCGTGAAAGTGGGCCGCAACGACTGGCCCAGTCAGTCCCTGGTACTCCACGTGATACTTCAACGTATTCGTATCTGTATCCAACGTTGCGGTCAGTGTTCCTGTTCCCGACACCTGCCTAGCAGGAACTTCCTCACCACCGGTAAGAGTGGCCTTCAACTTGATGGACTCGGCATGCAAGGAAAGCGATGCGAAACCGATTGCAAATGTAGCTGCCAATACCTGAAGCTTTTTCATTCTTTCTCCCTCACTCATTCGTTTTGTTTACTAACCGTACGGCTCCGCGAATTTCACCGTTCGGATGCTTTTCGGTTGCCACATTGAAATACCAACGCCCTGCAAGAAGCTCCTGTTCTTCTTCCTGATCAAGCCACGCGGTTCCCGTTACCAACCTTGCGTCCGGCCGCGCCGCTGCCACCGTGGCCCACCCCACTCGATCAATAGCCGCTGCCGAAAAGAACTTCGCGTTCGTCGCCGGCCCAGAAAGGTTGAGGAAACGCGCATTAAATCGCAAAACATGGGTTTCCGCATCATAGGTGGCGGCTACGTCTCCGCTTGCTGGCTCGCTATTACCTGGCAAAGCGATTGCGCCATCCAGATCGGCTTTGAATAAATACACTTTCGCTAGCGGTTCCGGAGACGATCGGAGTTCCTTCTTCCTTCCGCTGGCAGATACCGGATTTGCAACCAGTAGTAGTGCAAGGCCTACAACAAATATGAAACGTCGTTGAGACGATGACATGAAATCACCTGTGCATTGCAATGCCAAAAGCGTTGAATCGCTATAAGCTGCGTCCGCTCAAATGCGGGCCACAGTCGGCATTCATTGATGTGTGGGAAGCGAAACTCGTAGGCGCATGACGCTCTACCTATAGGTGAAAACCTATCGGAAGCAACAACAAAGCTGCGAGAGAGTACGCATGTGAGAAACGTTAACACATGCGTTACAGATGTCAAGTCTGTTGATTATCTCGAGAATCTTGAAGAGCCAAAAGTGAATGTTCCATCGCTGTAACTAAGCTCTGTAACTGAAAGAAAAATAAACGTCCTCGTGTAGTTTTCCATTCGATAATTAGATCCTTCTTGAAGCGTCTACTTGACTCCTAGCTAGAGGCTGTTTACTTTTACCGCATGCACACTGCTTCCAGACTGTGTTGTTGTTGCCGCTAACGCAGGCACCACACAGTCGTTTGTGCGGCCCAGAAAGAGCGGGCGCGTCTTACGACCAAATCTTCTGACTCACACCTAAAAACCTGATCTAAACGGAGCCTTCGTCATGAAGCTTTCTGGACGCGTCCTCGCATCCTCTTTGGCTGCTGTGTCTCTCGTGCAGCTCACGCCTGCGTTGCTTGCACAAACCTCACCAGCAAAACTAACAACCGGCGTGTGGCAGGGTGTGGCAAAAGTACGTGACACTGAAATTCCCGTCACCATCCGCATTACGCGCAACGGTTCAAAGCTGGAAGCAGCATTTCTCAATGGCCCTGCTACAAATCCCGATGTATCTCCGGCAAGTGCGGTAACGCTGGAAGGGAATCATCTCGTTGCGTCGTTCGATTATTTCGCGCGCACACTCGACGCTACGTTTGAAGGTGATTCGTTGACAGGAACCTATGGCGCAACACATCCGGGCAAGCGCCCCTCTCCTCCTTCGACATTTACAGCGAAACGCATCGGTAAGCTGTCTGATCCAACCTCATCTCCCAACGCTCCGAATATCTCTGGCTCGTGGGAGATCGCCACAAAGAGCAACAAGGGTGAAGGTGCATGGGAGCTTCGAGTGGATCCGCCAACCGGCAGATCACCCGTGATCAAAGCGGCGATTCAGCGTATCGACGGCGACACAGGCGGCCTATGGGGCACATGGAATGGAACCAGCTACACTCTCGGTCATTTCACTGCAGCAGGCGGCGCAGCCTATTCCGTAACACCTCAGGCCGATGGAACACTCGTGGTGAAGAGCCTTCTCGGCGGAGTGCATGGCTCGTCTCCAGAATTCGTCGCGCATCGGCCGGACGAAGCACGGAAGCTAAACTTGCCTGCTCCTACCGATACGACACAACAGACATCTATCAAAGACCCAAATGCTCCGTTCGCCTTCAGCTTTCCTGACCTGAATGGCAAGGTGCTCTCTAACAGAGATCCGCAGTTCCGAGGCAAAGTTGTCATCGTTGCAATTGGTGGCTCCTGGTGCCCCAACTGCCACGATGAAGCAGGTCTTCTCGTGAGTCTCTATAAGCGTTTTCATTCCAAAGGGCTTGAGATCGTGAATCTCGACTTTGAACAGGGCGATCCGGAAACCGACTCATCTCGACTGAAGGCCTTCATTCAGCACTATGGCATCACCTATCCCGTGCTTCTTGCCGGAACAACGGACCAGCTCAATGAAAAGATCCCGCAGGGCGTCAATCTCAATTGCTGGCCGACATCGTTCTTTGTCGGTCGTGATGGATTGGTAAAGGAAACCCACGCAGGCTTTGCAGGTCCGGGCAATACTGCTGGCCACATTGCGCTAGAACACGAAGTCACAACACTGGTAGAGAAAATGCTTGCGCAACCTGTTCCCAGCCAAAGCGCGCAGCTGAACTAAACGTAGCAATACGGAAAAGGTGGCGGCCCGGAAATCCTGGCCGCCACCTTACTTTATGCAAACAATCTGGAAGCGTTGAGTTTATACAACACGAAACGTCTTTCAGCTCTTACGCAAGAAACTCATTGTCCACAGGAATCTGGAGTGCATTGGCAAGCGAATTGGTATGAGCTGCCATGCTGACTACTGCAAGAAACTCTGCGTACTGCTCCTCAGTGAGCCCTTTGGCACGCGCCGCCGCTGTATGTGAATGCGTGCAATACGTGCAACTATTCATCGTGGAAACTGCGATATAGATCAGTTCCTTTGTGAGCGGATCAAGCGTCCCAGGCTCAATCATTACCTTCTTCACACGAGCCCATGTCTGTTCCAAAAGGTCCGGCTGATTGGCCAGTGCCCGCCAGAAGTTATTGACAAAATCTGATTTGCGCGTCGCGCGAATGTCATCGAACACAGCTTTGCATCTCGCATCCGCTGCCACATCATCGTCTGTCCATAGTCTTACCGTAGCCATCTTCCGCTGCCTCCATGCCGCTTATGCAGGATGCCACGTCTTCATTGCATTTTGCTCGAAGTTGGTTACTTGCAGTCTTACGGCTTGTACTCTCCCGTTGTAGTGCCCTGCTTGATCCAGTTCTCATCTATCAGAACAGTTTTTATCCCCAAGCGACGATATGTATAACTCGCCATGATCTTTCCATTCGCAAGCTGCAGAACCGCAGGATAGCTGTATTCCATACGCTGCCCTTTTGGTAGTGGTGCATGGCTGTCGCGTGTCTCCATATCGCGAACATACTTCCACGTAACACCGCCATCACTGGAAAGTGCAATCGAGACCGGAACTCGTTCACCCGACTGGGTCACGTGCCCCGGTTTATGCCCAGAGGTGTTGTTGAACACCACGACGATGTTCCCATCACGAAGCTTCGCCGCCTGAATGGAAGCATTGTTATTCGGTAACGGCGTTGGCACGGGAGCCGTCCAGTTGCAGCCATCGGTGGATGTTGAACGATGGATCTTGTCTGCAAAACGGCTGCGGTAAAACGCAGCATAACGTCCCGGTGCCTGCTTCACAATGCTCATCTGCACCATGCCCTCAGCTTTGGGAACAGCGCACTCCTTCCATGTCTGGCCTCCATCCGCGCTCAATTTAACAACGGGATAGTTTGTCTCCGCGCCCTTCGTGATGCCTGCGCTGGTTGAGTAATAGGTAGGAAGTAGAAGGTCGTTGCGTTCGCCATGAACAAAGGGTTGGCGCGTGAAAGCCCCGGCTTCCGCGAAAAGAACAACAGGCGCGCTCCAGGTCTTTCCGCCATCTTTGGAAACAGTCTTCAAAACCTGCGCATCGGCCTGTCCTTTGCCTGCTGTCTGCGCTGTGTGCAGTATCCAGATATCTCCGTTCGGAGCCTGATAGGCAACAGGGTTTTGGTAGGACTTGGCCGGATCATGATCCACCCGGACAGTCTTACCCCATGTCATTGATCCCTTGGGCAAAATCGAGACAACAATGGCTACATCCGATTGCCCTTCCGCAGTACCCGAAAACCATACGCAAAGAAGATCGCCGTTCTTAAGTTGAAGCAAATTCGAAGCATGCGAGGAGGCAAATAATTCCGGAAGGAAGGCAGACTTGGCCCTCGGTAAATCTTTATCAGGAGATAACGTTGCCGAAAGACCATCCGGAGCGTCCACTGCCGCCGTCGACTCCGCGTTCTTCGTCTGGCTGTTTCCTGCCACACTCAATGAAGCCAACAGCATGCCCGCAGCTATCCGATACATCCTCATTTCGGCACTCTCCGATTCATCATTCTCTGGACCGCAACATCGTATCCATCCGAGTCTCGCTCGCGGAACACTGGGGCTCATTAACCTGTAATCTCCGCTCTTGAGAATGAACCAGTGGATAGAACTCCTCGCTGCATGAAAGTATCCGTGATACAGCGCTGCACTGGCATCTGTTATCGCGTGAGCTCGATCAAAATTTCGGAGGAATCCTCTTCGTGTTGAACGCAACTGTCATTTTCTTTCTGGCCATGAGCACTAACAGTCCTTTTGCTCAATCGCCTAAGGCTGCGTATCGGCCAGCCCCTGCATTAGCTCAAGCACCGGGAAAGATCGTGGTTATTGCGCACCGTGGAGAGCATCTGCACCACCCTGAAAACACATTGGTGGCCTTTCAAGCCGCCGCGGATGCTGGCGCGGATTACTTTGAACTGGACGTGCGTACCACCTCTGACGGCAAATTGATTCTGATGCACGACAGGACGCTCGACAGGACAACCGACGGCAAAGGAGACGTAAAGAGCCACACATTCGACCAGATTCGATCACTAGATGCGGGCGTTAAGTTTTCGCCATCATTCACAGGAACCAAGGTCCCAACCTTCGACGAGGCTCTCGATCTTGCTCGCAACAAAATCAATGTCTACGTCGACACCAAAGACGCCGATCCACAGCAGCTCGTGGACACAATCGTCCGACACGACATGCAGGATCACGTAGTCATCTACGGCAATTCGTTTTTTCTATATGAAGTGCACAAAATTCTGCCAGCCCTGCGGTTGATGCCCGAAGCGCAGAATGCTGATGTAAGCCGATTCCTTTTGCATTCCATGCCGATCGCCGTCCTTGCATTCGATAACGACGACTTCCTGAAACCAGCGATTCTGGTCGCAAAAGAAGCACACGCACAGATATTCGTCGATCGCCTGGACGAAGCCGATACGCCCGAATTCTGGCAGAGAGCAATCGACCAAGGAGCTAATGGCATCCAGACAAATCGCCCGGAAGAGCTAGCAACGTATCTTCGCCTACACGGCCAAGCCACGCACTAGCACTTCCGAGCACAGGGAACTCTCTGATACTTAATCAGTGCGAGAGATTGGGGTTTTTCTTTGCACTGATCAGATTCGCCATGATGCGGAAGCTTCCCGGCACGCCTTCCGGCATCTGCCGGAAGAATGCATAGGCTAGATATACGTAATATCCTTTACCGTACTGCGCATAGATCAGGCCGCCCTGCTGTGGATCCTGGCCTTGATCATGTACTTCGGTCAACGCAACATACTTCGGATCGAACGCCCCCGGAAAACCGTGGCCACGCTCTTCCACCCAATTGTTGAAGTCGGCGGGAACGATATGGTTTGGCCAGGTAAACAAAGGATCATTCGGCTTCAAGATGCTTACCTTTGCATCTTCCTCCACCACCTTCTCCGCCTCGCGTGTCACTGGAATCACATAAGGGGCAAAGTCCCGCTCGTACTCTGGCGACTGATACTCGCTTACGACCACGCCGCCGTTCTTCACGTAATCCAGTAGGCGCTGATTGTAGGTGCGAAGCTCTGGTCGCGCTGCATAGGTACGAATGCCAAGAATGATGCAGTCGTATCCGTTGAGGTCGGCCTTTGCAATGTCATCACTGGACAGCTGCGTTACGTTAATGCCGATATCCTTCAGCGACTGCGGAACCTCCTCGCCCGTTCCCATGATGTAAGCGATCTTCAGGTTCGGAGCCACTGTCACGTCGACACCCGTCGTACGGAACTTCGCATCTCTGTACTGCGGATAGGGCGTGATACCGGCATAGCCGATGGTTTGGAAGCCGCTTGCATACTCCTTGCCAGCGTACTTCGCCACCGCGGCAATCTCGTACGTCTTCGCTTCCACATTCTTCGGCGTGATCACAAAATGGAGATTCATATCTTCTCCATCGCGTTTGGTGGCAAAGGTCTGCGTTGCAGGAGAAGCTGTCCATCCGCTTGGTAGCTTCAATTCCAACGTCCCCTGCGCAGGCCCTTTAACATCCGAATGCACTGTCACATCGAGTGATACGCTGCCAGCCTTCAAAGGCATAACGCCAGCGGGTGGAGTCACCCGAACACTGATGGCTGGGGCAACCAGCAAGGGTTCCATCACTACGCCCAGACCGTTATAACGATGCGCTGTCTGCACCACACTGCGAAGCTCGCCCTTCACACCGTTGTAGGTGTACGTAGCAACCGCCGTCAGTGGATAGGACATCACAGGCAACGTGACGTATTGGGGCGATGTGAGGTTGTAGTAGCTCTGCTCGAGGTTGGGTCGTTCAAAGTAAGGCGCCGTGTATGGAGCATTCAGTGGCACAGTCGCAGCGATATACGCATCCTGCGCCGTTCCTGCTGCGATAGAGCCAGTGATTCCCTTCTGCTCCGTCATTTTCCATTCGCCACCCGTATTGGGTGACAATGCCACAGCATCCACCTGCAATGGCTGGCTTCCCTGCGCGGCGACATGCACTCCCACTAACAGCGCTTGTCCAGGAATCGCCGTCGGACTGCCGGAAGCAGTGGAGAAAACATTGTCTCCCCCACCCATGGGACCAGATCGCCCCTGGCTCTGGCCTGGGAGTGACGTCTGCACACTCGCCAGCAATGAAGCGCCAAGCGCCTGTCCCAGCGCGAAGTTAAACTGCCCTTCCTTGATCTGCAACTCATGCAATGCGTTGTAACGAGCTTCATCTGGAAGCTTTGACGCTTTCAACTCGGCGATAAGTCCACGCGTCAACGACAGGCCCTTTGCCAATGCTGGCGCACTCGCCGATGGATCATTTGCGTTGTATTTCTGCGTAGCCTCATCAACGGTCGCGGCGATCGCCTCTAACTTCATGCGAACTTCTGCTTGTGCGCCGGTCGGAAGATAACTAGCAATCGCAGGTAGCGATGTGTCGATGCCATCGAAGAACGATTCCTCATGAGCAGGCACTGTTGCCGTTACGCGCGATGCGTAAAGGTGATATGGGCTGTCGAATTTACCCGGTGGCGGAATGGCTACGCCGCCCGTCTGCGACTTCTGCTCGTTCAATCCTTCCCGCGCCACCTGCAGATAGTTGCGGCCATACAACGCGTTGTATTCACTCTCTGGGACAGTCAGAGTCACCGACGGAACACCCTGGATGGGCTCTCCGGTCACATAGTTCTTAAATGCAACTGGCTCCCACTTGTTGGTTGCATAGTCGAAGATGCCCTTCGGAGTGACCTGCGCAAATGGCACGCGTGCATAGACCTTCAGCGGCTTCCACGGCAGGAGGCCTTCCTTGATCTGGTCCGGAAACATCTTCGGATCGGCCGCAGCATTGAATACTTCCTGAGCCATCACACCGGCGGTCTGATGATGCCCGTGGCCGTCAGAAACATATCCGGCAAAAACACTGGTCACCACCATTGGGCGAACCGTTCGTACAACGCGCACCACGTCTTCCAGAACGCGGTCGTGATTCCACTGCTTCAAGGCTTCTTCAAGCGTCTTTGAGAAACCGAAATCCGCAACACGCGTATAGAACAGGTGCGATCCGTAATAACGGTTTGCCGCCTGATGCTCCATCGTCCGCAAGATGCCAAGCTGGTCCCAGAAGTCGCCGGTCATCACATTCTGACCACCTTCGCCACGATTCAAGGCCAGCAACGATACATCTGCGCCGACTCCACGACTCTCGTAAGCCAGCATGCCTCCGTCTTCGTCATCCGGGTGAGCGTTGATCTGGATGAGACTTGCCCGCGTATGTAATTTGCGTAGCGATTCCGCCAGTCCCGGAGCACCGCGCTCAATCGGCAAGGGCTGAGCGTAGGACGCGTCAACAGCAATCTTCATCGGCTCAGTCACAGGCGTTTGTGCAGTCGCCTGTACCGCAACAACAGCAAGCGGTAGACAGTAAACGAACGCGCGTACAGCTCTATTTCTGCTCTCAACACTCACAATTCGCCTCATAGATCGCACTTGCCCCCTCACATCGATTCGTGCCCGACGGAACGAAATCATTTGTTGACAACCTTTCTAAACGACAATTAAAAAGTTTTCACCAACTTTTTAAATATTCCTTATAATCCTTCTCAATCCGTGAAACGCCGCCTGGTCCCAACTCGCCGTCGCCCTTCCACTCGCACCACCGCCCCTCTGCGCACCAAGACAGAGGTAACGGGCGAGCCCGCGCGTCCGGCGCAATTGCGCAAGACCAATCAGCGCCTGCTGCTTCACCTGATGCGCAAACATTCCCCCTGCTCTCGTGCTGACCTGGCACGTATCTCAGGGTTGGCTGTTCCCACGGTCACGCTTGCAGTGTCTGACCTGATTGAGCGCGGACTTGTAGAGGATGGGGGAGAAGGCGTATCTTCCGGAGGCCGTCCGCCTGCAATGCTCCGCTTTAATGCATCGCACGGTTATGTAGCAGCGGCCGACATCGGCGGCACATACGTACGGATGATGCTTGCTGATCTGAACGGCAATCCGGTTGCCGAATGGGAAGACAAGCTGGCAGAAAAAGGAAAAACGCCACGGGGTGTCATTGCCCATATCCGTCAGGGACTGGACGCGATGATGGCCAGCCTTCCGGAAAAGCGTAGAATTCTCCACATCACAGCCGGTGCTCCCGGCATGACAGATATTGATCGCGGCGTTGTATTGGCTGCCCCAAACCTTTCGGGTTGGAATGACGTTCCCTTTAAGACTTTGCTGGAACGTGATCTAAACATTTCCGCCGGCGTTGACAACGATGTGAACCTTGCTTCCGTGGGCGAGTTTGCTGAAGGCGTAGCGCGCGGTGTTGATGATTTCATCTTTATCGCGATTGGAACGGGAGTTGGCGCTGGCATCTTTTTGCGAGGCGCACTCCATCGCGGTGCGAACTGGTCTGCAGGCGAAATTGGTTATCTCCCTGTCGTAGGGATGGACCGCCAACGCGTCCGCATGCGCGATACGGGTCAGCTTGAACGCGTCATTGGTGGCGAAGGTGTCGAATTGCAATGGAAGAAACTTCTTCGGCAAGCAGGCATAAACGATCGGGCACGCATGCAGATGCGCGCAACCCAGATCTTCGATCTTGCTCTGGAAGGCGACACCACTGCCGAACAGATTCTTGAGAATACGTCACGCGTACTGGCGGACGCTCTCAGCAGTATTTCGCTCCTCTTCAACCCCGAACTGATTGTGTTGGGTGGAGGTGTGGGTGCACATCCGGCGCTCTGTAGCGCTACAGAGCGATGTTTACGCGAAAACGATTTCGCTTTGCCAAGGTTGCGTTCTTCGTCTCTGGGCACAAAAGCCCAACTATTCGGAGCTATCGCGCAATCCCTTGCTGCTACCGAAACACAGCTGCTGTTCTAACCGTTTCACGGTGTTCGCCAGCAATTATTGGCGTTTCTCACATTACTCGCAGTTGCAGCATCCGGTTCATTGTCTTGTCTCTTTTCAAGGAGGAGTTTCATGTCCAGGCTGTCCAGGATTTTTGTCTCGTGCGCAATTCTCTTTTCGACGGCTCCCGCTGCATGGAGCCAGTCGCAATCCATTAACGGAACCATTCGCGGACGGGTCTCTGACCCCAGTGGCGCAGCAATCGCTGGCGCAACCGTCACTGTTACGAATCCCGCTGTTGGCGTAGAGCGCACTGTAACCACGGGATCCGATGGTTACTATGTGCTCATCAATTTGCCGTTGGGTGCATATACGGTGAAGATCACGTCACCTGGTTTCTCTCCACTAAATGTTTCCGCAGTCAACTTAAACGCGGGTACGGAATCCGTAATCGATGGCGATCTTAAAGTTGGTTCCGCGGATACTGCCGTCACAGTGGAAGCATCCGATGTGTCAATCGATCCCACGAACTTGAACGTCGAGCGTACGCTTTCCACCGCTGAAATTCAGAACGCGCCGCTCACCTCACGCAATCCATATAACTTCATCGTCTTCCAGCCGGGCGTTTCGGGCCACCCGAATCCTGAGCTTGGCATTCCGCGTACGCTGAACACCAACGGCCTGATGGATCGCATCAACTACCAGATGGACGGCATGGTAAACACAGAGGCGGATCGTATCGGCTTGCGTCTCTTCCCGATCGGCAATGTCTTTGTGAAGGAAGTTCAAACCATCTCGAACCCGGCCGCGCCTGAAAATGGATGGACGACAGGAAATGTGTACAACGTTATCTCGAACTCAGGTAGCAACGAGTTCCACGGCAAGTATGAATTCATCAAGCGGTGGGTGGATGCCACGGCATTTCCGTTGTTACAGAACAAGGCAACGAATCCGACAAAGCCAAACTTGATCCTGGAAGATCATGCAGTTAACGTTGGCGGCCCCGTGAAGAAGAACAAGCTGTTCTTCTTCGGATCCTATGAGCATGTTCTTCGCGGAAGCCCATCAGTAGTCACCATTACGCAGGCAAATGCCACGGCGATTGGTCTTCCGTCATCAGAATTGGTTACGGCGCCCGGTCTTCTCCATGGAACTTTCATGGACTTTCGTGTTGATTACAACATCAACTCCAAGAACTCCGTCTTCCTGCGCTACAACTACTTCAAAAACAGCTTCCCGTTCAACACGCAGGTCGGTGGCATCAATGCCACCAGCGCTGGTGTGGACTATTCGGATCGCGCACACGTGGCCGGCGTTCAGTGGATCTCGGCCATCAGCGACCATCTGCTCAACGAATTCCGTTTCTCCGTGCCATACCGCACAAACACTCACTTTGCTGGCCCCTCTACAGGAAAGGGTCCAGCCATCGTGATTACTGGCATTGCGGCTTTCAATGGCAGCAGCAACGCGGGCGATATCTACACCGACAAGCAGCCCTCAGGATCTGAAAACATCAGCTATATCCGCGGCGCGCATACATTCAAGGCAGGATTCCTGCTGGCTCAGATTCAAAACCGTAAGCGTCTGGTTTCGTATAACCGCTATACGTTCGCTTCCGTCGCTGCATATCTGAGTGCGAAGAATGGCACGAACTTGTACTCCTATGACAACTTCGCGTCGCAAACCGATACGAATGGTATTGGGTATGCTTCGCTCTTCTACGGTGGATATGTTCAGGACACCTGGGCTTTATCCCCGCGTTTGACTGCGGTATATGGTCTGCGCTGGGACCGCTTCGCCTCTCCGAAAGCTAATCCGAATGCGCCGTATACGGATTCTCGCAACTTCAACGTCCCGAACACGGACTTCGCACCTCGCCTTGGCCTCAGCTATCGTGCGACCAATACGACGACGGTAAAGCTCTCGTCCGGTATCTTCTACGGACAGACGCCAACCGATCTTTGGGCGAATGCGTTGACCCTTGATGGCTCAAACCGAACGTCGTCGTACACGTATACGCCCACCACCGCTGGGGCTCCTGCCTATCCAACGATTCCATCCAGCGTGGGAACAGTGGCAACGCAGAACGTCACAACCGTGAGCCCCAGGTTCAAGAACGAATACACCTGGAACGCAAACCTGCAGGTCGCTCAACAGATCACGAATAAGACATCCGTCACAGTCGGCTACATCATGTCGAATGGCCGGAACCTGATGTGGATGCACAACATCAACGGGATTCCAACTGGTTCTTTGGCAGACGGCCGTCCCACCTTCAGCAGTGCGATCAACGGCGCTACTCGTTATGATGCCCGCTATAACCAGGTAAATCGTGTCGAATCCGGAGCAAACTCAAGCTTCAATGCCATGTTCGTGAACTTTGTAATGGCTCCGGTACGCGGTATGTCATTGAATGCAAATTACACCTGGTCGCACACCATTTCGGATGCACCGGACGTGAACTCATTTGAGCAGAACGCAAATGTCACGAACACGTTAAACCGTAAATTCGATCGCGGGAACTCCAACGTCAATCATCCGAATGCATTCAATCTAACGGGAGTTCTAGAGCCGCAGTTTAACTTCAACAATAAATTCGGCCGTGAACTTGCCAATCACAACATGCTGTCAGTCCTCGGAAACCTAATGTCAGGCGATCAGGCAACGATTCTTGCCTCCAGCCAGACTTTCTATAACGACGCCTCGCAGACGATAGCCCGACCAGCTTTCGTTGGACGCAACACGCTTCGTAGCCCTTCTGTCTATCAGGTAGATGCACGTTATACGCGCACCTTCCCGAAGATCTGGGAGCGGATTGCTCCTTCATTCCTGCTAGAAGCGAACAATATCTTCAATCACAACAACGTCACAAACATCTCTTACACACAGGCAGTAACCGCTGCAACGGGTATCGCCACCAGTGTGGCGCCCACCATCAACCGCAGTACCGTGCTGGAACAGCGCATCGTGCAATGGGGCGTTGCCGTACAGTTCTAACTCACAACATAAAGAGGAGCGGCAATCACCGCTCCTCTTTAGTCCTCTTTCATTCAAGCAGCAACGGTGGAGTTACCCCGTGTCGAACGTCACGTCCTCTTTCCCCGCTCCGGTCTACCGTGAACAAGTCCTTGCGCACATCTTCGCGGATGCACAGCATCTTTTTCTTCCGTCTTTATTAGAGATTGATCGCGCGCACGCAGTTATGCTCCACCGCAGCGGCATCATCACACGCGATACTGCAGCCGCCTGCCTGCAAGGTATTAATGCACTGAATTTAGAAGAGCTCCGCTCCACCATCTACGACGGCTCAGTCGAAGACCTCTTCTTCCTGGTCGAGAAGAAGCTCGCCGATATCGCAGGCCAAGAGCATGCTGGAAGACTCCACACCGCCCGCTCGAGAAATGATATCGATCTAACCATGTACCGCATGGTTCTTAGGTCCAATCTATTGAACATCCTCGGCGCTTCTCTTAAGCTGCGCTCGGTGCTGCTAACGATTGCGACACAATACCGCGACGCGTTGATGCCGGCTTACACACACAACCAACCAGCACAGCCAACGACATTAGGCCACTACATGATGGCGATGGCCGAGGTTTTGGAACGAGACGCAGAGCGCCTTATTGCCTGCTTCGCGCGTGTAAATCGCAATCCGCTGGGAGCCTGCGCGATTACTACCACCGGCTTCCCTATCCAGCGTGACCTCACCATGCGCCTGCTTGGCTTCAACGGTCTTGTCGTGAATAGCTACGGGGCTATCGCCGCAGTCGATTATGTCGCTGAAGCATGCAGTGTATTGGCGACGGCTATGCTTAGCCTTGGTCGATTCACACAAGACATGTTGTTGTGGTCTACCGCTGAATTTAACTTCCTGCGCCTATCCAACGGATACGTACAGATCAGCAGCATCATGCCGCAAAAGCGCAATCCGGTTCCGCTGGAACATGTGCGTATCCTTTCATCCCGCGCGCTTACTGAGTCGCAATCTGTGTTGAGCTCACTGCACAACACACCCTTCGCCGACATGAATGACGGCGAAGATTCGCTGCAGCCTCTCGTCGCGCTTGCCTTCTCTGATGCGCAACGTGCGCTCACGCTGATTGCGGGCGCTCTTTCCGAAGCCACTTTCAACACGGAGGAGATGCGACGACGCGCTGGCGGCAACTTTCTGCCCGTCACAGAAGTTGCCGACACTCTCGTGCGCCAGACCGGCATTTCATTCCACGACGCTCACACAATCACCTCCGCTGCAGTCAGATCTGCCACATCTGATGATGTTTCCGTTTTCGTGGATGATCTTTTCCGACGCACGCAGGAAGCAAAGCTCAACATCACGAAACAGCAACTGCGGCAAGCGATGGATCCAGAGCACTTCGTCGCCATCCGCACCATTACGGGTGGCCCCGCATCGTCAGCCATGCAAGCGCAGATCGACCATGCATCTCAGCAACTCCAAGTCGACGAGCAGTGGTTGGCCGCAACACGAGCCAATCTGGAAAAGGCGAAGACGTTGCTTCAACGCGAGTGCGAGTTAATTACCCAATCTCACCGATGACCGGCGGCTGTAGGATTATCGAAACGGAACCAGCCCGACCATTTCCTGCATTACTTGATTCAGAGAGCCAGATGAACGCAGTTAATCCATCCGAGCCGCATCTTCGCCGACAACTCGGGTTCACGGGAGCACTCTCCGCCAACATCATTGATATGGTTGGCGTGGGTCCGTTCATCACATTGCCCTTGATTGTGACCGCAATGGGAGGACCGCAGGCCATGCTTGGCTGGCTGCTCGGTGCACTGCTCTCTCTTGCTGATGGTTGCACATGGAGTGAGCTTGGCACGGCATATCCAGAGGCCGGGGGCTCTTACGCGTATCTCAAGTCAGCCTACCCACCCAAAATCGGAAGGGCTTTCAGCTTCCTCTACGCGTGGCAGCTCATCTTCTCTGCGCCGCTTTCCATCGCCTCTGGTTGTATTGGCTTCGCACAGTACGCCACGTGGTTTTTACCTGGCTTTGGCCACACCGCGCAGACCGTTCTGGCTCTTGCCGCGTGTCTCATCTGTACGGCACTCCTCTTCCAACCCATTCGAAAGATTGGTGCGGTAACGCGTGTTCTGGGCGGTGTCGTAATCGCAACTCTGCTCGGGGTCATTGCAATAGGTTTCACACACTTCTCGCCCTCACTCGCATTTAGCTTCCCCCCCAACGCCTTTCATCTGAACAGTTCATTCTTCAGTGGTCTTGGAGCCGGCCTTCTGGTCGCCGCATACGACTACTGGGGCTACTACAACGTCTGTTTTCTGGGTGCAGAAGTACGCGATCCAAGCCGCACCATTCCGCGCGCGGTGATCGGAGCCATCGTCATCGTTGGCACGCTCTATCTTTTGATGAATATCAGCGTGCTAGGTGTTCTTCCGTGGCAGTCGCTTACGCATAGCAGCAGTGGCGAACGACAGTACACCATGGCTGTCTTCGTACAAACGGCGTTTGCTTCGCACACATGGGCACATGCCGCCGGATCAATCGCTGTCATCTTGATTGCAATTGCGTCATTAGCTTCCGTGTATGCACTTCTTCTTGGCTACTCGCGCATCCCCTACGCCGCTGCACAAGACGGAAACTTCCCTGCCATCTTCAAAAAGTTGCACCCTCGTCACGGGTTTCCGGTGGTCTCACTTAGTGTGCTCTGCCTTGTTACGTTGATCTGTTGCCTCTTCCGACTGCAGGAGGTCATCGCATCGCTCGTGGTCCTGCGCATTGTCTTTCAGTTCTTACTTCAAGGCATTGCCATTCTGCTTCCGAAGCACAGAGCGGAACGCACACGCGCCGGACGATTCCGCATGCCTTTCTACCCACTACCTAGTCTCATTGCGACCAGCACATTTATCTTCATCCTGCTGTCGCGCCCAAAGATCGTCACAGAGTTCCGTCTGGCACTCCTGGTGCTCATCAGCGGCCTCATGATCTATGCAACACGGTATCTACTTCAACGCAGACCAAAGACCGCTTAAATCCGGTCATATAGTGCGAGCGCGTGCAGCTGATCGTGCCCAGTCCAGAATGCGGTCTGCCATCTCTCGTTTTGAACTCCGAGGTACAACTTCCTCTGCATCACGAGAGATGAGAACGCCCTCATTTACGTCAGATTCGAATCCGCTGTTTGCCTGCGAGACGTCGTTCGCGACAATCAAATCAGCGCCTTTCGCGTGGAGCTTCCGCCTTCCCTCTTCAAGTAGATTCTCCGTTTCTGCGGCAAACCCAACAACGATCGTGCCTTCCTGTCGCTGCTCCGCAATCTGGCGAAGAATATCTCGCGTTGGTTCCAGCGTCAGTTCGAGCGAGGCTTTCTTTTTAAGCTTTTCCGGCGCAGGAGACACCACACGATAGTCCGAGACCGCAGCAGCCATGATGACGATGGACGCTTCAGAAAGAAGCTTAAGGACAGCAGCCTCCATCTCCTGCGCTGTGGTCACTCGGATCGATTCACATCGCGGTGGTGCAGGCACAGCCATTGATGCACCCACAAGAATCACCTTCGCACCACGATCTAACGCAGCTTCAGCAAGTGCCACTCCCATCTTTCCGCTGGAACGATTCCCGATGAATCGAACAGGATCAATGGGCTCACGTGTTCCTCCAGCAGTGATCAGGATCGTTTCACCCACCAGATCTTGAGTACGCTTTATCACGGCGAAAACGCGATCTGCGATCACGCTCGGCTCAGCGAGCCGTCCGGCACCTACCATTCCGCAAGCAAGTTCGCCACTGCCTGGCTCAACGATGTGGACACCACGTTGTCGTAGCATCTCCAGATTCGCTTGCGTTGCAGGATGATCCCACATATGGCGATTCATCGCGGGTGCAACCACAATCGGAATCGTGGCGGCCAAAGCGGCTGCCGATAGAAAATCATCTGCAAATCCATGCGCCATCTTCGCCAGCATGTTTGCCGTGGCCGGAGCCACGACCAACACATCAGCATCTTGAGTCACCTGAATGTGCTCGATGTCGAAAGCTTCTCCGTCGCCCGTAGAATTGTCATTGTGAGAGGTCTGCCAGAGCGACGTCATCACCTTTGAACCGCTTAGCGCAGCAAAGGTTAGTGGCGTGATGAATCGCTCTGCATTCTCAGTCATCGCCACTTGCACAGTTGCACCACGCCGCTGAAGCTCACGCAGAAGCTCTGCAGATTTGTAGGCTGCGATTCCCCCACATACCCCAAGGATGACCTTCATTCGTTTGCTCCATCGATCCGCAACGTACAGTTATCGATCAAACGCGTCGTACCAATCCACCCTGCGACAGCAACAAGCGTTTCAGCAGGCAACTTATCCTCTTCCACAGCCGCCAAGGTCTCTGGATCGACGAGATCTGCGTAATCCACCTTCAATAAGCTCGAATGAGCAAGAGTTTCGCGCAGCGTCTCACGTATCACCGGAAGACGTCGTTCCCCTTGCCGTACAACATCAGCAACCGCACGAAGTGAACGCGAAAGGGTTTTGGCTTCAACGCGTTCTTGTTCGTTGAGGTAGCGATTTCTTGAACTCATTGCCAATTCACTTGCTTCGCGAACGGTCGGACAAACGATCAGATTCAGATCAAAATTCAAATCGCGAACCATCTTGCGAAGCACCGCAACCTGCGCAGCATCCTTCTCTCCAAAGAAAGCGCAATCAGGCTGCACGATATTGAAGAGCTTCGCGACTACTGTAGCAACACCGCGGAAGTGTCCTGGTCTAGAAGCACCGTCCAACCGTCCGCCAGTTACAGGAACATCCACGATGGTTTCCGATCCAGGTGAGTACATCTCTTCAGGCGAAGGTGCAAAAAGGAAATCAACTCCTTCTTCTTCCAACATCCGACAGTCCTGCTCAAATGTGCGCGGATAGCGTGCCAAATCTTCCGTGGGACCAAACTGCAATGGATTAACAAAGATGCTGACTACGGTACGATCGCAGCGTTGCCGTGAAGCACGGACCAATGAAAGATGGCCTTCGTGCAGAGCACCCATCGTCGGCACCAGGCCAATCGTCTCTTGTTCCTTGGCGCGTTGATAGGCTTTACAAGCAGCACGCATTTCCAACGGCGATGAGACTATTTGCATGCTGCCAATTCTCTTTGCTCCGTAGAAGCAGCGCTACGTTCCCCAGATACCTCGGCCTTGGGCATGTGGTAGCTCTCGCGATCATCCGGGAATGTTCTTGCAACAACTGCATCACGAAAATCTCTAATCCCCTGCTCCATCAGCAATCGACCGTCGCCAAAGGAGCGTACGAACTTCGGCTTTCGTGTGAACGACAGAGAGAACAAGTCATGGAACACCAGAATTTGACCGTCACAATCAGGGCCAGCACCAATACCAATCGTTGGGACAGAAAGCGAATCTGTGATTTGAGCAGCGAGTTCTCTCGGTATGCCCTCAAGCACCAACGCAATCACACCAGCATCTTCGAGTGCCAGCGCATCATCGCGCAGTTGCATCGCAGCTGACTCTGATAGCCCCTGCACGCGATACCCTCCCATGCGGTGGATTGACTGTGGAGTCAAACCAATATGCCCAACAACGGGTATCTCCGCCTGCGTCAGTGCCTTCACGTGCGGTGTATAAGCGATCCCGCCTTCCAGCTTGACGGCTTCGCTTCCACTCTCTTTAAGGAAGCGCAATCCGTTTCTCAATGCATCTTCAACTGAAACTTGATAGCTGCCGTAAGGCATATCCACAACAAGCAATGCGCGTTGCGTTCCCCGCCGCACAGCACGTGCATGATGCAACATGTCGTCCATTGTCACGCTAAGCGTATTGTCGTATCCGAGAACAGCTGTACCAACGGAATCGCCTACAAGAATCATGTCGATTCCTGCTTCATCCGCCAGTCGAGCTGTCGGATAGTCGTACGCTGTGAGAGCTGTAAGGGGAGTAAAAGCGCGCTTGCTTTGCAATAGCGTTTGCGGCGTGACCTTTGTCACAACCGCGGGGCGCAGAGCGTCCCTGATCTCTGTCTGACTCATCTCAACTCCAGGTGCCACTCCGTCAATGTGCGGATGCAGCCCGTACCACAAGTATAGCTGCGGGAGAGAAGAAGGTTCAAAGCCACGCCCCTCGGCGTGGGTAGAGTCTTTGGGACACACGTTTTACACTTAACCTTGGCAGGCGACCGCTCACATGAGCAGCGACTAGCCGGAGGGTTATGGAAGCAAGTGTGAAGATGATGAAGTCCAAGCTGCACCGTGCAACGGTGACGCAATCGGATCTTCATTACGAAGGCAGCATCGGCATCGACACGGATCTTCTTGATCAATCAGGCATTTTGGTGAACGAAGCCGTACATGTGTGGAACGTGAATACCGGCCAACGTTGGGAAACATATGCCATCCCCCAGCTCGCAGGCACAGGGCAAATTCAGGTGAATGGAGCGGCAGCAAGGCTTGCGCAGGTAGGCGACCTGATTATCATTGCGGCATTCTCATGGATGCCAGAAAGCGCCGCCAAAGAACACACGCCTCGTGTCGTTCTTTTGAATGAGAGCAATAAGCCACTTCCCAACGCATAGGGATCAGAGTTAGTTTGCGTAGAAATTTCAGTACATGGAGCCGGCAATCTGCTCTGCGAGGGCCTGCACAACCGCTTCTGAGGTTACGTCGCTCCCTTGCCAGTGGATTGTGGTCACGGATGTGCGATTGCATCGCAATAGCATGAGGCGGTTACGGACGTATGCCACCACTCTGTCCTCAACTCCACCGTTGCTAGATGTAGAGCACGTAATCGCCTGATTCCCCACGCCGATCAACACATGGGATGTGCCTGGGCAGGAAGATCGGATGGCAGCTTCATACTGCTTCTTCGGATTGGCCATCGTCGCGACCTGGATCCGCAGAGTCGACCGCTGATCATGCGTCGAGAACTCGCACATGCCGTCTGGCCGTGGATCACTTGCTGGATATGCCGGCTGTGGCGATCTTGCGGGATGTGATGGCTGTGGCAATAACGTAACGTGCATGGACACGTCGGCTCCCAGAGCACCGCCAGCGGTTGCCTGATTCAGCCACGGACACAATGATTGCCCACGCGCAACATGGACAAGGGTCACGAAGAGCATCAACGTGAACCAACGCAGAGAAGTGCGCATCAGTGCAGACTCCCCGATGGTGTTTCCGTCACTGCACTGCCGTCCGTGGGATGCGTGTGATGCAGACTCGAGTGAACATGCCACGGAATGCTTTCGGTAGAAATCTCCGGATGCATCCGCAGAAAATCCTGCGAGTATGTTGGGGCGCCAGGATCGGTCTTCTTAAGAGCAAAGAGCGCTCCCTGCTGCTTGGCACTGTCTTTCATTCCATTGCGGCGATACAACAGCGACAGGTTGTAATGTGCCGCCACGTCATCGGGATCAATGTTCTGCAAAGCTTGGAACTGTTCCATAGCGCTCTTCTGATCGCCGGACTGGTAGTAAGAAACGCCCAGTTCCCTTCTCGCGTCGATGGAACGTGGATACTGCGCGACGACCTGCTTAAGATCCGCGATCTCCTGCGATGTATTACCGTCACGCCGCTCCACTAGGGCAAGGTAATAAAGGGCACGCGCATTGCCTGGACTTATCTCCAAAGCCTTCTCCAGTGCAGTACGGGCTGGTGCAAACTTCTCCCACTGAATGTTTGTGACCGCCATGTTGGTATAGCCGTCCGCATCGCTTGGATGCAGATTTACGGCTTCGCGAAAGGCGTTGAGAGCGTCGCCATACTGCAGTTGATCCAGCAGCGCGATGCCAAGATTGTTCCAGCGCATCCACGCAGGATTATCACCTGCAGCAGCGCGCTCCGGATGATTGTCTCCCATCGAAAGAAGGCGAGTGCGTGAAGCGATTTCGACAACCGGCAATTCTTTGTAGCCGCTCCCCTTACCAAAGATGTTGTCGGTATAACTGTGACGAAGGTGCCGATAGTTAACGCGGGCCGTAATGGAAACACCCTGCTTCACATCGGCCGGTACGCGGAACTCGTAACGTACGAGGACAGAGCGCCCCGCCTGAACGGTGTTGTCGTAGGCCATGGAATGAATCGTCCACACCTTATGGTTGTCGACGAAAGTGCCGCCAGTGTTCACAGGACGATTCGTGAAGCTATGCGCTGATTCGTCCAGCGATCCGTCGGGTTTGAGGTAACCACTGTGATAGATCACCTTGCCAGTGGTAGCGTCTTTGGCTTCGAACTCCATCCATGCTTCAAAAAGATCGCGTACCTCAGGGATCAACGAGTGACCGATGTTCTTGTTCTGGACAACAACGTATGCTTCCACAACATCATTCGGCTTTACGTTGAAGTTCCTCTCGCCCAGCGGTGCCACAAGCTCCTTACTGCCATTGACCTTCACACCGAATAGGTCAACGTTAAGGAAGGTTCCGCGTTTCAGGAAGGCGAGCGTCTTGTCGATCTGTTCATTGAATCCGTAGTACGTTGGCACTGCAGTATTTCCTGCAGTCCAGCGATGCGATGCAAAACTGCCATGCTTGGCTCCGGGCTCTGGAAGAGTTGCATCAAAGCGCTCCATGTGGCAGCCCTGACAGGCCAGGTAGTTCCCTTTGTAAAACGTAAGCGGGTTCTGTTCTGAGAACTTGGAGTTCTGCCACTCATCGTAAGTCGTAAAAGCGCGAATCCATTTGTACTCATTCAGCGAGTCAGGAAGATTCGCCTTGTGGCATGCGGCACAGAACTCGGGTTGCTTCATCAGCGGACGCATCACAGCAGCGGCATGACGATCAGGATGCGCGAGGATATCTTTGTAAGGCACTTGGCCAGGTATGCGATTGCCCTGCGCATCGGTCATGACGGAAGGCACGCTCATCACATAACCACCATTGCCCAGCGTGGATTGCACCTGGCCAATGGAGTGACATGTCATGCAGGTCACACCGTCCTGATCAAAGCGACGATCCACCATCGAGTTCTTCGTCAACGCTCCTGAAAGCACCGCAATGGGGTTGTGGCAGCTATCGCAATGACGCGAAAACTGAATACCCTTCGTGTTGATAACAATATTGACGCTGGTGCGATAAAACGGCGTACGGAATGAGTTGGAATGCAATGACTGACGCCACTCCGCAAAGGCTTCCTTGTGGCAATATCCGCAATACTGCGCAGTAGGAAAAGCTCCTGGCTGAATAAAGTCTCCGCCTTCCACCTGCGCATTGCCGGGCAACGAGATGTTGTCTGACATCACGCCAAAGTCATAGCTCCGACGAATCATGTCAGCCCATTTCTTCCGTTCTGGATTCAATTCCGCATGAGCAGGAATCGTGGCAGGCACATAAACCGGTGTAGTGTACTGAGGTACCGCAGCCCCATTTGCTGTTGCACTTTGTTGTCCTGCAAACGTCTTTCCAACCGGAAGAAGTGCGAACACAAGTAGAGCGGGGATCCCGAATCCGAGAAGGATGCGACCTGCGGTTTGCGGATGAAGACGTCGTTCCATAGCGATAGTGTTCGTCTATTTGTTTTTCGAAACAGCCTGCACTGGCGCAGGAGAATCGTACACTCCAGCAACAATCCCACGCCCTTCTTCAATGGTGTAAAAGCGATCGACCGCTGGCAACTTAAGCTTCGTTACACTTCCATCAGTCCAGTGAATCTCCAAACCGTCAACGCTGTTCGCACTGCCAAATCCGAAGTGAATGCGGGGATCATTATTCGATTCATAGCTTCCGCCGCTCAGCACATCCCCACGCTGCCGCAAGCTTCCAGTAGTCAGATAAACCGTTGTTCCCGTAGCGTCCTTCGGTGACTTCCCTGAACCTACAAGCTGTAGTCCCACCCAGTGATTCGTATTGTTATCGACATTTCGCAACAATGATGGCGACTGATCAAGATTGTTAATCACCACATCAATCCTGCCGTCGTTAAACAGATCGCCGAACGCTGCACCGCGTCCCGGAATCACTTCGGCAAGTCCCGACCCCACAACTGGCGGCATCATGATGAACTTCGTTCCCTGATTTGTGTTGTGGAACAACAGCGGCCTTTGTCGAAACGACGTGCCCCAGTCAGAATGATCCGCCTGCGGATATACGTGACCATTGACCAGGAAGATGTCTTTCCAGCCATCGTTATCGAAATCAATAAATCCGGTCGCCCAAGTTAGAAAAGGGTAAGTGGCCGCAGCAAGTCCCATCTCCGGCGTGATCTCAGAGAAGTTCAAATCACCTTCATTACGAAACAGCGGCTTGTAATCGTCAGAGAAAGTACCCGTGTATAGATCAAGCAAACCATTGTTGCGGTAGTCACCAATCGCTAGTCCCATGTTGGCCTGATCGCGCCCCTGTTGGTTTAACGCGAAGCCCGAGATCAGGCTGACATCTTCAAATGTGCCGTCGCCTTTGTTGCGATACAGATAGTTCGGCGATGAGTCATCGGTAACAAGCAGATCCTGCTTGCCATCGCCATCCATGTCAACAAACGTGGAACTGAAACCGTAATTCCCTTTCTTATCCGCGACACCAGCCTTTTCACTTACGTCGGTAAACGTGCCATCACCATTGTTGTGGAACAGATGGTCTGGCTCGCCGCGAAGCCCTTTCGGGCCGCACATCGTGTGCGTTCCGCGAAACGAGCAGTTCAGGAATCCCACTTCAGCAGTGCCCGACAGCGGCAGATGATTCATATCGAAATGAACATAACCGGGCACAAACAGGTCCAGCCGTCCGTCGCCATCGTAGTCACCGAAGGTGGCACCAGTGGACCAGTTGCCGAGCGTGACTCCTGCCTTATCCGCAACGTCAGTGAACGTACCATCATGGTTGTTGTGATACAGCCGATTCTTACCGTAGTTCGAAACGTAAAGGTCGGGCCAACCATCATTGTCGTAGTCGCCGACGGCGACACCAAAGCCCCAACGATCATTCGCAACGCCAGCCTTTGCTGTCACATCCGTGAAGGTTCCGTCATGATTGTTATGGAACAGCGCGGCATGCGGCGCGCGTGCCTTGCCCTTCTCCGCATCCCACGTGGAACCGTTTACGAAGTAGAGATCCAGCCAACCATCGCGGTCATAGTCGATCATCGCCACACCCGAACCAGTCGTCTCCAGGATCAATGACTTCTCCGGTGTTCCCATGGTGTGGTGCCAACTCGTCAGGCCCGCGGTCGCCGCATCTTCTTTAAAAACAACGGGGCCGGACTTAACGAAACCGCTTTCCGTGATGGGTTTGTGGTCCTCGCCATAGACAGGCGCAGCCGGTGGTCCGCTGGACGATCCTCCCTGCGCGTGGCATTTGGCCACCGCCAAGGACGACAACATCAGGCAACACAAAAAGCGCAATCTCAAAGGAACACACCTGGTCCTGAAATGCCTGCCGATCAGAAATTGCAGCAGTGATGTGCAGACGAGCATAGAACCTATCACGGTCCCGATACCCGCCACAACGGGCAAATCGGTTCCAAACATGTCCGGTTATAGTGGATGCCATATGAACATGCGCGAGATCGCACGGCGGGCGGGAGTTTCAAGTGCCACGGTTTCGCGCGTTATCAACGGCTCCACGATCGTCCGCGAAGACACCGCGCAACGTGTCCGCAAGGTGCTGGAAGAAGTCCAGTTCATCCCCAATCCAAGTGCCACCACGCTGAAGTATGGGCGCAGCAAAACCTACGGACTCATCGTCCCGGATATGCTGAATCCCTTCTTCGCGGAGTTCTTCGGAGCATTTGAAGATTTGCTGGTTGAGATTGATCACGAAGTTCTTCTTACCAGCGCGCAGACAGCGGAGAAGCTGCTGAAGTCCATCCGCCGGATGCTCATGCGGCAAGTTGACGGCGCCGTACTGATGGCTTCCGAGTTCGATACACAGTCTGTCGAGCCGCTGCTGCGGCGACGTGTTCCGCTAACCACGGTGGATCGCAGAACCGTTCATGTGGGCTGCAGCGATGTCTCAATCGACTATGAACTCGGGTTCGCGGAAGCTGTCCGCCACCTGGTATCACTGGGTCACACTCGCGTCGGCTACATCGGTGGCATGAAGGGTCCTCACACCTCAGAGGTCCGTGCAAATGCCTTCAAACTAGCCATTCGCGGTGCAGGACTAACCTTGCATCCTGAGCTGATGCGCCTTGGAAACTACCGCGTTTCCGGTGGAGAACGTGAGGTAACCGCTTTGATGAAGGAAGCTGAGCCTCCCACAGCAATCCTTACAGCAAACGATTTGACAGCTCTGGGAGCCACGCATGGATTACACAGACTGGGCCTGTCTGCTCCACGCGATCTTTCCATCATCGGCCTCGATGACATTCTTCTCACTGAGGTCTGTCAGCCTCCGTTATCGACGATTCGTACACCGCGCAAACGACTTGCGAGAGTCTGCCTTGAGGCGCTCGATTTCTCAAAAGCCAATATTGAAAGCAAAGGCGTCCAGCTTTCCGTTCCAACAGAACTGATCGTGCGTGAGACAACGGGCGCACCGCGGCGCAGAGAGCGGACCAGCAAAACATCGCGCCGGAAATCATGATCACCGGAATTTCCCGCTTTGGTTTAGGCATCTGGTTTCTGCCCGTATACGGCCTCATCACCATGCTGATCGGCTGGAAGTCGCGCAGGCGATTCACCACGGCCGGCGAATACCTGAATGCCTCGCACGCTCTGCCATTGCCCATTGTCATCATCGCCTATCTCGCTTCCAATTGCGGTGCGCTGGAGATTGTCGGCCTCAGCGCCATGGCTGCGCATTACGGCGCGCTTGCGTTTCACTTCTATCTAATCGGTGCCATCCCCGGCATGATCTTCCTTTCGTTATGGATGATGCCGGTCTATCTGCACAACGGCATCACCAGCGTCCCGGAATATCAGATGGTGCGATACGGGCCACGCATGCGACTGCTGAACGCATGTGTCACCGCATGCATCATGCTTCTGCTGTCTGGTATCAGCCTGTATGCCATGGCACAGGTACTTACCGTCACGGTTGGCATAACGTTTGAATGGGGCATTCTCTGCTGCGCATCCATCGTAATCGTCTATGTCTTCCTCGGCGGCATACGGGCCACCATCTACAACGAGCTCTTCCAGTTCTTTGTGATCGTGGCGGGTCTGCTACCACTCGCCCTGCGCAGCTTTCACTTTCTGCACCTTCCTGGGCCATCCGATGTGTCGCAAAACCTGCACCTGTGGCACGGTATGCAAGCCTTCGCACCGCAAGCACGCATGGACGGTTTCGGCGTGGTGGCAGGTCTGGGTTTCGTACTCGGTTTTGGCTACTGGTGCACGGACTTTGTCATGATGCAGCGTGCCTTCGCCGCTCGGACTGAGAACGACGCCCGACAGGTTCCCCTATGGGCTGGATTCGGCAAGCTGTTCTTCTCGTTGTTGGTCGTTGTTCCGGGTCTCGCAGCCCTGCATGTTCTGCCACAAACCGCGGAACACTATGACCGCACTCTGCCACGGATGATGACGGTTCTCTATTCACCATGGCTGCAAGGGCTGGGGTTAACTGCGCTTGCTGCAAGTCTCATGTCGAGTCTCGCATCCAACGTCTCGGCTTTCGCTGCACTTTGGACGGAAGACATCTATCGCACCACGATCTGCAAGAACCGTGACGATCGCCACTATCTCCGTATGGGACACTTCGCAGTTCTGGCTGCGACGCTGCTGAGCTTGTCGGCTTCGTATCTGAATTTTCTCTTCCGTGACCTCATGGAACACATCCAGTTGATCTTCTCCGTGTTCGCCGCACCCTTCTGGGCAGTATTTCTGCTGGGAATGTTGACGCGTAGAACAAACGAACGTGGAGCCATCCTTGGTTTTCTCCTGGGTTCCAGCTTTTCGTTCGCACATTCTGTGCTCGTCTCGCGCGAATGGCTGCACTACGGCAGCACAATGACGGCCAATTTCCATTCCGCAGTCTATGCCTTCACGATCGCAGCAATTGCCGCATGGCTTATGAGCCCACGAGAACATGTTGCTGCGGCTGGCCGTCTTCAATGGAACACCGTGACTGTTTCCCGCACGAATGCATATCTTGTGCTGCTGGCCGCGCTGTTACTTATCGCATGCGTTTGGTTCAACGTGCGGTGGTTCTAGCAGCCTGAGGGCGCCGATACACGCACCCTGATATCACTGGTCGGACCGCAAATGATGAATCCGTATACAATCTTCACAATTTACGGGTATTCCAATGACTTTGCCTGTTCTCCGCGTTTCTGCCTTTGCTGTATGTGCATTAGTTTTCTTCCCAGCTCTTTCACAACATGTTCAGGCGCAACGTGCGCCGGCTCATACCTTCACTGTCTCCGGGCGAGACTTTCTGATGGACGGTAAGCCTTACCAGGTCATTTCAGGCGAGATGCATTATCCGCGTATTCCCCGTGAATACTGGCGCGATCGGCTACGAAAAGCAAAGGCCATGGGGCTGAACACTATCACCACATATGCCTTCTGGAACCTGCATGAACCGCATCCCGGAGTCTACGATTTCAGCGGGCAGAATGACCTCGCAGCGTTTCTCCGTGCAGCGCAGGCCGAAGGCTTGAATGTGATCCTGCGTCCCGGACCATACGTCTGCGCTGAGTGGGAACTTGGCGGCTATCCCTCCTGGCTTCTGAAAGACCGCTCGCTTATTTTGCGATCCACAAATCCCGCATACCATGCGGCCGTGCGGCGTTGGTTTAAGCGATTGGCTACCGAAGTGAAGCCACTCCTGCTGAAGAACGGCGGCCCCATCATCGCCATCCAGGTCGAAAACGAATATGGAGCCTTCGGAGACGACCTGAACTATTTACGGCAAGTGAAGGATGACATGGTGAGTGCAGGGCTTGGCGATGGCCTCATGTTCACATCGAATCAAGCTTCAGACCTTGCAAAAGGGTCGCTTCCAGATCTTCCCGCCGCTGTGAACTTCGGCTCGGGTAACGCAGCCGCCTCCACCGCAATGCTGGAGAAATATCGCCCTAACGGACCGCGCATGGTGGGTGAATACTGGGCCGGATGGTTCGATAAATGGGGCGAAGAACATCACGAAACTGACGGACGCAAGGAGGCGCAGGAGTTTCAGTGGATGCTGGAGCACGGTTACTCCGTCTCCATGTACATGTTCCATGGCGGCAGCAGTTTTGGATGGATGAACGGCGCAGATTCTCACACCGGAAAGGACTACCATCCGGATACAACCAGCTACGACTACGACGCGCCGCTGGATGAATCTGGCTCGCCTCGTTACAAGTACGCGTTGCTGCAACAAGCCATTGCGACTGCAACGCACACGAAGCCAATGCCAGTGCCGAAAGGTTCGGGACGTCGTGTCTTCCCGATCGCTGCAGTAAAGGAATCGGCGTCTCTCTGGGACAATCTGCCTCAGCCCGTACATTCTGAAACGCCACTCACTTTCGAAGATCTGGATCAGAACTTCGGCTACGTGCTTTATCGTTCCACATTGCCTGCACACGCCAAAGGTACGCTCACCATCAGCGGCCTTCATGACTACGCCGTGGTCTATGTCGATCGAAAGCAGGTCGGCACTCTCGACCGCAGACTGGATCAGTCCACCGTGACATTGCCTTCAGGCATTCGTGATGGCGCAGCGCTCTACATTCTTGTCGAGAACACAGGCCGCGTCAACTACTCACACGCCATCCTGACAGAACGCACTGGAATCACGGGAAAGGTGCTGCTAGGCGATACAGAAGTGAAGAAGTGGGAGATGTTCTCGCTTCCCATGCAGGATCTCTCACACCTGCAATTCCGCTCTAGCGCTTGCATTGGTCCCTGCTTCTTTCGAACCGCTATGACGGTTGACCGCCCTGCGGATACATTCCTCGACACGCGTGGACTTCACAAAGGACAACTCTGGCTAGGCACCCACAACCAGGGTCGCTTCTGGTCAATTGGTCCGCAATTCACCCTGTATACGCCGGCCCCATGGCTACACACAGGAGCGAATCGCATCACCTGGTTTGACCTTGAGGGCGATAGCCAACACGAATCGCTGACCACGGTTCAAGACCCTGTGTACGGCTCCGTAACGCATAGCCGTGAGTCGCAATAAACCGACCTGAAAACAGTAAAAAACTTAGCGGCGCACCCCATTTTCGGGTGCGCCCCGTTTTTTGCTGGTCGTGTACGCACAGTCGCCTGCCTGACAGAGGCCAACAGCCCACATTCAGCCTTTGAGACGACTCAAAATAATGTACTTGACACTGTATCGTTCGGCTGAGTAGTTTCTCTGGCCACGTAGATGTATACGAATTCAGAGGCTCTGAGCTGCCCTTTTGTATACGAATTCAGAGGCTCTGCATCACTTCTTGTTCCTCTTACCGTTTGAGGTCAATTTGCATGAAAGCAAGCAGGGATTATTTAGAAACCCATTGCGGAAACAGGCAATGGATATGGGCTGTTTTTCTAGTAGCACTACTTCTCACGATTCCCCCACTTCATGCCCAAGTGGATCAGGGCACGATCACCGGAACAGTGACCGATCCGTCGGGCGCAGTCGTGCCCAACGCCTCTGTCACCGTCACAAACGTGGACACGGGATTTACCGAATCCGATAAGACCGACGCGGGAGGCATTTACACCTTCTCGCCTTTGAAGATCGGACGCTATAGCGTGAAGGTGGCTGCCCCCGGCTTCATCACAAAGCAGCAGGACAATGTGCAACTTCACGTGGGCGAACGTACCGGTGTGAACATTGGCCTTGCGATTGGCTCCGAGGAGACCGTTCAGGTAACCACCGAAGCTCCACTACTGCAGACCGAAGACGGTTCGACGGGCCAGGTTGTGGATGCACAAACCATCGTGGACACGCCGCTGAATGGTCGCAATTACGTCTTCATCGCGCAGCTTTCCGCAGGTATCGCGCCGGGCAACGGTTCGCGTGGTTCTGGTAAGGGTGACTTCTCTGCCAACGGCATGCGTTCTGAGCAAAACAACTTCCTGCTTGATGGCGTCGATAACAACGTCAACGTGGTGGACTTCTTCAACGGTGCGTCTTACAGCGTGAAGCCGCCACCGGAAGCACTGGCAGAGTTCAAGGTTCAGACTGGCTCCTACAGTGCCGAATATGGACACTCTGCGGGTGCAGTCATCAACGTATCTGTGAAGTCAGGCACCAATCGCATTCACGGTTCCGCATGGGAATACATCCGTAACGATGCGTTCGATATTCACGAATGGGCATCCTTCGGCAATCGCGTTGTTCCGAAGTATCGCCAGAACCAGTTTGGCGGAACGATTGGCTTTCCCATCATCAAAGACAAACTCTTCCTCTTCGGCGATGCTGAAGCGAACCGCATCATCTTTGGCGAGAGCGGAAACTACACTGTTCCGACAGCGCTGATGCGGCAAGGCGATTTCTCGGAACTACTGAACACAAACCTGACCGGCGCCACACCCGTGCAGCTTGTACAACCCAACTCCGGCAACATTGCCACTCCACTTTCATGCAATGGCAAGCTCAACGTCCTATGCCCAGGTCAGATCAACCAGACCGCTCTGAACATCCTCAAGATGTATCCGGCTCCCAATCAGAGCGTGAATGGTCTGATCAGCAACAACTTCTTCAGCAACCGAAACGCGGTGGATAACACCACGCAGTTCGACATCCGTATGGACTACAACGCTTCACAGAAGGACCAGGCGTTTGTTCGTACGAGCTACTCCAACACGCCAGGCACGCGCACTCCGGTGTTCGGCAACATACTTGATGGCGGCGGCTTCGGTGACACGGGCACAATCGTCAATCTGTCCGAAGCACTCGCGGCAAGTGAAACGCACGTTTTCAATCCGAATTTCGTAAACGAAATCCGGTTTGGCTATAACTACGGCAACTTCGGTTTCAATCCTCCGAACACCAACACGAGTGGCGTTGCGGCCGGCATTGGCCTCGGCGGAATTCCCGGTGGTGCAAATAACGGAGGTTTGCCCAACGTTGCTGTTACCGGCATCTCCTCCTTCGGCTCACCCACATGGGCTCCCACGAACGAGTATCAAAACGTTTACCAGATCCTGGATAACGTCACGAAGATCGTTCGGAACCACAGCATGCGTATCGGCGTCAGTTTCCAACGCATTCGCTTCTCTACTTTGCAGCCAATTGAACCTCGCGGTGCTTACAACTTCACCGGTAAGTTCACGGCAGCACAGGGTTCTCCGACGGTGGGTGGCGTCGCATACAGCGGCTCCGGCGTTGCTGACTTCCTTACCAACAACATGGACACAGCGTATGTAACCAACATCGCTACTACAGACGACGTTCGCTGGATCCGAGCGGGTTACTTCCAGGACGACTGGAAGATCACGCCGAATTTCACGTTAAACCTGGGTCTGCGCTATGAATATGCGCAACCCTATCTGGAACGCCACGATCACCAGGCTGCTTTCATTGCGAATAGCATCGGCGCCAGTTCTGGTACGGGCACGTATCTCTTGCCTACTTCGCAAGCCGGAACAACGTTAGCGCCTAGCTTCACAAATACATTGGCTGCTAACCGAATCAGTATCCAGTACACCGGCAACCGCTTCCTGGTTCAACCGCAGAAGACGAACTTTGCACCGCGCGTCGGATTCGCCTACAAGGTTACGGATCGCCTTGTCCTGCGTTCCGGGTACGGTATCTTCTTCGGTGGCCTCGAGAGCGCGGGCTACTACCCGAATCTTGGTCTCAACTATCCATTCGAATTTGAGTCTGGATATAACTCCACTACCCTGCACGGAGCCTGCACCACGACAAATTGCCAGAACAACGGCATTACGTTGGAGCGAGGCTTCACGGACGCTATCAATGCAGGGCTACAGAACTCCGTATCGAATCCCACCCTTCGTGGTTCGGATGCACAGGTAAAGACACCTTACAGCCAGCAGTTCAACGTATCGTTTGAATATTCGCTGTCGCGTACGCTTGCTGCCAGCGTTTCTTATGTCGGATCGAACTCGCGCCACCTCATCGTGTTCCCCGACAAGAATGGCCCCGTGTCTCTGTTGGCACCCGGCGTGGACGTAACACCGTATCGTCCGTTCCCGACGATCGGCGGCACATCCTATAGCTCGTATGCGGGAGCCTCTAACTACAACTCGATCCAGGCAAAGCTGGATAAACGTATGAACAATGGCCTTAGCTTCCTGGCCAGCTACACCTACGCACATGCACTCGATAACTCTCCCACACCGCTGGGCAGCACTGGCGATGCGGGGTATCGCAACCCGAACCTGATCGGCATCGGTGCTGATTACAGCAACTCTCCGATCGACGTTCGTCAACGCTTCACCATCAATGGTTCGTATGCCATCCCATATGGTGTGGGACGCCAGTTTGGTAACCATCCTGGCTTCATGAATCTGGTGTTTGGCGGCTGGACCAACAGCCTGACGTTCATCGCGCAGACGGGCAATCCGTTCAGCATGAACAGCAGTGTCACCACACAAGCCGGTGCAACCACGCACCCGTACCTCATCGGCAATCCGTTCAAAGGCGGCGGATCACCTGATGCGAGCCGTACCGATCTGGCTGGGTACTCCTGCCCCACACAGACGCGGACACCAAAGCACTGGTATAACCCGTGCGCCTTTGTAAATCCACCAGCCGTCCCTGCGGGTACACAAGTCAGTGGGCTTGCTGCCCTGCGCTACCTCGGATCGCCACGCAACTCGGTGTATGGTCCGGGCTACGAGCGCATCAATGGTTCGCTGTTCAAGAACTTCACCATCTGGCGTGAAACTTCTCTGCAACTGCGTGCCGATTACTTCAACCTGCTCAACACCCCTGCCTACGGCAACCCCGATGCCAACATCGGAACCGGCGGTGGACAAATCACCTCAGCCCGCAGTCTGGGACAGTTCTATCCAGACTCACGATTCTGGCAGTTCGCAGCGAAGATCAACTTCTAACGCGTCTGCTCTGCTTACACTGGAATGCAGCCGGGAGACCGGCTGCATTTCCTGCTTAAGCAACTATCTTGTTTTGTACGGAAGGTTCGTGCGCCGCATCTTACTCATCTCTTCGGTTGCACTCACGCTCATAGGCGTGCAGGCTGCTGCGCAGAATTCCTCCACAAAGAGCAACGTCGCTCACTCCAGTGCATCAACATGCGCAGCCAAGGCGATAACACCTGAAGACGCGGCTAAAGAGCGCACAGCGCTTGCAAATCTGGATGCCAATAATGTTGCTTCTGCTCAGCCGGATCTCATCGCGCTCGCAAAGAAATACCCTTGCCGATTTGAACTGCAAGCCGCCGCAGGCATGGCATTGGCTGAAACTGAGAACATCACAACTGCGATTCCGTTCCTTCGTAAGGCCCACGCTCTTCGTCCCACAGATGACGCCATTGCATTCAATCTTGCGCTAGCAGAACTGAAGACTGGAGATGCGGATTCGGCTCTACCTGTGCTTCAAAGGATCGCATCCCGCAGTCCGAATCGGGCGGATGTGCAGTTGGCTCTTGCGGCGGCATTCATGCAAGCGAAGCGCCCTGCCGATGCGGCGGTTGCTTTTCAAAAAGCAAGTGCAACGCTCACGGCAGGTGGCCAAGCTATGCCGCTGGAATTGAGCATGGACTGGGCGTCAGCGCTTCTGCAAGCTCATCGTGCATCTGAAGCGCGTGATGTGCTGCGTTCAGCTGACGGTCTGAAGCAATCCGCTCCTGCCCTGGCATTGCTCGGTGAAGCCGCCGAAGCCGCTGGTGATTACGAAGAAGCTGCCCGCTCCTTTGAAGCCGCCGCAAGGCTCGATCCTTCCGAGCAAATGATTGTCGCCTATGGAAATGAGCTACTGCAGCATCGCACGTTTGGGCCAGCCATCGAAATCCTGAAGTATGGCACAGAGAAGTTTCCTGAGAGCCAGCGCATGCATCTGGCGCTCGGCGCAGCTTATTTCAACAACGCGATGTATCCGTTGGCAGCTCCAGAGTTCTACGCAATGCTCTTACGCTCGCCCAACGACACACTGGCCGCGGATATGCTTGGGCGTAGCTGCGCTGATACAACTGCCGCGTCGTTGCAGGAGTGCGCTGCTCTGGAGAGCTTCGCAAAGGAGCATCCTGAGAACGCTGTCGCAGCAACTTACGCGGCCACAGCCATCCTTCAGCGTCCCACGGAAACACGCGATACAGAAGCAGCTGAACATCTGCTGCAGAGTGCGCTACATGCAGACCCGAAGCTTGCAGATGCCTGGTATCAAATGGGAGTTCTGCAGCAATCGCGCAATCAGTGGAATGAAAGTGCGACATCGTTGGAACATGCCATCGCGCTGCAACCCGATTTTGCTGACGCGCACTATCGTCTATCGCGCGCATATACCCGCATGGGACGGCGCGAAGAGGCTGTGGCAGAAGTAAAGCTTGAGATGAAATACCGCCAGGAAAATAAGGACGCAAACAGCCTGAGGATGCAGAAGATTGTCCGCATCCTTACTGTGGACAAACAGCCCTAGCTACCGATGGAAAGGATAGGTTTGATGATTCAGTTCTCTGCCCTGCAACGCTTTACCATGCGGTTCATGGTTGCCGCCGTATGTTGCGCATTCACTTTTGCAAGCCAGGCTCAAACATCGCAGGCTCCTCACATGGAGGAGCACGATGGTCATCATGCATTGTTTGTTGACGGCGCTCCGTACCTAGTTTTGGGAGCTCAGATCAACAACTCAAGCACATGGCCTTCTACCCTTCCGAAAGTATGGCCCGCTCTGCAACGCATGCACGCGAACACGATCGAGGCGCCAATCTATTGGGAACAACTTGAGCCTCATCCCGGCCAGTTTGACTTCTCATCTGTCGACCAGCTTGTGAAAGGCAGTCGCGAGCACAATCTCCGCCTCGTCGTGCTTTGGTTTGGAACGTGGAAGAACGGAAACATGCATTAC
Organism: Terriglobus roseus; assembly: GCF_900102185.1. Taxonomy (NCBI): domain Bacteria; kingdom Pseudomonadati; phylum Acidobacteriota; class Terriglobia; order Terriglobales; family Acidobacteriaceae; genus Terriglobus; species Terriglobus roseus. The sequence continues at coordinate 925,906 of NZ_LT629690.1, read as the reverse complement.
GTTCCAGAGTGGGTGAAGACGAATCCGCAAAAGTATCCGCGCGTGCTTAATCGGAGCGGTGATCCCATCGACGTGCTTTCCGCGCAGTCGCAGACAAATCTCGACGCCGACAAACATGCCTTTGAAGCCCTGATGGGGCATCTCGCCGAGATCGATGCGCGCGATCATACCGTCATTCTCGTGCAGGTGCAGAATGAGTCCGGCATCATAGGATCGCCGCGCGATTTTTCCGCTGCGTCGAATCGTGAGTTTGCCGGCGCGGTGCCAGCCGACCTTACGCGTGCGCTGCATACGAAGTCCGGTAGTTGGAGCGAAGTCTTTGGCGGAGACGCCGACGAAACCTTCCAGGCTTATCACCAGGCGAAGTACATCAATGAAATCGCCGCGGCAGGCAAGGCGAAATTCAACATTCCCATGTATTGCAACGTTTGGCTCTCATATCCCATTGCAGAGCTTCCGGAACGACAGGTACGCAATCCGGGCATTCAATATCCATCTGGAGGGCCGACGCAGTGGATGCTTCCGTTGTGGAAGGCGCTGGCACCATCGATCGATGCGATTGGTCCTGACGTCTACTCTTCTGATCCTGCGTTCTACACGAAGGTACTGGAGACATACGCAAGACCTGATAACGCTCTCTGGATCCCGGAGACAGGTAACGGTGACGATTATGCGCCGTACTTCTTCCTTGCACTTGGACATGGCGCCATCGGCTTCTCTCCCTTTGGCGTTGACGACACGGGATGGACCTTCAAGGAAGGCGAAGGCCCGGTAGCACACACGCGTAACTATGCGCTGTTGAATCCCATGGCACGACAGATTGCTCTGCTGAACTTTCAGGGAGCCTTGAAAACTGCAATGGAACTGCCAGGGCGGCCGGAACAGGAATTGGACTTCGGCAAATGGAAAGCATCCGTCCGGTTTGGGTTTCCGCAACGAGATGGACAGCGTGTCCCCGGTACGCCAAACCATGAAGGCCGCGCGCTGGTTGCCCAACTTGGACCTGACGAGTTCCTCGTGACGGGAATCGAGAGCAGCGTCGCGTTTCATACAGAGGGAAAGCTGCCCGGCATCCGTATGCAGATTCTTTCCGCTGAGGAAGGTAGCTACGAAAACGGCACATGGAAACCAATGCGCCTGTGGAATGGCGATCAGACTGACCGTGGTCTGAACTTTCATCGCGGAGCCGACACTGTTGTGAAGATCCGGCTCGGAACCTTCTAGCTTGTATTCGCTTCGTGCAGAGTATGTGCCTGATCTCAGACGTACTTTGCACGAAGCGCTTGCGATATGGTCAGCGGGCGGCTCGAGATCGTGTTCGGTTTCGTGCCCGGACTGATCAACACTGCACGCGAACTCCCCTCTGCCCACGCTAACGTGGTGAGGCGCCCCGGTGCGGTAATCCGCTTCATCGCGATCCAGTTATAGAACGCATTCATCTCTGCATCTACCAGGGAGCCCTCTGGATCGGGCGTCGTCGAATCTGGCTCTTCGACCATCTCGTTCAATCCACGGTGGCGTTGGCGCGGACCATACCGTAACAGCACAGTGGCAGGCTGCGCACGACGCGCCAGTTCCCTGCCAGCCCATTGAACGAACGACGTGCTAAATATCTGCGTTCCCGAGCCCTCAGTGAATAGCTCTGTATAGAAACGCTGTAAGACCGGATCTGTTGTGACGCGCGAACTGCCAGAGCTTTGTGCTGATATTTCCGAGAGCTGTGTACGCATCTGCTCCGCGCCAGACTGTCCGCTCTGCAGAATCGATTTCATCTGTGCCAGCACTTGATTCCGGAGCGGCTCAAGCTGCGCATAACTTGTACTTACCACCGGGTCAAAAGAGGTCGGAACGTCCCACGCAACACCGCCATCGATATACCAGTGTGTGTATGGCGCGGACGTTCGTTTGGCTCGGTCAGCTACTTCCGCCAGCATCTGAGCTTTCACACTTGCCGCGTCGATTCCCTCCAGCCGGATACCTTGTCGTGCAAGTTTCCGCATGAGCGATGACCGTGAGACATCTGCTCCTTGTCCCAGAACAATGAATAACAACCTATCCGTTGTATCCGTCTTTTCAGGAATCGCCTCGAAAAGTGCACGCGATGCCTCATGGAAGGCATTGATCTGCCCCGAGGACCAAAGCGAAGCCGTCATCTGTTCCACAAATGTTCCGGGGGAATGCACCCAATTTGTTCGCTCAAGCTCCGGCGGTAATGTGATGACTCGTAAGGGGGTCAGCAATGAAGCGCGACGCTGAGGCTCCATGGCTTCCAGCGAAACACACTGCCACTCTAGCGTCTCCCGCTCCACGGGAAAACGAGTATCCAGCGCAATGATCTGCACCAGGAATGATGGGCATACGCTCATCGGCAACTCACGCAACAATCCCAGATGCCGGATGGCGAACGCCTGTGCAAGAGGAGGATACTTGTCAAAATTTGCAGGCTGCAAATCCGCTGGCGTCATCGCAGCTCCTCAATACAGCGACCGGGTGTGTCCGTACTGAATCCAAGACGGCACCCCACCGTCGGTACCAGATCGATTGATTCGATGGGCCGTTCCACGACGACGTTCTGCCGGACGTGAGGGCCCATCGCCAACAGCCATGTGGTCCGCGCCATATCGCTGCCGGTCCGGTGATGCTGAAAACCGTTGCCGGATGGATCATCGTCTGCATCACGCCCGAAGTCCGGCATGATGTACACCGTTGTGCGGTCGCGATATTCAGGGTGCGACTGCACTGCCTGCCATAGCTCGGCGCATAGACGGTCTGCACGGCGGATGGCGTCGATGTACAACGAATAGGCTCCAGAGTGGGCCACGTCCATGTCATGCAGCGTCAACATCATCAACGAAGGCGCCTGCTGGTCCATCAGCCGTCGCGTGATAAACAACGAGAGTTCATCGGCACTGTCCAGCGTCTGCGCATGCTTCACAAAATCTGCCACCGAGAGGCGTAGGGTGGACTCGAGTGCTTCCAGATGCAACTCACGATCCTGCGATGTCGACAGCACCTGGTACTCGGGCATCTCGTAGTTATCCTGCAGCAGATGCTGCAGGTCAGCTCCAGTGGACGTCTTCTGCATGGCAGTACTGAGAAGACGCTTGGGTAGAATTACGCCCGCACCGTACTGCGGTCCAAAGCGAGCATTGCTGCTGCCGCCAATCTTCTGGAAGCCATTGCTAGGCGCAATCACCCATGTGTCCGTCACTGGCCGCTTCAACGCGCGACGATAATACTCAAACAAAGTGGGGTTCGGCGGTGGCTGTGCGATGAAGTTATTGAATCGCTCGTACACTCCGGTAACAATGCTCGCCGTAGCAACATAATGGCCGAGGATTCCTCCGTTACGCACCTGTGTAAAGAATGTTCCCTGCGGCAGAAGAGTGTGAAGAAGATTCGGGATGTTCTCCTGCCCTTCCTCTGCAAACGTCTCTTCATCGCGTGCCCCACCGCCAAAGGTCACTACGATGGTCTTTTGCGTCGGCTGCACTATGCCCGACAACGGAGCGGCAAAACCGCTACGCACCGTGCTGGCGGAAATCGCACCAATGGCACCGCGCAGAAAGTCTCTCCGCGAAGCAGCAATTTGCTGTGGCAGGATCGATCGGTGAAACATAGTCGCAGATAGTATGCTCCGCGCACAGCAGCATCGACAACTTCGGAATCAGCGCCGGAATTTCGGCCTAAGGTTCCCGATTCTGTCCGCGCCCTCAGAACCTAAACTTCAGCGTTGCTTAAGGTATATCGGTCTAGACTGAGATTCATGAGAGTGCTCGTAGTAGAAGACGAACCGCGCCTTGCCGAAAACATTGCGGCCGCTTTGCGAGAAGCGGGCTTCGCGGTCGACCATGCTGCGGACGGAGTCGACGGATCGCACTGTGCAGAACAAGACCTCTACGATTTGATCATTCTGGACCTGATGCTTCCCGGTCGTGATGGCACAACTGTTCTGCGTAATATGCGCCGGTCCAACATCAAGACACCGGTGCTAATCCTCACGGCGCGAGAGGGCAAAGATAGCCTGATCGAACTATTGAATGCCGGCGCAGATGATTACATCGGCAAGCCTTTTGATCTTCGCGAACTCATGGCCCGCTCAAAAGCACTCATCCGACGCTCAAAAGGTACGGCTACTCCCAATTTAGAGGTGGGTGACATCTCGATTGATACGGTGCAGCAGACGGTTACACGAGCTGGCGAGATCATCGATTTGTCTCCGACCGAATACCGCATTCTGGAATACCTTGCTCACCACACCAAGTCGATCATCTCTAAAAGAGTCTTACTTGAGCATCTCTACGACTTCGAATGGGAACACACCGATAACGTCATTGAAGTGCATATCTTTAACCTGCGACGTAAGCTCACCATTCCAGGCAAAGAATCCATCATCGAAACGGTGCGGCATCGGGGCTACCGAATCCGGGGCAAAGAGAGCCAGTGATGAATTCGCGCGTATCGCTAAGCCGCAGGCTCACTCTCACCGTGTTGCTTCTGGAGCTTCTCGCTGCGGTCGTTCTCATCGGAATTGTCACGAATCATGAACGTAAGGTTCGCTTCGAGGCAATGGATGCAAATCTGCGAGCAACATCCAATGCGCTCTTCGGCGCTGTTCAAGAAGCAGAGACACAAAATGGAAGCGTCAAGTTAGACGCTCATGGTGTCTCTATTCCGGACCAAGCCATTTATTCCGTTGTTGCGGACGATTCAAAGACCCTAGGCTCGCAGGGGGACATGCCCGCATTTCCTCAGAACCCCGGCGGCGTAACAAAGGTTCGAGTACATCAGCGTCCCTTCCGTTTTTACACGTTGCAGGGTGAGCGCATCATCGATCCCGAAAGCCCGCGAGCAATTACGCACCATGTTGTGATTCGATATGGAATGCCGGAAGGACGGGCCTGGCATGCCGTGTTTGAAGCGACACGATTCTTCGCGATCGCTACCATTGCCCTGCTAGGCATCACGGCGCTCTGTTTATCCTGGCTGGTACGACGGTTCCTGTTCCCAATCCGTGAGCTCGCCGAAGAAGCGGATCAAATTGATACGGAACGCTGGGCATTTGTTGCACCAGAAAGCAGCAGGCGCTTCACGGAACTGCAGCCGCTCGCATCTGCAATCGAGAAAACGGTGGCACGTCTACATCGCTCATTCGAACAACAAAGACGCTTCACAAGTGATGCTGCGCACGAACTGAAGACAGACATCGCCATTATCAAGTCGTCCGTGCAGTTGTTGGGTTTGCGGGAACGAACAGTTGAGGAATACCAATCGGGCTTAGCATCTGGAATGCAGGATATCGCCAGGCTTGAAGCCACAGTCGGCAAGATGCTGACTCTGGCGCGGCTTGAGCAAAGCGTACAGGCTGAAACCGAATCCTGCGAGCTGATCGAGGCACTTGACGAGAGCATTCAGCAAGCAAAAGCATTTGCAGAACTAAAGAGGGTATCGGTTACACGGCCACTCCTCTCGGAAGCCGCCTTTGTCGGCATGGCTCATGAGGATGCATCGCTTCTCTGTTCCAACATCCTGATGAATGCGCTTCAACACGCGCCTGAGAACTCAAGCGTCGAGATTAATGTCGCGCTCACGGATGGATCCGTTTCGATGAGCTTTCGAGATTATGGACCAGGGATTTTGGAAGCGGATCTGCCGTATCTCTTTGATCCCTTTTACCGCGGGGACGCGTCCCGAAGCCGAAAAAGTGGAGGAACCGGACTGGGCCTTTCTATCTGTAAGGCTCTCTGTGAACACGCCCATGGAAGCATCCGCATTACAAACAACAAAGATGTAGGCGCCGTGGTCACGGTAACACTACCTTTACTCGCAATTCAGGCTGAGATTTAAGCAGGAATTAAGTTGCGCGGAGAACACTCGAAGATGCCGGCCCTTGTGGTCGCGCGCATCTTGCTTACGGAGTAACCACATGCGCTTCTCAAGACCTGGGGCCGTTGCCTGTTTTCTATTTCCCCTCATCTGCACCGCTCAGAACTACCACGTCAGTAATCATTGGGCCATTGGAGGTGAGGGGGGGTGGGATTATCTCCTTAGCGACGATGCAGCTCATCGGCTGTACGTGACACACGGACCGAAGGTTGAGGTTCTTGACACAACCACAGGCAAATTGATTGGCTCTGTGAGCGGTCTTAAGGGGACTCACGGTGTCGCACTGAACCCGGATGGGAAAACTGGGTACATCTCCGATGGTGGCGGAAATGCAATCGTGGTGTTTGATCGCACGTCACTCAGCATCATTTCCACGGTTCCGGTTGGTACAAACCCCGATGGGATTGCCTATGAGCCAGTAACGAATTCGGTGTGGGCATTTAACGGTCGAAGCAAGAATGTGTCCGTGATGAGCGCGACGAACAATCAGGTTGTGGCAACAATCGCACTTCCCGGCAAGCCAGAGTTCCCTCAGGGTGACGGAAAAGGATATGTGTACGTCAACATTGAAGACAAGAACGAGATTGTGAAGCTTGATGCTAAGAGCCACACGATTGTTGGAACTTGGCCACTAAGCGGATGCGAATCTCCCTCGGGTCTCGCAATTGATCGCGCCCAACATCGCCTCTTTTCTGTGTGCGACGGGAACAAGATGGGCATCTCGGATTACGCCTCAGGCAAGCTCCTTGGTCTTGCATCAATTGGCGACGGCCCAGATGCTGCGGGCTTCGATGGGAAGCTGCACCTTGCCTTCTCTTCGAATGGACAAGGAACAGTCTCGGTTGTGGATACATCCAAGCCGAACTATCCGACGATTCAAACTGTGACCACGGTGAAAGGCGCACGAACCATGGCGTATGACGCCGCAACAGGCCGCATATTCTTATCGGCAGCGAAATACGGCGCGGCACCCGCACCAACTGCAGCGACACCTCATCCAAGGCCGACGGTGCTTCCGGGAAGTTTTGAGATCCTGGTGATTTCACGTTAAGAAAATACAAGTCAACCAACAAAAAGAGTCCCGCGATTAGCGGGACTCTTCTCTTTTCAGACTAAGCATTAAGCCGTGGCTTCCAGTTCTTCGCTGTCATGCCGTTTTGCCGTCAGCAGATAGTAAATGACTGGTGTGACGATGAGGCTCAACACCATGGAGATCACCAAACCACCGATGACGGCAATCGCTAAAGGTTGAAGCATCTGGGATCCCGTGCCGAGGGCAAACGCCAGGGGCAACATACCGCAAATTGCCGCTGTCGCCGTCATCAAGATGGGGCGAAGCCTGCGCTGCGCCGCATGCAGCATGGCTTCGCGTGGAGATGTGCCCTCATGCCGATAGCGCTCATCGGCATCCAGCAGCAGAATGCCGTTCTTCGCCACAATGCCAATCACCATGATGACGCCCATGAACGACGCCACATTGAACGTTGTTCCGGTGATCAGCAGAGCAAGTACAACTCCTCCAACAGAAAGGACCGACGACGAGAGAATCGCGATGGGAGCTGAAAAGTTGCGAAACTCGATTAGCAATACTCCGAAAACAAGTGCAAGCGATATCAACAGCACTTGCAACAGTTCATGGAACGATTGTTGCTGCTCCTGGTAAGTCCCTCCATACACGACGTGGACCGTCGGTGGCAGATGCATTGCCGCTACCGTCTGCTGCACCTTTGAAATTGCAGTGCCAAGATCAGAGCCTTGCAACTGTGCTGTGACCACAACCAGACGCTGTAGATTCTCACGGCGAATCTCGTTTTGCGGTGGCAACTGCGTCACCTGCGCCAGAGAGCCGAGCGTTGCCAGTTTGCCGCTGGCGCTGTTGAATACAGTGTTTTCAATGGCGTCGAGTGACTTGCGGGTTTCATCGCCCAAGCGGACGCGAACCGTGTATGGCCGCCCGTTGGCGATCAGTGGATCGGTTGTTGTGACTCCATCGAGAATTGATGTTGCGTCTTCAGCTGCTTCCTGTGGAGTGAACCCCATACGGCCAGCTACGGTTGGATCAATCTGAAAATTTGTAGCGGGGCCACTGATCGTGTTCTCGATACCGTTCTCAACACTGACCACGCCGGGAATCTTGCCAATCTCTTCACCGACACGCGATGCAACATCAGAGAGCAATACTGGATCATTCGCATAGAGCTTGATTTGAATTGGCTCCGGCGCATTGGACAGATCGTTGATCATATCCTGAAGGACCTGAACAAACTCCACATCAAGTCCCGGTTCCGTCTTCTTGATTTCAGCCCTGGCATCTGCGATGACTTCATCAATTCCGCGACTGCGATTCTTCTTCAGCTTTACCGTCATATCGCCTGTGTTGGCCTCAGTCACCGCAGCGAGTCCCATCTGCAGGCCGGTGCGACGCGAAGTGCTTTCCACTTCAGGCATGGAGTGAAGAATCCGGTCAACGTGTTCCAGTACACGATTCGTCTCTGTGAGAGAACTTCCGGCAGGCATGATGTAGTCAAGAATGAAACCGCCTTCGTCCATCTCAGGCAATAGGTCCGAGCCAAGCGCCTGATAGCCAACGTACGTTCCCACGATGAGCACGCCGCAGAGCGCTAGTAGCCAGAACGGTCGGCTCAATGCCCATGAAAGTCCGCGCTCGTGCCAGTGAAGCACTTTCTGCATCACGCGACCATGCTGTTCGTGTTCGTTGGAAACATTCTCCTTCTTGGTGTGACGCAACAGAACAAGGCTCAACGCCGGTGTCCAAGTTACGGCAAGCAACAACGAGGTTAGGAGAGAGATCGTCATGGTGATGGCGAGTGCTCGAAAGAAGCTACCCGTAACACCAGTGACCGAAATGAGAGGTAGGAACACGACCACTGGCGTAATCGTTGAGCCCACAAGTGGGACCGCAATCTCTTTCAGCGCTAGCCGCGCCGCTTCTGCACGTGACTCGCCGTTATCTCGATGCAGAACAATGTTCTCGACCACCACGATCGCATCGTCGATGACGAGGCCAATTGCAGCTGCAAGTCCTCCAAGGGTCATTAGATTGAAGCTCTCGCCAATCGCCCACAAGACAAGCACCGTAAGAGCCACCGTTACGGGAATGACCAATGCTGCGACGAGAGACGAAGACCAATCTCCGAGGAAGAGAAACAGAATGATGCAGGCGAGGCCCAGTCCAATCAGAATGGCGTCGCGTACGCTGCCGATACTTTCACGCACAAGCTCCGATTGGTCGTAGTACGGTTTGAGCTGCACACCCTGCGGCAGATTCTTCTTTAACGCCTCAATCTGTGCCGCAACCGCGTCTGTCACCGCTACCGTGTTACTGGATGGCTGGCGCGTGATGTTGATTAGAACAGCCGGAATACCATCAGCCGTGACAGCGGTATACACCGGCAGCACACCCGGCTGCACCGCAGCAACATCCGACACACGCACCGCTACACCGTTGTTAGTGCTCTTCACTACAAGCCGGCCCAACTCAGAGGCGTCATGCGCCTGAGCTCCCACAAGCCCTAAGACAAGTTGATGGTTCGATTCGTAGAGACCAGGTGAATCAATAATGTTCGACGCCTGGACTGCATTCACCAGATCAAGGATCGTGACACCGGCAGTTTGCATACGTGCCATGTTCGGCACAATGTGAAACTCAGGGACCTTACCGCCTTGCACCGTGACCGTACTCACACCGGCAACACGGTTAATAGGGGGCTTTAGTTGATACGTTGCCAGCTCCCATAGCTGCGTCTGCGAAAGACGGTTTGAAGTCAGGCTGTAGCCAAGAATAGGAAAGGTGGCAAAAGTAAGACGATTAGTCGTGATTGTGGCTGTAGCAGGTAGGGTCTGTCGAGCTTTGCTTAACGCTGCGTCCACCAACTGCAGCGTGCGGAACATATCCACATTCCAGTCGAAGAAGAGGCTGACTTCCGCTGATCCGCGGCTGGTATTGGATCGTACTGTTACCAGGCCGGGCACCGAATTTACAGCATCTTCAATGGGCTTGGTGACAGTTACCTGCATCTGATCAACGGGCATCACACCGTTGTCGACACCAATGACTACACGCGGAAAATTGGTGTCCGGGAACACGGAGATCGGGACCTTTTGCGCCGCATAGATTCCAGCAAGGGACAGCACGATCAGAAAGAAAAAGATCGGTCCGCGAAAACGTACGAGCCAGTATGGCTTCTGATCTGTTGCGAGAAGACGACCTTCCATTACTTGTCCTCTCCCTCAGCCCCAGGCTTGCCGACCTTTACTTTGGTTCCTTCATCCAGTCCGTAAGCGCCCTTCGTAATCACGGTTTCTGAGCCGTTGAGCCCCTGTACTACCTGCGTATCTTCGCCATCATTTATTCCGAGCTGTACCGCTACTTTGTGCGCCGTTCCGTCATTGTTTACGACCATGACGGACTTGCTGCCATCTTCAGCAGTCAGAACTGCTTCCAGCGGAATCTTCACAGCGTTCGGCACGGTGCGACCGATGATGGATGTGTGAACAGGAGTTCCCGCCTTGTACTTTCCTGCGGTATTGTCGATCTTCAACCACACCTCAACCGTCGTGCTCCCAGGGTCAAGCGCAGGGCTGATCAGATTGACCTTGCCGGTGACAGGCTCATCAACACCCGGTACTGTGACTGATGCTCCATCTCCCAAACTGAGTCTCTGTGCGACGATCTGCGAAAGATGAACTTTTGCTAAAAGGGATGACGTATCCATCACCGTGATCAGCGGTGTACCTGTATTGGCTGTTTCTCCCGGAAACAAAGGACGATCTGTCACCACACCGGAAATTGGCGTATGAATCTGTGAGTACGACACCTGCGCTTCTGCGGCTTCATACTTTCCTTTAGCGGATGAAAGCTGACCTTGCGCCTGCCGTTTCGTGGCTTCGCTGGAAACACTCTTCAGTGAATGAAGATGATTGGACGCAGTGTCGTATGCAACCTGCGCCTGCGCAAGCGCCGCCACCGCGGTATCGTAATCGCGTCCGGCAATTGCCCCCTCCTGCAACAGCTTTTGGCGCGCCGCAACAATCTCTCCCTGCAACTTCAACTGTGCTTTCGCCTGAGCAACGTCCAACTCGGCTTTGGCATAGTCTTCCGGTACCTGGGCCTGCGTCTGCATCTGAAATGAAGCCTGCGCTGCTGTGTATTGTCCCTGGTTGTCCAGTGCCTGCCCTGCGAGATCTCGATTCTCCAATACCGCAAGCAGCTGCCCAGCCTTCACCTTTGAACCACGTTGCACATAAAACGTCCGCACAGGCGCTGTGATCTTGGGCGAAATGGCTGCTTGCGCCAGAGGCGATAGGGTCGCATCTGCAGCAATATGTTCGGAAATCTCTCCGCGTTCGGGCTTCTCTGCTTCCACGGTAACAACTGCAGGAGGTGCTTCGTCCACAGCCTTCTTGCAGCCACCTATCGACGCAACACAGAGCAACGAAACAACGAGCTTAATTGGCTTGAATGAACGGCAGATCATGTCAGAGGGTTCCTGTAAGAATTTGAAGTGAAGCAAGGGCAGCTTCGTATCGCACGACGCCATCCGCCTGTGCCGTGCGCGCCGCAAGAAACGAGTTTTGCGCATCCACAACTTCCAGAGCGCTTGATTCTCCGGCCGAATAACGCAACTTGGTAAGTCGAAGACTCTCTTCCGCAGTCACCACACTCTGGTCCAGCAGATCGAGCTGATCACGCGCTGCAGCCGCTTCCGTATAGCTTTCCTCAAGTGTTGCGATGAGTCGTCGTTGTGCGGCTGTTAGTGTCACTTTCGCAGCGTCGCGTTGAATCTCACTCTGTTTCACTCGCTTTTGAGTTGAGAACCAATCCCACACGGGGATATCGATGGTGCCACTGATGGAATATCCAAGATTGCGAACATCATCCGGGCCCCGCTTTGCAAATTGAGGCGCATCGATTCCGTAGGTGAAGTTCAACCCCAGATCCGGTAAATACGCCGCCCTCGCAGAAGTCACACCCGCATTCGCCGCTCGTAATCCAGCCAGCGCGCTTCGTATCTCCGGATTGTTCGTTGATGCTGCCTGATCAACCTCTTCCTTGGTGGGAAGGTTGCGTGATACTGGTGGCGGGTCTGTCGTATACGGAGTGCGCGGATCAGGAAACATGAGCACAGCAAGCTCCAGCGTGGCTTTTTGCTCTGCGACCTTGGCATCGCTCAAGTCTCGCTGCTTCTGCTGCATCTGCAACTGGGCCTTCACAACATCTGCATGCGCAACCTCACGGGCAGCTTCTCGCTGCTGTGTCGTTGTGGTGAAGTCCTTCGCTTCTGCAAAGGCTTCTGTCTGAACCCGAGCTTTTGCCGCTGAAGAACTTACGGCGTAATAAAGCGAAACAACTGTTGCAACGAGGCCACGCCGTGCGACCTCAAGCTCTGCCGCCGCACGAGCGGAATTCGCAGACGCTACCTGGGCATCTGCGATGCCCTTCCAGCCGACCTTCTCGTCGACAACAGCCTGGCTCACGTACTCATGAACCGCGTTGTTTGCAATAAATATCGGCGAAGCCTGCGCACCCACTTGCCCGCCCTGATTTGTTTGCCCATTCGGCTGGGTGTAGAGCATTTGGTTGTGGTACGTGGCGGAAGGCAACAGCGCCGCCTTCGCAAGGTAGGCATCGATCTTTGCGCTCTGTTGCGTAGCCAACGCCGTGGCGAAGGTAGGCTCATTCGCTTTAGCCAGCTGGATGGCATCTGGCAGCGTCAAATGCCTCGGCGTTGTTACCTGCACCTGTTGGGCGACACTGATCGAACTGAGGGCAATCAGTACGGTGCCAATCCCTGAAGAAACTTTCGCGCGGAACTCCATAATGCAACGGTACTTTTCAAACCTTAAGCGAGGCTTAAAAGGCATCGTCAATCGAGAGAAATCGTCCTCGTATGCAATAAACCGGCCGGAATGAGGAAGACCGTATCGGCAGAGCCACTCCGAGGCATCGAGTGGTGGCGTGCCTAGACAGTGCCGTTCATACAGCTCACACCAAGACACAAAACGGCCATTGTGCGTGCAATGGCCGTTTCGCATCGGGTTCAAAAGGTCTTGATAAATTCGATCAGTGCTCGTTTGTCCGCATCCGTAAGAGCTGGCTCTTCGTGCGCATAACTTGTGCCGAAGTAGTGCCCACGGTTGGAAACGTAGTCTGGGCACTTGCTAAGGGCGAGCATCTCCGGCAGCAGGTTTGCGAATACCTGTTGTGCCTGCTCGTTGGTAGCTCCAGCGGGCAGTTTCGCAAGATCAAGCTTCAGCTTCACCAATAGCTTCACGACTCGCTCCTGCCGTGCCGGACGTTCCGCCGGGCTCACACCCTCGCCGAGCAGATCCAGGTTTGCAAGCAGATCAACAGGAGTGCCGGCTGGAATAGGACCGATACGAATCGAATCTTCACCAAAGACGGCGGGCAAGAGCCTGCTGCCCGGACTGAGCAATGGTCGCAATGCAGGAGGAATGAACCCGGCCGGGACCGATAGATAGCTTTCCTGCGTTGTACGGTCAATCACGCCTGGAACCTTGTCCGGGAGCAAAGTGTCTTTGTCACGACGCTCTGGCCACAGCATCTTTTCAATCGAATCCTGGAACGATCGCATACGTGCTTCAACCGACGGGCTTGGGTCAAAGGTTCCGACACTGTTATTCAGTAGGAACGGTGCGGTCGACCATGCGCTTATCAACGAAGGCGGCCTGGTGTATCCACGCCCACCTGCGGGAAGCACATACTGGCTCGGCTCACCCGTGTATGGGTGATACACGGTGATGGTTCCAGCAGACGGAAGATCCTTGTACGTACTGGAGGAGAAGTTATCCCAGATATTTCCCGCGATTGCGTTGGTGGCTAATGGACTGCATGCGTTGGTCTTGAGTAGCGTTACAGGAACACGCTGGTCTGTGGATAAATAGTTGTTCTCAAGGAAGTCAGGCTGATGCACGATGGCCTGCATCTTCGTCTTAAAATCATCGGTCTTCGTCCACGCCCAGTAACGATTCCAACAGTTGAGGTAATCCTTACCAGAGCACCCGTTCGGATCAAGTCCCGGAGCGGGCTGAGGAATCTTGCTGGAATGGCAGCGTGCGCAGCGATCTGCAAATACAGTCTTGCCATGCTCCAGTTGAGCTTGATCCTTCGTCAGGTAAGCCTCGCCACCAGGAGCATCTTTCAAATGATGTCCCGCAGTGCTCTTCAGGAAGAACAACGCCATGTTGGGCGTTTGTTGTTGTGTCACCTGCCAGTACACCGACTTCTCATTCGCCGTCTTGATCAGGATTGGACTAACATCCTGACCTCCGACAAGCGGACGGAAATGCTTCGTCCACTCTTCGCTGTAGAGTCCGATGTTGAGATAGACACGATTTAGCGCGCCAAGAACACCTACTGAGTCGGCTCCGTCCTTCAGCACGCGTGGCGTCTCTACCAGGTCCGGGGCCTGGTAGAAGTTCGTCAGAGGACCAGACGAAATGAAGTCGTTTAATTGTTTGTTGTCCTGTTCACCGCCTCGCAACGTCTCGCGTCCCCAGCGTTGCGCCGCTGCCATGCGCGACGGCAGATCGTACACCGCGTTCATGCTTCGCGGGTTGTTGATGTTGTCGGTCGAGATGAGCGAAGTATCCAGCGTTCCCGGGCGTGAAGCATGAAACAGTTGCACGGGAAAACTGCTCATATCGGACTGCCACGCAAAGATACGGTCGATCCAGAAGTACTGCGCGCCGACGTTAGAGCTCAGGTTCTCCCATTTGGGATTTTCTGGATCGGCTGGTGGCTTAAGCGGATTCGGACCCACATGGCAAAAGCCGCAAGACATACCCACTCGGTACGGCCTTACGAGGTTCTTGTCGTTGTAGTACGTGGGATCGGTGTAATAGCGTACCGGGTCCCAGTGCTTCGCCGCCTTTTCGTCGAACTCGGGGTTGGGAAAGAGTCTGAGGCCAACGATGCCCGTGGCGTATCCATAAAACGAACCGGCTGGAATGTTCTTGCCACGCGCTCCAAGCTGCACACCGGGATACTTGGCCTCGTTTTCAAAAGGCTCGGGACCGCACGCGGGATCGCGCGTATCGAGCCATAGCCCATATCGTTTCGGATCGGGTCCGGTCGCCTGGATATAGCATGGCTCATTCACAAGACCCAAGTAGTCCCACCGATTGCTGCGAGATGCTTTGAGCCCTGGACGCGAAGAAAGGGTCTTCAAAAAATCAAGCGTGCCTAAGCTGGTGGTAGCCAGCGTGTCCCAGAGGCGGTCGTCGCCTCCCGTCCAGGCGATCCACATGTTGCGTCCCTTGATCTCTTCAGGAGTAAGGGATATGGCGCCGTCCATATCGTGGTAGTAATCTTCATCCGCAGCCGGAAACGATGCAGCGGCGCGACCTGCGCGCATGGCTTCATCTTTGGGATGGAAGAGGATGATTGGGTGGATAAAGAAGTACACCACAATCAACGCGCAAACAACCAGAGCAACGATTACCCACGCAAGACGCTTCAGTACGCTCATGCGATCTCCGGACCTGGCTAAGTAGGGGATACTGCCTTATTCAACGCCACGAAGTGAAACGAACCAGGAAGGTGTACTTTTTACCACACGCAGAGCGCAATGTAATCAACAATCTGAATTGCACCGGCAGTTCCCTGATACCCAAATTCCTGTGTTTTACATACTTGCGTTCCCGGCCGGATGCACGAGGCTAGCATTAGCAACGATTGTCTTGAGGAGACCGATGGACCAGATTGCCGAAGCAGAGTACATCGTTGTTGGTTCTGGAGCCGGAGGCGGCACTGTGGCAGCACGACTGGCTGAGGCAGGGCACACGGTGGTGTTACTGGAAGCCGGTGGTGACCCTCGATTGCTACAGGGCGGAGATCCTGCTTATGCAGATGCTGCTCGACTCCCCACGACCTACGATGTCCCTTGCTTTCATCCATTCGCCTCTGAGAATGAAGCGCTCCGTTGGGACTTCTTCGTTCGACACTATCGGAATCAGCAGCAACAGGAAAAAGATCCTAAATACGGCAAGGACTATGACGGCAAGCCGGTAGATGGAGTCCTGTATCCACGGGCTGGAACACTGGGCGGATGTACAGCCCACAACGCGATGATCTTTGTGTATCCCGCAGATGAAGATTGGGCGGCCATTGAAGCTCTAACGGGCGACCCTGGTTGGAATCCGAAAACAATGCGCCGCCACTTTCAGAAGTTGGAGAACTGTCATTATCTTCCGCTTCTGCGGTTCGCAGCTCTCTTCGGTTTCAACCCCTCTCGCCACGGATTCAATGGATGGCTCCACACGGAAAAAGCTATCCCGATGTTGTCCCTCGCCAACCGCGACCTGCTGAATACCATTCTATTTTCTGCGCAAAATGCTAATCAGGAGCTTGGCCATTTCAGGCAGCGTCTGCGATGGTTCCTGCAAAGTCTGCTCGATCCGAACGACTCACGGACGTGCGGAGAAGATGCATTTGGCCTTCGGTATCTTCCATTAACGACACATGGCCACGCGCGGAATGGCACACGTGAACGACTTCTTGATGTGCAGAAGCGTTATCCCGATCGGCTTCGTGTGGAGTTGAACGCTCTTGCGACTCGTATCCTTTTTGATGATGAGAATCGCGCCATCGGAGTCGAATATCTGAAGGGCGAGAAGCTGTACCGCGCACATGCCAATCCCAATGACTCCACAGGAGAGCGTAAGTCGATCTTCGCGAGCCGTGAAGTGATTCTAAGCGGTGGTGCATTCAATACACCGCAGCTACTAATGCTTTCTGGTGTGGGACCTCAGGAGCATCTCGCTCACTTCGGAATCCCATTACGAAAACATCTTGCGGGCGTGGGGAAGAATCTTCAAGACAGGTACGAGATCAGCGTTGTGTACCGGATGAAATTCTCTGCTTGGCACATCCTGAAGGATGCTCGGTTTGACACCACCGATCCGCAGTTCGCTAAGTGGAAACGTTGCCGCAGTGGCGCCTATGCGACAAACGGCGCTGTGCTTGCGGTGTTCCGCCGCTCCGGTGATCGAATTGCTCCAGACCTCTTCTGTGTTGCATTTCTCGGCAGCTTCAAAGGCTACTTCCCCGGATACTCTCGCGAATTCATTACCGATTCAAACTGCCTCACATGGGCCGTGTTAAAGGCGCACACCAACAACCGCGCCGGTACCGTTTCTCTACGATCAGCCAACCCCAAAGACACTCCGTTGATCGATTTCGCCTACTTCGAGGAAGGCACTCCGGATAATGATGAAGATCTCAATGCGGTTGTTGAAGGACTTGAATTCGTACGTTCGATCAGTTCGTCGTTAGTAGACAAAGGGCTAATTGAGAAAGAGGAATTTCCCGGTACAGCGATCGATACACCCGATCGGATTCGTGAATATATTCGAGCGCAGGCCTGGGGGCATCACGCATCCTGCACTTGTCCTATAGGAGATGCAGAAAGCGGTGGCGTTATTGACAGTCGCTTCAGAGTGCACGGGACTGCAGGGCTACGCGTAGTGGATGCGTCAATCTTTCCACGCATCCCGGGCTTCTTTCTGGCATGCCCGGTTTACATGATCGGAGAGAAAGCCGCAGCCGACATCCTGCAGGATGCACACACGTCTTCGTCATAGATTGTTCAGCTCCGGCCGCGTGGTCATCCCGTTTTTTATTGACATACAGAAGGATCAAGCGAATAGTGTTGCCTGAGCAGTCCCCACAGCCGCATTCGTAGCGAGTTTGCCATAGGGCAACAAGGTGGTGTGCATGTCTTATTCCGCATCTGATCTTCTGAATCTTTCTGACAGTGAGTTGGACGACGCCTTCAAAGGCGGCACTGTCGGCCCCATACCCAATGGTGAGGCCGATGGCAGGGCTATTCTTGCGCCCGGTACGAAGTTCACGCATGACATTGCGTCGATCGTTAATATCTTTGCCTGGCAGGGAAAAACCTTTGATGCCAAGCACGGAACGTTGACCAATCGCATCTCGTCTCTGGGAGTGAATGCAATCGTTGCGCAGGTCTACGTTGGCCCGAGCCTTTTCGACGGGAAGGACTGCATCATCCTCGATTATTCGAAGACATCGCTCTTGGCGAAGCATGTGCGCGATGAAATTCGTCTCATTGCCCCGCAGCTTTACCTTGGCCTCGTCTATTGGGACACGAAGAGGACGATTCATTTCTCGCTCCAATTTCCTGCGGCATAAGTCCTTATCTAAACCCGCCTGTCCTCTCAGATTCAGGACAACTTGAAACGCTGTTTCGGGAGTATGTGGATGGTTGATCCCCGTGCCGAAGCCAATCCAGACCAACCAATCCCAAAGGCCCAAACTGGTTCACGGATCAAAGACATCACAGCGGATGTGTTGACCCGTCTTATCCAGATAGAGCGGCGTGTCGACCCTTGGTTCCGCCCCGCATTCGACGCGACACTGCGAGACCCAGTTGCGCGCTTGACCACAGCATTCATGAACGCGCGTCGTGTCAACGAACATCTGGCACTGGCCGAAGAAAAGCTATTGCCCCACGAAAACGAATTTAACCAGGATGTTATCGCCAGCTTTCGTCAACAAATGACTGGCCTCTGGAAACCCGGACGTTTTGAGCGGGGAGGAAATACAAAAACTCATGGCATCGTTCGCGGTGAATTCATCGTGCACGACGCATTGCCAACTCATCTTGCGAAAGGCATCTTTGGCGAGGCCCGTACCTTCCCTGCCTTTGTGCGTTTTTCAGGACCAGGCCCTTACATCACACCCGACATCGATGACGTAGGTTTCATGAGCATTAGCGTAAAGCTCATGGATGTTCCGGGGCCAAAGCTGATGCAGGAAGAAAAGTTCACCCAGGACTTTCTCGCGGTCTGCACACCCACCTTTGTTACAGGCGACATAAAGTCGAATGCAAACCTTCAACGTGCCAGCCTACAGAATGCATCCATCTACCACTTCCTGAATTTCACGCAGAGCCATATCCTCGATCTGCTCATGCAAGGCCTGTGGACAAAGACGCAAAGTAGCCCATTGGAGGCGCCGTACTTCAGTTGTGTCCCTTACCTCATGGGCGAAGGCCAAGCGATGCAGTACTCATTCTGGCCTGCGTCGAATCACCGTACACCGGTTCCGCGCCTCCCTCGGCGACCGCCCGACGACTATCTCCGCCTCGCCTTGGAAAGTCGGCTTTCGAGTGAAACAGTCGACTTCGAAATGAAGGTGCAAGTTCAGACCGATTCGTTTCGAATGCCTCTGGAAAATGCAGGTGTGTTGTGGCCGGAAAAACTCTCTCCGCGGGTTACGGTGGCGACATTGCGCTTACCGCAGCAGGCCGTCAGCTTCGCATACGCCATACAAATGGCGCGGCTTCTCTCCTTCAATCCCTGGCACTGTATCGCGGACCATCGTCCACTTGGCAATCAAAGCCGAGCGCGCAAGGTGATGTACGCCACTCTTTCAGAGCTACGGCACCGCATGAATTCGGAGCCCCATTTTGAGCCGACGCCGAGTGATCTGCCATGACGCCTCAGGCCAGCGTAATGTACGCCGCGCCGCTTCGGCCCGGAGCTGCGGCGGTAGTTCATCAGCTTCTCTGCGGTATGAACAAGAAACCAGGTGTCTACGATCCGCAGAACGATCTCATTCCGCTTCACACCTTCCCACAGCTTCACTTTGCACGTTTGCTCGTAGTGCAGGATCTTGCTAACGCAGACCGAGCAGTCTATGGTCTGCCCACAACCGGTTTGCCTGAATATCTCGTCTTTCTTGCTGAAATCGATGGTGAAGAGTCGACGTTTCGCAACGATCTCGTTCGCGTAGCACGAGCAGGCTTGGTAAAGCTATTCACCAACTGCTCCACCTACAAAGATGGATCTGATTTAGGAGACTGGCTCAATGCAAGTCGGACGGATGCAGCCGCAACCTACGTAAACTGGCGCGGTCGCACTGTCGTTCAGGTAAGAGAAGAAGAAACGCTGCGACGATTTCTGAAGCAAAAGCTAAAGGAAGACATGCGCGCGGATTCCGCAGAGAATGTTCGACTTGCTCTCCAAGCCACAGTAGATAGATCCAAGGCGCAGGGTGAGCTTCGGCTTACGTCTCCTATACCAACTCCCATCGCGTGGCGCATTCAAAACGCATTGAATCTTATTCTCGTTCCCGTCGTTTTTCTTCTCTTCTCGCCACTTCTACTGATTCTTCTTCCCTTCTTGATCCTGCAAATACGGCACTGGGAAAAGAACGATCCCGCTATAGCGCCTCCGGTCGACCCGAATCATTCAGAAAAGCTTCTGGAGATGGAAAACCAAGACGTTACAAATCAATTCAACGTCTTCGGTAGCTTGAAGCCTGGCCGGTTGCGACTGTGGGTTGTTCGGCTTCTTCTTCTGTTTACTGACTACGCTGCGCGTCATCTTTACCACAGCGGAAATCTTGCCCGTGTTTCCACAATTCACTTTGCACGTTGGGTCTTCATGGATGGCGGTCAGCGCATGCTATTTTCCAGCATCTACGACGGCAGTCTGGAAAGCTACATGGACGACTTCATCAATAAAGTCGGCTTTGGTCTGAACATAACTTTCAGCAACGGTATCGGCTATCCACGCACCAGATGGTTGCTGCTGGATGGGTGTCAGGACGAACAAACATTCAAGCGTGTTTTGCGTAGACACCAGTTGCCAACCGAAGTTTGGTTCAACGCGCATCCCGGACTTACGGCGGCGAATAAACATCGCAACCTGCTGATTCGTGCGGGCCTGGAAAAACAATCTATGAGCGAAAAAGAGGCAGCAGCTTGGCTAGCGTTGATCTAAGGTGAGCGAGGACGTATGGGTTCGGTTGAGTTTGAAGCCATTCAAGGCATTGTGCGTTTTGGCTACGGCAAATTAACAGACTGCTGTTTCCTTCTGGCCACGATCAAGGACGCGGAGAAGACGCGGGGCTGGATCGAAACAGCTCCCGTGACCAATGCGGTCGCACTCTCTGACGCTCCACAGACTGCGCTTCAGGTTGCGTTCACGTATGAGGGATTAACGAAGCTTGGATGCTCATCCGCTTTGCTGTCGCAATTCTCAACTGAATTCAAAACGGGTTTGAACAACAACGCTCGTGCACGGTTATTGGGCGATGTCGGCGAGAGCGCACCTGAGCAGTGGTTCTGGGGATCTGAGAACAACAAGGTCGATGTGCTTGTGATGCTCTACGCCCGCCCAGGCGGACTGGATGCGTGGAAAGAAGCCATTCAGTCAGGCGGGTGGAACGAAGCATTTCGCGTTGTCAGTGAACTCAACACTTCGTACCTCGGCGGTACAGAGCCGTTCGGATTTACAGACGGAGTGAGTCAGCCGGAACTCGATTGGGAGCGATCGCGAGTTCCTCAACAGATTGAGGATACTTACACCAACCGCATCACTCTCGGCGAGGTTCTGCTCGGTTATCCCAACGAATACAACCGCTACACCGATAGGCCACTGTTACCTTCTGACGCATCGTCAGCCGATCTGCTTCCCGTCGCAGAGGATCAGCCAAACATGCGCGACTTCGGGCGCAACGGATCGTATCTCGTGCTTCGTACGCTGGAACAAAACGTAGACGAATTCTGGCGTTTCATTCGTGGACACTCTGAGGATGAAGCAACTGCGGAAATGATGGCCGAAGCAATGGTTGGACGCAGAAAGGATGGCACGCCATTGGTGCCGCTATCCAGCAGTCCCATTCCAGGTGTTGATACGAATGATAATCGCAATCATTTTGATTTTGCTTCGGACCCTGACGGCCTGAAGTGCCCGTTTGGCGCGCACATTCGCCGAGCAAACCCGCGCAATGGGGACCTGCCTTCACCTCCGGTCAGCGGCATTAAACGGCTGCTCACTCTTTTAGGCCTCGGCGAGAAAACCTTGAACTCTGATGCCAAGGCCTCGTCAAGATTCCACCGCATCCTTCGACGCGGTCGCGAATTCAAAAACACTCCTATTTCGACACAGACAGACGAAACGAGTACACACGAAGGAATTCATTTCATGTGCCTGAATGCCAACCTCGCGCGGCAGTTCGAGTTCCTACAAAGTGCCTGGTTGATGAGCACAAAGTTTGACGCACTCACAGATGAAAGCGATCCGCTACTGGGTAGCCGCGAACGCATTGAAGGTGCTGCACCGCCTGATAGTTTCACTCTGCCATCGGAACAATTGGGGGAACGTAGAACTGTCGGGGGAATTCCCCGTTTCGTACGCGTACGTGGTGGTGCATACTTCTTTCTACCTTCGCTAGCCACGTTGCGTTACCTAACGGCGATTGGACAATCTCGCGAATAACAAGTGGAATCTGCCGTTCTTACTTAAATGGCCGACATCGTTTGCTCTCGCAATGAAAGAGGCCAATTCAAAGCTGGCCTCTTGAGAATAGATAACATGAGGAGTGCCGTAAGCTCCGAGATTAGAACTGCGGATGAAAGTTGAAATAGATTGGGTTCGACAATCCAATCATGCCGCCACTCGAGACCGGTCCGCTCCTGACGTTAACCCCACCAGTTCCACCTTTGACCAGCAAAACCGGCCAGCGTTCTATGCAGGCAAGCCTCCGCTACAGCTTCTAGCAGATGTGCGAGGACTGGCAATTCTGTCAGTCCTCGCGCACATAAACTGACTCGTGTTCCTGCTTCCCTGCAATGACATGACGCTCAAATGACGTATGTGTGACACGATAGCGACACTTCGCGCCGTGTGCGGGCCTACCTTTCTCTGGTCGCTATATGCGAACGAAAAGGTGTCTCCATGCAAATGATCCGAAAGTTTTTGCTGCACACCGCCGCTATTCTTGCCGCCACACTTCCAATCGCCGGTCAGTCCTATAAAGTTACAAATCTCTTGTCGGACGGTTCCGTCACGGCCACCAATACTGATCCCAACTTCAAGAATCCCTGGGCCATTAGTGCAAGCGGAACGTTCTGGATTAGCGCTGCGAACACCGGATACAACTACGTTGTTCCACCAGCGGGGACTGTTTCGTTCAAGGTGATTGTGCCTTCCGCTGCTGCTCCGAACACCGCTCCAGGGTTGCCTGCGGGTTCTGTCACAACGGGTGGAGCAGTTGGTATGTTGTTGGCAAACGGCACCAAGGCCAGCTTCCTCTTTTCAACTCTCGATGGCACCATCTCTGGTTGGAATTCGAAGCTGGGCACGGCGAATGCAATTTCAACGGTCGCCATCAACAACAACGCAGCCGGTGCGTCCTATCCAGGACTCGCCATTCTGAATATTGCTTCCGGTGGCGTCACCAGCAAGAGCTATATCCTTGCCGCAAACTTCGGGACCGGCAACGCCATCGAGGTCTACGACAGCACATTCGCACCGACCAAGCTTGCAGGTAATTTCGTTGATCCCACGTTGCCAGCGGGATATGCTCCATTCTCTGTCCACGTTCTCGGAACGCAGGTGTTTGTGAACTACGCACTTCGCTCCGCCAGCGCACCATATCTGAGCGTCAACGGAGCGGGCAACGGTGCAGTCAGCGTATTCGATACCTCCGGCAACTTTGTAAGTCGCGTCGCAACCGGCGGGAACCTGAATGCTCCATGGGGAATCGCGTACGCGCCAGCAAACTTCGGCATCTTTTCGAATGATTTGCTGATCGGTAATTTCGGCGACGGCATCATCAACGTCTTTGA
This sequence comes from Terriglobus roseus, assembly GCF_900102185.1. Taxonomy (NCBI): domain Bacteria; kingdom Pseudomonadati; phylum Acidobacteriota; class Terriglobia; order Terriglobales; family Acidobacteriaceae; genus Terriglobus; species Terriglobus roseus. Next base: position 902,372 of record NZ_LT629690.1, on the reverse strand, counting down.
TCCGAAGACCTTCGCATACCAGGGACAATTGATTGACAGCACCGGTAAAGCCCTAAAGTACGCCAGCCTTTGGGAACTATTGACGGGCGGAACTTCCGTAACCGGTACAACTGCAGTGGCGGGTGGGGACACCAGCACGGTCTACTTCACTGCTGGTCTTGATCAGGAACAGCACGGCCTGTTCGCAACGATTACGAATGCAACGACCGCAGGCGCCACACCAACCTTCGGTTTCAGTTCCGCTTCGCCGTCTGCGACGGTAACCGCTGGTAGCACTGCGCAGGTTCAACTCAGTCTGGCATCCGTGAACGGTTTCTCGGGCAACGTATCGCTGGCCTGCTCCGGCCTTCCCGCCAATGCCACCTGCAGCTTCTCACCATCGCAAGCCAGCGTGTCGTCAACGGTTCCGTCCATCGTCACTGCGACCATCACCACCAACACCAAAACTGCTGCTCTTCAGCCGCTACAAAGACGCGGGATGCAACCTGTAGTCGCAGGAATCTTCGCCGCATTCCTTCTACCGTTCGCATCACTGCTAGGTATCAGCAAGCGTCTCCGCCTCACAAATGCATCGCGCCTTGCTGCGCTGACGGTCGTGGTGTTGTTGTCCGGACTAGCAGCCGGAGGCTGTTCCAGCGGAAGTTCACCGCAAATGAGCACAACGCCGACGCCAGCGCCGGTAACTCCAGCGGGAACATCCAACATCACCATCGCTGCCACAGCGGGCTCGGTGACACAGCAGACATCGGTGGCACTCACCGTGAAGTAATTCTGAGTCGTGGATGAATTAAATTACAGGCTCTTGAACGCTCTTCATTTCAAGAGAACACTTCAGTCAAGATAGCGATCCCGGCTCCAGAGCGAAATTCGCTTGGGCCGGGATCGCTCTTTATAACGATGCGGGGAGTTTTCGTCGCGAAATATCGGCCGACGGGCTACTAAACAAAACTCGCACCGGCGCGTGTGCATCCTGGTCATCGCGAATGATAGAGCAGCTCGCATCCCTCAAGGATTCGGCACTCCAGCGAATAACTTTTGTGATGACAGATATGAGGTCTTTGGTCTATTAGCAGTAGCGTGCACAATCAAAGGCTTCTCGATAACAAACAGCAGATCACGTACATCGAGATGGTCGCTTAAACTTCCCGCGATATTCCTGCGTTCTGCACATGAAGTCCGTTCTTCCCAAGACGGATGTCGCGGCTACGCCCCTCAAAAGCTGTATAGACGAGACCAAGCAATAACGTGGTTTCTTAACAAGATTGTCATCGTGGAATAGCGTCAACAAATCATCTGAGAGAGAAAACAATGAACAATCAAAGGCGATTACTCATCTCACGGCGCCGCTTCCTTGCTTCAACTGGAACGGGCATAGCAGCTACAGCCTTCGCACCGCACCTTGTCTTCGCTCAGAAGAAAGGCATCGTGCCGACGATGATCGAGGAAGCCGCTAAGGCCGAGATCAAGGTCCACGCCCTCCGCGGAAACATTAGCGTTCTGGAAGGCTCGGGTGGGAATATAGCAGTTCTTACGGGGAAGGACGGAAAGCTTCTGATCGATTCTGGATTCACTGTTTCGAAACAGCGCATTGCAGCAGCTCTCAAGAGCCTGAGCCCCGATCCCATCACACGCTTAATCAATACGCATTGGCACACGGACCACACGGACGGCAATGACTGGGTGCATTCCGCTGGAGCTGAGATCACCGCTCACGTAAATACCAAGAAGCATTTAGCTACTGCCACACGAGTCGAGGGATGGCAGTGGACCTTTCCTCCGGCACCCGCGGGCGCTCTTCCTACAACTACATTCAGCACTGAGCGTAGCGAACATCACAATGGCACCAATATCGCGCTGAAGTACTATGGGCCTGCTCATACTGACAGTGATGTCTCTGTGGTCTTTGAGCAGGCGGACGTCATTCACGTAGGAGACACGTGGTGGAATGGCATCTACCCGTTCATCGACTATTCGACCGGCGGCAGCATCGATGGAATGATCCGCGCTGCCGAAAGGAATGTAGCGACTGCGACAGACAAGATGATCGTCGTCCCAGGACATGGCCCAATTGGCAATAAAGCTGGGCTTGTAGAGTTTCACACCATGCTCGTGACTATCAGGAACAATGTGGCAAAACTGAAGAAAGAAGGCCGCTCTCTTCAGGAAACAATAGCTGCAAAACCAACGGCGGCATACGATGCGAAGTTCGGACAATTCCTGATCACTCCGTCCTTCTTCACAACACTCGTGTACGCCGGAGTCTAAGACTCAACCGCCTCAACATCGAATTTGAGGCACCTGCGAGCCATCTCATTCAGACGGCAAGTCGTGAGAGACGGAATCATTCTGTTTGCAAACAAATTATTTAAGATGCTGTGAGGCCAGAGATTTTCTGGCCCCATATTGCGAGGAACCCAATGTCAAAGAAAAGCGATCTTGTAGACCGTCAAATCTCTCCGTTAAAAACACCTTCGGACATTGATCACGAATCTGTTAAACAGATCACCGGAGCACTAAACGCGCTTCTCGCTGATACCTTCAGCCTCTATCTCAAGACGAAGAATTTTCATTGGCATATGAGTGGCCCGCACTTCCGTGACTACCATCTGCTGCTTGACGATCATGGTGATCAGATCTTTGCAATGACAGACGACGTTGCTGAGCGTGTCAGAAAACTCGGAGGGACGACGATCCGATCAATCGGCCACATTGCGCGCCTGGCCCGCATTCCGGACAACGATGCGGACTTCGTAACGCCCAAAGACATGCTGAGCGAATTGCATGAGGATGAGAAAGCCTTCACTCTATCGATGCGAGCGGTACATGCGCTATGTGACGATGCTGGTGATGTCGCTACTGCAAGCCTTCTAGAAAATTGGATTGATCAATCTCAACGCCGTAGCTGGTTCCTGTTCGAAGCAACACGCGACTAATTTAAGAAGATTGATGATCGGTATGGCCTGGACTCGTTCATAAGATAGTCCAGGCCATTTTCTGCGCCCTTCTCACCCCGAAGAGAATCAGAACTTCTCTGATCTTTCCTGAAAGAAACGGAACTTCTCTCAAGGCATTCGCTCTGGATTTCACCGATGCGAATTCCCAAATCTACCCTTGCGAAACCATCATTGATTCCGTTTTACCCTCGTCCTCATTTCCCATTTGCGCAAATGATCGCTTACGCAAAACATTAGATCGAAATAGCGTATTTCACTCATATATGAGATGCTTACGAGGCAATAGAACGACTCTGAGGGCGGATGAGAACTTTCTACGAACTCAACCCAACGATCGATATCGACGCGCCCCTTGGCTCATGCGTGCAAGGAGTCGCGGATGTTGTCAGTAAGCTCGCGTCTGCAACGTCTGCCGCTAAAAGCACAATTGTTCTCGAGTGCTATCCCGGGGTGATTGCGGATGAACTTCTGCGAGCGTTGCACGAAGCTATCCCGCAGGCTCTCGTCGTACGAAGCGAAGAAGTATTTCTTCATCCCGACAAGTTGCGGGAGAAGTTTGCTCAGACTCTTGGAGAAGATCCAGTCTTTGCATACATGCGTCCGTGGACGATTGATGCCTACTTCGATGAAGCGAAGCTACGGGAAGCTCAGGCACGGGTGGACAATCACCTGGGCCCGGTTGTCATCATCGGTCCTGGAGCTTCGCGCGTCGCGGCAAAAAGTGATCTGCTGGTCTATCTCAGTACCACTCGTTGGGTGCTTCAGGCACGGCAGCGTGCTCATCAGGTTGGCAACCTTGGCTTTAAAAATGCAACGGACTCACCTGGCCTGCTCTACAAGAATGCGTTCTTCCTTGACTGGCGAGCTGGTGATGCACTGCGGCATGAAATCTTTGCTGCGATGGACTGGTTCGTTGATCTCGATGATCCGTCTACGCCTCGCATGGTGAGTGGTGATGTGTTGCGTAAGGCGATGAAAGACATCGTTCGGAGGCCATTTCGTGTGGTGCCGTTTTTTGATCCGGGGCCATGGGGTGGCCAATGGATGCGCGAGAAGTTCGGTCTGCCAGCAGGCCCCAAGAACTATGCCTGGGGCTTCGACTGCGTTCCGGAGGAGAATAGCGTTCTTCTGAACTTCGGCGGACAACATCTCAGCGTGCCAGCGCAAATCGTGGTCGCAGAGGAACCAGAAGGACTGTTGGGACCAGTTGTTTTCAACGAATTTGGAGCTGAGTTCCCTATCCGATTCGACTTCCTTGATACGGTCGACGGCGGCAATCTCTCCTTGCAGGTGCATCCATTGCGCGAATACATTCGTGAGCACTTTGGGATGAGTTACACGCAGGATGAAAGTTATTACATCTTCGAGAGTAAGCCAGGATCACACATGTTTCTTGGTCTGCGAACGGGCGTTGACCGTGACGAATTTGCGCACGCTCTACAAGATGCGAACGATGGCGAGAGGCCACTGGAAGCAGAACAGTGGGTAAACGTTATTCCAACACATCGTCATGATCACTTTTCGATTCCAGCCGGAACAGTCCACTGTTCTGGGCGTGACAATGTTGTACTCGAGATTTCAGCCACGCCCTACATCTTCACGTTCAAGCTGTGGGACTGGGGGAGGCTCGGGCTCGACGGAAAGCCACGGCCAGTTCATCTGCGTCATGGGCTAGCGAATATCCAGTGGAATCGTGATACGCAGTGGGTCAATGATGAACTTCTGCAACCTGCGCAGAAGATATCCGAAGGTGACGGCTGGCGGGAGGAACGGACGGGACTTCATTCCCTGGAATTCCTCGAGACACGGCGGCATTGGTTCACCAAACCCGTCACCCACAACACGCGGAACAATCTTCATGTACTGAACCTTGTCGAAGGCGATTCTGCGATCGTGGAAAGTCCGACGGGAGCATTCGATCCGATGATCGTGCACTACGGCGAAACCTTCATCGTTCCTGCCGCGGCAGGCGAATACACCCTGCGACCACTTCAGGAGACCGACAAACCTCTGGCAACAATACAGGCTTATGTGCGTACCGACCGAGAGCGTAACGACATACAGCAATCGCGAGTGAAGGAGAGATAGGGATGCAACGACGTGATGTGTTGAAGGGCTTCACGGCAGCGATGGGCAGCGCTCTGATAACTCAGCAAGGATGGGCTCGTGGGCTGGAACAAAGCGCTCCGCCAATCGCTGTGCCGATCCGTGGTTACGTTCGTAAGAACAGCAAGCTTATGCAGCCTGTTCGCATTACCCTTCCGTCAGCACGCGCGGGTGCGGAAGTTGTAGTGAAGATTGACGGCGAAGAGCATGACCGTCGCAAGCTTGCGAGTGCTGATCAGGCGTTCGAGATCTTCGTCGAACCCGTAAGTAAGCCGCAACGCACCCGAGTCTCATTAACTATCGACGGTGTGGAGCATGCCGCTGAGATCGAGCGGAAGCCTGTTCGTCAGATGAAGGTGTATGTGTTGCCACACTCGCACCATGATCTGGGCTATACGGATCTCCAGGCTGCCGTTGAGGAAAAGCAGATCAATAACATCGTGCAAGGAATCGAGCTTGCACGGAAGACATCGGAGTACCCCGAAGGCTCTCGCTTCGTCTGGAATCTCGAAGTGCTTTGGGGCGCCGATTTATTTATGAAGCGCCGGTCTGCGAGTGATCGTACCGCTCTCATCGACGCAATTAAGAAAGGGTGGATCGCTCTCAACGGATCGTACGCAAATGAGCTGACTGGCTTGTGCAGACCAGAAGAGCTGGTTGAGTTGTTTCGCTTTGGCACGCAACTTGGCAAAGCATGCGGTGTGCCCGTGCGCAGCGCGATGATGAGCGACGTTCCTGGCTTCTCATGGGGCACCGTCACGGCGATGGCACAAGCAGGTATCCGATACTTCTCCGCAGCGCCCAACTACTTCGATCGCATTGGCACCTTCATGGTGGAGTGGCAGGACAAGCCATTTTGGTGGGTGTCGCCTTCAGGCAAAGAGCGGATTCTGTTCTGGGTTCCGTGGACCGGCTATGCCATGTCGCATGTGATGAAGCTGGGCGACGAGTGGGTCGACAAGTATCAGGACCGCATGGATGAAGTGGGCTTTCCCTATGACATCTCGTGCATTCGCTGGTCTGGTCATGGTGACAATGCTGTACCTGATCCGGAGCTGAGCCCCTGGATCAAGCGTTGGAACGAAACGTATGAGTGGCCGAAGTTCCACATCTCTTCCACGGAGACAGCCTTCTCTGCTTTTGAGAAGGCCTATGGCGACAAACTACCTGAGCACCGCGGCGATTTAACACCCTATTGGGAAGATGGTGCGGCGTCGTCTGCATTAGAGACGGCGATGAGCCGCAACGCGGCAGAACGCATCACGCAGGCCGCAGCGTTGGCCGCAGCATTTCATCCAGAATCGTATGCGCCCGACAAGTACAACGAAGCATGGCGCAACGTGTTGCTCTACTCAGAACACACTTGGGGTGCTTACTGCAGCGTGTCCGACTCTGAGAATCCGTTCACGTTGAAGCAGTGGGCCGTGAAACGAGCCTTCGCAGTAGATGCCGCGAAAGATGCAGATACGCTTCTGGCGGACGCACTCGGAAGTGGATCCACAACAACGAGTGCCGCAGAAGTCGATGTATACAACGCCACTTCATGGTCTCGATCAGAAGTAGTGTTGCTTACAAAAGAGCAATCCCACGCTGGAGATCACGTAGAGAACGCGCATGGTCAAGCAGTGCCATCGCAACGTCTTGCTTCCGGTGAATTAGCGCTCTGGGTTGAAAGCATCGCTCCGTACACCAAGCGGCGCTTCCGCTTATCCAGCAAGAAGCCTGCTCGACCTGCCCATGCCGTAAGCGTGCGCGGAGATGTGCTGGAAAACGAGAAGCTGCGTGTGAAATTGCATCCAGACACAGGCGACATCGTAGAACTCATGCAGCATGGCGATGCCGCAAACCTCGTTGACACAAAGAATGGTGCTGCAAATCAGTTCCTCTTCATGGCTGGCAACGACACGGAGCGTTTGGGTCATAGCGGAAAAGCCACGATCACAGTGGAAGACCCTGGCCCTCTCGTTGCGACAGTTCTCATTCGCACAACAGCTCCGTCATGCAACGGACTCACCCGGCGTGTTCGATTGGTCGCTGGAATGGATTTCGTTGCGCTGGAGAATACTGTAGACAAACAGCGCGCTGCGTTGAACCCGAATCCCGGCAAGGGTGGTCAAGGTGGTGAGTTCGCTCAGCGTGGCAGCAAGGAAAGCATTCAGTTCGGCTTTCCCATGCAGGTGCCTGATGGAAAGATGACCCTCGATGTTCCGCTTGCAGTGATGCAACCAGAAGTCGACCAGCTTTCGGGGAGTTGCAAAAACTGGTTGCCTGTAGGGCGTTGGGTGGATTTGAGTTCTCAGGTGCGTGGTGTGACCTGGGCGACCCTCGACGCGCCTTTGCTCGAGGTTGGTGGCATCACTGCAACGATGCTTGGATCCCAAAAGAATCCGGCTGTGTGGCGTAAACATATTGAGGCCACGCAGACGTTTTATTCGTGGGTTATGAACAATCACTGGGGCACAAACTATCGTGCGTATCAGCAGGGACCTGTCACGTTCCGTTATGCATTGCGCCCACATCGGGGCAATAGCAGCAGCGAAACGGAGCGTTTCGCTACAGGGCTGACACAGCCGCTAATTGCCGCGCCTGCATCAGGATCGGCGTCTGCCTCTGAGCCGATGCTGCATGTATCACCGCAAGAAGTACTGGTACAGAGCCTGAAGCCAAGTGATGACGGTAAAGCCTGGATCGTTCGACTCTTTTGTTCTTCGGGAGAGAAGCAACAAGCAACGCTTACGTGGGCGGACAGAGCCCATGCAGGCAAGACATGGATCAGCAATCTTTCTGAAGAGACTGTTCAAGCCGTCGATGCCTCCATTCCGATCTACGGTTGGCAGTTAGTCACCATTCGCGTGGAACGCAACGTCTAGGCCAGGAAAACGAAGATGCAGGATGCGTGGCACGGCGGCTTGCTTTTAGTGATTGCAGGCGTGATGAACGGCAGCTTCGCGCTGCCAATGAAACGCATGCCACACTGGCGGTGGGAGAACATCTGGTTTGTCTGGTCAGTCGTCGCGCTCGTCGTCTTACCCTGCGTAACAGCACTGTGTTATGTGCCTCATGTTCTTTCAGGCTTATTAGAAGTTCCCTTAAGTAGGTTGGCTGTTGTTGCGTTAAGCGGCATGGCCTGGGGCGTCGCCCAAGTGTTCTTCGGCCTGAGTGTCGATGCGATAGGCATTGCCTTAACGTTCTCTCTGGTGCTGGGCATCTCAGCTGCAATGGGTGCGTTGGTTCCGTTTCTTTCGTTGCACGCTGCGCTATTGTCGACACGTGCCGGAGGGTACCTTTTCGCGGGATTAGCCGTGCTGACGTTAGGCATGGTTCTGTGCGGATGGGCCGGAGTCTTGCGTGAAACCGCACTCGATCAGACGTCTGCTACCAAATCTTTCTCACGCGGATTATCTCTCGCCATTCTCAGCGGTCTCTGTGCGAGCGCAATGAATATCGGCTTTTCATTTTCTGATGAGCTGAAAGGTATGGCCACAAGGCATGGCGCTAGCCAACCGGGATCACTCATAGCGATCTGGCTTCCCCTTTTGCTTGGCGGGGCGCTGCCAAATATTCTTTACAGCGCATTTCGCCTGCGTAGGAACCGCACTGCAGATAACTTCCGAACGCAAGGAACCGGTGGTTATTGGCTCATGACCGTCATCATGGCAGTGCTGTGGTTTGGAAGCACCATACTCTATGGCGTTGCCAGCACCATGCTTGGTGGCTTGGGAGCGGTGCTGGGATGGCCGGCTTTCATGTCAATCGTCGTCATCATGGCTTCGTTTCTGGGATGGTTCGCGGGCGAGTGGGCCGGATCAGGATCGCGCCCGCTGCGAACACAGATCGCAGGAATCATAATGCTTATTGTGGCGGTCCTTTTGTTCTCAAAGGCGGTGTAGAGGAATGCGGCACGCAATTGGAATCGATCTGGGCGGCTCACATGTCTCGATTGGGATTGTTCGCGAGCACAGCCTTCTGACATCGCGCGACATACCCGTAAAAGCCACTAGAGGTTTGGCACCGCTACTGCCGGATATACGCAATACCGTTCTCTCCCTGCTTCAAGAAGTGGCACTACTGCCCAGCGACTGCATGGGAATTGCATTGAGTCTCCCCAGCCTCGTTGATTTCTATGCGAGGAAAATCGCATCTGTAAACGATAAGTATCCGGATGCGCAGACAATCAATCTGGAAGCATGGTGCAACGAGGCTTTCGGTCTGCCGATCGCAGTGGAAAATGATGCCCGGATGGCACTGCTGGGAGAGGCTGTAGCGGGGTCGGCGCAACAAAGTAAAGATGTCGTGATGCTTACCCTGGGGACAGGCGTCGGCTGTGCCGTGATGTTGAACGGCAAGTTGATGCGGACGGCGGCACCACAGGGCGGCAATTTGGGTGGGCATATTCCAGTCCGCCTGGACGGAAGACCATGCACGTGCGGCGCTATTGGATGCATGGAGTCCGAAGCTTCCGGTTGGGCATTGCCGCTCATCGCACGTGAGAGAGCAGATTTCCACCTGAGCGCCTTGTCGCGCGAAACAACAATCGATTTCGAAACTGTCTTCCGACACAGTGATGCAGGAGATGAGTTGGCGCAACAACTTTTGCAACACTGCATCCATGTGTGGAGCGTCGGTGCCGTAGGTCTCGTCCATGCCTATGGCCCGGAATTGATGGTCTTCGGAGGAGGCGTTTCTACGCGGGCTGGCGATGTGTTGCCCGCAATCCACGCTTACGTGCAGCGACATGCATGGGCGCCAGCCGGAGACGTGAAGATTGTTCAGGCTCAACTCGGCAACCGATCACCGCTCTACGCAGCCATTCCTTTACTTGAGGAACTTAGCAGAGGTCGCTAGACGCGGCTGACTCGAATCCCAAGCTTTTCAAAGGGAGCGACAGCATCATCGGATGCACCCGAGTCAGTAATGATGTGTTGGATTTCCTTTGTGTCACACAAACTCCACTGACTCACATTACCGAGCTTGGATCGATCGCACACCACAACCTTCTGCTTCGCATGACTCGCCAAGCGACGAAGAAGCTCAGCCTCCGCAGCGTTCGTGCAGGTCAGACCGAGCTTTGCATCGATGCCATCTACTCCAAGGATCATGATGTCGGAGAAGATCATCTCACTTCCCTGATTCGCAATCGGACCAACAAGTGTGAACCAGTTACCGCGGAGATAGCCGCCCGTAAGAATGACGTCAATGTCCTTGTGATTGCTTAGCTCCATAGCAACATTGACGGCATTAGTCACAATGGTGATGCCACTAAGCGTCTTCAGGCTTCGCACCACTTCGGTCGTTGTGGTTCCACCGCTCAACACGATCGTCTGGCCGCGCGAAACAAGCTGCGCGGCCGCGGCGGCGATACGGCGCTTCTCCTCTGCGAAGCTGCTGATCTTGTCCTGAAAGGACTGGTCATTCCGAAAAGGCTCATAGAATAACGGGCCAATCGGAATAGCGCCGCCTCTCGTTCGTTTCAAAAGCGAGCGACTTTCCAGTTGCTCCAGATCGCGACGAACCGTCGCGAGGGATGCTTCCAGGCTTCGGCAAAGCTCTTCCACCGTGACAGATCGGTTCGCATGGAGAAGTTTCAGTATCTTATCTTGGCGAATGAGCAGTTTGTCCGATGTTCTTGGCATTTCGGTGAGCATAACAGACCCAAAGAGAGCTAGCCGTACGACAAAGAATCAAGGCGCGCTGGTCGGGTAAGTACTACGAGTGAACTAACCTGAAAGCGATAATGCGGTGGCTCTCAGGCACTGAGTTAAGGCCACTCACCTCCAGAAGGAATTCTGAAGGGGGAAGCTCCGAAGCAGAACGCACACCAAGGTGCTGCAGTAACTCTTCTTTGGAATCAGTAGAGAGCAGATAACTTCCCGCGGCCTCTAGCGACTCCGCGCTAGTAGCACTCAGAAGGATGACATTGCCTGCGCCATCCAGATTGGGAATGATGGCAATGCGAACGTAATTGACAGTCAACGCGCCATCCTGATGCGGGTGATAGAGTGTCGACTCGCCGGATGCTGGGTGCAGATTTTGGACGTCCGGCGTTGCCGGGTTCTTTGCCTGCGGGACCAGCCGGAAGTTGAAGCGGCTCTCAAAAAGCTGGCCCCAGGGATCGCTCCACGGACCACCAAGCAGAATGACCGTTCCTGGTCCCTGGAAATTACGAACAGAGAGGTCGTGTGGATGCCGAATCAATACGCGTTGCTGGACGAGACTTTTCTGTATAGCGACACCGATGATCGCAGAGGAGATGTTTGTCTGGTCTGAGTTCGTCGCCATATGACGAGCGCCCGTAAGGATAGGATTGGAGTCCGTTTCCTCAGGCAGGGAATAAATGCGATGGATATAGTCGTCCAGCGTTATCTGATGTCCGAAGATACCGCGATACGCCTGGAGGTTTCCGTCAACGGCGACAACGGTGACGGTATCACCCTTATGGAGAAGAGCACCTAGGATGCCCTGCGTGGGTGTGCTCTGCACGTAGAGAGAGCGCACGCCAAAGCCAATCGCGAACGCGAGGATCACACTCGCCGCAAATGTCCAAACCATACGGCTCGGTCGATGAGGAATCCTCACATCGGTAGAAGGCGGCGGCGCAGAGGCTACTTGGTCTGGAAGGGATAAAGATTCAGCAACAGGTTGCGGAATAGCCACCACATCGCGCTGGACGAATGAAGGGACATACTTCCCTTTCGGGATGATTAGAACCAGAGTCTCCGACGCACCTTCACTCGCATAGAACTCGTCCAGGCGAGTACGCAGGTGCCGGATCGTGACACGCACAATGTTGTCTTCGCTGGCGTTGTAACCCGCCGGACGGTGGAAGACCGCCTGCCCGATTGTCTGCTCCGTGACATCTTCACTGGAACCCTCGTCCATGATCTGCAGAAGATACTCCAGAACCGATCGCAGGCGAGGGGCTGAAGCAAACGTGCTGCTTCCAACCAACCTGAGCATGGCCTCTTTCTGCTCCGGCTGCAGTTTTCCCGGGGAAACGGCGTCACTTGTGACACTCATACTTGGCCGCTATCTCCCTTAATAACAAACACTTCCCTGCTCTTCCCCGAGAACTTCTTTAATTCTCCTCTTCTTCCCATTCCACATCCCAATGCTGTTCACGAAGACTTCATATCGCTTCGCAAACGAACGTATTTCCGTCGTGAGATCCGCAACTCCTTCATGGAAGTTCCGGCAGACGTAACTCTTTACCCCTTGGAGGCTGTGTTGACCCGTAGACCAATTTCATCCCGAATCGTGAATCAAGCCACCCGAATGGCAGTGGCACTGACATTAGCACGTCGTATCTACCTCCCGCTATCAACCGTATGTCTCATGTCCGCCGCCGCCCTGAGCGCAGCAGGACAGGTCGTCACCGGCGACATCCTTGGCACCGTAACCGACTCCACGGGAGCCGTGATCCCGAATGCGACGGTACGCATTGAGAACACCGGGACGCACGCCGCACAGGAGGCGAAGTCCGGCGACAATGGCGGGTACATCTTCACCCATCTTCAGCCGGGCAACTACAAACTCACGGTAACGGTGCAGGGCTTCAAGACCTTCAGCAACTCGTCCCTGGATCTGGTCGCTGGAGATCGCGCTCGCGTCGATGCAGCCATGGCAACGGGCGGCAGCAGCGAGACGATAGAGGTTACCACCCAGCCCTCCGCTCTACAGACCGACAGCACGAACGTAGGCTCGACCATCGACAGCAAAGCGGTGGCTGAGCTGCCGCTGAACGGGCGCAACGTCTATGGACTGGTACAGGTAGCTCCTGGTGTGAACGCGGGCGCACCGAACTCACTGACAAGCGGAACGCGACCGGATGACCGGCGGCAATCATCATCAGTTTCCGCAAACGGTCAATACGAGCTGGTGAACAACAACCTGATCGATGGCCTGGATAATAACGAGCGTTTCAAGGGATTGATCCTTCTGCGGCCCTCGGTAGAAGCCATCCAAACCGTACGTGTGGACACAAACACTTACACGGCAGAAGTCGGACGTACGGCGGGCGCAGCGATCACCATCCTGACGAAGAGCGGAACGAACAAATTTCACGGCTCGGTATATGAGTTCTTCCGCAACGACAAGACCGACGCACGCAACTACTTTGCTCGGACCAACGTGTTGCCGCGCAAGCCAGAGCTGCGACAGAACCAGTTCGGTGGCAGTGTAGGCGGTCCCATCTTCAAGGATCGGACATTCTTCTTCGCGGATCTAGAGGAGTTTCGGCAAGTGGATGCCACTGGAACCGTGTATACCTCCACAGTGCCCACGGCTTATCAGATTGACCATCCTGGCGATCTTTCTGACGTAGGCGGCCCTGTAGTGACAGGACTGGATTCAACGGCGCTGGCTTATTTCAAGCTGTATCCAAAGCCGAATCAGGCAGGCACCAGCTTCATCCCCGGCACCAGCGTGCCAACCAACAACTACCTCTACAACCCTGCAAGAACGCAAAATACAACGCTTGGTGACCTGCGCATCGACCAGCACTTCCACAACGGCGATACTCTGTTTGGCCGATACAGCTACAACAAGGTGAACACGTTCATGCCTGGCCAATTACCCGCGGTCGGAAACATTGGTCCAGGCGGACAGGCTGGGACCTATCCGGGACTCTCAGAGATCACGACGCACAACGGTCAGTTGGGTTATACCCATGCCTTCACGCCAAATCTTCTGTTAGAACTGCGAGCTGGCTATACTCTGTTCCGCGATCACGTAAACCAGTTGAACGCTGGACAGAACCTGAATACCGGCGGCGCGTATAACATTCCCAACGCAAATGGCTGCATCGGCTGCGATGGTTTGGCTCCCGTTTCGCCGGGTGGCGGATGGACAGGACTGGGCGACGCCACATTCCTTCCCATATTGTTAAACGAAGGTGCGTATCAGTACGCTGGCAATGTCACTTGGGTACGCGGCAATCACACCATCAAATTTGGTGATGCGCTCATTCGTCGACAGGTGAGCAACCTGCAACAGAACTACGGCAAACCAGCCATCAGCTTTAACGGATCGACACCGATTGCCACGCTCACCAACTTCTTCCACGGTCAGCCATTCAACTATCAGCGCCAGGGTCTAACGCGGCGTCCGCATGTACGGACGTGGGAAGAAAGCGCATTCGTGCAGGACGACTGGCGTGCGTTGCCGAATCTCACGTTCAACATGGGCGTGCGGTATGACATCTTCACTGCACCGAACGAGAAGGACGGCTACTTCAGCAATCTGGATCTGAACACAGCAACATTGACGGTAAACAGCACAGGCGGCATTCGCACGAACTACTCGAATGTATCCCCTCGATTTGGCTTCGCCTACACGGCAAGACCCACACTCGTGCTGCGCGGCGGTTTCGGCATGAGCTTCTACGCAAACGACGTGCAGAACGCTTTCTATCTGCAGAATCCGCCATACGCATTCGCTACAGGAACGTTGACCAGCACCACACCAGTGTCACAAGGAGTTCAGGCATTCCCCAGCACAGTCTCCACGACTGCGTTGTCTGGCGCGGTGTGGGCCAAACCATACAACTATCGCAACGCTTATGTGGAGCAGTTCAATCTGCTTCTCCAGAAAGACCTGGGCGGCAATGTCATTACGGTGGGTTACGTGGGTGAGCTTGGCCGGCATCTGAATGCACAGATTGGCAACTATGACCTGCCTGCTCCAAGCGGCAGCAGCATCGTGCCCGCACTGCGATACGCAACACAGTTGCCGAACGTAAATACCATCCAGTATTTCGGCAGTTTTGCAGTCTCGGCGTATCACTCATTGCAAACCAGTTTCGAGCGACGCCTGAGCCACGGTCTTACTTTGAACGCGAACTATACCTTGGCACACGCGATGGACAACACCAATAACCAGGGCACTGAAGGCGATGGCGGATACGGTCTACAGCCAGCACTCATCAGCACGTATGACTATGGCAACTCCACACTGGATGTGCGTCACCGCATTGCTGCCACCGCGAATTACGCCATTCCGTTCCGTGGCGGCAAAGTAGCAAATATGTTCCTTGGAAACTGGCAGGTGAACGCACTCGTGTTCTGGCAGACGGGAACTCCACTTGCGATCACCAGCAACGTGACACAGAATGGACGAGCCTACATCAACCTGCCGACAGTGACTTCCGATCGTCCCAACCGGGTCAAGGGCGTGTCGCTGTATTCGTCCAGCCGCAATGTCCTGACCGGTTTCCTCAATCCGGCAGCGTTTGCACGGCAGCCAATTGGCACGGCTGGAAACGTGGGTCGCAATGTGGTGTATGGACCGAATCAGCGTCGCGCCGACCTGTCACTCTTTAAGACGATCCCTCTTCATGAGGCGCTTGCGTTACAGTTTCGTGCGGAGTGTTTCAACATCTCCAACACGGCGAACTTTGCTCTGCCCGGCGGCACAATTACCAGCTATGCTTCGACACCGGATGCATCTGGCAATTACGTAGCCACTGGAAGCGGAAACTTTGGCGTAACCACATCGACTGCTGCAGGTTCCGCTGCGCGACAGTTCCAATTTGCCGCGAAGCTGACCTTCTAATAACAAAGGAGTGCGTGGGCCCGTGCTAGTTTGCGCGGGCCTGCACCGTTTCCTGTTGTCGAATTTTCGAGGATGCATGAGCAACGATCGACGTACGTTTCTAAAAACAATGGCCGCGGGGATAGTGTCGCCAGCGATGGCCGCTGTTGCCGTTTCCCCCACGCTGGGAGCCGCCGCACAGGCAACAAAGCCGAAGGCGCGACCCAACGTGCTGC
The DNA here is from genome assembly GCF_900102185.1 of Terriglobus roseus. Classification (NCBI taxonomy): domain Bacteria; kingdom Pseudomonadati; phylum Acidobacteriota; class Terriglobia; order Terriglobales; family Acidobacteriaceae; genus Terriglobus; species Terriglobus roseus. The sequence goes on along the minus strand of NZ_LT629690.1, from coordinate 886,549 downwards.
TGATGATCTGTGACGATCTTGGCTACGGCGATTTGGGATGTTATGGGTCAAAAATCCCGACGCCGAATCTGGACCGCCTCGCCGCAGACGGCATGCGTTGCATGCGGCATAACTCGGGTCATCCCATCTGCTCAGCATCACGGGCCTCGTTGCTGACAGGACGTTATGCCACGCGAAGCCACACCAAGGGTGCATTGTTCCCGAAACAGGCAGGCATGGATCGCGAAGAACAAACCATGGCCGACCTATTTCGCGCAGGCGGATACAAGACACATTGCATCGGCAAGTGGCATCTGGGAGATATCGCCGGGCACTGGCCGACAGATCGCGGCTTCGACAGCTTCTATGGCGTTCCCTACAGCGACGACATGCAGCCGCTACCCCTCGTGCGAGGCACCACATCACTGGAGGCCGATACCGATCGTGATGAGTTGACGCCGCGTTACACAGAAGAGGCTGTAAAGCTCCTAAACCAAACAGGCAAAAGCCCATTCTTCCTCTATCTTGCATATTCCTATCCGCATGATCCCGCACGCGGATCGAAGGCGTTTCGCGGCAAATCGAACTTTGGCGATGTCGGAGACTCAATCGAAGAGATCGACTGGAGTGTGGGCCAATTGATGAACACATTGAAGACCAACGGCCAACTCGACAACACCGTGGTGATCTTCACCAGTGATCATGGACCGTGGTTTCAAGGCAATCCGGGGCTGGTACGCGGTCGTAAAGCCTCTACATTCGAAGGCGGCTCACGAGTTCCCTTCCTAATGCGATGGAAAGGGCATGTACCATCGGGAGCAGTAAGTCAGGAGTGGTCGAATCACTTGAACCTGCTGCCTACGTTGAGTGCGTGGTGCGGCCTACAAAAGCCAAAATTGCCACTGGATGGCGTGGATTCGAGTGCACTCTTCCTGCACGGTGCGCCTGCTCCAGAGAAGCCAGTGATCTACTTCTCAACCGTGGGGAACGCGAATATTCACTGCATCCGCGTGGGATCGTGGAAGCTGCGGGTAGCGCAGTCGGACGGCCAGATTTACATCAATGACCGGCCCGGCTCTACAACAAACTATCTGCTACCTCATCCGGAGTTGTACAACCTTGATCTGGATCCAACAGAAGCGTACGACGTGGCGAAGAAGCACCCCGATGTGGTCGCGCGATTGCAGGGAGAGTTAAAGTCGCTTATCCCAACATTCCCGGACGATGTCATCAAAGCGTGGCAAGAGATGCAAGGCCGCGTATGCAGTGTTACGACCCCCCCGGGAGCCGTTCCGAGAATCGTAAAAGGTCCATTGCCATCATGGGCATGGGAGCCAGAAAACCGTCGTGATTGAGAAACGAAAAAAGGAACGCATGGGGTGCGTTCCTTTTCGCCTTTAGAAACAAAGATTTCTTCAATCCATGTTCAGATAACGCCCGTAGGAAATATGGGAAGCCCCTGCTTTCTTCTTGACACGTGCGACGACCACCTCCTATAGTCAGCTAACGGTAACGTACACGCTCTGGAATAACGTGCGTTTCCGAGTACTTTCTTGGAAACTGGCTGGATTGATTTTGGCACTTGGGAAGGTCTCTGAACGATGACGCAACGGATCTTCAACCAGGAGATGTCGCCTGACTCCATTACTGCGGGAAAGCTTGAACTGCCCCTCGCCCCATCATCAGAGCAAGGCAAGGTGAAGGCTTGGAGTGAGCCGGTCGACATGCTCACCTATCTCCCGGCAAAGCCAGATACCAATCCACTATTCCTTGAGAAGCGCGTGTATCAAGGCAGCAGCGGACGTGTGTATCCCCTGCCCGTGATTGACTCCGTCTCAACGAAGCCGGAGATGCGATCCTGGCAGGCTGTTCACATCGAGAACGAATTTCTGCGCTTGATGGTCATGCCGGAGATCGGCGGTCGTATCCACGTCGGTCTGGACAAACGCACAGGCTACGACTTCTTCTATCGCCAGAATGTGATCAAACCTGCCCTCGTGGGACTTGCAGGCCCATGGATTTCCGGCGGCGTGGAGTTCAACTGGCCACAGCATCACCGCCCTGCCACCTTCATGCCGGTGGAAGTTTCCATCGAACGGTCCGACGACGGCTCAGTGACCATCTGGTGCAGTGACCATGACCCCATGGCACGAATGAAGGGTATACACGGTATCTGCCTTCATCCTGGCAAGGCATATGTTGAGGTCAAGGTTCGTCTTTATAACCGCACGCAGGACACGCAGACATTCTTGTGGTGGGCAAACGTGGCCACGCGTGTGCACGAGAAGTATCAATCGTTCTTTCCGCACGATGTGCGATTTGCTGCAGACCACGCCAAACGCGCCATCACGGAATATCCACTCAGCAAAGGCCATTACTACGGTGTGGATTACGCAGAGCGAGCACGCAATGGTGTTCCCGTTGACGAACTTCCCTCGCAGTTCATACCAGATGGCTCATACCCTCCGAACGATCTCGGCTGGTATGCCAACATCCCAGTTCCTACCAGTTACATGATCGTAGGATCGCGCGAAGACTTCTTCGGAGGCTACGACCATTCCGAAGACACAGGCACCGTGGCCTACGCGAATCACCATATCTCTCCCGGTAAAAAGCAGTGGACGTGGGGCAATCACGAATTCGGATATGCGTGGGATCGCAGCTTGACGAATAGCGATGGGCCGTACATCGAATTAATGTCAGGCGTGTATACCGACAACCAACCAGACTTCAGCTTTCTCGCTCCCGGGGAGACGAAAACCTTTAGCCAGTTCTGGTATCCCATCAGCGAAATCGGCACACCGGACCTTGCAAATCTCGACGGAGCGTTGCGTCTGGAAACGAACCTCCAGAATGTCACCGTTCATGTGCAAGTGACTTCCGATCGTCCTGCAAGCAGAATCTCCGTGCTTCGAGAAGGTGTCGAATTAGCAGCCTGGGATGCTGATCTTCTCACGACAAAGCCCCGACACTTTCACTCCGCAGTAGACGGTGCTGTCGATGCACTTGAGGTCCGCGTATCGCAAAGCAACAACGTCTTCATGCGGTATGCCCCGGCAGAAATTGTTCCGGTAGAACAACCAGACGTTGCCACGGAACCACCGCTACCGCAAGACGTAATCAGCAGTGACGAACTCTTTCTGAATGGCCTTCACCTGGAACAGTATCGTCATCCCACACGTGCTGCTGAACCATATTGGCTGGAAGCTATCCGGCGCGATCCCGGCGACAGCCGCTCAAATCACGCGCTTGGTCGTTCCTGCATGCGCCGCGGCGAGTTTGAACGTGCAGAAGCATATCTGCGCACCTCGATTGCTCGCTTAACCAAACGCAACCCAAATCCAGGTGATAGCGAGCCTTTCTACAACCTGGGACTTACGCTGCGATACCAGGACCGAACCAACGAAGCCTATGATGCCTTCTATAAGAGCACCTGGAATGCAGCATGGCGCGGTCCGGGCTATCTTCGTCTGGCGGAGATCGATTGCACTCGGAAGGAATGGGCAAAGGCGCTGGATCATCTTGACCGTTCCTTGCTTGCCGAAGGTGACAATCTAAACGCGCTCAATCTAAAAGCTGTCGTACTGCAGCGATTGAACCGCTCTGACGAAGCCGCGGCACTCATTGCGCAGGTACGTTCGCTCGATCCATTGGATGAAACAAGCCGCTTTCTGCAATCCGGGCATGCACCATCCGACGCACAACGCCAGATCGATCTGGCATTCGACTGGATGCGCGCTGGCCTCTTAGAAGAAGCTCTTCGAGTAATCAACGAAGACGTTCCGGATCACTTCGACGGCGGCTCCACGCTTCGCCTGTATCTGCGTGCAGATATTCTCCGACAACTTGGCCGTGAGGACGAAGCGAAAGCAACAAGTCTGCACGCAGCTCTCGCTGATCCTTCTTATGTCTTCCCTAATCGCTTGGAAGAGCTGCTCCTCTTTCAGCGCGTCATCGCTGAAAACCCTGTTAATGCGCATGCCTACTACTATCTTGGCAATTTTCTATATGACCGTCGCCGTTACGACGAAGCGATCGCACATTGGGAACGCGCTACGGAGTTTGATCCTGTGTTTCCGACTTCCTGGCGCAACCTTGGCTTCGCACGATTCAACGTGAAGCATGACGCTGCGGGTGCGGTTAACGCATTTGCGCACGCCCGTGCGCTAGCACCCCACGATGCTCGTATCGCATACGAGCAGGATCAGTTGTGGAAGCGTATCGGCACACCGTTGGAAGAACGCCTGAAGAATCTTCTCGATCACACAGATCTGGTAGAGCAGCGCGATGACCTTTCCAACGAGTTAGCCACGCTGCTAAACAGTACCGGCCACCCCACGCGTGCACTCGATCTGTTACTGGGTCGTAGCTTCGGCCCTTGGGAGGGTGGCGAAGGCCAGGTGCTGACGCAGTACGTCCGCTCCAACCTTCTGTTGGCGAAACAAGCCCTCAACGATGGGAAGGCTTCCACTGCAGTCGCTCTGCTGGAACTCGCAGCAAACCCGCCGCAAAATCTGAGTGAAGCCAAGCATCTGTTGATGAACCTGAGCATGATCGATTACTGGATGGGCATTGCGCTGGCGGCTGCGGGAGATACCGCACGCGCAACCTGCGCACTGGAACGAGCAGCGAATCACAAGGGTGACTTCCAACAAATGCAGGTGCAATCCATCTCTGAAACAACATACTGGACTGCCAATGCATTGTGTGAGCTGGGACGCGAGCGAGAGGCAGCCAACATCTTTCATTCAATCGATGGCTATGCGACGAAGCTCGAGTCAGAGACGCCGAAGATCGATTACTTCGCAACTTCACTTCCGGCAATGCTGCTCTTTGAGGAAGATTTGAAGGAACGCCAGAACATCACGGCACAGTTTCTGCATGCGCAAGCACAGCTTGGATTGGGCAACAAGGCGCAAGCAAAACATCTTTTAGAAGAAGTTCTCGCAAAAGATCGTGCGCACTCTGGTGCAATTGATCTTCTTGCAACCCTTGCATCGGAAGAAGGCTGAGTATGCAAGGTCCCGCCATACACACAACAGAGTCTTCCATCCTTGTACCAGCGGCACGTAGCATCTACGTCTGGGTTATTGCGATCGTTGCGGCGCTTGGCGGACTTCTCTTTGGCTATGACTGGGTTGTCATTGGTGGCGCACGCGAGTTCTACGAGATGTACTTCCATCTCGTATCCCCTTCGCTGATTGGATGGGTGAACAGTTGTGCACTTGTAGGATGCCTCATCGGCTCGCTTGCAGCAGGTTCCCTCGCTGAGCGGCTGGGACGCAAACCCCTTCTCCTTGTCGCAGCGGTGCTGTTCGCAGTCTCGTCTGCCCTAACCGGATGGTCTTATTCACTGTCGGCCTTCATCACGTGGCGCATCGTAGGTGGCGTTGCCATTGGTCTCGCCTCCAATGTTTCGCCGCTGTACATCGCTGAGATCAGCCCCGCGCACCTCCGCGGCAGATTGGTGAGCCTCAACCAATTTGCGATTGTCATCGGCATTCTGCTAGCGCAGATCGTGAACTGGCGCATCGCTCGTCCCATTCCCGCGGGCTTGAGCGCAGCACAACTGATGACCTCATGGAATGTTCAGTATGGCTGGCGATGGATGTTTACGGCAGTGGTGATACCGTCGTTGGTGTTCACCGTAGCATCGCTCGTTATACCGGAGAGCCCGCGCTGGCTGCTGACTCGTGGACGCAACAAAGAAGTACTGGAGACACTCGCGAAGATCGGTGGCAGATCATACGCAGAAGCTGAATGTTTCAACATTCAGACTGCCATCAAGCAAGAAAGTGCAGCCGGACCTTCCACCTGGAGTGAACTCCTCCATAGTTCTGTGCGTCGCATTGTTTTCATTGGCATCGCGTTAGCCGTTCTGCAGCAGTGGACAGGTATCAACGTCCTTTTCAACTACGCAGCAGATGTTTACAAGAGTGCAGGTTATGGCGCGAATGACATTCTGCTGAACATCGTCATCACAGGTGCAATCAATCTGGTGTTTACCATCATCGCGATGCTGTTGGTAGACCGTGTGGGACGCCGTTGGTTGATGCTGTTTGGCTGCGTCGGCATCGGCATATCGCACCTGGCATGTTCGTTCGCGTACACGGCTCATTGGCCCGCCATCGCAATTTTGTTTCTGACACTCAGCGCCATCGCTTGTTATGCTCTGACCCTTGCCCCAGTAACTTGGGTCTTGATCGCAGAAATCTTCCCGAATCGTGTTCGCTCGCAGGCTGTCTCCATAGCAGTCAGCGCGCTATGGCTTGCCTCCTTCGCCTTGACGTATACCTTCCCTTTGTTGAACCGGGCATTGGGGACGGGCGGCATCTTCCGGACCTACGGCGTGATCTGCCTTCTGGGATGGGCGCTGGTGTTTTTCTTCGTCCCTGAAACCAGAGGACGCAGCCTGGAACAGATTGAGCAGGCGCTGGCCCGACAGTGAGAATCGCCCTTGGCACTTTAGATCTCGGGAATCGAAATTTCGAGATATCTTCTCTGGCGGAATGAGACAATGTCACCCATCCTGTCAATTGCTATGTAAGCAAGGAAGAGCATGTCTGAATCAAAAGGAACAGCCGGAATCAAAGAAATTGCGCGAGCACTCAATGTGTCCATCGGCACGGTGGACCGCGCATTGCACGGCCGAACCGGCGTTAGTGAAAAGACAAAGACACGCGTGTTGCAGATGGCGGAGCGTATGGGCTACACGCCCAATCTCGCCGCACAGGCGTTGAAGCTAAATCGCAAACTTTCCATTGCAGCGATTCTTCCTAAACATATTTCGCACTTCTTCGACCCTGTGCGTGCAGGTATTCGCGCTGCTGCGGCAGCGACGGTTGGCGTTCAGGTTTCCGTTGAGTTCCACGAGTATCCACGGCTGGGCGTAGGCGATGTGGAAGCATTTGAAGGTGCTCTGAAACGCCACTACGATGGCATCATCTTTCTCCCTGGCGACACGCGCAAGTTCGATTCGCTAATCCGTACGCTCTCGCGTAGTGGCACTGCCATGATGTGCGTGGGGAGCGATGCCCCGAACACAGACCGCATGGGATCGGTAGCTGCACACGCTTACGTTAGCGGCTCCATCGCAGCAGAGTTACTGGCGATGAAACTGCCACAACGCTCTAATGTAGCGGTTTTCAGTGGCGACTTGTTCACGATGGATCACGCAGAGAAGTTGCGCGGATTTGCAGCAACGCTCGCGGTACAGGCTCCGCATTTGATGCTGCTGCCAGCATTGGAAAGCCATGAACAACCAAAGCAGGCGTACCAGCAAGCGCTTGCATTGATGCGCGGCAAGGATCATCCGCAGGGTATCTATCTCAGCACGGCGAACAGCATGCCCGTGCTTAAGGCGCTTGACGAATTGAATCTGCTCGGCAAGGTGCAGATCGTTACAACGGATCTGTTTCAGGAATTGATCCCGCTGATCGAGTTTGGCAAGGTAATGGCCACGCTCTACCAACGCCCCTATACACAAGGCAAAGTCGCATTTGAAGCGCTGCTCCGCTATCTACGAGGCGATGACAAGTCACACCCATATGTGCGACTTGCTCCGCATGTAGTCTTCCGCAGCAATCTCCCGCTCTTCTCCGGCCACATTGTCGATATTGACGAAGAGATCGAAAGCGAATTGCCGTAATACTTCACGTCGTAACCGGGCTGTCGCTGTGTTCAGCCATCTGTATGTGAAAGCTCTCCATGCCATCTCAAGTCGATCGCCACATACTGCAATCGGATCACCTCGCAATCGAAGTGCGACCGCGAGAAGGTGGTCGTATCGCATCATTGCGCAGCCCCTACTCCGGGCTGGAATTTCTTACGCAAACGCAGCCGGACCACATACCGCCTGAGCCAAGCCTGAATGCGGAATTTCGCAATGGTCCATGCGCCGGAATTGAGGAATGCCTTCCTACGGTAGCTCGTTGCGATGCTTCCACGGAAGGAGGAGCTGCCCCTGACCATGGCGACTTCTGGCAGCTCCCTTGGGATGTGAAACATACCGACGACCGCAGCATCACGCTTTCTGCCGACGGCTTCAGCCGCACACTGCGTTTCACGAAGCATCTTGCGGTCAACGACGATACGCTCCGTGTGGACTATTTCGTAACGAACGTCGGCAGTAGGTCACAATCCTTCGTTTACGCTTGCCACCCCTTGTTTGCGGTGGACCAAGGTGACCACATCGTGTTGCCAACTGGAGTCCACTCATTGCGGCTCGATTACTCGCGCGGCAACAGACTGGGAAACCGCGGCGATGTGGTTTCGTGGCCCGTTACAGCATCAGGAGTCAGGCTGGATCGAGTCGGCAGTGCAGACACAGGACACGCTGACATGCTCTACACGGAGCCCGTAGACAACGGGATCTGCAGCATCCTTCGCCACTCCACAGGACAGTCACTTGAAGTTCTGTTCGATCCGGGAACGCTTCCCTATCTTGGCATCTGGCTCTGCTATGGTGGATGGCCGGACAATGCAAGCGACAACCGTCAATATGCCGTAGCACTAGAACCTACTACATCACCACACAACAGCCTGAATGCAGCTCAACAGGCGCAAGCGGCGAAGTCCCTCCGGCCGGGAGAAGCATTCAAGTTTTCGATCTCGTTCGGTGTGCGCAATACTCCTGAGCGGTTTCCAAAATGATGAAATAACCCTTTGGGCAGGTTGTTTTTCACCAGAGCCACCGCGAGAGTTCGGTCTTTATCGTGTACGAACACGGCTAGCACTGAAAGCTTGAGATACCTATTACTCGAAAGCCCGCTAGCCGAAACGAAGCGGTGATATCAGACATACGCACTTTTACCTGAAAGTGGTTGTCTAGCGTTATGCTGTCGGATTATTGTGTACGTTACCGTTCCTCTTACGCAAAAGCGGAACGATCGTACAGGAGCTTTCATGCACCGCAGATTTGCCGCCCGTTTTTGCTCTTTTGCCTGCCTTGCCTCTCTTGCAACCACTGCATGCGCTCAGCGCCCAACCGACGCCATTCACGTGGACGACGTGAGTCATGTCTTTCGCATTGACGCAGGAGACATGACATATGAGTTCGGAGTGAATGAAGACAAGCGCCTCCAGACGATCTACTGGGGAGAGCATCTATCTGAGAAGGATCATCCGCAGTCTCCGAAGGCGTCCCAGGGAATGTCGTCCTTCGATTCGTCGCGGAATACCACGCCTCAGGAATTCGGTGCATGGGGTGGTGGACTTTATGTCGAACCAGATCTGAAGATCACCTTCCCGGACGGCAATCGCGACCTTGACCTACGCTACGTAAGCCATAGCATGCATGATGGTGTGCTCTCCGTGCAGATGAAAGATATTTCTCTGACAGTAGTCGTTACGCTGCAGTACAAGGTGGATGATGCAACGGGCATTGTGGGGCGTCGCGCTCTCATTGAAAACGGAACGGGCAAGCCATTCATCATAGAATCTGCAAGCTCTGCGACGTGGAACCTGCCACGCGGGACAAACTACATTCTGCGATATCTCTCTGGCCGCTGGGCTGGGGAGTGGACAGTGAACGACCAGAATGTAAAACCAGGAAAGACAATCCTCGAAAGCCGTCGCGGGACCACCGGTGCGCAGAACAATCCGTGGTTTTCCATCCGTAGGAACGACACAACGGAAGAGAACGGCGAAGTGTGGTTTGGTGGCCTCGCCTGGGGTGGTTCGTGGCAGATCGCGGTGGAACAGGATGCCGTACAACAAGTGCGCGTCACCGGTGGCTATAACCCCTTCGACTTCGGTTATCACCTGAAGGCAGGCGCAACACTGGAAACACCGTGGTTCTACGCGGGTCATACCTCACACGGACTGGGCGATGCATCACGAAGAATGCACCGTCTTGAGATGGATACGCTGGTTCCTCATGCACCGCACGAGAAACTGAGACCGGTGCTGTACAACTCGTGGGAAGCAACCGAATTCAAGGTGGACGAAGCCGGACAGGAAGCACTCGCGGAGAAAGCTGCAGCCATAGGAGCGGAACGCTTCGTCATGGATGATGGTTGGTTCGGAGCGCGTAACAACGATCATGCTGGGCTAGGCGATTGGACAGTGAACCCGCAGAAGTTTCCCAACGGCCTGAAACCGCTGATCGATAAGGTTCATTCTCTGCACATGGACTTTGGGCTGTGGGTCGAGCCAGAGATGGTGAATCCTGATAGCGATTTGTATCGCAAACATCCTGACTGGGCGTTGAACTTTTCCGGACGACCACGTACCGAAGGCCGCAATCAGCTTGTGTTGAATCTTGCACGCGAAGACGTGCGGCAGTATGTCTTCACATTTCTCGACAAGCTGCTTACAGAGAATGATATTGCCTTCCTTAAGTGGGATTACAACCGCAATTGGTCTGAGCCCGGCTGGCCCGCTGTTGCTCCAGAGGAACAGAAGAATGTCTATGTGGACTTCATTCACAACTTTTATGGCATCCTCGCGGAACTAAGGAAGAAGCATCCAAATGTCGAGATCGAATCGTGCTCCGGCGGTGGCAGTCGCGTGGATCTGGGAGTGATTGGCTTAACAGATGAAGTCTGGCCTTCGGACAACACGGATGCTTTCGACCGTCTGCGGATTCAGAATGGGTTCACCCAAGCGTATGCTCCTGGCATCATGATGGCCTGGGTTACGGATTCGCCCACATGGGTAAACCAACGCACACTATCGCTCCCCTATCGCTTCCTTTCTTCGATGCAAGGTTCGCTTGGCATTGGTGCGAACCTTACGAAGTTCACGCCCGAAGAGTTAAACACTTCGCAGAAGATGATTGCCGAGTACAAAAACATCCGCGAGACCGCGCAGCGAGGCGAGCTTTATCGCCTGGTATACCCCACCGATGGCAGCGAAGAAGCAGTTACCGAATCCGTGTCGCGCGACAAGCAGCAGGCAGTCCTCTTTACCTTTTTGCATTCGAGCACGGAACTCTATCCCTATCCGCGCGTCTTTCTTCGTGGCCTGGATCCGGATCGTATTTATAGCCTTAGTTCGATCTATGGCAAAGCTAGCGACGAAACGCCTGCATCAGCAACGGGTTCATACTGGATGCACCATGGAATCAACATTGAGCTGCGTGGCGACTTTCAAGCAGCTGCATTTGTATTGCAGGGAGTAAGCCATTGAGTACGCGCCGCGAATTCATTGCAGGCGCTGCGGCTACGGCCGCAATTGCCACAGGTAAGCCATTTCAAGCGCCAGCATCATCCAGCGCAAACCCAGCAACTACCCTTTGGTACAGCCAGGAAGCAAAACAGTGGCTGGAGGCTTTGCCGCTGGGCAATGGCAATCAAGGCGCCATGATCTTCGGCGGCGTAACGACAGAGCGGCTTGCGCTTTCCGACTCCACTGCTTGGTCCGGGGCTCCTAACGAGCATTCTGTCAATCAAGAAGCGAAGGCGCATATTGCTGAGATTAGGCAGCTGCTGTTTGATGGGAAATATGTCGAAGCGACGCAGCTAAGCCGCAAATATATCGCAGGCCGCGCTACAAACTTCGGCACGAACTTACCGCTTCCCGATGTGTTAATCGACTTCGAATCGCCGTCTCATCCCATTACGGATTACCGCCGCACACTCACTCTGCATGATGCCGTGGCAGAAGTATCCTTCCGATCGGGAGGACAGAGTCACTCGCGAGAAGCATTTGCATCGCATGCTCACAGGCTGATTGCCTATCGCATCGCGCATCCTAGCTCGTTCCGCGTTCACTTCGCCGCGTCACAACTCCCGTTCACGGCGCACACCGAAGGCAATCGTTTGGTCTTGCTCGGCAGGGCGGTTGAAACCAAGCATAGCGACGGAAAGTCTGGCGTTGATTTCGAAATCCATGTAGAAGTCATCACACAAGACGGACATACCGAACGTAACACCAATGGCATAACGGTCAAGGAAGCCCGTACTGCAACCATCCTTATCGCGATCGCAACTTCCTTCCGTGGCAACGATCCAAACGCAGCCTGCCGACAAACTCTGACAGCCGCGCGCAGCTTGTCATACGAGAAGCTGAAAGAAGCACACATCGCAGATTATGCGCCGCTCTTCCGACGGATGTCGTTCCGCTTGGGCAACGATCCAAACGCCAACAAGCCCACAGATATGCGAATCAGCAATGTGAAGAAGGGAGCAAGCGATCCTGGATTGCACGCACTCTTCTTTCAATTTGGGCGCTATCTCACAATCGCAGGATCACGTGCTGACTCACATCTTCCGCTGGCTCTGCAGGGCATCTGGAATGACGGTCTCGCTGCTGCGATGGGGTGGACCGATGACTTCCACCTGGATATCAATACAGAACAGAATTACTGGGCCGCGGAAGTCTGCAATCTATCAGAGTGTCAGGCGCCGCTCTTCCGCTTCCTCGAGTTCCTGCGCAGCGCGGGTCAGAAACCGGCAAGAGAGATGTATGACGCTCCTGGCTGGATTGCACATACCGTTACCAACCCATGGGGCTACACTGCTCCGGGCGACGTGGGATGGGGCAATTTTCCTGTTGCGGGTATCTGGCTTTCGCTGCAACTGTGGGAACACTATCGCTTCACTAATGACAAAATGTTCCTGCGGCAAACGGCCTTCCCTATCTTTCGCGACGCAGCCGAATTCTTCCTGGCATATATGGCTACAGAGCCAACGCATGGATGGCTGGTAACAGGACCATCTGAATCGCCAGAAAACGCTTTCAAAGACCCGCGTGGCGGCAACGCCAGTGAAAGCATGATGCCCACTGTGGATCGAGTGATGACGTTTGCGCTCTTCGATATCTGCGAGCAAACATGCAAGGTTCTTAATTTCGATATGCCACTCGCCGAACGGGTAAAGACTGCAAAGGCAAAGCTACCTCCGCTCCAAATTGGCAGCCATGGTCAATTGCAAGAATGGTTGCATGACGTTGAGGATGCCTATCCGAATCATCGCCATACATCGCACTTGACGTCTCTCTATCCGGAATCGCAAGTGGATGTTCGAACCACTCCCGCGCTGGCGCACGCAGCAGAAATAACAATTCAACGTCGTGTCGCGGCGCCAGACTGGGAACAGACGGAATGGGGTCGCGCCAATTTCATGGCGTTCTATGCTCGGCTGTTGAAGGGTGATGAGTCAGTTCACTATCTTAACGATTTGCTCTCGCATGCCACGGGCAATAACTTGCTGACCTTCTCTCAGGGCGGTGTCGCTGGGGCTGAACAAAACATTTTCGCAATCGATGGCAATACCGGTGGAACAGCCGCAATGGCAGAGATGCTGATGCAATCGCAACGAGGCGAAATTGAACTTCTGCCCGCTCTGCCAGACGCATGGCCCGACGGCGAAGTGCGAGGGCTATGTGCACGCGGAGGTTATACCGTCGACATTGCGTGGCAGAACGGCGCGCTGATCCATGCAGCCATTCGCAGCCGCTTTCCTGAAGCTATCCCCGTTCGCTATCGTGACTCAGTGAAATCGTTCAATATAACGGCAAACGAGACGCTACGACTGCGTCCCACGATGTTCAAGTAACAGAAAAGCGCGGCCCTAAAGCCGCGCTTTTCTGTCGTGGCACTCTAACTTCACTTTGCAGGAATGAAGCGTATTGCCGCTCCGCCACCTGGCGCAAGGTTCAGATTGAGCGTTGAATTCGATGCGACGGAAGCCTTGCGGATGTTGACATGCTTCGGTTGCGTTGCCGCATCGGCGCCATCTTCGTACACCTCAGCCGTATAGTTGCCGTTGCCAAGAAACTTCAGTGGCACCTTCAGCTCTCGCGGTGTCCAGTTGGTCGTGCTGCCCAGATACCACTCGCTGCCGTGGCGTCGCGCAACGATAGAGTATTCGCCAACATCTCCACCTAAAACGCGAGTTTCATCCCACGTTGTAGGAACATCCTTCAAAAACTGGAACGCGGCAGCGGCTTCGCCTTCATAGTTTTGTGGGCTGTCGGACACCATCGGTACAGGATTTTCATACACGACATACAACGCAAGCTGCTGCGCACGCGTTCCCATCACCTGAGGCGATGCATTGCGTGCAACAAAGCTGGCTTCTGTCTGGCTGTCGAATGCGCCCGCTGTGTAGTCCAAGGGGCCCACTAGGGCTCGCGTCCATGCAAAAACTGATCGATCCACGGGGCTGTCGCGCCTGCCCACCTTATTGTTCTCGAGTCCTAGTACTGCCTCATAGCTCATCACGTTGGGATAGGTGCGCATAATACCCCACGGCGTATGACATCCATGAAAATCCACCATCAGATGATGAGCGGCCGCTTCGCGTGCCACGTCGTAGAAGAACTGAATGCCTTCCTGATCGTCACGATTGACAAAGTCAATTTTCATGCCCGCAACGCCCCACTTCTCGTAGAGAGGAAATGCTTCTTTCATCTGTTCCATAACAGCAGTGGAGTAGAGCCAGATCCACACCTTCACGTGCTTCGTCGCTGCGTACTTCACCAACTCTGGGATATCGACTTTTCCGTTCATTTTGGTGATGTCTCCACCAGACCATCCTGCATCCAGAAAGAAATACGGGAAGCCAGACTTCGCAGCAAAATCCACGTAATACTTCATCGTCTCTGTGGTGAACTGCGAATTTCCGGATTCGCCTTTGGCGTTCACGTTATCAACCCACCAGTTCCACGAAGCCTTACCTGGCTGGATCCAGTTTGTATCCTTCACACGGCTAGGTGGATTCAAATCTGTTTGCAGATTGCTCTCCAGCAGTTCTCCCGGTGTATCAGCGATACCAAGCACGCGCCACGCGGAATGATGAGGTAGCGTTCCGGTAACAGCAAATGACGGATCATCCCATCGCGGAGATAACTTCACACGCAGCATATGTCCCGCCCAATTCCCAGTGGGATTTGTAACGTAGGCTGAGCTGTTCCCTTCCAAATCAGCTTCCATCAATGAAATCCATGCATCACCCGGTTGGTGCAGCAACGTAGGCATGCCGATGAGGAAGTGGCTAGAAACGCCGCCCTGATTGCTCAGCGCGGATAGGTTGTAGCGAACATATTCGCTTTCGTAGCTGGATCGATAATTCGGTAGCGCCAATACCCATGCGGTGTCGTCCTGGCTAAAGCGAAACTCCGTCTCTTCATCCCGCAGACGAAGCTCTGTATTGCCACGCGGCGGAGCGGGAAGCAGATAACGGAAAGCAATACCGCTGTTGTATGCGCGCGCCTCCACAACAAGACTGCGGCCATGCCCGTTCGAACCGGGTTCTCTCACCGTCAGCGAAAGCACGTTATAGGCATCGTGAACATGGCTCACCTTTGAAAACATGAGCGGATAGTCGTCGATCCCACTCGATGACTTTGTATCTGCAATTGTTACGTTCTCTCCCAACGAAAGCTGATCATCCAGTGCAAGTCCCATTGCCGAAGCATCGATGATTGGCTTTCCCTTGAACGTAACCGAATACTGAAGCTGTCCGCTTCCCTGCGTTGAAAGCGGCTTCGAGGTGTTTACAGAAAACGTCATAACCAATCGCCCATCGGGTGACTGCAAACGATTGGCCTGGGCATGTGTCTGCTGCACCGCCCCCAAGGCAAATAATCCAATCAAAACCCAGTGTTTCGTCATTGCGTGTCCTCTCACGTTGCGCAGTTGCTATATAAAGTCGGAGCAGTTGCAGAAACTGACTTGCATTCCACCACAAAGAAAGGACAGAACGTAACTCGTTACGTTCTGTCCCAAGTTGGAGGTACTCCTGCTTAGAAGTAGAACTTCGCCGCAAGCTGGATAAAGCGAGCATCCGGAGTGTTTGCACCGAAGCTCTTGGGACCGTCAATGCGGCCACCTGATACTGGGTCATCGTTCTGGACGCCCGGATTGCCCCAGGTTGGGTGGTTGAATACGTTGAAAACATCGGCGCGCAACTGGAGACTCTGCTCACGCCAGATGGTGAAGTTCTTGAACAGCGATACGTCATTCCGCCAATAGCCAGGGCCATAGACGATGTTCTGTTTGCCGCCAAGGAACTGTGCCACCAGGTTGGGATCAGTTACACCCGATGCATAACGGCAAGCCACACCGCTTTGCACCGTACCAACAGGCGATCCCGGAGCGCAGATCAAGTTACCCGCGTTCAGCATCCCCATTGGCTCCGCCAATGAGCATGGGTTATACCAATGCGCCTTGGTCTTCGTTTGCGTGGGGCATGGCGTACTGCTACTTCCCAGTGTTCCCGGAATGCCTGGATCTCCCGTACGGAATGGATCGGTTACAAGTACCGGACGAGAGCCTGCACCGGCGACATTGGATGTAGTTGTTCCCATGCCGAAGGGCGTTCCACCTTGTGCAGTAAAGGTGTCGCTAATCTCCCACCCACCCAGCACAAGATCCACTGCGCGGTTGCTCTTCATGTACTTCCGGCCACGTCCGAATGGAAGCTCGTAATGACCGTTCAGCGTGACGCGATTGCGCACGTCGTACGACGAGTTGGTGTATTCGAACTTAGGCCCACCAAGCAGGTAATACGTACGGGTTCCAACAGCCGTGGATAGGCCGCCTGAAGAACTTGTGTTGTCCATCGCATGGCCCCAGGTATAAGTGGCCAAGAAGTTCAACCCATTGGAAAAACGCTTTTCCAGTTTGGCTTGAAGCGAGTTGTAACTGCTGTAACCGGTGTACACCGTCGCACCAATGCCGCCCAATGTTGGGAAGGGCTGATACGGCTGTGTATTCAATCCTGCCTGATACAGCGCGACATTGGAGTTTTGCGCGAAGTAGGTTGTCAGATGGCGAGATTCATTGCCGACGTACGCAATCGAGCTAACCAAGTTGTTGGACAACGCATACTGCACTGACAGGCTGTAGTTCTGCGTGTATGGCGTCTGCAGGCTTGCAGGAGTGGAATGGAAACCAGGAAAACCTGTTGCCGCAGTAACAGGTGTCAACGTCGGCAACCCTGTTTCCAACGTGTAGGGGAATGGTGTCGAGCAGTTCCCTACGGTGCAGCTCTGCTCAGGAAAGCTCTGGGAAAGGCTATAGGGATAGTTTGCTCCCAAATTTCCGTTGCCGTTGCTCTCCAATCCACCATAGAAGATACCTACACCACCGCGCAGAACAGTCTTCTCATTCGCCTTGTATGAGAATCCAAAACGAGGTGCGAAGTTTGTGTTCTGCGAGGTAACTAGGCGATTATTCCCCACATACTGAATCTGCACATTGTTTGCAGCCAGAGTGTTGATGAATTCCGGTGCAAGCGTCACGCTCTTCTGCGACGTTGGCAACTGGAATACGCCCGCCCCAGTCCCCTGTCCAATCGCAGTGGGAATGAAGTTCGCCTGACGATCCCGCGACTCCGCCAAAGGTTGATAAAAGTCCCAACGCAAACCGATGTTGAGTGTTAGGTTCGGCGTAAGACGCCAATCATCCTGCGCATACGCGGAGTTGTACCACTGCTGATCATGAATGCCTGGAGCGTTCGTGATGTACGCGCTGGCCACACGTCGAGATAAGAAATCCGCGACACCGGAACTCAAAGACGTTCCTGGGATCTTCGTGTAGTGACCGTTGAAGGTGAAGTTCCCACGAGGACTGTCCGCATAGGTGTAATAGAAACGAACATTCTGGAATGCCACGCCGAACTTCATCGAATGCTTGCCTTTGATGTAGGTCAGGTTATCCAGAATCTGGTACACGTTCTGCGATTCGCGCGATGTGCCGGTGGAACCGAATTGCGACAGGCCAACGGCACCGCCGATCTGCACCAACGGAAGACCGCAGAATCCGGGAACGCAAGGAACATTGCCGAAACCCAGCGAGCTAGCGATGGTTCCGTTGAAGCCGTTCGGTGTGTCGAAGTTGAAGACGCCCCAGTTGTAACCAAACCGGAATTCATTGATCAACGACGGTGTGAAGGTATGCGTATAAGACCCCATACCGTTCTCAGCAAGATTGCTCTGGATATATCCGCCGTAACCACTGCCATCAAGAACAGGACCAAGAGGAAGGGCGCTCTTCACGATCTGATGGACATAGCTGAAGCGTCCGTACAACAGATCTTTTGGGCTAGCATTCCAGTCGACACGTTGATCAAATTGCGTGGTGCTGTCCAGACGCGGCACATTCTGAACATAGTTCTGTTGAAGTCCCGATCCGTTATTCGGAGTGGGATACATATTCAAAATCTTCAACGCGTTCTGATCGATATCTGCGGCGCACATTACGTTTTCTGCGTTTCCGCATGGAGCACCCAAAGGTGCCGCCCCGTTGGTGTTCGGTTGCTTCAGGTGAATCGGCTGGTTGAAACCGCTGACGGTTGGATTCAGCAACTCTGTGAAGTTGCCCTGCCGCTCCAACGCAGATGGCACCATAAGCCGATTCACCTGCGCATTAGTGATCCGGTTTGCCTCAACGTCACCGAAGTAGAACAGCTTGTTTTTGATAAGCGGGAACCCGATGGTCGCACCGAACTGGTTCTGATGAAAGCGCGGAACGGAAAGGGCATTCCAATCCTTTGCATTCATCTTGTCGCTACGAAAGTATTCCCAGAAATTGCCGTGGAGCTGGTTCGTTCCAGACTTGATGCTGGCGTTCATCACAGCGCCGGCGGAGTGTCCAAACTCTGCGGAATAGTTGCTCGTCTGGATGTTGAACTCAGCCAACGCATCCGGTGGGGGCCGCTGCACAAACGTGGCGCCGTTCAGAAAGTCCACTAGGTTCGTGTTGTTATCGACGCCATCAAGGATGAAGTTATTTTGCGTGGCACGCTGTCCGTTGGCAATGAAATCGCCCTTACCCGATCCGCGTGTATTACCAAGCGAAGGAGTGACGCCATTCGTTAGCTGTGCAATGAACACCCAGTTGCGGCCGTTGAGAGGGGTTTCGTTGATTGTCTTAGCTTCAACAACCTGGCCGACGGCACCCGTCTGCGTCTCGAGAAGAGGAGGAGCCGTTGAAACTGTCACCGTCTCTGACGCTCCACCAACCTTCAAAGACAGATTGACTCCCACGCGAGACTGAATATCTACCTTGATGTTTTGTTGTGTGGTCGTCGCAAATCCGGCAGCGGCTGCGGTGATGGAATAGCTACCGATCTTTACCGGTTGGAAGGTGTAAAGCCCCGCCGAGTTTGTCGTTTGCGTAAGCGCAAGCCCGGTATCCACTGCGGTCAGGGTGACCGTGGCACCAGGAACGACGCGACCTTCGGAATCGTACACGATTCCCGTAACTGCTCCTTGGTCTACCTGGGCCAGGAGTTTCCCCGTGGGGAGGAGGATCGCGAAAAATGCGAACAACAGGCCCAAACACAAGGTCTGCGCCGCTTCGCACCTCTGAGTTATCAATGTCTGCATGGTGGCCTCTCAAAGTGGACGCCTGCGCATCTTGGCAACCACTCATAGCCGGAAAACGTATACGTTAACGCAATACAGTGTCAATAAGAATCACTAGATTCTTAAATTATTGGGTAATCTCGCTCGCATTTCTACGTGTACGATAACGTTTACTAAAATCTCACCGACTAATCTGCAAGTCCAGAAGTAAATCGAGGGAATGTCCGGACGTGGTCCATCCCCGTCCAGGATGGATCGCTCCGGCTCTGAATCCATGGGGTTTGGATCGAGTTAGGGATCTGTGGGAGGACCGCTACGCGGGTATCGCCATCTATGCATGCGAGCATTTGGCGGCGATGTATGGCTGATGATGTTTATTGCTTCGCATGTACTCTTTGTAGGCTGACGATCAAGCCTCGGCTCGCCCAATCAGCCAACGAACGGAAACAGATATGGATGATCCACACCTGATGTCGAGAGGCGCAGCTAGCTGCGAGTCACTTCAAGAGAGCGCTACCACTCGGAGGTCTGGAGGCCCATATATATCTTTGACCAAAGGGCGATCTGTAGTTGCAAAGAACGCTGCCAAGCCAGGTGCATCCGCGTCACGATGTCATCGGGATGCCCTTTCGCAATCAGGTAAGGACGGATCGTCTCGTTAAGCACGGGGACAAAGGCAACGATGTCACGGTAAGGAACGAATGGCGTCGATTCAACGCCATCAACGGCGTTCTTCTTCAAGCTCGTGTGGCGAACCGCAATCTCTTCCTGATAGTTCAACCATTCCTGG
Organism: Terriglobus roseus; assembly: GCF_900102185.1. Classification (NCBI taxonomy): domain Bacteria; kingdom Pseudomonadati; phylum Acidobacteriota; class Terriglobia; order Terriglobales; family Acidobacteriaceae; genus Terriglobus; species Terriglobus roseus. The sequence goes on along the minus strand of NZ_LT629690.1, from coordinate 866,523 downwards.
TCATATTCGCGGAAGCACGTATCCAGAATCCACTGTCTGAAACGGAGGTTGCTCTTTGCGAGGTAGTCCGGCAGTGGCTCGTTATCCAGACTCCTAGAGTGTCTGGCAAGGTTCGGAATGCCAGCAATGATGCCGCTACGCCAGTGCAAAACAATCGCTTCGGTCTGATCTTGTAATACATCTCCTGCCATCCGAAGGAAATGGACATCCTCATCAGTGAACCCGGCGGTAACCTTGAGCGCCTCAAGTTCTTGAAGAGTGACTGAACTCTTTGGAATAGAACGCGTGTCGTAGTCGTATCCAGGAATCGAATCCGCAATCTTCTGCATTGAAGTCTCCAGGACAGTTAAATTCCTCCCCTTCAGCACACAAACATATTCATGGTCTTTTCATGTTTCCAGTGAGCTGATTTCAGGAATGCTTAAGGAAAGCATTCCTAGAATCCAATATCGGTCTTTTGTCCGTGTTGGAGTTCTACCTTGATGCTCACGCGCCTACTACCTGTGGCAATTGCTTTTCTTATCTCAGCATCGACCACGGCTGCACAATCAACGCCTGACTTCCTTGCAAACAATACTGTCTTGATCGTTCGGCATGCGGAGAAGCCCCTCAAGGGACGAGAACTAACACCTCAGGGAGAGGCTCGCGCCAGGGCATATGTCCAGTACTTTCAGCATTTTCATAATCATGATGAGAGCTTCGGAATCGACGGCCTTTACGCCGGCGCCGACTCAGAGGAGAGCATGCGGCCTCGACTCACGCTAGAGCCGCTACATGCTTCTACTGGCATGGAATTGCACTCCACCATTGGTACCAAGGAAAGTCCACGACTTGTGGCGGAACTACGGACCACACAACACGGCAAGTATCCGCTTATCTCCTGGCGTCATGGACAGATCCCATCGCTACTGGAGGCTTTTGGTGCATCACCCGCTCAGTTGCTGCCCGAGGCCAAATGGCCCGATGAGGTCTTTGACTGGGTCGTCGTTTTGCACTTTGACAAGACCGGGAAACTCGATTCCCAAGAACTGATTCACGAAAATCTTACGATTGCTCCGCAGTAATTCTGTGACGCAAAGGCTCAGTGCAGCATGAACATTCTCGTCATCGAAGACGACACACGGATCGCAGCGCTAGTGGAACGCGCACTACGCGAAGAAGGCCATCGCGTGACAATCTGCTATGACGGACGCAACGGCGTAGACACACTCGTCAATGGAGTCTTCGATGTCGCGCTACTCGATATTCTTCTGCCCGGCATTGATGGCTTTAGCGTGCTGGAACGCGCCCGGAATAAACAATGCAAGACGCCCGTTCTGGTACTTACTGCGGTAGATGCTGTCCCCAAAGTGCTGCGTGCTTTTGACCTTGGGGCCGATGATTATCTGGTCAAGCCGTTCATCCTAGAAATTCTTTTAGCTCGCGTTACAGCGCTTGCACGGCGAACCATTCGCAACGAACCTCCGATCCTGAATGTTGGCGATGTCACATTGGATCGCAGTCGTCGAATTGCCATGCGTGACGGCAGGGAAATCTCACTCACACGAAAGCAGTTTGCGTTGCTGGAAACACTGATGCGACGGAAAGGCTTGATTACATCACGTGAACAGCTTATTGAGGCCGGTTGGGGAGACATCGCTGACGTGAAGGAAAACACGTTGGACGTGTACATTCACGGCCTGCGCACAAAGCTGCAGCGCCCTACAGATGCCGATTCGACACTCATTCGAACCGTTCACGGGATCGGATACATCTTTGAGGCAATCCCCGTTGAAGGCCTTCCCCATTGATTGGCAGCATCTCTGTTCGTGCGCGCCTTGCGCTGCTCTATACCGCTGTTGCCTTCACGGGCCTGGTGCTTTTTGGAGCTCTGACCTACGGCATCCTTTACTATGCTGCAGTCCAAGGAAAAGAAACCCACCTCATAGGTCGCGAAGATCGTCTCAAAGCTCTGCTACATACCCGAAGTGGCACTGATGAGCAGGAACTACTTCGGAGCTTCACCGCCGCCACGCATGAGGGCAACCTGATCTTTATCCGGAATTCGGATGGGACATGGCTCTTCCCCACAAATCACGCGCCGGACTGGAAGCTTTCAACGGCGCAGTCTTGTATTGATCGTACGTACAGTTCTGTAACCCTGAACGGCGAACAGGCTCTTGTCCTGTGTCACATCTTCACGCTCAACGGTCGCTCGGTATTGCTCTACATCGGCGGAGCCATGGATGAAGAATTCTTCATTCTGCGCAAATATCGCAATGCATTGTTCCTTCTCCTCCCGGTGCTCATGATGCTCTCTGTCGTGAGCGGCTATTTTCTCAGCCGCCATGCGCTCAAACCGGTGGATCGAATGACCAGCGCAGCGCTTGAGATTGGCATCGGAAACCTATCGAAACGTCTCCCTGTCCCCGAAGGGCGCGATGAAATCCAGAGACTCGCCATTGCTTGGAACCAGTTGCTGTCTCGCCTCGAGGCGGCGGTATCGCGTCTCAGTCGGTTCTCAGCCGATGCATCCCATGACATTCGTACATCCATCACGGTGATGCTTGCCACTGCCCAACTCTCATTGAACCGGCCTCGGACGGACGAGGAATATCGCCGAGATCTTGAGGGGATCGTCGTGGAATGCCGTACCGCAACCACGCTACTTGACGCACTTCTCACGCTGTCGCAGAGTGACAATTTCATTCACGAGGCGCAGTTCAAACGTCTTGATCTCTGCGATCTCGTAGTGAGTAGTTGTCGACGCCTTGAGGATCTCGCGGAATCCAGCGGTATTGTGCTTGATTGGTATCTTCCCGATACGCCCGTCGTGGTCGAAGGCGACGAAGTACTGTTACAGCGGTTACTCGGCATCTTGCTGGACAATGCCATCCGCTACACGCCACAGGATGGTGAAATCCGAGCTGAAGTATTACTCACCGATAACAAACCATCCGTAATCGTGCGCGATACCGGAGTCGGGATGACCGAGTCTGTACGACGTCGTGTGTTTGATCGCTACTATCAGGCGGACCTACGTGAAAGAAAATCACGCGCAGGCAACGGTCTAGGCTTGTCGATTGGACTTTGGATTGCCGATGCGCACGGCGCCGAACTGACAGTGGAAAGCGAACCACAGCGCGGCTCTACGTTTTTCATCCGCTTCCCAGTTCAACCGGTAGAAATCATCTGATTACAGCCGACTCCGCGAGCGGAGCGAGGTCTTAAGAGGGTCTGAAATAGACCTGAAATCTACCTTAAATTCAACAGAATTCTGCCTTCCTATACCTGTGCCATCGGCCTTTTCACGCTCCTGTAACTGATAACTCTCTGTTTGTTCAACATTGGAATCTAGTTTCGGCTCCAGTCATGCGTCAACTTACAACGATTTCATTGTTCACCAGCCTTCTTCTGTGCGGTGCACTACACGCACAAGAAGAGATCCGAACTGGCACTGATAACTCGATGACGGGGCACACCAAGGCAGTCCATGCCTCGCGTTTTCTCGACCTCGCAACCCTAAACCTGAACGTGCTGATTGCAGATCCACCTGCTCAAAATTCGACTATTACAGATTCCGAGCTTCGCGAACTTCATGCGATTGAGAGCCACCGTACAAACGCACAAGTTGCCGCGGCTCAGGCAGACGACGCGGAAGAAGACATCTTCGTTTATCACACGATCTTTGGCGCGTCTTTCACAGCGAAAAACCTTCCGATACTTGCGGCACTCTCAACGGATGTTCACAACGAAGAGAGCGTGGCCAGCGTGCCTCTGAAGACTGTGTTCTCTCGCCCTCGGCCATACCAGGCTGACAAAACCCTGCATCCGGTGTGCAAGCTCACCGAGGCGTCAAACTCATACCCGAGCGGGCATACGCTTTCCGGCTACCTCGAAGGCTACACGTTGGCCGAACTCATCCCTAGCCGCAGGGACGAGATTCTTGCACGCACCGACGACTACGCACACAACCGCCTGGTCTGTGGCGTGCATTATGCCAGCGATCTTGCTGCAGGCCGTCAGCTTGCTGCCGTCCTATTTGGTTCCCTGATGTCAAACCCGGCGTTTCGCCAACGACTGGATGCAGCGCGGGAGGAACTACACGCAAAGTTTCCTACCGCAGTCGCATCGCGCTAGCAAAATCTCGCCCGAATTGAATCGGGCCAATCGAGTTCGTTTCATCTTTTTGGAGACCTCATGAACATCCTGAAATCGCATTCCAAGGCTGCACTGCTCGCAACATGCGCGACAACGCTATTTACAGCGTCCTTGTTGGCTCAATCGAACGGAACCGTTACTGGCACTGTTCTTGATGCGAAAGGGACAGTTATCACGACGGCAACCGTTCGCGTCACGTCGGAGGGCGGCACTAACAGCCGTACCGTCACCACAGACACGCTGGGCCGCTACAGCATCTCAGGATTGAACCCTGGCACATATACCTTGGAGTTTGTCGCAAACGGGTTTGCTCTCACTTCGCGCCAAGTCAGCATCGTCAACGGACAGACTGCGAACCTGCCAGTCACTCTTCAAGTCGGTTCAGTTTCTACTGAGGTGAATGTCGAGGCAGATGCAACACACTCCATCGCGGCAGCGCTCGCTCCTATGGATGCATCTCTGGATGCACGCTCAGCACGTACATCAATCACACAACACTTCATTCAGAACTTTACGTCGCCGGTGTCCGACTTTGGAGAAGCCGTACAGATGGCCCCAGGAACCTTCACCACGAACAGCAATGGTGTTGGCCTTGGACAGTCGAGCACGTACTTTCGCGGATTCCCTGATGGCAATTACGACATCGATTTTGATGGAATTCCGTTTTATGACACCAATACCCCAACGCACCATTCATGGGCATTCTTCCCATCACAGTTTTTAGGTGGAATCGACTTTGATCGCAGTCCCGGCACTGCATCCACCATTGGGCCAGCCCCGTTTGGCGGCTCTATTCATCTGCTTTCGAAGAATCTCTCGCCTGTGTCGAATATTCGTGGGCAAGTAAGTTTTGGATCCTTCAACACCCAACTCTATGACGGCGTATATGACACAGGATCACTGTTCCACGGCAAATTCAACGCATCCATCGACGTGCATCACATGCAGTCGGACGGCTACCAAACATGGAACCATCAGACACGTAATGCAGGCGCCATCAAAGCCCAGTATCGCTTCAATGACAAGAACTATCTGACAGGATTCTCTGGTGTCATCTGGCTCGATGCCAACACACCAAACTTCAATGCAACACGTTGCCAGATGTACGGCGCTAGCAGTGGCTACACTTGCACCGGCTCACTTGCTCCCTTCGCGGGTTCAGGTATCAACTTCTTGCTTACGGATAACTCCGATCCGGTCAACTACCTCAACAACGAATACAACACCTACCATGTACCTACAGATTTTGAGTACGTGGGCGTTCACTCTGAGTTTGGCAAGAACTTCACGTTGGAGGTAAAGCCCTACACCTACAACTATGACAATGGCGAAAAGTACACGAACGCCACTCCGATCACTGAATCTAAGACCATCAACGGCTCGACGACCTACAACGGCCTGACCATCGCGCCCTGTAATATCCCCGTCGTCAAGAAAGGCGTTACAGCCATCCCCTGCGGCGTGGACAAATACAACAGCTATCGCAAATATGGTGAGACTTCACAACTGTCCCAGGTGTCAAGCTTCGGAATTCTGCGTGCTGGATTTTGGTATGAATGGGCGGCAACCAATCGTCATCAAACGCCCTCCGACCCGGTCAACAATTGGGCGAATCAGGCTCTTTCGAACTTCAATGAGAGCTACTGGACCAACTCCTATCAACCTTTTGCCGAGTATGACTTTCATGTCACGCGTAAGTTTGACGTGACCCTGGGCACAAAATTCTCGCATTACGACATCGCCACAAAACAGTACGCAGATGATGGAAAGACGATCGGTGGGCTCGGTACGAATGATCCCAACACCTTCATCACCAACCACGGAAGCTACTCTGCTTGGCTTCCCTCCATCGACGGCAACTATAAGTTGAAATCCAACTGGTCTGTCTATGCGCAGGCGTCCACTGGCTCCGTTGTACCGCCAAGTGCAGTGTTTGACTATGCGCAGAGTCCGACTGGCACACCTGTTAAAACACTTCCGAAGCAGCAGCGCTCCACCACGTATCAGGCTGGCTCTGTTCTGAAACTGAAACGAGTCACCTTCGACGCAGACTTCTACCGCACTCGCTTCCAGAACAGCTACTCCTCAGTGCTGGACTCTACTGGCGAACCGGTCTACTACCTGCAACCAAGCTCCATCACTAAAGGTTTTGAAGCTGAGAGCAACATCTATGTCATTCACGGTTTGAGCGTATATCTCAATGCCACTGTCGGCCGCGCAACCTACGTTGGCAATCTCGCTGTTACCTGCACCTCAGGCACTGCGGGATGCTCTTCCAAAGCACCACAACTCACTGTCACAGCTCCCTCAGGACTGTGGGTCGCCAATACCCCGTCTGACACCGAAACAGAAGCTGTAACGTGGCAGCATAAAGGTTTCGACGTGGGTATGTTCAACAAACGTGTCGGAACGCTCTACCAGGACAACGGCGCTTATCACAATCAGGCAACGATCAATCCTTTCACCGTATCCAACCTGTTCTTCAACTACACCGTGCGTTCGGGTGGCCGCTTTGATCAGACAAAGATCCGCCTCAGCTTCAATAACCTATTCAATTCGCACAACATCACCGCCGATAAGATCGCGGGGACTGCCGCAACACAGAACATCGCTGCCAACGGCACCACCTATGTCGATCCTTTCAACACCACGGGCCAAACACCCATCAACGGCGGCGACAACATTAGCGTGCTACCGGGACGCAGTGTAATGCTCTCAGTCACGTTTGGCCTTTCACCCAAGCGCTAATTCAACACCACGAAGAATATGGGCCGCGCATAAGCGCGGCCCATATTCTTGATCACACGAGAGATTCCAACAAGGTAGAGCTATGGGGATGCCCCTCAATGTTCAGCGGAGAATCTCTTTAAGAACCTGCCCACTCACTTCGTTCATTTTTAGTCTGAGGATTGACGCAGCAGTGGGCGCGATATCGACATTCTTCACTGTTTCCAGGTGAATGCCGTTGCGAATGTTCGCACCCCATGCAACAAAGAGGGCGCCCATCTGTGGATCAGCATTGCTGTAACCATGTGTGCCATGTCCGGTGCTGGAGGTGATCAGTGGACCAGTGTCACCGCCTTCCAGTGCGTAACCAGGCTTTGCTGTCAGGTATAGCGCAGGAGCCTGATCGCCAGTCCCAGGGATACCTTGGGTGGCGAAATCAGATGGCCCGTAAATGTGGTCGACACCTTCCACGTCAGCCAACAGCGCCTGCAACTGGGGAGTAATAGTAGCCTTCATGCTTTCGTTGGTCACATAGACTAGTGCACTACCGCCTTCTGGCATCACCCAGGCATCGCAGTTGACATTGCTTCCCTCACCGCGAATGAGTCCTCTCTGCCGCAACAGCGTGTTGAGATGAACAACCTTATCGAAAGTTCGGAAGCCGTGATCCGACACAACGAAGATACTCGTCTTGTCGAGATCGCCACTGTCACGCACAGCGTCAATGATGTCTTGCAAGTGGCTATCTAATGCTTTCATCGACGAGAAGCTTGCGGCGCTCATGGGGCCGTAGGCATGGTTGATGTTGTCCAAGTCCGTCAGGTGCAGCAGAAGAAGGTTGGGGTGGTGTTTGTGCAAAATGTCTGAAACAGCTTCAATGCGAATCTGGTCTCGCCATGCCGCGCTCGACTTATTGAAGTCTTTCAGCTGCTCTGCGGTAACGAAACCTTGGGTGATAAGGTCGCGCTCGATCTCACCATCAGGCTCCGGCAATTCTGCAAAACGCCAATTAATGAGTTTGGCGTGATAGATGGCGACCCAATCCACCTGCGCTGTTGTCAGCCCTGCTTCAGAAGCGACGTCATAGAGAGTCGGCGCATGAACCATCAGGTCCCGATCAATCCAAGGCTCAGTGTGGGGCGGTGTGCCCTGGGGTCCAAAGAGAATGCGGCCATTCACAAGCACATCATGCTTAGCAGCATCAACACCAGTGATCATCGCAGTGTGGTTGGGCCACGTCACTGTCAGATTGATGGGTTGCATCGTGTCTGCATAAGCACCATCGCGCATCATGCGACGCAGCGTTGGCATTGGCAGTCGTGAGTCCTGCAAGGCGTATGCAGGAAAGCCATCAAGTGTGACGATGATGACCTTCCGATCAGTCTGCGCATAAGAATTTGGCGCAAGCAGAATGCCCAGCAAGAGGAGTATTAGAGCTACTGGCATGGAACGTTTTCTCCAATGGGACTTGATGGAATGAAGCAACACCTACCAACCCCAGACTTCGGGATCGGTAGGTGTTGCTCGGTTCGTTAAGAGACATACGTAACGCCGGCGAGTGTAGCAGCCTTCTGTGTATTAGAAAGAGGCACGAAAGCCGAGTTGGTACTGTCGCGGAATAGCCGCTGTGGTGGGAGCACCAAAGGGGTTGCTTGCAGTGGATGGAGCAGTGTTAACGGCAGTAATGTTGGCGTGATCGGTAATGTTGAGACCTTCGCCATAAATCTCGACCTTGCCTCGATCCAACACATGGAAGGTACGTGTAACGCGGAAATCGATTTCGACATATGGCGTCATACGGAAGCCGTCGTAAACAGCTCCGACAGAGCGATCATTGGCATTCAAGTCACCGTTGAGATCGAGGCCCGAGAGAGCGCTGTACGGCAGGCCATTCTGAATCATGGTGGTGTTAGCGATCCCCCACCCATTCAGGAGGTAAGACAGTGCATGGTTCTCAATGTTTGCGCGCGGCTCCCACACAGCGGTAGCGGTGAAACGATTGGGCTGATCGAAGCTCATCCGTCCACGGTTGTAGCAGCTGCCATCAGCCATAGGTGTTGCTCTGTCGAGGCAGACGGAGATTTTTTGCCGCTGGTAACCGGCCTGAAGATTCAGACCATTCTTTAATCGCTTGGTGAAGGTGACTAGGAAGGCGTTGTAGTTCTGCCATGTACCTTCGCTTGTAACGGTACGGATCGCTCCGATGTTGGGATCGATACGCGATGCAAGACCGCCATAGACGATACGACCGTCGGAGAGAATCTGCCCCGTGGGTTTCAAATTGCTGAGCTGACCATATACAAGGTGCGTAATGTGCGCGCCGTAATAGGCAAGCGACAGGCTGTATCCGGGCATAACTTCCTTCTCACCCACAAGGTTCCAGCTCTGCATCATGTTGTCTTTGAGGTTGGGATCGAATTGGTTCAGGTTCGGTGTTGCAACGGTTCCAACTGTAGCGTTTGGAACGGGACCGAGAGTGAATGCCGGTGCACCGGGATCGGTAGGCAGAACGGTAATGTTCTTAACAGTGATGGCGTTGTTACGTTCCCAGCCCTCATAGGTTTGGGGAGAGAAGAAGTTATGGTAAATGCCATAGCCCGCGCGGATGACAGTCTTCCCCTTACCAAAAGGATCCCATGCAACACCAAGACGCGGATCGATCTCGTCATATTGCTGAGGGATATGTCCAGTGAGCGGATATGCCGGATTCAGGTTCCCACCGGGGCGCAGGAAGAACTCGTAACGAAGTCCTAAGTTGACCTTGAGCCGCGGATTCACGCGGATATCGTCCTGCAAGAAGTAGCCTTGCTGCACAACGGTGGCATCGTAGACCTGCGATCCGGTTGCCTGTGTAAATTGCGTGTAGCTATAGGGCTTACCGGTAGCAGGATTCGTGACGTTCTGCACCGTGTTGAGGTATTGCTGCAGCGATGCAAACGTGAACGTACCGTTCAGATTGGCCGTTGTGTCCTGAAAATTTACAGGCAGAATCTCAAAGCCCACCTTGATGTTGTGACGGCCTTTGTTCCATGTAACGTTGTCGACAATCTGATAGCCCGATTCACGGTACCAGTAGTTGCCGTTCGCATTGCCGTTGAAGGTACCAATACCGGAGATGTTTACGGCCGGATTGCTGGGCGAAAGCGTCGGCTGCTGCACAGGACGGAAGGCGTAGACGAATCGGAACTCATTCAACACAGACGGGCTGAAAACGGTAACAAGCTGAGCTGTTCCACTCTGCGGTTCGTCGTTAAAACCAGGAGCCTCATGGCGCGTGACAGCGCCGCTGTCACTACCAGACTCGTGATCGTTGTACATGTTGTACCGCAGTGCAAGCCGGTTTCTGGCGTTGAGAACCAGATCCCCCTTAGCGGTTACCGTATGTGCGCGGAATGAGTTGTTCCATGTTGTAACTTCACTCAAGGGCAAGCCAAGCTGCTGCGCAACGGTCGCCTGCTGAGCACCGCCAAACGTGGAGATCGCAGGGCTGTCCTGCACCCAACGTTCGTAATTCAGGAAGAAGAAGGCACGATCATGCACGACCGGACCTGCGACAGTGGCGCCGTAGTTGTAGCGTCTGAATCCGGGTGTAGCGGTGGTAGGTGCAAGAAGATAAGGCCGCGACGCCAGTTCCTTCTGCTTGGTGAACATGTACACCGATCCATGCCAATCATTGGTTCCGGAACGTGAGATGGTATTCAGGAAAGCTCCGGTAGAACGGCCAAACTCTGCAGTCGGGTTTACGAGTGTTTGATACTCGGCAACAGCTTCGCCACTGATCACAACATTACGGGCGCCACCTTGCAGATTATTGGAGACTCCGTCAACGTTGTACTGTGATGTGCCAAGACCTGCAAAAGCTACTGAAGGAGTCTGTGTTCCTGAGCCACCGGTGGAGTTCTGCTGCGAGTTCAGCAAAGGATTGAAGATGTAAAACTCCAGCGGATTGCGCGCTGCCAATGGGATATTGCGAGCATCGCGCTCGGTATACACGTTGGAGTATGCGGTGGTTCGCTCCACCTCAACAACTGGCGGATTGCTGTTAACTTCCACGGACGTCTTGACATCTCCCACGGCGAGCTGCATGTCCACACGCTGCGCTTCACCCACAGTGAGAACAAGATTGTTTCGCACGGCGGTGCTGAAATCGGCCTTAGAAACCATCAGCGTATAAGCGCCAGGCGGCAGTAGCTGAACGCTGTAGTAGCCGTGATCGTCCGTGTCTGCTTCTCGCACAAAACCGGTATTGATGTTCGTCACGCGAAGATGCGCACGCTTGATGGCAGCGCCGTCCTGCGATGTAACATAGCCATCGATATTGCCGTCAATCGCCTGACTTTGTGCCATGGCATTTGTCGTCACTCCTGTCAGGATTGCCAGGCCCATAAAACCGCAGTTCCGAAGATTCATTTCAAATCCTTCCCTTCCCTTGTTCGTTACCAATTCCACGCATCATCGTGCGTTTCCGTTTTCCTCAGCCTTGAGAGGCTTTGATACTTTGCCGTTTCGACTACCTGGAGAACATGGCGACTCCTTTAGTAACGTGGCCTTTTTCTGTTGAATTCATCTATTTGGGCGCAGAAATCTATTCCGCGATCACATTCGCAGTGGTGAACTTAGAAATTCGTTGTGGGCTTAGTTATGGATACTTCTGCTGCTCTAATGTCTCGAGTTCTTTCTGAAGACGAGTCAAAGTTATGTGAAGTCTTGATTGCAGTTTGTGCGCCGAATCTTCTGCTCCGCTGGCACCGATGAGGAGTGAAGACACGGCTTGATTTGTTGATTCCACCGATTCATGCGCAAGATGAATGTCCGCGCGCCAATCGACAGGAGGCGCTGTAACCACTGCGTTCGTATCCGTGGAATCTGTGCTGACGATCGGAGCAAGGTGTACCTGCAAATGTTGCACATCATCGCGCAGAGCGGACAAATGATCGTTTAGAAGTGATCGCAGACGCGAGCGCTCCTCTGGTTCCAGGAGCGCTACATCCTGCGCCACATAGCGGTCCGCCAGCCGATTGAGGGCCCATGCATGGGCCGATGCATCCTGACAGAGCGACATGGCGCGCGCAACAAATTCTGTGCGCTGGCTCGCCTCGGGGAAATCGTGCTTCAACTGTTCTTCCAAAAGCGCAGGCGTAGGTGTAACCAGAGTTGCGTGCGTCGCGCGCGGTGCATTGGGGCCGAGATGTGTCATAGCTTCAGAAACACTCTCGATCTTCTGACTAGCAAAGGGAATGCCCGCAAGAGCACTTACAATCTGCTGCTTGCGCGCTTCGCTTTCGGTGATGCCATCGACTTCGATCCCGCCATCAGCGCGATGCACAGTGATCTGCTCACCCATATCTGCCGCTGAACCATGCAGCGCGAGATATACGTCCAGTTCCGCAGCCTCAAGCTGCGCAGACGTGGGAATGATCGCATGTGCAGTGGTAAGTCGTGACACAGCGGCGACATGAGGTGCCGAACCGAAGAAATCATCACCAAGAGACGAGAGGCCAACCACTTCGTAAGAAATCTCTGCGACCTCGATATACGTGTTGTCGCGAAGGCGTATCTCTTCTGCGACTGGGTGATAGTCATCCGAACGCAGGGTGAGCGACGCCTGAGAGACCGGACCTGCACTCGCTCTGGTATCGACACGTATCTCGCCGGTATTTAACTGCGTGACCCAGTCCTGTTTTTGCGTCACGCCCTCTCGCCATTCACTGTATGTCTGTGGTGAAAGAGGATCGTCCCAACTAAAGTGAGAACGGCCGAAATCATGTTCTGCGGTAAGTTCATCGCTTGCGGTTACGTTACTGCGTTGCACCATGCGTTTGCGAACAGCGTCTCGGTAGATGGTTCGGGCGATCTTGTGACCATTGATGTCGATGCTGAGCTTCTGGACCACGACCGGTTGACTGATGCCCGTAAGCGAACGTGATTCTGACGCCAAAGCGCGCTGCAGTAGTTCGCTTGCAGAAACGACTGGAGTGTTACGCTGCTGCAACAAATACAGCCCACCGGCGACCACCAGAAAGGTGAGTGCAAAACGCAGGATACGTAATGACAACGCTCCACTGCAGGCTCGCATAAGCAGTCGCCAACTAAGCAATGGTTTCCCAAGTTCAGACGCTGTCTGATCAAGCCGTGCCAGAAAGATCGCACGACTGCCATCTAGAGGAGGCATATCTGGTGCAACAAGGCGATGCTCATACTCAACGATGCCTGCAATGGTGTGTTCCAAGTGTTCGCGTCGTGCACGGCAGCGCCAGCAGGCCCGTACATGCTTCTTCACCAGATCGCGATTGGAGCTGGGAAGCTCACCATCAATTGCCAGGAGCAAAGAGGCATCGGTCAAATGGCCGTCTGCCTGCATTGGCCCATCGATGGGATACGTAGTGATTGGGCGGTTGACCGTCATGATTCCCTGCTGAGCCTTTCCACGGCATGCCGCAACGATCCTGCAACGGTCGAGGTAGTGACGTTGAGAATCTCAGCGATCTCGCGATAACGAAATCCTTCAACCCGGAGACGGATGCAGTTCTGCTGCAATTCCGATAGTTCCCCAATCTCGTAATGCAGACGCATCAGTTTTTCTTTACGCAGCAATAGCTCCTCCGGGCCCGCAGCTGGATCCGAAGCGGCGAGACTGATGCGTTCCCAATCTTCCGGCGATGTCTCTATGAGGAATTTGCGCTCTTTGCGGCGGCTGCTGGCTATGTTGTGAGCTACGCGAAAGATCCATCCGCGGATGTTGTCCTCGCGCCCCTGGGCATGCAGATGCTTGTAGAGCCGTAAGAACGACTCCTGAATCACCTCTTCCGCCTCTTCGGGCAATACCCGCATGCATAGCAAATAACGGAACAGCGGCAGGCGGAGCTCGTCGTAAAGGCGAACCACCTGCTCTTCCAGACGCACTGTTCGTTGATCGTCGGATCGCGCAGTATCGGCGCCAAGGCTCAGCGTCAGGATTCCGCTCTGGGTGCGATCCAAATTTGAAAAGTACCAAAACACTGGGAAACACTCCTATCCATGGCGCATGAACTGCGCTCGTTATCCCCTGGGCAGTTCTCGCCGCAGGGTTCATGGCATCGTATGTACAGAAAACTCCCCAGACCCGCTGTTTGTGACAACGCGTTGTGACAATTAGCAGAATCGTCACAAATGACGTTCTCCTCACTTACGAAGAGAAATCTCGTGAGTGCTTCTTCAGATCCAGAACGCAGGGGTCCAGATATTTGCGCAAAAATCCCATGTGCAAGATCACCGAATGCTTGCTCATGCCCTTTCGCCAAAACCAAGAGGTCAGCGAAATTACCGTTCCGCTGACCTCTTTGGCGCCTTTGAAAGCACGAAAGCCGAATGTTACGAGACCCCGGACCCTCGATGTGTGTGTACAAGTTGGTCGGATAAGCCAGTGGGCCGAGTACGTGATACACCTCCGACCAGTATTCCCGAAATGGCTTACCAAGCGCCATTCGCGGGTGTTTTGCCGCGCACCGCAATGTAGGCGTCGTTGTAAAGCTGGATGAAATCCGGTCCCCACCACAGGAGGATCGGAAAACTATTCGCTAACAGCATCCGCACCATCATTTGGATGGCGAGCGATCACTGTTGTGGAGGGCTGAGGGCGAGGAACTCCAATCGAACGAGCACATCAGGGCGCCCATTTCGCCACCGCCTGAAATAATTCATCAACCATGCTTCTGGGCGTCGATGACAAGCAAGCTCGGGGGGTGGTGGTCTTTCAGACGTGCAGGCCTAATCTACGACGTGGCGATCTTATCGTCGTCTCAGATTGTCGGCAAGACTCTGTGAATCGAATAATTCTGATGTAGTTGTTCAGGACAATCTCGTTTGATCAAGTAAAGAATCGACCAGCCGAATTCGAAGCTGGCGTGTCATTGCGCACCCTCCATTACGGCACTCAGAACAAAAGCCGCATCTGATCTCCCACCTGAGGTTCGGACTGGGATGTGGATTGTCAGGCTGGCGCTTCGCCGCCCGTACACGTTTGTAGTCGTCTCGTTGCTGATACTGCTGCTCGGTATTGGCACTGCTATTGTCACGCCGAAAGATATCTACCCCAACATCAACATTCCTGTTGTCACGATCGTCTGGAGCTACAGTGGCCTGCCTCCACAGGAGATGGAAGGCCGTATCGTCACCATCTGCGAGCGTGCACTGACCACCACGGTCAACGACATTGAGCACACAAGCAGCGAGAGTTATCAGGGCGTTTCCGTCATCCGGGTGTACTTCCAACCTAACGTCAAGGTGGAACTCGCCCTTTCGCAGATCACCGCCGTAGTGCAAACCATTCTGCGCGTGTTGCCACCTGGGACATTCCCACCAAACATCCTCAAATACGACGCCAGTACTGTCCCCATTGTGCAGTTGGGCCTGTCAGGGCAGGGCCTCACGGAAGAGGATCTTTATGATCTTGGGTTGTCGTTTATCAGGCCACGACTCGCCAACGTAAAGGGCGCTTCGATTCCCCTACCCTACGGCGGCAAGGTGCGACAGGTGCAAGTGGATGTTGATCCAAACCTGCTCTATTCGCATCATCTTTCGGCAACGGACATCTCCACGGCCTTCAATCAGCAAAACCTGATTCTTCCCGCTGGTGTGGCCCGCATTGGTGATCGCGAGTTCATCGTCAAACTCAACTCTTCACCTGCCGTTGTGTCGGCTCTGAATGATCTGCCGATACGTGCGAACAACGGTGCCGTGGTTCAAGTAAAGGACGTCGCGCAGGTCCGACTTGGCTATGCTCCGCAGGTGAACGTCGTCCGGCAAGAAGGCAAACGCGCTGCACTCCTTACAGTGCTGAAGAATGGCGAGACATCCACACTGGATATTGTGAAGGGCGTGAAGGAGATGCTGCCGCAGGTGAAGGCGGGGCTGCCGTCCGGCCTTCAGATTACGCCGCTGTTCGATCAATCCGTTTTTGTTAGTGATTCAATCAACGAGGTCATCCGCGAAGGCGTGATCGCAGCAGCACTCACCGCGCTCATGATCCTGCTGTTTTTAGGATCGTGGCGTTCCACACTCATTGTTTGCGTCTCTATTCCGTTGTCTATCGCAACATCGCTCATCGTCCTTGCCGCGCTGGGCGAAACCATCAACGTGATGACTCTGGGTGGTATGGCACTGGCCGTCGGCATTCTGGTCGATGACGCGACGGTCGAAATTGAAAACACTCATCGCAACATGAGCGAGAACAAGCCGCTTGTGCGCGCCATTCTCGATAGTGCGCAGCAGGTAGCCACACCCGCCTTTGTCTCCACTCTTTCCATCTGCATGGTGTTTACACCTGTTGTACTTCTGAGCGGGCCAGCGAAATACCTATTCACGCCGCTGGCCATGGCCGTTGTGTTTGCCATGATGGCATCGTATTTTCTGTCTCGAACACTCGTGCCAACCATGATGCACTTCCTGTTGGCCGCTGAGATTGCGCTTTATCAGGATCCGGAGGCGGCGGAAAAAGAGACAGAAGAAAACTTCATCTGGCGCTGGCACACACGTTTTGACGGGTGGTTTGAACGGCGGCGTGAGGGTTACAAGAAGCTTCTGGAGCGTACGCTGGAAAGCCGAGGCCTGACGATTGGTGTGTTCGCGCTCTTCGTATTGCTATCGTTGCCACTCGTTTTTCTGATGGGAGAGGATTTCTTCCCTTACATTGATTCGGGGCAGATTCGGCTACACGTCTATCCACCACAGGGCATGCGCCCCGAGGATGCAGAGCAATACTTTGCCGCTGTGGAGCAAGAAATCCGAAAGGTCATACCTGCGGAAGCGACAAAGCTGATCCTCGATAACATCGGTTTGCCCAACGGCGGTTTCAACCTGGCCTTTGGCGACAACACAACCATCTCTGATTCTGACGGTGACATTTTCGTCTCCCTGGAACCCGGCAAGCGCAACACAGAGATGTATCAGCGACGCCTCGGCGAAGATCTTCACAATAAGTTCCCTGACGCGACCTTCTTCTTCACCGCAGCGAACATCACCAACCAGATTCTCGACTTCGGTCTCCCCGCACCGATTGATCTACAAATCTCCGGTCGCAGTCCGCAGAACTACCAAACCGCACAGGAAATGTTGAAAGAGGTACGCGCCATTCCAGGCGTATCAGACGCTCATATCCATCAACAGCTTTCACAGCCCACAGTACAGGTGAACGTCGATCGACTGAAAGCACGCCAGATTGGATTGACCCAGCAGGATATTGCCCAGAGCATGCTTATCTCGCTGACAGGAACAGGACAGACAGCACCGAATGAGTGGCTCAATCCACAGAATGGTGTGAACTATCAGGTCGTCGTTCAAACGCCGCAGTATCGTATCGACACTCTTCAGGCGCTATCGCGGACCCCAGTTACGTCTCCGGCTGGGAATACGAGCCAACTGTTGGGGAACGTCGCCAACTTTGAGCGCGACGTTACACCGGCCATCATCGATCACTACAACATTCAGCCTGTATATGACATTTACGCCAACGTGGATCAGCGTGATCTGGGCGGCGTTGCCGGTGAAATTCGAAAGATCATCGAGAAGCATAAGCCCAATCTTCCCGTGGGATCACAACTTGCATTGCGCGGCGAAGTGCAAACGATGAGTGACTCCTTCACTCGTTTAGGTATTGGCATCATCTTCGCCATCATTCTCGTTTACTTTCTGATGGCAGTGAATTTCCAATCCTGGCTTGATCCACTGATCATTCTCATGTCGTTGCCGGTAGCATTTTCCGGCATTCTGTGGACGCTGTATCTCACGCACACCACGTTCAACGTGCCCTCTCTGATGGGCGCCATCATGACGATTGGTGTAGCGACCGCAAACAGCATCCTGATGGTTGTGTTCGCCAACGATGAGCGGGCTACCGGTAAAAATAGCGTGGAAGCTGCCATCAGTGCCGGCTACACACGCCTACGTCCCGTATGCATGACTGCGCTT
This sequence comes from Terriglobus roseus, assembly GCF_900102185.1. Classification (NCBI taxonomy): domain Bacteria; kingdom Pseudomonadati; phylum Acidobacteriota; class Terriglobia; order Terriglobales; family Acidobacteriaceae; genus Terriglobus; species Terriglobus roseus. Next base: position 848,712 of record NZ_LT629690.1, on the reverse strand, counting down.
GCCATGATCATCGGTATGTTCCCGATGGCGCTTGCATTAGGCGAAGGCGGCGAGCAGAACGCTCCCCTGGGACGAGCTGTGATCGGCGGTCTTCTGCTTGCCACGCTTGGCACGCTGTTTGTTGTTCCCATCATGTACTCGTGGCTGCGAACAGAACCACCGCGCGACATGGATAAAGAAATTGACGAGGCATACCACGAGGGCGATAAGCCTCAAGTCAACGGTGCCCAGCAGCCGAAAACCGCATAGACCAGGAACAGACCATGAGCGATGACCTGCAGCAACGCGAATATCCCGAAGACGAACGCCTTCACCAGATACAGGACGATCCTGATCGGCGGATGACGCGCGCGGAATGGGAACGCGAAGAATCTCTTGCAAGGCAGGCTGCGCACAAACGACACGACAGTGTCGCGCATGACCGTGAAGTACAGCAGGAATATGACCGCAAGAAACACGCACAGAGACGCAACTGGGGCAGGATTTTTCTATGGGCCGGTATCGGTCTTGGTGTGCTCCTTCTGATCTTCTTGATCGGATATCTGCCACACCGTGCCGAAGCAAAGAAAGCAGCTGCAGCAGCGCGAGAGCGCGATCAGGAGGAACCACAAGTCTCTGTGACAGAGGTGAAACGGAGCAATAAGCCCGGTCAGCTTACAGTGCCGGGTACGACTGCCCCACTTGTTGAAGCCTATATCTATGCGCGTGCAAATGGTTATCTGAAGAAACGCTATGTAGATATTGGCGATCACGTAAAGAAAGGCCAACTCCTCGCAGTAATCGATGCTCCTGATCTTGATCAACAAGTGGAGCAGGCGAGGCAACAGCTACATCAGGCAGAGGCCGACGAGGCGCAGCAACAAGCGCAATTAGATCTGCGACGTGTGACATGGGAACGCTGGCGAACGCTTGTTGCGAAAGGGGTCTTCTCTCGCCAGGATGGCGATCAACGCGAAACCGACTACCGCGCTCAGGTGGCGATTGTCGCGTCAGCGCAACGGAATGTCGAAAGCTTCCGTGCCAATCTGAACCGTGCAATTGCCCTGCAAAGTTATGAGCGAGTGACAGCGCCATTTGATGGTGTGATCACACAACGCAACACGGATATCGGCGCCCTGGTTGGAGCAGGAGGCAGTTCCACTCCACCGCCTTCCAACTCATCCTCTTCTCCCACTAGTGGTTCTGCTGGTGTCGCAAGTGCAAATACCAGCGGCTCCAGCGGCAATGGAAGCCTTGCGGCAACACCATCTACAGGACAGTCAAGCGGAGGCGCGCTCTTCGCGGTGGCTGAGATTGATAAGCTACGCATTTTGGTTTCAGTGCCAGAAGGGTATGCGAGCAGCATCGTTTCCAGCATGCCCGCACAGGTCTTCGTTCAGGAACGCCCGGGCAAACCGCTCGATGGCATCGTTACTCGTCTTACACACGCCATCGATCAAAACACGCGCACCATGCTGACAGAAGTCGATCTTGATAACCACAATGGCAGCCTAGCCCCGGGCATGTATACGGTCGTTACATTTGTGCAGGTGCGCGGAACTGCACCGCTCACCATCCCGGGTGACGCTGTTGTCGTACGACAGGATCGCACCATGGTTGCCATTGTTCGAGACATGAAGGTGCAATTGGTGCCTGTAGAAATTGGTCGTGATTACGGGCCTTCCGTCGAGATTCTCAGCGGATTACACGAAGGCGATCATGTCATCACCACAGTGACAGATGGAATCCGTCCCGGTGCAAAGATTCGTCCGCTGCAGCAGGCACAGGCTGGAGAGGATAACAACGGGAGCGCAGGCGCGCAGACAAATAAGGTGCCCAATGCCGGACCAAGCCAGTACGGCGATCAGTCCATCGTGAATCAGAAGAGTGAGAGCACAAACAATCAGGGCAAGAAGAGCGGCGGCTCGTCAAGCCCATCGAACAGCGATGGAAAGTCCAAGGGAGACAGCAAATGAAGCGCGCCCGTATACGCATGCTATTGCTGTTCGCCGGATGCGGAGCGGCCGCCGTCGCTCACGCGCAACAACAGCCGCCGCCTTACACCGCCCCGCCATCACTGCATCCCGATGCAACATCAGCTCCGGGACAGCAGACGCCTCCTGCTTCGCAGCAGCCTCGATCCACGCCCGAGGCTCCGCTGCCGCAGCCAGATGCAAGCACTATGGATCTGCGTGCGATTAAGCCTTTAAGCACGCAACCTCCTGTGCCAGCGCGCATGTCAAATGCGATGCAGAAGGCAGCGAACAGCAACGTGCATCCCGCTGCAGAAACGCCATCGGCAATGAGCACCGGTGTATTCAATATCATCGCAGCCTATCGAGCATCACACGTCGCAGCACTGGCAGCCGGTACCCCCTCGCGGCTTGCAGGTCTGGTGCGAGACGGAAAGTTGTATCTCTCATTGCACGATGCACTGGCACTCGCAATTGAAAACAACCTCGATGTCGAGGTCGGTCGCTACAGCCTTGCGCTTGCGGATACGGATCTGCTTCGGGCCAAAGGGGGTGGCACTCTTCGCGGTGTGGACTATTCCATTCAGCAGACTGCTGCGGGAGTAGGGGCAACTGCTACTCCCCTTCTCATCACCACGACAACGCAAAATGGATCTCCCACAAACGCGTCCGTGACAGATCTTTCGCAGGTCACGCAGATTGGCAACACGCAGCAGCAAACGCTATCACAAAACAATACAGACACCTTCTCCGTAGGCCCAAACATTCCCGTGTTTGATCCCACCGTCATTGCTCAAGTGGGCTATCTCCATCGCTCGAACCAAACATCATTGATCGGCACGACCGACACTACAGACAGCACCACATCCTCTGATCCCGGTCCGCTGTCATTTCTCAGTGCAGGCGTCGATTATCAGCAAGGCTTCTCACCCGGTACACAGATCGACGCTTTCGCCAGCAACGCGCCGTCCGTGCTGTATGGCGATACTTCTCAGTACGACCCATTCCACACTCCTAGCACCTCCGTCACAGTGACACAACCATTACTGCGCGGTCGGGGACGCTCTGTTAACCTACGTTTTCTTCGGATCGCACGGATCGACCAGCGAGTGTCTCGCTTGGTGTTTGAACAGCAACTTCTTGAAACTGTGTATGGCGTCTCACGCCTTTATTACGACCTGGTTTCACTCGGAGAAAATATCGCTGTTAAGGAGCAATCACTGGCGGCCGCGCAACGCCTTCTGCAAGACGATCGTAATCAGGTAGACGAGGGAACATTACCGCCGATAGAGCTGACACGGGCACAGGCTTTGGTTTCTTCCAGCCGATTGGACCTGATCCAATCTCGCGGGTTGTATCGTCAGCAAGAGGTCATACTCCGGGAACAACTAGTCCGCAACCTGGCCGATCCCGCCGCACAGATGCTGTCCATCGTTCCTACCGATCACATCACGGTACCGGATGATGTGCCTGTACCGGATGTGCCAACGCTGACCGCAGATGCACTCGCGAATCGTCCGGACCTTGCCCAGGCGGGACTTCAGATTCAGGCCAACGAACTAGCAGCGAACGGTTCTCGTAACGGCGTGAAACCGATGTTGAATGCGTATGCAAACGTGCAGACGCGCGGCTCTTCTTTGGTGCCATATCAAACAATCGGTTCCGCTGGAAACGGTATGCTCCAGGCTCCTGCGGCACTCACCACAGGTGGACTGAGACTCTCGACGATCTATCAAGCCGGTATTCAACTCAATCTGCCATTGCGAAATCGCATCGCGCAATCAGACGCCGCGCGTGATGCCATTCAACTTCGCCGTGCCGAGGCTCGCAATGAGAAGCTGGCCAATGATGTTCGCCAGCAGGTGGAGAACGCTGCGATTGCTCTCGAGAATGCGCATGAGGCCTATACAGCTGCGGTGGAGAGCAGCAACTATCAGCAGCAGTTGTTACAAGCAGAGATTGATAAGTTCTCTGTGGGTGCTAGTACAAACTACATGATCATCCAAGACCAGGCGTATTTGGCACAGGCACGATCGACAGAGGTTGCTGCTCGCTCCGATTGGATGAAGGCGCAAATGGCGCTTGATCGATCACTCGGCGATCTCCTCGAAAAAAATCGAATCGAGTTTGAAGACGCAGTAGAAGGTCACGTCCCCTAGATCGGATCTACTCTACTTTTATGCCGGGAAAGGCAGGCTTCCGGCGTTCTACGATCTTGATCCGCCTGACGTGACCACCGAGCGGAAAAGCCGATGGGGTTCCCAGAGAAAGATAAAGGTCTAGCGGCGCGTTACCCCAACAAACAAAGGCCATCCCAGACGAGTGCCAAGATGACCTATACGGAAGATTCTTAAACGCTATGCTGCGAAATCGGATGTGTGTTTTCCAAAAGACAAGCTGCACTGTGCCTAATTCACGCGGCTGGCGATGATGGAGGAAGCAAATGCATTTCCTGCCACGCTGTGCACACGCACCAGCAGTTCAAACTGGGGGAATGTCCCATCTGGTCGCTCGATCTTCGAGAGATAGGCAGCAAACTGCGGATCAGTCAGAACGTATTTCCCTGCAGCCTCGGTTCCAGACTGCCACAGACCGCTTAGCAGCAGAATCTTTTTGACCCCGTCGCTCTCAGGACGGTAATAGACCAGTGCGTATACGGACGAATCGGTAGTCCCGCTATTTGTGTCGGACGGCGCGTACGTTAGTTGTTCGCCTTTTAGCGGATGACGATTGCGAAATGCGAAACGTCCGTCGCCGCTTGGCTCTAACGTAAAGTTCATCGAAGAATCGACAAGCGAGACCCAAGGATTTGCAACACGCGACCCGATGAGAATGAGGTTCGACTTGGCCGCATCCACAGGCCGGAGATCTCTAGCGAAAACCACTTCCGTTCTCTGATCCTCCCACTGCGGCAGATGTGTGAATCGAACGGCAAGGTTCAGGTCAGCGACCGACGTGTAACGGCGCGCAGGAAGATCGTTCTCCCATACGTTCGCCGCGGCCACCTCATTCTTCTCCTCAGGTCGGCGATAGCGACCTGCAATGTAATCAGACAACGTGATCTCACGGCGAGCGAAGGTCTGGTACAGGACTAGGCCACTATCCCCCACCACCACATAGCTACGCTCACTCCCTTGGAGCAAACCATTCCAGAAGCGTCGCTCGGCGGTCGTCTGTACCGATGTTTTCTGCGAGCCGAACAGAGCACTTGTGTGGCCGGAACGGACAAGCACAACGGCGATCATCAGAGCAGCGAGTAAACCGGCGAGAAGCCCACCCATCGCCCAGACGAATGGATTTCTACTCTCAGGAGCAGCATTCGGGGGAAGGTGCAACGGTAGTACCGGCTGCGACACAGACTCCTCAGAGGGCTGAGAGAGGATGTTGGCGGGCACGGTGGGTGGAACATGTTCGACAAAACGCGGGACGTAACCGCCACGAGGGATCTCCAGCCGTACAGCTTCATCTGCTCCTTCGGTGCTGAAGTAGAGCTCCAGTTTCTGCCGGAGTCGTGTGGCGTGGGTACGAACGATGGTGTCGGCTCCGGAGTCGAAACTGGGAGACCGACGAAAGACGTCAATGCCAATACGCTGCTCATTCACCTCGCTGTCACGTCCGGAGAGATGCATCCTGCAGACGTACAGCAACAGCTTCGACAACCGATCCGCCCTGGCAAAGGTATTTGAACGCGCGATGCGCCTGACCAGCAGCCACCTGGGATCATCCACTGTAAATTCGGCCTTAGCTGTTTCGATCGTCGGATTTTGAACAGCGTCCATCGTTCCCAGTTGAATTGAACTCGATGAATGGCGCATAAAACCTACCTGTAACCGTTACAAGAGCCCAGTTTTAATAGATGGCAAGTATCTCATTACAAGGCACATGTTCCTGCATCGGGCGATTCACGGTGAAAGGCATACGGCTCGGTCATAGTCTCCCCTATGGTTGCGCTATCGCAACCGTTCACTCGCAGCCGGAAACCCGGCTTGCCGTGAAGAGATAAGAGGATACAGTGTCCGTTCCGCAATCGTCCCCGACGCATTCCCACATACCCCCTTGCATCCGCACCCGGTTGGGACTGGGACGAGGTGCCTGGCTCACCTTCACACTTCTGTTCGCCTCGCTGGCTCCGCTGGCCCTGTCCGCCGTGTCCTTCGCTCAGTCGATCACCGGCGCTGTCTCCGGCACCATTGAGGATTCGGGTGGAGCCTCCATCCCGAATGCACAAGTGACCATCACGAACGTGGACACTCGGCAGAGCCTTACGACTCAAAGCAACGCGTCTGGCAACTACATCTTTCCGTCGCTACCCCCAGGCCGCTACGAGGTGACGTGCGTCTCCCCCAGTTTCACGACGCAGCACCAGACCAACGTTGTGGTGGACGTAAACGGGAACGCCCACGTCAGCTTCGCCCTGAAGGCAGGATCCGTCGACCAATCTGTAACCATCACGGCTGAGACAGCGGAAATCAACGCGACTGACTCACAGCTGGGACAGACCATCGACCAAAAGAAGATTCAGGATCTTCCTGTGAACGGTCGTTCTGCCTACGGCTTAGCGCTCCTGTCACCCGGTGTGACGAACTACTCCGGAACGGCGCCGACCGGAAGCTACAACGGAGTGCTGTTCAGCGTGAACGGCCGACGCAATAACGACAACTCGTTCTATCTGGATGGCGCATACAACACGTCGTTTTTCCGTAACAGTGGCAACCTGATCCCAAATCCAGACGCACTGCAGGAATTCCGCGTACTGACCAGCAACTTCGATGCGGAGTTTGGCCGCCTGCCCGGTGCCGTTGTCAACGTGATCACGCGATCTGGCACCAACGCCTACCACGGCGTGTTCTACGACTACCTGCGTAACGACAAGCTGAATTCACAACAGATGTTCGTGAACGGCGTAACCCCGCTGAAGCAGAACCAGTTTGGAGCTAACTTAGGCGGCCCCATCCTGCATAACAAAGACTTCTTCTTTCTCTCCTACGAGGGCATACGCATCGCATCCCCCGTAGTGGTCACGAGTTCCAGCATCGTGCTGCCCACGCCGGCACAGGCAGGTGGAGACTTCTCGACGCTAGCAGCATCACGCTATCCAAAACAGGCGAACGGGACGGTCTACAGCTGCAATGGGGTTCAGGGTGTTATCTGCCCGAACTTGCTTGACCCCGTAGCCCAGAACATCCTGAAGCTGATTCCCAAGGCTGATGCGGTGACCGGCGCCTCCCCGCAACAGGTCACAAGTGGCAACAGCACCGCCAACCAGGGCTTTGCTCGTTTCGATACGCAACTGACTGGGTCGCACAGGCTTTCCCTGTCCACGTTCTTCCATCGCGGTTTTTCGCTAACTCCTACTGCTGGAGGCAACACCATCCTCTCGTACAGCGGAACGAATCAATCCAATGGCGTGACAAACCTGATCCTGAACGATGCGTGGATCGTGTCTCCCAGCAAGCTGAACAATCTTAATCTTTCGTTCTCGCTGAACCACAGTGTCATCGGGAACATCTTCAACAAGTACTACCTGTCTGAGTTGGGATCTTCGATCAACGAAGGTGCGTTGTTGCAAACGCAACCTTTCGTCTCCATCACGGGATATTTCACCGCAGGCTCTGGCTCCAGCAGCAACGATGACAAGACGCAGCAGGCCATGGCTATCTTCGACAACTTCTTGTGGACGCATGGCAATCATCAACTGAAGATGGGCGGCAGTTTTGTCTGGAAGAAGTATCAGGACACCGGCGTATTCGCGGGATCCACGGTATCGACCTTCACCGGAGCCGTCACCGGCAATGCGTTTGCAGATTTCCTCCTGGGGAACGCAGCCACGTTTCGGCAAAACACTGGCACCTACTTCCGTATGCATGGCACAGAGCCCGCGCTGTATGCGCAGGACAGCTGGCGCATGACACATCGGCTCACGTTGAATGCAGGCGTTCGTTGGGAAATTTACTCGCCCATGACCGCGAATCACACCTTCGGTACCTTCGTCCCGAACGCCCACTCAAGCCGCTTTCCCACTGCTCCCGTTGGGCTGCTGTTCTCCGACGATCCCGGCATTCCTAACGGCATCCTGCGCACGCAGTGGCACAACGTCGCTCCGCGGCTTGGCTTCGCCTATGACGCCTTTCGCTCAGGACAGACAGTGTTGCGCGGCGGTTTTGGACTGTTTTATGAAGGTCTACAAACTGGCTTGAATCAGAACCTGCAACAGCAGCCCTACGCGCTCGATCTCACCGTCAGCAAAACACCGAACCTTGTGAATCCATACGGCAGCACCGCGGATCCATTTCCTTACATCGTAAGCAGTACGAATCCGGTCTTTCAATCGGGCGCAAGCATCGCCAGCATCCCGGCAAATGGCAACAGCAGCACGCCGTATGTTGAGGAGTACAACTTGAATGTTGAGCAGCAGCTTCCGGGTCGCTTCCAGACACAGATTGCCTACGTGGGAAGCAGCTCGCGCAAACAGTATGTTGTCCGCGATGCGAATGCTCCGATCTATTCCCCCGGCGCCTCGACCACAACTGCTGGCATTAACAATCGACGCCCATATCAACCCAATCCTACGCAGTACGTTTTCGCGGGCATCTATGAATTGCCCCCCATTGGCAATGGCAACTACAACGCTCTGCAGGTCACACTGAATCGCCGCTTTCAGAACAATTTCTCCGTCCTGATCAATTACACCTGGCAAAAGGGCATCGACATTGCATCTGCGGACGTAGCAAGCATCTCGGGCTCACAGTTAGTGGATGACAATAACCTGTTGCGCGACCGGGGCATTTCGAACATCAACGTGCCACAAATCTTTGTCGCATCCGCTTCCTATTCGCTACCAGCTATCCATCACTTTGGCTTAATTGGCCGCAACATTCTCGGCGGATGGCAGACGAATGCCTTGATACAACTGCGAAGTGGTGCTCCCATCAATGTCCTGTCCGGCGTTGATTCCAATCTGAACGGAAATAACAACGATCGCCCAAACCAGGTCGGCAATCCCAATCTGCCTAGCGGTCGAAGCCGCGACGAGAAGATCGCGCAGTACTTCAACACTGCCGCGTTCACCGCAGTTCCCGCTGGAACTCCATACGGAACTGTCGCTCGCAACTCGCTGGTCGGTCCTGGTTATTCCAACGTGGATTTCTCTGCCTTCAAGAATATTGCATTGTGGCATGAGCACTCACTGCAAATTCGCGGCGAGTTCTTCAACCTGTTCAACAGCGCGAACCTTGGGAACCCGAACTCTACGCGGACCAACGCGCAGTTTGGAAAGATCACCAGCGCAGGTTCGCCACGCATCATCCAGATCGCCGCTCGTTATTCCTTCTAGAGCAACAATCATGCACGTGGCCGATGCACAACATCAGCGACGCGCATGTTCCCACTAATGGCTTGCTCACGCCTGTCGTCGCGTAAAGCTTGTCCCCGCTTCGCTACTGGAGTTACGCAATGAACACAAGACATGTCGTCTTCGCACTTTTGTCCTTCTGTGCAACGGCCGCTTTCGCTCAACAATCACAATCTACAGCGACAACGCCGGTTGTTGCTGCGCCTTCACCAGCAGATGTAGAACGTATGCGCACACAGCTTGCCGACTGGCCTAACCTCGCACGTTATCGCGCGGAAGATGAAGCACTGCCACCGCCACGTGCAGGCGAACAACGCGTCGTGTTCCTCGGCGATTCCATAACGGACCGTTGGGGCCGCAAGGTAGGAACATTCTTTCCTGGCAAGGGTTACATCAACCGAGGCATCAGCGGCCAGACTACGCCGCAGATGTTGCTTCGATTTCAGCAAGATGTCGTACGCCTGCATCCTTCGGTGCTTGTGTTGCTGGCAGGAACAAATGACATCGCACGCAACACGGGCCCCTCTTCGCCAATGATGATTGAGGACAACCTCCGATCCATGGCCGCAATCGCAAAGGACAACGGAATCAGGTTGGTGATTGGGTCGATCTTGCCAGCTGCACGATACCGCTGGAGACCAGGCATCAATGGCGTTGCAGATATCCGCGAAGTGAACCGATGGCTCAAAACATTCTGCGCTGAAAATAATTTCGTCTTTGTCGATTACTACACTGCCATGGCAGACGACGCGGGAGGCATGAAACCGGGGCTGTCTTCAGACGAAGTGCATCCTACGGAAGCTGGTTACGAGATCATGACACCGCTTGCGGAACAAGGTATTGCTCAAGCACTCAATCACAGGTAGCCAGCCTTCTCTCCTCTTAACGAATGGCGAACGAGCTTTTCGTGCGATCTCCAAGACGTTTCCGATAGAGTGGTTGTGAAAACGCCCCATGGCGGTGAGGTAATGGGGCAAGGCGTCCGAGTATCCTGCCTACAACTACTCAATCAAGAGCTTGATGTTGGCGGCGATGAGGTCCTGTTTCGCGACGGGCTTCCTGCTGTCGATGGGGTGTGATTGTCGGTGCTGCCATACACCGATCTGGTTCGAGTTTCATTTTTCTTTGAGCAACTTGGCCGAGATTTCCGGCCATTAGAATGGGGCGGCCATAAACGGCGCACGTATGAGAGCATCGCTTCAGCTCTAATTGAGCATCCACGCTCACTCGGCCATTCGTGATAAAAAGCATCGATAACTCAGGGCGGCTCTTAGCCCGTTGCAGTTCCACCCGCCTCCCGGCGAACTTCCGGCGCCGTCATCGCCCCAAGGTTTTGCCACCGATGCAACGAAAAGAGCTGGGCATAGATAAGCCCAATCCAGCCCTTCTCCCGCCACTTCAGAAATGTCTTGTTCGGTAGTTGGTCGAACTTCTTCGAGTCGATAATCAGCAAACCACCTAGCTGAAGGTTTCCTCCTGGGAGCTCTATGGCCCCAGACATCTCTGTCAGCATGCCAAACTCCATTAGGGCTGATACGAACTCGTTCGTGGCGTCTCCCTGTTGCCGTAGAGCAGCACAAAACTCCATCATGGAACTGGTAACGTCGCTTAGTTCATCTCCGTCAAAAAGCGCGTCTCCACGCTCCGTCCCGAGCATGTCACTTTCCTCATCAATGCAGAGGACGAATTGCTTGTGCGCAGGATCGTCCATGAGAATGAACGGATAGCGCCTCACATATCCGGGCAGGTAGGCTCTGTCCACCCACTGTCCCTCTCCGTCGACAAACAGATTGGAATCGTTCACAAGTCCGACAACCGCTGCAAACACGATCGGGTAGTAGGCCGAGGCCATTGGGAACTCGTCGATCACAATCGGAATCGCGTTCGTCTTCTCGGCGAACCGGAACGTAGTACGCGCGATTTTGAGGTCCTTGTCTCGCGCCCGGTCCATTGGCCGCGGCTTCCGATAGAACATCGGAAGATTCGGGCTCGGCTCCGGGACGTTGTGATTGGCTTCGATATCCGACATAAAAATACCTCCGTGCTCCCGGCGCAAGCCTCAGCATGTCGCGCCGAAATTCATGCGGGCGCTTGCCCGGACTCACTCGTTCACCAACAGATCCCACGACCTACCCTCATAAACCGGCAGGTCCTCCTCAAGAAGCTCTTCATTTGTAAGCTCCTGTATCCAGTCCTCTCCGATCATCACCGAGGTGCTGAAAAGCGCGTTCTTGAACAGCACCGTGCCACGGAGCTCGTGCCGCCCATCGGAGGCCTTCCCCACATACCGCAGCACCTCTAGATGCCGCTTCACGCGGTCCCGGTCAGACTGTCCGGCACTGGGCTTCCATGGAAGCTGCTCCACCCTATCGACAAAACGGAACGCGCCACGCGCCCCCACCACCACGGCAAAAAAGAACAAGCAGTAAGCTTTCAGGATTTCGGGGCTTTGTTCTGCTGTCGTTTCGTCCTTCAGGTCGTAGAGCCAATCATTTTTTGCCCTCGCCAGTCGGACATCCTGCTGCTTTACGACGAATGGCACTGCCACTCCGTTCTTGTGAGAGAGCAGGGCAAGCCGCCAGCCTGGAAGAAACGGCAGCGCAGCCCAACGTAGGCTTTCGACATCGAATTCGCCGACGTTTGAGAATGTGGCTTTCTTTTGCCAATCGCGGAATACGGTTGTCAGCTCGTGCGATGCCTGCATCAAGGGGAGCCTTCCGAAGCTCGCGTTCGTGGCAAGTCCCACTGTGCAGATCTGAGCCTGTGCCGCTGGCTCCGAAAGCGTCGTGGGATTTCGCGACGGCAGACGGTTCTCCCGATCCTTTTCGGCCGCAAAATCATCCACCAGCGACCGGATGGCGTTCGCATCCACCCCTCCGCCGACGAGCACGTTATCCAGGCGATCGGGGAAGATCGCGGACATGTCTTCCGGCGAAGCATCTTGCAGCACTTCGAGCAGAACTTCGTTGTCTCCCTTCTCGGCCGCTGTCCGCAGCGCGCTCTGTATAGACGGGTCTTTTAAGTCTGCCGCGAGCTCAAAGCTCTTCAGAAGCCGGACGGCCGCGAGATGTCCGTTCTCGACAGCAAGGCTGATGGCGGTTCGCCCTCTTCTGTCATGGACATCGATTGTCGCCACGCTCCGCAGAAGCTCCAGCGTCCCGAGATGCCCGTATGCAGCCGCCGCCAGAAAAGGCGTCTCGCCGTCGCTGTCGGATTCGTTAGCATCTACCTTCGCTTCCAGAAGGAAGCGCAACACGCTCTCCGCCGCCGCTCTGGCAGCCGCCACAATCGGTGTCCACCCTCTGCCATCCTGGCCTGAAAGCGGCGCGCCAATAGATTCGAGTAACCGGACCAGATCGAGCCTGCCACGTGCTGCAGCATCTACCACCGCACGCCGGACCCGATCCGAATGCAGTTCTCCTGGGCTTTGGCGCTGGATCAACTCGAAAGCGGTCATCGTGTGTCCACCTTCAATGGCGGCCAGTACAGGAGTCCGGTCCTCATCATCAATGGTGTCGATTTTGGCGCCTTTTTCCAGCAGAAACTCGACGACCGGCACCGACCCAACTTTTGCAGCGGCAATCAAGGCAGTCTCGCCATCTGGTTCCGTCACATCCACATGGGGCACATGATCGAAGAGCAGCTTGACGAGTGGCAGATTACCCTCGCGTGCTGCGTTCACGAAGGGATGCAGTCCGGCGTTATTGGTGGCGTTGATCGACGATACTTTCCTGAGGATGGCAGAAGCGGTCCGCAGGCCTGATATTGAGGTTGTCCGCAGTAGCCAGTTACGAAGGCGCTCGTCGCCCGGCGATTCCAGACCATCAATCAGCTGCGCCGCAATTTCGTCGTGTCCAGCCCCGATCGCGCCCACAATCGCCGGAACCCAGCCCGAGCCGTCACTTGATGGCAGCAGCCCAGAGGCGAGCAGAGCTGCGACGGCGGCCGAGTGCCCCTTCTTTGCGGCGATTTCTAGTACGGTATTTCCTTTTTCGTCCCTTGCCGTGAGCGACGCGCCCTGCTTGGCAAGAATCTTGATGGCGGTTGCCAAACCCAGCTCTGCGGCCTGAACAAGTGCCGCGTCAAGCCGTTGCGGGGCTTCCTTGCTGGCGCCCGCCGCCTCGATCAGCAGTTTCGAGAGGTGCTCGTCCCATCCTGGTTCGCCCGGCAGTACATCAAGCGCGGGATCCCACCCGTTGGGAAGGTTGCGAAGCCGCCGAATTGCTTCCAACTCTGCTTCGGCCTCGCTCACAATCCCCAAATCACTCAGCGCCTCGCCAGTTTCTCGAACGACGGCCGCTGCATCCCTGAGAAGGAGCACGTCACTAAGCCTTCTGGCGAGAGCCATCACGTTACGTCCTTCGCCTAGCGCGATGGCATAGTCACGCTCCAATAGCCTCGCTTTTGCCAGTTGCACTTGCGCACTTCGGTGCGCCCAGGATTCCGGATGGACCTCGAACAGCGCACGGCGCACTTCACGGATTGCCTCCGCCGGCTTATTGGATTTGTTCAGCCCCTCGGCGACCGCGGTCCGCCATGTAGCGGCGCTACTCGCGTTTCCCTGACGTTGCACCGCTGAGGCATATTCCCGTGCGCGCTCCACATAGAAATCCCACCGCTCTTCCGCATAGGCGATTTCAAACTCCGCGCGCCGAGCCCCTTCTCCGTTGTACCCAAAATAGTTGTCCTGCACCCAGCCACACGCCCGAAATAGGCGTACGGACTGTTCCGGATTTACCTTCCTCAGGCAGTAGGCTAGATTCGTGTAGGCATCCGGAAGGCCCACCAGATAGCCTGCAATATCACCGTCGTGCGGTTTCGCGAATCCAGTCCGTTGTCAACAGACAGGACTCATCGAACCGGCCAAGCCTACGCTCGATTTCCGCAAGATCGAAGACTGCGGGGCGCCCCATTTTCGGCGAGCCTTGCTTCACGTAGGCCAACAAACTTTCGCGTGCAGCCGCCGGCGAACCGATTTCCTTTTCAATCCGGAACCGTAGATGGGCGAGTACCCCCGCTGGCTCCCATTCACCGCCGGCTTCCTCGGCCAGCCGGACTTGCCGTTCCGCCTCCTGCCACTCCCCCATGTCCATCAGAAGCCCGATGTACTTCTCGGTCATTACGTAAAGCCATCGGCTACTGAACGTGGCCTCACATACAGCGCGCCGGTCATCGCCGAGAAAGCAGTTCAGGCAGTCGAGGGCAAGCCTGGGCTCGCCCATCGCCGTCAGCGTATCAGCCCAATCGAGATTGTTTCCAAGAACGTAATTTGCTGTTTTTAAGTCCCCAGCTTCTGAAAGGATCTCGATCGCATGCAGATAAGGCATAGCCTCGGAAGGATTGCGCGGCTGAAATCCCGACGGGTGGCCGCTAAGCAATACGGTTGCGGCAACCCGTGCCACGTCGTTACTGTTTACCCGAAAATGTTCGCGGTAAATCGGATGACACGAATAAGAGTTCTGAGCTTCTCGCCAAGCGACGCCACCGCCGAAAAGTACCCCGTCGTTGACGAGTGATTGCAAACGTCGGGCCACCTGGCTCGGGTCGATCCTGCGCTCGCGCGAAGCTGCGACTACTACCAGACTCGCGATCATCTGGCCTGTGCAGCCCGCCGGAAAAACCGAGACTGTGCGCAGAATCTCGCGGTCAAGGGGCTCAAGACCGCCCTCGTAGGCATTCAATATCTTCTCAAGTCGCTGCTTGAGATCGAGATCTGCTACCAGATCAAGCTTCATCGCCAGAAAAGCCGCCGCGTTCCCGAACCGCATCGGCTGTTGTTTCGCGATAAGGGCGAATGTCCGCAACGCAAGGGGGTGTCCCTTCAGATCGCGGACATATTTTCGTTTCTCCGCTTCGCCAACATCTCGCACGTTTTTGAGTAGAGCAAGACCGTCCTCTTCGCTGAGTCCCCGGAGTTCCCGCTCATGATATGCAAATCCCTCATGCCGTTTGAAGTCCGATAACGAAGTGCGGCTGGTCACGACGGCGAGTCCCGTTGCAACCTCGTTAACGCACATCAGCTCCAGCAGATCGCGAATTGGGCCGTTCTGCAATCTACCGGCGGTTTGGCCGCTTCGCGTCTGTAAGACCTCAATTCCGTCGAGCAACAGCAGAATTGGCCGCCGTTCTATCTGTTCTGCCAGCCAATCTTCGAGGCGCTCGTTGGATCGCCGTTCGGACGCTCCGACTTGTCTTGTGAGGAACTTCTCCAGTTCTGCTGCGCACTCTTCCTGGCTACGCTGGAGATAAAATCGCCATTCAAATACGCCGGAGAACTTGCGTCCGGCTTTTTCAATCTGTTGCTTTACCCAGTTACGGCCAAGCGCTGTTTTCCCGTTGCCGGCGATGCCAATGATCGCTGCGATCTTGGTTTCCCAGCTTCCCCCGACCTTCGTCAGCCAATCCAGGTCGTCCTGCCGACCGGAAAAACGGTCCAGCTGATCGAACTCTCCGTAAACAGGAATCGGAACGACCAGCCGCGAATGGGAATCTGCCAGAGCGGATGAGTTTTCTGCGGCCTCAAGGGCATCCTTGTGCTGAAGAGCCTCTAGCAAGATGTCCATCTTGGCATCCATCCCAGGAATAAGGACCGTATCTTGCTTGATGGATACGACAGTCTGTTTGATGGAGAGGATCGATGGGCCGAATTGATCCCTAAAACGTTCGATGAACTTGTTGACGTACAGCTTGTTCGCTTGATCGTTGTTCTCGCGGGTAAGCAAGTCGTCGAAGATGGGCGGCAGAATGACGGGAAGGCGGTCCTTGAGCAAATCAATCAGCGCTTGCGGTGGCTCTTCAAACTGATTCTGTTGGAAGGTAATTAGGCGGCGAGTTGCATCTCTCTTCGTTTTGGTTTCGAGCAACATTCCTTGCGCATTCAAGAGGGCAAGGCAGTGACGCAGTCGACATTCCGCTTCCTCGCTGGTATCGGGGCCAAGGAGGATCTGATCAAAGTCTTCCAGAAGAGAGGCTTCAAGAGCGAGGTCCCAACTGCCAAACCAGTCTTTGAATTCCTGGGTAACTACACCATAGCCAGAAATGGATGGTGAGGCCGCGGCATGCGCGTGAATCTCATTGAGAGCCTTGCGAAACGACTGGGTGAAGACGAGCTGGAGCGGGTCGTTCCATTCGCGTTCAGGAAGGGCCTCGAGCCCAATTTCCGCAGCAATCTCGCTGGCTTTCTCGGAGGCGAATTCGAGTATCTTCTTCGCTGGTTCACTAGCCGCAGTGGCTCCTGCGACGCCAAGAGCACCCAGGAGAAGGACGCCAAAGTGACCTCCAGCCATGCCAATGACGGCACCGCACGCAGTTTTAGCGGTGGCGATGGCGGCGGATTTGGCCAACGGACTGGACATGAAGCTGCCTGAACTGCTTTGTATGGGGGTGCGAACAATATTAGCAAAATGAGTTCAAGGGAACGGATTGCTGAGGAACAAGTTGAGAACATCTTTTCGCATTTGACAATTGGTTCTTCATCAAATCAGTACCGATAATTTCAGTCTTGTGAGAACCAATCTGATCGGACCCAGAACCGTTACCAGAGGTTGCCAACCCGATCGGATGGACGATTGGGATTGCGGGCCATCGCACCAATCCTCATTTCTGAGGTTCAGGTTCGCCGGAGTATCCCCGTTCTGCCATGCGTTTTCCCATTTCCACGTAGGCGGAGGGATCCCGCGGCTGCCAAGTACCCAGGCCGTCTACGTAGCGGTTGTACATACAGAAAGCGGCCGCAATCAGAACCGTGTCGTGGATATCGGTATCTGTCGCGCCTCCTGCTTTCGATTTGTCTACAAGATCTTTTGTGACGCGTTTTCCGTCAATCTGAACCGCCTCAGCGATGGCAAGTAGCGCCTTGAGCTTATTTGAGATGGGTGCCGAGGCGTACTCTGCGCACACCGCATTGACGACACGTTCCCCGTCCTCATGAAGGTGGGCCGCAGCTGCGCCGTGACTTGTCTTGCAAAAGAAGCAATCGTTGCGTGAAGAGACGAACGATGCGATAAGTTCGCGGTCGGCAGAACTTAAGCCGTCATTGCCCGATGTGTGCAGAAGCACATGGGCGAGTTCGCGCATAGGCTTCGCAGTCTCAGGGCGGAAGCTGAACCCTGCAGTGATTCCAGGCATACCTTCGGGCAGATCGATGTGC
This sequence comes from Terriglobus roseus, assembly GCF_900102185.1. Classification (NCBI taxonomy): domain Bacteria; kingdom Pseudomonadati; phylum Acidobacteriota; class Terriglobia; order Terriglobales; family Acidobacteriaceae; genus Terriglobus; species Terriglobus roseus. The sequence continues at coordinate 831,260 of NZ_LT629690.1, read as the reverse complement.
GGCATAGTTACTCCTCGGATAAATCAGGATTTGCAAAATTCAGGTTGGAATTGTGTAGGGTTGTGCTGCGTTCGCTTCGAAGCACTAGACTCACAGCCGCAGCCCCAGCAGCAACTACCGCCAGGTAGACGATAAAGCGCGAATGGTAGAAGCCAGCAGTGTCATACAGATGACCAATAAATACGGGCCCTGTGCCGCCTCCCACTGCATAGGCCGTCCAGGTGAGGCCATATAACACTGAAAAATGTTTGCGGCCGAAGTAGTGCGCAAGGAGATACGGAAGTACATCTGCTTCGCTTCCCAAACCCACTCCGAGTAGTGCAGCTCCGAGCAATGCCATGAGAGAGGAACCGGCAAAGGCAAGTACAAGCGTGCCCAACGCGGCGATCAACAGGATGATTGTCTGGATGCGCTGTGGCGAATAGCGGTCGATCAGAAAACCTACACACAGCCTGCCTATAATTCCCGCTCCGCCCCGCACAGACAGGGCGAGTGCCGCGCTTTCTGCGCTAAGTCCATGGCCCGTGAGAATGGCAGCAAGATTGGTGACAAGGCCGTTCTCGCTGAAGGCGGACAATATCGTGATCGCACAAAGCACCCAGAACGCTGTACTCGCCAGAGATGCTTTGACGGACATGCCAGCGGGGACCGCGTTGCTTCGATCGAGAGTGGGGGTAGGACGGTTTCGAACCAGCAACGCAGTGAGCGGCAGACCAACCAGGGCAATGCCACCCAGAAGCGTGTAAGCGCTTCGCCATCCTTGATGTGTGATTGTCCACTGAGTCAAAGGCGGTATAAGAATCGACCCAACACCGCTGCCGGTCAGAATCAAAGCGAGTGCCAAGCCACGTCGTTTCTGAAACCACGTAAGTGCCGTTCGCGCGTAAGCAAACTGCGCGGTGCCGTTTGCGACTAACCCGAGGACGAAGAACGTCAGGTAGAAGCGGTGGATGTCACCATTCAAGCGGCTGAGCGATGCCAGCGCCAATGCGAAGACGACGATCGAAGGAAGAATGACGCGGCGTGGCGGGAAACGGTCCAGCAGCATTCCAAGGAATGGAGAAACCACGGCTACTGTGATGGCTGCTATTGCAAACGAGCCATCCAACGCTTCGCGCTTCCAGCCAAAAGCAGTATGAAGAGGATTTAGAAAAAGGCTAAAGGTGTAAGGGACGATAGGCGAGAAACTCGTCATCACACCCACGAACGCGGCAGCCGTTATGCCCCAGCCGGGATACCGAATCGAGCGTTCATCGCTTATTTCAGAAGCGCGTGGATCAGGCATTCGTTCTGCTGTCCTTCTGTGGGCAATTCAAGGTTGTTTGCTGATCCATGCGAATAGTAGGTAGTGGGACGCGATTTTGTCTTCAACCTAAAGTTGGATATGCGGTTTAGATCTATCCTCTTCGTTCGATATCGGTTTATGCTTTGTCGCAACCACGTAACCAGGAGAGATCGGTGCCACACATTCAACTCCCTGAAGGTCTGCAAGGCATCCGGAGCGCCATGGCGTTTCGGCCTGAAACAGCAAAGCCCCTGAATGAACTGGTGGAGGTTTTGCTGCACGCGCCAAACTCCTTGCCACAGGCGGATCGCGAGTTGATCGCCACTTATGTCTCCTATCTGAATGACTGCTACTTTTGCCAGACGGTGCACGGGTCCATTGCGGCAGCATGCCTGGACGACGACTACGATCTGGTCAAGCGTGTGAAGGCAGATTTTATGTCTGCAGAGATTTCAGCAAAGCTCAAGACCCTCCTTGTCATCGCAGCCAAGGTGCAGACCGACGGCAAAAACGTCACCTCTACCGACATCGATGAGGCCCGTGCACAAGGCGCGACCGACGTGGAGATCCACGACACAATACTCATCGCTGCGGCCTTTTGCATGTACAACCGCTACGTCGACGGGCTGGACACGTGGCAACCTCGTGATGAGGCTCTTTACCTCGAACGCGGTAAGAAGACTGCACGCGAGGGATATGTGGAGATGAGCAAGGAGTACCTTCCTTCGGTGTCCAGTTCATCCTGAACTAAGCGCTCCGACACACGATGTCAGCGGAATAACACGTCATCTCTCGCCCGGTTCGCATTCATGCGATTGAGTCCTTGCGTTTTGTCACTTACCTACAGTTACATTAGTGGGCCAGTGCGACCGTCGTGAAACAGAGCGGCTTCCACTGATCACGCTGTTTCGAGGAATGTTCATGAGCATTCGCGTCCGCATGGATCGTAAGTTTGTATGTTTTGCCGCTGGAGTGCTGCTTACGGCTGCGGCCGCACATGCACAGGGAAATCTGACCGGATATTGGGATCTGCGAGTTCCGAACGGCGATGGTACCTTTCGCGAAACCTTCTTCGAACTGACTCAGAACGGCAATACCTTGACGGGCAAGTGGTACGGTCGCGATCCCAACGGAATTCCCATGCAAGGGAGCATTGAAGCCGGTAAGGTTCACTTCGCTACCGTCCCACCTCCGCCACCACCTAATGCAACTCCCGGCGGCTTTGGTGGGCGGCCCACGGTATACGACGGCGCATTGCACGGCGACACCATGACTCTCACCTCCACTGGGTTTCGCGGTCAAACCATGACCGGCGAAGCGGTGCGCAGCACGCGTGAGGCAGCCATGCCACCCGCGCCACTTCCGCTTCCCGCACTACGCGACTTGCCAGACAACGGCCTGGTGCGTACGCCGCCAATGGGATGGAACTCCTGGAACAAGTTCGCAGGTCGAGTTACGGAAGCAGATGTGCGTGCCGCTGCGGACGCACTTGTATCCACCGGCATGAGCAAGATGGGCTACATCTACGTGAACATTGATGACACGTGGGAGGGTGGCCGCGATGCCAATGGCAACATCCAGTTGAACCAGAAGTTTCACGACATGAAGGCACTTGCTGACTATGTCCATTCCAAAGGTTTGAAGCTTGGGATCTATTCTTCACCGGGACCCAAGAACTGTGCCGGTTACACGGGCAGTTTTGGCCATGAAGCGCAGGATGCTAAGACATATGCATCCTGGGGTATCGATTACCTAAAGTACGATCTTTGCAGCGCGCGCAATATCTACAAATCCACGCCCGAGATCCATCAAGCGCTTTATCAGAAAATGGGAGAGGCCCTTCAGAGCACTGGCCGTCCAATCGTCTTCAGCCTTTGCCAGTACGGCGAAAACGATCCGTGGAAGTGGGGCTATAAGGCCGGTGGAAACCTGTGGCGAACCACGGGCGACATTCGCGATCAGTGGGAATCCATGGACAGGATCGGCTTCTCGCAGATCGACATCGCAACCTACAACCACCCGGGCCGCTGGAACGACCCCGACATGCTCGAAGTGGGTAACGGCGGCATGAGCGCCGACGAGTACCGCACGCACATGAGTCTGTGGTCACTTCTGTCCGCGCCGTTGATCGCAGGCAATGACCTGAGCAACATGTCTGAAGAAACGAAATCGATCCTTATGAACGGAGATGTCATCGCCATCGATCAGGATTCCGCTGTCCATCCCGTACAACGACAGGCGAAGCAAGGAACCGTAGAAGTACTCACCCGCTTGATGTCAGACGGATCGACTGTCGTTGGCCTCTTCAACCGCGGCAACGCACCCGCACCCGCCAGCCTGGATTGGACTGCCCTCTCCACTCGCCCCGGATTCAAAGTACGTGATCTCTGGAAACACGAACCAGTCAACGTAAGCGGAACCCCTTATCAGGCAACCGTGCCGGTTCACGGCGTGGTTCTCCTGCGGGTCACGCCATAAGAGCAGCTCCCGTCGCTATCGCAACACGAAGGCATACAGTGTGTCGCCCGCTGCAGCCGTGACGTATTGCTGCCCATCAAGCACGAACGTCGTTGGGCCGTTGGTCACCGGGTTACCCAGCCCCGCGTGCCACAGGATTGCACCCGTCGCGGCGTTGAACGCAACGAAGCTTGAGACGGTGTCGCCTGTGAATAGAAGGCCGCCTGCCGTGGTCAGCATGCCGGAGCGTGCGCTGCCAGCGATCCACGGGTGTTCCCATCTCAGCTTGCCCGTCTTGTAATCCAGCGCACGCAACGCAAATCTCGAGTAGCCGCCTCGATCATTGCCCGCCCATCCTTCGGGCTTCTTGTTGTTGTCGAAAACGTAGTAGACGCTGTATGCGTCGGATGCGGCGACATAGAACAGTCCGGTCTGCGGATCGTATGAAGGAGGATGCCAGTTCGCCGCGCCTGACTGGTTGGGCGACACCAGCGAGCCATTTGGTTTGGGCATCTTCTCTGGGTTTGGGATGGGCTGGCCTTTGCTATTGAGACCGAGCGTCCAGCTCTGGTGAGCAAACGGCGTGCTGACCAGAGCTTTGCCATTCGTGCGATCCAGTACGAAGAACCAACCATTGCGGCTGGCCTGCGCCAACAGCTTGCGCTTCTGGCCATTGATCACGCCGTCGATGAGTACGGGCGTCTGCACGGCATCCCAGTCGTGCGTGTCGTGCGGATTAGGTTGGAAGTACCACACCAGCTTGCCCGTATCCGGGTTCAGTGCGCATATGGTGCCGGTATAGAGGTTGTCGCCCGGCCGTGCTTCACCGTTGATGACCGGCTGTGCATTGCCTGTGCCAAAGTAGTAGAGGTTCAACTCCGGATCGTATGTTCCGGGCACCCAGGTCATTCCACCGCCGTGCAGCATGGCTTCATCATTAGGCCAGCTTTTCGCCTCCGGCTCCCCGGGGTTGGGGTGCGTATACCAACGCCATTGTAGTGCCCCCGTCTCCGGATCGTGTGCTTCGATAAAGCCTGGCACATCAAAGTCATCACCGGAGACACCTACCATCACGTGGTTCTTAATGATGGTGGGCGGTACGCTGCCGAAGTTGAACTTCGCGCGGTTCGCTTCAGCCTCGCCAATCTCTGCATGCCACTTCTCCTGGCCTGTGGATCGGTCAATCGCGACAAGGTAATCGTCTTCCGTCTCAAAGTAAACCGTATTGCCACGAACGGCCACACCGCGATTGCCGATTGCCTCTCCGCCCTTGCTCTTCCAGTCGAACTGCCAAAGCTTGACGCCAGTGCGAGCGTCCACCGCCCACACATGGCTGGGAACGGTGAAGTACAACACGCCGTCAACCTCAAGCGGAGTGGATGAAATGCGGCGTCCGCCACCCGACGTCTCGTTGACGCGGAAGGTCCATGCCAGTTCCAGTTGCTTGACGTTGGTCGTGTTGATCTTCGTCAGAGGGCTATAACGACGGCCGGACAGATCTCCGTTATAGGTTGGCCAATCTCCGGCCGCGAGGCTCGGTACGCCGGCATCCACAGGTGCCTTCTGCGTTGCCGCGGTGCGAACAGCTCCCGGATCGCGCTTGGTCGTATCGTGCGGATTGTTCTGGTTCACGGATGTCTGCGCCAGAAGCGGCATGTAGACGGCAAGCAGGAACAGTGGCATGTTGCGTAACTTCATCGCGAGGCCGGTCATTTTAGCGTGTCCAGGTAAGCAGTCAGGTTGTGGATGTCGGCATCGGTGTATTGATCGAGCAGGGCCTCGTGCGCCGCAAACGGATGAACCACGGTAACGACTGTTCCCGGCGTGCGACTGAAGCTATGTGAAATCCCGTCGGAGCTTCGCAGCGTCACGTTGAAGTCGTCAATACGAACCACATCTCCGCTATACGTCTTGCCATCGTGAAGCTTCACGGTGACCAGTAACTTCGTAGCACCGCGAATTCCGCTGCCAGGAAACAGGAACTTCTGCTGCAGCGCCGCAGTGGTGTACTTCTTACCCACTCCCGCCAGATTTCCCGTGGGCGAGTGGCACCTACTGCACCCGCCTGCGCCATTGAAGTATGCTTCGCCGGCTTTCGCGTCACCGCTCAACAGATTCGTGGGCTGGTCGTTGTAGCCGCTACGCAGAATCTTGTTGATGGAAAGAGTCAAAAACTGCGACAGGTCCGCATTCTCCTTGTCGCTGAATTTGAAATTATGCTGCGGAATCGTGCGGAGCAAAGGCCCAAGGTCGCGACCGTGGAGTGCCTCACGGCGATCGCGGAGGACGGCTTCAGAACGGATCATGTCCGGACCGGCCGTGGTGCCGCGGGCATCGTCACCGTGGCATCGTGCACAGTTGCTGCCATACAGCTTTGCGCCGCGCTCCGCCGATGCGGGATCGACCACTGCCTTAGGAAACTGCGCCGAAGCAGCAGCGAACATCGACAGAGCGAAACCTAAAATGAACCGCAAATTCTTGCTCAAAATTCACCCGCCTCCGAAAACATTGCTCTCACATCAGTACAGCGGCCCAGGTAGAACTCTTGATATCTTTCATCTGCATAGGCCTGCTCCCATCAGGACTCAGGTGCCCGTCGCAACAGCAAACAATGCCCCCAGGTCCAGCGCAGATTTGGACTCAACTCCGCGCGGAAGTGTAGGACCAATTGCTAGCGCCTGGCGGTGGCCTTCGTACCAGACGAGGAACACTGACCGGTCGTGTCCCGGCAAGCGTTGCTGATTGATCCACTGGTAGTACGCAGCCATGTCGGCATCGACCAGCGAGCCAACCGGATCAAGCTCAACCTCGCGCTGGTCATTTGAAAGCAACTCGTTCATGGGTCTTTGCCGTTGTCGCGGCGCAAATCGTACGAGCAGGGTCGTCGCTGAGGCCCGTCGCAGCACCTCGCGCGTCGTCCATTGAGCAAAGGTCGTGCTGAATATCTGCGTGCCGGAACCATCAGTCAGCAGCTTCATCTGGAATCGATCCAGTGTTCCTCCGCCAAGCCCCAACTGTTCTGGCTGCAGGTGCGCAATGTAATTCCGCAGGCTTTCCGGCCCGGTGCCGGGCTTGCTTACCTCGTTCTGAATCTTGCTCAGAAGAGCTCTGCGCGCGGGCAAGAGAGCATCGTAAGACACACAGGCCAGACTCGGGTTGGTGCCCGCTGATTTGCCGCCATCGACGTACCAATGTCCAAAAGGAATGGGGTGACTTTCGGCGCGGGACACTGTTGCCGCCAACAGCTTCTCCATACCACCTTCGGGCTGAATGTTGCTGAAATAAGTACCGTGCGGTCGCAGCTGCTCAAAGAGAATGTTGGAGTAAGAATCCACCCCTGCTCCGATAACTGCGATGCCCACCCTGGGTACAACAGGCAATTGAGCCGGGACAGCCGCGTGCAACTGCTCACTATAGGTCGCGGCCGCTTTCTGAAAAGCGATCATCTGATGCGTGCTCCATAAGTTAGCGGAGAAGGCCTCAGTGAACGTTAGGGGCTGATTGACCCAATCAAGCTTGCTCTGTTCCCCGGACACTTGGATCTGTGCAAACTCTTTGAACACGTGTTCCAGCTGTGTCGGCGAAAGATTGCTCAGGTAATTCAATTCGCTGCTCAAAGCATCGCGTTCTGCCGGAAAATTGTGGTCGTACTCAATTAGCTCCTGAAGCAGGCTGGGGAGAAAACTTAACGGCATCCGCCGAAAGAGTTCCAGATGCGCCACTGCGATGCCGCGTGCTTCGGGCTGATACTGCAGAAAGTTACCGGCAACCAGTGATGTGGGCAGCATGGCTAGAGCAACTCTCGAATCAGCGACCCTTGCGCACGGCCTGCGGTAAAACCCATCAGAGAACCCAGTGTGGGGACCAGATCAATGGGTTGAACGACGCGATCGTAGACCACGCCCTCACGAACACCTGCACCTAGAGCCATCATCCAGGTGGTCCGAGAAGCCGCGTCCCCCGTTCTGTGGTGCTGAAATCCGTTGCCGCCTGCCACGAAGTCAGAGTCCCGTCCAAAATCCGGAAGGATGAACATCGTAGTGTTTCCAGCGTATTCCGGGTTACTTTGAACCGCGTTCCATAGATCTGCACACAGTCGGTCGGTGCGCTGGATTGCCTCAACATACAGCGAGTACGCACCAGTATGCGCGACATCAATGTCATGCATTGTGAGCCACAGAAAGCTGGGAGCCTGCTGACGCATCAACTGCTTGACGACGTACAGCGATAGCTCGTCTGGACTCGATAACGTCCGCGCATGTGACATGAAGTCTTCCACGGATAGCTTCAGAACATTCTCAAGCTGCTGCAGTTCGACCTCTCCGCCTCCCAGTACCGGGGTAAAGAGTGGAGTCTCATAGTTATCGCGCAGAATATGGTCCAGGTTGTCGACTTTTCCGCGACTGGCTGCACTCAACAAGTGCTTAGGAAGAATGACACCTGCCCCGAAACCCGGGCCATAGGAGCGATAGTCGCTTTCACCAATGCGGTTGAACCCGTTACTGGGGGCAACGACCCACGTATTCGATGCTGGCCGGCGTAGGTCCTTGCGGAAATATTCAAACGCCGTAGGGTTTGCTGGTGGAACAGCAGAAAAGTTGTTAAACGTCTCATAGACGCCGGTGATCAGGCTAGCCGTTGCGACATAATGCCCCAAGATGCCCTGGTTCGTCATGTGCGTAAAGAAGCTGGACTGAGGTGCCAGTTCCTGCAGCAGGTGAGGGATGTTCGCCTGCCCCCCGGGCGCAAACGTTTCCTGATCCCGCGCTCCTCCTCCAAACGTCACAACGATCACCTTGCGCTTCTGGCGAATCGTCTGACCGTGCAGAAAAGGGCTACCCCCAACCAAAGCCGAACCGAGCGCCATGCCAGCAACATCACGAAGAAACTCACGCCTGTTGAGGCTCAAGAGGCGAGGATCGAAGAGGTCAAAAGATGAACGACCGTGAATAGCCATTTCCTTCGCGAAGTTAAGCAAGCCGGATGAAACAGTCAGGCCCGATGCTTCACAACTGACCCTTCGGTCATCCCCGAAGCACCGGGCCGCTTATTAGTAGTACAGCTTGAGAGCGAACTGAATCTGACGCGGATCGTTCGGAGCATCGCGCGTTGAACCAATTCGCCCAAAGTTCGTCGTGTCGTTGAAGTTGAGGGAGTTGCCGATGGCAACTACGCCGTTTCCGCCGAAGCCCGGTGCGTTGAAGTTGGGATGATTCAGGATGTTGAAGAACTCAGAGCGGAACTGCATCGACACCCGCTCACTAAATTTGAAGTTCTTGAACACCGAAAAATCAAACCGCTTGAACGGAGGTCCGTAGGTCGTAGCAGAGGTTGCACCAAGTGCCTGCTGTCCGGTAAGCATCTGGCAATTCGCAATGGTCGGCGTAGGTCCATTGAAGGTGTAAGGGCAGGGCTGCTGGAAGGCCGCCGGGTTGTTAAACCAGTACAGGTTGGAGGTATTACCCACAACCACACGACGGATACCCCGCTTCTGATCTTGTCCAGGGGCATGCACTGAGTAGCAGCTTGAGCCGGCTGTGACTGCAGTCGGGCAGCCGATGGTGATTGGCTGGCCATTCTGAAGCGTAACGATGTATTGCAGGCTCCAGTCGCCGAAAACCGCATTGGTCGCCTTGCCAGCGTTGGCGAGGAACTTCTTGTTTTTACCAAAAGGTAGTTCATAACCACCGCTGCCGTGGAACACATTGCGGATATCGAATGCCGCCAGGCTCCAGTCCGCAGCCGTACCGAATCCAGGGATGTAAGGTGCTCGGAAGCCGCTCACGCTGCCGCCGTTCAAAAGATCTCCGGAGTTCGTCATCGTTTTGGAATATGTGTAGGTCAACAGATAGGTGAAACCGTATGCGAGCCTCTGTTCGAGCTTGGTCTGCAATCCGTTGTACACACTCGCACCCAGCGTTCGCTGATAACTGCCATTGGTCGCGAAGTCAGGGAACGGGATGTAGTTATGGTTGGTCGGTGTATCAGGATTATTGACGTTACGCACCAACGGCGTGCCATTGGGAATCAGTTGCGACACGCGATTGTTTCCGATGCTTGCCTGCAGATGGCTGGCATGCGTGTACACATACGCCGCGGTGAACGACATGTTGTTGGTGAGCGCGTACTGAATGCTCAAGTTGCTGCTGATGGTATTGGGCGTCTTGAAATCAAACTGCAGTCCCGATAGACCGATACCAGATGCGCGTACCGCCAAGGGCGTAAACGACGCGCATGTCAGGCCAGACTCCATCGTCGCACTTCCACCAGGTCCTGCTGTCCCGCAGGTTCCGTATGGGTTCGCACCTGTGCCAAACGGCGCTGAGTCCGATCCGTTGTTTTGGAAAGTGTAAGAGTACGAGAACGGATAATTACGTCCAATGTTGGGTCCGTACCCTGCGTTCTCGAATGCATTGAAGAACAGTCCGATACCTGAGCGGATCACAAGCTTGGGCGTCGCAGTCCAGGCAAACCCGAAGCGCGGCGCAAAGTTGGTCTTCTGCGTTTGGAGCACTCCCTTGCCGTACTGATCCGTCACCAGGAGGTTGATGCCATCCTTTGCCAGCAGATCCAGGAAGCCCGCGCCATTCAGAGAAGGATTGTTGGCCGTGGATGAAAACTGTCGTGGCGCCTTGCCGCTGGCCGGCACGATGTAGGTGGGTGTGCCGTTCGGCGGACCACCCTGTACAAAGTTCGCCTGTGCTCCATTTGTCTCTGCGATGGGAGTGAAGTAGTCCCAACGCAAACCGACGTTCAAGGTAAACGACGGGGTAACTTTGATGTCGTCCTGCAGATAAGCGGCATAGTAGCCGCGTGCGTCATAGGTCTTGCTGATGGCCGAAGCCTGTACCTGGTTGGAGCCACCGACGTAGCCAATTCCATTGGGAACCGTGGCAGCTGTAGGCGTCAGCAGGAACGCAGCGCGACCCGTCAAATCACCCGCCTGGTTGGGAACGCCGGTGAAGTTTCCGGTATAGCTGAACTCGCCCTTGCCGAATGGCGGTTGCAGGGTGTTGAAGTGAACATCCTGATATTCGAAACCGGCTTTGAAGCTGTTCTTGCCATACACCTTGGTGAAATCGTCGACGAACTGGAATGTCTGGCTGATTTCATCAGAGGGCAGATAGTCGCTGGTGCCCAGGTTGCTGAGACCAGATATTAAGATGGCCGGCAGGCCGCCGTTAAGATTACCTTGCGGGATTCCCTGGATACCGTACTGCGCAGGGATGCCACTCACACTGCTGTTCGGACCGGAGCGCGTGGTGTGCAGGTGGTTGAATCCGATACGGGCTACATTGATGGTGCTTGGGGTGAATACGTGTGTATAAGCCAGCACAGCCTGTTGCGACTGTGCAGTCTGAATGCCCTGCTGGAAGGCTCCGCCGTCCGCGATTCCGCCAAAGATGCTCGGTACGAACTGCGGATCGTCCACGTAGCTGAAGCGGCCGAAGATCTGATCCTTGTCTTCGGGGTTGTAGTCCAATCGCACGTCGAAAGCATTGCGGTGCTCATACAGCTTGGGGCTGTTGGCGTAGTTGTTCGAATATCCCGATGAGGTCGGCGTGGGGTAGAGATTCAACAACTTGACGGCATTCGGGTCTATGCGCCCTGCCGGAAGCTGGTTCAGATTACAGCCGGCCAGCGTGAACGCCGCAGTGTTTGGCCCGCAGGTTCCGAACGGGTCTCGCGCGAAGCCGGTAGTTGTCGCCGTTCTTCCAGAGACAGGATCAACAACGCCCGCGGTCACTGTCCTGGTGGTTGCCGGATCCATGACGGTTCCAAAGGGGATGCTGCGTCCCAGGTAATCCGTGCGATTTCCGCCTGTCTGCGACGTGATCATGTCTGTAAGGTTCGTGTAGCCGCTGTTCCGTTCCAGCGCGGTGGGAACCGAACCGGGCAGTACCGTGCCCTGCACGCGCCGAAGGCCCTCGTAATCGCCAAAGAAGAAGGCTTTGTTTTTAAAGATTGGTCCGCCGATTGAGGCGCCAAACTGATTCTGCCGGAGCCTTCCCTTTGGACGGCCGTTGTTGTTCTCAAACCAGTCCGCTGCATCCAGCTTGTCGTTGCGGAAGAATTCCCAGACTGCGCCGTGGATAGAATTTGTGCCTGACTTGATGGTTGCGTTCAGCACGGCACCAGCGGAGCGACCAAGCTCTGCGCTGAAATCTGCCGTTTGTACCTTGAATTCTTGGATTGCATCTACCGGCGGTAGGATGACGAAATTCGTGCCGTTCAGAAAGTCGGCAGCGTTGGAATTGTTATCGATTCCGTCAAGCAGATAGTTGTTCTGGGCCGGTTGCAGGCCGTTTGCAGTAAACGCTCCAGAAGCCGCATTGCCACGTGTATCTGCCTGAGAGCTATTTACGCCAGCGCTCAACTGGGCAAGAAACGTGAAGTTACGACCGTTCAATGGCAGCGAATTAATGGTGTGCTGATCCACGATCTGGCCGACGGAAGATTCGTCCGCCTGCAGCTGAGGAGGCGCCGTAGAAACAGTCACTGTCTCTGATGTGGAGCCCGTCTTGAGAGCGATGTTTACTTTCAGATTCTGGCCGACCGTCACGGTCAGGTTCTCTTGTGTTGTCGCAGAAAAACCCGGCGCTGAAACAGTGATGGTGTAATGCCCAATGCGGACCGGTGAAAAGGTGTAAATGCCGCTATCGCCGGTCTTGGATTCAAGGCTGATTCCCTGATCGGTGTTCAGCAGTTTCACATCGGCGTTCGGGATCGACGCGCCGGTGGAATCCTGTACCACGCCTGTGATGGCGCCCTGATCGACCTGCGCATGGGCTGAACCCACCCCAAGCATAAGAACTATGCCGGCAACAGGAGCGGTTAGATGAAAGTGTCGAACTCCGCTGAGTATTCTGTGCGCAAAAGCCATCCGAAAACCCCCTTCAGGGCAAATCAAAAGTCTTGCAAAAAGAGAGAACCAACGGTGGGTCCGCTCGTATGAGGTGCCCATACTAAGTGCCCTTTTCTGAACGTGTCAACCTTTTGGTTGAGATAAATTTCAGGCCTAAGGTCTGGCTCAACATGCCTCACCGCTGGCTTCTGGCTCACTGACGCTAGATCACGCGTATGCTACGTTTGCTGGAAGGCAGCGCAAGCTGATGCACACGGATCATGGCACTTCCACCTACTGGTTTCCAGCACTTGAGCCGACGCAGTCTCCTGAAGGGATTGGGGTTGACGCCTCTTCTTCTTCGTTCATCGCCCCTCATCGGCGAGTGGAACTCCGTTCTAAGCCCGGCGCCCGCCGCCTTGTCGTTGTCACTCGCTGATCTCCGCTACGAGCCAAGCTATCCGGCCAGGTCACCGCTTGAGGATGTGCTGCGCCGACTGCGTCCGGGGTCAGACGAGTTTGTCACTGAGGGCTACGCTCACGAGATCGGGCTGATTCTCGACAGCTGGACCGTTTGCCTGAAAGAACGAGATTTCGCCAAGCTCCGAAATTCTTTCCACGGTTCGTTGGAAGCAGCATCGTTTGTTCCAACGCACGAGGTGGCACTGCGCCAGGAAGCCAGCATCCACAGTTCCACGCGAGAATTCAACTCTGCGCTCACGCAACCGAGTGAACGCCTGGTGCAGGAGTTGGAGCGTTGGCTACCGTCAGGTCTGCACATTCGAGTTGCCGAGTTGGAGATCACAGCGATTGATGTGCTCTCAGGCAAACCTCTCAACGTGCGAACGACCGTTCGATACAGCATCGTCGCGACGTCATTGAAAGATGAGCGGGAACAGCGAGTTGGATTGTGGCAGATGGATTGGAGTCACACTTCTTCCGAAACCGATGCAGAGGCCTGGAAGTTGCGCCGCTGGCAGTCAACTGCGGAAAAACGAACGGCTCTACAGGGCCCCGCGTTTGTCGATATCACCCAGCGGTCGCTTGGTGAGGTTCCATCGTACAGAGAACAGTTGCTTCGAGGCGCAGATGAATGGCGCACGCAGTTGGATGGAGCCAGTGGCATTGATGTCTACGGCAACAATGGCGTGGCCGTCGGTGATTATGACGGTGATGGCTTCGATGATCTCTATGTGTGTCAGCCGGCTGGATTGCCGAACCGGTTGTACCGCAACCGTGGCGACGGCACTTTCGAAGATGTGACGGAGAAGGCCGGTGTGGCTGTGCTGGACAACACTGCCTGCGCCGTTTTTGCCGACTTCCGCAACATTGGCCGACAAGACCTGCTGGTGGTCTGTGGCACAGGGCCATTGCTCTTTCTCAATCGTGGCGACGGTACGTTCGAACGCAAGCATGACGCCTTCCGATTTGCCCATCCACCAGAGGGTACGTTCACCCATGCTGCTGTCGCTGACTACGATGGAGACGGCCGGCTCGACATCTACTTTTGTGTCTACAGTTATTACCTGGGATTGGATCAGTACCACTATCCAATGCCCTACTTTGACGCGCGTAACGGACCTCCTAACTTCCTGTTTCACAACGAAGGCGACGCGGCGTTTGTTGATCGGACAGATGCATCCGGGCTACGTGCAGAGAATGACCGCTACAGCTTCGCATGCGCATGGGGCGCATCGGGTACAACCGGTTCTCCAGACCTGTACGTAGTAAACGATTTTGGCCGTAACAATCTTTACCGCAATCAAGGAGACGGAACGTTTAAGGCAGTCTCCACGAAGGCTCACGTTGAAGACGTTGGTGCCGGGATGAGCGCAGCTTGGGCTGACGTTAACAACGATGGACATGCTGACCTCTACGTCGCCAACATGTGGTCTGCGGCCGGGCAGCGTGTCTCACAGCAGAAGCTGTTTCACGAGAAGAGTCCGGAGTCGATCCGTGCACTGTACCGCACGCATGCCCGTGGCAACGCGCTCTACCGCAATCAGGGTGACGGCACCTTTCAAAACGTCAGCGCATCAGCAGACGTTGAGGTGGGCCGTTGGGCCTGGTGCTCTGACTTTCTTGATTTTGACCACGATGGTTTCCAGGACATCTATGTAACAAACGGCTACATCACCGCTCCGGTGCAGGACGCGATCGCCGCCACTGAAGCAAAGCGGAACGTCAAAAGCCAAGACTCCAACGACATCGATCTCGGCAGCTTCTTCTGGCGCCAGGTGGTGGGAAAATCATCCGACGACGCAACGCCCTCGTTGGCGTATGAGCATGGTTGGAACGCACTGAATGAGTTGATCCGTACCGATAACTCCTGGAGTGGGAACGAACGCAATGTCTTACTTCTGAATAACCGTGATGGCACTTTCTCAGAAGTTTCCGGACCAGCGGGATTGGACTTTCTGGAGGACAGCCGTTCCTTCGCTCTGGCGGACATTGACCATGACGGTCGTCTCGAAATCATTCTGAAGAATCGTAGCGCTCCGCAGATCCGCATTCTTCGCAACACGCTGAAGAACATCGGCGGTTCCATCGCATTTCGCCTGCGCGGAACCAAGAGCAATCGTGATGCGATCGGTACGGCAATCACACTTACCGTGGGAGATTTAAAGCAGACGCGTTATGTGCAGGCTGGTTCAGGTTTTCTCGCACAGCATTCCAAGAACTTGTTCTTTGGAATTGGCAATGCGCAAACGTCGATCGATGCGACAGTACATTGGCCCAGCGGTCTGGTGCAGCAGTTCAAGGACCTACCAGCAAACCATCAGGTGGAACTCATCGAGGGGACAACCACCTTCACGGCGAAGCCGTTCGGCAACAGTCCAGCGATACACGAACCAGCGGCATCCGCACACGACCCACATATTTCTCCTGCGGAGCCTGTGTACACCTGGCTGTTGGATCCCTTGAAGGCGCCTGGATTCAGCCTTCCCGATCTTGCCGGGTCTATGCGGACGTTGTCCTCCACGGGGGGCAGCGTGGCGCTTCTCCACTTCTGGTCAGTCGACTCGCCAGCTTGCAGTGACCAACTACTGCGATTGCAGCGGGACCGGCAAGGTATGCAAGCGGCTGGAGTGGAACTTCTGGCAGTCAACGTCGACCGAGCGGAAAGCGTACAAAAAGCGCGCGAGTATGCCGCAAGGCAGAAACTCAACTTCCCTGTGCTCTTCGCAACCGAAGACATTGCGGGAATCTACAACATCATCTTTCGCTACCTGTACGATCGTCGCCGTAACCTGCCGCTGCCTGGATCGTTCCTGCTTGATCGGCAGGGCATGATCGTGAAGGTGTATCAAGGCATAGTCAGTGCGCAACAGGTGGTTGCCGACGCACGATCCCTTCCCGCAACGCAGCAGCAGCGATTTGCGAAAGCGCTTCCCTTCCCTGGCACACTGCACGAGGCTCAATTTGTTCGCAATGACTTCACCTATGGCGTAGCGATGTTCCAGCACGGGTACCTCGAACAGGCAGCCGAGTCCTTCCAGCAAGTGGTTGCTGCGAGACCGAATGATGCGGAGGGTTACTACAATCTCGGCACACTCAGTCTGCGCCGGAACCGCTTTGATGAGGCAAAGCAATATCTACAAAAAACCCTCAGTTTGAAGCCGGACTATCCGGAAGCATGGAACAACCTCGGCATGCTTGCAGGACAGCAGGGGCAGATGGAAGAGGCTATACAGAACTTCCGCCAATCCCTTGCGCTGCGACCGGGCTACGCAACCGCACTGCTGAATCTGGGAAACGTATACCGTCGCAAGCGATCCTTCAGCGAAGCGGAAGTTTACCTTACACAGGCACTTGCGCTTCAGCCAGATGATCCGGAAATTAACTACAGCCTGGGCATGCTGTACGCACAGCAGAATCAATCGAAGACGGCCACGGACTACCTACGTAAGGCAATCACTCTGCGGCCTGACTATCCTGAAGCCTTGAATAATCTTGGAGTGCTCGCCGTTCACGACAAGAATTATGCCGAGGCGGAACGGCAGTTCCAGACCTGCGTCCACCTTGTTCCCACCTTTGATGAGTCGTATTTGAACCTGGCCCGGCTCTACGTATTGGAAGGGCAAAGGGCAAAGGCGCGAGAGGCGTTACAGGCGTTGCTAACGCTCAAACCTGAGAACACTGCAGCCAAACAAGGCATCGCAGTACTCGACGCACAACCGTAGTGAAGCCTCGCCACTCGCACCTATAATTGCCGTCATGCTTTTACCAAGGCGGAGATTTCTTGGCTCATCCGCGTTTCTGCTCGGCAGCGCGTTAACTGAAGCACTGGCAACGCCCCTGTGGAAGTGGACCGACCCGTCTCTTTTGCAGATAGCGAAGTCGGGGGCAACGACTACGAAGCCGTCGTCCACTACAGGCACGGCTCCAGTGCAGTTCGTCGACGTCGCAGCGAAAGCCGGCCTTACATCTCCTGGAGTCTGGGGCGGCGTTGATCACAAGCGCTCGATCATTGAGGCGAAGGGCAGCGGGATTGCTTTTTTTGATTACGATCACGACGGCTGGCTCGACATTTACCTGACGAACGGTGACCGCCTCGACACGCAGTGGCCGAAGGGTAAAGCGCCCACGTCACACCTGTACAAGAACAACCGCGACGGCACCTTCACCGATGTAACTGAGGGTTCGGGGCTAGCTATCAGAGGATGGCAGACAGGCGTATGTGTTGGCGACTACAACAACGATGGCTGGGACGATCTGTTCTGCTGTTTCTGGGGTCACAACATCCTCTTCCACAACAATGGAAATGGCACCTTCACCGATGTCACGCGAAAGGCGGGACTTTACCGGGACGAGGTTCGCTGGGGAGCTGGCTGCACCTTCCTGGATTATGACCGGGACGGCTTCCTTGACCTATTCGTCTGTAACTATCTGAAGCTTGATCCGCAGCACATGAACACGTCCGACGATAGTCACTTCTGTCAGTGGAAGGGTGTGCCAGTCATGTGCGGCCCACGTGGTCTGCCGCCCGACACAAATCTCCTGTTCCACAACAATGGCAACGGAACTTTTACCGATGTCTCCGATCAGTCAGGCATCTTGAAGCCGGGGCCACGTTATTCCATTACCGCTGTCTCCTACGACTTCGACAACGACGGCTGGCCCGATATCTATGTAGCTGTTGATTCACAACCCAGCATCCTGTTTAAGAACAACCATGACGGTACATTCACCGATGTAGCTGTCGAGGCGGGCTGCGCGTACAGTGACGGCGGTCACGAGCAGGCAGGCATGGGCGTTGCCGTAGGGGACTATGACTGCGATGGTTGGTTCGATATCTTCAAAACGAACTTCGCGGATGATAGCTCAAACCTGTATCACTGCAACGGTGATGGAACTTACACAGATGTAAGCTTCACCGCTGGCGTTGGTGGCAACAACCAGTATGTCGCCTGGGGTTGCGGCTTCCTTGACTACGATAACAACGGCTGGCTCGATGTTATGCAGATCAACGGGCATGTCTATCCCGAAATTGATAACTACCACTTTTCGCAGAGTTACAAAAATCCTCGCATCGTATACCGCAATCTTGGCAATGGAAGTTTTCAGGATGTTTCATCCCACATGGGACCTGGGATCGCGGAGAAATTTTCAAGTCGCGGCGCGGCCTTCGGAGACTACGACAATGATGGAGGCATAGACGCGCTCATCCTCAACATGAACGACCCTCCATCGCTAATACAGAATGTCAGCCGTCATCGTGGAAACTGGATCAAGATCAAGCTGGTTGGCACAAAGTGCAACCGAACGGCCATCGGTGCGCGGGTAAAAGTAACAACGGGAAAACATACCCAAATGGACGAAGTCCACAGCGGCACCAGTGTTATGTCACAAAGCGACCTGCGCCTCCACTTCGGTCTGGGTACGGCCACTGTTGCTGACGTGGTGGAGGTAAAGTGGCCCACGACGCAACTGGTAGAGCGCTTTACCCGGGTAGCTGCAAATCGGATTCTCACCATCCGGGAAGGACATGGAATTGTGCAGCGAACGATGCCGGGAAACACATAAGTTCGTCTACTGAGGCTTCGCAGGCGCTGACGAGGCATTTGGAACAATCGAGAATTGCTTCACCGCGCGTCGCTCTGTTTCCATTCGTGCCGCATTAGCCGCGTCGATCTGCTCATGCATCTCATATTCCGCCTTTGCCTTGGAAGGTTCGCCCGTGCGGTCATAGGCAACGCCAAGACGATAGTGCGCTTCGCTGTTCTGCGAATCTGCTTCCAGAGCTTTTCGGTAATAAGCGATCGCTCCGCCGTAGTCCTTCTGCCCGGCCTGCAGGATGCCTAGTTGCAGATAGGCGTCGCTGAATTTTGGGTCCACTGCAACAGTTCGCATCAGTAATTGACGGACTCGGTCCGGCGCGGGTGTTCTGGCTTGCTTCGACAGAAATATGGCGTAGAAGTAGTTCGCTTTCGCGTCATCTGGATGCTGGTGAACGAATCGCTCGAGCATTGGTCCCACACATTTATTGACCGACGATGACGTCGCGACGATCTGGCCTGCGAACAGGTAAGGCTCACGATCGTCTGGCGCCATATCGGAGGCCTCGCAGATTTTCTCTGCCGCCTCGTCGTAGAGAGCACCAGCAAAGAGTGCTGCGCCCCACGCAGTCTTCATTCGCAAAGAAGTGGGGTATTTTTTTGCGCCGCTGGCAAACACATCTCCCGCCTGCCAGATGGCGCGATGCAGCAGTAACTCAGTTCCCCAGGCGAAGTAATTCGCCTCTTTGGGATCGAGTTGCGTGGCACGTTGAAACTGTTGGACCGCGACCAATGGGTTCCCGAGCTTCTCCTCAATCTCTCCCGATAGCTGGTGGAACTCAGCCGCATCGCTTTGAGCCAGGGCCCGTTTGATGTGAAGTTGCGCTGCGGCAAGATCGCCGACACCATTGCACGCCAGAGCGAGGTTGTATTCGTCCACAGGCTGGTCACCATTCAGACGCGCAGCTTTTTCAAGGATTGGAACTGCCTTCTGGAACTGCGCTTGCTTCACATAAAACGAACCGAGATCACGGTTTGCTTCGTAGCTGGAAGGGGACGCAGAAACCACCGCAAGCAGCTTATTTTCCTCTTCCGCTTTGGCCGTGCCCATACCAGACGAAGGCGTTTGCGCCTGCAGCGCCAAGGCTTCCCGATTTAGCTCTTCACTGGTGCGCAGCGTGGCGTCGGAACCATGGCCGCCAACCGCAGTCCAATCAGTGACACCCGCCACGGCGAAGCTTGGCTTATCGAAGAGACTTATGCTGTCGCTGGATGCAGCAGAGCCAGCTCCGGTTGTATCCGCACCACCCGCCGAGTTCAGCACGATCGTGATGTTCTGCCGAGAGTCCTTCACTATGGCGAGCGTCGATTGCTTGCTCTCAAGACCGTGGCTAGTCGCGTGAATTGTGTAGCTGCCGGGCTCGAGAGAGCGGATCAGAAACTCTCCAGAAGTGCCCGCCTCTGTCTGCACGACTTTCACGCCATCGCGTGGTTCTGCATATACCCGTGCGCCGGGTGCCGGTTTTCCTGTCGAATCAACAACGCGTCCGGAAAGCACGGCTTTGTCCTGCGATTGTTGAGTCTGCGCCCAGACTCTCGCCGACGGCAGGCTTACGCAGAGTCCAACGGGCAGAAAACCCAGCAGCACACTGGCATACGACAGGACGGAGTTGATTCGAGCTATCGGCTTGGACCGCATGATGTGGATGACAAGAAACCTTACTCGCCGATGTTACGCATGTTGCAGTAAAGTGTCGAAGCGGAACTTACCATCCGGTGCGGCCGTCAGCCTTCAGAAAGATGGTAGGTCAGATAGTAGCGGCCAATCTGGATGAGGCTGTTCTCAGCAGGCGGCCAGATATGAATTGGTTCAACGCGAACCTTGGTTGCATATGGATGAGCGAGCACTGCTCCCAATTCTGCTCCGGTTTGGGCGTCGTACACATGCACGTTTAATCCCTCTGCCACACGTGTCCAACCCATCACATACGCTCCGGGCTTCAATACGAGCGTGTCACCCACGCGAAGTGTGGTTTGAGTAAGCAGGTAATGCGAATAACGTCCCTCTGCCGCATAGCCAGCGGTGATCAGGACAACCGCGGCAACGGTACGGCCGTGTCCATCCGTTATGCCTGTTGCAGTTCGCAGTTCCGTCTCAATGTGCTCCTTATCCACCGGAGCACGTGCTGGAAGAAATGCCTCAAGTTCCGACGAACTTGCGGCGCGCCAGATGGGCCCGGTTTCGGCGCGGTTGAACGGCATCACAAGCACGAGTATCAGAGAACAGATCCAGGCACGGCATGCAAACATCGTTTTACCTTAAACGGGCGAAACCGCGTTGTAATGCAGCCGTTGCCGCCTGCGTTCTATCGACTACGCCGAGCTTGGCAAGCAGGTTGTTTACGTGGGTCTTCACAGTTGCCTCTGAAATAGACAGGTCGGATGCGATGTCTTTGTTCGCTCTGCCAGCGACAATACGCTCCAGCACGTGAATCTCTCGCGGCGTAAGTTGTTCGCCTTTGCTGCGTTCCGCAAGTTTGTCGGCGATCTTCGAAGGAATGCGCGACTCGCCACGATGTACGGCGTAAATGGCTTGCACCAACTCATCAAACGGCATGCCTTTCAGAAGATAGCCGCACGCGCCAGCCTGCAGCGCCCGGAAGATATCTTCATCGCCATCGTAAGTGGTCAGCACAACGACACGTGCGTCTGGTGCCTGTTCACGAATCTTTCGCGTCGCCTCCGCGCCGCCCATGCCTGGCAGTTGCAGATCCATCAGGGTTACATCAGGATGCAGCGAGGAGAAGCTTGTTACGGCCTTATCACCATCGCTGACGGAAGCAACCACTTCGATCTCTTCGACGGAAGACAAGAGTGCGACGAGACCTTCGCGCACGACATGATGATCCTCGACAACCATGAGCCGAATCTTTGTGTTCATGACCGTCTCCCCTCTTCTCCTGCGATGTTGGCGCGTAGCGTTACGGTTGTCCCCTGGCCAACTTCGCTTTCTACGAGAAGTGTTGCTCCTATGGCCGCTGCACGTTCACGCATGCCGCTTACGCCAAAGTGCCCTTGCAAGAACGCCTTCTGCTCGTCAACGCTGAAACCACACCCCTGATCTCTGACAGCCATCATCAGGATATTCGTTTCGAAATGCAATTGAACGTCTGCGGTTTCGGCACCAGAATGCCGTTGGATGTTCGATAGCGCCTCCTGTGCGATGCGTAACACTTCCTCTTCAACTCGGAGGGGAAGTTGGCGATAGGCACCACCCACCTGAAGCTTGATAGCGAGGGACGGTCCCGAATATCGATCGACCAGCGCAGCCAGACGCGTCGGCAAACTATCCTTGCTGCTGATTGCGCGTAAATCCCAGATGCTTCGCCGTGCTTCGGCAAGCCCCTGCATCACGAGTTTCCGCGTTGACTGTACCTGCCGCTGGGCAGACGCAGGCTCACCGCCTGCAAGGAACTGCGAAACGAGATCAAGCTGCAGTGCGATACCGACAAAATCCTGCGCCAGGGTGTCGTGTATTTCACGGGCAATCCGGTTGCGTTCGCCCAGCACAGCCTCGAACTCCCGCCGCAGCCTGCGAAGCCTTAGACGGTACAGTGAAACGGCGGCGGCCGTGGCGAGAAGAAAGGCTGAAAGTATGAACCACCAACGTCTGTAGACAGGTGGTGTGACACGGAACGGCAAGATCGCTGGCGACCGAAGCCATGTGCCGTCACTGGCCCTGGCTTCCACGTAAAAGGTATACATCCGTGGTGGCAGATTGGTGTAGGTAGCCGTTCGTCGCGTGCCTGCGACTATCCAATCCCGATCAAATCCTTCGAGTCGGTAGCGATACTCGACCCGGAGCGGCGAAGCCAGACGTAGTCCCGCATATTCAATGTCGACACGCGTATCGCCAGGGCCGAGAGTCAACGCCTCCTGCTGCAGACTCTGCTCCGTACCATCCACCAACATCCGGTCGATGACGACGGGGAACGATTGTGTGACTGCAATGGGTTGGCCATTGGCAATTGCCGCGCCTTTCTGCGTTGCCGACCAGACCTCGCCGTCCTGCATCTGCCAAAGTAATGGCGATCCGCCAGCAACAATTTCCGAACCTGGGAGGCCATCCGCCTTGGTGTACCGATTCAACGGCAGAACACAGCGCCCTCCTCTGTCAATGCATCTGTTCAGGTCAGCAACGGCAACACGCAACAGGGCGTGTTCGCCGCGTATCCACATAAACCCGGCCAGATCGGCAAGCAAAGCCGAGATCTTGCCCACGAGCAACGATGAGCTTTGCACGGTTGAGACGTGGTTATCTTTTACGCGGCTTATGTTTCCGTCGGTGGTGCCTGCCCACACTGTTCCGGCAGGAGACTCTGCAAGCGCTGACACAAGAGGAGATCGTAGGCCGTCTTTGGTCGCGTAGTTGATCAATCGACCATTTGAAGCCAGCTTTGAAAGACCTCCGGAAGTGCTTACCCACAAGTCCCCGTTACTGGCGGAGAGCAAAGCTCCGATCAGGTCCGAGCCTAATCCGTCAGCACTTGTAAAGACCTTTGCGTTGGTTCCCTTCAAGCGCAGGAGGCCTTTGCGCGTGCCAACCCAGATGGCTCCGTCCGATCCAGTTGTTAAGGCGCGAATGTAGTCATCCGGTAGCAGGTCCGCTGATGTGAAACGCTGCACCTTGCCGGTAGCATCGACGTGATTTAACCCGTCCGGCGTGCCCACCCAGACATCACCGGAGCGTCCGGGTGCCAGCGCAAGAATGAAACGGCTGGTGAGAGAGTCCGCACGCACCGGATTGTCAACGCGACCATCACGGATACGGCGAAGACCTTCATTCCGGGTGCCTACCCATATACCTCCATTGCTTCCCTGAACAATGGATGTCAGCGTCTGGTCTGCAAGTCCCGCAGCCTCACGAAAAACTTCCGTGTGCAGCAGATGCAGGCCTGTGGATTCTGTTCCGATCCAATAGTTACCTTCGCGATCCTGATAGGTCTGCTGGACCGAGTTGCCACGTAACGAAGCAATACTTTCCGGGTGGTCTGCCCCATGCTTGATGACAGCGAGACCATCGTTGGTGCCTACCCATGCATTGCGCTCACGATCTACAAAGAGCGACACAACGCGTGTACCCGGCAGACCGTTTGACATGGTCCATTCCCGAGTCGCTGTCGGCGTCGTCAGCTTTACGTCCGTCCCGGACATAGCCCAGACTTCTCCAAGAGGGCCCTTCACAACTGGATGAACAATGCCCGTGTTGTCAGAGATTTTGCCAACGCGTGGCAGAAAACGTTCCCCGCTCTGTACGACTAAGCCGGACGCCGTTTGTACCAGCAGATCGCCGGCATCTGTTACCTGCAGTTCGAGGATGCCGGCCGACGGAAGGCCGTCTTTCTCACTAAAGCGTTTGAAAACACCCCGTCGCAACCGCAACAAACCATCATTGGTTCCTACCCAGAGATCGCCGGAAGATCCTTCCGCAAGGCAGCACGCGTCATTGCTTGCAAACGTCGGCTCGTTATCGTGCTTGAAAACTTTGAACACCACGCCATCAAAACGTGCGATGCCGTCCTCCGTAGCAATCCAGAGGAAGCCATCCTTTGTTTGCAGAACCTGATGAACGCTGTCTTGCGGAAGCCCATTTTCCGTAGACCAGCTACCGTGTCGCAGATACCTTAGGTCCTGCGCTGCGGCCAGCATGCTCAGCAACACCGCAACAAGACAAGCCGGTAGGAGTTGGCTTGCAACTTGGCGGGTTGCGCGCGTCAGCGCGGTTCTGCCGGGCATACGGAGTAGATTAGGCCGCACGCCGAACTCGCGCAACAGAGAGTGCAAGCCATCCATGCAAACCAAGCCTTCTCCATGCGATAAAGGATGGCAATGGGTCATCTGGCAAATGCATTCTCCGTCGCTACCGTCTCTTTCATGCTGGCTGTTGCGCCTGCAATCCATGCAAAATCTGGCCCAGCAGACAGCCGGTTACAGAGCGCCACCACGTCCCCAACGCCGAGCGATCCGGCACCGACGTTGCTAACGCCTGCACAGGTGGAGCACTTGATGCCTGCCACTGTTTATTACCGAGGCCAGAGCGCCCCCATTCAACTGCGCAACTCCGCCGGTGCGAGGTTCACCCCAGACGGATATCTGCTCGTGGCAATGGTCGATACCAGCGGCTACGCCAGCAGCGTGCAGGAGATTTATCAGATGTACCTGATCACGGAAAGCACTCTGATGATCGGTGACAGGCCCCTGGGTCCGGGCGCTTACGGCGCCGGAGTGGTCAACGGCAAGTTCATCGTCACCGACGTGGGAGGTCACACACTCCTACAGGCAGATACCAATCTGGACCAAAGCATGCCGCGACCTCGTCCCCTACAACTGCTGAGCGGTCCTGCAGGTGGACTGAAGCTCTACCTGGGGCGTAGCTGGGTCAGCATTTCCGTAGCGACCGCGACGCATTGAGATGCCTTCCGCAGTCACTTAGACGGAGGCACCAGATCCCATGCATCTTTCGCTTGTAGAAAGGCCGAGAGCTGCGCAATCTCATCCTCGGTAAGCGCTTCACCAAAGGGCGGCATCATCTGGCCTCCATCATGGATCTGATGCCGAATCTGCTCGTCACTCCGTCGGCTCGACACACCGC
Source organism: Terriglobus roseus (assembly GCF_900102185.1). NCBI lineage: Bacteria > Pseudomonadati > Acidobacteriota > Terriglobia > Terriglobales > Acidobacteriaceae > Terriglobus > Terriglobus roseus. Next base: position 806,022 of record NZ_LT629690.1, on the reverse strand, counting down.
GTAGCGACGGCGCTCGTTCGGTTCCCGCTCCGGCAGGGCCGTGACAGTACGTGCACCCCGATTTACCAAAGAGCACAGCGCCCGCCTTCACTGCTTCACTCTGAGGATCGAGGGCGAACGACCGTTGCGCCGTCAAAAGAAACATGGCGAAGAGCAGTATGAAGGCAAGCTGAGGAGTAGGTCTGTGGCGTGTCATTGATCCTCAACCATCAAGGCTGTTGCTGCGACGGCAACATGCTCGTTGTAAGTTCACCCGCTGAAGCTTTGCCGTGTGCATCCAGGTCATGGGTATGCCATGGCACGGATTCCTGCGCAATGTCGCCGTGCTTTCGCAAGTACTCCAACGCAAAGGTACTCGCCGTGGGGTCGTCCTTCTGATCTGCGAAGTAGGCCGCCTGCCTGTTGGCCGCCTCCTTCAATCCAAGTCGGCGATAGATGATCGACAAGTTGTAGTGAGCCGCAAGGTCATCTGGATCGATCGACTGGACCGCCTCGTACTCGGTCCTCGCCTCCGCGTAACGCTGTTTTTGGTAAAGGCTGAAGCCAAGTTCACGATGAGCATCGCGGGATCGTGGGAACTGTTGCGCCACCTTCCGCAGATTGACAATGGCTTCATCCACCTGCCCTTCGTTCCTCTGAATCAGAGCAAGGTAGTAGAGCGCGCGAGCATTGTCAGGAGACAGCGCCAGGGCTTTGTTCAAGCTCGGAAGTGCTTCCGCGTATCTTTCCCACTGGATGTCTGCGATGGCCACGTTGGTATAGGCATCCGCATAGTCCGGCCGTAGTTTCGCCACTTGCTCGAACGCGCTGACGCTCGCTGCGTACTGTTGTGCATCCAACAGGCCGATGCCGTAGTTGTTCCAGCGCATCCAGACAGGATTCTCGGCAGCGTCGGGTGTAGAGGGTAAGGTCTTGCCGATGTTGATGGTTCGCGTTGCCGTCACCATGTCGAGCACCGGCTGCTGGTAGTTCGACTTCAGTGCGAAATTGATGAATTGCTGATCGAAGCGGCGATACCTGACCGCAGCCGTAATGGTGATCGATCCAGTGCAGTCCTTGGGAATGGTGAAGCTGTAACGCACAAGTTGCGATCGGCCGCTCTGAATCGTGTTGTTGTAAGCAACAACTCGATTGTTCCAGACTTCATGCTGGCCATTGAGCGTTCCTTCCTTGTTGATCAGCCGGTTCGTGAAGCTGTGTGCCGCAGGATCAAGATCGCCGGAAGGCTGCAGGTTGCCGCTTTGACCGATCAACTTACCATTGCTGTCCTTCACCGTGAACGCCGTCCAGCTTTCGTACATGTCGCGCTGTTCGGGAACGTGGGAATGTGCAGCGCCCTTGTTCTGAATCACAACCGTGACTGTTAGCTTTTCACCCGGAGCTACCGCGTAGGAAACAGTGCCCAGTGGCGCAATGATCCTGTTGGGCTGGCCGTTTTCGCCATCGCGCTCAAGGGAAAAGATATCTACGTTGAAGACGCTATTCGCTAGGAACTCTCGAACGCGTTTTGCCTGTTCCTCATATCCGTAATAGGCCGGAATCAGCGAATTCGCTCCAAGCCAGCGATGACTGGCAAGCTGGCCGTTCTTCGCACCGGGGTCGCCCTTGCCCGTTAAAGCCTCGCGGGGCATGTGGCACGTCTCGCATGTGGAGACCGCCGGTTTTACATAGAACGGCAACGGAGACTGTTTCGCAAAGCTCGAGTTTTGCCACTCGTCATATGGCGTCATCGCGCGCTGCCATTTGTAGTCGTTCAACTCATGCGGCAGCGCGGCCTTGTGACAGCTCGCACAAAACTCGCTGGTCCTGTAGAACGGCTTCATCACGGCAGCGGAATGACGGTCGAGATGCGAAAGAATCTCCAGGTCGGAAACCTTGCGATGAATGGGTTCACCAGTTTCATCGACTAGTACTGCAGGCACTGCCAGAACGTAACTGCCCGTTCCGCGCAGATCATTCTTCTGCATACTGTGACAGACGGAGCAGGTGATACCGTCGGCGTCATATGGCCGCTTCTTCGGTCCGGCCTGCGTCAGTGCTCCCGCGACCATGGCGATTGGATCATGGCAACCTTCGCAGTGTCGCGAAAACTCGATTCCCTTTTCCTCGTTCAGCAGCCCGACGTTCTTCAGATACCAAGGCACGCGGTTGGAATTCGAGTGGGCCGACTCACGCCACTGCTGGTGCGCAGCCTGATGACAATGGCCGCAGTACTGTGCCGTGGGAAAGTCCTTGGGATCGATGAATTCGCCGTTATCCGTGGTCATGTTCGACGGCGTGAACGGATGATCCTTGCCATAACGATAGTTGTATGTCGCCGCAATCTTATCGTTGTAAGCCGTGCGTGCCGCCTTGTGCGTGTCATCGTCTGTTGCCGCGTGAACAGTATTTCGTACAACAAAGCTGCCCACGGCAAGCGCCATGGAAAGCAGAAAAAAGCCGATCGAGACACGCGTGAAACGATAGGAAGACATAGACGTCCTGACGTGCACAACATGGTATGCCAGACGAATGCAAACTGTCAGTCTGCGAAGCATCTAATTGCAAACAGCACTATTGAACACCGTGGCCTTCTACGACCGTATACATACGGTCCGGGCCGGGCACTCTCAACTTCTCGACAGCTCCACTGGGCCAGTGCACCTCAACGGAATCGATGTGGCTGACTGAGCCCAGACCGAAGTGAGGACGTGGGTCCGAACTCGAGGCAAAGCTTCCGCCTGCTACCACATCGGCGCGTTGGCGTATGCCACCAGCCTGCAGGTAGACGACCGCGCCCGTGGCATCGCGTGGGCTCTTCGGGCCACCGACAAGGTGGAAACTGACCCAGTGATTCTGCCCCTTAGAAGCATTCCGCAACAGCGTCGGAGACTCATCCATATTGTTGATTACCAGGTCGAGCCGTCCTGTATTGAACAAATCGCCAACAGCTAGTCCACGCGAGGCGCGGGGCATCGCAAGCGCCGTGCCTTCCACAGCGGGAACGGGTTCCAGCTTGCCCTGCACGTTCCGAAACAGCAGCATGCGCTCCGCCCAGCTTGTTCCCCAGGGCTGTTTATCTGCATCGCGGTACACGTGGCCATTGACGAAGGCCAGGTCTTTCCAGCCGTCATTGTCATAGTCGAGAAACACCGTTCCCCAGCCAAGGAACGGGATGGTGCCCTCCGCGATATGTAACTCGTAGCTCACGTCAGTGAAGTTCGCATCACCATCGTTTCGGTAGAGGGGCTTGTAGTCATCGGAGAAGGTCGTGTTGAAGATATCGACGAGTCCATTGTTGCGGTAGTCGCCAATCCCTATTCCCATGGAAGCTGTCTCTCTTCCATCCTTGTTGAGTGCATAACCGGAGGCGTAACTCACATCTTCAAAAGTGCCGTTGCCTTTATTTAGGTAAAGGTAGTTTGGCGTGGAGTCGTTCGCCACCAGCAGGTCAAGCTTGCCGTCATTGTTTACATCGACGAATGCGGAGGCCAGGCCGTAGTATCCCGGGTTGTCGGCTACCCCTGCCTTGGCGCTGACGTCTTCGAAAGTACCGTCGCCCTTGTTGTGAAACAGATGATCAGACTCCCCCGGAAGGCCTCTCGGGCCGCAGTATTCAGGCACTCCGCGAAACGAACAGTAGGCGAGACTGGCTGCGCCCGGTGCAGCTTCTGGCAGATTCTTCAGATCGACTTTCACATAGCCCGGCACGAACAGGTCCAGCTTGCCGTCGCCGTCATAGTCGCCCCAGGTCGCTCCTGTGGACCAGCCGCCCAGGGCCACTCCGGCCTTCTCTGCAACATCGACGAACGTGCCGTCGTGATTATTGCGATAGAGCCGGTTCTTGCCAAAGTTCGTGACATACAAGTCCGGCCAGCCATCATTATCAAAATCTCCGGCAACTGCGCCGAATGCCCACCGCCCGTTGGCCACGCCGGCCTTATCCGTTACATCTTCGAAGGTACCGTCATGATTGTTGTGGAATAGTGCGGCGCGAGGAGCCTCCGCCTTACCTTCCATCGCGGCTCGCGTAGAACCGTTGGGCAGATAGATGTCGAGCCAGCCATCGTTGTCGTAGTCGAATAGCGCGACACCAGAGCCGACCACCTCCAGGATGTATCGCTTTTCGTCCTGCCCTGAAACATGCTTCCACACAGAAAGCCCCGCAGCCGCGGTCACATCCGTGTACGGAACTGGACCGGTGCGAACCGTGCCACCGAGAGTGATCGGCCGGTTGTCTGCGCCGAGTACAGGCGGGTGGGCTCCTGCAGTGTTCGAACCCCCCTGAGCGGGAGACTGCGCACCCTCCTGTGATTTCTGCGTCCGCTGTTCCAGTGGGTTCTGGCCATACAGAAGAGAAACGCTCATAAACAACGCTGTCAGTGAAATGACAAGTTTTGCCAGCCTGATAGGGGTCATCGCGATCACGAGCCATCATACGACCCAAAACCCACCGGCGCATCCGGGTTCTTGCCGGTTTTACTGAATGACAGATAAGATGTTCGCCACACGACGAATCCGTCTTTTAGCTCAAAAGAGGTGTCGAGCTGCCGCAAACAGGCACCGGTAAGTTGCCAGCAGACGAACGCATCTTCCACACCGAATAACGAGGTTGTTTTTATGGCATTGGTATCTCGTCGGGCCATGCTCCAGAGTGGCTTGGCTGCGGCAGCATTTGCCGCCAGCCCATCTTCGTCGTCAGGCCAGAAGGTCGAGGATAAGGATGCTCCCATTGTTCGCAAGGGTCGAATCAGGCAATCGGTTTGTAAAGGACCCTATCCCGGACTTACCGTCGATGAACTCTGCCGCTATGGCGCTCACATCGGCCTGAAGGGTATCGACCTGTTGCAGCCCGCAGACTTCGAAACCCCTAAGAAGTACGGGCTCACCTGCGCCATGGGCTACGCAGGCGCGGGAACCATCAAGGATGGCCTGAACAGGACTGAAAATCACGCGCCAATCGAAGCAGCTCTTCGCCAGACCATCCCGCTCGCGGTCAAAGCGGGCGTACCGAATCTCATCACGTTCTCCGGCAACAGAAACGGTATGTCTGATGAAGAAGGCGCAAAGAACACCATCATCGGTCTCAACCGAGTCAAACACATGATGGAAGACGCCAACATCACCCTGTGCCTCGAACTCCTCAATAGTAAGGTCAACCACAAGGACTACATGGCGGACCATACAGAGTGGGGAGCGCAGGTCATGGAGCAGGTCAACTCACCCAGCTGCAAATTGCTTTACGACATCTATCACATGCAAATCATGGAAGGTGATCTGATCGCCACCATCACAAAGAACATCAAGTGGATCGGTCACTTTCACACCGGCGGCGTTCCCGGCCGGAACGACCTCAATGACATGCAGGAAGTGCAGTGGGATGGGGTGATGCGCGGCATCGCAGCCACTGGTTTCAATGGTTACGTTGCGCACGAATTCAAACCACTTGGCGATCCGTACGCAGCCCTGCTGCAAGCGGTCAACCGTTGCGATGTGTAGCAGCAGTGCGGCTTTGAGCTACTACGCAAAATCAAAAGGAGTCGATCCATGCAACGACGAGATGTTCTCCGCCTGCTGACCTCAGCAGCAGTCGTATCTTCACTGCCATTGGAGATGCTCCAGTCTCTTCAACAAGCCCGGGCAGAAGTCGGCCCCACTGTGGGCTTGAGAACATTGAATGCGCATCAGAATGAAACCATCACAACCATCAGCGAGTTGATCATCCCGGAAACAGCCACACCAGGCGCAAAGGGTGCAAAGGTGAATGAGTTCATCGATCTGTTGCTCACCGAGTGGTATGACAAGCCGGATACCGAACGGTTTCTGCAGGGCATCGCCGACGCGGATGCCGCAAGCCAGAAGCAGTTCGGAAAAACGTTCGTGCAATGCTCCGCCGCGCAGCAGACGCAACTGATGAAGGGCTGGGACAACGAAGCGATGGCGTACGTGCGGACTTCGAAACTTGCGCAAAAGACCAAGTCTGCCCAACCTCCCGCAAACTTCTTCTACACCGTGAAACGCCTCACGATCGTGGGTTACTACACATCTGAGATTGGCTTCTTAAAAGAACTTGGAGCCTCAATCATCCCGCCGAAGCATGCGGGATGCGCACCACTTTCGGAGGCCCGCTCGTGAACATAGTCACTTTGAAGACGAATACCTTTGATGCAATCGTGATCGGTTCCGGCATGAGCGGCGGCTGGGCTGCGAAAGAGCTTACCGAAAAGGGCATGCAGACGCTTGTGCTCGAAGCAGGACAGACCATCATCCCCGAGCGCGACTACGTCGACCATCTGCCTGTGTGGGAAGTAAAGTTCCGTGGGCTGCGCGATCGTAAATACGAAGAGGTCTACCAACCCATGCAGCGCCACATCGGTGACGAGTGGAACTCCAAGTTCTTCGTCAACGACGTTGACAACCCATACACCACACCAGCGGACGCACCCTATCTCTTTCTGCGTGGACGCCATGTGGGCGGTCGTTCCGTGATGTGGGGCCGGCAGTCGTACCGCTGGAGCGACATCGACTTCGAAGCCAACAGCAAGGACGGGCATGGCGTCGATTGGCCAATCCGCTACAAGGATATTGAACCCTGGTACGACTACGTGGAAGATTTCATCGGCGTCAGCGGACAGGCCGAAGGCTTACCGCAACTGCCTGACGGCAAGTTTCTTCCTCCCTTTGAAATGAACTGCGGTGAGATTGCAATGAAGCACGCAGTCGAGGCGAAATTCCCACAGCGCAAAGTGACGATTGGCCGGACCGCGATCCTGACGGTAGACCATAAGGGCCGCTACGCATGCCACCAGTGCGGCCCGTGCGATCACGGCTGTATTACACGGTCCTACTTCAGCAGCATCAACTCCACATTGCCTGCGGCACAAGCCACCGGCAAGCTAACGTTGCGTCCCATGAGCGTGGTCCACAGCTTGATCTTTGATCCGGCAACACGCCGCGTCACAGGTGTTCGCATCATCGATGCAGACACTCGCCAGACGATGGAGTTCCATGCGAAGCTGATCTTCCTATGCGCATCCACGCTCGAATCGGCACGCATCCTCATGAACTCGGCTACCTCCGAATTTCCAAACGGACTCGCAAATTCAAGCGGCGAACTGGGACATAACCTGATGGACCACATCTTCCATAGCGGCGCGAGTGGAAGGCTGCCCGGCTTTGAAGATCACGTGCAATTGGGCAATCGACCCAATGGGATCTATATCCCCCGCTTTCGAAACATTCACGACAAACATCCAGACTTTGTGCGCGGGTATGGCTTCCAAGGACGCGCCGCCCGCGAAACCTGGTCGCGCGGCGCAGACATGCCGGGCTTCGGGGTCGAGTTTAAAAACGCACTACGGGATCCAGGCCCGTGGCATATCAACATCGGTGCCTGGGGAGAATGCCTTCCCAACCACAGCAACTATATGGAGCTCAACCACGACAAGGTAGACGCGTGGGGAATTCCAACCATCAAGGTCAACCACAGATGGGGCCCCAATGAACTTGCAATCTTTAAAGATGCGCAAGTTACAGCCGCAGAAATGCTGGAAGCAACCGGGGTAAAAGACATCGTGATGAGTACCGTTCCCTCAATACCGGGCGAATGTATTCACGAGATGGGCAGCGCCCGCATGGGACACGATCCAAAAACATCTGTTCTGAATTCTCACAATCAGGCACATGACGTTCCCAACCTGTTTGTGACCGACGGCTCATTCATGGCGTCGTCAGCCTGTCAGAATCCGTCGCTTACTTACATGGCTATGACAGCGCGAGCCTGCGATTATGCTGTGACCCAGATGAAGAAGGGCGAACTCTGAATCTCTGTGCATGACATGCGCAGATTTCTTCGCTAGCGTCCAGGAGGTGGTCGGATCGGTGTACCTAATGTTAATGAAAGAGATCAGTAGCTCTCGATGACTCCAAAAGAAGGTCGAGAGCGCTGCGGAAACGTCACATCCGGAATCAAATAGAACGATCCGGCATCCTCCGCTACGATTCGAACTAGGAGTCAGTCATGCACGGAATCGACGAGAAAGTCCCTCCAAGTGGTCCAGGCTGTGCCGATTGTGAGCGTGAAGGCGGATGGTGGCTACACCTCCGTCGCTGTGCCTTATGTGGTCACGTCGGCTGCTGTGACAACTCACCGAAGCAGCATGCGACGAAGCACTTTGAAGCAACAGGACATCCAATCATGCAGAGTTTCGAACCCGGAGAGGACTGGTTCTGGGATTACACCAAGAAGCAAGCCATCGCAGGCCCTCTTTTAGCTCGCCCCGATCACCATCCTGTCCATCAAGGCGTCCCAGGACCGAAAGGCAGAGTGCCTCGGAACTGGCAAGATCTGTTGAATCCCTAACACTCCGAACAGGCCCCTGAACTCTGAGGGAATGGAAGATGGAAAAACAAGTCGCACTGTTCGGAGAAACCGAACCGACGGCGAACGAAGCACTCTCGGGATTCCGGTATAGGAAGGAGTTTCTTTCCTTTAAAGAAGAGAGGGATCTTGCAATAGAGTTATCTGCGTTGGACTTGAGGCCATTCGAATTTCAAGGCCATTTGGGGAATCGCAGAGTTACCAGTTTTGGTTTGAAGTACGACTTCGGACGCCGAACTGTTGATCCTGCCCCGGCATTCCCCCGATTCATCCAAGAACTTGTTCCTCGTGTGGCGGCCTTCGCAAACGTGGCTTCGGAACAGTTTCAGCAGGTCGGGGTGAATGAATATAGGCCTGGCGCCGGGATCGGATGGCACAAAGACAAACCTGAATTCGGAATCATCGCCGGTATCTCACTTCTTAGCCCGGCCACAATGAGGTTTCGCAGATCCACAAAGGGCGGTTGGGATAGGGTCTCCTTCGATCTGGAACCACGCTCGATCTACATCCTCTCAGGCGAAGCACGATTGCTCTGGGAGCACAGCGTACCAGCTCAGGAATCTCTGCGTTATTCCATAACATTTCGGACGCTTTCCGAACGTTTTCTTGCCAAGACTCCACGTGCCAACGTGATCTGAGACGTGCGGTACGACCTACCATCCTTTCGGAGATGCAACGCCCAACAACATCACTTCAAGTCAAAGACTATTCATAGACTTCCCACGGCTTGAATATATGTTCAAACCGCCCCATGTCGATGCGCTTTCCCTCGAACGCAACACCTTCAAGTTTGAGCCGAACGCGTTGTTCCCTTGCTCCCGCACCTGGCACCTTGATCTCGCCACCCGCACCGACGACACGATGCCATGGCAAATGGTCGACTGGAGCGTTGTGCAGTAGTCGCGCCACCGCACGGTGGTAGCGAGGGTATCCTGCAGCGGCAGCAACTGCACCATAGGTACTCACCTTACCGAATGGGATCGACAAAATCATTCGTTGGAAGGCAAGATCTCGGGGCTCGTCTGAGCGTGTCGCACCGCCTGCCCCATCGCAAGTCCGGCACCAGTGCATCACGTGTCCAATATCCTCACCGATTCCATCCTCAACCGATCGGCTTTCCGTCCACCGCCCTCAGCACATATGACATTCGCGATTGCTCCACACGTATCACGGATATCCGCTTCCCTCGACTCCTCACAACAGACATATCGATTGCCAAGCACTTTGCCCTATATGAGTCGCTTGGGTGGCAATTGCGCTCGGATGTATTCAATGTGATCAATCATCCGTACTTCACCACACTGCTGTCCAACGATGTCTCCAACGCCAACTTCGGACTGCTAAATCCCATACAGAACAACGATCCCGGAGTTGCCGTCCTGTCCTTCAAAGTGCGTTCTGAGCCATCGCATTCGAGCACCACAGAAACTCGATTGAGAGAGAAATTTCATCTAACGCTCAACTTTCCAGTGCTATATTGCGAGGCGCACTAAGAATCAGGACGGTTGGAGGACGCGATCATGAGTTTCAAGACTGCAAGCCACGGATCTTTTTCAGTCAAGGCGTACATCGGTGACGCCAAAACGATGCTCGCGTTCAACTTCACAACCAAGGCGGCCGCGAAGAATCTTGCAGGGTTCACTATTCGGTGCGAACCGAAGGGACATACACCTTACTATCTGCTGAACGATCTTCAGTTTGAGCATCCTGCAGACCATGCTCAGGACGCTACACAGCCAGCTCGATCTTCGATCAATGCTCCGTTCCGCAAGTTTCGCTGGCTCGATGTACCGGGTTCGTTTCATCAAGGCACAGAGCCCCTCACAGGTCCCTACACCTACACGGTGACGCCGCGATATTTCGACTCAAACAACTCAATGAAACCTCTCGATCCAACACTTAGCGTGGACGTGACAGTAAACGTCGGCCCGTTCGTAAAGCGGGATGTAGAGTTAGGCTTCACCCGTGGCTTCGTACAATCTCAAGCGTTTTTAAATCACTTCGGGAAGAAGGCCTTGATCCGTCCGAAAGGTAAGGACCTGATCTTCGACACCTCTGAGATTTCCGGCACCAATGCAGAAGGACAACAGTACACCTACGAAGACGAATACAAATGGCTGGGCTACAGCGCGAGAGAGAAGATTTTCGCGATCGCAAACGAAGTGTTAGCGGACGACTCCTTAACACTCCAAATGTTCGCATACGATCTCACCGAACCGGACTTGATCACGATTCTGCTGAAGCTGGCCAAAGTCGGCCGAATTCAAATCATCCTCGACAACGCCTCTCTCCACCACAATGCCGCAGGTACGAAACCGGAGGATCAGTTTGAGACCGCGTTCAACAAAGCCGCTAAGAAAGGAGCAGCGATCCTGCGGGGCAAGTTTGGCAGTTTTGCCCACGACAAAGTCTTGGTCGTCTCAAAAGACAACAAGCCGATCAAAGTGCTAAGTGGGTCAACGAATTTCTCGGTGAACGGCCTGTATGTGAACTCGAACCACATCATAGTCTTCAACGATCCCAAGGTGGCCTCAGAGTATGCAAAGGTCTTCGAAGAAGCTTGGACAGATAAGGTCTCGATGACAGCCTTCGAAGATTCGGACCTTGGCAAAAACGTATTCTCCATCAAGACCGCGAAGACACCACAGACGGAAATCACTTTTTCGCCACACACTCAGGACTACGCCGATCAGATTCTTGAGGCAATCGTAGAACGTGTGCAGCAGGAGAAAAGCAGCCGCACCTACGTTGGTAATGTCCTATTCGCAGTCATGCAATTGAGCGGAGAAAAGAACACTGTCTATAACGAACTCAAGGATCTCCATAAAAACCAGGACATATACACGTACGGCATCACCGACACGAAGGACGGTATTCAGTTGTATAGCCCTCGTAATAAAACTGGCGTGCTTGTTACGGGTAAACCGGGCTCGCCGCAGTTGCCGCCTCCGTTCAATCAGGTTGCGAGCATCGGCCTAGATCATCAGGTGCATCACAAGTTCATCGTTTGCGGAATCAACGGACCGAACCCCGTCGTGTATCTCGGCTCATCCAATTTCGCGAATAGCGGCGAGCATAAGAACGGTGACAATCTCATCACCATTCACGATTCCGACATCGCCGAATGTTTCGCGATCGAAGCCCTGGCACTGGTGGACCACTTCGACTTCCTGGACAAGTACGCGACGGAGGCCGCGGGTGCGAAGGCCACCAACGTTAAGAAGACACCTCCTGCATCGTTAGCCCACGCCGCCGCCAGTGCCGCTTGGTTCCTCGATACAAACGACCACTGGACGAGATCGTACTTCGACCCCAATGACCTCCACTGTATGGACCGGAAGCTCTGGGGACACTCCTGAAAAATCCCTAGTTGTTCGTGCAGGCAAACTGTATGTCAAAGCGCAGCGCACAAAAACCATTGACTCGGTTTTCGTAACTCATGCGCTGCAATCTTGCCCCTAGCTAGGCCGGAGCGTTGGTGATCGGCGTTAGGGTTTCCGTGCCCAGGAAAGGGCATGATACCCAGGCTTTTATGGCATCCACTTCATCTTGATTTGCCTCATGATGCCGGGGAATAGTTTCATCACTGTATCGCAGTTGGAGCGCCCCTGTCTGCTTACGAGAGGCCGGACGGAACTCTGGTCTGCTCCATGACCGACATCGACAGGTTTATCGACGCTGTGGGTATGAGGCGCATCAAGACCAACAGGAGTCGCGGCAGCGGCTGCTTCTGAGAAACGCGTTTACTCTCATTGACGCACCTGAACTAGTGCCCAATCGCCCATTTACTGGCCGAGAGAGTGAGAGCTTCCTCTGGTGACTAGTAAAAACCTGGAGTCGAGTTTCCCTTCATCATCTGCAAACTAGTTTGGTTGTTGTGACTGCGGATCCTGGGAAGGAAGGCGTAGCGTCAATAGCGGCCGAAGTGTTTCGCAAATACGAGACGGCCGTTAACTGCCTTTGGCTTGATATGAATGACATCTATCATCCCGACGACCTGTTTGAGGCCTTTCAAGAGGCTGCGTTTCACAGGTTGGGAGAAATGGATTGGACACCTCTCTTCAGCTTTCACGATGAGCAAGAGTTGGGTGGCGTCGTTTCAATAGCTGCTGAAATACGGCGCATCATCAACTCTTCGAATCAGAGATGGTTCCTCTTTATCAACGCGCGGGAGATCCCAGGATCGAACAGACAGGACTATCGTTTGCCCAATGGCTGGATGGATTCTTCAAAACATCGAAATGCAACGCTCAACATACTCGGACAGTTCTTGTCAGCCAATTCTGAAATCCCGGCCGCGGAAGTTTTAACACCCCGACTCGCACAAATAAGGAAGGATGAGGAACAGCATCATCTAGCTCGCGGGTCAGATAAAAGAGACAACACTCTCGTTGTCATTCTTATGGCAAACCAAAGCGCCATGCAAGGAAACTCCAACCTCCTCCGCCGTATCGAGAGACAGTGGAGATCGAGAGCCTACTACAATCCCTTACCGCCGCTTCCCCATAGCATTGGTCAGTTATCGCAAACGACGGTGATCGACTCGGTGATTGAGTGGGCTTCCGATCCCCTGAAACAGAGGTTTTTGCAAGCTCTGGTCAGCATGCGAAGGCCGCGACAAGTTTCACTGGCTTGGTCTAGGGCTATGCACGAAGAGTGGCTGCTTGTGGATGAATCGCAGGATCGCAACCACGCGACGTGGCTCGACCAACTAGAGTTCCACGGCTTGATATGACACATGAATGGCGGCTTCATTTGGGTTCAGTGTGGCTTCAGACAAGCGTTGCGTCGCTGTCCAGATAGAACCTAAGTAGGACCGTGTCACGTTGTCCTCCAGTGACCTCTACCTGAGCCGCATGGAGGCTTCTCGATAAGGCTTCTGCTTCCCGCCGTTCCGGTTCTGATAAGTAGCGATTACGCGAACTCAACGTGAGACCGTTCGCCTCACGTATCACAGCAGCACGCGCTCCTATTCCCCCTGTGAATACCAAGACATCCACACTGCTGAGTACACCCGCCTGAGCGCAGATCGCCTTCTTCACGCCGGCCACGAATACATCGACTGCGAGTAACACGACGCTGTTATTTCGTTGAAGCAAGGCTTGGGAACGCTATGCATCGGGCCAGGACTTCTCGCAACCAAGTAAATCGCCCTTATCGCGCGTCTGTACTGATTCTTCGTCTCGATTGAGTTGAACCAGTCGATCCGCATTGTCCCGCTCATGCATAAAAAATGACCGCGAAAGCGAGTGAGGTTCCTATGCCCAAATTTGTTTCTCTTGAAGGAAGTCAACGGACCCTTCTGCCCAATTCAACCCTCGTCGGACCAGTAGACCCAAACGAGATGGCCAGTCTCATCGTTCGAGTCCGTTCTTTGGGATCTCGGGAAGAACTTGAGCGCCTTGTACAAGAGACGGCTAAAACACAGTTATCGGAACGTACATATCTCTCGCGAGAAGAGCTAGCGACGCGGTATGGCGCCGATCCCGCGGATCTCGATGCAGTCGAGCAGTATGCATCACGGCACAATCTGACAGTTGTCGATCGCAACCAGCAGTCCCGTTCGGTCATCGTGAGGGGGCGAATTTCTGACCTGCTACAGGCTTTCCCTGCCAATATCCGGATCTACCAACACGCCTCTGGGACTTACCGCGGCCGAACAGGAGAGATACAGATTCCACCTGAACTAGCGGGTCTCGTGGTTGGGATTATTGGGTTTGATACGCGACGCAAGAGACGGGCCTCATCTCGGGTTAGAGTGTCCGCTCTGGACGGACCGGGAGGCGACAACGGAGAGGCGCCGACGTACTTCGCAAACCGGTACTCCTTCCCGACCCAGTACCAAGGCCGGAAGCTGGACGGAACGGGCCAATCGATAGCGATCATTGAATTGGGAGGAGGGTATCGAGTTGCTGACTTGCAGATCTACTTCGATGAAATCAGCATTCCGCTACCGAAGATCACTCAAGTATCGGTCGACAATGTGACGAATTCGCCAACACAAGAAGGGGGCGATGACGATGAAGTTGCTCTCGATATCGAAATCATCGGAGCGTGTGCGCCAGGAGCAAACATATTTGTTTACTTCGCCCCAAACCAAGGTGATGCGGGCTTCCTCGACCCAATTCGCGCCGCCGTTCACGATCAGGAACGATCGATCGATGTCATTTCGATTAGCTCGGGTGGACCAGAGCCTGCAAGCGCCGGTGGACAAGAGCTGTCCGCGTATCACGACCTCTTCATAGATGCTGCTGCTTTAGGCATCACCGTCTGTGTCGCCTCGGGTGATCACGGAGTCGCTGACCTACCAGCCAACCAATGGGACAAAGTGATTCATGTCGATCACCCAGCGGTCGACCCATACGTACTGGCCTGCGGTGGCACTCAAATCAGCAACGGTGTCGACGTTCTTTGTAACGACGGCAATCCGTTCGACACGAATAGCCGAGATGGTGGCGGGTGGGCCTCCGGAGGCGGTATAAGTGTCTCTTATGACGTACCCGACTACCAACTCAATGCAGGTTTACCAGATTCACTCGTCAGAGGAAGACCGGGTCGCGGAGTCCCGGATATCGCGATGAGCGCTACGAACTATTTTGTTCGAGTCGACTCCGTTGAATATGCGGGCGGAGGCACCAGCGCAGTTGCTCCTCTCATGTCCGCTCTCATTGCTGTCATCAATCAAGCAACACAGAAGAATGTCGGTTTTATAAACCCATTCCTCTATTCCAACCCAGGCACATTGACTGACGTTGTAAAGGGCGATAACGGTATCGCAAATACGATTGTCGGATACGCCGCCAACAAAGGATGGGATGCCTGCACAGGGCTCGAAACTCCAAACGGAACAGCCATCTTGAATACTTTGCAAGCAACAAGTGAAAAGCGGAGGCTTGGAAGTTGCAGGTTGTCGGTCTAGGGACCCACTGCAAGGTCCAGGTCTCCCAGTTCGCCATCAGTCACATCTCTAGGAACGCACGGCTTCAGCATGCAACCTCGGGAGGCGAATCGCGGAGTCCTCTCGCACTGAGAACCGTTAGCCGCGTTTCGAGCGTCTGGCACAAATAGCTTGAGTCTCGGAGGATGGTGTGGTTCTCGCTGAGTGGATAGATCTTCAGGTGAACTCGTCCAACGCAAATCGCTAGACGCAATACAAAGCCGGTCATTAACCGTAGAGCATGCCGCGGGCTCAGTTCGTTTAGACTCTCGTCGGCCCGCTCCATTCGCGCGAATAACTTCCTGACGTTAGAACTTAAGCACCTCCCCCCATTCGCTGGTACGATCGGAGGTTCTAAGGCTGGGAAGGCCAACTCAAACGCTTCTGACGAAGCGGCGAACGGATGTCAAACCGGGATCGTAACTCATCTGCACAAGACATAGCGTCATAGCCCAATTTTCGAAACGTTCAAACCATTGCTTTTAAAGCCTTTACAGCCAGTCATCTGATCGGATGTGTCGACTGGAAATCGAATGCTCATACGAGCAAGGTTGTAAGTTGTTGATTGAATGGTGGACGCGGTAGGAATCGAACCTACAACCTGTCGATTAAGAGTCGAATGCTCTGCCAGTTGAGCTACGCGTCCAGGTTGGGAACACGCTGAGAACGTACCGAAGACCGAAAGGCCAACACGGCAGGGAGCGGAGAGCTCCGTCACAGCTGCGTTACTCCGTAACTATAGCACAGACTGGGGCATGCCTCAAAGCGTTCACGCATGAGGAAAACGTCTTAGAAGGTGAACGTCAGCCCGGCCTGCAAAGCGCGCGGTGTCTGCGCTAAATAAAGCGTTTGCCCATCGGTGGAGAGGTACGGTTGGTATCCTTCCGCCAGTAGATTCTGCAGATCCACGACTGCTTCCAATCCTTGTGGCAATCCCGGCAAACGTGCCAGTGATTGACGCACGGAGCACGAGAGATAAGCTCCATCATCACCCACGCGATAAGCATCCACGGCCGTCAGCGTTCGTGCTGGCTGCCAGCGATAAGACGCCCGCAGTGTTGTGCCTGTACGCAGAATCTTTCCATCGGCAAAAGCTGTTCCGGCATACATGCGATCCGGCGAAAGTCCCGCGAGAACGTCGTTCAAACTTCCCTGCTGCTGCACAAAGGCTGCGCGCAAAGCACGTCCCGTTGCAACTTCTGCTCCGAGGCTCAAGCTATGCGTCACAGGTTGACGGAATGAGACACGTACTCCGCCGCTGGAGTAGTCTCTGCCCACTACACGATACGTTCCGGTCGTTGGGTCGGCAATGAAACCTTCTGCTGGAATCTCTGCAACGGCCAACGTTCCAATGCCACTGATCAACGGATTCTGCAATGAATCCTGGTACAGCGCCACTTCGATCACGCCTTCGCCACGAATTTTCTTTGCAGCAGACAATGCGTGATGACTTCCCGTTTCCATGCGGAGATGGCCCTTACGCATCACGGCAACCGGAAGCGGCGCCTGCACACGATCCAGATCTTCAATCGATTCCGTGCCACGCGACCGTGTCATCCCGTACGCAAGCATCAGACCGCCGGGACCATGTGCCTGTACGCGCAGAAACGGCTCCATAGCCACCGCATTGCCGCTCAAATTCACTTCGCGCAGAACGGACCCCACGTCCACGCGGATCATGTCGCCCAGCTCCATCCGTTCCGCAGAACGAAGCACGGCTCCCTGCAGGCCAGTCTGTCCAACACCGGAAGTCAACTCAGGATGACCGCTATAGCTTAGGACCGTGCGTGCGTATCCGTTCAGCATCGTGCGGCGCTGGAACCCAACACTCACATCGGCAGATGGGGAAACAGGATAGGGGGTTCTTGGCCCGGACAGGTCAGCACGCAAGACGGAGCCGCTGCCATGATCGTCAACACGTGTCAGCACCAGTACCTGGTGGCTACCGCCACGACCAAATCCGCCGTCGCTGGCTTTCAAAGAAACGCTTCCGCCCGTTGCACCACGGCGGCTTTCCTGCTGGCTTGAGGAGACACTTAACTGGCCATCATCGTTTGTTTCGACCTTATAGGTCTTCTCATCCGCGTATCGCAGCATGGGACGGCTTGCCGAGGAACGCAGCGTCCACATCCAGTCATCGCTCGGTTCATTCACGGTGCGACGCGAGGCGGGAATCCAACCGCTGGGAGCCAACAACGTGGACAGCGTCATGTCCACAACGGTGCGTCCGCCGCGCGCCAGAACTAAATGCTGTCGAACCGCAGGCATCAGCAATGCTGCAGTTGCTTTGATCTTGTACTGTCCCGGACGCAGATTCAGATGGTAACGTCCACGCGAATCGGTTACGGCAGAAGCCACCAGGCCGGTGTCCGGCAGGATCGCCTCAACAAGCGCGCCCATCTGCGGAACACCTTCTGCATCACGGATTACGCCAGTGAGCAGGCCGCTTCCCGCTGCATCCACCACGCGTCGTGACTGCGCATCCGCCAATGGCGAACACGCCAGCGCTGCCAGCGTAAGGAGCATTCCGGATTGCAACGTCGACTGCTTCACTGCGTAGGTGTGCCTTCTCTGCGTATCAGCCTCACCCGGAAAGTTCTCAATCTTGCGAACCCGGGAAAACGAAATACTTTCGGGCGAGCGGCGTGTCGTGTCCTGCCTTCTTGCTCGTCCCTAAGAACGGGATTCCGATCTACGGAATCCGCCCGATGCACTTACCAGCCGAAGCCCTGCATGGCAAACCAGCCTGCCCAGCAGTTTACTCCACAACAAAGTTCGCTGTCTGCGAAATCTGCTGCTTGGAAATGCCATCGTTCACTTTGATGGCAAGTTGGTACTTTCCGGGTGCCAGGCTTCCCAGCGGGAGGCTCTTTTCCAGGGTCACCTGGTCAGCGTTCGGATTTGTCTTGGTGGTGGACTCCGTTGTGTCCAGCACCTGCTTGTTCGTATCCAGGTTGGTCACCTGGTACTGAATTTCTGCGTTGTTCTGCTTGCTCTTGTCGTCAATGCCCAGGTTGTAAACCTGCATCCAGAAGTTTAGATTCGTCGACTTCTTGAACGTCGCCGGAACACCGGGGCCAGTGGTCACGCTCGGCATCACCTTGGTGTTGCCGATGACGAACGAACCCGCACCAATTTCCTTCGACGGCACGCGCGTCATGCTGGAAGCCAGAATCAGGGACGAAGCCGATAGATGGTCGTCGTCATACTTTGGAACGTTCACCGAACGCTTCCACGTGCCTACGTGGTCGGGGTTGTTCACGTCCTTGATAACGATATCGACCTTGTACATGCCCGGACGCAGCGGCAGGGCCTTCCAATATAGGTTGCGTTGTGCCTGCGTACGCGCCAGGAATTCGCTCGGCACCTGCACATTTACGGTGTCTTCGAACGTCTGCACCACGCGGTGGTTGATGTTCGATACCTGCCCCAGAATGTTCACGGTGCCGGTAGAAACACCTTCCTTGGTGTTGAACGTGATGTCCTGATTGCGGATCTGCAGCGTTACTGGCACCAGCACCGTATCGTTCGTCACCTTCACATAATCCGTGCGGACGTCGAATAGGAACGGCGGTCCCTTCAGGATTTCAGACGTGGTCAGGTAGTGCTCCATGTCTTTGAACTTGATGGGCGGTGCAGCCATGATCTTTGCGTACAGGTTGATGCGGTCAAACTGCTTCGACTGCTGCGAGGTCGCCATCGGGCCATTGCCCAGCTGTTCCAGACCGTTGTTCATACGGTCTTCGCGCTTGGCAATACCCATCTGCTCATACAGCGTGGAACCTGCACCCGCCACATACTTCAGCGCGTCCTTTTCAGAACGGTCGATGGTCAGGTGGTAGTCGTTGCACTGGCAGGTGTCGACGAATTCCAAGTCAATGTTGTCGCCGATACCTTCGATGTAGCGATAGTGCCATGTCTCAAACGGGAAGGTCGATGTGGTGCCGCCACCTTCTTCAATCGGACGCTGATAGGTACCACCAGAAGGATGCGAATCAATCGAATCCGGCTTACCGAACGCAATGTAGATATGGCCGCGGTCGGTCTTCCATCCCGGCTTACCTGCCGCAAAATGTTCGTTTGTGTAGGCGATGCGACGGTAGTGCTCGTCCTTGTACTCGTTCTCGGGCGAATCCGGATTCGGATTGCGGCGCAGCCAGAAGTTTTCAACGAAGTTCTCGCGCTCTTCGTCGTTCTTCAACTGCTTGAACGCCTGCATCTCCTGGTCCGTGATGATCCAAACCACGTCCTGTTCCAGCCACTTCTTCCAGGTGCCGTCAGGCTTCAATTCGTTCTTCAGATATTTCTGCTGCTGCACGCGCTCGCGGTCAGAAAGGCGGCGCTTCATCGGATCCGGTCGTTCTTCCGGCGGCGCGTTCTTATTAACAGAAGGGACAGCTTCTTGCTGCTGTTGCGGTTGCTGCGAATCAGGCGGGGTCGAGGTCTGCGCGTGAGCGCTCCCGGTCATTACCATCCATCCACAGATCAGCGCCACTGCACCGATCTTTCCCTGCCAGACTGCCTTGCTCATGCTGTTGCTGCTCCGCCAACCCGAACGATATTTCGGGTAACTGTATTGTAAAGACCTCACACCAGCCGGGCAAGCGACGTATTGGATGCGCCCAAAGCCAATGCCGAATCGGTGCTGCCACGTCAATTTACGACTGCTATGATGGTTCCGCGACCGGTTCGAACCTCATCCCAGCGCAATTCCAGGGTGTAATTCAGGGAACCTTCCCGGGAATCCATCCGTATCCGTGCTGAAACCCGTTTGCTGACGGATAGACGAATCTCTATGAAAAAAGTCCTGTTGATTGTTCTTGGCGTCATCCTCCTCGCTGCCATCATTGGAGGAACCATCTACCACAGCCGGTCCGGCGTCACCGCCGTCACCACAGCCAAAATCACAAAGCAGGACCTGACTTCCGTAGTCACCGGCACGGGCCAGATCAAGCCGAAGAACTATGTGAACATCGGCGCCACCGCATTTGGCCGCATCACCCACCTCTACGTCCAGGAGGGTGATCACATCAAGACGGGCCAAACGCTCGCGACCATTGAAAGCGTGCAGCCTGCCGCCACGGTCGCTGCGCAGGACGCAAATATCGCGTCTATGAAGACCGACGTCAACAGCTACGTCGCCGCGGAGAAGACTGCCGAAGCCAACCTCGTCCAGGCGAAGGCCGATCTTGTGCAGAAAAAATTCGACATGGACCGCGCACAGCAGCTTTACGACGCGAAACTGATCGCAAAGCAGGACTACGACGCAAAGAAGGCCGCCTTCGACGTCAGCGCTGCCACAGTGCAACAGCGTGAGGCTTCCCTTGCCCAATCCAAGGCACAGACCACCTCAGCCGTCAGCCACGTCAACCAGCAGGTCGCTTCGCAGCGCGTTAACTACGACCAGCTTGACCGTACCATTTCGCGTGCACCGTTTGACGGCCTCGTCACCAACGTTCCCGTCCGCGAGGGCGAAACCATGGTCACCGGCATCCAGAACGCGCTCGGCTCTACCCTCATGACCGTCGCCGACATGTCCGTCGTCACGGCTGAGGTCAAGGTCGATGAAACCGACGTCGTCTTCGTCAAGAACGGCCAGGCCGTGGATGTCACAGTGGATGCCCTGCCCGGCAAGGTCTTCAAAGGCCACGTCACAGAAGTAGGCGATCAGGCTCTGCTCCGCACCACCGGCATTGCCACCTCGCAATCCACAACCGGCACGGAAGAGGCAAAGGACTTCAAGATTGTCGTCACCCTCGACAACATTGACGGCCAGAACAACGAGTCACTCCGCCCCGGCCTCTCCGCTACGGCGAAGATCACCACCGCTACTGTTTCGCAGGCCGTCGTTCTGCCGCTGCAGGCACTCGTCTCGCGCGATACGGCTGCAGAAGCCGTGCTCGCCAAGAATCGCGGCAAGCGCCAGGACGTCGATACATCCAAATCGACTGACAATACGAAGGCCGCACCGAAGGTTCAGGGCGTCTACGTTCTGCGCCAACAGGATGGCAAGCAGCGCGCTTACTTCACTCCCATCAAGACCGGCATCACAGCATTGACTGACATTGAAGTACTCAGTGGTCTCAAGCCCGGCGATGAAGTGGTCACTGGCCGCTACAAGGTGCTTCGTGAACTCACCAGTGGCACCGCCGTCAAGCGCGACAACAGCACCGGTAACGAAGGCCAGAACTCCTGAGCATTACACTGAAGGACACTATGGGTTCAGCAGCAAATTCCAGCGTAACGTGCGATCCGAACGATGTGATCGTCACCAACGACCTTTGGAAAACCTACATCATGGGCGAGCAGGAGGTTCACGCACTTCGCGGCGTCAACCTGCGAATCCAGCGGAATGAATACACCGCCATCATGGGCCCGTCAGGTTCTGGCAAAAGCACGCTGATGAATCTCATCGGCTGCTTGGATTCCCCCACCCAGGGCTCCTACTGCCTGAACGGGCACGATGTCTCACGTCTCACGGACGACGAACTGGCCCGCATCCGCAACAAGGAAATCGGCTTCGTCTTCCAGACGTTTAACCTGCTGGCACGCGCATCCGCTCTGCACAATGTGGAACTGCCGTTGATCTACAACGGCACACCCGCTGCAGAACGAATCGAACGCGCTAAGTTTGTGTTGGAATCCGTGGGCCTCGGTTCACGTATGGATCACAAGCCCAATGAGATGTCGGGCGGCCAGCGTCAGCGTGTGGCCATTGCGCGCGCTCTGGTGAACAGCCCTTCCATCATCCTTGCCGACGAACCCACCGGCAACCTCGATTCGAAAACCTCGATCGAGATCATGAATCTCTTTGAAGAGCTGCATCGCCAGGGCAACACCATTGTGCTTGTGACCCATGAGCCGGATATCGCGGAACATGCGAACCGCGTTGTCACGATCCGCGACGGCGTCATCGCAAGCGACAAGCCTTCACACAAGCTCGTCCCTGCTACGGCGACTCACTAACGGCTAGGAAAGTTCTTCCGGATACGTAGCAGGTCGGTGAAAGAGCGAATGAAATCGTTCAACTTCACCTTCGAACCCGGCACATCGATCCATGTCTGCAGCGGCAATTCGTAGATGCGCCCGTCGGGATTCAGTCCGTCGGCGCGCCACGAATTCAGGAAGCGCGCAAGAATCTCAACATCGAAGATCCATCGCGACACAAACGGCTGCCGCAGTACCTGTTCCAATCGCGGTGTGGCGCGAAACACCTTTGCACCGCACTGAGAATCGTAGATGGCCAGCCCCAGCATGATCGATACGGTCGTGGCAAAGACGCGTCCTGCATAATGCCGCATGGGATTACGGGCAACGTGACGTCCCAGCAATCGGATGCGCGCTCCGAACACCATCTCCACTTCGGGTCGTTCGTCCAACACTTCGCGAAACTCAGGATAGGCATCCAGCGGCGTGGCAAGATCAGCGTCCCAAAAACCAACGGTGCTTCCACCACCCGACGCCATCGCATGAAGCATTCCTTTGCGAACCGCTTCAGCCTTACCGCCATTCGGCTGAAGATCCAGTAAAGACGTCTGACCGGGATGCTCCGCGCAAAAGGCCTGCAAACGCGCCAACGTTCCATCACTGCTGCCATCGTTGACAAACAGCAGATGGACATCCGGTTGTGCCTGAAGGAATGCCGTAAACGCATCCGCATAAAAGCGGAGTTCTTCGTTGTAGCAGGGCACCACAAGCGTGCAGCATGGAACCGGCGTCAGATCCATAGTTGGCCTGCCGCCTCCTCATGCAGCACAAGCATCATGCTAACGCACCACTAGCGCTGCAGCTCAGTCGATTCACAAGGCAGGAACAATGCGGACACCGTACCGTGCAACACCTCGCCCTGCTTAGAGCGAAACGTGAGCCTTCCGCAATGACGATCGACTATCTGCCGCGAGATCCAGAGCCCCAGCCCATTACCGTTCAAATCCTTCGTGGTGAAGAAGGGCTCAAACAATCGCCGCTGCGTATCGGAAGACATGCCTGTCCCCGTATCAGCAACAGTGATTCGCACTCCGACAACTCCAGTCTCAGGGTCCACTGCGTCGTGAGCGCGCACGAACAAGCGTCCACCCGTTCTCATCGCGTCCATGGCATTCGAGATCAGATTGTTCAACACCTGCCGAATATCGTTTTCAAAACACAGAATGAGAGCCGCGGTACTATACCCAGCTTCCACGTGAATGCCACTATTCAGCAATCTGCCAGCGAACAGATTCAACACCGCATCCACCAGTTGCGCCGCCGTCACATGTGTCGGCTTGTTCGCCTGCCGATGAAAGCGCAACGTCTGCGTGGCAATTTGTGACACGCGAACCAATTCATCCTGCGCCAACGACAGGTAGGAGCGAGCCTCTTCTGGCAAGCCACCTACCCTTTGCACCAGGTACAGCAAATTCGTTACAGCTTCCAGCGGGTTGTTAATCTCATGCGAGATGGACGAGGCAAGCCGACCTACGGCTGCCAGCTTCTCACTCTGCAGAAGCGCCTTCTCCGTCTTGCGCAACTGCGTCACTTCAAGAACAGCCGCACTGATTGCGCGTACCTCGCCAGCCTCATCCATGATCGGCGAGTAGTTCACATTGAAAGCTCGTACTTCACCAGGTCTGGTCCGCAACTCCGTCTCATAGAGCATGTCGCGAATTGTCTCGCCTTTAGATACGCGCTCTCGAAACAGATTGGGCACTGCGGGCGCCACCACAACATCTTCAATCCGCATACCCAACAGCTTTTCAGGACGCACGCCGACGACCTCGCTCTGCCGGTCATTCACCCGCAGATAACGAAATTCCTTCGCATCAAAAAGCGCCAGGCCAACTGGTGCAGTCCGATACACGGCCTCCAGTTCCGCCTTCTGTCGCTCTGTCTCAGCCTTCTCCGCCAGCAGTTCCGCCTCATACTGTTTCGAACGCGTGATATCGCGGAAGAACAACACGATGCCATCTGGCGACGGTTGCGCTTCCAGCCGAAACCATCCATTCAAAGGCGCTGGATAGTACGCCTCAAACGCAGTGGCCACGCCATCATTCATCGTGCGATAGAAGTTTTCAACGTAGGCCGATCCTTCAAAGACTGTTTCCGGGAACATGTTCCACAGATTCTGGTCTAGCAATTCCCTGCCATCCCGCTCCAGGATTTCCTTCGCGCGACGATTCAGATACGTGTAGCGCCACTCCCGATTCAGCACTGCAACACCATCGGAGGTTGCTTCAAACACCCGCTGCAACTGTTGCGTAAGCTTCGCAGCGTCATCCTGTGCGTGGTGGAGCTCCGTTACGTCGCTGAAAATCACCGCCATGCCACCGGAGATTGGCACAGCCCGCAAATGAATCCAGACCTGGAACGGAGGATAGAAAAACTCCAGTTCCTCCGTTACACGTTGCTCCATCACACGCCGATAGCGTTCTTCCTGTTCGGTCCCCACCGCAGCAGGAAACAACTCCCAATGCGTAGGCCCGTTCAGGTCCTCAGGATGCAGACGGCTGATCTTCCTGCCCATTTCGTTGGCATAGGTAATCCGCCATTCCCGATCCATGAACAGCACGCCGTCCGGCAACTTATCCAGAACCCAACGAAGGTCTTCTGTCACATCAGCAGCCATCACCGCCTGCTCTAACGCAGACGGTCTCGCCTCAGACTTCCGTTTGTCCTCAACGTCTTTCATGGATGGATTCCAGGGAATAGTTCACACAGTCTATGTCACACCTGCTACAGAACAAAGTCCTCTATCAAAAACAAAATAGAGCGTGTCAGGCAACATACAATAAATCGCGGTGGCGGACTTCACCCCAAAACAGCGAGTTCTTCTGGCCGTCATTCCGCGCGTCGCCAGCGGGCTATTGCACCTTTTGGGCGCGACCTTCCGTTGGCAGCCCGACTATGCCCCGCTCGCGCATCCTGCCGATGTGTACCCGGCTGAGCCCGAGGTCTACGTCTTCTGGCATCGTTGCCTTCTGCTGGCGGCATGGCGGTACCGCAATCTCGGCATACGTATCCTCATCTCCGACTCTTTTGACGGCGAGCTAATTGCGAGGCTGGTTCAGCGACTCGGCTTTGTGCCCGTTCGCGGATCATCCTCACGCGGAGGCGCAGCAGCGCTCTTAACAGCCACACGCGCCCGCATAGAGGGTCACAAGGTCGCCATCACGGCCGACGGTCCACGCGGCCCCAATTACGTCGCCAAAGAAGGCGCAGCCGCCATTGCCAACCGCAGCAACAGCACCGCGTCCTGCTTTTACCTTCACCCGGAAAGTGCGTGGACACTGAAAAGCTGGGATCGTTTCCTCATCCCCAAGCCCTTCAGCCGCGTTCGCATCGTCTGGCAAGCCCCCGTTGCCACGCCAACCACTCAGCAACTCCAACAACTGCTGGATGAGGCCGTTAACCAAGCCGAAACGCCCCGTTAGAGGCCTGCGGCAGGTCCAAGCGTCCGTAACTTGCTACACTCGGCAAAGCAGCATGAGCCAGGAAACCGCACTCGTCCTCTTTGAATTTGTGGCACTGATCTTCGCCTTCACCTTCCACGAATTTGCACACGCGTGGACGGCTTCCTACTTTGGCGACCAGACAGCGCGTATGATGGGCCGCGTCACGCTCAACCCCATCAAGCATCTTGATCCGATCGGTTCCGTGGTGCTTCCGCTGCTCTCCGCGTTCACCCACATGCCGCTTCTCGGCTGGGCTAAACCGACGCCCGTCACCACACGCAATCTTCGCAACATCAAGCGCGACGACATGCTCGTCACCCTTGCTGGTCCTGCGTCGAACCTGCTGCTGGCCATCGCCTCGCTCATTCTGCTGCTCGCTATCAAGCACATCTTTAAAACCGGAACAGACGCCGTGTTCAACGCGGTCGACTTCCGCCACGGACTAGTCGACGCGTCGCTCTCCGGCACATCAGTGATTTATCCGCTGTCGCTGCTGCTGTATTGCTCGGTCGTCATCAATATCGTGCTGGCGATCTTTAACCTGGTTCCGATTCCGCCGCTGGACGGATCGCGCATTCTGCGCAATTTCCTGCCATACAACATCCAGCAAAGCTACGACAACATGAGCGGCATTATCGGCATTGTCGCCTTCCTGATCCTCATCCGTACCCCCATCCTCGGCTGGTTTTACATGCCGCTGCTCTCCATCTTCGATCATCTGATCGTGCTTCTCTGAAACGGCACGGTTTCAGCTATCCTCAAAGAGGAATGACCGAACAACTGAGCAAGCGCCGCGTCCTTAGCGGTATGCGCCCCACTGGGCGTCTTCACCTGGGCAACTACATGGGCGCCCTATACAACTGGGTGCGTCTGCAGGAGCAGTACGACTGCTACTTCTTCATCGCAGACATCCACGCGCTGACTACGGACTACGCGAACCCCGGGAACGTCGGCGCCAAGTCGCGTGAAGTCGCGCTCGACTTTCTTGGTGCAGGCCTCGATCCCGAACGCTGCACCATCTTCAAGCAGAGTGATGTGCCGCAACACAGCGAACTGAACACGCTCTTCGGCATGTTCACGCCGCTCGGTTGGCTGGAACGCGTCCCCACGTACAAAGACCAGCAGGAACAGCTTCGCGAGAAGGATCTTGCAACCTTCGGCTTCCTCGGCTATCCCCTGCTGCAATCGGCAGACATCCTGCTGTACAAGCCGGACTTTGTTCCCGTTGGACAGGACCAGGTTTCGCACGTGGAACTCACGCGAGAAGTTGCGCGACGGTTCAACCAGCTCTATGGCTCAGCAGTCACTCCCGAAATTGCGGCGGCAGAGTCTGACAAGGAATTGATGAAGGCGGAGATCAGCGAAAACGTTCTCGAACGCCAGATTCTTCCCGAGCCGAAAGTTCTGCTTACGCCCTCGCCCAAGCTGCCCGGTCTCGACGGCCGCAAGATGAGCAAGAGCTACGGCAACACGCTTGGCCTGACAGAACCTGCAGAGGACGTACGCAAGAAACTGAAAGGCATGGTCACCGATCCTGCGCGCGTTCGCCGCACCGATCCCGGCAACCCCGATGTCTGCCCAGTGGGCGATTTGCACAAAGTCTTCTCAACACCTGAGACGATGGCGAAGGTGTACGAAGGTTGCCGCAGCGCCTCCATCGGCTGCATTGAGTGCAAAGGCTGGGCTGCTGACAGCATCCTGCGCGAGATTGAACCCATCCGCGAACGCCGCGCTCACTTCGAAGCGCAGCCGCAGCTCGTGACAGAAATCCTCGCAGCAGGCGCACAGAAAGCACGCAGCTTCGCGGAATCCACCATGGTGGAAGTCCGCTCTGCTATCGGCCTGTAGTTACGCAGGCAACTGCGCTCGTTGCAATGCCTTCGATACGAACTGTATGTGACCGCGTACGGCCTCCACGGCTCCTGCGCGGTCACCTGCAGCAAAGCGCTCTGTAATCTCTCCATGCGCCTTGGGCGTATCCGTCGACGTAATCTGATACGTCTGGCAGCGGCATAACCAAAGTTTGTCCTGAATGTTGGCATGGACACGAGTCAACTCTGCATTCCCCGCGGCCTCCACAATCTGCGCATGAAACGCAATGTCTTCCTCAATGTGCGAGGCCTTGTCGTCACGCTGCAGAATTTCCTTCGTCCGGTTCACACTGGCACGCAATCCGGCGACAAACTCGTCCGTCACATCTGCATGTGTCGCCGCATAAGCTTCGAGGATCTCGCGCACGGCATACAGGTCCGCAATCTCCCGATCAGAAAACGTTCTGACATATGCTCCTCGACGCGGCTCAATCCTTAATAAGCCTTCGCGTTCAAGAGAATTCATGGCTTCTCGCACTGGGCTCTTGCTTATACCCAGCTCTCGCGCAAAGAATTCCTCCGTTAGCCGCTCACCTCTCGTCATGCTGGTGCTCAGGATGTGGCGCTTAATGCTCTGGTGTGCGTGTTCCGTGAGGCTGGATGAGGTCATAGGCCGTGGGGGTGTCATGGAACCGGTTCATCCCTTCTTGGTTGTGTGGTGTGCCACTCAGCTTACACGCGGGCCTCAGATTTCATCTGTTTTCGGTCGGCCAGTCCGCGCCCAATTCCCAATTTGGGCCAAAAATTACTAAATCAGCAACAGGAGCTATTGCTGCGTATCCAATGGAATACGGACGTTGTAAGTGGTCTTCGAGTCTTCGTAAATTGCAACCAGCAACACCTGTGCGATGCCGCGCGTATCAAAGAAGATCTGCGGTCTCTCCATGCGTGCCACTGTTTGTGCAGGTCGATCCTTCCAATGCAAAACCAGGTCAGACACCAGCAGATGCTTCGCAGCCTTCCAATCCTTCGCATCCACTGACTGATAGAGCACTAATGATGAGCGTCCCGTCCCGGAAACTGCACCCTTGTTGTCCTTCATGATCACGAAATACCGATTGCGTTGCCGATCAAACCAGAAATACGGATCTTCAAATGGAAAGTTGTTTCCAGCAATCGTAAACATTGGCGTCAGGTCCTTCTGAAACGGCCCTGTCGGCGACTTCGATGTTGCCATCAGATGAACCACGGGTCCGCCAAACGGCAACGGCTTCTGTTGTCCTACCGCCTTGTACAACAGGTAAAACGTGCCATCCTTCCCTTGCGTCAGACTGGGATTCGAAATGGAAAGCGAGTCGGGTGCAGACGCATCCGCGCTCACATCAATCAGCGGATGATCGAACCGTTGCCACGGTCCATTGGGATTATCCGCAACAGCCACTCCCACACGATTGTGATTGCGATGTGTCCAGTTCAACGTGGGCAGAATCACGCCATCACCTGTATTTCCTGTGTAGTACAGGTAGTACTTCTTCCCGAACTTCTGCACCGTGGGATTGTGTGTCACCATGCCGTCCCATAGATGCGGACCTCGTGGTGGCAACGCAACATCATGGAACGCAAACGGCCCTGTTGGCGAAGCTCCAACTGCATGTGCGACCTCAGAAGCCGTCACCCAACTCTCAAATCCAGTCGAAACCTTCCAGCGCGAGTAATACAGGTGATACTTGCCATCTTCACCGCGCACCATCGTTCCGCACCACACAAAGTATCCCGGATCGCGAAAGACCGCAGTCGAAGGAACGGGCTGCATCGCCGCAGCAAGATCAAGCTCATCCATCCGCGATGAGGCCCGTTGTCCCGCAAGCGGCAGAGACCACAGCACAAGCAGAAGAAACACAACACCAACCGGCACCTGAAATCGGCGGAGCACGCGCCGAACATACGAAGTTGAACGATTAACCATCGCCCCGCAGTCTCTGCGGATACACAGTCGCGTGTCAACGACTTCCTGGGTCCACTTGCTCTGCTTTTCGCCATCGGCGCATCCCGGCAGGTACGATAATCCCGTCGCAATCCGCACACAGGGAGACGTAATGACGCTGCAGCAGTTGTTGGACGGCGGAAACGACTGGGAAACACTCCGCACGCACGACGCCGGGCCGCAGGGCGCTCTTCCCATCACACCGGAGATGTTGCTTCAGCAACCTTCCGGCAACTTGTTTGGGCTCTCGCAAAACGCCGGCATGGGATGGGACCCCGCACGTCTACGCGATCCGGAATACCTCATCCTGAGCACCCACGGTGGCCTCCGCGCAGCGGATGGAACGCCCATCGCACTTGGCTTCCATACAGGACACTGGGAGGTGGGATTGCTGGTGGCGGAAGCCGCACGCACTCTGCGAGATCGTCACGCTATCCCGTTTGCCGGAGCATGCACTGATCCATGCGATGGCCGCACGCAAGGGACTGCGGGAATGCTCGACTCGCTGCCCTACCGCAACGACGCTGCCATGGTGCTGCGTCGACTGATGCGGTCGCTCCCCACACGACGCGGAGTGATCGGCATTGCAACCTGCGACAAGGGACTGCCCGCCATGATGATGGCGCTGGCCTCATCCGGAGACTATCCCAGCGTCCTCGTTCCCGGTGGAGTCACACTCCTGCCTGAGAGCGGCGAGGATGCGGGCAAGGTACAGACTATCGGCGCACGTTATTCGCAGGGACAGATCAGCCTGGAGACGGCCGCAGAGATGGGCTGCCGTGCCTGCGCGTCGCCAGGCGGGGGATGCCAGTTCCTGGGCACTGCCGCTACATCACAAGTGGTGAGCGAGGCGTTGGGACTCTCCTTGCCACATAGCGCGCTAGCCCCATCTGGTCAGCAAGTATGGCTGCGCGCTGCCGCGCAGTCGGCCGAAGCCATTCTGCGCATGACGCAGTCGGGTATCGGCACGCGCGATGTACTTACCAACGCTGCCGTCCGCAACGCAATGGTGGTCCATGCAGCCTTTGGCGGATCAACCAATCTGCTTTTGCACATCCCTGCAATCGCGCATGCCGCTGGACTGAGCCGTCCCACATCAGAGGATTGGATCGCCGTGAATCGGGCAATCCCGCGTCTCGTAGACGCACTGCCCAACGGGCCGGTGGGTTATGCGACGGTGCAGGTATTCCTCGCTGGCGCTGTGCCAGAAGTCATGCTGCATCTTCGTCGCGCCGGTCTGTTGGATACTTCCGTCCGCACAGTTACAGGCGAGACACTGGATGCCAATCTGGATTGGTGGGAGCAAAGCGAACGTCGGCGCGGCATGCGACAACGCTTACAAGAAGTCGATGGGATTGATCCAGACAACGTCATCTTCTCTCCGGATGGAGCACGCGCACGCGGCCTGACCTCCACTGTCAGCTTCCCTGTCGGCAACCTTGCACCGGAAGGATCGGTGATCAAGAGCACATCGATCGATCCCACTCTCATCGATGCTGATGGTGTCTATCGCCACACTGGACCAGCACGCATCTTCCTCACCGAAGAGGATGCGATTCACGCCATCAAGGCTGGCGAGGTGTCGCATGGCGACGTGATGGTGATGATCTGCGGCGGGCCGATGGGCGCGGGCATGCAGGAGGTGTATCAGGTGACCTCCGCGTTGAAGAACCTGCCCTTCTGCAAACACGTTGCAGTACTCACCGATGCGCGCTTCTCCGGTGTCTCAACAGGAGCGTGCATCGGCCATATCTCACCCGAGGCACTTGCTGGCGGCCCCATCGGCAAAGTACGCGAGGGAGACACCATTCACATCACCGTAAACCGCACCACGCTGAGCGCCTCGGTCGATCTGGTGGGCGAAGCCAATGAGACATTCTCCGCCGAAGAAGGTGCGCGTCGATTAGCGATGCGCAGTCTGCGCGAAGACCTGCATCCACATCCCGCAATGACCAACGACACCCGCTTATGGGCAGCGCTCGTGCAGGCCAGTGGCGGAGTGTGGGGTGGTTGCGTCTATGATGCGGATGCTGTCATAACCCAGCTTGCACGCGGCGCGAAAGCCGCACTGAAGGAGTAACACCGTGAAGCTCTACCGAACCACCACAGGCATCTTCGTGGAAGACAATGGCGCCACCCACCGCGTGAACACAGCCGATTGGGATGCCCTGCTCAACAGCGAAGACGTGATTGCCACAGTAAACGCCTCCAAAGGCAACGCCGAAACCATCACAGGTGACGTGCTTACGCCAGTGACATCGCAGGAGGTTTGGGCTTCCGGCGTGACGTACTATCGCAGCCGCAACGCGCGCATGGAAGAGAGCCAGGCTGCTGGCGGCGGCGACTTCTACGACCGCGTGTACATTGCGGAACGTCCAGAACTGTTCTTCAAGGCGTCACCGTGGCGCGTGATTCATCCCGGCGATGAAGTGCGTATCCGCCGCGATGCTACGTGGTCAATTCCCGAGCCTGAGTTAACGCTGGTGGCAAATAACAAGGGCAAGCTCATTGGCCTAACCATCGGCAACGACATGAGCTCGCGCGATATCGAAGGTGAGAACCCTCTGTATCTCCCGCAGGCAAAGGTCTACAACGGCAGTTGCGCAATCGGTCCCTGCATCCTGTTATGGAATGGCTCGGTGGATCGCGCCACAAAGATCACACTACAGATTCTGCGTGGCGATGAAACCGTCGTCAGCGGCAGCACAACGCTGGCAGAGTTAAAACGCGATCCCGCAGAGCTGCTCGAATATCTCTACCGTGAGCTTGATTTTCCAACGGGCGCATTTCTGCTGACTGGCACAGGCATTGTGCCGCCCACGGAATTCACACTCTCTCACGGCGATGTGATCCAGGTGAGCATCGACGGCATCGGTACGTTAGAAAACAGAGTAGCCACGCGATAAAATAAAACTGGATTGCCAAGGTTGTCTTGGCAATCCAGATAGTGCAAGAAGGACCTTTCGATCCCACTAAGACTTCGCTTTTCGCGCAGCAGGTTTTGAAGCCGATTTCTTAACGGCGGACTTCTTCGCAGCAGCTTTCTTTGCAGAAACTTTCTTCACGGCCGATTTCTTCGCAATTGCTATCTTCGCTGCAGCCTTCTTCGCCACATGGTATTGCGCCAGCAAACGCCTACCCTCCGCCGCCAGCATATGCGCCTCATGCATCGTCTTCGGCAGCTTCTCTCCCCACGCCTGCGCACTTAGCGCCAACCGCGTCGGCCTTCCCTTCGCATCCTGCATTGGCCCACGTGGATTCGTAAACATCCGCACCAGGAACGAACCTTTGCGACGCATCTTCTCCGGGGTATCCGGCGGCCCCTTCACGCCCGGTTTCAGGTTTGCGCCAGTCTTCGCGGCATACCACGCACGCCCCGCTTCGGTCAGCCCGCCCTTCGGATCGCGCCCTTCCTTGGGCATGGAACGCCGCACAGACTTCTTTGTCGCACTCACTTTCTTTGCAGCAGCTTTCGCCATAGACACTCCGTTCTCAAACCATAAGAGCGTCTGCAACCCATTTGAGTTGATTCGTCTTGATAAAACTCATGCCATCCTGCAAAAGAAAAACGCGCGACCTTTTCAGATCGCGCGTCATTCAGCTGCAATTCAGTTTTACGCTGCCTGGTGCACCAGCTCTTCGCGCACCTCGGTGTCCTTCTTCAGTTCGTTCATCGTGTGCGGCAGAGCGACTGCCAGCACATCCTCAATGCGCGACGCATAGTGAATCGTGATGCCTTCAATCTGATCGGCCGTGAGATCTTCCTCAACGTTCGGCTTCACATCAATCGGCAGAATCACGTCCTTCACACCGGCACGCTTCGCAGCAAGGAACTTCTCCTTGATGCCGCCCACCGGCAGCACATTGCCGCTCAGCGTGATCTCGCCCGTCATTGCCAGCAACGGACGGACCGGCATATCGGTAAGCAAGCTAACAATCGCCGTAGCCATCGTCACACCTGCGCTTGGGCCATCCTTCGGGATCGCTCCCGCAGGCACATGCAGATGAAGATCAATGTCCTTCAACACATCCTCATCCAGCCCCAGCTTGGTCGCGTTGGAACGCACCCATGTCAGTGCTGCCTGCATGCTCTCCTTCATCACGTCGCCAATCTGGCCCGTGATCTGGAAGCTGCCCTTGCCCTTCATCTTGTTGGCTTCGATGAACAACACATCGCCACCCACAGGAGTCCACGCAAGCCCAACCGCTACACCTGCACGCTTCGTACGCTCCGCAATCTCCGTATCCACGCGCACCTTGTAACCACCAAGGAACTCGCGAATCACCTCAGGCGTCACGGTCAACGTCTCCGTCTTGCCTTCAGCGATGCGGCGCGCCTGCTTACGGCAGACCGTGCCAATCAACTGCTCCAACCGGCGAACGCCAGCCTCACGCGTGTAATGCCGTGCAATGATGCCCAGCGACTCACGCGGGAAGATGATCTTCGGTTCAGCCGTCTGCTTCGGCAACTGGGACTCCGGAACCTCCGGGCTGCTCTCCGCCGTGGAATGCGCAACTGCCGCATCGCCACTCAGCAGATCACCGCGATCGTCGGAAACAGCAGCTACAGGAACACCGTTTCCAGCTTTGTGATCCTTCTCCTTTGGCTCATCGCCATCGATGCCGTTTTCCTTGATCTGCCGCGGAGCCAGATACCGTTCCGCAATGCTGATCTTCTCCTCCTCGGTATAACCGGTGAGTTCGATGATCTCCATACGGTCCAGCAACGGTGCCGGAATCGGATCGAGCTGATTCGCCGTGCAGATGAACAACACCTTGCTCAGATCGAACGGCTGATCCAGGTAGTTATCGCGGAACGTGCCATTCTGCGCAGGGTCCAGCGTTTCAAGCAGCGCACTCGCCGGATCGCCACGGAAGTCGCGGCCCAGCTTGTCGATCTCGTCCAGCATGAACACCGGATCGTTCGTCTCCACACGCTTCAGGTTCTGGATGATCTGCCCAGGCATCGCGCCAATGTACGTACGACGATGTCCACGGATCTCCGCCTCATCATGCATACCGCCCAGCGAGATACGCGCAAACTTACGTCCTAGCGCACGTGCAATGCTCTTGCCCAGCGAGGTCTTACCCACGCCCGGAGGTCCAACAAAGCACAGGATCGGCCCCTTCATATCCGGCTTCAAACGCCGCACAGAGAGGTAGTCCAGAATGCGATCCTTCACCTTCTGCAGACCGTAGTGATCCTCATCCAGGAATGCAGCAGCCTGCGGAATATCCACCTGCTTGCCGCTGGACTTGGCCCATGGCAGCACCGCCAGCCATTCAATGTAGCTGCGCGTCATGCTGTAATCCGGCTGCGCAGGATTCATGCGCTGAAGACGGTTCAGCTCCTTCAGAGCCTCCTTCTTCGTGTCCTCCGGCATGCCCGCCGCTTCAATCTTGGCGCGTAGTTCCTCAATGGCCTTGTTGGTCTCGTCGGTCTCGCCCAGTTCCTTGCTGATCGCCTTCTGCTGCTCGCGCAGGTAGTACTCACGCTGCGACTGCTGCACGGCATCCTGCACCTCGTTCTGAATCTTCGAACGAAGCTGCTGCACCTCAAGCTCCTTCACCAGGTGCTTGTTCAGGCGCTCCATACGAGCTTCCACGTCCGTGGTTTCCAGCAATTCCTGCTTGTCAGCCGTGGTCAAAAACGGCAGCGACGAACCGATGAAATCGGCCAACCGGCCCGGCTCCTCGATATTCAGAGCAATCGTCTGCAGATCGTCAGACAGTGTCGGCGAAGCCGCCACAATCTGCTGAAACTGCGAAACCACATTGCGCTGCATCGCCTCCAACTCCGGCGTCTTTTCGGCGTCGTTGTCGGGAACCAACTCGTAACTGGCCGTCAGGAACGGCGTACGCTGCTCAAATTCACCCAGACGGATGCGCTCCGTGCCTTCTGTGAACACAAAAAGGCTCTGGTTCGGCATCTTCACCACTTTGTGGATGGTGGCCAGGGTTCCGGTCTGGTGCAGTTCGCTGGCGTCCGGCGTGTCCTGCCGGGCATCACGCTGCGCCACCACCAGGATGGTCTTTTCGTCACCCAGGGACTGGATGAGTTGAATCGAGCTATCCCGGCCCACCGTCAAAGGCAGCACCGCATGCGGGAAAAGCACGGTATCGCGGACGGGAAGGACGGGGAGGGCGCGCGCGCTGCGCTTGCGGTCCGGGTCCGACGCCGTCGGCTGGATCACACTTACAAAATCGTTTGACATAGTTGAGTGTCCTTCCATCAGATATTCACACATCTGATGCCTCAAGTCACGCATGGATTCATCCGGGGTCCAGAAAGCGGCAAATACAACCGGATCTATGAGGGTCTGAACTGCCTATCGGCAAAAATTGCCGTCTTCAGAATGGATGCTTTGGCACAAATCTTTGCCGCTCGATTTGCGCTTATTTCGCCGCAAATGGAGGCCGCATTCGAGCGCAGCGGAAGTCTACTCCTCAGGAAGCACCGCTGCCTCATACCGGCCCAATTCCACCACTTCCCGGCAGGATTGGCGTAATCCGGCCACAATCGTGTCGGCTGCCTCGGCCGAAGGAATCCGCAAATCCACAAAAAACGTGTATTCCCAGGGCCGTCCAGGGACCGGCCGCGAATCAATCCGGGTCAAGTCTGCCCCGGCGGCCACCAGTTCCTTCAGCGCCTCCAGCAGCGACCCCGGCCGATGCGGTAAGTCAAACGCAAGAGACAACTTATTGACCACCGATCCCGCCGGACGGAGTGCCTCTGCATCCTCTTTCCGGGTCAGCATAAAGAACCGGGTAAAGTTCTTCGGATCGTCCTCCAGGCCGCTGCGCAGGATCTCCGCGCCATACACGTCCGCGGCAAACGGAGCGGCAATCGCGGCAGCGTCCGTTACGTGGTTTGCCATCAGGTGTTTGACCGCACCCGCCGTGTCATAGAACGGGACGGCTTCCAGCGCCGGATGCTCCATAAAGAACTTGCGGCACTGCGACAACGCCACCGGATGCGACAGCACCCGGTTCACTTGCTCCTGGGTCACGCCCGGTACAGCCATCAACGCATGACGGATCCGCAGCGAGCACTCGGCCACAATCTGGACGCCGTAACGCAGCAGCAGATCGGAGTGATCTGCCACCGCGCCATGCAGGCTGTTCTCCACCGGCAGTACAGCCGCATCCGCCTCCTTGGAACGCGTGAGTTTTTCCAGCACTTCCACGGACAGCGCACACGGCACCAATTCCACTTCGCCTAACAATTGACGTGTTGCCAGGTGGCTATTGGAACCCGGCTCTCCCTGGATAGCAATCTTCTTCAACTCACTCTTCTCCTGCATGCGCCGCGCGAAATCGACATTGTTTTCGCGCAAGGGACAACTCGCCAAGTTTACCCGGCAACTATGTTGATGTGGCTGCAAACGTCATGTCACGCATGGCGTTGGTACACACTAATTCCCCGCCCCGGCCCGGCTGGCCAGGGCATCTGGAGAGTCGACGATGCTTTGGACAATTACCGTAATTCTGCTTGTACTGTGGCTGCTGGGCCTCGTCAGCGGCTATACCGTCGGTGGCTGGATTCATATTCTGATCGTGCTCGCGATCATCTCGCTGATCTTCAATCTTCTGGCGGGACGCAGATCTCTTTAGGCCCTGTAAAAATCAACGCGACATTTTGAAACTCATGAAAGGCCATCGCAACCATGCGGTGGCCTTTTCCATTCCGCGCTGCATCATACCCATCGTTCGCGTAAGAACGCAGCATCAATGCGAAGGAGAAAACGATGAACACCGATCAGATCAAGGGCAAGATGCAGAATGCATTCGGCAAGGCAGAAGAAGCAGTGGGCAACGCAGTAGGCAGCCACGACCTCGCCAATGCAGGCGCAGAAGATCGTGTAAAGGGTGCCGCGAAGGAAACGTGGGGAAATGCGAAGGACACCGTCCACGAGATGCAAAAGACCGCCAAGACACGTGCGGACGTAGTCAGTGGAGAACCCGTAACAGCGCGCGACAAATTTGCAGCGGGCGTTGAGAACATCAAAGACTCTGTAAACAGCAAAATGGATGAAATGAAGACGCGCGAGCAGATCAAGCGTGACGACCTTCGTCGCTCCGCATAACAACCTTGCACTAATAACAACGGCGGGAAGATATCTTCCCGCCGTCTCTTTTTCATCGCTGCGAAATTACTTGGTATAACCAGCCAGCGCACGCTCCACAACAGGAGCTAGCAACTCATATCCGCGATCATTCGGATGCACTCCATCCACAGTCAACTCGGCACGCATCTTCCCTTCGGCATCCGCTAGCGGCGAGTTGAAATCCAGAACATCCCAATGTTTCTTCTGCGCCATCGCTACCAGCAGTTCATTCAAATGATGAATGTGTTCCACCGTGCGCAATCCCGTTAGCACCCTCACACAATCACACACTGGCGTCATCTGCGCGACGTACACCTTCAATCCATTCGCCTGCGCAAGCTCGCCCATAGAGAGAACGTTGTCGCGAATCTCCTCCGGCGAAAATCCCAGCCGCATGTCGTTGCTGCCGCCTTCCAGCACCACCGCCTGAGGGTGAAGATCCAACACATCGTGGCGCTCTCGGAGTAGCAATTGTTGCGTGGTCTGGCCGCCAATGCCTCGGTTGATCCAACCCGTATAAGCGAACCACTTGCCGTTGTGACTACCCCAGTAATCCATGATCGAATCACCAAGAAACACTACTCGCGCTTTCGCAGTCGCATTGGCATCGTGATATCGACGACTCTGAGAGAAGTCAGCTTCAGCAGAGTTTGCAGGAGGCGCTGTCTGCGCAAACCCAGCGATAGACACCACAAACATCATCATCAACGCAGCAGCGCGCATCGCCTCTCCCCACAGCCATGATTGCTTACAACAGCCACAGGCAGGTTAAACGATGCACTTCTGCGATAGCGATATCTTTAGCGGCTCTGCAGGTTCCGTACAGCGATATCCGCAGCCACAGAAATAAAGAACACTACGGAGATGATTCCGTTCAGCGTGAAGAACGCAGCATTCATGCGACTGATGTCTTTGGGTGAAACCAGGCTGTGCTCATAGAGCAGCAGCCCTGCCACCAACACCACACCCGCAATCGCAATCGGGCCAAGGTGAAACAGCACCACCAGCCAAGCCAGCAATCCCAGCATCAGCACGTGCATCAGCCGAGCCAACAAGAACGCGCCCTGCACACCGAATGCCTGCGGCACACTGTTCAATCCATGCGTGCGATCGTGCTCAAAGTCCTGGCACGCATACAGCACATCAAAACCAGCAACCCACAGCAATACCGCACCGGTCAGCACAATGATGCGCGGATCAAGCGTGCCTCGCACAGCAATCCAAGCAGCTGAAGGCGCAATGCCCAACGCCAGTCCAAGCACCAGGTGCGACCAACGCGTGAGCCGTTTCATGTAGCTATACGAAAGCACCACCACAATCGCAATCGGACTCAGCAGCAGCGTCAGGTGATTCAGGATCGCCGCAGCGAACAAAAAGATCGCCAACGAGACGATGGTGAACATCGCCACAAATCCCTTCGACAAAAGGCCCGCGGGAATGGCGCGCATCTTGGTGCGAGGATTCAGGCTGTCAATCTCGGCATCGGCCCAGCGATTAAACGCCATCGCCGCTGTACGCAGCGACACCATGCACACCACGATCCAGAGCAGTGTCACCGCATGCGGCCATCCACCCGCGGCTAGCACTGCGCCGGTCAGGGCAAAAGGAAGCGCAAAGATCGAGTGTTCCCACTTGATCATCTCCAGCGTAATGCGCGTACTGCGCCATGTGTGTGCAAGCGAAACGGCCATACACCTCTTAGTGTATGGCCGCACGCCTGCTGCAATCCACTGCGTTACTTTTCGCCGGCCGATTCCCCGGCAACCTGCAGATTATTGGTCACCTTAAAGGCTCCCGGAACACTGTTCGCCCGGATGCCTGCAGCGTCCTTATCCGCCTGCCGATCTACCACACCGGTCAGCGTAATGTCGCCGTTCACCACCGTAATGCGGATGGGTTTAGCCGGATCCATTGCATACCGCTGGAGCGACGGGAAACCGTAGATAGCGCGTGCCGCAGACAAACGGATTCGATCATCGTTCGGGGATAGCGGCGCCACTTCAATATCGTCCACCACATCCCTCACACCGGGATAGTGGGACACCAACGAGATCGCCGAATCCTTATCCGTAGGACCATAAGCTACGCCGCCCAGCGTAACCACACCACCCTGCACGCCGATGGTGAAGCTGTTAAACGCCGTTGTGCCATAACCCACACGGTCATACGCCAGCTTCTCCGCAAGCTTGTCGCGCAACTGCACGTCGGACAATTCGCTGCCACCCTGCACCTGGATCAGGTTCTGCACGGCGACAACGCCCTTCTTGTGATGAATCTTGTGTTCCGCGTCTTCCTTTGTGGCGTACAGGTCCACATTGCCGGTCAACGTCACCATGCCGTTTTTCACGGTGCTATGGACATCATGGAACTGTTTGTTATCCAGCGACTTCTGTACGTCTGACTGAATCTGCGCATCCGGCACCTTCGCCTGAGCACGCAGCGCGAGCGTAGGCATCATCACGGCTGCCAGCGCCAACACCATTCCCGCATTTGATCTGATCTTCATTTCCATCTCCAAAGAGACAAACCCGGATTACCCGGCAAAGTTGCTCTAACGATACCGCTTGCGAATCTTGTACACCATGGAGAACACGCCATTTTCATCGCGCGTAACCACAATCGATTTGTTATCGCTCAACTGGTATTGCAACTGAATTAACTGCTGTGCCGACGTATTGATGCTGGTTGCAAAGGTCACCGTAATCTGCCGCGTTACCTGCTGCTCCACCGTAATGCGAGCCGAAGATGCGCCAATCGTTCCTACATACGCAGGATCGATCTTCACCTTGCCGCTGCCGCCGAACAGCTTGTTTACGCGGTTGGAGACGGTCGCGTTCAAGGCTCCTCCCAACAGCGCATTCGTCGTAGGATCCTGCCCCTGCTGCTGAAGCTGCTGCGTATTAATCGCAGCCTCTTCCTGTGTGCGACCCAGCGCCAGCAGGTTGAAGATATCCGCCTGCGACAACGGCGGCTCCGACCGATACGTCAGCTTGAAGTTCTTCGACGTGCCGTGAACACCAATGGTCACGTCGTAATTCTCCACGCGCGCCGTAGCATCCAGGTCAATTAAAGGATCGATGCGGATCGGATTGTTGAAGTAAATCTGACCGCGCTGCAACTGATACTTCGTCCCCGAGAACGTTGCCGAACCATCATTGATGGTTACCTTGCCCAGCACAGCCGGAACAGCCGCTGTGCCGCGCAATGACAGGTCCACCGTACCCGCAATACGCGCGTAGCTGTTCTGGAAATCCAACGCCGGTGACGACTGAACATGAACATTCAGAACAATCTTGTTCAACAACGAGTCTGGGTCAGGCGGTGCCGACACATCGCCAGTGCTGCCTGCGACAGAAGCAAAGTCAAATGTCTCCGCAAGACCAAAGCGCGTGATCAGGATGTTGCCAGAAAGCGATGCGCCATCGCCCGAACCCTGCAGCCGAAGCGAAGCATTCATCGTTGCGGACACGCCGTAATAGCGCACACGGACCGCAGTTGCTGTCGCTGTCATGTCTGCAAACAAGCCACCACGGAACTGTACAAATCCCGTCAGCTTAATGCGACCGCCGCCACTGGTGGCGGTGACGTTGTCCATCACTAGCCGGTCATCCGTGAACGTTGCGGTTCCAGTAATGTTCGACAATCCATTCGGAATCGTGTCGTACGCAATGTTCGTGTTGCTGAACGTCATCTTGCCGCCCAGGTTCGGCTTCGACCTACTTCCGCTGGCCGTCACGTTGAAGTTGACCATGCCAGACGCAATCACCTGCGGCTTCAACCGATGTGCCAGTGCAACATTCAGACTGCCGTTCGCCTGCGCATTGATCGCGCCTCCCTGGGCAGGCAATGGCTTGCCGTCCGCAGAGAACACCTGCACAGAGCCTGAAGCATTTAGATCCGTCTCAGGGCCGGTGATGTGAAGTTGATCCAGCCGCACCGTTCCGTTCGTCAACGAGGCATGCATCGGCCCAGCAGAGGTAAAGGTAAGTCCTTGCGTGGTGACCTGCAGCGGATTTACGGTGAGCGCCCCATTCAGCGCCGCAGGCTTCCTCGCTGGACCACTCACATTCAGTTCGCCAGCGATCACAGAAGTCGCTTCGAACGAAGAGTCTGTGAGTTTCAATATCGGAGCGACATCAAGATTGCTGAAAGTGGCATGCGCCTGCATGGGATAGTCGCCCACCAGCTGCAACTGACCATTTGCATCCAGCTTCGCGGTCAACAGATCGCTATGGGCCTTTAGATAGATCGTGTTGCCGCTGCTGTTCACGTCCGCGGTCAACTGCCCCATCGCCTTCTTCTGGTACGTTGCATTCACCAGTTGCAGGTGCGCATTCAATCCGGGGGCATCCAGCGTTCCATCCGCATCGGCGCGTAACGTCAACACGCCATCCACCGGTGTCCCTGCTTTTCGGATCACCAATAGATTCGACAAACGAACATCGTTCGCCTGCAGATGAGCTTTAACGTGTTTCGACGTCAGGTCATAGCTACCGTTGCCGGTAACTTCCGCGCCCTGCGCCTTCACATCCAGCGTGGATGCGGATATCTCCTGACCACGCACCGCAACATTCGCCGTTACCGAGTCATAGGGCTGGTCATACGCCACACCATTGCGCAACGACAACGTTCCGTCACCGATGAGATTGCCAAAGGTTCCATTCACATTGGCATTCACAGCGATCACACCTGTAACAGGCAGCGCACCCTGACCCGCAATTTCCAGCACGTCATGAATCTGCGCATCTGCAAGCTGCAGCTTCGCCTGCACTTCAGTCTGATCGTCAAACTCGTACGACACTTCACGACGCTTCACCACGCGGTGAGGCTTGACCACACCCGAAGCATTCAAGACCGCCGTGCCACGATGAATCGTTGAACTCGCAACCGTCACACCAGACGGCGAATACTCCGCATCGGCAACAAGCGAATCAATCGCAACATCACCCGCACTGCCGAGATGTGCCGTCAGATCATTGGCCTGCAGATGTCCCTTGATATCCAGTCCAGCAATCGGGCCTGAGGCAACGCCCTGAAAGTGCGCATCGCCATGCAGCGCCACAGGCAGTGCAGCGCTTCCCTTCTTGCCATTGCTCTCGTAGCCAACGGTGTTCAAAACAGAATCAAACTCAGACAAATCACGGAAGTCTGCAATCAGGTTCAGACTTGTCAGCCGATCGCCACCAGCAACACCCAGTGTTCCCGTTGCTTGAATCGTCGATGCCGGCGTATGAGCTTCCAACTGCTGAATCGCAACAGTCTCGTTGGATCCGCGATACGTCGCCTTCACCACGCCATTCAGCGGAATATTCTGTATCGCACCGCGGCGGTGAAGGTTCTGTGGCGCCAGCTTCAGATCAGCAGCCACAATCACTGAGCTCGGCAAATCATTCGTCGTTCCGCCCCACTCCACATGCACAGGACCATTCACGGCCGTATCAATGCCCAGGTCAGAATAGTGACGTGGTTCAGTGACCTCATTAATCGTTCGCAGCGAAATGCCCGCCAGCTTCACGTCAATGTAGGCATGCGCGCGTTCAACCGGCGCAATCGTCAGAGAGCCCGTCGCGGGCGGCTTGGCATTCGCAATCTTCGCAGTTGCATTCGCCGTCTTCTGTCCAGCGATAACCGTGGGAGATTGAGCAGGCGCGTCCGGTGGAACCTCTCCGAGCCAGTTGTGGATGCGCATGTCACCAGCAATCGTGCCGCCACCGGGAAGGTCCAGCGCGATCGCATTAAACAGTAGCTCCGTCGGCGTTACTTTCAACGCCGCGCCACCATTCACTCCATTCACGACCACATACTCATCGTGATAGCCAACCGTGTGCAGCTTCGCGCTGCCCACCATCAGATATCCCTTCTCGCATTCAGGAGTAGGCGGCAGTGTCTTTGTACTGGAAGGATTTGCCTTTGGGTTACGACGCTGCCAGAAGCGCGGCTTCTTCTGCGCCTCCTGCGGTGCAACAGCACAGGAGTGTCCCGCAAGATCAAGATCGACTGTGCCTTCTGTAAGCCCTGGGAAACCGCTCAACACAGAGATCTGCGGAACCTCTACATTGCCCTTCACAGTCACATTCCAGACGGGGTTATCAAAGTTCTCCACATGCGCGGTCGCATCCAGATGAGAACTC
The DNA here is from genome assembly GCF_900102185.1 of Terriglobus roseus. Lineage (NCBI taxonomy): Bacteria > Pseudomonadati > Acidobacteriota > Terriglobia > Terriglobales > Acidobacteriaceae > Terriglobus > Terriglobus roseus. Next base: position 762,262 of record NZ_LT629690.1, on the reverse strand, counting down.
TTCCCGGTATCAAAACTCAGCTGTTGAATGCTGATGAGCTTGCGGCCAATCTCAGCTTTTACTTTCAGCCGTGACTGCGCCTCCGGCATCTTATCCATCCGCGTACGGATGTCACTTACACCAACATCAATACCGTAGTGATCCGTGCGCGTGATGTAGTGCACGTTCACACCAAGATCACGCGCCGCCAGATCAAACGGAATCGCGCGATCATTCAGCAGTGCAACACCGTCCGCAAGTTCCACCTTCGAAGCCTGCAAATCCAACAGAGTATCCATTACTGGCTCGTTGCTGGTGCTCTTCGTCTTAGGTACAGGCTGGTTGGTGTTACCGTCCTTGTCCACGATCAGATGGATCTGCGGCTTGTCCACGTGCAGCAGCGACAGCGTGATGTATTTCATCGCGCCCTTGGAATCCGTCGCATGCGCGAATAGATTCTTCAGCGTGATGCGCACCAGGATGCGATCCGCCGAAAGATACGGAGCTTCACCGGGTCCTTCAAGCCCATGAATGACCAGCCCATCAGCTTCTACTGCCAGATGCATCAGGCTGAACTGCACCTTTGCCAGATCCACCTTGCCGCCGGTGGCATCTTCCAGGGTAGCGATCAACTGCGTGCGTACGCGATTCTGAAAATCATCTGTCGTGGTGTATATACCGAGACCGACAACCAGCAGTACCACGAGCAGCAGCACGGAAGCCGTAATCCATGCGGTGATGCGCCACCCACGCGACTTCTTTGGCGCAGGTGCGTTTTCATTCGGCGGAGGAGTATTCGCGTCCAGCAATGTCATCAGGGCGCCTCCTCATTCGGTTGCATCATGCGAACGTGTCCGGAGTCGCGCAACGTCTTTAGCCATGAATCCAGCAGCGTGCTTACCTGCTCCTGCAAAAGAATTTCTTCAATCCGGTCGCGGATGGAATCCAGCGGCGGTGCAGTCGCCTTCTGCTTCGCATACTGCGGTAACAGCGTGTTGTTGTAATAGTCCTCGATCTGTTGATCGCCAATACGGATGCCGCTGCGGAAACGCTGCTCAATGAAATGCGTCACTTGTGCGCGCAACTTCAAGCGATCATGCAGCTCTTCTTCCGTGAATCCCGATTGCTCCAAAAGCTTTTTCCATCCCGCTTCGCTTGCGCAATCCGCATGTGCGCATGCGGGCAAGTCCTTGCGTAGATCAGCCTCTTCCTTATTGACTTCATCATCGGAAATGGCAACCTGCGGAAAACCACCAAGCTGCTGCACCACGAGAGTGCGATCAATCAAACGCGTGATGGCCTGCTCACGCGGCGGCTTCGTTTCATCCTCGCCATAGGGATACAGCTTCGAGAAACGCTCTTCTTCCTCGACATCGCTTTCCAGCACCAGGTCGCCATTCACGATGGCGACAATGCGATCGACCACCTGACCGCGTTCAGCGGGCAGCTTATGTGCATCCGCACGCACCTGTTCCTTCGTCTGCGACTTGCCCTGCTCCACCGACTTCGGCGCAGGCTTTTGTGCGAGCATTTGGACGCTCGCAGACGCTATGCCAACGGCCAGCAGGCAATTCGCGATATCGAAACGGAATGGATAAAAGCGCGTCATCAGAAGCTCTGGCCGATCGAGAAGAAGAACTGGAAGTGGCTGGACTGTCCCACATGGTGCGTGGGCACGGCTTGCGTGTAGTCATCAATGATGGGATAAATCGGCGGATTCAGGTTGTACGCTGCATCCAGACGAATTGGCCCAATGGGCGTGTTGTATCTCGCGCCAAGTCCCACCGCATGCGAGAAATAAGCAAAGTCGCAAGTGCCCACCGTAACAAAGCCTGACACCTGGCGGCACGTATCGCGGTTCGGTTGATGGAAACGGGCAATGGACGGAAACACGTCGCCCACATGCAGGAATGTATTACCCATGTCATGGAAGAGAACAAACGAAACACTCTCACCAACCAGTGGCAGCACCGGCGCTGGCATACGCAGTTCGAGAGTATTGATAAGTACAGCGGAACCGCCGACCGGATAGCCCGTGGTCAAATCTCGCGGTCCTGCCTGGTTGATACCGAAACCACGATGCGATGTAGCGCCACCTGCATACAAGCGTTCCGGCAGTGGAACCGAGTTACAGGAAGCGTTCGTATTCAGCAAATTCCCTTGGCAGCCCTCAATGCCTGCGTTCGGATTCACGCCAGACGTCGTCTCCACGCCAAAGCGCGTATTCCGCGCAAACGTGTACTTCCTCTTCTTGCCCCATGTGTAATACGAGGAGTAAGTCACATCCACCTTGTTGAAGTCCGTCTGCGAACCAAAGATACCGCTCGCCAAGAAATCCGTGAACGAAAGATACATGCCCTTCTGCGCATCAAGCTGCAGGGGTGCGCGTGTGTCGTGGAACCACGTAAATGCGGGGCCACCCACACGCACCGGCTGCGACAACAGCGGAATCAGGTTTGCCGTTACCTGCAAACTGTTCTGATCCACCGACACGCGCCGATAGGTGAAGTCATAGATAAAGGTGTCTGCCTTGGGAACCTTTTGCGTTAGGCGGAACAAGCCTTGCAGTGTGCTGGCCTTAAACGTGGAAATGTTCTGCACGTTGGAATAGCCACCACTCACCTGCGTTGAGAAATTCGGACGGCCAAGGAACTTTGGAGTAGTCCACGTTGCCGTGGCAATGCGCTCCAGCAGGCCATACGTTACGTGGAATGCCAGCGATTGATCCGTGCCGAATAGGTTGATGCGCGATACATCGGCAGAAACTCGGAACGATGCGCCAGCCTTGCCTTCCGGCGAACACGTCGTATTGCCAATCGATTGCTGAGCACGGCAGTTGGGTTGCGGCGTGGAAAGCTGCGCTTCAAAGCCCGCGCCATACGTTACATCCCAGCGCTTTGCCTCAGTCAATTGCACCAACACGTTTTTGCGATCCGCAAGGCCTTCCGGATTCTGCACAGCAACATTCGCTTCGTTAAACAATGCAAGATCGTAATAGCGGCGCTGCATTTCGACGATGGCACTTTCGTCCAGCGGATCTCCCGGCTTCAGCAACGTTTGATCATCCACCAGCTTCTGTCGTACATGGTGAACGCCAGAGATCAATACGCGATCTACATTCACTTGCTCGCCTTCGGTCACAAGATAAGTAATGTCCGTACGCGTTGTGTCATCCTTGCGTACTGCCTGCCGCACCTCAACCTTTGCCTGGTCAAAACCCTTGGAAAGATAGGACTGCAGAATGTTGTCGCGATCGTTCGAGACATTCGCAAGGGCGAAAGGCTGATTCGTCTCCGCAGTGATGAGCGCCTTCATCTGTTCTGCACGAGCATCATCCACGCCGGTCAGCGTGATGTTGCCAAACTTCTGCTGCGAGCCTTCATCAATATGAAGATTCACAGTGATCGAGCCTATCTTCTTGTCTTCATCGCTCTTCTTCTCATTCGTCGTGATCTTCACCTTTGTGAAGCCATTTGCCATGTAGAGCGACGTGATGGAATCAATGTCGTTGGACAGCAGCACAGGCGAGAAACGTCCAGAGCGGACGTAATTATCTGCCTTCACCACCTGCATGCGTTCCTTAATGTTGTCCGTCTCGAAATACTTATTGCCGGTCACATTCACAGCAATCACTTTGTATTTCTTTCCGGGAACAGCATGAAACGTCACCGTCTCCGTCAAGTTGCTCGGCGGCGGTAGCGGCGTACCATCTTCTGCATACGTCGGCGTATCCGGAACACCGCGTACAGCCGGTGTCACCTCAGCATCGAAGTAACCCTGCCGCTGCAGAAATTCGCGAATGTTATGCGCGCCTTCGTTCAGCAGATCGTTATCGACAGCGCTCTCTTCATAGATGGGCAGTAGTTTTTTCTGTCGTGACTTCGATACCTTCGCACCATCGATGGTCACCTTGACCTGCGGCCCCTGGAAGGCGCGGAAGGTGTAATCCAATTGCTGACGGTCTGCCGTATATTGGCTCTTTTCCAGAGCAATCGCAGCCTCCAGCCGATCCTTCTTCTGGTAGTACTTGCGTAGACGGGTCAACCCATTGCCCACCGTATCGCGCGTGACCTTGTTCTTCGTCTTAAAGACAAACAGCGTCTTGTTCTTTTCTTGCAGCTTGCTGCGCTTTCGGAATTCATCAACCGACAAGCCGGGATCGCCATTCACCGTGACATTGCCCACCAGTGCCTGCTTACCCACATCAACCAGATAGAAGACATCCACCTGCTTGCCATCCGGCAGATGTTCCGTTGCCGAGTGAACCACCGGAGCGTAGTAACCGTTCTGCGCCAGCGTCTGTCGAATTCCCTCTTCACCCGTGCGAACCTGCGAATTTGTAAACGGCAGGCCGGGCTGCAACTCTGAGGCCGCTTCCAGCAGCGAAGTCATCCGCTCTGAATGCACGCCCTGAATATGCACACGACCCACAAAGTAGCGAGGCGTTCCCACGTATAGCAGCGTCACGCTGCCGTCGCTGTTCACGATGCTGCGTACTTCGATGTCGCGATACAAGCCAGTAAGAAACAGTCGACGAGTCGCTGTCCGAACCTTGTCAGGAGAGATCGTATCCCCAGCTTTTAACCCGAGTTCTTTCTGTGGCAAGGGATCGTTCTCACCAAACTCGACCCCTTCAAATTCGATGGCGTGCAGTTTTCTACCGCGCAAAGCCCAGACACCGGCGACTGCATTGTCGGCTGCTTTTCCCGCCTGCGCATTCTGTTCCTGGGCCGCATCCTGTGCTGCAGCGCCTGCGGTCGTTCCCGCCGTGCTGGTGCCACTTGTTACATCGCCAGCGGCATTCGTCTTTCCGGGAACCACCTGAACGGTCTTGCCGCCACCGGGAACGGGCTGCGGTGCACCTGCTGCCGGCTGTTGCTGTTGGTTACCAGAGGTCGCCGCGCTCGAAGGCTGTCCGTTCGGCTCCTGCGCATACATCGTCAGGGCAGCACTCGACAGGACCATCAAGCCCGCCGAGCACAATGCCTTCCGTCGCAACGCAATCCCACCTGTCCACAGCTTCACCAGCACCAGCGTTCCTGCTCCCCCAGAAGACTCTCAGCCCTATTGCCATGATGCCTGTTTTCAGGCAGCTACGCTTGGCATGAAGGCGTAAACAAATGCTTTACACCCAAAACCCCAGATATGGAGCGGTTGGATGCAGGTTCACTCCTTCGGGTTCGCTCCCACTTTTCGTCCAACCTCGTACACTGAAACAGCAAGGAGTTGCACCAGCGTGACAGTCGTTTCCAGCGAAGCATTTTCGGCAGAGGATCGCTACTCACGCCAGCGTCTCTTCCCTGCGATCGGTGCCGAGGGCCAAAGGAAACTCGCCGCAGCGCACGTCGTTCTTGTCGGCTGTGGTGCCACCGGAGCGGCTTCTGCGGGACTCCTTGCCCGCGCAGGTGTAGGCACACTCACCATCATCGACCGCGACTTCGTGGAGCCCTCCAACCTGCAGCGTCAAATGCTATTCACAGAAGCCGACGCAGCCGAAGCTCTTCCCAAAGCCGAAGCAGCACGCCGCCGCATCGCTGACATTAATGCTGATGTAACGGTCAACGCCCACATCGCTGACCTGACTCCCGCCAACGCTGCCACATTGCTGGCGGGCGCGCATGTCATCCTCGATGCCACAGACAACTTCGAAACGCGTTATCTGATCAACGACTTCGCCATCCAGACCGGCACTCCGTGGATTTACGCAGCCGCCATCGGTTCTTACGCGGCGACGATGAACATCGTCCCCACGGGCGATTTCCGCACAGCCTGTCTCGCCTGCATCTTCCCTGAGCCACCGGGAGGCACCGTGGAAACCTGCGATACCGCAGGCATCCTCAACACCGCAGTCAACTTCACAGCATCGTTGCAGGTAACGGAGACACTCAAGCTCCTCACCGACCAGCCTTCTGCATTGCGCCGCACACTGCTGTCATTCGATCTCTGGACCGGCGAACGCTCTGAGGTCCAGGCAGGCAAGCCACGCGCAACGTGCGAAGTCTGTGGTCGACACAATTTCCGCTATCTGGCAGGCGAAGGCCGTCCGCACATCACCCTCTGCGGACGCAACTCCGTGCAGATCCACGAGCACCACAGACCCGTTGACTTCCCGTCGCTCGCACAGCGTCTCAGCCCGCTCGGCAACGTGCGATTCAACAGCATGATGCTGCGTTTTCAGCACGGCGAATATACCCTGAGCGTTTTTGCAGACGGACGCACAGTGATCCAAGGCACTAGTGAAGTCCCCAGGGCACGCGCGCTCTACGCCCGCTTCATCGGCAGTTAAACTGCCACCTCAGCGCTACTTCGTTCCCAGAAGAATCGGGTCCGTTTCAACCAGCGTGAGCGACTTCACCATGTTCGCGGTTTCGCTCTTATATTTCTTGAAATGTGGCATCAAAAGGTGAGCACGGTACGCCGCGTCGTCACGGTAAATCTCCAGAATCCTGATTTGATTCGGATGCCCTTTGACAGCCACGGCGAGTAAAGAGAGCACGCCCGGCTCCACACGCAGCGACGTGGTGATCTCCTCCGTCAACGCAGCCCGATACGCGTCCAGTTGTTCCCCGTCAATCGTGAGTTCCGCCATTCGGACCAAACGTCCTTCCTGCTGAGCAGCCATGGCAGATCGCTGCACCAGCAGGACACAGGCGGCCACCATCGTCGCGCAAACAAGGAAACCACCACGCAGCGTCATATCGCACACCTCCGCACGCCTTCAGAGCGCTCCAAATCATAGGACATCAGTGTCTTCCTCGCTCCATATGCCTTATTTTCCTCAGGTCAATGCCGATAGTTTGCCCGTCCCGTACAACCTTCGACCCCGAAAAAGCTATCCACTACTCTTGCGCATCGGAATCAGTGCAAATTTTGGCTCGTAGAGCCGTCCTGTATGGTGGAGTACAGCCTGCAGGTCTTTCAAGGAACGACGGCTCACCATACCGGTGTGCCAGACCGGGGTTGCAATGGAAGTTCAGGGCTACGGAATGACACAAAACAATACGACCCCGGTTGCCGGGCACTTCAAGCGGAATCCCCCCATCGCTGGTGAGGCAGACGCTCTGGAGCGCGCAAAAAACGGCGACCCGGATGCTTTCTCCAAGTTGTATGCGCTGCATAAGCGGCGCGTGTACACCCTATGCCTGCGTATGCTGGGCAATGTTTCTGAGGCAGAGGATATGACGCAGGAGGCTTTCCTGCACCTCTACCGCAAACTCGGTTCTTTCCGCGGCGAAAGCGCATTCTCCACCTGGCTACACCGTCTCACGGTGAATCTGGTGCTGATGCATCTCCGCAAGAAGGGTCTTCAACTCGTCTCTCTGGAAGAGACCATCAACCCCTCAGAAGAAGACGCACCCAAGCGCGACTTCGGATCGCGCGACCCGCGTCTCTCCGGGTCCGTTGACCGCGTTGCTCTGGAACGCGCCGTAGCAACACTGCCTCCGGGATATCGCCTGGTCTTTGTGCTGCACGACGTTGAGGGATACGAACACAACGAGATTGCCGGAATGCTGGAATGCTCCACCGGCAACAGCAAGTCGCAGCTTCACAAGGCGCGGCTGAAACTGCGGGAAATTCTGCGGCAGAACGAACAGGCCGCCTTGGTGCAGGAGTCAAAATAATGCCGGAGCATGATGAAAAGCGCTGGACCTGCGAAGAGTTTGAAAAGGCTCTTCCAGATTTGTTCGAACGCGCAGAGGGCGGCAAGCTGAGCGCCGATCCGCGTTTCGCGGCAATTCTGCGGGACTGCCCGCAAGCCGCCGAACTGGTCCGCGATTTGGAGTACATCGCAGAAACCGCACGAATGTTGTTGGAACCAGAAGGCGAAGGCCCATCTTCCGACCTCTGGGGCAAGATTGAGCGGGAAATCACGTCGAAGGACAGCATTCAGTAAACCGATTTCGTAAAGAACTACAGCGGCGTCCCAACCGGGACGCCGCTTTTCATTTGCCGCCGACGAGTTTTACAAACTGCTTGCCCACCACCCGCCCCGGGTGTATGCTCCTCACCAGAGATGACGCAGTTTACCCAGCCCGCTTCCTTTTGGTACCGCTACTGCTTTACAGGCGCGGCCCTGGCGGATTCTGCGGTCTTGAAACACTAAGAAACACCAAAGACCAATCTCGATCCTCCTGAGCCGCGACCCAAAAGGTCGCGGCTTTCGCTTTTCCGGAACACAACCAATCGCAAACCTGAGACCATCATGACAACGCTCGTAGCCGAATCCGCCGTGACCCCAGCGCCCACCACCCTCCTTACCGAACGCATCGTCCTTACCGGCTTCATGGGTGCGGGCAAAAGCACCGTAGGCCGCCTCCTCGCCGCCAATCTGGGCTGGAACTTCCTCGACGTCGATTCACTGATCGAGCGCCACTCCGGCACCACCATCGAAGAGATCTTCGCCACACACGGCGAAGCCGAATTCCGACGCCGCGAATCCGCTGCCATCGCACGTAGCCTGGGCGCTCGCAACACCGTCATCGCCCTCGGCGGAGGAGCACCGGAAGAGATCACCAATCGCCTCCTGCTGGAACAGACCCCTAACACCACCGTCGTCTTCCTCGATGCACCCTTCGCCGTACTCTTCGACCGCTGCGTGTTGCAGGAAGGTGCCGCTGTCCGCCCGAATCTGCAGGACCCCGATGCTGCCGCAAAGCGCTTTCAGCGCCGCATCCCGCACTACATCCGCTGCTCGTCACACCGCATCGTCACGGAGAATCTGTCCATCGAGCAGACCGTAGCGGCCATCCGCGCGCAGTTACTCTAAACGTCAATCAACGCTAGAGTGGTACCTTGCATCTCACTGGAAGTAGTGCATTTGTAAACACCGGAGACCACCTCTGACTGACGAGCTTCAGCCCGCGCCACAGTCCGCCGACGTCCAGCGGGCCGATGCAGATACCGGCTTCCCCTCCCGCGATTTCCGTGAGACTCGCCGCCATATCGTCTTCACTGTCAGCCTGTTGGTGCTGATGGGACTCTTCTGGAAGATCCGCCACGTTCTGGGCATCGTCTATGTTTCGGGTCTCCTGGCCGTCGTCCTCAATCCGGTCGTCATGAAGATCAGCCGCGTCCAGATCCGCGGACGCAGCATGCCCAAACCCTTTGCCGTGGTCGCGCTTGTGGTGGGAATTGCGCTGGGATTGTTTCTTCTGTTCTGGTTCGGCTTACCGCCAGTTCTGAACGACTTCCGCAACTTCCTGTCCGATGCACCCGGACGCCTGCCTGTGCTGATGGCCCGCTTGCAGCGCATCCCCATGGCCGACAAGATCGGCCTCACCCACCTGAACGACCGCCTCGCCTCCACCATGGAGACCTTCGCGGGATACGTCTTCAGTTCCCTGCCGCTATGGGCAGAACATCTGCTGGACGTCCTCACCGCCTCCATCCTGTGCGTCTATTTCATTCTGGAAGGCCAGCAGGTGTACGACTACTTCCTTTCACTCGTCGTCCCCAAATCCCGCGTACGACTAGCCAACACGCTGCTCGTCGCGGAGGAGCGCGTCTCTCGCTGGCTGATCGGCCAGCTGATACTGATGCTCTTGGTGGCGATTTACAGCATCATCGCCTTCCGTATCCTCAACGTCCGCTACTTCCTGCTGCTCGGCGTCCTCATGGGATTGACCAACATCATCCCTGTGGCCGGCAATCTCGTGACCATCATCCTGGTGACCCTCATCGCCGCAGCCGACTCCTTCACCAAGGCGGGCCTCGTCATCGCCGCCTACCTCATCTACATCCAGCTTGAAAACGCCTTCCTGATCCCCCGCATCATGAAGTCCAGCGTGGACCTGATGGGCGTTACCGTCCTCATTTCGCTGCTCGTCGGCACCGCCATCAGCGGCATCCCCGGCGCCCTTGTCGCCGTGCCCACCGCTGCCATCGTGGTCGTCTTCGCGAATGAATACCTCGTCCAGCATGAAGACCCCAACCGCCTCTCCGTGCTCGATTAGCGACAGTCACGGTCTACCACTGCGATATCCTTAACAGTGGAACCCAAATGGTCACTGCAGCATCCATATCGGCCACGCAGAGTGCTCGTCGCAGCACCCTCTTCGCCGACTATAAGGAGCTGGTAAAGCCGCGCGTCACCCTCATGGTGATGATTACCGCAGCAGCGGGTTTCTACCTCGGCTGCCTGCGTTCCGGCATCAGCCCCTTCAACACGCAATTCCTCGAAGCCATGATCGGTATGGCCGTGGTCACCGCGGGGTCCGGCACGCTGAACCAGGTCATCGAGCGCCGGACCGACGCCATGATGCCGCGCACCGCCAGCCGTCCTATGGCTGCAGAACGCATCTCCTTCGCGCACGGCCTCATTCTGGGCATGCTCTGCATCGTGCTGGGCTCGGCGTTTCTCGCCGTCACGACGAATCTCATCACCAGCATGCTCACGCTGCTCACGGCCATCAGCTACGTCGCAATCTATACGCCGCTGAAGCGCATCAGCATGGTCGCCACCTTCGTGGGTGCATTCCCCGGCGCACTGCCTCCACTCATCGGCTGGACCGCCGCTCGCGGATTCATCGAGTGGCCCGCCGTCGCGCTGTTCGCCATCCTCTTCGTATGGCAGTTCCCTCACTTTGAAGCCATCGGCTGGCTCTATCGCGCCGACTACGCCAAGGCAGGCATCCGTGTCACGGCCGTCGCCAAACCCGGCGGCGTCGCCACCGCCGCACAGGCGCTCTTCTACGCGGTTGTGATGATCCCGGTCAGCCTGTGGCCCGTCTACCTCGGCACCGCTGGCTGGATCTACGGCGTCATCGCTATCGTTCTAGGCCTTGCCTACCTCTGGTACACGCTGAAGTTCGTTCGCATCACGCGCGATCTGCCACCCGCGGAATCCCGCAAGATCGCTCGTGACCTGCTCAAGATCAGCGTCATTTACCTTCCGCTTCTGCTGGCCGCCATGATGCTCAACGCGCAGGGCCGCATCTTCTTTTAACCGAGGCTCCATGACTGCCAACACGCAAACCATTCCCGAGCAGGAACGCATCAAGACGCCGCCGTCCATCATCGCGACCATCCTTGGCGTCTCTGCCGTGGCAAGCCTCTTCCTTTTCTGGCTGGTCTACTATCACGCTCCCGCCGACACCAACCACACCAAGCTTCTCTTCCTGCCCTCACTGAACGCCGTCTTCAACGGCCTCAGCGCCATCGCGCTCGTCATCGGCTTTGCGTACGTGAAACAGCGCAAGATCAAGCAGCACCGCGCCGCAATGTTCACGGCGTTCATCTTCTCCACGCTGTTTCTGGTCAGCTACATCCTGAACCACGCATTGCATGGTGAATACCGCTTGCCCATCGCGCACACCGGCCTGCTCTGGAACACTTACTGGCCCATGCTGCTGTCGCACATCGTACTCAGCGTCGTTGCGCTGCCCATGATCCTGATCACGTTCTTCCTGTCGCTCACGCAGCGCTTCCCGCAGCATAAGAAACTTGCGCGCTGGACCTTCCCCATCTGGCTCTACGTCTCCGTCACCGGCGTTCTGGTCGCTGTCATTCAGGCGGTCGTTCACGGATGAGTACTCCTGCAACCAAAGGCCGCACCCGCCCGGACACCCGCGCCATTCTCCGCGTCTCCACCATCATTGAAAGCGTCGGCATCCTCTGCGCCCTTGGCGTATGGATCAGCGGTGGCATGACCGTTCACGGGCCCAAGAACAACTTCGGCTGGCTGGTATTGATCATCGCCCTCGGCTGCATCCCAACCGGCACGTTTTTCCTGCTGCTGGGCATCGCCAAATGGTTCGGCGACCGCAACCGCACCGACTAGTAAAATCAAGCAGTGACCGCAGCACGTAAGAAACCCGCAGCAACGAAGAAGCCCACCGCCGAGTATCTGGAGTCCCCCGAAGCCATCGCCGCCGTCGATGACATCCTGGGAGCCATCGGCCTCACCCACGGCACCCGCGCCACCCGCCGCAACACGTGGAACGAAGGCGCACGCCGTCTCGTGGGCAAAAAGGCAGACCTCGCCCAAAAAGCCGCCGTCACTCCCAAGGAAAACCCCAAGCCACTCTTCGCAGAAAACCTCAGTGCTGCTGAATCGCTCGTACACGGCTTCTCCACGCGCACCGGCGGCGTCACCCGCGTCTATCGCCCGCATCTGCCCAAGAATCTGGGCGACCTGAACCTCGGCTTTACCGCGCATGACGAACCGGAAAACGTCCGCACCAACCGCACGCGCTACCTGAAGAGCATCAAGGCCAGCCGCTTCCACAGCTTCGGCATGCTCCACCAGTTTCACTCGCCCATCGTGCGCACCATCGCATCGTCGACAGAAGCGACCGATGACTTCCTTGCACCCGCAAAGCACAAGGCCGACGCCATGCTCACCGACGTCCCCGGCGTTCTGCTCACGGTGCAAATTGCCGATTGTGTCCCGGTCCTCGTCTTCGACCCCAAGCGTCGCGCCATCGGTGCCTTCCATGCAGGCTGGCGAGGCACACTCGCACGTATCGTCGAACGCGGCATCGGCACCATGCGCCGCCAGTACGGCAGCGACCCCGCAGACCTCATCGCAGCCATCGGCCCATCCATCGGCCCCGGCAGCTACTCCGTCAGCGAAGACATCCGTTACGAGTTCTCATCGCAATTCGCCTACGTCGACACGCTCTTCAAAGACGTCTACGACCTCGGCCCCATCCGCGAGAAGTATCCGAACCTCTTCCTCACGGCACGCGCACCCGGCCACTCACCACTCGGCCCGCTGCTTCACCTGAATCTGTGGGAGGCTAACCGCCGCCAACTCATGGACGCAGGCCTGAAGGAAAAGAACATCAGCGTGCTCGAAGAAGACACCGCAGCCGATACCGGCCGCTTCTTCTCTCACCGCGCAGAAGACGGCTTCACAGGCCGCATGATGGCCTCCATCGGCATGTCAAAGTAGCTTTCAAAAACACACGTGCGCGGAGTTCCATGGTTCACACGGAACTTCGCGCATTTTGCTTTTTAAGAAGAATTACAGCTCGAACGTATCGTCGTCCGTGTGCTCTTTGATCAAGCGTTCCGTGAGCACATCCAGATCTTCGCCCGTCTTCGGCAGCACAAATTTTCCTTCCGCCCAATCCAGCTTGAAGCTGGTCGAGAGCGCGGAAATCCAAATCTGTCGCACCGGTGTGTTCGGAGTGAACACAAACTTCGCCTTGGGCGCGTCGAAGATGATGTTCAACACGCCATTGTTCTCTTCCGTCTCATAGCCGCCCAGGTCTTCGCCATCAATCAGGCGCTGCTTAAGCTGTTCGAGAGCCGTATCGGAATCACGTCGAAAGGTCTGTTCATCCACCATGGTGAAAACAGTCTACGACGAGACCTTTCCACAAAGCAGAAAGCGGAGCCCGAAGGCCCCGCTAACTCGCAAACTGACGCACCCACTTAGAACGGGATATCGTCGTCCGTAATGCCTTCATTGGCAAAGTCGTTCTGCGGTGTGCGCTGATCGAAGCTGGTGGTATTGCCGTAATTTCCGCCGCCCTGGCTGTAACCGCCGCTGCTGCGACCGCCAGAATACTGGCCACCGCCTTCACCACCGGCGCGTCCACCCAGGAGCGACATGTCATTCACAATGATCTCGGTACGGTACTTCTTCTGGCCGCTTTCCTTGTCGTCCCAGGAACGCGTCTGGATCTTGCCCTCAATGTAGAGCTGCGATCCCTTTTTCACGTAGTCGCGAACAATCTCCGCCGTGCGGCCAAACGCAATCAGGTTGTGCCACTCGGTCTTATCCACCCAGTTGCCAGTCTGGTCCTTCTGACGATCGGCCGTAGCCAACGTGAAGTTTGCCACCACGGTGCCGCCTTGGGTCGCCCGCATCTCCGGGTCTTTGCCTACATTTCCCAGCAGAATTACCTTATTTACGCCCTTAGCCATTACACCGCTCCGTTCCCTTTTGCTATCGACCGAGTATAAAGGAAACCCGCGCCCCGCCGCTCCCGGTACCATGGCTTAGAAATGCCTGCGCACGTCATCACACCGGAATCCCTGCACCAACGCGCCGGACGCATCTGCGTCGCTGTCTCCAGCCCGGAAATGTTCTCGCTCGCCGAACAGACGCTTCCGGACTGCCGTTTCCTCGAGTTCCGTCTCGATTCCGTGCCCGACCCCGCAGCGCAACTGCCGCAACTACGCAAGTTCCTCGCTGAACATCCTGAAGTGACGGCCGTAGCCACCTGTCGTCGCCAGCCCTACGGCGGAGGCTTCCAGGGCACCGCGCAGCAGCAAATCGACATCCTCGCAGAAGCCGCAGCAGCAGGCTGCCAGCTCGTCGACATCGAGACGGAAACCGCCGAAGAACTCGGCATCGCAGCGCTCGACACGCTCCGCGCCAACGGCGCCGCAGTCATCCTCTCCTGGCACGACTTCCAGGGCACACCCGCGCTCGCGCCCGAACTCGATCGCATGGCCCCCTTCGCGCCGGACTTCCGCAAGATTGTCCCCACCGCGACAACCATCACGGAAGCTCTGCAACTCATCGACCTGCTCGAAACCCACGGCACCGATGGCCGACTCATCGCCATGAGCATGGGCTTCCGCGGCACACTCACACGCGTCCTCGGCCCACGCTTCGGCTCACTCTTCACCTTCGCCTCGCCGGAAGGCAACGCAGGCACCGCGCCCGGTCAGGTCAGCATCTCCACGCTGCAAGAGCTCTACCGCGCAGAGTCCATCACACCGGAAACCGCGATCTACGCAGTAGCAGGCCTGCCCATCACGGGCTCGCTCTCACCGTGCATGCACAACACCGCGTTCCGTACGGCAAAGCGCAACGCGGTATACATCCCGCTTGAAACCGACATCCCCGCAGAACTCCTCGCAGTGGTCGATCGCCTCAACATCCGCGGCCTCAGCGTCACCATGCCGCTTAAGGAAACCATCCTGCCGCACCTCGCAATCAGCGACACCGCAGTGCAGCAGATGCAGACCAGCAACACCCTCGTGAAAACCACCGAAGGCTTCGCCGGATACAACACCGACGTCCCCGGCATCGTTGGTCCATTGCAACGTGTACTTCCCCTCGAGGGCGCAAAGATTCTCATCCTCGGCGCAGGTGGAGCAGCACGCGCTGCCGTCTTCGGCCTCCGCGATGCAGGCGCACACGTCTACCTGCTGAACCGCACCCACGCACGAGCAGAAGCCCTCGCAACAGAAGCCGGCGTCCACGCCATTCGCCGCGAAGACCTCGCCGCACACACCTTCGACGCCATCATCAACAGCACGCCCTACGGCATGAAGAATCAGGCGATGGAAGCGCCCATCGCCGCAGACGAAATGCGCGGCAAAGTCTTCTTCGACCTCGTCTACAACCCAATCGAAACACCGCTACTGCAACTCGCGCAGCACAACGGTCTGTACGTCATCCCCGGCGTGGAGATGTTCGTGGAACAAGGCGTCCGTCAATTCACGTTATGGACAGGCGAACCCGCCCCGCGCGAAGCCATGCAATGGGCCGTTGTCGAAGCCCTTTCGTAACCACAAAGCCGCTCATTTCAATCGAAGCTCGACCACCCGAAGCGTCCAGAACAGTACGAAGCACCTTGCCCGCACCGTATTGCTCCGAATAGAGTCAAACGCGTATGCGTCTTCTTCGCGTGTTGATTGCCCTGCTCGCCGTTGCCGGAACGGTCGTCTCCATCCTTGCCCTGCGCGTCCACATGATGGACCCCAACGCCGCGCCACCCTGCGCCGTCACAGAGCAGTGGGACTGCGGCACCGTCAACCACTCGCGCTTCGCCGTCTTCCCCGCGCGCGGCTTCGATGAAGACCCCAACAGCAAGGGCCATATCCCCGTCGCCACCATCGGCATCATCGGCTACGTTCTGATCGCCATCCTCGCGCTCCTGGGCCGCGACTTCCTCACCTTTGAAGCCGCACAGATCGGCTGCTTCTGCGCACTGATCCTCACCTATCTTGAAAAGTATGTGATTGAGAAGTGGTGCATCTACTGCGTCTGGTCGCAGAGCATCATCGCAGCCATCGTTCTGCTCTCCGCACTGAACTTCTGGATCGCCAATCGCGACAAAGCGCGTACCGGGCTCCACATTCGCGCCATCTAAACGCATCAAAGAAGCGTATGGGCTGGCTCGACATCATTCCGTTATTGCAAAAGGTCGTGCCATTGCTGGCGCGCGGCGTTCCCATGCTCGAAGTCTTCGTCAACTCTCGCGGCAATGCACGCGAAGAGATGCGCGCCTCCTTCGATCAATTCACCACGCAGGTACGCGACGACATCACATCGCACAACGCCGAACTATCCGACGCGCTAGCCGCCAATACCGAACGCCTCGGCCATCTCTCGTCTGACGTAGCGCGCCTACGGTCCATCACCGAGGCACAGGCAACGCAGATCACAGCCACAAAACAACAGATGAACGCGATGGCAGCGAAGATGCGGCTGCTGGTAGTGCTCATTTCTATCCTCGTGGTGTTGTGCATCTGCCTGTTGGTGCTCTACGGCTCGTTGATCCATCTGCTCGGCAGCCACGCATGATCCCGCAGCCCATCACCGGCTTCCATCAGGACGAAGAAGGCCACTGGATCGCCGACCTCGCCTGCGGCCACACGCAGCACGTCCGCCACGATCCGCCCTGGCAATCCCGCCCCTGGACACAGACAGAAGAAGGCCGCCAGTCCATGCTGGGCCACACCCTTCTCTGCAAGCTCTGTGAGCAAGCGGTAAACTAAAAAGCATGGGAATCACGCGGCAACAGGCCCTTGACTGCTTCGCTTCAGACGACCTTATCGGCATCGGCATGGAAGCCGACGCAGTGCGCCGCCGCCTGCATCCCGAAGGTGTGGTCAGCTACATCATCGACCGCAACATCAACTACACCAATTTCTGCACGGAATACTGCACCTTCTGCGCGTTCTATCGTCCGCTGAAGGGCAAGCTCGCCAGCGAAGGATACATCCTCGACTTCGACACCATCTACGACAAGATTCGCGAAACAGAAGAGATGGGCGGCACCGGCGTGCTGATGCAGGGCGGCATTCACCCTGACCTGAAGATCGACTGGTTTGAGAAGCTGTTCACCGGCATCAAGACGCGCTTCCCCAACATCTGGCTGCACTGCCTCTCCGCCAGCGAAATCCTCGCCATTGCGGAGTACAGCGAAATCAGCCTGCGCGACACCATCATGCGTCTGCGCGATGCAGGTCTGCAGTCCATCCCCGGTGGTGGCGCTGAGATTCTTGACGACGATGTCCGCAAGCGCATCGCACGCCTCAAGTGCCGCACAGAAGACTGGGTCAGCGTCCATCGCACGGCACACTCGCTCGGCATGCGCACCACCGCCACCATGATGTTCGGTGTGGGTGAAACCATGGAGCAGCGCGTGAACCACTTCGAAGTGGTACGCCAGCTTCAGGAAGAAACCGGTGGCTTCACCGCATTTATCCCCTGGAGCTTCCAGCCGCACAACACCGCCCTCGGTGGTCGCGGATGGGACGAAGCTACGAGCGTCGAATATCTGAAGACTCTCGCCATCAGCCGCATGTACCTGGACAACATCAACAACGTGCAAAGTTCGTGGGTCACGCAGGGCCTGAAGGTGCTGCAGATGGGCCTCCGCTTCGGCGGCAACGATGTTGGTTCCGTCATGCTGGAAGAAAACGTGGTCAAGGCGGCAGGCACCGCCAACTGCACCACGGAAGAGGAGCTTCGCCGCATCATCCGCGGAGCAGGCTTCAAACCAGTGCAGCGCGACACCCTCTACACCACTTACTTCCTGAATTAATCCGATTCAGATGCCCAGGTGAAAACCCACCTGGGCATCATGCATTTTGGGCGATGAAAATGCTCAAAGCACCCCCATCCCGAAAATCCGTGGGTTTATCCCTCCAGAAGCATCTAAATTCTCAGGAAGCCAAAATGGCGCACGGAGCGTCCCACAACTAAATCGAAACAAGCGTGTTTCTGACATACGCACGGCTTTACTTACAGGAGTTCAGTGATCCCTATGAAACGGTCCTTTTATCTTCATGGCCTCTGTGCTGCAGCGGTGGCTCTGTCAGCGATTTCGCTTGCTCCAACCGCCTTGGCTGCAGGCCCATCGACACCGGACACCCCAAAATCCCTCACGCCAGCTCCCCTCTTCAATCCCAATGCTGTCAGCGTCTCCTCAGACGACTTCCACTACCAGCCTTCCGGCATCAGCAGCAGCTCAGATGATGCGATTGCAGCGGCAGATCCCTCCGCGTCGTTGCACTTTGACACCGGCACACAGCCGCCTCCGGGACGCCGCTCGTACGGACGTTCGCGCTATCAGGACCACCTGCACAATGCTGATGGTTCGACAAAAATCGCCTTCATGGCAGGCGCTGGCATGACCGTCCCCACCGGCGACACGGCAAAGTACTACACCCCTAGCTGGACGGTTGCTTTCGGTGGTGGATGGAACTTCAACCGCATGTTCGGCGTCCTCGGCGAGTTCCACTATGACCGCATGGGCGTCACCGGCGGAGCCATCAACTACGAGTACAACAACGTACTGAACTACATTGAGCAATACGGTTACGGCCCGAACGACCTAGCCGGTTTCGACGCCAATGCGCACGTGCTTTCGTTGACGGTGAACCCCATCGTCAACTTCTCGGATCCGCGCAGCAAGATGGGCGCTTACGTGACAGGCGGTGGTGGCTGGTATCGCAAGAGCACCAACTTCACGCTGCCCACCGCGCAAACAGGTTGCAATTACTACTATTGCCAGACCTTCTACAGCACATACAACTTCGATTCGTATAGCGCCAACGCCTTCGGCTGGAACGTCGGCTTCGGTCTCACCTACAAACTCAGCGAGTTTTCCAGCGAACGCCTCTTCGTAGACGCGCGCTACCACTGGGTGCCCATCAAGGATGAAGGCTTCGCGCAGGATCCCTTCTTCCCCTTCAACCGTCGTCACACCGGCTACATCCCGGTTACCTTCGGTCTCCGCTTCTAACTCGTTCCTCTAACTTCGCAGGCCCCGTCTGAGTCCAACAGACGGGGCTTCGTATTTTTGTAATCCACTAAGGTGTTCCCCGCCAGATTCCCCACATCGTCCAACGCACCGCTTTCCACCGCATCCCATCCGTTAGCCTGAAATCAGTCCAATTCTTCTGGAGTTCTGTTGTCGCGTCGCCGTTCTGCTTCCCTCTGCCTTGCTCTTGTCGCCGTCACCAGCTCACTTCAGGGCTGCAAATACTTTCGCCACCAGGAAGAAAAGCAGAAGAAGGCACAGGCTGCAGCCGTAGCCAAGGCGCAGAAGAAGCCCAAGCCCGAACCACTCGGGCCGCCCATCGAGACCGCGAACGACTACGCCTACCGCATCTTCCAGCGCACCGCCTCCACCGGCATGATCGCTGTCGTCGTCCGTGGCGATGAAACATGGATGGCGGGCTACGGACACGTCTCCCCCGCAAACCACGACACCCCACAAGCTGACACCCTCTTCCGCCTCTGCTCCATCTCCAAGATCCTCGCGACGGACCTGCTCTCCAAGCTCGTCGCCATGAAAAAGGTGTCGCTCGACGACCCGCTGCAGAAGTTCGCTCCGCAGAACGTGACTGTACCCACCATGACAGCGCGCGGCCCCGCTGATCGCCCGGTTGAGTTGATCGATCTCGCCACACACACCGCAGGCATGCCGCGCGAAATTGCATACCCACCGCAGGGCGCAGCACACTTCACCTTCCCGGACTTCGACTACCGCTGGCAGTGGCTGCCGCAGTACCGCATGCGTTCGCAGCCCGGAACCGCTGCGCATTACTCCAACATCGGCTTTGATCTTCTGGGTGACGCCGTCGCCTCCGCCAGCGGCATGAGCTACCTCCAGTTCTTCCAGCAGCAGACAGCACAGCCGCTGGGCCTGAAAGACACCACCCTCACGCCCACACCGGACGAATGCAGCCGCCTGATGGGGGGCATGCACGAACCCATCGAATGCACGGACACGCAGGCCGCAGCAGGCTCCGGAGGCATGTACTCCACCGCGCAGGACATGGCGAAGATGTTGCGCTACTTCCTCAACCTGCCTGGGGTCCCCGTCCACGCCAACGAACTCGCCACGCAAACCGTCATCGACCCCGCCAACCTCCACAGCATTCAGGGTCTCGGACACGCAGGTCTGCCCGACGGTCTCGGCCTCGGCTGGATCGAAATCAACAAGGACTACGGTCCCTCGCGCATCGTGCAGAAGACCGGTGGCGGCGCAGGCTTCCAGACCTACATCGCACTCAATCCCGCACGTCACGTAGGCGTTTTCTTCGCACGTACCGATGGCCGACGCCCCGCTGGCAACATGTTCCGCGAAGCCAACGACATGCTCCTGGCCATGGTGAACCTGCCTCCTGTGCCGGAAGACATGAACGACCCCGAGCGTGAACTCACTGCTGAGGAACTCCGCGAGGCCAACGCAAAACTTCGCGGCATCCGCCACGGCAAAGCCTCCGCCAAGACAACAAAGTCCGCGAAGCCAACACACGCCGCTGCAGCAGCAAAGCCAGCCGCAAAACCGGCCAAGTCGACAACGGCCAAGCGAACCACCGCCAGCACTGGAAGCGCAAAACCAAAGCCGCACACCGTCCATCACAAACAGCGGTAAATAACTACCCAAAACTCGGGTGCCTCACGTCTCGCTCCTGAGACGTGGGGCCAGCTTCGCAACGCGAAGCTCATACGAACGAAGTTCGTCCACGCGCAGCGTGGAGAACCATACGAAGTACACTGATACTCCATGCGTTCCGGCCAGACCACCCCCGAAATGGAACCGAGCCTGGCCGAAGCCTCTGAGCTGAAGCGCAACACCGCGCTGCGCAGTGTCCTGGCCGCCAGCGGCATCACGCTGCTGAAGATCATCACCGGCCTCTCCACCGGCTCGCTCGGCATGCTCAGCGAGGCAGCGCACTCCGCCATCGATCTCGTCGCCTCCTGCCTCACACTCTTCAGCCTTCGACTCTCCGACCGCCCGGCCGACGAGGACCACACCTACGGCCACGGCCGCGTGGAAAGCCTGTCGGCCTTCATCGAAACCGGCTTCATGCTCGCCTCGTCCATCTGGATCGTCTACGAGGCAATCCACCGCATCCTGCGCTACGCCCACGGCCAGAGCCTCGATCTGGAAGCCTCCATCTGGCCCGTCGTCGTCCTGCTGCTCTCCATCGCGGTCGACTACACACGCTCGCGCGCCCTCGCCAAAGTCGCCAAGGAAGCCCACTCCCAGGCCCTCGAAGCCGAAGCCCTGCACTTCGGCACGGACATCTGGTCCGGCACCGCGGTCCTCATTGGCCTGCTCGCAGCCTTCCTCGGCAAACGCCTCGGCATCCCCGCGCTGGAACTTGCCGACCCCATCGCCGCGCTCGTCGTCTCGCTCATCATCCTGAAAGTCACGTACACTCTCGCGCGCGAAACAGTCGACGCCCTGCTCGACGCCACCACCCCGGAGATGCGCAAGCAACTCGTTGACGCCATCCGCAACGTCGAAGGCGTGGCTTCAGTGAACAACCTCCGCATGCGACGCGCCGGCACACGCTACTTCGCCGACGTCGCCATCGGCATTCGTCGCAACACCACCCTCCAGCGCTCGCAGCAGATCGTCGCCACCGCCACCGAAGCCGTGCAGAAAACCATGCCCGGCACCGACGTCGTGATCCGCACCATTCCCTACGCGGGCCGCAGCGAAAGCGTCTTTGACCGCGTCCGCGCCGTAGCCCTGCGCAACAACCTCTCCATCCACGACGTCTCCGTGCAGGACGTCGAAGGCGGCCTAGCCGTCGAACTCCATCTCGAACTCCCCGAGCACATGCCACTCCGCGACGCACATGACACCGTCACCCGCGTCGAGTCGGAGATGAAGCAGGAAGTCCCCGAAATCCGCTCCGTCATCACGCACATCGAGTCAGAAGAAAGCACCATCGAACCCGCCGTCCGCCTGCAGCACGACCGCGACCTGGAAGACGCCGTCCGCCGCGCCGCCGAAGGCTTCCCTGAGGTTCTCGATGTCCATAACATCGTCACCCTCCGCAGCGGCGACCATCTCCAAATGAGCTGCCACTGCTCCATGGACGACGACCTGCCCATGGGCATCGTCCACCGCGTCATCACGCAGATGGAAGCCGCCTTCCTCCGCGAGCGCCCTGAGGTCGACCGCCTCCTCATCCACCCCGAACCAGCCACGGACAACGACCGCTAGCTCGCGTTTGAGACGCACGACCAGGCTTCGCAACGCGAAGCTCATACGAACGCAGTTCGTCCACGCGTAGCGTCGAGAACGGTACGAAGTACTAAGATACCCACAGTGAAGATTCGCATCCGCTACCACGACAACTCAGGCGAAGTCTCCGCATGGGCCGCGCGTTCCTTCCGCATCGGCACCACCGTCCTCGCCATGTCCACCGTAGCGCTGTTCTCCGCGCTCATCACCATGCGCCTCGCTATTCACACCGGCGAAGTGGAAACGCCCAGCCTCACCGGCATGACACTTGAAGAAGCTGCGAACGCCTCCAACAATCGCAAGCTCAACCTCACCGTGGAGAACCGTTTCTACTCCACCACCGTTCCCGCCGGACGCGTCCTCTCGCAATCGCCCGCCGCCGGAGCCACCGTCCGCAAGGGTTGGCACATGCGCATCACCGAAAGCCTCGGCCCCCAGCGCGCCACCATTCCTGACACAGTGGGCATGAACGAGCACGACGCAGGCATGGCAATCCGCCGCGCCTCGCTCGATCCCGGAGCAATGGCCCACATTCCCTCACCCGGCCTATCCGACACCGTACTCGCGCAAACCCCACCGGCCAATGCCGAGGGCGTCGATAAACCCGAAGTCAGCCTCCTGCTCACCGAGCCGTACACCGCGCAACCCAAGGCATGGGTCATGCCCAACCTCGTCGGCATGAGCTACTCCGCTGCCTCCGCAAAAATGCGCGAGATCGAACTCCGCGTCTACGCCATCGTCCCGATACCCGCGCCTCCCGCATCGGCCGACCCAAGCATCCCCGCGCCGCCACCCGTCCCCATGGCCCCGGCAGGCTACGTCCTCTCGCAAACGCCAACCGCAGGCGCCCGAGTCACCGCAGCAGACATAGCCAAGGTCAAAATGAGCGCAGCAGCCGCCATCTCCGACCCCACGACGCTCATCACAGCAACGCCCGCAGCGAACGCGACCCCACCCGCAGTGAAGCCACGTTAGCCTCGAGCACTCCTACCTGAGCCCGTCTGCAAAGGCCTCAATCGTAGTCGGCCCATAGAACTTCTCCGTGTCAGGATTCCCAAAGTGAATCCAGCCTGAGTTAAAACTCTTCACCATCTCGATATACAAACCGGTCCGATCCGCAGGCGTACCCATTGCCTCCAAGACACCCTGCCACGCCACCTCGGGGAGTGCCACGCCCTTCACCTCACGCCCCAGCGCCTTACCGAACGCAGCAGCAACCTCGTACAGATCCGTTCCGCCCTTCGGCCCATCCACCTCAAGCACGCGCTCTCCGTTCCAGCTTTCCTGCAACACCTGCGCACCCACCAGCCCAATGTCACGCGTAGCCACCAGCGGAAACTTGCGATCCAGAGGCGTATAGAAGAACGGCATCTCGCCTGTCGCACGGATGTGATCCAACGCACCCATCCAGTTCTCCATGAAGCTGCCCGCACGCAGATAAGCAACGGGAATCTGTAGCGTGCGCATCGCCTCTTCCATCAGGTGCGTCGACGTAATCAACCCCAAACCACTCGGCTGCTCCGAACCAATCGACGAGAGAAACACCGCCTTGCCCGGCTTCGCTTGCTCCAACGCATCATGAATCGCAGCAATCGTGCGCTTCTGGTCAGGCAATGCAGGATCAGGCGCAAAGTCCGGCGGAATCATCGCAAACACACCCTCGGCTCCCACAAATGCCTTCGCCAATCCCTGCGCGTCGTCATACGCAGACTGCACCAACTCCACACCCTTTTCAGCCCACGCGTTGGCCTTTTCCACATTGCGAACAACGCCGCGCACCTTCTTGCCCGCCACCAACAGATTCTCCGCAACCGCTCCGCCAACCCTGCCCGTAATTCCCATCACCGTGAACATGTCCGCTCACCTCCTATGCAAGTAGATACTTGTATTCCAAGAATGGATGCAAGTTTTTACTTACGTTTGCAAATTCTGCGAAAATCACAACGTGGCAGTCTTTGACCCCAACCGGAAACGAAACGCGCGCGGCGAACAACGTCAGCAGGAACTGCTACATGCAGCCGCCACCGTCTTCGCACGCCTTGGTTATCACGAGACCACCACCAACGCCATCGCTGCGGAAGCAGGCGTCTCCCCCGCCACGCTCTATCAGTTCTTTCCCAATAAAGACGCCATCGCCAGCGCGCTCACTGCGTCATACGCGCGCGAAATGGCCGACGCAGAACGCGCACTCGACCCGGAATTTTCCTTAGACTTCCACGAAGCCATCCACGCTCTGCTCGACCTCTGCATGCGCTACAACCGCGAGAAGCCAGAGTTCCACACGCTGGTCCTGAACGCACCGCTCTCCGATGACGCACGCCACGAAAAACACCAGCTAGGCCAGGTCTTCGTAGACTTCATCGCAGAGCGCCTGCATCGTGCACAACCCAACCTGTCCCGCGCAGAACGCACACATCACGCCCAGATAGCACTACTCATCTTCCGCGGCATCCTCGACGAACTCACCACAGCCACACGCACCACACGCCCACGCCTCCAACAAGCCATGCACGACGCGGTGCTCCGTTACCTCGAACCCCTGCTACCCACAAGCAAACGCAACAAAAACTGACCGATAAGGCACCAGCAACACTAAGCTCATCGCGCGAGGCAAGAACACGCGAAGCGTCGAGAACGGTACGAAGTACCTAATTCGAACTAGGCCGTTCGATACTGTCGATAATCCAGATCTTCGAAGGCATCTTCTCGCGATCCACCTTCAATCCCACCGCATGCAAATCCCAAGGCATAGGCGCATCCACTTGTGTGGTCGAATCGCCCTCCGCAGGTTGCTCGGCCAGGCGACGCAACACAAACCTATATCTGCCTTGCAATCCTGTCCGGTCCTCCACCTGGTACTTAGAACTGACAGTGAGCCAGTTCGCAAGAACAGACATGGAAGTGTTGTAAAACGTCCATGTCTGATCGTCATTCTGCTTGGTGTAGACAAACCTTGCCCCATCCAGCAGTTGGCTTCCCGCCCCACCAGCCGGCACGGTGGAATCTTCCACCAACGCGGGCGACTTCGCACCAATGTGCAGGGCGAGCCCATCCACCTTCGTTTCCACACCATGGATGCGTAAGTTGCAACGCTCCGCCAACACCTGTTGCAGCATATGTTGCAACACCGGGGCCGTTCGGAAGATATTCTGATTCAGGTTGTGCCACGCAGCAACATCCGCGGCAGCCAGTTTCGCGCGGATGTCATAACGTTCACTCCCACCCCACGAAGGCACACCCTTCAATTCCTCCAGATGTTTGAAAAAGGGCGCATCGGCATACGCAACCAGCAGCGTCGTTTCGATTGGAAATCCTATGGCCTCATAGCCATCCGGCGTGATGTAGAGATGCTGCTCCTTTGGGCTTGCACTCGATAGTCGGATCGAGACCACATCAAATTTCAGAGATTTGGCATCATCGACTGCATTGTTCACTTGGGACACAGCAGAAGTCCCCATGAAAAAACAAAGAATTCCCCCAAGTAAGGGAACAAGCACTGAGCGTGACGCTATTCTCATCGAACTTCACCTGCATGAAGATGGCGAATCATTAGCTGGCGAAAAAATAACATAGGAACCGGATCATGGCTATGTAGTATTCGTTACAGCAAGCGTCTTGCTCCCCATTTGCCACCCGATCAACGTTACGCCGCTGCCTTCGCCCTCCTGTCAACAACCCAAGAAAATCAAACGCACCTGCCTCACTTCGCCGACTTCGCGGTGTCACGCACCAGTTTGGCGAACGGCTCAACAATCCGTTCCCGATCACGTCTCCAGGCCATCGCTATATCCCAACGAGCCTCTGTCTTCCGAACAGGATGAAAGGCCACACCGGGAACCCGCATACGTCGAGCAGTCGAAGGAACAAGACTCACACCAAGTCCCGCACGCACCAGGCTCAACACTGTGAATAGTTCCTTCGCTTCTTGAACCACGTTCGGCTGAAATCCAGCCAACGCACAAAGGCTCAAAGCATGGCTGTGGTACGTTGCGGAAGTCGATCTGCCAATCAACACAAACGGCTCGTCACGCAGGTCACGTAACGAAGCTGTGGCGGCATGCTTGCCAGAAGCAGCGACTGCAATAAGCAATTCTTCTCGAAGCACCACGAGCGTCTTCATCTTGCTGTGCCGTACTGGCATACGAACAAACCCAAGATCAATCGAGCCTTCCAGTAGCGCATCCATCTGCGCGCGACTACTCATGTCCTGCATCTCCAAACGCATCTTCGGAAACGCAGCACGATACGCAATCACCGACTGCGGCAACAGATCGCTCAACGTCGCAATACCAAACCCAATCCGAAGCGTACCAACTTCTCCTGTGCTCGCCTCACGCGCAAAGCCCTCAAAGCTGGCGCCTGCACGAACAAGCTCTGCTGCTCTTTCGAGTAAAACCGTCCCAGCAGAGGTAAGGCTCACCTGCCCGGTCGTCCGCGTAAACAGCGAAACAGCAAGCTCACTCTCAAGTCGCTGTATCTGTTTCGTTAGAGTCGGTTGCGCAACATAAAGACGCTTCGCTGCTCTTCCAAAATGCAGTTCCTCTGCAAGAACAACGAACGATCGCAGTGCATCCAGATTCACGCTCATTCCCAAAAGCTATCAAGATGTGACGAATAATTCATCATCAGAACGAGCCCTGTTGCCCCTCTAATAAAAGCATGAGCCGTACCGCAAAATGGGCAATCGCTTCCCTCTTCCTGGCCGATGGCATTGGATTCGGCGTTTGGGCGGCACATGTTCCCGTGATTCAGACAAACCTGCACCTGGACACCGCCGGACTCTCGTTCATCCTGCTGAGCCTCGTCGCCGGGTCGATCCTGTCCATGCCGCTCGCCGGATTCTTCATCACAAAGTTCAGTAGCCGCGCCACGGTACGGGTCGCAGCCGCATGCTACATCCTCGCCATCGCGCTACTCGCCGCCTTCAAATCGCATTGGGCATTCATGTTGGGAGCGGGCCTATTTGGCGCATCCAAAGGCGCACTCGATGTTTCAGTAAATGCACAGGCACTTGCCGTAGAGGCACATGAGCAACGCTCATGCATCAACTTTTGCCAGGGCTGCTGGAGCGTCGGGGGCCTCTTCGGTTCCGGAATCTCCAGCGTCCTGCTGCATCACCACTTCACAGCCAGCACCGACCTCTTCCTCTGCGCCGCCGTCCTCTTCCTCGTCTGCCTTCCGTCATTCAAAGGCGGCCTGGTCGCGGATCCGTTCTCTCCCAAACAAGAATCGGGCGGTTCGCGCTTTGACCCGTATCTCATCAAACTCGCCATACTCGCCTTCTTCGGCCTCTTCGCCGAGGGCTCGGTGGGCGACTGGGCCGCGGTCTATCTCCACCTAAACATCGGCACCACCCTCTCCTGGGCGGCCGCAGGCTACGCCGGATACGCCATCTGCATGGCAGCGTCACGCTTCACCGGCGGCTGGCTTCTCGCGCGCTTTTCTGAGGCCAACGTGCTCTTCGGCAGCGGCGTCCTCGTCGCAATCGGCTTCAGCACCTTCCTGCTCGCGCCCACGTGGCCACTAGGCTTTGCAGGTCTGGGACTCACAGGCGTGGGTATGGCCAACATCGTCCCCATCGTCATCAAGGCATCGGAACGATCCACCCGCATGAGCGCAGGCGCAGCCATCTCCATGGTCTCCACCGTCGGCTACTTCGGTCTGCTAGCCGGGCCACCACTCATCGGCTGGGTAGCGCACGCCACCACCCTGCGCTTCGCCCTAATCCTCATCATCACCGCCGGCCTCATCGTGGCAGCGGGTCCGCGCTTCACAAAATTCTCCACCGAGGAGTCGTCGGAGCGCACAGCAAACCCCGCTAGATCCAACCAGCAGGAAGCAAACCTCGTATCCTGAAACGAGCGTGAAATCACAGAACCAACCCGCCATCTCCCCCGCCCGCGACGCCGCCATCCAGATCCTCTATCGCGTCATGTCCAGCGCGGCGCACTCTGACGACCTGCTGCACTCCCCCGCCGTCAACCGCCTCTCCCCAGAAGACCGCAACCTCACCACCGCGCTCGTCCTCGGCGTCCTCCGTTGGCAGTCGCAACTCGACGCCGTCATGCGCCCCATGCTGCAGCGCCCCGACGCGGAACTCCACCCCGCCGCCCTGCTCGCCCTTCGCCTCGGCATCTTCCAGCTGCTGCACATGGACCGCATCCCGCCGCACGCCGCCATCAACGAAAGCGTGGAAATGGCGCGAGACAACGGGGCACCCCACGCCGCCGGCATGGTCAACGCGATCCTTCGCCGCGTCCAGCGCGAAAAGGAATCCCCCAAACGCACGCCGCTGATCGTCACCATGACACCCGAAGAGCAGGCGCACCCTGAGTGGCTGATAACCCGCTGGCGCAAAAACTTCGGCACCGCCGCCACCCGACGCATCGCCACCTACGACCAGCAGGAGCCACCCTCCGGCCAGCTCTACACCCCGGAAGAAGGCCTGCCGCAGATCGACGACGGCTCACGCGCCATCGCCGAAATCACTGCCGCCGCCGTCCCCAACCCCAAGCGAATCCTCGACTGCTGCGCTGCCCCCGGCGGCAAAACCGCCGTGCTGGCCATCCGCCATCCGCAGGCAGAAATCATCGCCTGCGACATCAGCCCCAAGCGCCTCGAAGCCATGCGCAAACGCATGGACCGCTCCGAATCCACCAAGCACGTGAAGACGCTCCTGGCCGACATGACCGCCCCTCCAGCCGAGCTGCAAGCCGGAAAATTCGACCTCATCCTCTGCGACGCACCGTGCAGCGGAACCGGGACTCTATCCCGTAACCCCGAGATTCGGCACAGGTTAAGACAAAGCGACCTACCCCGCCAGGCAGACCGTCAAAAGGCCATCCTGAACCAGGCCCTGCTGCTACTGGCACCCGGCGGACGACTGATCTACTCCACCTGCTCTCTGGAACCAGAAGAAAACCTCGAAGTCGTAAACGCGGTAACCACCGGATCCCACCGCACCATCGACCTCACATCCCTGCTTCCCCAGTCCGTCTCAGCGGCAGCAATCGATGGCACACTTCGAACGCTCCCCGGCACCCAGCCCTGCGACGGCTTCTTCGCCGCCCTGCTGGAGACAAGCCCCGCTGAATAAGGAAATCCACCCACGCGGGGACAAGGACAAATACACACGGAAAATGAATCGGCCACTTATCCCATAAGTTGTCTTATGGACATAAGTGGCCGCATGAAATCTTCCGCAATTAACTTACGGCAGATCATTCATCCTGATAACTTCCCGCGTGAGATTAATAACTACCCAATTACAGGTAAAACTCCCGCGTAATTAAATTGGGCCGCCGAATTTCTACGGCGACCCAACTTAGGTTATTGGTAAGCTCCCATCGACGGGGTGGTACCACGCTGATTTCCAATAATGTCGACTGCAGACATCTTGGAGGAAGTTCCTGCCGACTTACCAGCTGAGCTCGACTGCAGAGCGAAGTTGGTGGTGGATACAAAGCTCGGTGCAGTTGTTACCGGTCGTGAATCGAACGACGGAGCAGCTCCAGCACCGGACCACAGGTTGTTCGTACCCGTTACACCTGCGCTCTTCGGCTGAATGTAAGGCTGTGCCGAAGAAGGCTGAACACAGATGTTGTTGGTCAAGTTGATGCCTGCTCCGGCATAGACCACACCAAAGCATCCATTCTGGTTGCCAGTCGTGTATGCACCCGCATCCACAACCGTATTGTTATAGATCTGCACCGTACCGCTGGTTGAAGCCGGAGGATCAGAGTTGATAGCAATACCGGCTTCGTTCGCCACACCGTAGGGGTTAGAGGCAATCGCAACGTGAGAGACAACGTTGTTATAGATCTCAACCGTTCCTAGCGAAGGATCAACCGATGCGAGCTGGATGCCATCGCAGTATCCACCCGTGATGTTGTTGTCATGCACGTGCAGGTCATACTGGTTGCCACCTGTCGTCGCATGGAACATAATGCTGCGGCAGTAGCCCTTGAAGTTCTGACCAATCGTGTTCCAGCCCACATCTGCGTGGTTCGCGTTCGAAGAGAAGTAGACAGCATGGTAAGTCTTGTCTACGTTTCCGCCGGTATCGTGAACATTGTTTCCCTGGAATGCCCAGGTGTCAGAAGTGGTGGTGGTTTCAGCAAGAACACATGCCGTTCCGCCAAGACCCGAAGGAGGAGCAGGGCACGAAAGGCTGTTGTTGATGATGCGGATGTTGCCAGCCTCTGCATCAATCGCAGAGCTCTGACCAACAATGTTGAGGTTAGCAATGGTGATGTACTTGCCCCATCCCTTGACACCGTTCGAAATGCTGGTGCTGCCAACATTCACAGTACCGCCAGGGTAGCCAACAATCGAGAGCTGGCTGGTTGTCGACTTACCGCCAAGATCCGTTGAAATTGCAGCGTTGTATCCGCGACCATCATCCATGCTGACGTTCGCTCCCGGCATCAGATAGATCACGGTGTTCTGCGAAGGAGAAGAAGAGTCCTTGGACGTTACAGAGTTAAAGGCTGCGCGCCACGTCTTGAACGGAGCTGCGAAGCTGCCATCGTTTGTATCCACGCCATTGGGCGATACGAAAACGATCGTCGTCGGCGTAACAGTGAACGGAGAGCCGTTGGATGCAAGTCCGTTCGCAGTCACAACAATGTTGCCGGTCTTTGCTGCTGATCCAAGCTGAGCAACAATAACCGTGTCACTCCACGAGCACAGGGTGCAGTTGGTTACAAGGTATCCACCGAGTGTTACGGTGCTTGATCCCTGCGATGCTCCGAAATGGCTACCGAAGATGCGGACATACACGCCGTTTCCGTTGTCACCGCCCGTGCCTGCGCCAACGTTAAGATCCGTGTAGTTAATGTGCGGCGCGCCAGTTGTGGAACTACCACCAGAGGGCTGCGATGCAGTCACTGCAACAGATGTCGATGCGGTCTTGCTCGTGCTTCCGTTGCTGGCAACCAGCGAATACGAAGTGGTCGCTGTTGGCGAAACACTCATCGAGCCGGACGTAGCTACAGCCGTACCGTTAAGCGTTACGGATGTCGCAGACGTCGTGCTCCAGGTAAGAGTCGAGCTCTGACCTGAAGTGATCGAAGTAGGCGAAGCTGTAATAGTTGCGGTTGGTGTCGCTGCTGAAGTTACTGCAACGGATGTCGTCGCAGTCTTGCTCGTGCTTCCGTTGCTGGCAACCAGCGAATACGAAGTGGTCGCTGTTGGCGAAACACTCATCGAGCCGGAAGTAGCTACAGCCGTACCGTTAAGCGTTACAGATGTCGCAGATGTCGTGCTCCAGGTAAGAGTTGATTTCGAACCTGAAGTGATCGAGGTTGGCGAAGCTGTAATGGTTGCTGTTGGTGTCGCTGCCGGTGCCGTGACTGACACAGAAGTTGTAGCAGTCTTGCTTGAGCTTCCGTTCTTGGCAACGAGCGAATATGTCGTAGTCGATGTTGGGGAAACAGTTTTCGAACCTGACGAAGCGACCGTAGCACCATTAAGTGTCACAGACGTAGCCGATGTCGTGCTCCAGGTAAGCGTTGAGCTTTTGCCCGACGTAATAGAGGTAGGTGAGGCACTAATACTCGCCGATACATAGGACCCATGTCCCGAATGGCGCTGTGCAGATATACCCTGGCCGCCGCCAATGAGTATAGACACACCGATGCATAAAGCTGCTAGACGACTTCTGTGAACTGTCAAACTGAATTACTCCAGGGGGAGATACATTACTTGCCCGGGTAATTGCATTTCGGTGGCCGCAAATGACCTGAATATTTTGTGTGTGGTATGAGCAACTTAGAAGCATCAAAGAGAAGGCGCGGAAAAATTCTGCGCAGTTATCGGTAACTTCTTCCGGAGAATCCTGCCTAATTAAGGTTTTTGCCGATAAGTCAACTTTCCGCGCAAGGGATAAAACATCAAAATATGACTCCGAAAACTCAATAATTGAGTGTGAACAAAATTAATTGCAAAAAATGCGATCTTATCCATGAGCGATTATGTCGATCGCGTGAACATATAACCGCCTCGCCAGAAGCAACCATTTGGATTAATTAACCGCACAATAACCTCATCTTTTTTCACCAGATGATAGCGAGATAAAAACGAACTTCCATCGCGAGGGAGTCGACCTGATCAAAAGCAGGTTGTCGGCTCAAAGAGACGCGAAACGGGAGAATCGAAACGGGAAGCGGCAGTCAGAAGCATCGAAGGCCCCCTCCCCAGATCGGACAGAAACCAGCGACTAACCTGGCCGGGGACATGGTGGGACCGAGCCCGATCCAAATGCTGTCAAGCCCTGAATCGCACAACCGCCACAAAACAGGATGGTTCCAGCTGGCATGGTATTTAGCTCAAACAGCTACAATAAGAAATAGACAGTTAGGGCCGCGCATAGCGCGGCCCTAACTCTTTTAGAAAGACGATTTTGCCTCTAACCCCAATGGATAGACGATTTTACAGCCACCAACGCCGTAACCCCAATAGAAAGACGATTTTAGAGAAATGGGGGGGGAGGGGGGTGGGGTAGCCCGTTTACCCGCCGAGCAATTCGCCACTCTTCAATTGAAATCCGCGCAGGAAGTCGGCCGCAGGCATCCGCTTCTTCCCCTCAAGCTGCACTTCATCGAAAACGATGGCAGAACCCGAACCGCAGGCCACTTCCATCGCTCCATCGCGGATCGTCAAAGTTCCGGGAGCCGTAACGCTATGCTCCTCAACAACGTGCATTCCGTGCACAATCAGCTTCTTACCGCGAAGAGCGGTGAAAGCTCCTGGCCAGGGCTGGAAGCCACGGAACCGCTGATCGATCTCACGAGAGGTGAGACTGAAGTCGATACGTGCATCGTCCCGCGTCAGGAGCGGCGCAAGGGTCGCCAGCGAATCGTCCTGCTCCTCCGGCGTGATGGTTCCCGCTTCCAGTCCGGCAAGCGTCTCCACCATCAGCTCCGCACCAATCTGCGCCAGCGATACGAACAGCTCCGGCGAAGTGGTCGTATCGGTAACAGGAATAGACCGCTTCAGCAGCATCGGTCCGGTATCGAGCCCTGCGTTGAGCAGCATCGTCGTCACGCCGGTCTCCGCATCGCCCGCCGCAATCGCCCACTGAATAGGCGCAGCGCCTCGCCAGCGCGGCAACAGCGAACCATGCCCGTTCAGGCAGCCATACTTAGGCAAGTCCAGCATCCACTGTGGGATGATGCGGCCATAGGCGACCACGATGATGGCATCGGGCGCAATGGCTTCCAGCGAGGAGCGAAGCGCCTGGTTGGTCTTGAGCTTCTCCGGCTGCAGTACCGGGATACCGTGCGCCGTAGCCGCCACCTTCACCGGCGTGGGATTCACCTCACCACTCCGCCCCACCGGCTTATCCGGCTGCGACAGCACCAGCTCCACCCCATGCCCCGCCCCAATCAACGCCTCAAGCGTCGGAACAGCAAAAACAGGAGTGCCGCAAAAGACCAGCTTCATGCGATTACCACTCGCCGTTCTTGATGAGCTTACGAATGCGCCGCAAAATCAGGTCCTTCTTCAGCCGCGAAAGGCGGTCGATGAACAGGATGCCATCAAGATGATCCAGCTCATGCTGGAACGCCCGAGACAGTAGTTCCTCGCCGTCGATCTCGAACCACTTGCCATCCACGTCCTGCGCACGCATACGCACGCGGAAGTGACGGTTCACCTTGTCGCGGATATCCGGCAACGAGAGGCAGCCCTCTTCCTCGGTCTGCTTCCCTTCCTTCTCGATGATCTCAGGGTTGATAAGGACAAGGCGCTCTTCCGGGTTCTTCCCCACGGACAGGTCTACCACGTACATGCGCTTGCTGATACCAATCTGCGGCGCAGCCAGGCCGATGCCCTCGGCGGCATACATGCTCTCAAACATGTCGTCCGCCAGCTTCTTCAGGTCGGCGTTGAACTCGGTGACGGGCTGTGCCTTCTTCAGCAACACCGACTCCGGATACTTCACGATGGGATAGATCATTGCCTTAGAACTTCCGGATCTGCTCAAGATAACCGTTGAGGTTGCGCTGCGTTTCCACCAGACTGTCGCCGCCGAACTTCTCCAGCACCAGCTTTGCCATTGTGATGGCAACCATCGCCTCCGCCGCTACACCAGCAGCGGGGACCACGCAGACGTCGCTGCGTTCATACGCCGCCTTCACCGGTTCGCGGGTCTCGAAGTTCACCGACGCCAGCGGACGACGCAATGTGCTGATGGGCTTCAGGTATCCGCGTACAGTCACGTCCTGACCGTTGGAGATGCCACCTTCAATACCGCCCGCGTTGTTGCTCTCGCGGGTGAAGCGGGTATGCGCGGCGGAAGCTTCCTCTTGCGTGGCATAGTGAATAGCGTCGTGAACGGTGGATCCCATGGACTCCGCAGCCGTCACACCGCGGCCAATCTCAACCGCCTTCACCGCCTGCAGGCTCATCACAGCCTGCGCTAGTAAGCCATCCAGACGGCCTTCCCACGTCACGTGGCTGCCAATGCCGGCAGGCAGGCCATGCACTACCACCTCAAAGACCCCACCCACGGTATCGCCAGTACGCAGAGCCTTATCCACCTCACCCTTCATCTGCTGCTCAACTTCAGGGTCGATGCAGTTCAGAAGAACGGTTTCGCGAGCAGTACTGGCAACAATCTCATCCCACTGGTAAGGGCGCTGCAGTTCCACAGCACCGACACGGACGACATGCGAAAGCACCTCAACACCCAGCGAACGGAGGAACATTTTGGCAATGGCGCCGGCAGCAACGCGTGCCGTGGATTCGCGTGCAGAGGCGCGCTCCAGAATGTAACGGGCGTCAGCGAAGTTGTACTTCAGAGCTCCGGCCAAATCGGCATGACCTGGACGCGGCGACGCCACTGCCTTATGCCGCGAAGGATCACCTTCTTCTACTGGAAGGATTTCTTCCCAGTTCTTCCAGTCGCGGTTGGCAATGGTCATCGCAATGGGCGACCCAATTGTTTTACCGTGACGAACACCGGAGAGGATATGCGCTGTATCCGTCTCAATACGCATGCGACCGCCACGGCCGAAGCCCTGCTGGCGACGCCAAAGTTCACGTGCAAGGAATGCGCTGTCCACCGGAACCCCGGCGGGGAGGCCGCTGAGCATGGCCACAAGAGCCTCTCCGTGGCTTTCACCGGCTGTAGAGAATTGAAGCATCTTCCACCCTGATCAAAACTCGATTGTAACAAGTAGCATCTAGCTCTTTCAGGGTGACTCCCCAAGACGATCACTCGCAACGCTTACTTAATTTGTGTAAAGACGCTACAGCGTCTGACCCGAAAGGTGGGTCAGTTTGGCTCTGCTGTGGCATAGATCACCTGAAGGGTGGAGACTAGGCTATTTCCTGTAAACATATGGAAAATCAGACTCAAGCTGATATCACGCCGCTGCTCAACGAGGAGATCCGTCGCTTTGAGACGGGCCATGTGGCGTGGCTGCATTTCACCCCAGAGGTGGAGAAGCGCTATTTGCGCGATACGGCTGCGTCGCGTGCAAGCACGCTGCTGACTCACGGCCTGTTCGCGGGCATCGTGTATGACTTTTTCCTGCTCAGCGACTACTTCATGGCACCGGACCATATACTCCGCGCCGTGCTCGTACGCCTTCTGATCTTCACGCCCATCATGCTTCTGGCCGCGGCTATTGTTCGTTACCAGTCGAACGTGGCGCTGCGTGAACTGAGCGTAGCTTTCGCCTGCCTGACAGGAGCCTTGGGCATCCTTTATTTGCATCATGAGATAAACACCACAGTTTCGATTGAGGCGCAGTTGGGGCTGATTCTCATGCTGCTGGGCATGAATTGCCTGATCCGCCTTGAGCTTGTATATGCGACCGCAACGACGTTCGTATTAGCTGTTGCGGATGTGTTGTGGCTGAAGAATGACGGCTTTCTCCCCTTAACGCACAAATTGGTGCTAGGCGGCATGATGGCATGGTCGGTACTCCTGACTCTCGCGGCCAACTACGCCATTGCACGTGATCGTAGGTTTTCCTACCTGCTTCAACTACATGGAAGATTACAGAGGGGCATGCTGGCCGATGCGAACGCGGAGCTTGTCGCACTTTCATCCACCGACCGTCTTACTGGATTACCGAACCGATTGGCATACGATTCGCGACTTGGGCATATATGGAAGATGACCCAAGAGAGCCGTACACCTTTAAGCGCGGTGATGGTGGACGTGGATCATTTCAAACTTGTGAACGATACGTACGGTCACCCCTATGGCGATCGCGTTCTGCAACGCGTCGCTTCCCTGCTACAACAGGCGCTCCGCGAGGAAGATGATTTTGTGGCACGTATAGGAGGCGAAGAATTCCTGGTCCTGCTGCCTCATACCGATTCCGCTTTCGCGATTAAGGTAGCCGAACGTATCCGCACACTGGTGCAGGTGGCTGGTTCGCCCGCACTTCAGCGAGATACGACACTACATCATGAGGTGTGGACCACGGTCAGTTGTGGCGTGGCGACCCTGTGGCCCGCGCATCCAGGCAGCGACCCAGCACAACTGATTGCAGATGCGGACGCTGCTATGTATCGGGCAAAACAGGAAGGAAGAAATCGTGTGTGCTCCGCTCCAGTTCCGCCGTCACCTTCACGGCTAACCATCTTCCCAGGCGGCGCACAACGCGCATAACGCCTGCATCTGTCGACGGGTATAACGGTTGCACACACGAAATTCTTTCTCGAGTGCTACGCTTAATGCCATGGCGATGACCCTTTTTCAACATGTGCGCCAGCGCCACACGCCTGAGTTGGCGGCGCTGATCACCGCGATTGCCGATGGTGCGGCAACCATTGAACGTAGGATTCGCACCGCCGGCCTGGACGATATTCTGGGCGCAGCCGGCAGCGAAAATGTGCAAGGCGAAGCGCAACAGAAGCTGGACGTTCTGGCTGACAACACTCTGATTGAAGTCCTGAAGGCTCTTCCGTCTGTAGCTGCTGTTGTCAGCGAAGAAGATGAAGAACCAGTGATCTTCGAAGGCCGTCCGAACGCAAAGTTCATCGCGATCTTTGATCCTCTTGATGGCTCTTCCAACATTGACGTCAATGTCAACGTGGGAACGATTGTTTCTATTCAGGCATTGAAGCCGGGTGTCTCCGTCAGAGAAGCCATCCTGCAGCCCGGCACCGAACAGATCGCCGCACTCTATGTGAACTACGGCCCATCCACAATCCTGGTTTACACCGCCGGCAATGGCGTACATGCATTCACGCTCGCCGAAGGTGAATTCCTGCTGAGCAGCGAAGACATGAAGATGCCAGAGCAGGGACCGTACTACTCCATGAACGAGGGCAACATCGGCGAATCACAGCTGGTGTATGGCAAGGCCATCTCACGTTTCCGCGACGGTACGTTGGTGGGTGGCAAGAAATATAGTTCTCGCTATGTGGGATCGTTCATTGCGGACTTTCACCGCACACTGCTGAAGGGTGGCGTGTTCCTGTATCCGCCAACCAAGAAAGCTCCCAACGGCAAGCTGCGCCTGCTGTATGAAGCGAACCCTCTGAGCTTCATTGCAGAACAGGCCGGAGGCGCCGCAAGTAACGGACGCTATCGCATCCTGGAGATCGTGCCGACGGAACCGCACGTGCGCACTCCCCTAATCATTGGCAGCCAGTCGGAAGTGGCTGCGATCGGCGGACTGATTTCCATCTCACCAAGGGAGTAGTGTGACGGAAGTTCAGTCAGCCAATCGCATTTACTACGACGAGCCTGGAACGCTGGAGTTTACAGCCGAAGTCACAGCTATCCGCGAACTGGCGAGAGTGGATGGCCAGCAGGTGTGGCAGATCGCGCTGGACCGTACCGCTTTTTACCCCACCAGTGGTGGCCAGCCCTACGACATGGGTGTTCTCATAGCGACCGCGCGTTCCGGCGCTTCACTGGAAGTGCCCATTACGAACGTTGAAGAAGATGAAGCTGGTGAGGTGTGGCATACCACCTCCAAGCCGTTGCAGGAAGGCACAGTCGTCTCCGGTCGCATCGAAACAGCGCGTCGTCGCGACCACATGCAGCAACACAGCGGCCAGCATCTTCTTTCTGCGATTCTCGATCGCGACTTCGCCGCACGGACCGTTTCCTTCCACTTGGGAGACGAGATTTCGACCATCGATCTGGAAGGCCCTGCGCTCACGGATGCGCAACTGCAATCGGCCGCAGCGGAAGCCAATCGGATCATCGCCGCGGCGCTGCCACTCAGCATCCGCTACGTGACAAGTGAAGAAGCTGCGGCAATGAAAGAACAAGGGCTGCTACGCAAGCTGCCTCCCCGTTCGGGGAAGATTCGCATCATTGAGATTCCCGGCATCGACACCAACGCCTGTGGCGGAACACACGTCGCAACGACTGCGGAGATCGGCCCACTGTTACTACGCGGAACGGAAAAGGTGCGTGGCAATCTGCGCCTCTCCTTTGTCTGCGGAAACCGGGCACTCGCCGCAGTCAATGCTGACTTCCGCAGGTTGCAAGAGGCAGCATCCATGCTTACGACAGCGCCGTCCGAAATTGCCGCCAGCATCGAACGCATACGCACGGAAAATCGCGCGCTGCAAAAGGAACGCGCCAATCTACTGGAACAGATCGCATCCCTTGAAGCAACGAAGCTGGCCTCTACTGCGGA
Source organism: Terriglobus roseus (assembly GCF_900102185.1). Classification (NCBI taxonomy): domain Bacteria; kingdom Pseudomonadati; phylum Acidobacteriota; class Terriglobia; order Terriglobales; family Acidobacteriaceae; genus Terriglobus; species Terriglobus roseus. The sequence continues at coordinate 723,474 of NZ_LT629690.1, read as the reverse complement.
TGGAAGTGTCATCCATTCCCTGCCACCAGACCGTGACGCTGCTTATGCGAAATTGCTGGCGTCCAAACTGGTCCGCGAAACAGCTACGCAGGTCGCATACATCGTTGCCATCGATAACGAGCGAGCTAATGCGGTTCTGGCTGCAAAGCCCGGCGTGCTCGACTGCGGAACCACTCTGCGAACCGCTCTGAACACGTTGGGAGCACGTGGGGGTGGCAGTGCTGAGATGGCACAGGGAGCAGTCCCAGTGGAACAAGCCGAATCGCTGCTGAACACACTACGCGCTTCGCTTCCCTAATCCCGTTTGGTGATTTCAACGCGCTTTCGAAGTGTCGCGGTACAACTTTGAGCACCGAGACGCTTCCTGATACACTCTGGGTGTTGCTCGCGCCGCAGTATGCGCCGCTGGAGCGACAAGTAGGCGGACCAAACATCCGTCCACACCAAGGGCCTGTAGCTCAGCTGGGAGAGCGCCTCGTTCGCAACGAGGAGGTCAGCGGTTCGATCCCGCTCAGGTCCACCAATAAAACCAAGCATTTAACTTGAAAGCGTGGGGCCAATAAGCGAGGCTTTTGAACGCGTGGGGCCATTAAGGGTCCACTAGGCTGCTTGTTCACTTCCCAGCAAGAGTGAAGCGATCTTGCTGCCTGCGTCTCTCTTCTCATTGCCCACGGTTTGCGCGTACGTGCCTAGCGTCATATCCGGTGTGGAATGCCGCATCAGCTCCATACTCACTCTTAGACTCACACCGCTCGACAACAGCAAACTCGCGTAGCTGCGGCGAAGGGTATGCCATCCGAGCTTGGGCTTAGTGATACCAGCGCGTTCAATTGCCGGAGCCACATTTCTACGCCATAACGTCCCCGGCCAATACGGCTGTTTGCCGAAAGACACGTTTGAAGCGAATACCCAATCACTGGATGAGGTATAGGTAGCCTTCGCCTTCCACGCCTTGAATGCTTCCAAGGCTTGTTGTGGAATTGGCAGTGGACGGCGAGAGGAATCTGTTTTAGGAGGTCCCTCAACACCATCGACGTATGACCGTCGAACATGCAAAATCGCACGTTCGAAATCCACGTCTGCCCACTTGAGGCCGAAGATTTCTCCCCGCCTCATACCCATAACAGCAGCGATAAGGAATGCTGTCCGAACCGGTTCAACTCCTTCAAGCTCTCGAAGGAGAGCAGCCGTTTCGGCGGGTTCGAGAATTTCAGGCTCTATAGCCCTTTTCCTGACTTGTCGAACACTGGCTATTGGATTGACAGGATGCAACTCGTGCCGCATTGCGTGGCGGAAGGCAGCCCCGAACACTTCTCTGACCTTTGCCTTGGAGCCGTTAGCTAGCGGCAACGTCTTGAGCCAGTGTTCAACGGCAACCGCCTTAACACCTTCAAGCGGTAGTTCACCCCAAGTCGGCAAGATGTAGTTCTTGAAGATATAGAGATACGCCTTGCGAGGCTTCTCTGCTTTTCCTGAACCGACTCCCAACTCATGTTCGCTGTAGTGATCCACCAGTTGGTTCACTGTTAGATCAGCACCTCGTTCATGTTGAGGAGTATTAGCAAGCTGGCGATATCCGTCGGCCTTCTTCTGAGCCTGTGACTTGTTCAGCTCTTTGATGGTGCCGAGAACAACCTTGCGTTTAACAGTAAGGTTGCCACTCTTCTCGCGCCAACGATAAACCCAAACTGCTGGGCCATTGGTCCGTCCCTCTGTTGTCAAAGAGCCAAGCTGAAAGCGCGTACGTTTGTGGATGAGGTTCATGTTGCCGTCCTTTCGGGTTGGGCGACATGACCGACGCTTTCAGAATACTCGGAAGCGAGCCAGTGGTTGATCTGAGAAGGTATGAAAACAATTCTTCGAGCGCTCAGACGACGGTGTGGGATTCTGTTTTCACGAGCCCAGCGAAGGAGCGTCACAGGATGCAACGGCACGAGTTGAGCGAGCTGTTGGGCAGTCAGAGGACGTTCAATAGACTGGTGGGACAACAGGAGTGCTTGTTGATGGTTGGCTGTGGGCTGTTCGACAGACGGCTTCATGGGTTCTGTTACTGAGACGTTGAGATGGGTATCCCTGTTCGACGGCGACGGCGCTGGACAGAGAATTCTTTCCTGGCAGCAGCCATCGCGTTCTCCAGATCTTCGTCGGAGAGGCGATTTATCTCTTCATCGGTTGCCAGTTTGGGTTGTGCCGGTTGGTCGGTCTCCTCATGCGTTTCCAACTGGTGGGCGAACCAAGCCGCTTCGATCTGCTCAATCGTCGGAAGCTGGATGGTGGATAGTCGTCGTGCGGCAAACTCTTTGAACTGATCAGCCGTCACGCTTCCCGCTTTGCTGTGAAACCATACCGTCGAGCAAGCCTTCTTCAACAGATCCGCGTTGGTGACCATGACTTTCCGCACGTCGACCGTGCGGGTACCCAACGAGAACTTCAAGTAGGTCGCGATCGCCTGCGCCGCGCCGTGCGTGCGAAGATCGGCAATCACAGTCAGAAGCTCTTCCCGGCTCAATTGTTTTACGTGTCCCTCGCCGACATCCAGAGCGCCTCTGCGAAGCAAAGCCTCAAATGCGGCCCTCAGATTGACTTCCGTAAAATCCCCGGATCGGAAGAGCTCGAATATGACTTCTTCGTCTCTCAAGTGATCGACACCATTAAGAAATCGTTCACAGAGGTGCCGCAGCATCGCCGCGGAATTCTTCTCAGTGTTCATGTAGGCAGGGTGGGCTTTGCGAAAAGCGAGCGCGATGCGTTCGGTCTCCGAGTCGGCGTACTCACGAAAGGCCTTTGGATCACGCCGTGCGGCCTCTTCGGCCAAACCTGGGTCTTGCGCCAGCGCTTCGGCGAAGGTGATCTTCGGGGCGAGGGTCTGATCTGCTAGCCGCGGCTCAAAGCCGTGTTTTGATTGCCGCCAGAGGTCCGCAGTGTTTTCTTCTGACTCTTCGGGGCGACGAAAGCCCGTAAGATCTACATTGGCGTCGCCGGCCAACCAAAGATTATTCAATTCATCAGACATATCTATTCTCACTGTGTTTCAAGAAGTTGTTGTCGGCGCGGCTCAACAGATGTGAAAGCACACGGTTCAAGCGAGTTCGCTCTTCATCAGCCATACGCGAAGTGCCGCTAAAGCGATCGGCGAAGATCGCGAGAACGAGGCTGATTTGTTCGGAGGGTGTCGCGGGATTCTCCAAGATGCTTAGGAGGTTCTGAGTCTCTTCAACACTTTGGGAAAGGCCAAGTATGAGATCAGTGATTTCTTGGTTCACAGCGATTTCTCCGAAGCAGTGATCTGCTGATTTTCCGGACTGAAAGCCCTAGCCAAAGTGTCTTCAACGCGCAGCATCAGGTCGGCAGATATTTTCTGATTGAACCGAGCCACGCCCTGTAGCGCGTCGATGGCGCGACTTTTGAGTTCACCTGATGCAGTGTGCTTCAGGATGGAAAGGTACCGTTCTACTTCCGACGCTCCTTCGGTGCCGTTCATCAAGAACACCCCGGATAGGACACGCGCCCATAGCCCCACACCACCGATGGGCGGCCAAGCAGGTCCGCCGTAAAGTTTGCTTTCGAATGGCTGGTTGCTGTTGTCGAGATAGAAGAGGACTTCGTTGTCGAATCGGGAACTATATAGTTCACCGGAAGCTAGAGCGAAGACGTCGTCAGATGGTGAGAGAGGGCTTTGCTTCTTAGTCGGTGGTGACGGAGCGGTTCCCAGGACAACGGCTAGTTGTTCTGGTGTTAGTTGTTCGGGCATGTCTGTTGTTCTTTCATCTGAAGTTGAGCGGCCTTGAGCGAATACAGTCGAGCGGCGTAAGCGGCAACCCTACCTGGGGTGGCTTTGTCAGACACGATCGCCTCCAGGCACCGGAACGACATTCGCGTCCCGAGGAATTTCAATGCGTGGAGTCGAGCGGCCTGTGCCGCCCGCGGGTTAAGAGCGAGCTTTCGCATGACGCGAGAGACGTTGGTGGGGGGCACGAAGCGGTTTCCTAGAGAAAGTGCAAGTACGGTTCAATCCGAGTCCGAGTCGGACCCGAAATCGGACCAGATCTTCTCATTTGCAGATTTTTAAAATTTGCTAAGGGGTGCTCGTTGATCGGAAGCTTGCCCACTTGCAGGGCGGGAAAGTGCTTTTGGAAAGAAGGTGGGGTTTCTAAGTAATGGAAGGGGGCGTAGAGCAGCATCCAGGGGGGACAGGCCGGGGTATGGCATTGAGCCTCCAGGAACCTTCCCTTCAACACCGATATGTTCGCGTCGGGCAACAACGATCTCACTATCGGTGTGCTGTTGTTCTTCGTCCAGGCCTTGCGCAATCGCGGCTGAGACAATTCACACTCAGCCACGAGAGGGGGCCTCAAGCAATGGGCAACCGCGCAGTTTCTCGCGGCTGTGCGTTGAGTGGAAGTGCTGGCCTCCTGCCCAAGAGGCCGCACGGTGAAAGACGGTGTACTGTATCTGAGCCGTCCGGGTTGATCGCCTCCTCAGTCTGAGGCGTATTGGCGTCACTTCGCGTCGCGACAACCAATGTGCAGAACATCGGCCCTTATGCGTCGGGCTTAGTGAACATTCCGCGTGTGCATCCGCCGTTCACTGGCGCCCAGAGATGGTGAGCAATTCGCTCTCCTCTGGTGTATCGACTCATGCGGTCTGTGCCGCTTGGGGTGAGTCGAAAAGAAATCTGTGCCATAAAACGGTCTCAGCGAAACCGTGCATTGGCGTGGAATTTTCGGTGTCTACAGAGTGTTCCATATAACGGTCGTTATGTGGTACACACTGGACAGGAGCAAGATCGAATGAAAACTGCGATCTATGTGCGGGTGAGCAAGAGTGACGGCACACAGGACCCAGAGAACCAACTCCGGGAATTGAAGGCCTTCTGCTCGAAGCAAGGATGGGATCTCGTGGAAGTTTATGTAGATCACGCCAGTGGCAAACGCAGCGATCGAGTGAACTTCAGAAGGATGATGACAGACGCGTCCAAGCGCAAATTCGACAACGTCCTCTTTTGGGCGATGGATCGCTTCTCACGCGAAGGTATCGAAGCCACGCTTGCATACATTAGGCAACTAACGAGCTATCGCATTGGATTTCGCAGCTATCAGGAACCGTTCTTCGATAGTGCCGGACCTTTCAAGGAATTCATGATCTCGGCTTTTGCAACATTCGCAAGCTTGGAGCGTGCTCGCATTTCCGAAAGAACGTTGGCTGGACTGGCCAGAGCACGTACCCAAGGTCGAATCGGGGGCCGTCCCAGGGTTGAAGATGATCCCAAGATCGTGAAGTCTTTTAAACGCCTTAGGAAGGGCGGCCATTCTGTCAGGGAAATAGCAGACAAGCTGGAGATCTCGCCGACGACCGTGCAGAAACTCATCAAGGTCATCGAATAAGCGGTGTCGCTTGGGTCATCGGAACGATTTCAGTTTCCGCGATCCGGAATCCACGAAATTTCAGACGAAACATCAGATGTTCAGCCAAGTAACCCACTCTTACCAAGAAGCCCGATACACCAGTCAAACGCCAGGCTTCGGTTCTACTTTCGGTACTCGACTCACTCTGCGTCTCCCAAACAATGCTCTCCTCGCATAGGAGATTGATCTCTGTCTCCCCTATTGAAGCCTGTTACGGTGTGCGGCTGTCTGGAGCAAGATGGTGTACCGTCGATTTTCTGGACAAGTGGAACAACGCCCTAAGCAGGTGGGCATCATGCCACCGTCGCCAGAATCATGACGGGAACATTGACCACCCCTGCGCTAAAGCAGAAACGGTACTGAGCGTCATGCAGACCAAGGATATTGAACTTGCAGATACCGGCGACAGGTACGAGGTCTCCGCTTACTTCGGCAGTCAGGTCGCTCGAATGCGGCTTCAACGCAAACCAACTCCCTCCCTCGTCAAGGCTCACTTCGAGCGCTGGTTCGGCGCAGGTTAGAGTTCCTGACGTGGCACAGATCAAAAGCTGATTGTGGCGGTGCATTCCATCTCCCTGCTCGATCCCGAAGAGAATCGGTTGGCCGATGGCTGAGATTTCACCCAAACTTGTGGTGCGTTCGTGGGCTACAAGAATCATTAAGAGTCCTTAGTCACAGCAATCAGCTTGCAGTGGTGTGAGTGATGGGTCTGGGAAGCGCGCCGGGAACGTCCCAAGGAGAAAAGACCGGCACGCCATGGTTCCCAGATATCAAGCCTGTCCATTATCTGGACGTAGTTCGCTTCCGCAGTGCTCTACCATCCAGCAGCAGTGAAATTGAAATTCCAAGCCGCACTGGTTTGCGATTGTGCGGCGAGGATGGAGAATCCGGAATTGGTTGCGGCGACGTAGTAAGTTCCTTGAGTCGATGTTCCGATATCTGTGGGTGTGATCGTGACCGAAGAACCTGTTGAATAGGGAGTCGCATAGGTCACGGAGACGAGTACCGTACCGGCCGTGATTGTTGTGGAACTGCCAACGGTGGCACTCACGGTTCCACCATTCTGAGTTCCAAACGACCCTACCGTTCCTCCAGATACTCCAGTAGTCGTGGAGAGCGTGCCCGCTCCAGATAACTTGTACACGCTCGCGGAAGCAGTGGTGAACACACCCGTCGACGGAGTTGTGTTACCCACAGGAGCATTGTTCAGCGACGTGACATTGACTTGCACATTGCCGCTGGATGGATTGGTGACTGTGGTGTTCGTTCCATTCTGGTGATTGAGAACAGTCTGGGATGGATTCGTGCTGCCGTTGGTCTGGAAGGTGACAGCGGTGGAGGAGCAAAGGCCATTGGCCGCGGTACAAATGTTGCTGCCCCCGACAGTACCTGACGTAAGAGCCGCCGTCCCTCCAGTAATGGCGACGGAGTTAGCATTCTGTGTCGCCATAGTCCCCAGTCCGAGATTGGTGCGTGCCGTGGATGCCGATGTCAGGTCGCTAAGGTTGTTCGCCGGTACCAGCCTGCTCAGAGCGTCTACATACTGCTTGGGAGTGACCTGAAGCGCAGTGGTGGGGTTAGCGGCAACGGATACCGTTCCCGCTTTGAAATTGCAGAGAGCGTTACCCGATGTGGTGGTGTCGCAGGTCACGTTGCCCGCTGACGTAGAGTTCAGTCCGGCAGTCTGCGTAGTGCAGAAGATAGTGAGCGAGCCGCAGTTCGACCAACCATAGCTCAGATTATTACCAAGAGGGATCTGGACTCCCATGGTGTATACGCGTCCACTCGGGGTCTGGAACCCACCATCCGCCCCCCACTCCGGCAGGAGACCGGGCGTCATCGTGGGATCGTACCAAAGCGAATGACCGTTCGGATTCATCAGCCATACCTTGCTTGTCGGACCCACGGTGTCCCATTGGAAGACAGCCTTCACGGGAGCCGCGCCGTTTCCGAAATGGAAGAGGTTGTTGTAGGGGGCGGAGGAACCGTAGACAAAGAAGTCAAAGATATTTGGAGGATTAACGTATCCCGGCGTGCTAGGACTGGTGTTGAACCTCGAATATGGCAACGCGATGCCAGTGCTGTACACAGAATTGGTGTAGTTGGTGACAAGAGTTCCCTGGCAAGTAGAAGGGTTGGATCCGGACGAAGGTTGGAGGTTGCCGCATGTGGTGGTCCTCACCTTTGTCACATCTACGGGGAGAATCGCCTGTTCGAAGATGTCGCCCGAGGCGATGGAGAACTCGTGCGCACTCAGTTTGAAGAACCCGTTGTTGTCCTGACCGCCGACAACGTAGTTCGAGGGGGCAGTAGAGAGGCTCGGATCCGATACGGAGACGACATCCGCGCCCTGATATACCTTGCCCATCTGCCGGGCTGTTACTCCAGAGCTTGGCATGAAAGCGGAGTAGCCATTTGCTGTAAGCCATGTGGCGTTTGCCTGCCCGGTGAACTGTGTGGTCACGATGATCGTGTTTGCATCGGTGATGATTGCAAGCCATGCGCTGGATGACCCATTCAGCGCAGTGTCGAGCGTCGGGGCAAACCAACGACATGGACCAGCGAAAAATACGGAGTTAGCCGGATGATAAGTTCGGCGGTCTGAGATCGAAAGAGTTCCGCCGGAATATGTGTAGCTAACTTCTTCATGGGTAAAGTTCTGAAGAGTACCTGATTGGCCAGCCCAGCAGCCGATCCCAGACGCGGGAAAGGAACCCGACGAGACGGACACGGTGGAGGAGAAGGCATCACCCGTGTAGAGATTCGTCACGGCAGTAGGAGAAGCGGCTGCCACGACACCCCAACCCGAGATCGAGGGAGTCAGGTTCTCGGTAGTGGTGAGTTGGAGCCAGCCGGTGAAGGTCGGAGAGGCGGTGGCTCCGGTAACCGTCACGCTCTGCGCCGAGCTCACTTTCAGCAGGGGGCGTCCAGCACCCGCACACCGGAAACTCACTGCATTCTGCCCACATCCTGTAATAGCGTTTGTGTATATCTCTGTGGTCGATTGGGGATAGGCCGAATTCGCAGTCGAGAAATAAGAGCCGAGGGATACGTGCTGGATGATGTCATCCTCCGTACCCTCATCGGAACCGGTATCGGCGGTTCCCGAGATCACATTGTTGTACTTGTATTGGCTGCAGGAGTTGTCACCGACACCTGTGATGAAGCAGCCCCCGGACCGTAGCTGCTTGATGCCCGCCGCCGAGGACTGAAAAATTTCGTTGTGGTTGGTGGCGTTGTGCCAGATGCCCGAGTAACTGCGTCCCAGCGTGGAGTCGTAGAAGTAATCGACAGTTCCAATGATCCTTCCCTGCCCCGTTAAGTCTGCGGCATTGGAGAAATAGCGGGCGGTGACGTTCTGTATGTGGCCCGCAGCGGCAGCTCCCATATAGCAGTCCGTCTGGGTGCCGTAGATGTAATTGAAAGAGTGTCCCGCCGCCGACCCACCTTGATTGAAAGGGGCACAGGGTGTATCCGTAGGGCCGGTGGGACCGCCCGTGGTCACCTGATTACCTGCCGCATAGAGAGCCGCATAGGTGCTGCCCTGAGTGTTGGCGTACTTTGGAGTGTAAAGATTCAGGTCGGCAATGGTGGCATTCGAGAATCCACCGCTCCCGTTCCCCTTCTGCACTGGAGTACCAGCAGAAGGACTTCCTGTGTGATTGTCCACATACTGCTTAGTCGCAGATTGCAGAGGCTGAACAGGGTCGGCAGCCAGAAGCAGAGTCGACACTGATACGTTTCCTGCACCGTCAGTGCAAGATCCGGTGTCCCCCTTTAGCGTTCCGTCGGAACCCTTGTACTGCTGGTTGCAAGTGTTGCCGCCGGGTGCCGTCGCCGTAGTAGGACCCGTGCAGACATTCTTGCGTAGAGACAACTTGATGGCCGGTGCAGTGTACTGCTCGTCATAGCAACCCGGCGCAATGTAATAGTCGTAATTTCCGACAGCATCGGCAGTCAGGGGCTGCTGTAGCACCTGCGTGAGCGCGATGTCACTGTACACAGTGACTTGCTGCTGACACAGGGTGCCGGCAACGCAGACCTTGATCTTCGCGAATGGAACCAAGTTCGCCGCGGTGCCCTGACCAATGGTCAAGACTTCACTCTGGCGATGGGTTCCTTGGGCGAAAGCCGGAATGGAAAAGATGAGGAGAAAGAGAAACAGTAAACGACGCTTCATGCAGTAGAAAACTTTGAGGGGATCTTGTGCTGCTATCTGGGGCGCACCGGTGAATGCCAGAAGACCGGCGCGCCAAGCCACAGCTTTTATGAATTTGCGGGCTGGATTGTTTGCTGTCCGGGAACTGGACTCAGTTCACCTCCACAGCTCTCAAGGCCGATAGAGATCAGCCTTCGAATAGCCTCGCTACGACTGCACCCAACAGAGCGGGATATGCGGTCAAGAAGGCTTAACTGTTCGAGGGTGATCTGCACGCGCGTTGTGCGAAGGTTGGGCATAGACTTCAGGACGAGGCAGGCCCATTTGTGCTGGTCTGCGGCTATCTAAGTCCATAATCGACACTCGCCTTCGATTTACTACTAGGAGAGAGAACGAAAGTTTCTCGATGGATGGCGGAGCACGTCGCGCAGATTCTTATGGGAGTTTCGCAGCCGGTGAGGCGACACGTAGCCCCTGTTCAAGCAAGGGCTACGGTCTACTGACAACACGGAGGAAGGATGCAGTTCACGCTGCAAGTCCACCTTTCAGTCACCGCGAAGCTGCCATGGTTGGCCGCGCGGGCTTACCTGCCGCTTGGGTAAACCGGCGAAACTAATCCGACGGGTGCGAGATCGCTCGCCAGACTGCGGGCAGTGTACTGCATTCATCCGTAGCTTAGACAATCACTTCTTGATTGGTTTTCGGGCCTGGACGAGAATCGTGCGCATACCGGGAGGGACAATCAGTGTGTACAGGCAATGCTCGATGTCATACGTGGAATGACGATCTTTCGCTCATGGCCCAGAGCTCTTCAACTGCTCAACTCTCCATATAAACCCATGCAATTACAGAGTTAGAAGGAAATTAAACGAATTCATCGCAGCCAGATACCATGCTCTCTCCCTGGCAAATTCGGCCTTCCCTGTACGCGCCTATCGTCCCTCCCTGTATGACCTCGTCATTCCCTGTATGGCCGGGATCGTCATACCCCGTATGGCCTTGGCATTCCCTGTATGGGCAACTTCCCGTGCCGCCGGGCTGGGAAACTGAATTCTGCGTCTATACCGAACCAGGCTTTGAAGCGTTACACGCCCTTCAGTCGGCACTCAGTACCTCTTCCACCTGAGCCTCTTCTGCGGCACGACGGCGCTGGTGCTCTTCCATCCCCCGCTGTCCCTCTTCTAGGAAGCGTTGGCGGCCAGCGTCTACACGGGCCTGTTCCTCAGCGCGTTCCTGCTTCTTGCGTCGCGCGGTGTAGACCAACTGATCAGCGGTCTCCACGAAGTTCCTGGCGGCGAAGCCCATGTCCTTCAGGTTGTCCTTGTCCTTGCCTTCCAGGAATATCCGGAAAGCGGATACGATCTCGTCTTGCGTGTAACCCTCGGACAAGAGTGTACCGATCCGACGCTTCTCGCGGTCCGTGAAGGCCACCGTGTTGTTCGAAACGTATGCGAGTTCCATCGCAACCGCCTTGGCCTCACCTAGCCCGGTTTTCGCAAGACCGTGCACCATGCGGTGTGTCCGTTCCTGTCCTTCAGATTGTTCAAGAGGGAGAGAAGATGAAATGGCCGTCGTATTCGACGCGACACCTGTCGGTTCTTTCTTGGGCGGTATTGAGGGGCGGTCATAAGGACGGTTATGCCCGACTGGATCGGGCGATCTCCTGTCGAAATCGGGCGATCCTTCTGCAACAATCGGGCGATCTCGCATATCAAAATCGGGCGATCTCGTTGGGTAAATCGGGCCATCTCCGTTTGCTGAATCGAATGCTCCTCGTGATTTCGATTTCAGTTCCCTATGCCTTTCGAGAATCAATGAGAGATTGAGGTCATACAGATTGGTACGACCGAAACCATGGTCAGTACGAACACGGGCGCCCTGCTTGCTGTGGATGGTGAGAAATCCCAGACGCTCCAAGTCACTAATTGCTAGCTGAACTGAGCTTCGCGCCTTCTGTGTCGCTTCAACGAGCGTGTTGATAGATGGATACGCATTAGTACCATCGGAATTGGCACGTTTAGCCAAAGCCAGGATGATCTCTTTACGCAGATAATTCCCGCTAGCCTTTCGTCTACCCCTCTCAACGAAATCCGGGCCATCTGCATAGACCACAGAAGGCACATCTGTCAGATCGAACAGTGCTCTCAGTCGGCCACTGTCATCACTCTTCGACATCTTTGCTACTCCCAATCCCTAGAGAAACAGCAGACCACGCACGCGGGATGACGTGCGTGGTCGAAGAGACCGCCCCAAGGCAAACCTCTCAAGCCGAGGTTCTCTTAGGTCCTCGGCATCCAGTAGTTACCCACTGAATCTTGAATTCTTTGGTATGAGCCCTACAGAACGCCGCCGTCGACAATCATTTCCAATAAAACACCGCGAGCCTTTCGCCGGAGCGCAGGCGGAAGATCGTGGTCCTCGACCACTTCAAACAGCACGCGACGCAAACGCTTAATGATGGACTGGCTCATGAATCCTCTTCGAATCTTTTCTTCCTTCACTCGTTTTGACGTTAGGATCAATTCGCTGTTGCGCGACGCGCGCGAGTTTTGAGTTCATTTTGAGAGGGAGACCCAGTTGCGATTCCTTCTTCGCTTACTGCCTGCTGTCATCACGGTTGTTTTATCCACTTGCACTCACTCGCAAGAACCATCTGTGGACATGTCGCAAACACTCCTGAAAGGAGCCATCGTCGCTAAAAACATCCAAACAGCCTATGTCATGAAGCTAACCGACGATCCTAGCTTCAGAATGGAGAAGCAAGAGCCCGTGCAGAAACTCAATGAACCCAACCTGCTCATCTTCAAGGACGGTAGCTTTCGCTTTGACCAAACACCCGCTCAGCAAGCACGCGCCTTAATGGAGGAGATGAGGCAAGGCATACATATCCTCCAAGCCGTAAGCAAGCCAAGCGGAATGCAACTAATCGCTCTGACTGGAGCTCGGGAATACTGGCCAAAGATGAGAGATATCTTCTGTAACGCCAATCCAAACGCTCGCTACTACGATCTGGACGGCTTAGAGCAGTTTTGCCCCAACAAGAAGTGACCTTGCCGCAATGTATCGAGCTCAAGGACTAACCTCAGATTTCGAAAAATGAGACCGAATCAATTGAAGAGGGATAGGAGCCGTCCGAAGGCTAAATTGCCAACCAGCCTCTCGACTTCAACGATTTCTGCCACTCAGCCTCTCTAACGTCAAAGACAGACGACCTGTTTTCGACGTATTTCTCTCAGTCGAAGAAGGACTTGTCACGACGTGCGAACTTACGCGAGAGGTTGATTGGCAATCCTCCGTGGCGAGGATCGTTTCACCACACTGCAAACTCGTTCCTACATAGGCGCAACTCGCGTTGACACCTCAGCATGGACAAAAGACAAGAACGTTTATATCAATCTTCCTACTTGCCATACCGATAAAGTTCGCGCTATTGTCAGTGAAAATAAACAGAGCGCTCTCGTATTGCGAGTACAAGAACGCTCCTAACCGCAGCAGTCTATATAGGAGACATGCAATGGCTTCCCATACCCTAAATCCAATTCCTTCCGTCCGCCACTCCAGATCTTCTAGCGCCCATCGCACGCCCCGCAAGCAGAAGCTTGTGACAGCTATCAATGCTGACATCGCCTTGATCGCAGAAGTCCAAGCATATTGTGATGCAACGGGAGCATCGGTGCTCGACTCATTGAACGAAGCGATATCGGATTGGTTGAAAACGTCCGCCATGTCTCGCTTGGAATTCTTCTTGGCCAGGAAAAGTAGTACGCCCATACCATCGATAGAAACATTGCTCCTCGACCCTTCTGTGCAGTAGGTTCAACTGGTGAACCGTGACGTCCATTTTCCGGAGTAGTCTCTCATACCGCTACTGAGCTCTGAACCGATTTCACTTCGAAGAGATTGGACATTACTCCATTTGCAAAGGAGTAGCGGTATGGGGGGCCCTCGCAATAACTTTCCATGCCGCTTGGGGAACGCTCCCCATAATTCGGTCTGTACGAACCTTACTCAAAACGTGCATCAGCGATTACGCCTTCGCCTCGGAAACTAAGTTTCTTGTCTACACCTCAGATGTCCAGTCATAAACGTCCATAGGTTTCATCGCGGCTCCGCACGAACTCGATCTGACGAAAGAACAAATACATCTCTTTGAGCGTCGCGATGCTCTTGAGATTGTATTGACTGGTGATCGATCGCTCATCTTCAGGATTGAGAAGCGCGGAAGCCTGACGCACCTCAAAATCTGACCATTGTGCCGTAACGGAAACATTGGAGGCGGTAAGGCCTCCACGGAACGCGACCGAGACAGCGTCTTCATTGCCTGCTATGCCTATGCTCTTGGCAAGCTGTTCTGCAAGCGTAGCGGGAGATATGTCGGGGCTCCTCAGGCATGCGAGAACCCGGAATCCACTTCCCGGAGGAAACTCGTCTGGATGAGAGCCAGCTTCCTCAATGTAATATCCCACCTCTAGGGCCACGTCTGCTCTTGTTCCTTTACTCCAAAAGGAGATCTGGTTGTAACGGCGCGCCAACGAATATGCCAATGCTTGCCGGACAATAGCAGAGCGCTCCGATGCCAGAGCTGCGGAGATTTGCTCTTGATCTACACCTCGATCTGCGGCAACAAGTGCGGAGGCGTAGCGGAGATGCGGGTTGGAAGCACGCAAACCTCTGACCACGCTTCTCCGGTCAGCCCCTTTCCTCAGGTTGTAGGCGCTCGCCAAGCGATCCAATTCAGAGCGGCTGCTCACACTGGCCGTCAACTCGCGGTAAGCGGAACCCTGAAAAAAACGCGCAAGTGCAACTGAAGCCACCAGCCCTCCAAGCGCCGTTCCTATCCAAACGAGTTGGTTTAGAGCTTCAAGCCTTCGATAAAAGATCTGGAACCAGAGCAGCATCGCTCCCGCGAGCAAAACAGAGGCAAACAAAACCTGAGAGCCAACGCGAATCCACAGCTCACGCTCGGAGCGGGCCCGCAGGGCTTCCATCTCCTGCTGGTCCCGCAAACGGTATTCGGCGTGTTTAGCGGAGATCCTGTCTTCCAGTTTCGCTCGCTCCTCCGCCCATCCCGTGCGAATTCCACGCCAAACATCACGTTTGGCCTCCTGCCGAGAGAGCAACCCGAGACTGTTGTGCTCCAACTGCTGTTGCTCCCACTGCCTTTCACGGCGAAGATCCTCAATACTGCTTTGCAGTACCTGAATCTGTTTTTCGAAACTCTCAAGAACCTTCGGCGACGGAGACGAAAGAGATATCACCGGTGGCATATGCTTCAGCGCATTCGTGAAATTACCACGGAACGTATCGGCTCGGTACACAATCAGTTCGTGGACGAAAGGTAGCAGACGTGGTGTCACTTGGGGACTAACGTATCCCAATACCACCAGGAGAAAGCGCGCCGGATCCTTGTGGTATTGGAGTTTACGGATGAGATCCAAATGACGGAGCGCCGTATCGGCTTCGTCCGCGTAAAAGATGGCTTTGCTAACCATGACTAGAAGTCGTGGATGACCATCGGGCCCTGAGATACAGAAATCGATCCGGCTATCGTAGACCTCTGCCTCTGTAGTGAATGGCAGCGTTTGCTCCAGGATGATTTGTTTAATTTCGGCGCGGACCGAAGATTCCGTAAAAAACATCCGGCTTCCGGTAAGCAATACGCTCTCTACCACAACGGGCTCAATGAGCAATTCTCCCGTTTGCGCTTTGTCGAAAACTGCGGCGGCGACTTGAAGAACGCGACGTATATTGCCACCGCTGTACTCGCACATCCGCAGAGTCGCTCCCTTCGTGAACGGAAATAGATCGTCTTCACCGGGTTGTTCCGATATTTGATCGAAGGGATGGAGATACAAACTGATTACCTGTTCAATCTCGCTTGGGCTCCACGCCTGCAATGTGATCAGGTTAAGATCAGGTACTCGAGACTGGATGTAGCCCGGAAGCTCCCGCCAGGCCTTCTCGTTCCCAGAAATTACGACCATGCCGTTCTCGGCCGCGGCATCGTCCATAAGGTTCTGAATCCACCCAATATTGGCGGCATTCGCCTTCGCGTCAGCACTGTCGATCAGATTCTCATATTGATCGATGCACAAGATGAGGGGCCGGCCAGCACGCCGGAAAACTCGCGCAAAAAGTCGGAGCGCGGCGCGCGCCACTTCGGCCGTCATGGGGCCGGACACACCAAGCTGTCGAATCTGTTCCGCACTGACAGCCTGTCCAGTCACCCATTTGAAAGCGGTTTCTGCCATCGCTGGACTGGCCGAAAGAAACGGCAACGCACGTCGAAGATCTTCTCCAGCGCCACCTGAAACCTTCCGAAGTTCTTCCTCTTGGCGTTCTTCGATTTTGCCCCGTTCCACCGCTCCTTCAGCAAACAGACGCTGGGCTTGATCGGGATCCTCGCGAAGAGTATTGGCGACTCGGTCTGAAGTTCCACCGTGCGGGTCCAATTCCTCACCGGTCAGAACGGCTGTGAAACGTTCACCGATCCCGCGCATCGTCTCGAGATCGATGCCCGTCAACAGTGAAACGTAAATTCGAAAGAAGTCGGGACTGTCGGCGCTAGCGTAGAGCTGCACCGGCAACTGACCTGCCGGGGACCCTTTTGGGCGATAGGTCACGCGCTGCGCGTAATGGATAGTATGCGTCTTTCCAGTGCCAGCTTCGCCGCGAAGAGCCACGATTTGACCGCGCTTTTTCTGAATTGGATCAAAACGGTCAAGATATTCCTGGGTGAGCGTCACCAGTCTCGCAACAGGTGCGAGCGGAAGGGTCGGCGTGGAATCGAACTCTTTCTCGGACTCGGGAAGTTCCTCATCGGCAACGCTGAGTGCGCCCTGGTAAGGAAAAGGATTGCGGGATGGATAGAAGCGCCTCATATCGTATCCAGAATTTTTATCTTTTGTTCGATCTCCTGGTTCGCGAAAGCTAGCACAGTATCGTGGGGCCAACGCTTGCTTTCGTAATCCGTGGTCTTCAGCTGCAGAAGCTTACTAATTAGGAACATCACTCGTTTGACGGGGCGTTGTTTATCCGCCCAGGCCAACTCCATGTCCGGTGGGAAAGGAGGCTGGGTTGTCCGATTTGTCACCAGATCCCAACGCTTGTGAACTAGATGGCGAATGTCAAGACCGTTGAGCGGACCAATGCGAAGGACTTCTCTCTTTACAGGTTCCTGATAGCTCTCGAAAAACGAGACGACCTTCTTCTTTTCACCTTCATAGTCGCCCACGGTGAAGATACATACCGTGCGTGCCTTGGCAAAGACGGTCAGTGCCGTGTCGACCACCGCCGGAACACCGATATCTTCAAGGCACACCCCGTATCCATAGGGACCGCCGGCGACTGAACCTAACTGAGAAGCGATGTTCCGCGCGAGAGATCGCCACGGGAGGACATCGTCAGGCGTGGCCCTCTTCCGCCTCTCCCAGAATTCAGTGACATCAGGCCCTTGAACTGCCTGGTCCTCAATCTCGTCGACTAACAGACCCAGCCATTCTTTTAGGATTCCGAAACCATCGTTGTTTCCGAAAGACCGCTTCGGGACAAAGAAATGTGCGGGATCGATGCCGCGATGAAAGCAATAACGGGATAGCAGCCAATTCGCGACGGAGGATCGGCCACAACCATCCGCTCCTTTGACTAAAAGGAAGAGCGGCTCATCTCCTGCGGCGTTCTCTCTGAGATATGTATCTATCCGGCGCAGCTCCGAATAAGCAGGTACGCAATCCACAATCTCGTTGAGAAGTTCGCCATCGCTCGGCCTCATAAGAGGATTCAGTTCGCGAAGCTCAAAGGGATCTCGATGAAGGCCGTATTGGGTCAAGAATTCAGGAGGGGGCATCTCTTAAGCACCCAACATCGAAAGGTACATCGACAAATCGTCCGGGCGCAGGTTTGAGAATGCCCCAGGAGTCGACTTCTTTCCGCCAACCGTGATTTCGTCGCCTCGGAACAACGCACTAAGAAATGATTCCGGCCTGTAGTAATCCTTGCAGAGCTGCACTATGGCATCTCTACGGGCACCGAAGCGCGCGAAGGTACCCGGATTGTGAACATCGAACGTTGGAGGATCCGCCGCCAAACCGTCGAATGCAAAGAGGGCGTCCGGCATGCGCACAATCTGCGAATAAAGGTCCCCAGCTTGGACCTGAAGAACAGCTAGCCTCGCCAGCAAACTCCGGTCGAGATTTTCTATGCCTTGTGTCTGATCGGCGATATGGGAGCTGACGGCAAGGATATTAAGTATGCGTTTAATTTTCCTCGGATTGGGTAGAACGATGCTCTCCAGTAGGGAAAGGTGCGGTTTCACCGCCTCCCCAGGCCCGAATCTATTCATGAACCATAGGATCTGTTTCTTATGCAGCGGATAGAGCTGAAGGGGGAGTTGGACCATCTTTTCGATGTATTCAGCCCCAACTGCCAGTTTGCGCGACTTCTCGAACTGAAACGCGCTGTACTTGACCTCGATTCCGCGATCAATCACTTCCTTATCAACCGCAAGTACTACGAACACATTCTTCAAATCCAAGAAGAGCTTGATGGATTCCAGTAGATTGATGATCTCTTCAGGTTCACAACGATCCAGATCGTCCACAAAAAAGACCAGACGCGCCCCCTTTGCGGCGATGTTGTCGGCTTCCGCTTGCAGGGTGAGTCGGAGTTTTCGAATCTGACTCTCAACCTGTCCCTTATGCTCAAGGTATTTCGCTTCGAGCTTTTCCAGCTTTTCTAGCGATACCGAGTCCGCGGTAAGTCTCTTGAGCAGCACGTCGGCGCCAAGGCGCAGCAGAACATCTCCGATCTTCTTCGCTGACTCTGTAAAGCGATGCATCACATCCTCCTCAAGAGTGTCTTGGAGGGTATGTAGAAGTGGGATGAGGATATTTTTTTCTCCACGATAGACCCAGGGATTGAAATGAACGCGGACGAAACCTTTCGGATCTTTGGCTTCGAGCTTCTCATCGAGCATTTGAAGCAAGCTCGATTTTCCGCTGCCCCAGGCTCCGAAGATGCCAACAGTAAACGGGGTCTCTGCATTCGGGTCGGAAAGGATTTCAATCAGAGGATCCGTGTACCTTTCGAATGAAAGGTAATCGCGTGTACTGCCTACCGCTGCGTCGGAGAGAATGGACAAGGAGCTCATGGCAATGTGGACAGATTATAGCTAGGACCAGTGTCAAAACTCACTGTTATCTCCGGAATTTATGTGGAAGCGTGGCAGAAGGGGCTTTCGGAACGTCCCGAGGGGATATCCATTTGCAGAATTGCTTCTAAGTACTCGAGCCTCGGAAATGGGAACTTATGCGTGCCACTCCTTCTGAGATGATCTAGAACATATGTATCAATTTTTTCGGAACTGTCACTAGTTCTCCCGGCATCTCGCTGCCTCCTAATGGCAAACCCCTGATCAGTCAGACACTCGTCATCGACCAGGCTTTCGCGTACGCAGATGCCTCAATCTGGTTGAATACGCCGCCAGGGTGAACCAGCTTACTTGGCTTCCGATTTCACGCCCATGCACTGATCGAGGAAGGCGGAACCGAACTTGCACACCGATCCGTCAATCTCACACGCTATGTAACTTCATATAACGAAATGCCACTTTACGCGACCATTAGGTTCAGAAAGCCATTGGTCCGTCATTGGCTATCGAAGAAACTCACCTGCGCATCGCTAATAGGAGATGCACCCACAAGTTCAGCTTTCATCTTGTCCGCTGGAAGAATGCGAAGCAAATGAACCGGAGGTCGTGCCGAAGGGGCAAGGTATTCTTCATAGTCCTTGGGCTCTAGAAAAGTCGTCATTCGATTATGGATCGGCGCCATCAGTTCATTCGGCTCTCCAGTGAGTACTGCAAAGGTCTTCTCCCAGTGTTCGGACTTTGGATTCTTCCACAGCTTCCAAACTGCAGCCATGCCGAACGGATGTTGATCAGGAATAGTGAATTCCCATTTCGGTTTCTTTCCCCGCTCGACCTTCTGCCACTCATAGATCGCATCGCCCGGAAGAATGCAGCGCCCGGTTTGGAACGCGTCTTTCCAAAACTTCGAGTGATTGATGCCTTCGGAACGCGCATTGAAGAGAAGGCGATCGGGCAGCTTGAACGCCCAACGCATCAACTCGATCTTACGTTCGCCCCCATCGTTGGTGTAGATGACGGGCTGCATGGATTGCGGTCGCAGATCGTCGCCTTCATCAAAGACTGTCTCATCCAAGCCAGCCGTCACCTTGAAGACCTTGGCGACGCGCTGCTTATCCGCGCCTCGTTTGAATCGACCGCACATCAAAGATCCTCACTGTTGATCCTCTGAACTACTAGAAACCGTCGATCTGGTCGGAGGCCACATAATACGTCGATAAAATATCTGAAGTGATTTCTTTAGGGATGAGCTAACTTTGATCATGTGGCGCACCTCCTGCCTCAGCTTTATCCGGTCTTCGTTGACATACTTCAGGACAGAACGCCACGAATCACGAAGATCCTTTTGAGTAGTTTTGGGGTTGCTTGCAAGCGCGAATAGACTGAACACCTCGGCCCCCATCGAGAACAGTATTTCAGCCATTTTTCCTGCTTCCCATGCGTACATTTTGCTGATGGTTCCATCCCGCATTAATGCGGCGATCTGCGTCTCGCCACCACAACCATCCACGTATCTCTTTGCGTTTTCGACGATATAAAGTGCGGTACTGACATCTGACTCCAAATCATCGTTCGGAGACCGAAAATGAGCAGTAATGAAATTCCCTAACTCTCCACCGATGCCAATGCATGCGTGACTCGAAATAGCACCCGAAACGATAGGACCTGTCGCTCTGTAGAGATTTACCTCTCCATACGTGTGGAGCGCGAAAAGAATTTCAGCATGTGGTCGACTTGCGTCGTCATAGAGTTGCCACAACTTTTGATGGACAGCTATCACGGCATCTTCGATGCGCGATAGGACGGCATCGTGGGATTTGTCTTCGCTGCCCTGCAAAGCCGCCTGCCACATCGCTGCTACCAATTTATCTATGAGGGGTCCATGCCCAGCCCCTGTGAATATCATCCGAACTTGATCATTGACGTCACCGTTAGGCGGCATTATTACGAGTTTTGATACATCGAATTTCATCGCGCCGGTGGTCTCTTGGGAATCCGCGCAAAGCACCACCCCGTACGTGCTTTTGAACCCCGCACAAATTGTCACTCTCTAGTACCCCACTGCAAGAAAATGTTTGGCTTGGATTTCAAGGCAGAGGGCGGGGTTTTGTCAAAGGCTCATATAAAATTTCCCCTTTATTTCACAACACTTACGTTCTCATTGCACATCTGGGTGTGCAAATCCCACTTGACGATCCCCCACTGCAATAGGCGAATATATGGCGAAGACGCCATGCCCTCCTCCAACACAATCCGGGTACAAGTGGAGGCTGCCTTAGCCTCCCGAATTCCGTCTGCGTTGACTCCACCGCCGAAGATCGTTCGGCCTACAAGTGCGGTCGGTATAGCCACGCTCGATGAATTGCTCCGAGGTGGTTTTCCAGTCGGCGCACTCACGGAATTGGTGGGCGAAGAGTGTTCCGGTCGAACTTCGGTCGTACTTTCATTTCTTGCGCGTGTGACTGCATCCGGAAGAGTCTGTGCCTGGATCGATGCAACGAACACGTTCCATCCCTCCTCGGCGGCTTCTGTGGGGATCGATCTGAAGCGCTTGCTTTGGATACGTTGTGGTGTTCAGCAACGCATCGAAGCGCAGGAAACGAAGCAGTTCTCTTTACCAACTGCGTGTTTCACTCCAAAGGCTGTAACGAAAGGTCTGCACGGCGGCGGACATGGGACGCATCCACGTTCCGAAGCAAAGGGGCTTTCCGCAGCCGTGGATCGATTCCTGGGAGATGAAGCCGTTGCTGCTCGTTGCGCCGAACCGATTACGAAGCCACGTCCGATTCCGCAAACCTTCGAGCCGAGCCTGATCCCAACGATGACTACGAAACGTATAACGCGTCGTGCGCGGGCCTACGATGCGATCGAGCAGGCATTGCGTTCCGCGGATCTCTTGATTCAGACAGGTGGCTTCAGTGCGATCGTGCTCGACCTTGGAGGCATCGCACCGGAACACGCTGCGCGGATCGAACTTTCCACCTGGCATCGCTATCGTGTCGCGGCAGAACATACTCAGTCCAGCATCCTTCTCCTCTCGCAATATCCGTGCGCGAAGAGTAGTTCCGAGTTGCAACTTCGCCTGCATCCGATGGACGACACGAATGAAGAACGAACTGTATTCACGGGACTGAATGCACGAGTGCAAGTGTTGCGCCAGCGATTCGTACAAACACCTTCCAATGTCATCCCGATGCGTAAGCCTCCACAACGTGCGACAGAGGCGCGCTGGCAGCGACGCACGAGTTGGGTAGGGCCGAGATGAAGATGCCTTCCGAACTCTACGTATGCGTCTACGCACGGGAGTTTCCCGCGCAAGCCCTTCTGCGCCTTCGTCCAGAACTGAGCGAGAAACCGTGTGTGGTCTTCGAAGGAGAGGCTCCACAGCAAACCGTGTGTGCCCTGAATGCGCGCGCCCGACTTCTAGGCCTTCGACCCGGGATGACGAAGGTTGAAGTGGACACCTTCGAAGGTGTCACGGTACTGGATCGATCGCTATGCACCGAAGATGCGGTACGAACTATTCTCCTTGAGTGCGCAGGTTGTTTCTCTCCTCGCATTGAAGATCGAAGCGTCAACGGCATCTTTGTTTGTGTCCTAGATGCTTCCGGAACGGAAAGCCTATTCGGGCCACCGGCCATGCTGGCGAAGCAGCTGAGACAACGGCTTCGCGCAATAGGCGTCTCCGCATCGATTACTGTGAGCTCGAATCTTCATGCTTCTATCTGCTTGGCACGAGGGCTACGAGGCGGAATTCCGATTCAGGTGGTGCGCCGAGGTGATGAAGCGAAAGGCTTGTCCGGTCTTCCGTTATCCGTGCTGGACATGAGCGAAACCCAGGAAGAGACGTTTCGTGCATGGGGCATACGTACCGTGGGTGCATTGTCGTCTCTACCCGAAACGTCGTTGATCTCGCGCCTCGGACAAGACGGCAAACGTCTGCTCCAACTCGCGCGTGGAGAACGGCCCCATCTTCTGCAACCCATTGATGTGCCGTTCGTTTTGGAAGAAGAGGCAGATCTCGATTTTCCGCTCGATGATCTGGAGTCGCTCCTCTTTGGCCTCTCGACGATGTTGGAACAATTGATTCTACGAGCGAAGTCGCGCGTCTATGCTTTGGCATCAATCACGATTACGCTGCATCTCGAAGGCGGTGGAAGTCACGAACGAACTGTGAATCCCCGCGTACCGACCAACGACAAACAGCTCTGGCTGAAGCTGCTTCATCTCAATCTACAGGGACATCCCCCACAGGCTTCGATTCTGAAAGTTCATCTGCACGCCGAGCCAGGTGCAACGAACAAGGTACAGCTTGGCCTCTTCTCACCTCAGTTACCGGAGCCAGGAAGACTAGACGTCACCCTTGCTCGCATCGCGGCGATTGTTGGGGAGGGCAATGTAGGGCAAGCCGTTCTCGATGACACGAGGCGAGTAGATGACTTCCACGTCGAACCCTTTGCCATTGTGTGCACGGAACTACTTCCCTTCACTGCAACAGAGCGTCTGTGTTTGCGCACTCTTCGTCCGGCGGAACGAACTACCGTCGAGGTGCATTTGGGACGCCCCTATGAGTTCTACTTTCGATCACGTCGTTATGGCGTGGAAAGGGCCTATGGCCCCTGGCTAAGTGGTGGTGATTGGTGGAACGAAGCGATCTGGGGCAACGAACAGTGGGATGTCGTTGCACGATCCGCGGACAGCAGCTTTCTCGCATGCAGGTTGGCGAGGGATTTCGTTCAGAATGAGTGGCACGTGGCAGGTCTTTATGACTGATCGTTATATCGAACTTCATTCTGCGAGCGCATTCTCGTTCCTTGAGGGAGGGTCCCAACCTGAGAAACTCGCCGAGCGTGCATTCGATCTTGAGATGCCAGCCATCGCTCTCATGGACCGGAACGGCTTTTACGGTTCTGCAAGATTTCACAAGATCGCTTCGGAGAACAAGATCATTGCGCACGTGGGTGCTGAAGTTGCCGTCACCGGTTTCGGCCATCGTCTCGTTCCACCCGTTTGGCTTCCGCATCAACATCTATCGGAACCCGTTCGCCTTCCTCTGCTTTGTGAAACACGAGAGGGCTATCAAAACCTTTGCCAACTCATCACGCGTTTCAAGATGCGGGAGAGCACCAAGCAGGAAGGCTCCGCCAAGCTTGCGGATATGGAAGAGTACGGGCGTGGATTGATATGTCTTACCGGTGGCGACGAGGGACCGCTCGCGGCTGCCCTCATGCGAGGGGGAGAATCCGCAGGCCGCGAAACCGTAGAGCACCTCGTTCGAATCTTCGGTCCGAACAATGTCTACGTGGAATTGCAGCGTCATCGAGAGCGTGCGGAGGAGTGGCGCAACCATGCCTCCATGCGGATCGCAGAGTCACTTCGACTGCCTGTGCTAGCGACCAACGGAGTACGTTACGCAACCAAATACGACCGTGAGATTGCTGACCTTTTCACCGCAGTGCGCAATCACACCCGTCTCGACGATGCGGGACGCCTCTTAGCCACAAATAATCAACGGCATCTCCGTCCAGCAAACCGCATGGCAGCACTCTTTCGCGATGTGCCTGGAGCAATTGAAAATACAGTCGAACTCTCATCACGACTCCAGTTCCAGCTCTCTGATTTGGGATATGAATTTCCCCGCTATCCAGTACCCGATGGCGAGACAATGGACAGCTATCTGGGGAAACGCGTTGCTGAAGGTGTTGCACGGAGATATGGATCGAAACGCAATGCAGGCCTTCTCGAACGAGCCAAGAAACAGGTCGCACATGAACTGAAGCTGATTGCGAAATTAGGTTTTGCAGGCTACTTCCTCATCGTCTGGGACATAGTCGAATTCTGTAAGAGACACGGCATTCTCATTCAGGGACGAGGGAGCGCAGCAAATTCAGCCGTTTGTTATGCCCTTGAGATCACTGCGATCGATCCAGTGGGCATGGAACTGCTCTTCGAACGCTTTCTCTCAGAGAGTCGTGGTGAGTGGCCTGACATCGACCTCGATCTTCCTTCGGAAGAAAAGCGTGAACAGGCCATCCAGTACGTGTACGAGCGGTATGGACAGCTAGGGGCAGCTATGACTGCCAACGTCATCACGTATCGTGGCAAGTCTGCGGCACGCGAGGTCGGGAAGGCTCTTGGTTTCGACCCAGAATCACTCCAACGTCTCTCGGGACTTGTCGCGAATTACGAATGGAAGGGCCCAAATGACACAATGGCCCGTTCGTTCCAGAATGCGGGCTTCGATGTACAGCATCCACGCATCGCGAAGTATCTCGAACTCTGCATGAGGGTTCAGGACCTTCCACGACATCTTGGGCAACACTCTGGCGGCATGGTGATCTGTCAGGGAGCTCTCGACAAGGTCGTGCCCCTCGAACGCGCGTCAATGCCGGGGCGAACCGTTGTGCAGTGGGATAAGGAAGA
The DNA here is from genome assembly GCF_900102185.1 of Terriglobus roseus. Lineage (NCBI taxonomy): Bacteria > Pseudomonadati > Acidobacteriota > Terriglobia > Terriglobales > Acidobacteriaceae > Terriglobus > Terriglobus roseus. The sequence continues at coordinate 698,342 of NZ_LT629690.1, read as the reverse complement.
CTGCGCCAACCTTGGAATTATCAAAGTCGATCTCTTAGGGCTAGGCATGATGGCTGTTCTTAAAGACTGCCTGACGCTAGTGCCACAGCATTATGGAGAGCCACTCGATCTCGCGCAACTTCCCGAAGACGAAGAGGTGTATCGCACACTTCAACGAGCGGACACCATCGGCATGTTTCAGGTTGAGAGTCGAGCGCAGATGTCCTCGTTGCCGCGCAATCGTCCCGAGAAGTTTTATGACTTGGTAGTTCAGGTTGCCATCATTCGACCCGGTCCCATCGTCGGCAAGATGATGCACCCTTACATGCGGCGGCGGCAAAAGCAGGAAGAGGTGAGCTATCCACACCCTTCGCTGGAATCCACACTAAAGCGAACGCTTGGTGTGCCTCTCTTTCAGGAACAGTTGTTACGCATGGCAATGGTGGTCGCAAATTTTACTGGTTCCGAGGCGGAAGAACTGCGACGTGCCGTTGGCATGCGTCGTTCTTGGGAACGCATGAAGAATCTTGAAGGCCGTCTGCGCGAAGGAATGACGGCGAATGGCCTCGATACCGAGACTCAGGAAACTATCATTCAGAACATCAGTTCGTTTGCGCTCTATGGCTTTCCGGAAAGTCATGCGGCGAGCTTTGCACTGATCGCCTATGCTTCCGCCTACATCAAAGTGAAGTATCTGGCAGCCTTCACCTGCGCGATGCTCAACAACCAGCCCATGGGTTTCTATAGCCCTTCAGTGATCGTCGAGGATGCCCGACGGCACGGATTGCGAGTAAAACCCATCGATATCCAGATTTCAGATTGGCCGTGCTCTGTCGAACACGAGGCGGATCACTCCTTGTCTCTACGCCTTGGTCTCGGATACGTCCGCGGACTACGGAGTCAATGTAGTGAAGCTATCGTACGAGCGCGAATGCAGGCACGGTTCAGTTCGGTCGACGATCTCGTTCTTCGAGTTCCACAACTGAATCGTAAGGAGCTATCTCTGCTAGCAAATGTCGGTGCTTTGAACAGCCTGGATGGGGTGGTGCATCGACGGGATGCATTGTGGCAGATCGAACGAGCAGGTAGACCGGAAGGTCCACTACTCATGCAGCAAAGCCGCTGGCTTCGGGAAGAAGTCTCCGAGTCTCCCCTGCTTCCCATGACAGCGGAAGAACGGCTGGTTGCAGATTACGCCGTCAGCAGCGTGACCACAGGGCCGCATCCAATGTGGTTTCGTCGTCAGGAGCTTCAGCAGAAGGGCTATCTGCGCGCAGTGGATCTCGCTCATCGCCCGGATGGTTTTTATGTCCGAACTGCGGGCCTGGCGATCGCCAAACAACGGCCGGGGACTGCGTCAGGAGTGGTATTCCTCTCCGTCTCCGATGAGACGGGCGTCTTCAACGTCTTCGTTGGCCCTGAATTCTTTGAGAAAAACCGACAGGTGATCACAACAGCGAAGTTCATTGCGGTTGAAGGTCTCCTTCAGAAAGAAGGGCCGATCATTCACGTGATGGCCAGTTCATTCAAGGAGCTTTCGCTTGACGGAGCTTCGGGCCGCCTCCAGGTGACTTCCCATGACTTCCACTAATAACGGATCACACATCGGCGGATATCGGAATGAGGTGGATCAACAAAAACTTGGCCCTGCGCTGGTTATTACGGCGGGTCTCATCTTGGGAATGCGCACCATCCGGTGGGAAGCCACACACAGCGATGGGCTTGCGGGAGAAGAGTGGGAAAAGGAAGTAGAACATAGCGCCCGAGTCGCAAAGCGCATGTTGGGCTTCCTTACCACTCGATACCCTGACCTCTTTCAGTCGAAGAAGGTTCCCTGGTATGTGGCAACTGATGGGGACAACCCTCCATAGGTATCCCCCCAGTCAGTGGCTTCGTTGTTTAAGTCGAAACGATCTCAATGATCGCAACGTGTTAGGAAAGGCCCGCTATCCTCGCAGAGCGATGTGCGATCAAACACCAGATGGTCCCGATTTACACGGAGTGGCTCTTGTCTTCAACTGTTGTCGCCGCCCTCTTCTCCGCACGCGAGGAAAGTCGTGAATACAGGTCTGTCACTATACTTTCTGAACCGAAGCATTCTCGTCCAGCTTAGCCACGCGGTAAGAAGCACGAGACATGCATATGCAACAGAGATTCTCACGCGTACTTCGGTTCCATATGCATACAGCACGGAACGATACAACGGAAATATCGCGAATAACGAGAGCACAAAGAGAGAGCGCGAAAAGTCGGAGATGGCCATGAAAACGTCCCTTTTCGGGAATTTTCCTGCTACCCGAGTGAGACAGTATTCGAAGGCAGAATCGACATCGGCGAGCTTGCACGATCCTTCCCGCTCGATCTTCGAACGAACGAGTTCTGCTTCGTGAGAGCTCCAAAATTCATCACGGGCTGCATAGAAGAACCGTTTTCCCATCGTACGAGTGAACAAGACATTCCCTGCTTCTTGCACGAGGTTGCCCACTCCAAAGCTACAGAGCAACATTACCGTGAGCTCAGTTCCTTTTAGACCTTTGACTGTCGTGACCACTGAATGCATCCCGAAAAGCGTGGCCCATATTTCCATGATGAAGAACACGCCGGGCAAAAGAATCGCAGCGACGTCATAGAGTTCAACCTTCAATTTGGAAACTTCCATAAGGTTCCTTCCGAAATTGTCAATGCGATTTTTATAAATTGCAGTCCAAATTCTCAATGCACATCTGCCGAAACTGCATTGAGGGTGCCCCAAGATTCGTTCACAAGCTAATAGGCGTAGCACTCGCTTCAATCCAGCAAGCCGTGTTTTCTGTAAAAGCTCTTTAGTTCGGATCGGTTGGCGAGGGCTAGCCCCTTCCGGAGGTTCTGTGTGTCGTTCAGCAGTCCGAGATGTTCTAGGTTATAGAAGAGCATGGCTTCTTGAACCTGCAAGATCAGCTTGCCATCTGTCATGCAATAGTCCGCCTCGATAATCTGCCGCTGGTCATCCGAAAGTTTAGGATGTGGAACAATGACTGCGGCGATCATGTTGTGCCAGTCTGAATCAGAAGCTGGATCGATCGGCGATGTCCCCTGAATAAGTGCCTCTCTCACTCGTCCGAGCACGAAATCTCGAAACGCGTTCCTCTCATGGCAAAAAGCACGAGCGTGCCACCTACTGCCATTGAACCCGAGAGCATGCGGGCTGATATTTCGACAAGAAATGCTCGAACTACTGACGGACTGATACTTGATACGAACAATCTTCCGATCTCGCGTGGCAGCAAGAATGGTCCGAAGAATCTCGCCATCGACTGGACGAGCTTGGTCAGCTACTAAACCCGTTTCCGGCTTCCATCCGAGAAATGAGGAATTTTCAGCTTCGACGCCACTAGAAACTGCCCACAACCTGGTCAGGTAGTCGTCTGGGGACACCTTTAGCAACACTGGACTGAAAGATTTGCTCGCGATGTATGCACGCTCAAGCACGTCGTAAGTCGCGTTTTCTGGTGCGAGCTCCCGGTATCTTGCGAAATCGACTGATGCTTGCGGAATCGAGATACCAAAGAAGTCAACGAGATCTCCACGATTCACCCGCCCTTCCCACTGTAGGCGGAACTCGATAAACTCCAGCCTTCTCTCCTGCCCCCAGCGTGCTGGCGTTCTTTGCTTGATTTCCAATACGTACCTCTTTTCCACACTCACCATCTAGAAACTAGATGGGGTATAGTAACTGTATTCTAGTCGATGGAGGGACGACCCCGCCGCATTGAAGACGAGGCCAGTTCCGTAGGAGATTCCTGCATGGCAACTACGATCACATTCTTTCCCGTCGGAAATGGGGGGATGACTCTGGTCACCCTTGACGATGGCCGAACAATCTTGATTGATTGCAACATCACAGCGGCGGCTGACGACCCCAAAGACAGCACGCGAGACGTTGCTAAGGACCTTCGCGCGCGGCTCAAGAAGGACAAAGCTGGGCGCCCGTTTGTTGACGTTTTCCTGTTAACTCACCCCGACCAAGACCATTGCCGCGGTATCGAGAACCACTTCCATCTCGGTAAGCCTGCCGACTACGCCGATGACAAGAAAGCCGACAAGGAAAAGCACATCCTGATTCAGGAAATATGGTCTTCTCCTATCGTTTTCCGACGGGCGAGTGCTGACCACAAACTGTGTGATGACGCTACGGCCTTCAATTCAGAGGCAAAACGCCGCGTAGAGATCGCTCGCACCAAGAAGTGCGCAGGTATTGACGAGGGTGACCGCATTCAGATTCTTGGAGAAGATGAAAACGGTAAGACAGACGACATTCTGGAGATCGTCGTCAAGATCGACGAAGACATCACGAAGGTCAATGGGGTAACAAGCAAACTTTTCAAGGCGCGGCTTCTGGCGCCACTTCCGAAGTCCGACGATGACGAGGAAGAAGAAAAGCTCCGCAAGAATCACTCAAGCGTCATCATCAACATGGAGCTTGCTGATAGCGGAGCACGTAAAACGATCAAGAACTACATCAATGGCGGTGATGCCGAGGTTCTCATCTGGGAAAAGCTATGGGCAAAACACAAAAATACACCCGCTATCCTAGAGTACGATTTGCTCGAAACTCCCCATCATTGCTCGTGGCACACGCTCTCCTGGGACAGCCGTTCTGAACTCGGCGACAAAGCCAAGGTCTCTACCGATGCGAAGAACGCCTTGTCTCAGATTCGTGACGGAGGACGTATTGTGTCCAGCAGTTGCCCGATAAAGGACGACGAGTGCGATCCCCCTTCGCATGCGGCTAAGAAGGAATACGAGGGCATTATAAGTGACGCAAAAGGCGAGTTCTTTTGCACGGGGGAAAGCCCCAATGAGAAGACCCCTGAGCCACTTGAATTCACGGTCATGGACCAAAAACTAAAGAAGTCTGTCCGTGGCGCGGTCGTTGAAGCGCCGTACGTTATGACAAAGTCTCTGGTGGATGAAATCGCACGAAAAGCCGCATCATCGGAGCCTGTCTCCAAAGGCGGAGATAGCAGGTATGCCTGAAGGCATCGCACGGCGAATGCAGGAGGAAGGCATTGCGAAAGCGGATGCCTTCTTAACCTCAACTTGGTGTGCACGTCGCCTCTCCAAAGCTGAACTGAATAAACACGCCCCGCGTGAACCAATTGAGGGCTGGGAGTTCTATGTACAGCCGGAAGAGAATGTCTATCGCTGCCATGTCATCGTAGATCACCAGTTCCCGTACTCCCTACCTAAGTTCCTTCTGGCCGATGTCCCAACTTTTCCCTCATGGCCTCATGTCGAACCAGATGGGAATCTCTGTCTTCGGCGAACGAACCGCATTTTACGGCCCAACGAACCGGCTGATGTTCTCGGCGTTCTCTTGGGGCAGGTCGTCGATCTAATTCGCCGGGGTGAACTCGGTCTGAACCTGGAAGACTTTCAAGCGGAGTTCTACTCCTATTGGAACTTCAGTCTTGAGGATGATGCGGCATCGGTCTTCAGCCTGCTCAATGCGAATGCTCCGAGTAGATTTGTCCGTATTTGGCCGGGAGAGACACGGAGCATCGTTGGTGAGTCCGAAGCACAGGTTCTAACTTGGCAGCGCCATCGGTGGGGCAACAAGCCCCAATTCGATAAGACTGTCCCTGCGTGCCTACTCTGGCTCCCAGAGGTCCTTCTCCCAAATCAATTCCCTCGCTCAGCAAGCGACTTAGTGGCATTGGCCCGAATGGTCTCCAACGGCAAAGAGCTTCTGGAGCGCTTTAGTCGTCTCAAGCTGTCAACCTATTACTTTGTTCTGGGTGCCACTGGAGCTAACGGCCCCTGTTTCGCAGCTGTCTCTTCTCAGCCTCCACAAACTCCGGAGATCAGAACATTTCGGAAGCACGGAACTTTGAATGGGTTCAGGAAGGGCAAGATGCCGCAAGCGGTTGTTGCCGCGCGACTCTTCTCGTCTTCAGTAAAGGCCCAACGCCTTCGAATCGACCGCGTCGATGCAAACTGGATTCACGGACGTGGGCACGACCCGCATCAGCCAGTTCTCGCGCTCAAGCACGTCATCGTTATTGGTTGTGGTTCTGTGGGCGCACCGATCGCGGAGCAACTTACGAAGGCAGGCGTTGGACGTATCGACATAATCGATCCAGAAGCTTTGACGGCTGCAAACACTGGCCGTCATCCACTTGGCGCTGAATCCATCGGCACGAATAAAGCGATCGGAATGGCGGGCAGGCTGCAACGCGATCATCCTCACGCGACCGTACGTGGATTCGATCTCAGCTATCAAGAGTTCATCTTCAGGCATTTAGAAATACTGCAAAGCGCATCGCTCATCATCAGTGCCACGGCCAATTGGACGGCAGAGAACCTTCTCAACGCGCAGAGGATTCGCGGTGAGATTGACGCGCCTTTGATTTTTACCTGGACCGAACCGCACGCCTGTGCCGGTCATGCGGTGCTTCTCTGCGCGCAATCGCCATGCTTACAATGCGGCATGACGACAGAGGGTGCATTGAAGACGAATGTGACAATCTGGACGGATTCGCGGGACGGAGAACTGACGGAGCCCGCTTGTGGGGCCGTTTTCCAGCCTTACGGCTTCATTGAACTCCAGGCTACTATTTCGCTGGCATCCGGCCTTGCGATTGAGGCCTTAATTGATCCCGCAAAGCGTTCAGTGCATCGCGTTTCACAGACGACGACTGCTTTTCTCAAGAGCGCGGGGGGAGAATGGAACCCCAATTGGATTGAAGGATATGCAGAGCGGGCAACTGGTGGCTTGCAAACTGAAATCAACTGGGAGAAAAATGAGCAGTGTCCTGCCTGTTCCTCAAAAAGTATCGACGAAAGCTCCATTTCCGAATCCCAGATTGGGATCAGCAACTCTCCATCAGCCCTTGCGTCCTGAACCACATAGTGCAGCATCAGCAAACATCCCCTTTTGCCAATGAGGCCGGAGGCCAGCTTTTCGCACGTATCAGTCCTTCTTGCATTTCCATTCTGAGAGCAACTGGCCCGAGACCGACCGATCATCGGACTCGCTATGGCTACATTCCTGATCACACAAAAGAGCAAAATGAGATCAATGAAATGTTTAAGGAGGGTCTTCTCTTCATCGGTGACTGGCACACTCACCCTCAGAAAATTCCCTCTCCGTCTCGATCGGATCAGCTAAGCATCAGGAACGTTTTCAGGGGGTCGCGGCATCATCTTCCAGCATTACTCCTCCTCATTGCCGGAACCGAAGGTTTTCCTGCGGGTCTTCATCTTAGCTTCCATTCGGCGGATACAGACATCAAGCTCGAACCTATTTGAGGCGATGTAGAAAGCGGTAACAAAGCTTCGCACTTGATATCTCCTGGACGCGTGAAATTTGTAATATTAGCACGCGAATTCATGCCGAGCGAAGGCAGGGATAAATTCGATTTAGCTTCCAATGTCCCACAACACTGCTAGGCGCAGTTGATATACCAATCCAATCGGAAGATTATGCGTCGGCTAAAAACTAGCTTCGAATTTCAGAAGCTGGCTTTCAAGTTGCCATTGAAGCTTGGCCTTATCGCTCTTGCTAAGGAATTGAGCACAGCTGATAGAAGGATTTGGAGCTCCCGGAATATCGCCCTCGCAGTCCTTTACTGTGATCGCCTGATAAGGTGTTGCCCAAAGGCTCTCACCGGCCAAGAAGCTTACAGTGAGACTGTTTCGTGCCAGTGTCTTAAGTTCGCCATAACTCAAACCGTAGGATTCTACGGCACGTGCGAACTCTTGCGTGAGATTAGTTCCTAGAACGCCTTCATCGCTAGTGGAAAGTGCAAGAAGAACTCCTCTCTCTAAATACCAACGAAAAGGATGATCTTCTCCTTTCACGTCCAAGAGAAGATCGTCGCTGGTTAACATTATGACGATCGGAACTTTCCTCTCTTTGAGAAATCTTAGAAGTTCTTCAGGATTTTGTTCATATTGCAATGATGTCCCATGAGAGATCCTCGAGGCCTTCCCGATCTCAATTGCGTCCCTAATATGAGAACTATCGGACAAGTCCGAATATGCATCACTCAATTGACCGGCTGAGATGCCAATGCGAACGAGAGGATACATTGTGTGTAGGTATCCAAACATCCGCATCTGCGGCTGAAAATCGTGGATTGAATGATAGGTCCCTTCCGGCTGAGCAACACCAATTCCTATAAACCGTGGGTCGACAGATGCCACCTCAAACGCCATTACCATTTGCGGGTACACTTGAGACGTGATTGATGATCTGAGAACCTGATATTGATACCTTTGCTTAACTGAACAAGCTGGATCAGGTGTGGAAGATTTGCAACGCAAAATAGTATCCCGTTCTGATTCTGCTTCGTTAACTTTCTCGATCGCCTCCGCCATACCTTCTACAAGGCCATTCTCTTTAAGTAACTTGTGAACGCGTGCCAGCTCCTCAATGCTTGGGTTATCGCTCAACACACTATTGGAGTTGAGATAACGGAGCATCGCCACTGGAATCGAAGGCGTGACGAGAATCTCTTGGTAAATTTCGTGTTGGCTGACCGCCCGCTTGGACATCTCCGCTAAAATCCGTCCGAGGGATCGACTGGCCCCGCTAAATTTAGCGAACGTGTTATTGAAGTGGTCGTATGCCGATTCACCCGACAGCCTCCACTTGCGCATAGAGAAAGCATCGACCATCGATTGATAAAGTCGCACGTCGTTGTAAGCTGATTCTGCCGCGACGGTTCCCTCAGCACAGACCGGCCGCCCAGACCGGTTCGTTGCGCTCGGAGGAAGAAGTGTAGAGGTCTTGGAATCGACGCACAAACCGTCTTTCACTGCCCAATCGATCCATAATTCTGGCGAGATAGATCCACTGCTATGGGTCTCCAGATCTGCTCCCTTGGGCATTTCTCGAATAAACTGCCTGAGAAGTGGACGTTCCCGTCTTATCGTCTCAAGTCGTTGTTCGGTGTGTGCTTGAGCCAACTCAGCTTGATTCGCGGCTACGTCCGGATGATTCCCTTTGACGTGGCCCGATAACGTCTCCGCTCGTGACTTCAGGTTTGGTGGATACAGTGCTAACGGAAAGTCACCAACCCAGATTGGGGAACGTAAGGGGTTTTGCGATTTGAACCTACGTTTCGATTCGGCCTGGACATGAAGCTCTATATATCTAAATAGTTCTTGGGCGGTTATCCTGCCATCCATTGGATTTGTGTCCGCTGCTCCCTTAATTCCCTCCAATAGATATTCGGAGAAGAGACCGTGTTCCGCGACAGAATCTTCCCACGACACTTCGTTACTACTAGCAGCGAAAAACCCCATCGAAAGCAGATTGTCACCTTTGAACTTGAACGCCCTTGTCCACTCCTCAGTCAGCTTTGGTACAACATTCTCATCCCCTCTTGCCCCCGGCTGCAACGCTGCTCCGGCATGACATGCGTCAATGAAAAATACGACGTTTGAAGATATATTCTTTGCAACATCCCCCAGGAGTTCGTCCATACGAATGCCAAGACCTTCCGGAAACTTTGAGTCTGCGTCATACGGCATGAAATACGCTTGGCCCGAATCGTCAACTGCACCGTGTCCCGCAAAAAATATATAGACGAGGTCATTGTTGGATGCGACCTTTCCCACGCTTTTAATTGCGGTTAGGATGCCTGATCTTGTCGCCTCCGAATTAACAAGCAAGGTTGTGTCGAACGTGCCGCCCGGCGCAGTCTTAAGGTACTTAGCGAATTCTATTGCGTCGTTCTTTCCGAAATGAATCTGACGGTCTTGAGGATAAAGTGGGTAATCGGAAAGACCAATCACTATTGCATATCCCTTCGCACCCTGTCCGTAAACCGGAGTAGCCAAAGTCAGACATATAGCAAGGAAGAGGATTCCGAACAAGGATTCGGGACAGATTCGCCGCATCGATGTCACTCCGTAGCATTCTTCACAAAAAATACAGTGAAAATCGGCGCCACAATCCAGGAAAGTAAAGGGGCGAAATAACCGATGTATTTAATTGCTCCCTCAACGGTTCCCCGCTCAAAGATGAGAGGCCAGACAAACGCACTCAGAACACCATTCCAAAGGAGAGAGGAAACCAAAGCCACAACGAACAATCCCGGATTAAGTGATGTCTTTGGCTTCTTGGTATAGACGATCACATAGCATCCAATGACTGCAGCCAAGTATGTAACGTAAGACGAATTCAGCGTTGTCGTCAGCTTTTCAAAGTTATCGTCCCCAATATCATGATTCAAATAGAGACAAAGGGCTATGGTGAGGTTAATGAGAAAAGACGCCGCCCAGATCGCAGCCAATATGGCTCTTGCGGATGCAGCCGACAGACGCTTCATTGCGTTCCCCTCTGAAGCCTAGTTATGTAGGAATGGCAGCGAGCCCCGCAACATCTCTGAGGCTCTCTCATATGCAGTTTCATTCTGCTCGATTCGCCAAGTCGATTCTATTTTTCTCCTATATTGAATGAACGTACTTATCCTGTATCCCAACTCGGGTGGTTGCCCGGGATTGCGCGCGCTAGAGGATTCTGAGATTTCAACCTGATAGGAAACTCTTCGAGCTCCTATGTGTTTGTCTTCCGGAAAGGTTGCCGCATCACCGGGAAAGACCAAATTGCCCTTGATAGCGCAATTGGTACTAAAGAAGAAGTGAGGCTTCAATGGTGGCGTCTGAATTTCGCTTACGACCAAGCCCATTTGATCTTGCAACACTCGGTGAATACTGCCTAGAGCCGAAATGATCGACGTATCCGCTGAGGTAAATGTCTTCGGATACTTATAGTCGGATTGTCTAGGTGAACAGGTGTCGTCGTCGCCGCGCGCCGCGTTTTTGACCTCGAGTTCCACTGACTTGGAAGTTATTCCCGTTTGCGACATTACTAGTAGCGTGTAAGCTGTGGTTTGTCGTGGCCGTACCTGAATCGAGCCCCTGCCAGCTATCTCCCCAACTCCAAGAATATAAGCGGCCTGACCATCCTTGAGGTTCCAGCGGAGCGTCGCCGCACTTCCAGCGTCGACTTGTTGAGGTTCGATCCTCAGATCCGTCACTTGGCCGGTGGCCTGTGCCACAAAGAGGAAAGAGATGAAGAGCCTGGCAGTCGATGACATGAATTGTCCTCGTCGAGACATGAGGGTATCCATCAAGTCGTAATTTTGCAAACAGAATTTACGAAGGACAAGAAATCGTTGAAGCACGACGGCGGTGAACCCGTTCGTTGTAGATTTTGGTCCTCACTCTTCACCGCATCCAAATCAAACCTCGTCCTTGAAAGTTGAAAAACCAACTCCTAGGGGAGAGGAAATCAGTTAGGGCTAGAGAGCTTGGACGGGGTGACTACGCATCGTTATCAGAAGCAATAGACAAGACTTAGTCCACGTATTCCGACATTATTTTCTCGAGTTGTTATTGCTCATTCCAGAAAGGATTAGCCACCGAATGCCCCGGCCTCTGCGGGTGCGGAAATGTCAGGGGTCGGAGCCAAAGATCGCCTGATTCCACGATAGAACTGCGAACTGCTGTTGTCGCCGGGCTGTGGTCCATCTTCTGGCTCAGAGACTTGCTCTGCACCTGGGTGTGTTTGAAGGAACAGCGCGACCTTGCCGGGAGGAATGTTCGCAAATGTCTGACCATTGAAGCTAAACGTGGCAGGTGTCTTATTGATAGCGCTTCGAAGCGCCATCTTCTCTGCATTTGTGTAGGACTTGGAGGAGTTGATTGCAGCCAGGGCATCTGCCTTTGACATCCTGCCCAAAACGCCGAGGCCTTTATCGATTAGACCCATGTCAAATCGGTCTTGTCGGTTCTGGGATACCGTGAACGCTTGATTTACGAGACCACGCCACTGACCAATCTGTCTCATTGCTTCTGCTGCGTAATTGTTCTTGTCTGAGGGATCAGCGGTGAGGACATCATGTACGGTTTTCTCGGCCCCTTCGATTAGCTTGCCGAGCGACTCGCCGATAACAACCTTGTCGCCTGCGTCCAGCTTCTGGAAGTCACCGCCGGAATCAGTCAAGGCCTTCAGTGCTTTCGGCAACATCTGCTGTTGCTTGAGAGCGAGTCCGGCCATTTCCATTTGCTTCCGGGCCGCGGCTGTCTCCGCCCAAGCATGCGCGGTCTGCGCCGCAGCGAGAGCCTGTTTGGATTTGAACTCTTGCGTTTGCTCGTCGGCCTTCTGACGAACAAGGTTGTCGCCGAATAGCTTCGAGTCGAGGCGCTTCAACTCGATGTAATGTGTTGCGTCAATTTCCTTGCCGGGCTTCAGGATGTTGAAGACTTCGGGATAATACTTGTCCATCCCGTCCTTCTTCCACTGGTCAATGGTGTCTTGTGACACAGGCACTTTGCCCTTCGGGTCGTAGGCGGAATATGTGTACTGGTAGGTCGGTTTGCCATCGGCCCCGGTAGCCAGCTTCACACCTGTGGCCTCCCAATCGAAAGAGGAGGCACCAGGGCGATTCTTGATGAGGTCTTGCATCTCGGTTTCCGGGATGCCTTTGAAGACAGGCGCGAGACCAGCGGCATCGAAGTCGGAGAAGTGCTGCTTACCTTGTTCCGCCGTCTTCTCGTGTTGTTCGAAATCCGCGCCCTGAGTCAACATGTTCAGACGGAGTGTCTCCGAGTTAGCCTGCGCGACCTGTGCCTTGCGCAAAGTCTCCTGAGTGGCGAAAGCGTCCTGCTCACGTTGGTCGCGATTCTTCTCCAACTGCATCTGCTGGGAACGTTGGTTGTTCTGGAATTCCTCTTCGGCTTCCTGGCGCTTTAGCAAATCCTGCTGGCGGGAATCGTTCACGGCCGCGGCGCCACCGCGAGCAACTCCGCCAAAGAAGCCTTGAGCAGGATTGCCATTGGCTCCCGCGGCACCGCCCAGAAGTGCTGCGGTGACGATATTTCTGAAGAAATGGCCAGGAACTGTTGGAGATTCGGTGGCAACGGTATTGCCGTTGTCATCAACGGAGTAGGAGGTCTCGTGTCCCATCAATGCCTTAGCCACTTGGCGAAATACATCGTTGTGCGAAGTTTCGGGTGCTGCCGGCTGATCTGAAGATATTTGGGCGGTCGGCGGCTGAGGTGGTGACAAGTCCGGTACAGATGGAGAGACCATTAAGGGGGTGGATGGTATGTAGGGGGAGGGAGTATCTGTCAATTGCTCGAATGCCATTATCGGAGATGTGTTGTTGGTTTGAGGAAATAGGATTTGTGGGTTCTGTTGAACCCTCTAACGGAAAAGCTGGCTTGTCGGTCATGCCGCGTGGATGCGGATTAAGTACCAGCGTGGGGCCAATCTGGGGCCAATAAGGGGCCAATAAGGATTTCGATCCGCTTTTTAGTGCCTAAAACTGCTTTGTTTCGTATAGCTAAGTTGTTGCAAATACGTTGCCCAGCGTTTTCGCAACGAGGAGGTCAGCGGTTCGATCCCGCTCAGGTCCACCAAATAAATCAACAACATAGGTAGCATCAACCGTAGAAGGCATAGCAGCTGTGTTGTCAATTGTGTCTTAACTATCTCTGCGTATCGTAGAAAACTCTCGACCTTCCATTTCAGACACTGTTCTTCACAGGCGTCACTGGATGTTGACGCTCCATGTCAGTGGAGTTGGAGGCTGCGAGGCTCCTAATGAAGTGGCAGTGATCGTCAGGTTAGCTGTCGTAGCCCTGCCGGTAGAGCTCCCGTTAGGAGTACTACTGCCACAGCCCGGTAACACGAACAGCATGGAGAGCAAGCTAAACGCGAGTAGTCGGAAACCATGGCGACGGAATCGGGTGAACGAAACACCGATCCCGAGGATTGCTGGAAGACCGAGCAAAGAGAGCAAGACAGTAGAAGATCCAGACCGAATGGAGGCGCTGGCACTCGTCTGCAAGGTAATCGTTGCAGTCGAAGCAGTCGAGCCATTCGGCGTAACAGAAGCAGGATTGATCGTGCATGTCGAACCAGAGGGCGCGCCGGTGCAGGTCAGATTAACCACCGCATTAAATCCGCCCACAGGCGTAATGGACAGAGTGTTTGTAGCGGATGAACCACGCGTAGCGGTGCTCGTGCTTTGAGCTAACGCAATGGTGAACCCTGGGGGAGTAATTGTCACGGCAACCGCCGACGAAGCCGACGCTGTAAAGATCGCCGCTGAAGTGCTGGCACCCGCATACGACGCGACCACAGAGTGTGAGCCTACAGTAAGCGCTGCCGTCGAATAGGTCGCCCTACCTGTTGCATCCAGGTTTGCAGTGCCCAGCGTTGTAGAGCCATCGGTGAACGTTACCGCCCCCGTTGGTATTGCAGTACCACTGGCAGGCGCCACAGTAGCCGAAAACGAAACATTCGTTCCAGCGAACACATTTGAGGCTGAGACGGTCAAGGTTGTGGTGGTTGCAATGGTCGGTACAGATGCCGTAACCGCCAAGGTCACAATCGAAGATGTCGACGTGGCATATGTGCTATCGCCTGAATAAACAGCGGTAATCGAATGCGAACCAACGCTTAGATTTTTCGCTGTCAATGAAGCGCTTCCCGAAGCCAACGTCACCACACCAAGAGTGTTCGATCCATCCAGGAACTTCACCGTCCCCGTCGGCGCCCCGGCAGTTGTTGACGTGATCGTAGTGGTCAGTACAACCGATCCGTTTGCAGGAATGGTTGATGCATTTGCTGTGAGTGCTGTAGCCGTCGTTGCAAGCAGGCTTGGAGCGGAGCCATACATATTCAGCAACACAGTACTGCCTGTAAGGATGTCTGGCTTCCCATCCTTATTCAAATCCAAAGCGGTTGAAGCGCCACCGCCAGAAAGGTTGATGAGGTCACGCGGATAGGAAAGGTTATTACTCACAACGTTCGTGAATGTGCCGTCACCGTTGCCATAAAACACACCACTTACGATATTGCTGCCGATCAAGGCAAGGTCTGCCTTGCCATCGCCATCGAAGTCAGCCGCTGCAAGGCCTGCGATCATTACGGCGTCTCCACCGCTCAGATTGTAGGAATGATTCCCTCCAACACCACCGTTTCCATTACCCAAAACGATGTTGAGTGTCGCCTGGCCACCGTTCACCGCTTCAGCAACGTACGCGACATCAGGATGTCCATCATTATTGAAGTCATTGATGGTCAGGTCGTTTAGTTTTGCTGCGGTTGCCAGCACAGTAGGTGCCGCGAAGGTTCCGTCACCATTGCTCAAAAAGGCACTATACGTCGTAGTCGTTACACCCGTGCCGTTCACAACAGCGAAGGTGCTGTTGTACACAATCAGATCGTTCTTGCCATCGCCGTTCAGGTCGGCATGCCCTGCCACGTAAGGCACAACTGCAGTGGTCGGTGCAGTCGTGCTTGAGTAAACGCTTGTCAATACTCGTGTAGTGCTGAACGTGCCCGTACCCGTTCCGGCCAGCACAACAATCCCCTCCTGGTATGGATTGACCGGAGGCTGTCCAAATGCAGTTCCAGCGATAGCGTTGTAACTCGCCACCAAATCCAACTTGCCGTCGTTGGTCACATCCACCAGTTGGAGATTTGTCACCGACAGCTGATTGTCGAAGTCAGCCGCAGGAGCAATCTGCGGGAAGGCATAAGGCATCGGCGTAGCAAACGTGCCGTCGCCGTTTGAGTGAGCGGTGAAGTACACCGGATATGGATACGTAACGAGAGAGCCACCACTGCTCGTTGCAGTCAGGCCATTCGCGATAAATACAAGATCAGCTTTACCATCGCCATCGATGTCGCCAAGGGCATAGGTAGGCACTTGCGCAGTTGAAAGACTACCTGCCGCAAAGCTATAACCATTCAGAGAAAAGGCTCCCGGCTGCGGCACAGCAGAGCCAGCAGTAAAACCTCCCTTACCATTGCCAAGCTGAACAGTGAAACTGGCAAAGAATCCATTGTTGGCCTGAGAGCTCGTCGCGGCCACCATGTCTGGTATGCCGTCTCCGTTCACATCACCAATATTCGTGCCGTTATACGTTGCACTACCGGAGTACGCTCCCTGAAAGCTGCCGTCACCATTGCCCATCAGGGCGTACGACATATTGTTGAAATACCCATCGCCTTCATCGACGCCGTTGTTTCCCAATCCGACATAAATGTCGGCATTGCCATCGCCGTCGAGATCGTCAATCGTGACAAAGCCAATCGACGGGATGGAGTCGTAACTCTGGCCGGGAGTGAAGGTGCCGTCGCCCTTGCCGAGGTACGTGTGCACGACGCCGCCACCACCCACAACAAGGTCCACGCGGCCGTCCTTGTTAATGTCTCCAAGCGCAAGGTTGGGCCCTGGGCTGCCACTGGCGATGTCGTAAGGAAACGCATACGAGCTAGAAGCAGTAAACGGCGTGGAGCTTGATGTCGACGTGTTGTTTAACAGCACGAGTCCATTGCTGCAAACAATGTCCTTCATCCCCGTCCCTCGAAGGTTCGCGGAAGCAAGGTTGGTTACAGGGGCTGACGACGAGGTGGTTCCCGCGACCAGCGGAACATTCATGTTCACTGCCGCGGCAAACGTGCCATCACCCTTGCCCTTCAGGAATGACAGGATTTGCGCATCGCCCAAATTAATACCGTTCGAAATCGCGACGATGTCCAATACGCCATCGCCATCGAAGTCATCTACAACAGACGCCACCGTAGCTGAACCGCCCGTGTTGTACGTAACCCCAGAAGCCGGAAAGCTTCCGTCACTGCTTCCAAGCAGGACAGAGACAGAACCGGCGGAAGTTCCCGTGCCACGCGAAACGACGATGTCTCCAACGTGGTCCCCGTTCAGATCTGCGGACGAAAGCGCAGTGGCGCTTGAGAAGCTGTAGACCTTCATGCCATAGCCGGTAACACTACCCTCCAGGCCGGAAAGCACATAAAGAGCCTCGCCCATCGAAACTGGTGAATAGTACAAACCCGCGAAAACATTGATATTTGTGGGTGTCCGACCAAGAAACAGTCCGGGCCGCGATCCAATTCCCACAGGATAGCTATTGCAACCGGCGGCGTAAGCCGATCCAGCGGTAGTACCCAAGGCTGCATGCGCATGCAGAGTTTGATCGTATTTGGTGGCAATGCTGGTGCGCGTGTAGCTAAAGCTCGTGGTGGTAAGGCTGTAGCTGCCGGTATAGAAGTTCAACGAACAATCCGCCTCGCGGGCAAGCCCCACCGCCTGCCCTGACGGTGCCGAGATTGCCGTGAAGTTCCCCTGAAAGCTGGCGGTCCCCGAAGCTGTGCCATCCGTTCCGGTGATCACGCTAGGCCGAGCTTTGACTTCGCTTGTCTGTGCAGCAGCCTGAGGCACCAGCGGCGATATAGAAAGGCTCGCGGTCAACATTGTGATGGCTACACGCGCGAACGATGTCCGGCTAACGCCAGCAATCGCCTGGATCGAAGTTGCGAAGGACATAACAGACTCTCCGGAGAACCTTGCAATGGCAAAAAGAAACTGAATCAGCTTGAAACGCCCCTTCACAGGGGCAGAACATCTTTGGTCTTTGGCTTTCACAACCTAATGAGCAGAAGCGCAGAAACATCACACATTTTTTTTCGAGAGCCCAAATGCATTGGTATTCTGACCGCACTGCCGTCCCCTAACGAGTCGACATGAAACGCGGTGGCTTCTTCTGTGTCCTTGCATCCTTAGCACTAACGGCAGGGTTCGCGCATGCGCAAACAGTCATCCCGCCCGGCGGCTCGGTTCAAAGCACTCTCAAATCCGGCGAAAAGCGGGGCTATCAGATAGCCGCCCAGCCCGGCACGATTGTGGTCCTCCAGTTAGAACTGCAAGGTGGTCTGCTCTTCGCCCAATCCACAGAGACACCGCGTCGCATCCTCGATCTTGGCTCGGGCGGCGAACTCCTTTACGCAGTCACCGCCGCTAACGACGGTCTCGCCCACATCGACCTCTCCTCAGCAGAGCAGTCGCGGCAGGCCTCCCTCATCCTTCGGGACGTTACGGCCACCCATTCGGCGCTGGATCGAGAACACCTCCTCGCAGCGGGCACTGCCCTGGCCCGTGCCGACATGACGCGGAGAAAGATGCCCGGGGCGCCCGACGGGCCTACTGCGCTGACCCTCTACGACACTGCAGCCGCCGAAGCAACAGCCGCCCAC
This sequence comes from Terriglobus roseus, assembly GCF_900102185.1. Taxonomy (NCBI): domain Bacteria; kingdom Pseudomonadati; phylum Acidobacteriota; class Terriglobia; order Terriglobales; family Acidobacteriaceae; genus Terriglobus; species Terriglobus roseus. The sequence continues at coordinate 680,302 of NZ_LT629690.1, read as the reverse complement.
AACACCGCGCTCGCTCGCTGGGCCATCACGCAAAAGGCTCGGTTCCTCATCTACCAACGCAGCAGATACGTTGAAGGGCGAGCATTGTTGCAACAGGCACTCGCACTCCCTGACGTTTCCGATACGGCCGTCCAGGCGCTGGTCTGGAAAACACTTGAAGCTGACGAATACTTCCTCGGCAATCTTCAGGCGTCGATCGAAGACTCCGAAAAAGCGCTGGCACTCTACCGGAAGAACGGCGACGTTTACTGGCAAGGAATCGTCCTCGGTAATCTTGTCTCCCTTTACGGAGAAGCCGGACGCGCCGACGATGCAGTAGCTGCAGGACAGGAAGCGCTCGCCGACTCAGAAAAAACCGAAGACCCCGCGGGCGTTGTCTTCACTCTCAGCGAACTTGGCACTCTCTATCGCGAGCAGGGTCGATTTGAAGAAGCTTTCGAAGCCTTTCGCCGAGCCACGGCCTGGGGTGAAAGTATCCATTACGCTCCGCTCATCGAAGCCGAAATCGAAAAAGACTTCGGCAGCTTCTATCTCGATCTTGGGATGAACGGCGAAGCGGAAACGCAGCTCCGCCTTTGCCTAAATCACGCCTCGACTGACAGCCAGGTCGCGCTCGACGCACGTGGCATGCTTGCGAATGTCCTCGAACACAATGGAAAACCGCAGGATGCACTCCGCGAATACGCCTCCGCGATCGCCGTCGCTCAGAAGCTCGAACTTAAGCCGGAGGAAGCATCTCTACTCCTTCGTCGCTCAGCTACGTACTTACACACTGATCAAATAGCGGCCGCGCAAAATGATGTAGCGGATGCCGCACGCCTCGCGGACGAGCTCAAACTCCCCGCTCTTGGTTTAGATACCAAGCTCGCTCAAGCTGCTATCTACCAGCACACATGTGCATCCTGTCCACAAACAGAAGATCTTTACAAGCAAGCCCTCACGCTTGCGCAGGATTTGGGGGAACGCGAACAGGAAGCCACAGCCGATGCTGGTCTCGCTCTCGTCTACAAGTCACGGCATGATGACGAAGCCGCACTCAACGCGATAGCTGCAGCACTTGCTATCGTGGAACACTCCCGATCCTCACTCGCAGCACGTGACCTTGCCGCAAGTTACTTCACTGGCCGCCACAGTTGGTACGAACTTGCCATCGAACTCTCCATGCAGCTCGACAAACGCTCACCCAATAAAGGCTTTCGCGAAACGGCCTTCCGCTACACAGAGCGCTCGCGAGCACGCACCATGCTCGACGCCATTGGTGCTCAGAACTCGCAAACCGCAGATCTACAACCCCAACTCCGACAGCGAATTCTCGCGAACCAGGCTCAGCTAGAAAAGCAGAAGGCAGCACTCCTTACAAGCACCGACCCCAAAAACATCGCCACCACTCTGCGTTCGCTCTATCTCGAAGAAGAAGCTCTCAATGCAGAGGCATCCAACCAGCCCGGCAAACTCAGAGGCAACTGGATAGCGTCAGCACACGATGTTCAGCAGTCGCTCCTTCATCCCGGCGAAGCTCTTATCTCGTTCTCCCATGGCTCCAGCCATACTTATCGCTGGCTCATCACATCGTCATCAACGACCATCACGCCGCTGCCAACAAAGAATGTCTTGCAACAACGCCTTACTCCCCTGCTACAGATGCTGCGCGACCACCAGCCAGCCCTGCATCCTGGCGAAGATGTGCAGGCATACAACACACGTCTCAATCAATGGAATCGCAATCGCGAAGAGGCGCTTCTCGCGGCCGGGCAATTACTCCTTCCCAGGCTTCCGCCTTCCGTACATCATCTCTATATCGTTGCGGAAGGCTCGCTGCTCTCCGTCCCGTGGAGCGCGCTACGCATTCCTTGCGGAGCGAATAGCTGCTACGCGGTTGAACGTTTCGCCACTTCCATTGAGCCCTCAGTCTCCATCGCCATCTCGCTTGCGCGCATGGAACATCCAGACCGGACAAAGAACGTCCTTCTCGTCGCCGACACAATCTCGACGCAATCCCAAGCCACACCACAGTGGATGCACCTGGCTGCGCTTCCGGGAACACACCGAGAAGCAGACGCCATCGCACGCCTCATCCCTGCGATGTACTTGGAACAGCTCCGCGGTAAACAGGCCACCGTTGACAACGTCCGCTCCGCTTTGCGAACCGACCTTGCAATCTTCCACGTAGCAACGCATACGCTTCTTGTCAGCGGCCATCCTGAGCTCTCCGGTATCGCACTCTCTTCCGGCAACGCACATGGGGCAGCACAAAGCGTCCTATGGCTACGCGATATCCCCTCGCTCCACGCTCCTCCACTCGTCACACTCAGCGGCTGCACCACAGAAGGCGAAGCGCCCTCTGGTGAAGAACTCGCCACACTTACACAAGCTTTCTTCTATGCAGGGGCGCAACAAGTCATCGGCAGTCTGTGGGATGTCGACGACGACGCAACCGCAACCCTTATGACTGGCTTCTACCAGCAGCTCTTGAAGCAGAAACTCACAATCGCCGAAGCCATCCGCCAGACACAGCTCTCTATGCTTCACAATCACGCAGTGGTATCCGACTGGGCAGCGTTCGTGGTCAACGGCGTACAACCTGCGGGCCCACATATCGGGGGCAACTGACAAATGCAGGAAGGGTCCCTCAGCGCGCTCCTCAGTCTGCTCGGCGATGGCCCAGAGTCGTCCGGAACCGCTTACGGCAACCTGCACCAACGCCTCACGCGATACTTCCGCATCAATGCATGCGCCGATCCGGAACAACTTGCCGACGAGGTACTGAACCGTCTCGCGAAAATCGCGGCGAGCGACGCAGCCTCCATAGCCTCCCCAACTGCCTTCGCTCTGGGCATTGCCCGTCACGTACTGCAGGAAAACGTCCGTGCAGAACTTCGCGAAGCGGAGGCAGGCCGAAACTGGCAAACCTCCAGAAAGATAGCCAACCCTGACGAGGAGGTCGCCCTGCAAGCCATCGACGTTTGTCTCGCAAGTATGCCTACTGCAAAAAGCGAGCTTCTGCGCACCTATTACGAATCCACTGGAAAACAAAAGATCGAACACCATCGCCAGCTTGCCGAACGCCTCGGCATTTCAATCAACACTCTGCGAAACCGTCTTATGCGTGCCCGTCGCGAGCTCGACACCTGCGTCCGCAATCGCCTATCTGATGTTTCTTCCCAAAATCGCACTTAGGTTAAGAAAGAGAGAGTCACGCTGAACGACACGCAATCCAATACGAGAGAACAGCTCCTTCGCTACATCCTTGGCGCTTTGCCGCCACAGGAACGCGAGGCTTTCGAGCTGCGCCTCATTGAGGACGAGGAGTTCTCGGAGGCAGTCGAAGCAGAGGAGTTCGACCTTATCGACGAATACGCCGCAGGTGCGCTTCCACCCGCTGAACATAAGGAGATCAAACGCTGGATTGAGTCATCACCTGAGCTTCGCACGCGCGTCTTTATATCGCAGCGACTTCATAGCATCAAACCTGACCGGAAGCCCTGGCGCTGGTGGCTCTTCGGAGTAGCAGTGGTAACTGCCTGCCTCCTAATACTTGCCATCGCTCGCACTCCACGTTACTCAGCTTCAAGTCCTACACAAGCTAATGCAGTACCCCCCTCTACAAACAGCCAACAGGACACGATCCTTTTGGCAGCAGTCCGCCAGCGCAGTAGCGACAGCGCAAACGTGCCTGCTGTCTACACAGTGCATCACGCGAACGCAACACGTCTGCAAATCCTGCTGCCAGCCTCTGCACGGAGCGAGACCTTTACCGTGCAACTAGAAAATGAGCCCCCCATCCCCGACATTAGGCCTCAGGGTGCCATTGGTGGCTTATATCTCGAACTTACATTTCCCCCAGGTACACTCCACGAAATGCACTATCGGGTCACGCTCGACTCGTTATCCGAACACTACGAACTCTCCTTCCGCGTTGCGGTCGAATAATGCCCATGTGCGACGTGCTGCCGAATCGGAATAGGACGTCGAACGACTAAAACCCTCCCCCTGCAACGATGATCTTCAATTCAGAGTTCAAGCGATACCTTTGTCCTATATCCCTCCTCGTAAACTACGTATCAAATCGACATCGAGTCCTGGTTAGTCGAAGCTCTGATTACAGCCATCCGGCCCGTTTGAGCACTGAGCCAAAAGTATTCCAAAACACATTACTTGCTCATCAAACGCCGAACGGTGCCGGATAAAACCCTAGGACTCATGGAGAAATCGATGAAATTCCGTGATCGTAATGACGCCGCGAACCCTCTCGAGTCTGGCAACGCACTAAAGGACAAAAACTTCAGCAAGGCAACATTTCGAACGCTCTTTATCACCCTCGCCCTAATCGTTGGACAGGCTGTCGTTGCATATCTTTTCTTTGCCAATCGATAGCACACGAGTATCTGATGCTCTGTGGCTTTGCAAACACGACTAAATTCGTGTTGCTTCTGCCATGCTCGCCTAGTGCGGCTTCCAAATATGAGCTCAAGACACCCGCTCCGTTCATACGAAAGTATTGAACAACACCTTTGTCCAATAGCTGCTTCTCTCCTGCTTCTGGTGTGATCACTGCGTGGGTAACTGACATGAAAATCTTTCTTGGGCTGGAAAGGTAAGTAACAGCATGCAAAAACCGCAAACAGTCGTAGTGACAGGTGCCTCACAGGGTATCGGGGCTGCCACCGTGCGAGAGTTTCTAGCACGCGGGTATAACGTCGTCGCAACAGCAAGACACGCCACTACCGCCGGTTTCGCATCTGACTCCAAGCTGGCCACCGTTGACGGGGACATTGGTCTCGCACAAACAGCGAAGAACATCGCTGAAGTTGCGATTGGAAGGTTCGGGTCACTTGATCATGTTGTCAACAACGCAGGCATTTTCTCAACGAAACCTTTCACGGATTACACCATTGACGAGTTTCGATCGTTCGTATCGACAAACCTTGAAGGGTTCATACTCATTACTCAGATTGCCGTCACGCAGATGCTTCGACAAGGAACGGGCGGCAGCATTACAACCATCACAGCATCCCTTGCTCAAAACCCCATAGCTGGGGTCACCGCTTCCATTCCCATGATCACCAAGGGGGGCTTGGAGTCAGTCACTCTAAGCCTTGCGAGCGAATATGCGAAGTCCAATATCCGCTTCAATGCAGTCGCACCGGGAGTGGTTGATACTCCGCTCCATAAAGGCACTCCCAACGATGCCATGAAGTCGATGTCGCCGATGGGACAGATTGTGGAACCGGAAGACATTGCTAAAGCAGTCGTCTATCTCGCGGAAGCCCGACACGTGACAGGTGAAGTTCTCCATGTGGATGGCGGCGCACACTCAGGCAGATGGTGAGGCAAGATCAGATTCCAATCTGACGGACCATGAGTAGTTGATGGCTCCGTCACGCCGAGATCTTTAAACGTCGAACGCTGTCCCACACTTGACTCTGGCTATTGAGACAACAAACTGCTTCCAAGAAGTCGCGTGTTTAGCACATGGAGGAACAATGATCGCTCAAGCTATGGAAATACCAAGGTTGGAATTACACATACAACCGACGTGCGAAGCCTTTGATTCTGATGGCAGTACTCTTCCTAATTTCCAGCATGACTTCATTCACGGAGATGAGAAGAGACTTCTAGATCAATCCTTGTCCGGTTCCTCAGCTTGTTATCAGCATCTTGTCGATAGTGCAAGATCGGGATGCCCCATGGCATTCGGCGAACTTTGGGACATCCACTCCAAACGGCTATATCTCACCATTTTGAGAATCGTAAGAAATCCCTTTGATGCAGAGGATGCATTGCAAGATTCCTTCATACTCGCGTTCTCCGCGGTGCGTCGATTCGAAGGAAGGTCGAGCTTCCACACATGGCTTACCCGCATCGCTATCAATTCCGCACTCGGAATGTTGCGGCGGCGGCGGCGGCGTCCTGAAATGTCGCTGGAGGCTATGTCGTCGCCCGAAGATGATCGCTGGTCCGAGGGATTTCGAGATATTGCACCCGGGCCTGAGCAACTCCTTGATCGAAAACAGCAGCACGCCACTCTTATGCACGATGTCGATCAACTGCCTACTAGGCTCCAAGATGTCGTACAAACTCTTTTGATCGAAGATTGCACGGTTCGAGAGGCCGCGTGCCGTCTCAACATCTCATACGCGGCTGCGAAGTCGAGACTCTATCGAGCGCGCGTCATGATGCATGCAACAAACATGTAATCCAAAATGTGAAGACAACGACCTTGATAAAACGGCAACTCAGAAGATTACGGGTAGCATCAGTCCGGTTCTCCAAAATTGTGTTCATAAGCTCGTAAGGAAGAGTTAGCGCTGCGCTTCCGGTCTCCACGCGGCGGATCACCTGGGCGGGCTGAAAAAGGAAAGCAGTAGTAGGCGCCATCAAACCTAAGTGATGGTGCTTCCATTTTCAGGCGATGTAACAAGATGTCTTCGCCTTGGGATCTCGAAAATACTTTGATATTGATGCTGGGCAATTCATTGACTCAATATCTTAAGGATCTGTATCCAAAAGCGGACAAGACTGATGGCAAAGCTTCCTTTAGAGTTTGGCTATTCCCTATAAGGGCCAGTCGCGAAGAGATGAAAGAGGAAGTGATATGGAGCATTTAAACATCCAGATAAAACGGGTATATGCCCAACCCGCATTGGATGACGGTAAGCGAATACTCGTGGATAGACTATGGCCGAGAGGGATGACAAAAGCAAAAGCCAAGGTCGATTTCTGGCTGAAGGATGTCGCGCCAAGCCAGAGCCTTCGTAAGTGGTTTGATCACGATCCGCTGAAATGGAATGAGTTCAAAAAGAGATACCTGGAAGAGCTCGCAAGTCGGCTTGATGCTCTTACTTATCTTAAAGAAGAGTCAGTGCACGGCACGGTTACTTTGCTGTACGGCGCGAAAGACGAAGAGCACAACGAGGCCGTGGTCTTGCTACAACTTCTCCAGAAAAACAGAACACCTTGACGTTGAGCTAACCCGCAAGCAATCAAAAACACCGCAATCGTCATGGCAACGACACACACGGTGATGCATCACCTCAAAGATCCATGCAGTCTAGACGAGAGCAGCAACGGCATGCTTGGCCATCAGAATTCCTGTTCCCTGAGCCCCCTGAATTCGCCGCCAAATGACATCACGACATGCATGTTCGCATTGAGACAGGTCCGAACTTAGAATTCGCAACCGCTGCTAACATTTCGCAATTTGATTTTGGTCAAGTGCAACGCGAAGCTCTGTGTAAGCGCGAACGAGCTCGTCAAGTCGGAAGGATCGGTTTAGACCACTGGGATTCGGAAGCACCCACGTTTCGCATCCAGCAAATTGCAACTCCTGCCTTCCCCAGTGGACCAACGTACGCCTCACAATCGTTGAATAAGCAGGCTTCCCTAGGAATGCAACACACCGTGGAGAATAGCGCTCAAGCTTCGCCGACAATGTTGTCGCAATCCCCGCAAACTCATGTCGAGCAAGTTCATCCGCGCGCTTCGTCGGCCTTGCCACTGCAGTTGTCAGGCCTATTCCGTATTTCAGGACGGACCGATCGTTCTCTGACGTAATCAATTCGTTGGTGAAACCGGCAAGATAGATCGTCTTCCAAAATCGATTGCTACGATTCACAAAGTGATGGCCGCGCGTAGCTGACGTAAGACCAGGATTGATTCCGCAAAATACCACTCGCAAATTGGGCGCCAGAATGTCTTCAAGAACTAATTCGGCGCTGGCGGAGTTGGACAATTCGAATCTCCTATTGCTCGTTATTTAGAGATTGAATTGTGCTGGCCGTGCCGAATCAAGTATCGCTCCGGTGTAAGCCCACAGAAATCGCATCAACTCTCCGCGGCACTTTATTTCTGTCGGGCGTGAGTTGACAAGAACTGTCGTATTATCTGTGCAATTTCGTCCGCCTTCGTATCCAGTGCGAAGTGACCTGCATCAAGGACGTGAACCTCTGCATTCGGTACGTCTTTGCGATAGCGCTCCGGCTCACCGGGATCGAATGACAAGTCATGCTTTCCCCAGATCACAAGAAGACAGGGTTGATTCTTCTGCATCCAGGCTTGCCACTTGGGGTATGCGTCAACGTTGGTGCGGTAATCGTAGAACAAGTCACTTTGAATCTGTGCCTGGCCAGGACTATTCAAGAATGCATATTCATCCGTCCAGAGATCTGGATCGTAAAGCTCCACGTTCGGATCGTCTCCAACGTGGCGTGTCTTCGTCGCCGCCAACGAAAGCAGATTCTTTCGCATCGCCTCTTCTTGTCCGGAACGATCAGCCCAGAACGCACGACGGGTTACCCAGTTAACACCCAAGCCTTCGTTATGACTCACTGCGTCTTGAACGATGAGCGAATCAACCCGTTCTGGGTGCGCCAAAATCATGCGGAAACCCACCGGACCGCCGTAATCCTGCATATAAAGCGAGTAATGAGTCAGCCCAAGCGTTTGAGTAAAACGATCCATGACCTGAGCAATGCGATCAAATGTATAGTCAAACTGCTTTGGATCGGGCCAATCGCTATGGCCGAAGCCGGGATAGTCGGGCGCGATCAGATGGTAGTTATCGGCCAGTCGTTGGAATAGAGGTTGGAACATACGGGAGGATGACGGCAGCCCATGCAGCAGCAGAAGCGTCGGAGCGTCCTTCGGTCCGGTCTCTCTATAGAAGATGTTCAATCCGTCCACATTCACTGTGCGATAGAGTATCGGCTTGTGCATAGCGACATCCTTTCCTTGCGGTGTTAACGCTGGCGCGGTCGCAAACAAGATCGCGACGAATGCTGAAATCAAACGCGTCCAGTGCAATAGCGACATGTATCCTCCCTACTCTTTGAGTTCGAAGGTTGCTTCCAACTCAACCGGGACGCCAAGTGGAAGACTTGCGACTCCGATAACCGTGCGAACGGCCATACTCTCTTCTCCAAAGACATCACGAAATAGATCAGAGGCGCCGTCGGCGACTTTAGGATGATCGACAAAGTCCTGCGCTGCCACCATAAAAATCCCGAGTCGGACAACCCGCGATATTCGATTGAGTGTTCCCAGGTGATTCTGGGTTGCCGCAAGAGCACTCAAAGCCGCTATTCGGGCTGCTGCCTTTCCTGCTTTTGTATCAAGCTGTTTCCCGACTATTCCAACGCACGCTGGCCTGTGATCAATCACAGGGAGCATCCCGCTCAGAAACAGAAGATTACCGGTCTGCAGAGCTTCAACATAGGAACCAAATGGGGTCGGAGCACCCGGAAGCTGGATGTTGAGCTTTGCGAGACGGCTCTCAGGATCGCCTTGCTTTGTAACGCCCGAATCTGACATCGCGCCCTCCACCGCAACTAGTACGACAGAGAACCAGCCACCGCACAATTGGACGATGGTATTACTCCTGCTTTCGTATCGGAGTTAACCCTCTGCTTTGAATAGACATGGGCTTATGCCGCGCCTGATTCGGAGATATATACATCGCGAATTCCGCTACGAAGTTCAATCGTATCTGTCGCTTAGTAATTGCCGAATGGCATGCTCTTGAAGTCGCTCGCCTCAAACAAAAAAATCTTCCTAACCGCTTTCAAAACTCATTGTCTAATCGAGCGAATGGAACGGGACGAGTCAGCAGCCATCCAGCGTGTGCTTCGCGGTGATCGCGATAGCTATTGCCTGCTCGTGGAGCGGCATTATCCCGTTGCGTATCGCATGGCTTTTCGCATTACTGGCAATGCCGAGGACGCGGAAGAAGCCACGCAAGACGCATTCCTTCGCGCCTACCGCAAGCTGGAAAGCTTTCGGCAAGACAGTAACTTCTCAACCTGGGTAAACCGCATCGCAATGAATTCTGCACTCAATCTCGTGGAACGCCGGAGGCGGGACATCAGCCACGGAGCGCGTCAACTGGACGAACCTGCTGCACCAGGAACGCTTCCGCTACAGGTTGCCGACAGCCACGCAGGACCAGAGCGGCAGCTTCTGGATGCGGAGTCGGCGCGGTTGCGACAGAAAGCGATGGAAGCACTCACACCTATGGAGCGCACTGCATTCACCATGCGGCATATGGAAGATCTCTCGATTGCCGAGATTGCCGAGGCGTTGCGTGTTCCAACCAACTCCGCGAAGCAGGCGGTCTTTCGCGCAGTCAGCAAATTGCGCGCGTCGTTAGCTTCGCTTGCAGGAGGGATGCGATGAGCAATCAACATTGGCAAGACGACCTGCAAAATGACGAGCAGGAACTAACCGCCTATCACTTGGGCGAACCGTGCGATGAGAAGACAATACGCGCTCGCCTACAGACTGATGATGCATTTGCTGCGCTCTCTGAATCAATTCAGCGCACGCTCCGTGTCTTTTCTGCAGAGCCTGTACCTGCGCCGGATACTCATGCTGCTTGGCAGCATCTGCGCAACAGCCTTCCCGTTCTCGAACGCACCCAAAAGACGCGCTTCTGGCAACAGTTCGTACTTGTGCCCGCAGGCATCATCGCTGCTGTTTTGGTGGTCGCAGCATTCTTTGTGCCTCGTCTACTGCGCAAACCTGCGATGCCGGATGAAGCAGGAGTGATTCAGCTTCGACCTCCTGCAACGAACGTTGCCACACAAGATGTTTCGAACCACCTGGACAGTGCGGAACGTTGGCTCACCGTTGTGAATCATGCGACTGCGCCGCTAGACGAACAGACACAAGCGGAAGGCGAGCGACTACTCACCAGCAATGCTGTCTATCTGCGTGATGCGCGTAGTCGCGGCGATCTGCCGGATGCATTTGCCCTGGAACGTCTGGGCCGAGTTCTGACATCGGCACACAACGCCGGAGAGAGTGGAGTGCAACTTCGGGTGGAGATGAATACCGACGGCCTTTTGTTTGACCTGCGCATATTGCGCCAGAACCACAGCCATCTGACTGGAGAACCCCAATGAAACTCAACCTTCGCACAACATGCCTTCTGATTGCGTGCTGCACTACTCCGCTCATGCACGCAGCCACTGCCGAGCCGTCTGCCACAGTATCTGCAGAAGACGATTACACACGCGGCACACAAGCGTTAGATCAGCAGCGGTGGCAGGATGCCATTACCAGCTTTGACCGTGTTGTGGAAGCGAAGGGCAAAAAGGCGGATGCTGCCCTGTATTGGAAAGCGTATGCGTTAAACAAACTTGGCCGCGATGAGCTAGTAAGCAGCACATGCTCACAATTGCAAACGAGTTTTGCCAGCAGCAGCTGGAACAAGGACTGCGCTGCGCTTACTGTTGCACACGGTGCTTCCACCGCAGAAGCCAGGGCTGATCGAGACTCACGGCGCAGCACCGTCGGGTCCGATGCAGATCTAAAAGCCCTCGCATTGAACTCCCTGCTGAACCGAGATCCCGCGCAAGCGCTCCCTCTCGTTCGTAATATCCTTACCGGCAATAACTCACCAGAATTGAAACAAAGAGCTCTCACCATGCTCGCGCAGAATGCTTCACCGGATGCGCAGGCGCTGGTGCGGGATGTAGCGACAGGTAAGGTCGCTCCGGAAGAACAGAAACAAGCCATCCGGATGATGGGTGTCTTTCAAGGCAAGCGGGCCAATGACACTCTTGCAGAGATCTATCACTCGTCGAATGACCGTTCGATCAAGCGGACAGTGATCTCCTCGCTGTTCATCTCCGGTGATGCGCCACGCATGGTTGAGCTTGCGCGCAATGAAAAAGACCTCAGCTTGAAACACGACATCGTTTCCCAGCTTGCCCTGATGAAAGACAAGGCGGCAACGGATTACATGATGGAACTTCTGAAGTAAATACACCCGCAGCGATAACACTCCAGACATGCTCAAGGCATGTCCTGGACACCCCATGCCTTGAAGGAGGCACCATGCGCAAAATGATCTTGTTGTCCCTACTCGCTCTTCCACTCGCGGCGCAGCAGCCCAAAATTCAGAACGGACAATTCAGCGTTGCATCCACGTCAAATCTGACGAGTGAGATCAATACACTCAAGGCTTCGAATGCGGTCGCATGGGTGGCCTATACGATTCCGACTTCGCGCAGAATTCAGAACGGTTGGAACTCTGACAGCGTGGCATACCTTGAGGGCGATCACGACCGTGAAAGAGATGATCAGAACGACAGCACTCATGAGACCTATCGCGCCTTGCTTTTGCTTCGTATCGCCGATCATGCCGTACAAACTGTTCGAGTGGAAGATCCGGAACGCAAACTGGATGCAGGCGGAACAAAGGTAGAGTTTCTGCCAACCGTTGATCCTGCGCAAAGCGTGGCTACGCTGCAAGCACTGGCCGAAGGAGCCACGTCAAACAAACTGCGCGACAGCTCAATCTTCGCCGTCAGCCTTCACAGCTCGCCTGCTACTGTTCCTGCTCTCATAGCGCTTGCCTCTGCTAACCATGATCTTGCGGTCCGTGAAAAGGCAGCATTCTGGCTCAGCACACAGCACGGCAAAGAGGCATTGCCTACGCTCGATACCTGGCTGCGCGACGATAAGGATGATCGTTTTCGCGAGAAGCTCACTTTCGACCTTACGTTAACTCACCAGCCATCGGCCACGGACATTCTGATCCGCACAGCACATCAGGATGCGTCACCAAAGGTACGTAAGCAGGCGCAATTCTGGATGGCAAACATTGCTGGCAAGCGCGTCGCCGGAAGCCTGAGTGATGCAGCAGAAAACGACCCCGATGAGGGTGTGCGCAAATCTGCAGTGTTTGCTTTGTCAAGATTGCCGAACGGAGAAGGTACTCCGCGCCTGATTGAACTGGCGCAGAACAACAAGGACGCTGTCGTTCGCAAGCAAGCTGTCTTCTGGCTAGGTCAGTCCAACGATCCCAAGGCATTGGAGTACCTGACACAGCTAGTAAAGCGATAAGCCGTCAAGATGACCGTTCCATAAAGGAACGGCATCGTTAGAAGAAACAGAAAGGGGACAGACGAATCGTCTGTCCCCTTCTGTTTTCTCTCACGCCTGTGCTATTGCCTGTTGGCAGGAGGAGCAGGCTGTGTCGTATCTGCTGCGGGTTTGGTCGGAGTCCCTGCAGCAGTGCTGTTGTCAGTTGCAGGCTTGGCCGGACCGTTAACCTGATGCAGACGGTCAGGAAGACCATTGTCATCCAGCGGCGCTGGCTTCTCAACCGTCTTCTCCTGCAGGCGTTCCTTCGGTTCGCCCTTCTGACGCTTCGGCTTTTTCTTCTTGTCTGCCGTGCTGCCATTCAGACCGAGAGCACCGGATTGCACAGTCTTATCCTGCTTCTCACCAGAGGTTGCAGCAACCGGCGTCGCCTTGGCCTTTTCAATGACCTTGGCCTTCTGAACGCTCACCTTCTTCTGCTTTACTTCCACTTCGCGACTGGCGTAACGCGTCTTTGCCTGCTTCTCTGGCTTGGGGGCCATCGCATCCGTCTCATCCGGAGCATTCGCTGCAACGGTGTTCGTGGACTCCTGCAGTGGGCTAATGGCCTGTCCAGGCGCGGCGGCACTGGTGGCTGCGTTTGCTGCATCGCCATCGGCCGTGCCTTCCGGCAACGCAGTGCGCGGTGCCTGACCGTAGCGAACCTTTTCGCGCTTAATCTTCTTGGGCTTGCCGTGCTTGTCCAGCTCCTGCGTAGCCGGGGTTGCGGCAGCGAGAATCTGCGCACTCTTACGCGCATCCATACGTTGCTTTTCTACCTGCTTCTTTTTCGGAGCAGGCGGCACATATGCCGAGAACACAGGCTTCGTTTGCTTCGAGCTGGCGCCACTGTCCACGAATCCCTGACGCACATCCAGGTAAGCGTCTTCACGCAACTTGGTCAGGTACGTGCGCAGAGCAGGCTGAATCGCTTCCTGATACATCGCGTTCTGCACATCGCCTTCAATCTGATCCAGCGGCGGCGAGCCTGCCTGCTGATGCTCCGTAACCTTCAGGATGACGTAGCCCTGGCGGGTGCGGATGGGCTCAGTAAAGCTGCCCACGGGCAGCGGAAACGTCTTGTCTTCCAGCACTTGAGCCAACGCACCATGCTTAAACTGGCCCAGATCGCCGCCCTGTGCCGCAGTGGGGCCGCCCGACGAAGACTTAGCGGTGGCCGCAAAATCCGCGCCGCCCTTCAGCTTGTCGTAAATGGCCTGTGATGACTTCTGCGCTGCTTCAACCTGGGTATCGTCTGCGTTTGCAGCAGTAGGAACAAGGATTTCCGAGAGCCGCACCTGTTCGGGCTGGGCAAAGTCGGCCTTGTGCTGGTCATAATATTCGCGCAGAGCCGGGCCAGAGATCTTGCCACTCAGGCTACGACCCACTTCATCGCGGATCACTTCGCTGGTGACGATGTTGTTGCGGATGTTTGCCTTGAAATCCTCTACCGAAAGCCCCTGCTGACGAATGGCTGCTTCTAGCGCTTCCATTGACGGGAAGTTGTTCTGCTTGCGGATTTCGTCCATGCGACGAACGACTTCGGCATCCGGATTCAGGCCAAGTTCCTTGCCCTTCGACAGCAGCAATTGCTGATCGATGAGGTCACGGAGGAGGTTCTTTTGGCGCTCGGCGGGATCGCCCCCGTTGCCGCGGCTGGATGCAAGTTCCTGCTGCAACTGCTGCTCGGCACGTTCCACGTCAGACCGCGAAATGATCTGGTCATTGACACGAACCACAATGTCTTCCACCACCGTCGCATTCGGCGTGATGGAGGGCGTGACAGGCAGTGAGAACTGCGGCGTTGGTTCGGCAATCTGTTGGGCCTGCGGTACACCCGGCGACTGGTAACGCGGACGCGGCATGTTCTGCGGCGCGGTTTGCGCAACGGCCACGGCAGCGGTGGAGAGAAGAACTCCGGCATAAATACCGGCGCGGAACAGCCTGTTCAATTCGGTCATGCGTACCTGCGGAGAGACTTGGAAACGGGCACACTGACCCGCACGGTGTTAGACGAGCGAAAGTAAACCATCGTCATCGGCCAAACCATCTTCCCATTCTACAAGTCTTGGAGCAGATAAAGGGGATGCTGGAGCGTTTCGCCGGATAGAAATCGGCGGACGGCGTCGCCGCGCAGGGTGACATACCGGTGCTATACTCCGTCATACTCTGGAGCGCTCTTTGCGGTCTGGAGGAGTGGTCGAAGCAGCAAGCTGAGGTTCCGATACCGCATGTCCACACGCACCCGCCGCGCCGTAGTTTCTCTCTCGCTGTTCTTCGCCACGTGCGCGGTCGGCGGCTCGCTGGTGAACAACAGCGTGAACGCCCAGTCCACCACGGACGAGAGCGCAGTACGCGACAGCCTGCATCAGTTCACTGACGTCTACTCCCTGGTGGAGCAGAATTATGCGGACAAGCTGGACCAGGATCACGTCGACAAGATCATCTATGACGGCGCGATTCCGAGCATGCTCCACGTGCTGGACCCGCACTCCAACTTCTACGATCCAAAGGCTTACGCGCAAATGCGCGAGGACCAGCACGGCCGTTACTACGGCGTGGGCATGCACATCCAGCCGCAACTTAATAAGGACGGCGTGCAGCGTGTAGTCGTAATCGACACGTTCGACGGTTCGCCAGCTTTCAAATCCGGCATCCGCCCCGGCGACGCCATTCTGACCATCGACGGCAAGAATGCTGATGGCATGGATTCCCTCGCGGTCAGCAATCTGCTGAAGGGCGCCAAGGGAACGCACGTCACCGTTCAGATGTTGCGTGAAGGTCAGGACAAGCCCATTAGCTTCGATCTGGTACGCGATGAAATTCCACGCCCCTCAGTCGATCTGGCGGACTTTATCCGTCCGGGCATTGGTTATATTCATGTCACGCAATTCATGGAAACCACCTCGCATGAGGTGGGCGATGCCCTAGCCAAGTTTGGCCCCGATCTCCAAGGTCTGATCATCGACCTCCGCGGAAACCCCGGCGGCTTGCTGAATGAAGCCGTGGCCATGAGCGACAAGTTCCTGACCAAGGGAGACATCGTCGTCAGCCAGAAGGGACGCAGCTTCCAGGATGTTGTTTACCGTGCCAACCACGGCGAACAGGGCAAGCGTTACCCCATCATCGTTCTGGTGAACCGCAACACAGCATCGGCTGCGGAGATCGTCTCCGGTGCGTTGCAGGATCATGACCGCGCTCTGATCGTTGGCGAAACCACCTTCGGCAAGGGTCTGGTACAGACGGTTTTCCAGATCGCCGAAAACACCGGCCTCGCCTTAACGACCTATCACTACTACACACCGAGCGGACGCCTCATCCAGCGTGATTACAACGGTGTTTCGCTCTACGACTATTACTACGTTCGCAACGACGCCAAGCCAGCCGACAAGTCGAACCTTGAGGTAAAGCAGACGGATAGCGGTCGTACTGTCTACGGCGGTGGCGGCATCACGCCGGACGAGAAGATCGAGTCGCCTCGTGCGAACTCATTCCAGGGCACGATGCTGTCGCACGGTGTCTTCTTCGAATACATGAAGCGCTACCTCGCTCATCACACTGTATCGAAGGACTTCACCGTGGATGATGCCGTCATGGCCGACTTCAAGAACTATCTGAAGTCTGAGAAGATCGACTACACCGACGCCGACTTCAATACGAATCAGGCATGGCTGAAGACCAACATCCGTAGCCAGCTCTTCATCTCGCAGTTCGGCGCAAACGCCGGTTTCAAGGTTGCTCGCGACGAAGACCCGGCCCTCGCCAAGGCACTTACTTTCATGCCGGAAGCATTGGCGTTGGAAGAGCGCAGCGATAAGTCTCGCGAGACCAAGACAGCCAGCATCAAGTAATTCTTCACCAACATCATCAAGAGAAAGGCCGCCAGCTTTGGCGGCCCTTTCTCTTGGCGTTTTACTTACGAATCATCACGCTGCGAATGACAACAGGTGTTAGCGGACGGTTGTGTTCATCCCGCGGCACACGGGCGATGGCCTCAATACGTTTTATAGAAGCCTCGTCACACTGTCCGATGATGGTGAACCCGCCGTCTAGGCGATGCATGGGATGCTCTGAGAAAAACAGTTCGCTGTTATTGGTATCTTTGCCATTGTTTCCAAAGGCCAGGCGTCCCGGGCGGTCATAAGTAAGTCCCGGCGTGTCTTCATTCCTAAAGCGAAATCCAATATCGGTCGCGCCGCTTGGATCGTTGGTAATGTCGCCTGTCTGAATAACGAAATCCGGCAGAACTCGATCGAAGATCATGCCATCGTAGAAGCGCACACCATGCTCCACGGAATGCGTTTTAGGGTTCGTCCAATCCTTCGCTCCGTCTGCCAAACTCATAAAGGTCTGCACAGCAATAGGCGATTCCTTTTCAAACATACGGCAGGTCAGATTGCCCATGGAGGTATGAAAGACCGCCACGCGCCCGGTGGGTTCTGGCCCCTGCAGCTTCGCTTGCACAACGGGCGGCAATGGCGCTGGAGCCAACGGTGGCGGGACCGATGAACCATCGTCCACAATCGACACGCGAAGTAGTTTCACAGCTGCAGAGGGATCATTATCTGCTGACGTGAGTCGATGCGAAATCTCCTCCACGACCTTCACAGACGCTGCATCACACAAACCGAAAATGGAACGATTTGGAGAATCGGACTCTGCATTCGCATGATCCAGAATCGTGAACCGGGGAGTCATCTTCCCTTTCTCACCCACCATCGCGAGCAAGCCCGGCGCATCAAACTTGCGGTCTCCCGGATCTTCCAGCGGAGTGTCTCCAGCCGCCTTCACGACAACGCCGGGCCGCAAGCCACCGGATATGGCACCAGAGCTGCCACGAAGCACCGTACCGTCGTAGAAAGGTTTCCCACTACCACCATCCCATGCGATGGTGCCTTTCGCTAGGCCAACGAACATAGCGGTAGTCGCGGGCTTCTGATCTGCGAACAGGTGACAGTTAATACGGCCCATGGAAGTGTCCAACACCGCTGACTGTGCCATCGCGCTTGACGAAAGAGTCGTGACAAAAGCCACGGCAGTAAGAATCTGAAGGCGCATGGAAAAGGTATATCGCACCTCGCTCTTCTCCACTCATTGAATTATGTGTAGTCCTACACGGTCTTCCCTGTAGAGACCTCTATCGTTTGATCGAGCAAGCAACCGTACCGTGAGATGTGTACGCCTTCTCCTATTTTGAGTGGGCTTCTCGATACGAGATGAAGACCGAACGGCCATTCACGCAACGAATTCAGGACATCGTAAGCCATCGTGAAAACGGCATACGAAAAGGTGCGCGCCTTATTCTTGCCTATGCTCTGGCTGTGGGACTGTCTCTACTTTCCGCGCACAATATCCATCCCTCGCTCGCCTCCCCCGCAGCACTAAGCCTTTGCAGTGGACTCGCCTTATGGGCCTGCGTAAGCGAATCCGCCGTCGATAAAAGAACTTCCCTGCAGCATGCAGCACTGCTCGTTACGATCGGCACCGTTACAGCAGCCCTGCTGTTTTCGAGCACGAAATATCTCCACTACGGCCAACACTCATTTACCGAACTACCGCTAGTGTTAGGAGCGTTCTGCGTCGCCGGACTTCGGGTGTATGGAGATCTTGCCACCGGAATCGGTTCGCAAATCTACATCGGTCTCCTGCTTGCGCAGAGTAATATCGCAAACTTCTCCTGGACAGGCGATGGCCCCTGGATCTTTCTAATCGCGCTGACAGCAGCCACACTTCCGCAACTACTACTGCATGGAGACATGGAGATCACACGTGGACATGAGATACATCAAACAGAAAGCGCTGCCCAGCCCATGTGGTTAAACGCCTTTCTATTAGGTCTCCAATCAGCCATCCCTGCAATCCTGATACTGATGCTGGCCCCGGTCTTTCACCTACGCGAACCGTCCTGGGCAATTACGGCCGCTGCTTACGTGGTCTCGGCATATTCGTTGGGCACTGCGGATCGAATCCGTCGTCGGATCGTGGGCACCGTGATCGGTGTTCCTCTCGGCTTACTGTTCCTCGTCTTCGGCACAAAGGAACACCTCATCCTTTGGGGAGGAGTCGCAATCGGCATGCTGATATACGCACTCAGTCTTCCCGAACGCTATGACATTGCCTGTGCGGCCTACGCCTTTGTGCTAATGCTGACCATGATTGCCAGCGGCGAACGATCCGTCAGTCTTCTCGCTTCACGCGTTTGGGAGACTCTGCTCGGATGCGGCCTCGCCGCTCTCACGATGACGGGAATGTCATGGCTAAAGCGCAAACCTGCAGGATGGCTGCAGCCAGAAGCGCTTTAAAACAACTGGAGCGGGAGACCGGGATCGAACCGGCGACATTCAGCTTGGGAAGCTGACGTTCTGCCACTGAACTACTCCCGCTCAATACTATTAATAACTTACAACAATGCGGCACTTATCGATCCAAATCCTGGCCTACGAAGGTCCGCATCCCGACAAAAATAGGCTAGGAACCCCGGTGTAGGCAAAGCCCAGAAGAACACCCAGGCGAGGCTCTACCACCAGCCCTGAAGGTAATTACCGATTTATGATCAACGGTCCACGTATGGGGCGCGAAAATTTTCAATTGATCCGTTGACGCGGTTGGGTGAAGTAGTTGTGCTTCCATTAAATGGATGGATGAAGACTTGACGGTACATAGAAAACCTTTGCAAATGCGGAGATGCAGGAGTTAGGTACCGAGCCGCGATCATGACGTCTGATTCTTAGACAGAGGCTGGACCGCCAATCTCCGCTGAGGTGGATCGTCCCCTACGGAAGCCTCTCCGGCAAATCTGCTCGCGCGAATGTGAATCTGCTTTGAACGTTGTGAATCGATCTGCCTGAGCATCGAAGCGATCAAGTCCGTCCCACGTTGCAGCCCAAAGCGTCCCATCGTGATCCACCAGCAGCCGATAGACAACGTTGTTACTCAATGACGAGGGATCATTTTCCTTGTGTTGATATCTCGTCCACTTGCCATTCTTGGGGTCGAGTCGAAAGAGCCCGTTGTTCGACGTCCCGGCCCAGATGAATCCAGTATGATCTTCAACGATGCTGAGTACATCCAAAGGGGTACCAACGTTTACGCCCGCAAATTCTGTCCTATTTCCCGAAGGATCAATGCGATACAAAGCGACGCTTGTTCCAATCCATAAATTTCCGTGGCTGTCTTCGTAAAAACATCCAGCCCCATGCTCTCCTTCCTTCGAGCTCAAAGCCTGAAATGGCAGTGGGACAGGCGAGAAACGTTGCAAACCATTTCCAGGGAGTGATACCCATATGCTTCCGTCCCGATCTTCCAAGAGAGCCGTAACGCTATCTTGTGCGAGGCCGTAAGCATTGCCGGGAGTATGGGTGTAATTAACGAATCGATTGTGGTCGCGATCAAACCGCATCAAACCAGATTCTTGCTTCGCAAGCCAAAGAGTTCCATGCCGATCTTCCAGCATTGAAGCCACTCCGCTATAACCCGTACTGGATATATCGCCACCGTGAAACGAGTAGTAGGTGAGGATATTTTTCTCGCGATCGAATTTCGCCAGCCCGTTTCCTGTACCGTAAAGGATCCAAAATTCGCCTAGCCGATCCTCGTAAAACGACAGGTCGCGCGACGCCGTGTGGAGCGGGATGGACAACTTAACATGGCCGTTCTTGCGATCAAGCTCATACATTCCATAAGGCTCTCCGACCCAGAACCGCCCTGCCTTATCTTCGGCGGCAGAAACGACATGATTGTCTGGAAGGCTGTCGGGATCGTTCGGATCATGCGCATAGAGACGAAGCCTTCCAGTCTTCTGATCAAGTTGATAAAGCCCACGGTCCGTTGAGAACCACAAAAAGCCGTCGCGATCCTGGCTTATCTGTTTGACCTTCGGTACAGGAAAGTGAGTGAAGTTTTCGGTCTTCGGATCAAAGCGATCCACGGCTTGCTCGCAACCGATCCACAAGACACCGTCGCGATCCTTGAACAACGACTCTACATCCACGCCGCTGAGACTATTAGGGTTTCCCCTTTCGTGAAGAAAGACCTTGAATGTGTAACCGTCGAACCGGTTCAATCCATAAAGAGTTCCGAACCACATGAACCCTGCATCATCCTGCACCATGTTCATGACGCGGATTTGCGAAAGCCCTTCGGCGGTGGAGATATGAGAAAAGCGAATGTCATTGGCATGGTCAACGGGCAGTCTTAGGGGAACGGGACTAACGTGAACTTCCGGCCTCTCTCCATAGCAAGAGACCGAGCCAATCCAGAAAAACAAAAGGCTCAAGCTACCCAGAGCAAAAGGCGAGATTTGAAAGGGTACCCAACCTTTGATCACGTACAGACACTCGCTTTCTGTGCTCGGAAGCGTGCTCGTCGCAAAGAAGAGGCCTGCAAGCGGCGAGGTTACGAACCATGCTAGGAATGCTATACATCGCTACCTGCTTATCGGGATAGCGAATCAATACTCACCGCGATTCTAATAGGCGACACTGCTTCTCGGGAGGAAACAATGTTCGCTGCTGTTTAATCAAACGATCCAGTCCAAGCCTTGCTTCAATAAACGACTCAGGATGCGCTATAGGAGCCCAACGTGCGTTTGAAAGATGGGCCCCTGCAGAGTCAGGGAAGGCGGTCTTCATCTCTTCCATTGTCGGACTTGTCTCGGTACAGCCGGCCGTCGCATATCCCGTAAGCGAACGTGTATTGCAATCGATCCCTGAAGCGATGGACGAAGAGTTGAAGCCCTTAGGAATTCAGGTGCAAACGATCAATCCTAGCTCGTTTCTACCGACTTCAACGAAAGCATGGTGGAAGCTGGCATGCGCTGACTCAACGATGATGTGAATTTCGTTAAGCGTAATGAGGGCCCGACTTTCATCATTACTCGTCTGCATGTTTTGAATATCCATCGTTGGCCCTTCATACGTCTTCTTGATAAATCTTCCGGAACCCTCTTAACATCGATCAAAAAGAAGGGCGCTCCACTTAGAGCGCCCTTACGGTAAATGAAAAACGACTTACTTTACTGTCAGAGTCACATTTTGGGAACGACTAATTGAGCCGGTCGTGGCGGTCACGGCGATGGAGTAAGTACCAGCTGGAGTCATGTTGACTGTTGTCCCCCCACCTGTTCCTCCTCCTCCGCTGCCGCCTGTTCCGCCCCCACCGGTGCCTCCTCCGCTGCTACCACCATTGCTGGAAGATCCACTCCCCGAACCGGAACATCCAGCGGTAAACATCAGCCCAACGCTGAGGAGTGCCAATACAACCCGAAGCGCTCCGGTAAAACCTGATCGCCGCCGTGCAGCCGCCCAAAGTCCCCAGCCGCTCAAGAGGGCTAACGATACAGCTCCTCGCAGACCATTGAAAGATACTACGTTTGAAGTTACCGTCTGCTGAGTGCTAATGGACAGGTTCACAACTGTGAGAGCCGACCCGAGAGTGAAGGACGGTGGGTCAAAAGTACAGGTGGCATATTGTGGAAGATTGCCACATGACATTGTCACAGTATCTTGAGAACCTACCGACTGGGACACCGAAAACGAATAAGCTGCAGGTTGCCCAGCGGTAACGGTCGCCGCTGGTGTTCCCGCGGAGCCCCCCGCCCCTCCAGAGATGCTGAAATCACCGCCTGTTCCTGTAAGTGTTACAACCCGCGATAACGGTGCAACATATCCATATGGAAAGGTGCCCTGCGTCGCTGAGCGCTGTGGAACGAGCGTTAATATTGCAGTCTTCGTTCCAGTGGACGCCGGATTGAATTTGAGATGCAGTGTACAACGGGTGGCCGTTGCGATCGAAGCGGGGCAGTCGTTGCTATAGCTGAACTCGGATGCGTTCGTTCCTGAGAGTGTGCCGTTCAAGCCGAACGCGAAACCATCTGCGTTGGTTAGAGATATTGTCTTTTCGGATGAAGTCTGTCCGGCAATGATGCTGCCGAAGTCCACTGATGTCCCCTCAAGACTAAATGCATCGATTCCGTTTGCGGTGTAGGTAATCCGCTGACGTGCTGGTGCGAGGATAGCTGGCATGGAACCGTCGCCCTGCAGCACGCCAAAGACCAGCGCATTTGAGATAGCACCCAGGCGCGTGGGAGCAAGAGCCAGTGTGAATGTGCAGCTCTTCCCGGGCGCCAAGGTCCAAGAGCCACTCGCTTGTCCACAGTCTGTGCTGAACTGGAATTGCCCAAGCGCTAAGTCGGTGGAATCGAAACGCACACCGAGCTGATCCAGCGTTATATCGCCCGTATTCGTGAACGTGGTAGTGGCGGAGCCACTCGCACCCACAACGATATCGCCGTAGGTGAACGTGGAATTGGAAACGCCTACGCCAATGCGGGCGCCAGTGCCTGTCAATGTAAGTTGTTGCGAGACTGCGCCGTTCGCAGAGATTGTCAGTGTCGCAGTCCGGGAACCAACAGCCTGGGGCGAGAACGTCACAATTACGTAGCATTGTGAGCCAACAGGCAACGTGTCGGTGAAGCAATCGACCGAACCGGGGAAGTCTGCACTATTCGTGCCGGAGACAACCGCCTTAAGGCCAGAGAGAGGAATATCTCCGGAATTCGTAACGTAAGTAGCAACAATCTGCTTGAGCAAACCTACACCCACTACGCCAAAATCCGGAGTGGATCGCGAGAGGGTAAACGCGGGAGTACTTCCGCTGCCGGACAGAGCAGCCGATACGGGAAGTGCCACCCCTGCCTGGTTGACGATCAACGAAGCGGATTTTGTACCTGTGCTGCTGGAAGTAAAGGTGACGCTCGCTGTGCAACTTGCTCCGGAAACCAGCGTAGTCAGGCAATTGTTAGCTTGTTTAAACAGAGTGGCATCCGTCCCCGTAACAGCCAATGTCAGATCGTGAATATCTGCGCCACTGGTGTTCGTAAGCGTGATGGCCTGTTGTGTTGAGGTGGAGTTCACAGCCTGCACCGGGAAAGTAAGCGAGGCGGGAGAGAACGTGATCGGAGCGCCGATCACCTGGAAGTTAAAGTTGGCGCCCGTGAGTCCGGTGCCAGCATTCTTCACGCTGAGTTTGCCAATGCTGGCGGTATTCAGATCGTCGGCGGTAAGTTGTACCTGCAGTGAGGTCGCGCTGGTATAGGTCGTAACGCGAGGGCTACCGTTCCATGAGACGACTGCATCTGCATCAAACCCGCTTCCCGTAAGCGTGATCGTGGTGGCAGGGGAGGTTGCGGGCAGGTTCGCCGGCGAGGTGCTTAGGATCGTTGGCCCTATAGGTGTTCCTGGAGTACCCATGCTGCTGCGGAACAGGATCAGATTTGTGGCGTAGGCAGGATCTCCGGATGAACTGCCCGTCAGGTTGTTTCCAAAAGCGAAATAGTCCCCAATCGAATGCACTAACCAATAAGCTTCGCTTCCCATCGAAGGAAAACTGACATAGCCCACACGTTGAAAGGTAGACGAGTCGAAGCTAACCACTGCTGGAGCCGAAACATCTGGTAGGCCACTGGCGAGAAAGAAGGTGCGTTTGATAGATGGATCTGCGTAAATCGTGGTCGATGTGCTGCTGGAAGAATAAGTACCCAAAAGCTTGCTCGCTCTCGGGTCCCACACTTGGCCAGAGCTGGTGTACAACAGCGAACCGTCCGTCGCCATGGAATAACCAGTGGTGCCGGTGCAGCAGAAGGATGGGTTCAAACTCACAAATCCGGTGGGAAACACCGCGTAGTTTGTGAAGTTGCTGCCCGAGAGAGCATAGAGCGTCTGCCCAACGAACTGGAACGAATCGAGCGACCAAGCAGAGGAGCCAAATCCAACGGAGTGGTACTCAACCAGTCCGGAGTCGTTGAAAAGAGCCAGGCCATTCTCTGAGGGAGAACCATTGATCACTAGCGTGGCAACAAGCAGTTCGGGATACCCCGGAACCGCATGCATATCCTGAATGCCCGTAGACGACCCAGGAAGCGTAAAGGTACGGTCCACCATACCTGTTGTCAGATCGATGCGCTGCAGTTGGCCGGTCACTCCGTACAACTGGAAAGGCGACACGTAGAGATAGTGACCGTCGTCTGACAGGGCGAGGCGCGCGGGATTCTTTAATACTGGGATTGGAGTACCCGCGGTGCCTGTCGTGGGATCGATCGGCACGATCGTGTTGGGATTTGTGGTGGAGAGATTTGGAATGGCCGCGAAGATTTTTTGGGACTTCGGATCATAGACCATATTGCTGTGTGTCAATGGAACAACATGAAAGGTCGTTAGTGACAGTGTGTTGCTAGCGCCACCGGGAGCGGGGTTCACCACCTGTACGGGGAACTCGCCCAGTGATCCCAGTGCGGCAGGATCCAGCTTGAATTGCAGCGTGGTAGATGACTGTTGAGTAATGGCGACGCTTTGGCCATTTACGTACAACTGCGTGGTTGGGAAGAAGTTCGATCCGTACAGTGCCAGGATTGCTATGCCACCGTCGAGAGAGATGCTTCCGCTCGACATTCCGGTTAGCGTCGGCGCGGGGTACTGATCCACCGCGGTTGCAGACAACGTGAACGTTACTGTGGGTGTTTGGGGATCATTGGTATATAGGGTCAGTGCACCTGTAAAAGTTCCCGCAGTTGTGGGTGTGAAGCTTACGGTGTAACTGCAAAGACCATTGATGGCCACTGGTTTGTCACAGGTCGTTGTGGTCAACGTGAACGCACCCGTAAGTGTGGTCCTGGTCGTATCGATCACGAGGGGGGCAGTTCCTCTATTCAGCACAAATCCTCCCCCCAACTGAGCAGCAGTACCTACCACGGCAGGTTGAAACGAAATGTACGGAGATGGGACATACACCTGCGGTACGGTCGCGGTGCCGCTGATCAGATGTTGCGTCCCGCCCATGGGAGCGTTGGTCGCGAAAGAAATTGTCCCGGAGAAGATTCCTGCCGTGGTCGGGGTGACCGTGTACTTCACGCTGCAGGACGCGCCAGCAGCGAGCGTTGCGGGGCACGTAGATGCTGAAGTCAGTGCGAACATCGCGGGCTGAACGCTGACAGAGGAAACATTGAGTTGCGCGTTTCCGCAATTCACAATGTCCAGCGTTCCATTGCCGGTTTGTCCTACCTGCACCACGGGCCTTGAGGCATTCGCGAAGCAGACCGCAGGACCTGGGCTATCCGCATCGATGCGGGCCGCGAAGCCATAATTGTACGTATAGTTCGGCGGAGGGGCAGTGACTGTTCTTACCGCTGCGCCATCGGTTGTGGGGAAAGTCTGTGATGCAATGCCAGAGACATGTGCATGACCGTCCGCATCAAGTGCTATGCCGCGAAGCTGAGAAGAACCTACCGTGTCGTTCACGTAGCTGGCAAAGTTCTGGTTGTGCAACGATGAATCGAAACGCGCGACGAACCCAGTGGGGCCGTACGTCGAGGTCAGGACAGATTGCAAGGCCGGTGTCGTGGTCGAAATGTTACCGTAATAAGTCGTTCCGGCAATCCAGACATTTCCACTTGCATCCTGGGCGATGCCACTCATGGTCGTGGTGGTAGATGTGGGGCCGTACATGCTGGAGTACAACAGTTGTGACCCATCTCCGCTAACCTTCGCAAAGAAGGCGCTTGCTCCGCCGGCTGATTGTGTGGGGCTGTTTGAGGCGTACGCATCGGTGGTGACTGGGAAGTTGTAGTTCGGTGAACCGGTCAGCAGGACATTGTTGTCGCTAGTCAGGGTCATGGCACCTGCCTTCCCTGTACCCACTAGCGTAGAACTCAGTATCTTGCTTCCGTCCGCAGCAATCCGGGCAACGAAAGGTGCATTCTGTGATGGACTGATCAGTTGGGTTTGATAAGCATTCGCTGTTGTAGGCCAGGGCGTGAAGTTCGCGCTGTCGGTATAAGTCGAACCAACCGTACCAGCGATGTAGATCAATCCAGATGAGTCTACGGCGATGCCTGCAATTCCC
The DNA here is from genome assembly GCF_900102185.1 of Terriglobus roseus. Taxonomy (NCBI): domain Bacteria; kingdom Pseudomonadati; phylum Acidobacteriota; class Terriglobia; order Terriglobales; family Acidobacteriaceae; genus Terriglobus; species Terriglobus roseus. The sequence continues at coordinate 653,542 of NZ_LT629690.1, read as the reverse complement.
ACGCCGCCGGATGCGCTGCCTGATGCGCCGAGTAGCGCGCCGAAACCAAGTGTTCCTGTGGATGACAGTTTCAGCAGAAAGATTCCGGTGTGTGTGTAACTGGGTACAAACGCTTGCACTGCGCCGGACGTAACAGGAAGGAACGGAGATTCAGACGTTCCGGTGACAAACACATCGCCTTGTGCGTTTGTTGTCACTGCTTGCGGATAGACCGTTGCACCTTGAGATGCAGAGGAACTGCCTCCAAGCCGGCTTGAGAAGTTCAGCGCAGAACCGTCCGCGGTGAGCGAAAGAAGAAAACCATCAAACAAGCTGGGAACGCCTGCTGCGATGGGGTTCTTCATAGGGAAGTCTTTGGCGTCAGTAGTTCCGGTAATGATGGCATTCCCATTCGCATCTATCACCAGTGCCATCGGCGCGTCATTGTTCTGAGAATTGTATGCGGAAATACTGCCACCAAAGAAAGTGGTGTACAGAGCCACACTGCCCGTGGTGTTCAGCTTGGTAATGAAAGGCGTCAGCTTGTTGGTTCCAACCATGCAGGTGACGCATGCCGGGGTGGAGGTGCTACCGGGGAAGGTCGATGGCGCTTCTCCAATAATGTAAGTGTTCCCAGTCGAATCAAGGGCCAGTGCATTTACATATATCGACGCGTCACCTAAGAAGGTGGAGTAATCCAGAACAGGATCGATAACCAGCGGTTGGGAATGGTCATAACTGCCGACCGTGAAGCGAACGTTATTACCGGAGAGGGCGAACTGTACGGGGATATCGCTTCTTATGCCGTGACGTGATTGGTAGGCCAAGGGCTTATGGAGAGTGACGACGCTCTTGTCCAGAGACAAAAGGAGGTCGCCATTGGATAGAACCCGAACCTCGCGGCTTCCTCGGAAGCGCATGTCGATCGTGGCCGGATCCGCTCCTGGCTGCACGATGAAGTCATGTTCCAGGCGAGAGCCGTTGCCGTAATAAGTGAGATCAATGCCGGAATAGACGTTAGCGTAAGTCAGTCTTCCGTAACGAGACACATGGGTTCGCCATTCCGACGTGTTGCCGATCAGATAGTTCGCGTCGCCATTCTGCTTTTCCGAGACGGTGGATTCGGCCTTTGCGCTAGCGTTACCGAGTTGGACGGACAGCAACTCTGATTTTCCCTTCGCGGAAGGGAGAGCGATCTGTAGCTCGGTGGGTCCAACTTTTGCGATCATGACGCCAGACCGAATCAGATATTCGTCCTGGGCAGAGCCAGAAGACTCAAATGTCAGTGGGAGACTCTGTAACTGGGTCGATCCTGCCGAGGCTGTTTTGGAAGATTGCGCAGAGGCTGAAGTTATAGACAAGACAGAGAGAAAAGCAATAGAGAGGCCAAACGGCCGCAGTAGGGCGAACAAAGGGTTCCTCCAACGAGCTAAGGAGAGTTGTAAAAGATATGCCAGGAAGTCTACCACTCAGTCCGTGAAATGCGTTTCAATGAGCAATGCTTCTTGCATTCACTCGCTCCATGCGATTTTAAGTTTCTTATTATCTGAATCTCGTCGCGGGCGCTTCTCGTACATTGTCAGCCGTGGAACGCGGGTGGTAGCGTTTTGCGGTGGAAGCTATGGAAACAGCTGCGTCTATTCCCGACGGGCAGGACATCCTGCTGGTGAAGGAAGTACTGGCCAGCAAGAGCTTCGAACGCACCACTTCTCTTCGCCGCCTGCTGGAGTACCTGTGGGTACATCGTGGCGAAGAGATCAACGAATATGCCATCGCGACCGAGGCACTGAGCCGTGCTCCCGATTTCGACTCCAAGATCGATGCAACCGTTCGTGTCCAGATTGGGCGTCTTCGGCGGAATCTCGAGCGTTTTTATAGCGAAGAAGGGTCTCACCACATTTGGCGGCTAACCATTCCCATGGGTTCGCACGAACTTCGGTTCGTTCCAGCGACAGATGCGGAAATCATTGCTACATCCTCTTTGTTAGTAATGGATACCGGCACGCACCTTGGGCCGGGACCCTCGACACCTCCCGTCATACAACTACCGCGTCCGTGGATCTCAGAGCCGCTCGGCTACGTGCTGCTTGCCTGCGTTCTGGTCTGCACAGCGCTCCTGGCCGCGAACCTGCTGCGACGTCCCACAACTTCTGCCCTTGAGCACACAGATACGCCGCAATTCTGGAAGACGTTTCTGGACAACGGCAAAAACACCCGCTTCGTGCTCCCCGCACCTATTTTCTTTTCAGTGCAGACCAATCCCGGACACACGTTGATGCTGCGCGACATCTTCGTCAATTCGCCATCGCAGTGGAACAGTTCGCCTGCTTTGATAGACATGTTCGGTAAAACAGAAAACCCGCGCGTGTGGCAGGGATACACGGTTGCATCAGACACCTTTGCGTCTCTGCAACTTGCCCGTTTTCTGGATCGCTACGGCGTCCGCACTAGCTTTTCCAGTTCGGCGGATCCACCGCGCGAGATCCTTGATCACGAAAACATCATTGCCTTCGGTACATCAAGTTCCCTCGCCGCTTTTCAAACAGATGTGGACCGCCTCAGCTTCAGGCTGGCACCACATGAGGTGAAGGTCACCGACCTACTCAGCCCCGCCGATCATCCGCAGGAGTTTCTGGCCACTCGCGAAGGACCGGACCGCGACATCGTTCCGGGTATCGTTGCTGTTCTTCCTCACGGCGATGCAGGCGGCAGAATCATGCTCGTGCAGGGAGCACAGACCAGAGCCATCATTTCCTACCTCACCTCAGAGGAAGGGATGAAGGAGATGGGTCAGGCGCTCGCAGGGATGAAGACTCCCTACTTCGAAGCTGTCCTGTTGTCCGAAGTAAACCGAGGAGCGCCTCTGCAAAGTCGCCTGGGAACGGTTCGCGCCTTCGTCGAGAGATCACCGGAAACCATGGTAAAAATGCTGCAAGTTCAACAAAACATTAAGTAACAACGTAACATTTACGACCTGGAACTACCCAGCGATGTCCATTGGGTGGAATTCTTCCTGCCGTTCCGCGGAAACAGTTTTCTTTGTTGGCCGCGTTTTCAGGAGGCACCACCCGTATGTTCATTTCTTCTCAGAGGTTCGCACCCAGAATCCTACTTGCTGTGGCTGCGGTGTTAGCTGCACCGGCTGCGATGATGGCACAGACAGCGACGGCGACCATCACCGGAACTGTCACCGATGCCACTGGAGCCGTTGTGCCGGGTGCACAGGTGACAGTCGTTGCTCACGGCACAGGTCTCACCTATCAGGCCAACAGTTCCTCCGACGGCAGCTACACAGTGCCGCTGCTGCCGGTAGGTAGCTACGACATCACGATTGCGGCTACTGGTTTCTCGGGCTTCAAACAGACCGGCATCGTCCTCGACGTGGGTCAGCGCTTTCGCGCAGATGCGTCACTGAAAACCGGCGGATCGTCCGAGACGATCACCGTCACGTCCACGACCGCACCGCTGCAAACCGACGAATCTTCCGTCGGCAACGTCATTGAAGGGCGTGCCATTCAAGAACTGCCATTGAACGGACGCCAGCCGTTCACCCTTGCGCTGCTCGTACCGGGAGTGCAAACCACATCGCGCGCTTCCAACGGATTTGCCGACGCCAGCAACCAAGGCTTCTCTCGCCTGCGCATCAACGGCGGTTCGACACTCGGCAATCAATTCCTGCTCGATGGCGCCATGGACACAATTCCAACCATCAATGAAGTGTCCGTTGTACCTATGGTGGATTCCATCGCTGAGTTCCGCGTCATCACCAACACACCTGCTGCCGAGTTCGGTATGAGTTCCGGTGGATATGTGAACCTGGCCACCAAGACCGGCACCAACGATATTCACCTGACGGCATATGAATTCGTACGCAACGACATACTCAACTCCGTAAACCGATTCGCCACCAAAGACCCCATCACTGGCCGCTTAAAGCCCATCCTGCGTTACAACCAGTTTGGTGGCACCGTTGGTGGGCCAGTTCGTATCCCCTGGCTATACAACGGCCACGACCGCACCTTCTTCTTCTTCGGCTATGAGCAGTGGCATCAGCGCAGCGCTTCGCTGCAACGTTCTACAGTACCCACTGCCCTGCAGCGTTCGGGCGATTTCTCTCAGACCTACGCTACTGCCACTTCAACAACTCCTATCCCTATTTACGATCCATCCACCACGATTGCGAATCCGACGGGAAACGGCTTTATACGCACGCGGTTTGCGGGAAATAAGATCACCACGTTCGACCCCGTGGCGCTGGCGGTTCTTAAGTACTATCCCCAGCCGAACATTGCTCCGGTAGATACCAAGACCAACGCCAACAACTTTTACTCCGAAGCCACAGGCGGCATCGATCAGGATGTGATCGCGGTTCGCGGTGATCACCGCATCAGTGATGCAGACAGCATCTTCGCCCGTTACGCAGGAAATCTGAACTCAACACACACGGTAGGCTACGGTTTGGGCGATTCTGATCCCCTCGCGCGCAACGACACACGCAAGAACTACAACTTTGCCGTGGGGGAAACGCACACGTTTGCTCCTACAGTACTGAATGAATTTCGCGCCAGTTTTGTACGCCAGAAGCTCACGTTTCTTGCCCCCTCATATAACAAGAACTATCCCCAGGCACTTGGCTTCCCATCCATCATTCCTCAAACGCTGTTCCCCTCAGTCGCTGTCAGCGGCATGATCGCCGTCGGCCCAACAACAGGAACATTCACTGCAGGCAACCGCATCGGTACGGTGATTCAATTTGCCGACAGCGTTTCCTGGATTCGCGGACGCCACAGCTTCAAGTTTGGCGTAGAAGACCACATCACACGCTACAACCAGCTTGGTCAGATCTATCCTTCCGGCAACTTCAGTTTCACGGGCTCGTACACAAACAACCCGCAATCGCCAGCAGGCACAGGCGTTGCCTTTGCTGACTTCCTATTGGGACAGGTTGCGGGAGGCCAACTCACCATCAACCCAGCCTTTGCAACAAAATCGTGGGCAGGGGGAATCTTCGCGCAGGACGATTTCAAAGTCACACCAAAACTCACGTTCAATGTGGGTATCCGATATGACATCTCCGGTCCCCCAGTTGAACGCCACGGATGGTTCTCCACCTTCAATCCCTATTTGATTAATTCGCAAACGAGCATGCCCGGCGTGATGCAGTATGCGGGTGTAAACGGATCGCGCCTATTCGTTCGTTACGATGCAAACAACATCGCGCCGCGCTTCGGTTTTGCTTACTCGGCAGATGACAAAACAGTGATCCGTGGCGGCATTGCAGTGATTTATAACCCGGTGGAGTCCGCGGACATTCACCAGGTAACGAACACGGGCCTCGGCTTCTCATCACAAACCACCTTCAGTGGCAACGGCCCGTATTCGGCATTCCAGCTTTCCAAGGGACCGTCTGCTCTGATTGCACCGGCGGGCGCGGCAGGTGGCCCAACTGCGTATCGCGGGCAGAGCGTCTTCTGGCAAAACCCCTTTGCTCCAACACCCTATTCACTGCAATGGAACTTCGCCGTGCAACGCCAGCTTCCGGGTGGCTGGACTGTGTCAGCCGCATATGTGGGTAATAAAGGAACACATTTATTAGGCGGAAACTACAACGTCAACACGCTAAACCCCGTGTATTACGCACAGTATGGCACCAAGCTGCAGAATCAAGTGCCGAATCCGTTTTATGGGAAGATCACTACCGGCACGCTCTCAGGCACCACGATCTCGCAATCGCAGGCATTGCTGCCGCTGCCCGATTACCTCAGCATCACCACATTGGCACGTCATGGGGCCATGAGCATCTATCATGCACTGCAAGCGACCGCAGAGCATCGCTACTCTCATGGACTCACGCTGCTGCTGGCGTATTCAAAGAGTAAGTTGATTAACGATTCCACCTCATCCGACTCGGGTGAAAGCACAGACGGAACCTTCCGCGATCCCATCTATCGCCCCTATCTTGAGCGTTCGCTGGATCCAAACGACACATCACAAAACCTCTCTGCCACAGGTGTGTGGGAACTTCCTATCGGAACACCTTCGCATCGCGCGCTGAACGTGCTCACCGGTGGATGGCAGATACAGGGCATCCTTCAATGGCAGACGGGCACACCGCTGACAGTGACCGGATCGAACAACTTCACCGGAACGCCGTTCCCAAATCTCGTTGGCAATCCCACACTCTCACGCAGCCAACGAAGCATCAGCAAATGGTTTAATACCGCTGCCTTTGCGAACCCCGCGGCATACACCATTGGCAACGCGCCGCGCACTCTACCTGCTACTCGTGGTCCCGCCTTCACCAACGTGAATGCCTCTCTGATCAAGAACATCAGGATGGAGAAGTGGAAGTTGGAACTGCGTGCAGAAGCCTTTAACCTTTTCAACCATCCCAACCTCAACAACCCCAACACGTCGTTCACTCCAGACAGCACGGGTGTCAACACCAACGCTCTCTTTGGAACGATCACCAGCGCCATGGATCCTCGTGTCTTCCAGATCGGCGTCCATCTGAGCCGCTAGAACGCACTGACACACAAACAAAACGAAGGAGAAAAGAACGTGCGCTGGAAGCAATTTGCAACTGCAATCCTTGCAACACTGAGCATCAGCAACATGGGGTGGGCCGCCACGCCTCGACAGTTTGATGTGGTCGTCTATGGCACAACGGCAAGCGGTGTCATCGCAGCCATCTCGGCAGCGAGACACGGTATGAACGTCGCACTGGTAGGCGTCGATCAACATTTAGGTGGCATGGTCAGTGGAGGTCTCAGCCATTCCGATCGCGGAAAGGACGCCGTGATTGGAGGCATGTCGCGTGAGTTCTTCGAACGCGTAGGCAAACATTACAATGAACCGCTTGAATGGAACTTTGAACCACGCATCGCGGAGCAGGTGTTTCACGAAATGCTCAACGAAACCAAGGTTGTCTACATCCCGCGTACGCGCCTCAAAGAGCATGGCGGCGTAACCATGAGCAAAGGAGACATCACTTCCATCGCCCTGACGAACGGTGATGTACTCAAAGCTAAAGTCTTCATGGATACAAGCTACGAAGGCGATCTGATGAACGAAGCAGGCGTGAAATATACATGGGGCCGCGAACCGGAGAGTGAATACAACGAATCCATTGCAGGCGTTCGAGGCAGACAACGTCCGGATCATCACTTCAACGTTCCAGTGTCGCCATGGGCCTCTCAGGGCAAGCTTCTTCCGGAAGTTCAGAATCTACCCCGCGGGGCGATGGGGTCAGGTGACAAGTATGTGCAAGCCTATGGCTTTCGCATGTGTCTGACCAACGTGAAGGAGAATATGATTCCCTTCCCGAAGCCGCCGGGGTACGACGCCTATCGTTACGAATTGCTGAAACGCTATATCGCAGCGTTAGAAAAGGGAGAGGGCCATCCACCGCATATACGCGAACTGATGATCATGTCGCCGCTCCCAAACGGTAAATTCGACATCAACAGCTTCGGCGGATTCTCCACGGATCACATCGGTGCGAATTGGGATTACCCCTCAGGAAGCTATGCTCGCCAACAAGAAATCTGGAAGGACCATTACAACTACGACGCTGGTTTTTTCTACTTCCTCGCCAACGATCCAAGCGTTCCGAAAGCATTGCACGATGAAGTGAATAGCTATGGATTGGCAAAGGATGAGTTTGTCGATGAACATGGCTGGCCCTTCCAGCTTTATGTTCGCGAAGGTCGTCGGATGCTAGGCGAGTATGTGATGACACAGAAGGACATCACTACCGACGTAGAAAAGCCCGATTCCATCGGCATGGGCTCTTACCAGAGCGACTCGCATCATGTGCGACGCATTCCCACGCCAGACGGTTATGTGGAGAACGAAGGCGAGCAGTATGTCATCACGAAGCCCTACGAAATCCCCTACCGCGTAATGCTTCCCAGGGGCACGCAGGTGAAGAATCTGCTGGTTCCTGTTTGCTTCTCGGCCAGCCATGTCGCGTACTCCACCATCCGCATGGAACCGCAGTACATGATTCTGGGGCAAGCGGCGGGCGTTGCTTCAGCCATCGCCGTACGCGAGAAGCTAGCCGTCGGACAAGTTCCAGTGAAAGAAATGCAGGACATTCTGCGCAGCGAAAAAGCTGTACTCTCTCTGCCACAGTAGGTTCTACCGAATGGCTTCGCATAAGACCCCTGGGAAGAGGTTTTATGCGGAGTCATTTTTCCTGGATCGACTTCGCTGGCATTCACCGCGAGCGCAAGTATTCTTGATACATGAAGGACTTCTATATTGCCGATGCGGCGACCTATGAGAACGCCGTTGTAACCTCTTACTTTTTGCTGTCGCAGATGTCTGCGCGAGACAAGAAGAGCGGCGGGCAATATCTTGCATTGACACTGAGTGACCGAACCGGCAGCTTTGACGCACGCATGTGGGACGAGTTTGCAGAATCACTTGCCACCTGCACGGCAGGTTGTTATGTGAAGGCCATGGGCCGCATCGAACGTTACAACGGCAAGTTCCAGATCACCCTTCAGAAGATGCGTCCAGCCACTGAAGACGAGATTGACGTCACCGATTTTCAGCCCGCTACGCAATACGATGTAGACGCCTTATGGACAGAGCTAAACGGCTATGTCGCTGGCTTCCGTAATCCATGGCTGCAGCCACTCGTGCGCAGCTTTCTGGATGACCCCATACTTGGGCCGGCCTTCCGTTCAGCACCCGCAGCAAAGGTCCTGCACCACGCATGGATCGGCGGCCTGCTTGAGCATGTGGTCTTCCTGCTGCGTCTCTGCGCGCGCGTCGCACCGCAATATGCCGATGAAGTCGACCCCGACTTATTGATGGCAGGCGCCATCCTGCATGACTTTGGGAAGGTGCGCGAACTGGCATGGAAATCCAGCTTCTCGTACACCACGGAAGGCCAGTTGCTGGGCCACATCACCATTGCGATCCGCATGTTGCAGGAAAAGATTGCGGCAATCCCTGGCTTTCCGGATCGCCTGCGCATTCTGGTAGAACACATGATCCTGTCACATCATGGCAAGTTTGAGTTCGGTTCGCCGAAGCTTCCCATGACTCCCGAGGCTCTCGTCTTCAGCGCCATTGATGATCTGGAAGCGAAGATGCAGAATATGCGCGCCGAATTTGCAAAGGCGGTGGAAAGCGGCAAACAGCCTGATGAAGTCACAGACTTCTCGCGTTCCATGGAACGGCCGTTACTGAATTCCAAGGCGTACCTTGCAGGTGAGTCTTAGCTCGAACCGTTATCGCGCGTGCAACAGGCCCGCATGTTGCAGATGGACCTGAAGCAGCAGCAGCGTGATGCCGACACCAATCTCTATTGCTGTCCAGATTGCAATGCTTCGCACGATGGGGCGTGCCTGGTCTTGGCGATAGAGTAGCGGCAGATTCGCTGCTGCACTCACCATTGACGTGACGATCGCAGCCATAGCGCCCTGCGTGGCGCTTGCATCACCATGCGCCACAAGGTTGGCAGCTGCTGCTGTACTGCTGGCGCTCGAAACAGCTCCGCCGATAAAGCTGACCACCAGCAAACCTTCGCTACCCAACCAACGTGTGGCCAGCGTTCCGAAGATTTGAATCAGCAGGAACAGGATGCCGAAGCGGCTCACCTTGGAAACCGAAATCGGTGAATCCAGGTTCAGCGCAACGTCCTTTTGATCATCCGCTGCACGCCGTTGGAGCCATATGTAAGTCGCAGCCACCGCAAGCATTCCGGCCATCGGCAAGAAAGCCTGCTGCGCCGCCGCGTTGCCGCCAAAGATCGTCAGCAGTGCAAGATTCCGCACCAGCATTGCCACAGTAGTGAACGTTACGGCCACACCTGTTTCGCGTAACATTCCGGCTGCGGGCAGCGTTGTCGCAAGTTCAACAACAGCTGCTGTGGAGTTCACCAATCCACCCAAAACAGCGGACAGAGTCACGCCTTTCGATCCATACAGGCGCAGCAGAATGTAATTCAAGAACCCAATGCTTGCGACGACCAAAACCGTGAGCCATGCCTGCCGGGGTTGCAACAGATGCCATGGGTCAACAAAGTGGTTTGGCAGCAACGGCCAAATGATGAATCCGAACAATCCCAGCAGCAGCGCGCTGCGCATCTCTTCTGTCGTGACACCACCGGTTAGAGCGCGAAACTGTGGCTTCAGCGAGAGCAACCATGTCGTCAGAATGGCACCGGCAATTGCAGTGAACACATGCCCCTGCCCTGAAAGCACACCCAACACAAACGTGACCATCAGAGCTGCAGAGGTTGTTCCCTCAACCGACTTGGTTTCCAGGATGTCACGCACGTTCAGCATGATCGCCAGCATGATGACACCCACCATGCCTGTGACCTGCATTGCAGGTGAAAGGAACGAAGTGAGCACACCCAGCATGGCGCTAAGGCTGAAGGTACGAACACCAAACTCCTTGTTTGACCACTGACGTTCAAACCCGATGAGCAGCCCAATTGCCAGCGCCACACCGAGTTTCAGCGCGGTGAGGTCTGGAGGAAATTGCGTGCCGTCAGGATGAAGTAACTCAGCGTAATGCTGCATTCATTCGTGGTCTCAGTGTGGAGTATTGGACGGAGGCGGTGTCGCAGGCTGCTGCGGCTGATTATTCTCGTCGTTGTGTTTGCCGAGACCAAACATCTTCTGGAAGAAGTTGCGGTGCTGCTGCGGCTGTCCGTCCGGCCCCACCGTAGACTGCGAGCCATTGGTAGGTTGCGCTCCATTGTTGATGCCGCCACCGTTCACACTGGTTCCAGCCGTATCGCTATTCGTGCCGAAGAGGCTGTCCATCAGACCCGAACCATCGCCCATGTGACTACACGTGTTATGCGGCTGTGTGCCATCCAGAAACGCCATCGTCGCAGTCTTTCCGGAGCAGCTACCATCGGCAATCTGTCCAGAGCTGAGATCGATGGGGTAATTCGTCACGCCCGCCGGCGGTGCAGCGAACTGTTTCATATCGCTGTACTGCGGTAGCTGGATCGCACGCTTCATAAACTCTGCCCAGATGGGCGCAGCGGTGTCCGCACCCTGCACCTTCTTGGTCAGGTTGTCAGAGATATCCGTGTAATCATCGTTACCAATCCACACGATGCACAGCAGGTTCGACGAATAACCGGCAAACCATACGTCGTGCGATGTACCCGTCTTACCAGCTGCCGGAGCCCTGAAGCCCAAAGCACGGACGGTTGACGCAGTGCCGTACGTCACCACACCTTCCATCAACGATTGTGTAAGGTAGGCAGTTTTCGGATCCATCACCTGCCGCGCTTCAGGCGTGAAATCCGCTACGATATCGCCCTTGTCATTGCGCACACTCGCCAGCAGCCATGGGTTCAGATGGACGCCACCATTGGCGAACACGGTGTACACACCAGCCATGTCCATCGGGGTAGCGCTATACGTACCAATTGCCACAGAGGGCGTAGGCCGTGCCGAAGCGATGCCTGCAGAACGCGCCATTGCAGCAACGTTCTCATACCCCACACGCTGCGCAAGAGAGATCGTGGCAATGTTCAGCGAGTGATACAAGGCGGTTGCCGCAGTCACCATGCCGGGATATTCGCCGCGTTCAAAGTTGCCCGGTGTATAAGAACGACCACCTGTGCCAAAATCCTGCGTATCGTCATTCAGCGGCGTGAGTGCTGTGAAGGGTCCAGTATCCCCTAGCGGTTGACCATTCACGCTCTGTGAGAAAGCGGTTGCATAAACCAGTGGCTTGAAGATTGATCCCGTAGGCCGGCTCGACAGCGCATGGTTCAACTGCGAGGAGCCGTAGTTACGACCACCCACCAGCGCAAGCACCTGTCCTGTGTGCGGGTCCAATGCGATGAGAGATACCTGCGGATACTTGATCGGCGCATCGCCCTTGTGGCGCTTGCGAATCATTTCATCAATGCGCGGCATCATCTCCGCCACGGCTTCTGCTGCGGCCTTCTGCAACTCAGGATCAAGCGACGTATAGATACGAAGCGTGCCACCATTCGCCTGATCGCCAAGACGCTGTTGCAACTGGTCATGCACCAGGTCCACAAAGTACGGTGCTTCGCTGGCATCTACATTCTGCGTTGCAAGACGAATCGGTTCCGCTTCCGCGCGCTCTTCTTCTTGTGGAGTAAGAGCGCCCGTTTCAATCATCGAGCGCAACACGATGTTGCGGCGTTCCAGCGCGCGTTCCGGATGACGGAATGGATTGAAGTAGTTAGGCCGCTGAATAATGCCCGCCAACAACGCGCATTCCGCCACATCCAACTGGCGAAGATCCTTGCCGAAGTACGCCTGCGAAGCCTCGCCAAAACCATTGACTGCGAACGACCCACGCTGCCCAAGGTTGATCTGATTCGCATACATCTCAAAGATCTGCTGCTTGTTGAAGCGTGACTCCAACTGGAGCGTGATCATGATTTCAATCAGCTTGCGCTTTACATGCTTTTCAGGAGACAAGAAGAAGCCGCGCGCCAACTGTTGCGTCAGCGTGGAACCTCCACACACCGCATGCTGCGACAGAACATCCTGCACGCCGCACTTTACGAGACGACCGAAATTCAGGCCGTTGTGCTCGAAAAATCTACGGTCTTCAATCGCAGTGACAGCCTGCACCAACTGCTTCGGAATCTGGTTGTACGTCACCAGCCTGCGCTTAATACGGTTCTTGTCTTCGCTCAGGCCAGTGATGAGTTGCGGCTCTAACTCATACGCACGCAGCGCCACACCATTCTCAGCGGTGATGCTCTGCACTGTGCCGCCGCTGGTATTGATGGTGGCGCCATCCGTATTGTGAAAAGACGCTGGTCCCGGCTTGATGGTGATGCTATCGCCGGAAACCCGAAAGGTGCCAAGCTGCGTGTTCGTGTTGTAACCAGCACGATGTAGGTCCTGCGCAATGGATGCCGCAGTCATACCCTGCCCCGGCCGAATCTCACGGGGGGCAGCGTAAATCTGCGCGGTGGAGGAGAAGAGAGGGCCGTTATTTAGCCGGTCATCCACAACTTTCTGATAGTGGTTGTAGTAATAACCGAAGACCATGGCGCCGAGCAGAAGGCACGCCAGCGCAACGATCAGAAGCGCCATTACGGCGCGCTTCCACATGGGGCGATCCGTGCCGTGATGCACCGGAATGCCCTCGTGATCGTAGCGCTTGCCACCGAGCTTAAGCTTGACTGCCAATCGTCCTCCCTACTTCTTCCCTGCTCTTGGACGTATTTCGTCCCGCTTAGGCTTGCTGGCGTGTTGCCTTTAACGCAGTAACGACATCGGCAACCGCGACATCTTCCGTTCGTCCCTGCAGGCGATCCACCAATTCCACGAATCCCTCTGCAAGACGCTTGCCGATGGTCACGCGATACGGCACACCGATCAGATCAGCGTCCTTGAACTTCACGCCCGCAGAACCGTCACGGTCGTCCAGCAAAACATCAAAGCCAGCCGCTTCCAGATCGGCAGCAATCTTTTCGCCTGCCTCTGCCAACGCTGCGTCCGTCTGCTTCGTCACCGTCACCACCACTTCAAACGGAGCAATCGACGCAGGCAGAACGTAGCTCCATTCACCCTTGTCGTTCTTGCCATTCTTAGCGGCAGACTGCTCAATCGCAGCGGTCAGAATACGCTCAATACCAATGCCATACGATCCCATGATGGGAGTGGTTTCCTTGCCGTTCTTATCTAGAACGCGCGCGCCCATGCTCTCGCTGTACTTGTAGCCCAGCTTGAAGATGTGGCCAATCTCCACGGCCTTGCCCAGACGCAGCGCAATGCCTGCAACGGGATCGGCCTCGCCCTCATTGATGTTGCGAACATCAGCAATAACGGTAGCCGTAAAGTCGCGGCCCGGGGTTACGTTGCGGAGGTGGTATTCCTCTTTGTTCGCACCAGCGATCAGGTTCGCACGGCCTTCCAGGGCAGCATCCAGCACCACCATGATGCCCTTGTCATCGCCAGCCTTTGCCGCAACCACGCCAATCGGTCCAAGGTAGCCCGCGGGAGCGTTGAATGTCGCCTCAATCTCCTCAGGAACCATGGGACGCAGCTCTGCACCAGCCGCCAACGCACCCAGCTTGGCTTCGTTCAACTGGTGATCGCCACGCAGGAAGACCACCAGCGAACGCGTCTTCACAACACCCTTTGCGTCTGCAGGCCACGTCGCCATGTACGCCATGGTCTTGATCTGGTGAATCTTCTCCACCTTCAGAAATTCGCCCACTTCATCGATGGTGCGCTGTCCCGGCGTATGCACCAGCTCTGGCGCACCTGCAGTCGCTTCCAGATCAGCAACAGCTTCCAGCTTTGACGTCGCCTTCTCGATATTGGCGGCGTAAACAACCTCGCCAGCCTCATTCCGCGCAGAAGCAATCCAGTCCTCACCCGCTTCGGTGTAGACCATAAACTCCTGCGACTGCGATCCGCCCATGGCACCCGAATCTGCCTCAACTCCAACAAATTCAAGACCGCAGCGCGTAAAGATCTGGCGATACGCCGCATCATGCAGGTCATAGCTGTGGTCCAACCCGGCCTGGTCGATGTCGAAGGAATAGGCGTCCTTCATGGTGAACTGACGCACGCGCAGAAGACCGCTCTTGGGACGAGGTTCGTCACGGAACTTCGTCTGGATCTGGTACCAAATCTGCGGCAACTGCTTATAGCTGCGAATCTCATTGCGCGCGATGGAGGTCATAATCTCCTCGTGCGTCATGCCCAGGCACAGGTCCGCGCCCTTGCGGTCCTTCAGGCGGAACATGTTGTCGCCCATGCCCGTCCAGCGGCCACTTTCTTCCCAAATCTCACGCGGGTTCAGCGCCGGCAGGAAGAATTCCTGCCCGATCTTGTCCATCTCTTCGCGCACAATGGCGTTGATCTTGTTGATGGAGCGCGTGGCCAGCGGCAGGTAGCTGTAAATGCCAGCGCCAAGCTGGCGAACGTAACCTGCGCGAAGCAGAATCTGGTGGCTTGCCACCTCGGCGTCCGCAGGAGCTTCGCGGAGCGTGGGAATAAACAGTTTGGACCAGCGTTGCATTGCGTTTTGTGTGCTTTCTGCGCCGCAAAAAGTGCGCGGCAAAGTGTCCCTCCATTCTACCGGCTCGGCCCAGCACGATTCGCGCCACCCCAACAATCCTCTGCATCGGTACACTGTTAGAGATCATCTGTATTTGCTGAGGTCTCTGTCGAAAATGCGTAATGCCCTGGTGGGTGGAATCATTGTCGTGGTCGTCGCTGGGCTGGGCTGGGCCGGCATTCACAACGTGAAGGCGCGCCGCGCTGCGGAAGCTGAAGCGAAAAATCACCAAATGACCATCACCGTGGACAAGCCCGGCGCTTCGGCGACCATGGATTCGCCGGTCGCAGACCTCCGTGGCAAACCCGCCGCCATCTTTACGCTGACCAGCAACACCGGCAAGCGCATCTCGCTGAACGACTACAAGGGCAAGCCCGTTCTGCTGAACTTCTGGGCCACCTGGTGCACTCCCTGCAAGGTAGAGATGCCGTGGTTTGAGGAGTTCCAGAAGAAGTACGCCGCGCAGGGTCTTCAGGTCGTTGGCATCAACGAAGATGAAGATGCTAAGAGCCCCGAGATTCAGGCGCAGATCAAGAAGGTGCTGGAAAACACCGGGGTGGATTACACCATCCTGATGAGCGACCAGAAAGTGGGCAACGCCTACGGTGGTCTGGACGTTCTGCCTGCAACTTTTTACATCGACCGCAACGGCAAGATCGTAGCGCAGGCCATCGGTCTGGCTCCCAAGGAAGAAGCTGAGGCCAACATCCAGAAGATTGTGTCGGGAAGCTAACCATGAACGAGCTACAGAGACCGCTCACAAAGGCATCCACACTTCGCACTGTCCTTGTTTGGGTTGGTTTGCTTGTGATCGCTATCCTCATCCGCACTGTCGTCGCACACGGTCAGAGCATGAACGTGGGACAGCCCGCACCAGCCAAGAAAGGCCATGTCGATTTCATTGCAGATGGTCAGTCGATCGCGGCTAATCAGCCGGCTACAGTTAAACTGCACTTTCGCGTAGACCCGGGCTTTCACATCAATTCGCACAGCCCAAAGAGCGACGTCCTGATCCCCACACGGCTCACAGTAGCCATGTTGCCGGGCGATCCGGAAGTAACGAATGTTGACTTCCCCGCTGGCGAGCCATTCTCCTTCGCCTTTGAGCCCAAGCAGAAGTTGGACGTGTATCAGGGTGACGTAGTTCTCACTGCGCACCTGAAGGCAAAACCCGGTCAGCACACGCTCAAAGCCGAGCTGTACTACCAGGCCTGCGATCACGCCGCCTGCTATCCGCCAAAGAAGCTCCCCGTAGAGCAGCCCTACACCGCGAAGTAACCTACTTCAACGGCAAGCCCTTCAGCCATTGCAGGACCGCTGCGGATAGTTCCTGCCGCTTGTCGGAGTAGGCGTGATCCGTCGCGAAATGCACTGAGGTCACTGCGGCATCGCCATCTTTGCGTACGGCCTCAGCCAGAGCATCATCCATTCCGGCCAACCCATCATCCGATGTGACATTCAGCAGGGGCCGCGTAGAAAGCGCCTTCGCATTGGCAAGAAAACGCCACTGCGTCGCGTGATCCAGCGTCTCCTGCGCCAACGCATCTGGCGAGGTCCCACTCAACGGCGCCATCCCTTCTGCTGCAAGCCCCTTGCTGATCCGCGCGCGTGCCACCGGTTCGGCCTGTTTCGGCAGATTTTCCGGGATTCTCCCAGCCATGTCCGCCGCTGAAATGAGTCCAATCGCAGTGATCGTGGGATCTGCTGCGCCTACCTGCACTGCCGCAAATCCACCTGCGCTGTGACCTAGCAAAACGATGTGTTTGCTATCCGCGCGCAGCTTTTGTGCATTGGCAGGATCGCGCACGTAGGCCACAGCAGAGGCGACATCTTCCACCACATGCGTAAACGAATAGTCTCCCGACGAGCCCCAAGCACCGCGATAGTGAAAGAACAGCACATCCCATCCGGCACGACGCATATCTTGGGCCAGATCAAGATTCTGTTCGTTGCCCGGAAAGCCGTGCAGCAATATCACCACCGGATGCGGTCCAGCTCCCTCCGCCACATACATAAGCCCGTTCATCAACGAGCCATGGCTGGGAATCTGCATAGTTTCCATGCTTGCGCGATTCTTTTGCGGTGTGGCCGCCTGCGACAGCGCCGAAAGAGTGACACCACAAAACATCGTGGCGATAGCAGCGCTGCGTAGAAGAGACATGCTCATGGTCCATTTCCTGATTGAAGGATGCACTCCCACCAGCCTCTCGTCCCAAGTTCTTCCGGTCAAGAGAATCCTGTAAGCACCAGCCCGGTTGCCATGTGCTTTTTGCGTGTTTCTTCCTGTAGGCTTGCGCCGTGGCCTATTCCACCGAACAACTTGCGCTCTATCGCCGCATCTCTCTACGCGTCGCGCCGCTGGCACTCTTGCTGTATCTGGTTGCGTTTCTTGACCGCGTGAACGTGAGCTTCGCAGCGCTCACCATGAACCATGATCTCGGCCTATCTGACGCCACTTATGGCCTCGCTGCAGGAGTCTTCTTCCTCGGCTACATGGTTCTAGCCATCCCCAGCAACTACATGATCGTGAAAGTCGGCGCGCCGCGCTGGGTTGCAGTGTTGATGATCACGTGGGGCGTTGTTGGCTGCGCCACTGCTTTTGTTCACGGTGCTCCCGCATACATCACGCTGCGTTTCCTGCTTGGCGCAGCAGAATCTGGTTTCCTGCCCGGCATCGTCTATTACCTGACACGCTGGCTTCCCGGGAAGGCGCGCGCTGGAATTCTTGCACTGCTATATCTGGCGATTCCACTCTCCAGCGTCATCGGTTCGCCGATCTCTGCGGCACTATTGCGCATGAACGGGGTAGGTGGTCTGCACGGATGGCAATGGCTCTTTTTGCTGGAGGCGATACCCGCCATCATTCTTGGATTTGCGGTCCCATGGCTACTGGATGCAGGGCCGGACACAGCCACATGGCTCAGTGACGAAGACAAGCAGATGCTGCAGCAGAGCATTGAAGAAGAGGCCTCTGCGACCATCCATGCCACAGGCTCAGAACGATCGCCGATAGGTCTGCTGGCAATGCTCGCAGCCACCTATTTCATGCTGATGATCGGTCTCTACGAACTCGGCTTCTGGACACCTCGATTGATTGCGAGTCACGGTGTAAGTCTGCGGTGGCTGGGCTGGCTGAACGCACTGCCGTACGCCGTGGGAGCCATCACACTATTGCCGTGGTGCCGCTGGTCTGATCGCATCGCCGCACGTGGTGGCAGCCGCCGCTGGATACTTGCAGCATCGTTTCTCTCCGGCTGCGCGGGCTTTCTGCTGACCGCGTTTGCGCCTTCGCTGCCAATGCTGCTGTTTGCCATATCCATCGCATCGTTCGGCGTGTATGTCTCGATGCCTGTCTTCTGGGCAGGAGTTAGTCAGCGCATATCGCCGGTCGCGGTAGCCTTTGCAATTGCACTTATCAACTCCATTGGCAACATTGGCGGCTTCCTCGGCCCGTATGCCACCGGATGGCTGCTCGACCGCACGCACAGCTACGTTGTGGGGCTTTCCGCGACGGCGGCAGCATTACTCATTGGCACCGCACTGGTCCTGCTGGCATTTCGCAAAGACACAAACGCTCCGACGCTTTCATAAATCGCAAAACTGGAGGAACCGAATGGCTTCTCTCACATTGGAAACGGCACAACCACAGCCGACGATCACAGAGTCTGCAAAGCCCAACGCACCACGACGAAACATCGCGGTGGATGCCTACCGCGGTCTTGTGATGCTCCTCATGATGGGAGAGGTACTGCGCTTCGGCGCGGTCTCGCGCGCTTACCCTGACAGCCGTTTCTGGCACATCCTCGCCTTCAACCAGAGCCACGTTGAATGGGCAGGCATGTCCTTGCACGACACCATCCAGCCCGGATTTACATTCCTCGTGGGTGTTGCGCTTCCCTACTCAATTGCAAGCCGTTTGCGTCGTGGCGAGAGCTTCTCCCGCATGATGCTGCACACGCTGTGGCGAGCGATTCTTCTCATCGCACTCGGCATTTTCCTGCGCTCTACGCACAGCGTGATGACGAACTTCACTTTCGAAGACACGCTTACACAGATCGGACTCGGTTATCCAATCGCGTTCCTGTTGGCCTTCGCACGGCCCCGTTGGCAATGGACTGCACTGGGCATCATTCTTGTTGGCTATTGGGCAGCGTGGGCGCTGTATCCGTTACCTGCAGCCGACTTCAACTATGCTGCAGTCGGTGTTCCCGCAGACTGGCATCACAACTTCACAGGCTTCCTGGCTCATTGGAACAAGAACAGCAATCTGGGTCAGGCCTTCGACGTCTGGTTTCTGAATCTCTTCCCGCGAGAACATCCGTTCCTATTCAATGGCGGTGGCTATCTCACCCTCAGCTTCATTCCAACACTCGGAACCATGCTGTTGGGCCTTGCCTGCGGACGTTGGATTAAGGCTGCTGAACCAGATTTCCCTTTACGCCGCATGCTGCAGGCCGCTGGCATCCTGATCGCCGCGGCATTACTGCTTCACTTCAGCCACATCTGCCCCATCGTCAAACGCATCTGGACACCAGCATGGACGCTGTTTAGCGGAGGCGTCTGCTTCCTCTTCCTCGCTGCATTCACATGGATCATTGAAGTAAAACAGATTCGTCGCTGGGCTTTTCCCCTCACGGTGGTTGGCATGAACTCCATCGCGGCGTACCTGATCGCAGAGCTGTGGGGCAGGTTCATCACCAACAGCTTTCAGATTCACTTAGGCCTGCGCCCCTTCATGATCTTCGGCGCGGGACTTGAGCCACTAATGATGGGCATTGCTGTGATGATCACCTACTGGTTGATTCTCTACTGGATGTTCCAGCGAAAACTCTTCCTGCGTATCTGACCCCGAGCGATGAGAGCAAAAACAGAAAGCCCACTCCGAAGAGTGGGCTTTTCTGATGTTTCGTGATGATTAGGGATTAAGCAGGAGAAGGACGACCTTCACCGAAGCCAGGCGCGCGGCCTGTATCCGGCTTGATGACCTTCTGCGTATCGCCACCGCCGGGTTCGGCGTAAGCGAGAGCAGACTTAATCGGCGGCAGATCCTTGCCTTCGATAATCAGCTTGATCTCTTCGGCATCCAGCGTCTCACGCTCCAGCAGAAGCTGGCTCATGCGATGCATGATGTCGTGGTTGCCATCCAGCACGTTATAGGCGTGACGGTAAGCCTCATCCATGAACCGCTTCACTTCAGCATCGATGGCCTGGGCCGTCGAATCGGAGAAGTCGCGGTGCTGCTGGATCTCGCGACCCAGGAAGATTTCGCCGCCTTCCTTCTTGCCGTAGGTCATCGGTCCCATGTTGGACATGCCGTATTCGCAGACCATCTTGCGTGCCAGTTCCGTAGCACGCTCAATGTCATTTCCTGCGCCCGTGGTCATCTCCTTCAGGAAGATTTCCTCGGCACAGCGTCCGCCCATCATCATGGCCAGACGAGCCTGCAGGTAGCCCTTGGTGACAGTGTGCTGATCCTCTTCCGGCAGGTACACCGTTACACCCAGCGCCATACCGCGCGGGATGATGGTGACCTTGTGCAGCGGATCGCTGTTTTCCGTCAGAGCAGAAACGAGGGTATGACCGGCTTCGTGGTACGCCGTTACCTTCTTCTCCTGGTCGGAAAGCAACATGCTCTTGCGCTCCGCACCCATCAGGACCTTGTCCTTGGCGACTTCGAAGTCGAACATGTGCACGGCCTTGCGATTGTGGCGAGCAGCCGTCAGAGCAGCCTCGTTCACCATGTTCGCCAGGTCTGCACCGCTGAAGCCCGGTGTGCCACGAGCGAGGACGTTCAGGTTGACGTCGTCGGCCATGGGAACCTTCTTCGCGTGGACCTTGAGGACTTCCTCACGGCCACGGATGTCAGGACGATCCACGATCACGCGGCGATCAAAACGACCTGGACGCAGCAGAGCCGGATCCAGAACATCAGGACGGTTCGTTGCTGCAATCAGGATGACGCCTTCGTTGGACTCGAAACCATCCATCTCAACCAGCAACTGGTTCAACGTCTGTTCGCGCTCGTCGTGTCCGCCGCCGAGGCCAGCGCCACGGTGACGACCCACAGCATCAATTTCGTCGATGAAGATGATGCAGGGAGCATTCTTCTTGCCCTGCTCAAACAGATCGCGCACACGCGATGCGCCCACGCCGACGAACATCTCCACAAAATCCGAACCGGAGATGGAGAAGAACGGCACGTTCGCTTCGCCTGCAACGGCGCGAGCCAGCAGGGTCTTACCGGTTCCCGGAGGTCCGACGAGCAGCACGCCCTTGGGGATGCGGCCGCCGAGCTTCTGGAACTTCTGCGCCTCGCGCAGGAACTCAATGATTTCCTTCAGCTCTTCCTTGGCTTCATCGACGCCAGCCACGTCCTTGAACGTGACCTTCTTCTGCTGGAGCGAGAGAAGGCGTGCGCGGCTCTTGCCGAAGCTGAGGGCCTTGTTGCCGCCAGACTGCATCTGGCGCAGGAAGAACAGGAAAACGCCCAGAATGAGCATCATGGGTAGGAACTGCACCAGAGCCGCGAACCAGAACGAATTCGACTGGTCCTTGATGGTGATGTTCACGCCCTTGTCATGCAGGGACTTGTACAAATCTGGATAGTTGGACGGAATGGTGGTGTGGAAGGACTCCTTGGAATCCTTGAAGTGCCCGGTGACATCCGTGCCATTGACCGTCACGTCCGCTACGCGGCCCTTGTCAGCGTAGTCCTGCAATTGCGACAGCGTGATCAATGAATCGTGACCGCCGGTGGCGCTGTGCATGACGAACTGCCAGACGGAGATGACACATGCGATCATCAGCACCCAGATCAGGACGGTCTTTACAGTGGAATTCAACGTTAGGTTCCCTTCTTTCGGCCACGGCGCGATGAGTTGTGACGCTCGTCGCGGCCGGCACCCTTGCCTGATACGTGGCCCAATTGATTAGACGCATGGGGTAGCGGCAGGGTTCGGATTACTCCGGCGGCGATAACACCGTAATGGCTACGATTCTACTCCCGCCATACGACAAAGACGGTAGGAAAGCATAGTTTTTGTGACAACTCTGGACGGCCCCTTTACCGGGCTGAAATGCCGTCACCCACCCGGACCAGCCGAAGCTCCCGAACCGACCGCTCTGCCCGCACCCCGTGCGCCAGTTGAAGCCGGCTATTCGGCTTGGTGGGGACCGTGGGATCGGGGGGCGTCTCCGGGGGAGCCAGCCCCGCCAGCAGGAGGATCCGAAGGGTCTCGGCAGCCCCCAAACGCGCGCCCATTCGCTCTACTGCAGCACGAATCAGCCGCCGTCTCGTCGGCAGATCCAGAGCGCGCAGCCGTTCCAGTTCGAAGGCCACACCCTGCTCCTCGGGTGAGGTCGCCACGGCACGCCCACCGCCGCGAACCGGCTTTCCGGGCATAGCTAGCTGCTGGAGCAACCGGGCAATCTCTGGCTGCCATCGGGCATGCTCCTCACGAGCCAATTCGGCCGTGGCCGAAAGTGTCGCACCGATGGACGGGTTGAACTCCTTCAGCAAGGGCATAAGCGTCCCCCGAACACGATTCCGCGTATAAGCCGTGGAGGCATTGGTGGAATCCTCGCACCAGGTTTGGTTGCGGCTTTTCAAGAACGCCAGCACATCCTGCCGAGAAGCAGGCAGCAGAGGCCGGATGAGTTTGCCGAAGGCGCGTTCCATCACCGGCGAGATCCCACCCAGCCCTTCCGTCCAGGCTCCCCGGATCAGTTTCATGATGACCGTCTCGGCCTGATCGTCCTGCGTATGCGCCGTAGCAACGGAGTGGACGATTCCCTGCTCCACCAACCGATCGAAAAACGCTAGGCGCGCGTGGCGGGCAGCTTCCTCAATCGTTTCTCCATTTGCCGTGGCCTGGGCGGGTACGTCTATATGGTCCACATGAAGCGGAATATCCAGCCGAGTGCAGAGGTCCCGGAGAAATTTCAGGTCCGCATCTGCTTCAGCGTCACGAATGCCATGATGCAGATGCGCGGCGGAAAGCCCGATCCCCAACACAGCCGCCTCTTCCTTTAACGCCAGTAGGAGCGCTGTGGAATCAGCTCCGCCGCTAACGGCAACAGCGATGCGTTCGCCCATCTTCATCAGAGAACGGTTCAGTGGGAGTGTGACGCGAGAGGGAGCAGCCATCCTCTTCATCCTACGGGTAAGCTGCAAAGAGGAGATACACCATGCAGGCCATGCGCGACATTCTGCGGACTTCCCTGGCAAGGTCGCTGGATACCCTGACGCCGTTGGATCGTCTCGGAGCCGCATGGGCCGTTGCCGCAGGGCACGGCACGGCCAGCCGGACCAGCGTCTCCGCGTTCCACGACGGCGTTGCAACCGTCACTGTTCCAGACACAGCGTGGCAACGTCAGCTTGAAATGATCCACGGGCAACTGCGTGGCGACCTGGCCAGCATCAGCCGCCTCCCCGTGACCGATATACTTTTTGTGTTGCCTGAAAACGCCGCCGCACCACCGCGACCGGCAGTACCAAGGCCCGCCAGAAAGAAACGATGACTGAGACATTCGATCCAAACGAAGCGCCCGCAGCCACTCCGCATCCTGAAACCGCAACTGTAACGCTGGCCGACGTGCGCCATGTGGCAGCGCTGGCCAATCTGCAACTGACCGCGGAAGAAGAGCCACGCATGCAGCGCGACCTGAACGCCATCCTTGGGCATGTTGCCGAGTTGCAAAAGTTGAACACTGACGGCGTGGAACCCATGGCGCAGGTGGGGCAACTGCTGCAGAAGGCTCCCGCATTGGGAGGTAGTTCGCTGCGCCCGGATGCCGTGAAGCCCTCCCTGGATCGCACCGCGGTGATGGAAGAGGCTCCGGATACCGATGGTCGCTTCTTCAAGGTGCCCAAGGTCATTGAACGATAAAGCAGTCGTTCGTTCGCGCTGAATCAAGATCAAGTCAGGTTGCCGCCCTACAAATTGGAGCGCCGCAGCCAACAAGCTAAGAGCTAGAGGCTGAAAGCTGAACATGAAGACCATTCCAGAAATTCGAGCCGCTATTCTCAGCGGCAAGACCACGGCTTCCGCCATTGCAGCGGATTACCTCTCGCGCATTCGCACCGGCGACCAGATTGCCGGACAGGAGATCAACAGCTTTCTCTCGCTGGCGGAAGAGCGTGCGTTGCGTCAGGCCGAACACATCGACGAACTGGTGAAGACCGGTACGAAACTTCCTCCGCTTGCAGGCATTCCCATTGGCATTAAGGACGTGCTCACCATGGTCGGCGCACCAGCCACTGCTGGTTCGGCCATCCTGAAGAACTACCACCCACCGTACGACGCCACTGCCGTTGCCAAACTCGACGCAGCCGGCGCACTGCTGTTGGGCAAACTGAATTGCGACGAGTTTGCGATGGGCGGCAGCAATGAAAACAGCGCCTACGGCATTGTGCGCAACCCGCGTGCTCTGGACCGCGTTCCCGGTGGATCATCGGGTGGTTCTGCGGCGGCAGTCGCTGCGGACTTCTGCTCCATCTCTCTCGGTACAGACACGGGTGGCTCGGTTCGTCAGCCAGCAGCCTTCTGCGGAGTCGTTGGTCTCTTGCCAACCTACGGACGCATCTCGCGCTACGGTCTGATCGCCTTCGCCAGCTCACTGGATCGCGTTGGCCCCATGGCGCATTCCGTAGAAGACGTTGCCACCGTACTCGGTGTCCTCGCGGGTCCTGACACCATGGACGCCACCAGCTCACAGGAACCGCTGAGCGACTACGTTGCGGAATCGAAGAAGCCCATTGCAGGCATGACGATTGGTGTTCCGAAGGAATACTTCGCGGAAGGCCTCGACGCAGAGATTCGTGCGGCGGTAGAGAAGGTCATCGAAGGCCTAAAGGCGCAGGGCTGCACCATCAAGCAGATCAGCTTGCCACATACCGAATACGCTGTGCCCACGTACTACGTGTTGGCAACAGCAGAAGCCAGCAGCAACCTCTCGCGTTTTGACGGCGTACGTTATGGTCATCGCGCAGACAACGTAAAGAACCTCTCCACGCTGTACCGCGAGAGCCGCGAAGAGGGCTTCGGTGCAGAGGTGAAGCGCCGTATTCTGCTCGGCACGTATTCGCTTTCGGCGGGTTACTACGATGCGTACTACCGCAAGGCGCAGCAGGTGCGCACACTCATCGCGCAGGACTTTGTAAAGGCCTTCGCCGATGTGGATGCCATCGTCGCTCCCATGACGCCCACACCAGCATGGAAGCTCGGCGAAAAGACAGACGATCCCATCAGCATGTATCTCGCAGACATCTATACAGTGGCTGCCTCGCTTGCGGGCATCTGTGGTATCAGTGTTCCCTGCGGTGAAACAAAGGATGGGTTGCCCATCGGCGTGCAATTACTTGCAGGACACTTTCAGGAAGGCAAGCTACTACGAGTTGCCCAGGCCGTGGAAGATACGCAGAAGAGTCACGCATAAAACCACTTACAACCCCATCAACATCATGCGCTCGCGATTTCCACATCGCGAGCGCAACACTTTTGCAGCAACTGTGTTCCTACCAACGTGCGCAGAGAACACGCGAACCAAAGCGTGACGATGACGCGAAGAAGAGGTGACGTGATGAGCTTGAAGACGACGATTGCAAAATTGGTTACGGGCGCAGCCCTTGCTGGTGCGCTGTTATTCGCAGCACCGCATAAGGCAGAGGCGCAGCGCGTCGGTTTCGGCGTAAGCATTGGCACCGGCCCGGTGTATGGCGGTTATTACAGCGGCTACTACGGCCCCCGCTATGTACGGCCCTATCCGTACTATGGCTACCCTTACTACGGCCCGGCATACTATGGCCCGCGTCCTTATTACGGCCCACGCCCCTACTACGGTCGTCCTTATGCACGCCCCTACGGTGGCGGATACTACCGCGGCGGTTATCGCCGGTAATTACAATCGCTAACGATTTCGATTGAGAACAATGTTCAGGCCGGTGCGGAAACGCACCGGCCTTGTTTATGTGCGAACAGAAAAGGGAGACACCCTCACGGATGCCTCCCTTTCCTGTTCGCGAAGACAACAATTTAAAAGAAGACCTTACCTGACAACTGATATTGCCGCGGGAAATTCTGCTGCGTGTTGCCAATCGTTCCGTAGCCACTCCATGCACCGGGAGCATTCGGATCAGCTACTGCTGGATTACGCGTAGGTGCGGCCGTGGGACTGCTGGTGCTTGGTCCAGGGAAGATAGGTGTGTTCATTGCATTGAATGCTTCTGCCTTCAACTGGAACTTCACACTCTCATGGATGGTCCACTTCTTCTCAAGACCCAACGCAACCTGTGGAGCGTACGGCGCACGAACTGCCGTGGTGTACGGCGGTAGTGTGACCGTGCTGAACGCCGGGAAGTTGCTAAAGCAACTCGGATTGCTGTTGTTCAGATAGCTCTTATAGCTGCGCTGTGTGGGAACAATGTTGAAGTTTCCGCAGGTGTAGTTGTATCCATTGGGGTAGGCGATGGGCGTACCGCCCTGGTGCTGCATCGTCCAGTCCAGCTGCCATCCACCAATCACGCCATCCACATAACGATTGGCGCTGCTGAAGTACGCTGCACCATGGCCGAATGGCAGGTTATACAGTCCACTGAGTGCGAAGGTCCAGGCACGATCGCCAGAATCGATACCGTAATACGGTCTTGGATCGACCAGACCAGCGCCGGTGTTGTTAAGACGGCTTATGGCATCCATCAGCTTGGACCACGTAAACGAACTCAGCATGCTGATGCCACCAAACGCAGAACGCGAAGAACTGAATCGCTTCTCAGCCTTTGCCTGCAATGAGTGATAGTTGCTGAAACCGCCTGCATCCGTATTGACGTTGACGCTTCCATAAAACTGCGGATACGGCACCATCAGATACTTCGCTGCAATCGTCGAGTTTGCACCCAGCGACGTAGTGGTAGGCAACACACCATAGAACGGATTGGGAACGAGCTGATTGAGGTAGGAATTGTCGGCAAAGCCCTTGGAGTAGTCCGAAGGATTGAGTCCATTCAGATTTCTTCCACCCACACGCAAGTGATATGCGTGCGTACCTACGTAAGCCAGGTTGATCTTCAAGCCACCCGCAATCACCTGCTCGATACCAAGGGTCCACTGCTGCACAATGGGAACCTTGTGTTCGCGCTGATCAATGCTGATGGTGTTACCAACAAGAGCCAGACCACCAAGGCTGGTACCTGCCGGAGCCTGCGCACCACTCGGATAGGGATTTCCGTTCTTGAACGTATACAGCGGATGCAGATTGTTATCCGCAGACGCGTTGTACGACGTGGTCTGGTTAAACGGAGACGACGCGCCCAGTTCGATGCCGAATGCCTTCGAGAGCGCATAGCCGCCGTGAATAACCATTCTGCGATTCGGGCTATAAGAGAAGCCAAACTTCGGCTGCCAGAACTGCGTGTTGTTTACATACGACGACAGCGAGCTGCTGGAGAACTGCGCCGTGCCATACATCACTGATACGGGTGATGCCCCATTGGGCAACACAGATGGCAGACTTACGGAGCTATTGATCGGATTTGCGCAGGTGAAGCAAACGCCAGCTAGAAGACGATCGTGACGATCGCGCGGGCTGGTTTCATTGTCCCAACGAATACCCAGGTTGAGAGAAAGATGTTCCGTCGCCTTCCAGTTGTCCTGGAAGTACGCGCCGTAATACTTGTAGCTCTCATACAGTTGCTGGTTCCACTGCACGCTGCCGCTGGACGGAATACCAAGAAGCGCAGCTGCGACAGACGAGCCATCATTGTTGGCCTTTTGATAGTTCTGCTGCGTAAATCCAGTGTTGAACGCGAAGGTTCCATTCGGCTGACCGATGCCTGAAGCAACATCGTGATACCAGGAGAACTCGCCACCGTAATGCAACGAATGACGGCCGATGGTATGCGTGATGGATGGGCCGATGTCATACGTTTCAAAGATCGTCTGACTCACCACGTTGCCAACCGCAGTGGGCAGCGTTTCACTGAAGCTGAATGTGGGTGCCAGATTGCGGCTGGTGGTGGGGATGGAAGGCATCGTCAAGCCCAGATCACCCGGTGTAAGCGTGGCGCTTCCAGCAGCCACCGCACCGGATGGAGACGGGTTCCAATAGCGGTTCCAGGACACGCGAGCATCGGCAACCATGTTGTTGGAGATGGTGTGCGTCAGATCGAGTACTGAAGTCCAGTCTTCGCGATGATTACCGAAATTGCCGGTAGCCGCTGGCCCCGGAAGACCGCTGTTATTGCGATTCTCATATCCAGACCACTGAGTGAAGATGGCGTAGAGACGTGTTCGATCCGTCAGGTTGTAATCCAGACGGGTGATGGGCATGGTGTATTTGTACGCATCCCTACCGGTGAAGAGATAGTTGTTCTGATATCCAGGCAGATTGGGAGCCGGGTACAACTTAAGAACAGCGACACCAACGGGACTGATACGCGCCGCTGGAATGGTGTTGTTAGCGAACTTGGAACGTGTGTAGGTATTGCAAGGATTGCTGTTGTTCGCACAGACAGCAGTCTCTGGATCATAGATGCCGTTGGTTTTTCCAGCGGCATTCAGGTAGTTCGTCAGATTGACGCTGCCATCCGCTCCGGGCAACATATCTGCCCTGGGCACAGTGGTGAGAACAGGAGCAGGCAGTACTTCACGCCAGCCTTCAAAGCTGAAGAAGAAGAATGCCTTGTTCTTCAGGATGGGGCCACCGACAGTGAAACCGTATTGATGTTGATTGTGATATGGCTTAGCTCCGCCGGACTGGTTCACAGTGAATGTGTTGGCATCCAGAACGGAGTTGCGCCAGAAGTCATAGGCCGTGCCATGGAAGCCATTGGTACCAGACTTCAAGATGGTATTCATCGCGCCGCCGCCCACACGGCCGTACTGCGCATCGAAGGTGACCGTCATCACCTTGAACTCCTGCACAGCATCAATGGTGGGTGAGATGGTCCAGGAACCAGAACTACCACCATTCTGAATAGATACTGGTGCGCCGTTCAACAGGAACTGATTCGTGGTGCCCGGTGCGCCGTTAATGGTGTAAGCGTTAGTTACGTCCCATCCGCGAGTACCGGAGTTTCCGCTGGCTCCGAACGTAGTAGTAGTGAAACGAACACCTGGCGTCAGTGCCATCAACTGGTACACCTGACGACCATTCAAAGGAAGGTTCTGCACCTTCTCCGGATCCATTACAGTGCCGGACGAAGCATCCTGCGTTTCTAACTGAAAGTCTTGTGTAGAAACAGAGACGGTGTCAGAGGCGCCAGCATCGAGCTTGGTGGGAAGGTCAACGCTTCCAGAGACCGAAACAACAACGTTGTTGTAAATCCTGCTGGTAAAGCCATCTGCCTTGATCGTCACGACGTACGTGCTGGGTTGCACGAACGGAATGAGGAAGTGGCCACCTGCATCGCTCTTGATGGTGTAGGTCTGCTGTGGGCTCTTTGCTTCTACTTGAGCATTGGGGATCTTGTAGCCTGCAGCGTCAGTAATAGTGCCGCTCAGCGTACCGCGATACTCCTGAGCGTGCGCAGCGAAAACGCCTGCAAATACGCAGGCAATCGCAAGTGGAACTTTGCGTTGAAACATTAACGGCTCTCCAAACATCGTTCAGTGTGAAAAGGGGGTTCCTGTTGGGGGTGGATAATTATCAATAATCCGACACCCTGCACAACAAACGATTCACATCGCCGTTAAAAAGCACAAAGCGTGAGCGACGATTTACGCCGCTCACGCTTTGTGTTGTTGATAACTTGGGTTGTTGTTTTATGCCTGCGAAGCAGCGCGCTCGCTGTGCCCGCTGATCTCTGCAGCACGAGCTTCTGCAAATGCCGCAGCACCAATGAGCGCGCACTTGTCTTCAAGAATGACGCGCACCGGCATCGTATGCAGCAGTGGAGATAGCCGTCCCTTATCCAACAATGCTTCACGGAACGGTCCAGACTTCAGCGTCTTAAGAATCTTCGGCGGAATGCCACCACCAAGATAGATACCGCCAGCAGCCAGCAGCTTCAATCCCATGTTGCCGCACTCTGCACCAAGAGATGCGCTGAACATCTCCAGCACCTTCGCTGTCAGCTCACACGAACCATCCTCGCCCGTGGTGCCGATAACAAAGTTCGGATCTTCAGTCGCCATCCGATCACGCAGCCACTTGGGCTCTTCCATCTTCTTCGCGTCGCGCAGAAATTCGTAGATGTTCTTTAAGCCCAGACCGCTAACAACGCGCTCTGTGGATACACGACCATTCAACGTCTTCAACAGATACTCGAGCAATTCAATCTCAAGCGGATTGCGCGGAGCCCAATCCACATGGCCACCTTCAGAAGGCAGTGGGAAGTGCCGACGAGCCAATGGGTTCCAGACAAGCAGAGCTTCTCCAAGACCGGTGCCCGGAGAAACGAGCGCGCGATGTCCCAGAGCGGATTTATCGCCTGCTTCCAATTCACAAATCTGGTCCGGGCCAAGCTCTGCAACGCCGTAGCCGTTCGCTTCCAGATCGTTGATCAGGAAGATGTGTTCAATGCCCAGTCCCTTCGACAACTCACGAGCATCGAGCTCCCACGGCAGATTGGTCAGCTTCAGATGACCATCCTTCACCGGCCCAGGACAGCCAAAGCACGCAGCCACTACCTCTTTCTCAACGCCCGGAGCAATTCCGGGATCATCGAGAAATTCCTGTACTACATCCTGCAGACCGGCATAGCCCGCGGCGGGATACTTCTTGTTGCAGACCATCTGCACCTCACCGCCTGTGAAGCTATATAAAGCAAGATCAACCTTAGTGCCACCTACATCGCCTGCAAGAATCATCGTGTCAGCTCCAGAGTTCCTGTCTCCGCATCACCGTGTTTGCCTGACTTCGGCAGCCGCCTTGCGGCCTCGGCATCCAGCAAGAGTCCAATCTGTCCATTTTCAGGCCGAATGAGTTGCGCGGGAAGTCGATCTGGATCATATCCGCCCAAAAGAACCTCGCGCAGCACCTCCGCCTTGGCCTGGCCCTCAACCAGAAACACCACGCGACGGCCATGATTGATCACCGGCCATGTCAGCGTAATGCGCCAGGAATCCTTCTGCGGCACGTGGTTCGCGGCAACCAACGTTCCCATCGCATCAATCGCCGACGTGTTCGGGAAGATCGACGCGGTGTGACCATCGTCGCCCATGCCGAGTAATACAAGGTCGAACGCAGGAGCCTCTGCGCCTTCCAATCGGAAGCTGTTGCGCAGCGTCGCTTCGTAACGCGAAGCGGCATCCTCAGGATTCAGTTCGCCTTCCATGCGAAACACGTTCTCTTCGGCGAACGGCACCTTGCTCAGCAACTGCTCTCGCGTCATGCGATAGTTGGAGTCTGCGTGATCCGCCGGAACGCAGCGCTCATCCACCCAGTAAAGACGCAGCCTTTCCCAGTCGATCTGTGAACGGAATGGCTCCTCCGCCAGCAGAGCGAGCATGCGTTTCGGGGTGCTGCCTCCACTGATAGCGATACGCGCCACGCCACGCGCTGCGACACCATCTGCGGCATACTTCGCAAAGACTTCTGCTGCTGCGTGTGCCAGCCGTTGCGGCGTGTCGTAGACAAGATAATCGGCAATCGTTTTTCTTGGCATTTCTTGTTCCTTCTATTCTTCGGATGCGTCGCCACGCTGCGAGATAGTCTAGGACTTCATCCTGAGCAAAACAGAATGACGACACCACAGCTTCAAGCTCCGCACAAAGAAAACGGGCGCTGATGAGATTTCATCAGCGCCCGCTCCTGTTCCGTTAGTTAGGCCTGCCATGCGCGTCCATCGCGCTCCAGCAGTTCATCTGCTTCCTTCGGGCCCCACGAACCAGCATCGTAGTTCGGGAAGTCCTTCTTCTGAGCCTTCCACGCTTCGAGGATCGGCGTCATCAGAGCCCATGTGGTCTCTACGCCTTCACGCTCTGCGAACAGCGTTCCATCGCCCAGCATGGCGTCCAACAGCAGACGCTCATAGCCATTGGCGGACGACTTACCGAATGCCTCAGCATAGGAGAAGTTCATGTTCACCTGTGCAATGTTCGTCGTCGGTCCAGGAATCTTCGCACCGAACTTCAGCTTGATGCCGTCATCCGGCTGAATGCGCAGCGTGAGAACGTTCGGCTCAAGCTGCTCTGCACCAGCGCCAGAACCCTGGAAGATGTGCAGCGGAGGACGCTTGAAGGTGATGACCACTTCCGTCACACGCGTCTTCAGGCGCTTGCCTGCGCGAATGTAGAACGGCACACCAGCCCAACGCCAGTTGTCGATCTCCAGCTTCATCGCAGCAAACGTCTCCGTCTGCGATTCGGGGCTGACGCGATCTTCCTGGCGATAGCCCTTTACGTCCTCGCCATCGACATTGCCCGGACCATACTGGCCACGTGCTGTGTTCTCGACTGGGATGGGGCTGATCGCCTTCCAAACCTTCAGCTTCTCGATGCGCACAGGAGCCGACTCAAAGACGTCTGGCGGTTCCATGGCAACGAAGCTAAGCACTTCCATCACGTGGTTCTGAAGAACGTCACGCAGAGCACCGGCTGCCTCGTAGAACGGTCCGCGGCCTTCAATGCCGATGGATTCCGCAGCGGTGATCTGGATGTGGTCGATGTAGTTACGGTTCCAGATGGGCTCAAAGATTCCATTGCCGAAGCGGAAGACGAGGATGTTCTGAACCGTCTCCTTACCCAGGTAGTGGTCGATGCGGAAGATCTGATCTTCCTTGAGTACCTGGTTGATCTCAGAGTTGAGCTTCTTCGCGCTCTCAAGGTCCGTACCGAAGGGCTTCTCGATGATGACGCGAACCCAGTGGTCGCCGTCTTCGCCGGTCATGCCGTGGTTGCCCAGACGGTGCGTGATGTCTGCGAAGAACTCAGGGGCAACAGCAAGGTAGAACAGGCGGTTGCCCTTGGTGCCAAACTGCTTGTCCAGGTCGGCGAGATAAGCCTTCAGCTTCTCGAAACCTTCGTCGTTGTCGAACTCGGTGGCGAAGTACTTCACGCGGTCAATGAACTTGCCGAGTTTCTCTTCCTTCTCGTCAACGCCGCCGCCCTTCAGGATGCCGTCCTTCATGTCCGGCGCAAAGGTAGCAGAGAGGTCGCGACGAGCCACGCCGACAACCGCAAAATTTTCAGGCAGAAGATTTGCCTGCTCTAGGTGATAGAGCGCAGGCAGCAGCTTACGCTTCGTCAGGTCGCCCGAAGCGCCAAAAATCACAACGATGCAAGGCTCCGGAATGCTTTCCTTGCACTTGTTCGCTTCCACCTGCTCTGGGGAAACATTGATACCGGTTGTTGCCATGGGTTCAATCCTTCTTCAATTCTTGCTGCGAAAGGCCGCCGCAGTCTTGTTTGTTGTTTAGAGCGCATGGCGGCCTCGCCGGATTCATGGGAATGCGCTCAAATACTGCTCCAGTAGACGAACTACTCCTTCTTCATGGCGTGACCGCCGAAGGCATTACGCATTACAGACAACATCTTGTCCGTCAGGTTGTCCGTTTCACGCGAACGGATGCGACGGATCAGCGACTCTGTGATGACCGGAGCAGAAACGTTCAGGTCGATCGCCTCGAAGACGGTCCAGCGGCCTTCGCCGGAATCCGGAACAAACGGAGCAATGCCCTTCAGTTCGGGGTTCGCCTTCAGAGCTTCTGCGGTCAGGTCCAGCAGCCATGAACGAACCACCGAACCGTACTGCCAGATCTCTGCGATCTGAGCGTTGTCCAGCTGCAGTTCCTTCTTCGCTTCGAAGATGGCAAAGCCCTCTGCGAATGCCTGCATCATGCCGTACTCAATGCCGTTGTGCACCATCTTCACGAAGTGGCCTGCGCCGCTCGGTCCGGTGCGGCCCCAGCCCTTATCAGGAGCGGGTGCCAGCGTCTCGAAGATGGGGCGAAGCTTCTCAACTACGTCTTCGTCACCACCAATCATCATCGAGTAGCCTTCCTTCAGGCCCCAAACGCCGCCCGAAGTACCTACGTCAACAAACTCAAAGCCTTCTGCCTTCAGTTCGCCGTGACGACGGATCGATTCCTTGTAGTTCGAGTTACCGCCATCAATGAAGATGTCGCCCTTCTGCATCAGGGGCTTCAGCTTGGCAATGGTGTCGTCCACGGGCTTGCCGTCCGGAACCATGATCCACACCGCGCGGGGTGCCTGCAGGTTCTTTACCAGGTCTTCGACCGAATCCACACCGACGGAACCAGCGGCAGTCAGCTTTGCCGTAGCTTCCTTATTGAAGTCAAAACCCACAACCTTGTGGCCACCCTGGCGGAGACGCTCCGCCATGTTGCCGCCCATTTTGCCAAGGCCAATCAGACCAATTTCCATGTTGTACTTCCTCTCAAAATCGGTTGAAGCTGAATCTCTCGAAATAGGGGAAAGAGCCGGATTGCTCCGGCCCTTCCTGTAGTTCTCCGCGAAGAGTTACTTCGCGATGGCCGCCTGCGCAGCCTTGACGATGTTTTCCGGCGTGAATCCGAAGTGCGCCAGCACTTCCGGTCCAGGCGCCGAACCACCGAAGTGGTCCAGTCCGACAACGGAACCGTCGCGGCCCACATACTTCCACCAGCCCTGCGTTGCGCCGGCTTCCACAGACACCTTCGCCACACCGTGCGGGAAGATGCTGTTCTTGTACTCTTCCGTCTGCTCTTCGAAGAGGTGGAAGCTGGGCATGGAGATCACGCGAGCCTTGATGCCAGCCTTCTCCAGTTCCGGCAGGGTCTTCAGCACCAGCGAAACTTCCGAACCGGTGGCAACAATGATGACGTCCGGGTTCTCAACGTCAACGAGAACATAAGCGCCCTTGCGAACGCCGTCCCAGAGAGTCGGGTACTTCGCCACGTCGAGCACCGGCAGGTCCTGACGCGACAGCGCCATGAACGAGGCCGACTTGCGCTCCACCATCAACTGGTAGCAGACCGCGGTCTCGTTCGCATCCGCAGGACGGAAGTCCGTAAGCTGCGGAATTGCGCGGAGGCTCATCAGGTGCTCCACCGGCTGGTGCGTCGGACCATCAGCACCCAGCGCGATCGAGTCGTGCGTGAAGACGAACAGCGAGTGAACGCTCATCAGCGCAGCCAGACGCATTGCGTTACGCGCATAGTCGCTGAATACGAAGAACGTGGAGCCGAACGGAATCAGGCCACCGTGCGCCGCCATGCCGTTCACTGCTGCGCACATGCCGAACTCGCGCACACCGAAGAAGATGTTGCGGCCCTTCGGGTCATCGTGGAACGAAGGCGAGTTGTTGAAGATGGTTTTCGTCGACGACGTAAGGTCGGCCGCGCCACCAATCATTTCCGGCAAAGCATCGCCCAGCGCCTGCAGAACAACCTGTCCGGCGGAACGCGTCGCAATGGCCTTCTCTGCGGGGAAAGGCTTGATGTTCTTGTTGTAGTCAGCAGGCAGTTCCGGCTTGATGGTGCGCGTAAACTGCGTAGCCAGCTCGGGGTGAGCAGCCTTGTACTTGGCAAACAGTTCGTTCCAGCCAGCCTGTTCCTTCTGTCCCTTGGGAACAGCGGAGCGCCAGTCGTCGAGAGCAGCCTGCGGCTCAGCGAAGTCGACATCCGGATCGAATCCGAAGAATTCCTTCGTCTTGCGCGTAGCTTCCTTACCCAAAGCCTCACCGTGCACATGCTTGGTGCCAGCCTTCGGCGAACCGTAGCCAATGATGGTGCGGATACGGATGAGCGAGGGCTTCTCGGTCTCAAGCTTTGCGATGTTGATCGCCTGCTGAATCTTCGCGAGATCATTGCCATCGTCAACAACCTGCACGTGCCAGTGGTACGCATCGAAGCGCTCGTCCACATTCTCCGTGTAGCTCAGTTCGGTGGGACCATCCAGCGAGATCAGGTTGTCGTCATAGAACACGATCAGCTTGCCCAGCTTCAGCGTTCCAGCCAGCGAGCACGCTTCGTGCGAGATGCCTTCCATCAAGCAGCCATCACCCACGATGCAGTAGGTGTGGTGATCGACAATCGTCATGTCCGGCTGGTTGTAAACGGCAGCCTGGTGCTTTTCAGCAATCGCCAGACCAACGGCCATAGCAAGTCCCTGACCGAGCGGTCCAGTGGTCACTTCAACGCCGGGCGTGAAGCCATATTCCGGGTGTCCAGGAGCCTTCGAATGCCACTGACGGAACTGCTTCAAGTCATCGAGCGACAGGTCGTAGCCGGACAGATGAAGAGCACCGTACTGCAGCATGGAAGCGTGGCCATTCGACAGCACAAAGCGATCGCGATCAATCCACAAAGGGTCCGTCGGATTGTGCTTCATGTTGCGCGTGAACAGCAGGTATGTCAGCGGCGACAGCGCAATCGGCGCTCCGGGGTGCCCATTGGCCGCCTTTTCAATCGCATCTACGGCGAGCAGGCGGAGTGTGTCAATTGACAGCTTCTCGAGATCGGTCATTCGTTCCTCTGGGTTGGTGGTCGCCTCTCATGGGCGCCGGATCAACGTTTGCGGCAGCATGCCGCATCTTCAGTTATCAAAACGCTTCTGCCCCGCATAACCGTGCATTTACGTCAACAGGGCTTAGCCATCAGTGTACAGGCGGCGTGCGAAAACCGTCTCACGCACCTGACAGATTCACTGAGAAGTTATGCCCCAGCCACCGATTTTCCAGCGGCCAGAACAGCGTCATTTGCAGCGTTCCGGTTGCTTCCAGAGGAAGAGGCAGTTCCGCCGCAAATCCTGGATACCCTACCAGTCTTGCGTCGGTATTGTGGGTGTTTGCCCACCCGTCCACCGTCCAGACCACGCGGAAACGCGACGGGTCCAGCACCTGCAGACGCTTCCCTGCAGGCAATTCCGTAATTGGCCGTGTGATCTGGAAAAATTCCACTTCGCTCCGGAACGTACGCTCCTCGCGCCGCACACCGTAGCGTTCCTCAACCACGGAGATACGGTCAAACACGCGACCGTCTACAACCGAACGCAATAGCTTGATGTACTCTGCATGGGCCCACACCAGCGGTTGTGCCGAACCCGCGCTGCGGCCGAAGTACAGTCCCTGCTCCGGCATATCCGCGTAGTCCCACACCTGCTCCGGCAACATACCGCCGAACGAGCTGAAACGCTCAATCGCCTTTACATACTGCGCATAATCGCCGCCACCGGCCAGCTCGTAGTGTGCTCGTTCACCAGTCAGAATGGGCCATGCGCGCCCCTGTCCGTAATGGATAAACGGCTCGCCATCCTTCTGCTGCCCGTAGCCATCGTGGTTGTACCGTCGCCAGCACGCGCCATAGGGCGTGTCGATCTTCAACACTTTGTCGATGACCTTCAACGAATCGACGATCAACGGGTCATCCGCTCGCCGCACACCATAGCGCACCAACTCCAGGAAGCCCGCATCCACGATCTCGTTCGCCGCGAAGTTGTAACGCTCACCCGGCGCACGATTGGCAATGTTGTAGCGGCCTTCCCCAAAGTCAGGATTGTAGAAACTCTCACCCGGCTTCGGCGGCTGAATGCGTACGTAATGCCGCTTGATGTCAGGATGAAGCACGCCGTCATTCGTAACGGTCCATTCATCCAGATGGTCTTCAAGCCAGTCGGCGTAGCTTTCCAGGAAGTTCGCCAATTCCGGCGAATGATGGGCACGCGCCACATCTGCCGCGCACACCAGCGCTGAAATCACGGTTGCAAGCGTCGAAGGCGAATAACCTGAAGCCTCTTCCCAACGCTCCTGCTGAGTAATTGGCGCATAACGCACAAGGAACGCTGCAGCGTGCTCGATGAACGGGAACACATCAAAGTTTCCTAGTCCATCCAGTTTCCACAAACGCCAAGCCAGCATGATGGGAAACGCCACTTCATCCAGCTGAATGCCGGTCCAGTAGGGCGTTCCGTCAATCCAGAAATTCTGTGCAAACGATCCATCCGGACGCTGCGTACACGCCAGATACACCAGCGCGCGACGCGCTGTATCAATGCGTCCGCACGCCAGCAAGGCGGTTGCGGATTGGATCATGTCGCGCGTCCACACAAGGTGGTATCCGCCCAGATCGTCATCGCCCTTCGCATTGCCCCACGGTATGGAGGCCGATGCAATGAACGCACCTGAATACGTCTTATCCTCGTGCGCCAGAATGGTGTTGTGGCTAATCCGCATCAGGCGGCCGCTATCATGCGATGCCGCTGCCAACCGCTCCGGTGAAGCTGCGCGATGCCACTGCTCCACAAACCGCTTCACATGCAATTCATACGGCACGGACAGCGACTGCATCATGCCCGCCAGTGCCGCGTGGTAGCCATCACCAAATGCAATCGCCAGTGTGAATTCTCGGTTACGCGCAACGTCAATTTCGCCTGTTACAGCAATGTTGCCATCCAGCGCCTGTCCAAACTCCCAGTCCATCCGCATGTTGCCGGACAAGTCCTGATAGCCGTCGCTCGATCCCACATATCCGCAGGAAGTCCGCGTAAATCCGCAATCCACGCCCATGGCCAAGGATGTGCTGTCTTTCCACGCCAGGATCGAACGCCGTCCTGCAACTTCAATGGATCGCGCGCTGTTCCCTGCACCGCCGCCATTCAAATGAGGGGCGAGCAGTGCATAGCACTTCAGGCGCGAGAGAACACTCTCTTCGCCTTCCACCTTCACGTGCATCAACACCACGGGATGATGCGGATCGCAGACGAATTCCTTCGTTACCGTGTAACGTCCGCCCAGATCGCTGGCCACAACGCGCACTGCCAGTGCATCCGGGTCAATGTAGTGAAAATCAAACTCGAAATCGCGTTTTTCTTCATGCACGAACGTCTCGCCGTCCGTGAAGATCAGTTCCATATCGCGCGTCTGCGGGCGATCAATGGTGGGGTAATAAATCTCGTTCAGAATGCCGTGAGAGATGGTGTACCAAACGCGACTAGACGCGGCATACGCGGTACACACGGCGTCTTTCTTACTGGAAGTCCAGCGTGCCTCCAGCCCGGGTGCGCCAAAAGCTGGGCCCTGATCGTTCAGCCACCGGTAAGCAGCGGTCAATGCATTCATGCTGCTTCCATTACACCCTACCCGGCGGGGCATGTACACGCTCTGGCACCGGAAATATCGATAGTTGCGCCGCTTTCTGCAATCCACAACACAACGGCGCATCCACTGTGAGCACACTGGCATCCAACCTTCGTGCTACGGCAAAATGTGCGTTGTCACAATGAAACCTGGCTGTTTCATAATGGACGCACCAACAAGTTCCCCCAAGACAGAGCAGCACCCCAAGGAGAAGAACACCGTGCCTTTCGAACTTCCGCCACTTCCTTACGCGTACAACGGCCTGGAGCCGCACATTGATGAAGCGACCATGAAGCTTCACCACGATAAGCACCACGCCACCTACGTGAACAATCTGAACGGCGCGGTGGAGAAGCACCCCGAACTTGGAACCAAGTCTGTGGACGACCTGCTGAAGGATCTGAATGCCATTCCGGAAGATGTGCGCGGCGTAGTGCGCAACAACGGTGGCGGTCACTCCAACCACACCATGTTCTGGGAGATCATGAAGCCCAATGGCGGTGGCGCTCCGACGGGCGCAATCGCTGACCAGATCAAGGCCGACTTCGGCGACTTTGAGACCTTCAAGAAGACCTTCAACGAAACCACCGCGAAGCAGTTCGGCAGCGGCTGGGGATGGCTCATCTTCAAGGGCGGCAAGCTCACCATTGTGACCACGCCGAACCAGGACAGCCCCATCTCCACCGGCAGCTATCCCATCCTGGGCAACGACGTTTGGGAGCACGCGTACTACCTGAACTACCAGAACCGTCGCCCCGACTACCTGGCTGCATGGTGGAACACCGTGAACTGGGAAGAGGTCAACAAGCGTTTCGAAAAGGCGAAGAAGTACTAGTTCACTTGATTAACCATAACCCTGGGCCACGAGCGATCGTGGCCCTTCGTTATGCACCGATGAAAGGCGCACAATAATCCCATGCCTCTTCTCAGCGAAGCACAACAGGCATATCTCTCGAACCCGTTCTACAGCGCGCTCACCACAGCCCAAAGCGCCTTCGGAGAGCACGTTGGCGGAGCATTGCGTTATCGCCCGGAGATACTTCCTTTCACGACAGTCGCAACACCCGAAACAAAAATCGATCCAGTACAACTGCGCCGCGATACGGACACCAATTTCATCGGTGTCATCCCGCGCATGGCCGCAGAAATGCCGGATGCAATCCACGCAGTCTGCGTGCAGATGGCATGGCAGCCACGCAAACACTTCACCACGCCTGCTCCGCTACTAAACGAATGTGAACTTGGCGCGGCAGAATCGCATGAGATGGTCGAACTGACCCAGGCTGCGTTCCCCGGATACTTCCGCGCAGAGACCTACCGCTTGGGCCGTTACATCGGCATTCGTGAGAACGGACAGCTAGTCGCCATGGCAGGCCATCGCACGCGCATGCCTGGCCTGCGAGAGATCAGCGGCGTGTGCACGCGCCCAGGCCACACCGGCAAGGGCTACGCACAACACCTCATCCAGCGTTTGCTAGCCGACGGATCAGGAGATCTCCCTTACCTGCACAGCGTCAGCACCAACGCACGCGCCATTGCCATCTACAAAGCACTCTGCTTCGTCACAACGGGCGAGGTTGACTTCCTCAAACTGTCGCAGCAACCTTAGAGCGAAGCAAACACGTCACGCGCAGCAGCAATGGTGGCTTCCACCTCTACTTCGCCATGCTGCAACGACACAAATGCAGCCTCAAACTGCGAAGGCGGTAGCCACACACCACGTTCCAGCATGCCGCGATGAAACTTCCCGAAACGACCTGTGTCGCTCTTGGAAGCATCCTCAAAGTTACGCACCGGGCCTTGCTGGAAGAACCACGTAAACATTGAGCCCGTTCCCGCAACCCAAAGATCCACGCCTGCCTTCTTTGCCTCCCGCGCTACACCATGCGCAACAAGGCTGGTGATCTCTGCTAGCTGGTCATACAGCGCATCGCCACCGTCGATTAACTGCCGCAATGTCGCAATGCCCGCAGCCATGGCCAGCGGATTGCCGCTAAGCGTTCCCGCTTGATAAACAGGACCCAACGGCGCCAACAGATTCATAATCTCCGCACGACCACCGAACGCACCCACTGGCAATCCACCACCGATAATCTTGCCCAGGGTCGTCAGATCCGGGGTGATGCCGTAGAGCGACTGCACGCCGCCCAGCGACACACGGAAACCTGTCATCACCTCGTCAAAAATCAGCAGCGTGCCTTCACGTGTGCAGATCTCACGCAGACCTTCCAGGAAATCCGGCTGCGGCAGAATCGTTCCTGCGTTACCCACCACCGGCTCCAGGATCACGCAGGCAATCTCGCCGGGATGCTTCGCGAACACCGCCTCCACCTCAGCCAGATCGTTGTAGCGAATGGCCGTGGTGAACTGCGTTGTCTCCATGGGGATGCCGGCAGAACCAGGGATACCCAACGTCGCCACACCGCTGCCGGCCTTCACCAGCAGAGCGTCGGAGTGGCCGTGATAGCAGCCCTCAAACTTCAGAATGCGATTGCGATGCGTAAATGCGCGAGCCACGCGAATGGCACTCATCACCGCTTCTGTGCCACTGGAAACAAAGCGCAGTTTTTCAATGGACGGCACACACTGCATCACCATCGCAGCAAGTTCCGCCTCGGCCGCGGTGGACGCACCAAAGCTCGTGCCCTTCGTCGCAGCCGCCTGCACCGCAGCCGTCACCTTGGGTTCAGCATGGCCCAGGATCATCGGCCCCCACGAGCCGAAGTAGTCGATGTAGCGATTGCCGTCCGCATCGAACAGATACGCGCCCTCCGCGCGTTCCACAAACGGCGGATCGCCGCCGACGGAGCGAAAGGCCCGCACGGGCGAGTCAACGCCTCCGGGGATGAGCGCCTCAGCGCGCTGCTGGAGTTCACGGGAGCGATTCAGAGAAAGAGACATCAGGAAAAGTATAAAGTTCCTCTCAGAACGGCCTCAGAGCCCCTGTACCACACCCCACGCCTGATATCCTCAAAGCTCACGCAGCAAAGCGCCGCCGACCGCCTTACACCGCAGCCAACTACTCCGCGACAAAGACGCAAGGGATCGAACGTGAACGCAGGCACCAAAGCAACCAAGGCCGCAACCAAAACCGCCGTAAAGACAAAGCCCGTCACCTATGCTGACGCCGGTGTAGACATCTCTGAAGGCGACCGCACTAAGCAGCGCATCAAGATGCTCGCGCGCAAGACGTTCAACAAGGGCGTCCTCAGTGAAATCGGCGGCTTCGGCGGCCTATTTGGCCTTGATCTGGCCAAGTATCCTGACCCTGTTCTGGTCTCCAGCGCCGACGGCGTGGGCACCAAGCTGAAGGTCGCCTTTGAACTCGGCATCCACCACACCGTGGGCTGCGACCTGGTAAACCACTGCGTCAACGACATCGCTGTGCAGGGCGCCACGCCTCTCTTCTTCCTGGACTATCTCGCTACCGGCAAGCTCGAAGGCGGCGTTCTGGAGAAGGTTGTGGAAGGCCTCAGCGAAGCCTGCCGTGCCAACGGTTGTGCGCTAATCGGTGGCGAAACTGCGCAGATGCCCGGCTTCTACTCGGAAGGCGAATACGATCTCGCTGGCTTTATCGTGGGCGTAGTCAATCGCGACCACATCATCACTGGCGACAAGATCCAAGCAGGCGATGTGCTCTTCGGCTTGCCCTCCAACGGCCTGCACACCAACGGCTATTCCCTCGCCCGCAAGCTGCTATTTGAAGTAGCAAAGTACGGCGCAGACCAGTACATCAATGAGCTGAAGGACAAGACCGGCGCGGCCCTGATGCGCCAGCACCGCAGCTACCTCAGCATCCTGAAAAAGCTCACCTCCGCGGGCGTTGTGACCGGCATGGCACACATCACCGGCGGCGGCATCACGGAAAACCTGCCGCGCATTCTGCCCAAGGGCCTTGCGGCGCAGGTGGAGCTTAGTTCGTGGGAAGTTCCACCACTCTTCCAGCACCTGCAAACGCTCGGACAGGTGGATCAGGACGAGATGATGCGCACCTTCAACATGGGCATCGGCATGATCGTCGTTGTTCCTGCAGAAGCTGCGAAGAAGGCCAAGGCCATCCTGAACCGCGCCAACGAACGCTTCCACGTAATCGGCCGCATTGCACGTGGCGAACGCCGCGTGAACTACGTATGAGCGAGGCTCGCAAGGCGCGGCTTGGAGTTCTGCTCAGCGGTCGCGGATCAAACTTCATTGCCATCGCCGACGCCATCGCTAAAGGCTCTCTGACAGGCTGCGAGATTGCTGTGGTGCTCTCAAACATTGCAGATGCACCCGGCCTTGCAGCCGCCCAGGAACGGGGCCTCGCCACCGAGGCGTACGTCTCCAAAGGCGTGCCGCGCGCTGAGCACGATGCCAGGATGATCGCTGCCCTGAATGCTCACGAGATTGATCTGGTCATCCTCGCCGGCTATATGCGAGTGCTATCGCCAGACTTCATCCGCGCGTTCCCGGACCGCATCTTGAATATCCACCCGTCGCTGCTGCCGTCCTTCCCCGGATTGGACGCGCAGAAGCAGGCGTTGGACTACGGTGCCAAGGTGGCAGGATGCACCGTGCACTTTGTGGACGAAGCCGTTGACCATGGTGTGATCATCCTGCAACGCGTTGTACCGGTTGAGGACGCGGATGATGAGACATCACTCTCGGCACGCATCCTCGAACAGGAACATCAGGCTTATCCAGAAGCGATTGCCCGTGTGCTTAGCGGCCGATATCGCACGGAAGATAGACGTTACCGGTTGTCGTAAGGCCGGTTCGCTGCATCACAATCTTTGCTGTTCAATTTTGCCTCGACGGATCCATTTGCTTTGAAGCTTCCGGCTAACGTGTTACCGAGTGATCAGGATTCGATACGCCGGATGATGTCGCAATTCTTCGACGCCACTTCCGATGCGATCCTCTTTCTCAACCATGACTTCGTCGTTACTTTTC
This sequence comes from Terriglobus roseus, assembly GCF_900102185.1. Taxonomy (NCBI): domain Bacteria; kingdom Pseudomonadati; phylum Acidobacteriota; class Terriglobia; order Terriglobales; family Acidobacteriaceae; genus Terriglobus; species Terriglobus roseus. Next base: position 609,571 of record NZ_LT629690.1, on the reverse strand, counting down.
TGAACCTCCGTGCCGAGCAGATTTTGGCGCCGCGCGGGCAGATCCTGGGCATAAACCTGTGGGAGGCTTTTCCGGAAGCAGCTGTTCCCAGCTCGCCCTATTGGATCAACTATCACCGCACCATGGACGAAGGCATCGCCACACGCTTCGAGGCGTTTTACGGCGAGCCGCTCAATCTTTGGTTCGATATCCACGCCATGCCGTCGGATGACGGCATCATTCTCTTTTTCCGTGACATCACACGTGGCCGTGCCAACCGCGAGGCTCTGGAAGTCAAGACGCGCGAGGTGGAACAGCAACTTGCAGAGATTGAATCGCTCTATCGCACCGCCCCCATCGGCCTCGCACTCTTCGATCTCGATGACTATCACTACGTCCGCCTGAATGACAGGCAGGCAGCGTTCTTCGGTCTGAAACCGGAAGAGATCGTGGGTCGCACGCTGACAGAGATGGCGCCCATTGAAGGTTTGCGCGAACTCTTCGACCAGGTCGCAACCGGTGTTCCTGTCATCAACTTTCCATTGGAAGGCAGTGTCGTCACCGACCCAGATAATTACCGTTACTGGACCGTGAGCTATTTCCCTGTCACGGGTCCAGACGGCACCATCCAGGGCATTACCGCGGCTTCACTGGAAATCACGCAGCAGAAAAAAGCCGAACAGGCTCTCATGGAGAGCGAGAAGCTGGCCGCCGTTGGACGCCTCGCCGCATCCATTGCACACGAGATCAACAATCCACTGGAATCGGTCACGAACCTGTTGTATCTCGCACGCCACAGCACCCGCATCGAAGATGCGCAGGAATTCATCCTGCAGGCGGAGACCGAGCTACAAAGAGTCGCGCACATCACCAGCCAGACCCTGCGTTTTCATAAGCAGGCCAGCAGTCCGCAGGAAGTTTCGGGCGAAGCGCTCATGGAAAGTGTTCGCTCCGTCTTTCACGGCAAGCTGGTCAACGCATCCGCTACGGTGAAGGAACGTCATCGAGATGCCCCGCCGGTACGTTGTTTCGAAGGTGAGATACGTCAGGTCATCAGCAACCTGGTGGGCAACGCACTGGATGCCATGCCGCACGGTGGAGGCAACCTCCTATTGCGCAGCCGCAAGGCCCACGATCCGCGAACGGGAGCCGCCATGCTGGTTTTGACCGTTGCAGACAATGGCAGCGGCATTCCTAAAGAAGTGCAGGAGAAAATCTTCCGCCCCTTCTACACCACCAAAGGCATTGTGGGCACCGGTCTGGGGCTCTGGATCAGCCAGGAGATTGTGGACCGTCACCGCGGCAAGCTGAGCGTCCGCAGCCGCGAAGGCAAGGGCACAGTCTTCACCATCGCGCTACCGTATGACGCCGTCAGCCGCGAGGCACAAGCCACATCCTCAGAAGCCAATCGTATAGACACCCTCAAACCGTAAAGAGCACGCCTAAGGCGTGCTCTTTACGGTTCTCTTGTAGATGATGATCACTTAGATCTGGCGATCATTCCCTGCTTCGCCCAGCGTCACCTTCACATCCATCCTGCGACGTCCGCGGAAGGCTGTCACCGTGACCACATCGCCAGTCTTATGCGAATTCATCACGCTGGAAATGTCCTGTACGTTGGTGATCTCTTCTCCATCGATGGCCACGATGAAATCCCCACCCAGCATCACCGGCGTATTACCCAGCGCGGCACGTTGTGTTCCGCCCTTCAGTCCCGCTCGTTCCGCAGCACCACCCGGCAGCACACGCTGAATCAACACACCGTAATCCGCAGGCAAACCAATCTGGTCGGCAAGATCCGGACCAATCTCCAGCGGAGTAATTGCCAGCGACGGACGGCGTACATGCCCATACTTTGAGAAGTCATCCAAAACCGCACGCGCGGTGTTGATTGGAATGGCAAAGCCAATACCGGCGCTCTGATCCGCGCCATTGTTGCTGGCAATCATCGTATTGATACCGATAACCTGCCCGTGTGAATTCATCAACGGACCACCGCTGTTGCCGGGGTTGATGGCCGCATCCGTCTGGATGGCGTTATCAATCGCATTGCCGTTCGGTCCGCGCACGCTACGAATGGCAGAGATGATGCCGCGAGTCATGGTGCCGGACAAACCAAACGGATTGCCAATGGCGAACACCTTCTGCCCCACCTGCAAATTGCGCGAATCCGCAAGCTCCACCGGTTGCAGGTTCGGTGCGTTGATCTGTAGCAGCGCAAGGTCATGCGCCTTGTCCACGGTCACCACTTGCGCCTTGTACTTGTGCTTGTCCGCAAGCTGTACTTCCACTCGCTGATAGTTCTCGCCAATCACATGGTTGTTCGTCAGGATGTGACCCTGCTTGTCCAGGATGAAGCCTGACCCCTGCCCCTGCTGAGGCACCGCACCGTAGAAGAAGTCAATTGCAATGGTGGTGCTGGTGATGTTCACAACGCTCGGCGTCACGCGCTTGTACACGGCAATGTTGTTCTGTTCTTCCGAGTCATACGCGGGCTGCGCATTGGCCACATTCAGATCAAACGCGCCGATTGGCCCGGTCAGATGCTCGATCCGGCTACCGTTCATCGACGGCACATAACGCTGCATCAACGCAGCGACCGTGCCAGTGGGCCACAGGTGCTGCGTCAGAAGATAGAAACTCACCAACAACAAAACAACCAGTAAAACTCTACGCAACTTCATCCAGGCGCCCTCCACGGCGCACCAAAGACAGGCACTTTTAGTGTATCCGCGACGCTACATCGCTTGTCTGGCCCGCTCTGCCGATTCCGTCTTCAACTCTTCCCACAGGGTTTGTACTTCGTCACGAAGCTCCTGAAGCGAATCGTCGTTCGCAATCACAAAATCTGCCATCGCGGCCTTGCGTTCATCGCTCCACTGCGCGGCATTGCGACGGTCGAAATCCGCCGAAGCCGCTGCTTCATCCAACCCGGAAACACGTTGGATGTAGCGCCACCGCCGCAGTTCTTCTGGCGCAGTCACCACCACAATGCGATCGAAGCGCGTGCGCCATGGAGCAGGATCATCTGCACTAGCGGCATGTTTCGTTTCAAACACCAGGGCCGACTCCACCACCGCCACTGCCACTGGATCTTTAGCCGCAATCTCAGCCGCCCATCGTGTCTGCTCTGCAATCACCAGCGGATGCACGATCGCGTTCAGCTCCTCGACGCGGCCTTCGTCAAAGGCAATCCGCGCCAACGCCGGACGGTCCAGCGATCCATCCGCCTTCACCACGCCTGCACCGAACTGCTGGACAATCGCCGCAAATGCGGCACCGCCTTGCTGCATCAACGCACGGCCAGCCTCATCCGACTGAAAAAGATACACGCCGCACTCTTGGAGCATGGCCGCAGCGGTACTCTTACCGCTGCCCACACCACCCGTAAGTGCGACGCGCAGCATTGCGTTTACTTGGCAGCCCGCCGCAGCTTCGCAGCCTTCACCGTGTTGTGCATCAGCATGGCAATCGTCAGCGCGCCCACACCGCCAGGAACCGGCGTATAAGCCGACGAAACAGCAAACGCCTGCGGTGCAATATCGCCCATCACCACCGAGCCGCGCTTCGCATAAGTCTCCATACGCTTCGCATCGTCGCCAAAGAAGCGGTTTACTTCAGCCGCATCGCTCACGCGGTTGATACCCACATCGATCAACACCGCGCCCGGCTTCACCATGTCGGCGGTCACAAATCCGGCCTTGCCAATCGCTACTACCAGGATGTCCGCGCGACGCGTATGTTCCGCCAGGTTCTTGGTGCGCCCGTGGCAGATGGTCACGGTAGCATTCGCCGCCGTCAGCATCATCGCCACCGGCTTGCCCACAATGTCGCTACGGCCAATGACAACGGCCTCCGCGCCTTCCGTAGCAATGCCGCTACGCTTCAAAATCTCAATTACACCCGTCGGCGTGCAGGGCGTCAGGGAATCCTGTCCCGTGCTCAGGCGGCCAACATTGACGGGGTGAAAGCCGTCCACATCCTTTTCAGGAGCGACCGCGTCCAGCACCTTCTTAGTATCCACGTGCTTCGGCAGCGGCAACTGCACCAGGATGCCGTCAACGCTGTCATCCTCGTTCAGTTCGTCGATCATCGCCAGCAATTCTTCCGTGGTGATGGTCGTTTCCGGACGTATTTCCACACTGCGAATACCCAGTTCTTCGCAGGCTTTTACCTTATTGCGAACATAAATGGCAGAGGCAGGATCTTCGCCAATCAGGATCACCGTCAATCCCGGCGTGTATCCCAACGCTTCCACCTGCGACTTCAACTCAGCTTTGATCTCCGCGGCAATGGCGGTTCCGTCCAGAATGCGTGTGCTCATGTCTCTTTGAGGATATCGTGAACATGCATTGTGATGCGTTCGCACAAATTCGGCAAAATGACATCAGAACTCAAAGAATTTGTAGTAGGCGCAACCCCACAGCACGGATCACGTCTAAACTTTCAATTTACCGGGAGAACCGGCGCGAAGGAGCATCTGGATGGAGATATCCCCCAACGATGGCAAGTTCTCGCAGGACGACGTCGCCGAACTGCGCAATGAACTACTCAGTTCCGGCCTGGACAATTGGCAGGCAGCAGAACTGATCGCCAGTTTTCTCGCCGCACGCGGCTATGGCGTATCCACTGAAGGCGCACGCCACGTCGCCTGCCACCTGGACTCCACGCATCTTTCCCTGGAAAACATGCAGCGCGAGCTGGAAATAATCGCACTGCCTATGTAGTTTTCGAGTTTTTTGAGGGATCCAACCTCTACTCGTACTTGAGCATTTCCACCGGATCCAGCGCCGCCGCCCGATTTGCCGGAAGCGTTCCGAAAATCACGCCAACCAATACGCTGGTCAAAAGCGCGACCACGGCAGAAAGCCCTGACATAGGAATGTGTACCGGCGTCAGCAGGTTCACAGTCACCGGAAGCGCCAATCCCAACAGCGTACCCACCACACCACCGCTCAACGACAGGAAAACCGCCTCAGTCAGGAACTGCAGCCGGATCTCGTGCCGCGTCGCACCCAGAGCCTTGCGAATACCAATCTCGCGATAACGGGCCGTCACGTTTGCCAGCATGCTGTTCATAATGCCCACGCCTGAAACCACCAGCGTAATGAACGCCGCTGCCGTCAACACGTAAGTCAGCGAATCCGCGACCTTCTTCATGGTGTCCAGAATGGCCACCATCGTAAACGCGGTATATTTGCTGCCCTTGCGATGCCGCGACTGAATCAGGTCCAGAATTCTGGCCGCTCCACGAGGCACATCCGCGGGGTCCTTCATGGTGAAGAAGATTTCCTTCACCGTGTCTGTTCCGGTCATGTAGCGAGCCACGGGATATGGCAGCAATACAGTGTCGTCGCTGATTTCAGACTGGCCGAAGGTGTCCACGCGCTGCTTAAAAACACCAACAATCGTGATGGGAATGCCGCTCAGGTTCAGGACCCTGCCTACAGCCGCATCGTCCGAGCCGAAGAGGGTCTTCGCCAGCGGCTCCACGATCATCCCCACCTTTTCGTGCGCAATGGTGTCCTGATCGTCAAAAAACCGTCCGCTCAGCACGCCCAAATTGCGTACGTCCTTATAACGAGGTGAGACGCCCAACAACATCACATCGCGCGTTTTGCCCTCGCCAATCGAGATCGGCGCATGCACTTCCAGCATGGGCGAACTTTGCGCAATGCCAGGCACCTGAGCCAGCACCGCCGCCTCATCTTCCTTGGTCATGTAGTCCGGGGTCGAGGCGCCATCCGCACCCACCGTGGCGCCACCGTTGTACTGCATTTCCACCATGTTGGGGCCAATGCTCGACAACGTATCCAGCGCATACTGACGCCCCGTCATGCCAACGGTCACAACCAGAACAATCGAGGCCGACCCGATAATCATGCCCAGCATGGTCAGCAGGAAACGCACTTTGCTGGCGCGGAAGCTGTCCAGGGCAAGGTGCATGGTCTCGCGGAACACCAGCGAAGTCTTCGCGGAACGAAGAGTGCTCTCGAACGACTTCTGGCGGACAGCTACCGGCATACTTTCATGCTACTCCCGAACATTGGACGCATGAGCCACAAAACACGATGCAACCCGACGTTCCTGCTACGATTGAAGCAGGAACAACCCCATCCGCGGAGAGGTGTGTGAGTGGTTGAAACAGGCTGTCTTGAAAACAGCTTTCGGTGAAAGCCGAACGGGGGTTCGAATCCCTCCCTCTCCGCCATCGCTTCAGCTAAATCCTTGAAAACAAATGTATTTGACCTAGAATCAGCGACTTTGCGCGATTCTCGTCAGTCTATACAGTCTCTCCACAACCCCGATTTTCCCTCTTCTCCTCTTCCAATTTCGTACAACGGTCGAAAAACCGTACAACGAGATTTCCCTCTATTTCGGAGGAGTTTGAGTTCCCTCACAAAAACAGTTAGCCGCTTCCCTTTGATGGTGCCAAGGTGCTTCTGCTTCATGTGACAGAGTGTGCAGATTCCGGTTAAATTCGCCGCATGCCAGTCATCTCAGACATGCCGGAAGACTACCTGACAATCATCGGAGCAATCATTCTCAAGTTCAATACGCTTGATAACTCTCTGATGACCGCAATCATTGGATTGACAGGCCAAGATGCCTCTCAGCTAAACGCCCACATCCCATATGCACGACTGAATTTCAATGTTCGAAAAGGTCTGCTTGATCTCCTCATCAATGCGATGGGCGAGCCGGTCGCAGGTTCACCGCATGATTGGTATAAGAAGGAATTTCACGCATCCCTCATGGATGTTGCCGCACGAAGAAATGCCATCGCTCATTCGGTTTGGACCGTCGAAGACGGTATCGTGGTCAGACGAAGGCTGAGACCTAGGAAGGTACTGGAGATGGAGAGGGTTCCCGTTACCAAACAGGAATTACTCGATCTTCTAACCGAGATATCTCGCTGTAGAGAGGCGATCAGAGAGCTTGCCTACTATGTAGAAGGTCTTCGATCTTCGCAGCAAGTGAACGAAAGCTGAAAGACTTCTATATCTCAATTTCGAACCGTTCCTGATGGGAATTTCGTGAGACTCTGCACGGGCCGCTTTCGAATCGCCTTTCAGGTGACAGATTGTGCGCCATCGCGTAGATTTTCCCAATGCCGACAGTCTATTTCATGGGATATGTTGAGCCACGTGGAACTTGCATAAACGTCGAGAATCTCGCACCCATAACGGAATTGGATGTGCTGACTGGTCGGCACATAACCTTTACCGTGGCTATTCTCGAAAGTGTGGTCAGCGTCCAATGCGAAACAGAATTAGCTGACCACACTTTCTCTTCGCATATGTATACGCGAGCATTCGAACTAGTTCGCACAGTCGTATTCCTAATTGGACTGAAGATGGGATGGGGCCTTACCGTCCACATCGACACATTTATTGAGCCAAACGGAAATGAACAGGCACTGGTCAATCAAACTGATTTTCTTTTCAATGTTCTCGATGCTTACGAGATCAATGAGATCGGAGCCATGTTCGAAGACATTGCATGCGACGTAAATCTCTTTATGGCTATTTCCGATCTGAATGCTGCGATTTCAACAGCTAGAACAACAGCCGTGAATTGCGCCAGAGTTCTCGATGCCATTAGGCACCTAATCACTCCGGGAGCCAAGGACACCCTTGGTTGGAAGAATATGCATGTTGCCCTCAACGTCGAGGAGCAGTATTTGCAATACATCAGCGCAGCTTCGAAAAAGTCACGGCATGGGAACCACGAATTCCTGAGTAGAGATGAGACTGGTGAAGTTCTGCTGAGGACGTGGACGATATTCAATCGTTATCTCCACTACAGGCGTAAATATGCCCCTAAACCACTTCCGTTGGCGGAATTCAGCCTGTTGACTTCGGTTTCCACACCTTAATCATGGGCTGTGTCGCCATGTTTCCGAGACTATTGTGGGTTGCATAAGTTAATGCGACTCAACGAGAGTTGATGCGAATGAGCCATCTGCCTATATGATCTCGACATGCGTCGTCCACCGGATAGGTGGTTCGAAAGGCCACGCCCAAGCACCCCTGTTCGGTCATCCTGTCATCGAACAGAGAAGGGGAGCGAGACAATGAATGGTATCGAGAACCTTCGTCAGTCCGTCGTCGCTTATACAAGTGCCGAAGAGGACGCGCGCCTCGCAGAGCTGTATGCCGAAATGGACGAAAGCAACAAACGTCGCCATCGGACATGGGTGCTTTCCCTGATAAGTAATTTCTTTGATGGTTTTGGGCCTAGTCTTGATGCTCCTGTTCGGTCAGGAGCCCCGACGCAAGTGTTCGCTGATGATCTAGTTCCTTGTGAGGATTCTAGGAACGCGTTCAGATGGGCAGAAGTGCATGAAATTGGAGAACGTAAGCTGAGGCGGGCGTTGGAAGAGTCACCAATAGAATCTCCGTCGCCAGTAGCAAAGAACACCACTATGAAGACTTTCTGATGCTTCAATTAGAGGACGGATACGCCCTGTGCCACCTAAAGCTCTCCTGCCCAAACCCTCAGATCTGAATCAACTTCCACTGCCGATAGCCGAAAAGATATTGGGTATGGTGGACACCACCAACCGGCGTGAACACATTTATGCCATGACAGCACTGATTTCTGGCGCTACATGCTTTTTAGGATGTCTTCTGGCCTTCGTCTACCTAGTCGTGCAGGGGTACCAGAAGTCTGCAGGTGCCGTCCTGGGAGCGACTGTGCTCAGCATCGTCGGCAAGTTTATCGCTGCCCGTCAGAATCGGTAGATGATCGCTGCTTGGATGCGCAGCCTGATGCGGATCGGCTGTTCGTGATCCCTTTGACAAGTCAAAACAATATAAAGCCACACACTCTATCAATCAGTTGAAGTCAATCTAAGCAGTTGTTGAGACGGAAAACGGCCCTTGATGTAGGCCGTCCGCGTCTCTCTACCCATGTTCAGGCCACACGTTTAGACAGCCATTCCGCAACATGCTTTGGATCGAATCGCACACACTGGCCAATGCGAATGGCCGGAAGTGTGCCGTTCTTTGCTTGGGAGTAGATCGTCTTTGGACTCATGGACAGTGCAGATGCAAGTTCTTCCGCAGAGAGCATATGGGGATGGATGGCTATGGATGCGATCACCCCCAGTTGTGGATCAATTTTAAGACTTTTCTTTCCTCCAATCATGGTGCTGTTGTTTTCTATCTCCTAATTACTAAGATAGGTCGCTACCGCCAACAATAAAATAAGAAAAGTGTTCTCATCCACGCAAATGCATTCATCTCGACTAAATAACTCCAGAGACAACTCTGGATCATTTTCCCGATTTTAAAGTTGTTCTCATAGTGCGAGGCATTACTTACACTAGTTGATACATCATCAGTCTATGAACTGAGTTTCGAAGTACCACTGGAATATGTGAGAACTGGAATGAATACCCAAGGCGATCAATGACTTCAATTGTGGTTCCTGACGATAGTGTGCCTAATCGTAGGTGAACCATAAAGAAACGATAGAAATAATCGAACCAACTGATCGGCATAATGGAAACATCATCCCAATGATTCCCCTTAATCATGCACATGATGAAACACAGTGGAACATCATCCCAACGAGCTCTTAATCGTGTGAATGATCTTCACAACCTCAAGATAAGGTTCTCAAGATATACCCACATTGTTTCCAATATGATTCATTACTCGATACATTGGCGAACCTGAAGTGAGCCAATGGAGAAGAGACACTGAACGATTGCGAATGAAGCGATAGCGGAAATGAGTGATCGGAAGTGACGAGGAACGAAATGCAATGAGTTCCGACGTAAAAGAATGACTGCGAAATCTTTCCTTAACGATTCCCGCAAATTGATTGAAATGAAGTCATTTATGGACGGCATATGATCCAGCAATTCCCTATCATGTACACGTTCCCGATAAACGTTCGGATGATTTAGTTATTTTATTCTTATTCGCGTGTCGATATTCTGAAGTAGTTAACCGCGTTTTTTGACGCGATTCCTATAAATAATTTCATGAATCAGACAGCTATTTCCGAACACCTATTGAATACCTTGCCAGTTGCCGCAATTGGTCACTTCACATTCCCCAAGCAAGTTTCCGATGAAAAGAGACTAGGCATCTGGAAGCAATTCCTTAATGAAGCCGAAAAGAGATTGCATTATCCCATTGGCACATTGCGCGGATTTGAAACAGACTGTGAAGGAAATCGCCATATCCATGCAATCTTCGTTTCCCATAAGCCAATCAGTCATCATGTTCTATCGGACGCATGGCACGCGGTTCTTCACGTTCCCAAGCAAATGTTCAAAACCTATGCCGATTGTTCTCCATATGACAGGACGTGCGGAACAAAAGGGATCGAATATGTCATGAAAGACGGAGAGATTGAACTATCTGACAACATCCATCTCTTTTCAAGCGACGTGGATGTAAATGGCCTGAATGCACGTGCAAGACGCGCCTATTCACGTATGCGGAATACAAGTGTTAAGCCATTCGTTCCCAAATCCGTTCCAGTTGATGCGGGATCGGGTTCACCTTGGAACAAGATTTCCGGTAGCCCATTGGGTGCACCTGTCGTTCCAATGGTTGTTGTTCATAAGGCTCAATGAGATGACACCACTACTCCAATCGACAGTATGCCCGGATTATTTTTATCGCGTTGTGGACAGCTACAACGAAAATACCGTTGCACGATGTGTTCGTTGTAATGATGAAAAGGAAATCGGTCACACAATGCTTATCTATCCCAAAGATATCCAATTGTTCTCTGAAGTTCCCGATCATCACGATGTTCTGACCACGCATGACGTGAAAGATGGTGATCTAGTCCGATTCAGACATACACACTGCGTTTCTCGGATTGAGAAACAAGGATCACATTTGATTCTTCCGATTCAAGGGCATTTTCAAATTGATGTGAGTGCCCTTATTCGCGATCTTGAGTTGCTTACACATGAAGAAGCGACTCAATGGATGCTGGAACAATGAGAACATTTCAAGGATCATCGATTCACGATTGCCTTTGATCGTTCCAAATGATGAAGCCCACCCTTTTACGGGTGGGCTTCATCATTGCGAGATATTGTTTTGCAGAGAATTAAAGCAATCCAGCACATCGGCCTATCCCGCCCACAGTGATTGGACGCTAACGCCATCTCAAAGGAGCCGATGCTCAATTGCATACGTGTTCTCATTTGGAAACGCCTCGTAAACCGCTACAGGCGCACCAACTTGTGCGCACTCTATAACCTCCTCTCTCGAAGCTTCGCTCATATGGCTACCTAAGATCACGCCTGCCAGTGCCTCCGCCTTGAAGCCATAGTTCGCGCCGCCGTGCCCGATGAGAACCCTGTACTCCTGTTCGTAGCTCCAATCTTTGGCCTTTTTGTAAAGGTTGTCTACGATTGCCGTAACCGAGTTGATGGGGCGCTCTTCTACATAATCGACCTTCTTCGCTTTTCTTAATAGAGGGTCTCGATCAGTGTCAAACATAAGTACCACGCCCTGATGATTGGCAGCGTAGTGGGCCCACATCACGGAAGACTTGGCATTCAATGATAGAGAGAGGACTCCTAATTTCTCTAGCCTGTCGTTCAATTGCAGGTTGAACGTCTCCGCTTTGCCGTACATATTTCGAACGTCCTCGGCAAGATTTAAGAAGTAGAAGCGAATCATCTGCTCCACATCCGCCAAGCGATCACACGTGGCTTCCACGCATCGCCAATGAGGACTGTGGATGTGACGGTAGCGACTCCACTCTTCAGGAGGCCACACCTCCGGCAACTCAAAAGTCGCCCATTCCAGAGCGTCACCTTCAACTATCAAAGAGATTTGCTTGAAACGAATGTCCAACGTCTGAAAGATGTGCCAAGTATTGTCGTTGATTGAACCGAACAACTGAAGATGAACATCTTCCCAATTCGCCTCGGTGAATCTTACTGGATGAACAAGCTCCGCCGGGTCGTTGAGACTATTCTTCGTTGGAAAGTAGAGAGAGCGAGCGCACAAAATCTGCTTGGTGAACTCATTCCAAGGACGATATTTAAAGAGAATCATTGCTGTGCCATCCTCACCAAGCTTCCGTTAACACTAAAACTCAGCGAGACGACGTTGCAATAGATACTTTCTCAGGCTGCTCTTTCTGTCATAGGCGATTAAGCACCAAATTGTTCGCATAGCTGAGTGCTTCATGAGTCAAGAAAGAATTGAAACAACGGAGGAGATGGCCGTTGTTATTCCAGCGATTCTCCATAGCCACTGTTCAAAAGTATCGATGGCCGCTTCCGCCCCACCTAAGCGTCCTCGACCTGCATCCGGTGGCCGTACTATGCCATATTCTGTTTCTGATAATCTGTTGCGGTTGCTTTCTTGGAGATTTGAAATGCTTGCTCTTACTGTCTTGGGGTTGCTGCTCTCGTCAGCAGCCGGAACCCCTGCCCAATCAACCGCACCGCCCGTCAAGGGACATACGATTGGAGAGTCAGTCGCGGAGTTCGTGCAGAAGCTTGGGGCAGAAAGCAGAGCGAGATTTCAGGGATGCGCTGCCAAGGCCGGAACCAAAGAGAAAGTCAGTATTGACTGTCGGAACTTCCAGACTGTGGCATCCTCAGGTGGGAACGGAGTCATCGTGTGTAGTAACCCGCGCTACAACATGGATATGTGTAGGGACTTCGAAGGTGTTGCTGGGTTCTCGAAGAATGAACTTGTTGTTCTGAACTTGAAGATCACCAACACTCCATGGGAGTCTGCCCTCGAAGACACGGTGAAGAAGTTCGGCCAGCCTACTGAGACTCATGTTGAGGTCAAACAGAACCTCTTTGGAGCCAGGTGGGAACTACGGAACACTGTTTGGATTGCTTCCAAATACACTGTTCTGCTGTACGAGGATGTAGACCCCAAAGCCACTCCGAGTCAGTTCATTCGCTTCACGATTACTGACAAGAAGTACATTGACGAGAAGAAATCGAACCCTGCTAAGAGCGCACTCGACTAGCTTGGACTGTGTAGAAAGCCTGCATCGGGATCAATGTTTGAAGAGCCACGCCAGAATTGAAACGAAGGAGGAGATGGCCGTTGTGATGCCTGCCATTCTCCAGCGCCATTGTTTCAAAGAATCAATCGCGCTTTCAGCCTCTCCCAATCGTCCGGGCTTTCCATTCCCCAAAATCGAATAGACTTCGGTCTCCAGCTTGGTTACCCATGTAGAAAGAGTCTGCGAGACGCCATTGATGGTGACTGTAATACCACCCGGTGTGGCTGAACCATCATAGGTAACGACAATTACATACGTTCCTCCAACGACCAATGGGGTTGTTGTTGAGGTTACGACTAACGCATGTGTCCACGCGGAGTTGATAAGCATGAAATTCAGCTTGCCGCCACCGTTCTGCGATGTCTCAATGCACCAACCGGAACCTGCGCCGTCGAAATTGCCGAAACATGACTTTCCATTGTTTGTCGTGTTCGAAACTTTCTTTAGCACAATGCCGAAGCTAAATGGAGTGGTAGTCGAGAAATTCGTCTTCCCATCAGTTGTCGGCCCCCAAATTCCACGGCTAGGATCGGAAATTGAGTCGCACTGAATACCGGGCCTTCCGTTGACTGCTGACTCAATCAAGAGAGGTTGTGCACCTGAACCTGTCTGGGTGAGATTCAGACCATTTATGCTTCGGTCATTCAACTGTGTGACGCGGTCACTTGTCTGAGTGATTCCAATTGCTGGATCGAACCACGCTAGGACAGAGCTTCCAAGCTGTGTTGGAGTCCATTGGACTGTGGGAAAGTTTAATGGAAAGCTGGCATTTGCCAGCTTGATACCAATGCCTGTTGTCATAAATCAAATCTCCAATATTTTCTGTCGTTAGCTGATTTGGAAGTGCTGGTGCAAACACCAGTTCGGCAGACAGTTTGCAGTTCCATTGATCGTGATGCCGCCACCTGTAAGGGACTTGTAGGTATCGCTGTCACGAAGGTTTCCACGTGGGCCAGTTGTTGGGCCTGCAAGCGCACCACTAGCACCCGTATAGGCGTAATTCAGATAGCGTGTTCCAACTGCTGGAGCCGCCGAAAGAATCATCTCCAATGTGGTTGGGCCAATGACGTTGATTGCGGTGATCGCTGGAGGCGTTCCCGAACCATCCGTAAACTCAAATCCATACTTCGATCCTGAGACAAAGGAAGGTTGAGAATTTGTATCCACACGATACGTGGAAGGATCGATGGTATGAGATCCCGATGAATCCGTGTAATTGACACTTGTGATTTCCTTCACACCACCAAGAGGAACTGAAATGGAAAATCTATCGAGAATGTAAGAGTATGGATTTCTTTCGCTTGGTGTGATCGTTGCGAAACATGTTGGATATGGGAATGAATCCATTGTCATTCGCCATGATTGGGTATAGATCGCGCGATTGAGAATGCTTTCCACCATCTCTCTGGCGACAGTGATTATCGGGTAGATCGACGCTGAATGCCAAACCCTGTTCATCCTGCGCGAGCTTCAGTGTTCCTGCGGATACTCTGCCGATGGGTGCATCGTCATCGTGATTCACTAGGCAAACCACGTCTTCATCGGGATTCTCAAGCGATGATGTGAAACAGCCGGGGGCCAGGATTTCAGTGAAGCCCATATCCACGGATGACGTGTTGAACAAGGCAATATAACCAGTCAGTGTGTTTCCATTCTCTTCGGACAATCCCAAAGAACTATCGCGGGATGTTCGTTTCTCAAAGTTCTGGTTCATTCTTCTTTTTCCTTGTCCGGGTGGACTTCGTCTCTTGTGCCTTGTTCGGATACCAATCAGGGAACAATGCCGAATTCATCATGTTTGTGGGGTTCATCAGAATGTTTCCTTCGTCACCAACTGGATCGAGTCCTAGCTTCTCGCGTCCCTCGTTAGCAGTGAAGATTCCCCACTGTCTCGCAACAGCGATTGCTTCCAATGTGGACTTGAAATCTGTCTTCAGTCGTTCGGAATAATCGAAGGCAATATGGAACGTGCTTCTCACACGGCCTGTGGGTGGTAGAAGCTTGCGATTGAGTTCTTGCTGGATTTTGGTGATATAGGGCTGGAGGGTATCCTGCACCAATGACAAAGCAGAATGTTCGGAATTTGCATTGCTCTGTCGGGTGGTATCACCAAGGTAATGGGGATCAATCCTGAACAATCCAGCGATTTCGTTGCGGCTGAATGCACGGGATTCGAGGTATTGGGAATCTTCAAGACTTAGACCAATTTGTGTATATGACCAGTCACTTGGAATCACTGCAATACGTCCGGCGTTCAATCCAGCAGTCATGCCTTCAAAAGCCGCTTTCATTTGCTGGCCTTGCTCAGGTGACACATTGGAAGCTGTTTTGGGCGTTAGAATTCCACCGGGACGGCTTCCATTACCGAAAAATCTCGCGCCACTCTTAATAGTTGCCATTGCAAGGCCAAGGGCTTGGCGAGCTTGGCCCACGGGACTAAGGCCGCGTAATCCATCGAAAGACACTAGGGGAACGTGGATCATATCTTTCGCAGTAATGACACGTTCCGTTCCATCGGTCGTTTTATAGGACAGGACACCCTTTTCGTCGCGTTGTGGAGCTGTTTTAAGAGGATGAAGCGGCCATAATGCAATGGCATTGCCCTTCTTATCCCTCTCAATCTCGGCATAACAATTGCCGGTTAAAGCAAGACTTCCCGCGAGTGCCTCGAAAAATGTACTGGATGTCATTTCGTGGTTTGGTGCATAGGAAAGAAGGTATGAAAGGGAATGATCCAATGCTTCTTTCTTGCCGATACCGGCATTTGAATAAACCTTGACTGGGAATGTGGCGATATTTTCGGCGATCAGACGAACACATGCATATACGGTGGGAATCTGAAGTGCATTGCTTTCACCAATGAATTCTCCAGCTTCTGTTGGATCGCCTGAGAACACAAAATTGAAAGCAGCAGCACTTGAAAGTGGTACAGAGGGTGATTCCAAACTTGTTCGAAGTTCCAGTGAAGTGATATTCGATTCACTATCCCCAAAAGCTTCCAGCATTTTTCTAAAATTCATTTCTTAATCCTTTGGGGAGCTACAGCACGAATGGCTCAAAAGCCCACTTGGACGCCGATGGCTTGACTTCAATGACCATTCCGCGTGAGAGTGCGAAGAACAGAGCCATAGCCGCGTCAATCTTGTTTTCGGCACGTTCTCTTTCCGGCATTTTGTAAAGGCTGTTGGAGGATTCGCGTGTGACGATGTTTGAGAAGCACCATGCGAGGATGGGATCGCCATCGTAGTGGAATCGACCATCTGCAACAGCAGCTTCAAGTTCTTTCATTGCAGGGGAAATGTGGATCGGACGCTGCATGACTTCAACAGAGGTCACATTCGTTTCTGAAACGACCTTCTGCACTGTTCCATATCCGCCGTGTGCAGGATCGAAACACAGTGATTGAACGTTGTTCGTCTTGACCAAATGAATCAGGTCATTTTCCAAACGAAGAAAATCAATAGCATTGCCATCAGTGGCGATGAGATGACCTTGTTTCACCCACTTCTGATAGTGGACATTTTCAGCTTTTGAAACCTGTCCTTCGGGGTTGTAGTTCCGGCTGAATGCGTAATAGTGCTTCTTTCCGTCAATCAATCGTGTGAACAGGATCGCAATAGATGCAAGATCGAGTTTCGATGCGCTATCGAGCGCAAGAATGCATTCATCTTGAGAGAAGTCTTCAATCTTCAGGGATGGATCGGAGGATTTGGCGAAATCAACCATATTCATCCATGCGGATGTGGCTGTAGACCAGATGTTCAGGTGCATGGCCTTGGTGTTGTTCTGTTCGCCGGGATTACGTAAAGCCGATTGGATGGCCAACTTCAATTTCTCAGCGTCATTGGAGATGCCGAGATTGGGATTCGCCATTATCAGGGCTTCATTGGACGACCATTCGACAGTGTCATCGGCACAATAGATCGCTGCGAAAAATCGTTCATCCGGTAACGATCCATCTAGAGCTTTCTGTGCGCGCTCCTGAATCTGGTAGCAAGGCGATTGAGTCGATGCAACACCAGCTGTTGAAATCGTCAGCATCAGGCTATTTGGAGTCTTGTTGCACCCTGTCTTGAAGGTGCCATAAAGGTCGAAGTCATTGGCTTGATGCAATTCATCAAGGATCGCCAGATATGGCCTTGCACCGTGACGACCACGCCCAATGACCGGCATAAATTTTGAGCCGGATGCAGAGAAGATGGACTTCTTTTGCGCAGCAATTCCTGCTTTTGTGAACGCCTTCTGAGATTCAATGAAGTCGCGTGCGGGTGAGAATACTTCCATCGCTTGCGCAATGGACAATGCACCACAATAGACTTCTGCCTTACGTCTTCCATCGAAGAATGCGAACCACAAACCGAGTGCAGCGGCCAATGGTGACTTGCCGTTGCCTTTTGGAATCAGGATGAGTGCTTCAATGTGTTTGCGAGTTCCATCTCTATCCATCCATCCCATCAGGGAAGCCACTAGCCATACTTGAAACGGCTGGAGCGCGAATGGAGAGCCATCGGAGAGAGTCAGACTCTCGATGAAAGTGCAAACTTGATTGCATTTGTTTGCATTGAAGAACCAACGTGAATCGGTCTTGTCCAAATCGTCTAAATGACGCTGGCAAGCAATCTTGATCCACTTTGAGGCAATGATCGTGCCGGATACTACATCGCGTGCATAGTCATGAGCCTTTTCACTGTAGGTTCTTTTGTTCGTCATCGGGTTCTATTGCTCCGATTTCATTCATGAATGCCGTAAAGGGGTCTTTATCCTGTGTGTCACTTTCCATCACGGTTATCCGCGATCTGCTGGCAGGAGTCATGCCGAATTCGGTTAGGAATTGGCGCATGAGGGTCAAGGAAGTGTTGGCAATGCCAATGTATGGGCTTTGCACGGGGTATCCAGACTTCGGGGAATGGAACACCATGCCATTCTGTTGAAGCTGGAGTTCTGCATTAATCCAGCGAGAGTATGCCGCGCAATATGCCGCAAGAGCTGAACCATCGGCCTCTGTGAGTAGTCCCGCAGCTAACAATTCTGGTGCAACACGTTCCCACTCTTCTTTGGCAATATCGTCGAGATGGTCTGGACAGGTTGGAACACCGGAGAACTGTGGCTCTCTGCCTTTATTCTTGTGGCGATTCCGGGTTCCTTCTAGTTCATGCATCGCCGCTGGCTTTGGTTTACGTCCTACCATTCAATTCCTTTTGCAAATAACCCCAACTTCTGATTTCGACCATGCGTAAATTTGACCAAGCGTCGGTCTTTCGCTCTCGTAGTTGCTAGAGATTGGGATACCCTACCCCTTGAGGAGTGACAGGCAACATGGACGAAGAAGCGACGTCTCTGCCAGAGGTGGTGTACCACTACACATCGATGGAGACATTGTTGAAGATTGTCGAGAGCCGTTCTATTTGGGCAACATGCATCGACTACTTGAACGATGTGACGGAATACTCTTTCTATCTTGAGCAGGTCGATAGAAGACTTCGCGAATTCGTGAAGAACGGAGATTCACAGTCGGCATTTTTCGAAAGCTATCTCAAGGGACGGACTGGCATGGGTTCGGGCATTATCCGACGCCGTCCATTTGTCGCCTCGTTTTCAGCCGAACCGGATTTTCTCCCGCAATGGCGTTCCTACTGTCCGAACGGCAACGGTGTCTGCATAGGCTTTAGAACAAATTGTCTTGTTCGGGCCTGCTTCTCAGACAACGAGGTTGTTCGCGAATTGAATCGACCGTTCCACGACGTTCGGTTCAAGCAGGTTGTTTACGGGGTGTCTGACGACCGTCGGCTGGATGAAGAACTCAGAGAGTTCTTGAGCGCAGCAGCGGACTTCGACAACCAGATTAAGAACAAACTCGGTTTAGATGTGATCTTCCAGTCGATACTCGGCTTTCGCGCTTCTGCCCAAAAGCATCCTGCGTTCAAACCCGAGGCGGAATACCGCATAGTAGTCGACGGATTGCTCGATAACAGCGAAAACCTTGTGCGCTATCGCGCCTCACGTACAACTCTAGTTCCGTATATCAAGCTGAACCTGCCAAAGAAAGCCATCGAATCGATTCCCTTATATGAATCAATATCTGAACTTCGATCAAGAGATTTTATCCATCGGGTGATCGTGGGGCCGACACCTAATATGTCTCTGTCGACAGGTGCGCTTCGTTCCTATTTCTCAGGCTTGGGGATGAGTGTCAACGTTGAAGGCTCGAAAGTGCCTTATCGAGACTGGTAGCAGTGATCCTGCTATGGCATGGCTTGCAAAGGGACATCAGGTTTGAACGATCCAATCTCTTTGTGGGATCAGTGCGGATGGGGATGATGTGGTGAACTTCCGTAGCAGGTGTTACTCGTTGTTCATCGAGACACATCTTGCATAGTGGCTCTTGTCTAAGGACTGATAGACGAAGCTTCTTCCATTCGTTGTCATATCCACGTGAATGACTCGTTCCTCTATATCTGTTGTAGCTCTTGTCTGAATGCCTGATATGCAATGTGCAGTTCAGGTTGCTGCATCCGACGTGACTACACGGCTTGTTAGGAATGGATGGCATGGCGAAACATGTCTGCACGTTAGTTTGGCTTGTCGCTTGGGAGGGCTATTTACATGCAGGGGTGTACGAACGGAAATATTTTGCAATTTTGCTTCAGGGTTGATCTGCCACTTCGCTAGATTGTTATTGAGCAAGCAGTCCAATGGAGACAATTCTGATGAACGTGTATGGCGTCAAATTCCCCTACGTAGTCTCGGATCGTACCGAATATATTCTCGGATTCGCACGCACTCTTGGTGTGGTCAAGTTCCAGTGGCAGGACGGAGAGCTTCAGGGATTCCATCCAAATGCAAAATCTACGGACAAAGACGGCGCAGTCATCCGGCTTAAGCCTCTTCCTGATGATGCTGATCTCATCCGTCCATACGCTGCTGAAATTGGCCCGGAGATTGTTCCTCTACTAGCGAGTGATCCCGAATACGTCGCTGATCTCGTCCACGGATGGTTTCATGAAGTGGAAGACACATTGAGGGCTATCAGGCAATGACGGTGCTTGTCACGACAGTTTGAGAACAACCGCCTGCAATGCTGATTCGATCAGCATGTTCAACAGACTGGCAGAGAACTCTGAGACATCGTGTCCCGCAGAGGCTAGGTCTTCCTTCAGCTTGGCAACGGCAGCATCACGTTTCTCCACACCTGTTGCGCCAGTGAGAGTTTCCGCATATGCAACAGCATCTTTGGCCAATGTGCCGACATCACTCTTAATAAAGTTGACGAGAAAAGATTTCAGGGATGGCACAAGCTTGCCGATGAGGGCGAGACCAATGGTTGCGAGATATTTGACGATGATGTTCATTTGGTTCCTTTGAGACACGTACAGGGCCAGACTGATGCTGGCCCTTGAGGATACGTGCAGGAGAGACTTGGGCTTTTTTAATGCAGCAATAGTTCAGTTCCACACAGGGGAAAGCCTAACCACAATCTCTTGGGGAAAATTTCCCCTCTTTATGTAAATGGTTTGGGAAGACGATTTCGTTACCGATTTCGAAAAGCGTGAAGCCTTTTTCTCAATGTTCCTTCTTTGAGGTTCAGTCTGGCCGCAGTCTCTCGAATGGAATATCCATCCAAAAAGGATTGGGCCACCTCTCGAATGTCTTCCGGCAATCCCGAAATATCAATGTGGACGGAATCGTCTTCAATGGCTGTTTCCATCATTCCCTCCGATGATGTGTGTTGAAGCCTCGCTTCCAGTGCTTCGAACCGTTTGCGACGAATGACGGTTGAACACCATCTCTCAAACGCTTTTGGTTTGCCATCGGGGTTGAACTGCGGAAGATTCTCCCAGACAAACAACATGACCTGTTGGGCTATGTCTTCGCCATATTGGGGATGGGACTTCGTCGCAATATGACGAACTTCTTTTAGAAGGTCATTCATCGAAGCTGAATACTGTTGATGAAGCTGACCCAGATTAGCCATTGAACGTCACCGTGCATCGTTCAATCAATTCCGCATATTCTTCGTGGGATAGTGTGACAACTGGTGCTTTGAACCTCCAAGCATCACGTATTGCCTTTGCGTGTTTATCTCCACGTGCACAAGCGTCCATCATGCCAACACTTGGTTTCAATGATGGTGCAGTTTTCCAAAGGGATTTGAATTGGATCTTCTCAATCTCTATTTCATCGGTGTTGATTGCTTCTTTCTTGGTCAAAATTGGACTCCTGATGTTGCTGGACAATCGTATTTATTTACTGCTCA
Source organism: Terriglobus roseus (assembly GCF_900102185.1). Lineage (NCBI taxonomy): Bacteria > Pseudomonadati > Acidobacteriota > Terriglobia > Terriglobales > Acidobacteriaceae > Terriglobus > Terriglobus roseus. Next base: position 588,318 of record NZ_LT629690.1, on the reverse strand, counting down.
ACGTCTTCGTTGCTGGGTCGGAATCCATAGGCATTTGTGACAATGGGTTCTTGTGGTTCATCCGGGGAAATCTTCTGAACGAGTGACAGATAGATATCGGTGGCTATGAAGAGGAATGCGCCACATAGTGCAAGTGAATTGGTGGCAATGGCTAGTGTGAGTGCGAGAAGGGCCAGGAATACGCGGATGTGGGTAATCATTGAACGTATTTAGCAATCATTCCGAAACGTTGTCGGGAACGTTTAAACATGATGCCGATACTGTCTCTCTAGTTCCGTCTCGTCGGTGATTGAGAACTTCACTGGCCCAAGAATGCCGTTATAGAAGAGCTTTTCCCCATTGGCATTCTTAGCTCTCAAGGCATCATGCAGAACAATCTGTCTTGCTTCTTCCCACGAAAGAGACGATCTAGTTTCGTGCAAAGAGACAATCTCAAATCTGAAAGCATTCTTGCCGTATAGCTGGATGTCATCATTCAGTGCTTTGGAACTTCCGGTGTACTTCTTCCAGTCCGATTCCTTCACAACTTTCTTTCGTCGCGTCTTCCCCGCTACTTGTTTGCGAGTGGTCGAGTGAAAGAACTTCTTGCCAATATATTTCCGATTGTTGGCAGTGCATGTAATCACGTAGACGAACCCTGTCCAATCGTCAATATCGAACGATTTCCAAGGGTGCTGCCAGTGACCTGTATCCATGCAGGTATTTAGGCAATTCCAAAACAGGCACTTTTGAAGCCTTATCTGGTCATTTTTCGAGTTCTCCCTAAATACATGTGGAGAAAGGAAAATGGCCACTAAATCAATTGAAAACTTTCAGTCAAAAACAACAGCAACCAATGCATGTACACATATTTGGAACGGCAATGTATCACGTAATGGATATGGACTATACCGCGATCCAGTAACAGGTAAGACAGTCTATGCGCATCGATTCGCCTATGAAATGCACAATGGGCCAATTCCCGATACATATGAAGAGAAGCCTTCCGTCATCATGCACAAATGCGATAACCGTCTTTGCGTAAGCCGCGATTGTCTTCTACTTGCGAACCAAGCCCTGAATATGGCAGACAAAAAAGCGAAGAAAAGATGCAATCCGAATCGCAAGTTTAGAGGGCCAAACCTTACTAGAAGACAGCTTGCCGTATTCCATCGCCTAATGGATAGGGGATTCAGCAACTATCAGATTTGCAAAATGTGTGGGAAGAGTGAGTCTCACATGCATCAGATTCGTAAGAAATACAATCAGGCGAAGCAGCATGCCATCATTCTGGAAATGATTAAGTGGATGCTGGCCATTCCAACGGCTTAATGACAGGCAATAAAAAGCCCCCAATAATCGGGGGCTTTTGTGTATCACATCCTTACAGACCAAGGTAAGCAACAATGTCGGCATTGGCTTCCACAGATGCAACGCAGAGTGGCTTCTTGAGGACGCGTTATTGTTCCGGCCAAGGCAACACGAACCCAAGTGTCTTCAACTGAAGATCGGTTACCGGAATTTCGCTCAGTTTGATCGGATCAATGGCAATGTCTGCTGGAAGCCAAGCGGCGTGAAGCCTCTCACGGAGGTCGGCCTCGTCTTCGAACTCGGTTTCAATCGTGAAGCGAGGACTAACGACATCCTCGGTGCTGTCACGGCAGATGAGGATCGTTTTTCCGTCGGCGTGCCGCAATTCAAACCTAACCATGAGAATCATTGAGGCAGCGTACCACTGACATCCCGACGGCTCAAGGTCAGCGCCAATCTCCGCCGAGGCTTCTACGGATGCGATCTTCTCCATGCTCTCGTGCAGCGCTAATGCTCAATCTCTAAGAATTCGGCCTGCCTCAGTGCATCTTCATCGAATGTGGCCGGGCTACTGTACTGGCTGTGTTTGCTCAGGGATGCCATCACGCGTTGGTACTGAGTGAGGGAAGGCACGCCGGGAACGTAGTACAGATCGTCAACGAGCGTGTGTAGCGCCTTCAAATTCCCACGCCAGCGAAATCGAACAACGCGGGCGTCAGTCGTGGACGCTGTCGCGTGGTATCGATCACTGTCTTCTCGTTGGATCAGTACGGTGTATCTCTGCGCCATCAAGCCAGCGTAGCACCGCTACAAACCGACGTAAGCATAATCTGCGCATCGGTTTTGACGGAAGAAACATGCTCTTTGGTCTTGTGCAATGCGGTATAGAAAGCCTCGAACGTCTACCGCAAACTTCTCGATTGAAGTCTCCGCGTTCATGTTGAGATCGTCGATCAGATGTCGAAACCGAGCGTTCGGAGCTGTTCAACTGTCACCTTATATCGTGCTCCCCATGTTGGCCGAGTCCTGTACCGGGGGAGAATGATGGCCGCCTTAGCAAACGCCTTCGCTAGCTCTGCGTCGTTACCTTTGGTAATCACCATTGGACGAGTCGGCCTCATGCCGAACGGCCAGACAGTCTGCTGATTGATACGAAGTATCAGACCTCCGCGAGGATCATTCATGACGTCGAAAATCGCTGAGACGACTTCCATCGCAACAGCCTAGCACCGCGTGATATCGCGATCTGTGCAGTATCGAACATAAGAATAGTTCGCCTTGCATGCGTAGCTCTACTGGAGCCTTTCAATGTCCGGCAGCGTCCAAGTTTTGTCGAAAAGCGCCTTCGTGGGTCCGTAGATGCGGTAGAGAACCTCAAATTGTCGATTGGGGTCAGTCGGAACCCAGTTGGAGTCTTTACCAGCGGGAGCCTTAGGGCCGAAGTAGATATCGACTGCGCCGTCAGAATTCTTTTGCAGTGAGGCGTCATTCGATGCGCGGCTGGCGCGATCGAGATTCTTGACGAGAGCGTGCGTTACGCGGTCATAAACGGTTGCAGACCAGTACTGCGAGGTGGGAGCATTGGCGGGAACGCGAAGGCGGTAGGTAGCGTTGCCATCAAAGGCGTTTCCATTCTTGTCCTTACTCTCGATGAGATAGAACTGAGCTGTGCCGAGGCGTTTGATCCCGACATAGCCTATTGAATAGGTCAAGGCGCGGGCATCGACAGGATAGGTGTCAGGATCGGCATACCCTGAGGAGCCTTCCTTAACAAGTTCAGGCATCGCCGGCACGGCCCAACGGGAGCCGGGGAAGAAAGGCGGGAACCCCGCCTGGTAGAGGCCATCGATATAGTCGCGGGCATCAATGGCAGCACTCTTGAAGATCTCGGTGTTCTTTGTATCGGGGTTGAAGGGCTTGCCCTTTTCGATGCCGATCGATTTGAGTTGATCGATCATGGCCTTATCGCGTGTTAGCCAGGGCTCCGCTTGGATGATGCGATCGAGAGACTGGAAGAAGCGAAGGTCATAAGGGATAGTGGAGTCGTAGGAAACACCGTTAGCATCGGTGTACTTGGTCTCAGGCGGTTGGGCGGCCTGCGAAAGCGGATAGACTTTGAGGCGCTTCCCGTAGGCTAGAGCCTTCGCGATGTCGGCATCGCTGTGACTGGCCAAGTTCGAGCGGAGGAGAGCGTAGCCGCCCGAAGTGTCTGATTGAACGGCGAAGTATCCAGTGGGTGTTTTGCCTTTAAAGCCCGGCGGGAGGATCAGGTATTTTCCGCCTTTGCCTTTATCCGCGCCGATCAGGCCCGCATCCTCGAGCGGCATCTGCCAGACCGTGTCGATGTTTGCTGCGAAGACGCCGTTGTCGGCGGGTGGAACCTCAATCACGATGGGGCCGACATCTTTGGTGTTGAAGAACACCATGAAATACAGCGCGTCGGGATTGGGCGTTAGGGTCTGATTCTTCCAGTCCACCGGACGGGACCAGTAGACGATCTCGTTTTGCTTTGAGGAGGTCTTACTCAGCATCTCCTGAAGCATCAGGTCATAGTTCACAGCAGGCATGCCCCAAATAACAGCCTGTACAGCGCGGGCATGGAGCAGAGAGTCGTTGACGCTGTTCTGCGGGCTCTGGCGTGATGTGTCCACCACTGTTTGCTGCTTCTTCTGATCACATCCTGTAAGCAAAAGCATAAGGGCGGCTGCTGCTGAGAAAATTCTCTTCGTCATTGCATACTCCTGAGACCCTTCCGGGGGGCTGTGTCTATGTTCGAAGTAGCGTGGCTCCTATTTGTGTGGAAGAGGCTAGGACGTGCGTTCAGAATGCAGTCCTGACGAAGCCGAAGTCCTCTTTACATTTCCGAGCCCTCTTTGCGGGAGGATCGATCCGGATGTAAAGGAAGAAGTTGTCTTTTCGGTTGGCTTTCGACAATTTCCGCGCACGCATCTCTCCGCAGAGGAACTTAGCCGACATCCTATGAGGACATGCGTCGCAATAATGCTGTTAGTTCTTACAGCGTCTCGCATTGTGGCGAAGTGACCACTCACGTGAGGCGTCAGTAGAGTTCTGAATCGCGTGAACTGTCAACGCATTATGAGGATCAGTATGCTGAGGCGGTTTCAGCGAGGAGGGATTTCACGTTTCTCAAAGATTGCCAGATGCATTTCATACGAAAGTTGCGAAACGCAGGCTCTCGGCGCAATCAGATAATTTCTCTGGACGTGAAGATAGGTTGAGTTGATAATTTCAGTCCTCCCCTAATTTATTAGTTCTTTGTGAGGGTGTGATGGGGAGACTGGCTGTAGCTCTTGTTCTGATTGCTGGCTTTACAACTCCACTCGTTGCTGATCCCGGGCCATGGACAGATTGGCGAAACAGCGCAGGAGACGTATTCGTCCAATACAGATACAGGCTTGAGACTCGATTCAGTGACGGCACGTGCGATTGGCGATTCGAGATGACTAACCGCCATGGCGTCAAGGTTGATATCCACTATGGTGCCTCGGCAGGAATTGATGACGGAAAGCCCTATGACCATAACGCCTTGGGAATAAATCCCGGTCAAACGACTGCTGCAATCCTGACCCTCAATGGGTGCGCTAATGTGTTCTTTGGCGCGAAAGGCATACCATCGACATTCTGATGTGGACTTGTTGCGAAGTTTCTAGCTCCTGAGGAAACATGTTTACTTCGTGGCCTTCTTCTGTGCTGCCCACCGCTTCTTCTGTGCAGCCGCGATGCGTGCCTTCGCATCTTCACTCAATACACGCTTAACGGGATGGGCCGATACAGTCTTCTTTGGTCTGCCTCTCCCACGCTTGGGAGTTCCTGTGGGATCGGAATAGCCGGTAAGAAGGGAACGAACCTCTTGAAGCTTGGCAATCTCTCCGTCAATGGCTGAAAGAATCTCATTGGTGTTCATAATTCGAATTCTATCGCCATTTAATCGAGTTCACGGCATTCTTGACGGCCACACCTTCAGCAGGACGGAGGTAGCGCATAACGCTTTCGAGGTCAGAATGGCCCGATAGTGTCATCACAGTGCGCAAGTCCAGACCATTCCTCAACAGTGTTGTGATGTAGGTCGCACGGAACTTGTGCAGGAACCAGTTCTCACATTCATTGTGCTTCTCGCATGAGTCGCACTTGCCACAGTTGAGACGCGCATCCCGAACGAGCTTCTTCAATTTCCGCAATAAATGACCATCAGGAACGTCACCCTTTAAACCAAATATCAGGTTGTTTCCATCTTTCATTGACTTCAGTCTCTTCAGAAGATCATCGGAAAGTGGCATCTCTCGTTCTTCTGCATCCTTGATTCGATATCCCCATTTGGGCTTGGATTGGACTTTCAGGGTTCCTCTAGACCAATGGATATCCGTCCATTCAAGGTGTGATGCTTCTTGTTCTCTCAGGCCAGTTGTCAGCAGAATGTCGAACAGCAACTCATCCTTGGGAACGGTCAGAGATTTGAAGAACTTCTTCAGTTCACCGGGTTCATAAACTTCCGGCAATTTGTTCTCATATCGTGGATTTGCGCCAGCAATACGCTTGTCCAAGTCCATGTAGATGAAGAATGTTCGAATGTGACTGTGACGATTCGCAATCGTTCTGTCCGCATAGCCCTGTGAACGCATGGAACGTTGGAATGCCAATACATCATCATGGGTCAGGTCGTCGGCATAGGTTTTGCTGCACACAAGCAGGAATGCATCGGCGGTTCTACGGTACAGTTCAGCAGCTTCCAGCGATCCACGATCCAGTGCAGCATTCACCCATTTATCGGCCCACGTTTTAAGCACCTTGCGGGATGAATCTTCGACGACTGCGACACCGGCATTCTTTGCCACAGCTTTTGCAGCGGCTTTCTTTTGCGCCGTCTTCTGTTCTGCCAGTGCCACAGTTGCATTGCCATCTACTGGAGTCCAGACGGTTCGAGTCCCTGCATAGGATCGCAACTCATACCGTCCAGTAGGGTAGACCACTTCGACACCCTTAACTAGGACTGTATCGGGCTTCACTTTGCCATTGGCAGACATCACGGCGGGATATCGTTTCCATCCCTCCGGGGTCTTGCAATTCCTGTAAAGCTTCACTGTCCTATTGGCCATGTACGATTTTCTCCTCTTCAATAATCGTACAATCGCCGTACAACGCGGTAAAGCGAAATCATATTCTCATGTAAATCAAGCTTTTAGTGCCTCTAGCGTGAGAATCCCTCCCTCTCCGCCATCAACCCGTTCACGGTTGTTCCATGCAAATCCAATACAGTCGCCGGACACAGCACAATACCCAACAAAATGCTTCCGTCGAAGAACACCCGTCTTGCCGACGGCGGCCGTCTTTATCTCCTCTTGACTCCTGCCGGTGGTAAGCATTCCACGTCCAGAACGATGCGAGGAATGAATCACCGCAACAGAACGCTGCCTCCCTATCTCGTGCCAATGATTATGTGGATTCTGTTGCTCCAAATACCCTTAGGCGTCCTATGCGAATCTGCGGGTATACCCTCGGCCTTTAGCGCCATTACAAGCGCTACTGCAGCGGGGCCGAGAAACGACATCTGGTCCTGGTCCTCGTCCACTTCGACCGCAATCCCAGATGCCAAAGCAACAGATGCCTTCCTTCTTTTAAGCGCATGAAATCAATTGCATCAATGAATCCATCGATGTCGCTCATGGAGCAGACTAGTGTCAGATCGATTCCGATAAGCCGACTTATCCGGACTGACGAATCGTTCCTGATGAGTCACGATTCGCGAGTGCAAAGCAGATCAGGCTCACGGCAAACAGAGCAACTGCGCAGAATTGGCCGTGCCTTGCGATGACATTTACAACCGAATCAACGGGCGTTTGCACTCGCCACAGGCGTTCCGCAATCCACATGCAGGATGCTGCGCAGGCAAACCCTGCGCCCACTATCCGAAAGACGAAGTAAGCGCGCGTTCGACTGAGAAGCAGCAATGAAGGTAAAACGAGAGCCACAACAAGCATTTGCATTGTTTCAATGCCCAGGTTGAATGACAGTATCCCTGCAACGCGATCCCAGCGTGAGAGACCCAACCGATCCAGCGTCGACGCGAACGCCAGACCATGAATCAGCCCGAAGAAGGCGGCAATCCATGCCTCACGTCCGGGAAAGATGGGCCGCAGAGCATGGATCGCAGACAGCAGGATGGACACTGCGATCAATACCTCCACCGGACGACTCGCCACATGGACAACGTTCATCGCCGCCAGCGTCAACGTAAGCGAATGTCCCACAGTAAACGCGGTAACAATGCCAACGATGTGAAGCAGACTATGCCGAACTCCACCCGTCGCCGCCCATCGTCCATCCACAGCCAGCAGCGGCGAAGGCAATAGCAACACCAGCAGAAACAGCAGGTGATCCGTACCCTCCGCAATGTGCCGCATCCCAAGCCGGAACAGACTCGCCACCTGCACGCCATCCCACCATGCGCGCATCCCACGCCGAGCCCCCGCAGGCGTATCCCCACCACCCACCTGCTCATAATCAAGCTCATAAACTGACTGCTTCGCATTTCGTTTCTGATCCACAACGCGAAGCGCACGATCCTGCGGCACTTCCACATTCACCAGGTAAACCGAAGCATCATTCAAGTGATGATTAGCAATCACCAGGCTGCGATTCGCACCTGTGCTCGACGGAACATCGACGTGATATTCGATATGGATTTCACCCAGACCATCACGCAGTTGCGTCGCTTCCGGCAACGTCCAAGCATCCAGTTCCGGATGCGCGGCCTTGCCATTCACCGTGATGGAAAGGTCCCGCACAACACGCTCTGCATAAGCGCGCTTCTCAGCCTCAGAGAACGCGCCATCGTGATCGCTGTCGATAGCGGCAATCACAGCAGGCGCAACTAGCACACCAGGAATCAACCGCATCGATGCATGCACACGGTTCGCTTCCACCGACAGGATCGTCGCCTGCAGATACTCATCGATCCGATGTGCCCACGCTGTATTCCCACACAGCAGCATGCACATAACGATTACTGCCGCCAGCTTCCACTTCATGGCTTCAGCAGCGCACTTCCATAGTCATTGGTTGGATCGCGATACATAGTGTGGACATGATTGCCGGGCTCGTCACTCTGCGGAGCATACTCAATCACAAGGTGCGGCCCCTGGATGCGGTAGTACGCCGTAATGTTCGTCCCAGCCTTCCCATCCGTAGCTCCACTCCACGCAAAGTACGTGTCCTTCAGGTCCGCCTTCATCTGCGCCATGCGCGCGGCGGCATACGGCTCTGTCAGAATGCCGGACCACTCCGCAACCACATCCAGCAACATCGCCTGCTGCTGCGCATTCATGCTCGACGCCTTCAGCCCCTCCGGCGCAATCTTCTTCCCATCCTGCCCCGGCCCCAGCACAAGATCCGCCACCTGATAACTCAACACCGCCTGCTTGCGCTGCGAATCATCCAACGCCTGCAACAACGCCAGCGCCTTATCGCTTTCACGCCCCACAGGACGAATCGTCTTTCCGTTCAGCGTAAACATCGCCGGTTGCGCGCCCGTCAGCGTTGGCGTCAACACACCTCTGCTGCCGGCAATCGTGATGTTCAACGCCAGGTGATGACCACCGAACTGCAACATCCACGGCTGCGTAAGAGAAGGCTTCCCCAGGAACGAGATGAAATAGAGATCACTACCAAACAGATCGCCACTCGGAGGACGACCACCCGGCCCACCGGGACCACGGCCACCACCAAACTGTGGCGGAGGCCCCCCCTGCCCACCCGGAGGAGGCCCCTGCGGACGCCCGCCACCACCCGGCCCACGCTTCGATCCATTGGCCTTGAAATCATCATCCGCCTGGCGGATCTCGTTCACCTTCTCCATGCCCATGGGACTTAGCACGGTGCTCATCAGCTTCATCGCAGCCTGCTGTTGCGCAGCACTCATCGACTTCAGATTTATGCCACCGCGCGCAACCACACCCGTTGGAAAGTTCGACCACCGCGCCCGCTGCGCTGCATCGTCAAACGCATACACCACCTTCTGCTTTTGATCCGCAGTCAGCGTGGCGAGAAAACTATCAGCAGCTTGCACCACGGCTTCGGTGGAACGATTCGCCTGCGCATAAACAAATGAACTAAGCGATAGCGCTGCTGCAGTCGCAAGAACAAAGAGTCGCTTCATTTCGCCCCCGTAAGCTTCACACCATAGTCGTTGGTGGGATCGCGATAAATCGTGTGAACGTGCATCGTGGGATCACCACCCACGCCTTGCGGCGAAAACTCAATCACCAACCGCGGGCCTTGTATGCGGTAATACGAGCTGCCATTCTTACCCACCTCGTGCGTGGTGGGCCCGCTCCATGCAAAGTATGTTTCGTTTAAGTCCGCTTCAATCTCCGCCATGCGAACCTTCGCATACGCGTCATTCACAATGCCAGCCCACTGCGCAATCACATGCAGCAGCAACACGCGCTGCTGCGCATTCAACTCGGAAGCCTTCAACCCCTCAGGCTGAATCTGCTTGCCCGCCATCCCCGGCCCAAGCACCAGGTCATTCACCTCATAGTTCAGAATGGCCTGCTTCTTCTGTGTCGCAGTCAAGGTATCCAGCAACACAAACGCCGTGTCGTTCTCCTGCGCCAGCACACGCACAACCTTATCGCCGCGCTTGTACACCGATGGCTGCGCGCCGGTCAGCGTTGGTGTCATGGTTCCGCCTGCACCCGCGATCACAATATTCAATCCCAGATGGTGCCCACCAAACTCCAGCATCCATGGCTTAGTCACGCTTGGCTCGCCAAAGATGCCGATGGTGTAAACCGCCTCTCCCGAAGCAAAGTTTGTACCAGCATCCGTCAAAGCTTGATCGGAGCCCATGACATCCAGCACTTTCTGATAACCCATGGGACTAAGCACCGTCTGCAACAGATGCATAGCAGCGGCGCGCTGAGGTGCCGTCAACGTTCCAAGTCGAAGCCCCGGTCGCAACACATCACTCACCGGATAGTTCGACCAAACGGCCTGCCCATATTGTTCGCCGATGAATCCACCCGGAGGTCCCATACCAACTCCGCCACCTGGTCCACCACCGGGCCCACCCGGCCCACGCCCGGGTCCCCCTGGGCCGCCGCCCGGACCGCGACCAGGCCCACCTGCAGTTCCTTGTTGTCCACCTGCGGGTGCACCCGGTGCCACGCCACCATCGGCAGTTCTGTGAAACGGAGCCTTGCTGCCCAGCGGCTGCGGAGTGAAAGCAAACTGCACCTTCTGCCGCTGATCCGCGCTTAGCGAAACCAGAAAGTCAGATGTAGCCTTCACCACGGCAACCGTCTGGCCGTCAGCAGATGGTTTCTCGATCGTCTTCCCCTGCACCCGAATGGTTCCCAGGTACAGCGGTGCAAACGTAAGTGCAACTGCGGAGCCCAGCACAATCAGTCGTCTCATCATTCTCCTGCTACACAGGGTGCGCACGTGAATCAACGACAAACCTGTAAACATAATGACGACCTCTTAGTGGAAGAGTTTCACTATAGGTATCGACATCTAGTTTTGATAAGCCTTACTTAGACATCGCCTCTTGATTGGATGCCTTACTTAGGCAGCGCAAACAGCGAATCGAAGATCCGTCCCGCAATCACCTTCGGCGACGTCGACTGAAACACCTCAGGCTCAAATTTCATCTGTACCTGTAGCGCATACTGCATCATGAACGCGGTATGGATTGCGGTCGCACGCGAAATCCCATCGCTGCCTTTAACAGCAGGTCCCAGCAGCGCGGTATACACCTCTTCCTCGTTCGCCGGAACAAGGGACTTGTACAGTTCAGCCAACCGTTCCCGCACATCCGGATGACGAATCGTATACAGCCGAAACTCCAGCATCAGCATGCCGAACACATCATCTTCCGCCAGGCCAACATAGTACGCACGCAGCGCAGCCAGATTGCCCTCCACCGTGGAGGACTCAGCCAGGCGCTCCCGCATCAATGCCCGACGCTGCAGTGCATGCTTCTCTACCAGAGCAAGGAATACCTCTTCCTTGCTCTTGAACTGCGCATAGATCGCGCCCTTCGTCCGACCTGCCAGCTTGGCAATCTCCAGCAGGTCGGCCTTCTCATAGCCATCGCGCACAAACACCGTTTCAGCGGCCAGCAGCAACTGCTCGCGCGTTTCGCGGGTCTTCTGTTCGTGGCGATTCGGCTTCTTGGCTATCATCAGGTCGCATTCCATCCTAGTGGATGACGTCAGCGACCTGTCCCGTTCCAGCTCCCACACACTCGCAGGAAGCTCCATCACACTACTGGACATGCGGACTCGCTGAGGCTGTCGCCACCTTCGCCTGCTCCTTCAGCAGATGGTCATACTGCTTCGCCAGCTTCTTCGCCGCCATATCTGCAACCGTCGTACTCTCTGACTCCGAACGAACCGTCGCCTTGACCTCTTCCGTCTTCACGGAACCACTCATCGCATCGCTATAACTCACAGCGAAACGCATCTGGGTGGGACTCATAAACATGCCAAGGGGTCCGGTTGCCGCACGCACCACCTGGTTGCCCTTCTTGTATCCCTCAATCGCCACCGCAACGGTGTAATGCGGGCAGGCCATGCCATGTACCAGCTCACCCTCGCGATACACAGAGCCGACATCCTTCACTGCCTTCATCCGGTCAATGATGTGCTCATACACCAGCGCGCGATACGCAGCAGGCACTTCCGAACTCTTCCACTCCGGCATCTTCACCAGCACGCTATGCGGATCGACCGGGTTCTGGTCGCATCCTCGCACTGCCGTTGTCGTGTCAGTAACAGGTGTCACTGTGAAGTGCGTCAACGCCTTGTCTGCCTCAGTCGCAGGCAGATAAAACACTGCGGAGTGCGCCCCTCCATGCGTGTCACGGAACTCCACCGTCAACATATCCACCCGGTGGTGCATCACAGCCGCCGCAGCCAACCCACCACCCTGCGGAATGGCCATCCTCAGGAGGCGTCCCCCCGTTCCCCACAACTCCACACGATCGTTCCCTGCATTCACCGCCGTAATGGATTCACGCGGCAGCGTCGTGTTGAACGTCTTGCCGGTAAAGGTCAGTCCCGCCTCATCCAGCGTCAGCGTGCCCTTCTTATTCGGCTTCACCTCAGGAAAGCCATAGGCATGCTGCGCACTCAGCGACTGCCACTGGACCGTAGCCGCAGCAGGAGCCACAGCGGGGATCTTCTCCACCCGTTGCGCGGGCAACATTCCCCCGGTACCGGTAAGAAGAAACGCAAAAAGAAAGCGCGAAAGGATTGCAGCAAGACCCGGCGAGGAGGGAGAAATATGAGAATTCATAGATTCAATTCACATACCAACTGGTACGTATTCAATATGAATTTTCTCAACCGACGATCTTGTCAAGCCCCCAAACCACTTAACCCACTCATTCCAATAGAAATACAGTTGGCATGTTTTCCTGGCAGCCTCTCTACAATAGAAACAGGGGCGGATTCGTAACCAATGACTGGCTGAATTGTGAAACCTAACCCCTTTAGAAAGACGATTTTGACCCTAACTCCAATGGGCAGACGATTTTACAGACACTCGCGCCGTAACTCCAATAGAAAGACGATTTTGCAAAAACAGGGGGGAGGGGTACCCACCGACCGGGGAAGTCAGCTACTCAAGCCCAGCGTCTGCACATCCTGATCCAGTTCGCCAAGAAATGGATCTTCAGAAGCCGAGTGACTAGGCAAACCGCGCAGCCAGCGCTGAAACCGCATGAAACACAAACACCGCATGGCCGAGATCGCCGCCGAGAAGCACGCCTTCCAGAAGATCGCAGAGCAGTGGCACAAGCATTGGAAGCTCGGAAAAGCGAGCGTCAGGCAGATACCGTACTGCGTCGGCTGCAGGCTGATGTCTTCCCTGCTATCGGGACCAAGGCAATTGCGTAGATCGAGGCACCGACGATTGTTGCGATGGTCAAAGCTATTGAAGAGCGTGGTGCACACGATATCGCCAAGCGTGCTTTAGAAACGACGGGGCGGGTCTTCCGATATGCCATTGCGCATGGTTACGTCACTCGCAACCCGTCTGCCGATTTCAAGCATGCCGACACTCTGAAGCCCGCTCGGGAGAAGAACTACGCTCTCTCAATGCCCTAAACCAAGCCAACTAAAACTTTAGGCCCGGTGGGCTGCGGTACGCCACCTGCCGGTTCCACCGTTACAGCGAACGCCTTTGCCACAGCACCTGCGGGAAGTGTGGGTAGAAGCACGGATGCTTCTCCTTTTTCATTTGCCTGAAAGATGCCAGCAGAGATGGGTGCGCCTTCCGCGGGGACAAGCCACAACTGGTACACGTGGTCAGCTGGCGCTGCAGGTAGATTGGCTGCGTAGAACAGCAAGCCCTGCTGCGGCTGGTAATACACTCTGCCTTCAGGACGCGCCGCATCGGTCGGCTGTTTCAGGGCCACGCGCTGTGTTTGGGGCGAGGTTAGAAGCTCGGCAACTCTGCGGTCTTTCGCTGCAGCGTCCTCTTGGGTCTGCATCTCCGCCTGCAATGAGTTCAAACGATTCTTTAATGTTTGTGTCTGGCTAGCCAGAATAACCGCAACGACCGCAACAACTGCCGCACAGCCCCATGCAAGCATGGGCTGCGAGAAGAATGACCAAAAAGACCGCCGCTCGGATGAGTGCTGAGACACCACTCGGTGGGACGATTCCAGGCGAACACGTTCCATGAGCGATTGCTTTACGTGCGCCGAGGGCTGCATCTGCTCAACGTTGGTTCCCCAAAAGCCTACCCGTTGCTGCGCCTGTGCAAGCCGCTCCTTGCAGATCGAGCACGTGGCGAGATGCGTTTCAAACGCGTCTCGCTCGTCTGCGTCAAGAACGCCGAGAGCGTACAGCTCGAGATCTTCGTCGAATTGTAGGTGCTCGTTCATCGTTGAAACACTCGGCGTAGGCTAGTTAGACCAGAACGCAATCTTGTTTTGACTGTACCTAAAGGCTGCCCGGTTCGTTGTGCAATCTCGGTATGTGTCATGCCTTCGAAATACGCCAGGTCAAATAGCTGAGATAGCTCTGGAGACATTTCTTCAAGCGCGGCATGAATCTTCGCTGTTAATTCATTCTGTTCAGCGATCGTCTCCTGCATGCCCGCTGTAGGAATCGCGTAAACATCCAAATCGTCTACTTGTACGTCCTGGCGTTTCCGCAGATGAGACAACGCACGGTTGCGGGCCATCACCAGGAGCCATCCGCGCAACTGTCCGCGAGCCTGATCAAAGCGTGGCGCAACCTTCCACACATGCAGAAACACGTCCTGCAAAATCTCTTCTGCGGCTGCTTCATCGTGGACGATGCGTCGAATCAACGAATACAGGGGGACCGAGTGACGGTCATACAGCACCGCAAGCGCAGATTCATCGCGAGCCGCAATGCTCCGCATCAGCGTGGCGTCCTCTCCGTCATGAACCGTCATAAGGTGGATGCCTTGCAATCTAGGTCCTTAAGAGCCCTGTCGGTACCTTTGTATGGCGCTCAGTCACTATAGCAAGCCATCCTTTCTTCCGTTGCACGAGTGTCAGCTTTCGTTGCACTGAAAAAGCGCAGCCAAGAGAAATCGCAGATTTGTTGATGAGAGTTCGACGCGATGCAGCTTTTGTTTGCCGCATCGCGCCTTCCCTGGGAGAGGAGCTAGTTCGGCATAAGGACGGTATCAACCACGTGGATGACACCGTTCGATTGATAAACATCTGCGATGGTGACGGTCGACATGCCGCCTTTTTCATCCTTCAACATGATCTTTCCGCCATGCTCGATAACCCACAGCTTGCCTCCGCTCACGGTGTTCAGCTCTGCTTTACCGTGGCCTTCCTTCAGCATCGTCTTGATGGCTGCGCTGTCCAGCTTGCCCGAAACGACGTGATAGGTGAGCACCTTGGTGAGCATGGCTTTGTTCTCAGGCTTCAGCAGCATGTCTACTGTTCCGGCAGGAAGCTTTGCGAATGCCTCGTTGGTAGGGGCGAACACGGTGAACGGTCCGGGACCTTCCAGTGTTTCCACCAGGCCTGCAGCTTTGACCGCTGCAACAAGCGTTGTGTGATCCTTTGAGTTCGCCGCGTTCTCCACGATGTTCTTTGTGGGATACATTGCAGCGCCACCCACCATGGGATCCTGTTGCGCTCTCAGTGAAGGGGCAACCAGCAGAAGCATCATCGAACACATCACCAGCAATCGATTCTTCATCGTTGTTGTTTCCTCTCGGAAGAGTTGTCTCTTCAATTGCAATTACGCCGAGAGCGATGCGATTGGATTTCGTATAGCCGAAATTTCACTCTGCAATTGGAAGGAAAAAGTTATTTCTAAAAAATGCAGCCGAGCTAAATCCACTTTCCTTCATGAAGGCGTACTTGCTTTGTACGCGCAGTCATGAACAGAACAGATTTGCAGTGAACATTCCCCCAAGGAGGCGGAGCGTGAACAAGCTCAGTCGGCTCATCACGGAAGATCTTTCGCGGCGCAAGTTTCTAGCGGGCGCAGGTATGGCAGTGACCGCGTTGGCTGCGGCTGGCTGCGGCGGCAACAATAACTCGTCAACAACGACTCCTCCAACTACTCCCCCAACCACTCCAGCAGTTACAGATACAGACATCTTGAACTTTGCGTTGAACCTGGAGTATCTGGAAGCAGAGTTCTATCTACGTGCCGCAACCGGCTCGGGGCTTTCGAGCACCGATGCTGGATCCAGCGCGGGTGCTGTGACCGGCGGATCAATGGTTGCTTTCAAGACGCCGGCCATTCAGCAATATGCAAATGAAATTGCAAACCATGAACTGGCGCATGTTCGTTTTCTTCGTAAGGCCCTTGGCTCTGCGGCCGTGAATAGACCTGCAATCGATCTCACGGCAAGTTTCAATGCGGCTGCATCTGCCGCAGGCATTGGATCCACCTTCAATCCGTTTCAAGATGAAAACAGCTTTCTTCTTGGGGCGTTTGTGTTTGAAGACGTGGGCGTGACTGCGTATCACGGCGCTGCAAGCCTTCTGACCAGCACAACAAATCTAGCCGCAGCCGCAGGCATTCTTGCCACTGAGGCTTATCACGCAGGCACGATTCGCACTTTGATTGCGCAACTTGGTGATCCGTATCTGACCACCGCGAACAAAATTTCTATGCTGCGTGCCACCGCTGGTGGCGGTGCGGAAACCACGCTGGATGGAAGCCATATCGTTGCAGCAGATTCCAACTCCATCTCCTACGACCGCACGACCGATCAGGTCCTGCACATCGTCTACCTCAGTGCCGCAGCGGGCGTCGTCAGCAAGGGTGGCTTCTATCCCAATGGCATGAACGGCACCATCATCGCTTCAAAGTCCTAAGGAGGAGACATGGAAAACATATTGGAAAACAAGCTTAACCAGCAGCCGTCTCCGGAAGCGCGCTCGCGTCGTTCGGCCCTCATGCTTGGTGGCGCGGCACTTGCCGGCATGGCGCTGGGCAGCAAGGCATTCGCGCAGTCCTCAGGCGTAACCGACAACGACATTCTCAACTTCGCGCTGAACCTCGAGTTTCTTGAGGCGCAGTTCTACACATTGGCTGTGACTGGCACAACGATTGATCAAGCGGGACTTTCCATCAAGAGCGGCGGTGGCGCGGCGGGTGGAACAGTCACAGTGAAAGCAAATCCGAAAGTCGCATTCACCACAACACTTCTGCAGCAGTTTGCAGCGGAAGTAGCTTCCGACGAACAGAACCACGTGAAGTTTCTTCAGTCTGCTTTGGGCGCAAATGCCGTCGCGATGCCCAACATTGATTTAATGAACAGCTTTAATGCCTTGGCCTCTGCTGCTGGACTTGGTTCCACCTTTGATCCATTCGCAAACGAAACAAACTTCCTGATCGGTGCCTTCATCTTTGAGGATGTGGGTGTCACCGCTTACCAAGGTGCCGCCGGTCTCATCACCAATAAAACCTATCTCGATAAAGCTGTCGGCATTCATAACGTAGAGGCGTACCACGCAGCCAGCATCCGCACACGCATCTTTCAGGCTGGTAGTACGGCTCAAACCATCTCTCAATCCATCGCCGCAACACGCGCAAAGCTGGACGGCACAAACAATGACGACATCGGTGTTGGCGTCAACGGAAGTGCATCCACCATTGTGGACTGCGATAGCAACGGGATGACCTATGCTCGCACCACAACCCAGGTTCTGAGCATCGTCTACGGAGGAGGCGCCGCAGGTAAAGGCGGAGCCTTCTTCCCGGCGGCGATGAACGGAACCGTGAAGTAGAACGCGTCCTCCAACGCGACTCTGCAAGTAAGCCGCTGCTCTGTACTGACTCAATCGTCAGCCACATGGCAGCGGCTTATTGAATTCCGGCTCCATTTCGAACAGCTCGACGTATCAGCGGCAATTCGGTGGTAGTTAACCCGTCAGAAACATCAAAATACTGACATTAAAACGCTTACATCAATGCTCGAATCGCTTCCTTCCGCAACTCCCCTGAGCATCTGATTTCAATATGCGAGACAAGGTCCGGCACTTTCTTGGTTGTCGACATTTTCCCGTCGGATAATTCGCGTCCCGTTCCCGACACTTGTAATACCCATCAGGAGTTCACCGTGAAGCAATTGAAGATTCCCTTATACATCCTCACTCGGAGCATCGACGGGAAATACCTTTGGGTTTATCCCATTTGAAACCAGTCGTTTACACCTCAGAAAGCAAATGTAAACGGAGTTGGCATTGGGATACCATTCGCTAACGTCATTGGCCTTTCTTCGAGTTAAGGTGGAGAGCCGTGCGAGGAATAGCGAGAACAAATCAATACTTGAACCCGTTCGCGTCGCTCTACCGGAGTAGCGAATGAATGACAATGCAAGCTAATCCGTCCGCGAAGGCGAATACTCCCTGCTTTACCTCTTAGATGGGTTGTAACAGCTTAGACTTTCGCGAACCTAAGTTCTCATGCAATAGTCCGCGTGCTCGTAAGAATTCGCGACTTAGCTGCAGAAATCAATATGCCACTCTTATTCGCTGTTTCACTGATGGGTAAGTCGAGAGACACCCGATCCATCATCACGCACGGAAGCGCATAGCAAACCATTAGGCCAGATACGGCTAGTCAAAGCTCTAAAACACATCCAGCGAGGACTGGAAGTGAAGGCTGGTGCCGTAAATGCCGATAGCGTCAGTTATCCGTCCCACATATTGTGGGATATTCAATATCTTTTCGGTGTCGGAATCGTTGGGGACCTTGCGATCACACGTAAGTCCGGAGGTTCGGATTCTTCGGAGCAGATCCCCATCTCGCACCGCAAACAAAAGCAGGGCAGCTCTTAGAGCTACCCGGAGGAAGTGTGACAAATGAACTCTGACCTCCTGTAATGCGCCATTGCAAGCCTGTTCATGCAGCGATAGCCACTCAGTACATGCACTAAAGCGGACGTAAACCTAAGGCTCTAAAGGAGAGCCGTTCAAACCGACGCATCTTCCTCCGAAATTGCTTGCTTGCTCAATGGTCTGACCAATGCCTAGAATTGGCCGCTTTTAAAAAGTGGTCCTACCTCGTGTTGAAGCTGAGACCACATGCAACGAACAAAAGTTAGCCATTTCGGAGGACATATCGTGAGACCCATCCAATTCCCTTCGTGCATGCGGAAAGGTCTGGCGCAGAATGCAGTGCGCCTGATGCTGCTGGCAGGTGCGACCGCTCCCGTGATGCTCCCAGGCATGATGATCGCGCAGGCAGTGAACGGATCGTTGCTTGGAACCATTACCGATCAAAGCAACGCAGCCGTTCCGGGCGCAACCGTTACCATTACTGAAGTTAAGAGCGGTGCTACGAAGACCACCAAGACGAACGAGAGTGGTGTATATGACTTCGAAGCGCTCCAGCCCGGCACCTATCAGGTGTCTGCCGTGCAGTCCGGTTTCAAGGCGGCAAAGGTTGAAAACGTAGCGGTCGTCGTGAATACCACGAGACGTGTGGATCTTTCCATGTCGGTGGGCTCAACGGACGAATCGATCACAGTAAGCGCAGCCAGTGAAGTCTTGAAGACGGACCGCGCTGACGTCGCGGTGGACATCACCTCACAACAGGCAGAGGATCTGCCGCTAGGCACCAACCGTAACGTGCAGGGACTGGTTGCCTTGGCACCCGGCGCCACAAAGCCTCACCTGGTTCACTCCAACTTTTTCAACGCGCAGGCCTCTCTTTCCACGGAAGTCAATGGACAGTCCCGCCTTGCGAACAACCTGGAAATTGAAGGTGTGGATGACAATGAACGCTCCGGTCTGCTGCAGGTGCTCATCCCGCCAAGCGAAGCAATCGAAAGCGTGAACGTCTCCACGGCGAACTATCAGGCTGAGTTCGGCCGTGTGGGCGGTGCCGTCATGGACATGATCCTGAAGTCGGGTACGAACGCGATTCACGGTCAGGCCTACGAGTTCAATCGCATCAGCGCATTGGCTGCGAAGACCCGCTTTCAGACGACGGCCATGGCGCCTTCGGTCTACAACTACACCGGCGGAAACATCGGTGGTCCCATCATCAAGAACAAGATTTTCTTGTTCGGTGACTATCTTCACATCGCCGATCATCAAGGTCAGTTCAACACCGTATCGGTGCCGACTGCTGCCTTCCGCGCGGGTGATCTGTCAGCCGGTGGAACCAACGTCTACGATCCCACCACCGGCAATCAGGCCACCGGCACAGGGCGTACGCAATTCAACTACCAAGGGCGCCCGAACGTCATCGATCCGGCGCGCATTAGTCCCATCGCCACGCGCATCCTCGCCATGGTTCCGCTGCCGAATATCAACGGCACCAGCCTGACGAACAACTACAGCAAAAACACACACTTCGTCCGCACATCCAATTCGTTCGACGTGAAGGCAGACGCCAACATCCACAACGAAGATCACCTCTCCTATCGCTACAGCTGGCAGAATGTAGATCAGAACCAGGAACCGATCTTCGGAATCGCGGGAGGACCGGCACAGGGCGCAAACAACGCAAGCGGCACGCAGACGGCTTACAACACAGCGTTGAACTACACACGTGTCTTCTCGCCCCGGTTGCTTGCTGAAGTTCGACTCGGTTTGAATCACTATCGCAACAAGGCTCGGCAGGTGGATTACGGCACCACCGCCTCTTCAGCTATCGGCATTCCGGGCGTCAATGTGGATGCCAACACCAGCGGTCTCACCAGCATCAACCTTGGCGGCGGTCTGCCCAGCAATCTGGTCGGTACCGGCGCTTCATATCCGTGGGATCGTGGCGAAACCAACATCGATCTCGTAAATAACTGGAGCAGAGTCGTTGGAAACCACGGCGTGAAGTTCGGCATTGAATATCGCCGTGTTCGCGATGATTTGTTCCAAGGACAGGTTTACGGACAGCGTGGTGTGTTCGCGTTTACCGATGGCCAGACCGCTTTGAATGGTGGACCGAAGACAGGCATTGCCAATTACATGGCAAGCTTCCTGTTGGATATCCCGGGCAGCGGAACCGGGCGTGACGTCGGTGTTAAGGACGCGTCATGGAGAGAGAATCAAGTCTTTGCCTATGTGCAGGACACATGGCAAGCATCGCCTAAGTTGACACTGAACTATGGCGTCCGTTGGGAGTTCTATGATCCACCGACTCCGCGAAAGGCCGGCGATTACTCCAACTACGAACCCAACACCAACTCCCTCATCGTGGCAGGCATCGGCTCCAATCCTATGAACATTGGCTTGGCGACACGTTATCGGTACTTCGCACCGCGTGTCGGCATTGCATATCGTACCGACGCGAAAACCGTTATCCGTGCGGGTTACGGCATCAGCTATCAGTCGTGGCCAGACAACCTGAACACATACGCGACGAATTTCCCGCTGAAACAGAACAATGCTTACAACCCGTTGAACAGCTATACGCCCGCACTCCGCGCTGATGGCACACCGGCCTCCATGGCGGGTGGCTTCCCGGCTCCATTGCTGGCGAATGTGCCGAGCAATGGCATCATTACCAACGCGCCGCTGGCAGCGTATTACGCAATCAACACCAAGTGGAATGCACCGTATACACAATCCTTCAACGCTGCACTTCAGCGTGCATTGCCCGCAGGATTTGTATTGGATATTGCGTACGTTGGCAACGTAGGTATCCGTCAGCCGCAGTACTACAACCTGAACGCAGGCTTCGTAGCTGGAGCAGGTGCAGCGGGCCAGCCGGAGTACGCTCCCTTCGGCAGAACGCAATCCACCACCACCTTCGCGCAGGCAACTTCCAACTACAACTCGCTGCAGGTAAAGCTGGACCACAGATTTAACAATGGCCTTTCTGCAACGACGTCTTACACCTACCAGAAAGGTCTTGGTTACGTAACGTCCAACAGCACTGGCGTTGGCAGCACGAACTTCTACATCGACTTCCACCGCAACTACTCGCGTCTCGCAAACGACAGAACCCACACCATCGTTCAGAGCTTCATCTATCAGCTTCCCTTCGGTAAAGGAAAGAAGTGGGCGAACTCAGGCTTTGTTAGCCACGTTGCAGGCGGCTGGCAGGTCACGGGTGTCATGTCGATTGAGACAGGCACACCGTTCTCTGTAACTGCCAGTGGCACCACTCTGAATGCGCCAAGCAATACGCAAGTTGCAAACATTAACGGCAAGTTCCGCAAGACACATGGCATCGGCACAAGCACCACATGGTTTGATACCTCAGTGTTCAGCCAGCCTTTAACTGCGGCCTTCGGCAACACTGGACAGAACGCATTTGTCGGACCTGGCTTCTTCAACCTGGATGCATCGCTGTTCCGTTCATTCGCTATGACGGAGCGGGTCATTCTGGAATTCCGTGCAGAAGCCTTCAGCCTCACAAATACGCCGCAGTATGGAAACCCCAGCAGCAGCGTAGCGAACTCTGACTTTGGACAGATCAACGCGTCAAGCGGCGGCGCATCGGGTAACCGTACCGTCGAACTCGCAGGCAAGATACGGTTCTAAGCAAATAGTTCTCAACTACCTCGACGGCCATCCTTAGGGATGGCCGTTTTATTGTCTAGGCCCTATCGAAAGACCCCGCAGTATTCTCCGTTACAAGTCCGTCGTCTAATTGCTACGAAAGCGATTCGCATCTTCCCTACGATTCAACCCCATGTAGATCTCAACCAAATCAGTCTTCGCAGCTTTCAGAAATCCGTTGGATGGCAAAACGAGAGCGTTCAAGGTCGCATAACCTTGCAAGCTTTCTGCTTCAGCGTCTGCATAACGTTTCTGGCGAAGCATTGCACGGCCAAGCTTCAGATGGGCAATGCCAGTGTTGAGATGACCTTCGTGAACTGTCTTAATGAAAACCTGCAGCGCTTGCCGGTACATGGCTTCAGCTTTTGGATAGTCCTTCTCAGACATGTAAACGCTGCCTAAGTTGGACAATCCCACGCCAATGAACTGATGGCTTTCTCCGTAGATGACCCGCCATATGCCAAGCGCCTCACTAAAATGGCGTTCCGCCGCAACGTAGGTTTCTTCCTGAAGCTCCATCGTAGCGAGCTCATTCAACGCCGACGCAACCGCAGGATGATCATGTCCATGAGTGCGCTCTTGAATCATGAGCGCACGATTCAATGGTAGCTTTGCATCTTGATAGCGCTTCTCTCGTATCAAGACTCTTGCCAGCGAGGTGAGATCTTCCGCGACCTTCGGATTCTCCAATCCGTACCATGCCTCCGCGATCGCAACACACTGTTGGTAATTCGCTTCGGCTTGCTTCAGATTGCCTAGTTCAAGTTGCACTGCGCCCAGGTTATTCAGGTCTTCTGCGACTTCCGGATGCTTCATTCCATAAAATGCGCGGTGCATCTCAAGCACCTGTTGATTCAACGCGTCCGCTTCTGTGTAGTGCCCTTGATAGAAATGAACATTCGCCAATTCCCGCATATTAAGCGCGGTATCGGCATCAGCAGCTGTGCTCTGTTGTCGCAATCGCAAAGCATCGGTCAGCGCTTTCGCAGCTTCTGGGTAACTCCCCTTTGCTTCAAGAACAGTTCCCAAAACCATCAGCGCATTTGCAGCGATTGGCCTTGCCTTATCCTCTGGACGCACCGGAATGCTGCGGCTCACATCGACTGCCTTCCTTGCGAGGCGCTCTGCATCGTCAAGCTTTGCTTCGTCCGTCCGCAACCCAGCAAGCTCTATAAGATTCTGGACATACTTCCTTGGTAGATCTTTCGCCCGTGATTCGCGCCAGGCCAAGGATGCTGTAAGTAACTCCTCGGCATGTCCCTGATCACCAAGCTTTCTGTAGATCTCTCCCAGGGTTTCCTTCATATCTGCCTGCATATCGGGATCACTGTTTAGGCTGCTCGCCTCTTCACGACCACGGTCAAGAAGAGGCTTCACGCGCAAGTCTTCTGCTGGACCAACACTGGACTCGTTACCACGAAACAGATTCGACGTGAACTGTTGGATACGCTCTGTGCGTGCTGCTTCTGCGATTGCAGCATCCCGCGCCTGACGCAGATGAATTGCAAAATAGCTGCTGAGAGCAATGAAAACCAATATTGCTATCGCCGCATAAACAATCTCCACTCGTCTGCGTGCGGCAAATTTGCGTATCCGATATATTGAGTTTACCGCGCGCGCAGCCAACGGGCGTTTCTGCAGGAAGGCATCCACATCACGGATCATTGCCTCCGCAGAAGCGTAGCGAAACTCCGGCTCAAACCGGATTGCTGTAAGACAGAGAACATTAAGATCTGCCCACTCGCCACGATTGAGCAGTCCGGATAACCTCTTAGTCGTTTGCTCAATAGGAAGTCGTCGCGGGCTCTCTCGGGCGAAGTCATCTTTATCAAAGGGCAGTTCTCCAGCCAGCATCTCGTAGAGCAAAAGACCGAGCGCGTAGACATCTGTAAACACGCCAACCTCCGCGCCGGTTTGCTGTTCCGGTGCTGCATATTGTGGCGTCATAGGATGCAGCACAGTCAGGGTGACTTCAGCTGAGAGCGGATCTTCAGCAAGCTGCTTAGCTATTCCAAAATCCAGGAGTTTGACAGTACCACCACTAGTTACCAGTACGTTCGAGGGCTTGATGTCGCGATGGATGATCGCTCGCCGATGTGCATAGAGCACCACCTCACACACCGTACGAAATAGCTCCAAACACTCCTGAACAGTGCCCTTGCGATCCTCCCAATACTTCGTCAAAGGAATGCCGTCAACATACTCCATCACAAACCACGGCGTACCGTCCTGCAGAGCATTCGCGTCGTAAATCTGTGCGATGGCAGGGTGTTTCAATTGAGCAAGAGTTTTCTGCTCGCGCGCAAACCGTCGACGCCTTTCAGGCGAGACCCACGCATCACGCAAAAATTTAATTGCGACCAGACCACCGATATCCACGCGCTCAGCGAGATAGACAAATCCCATACCGCCTTCACCCAACAATCGAACCAAGCGATACGGACCAATCTGTTCCATTTGCTGAAAAGGGGACCGCTCACGTTCACCCTCAACAAATGACTGAGCAAAGGCGACAAGATCATGCTCCAGCGATTCCTCTTGGTTGCGATCCTCCACCAGCATCGCTTGAACTTGCGTCAATAGGACATCGTCGTCTCCACAATGCTGCTTGAGCGTCACAGACTGTCGGTCCAGAGGAAGGTCAGCAACTAAATGAAAAATTTCTTGCGCGCGAATCCAGGCTGATTGTTCCATCAAAAGTTCTACCGTTGCCTTTCAGATAGAACTGCATCTCCCGCTAAAGCCCGGCGCACTTCCACCGCCAGCCACGCCTTCGCTGCCCGCCAATCACGTAACGCTGTTGCCTCTGAAATGCCGAGCAGGGAGGTGATCTCAGCAATCTCCAAGCCTCCAAAAAATCTGGCTTCAACCAAAGCAGCCTGTCGAGGCTCTAAGCGAGACAGCTCTTCCAACGCAGCATCAAGAGCCAAAACTTCGCGATCGGTGTCGAGCGCGCCCAGTTGTTTCGAATACAACGCTTCATCGAAAGTGACCTTCTGAATTTCACTTCCTCTGAGATGTGCGTTCCTTCGCCGCGCAGCATCCACCAACACCTGTCGCATCGCGCGAGCTGCAATGCGCTTGAAATGTAGAGGCGAGACAGAGGCAACCGAAGGTGTTCGCGACAGCTTGATCCAAGCTTCATTCACGATAGCCGTCGGCGTAAGGCTCACGTGCGCTTCGTTTCTGTGTAGCGTCCGCGCTAACCTGCGCAGTTCCTCGTACGCAAGGCTGAACACCTCGTCCAGCTCACGAGCTGTAGCCGAGGAAAGGCTCGGGATCAGAGTGCCCTCGAATTCGGCCGAGAAATCATTTGAAAAATTATCAAGGCTCATGACGGTTTTGAAAGCCCCTTTGCGCATTGGATCGGTGAGGCAGCAGTACGTCTGAAACAGGAGGATGCCGTGATCTTATCCGCTTCCCTTTCGAGCAGGCAACGCATTTGGTTATCTTCTGCTGCCCGTCCTTCGGTGCAGCGCTTCTTGCGTGGCTTTATCACCGCTCTTGCATCTTCACTGCTGTTGGCCTGCCACGCCAAGCTCAACGAGAGCTACCGTGGAACGCTCTCCAACCGTGTCATCGAATTCCGGTCGAACATGGCCTACATCACAGAGGGCGGATCAACTCAAGCTTTTGCGTACAGAACTGAGGACAACGACACGATCGTCCTGCAGATGCCCTTCACAAACGTGGCCCTGCGACGAATGCCAGACGGCTCTTTATACGGAATGGGGGAAAACCTCGTTCGAGTCGAAAGCTCCTCCCCTTAGTCAGGCTGCATCGCGCCATATCTGCAATCGTGTTCGGTCTTTATGTCATTTACCCAGGAGAAAAGAAGATGATCCTTACCAAACTCAGCCACCAACAAGTCATTGGCACTCTGCGAGCCACCGGCTCGAGCGACCGCGACGTTTTATTCGCCAAGAAAGAAGAATTGTTGCAAGAAACAAAGCGGCTGAAGCTTCTCGGCATTGTTCCGCTCATAGCGGGAACCATCCTCACAGCTTCACTCGTTGGTGCGATTGTGGGTATCCCAATGCTGTTTGTTGGTTACAGCGTCCGCAAAGCCTACAAACACAACCTACAGGTCAGTGACGAAGCGTTCACCGAATATCTCCGTTCGCTTGACTCACTTCCTGAATGAGCTTAAATACCAGTTTCGTATTCCAAACCTTCACAAACATAGAGAGGAAATTGATGCGGCAACTATCCCAGAACGTTCTAGTGTTTACTACCCTTCTGCTTATCCCTTCAATTACACCGGCTCAAAGCGCATGGGAGAAGCTCAAGCAAGCTGCGAAGCAAACATCGCAAGCAACCAAGAGCAGTGGTCAGCCAGCCACCGCGCAGCAACACACTACCGACGCTGCGAACCAAGGCTTTCATGAGACAGCAGAGACAGGCACACCACAACTTACCGCTTCCCTTGCTGCTTCTGCCGGTTTCATTGAGGTCACCGAAATCAAGCTGGGCATGAGTGCCAAAGACGTCCCGTCCATCGTCAGAGCCCACAACGGCGCGCTGCAGATAACTCCCGAAACCTATGTTCATCAGCTAATACCCGGCCAGACACTTACCTCAGGAATTCATGCAAAGACACCAGTAGTCTCCGGTCAGATCTTCGAACAATACGAGGTCGCCTTTACCACGCAGCCGAACGACAGCTTTGTAATGGCCGTAGGACACAGGGTGCACTATCCAAAAGGACAACAACCAACGTATACAAGTGCGATCGAAGGCATGCGTACGAAGTATGGCAAAGAAAACTACGTTCCTCACGCCTTCCCTTCTGGGGCCAGTTTCTTTTGGGTCATGGATACACAGGGGCACCCGGTAACAGGACCCGATCTGCAACGCATCGTTGAGACCTGCACGAGCCCGTTTCTTGCAGAACAATGGCAAAGCTCATCCGACACCGTAACGAAAGGCTATGACGAGCGGAAACTTTCCATCGGCGCTCTGCGTTGCAGTTCCTATGCGACGGTAGGCGTGTATTTCCAGGGCTCTCTCATACCGGGTCAAACCACGTATCTGCTGGATGATCTGCTCGTGGTCGCCACGAACGGCGCCCTCTATCGGAGCGCAGTCGAAACGACTCATGGTCAGTATCTGGCTGCGCAGAAGAAAGTGGACGACAACAAGATGAAAGATGCGGAGAAGAAAGGAGTCGCCTTTTGATCGCACGCAGGACAATAGTGCTGCCGCTACTTCTGCTCCCATTGCTCTCAATCGAGAGTAACGCACAGCTCCGGCATAAGCCTTCAAAGGCGAAGACATTGGATTATCTCAGTACAAAGGCCGGGTTAGGGCCATGGGACATCTGGAAGACACAGCCATTGCGCAACAGGCTAATTGCACTCTTGGGAAGCGAACAGTTCCAAACACTCCAGATGAACATGGACCCAGCAGACCCGCTAAAAACGAGCAACGGGGTCATGAGTTCGGGAGGTAACCGAGCACATTTAGGAGGAGAAGAAGAGGGCGTGTTACTTCTCGATCTCAACGACGACGTCATCGAAGTGCTCATACTGAACAGAGGCGGGGTGGTTAGGGCATGGGCAGAACACAATAGCTCGGTCCCAATACCCCCGACAATCCGGGAACGCTTAAACCAATGGCCGCAAGCTGCATTGCACCAGGCGTTGGCCTCTCTCAATCATCAAGCCGACCCTATATCTAATCCCAAATAACCAACACTGACGGTGATGTTTCCCCGTTTAGTGAGTTCCTCGCAGTGCGACGGAAAGAGACAGCCATACCAACTTGCTCTTGGAACCTCTGTAGTCGCGTTTTAGGTCATGAAAGACCTTCCTCCAGCGATAAACAAGCCCACGCTCTGACGTGAAGGAAACTGCAAACCAGACGAGAAGAAGAAAAAGTGCAAAAAACAAATAATCGCCAGCGGCGTACTGCATTTCTTAAAGCCTCAATACTTGTCTAAGCAATCTGAACAATCGATTGCAAAGCACCTGATATCGCATGCGATATCAACACGCAAAAAAATTCGCCCCGTTCATCACCTGCACTTCATAACCATGCAGGCTAGGACGGGCCGGGATTTGGAATCGGAATACCCTGAATCATCGATCGCATCGCACGCAAGGCGCTTACTGCGACAGATGTCCGGTTAGACGGCAAAAAATATTAACCGATTACCAAATTTTAACCGGCTTGAAATCTGAATGCCATTATTGGTCAGGACTCAACTCGGACCACAATTGTCGTATATTCTCTACTAAAGAAACATGAGGCCTCCGCGGCAGTCTTTTGGCGAAGCACCGCGAAGGCCCATATACGGCACCCGAAAAGGCGAGATACCGTTTCTTCATTAGAAATGAATCGCGCGTCTTTGGGCTGCCCAAGAAGAGGCTACGCGATGCGATTTTCTGTTGAAAGGGCACTTGCCCTTTCCTGTGTTGTTCTGTCTTCCAGTGCTGCCTTTGCACAAAGTGCGCAGCTTTCCGGTTTGGTTCGTGATGCCGCTCATGCAGTCATTCCAAATGCAACTGTGAGCGTTGAAAATGTGGACACCCACCTGCGCTGGCAGGGTGAGACAAACGGAGCCGGTTTGTATGTGGTTCCCTCGCTCGAACCGGGCCGATACACGGTAAAGGTGAGTGCCTCCGGTTTTGCTCCTCAGCAGATCGACAGCGTAAAGCTGGACGTGGCGGGCAAAGTCTCGCTTGATGTGACTCTGCAGGCTGGGGGAGACAGCCAGATCGTTACGGTAAACGGCGGCAATGTGGTGATGAACACCACCGACGCCACCGTAAGCACGGTAATCGACAGCAATTTCGTAAACAATATCCCACTGAACGGACGCAGCTTTCAATCGTTGCTAACTGCTGTGCCGGGCGTTGCACTCGTACCTTCCTCGGGGCCAGGCGTAAGCGGCGAACTGACGGTGAACGGTCAGCGCACCGAAGGCAATTACTTCACGGTAGACGGCGTGGCTGCGAACACGGGGGCGTCGCCGGGCACCATAGGCTACGGAGCCGGCTTTGGTGGACAGACGCCGAACGAGACAGTGCTGGGCACCACACAGAGCCTGCTGTCAATTGATGCACTTCAAGAATTTCGCGCAACCACCTCTTCGTACTCAGCACAGTACGGGCGTACGCCGGGAGGCCAGTTCGACATTGTGTCGCGCGCCGGAACGGACCTTATCCATGGAACGGCCTATGACTACCTCCGCAATGAAGTGCTGGATGCTAACAACACCTTCAACAACCGCAACAAAGTCGGACGTCTTGCGGAAAGGCAGAACGACTTCGGCGGCACAGTAGGTGGTCCCATCTGGTTGCCGCATCTTTATGACGGACGCTCCAAGTCATTCTTCTTCTTCTCGTATGAAGGCTTGCGGTTGCGTACGCCTGTAGCAGCAACTCTGAATGGTGTACCGAGCGCATCGTTGCGCGGAGACACAACAGTGAATGCCACGCTGCGCTCCGTATTGAATGCATATCCTGTGCCAGATGCTGGAACAGACCGAGGCAATGGATTGGCGACGTACACAGCTGCGTACTCAAGCCCAAGCAACCTCGATTCCAGCTCGTTGCGTCTGGATCACAGCTTCAGCGATCGCTTCCGCATTTTTGGACGGGCAGCGTATACGACTTCGAGCATTAGCACGCGCAACTCCGGCAATTTCGCCGTGCTGAATGCTTCGAAAGGAAAGACAAGACTCATCACGCTGGGTGCAACAAATGTAATCACGCCGCGCTTCGTGAATGAATTACGTTTCAACCTGACGGGCAATGATGCAGACAGCGCAGCAACGCTAACCAATTTTGGTGGAGCAACTCCCTTGAGTCTCGGCGGCCTACCTGGCTATGCGAACCCAACCCAGGACTCATTCATCTTCAATATTTTTTACGACCTGCATGCTCTGACCTATGTCGCTCCGGGCGCTACGCGGCAGCGACAGATCAACGTAGTGGATACACTGACGGCTTCGGTCGGTCGGCACACGCTGCACTTTGGCTTTGACTATCGCAGGCTGTTGACTTCGCAATCGCGACCTCCGTTATACGAGTTTGCATACGTATTGTCAGAAGCTGAACTGCGCGCCAACACGATGACAGCGATCATTGGCCAGAAGTATTCCGGCGCGATGCGACCGACATACGAGAACTACTCAGCCTTTGTTCAGGATGAGTGGAAGACCACGCCCCGCTTGAGCCTTTCCTATGGGGTTCGCTGGGATGTGAACCCTGCTCCACATGATGACGCAGGCAATGATCCTTTCGCTGTGACAAGTGCAGACCCCGCGACGCTTGCAGTTGCAAATAAGGGAACGAAGCTATGGCAAACGCGTTATGGCAATGTGGCGCCGCGCTTTGGTATTGCATATCAAGCACATCAAACACCCGGACACGAGACGATACTTCGTCTTGGTGGCGGTTTGTTCTATAGCCTCGGCGCGGCGAATGCTTCGCAGGGATACGGCGGTTTAGGTTCGTCAGCGACAATCTCTACAGTGGGCGCTGCATTCCCGCTGACACAAACGCAGGTTGACACAATTCCTGCGCCAAATATTGCCGCACCCTATGCGGCAAACGTGTATGCGACGAATCCGAAGCTGAGTTCGCCATACAGCGTGCAGTGGAACGCAGCAGTGGAACAGGGCTTGGGACAGAGCCAAACGCTGAAGGTTACTTATGTTGGCTCTGTAGGACGGCAGCTGTATCTGTCGAAGCAGTATCTACCGTACTACCTTGGCAACAGGAATTTCAGCGCGTCTTCCTATCTGTACCTGACGACGAATGGAGCATCCGCGGACTACCACTCATTGCAAGTTCAGTTTGAGCGCCGACTCTCACGTGGATTGCAGATGCTCGCGTCGTACACGTGGGCGCATTCGCTGGATGATGCCTCGAACAACCTTGCCGTATATACACAGTTGCGTGGACCTTCGGACTTTGACGTTCGCAACAACTTTGAGATGGCGCTTACGTATGAAGTTCCAAGTGGCTATCGCAACGCTGTAGCCAATGCCGTGCTGTCGCACTGGTCCTTCGTTTCGCGTACAACGGCACGCTCTGGGCTTCCAATTGATCTGATTGGTTACACCACGATTGGTGGTGGCAGCGGTGCGCAGTTGAACTATCACCCGAACATGGTGGCAGGACAGCCGATCTATGTGCAGGACAGCACAGTTCCCAGCGGTCGCCGCATCAACTACAACGCCTTCAAAGCCGCCACAACAGCAGCGGGCGGTGTAACGGCATATGTGGAAGGCAACTCAGGCCGCAACTCCGTCCGGGGTTACGACGCTGTAGAGCAGAACCTCGCAGTCCAGCGCGACTTCCCCATCTACCATCGCGCTGGCATCCTGTTCCGTATGGAGGCGTTTAACCTGCTGAACCATGCAATTTATGGCAGCGTGTACAACAACCTGGCAACGGGAGCGACGCTGTTCGGCACCACTTCCGGCACTCTGAACAATCAGCTTGGCGGATTGAACTCGCTGTATCAAACAGGTGGGCCGCGTTCGCTGCAGGCCGCACTAAAGTTCCACTTCTAAACAGGAGGGTTGGTTCATCCATGCAGTCGCATTCACTTCGTAGATGGTACAAACTGCATCGATGGACCAGCCTTGTCTGCACCGTCTTCCTGCTAATTTCATGCATCACGGGTCTTCCACTCATCTTCGGTGATGAGTTGGAACAGATTGGTAAGCCGCAAACAGAAGAGGCAATTGAAATTCCCGCCATTCCTCTGCAGCACTTTGTAGATCTAGCCTTGATTCGTCACCCCGGAGCGCATCCCGCTTTCATGACCATCGAAGAAGATGCGCCTGAGATACGCGTTGCCGTTGTAGGCAAAGCGATCAAAGGTCGCGTCATCGACGTGTATCACGCAAGCACTGCTGCACCGCTTTCTTCTGGCACGCAAGGCAATAGCGTGATGGAAAAAGTGCTCGCGCTGCATCGCGGTCTGTTCGCAGGTGTTCCCGGCGAACTGTTCATGGGCGCAATGGCTCTGCTGTTTGTGCTCGCACTGATCAGCGGGATAGTCGTGTATGGGCCATTCATGCGCCGCCTGCCTTTCGGCACAGTTCGCCCGACACCACATCGTACGCATTGGTTAGACCTGCATAATCTATTGGGCGCTTCAGCGCTCTGCTGGATGCTGGTTGTTGGTGGCACAGGCATTCTGAATGCTATCTCCGCACCACTATTCGCGCTTTGGCAAAAGCAGTCTGCAATCTCCGTGCTTGCTTCATACAAAGGACATCCACCTGCAACGAACATCGTCACACCGGACGTAGCGGCCGCTGCCGCGCGTCGTGCATTGCCCGGAATGAAAGTCACAGGCATCGTCTTTCCCGGACCAACAACAACACCGTGGCACTACCTGATCTACACCAAAGGCCGCACGCCGATCACGTCACGCATCTTCACACCGGTTCTCGTGGACGCGACGACAGGTATCGTGACGTCCTCAACGCAGTTCCCGTGGTACATCCACACCGTTGAGGTATCGCGTCCGCTTCACTTTGGCGATTACGGTGGATTACCGTTGAAGTTCCTTTGGGCCGCATTGGACTTAGTTGCAATCACAGTGTTGATAAGTGGCATCATGCTTTGGGTTGGTAAAGGCAGGGCGACTGAGTTCGTTGCAGACAAAACTCCGCGAAGACACGCTCATCAACGACCACGTTCGTCTCTACAAATCTATCGTTGGCCCATCGTATTAGCCATCACATCCCTCTGCGGGCTCCTTTCCGCACTCATCGGAGACGGATGGTGGGATGCACTCTCCTGGTGTCTCTTATTGCTCTGCGTTCTTGCTTGCACTCCAGGACTGATACACAAGTTGACACCCGATTCCCTGTTGTAGCCAGTAAAAGAATGTCTCCACTCCTTTACTGGCCGACAGAGCTACTGAGGCTACTGAACCGTAACGGTTAACGGTACAGCTCTCGTCACGCTACCCGCCGTTGCAGTGATCAACACGGTCTTTGTTCCCGTATCTTTCAGCGTGGGCGAAGCAGGGGTCGAATTGCCGCCGCATCCCGTCAGGCTAGCCGCGGCAACCATCATCAGAAGCAGCGAGCACAGCAGTCGTCCTCGGGTTGCTGTTTTGCGCAGCGTCGCCACAAGCAAGAGCGGTACTGACATCAACACAATCGCCCATCCCCTCACCGAGCTAAATCCGGAAGTGCTCGTGAGAACGTTTCCCGAGACAGTGAACGTGGTGCTTGCCGTCCCGCCGTCCGTGACTGTGTTGCTCGCAGGCGAGAAGCTGCACGTCATACCTACAGGCAAACCTGAGCATGCATAGTTCACAGTTCCTGCCATACCCGACAGTGACTGCAGCTTCAGGGTGACCGCTGAAGAAGTTGTGCCGTAAGTCACATTTAGTGAGGATTGCGATAGTCCAAGGATCATGTCCGGTGTATTGGCATAAACCATCAGCGAGCTTGCTGCTGAATTGGAAGGCTGACTACCGTCGCTCGGAAGATAGTAGGCCGAGATGCCATGGTTGCCCAGCGACAAACCTTTCGCTGTATAGGTCGCATTACCGGTTCCATCCAAAGCGACGTTCGCCACAGTCTGGTCATTGTCACGGAATTCCACAAAGCCTGCCGGAACTCCAGTCCCAATGGTCTTAGTGATCTTCGCGCTGTAGGTTACGTCGATGCCCAGCACGGAGCTTCCCGGAACAGTGAGTGTCGTCACCGTATCCTGCGACGTCGGTGCTGTTGCACTCACGCCATTGAATTGCGAGACAGAGCAAACGTTTGCGGTATGAATGCCAATGGCATTCGTATCGGGTGAGAAGTTTTTATTGATCGGGTTGGCGCTGTCCCACTCGAACGCGAGATCAAATTCAGAGGTCCCGCCGTCGGTGATGCGAACCTGCATCGGTCCACCACCAGCCACAAACTCATCGCGCACAAAGTTCACAGAGTTCGAACTGTTACCGAATAGTATGTTCGACATATTCGCGTCCATTGCGGTTGCTCGCGCACCACTACCACCCTGACTCGTGAACGGAAGCGAAAGAACATACCAATCGTAGAAGGGCGCGTTATAGACATATTTGAACGGGAAGTCTGGGTTGTTGTTCACTGTCTTCCAGGACTCCCAGTAGGACGTGCCTCCGTAGGTGGGATACCACACAGCCACCCAGGCTGTTGTTGTGTTGTCATAGAACGCCTTGCACGAATTGGTGTCACCGTTTGCGGTGTATCCCATATCAGCAGTCGCTGTCTGGCCATACATGCCCCACTTGTGTGCCTGATAGATCTGCGGAATCAGCGAGACATACAGACTCTTCTGCGAAGCCTTTGTGATCATCTGAATCACTTGGTTCTGTGTTGCCTGCGTGGGTGCAAAGAGCGGAGACTGCGTGATGCTCTGACCACCCAACGCATTCAACTTACCCCAGTCACCGGTAATGGAATCCAGCGTGGAATCAAAGCCCGCCAGAAACTGGCCCTGCAAATCCGAACCTGCAATCTGACCAATCGTGGTATCTAAACGGTAGTCAAGCCGTGGGATCTCCTTTTGCGCGGATGTATCGCCGCTGCTGAGTCCGCCGCCAGTGCTACCGGCCGCGGAGAACAGGTCACTCACGAAGCCAATCGCTTTGTTTGCCAATGCAATGTCGTCCGGGTTCACGACACCATCGGTCGCGAACGATACATAGGGGCTTACATCTGAGGCGACCATATGCATGATGTGCCACGGGCTCAGCGTCGCCGGTGTTGTGGTCTGCGCCTGAATTTGGCTCGCTTCCAGGTTTGCCTGAATGTCGCTGGACGCCTGAATCAGGCTCAGCGCAGCATTGGCATTGCCTGCGGCCACAAGGTCCTTCAGGTTGGTGGAACCAGTCACGAAGTAAGTAAGTACGTTCGTCAGGTCAACAATCTCGTTATGAAGCTGATACTTCACCGAATTGAATTCCTGCTGTGTGAAACTCAGCGTGGTTCCGTCCGGCGAGGTCCACGATGCACCCGGATATGTAGCATTCGCCGGATCATAAGTGTGATAGTCCAAAAGGGTATTCAACGATCCCGTGAAGAAGTAGTGAATGTCGTACGCATAAGTTCCGGTTACACCCGGCTGAGCTGCACCGCTGCTGTTCAACTGGCCTGCCACGTACCACTGGTTCAGCAGGTAATAGCTGAGGTACTGGTATGCCTGCGTCTGACCTGTCAGGGTGTTTCCTGTCGCAAGCGCAGTAATAAATTCAGGCCATTCCTGCGGCTGTTGCGAGTTGATCAAACCCAACTGCAGATCCGCTGTATCAGTAGCGGCCTGCTGCTGTTCCGTATGTGCCGGTTCATACAAACCATAGCTATCGCGCGCAAGCGTGCCGTGTACATAGCCACTGTGTCCCTGTTGTGTGAAGTAGGAAGAGGACAGCACATCATGTCCAGAGATCGGATTGCCAAAGGCAGGGCTGGCGACAAACGTATAAGTCGAATTGGTCGCGCCGGTATAGAGGATGGACTTATCCGGAATGCCCAGTGATCCCAGCGCATTCGCCAGTTCAATCGTGTTGTTTGGTGTGTTGTTATCGCTCGCCATGGTCGTCGCATCGCCCCAGCCAGCGGTTCCTACAGTTGTCAGAAACACGACTTGATCACTCCGCACAGACTGAAGTGTCTGCGCCATGGCGTTAATCATGGTGGCGTTTCCGCCATTCGCACCGAGTGGATAGAAAATACCGCAGTTCGCGAAGGTAACGTTTTGTCCACTGCCGCTGCCCGAACACGCGGTGGAAGTCGACAAGCTCCCACGATCCATAACCAGGACCCAAAAGCCATTGGTGCCTGTGGGCGGAGTATAGACAGCAGTCTGTCCTGGCAGGCTCGGCGCGTTAATAATCTTGATCTGCGCGCTCTGCTGCGCTGTTCCCGGCTGGACCGTGTATTCCACGTTGTTCGACGACTGGAAGTTGTAGTTTCCATTCGCGTCCTGCATCAACATGCCAGTGGCAAACGTATTCGGTATTGGACTGCCATTCGTCTTGTAGTACTCGAAAGCCGATCCAGGCTTGCCATTCAAAACGCCGATGGCCAGATATCCCTGGGGCACATCATTCGAAGTCCCGAGCGGACCACCTGTGCAGGTGCTACCAGAACCATTGGCGTTGCAATTGTAAGCACGTCCACCAATCGCGCTGGTGTTGAGTTGTGCCATGGCACTTCCTGCATCCGTGTTCTGCCCATAGTTCGTTCCCACAATCACCAGGTCGTTTGCAACTGGCGTTTGGCTTGCCAGATTCTGCAGCGCCGATGACAGTGAAACGCCATCGTTGTAGCACTGCGACGAGCCTGACTGCGTAAGCGTCCGGCGATCCACCAGGATGACGCTGTACATGCTCGAACTAGCGCAGCTTCCCGAAGCCAGAACGGAGCTGGACTTGGTACCAAGCTGGAACCAGTTCTGGCTGGCCCCAGGACCACCCGATACGAGTGTATAGAACCTAATCGAAGGCGGAAGGAAGCTGCTATAGGTAGGCAGGCTCGATGCTGTGACATCAGCACTGACAGCCAACGCGTGCAACCCTTGCGATGTGGCTGACGCTGCGCCGCTAACAAAATGTGTGCGCGTGCTGGAAGCCGTTCCATCCTGATTCTTCGCTGTCGCAAAGAGTGTGTTATTTCCGTCGATGACACCATCGTCCGAACCAAGCTGTGCGGTCAGGCACACCTTACCGGAACAAGGAGTTGCAGAAAACTTTGCGCTAACATCCTTGCCGTTGAGTTTTGCCTTTACCGTTTCAGTCCGTGTTCCCTGCGGAAACTGGACGATAGCCGATTGCAGATTGGAGCCTGGCGTTGCGGACGGAAAAGAGACCGTCGCACGGTTCCGAACATTGGCGGTTGACGTCACGCCAGCCACCGGTGCGGTCTGAGCAAATACTCCGACTGACGACACAAGCGCGGCTAGCGTACATAACTTTCTTAACGATTTCATAGGTACAACCTCACTTTTGCGGAGCGTGTATTTGCTGACAAAACGTCGCTTCGCAAGCCTATGAAGAAAGAAAGCCAGAACCTATAGTGGTCACCACACAGCAACCGATGGTGGCACTACATGCATTGACCATGTGGTTCTGCACGAGTGTGAATGGGTTTGAGTGAGCGCATCAACGCGGGCGAAGTAGCAAATACCACTAGGCGAACACACGGCGAATATGGAAGAATATCTCCAGGGCTTCCATCGGGACGCACATAGCTCGCAAAGCATTGAGATACCGCTTCTTTACCATTGGCGACGGCACACGCAGGCATTGTCATGATTGACGAACAGATCACCTTGCTCGGACACCGCAAGATCGTTCATGTGGACATGGATGCGTTCTATGCATCCGTCGAACAGCGAGACGATCCGAATCTGCGTGGCCGTCCGGTCGTGGTCGCATGGAAGGGAAAACGTTCCGTCGTTTGCGCCGCGTCGTATGAAGCGAGGAAGTTCGGCGTTCGATCCGCAATGCCGGCAGTAAGTGCGGAACGGCTATGCCCCCATGCAATCTTTATCCCACCTGACTTCACGCGATATAAAGCGGCATCCCAAGGTGTGCGAGAAATCTTCACACGACACACAGACCACATTGAGCCACTCTCGCTCGACGAAGCCTATCTTGACGTGACGCAGAACAAACAGGGATTGCCAACAGCAACGCTGGTGGCGAAGAAGATTCGTCAGGAGATATGGGATGAACTTCACCTGACTGCTTCAGCAGGCATCGCACCCAATAAGTTTCTTGCGAAGATCGCGTCCGATTGGCGAAAGCCGAACGGACAGTTCGTTATTCAGCCACACGAGGCACAATCATTCCTCCTCACGCTTCCTGTAGGCCGCATCCCCGGCGTTGGAAAAGTCACCGAGGCACGTATGGCTGAGGTCGGCATTAAGCTCGTGGGCGACATTCACGCCATGGATATCGCGACACTGGAACAAGCCTTCGGCAGCTATGCGCAACGTCTTTATGAGCTTGCACGAGGCATTGATCACAACCCTGTCGTGTCAAATCGCGTGCGCAAACAAATCTCTGCGGAAGATACCTTCCCCGATGACATCCCTCTCGAAGCGTGCAATGTGCACATCCAACGCCTTGCCGAAAAGATATGGAAAGCGTCGAATGCCAACGCCCGCGGAGCAAAAACGATTGTTCTCAAACTGAAAACGAAAGAGTTTCAATCACTCACGCGAAGTCTCACATCCCGTGAACGAATTGAAAGCTGCGAAGTGTTGACAGACACCGCGCTTGCACTCTGCGCTAAAGTCGGATTGCCGCAGGAGCAACTTTATCGGTTGGTCGGCGTGGGTCTCAGCAATTTTGAGCGCGAGAACGCGGAAGACGAAAGCACCGAAGACTCTTTCTCTCTACTGGCGGAGCAAATCCTCTAAGCGCGACAGAAAAGCGTGCTGTTCCGTTCGAAGATATGTTTTGGCGACAGACGGTGTGAACCATTGACCACGATCCACTTCAGGGATGGTCACAAGGCGCTTTGAACGCGGAGGCCACTCAATCTCGCAGGTATTACTTCTCAGGTCCGCCGGATCGCAGTCCCCTTCAAAGGCCCACGCAAACACAACCTTTCCGGACTTCTGAGTAACCGAACCAAGTTCAAGAAAAGGCTCTTGCGGGATGAAGCCGGTCTCTTCGATGAATTCTCGTTGCGCGGCTGCGAGAGGTCCCTCATCGTTCGTAAATTCACCCTTGGGCACAGTCCATGCGCCAACATCCTTCTTAGCCCAGAACGGACCGCCGGGATGAACAAGAAAGACCTCGAAAACCTCTGCTCTCTTGCGAAACATAAGGAGGCCTGCACTTTGCTTGGTACGTTTGGCCATTTGGCTGTAAGAACAGAATCCCTTCCCTTTATTTTCCGCACACGTCCAATCTTCCCTCCGTCAGAATGAATCCGCAAATATCGTCATCGCAGGAAGCTTGCCTTCGATGTGGGATCTGATATCACGCTCGTACGCGACTACATCCTCTTTTGTGTCATTCGTTTCCTTGGGAAGGCAGTGCTAACCTGTTCGTCTCATCGAGAGGCGGAAGACATCGAGTGAGCACGAAGAACGAAACGCAGGAATATCTTTCGCGATCACAGGGACTGGCCTTCGCTCTTGGCTTTCTTGTGATCCACGCGGTTTCCCTGGCCCTGTTCCCCGCGCAACGCACGGTCATCTCTCATGTCTTCTCTATCGTCGTTGTCGCAATTGCACTCATCTTCTGCATTGCACGCACACGCAGCGCGACGCCAGACACTCGACTCTACTGGCAACTCTTCAGCGCTGCCATCTTTCTGTGGGAATGCGGCTCCGCGCGCGCAGCGTGGGAAGAAGTCGTTCTGCATTCCGATATTTCACAGGCATCGTATGCGGATCTCCCATACTTTCTATATGGAGTTCCCATTGTCTTGGCCATCTCGCTACCGGAACGGAAGGAACGCGTACCACTCTTCGTCTGGCTCGACACGGTTCAGATCTCAGTAGCGGCGACGCTCACTTACCTTCTCATCTTCACTACATTCCCTTTTTGGGGTAAGCCAGTACATCCCATCTCGGACTCTGTTCTTGCATTCGCCTACGCAACAGAAAATGTAGTGCTGGCATTAGCGGCAGCACTTCGCCTTATCTCCATCTCGAAAGAAGACATGCGTGACTTCTTCCGCACGCTCAACATCTTCCTTTGGACGTATGGTTTTTTCGCCATCCTCTATAACCAGCTCGACCTGATCCTACAGGGCGTTATGGATTACGTTGCTCTTCTCAGCGACGTGCCATTTCTCGTTCTTATTCTTGTCCTCACGGTCCAACAGCCAGCAGCAAAAGCGCGCGCTTCGGATGACCAACAACCTTTAGGACAGTTCATTCGCCATGCCAGCCCCGTGTTCTTCACACTGATCCTGATAGCACTTGGCCTGGCAGTCATCCGCACGCATTTCTACATCGGCTCTGGCGCTATCGTTCTTGCAGCCCTTATCTATGGCACCCGCGTCACTGTCCTGCAGCTTCGCTATATGCATTCGCAACGAAACCTGCAGGAAGCCCGAGATCAGCTCGAAACGCTCTCACTTACGGACGCACTTACAGGTCTTGCCAACCGACGCAGCCTCGACCTTTCACTCGATCACGAATGGCGCAAAAACAATGAGGCACACACTTCGTTCAGTCTGCTCATGATCGACATCGACCACTTCAAGTTGCTGAACGATCATTACGGGCACGCCCACGGAGACGAGTGCCTGCGCCTCATCTCTGCCTCGCTTCAAAGATCGTTGCGGCAAGCTACCGATATTGCTGCGCGTCTCGGCGGTGAAGAGTTCACCGTCCTTCTGCCCGAAACCAATGCAGAAAGCGCATGGCAAACAGCGGAACGAATCCGCACCAATGTCGAAGCGTTGAAACTCCCTCACACGCAGACCGAACTCGGTTACATCACCATCAGCATCGGCGTAGCCACACATGAAGGTCAGCACATCGGCGCGCCCTCTGATCTGCTGCGTGCCGCGGACAACGCCCTCTATCGCGCAAAGCACGCAGGCCGCAACCGCATCGAACAATAACGCTGCGTAAGAAACCGTTTCGATACCGAAAACCTCAGCTTCTGCGCGCCCGCTAACCGAAGCAGATTTCGCACGTGCGTGCGATTAACGCACACGCATACTTTGCCTGTCGTCCCGTAAGGAGGACAATGATGACCGGCGCGTCAAACGTCTATCGCAGACGCTCCGGAGGCCCTTGGATGGCATCAATTCCCAGCAACACTCCCCCAACAACAAATCGACACCTCATTAAGTGGGTGGAAAAAACGGCGGACCTCTGCCAGCCCGACCGCATTCATTGGCTCGACGGCTCCGATGCGGAGAACGAACAACTCTGCAACGAACTCGTCGAAGCCGGAACCTTCACGCGCCTCGATCCCGTGAAGTGGCCCGGATGCTTTTACGCACGTTCCTCGCCGAACGACGTGGCCCGCGTGGAAGATCGCACCTTCATTTGCTCGCTCTCAAAAGACGCCGCTGGCCCCACCAACAACTGGGAAGATCCCTTCGTCATGCGCCGCAAGTTGAAGGCACTCTTCAAAGGCAGCATGAAGGGCCGCACCATGTACGTCATGCCCTTCAGCATGGGCCCCGTCGGCTCGCCGATGAGCCAGATCGGCGTGCAACTTACGGACTCCGCATATGCCGTCGTGAACATGCGCATCATGGCCCGCATCGGCCTGCCCGTCTACGCGGAAATCGACAAGGACTACAAGCGCGTCGTCCCCTGCGTCCACTCTGTAGGCGCACCACTCGCACCCGGCCAACAAGATGTCCCCTGGCCGCAGAACGACACGAAGTACATCGTCCACTATCCCGAAACACGCGAGATCTGGAGCTACGGCTCTGGCTACGGCGGCAACGCTCTACTGGGCAAGAAGTGCTTCGCTCTCCGTATCGCCTCGGCCATCGGTCGCGATGAAGGATGGATGGCAGAGCACATGCTCATCGTCGGCGTGGAATCGCCCGCGGATGAAAACGGCAAAACGGAAAAGACCTACGTCGCCGCAGCCTTTCCTTCTGCCTGCGGCAAAACCAACTTCGCCATGCTCATCCCCCCTGCAGGATTCGAAGGCTGGAAAGTATGGACAGTAGGCGACGACATCGCATGGATCAAGCCCGACGCCACTGGCCAGCTACGCGCCATGAATCCTGAGACAGGTTTCTTCGGCGTCGCCCCCGGCACCAGTGACAAGACCAATCACAACGCCATGGCGACGTTGCGCAAGAACAGCATCTTCACCAATGTTGCGCTCGTGACAAAGAACGGTGTACCCAACGGCGACATCTGGTGGGAAGGCATGACGGACAAGCCGCCCGCTGAAGCGCTCGACTGGCGTGGCGAACCGTGGACTCCGGCATCAAAGACACCCGCAGCACATCCCAACGGCCGCTTCACCGCGCCTGCTTCACAGTGCCCCACCATCGATCCCGATTGGGAAAACCCGCAAGGCGTACCGCTCAACGCCATCATCTTCGGCGGCCGTCGCGCCACCACCATGCCTCTCGTCTACCAGGCATTCAACTGGTCCAGCGGTGTCTACGTCGGCGCAACCATGGGCAGCGAACAAACTGCAGCAGCCGGTGGCGCAGTAGGAATTGTCCGCCGCGACCCCATGGCTATGTTGCCCTTCTGCGGCTATCACATGGGCGACTACTTCCGTCATTGGCTCAAGATGCAGCGCGAACTCACCAGCACACCACGCATCTTCCATGTGAACTGGTTCCGCAAAGATGAGAACGGCAAATTCCTGTGGCCCGGCTACGGCGAAAACATGCGCGTGCTCAAGTGGATCGTCGATCGCGTGCGAGGTCGTGTGCGCGGACAGGAAACACCCATCGGCTGGATTCCCAAGTATCACGACATCAACTGGAACGGCCTCGACTTCCCCGAAGACAAATTCAACGATTTGGAGACGGTCGACCGCGCCACATGGAAACGCGAAGTCATGGGCCACGAGGAAGTCTTCCTTCTACTCCACGATCATCTGCCACCAGAGATGATCTACGAGCGCGAGCTCCTCATCTGCAGGCTATAGTGATTCACAAAGAAAGAACGCGGCACTCGCCGCGCTCTTTCTTTTATATCCAGTGCATCAACAGCACTCCGCATATCGCAGCCACCATCGCCACCGGCATGGCAATCGCACCAGCCTTCAAAAAATCCCATGCGCTGACATGCATGTCTTCCTTGCGAATCGCCAGCAACCACAGGATCGTAGCCAGCGATCCCGTCACAGAAAGATTCGGCCCCAGGTCCACACCAATCAACACCGCGTGCGATAGCACACCCTGCACCTGCGCCGTCTGCACAGTGGCTCCCGCAATCAAACCCAGCGGCAAATTGTTAACGATGTTATTTCCAACACCCACAACAAAACTCACCACAAATGCGCCTGCAACCACGGGCAGGTGCATAGCCCATCGCATCGCTGCAACCGCATAGCCCAGCGCCCCAATCGCTTCCACCGCGCGCACCATCACAAACAACGCAGCCACCAGCAGCAGCGTCGTCCAACTAATCTCCTTCAGCATCGGCAGCGGACTCTTCTTCGCAATCACCGACACCGCGATCACCACAACACATGCCGCAGCACACGTCGGCAAACCAAGCTGCCATCCCAATCCCGAAGCCACCAGCAACACCACAATCACCAGCAGCAACCCAGCCAGCACCACCTTCGCATTCCACTCCAACGACGTCGCTTCCGGCTCGCACTCAATGCCATCGCGCAACTCCTCGCGAAAGTACCAACGCAGCACAAAGTAAGTCGCCGCAATCGACAACACCGAAGGCAAACCAAACGAAGCCAGCCACTGTCCCAATGGCGGCATGTGCGCGCCAAACACCACCAGGTTCGCAGGATTCGAAATCGGCAACACAAACGAAGCCGCATTCGCAATCATGGCGCATGCAAACAGATAAGGCAGTGGCGGCACCTTCGCCTTCTTCACCGCGGCCAACACCGCGGGCGTCAGCACCACGGCAGTCGCATCGTTACTCATGCAGATGGTGACAACCGTTCCCACCGCATACATCAACGCAAACAAACGCGACCGCTTCCCATGCGCGCCCAGCACAGCATGCGTCGAAAGCCACTCAAACACGCCATTCTCTTTCGCCAGCTCGCTCAGCAGCATCATGCCGATCAGAAACAGATACACATCGCTGCCTTCCGCAACAGCTTTGCCCGCTGTCCTCAGCGGCACCAGCCGCAGCACCACCAGCAGCAGCGCACCGGGCCCCACCCACCAAACCTCCGGCAGGTTCTTAGGCCGCACCAGCATCAGCAAAATGCTCGCCGCAACAATCGCAATCAACAGCACATGGGATAACTCAACCGGCATCTGTCACACTCTGACGTATTTCATCTCTCCACGGTTGCGAAATCGCACAGCTATACTGGCCACCCGGAGCAAATCATGAGCGAAGCCGCCATCACGCACATTGACACCATAACCGACGCGCCCCTTCTCGCCGACGGTGTCATCGCCTACGAAAACCTTCCCGCCGTGGGCGCAGCGCCCGGCACCGCGGCATACGTGCATTACAACGGCCCCACCGGCCACCTCAGCACGCTCTGCACCGGCATGTGCGTACTCGACCCGGGAGCCACACCGCATCCGCCACACCGTCATCCCGAAGAAGAAACCATGATCGTCGCTACCGGCACCGGCATCATCGAAGTCGATGGTGTTACGACACAAGTCGGTCCCGGGGCCATCATGTACTGCGCCGCCAACACGCTCCACGGCATCACCAACACCGGCAGCACGCCCATGACGTTTTACTTCTCAAAATGGCTGGCAAAGGGCGTTGAGGCGCAAAGCGTCTAACAGAATGATGAAGCGCCAACAGCACCATCGCGTCCTCCTCTGCCTTGCCCTGCTGCTTCTCTCCACAGGTTGCAAGAAGAAAGAGGTCAGCGCGCGCCCCATCGGCGCAGAGGTCCACATCCAGCCGCTGCTCGGCCTGCCGCCTGTTCCCATTCCAAAAGACAATCCGCCCACCGCCGACACCATCGCCCTTGGCCGCCGCCTCTTCTACGACAAGCGCGTCAGCGTCGATAACACACTCTCCTGCGCCA
Organism: Terriglobus roseus; assembly: GCF_900102185.1. Taxonomy (NCBI): domain Bacteria; kingdom Pseudomonadati; phylum Acidobacteriota; class Terriglobia; order Terriglobales; family Acidobacteriaceae; genus Terriglobus; species Terriglobus roseus. The sequence goes on along the minus strand of NZ_LT629690.1, from coordinate 543,425 downwards.
GTTGCCATGATCCGCGCGACTACTTTACCGACGGCAAGAACGTCAGCACCGGCGTACGCGGCGCACTCGGCACACGCAACGCGCCCACCATCCTCAACGCAGCCTACCTGCCGTTTCAATTCTGGGATGGCCGCGCCATCACGCTGGAAGAGCAAGCCGCCTTCCCCATCGCAAACCCTGTCGAGATGAGCCAGCCCCACGCCGCCGATGTCAGCAAACTCGGCGACGACCCCGAATACCGCGCTCTCTTCAAGAAAGCCTTCGGCACGGAAGACGTAAACATCGCACGCGTCGAAGCAGCATTGGCTTCGTTTGAACGCACCGCCCTTACCGGCAACTCGCCCTTCGACCAATACCAGTTCGGCGGCAACAAGAACGCGCTCACACCCGCACAACTCCGCGGCTACGGCGTCTTCCTCAATCCCAACGGCGGCAACTGCGCCTCGTGCCACACCATCGCACCCCAGGGAGCACTCTTCACCGACGGCAAGTTCCACAACATCGGCGAAGGTGTAAACGACGACGGCGACTTCAGCGACATTGGCCGCTTTCACGAGACCAAAGTCGCCACCGACAAAGGCGCATTCAAAACGCCCACGCTACGCAACGTCGCAAAGACCGCACCCTACATGCACAACGGCCGCTTGAAGACGCTGAAAGAAGTCATCGATTTCTACGCCGGCCAGGGCAACAGCAATCAATACCTCGACCCTGAGATGAAGAAGATTCACATGACCGGCCAGGACCGCACCGACCTCCTCGAATTTCTCAACGCCCTAACCGGCGACGTGACACCAAACCTTGGCCCACCATCCAACAGCAAGTAAAACGAAAAGCGTCTGAACCAACGAGGGACTAAACGCAATGAACCGCAAGCTCTGCACCGCCGCGCTCCTCCTGCTCGCCGTCACCGGCTGTAAACAATCGCAAAGTACCGCCGATACTTCTGCCGCAACAAAACCAGCCGAACCCACATATTTCAAAGTGGACACCGCCACGGCAGGCACCGTCACCGGCACCATCAAGTACGAAGGCCCCAAAGCCAAGCCCAAAGTCATCGACATGAGCAGCGACCCAGCCTGCGCCAAGGCCCACAAGGGCGGCAAGGTATTGGACGAATCGCTGCTCGTCGACAAGAGCGGTGACCTCGCCAACGCCTTCGTCTACATCTCCAAGGGCCTCGAAGGCAAAGCCTTCGCCACGCCCACTGATTCCATCAAGATCGACCAATCCGGTTGCTGGTTCAAACCCCGTGTGCTCGGTCTGCAAACCGGCCAGACGCTGGACATCATCAACTCCGATCCCGTCACGCACAACATCCATCCCATGCCGCACGACAACCGCGAGTGGAATCACTCGCAGGGCCCCGGCGACCCGCCCATGCACCGTAAATTCACAAAGGCGGAAGTCATGATCCCCGTGAAGTGCAACATCCACGACTGGATGCACGCCTTCATCGGCGTGGTCGATCACCCATACTTCGCAGTCACCGGCGACGACGGCACCTTCAAACTCCCGAACCTGCCGCCGGGCACCTATACCGTCACCGCATGGCACGAAAACATGGATCCCATAGAGACTTCGGTCACCATCGCGCCCAGCGGCAAGGCGGAAGCGAACCTCACTTTTCACGCAAAGTAGCGCCTCGCTCTTGCCCCACACCCCGCCAAGCGTCTACAGTTGGCGGGGTCAACGCATTATCAATAACCGCTGGAGTTCAAAAGCCATGAGCAACATCACACGCAGAGTCTTCCTCGGACGCGCGGGCAGCCTCGCCGCCGTCACCGCCATGGCCGCCGCCATGCCCCGCTTTGCTTCGGCCACACCGCTCGGCCTGCCCATCGGCATCCAGCTTTACGTGGTGAACGCCGACCTCGGCAAGGACGCGGAAGCCACTATCAAGCAGCTTGCCGCCATCGGCTACAAGGAAGTCGAAACCGCAGGCTTCGGCTCCGCAAAGACCGCCGCAGCCCTCCGCAAAATCTTCGATGACAACGGCATCAAGTGTCCCAGCGCGCATCTGCAGTTCGACATGAACAACCTGAACAAGGCATTCGACGACGCGCACACGCTCGGCTGCACGTACGCCACGTCTTCGGTGCCAAAGCAGATCCTCGCATCCGCATCCATGCCCGACATGAGCAGCATGTCGCAGGACGAGCGCCGCGCCGCCATGGCCAAGACCATGCGTGGCATGCTCGCTCCCATGACGCCGGATGAATTCAAGGCACTCGCCGAAGCCATGAACAAGGTAGGCGCCGCTGCCAAGGCCAGTGGTCTGCGCTTCGCCGCACACAACCACACCATGGAATTCGCAGACGACAACGGCAAGCCCGGCTACGACTATCTGATCTCGAACACCGATAAGAACACGGTCTTCTTCGAGATTGACTGCGGATGGATCACCGTCGCGGGCCACAAGCCATCTGAGTACATCAACCGCTATCCGGGCCGCATTCGCATGCTGCACATCAAGGACTTCCTTGCCATCGAACCCGGCGCCGCAACCGGCCCCAACGCACCCAAGGGCGCGGAGATCGGCACAGGCGTCGTCAACTACAAGGAAATCTTCGCCAGCGTTAAGGGCAAGGGCATCGAGCACATCTTCGTCGAACAGGAAGGCCCCTACAGCCGCATGCCCGCAATGCAGGCCGCAGAAGCCGACTACAAGTACCTCAAGTCCCTCTCCTAATCAGAAGACCAACACAATGCAGAAGGCCAGCCGCAAAGGCTGGCCTTCTGTATTTGATTAGGAAAACGAACTAACTCTCCGGCAGCTCGAACGTATCGCCCGTATCGGTAACCCACTGCTTCAACCGCGCCAGCAACCGCTTCCGATCCGCCTTATAACCGTCGTTGAACGCCACATTCACCTGCTCATACGGATCATCGATCAGGTTGAACATCATCCACGACTGCCGCGGCAAACACACATACTTCCATCCATCCGTCGTCACAATTCCGCGATAAGGCGTGTTGACGCTATCAGGATGTCCCGTCGGAATCACGTTCTGCAAATACATTGAATCCGGATTCTTTGGCCTTGGGCGCGACTGCAAACGATGCCCCGAAAGATCATTGCCCTCCATCCAATCCGGAATGCCAACATTGCACAGGCCAAGCGTCGTCGGCGCAATATCAATCGCACTGAACAACACATTTGGTTTGCCCGTCTCATGGCCATCATAAAAACCTTCGCTGCCACTGACGATCATCGGGATGCGAACCGACTCTTCATAAGGATTCGTCTTCAGAAACTGCCCATGCGATCCATGCGTATCGCCATGATCCGCAAAGATCATGATGTGAGTATCGTCCAGCAGGTTCAGCGAAGTCAGCGTCTCAATGATGCGACCAATGTTCCAGTCCCAGTTCTCAATCTGCGCATAATATCCAGCCAGGTCCTGACGTGACTTCTCACCAATCGTCTCGCGCCCACCCAACACACGCGGCCCCTTGCCGGGCATCGTCTCATCCGCAGGAACATTCGGTCGCAGCTTGATCTGCTCCGCGTTGTACCGCGACATAAACTGCGGCGGCGCAATGTACGGGTTATGCGAAGGCTCCACAGACAGCACACCAAAAAACGGCTGTCCTTTCCCTGCTTTCTGTTCCGCAACGCGCTCACGAATGTACTTGATGAGAAGGTCCGTCAACGAGTCAGACTCATACCCCGGCAACCGATACTGAAACGCGTCCTTGCCTTCGCCACCATGCACCCACGTATCCCAAGGGCTGTTGTTGTTCTCATACCCTATCCACGTCTTAAAACCACCACGCCGCTCCGGCGGAACAACATACATGGTGGCGCGGCCTTCCGATTCGTGAAAGCCACCCAGATGCCACTTACCGAAATACCCCGTGTGATAACCAGCGTGATTGAACAGGTTCGCGACTGTCTTCTGCCCGGCAGGCAACGGATACTCATGCCCCGGGACCATATGGTGCGGATAACGACTCGTCAGCATCGTGCCACGAAACGGGCAGCACAAGGGAAACCCGGAACGCGCCTGCTGAAAATTAATACCGCTGCGACTCAAGCGATCGATGTTCGGAGTATGAGCATTCGGATCGCCATTAACCCCCAACGCCTGCGCACGCATCTGGTCCGCCACCAGCCACAGGATGTTGCTCTTCTTTGTGGGCTGCTTCCCCTGCGCTTCACCTCGTGTACCAACAAGCGACGAAGCCACCATCGCCTGCGAAGACTTCAACAGAAACTCACGACGATCCAACGATCACACTCCTGTGCAGTGCTTCCCTTGTCTTATTCCGCGTTATGGCTCAGTGGGAAGCAGAGAGAAAATGTTGTGCCCCGATAAGGCGCTTCCGTACGGCTTCTCATGCGGAGAGTGCCACGGTGCTTCTCCATAATCTGGCTTGTCACCCACAGCCCGAGCCCGTTTCCCAACTCCTGCTTCGTCGTGAAAAACGGATCGAAGATATTCTTACGTTTCTCGTGCTCAATGCCGCATCCCGAATCAGAAAAGCTGACGCGCGCCATCGGTCCACGATCGCTGCCGTGCCGAACAGCACGAACCGTGATGGTCCCTCCAACGTCAATCGCATCCAGGCTATTCGCCATCAGGTTTGAGAAGACCTGGCGCAACTCGCCCGCGACGGCACGCACCGTTACGTCTTCCTTCCAACGCCGATCAATGTGTGCCTGCTTGCTTGTAATCTTTGCCTGAAGCAAATCAATCGTGGCTTCCAGCAGTTCTGGCAACGAAACCTCTGACGGTTGGCTCGATTCACGATAAAAACCCAGGGATTGCCGCGTGATGTGGGCCACACGTTTCAGTTCCGCTTCCGCAAGAATCAGGTAATCCTTCGCCTCTACAGGAAGACCATCCGTCGTCCTCGCCAGATAGAGGAGATTGGTTGTAGCCTCCAGCGGATTGTTAATCTCGTGCGCAATGGACGCAGCTAATCGCCCCAACGTGCTCAGCTTGTCGTTTCTTACCAGAGCTGCTTCTGCGCGCTTTCGATCTGTAATGTCAATCGCATACTCCACGATCGTTCCATCACCCAGATCACGTCCTGCAAACAGCATCCACCGGCGCGAACCGTCCTTGCGGAAGTACTCCTTCTCATAGGGTCCAATGCGGCCAGTCTTAACAAAGCCCCGCATCTGCTCTTCACTGCTCGCCACCCACTCCGGCGGCGTAAGCTTGCGCCACGTCATCGCTCTCGATGCAACATCGTCCCGCGTGTAGTCCACCATGCGCAGAAACACATCGTTGGCTTCAATGATGGTGCCTTCGCCGTCGAAGAAGATCATTCCCACGGCATCCGTTTCCATGATCCGCTTCAGGCGGGTATCTGCGTCCGCCCTCGCCTTCTCCGCATCCGTCAACTGACGACGCCGCACTTGCTGGCCAAGGATGATCGACGCAAAATCCGAGATGCTCTTCAGGAACTGATAGTCCTCAAAATCAAATGCATCCTCTGCAGAGTGCGAAACAGCCCATAGTGTGCCTTTCAGAAACTCGTTCGACCAGGGAATCAAAACACCATCAGTAATCGGATCGGCGCTCACCCCCAGAAAGTCATAGTAAGGCTGGGTCACCCGGTAAAGCTGTGGTCGGCCTGTGTCCAGGCAGGTGCCACAAGGGCTATAGTTCCTTGGCGTGCGTCCGTGCAGATAACGCTCGAAACTACCCGCAACGGCAACCCATTCGAATGTTCCTTCGTCCGGCCTCTCCAGCGAGATCCCGGCACTATCCGCACCGCAAAGGTTCACCACGGCGTCCACTAATTCCTGAAGGACGGATTCCCGATCACCGCCCAGGATTTCAGCAAAGTGCCGAAATGCGATGCTCCCTCGATCTGGATCGCGCAGTTGCCGTGGACGGTCTCGAAATGCCTGGTCTTCCAGCAGATCGCGCAAATCCATACCAGTATCAGATTCTGGGACGCCTGAACTCATGCACAGAAGTTTACGTCAGCGTTCTGACAAAGAGCACTCCAGCAGTTTTCCAAACGCTGTCACCGCAACCCTGCCCCCTTAGCCACGCCGCATAACAACAGGAGCAACGCTATCCTTGAAACAGAGGCAGTCGCTTGAAGCAATCCGTACATAAACTCGAAATCACAACGCGCGGCCAGGGGCTCTATGAGTTCACATCGGAAGTGGAAACATGGCTCCGAGCGCAGCAGATCCACACCGGCCTGCTCACCGTCTTCTGCCGGCACACCTCAGCTTCGCTGCTGATCCAGGAGAACGCAGACCCCAGCGTGCGCCGCGACCTCAAGTCCTACTTCAGCCGTATCGCCCCTGAAAACGGCCCATACGAACACACTGACGAAGGTCCGGACGATATGCCCGCGCATCTGAAAACCGCGTTAACCCAGGTGCAACTCTCCATTCCGATCGCCAACGGCAGTCTCGTCTTAGGCACCTGGCAGGGCATCTACCTCTTCGAGCACCGCACGCATCCGCACCGCAGACAGATCGTTCTGCATGTTATCGGCGAATAATTTCATCAACACAAAATGAAGAGGCCAGCCAAAATCGGCTGGCCTTTCTTAGTACCGCACCCGAAAAAAGGAAGATCAGATAACTCCATACTCTTCCAACATCCGCCCAATGATGGTCTTATCCACATACTTCCGCACAAAGAACGGAACGGATATCTTCTCGTGATCACGCAGAAACGCGGTGGACTTAATCAATTCGCGCACGTCATAGATAGACCCGAACACCTCCGGCACGCCACGCTCAATCTTCAACAACTGATACACAGCCTCCATGCCGGTGCGCACGGAGTACTCCGTCGTAAAGATGCAGTCGCGCGTCGATTCCGCAAACTGGCCGATGAAAGCAAAGTTCTTCACGCCTTCCGGCACCACCAGCGGACGATCCGTTCCATTGCGTGTCAGGAAGAATGCCGTAATAAACGGCATCATGCACGGGCGCGTAATGGCTCCGTTCGCCGCCAGTTCCTCAATCTCCTGTGGCGGCACTCCCAGGTGATATAACCACTCCTTTGTAATCTCTTCCCCAGTGCAGTCACGCATCGCTTTTTTGACATAATCACCGGGACGATCCGTAAACAGCGCGTAGAACCAAACCACCGTCTGATCCTCAGGCTGTTTTTTGAAGTGCGGCTGCCGATTCACAGTCCAACTGATCAGCCACGAAGAATCGCGCACGCTGACAATGCCACCCGTCACCACCTTGCCCGAACGTGTGGGCCGCTTCGCAATCTTCTCGATGTATGCAGGAATACGTTGATCCAGCGTCGTGATGGACGCTGACGCCCACTGCGACTCCTCAGCCCGCGTGCAGAATTTATCCGGCCTGCCAAATGAAGGATCCTGCGCAGCGATGTTGCGCCACAGATGCCAGCTCCCTCCGTCATGCACAATCGGATCAAACTTCGCAGGCGTATGGTGATCGCCCCACTCTGAGTTCTCTACCAGTGATCCGTTGGTCACGAAGACAAGCTCGTTCTCCGTAATATCCACTCCACCAACGCGGCCTTCATGAATCCAATCAATACGCCGCGCCACCTTCTCCGCAGGCGCAATGTCGAAAACAACATTCATCACCTGCGTGTCGAACTGCACCTTCACGCCCTGCTTCTGCAACCACGTAATCAGCGGCAGCACCAGCGATTCGTACTGGTTGTACTTCGTAAACTTCAGAGCGCTGAAATCAGGCAGCCCGTTAATGTGATGGATAAATCGTTGTACATACAACTTCATCTCCAGCGCACCATGCCACTCTTCAAAGGCAAACATCGTGCGCCAGTACAGCCAGAAGTTCGAGGCGAAGAAGTCCTTGCCAAACACCTCATTGATCCGCTTCTCATACAACTGTTCCGGCAATGCCAGAACCAGCTCAATGATTTCCTTACGAGCCTTGCCAGACAGCGTAAAGTTCATGCCCGTCTCGGCATCCTTACCTTGTTCAATGGTGGCGCGCTGCAATGAAAAATTAGGATCGTCCTTGTTCAGCCAATAGAACTCATCCAGAACGGACGCGCCTTCGATCTCAAGCGACGGAATAGAGCGATACAAATCCCACAGACACTCAAAGTGGTTTTCCATCTCACGACCGCCACGGATCAACCATCCTGTCTGCGCATCGCCAGCACCATCCAGAGCACCGCCGCCAATCTTTGACGCTTCCAGTATCGTGATGCGCTCTCCCTTCATCTGTCCATCGCGGATGAGAAAGGCTGCAGCGGCCAGCGAAGCCAGGCCACCACCTACAAGATAGGCAGACTTATCGTCCACACCCGCAGGCTTACGCGGACGCGCAAATGCCTCGTAGTTTCCAGCACTGTAGTACAAGGAGGACCTCCTGTCATTTTCGGGGAGTGCGGACAGATGAGCCCAATCGTCGAGGCGCCATCGGCCGTGCAGCCGATCCTGACTTTAGTTACCAAGCAAGGTACCACCATTGCATGTCAAAGAGGCACAACAAGCAAAACGAAGAGGCCAGCCAAATCATCGGCTGGCCTCTCGCGCTGTTAAGCGTAGGAACTACTTCCAGGAAACCGGCGCAGCTTCCTTCGGCTGCACCGCAGTGCATGGGTTAGGACGCTCAGGAGCCGTCGCACCTTCCGGCAGCATGAACTCCTCCACCGGCGTGCGTGGCAGCGTGCTCTTGCGAGCAGCAATCACACGCGCATTGGGCACCGGCGGCGCAGGCATCGTCGCCACTGAGCAGCGCGGCACCATCTGTTCTGCATTCGCCAACGCATACAGCGTCAACGCCTCTTCCACCGCAGCCTCGCGCATATCCGGCTCATAGATGCGCTCGTACGTATCGAAGCTGGTGTGATGCGTATACGTGTTGTAGTCAAACGGATCCTGGCTATAACCAACGCCCGGCAGTCCCGCATTGTTAAACGAGGTGCTGTCAGTTCCACCAGTCTGTCGGCCAACCGTCGGGCTCACGTGGAAGAAACCCCAGTCCTTGAAGTTATCCATCGCGCCCTGCACCATCGCCGCAGCCTCCGGCGGACCAAACACGCTTGCAGCGCGCGGCTTGCTCGTACCATCATCCAGGTTCAGATAAGCGTCCAGCTTGTACCACTCCGGCTTCGGGTTTTCCGCACTGCCAAAGTGCTGCGCCACATACGCCAACGAACCGTACAAGCCCTGCTCCTCACCGCTCCACAGTGCCACACGAATGGTACGACGATGCGGAAGGTTAAGCACCTTAATCAATCGCAACGCTTCCACGGCAACCGTGCTACCCGCAGCGTTGTCCGTAGCACCAGTCGCCGGATTCCACGAATCAAAGTGACCGCCCGCCATCACCACTTCGTCAGACTTGTCCGTACCCGGCAATTCGCCAACCACGTTGTAAACCGTCTTGCCTGCGGGATAGAACTCGCTCTTCACGTTCAACCGAATCGTCACAGGAAGATGGTCGATCTTCGTCGTGCGATAGATGCGACCATAGTCCTCATTGCCCATCACCAGCGTCGGCAGGTTCGGGCTATCAGGATTCTCGTTGTAACCAGCGGTCGACTGCTGCAACACAATACCGTAAGCACGGCCCGAGTCCGTCACCTTGGCCAGCGCACCATTCGCAATCAGGAACTTGTTCACCTGCCCCGTTACCTCGGCAAGCGTCAATCCTTCCGTCTTCGGAGGAGTCGGCGGTGTGGGGAAACCACCACGACGACCAGCCTGCTGCTCCCACTGCTCATCCGGGCGACGCAGCGTTGCTGGCGCAAAGTTCTCCGGTACTTCCACATGCGGTCCATAGAAGATAACCGAACCCTTCACCTTGTCCTTGATCGAAGCAAGGTAAGCATCCAGATCAGCCTGCGTCACAGGCTTATGCTCTTCCGGCTTAGCCGCAGGCATCGGCGCGGGAGACGTTCCCGCCTGCTCCATCGCCTTCAACTGTTCCGGCGAAGGCCCACCGCCACGACCAAACGCACCACCACCGCGACCAAGAGCAACCGGAGGAGGCAGAGGCGGTTCCACCACCAGCACCTTGCCTTCAACCATACCCTTGGTTCCCGGCGTCCACGACACCGCACGCACATTCAGCGGCTGCTGGAACGGCGCGGTAACATTCGCCACCGTCTCGTAGTTCTGCCATCCCGGATGGTTAAAGTTCCACGGCTCCAGGTGAACATTCTGGAATCCCCACGCCTTCATCTGCTTCACAGCAAAGTCCTGCGCAGCCTTCAGTCCCGGCGAACCCGTCAGACGAGGACCATACACATCGGTGACTTCGTGCAGCCACCACATCAGCTGCGAATCCTTGGTCTCCTGCGCGCGCAACTGCGTGTTCACGTCAGAAACAGCGGGTGCCTGCGCCATTGCCGGGACTACAGCCAGGCAACTGGCAGCGAGCATATGAACCAGAAATCTGGCCATGCGTAACTCCTTGTGGGCCTCAGCCCAACCGAAATGCGATGTTTGGAAGATTTCATCCTAACACCGGATATTCGCGGCCAATCAAGGAGATTTCAGGGCCGCAGCGAAGCCAGATATCCCGTAATCGCCACCATCTGCGACAGCGTCATGTTCTGCACGACCGGCTTCATCATCGCGGCATGCGTTCCATTGCGCGCACCTGTTTGAAAATCAATCAATTGCCGTGTCATCTGGCTCGGGGACCTGCCCGCAATCGACGGCACATCGCCGACACCGCGCAAGTCTTTCCCATGACACGCAACACAAGTCCGCGTCAGCGCCTTGCCCTTCTTCAACGAACCCACAGGCACATAAGCCACAAACCCTGAATGCGGATTGCGCAACTCCGTCTGCTCCAGGTCCTCCGGCACTTCCAACACACGATCACCAATCGGCTCTGTCTGCTTCGTGTCCGCGACAACCATCATCAGCGCGCCCACCTTAGTCAACGGCACACGATTCGTCTCCACCACACGAATCCACTTCACCGGCTTGAGCGAAGCAAAGTAGTCCACACCCGCCTCTACCTCTTCCTGCGTAGCCTGTTGAGCCGTGTGAATCATGGCCCGAGTCGATCCAAAGCGAGGCTCCGACGACTTCCGCAAACCATCGCGAAAATCCGCCATCTGCTGGATCATGTACCCCTTCGACAACCCGGCAACGCTCATGTTCTCCGGCCGCCCCATACCCGTAGGCAGATGACAATGCCCGCAAGCATTCACACCCGGCGCACGCCCCACTGCAACTACCTGCGGCATCTTCGGATGCTCATTCGGGAACCAATCCGGCACCAGGAACAAACCCGGAATCTCTTTATCCGTATAAGAAGCCGAGCTTCCCGGAACATGCTTCACTTCGCCAGTAGGCTTTGCCGCAGGCTCAGCAGGCGTACCCGGCGGCAACAACGGCCATGCCCAAACCGGCAACGACTCACCCGCATTCTTCTGCGCATGGACACGAAGAGACAACGGCAGCAGAGAACCTGCGACCACACTGGCAACAGCAAACCATCCAAGGGATTTCACCGCAGCATTCTTCCACACAACAGAAGCAGTACGAGCGCGCCATCACACGACGCGGCGTAATCTCAGCCAAACCGGCCGGTCACATATTCTTCCGTCTCGCGTCGGGCAGGCCGCTGGAAGATCACGCGCGAAGCATCAAACTCCATCAACCTTCCTGCCATGAAGAAGCCCGTATAGTCCGCCACACGCGCCGCCTGCAACATGTTGTGCGTCACGGTGATGATGGTGCACTGCTCTTTCAACTCCACCATCAACTCTTCAATCTTCGCGGTTGCAATCGGATCAAGCGCCGAACAAGGCTCATCCATCAGCAGCACTTCCGGATCAATTGCCAACGCACGCGCAATGCAAAGTCGCTGTTGCTGGCCGCCGCTCAAACCAAGCGCAGACGAGTGCAACCGATCCTTAACTTCATTCCAGAGCGCCGCACGTCGCAGGCTCTTCTCGACACGCTCGTCAATTTCGCCACGCCCAACAATGTGGTTCACGCGCAACCCATACGCAACGTTGTCATAGATCGACTTGAAGAACGGCATAGGCTTTTGAAACACCATGCCCACCTTGCGCCGCAGCACAATCGAATCAAAGTCAAACAGGTTCTGCTCACCTAACAACACATCGCCAGCGATGCGCGTATGCGGCACCGTCTCATACATGCGATTCAGAATGCGCAGAAACGTCGACTTACCGCAGCCTGAAGGCCCAATTAGCGCAGTGACTTTTCGCGCGGGCAGCACAATCGAAATATCGTGCAACGCATGAAAGCCGCCGTAATAAAAATTCACCTCGCGTGCGGTGAATTGCGGATGCGCAAAGTCCTCCGCCACTGCACCCTGCGGCGCAAACACACTCGCCAGCGAACTCATCGGCCCACCCGTCGTCCGCGCTGTAAAATCACACGCGCCACAATGTTGATCGCCAGCACCGCCATCAGCAACACAAATCCCGCAGCCCAAGCCTGCCGGTGCCAATCCTCATACGGCGAAATCGCGTAGTTAAAAATCATCACTGGCAAAGAAGCCGTGGGCTCGTTCACGCCCTTGCTCCAGAACTGGTTTCCAAACGCCGTAAACAACAGTGGAGCCGTCTCACCCGCCACACGCGCCAGGTTCAGCATGATGCCGGTAACAATACCCGTAATCGCCGCAGGCACGATCACCGTGAACACCGTCTGCGCCTTGCTCGCACCCAGCGCCAGTCCGCTCTCACGCATACTGTTCGGCACACCGCGCAGAAACTCTTCCGTCGACCGCAGCGCAATCGGAATCATCATGATGCCCAGCGCAATGCCGCCCGCTAGCGTGGAGAAATGCCGCATCGGCAGCACCACCAGCGTGTACACAAAGATGCCCATCACAATCGACGGCACACCATTCAGCAAATCCGTCATGTAACGCACCAGCCCTGACAGCCAGCCGCGTCCAAACTCCGCAAGATAAATCCCCGCCAGCATGCCAATCGGAATACCAATCGCACTAGCAATCAGCAGCATCTTTAGCGAACCCACCAGGGCATTCGCCATGCCGCCGCCTTCTTGTCCCACAGGCGCAGGCAACTTGGTGAAGAAGTCCCAGTTCAGCGAACGCGCACCATGCCACGCAAGATAACCCAGGATGAAGAACAGCACACTCACCACCAGCAGCGTGCAAAGCCCGGTCAACGTGAGCATCACCGCATTCACCACGCGGCGGCGTTTCGGAGGATATACAGGCGACGCCATCAGTCGTCATCCTCCCTGTCCGACCAAAACCAAACAGTGTTATCCGTTCCCTTGCGAATCACAGCAAAGTCGTCTTCACAGCTATAGGTTTCATAACCTTCACCGCGAAGCGTGTCGGAGGAGCTGGTCGAGCGCACCTCTTCCGGAAACCACTTGGGCAAGCCGGTTTCAACAACGAACCCATCCTTGTCCAGCTTGCACTTCGCTAGGAAAGCATCCGTCGCGTCGCTCGTGAACGTCCCCACGTAACGCTCGGTATCCGTATCGCCGCTCACCTTCACAGCGCGCAAATTTTGCGGCACTCCATGCGGCATCCAACCACTTTCCACATACTGCCGAACAGTCTCGGCAGATGGATTCGCCGCAGCCGCATCAAACGTATTGTCACAACCCAGCAGCGTAACCAGCAACAACGGTGCAACAGCAGAAAGCATGAGTCTCATCACGCATTCACCTCCTGCACCTTAAAACGCAGCATCAGTAGCCGTGCGGCTGCATTAATCAGCATGGTCGTCACAAAAAGAACCAGACCAAGCTCAATCAACGCATGAATATAAAGATCGCCCGTCGCCTCGGTGAACTCATTCGCAATGACGGATGCAATCGTGTATCCCGGCGCCAGCAGCGAAAGATGTACATCCGGCACATTGCCAATCACCATGGTCACGGCCATCGTCTCGCCCAGCGCACGCGCCAGCGCCAGAAACACGCTGCCCATAATGCCTCGGCTGGCATACGGCACCACCGCGCGCCAAGTCACATCCCACTTCGTCGCGCCTAGCGCCATCATCGCTTCACGCTGCGATGCAGGCACGCTCAACAACACCTCGCGCGAGATCGACACGATGAACGGCACAATCATGATGGCCAGCACCACCGAGGCGGAGAAATAACTCACGCCATAGAACGCGCCCTGAAAGATAGGTAACCAACCAAACAATGCACGCAGCGGCGGCACCACATAGTTGCTCAGGATCGGCACCAGCACAAAGATGCCCAGCAAGCCGAAGATCACACTCGGCACAGCCGCCAACAGTTCCACAAGAAATGTGAGGATGTCGCTCAACTTGCGCGGCGCCATCTCCGCCAGAAAAATCGCAGCGCCTAATCCAATGGGAATCGCAATCGCCAGCGAAAGAACACTCGTAACAAGAGTCCCGTAGATAAACGGCAACGCGCCGAATATCTCGCTGCCCGGATCCCACTCGCTGCTCCAAAGAAAACGCCAGCCTGACTGGTGCCGCGACAGCGCCGAATTTACCCACAGATGCTGCGCCAGCAACCCGGTAATCAACACCACCGTCAGCGCGGCACAAATCGTAATCAGATACGCAGCCTCATCGCCCTTGCGCAACCGCTCCATGAACGACAACTTCGTCGCCCCTGCAGGCTTCTGCGCAACCATCTCCGACGATGTCTCTGTGGTTGTCATTCCCATCTCTTCAGTACTGCAGCAGCTTCAGCGCCTGCAACTCGCGATCCACAATATCGTTCGACAATGGCGCATACGAAAGTGCGGCACCATACTTCTGCCCGTCCGTCAGGCCCCACGTCAAAAACTCTTTCAGCGCCGCGCCCTTCGCGCGATCCGCCATCCTCGTCGGCACCAGCATCCATGTAAAGCTGCACACAGGATAGCTGCCCACCCCTGGCGGATTCGTAATGTCCGCGCGGAAATCGGCTGGCATTAACTTCGACATCGCCGTAGCCGCAGCCGACACAGAACGCAGATCCGCCTTAACGAACTGGCCCTCACGATTCTGAATCTTCCCGTACAGCATGTGGCTGTTCAGCGCGTACACCAGCTCCACATAACCAATCGAGTTCGGCATCTGCCGCACCAACCCAGCAACACCCTCATTGCCCTTGCCGCCCAACCCCACCGGCCAATGCGGCGACGTCGATACCCGCACCTTCGCCGCAAACGCCGGATTCACCTTCGCCAGGTAATCCACCCAAAGGAACGAGGTGCCGCTGCCATCCGCGCGATGAATCACCAGGATGAATTCATTCGGCAACTTCACACCCGGATTCGCCCGCGCAATCTCCGGATCGTTCCACTTCTGAATCGTGCCCAGAAAAATCCCGGCCAGCGCCGCCGACGTAAAGTTCAGCTCCGCCGAAACGCCGGGCAAGTTATAGACCGGAACCGCCGCCCCCAGCGCCGTAGGAAAGTGCAGGATGTTCGCGCCGTTCAGCTTAGTCCGCGCCTCGGCCAGCTGCGAATCCGTCATAGGCCCATCGGTGCCGCCAAAATCCACGGTGCCAATGCTCACCTGTCGAATACCGCCGCCCGACCCGATGCTCTGGTAGTTCACCTGGATCCGCGGATGCGTCTTCAGATACTCGGCAGCCCACTTGGAATAAAGAGGATAGGCAAAGGTCGAGCCAGCTCCGGTCAGCGTCATCTGCTGTGCCGCGGCAACCGCGCCACAGCCAATCCACAACAGCAGAGCGCACATCCCTGCGACCCGACGAAGCAAAACCACCCCTGAGAAAAACGGAAATCCAGCAGCAGAAACCATATCCGCGCCGCCTGCCAACATCGTCTCACACGGAGCGCCTGCCCCAACACTAGCCCATCGCCATGAACGCACCATGAACGCCGGGGTGCGTCGCTCATACAGGAAGCCTAAAATCTTCCAGAAAGCCATGCCCATCGCCACGCTCACCGTCGAAATCGCCATCGAGCACGCGCAATCCCTCAAGGACCGACGCCAGGTCGTGCGTTCCATAAAGGACAAGCTCCGTCACGGCTTCAACATCTCCGTCGCCGAGCTCGACGAAACACCCATGTGGAACCGCGCCACCATCGGCATCGCCGCCATCCACAGCAGCCGCGATTACCTCCAGGGACAGCTCCACGAAGTAGAGGAAGCTGTTAACCGTCTGGCGGTAGGTCTGGGAGCAATTGTCTTAGACACCCAGACCGATATCCTCGACTAACAACGACATTTAGCCGCGAAGCCATGCCTCGGCGCGGTACGATACTCACATGCTTAAAGGCACACTCATGACCATCCGCCTGCTGTGGCTTGTGAACCTCATCACGGGCGCATTGTTTTACTTCCACACGGTGGCATGGCCCATCAGCGTACACATGTATATCGGCTTTGCCATCGCACTGCTGATGATCGTGCTCGGCCTCATGGGTCTCGGACGCGCAATCGGCCTCGCCCTTGGCACCATCGTCATGGCCATCCTGCTGCCCGTCATCGGCATCATGCAGCTCACCCACATCGGCCGCCCGGACCTGCCCTACATCCAGATCACACACCTCATCATCGGCATCGCGTCGATCGGGATTGCGGAAGTCCTCGGCAAGCGCCTGAAGACTGCGTAATGATTCGTACCTTGTTGGAGCGGAAGCAGTACGGCAGGCGTTATCGCGTGCTGCACGCTTCAACAGTATGGGATCTACTTTCTCCCCTCGAATGCATAGAGCAAGGTGGCCGTTTCGTCGCTTTCTTTGTCGCTCCCGATTGGCCAAACGAACGGCAAACCTGGATTCAGGTCGCAACGAGCCTGCTCAAACAAGGCCTCTGCTACTGCTGTGTGTGGGCCAACGGCAACGCAGAGGGTCTGCATGACCTTATTGATCGCATCATTATTGACGGCAGGTTTTATGAGGATGACGACCGCAGCGTCATCATGACCACCTGGCATGATCGGGACGGCCTTGCCGAGGCAGCCTTTTTCTTTGTCCATTGTGCAGAGCCTGCGGCAGCTTACGAGTCGCTCTGTCATGACTGGATCGCCATCGGAGTAGGCGACAGCAAGCTCGCAATTGACACCATGAAAGCCGTGAAAGCTCAGCTCGACTAAGACCTGCTATCCTCCTCGCGATGACCGAAGAGACCAAAGCCAACGCTAAAGCCGCCACCGTCGCGTTGGTGCTGCTCACCTCGCTCAACCTGGTCAACTACATTGATCGCTACATCCTGCCCGGCGTGCAGGAGATGATCAAGTCAGAGTTCCACGTCTCCGACGAGCGCATAGGCGCGCTCACCACATACTTCTTCCTCACCTACATCATTGCGGCGCCGCTCACCGGCTGGCTCGGCGACCACTTCCCCCGCAAGCCCCTCATCGTCATTGGCGCTCTGCTCTGGAGCAGCGTCAATCTCTTCACTGCCATGGTGCATAACTTCGACGGACTGCTCTTCCGTCACGCCGCACTTGGCATCGGCGAAGCCAGCTTCGGCATCTACGGCCCCGCGCTCCTCAGCGACTACTACCCACCCTCGCAACGTAACCGCGCCCTCACCATCTTCAACGTCGCCATCCCCGTCGGCGCGGCGCTCGGCTACAGCTTCGGTGGATGGGTCGGCCAAAATCACGGCTGGCGCTCAGCGTTTTATATCTCCGCCGTCCCCGGCGTACTCATCGCGTTTGTCATCCTCTTCTTCCTGCGTGAACCTGAACGCGGCGAATCCGATACCCGCGGCGAAAAGAAAAAGTCCGCCGCAGTCTTCGATCTGCTCAAGAACCCCGCCTACCTCACCGCAACCATGGGCTACGCGATGACCACCTTCACCATCGGCGGCATCAGCGCATGGATCCCCAGCTTCCTGCAACGCGAAGCAGGCATGTCCGCCACGTCCGCAGGCTTCTCGGTAGGTGCCATCACCGCAGTCACAGGAATCCTCGGCACAGCTATCGGTGGATGGTGGGCGCAACGATGGCTCAAGACCGATCACCGCGCTCTCTATTGGGTCTGTGCCATCGGTCCAGCGTTATGCATCCCGTTTGCATTGTTCTGCTTCTTCGGACCGAAGCAATTCATGCTGCCATCATTAGCCATCGCAGAGCTGGCACTCTTCCTCGGCAGCGGCCCGGTCAACGCAGCCATCGTCAACTCAGTCAGCGCACGCGTCCGTTCCACCGCGCTCGCAGGCCAACTCTTCCTCATCCACCTCTTTGGCGACGTCCCATCGCCACGTATCATCGGCTTCGTCAGCGACCACACAAACCTGCACATCGGCCTCGGTGTCTCCGTCATTGCGCTGGTCGCATCCTCACTCCTGCAATGGTGTGGAGCGCGCTTCGCTCCTCGCGATACGTCCGCGACATCCGCCGTCCCGCAACATTCTTAATCTGCAGCAAAGATTTCGACTTTTCCCGCCACTCAAATTTCGTACTCATCTACAGGAACCAATACCGCTCAGCTTCCGTATAACGCTTCATCTCTTTTTGAAGCCGGACGCCGTGAGCCGGTCGCTGTCCCTGTAAGACCAACGATTTTTTGAGAGAACTACTGTGAAACTGAATCTGTTCGCCCTGCTTACGGCGGTAACACCTGCGCTTGCACTCTCTGCGGCTGGCGCGCAGTCCAAATGCACTCCGCTCAACGGTGTGGTGCATGACTCCACTGCCGCAATCATCCCCGGCGCATCGGTGCAGATCGACGACACCGCCCCCGTCACCGGCGACGCCGCAGGCCGCTTTCATATCGCCTGTGCGCCTGAAGGTCGCCACACCCTGCAGGTCAAGTTCAGCGGCTTCGCACCCTTGATGATGCCCGTCTCGCTCCCCCGCGCCAGCGAACTCTCCATCACCCTGCAGCCCGAAGAAGTTCAAACCACGGTCGACGTAGCAGACACCGACGACGAAAATCCCGCCGCAGTCAATTCCGCCACAGCCACCGGCCCCTCCACGACCATCTCCGGCAAGCGCCTCCAATCGCTGGCAGACGATCCCGACGATCTCCTGCGCCAACTCCAGCAGATGGCTGCAGCCGCAGGCGGCGCACCCGGCAACACCACCATCTCTGTTGATGGCTTCGTCAGTGGCGACAACAATTCGACGATCCCACCGAAATCCTCCATCGCGTACATCAAGGTCAACCCCGACCTCTTTTCCGCCGAATATCGCAACCCACCCTTCGGCGGCGGACAGGTCCAGATCTACACCAAGCCCGGCCAGCCCTCGTATCACGGCGCTCTCTTCGCCACCAATTCCAGCGCGTGGATGAACGCGCGCGATCCCTTCTCCGTTAGCCGGGCCGCTCTCGGCAAACAGCGCTACGGTTTTGAACTCACCGGCCCCATCCGCAAAAAAGGTTCGGACTTCGTTCTCAATCTTGAACACCGCACCGTCAACAACTTCGCCGCCATCAACGCCATCAACGTCGACGCCTCTGGCAACCAGACGCCCGTCCTCGCCAACGTGCCCACCACGCAAAGCCGTTGGATCGGCATGGCGAAAGTCGACTGGCAACTCAACGACAAGAACACTTTCATCGTCAGCTTCAACGCATGGCATAACGACCAGCAGAACATGGGCGCAGGCGGCACCACGCTTCCTGAAAACGCCTACGCCAACAAGCAGTACGATCACGAACTCCACATCACCAACGTGACCGTCGTCTCGCCCAAGATCATGCATGAAGCGCGCCTCGGCTTCGAGTTCGACGGTCGCGACCAGATCCCCAACTCTCTCGCTCCGCAGATTCAGGTCGCTGGCGCATTCACCGGCGGTGGCAGCACCAACGGCGCATTCCGCGACCACGAAGTCGACGTCGAATTCGATGACGACGCCATCATCAATCTCGACAAGCATCTCCTCAAATTCGGCATCCAGTCTGAGCTGCTGCGCGAACGCTTCCTTTACACCACCAACTTCAACGGCACATGGCTCTTCGGTGGTGGCACTGCGCCGGTCCTCGACGCGAACCACAATCCCACCGGCCAAACGGAAACGATCACCGGCGTCCAACAATACGTGCGCGGACTCAACGGCTGGGCCGGTGGCTCGCCCACACAGTTCTCCAACATCGCTGGCAATCCCACCATCAACCTGTCGCAGTACCGCATCGCCCTCTTCTTCCAGGACGATTGGAAGGTTGCGCCACGCCTCCACTTCGCATGGGGCCTGCGTTATTACACGCAGAGCAAGCCCATGGTGCATAACAACTTCAATCCGCGCTTCGGCCTCTCATGGGCACCAGACAAAGACTCTAAGTGGACACTGCATGCTCACGCAGGCATGTTCTCCGGACGCTTCTCCGCACATAGCTGGGCACAGTTGCTGGACAACGATGGTGTACAGCGCACCACCAGCCTCATCTATTCGCCCACATGCAGCGGCGTTTTCAATCCCAACACCTGCAACCCATTCACAGGAGCCACACCACTCCAGTCCATCCGCAACGTGGAACCGCACCTGCCCAACCTGTTCTTCAGCATTCAGAACCTGGGCTTCAGCCACACCATGGGCAAAAACTGGAGCATCTCTGCGGACTACTACATCGCGCAACTGTGGCATTACACGCGTTCGCAGAACATCAACTCGCCGCTCAACGGCCAGCCGCTCGGCCCACGTCCTCTGCAGCAGAACGTCAACATCCTTCAGTGGCAATCGAACGGTCGCGGTTACGGCAACGTTATCTTCATGGGCCTGTCCAATCAAAGCCTGAAGTACATTCAGTTCTCTTCCGGCGCTGTGCGTGTGAACGTCATTGACAACACCAACGACAGTCCCTTCTACACACCGCAGCGCACCGGCTCAAACGTCGGCGAATTCGCACGCCGCTCCGGCAACGCTCTCTGGGAAGTCTTCGGCAACGCCACCGCGAAACTGCCCTACGCCATGCAGCTCAGCGCCAACCTCAACGCACAGGGCGACACGCCGTTCAACCTCACCACCGGCTTTGATAACAACGGCGACGGCAACTTCAACGACCGTCCCTTCATCGCCCCCACCGGCACGCCCAACTGCACCGCCACCATCGCATCCAACTGCGCCTATCAGACGCAGTACGGCCTGCTCTCTACCTCAGGCACAGGCGCCACCATCGGTCGCGACGCAGGCAACCAGCCCTGGACCCTCTATCTGGACACCAACCTGCAACGCACCTTCAAGCTGACGCACAACGCGAAGGCAGAACACCCGCAATCGCTAACAGCAAACATCCGCAGCTCCAACGTACTCAACCACCTCAACGTAACCAACGTAGGCAGCGTAGTAGGCTCACCCACCTTCGGCAAAGCCACCCAGGGCGACAACGGCCGACGCATAGAAGGCGGCCTCCGCTACAGCTTCTAACACCATCAGAAACAGCAGTAGCCAACAACCACGATGCAACGGAAACCCCACGTCTCGATTCTGAGACGTGGGGTTTCCTTATCGGACCAGCGGGCTTTCCCTGACACGGACCAGCAGTTTCTTCAATTGAGCAAAGTCCTTTTCCCCAAGCTCCGCGCTCCATTCGCACTCGATCTCGCGCATGCTCTCAACGATCCTGGCCCATGCCGCATGGCCGCGCCGGGTAAAGCGCACAATTCGCGCGGAGCCACTGTTTGATGCGTCCATCCGCTTCAGATACCCAAGCTCTTCCAGGCTGCCCAGCAACCGGTTCATAGCCTGCTTACTGATGCCAGCGCGTTCAGCCAGAACGCCCGGGCGCTCGCCATCCGGCCCGGGATACCGCATCACCGCGATGTGAGGAAGGGCAAGCCCTTCAAAGCCCGCCTCGTTCAGTTCCCGCACGATGCGCCTAAAGATTGCCTCAGTGGGAACGCGCAGCAACGCGCCAATCAGGACTTCACCGGGTTTGAGGGGGGATTTTTTCAGTGAAACGGCCATTGACACTCACCTGTAAACGATGTTTACTTCCCTCTGTAAACACAGTTTACAGAATAGAGGATGCATGACTCAACTTCACGCTGTCGGCCTCGAAGTTAACCCTGCAGAGGAAACCATCTTCGTCGGCCCGCTTGGTATTCGCTTTCTTCTCACGGGAGAAAACTCATCGGGCAGCGTTGCCACTTTTGAGATGACCGTCCCGCCCACCGAGGGACTCCCTGCGCCACCCCATAGCCACAACGGCTACGAGGAGACGGCCTACGGCCTGTCCGGTGTGCTGACCGTGACGGTCGAAGGGAAAATATTTGAGATAGGTCCGGGGCAAGCGGCCTGTGTTCCTCGCGGAGCCGTGCATAGCTTCCGCAACAACACCACGGACGACGCAAAGGTGCTTTGCATCATCACACCTGCGGCCATTGGGCCGGAGTACTTCCGCGAGATAGCAGCTGTACTCAAGGCCGCAGCCGGAGGGCCGCCTGACCGCGCAAAGATGGTTGAAATCATGCACCGTCATGGACTGAAACCGGCCATACCTCCCGCTTAGAGACGGGAATGCCTGCTTACTACGCTCATCCCATGACTGCTGCCCGCATGAAGCGATGCCTCGGTTATTCATAATGTCAGGGAGGTGGAAGATGCAGGACGAATCCATGACAAGCGTGAACGTAAGACAAGCAGTTCCGTTCTTCAGCGTGACCAACATGGAAGCGTCGCTGCGCTTCTATGTGGACGGGCTTGGGTTCACCATGGAAAGTGTTTTTTGATTTAAACAAATCCGATATTGGCTTTAGTGGTGTAGATTTCGTTTCGTAT
The DNA here is from genome assembly GCF_900102185.1 of Terriglobus roseus. Lineage (NCBI taxonomy): Bacteria > Pseudomonadati > Acidobacteriota > Terriglobia > Terriglobales > Acidobacteriaceae > Terriglobus > Terriglobus roseus. The sequence continues at coordinate 520,889 of NZ_LT629690.1, read as the reverse complement.
CTCAAGAAAATACGAGGTGATTGGTTATGGAACACTGCAAAGAAAATTGCACGTGCGAATGCCATCGTTGCGACTGCTGCATTCGCTTCCGCGAGGGATGGAATGCGGGCAGCATCTACCGACCTTGTGATGCAGTGCCATACAACGGTTCCAGCTATGCGGCCATTCACTGGAATCAGAACGATCCGCCTCCTAGCCCAAATTGGGCACTAATCGCTTCCAAAGGAGACACGGGACCTGCTGGTCCGCAAGGGGAAGTGGGACCTCGAGGCCCAGCGGGTCCAAGCACTTCCTCGGAGACATTCGTTTCATACGCAACAGCCATTGTGAACTTTGGAAATGATGGAGCCGATTTTGCCCAGATCAAGCTTCCTGCGGGGTCTTACGTAATTTGGGCCACGGTTCAACTCAGGAATACTGATAACGATCCACAGTCGTGGGGAATCGAACTATCGGCCACGAACGGTGCAAGTATCCAGGGAAATGTCTCGGGACGCATCGCAGCCCTTCCGGAGAGCAGCATTCAGGTGGTCCCAATTCTCGCAACTTGCGAATCACCAACTTCGGGAACAACTGTTACGTTCCGAGGGTTTGGCTTCAACATATCGGTATATCCGAATAACGGTGGAAGAACATGTTCCATCGCGGCGATGCCGTCGCCTATCGTCTATGCATAGACGAAGTTGTAAGCTTGGCATCTCAGTGATTGTCTCCGCTCATTTGGATTGATGCTGGTAAACGCCGTACCAGCTACAACTCTCCAGGCGTGCCAATGAGGTAGAAAGATGCCAGACGAATCCATGGCAAGCGCGAACGTAAGACAAGCAGTCCCGTTCTTCAGCGTGATCAACATGGAAACGTCGCTGCGCTTCTATGTAGACGGCCTCGGTTTCATCATGAAGCGCTGGTGGATTCCAGATAGCCATCAAGATGGAGACAAGCCCAACGGCAAGATTCGCTGGTGTTGGCTTGAGCTTGGCGAGGCCGCGATCATGTTGCAGGAGTACATCCCGGAACGCAAACCGAAAGAGCCGCTGGGATCAGGAATCAACATCTGCTTTCAATGCGAAGACGCGCTAGCGCTCTATCGCGAATTCAAATCACGCGGCCTACAAACCCGCAATCGTCCCTTCGTAGGAAACCGCTTATGGGTAGTCCCAGTCATCGATCCTGACGGCTACCGCATGGAATTTTCAAGCCCCACAGACGCACCCGAAGAGAGCGAACTCGAAGAGTCGCTCTCTCATTGATCGCTAACGATTGGACAGAACCGCCTCGCATCGCTCACGCTGGTAGAGAGCCTTCCGCTTGAAGCCTTTGTGAGGAGCAACAGAAGCATGGATCAGTCCGTAACCATTTGGTGCAAAGCCATCTTGTTTGACATGGATGGCACACTTGTCGACTCAACTGCAGTTGTCGAACAAGGCTGGGCCAAATGGGCTTCACGTCATGGACTTCACCTCGAGTCCATCCTCAAGTTCTCGCACGGACGTCCCGGATCGGCAACGATGGAGCACTTCCGCCCCGGACACGATCACGCCGCAGACGTCGCAGAACTCGCAGTGCATGAAGAAACCACTCTGGAAGGCATCGTCGCCATTCCCGGAGCCCTCGAATTTGTAAAAGCAATACAAGGCCATCCATGGGCGATCGTCACATCAGCTTGGAGAACGTTAGCCACCATCCGCGTAAACGCTGCCGGACTACCGATGCCAGAAGTCCTCGTTCCAGTGGATGAGATCAGCAAGGGCAAACCAAATCCAGAAGGCTTCTTAAAAGCCGCAGAAATACTGGGCGTTCAACCCAAAGACTGCCTCGTCTTCGAGGACACACGCCCCGGCATCGACGCAGCACTCAGCGCAGGCATGCAGGTAGTAGGACTACTAACCACCATGCCAGCAGAGCAACTGCAACACGATCTATTAGTGCAAGACTTCCGTGCAGTATCAGTCACTCCGCAAGGCGACCAACTCGCAGTTTCACTCGCGCTCGCGAATAAAGCATAAGAAAGTTAACTAACCCCTCAGCGGAAGCGCCTTCTCCTAAAACTTGGAAAGCGCAGCAGCAGCCTCCGCACCCTCAAGCCTGGGAGCAACACGGTCAACCCCACCCTGCTGCCGAAGAACAATGCTGTCATTGTGCCCATCGCCATTGCGAGGAAAGATCAAATGAAATCCATCAATCCGCGTGAAGAATTCTTCTGATGACAGCGCGAACAGCGGAATCCCATCTTCTCCCTTAGCCTGGGCATAGAGCTGCCCATCCTGACGATAGATTTTGATCAACCCACCATCTGCAGTCTTAAACACTCCCTCATCGCTACTAAGAATCGATCGATCCACCGCCACCGTTTTGTAAGTACGCAGCGGCGCATCCGATAAGGCTGCAAAACCAAGATCGTCAACACTCCCACCGATATTCGTCAGAATGACGACGCCGCGTTTCCTATCAGCCGTAAACCCGATAAAGCTCGCATAACCAAAGGTCGTTCCGTTGTGCCAGATAACATCCTCAGGCAGCGACGCACGCGTCATCCAAGCCATACCAATGCGCTCTGTCTTATTCACATCGCGAAGAGGCTGCTGCGCTAACTGAAAAGAAGACGACATCGAAGTCCCACCAATCGCCATGTTTGCCTTCAGATAGCGCAGCATATCGTTGCCCGTACTATCAATGCTCCCGCATCCCGCAAGAGCATCATCAAACCGCCAATTCTCTGCTTCCCTGTTGTGATTGTTATGCCCCGTCGCCAGATGCGCCTTCATCCTATCGGTCAGTCCAACCGCGGTCATCGTCATTCCAAGCGGCTGAAAAATCTTCGCTCGCAAAGCCTCACCATAGTGCTGAGGTTGCGTTAACGCGAAACCCAACAACCCAAACCCAAGGTTCGAATACTCATAAGCTTCGCCGGGATTGCGTTTCAACACATAGCCAGCAAGAAAGGCCTTCAACTTCGCCGCATCATAGTCAGCATAAGGATTTGCCGCATCCGCAGACCTCATATTCTCCGGCATATAAGGCAATCCAGAAGACTGCGTCGCAAGATCCGCCAACGTGATCGAGACACCATTACGAGCAGGAACGTTGTAATCCGGGAGCAAAGCCGTAACCGGAGTATCAGTCTTCACACGTCCTGACCGAATCTCATCGGCCAACAACGCAGCCGTGAATGTCTTAGTGATCGAGCCAATTTCATAAACCGTGTCTCCATTTGGTTTCGCTCCATTGGAAAGCCTCCCAAACGTCTCCACCTCACTGCGATCGCCATCCACATACGCAATCACCAGCGTTGGATACCACTTGGCATCCACGCGCGCCTGAGCCTCCGCAAGCACTCTCTGCGGTAAGAGCGATTTCCCATTAACGCGATCGGCTCCAGCCATCACATTCTGTCCGCACATGGCCAGACAAGCCACCAGGAAAACTCCCGACACAAACCTCATAACTCTCCTGAAACGAACAGGCGCTCAGACACAAACAACACCGATAAGAAATACGTGGATCGCCACAACTCAGAAGGCAAAATATCGATGGCGTACATTTCAGTCCTGCATCAGGAACTTAAACAGATGAGGGATCTATGATTCCGCGGGCAACTCAATCGTAATCACCAGGCCACCGTCGCGTGCCGACTGAGCGGAGATGAAACCGCCATTCGCAAGGACGGCCTGTCGTGCGATGGCGAGTCCCAGTCCCGACCCTCCGCTTATGCCAGTCAGTTCGGATCCTGACAATGTTACGAATGGTTCGAAGATAGCTTCCTCTTGTTTGGCTTTAATACCAGGTCCATCATCTCGAATAACGATGAGCCCTTTGCGCAGCGTTTCAACTCGTGAGAGTGAGACTTCGATTGCGATACGTTGCCGCGCAAATCGAACTGCATTTCGAAGGACGTTGTCTACGGCTCGTTGCAGAAGAACAGGATAACCACGAACCACAAAGCTTTCGACCACTGTACTCTCAACAGTTTTTTGGTGTTGCTCGGCCTCGAACATTGCGTCACGATGCGCTTCTTCAATAATTGTTCGCACATCGAAGAGTGTCGCTTCTTTATTTACTTCATTCCCGCTCTCAATTCTCGCGAGTAACAACATCTCGTGTACCAGGCTATTGAGGCGATACGACTCCTGGCGAATGCGATCAAGTTCCTGTTCAAGATCTTGACCAGCCTTCCTTTGTGCCAATGCCAGCGCGATATTCAGGCGCGTAAGAGGAGAACCGAGTTCATGCGATGCGTGCGCCAAAAAATCTTTGTATCCGACAACCAGAGACTCAATGCGTCCAGCCATCCCATTGAACGTACGAGCCAAATCCCCCAACTCATCCTTGCGTGTTGCAAGCGGGGCCTGCACTCTCACCTTCAGATCTCCGCCTCCGAACTTTTCCGTCGCAGTATTTAAACCGGTAAGTGGACGCACAACATAAGCCGCTACAAACAGAGAGAGAACGCCCGCGATGAAGATCGGTGACAATGTGCTGAGATGACGAAATAAAAAGTGCGGCTCCGCGGAAGGAATCGTTGCTAGATAAACATTCGGCCGTGGAGCAGAATCAATGCGAAGCGCCACGTCGGTGCCCTCTGGTGAAAACTTCACCACGAAGCCACCACTCTGCTCCGCACTCCGCACCATCTGTATTTGATCGGCGGAGAGAGAATGTCCCGCAAGGTCAGTCTTGATCGCAGTGTCGACTGCCACCAGCCGTCCATTCGCGCAAGCAGAACCGTCTTCGTGAAGTTGGGGTTGACCACTCTGATGTTGCAGTACTGCTCGTTCAGCACATCCTTCCAGTGCGTGGAACGGAACGGCCCGCGCTCCAAATGGCTTAAAGACAGACGGCAAGGATAATGCCAATAACGCAACCAATGACATCACGGCCCAGGTGATGAGCATGGTGCGAAAAAACAACTTCATGTTCCACTCTCGCCGCTCATCTGCACGTAACAATACCCTACGTTGCGAACAGACTTGATTCGCTCCGAACCATCGGGATGTGTTCCAAGCTTTCGCCGAAGATTGTTCACTAGATTGTCGATACTACGATCGAAGCTATTGGGTTCACGCCCAAAGATGATGGGAATCAATTCTTCACGAGTGAGAGGTTCTCCTGAGCTAAGCAACAACAAACGGAGTAAGCCATATTCCGCTCCAGTCAGGTCAAGCCGCTGACCGGATAACAAGAGAGATCGTTCTGCCTCATACATCGCAAGGTCGCCCACCACAATCTGACCACTCCTCTCTTTGCGGTGTACGCGTCGCAGTATGGACTTGATGCGGGCAATCAGTTCTTCTGGCTGGAATGGCTTGGCTAGATAGTCATCAGCGCCACTCTCTAGTCCACGTACTCGATCTACCGACGCATCCCGCGTAGTCAGCATGAGAATCGGCGTGTCTGTGAATTCGCGTAAGCGCTTGAGCACTTCGAAACCGTCGATGCCAGGCATGCTTACGTCGAGGATGATGAGAGAAAAGCATCTCTGACGTGTTTGAAGGAGTCCATCTTCGCCACTCAGTGCCGAATGAATAGAAAAGCCTGCTGGGATGCAGTACTCCATAAGCAGAGACGCGAGAGAACGATCATCGTCAATCAGCAGCAGAGGGATCGATTGTCCCGCATCCGTTACCACTTGACGTGTCATTAACGTATTTTCGCTCATCCTGATCATGGGAACGTCGAGAACTGCCGCCAGATATTCGGAAAAGGCCATCATCATTTCAAATCCCTCATGGTCACACAGCTCGATCTCTGGTTGGTTGTGACGTAGAGAATCCCGCTATCCGTCTCGCCAGGGCTCGGATGCCCGACGCAAGACAGCACATCAAAAGAGCCTTTTCCGGAACCAATGCGCCAACCATAGGCGAGAGCCACTGGATGCTTGTTGCTATGTGTGTAAGCGCGATGCTTAAGGATGTGCTGTGCCGCTCCCCTCGTGATATGCGTGCATCACCAAACGGCGAGACCGAAACTGACATCTTGGCTGCGTGCTGAGTAAGGCTTGCCCTGCGGTTATGAAACATGCTGGCTCCTGTGTGCTAGACGGGAGCTTTGGCGGGAAGATGCGTTAGTCGACACTTCTCAACACAGGATGAATCTTTCACTGGTTCGTTGTGAAAGAGATTTGTCGTGAAGTGTCGAGAAGTAGTTTCTCGACCTAACGAAAGCACCTTGAGCCGCTCTAATCGGGAAAGAGCCACTCAATCCAACGCTCGGCCGCACTGGCAACAAGAACGTGCTGCAGGTCGAAACGAAGGCTCGCAATAACAAATCATCAAGTGTTCCCGGGAGATTATGAAGGACTGCTTCGCCTCGAAAAACCTGTATCAGCTGTTTGCCACAATTGCGATCGCCGTAGCCTCGCTTGGTATCGCCAAATCCGCAAACTCTCAGAGCGTGCTCTTCACAGAGACCTCCATCGCAAGCAGTAACCCGACCGCGAAAGATACATCCTCATCTCTCACCGAAGTCGATGCGCTCCCGGACGCACCCGCTCCTCAGAACGAAATGGACGCGCAAGATCAAGAGACATCGCATCAGACACAGACGAAGATCAACACAATTCCTCTGTTGCCTCCCAAGTTTGTCTCTGGAACCATGCTCACCGCACACGATAAGTGGGAGATCTACTATCACAAGACCTATTCACCAGCCGCAGTGATTTACCCGCTCTTTGGCGCGGGCATGAAGATGGCAAACCCGAAGAAAGAGTACCCGCGAGAATGGCAGGACGGAATGGGAGCCTTTGGGCGAACTACGGCAACGAGCTCGCCCAGCGTTCGGCTCGGAGTACGGCAGATTTCGCCACACAAGTACTGTTCCACGAAGACCCTCGATACAAACGTTCCGAGAGCAAGAACCCGGTAGTGCGTATCAGCCATGCCTTGGCATGGACAGTGGTGGATAAGTCCGACTCAGGTCACCGCATGTTCGCACTGAGTACCTTCACGAGTTCTGCGGCAGGTGGCTTCGTCGGCATTGCGTACCTTCCGGATGGCTACAACGACGTCACCCACGCTGAGCAACGCATGGCCATGGGAATCGAAGGGAAGGCAATTTCGAATCTGCTCTCTGAATTTCAACCCGTTTGGGGACCTGTGGCTGCCAAACTTCGAGTTCCGAAATTACTTCCTGAATGGTGGGGACCAAAGCGATAGAATTCGCCGCATACCGCTGGGCCATCTTGGTACGAAACTCGAACCTTACGCAAGGAGAGCTTCAGAACCATTAGAAAGTGCTGTCAAGCCCTTGGACCACCTAAACACAACAAACCAAATAACATAGAGTTGGCATGGTATTTCCACCAAACAATTAAAATAGAAATAGAAGAGAAAAGGGCCGCGCTGAGCGCGGCCCTAACTCTTTTAGAAAGACGATTTTGCCTCTAACCCCAATCGGAAGACGATTTTACAGCCACTCAAAACGTAAACCCAATAGAAAGACGATTTTAGAAAAACAGGGGGAGGGGGAGGGTCCCACCCCAACACGTCGAAGTGCCGTTGAGAACGGTACGAAATAACTAGCAGAGCTGATTTTCCGGCGCTTCCCCAGCGTCATGCGCAAGAATGCCATTCAGCACCAGCATTCCCATCGCATGACGAGTATCGGTCGTAGCGCTGGCAATATGCGGTGTCAGGAAGACATTCTCCAACTCGATATACCGCGGATCGAGCGCAGGCTCATTCGCATACACGTCTAGCCCCGCAGCGAATACACGACCAGACTTCAGCGCCTCAATCAACGCATCATCATCCACCGTGTCACCACGAGACACATTCACCACCACAGCATTCTCGGGCAGCACCGCAATACGCTCACGGTTCAGGAAGCGGTGCAGCTCCGGCGTTCCCGGCGCGCAAAGCACCAGGAAGTCGCTCACGCGCAGCAGTTCTTCCGCGGACGCATGGTAAGTCGCACCAAGCTCCTCGGCGGCAGAGAGCTGACGACGGTTGTGATAGTGGATCTCGGTACCAAAGCCACGCAGACGCGCCGCAATCGCCTGTCCAATGCGGCCCATGCCAAGAATGCCCGCACGACGACCAGTCAATCCAATACCCAGCAACTGCACGTTGCTATAACCCGGCCACTTACCACTGCGCACCAGCGCCTCAGCCTCATGCCCACGACGCGCGGCATTCAGCACCAGCATCACAGCCAGATCGGCGCACGCATCGGACAATACCCCGGGCGAGTAGAAGACGCTCACGCCATACTCGCGGCAAGCCTCCAGGTCGATGTGGTTGTAGCCCACAGACACCGTGCCAACAGCCTTCAGCTCCGGCTGCAACGCCGCAATCACCTCACGCCCCATCGGCTGCATGGCCGACACGAATACCACCCGGCAACCCCGTGCCCCCTCCAGCACTTCCGCCGCGGAAAGAATTCGATCCCCTTCCGCACGAACCACATCGAAATGTGTCGCAATGGCGGCTTCAACGGTTGCAGGCAAAGGTCGGATCAGGAAGGCTTTGGCGCGTGTCATATCGCTCCATTATCGCCGTAATCCAAGCGATGGTTCGATGTCCATCGAAGCATCATCCAATATGCATGAGCAGGCAATTACAGGTTTCTGTACTCGATCTGGTTGGTATGCGTCCCGACGAATCCACCGGCAACGCCATCGCGCGCAGTGTGGAGACGGCGCAACACGTGGAACGTCTTGGCTACAAGCGCTTCTGGCTGGCGGAACATCACAGCATCCGCGGCCTCGCCTGTTCGGCAACAGCCGTCCTCATCGGCCACGTCGCAGACAAGACATCCACCATCCGCGTCGGCAGCGGCGGCATCATGCTTCCCAACCACGCACCATTAGTGGTCGCGGAGCAGTTCGGCACACTGGCGTCGATGTACCCCAACCGCATCGACCTCGGCCTGGGCCGCGCACCCGGTTCTGACATGCCCACCATGCGTGCCCTCCGCCGCACCAGCAGCGGCGACGACTTCCCCGAACTGGTAGCGGAGCTACGCCAGTATCTCGGCGACCCCAAACCGGGCCAGATCGTCCACGCCGTCCCCGGCGAAGGCACCCACGTACCCATCACCCTGCTAGGCAGCAGCGGCTACTCCGCCCAGTTAGCAGGACATCTCGGGCTGCCCTTCGCCTTCGCCGCCCACTTCGCCCCGCAGTACGTCGAACCGGCCATGGAGCTCTACCGCCGACACTTCACACCGTCCGATGTACTAGACAAGCCATACGCAATGGTCGGCCTCCCAGTCATCGCCGCCGACACGGAGGCACACGCCAAGCGGCTGTTCACCACACCCCAGCAACGCTTCCTCTCCCTGGTACGCAACCAACCCATAGAGGTACGCCCCCCAGTAGACTCCATGGCCGACCTCTGGACCTCCGCCGAAGCCGACGCCGTCGCAGCGCGACTTGCACTCGCTGTTGTTGGTGATCATGAATCTGTAAAACAACGACTGCAGCGCACCGTAGATTGGCTCGGAGTGGATGAGATCTTCGCTGTGACCGATACCTACGAGCAGGCTGACCGTCTCCGCTCGTACGAGATACTTGCGGATGTAGCGAAGGAGATCACGCTACCTTCGTAGTGTCAGCAGCAATAGCAAAGGCGCATGCAGAGAGCATGCGCCTTTGTGTATGTGTGTAGGTAAGTGAACTACGCGGAGACCAACTCCTCGATCTGTGCCTTGCCGTAGTGGCTCTTCACGTAGTCGTCCAGGATGACCTTGAACTCATCCACAATGTGGTCGCCCTTCAGCGTCATGGCCAACTTGCCATCGATATACACAGGCGCCTTGGGCTCCTCAAACGTACCCGGCAACGAGATACCAATGTTGGCATGCTTGGATTCGCCCGGTCCATTCACCACGCAACCCATCACAGCCAGCTTCATCTCCTCTACGCCCGGATACTGAACCTTCCACTCCGGCATCGATGAGGTGATGTAGTTCTGCACCTGCTCCGCCAGCATCTGGAAGTAGGTCGACGTAGTGCGTCCGCAACCAGGGCAGCTTGTGACCTGAGGTGCGAAGCTGCGTATGGAGAGAGCCTGCAGGATCTGCTGTGCGCAACGCACTTCCTCACTGCGGTCACCACCAGGCGTCGGTGTGAGCGACACGCGGATCGTGTCGCCAATGCCCTTCAACAGCAGCGGAGCAAGTCCAGCGGTAGAAGCCACCGTACCCTTCATGCCCATACCTGCCTCAGTCAACCCAAGGTGCAGAGCATGATCCGTACGGCTTGCGAGTTCGGAATAAACATCAATCAGATCGCGCACACCGCTGACCTTGGCTGAGAGAACAATCTGGTCACGACGCAGTCCATAACGCTCTGCAGCAGCAGCGTTATCAAGTGCAGAACGCACCATCGTCTCCAGCATCACTTCGCGCGCAGGCAAAGGATTCGCGGAGCGATTGTTCTCGTCCATCATCTTCGTCAGCAATGCCTGATCCAGCGACCCCCAGTTCACGCCAATGCGGACAGGCTTCTGATACTTCACTGCAACTTCTACCATGGTGCGGAAGTTGTCATCGTCCTTGCGACCGATGGATACGTTGCCGGGATTGATGCGGTACTTCGCCAACGCCTGTGCGCAGTCCGGATACTTGGCGAGCAGTAGATGGCCGTTGTAATGGAAGTCGCCGATGATGGGTGTCTCCCATCCCTTCTTGCGGATGCCTTCCACGATGTACGGCAGTGCCTTCGCAGCGTCATCGTTGTTGACGGTAACTCGTACCATCTCGCTACCGGCGCGTGCGAGAGCGGCAATCTGCTGAATAGAGCTTTCAATGTCGGCGGTGTCGGTGTTGGTCATCGACTGCACGACAACCGGGGCGTCAGAGCCGACGCGAACGTTGCCAATCTTAACCGTGACGGCCTTCCGGCGAGTGATCTCGGGCATGGGAACCTCAGCATTAAGTTTACCAAAGCGGCAACCCGAGCCCCCTTAATGCAGTCCCTTTCCCATATGAATCGGAGCGTAACGGTTTTCCTTCTCCTGTTGTCGATCATTCAAGCGAAATGCCAGATGGTTTCACACCGATTACAAGCCAATGGCAAGGCAATAACCCTAAACCTGCCTGCTGGATACGATGTGCGAGTTGCATTGGACGGGCTAAAGAGGGTTCGTTTTCTTACGAAGTCGCCAGACGGTCGCATCTTCGCCACAGACATGCTCAACCGCACCGACAACAAGCGCGGCCAGGTCCTGATCCTCGATGGCTGGAATCCCTCAGAGAACCGCTTCGCGCGTGCGATTCCGTATCTGCAAAACTTGAGAAATCCCAATAGCATCGCCTTCTTCACAGATCCCGGTGGACAGACGTGGCTTTACGTTGCACTAACGGACCGATTGGTCCGCTACAGGTACAAGGCTGGTGATACGCAACCATCGAGCGAACCCGAGGTATTAGCGCACTATCCTGACTACGGTCTGGACTACAAATACGGCGGCTGGCATCTCACTCGTACCGTTGTGTTTGGCACCATTGCGGGCAAGCCACATATGTTTGTTTCGGTTGGCTCGTCGTGCAACGCATGCGCAGAAAAGGAAGCTGTCCGAGCCACCATCAGTGTGATGGATCCAGACGGCAGCCATAGCAAGATCGTGGTGAAGAATGTGCGCAACGCAGTGGGGTTGCTCTGGGATGAGGCTTCCTCCAGCCTGCTGGCGACCAACATGGGCGACGACCAGTTAGGAGATAAGGCTCCTGAAGACACCCTGTTGCGCTTTTCAGCAGCGGAGATCGTTGCAGCATATACGTCAGGCAAACCGATGAATGTGGGATGGCCAGCTTGTTATGTGGAGGGTGGAAAGGTTCATCCTGACCCGGAGTTAGGCAAAGCGCCGGGAGTTTGCGACGGTGTGAAAGTTCCCCTTACCGGCTTTGTCGCCCACAGTTCGCCACTCGGTATCGAGAAAGTTACGAATAACGAGTATCTCGTCGCATTGCATGGGGCTGGGCATCCTCGGATTGGCACAGGCTATCGCGTAGTTTCTGTCGCAGGAACCGATTGGAAAGCGAAGGATTTCATGACGGGCTTCCTGGAAACCACAGCAGGACGGACGCGTGTCGCAGGACGCCCTTGTGGGGTGTTGCGGCTCGACAACGATCGCTACCTGATAACGGATGATCTGCTAGGGGCGATTTACATCGTTTTCCGTTCCGGGGGTAACTAAATTACTGGAATGATTCAGCTACACTAGCGAAACGTGGCCCGGTAGCTCAGTTGCATAGAGCGGCGCACTCCTAAGGCGAAGGTCGCAGGTTGGACTCCTGCCCGGGTCACCATTCACTTCTCTTTTCCAGCCAGATTTTCATGAACATAGCCTCGCACTTGAGCAATTTGCTTGAGCAAGCGCTCCCACTGCTTTGCGCGGCTTTTACACTGGAAACAAGATGTACACGGTCGCTGCCTTTTATCGCTTCTTCGCTCTCACCGATCCGCAGAGTCTGCGTGACGAACTGCATGAGAAGTTTGCCCTTACTGACCTGCGCGGCACCACGCTGTTGGCGCCCGAAGGAATCAATGGCACGATGGCAGGCTCAGCAGAGACAATGGAGCAGTTTCTGAATCTGCTTGTGGAGCGCGCGGGATTGGATCGCGCCGAGGTGAAGTTTTCTTACAGTGAGAAGCCGCCCTTCCGTCGCCTGAAATTCAAGCGCAAGCGCGAGATCATTACCTTTCGCACAGATGACCCAGTGGATCCAGCGCGACCCGGTAAGTATGTTGAGCCTGTGGGTTGGAATGAGTTGATCTCCAGCCCCGATGTGCTTCTTCTGGACACCCGCAATACCTACGAGACTGAGATCGGAACCTTCGAAGGAGCCGTAATGCCTCCCCTCGAAAAGTTCTCAGACTTCGCGCAATGGGTGCAGGAGCATCTTGATCCGGCACGACATACGAAGGTAGCGATGTTCTGTACGGGTGGCATTCGTTGCGAAAAGGCTTCCGCTTACATGCTGCAGCAAGGCTTTCCAGAGGTGTATCACCTACGTGGCGGGATTCTGCGTTACCTGGAGGAAACCCCGGCAGAAGAAAGCCAATGGAAGGGTGATTGCTACATCTTCGACGAGCGAATCGCAGTGCGACACTCCGACTTGCGACCAGAAGATTCTGTTGGAGAGTAACGGTTTTGCTTTACTGAAAGAGATTCGCCCTAAACCAACGATGCCCAGGTTCGATTTGAACCTGGGCATCGTTATTGCAGTTAGAGTCGTCCTATCGCGGCGAAGGGGGAGTAGCCGGTGTGGCAGGTGTCGCAGGAGTTGCGGGTGTGGCCGGTGTAGGTGGCGTTGCCTTGTTGCGGGAATAGTGGCTGCTGCCAGTGATCCCCATAAGCGGCCCCATGGCACCTGCTCCAGCGCCATGCGAGATGCCCATGACACGGCCCATCGCGCCATTGACGTCTTCCATGCGGAAGTGGCCGCGGATGTGAACAACATTCACTTCACGCGATTCAGCGTTCACGATGACCATGTCGCTGATGAAGCCGTCTCCGCCACTGCGGATCACGATGTCATTACTCTCGCCATCGCTTTCGTTACGGATCACGTGAGACCAGCCGTTGCCCTCCAGCTTGCGGCGCAGAGCATCCAGATCGCTCCGCTGGTACTGGCCCTTTTGCGCGAACTCATAGTTGCGAACGGTGATGAGATCAATCTTGGAGGAAAGGTCACCATAACGACCGTTGTTACCGGCGAGCGCCATCATGTTCTTGTCCAGATTGACCTCGTTACGCTCCTTCGCATTCGCACCAAGGCGATCAAGCCCCTCCATCAGATCGTCTTTCGTCTGCGGATCGTAACTAACGGTAGCAGGTTGCTCTGTAACTACCGTCGAACCGTCATCGTGCGTCGTGACGGAATACGCATGAGCACCTTCGCCGGTGAACGAAGCCGTAAGGGTCGTCGTGCTCGATCCGCTGCGCATCGCCAGCAGATACGGCTGTTTGTTAGCAGGCGTGCTGGCAGTTTGCGCATGGGCCGCCAGCGTACAGACCGCCAACATAGTTGCTGCAGCGAGTTGCCGGGGAGAAAGAATGTCGTTCATCGTGCGTGTCCTCAAAACCTAAGTTCTAAAAGTTATTTCGCTAGTTCCAGCGCGATCTGGGTAAAGCGGGCTGCCTGCGTGCGCTCCATACTGGTGTCTACCTGATCAAGAGCGTGGTTGGTCAACTGCAAAGCAAGATCAAGCTGCTGCTGCGCTTCCGCTGCACGACGCGCTTCGCGGACGTGGTGCAGATGCACCATGTCACCACCGACGGCAAAGAGAAGCGTTGCGGCTACGGCTGTCCACCAACTGGCACGTTTGTGAGCCGAAGCAAAAACGGCAAGACGGTTCTTCTGTTTCCGTGCAGCTTCGCGGGCCGCGACACGCTGCATCACACGATCCGTAAATCCTTCCGGAGCGGGTACGTGGCGCATGCATGCGCGCAAGTCGTGCTCCAACTCCTCGATTTCGATCTGTTCGTTCCGCTCGAATTTATCCACGAACATACTCCTTCAAAACAACTGATCCTTTGCGGCGTAACAGTTGCAGGCCGCGCTGCAGGTGGCTCTTGACGGTAGCCACTGGGTCGCCGGTGGTACGGGCGATCTCTTCCGGTGTGAGGTCTTCGCTGTAGCGAAGGACCAGCACGGTACGTTGTGCCTCTGGCAGGCTGAGCAGCATGCGTTCCATGGCAACCCCCATGGAACCGCAGTCTGATCCGCCGGAATCGCCGGGGCGATCATGTTTGTCTTCCCACTCGTCGGACTGCCCCTCCGGCCGAACCTTGCGGCGCCGGAGAGCGTCTGTGGAACGGTGGGTGGCGACGCGACGAAGCCAATGGCGCACGTGGTCCGCGCTTTCCAGCCGAGGAAGCCAATGATGCAGCTCCAGGAAGACATCCTGTGCTACTTCCTCTGCCAGACCGCGGTCGCCGACAAGACGCAGCGCCACGGAAAAGACCATGGAACTGTGGCTTTCAACGATGTCCCGAAACTCGTCTTCGGTTGCCGTCACCCGATTTTTCCTTACTCCTCAAACAGCCTGTTCACTTTTCAATACGTCCTACATGGCCGAGGCGAATGCAGGAAGTTACCGGAAAGAGCAAGTTTTTTCTTTACCAAGGTTTCCACAACCCTGCTTTGGTATCCTGAACTGTCAGAAACGGGGAAGTTGCCATGCCGGAACATCGCGCAAGAGAACATCATCGGAGCCGTGTCCAGGAGACGCTGCGGGAAGAAATTGGCGTCATTATTGACGGCGAGCTCTCCGATCCGCGGATTGGATCGGCTACGGTAACCGAAGTTACGCTGGAACCGGGTGGGAAGAGCGGTCACGTGTATATAGCCGTAAACGGCGACGAAGGGGACGAACAGCGCACCTTGGATGGCCTGCGCGCAGCCAAGGGCTATATTCGCGCCGAGTTGCTGGACCGCATGGGAACGCGCCATATTCCGGATCTTTCGTTTCATATTGACCGGTCTGAGAAAATTAACGCGCGCATGGACACACTGCTGACGCGGATGAGGAAACGTGAAGGACGGCGGCGCGCCGGAGCCACGGAGGCAAATCCATCCTGATGGCGTCACCGTTGCGCTATTCCAATGATATGTCGCAAGACTTTGATCCGCAGCCTGGGCCAGCGGAAACCCCTCTGCAGCAGATTGCAGAGGAGATTCGTCAGCACGGCCGTTTTTTGGTGACGTCGCATGCGCGCCCGGATGGTGACGCAGTGGGATCGACGCTGGCCATGGGAAGTATCCTGCATCGCCTCGGCAAAGAAGTGGACATGGTCCTCGCCGATCCGGTACCGCAGGTGTATCGCACACTTCCGGGAATCGCACGCATCCGGCAGGCGCGTCAGGTGGATGCATCCGCGTATGACGCCGCCATCATTCTGGAATGCGACGGTACACTACGCACCGGTCTAACTGGACTGGACGGCATGCGACTTCTGAACATCGACCATCACCTGACGGGAATTCACTTTGGCACGCTGAACTGGATTGACCCGGAAGCTTCGGCTGTGGCGGCGATGGTATTTGAGGTAGCGATTGCACTGGGTGTTGATGTGACGCCGGCGATTGCCACCTGCCTATACACAGCGCTGATGACGGATACAGGATCGTTTACCTATCCCGGCACCTCTGCCGATACCTTTACCCTGGCGCATGCACTGATCGATTTGGGAGCCAAAGCGGATAGCGTGGCGCGTGACGTTTTGTATAGCGTACCGGCGTGCCGCATCCAGTTGTTAGGTCGCGCGCTGTCGCGGATCAGGATTGAGCAGGGCGTGGCTTGGTCGTGGATCACCCAGGATGACCTCGCTGAGTTCAAAGCAACGGATGAGGATTCTGAAGGTACCGTGAACTATCTGATTTCCATCGCAGGCGTGGAAGCGGCAGTGTTCCTTCGAGAAACGAATGGCGGCCCTGTGGGATTCCGGACTTCCCTGCGATCGAAATCAAGCGTGGATGTTTCGGCCGTTGCCAGCCGTCTTGGCGGCGGAGGTCACAGAAATGCCGCAGGTTGCACACTGGAGGGATCGTTTGATGCTTCCGTGGCGCGAGTACTGACTGCCATGTATGAAGAGATCGAACGTGCCGCGGCAGCCGGGACTGTCTGTTAGCCTCAGATTCGGCATCCCAAACCGTGAACGAACCCATACAGAACGAATCGGCGATTCCGCCGGATGATGTTTCCGCGCAGCCACTAGGATGGCGCGCACGGCTGCAGACGGAAGCTGCATGCACTTTGCGCGAGTTGGTGGTGCTGTGCGTCGTAACTGCGTTGTTGTTGTTCTTCGGGCTCGTGCCGTTTCGTATCGGGCCAGCAGTGATCTCGCAACCGGCGATTGGCCTGGTTGGAGCGGATGAGCCACGGTATGCGCAGATCGCCGTCGAGATGCTGGAAGAGCACTCGGCCGTTTGTCATGAATTGAACGCACGGGTTATCCCGCACTCCCTGCGCTGGAAAGATATTCACGCAAGCTTCCTCTGCGCTGAAGGCGGAACGATTACCCCAATCCTTTATGGCCATCCGTGGCTGGAGAAGCCTGCGCTGTATTACTGGCGCACCATGAGCTTCTATAAAGAGTTTGGCAAGAGCGACTGGGCTGCGAGATTGTCGAGCGCAACTGGCGCGTTTGCGTTGGTGTTTCTGATCTTCCTCCACATGCGTAGATTCCGTCCTGGCGGACATCTAGACGCTGCTCTCATCACAGCTTCTGCAGTAGCGATTGTCGCGTTTGCTCGCGGTGCAAGTACTGACATGCAGCTTGCGGCACCATTCTGTATCGGCATGTTGGGTTGGTACGCGTGGTACGAAACAGGCAAGAAATTCTGGCTGTTTGATCTGTACTTCTTTGGCGGCATCGCCACACTGGCAAAGGGCCCCGTTGCAATCTTCCTTTCCGTCAGCATCATCCTGCTGTTTGTTGGATTACGGCGTGAGTGGCAGGTGCTACGAAGGATGATCTGGTTGCCGGGCATTTGTTTGTTCCTGGCGATTGTCCTGCCGTGGTTCATCGCGGTGCAGCTACGCAATCCCACGTTCTATAAGTTCTTTTTGTTTGAGCAGAACCTGCAGCGATTTGCATCGGACCGCTATCAGCACCATCAGAATCCGTTCTATTACTTAATCGTTCTGATACTCGCGCTGATGCCCTGGACAATCGTGGCGCTACGCGCCCTGTGGGATTCCGTGGATATTGCCTGGGCCGAATGGCGGGTACGTCATAAGCCCGCTCGCTATCTGGGTCATACGCGCGCAGGTGATGCCTTCCCGGAGTTTCTCGTGCTGTGGGCCATCTTTCCAGTACTGTTCTTTTCGTTCTCTGGATCGAAGTTGCCGGGATACATTCTGCCTTCAATTCCTCCAATCACGATTCTCACCGGCGACTATATGTACCGCGTGCGCCGCACCAGATTGCCACGCTGGCTGATGGTGTCGCACGGAGTGATGTGCGGATTGCTGACGTTCGTCCTGCTTCTGTGCCCGCAATACATGGTGTATCAGCGCATGATTCCCGCCACGCGGACACTGATATGGGCTGGTTCCATTGCGCTGGTAACGGGCGTAGCTATCGTCCTGCTAACGCGTCGTTATGGGCTACAGTGGCTTCGTCCGCTGACGCTCGTGCCGGTGCTATGCCTGCTGTTCTTCCTGCTGCAGCGGAATGGATGGCTGTTGGATGAAAACTATTCGGCGCGGCCCATGGCACGACAGATTCATCAAATGGCGCCCGATGTGAAGCTTCTGGTGACGCATCATATCCGACGCGATACGGACTATGGGTTGTGCTTCTATCGCAACCAGCCGTTGCGGCATTATCTGCAGGAAGAGTCAGCGACAGAGAAGCAGAGCGTGATCACAGGCGTTCCCAACGAGGAACACATCCTGGTGATTCGATCAGATGATTCGGCTTCGCTGCAGAAGCTGCTGCCATGGCGACATTACAAGCTGATGTTTGTAAATGTGTGGCAAGGGCTGGCGGTGTATCGCGTGGATGCCTTGAAGTAGGAACCAAAGAGGTTCCCTGCTCACATAAACCCCGCAAAACAAAGACAAAACCGTCTACTCTCAGCGATGGGAAGACGTGCTGGAACGATACGACATACGTGATTTGCGGCTGTATAAGGGCCGCGACCTCCGCGACCTGCTAGCGGAAGAAGGACGCCTGTGGCACGAACGGCTGCGGTGGGATTATTCAGAGTCCATTGCGCTGCTGCTGGGCTATCTGGATTCGCGTATTCTGCCCGGCTTTGTCGCAGTGGAACGTGCAACAGGTGCAGTGCACGGCTATTGCTTCTCCGTGTATGAAACCCAGAAGGCCGTGGTTGGCGATGTGTTTGCCATTGGGGATGATGCGCGCGAGTTGGAAATTACGTTGCTGCATCACCTTCTCCCCATGTTGCAACATACGCCGGGTGTAGACAGAGTCGAATCACAGTTGCTGCTGGAGAGTAGCGAATTGCAGGAGCCGTTTCAGGAACATGAGTTTCGGGCACACGCTCGCCTGTTTATGGAAGTGGACCTGCCAGATCTGCGGGAGCTGATTCCAGAAGGAAGCCTCATTCGGCGTGAGGATGAGGCAATGCCGAAGCTGCCGCAACATCTGAAGCTGGTGCGATGGACAGCACCTTGCTATCAGCCTGCGGGCGATCTCATCCATCGCGCGTATGAGGCTCATGGCGACTCCAACATCAACGATCAGTACCGCACCGTGCAAGGATCGCTGCGGTTTCTGCACAACATCGTGCGCTTCCCCGGCTGTGGTGTGTTCGACGCAGAGAACAGCTTTGTCGTGAGGGATGAGCGTAGCAGTCAACTTGAGGCCATCGCGCTGGTATCCAAAGTGGATGTTGGCGTGGCGCACATTACACAGCTTTGTGTATCTCCAAGACGGCGCGGTTATGGGATGGGCAAGATGTTGCTAAGGCATGTGGCCACGCAGCTGGCACAGAAAGGCACACGTGCCATAACCCTCACAGTGACCGAAGCAAACACTCCAGCAAAGATGCTGTACGAAAGTCTTGGATTTCGAACACGGCTGGCGTTTTGTGCAAATGTGTGGACCCGCAACAATCGCTAAGTAAGCAAATGAAGAACCGGACCCGCTTGTAGCAGGTCCGGTCATATGCTCCAGTACTAGCGCCAGCGAGCGCAGTAACGATGATGATGGTGATAGCGCCAATCGCGACATCCGCGATCATGGTGATAGGGTTGGGCCACAGCATTCACCATCGTTGTGGCGAAGCCAATCAGTAAGACGAGGGAGAGGGTTAGCCTTTTCATGACACGTTGTGATGCGTGTCATCTCGCCGGGACTGCCCTGTGGCTTACTTTGACGGGGTGGTCTGGTGGTGCGGACGCGGATACGTAGCAGTAACCACGGTGCTGATACCACCGCGGGGACGGAAGTCACCCTTCACCTCAGCCCAGATGGGGTCACAAGCAGCAACCATGTCATCGAGGATGCGATTGCAGATGTTTTCCTGAAAGATACCGAGGTTGCGATAGCAGAAGAGATATTCCTTCAGGCTCTTGAGCTCCAGGCACTTGTCCTTTGGCATGTAGCGGATGATGATGTGGCCGAAGTCTGGCAGGCCTGTGCGGGGGCACACGCTGGTGAACTCGGGATCGTCAATCAGGATCTCGTAGGAGCGGAACTGGTTCTGCCACGTCTCGATGGCGGGCATGGGCTCTTTAGTGCCGGCGGCTGCGTGCTCGTCGGTGTAGAGCGGGCTGGTGTTGGTCATCATAATTTTGTTATTCCCTGCCCTCTATTTTAGCGTTTTCGCTGGATTTTCGACGGCGGGGGCCTGGTAGACCATGTTCTTGGGCGAGGGGCCGAAGGACGGCCAGGGTGTGAGAGGAACCTGGTTGATACCGGGTTTGGACCAGTCGCAAACGCCATTTGGGAAGATGGTTTTCAGGCGAACAAGGTCATCTGAGCTGAATGGAGCTTTGTAGTCAGCAGGATCAACAGGTTTGAGCGCGCACTTGAGGATGTTCCCGGCGACCGGCCCGCCAGCTTCATGGCGCGCGTTGGAGTAGACGGGATAGTCGTGCTGGCAGGGGCTTCCAGCGTCTTGAAAAACCAGTTCGTCGCGAGTGAAACGGCCTTCGGTGAAGCAACCATCAACGCCGGCAGACGGCTTATTACGCAGAACTTTATCCCGTTGTGTACCGGGACGCGCGTCGCCTTTGTAAGCCGTAATCCAGTGATCGAGCAGGTCCTGCGATGCGGCGTCGGTAACGATGTTGCGCCAGAAGACCATGTTCGCCGAACTGCCATTGGCTTGGCGGACGCGATCACGCAAAGCGAAGTGGAACCAGCCGTAGTGATAGCCGCCGGTTTCTTTGGATGTGCCGTCATCAACGATTGGGATTGATGAAAGGCCACCTCCACCGCTGAGCATTAATCCAGACTGATAGGTGCGACGAATGGCATCGAGGTTCCCTTGGGTACGCGATGGAATGTAGTTGGAGTCGTTGTCGACGCCGCCAATTTTTTCGTTGAGATCAAGAAACTGAGTAGGAGTGATGACGCCGCGATTCAACGCGCTTAGACCATATTGCACGCCCGTGTTGTCGAAGGGACGAAGAGCGAAGCCCGTCTGCGGATCGACACCGTAAGCATTGCGCGCCCAGTCGAAGATGGTGGGACGCGCGCCGGTTGGATTCTTGTCCGGGTCGTAGCGAAGCGGCCGCGGTACGGCGTCTTTCCACATGGCGGAGAGATAGCCCTTGATATCGTCGCGATGCGGAACAGGATCAGTGCGCTGTGCTTGATTTGCCGCATCGATCATGGCCTCGACCGATGGATAACCACCGATCGCCGCTTGCTGAGTAGCGGTTAGCGCCATCGGTGCGGTGGACTGGAAGTAATGCATCAGCAGATGCGCATCGAGTCCAGCAAGCGCAATGGCGAGCGCGTCAGGAAATGTTGCGCGAATCATCACACCATCGATCAGTCCAGGGAAGGCATCGGCAATTTGCAATGACGTGTACGCACCACCTGAACCGCCGATGGAAATGGTCCAGTCAGGCACACCGAACGTCTCGATGAAGTGCTCCTTGCCCATGGCGGTAGCTTCACCGGCGAGGATGGCATTGCAGGAGTTGCTGGTGTGATTAAGCGTGTTGGAAAAGAGAGCGTCGCCCTGTGCGAGCCGTTCGCGATCCAGCGTGGAGACACCGAGCGCCGAACCTTGTACGTACCACCCTGCGGGGCAGCCTGAACCCTGCAATGCGACAAGATGGTGATTCCATCCACGGGGCGGAGCGAAAGGCGTAGGCTGCGGCTCGCTGGTGGGGTCATGGAGAATGGCGCTCTGGTAAATGCCGCGGTCCATGGTTCCCGTCTCCACACGGACAATGAAGTTCACCGTGTTGCCGGATGCCGTGGTCGTGATCGCTACGTCACGTGGGACCTTGGTGAGGTCTTTCAGCGGTTTGAATTGCAGCGAGTTCTTCGGCAGATAAACGTACTGCACTACCGTTCGCGCGGAACAGTTTTCATCCAATGGTTTCCCTAACGTTGTGCCGTCAGGAAGTTTGAAATCGTTGGTCTGGCAGATGAACGGTGCAATGCGCGGGCCTGAGAAGACTGGACCTTCGATGGGATAGTTCGTCAACGTAAGCGATGTGGTTCCACTGCGCAGTGTGTTTGAACCGTTACGCAAACCGGTGACCAGTGCCAGGTAATCACCGTGCCCTTCTGCATGGAAGACGCGGCTGATGTCTGTGCCGTTCAGCGTGACGGATGGCTTGGGCGCAAGGGTGTGCAACTCCACAAGAACATCGCCACCGGTGACCAGCGATGCATCCGTGGAAATAGCTTTGAGCGTGGTCTGCGAGAGCGCAGGCAATGTGGCCGCGATGAATCCTACTGCGAGAAAAGCTGTCCGAATGAGCACGGCAGCATGATACTAAGCCCGGCTTAGTTCTCCGAAAGATGGTCGATGTGATCCAGCACCATCATCTCAACAGGCTGCTTCTGTGCCTCCAATTTCAAGCCAAGTTGCTTACGCAACGCTTCCTGAAATCCTTGCCCGTCCACGTCTGCTCCTGCGGCAGCTTGCGCGTAAGGCGGAACGAAATCGAGAACGAAATCAATGTTGTCCTTAATGCCGGTGTCGTTGATAACCGGACGACCAAGATCACCCCATCCGGTGAGCGACGTGGCAAAGACGGTAATGGGCATGTCGCGTGCGCCAATGCGGAAATGAGTACTGGCGCTACCGGAGAGAAGGAGCAGACCGCCGCAGACTTCGGGATAACCGTCGGCGTCAGCATCAACGGTAGTCTTGCCCTTGAAGTCTTTGGAACAAGCCCCGGTGTGTTTACGGAAGTGAGGGCCCAGCGTGTCAGCCTTGAGAAGTTGCATTGAATACACCGGTGCAGTGCGGGTTTCGTTATGGACGACAAGTCCGAAACGATCCGCCAGCAACGAACGCATCATAAGGCGAAGTTCGTCCTTGGTGACATCGGTCTTGTCGGTACGTGCCTGAATGTCGAACCGCTCTTCGGTGACCCACGTGGGGGCCATGTCTCGGAATGCATCCTGCTGCGGGATGCTCATCCGATAAGCGAAGGAGACAAGCAACAATAATCCGGTGTTGCGGATGTTAAGCTGGCCGCCCGTGGGCGAGTAGACATTACCGGGGCCAAGCGGGACGTTGGTGCTGGGTTGTTCTCCACCTGGTCCCGCGACGGATTTGTTCTCGCGGATGGAGGCCACGTCGAAGGCGAGCTTCTGCTGCGCCGCCACAGGGAGGGTGAGCGCGAAGATTGCGAGTAGGTTGGCCAGCATTCGCATAACGCATCCAGCCTATCGCAAACCGCTCATACTAGGCCGAGGTCAAAGAGACTGTCTGCGCTGGAGTTAAGGGCTTCCTCAATGGAACGCGGATGCCAGCCGAGGAGTTGCTGTGCCTTTGCTGATGTCGTCTGTCGGCGTTTGCCAAGTTGTGGGATCAGGTCTTTTGCCTCTGGTTTGATGAGAGCGAAGAGTCGAATCATCCAATCGGGCAATTCACGTTTGGGCAACTTAGCACCACGCTCTCCTAAGTGTTTGCGCAGGATATTTGCGTATTCGATGAATGGGACAGCGTTGCCGCTGATGGCAAGAAGGCGTTGGCCATTGGCCTCAGGACGCGTCATGGCGAGAAGTTCGAGATCTGCAACGTCACGAACATCTACGGCGCCAAACGCAATGCGCGGAACGCCGGGAAATTCTCCCCTCAACATACGTTGCAGAATCTGCACTGATGTTGAGAGCTTCGGGCCAAGCGCAGGGCCAAAGATGCCGACCGGATTGACGGAAGCAAGTTGAAGATTGCCGCCTTCGCGAGCCACGAAGTCCCATGCCGCGCGTTCGGCAATCGCTTTACTGCGGATGTAAGGACTCACGTCATCGCCTTCTACGTTGGTCCAGTCTTCTTCCATAAAAGGTGTGGAACGATCCGGATGACCATAACCGATAGCCGCGAAGGAACTGGTCAGAACAACTCGCTCCACGCCTGCATCTCTCGCTGCTCGAAGAACGCGCAACGTGCCCTCACGAGCCGGAGTGGTCAGATCCATCTCCTTCTCATCCTTGCCGAAGAAGAACGGCGACGCGACGTGCAACACATAACGACAACCTGCAACGGCCTCTGGCCATCCGGCGTCAGAGGTAAGGTCTGCAGTGCTGAATTCAATGCGGCTATCACCCAGACCGGCGCGCACCAGCATGTCGCAGACCTCATGACTGCGATCAAGCGACCGCACCGTGGTGCGAACTTGGTAGCCCTGGCGCAACAACGCAACGATGCAGTGGATACCAACAAAGCCAGTGCCACCGGTAACAAGAACGAGATCGCTCATGATGATTGGATTCCAGTCTGGTTGGAAAGAACAAAGATTTTCGCCTAGCGCGGCGCGATGGGTTTGAACGGACTCAGACGTGGCGGATCGAACGTAAGGTCAGCATGACCGGACGCAGGATGCAACACCTTGGATGGACGTCCCTGGCTTCGCATGCGAGTGGCTGCAAACTCCCATGAAGGCAACGTGTCTTCATCTGTCTCCCAGTGCGTTACGCTGGCCTGATCGCACCAATGCAATAGCTTTGGCATGGCTGCTTTATGCGCTCCAGAAGTCATATACGCACGCATACTCTCTGAACTGTCCCACAACGTCATGGTCCAGAAAGTGCGTTTGCGATCCGGCAGCAACGAACCTTGACGAAAGCCTGCCGCGCCGCGGACCTGAGACTCTGACCGTAGCGCATACACCATAAATCCGGGAAGAAATCGCAGGGAACGAATGCGCAGGCGCGTGAGACTCACATGCATCAGATTGTCACCTCGGTGCAGTCATGGGCTGGTTGATAGGCACCGGCTTGCCGAAATTCGGCGTACCGTCTGCATTCCATATAAAGGGTTGGATGCGCGGCGAACGATGAATACCGCAGCCCTGTCCGGCTTCTGGGTTTGCGTGATAAACGATCCAATTCTGACCGTTGGGTGCGTTAAAGAAACCGTTGTGACCGGGACTGAATGCGTGTGCCGATGCGTCTGTTGTGAAGAAAGGATGATCAATCTTCGTCCAACTCTTTGCGTCCAGCAGATTCGCATTTGCTTTTGCTTCGAGCTCACCGAGCGAATAAAAATCTGTCCAGCATCCGTTGGCGGAGAAGGTGACAAAGAGCTTGTCGCCATGCGGCAGAAACTCCGGGCCTTCATTCACACTGACGTGGCGCCCTGGCAGATCACCGTGCAGTTCCCAATCGTAGGTGGGTTTACCGATGAGCGTACGCGGACTATCGATGGTCCACGGGTCACTCATGTGCGCAATGAAGATATCCTGCTCGCCATCCTGATCGCCCTGCCAACCTGACCAGATGATGTAATGCTGGCCGCGATGCTCGAAGACAGAAGCATCAATAGCCCACTTGTCTGTGCTGTCGGCGACCTTGCCTTTCAGCGTCCATGTGCCCTGCGTGGGATCGTCTGACGGATTTTCGACTACGTAGATGCGATGGTCTTCATTCTTTCCTGCGTCCGCAGCAAAGTAGATGTACCACTTGTTGCCCCAGCGATGCAGCTCTGGCGCCCACAGCTCTTTCGACCAAGCGTGACCTGGTTCGGGAGTCCACACGACCACCGGCGCAGCCTTGTCTAAAGCAGCCATATCCGCGGTCTTACGTATCTGCAGATCCTTGCCTGTGGTGTTCATGTAGAAATAGGAACCCTTGTAACGAACCACCCACGGGTCGGGGCCGTGATCGAGCACCGGATTCGTAAAGGTGGACTGCGCCATGGCAGTGGCTGCGAAAACAAGCGTGGCAAGAAGAGATCGAATACGCATTGCGGTTGATTGTAGACCGGCAGCGATGTGACTTTGTAATACAGACAGCTCAGGAAGAAGCAGGGCCGCATCTGTGCAACAGCCCTGCTTTCCGTCAAAAGAAACGCAGGCAACGACGCCTTTAGTGCGATGTGTACTTTAGACCGAGGATCGAGCCAATCAGCATCGTGAGAAACAGCAGACGCGGCGCTGTTGCCGGTTCATCAAAGAGTGCAATGCCCAGGATGGCTGCACCTACAGCACCGATGCCAACCCATACGGCGTATGCCGTGCCGATGGGAAGCGTCTGCGCGGCGCGCGCCAGCAGATACATGCTGCCCGCGAGCGCGATGAGTGTGAAAATGCTGGGAAACAAACGAGTGAAACCGTGTGTGTACTTCAGGCCAACAGCCCATGTGGTTTCAAGAAGACCCGCGACAAAGATAAGAACCCAGGGGTTCGACATAAAGAGACGCTCCGCTGCGTCGTCTTGTCCTTACCGGGTACGGCGCGTCTCGTCCGGATCGAAAATCGATAGGTTAGATTTTGCGTTTCCTCTATAAGGGTATCATTCTGCCGCTCCCCCAAAACCACGAAAAGGCCCGCGTTTTGCGGGCCTTTTCGCTTGATTGAAGATGTTTTAATCGCGGCGGTTGAGCACCGGACGATTGTCATTGCTGTTGCCGCTGTCCTGCGTGCTGGCCGGATCGTTATTGCTCGCAGAGGTGCGGCGCAGCGTGGGCTTGTTGCCGTCCTTGCCACCATCAACCTTGCGCTTGTTCTGAATGCGAGCCAGACGTGCCTTGATGTCATCAAACTCGGAGGACGTGACCAGATAATCCGGACGCGCGGGAAGAATCGTCGCGATCTCCTGCTCGGAACGGTCGATGCGATCGGGCGTCTGCGGATGGTCAGAGAATGCGCGGGCCAGAACACCGGGCTTGCGCTTCTCTAACGCATCCAGCTTTTCAAACATGGTGATGAGGCCCTGCGGATCATAGCCAGAGCGATACGCGTACTGGATGCCGAGATAGTCAGCCTCCGCCTCGAAGTTACGCGAGAACTTCAAGAAGCCGAGCGGAATAGCAAGCTGCGATGCTTCGTAGATGCCATAAGCCGTGTAACCACCCATGAAGATAAGCGGCACGGTAGAAAGCTGCATGTATTCCAGACGCGTCATCTGGCGAGCTGCATGGTGCGCACAGACATGGGCAATCTCATGCGCCATAACGCCAGCAAGTTCGCTTTCATTGTCCGCAGCAAGAATGAGGCCACTGTTCACGTAGAAGAAGCCACCAGGCAAAGCCATGGCGTTGATCTCGTCGGAGTCGATGACCTTGATGGTGAAGGGCACCTTTGCATCGGAATTCTTCACGATGTTCTGGCCAACGCGGTTCACATACTCAACGATGACGGGGTCTGTGATGAGGTGCGAGGAACGCTCAATCTCAACGGCGTAGGACTTGCCATTGCGGACTTCCCAGTCCGTCGAAAACCAGTTGCCTAGGCCACGACCGCCGATGTCGCGCGTACCTGTGGCACTGACGTCTTCTTCAGAACCCTTCTTGATGTCCTTCTTCAGTTCGTCGCCCGGCTCCGGAATGGGCTGATTGTTATTCTTCGCTGCTTCCGCACGCGCCTTGTCCATGTCGTCCTTGGTTGCAGTCACCGGGCCATCGCCGGTGGGACCACCATTGCTGGGCGACTTAGACTGCGGCGTATTGCCAGGATTGGAGGACGTGGGCGTCTGCGTGGAGGTGGGCGTTTGCTGTCCGGATGTTTGTGCAACCACGGGCACGGCTGGAACCGCAGCAAGAGTGGTGAGGAGAACCAGATTCTTCAGTTTCATGGAGGAAGCTCCCGGGCGCACGAAGCCCTATGTTGTTAGACGCAGTTTACGCCCGGAAGTTACGGCGTGTCCCGCCGCCTGCAGCGTCAACCAGCGCACCTATCGAAGTCTGTTCCGCCGTGCGTATACTGCCGTCCATGCTTCGTTCCGTCGTTTTCGCAGCATCGCTGTTGGCCGCGACTGTACTTTCCGCGCAGTCACCTGCCGCGCCCGCCACCCTACGGTCCATCCTGCTGGAGCAGTTGCGTTCGTCACATAACAAAGCAGAATGGTTTACGCCGGTGAACGCCGCCGTAGCGGGTATGTCTCCGGAACAGGCAAGCTGGATTCCCAGGAATGCCGCCGGCAAGGTCGACCCCGAAAATAACCATTCCGTGGGCATGCTGGCCGCGCATCTTGTCTTTTGGAATGAGCGAAGTCTCCAGCAGCTTCGTGGCGAAAAACCGGCGCAATTCAGTGGCAATAACGATGAAACGTTCAACAAATTCGACGCCAAGAGCTGGGCGGACATCGTCTCCCGCCTGGACAAGGTAATGATCGGTTTTGAGGAATGGACGGAGCATGCCTCCGATGCGGATCTGGCCAAGGCTGCCAGCACCCTGGCACACGTCGGAACACATAACGCTTACCATACCGGCCAGATTTTGTACGTACGCAAGCTGCAGGGTTCCTGGAATCCGGCAAACGGAGTCAAGTAAGACTCTAGCGCTGGAACACCTGTTACCAGTAAGCTGACACATACGCCTTCACAAGACATTTAAGGACCATCTGTCGAATGACCAAAGTAAAACTTGCAGCAATGATGTTCCTGGAGTTCTTCATCTGGGGTGGGTGGTATGTAACCGTCAGCACTTGGGTGAGCCAGACGCTGCACTTCTCCGGTGTGCAAACCGGGTGGATTGTGGGTAGCACTGCCATTGGCGCGCTCGTCTCGCCGTTTCTGGCAGGATGGGTTGCGGATAACCTGATGCCCGCGCAGTACATGCTGGCGCTTCTTCACCTAGTCGGCGCCGTGCTGCTGTATCTGGCATCGAACCAGACTCATTATGGTCCCCTGTACGGCATCATCCTGACCTACGCGGTTCTGTTCATGCCCACGCTGGGGCTGGCGAATACGGTCGCCTTC
Organism: Terriglobus roseus; assembly: GCF_900102185.1. Lineage (NCBI taxonomy): Bacteria > Pseudomonadati > Acidobacteriota > Terriglobia > Terriglobales > Acidobacteriaceae > Terriglobus > Terriglobus roseus. The sequence continues at coordinate 492,128 of NZ_LT629690.1, read as the reverse complement.
CGCCACATCAACAATCCCAAGACGGAATTCGCACCCATCCGCGTGTTGGGCACTATTGGTTGGATCTGTGCTGGTCTGCTGATCAGCTTCTTCCACGCCGACGCCACGTCCCTGCCACTGCGCATCTCCGCAGTTGCCTCCGTGATCATGGCCTTCTACGCGCTGACGCTGCCCTCCACACCGCCGCAGGCCACCGAGCCCTTCTCTGTGGGCAACCTGTTCCCGGTGGAAGTGCGCCGCATGTTCCGCGATAAGAGCTTCCTGATCTTCGCGATAGCGTCTTTCCTGATCTGCATTCCGCTGCAGTTTTATTACGCTTTCACCAACCCCTTCCTGAACCAGCTGCAGGTACACAATGCAGCGGGCATCATGACCGGTGGACAGATGAGCGAATTGGGCTGCATGCTGCTCATCCCATGGTTCTTCCGCCGCCTGGGTGTGAAGTGGATGCTGGTCAGCGGCATGCTTGCATGGGTACTCCGCTACGCCGCCTTCGCTTACGGCAACCCCGGTTCAGGCGTATGGATGTTGTGGCTGGGCATCCTGCTGCACGGTATCTGCTATGACTTCTTCTTCGTCACAGGCCAGATCTACACCGACCGCAAGGCTCCGCTGGCCTACCGCAGCGCCGCACAGGGTCTGATCACCCTGATCACCTACGGTGTGGGTATGCTTGTGGGCGCATGGCTCAGCGGCGTGGTAGTGGACAAGTACGCCACCACCCTGGCCGACGGCTCCACAGCACACAACTGGCACGCGATCTGGATCGTGGCGGCGGGGCTTTCGCTGGTGGTTCTGATCCTGTTCACCGCCGTCTTCAAGGACAACGAAGACAAAGCAGATTCCACGCTGGGCACTACGCCATTGGTGGTGGAAGGCACGGCCGTAGCAGAAGGAACAGTCTAAAGAAACAGAACAGAAGCAGAAAGGGGATGCGAGTTCTTCGCATCCCCCTTTCTATTTGCGCTTCACGCAGCTGATTATCGCTACGTCCACCACGGTTCTACCTGCGGTTCTGTGAGAAGCACGCGGCTGAGCATGTTGATCGCGGAGCTTAGACCTTCGTGGATGCTTGCGAGTGCATCCTCATGCTCAATGGAAAGCACATAGTCATAGCCCGCAAGGCGCAGAGCAGACGCAATGGCTTTCCATTCAATCTCGCTGTGCCCCCAGCCAACCGAACGGAAGAGCCACGAACGCTGCGCCATGTGGCGATAGCTCTTCGTGTCCAGCACACCATTCTTGGCGCGATTATTGGGGGAGATGAAGACGTCCTTCGCATGGAAGTGGAAGATGGCCTCGCCAAGGTCTGCAATCGCCGTGGGAATATCGATGCCCTGCCACCAGAAATGGCTGGGATCAAAGTTCACACCGATGCTCTTCCCTGCAGCTTCACGCAGACGCAACGCTGTTTCCGGGTTGTACACAACAAACCCCGGATGCGCTTCGAGCGCAACCCGGATGCCGTGATCGGCGGCGAAAGCGGCTGCTTCTTTCCAGTAAGGAATCACGCGCTCATTCCACTGCCAATCGAGCGCATCAGAGTATTCCGGCGGCCACGGCGTGGTGATCCAGTTCGGGATTTTGTCATCAGGACCTGCGCCAGGACAACCGCTGAAAGTATTCACCACGGGGACTTCCAACAGTTGCGCGAGCCGGATCGTATTGCGAAATACCTTATCTTCACGCGCAGCCACCGCAGGATCTGGATGAATGGAATTGCCATGGCAAGAGAGCGCGCTGATGATGCGTCCGGTGTCTTCCACGCGACGGCGGAATTCTTTTGCGCGTTGCGGCGAGGCAAGCAGATCATCCAGACCAACATGGCTGTCGACGGTAAAGTTTCCCGTGCCAAATTCGAGAGTCTGCAGTTGCGGATATTTCTTCAACTCTTCCAGGAGTTGATCGAAATTCAGTTGACCGAAGACAGCGGTAAGAAGACCTAATTTCATTGCGCTAATCCTTGAGCGAAATCAATCATGGGGATGGAACGCTGTAACAACGTTTGCTGCAAGCATGCGACCGGCAGCAGCTCCGTTGCCCTTTTCCAGCGCTTCGATTACCTGCCAGTGAATAGCCTGGGCTTCTAACAAATCCACATGCGCCTTGCCGAGACGTGTGGCGATACGAACTTCATACGCCAACGCCTCCCAGCTTCGCAACAGAGCACGATTGTTTGCGGCAGCTACGATCATGCGATGGAACTGCACATCATGATGACCATAAGCGCTTTGATTTTTATGCCTTGCTGCTGTTTCCACCGCATGCGCCTGCTTCCGCAATGCCGACACATTGCCCTTGAAATGCTTCGCAGCAGAAACCGCGGCTAGCCTCTCTAATACCGCGCGGACATCGTAGGCGTCCTCTACCTGCTTGGGTGTGATCTCGCGGACGCGGGTTCCCTTGTACGGTTCCGTGATGATGAGATCCATCGCTTCCAGTTCGCGCAGTGCTTCACGCACCGGACCCTGGCTGGTCTTCATCTCGTCGGCAATATGGAGTTCAACGATGCGCTGGCCCGGCGCCATGCGGCCATCCATGATGCGACTTAATAACTCGTGCTTGACGCGATCCGCCATGGACTGGCGCTGAGTGCCATCTGACATGGCATCCATTATGTGTGATTTATGTGACACATGGGAACCGCAATAACAAAAGACCTGTATTACAGGTTTGTCAAAGCCGAATCTCGCGAGGAAGTTCTTCCTGAGCGCGCGCGTAGTCTTCCGGGATACCGATGTCGATGAAGTATCCGCTGGCAAGGAAGGCTGTGGGATGCAGGTCGTGAAGATGCTTCATCAGCACCTGTTCTTCAAATGAGAACAGTTCCGGAAGGTCGAGGGTTTCCAACAGATTGCGCTGCATAAGATAGACACCCGCATTGATATATCCCGGACCGGTTCGCCCCTTCTCTGAAAAGCCCTGCACATGGATACCCTCCACTTCAACGGCGCCATAACGTGCAGTATCAGGAACGGGCATCAGCGCAAGGCTGAGTGAGTTTGCGTCGGCAATATATTGTTCCTGCATCGCCATGTAATCAACCGTAGCGAAGGTGTCGCCGTTAAGCACGAAGACGGACTCGCTTTGCGCCATGCGCATCGCGGCACGAATCGCTCCGCCGGTGCCGAGCGGTTCATTTTCTTCACAGAAGATTATTTCCAGGAGACCGTCCCAATGAGCGAAACCATTGCGAATCTCTGCAGCGAGGTGTCCGATGGAAAGGATCACGCGAGTAAAACCCTGCTGCTGCAGCGACTGCAGAAGATAACGAAGAAACGGATGTCCTGCGATGGGCGCCATGGGCTTAGGCAGATTCGGAACGACGCCGGCGAGGCGTGTTCCCTTTCCCCCTGCGAGAATGATGGCTTCCATTACGCAATGCTCCGTTCTGTTAGCGCGCACGCCATGCTGTGGCGCCTTCGCCCATGAAACTGCATGCCATGGTGCGACCCGCTTCCGTTGCGTTCAACGCGGCTTCCACACGCAAGCGACGCGCTGGATCGACGAGGAACATCATGAAACCACCACCGCCCGCACCGGAAACCTTGCCGCAGTATGCGCCTTCGCGCAGCGCCGTGTCGTAAAGAGCATCGATGGTGGCGTTGGAAATGCTGGATGCGAGACGCTTCTTCTGCCGCCACGCCTCTTTCATGATGTCGCCCATGCCGTGCACTTCACCGCGAAGCAACGCGGCCTTCATGTGGAAGGCCTCCTGCTTCGTACGATGCATCGCGTCCATGGCATCTTCATTTTTGTCGCGGACGTTCTTCGATTCCTCTTCGATGATGGCCGCGGAAGAACGCGATTTACCCGTATAGAAAAGTATCAACGACGCTTCAAGTTCCGAGATGATATCTGGCCGCACACGCAGTGGATTAACCAGTACCTGCGTTGTGTCATGGAACTCCATGAAGTTGAATCCGCCAAAGGCCGCTGCGTATTGGTCCTGCCGTCCGCCATGCAAACCAATATCGATACGCTCAATCGCGAAGGCGAGTTGCGCAAGATCATATTCGCCCAGTGCGAGACTCCATGCTTCATCAAAAGCGCGCAGCATAGAGACGACCATGGTGGACGACGATCCGAGACCGCTACCCGCGGGCGCGTCGCAATGCGTGATGAGCGTTAACGGCTCACGCTTACCCTCGCGATAATCAGCGATCATGCGGTTGTAGACGCCGCGGTGTAGTGAGAGTTTATTGTCCTCGGGAATGGGGGCATCCACCGGAAACTCTTCTACGATGTTTAAATCCTGCGCGACGAAACGGATGCAGTTGTTCGTGTTTGTCTGCAACGTGGTGTGTGCGAAAAGACTGATGGTGGCGTTGAGAACAGCTCCACCGAAGAGATCGCAGTAAGGCGAAACGTCTGTACCACCACCGGCAAGGCCGAGACGAAGTGGCGCACGTGCGCGATAGAGAGGCATGCGTTTAGCGATCCCTTTCCGAAAAGATCAATGCAGGATGAAAGTGAAATTTACGCGTTTGTGGGTCGCGAAAATCGTTCGCACAGAAAGAGCCAGATAAAGACCGTATTTGTATAAACGTAACGCCAGAGTAAACGACGCGGCTCCATGATGGTACGGAACAGCCACTCCATACCAATCGCCTGCATCCATTCGGGAGCTCGGGGGACCATGCCGCTGATCATCTCGAAACTGCCACCCACTGCCATAGCCACAGGAACATTCAGAGGGCGAATGTGTTCATCCATGAAGAATTCCTGTTTGGGTGCGCCAAAGGCGACGAAGAGAATGTCTGGTGCGAAATTGCGAACAGCCTCGCGTACAGTCTCCAAACCTTCTTCTGTCCGCTCAAAACCGAATGGCGGACAATGTGCATCGACGATCAGGTTCGGACATGTCTTCGCGAGTAGTTCCTTCATCTTCTCGCCTGCACCAGGACGTCCACCAAGCAACATCACGCGTTGCGAGTAAGGATTGGCGCATTCGCAGATACGTGTAACCAGCTTCACCCCTTGCACACGATGTGCATGAGAATCACGGAGCACCCTCGTCGCAAGGAAGATAGAAATACCGTCAAGAACGACCGTCTCGGCACGACGTATTACATCAGCAAAACGCGGTTGCTGATGGCCAAGCACAAAGACCTGGCCGTTAACCGCGATGACAAGATGAGTAGGTTGCTTCGCCTCCGCATGCAGCACAACGCGCATCGCAACTTCGTCGATGGTGCCCGGCTGGTACGGCAGATTTCTTACTGACAATGGAATTCCTGCCGACATATGTGGAGACTTAGGCCTTTTGTGGTAGATAGACGGAGTATAGCACCGGAAATATGGATTTTCTTGCTATTTTCAACCACGAAATAGCTCGATGAAACCATCGATTCCTAAGTAGCACCCGAGTTAGACGTTGCTGACATCGGCGATGTCTTCATCGATCGGCGCGTCTTCAGGAGTGGCCGGACTAAGACGTCGTCGAAGCTGTAATCGTCCATCCTGAAGAAAATTCCAGAGGGGCGTAAGCCCCAGATCGCGCCTCGCTGCGAAGCTAACTCCAACAGCATTTACGAGCATCGCCAACGCCGTACCTGCGGCGGCTCCCGCGTCACTGAAATGCGGGGTGAGCGCTCCCAGTCCGAGCAAAAGAACGGCAATGGAAACAGCGTTAATCTTCAGCAGCGTACGCGCGTGGCCCGTCATGCCGAGCAGTTCCGGTACGCCCGTGCAGAGGATGAGCGAAAGTTGGCCGAGGAGCAGAATGCGCATGGCAGGAGCCGCCGGTGCGTAACCCGCTCCAAAACGATTGAGGAAGAAGGTGGGATTGATAGCGAGAAGAATTGTGGGCAACACAGAGAGAACTGCAGTTATCCCTACAGTCTGTTGTGCGACACGTCGCAGAGTTGCACGATCACCACGAGCCGATGCAGAGGCAAACTGAGGCGAAGCGACAGCGGCCATCGCGGAAACCAGAAGATTCAGCAGGAGCACAATGCGCCACACCACAGCGTAACGAGCAACTTCAGTCGTGGAAGCAGCGATACCAAGAACGAAGGGTGGCGCAGAAGAGATTGCAAGCTGCAGAAGCTCTGCGCTGAATAACTGCACGCCGAGCCGCGAGAGTGAAGGTACTTCCAACGTCTGATGTTCTGCGTGACGCACCGGCAACACGCGCAACATGAGGGCTACTCCAAACGCCGCATCCAGGAGCATAGCGGCCACGATCAGCAGCAGCGTGCGATTGACATCAAGGTGCATCACGAGTGCACCGGCGCAGAACAGAGCCGGCCACAGCCATTGATAGATCATCTGGCTCGTGGCAACGCGCCCCAGACCTGCCAAAACACCAGCTGCGGCGTTGGCGATGTTCTGCGGGAAAATGGAAATTGCACCGATGGCCAACGGAATCGCCATTGCCGGTTTATGAAGGATGTACAAGGCGATCGGCTTCGAAAGCAGTACAAGCGCTGCAGTAATCACTGCAGAATTCACCAGCGTGAGGCGCATACCGCGCCATGCGATACGACGTGCAGTACTGGGGAGATCGCGTCCCAGCGCAGCCGCGACTTCGCGTGTCATCGCACGATCCACACCGAGACGGCCCAGCCCCGAGGCCATGGTCATGACGCTGAAGACGATATAGAACGCACCCACGTCCTCAATGCCAAGGCGCAGCGCAATGAGCAGGTGCAGACCATAGCGCGTCGGCAGATCAAGCAGACGCGTGCTCGCCGTTGCTACTGTGCGAGTGAGCGCACCAGCGCGTGACGCGGAGGAGTTGGAAGCTTCGCGAGTGTTAACTGCCATGTCCATGTACAACGAACAGAGTAATGCTTTGCGCCGGAATAACGAATGAAATTACGCCGCTGTTGTACCCAGTTGGCAAAGACGTCGACAATTTACCGAGAGAAAGCATGTGCGTTTCCACAGTGCCGGCGGCGGGGACACCGCGCAATGACACGCGGATATTCGCTGGTTCGTGGAGCTGCTTGTTGACGACCATTATCGTAACGGCATGGTCCGCGGTACGCTCTGCGGCGAATGCGCTGACGCTATCCGAATCTGGCGCGAATGCGGAGATGCTGAGATCGCCAAAGCTGCCACCTCTACCGTCATAGTTGCGATACATCTGCATAGCGAGAAAAGCGGGTGAACCTTCGGGTGGTGCGATCCAGCGTGTGGCGAGCGAAACATTCTCGCGGCCGAAGATGCCCAACACATCTGCCTGCGCAGTAGCGCCATTCATGTGCCTGTCCGCGCCCCAACTGTACTCGGTGATGGCAATCGGCGTCCCGCGAAAGTAATCACGATCGACCATTGCACGCAGCGACGGAATCAGCGCGGTGTTTATGGGAATCCATGGCACATCGTGATAATTCGGATCCCACAGGCCACGTGTGGATCGGTTGCGAAGCAGTTGCATGGCTTCGCTTACATCGTCACTGTACTGATTGCTTTGCGGATAGTAGTGCACGCTCACCACATCCACGGGATGACCAGCGGCCTTCCACTTACGAAGAAGCCAAGGCAATAGGTCCACACCGCCGGTTTCACGAACACGGTCGGAAGGAGCGCTTCCCTTTGTGGATTGAAGCTGATTGTCGAAGCCGCTATTGAGCGTTCCGATGGGCGACCATTCTTCCGGCCCGGCGACTTTGGCAGCGGGATCGGCCTTATGAATCGCCGCAGCCAGGGCTAATGTTTTCGCCAGCAATTCCGATGCGTGCACGCCTTCTGGATGTACATCACGATGACTCTCATGCCAGAGTGAGGGTTCGTTGCCAAGCAGGTAATAGCGAGTTTCACCAAGCCTGCGGTTCTTCACCAGAGAGCGTATCCATAAGGCTTCGCGCGCGGGTGTGTCGGGCTGCATCGCATCGTTGGGGTCATTATGAATAGCGCTGCCGTCAAGACGAATGCCGTTGCCGGCCTCAGTCATCCCCTGTGTGTCCGTGGATTTCTGCAGACCGTACTTCGCGATGGAATAACTGGACAAACGAGTGTGATTGAATCCGAGATTTGCCACCCATCCCATCATGGGGATGGTGATCATGCTGTCCGCGCCTGCACGTTGTGTGAGCGAGATGAAGTCTTCACCATACTGCGCGAGAATGTCTGCTTTGTTCGCGGGATAGCTTTCGTAGAACCAACGGCTACCTGCGTTCCGTGCTCCAGATTGGTAGTCGTAGACATCTGCAGCTTCACCGCCGAGGCGGTTCACAGGCGCGCGCAGAAGTTGTAGCTGCTTCGTTGTCCCGAAGTTCACGCCGTAGATGAGCGGGCTTATTGGGTGACGATTCTTATTGGCGTCCACGGTGATATCCGTCACGCGCGGCGCGCTCTTCTGCCCGTAGCACCCGGTGCATAGAACGCTGCAGAGCACAAAAGACAAAGTCTTCATGGGTAGCGAAACCTTGGATCGTTCGCGCCGTAACGTGCACTTTCATGCACCATAATTGCCAGAATCATGGCGAACTCGCCAGGCGCCATGGTGAGCGGATAGCCAGTAGATATAAGGATGGAGTAAATGAGGTAGTCCTGAAGCGATCCGAGAAATGCTCCCTGACGAGAATCCCGGACATAGCGTGATTCCCATAAGCCACGCACAGGAATCATCAGCAGAAGCACCGCACCGATAAGTCCGAACTCAAATGTGATGCCCAACCAGGTGATGTCTGCCAGGAAGAACGAATGGTTGAAGTAACGGATAAGGCCCATGGGATCCAGCGGCGTGATGGTCCCCACACCGATCAGCCAACGTAAGGGATCGTTGCCAAGAAAGGCGATGGCTCCTTCAATCGTGCCGCGACGGATGTCGAATCCTGCCTGCGATCCGGTATCGAACGTGGATGCCACATACGGTACCGATAGCAGCGCGGCTGCGGCAAAAGGCAATAGTGCAAGGATGAGAATGCGTGTCTTCGGCTTGGAGAAGCGCAGCGTGTTTATCGCAAAAACCATAGACAATCCCAGCACAGCCGCGCGCATACGGATCAGTCCCATCACTGCAGCGAAGCCTGCAATAGTGCCCAGCAGCCACCAAACTTTCTTCTCTGCAAAGAAGCGGCGGAAGCAATAGAAGATACCGATGGTGCCGAAGAGAAACGGCATACGAATACGGTTGCCGCGACTATCGTGGCTGAACATGGGTGCGTCGCCAGCCTTATGGAGCACCTCATAGACCGATTGCGGCACGAAGATCCACAACAGGATCAGCACTACGAAAAGCACCAGGCCCCAGTAAAGAAAGCCCTTCGCAATTTCGCTGGATGTGGGCTTTAAAAGCCGCAGAAAACCGGTTACGGAAAAGAAGTACAGAATGGGCAGAAGCTTGACCTGCGCTGTGAGACCGAGGAAGAAATTCTGCTGAAAAGCGAAGACGGCCGTGAAGCTGGGAACAAGAAACAGATACAGCAGCGAAAGCAGTATCTGCCGTGATCCTCGCGGTGCCGGTCCGTCCTTCATGGCAAAAAAGCACAGAGGCAGCGTAAGGATCGGGAACGCCTTCGACAACGCCCACATGGGCGGCAGAACCTTCAGGTAGTGGAAGACTTCGCCAAACAATGGCAAAACGGCAAACAGCAGCAGGAACTGTGGCCAGCGGATAGGTAATTCATCCGGCGAATCGATCGTGACAACGGACGCGCGAAATGTCTTCTGCGTGCGTTGTGAAACGAACGCAGGCACCCGTTGCTGCTGGATCACTTGGTCACCGTGGTCACAGGATAGTTGCCGTAGCTGTAGCTGAAGTTGCGGCTGAAGGGGATCGTCTTATTGATATATTCGTCGATCCACATGTCCACTTCGGTGATCTTGCTGCGGGGGACGAACACTACATCGCGCGGTTCCAGCGTAGCAATCGCACCGTTGGGACTCCCCTTGATGTAGTCCTTCACACTGACGTAGAAAACGTTCGCATGATTGTCGGATGTGCGGCGAATGATGGCTACCTGACCTGTACGGGCCATATCCGTCATGCCACCAGCGGCGATGATGGCTTGAAGAACGTCCATGCCTGAAGCAAGCTGAATGGCGCCGGGCAACTTCACCTGGCCTCCCACGTAAACCGTAGTGCCATAGCGCATGATGGTGATGTCCGGCACCGCATTGGCAGCAATGCCGCGGTCACGTAGCACGTTGGTGATAATGGAAGCGGCCTGTGTAGACGTATCGCCTGCCAGCATCACATTACCCAGCAGCGGGATGGAAACACGACCATCCGGACCGATGGGACCGGAGTGATTCAGTTCCGCATTGTTAGGAAAGTTAATGGAAAGCTCATCGCCAGGGGCCAGGCGATACTCCTCCAACGTGTAATGCGCTGGAGGTGCGGGAGGAGTTTGGGCTGGTGCGGCTGGTGCCTGTCCTGAAGCCGCCAACGGCACCCATGAAGACAGAGCCGCGGCAACCAGCAGAACTGCCAAACGGCAGAGAATGCGCCTGTTTTTCCGTGGATAAACCGGGATCATTTCTGCCCTCCGCACCTCTCATCCAGAGAGATATCGAATGTTATTATTGCCTAAATAATGGTGCGGGGTCACGAGAGAAGCACAGGTTGGATCTGCCAACCGAGATGCCCCACTTGCCTCTCTGCCTTTTTCCGGGGAATATACGAAGCGGTTTTGAGTGACGACAATTCTTAACCCAACTCCTTCGGTCAACGTCCCCCCTCACGGTCCGGGGCTACGTTCCCCATCCCTACGCGATCTCCTGAATATTGCGTTTTACTATCGCCGCCTGGCATTCCTGCTGGCCACTTCGCTGCTCTTGATCGGCGTTCTGGTGGCGCTGTTACTGCCACCGTCCTACATGGCGCGGGCCCGATTGCTCGCACTCAACGGCGGTGTGTACGACCTGCAGTCCGGCGGGGTTCCAAATGCGCGCTCCCTTACAGCACCACCCGCTGCCGATGTAGAACAGCAGCTTTTGGAAAGTGCCGAGTTGCATCGCGATGTGCTTCGACGCGAGCTGGGCAATCGTGTCTCTCCTGAGGACTTTGAAAAGCAACTGGCCCAGTTTGAAAATCACCTGAAGGTCTCCAAACTGGAAACCGGCGATGTGATTGAAATCACCTATCGCGACCGGGATCCGCAACGCGCGGCGGCTGTATTGAAGACTCTGCTGGCGGTGTATTTCGAAGAGCGCGCGGAGATTCTTACTTCAGGCCGGGTCTCGTTCCTTACCCAACAGCGAGACAACATCCGCTCACAACTCGACGCCGCAAACGGGCAGATTGAAGCTTACGAAAAGCAGCACGGCGTAGTAGACGTGAAAGGCCAGATCGATTCTGCCGTGCAATTGGACGGACAGTTGCGCCAACGCATGGCAGAAGCTGAGACCGCCGTCGCCGAAGCCCGTCGCAGTGTGGATGTATTGCAGAACAACGCATCCCATGTACCGCAGGAAGTGGAGCTGTTCCGTGACAACACGGAAGCGGCACACACCATCGGCACAATGGAATCGGATTTATTCAAACTGCAGGCGAAGCGCGCAGATCTGATGTCGCGTTATATGGCCACATCTCCGTTTGTCACGCAGGTAGAAGCGCAGATAGCTCAGTTGGAAACGGCGATTGAACAGCAGAAGAAACAGATCTCTGTTTCAACGCGCGTGGGCTACAACAATTTCAAAGATCAGGTAAACGGTCAGCTTTCCCAGGCGCAGGCCTCGCTCGCCGGAGCGCAGGGCCGCTACAACGTGTTGCAGACACAAGTGTCCGAATCGCAAGGCAAGTTGAAGGACTTGATTAGCGTGAACGACACGCTGGCACGCCTCACGTCGCAGCGCGATCTACTGGCGGAAACCGCAAAGAATTATGCCGAGCAGGTGGAGAAAGCGCGCGTTGAGCAGAACCAGACAATGACTTCTGGTACGACGAACGTGCGCATGATCGAGACGCCCACCGTGCCGCGGAAGCGCACCAACTCACGCCTGCTGTTCATTGCTGCCGCTGTCGTAGCCTCCGTTCTGATCACGATTGTGGTGATAGTGGTGGCATCCAGCATGCGCGAAACCTTCCTTTCGCCGGATGAAGCAGAACGCAGCCTGCGTCTGCCGGTGCTCTCCGACATTGCGCGACGCGGCGCTCCAGAACAGACGGCAAGACGCGCATTTGGTCGTTTGATTGCCGCCGCAGATTCCGTTCCCACCGGTGGTCAGGGCAAGACGATCCTTCTCTTAACCGGGCAGAACGAAGGCGGTATGAGCATGGTGGCGCGCGGCCTGGTAGAAGCGCTGGAACCTCGCTCGCCCGGACGCGTGGCACTGGTTCATATGGAAGAAGAGGGCGATACACCGGTAGAAGGCTCGTTGCTGGCACTGCGTCCGCTGACGAAGGATGCAGTAGTCACCGTCGGCATGACCATGACGCGGTCGCGGTTGATCAATCTCTTTCACGAACTACGCTCCACTTACGACTATGTGGTGGTGACCGCACCGCCTGCGTATCAGTGGTTTGAAAGCGTAGAACTGACGACCGTCGCCGACCTGACCGTTCTGATCCTCGCCGCAGAAAAGACACGCAAGCCTGTGGTGGAAACGATTCTGTCGCAGGCCAGCTACATTGGTGGCAACGTGGATGGTCTGGTGATGACAGGTCGCAAATATTACATCCCCGGCTGGCTGTATCGTGTGCTGCTGGGACGAGGAACCGCATGAAGCTAAGTGCCGTTATGCCGCTGAAGACCACGGGACGGCACTATGCCGACAACATTCCCCGTTGCGACATTCTCTTCTCTTCCCTGCGCCATTTCTCCACGCCGGACATCTTTGACCGCTTCCTGATCGTTGTTCCTCACGATGAAGTCGAGACCGCAAAGAAGTATTCGCAGGCCTGGAGCGACTTCCCCATCGAGATTGTCGATGAAAGCGAACACTTCGGTGTCTTCCAGAAGTACAACCAGCGCCATCAGATTCGTAACTGGCACCGCCAGCAGATCATTAAGCTATACGGCTCTGAACTGATTAACACCGAATACTTCCTAGTCTTCGATCCGGACACCTTCGCCACTCATCCCTTCACGATCGACACTCTGTTGCCCGGCGGCAAAGCACTGACACACATGCAGTCACGCGAGATTGAAAAAGTCTTCTGGAGTAACTCAGCAGAACTGTTGAAGCAGGACCCGCATCTGGAAAAGGACGGCATCTGGCTTACGCCCGTCACCATGTCCGCCACGCTTTGCCGTGCTCTACACAAGCGCCTGGAAGACATGTTCGACATTCCGTGGATGGAGGTTCTTCTACAGCGCTATGCCATGGATTGGACCGAATACACGCTGTACTGGCTGAACGCGGAGCAGCAAGGACTGATCGACCAGTTCCACGCCTTCCCTGAACCGGGCGGAGTGGAACTGCACACCAGCCAGAGCATCTGGCGCGCGGGCACAGGCGGCGAGAACTTGCAGAAGTGGGATGCAGCAAAGCATTTCTCACCGGATGACAAAGGCATCTTCGCCGTAATCCAGAGCAACACCGGCCTGAACATTGACCAGATTACAAAGAAGCTGGAACCATACATGCCCATCCAAAGACAGGCCTATGACCGGCAGTTCGACCTGAAATTGAAGATTGCGGAGACCTACTCCGCGCTTGTGCGGCAGGTGATGAAGCGAGCCGGCGGAGCGCTTGGCGGCCGTTAATTTTGGTTTCTAAATAGATAAGGGGACGGTCACCCGTCCCCTTATCTATTGCTGCTGAAGTGTTTACATGCCAGCCGGAGGCGGAGGCGGCGGATTGTCTCCTCCACGGTGCTGTCCTTCTGGACCACCGAAACCGCGGCGTCCGAAACCGTGATCCTGGGCGGCCTGCACGGTGTATCCCGTGGGTACCTGGAACAACGTGGCAACCGGTTCCGCCTTGGTGAGACCGCTAACCGTCATGGTGTCTGTGCCACGGAACGGATTCACATCCGAACGGCTGAGTTCCACCTTCAGGTCCTGCGAGAACCATTCCTCATGCGTGGTAACAATCGGAGCCGTATTCCCCATGGTGTTCGCGGGGATCGTACGCGTGATGCGCTTGCCCGTAGCAACTACACCGGCAATCGTCTTGCTACCAAGATCAGTAGTGGCAACGTTCTTGTCTTCACGGGATCCACGATGTGGAGCGCCTTCTGGCTGGGCCTGCGCATTGTCGCCGGCTGGCGGAGGTCCGCCGGGGCCGCGACGTCCTGCGCCGCGGGGCTCAGGAATGGCGCGCACAACAGCAATTTTCTTTTCTGTACGAAGCGTCGTAATGGTCTTCGCGACGGGATCAAAGATGGTGATCATGGTGTGTGGCTGCGTATCTGTACCGTGTGCGGGGAAAGTAACCTCTTCACGGGTGCGGCCCAGCGAATCACGCGAAACGATGCGTGTTGCGGTGTGCGTAAGCATGGTGCCATCCTGCAGCTTTTCCGTCGCCGTGGTGGTGAAGGTAGCGGAGTACGGGGCGTTGGTTACGGGCTGATGACCGAAGCCAAAGCCCATGGGACCGGGGACTCCGGGAGCAAATGGGTGAGCGTCCGGCCCGGCGGGTCCCTGAGCCAGGACCGGCAGCGCGGCCAGCAAAACCGAGGCGGAAAGCAAATGCAGTTTCATGGTTCGAACTCCTGTAGAAGGACGGTCTGATAACTAAAGACGGGGATTTGTAGAGAAAGTGGCACACGAAAGGAAGAAATTTTTCATTCTCACTACTGTGTCTGGTTTTGCTTGCGTTCCGTATAGCCCGGCGGTGGTTGAAAGACGTTTGCTGTGGGTTCCGTAAAGCTGGCAGACTCAAGCAGCATGGTCTGTGTTCCCATACGCGGATCGTCAACGACATTCCGCACCAGCATGCCTCCGCTTTCCACGGACGTGCAGATCTCCCGCGTAATGACAATGGGCCGGTCGTTGCCGAAGAAATTCACCGGATAGGTTTCCGTTGTGCGATGTGACTTGCAGGAAATCCCCTGAACCGTATCAAAACCAAGCTCTTCGTTCTTGATCTGGGGTCGCATCTCAGCCGCTCCTGGCTGGTTCACAGGGATGAGGCCGCTGTAAACAACCCCGCCAGCCACACCAACAGTTCCGCTTACCGAAGAGGATTGCCCACCGACTGCACCTGATGGCGGTGGCGGAGAAGGCAACGTACGAAGGCCGGGATTCTGTGTAGGCCGATGCATTTCTAAACGCGTGTATGTGTGCGAAACGTTCTGCCCTTCCCCTTCCTGATAGAAGTACGTCACGCCAGCAACGGGGTCCGCGATATTCACGGTGCGAATGATGGACTGGCCCGGCATCTGCAGCTCGTTCTCATTCCGAGTACGTCCATACCCATCGCGAATCGTCACGCTATGCGTAACACGCGTGATGTGCGTGCCGTCGGCAAGCGTCTGTTGCGTTGTGTGAGTGTAGGTAAACGTACCGGGCTGGCGTTGGGCGGACGCAACCACCATGGCAGAAGAAATAAGGAACGCAACTACAGACCATCGGGCCAGCATGCGAATACGCCTTTCCCTTGCAGTGAGGCGATTCTAAGCAGGACCCGAATAAATCAGCAACGCCAAATTGCGCAGAATTACACCGCTGCCAGTGTGCGCAGGATGCTGACGTTCCGCAGCGTGTCTCCGGGTTCATCTACCGGCGTTTCCGCGATAAAAGCGCAGTGAGCAAAGCGCGGATCGCGGAGGATGCGGCGGAACGGCTCGGGGCCGATGGTGCCGTCGCCAATGTGTTCGTGGCGGTCCAGCTTGCTGCCTTGCGGCGCCTTCGCGTCGTTGCAATGCCAAACCTTGACGCGCTTGGTGCCAAAGCTCTCATCCATGAGTGCGAGGGTTTCTTCGTAGCCTTCAGCCGTCACAATGTCGTATCCCGCAACGTGTGTGTGGCAGGTGTCCAGACACACATCAACTGGCGCGCAACGGTCAAGCATGTGCAGCAGGTCAGCTACCTGATCGAGTTTGCCCCCCATGCTGAACTCACTGCCTGCGGTGTTTTCGATGAGGATGCGAAGCTGCGAACTCTGGCAGTCAAGACCATCGACGGCGCGCTCGATGTTTTCCGCTGCATGTTGCAACGCTTCGGCTCGTGTCAGGCCTTTCCACGAACCGGGATGGAAGACGAGAAAGTCCGCACCAAGCGCGAGTGCGCGTTCCACTTCACCACGAAACGCTGCAGTCGAGTTCTTTCGCACCTCTTCACTCTGCGAACAGAGATTGATCAGATAAGACGCATGAATCGTCAGCGGAGAGATGTTGTATTGTGCGCGGAGAGAGTGCATCTTTTCCGCATCGGCAGCACTGACAACGGAAGGCTTCCACTGACGCGGTGACGACGAAAATATCTGGAAGCAATTAGCGCCGCAATCAACAGCACGTTGCACAGCCGTCCAGGTGCCACCGCTGGTAGAAAGGTGAATGCCGATGCGCCGGGGAGAGTTCAAAGAAGCCACACTTTGATGGTAGCGGAGAGCAGACTGCGTGCGAGACTGTGTGTACTCCTCAACCAAGTCTGAAGGGAATGAGCTATGTCAGCACCGCAAAACTACCAGAACCACGGGCGCGTCGATCCGAAGTTCCACTTCTTCACAATTCCGTTGGCTCTGTTTTGCTTCATAGCTTCGATCTTTCATGTGTGGAAGCAGCCCACACCGCCAAACATTTTGCTGGTACCCGTCACCTTCGTGCTCTTCATGACTGCGGGCATTGCGCGCATGTATGCCCTGCAGGTGCAGGATCGCCTGATCCGGTTGGAAGAATCGTTGCGGATGGAAAGGCTGGGTGTGTCGTCTGCTGGATTAACCATTCGCCAATTTGTGGCACTGCGTTTCGCATCCGATGCGGAATTGCCTGCGCTGACGGAACGGGCACGCGCCGAGAAACTTTCTGGCAAGCAGATCAAACAGGCGATTGTGAACTGGCGCGCGGATTACGAGCGCGTTTAGTCGTTCGCCTCTAACGCGCGCCAGTCTGCTGTGAATAAATCAGCTGGCCGGATTCGTAACCGGCCTGCTGCACCAGGTTCAGAATGTGGGCATGATCCGCATCGGCGAGGTGCGGCGTGCGTGACAGTATCCACATGTACTTGCGATCCGGTTCACCAACGATGGCCCAGCGATACGCGGGATCGAGTCCGATAATCCAGTAATCACCATAAAACGGCCAGAAGAACGTCACTTTGAGCTTCGCATTCGTCACAGAATCGGCCACTTTTGCTCTACCTTCAGCAACCTTGGGCGAGCCATCCTGCTGAATGCAGGAATTGTGGACGAGAATCTTGTTGCCATCTTTGGAATACTCAGCAGTGACATCACGCTGGCACTTCTTCTCAAAGCGATTCGGTAGACGCGCAATCTCGTACCACTTGCCGAGATAACGATTGAGATCAACATGGTCGACGGTCTTCAGCGGCGGTTGAGTCATGCTGGAGTTCACCCCTAACGAAAGAAGAAGGACAAGCAGTCCTATACATTTCACGATTCCGTTGGATGCGTCGTTGGCTGCCGTGTGTGTTCGAATCCCTCTGGTTTAATTTGCTCAGTTTCTCGCTATGAAATAGAAAAGGCACCCTCTGCAGGGTGCCTTTCTCTTGTGTTCATGCTCGAACTTAATACACGTCAAGCTGATAACGCTTCTGCTTCTTAAGATCGTTGAGGTATTCCTGCGCGTGTTCCGGACTGCAGTCCTTGCCATCCGCGATGGTATCGAGAAGAGTCTGCTCAACGTCCTTGGCCATGCGTGAAGCATCGCCGCAAACGTAAAAATACGCACCGCGCTCCAGCCATGCCCACAGTTCCTGGCGGCTCTCACGCATGCGATCCTGCACGTAAATCTTCTTCGTCTGATCGCGCGAGAAGGCAGTATCCAGACGTGTAAGCGTGCCGTCCTTCAGCATGCCTTCGAACTCCTGCTTATAAAGGAAGTCCGAAGCCGACCGCTGCTCACCGAAGAAGAGCCAGTTGTTGCCCTTCTGGCCGTGCGCCTGACGGTGTTGCAGGAACGAACGGAACGGAGCAACACCGGTGCCAGGTCCCACCATGATGACCGGGGTTTCTGTGTCTTCCGGCAGGCGGAAGTTTGCATTGGCGTGCAAGAAGATGGGCATGGTGCTGCCCTCGTCGGCACGCTCGCCGAGATGGCCGGAGCACAGACCCTGACGATCCCTGCTATGTGTGTGATAACGCACCACGCGCACTGTGGTGTGCACGGCATCCGGATGCTTCGCCTGCGAAGACGCGATGGAGTACATACGCGGCGTGAGGCGCTGCAGCACGGTGAAAAGCTGCTGAGGGTCGGTGATTCCGCCAGGATGCTCCGTGATCAGATCGAGGAACTCGCGTCCCCAGACATACTCTTCTGCACGAGACTTGTTGTCCTGTCCGGCAAGCGACTTCAAGAAGTCGAGGCCTGGGACAGACTCAGGCGCAATCTTGGCATAGCTATTTACGCTGCCGCGCGTCAGCTTGCCGATGTGCAGCTTGGTGCGCAGAGCATTGTCCAGTGTGTCTTCTTTCTTGAAGAAGTCGAGAACCTTCTCGTCGCCCTTGAAGTTGAGCGCCTTTAGAACTGCTTCCACTTCGCTGTCGCGGTTGGTGGGCTGGATGCCGACTGCGTCGCCGGGCGTGTAAGCCATGCCCTCTTCCAACGCCAGTTCGATATGACGGGTCTCCTTCTCTGAGTCCCGGTCGGTCAACACATAGTTGACCAGCATCTTCGATTCGTAGGGATTATTGCGGGTGTACTTCTGCGTCTCAGTGCTCATCGTGGTCACTTATTAGGTTATCATGCCGACCACTTCAGTCCGCATTCGCGCTTACTTACCCGTGGTGAAAGTGGAACAAGTTGCCATCCAGATCCTGCACGGTGAATTGACGCAGGCCCCAGGGTTTCTCTGCGAGTGGATCGACAATATTTGCCCCGAGGTCAGTCAATTCTCGATAAGACGCTTCGATGTCGGGAGCATGTATCCAGTGAATCGCGGCCTCAAACGGCGGCTGTTTCTTGCGAAAAAAGATGGTCACGTTATCGCGTAATACAGCACCAATTTCATCGCCCGGATAGAGCCATCCAACCTCAAAGCCAAGCACTTCCCGGTAATACTGCTGCGCACGAGGCACATCCGCCACAGGAAGTTCCGGCACAGGCGTTCCGAAAACGCTTCGTATCTGGCTCATGCCAGTTTCCTCAAGGCGCACAGCGCTTATGGATTAGAGCCGAAAGACAATGCCCGTGGATAGTGCGACGGGATTACCCACAGAATTTCCAGAGTATCCGTTATACGCAACTTCCAATGCACGCCAGTCGATATGCGGCAGCAAGGTGTACTCAAGACCACCATTGATCTGGTATTGGAAGTTTGTGGAACTGGAGCCGTTGCTGATAAAACCCACTCCGCCAAGCACCTCAGCATAAATCTTGATGGGAATGACGTGCGGCACGACCGAGGCGCGGATGCCACCCAGGCCGCTGGAGAACTGTGCGCTGCCATTCTTCAGAATGGAGCCGCGCACATCGTATCCAATGTGAACCAGCGCCAAGCTGTGACTGTCGTGATAGATACCGAAGGTCGGACCCCAGAAGTAGCCATTGCCACTCGTGAGATTGTTCGATTGCCCAGTGGCCTGCGCATAAATCGCTGTCTGCGCATGCGCATTGGCGCCGCAGATGATGGAAAACATGGAAAGTGCAACAGTGGCTGCAATATGACGAAGGCGCATGGGGGAAGTCCTCTCTTTAAAGAGCTTATGTATGTAGACGCTGAGAGATATGCACACGCGCACCGCAGAATCACGCCAGTAAACCCGTAGAGCTACAAACGACCAGTCCGGACATGCTCCTTCGCCATCTCGCGGAAGTTGCGGAGCAGGATGCGGTCGCGACGTGCCGTCCAGCAGACACAAAGCTCTACAAACGCATTTTTCGCCTTGAGCGGAACGAATGCCAGATCGCGAAACCCAATCTGCTGCCGGTTATACGGCAAAATCGAGACCCCCTCGCCCGACTGCACCATGAGGATAACGCTGCTCCATACCGTAGAAACACTGGCAATTTCTGGTGTGAAACCCGCTGTCATGCAAAGCTCAATGACCTTGTCGTAAACACTGGGCGATGTGCCGCGGGATGAGACGACGAAGCGTTCCCCCGAAAGATCCTTCACATCCAGCCGTTTCGCGGATGCACGGGGATGGTTTAGAGGAAGAATGGCCACCATGGGATCGTGTTGAATGACTTCATAGCGGATATCCCGGCGCATCTGCGGCTCGGGAGCACGGGTGAAGGCAAGATCAATGCGGCCGTCCTGCAAGGCACGCCATTGCTCGGTGACATGCATCTCCATAAGCGTTAGTTCCACGCCCGGATGTGTGTCGCGGAAGTTGCGGATAAGCGCCGGAAAACCGTCTCCCACGCCGCCAGCAAAAAACCCAATGCGGAGCGTACCCACCTGGCCGCGTTCGGCACGTTGTGCCTCCAGAACAGCGGTGCGACTCATCTCCAGTACGCGACGTGCGTGTTCCAGAAAGATCTTGCCGGGTTCCGTTAGTTCCGTTCGTCGATGACCGCGTTCCAGCAGACGCACGCCAACCTCATCCTCCAAATCGGCCATCTGCTCGCTGATAGCGGATTGAGAGACATGCAGATGCGCTGCAGCGCGGCTGAAGCTTTGCTGCTCTGCGACAGCCACGAGGTAACGGAGATGACGGAGTTCCATGCGAGCATGCTATCGGTTTTTCCGATAGGTATGCACGGAAGAAACCACGTGCAAATCAGGTGGGTGGGGAATCTGATAGTACAAAGGCCGCTTCTGCGGCCCGCGAGGATAACCACCGGATGTGGATCGTCAAGGTTGCGCTAACCCGCCCCTACACCTTTATCGTGCTGGCGCTGCTGATTTTGCTGGCGGCGCCCATCATGATCCTGCGCACGCCAACCGACATTTTCCCGAACATTAACATCCCGGTTATTTCGATTGGTTTCACGTATACCGGCCTGAATCCGGAAGAAGTGGAAGGGCGACTAACCACTCCGTATGAGAAGGCACTGACCACGCTGGTGGACAACATTCAGCACACGGAATCCACCAGCTACAACGGATATGCCGTTATTCGCGTCTTCCTGCAGCCCGGAGCTTCCCTTGACACCGCCAACGCGCAGGTCACGGCAGCATCGCAATATGAACTGCGCCAGTTGCCTCCCGGCATTCTGCCACCGCAGGTTATTAACTTCTCCGCTTCCAGCGTCCCTATCGTTCAGATCGGCGTTTCCGGCCAGGGCATGTCCGAAGCACAGTTGAACGACTACGCCACTAACTTTGTGCGTACGCAGTTCGTGACGGTCCCCGGTTCAGTTGTGCCCTTGCCGTATGGCGGTAAGCTGCGCCAGATAACCATTTCGATGGATCAGACGGCAATGCAATCCAAAGGCATTGCTCCAGGCGACTTGTTGGCGGCACTCTCGCAACAGAATGTAATTACGCCATCAGGAACGATCAAAATCGGCACCACCGAATATGACGTCCGTCCAAACGGTGCACCGCGCACCATTGAAGATCTACAAGGCCTGCCCGTCAAACAGGCCAATGGAAACACGATCTTCCTCCGCGATGTAGCCACGGTGGCAGAAGGCTTCCAGTTCCAAACGAATGTCGTGCGCCAGGACGGCAAGCGCGGCGTTCTGATCAGCGTATTGAAGAACGGCAACTCTTCCACGTTGGACGTTGTGAAGGGTATTCGTGAATCGCTGCCACGCGTAAAGACCACACTGCCACCTCAGTTGCAGTTGACGCCACTGGGCGATCAGTCAGTGTTTGTGCGTGCCGCCGTGGAGGGCGTGATCCGTGAAGCGATCATCGCTGCTGTTCTCACGGCCATCATGATCCTGGTCTTCCTGGGAAGCTGGCGTTCCACGATCATCATTGCCATCTCGATCCCTCTGTCGATTCTGACGTCGGTCATTGTGCTTGGACTGATTGGCGAGACCATCAACACGATGACGCTTGGTGGCCTTGCGCTCGCCGTCGGCATCCTGGTGGATGACGCCACCGTCACCATTGAAAACATTGAGCGCTATCTGGAAGATGGCTATCCACTATTGGAAGCAATCGAACAGGGTGCTGCGCAGATTTCCGTGCCAGCCCTGGTTTCCACGCTGTGTATCTGCATCGTGTTCCTGCCCATGTTCTTCCTGAGCGGCGTATCGCGTTACCTGTTCGTGCCGTTGGCTGAAGCCGTGGTGTTTGCCATGCTGGCAAGCTACATCCTCAGCCGTACATTGGTTCCTACGCTGGCGATGTATCTGTTGAAGGCACATGCGCACGGTGAGCATGCGAATGGCTTCTTCGCGCGCTTTCAGAGGGGCTTCAATGCACGCTTTGACAAGGTCCGTGACGCCTACGACGGTCTGTTGCGTCGCCTGATTGCAGCACGCAAAGCATTTGTCCCTGTATTTCTTGGCATCTGCCTCTGCTGCATGCTGCTGATTCCCTTCCTGGGGCAGGACTTCTTCCCGGATACAGACAGTGGTCAGTTCACATTGCATGTGCGCGCCCCAACGGGTACGCGTATTGAAGAAGTGGCCAACCTGTTTGACCAGGTAGAGAACCAGATTCGCAAGACCATTCCAGCCGATGAAATGTCCGGCGTTCTGGACAACATCGGTATGCCGTATTCGTCGATGAACACGCAGCATCTGACGAATGGCACGATTAGCGCAGGCGATGGGGACATCTTCGTCACGCTGAAAGAAGATCACCACCCCACAGCGAAGTACGTAGAAGCTCTCCGTCGCGATCTTCCGAAGATGTTCCCGCAGGCGACGTTCTACATGTTGCCAGCGGACATCACGACGCAGATTCTGAACTTTGGCATTCCTGCTCCAATCGACATTCAGATTGAAGGCAACAACATCATCGCAAGCAAGGCGCAGGCGGATAAGATTTTGGCCCAACTGCGCGATGTTTCTGGCCTGACAGACCTTCGCATTCAACAGCCCTTTAACGGTCCCACACTGAACATTGATGTGGATCGTACGAAAGCGTTGCAAGGCGGTTTCACTGCGCGCGACGTTTCGCAGAGTTTGTTGAACACTCTCAGCGGCTCATTCCAGGTAACGCCAATGTTCTTCCTGAACTGGAAGAACGGCGTGAACTACAACATGGCCGCGCAGACTCCGCAATACAAGATGGACACCGTTCAGGATCTCCAGAATGTACCGATCAATCGCAGCACCTCCATTGCAGCAGGTGCTGGCAACGGACAGCCGGAAATTCTGAGTGACATTGCCACGGTGAAGCGCGGTACAGAGATGACCGTGGTGAACCACTACAACATCCGTCGTGTGGTGGATATCTATGGCAGTGTCCAAAACCGCGATCTTGGAGCTGTAAGCCGAGATATTGAACGGATTCTTGGAAAAGATCGCAAGGACCTGCCTCGTGGCACCTACATCACGTTGAAGGGCCAGGTGGAGACGATGCGCAGTTCTTACATTGGCCTTGTCGGTGGCCTTGTCTTCTCCATCGTGCTCGTCTACCTGCTGATCGTTGTGAACTTCCAGAGCTGGGTGGATCCATTCATCATCATCACAGCGTTGCCTGCGGCACTGGCTGGCATCATCCTCTTCTTGTTCCTCACTGGAACGCGATTGAGTGTCCCCGCACTGATGGGCGCGATTATGTGTATGGGTGTGGCCACAGCAAACTCCATCCTTGTGGTTTCATTCGCCAAGCAGCAACTTGAAGAGCACGGAGACGCGCTGCGTGCAGCCATTGAAGCTGGCGCAACGCGATTCCGCCCTGTGTTGATGACTGCGATGGCCATGATCATCGGCATGGTTCCCATGGCTATGGGAATGGGCGATGGCGGCGAGCAGAACGCACCACTCGGACGCGCCGTGATCGGTGGTCTGTTGTGCGCGACCTGCGCCACGCTGGTCTTCGTTCCTACCGTCTTCGCATTGATTCACGGTCGCAAAAAATCTAATCCCAAGCGCAGCCAGGAGCAACTGGCAGAGGTGCATGCATGAGTGAGCAATCCCACATCGTCGACGCAGAAACAGAGAACGATGCACGCAGCGATGTGAGCAACATCCACACCGATGTAGTTCCGGCGCATGAGGAAGCACATGCGGAACGCCACATCGACGCCCCTGGCAGCATGCGCTCCATCGGCATTCTTTTTGCCGTGGTCATACTGGCAGCCATCGGCTATGGAATTTATTCACGCCGCTCCCACGAGTCGTCGCTGCAGGAAACCACAGCACAAGAATCGATCCCTCCTGTAATCGTGACGCATGCATCCATAGGTTCTAAGAGCGGCGAACTAACATTGCCGGGCAGTGTCTCTGCTTACATTGAAACGCCCATCTACTCCCGTACCAATGGCTACCTGAGAAAGTGGTACTACGACATTGGAGCGCATGTGAAGCAGGGCGATCTGCTTGCCCTGATTGAAACGCCTGAAGTAGACCAGCAGTTAATTCAGTCGCGCGCGGAGCTAGAGCGTCAGGAAGCGAATGCGCAGCTTGCTGGAACTACTAGCGATCGCTGGCAGAGCCTGTTGGCCAAGCATGCCGTATCGCAGCAGGAAGCGGATCAGGCACGCAGCAACTACATCGCAGCACAGGCCGCAGTGGACGCCAGCAAGGCGAACGTGAAGCGGTTAGAAGAGCTGCAGAATTACGAGAAAATCACGGCCCCCTTCAGCGGCGTGATTACGGCACGTAATACAGACATTGGCGACTTGATCAATGCAGGTTCCGGCTCCGCAAATCCGCGTGAGCTGTTCCACTTGGCAGATACCAACAAAATGCGTGTCTATGCAGCGATTCCTGAACTCTATGCCGATCGCGTCCGCAATGGTGGAGTTGCAAAGATCACGCAGGATAGCAATCCGGGACAAGTCATTACAGGCAATATCGTCCGCAACTCCAGCGCGATTGATCGCACTAGCCGAACGCTGAATGTCGAAGTAGACATCGACAACCGCAACAACCTGCTACGTCCGGGTGCGTATGTGTTCGTGCATTTCGATCTTCCCGGAGCACCCGGAACGTTCACCATTCCGAGCAACACAATGCTGTTCCGCGCACAGGGCGCACAGGTGGCCGTGGTGAAGGATGACCGCGTACAACTGAAGCCCATCAAGATTGGCCATGACTACGGTGACACGGTGGAAGTGCTCTCAGGCATCACGGCACAGGATGCTCTCGTACTCAGTCCTGCTGATTCGCTGGTAAGCGGAGCGCAGGTGCGTGTGACCAGCACAGTTGCACCGAAGGGGCTTGAGTAATGAAGAAACTGCCATTACTCAGCCTTGGACTTGTGGCGTTGACGCTGACTGGCTGCCGCGTCGGCCCTACGTATCAAAAGCCGGTATCCATGGCTCCACCTGCCTTCAAGGAAGTTCCTCCCGCCTCGTTCGGTGAAGCGGAGGGATGGAAGACGGCACAACCCTCCGATGCACAACTGCGTGGTGATTGGTGGGCAATGTTTGGCGATGGGCAACTGGATGCGTTGGAAGCAAAGGTAGATAGCGCAAACCAATCGCTCAAAGCAGCGGAAGCGAACTATCGCGCAGCTCAGGCCTACGTCAGCTACTATCGCGCCAACAGAGCACCGACAGTCGGAGTCGCGCCCTTCCTGGGAGCAACCCGGCAATCGACAAACCAGCCATACTTCAATCAGTCCAGCAGCCTCGCCGGTGCCAACGGAGTAGGTGATCTTTCACTTCCCTTCTCTTTGAATTACGAAGTGGATCTATGGGGACGCATTCGGCGTTCCATTGAATCTGCCGGCGACCAGGCGCAAGCCACCGCTGCCGATCAAGAGAATCTGCGGCTATCGTTGCACGCGGAACTTGCGCAGGACTACATGGATTTGCGCGCCGCGGATGCACAGCAGAAGCTGCTGAGCGAAACAGTGCAGGCCTTCCAGCAGGCCCTGCAACTCACACAGGATCGTTATGACGGCGGCGCTGCACCGCTTAGCGATGTGTCGCAGGCCCGCACGCAGCTTCAAACTGCACAGGTGCAGGAGACAGATGTTGAAGTACAGCGCACGCGCCTGGAGCATGCCATCGCCGTGCTAACTGGCCAACCGCCTGCGAACCTGACCATCCCGCGTACACCGCTGACGATCGCTCCTCCCGTGTTGCCAGTTGTACCGGGTATGGTGCCTTCGCAACTCCTGGAACGCAGACCTGATATTGCTGCTGCGGAACGTCGCACTGCTTCAGCAAATGAACAGATCGGAATTGCGCAGGCCGCGTTCTATCCCACGCTTTCCATCTCGGCTGTTGCAGGTTTCATGGGAACGTCCGCAGTGAACTGGTTTACTTGGCCTTCGCGGTTCTTCTCAGTGGGCCCCACATTCTCGCAAACGCTGTACGACCACGGACGCAGACGCTCTCTTACCGATGTAGCGCGCGCGCAGTACGACAACACCGTGGCAGACTACCAACAGACAACGCTGACTGCGTTCGCGCAGGTGGAAGACAATCTTGCGGCACTGCGCGAATTGCAGAAGGAAGCAGTGCAGCAACATGCGGCAACAGCATCCGCACAGCAATCACTTGATCTGTTCAATGTTCGCTATGAAGGCGGTGTGGACACCTACCTTCAGGTGATCACATGGCAGACCGCTCTGTTGCAGAACCAGCGCAACGACATTGATCTGCAGCGCCGCCAACTCGGTGCAACCGTCCTTCTCGTCAAGGCACTGGGCGGCGGATGGAACACCTCGCAACTTCCTAAACCGTAAGACAAACAGAACGACGAAACACGAAGGGCATGGCCGTCGCCATGCCCTTCGTGTTTCTGCAAACTCATATTCGCGACATTTTATTGACACGAATCATGTATTCATGACACTCTTATGCCATGAATACAGAACCGCGCAGCTATTCCAGCCCATTGCGGCAACAACAGATGGAGGACACGCGCCAACGCATCGTTGAAGCGGCGCTCACTCTCATCTCGGAACAACCGCAAGAAGCCTTCTCGCACGAGGAAATTGCGAGACGTGCTGGGATTGCACTGCGCACGGTCTATCGGCACTTTCCATCAAGGCCAGAATTACTGGATGCCGTATGGAAGACCAGTGATAGCCAATTGGAACTAAGCCACTATCCCGACACGGAAGCAGACATGCTTGCCGCTGTGGAGCCTGTCTACGCACGTATGGACGCCCACGCACCTTTGATGCGCGGGCTGTTGCGGTCAAATGCTGGACAGGAAATGCGCAGGCGCGATAACGAGCGTCGTCGCGCTGCGATGGAGCGTGCGCTTGCACCTGCAACGGCACATCTGGATGCGGCAGGAAAGCGTGGAGTGCTCGGCATTTTTCAGTCAATCTTCAGTGGCCGCGCGTGGGAAACCATGCGCGATCGCGCACATCTTCAGGAAGGCGAACCGGCGCGCGCTACAGAATGGGCCATGCGTACCTTGCTGGCACAGCTTTACCGAGATCAGAAAGTTTCGGCACGCGAGGGCCAACGCCACGCGAAGCCCGCAGCAAAAAGAGCAGCAAAGAATAAGGCATGACCGCACGCGATTGCAGTGCGAATTTCTCTGCATTGAAAGTGAATCAATACACCATGTCCACAGCAAAGAAGCAGTTTTATGTCTTCAGCGAACTAGTCGAAGTCATTGTGAGTAGCAAGGAAACCAATGGAACATTCTGCGTCATTCGCCAGTATTCAAATCCTGGCGGTGGCCCACCACCTCATATTCACGCCAAGGAAGATGAATTCTTCACCGTGATTGACGGTGAGTTCGAAATCTTCGATGGAGCGAACTGGCACCCGATCAATAAAGGCGAAGCTGCCTATACCCTGCGCAGCAATCCTCACACGTTCCGCAATCGTGGCAGCGCGATGGGTTGCATTCAGGCGACGGTCATTCCAGGCGGATTGGATGAATACCTGGAAAAGCTTTCACAGCTCTCTATGCCACCGGTGATAGAAGAGGTCGTACAGATATCCGACCCGTACGGCATCAGCTTTCTCCCACCTCAGCAGTAATACTTCTACAAGCACGACACGAACCGCCGGAATATTCCGGCGGTTTGTCTTTGCACCACAAGGATGCACGAAGACCAATACACTGGAGGGACGCTGCACGAGCAGCAGGTTTCAGAACGAGGAAGCGGCAGACGTTGGCAGAGAAAACATATCGCGTTCACGAAGGTTCACCCGCACCACGAGGCGCCACATGGGATGGCCACGGGACAAACTTTGCGTTATTCAGCGAAAACGCGACGCGCGTGGAGCTTTGCCTGTTTGATGAGAACGGTCAACAGGAATTGCAGCGCATCTCTCTGCCCGAATACACAGACGGCATATGGCATGGATACGTTCCTGAATTGTGTCCCGGAACCGCCTATGGATATCGCGTCTATGGACCTTATTCGCCTGGTGAGGGACATCGCTTTAATCCGAACAAGCTGCTGCTAGATCCATATGCTACGGCGCACCTTGGTGAGTTGAAATGGGGACCGGAGATCTTCGGCTACATCATGGAGACCCATGATGACACGACATTCGATACGCGTGACAGTGCGGCATTCGTTCCGAAATGTCTTGTTACCGATCCACAGTTCCCCTGGCATGATGCTCCGCCAAAGCCGCGTTCCTGCCGCATCGCCATGCAGGACACGATTCTGTACGAAACGCACGTGCGCGGCTTCACAAAACTGCATCCGTCATTGCCTCCGGAAATACGCGGTACGTATGAAGGTCTGGGCCACAAAGCAGTCGTGGATTACATTGAATCGCTCGGTGTAACGTCCATTGAGTTGTTGCCTGTTCAGACCTTCATGAATGAGGCGCATCTGCATGATCTTCGTCTGACAAATTACTGGGGCTACAACACAATTGGTTTCTTCGCGCCCGACCCGCGTTACGCGGCCCGCCCACGCTTTGCATTGCAAGAATTCAAATCGATGGTGGCGCAGTATCACGAACGTTGCATGGAAGTGGTTATGGATGTGGTCTATAACCACACTGCGGAAGGCAACGAGCGCGGTCCCACCCTTTCCTTCAAGGGAATCGACAACGCAAACTACTATCGTCTTCACGAAGAAAATCGTCGTTACTACGTAAACGACACCGGCACGGGAAACACCGTGAATGTGAACCATCCGCGTGTGTTGCAGATGATCTGCGACTCCCTTCGGTATTGGGTGGAAGAGACTCATGTCGATGGCTTCCGCTTTGACCTGAGCACGATCCTTGCGAGAGAACTCGGGGGCTTCGACAAAGGCGCCGGCTTCCTGAAAGCTGTCATGCAGGATCCAGTTCTGAGCAGCGTTAAATTGATTGCCGAGCCATGGGACATTGGGCCTGGCGGGTATCGCGTGGGTGAGTTTCCTCCGGGATGGCTTGAGTGGAACGACACTTTCCGTGACCGCGCGCGCGCTTTCTGGACAGGGCGTACGGGAGCGACTGATTTCGCCAAAGCACTTACCGGATCACCAGAGATTTTCGATCACGTGGGAAGACGCCCATGGACCAGCGTGAACTTTATTACCGCGCACGATGGGTTCACGCTGAATGACCTGGTGAGTTACAACGACAAACACAACCTGGACAACGGCGAAGATAATCGCGACGGCAGCAACAATAATCTTTCGTGGAACTGTGGCGAAGAAGGGCCCACGCAGAATACCGATGTCATTGCCCTGAGGCAGCGACAGATGCGCAACTTGATGGCTACGTTATTGCTCTCGCAAGGCACGCCCATGATGCTGGCCGGAGACGAATTTGGGCGTACGCAACGTGGCAATAACAACGCTTACTGTCAGGACAACGAAGTCAGTTGGGTGGATTGGCAACTCGCTGAGACGAACGCCCCCATGCTTGCATTCACGCAGCGCCTGCTGACCTTGCGAAGGACCACTCCGCTCCTTCACCGCAGCCGATATCTGCATGAGGGGGTCGACAGTGAACTTGGAATTCGTGAGTTGACCTGGATCGGCTCCGATGGAAATGAAAGCCATCGCGAGAATTGGAATCTGGACTTTCCTGAAGCTTTCGGAATGTTGATCGACGGAGAAGCACGCCCTTCCGGACTTCCCGAAAAAGGTAATGCAGAAACATTGTTATGCGTCATCAATGACCATCAGACGACTGTGCAATTTACATTGCCACACATGCAGCGTGACGGCCAATGGAAGCTCATCGTGTCAACGGAACAGTTTGAGACGACCGAATTGACACACGCAGGCGGCGACGTCTTTTCACTTGCACGACTTTGCCTGATGTTATGGAAATATGTCGTCAACGCCTAAGTTAAGGAACTTTACTTTCCTTTTCGGTCTGCACTAGCGCAGCTTGCTGTGCCATATCGCGGAGCGCGAGCAGCACTGCATCGTGAACTTCTTCACGGAAGGCATCACGGACGGTCTGCGCCACTTCATCCGGCTCAAACGGAACATCACTATTGGAGCGATCCAGTACTCTCTCCAATACCTCCTCCACGACAGGCTTCACGTGGATATGTTTGGCAACGATCTTGGCCACGCGACGCACTGGTAGCTCGAGGGACGGTTGCGCAACATCCTGCATAGCCTGGGAGCGTCCCCAATCCTGCTCAAAGACGTGCATCATCTTGTGAATGGCAGGCGCGTTCTCAAAAATAACACCGATCTCGCGACGCGCTTCCAGTTCCAGCTTGCGAAGACTCTGACTGCCTAAAAATGCAGACTTCCCATCACGAATGATCAGGCGCGTATGAAGGCGGGTAGGCAAAAGGCGCAGCGGAAGCGAATAAGCCTTCGGCGAGACACGGCCAATCACCCTCACCTCAATACCCTGCGAAACCTTGTCGCGCAGCAGCGCGATGAAGTCTGGATCGCTGATCTTCATCTCGTACATCAGGATCTGTTTCTTCGCGCCACCGAGGAAGTCCATCAACTCTTTCCGCGCGTTGACCGGACTGACAACCAGCTTCTTAGAAGTTGATACGTATTGTTTGCGGTGCACATCACACTCGAACAACTTGATGGCCTCGGCCACAACAGACGGCGTGGTGATCGCAACCGCGAATGAACGACTCAGCGTGATGTCGAGATGGGTGTAGTTGAACGCAAGCAGATACAGTTCCTTGCGATCAATGATGAACATCTTTCCGTGATAACGGACAAGATCATCCGCGGTGCGCGTGACGGTGATGCCCTTTTCAAGCAGCCGCATTTCCAACTTACGAAGATTCTTCTCCTCGCCACGGTTTGTGAATGCGATGAGCGCCTGCACGGAGACGCCGCGCTCCACGGCCTCAACCAACGCACGTTCAATCTCGCTGCGATCAAAGCGAAAGATGAGGATCTGAATACTCTTCTTCGCCTTCCGCAATGCGTCCAGGATCGGTTCGATCCCGTCCTCCGGCTGCACCATTAGCTTCATGTTTACAGTCGTTCTCCTGCCGGGGGTCACCGGATGCATGTCTCTACATGATGAGGATGCAAATGTAACAGGGGAAGATGTTTTTTCTTACAGTTTGCGCATCTGAACTTCTGTACATCTGGTTACTGAACCCGATGGGAGAACTCTCATGCGTTTGAATCGCCTTTCACACTGGGCGCTGCTTTGTACCCTTTCAGCCGTTCCCTTAGGCTTTGCCGCCCACGCACAGGACGATAGTGCTGCCCAGACTACCCATGCCAAAGTCGCCGACAGCGATAAGGACAACGATCGCGATGTCCGATCCAATGCTGCTCTGTGGGCCAAGATTCAGAATCCCGTTTTGTGGCACAACCCCGGCAACATAGCCGCTTTGGATCTCTACTGGGGGGCGGGCGGAAAAGCCAACCAGCCCAAGCCTCCGTTCGTTTTTCTGAGTGAAGACACGGGTGGAACCAATCCGAAATTCGACGTGCGCGATGCAAACGGAACCAAGTGGCGTGTGAAGGAAGGCGAGGAAGCACAGCCTGAGGTCGCCGCCTCGCGCCTGCTGTGGGCCATGGGTTATTACGCGAACGAAGACTACCTCATCCCCGGCGGGCAAGTGCAAAACGTCAAGATGAAGCGCGGTTCCAACGATCTGAAGGAACGAGGAACGCTCGTCAATGTACGATTTGCGCGCAAACCGGACGGCCAGAAAAAGATTGGCATCTGGGAGTGGAAAACCTCCTCGTTTTACGGCACGCGCGAGTTCAATGGTCTCCGCGTGATGATGGCCGTAATCAACAACTGGGATCTGAAAGACGTTAACAATGCTGTTTACATGGACTCCAAAAACAATCGCCAGATCTTCCTGGTGAGTGACATTGGTGCAAGCTTTGGCTCCAATGGAGTTTCGTGGACGCGCTCGCGCTCTAAAGGCAATATCGACAGCTTCCGCTCATCAGGATTTATTCAGAGCAAAACCAATTCCACTGTGAGCTTCTCAACGCCGAAGAAGCCAACAGGAATGTTGCTCGCAACCATGGGCGCAACTGCTAAGTCATTTGCTATGCGCAAGGATATGGATTGGATTGGAAACGATATTCCGATTCAGGATGCCCGCTGGATCGGTGGCTTGCTTGGCCAACTTTCGCATAAGCAACTGACAGATGTCTTCCGCGCAGCAAACTTTTCGGAAGAAGAAGTTCAGGCGTATGTAGAAGTAGTGGAAAGCCGCATCACGGAATTGAAGAAGCTCTGACGCGGTACGCAATCTAAATAGAAAAGTCGGGCATAATGCCCGGCTTTCTTTTTGCTAAATTCTTACGTGAGCAGTGCGGATCGTTCTTCTTCGTTGTTCTGAAGATCGTTCAGTTCCTGATAAAGGCCGCCCGCTTTGACGAGCTGGTCATGAGTTCCACTTTCCACGACTCGACCGTCCTGAATGACATAAATATTGTTTGCCTTACGTACTGTTGCAAGACGATGAGCGATCACAATAACCGTCTTGTTCTCCATCAAGCGATCCAACGCTTCGAACACAAGATGCTCTGTGTTGGCGTCCAGTGCTGATGTCGGCTCGTCGAGAATGAGAATGCGGCTGTTGCGAACCATTGCTCTGGCGATGGCAATGCGTTGTCGCTGACCACCGGAAAGCAGAATGCCCCGCTCACCAACCACTGTGTCGTACTTATGCGGAAGGTTGTCGATGAACTCCGTGGCGTTCGCTGCTTC
The DNA here is from genome assembly GCF_900102185.1 of Terriglobus roseus. NCBI lineage: Bacteria > Pseudomonadati > Acidobacteriota > Terriglobia > Terriglobales > Acidobacteriaceae > Terriglobus > Terriglobus roseus. The sequence goes on along the minus strand of NZ_LT629690.1, from coordinate 459,098 downwards.
GGCCGCCGCAACGATTTCTGCGTGCGACGCTTCCGGACGTCCATAAGCAATGTTGTCCCAGATACTGCCGCTGAAGAGAACCGTGTCCTGCAGAACGAAGCTGAGCTGTTCACGCAGTGAACCTTGCTGCACCTTCGTGACATCCTGACCATCGATTCGAACAGTACCGCTCTGCGCTTCATAGAAACGAGCAATCAGGTTAATGATCGTGGTCTTGCCAGAACCAGTCGGCCCCACCAGAGCGACGACGCAACCAGGATCAGCATTCAACGTAATGTCATGCAGAATCTCGTGTTCGCCGTCATAAGAGAAGTTCACATGTTCGAGACTGATGCGGCCCTCTACGACACGTAATGGCCTTGCTCCCGGGACATCGCGCATCTCGTTGTTATTGCCGATGATCTCCTTAATTCGTTCGTAGCCAATATCTGCTTTGGAATACGAATCCATAATCTTGGAGATGTCCTGCATGGGCTTATACATGCTGACGATGTAAGCGATGAAAATGTAAATCTTGCCGCCAGTCATGTCAGAATCCAGCGCAAGATTGCCACCAAAATACAGAACCAGGCATGTGCCAATGGCGGTAACGATGTTGACGATGGGAACCAGTTTTGCTTTGAGTGTTCGCGCACGCAACGAGGCTTCCACCGTCTCCAGGCTTTCGCCCTCAAGCCGATGAAGCTCATATTCCTCGCGCGAAAATGCTTTCACTACGCGAATGGAACCAAGCACCTCCTGCACCACGGAGATCATCTTGCCTTCCTGCTTGCGCACCTCTCGCGATGCTTTCTTCACGCGACGCGTATACGTGTAAACGATGGCAAAGAGAATTGGCACAACCGCAAGCGCAATCAGCGTTAGTTTCCAACTTAGATAAAACAGCACACCAATCATGCCGAGAATCGTCGCGATATCGACAAGGATGCTGAGGAGACCAGAGACGATGAAGCTCTGAATAGAATCGATATCAGTGGTTACACGGCTAATGAGATCGCCCGTCTTACTGGTGTCGTGGTACGAGAGCGATAGACGCTGTACCTGCGCATACAGCTTGCGACGCAGATCATGCGTGACCCATTGTCCGACGCTGGTGGTGGTGTACTTCTCCCAATACGAGCAGAAGGCATCGACCATCGCAATGAACACAACCGCACCGCATGCGAAAAGAAGTATCTGATGCGGCTCTGTTCCTACTGTGCGCTTGATCAGAGCGAAGAGCCAGCCATGCGATTCCTTCTTGGCGATGACGTTGTCGAGGACAATTTTCAACGGCCACGGCTGCGCAACGTCGGCGATGCTCTCGCCCGCGATTGCGGCGAGTCCCAAAATCAGGGCACGGCGATGCGGACGCAGAAGGTCCTTGATCTTTAATTGCCGGTCCGGCTGCTGGTTGTTGTCCACTGCCATTGCGGCGTTATCTCCGTGCTTCACTTAGTTCTTCTTGATCTTGTGGCGCAGATACTGCCGAATGTCGTCACCGAACTCTTTGAACTCCTGCGTACCCATGCGGCTTGCGATACTGCCCAATGAGCCCGTCGCCACGCGGGCCCAATCACGATCCCGTTCAGGATAGATACCATTTGCAAGCGCCTGACTGGCAACAATGCCGGTAAGCAATGGGATGTTTGCTGTATCGCCACCACTGTCTTTGTGTGTGATCAGCACTCGCTCTGCTGCATAGACCACGCGTGACTTGAAAGAATGCCCGGCTCCGAGCACGTAATACCGCGGATCGTCCCTCAGAATTGCTGACATGCCACCGTTCATCATGGCCTGGACGCTCTGACGCGCATAGTCAGCGCCGACACGCTCACCGTAGGCCCCGCTGTCGGTACCGTAGTGTGGTCGCGAATCAAACAGTTGCTGTCGGCCACCAGTGAATGCGGCGGAAAAGACTGCACCGACTGTTCCCATCTTCAGGATGGAAGCAGCGATCTTATCCTTTGGTCCCCATGGAACTGCGGTGAATCCCGGCTTGATGGTGTGGGCATACTTTCTAGCAACCGTGGGTGCTGCAGTTGGGGTCTGCCCTTCAACCTCGCTGTTCATTGCTGCAAAGGACGAAGCAGGCGCTTGCGAACTGCTGAAACCAGGAGAGTCTGGGAGAGAGGCAAGCACATCGGCCTCGACAAGCGCACGCTCTGGCAACGCGCTCACCTGGGCGCTACACGAGAGGGAGAAAAGCCCCACAATAAAAACACAGACACTGTACCGCGAAGTTGAAGACATCATTTCTGCGTATTGGACGCCGCACCACAACAGGCTGTTGCATAAATGGGATAGAGGAAATCAACCCCCGACACAGGGCTATTCTCAGAAGTTGTAGGCACAAGAAAAGCCCGCAGAATCGCGGGCTTTTCTCACGTACTGAGGAATCGCTTACAGCGAACTCATATTGTGCAGGAATTCCTGGTTGTTGCGGGTCTTGCCCAGCTTGTCCGTGAGCAGTTCCATAGCTTCCACCGGCGACAGCGGATTCAGCACCTTGCGCAGAATCCACGTACGCTGCAGGTCTTCCTTCGGAATCAGCAGCTCTTCCTTACGTGTTCCGGAGCGCTGGATGTCGATAGCCGGGAACACGCGCTTATCAACAAGCTTGCGATCCAGGATGACTTCCATGTTGCCCGTGCCCTTGAACTCTTCGAAGATCACTTCGTCCATACGCGAACCCGTATCGACGAGGGCTGTTGCCATGATGGTGAGCGAACCACCCTCTTCAATGTTGCGGGCCGCGCCGAAGAAGCGCTTAGGGCGCTGCAGAGCGTTGGAGTCCACACCGCCCGAGAGCACCTTGCCCGAAGGCGGCACAATCGTGTTGTAGGCACGTGCAAGACGCGTAATGGAATCCAGCAGGATGACCACGTCGCGCTTGTGCTCGACCAGGCGCTTCGCCTTTTCGATGACCATCTCTGCCACCTGTACGTGGCGTGCAGCGGGCTCGTCGAAGGTGGAGGAGATGACTTCGCCCTTTACGGAGCGCTGCATGTCGGTGACTTCTTCCGGACGCTCGTCGATGAGCAGAACGATCAGCACAACCTCAGGGTGGTTTGCCGTGATGGAGTTCGCGATGGACTGCAGCAGCACGGTCTTACCGGTACGTGGCGGAGCGACGATTAGTCCACGCTGGCCCTTGCCCACGGGGGTGAGCAGGTCCATCACGCGTCCGCTGATGTTGTCGCGAACGGTCTCCATCTTCAGGCGCTCATCTGCATAGAGCGGCGTCAGGTTGTCGAACAGAATCTTGTTGCGTGTCTCTTCGGGCGACTCGAAGTTAATCGCCTCAATCTTGACCAGCGCAAAGTACTTTTCGCCTTCGTGCGGGGGACGCACGTTACCGGAGATGGTGTCACCGGTCTTCAGGTCAAACTTGCGAATCTGCGAGGGAGAGACGTAAATGTCATCAGGACCGGGCAGGTAGTTGTAATCCGGCGAGCGGAGGAAGCCATAGCCGTCGGGCAGGATTTCAAGAACGCCCTCGGCAAAGATGTGGCCCTCTTTTTCGCTCTGAGCCTGGAGAATTTTGAAGATGAGGTCCTGCTTGCGCAGAGCGCTGGTGCCTGGAATTTCAAGGCCGCGTGCGAGCTTTCCGAGTTCGGCAATGCTCTTTTCTTTGAGTTCAGTGATGGTCATGGGTACCTGTGTACGTTCGTTCCGTGATGTAAGGAAGCGGTGAAGCTAAGGCGGGGGTTGCGGTGCGGAAGGGTGATGCGGGCTGGTACGGGTAAAGCTTGAGTGCAGTAATTGTTCAGGACTGCAAGTTCTACGGTACAGCGATTGTATTGCAGCAGCGAGAAAACGGTGCGGGGACCGCACGGCCGGTTAGGCCGCGCGGCGCTCCTCGATGGTCTCCAGTACAGCAGCCGGCTCGGGGCCAGTCTTCAGATCGCTGGGAGCGGTCTCGCGGAAACGATCCAGCACTTCGTTCGTGGTGTCTTGCAGACGGGTGTTGGGCTTATGAAGCTTGCGCGTCGCCTTGCTGGCGAGCTGGCAGAGCTGGTAGCGATTCTGGACGTGGGTAAGAGCGCCAAAAATCAGATCAGAGCGCATGATTCTCCTTCTTCATCAAGTCTCACGGTCCCTTTCAGGATCCGCTGACAGATAGATCGCGGCACACTGCCGCAGCGTTACGTTTTGCGCAGTATCTCCTCCTCAATGAGGAGTACACTGCAGGATTTCCGGCATGGACCTGCACAGCTCTTCTGGCGGCGCTTAAGGCTCCGTTGCCTTCACTTCTTGAATCTCAGGGACGATTCGGGATCGTTGCGCCGGCCATCCGCGCAGCTTTGAGAATCGCATTTCCCAATATATGGGATTCACCAACACCCGGCCTGGATGCGTCGGCAGGAGGGAGATTCGCCGGATTCTTTTCTGAACCGGCCAAAATCAGCTCCAAAAGCACCATAATTGCTTCACCCTTGATTATCAATACTTATTTTCGGAAGAAATCACGCCAAGACTTCCAAATTGTGGAGAAAAATTGACGACCTCCCGTAAGTCCTGATGAGTCAGTCTTATGCCCAATAGCTGCGATCCAGTGTCCGGTACTGGATCGCTTCGGCGATGTGCTTCACGACGATGTCTTGAGCCCCTTCCAGGTCCGCAATTGTCCGAGCCGTCTTCAGAATGCGGTCATGGGCACGGGCGCTGAGTCCCTGCTGCTGCATGGCTCTCTCCAGGAGCCGTTCGGCATCGCTGGACAGCTCACAGAAGACCCGGATCTGCTGACTCGACATCTGCGCGTTGCTGTAGACCGGGCGGTGCCGTTTGGTGGTCTGCTGGTCCCCGACCTTTCCAAAGCGTGCCGCCTGGCGTTCCCGGGCAGCCAGAACGCGGTCGCGAATCTGCGCGGAGGTCTCCCCCTCACTTCCCTGCCGGAGTTCCTTATATTGCACGGCGGCCACCTCAATATGGATATCAATGCGGTCCAGCCACGGTCCGCTGACCTTACTGACGTAGCGCTGAATCATGGGCGGCGTACAGGTGCAATCACGACTCTTGTCGTTGAAGAAGCCACATGGGCACGGGTTCATTGCTGCCAGCAACATGAACCGTGCCGGGAAGCTCAGACTCATTGCCGCGCGAGAGATGGTCACCGTTCCGTCTTCCAACGGCTGACGGAGCACTTCCAGAACATTGCGCGGGAATTCCGGCAGTTCATCCAGGAAGAGCAAGCCATTGTGAGCAAGCGAAACTTCACCGGGACGAGGCACCATGCCGCCGCCGATCAAGCCTGCGTCGCTGATGGTGTGGTGCGGTGAACGGAAGGGCCGATGTGCCACCAATCCCTCATTGGGTTCAAGCACTCCCGCGACCGAATGAATCTTCGTAGTCTCCAGAGCCTCGTTGAAGATGAGTGGCGCAAGGATCGATGGCAGACGCTTGGCCAGCATCGTTTTGCCGCTGCCCGGCGGTCCGATCATCAGCAGATTGTGCCCGCCAGCCGCGGCCACCTCCATGGCTCGCTTCGCCGTGTGTTGACCACGAACATCCTTAAAGTCCAAGGGGAAATGCTGCAGTTCATTCAACACTTCACCGGGCTGAATTTTCAGCGGGTGAGCATGCTGGCCGCCGAACGCAAAACTATTGAGTAGTTCGCGAACCTCTGCCAAGGTGCGGACCGGATATACATCCACGCCTTCCACCACAGCGGCTTCACGCGCGTTTGCTTCCGGGAGAATCACATTGCGGATACCAAGTTCCCGGGCCATGACTGCCATCGGAAGAACACCCGGGACCGCGCGGAGATTTCCTTCCAGGCCTAACTCGCCAACCAACAGGAAGTCCGACAGATCCTTGATCTGCAAAGAACCATACGCACCGAGAATGCCGATTGCGATCGGAAGGTCGAACCCCGAGCCTTCCTTCTTCAGATCAGCTGGCGCGAGATTGATCGTGATGCGAGTGGGTGGAAGATCGAATCCGGAATTCTTGATCGCGGCGCGGACTCGGTCGCGGCTCTCACGCACGGCAGCGTCCGGCAACCCGACCGTGCTGAAGGTAGCGTCCTTCATGCTCATCACACCGGAAAAGTCGACTTCTACATCAATGGGATGAGCATCAATGCCATACACGGCTGCGCTACGCGATTTGAACAACATGATTGTGTGGGGAGGTCTCCGACTGGCAGTGTACTCGCGGCGGCGCAATGCCGTTGCAGGAAACCACAACCGGCATCCGCAGAGGCATCACGTCAGGGGCGTTTATTCAGTTGTATCCCGTTTGCATTTATTCCTATAGTTAAAGAACACGCGCAACGAGATAGCGTCGGGCCGTTTCCCAAATAGGGACACGAAGGAGCAATTGTTGTCAGACCTATCGGTTTCAAACAGTACCGCGGAGATTGTGGCTCCTTCCATCGGCCCACAAGAAACCAAACAGAAAATCTATTCGATCCAACACCTGCGCTGGTTTGCGGCAACGCTGGTGGTGATGCGCCACACACTTGGTCATTTTCCTGATGAGGTCATCTCGCGTAACTACCTCACGCGATCCGGCGAGTTCGGTGTCGACATCTTCTTTGTTATCTCCGGCTTCATCCTCTGGTACATCTCAGCGCAGTCGCGTCCGCGTCCATTCCCGTTTCTCCTGAACCGCATCACGCGTATCTATCCTCCGTACTGGTTCTTCACGTTGGCCATGGTTGCCACGGCGATCGTTTTGCCGAAGGCGTTTCGCTTTGCGTATGTGAAACCACTGTTCGTTGCGAAGTCATTGCTCCTGTTTCCTGCGTGGCATCCGATCTTGCACAACATCAACCCGGTACTGCCGATTGGCTGGACGCTTCAGTACGAAGTGTTCTTCTATCTTCTGTTCGCGGTTCTATTGCTACTGCCACCTTCCAAGCGCCTGCTGGGAAATCTGTCCGCCCTGATTGTTCTGGTGGTGCTCGGGAGATTGGTTCACTTCAACAGCCCTCCACTGCACGTGTATACCGATCTTCCCCTGCTGGAGTTTGGCGCGGGCATGGTGATTGGCGCGCTCTACGAGAAACGTCGCCTGGTCCCGCCCTTCGTGGGAATCGGAATGGCCATCGTCGCTCTCGTCTGGATGTATCCGATGACGAGGTTCGTGGACAGCGTCTATCGACCACTCGCATGGGGACCCCAAGCCGCTTTACTGGTCTACGGCATCCTGAGCGCTGAGTACGGTACGCGCGTTACCTGGAACCTTCGTTTGCTGGAGTTGTTGGGAGACGCATCTTATTCCCTCTACCTGTGCCATCTCTTTGCGCTTGGAGCGTTGCGGATGGTCTGGAAGCCGTTTCCAGAATTCGGCACAACGGCGTGCGTGCTCTATGTTTTGACAGGTATATTGCTAGCCACCGTCATGGGTTTGCTAAGCCATATCTATCTGGAAAAGCCCATGGTGAAGGTGATGCGTCGCTTCGTGGAGCGCTTCCTCGCGAAGAAGAAATCCACGACTGCTTTTCCTGTTGAATCGCGCGCTTAAGGGCGCGCCATCTTAGGGTGTCTACGAAGCGGCAAAATTAGTCGTTTCCGCATCCATGAATGACAGAAGGATTCCATGCCTAGGTTCTATATTCCTGCCCTACTTGCATTCACGCTACTATCTGCCACACAGCCGCTCTACGCCCAATCATCCTCCGCAGACGGCACGGTTGTAGGAGCGACCAATGAAACCCGGCCGCAGATGTTGCGCGACGCTGCGTGGACGCGCCTGGAAGACGGCGTGACTGGCACAAAGAACACTGACACACGTATCGCTGCGATCTCTGCGCTCTCCTTGCTGGGTGGTCAACAACGAGCGGAGAAACTGGTCGGCAATTGCCTGCACGATCCCGACATTGACGTTCGCCTCGCGGCAATTGTTGCGGCCGGAGAACTGATGAAGAACGGCAGCGCAAATGTATTTTCCAACGAGTTGCGGTCGGAATTGGACGACCAAGATCCCAAGGTTGTCTTCACAACAGCCAGCACACTCTGGAAACTGGATGATCCTTCAGGGGAAGACATCCTGCTCGCGGTGGCCGAGGGCGAGCGCTCTGGCAACTACAACTTCTGGAAAGGCAGCACGCATCAGGCGAACAGGACGCTGCATAGCCCAGTGGCGTTGATGAAGATTGCCGCACAACAAAGCATCACCATCCTGGTGCCGCCAGTTGGTATCGGCATGGGAGCCTATAACTACCTCAGGGGTTCTGGTGGCGTTTCGCCCCAGATCACTGCCATCAACCAGATCGGTAAAGAACGCACGAATCCGGCCAAGATTGCGTTGATTGAAGCCACCAAGACCAAAGATCCGGTGGCACGTCTGAGCGCCGCAGAAATCCTCAGTAACTATCCTGGCGATGATGTCACCGACGCATTGCGGCAGTTGATGACCGATGACAAGGAGAATGTGCGCTTCTCCGCAAGTGCTGCTTTCATCCGTCAGACCACGACGCCCGGCGCAACATCACCGACAAAGCGCAAGAAATAATTCCAACCTACCGGAGCAACACAAAGAGACTAGCCGCAGCGCCTAGAATAGCGCTGTGACTAGTCTCTTTGAACTTTTCAAGATCGGTATCGGCCCTTCCAGTTCGCATACTGTTGCTCCCATGCGTGCAGCCCAGGCATTTCTTCGTGGCTTGCAGCGAGCGAATGTCTTTGATCGCGTGCAACGTGTGCAGATTGATCTGTATGGTTCGTTGGCTTTGACCGGTATCGGGCACGGAACAGACTCCGCAGTATTGACTGGACTTGCAGGAGAGATGCCGGACACGATCGAACCGGAACTCCACAAAACTATTCTGAGTGAGGCTGCAGAGGGCAGCCTGTCGTTTGGAGGAACGAGGCGCATTCCATTTCAGCGCGACCGTGACCTGCTGTTTCACAGAGATCAGATGTATCCCGAGGCAGATGTAGTCACCCATCCCAACGGCGTACGTTTCAGCGCCTTTGATGAAGCCGGTAACAAACTTGCCGACGAAGTCTTCTATTCCATCGGAGGCGGCTTCATCGTGACGGCTGAACGCTTCTCTGCAAGCGGCGCTGCCACTCCTGAGTCATCACGCGATATCCCCTACAACTTTCGCAGTGCGGCGCAGCTGCTCGCATCAGCGGCAGCAGCGAACATCACCATTGCGGAACTGGTCTTCGCGAATGAAGTTGCGATAATCGACGACAGGAAAATTCCGCGGCCACGTATCGACAGCACCGGCGATGCCGCCACCGATGTACGTAATGGCGTGCTCGCTCTGTGGGCTGTGATGGACGACACCATTCAACGCGGCATTCTGAATGAAGGAACGCTACCCGGAGGTCTGCAGGTACGCCGACGTGCGCCACGCCTTTCCGCTCGTCTGCAAGAGAAAGGTTCATCCGATCCTCTGGCACCTCTGGATTGGGTCACCGTGTTCGCGATGGCTGTGAATGAAGAGAACGCTGCAGGTGGGCGCGTGGTAACTGCGCCGACTAATGGCGCCGCCGGTGTGGTGCCCGCGGTGGCTCGCTACTACAAGGACTTTATTCCCGGAGCAGATGAAGACGGACTGATGCGTTACTTCCTTACTGCGGCAGCCATCGGCATTTTGTACAAGGAGAATGCATCGATCTCTGGCGCTGAAGTGGGATGCCAAGGTGAGGTTGGTGTTGCGTGCAGCATGGCTGCGGGGGGACTTGTCGCTGCGCTCAACGGAACAAACGCGCAAGTTGAACACGCTGCCGAAATTGGGATGGAACACAACCTCGGCATGACGTGCGACCCCATCGGCGGACTTGTGCAAATCCCGTGCATAGAAAGAAACGGCATGGGTGCCGTGAAGGCAGTAAACGCCGCGCGCATGTCCATGAACGAACTCGACGAGCATAAAGTTTCGCTCGATCAGGTGATCCGAACCATGTATCAGACTGGACTCGATATGCAGTCGCGTTACAAAGAAACTTCTCTCGCCGGACTTGCATTGAATGTCATCGAGTGCTGACAAAACCAGCATGGATATTGGCTAAAACGAACATCCTTCACGATGCGTCATCTCGCCGTGTAACGTCGTTACATTCGATCCCGCGTCAACTTCGTGAGCGATGCGAAGCATCATCAACAGGACTTCCGGGTTGCGATTGACCACCTTAAGTTTGTCTTGCGCATGCACACGAGACGCTGCAAAGGAACTGGCCCGTTACAACCTTAAAAACTTTTTTGTTGACACTCTTCGCACGTGCTTCTATACATTCGTTAGCTGCAACATTTGAATGCAGCGCGCAGTCTTCTCACTCAGGGAGAGTAGGCAAGACGGCAAGACAATGCGAAGCGGTGGCAAAGGCCGCAACGCAACAAGGCAAAGCAACTTCAGACGGGGAGCGCGAAAGCGCTCCCCGCGTTGTGTTTGCGCATGAATTCGCATCACTCATTACACTGAAACAGTTATGACTCGCCGTCGATGGATTGCTGATACATGGAATAAAGAACGCACTGAAGCCGCACTCACCGGCGATCAAGCCGCGCACCTTGCGCGTGTTCTCCGAGCACAGCCCGGACAGATCTTTGATGTCGTGGCAGATGGTTTTTTACATCGCGCGGAAGTAAAGAGCGTTGGTGATGACGAAGTTACCTTCGCTCTTCATGAAGAGCAGGAAGCAGAGGTCGCCCTGCCCGTCCACCTGCTGCTTGCTGTCTTCAAGTTCGATCACCTGGAATGGGCAATTGAAAAGGCGACAGAACTTGGTGCGGCGCGCATCACTCCTGTGCTTGCACGACGCACGGAAAAGCATCTGTCCCAAGCTGCGACAAAACGTGTGGAGCGCTGGCGGCGAATCGTTCGTGAAGCATCGCAGCAGTCACGCCGTACCGATGTACCGGAAGTCGATGACCCCGTAACGCTGAAACTGTTTCTTCCGACAGTGGACGCTAATCTGAAACTGCTGTTGGCAGAGACAGAAGAAGAGAACACCATCCGCGCCGCTCTCGAAGCCGCTCCAGCAAACGGAAGCATCGCACTGGCGATCGGCCCCGAAGGCGGATGGACCGCCGATGAGATGCAACTCTTTCGCGATAGTGGATGGCAGCATGTGACGCTGGGGCCACGCATTCTGCGCGCAGAAACGGCAGCGATCGCGGGTCTCGCGATCGCTGCAGCATTGAGGAACTAGCGCCTGGGTCTATGTCTGCGAAGTGTCCATGCCCAGCAAAGTGCACTTATCCCGAGAGCGAGAGTTATAGGGTGCAGGCGTGGATGAACAGTCGCGTTATATCGATGATCCCAACGGGAGTAATCCCCCACGATGCCAAGCGTTGTCAGGAATAATCCAAGACACAATGCAATCGTCATCTTGGTATCCCGTTGGATCATTTATTCGTTGCGCCCGAGCAGAGCCATAAGAACGAAGGTAACAAGCAGGCAAAAGATACCTGCTCCTAGTGCCGGCCAATGAATGGTCCAGATAACGGGATGCATCATGCTGGTTTCACCCCAGCCGGGATCGCGCGTGATGCCGAAGTGCAGGATCAGCGCCATGCCGAGTACCGCAACCGCCATTTGTCCCACGCGCAGCAACATCGTTAGCTAAACATCTCCTTCATGCGATCCATGAAGCTGTGCGACTGCGGTGCATTGTCCGTCTTCATGGTTTCACTGAGCTCTTTCAGCAGTTCCTTCTGCTTCTTGGTCAGCTTGGCCGGCGTCTGTACTCGCACTTCCACGATCAAATCACCCTTGCCATGGCTATTGAGATGTGGAACGCCCTTGCCCTTGATGCGGAAGCTCTTGCCGCTCTGCGTTCCTTCCGGAACCTTCAGCACGGCAACACCTTCCAGCGTTTCAATCTCAAGTTCATCGCCCAGCGCTGCCTGCGGGAAGCTGACCGGGACTACGCAATGCAGATCGTCCCCATCACGCTGGAAAAACTTGTGAGCCTTCACTCGAAGTTCCACATATAAGTCGCCTGCGGGCCCGCCGAGCTTTCCGGCTTCGCCTTCGCCCTGATAGCGAATGCGCGTGCCATCTTCTACGCCTGCAGGCACCTTCACATTGATCGTGTGCTCACGGCTCACACGGCTTTCGCCACGGCAGGTCTGGCATGGGTCGGTTACATTCACGCCGCTGCCTTCGCACTTGGGGCATGGACGCGCTACCGAGAAGAAGCCCTGCTGATAACGCACCTGCCCTGCACCACGGCACTGTGCACAGGTCACGGGCTGTTTTCCATTTGCGGATCCGGTGCCACCGCAGTCATCGCAGGTTTCCTGGCGCCTGATCTTAATCTCCTGCTCTTTGCCGAAGACCGCTTCTTCAAACTCCATGGTCAGGTCGTACTTCAGATCGCGACCACGTTGCGCACGCGATTGACGACGACCACCGCCACCGCCGCCGAACATCTCACCAAAGATATCGCCAAAGATGTCACCAAGATCCTGCGGGTCGCCACCGAAGCCACCAAAGCCTCCGGGGAATCCGCCACCCTGCGATGCAGCGCCGCCAAAGCCAGCGTGGCCATAACGGTCATACGCCGCGCGCTTCTGCGGGTCACTCAGGATGCCGTATGCTTCGCTACATTCCTTGAACTTGTCTTCTGCCGACTTATCGCCGGGGTTGCGGTCTGGGTGGAACTGCATGGCCAGCTTGCGATAGGAAGTCTTAATCTCCTGATCCGTTGCCGTCCTTGTGACCTGCAATACCTCGTAATAGTCAGCTTTCACCGTGGCTCCTGCCAAAGTTCCCTCTCAATCCTTTACTGCTACAACAGCAATGCTTACGCCTGATGCGTCTGATTGTTCTTCGCCACACGCACCAGTGCGGGGCGCAGCAGGCGCTCCTTGATGCGGTAGCCCTTGCGGATTTCGTCCACCACGGCATCGTCTGGATACTCAGACGTTTCCACAGAGCCAAGTGCCTCCATGGTGCGCGGATCAAACTGCTGACCAACTGTCTCGACAGCCGTCACGCCAAGATTGCGCACCGCATCATCGAGCTGTTTGGCGATCAATTCAATGCCCGCACGAAACTGCTCCGGCGATCCCGTCGACTTCAGCGCGAGTTGGAAGTTGTCCAACACTCCGAGAAATCCTTCCGCAGCATTGCCCACGGCGTAGTCACGAAACTCCGCGCGCTCCTTGGCTTCACGCTTGCGAGCGTTATCAAACTCTGCCTGCAGGCGTGCCAGTCGGTCGGCATACTGATCGCGCTCGCCCTTGATCTGGTCGAACTCGCTTTGCAACACGGTAGCAGCCTCCGCCTCTGAAGCGGTATTGCTTTCTTCTGCTTCCGCCGCGCTCACCATCTCCTGATCCGTTGCTGCAGTCGTTTCTTCTGTTCCCTTCATGCCTATCCACTTCCTATATCGATCTGAAAACATCTCAAAGCCTGACTTAATACGGTGCGCAATGCGTTCGTTTATGACCGATCGCCGGTGTCGTTTCCGGCCTGCGCGAACATCTGCGCCACGTACCCCACGGCGTTGATGGTGTTCTCGTAATGCATGCGCTGCGTTGCTAATACACCTACGGTGCCGCGCACCGTTCCATCCACTACCGCAGGCGCTGCCACCAGCACCATGCCCTGCATCTCAGGCACGCGATCTTCCATGTTGAAGACAACGCGCACACTGCGCTCTTCTGAATTCACATACGCTGTCAGCAGCGCTACGACGCGTTCCTTTGCTTCCAACGCTGCCAGCATCTCGCGCAGCCGCGCACTGTCCTTATCGGCAGCACCCAGCAGGTTTGAGACACCTTCCACATAGACGCTCTGTTCCAGCGAACGGTCGTCCGGCACTGCACGAGACCACAATTCTTCTGCCGCCTGCAGTAACCGCTGATACTCACTGCGTTCACGCTCCGCACGCGACGCAATCTCTGCACGCACGCGCTCTACATCCCAACCACGGAAGTTCTCGTTCAGATAGCGCGACGCAGTTTCCAGATCATTCATGGAAAGATCGCGCTCCAACGGCAACACGCGATCACGCACAGCGCCACTGCGAGTAACAACAACCGCAAGCACCTTCTTCAACGCCAACCGCTGAAAATGAACGTGTTCCAACAAATCACCAGGTTGTGCTGTTGCCAATGCCAACCCCACTCCGCTGGACAACGCAGCAAGCACTTGAGGCGTGCGTTCAAAGAACGCTCCTATACCGCCAAGGCTCTGCAACTGTGCATCAATCTGTGTGCGCGACTCCACTGGAAGCCAGCGTGGCGCAATGCGATTGGCTCCGCGAATCTGTTCTACGTGCAAACGAAATGCACGAGCTGTGGGGATGCGACCTGCGGAAGTATGCGGCTGCTCCAGCATGCCCGCATCAGCAAGTTCCACCATCACGTTGCGTACAGTGGCAGAACTTAATCCGCTGATGCTCGCAAGTGCTTGCGATGCCACAGGCTCACCCGTCTGCACATACAGTTCAATGGCGGCAGCCAGAATCGCCTGCTGCCGCGCATGCAAACCCCAGCCGGTTTCGCGCAGATCCGCCATTGACATTTATTCTAATGCCAGTCTGTGCCAAATATGAGTCTTGAAGACGCAGGTTTAAGCCAGGCGGCAGGAACTAATTGATTTCCAATACGTTCTCTGCATCTTCCTGCACTTCTTCGACGCGCTCCATCACCTCGCGAGCGATGTCGAAGTAAGCCTTGGCCTTCGCGTCATCCTCACCGCCAAGCGACACAGGCAATCCTCGATCGCCACCAGCGCGAATCGCCGGATCGAGATCCACAGAACCAAGGAACGGCAGGTTGTACTGGCGAGCCGTGCTCGCCGTGCCACCCGCACCGAAGACATCGATCACTTCGCCGTTCGGCAAGCGCATCTGCGACATGTTCTCAACCAGGCCAAGCACTTCCACGTTCACCTGATGGAACATCTCCAACGCCTTGCGAGCATCCTGCAGCGCCACGCCTGAACCCGTCGATACAACCACCGCGCCAGTCAACGGCACCGTCTGCACGAGCGAGATCACAACGTCGCCCGTTCCCGGAGGCAGATCGACGATGAGGTAATCCAGCTCACCCCACTTCACCTGTTGCAGAAACTGGCGGATGATCTGGTGCAGCATGGGTCCGCGCATGACCAACGGCTTGTCGCCGGGCGAAATCAAGCCCACGGAGATGAACTTCACACCGAAGCTTTCCAGCGGCTCCATCATGGAGTCTTCCGTGACCGAAGGCTGGCGCGTCTGACCCATCATCGTGGGAACATTGGGGCCGTAGATGTCTGCATCAATCAAGCCGACGCGCTTACCCAACTTAGCCAGTGCAATCGCCAGATTCACGCTGACAGTGGTTTTACCCACTCCGCCCTTGCCGCTGCCCACTGCCACCACTGCGCCGATTCCCGGCAAAGCCTGCGGCCCTTGCGGCGCGCCCTGTCCCATGTGTCCCATCGTTCTTCCTGTCTAAAATTGTTCGCTGATTAAACGTGCCAGTCGCTGGTAAGAATCTTGCGTAATTCGCGCTTCCGTTGCGTCTCTTCCGCGCGGCTTTCGCGGCGACGCAGAGCATCTTCATAGCGTCGTTTCTGGTGCTCTGTTTCGGGTATCACCGGATCAACCATAACCGGCGTCCCTGTCTGGTCTACGGCAACATACGTGACATAGGCAGTGGACACGTGGCGCAGAAGCCGGGTCTTCGGGTCTTCCACCATCGCCTTCACACCCACTTCCATGCTGCTCTTAAAAGCGCGATTCACGCTGGCCTTCAGGATAAGCAGATCGCCAATGTGAACAGGCGCGACGAAATCCAGGTGATCCATACTCGCCGTAACCACTGCCGTGGAACGCGCATGACGATACGCGGCCACTGCACCCACAAGGTCAATGAACTGCATCAATCTGCCGCCAAACAGATTGCCCAGCGAGTTCGAGTCACCGGGAAAGATGACCTCGCTGCGTTCCGCCTGAGACTCCGCTACCGTTCTGTGCCGCTCTTCCATCGTCTACCAGTGTACGACCGCTTGCCGAGCAGCGCTGTTCCAGCGTCCAATAGGTTCATGGACAAGATTGCAATGCTCACCGAAATTCTGCAGGCCAACCCCGCCGACAGCTTCGCCCGCTACGGCCTGGCCATGGAGCATCTTTCGCAGAACAACCCGGAAAAGGCACTGGAAGAGTTCGCCGCCACGATTCAGCACAACCCGGACTATGTTCCCGCTTACCAGATGAGCGGCCAGACCCTGGCCAAGCTCCATCGCACGGACGAAGCCAAGCAGCGCCTGCAGGATGGACTTGCCGCAGCGCAACGCACCGGGAATCGCCATGCTTCATCGGAAATGGGAGCTTTGTTGGATGAATTGGAACTGGGTTATTGATCTTCAGTTGCGCTAAACTCTGCTGACCCTAATGCCGCTGCATATTACGCCTTCTCAGATCGCTCTTCGATTACTACTGGCTACCGTGGCCAGCATGTTGATCGGCCTGAACCGCGATGAACACAGCCGACCCGCAGGAATGCGCACCAACATGCTGGTCACCATTGCGGCGACGCTCATGATGTTGCAGGTCAATCTGTTGCTGCCCATGGATAATCGCTCGTCCACTTCGTACATTGGGCTGGACCTCATGCGTCTTCCGCTTGGAGTTCTCTCGGGCATTGGCTTCATTGGCGCAGGCGCCATACTGAAAAAAGAGAACACCGCCATCGGCGTTACCACTGCGGCGACACTCTGGTACAGCACCATACTCGGACTTCTTTTCGGCGGCGGTCAGCTTGTGCTGGGTATCGTGGGCACCTTTATTGCAGCCTTCATTTTGATCGTGCTGCGGCCTATCGAAGCTTCTATTCCCCGTAACCACACCGGTATCCTTACGTTAATCTGCACTGAAGGAGGCCCTTCCGAACAACAATTACGTTCTGGGATAGAGGCAGCACAGTGTCGAGTCATCAGCTGGGCCTCAGAGTACGATTCGCCCACTCACCTGGCGCAGGTGCGCGTGGAGCTGACATGGCGTGCTCCCAATACCAGAAACATCCATCGCCCTGTCGGTCTGGATACTCTGCGTACCATTCCTGGAGTCATGGGCTTCCGCTGGCAGCGATAACGCCTCACGCGATGGATGCGCCTTCCGCTAGTTTGACTACGCAATACATTGCGCTTGTAGTTATCGCTAACCGATCGAAGACATAATCGCTGCGACCAAATGACACGCATCGGAGTCCTATACTTACTCCGATGGCCACACACCACACGATTCCGTCACATCTTCCCCAGACACTTGGCGAACTTCGCAACAGCGAGTGGACCATCGACCGCGTATCGCGCTCCGTCAAAGACGAACTGCGCGACAACCTAATCGCAAAGCTACGTGCCAAGGAAACTATTTTCCCTGGCATCGTTGGTTATGAGGATACCGTGGTGCCGCAGATTGTGAATGCCGTGCTGTCACGGCATAACTTCATTCTGCTGGGTTTACGCGGACAAGCGAAGAGCCGCATCCTCCGTGGGTTAACGACTCTGCTTGATCCTGTTGTGCCGTACGTTGCAGGGTCGGAGATTCGTGACAATCCGTACGTCCCTCTTTCCGCGTATGCCAAGCTGCTGATCGCTGAGAAGGCCGATGCAACTCCTATCGCATGGCTTACACCCGACGAACGGTATGTCGAGAAGCTCGCAACACCGGATGTAACCGTTGCCGACTTGATCGGCGATGTTGATCCCATCAAAGCAGCCAAGTCGGGCGAGTTGCTGAGCAGCGAACTCACGATGCATTACGGTCTACTGCCGCGCGCCAATCGTGGCATCTTCGCCGTCAATGAATTACCTGACCTTGCGGGCAAGATTCAGGTGGCACTGTTCAACATCATGCAGGAAGGTGACGTGCAGATTAAGGGATATCCCGTACGTCTGCAGTTGGATGTTGCTCTTACCTTCTCCGCGAATCCGGAAGACTACACCGCACGCGGCAAGATCGTGACGCCGTTGAAGGATCGCATCGGCTCCGAGATTCGCACGCACTATCTCGACTCGCTGGAACAGGCGATCTCGGTAACCGAGCAGGAAGCGTGGAGCACGCGCGCTGCACTGGACGTACACATTCCGCGTTACATCCGCGAAGTGGTTGAGCAGATTGCCTTCGTTGCACGCGAAGACAAGCGAGTGGACAAGCGCAGTGGTGTGTCGCAGCGACTGCCCATCTCCGTGATGGAGCTTGTGCTGTCCAACGCCGAACGTCGTGCGTTGCAACATGGCGAAACAGTTGCGGTGCCGCGCATCGGCGATATATACACGGCGATGCCAGGCATCACAGGCAAGATCGAGCTGGAATACGAAGGCGAGATGCGCGGCGCAGACACAGTTGTTCGTGATGTGATTCGTACTGCCGTACAACGTACATTCGATGGTTACTTCGCAGAAGCGAACACGCAACAGATTGAACAGTGGTTCAATCTTGGTGGAACGGTGCAACTCTCAGATGCAGTTGCAGCAGAAGGCTCACTGAAGGAGCTGCAACAGATTCAGGGACTCTTCGACAAGCTAAAGCCGTTATCACTCCCGAATCGCGCTTCCGCCGAAGTGCTTGTATCTGCTGCAGAGTTCCTCCTGGAAGGCATGACTGCGCACAAACGCATTAGTCGTACGGAAGAGCGCAGCTTCACCGCCGCTGAGAAGCAGGCGCGCAAGGAACGCGCGCAGAACTTCCACGAGGAGGTTCGCGAGCGTGAGCGCGAAGACTGGCAAAACCGCAACCGCAGCAAGCGAGGCTTCAACTAAACCGGCAACAGTATCCGCCTGATGCAGGCAACCGACGGATAACCTCAACCACACGCGCGGAGCGCGTCGAGAACGGCACGAAGTGCATGAAGCGTACGCGCTACACGAAGTTCCAGGGCGACTTTGCCGGAGGCATCGGGCTTGATGACCTGATGGAGGCTCTCGGAGACTTTCTGCTGGATAGCGGATTTCAGGATCCGTGGTCAGAGTTCCAGGAACTGAACGGCGATCACACGATGGAGAACCTTCGTGAAGCCATCAAGCAGGTGATGGAATCCGGCGACTTCCTCGACGAAGAGATGCAGCAGCAGTACGACGAAATGAATCAAGAACAGCGCGAAGAAATGCTGGATTCACTCGTGGAGCGGATGCAGCAAGGGGACTACATCCAGCAGGAGGGTGGGGAGGCTACGGAGATGCAGGGGCAGGTGGGGCCGGGGGAGATTGCACAGCCCGCACCGCCGCAGGGAGAGGCTCGCTTCCACGTCACCGACAAGAGCATGGACTTCCTGAGCTACAAGTCCCTGCGGGACCTGCTGGGTGGAATGGGGCGCGCTATCAGTGGTCGGCATGACACTCGGTATGAGGCCAGCGGGATTGAGGCGAGTGGATCCTCCAAGCCGTATGAGTTCGGTGACGTGATGAACCTGGACGTCAACGCTACGCTGTCCAATGCCCTGCAACGTGAGGGTCTGTCTGTGCCGCTGAGCGTGGAGTATAACGACCTGGTGATCCATCAGAGTGAGTACCAGTCGTCGTGCGCTACGGTGGTGATGCTGGACTGTTCGCACTCCATGATCCTGTATGGCGAGGATCGGTTCACACCGGCCAAGCGTGTCGCGATGGCGTTGTCGCACCTGATCCGCACGCAGTTCCCTGGCGACTCGCTGCACCTGGTGCTGTTCCATGACTCCGCTGAGGAGTTGCCGATACAGGCAGTGGCGCGTGTGAAGGTTGGGCCCTACTACACCAATACGCGCGAGGGTCTGCGGTTGGCGCGGCGCATCCTTGCACGCAGCAACAAGGACATGAAGCAGATCGTGATGATCACGGATGGCAAGCCATCCGCGCTGACGCTGGAGGATGGTCGCATCTACCGCAACGCGTTCGGCCTTGATCCCATGGTGATTGCCGAGACGCTGGAAGAGGTGAACCGCTGCAAGCGCAGCAACATCGTGATCAACACCTTCATGCTGGCGCAGGACTATGCGCTGATGCAGTTCGTGCAGAAGGTGAGTGCGATGTGTAAGGGCAAGGCTTACTTCACCAGCCCGGATCGTTTAGGTAGCTATGTGCTGCAGGACTTCATGACGCGGCGGATGAAGACGATCCACTAACTGCGGCGTTTCCACACGAGATACGTTGCCCACGCGGCGAGTGTGCAGTTGTCTTCCACGCGACCGTCGAAGATCATTTGTTCGAACTCGTCGACGCTGACCCGGTGTACGGTCAGGCCGTGTTCCTCGGCCTCCAGTTGCGCCTCACCCTGTGTCAAGTCCTGTGCCAGCCAGACGTGATGGCGTTGGCGCATGGCGCCATAGGCGATCCAGTTGGCGGCGAGGCGAGTCATCTTCCCTGCTGTGAGACCAGTTTCCTCGCGGAGTTCGCCGCGTGCGAGGGCTTCGATGTCCACGTCTTCACCCTGTTCCCAACCACCCTGCGGGAACTCGTAGTAGCTGGCTTCCACGGTGTAACGGTACTGATGTACAAGCGTCAGGAAGTCGCCTTCGGGAGTGTGCTCCAACGGGATGATGATGCAGGCAGGATCCTTGTCCAGGACGCCGTAGATGCCGCGCTGACCGTCGGCTCGCTCGATGATGTCCTCTCGGACACGGGACCATTTGTTTTGGTAAACGATGCGACTCTCGAGCGTGCGGATTGGCTTTTCCTGCATATATCCCTAGGGTACCCCCCTCCCCTCTGTTTTTCTAAAATCGTCTTTCTATTGGGGTTACGGATGGGGTGCCGCTAAAATCGTCTGCCCATTGGGTTTAGGGGTAAAATCGTCTTTCTAAAGGAGTTAACTATCGGCCCGGAACCACTAACCCGTGCCTATTTCTATTTTATGGATTTGGCAGAAATAACATGCCAACTCTATTTCTTTTGGTTTGTTAGGGTTGAGCGCTCCAGGGGCTTGACAGAAATCGGTGCGGTTCTCACGGCGCTGGGGATAGAAGCTTCACTGTCGGAGATCGTTTGGCACGCCTCGAGCGAAGCATCGCGAAATTGCGACGGTCGTGCTTCTGGATGGATCGCAAGCAAACCGACAACGGGGTTGAGCGGCATGCCGGTTGCTAACTGTTCAGGCCGAAATTCGGCGGCGTATTACTGTGCACAAGTTCTGCTGCAGAGATTTTTTCGCGCAAAGAATTTATTGCTCTTTCAACAAAACATGCAATAAAGTTCTGGTCCTGCGTAGCCTAGAGGTGTTCTATGTCCTCCTACACCAGCAAGGGATTGAACAATGGTGGCCAGACCCAGTATTTCAACTTCCAATATGACGATTCACTAAGTTGTTCGCGCGGGCGCGATCTTGCCACCGCCATGATGCAAACGTGCGATGCGGACCTGGCCATCCTGGTGGCGTGGTTCTCAGGGCGCGGGCTTGATATGGCCCTTCCTATCCATGTGTACATCAATACCGTCGCGGTGGACGCGATGGGAAACCCGACCCAGTTCGTGGGCGGTCATTGGATGGGAGCACTGCTGGTTCCCCTGCAGTTGACGATCAATTTTGGCGAACTGGCCATGGGGTTTGGCACGCCGATCATGCTGGCACGATACCTGCTCATCTCAGAAGTAAGCGAGATGTACATGCGGGCATTCGGAACGTATGGCTCCACCACTCCCTGGTTCCGCCTGGGCGGTGAAGGCAATAAAGGTGAAGGCCTGTCGCGCTTGCTGGCCGAACAGTTCACGGTGAAGGAATATCCTGGCGTCTCAGCGCTACCTTCGCTGATGACGGGCGTGTGGAACTGCACGAACTCCTGGTTAAACAGTCCGCGAGTTAATTTTCTTGAAGTTGACGACGAGGATATCGATCCGGCGAGTCCGGATGTGGGCGGCGCCACGCTGTTCCTGATGTATCTGCACGACCAGCTTGGCTACTCAATCGTGGACATTATCAACGCGGGCGCGGGCCATCTCTCCAACGTCTACGAGAACCTAACGCACGACAGTCGGACAAATGCGTGGCCGAAGTTCAGCGCGCTGGTGAATGGCCACTACCCGACTACGCCAGGCATAAGCGGTTTTAATCCAAACGGATATTTTCCACCGCTGGATACTGTTTTCCCCGTGTCGGACCTGAGCGTGTTTGCTGCACCAACCGTAGCGACATGGCTTGCGACTTCATCGGTTCCTGTTGTGGTTGGCGTGGATCATCCAGCTGTGATGCCGATTCCGCTTGTGATCACAAGCAGCGCCCCAGCGATCATTCCGGGATTGATGCTCACCATTGGCGCAGGAATGACGAGCGCATCTGTACCCCTGGTGGTGTTACCACAGATAGCTGGATTCCCAACAACCCCGGTGACACTCACTGTCAGCTACGCAGGCAAGACGCTGACCCGCGTCATTAGCGTGCTGGCACTTGGCGCAACGACATTCGACCAACTCGACATTGAACCGGATCCATCTGCGGACCCGTGCATGATCGCCCTGGTTGCGAACACAGAACAGACTTTCGTAGTTACAAACCTGGATGAGTTTCCCGATCAGAATGGGTTGAAATTTGTGTGGTCTGTTATGGGAGCGACACCCGTTGCAACCAACACACCAACCCTTACGATCACGGCGCTGCCAGCGGCAGGGACCAGCGTGACCATCAATGTCACAGTGACCAATACACAAGGGCTGAGCGCTACGGGCACCTATACATTTCAGACTGTTTCACAACGGTTCAACATTAAGCAGCTTGAGGCTGAGCTGGCGTGCCGGCTCAGTAAGTTCAGGAACGGCAGCCTGTCGATTCCGCCGTGGGTGCCGATCGAACGCGCTGCCGGAATTCAGGAGCGATTGGGCGAGTTGGAGTTGCAGTTGCAGGCTGCTTCGAAATCCATTACCTCGATCAACCAGCTGGTTAAACAAATACAAAAGACGGGCGGCGTACGGCCTGAACTCTAGCCCTTGGCGCTGGTTGTAAATCGCGGCTCTTCGATCTGATTTAATTTTGCCGACGCGTGATCCGGTTCCACGCGCGAGGTACCGTAGTCCAGCAGCGAGAGGAATAGCGTTCCTACGCCGTATGCGGCGCTGATGGCTATGAGTCCGTGATCGTTTGCGTGCAAGGCGCTCTTCATCAGTTCTGTGACGCCGTATGCGGACATGAGTGCGGATAGCGCGTAGGGGTGTCTCAGGATTGTTCCAATGCACTTCGTGATGCTGGAGCGGGATGTTGAGAGGTGCTGGCCGAGACGGCGCAATTCGTTTTGGAAACCTACTATTGTTGCGGCGGGGATGTAGCCGAGAGGTGTTCTTACTCTGTTCCAGTCGACGTAGTTCGCGTGGAAGCCGGTCACGGAGAGCAGCAGACTTCCCAGGATGACTCCTGCAGCGTTGAGCCGGGGCGCGGCGATGGGATGACGTGTCTTTTGGCGAAGCGCGTAATCGGATGCAATCCACAGGAAGCCCACTGCGGTTTCGAGATTCGGGTGCAGCCCACGCCGCACAAGAAGGCCGATGTTCCCGGTCATCAGACTCACTGCCGTAATGGTGGGCGCGGCATGGATGAGACGACTTCGAAGAACGCGGACGAAGGTGTTCATTTAGCGATATTAAGGTCAAGTGGTGTGATGGGCCGGATATGCAGACGCCTTATGGAGATGAGGACAAGAGCATGGGGTATGGAATGCGCAGGGTCTCCTACTGGTAACGCCGGAGAAAGATCAGTGTGAGAAGATTCCGATGCGTCTCCGAGCACTTTTGGGCGGTATCGAAATCACTATGGCAAATCGGCTTCTCGTCTCTTTTTCTGCGTTCGCGGTGCTTGCAATTGGTGTTTCCGCTACAGCGTTCCAGGCGGGTTCACAGCGCACTCCACGCGTAAGTTACGAGGCTCCGCCGGAGTTGCAACACACCGATTTGCCGCAATGGCCTTACACGCCTACGCCGCCGAAGGGCACGGCTGTCGTTGCGCCTGATGATGGCGAAGCGCATCATCTGCCAGGCAGCACAAAGGCGTTCACCACGAAAGAGATCGACGGCGCGAGCGCTGTGGATTGGTTTCCGGACTCACACCCAAAGGCTCCGGCGCCGGTCATTGACGGCAAGCCTGGCGTGTACCGGGCCTGCGGCACCTGCCATTTGATCAACGGCTATGGCAAGTCCGATACGGAGAATCTCAACGGGATGCCTGTTGCCTACATGCAACAGCAGCTTGAGGACATGAAGGGCGATTTACGACACGCGTCCGTGGTGAACATGGGCGTGATCACGATGATTCCGGTGGCGAAGGCTCTGCCCGCAGACGATGCCAAGGAGGCATTGGAGTACTTTCACTCCATTGGGCCCGCAAAGTGGGTGCGGGTGGTTGAGACCGATACCGTTCCAAAGACGATGCCAGGACCACATCGATTGACGGCTGTTGATCCGAGTGGTGCGAAGGAGCCGATCGGCAATCGCATCATTGAACTGCCAGAGAATTTTGATCGCACCATGTTGCGTGATCCAACGTCAGGCTTTGTGGCATATGTACCAGTGGGCAGCATAAAGAAGGGTGAGGTGCTGGTGAAGACGGGCGCAGGCGGAAGAACGATGGCTTGCGTTGCGTGCCACGGTGCTGATCTGCATGGTGGAGGGGATACGATTCCGCCACTTGCGGGACGGAGCCCGAGCGCTACAGGGCGACAGTTGTATGACTTCAAGACCGGTGCCCGGCATGGAAAGAACTCGAGCATGATGCAGCCGGTCGTTGCGAAGCTGACCGACGAGGATATCGTGAATATCTCCGCCTATCTTGCGAGTCTGGCGCAGTAGCGTTATCCGCCGATAGACACACTGTTCGTCATACGTGGGCGGAGCGATACGCTTCGCCCATGTGTGCTTTTTGCATGTTGCGGAATTTGTCGCGACGGATGCGTGAGTTGTCGTCTACTCTCTGATTATCGATAAAACAGTTTCTGTACGGAGGACCTTCCCTTTGGACCCGCGCGCTCGACTTGTTGCTGTATCCGCGCTTTCGTTTTTGCTGCTCCCCTTCTCGCTCTGCGCGCAGGAAGCTCCCGCTGCTGCGAAGCCTGAAGCTCCTGCAGCCAATGCTGCCCAGCAGCAGCGTGCTGGACGTCCTGCCAATGCTGGCGCTCCTGCTGGCAATGCTGCTGAAGGCGAGTTGCCGATTCCGGCGGAGACTACCTCTGTTACGCATCATGATTGGACTGCTGGTTCGCGTCCTGTGCACTACACGGCAACGGTTGGCGTTCTGCTGATCCATGGTGAGGGGCAGGATGCGAAGCCGATTGGCACGATGTCATACACGGCCTACACCGAGGATGGTGTGCCTGCGAAGTCGCGTCCGGTGACGTTCTTCTACAACGGTGGACCTGGTTCGGCGACGATCTGGTTGCACATGGGTTCGATGGGACCGATCCGCGTGTTGACCAAGAGCCCTGAGGCTTCTGGTGCTCCGCCGTATGAGTGGGTGCAGAACCAGTACAGCCTGATTGATAAGTCAGACCTCGTCTTTATTGATGCGCCTTTGACTGGTTATTCGCGACTGGTTGGTAAGGGTAAGGCTACGGACTTCCAGGGTGTGGATCAGGACGTTCGTGCGTTCAACAAGTTCATTACGCGCTACATCACGGTGAATCAGCGTTGGTCGTCGCCGAAGTATCTGTTTGGCGAGAGCTACGGCACGCCGCGTTCGGCTGCGCTGGTGGCTTCGCTGAACAACGACGGCATTGCTTTCAATGGCGTGACACTGCTGTCGTCGGTGCTGAACTACTTTGTGAACTCGCCGGGCTATGACCTGGATACGAAGCGCTACATCCCGAGCTTTGCGGCGATTGCCTGGTATCACAACCGGGTTCCGCATACTGGAACGATGCAGGACTTTGTGCAGAAGGCACGCGAGTTTACGCGTGGTGAGTATGCGACCGCACTGGATCAGGGCGACATGCTTCCTGCGGCTGAGTTCGATGCTGTGGCCACGAAGCTGGCAGGATTTACGGGACTCTCCGTGGCGTACTGCAAGCAGGTGAAGCTGCGCATTGATCCGTCGCGCTTCCGCAAGGAGTTGTTGCGCGATAAGGGTCTGACGCTGGGCCGTTACGATGCTCGCTTTGAAGGCACGGACACGGATGATGCGGGTGAAACGCCGGGTTATGACCCGTCGGACACGGGCATTTCGGGTGCTTATGTGGGTGCGTTCCACGAGTACATGCAGAAGGAGTTGAAGTACAACCCCGACACCACGTATGACCTGCGCGCTCCGGGTGGCAACTGGGATTGGCATCACCGTCCCTCTGGTTTGCGTGGCGGCGGTGGCGGTGGGCAGGCTCCTGCAGAGCCGAACACTGTGACCGATCTGTCAGACGCGATGCGTAAGAACCCCAGCCTGCGTGTGTTCTCTGCGAATGGCTGGTATGACTTGGCGACTCCGTTCTTTGGCACGGAGCATGACCTGGCCCAGATGATGTTGCCGAAGTCGCAGCTTGGCAACGTGAAGTATGGGTACTATCCGGCGGGACACATGGTGTATCTGAATGTGGATGCGCTGAAGTCAATGCACGACGACCTGGAGAAGTGGTACTCCGAGAAGTAAGGGTCACGTACAAACGAAAAGGAAATGCCCCGGGCTGATCTCTCAGGTCCGGGGCATTTTCGTGTTTCGTTGATCGTTACTTGCCGGTGAGGTTACCGGGCGAGGTCATGCACTGGAAGCCGATGCGGTTGTGGGCACCGTCGCAGAAGGGGCGCTTTTCGCTGGCGCCGCAACGGCAAAGGGATACGGCGGGCTTGCCGGTGAGATCCCATTCAGCGCCGTCGGCGTCGATGAGGCGGATGTGGCCTTCCACGCGGAGCGGGCCGTTGGGGCGGACGGTGATGGTTACAGGGGCCTGTTCAGACATGGGTGGATCTCCTTCGTTCTCTTCTGCGGGTACGGGTTCTCAATGGCCCCGCGGGTGCAGATGCCTTGGGCAGCATAGCAGAGGCGTAAGGATGACGCTTTGTCGCGGCGCCCAGGCCCGCCTTTTCGCGGACCTGGGACAGGCTATCGTGCGTACACGGATTCAGATGTCTGCGCGAACATCACAGAGCCCAAGCTCGGCGAAGAGTCCGGGCATCCCGATCGAAGGCGCAATCGGAGCGTGTCTGCAAGCTCCCTTACAACGCGTGCTTTCTCTGCGAGACTTGGCGCGAGCGCCTTGTCACGAGAGAGAAGATCGCTTTCCAGTAAGAGGCTGGTAATCGTGGATTGAAGTTCCTCGGAAACGGCTGCCGCGGCTTGTTTTCGGCCTACGGTTTCCGCTTGACGACGTCCTTCCAGAACACTTTGCAGGAGACGCACGACTCCTATTGCTCCCAGGCTGGCCAGGGGGATCTCCAGCGGGACAGCTCCATCCGCGTTCTGCCAAACAATGTCCGAGGTGGTTACCTCGGCATCAGGCAAGACGGAATCCAACAACAGCGCGGTGACTGGACCACGCCGCAGACGCGCCAACGCAGCGCGTCGGCTCCTGGCGATTTCAACGATTGCATCCGCTTCACGAGAGATCGCGCGAGCCAGGTTCTCGGCGCCCTCCATGGCGGTGACGATTAGTACTGTCTTCTCCATTTTCCGCCTCACATCTCGACGGTTTTAACGAAAATCGGGAAGAGAAAAAAGCAAAGCATCCAAGGTAGCCAGAACCGTACGACAAAAAAACAATTTGTTAGACGACATCCCCACAGTGCGCGCCGAAGCTAAAGCTTCGGTCATGCCCGATTAAATATCGGAGATACCGTATTCCTTGAGTTTGCGGTACAGGGTGGTTTTCCCAATACCAAGTAATTTTGCTGCCATGAGTTTGTCGCCGTGAAGCTGGCGAATTGTGTGAAGGATTGCCTCCCGTTCGAGCTCCGCAATGGAGACGATGGGATTCGAGGGACGGTCCGCAGCCGGAACCGAAGGTT
Source organism: Terriglobus roseus (assembly GCF_900102185.1). Lineage (NCBI taxonomy): Bacteria > Pseudomonadati > Acidobacteriota > Terriglobia > Terriglobales > Acidobacteriaceae > Terriglobus > Terriglobus roseus. The sequence goes on along the minus strand of NZ_LT629690.1, from coordinate 431,344 downwards.
GTAAGCGACGTTCATCCACGCGAGTGAGCGCAGCGGTGGAATCCGGAGTCGCCAACTGATGCATTTGCGTGGGTAGATCGCCCATGTAAAGAACGGGTCCACTGGAAAGAGCGCACGCACGTTCAATTGCGCTTTCCAGTTCGCGGACATTTCCGGGCCAGTCGTAAGAAGCGAGCACATCCATTGCTTCCGGTGAGAAGCGATAGATGATGGCACGCTCGCGACGCATGCGTTCGAGAAAGTATTCCAGCAGAAACGGAATATCTTCCCGGCGTTCCCTGAGAGCTGGAATGCGGAGACTGACAACGTTGAGCCGGTAGTACAGATCCTTTCGGAACTGTCCCTGTGCGACGAGTGTGGCCAGATCACGGCTGGAACCGGCCAACACCCGCACAGTGAGCGGTTTAGGCTGTGTTCCACCCGGGGGGATGATCTGCCGATCCTGTAAAACACGCATCAAGCGCGACTGCATATCCAACGGCATTTCACTGATGCCGTCGAGGAACAAGGTGCCGCCTTCTGGCAGAGCCAACAGAGGCTCCTGAGAACGGTCAAAACCTGTATAAGCACCGCGAGTGAAGCCGAAGAGTTCGCTTTCCAGAACCGCGGGCGCAAGCTGGCCGCACTCCAGAACGTGAAATCCCCGGGTAGCCAGCGGACCACTGCTATGGATGGCGCGCGCCACCGTTTCTTTGCCGGAACCGCTCTCGCCCAGGATGAGCACAGGATGATTTGCGTTTGCGACCTTGGAGATGATGCGGTAGAGCTTTTCCATCTCCGGGGAACGGCCGACGAGATTCCCGAATCCGGCCTGGGCGCGCAGATTTCCCTGAACGCGCTGGCCCTCCATTTCAAAGGACCGGCGTTGGCCGGCACGTTCCAAAACGTTGGTGAGTTCATCCATGGCGAACGGCTTAGTGAGGTAATCCGTGGCTCCCATACGCATGGCTTCCACTGCTGAGGACACCGTTGCAAAGGCCGTCATGATGACGACAGCCGTACGAGGGCGAGCATGGCGAATCTCTTCCAGCAGCGAGAGACCGCCACCGGGCATGCGGAGGTCCATCAGCACGACATCGATCGGATAGAGACGCATGACATCCCGCGCCTGCTGAGAACTGTTTGCGGCGTGGACGGAGAATCCCATGCCTGAGGCCACTTCACAACAGGCTTTGAGCACTGGAAGGTCATCATCGGCAACGAGAAGTTCGAGCTTGGGGTCAGCAGACGCAAGCTGAGAAATAGGCTCTCCCTCACCAGGACGGTCAGACGGCAATGTGGCCGTGCCGCTGGCGATATTCTTGCTGCCGGAAATTTTTGAGACGGACGTACTCGCAAGCCTTTCACCCGAAAGAGCGGGACGCGGGAAGGGATTCAAGGGTTTCAATGGTTGGGGCATCGTTCTTGGGGTTACTCAACTAACGTACTATTGCGACCTAAGTAATGCTCGCAAAAGTAACCGATAGCAGAACGATGGACACGTGGTAATTGTGGTTCTTTGAGGAAAAATATTCCCATTTTGGAACAAATACTGATGAAAACACGGTACATGACGTCATCGGTGATACTGGAGAGGATGAGAGAGAGCAAAGAAGTGATTTTTCGCAGTAACGATCGTGGCGCAGACGCGCTTCGCCCGACCCGGCTGGTCCGGGATTTCGTGGCAACGGCCGAAGGCTCGGTATTGATCGAGGTTGGGAACACCCGTGTTCTGTGCAATGCCACCGTGGAGCCGACGGTGCCCGGATGGCTCCGGAATAGCGGCAAGGGGTGGGTTACCGCCGAGTACAGCATGTTACCAAGGGCTACCCTGACCCGGACGCCGCGAGAGAGCGAACGCGGCAAGATTGGCGGCAGGACGCACGAGATTCAGCGGCTGATTGGGCGCTCCCTGCGGAGCGTGGTGGACCTGAAGGCTCTGGGTGAGCGGTCGATTGTGCTGGATTGCGACGTGATCCAGGCTGACGGCGGCACCCGTACCGCAGCGATTACAGGCGCCTGTGCGGCGCTGGCACTGGCGCTGAACCGGTTGGTGAAGGCAGGAACGCTGACAAAGTCGCCCATGCGGGAGCTGGTGGCGGCGACGTCTGTGGGTATCGTCGACGGGCAGGTTCTGCTGGATCTGGCGTATGAGGAAGATTCGCAGGCCGAAGTGGACATGAACGTGGTGATGACGGCCTCTGGCGGGCTGGTGGAGACACAGGCGACTGCTGAGAAGGTGCCGTATTCGCGCGCGCAGTTGGGCGAGATGTTGGACCTGGCAGAGAACGGCATCCGACAACTTATCCAGTTGCAGGAAGAACTACTGCAGGGCTAATGTGATCGCGCGTTTATCGGTTCGGGACGCGATGTAGCCGCGTTGAACCTTTCATGCGGTGTTCGCGCATCGATAGAATAATGAACCGATTCAAAAGGGAGGATGACAGTGGCAACGAAGCCAACACCGGGAAAGATCAAGGGATTGAAGGCTGTATCCGATGCGCGCGGCGTGATTGCCGCAGCTGCGATGGACCAGCGCGGATCGCTGCAGAAGTCGATTGGCGCAGCACGCGGTTCGGCGGCATCGGGCGATGATCTGGTCATCTTCAAGGAACTGGTAACGAAGACGCTGACGAAGTATGCGTCGGCGATTCTGCTGGATCCGGAGTATGGTCTGCCTGCGGCGCGCCAGCGTAACGACGCGGGTTTGCTACTGGCATACGAAAAGACCGGCTACGATGCGACCACGCCGGGCCGCTTGCCGGATCTGCTGGACCTGTGGAGCGTTCGCCGTCTGAAGGAAGCTGGCGCGGACTGCGTGAAGATTCTGCTGTACTACACTCCGTACGAAGACGCGACTGTGAACAACCTGAAGCAGGCGTGGATTGAGCGCATTGGCGATGAGTGCCGTTGGCACGACATTCCCTTCTTCCTGGAGCCGGTTGGTTATGACGAAGCCGGCAAGGGCGAGAAGACGCTGGAGTATGCGCGCAAGAAGCCTTCCGTTGTGACGAAGACAATGGAAGAGTTCACCAAGGATCGCTATGGTGTGGACGTGCTGAAGGTGGAAGTGCCCGTTGAGATGACGTTCGTGGAAGGCACGAAGGCGTTCAAAGGTGAGTCGGCTTACACGCGTGCACAAGCGTTGCAGTATTTCCGCGATGCCGAGACTGTTACCGACAAGCCGTTCATCTATCTTTCGGCTGGTGTGACCAATCCAATCTTCATTGAAACGCTGGCGCTGGCGGGTGAAAGCGGCACGAAGTTCAATGGCGTTCTGTGCGGTCGTGCGACGTGGTACGACGGCATCAAGATCTACGCGCAGCAGGGTGCGGCGGCCTTTGAAGCATGGCTGGACACCACGGGCGTGGAGAACATTCAGAATGTGAATGAGGCTCTTAAGGCGGCTTCGCCCTGGTACCTGAAGTATGGTGCTTCGTCGTTGGCTGAACTGTAGTTTTCTAACCAGCGTCGAACCAAAAGGACTGCCGATCGGCAGTCCTTTTTCGTGAGCAACATCGCTATTTTCATCGACACCATAGCTCGTCATGACGCAGGACCGGCTTTAGGCAATTCTTCATATGCTCTGGTACGGGAAGCGGATCGCCTGGTTTCCATAATCCAAGGCGCCGTTCTATCGCTAGCATTTCGGAATCAATGACTGAGAGTTGGTTGCCATCGTTGTAGCGAGTGGCGCTACCGTAGCGCAGAACCTGATGATACTCACCACCCATCCGTTGATTGACCACGATCCAGTAGCCATACGGAAGATGCTGTTGCGGCTCCGCGGATATTACGCTGCCTTGAAGTAGTCCGTGATCAACGAAGCGAACCTCTTCGTTGTTGTTGTGTCCTGTGCTCTTTTGATACACGCGCTGAAACATATCCTTCTCAGCGTCATAGGAGATCAATTGTGTAGAGACGATTTGATTTCCATTCCCGGCATTCAGGCTTCCGGTGACGATCAATAGAAGAGGAGCCGCCTGCAGTCCACTCGGATATACCAACTTTGCAATCTGCAGATAGTGCGGCTCCCACGCAATGGGATCGTCTGGCGTAGTGGTACGAAGCGGAGGTGTGACTAGGCCCGATACGCATGGTCCAGAAGATCCTTTGTGCAGACAAAGGGTCAATGCACCAGGCGCGTCGTTATCTCCGTAATCCTTTGTAGGCGGTCCTTCCGTCACGACCAACTGCCAAGCAGAAGGTGCGTGGAAAGGTTGCTGGAGATCGAGCTTTTTGCTCTGAGGGGGAGTTTGCGCAGCCAAGAAACCTATGGGTGAAATTGTCACGGATGCGAACGCCACCAGCATCGATATCCTCACGGCCGAGTTAGAGCTTCGCACTGACAAACCTCAAATTTAAATCCTGAAAAAATCTAACAAATCGCATGAGGTTCCCGAATAGGGAAATAGATTCATTCACGTCGCGCGGTGGTCTTTTCCTTTTAGGGGTGGTGCAGTTAGACTCGGCGCTATGCTTTCGCTTCGATTTGCTGTTCCTGCGGCCATGCTCATGGCTGCTGCTTCCCTTTCTGCCCAGTACACCGTAAAGCGCATGGTATTTCAGGGTGGCGCTCCCTATACGCAGAAGCAGCTTGAGGCTGCGAGTGGTTTGGCTCCTGGACAGAAGATTGGCCAGAAAGAGATGAGTGACGCCGCGCAGCACATTATGGACAGTGGTGCGTTTGGCGATATTGAAATGTCGTTGAATGGGGCGGCCAGCGGCATTGATGTGATCTTCAAACTGAAGCCTGCTGATCCTGCGACGATGCTGCCCGTTTCATTTGAAAACATTGCATGGCTGACACCGGAAGAACGTGAAGCCGGATTGAAGCAGCGCGTACCTCTCTATGCAGACAAGCTGCCCGCTGCAGGATACCTGCAACAGCAGGTGCAAGACGCGTTGCAGGAGATGGTGAAGGCTAAAGGTGTGAATGCCAAGGTGGAGGGCTTTCAAAAGCCTTCTACGCCGGAACGTCCAACAGCCGCCGTGGCCTTCCGCGTGACCGAGCCGCGACTGGTTTTGAGCAATGTGAAGCTGACCGGTGTGAGTGCCGATCTGGCTCCGGGGGAACGGAAGTCGATTGGACAACTCGTGGGCACGCTGTTCAATGAAGGCATTGATAGCCATCTTTCAGACACGCTATTAAGCGCTTATCGCAATGCGGGTTATGTGGATGCGAAGTTGGACAATGTAAGCCGCACGGTTGCAGATGGCGCGACTGGTTCGGCGAACGTTACTGTTGCTGCGCAGGTTGTTCCCGGAGAACCGTACCGTGTGGCTTCGATTACATGGCCTGGAACTGCACTGTTCTCTGCGGATGATTTCGCGAAGGGCAACAAGGTGCATGCGGGCGATACGGTATCCGTGGCTGCGTTGCGTGAGAGCTATCAGCCGATTCTTGATGCTTACCATCGGCAGGGGTATGTTGATGCCGCGATAGTGCCTGCGTTAAAAGCAGACACGGCGAACCATACGGTGGCTTACGACCTGACGATTTCGCCCGGTCAGGTTTATCATGTGGACAGTGTTCACATTACGGGTTTGTCGGGGCAGGCACAGAAAGACTTTGACGCAAACTGGAAGTTGAAAGCAGGGGCTGTGTGGGATTCCGTCTATGCGGAGAAGTTCCTGCAGAACAATACGGCGCTGCGGTCACTGGCTCCGTACACGGCAAAGTTTGATTCTGTGGCGCATCCAGAGACACACACGGTGAATGTGACGATTACTTTTTTCGCAAACAACAAGTAGAGGCCACATGGGGAAAGTTCGGATTGCGGGGTTTTCGGTTTCGCTGGATGGATTTGGTGCGGGTATTGAGCAGAGTTTGAATGATCCGCTGGGCAAGCGTGGGCCGGAGTTGATGCAGTGGTTCTTTCCTACGAAGGCGTTTCGTGCCATGCAGGGGCAAGATGTTAGCGGCGAGGATACTGCGGATGACATCTTTGCTCGTCGTGCGATGGAAGGAAATGGTGCGTGGATACTGGGCCGCAATATGTTTGGGCCGGTGCGTGGGCCATGGCCGGACGATAGCTGGAAGGGGTGGTGGGGTGAGGAGCCGCCTTATCACGTGCCTACCTTTGTGCTGACTCATCATGCGCGTGATCCGATTATGATGAAGGGTGGGACGACCTTCTACTTTGTGACGGATGGCATTGGATCGGCGTTGGAGAAGGCGAAACAGGCCGCAGGCGACAAACATGTTCGCATTGGCGGTGGTGTTTCGACTGCTCGGCAGTATCTGCAGGCGGGACTTGTGGACAGTGTCCACCTGGCGATGGCTCCGGTGATGCTTGGGCGTGGCGAGAACCTGTTGGCAGGACTGGATCTGCCTTCGCTGGGATTCAGTGTGAAAGAACATGTGGCGACCGAGGCCGCCACACATGTGGTTCTGGAACGCTAGCGACTATTTGCCGATGCGCTGTGGCGGCGTGCCGTTCCATGACCATGCATCGATCTTCCAACCTGCGGGTCCGCGGTGGAGGACGACGGTCATGGTTGCGGGTTCATGCATGGGTACGCCCTTTTCCTTCCATGTGTACTCGACCGGAACAACTGCATAGGCGCGGTTACCAGAGACATTGAGCACCTGCGGCTTACGCAGTGCCACTGCATTTTCACTCTCACCCTTCGTCTTGCCGACGTTGTCCAACACGGCGAGCCATGCGTCGAGCGCTCCTTTGCCCTGCCAGATGTACGGCGCATCCTCGTCAATGATCGTGACGCCGTCAGCTGCATGGACGGCATGCACCGTAGCCATATCGCCCTTGTTGAAGGCGTTGACGAAGGTGTTGAGCGTGGCCATGGGTGTGGCGGAGGCTGCCGTCTGAGCAGCTGCGCAGACGGGCGTGAGCAAGGCAGCTGCGAGCAAAAGAGATTTCATGGAAGGAGGCTCCTGAATGAGTCAGGAGTCTATCGGTCGAGGGTTGGCAAGTCCAGTGAAAACACATCTCTTGCGTGCTGGCTATCGCTAAATGAAAATCCCGTCCGCGACATTGTCACGGACGGGACACACACTTAAGCAGTACGACGTATTACTCCCACTCGATGGTGCCGGGTGGCTTTGAGGTGATGTCGTAGACGACGCGGTTGATGCCGCGGACTTCGTTCACGATGCGGCTGCTGATGGTCTTGAGGACTTCGTAAGGCAGCGGCACCCAGTCGGCGGTCATGCCGTCGTCGCTGTGCACCGCGCGGACGGCGCAGGTGTAAGCGTAGGTGCGCTGGTCGCCCATGACGCCGACGGACTTGACGGGTAACAGGACCGCGAAGCTCTGCCAGATCTGCTTGTAGAGGCCTGCCTTCTTGATTTCGCTGACTACGATGTCGTCTGCGTTCTGCAGGATTTCAACGCGCTCTGGTGTGATTTCGCCGACGATGCGAACGGCGAGTCCGGGGCCGGGGAAGGGCTGGCGTTCGAGTACTTCCTCGGGCATGCCGAGGTCGCGACCGACGCGGCGCACTTCGTCTTTGAAGAGGTCGCGCAGAGGCTCAATGAGCTTGAGCTTCATGTTCTCAGGCAGGCCGCCCACGTTGTGGTGGCTCTTGATGGTCTGCGACGGGCCTTTGACGCTGGAGGATTCGATAACGTCAGGATAGAGCGTGCCCTGCACGAGCCATGCAATCTCATTGCCTGCGGCGTCGTGCTGCAGTTCGCCGTTCTTTTCCTGATCGGCGAGGATGCGTGCGGCTTCGTCGTCGAACACGGTGATGAATTCGCGGCCGATGATCTTGCGCTTGGTCTCAGGATCGGTGATGCCGCCGAGCTGCGAGAGGAATCGCTTGGATGCGTCGACCGCAACAACCTTGAGGCCGAGCTTCTTGCGCATGTTGTTCTGCACCTGCTCGAACTCGTTTTTGCGGAGCACGCCGTTGTTGACGAAGATGCAGGTGAGACGATCGCCGATGGCGCGCGAGACGAGCACTGCTGCAACAGCGGAATCGACACCGCCGGAGAGCGCGCAGATGGCGTGTCCGTCGCCGACCTGCTTCTTGATGGCTTCGACGGTGGAGGTGATGAAGTGTGCCGGTGTCCAGTCTGCCTTGGCGCCGCAGATGTTGAGCACGAAGTTCTTCAACAGCTCAGTTCCCTGCTTGGAGTGTGCGACTTCCGGGTGCCACTGCACCGCGTACATGTTGCGCTTCTCGTCTGCAATGGAAGAGATGGCGTTGTGCGTTTCGCCTGCGATGACGAAGCCTGCGGGGAGTTCGACGACGCTGTCGCCGTGGCTCATCCAGACATCAAGCTTTGCAGGCAGACCGGCGAAGAGCTTGTTGGTCTTCTTAACGTCGACAACAGCGTCGCCGTATTCGCGCTTGTCTGCAGGCGTTACCTTGCCGCCGAGATGATGCGCCATGAACTGCATGCCGTAGCAGATGCCGAGGGTTGGCAGGCCGAACTTCAGGACTGCGGGGTCAGCCTTGGGCGCGTCCGCGTCGTATACGGAGCTGGGGCCGCCGGAAAGGATGATGCCGATGGGGTTCTGCGCGCGAATGCTTTCAAGCGAAGCTGTGCAAGGCAGAACGACGGAAAAAACATTGAATTCGCGTACACGACGAGCGATGAGCTGCGTGTATTGCGCGCCAAAATCCAGAATGACAATGGTTGAACTGTCCACAGGCTGATTGTAACTTCCGCGGGTTACAGACGTGCCTGTGAATCTTCGCCGGGAGTTCGCTATTCGGATTTGTCCTTCTGGCGGGTGTTTGCGACACCGGTAACGATGCCTGCGCCGAGAAGGACGATGACCAGACCGGCGATCCAATGCTGCGGAACGTGCGCCAGGTGCAGCAGATAGGCTGCGCCGATGATGATAACGATGTAGCCGAAGACGTAAAGTCCAAAGGACATAGCCGTAATTCCTCCGCAAAACGTAACGGAAGCTGTGATGCGTGGAATGTCGGGAATGTTACTCGGAAATCTGAGTGGATTGCGGGCGGATGAGCTGGAGGTAACCTGCGAGGCGCGCTACGTGGAAGTAGTCCGACGCGATGAAGTACCAGACGGTGACACCGCAGTTCCAGTAGAAGAGGAACTGGTCTGTTAGTTCGGTCTGGAATGGGAGCGGGCAGGCTGAGAAGACCACGGCGAGGATGAGCAGTGCGATCTTTACGATGCCGAGAACGAGGTTGATCTCGATCAATCCGCTACGCAGGCCGCCGGTGCGGATAGCTTGCGTGATGCTGGCGCCTACGCTGCTGCGATGGATTGCGGAGAGCAGTGGCGCGAGGCTGAAAATCCAGCCGATGAGTGCTGAGACGACGAACAGGCTGAGCGTGAGAAAGATAACCCCACCCACGTAAGCCATGATGATGGGTTCGCCGCCGCTGGCGATGGGATTCACAATGGTCCAGCGGCCGAGTGCCTGCACGCCGAAGAACCATGCGGTAAACAACGCAGCGAGCGGCAGGATGCGCAGGAGTTGCAACGCGACCATGACACCGATGCGCGGTTGCAATGTGGAGTCGATGCGGCGGAGAACGATGGTGCGTCCGATGCCGGAGACGATAGCCCATACGACGAGCATTACCGGCGCGAGCCACGATGCGACGTGCAGCAGACCGGGGAGGACGATGGCTGCAAAGTCTGCGATGGTGGCGGAGGCCTTCATGGGGTCGGTGAGGAGTTGATTCACCGTGAGGGCTTCAATGTTGGTGGCTTGCCACGGCACCGATGCGAAGACTTTGGACGCCTGCAGGTAAACGATGGCGATGGCGGGGATGCCGAAGAGCCATCGCCAAGTGAGTTCCAGCAGCACCCACGAAGGATGGTTGCGCACCTGTGTGAGTGTGGCGACGAATCCCTGCGTGGCGCGCTGCTGTTCCTTAACCAAACGAACTATCCCTTCACAACGAGGTTGACCATCTTGCCGGGAACGAAGATCTCCTTGACGATGGTCTTGCCTGCGATACGTGCGGCCACCTTCTCATCGGCCTTTGCTGCGGCCTTGATGGTGTCGGCGTCCGCGGCTGCGTCAACCTTGATGACGTTGACGAGTTTGCCGTTGACCTGCACGGGGATTTCGATTTCGTCTTCGCGCGCGAGTTCCTCATCTGCGATGGGCCAGGGCTGACGGAAGACGATGCCGGTGTGACCAAGCTCCGTCCACAGTTCCTGCGAGAGGAATGGCGCGAACGGTGCGAGCAACAGCACGAGACCGCGGAAGACTTCGCGGATGGTTGCGGGCGAGATGTCGCCTGCGTCCATCTTCGCTTCGCTGGCGGAGATTTCATTCACCAGCATCATCACGGAAGCGATGCAGGTGTTGAAGTGCCAGCGACCGCTGAAGTCCAGCGTGATCTTTGCGATGGTCTGATGCAATGTGCGCAGCAGGTGCTGACCGTCGACGCTTAGGCCTTCGAGGGTCTGCGTGTGTTCCGTTGCGCGATGCAGCGCGGCGTACTTAGTGGTGAGGCGATGCACGCGCGAGAGGAAGCGATAGACACCGGCGACGCCTTCTTCCTGCCATTCCAGATCACGATCTGGCGGTGCAGCGAAGAGTGCGTACATACGCGTTGCGTCTGCGCCGTACTTGGCGATCATGTCGTCGGGCGAGACAACGTTGCCCTTGGACTTGGACATCTTCGCGCCATTCTTGATGACCATGCCCTGCGTGAAGAGGCGCGTTGCGGGCTCACTGTTCTTGATGAGGCCAATGTCGCGCATGACCTTTGTCCAGTAGCGCGAGTAGATCAGGTGCAGGATCGCGTGCTCGACACCGCCGATGTACTGGTCGATGGGGAACCAGTAGTTTGCGGCTTCGCTGGCGAAGGGCGCGGTGTTGTTGCGCGCGTCGGTGTAGCGATAGAAGTACCAGGACGAATCGACGAAGGTATCCATGGTGTCTGTTTCGCGACGCGCGGGACCGTCGCAGTTCGGACACGTCGTGTTGACAAAGTCTTCCGCGCGCGAGAGCGGTGAGCCATCGACGACTGCGAGGTCAACGTTCTCTGGCAACAGTACGGGCAACTGGTCTTCCGGCACTGGCTGCATGCCGCACTTGTCGCAGTAGACGACAGGGATGGGCGTGCCCCAATAACGCTGGCGCGAAACGCCCCAGTCCTTCAAGCGATATGTGGTGGTCTTCTTGCCGAAGCCGTTCTTCTCTGCGAAGGACGACATCTTGTCCTGCGCTTCAAGCACGGCTTCGCCGGTCCATTCGCCGCTGTCGATCAGCACTGACTCTGCCTTGTCCGTGTAGGGCAACGGCAGGTCGTTGGTGTCGAGGTTGGGCGCGATGACTCGCTTGATGGGTAGGCCGTACTTCGTTGCGAACTCGAAGTCGCGTTCGTCGTGCGCGGGCACGCTCATGACTGCGCCTGTGCCGTAGCCGGAGAGAACGTAGTTGGCGATCCACACTGGCAGCTTTTCGCCGTTGAAGTGGTTAATGACGAAACGGCCTGTGGGCACGCCGTGCTTGGGCAGTTCGCCCAGCATGTCGGTGTCGCGCGCGGTCTTCTGCTCGGCGAGCATCTTGTCGACTTCAACGGACAGTTCTGCATCCCCGCCAGCCCAGTGCTGGACGATGGGATGGTCCGGTGCAAGCTGCAAGGACGACGCGCCGAAGATGGTATCAATGCGCGTGGTGAAGACCGTGATGGTCATTTCGTCGGTGCAGCCGTCCACGGCGAATGTGACTTCAGCACCTTCGCTGCGGCCGATCCAGTTGCGCTGCATGACGCGCACCTTCTCAGGCCAACCTTCCAAATTGTCGAGGCCGTCGAGCAGTTCGTCCGCGTAGTTGGTGATGCGGAAGAACCACTGCGTGAGGTCGCGCTGTTCCACCAGCGTATCTTCATGGCGCCAGCAGCAGCCTGCGATGACCTGCTCGTTGGCGAGCACCGTGTTGCAGTTGGGGCACCAGTTGACCTTGCTCTTGCGGCGGAAGGCGAGATCGCGCTTCAGCATTTCCAGGAACAGCCACTGATTCCAGCGATAGTACTCAGGCAGGCAGGTGGTGACTTCGCGCGACCAGTCGTACGACAGGCCCATGCGCTGCATCTGCTTGCGCATTTCGGCGATGTTGCTCAGCGTCCACTCGCGCGGTGCGGTGTTGTTCTTGATGGCGGCGTTTTCAGCGGGCAGGCCGAAGCTGTCCCACCCCATGGGGTGAAGGACATTGAAGCCGTTCATCCACTGGTAGCGCGCGAGGGCGTCGCCGATGGAGTAATTGCGGACGTGGCCCATGTGCAGCTTGCCGGAGGGATACGGCAGCATTTCCAGCACGTAATACTTCGGCTTTTTGCTGGTGGCGATGGGGTCAGCCGCGTACAGCGATGGGTCAGCGTCCCAGATGGCCTGCAGGCGCGGCTCAATCTCGTTGGGCTGATAACGCTTTGGTTCTTCAGTGGCCGGATTGTTCGGATCGACGATCTGTTCGGAAGACATGCACCTTTTATTGTAGGCCGCGCCGGTGTTGGATGAAACACCGGCGCGGCGAGGTGCGATTTACGCTGCCGTAACTGCGAATGCGCGTGTTGAAGGGCGCAATAAAGCTCGCGGCACTTTGTGGGCGTCGCGGCGGAGGAGCTTCTTGCCGCGCATCAGATGGCCTTCCACGCTTCGTGGCGTGGCTCCGCGACGGGCTGCGATGGTTTCCACGGAGAGTTCGTCAAAGTAGCGCATGCGAAGGACCGCCTGGGTTCCTGCGGGTAAACGTTCCATGCGCAAGAGAAGGATGCTGTGGTCTTCATTGCGGAGGAGTGCGCGCTCTGGGGTTTCCATGTGGTCGGCACGCTGCATTTCAAACTCCGAGAGCAGCAGCGGGTCTTCATCAATGGACGCGGCGAGACGCACCTTCTGCGAACGCAGCAGGGCCAGCGATTTGTTGATGACGATGCTAGTGAACCAGGTCTTCCACTGCGCGTCTTCACGGAAGCCGTCGAGCGCTTTCCATGCGGAATAAAAGGCGTTCTGCAGGGTGTCTTCCGCGTCGTGCTCGTTATGCAGGATGCGGTGGGCGATGCGCAGAAAGTAATTGCGATGATCCACGACGAGTTGCAGGAGGCGCTGTTGGCGCTCTGATGTGGTGGGGCAGGCAGATGTCATGGCGAAACTCTCCGTTGGGTGCCAAACAAGAAGGGACTGCGCGCAAACAAAGCTGCGCGAGGGCTTCAGGCGACGGAGAATGCTGGGGGTGGCCGGAAAAGGAGTGGTGGAGGCCACAGGCCGGGCGATGCGGGTAGGACTGAATCGATGTGCTGCCGAACCGGCGTTATATGGGGCTGGGGAGCCTCCATTGCGATGGTCAGGTCAAGGGCAGGAGATTCCTCTGCCTGCGCGACTTCTGCGGCGACCTTTTCCACGCGTTCACGCTGCGACAGGGACGCCACCGTACCGCCGGCGCGGGCATTCAGCCTGCCGGGGATATGGTTGAACTTGAGCGTGTAGGTGGATTGGACCGTGAACATGCCGAACAGGCCTGTGAGTGCCAGCAGGAACCAGAAGCATCGCGCTTTTGCCCGGGTGGAGACCATGTCCTTCTTTCTATGAGACTCCGAATGGCGCTGAAGGTCAACCCGGTGGCTGCTAACCTGAGATTTATGAACCTGATTGTGAATACGCAGTGGGTGGCGGATCGGCTGGGAGATGGGAAGCTGGTTCTGGTGGATGCGACGATGCCTCCGGTGGGTATGACGCCTGCCGTGGATACTCGCGGGCGCTATGTGACGGAGCATCTGCCGGGTGCTGTTTTCTTTTCGATTGATGACCTTAGCGACCATTCGTCGGGGTTGCCGCATACGCTGCCTTCGGCCGAGAGCTTTGGCTCGAGCATGGAAGCGCTGGGCATCGGGAAGGATGACACCATCGTGGTCTACGAGCAGGTGGGTGTGTTCTCTGCCCCGCGCGCGATGTGGATGCTGCGCAGCTTTGGTGCGACGGATGTGCACCTGCTGGATGGCGGATTGGTCGCCTGGAAGGCTGCGGGTTTGCCTACCGAGAGTGGTGAGGTGACGCGGGAGCGCGCGTCCTTTGCAGCAGAGTTGAAGCCGGGTGCGATGACGACGTTTGCAGAGTTACAGGGGAAGATTGCTGGTGGTGAGCAGATCCTGGATGCTCGTGCGCAGGGACGATTTGATGGCACGTCACCTGAGCCTCGTGCGGGTTTGTCGTCAGGGCATATGCCGGGTGCGATGAATGCTCCGTTTATGGAGCTGGCGGTGGATGGGAAGATGAAGTCGCCGGAGGAGTTGCGGGAGTATTTTGCGGCTAAGGGTGTTGACCTTTCACAGCTTTGTACGACGACGTGTGGATCCGGTGTGACGGCGGCGGTGGTTTCGCTGGCGCTGGAGTTGGCTGGAGCTGAGAAGCTGAGTCTGTATGACGGTTCGTGGGCGGAGTATGCGTCGCGGCCGGAAGCGGTGATTGTTAAGAGCTAGTCGTCTCTGATTGGAAATGCAAAGGGCACGGATGTCTCCGTGCCCTTTGTGTTGTTTGTGGTTTCGCTTAGCGTGCGATAGCCATGGGGCCTCGCCATGTGGCGATGCGGTTGCCTGCGGGATCGAGGACGGTGACCTGTATGTCGTACTCGCCTGCGGTCAGGTTTGTGAGCGCCACCTTCATACGGATGGGTGTGGTGCCGAGACGACTTTCAGCGATGGGTTCGGCTTTGACGGCCTGCGTTTCCATTGCTTTCTTGCCGTCGCGGAAGACGGAGACGTATGCCACCAGAGGTCCGCGTGCTGAAGCCGCAGGAGCAGCGGCGCCGGGTGTGGCCGGGGCTGTTGCAGGTGCAGCGGGTGCGCCTTGATATGCCTGCAGCAGGATCTCAAGGTCGCGGTCTGTGCGGAAGACGCGTGTGACCGACGGGATGAGTTTGCCTTCGGCGCTCATCAGCGGATTCACCGCGTCGGCCTTTGCCTGGTCCTTGCCCTTCATGGTGTTGAAGAGTGCGGACTTGGTATCAACGCGCTGATTGCTGAGGATGACGGAGCTGATGGGAAGCTTCTTCGTTTCCTTGTTCAAGTTCGGAATGATGAAGCTGGTTTGGTAAGTACCGATGCGGCCCGTCTCGTCGTCGCGTGCGAGGAACTTGATGCTGTAACGACCCGGCAGCAACGTGAAGCCGGTGCTGTATTCAATGGGACGCTTTGCGAGTTCCGCGGCGGTGGCGTCGCTGATCTTTACGTCGACGTTGTCGCGAAGGTTGGTGACAGTGTTGCCACCGATCTCATCCTTGATTTCGCAGACGAAATCGATGACGGTGTGTTCACTGCCGAACTTCTTTGCGAGTGCGAGTTCGCGGCCGGGGATCTTGACCGTGAGTGGGACGAAGTATTCCGCGCGATTGAGCTGGAAGTAATTCAACTCCATCGCAATGGTGAGTTCCGTGATGGGGTCGCCGAGCATGAGCGCGTCTTCCAACTGACGCTCTTTCTCGGTGCCGTTGAACTTACCGAATTCCTTGTTCGCGTAGTAGCCCTTGCGGTAGTCGAGCGAGGCGTTGAGCGAATCGGCGACGGTGATCTTGATTTTGCGAAATGCACCGTTGAGCGAGGTGTTCGTTGTGTAGTAGCCGATGAGGTAGTAGTCGGTGATGGCCTTCTGTGCGCGAACGATGCCTGCATCGAGATCGTTGTTATCGAAGAAGGCTTTGCCGCCGGTATCTGCAGCGAGTGCGTAGAGCGTGTCCTGCGATTGCTGGAAGCGATCATTCACGGCGGTAGCGGCGGTGCCGCTGTACATGCCCTGGCCGCCGGGCGAGCCCTGCGATGCATCACCGAGTGGCGGCGTAGCAACAAGACCGCGTGCGTCGATGGGCCAGAAGGAAACACCGGATTTCACAGCAGCTTCGACCGTTGCGTGGAGCTGCGCCTGATTGTCGTTGCCGTTGAGGCGAAGGCCGCTGGCGAAGTAGAGAAGAATCTTCTTCTCATTCATGGCGCCGAGCATGCTGGCTGCTGTCTGCAATGCCGACAACTGACGATCTGTGTTGAAGATGTTGAACTCGCCGGAGTCCTGACCGAAGGCCGCGCCTGTGTCTGCGCTGCTGTCGTCGCTGACGGTTTCATCATTGCCTTGCCCTTCACCCACGATCATGGTTTCGAGGATGGAGAGCATCTTGTTGCGGTCCTGCGAGAAGTCGAGAAGGACGTCGACGGAGCCTACCTGATAGCGCAGGATGGAGACCATGTCTGCAGAGGTCATCTGCGTGCGGATGAATTTTTCCGCGGACTGCAATGCGCGCAACTGATCATCAGGACGCATGGCGGACATGTCGAAGTACATGGCGATCAGGCGCTTGTCCTTGTACTGCGCGGACTGCTGAAACGATGTGCGCGCCAGCCTCTTGTAGATCTTGACCTGTTCGTCGTTCGGGTCCTGTTTGGGCAGTGGCTCGGCGTCAACGGGCAATGATTCATGCTCGAAGACTCGAATCTTCTGCGGTGTGCCATCTTCGGTGACCGTGAAGTCGTTGGCAGTAAGGTTCGGAATGAACTTGCCGCTCTTGTCCTTGATGACGACCGCTTCTGTGACGAGTTGTGACTTGACGCTAAGCGTGTAGGAACCGTCCTGACCCTGGGGCTGATTGGTGCCAATCTGCTGCGATAGGGCCGAGTTTGCGAGCGCGAGGGTTGCGATGAGTACGAGAGATTTCATGGTTAGAAGCGAAGCCTCCCGCTAAGTTCGAATTGACGCATTCCCTTGGCTGACGCAGGCAAGCCGAAGGTGGTGGCGGGCAGAGTGGTGACCCAACCCGTGTAGACCACGTGATTCAGGATATTCGTGCTGTCGACGCGAAGTTCAAAGCTGTATGGGTCACGGAACTTGAAGACGCGCGCCAGTGATGTATCCAACGTTATCGCGTTGGGGCCTTCGATGGAGTAACGACCCGCATTGCCGAACTGGCCATTCGCGGGTGTTGCGTATGCGGCTGAGTTGAGATGATAGCCCGTGGGTGCTGCATAAGGGTCTGCACCAGTGCGGTTGGGCCGAAGGATGTTGGTGAAGCCTGTGCCGGGGATCGTGGAGACGACGATGGGAGTTTGCGGCAGACCGCTGCCCGCGCTGAACTCTGATGCGATGGTCCACTGCTTGAGCAATTTGCCGCGCCAGCCAGTCATCAGCGTGCCACCACCCATGCCCATGCCAGTGGTGTATTGCAACGTGAACTTCAACAGATGACGCTGATCAAAGGATGAGCGGCTGCGTTCGGCACGGAGGTTCTGCCAGTTCTGCGCCAAGGATTCTGCCGGAGTGTTGTAAGCCGTGAGAGCCGACGAGACGGCTGCAGTGTTCGTGCCACCGCCGCCGAGGAAGGCAGCGTTATCAATGGAGTGTGCGTAGAGATAATCCAGCGTTGCGGTTATTCCGCTACGCAGACGACGACGCAACTGCACTTCTCCCGCGTGGCGAATGGCGTTGGCATACGAAGTGCGATAGACGAAGCCGCGTGGGCATGATGCGCAGGTGGCTGTGCCGCCGGGCGCGTAGGTGTTGGGCAGGAATTCCTGCGGCACATGCGTTCCCTTGGAGCCGAGATATTTCGCAGTGAGCACAAGAGAACCGGGGAGATCCTGTTGCACGCTCAGATTCCACATCTGCGCGTAGCCAGTACGGAAGTTGGGATCGATGGCGAAGGTGTTCGACGTTGTCCCTGCGCAGTTGATGAAACCGTTTGCCATGGTGAGCGGGCAGGTTGCACTGCGGGAGACGTTGAGGCTGGTGGACAACGGCGATTGCTGCGACATGGACTCTGCAGCGTTGAGATAGACAGAGGTGTCTACATAGATGCCGTAGCCACCACGGATGACGAGCGGCTGCGCAGGCAGTGGACGCCATGCAAAAGCGAAGCGCGGCTGGAATTTGCGAAAGTCCGGACGGACCAGCGATGACGGATAGTGTTGGCCGGTGAGCGGGCCTACCGGGTTGTAACCAAGCACCTGCTGCACATTGGTGAAGCCTGGTGCGACATCGAGGTTAACGAGGCGCCCCTTCAACTCGGTGTTCGGTGCGCCGTAATCCCAGCGGATGCCGGTGGTGAGAGTGAGTTCCGGCTTGATGCGCCAGTCGTCTGTGACGAAGAGATCGCTGACGGACTGGCGGAAATATTTGTCCGCGTTGCCGAAGGCGACTCTGCTGGCAGAGGGTACACCTAAGAGGAAGTCTGCGAAGTCTGATCCGGAGGCTGCACCGGTGAAGGTGAAGTTACCGCGCGGATTGGACTGTGCGAGTTGATTAGACTCCTGCCGACGGAAGCCGCCGCCGAAGGTGACGGTGTGGCGACGATGTGTCCATGTCGCTTCAACGGAGAGTTCATCGGTGCGGTTGCGATCGAAGGCACTGATGCCATCTGTGAGTCCTGCGATGCCGCTGGAGAAAGCCAACGTTGGTGGGCCCCAGTTGGTGGGGTCCTGATTGTTACCCGTGATGCCCGCGTTGCCGCTGATGTTGGTGCGGTTGGAGAAGTACGGTGTAACGTTTGTGCGCAGGCGCGTGAAGCGATACCCAGTGTCGACGAACAACTGGTGCGGGAAGCGATGCTGCCAGTGCACGTTGGTGTCGATGCCGAGGGTGCGTGTAGTGTCGCGGAACTGGAATAGGTTGGCGCTATCGGAGCGCAGATTGCGGAAGCCAAATCCGCCGAAGAACGAATCCCGGCGGCCTATGGTTTTGTCCAGGCGCGATTGCAAGGCATCCGCATGCAAGCCGGTTAGCGCTTGTGTCTGATAGTTGTAACTGGTGTTGCCAGTGACGTTGGGCAACGGGTACAGCGCAAGCAGAGCTGCAGCCTGCTGACTGATGGGTACAGGACCAACGACGGGCAAGCCTGTTGCCGGGTTCACGATGGTACCGGCGACAATGCCATTGCGCTGGTCCGCTGTGGGAACGAGGCCGGTGTAGTTCGTTGCGTTATTGTCGCGCGTCCACTGGTAGGCAACGAAGAAGTTTGGCCCGTTGTAGAAGAGATGCGGGATGCGGATGGGGCCGCCAATGGTGGCGATGCCGGTGAATTGTGTGTACGAAGGCTTTGGCAGTTGCAGGCCCGACACGGAGTACTGCTTGGCATCAAACGGTGATGCACTGAGCTGGAAGCCAGCGCTACCGGTGTAGAGGCTCTTGCTGCCAGCACGACGCGATCCGAAGGCCTGTGCCAGCGAATACTTGCTGGTGGCTGCGTTGTTCTCGCTGCCGTTGATCAGCATGCCGTCTGCGCTCTTGTCCGGTTCGGACGAAGCGGCTGAATCTGCTGGCGGTGGTGGCGGTGCAGAGTTGTCGCCAGCGTCCTTCGCCTTCGCTTTTGGTGCGGGCTTTTCGACGGCGGCCGTAATCACCGGCGCGGGCGCGTTGGGCAGCATGGCCTTTGCCGAAGCAAGCACCTCTGCGAGCGGCATCATCTGCAATTCCACTGGGGCTGTGGGCGTTGTCTCCGGGATGGTCACCGTTGCATCGACAGCGCGGAAGCCCTGCATCTCCATGTGGAGCTTCCATTGGCCCGCATCAATCGTTGGGAATTGGAAGATGCCCTGTGAATCAGTTGTGGCGACCAGCTTCTTGTCGCCCTGCGTGGCTGTGACCGTAACGCCGGGGAGCGGCAGGCCGTTGGCAAGTACGCGTCCGTGATGTTCTGCAGCAGATGCTGTCACCGCTGAGAGAAACAGCAGTGCTGCTGCGGAGGGACGCGCCTTCGACTGAATGGACAATGCTCGGATCAATCAGTTCTCGCTTGGTTTTTCGACGTGGTCGAGGATCATGACATCAACGGCGGTCTTTTCCGCGTCGAGCTTCAAGCCGCTCTGCTGCTGGATGGCAGTGAAGATTGGCGGTGGCGCATCCGGGGATTCGTCCGGAACAATTTTTACATTGAAGACAGCGAACTGCGTTTCATCGGGCGTCCATGTCAGCGTGCCGTTGTAACGGCCCTGCAATCCTGTGTGATTCACCACCGGGCGATCAAACACCGCGCCCTGAAAGCCGTGGCAGATGTCGTCCATGGTTTGATTGCGCATGATGAGATGACCTAGCTTGGTGAACTGAAAGCCGCCACCGCTGTGTTCATCGCCATCGGTCTTCGTCATCTTGACGCCGTCTTTTGCGACGGTGAGGACGTACGCTGACATCTGCTGCTTGCCTTCATGGAACTTCATGCCGAAGCGTTGCGCCATCAGCTTGCGCAGCATGCCCTTCACCTGCGTACCAGTGGGATTGCCCGGTACATCCGGCTCGCCTGTAACGATGTCAAACTTGTCCGTTCCCATCCAGTCAGGACCACCGACGATCTGCTTCGGATTCACATCGTAGGCGAAGGCGATCATGTCATTGAGGGTGGTGTTGCGCGTTTGGAAGTGGCGCGGCGGACCACCGAAGCCCTTGCCCTGTTCATCGGGCGGAGCGGGCTTAATTGTGGCAACATCCCAGCTCGGGTTCGCGTCCGCTGCCATGGGTGGTACAGCTTTGGGTGGTTCCGGGATGGCCCATGCTGTGTCGGGTGTAGCGCGTACAAAGATCATTGGCAGGGGCTTGTCACCCTGCTTCATCTGACCGGTGATGGTTGTTCCATCTGGCGACAATGTGCCACTGTAAAGGCCGTCGATGGCATCGATCTTCAGAACCAGTTGGCCCCCCTGAAACGTGGTGGTATCGACAGGAATGGGGCGTCCACCCTGATCAATACTGAAGAACTGTGTTTTGAGCTTGCCGTCCGCGTCCTTACTGATCTTGATGACGGTGCGAAAATCTTTTTCCGCATGCAGTGTGCCCTGCCAAGTGTCGTCAATGTTGGTCTTTGCAGCCGCAGCCTGCACAGCGGCAGCATGCAGTCGCGCGGGGGGAAGACTGACGACGCTGAAGGCAAGCAAAGCAAAAGCAAGGGGACGCATGGACGAACTCCTAAAGGTTTAGGTTACAAGGCTGCACATGGATATACGTAAAGAAAGCCGATCCGTTCCACACTTTCTTCAGATTCCATTGAACTTCCCTTTCCTGCGGACTTTGAGGGACTTAGTTGTCGCTGGGCCTCTCCACGTGATCAATCACCATCACGTCGACCGCGGTCCTTTCCGTTGTAAGCTTCAGGCCCAACTGCTGCTCCATAGCGGTAGTAATGGGCGGCGGTGCATCGGCAGATTCGTCCGGTACGATCTTCACACCAAAGATTTGAAACTGCGTCTCGTCCGGCGACCACTTCAAGGAGCCGTCAAAATGGCCTTCAATTCCGGTGTGATTTACGCAAGGACGGTCGAAGACACCACCCTGCATCCACGATGCGAAGCCATCCATGGTGATATTCCGGAATACAAGATTGCCTAACTTACCAGGGAAGCCGAACCCCGAACCGGTGCGTGGGTCGGCGGTGGATGGGGTCAGCTTTGGTCCGCCCTTCGCCACACTGATGACGTATGCCGACATCTCTTTCTTCACCATGTGAAACTTCAGGCCGAAGCGTTCCGCGATCAGTTTCTTCATCATGGACTCCATCTGCAGCGGGTCCGGTGCGCCCGGTTCATTCGGTTCGCCAGTCGTGATATCGAATTTCTCTGACTCCCGCCATGCATCGCCGCCTTCTAACTGCTTCGGATTGAGTCCGTAGGCAAAGAAGATGAGGTCATTCAGAGTGGTGTTGAAGGTCTGGAAGTGACGTGGCCGGCCGCCGAATCCTTTACCCTTCTCATCTGGTGGCGCAGGCTTGATGGTGGCAACTTCCCAGGAGGGGTCGGCCTTGGGGTCCATGAGCGGTACCGGCTTGGGCGGTTCCGGGATAGCCCATGCCGTCTCATTCGTAGCGCGCACGAAGATCAGCGATGCCTTGTTATCGCCCGCCGTGCGTGTACCGGCGATAGTATTGCCGTCCGGCGATATCTTCCCTTCATACGTTAGGCCGGTGAGCCTGATGTCGAGACTCAGCGTTCCGTCAGTGAACGCGACCTTATCGATTGGAATCGCAGGGGACTTCTGATCGATGAACCACAAGGTGCCCTTCCAACCGGTCGGCGCCTTTTCAATCTTCACCACCCACCGATTGTCGCGGCCATCAGGCTGACGCACCGCGCCCTGCCAGGTGCCTTCGATGTTTGATTTCGCTTCTGCAGCTTGTGCGGATGCTGCTCGTGCAGACACAACGGTACAAGGAATAGCAGTGAACATAACTGCGGCTAATGCGATGCGGGCACTTACACCAAAGCGCATGAGTTACTCCCGAAGGAACCAGATTAAAAAGGGCTGCACCTAGATATACGCGGCAGCGTGAGTTTGGTTGGGAAAAATTGCAATCGTTTTCGAAAAATTCAGATGCCGGGTCTATTTTGGTTCTTTGTGCCTGGCAATCCGCTCGTTCCTAAAGATTTAGTTGATGCTTTGCCTCTCCAAACCAATTCACAACCAGAAGATCTACGGCGATCAAACGTGGTCATCATACCTATGTAGTTTTCTATACGCAATGAAATTGTTCGGAGATATTCCCGGGGATGAAAATGGAAATGCCGGACCCATTGTTAAGTCCGGCATTCCGTCGGCTTGCTATGTACTTACAGCTTTTACGCAGGCAGTGCTTCGAGTGCGGCCTTTGCCTTGTCGTAAAGCAATTGCGTTTCAGACTGCTGTTTCTTCAGGCCTTCAATGACGTTTGCCGGGGCCTTGGCCATGAAGCCTTCGTTACCCAACTGGCGGTTGGCTGCCTCCAAGCCCTTGGTGAGCTTGGCGATCTCCTTGGTGAGTCGTTCGCGTTCCGCGGGGACGTCGATCTGGCGCTCGTAGACTACGCGTACATCGAAGCCAACGCCGGAACGTGCATCGGTACCGGTGAGCGTTTCTGAGGCGAAGTCTACGTCGCTAACGCGCGCGAGCTTTGCCAGCATGTCACGGTGCGCGTCGGCGAGTGCAAGAGTGCGGTGGTCGCCGTGGATGAGGATGGGAGCGGCTTCCTTTTCAGGAACTCCGAGGTCCTTGCGCAGGCCACGAATGGTGTTGATGAGTTCCTGCAGCGTGTTGATGGCAGAGACCGTTGCGTCGTCTGCCGGGAAGTCACTGGGTTGCGGGAAGCGTGTGAGTGCGATGCTCTTTGCGTAGGGCTTGCCTTCGTAGAGTGCGTGCCATAGCTCTTCCGTGAGGAAGGGCATGAATGGCGACAACAGGCGCAGCGATGCTTCGAAGACGCCGACCAGGCCTGCGAGCGAGATTGCCGTCTCCGGGTTCTGGATGGGCTGTTCGCCTTCCTTGAGTTCCGGGAAGTCGAGACGCAGCTTCACGAGTTCCAGATACCAGTCGCAGAACTCGCCCCAGAAGAATTGATAGACCGCGTTGGCAGCTTCGTCGAAACGGTAGTCCTTCAACGCGTTGTCTACTTCAACGGTCACGGCATTGAGGCGCGCGAAGATCCAGCGCGTTTCAATGGGCGTGATCTCAGGCAGAGCGCCGACCGGGTTCGCAGCGCCCATGGTCATCTTGTAACCAGCGGTGCGTGCGCGGTCGATCTGCAGGAAGAGGAAGCGTGCAGCGTTCCAGATCTTGTTGGCGAAAGCGCGATAGCCTTCGGTACGCGCTTCGCTGAATGCGATGTCTGTACCGGGCGAAGCCTGTGATGCGAGTGTGAAGCGCACAGCGTCTGTGCCGAAGCGTTCGATGATCTCAATGGGGTCGATTACGTTGCCCTTGGTCTTGGACATCTTCTGACGATCAGCATCGCGCACGAGTGCGTGGATGTAGACATCGCGGAAGGGTACGGCATCTTTCAGTTCGCGCTTGCTGCCATCGGGCATGGGCACATCAAGCATGAAGTGCGTGCCCAACATGATCATGCGGGCCACCCAGAAGAAGAGGATGTCAAAGCCGGTGACGAGAAGATCTGTTGGGTAGAACTTTGCAGAGTCTTCTGTTGGCTCTGGCCAGCCAAAGACTGTGAACGGCAGAAGGCCACTGGAGAACCATGTGTCGAGTACGTCGGTTTCCTGTTGCAGTTCTGCGTGATCGCAAGAGCCGCAACGTTCCGGACGTGTGCGTGCAACGCAGGTGGTGCCGCACTGCGGGCAGTGATACGCCGGGATGCGATGGCCCCACCACAACTGACGCGAGATGCACCAGTCATGGATGTTGCGCATCCACTCGAAGTACGTCTTGGCGTACATCGGTGGCGTGAACTTGATGTGACCTTCTTCAACGGCTGCGATGGCCTTGTCTGCGAGCGGCTGAATCTTGATGAACCACTGCATCGACAAGCGCGGCTCAATGACTGCGCCGCTGCGCTGCGAAGTTGCAATCGCAAGTGTGTGGTCCTTGATCTCGACGAGCAGGCCCTGTGCTTCCAGGTCTTCGAGAATCTTCTTGCGCGCTTCGTAACGATCGAGGCCGTGGTACGGCGAGCCGGGCAGGTCGATGTGCGCGGTCTCGTCCATGATGGTTAACTCAGCTAACTGATGGCGCTTGCCGATCTCGTAGTCATTCGGATCATGCGCAGGCGTTACCTTAACAGCGCCGGTGCCGAATTCAGGCTTGGCCCATTCGTCTGCGAGCAGTGGGATTTCACGGCCTACCAACGGCAGCTTGATGGTCTTGCCGACGAATGCCTTGTAACGTTCATCTTCCGGGTTCACCACAACAGCAACGTCGCCGAGCATGGTCTCAGGGCGCGTGGTTGCGATGACGATGGAGCCGCTGCCATCTGCGAAGGGATAGCGCAGGTGATAGATTTTGCCGACGGTTTCCTTGTGTTCGACTTCGAGGTCGGACACGGCGGTCTGCTGGATGGGGTCCCAGTTGACGATGTAGCTGCCGCGATAGATGAGGCCCTGTTCATGCAGGCGCACGAAAGCTTCTGTCACCGCGTTGGACAGGTTCTCGTCCATGGTGAAGTATTCGCGGCCCCAATCGACGGATGCGCCGAGGCGCTTCATCTGCGTGGTGATGGCGCCGCCGTACTGCGACTTCCACTGCCACACGCGATCGAGGAACGCGTCGCGGCCAAGCTCTTTGCGGTTGGTGCCTTCAGCCTTGAGCTGCTTTTCCACCATCATCTGCGTGGCGATGCCGGCGTGGTCGGTGCCGGGTACCCAGACGCTTTCTTCGCCCAGCATGCGGTGCCAGCGAGCGAGGATGTCCATCTCCGTCTGGTTGAGCATGTGGCCCATGTGCAGTCGGCCCGTGACGTTGGGCGGCGGCAGCAGCATGACAAATGGCTTGCGGCCATCGGAGGGCTGGTTCAGCGGGGTGTCGAAAAGTTTTTCGGCGACCCAGAAGTCCGCCCATTTCTGTTCGATGGCGGCGGGGTCGTAGGCTTTGGGAAGTTCGTTCGGCATAAGAAAAGGAGCGCTGTTGTGCGCTCCTTTCAGGATACCGGAATGCTGTCTGTTGGTCAGGACGAGCGGCGTTTCATCCGATAGTGCAGCCTTAAAAACTGCCTGCCCCAAAGCCACAATGTGTGATCCGCTCGGACGGTGTCCTTCTCTCCCGGATACACGCGAATCTCTTCCTTCATTGTCTTCACGTATCGGCCGTGGAGTGATCCATCCGTACCGCGAACCGTGAAATAGAAACCCGCGTCGCCAAAGCCATCCCCCATGGATTGCACCGAGAGCGAACCGTCTGCGTGCCCTACTGCCTTCATCACTACGATTGCATTTCCATTGGGCAATGGGAAAACGACCTTCACGCAACGTGAAGACTGGCGTGGCGGTTGGCATGTGGAGTACATGCCTGCATAGAGCACATTGCCTGTGGCAGGCAGCTTGCGAACCCAAGCTGTTTGCGAGATATGACCCTGCGCATCCTGCATGGAGATAACCTGGCTGGTCATACCCTTTGCTGAGTCCATGGGAGATAACGGAACGTTCAATTGTTGAAGACGGCGACTGAAGATCAGACCGAGCGCACTACCGAAAGGGCGAAAGCCGGAACACCATTCCGACCACGCATCCAGGTCGTATTCCGATGTGTGCTCGTAGAAATCGCGCACCTCACTCGCAACATTTGCGAGGGATGGATTGCCGTCCGCAAGAATTCCGAAATTTGGCAACAGACCACGTTCGCCTTCAACGATCTGGCGCAATGCATGTTGCTGCGCATAGTCATCGAAAACGTGTTCGCCAATCAGACGCGTTTTTCCGATGGGGCCACCCAACCACTCTGCTTCAGTGGGTGAAAGTCGGCGGCCCGTGAGACACACCCATCGCTGGGTGGTCCAGTCGCTAAGATTGCCTCGTGTTTCTCCTAACCAGATCACGCGGTCTGCTACTTGTCCTTAAACAGCAGGGGCGTGAAGTCCACCAGATCGTCGCGCCAGACCATCCAGGTGTGCATGCCGGGGGTTTCGCGGGTTTGGACGTCGCCCTTGATGTTTACCTTGGCCCACTTGCCGAAGGCGCGGTTGGCGGGCATCAATGAGTCTTCTGTGCCGCAGCTCATCCAGAAGAGTTTTAACGGCTGCTGCGTCTTTGCATTCGGCACGATTTGCGCAAATCCCTTGTCCAGATCCGCGCCTTCCGCCGTGGGACGCCAGCCAGTCGTTTCAAACGCGGGTGAGACGACCGCGGATGAGAATGCGCCTACGTAAGCAAACGTCTCCGGGTGGTTCAGGCCGGTGTAGATGCTGTGGCCGCCGCCCATCGAAAGGCCTGCGATTGCGCGATGATTGCGATCCTTTGCGATGTTGTAACGCGCTTCCGCCATGGGGATGACTTCGTGCAGAAGCTGGTCTTCAAAGAGCTGCTGGTTCTTGAAGATCATGCTGCCGACGCGATTCCAGCCTGCGTGGACGATGCTCATGGTGCCGTAGCCCAGCGGCATGACGACGACCATGGGCTTGATCTTGCCGTCGTGGAGCAGCGCATCCATGATGAGGTTCGCCTGACCCGCCTGCGTCCATCCGTTGGAGTCGTCGGAATAGCCATGGTTCAGGTACAGGACGGGGTACTTCTCTTTGCGTTTGGGGTCGTAACCCGGCGGTGTGTAGACCCAGATGTTGCGGAAGCCGTCGTCATCGGCGCTGGGCGTCACGAGCTTTGAGCGGTAGAAAAGGTGTGTGACTTCGCCGTGCGGGATATCCTGCATCTCCCACGGGAGTGGCGTGGCTCCGGGGATGTGGACGACCGTGGTGGGGCTGATAAGGTTCGGGCGGATGGCCGCGTTGCGCGGGTCGAGCGTGCGCTTGCCATCAATGGCGAAGGTGTAGCCGTAGTAATCGGGGCGCAGCGGGCCAACGGATGCTTCCCATACGCCGTTGTTCTGGTTCTGCTGCATGTCCACGGCTTTGGCCATGCCTTCTACCGTGACCGTGACTTTCTTCGCATTGGGAGCTTCAACGCGGAAGGTTACCGTGCCGTCAGTCGCGACGTCAGGCGAGACGATCTGCGGCGGAGGAACCATGCCCTGCGCGGAGGCAGGAGAGGAAGCGGTCTGTGCGTGAGCAAGAGGTAGAACAGCAAAGCAGGCGGCGGCGAACAGGCTAAGGGGTCGCATGGATTGCAAGTGTAGCGCGTTGCGATAAACCCGTGTAGTGCATGAAAAGAGGCAGCCCGAAGGCTGCCTCTTCCCGTTGCGATAACTTGCAGATGTTTAGAAGGGATTGAGCTTCTTGAGGCCCTTCTTTTTCTTCTGCGTGCTGGAGGACTCTTCGTCCTTATCGATCTCTGGCTTCACCTTCTTCGGCTTGCCGTTCTTATCCAGTACAGGTGCCTGGCCAGCGGGTGTCTTCTGTCCGGCGACGTCGTTGACTGTCTCCGGAGCGTCGGCAGCCTTTTCCACTGCAGGCAGTTCCGTGTTGTTACGCGGACCTACGCCGGAGATGGTGCCTGCCGGAACGCTGCCTGCGGCAGGCGGTGCGGATGAGTTACCCGTGCCGTCCGTGGCGCCGGGCGAGAGGATCGTCACGCCAGCGGTGCGACCGCCGGTGGATGTCGGTGTGGCGACGCCCGTGGGGGTATCGGTAAAGCTGCTGCCTGCGTTTGTGGGCGCTGCGTTCTCAGCAGGAATGTCCTGCAACGACGCGGGAGAGCTTCCTGTTCCAGCTGCAGCGGCAGTCGAAGCATCGGTGCCTTCAGCAGCAGCGGGAGTTGCGCCATCCGCAGGAGCATTTGTGCCGACTGCGGGCACGCTTGCCTTGGGATCAAGCGCCGCCTTGTAAGCTTCATTGCTGCGGTTTGCCACTTCCGGCGCGAGCGTTGCCTTGGGATCAACCAGAGCAGGATCGCCGATGCGGGCGGTCTGCACGGTATCTGGTCCGCGGAAGATGAGGCCCTTGGCGCGGTTGGCCAGCGTGTAGGTCTGACGGCTGTCTTCCAGCGCCTGGCTGGCAGCAAGCTGCTCTGGCGTGGGCTCAGGAATGGGCCGATTCATGGCGTCCAGGCGGTCGCGTGCATCTTCCACGTGGGGCGATGCTGCATACTGCGTGGCTACGCGGGAATAGGCGGCAGCAGCCTGATCGTCATACGTCTTCAGCAGGCGAGCCTTTGCGTCTTCCGGCAACTGTAGTGTGCGGATAAAGCGCGACTGTGCCTGATAGGCATCGCCGAGGCTGATGAGTACCTGGTCGATGTGGCTATAGAGCGGATACGTGTCGACCACGGTCTGCAGACGCGCGATGCTGGCGACCCAGTTCTCGTGGGTGCCATAGAACTCGCCGATGGAATGTTCACGCTGGGCAAGCACTTCCTGCACTTCACGCAGATGCTGCTTCGCCTCCGGAACCAGAGAGGAATCCGGGTACTGGGCGAGCATGTTCCGATACTCTTCCTGCGCGTGGATGCCCTTGGTGTAGTCGCGGTCGGGGCGGTCCATCTGCTTGAAGTAAATGTCGCCGATGCGCATCTGCGCTTCCGCGGCTTCCGGAGCATTCGGGAAGAAGATGATGAAGTCGTGGTATTCCGTTTCAGCCTGCGCCAGCGCGGCGCTGCCGCCTTCGCGATACCAGCTGTCGGCGAACGCCAGCTTGGAACGCATCTGGTATTCGGAGTCCGGGTAGGTCGAAAGCAGGGTCTGCAGATCAAGGCGGGCGACTTCAAAGCGGCCCTTGTTGATGGCAACCATCGCCTTGTCATACAGCAGCTTGTCCGGCTGTGAGCTCTTGACGTCGCCCAGCGGATTCACCTTCATCTGCTGCTTGCGGGCCTTCTCGCTCTTGACGGTGTCCTTGGACTGGACGACTTTGTCATCCTTCTTATCCTGTGTGGACTTACGCGTCTTCTTACCGGAGTTGTTGCTGAGGACAGCGGTGGGCGTCTGGTCGTCGGGTGTAGCGGCGGTCGTTCCCGGAGGAAGCGACTGCTGCGCGCATGCCGAAGCTGCGATACCGCCCATCAAGAGAGCGACCGCAACGCCACGGCGAATGAAGAAGGAACGCGGCAATGCCGACTTCCCGAAGAGTGAAACCATGCCTGAAAACCCCTGGGTCCGGCGGCCGGTCTTGCTGCCGGAATAAAGCTCAATCCATTCTAAAGCCTGTTCTCCGTTTTGGACGGCGCGCTGGGTAAAGCGTTTCATAGCAGGGCTGGATACAGAAAAATGCCGCCGTGCCCGAAGGGGACGGCGGCTGAGATGGATGGGATTTCGCTAAAACGTGAGTTTTCCTGAGATCTGCAACTGACGCGAGGATCCAAGATCGCCAATGGGGAATCTGGTCGCCGTGATAACGCCGAAGGTGGCGCCACTCTGCGCCGTGGTGCCTGGGTTGCCAAAACTGGGATGGTTGAAAAGATCAAACATGTCCACCTTCAGCTGAAACGCGACACGTTCCACGATCTTCGTGTTCTTGGCTAGCGACAGGTCAAAGTTGGCGAAACCGGGTCCTACGAGAGCATTGCGGCCCATGGTGCCGAATCCGGTACTGGGTGTGTAAAAGGTGCAGCCGGAGGTGACAGAGGTGCAGACTGAGCCGCCGGGATTGGCATCCGAGCCACCGGACGCAAACCAGCGAACAGTCGGCGATGTACCGGAGTAAACGTAATCCTTGCGGTACTGAACCGCCTGCAACAACGTGGGATGCTGTACGCCACTGGTGCCGGTGAAGGTGGAGGTGGTGGTGATGTTCAGCGGATTCCCGGTTTGCCACTGCAGGATGCCGGAGATCTGATAGCCCTTGACCAGCCGGTTGCCCTTGAACGGCAACTGGTAGACCGCGTTGCCAGAGATGCGGTGACGCGTATCAAAGTCCGACGGGCCGTAGTTTAGGTAGGGGCGCGTGCTGTCAGTGAATTGCGTGCCGGTGCCGGAACCAAGATCAAGCGACTTGGAAAGTTGGTAGGTGGCATTTACCTGGAAGCCGCGTGCCATGTTTTTGCGGACGTTCAACCACATGGCGTTGTAGTTGGACTGACCAATGCTGGACGCCTGCGTGACGTTGGTGTTCAGGGATGCGTTCGGGCTGATCGGGCTGCTGGCCGAGATTTTTGTGAAATTTCTCGCGGAGGTGGTTGGGCTGATCTGATTGACGTTCAGGCTCTGTCGCAGATGACGGCCCACCGAGCCGTAGTAGCCGACGGAAAGCGCCATATTCATTGGCAGCGCCTGTTGCAGATTCAGGTTGTAGCTCTGGACTGTGCCGTTCTTGTAGTTGTTCTGTACCGATCCCACGGAGATGGCGGTGGCCGCGGCGGAGGCATAAAGCGCGCTGAGCGGAATGGTTGGCAGATATGTGCTGCTGCCCTGCGTGAAGGTTCCAGAAGCCGTGGCGGTATAGCTGACGCGGTTGGTGTATGGCGGGTTCGCGCTTAACGTTGTCACCAGGCCGGAGAGCGGCTGGTCTGCGGCGATGGAATAACCTCCGCGCAACACCGTGTTGCCCGAGCCGAAGGGATCATAGGTAAAGCCGAGGCGCGGCATGTAGTTGTAGTTCTGGCTATAAAGATCTTTGTAGCCGGGAGCGCCCACTGGATTCAGCGTTTGATCCGCCGGGTTAAAGATGGTCGCCTTGCCCGCGCCCAACGTGGGAGTGCCAAACCACTCGAAACGGAAGCCTGCCTCAATGGTTAGGTTCGGCGTCACTTTCCACGTGTCCTGCACAAATGCACCCAGAGCATTACCGAAGACACGGCTGGTATTGGGCTGTGGCGTGATGCTGAAACCGGTGGCTCGACCCAACTGAAAATTTTGAATGGCTGTTCGCGCAGGCGTTACTGTTGCGCCGCCTGTGGTGGTGAGCGCCGCAGACGGGCCAAAGCTGAGCGTGCCCGCATCCTGCGAGAAGTTGGCGTTCAGGTATCGCCGATACTCTCCACCAAACTTCACGGAGTGCTTGCCATGCGTGTACGTCAGAGCATCGGACAATGCGCCCAGCGTGTCGATGCGGCCAGAGGGAAATCCGCTGGGACCGCCAATGTTGATGCCGGTAGTGGAGATGCTGGTTTGCGGAATGCCTGCCGCGGGCGTTACTCCCGCTGGAAAGTTGTTCATGCCAAAGCTCGAAGCGCCCTGCGTGAAATTACTGATGAAGGAAACATTCACTCGATTAGCGCCCAGCCGGAACTCGTTAATCAGCGACGGGCTGAAGACGTGCGTTTCATTAATGGTGGCGATCTGGCGATAGCCGGGGCGATGATCGCCGAAGCCGGGCAGCGTGTTGCCCTGCGTTGTGGGCTCTGTACGGATGTCTTCCTGAAAGGCATAGAAGCCGTGCAGTGTGTCGTTCTGATTGAAGATGTGCAGGATATCCATGGTGCCCTGGTCAATGTTGACAGGACCGTTGATGAAGCCGGTGTAGACACCGCCCGGCGATTCCGGAATGAACTGCATCAGTTGGAGCGAGATGGGATCGGTGACGCCTGCGCGTTGCGCATCAGTAAGAACGATGGTGTTCACTGAGAGACCCTGATGCTGACGAAGAGCCTCATAGCTGGCAAAGAAAAAAGTCTTGTTACGCCAGATGGGGCCACCGACAGAGGCGCCGAAGTTGTGACGCTTCAGAGGAACCTGCGCCTGCCCTCTTGGATTGAAAAAATTACGCGCATCGAACGAGTTGTTGCGCACGTACTCGAAGACTTCGCCGTGGAACTGATTGTCACCGGAACGCGTGGATACATTCGTCACCGATCCGGAGTTGCGACCATACTCCGCCGATGGTGTGGAGTTGTTGATCTTCACTTCCGAGGTGGTGTTGATCGATGGCTGAAAAACAATCTGCGCATTGCTGATGTCGTTCAGGTTGATGCCATTGATCTGGAAGTTCACGCTGTCATCGCGATTGCCCGCGGTAAGAAAAGAGAAAGCTCCCACACCGCGGCTGGGCGCTGTGAGGTTGCCGTTTGCGGGAGCTGTTACGCCGCCCGGAGTGAGCACCGTGAGATCGAGAAAGTGACGGCCATTCAGGGGAATCTCCTGCACCGTTGTCTTATCGATGACCTGACCAACTGTCATGGACCCGGCGTCGATCACCGGTGCGCCGCCGCCTTCCACCTGCACCGTAACGCCCTCAGCACCTACGGAAAGCTGGACGGGAAGGTCGGCCTTCTGGTCGACCTGCAGAACAAATTTCTCCACCTTGAAAGTGGCGAAACCCGCGGCCGCGACAGTGACGGTGTATTCCCCCGGCTGCAACGACGGCAGGACATATTCGCCGCTGTTTCCACTTGTTACGGAACGCTCTGCACCCGTTGCGTTGGAATGAACGGTCACAGTGGCGTTGGGAATCAACGCTCCCTGCGGATCTTTCACGACACCGGAAAGTGTGGCCGTGGTCTGCGCGTGCGCAATACTCGTTGCTGCGACGGCGATGGAAACATACAACGAACGGGAAAAACGAGTCATGTGTCTCAGCTCCGGTAACACGGTGTGTACAACGGTGAGCAAACAGAACTTCGTGGGTGCAGGAAGACGCGCACTTCACGCTGGGAGAACGTGTGCCTGATCTCACTTGGAGATACAGAGGCGCAGCCAATCGGAGGCAAGGCGCACTCCAATAGCAAACTGATTAGTTTTCTTAACGAATTATCGGAAGTGTAACAAATTCTCTTCCGCGCGCAAGCCACTTGCACGCACAGGAAATGTCATTCCTTTGTCGCGGCTCTGCGGAACCATCAGAGGCAGACGGCTCCGCAGAGTTTGAGTTATTTGCCTGGAGCCATGGTGGCTCCGGTCAGTTGTGCGATGGCGCCAAGCGTGGTCTGCGCTGCATTGAGACCGAGGCGGAAATCATCATCCGTGTAGAACGAATAAACGTCAGTGGGCTGGTGATGCTGGGGGTCCCATCCGCTGCCCATCTGTGCACCGCGTTCCACCTCGCGCAAACTGAGTGACGGCGTCAGGTCCATGAACGGTGACGAATCCGTGTTGGTCATGTGCGGTCCCACGTTCGCTGGATAATCCGTGGCGTACTTGTCATCCGCAAGCTGAAACTTATGAGCCAATGCCATGGCCTGATCCGCGTACTTTGATGTGACCTGGTACTCAATGTTCACGTCGGCTTCAGGACGCTGCTCTTTGCTCATAGTGCCGTCTTTGTGCGGCATCCCGTGATCGAACATCATCATGTCGTGCTGGACCATGCCCAGCCATTTCGGCTCTGGATATTTACCGGAGCCCGCAGGCGACTCAACGCCCTGCAGGTCCTTGCGTTGTGCCACATAAGCGGCGGCGCCATTCAACCCCGTCTCTTCGTTGTTCCAGAGCGCGAAGCGAATCGAGATATCCGTCGTCACATCAGGACTGCTGAAGATGCGCGCCAATTCCATGACCAACGCGGTGCCAGAGCCATCGTCGTTAGCAGCCTCGCCCCAACCAATGCCGTCCATGTGCGCGCCCAGAATGTACATCTGATCCGGATGCTTTGTGCCGATCTTGGTGCAGTACACCTCTTCGCGTTCACCGGGTTTGGAGGGCTCGGTATCGAGTGCGCGAATCTTCTCATCCGGCTGCTTCATGGGATCGTTGTTCACTGTGTCAGGGAAGATGTTGCCGCGACGGCGTGAACCGCCGGGGCCTTCAGAACGATCGTTGCTGCGAGGACGTACCGGCGGAGTTGCAGGCGGCTGATAGTCGTAACGGATACGTTCCGTGTTGGTGCAGCCATAGCTCTTGAGCTGCGCTTCAATCCAATCCACGGCCTTGCGGTTACGTTCAGTTCCCTGTCTGCGATCGCCAAACTGCGTCAGCCCTTTGATGGTGGCTTTATATTTCTCCAGATCGAGACGTCCGACCATAACGGAGATGGGGTCCGGGGCTGCTGCTGGCATGGATGCCTGCGCCGATGCAAGAGCTGCAGACGAGCACACTACAAACGAACAGACGAGTTTCTTCAGCATGGAAAATCCCCTTCTTCTGGTGCGTGTGAGTTGGATGAGAGATTGGCTCTCATCCTAAGCACCGCGGGCCTTACACGCAAGTAGAAAGGTTTCTTAACTAACTATGCTGTGAGTTCACCCGCTGAACGAGCAACACGCAAAAACTC
Source organism: Terriglobus roseus (assembly GCF_900102185.1). Lineage (NCBI taxonomy): Bacteria > Pseudomonadati > Acidobacteriota > Terriglobia > Terriglobales > Acidobacteriaceae > Terriglobus > Terriglobus roseus. Next base: position 397,061 of record NZ_LT629690.1, on the reverse strand, counting down.
TTCCGCGTTCTTCGTGGTTTGAGCCTGATTTCCCGGACCAGCGAAGATAGCAGAGCCTGCAACCAACAAATCAGCGCCTGCGCGAACGACCTCTCCCACTGTGTCCACAGCGATACCGCCGTCCACTTCAATGCGGAAGTTCAGGTTCATCTCTTCACGCAGCGACGCAAGATGTCGCACCTTTTCCACGCAGCGCGGGATGAAGCTCTGGCCACCGAAACCAGGGTTCACCGTCATAACCAGAACGTGATGCACCATGGGAAGCACTTCGATCAGGGTCTCAACGGGCGTGGCCGGATTGATGACGACTGCGGGCTGCATGCCGTGTTCGCGAATCTGCGTGAGCGTGCGATGCAGATGACGGCAAACTTCTTGATGGACAATGACCCAGTCCGCGCCTGCCTTGGCAAAGTCCGGAATGTAGCGATCCGGGTCTTCGATCATGAGGTGGACGTCCAGCGGCAGATTGGTGCAGCGGCGCACGGCAGCCACAACGGGCGGTCCGAAGGTGATGTTAGGCACGAAGTGGCCATCCATCACATCCACATGGCAAACGGTGCCGCCGGCACGTTCGGCCGTGGCGATCTCCTCCGCAAGGTGGGTGAAGTCAGCCGCAAGAATGGAAAACGCAAGGTCGATCATCTAGAGCCGAGTTTATCAAGCCGGTATGGTTGAAGTAGGAGAAACCATGTTGACCGGCGATTCACTGGCCCTACCCTCGGGCAATTTCAAGGCGTACCTGTTTGATTTGGATGGAACGATTGCGGATTCGATGCCCGCGCATTTCATTGCGTGGACGAATACGATTCGCGAACACGGCGGCACGTTTCCGGAAAATCTGTTCTATGAGTGGGCAGGTGTTCCGCCAGTGGGCGTGGTGAAGCTACTGAATGAACGCTTTGGCTACACGATGGATCCCGAAGCCGTGGTGGCCGACAAAGAAGCGCAGTATCTGCTGGGCGTAAGCAACATCAAGCCGATTGCCTCTGTCCTTGCGCACATCACGGCGCAGTACGGGAAGATTCCGCTGGCTGTGGTGTCAGGATCGCCACGTGAAAATATTTTGAAAACGCTTACCGCGTTGGGGATTCTGGATCGTTTCGCCGTCCTGGTGGGAGCGGAGGATTACACCAAGGGCAAGCCCGATCCTGAGCCGTTTTTGAAGGCCGCAGAGCTTCTGAAGATTGCACCGGAAGACTGCTTGGTGTTTGAAGATGCCGATGCGGGTATTGCCGCCGCGAAGGCAGCGGGCATGCAGTGGGTGCGTGTGCCGGTGATACTGCCGGGCGCAGGTTCGCCAGCGCTTTAGATCTGGCCACACCGTCTGTTTCGCAACAGACGGTGTGCGTTAGTTCACGAAGCGGGTCATGCGCACGTTCATCACGATTCCAAGTGCAAGGAACGTGAAGATGATGCTGGACCCGCCGTAGCTGAGCAGCGGCAGCGGAATGCCGGTGACGGGCATCATGCCCAGCACCATGCCGATGTTGATGGCGATCTGGAAGATCATGACCGCTGCGACGCCCATGACCAGCAGCGTTCCCGGTGGGTCCTTCGCTGTCTGCGCGTTTTGCACGAGACGGATGAGGATGAGGAAGTAAAGAATCAGCACCAGCGCCGCACCGACAAAGCCGTGCTCTTCGCAAAGCGCCGCAAAGATGAAGTCGGTGTACGGGATGGGGAGGAAGTCGCCCTGCGTCTGCGTTCCCTTGGTTGCGCCCTTGCCCCAGATGCCGCCAGACCCCACAGCGATCAATGATTGTCGAACCTGGTAGCCGCTGCCTTTGGGATCGTTCTCAGGGTGTTGGAAGCTGGTTAGACGCGCCTTCTGGTAGGGCTTGAGAACCTTGCCGCTGGTCCAGATACCAACCACCATCACGACGAAGGTGACGACCAGAATGGCCGCCTTCTTCCACGAGATACCGCCGAAGAATAGTCCCGCAATCAGGATCGGTGAGTAGGTCATGGTGGTGCCAAGATCAGGCTGTTTGAGCACCAGCAACATAGGGATACCGATGAGCGCGAAGGCTTTGCCAACGTCTTTCCAGTCAAGCTCTTCTTTACCGGAAAGCCCCCAAAAATAACGTGCTGCCGCCACAATGAGCACCAGCTTGACCCACTCCGACGGCTGAAAGTGGATGCCGCCTGGAAACGCAATCCACCGTCGTGCGCCAAGCACTTTTTTGCCGACGACAAGCACCGCGAGCAACGACGCGATGCTGATGCCGTACGCCCAATGCGCAATCTCAAGAAGGCGGTGGTAGTCGATGAGCGAAACGATGAACATCAACGGCACGGCGATACCAAGAAACATCATCTGCTTGGTATGGAAGCCGTGAAATTTGGTGTGGAGCGTGGCGGAGTAAATCTCCATAACGCTGATGAGGCTCATCAGCATCACGAAGCCGAAGAGCGTCCAGTCAAAGTCACGATAGGCGGAAAAACGGGTCATCTGCGGCTGAGTTCAGTATAAGTGGCAGCGGAGATCAGGCCGCGGTCTAAGCGGCTGGCTTCTGTTCTTTCGGCTTCAGCGCCACGGGCTGCGATGCAGGCCTTGCGGCGTCCTTGTCAGCAGGTGCAACTGGCTTCGCGCTCGCAGACGGCTGAGCGGACTTGTCGTCTTTCGCGCCACTGTCCTGATTGGGAGGCTGCGGCAAGGCTGCCTGTACCAGACGAAGATTACCGGCCTTCTTGCGCTGCTTTTCAACGAAGGCGTTCACAACCTGTGCGGCGAGCTTCGCGGAGTTGTTGCCCCAGTAACCGTGCTCCCACAGAACCGCTACAACGATGTCCGGGTTGCGGCGCGGTGTCATGCCAACGAACCATGCGTTGGGAAGGGTGGCCTTGTCCGCAGTTCCCTTCTTACGACCGCTGATGACGTCGGCCGTGCCTGTCTTGCCTGCGAAGTCGATGCCTTCCAGATGCGCTTCCGCGGCGGTACCGATGCTGCTCTGCGTCACGTTCGCCATGGCGTCCGTGATGGTCTCCCAGTTCTCCGTGGAGATCTCGATGCGCTTCTTGCCGGTGCCGGGATAGGTCTCTTCAAGCGCCTGCTGCATCTGGGGATCGATCTGATCTGCCATGACGGAGTGAGGTCGGATGAAGACACCACCGGATGCGATGCCGCTGAGTGCGCGCGCCAACTGGATCGGGCTGGCCTGAGTGGCGCCCTGGCCGATGCCGACCGAGATCGTCTCGCCCGCGTACCACTTGTCACGCTGCGCCTTCAGCTTCCATTCCGGCGAAGGCATGATGCCGGAGGCCTCGCCGGGGAGGTCGACGCCGGTCTTTTGACCGATGCCCACTTCATGACCATATTTCGCAATCGTGTCGATGCCGAGCTTGTTCGCCAGCGTGTAGTAATACGTGTCGCAGGAGTACGGGAGGGCGTTGCGGATGTCCACGGAGCCGTGGTGGCGATCGCATCCGAAGAAGTGGCCGTAGAAGGTCGCGCCGCCGTTGCAGACCACGCGCAGATCCTGCGCAGCATTCTCCTGCAGGCCCGCAAGCGTCATGATGACCTTAAACGTAGACCCTGGAGCAAGTTGCGCCTGAATGGCCTTATTCATCAGCGGATGGTTTGTGTCTGTGACGATTCCGTTCCAGTAGGAACGTGAGAGACGTACTGCGAACTGGTTCGGATCGAAGGTTGGCCGGGACACCATTGCCAGGATTTCGCCGGTGTGCGGATCCATGGCGACGAGGCCGCCGTTCTTGCCCTCCATCACCTTTTCCGCCACCATCTGCAGGTCCAGATCGATGGTCAGCTTGAGATCCTTACCGGGGACGGCGAGTTCTTCGCCCAATTTTCCAATTTCGCGGCCGTGGCTGTTCACGATCACGTCGCGCGAACCGTCAGTGCCACGAAGAATGGCGTCGTACGCCTCTTCCACACCGAACTTGCCTACGACGTCGCCGGGTTCGTAGAAGTCGTACTTGGGATTCTTGAGGTCGTTTTCGCTGATTTCGCCGACATAGCCGATCAGGTGGGCAGCAAAGCCGTCGCGCGGATACAGGCGACGCTGCTCTTCCAGAGTTTCCAGTTCCGGTAACTCGTTGAAATGAGCGGAGATGAAGGCCTGTTCGTCCGGTGTAATGTCCTGCTTCAGAGGAATGGGCTGATACTTTGGCGCGTACTGATAATGGCGCAGAATGTACTGAAGCTGATCCATGGGGAGGTGCAGACCCTCAGCGATCAGCGGCAGGTCGGCATCGCGCATCTGTTCGCGCAGCAGGAAGCAGGTGACGGAAGAGTAGTTGTCCACCAGCAGGCGGCCTTCGCGATCAAACAGGCGACCACGCGGTGCCAGAATTGGGACTTTACGGACACGATTCGCTTCTGCGAGCAGACGGTAGTTGTCCGCTCCGAGAATCTGCAATCGCCACAAACCGGCAAACAACACCAGCAAAATCGCGGCGATGACATACTGCGCAGCAGCCAGCTTGCCCGGCGCAATTTTCTCGTCGCGACGGGAGAACGTCTGGTTGTTTGCGTCAGTTGGAAGCATGCAGAAGCACTCTTATGGACGAGTGTAAAAGCAAAAGGCACGGATCGTGTCCGTGCCTTTTGCAAGAGATGAAAACTTTCGTGTTAGCTTAAGCAGCCTTGGTGGCCAGAGCCTTCACGCGAGCGTTGAGGCGGCTCTTGTAGCGCGATGCAGTGTTGTCATGCAGCACGCCCTTCTGGACGCTCTTGTCCAGGATGGAGACGGTTGCGCGGTACTGTGTCTTCACAGCTTCCACATCACCCTTTACCAGGGCCTCGCGCAGCTGGCGCAGCGAACCGCGCAGCTTGGTCTTGTTGGAGCGATTGACTGCGGTCTTTGCAATGGTCTGCTTGGAGCGCTTCAGGGACGATACGTGATTTGCCATCGAACTCTTTTCTCTTCCGTTTGCCGCTTGTCAGGGGCTGAAATCTGGTAGCGCCGTCACCATTTCAGGCCGGCTGCAAGATGGGAGCCTCCACGGCACGGGTCTGCCGGGGTTTCTCCAACCCTTCTACGGTACTCGATTTTAGGCGTTGACGCAAGAGGTTCCCCTCTTATTTCCACAAATAGACCGTCAGGCCGCCCGCCACGATCAGTGACCCGCCCACCATTACCGGCAGGGTGGGCGCAGTGTGCAGCAGCACATAATTGGTGATCTGGAAGACCACAAACAGGGTGGCAATGTACAGCCCTGTAACAGTCGCAAACTCCACCGGGGCCAGGTTGAGCGACGTGCCATAAAGTGCAAGCAACACCGTTCCCAGAAGATAGAAGCCAATCCGCATATGAGGACGAGGCGCTGCAATTGCGATTCGGATGACCGCATCTCCGACCGCCTCAAAGATGGTTGCCATCAAAACGAACAGGAAAACCTTCATACAGTTCATGTTCTCATCCGCGGAATTTCCGGAGTTCCAAATCGGGAAGTTTCAGTTAGCGGAAACTTTGTTAACGAACGAACGATTGTGCCAAATTTTCCCCATAATCCGCCGTTTGTAACCGTACATTCACCCTGCTGTAAACATTGGGCAACGCGTAAACGGAATCCTCAGAAGCATGAGGCCAGATAAGTTTTTCCATCTCCCCACGCGCATCGCACTGGTTGCGTGTCTTTCCGCTGCAGCCGCTGGAGCACAGACCACCACGGCAAGGCTCACCGGCACAGTGACCGACCCCAGTGGCGCTGCCGTTTCCAATGCACAGGTAAGCATCCGCAACCTTGGCACCGGGCAAGAACGCGTGGTGACCACCAATGGCGACGGCCTATATGTTGCCGTGTCACTGCCGCCCGGCACGTATGACGTGCTGATCACGGCTGCCGGCTTTTCAAACAATGAGCAGAAGAACCTGGTATTGGCTGTAGGCCAGGAAGTAACAAAGAACTTTTCCGTAGGCGTTGCTGGTGCGGAAACCTCTGTCACCGTGAATGCGGGCAGCGTAGTGGACCTGGATACGTCGTCGGCGAAGATCGGCGGCAACGTTCCTGAGCGCGAAATTAAGAACCTGCCGATCAACGGTCGTCAGATTTCGCAGCTGTATCTGTTGACCCCCGGTGCGACGAACACGGGCAGCGGCACCTTTGACAACATGCACTTCTCCGGCCGCGCCGTGGAACAGAACATCATCCGCCTGGATGGCATTGAAGCCACCAGCATCATCGATACATCTCCGGGCAACCTGAACGGTGAGTTGACCTCCACCTTCCGTCTGCAGCAGTCGCTGGAAGCCGTGCAGGAATTCCGCGTTGACTCGTCGAACTACCCCGCAGAACTGGGTACCGGCACGGGCGGTCAGATCAGCTTTGTGACCAAGAGTGGTGGTAACGCTCTTCACGGCAGCCTGTTTGAGTATGTGCGTAACGACTTCTTCGACGCGCGCAACTACTTCAACCGTCGCAACACTGCGAACAACACGCCGAAGTTCCGCCTGAACCAGTTTGGTGGATCGGTTGGCGGCCCCATCATCAAGGACAAGCTGTTCTTCGCAGCCGTGTATGAAGGTCTGCGCCAGGTTTGGGCTGTTCCTTACTCCTCCACCACTCTGAGCGCTGCACAGCGTGCGCAGGTGACCAACCCGGCACTGCAGCCGCTGCTGGCTGCCTTCCCCATCGCGAACAACGGTGCGGCAGGCCTTATCAGCATTGGTCAGAACCGCATTCAGGAAGATTTCGGCCACATCCGTTTCGACTATCACTTCAACGACCGGTTCAACCTGTATGCGCGTTACAACCGCGATCAGGGTGTGTCGTCGCAGGTGCAGGATGCTTCGCTGAGCCGCTTTAACCAGGTGGAAGTACCGCAGAACGGCGTTCTGGCGCTGAACCAGGTACTGACGCCGCGCATGTTCAACGAAACCAAGTTCGGCTACAACGGCATCAAGATGCGCGTGCAGGGCGTTGCCGGTCCTACCGGCGGTGTGAATCTCAGCTCTTCGCGTATCGCAATTGCCGGTTTGACCAACGTTGGCGCGCTGATTTCGCTGTCGTCATCGTTTAACGGCACGGGCGCTCCGTACACGGGCCAGAGCTACTCGTACATTGACAACTTCAGCTACGTGATCGGCAACCACAACACGAAGTACGGTGTTGAGATCCGTCCGCTGTCGCTGTACAACGACCAGATCGGTGGTACCACGTACACCTACAACAGCTTTGCGAACTTCGCGAACAACGTTCCGGATCAGATTCAGTTCTACGGCACGTTGAGCGATAAGAGCCCATTCACGGGCCTGAGCGGAAACGCCCAGGTGAAGCAGGAGTACTACATCGCATATGCGCAGGATGAGTGGAAGATTAAGCCCAACCTGACGCTGAGCTATGGTCTGCGCTACGAGTACTATTCGCCGTTGCATGAAGTACGCAACAAGAACGTGGTCTTCGACATGGTTGCAGGCACCATTTACCCCAGCTACAAGGGCGATTGGTACTCCAGCACACAGAACTTTGGACCCCGCCTGGGCCTGACCTATGCTCCGGCCAGCCTGCATGACAAGACCGTTCTTCGCCTTGGTGGTGGATGGTACTTCGGACCCGGACAGACGGAAGATCAGATCCAGCCGGAAGCCAATGACCGTGCGACCCGTACGTTTACCAACACGGGTGGTACGGCGACCAGCGGTAAGGTTTATCCGATCAATCCGCAGACGGACGTATACGCGAACTACGACATCAACAGCCCGACGCTGGGCTACCAGCCGCGCGCCTACGCTCCCACCTATAAGGTGCCGGAGAAGGTGGCCAGCTACACGGCCAGCATTCAGCAGCAGCTGCCGGGCAACATGCAGTTCATGGTTGGCTATGTTGGATCGACGGGACGCAACCTGTTCCTGCGCTCCATCACCAACCTGATCACCGGCGTAACGACCAGCCCCACAACGGGTGCAGGTACTGCGATTCGTCAGTTCGGCAACCGCTTCGCGGAAGTCGACTACAAGACCAGCGGCGGTGTGGATCAGTACCACTCGTTGCAGACCTCGTTGCAGCGCCGCTTCTCGAACGGCCTGTCGCTTGGCCTGCAGTACACATGGGCTAAGGAACTGGGTACCTCTTCTGGTTCGAACGAAGCCACCACGTCGCAGGAGCCGCTGCAGATCTACGGTCAAGCACCTGAATACGGTCGCGGTATCAACGACATCCGCGACACTCTGAACGCAACGGCGTTGTTCGATGTGCCGGTGGGTAAGGGTAAGGCGATGGACCTGGGCAGCATCGGCAACACGGTTGTAGGCGGCTGGCAGATTGGTAGCATCGTCAACTTCCGCACCGGTGTACCGATCGACGTGCTGATCACGCGTCCTGACGTTGCCTACGTGGGCAACGCCGGAACGCCGTACGCTGGCCAGACCTTCGCGAACCCAGTACTTGTGGGCAACGTGGTGCAGACCACGGCAGTCCAGAACGTACCGGGCGGCGGTAACAGCCGTAACGTGCGTCGTCCGAACCGCATACCTGGCGTGAATCCTTACGTCGGCGGACGCGGTGCATATCAGGTCTCCACGGTAGGCCCGCAGTTCCTGAACCCTGCAGCCTTCACCACGCCGGCTGCTGGCAGCTTCGGCAACCAGCGCCGCAACGATGTCACCGGCCCCGGCCTGGTGCAGTTGGATCTGAGCCTCCAGAAGGAATTCGCCTTCACGGAGCGCTTCCGGTTCAAGTTCGTCGCGGACGCCTTCAACATTCTCAACCACCCGAACTTTGCCAACCCTGGCAACATTCGTCTGGCACAGGTGATTCCGTCCGCTGCTACTGGTGGCGCGCAGCCTGGAACACCGTTCGCCCTGTCGGGTGCAAACGGTGCAGGCAGCAACTTCGGAACGCTGTCCTCCACGGTTGGCAACCAGGTCGGTCTGGGAGCACAGCGTCAGATTCAGCTGTCAGGACGCCTGAGCTTCTAACAATCCTTACGCTCTCACTACAACGGGCCGAAACCTTCGGGTTTCGGCCTTCTTTTTCCTCGTTTCTTTGCTTGACGATGTTGTTACGCGGAGCTATTCTCAGCGCAACTTCGACTGATTTGGTGATAACCGCCAATTCGATCTGTTCCACCCGACGCCGCATCTCTGTGGCGCGTGGAAGTCAGTCGGTCGGAGCCTCTCCCGCATCTAAATCCCAGCACTCAAATTCAACGCACCCCAGCCCCATGGAGGCATAGCGCACATTGGCCAAGATCCTGCTCGAAATCACGCCCCATACGGAAGCCCTGTTCGGGCTTCGTGACGAAAACCTGCGGTGGATGGAGAGTGAGCTGGGCGTTTCGATCGATCTGCGATCGAACGGCCTGCTCGTGGAAGGAACGGACGAGCACGTGGCGCTGGTGGAACGCATCTTCAAAGACTTTGAAGCTCTGCGCCGCAGCGGCGTGGTGCTGGCCGGACCTGAGCTCCATGCACTGGTAAAGCTTGCCGTAGCCGATCCAGCGTCTAGCCTGAAACAGCTTGTCGATAGTGGTCGCCAACGCACCGCCAATGGCGTGAAGCGTATGGTGAATCCGCGTTCGGCCAACCAGAAGAAATATGTCGAGGCCATTGAACAGAACGACATGACCTTTGGCATTGGCCCTGCTGGCACAGGCAAAACGTATCTAGCCGTGGCGATGGCTGCAAGCGCGCTGATGGCGAAGAAGGTGGAACGCATTGTGCTGGTGCGTCCTGCGGTGGAAGCGGGCGAACGGTTAGGTTTCTTACCTGGTTCGTTGCAGGAAAAAGTTGATCCCTACCTGCGTCCGCTATACGACGCGCTCTACGATCTGCTCGAAAAAGAGCGCGTGGACAAGATGCTGGAAAAGGGCATCATTGAAATCGCGCCTCTTGCCTTCATGCGCGGTCGTACGCTGTCCAACGCATTCATCATCATGGACGAAGCGCAGAACACAACCAACGAACAGATGAAGATGTTTGTTACGCGTCTGGGCATGAACAGCAAGGCCGTCATCACAGGCGACCTGACGCAGATTGACTTGCCGAATCCGAAACGCAGCGGTCTTCTGGAAGCTCTTGGTGTGCTGGAAGGCGTAGAGGGCGTCGGCTTCTGTCACTTTGAAGACAAGGATGTGGTGCGCCACAACCTTGTACAGCGCATTGTTCGCGCGTACGAAACGCATCAGCGCGAACAGCAGCTTTCGCTGGGACTGGAAGGCGGCATCGACGTTCCCGCAACAGAAACGAAGCCGACTGTGCGCAAGACACAATAACTTTGCATCAGAACAGGTAGCATAAACAGGAGAGGGATTTCCCTCTCCTGTCTCTTTTCTCTTAGGTACGCGAGGCGCATTGATCGTTACAGAACCTCCGAGTCGAACTGATGGCAAACAACCTTCGCTGCAGAAGGCGACACTTTCACGTTTCCTGAAGCGTGCACAAAAAGCCGCTGAACTGGATGGCGAAGTGACAGTGCTGCTAGCAGACGATGCGCGATTGAAGGAATTGAATCGCAGCTTCCGCGGTAAGAACAAACCCACCGATGTTTTAAGCTTCCCTGCCTTTGAAAATGAAGAGGGCTACGCGGGCGATCTTGCGATCTCGTTGGAGACCGCGCAGCGACAGGCGGACGAGCACGGTCACACTCTCGAAGATGAATTGCGGACGCTGATGTTGCATGGCGTTCTACATCTTGCCGGATATGACCATGAAACCGACAAGGGCGAGATGCGCGCACTGGAAGCAGAGCTGCGCGAGAAGTTGAAACTGCCCACAGGATTAATTGAGCGCACACTGGCTGCCCCCAAGAAACGCACAGCGACGAAAACAAAGAAGACCGCAGCGAAGAAGAGTGCAATCAAGAGGGCGCGGCGATGAGCCCACTCATCTTTATGCTCTCCATTGTGCTGTTGTTGGCAGTGCTTACCCTGTCGTCGTACGCGGATCGCGTGTACAGCGAGATGGGCAAGTTTCTTGCGCGTGCCTACCAGGAAAATCTGGATGCTTGGACCGAGCGCATTGAGCCGCGGCTGGGACTCTCACGCGATTCCGTTGCACTGTCCGCTTCCATTCTTCGGCAGGGCTCGCTGGCACTGCTTGCGCTGATTCTGGGTGTGCATCGAGCACGTGTTGGTGGAGGCTGGCCTGCGTACGCAGAGACAGTCGCAGAGCTTGCGCTGATTATCATCGTGTTTGATCGCATGTTGCCGCAGGTGTTGTTTGCACGCACGCGTGGCGAGTGGGTATCGAATGCACGCATTCCATTGCAGGTGCTGTTTTACCTGATCCTGCCGTTGACGCTTACGCTTGGTTTGCTGGAATCCATCGTTTCGCTGGCGGAACCGGATAACGAAGAAGAAGAAGAACACCCAGACGAAGGTGTGGACGCTCTGCTGGAAGCCGGAGAAGAGGAAGGCATTCTGGAGGAGAGTGATCGCGCGCTGGTGCGCAGTGTGGTGGAGTTTGGCGATCTGGTGGTGCGCGAAGTGATGACGCCTCGACCAGAGATGTTCACCGTGCCTGAAAGCATGACGCTCGCGGAGTTCACCGCAGCATTGAATGAAAATGCCTTCTCTCGCGTGCCGGTTTATCGCGACACCGTGGATGAAATCACCGGCATCGCCTTTGCGCATGACCTGTTGCAAATCACCGATATCGATGCGAATACGCGCACCGTGCGCGATATGCAACGACCCGCCGCGTTTGTACCTGAGCCTAAGAAAGTCAACGAACTGTTGCGCGAGATGCAGAGCGAAAAGCAGCACATGCGCATTGTGATTGACGAATACGGAACCGTTGCTGGGCTTGTAACCATTGAAGATCTGATTGAAGCCATTGTGGGCAACATTGAAGACGAGCACGATGAAGATGCCGAGGTGATTGAGGAAGAAGACGGTTCATGGATTGTGCCCGGCAACATGGATGTTGCAAAGCTTCGCGATCTGTTGCAGAAGGACGCAGAGGAAGACGAGCGCGAACCGCTTCGGCTGCGAACCGACCTAGAAGCAAGCACCGTGGGCGGGCTTGTTTCCGAACTTGCCGGGCATATTCCGCACCCAGGCGAAGTGATTGAAGAGGACGGGCTAAGGCTGGAAGTGGTCAACGCGACATCGCGGCTGGTGAAGCGAGTGCGCGTGAGCCTGCTGCCGCCCGACGACCCCACGGAAAACTAGAGCGCGTAGACTAAGTAGAATGGCATTTCGCGCAGGTTTCGTTTCAATCATCGGTCGCCCCAACGCAGGCAAGTCCACGCTGCTGAACGCTCTCCTTGGCGAGAAGCTGGCGATCGTCACGCATAAAGCGCAGACCACGCGCACACGCATTCTGGGCGTTCTGGAACAGCCGGCCACGCCAAAGACGAAGACACGCGAAGCTCTGCCTGCCGCGCAGATTGTTCTTGTCGACACACCCGGCGTACACAAACCCAGCACACAGCTTGACCGACGCATGATGCAGGAAGTGCACGACGCGCTGGAAAGCCGCGACGTGGTGTTGTTCCTCGTGGACGCGACTCATCGTATTCACGAACCCGCTCCGCGCGTGGAAGGTAAGTCGCCCACACCATCAGAAGATAAGAAAGCACTGAGCGCAGCAGAAGATGCGTTTGCACTGAGTATGTTGCGGAATGTGGAGTGCCCGGTGATTCTTGTGTTCAACAAGATTGACCTGGTGAAGCGCGAAGACCTTCTGCCGCTCATCACTCACTGGACTACGAAGTTCGCTTTCACGGATACGGTGCTGATCTCGGCCGCGAAGAAGGACGGCCTGGACACGCTGCTGGGTCGCATTGTGGAGCAACTACCCGAGGCAAACCGCTACTTCCCCGAGGACCAACTCACCGATCAGCCGATGCGCTTTCTTGCGGCGGAACTGATCCGCGAAAAGATTCTGCTCTTCACCGGCGAGGAAGTGCCTTACGCATCCGCCGTCGTGGTTGAGAAGTGGGAAGAGCCGGGTCCACAGCGCAAGCCGAAGAAGGGTGAAGAGCCGAAACTCCCGGTGACGAAGATTGCCGCTGCTATCTTTGTCGAACGCAGCGGACAGAAGGCCATCCTGATCGGCAAGCAGGGTGCCATGCTGAAACAGATTGGCACTGCTGCGCGCAAAGAGATTGAGAACCTTCTTGGCACTCGCGTCTTTTTGGAACTGTTTGTGAAGGTGAAGGAAGACTGGCGTTCGAAGAAGGGCTTTGTAGAAGAGCTGGATTGGCGACGCCAGTTGGAGTCTTTGCAGGCTGCGCAGACGCTTAAGAAAGAGAATGAGGCCTAAGTTTCCTGTCGTCTCCGACGAGATGCGTCGCCGTTCGGTGATGCTGGAACACGAAGCATTGACATGGCCGGGCACGCGGCGCGGCAAGATGTTCGGCATGGTAAGCCTGTATCGTAACGACGCTATCTTTGCCGTACTGCCAGCCACGCGTGCGATTGAGAACCCAAACTCGATTGGGCTGCGGCGGCAAAAGCCGCTTGCTGGCAGTACGCATAAGTGGGAATTCTTTGCGGTCGCAAGCGATAAGGAATTGGGCGCAGCTCTGGAACGATTGCGCAAAGCCTACGATGCCGCTGGCTGAGCATCGCCCTGCACCTTCCTTCTCTGCTATGCTGGCTCCGCGCCTATGACTGTCTCCTGCCGCTAAGTGATTTTGCACGCGCTTCGCTTCTTCGCGGTGCATGTGCCGACCTTTGTCTGCAACCAATGTTGATGGAGACAATCGCTTGAATACCTCTGACATTCTTACGGCGCGGCTGCGCCTTGTGGCTATCACACCCGAACTGCTGGATGCAGAAACTGCCAGCTATGCCGAGCTTGCTGCGCGCCTTGGAGCGCGTGTTCCACCAGAGTGGCCTGACAGCAACTGGGAGCCACACGTCTTCGACTTCTTCCGTAAGCAATTTGCGGAACGCCCTGAAACCATTGGCTGGAGTCGCTACATAGTGCTTCCCTCACCTGAACCGGTTTTGATTGGAACTGTAGGGGGCGGTCCCACGAACGCAGCCGAAGCGGAAACGGGGTACGCCATTCTGAAACCGTGGCAACGCAATGGTTACGCAACGGAAGCAACGCAGACGCTGTTGCAACTACTGTTCGCGCAGGGCGTGCGCAGCGTAATTGCGCATACCTTTCCAACGATGCAGGAGTCGATTCGCGTGATGGAGAAGTGCGGTATGCGCTTCGATGGCGAAGGTGCGGAAGAAGGAACCATCCGCTATCGCATTACGCTTCCTTCATCGTGACGCCAAGCGCCTTCATCTTGCGATAGAGATGACTGCGCTCCAGGCCAAGTGCTTCCGCAGCGCGGCTTATGTTGCCGTGACACTCTTCCAGTTTTTTCAGGATGTAGTCACGCTCATAAGCCTCGCGTGCCTGCAGCAGCGTGCCGAAGTTGTCATTCTTGGACTTCGCACTCACTTCGCGCGAGAGGAGTGCAGGCAGGTGTTTCCGTTCAATGCGGATTGCCTTGGGGTTCAGTATGAGCACGCGTTCCACCACGTTGCGCAGTTCGCGCACGTTGCCCGGCCACGCATACTGCTTCAATGCAGCAATGGCGTCCGGCGAAATCTCTATACGTGGACGGCCGTATTCCCTGCCGAATTCGCTCAGAAATTCCTGCACTAACGATGGAATGTCTTCCATGCGGTCTCGCAATGGGGGAACAAAAAACGGGATCACGTTGAGACGATAAAACAGGTCTTCGCGAAAGTTCCCTTTGATGATTTCGTCTTCCAGATCTTTGTTCGTGGCAGCGATCACACGCACATCAACGTGAACAGGCTGCGATGCGCCAACAGGATAGAAGCGCTGTTCATCCAGTGTTCGCAGCACTTTTGCCTGTGTCTTCAGGCTCATGTCGCCCACTTCATCCAGAAACAGCGTCCCGCCATCCGCACGCTCAAAGGTGCCACGTTTCTCTGGCGGCCCACCGGGAACGGTTCCGTGACGATAGCCGAAAAGTTCACTTTCGATGAAGTCTTCCGGGATGGCGGCGCAGTTCAGTTCAATGAAGGGACGGTCAGGCCGGAGGCTCTCTGCATGCATGGTGCGTGCAATGCGTTCCTTGCCACTACCTGATTCGCCGTAGATGAGCACTCGTCCGTTCGTTGGAGCCATTAAGCGGATCTGCTGTCGCAGAGCCTTCATGGGAACGCTTTCACCCGTGAGATATGCCTTCTGTGCGAGCTGCTGTTGGAATTCAGAGTTATCCAACCGAAGACGACGTGCCTCCGTTGCGTTCTTCAAAACGAGAAGCGTGCGATCGAGCGACAGTGGCTTTTCAAGGAAGTCGTACGCGCCCAGCTTTGTAGCTCGCACTGCCGATTCAATGGTTCCATGACCGGATATGATGACGACTTCCGGCGGAGCGGCCAGTGCAAGTTCGCGGATGCGCGCCAGCACTTCCAGACCATCGCCGTCAGGCAGCCAGATATCCAGCAGCACCACGTCATACTCCACGTCGCGGATCAGTTCCAGCGATTCCTTCGCTGTGCCGCTGGAGGTGACGACGTAGCCTTCCTCGCGCAGGATCGTCTCCAGCGATTCGCGGATCTCTGTTTCGTCATCAACAACAAGGATGTGAGTCATGCCGATGCGTTCCTAATCTCTGCCTTTGAGAATTCCGATGCAGAGGACTCGTCGCCCGTTGCAATATCGTTCAGCCCACTATTTTCTGTCGGTGCCGCAATGGGAAGTTCCAATAAAAAGCGAGCACCTGTGGGCAAATTCTTTTCCGCACGGATGGTGCCCTGGTGGTCCGCCATAATCTTCGCCACAATCGTCAGGCCCAATCCTGTGCCGCGCTGCTTGGTGGAGAAATACGGCAGAAAGAGTCGTTCGCGCATATCGTCGGTGACTCCGGGTCCCGTATCAGCCACCACAATTTCCAACATGCCTTGCGACTGTTCACTGCGCCGCGTTTCAATGTGAATCTCTCGCAACAGGCTGGCACTCATGGCCTCAGCTGCGTTATCAATGAGATTAGAAAGAGCGCGCTTGATGGCTTCAGGATCGGCCATGACAAGTGGCAGCCGAGGCTGCAATGACTTCACCACCGTGATGCCAGAGAGTCGACCTGCAAAAAGGCTGAGCGTGTTTTCAATGATGGTGTTCAGGTCTGCCGGACGTGGTTGCGCATTGGGAAATTCTGCGAGCGATGAAAACTGATCAACGAGGCCTCGCATGCTATCTACCGATGCACTGATCACTTCACTCGAACGACGAATCGTACCTACGGATGGAGATTCCAGTTGATGCTGCTGCAGAAGATCGCCGAGGCGCACAATGTGACGTCGAATCTGTTCTGCGTTTAACGAAATCGGTGTGAGAGGATTCTTGATTTCATGGGCGACACGACGCGCGACTTCTTTCCATGCAGACTGCTTCTGCGCACGCAAAAGCTCTGTCGCGTTTTCCAGTACAAGCACGTAACCCGTGGGTGTTCGTGTGCCACCGCTGGTGGTTTCAAGAATTGCAGCGGTCATGGCCAGGTTCAGCGTGCCGTTATCCGTAGGCATCTCTGTCTCTGACGACGCAGAACCCATGCGATGGCTGCGGCGCAAGAGGCGGTCCATCACTTCCAGGCTTTCTGCGGGAATGACTTCGTCCATCAGCAAGCCGACGAATGCGCGTTGACCACCGGGGTCCAGCATTTCGCTGAAAGCACGATTCACAACGCGAATGCGACGATCCACGTCCAGCATGACCACACCGTTGGGGATGGTCTGGAGCATGGTCTCCAACTCGCGGCGCCGTGCTTCCACTTCCACGTTGGCCTCAAAGATCTGCAACGTGGTCTTCTCCACCATGCGGCGGCTGGACTCCAAATCATCAGCCATCGTGTTGAAGGTCTGTACAAGGTCGCCGAGTTCTTCCGTTGCCGACGCTTCCACTCGTTGCTGATAGTTACCCTGCGCAATGGCACTCATCGCGTCTGCCAGTGCTTCTACAGGTTTCGTAACTTGCTTGGAGAGATGCAGTGCAAGCCAACTCGTGATGAAAAGCGCAAGGCCTGTGATCATCATCAGAAGCATCATGTACGTGGCGCGCACCTGCTGCCTCATGCGGAACAACTGCCAGTACTGTTGGCCCGCGCGATTCAACGTAGCAATATGCGCTGTCATACCACTCGGCAGCGGCGCACCGGATACCACCAGCAAGCCCGACGACGTATGCGCCGAGCCAAGGATGTAGTCAACACCACCCGCTGTCAAAATCGGCTCATCGCTGCGCCGAACGCCTGCCAGCAGCATCGCATTCACCGTGCCACCATCGCGTTTCTGCAAAGGCGAGCTTAGCCCGTCGTCTTCAATGGGGAGCGTATCCGGCTGCTGCCACACGCTCAGGACGGCCGGGTCAGATGGCGTATGGAAACGCGACACCACGACATCGCCGCTGTAAACCTGAGCGAATCCTCCGAGTAATGAAACTTCATGACTCTGCAAGGCACGTTGCAATGTTGTTGGTGTTACATCGGGTCCGGCTTCTGAGATGATGCTGGCAATCTCTTCTGCTTCAGAGCGCGCGTTTGCCGCGATGTAACGCGAAAGATCACGCGAAACCGCTAGCGATTCCTGCCGCAGGTGGTCTGAGGGCTGGGCAAACCAACGCTCGATAGCACGGTTCATCAGCAGATAGCTGAAGCCGTACATGCAGCCCACAGGCAGCAGGCTCAAGAGCACTGCGCCTAGCAACATGCGGGTCCGCAGACGTGCGCCAAGCACACGATTGCGCTGCTCCGCGTACAGCTTCAACACGTTGCGCATGAGCAGGATCAGGATGGCAAGGAAGATCAGAAATGCAAGGAACGATACCGCGATGAAGAGGAAGATGCCGCCCGGCGTGTCTGGCGTGAGGAAGCTCAGGCGGAATGCATTCAGCGCAGCCAGACCGAGAAACAAGAGGAGAAGGAATACACCCAGCACAATCATCAGAATCTTGCGCTGGCGTGTTGTGCCCATGATCATGCCTCCTGTGACGGTGTTCGCGATTATAGGCGTTACACCAATGGATACGAAAAGAACCTGCATCCCCCAATGCCACATGGAGTGATACAGGTTCTTCTTCTACGGATACTCGTACTACAGCAGTTCGGCGACTGCCTTCCAGGATTTGTTCTGCGATTCTGCGACGGCCTGGTACGTGAGCGTTCCCTTGTAGGTGTTCACGCCTTCCGCGAGGCCTGCATCAGCCTTAATCGCAGCTTCCGCGCCTTCGTTGGCCAGCTTCAACACATAGGGGAAGGTGGCATTCGTCAGCGCCAGCGTCGAGGTGTTCGGCACTGCCGCAGGCATGTTCGTCACGCAGTAGTGCACCACGCCGTCCACTTCGTACACAGGCTCAGTGTGGGTCGTGGGCTTTGCCGTCTCGATGCTGCCGCCCTGGTCGATGGCCACGTCAACAATGACTGCGCCCTTCTTCATCTTCTTCACCATTGCAGCCGTTACCAGCTTCGGCGCAGCGGCACCTGGGATGAGCACGCCACCCACCAACAGATCAGCTTCTGAGGAGGCCTTCGCGATGTTGTAGCTGTTCGATGCCAGCGTGAACACGCGGCCATTGAAGATATCGTCCAGATCGCGCAGACGGTTCAGGCTAAGGTCCACAATCGTGACCTTCGCGCCCAGGCCGAGAGCCATCTTCGCCGCGTTGATACCGACGATGCCGCCGCCGATGATCACCACGTTGCCCGGAGGTACGCCCGGAACACCACCCAGCAGCAGGCCACGTCCGCCCTTCGTCTTCTGCAGATACTCCGCACCCACCTGCACGCTGAGACGTCCTGCCACTTCGCTCATGGGTGTTAACAACGGCAGCGAACCAGCGCGATCGCGCACGGTTTCATACGCAATGCCGGTAACCTGCTTTTCCATCAACGCTTCCGTCAGAGCGGGGAGCGGCGCAAGATGCAGATACGTGAACAGAACTAGACCCGGACGGAAGTACTGATACTCCTTCTCGATGGGTTCCTTCACCTTGACGACCATATCCGCCAGCCGCCATGTGTCATAGGCGCTGCCAACGATCTCTGCGCCAGCATTTTGATACTCGTCATCGGGGAATGCGGAAAGTTCGCCTGCGCCGGTCTGCACCAGCACTTTGTGTCCAGCCTCTACCAGCGCGCGCACTCCGGCGGGGGTAATGCCAACGCGACTTTCGTGATCTTTAACTTCCTTGGGTACACCGACAATCATCCTCATCATCCTCAAGAAAATTTTATCAATGATGATCAGACCGGCCTAGCTGGAACGCCACTGCTACACTAGGCAGGAAACCCGGAACAAATTCCCTGTTTCTCATGCGCCTTCAACGAATCACAACCAGTAGCCGCTGGATTCCAGAAGTGGATGGGCTACGCTTTGTAGCCATATCTTCTGTGCTGCTGATTCACATTCTGGCGCAGATGAACTCGCATGCCCATCTATATGGCTTACATGCTTCAGGGCATGAAGCCTTTGTCGCCGTCATGTATCA
The DNA here is from genome assembly GCF_900102185.1 of Terriglobus roseus. NCBI lineage: Bacteria > Pseudomonadati > Acidobacteriota > Terriglobia > Terriglobales > Acidobacteriaceae > Terriglobus > Terriglobus roseus. The sequence goes on along the minus strand of NZ_LT629690.1, from coordinate 377,697 downwards.
ACTCGGGCGCGGCGTCCAGCTTTTCTTTGCGATCAGCGGCTACATTCTTGCGCAACCTTTCCTGCGACAGTATGTAGATGGTGGAAAACCTGTACGCCTGGGAAGTTTCTACCTTCGTCGCCTGACGCGTCTTGAGCCGCCCTATATCCTCTCGTTGCTGATCTACGCTGTAAGCCTGCTTCTGCTGCACCGCATGGCAGCGCACGTGGTGTGGCGATCATTTGCGATGTGCGCTTTCTACGTACATAACTTTTTCGCAAAGGGCACACCACCGCTGAACCTAGTGACATGGAGCCTGGAAGTCGAGGTTGAGTTTTATGTTTTGGTGCCGCTGCTAGCCAAACTTTTCTGCATCCGCAGCCCAACGACTCGCCGTCTGGTACTGCTAGCCTGCATCCTCTGTTCCGCTCTTCCTGCATGGAGTGCTGCCACAGCACACGGCTTCTTCCTACCGGCACAACTTTGCTATTTCTTCACAGGATTTCTGCTGGCAGATCTTCGAGTAGAACAGAAGCTTGCTCAAGACCATCCCTTCTGGGATCTTGGCAGCCTGCTGATCTGGCCAGCATTTCTGTTTCTTCCAGAGTTCCGCTTTCTGCCGATAGTTCTATGCGGATTGCTTGTGGCGGGTTTCCACGCCACGTTTATGGGACCTGTTAGCCGGAGAATCCTCTCCACTCGTTGGATCGCCCTGCTGGGTGGCATGTGCTATTCCATCTACCTCCTTCACATGCTCGTGATTTCCGCTTTGTTCCCACTTACCCGGCACGCTGCGCTTACGGGCAATTTCTATACGGATTATCTGATCCAGCTTCTCCTTCTACTGCCAGCCATCGTCATAGCCAGCATCGCGTATTTTGTAGCGATTGAACGACCGTGCATGGATCCCAACTGGCCCCAAAAACTCTGGAGTCGGGTGCGGGGACGCCGTTCGGCGGCAATGGTCTGATACTTCTTTCCATTCCATGACAGCGCGGAATTGGGTGTCCCCGTTTTTCCTCTGTCCGGCGGCTACAATGGGTAGAACGCCTTTTGCTGGGGAAGCACACACCAACCATGCCTCAAAACGGATACCAGGGCCGCACCTCCCGTCAGCGCTCCATGCGCTCGCTTTTTTCGCTGTTTTCGAACGATCTTGCAATCGACCTGGGAACCGCAAACACGCTGGTCTATGCCAGCGGTAAAGGCATTGTCGTCAATGAGCCGTCCATCATCGCAGTCAACAAAGTGACGAACGAAGTGGAAGCCGTGGGCAAGGAAGCCAAGGAGATGGTAGGCCGTACGCCCGGCAACATCATCGCCATCCGGCCGATGAAAGACGGCGTGATCGCCGACTTCCGCCACACGGAAAAGATGTTGAACTACTTCATTCAGAAGGCACATAACCGCAAGATGCTGGTTCACCCGCGCATCATCATCGGCGTGCCTTCTGAGATTACGCAGGTGGAAAAGCGCGCCGTGGAAGACAGCGCCTATCGCGCCAAGGCGTCCGAGGTTTACCTCGTGGAACAGGCCATGGTGGCTGCAATTGGCGCAGGCCTGCCCATCACGGAGCCCGGCGGCAACATGGTTGTCGACATTGGCGGCGGCACCACGGATATCGCCGTCATTTCACTGGCAGGTATCGTCTATTCCCGCTCGGTCCGTATGGCCGGCAACCAGATGGACGAAGCCGTGATGAACTTCCTGAAGCGGAAGTACAACCTCCTGATCGGCGAACGCACCGCCGAAATGATCAAGATGGAGATTGGCTCGGCATTCCCGCTGGACAAGCCGCTGACCATGGAGATCAAGGGCCGCAACCTGATTGAGGGCGTGCCGAAGACTATCACCATCGACGACTCGGAAATCCGGGAAGCCCTGAGCGAATCCATTGCCACCATCATGAATGCCATCCGCGTGGCACTGGAACGGACCCCGCCGGAGCTGTCCGCGGACATCAGCGACCGTGGCATTGTGCTGACAGGCGGTGGCGCGCTGATCAAGAATCTCGATCGCCGTATCCGCGAAGAAACGGGCTTGCCCGTCTCCATTGCGGACGATCCGCTGGCATCCGTGGTGCTGGGCACCGGTCGCATGTTGAATGACTTCGGCCTGCTGCGCAAGGTGGCCATCGACTAGTTCGTAGTTTTAGTTGTCAGTCTTGGCTCAGCCCTTCATTCGCAAAACGAACGAAGGGCTGAGCATTGAACTAAGACTCGAGACTCCCCATGGAATCCTTCTTCAGCCGCTTCAAGAGTGCTCTGGTGCTGGTGGCTGTGCTTCTGGCGCAGGTGATCGGTCTTGCGTCGCAGATGAAGCGCCTGAACTACGCTGCACGAGAAGATGGACACCATGTGCGCGGCCTGCGGGCATGGCCTGCCTACACCATTGCCCCAGTTGAATCGCTACTAAAACACATGGGCGGCGGTGTACGCGGTGTATGGCATAGCTACATTGACCTTCGTCATGTCCGTCAGCACGACAAGGATCTTCAGTATCAGATTGATCAGCTTCGTGTCCGTGAAGCATCACTGGCGGAAGATGCACGTCAAGGCCAGCGACTGCAACGACTGCTTGCGTTTAAACAGCAATACGTTGGCAAGACTGTTGCCGCACAGGTGATCGGCACTGGTGGTGGCGATCAGGGTCGTGTCGTCACGATCGATAAAGGCTCCAATGACGGCATTCGTCCGGACATGGCTGTCATTACACCCGATGGCGCTGTTGGCAAGGTGCGTGATGTGTTCGCGATGTCGTCACAGGTACTGTTGCTGAACGACATGAGTTCCGGTGCGGGAGTCATCCTGCTGAACACGCGTAGCCGCGGCATTCTGCGTGGTGGCCCCGGAGGCACTCTTCTGATCAACAACCTGCTGCCTGACGAGCGCATCAAGGCGGGCGAACCGCTCATCACCAGTGGCGGCGACCGTGTGTATCCTCGCGGCCTTCCCGTAGGCAACGTGATCTACATGAAGCCTGACCCAGATCATCAACCCTATGCGGCCATCGCAATCAAACCTGCTGCGAATCTCGATCGGCTGGAAGAAGTACTGGTGGTGACAGAGGTTTCGCAGCAGTTGAATACTGCGACGGACGACGACCAAGAAGAAGGCAAGAAGGCTGCTGAAGTGGTCGCGGACCGACTGCCGGGTCTGAAGAAGGCCGATGAGAAAAATGGGGATGAGAACGCTGCGACCAGCCCCGCTCCCACCCTGCCGAGACCTCAGCCTGCAATTCACACGGACCGTTATTCGCCAGGTGCCGCTCCTCCCGCATCAAGCTTGACGCCGGGTGCGCCGAATACGCAACTCGCAACGCCGCCGCAACGCAGCACCAGCACTCCCAACGCGCCGGAGGAGCCATAAGATGCCCCGTCGCCCTTTTACCAATCGTCGCGAGTTGGAAGAGCACAGCTTTCATCCGGCTGTGCTGCTGGCAGTGCCTTTGTGCGCGCTGTTTCTGAACGCTTATCTGCCGCGTATTTGGCAGCCGCTTTCGATCCTGGATCTTCCGCTGATTATTGTGCTGTACTTCTCCATCGCGTGGAGAAACCCGATTGCGGGCACGCTCTTTGGCACTGTCATTGGATTGCTACAGGACCTGCCGGGCAATCAGTTCATCGGCGTCAATGGTATTGCCAAGTCTGTTCTGGGATATGCTGCAGCGTCGATCGGTTTGAAGGTCGACGTGGAGAACATGGTGACCCGCGTTGCCATGAACTTCGTCTTCTGCCTGCTGCAATCAGCGCTGCTGTACTTGATTCAAAGCATCCTGCTGGGACAAGCAGAGGCGCATCCACGCTGGATACATGAACTGATCCGCGCAGCAATCAATTCTGCCGTCGCGATACCGATCTTCCTGCTGCTGGACCGCACACGCATGGACACTGTGCTGTAAAAGCGATTACGGCGTTCGGTTGTCACTGCTACCAGCAAGTGTGGAGATGACGCCGAGGGTTGCAGCCGGCCGCAACGGCGCCAGCGCTCCCTGTTCCTTGTTGTGCAGAGAACGTTCTGCAGGCTTGAGTTCCGGCAGGTTAAAGATGGAAAGCTGCGTTCCCTGGAAGACAGCCAGCCGCATACCGTCTGGCGATAACGCGAAATTGCCTGCTGGGCGTTGCACAGGTGTCGCGTTGACCCGCAACAGCTCGTCACCTTCGCGATTGCCATAGACGCGAATCTCTTCCGCCCGCACGTCGGTTGAGTCAGCTAATCCGGTGCCCTGGGTACTGACTGACGTGAGCGTGTTCCGCACAGCGAATCGCCCCGTTGCCGGGGAGTTATCTACGGCGAGCCACAACGGCTCATCGTCCGTCGTGAAGACCCACTTCGCTTCGGCCAGCAGGTTGAACCCACCCATCAGTTTGTGTTCTTCACCGCCGCGGCAGCCAAAGGCGAAAAACTCTGCGTCGGAGATGAACATACTGATGGGGCGACAGGTGGAGGTGAAGCCTCCCAATTCCATCTTGGCGCCGTTGTAACCGTGAAAGTCGAAACCCCAGTGGGTGCGATCCTCGTGTACCGTCTCCAGAACTCCCATCGAGGTGAAGGAGAGCGTGAAAGCACTCTTGGACTCAGCATGGCCCCGGTTGCTTAGGCGAACAGAACCGTCCGGCTGCAAGGCCACACCATAGAAGAAGACAGAAACGGGACGTTCCTTTTGATCTGTTGGATCATCACCAATTTTGCGTGCGGGCGTGGTCTCAAGCAGCATCAGGTCGTGCTGCGGGCTGAATTGCAGAGCCTCAAGATCGTCTTCGTTTTCAATCAGTAGCCGCTGGCCCAAATGCAATGGGTCGTAGCTGCCCATGGGATCGAGCGAGTAGAGATTGTTGCGGATGCGCAATAGGAAGCGACCGCTCCCAAGCGCCCACAGATAGGGAGAGCGATCATGCATCCGCCACTCTGCCTCGCGCTGTACTTTGCCATCGGGCAGGCTGATGACCAACGCGCGTACAAAGTGGTCGTCGTCTGTCTCGCGCTGATCTGGCATGCGCTTTATCAGCTTCTTCGCGGTGTAGGTCAGTAGAAGATGGTCAGCATCAATGAAGTGCACCGTGGCGCTGGTGTACCCGGCACGGAGGCCCATCCCAGAGGTCATCGGCCGATAGCCGAATGGCTCCAGGGGCAGTTGAATCGCAGGAACGGCGGGTTTCGTTGCAGGATCATCATTTACTGCAGCTGCAAAGGCATGACTCGGCAACAACAGCGCGAGCACAAACAAGCGGTGGCGGAACGAGGCAGGCATTGCAGTGGTCCGGGTTGAGAATCCTATGGTAACGCGAGCCTTCAACAACCTGCTCATCATGCTTCGCGCCATCCTGTGCGACAGTGGAAAGATGCCCTCCTCTACCACTTCCCGTCCGCTTGGATTTCTGGCTTGCGCCTCGGCGGGGGCGCTCTGGGGCACAGGATTCTTCTTTGGCAAGATCGCCCTGCGCGAGGTCAGCGTGGGCCACATGGTGCTGTATCGCTTTCTCTTTGCAGCACTTCCCATCCTGCCGCTGGTAAAAGGCCGTGGCGAACGATGGACCGCATCCGAATGGCGGCTGCTGCTCATCGCCGCATTTTTCGGAGTGCCGCTGCAATTTCTGGTGCAGTTTAAGGGACTTTCGATCACTTCTCTTTCGCATGCCGCGCTCATGATCGGCACGCTGCCCGTCATTCTGGCCGCAGCCGCAGCCATCTTCCTGAAAGAGCGGCTGGATGCCGTGGGATGGACTGCCCTGATCGCCTCGACCACGGGCGCTTGCATGATCGCGTTGGGCGGTCACGACGCAAGCGGAACATCCTCACTGCTGGGCGATTCGCTGATTGTTCTCTCTGTGGTGATTGCACTGGTGTGGCTGCTGGGCAACAAGAAGCTTCTTCTTCGCCATAGCGCGCTAGAGGTCAGCGCGCGCAGCCTGGTGTTGGGGACGATCATGCTGCTCATCTGGGTGCCACTGCAGTATGGGATACCGCCAGTACATGGAGTCTCCATGAAAGCGTGGTTGGCACTTGCAGCCAGTGGTGTTCTTTGCACCGCTGCAACCAACCTGCTGTGGAATTGGGGTATGACGCAGGTACCCGCATCGCAGGGCGGCATCTTTATTAACCTAGAGCCGGTCATTGGATCGGTGCTGGGAGTGTGCCTGCTGCATGAACATCTGGGTCTGATTGCATGGCTCGGTGGATCGCTGATTGTGGGCGCGGCTGTGGTGCTTTCGACACGTGGAGAAGTCGCCAGCGAAGCCATCCAGATGGAGTCTGTGTGAGCGATACACCGAAGATGATTGCCATCGACATGGATGGCACGCTGGTTCATCCCGGCGGCACGGTGTCGCCAGGCAATCAGCTCGCGCTAGATCGTGCACGCCGCGCCGGTGCGCGTATCGTGATCGCCACGGGACGCCGCCATAGCTACGCCATGAAGGTGCTGCAGACTGGCAACTTCCAGCCCCACGACATCGTGCTCAGTTCGAACGGAGCCGTGGCCCGCACCATGGATGGTCGTCTGCTCTTTCGCGAGGAAATGCCAGCAGAAACGGCACTGTGGCTCTGCGAAACAGTCACGGATTATCGCAACTGCCTCGTCTTCACCTTTGACACCATGGACCCGCATGGCAACGAAGCTGGTGGCGCACTGGTGCTGGAGGAAGTCGACGATCTGCACGCCAGCATTGAGAAATGGATGGTGGCCAACGCAGCAGACATCCGTCGTTTTACGCCCATTGAATCTGCCTTTCGTACAGCTCAGTTCCCTGCGATTCAGGCCATGCTGTGCGGTGGCATGGAACGCATGGAAATGGCTTTCCGGCATCTGGATGCTGCGCACGAAGGCCGTCTGTCGCTAACGCGGACGGTCTATCCGCTGCGTGATCTCTGCATTCTGGACATCCTGCCTCAGGGCTGCTCGAAGGGTGCGGGATTGGCACATCTGCTGCGCGAAGAAGGACTTACGGCGAGCGACCTGATGGCCATTGGCGACAACTGGAACGACCTGACCATGCTGGAGCAGGCGCAATGGCCGATGTTGATGGGCAATGCACCCGATGATCTGCGGCTGCTGGCGGAAGAGCGTAATTGGACGGTCACGCGGCACCATCACGAAGATGGCGTGGCCGAGGCCATCGCCCATTGCTTTGCGGCTGATCATGCCGCCCGCTGACCCAATCGGCAGAACCCCGGATGCTACTCTGGTGGGGATGGCCTCCCTCTCCGTCAGAAGGATTGCAGCGCTTCTTTTGCTACCGGGTATGTGTGTGGCTGCCGCCCACGCCGCGGAGGTGGTAACGCTGCGCAATGGGTTCAGCATCACCTGCGAACGCCATGAGGCCCTCTCCACAGACATCACCCGGCTGTATCTTCGCGCGGACAATTTCATGGATGTTGCGGCGTCCTCCATCACCTCAGTAGAGGCGGCACCAGATGTCCCTGCGCCTGTAAAGGCCGAGGCCCACGAGCCCGCCGGGACCGCCATCATCCTTGCCGACTCCGGCGCTCGCCACAACGTGAACGTGGCTCTGCTGGCGTCCGTCGTTCAGGCCGAGAGCGGTGGCAACACCAAGGCTGTATCACGCACGGGAGCACGCGGTCTGATGCAGTTGATGCCGGGAACGGCGAACCAACTGAACGTGAAGGACAGCTTTGACCCCGCATCGAACGTCAACGGTGGCAGCGCCTATCTGGATCAGCTATTGACTCGATACCACGACAACCTTGCACTGGCGCTGGCTGCTTACAACGCAGGCCCGGGCGCGGTGGATCGTTATCATGGCATCCCGCCTTACCGTGAAACGCGGGCGTATGTGGCGCGCGTGATCCGGGAATTTAATCGCCGTGTTGCGGAACAGGCACGCGCAGTTTCCGCCACGGTGGTTCGCTAAAGCATGAACAAACGCCGCATCGCTATCTGGACGATCGTCGTCCTCCTTGCAGCATTTCTTCTTTGGAAAATTCACCAATCGCAGTTTGATTGGCATGCGTTCTGGCTGGCCTGCCGCCAGGTGAACCTGCCACTGTTTTTGATGGCAACACTGATGGTCTACAGCAACTCCGTGGCGCGCGCTGTGCGATGGACCATTTTTCTAAAGCCGTCTCTGCCGCCTGAACAACGGAAGCCTTGGTGGACGCTGCTCGGCGCTCAGTTCATCGGTTTTACGGGTCTCGCCATCTTCGGGCGCGTGGGTGAACTGATTCGCCCTTACCTCGTCAGCCGACGCACTGGCTTGTCGTTCTCATCGCAGATTGCGGTCGTAGCGGTGGAGCGCATCTTCGATCTCGCTGCCTTCGGCATTCTCTTCGCCGGAAATCTCATCGTCAGTCCGCAACTGAACGCTCTGCCCTACCATGAGCTGTTTCACAAGCTGGGATGGGTCATCGCCGCCATGATTGCTGTACTGGTCGCGTTCGTTGTCGCAATTCGCGTGGCTGGCGAGTTCATGGCGCGCCTGATCCGTCATATTGTGGGCATTCTCTCCAAACCAACGGGACAAAGTGCGGAAGCCAAAGTACTGGAATTCCGCAACGGTTTGAACGTCGTGGGCAGCACCAGTGACTTCATCGGCATTATCGTGTGCAGTTTTGCTTTGTGGGGAGCCGTTGCGGTGGCCTACGTGCTCACCATGAAGGCGTTTCCAGCGCCGGTGCACAACCTGACCATTGCGCATTGCTTGCTGTTAATGGGCTTCAGCGTGGTGGGCGGCATTGTTACGTTGCCGGGAGTCGGCGGTGGAGCGCAGGCACTCACCTTCGGCGCGCTGACTCGTTTGTTTGGCGTTCCTGCAGAGCTAGCGGCAAGTGCGGCCATCATCATGTACTTTGTGACCACAATCAACGTGATCCTGCCCGGATTGATCTACGCCCGCGTGGAAAGCGTAAACCTGCGCACGGTGGCCCGCGAAAGCGCACAGAAGTCATGATGGGAATGCTTGATAGAATTGGCCTTGCATGAAGTGTCCGTTTTGCGGCTGGGCTCAGGATAAAGTCGTTGATTCACGCGAGAGCAAGGAGGCGGATAGCATCCGTCGCCGCCGCGAGTGCGAGAAGTGCAATAAGCGCTTCACCACATACGAACGCATCGATGAAATTCCCTACATGGTCGTGAAGAAGGACGGACGCCGCGAGAAGTTTGATCGGCAGAAGGTCCTGAATGGCTTGCTGCACGCATGCCAGAAGCGTCCCGTCCCAACAGGCAAGCTGGGCAAGATCGTGGATGAGACTGAAGCCTACGTGGTGGATTCGCCGGAGCGCGAACGCACGACCGTAGAGGTCGGCGAACTGATCATGACGCGACTGAAAGAGATTGATACGGTCGCGTATATCCGTTTCGCCAGCGTCTATCGTGACTTTAAGGACGTGCGCGAATTCAAGGCAGAGCTGGAAGAGCTGCTGGGATCGAGAATTCGCAAGCCATCCACGGGAATATAAACTTCCCCGCTTCGCAAACCACACAGCATCCACTTCGCATCACAGCATTCATGAAACTGCTGGCGGGAACGCTTGTGTGCGTTCTGATGGTTGCCATGGCCGGATGCAAGCCCGACGCCGCCGTGAAGCACGGCGCGGTGATTGACGCTGCGCCCAGCGGTCATGACACCGGCAAAGCAGGACAGGCCGCACCCACGCCGCCACAACAGAATCAGCCGCCGCAACCTCAGGCTCAGACCCCTCCCCCAGTAAAGGTGCAATAACCCATGCCCGATCTGCATTCGCTTGGACTTCCCCTCTGGTTTCTTATCCTCAGTCTCTTCCTGCCGCGGCTTTCGCTGCTGGCGCTGTACCTGCAGGGTCATACGGGGAATGTGTTCGTCATCAGCCTTATTCCCACGCTGGTGGCGCTGCTGATACCGCGCATTCTGATCCTTTTTTGGATTTACACCACCCAGGGGCTCAGCATCTGGTTCCTGATCCATGCCGTTGGCCTTCTCATCGCATGGGGCGCGTTCGGCACGCGGACAAGGACGGTTTACGTCACGCGTCGCCGGGCATCTGACTTCTAAGGACGGAAATTCGATTGTTGCCGCTGCAATCCGGTATCCTTAACGGATACATCCGGTATGGATTAAGGACTGCAGAACATAATGGAACGTCGCAAGGTGGGGATTCTCGGCGCGACCGGTACCGTCGGCCAGCGCTTTATTCAACTTCTGGACCAGCACCCGTGGTTTGAGATCACGTGGGTTGCGGCAAGCGATCGTTCGGCGGGCAAACGCTACGCCGACGCCGCCAAATGGAAGCTGGACACCCCCATGCCCGCGCGCATTGCGGACCTGGTACTGCAACCGAACACGCCTGCTGCCAACACCGGTGACGTGCCGAAGATCATCTTCGCCGCGCTGGACAGCGACATTGCCAAGGAACTGGAGCCGCAGTTTGCAGACGCGGGATGCGCTGTCATCTCCAACTCGTCCGCCTTCCGCATGACTCCGGATGTACCGCTGGTAGTGCCTGAGGTCAATGCAGACCATCTGCCTCTGCTGACGAAGCAGGCTGCCTACACATCGAAAAGTGGTGGCTACATTGTCACCAACCCCAACTGCTCGGCCATTGGCCTGGTGCTTGCGCTGAAGCCGCTGGAAGAGCGTTTCGGGATTGAGTCGCTATTCGTGAGCACCATGCAGGCCGTTAGCGGCGCTGGCTATCCCGGCGTGCCTTCGCTGGACATTCTGGGCAACGTGGTTCCCTTCATCAAGAACGAAGAGGAAAAGCTGCAAGAAGAAGTGGGCAAGCTGCTGGGCAGCTTCAACGGCAATGGCATTGACATGCTGCCGGCAAAGGTCAGCGCGCACTGCAACCGCGTTGCCGTGATCGACGGTCACACAGAGTGCGTCTCCATCAAGTTCAAGAAGCCCGTCACGCGCGAAGAAATTCTCGCCGCATGGGCTGAGTTCCAGCCGCTGGCGCAGCATCATCTACCTACCGCACCTGCGCATCCGGTGATCTTCACCGACGCGCCGGATCGTCCGCAGCCACGCTTTGACGTGGGTGCAGGCAATGGCATGAGCACCACCGTGGGTCGGCTGCGTGAGTGCCCGCTGCTGGACTGGAAGTTTGTCCTGCTGAGCCACAACACACTGCGCGGAGCCGCTGGCGCTGCGGTTCTGAACGCAGAAGTCCTCGCAAAGATGGATTTGCTGCCCGGAAAGCATCTGCACACCAAGACTGGAGCAGGGCTTGCCGAGAATGAGTTGGTGAACGCATGAGCAATGCATCCCGTCCGCAACTCGTTGTGATGAAATTTGGTGGCACCTCCGTAGAGGACGCCGCTGCAATCCGCCGCACCGCAGCTGTTGTGCGTGGCCGCCGCGAAAAGGGTTTGGAAGTTGTCGTTGTTGTCTCAGCAATGGCGAAGGTGACAGACACGCTTCTGGCCGCTGCAGCAGCAGCCGGTCATGGTGACAAGTCCGGTGCACTGGCACTATCTGCGCGTCTGCGTTCGCGCCACTTGGAAACCGCAGGTGAATTGGTGAAGCAGCCGCAGTTGAATGTGTTGCTAAACCACATCCAGCACGACTTCGATCATCTGGACGATCTGCTGCGTGGCATTGCCGCCGTGGGTGAACTTACTCCGCGCACAACGGACAACGTGGTGAGCTACGGTGAACGCCTCAGCAGCCAGATTGTTGCCGCTGCATTCGATGCTGCCGGGATCAAGGGTATCCATCTCGACGCACGCCAGTGCATCGTCACCGATGACGGCTACGGCAAGGCGATCCCGAATGAAGCCTTGATTGAAGCGCGCTTGAAGGAACATGCGCTTCCTTTGATTGAACAGGGACTGACGCCGGTTATGGGTGGCTTTATCGGTGCCACCGAAAAAGGCATCACAACAACACTGGGCCGCGGTGGCAGTGACTTCTCTGCTGCGCTGGTTGGCGGCGGTCTGCATGGCGGCGCCATTGAAATCTGGACGGACGTCAACGGCATCATGACGACCGATCCGCGCATCTGCCCGGACGCGTTGCGTGTGAAGACCATCTCGTTTGAAGAAGCAGCGGAACTCGCTTACTTCGGCGCGAAGGTGTTGCATCCTGCAACAATCCTGCCCGCTGTGCAGCAGAACATTCCTGTGTTCGTGCTCAACAGCCGCAACGCTGCAAACGAAGGCACACGTATCAGCGCTGTTGCACCGCCGTGCCGTTCGCCGTTCAAGTGCATTGCGGTAAAGAAGAAGCTGACCATCGTGGACATCGTCGCCAGCCGCATGCTGATGACGCATGGCTATCTGAAGGCAGTCTTCGACGTCTTCGACAAGCACAAGGTCGTCATCGATATGGTTTCCACTTCGGAGGTCTCCATCTCCGTCACAGTGGACACCAGTGACAAGCTGCCGCAGATTGCAGAAGACCTTTCGAAGATTGCCGACGTGAAGTACGAGAGTAACAAGGCGCTGGTCTGCCTGGTGGGCGAGGATATTCGCGGACACGCTGGCATTGCAGGCAAAGTTTTCACTGCGATTGGCCACGTAAACGTGCGCATGATTTCTCAGGGTGCCAGCGAAATCAACATGAGTTTCATGATCGAAGAGGATGATGCATCAGAGGCGATCCGTTCGCTGCACAGTACCTTCTTCGCCGATCCTGATCCGAACATCTTTGATCTGGATGCACGCGCCAACACCACCGGCGCACCACCAGTGAACGAACCAGCACGCATCACGGTGCAGTAAACGCTTTTGAAGAGGCCCGGCTTCGGCCGGGCCGTTCCATCGGAATCATCAACAAGGGGCTTGAGCCCCTGAAGGAAAACCAACCATGCGGATGCTGGTTCTGGGACACGGCAAGACAGGCAAGCTGGTAGCAGAGGTCGCCACAGAGCGCGGCCATGGCGTACACGTTCTGGATGCGAAGGAAAACCCGCGCGGAGCAGCGCTCACGGCGCCCTTCGTCGCAGGCTTTGATGTGGTGATTGACTTCACCACGCCCGAAGCAGTGCTGACGAATCTGCGCGCATGTCTCGCCGTAGGGGCGAAGGTAGTTGTAGGTACAACGGGTTGGTATCAGCAGCTGAACGACATGACCAGCCTGGCAATCCGCAAGGATGCTGCACTGCTCCACGGCACAAACTACTCCATCGGCGTTCAGGTAATGCTGCAACTTGCCAAGCAGATGACCGACTCGCTGAAGAAGTACGGTTACGACTTCAAGATTGAAGAGACGCATCACACGCAGAAGCTGGATGCGCCCAGCGGCACCGCCGTCAGCATTCAGCAAGCGATGAACGCAGCTGGCGAAGTGCCCATCGAATCCATCCGTGAGGGTGATGTAGCAGGCATTCACATTGCTGAAGCCATCAGCGCAGGCGACAAACTCAGCCTGCGTCATGAGGCCTTTGGCCGCCGTGGTTTCGCAGAAGGTGCGGTGCGCGCCGCCGAGTGGCTCAGCACACGCAAGGGTGTCTACGACTTCCGCGACATCTTCACGCAGATCTAAAACTTTGCAAGGCCCGGCTTCGGTCGGGCCTTTTCGTCTTACAAGCAACACGAGGCTTCGTCCTCTGAGGGAACGCATCTATGTCGAACAAGCCGTTTGCCAATCTCACCTTTGATGAAAAGCTCGACCGCCTTGCACTTGTCGCCGTTCGCGTTGGCCTGAACCTCCAGGAAGGCCAGGAAGTTGTCGTCACTGCATCGCTTGACCACATTCCGTTCATCCGCAAAGTTGTAGCAGAGGCGTACAAGGCAGGCGCATACGCTGTGACGGTGCTCTATCAGGATGACGTGGCAGCACTCGCGCGCTACCAGAACGCTCCGGACGCCGCATTCGACTACACACCTAAGTGGCTGGCCGACGGCATTGCAGACGCGTTTCGCAGCAACGCCGCGCGGCTTGGCATTACCGGCGCGAACCCAGCATTGCTAAAGGATCAGGACCCCAGCAAGATCAGCCGCGCCAACGTGGCTGCATCCAAAGCCATGAAGCCTGCGATGGAACTGGTGACGCGCCACGCCATCAACTGGAGCATCCTCGCCGGTGCAACACCAGCATGGGCCAAGCTCGTATTCCCTGACCTGCCGGAGAACGAAGCCGTCGCTCGCCTGTGGGACGCCATCTTCTCCGCATCGCGCATTACCGGCGACGACCCAGTTGCTGACTGGAAGCAGCACGGCGAAAACATCATGAAGCGCGTGGCCCTGCTGAATGACAAGCGCTATCACGCGCTACACTTCCGCGGCCCCGGAACTGATCTTGTCGTTGGTCTTGCTGACGATCATCTGTGGGCCGGTGGCGGAGGCGTCTGCGGCAACGGCATCTTCTGCAATGCGAACATTCCCACGGAAGAATGCTTCACCACACCGCACAAGGACCGTGTGAACGGCACCGTGACTGCGTCGAAGCCACTGTCGCATCAAGGCACGCTGATTGAGAACATCAGCGTCCGCTTCGAAAACGGCAAGATCGTGGAAGCGCACGCCACCGCTGGCGAAGAGGCGCTGAAGAAGCTCATCGCCGTAGACGATGGCGCAAGCCGCCTCGGCGAAGTCGCACTCGTACCGCACTCATCACCCATTGCACAGAGCGGCCTGCTCTTCTGGAACACGCTGTTCGATGAAAACGCAGCCAGCCACATTGCTCTGGGCCAGGCGTACGCCACCTGCATCAAGGACGGCGAGACGATGGACGAAGCAACGCTGAACAGCAAGGGCGCAAACAGCAGCCTGATCCACGTGGACTGGATGATTGGTTCCGGCAAGATGGATGTACACGGCGTCTTCGCAGATGGCACAGAAGAGCCACTGATGCGTCTCGGCGAGTGGGTATAAGCAATGTCGTCGCAGATGCTTCGCTTATCACTCAGTGTGGCTGCAGCATCTGCGCTTGTTATCCCCGGCATACTCGTTCTCGCCGACTACTTTATGTCTGATAGTCCATGGCTTATCCCCTTCGCTGCCGCCAACCTGCCGGGGCTCGTTGCTGCATTTCCCTTTGCAATACTTGGGATCGGCGGCCACAACGCACATGATCCATCTTTGGTGATTACGGCATTCGCTAGTGCCGTGTTTTGGGCTATGCTCTTCTATTACTTGCTCGGTAAGAAGTTAGGGAAGGCCAGCTAATGCCCGCACATGAAATGAAGTCAACCCGACTGGAAGCCTTCAGTGACGGCGTCATCGCCGTCATCATCACTATCATGGTGCTGGAGCTTCACGTGCCGGAGGCGCACGGCTTCGCGGGTTTCCTTCACATCCTGCCGCGCCTGGGCATCTATGGACTGAGCTTTCTTGTGGTGGCGATTTACTGGGTGAACCACCATGACCTCTGCAGTCGCACTGAGGTCATCAACTACCGCGTGCTCTGGGCGAATCTGCTCTTCCTCTTCACGTTGTCGCTCCTGCCCTATTTCACGGACTACGTCGCCGAACATCACTACGACTCGTTCTCCACTGCGCTCTATACCGTCACCTTCATCGTCGTTGCGATAGGGTTTCTGGTGCTGCGACTCTCGCTCAACGGCCTGCATGACGATCATGAGGAAAAGCTGCCCAGCCGTGATCGCAAAGAGACCGTGAAACACATCACCAGTCTGGCTCTCTACGTCATCGCCCTTCCAGTGGCGTATTACAAACCGATCCTGTCGCTGGCGCTGGATTTTGCGGTAACGCTGATCTGGATCGTGCCGGAGTTGGGCACCCAACGTCCATCGCACCGCAAACACCGCGGTTAGCACCAGCCTTCGTCTTTCACGAAGCGCGTATCAAGAAACAAACCGGAACGCGATACACTCAACAGTGGTATGGAACCCGCGATTATTACTGGACTCGGCACTGCAATCATCACCCCTTTTCACCCGGACGAGAGCGTCGATCACGCTTCGCTGAAGAAACTGGTGGAAGCGCAGATTGCAGGTGGTGTCGATTTCCTGGTGGCCTGTGGTTCCACGGGCGAAGCCAGCACCCTGACCGAAGACGAGACGGATGCGGTCATCGCGACCGTGATTGAAGCTGCTACTGGACGCATCCCTGTTGTAGCTGGGTGCACGCACAACAGCACACGTGAGGCCGTCGCGCGCGCGCAACGCATTGCGAAGATCAAGGGCCTGAGCGGCATCCTTACCGCCAACCCGTATTACAACAAGCCCACACAACAGGGCCAGTATCTACACTTCAAGGCCATCGCGGACGCCGTCGCGCCGCTGCCGGTGCTGCTCTACAACATCCCCGGACGCACGGCCGCAAACCTGCTTCCGGAGACAGTCGTGCGTCTGGCTGAGTTGCCAAATGTCATCGGCATCAAGGAATCCAGCGGCAATCTTGCGCAGATCGGCGAACTACTCGCCATCAAGCCTGCAAGTTTCGCCGTCTTCTCCGGCGACGATTATCTTGCGCTTCCCATCGTTGCGGGCGGTGGCGTGGGACTGATCTCTGTGGCGTCGAACGTTGCTCCTAAGGAAGTGAAGGCAGTGGTCACTGCTGCACTTTCCGGCAACCGAGAAGCAGCCTCAGAAGCTGCCAGTAAGGTTCACGCGTTGAACACGGTGCTCTTTGCTGAACCCAACCCAGCGCCCACCAAGGCTCTGCTGGCAGCGATGAAGATCGCCGCAGGCGATACGCTTCGTCTCCCCATGCTGCCGGTTGGCGACAAGACGCGCGAATCGCTACATAAAATCGCCACGGAACTCCATCTGCTGTAATCGATTTGCTGACATAGAATGACGCCGCAACGAAGTGTTCTCCCTCTGCTATCAAACGATAGCGAGAGGAGTTACACATTCATGGCTTCCTGGAAAACATTCGGCCTGTCTGCGGTGGCAGTAGCCGCCCTGGCATTGGCTGCTCCCAGTACAGATCGCGCGCAGGTTTCAATCGGCGTCAACCTTGGCCCTGCACCGATCTGCCCTTACGGCTACTTTGACTATGCGCCCTATGCCTGCGCACCCTACGGTTATTACGGCCCGGACTGGTTTACCGGTGGCGTTTTCATCGGCGCCGGCCCGTGGTTCCACGGACCGCACGGTTTCTACGGTCACGTAGACAACCGCTATGACCCGCATTATGGCTACCACGGTCCAATGCCCGCCCGCGGTGAAGTGCCTTTCAATCACTTCCACGGTAACGAAGCACGCGATGGACAGGGCCACATTGGCAATGCACCTCACGGACCGGAAGGCGAACATGCGCCGGGCTTCTCAGGCCACGGCGGACCTGGCGGTGTTGGCCATCCCGGTGGTGGCGGCGGACACCACTAAACCGCAGCAGGATGAGAAAAGAGCCGTCGTCTTCATGGCGACGGCTCTTTCATTTACAAGGCGGACACCTTCCGCTTGATAAACTTTCTTCATGCCTTTGAATGATCTGGAACAGCGCATCGAGCATGCGTTTTCGCTTGGCGCATCCGCTGCCGCCGACCCGAACTCTCTCATCGCCTTCAACGAACTCCGCGACGCTCTGGAAGCCGGAACCATCCGCTCCGCCGAGCCTGACGCCACTAGCCCCATCGGCTGGAAGGTGAATGCGTGGGTTAAGCGCGGTATCCTGCTGGGCTTCCGTCTCGGCAACCTGATCGAGATGTCGGCGGGTTCCTTCGTCGACAAACACACCTACCCCGCGCGCACCTTCGCTGCAGAGCAGGGCATCCGGGTTGTTCCCGGCGGATCCAGCGTCCGCGCAGGCGCATACCTTGCAAAGTCTGTCGTGATGATGCCGCCTGCATACGTCAACGTGGGTGCGTACGTCGATGAAGGCACCATGGTCGACTCGCACGCTCTTGTTGGCTCCTGCGCGCAGATTGGAAAGCGTGTTCACCTGAGCGCCGCTGCACAGATCGGTGGCGTGCTGGAACCCGTGAACGCGACCCCCGTCATCATCGAAGATGATGTGCTGGTTGGCGGCAACACCGGCGTGTACGAGGGAACGATCGTTCGCAGCAAGGCCGTTCTGGCCGCTGGAACCATCCTGACTCGCGGCACACCGGTCTATGACGTAGTGAACAACACCGTCATCAAGGCCACAGCCGAGACTCCGCTGATCATCCCGTCGGGCGCGGTTGTCGTTCCGGGATCGCGCGCCATCACCAAGGCTGGTGCGGAGGGACTCAGCGTGTACACCCCCGTCATCGTGAAGTACCGCGATGAGAAGACCGAGCTGTCACTCGCGCTGGAAGATCTGCTGCGTTAAGAACATCCATCCGAATCCCCGCCGGAGAGAGCCGATGCTGCGAACGCTGTTGCACGACGACCACGAGCATTACGACAGTGACGGCTTTCGCCTGCGGGGACTTGGCTTTTCTCGCCTGGACGGATTCTCTGACGTTGTCTTCGGCTTTGCGCTCACGCTGCTCGTCGTCTCGCTCGAAGTCCCACGCGATTTCGGCGAGCTGCATCATCTTCTTGCGGGGTTTGTTCCCTTTGGCGTGAGCTTTCTCCTGCTGATGCTGGTGTGGTTCGGCCACTTCAACATCTTCCGTCGCCTTGGGACGCACGACGCCGGGACGCTCTGGCTGAACGGCATGCTGCTGTTCGTCATTTTGTTTTATGTCTATCCGTTGAAGTTCTTGTTTCTGTCGGCCTTCGGGCAGAGTGGCCAGTTGGAAATCGGCAAGATGCAGGAACTGGTAGTGCTGTATGCGGGTGGCTTCGCCACAATCTACTACCTATTCGCCGCGCTATACGCCAATGGCTATCGTCAGCGGGAGGCGCTGCAATTTACGCCGCTGGAGCGTGGGCTAACGCGCAACTTCATCCTGGAGGAAAGCGGAACAGCAACCATTGGCGTGCTGGTCTGCATTGTGGCCCTCACCATGCCCAACCGCGCTGCCACCGCCTGCCTGCTATTCCTGCTCATCGCCCCGTGGAAAAGCTACATGGGCTATCGCTGCGGCCACCTGAAGCGCTCCATGGACGCGCAGGCGAGTGCAATCCAACAACCGCAAGCTGAGTAGGCAGCCGCCGCTCTGTGCCTGAAGTTCTAAATCGTAAAGACACGTCCATCGAACGCCAAACCTACCGATGCTAACCTGAAGTCCATCGGCGACGAAGACAGAGCTGCGGCTCCCCCACTGCACACCTGGTACTGGCGATCTAAAGATATGCAAACCGCTTCGAACGCACGCTCGTCTCGCACTCTCCCGGCTTTGCCTACGGAGTTGCGATGGTTCATGATCATCAGCCTTGTGTGCCTTGCGCTCTCCATCCTGAGCGTGGTGCTGCGTGTGTTGCTGGTGCATGTGCCGCAGCATGGTCTGCCTTCGGCCATCTACACCAAGGATTGGTTTGGCGATGTGTACGCCTACATCGGGAAGGTGGACATCATCCACTCTCCGACTATGTACACGGAGGGCGTTCGTTATTACTACCCCGCTCCGGCGATCTTCGTGTATGTCTTCCTGCATTGGTTTGCAGGCCCCGCTCGCATCTTCGCAAGAAGCTGCTATGCGCTGGTAGGAATCGCACTGGCCGCCATTGCGCTCATGTGCATGCGGATGCATCGCGCCTTGCAGGAACGCGGCATCAATGCAAAGCAGTCATTCTTGTTCCTGCTTACCGCTCTCGTCTGCAGTTGGCCCGTCGATTACGCATTGCACCAGGGCAACATCGAGGCTTTGCTGTGGGTGGGCGTCGCAGTGGCGCTTTGGGCCTATTACCGTCGAAACTGGTGGCTTTTCGCCGTCCTGATCGGTATCTTCGGTTCGGCAAAAATTTATCCGATGCTGTTCCTGGCTCTGTGCCTGCGTCCCCGTAAATTCATGCCGATGCTTCTCTCCATCGCAGTATTCGCTGGAGTCACCGTGGCGTCACTGGCCTATCTTGGGCCAAATGTTTTGGAAGCGAACCGACGAGTCTCCGAGGGTGTCCACATCTTCGGCGCCCTGAATCTGGCGCCAGCCTTCGCGTGGCCGGGCGCAGCCATGTTTGAGCATTCCTTCTGCGGTTTTCTGCACCTGCTTTTGGACGGCCATCCGTCCATCCTTATGCCCATCCTCAAGGTTTACCTGCCCACACTGGGCGTTGTCCTCATGGTGGCCTTCTTCGCGCGGGTATGGAAGATGCCGCGGGCAAATCAGGTCTTGTTCATTGCACTGGCCTGCGTCTCTGCGCCTACGATGTCGTTGGATTACACGCTGGAGCTCCTCTATATCCCGTTTGCATGGATTGTCCTGGCGATTGCGGAAGCTGCCATGGAAGGCAGACGCATTCCCGGAGCAACCGCCACCATGGCCTGCTTCGCCCTGGTGCTCTCCCCGGAACTGTTCATTTACATCGGCGGACGGGATCTCTACGGCCAGTCAAAAGCCGTTGTCCTGGCCGTTATGTTCTTTCTTGCATTGCGCTATCCCTTTACAGATGGCAACGATGCGGCCTTAGCCGGTGTACAGCATGAACAGAAGTCCGCGCCCTTTGCAGTGACCCCGTTGCCCAACGCTTCAAGACCCTAAATGCCCCTCAATCTGGCCAATGCCCACCCCCAGAGTGCTACCCTGAAAGTCCATGGGTAACGAAACACTGAAAGTAATCCCGCTGGGCGGTCTGGGCGAGTTCGGCATGAACTGCATGGCCATCCAGTGGAAAGACGACATCATCGTCATCGACGCCGGCCTGATGTTCCCCGAGGACGACCTCCTCGGTGTTGACATTGTCGTGCCCGACATTACCTATCTGCTGGAAAACCGAGACAAGGTCCGCGGCATCATCCTCACGCACGGCCACGAGGACCACATAGGCGGCCTGCCCCGCATCCTGTCGCAGTTGAACGTTCCGGTCTATGGCACCGAGTTCACGCTGACCTACGTGGAAGGCAAGCTCGAAGAGCACAAGCTGTTGGACGACGCTGATCTGATCGAGATGCTGCCCGGCGAGAACTTCGTCCTGGGGCCGTTCAAGATTTCGCCCATCCGCGTTACCCATTCGCTAGTAGATTGCGTTGCGCTGGCCATTCGCACGCCCGTGGGAACCATCGTCCACACCGGCGACTTCAAGATCGACCTCAGTTCGCCTGACGGCAAGCCCTTTGACCTGCACTCCTTCGCGGAACTGGGCAAAGAAGGCGTCCTCCTGCTGCTGCAGGACAGCACCAACTGCGACCGCCCCGGCTACACGCCCGGCGAACTCGCCGTGAAGCCGAGGCTGGACGAAATCTTTGCGCGCACCGAGAAGCGCCTCTTCTTCTCCTGCTTCTCGTCGTCCATCCACCGCATCAAGCTGGCAATGGAACTGGCGCACAAGCACAACCGCAAGGTCGCGCTGATCGGCCGCTCTATGGACAACTCCACCGAGATCGCTATGGATCTGGGCTACATCGATCCGCCGCAGGGCCTCCTCATCCATAGTGGCCAGATCAAGGACCTGCCGCCGGAACAGGTCTGCGTGCTCATCAGCGGAACGCAGGGCGAACCCATGTCCGCGCTCAGCCGCGCTGCAGTGGACAACCACAAGCACGCGCGCATTGAACCCGGCGACACCGTGATCTTCTCCTCACGCGTCATTCCCGGTAACGAGAAGCCCATCTACAACGTCATCGATCACCTCTACCGCCGCAAGGCAAAGGTCATCCACGACGACGGCAAGAGCGGCCTCATCCACGTCAGCGGCCACGCATCACAGGAAGAACTGCGCCTGATGATCAACCTGCTGCGCCCCAAGTTCTTCGTGCCCGTCCATGGCGACTATCGCCACCTGACGCAGCACGTCGAAATCGCTGTAGGCACCGGCATCCCAGAAAAGGCCATGCTCATTGAAGATGGCGAAGTGTTGGAATTGACCGGAACATCCATTGAGAAGACCGGCAAAGTCGCCAGCGGACGCATCCTCATCGACTCTGGCTCCACTGCTGATGTGGTGGAAGACATCATCATCCGCGATCGCCGCCACCTGAGCGAAGCGGGATTGGTGATGGCCATCATCACCATCGACAAGATGACGGGCAAGCAGGCCGGACCTCCAGAAATCGTGACCCGCGGATTCGCCGTAAACGAAGAGGGCATCATGTCCGACGCCCGCAACATCATCGGCCGCACATTGGAAGAAAGCAGCGCAGAAGAGAAGCGCGACTGGATCCTGATCAAGGAAAAAATCCGCGCCGACCTGAAGCGCTACATCCAGAAGAACACGCAGCGCAGACCAATGATCATGCCGGTGATTCTGGAGATCTGATACACGGTCGCCGTGCTGAGGCTCTATTCATAGGGAACGAGGTTTCCTATGAATAGACGACAGATGATCGCCGCACTCTCCGCCTCGGCACTTGTGAACGCAACCGGTCGCCGTGCCGAGGCAGAAGGCGCACCACGACTCACTGAGTCAAAGGTCTACCAGTTCTCTGCCTTGCCCACGGTGCCATTTCCAAGCGGACAAGTGGACCAGGTAGTGCTTCACGGCTTGATTGCAACAGGCGAAGCCCTGGAAGTCCACGAGACCACTCTGCCGCCAGGGCAGATGCCACACCCATCCCACCACCACCGCCACTCGGAATTGATGCTGGTGCGGTCAGGCCAACTTGAGTTCGACAACAACGGCCAAAAGACGACCGCAGGCCCCGGAGGCGTTTTCTTCGTAGCCTCAAACGTACCCCACGCGGTCAAATGCGTGGGCGACGTCGCAGCGAACTACTACGTCATCGCCATCGGCCGCGACTAATCTTCGCAGTACACTCTACGGGAGCAAAGCTACGAATGAACTTCGACCAAGCCAAACTCTCCCGACGCAAGTTTCTCCGCGATACCGCCGCAAGCGCAGCCGTTCTTGCTGCAGCACAAGCTGCACATGCTGCTCCCAAGTCCACAACTAAGAAGAAGCCGAACATCCTTTGGATCATGTCGGATGAGCACAACTACGCCATCACCGGTGCGTACGGCAACAAGCTGGTGCAGACGCCGCACATCGATTCGCTTGCGGCCAAAGGTATTACCTTTGACACGCATTACTGCAACTCGCCCCTGTGTGTGCCTTCGCGCGCATCGTTGACCGCGGGCAAGTATGCCTCGCGTGTGGATGCGTGGGGACTTACCAGCGAACTGCCCGATGCCAACATGGCCACGTTGCCACGCGTGCTGAATGCCGCAGGTTACAAGAGCTATCTATGCGGCAAGCAGCATTACGACTACACGCGGCGTTACGGATTCATTGAGTGGGGCGGCAACTTCAACAACAACTACAAGACCGGCGAAGGCCATCGCGATGCGCCCACGCATCTGACGCAATCTTCCCTCTCTGACCGCTTCGAATCGTTCCATCCCGGTGACCACTCCAGCATCATGAATCACGACCAGAAGGTCACCGCAGGAACATTGGACTTCTTCGCACAGCACAAGGACGCGGACGAGCCATGGTTCCTCTTCGTTGGCTATCTCGCGCCGCACTTCCCTCTGACCGTGCCGCAGCAATACTTCGATCGTTACAAGGACAAGGTGCCCATGCCGGAGATTCCCGAGGGCTACCTTGATTCCTTGCCACTGAACTACAAGGTGCAGCGCGCAGGCTTCCAAGAGATTGGCGTTCCAGACGCCGTCGTAAAGCAAGGACGCGAGTGCTACTACGGCCTGACCAACTGGGTCGATGACGAGATTGGCAAAGTGCTCGCCGCGCTTGAGGCACACCCGCACATCGCGGAGAACACCATCATTGTGTACAGCAGTGACCACGGCGAAAACATGGGCGAGCATGGCATGTGGTGGAAGAACAACATGTTTGAAACCGCCGCACGTGTACCGCTCATCGTGAGTTATCCCAAACGCTGGAAGGGTGGTCAGCGACGCAAAGGCGCGAGCTCACATCTGGACCTGGTGCAAACACTGATTGAAGTTGGCGGCGGCACTGCACCAAAAGATTGGAACGGCATCTCGATGCTCGCATGGATGGATAACTCCACGCACAAGTGGAAGGACACAGCTGTCAGTGAGTACTGGGCGCAGTTCACCTCCAGCGGCTATGCCATGGTTCGCCAGGGCGACTGGAAATACGTCTACCACTGCGTGATTGACGCGCAACATCCAGACGAACACGAACTGTACTTCCTCCCCGACGATCCCAAGGAGCTTCACAACCTGGCTTCATTGCCTGAACACAAACAACGCATTGTGAACATGCACAAGGTGTTGGTTGCAGAACTCGGTCAAGACCCGAATCTGATTGAACAACGCAGTCGCAAGCAGCTTGCCGAGGGCTATCACCGCACCGATCCCAAGCCCAATCCGAAAGCGGGCGAAGCTGGCTAGCACTTAGTGCGATTTCATCGAAACGCAAGCAATGTTCACCAGATGAGAAGGCACGAGGTGACGCAGTATCTCGAAAGATGCCGATAATCTTCCCGTTTCGCATGAAATGCGGCAGGAATTTCCCTGCGAGTAATAACAGAGCAAACGAAACACCGCATGATTGCTGTTGTTTCGTTTTGGTGAATAACGTGCACGTGATCCCTTGAGAATTCAATCCCCCAGGATCGTGACGTATGCACCTATGGACCGAATACGAAGACAATGTTCTTGCCGGTTACCCCATCCTCCGGCTACTCCGCTCTGAAGGTCGTAGCGCCTTCTTCAGCACCACAACGCCCGATGGCCAACCGGCCCTGCTACGCCTGACCGAATCACACTTTGACGAGAGCGAACTCGTAGGCAGATGGCGAAAGATCTCTGCCGTCACGCATCCCAATCTGCAGGCTATCAAGCATTGCGGACAGATCACGTTTGACAGCGTTCCACTTGCCTGCTGCCTGTTAGAGCCCATCGATGCCAGCCTGGCCGACGTGCTGCGCGACCGCCCACTGACACTCGACGAAACAAAAGAAGTAGCAGAAGCCGTGGCAGGTGCACTCGCCGCACTGCACGCCACAGAACTCATCCATGAGCATCTGGATGCCTCCAACGTTTACGCCCATGGCGAAGTGGTGAAACTGCGTAGCGATTGCGCCCGCGAATGCATCGGCGATTTTGAAGCCGACACGCCTGAATCACATGAAGCTCTGCGCAAGCGCGATGTCCGCGACCTGGGGCTGCTGCTGCTGCGTTGTCTTGCACTTGAATGGCAAGGGCCGGCATCTATGAAGCTGCCAAGCCCTATGGATCGCATCGTTCCCAATGCACTCAATGGCACCATAACGGCGCAAGGTGTCGTCGACATCCTAAACAACTTGAAGCCTGCTCCCATCGCAAAGCCAGCGCCAGTTGCTGCTGTTGCGAATGAGCAGCCATCCAACGCCGTCAAACCGCAGCCCGCTTCGCAAAGCGCAGCGAACTCTCCCGATGCGGTACTGGGAGCCCTGGCAAGCCGCGAAGCATCCGCAAAGACTGCTGCATCAGAACCACGTCGCACCCAACCATCCACAACAAAGTCAGATGATCCGTTCGACGTGGGCTTAGGAAGCCTGCGCAATGAACCGCGTTATCAGGCAGGCACGGAGTCCGCAGCATCCGCGATGTGGAAGCGAATGCGGCCCCTCATGCCGCGTCCCATCAGCCGCAAGGCCTATGCAATCTCCGGCTCACTCCTAGCGCTCTTCGCAATCGTCATGTGGATGACCTTCCACAACAGCGAACCAACGCCGTCAGAAACGCACGCTGCTGTGGTCGCGCAAGCACCCGTCGAAGCACAGCCACAACCTGCGCAACCAGCCGCGACCAAGACGCCGTCACCTTCCGCAACGGCTTCGCTGCTCACATCAACAGCGCAAGCAGGCTGGCGCGTGATCGCTTACACCTACAATCACGAGCAACAGGCACAGGCCAAAGCGCTGCAACTCCAGCAGAAGTACATGGGGCTACAACCGCAGGTCTTTTCCCCTACTGGTCACGCGCCATACTTCGTTGCACTGGGCGGCCCACTGGATTCATCCAGCGCATTCGCACTTCGCAACCGCGCCCGCCAATCCGGCCTGCCAAGAGACACCTACGCACGCAACTTCTAGAACACATCACAAACACAGAGCACAACGGCGGCCCACAAGGCCGCCGTTGTGTTTGCCTGCATGCAATAGAAATCGCGATATGATCTGGTTCTCAGTCGCATCCTGACAATCAAGGAGTCATCCTTGCATTTCACAACCACTGTCCGCATTGCCAAGTCCGTGTTGATGGCGGCCATGGCATTCTTCTTTGCGCTCGTGGTCTTCAACAACATCACCGACTTCCAATCGAACTATCAGTTCGTGCATCACGTGCTGGACATGGACACCACCTTCCCCGGCAATAAAGGCATGTGGCGTGCGCTGCATCCGGCGTGGACACACCTGGTTTTCTACCTCGGCATCATTACGTATGAGGCGTTGAACATGATGTTGTGCTGGTGGGCCGCAGCAGCAATGTTCCGCGCACGCAATGCCACACCGCAGGTCTTCACTCAGACAAAGGTTGTGGGAGTCGTGGCGCTTACCGCAGGTATTTTGCTGTGGCTGGTAGCGTTTCTGGAAGTGGGTGCGGAGTGGTTCCTGATGTGGCAATCAAAGATATGGAATGGTCAGGAAGCAGCATTCCGCATGGTCACCATTGAAGGCATTCTGCTGATTATTCTTCTGCTACCGGAAGATCGTTAAGCACAAAGAATGCGGCTATTCCATGCCGTAGAACTTCTCGCCCATACGAATCGGCTCGCGTCCGTTGGAGATGCGTACCAGGTTCGTATCGCGCAACGAGTAAGCGCAGCCGCAGTATTCCTGCTGATAGAAGTTCTCGCGCTTGCTGATCTCAATCATGCGCGATGCGCCGCCACCCTTGCGCCAGTTGTATTCCCAGTACTTTAACTCTGGATAACGCGAGGCGGCCTTCACACCGGCTCCCGTCACCTGATTGAAGTCTTTCCAGCGCGAGATTCCAAGCGAACTGCTGATGATGTCGAAGCCGTGCTCAGCAGCATAGAGTGCGGTGCGTTCAAAACGCATCTCAAAGCATTCCGTGCAACGAATACCGCGCTCCGGCTCGTTCTCCATACCCTTCACGCGCGCAAACCAGTTATCCATGTCGTAGTCGGCATCAATGAAGGGAATATCCATCTTCTTACAGAAGTCGACATTCTCTTCCTTGCGCAACTCGTACTCGCGCCGCGGATGGATGTTGGGGTTGTAGAAAAACAGCGAGAAGCGAATGCCCGATTCGACCATCGCTTCCATCACTTCGCCGGAACACGGCGCGCAGCACGAGTGCAGAAGAAGATTGCTCTTCCCCTCCGGCAGTTCGAGTTTGACGCGCTCCTGCATACTGCTCCTGTTCCGATCAAGACTTCGCTCAAATCACGGCGAAACGCCTGCTTCTAGGATACCGAATCGCCCGCCAATTCGCTTGTTTCCTCTCACGCACGCAGATGGGCGACAATAGATCCATGCCGACAGAGCCGCTGATCACCCTCGCCGACATTCACGCCGCACGCGAACGCATCGCCGGAACCTGTGTCCGCACAGGCCTTTACCGGCTTGATCCCGAACGCATGGCCGCCGCCGGATTCGACATCCCATTGCACAGCGAAATCTGGCTGAAGGCAGAGAACGAGCAACCCATCGGCAGTTTCAAACTGCGCGGCGCCTACAACAAGGTCGCATCCCTCACCGACGAAGAACGCAGCCGCGGCGTCATCACCTACAGCAGCGGCAACCACGCGCAGGGTGTGGCCTATGCAGGTCGTGCGATGGGTGCAAAAGCCGTCATCGTCATGCCGGAATCCGCGCCCATCAACAAGCGCGAAGCCACCATTGCGCTTGGCGGTGAAGTGGTTTTCGTTGGCCCTGCCAGCAGCGAGCGCAAAGAGATGGCCGAGGAACTCGTCGCAGAACACGGCTACGTGATGGTGCCGCCGTATGACGACCCGTACATCATCGCGGGACAGGCCACCTGCGGCCTCGAAATCGCCGAGCAGGCTGCCGATGCCGACCTTGTTCTCTCACCCGTCAGCGGTGGAGGCTTGCTCAGCGGCGTAGCCTCCGGCATTAAGCTCTCCGGCAGTAACGCGAAGGTCTGGGGATGCGAACCAGAATTGGCTGGCGACGCTACCGAAAGCTTCTACAAGAAAGAACTCATCGAGTGGCCCGGCAACAAGACCACGCGCACCATTGCCGATGGTCTGCGCACGCAAAGCCTGGGTGAGCGCAACTTCCAGCACATTTTGAAATTCGTGGATGGCATTACGACTGTCACGGAAGAGGAAATCCTGGAAGCCACGCGCGTGCTTCTGCTGGCCACCGATATCGTTCCCGAACCGAGCGGAGCGGTCACGCTCGCCGCAGCGTTGTTCCACAGTGATCGCCTGCCGGAAGCCAAGAAGATCGTCGTAGTAGTCAGCGGCGGTAACATTGACCCGTCGTTGAAACAAGAACTGCTGACCGCCAAAGCATAATCGTCGTCTAAGAAAACATATGCGCAAGCTTGCCGTTGTTCTCTGCCTCGCTCTTCCGACTGTCGCCGTGGCGCAGAAACAAGTTGCGCCTGACTCCCGACGCGGTGTCGTTCTGCACACTGCGGACGTCTACGTTGCGCCCGACGGTAATTCGCAGCGCGTCAGCACGGTCACACCGGGGCACGAGATTGTGGTGAACGAAAAGAGCGGCCCCTGGGTCTCCATCTTCGCGAACACCGATATTCAGGAGCGTTCCGAGACAGAAGACGAGCCAGAATTCTCCACTGACGAGGGCAGCATTCCCCGCTCCGGCTGGATCAAGGACAAGGGCATCGTCACCTCTGCCACCCCAAACGGCGACAAGCTGATTTACGGCGCAGCCGCCACTTGGGAAGCCGCCGCCAGCGAACCACACGCACCCAAGACTGCCGTGGGTTCGGCTTACCTGCTCTATCGCCGCGTCTACGAGTACTTCCCTTCGTCGCCGCTGGCAGCCGAAGCACAATGGCGCTCCGCCGACGTCCGCTGGCAGGAAGCAAAATTTGACGCCTCAACCCTGCCCTCGTGGAAAGATCCCGATCCGAACATGCGTCCGAAGCTCTACCAGAAGGATCTGGAGCGCATCGTGAAGACCGGCACGGGCAAATATCCCGCACTGGCAGCCTTCGATCTGCTGGATATCAAAATCTGCGGCGACTGGCAGGGCCTGACAAAATGCCCGGAACGCGAAACCGAGCTGTACGCTAAATACGCAGACGCCTTCCCCGACGGCCCCAAAACCGCCGAGGCACTCTGGGACGCTGCCTACCGCCAGGGCGTCCTCGTCACCATGTACGCCGCCGAAGAGAACAAGAAGAAGGCAGACGTCGCCACACAGCGCGTACATCAGCTTCGTGACCGCATGGTGCAGAACTTCCCGAACAGCGACTACACGCTTCGAGCCATCAGTCTGGTATACAGGGTGGAGCAAGGCATTGCGATTTACGGCAGTGACCGCGACTAATTTGCTGGTGAAGGCCCTTTGAACGCATACATTCTTTCCGTCATCCTTGGCATCGTTGAAGGCCTTACCGAGTTTCTGCCGGTCAGTTCCACGGCCCACCTTCGCATCACCGAAGCGCTGTTGCACATCCCGCTGGCCGACCCATTCTGGAAGATGTACACCATCGTCATCCAGCTTGGAGCGATCCTTGCACTCCTGCTCTTCTTCCTGCTGCGCATCGTCCGTTATTTCCGGACCTATCCGCAGGGCGAGCGTGGCGACAAGACATGGCTTACGCATCCCATCTCGCTCACGCTCATCGCCTTCGTCTGCACGGCCGTACCGGCAAAGCTGCTGACGAAGAAGATTGGCGAGAACCTTGAGAACATGACGGTCATCGCACTGGCGCTGCTCATTGGCGGCATCATTATGTGGGCCGTGGATTTCTGGGCGTCGCGTCGCGAACCCTCCACCACACACGTAGAGGACATGAGCCTGCCGCAGGCCGTCTGGATTGGCATCTGCCAGGTGCTGTCTGCTGTCGTCCCGGGCACATCGCGCTCCATGAGCACGATTGCTGCCGGTCAGATCGTGGGCATGGATCGTCCCGCCGCGCTGGAGTTCTCGTTCCTGCTCTCCATCCCCACCATGATCGCCGCCACCGGCTACTCGCTGCTGAAGGCAGTCCACCCCAGCGCAAAGGACATCGCAGCCCAGGGCGCAGAGGCTCTCACACCACTGGTGATGGGGCCGGAACGCTGGATCGTCCTCATCATTGGCATGGCCGTGTCGTTTGTGGTGGCTTACGTGGTGGTGGCATGGTTCCTGTCATGGGTGCGCACACGCGGGTTCGGCATCTTCGCCGCATATCGAATCATCATTGGCGCAGTCATTCTCTACTGGCTCCACGCTCACCCCGGCGTGCTCCTGTAGACGCACCAACGCTCTAAACAGAAATGCCCTGAACGTAAGGCTTACGTTCAGGGCATTTCTGTTTTGTTCTTGTGAACGACTATCGTCCGCGAAGCCTGTTCAAATCCCTGCGATCTCGTTTCGTAGGCCGCTCGGAACGATCCATCTCAAACCACGGGTTCATCTTCCGCGCCTCCTGTTCTTTCTTACGGGCGGCTACACTTTCTTCCGTCTCGCAATAGAGTGCCTGCGCCGCCGCGGCTGGTCCGCGCACATCGCTCAGTGCCAGCACATCCACCGTGAAGATTCCGCCGTCATTGGTAATGCGGAGCACGTCACCTGCCTTGATTTCGCGAGCAGGCTTCACCGGCTGATCGCGCAGCTTAATCCTGCCCAGCTCGCAAGCCTTCACCGCCAGCGCACGCGTCTTGAAGAAGCGCGCCGCCCATAACCATTTGTCCAGTCGAACCGAATCCATCTGCTCCATCTTGCCTTCGCGACAAGGCAAATGGCAACGAATCAGGCCACGGCGCTCTTCAGGGGCAAAACTTGCACCATGTCCAGAGCCTGCGGCGATTGCTCTAGGAACAGAATCTCCACATACATCACCACAACACCCGCTGGACCACGGCGTACCGGCAAGTACTGGCAACATAAACATCGCTGCGCCAACGCCCGATGGCTATCACGAGTCAGTTCCAGGCCACTGCTTAGCAGAGCTCCGTACACATCCGGAAGCGACGCAGCCTGTGACTCCATCACCAACTCCAGCGAGTTCGCATCCAGCGTCCTGCGATCTAGAATCCATCCCCCGGCAAGGTCAATCGACACGCCCAACTCCGGCATCAGCGCGTTTCGTTCCAGATAGGTGAAACCGCGCAGTCGCAGTTCGGGTTGTCTTGCAGAATCGCTCACAACAGGCATATCGGCCTATCCACCGGCCCTCATGACGGCCGCCACTGCCCTGTTGCAGAACAGTTTGCCACTATCGAAAAGTCCTCTTCTGATGTCTCATAATGTGCAAGGATGGAATTCTCTCTTGATCGTTGGAACGGGCGTTGATCTGACTGAAATTTCGCGCATCCAGGATTCCGTGGATCGTTTCGGAGAACGCTTTCTGGATCGCATTTACACACCGCGCGAAATCGCCTATTGCATGCGCAAGAGAAACTGCGCGGAGAGCCTGGCAGCACGCTTTGCCGCCAAGGAAGCCGGAGCGAAGGCGCTCGGTACCGGTATTGCCCGCGGCGTAAGCTGGCGCGAGATCGAAGTGGCGCATCTACCCGGCGGACGTCCCACAATCTTCTTTCATGGCCGGGCAGCCGAAAGAGCCGCTACCATGGGAGTGACTGCCGTGCATCTCAGCCTGTCTCATGGCCGTGACCTCGCCATTGCACAGGTAATCTTGGAGAGCCTGCCGACGATTTGAAACGAAAGTCACAGGAATTGCATCCATTTACCGTAAGCTTTCGTTTGGAATGAACTGGCCGGGGCGCGCACCATTGCTCCGCACATTGTTGATCTATTAGGAGTAGCCTCGCACGCATGCCCAGCCAGAGTGAAGTGAAGTGGTCGCAATTGAAGGTTGGCATTGTGGTCATGGTGTCGCTGTCCCTGTTGATCGCGCTGCTCTTCCTGATGACAAGCTCGCAAGGGTTGGGACTGTTCTCCCACAAGCTGACCCTCTACACCTATTTTGAAAATGCCGCGGGCGTGAAAGAAGGCGCCGCCGTCAACTTGCAGGGTGTCACCATTGGCACCGTCAAATCCGTGAACGTGGTGGAGGACCCCAAGCGCAAGCTGACCCCCATTCAGGTGGTCATGCGGATTGACGGCAAGTTTCAGAGAGACGTGCACACCGATACGCGCGCATCGCTCTCCACTGTGGGTGTGCTCGGCGACACCGTGATCGACCTGAATAGCCAAACTGCAAACGGTCCCATGGTGCAGGATCATACGGAGCTGAAGACGTTGGAAACGCCCAACCTTCAGGATGTGGTCAAGGCAGGTCAGGGCACCATCGAGAGTCTGAACGTCATCCTCGCCAAGATGGATCGCATCGTGGATCAGATCGCCTCAGGCAAGGGGTCTGTCGGCGGACTCATCTACGATGACACGCTCTACAAGCGCGCCAACGCCACCATTGAAGAGCTGCACACGCTGGAAGTGAACCTGAACCAGGGCAAAGGTTCCGTGGGCAAGCTGCTGCATGACGATGATGTCTATAACAACCTGAACCAAACCACTGCCAAGCTGAACAAGATCGTCGACGACCTTGCCGCTGGCAAAGGTTCCGCAGGTAAGCTTCTGCATGACGACGCGCTGTATAACAACCTGAACTCCACATTGGCCCACGCAAACAGCCTGTTGGCCGAAGCGGATCAGGGCAAGGGCGCGCTCGGTCTCATCGCCAAAGACCCCGCCTTTGCGGGCAAGCTGAACGCCACTGTCAGCAACCTGAACGATATTCTTTCAGGCATCAACAAGGGCGAAGGCTCTGCAGGTCTGCTGGTAAAAGACCCCGCGCTGTATCACAACCTCGACAAGCTGGCCGTCGATTCGCAGATGCTGGTGAACACCATCCGCAGCGACCCGAAGAAGTATCTGACCATCCACTTCAAAGTCTTCTAATCGCTCTTTCTGATAAGAGAAAGCAACATGTTCGAGTGGATGCATCCTGCCAGGAAGCTTCTCGTCGTGACCATGCTGGTCGCGCCGATCGCGATCGCAGCCTGTGGACAAACCGCAGCATCACCCACCGATGCACAGCGGCCTTCCTTTGATGTCGCCTCTGTCCGAGCCCACGATCCGGCCGACCGTAAGAACTTTAACAACTTTCAGGCGTATCCAGACGGCAGATTCACCTCGGACAATAGCTCCCTGTGGATGCTCATCCATTACGCCTTCCAGATACAGCCATACCAATTTGCAGGCGGCCCAGACTGGATCAAATCCGTCGGGTACGACCTGAACGCAAAACCCGCCGAAGTTCACGGCTTCGACGACATCCCCATCATGCTTCAGGGCGTGCTCGAAGATCGGTTTCAACTCAAATACCACTGGGAGACAAGAGAGCAACCCGTCTACGACCTGGTCCTCGTCAAGCCGGGCAAGCTCAAGGATTCCGTTGTAAAGGGAGATTGCACCTTCCTTCCACGCCCAGAAGGCCTCCCGAAAGATGCTGCGTGTGGCGATCTGCAGAATCACCCAGGGGATACCAAGGGCTACAAGCTGACGGCAGACGAGCTTGCTGCAAGCCTCTCCTGGCTCTTATCAAAATCAGTCATCAACCAGACCAATCTCGCGGGCATCTACGACGTCGAGCTGCGATGGACACCTGAATCGGTCGCCGTTCGTCCAGAAGCTACAAGCGAACAAAACGCTCCCGACATCTTCACCGCGATTCAGGAACAACTCGGGCTTAGGCTACAAGCCTCCAAAGGCCCAGTCCGTGTGTTCGTCATCGACCACGTCGAGAAACCGTCGGACAACTAAGCACTCACAGCAACTGGCCGGATCCGAGCGAACACCGGCGACAATCCAAAGCTGATCACCAGGTTCAGAATCAACGCAGGAATCGCAGCATACATGCTCCACGTCTGCCCGAAGACATGCAATGGATACACGCCGCTGCCCTTGAACTCCAGCGCTATGGCCATCCCTGATCCCCACACCATACCCGCAAGCCATCCTGCAAACACAGCCCACGGATGCAGAGTTCTGCGCTTCACAAATGCACCGCAAACCACTGCGGGAAACAACTGCGTAATCCAGATGCCGCCCAGCAACTGCATCTCGATCGCGTAAGACCCCGGCGTCTCCAGCACAAACGCGAGCGCACCAAACTTCACAATCAAGGACACAATCTTTGCCTGCGCCGCTTCCTTCTGCGCACTCATTGGTGTCTTTACAAACTCGCCCCAAAGGTTGCGCGTGAACAGGTTCGCCGCAGCAATGCTCATGATCGCCGCAGGCACCAGCGCACCAATCGCCACGGCCGCCAGGCAGAATCCCGCAAACCACTCCGGAAAACCATTCAGGAACAACAGCGGAATCACTTCTGATTTATCGGCTGCCTTCACACCTGCAGCCAGCGCCACATAGCCCAACAGCGCCAGTAGTCCCAACATCAACGTGTACGCGGGTAACAACGCTGCATTCCGTCGCAACGTCTGCGGGCCGGATGATGACAACGTCGCCGTCGAAGTGTGCGGATAAAGAATCAACGCAAGCGCCGACCCAATGGCCAGCGTGGAATACGGCAGCAATTGCCCCGCCTTCAACAGCGTTCCACCCGGCGGCGTATGCTTCGGCAACTCCGCAGCGGCCACGGCAAAGATGTGTCCAAAACCACCCAGCTTCGAGGGCAGCCAGATCACCGCGGCAATCACCATCACGTACAGCATGATGTCCTTCACCACCGCGATAATCGCA
The DNA here is from genome assembly GCF_900102185.1 of Terriglobus roseus. Taxonomy (NCBI): domain Bacteria; kingdom Pseudomonadati; phylum Acidobacteriota; class Terriglobia; order Terriglobales; family Acidobacteriaceae; genus Terriglobus; species Terriglobus roseus. Next base: position 343,158 of record NZ_LT629690.1, on the reverse strand, counting down.
GGCGCGCGCAGGCCAGCCGAGTACGTGTAAAACGCAAGAATTAGAAACGCGAGAATCAGCGGCCATTCGCCGCGCAGCCCCATGGCCGCTAGTGCCACCTTCATACCCACAAGCTGCAGCGCAATGTACGGCATCAGCGACAGGATGCCCGTAAGAGCAATCGCCACCGTCAGCGGACGAAACTCAAACCGACCCTTCACAAAATCCGCAAACGTGACATAGCCATTGCGGTGGCACACCGTCCACAGCTTCGGCAGCACCAGCATCATGTATGGATAGATCAGAATGGTGTACGGGACCGCGAAGAAGCCGAGCGCACCCGCACCATACAGGGCCGCCGGAACCGCGATCACGGTATAGGCCGTGTACACATCGCCGCCCAGCAGGAACCAAGTGATCAGCGTGCCGAACGAACGCCCGCCCAGCCCCCACTCCTCCAACGAGTGCAGACCCTCATCCGGGCGCCGCCATTTTGCGGCAAGAAAACCCGCCACCGTCACCAGCGCAAACGCAACACAAAAAACCGCAAGCGCAACAGAATGCATGTTCCCCGCAGGAGCCATATTCATGGATAGGCGAATGGTAGCAGGATGGCCCCAACACATGCCCATCGCCCATCCGCGATAGACTTAAAACAGGTATGCCGCCCATCATCGTCGCACAGCAGCTCGGAAAAACTTATCGCAGCGGAAAAATCGAAACACACGCGCTGCGCGACGCCACCTTCACCATTGATCGCGGTGAGTTTGTCGCCATCGTTGGGCCCTCGGGTTCCGGCAAGTCGACACTCTTTTACCTTCTCGGCGGCCTCACCCGAGCCACCGGCGGCTCAGTCACCATTGACGGCGTAGACTTCAGTTCCCTCTCCGACGCGGAGCGCACGCGCAAGCGCGGCCAGAAGATCGGTTTCATCTTCCAGCGTTTCAACCTGTTGCCCACGCTCACCGCGCGCGGCAACGTGGAACTGGCGCACTCCATTGCAGATAACGGCCAGCCGCTGGACCAGAATCTGCTGCACCATCTTGCGGAGCTTCTCCGCATCGAGAATCGCCTGGACAACCGTCCCAGCGAACTCTCGGGTGGCGAGCAGCAGCGTGTGGCCATTGCACGCGCACTCATCACCCGCCCGGCCATCATCCTGGCCGACGAACCCACCGGCAATCTCGACACGGAAAACAGCGAAACCGTGCTGGAAATGCTGCGCCATGCCTCCAAAGAAATGGGCCAGACCGTGTTGATGATTACCCACAATCCGGAAGCCGCAGCCATCGCCGACCGCATACTTTACGTCCGCGACGGCCGCCTGCACGACGCGCCGCCACCACCCCGCGAATCGCGCAAGTCACTGATCGGCAGCCTGCTGGCAGGCTAAGCAACAAAGCATGAAGTTCTAAGCCTTCGTCTTCCGTTAGCGATGACGAAGGCTTTACTTTTTTCTTAATTAATACAAATGTCTCAGGCTGGCACTTGACGCTTGTTGTTACGTGAAACTACGGTGTGACGGTACTTAATTTCGCACATGGAGTATTCCGTTGCGCCGTACATTGCGTGCCACCCGCCTGCCTCTCGCGCTCGCCATCCTTCTCGCTGCAGCTACAGCAAACGCACAAAGCGCTCCGGCAACGCCGCAGGCTGGCCCCAATCTGCCATCCGCGACGTCCACGACGCCTCCGGCCAAGCCTGAAGACGTTGCAGGCATTCCCGTCAATTACGACGAGAGCAAAGTAGGCACGTACACACTTCCTGACGCACTGAAGATGGCCGACGGCACTCCCGTCCGCGATGTAAAGACATGGGAAACCAAACGCCGCCCCGAAATCGTACGCCTCTTTGAAACGCAGCAATACGGCATTGCGCCCGGCAAGCCAGCAGACGAGAGCTTCGAGGTCTTCGACAAAGGCACCCCCGCCCTCAACGGCAAGGCCATTCGCAAACAGGTTGTGATCTGGTTGAACAAAGAGAAGACCGGCCCACACATCAACCTGGTCGAATATCTTCCCGCAGCAAAAGTCTCGGCCAAGAAGCGCACGCCAGTGTTGCTCAGCATCAACTTCGGCGCACCGCAAATGGCTTTTGACGATCCCGGCATCCGCCCCGTCGAAGTGTGGAACCCGAAGACCGGCAAACGCGAAATGCCCACGCGCGCCTTCGGCAAACTGAACGCCGACATCTTCCTTGACGCAGGCATCGGCATCGCCACCTTCTATTACGGCGACATCGATCCTGACTATCCCGCCGGCGTTCCTGATGGCATACGCGCCATGAACATCAAGAACAACGACGACCGTCCCGGCGACGCATGGGGCTCCATCGCGGCATGGGCGTGGGGCATGAGCCGCGTACAGGACTACTTCGAAACCGACAAAGACATCGACGCAAAACGTGTCGCCGTTCACGGCATCTCACGCCTGGGCAAAACTGCGCTGTGGGCGGGCGCGCATGACCAACGCTTCGCCGCAGTCATTGCAAGCTGCGGTGGCGAAGGCGGCGGAGCACTCAGCCATCGCAACTACGGCGAGACCATCGCACACATGACCGCGCCTAGCCGTTACCCCTATCAGTTCGCGAAGAACTGGGCCAACTACGCAGGCTTCCCGGATAACGCACCGATGGACGCGAACATGCTCGTCGCACTCGTTGCGCCGCGTCCGCTGCTGCTGCAAACTGGCAACACCGACTTCTGGAGCGATCCTAAAGGCGAGTTTCTAGCCGCCGTCGCTGCAGGCCCTGTCTACCGTCTCTACGGCAAGCAGGACCTCGGCACAGATGTTTTACCCGCAGCAGGCGTACCAATTTTTCACGATCTAAGCTACGAGATGCACAACGGCGGCCACGGCATGGTTCCTTCCGACTGGCCAGTCTATGTGGACTTCCTCAAGATGAATCTGCACCCGGAACGTTAGTTCATTTACTTAACTTAGTTCCGACAATCTCATCCTCGCCTTGCAACACAATGCGGGAGGCGCCATCGCGCGTCTGCGGAAAGATCACCGCGGCCACGCGGCCATTCGTTAACAAACGACGTAGTGTTGCGGTCGCAGGATCAATCCCCTGCGCCTCCAGCACCACTCCCAGCGTTGTTCCCAATGCAAACGTCACAGGCTTACGATTCACCTTCACCGCCACCAGCAGGCTGACCGCTTCATGAAACGTTAGACATTGCACACCGGCAACATTCTTAGCAGCCTCGCAACCCTGTGCTTCCACATTTGCGGAAACGCGCTGCAAAGCGGCGTCTTCCTTACCCATTAGCAAAATCGGCGGCCGCTGCGCCGACGTTCCCGGTGTAAGGTTCTGCAACAACAACCGCAGATGCGAAACATTCTGCGTGAGCCGATCCAGGGCGAAGATCTCATCAGGCCGCTCCTGCATGTGCAGCGTCTCCGCACGCACCTGCTTTAGCCGCACACCATCGCCAGCAGCAATCACTTCATAATCTGCCTGTAGCGATTGCAACTCACGCCGCCCTTTGCGTTCGCCGAGAACACTACGTTCCACCTGCAACACCATTCCCGGCTGCAGATCCGCGACACCTTCGCCACTGAATCCATAACGCAACACAAGCGCTTCATCCGAAGGCACAGGAATGGCATCGGCAATCATCTGCTGCAACACGGCCGTGCTCCGGCCTGCACCAAAACATCCCGCACGTCTGAGTTCTGCAAGCTGTGCCACAAACGCGCTCCACTCTGTGCGAAGCTGCGAAGCGGTATCCGCCACCTGCCATCCCTGTACGCTCGGACTCGTCATCATCCACTGCGAAGTACCTGCATCAGCAGGGGGCTGCAGCGAAAACACCTTACTCACAATCGAACAATCGGCAGTTGACGATGCACCCAACGCAATCGTCGTCTGCACCGTCAACTTCTGCGAAGCATCCGCAGCAGAAGTCAACACAGGATAGCCAGCAGCTTCCATCAAATGAATCGAAGGCGCATCCACGCGATGCGCGGCGCTGCATCCCGTAAGAGCAACGCAGACAGCCGCCATCGCTGCAGAAAGATAGCTACGAATCATGGTGCCAGTGTGAAGTTCACGTTGATGGTCGTATCAACTGCCGTCGGCCTTCCATTCAGCAGATATGGCTTATACGTCCAATGCTGTACTGCTTCAATGGAAGACTTTGACAACGCACTATCCGGAGAACTAACGACGGAAATCTGTTCCACCTTGCCGTTCTCATCAATGATCGCGTGCAACACCACTTGGCCCTGAATCTTCGCGTCTTTCGCTGACGCTGGATACTCCGGAGTCACTTTCGTCAACGTATTTCCTGCCATTACATTCGCAGAAACCTTTATCGGTCTGTCGCTCTCCTGCAAAGAAACAGCCAGTACAGGCGGCTCCAGCTTTGTAATCATCACCAGGCTTCGCTCCAACTCCACACGCGGTTGCACTTGCAACGCCTGCAGTTTCACATCCACTCGGGGCTTCTGTCCGTCCAGCTGCACTTTGTATAACTGCGCATCCAAGCGTTGCAGGTGGATCTTAACTCTATCGCCACTTTCCAACTGCGCATCATGATCGACACGGAGCATCATCGTGCGCGGAGCACTCTGCGCTGTTAGTTCCGATTGCGCCGCGCGAAGCATCTGCTGTGCGGTGGCAATCTTGTTGCGATCTTCGTCGGTCGCTGCATGTGTCTCGGCGTCATTCAATCGCCGGCTTGCATCTTGCAACTGTTTTTGCACCCGACGTCCGCTTACCAGAGCGGGACCATTGTCGTTTGCATCGACCACCACCTTCATCTTTGGAGCTTCTGCTGTCGCGTCCTTCTGCTGTGCAGCCAAGGCAGGCTGCACCTGGATCATGCAAGCACCCGCCACTCCTGTTGCGGTAATTGCAGCAGCAGCAATGCCGCGTGTCCAACGACTGCGAAGGCTCATCGGTTCATCGTTTTTCATCATGGACCTCATACGTTCCTCCATGGCGCCCGTGGCGTCGAAGAGTTCGAGGCCCACCGTCGCAGGCCCTGTTTTTGACCGCAGCCGACCGTCGCGAGCGGTAGCTGTATACACGTGCTCAACATCGAAAAGTCTCAACCCTACGCCTTCTGTAGCAGCAGGCGAAAAGGTCATACGCTCTGCGACACACAACAACGCATCCGCATAGCGCAACGATCCCATCAACGCCACGGCATCTGCATCGCAGGCCATCTCACGCGTCTGCCGGATACGCGACGCAATCCACTTTGCCGCGGGATGAAACTGCACCGGCAACAACATCACGGAAGACACGGCATGCCAAAGAGGATCGCGGCGACGAAGGTGAGAAAGTTCATGCGCCAACACCGCCTCAACTTCCTCTTCGCTGAGTTCATCTGCAGAGTGTGCAGGCAGCAACAACGTTGGCCACAACACTCCAGCCAACAGCGGCCCCGCAACTTCATCGCTCATCGCAACAGACGGTAGCGCACAATCCATCAACTCGCACTGCTCCCGCATTTCTTGAACAAACCGCTGCGGAACGTCAGCTGACGCGGCGAGTATCAAAAGCCGCGCACGTCGCCACGCAATGCCGAATTTCACACACGCAAACAGAAGCAACAACACATACAGCGCTGCAATACCACGCGCCGCATGCGGCGGAAGAGCAAATGCAAGGGGCCGTAAGCCATCCACAGTATTAAAGTGCTTGTGCGCGAAGCGCAGCCAGGCCGATTCGCGTTGCATGGCCGGAACATCGTGCGCTGCATCGTCCGCGGAGTAGCTAATGAAAACCGCACTCTGCTGAGCGTGAGCACGTGCCACACGATATCCCTGCCAGGTCGATAAGAGCGGCGCAACGACACACAATAGCAGCGTCGCCATCCACAACGCATGGGCAATCCGAACCTTCGGCCGCCCTACTCGCACCGCCAACCACGTCGCACACGCCAGCAATGGCACCTGCCACACAGCATGCAGCGCAAACGCAGCAAGCGCCTGGTCAAACAGCCCCGGCGCGCTCATCCCCGTGCCTCTTTCGCATCTTCGCGTTCCGCTGCCTGCAGAGCCTTGCGCGCGCGTTGTAAATCTTCCGCGTCAACGTGCCCGGAGTCCACCATCGCCAGCAGCATGGCCTGCGCATCACCCGCAAACATGCGCTTCAACAAATCGCCAATGGCCGACCCCGCAGCCCGCTCACGGCTCACCGTCGCACGATAGCGATAGGCACGCCCTTCTGCCGTACGCTTTACACGCCCTTTGCGTAGCAGCACTTGCAGCATGGTGCCTACGGTGTTGTAAGCAAGGTTGCCATTCAGCAGCGGCACAATCTCCGCAGCCGTGCTCGGCCCCTGGCTCCACAGCACCTGCATAATTTCCAGTTCCAGCGGCGTGAGTGCAGTCTTATCAGAAGCGGCGGCGGACATTCGCGTTCGTTCCTCCTAAATCTTTAGGAGTAAGAATGCGCCTGTCCGCCGCCGTGTGTCAACTAAAAGTTTAGGAGTTTGTATGCTCCGGTATTACCAGAGCACGCCATGAACCGCCTCTGCCGGTGCAGGCAAAGAGCGCTCACCCAGAGACTGCCGCAGATTGATCTCGATAGTCCGGGACATCGCTGTCAACGGAATATCGTAGATCGTGTTGTCGAAAGGATTTTCCAGATCGCGCCCAATCTTATCCAGCGCGATAAAGATGAATCCCACCAGCGTGGAACCGAGCGGCGTAAACCAACCCATGTTCTGCACCAGCCCCAGCGGAAGCAGCAGACAATAGATCTTCACAAACAACTGTGGATAGAAGTCGTATTGCTTCGGCATCGGAGTGTTCTTGATACGCTCCGAACCGCCCTGAAAATCGATCAGATCGTTCAGCGTCCCATCTAGCGAAGACCACTGCAGACTATCGATCCAATCGTTCTCAAGGGCCTGCCGTGCAAGGTCTCCCTGCCACAGTTGCAGAGTGAAGGCCACGTTCTTCTGGTCCTTCAAAGCCACCAGATCATCTTCTGGAAGCAGACCATGTAACTCGTCCAGCGGAGGCAGACCACGCAACTGCTGACGCAACGCATGCACCCACGCAATCTGCAGATGCACCATGCGCACCTGCATGGCACGAACCGCATCCTTTTCCGTGGGTTTCTGCGGTGCAATGGCCGTGAGCACTTCTCGTGCCCACGATCTTGAATTGTTGACGATACCACCCCAGATCGTTCGCGCCTCCCACCATCGGCCATAGCTGCTGTTATTGCGAAACGCAACAATCAGGCCAATGGATGAGCCAAAGAGCGCAAGTGGAATATGTGGCAAAGCGAGCCAATCCCAATGAGCAACCTTGTACAGCAGAACAATGACAGCGTCCCAAAGAAACAACAGCAGAAGCGGCATGCCTACGTATTCCAGCAGTCGTCGAAGCTGCGGCGCGTGAGGAACGATCAAGCAGTGGCCTCCTGGGCTACGGATTCTCGAACAGACAGAAAGCGGTTCGCCGCCTCGTCATAAATGCGCACATCGCCGTGACCAATGTCGTATACCCATCCCGACAACGTCAGGTCACCGCGAGCAATCGCTCCCGCTACCGACGGATGCGTGCGCAGATGCTGCAACTGCAGCAACACATTCTGCTCCGTCATCGTATGCAATGCAGGCTTCTCGCCGTCGATTGTCTGCGCCACGCGCTTAGCAGCATCCGCATTGCGAAGCCAGGTCTTGACAGTGGGCATGGCATCCAGTGCTCCCTCACCTGCAAGAATTCCCTTCATAGCGCCGCAGTCCGTATGACCGCATACAACAGCGTGGTTCACCTTCAACGCATCCACCGCATACTCAATCACGGCAGACACACCACCCAGCATGTCGCCATAGGCTGGCACCATGTTGCCCACGTTGCGTGCGACAAAGATTTCGCCGGGGCCACTATGCGTGAGTGCTTCGGGATCGATGCGTGAGTCCGCGCATGTGATCAGCAGCGTATGCGGCTTCTGTGGGTGTGTGGCAGCGTATTCGTACTCTTCGCGGCGTGCCGGGTACACCTCGCTTTGAAACTGCAGAATCCCACGCTTCAGCTTCTCCAGGGTTTCATTGCTCTTGGCCATTCATCCTTCTCCTGCGGAAAGTATCCAGTGTGTAAGTACGCACGACTACTCCGATCGGAAGCAAAAATTACTTTCAGGCAGAGACCTCTGTGCGCTTACCGGACGCGAATGCTTTTCTCATGAAAGCATACGGTTTTATTGCAACGCTTAACCTTGTTTTGCGCTCTAAGTGCGCAACGGCTCGGGCTTATCCTTTCACGAAATGGGAAGGAATGGCGATGTGATCTTTTCGCGACCACGCCGTAAGGAGAGAATGGCAACATGGCAGACGTTTCAGCATCCGGCTTGAAGAAGAACATCACGGACGACCTTCTGAGCCGGCGTCGTTTTCTCAGTTGCGCAAGCCTTGCCGGAGCTGCGGCGATCACCGTCGGATGCGGCGACCCTACACCCTACGTGGATGCCGCAACGCAACCAGAAATCGACACACTGAACTTCGCTCTGAACATTGAGTATCTCCAGGCCACTCTGTATTCCTATATCGTTACGGGCAAAGATCTGGATAGCTCACTGACAGGCGGCGGCCCCGCACCCACAGGTGCCCCTGGGCAGTTGACCTTCCCCAATCAGCAGATCACCGATCTCTTCGCTGAAATTTATTTTGACGAGATATCACACGTCTCCGCGCTGCGAACCGCCGTCGGCAATGGGCTAGCCATTGCTCGGCCGCAACTCAATCTTTCCGCCATCACCGCCGTCAACGCGTCCAACATTACCCCCATCGCGCGCTTGCTGGAGGATGTGGGTGCCACAGCCTATGCGGGCATCATGGCTCGCCTCAGCGGCAACAACTCCACCGCGCTGGCGCAGATGCTCGCCGTCGAAGGATTCCACGCGGGTGCGCTGCGTCTTATCGCCATTCAGCAGAATTCCGGCTACCCTAGCAGCCTTCCCGGGTATGTTCCCGCCGACGGCTTTGATATCAAACCCGGCGATCCCGGCACCTCCGCCCTCGCCCAGCAGGGTCCCACAACGGCTAACGGTGGCTTCTTCGATACCGCCTCCAACGGCGTTCCCGGTCAGACCAATACCTTCAACGGTTTCGCCTATCAGCGCTCCACTTCGCAGACGCTGGCCATTCTGTACAACAACACCGCAACAGGAACCGCCAAGGGCGCGTTCTTCCCCAACGGTGTGAATGGAAACATTACCACCGTGTAACAAAATGGGACACACCGCCCACATTCTGCTGCAACGTCGATAGCTGGCATTGTTATTCTTAACAATGTGCGTATCTCCGCCCTTCTTCTCCTTTCTGCCCTCTCCGTGGTCCCCTTGACCGGTTGCCACAGCCGGCCCGCCTCTGCGGCGGAAGCCAGCCGTGAAGCCGCAGCGCAACTGAACGACGCGCGACGCGATCTGGCACAGATTCCCCCGCCGTCCAAGACCCTCTACATGTCCGTGAGTTCCATCTCCGGTTGGCAGAACCCATCGCTCACCGTGCAGGAAAAGATGATCACGCTGCACGTGCTGATGCCGGACGCCAATCCCAGCGATCTGGGTAAGGGCACCATGCTGCGTCCTGAGGCTGCACGTCGCCAGATTCTGAACATTGATCCCACTAATCTGGCCGAAGCACTCAATGCGATCCCCAAGGAAGCATGGCCTTACGGCCGCGTCGTCGCCATTGAAGAAGCACATGACGCACCGGAAGTCGCTCGCCGCCAGCTTCGCATCAACATGGAAAAAGCCATGGATACGCTGAACTCCATCGGCGTCGTCGCCGACGAATGGAACAACGATCGTCCCGTAGGCGTCCGCTAAAGATTCCAATTACAAATGAAGAAAGGCCGCTCCATGAGCGGCCTTTTTATTCCTCAAATATCCAAACGCTACTTGCTGGCGATCTCGGTGCCGATTCCATTAACTGAGTCCCGCAGATACTTGTGCGGATTCACCGGTACATTGCGCAGACGCACCTCGTAGTGAACATGTGCGCCGGTCGAACGGCCGCTGGTACCCACATAACCGATCACCTGTCCGCGCACCACCTGCTCACCCGCCGAAACGTGGAAACCGGACATGTGTGCATAGGTCGTCTCTACGCCGCCACCGTGGTTGATCACCACCTCGCGGCCATATCCGTTGCCCATGCCAGCCATCTGCACCACACCATCCGCAGTCGCACGGATCGGAGTGCCATACGGGGCCGAGATGTCTACGCCCTTGTGGAACTCGCCTTCGCCATTGCCCAGGATCGGATCCTGCCGTCCACCAAACGGAGACGAAATCGAACCCAGAACCGGCCACAACGTAGGAATATTGCTTCCGGTCAGATTTGCACCGATACCGAAATTGCCCAACCCGGAGGGCGCAAAGCTGTTCGAAATTGCGCGCGTCATGGAGCCATCCATCGCGGTGTTCCGCAACGAATAAAACGCCTGCAACGACTTGTAATAGTTCGCATTGCTAAAACCAGCGTCAGCCGATGTAGTCTCCGTCGGCGCAATAACGGCAGTCTCTGTTCCGGCAGACTTGCGGCCTCGTCCAAAAACGCCCTGTGTGCTGCTGGCAATGCCCTTCGCGGTCAGACCATACAGCGCGGAAACCTCGCTGGCCAGCGCACCCAACGACGCTGCCTGGACTTCCTTCTCATGCTCGCGCTTTTGCAGCTTCGCGTAATCGCCCAGAAGGGTATTGTGTTCCTGACGAAGCTGATTAAAACGCTCCGTTTTCAACAACATACGAGAATACGATCCAGCCAGACCGGCGATCGTGAACAGACCCACCACCGCCGCGCCCGCAAACATCCAGGCGAACTTCAGCGGCACAGGAACCCTGCGCAACGATCCGTCTTCCTCGCGTGATACCAGTACTACGTAAAAACTTTTCTTCAAAACTAAGCTCATCCTGTGGACCAAGATCGCGAAATGCGATTTACCGATCTCGATTCAGAAATGCGAGTTGCCAGATCGTTCCGACTCTTTAAGTTTACCCGCCTCGAAGCTGTCCGGTAAACACGGGTTGCCTCATAGACGGTGATAGTTCCGCGAATTCTTTCCCGACACTAATAAATACGCGCCGCCTTTGCGAAAAGACGAACTTTTTCGCCGTTATCCTGAAAGACGTGGCAAGCGGCGAACTCCAATTCATCCAACAGCTTCGCAATCGGGCTGGACGCCCCAAGGGCGCGGTTCGCCTCGGCATCGGCGACGATTGCGCCGTTCTGCGCCCTCCTTCGGGCCACGATGTTCTTGTAACCACGGACTTTTCCCTCGAAGGACGCCACTTCCGCCGAGACTGGCACCCCGCCGCCTCCGCAGGGCACCGCTGCCTGGCCCGGGGCCTTAGCGACCTCGCCGCGATGGGCGCGCAACCGATGGCCGCCTTCTTGTCCCTGGCCCTGCCCACCGGTTTCACCCGTCGCGCTGCAAACCGCACATGGCTTGACGGCTTTCTAGGCGGTTTGCTTCATCTGGCGAAACAAACCAAGACACCCCTCGCAGGCGGCGACACCTCCACCGCTCCCGGCGACGCCATCCTCGCAGACATTGTCCTTCTGGGCTCCGTCCCGGAAGGCACGGAACTCCGCCGCAGCAAAGCGCGTCCCGGCGACGGCCTCTATGTCACCGGCCATTTGGGAGGAGCTTCTGCCGAACTCGCCGCCCTGGCAAAATCGCCTCGAAGCCTCCGCAAAGCCTCCCCGGCTGACGACCATCCGCACCTCTACCCGCAGCCGCAACTCCGCGTTGGCCAACGCCTGCGCAGCCTCGCCTCCGCAGCCATCGACATCAGCGACGGCCTGTCCACCGACCTCACCCACCTCTGCGAAGAGTCCCGAGTAGGCGCCATCGTCGAAGCCGACTCGCTTCCACTTCACCAGCTCCTGACCAATAAGAAAGACGCTCTGCAACACGCCCTGCACGGCGGCGAAGACTACCAACTCCTCTTCACCGCATCCGCCACCAGTAAAGTCCCGCGCAGCATCGGCGGCATCCCCATCACCCACATCGGCCAAATCGTTCGGGGCAAAGACATCACCCTGCGCAGCAACGGCAAAACGGAACGATTAGAGCCCGCCGGATGGGAGCATTCACTATGACCGACGACTTTCCCCACACCTGGCAGGCATCAGTCCTCAACGGGGCGCCCATGATCATGCCCGCGCGCCACTTCGTCTTTCCGCTGGCCATTGCAGGCGAAGAAGAAGCGCTCGCCCGCGGCGCTCTCTGGCTCAACGTAAAACCCGTGGACGGATCAAACTTCGTGGCCCAATGCGCTCTGGGCTTCTCGGATAAGAACCTGGCTTCCGGCCTGTGGTCCACACCCAATCCGGACCATCTTCTCGCCGTCGCCGGTGGCTACGCCTATCGCATTCCCGCCAGCCAACCAGAAGCCACCGCTCTCCTGCCGATCCGCCCGGTAGTCAGCGTCCACGCCGCTCCGGAAGCAGAGGCGCTCATCCTCATCGGTTTCCACGACGCCGTCATCCTCACACCAGACGGCATGTGGCAAAGCCCAAAACTCACCTGGGAAGGCGTCACGGAAGTCGCAGTCGACGGAACCATTCTCCGCGGCAAGGGTTGGCACATGCCCTCCGATAAGGAACTCCCATTCGCACTCGACCTGCGAACGCAAACCCTGACAGGTGGCGGCTTCAACCCTTAATCCGTAGTCTCCATGGCATAGAAGCTCAGCGCGGCGTCGCCTTGTAGCAACGTCCGCGTCCGCTTCAAAACACCATAACGATCCAGCAATGCCTGCTTGCGCGTATGTTCCGCAATCACCAGCGAATCGGCGTCCACCAACTCATTCCCGGCATCGCCCAGCGTCGTCAACGTCTTGCGATATTCCTCTACCTCTTCATACGGCGGATCAAGAAACCACACGTCCAGCGGTTTTCCCGCTAGCCGCTTCAGCAACGGTGCAGTCCCTCCAGCCTCCACCTGAAATCCACCCGCAATCCCAAGCGTCCGCAGATTCCCGCGAATCGCGGTCAGTGCCGCAGCATTCTTCTCTGCAAAGAAAACCTCAGCCGCTCCCCGCGAAATCGCCTCAATGCCCACCGCACCGGAACCGGCATACAGATCAGCAAACCGAGCATCCGGCACCCGCGCCGCAATCACATTAAAAAGAGTCTCGCGCAGCCGGTCACTCGTAGGCCGCGTAGCCAACCCCTTTGGAGCCCCCAACACCCGCGAACGATATGTTCCTGCAATCACACGCATAAATCCATTCTATGAAAACCGGCAGCAGTCCCCAAAGCCTGCTCTGATAACGAACCCTGATCTCTGAAAGAAACTACAATCAATCCAACATGCGTGGATGGTCTGTCACTCTGGGCAAATACTTCGGCGTTGAGGTTCGTCTTCACGCCATTTTCGTTCTTTCATTGCCCATCATCATCATGCTGTCCTCGCTTCTGGACGGCAGCGGCATGCGTGGCTTCGGCCTTTGGCTGCTACTGCTTTCAGCAGTGATCGTGCGTGAAGTGGGTCACGGCCTCGCCACAGCATCCGCGGGATTCGCCGTCGACCGCCTGCTACTGCTACCCACCGGTTCCGCCCCCACGGAAGAGCGATCTCTCAACGCCAGCACCCGTGGCGAGCGCTTCATCGCTCTCTCTGGCCCGCTCGCCAACTTCGCCGCAGGCATCACCATGGCGCTGCTGATGTACGCGGCAACACCGGCCATCAATCTCTTTGCGCAGCCGTGGGTCACTCCGCAGCATCTGCTGCGCTCTGCCATCTGGGCGCAGGTGCTCCTCGGCGGCCTACACCTTCTTCCGGCATGGCCACTCGACTCGGGCATCGTGTTGCGCCGCCAGTTCCGCCGCATCCGTGGCAACGATTCCGGTATACGCGCCTCCGCAGGCCTGTCACACGCAATATCGTTGGTCCTGATCATCCTTGGCGCAGCGCTCACGAATGCGTGGCTCATCGTCATGGGCTGCTCGCTGCTGCTTTCCAGCCGTGGTGACGCCATCACCCGTCTCGGCCAACAAGCTGCGGGCACGATCACTGCAGCTGAAGTCATGCTCACTGACTTCGCAACACTCTCCGCATCCGACACGCTGGAAGACGCTCTCCGTCGCAGCGTTCATTCTCTTCAAGACGTCTTCCCCGTCGTGCGTGGCCCCATCCTCGTGGGCTCCATCCATCGCGACACACTCGCGCAAGCTTTGCGCGCCGATGGCAACGGTTACGTCCAGGGCGTGATGACACGCACCGTCGAAGTCGTCCTCGCCGACGCGCCTCTCCTGCCCGCGTTGGAACGCATGCAGAAAAATCGCGACGCGCAACTCGTCTCCGTCATGCGCGAAGAAAAACTCGTCGGCATCCTCACGCCCAATAGCCTCACGCAATCCATGTCTATGCTGGGCAATGCACGACGCGTCACGGAACTGGCCGCAGCAAGGTCCGGCGAAGATGAGTAACGACGCACCACTCGCGCCCGGCCTCTACCTCGTCGCCACCCCCATTGGCAATCTCGAAGACATCACCTTGCGCGCCCTCCGCATTCTGCGCAGTGCCGACCGCATTGCCTGCGAAGACACACGTCAGACGCAGAAGCTGCTCAATCACTTCGGCATCACCACGCCCACTGTCAGCTATCACTTGCACAACGAACGCGGCCGCTCCGAAGAACTCGTCAACGCGTTACGTGAAGGCGCACGCATTGCCGTCGTAAGCGATGCAGGCATGCCCGGCATCGCCGATCCTGGCGAAGAGATCGTGCGCGCGGCAGTGGAAGCAAACATCGCAGTCTACCCCGTGCCGGGTGCCAACGCAGTCCTCAGCGCGCTCACCGCCAGCGGCCTACCCACGGAACAATTCGCATTCCACGGCTTCCTCCCATCCAAGGCAGGCGAACGCCGCACCGTCCTCGAATCCCTACGCGAAACGCTTAAATCCGCAGAGGAGTCAGCGACACAAATCTTCTACGAAACGCCACACCGCATCGCAGAAGCGCTGGTGGATGTAGAAGCCGTCTTCGGGCCACAGCATCCCATCGCAGTCGCACGCGAATTAACTAAGCTGCACGAAGAATTTCTACGCGGCACCGCAAGCGAAGTCCGCAGCACCGTGCAATCACGCGAAGGCATCCGCGGCGAAATGGTCCTCCTCATCTCCGGCAAACTTCTCAGTGAACAAAACGAATCCAGCGCCAGCCTCGCCGAACAAGTCCGTCGCCTCATCGGCAACGGCATCAGTGAAAAAGACGCACTGAAGCAGGTCGCGAAAGAGCTCGGCATCGGCAAAAGCGAAGCCTACCGCGAATGGCAACGCACTCGCGGCAAACGCTGATTTCCGCCAGTCTCGTCAATCGCTCTTCGCAAGGTTCACAATGAGTGCGCAGTCCAGAAGGATCGCATCATGTCAGAACAACAGATACGCGCAGCGCTCGATGCGCATTGGCAGGCATCCGCATCCGGCGACCTGAACGCAGAGCACGCCATCTACGACGACGACTCCATCTGCGATTACCCGCAGTCAGGCGAACGCATCATCGGACGAAACAATCTTCAAGCATTGCGAGGCCATCATCCGGGAAAGCCCTCAGGCTTCCACGTGCACCGAATCGTCGGACAGGGCAACCTCTGGGTCACCGAATACACCATCACCTACCAGGGCAAGCCCGCATTCACCGTTAGTATCATGGAGTTCCGCGACGATAAGGTCGTGCACGAAACGCAATACTTTTCCGATCCATTCGAAGCGCCTGCATGGCGAAAACAATGGGTTCAGCAAATGCCTTAAAGCGACCTAGTTCTCAGTAGCCCGCTCCACACGATCCACAATCAAAAACTGGATCGGCGCTCGATCGTTCTTTAGCTTCAATCCCAACTGCTGCTTCAACGCATCGCGAAAGTTTGCGGAGTTATCCACCACGCCTGCGTCTCCACTCGCAGCATCATGCACCCATGTCAGATGGAAGTCATACAGCCCTTTCAGCCCCGTCTCATCCACCACCGGCCGAGGCACAGCAGCAATGCCTGTCATCGTCTGAATGGAGTTCGCGAAAAGCGAAAGAGAAACTCCGCGTCCACCATAGTGCTGCCCAGGCGTTGTCGCAGCAACATGCGCAACCACACCACACACCGGCGGCAGATCAGCCACAGGCGCACTGCAAGTATCGGAAGCTGGATGCGGTTGCAGCTTCGGACCTGTAACACCATCCTTCTCCAATACCAACGCAAACACCGGCGCGTCCGCTTGCACCGTATGCATCGAAAGATGAAAACGCTCCGCTAACAACGACTGCATCATCAACCGCATCTGGTCGATCGTCGTCTCCGCAGGCGCACGCGCTGAGATGTCGAAGAACTCCGGCGGTGAATCAAACCCACCTGTCACCCAAAAAGGCGCACCAGATTTCGGCGCACCAGAGAACATGTTGAAGCGAAACGAAAGCTCCTGCGTTCCTGACAACTTATAAGCAAACGAGATGTAGCGCCACAGCGGCTGATGCGTCGCTACAAAATACCCACCCGCAGCCGTGCGCGCATCATCCGCACTCACCGTGCTGTACACATTGCCAGAGTCCAACGGCACATTCGATCGCTGCGCCACACCTGCTTTACTTGGCCGCACTGAAGTAACATCAAACGCAGGTCGATCAGCACTTGCAGGTGCCTGTGCCAGCACAGAACCTGTTGTGATCATTGCAAATACAACGTGCAGCACAAATCGATTCATCCAGCACCTATCGGTAAATTCGTAGCACAGAATTGCGAGCGGAAAGAGCAATTTGGTATAACTCAGGACAACAAACGTATGTACCCGACCAACCTCCATCTCGGACTTTCGCTTCGCTCGCAGGTATGCACCGTGTGCGCGATTCTTCCGATTTGCATTACTTCTGCCATGGGTGGCCGGATAGCGACTTAGACGCTTTTACATTCCGACAGCTCATGGCCACCACCCAAGCGGGTAGGTGGCATTTTCATTTTCAGCAGGAAACAACTTATGACATGGACATTCGAATTAAGCGCAACGCAGACACATCTCTTCTTCCAAAGAGTGCTTCAGGTCTTTGAAACGCAGAGAGTCAACATCCGCTCCTTTACCGGTGAAAGCAGTCAGAACACCATCACCATCACGGTGCGTTTCGACTGCGAAGTGCAACATGCCTATCGCATTGAAGCATTGCTTCACAGGCTCAGCGGCATGGACACCATTACGGTTCAATGCCATCCCTAAGATAGATGGGGCCATTACTGCTGCGCTGAAGTCTGCAGCACCACGGGCCCAATCAATCCATACTCCTGCACAATCTTTCGCTTGCGCACATCTGCGTCCAGTTGCGAAAGCCGATTGTTCAGCGTCGTCGCCACGCGCACTTCAATGGTGTTCGCACCGGCATGAAGATACTTACCCACGTCCGCGGAAGCACTGATCTGATTCACAGGCACCAGCTTCCCATTCACCTTCAACTGGAACGAATCCATTACCTCGCCCAGCCGCAACACGGAAGATCCGGACTTCCAATCGTTAGGCAAGTTAAGCGTTGTCGTGTAAGTGCCAACACCACTCACATCCGCCAACCCCGGAATCTGCTTCCACGACTTCAGTCCTTCCAACTCCACAGGAATCGCATCCTTCGAAGTCTGCGTTGCTTCCGCACCCGTTGCGCCATACTTCACAGCGGGCTTCCAATCTTCCACCGCAAGATGCCATCGCGCTCCCGTAAGGTCCATCGTCTTTCCGCTACCAGCAGCAGTCACCACAGCGCCGACAACAGCCGAAGTGAGAGGCGTCTTACTCAACGCGATGACCACTGCGTCATCAGCCGCGATATGCAGTGGCACACGCACACCACCCTCAACTGTTTCGAATCCCTTCAACGGCACAATCGCGCCACTCCACGCATCCAGCGCGTACGGCTTACCCTGCCCATGCAGCGTCACCTTGCCGTCAAACACCTTCGTCCCCGCGGGCTCAAACAAATTCGCAGGCTCACCCGCTGGCGTAACTTCCTGCTGGTTGTAGAAGAAGTAATACTGCACGCCGCGAGCCGCATCCTCGCGCCGTAGACTTAACACCTGCGAAGGAGCTTCTGGCTCTGCCGATGGATGAATGCCCAACGACAACAACAACGCAGGCACATCCCCTTCATGCGATACACGATGCACATTCTTCAACTGCATCAACGCGTCCATGGTCGACTTCACAGCAGCATCATCTTTCGTATCGCGTCCCGGCACATGATCCGGCGCCTTACCCACAACCACCACAGGCAATCCCGCCTTCGCCAGAGCGAGGATTCTCTGTGCCGCAGCCAGCGGCATCGCATCGCGTTCCGGATTAGCATTAGGCTGCTGCTCTCCATCCAGGATCAGCACCTTATACGCAGGCTTATTCGCTGCAAGCACATGATTCGTCACCGTCGCACTCGGCATCGCCAGCAACGCAGGATCAAGATAATCCCGCGTAAATCCAGCCTCCTGCAGCTTTGTATCCGGCCAGATGTGAAAACCACCCTTCACCTGCATCGGCTGCGGAAACGTATAGCTCAACATGTACACCGCAACGTCCACCTTCGCCGTACCCTGCGTCAGCACCTGCTGCGTGCGAGCGAAGTAATCGTTGTACGTAGTCGCATCAATCCAATTCGGATTACGCGGCCCCCACGCATTCGAAAATCCTGCAGAACCAAACGAGTGATATCCGGGCCACTTCGAATCCTTTGCATCACGATACGGATACACGTGATACACCAGCTTCGTCACACCCGCCACATACTCACGATGCATACGAATCACAGCATCCTGAAATGTCTGCGCATACGCCTTCGACACAGCGGCGCAACACTCCGTCGAGTACCAGGTGTTGCCCGTCATATGATTCGCCGCAGCAATCGGTAGAAAACTATCCACCTCATCGCCAAAGAACAATGACTCCGTCTCCGGCCTATCCAACACACTCGCCGCTTCAATCTCATCCGGCGTTGCGGCAACCACTTCACCATAGGGCTGCAAACGCAAACGCAGATTGTATCCATGCACCCACGCACGCATCGGCTTCAAATGGTTCTCAATCCAAAGCTGTGTACGCACCGCATTCAGATCATTGCGCACACGCTCCGCACTGCCATCGCTGAACGTGAAGTTCTGCGGGAACAAAGCAGCGGCACTCTGCAACAGCGAATACCCACGCCGCGCCTTGAACTCTGCCTCCATGTTGTTCGTCCACAACTCTGTCGGGCTGCCGCGATCCGCCGAATGCGAGTCATAAAAAATATCCCCACCATTCGCCTTCAGCAATGCCTTCACGTCCGGCGTCCAATCAGCCTCCATGCCGCGAATCAGTTCATCCGTGCCTGCTTTGCTAAACAGATCCGGCTGCGCATTAGCGCCCTGCGACCAGAACGCAACAACTTTCCAGTCACCACCGTCAGGAGCCTTCCAAGCAAGCTTGCCCGTAGTAGGACCACCACCCACTCCAGCCGCATCCTTGGCCGTAATTTGAGACGTCACATCCACAGCCGAAGAAAAATCCAGCGTAGCGACGCCGCTCTCGCAGGAAGACACACACTTGTAAGCCATCACTGCAATCAGCGTGCTGCGGCGAGGCTGCGGCGCAGGTGCAGGCCTGCCCCCACCACCGCCTCCACCAAACCCACGATTCACCGGCGGCAACGGAGCTTTAAAGGTCACATCCGCAGTCAGCCCGCCCTTCACATCCGACGCGGTAAACAACAACGTCTTACGCACGTTCTCTTCGTCCAGGCTGTATCCCTTCGGAGCCGTCGTCGCCCCATGGCTCAAACTCACCTTCAGCCCCTTGCGATTCGCCTCCTGCAAAATCGCAATCAACTGCGGCGTCGCCGGAAACGTTCCCTGCCCAATCTCCACGCCGCCAATACCCGCAGTGGCCATCGCATCCACTTCCGCCTTCAACTCATCGGAAGTCAGCCCATCTGGCGTATTCATCCGCACCCACGGCCTGTCCGACATGGACGGGTGCGCAAAGCTCTGGGCCGTTAGCGGAGTTACCGGGTTCCATCGCGTCCATCCCTGATTCGTTCCTGCAGCCTGCGCCATCGCGACACCCGGAACCCAAACACCCAATCCCAACAACGCAAATCTCAACCCCATGTAGCCAGAACCCATCACCAGAAGATCTCCTGTAAGGCACCTCATCCTAAGTGACCCCATACATCTTCGTGAACCGAATTTTCTTCTGACGCTCGCAGGCGCAATCTTTCATGCACAGAAAACAACGCGCATCGTATCCTTGAGTTCGTCATCTTTCATCGTGTACGTCCCCATAAAAGGAAGGAAACCCATGAAACGGTTTGCACTCACAGGATTGCTGCTGGCCTCCGCTCTCCAGCCTGCCCTGGCACAGATCAACGCAGGTGAACAGAAGCCTGAAGCTAGCCTGCCCTTCACCATGACCCAGGTGGCCACGCTGCGTTATCCCTGGCGCATTGCCTTCCTGCCAGACGGCCGCATGCTCATCACAGAAAAGGTTGGCGGCATGGTCCTCATGACGCAGAAGGGTGAAAGCATTCCCGTCGCCAACGTTCCTCCCGTGCTGTACAAGGGCCAGGGCGGTCAGCTCGGCGTCTTCCTTTCGCCGTTTTACGCAAAGGATCACAGCGTTTACCTCACCTACTCCGAACCCGGTGAACCGGGCGGTTCCAGCCTTGCATTGGCAAAAGCTCGTCTTGATCTAAAGCCGAACGCCGCAAGCCTGGAAGACCTGAAGGTCATCTGGCGCGACGGCGAACGCGGACTCGGCGGCCAGTTCGGCGCGCAGATCGCCTTCTCACCTGACAAGAAGTTCCTCTACCTCACCGTGGGCGAGCGTCAGCGCATGACACCAGCACAGGATCCCAACCAGCCCCTCGGCAAAATCCTCCGTCTCACGCTCGACGGCAAGCCCGCACCCGGCAACCCCTGGGCTGGCAAGACCGGCGCGCCGACTGTTCCTGTGATCGATCCGCCGTCAGACACGGAAGCCGCCAAGACCGCACCCAAGGTCCGCGACTACACCTTCCCAGGCCCCAACCTTACCCCGTCTGAAACGTGGACCAGCGGCCACCGCACGCCTTACGGCCTCGCCTTCGCTCCCGATGGCAAGCTGTGGGAAGCGGAGCACGGCCCCCGCGGCGGTGACGAGCTGAACCTCATCGAGAAGGGCAAGAACTACGGCTGGCCCCTCGTCTCCTACGCTGTGAACTACAACGGCGTGCCCATCCCCAGCCCGGACACGCGCCCTGACCTGCAGAAGCCCGTCATCTACTGGACGCCCATCATCGCCCCCGGCAACATCATGTTTTACAAGGGCAAGATGTTCTCGCAGTGGGACGGCAACCTGCTCATGGGCGGCATGGCCACACACACCCTCAACCGCGTCATCATCACCGGCTCCACGGCGAAGCCCGCAGAGCGCTGGGACGTGGGTAAGCGTATCCGCGACGTGGAAGAAGCTCCCGACGGCGCACTCTGGTTCCTCGAAGACGATGCCAAGGGCGGCGTCTACCGCGTAACCCCCAAGTAAGCCAGCAACAACCAAAGCCAACAACAGTGCCCACATCTCGATCAAGAGATGTGGGCACTTCGCATTGCGAGCCAAACTTTCCGTCAACCAAATCGTCATCGCAAAGTTGTACCCTTCTCAAGACCCGCCATGACGAAGCAGACTCTTGCCCTCGCGCTCCTCCTTGCCTCCACGCTTCACGCGCAGCAGCCGAAGCCGCTCACCTCATACATCGATCCCTACATCGGCGTCGACTGGGGCGGCAACACCTTTATCGGCTCCGCCATTCCCTTCGGCATGGTCAAGCTCGGCCCAGACATGGAGACGTTTGACCACAGGCCCTCAGGCTTCGGCTACTCGTCAACCGGCAGCATCCTCGGCTTCAGCCACACACATCTCAGTGGCGCGCAAGGCAAGTACGGCAACATCCTCGTCATGCCCACAACGGGCGACGTCACACCACTCGCCATCGCATCGCCGCGCGAAAAAGAAACCGCGCAACCCGGCTATTACGCCGCCACACTCACGCGCTACAACATCCGCGCCGAACTCTCATCCACACGCCGCACCGGCATCCATCGCTACACCTTCCCCGCATCGCAGAACGCACATCTCACACTCGATCTCGAACACTGCCTCTCGCGCGGCAACTCGCAGGGATGGGAAGACCAACACTTCGTCGGCGGTGAAGTCCACGTTACCAACCTGCATGAGATCACCGGCATCGGCCGTTACAGTGGCGGATGGAATCGCGGCGGCGAATACCGCGTCTACTTCGTTCTCCAGACCGACGCGCCCGTCACCACAGCACGCACATGGACCGGCAACGGCAGCAACCCATGGAAAGACAGCATCCCTGACACGTCCACCATCCGCATCACCAATGACCACAACGCAACGGTGAACGCAGAAACACCCATCGGCGCCATCCTCGACTTCAAAACAAGTGCGCAGCAACAGGTCCACGTGCGCGTCGGCATCTCCTTCGTCTCCATCGATCAGGCACGCAACAACCTGCGCGAAGAGATGCCCACTTACGATCTCGACGCAGCGCGTCGCAACGTCGTAGCGCAGTGGCAGAAACAGCTCGACACCATCCACCTCAGCGGCGCAACGGAGAAGCAACGCCGCATGATCTACACGGCCATCTACCACACCATGATGATGCCCGTAGACCGCACCGGCGAGAATCCGCTCTGGCAATCCACCGAACCTTACTACGACGATTACTACGCAGTGTGGGACACCTTCCGCTCCTCCGCGCCCTTCCTCACACTCGTCGCACCCGATCGTGAACGTGACCTCGTACGCTCATTGCTGAACATCTATCAGCACGACGGCTACATGCCCGACGCACGCAGCGGCAACGTCACCGGCCGCACGCAAGGCGGCAGCAATACCGATGTAATGGTTGCCGACGCCTACGTGAAACATCTTCCCGGCATCGACTGGAACACCGCTCTGCAGGCAATGATCAAGAACGCGGAAGTCACTCCCGCTGACCTGCAAAAGGAAGGCCGTGGCGGCATCGACGATTACAACAAGTTAGGTTACGTAACGAATAGAGACGAGCGTTCCGGCTCCCGCACAGTCGAGTACAGCAACGACGATTACTCCATCGCGGAAGTCGCCTGCGGTCTCGGCAAAGACGACATCGCAAAGAAGTACCTCGCCCGCTCACACAACTTTGAAAACCTTTGGGATAAAAATCTGGAAGAGGGCGCTGACGTAAATCCACGCGCCAAACGCAGCGTTCCCGGCTTCAAAGGCTTCACCCGTCCGAAAAATCCCGACGGCACATGGGCCGCACCTAACAAAGATGTACGCGGCTCATGGTGGAGCTTCTTCTACGAAGGCGACGAGTGGACCTACTCGCTCTACGCACCACATGACATGCGTCGCATCGTCGAACTCTCAGGCGGCCCGGAAGAATTCGCACGCCGCCTCGACTACACCTTCACCCACGGCCACTACGACGTCAGCAACGAACCCGGCTTCCTTCTACCCATGCTCTACGCATGGTCCAGCCACCCGGATCACACTGCAGACGTTCTGCGCCTCACGCTTGAAAAATGGTTCAGCGACACACGCAGCGGCATCCCCGGCAACGACGACTCCGGTGCCATGTCGAGCTGGCTCATCTTCAACACACTCGGCTTCTATCCCGTCGCAGGCCAGGGCATCTACATCCTCGGCACACCCGCCATCCCTGAATCCACCATCGCAGTCGGCAACGGCAAGACGCTGCATATCGTAGCGAAAAACGCAGGCGAAGACGGCCTCAACCGCTACATCCAATCCGCCACACTCAACGGCAAGCCACTCAACAACACATGGTTCCGTCACGCCGACATTGCGAACGGAGGCGAACTTATCCTCACCATGGGCTCATCTCCAAGCGCAACATGGGGCAAAGCAACACCACCACCCTCCATGTCCGATCCCGGCTTCAAACTCTGCAACTAACACACAAAAATTCACAAACAAGAAAAGGCGGATGCAATCGCATCCGCCTTTCTTATTCCTACTCACAAAACGATTAGTGGATATCAAACGCCTCAGGGCTAAGGGAAGGATCGCTCTTCAACAGAATCGTCTTCCGAGTCATCTCTTCCAGTTCCACAAGTCGCTTCGCATTATTCAGCTTCAGAGTCTTCACCACTTCCGGATGCACACGCAGCAGAACATCCTGCTTCTCCAGGTGACGATGCATCTTCCGCATCTCCACATAGATTTCATTCGCAACCGTGATGGGCGACTTGATCATGCCCGTACCTTCAGTGATCGGATCAGGAATGCACAGCGTGCGCTCCAGGCTCTGCTTCACACGCTTACGCGTCATGATCACAAGGCCGAAATCATTGAACGGCAGAATCTTCGATGGAGCACGATCCGTCTTCATCTCGTCCTCAAGTGCCTGCAGCACCTTCGCACGATTTTTACGGTCATCCATGTCGATGAAGTCGATCACAATGATGCCGCCCAGATCGCGCAGACGAATCTGACGCACAATCTCCGGAATCGCATCCAGGTTCGTCTTCACAATCGTGTCTTCCAGACGAGCCGTCTTACCAACATACTTACCGGTGTTGATGTCGATAGCCACCAGCGCTTCCGTCTGGTTGATCACAATCGATCCACCCGACTTCAGCCACACCTTCGACTTCAGCGCCTTATCAATCTCCTGCGTAATGCCGAAGTGTTCAAAGACCGGCGTCTCCTTCGTGTACAACTTCACACGACGCACCAGCGACGGCTGGAAGCGCTGCAGGAAGCGCAATACACGCTCATACTCCTGCTCCGTATCCACCCAGATCGCAGAGAAGTTGTCCGTCACCTGATCGCGCAGAATACGCTCGACAAGATTCAGATCGTGATAGATCAGCGCAGGCGACTTCGAAGACTCCGACCGCTGTTTAATGTCAGTCCAGATCTGGATCAGGAAGCGCAGATCGGTACGCAGCTCTTCTTCGCTCGCACCATCCGCAGCGGTACGCACAATGAATCCACCCTGCGCATCGCCCTTTTCAGACAACAGAATCGACTTCAAACGACGACGTTCGTCATCCGATGAAATCTTGCGCGACACGCCCGTGTGATTCACCGTCGGCATGAAGACAAGGAAGCGTCCCGGCAAAGCGATGTGCGAAGTAATACGCGCACCCTTCTTTGCAATCGGCTCCTTCGCAATCTGAACCAGAATCTCCTGACCCGGCTTCAGCAATTCGTTGATCGCCGGCAGGTCCTGCGTCTGCACTGACTGACGACGCCCACGTCCACGATCGCCACCACTGTTGCGACCTCCGCGACGATCACGTCCACCACGACGGCTGCGCTCGTTGCGTTCCGGTTTCGGTTCACTGGTCGAAGACTCGGAAGGCTCTTCCTCTTCTTCCTCATCACCACCGGCAAAGTCAGCCTCGGTGAATCCACCGCTGGCATCCTCTTCCTCGTCAAACTCTTCGGTCTGTACTTCCCGGTCCAGGTGCATCTCGTGCAACACACCGCCCAGATCCGACGAACCCTCCAGCGTCTCTTCTTCGTACTCGTCTTCTTCGTCGTCTGCGTGGCCAGTCAGAGCTTCGTACTCGAACTCATCTTCCTCGTCGATCTCTTCTTCGTGGAAGTCGCCATCGCCATACGCATGAATCTGCGGCTGGAACTCTTCTTCAGACTCCACCGGTTCCGGCGTGGTCTCTGCCTCAGCCAGCGTCACAGACTGCACTGCACCTTCAACCGCGACCGGCGTTGCAGGCTCATAGATATCCTGCTGCGCAATCGGCGATACACCCTGCTCTTCCACACCAGCAGTAACTGACAACAACTCGCCCGAAGCCTGCAGCGTAGAGAAGTTAGGTTCAGCAGCGAAATTCGGCTCCGCAACAGTCTCCGCTTCAGCATGCAGATCATAAGTAGTCGGGTCAGTCTCCGCACCCGTTTCAATGGCCTCTTCTGCAGCCACTGTCTCCGCAGGCTCTGCCGCCGTTACATACTCAACTTCTTCAGTGCTCTCGCCAATCGCATCCGTCTCGGCTTCGATGATGGCTTCCGCCTCTGCAGAAATCTCTGGCTTATCTGGCTCCTGCTCAAAGCGGCGAAGATCGCGGCGAGTCTCATCCTTCACACTCACGCTCTCGCCTTCAGAAGGCTCATACTCAACCGGCTCAGTGACCTCAACAACCTCGGTCACCGGGGCCACTTCAAACTCGGCCTCAGGTGCCACCGGCTCCGCATCTTCCACAACAGGAGCAACCGGCACATCATCGAAGGCCGCGCCAGCATCAGCACTCAGCGCCTCTTCCACCTCCGGCGAAAGCGCGGGTTCCGGAGCTTCTGCAACTGCAGGAGCAACAACCTTCGGCGCACGATTCTTATGGCGCGACAGCGTCTCGCCCGGCAACACCGAACCACCATCCCAACCCACAATCTCAATCGACGGCGTAGAAACCGTCACCACCTCAGCCTTCGGCGGCGCGTTCTTCCGTGCCTCTTCTTCTTCCGCGGCTACTTCGGCAGGGTCACGATACTTACGGATCGACTCTCCGGGCAGCACAATCGGCTCACCCGTCGACTCCGGCAGCAGGTCCTCCGGTGCATCGTATCCCGCATAGCTGTTGTCATACAGCGGAGCCTCTGCCGGACGGCTGTTACGTTCACCACGATCGCGGTCACGCCCACCGTTACGTCCACGACGATCCCGTCCACCACGGCCACCGCGACGATCATCCTTACGACCGCGCTCACGGCCCTGGCTCGGGTTATAACCCTGCGTCGGCGCTTCAGCCTCAGCAGAAAGATCAATCTCAATAGCGCTGGTTTCATCAGCAGCATTCAACGAGGTCGTCTCTTCGTCCTCGTCGTAACCGCCTTCAATCGTCACCGACTCGGTATCATCCGCAGTCGTTGCCGTAACCTCAGGCGATTCACCGCGACCACGACCGCGACGACGTCCGCGACGTCCACGCCACCGTCGGCTGCCACCCGTCCCCTCTGCATCAATCGTGCCCACGCCTTCAGTCGGCGAAGGTGCAATCGGCTCATCAAAAGAAACAGTGCTTTCGGTCTCTGCAGAAGCATCCGAAGCCTGGCGACGCTCGCCACCACGCTCACGATCCCGTCCGCCGCGTTCACGACCACCGCGCTCGCGTCCGCCACGACGACCACCACCGCCGCCACCGTTGCTTTCGCTGGAATCGAAATCTGCGGAGTCACCCTGCTCTTCCATGAAGTCGGTGACATACAGGAAGGCATCGCGCTCCAGGCCAATGTCGACAAACGCCGACTGCATGCCTGGCAGCACGCGGGTCACTTTTCCGTTGTAAATGGAGCCTGCGAGTGTGTATTCGTTCTCGCGTTCGTAGTAAATCTCCGCCAGTTGCTCGTCTTCGACGATGGCCAGCCGCGTCTCATGCGGCGTTGTGGAGATATAAATTTCCTTCGACATGTGTCCTGCTCGTTTCCGCTAACGGTTACGAGAGACTTCAGGTCAGTGCGGGAGCTGCGCTTGTCTTAGCGCGAAACAATCCCAAACGGCAGGGTGGGATCTGAACCAAGGCTACCCGAGCGCAGCACAAGCTCCCCCGAACGAGCGCCAAAACGCCCTCCGGGTGGTGATGGAACTCTCGTGTGCGACCAGTGATGCATTCCTGCAAAACCTCTTCGTATCAACTGCTTTCCGGAGTTTGTGACCACGCTTGCCTCCGTTACAAAGGGGTGGAGGCGGGGCCGTTTACCGTCCGGTGAAGCAACTGCTGTAGTTCAGAACTTTGTACCCAGCCGCCCTTCGTGACCCAATGGCCCGTAACCGGCAGCTTGCAATTCGTTACAACTAAACTTTGTTCAACCGCCCCGGCGACCTTTGCGCACGTCAGCGGCTACACTTCCCCGGCGGCGGCGAGACGCGCCAGCAGACGGGTTGAAACCTGCCTTTATTGTGCATCACCCACAGCGGTTCTGGCTACCGGATGACAGGTCTATTCATCCGGCGCTACCCTTTTCCCCTGAAGGACTCCTGCCAGCCATGAACCTGTCCCGCCGCGACGCCCTGAAACTCGGCACCCTCTCCGCCGCCGCCACCATGCTCCCCAGCGCCTTCGCCCAAACGCAGGACCAGGCGCAAAAGCTGGCCCCCACAGCCTTCCAGCCGCTCCCCCTGGGCGAAATCAAGCCCACCGGCTGGCTCCGCCGCCAACTCCAGGTCCAGGCCGATGGCATGGGCGGCCACCTCGACGAATTCTGGCCCGACCTCAGCAACAACAGCGGTTGGCTCGGCGGCACCGGCGAAAGCTGGGAGCGCGGCCCCTACTTCCTCGACGGCCTCTACCCCCTCGCCGTCCTCCTTGATGACCCCAAGCTCAAAGCCAAGGCCAACCGCTGGGTCGAATGGACACTCACCCACCAGCAACCCAACGGCATGATCGGCCCCGCCAGCAACAACGACTGGTGGCCCCGCATGGTCATGGTCAAAGTCCTCATCCAGCACTACGAAGCCACCGGCGACAAGCGTGTCCCCGAACTCCTCACCAAATACTTCCATCACCAGCTCGCCGAACTCCCCACCCGCCCACTGCAAAGCTGGGGACTCTACCGCTGGCAGGACGCAGCCTACGGCGTCCAGTGGCTCTACGACCAGACCCACGACCCCGAACTCCCCAAACTTGCCGCCCTCCTGCAAAAGCAGGGCTTTGATTGGGAGACCGAGTTCCGTCACTTCCCCTTCGAGCAAGCCACGGACAAAACCATCCTCGGCCCGCAGGGCTTTGACTCGCCGCTGCCCGACCGCGCCATGCAGGCCCACGGCGTCAACAACGGCATGGCCCTCAAGACGGCCGCCGTCCAGTACCGCTCCAACGGCAAGCCCGAAGAACACGCCAACTTCACCTATCAGCTCGCCACGCTGGACAAGTACCACGGCCTACCCAACGGCATGTTCAGTTGCGACGAACACCTCGCCGGCCCCAATCCCGTCCAGGGCACCGAACTCTGCACCGTGGTCGACACCATGTTCTCGCTGGAAGTCGCCCTGGCCACCTTCGGCGACGCCGCCATCGCAGACCGCATCGAGAAGATCGCCTACAACGCCCTGCCCGGAACATTCACGGACGACATGTGGGCACACCAGTACGACCAGCAACCCAACCAGGTCCAGTGCAGCCTCAACAGCAAACCCTGGAGCACCAACGGCCCCGAATCCAACCTATACGGCCTCGAACCGCACTTCGGTTGCTGCACAGCCAACTTCCACCAAGGCTGGCCCAAATTCGCCGCCAGCCTCGCCATGCGCACACCAGACGACGGCCTGGCCATCACCCTCTACGCGCCGTGCGAAATCAAAACCAAGGTCCGCGATACGCCCGTCCACATCACGGTAGAAACCGAATACCCCTTCCGCGACACCGTCCGCATCACCATCAACACCGACAAACCTGTTCAATTCCCGCTGCATCTCCGCGGCCCCGCATGGACGGATGCAGCGACGGCAACCATCGCAGGCCAATCCACCCCACTCAAACCTGCAGCCTTCACGCCCATCACGAGCGAATGGAAATCCGGCGACACCATCACCCTCAAGCTGCCCATGCAGCCCCGAGCCACCCGCTGGTTCCACAACTCATTGGCAATCGAACGCGGCCCGCTACTCTTCTCACTCGACCCCGGCCAAAGCTGGATGAAACTCCGCGACCGCAAACCCACCGCCGACTGGCAAGTCTTCCCCACCGGCCCCTGGAACTACGCACTAGCCGCAGACGAATCCACGATTCCAAAACTCAAAGTAGAAGAGAAACCAATCGGCGATCACCCATTCGCCACCGCAACACCCGCTGTAACGATCAGCGTCCAAGCCCATCAGATAGACCGCTGGCGCAGCACCGACGGAGTAGCCAACCCACTCCCAGAAAGCCCACTCGCAGGCAAAGACCTGGCCAGCGCCCGCCCACAAGAAACCATCACACTAGTCCCCTACGCAGGAGCCAAACTCCGCATCTCCGCCTTCCCACAAATCAGGACGTAAAACCCGGTACAAAGCACATATCGCTTTGCTATCGCGCGATAAAGCAATCCACTCCAGCCCCTCGGATACCCCATGTCCCAAGGCCTTCAGCGCTTCGCCATGCCAGATGGTATTCCTCACATAGTGGATCAAAAATGAGGACATAACTATCTTCTTCGGCCATAGTCACGCACATGCGCTTCACACCCGTACCAGCGAGCGATTCTTCAGGAGTGCAAATGTTTGCTTCTTCCCAATGAGGGTCAACAAGGCAGAGACGCATCGACTCGAGGTAGTCCGAAATCGTCTCAGCAGGAAGGGGATTTCCTATCGCCTCCTCGGGAATTTTGTACACATAATCTGCGATCTGGCGATCTAAGTCACGGCGAAGCCTCTGGAAAAAGTCTTCGTCAGCTATATTCGGTTCAAAGCTCGACGAGGTCTTCCGCATGACGACATCCTAATTGTTAGATACTGTCTTCGTTCTCACTGCAAGCAGGTTGCCCACTTTGAGATGGGTATTACTGGGTGTTCGTTCAGAAGGTTCTGCATATCCCAGCAACCAGTCACGATGCATGTTGATCGTGTCTGCGTTCAATACGTAATTCACCTCAGGCGCAGACCAGTCCGATAGAACCTCACTCACGATTTCGTCATGCCACTCGAAAGCGTCTGAAGCCAGCAATGCAAAAGCAACAACACTCAGATCACTTGCCGATAGTGCCCTTCTGACAAAAGCGTCACAAAGTTTTACGAGGTGTGGCCTCGTTACGCAGAAAGACTCCTGCATGTCGACGATCTGAACGGAGGACACAATTTGATCAATCTGCGCCACAGAGCCGATCAAATCTTGGCTCAATTCAGAGTCAGATCTTTGACCTAGAAAATATTGCCGAAGCTCTTGCTCTCGCATGCCATCAGGATACTGCAGCCTAGACGGTTTCTTTAGAGTCGCCCTACATAACCAAAACAGCCGCTCTGAAGTTTTGTGCGCTCCGCTTTCTCACAAAGGAAGGCTCAGTCGATAATCTCAGCGCGTTCCGTCTTGAGACGCTCAAGACCACCCTTCATCTTCTGAATCTGCTCTTGTGAATGTCCCTGCCACTTCGTAACTTCCGCCACAACGCGAAGCGGCTCACGCGATCGATAAGACAAAGTCGGGTTCCCGGGAAACTTCTTATCCGTCAAATTCGGATCATCCACAATATCCCCGGTCGGCTCTACCACGTAGATCCTCTCCGCCCCACCCCCAACAGATAATTCCGCACCCCATATCGCAGCATCCAGCGTTCCCGTGCAATACACCCACGACAGTACTTTCCCTTCTCCGAAGTTCGACGCGTAGCCAACAGTGATCAGATCGCCATGCTGAAGATCAGCACGGGTGCCATGAAAGTATTGCCGACGAAACCTGCTATCCACTTCCGACATAAGTTCAATCGCTCCTTTGAAGTGACGAAACGTCGAACCAGATCAAGTCAGCATCAGGTCCAGACGAAGCATCTTCCGCGGCGCATTCTTCCACGCCGAATGACGATCATGAACCAACACCCGGACCTTGCGGCAAGCCCACCCGCCTCTTGTAAACTAAAGATGGGCAGTGAGGATGTATCTCCGCCACCCACTTCAGATACAAGCATCCCTATCACATTCAATAAGCGCTCGTAGGTCGACCAAAACGACGATACAGCCAAGGGACGAGAAACCTTCTCGCCACACCTGACTGCATCTCGCACGCGACAATCATCAATCGTCGGCTTCTTAGTTCGCCTTAAACCAACTCCGCGACAACGTCAGCAAGTTTGTCCAGAGTCTCCATCCAGCCCTCAAGCTGACCGCTCTCTGCCGCGTCCTTCATCGGCTCATTGCCAATAAAGGTGAGCTTCGTCGTACCGTCTCCAAGATCCTCAAACAGAGTCATGTCGTACGCCCCTTCAATTGCCTCATGCTCTATTCCCAGTTGCGCGGGATCAATCTTGTTCCCGTCCACATCAGCAAAGTACATAAGCGAGACGATCTTCTCGTACGGCACAATCTCCAAATACTCAATCCCGTTCCAGAACTCTTGCCCTTCCGGCGACTTCGTGCAGAAGAGCGCCTTCCCTCCCACGCGAAAATCGATCTTGCATGCAGTCGTCGTAAATCCCTTCGGCCCCCACCACTGCACAACATACTTCGGGTCTGTCCAAGCCTTCCAAACCAACTCGCGCGGAGCATCAAACACGCGCGTAATGGTCATCCGCTCTGTTTCATTTGCCATGCTGTTTCCCATTTCTGATCTCCTCATTCTTCAGTTGAGTTACAACCGCATCCAGCCTGTCCAAACGCTCTTCCCAAAGTCGGCGATAGTTAGAAGCCCAGTCACTCACTGTCTTAATCGCCTCGGGCCGAAGCGAGCACACACTCTCACGCCCACGCTTCGTCTTCACAACAATCCGTGCGCGCACCAGAACGGCAATGTGCTTCGAAATCATCTGCTGCGACACATCAAATCGCTCGGTCAACCCATGCACCGAGTCCGGCCCCCGCGCAAGCCGCTCAACCATAGCTCGCCGAGTCGGATCAGACAAAGCCGCAAACGTAGTGTCCAATCGATTCACAACCAAATGGTAGTGGATTTCAGAAAGATGTCAAGCACAGCTTTTTCGCCTGACTGCCTGCTCTTTGATTAGGAAATCGAGGATGGGTAGATCACGAAAAGAAAGCTAATAACTATTCGGGCTTTACATCGACTTTCGGAGCAGCCTCAACCGGAGCAACCAACTTAGCCGCAGCCCGCACCATCCGTCGCACGGGCCACTCCCCACGAGCCATAAAGAAGATCGCTCCCACACGCTGCTTCTCCGGCCGGTAATACCAACGCTTCAACAGCGACAACTGATCCCCAAGCTCCACCATGTCCCGCGCACCAGCAGCACTATCCAACAATCGCGCGACAGCAGCAAGCATCCGCTCCTCCGCAGAACCCGAAGACGAACCACCAGAAGCAGCACCACCCTCAAGCGGAGTAGCCGCAAGCATCATCGGCTGCGCAAACAAGCTGGACCCAACCTCCGCCTGCTCCTTCGCCAACCGCACACCCAGCAACGACACACGCTCCGGTCCGCGGAAACATCCATCCGCAAAACTCCACACCGCCACATGCGGAGCATCATCCTCTGCGCGCGAAGGACAAGGCATCACCAACACCGCCTTCAACTCACTCAACGGCTGCACCAACTCATCCGCAAACGCAGCCGCAGCCTTCACCTTCGCAATGCGTCCATGCACCGCCGCGGCTTGCTCAAACTCCATAGCAGCAGAAGCTTCATCGCGCTCCGCCTCCAGAGCCGCAATGCGAGAGCCACCACGCGTCTGTAAAAAGCTCAACACAGCCGAGCATTCCGCGCTGTACTCCTCATCGCTGCATCGCATCTGGCACGGCGCCATGCACTTCTTCATCTCGCCATAAATGCAACCCGGATCATCCACCGAAGGATGCAGCTCCATGTAGCAACGACGAATCAGAAACAACTCCTCAACCGCCTCGCAATAACGCTCCGCAGCAGTGCGAGAAGCAAACGGACCAAATGTCGTTGTTAACGAACGCCGACGCAAATGGTTCGTCACATAAATCCGCGGATACGCATTCTCCGCTGCAAACCGAATCGTGAACGGAGGCAACAACCGCATCCGCTTCCGCGCCTCATCCGCACCAAACGCTAGATGCATCGCGCGATACAGCAACAGCAACGACTCAAACTCGCTGCCCGCCTCACGCCACGCAATCCGAGCAATCCGATCGCGCAGATTCAGCCGCTTCGTCTGCCCCTCCGCAGGCTCCAGCAAACGCTGCAACCGCCGACGCACATTCGCACTCTTCATCAAATGCGGACGATCCGTAGCGCTATGCCCAAACAGCCCCACCACCGCAGGCCCCGCAGGCAACTGCCTCAACGCATCCGCCGCCTGCGCCGGATCAAACGCAATCTCATGCTCGAAGATGGGTTCGACTGCCACTCACCGATTCTAGCGTTCTACCAAAACGCGAACACACGTAGCGTCGAGAACGGTGCGAAGCACTACAATCCTCGTGTCCGCATGGCACGCACAGACCGCGTCGTGAACGCAGCCGTGACACCCGCCATGCACCTTGGGAGCAAGCACAATCATGCGTCACATCATCGCAGCCAGCCTCGTCCTTCTGCCCTTCGCCGCGCACGCACAAAACGCATCCGACTGGCCCAGCTACAACCGCACGCTCAACGGCCAGCGCTTCGCCCCGCAGACTGAGATCACACCGGCAAACGCAGCCAACCTGAAAGAACTCTGCCGCTACGACCTCAAACTACAGAGCAGCTTCCAGACCGGCCCCGTCGTGGTGAACGGCACCATGTACATCACCACCGCACACGACACCATTGCCATCGACGCAAACACCTGCGCTGAAAAATGGCGCGCGCACGACGACTACACCATGGCCATCCCTAACGACACCAACCGTGGCGTTGCTTTCGCCGATGGCCGCGTCTTCCGCGGCACACAGGACGCGCGCCTGCTCGCTTACGACGCCGCCTCCGGCAAGAAACTCTGGG
The DNA here is from genome assembly GCF_900102185.1 of Terriglobus roseus. Lineage (NCBI taxonomy): Bacteria > Pseudomonadati > Acidobacteriota > Terriglobia > Terriglobales > Acidobacteriaceae > Terriglobus > Terriglobus roseus. Next base: position 308,647 of record NZ_LT629690.1, on the reverse strand, counting down.
ACATCTCCCTCGGCGACCCCAAGCACCTTGAAACCACCTCCGCCGCAGTCCTCGCTTGGAAGGGCATGGTCTTCACCGGCAACGCAGGCAGCAGCCGCATGCCCACCAAGGGCCGCATGTACGGCATCGACGCCGCCACCGGCAAGATCATCTGGGAGCAGTACATGGTGCCGCGCTCCGCAGACGATAAGTCACGCGGCCCCGCAGCCCCCGCACCCAAAGTGAAGGGCACCGCTGACGAAGGCGGCACACCCTGGACCGCCTTCACACTCGACGAAGCCACCGGCACGCTCTACGTTCCCGGCGGCGACCCCATCAGCACCGAAGACGCTGCCTTCTCCGTAGCGCTCGATGCGAAGAGCGGCGCCGTTAAACAAACCTATCTCCCCGTGAAGCATGACTTCCACGATTGGGAAGTCTCCGCGGCTCCGCTGCTCTACTCCATCAACGGCAAAGCCATGGTCGCCTCCGCCACCAAGGACGGCCGCATCTACGCAGGCGACATCAAGACTGGCAAACCCGCATGGACAGCGAACGCCACAACAGTAAGTAACGAGACCGCACCGCTCACCGCCACCGGCCCGCACGTCTGCCCCGGCACACTCGGCGGCAATGAATGGAGCAACCCCGCTTACTCGCCCGCGACCAAGCTCATCTACAACGGAGCCGTTGATTGGTGCGCCACACTCACCAGCACCAACACACCGAAACCAAAGATCACCTTTGACGCACCCACACAAGCCACCGGCTGGGTCAAAGCATTCAACCCGGCAACGGGTAAAGAAGCATGGAGCTTCCGCACACCTGCACCCGTCGTAGGCGGCATAACACCCACCGCAGGCAATCTCATCTTCGCAGGTGACCTCGGCGGCACTCTCTATGCCTTCAACGCTAAGACCGGCGACATCGCATGGAAGACGGCCACGGGCGGCGCAATCGGCGGCGGCGTCATCAGCTACGCCATCGCAGGCAAACAACGCATCGCCGTAACCTCCGGCATGAAATCCAACACCTGGCCCATGGCCTCAGGCTCGGCTTCCATCGTCGTCTACGGCCTCAAGTAGAGAGAAACAAACCGAATGCCCAGGTTCACAAGATGAGCCTGGGCATTCGTGCATCTGTGCAGTGAAAGCGCTTTTGAAGCGGTCACTATGTCACGCAATACGCGCTGCTATCCTCAACCAAGCGCTGCATGATGCAAACACGCACCATCCCCCGACTTTTTCTTTGCTGCCTGTTGCTCCTCTCCGGTTGCGGCCAACAAGAGACAAAGACCCCAGATTCCCCGCAGCAGATCACTGCGCCGGAACTGTTGCCGCTTACGCTCCCGCTAGCCATCGTAGGAACCACTTACAGCACAAGCCTGCTCGCGCGCTACGGCACATCGCCGTACACCTACGCAGTCACCAGCGGCGCCCCGCCCACGGGCCTCACTCTTAGCTCCGGTGGCGCACTCACTGGCAATCCAACCGGCACAGGCACCTACGCGTTTCAGATCACACTCACTGACTCCGAAACCCCTGCAAAGACAGCAACACAATCCTTCTCACTCAACTCATCCACACGCCTACAAGTGGCATCCACGGTGTCTGTGCAGATTGCGCGCGGAGCATCCTTCACCTCGCGTTTATTAAGCGGAGGCACAGCACCGTATAGCTTCTCCATCGCCAGCGGCACTCTGCCTGACTCAGTCGCATTGAATGCAGATGGCAGCGTCTCCGGCACCGCCAGCGTGGCAGCTCCCTTCACCGCGACCATTCGCTGGACAGACTTTGTCGGCCAAACCGGCACCGGCACCGTAGACATCCTCGTCACATCACCGCCGCTGGTTGCCACGACGGTTGCCCCGCTCATAGTCCCCATCAACCAAAACATCCTGCAACCGCTGACTGTGCAGGGTGGCACATCGCCATATACCTTCGCCATCACCAGCGGCACACTGCCAACCGGCGTCACACTCACCTCCACCGGCACCTTGCAAGGACAAGTCACGCAACCCGGCACTTACAACGTCGTGGTGTCCGTCACCGACAGCACCATCCCAAGCAAGACCATCACCATCCCCGTCTCGTTCCTCGTCTCCACCACCAGCGTGCACGTCAACTCCGACATCCCGCTGCGCACAATTTCCGCCGAAGCCTACGGCATCCATACCTCGGTCTACGACCACTCCATCGGCGACATCACCGGCACAGCTCCGCTACTGGTAACAGCGGGCGCAAAGGTACTCCGCTTCCCCGGCGGCTCGTATTCCGATCGCTACCACTGGGCGCAACACACTCTCACGCCAAACTTCTCGCCCAACGACACCGGAGCCTGCGCCAACATCTGGAACGGCTACCTCGCCGCCAACTCTGACTTCGGAAACTTTGCGAAACTCCTCCAGGCCAGCGGCGCCACGGGCATCGTCACCGTAAATTACGGCACCAGCGTAGCCGATGCTTCCGGCACAATCTCCACCAGTTGGAGCGGCGACAACGACTGCTCCGCACCCAACACCGGAGGCCAGCCGCAGGAAGCCGCAGCATGGGTCGCCTACGCAAACGGAGCCCCTGGCAACACTCAAACCATCGGCACTGACGCAACCGGCTACGACTGGAAGACCGTCGGCTACTGGGCATCGCTGCGCGCCAGTCAACCGCTCGCACAAGACGACGGCTTCAACTTCCTACGCCTCGGCATGACCACACCCATCGGCGTCCGCTATTGGGAGATCGGTAACGAGATCTACTACAACGGCTACAACAGCATCCTGACAGAAACCGATCTGCACGCGCCGTTCATTTACTCCAACGGATACTCAAACGATCCCGACAGCCGACAAGGCATCAGCACACTATCACCCACCGCATACGGCACCGGCGCAGCGGCATACGCAAACGCCATGCGCGCCGTCGATCCCACCATCCAGGTCGGCATCGTTGTCGGTTCTGACATCGACCCCATCCCATCCACATGGACAAGCGACGTACTCACCGCGGCCTGCAGCCAGGCCACCTTCGACTTCACCATCCTGCACTACTACCCAGGCACCTATAACGCCGTCACCACCGACGAACTCCTCAGCAATCCGCAAAAGGATTTCCCCGGCATCGTGCAAGGCATTCAATCGCAGACCAACAGTCTCTGCACCACCTCACGCACTCCCATGCCCATCTTCATGACGGAGACCAACCCCAACGGCACACTCGCCACCACCACACCCGACGTTGCCACCGCGCTCTTCGCCGCGCACGATCTGCTCACCTCATTTGAATCAGGCATCGACAACGCCGAATGGCTCGAACTGCACGGCGGCGCAGGCACATTCCTCAGTGAAGCCGAAGCTCCCGGCCCAGCCTTCTACGGCTTCCAACTCGCCACCATCCTAGCCAGCGCAGGCGATCAACTCGTCATGACCACCAGCGCCAGCAGCAATCTTCTCGTCCACGCGGCAAAGCAAAAGAGCGGCAAGCTCTCCGTCATGCTCATCAACCGCGGCACCACGGACACGGCATACGTCAACGTGCAGGGCAAGGGCGCACTTACCAACATCACGCGCTACGAATACGGCTCCCTCACGACTCCAACCAACGCAAAGCTCGTCGGTAAGTCACTCGATAACAACGCCGCAAGCGCCATCAGCGTAGCGCCTCTGACCGCGGTCGTAATCGTCGCGGACGAGTCATCTTCCGCCAACTAATCCAATCCCCTCACCTGTAATGACAGCACACTGGCATCTGTAATGTGCCATGTGTATCCTGTGCCCGTGTCCAAACCTATTGATAATCTGCCCTCTCTGAAAATTGAGACCGCTGCCCCCGCGCGTGTCGACCGCCGTGACTTCCTTAAAACCAGCGCTCTGGCCGCAGGTGCACTCGCTATCGGGGCGCCCGCCATCGTGCGCGGACAACATCTCAACAGCAAGCTGAACATCGCCTGCATCGGCATCAGCGGCAAAGGCCGCAGCGACACCGACGCCTGCGCCGGTGAAAACATCGTCGCGCTCTGCGACGTCGACGCCGGCACCGACGCCTATCCGATCCAAACCAAGAAGTATCCTGACGCGAAGTTCTACAAGGACTACCGTCAGATGCTCGAACAGATGGGCGACCGCATCGACGCCGTGACCGTCTCCACGCCGGATCACATGCACGCCATCATCGCGTCCGCTGCCATGAAGCGTAAGAAGGCCATCTTCTGCCAGAAGCCACTCACGCAAACCATCTACGAAGCCCGCTACCTCCGCAACATGGCGCACGATAAGAAACTCGTCACGCAGATGGGCAACCAGGGTTCCGCAGCACCCGGTCTGCGCCGCGGCGTCGAAGTCGTTCAGGACGGAATCATCGGCCAGGTGCATCAGGTACACGTCTGGACCAACCGCCCCGTTTGGCCGCAGGCCATGGACCGCCCCGTCGGAGAAGACCCAATCCCCTCCACACTTGATTGGGACATCTGGCTTGGCCCCGCGCCCGTGCGCCCGTATGTCGGTCATCGCAATCCCAAAGACAAAAACGGCGTCTACACGCAATTCAACTGGCGCGGCTGGCAGGACTTCGGTACAGGCGCTCTCGGCGACATGGCATGCCACACCGTCAACATGCCGTTCCGTTCGCTCGGCTTCGATGCACCAACTGAAATTGAAGCCGTCCCCTTCGGCACCATGAACAAGGAGTCTTACCCCGTTGGCACCAAGATCCGCTTCGAGTTCCCGAAGCGCACCGCCCACGTGCCGCTGGAGCACCCCAGCTTCTTCCACCACAGCCGCAAGGTCGAATACGATCCCTGCACTCTCTTCTGGTATGACGGCGGACAGCCCGACGAATCGCTCCGAGGCGGCCACGACCTCACCAACAAGCCACCCGCTGAACTCACCGCAGACATCGCCGCTCTGCAGGGCAAACTCCCTGACAGCGGCTGCCTGCTCGTAGGCGAAGGCGGTATGATCTTCTCGCCAGACGACTACGGCACGAACTTCTTCATCAAGCTCAAGGGCGAGAAGGAATTCGTGAACTACCTCAAGCACCCGGCAATGGCGAAGTATCCGGAACGCATCCCGCGCAACCAGCACGTGGTGTCCACCGACGGAAAGAACGCGAACCTCGTCCAGGCGCACGCCGCCGAATGGCTCGCCGCCATCAAGGCCAACAAGCCCGAGGACTGCTACTCACGCTTCGACGTAGCAGGCCGCCTCGTAGAGATCATGCTCCTCGGCTGCGTCTCCCTGCGCGTCGGCCAAAAAATCGAGTGGGACGCCCACAAGATGGAAGCAAAGAACTGCCCACAAGCAGCCCCATACATCAAGCGCCCCAACCGCACCGGCTGGGCTCTCTCCTAGTCAACCAAACAAATAAATGAATGAATGAATGGCGGAAGTAACTAAGTTACTTCCGCCATTTGCATTTACTTCCAATTACAAAACCACGCCACTCTACTGCACGGTCAGTGTCAAATTGGTCGTGCCCTGGAGACCGGTTGTCGCGTCTGTAGCTGTAACAACCATGGTGTAAGTTTTGGCAGTCGTTTGCCCCGATGAGCCCGAACCGTTGCCAGCGCAACCACTCAAGCCCATAGCTGCCCCCAGAGAGAGCGATACCAAAGCCAGCATCGCCAATAGACGCTGACCATGTTGCAGGCGCTTACAAGCAGACTTACTACTTGCGATCGGCAGCAACAACAATCCCAATGCAACAGGTGCAATAGGGCTTATTGGGAAAGAGCTTTCATTGCGTGCCGTCTGGGTTTTGCTGGTCTGAATCGTCAAGGTGACCGATGTCGTCCCGCTACCGGCTGGAAGTGTCGTCGGAGAAAACGTCGCAGTCGCTCCTGTAGGAAGACCGCTTACCGAGAAATTCACCGCATTTGGGAAGGTTGTTCCGGCCCCTGGCGACAACGAGAGGGTATAGGTTGCTGCCCCGCCTGCAGTGGTTGTAACGCTACTGGAACCTGTTCCGGCAGAAAGCGTAAAGCTCTGTGCCGCTACGCTGAAACTCGTAGTGGCCGTTGCAGCCGCGTAATTTCCGTCGGCCACTTGGCTAGCGCTCAGCGCCACCGTACCTGCTCCAGTCAATGTAACCGTCGCTCCGGCGATCTTTGCCGGACCACTGACAACGGCGTAAGTAACGGCTCCAGTTGAGGCAGACGTTGCGCTCACAGTGAAAGGCGCGTTGCCATACGTCTGTGCAGGGATCGCGGCAAACGTCAGCGTTGGCACCATGGGCATAACAACAAAGCTGGTCGTCCCAGTCGCCGCGCCATAGTTTCCGCTCGCTGCCTGGCTTGCCCTTAACATGACCGTGCCTGCTCCAGTCAACGTCACTGTCGTCCCCGAGATGCTCGCGGGACCACTCACAACAGAGTAGGTAACCCCTCCAGTTGAAGCCGATGTTGCACTTACAGTGAAAGGTGCATTGCCATACGTCTGCGTAGGAATGGCTGCAAAAGTCAGTATCGGCAACTCAAGCGCGGTACCACTCAACGCGATGCTTTGGGTCGCATAGCTCGGAGCAGCCGCGTTCAAATTGTTATCCGTCAATACCAGCGAACCAGTGATGTTGCCCGCTGCAGTTGGCGCGAAGCTTAGAGAAAGTTGGCAGGAAGCACCTGCAGCCAGTGTTCCCGCGTTCGAGGCACCCGACCCAATAAGAGGGCATGCCGTCGTTCCCGTACTGTTCAAGCTAAAGTTCGTAGCGATGCTGGGGTTATTTCCAGAGATCGGAATCGGAAAACTCAATGGGGAATTGCCAACGTTCTGAACCGTTACATTCTGCACACTGCTTGTCGAACCCGAAGTCGTTGTTGCAAAGGTCAAACTCGGGGGATCTACAACATTCAATTTCCAGACCCTGTTGGCAGAAGCACTGGATGCAAAGACGTTGCCGCTCCCATCGACTGCTATACCGAAAGGATTACCGAAGTTGCTGGCGATCGTGCTCTGCGAGTAAGTGCCAGCCGAAAGCGTTTCTTTGAGTATCCGATCTCCGAAGGTTTCCGCAATGTAGACATTACCGTTTCCATCGACAGCCGTCCCATGGGGTCCACTTAACCCACTGGCAATCGTGCTCTCTGTATAACTGCCGTTGGATAGGGTCTGCTTAAGAAGCTGATTTGAGCCATCACTCACATACAAATTGCCTTTCTCGTCCGCTGCAATTCCCCACGGATAGACAGAACTTGTAATCTGGCTCTGGACGTAGTTGCCACCAGTCAATGTTTCCTTCAATAGTTTGTAGGCCAGGCTTCCGATATACACATTGCCGCTACCATCAACTGCCACGGACTCTACATTGCCAAGGCCGCTGAAGACTACACTTTGCGTGTAGCCACCCCCACTCAGGGGCGACTCTTTCACTACTCTCGTAGCATTCTGGTCAGCAATATAGACATTTCCGGCTCCGTCCACCGCCACCCCAATGGGATACGTAAAGCCCGTAGCTACAACGCTCTGGGTATAGCCACTTCCCGTCCAGGTCTCCTTAACGACTGCGTTTTGAGGGCTGCCGGAACTTACGGCCTCGACGATATAAAGATTTCCGGCTGCATCCTGAGCAATTGCAATCGGGCTCGTCACATTGCTCAGGGATAGGGCGCTTAGATTGCCAGCCGGGAAGTTGATCTGAGGTCCTACCCCAGAGCCGTGAGCATAACCAGTAGCAATCAGATTTCCTGAAGTCGATCGAAGCACTGCCGCACCATAACGGGGGCCAGAGAACTTCGGGTTCAGAAGCACATCAACGGTACAGCTCGTCCCTGCGGCATATGTAGAACTCGTGCAGGTTCCGGTGCCAGCATCCGTAAAATCGAGACCTTCTGTTCCCTGAGTCAGCACCGACGGAGTGGCAATGGTACCCGCCGAGTCGAACGTAAAGATCAACGATACCGGCGAGCTGTAACTGCCAACATTCACGGCACCGAAGTCTCCGGACGACGGACTCACTTTGGCAATGAAGCCTGAACCACTACCCAAAGCTGCCATCAAAATATCGCCGTTGGCATCCGCCGAAATATAGGGAAGACCAACGTTGTAGGCAGTGCTCCCCACCAGGCTCTGGGTGTAGCTGTTCCCCGACGGCGTCTCTTTTAGGATCTGGCTCGCCTGCGCATTGCCCGGGATACCGAGGACCGCAATAAAGACATTCGCGTTGGCATCCACGGTGATGCTGATGGGAGCGTTCAGGCCGCTGACGACCGTGCTTTGGACGTAGCTTCCACCGGTCAGCGTCTCTTTGTAAACCTGGTTCATGTATAGGTCAGCGACATAAACATTGCCGACTGTGTCCACTGCTACGGCGGTCGGCAGCAATATCCCGGTACCGATCGTGCTTTCAACGTAACTGCTGCCTGACGGTGTTTCCTTCAGTGTTTGGTTGCTGCCGGGATTTACAACAAAAACATTTCCGCTCGCGTCCGCAGCAACACTCCATGCCGCACCAACAGAACTACTGACCGTGCTCTGGGAGTACGTGTCGCCTGATAACGTTTCTTTCAGTAGCCGACCATTACCGGAGTCGGCAATGTAGACGTTGCCGCTGACATCCACCGCAACACCGCGCGGAGAAGACAGTCCGGCACCGATCGTGGTCTGGACGTAGCTCCCGTTAGTCGGGGTTTCCTTCAGTACGCGATTGTTCAGTACATCGGCGATGTATAAATTCCCATTGGCATCCGACGCAATCTGCTCAGGGTTGTTCAGACCAGTGATCGGCAATGTAACTTGCGATCCGCTAAAGTGCGCACTCTGCGCATAGCCACAGGGGACCATCGTTCCCACAGATATGCCGCAAAGCATCGCCGCTGCCGTTATTACATTCTTTTTGTTGAGAATTGGGCAGACAGTTCGAACGACACGAGAACACAAGAGAGAAAAACTTTTCACCGAATCTCCAAAACAGAAAATTGGAACGAAGAAGCAAGAGAGAACAATAGTCTGAATCGCTAGCCCGAAGTACTAACGTTCATCTTCACTGGGAGAATACATATCAAAGTCAAGATGCGCTATGAAAGAAGCGTTAGGCAAAATATAGGATTCTTGACTTTGTCCAAAATGGAACAACTTCGAGCAGACAGCGAAAAAACAACCGTCCAACGTAAGTGGAGGAAGCGCGCAGCAGCATTGTCACCACTCGCTCTTTGGAGAAGGCTTGCTCCTAGCGTTTCGCCCTCTGCAAAATCAACGCAGGCTGAGTGCCTGCTCCGCGTCGACCAAGCCCCAACGACGGATCCGAACCATCCGGCGGCGGTCCAATCACAGGATGCGCACCAGTCTCAGCCGCACGCGCTGGCTGTCCTCCACGCGGCGGCATCGTCCGGTGCAGCTCCATACGGTCTCCCGTCACACCGCCGTCATACGTCGTGCTTCCAGACGTAAAGTGAACGCGCCCACCTTCCACCGTTCCCTGCACCGCGCCAGTAGTAGCAGGTCCGAACATCGCTGGTGGAGCATCGATAGATCCCGTCAACACACTGCCACGCTGGATGAATGTATACAGCGTGTCACCAGATACAGCCAGCTGAAGCGGATCAGGTCCGCTCGGACCATCCTGCAACACAGGTCGCCACAGTCCGGTCACTCCCTCACCAGCAGGCACCTCACGTTTCCAAACAACGACCTCTGGCCGTTCCTTCACAACGCGTGATGTCACAGTCGCTGAAGCCGGTTCCAACCCCGGCGAAGTGATCTCGATCACGACGTTGCCACTCTCTCGCGTCGCCTGCACAATCCCCATGCACATCCCTGCAAATGCCTTGCGACTGCTCCCCGTGTCCGGCTCATGCGACACGGGATTACCATTCCCGGTCCCCTTCACACGCGCGGGCCCACTCACGTTGAAAGAGATTTCGTTATCCGTAACAGGTAACACGCGACCTTCAGCGTCGTGTACTTCCGCCACGACAAAAACCAGATCCGCACCGTCAGCATCCATCTCAGTACGATCAACACGAATCGCCAACTTCGCTGCTTTACCCGTTGTCTCACGCTTCGTCGACATCACTTGCTTTCCTGCCTTGAAGCCGCGAGCCTCCAACGTTCCCTGCTTGTAAGTCACAATCCATTGCAGGTGCGAATCCTTCGGCACACGCTGCCGCCCAAGACTCGTGCCATCCTGCAACAACTCCACCTCGTCCATGTTGGAGTGCGCCCAGACTGCGATCTCCTTACCTACAAAATCCGGCCAGTTCCAGTGCGGAAAAATGTGGAGCACCGGCTTCGCAGTCCACCATGCCTGGTAGTAAAAGTACGTGTCCTTGGGAAAGCCGCACGTATCCAGAAAGCCATACTCTGAGTTGATATTGGGCCACTGAAACGGTGAAGGCTCACCGCGATAATCAAATCCCGTCCACACAAATCCGCCACTCATCCACGGACGCGTGTTCACAAAGCGCCACCATCCTTCAGCCGATGCGCGCCCCGACGTGGTGTACGGATCATAAGAACTCACAGCACCATTGGCCTCATCAATGGCGTACGCTCCGCGCGTCGCCACGGCGCTGACATTCTCCGTCCCCAGGCACGGCAGCGTGGGATGCGTCTTGTGGAACGCTTCAATCTGCGGGTCAGTGTAGTTATAACCAATCACGTCGCTCACCATCAGACCGCCTTGCCCCAGCCCCATGCCAAGCGGTGGCGGTGCCACTGTAACCGGTCGCGAGCCATCCAGCTTTATTGCCGACCGCTTCATCGTCGACAGGATGTGCAACCCCGTCTCAGTCGTCGCCTCGCGCTCTTCATTGCCCATGTTCCACATGAAGACAGAAGGATGGTTGCGATCGCGACGAATCAGGTTTTCAAACTGCGCAATGCCTTCCGGATTCGAAGACATCATGCGCGTCTCATCCAGAAACAACATGCCCATCTCATCGCACGCATCCAACAGTTCCGACGTGGGCGGATTATGCGCACTGCGATACGCATTGCATCCCACCTCCTGCAATGTCTTCACACGAAAGCGCTGTGCCGCATCCGGCAGTGCCACGCCAAGCCCCGCATGATCCTGGTGATTGCATGTGCCCTTGATCTTGACCGACTTCCCATTCAGGAAAAATCCTTCGTTGGCATCGAAACGCAACGTGCGAATACCAAAGCGCGTTTCATATCGATCCATCGCCACACCATCTGCATCCACCTCAGTCACAAGCCGATACAGATTGCGTTCTTCCAGCGACCACAGCGCAACATCATTCACACTCACCTGCTGCTCAAACGTTCCGGTCTCGCCATCAGGAACCGCCATCGGCTTACTTGTAACTTTCCCAACAGTCTTTCCGCTCGGATCAATCACAGTCGATGTGACGCGCACAGCCTTTGAAGCACCAGCGTTATTCTCCACCTCGGTGCGGATCTGCAGATTCGCCTTTCTGCCCTCCACCGTCGAGCGAACAAACGTTCCCCACTGCGCCACGTGAACAGGAGCCGTCTTCACCAGCCACGTGTGCCGATAAATCCCCGCGCCTTCATAGAACCAGCCATCGCTCTCAGTCGCGTCCACACGCAGCAACAACACATTCGGTTCGCCCGGCTTCATGAAGTCCGTCACGTCATAACGGAAAGGATCATATCCGCCGCGATGACGCCCAATGTAGTACCCGTTAAACACCACAAGCGCTTCACGGTACACACCATCAAACTCAATGCTGATGCGCTTTCCCGCATCGTCTTTCGCAAGCGTGAACACACGCCGATACCAACCCACACTGTTCTCTGGATACGAACGGCCAATCGGATAAAAGCCTTTGCTGCTCAGCGACGGATCGTTCTTGAACGGCAGTGAAATCACCCAGTCATGCGGCAAATCAACGTCTGTCCAACCAGTGTCATCAAATGGAAGTGCCGCCGCGGGCAGGAAGTTTCCCGTCTTCTGAAACGAACCGTTGCGGCCTGAGTTGTAACCAAAATCCTTGGTCGCATCGGTCGCATGGCCAAAATGAAACCGCCAACCAGCGTCCAGACAGAGTCGTTCGCGTACGGTGTGAGAAGCCGAAGTCTGCGCTGGTAATAACTCTGCAGGTAGCAGGCCCAACGTAGGCAGCGCCACACCACTCTTCAGTACGTCCCTGCGCGACCACGAAGCCATAGATATTCTCATTCAGAAGAAGTGCCCACTCAGGAATCCGGGCCGCACCATCCTAGCCTTAATTGAATCGTCTCAACCAGCGAAAAATTGCGGGGCTGCATCATTCACACAACAAGCGATGCATGCACTGCAATTACTGTGGGGTATGCACGATACGTGAGACCGGGAAGACTCGTGAGATTTGGAACGACCTCGAACTAACAAACAGTAATCACGAATCCAAACGCACACAGGTCGGAGGAACAACATGCAGCAGGAAGCAACCAACGGTCTCGTAATACGCCGCAGCAGTCACACTGTTGATGAAGTCGTGCAGTCGTTGCAGGCGATGTTAGTCGCAAAAAGCATCCATCTCTTCGCTCTCATCGACCACAGCGGAGAAGCCGTAAAGGCTGGCCTCACCATGAGACCGACAAAGCTGTTCATCTTCGGCGATCCCAAAGCAGGTACTCCACTCATGCTCGCGTCCATCACCAGCGCGATCGACCTGCCGCTCAAGATTCTCGTTTGGGAAGACGAACAAGGAGCAACGCAACTGGCCTACAACGATCCGGCCTATCTAGCCGCGCGCCACCACATCCCGGAGAACCTACTCGCAAACATCTCCGGCATTGCGAAGATCGTCGAAAAGCTCCTATAGACAGACACGAACAGGCACGAGCGAAAATCCTGTCAAGCCCCTAACCCACCCATCTCCATCAAAACAAACCAAATAGAGTTGGCAGGTTATTTCCTCGCAATCTCTAAAATAGAAATAGAGCCATCAATCCCGGAATAGGCGGAGCTGCAAACTCCGCTCCTAACCCCTTTAGAAAGACGATTTTGCCTCTAACTCCAATGAAAAGACGATTTTAGCGACACTAAAATCGTAAGTCGAATAGAAAGACGATTTTAGAAAAACAGGGGGGAGGGGGTACCCACCTATCCCCAGAGAACACGCCGAAGGCGTCGAGAACAGTACGAAGTACTCGAGAACGGTACGAAGTACTAGGAGCCGGCGATCGTCATGCCCTCTACGCGGAAGCATGGAGAAGCTGAAGCACCGCGAAAAATCAGGTCGTTCCCAACCGCAACAATGTTGCGATACATGTCCTTCAGATTGCCCGCAATGGTGATCTCTTCCACAGCACCCGTGAACTCGCCGTTCTCAATCCACAAACCTGCAGCGCCCTGCGAATAGTCGCCCGTAACAAGGTTCACACCGCTACCAAGAACCTCGGTGACATAAAGCCCGTTCTGCACCTCGGCAATGATCTCGCGCGGTGTCAGCGTTCCGGCTTCTAGGTAGAAGTTCCCCGCACCAATACCAGGCGCTCCAGCCAACCCACGCGAAGCGTTACCCGTACTCTTCACACCCAGCTTGCGCGCGGTATAAGTGTTCGTCACATAGGTCTGCAACACGCCCTTGTCCACGATCACCTTGCGCTGCATCGGCAAACCATCACCGTCAAACGGCAACGTGCCAAAGCCACCAAGCATCGGCTCCAGCATCATCGTGCCATCATCCACAACCGTCACCAGCGGATTGGCAATCTGCTCGCCCAACTTGTCCTCGAACATCGAAGCATGACGATAGATCGCATCGCCATTCACCGCGTCGAAGATGTTCCCAATAATCCCGCGCGCAATCTCCCGCGAGAACACTACGGAAGCCTTCTGCGTCTTCACCCTGCGAGAGCCAAGGCGACGCACCGCACGCTTCGCTGCCTCTCTGCCAACGTCCTCAGGTGACTCCAGCTTCGTTAGCGTACGCGCGCTGCTGCCCCATCCATCGCGTTGCATCCCAGAAGCATCCTGCGCAATCGCAGTCACGCCAATGCCGCAGTAGCTCTTGCGATACTCACCCGCAAACCCACGCGAGTTGGCGATCGCCTTGTACGATGTCGCGGCTGAGAACGTCCCGCCATCGCTGTTCTGGATACGCACATCCGCCGCCATCGCCGCAGCCTCGGTCGCACGCGCCATCTCAATCCGCTCCGCAGCAGGCAGCTTGTACACATCCTCGAAGTAGATATGCAGACCATCCGCATTGCGCACGGTCGAGTACGCACTCGCATCCGGCAACCCCGCAAACGGGTCTTCCTCGGTGATGCGAGCCAACTCCACCGCACCACTCACCAACCGCTTGAGGCTCTCCTCACTCAGGTCGTTGGTAGAGGTGCTCGCAGTACGCAGCCCATGAAACACCCGCAACCCAATCGCCCGCGACGTAGACTCCGTAAGCGTCTCCACCTGCCCCAGCCGCACCTTGGTGGAGAACTCATCCCCCTCCACCACCACAGCCTCAGCATCGGTAGCCCCCGCCCCCAACGCACGCTCCACAATCTCCTGCACAAGAGCCAACTTCACTTGCTTTGTCATCGCCATGCTTAGTTCCCTGCTCCGTGACCAGTCCCGCCGACCGTCACCTTGTCCAGCTTCACCGTCGGCATCCCGACGCCAACAGGCACGCCTTGCCCACGCTTACCGCAGGTACCAATGCCCTCATCCAACGCCAGATCATGGCCCACCATGCTGACGTGCTTCAACGCCGTAGCACCATCGCCGATCAGCATCGCGCCCTTCACCGGCGCAGTTACCTTGCCATCCTCAATCAGGTACGCCTCGCTGGCGGCGAATACGAACTTGCCGTTGGTAATGTCTACCGAACCACCGGAGAAGTTCACCGCGTACAACCCGCACTTCACACTCCGCAGGATATCCGCAGGATCGTCCTCGCCAGCGAGCATGTAGGTGTTGGTCATGCGCGGCATCGGCACGCAGGCATAGCTCTCACGTCGTCCACTGCCCGTCGACTGCAGCCCCATCACCTTGGCCGACAGCTTGTCGCTCATGTACTGCCTCAGGATGCCCTTCTCGATGAGGACGTTGTTACGCGTAGGCGTGCCTTCGTCATCCACGTTCAGCGACCCGCGACGGTTAGCAATGGTGCCGTTGTCCACTACTGTGACCTTGTCCGTGGCAACACGCTGTCCCATCAACCCGGCAAAAGCCGACTGCTTCTTCCGGTTGAAGTCCGCCTCCAAACCATGCCCCACAGCCTCATGGATCAGCACACCCGGCCATCCCGGCCCTAACACCACTTCCATCTCACCCGCCGGCGCAGCTACCGCATCCAGTTGCAGGATGGCCTGCCGTGCTGCCTGCTGGGCAAAGTGCTCCGGAGTACGCTCAGTCGTGTAGTAGTCCAGCTTGACACGGCCACCGCCTCCACCAGACCCGCGCGTGGTGACCCCGTCCGCCCCCTTGGCAATTACAGAAACACTGAACCGGCTCAATGGCTGCGTGTCAGAAGCCCATGTTCCATCGCTGGCCGCAATCAGAATGTGGCGAACCTCGTCGTTGAATCCCGCACGAACCTGCGTGATACGCGAGTCATACGCGCGCGCCGCTTTGTCCGCACGTTGAACTAACGCCAACTTCTCGCGTATCTCCGCATCAAGACCAATCACCGGATACAGATCATGTACCTGCGTCTCGACAAACGGCACAACCTGTTGCTTCGCGGGCCCGCTGGCTATCAACGCGGCCGTCTTCGCCGCATGGATCAGACGATCTTCCTCAAGCGAATCGGTATAGCTGTAACCAGTGCGTTCGCCGCTGAGCACGCGGACACCACAACCCATGCTGTGGCCCTGGCTAGCGGACTTCACAATCCCCTCATCAATCCCAATAGAGGAGGAGGTAACAGACTCAAAGTACAGCTCTGCGAAGTCGCCACCAGCGCTCAAAGCGGCAGCAAGGCAACGCGTAACAAGCGCATGGTCGACGCCGAAGCGTTCCTGGAAATAGTTGGGAGAAGTCGATGCGGAAGGCGTGGCGGCCAGGCTACTCATTCTGTCCTGATTCTACGCCTGCGGTGTGCTAGGTTCAGGAGGATGACAACCAACACCCCAGCGCAACCGTCCAGCGATCCACGGTACCCGATGGGCCGCTTCCACAATCCACCGACCATCGACGCTGCCGCTATCGAAGACGCATTGAAGACACTACAAGAATTGCCACAGCAGCTTCGGAATGCAGTGAAGGATCTGAACGATGCACAACTTGCCACACCGTATCGTGAAGGTGGATGGACGGTGCGACAGACGGTGCATCACGTAGCCGACTCGCACATGAACGCGTACATCCGTATGAAGCTTGCACTGACGGAAAATGCGCCCGTGATCAAGACATACGAAGAGGCGCTTTGGGCAGAATTGTCCGACGGCAAGAACGCGCCCGTGGAGTGGTCGCTGCAGCTTCTGGAAGCGTTACACGCACGCTGGGTAACGATGCTGCGTTCTCTGAAGGATGAACAATGGCAACGCACCTTTGCGCATCCTGAGCATGGCCCGCTTAACCTGCAAACTGCTGTGCTGATGTACGACTGGCACAGCAGACATCACCTCGCCCATATCACTTCCCTCCGAGAAGCCAAAGGCTGGTAAGCATTGGCATCTTCGCGGACAGTGGAGGAGCAATCGCCAGAAGTGGTTGCGCGCGCGTTGGAAGACTTCCTTGCGGACTACCCGGCATCCCTCGTGCTGGAAGAAGGAAACGCAATCTTCGACATGCGATCCGCACGTTACTCCATTCAACAGGATCGCGGACGTTGCACACTGCACCTATGGAGTGAAGATCGCAACATGGTGCGGCGCATCACCGGTACCGCGCTACGCAAGGACACGTTGCGACTCGCCAGCATGCGCTTCGGTCAGAGCAAGCCTCAGACATTGGAGTTCGTATCGCGTCCTGATCGTCGTACACCGACAGAACGCGACACTACGCGGAGACAGTATGTTGCACGTCTCGAGCGAGTACTACAGCGTCAGTTCTCTGATTGGAAGTGTGATGCATTTCGCTCTGCTATGGATCTGGAGAAATCATTCGGTCCTGCATACGCACGCGGCATACTCTCGCGGGGGCAAGATGCATGGGCTGTTGTTGGTGTGAATGCGGAGGAGTCGCAAAGCACCATTGACGGCATTCTGACTGTTGGCATTTTGTGGCTGCAACACTGTCGCGATCATGCAGGTGGCAAGCGTTTGTTTCGAGGCTTGCGCGTCGTCCTCCCAAGGGGAGCTGCGCTCACGACACTCTCGCGCATGGGATGGTTGCGGCCCGACGCGGCCCAGTGGGAGTTGTACGAACTGGAAGAAGGTACGGAAGCGCTAGAAGAGTGTGACCTGGCCGATACCGGCAACCTTGCAACTCGCCTGATTCATGCCGTGGATCAACAACGCATGACGGAGCGCTTTGCCTCTGCCATCGAGCAAGCTGTCTCTCTCGTGCCAGAGACGATGCGCAGTCACGTTGAGTTACGTCCGCGCTCCACAACGGAGATGGCGTTGCTACTGCACGGCCTGGAGTTTGCACGGATTCGTCATGGCGCGTCGCCAAACTCGTTTGACCGCACAACAGAGATCACGTTTGGAAGCGGCGCGCAGGAAACGCCACTGGAACCAGATACGGAACCGATGTTGCGAGACTTTGTGCAACGGCTCTTTGAACGACGTCACGCAGCAGGATCGCAGAAAGATCCGTTGTATCGCATGGCTCCGGAAGCATGGCTTGAGTCTTCCTTACGAGCCGACATAGGACCATTGACCGATGGGCAAAGCAGCCTGTCACAGTTTGATCCGGAACATGTCTACCCTCAGGTTCCTGCATTCCAGGCGGGTGATCGCGGTATGTTGGACCTGCTGACTGTTACGCGCGATGGTCGTCTTGCGGTGTTGGAACTGAAGGCAAATGAAGACATGCACTTTGCCCTGCAGGGGTTGGATTACTGGCTCCGCGTTCGTTGGCACCACACGCAAACCATAGACGCATCTTCAGGCCTCGGCGCGCTGCAGCAACATGGATACTTCCCTACGCTGCGCCTCAGTGCGTTACCGCCGCGGTTGTATCTGGTTGCACCATCGCTACGCATTCATCCTGTAACAGAAACGGTTCTGCGTTATCTCAAACCGGAAGTGGAATGGACAGTATTAGGTCTGAATGAAAAATGGCGCGAAGGCGTGAAAGTGATCACACGCCTCCGCGCCTCTTCTTTCGGTCGATAAGTTATCTGCTGTTTACCGGACGCCACAAATCAATCTCTGGCGTATCGACGGCAAACTGATCAATCTGCTTCAGTTCCTCTTCGGTGAATGCGAGATTGTTCAAAGAATTCAGCGAATCGTCCAACTGGGCAACGTTGCGAGCTCCAATCAGCGATGAAGTAACGCGAGAATCACGCAGTGTCCACGCGATAGCCATCTGCGCGAGCGATTGTCCACGCTTTTCCGCAATCGTATGCAACGCGCGTACCCGATCAAGCGTTTCCGGCTTCAACAGATCTTTACTGAAACTGCTGTCGCCGCCGCTTGCTCGTGTGTTTTGTGTTGCATCACCCTTCAGATACTTGTTTGTTAGCAGTCCCTGTGCGAGCGGCGAAAACGCGATGCATCCCACGCCGAGTTCTCCCAGCGTGTCCAGCAGTCCCTGCTCTAAGAAGCGATTCAACATGGAATACGAAGGCTGATGAATCAGCAGACGAATGCCTTCCTTCGCCAACAATTCATAAGCAATCTTCGTGCGCTCTGGAGAGTAGGAGGAAATGCCTACATAAAGCGCTTTGCCTTGGCGGACGATTTGCGCAAGAGCGCTTACTGTTTCTTCAATTGGCGTATCGAAATCAGGCCTGTGCGTGTAGAAGATATCGACATACTCGAGCCCCATACGCTTCAGCGACTGATCCAGCGAAGCAACAAGGTACTTCTTCGATCCACCAATGCCATACGGCCCGGGCCACATATCCCAGCCAGCCTTGGACGAAATGATGAGTTCATCGCGATGCGCTGCGAAGTCTGTGCGAAGCACTTTGCCGAAGTTCTCCTCAGCAGAGCCATACGGTGGCCCATAGTTATTCGCCAAATCAAAATGCGTCACACCACGGTCGAATGCACGACGCAACATGGCTCGGCCTGTCTCATAGACATCATCGCCACCAAAGTTCTGCCATAGGCCCAACGTAATCAGGGGCAACTGAATGCCGCTCTTGCCGCAGCGGCGGAACTGCGCATTGCTGTAGCGATCAGGGTTGGCAACGTACGACTGCGGAAATGCCATGCACTTACTCTCCACGGATAAAAGCTATCTGCATCGCAAAGTATACGCGGCTGGCATTACGCTCTTCCCGCGCCGCGCAAGGTATAAGCGAGCGCCTCCAATATTCTCTCAGGAGGCACATCCGTCGGCACGGGCACATCCATCTTCGTGCATAGCGTATCCAGAAGACGCGACCCAAGCTGAGCGCGTACATCCATGGGCAACGAAATCGCACGAGCCAGAAAGCTATCGATCAGATGCAAATCATTAGGAGTGAGACGTGCAACGCGATCCGCTGGAATCTCAGACAACATTGGAGGCGGAGCCGCAGGGGCCTGAAAAATGTTGGAAGTGAAACTACGGCTCACAGGTGCAGACAAGTATCCACCAAACTCGTCGGTACGTTCATGCACGACAATGGTGCCGGCAACCAGATCGCCTAGCCGCTTATTCTGCTTCGTAACAAGGATGGAAATTACACCTGTGAGATAAGCTCCGGGCAAATTGTCGATTACACGTAGTAGATTGCGCGCCAATGCCTCGAAGAACGTGATCTGTCGTCCGCTGTCTTTGATCACGCGGATCTTCAGAACTCGCTTACCCGGCGTCTGTCCGTTACGAAATGCCTCGAATAGCGTGTAGTAACCCCAGATCAGCGTGAAGTATCCAAGGATGAGCAGTGCTGTAAACCACTTCGCAGCAGTGTTGGACATATTGTCCAGCCTGTGTGTGCCAATGGCGCTGAATACGATTACCGCAACAAGGACGAGCAATAACGTAACCGCAGTCTGGATCGCAATGTCCAGTGCAGCCGCGAGAAACCGGCTTCCCAAGCCAGCCAGTGGAAAGTAAAGCGCCACCTGCTCCGGCGTGTCGATTGCGTGGTCGTCAAAAGTGGCGGGCGGTTGGGAAAACGTGCTCACAGAGGCAGACTCTCCAGTTAGCATTCACTATATGGTCTCCAACGGCTGGATTGCGGCGCGACGTGAAGATTGGGATCGGCTGCATGCGCTAACGACAACTGTGGAGACCAAGGGATTGAAGTCCCTCACAGCAGACGAACTGCGCGACTTCGGCCTGCTCTATCGGCGCGCAACGGCAGATCTCTCGGCGGTAAGGAGCGATCGCACGGCGCAATCGCTAGCGGAATATCTCAATCGCCTTGTTAGCCGCGCCCATAATCATGTCTATAGCGGACAGCGCACCAGTATGCTCAGCGTCTGGCGCTTTCTGAGTGCGGATTTCCCGATACTGGTGCGACGGCTGTGGCCATACATCGCCGCCTCAGTTACGCTTTGCCTTCTGGGTGCGCTGCTTGGCTCTCTGGAAACAATTGCTCGCCCACACTTCATGCGCGCCGTTCTGGGGCCGGAGATGGTGGCCACCATTGAGCGCCATGAGATGTGGACTGAGAGTGTATTGAGCGCGAAGCCACAGGAATCCAGCGCCATCATGACGAACAACATTGCGGTTACGTTCTATGTCTTTGCGGGCGGCATTCTCGCGGGCATTCCCACCGTGTTGATGTTGTTCTGGAATGGCATGAGCGTCGGCATTATCTCCACCGCCTGCGCGCAGCACGGTATGGCATTGGACTTATGGAGCTTTGTCGCGGCTCACGGCGCACTGGAACTGCCGAGCATCTTTATAGCCGGTGGCGCCGGCCTTCGCATAGCCACAGGCTTGCTGTTTCCAGGAACATTAACACGGCGAACCTCACTTGCGCGCGCAGGCAGTGAAGCTGTGAGGCTGCTTGCAGGCACCATACCCATGCTTTTCATCGCGGGAATTCTAGAAGCTTTTCTCGATCCCACGCACGTGCCAAGAGCAGTGAAATTTTCTGTTTGTGCACTGTTGCTGACCGGACTGTTTTTCTGGTTGAGCGAGGGCGGACGCAATCGTCAGCTCGATATCAAAGCTGTCCCTGCGATTTAACTTCCAAATATTTGGAAATGCTGTCGGCGGCAACGTTGGCCGCATTGGTTTCCACGACCAACACACCTTGTGAACGCAACTGAGCTAGCAAGGTTCTTCTACGATCGAGCATTTCTTGCGCTGCAGTAATGGCATACATCTCGTGCGCGTTTTTCGGGGAAGACGAAGCCAATGCCTCCAACTCTGGTTGCTGCAGCAAAACAAGCACGACCAGATGACGGCGCACCAGCGCGCTGACAGCCGTCACAATCTCCGGCCTCCCCGCGCTTTCGGTCATCTCCGTGATCCATAAAACTAGTCCGCGTCGGCGTTGCAACTGCCGCAAACGAACAGAAGCCATCAGATGATCAGCCTCCGCTGTCTCGGATCGCACCTGCGACAACGCATCAATCATGCGACGCAGATGTAACGTTCCCGACGATGGCAGCAACTGCTGCTGGACACTGCGGCCATACGTCAATAGCGCACTGCGATCGCCCGACTGCTGGATGACGCGCGCAAGCTGTCCAGCCGCTGACGCCGCCTGATCCAACTGCGTGACAATCTGTGTTGCATCCCCTTCACCGTTGACCGCAAGCGCCTTTTCCAACGCGAATGTTGTTCTCGACAACCTTCCGGCGTCCAGCACAATCCACACCTGCTGCGAACGCTCTGTAGTGAATTGCAGCGTGATCAGACGATTGTGCCGTGCCGTCGCCTTCCATGAAATATTGCGCAGTTCATCGCCGATGCGATAGTCCCTCAATTGTTCAAATTCGCGCCCCAGACCAATGCGGCGCAGCCTTCTTTTTTCTAGTTCAATCTGTCGCGCACGCAAAAGAAATAATTCCGAAGACTCGTTCGCTTGCTCGCCCGCTGCGAAGACACGAATGGTCTGACGAAGATCGGCTACCGCCCACCGCTCGGCAAATCCAATCGCGCTGCGATATCGGAAGTACAGTTTTCCGAGCGCCAAATCGCCGCGTTGCGACGGCGTCGCCACGTATTCCACTTTCGACGGCTCGCTTGGATAACTGACAGCGGTTCCGATCGCCTCAGAGAACAACATGGATGCGTGAAGGTCATCCGTAAAGCGCAACTTATGAATTCCAACCGCAGACTTCGTTGCCTGCAATTCAATAGCGATCGGTGTTCCCAACTCTGGGGCGTGAAGAAATCTTCTCGTTAATTCAAACCGCTCAGGCGCTGGTAACAATAGAGCGTCCACGACGAATGCTCCAAGCAGCAACGCATCGAAACCAAACATCAACCATGGTGTACGGCTGGCAAGGAAAGCCGGGATGCTGAGTAGTATCGATGCGGCCAGCAGAAGCAATAGACGCGGTGTGGCGCCAAAGCCCAGCAGCCTGCCCAAACGCCTCCCTTTGGGATGCGCAATAGCGGTAACCGGTAATGGGATCAGCGTCTGCATGCTTTGTTAACGAGGCAATGGAGTCGCAGCTAGCACATCTGCAATCACGCGGTCCGTGTTGAATCCTTCCAGCTCTGCTTCTGGTTTCAGGATCAGCCTGTGACGCAAGACTGGCGCGGCAGCAAACTTCACATCGTCAGGAAGAAGATAGTCGCGCCCATCACGCGCCGCATATGCCTTGGCAACCAACAGCAGACTTGTAGCTGCACGGGGCGATGCTCCAAGCATCAACGCAGGCCACTCTCGTGTGCGCCGCACAATGGCAAGAAGATAGTCGAACAACGCTGATTCCACCTGCACTGCACGCACCTCTGCACGTGCCGCCTCCAACAATTGCGGTGCGACTGGTGTCAACGAAATATCCTCGAGACGATGGCCTACCGAAATCGCATGATGGCGCTCAAGCACAACGCGTTCTTCTGAGAATTCAGGGTAGGCAACACGGATCTTCAATAAGAATCGATCCAACTGCGCCTCCGGTAGCGGATATGTGCCTTCAAATTCGAGAGGATTCTGCGTTGCAAAGACTGTGAAATAGATTGGCAACGGATATGTTTGACCATCAAGCGTTACCTGTCTTTCTTCCATAGATTCAAGCAGCGCCGCCTGCGTCCTGGGAGGCATGCGGTTGATTTCGTCGGCCAGCAGAAACTCAGTGAAGACTGGCCCGCGATGCATGGCGAACTCACCCGTCCTTGGAGAGAACACATTCGTTCCTAAAATGTCTGCGGGCATAATGTCTGGCGTTCCCTGCACACGACGAAAATCCAAGCCAAGAAAACGAGCGAGTGTCTTCACCGCAAGCGTCTTTGCCACACCTGGAACACCTTCAACGAGCGCATGTCCTCCACAAAGCAGCGTCAGCAACGATTGCTCAATCAACTCCTGTTGACCAGCAAGAACACGGCCAAGCTCTTCGCGGCCGCTTTGAAATAACTCAAGGGAATGGCTTGGGGTGTTCACTTCATCTCCTGTACAAGCGGTTGGGATTGGGATGATTTCATCATGACTTGCAGTCGTTCGATCTCTGCATCGGTCTCGCGCACGAGCGCAAGTGCATCACGCGGACGCAGAGTCTCATAACGAGCAGCCTGCAATCGTTCTAGTAGCGTAGCCAGTGATTCCTGAGATATACCAAACCGCTGCGCAATAAAATCTGCTGTCCTTTGGCTAGACTCAGCCATTTCGGCGGGTAGACCGCACACGGATATCAGGAACCCGAGAAGTCTGCGACGAGCTCCGTCCGTAGCAGGTTTGGATACACCTGCTCGTTCATACAACGCGCCCATGCTCTCTACAAACTCAAGCGGGGATGTTCGTGGCACCACAACTGGTTCGCGTATAGGCCCACTACGACGCGTGTATGTGAACATCAGCAATAAGAGAACGAGCAGTGCCTGCATGATAAGCGAACGTAATGGCAAGCCACGCAGGTAGTCCGACGGTGATGCTTGCTCGCCGCGATAAAACTCGTCAAAGATGACCGTACGACGGCTCTCTCCAGATGATGGCCCTATCGCAAGCAGTAATAGGTGTAACGATTGATCCTGCTTCAAGCCACGGTTGCTGAACGGCTCCGATGAGGCGAGATAAATCATCGCACCGCCATGCGGATAGTCGCGATGCACAAGCACGGCGTCAGCTCCGCATCGCGCATCCACACGTGCCAGCGGTTCCAGCGCATTCCATGGCGCTGCATCGTAGAGTGAGAAGCTTCCTGCCTGTGCCAGTTCACCATTTCCCTCTGGCATGGCATTGCAGAGATCTCCTACAAACTGTGTGGGCCTGCCAGCACGGCCACCGGGAAGAAACAACGCGCCGCTTGATCCTGTCGCGATAACGCGGCCACCGCGCTGAAGAAAACGCTCCAATGCTTCGTAATCCCGCTTCTGGGTATCTTCGGCGGGAGTGTTCGGTGAGGCCAGTACATACGTCGTGTGGACAGCGTCCGTCCGATCCAGCATGGATGCAGGTGTTTCGGATCGGCTTACGTTATATCCAAGCCGCTGCAGCAGGAGATAAGCACCCTTCCAACCGGCAGCACCGGAATTGTATGTGGTGGGCGCTTTGTCATCATCACTGGTTGCAGGAGCAAAGATGGCAGTCAGCGTCACCAGTAGCGCCATGACTCCGAGCACCCACAACACGGTACGACGATCTGCATTTGGCGGCCTCATATCGCCGCTCCCATGGCAACGCCCTTGACGCTGCGATAACTTTGCTGCGCCGATTCATAATCTTCCTGCGTCGCTTGGGCAAAGCCATACCAGATGCGTTCAAACGCAACCGTCTGCGCAGCCAACGGCTCACGCAACTGTGGAGAGACAACCAACAGTTGGAGCACCTCTCGCGGTGTGCGTGTATCACTCCGACGCAGAGTACGGCGTTCTTCCAACAGAACGATGGTTGCCCAATAAAGACAATGAACCGCGTCGCGCCATTCTCCGTTTGTCGCATGTATCTGCGCCAATTCAGCCCACGCGCGAGAAGCTTCTATGGCTTCGCGCTTCGATACTTCACCGGTCAGTTTTCCAAGCGCAGTACGTTGCCGGTCCAGTGTGCGATAGATCCAGAGGACGAGCAACGTAATCGCTGCAAGCAACGATCCCCATTCCAGGGCTTTCCCAAGCCATGGAGCAATCCGGCCAAGCGAAGCTGCACCACCGAAGATGCGCGCTAGCTTCTCTGACAGCCATGCGCTGGCACGCTCTCGCCAAGAATATTCATGCACTACTTCAAACTCTTTCGAAGCCAGCACACGATCACGCTGCACACGATCTTCCTGTTTCAGAGGCGAAGCAGACTTTGGATGATCCAGATCTTCTTCCTGTTCGCTCAATCGTTGTTCTGCTTGTGCAAGCAATTCGGTACGTGAACGATGCACTGCGGGATCACGATCATCCATCAACGTCCGGAGCCATCCATAACGCACAGCATAGGGTTGACCTTGCAGTGGATGAACGCGATCGTCATTTCCAACGCTCTCGGGATTGCACGCAGTTACGACACGCCCGCAATCCGCTACCAGACCACGTAACTGATCCAGATGATGCCGATACTCTTCTACGGAAACGTCCTGCAACGAAGGCAGACCCTGTGGCGGAGTCAACGCGGGCATCTGCGCTCGGGCGCACAAGCCGAGTCCAATAGACGCCATCACCAAAAGCCATCGACGGGCACCTTGCGAAAAGATCATCGTCCGCGATCAGGCTCCCGCTTCAGCGCGTTCTGCAATGGAGCGCTGAAGCAGCAGCTCAATGTCATAGCCCTCGCGACGTACACGCTCGTCCGTATAGAACATGGCCAGTGCAATGGATGCCACCGGTGAAACCAATGCAGTCGCAACAAAGGCAATGAGTAGATCGGCTGCCAACAGCAGAATGCGTTGTGCGCCATGCATCGTCCCAGCAAGGAGTGCGAATGGCAACTGTAGACCGCCCGCCACCATGTGCAGAACGTACACAAGCAGAAGCGCCAGAAAGATGCGGCCCTTTCTTCCGGAAACCAAAGTACGGGATCGCCGCAATGACGCATTAACGCCAAGGTTCTCCATCACGCCAGCGGCTGGAGCCAACGCCACGTGCAGATAGTTCAATACTCCCAGAACAAGACCAGCAATGATCAGTAACCATGCCAGCAAGACAAGACTGACGAATGCGGCAGGATGCGCGTTGGCACCTCCCGGCAACAGTAGCGCAATCATGACCAACAAAACGCCAACCGACATGGGCCATGCGGCACTCCATAGCTGGCGCAGCACAATCCCAGTCCAGCGTAGCCACCGATCTCGAATTGCGCCATAAGCTTCGGCTGCAGTTGGAAGAGTCCCCAGAGACAACTCCTGAACAGCACGCACAGTAGCGGCCTGCGCAATTCCGTACGTGACCAGGATCAGCAGCAACGCAGGTAGAAATTCAACCTGCAACAGAGCAGCAGCACCAACTGCTTGCGACGCAGCCCTTGGATTCCCTGCTGTGGGACTAGGAAACTTTATGTAAGTGTTTAGGAATAGCAGTCGCAGCCCGGTACTTAACGCCACAACCGCTGCCGGTACAGTGCCGATTCCAACAAACAGCCAGAAGTGTCTGCGATACAGAGCAAGCGTGCGGTCAAGAATCTCGCCGGTGGAAAGAGGCCGCATCATGGGCGGTTGCGCAGGCGGTGGTGCAGTGGGTTGCGGCATTGAGGCCGCTCCATAACTGGAGGGCGAGAATCCCTGATAGCCAGGCTGCGTTTCCATTGCGGCTCTCTTTCTTACCTAGTGTGAAGCAGTCGACAGCCACTGTTGCAGGCCCGGTTGTTGCTGGCCGCGGAACCGTACGCAACTGTTGATGCTATTCAACGCGTCACGCAAAGCACGGTCTGAGGATTCCACTTTATGCGAAGCGAAGAACTGTTGCACATCGTCATGTTCTTCCTGCGAGCAGAACGCTCCCGTTGCAGATACCAGACGATTACCGCTGCTAGTCGTCAACTGTGCGTGGATCGCATCCCAATGCTCTTTGATATACGTCCATGTCTGCTGACGTGTCTTGCGTGACTGCAACAGGATTGAGAGAAGTATCCAACTATCCTGATTGCGGACCTTGCCGGCAGCTACATCATCCAAAGTACGCTTCACTAGCGCAGGGTCTTCGAACGATGCCAGAAGATACAACGCCTGTGTCTGCTGGTTGGGATCGGTGCTGGTCTGCGCGACTTTCTGCATGCGGTCGTACAAAGCCGCATCTCCATGTTGCGCTGCGATAGCCAACGCAGACTGTGCAAGCTCGGGGTCTACCTTGTTATCGCCGCTGAGATAGGCGTTGGCAATGGTATTTGCCTGAGTCAGTACAGTGGGATCTTTCGCACCACCAAGCAAGCTGAACAATGTGACACGACGTTGCTCCGCTTCGACTGACTCTGACGAGGAAGCTTTTCCCAGTGAGTGGTAGACGGGGCCAAACTGGTTCCTCACCCACCCCTCTATCTGATCCGACTGCTGGTCGGTGGCGACACGGGTGCGGAGTGAGCCGAGGCCGCCTACCGATTGCTGTAGTACTTGCGCGCTTGGGTCTGCTCGTAGCGCTTGCACCAGTTGCATGTACTCACCGACCGAGCCTTCTCCGGAGCGGAGCAGTGCGTAACGGTCACCCACCAGCAGGATGCGTTCGGGTGCAGTGTAAGACGGTGCGTGTTGCAGCACGGACTGTAAGGTGGCTGTGTCGTAGTTGCTGCGGTAGTAGCCTCGGGCGCTGGCGTTACGCAGGTCTTCCGGTGCAGTTGCCGTAACGTCGGTGTTAGCGCGGATCACCTGGCATGTTCCGTTCGTGGGGCAGATGGGAATGGACCAAGACTGGATAGGCTTCGTTGCCGGAGGGTTGAGGAAGAAGCGGCTCTGCTTCACTGCGTAGCTACCTTTGCCGTTAGCGGTGAAGGTGAGCAGTGGTTCACCAGGCTGTGCTACGAAGCTCTCCATGACGGCATCGACTGGCTTGCTGCTGGCCTTGGTCTGCGCGCCCCAGAAGTCCTCCGCCGTGGCATTACCGAACTTGTGGGCTTCCATGTAGTTGTGTACGCCGCTCTGGAAGGCACCTTCACCAACGTAGTGCTCCACCATGCCGATGACTGCACCTGCTTTGCCATATGCGATGCCGTCGAACTGCTCGTTGATCTCCTCTGGTGTATCTGCCTTACTGCGGATGGCTCGCGTCTGTGCGGCTGCATCCAGGTTCAGTGTGCTGTTGAGGGTCTGGGCTTCGTCCTCAAGCACGCCCCATGTTGGCTGCCACTCGTGCACTGCCTTGGACTCCATCCATGTGGCAAAGCCCTCGTTCAGCCATAGGTTGTCCCACCACTTCATGGTGACGAGGTCGCCGAACCACTGATGCGCCATCTCGTGCGCCACGACGATTGCCACGTTCTTGCGGTCGCTCAGAGAAGAGTGTTTCTCATCCACGAGTAGTGCGGTTTCGCGGTAGGTGATGCAACCCCAGTTCTCCATCGCGCCTGCCTCGAAGTCAGGGATGCCGATGAGGTCGAGCTTGGGCATTGCGTACTTCACGCCGAAGTATTGGTCGTAGTAATGCAGGAAGTGTTCCGCTGCCTTCACCGCGAAGGGTGTTAGTGCGACCTTGTCTGGCGTGGAGCAGACGCGGATGGGAATACCATCGGACTCGCCTTTGGAGCAGGTCCAATCGCCTACCTGAAAGGCCAGAAGATATGTGGACATCTTCGGCGAGGTGGCGAAGGTCTGCGTGTGCATGCCGTTGTCCGCAGGCTTATCGCTGGTCATGTTCGTATTGGCGATTACGGTATCGCCGTTGTCGATGGTCATGGCCAGATCGAACGTTGCCTTCATCGCAGGTTCGTCGAAGCTGGGGAAGGCGCGACGTGCATCGGTCGCCTCGAACTGTGTGACTGCATAGTTGCGCTTCGCGGTCTTGGAGAGATAGAAGCCGCGCAGCTTATCGTTCAGGATGCCAGTGAACTGAATAGAGAGCGATACTCTTCCCGCAGGAAGCGGCGAGGCAAAGGTGAATGTCGCTTGTTCCTTGCTGGTGTCGTAACTTACGGTTCCCGTTTGTCCCAGTTCCTGCTTCTGCGCGTCTGCGATGCGCTGGCGAATTACCTTCACACTGTTGATCTTCAGCTCGATCGCATTCAGCGTGATCGCAGTCTTCGGCGAGTCCAGCGTTAGATCAATCGTCTCTTCGCCTGTGAATGTTGCTGCCTTCAGATTGGGCGTGAGATGCAGCGAGTAATGCTCGGGATGAACATCCGAGGGAAGTCGCTGTGCCGAAGCTGTGACTGCAACTGCAAAAACAAACGGGAGAAAACGAAGACGCATGCGGACAGTGTATGCCTGAGTCCCCGGCATGGGTATCACGGAGTAGAGGCGTTCCAGCAGCGCGCTCGGTGTCAAGTGTGGCGACTCAGTTGTCGTCGTCTCCACCTTCGCCATCCTCCACCAGTTGGGTGGAGGTGCCGACTACGTTATAGACCACCGGATCACCACCGTTGGGCTTCACGGTGACGCGCATAGGTTCGCGCTGCCACACGGCGGGAAGGCAGACGGGACGAACGCGTTCCGGCTGCGGCCACGGTGCGATGACCTTGGACAGTGCCGCCTTGTGTGCGCCAATCTGCCACACCTCTGCGCTGAGACCACTTGCCTTTGCCGTGGTGTGAATACCGCAGTACGCCGCGTAGTCGCGGTACCAGACCACATCACTGATGCTGGCGTCGAAGTCCGGCAGGTGCAGAGCAGTTACGTGGCCGGAGATACGGTCCACCAATATCCAAGAGCCCGGCTGCCAGACCCAGCGACCAGACTTCTCTCCTGGCAGAGCGTCGTTGATGTGTAGGACGCGACGCGCCACGAAGCTACGCTCTGTGATGTCATGCGTGTCGCCGGTCAGCCATTCGTGTGTCTTGCCATCCACGATCAGCGGGCGGATGCGCAGAGTTCCTGCCTCGTCCTCCTTCGCCTCGGTGGATACATCTGCTGCCACGAATGGCACACGGCGTGACGCCCCCAAAACGACGGTATGGACCTTTGGTGCGGCAGCATGAGCTACCAGCAGCGCCGGGAGGACGGCGAGCATTGTGGAGAACCGGATAAAACGCATACGCGGAGGGTAATGCTGCCGAAGCTACCGGGGCAAATACCAAAGATCTGGAATTCTGTGGCGGCGAAGGGATTTTCGCGTATCCAGGAAGGTTCCTCCGTAAATTGGTAGAGTTTTCCGCTGGTCGGCAGAATCTACCGAGTAAACGGAGGCGTAAGATGCAGGCATAAGTTCTTGCGGAAACACGGCCGCTGTGCCGCTTATCCGCCCGGATTTTCAAGCCGAAAGGAAACTCAAGAAGCTCATGTGGAAACCCAACACTCCCGGCTCCGGCGCTGCCACACCCTCCACCCCAGAACCCGTTCGTCCCAGCCAGCCTGCTGTGTCGTCGTATGAACAGCAGCCCAGCACCCGCACTGCCAGCCCGCAGGCACCTGCAGCTACCGGTGAGCAGGCCACCATTGGCAAGAGCCTGATGATCAAGGGCGAAGTTACCGGATCGGAATCGCTCTACATCGATGGCCGCATTGAAGGCACCATCAACCTTCCCGGCAACCGCGTGACCGTTGGCCGCAATGGCCAGGTTGCAGCGAACATCTCTGCCCGCGAGATCGTGGTCCTGGGCAAGGTTCGCGGAAACTGCCAGGCAAGCGACCGCATTGATATCCGCAGCGAAGGCTCGCTGACGGGTGACGTGATTGCAGCCCGCATCTCCATTGAGGACGGCGCGTTCTTCAAGGGCGGCATCGACATCCGCAAGCCCGGCGACCCGAAGGCTGCCGCTGCTGCCGCCGCATCCGCACCGGCCGAACAGGGCCAGCTTGTTGGCGTGGAATCGGCTTCGTAAGCAAACCCGCTTTACGAGAAAACCCCGCTTCGGCGGGGTTTCTCATTTGGGGATGGCAGTGTGGGGGTACCCCTCCCCCTGTCTTTCTAAAATCGTCTTTCTAAACGAGTTACGCTGCGAGTGCCGCTAAAATCGTCTATCCATTGAAGTTAGGGGCAAAATCGTCTTTCGAAAGGGTTTAGCTGACGATTGTGGGTTCGCGACTTCCCCTGATTTCTATTTTAGTGACTTGCGGAAAATAACCTGCCAACTCTATTTCTTTTGATTTGAAAGATTTAGGTGATTTGTGGGGTTGACAACTTTTTCCGTCGATTGTGGCAGTATTCAATCGCAGCGAATTTGGAGAAGTATTTGCTTGTCACTGTTTGGCGTGCATGCAACCCACGTCACTGAGACGTCTCTCAAAGTGGAGGAGCCCTTATTTTTATGAGTTTGCGAACGTTTGCCTTACTTTCCGTTTTTGTTCTGGGTGGCATAGCCACGGCTACTGCGCAGGACGCTGCTGGTGATGCAGCGCAGAAGCCCACTTCACTGGTGCAACCGGCGCTGAACAAGGTGGCGCAGGCTGGCAGCAATGTGGACCTGAACAAGTGGAAGGGCGGCAACGGACTGCGTGGCGAGGTGGATGCGAATCTGGCCTCGGTTCAGAAGGATCTGCAGAACACCCTGCCTCCCCTTCTTGCGGATTCCGATAAGGCGCCCGACTCTGTGCCTGCGAGTCTTCGTATCCTGCTGAACCTGGACGCGCTGTATAACGTGCTGCTGCGCATCCAGATTGCGGGTAAGGGAAACGCTCCACGCGACCAGGCTGAGGGCCTGGACGGGGCTCTGGCGTCGCTGGATGGGGCACGTCGTAGCCTGGGCGAGCGCATCATCAGCTCTTCTGCGGCGCAGGACAAGAAGATCAGCCAGTTGCAGGCGACTGTTCAGCAGCAGAATGCCCAGATTGCCGCCGCGCAACAGGCCGCGGCTGCAGCAGCTGCTGCTCCGCCACCGGCTAAGACCACCACGAAGAAGAAGACTGTGAAGAAGAAGCCTGCTACGACGACTCCGGCTACGACTACCGCTCCTGCGACGACGCCACCGGCGGCTACGAAGTAGGCTTTCCCTCGGGGGCTAAAGCCCCTTATCTTTGGCAGCTTTTACGGCAGGGCTGAAGCCCTGCCCTTCCGAAAGAAGACGCGCTTTGCGCGTTGAAGCTTCGCTGAATCGTGCTTTGCACGAATACCCAGGTTAGCTTCGCGAACCTGGGGCACCCGGAATCGTAAAGAGAAGAGGCATCCCGTTGGGGATGCCTCTTTTACTTGCCTTGTGTCTTGATGCGGATTAGCGACCGTGGTCTTCGAGGTACTTTTCGACTTCGAGAGCGGCCATGCAGCCCGTGCCCGCGGCGGTGATGGCCTGACGGTAGCGGCGGTCCTGCACGTCGCCTGCGGCGAAGACGCCGGGGATGATCTTACCGTCGAGCGTGGTGAAGACGTTGTCCTTGCTCTTGATGTAACCGTCTGCGTCCAGATCCATCTGGCCTTCAAAGAACTTGGCGTTGGGGATGTGGCCGATGCCGAGGAAGAAGCCGCTGAGTGCGATTTCCTTCACCTCGCCGGTGACGGTGTTGCGCACGCGGATGCCGCTGACTTCCTTCTGTTCCACACCGAGAACTTCTTCCACGACGGTGTTTGGAAGGAACTCAATCTGCGGGTGGGCCATGGCACGGTCCAGCATGATCTTGCTGGCACGGAAGGTGGCCGAGCGATGGATCAGGTAGACCTTGGTGGCAAAGCGCGTGAGGAAGATGGCTTCTTCCATGGCGGAGTCGCCGCCGCCGATGACGCAGATCTCTTTACCGGAGAAGAAGAAGCCGTCGCAGGTGGCGCAGGACGAAACGCCGTGGCCGATGAGCGCCTGTTCGCTGGGCAAGCCTAACCAGCGGGCTGATGCACCCGACGCGACGATGAGCGTGTGCGTGCGCACGACGTGGCTGCCGCCGAAGTTCAGTTCGATGGGGGTCTTCGAGAGGTCGGCCGAGTGGAGGTGGCCCATCTCAATTTCTGCGCCGAACTTCTGTGCCTGCTTGCGGATGTTCTCCACAAGTTCAGGGCCCTGCACACCATCAGGCCAGCCGGGGAAGTTTTCAACCAGGGTGGTGATGGAAAGCTGGCCGCCGGGTTCATGACCTTCAATGACGAGCGGCTTGAGGTTGGCGCGCGCCGTGTAAATGGCAGCGGTGAGGCCGCTGACGCCGGAACCGAGGATGACAACGTCGCGTGTGGTGCTGGAAGGCGTAGAGGATGTGTTCGACATGAGGTCCGATCTGCTGTCTCTCTTGCGCTGACCTGTACGAAGCAGCGCAACAGCCATCATTCTAAATGCGCGAGGACCATGAAAGGATTCAAGACGGGCCACCCGGTTCCCGAGGTCGGCGTCCCAGAGAGAGCTATGACGAAAGAAACGAAGAAACTTCCCGCACCGGCACGAGACATTTTGAAGGGCGCACTGGCAGGAATGATTGGCGGCCTGGTGGCCACAGCAGCCAAAACCGTTGCGGAAAAGGTGTATCCGCCACACCCTGAACTGGCGCGACGGGACAGCGACGACAAGAAGCTGATGCCATGGGTGCTGGGCGCTGCGGCAGGTGCCGCGTATGGCGCGCTGGCGGAACTCTATCCGCCGGTCACGGACAGGCATGGGGCCAACTTTGGCATGACGATGATGGCCGTGACACACGAAGGCGTTTTACCGGCCCTGGGGTTGTTGGAACGTCCTGATCCGCATTCAGGCCGTGAGCATCGCAGCGAAATGGTGACGCATGTGGTGTATGGCGTGGTGTGCGAAACCGTACGCGGGCTGGCACGACGCGCTCTTTGAGCGGGTTGACAGGCGGTAGCTCGGTTCACTACACAGGCGGCGGAACACTTGCGCGTGCTGCGGCGTATTGCGAGCACACGTAACTGTTGAGGATGCTCCGCTATGGCTGTTGTTCGATCTTCCGGTATTGCGTTTTTGTTGCTCACGACCTTTGCTGCAACCTGCCAAACCGCTGTTCAACCGGGGTCGATGAAGAAGGTGGCGGAGGTTGATCCGCGCTTTCTTTCGTACAACGTGGAGACGGTGGAGGTTACGGGTGGCCGTTTCTGGAAGCCGTATTCCGCCAAAGCTGAGACGCCCGCCGAGACGGCGAATACGAATGCGCCTGTAGGGATTGATCCGAGCATGTTTCAGTACCGCGCTCCGATTGACCTTTCGCAGGCGAAGCTGCGGCGGCTGGCGAGTGCGTTGGCTCCGGCTTATATGCGTGTGAGTGGGACGTGGCGGAATAGCAGCTTCTTTCAGAACACGGATGATCCCGCACCGAAGACTCCGCCAACGGGCTATCAGGCGGTGTTGACGCGTGCGCAGTGGAAGGGTGTGGTGGACTTTTCACACGCGGCGGGAGCGGAGCTGGTGACGTCTGTTGCAACGAGTGCCGGAACGCGCGATGCGAGTGGGGCCTGGACTCCTGCGGAGGCGGCGGGGTTCTTTGAGTACACGAAGAGCGTGGGTGGGCATATTGCCGCTACGGAGTTCATGAACGAGCCGACGTATGCGTCGATTGGCGGCGCGCCTGCCGGTTATAGCGGTGCGGACTTTGGGCGCGATGTGAAGGCGTTCCGCAGCTTTCTGAAGAAAGCTTCACCCGGGACTCTGCTGCTGGGGCCGGGGAGTATTGGTGAGGGTGTGGTGATGGCTGGTGGAGCGACTGCCGGTGGGCCGAAGCTATCGCCCACGACGCCGGAGATGCTGCAGGCCACGGGCCCGATCTTCGATGCGTTCTCATATCACTTTTATTCCGACGCTTCGCAGCGATGCACGCGCATGATGGGGCTGAAGTTTGTGAACACGCCTGAGACCGCGATGACGGCAGCGTGGTTTGACCGGAATATGCAGGGGTTCAATCACTACGCTGCGGATCGCGATAAGTATCTTCCCGGCAAGCAAATGTGGCTGACGGAGACGAGTGAGGCGGCGTGTGGCGGCGATCCTTTTGCCGCGCAGTTTGTAGATGTGTTTCGGTTCATGGACCAGCTTGGTTCGTTGTCTGCGAAGGGTGTGCGCAGCGTGATGGTGAATACGTTGGCTTCAAGCGATTACGGGCTGCTGGATGAAGAGACGTATGCGCCTCGTCCGGATTTTTGGGCTGCTGTGTTGTGGAAGCGAACGATGGATGTGCGTGTGCTTGATCCGGGCGTTTCGCTGACGGGCAAAGCGCGTGTGTACGCTGCTTGCGAACGCGATCACAAGGGAGGTGTGACGCTGTTAGTCATTAACTTTGATAACTCCGCGGAGCAGGCACTTACGCTGCCTGTTGCGGGAGAGCGTTACACGCTTTCGTCGTCGGAGCTGACGAGTAAGCAGACGATGCTGAATGGGACGGAACTTGTTGCTGGCGGGGATGGTTCGTTGCCTGCCATGGCTGGTGCGAAGGTTGCTGCGGGGAAGGTTAACTTTGCGCCTTTGACGGTG
The DNA here is from genome assembly GCF_900102185.1 of Terriglobus roseus. Lineage (NCBI taxonomy): Bacteria > Pseudomonadati > Acidobacteriota > Terriglobia > Terriglobales > Acidobacteriaceae > Terriglobus > Terriglobus roseus. Next base: position 273,277 of record NZ_LT629690.1, on the reverse strand, counting down.
AGTTTTGTAACGCTACCGGGGGCGAAGAACTCGGCTTGCCAGTAGATAGAAACGCCCTCTTCTTCCTTGTGTTTCTTGTGGGAGAAGAGGGCGTTTTGTTTGTTATTGATTTGCTAGATCTGCGAGTAAGCCGTGGGTGTGAGCACCAGGTTGTCTACGTGCGTGACGATGGGTTCGCTGGCGTAGCGCGGGTTGCTGGAGAGCTTCTTCCAGTCGGGATGGCTGAGGAAGTTCTTCCAGTTCTGATCCATGGCTGCGAGGTCTTTGTGCGACAGCATGTAGGTGAGGCTGGGGAGGTCGGGGCCGATGAGGTTGTCGGAATAGAAGACGCCGCGTGCGCCTGATTCTTCGAAGATGCGGAACTCGCCCTGGTGGAACATTTCGACCTTGCGTTCGTGCGCGGCGAAGGTGGGGCTGATGTAGGTGCGGAGCTGCAGGATGCGCGGCTCCTTTGCCGGGACTACGAGTTGCGGAAAGCCTTCAAACGCAATCGAGAGGCGGCTGGTGACGGTGATGAATGGCGACTGCGTGGCCGGTGTTGCCCAGAACGGAGCGGCGGCGGTGACGAACGCTGGGTCCTTCGCGAGGAGAAGGTCGAGCTTGGCGAGCTTCTCAAGGTCGTTGCCAGAGATGATGACGTAGACCTGCGGTGTGGCGTCGCCGTAGCTGAGATTGAAGACACCGACGGGACCGAGGCCGAGACGCTGCAGCGCGGGCAACAGAGCGTCAGACAGGTACGTGCTGAGGAGCTTGCCAGAGGGGCCGGACTGCATTTTGTAAATGCGTGTCAGAAAGTAGCTGCGGGGCTTTGTGCCTTGCGCCACGGACGGGGTTGCGTTTGCCATTCCTGCGGCGGCTGCCAGAGCAGCGCCTCCCTTTAACCAGTCGCGCCGGTTCATGTTCGGTTCCTTCTTGGATGAAATCGAGTGTGCGGAGAAAGTTTACCGGAGACGCGTGGATTGGCGAGTGGTTTCACACGCATGACATGTCTCGGCGTGTGGCGCTCCATTATGCTGAATGTATGCGTAAGTTCCTTGCTTCAGCCGCCCTTGTTGCCGTTCTTTTGCCGTCTGCCGCCCATGCGTGGTGGGAGAAGGGACACCGCCTGGTGGCGGAGATTGCGTGGGACCACCTGACTCCGGTTGCGCGCAAGAATGTGCAGTTTCTGCTGGGTAAGGAATCGCTGCAAGACGTGGCTTCGTGGCCGGATGTGTATCGCCCCAGCGTGACGCAGACGGGCAACTGGCACTTCACGGATATTCCGGGAGATACGGATAAGTACGATCGCGACCGCGATTGCCCGTTGCAGCCGGGCGTGAAGATGGGCAGCTACAACGACAAGGTGCGCGACTGCGCTACGGATCGCATTCCATTCTTTGAAAAGATTGTTGCCGATACGACACTTGATCCATCGGAGCGCGCCACGGCGCTGAAGTTCCTGGTGCATTTTGTGGGCGATATCCATCAGCCGTTTCATGCGTCGGGTGTGGAGAAGGGTGGCAATGGGATTATCGTCACCGCGTTTGGCCAGACGACGTGCAGCAGCTATGCCACCACTTCGAAGTGCAACCTGCACGCGATCTGGGATGGATTCCTGATTGATCGTCGCAAGCTGAGCGACAAGCAGTATCTGGCGATGCTGGAAGGTGATATCAAAGCGCACTCGGTAGAGGCTGGGCCGATTGATCCTGTGGCTTGGACAGAACAGTCGAAGATTGTCTCTGACGCAGGCATGGTGAAGACTGGCGCTGATATTGATGAGGCGTACTACCAGAAGTTCATTCCAACGATTGATCGTCAGTTGGAGCTGGGTGGGCTTCGGTTGGCGGCGGAATTGAATGCGGCGTTTACGCAGCCTCCGCATGCTTATGCGCCGGTGGATGCGGAGAAGGCTGAGGCACAGCGCGAGAGCGCTTCTCAGAAGCCGGCTAGCAAGTAAGTTACGAGTTAAGGACGCAAAGAAAGAGGGTCGCCGATGGCGACCCTCTTCTGTTTGCAAACTTGTCTACGGAGTTACATGCCTGCAGGAGCTGGTGCGGGTGTGGCGGTTCCCTTTGCTGCGGTGAAGCTGCCGGTGACGCCGAACGGATCGACATCCATGGTGCCGGTCAACGCGCCTTTATCCAGCTTGCCGTGGTAGGTGATGGTGTAGTCATCGCCGTTGTATTTGCCGTTGTGCTGGAAGGTGACGTCGCCGCCCTTGACGTTGCCGGTGGTGGGCCACTTGGCTCCCTGCACGTCGCAGCTTCCGGTGATGCTGGCGTCATCCGCCTGAACGAAGGTGCAGTGCTCCACGACCTGAACACCTGCGACTTCACCGCCAATGTCCCACACGCCGGCAACGTTTGCCGGGGCCGGCGTTTGCGCCAGGAGGGGTGCTGCGACTGCGAATGCTGCGATCCATACTTTCTTCATTTCCGTCCTCCACCAAAGGGTGTTGCCGCACTGAGATTACTTACTGATCTTTTTCATGGCAAAGGCTCCACCCGCGTTGATTGGCTGCATATCAATGGAGCCAGTGATCGATTCGGGAGAATCCAGCTTGCCGAAGAAGGATACCGTCATATCCTCTCCCTGGTACGCAGCAGGGTGTGAAAAGGTTACATTTCCGCCGTTGGCTTTTCCCGTAACAGTAAACTTCCCACCGGGCGTATCGCAGGTGCCACTCAGCGCGCCGTCCGCGGCCTGCTTCAACATGCAGGTCTCATTCACGGCGATTCCCTGCACCTCTGTCTGCGTGGTCCATGTGCCGGTGATGCTGGGCTGGGATTGTGCGGCAACGGAGACAGCAAGAGACAGAGATACACAGACGAAAATCGGCAGCTTCACAAGTCACTCCAGGAGAGGTTGGGATTCACTCTCACTGTAGAACCTATTTTGGCTTTTGTCTGACCGAAAATGTGTCGCGGACGCTGAGATTTTGCGGGGTGAAAATTGGCTGTGCTGAGTCTTACCTGCGAAGCAGAGAACGCGGAGATTAGGTTAGTTATCTTTCCGGTTCTACGTGCTTCATCACCCAGCCAAGCGAGATGCTATTGGACACCTCAAGCGAGGTTACGCGCAGGCCGTACTGCGCGGCGCGCGGTTCGATGAGTTCCACGATACGTTCCGCGAAGAGCGAAGGCGTGTTGAGGATGGTGTCCGTTTCAAACTCGACCGATGCGGATGGGATGACCTTCTCAAGCGCGACGTATAGAGCGCCGAATGCGTCGGAGCTTTGCGTGATGTAAAGCTGTGGATCGCTGACTCGATACTCGCCACCGAAGGCGGCGCGGATGACGCCATCATCTGCGGTAAGCAGTTCGCGAGCGGAGACCTGGAAGGGCTTGGTGCGCATATCCACAGGCACCAGCGACTGCGACGGACGGACCCAGTGGTAGCCGGGTTCGACGACCTTCACCACGGAGTCGCCCTTGAGAAGGACGCCGCGATTGAACGGCAGTAGCTTGATGCGCGACGGCACGAATGACAACTTGCCCAGAATGCGCTGCAGAACCGTGCCCGCGAGCACAATCAGCGCCAGTTCCACCGCTACCCCTGCCAGAACGTCAAACGAATTCGCCATAATCTCTGTCACTAGATTAGACGCTCCCTACGCCGGAGATGATTCTGTCTCAAAGCTCCTGTCTGAGAAAAAATTGGACCCGCCGCGAACGACGGGCCCAATGACCAAAGAAAAGGGGCCCTTAGAAGTTGAACTTGGCAGCAGCCTGGAAGATGCGCGGGTCGCCTGCGGCGGTGGCATAACCAAATGTGCTGCTGGTGGGATTGGCGGTGGTGAAGCCGTTGAGATATGGGTGGTTGAACATGTTGAAGCTTTCAAGCCGAAGCTGAAGATTCAAACGCTGATGTATGGGGAAGATGCGGCTCAGCGCCACGTCCATGTTGTAGTACGCCGGGCCACGCAGTGAATTGCGCGCCAGGTTGCCGTACGTTCCGGTTGGATTGAGCGTGTAGGCCGATCCCACGAAGTAAAAACGGTTTCCAGGTGTTGAGCTTCTTACCTTGACGCCGCTGTAGACGTTTGCGCCCGGCACCACGTTGGGGCGATCGTTTGCCTGCGCGGTAAGCGAACGGTCCGATCCGCTGGTGACGTTATAGACAGCACCGCTGGTCATACGCAGGTACGGTGCAAGCTGCCAGTGATTCACTACAGCAGACACCCATCCATGCAGACCCTTGAAGTTGCTCTGCGCAACGACAGTGACGTTTGCAATGTGACGGACATCGAAGCCGCAGTAGGAGTAATCGCCGCGTGGATTGTCTGAGTTCTGCAAGGTGGTGGCAGCGACGTCACCTGGGTTGTCTGCAAGCGACATGCACTTCGACCACGTGTAGTTTGCCAGGAAGCTGAAGCTTCCCTTACCGCGATGCTGCACGGTGAAGATGCCACCGTGATACACCGAGTATGCTTTGTCGTCGATGAGCGTCATCGTTGGCGTGTAATACGAACCCTGCGTTGGATTCGTGAGCGAAAGCGGTGTGCGTGCATTCGCATTGGCTGATGCGGTGGTGGAGCAGGCCGAACCAGACGCAGGCAGGTTCGATCCTGTGAGTCCGCCGCACGATCCTGCAAGACCGGTTGAGTTACCGGGAATGTATCTTGCGTGGTTGAAGTAGTTACCAATCCACTGGAAGTTATTGCGGTTGCCAAGGTAGTTCATGGACATGGACCAACCCATGCCAAGGTCATGCTGAAGGCTGGCTGTCCATTGATAGATAACCGGCGTGCGGATATTCCGCTTCAAGATAACGAACTGCCCCTGCGTAGGAAATACAGCAGTCTTATCTGGCGGAAATACTCCGGGGAATGGGCTGCCACCGGGATAGACCGACCACGGGTCCGAGAACGGAATGTTACCGGTGATATCGATTTCATTGGTGTAAGGCGGGTTGGTGATCTGCCGTTGATTCATGAACAGGTTGGGCATGTCATACATGATGGCGCCGCCCAGCCGGATCACAGTCTTATCGTCCGCTGCATAGGAGAGTCCGACACGCGGCGAGAAGTTCAACATGCGATTGTTTGTGAGGCTCTTGGGAATACCCGCATCACCGTAGTAAAGCGAGCCTGCGGGAGCATTCGGGAATACCGTGGAGTGTGTTCCGTTGTTAAACGCTGTTTGATCGAACGTGCTGCCACGACCCTGCTTGTCCGTTTGATACAACATGGGTTCCCAACGGAGACCGTACGTGGCGGTCAACTTCTGCGTTGCGTGCCATGTGTCCTGTCCGTACAACGAGAAGATGTTTTGACGGAAAGAGTTTTGCTGCGAACGGCTTTGACCGAATGCCTGCATGCGCCCCGTGAGGAAGTCGATCATGCCTTCGCCAGTGTTGCCATTCTTAGCGCCACTTAGCTGGCCGTTGAAGGTGTAGTTACCGTTTTGAAGGTAACCGGTAAGGACGTTATTTCCTGTTCGGATGTATTCGCCGCCGAACGCAACTGCGTGCGATCCGAGCTGCCAGTCAATCGAGTCGGAGAAGGCTTCAGTGTTTACGTTGAAGAAGCCCGGCGAGCAAGTTCCGCAACCGACGGAAAATCCGTTCGTAACAGTCAGTCGAAGATCGACGGGAACGTAAGTGTAGATATTTACGCCGATCGTCTGAGCGTTGATGCCTCCTGCTGTCGGTCCACGGTTATTGCGACGACGAGCATAGGTTCCACGGAAGCTATTGATCATGCGTGGCGTGAAGTTGAATGTGTCGCCCAACGTGAATGTCTGGACACGTTCATCATTGCCTGCTGTGGTGGTGACCAACAGATTTGTTGGCGAGTAATACGATGGTGCGTTGTAGTTGGTGATGTAATACCGGCCAAACAACGAGTGACGCGGGGACCATGTGAAATCAACCCGACCGATGTATTGGTCTTCTGAGTAGTTCGCTGGCAACGCAACACGGATGTAGCCGTATTGATCGGCAAGTGAGCTGGGAAGATACTTCACCAGGTTCAACGACTGCTGACTGTAGGTGGAGGTATTTACCTGACGATAGCCTGCAGATCCGGGAGTGGTTGAGATTGTCGCTCCGCTTGCAGGATTGAGGAGCGTCTGGCCATCCTTCACGTTGATGGCGCAGTTGCCACCCATCTTGCTGAAGTCGCCGGCGAGTTCTGCGGCCGTGGGGATGCAGTATCCCGTGGCGTTGCCTACCTGACGATTGCGCGTTCCCTGATATCCACCAAAGAAGAACAGCTTGTCACGCCGGATGTAACCGCCGAGTGTTCCACCGAACTGGTTGCGCTTCAGTGTGTCTTTGGCTACGGAGTAAAAGTTTGTGGAGTTGATGATGTTGTTGCGAATGAATTCGAATGCGGTTCCGTGCCATTGGTTGGTGCCAGAGTTTGTAACTGCATTCACCAGGGCGCCGGGGTGGATACCATTGCGCGCGGGAAGCGAGTTGGACTCTACCGAGAATTCACGCAGTGCGTCGGGGAATGGGAATGGCAGGTTGACGTTTGTGAATTCGTCGACGTGATAACCGCCATCGAGGACGTAGTTGTTGTAGTTACCCTGTCCGCCCGCAACAGCGATCACGGTTGATGTGGCGTAGTTCTTCGAACCCACCATATCGCCGCTGGGAGCAGTGACTGCGCCGCCTGTGATGAGCACAAGTTGCGTTGGCTGGCGGCCATTCAACGGCAGTTCGTTGATGCGTGCGGAGTCAACGACCTGTTTGTAATTCACCGTCTCGGTTTCCAGAGACACGTTGTTCGATTGAACCGTTACTTCTTCTGTGGAAGCGCCGACCTTCATCTCGGCGTTGATGGTGCTGCTGTTACCCACTTGCAGGAGGATGTTCTGCTGCACGTACGAGGCGAAGCCTGTCGCCGTGACGGAGAGTTTGTACGTTCCTACGGGGATGTTGGGGAAGGAGTAGCGGCCTTCCGCATCGCTTGTGGCGGTGCGCGTATAGTCCGTGGCCGCGTTATTGATTGTGACGCTAGCCCCTGGGATGGTGGCGCCAGCGGGATCGACCACTGCTCCTGAAAGACTGGCCGTTCCGGCAGCCTGGGCATAGGCCGCAGGCGTGGATACCAGCGCGGTTCCGCCAATCAGCAGCGGGCACAGAAGCAATGCGCTTCTCCGCAATGAAATTGTCATAAAGCCTCCAAAGAAACGCAACAAGCAAAACCGGGGAAAACGTTTCAGGTCGCAGGATTGAAGACCCCGCGAGGTGGACAGGAAGCTATGCGAAATGAAGAAGATTCGTCAATAAAAATGTTTCTTATTGATAATCCTGTTCCCGTCTTGGGATGCAGCAAACGAATGACAAACCGCGACCGGAAGCTTTCTATAATGGCCGCAACAGGAACACCGGGGGATGAGATGCGGAAGCAGCTACTGGGAATGGTGATGTTGGCAACAAGTGTTGCGGCGAATGCGGGCTCGACGGGGTCGCTCTACAGCTTTCACATGAAGACGATTGATGGCGCACCGACGACACTGGCGCCGTATAAGGGCAAGGTTTTGTTGCTGGTGAACGTGGCCAGCGCGTGTGGCTTTACGCCGCAGTATGCGGCTCTGGAATCGGTCTATGAGAAGTACAAGGACAAGGGCCTGGTGATTGTCGGTATTCCGGCGAATAACTTCGCCAACCAGGAGAGCGGCACGGACGCAGAGATCAAGACGTTCTGCAACCGCAAGTATCATGTGTCGTTTCCGATGATGTCGAAGATCTCAGTTAAGGGTGCGGATCAGACTCCGCTGTATGGTTACCTGACCAGCGCCACGACAGATCCAAAGTTTGCCGGGGATATTAAGTGGAATTTCACTAAGTTCCTGGTCGGTCGCAATGGCCAGCCGGTAGCTCGGTTTGAGCCTGCGACTACGCCGGATTCACCGCAGGTAATTGCGGCGATTGAGAGCGAACTTAGTAAGAAGTAGTTCTAAATAAACACTTATACGGTGAATAGCGGCCCGCATCTCCCTTTGTGGAGCAGATGCGGGCCGTTTGCATTTCTGTGAACTTAGACATTCACCTTATATTTTCTTTCCTATTCTTTTGTGTTCGGCCTATGATCTACGCCGGAAGCTGCGGGAGTGCTGCAATCACTCCTGCGGCCCCCCACTTTTTGCACTTACTGAATTGATGAAGCCGCTCCCTTAGAGAGCCCGGATCTGTTCCGGACAGACGCCGCATTTCTGCCATGCGCGTCATCACTGCAATCTCTTTTTCAGGAGATACCCATGCACGTCCGTAGTCTTCTTATTCTTGCCTCTGCCTTGCTGTGCAAGGCTGCTGTTGCTGCCACACTGTGCGTGAGCGCCAGTGGTGGCGGATGCTATCACCACATCAGCGATGCTGTTGCCGCTGCCGCGCCGGGCGACACCATCGTTGTCGTTGAGGGAACCTTTCACGAGCAGGTCACCATCACCAAGTCGTTGTCCTTGACCGCGCTGAGCGGTGTGATCGACGCTTCCGGCATGGTCAATGGAATCATCGTTGATGGTTTGCACAATGCCGGGCTGGCGAATGTGCATATTTCGAATCTCACGATTAAGAACGCGAAGCATGAAGGCATTCTTGTTTTGAATGCTTCGTATGTGAGCGTGTCGGGAAACACGGTAAAGAACAACAACACTTCGCTGGCGGGAGGTATGTGCCCTGACCTGCCAACTTATGAGCCGGGTGAGGCGCAGGATTGCGGTGAAGGCATTCATCTGCAGGCTGCGGACCACAGCATTGTGACGAACAACACGGTGACGGAAAATGCGGGCGGCATTCTGATCTCAGACGATAGCGGGCCCACGCATGACAACCTGATCAGCTTCAACAATGTGCATGACAACCCCGGTGCGTGCGGCATCACGATGGCTTCGCATGTGCCTGCGCCGAGCACTGGCGCGGCATTGCCCTTTGGCGTGTATCACAACACCATTTATGGCAATCGTTCGCTGCGGAATGGTGCAGGCATTGGTGGCGGTGCTGGATACGGTATCTTCGCTTCGATTCCGGGTGCGAAGACGTATAGCAACGTTGTTGTGAATAACCTGGCGAAAGACAATGGCCTGCCGGGTATTGCGATGCATGCGCATGCACCGAACCAACAGTTGAATGACAACATGCTGATCGGCAACACGCTGGTTGGTAATGGCGCCGATACAGCCGATGCTGCAACCGCAGGGCCGACGGGCATCAATGTGTTTTCTGCAGTGCCGACGTCGAACGCAAGCGGCATCATGATCTCTGGCAATCAGATTCAGCAGGAGCAGATTGATGTGAATGTGAACAATCCGCAGGCGGTGACGGTGGAGTTCAATAACCTGCTGGGCAAAGGAACTGGTGTGTCGAACACGGGTGCGTCGACGGTTGATGCCACGGGCAACTGGTGGGGCTGCATCTTTGGACCTACGTTGGCCCCGGGTGCCTGCTCGACTGTGAAGGGTGCGGTGATTTCTTTGCCGTGGTCGATTACGCCGGTGGATATTCAGCCTAACTTCTAACGGGATGTGTAAGCAGTTGGGGCGGACTCTTGTGAGTTCGCCCTTTTGCTTTCTGATGTGTTCCTCCGTGGCGTGTTCTCGTTGACATGATGATTGCGAAAGAGCGATATGCTGTTGGCCATGATGAAATACCTTGCTGCCTGCGTTCTGGCTTGTTCGCTTGCTGTGTTGCCAGCGACCGCACAGAAGATGAATACGCTCACCGCTAAAGAAAAGGCCGATGGCTGGAAGCTGCTGTTTGATGGCAAGACGACCAACGGCTGGCGCAGTGCGCGTGGTGGTGGGTTCCCTGCTACTGGCTGGGCTGTGCAGGATGGCACGATCACGGTGACTGAAACAGGTGGCGAAGAGGCTGGCAACGGTGGCGACATTGTCACTGACCGTACTTACTCGAACTTTGAGTTGTCGGTGGACTTCAAGACTTCGCCCGGTGCGAACTCCGGCATTATGTATTTTGTGAATCTGGACCTGATGCCGTGGAAGAACGGCCATGGTTCGCCCATTGGGTTTGAGTACCAGATTCTGGATGACGCTCTGCATCCGGATGCGAAGCGCGGTAAGGATGGTGACCGCACTGTTGCATCACTCTATGACATGATTCCCGCTGCGGCGGATAAGCCCATCAAGCCTGTGGGGGAATGGAACACGGCTCGCATTGTGGTGCGCGGCAAACATGCAGAGCATTGGCTGAATGGCGTGAAGGTGCTTGAGTACGACCGTGACTCACCGGAGTTCAAAGCGATTCTTGCTGGCAGCAAGTATCATGTGTTTCCGCAGTATGGTCAGGAAGCTAGCGGATACCTTCTGCTGCAGGATCATGGATTTCCAGTTTGGTTCCGGAATATCAAGATTCGGGAGTTACCGGCGGACACGCGCTAAGTCGATTTGGATATGCCTGTCTGAAGACAGCTAATCTGATCGTTATTTACGCGTAAACATACGCTGGATTTCGCCCATGTTGCCGAGCTCCATCCACTGCGCGATGACGAGGTACAGACCCGCATAAGGAACCAACACACAGAGACCAACAACAATCGGTTGTTGTAAAGGCAGGATAACTTTGAGCACGAATCCAGCCATTCCTGCAAAGATTGCGATCACCCAAAGTCGGGCAATTCGAGATTGGTTGGAAGGTATCTCGCCGATGAATTTCTGTAGTCCTCGACGCAACATCATGAACTCGACCCAACCAGCGAGTCCAGCAGATGCCGTCAGTCCCACGGCGCCCCAATGCTGATCGATCCCCAAGATTCGCGGCAAAGGCAGTGCGCAAGCGTAGCCCATGCCCAAGGTAAGCGCCACACGAATGAGCGCGAACCGCAATGGAGTTCTTGTGTCTCGCAACGCATAAAAGGCCGAAGAGTAAAGCCTTCCCATGGTTGAGGCGAGTAATCCCACTGCTGCCCCTGCCAGTACCCCCCACACGAAGAGCACGTCCTGGTGCTGAAAAGCACCAGAGCGATAAATAGTGGCGACAATGACGTCACCGAGCATTACGAAGCCGACCGCTGACGGAATTACAAAAAACGCAATCCGCTGAATGCCCGCAGTGAGTCGTTGACGTAGCGCAGCAGCGACTTCTGTCTGTGTACCGACGACGCTCGACATGGCGGGAAGTTCCGCAGCAGAAACCGCCATTCCAAAGAGGCTCACGGGCAAGGTGTAAAGCGTTTGTGCATACCCCAGCGCAGAAACCGCACCAGTCCCTAAAAAGCTGCCCAACCAAGAGTCAATATACGCACTGATCTGTACAACTCCACGACTCAAGAAAACTGGGAAGAAATTAACGCAGACCGTGCGCACATGTTTATCGGCTTGACTTAGTTGTAGCCGCAGTGGCCACAGATGTTTCATTACCGTCGGAAGCTGCACTACAAATTGCAGACCACTACCAATCACTGAAGCAATCGCCAAAAGCACTGCAAGTCGCGGCTGTGAATGATCTCGACCAGCCCACAACAATGTCGCAATCATGGCGACGTTCCAAATAACGGGCGCAGCATAGGAAAGAAAAAACTTGCGGTGGCTATTCAGAATTCCCAGACACCAAGCCGATAAGACCAATATTGCGGCACCCGGAAACAGAATCTGCACAAGACGGATAGTCAAGAGCCGCTTGGCATCATGGAATCCTGGCGCGATGAGGTCAATCAACCATGGAGTACTGAACACACCGACAAGCACCGCCGTGCTCGTGATGAAAAACAAGAGCGCGAAGATAGCTTCAGCCAGCTGCGAAGCCTCTTCATGACGGCCCTCCGCATCGAGTCGCGCATATACCGGGATGAAGGACGCGGAAAGTACGCCTTCTCCAAACATATTTTGCAAAAAATTCGGAATACGAAAGGCCGCACGAAATGCGTCTGAAGCGTCCGAGTTCCCAAAATAATGCGCAAAGATGCGATCACGCACCAGACCGACCAGTCGGCTAAGAAGGATACCGGCAGCCACGACAGCAGCGTGCCTCTTTGTAGATGTGCGACTCGACGGAGCGTTCAAGCCAGGATTATATGTCGCTGATACATCGAACACATCAACGATTCACCAACGGGATGTGATCAAACAAAGGGCGGACTCTTTCGAGTCCGCCCTTTGTTGTTTGTGTTGTGATCGCGCTTATTCGGCTGCGAGTTCTTCCTGTTCGCCTTCCATGCGCATTGCTTCGAGCTCGCGCTCTTCGGCGTCGTGCGCTTCCTGGACTTCCTGCTGGATTTTTGCTGCCGCTTCTTCCAGCTCCGGTGAGAGCTGGACGTTGCGGTAGTACTCCATGCCGGTGCCGGCGGGGATGAGTCGGCCGACGATGACGTTTTCCTTCAGGCCGCGGAGGGTATCCACAGCGCCGTTGATGGACGCCTCGGTAAGTACGCGGGTCGTCTCCTGGAAGCTGGCCGCGGAGATGAAGCTGTCAGTGGACAGCGACGCCTTCGTGATACCCAGCAGCAGAGGACGGCCAAGCGGCGGACGGCCGCTTTCGCCCAGAACGCGCTGACGCTCTGCGTTGAAGCGGAAGCGATCCACCTGCTGCTCAAGCAGGAAGGTCGAGTCGCCCACTTCTTCGATCTTCACCCAGCGGAGCATCTGGCGAACGATCACCTCGATGTGCTTATCCGAGATGGCCACGCCCTGCAGACGATAGACTTCCTGGATTTCGTTCACCAGGTAACGCTGCAGTTCCTGCTCACCGAGAACCGCGAGAACGTCATGCGGGTTCAGCGGACCGTCGAACAGCTTGTCACCAGCCTGAAGGCGTTCGCCCTCCTGCACGTTGACGTAGATGCTGCGCGGCACGCTGTACTCACGCTCTTCGCCGTTGTCGCCCGTGATGTAGATCTTGCGCTGACCCTTGACCACATCGCCAAAGCGAACCACACCGTCGATCTCGGCAATTGTGGCCGTCTCGCGCGGCTTACGCGCTTCGAACAGTTCCACAACGCGCGGCAGACCGCCCGTGATGTCCTTGGTACGGGTGGACTCACGCGGGATCTTGGCGAGGATGTCGCCCGGTCCCACTTCCTGTCCGTCCTGCACCATGAGGTTCGCGCGGCTCGGCATGAGGTAACGCTTCTTGCCACCGTCGATTCCGTTGACGAGCAGCGCCGGCTGGCGCTTTTCATCGGGAGCATCGGCCACAACGAGACGCGACAGGCCGGTGACCTCGTCCACTTCGTCGTTGAGCGTGACACCCTCCTGCAGATCCTTGAACTGGATGGTGCCGCCGATTTCCGTAACGATGGAGTAGGTGTACGGATCCCACTCGCCGAGCGTGGTGCCGATTTCAACCTGAGCGCCATCTTCCACGCGCAGCTTTGCACCGTAGACGATGGGGTAACGCTCGCGTTCGCGGCCCTTGTCGTCAATGATGGCGACCTGACCCGAACGGTTCATGGCAACCAGGCTGCCGTCCTTGGCGCGAACGGTGGAAAGGTTAATGAACTTAACCGCTCCGGCGTTCTTCGCGTCGAGGTGCGACTGATCCGAAACTCGCGATGCCGTACCACCCACGTGGAAGGTACGCATGGTGAGCTGCGTTCCGGGTTCACCGATGGACTGAGCAGCGATAACACCGACCGCTTCACCCATTTCAACCAGCTTGCCCGAGCCAAGGTTACGGCCGTAGCAAAGCTTGCAGACGCCACGCTTGGATTCGCAGGTGAGCACCGAGCGGATCTTGACCTTCTCCACGCCAGCGGCCTGGATGTCGGTTGCGAGCTGCTCGTCGATCTCCTGGTTCGGACCGATGACGATGTTGCCTTCCTGGTCCTTGTACTCTTCGGTCGTTACACGGCCGATGATACGGTCGCGCAGCGGCTCGATGATTTCGCCAGCTTCGATGATCGGCATCACGTAGATGCCCTTGCTGGTGCCGCAATCGCTCTCGGTGATGATGACGTCCTGAGCAACGTCAACGAGACGACGGGTCAGGTAGCCCGAGTCAGCGGTCTTCAACGCGGTATCCGCAAGGCCCTTACGCGCGCCGTGCGTCGAGATGAAGTACTGCTGCACCGTGAGGCCTTCACGGAAGTTCGCAGTGATGGGAACTTCGATGATTTCGCCCGAGGGCTTGGCCATAAGACCACGCATACCGGAGAGCTGACGGATCTGCTGCTTCGAACCACGCGCACCGGAATCAGCCATGATGTAGATCGGGTTCATGGCTCCTTCCTTGTCCGCGCGCTTCATGTTGTTGAACATCTCATCGGCAACGCGCTCCGTTACACCGGACCACATCTGGATGACCTTGTTCGAACGCTCACCGTTGGTGATGGCACCATCGAGGTACTGCTGCTGCACAGCGATGACCTGCTTTTCCGCTTCGTGCACAACGGTGTACTTCGACTCCGGGATCACCATGTCGTCGAGACCGACCGAGAGGCCGGAGCGCGTGGCGAACTGGAAGCCGAGTTCCTTGATGCGGTCGAGCGCCTTCACCGTGACTTCAAGGCCCAGGTTCAGGTAGCAGTAGTTGATGAGCTGGCCGATGCCCTTCTTCTTCAGCAGGCCGTTGACGTACGGCATGCCTTCCGGCAGAGCGTCGTTCAGGATGGCGCGGCCCACGGTGGTGTTGATGAACTGCTTGTTGTACTCAACCACTTCCGTGTGCGTCAGATCCTGATCGTCGTATGCCGTGGTGAGGTCAAGCACGGGGCCGGTGTAGCGCAGACGGATCGGCGTCAGCGTTTCTACCTGCTTGGCTTCGAGAGCCATCAGCACTTCTTCAATGTTCGCGAAGACGCGGCCTTCACCCTTGGCGCCAACCTTGGCCTTGGTCAGGTAGTACAGACCAAGAACCATGTCCTGCGTGGGCACCGTGATGGGCTGACCCGACGCGGGCGACAGGATGTTGTGCGCTGCGAGCATCAGCACGCTGGCTTCAACCTGAGCTTCCGGCGACAGCGGAATGTGCACAGCCATCTGGTCACCGTCGAAGTCGGCGTTGAACGCCGTGCAGACGAGCGGATGAATCTTGATGGCCTTACCTTCGACGAGCACAGGCTCAAACGCCTGGATGCCGAGGCGATGCAGTGTTGGAGCGCGGTTCAAAAGGACCGGGTGATCCTTGATGACCTCTTCCAGGATGTCCCAAACGATGGGCTCCTGCATCTCCACCATTTCCTTGGCCTGCTTGATGGTGGTGCAGTGGCCTGTCTGCTCGAGGCGGTGATAGATGAAGGGCTTGAAGAGTTCAAGCGCCATCTTCTTCGGCAGACCGCACTGGTGCAGCTTCAGCTCAGGACCGACCACGATAACGGAACGGCCTGAGTAATCCACACGCTTACCGAGCAGGTTCTGACGGAAGCGGCCCTGCTTACCCTTGAGAGTGTCAGAGAGCGACTTCAGCGGACGGTTGTTTGCACCGCGCAGCACGCGGCCACGACGGCCGTTATCAAACAGCGCGTCGACTGCTTCCTGCAGCATGCGCTTTTCGTTGCGCACGATGACTTCAGGAGCATGCAGGTCCATCAGCTTCTTCAGACGGTTGTTACGGTTGATCACGCGGCGATACAGATCGTTAAGATCCGAAGTCGCGAAGCGGCCGCCGTCCAATGGCACGAGGGGGCGAAGCTCAGGCGGGATCACGGGGATCACGTCGAGGATCATCCACTGGGGCTTGTTGTCGCTGCGGCGGAAAGCCTCAACGACCTTGAGACGCTTGGCGTACTTGAGCTTCTTCTGAAGGCTCTGTTCAACCTTCATCTTCTCGCGCATCTCGATGGCGAGCTCTTCGATCTCAACGCGCTTCAGCAGTTCCTTGATGGCTTCTGCACCCATCATGGCCTTGAAGCCAGAGGGGCGATACTGCTGATCGAGCTCGCGGAAACGCTGCTCGTCCTTGATGATTTCGCGCTCCTTCACGGGCGCATCACCAGCGTCGATGACAACGTACGACTCGAAGTAAAGAACAGCTTCGAGCTCACGCAGAGAGATGTCGAGCAGGTGGCCGATACGCGACGGCAGGCCCTTGAAGAACCAGACGTGCGAGCAGGGCGATGCCAGCTCAATGTGGCCCAGGCGCTCACGACGAACCTTGGACAGTGTGACTTCGACGCCGCACTTATCGCAGATCACGCCGCGGTGCTTCATGCGCTTGTACTTGCCGCAGAGGCATTCCCAGTCGGTGATGGGTCCGAAGATGCGGGCGCAGAAGAGGCCATCGCGTTCGGGCTTGAAGGTACGGTAGTTAATGGTTTCCGGCTTCGTCACCTCACCGTGCGACCACGAACGAATCTTCTCGGGCGATGCGAGCGAGATCCGGATCGAATCGAAGTCGGTGATGGGGCCGGACATTTCAAACGGGCTTGAACGGAACATGTAGTTAGTCTCCGTGCAGTTGCGATTCTGTGGGGAACCGGTCCTGCGGTTGGTACTGCTTCTTCGCGGTCACTTGTGGCGGGCCGCATGCCCATTCCAAAACTCTGTGCGCGCGAACCGGGTGTCGAGGGGTTTAACCCTCGACACCGATCCGGCGTTTAGTCGGCGGCTGCCGCAATGGGCATCGTCGGGATCTTCTTCAGGTCTTCCTGCTTGACGAGTTCCACGTCAAGGCAGAGCGACTGCAGCTCGCGGATGAGCACGTTGAACGACTCCGGTACGCCGGGTTCGATCGCCGCTTCGCCCTTCACGATGGCCTCGTAGATCTTCGTACGTCCGAAGACGTCATCCGACTTGGCCGTGAGCAGCTCCTGCAGGATGTAAGCCGCGCCGTATGCTTCCAGCGCCCACACTTCCATCTCACCGAAGCGCTGTCCGCCGAACTGTGCCTTACCACCCAGCGGCTGCTGTGTGATGAGGGAGTACGGTCCGATGGAGCGAGCGTGGATCTTGTCGTCAACAAGGTGCGACAGCTTCAGCATGTAGATGTAGCCAACGGTTGCCGGCTGTTCGAACGCATCGCCGGTCATACCGTCGAAGAGTTCGCTCTTACCGGACGAAGGCAGACCAGCCGCTGCGAGCAGCGCCTTGATTTCGCCTTCCTGTGCACCGTCGAACACCGCAGTGCCGAACCAGATGCCGCGCTTCATGCCCTTCGCCACGCGGAGCGTCATCTCGTCATCCAGCTCCAGGAGCTGGTTGAGAGCGGCGGTCTTCGCAAAGCGAGCCTTGAAGATTTCGCGAACCTCATTGGCATCCGCAGCCTGCTTCGCCATCTCGGCGATCTTCTCGCCAAGCGTGTGCGCAGCCCAACCGAGGTGCGTTTCGAGGATCTGACCCACGTTCATACGTGAAGGCACACCCAGAGGATTCAGCACGATTTCTACCGGCGTTCCATCCGGCAGGTACGGCATGTCTTCCTCAGGCAGGATGCGGGCAACCACACCCTTGTTACCGTGACGACCGGCCATCTTGTCACCGACCGAGAGGCGGCGCTTCATGGCGATGTACACCTTGACCATCTTGATGACGCCAGGCGAAAGCTCATCGCCCTTCTGCATCTTGCTGATCTTCTCGTTGGTGATCTTGCGCAGAACGTCGATCTGACGCGAGGTCATCTCTTCGATCTCGTCGATCTGCTCGTTCACGCGCGGATCCTTGTCGGCGTAGCGAATACGCTTGAGGTTACGCGTGCTGATCAGCTCGATGGTGTCGCGGTCGAGGATGTCGCCCTTGGAGAGCAGCTTCTTGTTGGTGCGCTCGTCATGCAGGTCAGCCTGCACTTCCTTGCCACCCAGAATTGCTTCAAGACGCTTCAGACGCTCATCGGTCAGGATTCGGATTTCGTCCGCGAGGTTCTTCTCCAGGCGTTCGATCTGCTCCTGCTCAATCAGCTTGGCGCGCTCATCCTTCTCCTGCCCCTTACGGGAGAAGATGCGGACGTCAACAACCGTGCCTTCGATACCCGGAGGGCACGTCAGTGAAGCATCGCGTACATCGCCGGCCTTCTCACCGAAGATGGCGCGCAGCAGCTTCTCTTCCGGCGTCAGCTGGGTTTCGCCCTTCGGCGTTACCTTGCCCACGAGGATGTCGTTGTGACCAACCTTCGCACCGATGCGGATGATGCCCGACTCGTCCAGGTCACGCAGAGCGTGCTCAGAAACGTTCGGAATATCGCGGGTGATTTCTTCCGGTCCCAGCTTCGTGTCGCGCGCTTCGATCTCGAACTCCTCGATGTGGATCGAGGTGTAGTAGTCCTCACGGACCAGCTTTTCCGAGATGAGGATCGCGTCCTCGAAGTTGTAACCGCGCCACGGCATGAAGGCCACGAGCACGTTACGACCGAGACCAAGCTCGCCCTGCTCCGTGCAAGGACCGTCTGCGATTACCTGGCCCTTCACCACGCGGTCGCCCTTGCGAACGATCGGCTTCTGGTTGATGCAGGTGTTCTGGTTGGAGCGCTTGAACTTCGTGAGCTGATAGATGTCCGAACCCACCTCACGCGACAGCTGCGTGGGATGGTGCTCGCCTTCAACGCGCACGATGATGCGCTCGGAATCGACCGAGTCAATGATGCCGTTACGGCGAGCAAGGATCACAGCACCCGAATCGCGAGCCGTGACGCCTTCCATACCCGTACCGACGAACGGAGCTTCCGCCATCAACAGGGGCACCGACTGACGCTGCATGTTCGCACCCATCAGAGCGCGGTTCGCGTCGTCATGCTCAAGGAACGGCACGAGCGATGCGGCGACCGACACGAGCTGCTTCGGCGAAACGTCGATGTAGTCGATCTCGCTCTTGGGAACGAGTACGAAGTTACCCTGACGACGTGCGTTGACCAGATCTTCGGTCAGCTTGCCCGCTTCGTCCATCTCCACGTTCGCCTGCGCGATGGTGTGGCGATCTTCTTCCCAAGCCGACAGGTAGAAGCTGAACGGCTCGGTCTCAAGAACGCGCTTGCCATCCTTTGCAAGCTGCTGCTTCAGAGCACGCGCTTCGTTGATCTCAATGGGATCGCCCTGACGGAAGCCAGACTCGCCAGCGTTCGTCACAGCAACGTAATCGACCACCTGGCCGTCCTTGACCTTGCGGTAAGGCGACTCGATGAAGCCGTACTCGTTGATGCGCGCAAAGCAGCTCAGCGACGAGATCAGACCGATGTTCGGACCTTCCGGCGTTTCGATCGGGCAGATACGGCCGTAGTGCGTCGGGTGCACGTCTCGAACTTCGAAGCCTGCACGTTCACGCGACAGACCACCCGGTCCAAGGGCCGACAGACGACGCTTGTGCGTGATTTCCGACAGCGGGTTCGTCTGATCCATGAACTGCGAGAGCTGCGACGATCCGAAGAATTCGCGGATCGCAGCCATGACGGGCTTGGCGTTGATGAGGTCGTGCGGCATAGCCGTCGACATCTCCTGGTACACGCTCATCTTTTCCTTGATGGCGCGTTCCATACGCACAAGACCGATGCGGAACTGGTTCTCCATCAACTCGCCCACCGCGCGAACGCGACGGTTGCCGAGGTGATCGATGTCGTCCACAAGGCCGATGTTCTTACGCAGCTTGAGCAGGTAACGGATGGTTCCGTAGAAGTCTTCCGGCGTCAGCGTGCGCTTGTCCAGGTTGGTTGCATCCTGGTTCTCGTACAGCTTGATGTTGAACTTGAGACGGCCCACACGCGAGAAGTCGTACTTGCGCGGATCGAAGAACATGCCTTCGAACAGAGCGGTCGCGGTGTCCAGCGTCGGCGGGTCGCCCGGACGCAGCTTACGGTAGATCTCGATGAGAGCTTCTTCCGGCTTGCGAACCGAGTCACGCTTCAGCGTGTTCGTGATGATGTTGCCTACGTCGTCCTTCTCAGGGAAGAACACTTCAAAGCTGGTGGCGCCAGACTGCAGCGTCTTGTGCAGCTTGTCTGCGCCTGCTTCCTGGTTGGCCTCGTACAGCAGCTCGCCCGTGGTCAGATCGACAACGTCAGCAGCGAAGATTGCGCCATCAAAGTCGCTCTGTGCAACTTCGATTTCCGTGACGCCGCCTGCGCGCAGCTTGGAGAGCAGCGCGGTGCTGATCTTGCGGCCAGCAGCAACGATTTCCGTGCCGTCGGTACCGTTGATCGCGTTTGCAGGCTTCACACCAACGATGTTGGTCGCGCCTTCTGCAGGGATCTGCCAGAAGAGCTTGCCATCGCGAACCTGAATGGTGTCCGCGGTGTAGAAGGTCTTGAGGATTTCTTCGTCCGTACGCAGGCCGAGCGCGCGCAGGAAGATGGTTCCCAGGAACTTACGCTTACGGTCAATGCGGACGTACAGGATGTTCTTCTGGTCGTACTCGAACTCAACCCAGCTGCCGCGGTAAGGAATGATCTTGCCGAGGAAGTAGGTACGGTTGTTCGCCGTTTCAAAGAAGACGCCGGGCGAACGGTGCAGCTGCGACACGATGACACGCTCGGTGCCGTTCACGATGAACGTACCGTTGGCCGACATCAAAGGAATGTCGCCAAAGAAGACTTCCTGCTCCTTCATGTCGCGCAGGGTCTTCACGCCCGTCTCCGGGTCCTTGTCGTAAATCTTCAGGCGGATGGTGACCTTCAGCGGTGCGGAGTAGGTCATGCCACGCTCTTCGCACTCTGCCTGGTCATACTTCAACTGCAGACCCACAGGGTCACCGCACTTGGTGCAGAAGTCCGGCGTGTTCTTGTTGTACGTACCGCAGAAGTGGCAGAGCACGTCGCCGGGATGGAACGGATCAGTGATGACCATGTGGCCGCAGGTGGTGCAGGCCGTGCGCAGGTGGTTCAGACCTTTCAAGTAACCGCACTTGCACTCCCAGTTGCCGATGGAGTAATCGACAAACTCGAGCTCGCTCACGTTACGGAAATCCGTAATCGGGAACACAGAGGTGAAGACGGACTGCAGGCCGTTGTCCTCGCGCTCCTGGGGCAGCTTGTCCATCTGGAGGAAGCGTTCATACGAACGACGCTGAACCTCGATCAGATTCGGGATCTGAATTGCGGTTGGGATCTTGGAAAAGTCGAGACGGCTGCGGAGTGCGCGCGTTTCGGTGTTGCTTGCCATACGTTGTAGACTCCCCTTGGTCGTGCCGAGGCCTCCCTTCCGATTTCCACCGCATCCGATGCGGTAGAGTTTCGATTGAGAGCCGAAACATAGCCGTGTGGGCGGCTGTTTCGTGGGTGGTGTGCGCTTAAAGTTCCTGCGGAGGCTCTGCCCCGGTGCGAGTTCCGCGCGCAATTGAGATGGGCATGATGCCCGTTCGGGTGATACGAAGCTTGTCTTTCGGTTACCGCTGATTTCCTGCCGTTCGAGTGCTATGCCGGTGTATGCGGTCTACTCGGAGGTTTCTCCGGAGACGCGAAATGGCCCACAGGGACAGGAAAGCCCGTGAGCGCAAGATCCGACTTTTGCACCAGTTCAAATTTGCTAAAAATAACTGCCGCCCTTGTTACCCTTCTCGCTGCCTGGCGGGGCAGGAGACTTGAGGCGTTGACTGCACGATAGACCTCCGCCGCCTGAGGCATATCGTGGCCGGTTCTGGCTTGAACCGGAGAAGGTTCGAATGTCGTTTTGAGGCCGACCGTCGCGCCGTTACGCAGTCCTACGCAGGGCGGTCATCTTCCAAACGAAAGAATACTGCTTTCGTGAATAGAAAGCAAATCGCATACACAGCAAAGGGCTCCCGGCGCTAGCGCCGGGAGCCGCAATGGCTGAAACTACTTGATTTCAACAGTTGCGATGCCGTCAAACTTCTTGGCGATAGCAGCTGCGTCATCCTTGGAAACGTTCTCCTTCAGGGGCTTCGGAGCGCCGTCAACCAGGTCCTTTGCTTCCTTCAGGCCAAGAGCCGTTACTTCACGAACAGCCTTGATGGTGTTGATCTTGTTCGCGCCGGCATCCTTCAGGATAACGGTGAACTCGGTCTTCTCTTCTGCTGCCGGAGCGGCTGCGCCGCCACCTGCTGCAGGAGCAACGGCTACAGCAGCTGCTGCTGCCGAAACGCCGAGGCGCTCTTCAAGCTTCTTCACGAGCTCAGCTGCTTCGAGCAGGCTCAGGCTAACGATTGCGTCTTCCAACTGCTGGATGTCTGCCATGATGTTTTCCTTTTAATTCAATCTGGATACTGCTGATTACGTCCCCGAAATCCAACTTCTATTCCGGCTGCCCTTCCCGTATGCAAGGTTTCCGATGCGCCCAGACTTGCGCCCCTTGAAACAGTCACGGCAAAACTTGTTGCGAACCCGGCGATGTTTTGCCGGGCCAAACTTTTATCCCTCTGCGGGAGCTTCGTCGGCAGCCGCCTCGGCCTGAGCCGAAGCACCTTCGGTGTCCGCAGCAGGAGCAGCTTCTGCTTCCGCCGCCGGAGCAGCTTCCACAGCAGCGGCAGGAGCCGCGCCGCCCAGCTTGTTCTGTTCCACGGCCTGGTTGATTACCACAGCCAGATCGCGACCGGTTGCGTTGATGACCGTAGCCAGACGCTGTGCCGGAGCGTTGATGAGGAACAGGAGCTTTGCGAAGAGCTCTTCCTTGCCCGGCATGGTTGCCAGCTGGTTCACTTCCGCAACGGAAAGAACCTTGCCGTCCACAATGCCCAGCTTGAAGGTGAACTGCGAGTTGTCCTTCACCCAGGTGCTCAGAGCCTTCGCCAGAGCCACCGGATCGCCGGAGGTGTACGCGATGGAGCTGACGCCCTTGAGGCCGCCCAGCGCGTCTTCAATCTTGGTGCCTTCGCCAGCCTTGGGAGCCAGCTTGTTCTTCAGCACCTGATACTTACCGCCCGCAGCGCGGACAGTCTTACGGAGATCAACATCCTTTGCCGCGGTCATCGCGGTGAAGGTGCCGATGATGGCAGCGGTCGCGCTCTGCAGCTCGCCCGCGAGCGCCGCAACCTTCTCCTGCTTCTTCTGCTTGGTCAATGCCATTGTCTTATCCCTCGCCGGGCACATGCCCGGCCGAATCTATCGAGCCGCGTTCGCAGCGGCGAAATCGTTACGCCTTTGCGGCAGCCTCAGCGACAGCCTGATCCAGCTCAATGCCAGGGCCCATCGTGGACGAGATGTACATCGCCTTGATGTACTTGCCCTTGGCGGCAGCCGGCTTCGCCTTCACAACAGCACTGATTACGGTCATTGCGTTCTCGACCAGCTTCTCAGCCTCAAAGGAGCTCTTGCCTACCGGAACGTGAACCAACGCGGTCTTGTCTGCGCGGAACTCGACCTTACCGGCCTTGATTTCCTTCACGGCTGCAGCCACATCGGTGGTCACAGTGCCCGTCTTCGGGTTCGGCATCAGGCCACGGGGGCCGAGAACCTTACCGAGACGACCGATCGAACGCATCATGTCCGGCGTTGCAATCAGGGCGTCGAAGTCCGTCCAGGACTCCTTCTGGATCTTCTCAACGAGCTCTTCGCCGCCGACGATGTCTGCACCGGCTTCTGTAGCCAGACGCTGGTTTTCCGCGGTCGAAATCACGGCAACCTTCTTCGTCTTGCCCAGACCGTGGGGCAGCAGAACGGTCGCGCGGACCATCTGGTCAGCGTGACGCGTGTCTACGCCAAGGCGCAGGGTGATGTCGACGTTCTCATCGAACTTCGCGTACTTGATCTTCTGCAGGAGGGGGACTGCGTCCGTCAGGGCGTAGGTGCGGGGCTCAACAGCCGCGCGCGCCTTAGCCAGATTCTTCGAAATCTTGCGTGCCATTCCTATTCCTTTGTCTCCCACCGCCTGAACCGTTGGACAAAGCGGGCTGATGGATTCTTCTAGCCCAGCGGGCATGCCTCGCGCTGACATCCGGACTTTCGTCCACTTACAGCGAGGGCCCCGCCCTTTGTCCGCAGCGTTACTTCTACGCTGAACCCGTCCCGAATTGCGATTACTCAACTGCTGCGGGGAACGAGCCGTTCGGCCGTGGTGTTGGACGGAAGCTGCTTTCGCAACTTCCATGTATTCGAGGACCGCAGGCACAGGGCACAAACGGAGGCTCGGACACTCTTATCAGTATCCCGCGAAAGGATGGAATTGTCAAGCACGAGTATCTTTCGGCTCGTCCTATGAACAAAAGGTTTCGAAAAGACCGTGATTTCTTCCACAACGACAAACGCCGCCAAAGCGCGATAAAATCCTTATTTTCATAACCTTGAAGTGGACATCCAGAATGGCACGCCATTTGCTAGTACCTAGTGCAGACGCGAGATGGAACACCGTCTCCTGAAACTTAACTTCCCCCGGAGGGACTGCAGTTATGGCTATCTCGGCAACGGCTCCCGCATCTGTACGTCATCAACAGGCTGCTTGGCTTCCTGTACTTTGTGGCATTGCCGTTATTTGCGGCGAATCTACCAACACCATGGGTGCCGTCCACACCAGCATCTGGTTGTCAGAACTGGCCGCTTGGGCTGGCCATCCCAACGGCGCGATCTGGTTGATCAATCACATTCTGCGCAAGTCTGGCCATTTCACCGGCTATGGTCTATTGGGAGTTTTCTTTGCGCGCGGCTGGTATTCAGTTCTTCGCCGTCGCATTGTTGCCAGCTGGAGCACGCTTCGTATGCGCGCAGCGATGTTCGGTATCCTCTCCGCCGCTGTAGTCGCATCCGCAGACGAGATCCATCAGATCTTCCTGCCGACGCGAGGCGCGTCCGTTTGGGACGTTCTGCTGGATACCAGCGGAGCAGTTGTGCTGAACGGCATATTCCTTGCGTTCCTGGCGGCGCGACGCAATGCGTTGCTGCATCCGCAGACCCAGTTCATTACGCTGGGACTGTCCTTCGCTCAGTTGCCGGAGCAGTTCGCGAACTCGCACGATGTGCGCGCTCTGCGTGCTCAGTCAGCTAAGAGTATTGCTGAGATCCGTCGCGGTGTCCGCAATACCAAACGCTGGTCAGCACCTTCACTTCGCACGCCGACGTTTACTCGCTCGCAGAGCTCAGCAACTTCCCTAACAGAAACGACAGAAGGATAAAACAGACGGCGCCGCTGGTATCCAGCCACACATCGGATACCAGCCCGGTGCGGTCTGCCATAAAGCTCTGGTGCAGCTCGTCCAGCGATGCCACCAGCGTTGTGCACACAACAGCCATCACCATGGCGAAGCCTCGCCAAACACTCTCCGAACGATGCTTCATCGGAATCTGCCAGAAGAGCAGCCACGCTCGTAGCCATGCGAGTCCAAGCAGGCCGTAGCCGGTGAAGTGCCCGGTTTTACGGATGTAATGGTGAATTTCGTGCCACCGTTCCGGAGACACTCTTCCCGCGATCGCTTGATAGAGAACCTGCAGCCATCCCGAGGTGTTGTCCGAAGAGAATGTGTGGGTCGATTCAATGGCGATGGCGGTCAACATGACCACTACAGGCAGCCACGTTCGAACCAACCAACTGACAAAGGTTTTTGTGTCGGGAGCCTGACGGCCACCCAGCCATACAGGCCGGCTCATCGTATCTCCTGCTGGGAAATCGGTGTGTTCATCGGGGAATGGGAATTCAGAACCCAGACAACAGGAAGGGCCACATGGATTTCCATGGGCCCTTCCTTGTCATACTTTTGATTCGAAGACGGCTTACGCTGCTTCGCTGTTCTCGTCGCCACCCTGCTCGGCAAGCTGCTTCTGCAGCTCTTCGCGCTTCCTGGCCTTCAGGTCTTCACGCTTCTGCTGCTTCGCGCCCAGTTCCTTCTCAGCACCCAGCAGTTCGATGATGGCCTTTTCGCCGCCATCGCCCTGACGGAAGCCCGCCTTGACGATGCGCAGGTAACCGCCCTGACGATCGCCGTAACGGGGAGCCACGGTGGCGAACAGGCGGGTCACGGACTCGTCCGTCATGAGGAACGCAAGAGCCTGACGACGCGAGTGCACATCGCCCTTCTTGCCCAGGGTGATCATCTTTTCAACCAGCGGACGAACAGCCTTAGCCTTAGCCAAGGTCGTCTCTACACGGTCTTCTACCAGAATCGAGGTGACCAGGTTGCGCAGAAGAGCGCGACGGTGGCTCGTATTCCGTCCAAGTTTATTTCCAGCTTTGCGATGACGCATAGTACTTACCTTCCAATTTCAAATTCGACGGCTCGCACTTGAGCGCATCGCTAACACTTAGCTTTTAGCCACTAGCTCTTAGCTTATCGCTTCTGGTGAATACCCAGAAGAAAGCTAAGTGCTTCGCTCCGCCGCCGGCTCCTAACTCAATGAGTTAAGAGCCGGCGACTAAGAGCTAGAAGTTTTCCGTCTCCGGCATTACGAGGTCGTCCTCGTCTTCGTCTTCTTCATCATCGAAGTTGCCGAAGGAGGCGGCCAGCGTTGCCGCAGGCAGAACCGAGGTCGGTCCCGGAACCGGGTTGCCCTGATCGTCGATCTTCATGCCGAGCGAGAGGCCCATCTGAGCAAGGATTTCCTTGATCTCATTCAGGCTCTTGCGGCCGAAGTTCTTCGTCTTCAGCATCTCGGCTTCGGTCTTCTGAATCAGTTCACCGATCGTCGAAATGTTTGCGTTCTTCAGGCAGTTGTAGCTGCGAACCGAGAGTTCCAGTTCCTCAACCGAACGGTTCAGGTTGTCGTTACGCAGAGCCGGACCGTCATGAGCGCCGTCGAGGCCGCTCTCAAGCTCTTCTTCAAAGTTGATGAAGATCGTCATGTGATCCTTCATCAGCTTTGCCGAGAGACCGAGCGCATCCGCCGGAAGCACCGTGCCGTTCGTCCAGATTTCGATGGTCAGCTTGTCATAATCAGTGATCTGACCAAGACGTGCTGCCTCAACTGCGTAGTTCACCTTACGTACAGGCGAGTGAACCGAATCCACCGGAATGAAGCCGATGCCAAGATCCGGATCAAAATTCTTGTCTGCCGAAACGTAGCCGCGGCCACGCTTCAAGCGCATTTCCATGTCCAGCTTGCCGCCTTCAGACACAGTTGCGATGTAGATGTCCTTGTCCAGGATCTCTACGTCGCCGTCAGCTTCGATCATGCCGCTGGTGACAACGCCGGGCTGATCTGCACGCAGGTACAGAGCCTTGGGGCCGTCACCGTTCAGCTTGAACGGGATCTGCTTCAGGTTCAGGATGATGTCGGTCGCGTCTTCCACCACACCGGTGATCGACTGGAACTCGTGCAGCACGCCTTCAATCTTCACAGCGGTAACTGCGGCGCCTTCGATGGAGCTGAGCAGGGTGCGGCGCAGGCTGTTGCCTACCGTCGTACCAAAGCCACGCTCAAAGGGCTGCGCGCTGAACTTACCGTACTTCTCTGTCAGCGTTTCGGTGTCAACCGCAAGACGCTTCGGCTTCTGAAAACCTCTCCACAACATCGGGTACTCTCCTCATTTCCTGGCTCCATCGCATACCGCGAAGCATTCTGCGGTGCGTGGAGGTCGGTTCCTTCGGTTGAGTCACTTCAGGGACACCCTGTATTTCTACAGAGCCCCAGGTGGGACTTGCGACCAAAACATCGAGTGGTCGCGCCTCGATTTCGAAGAAGCTATGCGGCAGATGGGGGCGAACCCACACCTGCCGCTATGGCTTACTTCGAGTAAAGTTCGACGATCAGCTGCTCGTTGACCGGGATCTGGATCTCTTCGCGCTTCGGCAGAGCGAGAACCTTCACGGTGCGGCCTTCGCGGTCGATCTGCAGCCAGGTGGGCTGTGCCAGACCGGCGTGGAACTGAGCCGCGCCTTCCACGATGTCGAGCTTCTTCGTCGCTTCCTTCAGTTCAACGGCATCGCCGATCTTGATCTGGTAGGAAGGAATGTTTACCTTCTTGCCGTTCACGAGCACGTGGCCGTGACGGACAAGCTGACGAGCCTGGCGACGCGACAGGGCAAAGCCCGCGCGGTACACCAGAGCGTCAAGACGGCGCTCAAGCTGCTGAAGCAGCAGTTCGCCGGTAACACCGGTCTTGTTCGAAGCCTTCTCGTAGTACGAGCGGAACTGGCCTTCGAGCGTGAAGTAGATGCGCTTTGCCTTCTGCTTTTCACGCAGCTGCAGACCGTAGCCTACGATCTTCTTCGCGCGTGCCTGACCGTGCTGCCCCGGGGGGAAGTTGCGCTTGTCGATTGCGCACTTTTCGCTAAAGCAACGGGATCCCTTGAGGAACAACTTCACTCCATCACGCCGGCAAAGACGGCAGACAGCTCCTGTGTAACGTGCCATTGAATAACTCTCTTTCGAAACTTCCGATGTCGATCGCTTTACAGCCTGGCTGGCCCTTCATCGCGATCCAGTTGAAATGATTGAAATCCCGCAGTGGAGGCACAGAACTCCATGCCTCCACATAGCGGGAGAACTTATACGCGGCGACGCTTCGGCGGGCGGCAGCCGTTGTGCGGGATCGGCGTGACGTCGCGGATGCTACGCACATCGATACCGGCAGCAGCCAGCGCACGTACTGCCGACTCGCGGCCCGAACCGGGGCCGGAGACGCGTACGTCAACCGAACGCAGACCGTGATCGCGAGCAGCGGTGGCAGCGTTCATAGCAGCCTGCTGTGCCGCGAACGGCGTTCCCTTACGCGAACCACGGAAGCCGAGCGAACCCGAGCTCTTCCAGCTCAGGGTGTTGCCCTGCTGGTCCGTGATGGTCACGATGGTGTTGTTGAACGATGCCTGGATGAATACCAGACCGTACGGGACATTTTTCCGTTCCCGCTTCTTAAACTTCTTACCCTTGCCGGACTTTCCGGCTGCATTCTGCTGCTTAGCCATTACTTAGTCGCCTTCTTCTTTCCGGCAACCGTGCCCTTACGGGGGCCTTTGCGCGTGCGGGCGTTCGTGTGGGTGCGCTGTCCGCGAACAGGCAGGTTACGGCGGTGACGGATACCGCGGTAGCTCTGGATTTCCATCAGGCGCTTGATGTTCAGACCGATTTCCTTGCGGAGATCGCCTTCAATGCCGCCTTCCTGTTCGATAACTGCACGGATCTTGTTCAGCTCATCCTCGTCCAGCGTGCTTACCTTGCGCAGGGGATCGATGTCCGCCTTTGCAAGAATCTGCAGCGCGCGAGTGTCGCCGATTCCGTAGATGTAGGTGAGTCCGATGCGTGCCTGCTTGTTGTTGGGCACATCGACTCCGGCAATACGTGCCATGTGTCTTTCCTCGTGTACTTCTTGGTCCTGACGCTGTCGTACAGGACCGGGTTATGCGGTGTGACCCGGGGTTCTTCGCAAGCCTTTGCTTCGGCTAACTCGCCCCTGAGGAACGTCTTCACACTTAGTAAGTCTTGCCTAAGTGGAAGCCGCGGGTTCCGCGGTGTTTGTTACTCAAACAAGCTACGGCAGGTTATCCCTGACGCTGCTTGTGCTTTGCAACTTCGCAGATCACTCGTACAACACCCTTACGGTGAACGATCTGGCACTTGTCGCAAATCTTCTTAACTGAAGCGCGTACCTTCATTTGCTTCTTTCCTTCTCCAGCAGATCATCGTGCGCCTGCTGTGTTGTTATCCACTACAAAACTACTTGTAGCGGTACACAATACGCCCGCGGTTCAAGTCATACGGGCTCAACTCAATAGCGACACGGTCTCCGGGGAGGATGCGGATGAAGTTCTTGCGCATGCGGCCGGAAACGTGGGCCAGCACCTGGTGCTTGTTCTCCAGTTCCACCTTGAACATCGCGTTCGGCAGGGTTTCTACAACCACTGCCATTACTTCAATTGCATCTTCCTTCGGCAAACCGTCTCCTTGTAACTACTCAACACCACTTACTGCACTTACAAAACTTACTGCGTCAGGACGACCGGACCATCTTTCGTTACAGCTACCGTGTGTTCGAAGTGGGCGCTCATGCTGCCGTCTATCGTCACTGCGGTCCATCCGTCCTTCAACACCTTCACGTCAGCCGTTCCAGCGTTGATCATCGGCTCGATTGCAAGCACCATGCCTGCCTTGAGCTTTGTTCCCTTGCCGCGCTTTCCGTAGTTCGGAACCTGCGGGTCTTCGTGCATGTTCTTGCCAATGCCGTGGCCCACAAAATCCTTGACCACGCCGTAACCTTCGGCTTCGCAGATCTCCTGCACTACTGCGCCAATGTCACCTACCGTGCCACCAACGCGTACTTCCTGAATCGCCTGCTCGAGCGACGCCTTCGTCACATCCAGCAGCTTGCGTGTTTCCGGGCTGATCTTACCCACGGGATACGTTCCCGCTGCGTCCGAGTAATAGCCTTCCAGAATCACGCCGCAGTCCACCGACACAATGTCGCCTTCCTGCAGAACCTTCTTCTCCGAGGGGATCCCGTGGATCACCTCGTTGTTCACTGAGGTGCACAGGCAGCAGGGATAATCGTTGTATCCCTTAAACGCCGGCTTACCGCCCAGTTCACGAATCTTCGCCTCGGCAACGCGCTCCAGGTCCATGGTGGTAGCACCCGGCTTCACAGCCGCTTCCACTGCAATGTGGACCTGACGCAGGATGCGTCCGCTTGCACGCATCTTCTCGATTTCCTGCGGTGTTTTGATCGCGATCGCCATCGGTACTGCTTACATGCCCTCGCGCCGCAGACGCTTCAGCGCCGCGACGATTGTTTCCGTTACCACTTCCACCGGCTGCTCGCCGTCCACAACCTCAAACCGGCCCTGGGCGCGATAATGCTCGATCACCGGCGCAGTCAGATCCGCAAACTGCCGCATCCGCTCCGCAAAGACTTCTTCGGTGTCGTCCGGGCGCTGCACAAGCGGCTGACCATCCACATCATCAACCCCCTCAACGAGCGGAGGATTGGTGTAGATGTTGTAAATCCGCTTGGAGACCGGACCTGTGCGCCGACCAGTGATACGACGCAACAACTCATCATACCGAACTTCGATACTTACTGCAATCACTGGAAGTTTGCCGGCGGGCGACACTTCCCAGCCTTCGACTGGAAAGCCATCTCCTGCAAGTTGCTCATCCAGCCATTCTGCCTGCCCCAATGTCCGGGGATAGCCGTCCAGAATGTATCCACGAGCGGCATCTGGCTGGCTTAAACGCAATGCCACCATGCGGTTAACAAGCTCATCGGGAACGAAAATGCCCTGCGCAACGAGATCCTGGAACTCGAGGCCAACCGGGGTTCCCAGCTTGATGTTCTCGCGGATGATGTCGCCGGTGGAAATCTGCGGGATGCCCCACAGGTCCATCAGAATCTGCGCCTGCGTTCCCTTACCGACTCCAGGTGCGCCCAGAAGAAGCACCGGCCCAGGGATGAAGCCATCCACTGGAGCCGGTGTTTGATTCAGTTCATGTTCTGCCACGTCTTCTTACCAGCTCCGCCGGCCACGTGAACGGCCGCTCTTTGGCGTGAAGCCTTCGTAGTGACGCATGATCAATTGCGACTCGACCTGCTGCACGGTGTCCATGGCCACGCCCACTACGATCAGCAGCGAGGTGCCGCCGAAGTAGAAGTTCACGCCCAGGCCATTGGTGATCCAGTTCGGCAGACGATCAAAGAACGGTCCCACCAGCCAGAGATGGTTCAGGTGCACACCAGAGATCATCATCTGCGGAATGAGCTGAATGATGATCAGGTAGATAGCACCAACCAGCGTGATGCGGGTCAGGATGTCGTTGATGAAGTCGCTCGTACGACGACCGGGACGGATGCCAGGGATGAACCCGCCATACTTGCGCAGGTTGTCAGCAATGTCATCCGGACGGAAGACGATTGAGATGTAGAAGTACGCGAAGAAGATGATCGCGGCGGCGCTGAGAATCTGGTACCAGGGCTCGCCCGGCTTCAGACCATCTGCAATCACGCGGAAGAACGTGTGGTTCTGTACGAACTGCGTGTTCGCGAAGAGCAGCGGTGCCGACAGGATCGACGAAGCGAAGATCACCGGCATAACGCCACCGGAGTTCACCTTCAGCGGCAGGTGCGTCGACTGACCGCCCATCATCTTGCGGCCCACAATACGCTTTGCATATTGCACCGGGATGCGGCGTTCCGACTTCTCAACGAACACGATGAAGTACACGACACCGATCATGGCGACGATCAGGATGGCGATTGCCAGCGGCGTGAATCCGCCCCATGCTGAATCGCGAGCCTTCTCGTAGAGATCGTTGATGCCGTTCGGCAAGCCAGCCACGATACCCGTGAAGATCAGCAGCGACATACCGTTGCCGATACCGCGCTCCGTAATCTGCTCACCCAGCCACATGATGAAGGCAGTGCCGGTCGTGAGCGTCAACACGCAGAGCGCGATGAACGACTTCGAACCCATTGTCACCATCGGCGCGCCGGTCGTGGACTTGGTCAGCATCATGGCAATCGCGAACGACTGCACGATGGCCAGCAGCACTGTTACGTAGCGGGTCCACTGTGTGATCTTGCGGCGACCCACTTCGCCTTCCTTCTGCAGCTTGGCCAGCGGCTCATAGATCACCGTCAGCAGCTGGAAGATGATCGACGCCGTGATGTACGGCATGATGCCCAGCGCGAAGATGGTGAGGCGGCGAAGCGAACCACCGGTGAACAGATCCACAAGACCAAGCGACGAACCCGCGTTCTGCGCGAAGTATTGCGCAAGCAGGTCAGCGTTGATACCGGGGGTGGGGATGTGTCCGCCAAGGCGGTAAACGGCAAGCAGGCCCAGCGTAAACAGCACGCGGGTGCGCAGCTCAGGAATTCGGAAGATGTTGGCCAGCTTGTCAAACATCGGCGGGGCTTATCCAGTCAGGCCTTACGGCCCGTTCTACTTAAACTTTCGGAGTTATCCGATACAGGCAAAGGCCGAGCCATCACGGCTCGACCCTTCCCTTGAAATCCGTGTGTCTTCATTCTACGCGCAGATATCGCGGCGCGCAGCGAAGACGCCACTTACGCTGCTGCTTCTTCTGCAGCCGGCGCGCCGAGCAGAACCAGCTTGCCGCCAGCTGCTTCGATCTTCGCCTGTGCAGCCTTGGAAGCCTTGTGCGCGTACACGGTTACAGCTGTGTTGATCTCGCCGTTTGCCAGGACCTTCACCAGGGCCTTCTTCTTGCGAACCAGACCGTTCTCCAGCATTGCTTCGACGGTCAGCTCGGTGACGTTCTTGGTTGCAGCAAAGAGCTGGATCGTGTCGAGAGCCAGAACCTGGTACTCCTGACGGAAGATGTTGGTGAAGCCACGCTTCGGCAGGCGGCGGTGCAGCGGCATCTGGCCGCCTTCAAAACCACGCATCGAGCGCGAACCCGAACGCGAGCGCTGGCCCTTGTGACCGCGCGTCGACGTCTTGCCCATGCCCGAACCCATACCACGGCCCACGCGCTTCTTGTTGCTGTTCGCGCCCTTCGGCGCATTCAAATTCGAAAGATTCAGTGCCATTGTGCTTTCCTCGCTCACGCCAGACCGTTCGGTCCGACTCGCATTTGCCGCGATGCTTTCTGCGGCCGCTGACACAAGTTTTATGTCAGTCTTGTTATCGCCTGATCAATGCCAGGCTAAGTTGATGGTGGCTTGCCTCATAGGCTGAAGCAAACCACCCATGTCATTCCCGCCAGCCCACGCACATCGCAAAGCGATGCCGAGGACCGGACGAAGTACTTACTCGACGATGCGAACCAGGTGCGGGATTGCCGCAACCATGCCGCGAACCGAGGGCGTGTCCTCGCGTTCAACGATCTGATTCAGACGCGTGAAGCCCAGGCCCTTAACCACCAGCTTGTGCTTGACCGGCGTCGCGATCTTCGAGCGGTAGTACTGGATCTTGATCTTGCCCGTGTTTTCTGCCATTACCTTATCCTCATGTGGAACGGAAATCCGTTCCGCCAAATGTCGTTGCAGCCTTAGAGTTCCTGAACATCCTTGCCGCGCAGAGCTGCAACAGCAGCCTTGTCACGCAGCTGGATGAGCGCGTCAAACGTGGCCTTGATCACGTTGTGCGGGTTCGCTGTTCCCAGCGACTTGGTCAGAACGTTCTGCACACCGGCAGACGTCATCACCGCACGAACCGCGCCACCTGCGATCACACCGGTACCTTCAGGAGCCGGCTTCAGCAGCACGTGACCCGAGCCATAACGGCCCAGCACCTGGTGCGGAATCGAGGTCTCGGTCAGGTTCACCTTGTGCAGGTTCTTCTTGGCCGCTTCAATGCCCTTGCGGATCGCCTGGGGAACTTCCTTGGCCTTACCGCTGCCGTAGCCCACAATGCCCTGATCCGGATCGCCGATCACAACCAGTGCTGCGAACGACATATTCTTACCGCCCTTAACGACCTTGGTCACGCGGTTGATCGCGACGACCTGGTCCTTCAGGTTCAGCTTATTTGCATCAATCTTCTTGCGAATTGCCATCTATATCCTCTTTCGCTAAACCTGAGTTAGAACTCGAGACCGGCTTCACGCGCGGCATCGGCCAGGGCCTTGACGCGGCCGTGATACAGGTAACCACCACGGTCAAACACAACCTTGGTCACGCCTGCTTCCTTTGCACGCTCTGCAACCAGTTTGCCCACTTCCTGGGCTGCAGCGATGTTGCCGCCGCTCTTCTTCTCTTCACCCTTCTTAACGACGGTGGAGGCGGAAGCCAGCGTGGTGTGCGTGGAGTCGTCGATGACCTGTGCGTAGATGTGGTTGAGCGAACGGAAGATGTTCAGGCGAGGACGCTCGGTGGTGCCGGCGATCTTCGCACGAACGCGCTTGTGAACGCGCTTCCGGATGACATTGCGCTGAGGTGCAGTGATCATTTTTTCTTTCCTTCCCTATCGGCGCAAATGCCCTGCATCTGCGTTCGGTATGGTGAGCGATGGCATCTCGTCCATCGCCTCGGGTTGATGTTGCGGTTGTAGTTCTTAGTCTTAGTAGGTAGCCGGAACTCAAACTACCTACTAAGACTTGAAAACTTACTTGGAGCCGGTCTTGCCGACCTTCTTCTTCAGCTTCTCGTCCGAGTAACGTACGCCCTTGTTCTTGTATGGATCAGGCTTACGCAGCGAACGCATATCGGCGGCCACCTGGCCAACCTTCTGGCGGTCGATTCCTTCAACCGTCAGGTGCGTCTGCTTCGGGTCGATGGTGACCGTGATGCCAGCAGGCAGCGGGAACTCGATGGGGTGCGAGTAGCCGAGCGTGAATACAACCATGCCCGCTCCCTTCATCTCAGCACGGTAACCGATGCCGACGATGTCCAGTTCCTTCTTCCAGCCGTTGGTCACGCCTTCAACAGCGTTGAACATGAGTGCGCGAGCCAGGCCGTGAATCGCCTTCTGCGAATCGTTGTCGCGAACTGCGTGCAGCACGCCGTCCTTCGCCTCAAGGCGAATGCCGGTGGGCAGCAGAGCGGTGACCTTGCCCTTGGGGCCGGTAACTTCAACGTCGTTGCCGTTCACCGTGTACTTCACGGTTGTGGGCAGAGCGATCGGCTTCAAACCAATACGTGACATTTACTTTTCCTTGCGGCTTGCGAGTCCCGGATCCTGCAGCAGTTAGCTTTATGAACTAACCACTGCAGACCGTTCCACTGCAGCCACCGCGAATTGCTTCGCGGGAATAACTTGTAACTGCGAAAACTTCAGAACTACATCCAGAGCTTTGCTCTGGCCAAGACATTGCACCGTTGCACGAATCACGTCGCGGAAGCGACGTCGAGAACGGTGCGAAGCACTACCAGACGTGAGCGAGAACTTCGCCGCCGACGTTTTCCTTGCGAGCGGTACGGCCCGTCATCACACCCTTCGGCGTGGTGAGGATCGAGATACCGAGTCCACCCTGAACGCGGCGGATGTCCTGCGAACCGAGGTACACACGCGAACCAGGCTTGGAGATACGCTTCAGATCGAGGATGGCAGAGGTGCCGTCAGCGTCGTACTTCAGGTAAACGCGCAGCGTACGCTTGCCTTCTTCTTCCACCGTCTTGTAGTTGGTGATGTAGCCCTCTTCCTTCAGAATGCGGGCAATCTCAGCCTTCAGGTTCGAGGCAGGAACATCCAGCTTCTGGTGGCGGGCATTGATGGCGTTGCGAACGCGGGTCAAAAAGTCTGCTACTGGGTCGGTCAGGTTCATAATGACTCTTCTCTCTACCCTTCGTTTGCTGCGACCAAGGATGGCGGCAGAACCTGCAAGGGATTTCGTTAACTTACTTAAGTGTTACAACCGGCTCGCCGCAAAGCGAGCCGGCCCATACTCTCCACCGCTACTCGGATCCGTCGCAGAAGCGACGTCGAGAACGGTGCGAAGCACTACCAGCTGGACTTTACGACGCCTGGGATCTCGCCCTTGAGCGCCAGACCACGGAAGCACAGACGGCAGATGCCGAACTTGCGGAGGAATGCGCGGGGGCGACCGCAGAGCTGGCAGCGGTTGTGCTGGCGGCACTTAAACTTGGGCTTCTTTGCGTCCTTGACTGCTTTTGCAGTAGTCGACATATCTATTTGCTCCGATCTCTATTGGGCTATGCGCGGAACGGCATGCCGAAGTGCTTGAGGAGGACGCGCGCGCTGTTATCGTCCGCAGCGGTCGTCACGATGGTCACGTTCATACCCTTCAGCTTCTCCACCTTCGAGTAATCGATTTCGGGGAAGATGAGCTGATCACGCAGACCGAGCGTGTAGTTGCCGCGGCCGTCGAAGCTCTTCGAGGAAACACCCTTAAAGTCGCGCACGCGGGGCAGAGCCACCGAGATCAGACGGTCGAGGAATTCGAACATCGCTTCGCCGCGCAGGGTGACCATGGCGCCGATCGACTGGCCTTCACGCACCTTGAACTGAGCGATGGACTTCTTCGCCTTGGTCAGAACCGGCTTCTGACCCGTTACGGCTGCCAGATCGCTGACCAGCGGGTCGATGATCTTGTTGTTCTGCGTCGCCTCACCGAGGCCCATGTTGATGACGATCTTCTCGATCTTCGGCACTGCCATCACGTTCGTGATGCCCAGCTCCTTCTGAACGGCCGTCTTCAACTCGTTTGTATATTTCTCACGGAGTCGTGCCACTGTCGTTACTTCGCTTTCTCCACGGTCATCGGATTGGGCTTCGACTCGCGTCACGGCCCGTATACCGTTTCGTGGGGTGTTCCTGTGTTTCTGGATTCGCTGCTCGCTTGAGAACTTCGCCGGAACGCACCTGGCAAGCCAGAGAGGTCTTCCAACGAACAGCGCAGGCACTTACGCACCTGCTATCTGAAAATCGCTTACTTCACCTTCGGATAAGCAATCGTTTCGCCGGTCGTCTTGGCAATGCGCTCACGCTTGCCGTCAACCACGCGGATGCTTACACGAGTCGCCTTGCCGTTACCATCCACCAGAGCCACATTCGAAAGGTGGATCGGAGCTTCCTGCTCCAAGATTCCGCCCTTAATGTTTGCCTGAGGATTCGGCTTGACGTGCTTCTTGATCATGCCGATGCCCTGCACCAGAACGCGGTTCTTGTCCGTAACAATCCGCAGTACTCGGCCGGTCTTACCCTTGTCCTTACCTGCCAGAACAATGACCTGATCGTTCTTCAAAACATGTGCCATTTCGTTACTCCCTATCCCGTGCCGTGGTCCCGGACACAGGCCTCTGCGAGTACCTCCGCAGGTCGAGGTGATGCAGTTGGACCAAACTTGTCTACTTTACGCGAAAACTTGCGCGAATACAAGCATAGAAGCATCGATCTTGCTAGTTATCCGGACAAATCTGCCTTATTGACAGTGCGTACGATCTCATCGCGAAGATGTTGGTCAAGGTTGTTCCATTGAGTCTGCGAGTCCACCACCAACGCCACCCCTTGTTCGGCAGCAGCTCGGTTGATTTGGCAAAACCACTGCAGATAACTCCACTCCCGCGGGAGTGGACTATACAGGCACTGTCGGGAGGCATCCCAATGGACTTCCATGCCTTCCCGGTACATCATCGGGAAAGTTTTCGTGGCTGGCTTTACCCACAACGAACCGTTTGCATCAATACCGATGGCTTCGATGCGGTCAACCGTCGTGTTTGGAATGTGTTGCACCACGTTCTTTGGCCCCCGTATTTCTAGAGTTTAGAGGCGTTGCCAGACGAGAACCAGACGTCTAAGCAGTCATACCGTCCATCCCTATGATTTCCTTTTGGAGCCGCGACATGAATCGTAAGGCCCGACGCTATGAATTAATCAGTCTCACGGTCTGCCTGCTCTTTCTCCCAATACACGCACAGAGGTCAACGACCGCACTTACCTTCGAATCCGCCTCGGTCAAGCCAGCTGCGCCCGACGCTCCAATGGAAGGCCTCGGCTTCATGATCGCCCTGGGCAGAGCACAGACGCCGCACGGCCTGCTCACGATGACTGGCGCTCTCCCGCCGCTCATCATGTTCGCCTATGGTGTCAACGACGAAGTCGAGGCCCGAGCCATGCGCGCGCGGTTGCCCGAGTGGGCGCAGCACCAGAAGTACACCATCGTTGCGCGTCCGCCGGAAGGCTCGCAGAACATGGAAGACATACGCCTGATGTTGCGCAATCTGCTGGAAGACCGTTTCGCTCTGAAGGCCCATCGGGAAAACCACACAGGGATGGTCAACCTGCTCAGCGTGGCAAAACCCGGCGTGACTGGCCCAAATCTGAAGCCTCATGAAACGACACCCGGTTGTTTAAAACCCGGCTCTCCGGTTCAAGAATCGGTACCGAGTAAACCATCCCCTGTCCTCTGCGGTTTGCAGATCAACCGCAAAGAAGGTGGCATCATGCATGTCAGCATGATCGACGTCACACTGCCGGAAGCATGCACCCTCTTCGATGGCCTGGGCGGTGTTCTCGGCGGGCGCGGCATGGATCGCATGGTGGATGCGACCGGCCTGACCGGCCATTACGACATGACACTCGACTTCCAGATCGACGAAGCGAATGCTCCGCAGACCACCAGCGATGGCGGCGGGCCCACCTTTACCGGCGCCCTGGAAAAACAACTTGGCCTGCGCCTAAAGAAAGGCACAGGCCAAATTGAAGATCTGATCGTGGACCATATCGCCCAGACCACGCCGGACTAAACCCAAGCGCCAAGCAAACCTAGACGTGCGCGTGCACAACGCTCTTCAACAGGTCCAGCACACGCTTCGCAACGCCAGCTCCATCCGTCTCGACGTCGGCAAGCTTTAAGTGTTCGTAGAGATGGCCATTGGAATCCGGTCCGGAATACGCCATAGACCAACGAGCAAAGTCCCGTTTGGCAATGTCGCCGGTCTCCAGCAGGACGTTGTGGCTGTTCCGATTGTCCTCACAGATTGTGGCGTAGATAGCTTCTACGGCGGCGCGTGGCCCCTCAAGCACCTGCGCAAACGCGAGGCCGTTGAACAGCAGGGCACCCGTGATGTTGTGCTGCTCATTGTTCCTGCGAGAGCTTATGAGGATCTTTTCAATTTCTTCGGCAATCTGCTGCTCCGAGCCTTCGATCCGGTTACGGCTGCAATAGATAAGTCGGTACTCCATCGTTCTATTCTTCCCTTAGAAAGTTGTGTGTCCAGACGACAAAGACCGCCAGCGACTGCCGGCGGTCTTTGTATGGAACCTACGCTTCGAGAGAGTTAGATAACTTCCGGAGCGAGCGAAACGATCTTCAGAAACTTCTTGTCGCGCAGTTCGCGGGCCACGGGTCCGAATACACGGGTTCCCACCGGCTCGCCTGCGTCGTTGATCACGACGGCTGCGTTCTGGTCAAAGCGGATGTAGGTGCCGTCCTTGCGGCGCGCTTCCTTGCGGGTGCGCACGATCACGGCTTTAACAACCTTGCCCTTCTTCACGGTGCCGTCGGGCGAAGCTTCCTTCACCGCTGCCGTCACCACATCGCCCAGACCAGCCTTCTTACCCAGACCACCACCGAGAGGCAGGATGACCTGCAGACGGCGTGCGCCAGAGTTATCGGCTACGTCCAGAATCGTACGCATTTGTACGGACATTGCTTCTTCTCCTGACCTTCGAGGCTTCCAGAGCCTAAGGCCGGGGGCTATCTCGCCCCAGTCAAATCCACTAAATGGTCGCGGCCGCGGAGCGGATCGCTGAACGACATCTTCAACGATCGTCGCGCTGGACGCGTCATGCCCATAGTGTCACCGAACGATGCCGGCGACGGGCAAACTCTTATCTTACTTCGAAGCCGGAGTCGCTTCGCTCAGGCTCGAGCGGCGAACGATCTCTTCGAGGTTCCAGCGCTTCAGCTTGCTGGTGGGACGGGTCTCACGGATGCGGACCTGATCGCCAACGCGGGCTGAGTTCTGCTCGTCATGCGCGTAGAACTTCTTGTTCGACTTCACGATGCGCTTGTACTTGGGGTGCGCCTTGCGCATTTCCACCGACACAACGATCGTCTTGTCCATCTTTGTCGAGGTCACCAGGCCGATCTTCTCGGTGCGGTGGCCAATCTTCTCTGCCGTAGCAGTAGTCGTAGCAGTCGTCTCAGCCATCGTTATGCCTTCTTCGCCTTACGGGTCTTCTTCGCGGGCGCAGCCGACTCCGTCGGAGCCACGGCCTGGCCAAGCTCACGCTGGCGCGCCACAGTCTTGATGCGCGCGATGTCTTTCTTCAGTTCGCGCAGCTTGTTCACGCCTGCGGCATCGCCCAGGCTCTTCTGGAAGCGAACGCGGAAGAGCTGCTCGCCCGCCTGGGCCTGCTGCTCCTTCAGTTCGCTGTCCGTAAATTCGCGGATCTTGTTCAGTTCCATTTCAATCTCTCATTCAGCGTCTGCATTCAGAGACGCTATGCAGTTACGCGGCTGCGGAAGCCTTGGGGTCAATCGCCTTGATGTTCGGACGCTGCACGAAAACGGTGCGGAGCGGAAGCTTGTTCGAAGCAAGGCGCATGGCCTCCTTCGCGATCTCAACCGGAACGCCTTCCATCTCGAAGAGCAGCTTGCCGGGGCGAACCACTGCAACCCAGTGATCCAACGCACCCTTACCAGAACCCATTCGAACTTCTGCGGGCTTCTTGGTGATCGGCTTATCCGGGAAGATCCGGAGCCAAACCTTACCGCCACGCTTGATGTAACGGGTCATTGCGATACGGCTTGCTTCGATCTGACGATCGGTGATGTAGCCGCACTCCACAACCTTCAAACCGTAGTCGCCAAATGCAAGCTCGGAACCGCGCCATGCCTTACCGCGCATCTTGCCCTTTTGCTGTTTACGGTACTTAACCTTCTTGGGCTGCAACATAACTGCACTCTTTCCCGCTGCGGCCTTGGCGTCACTTACCTAGATAAGTGGCCCAGTCTCCGCGCGCCTTCTGTTCTTGGTGTTACGCGGGGTTGATTACTCAACCCCGCAATGTTTGTCGTTCCTTAGAACGCACCCGTCGTCGTGACGTTGTCGCGGCGGCGCTTCTGCTCGTAGATATCGCCACGGTAGACCCAGGTCTTCACGCCGATGATTCCGTAGGTGGTCTTCGCTTCGGCAAAGCCGTAGTCGATGTCTGCGCGCAGCGTGTGCAGCGGCAGACGACCCTGCAGATACCACTCGGAACGTGCGATTTCGTTGCCGTTCAGACGGCCCGAAACACGAACCTTGATGCCCTTGCAGCCGAAACGCAGAGCCGAATCAACGCTCTTACGCATCGCGCGACGGAACGACACACGCTTCTCCAGCTGCAGAGCGATGTTCTCTGCGACCAGCTGCGCATCCAGCTCAGGCTTGTTGACTTCCAGAATGTCGATGAACACTTCGCGGTTCGTACGCTTCTGGATGTCTGCCTTCAGCTTGTCGATCTCAGCGCCCTTGCGGCCGATGATGATGCCCGGACGGGCGGTCTTGATGATGAGGCGCAGCTTGTTGCCTGGGCGCTCGATCTCGACGGACGAGACACCAGCAGCCTTCAGCTTTTCGCGCAGCTCAGCCTTGAGCTTCACGTCCTCAACCAGCAGCTTGTCGTAGTCACGCTCCACAAACCAGCGCGACTTCCACGGCTTGTTCACGCCGAGGCGGAAACCATACGGATGGACCTTCTGACCCATAACTTAATCCCTTCACTTCGCGTCCGGAGAACTTAGTTCCGAACTTACTCAGTACTTACTCGCCGCCTCAACTTCTCGGCGATGCCGGGCCGGCTTACAGCCCGGCCATAAATTTACGCAGTCGCAGCAGCCTTCTTGCTCGCGGCCTTCTTCGCCGGAGCCTTCTTGGCAGCAGCCTTCTTTGCCGGAGCAGCCTTCTTCTTGCCACCCTCCGCAGCCGCTACCGGAGCCTCAGCCTGCTTTGTTGCCTCAACAGACTTCTTCTCCGCCACCGTCACGATGATGTGAGCAAGGCGACGCTGATAGCGGAACGCACGACCCATGGGGGCAGGGCGGATACGCTTCATGCGTGGGCCTTCGTTTGCAACAGCCTGCTTCACGAACAGACGATCGATGTCCAGATCGAAGCCCTGTTCCTGGCTCAGGTAGTTTGCGTTCTGAACTGCGGAACGCAGCGCCTTCTCCACGATGGGAGCAATGCGCTTGCGGGTGAACATCAGGGTGTTCAGAGCATTTTCCACGCTCTGGCCCTTGATCGTGTCCAGCACCAGCTTCGCCTTTTGCGGGCTGGTCCGCTGGAACCGCGCCTCGGCGCGGAACTCACGTACTGCACTCTTCTCGGCTGTCTTCGCCATAACTCTTCCTTATCGCGCTCCGGCAGAACCGGAGGCTGACGTAACTAATCCCGACTTAACGACCCTTGGCCGTCTCAGCCTTCGCTGCGTGGCCCTTGAAGGTACGCGTTGCGGCAAACTCGCCCAGCTTGTGACCCACCATGTTCTCCGTCACGTAGACCGGAATGAACTTCTTACCGTTGTGCACGGCAATGGTGTGACCCACGAACTCCGGGAAGATGGTGGAACGACGCGACCAAGTCTTAACGACTTCCTTCTTGTTCGCGGTGTTCAGCACCTCAACCTTCGTCATCAGGTGGGCGTCGATAAATGGGCCCTTCTTTGTAGAACGTGCCATGTTTTCCTCTCGCTCCCTGAATTACTTGCTGCGGCGGTTGACGATGAACACATCGGTCCGCTTGTTGTTACGGGTCTTGTAACCACGTGTCGGCTGTCCCCACGGCGTAACAGGATGACGTCCGCCTGAGGTCTTACCTTCACCACCACCGTGCGGGTGATCCACAGGGTTCATCGACACACCACGGTTCGTCGGACGGATACCGCGCCAGCGGCTTGCACCGGCCTTACCGAGCGAGATGTTCTCATGATCCGTGTTGCCAACCTGGCCAACCGTTGCCATGCAGTCCACCAACACGCGGCGGGTTTCGCCGGAGGGCAGCTTCAGGAGAGCGTAGTCGCCTTCCTTCGCAACCAGCTGCGCGGACGAACCGGCAGAGCGGACCATCTGTGCACCCTTACCAGGACGCAGTTCCACATTGTGGACCGTCGTACCAGCAGGGATGTTGCGCAGCGGCAGAGCATTGCCAACCAGAATGTCGGCGTCGGGACCGGAGGTCACCGTCATGCCAACCTTCAGGCCAACCGGCTGAATGATGTAGCGCTTTTCGCCGTCCTTGTAGCTGATCAGAGCGATACGCGAGGAGCGGTTCGGATCGTATTCGATCGTCGCAACGGTTCCGGGTACACCGAACTTGTCGCGCTTGAAGTCGATAATACGAAGCTTCTTCTTGTGGCCACCACCGTGATGACGGATCGTCAGCTTACCGGTGGAGTTACGGCCGCCTGTGCGCTGCTTCGTTGCCAGCAGCGGCTTGTACGGCTCGTTCGTCGTGATGTCCGAGTTCACCAGCTTCGACTGGAAGCGCAGTGTCGGCGTAATCGGTCGGAATGTCTTAATCGGCATTTCCCTAACTTCCTTACCATCCGCATAGCTAGTCAGGCGCGCGGATTGGGGTTACTTCGTGTACTCAAGCCTTCAAGTTCACTTACTGCGCGAGATCCGATGACTTGCAGACTCGCTGACTTGCTGACCTGTTTCGCTCCTTAGAGCGAGTTGACATACTCCGGCATCTTCGAACCCGGAACCAGGCGAACATATGCCTTCTTCCAGTCCGGCTTGAAAC
Organism: Terriglobus roseus; assembly: GCF_900102185.1. Taxonomy (NCBI): domain Bacteria; kingdom Pseudomonadati; phylum Acidobacteriota; class Terriglobia; order Terriglobales; family Acidobacteriaceae; genus Terriglobus; species Terriglobus roseus. The sequence continues at coordinate 229,575 of NZ_LT629690.1, read as the reverse complement.
CGGTGAAGCGACCGCGGCGGCGCTCCTTGCCCAGGTAGTTGGCGGTGCGAACCGCAGCAACCTTCACCTTGAACAGGCTCTCCACTGCATGCTTCACTTCATTCTTCGTCGCGCCAGCAGCAACCTCAAACACCAGAGTGCCTTCGGTCTCCTTGGCGATCATGCCCTTTTCCGTAATCAGCGGGCGGCGAATGGTGGTGTAAACAGTTGCCATTACGCAACCTCCTTCTTCGCAGCCAGCTTACGGCGCGACACATTCTTCTTCAGGACTTCCTGCAGAGCCTCAATAGCATCCTGCGAGAAGATGGCGTGCTCGTAGCGGAGCAGGTCGTAGGGGTGAACCTCCGAGCTCAGCACCAGCTCAACGCCGTCCAGGTTGCGCGAACCCAGGAACAGGTTGTCGGTCAGCTTCTGTCCGCTCTCGACCAGCAGTGCGGTCTTCTTGGCTTCCAGCTTGTCCAGAGCCTGGCGGTACAGCTTGGTCTTCGGCTCAGCAACATCCAGAGTCGAAACAACCGTCAGCTTGCCGTCCTGCAGCTTGGAAGCAAGAGCAGAGCTCAGAGCACCGAGCAGCTTCTTCTTGGGGAAGGCGTACTCATACGAGCGGGGCTGGGGTCCGTGAACCGTACCACCATGACGCCAGATAGGCGAACGCACCGAACCCACACGGGCACGACCGGTTCCCTTCTGCTTCCACAGCTTCTTGCCGGAACCCGACACGAGCTTCTTGTTCTTGGTGGCGGCGGTTCCCTGGCGGAGCGCAGCCCGGTAATGCTTTACCGACTCCCACAGCAGGGACTCATTCACTTCGACGCCGAACACTTCGTCTGCAAGCTCAAGCTCGCTGACCTTGTTCCCGCCGAGATCGACTACGTTAATCTTTGCCATCTTGCTTCCTCTGGCCCTCGTTCTATTGCGAGCGCCCTAAGTTCAATTTGTCATCCTGCTGTCGACTTACTCATTCCGACTAAGTCCGCAGACGATGCGAGTTACTGCACTTACACACTAAGCGGCAGAGCAACCAGAGATTGCTCTGCCGTCAGTTCTTACTTCTTCTTACCCGAAGCCTTCTTCGAAGCCTTCAGCGGATCAACCGTACCCGAACCGGCGAATCCACGACGCTCACGCGGCGGGTTCTTCGACTTCGAGATCAGAATCACACCATCACGGGGTCCCGGAACCGCACCCTCAACCAGGAGGAGGTTGTCCTCAAGGTCGATACCGCGGATACGCAGGTTGCGAACCGTGATCTGCGCGTCACCGTGGTGACCCGGCATGCGCTGGCCCGGGAATACGCGCGAGGGGAACGACGATGCACCGATCGAACCCTGAATCTGGAACATGTGGCCGTGCGACTTGGGGCCACCGCCGAAGCCGTGGCGACGAACCACGCCCGCGAAACCGCGGCCCTTCGACTTACCAATGATGTCAACGAAACGCTCACCGTCGAAGATGTCGACCAGAACGCGATCGCCAGCCTTCACAGCGCCTTCACCCTCGTTCTCACCGGTCGTGGACTCAATGCCCACTTCACGGATCTCACGAACCGGCGGAGCATCGCTCTTCGCCAGGTGACCAGCCAGACCCTTGGTCAGCTTGGAGGCCTTTACGAACTCCACCAGACCGATCTGTGCGGCATCGTAGCCGTCAGTCTTCTGCGTCTTCACCTGGGTGACAACGCAAGGGCCAACCTTGATCACGGTGACCGGGTGCACAACACCGGCGTCGTCAAACACCTGCGTCATGCCAATCTTCTTACCGAGCAAACCTGTTACTGCCATGTGATTCTCTCCTCATCATGCCCACGCACGCAGCGGGGCACTGCCGGTTTATTGAAATTTTGTGTTACTTGGTAACGGTCTTGATTTCCACGTCAACGCCAGCGGGCAGGTCGAGCTTCATCAGCGCGTCCACCGTCTGCTGCGTCGGTTCCAGGATGTCGATCAGCCGCTTATGCGTACGGATTTCGAACGCCTCACGCGACTTCTTGTCGACGTGCGGGGAACGGAGCACGCAGTACTTGTTCTTCATCGTGGGAAGGGGAATCGGACCCGCAACCTGTGCTCCGGTGCGCTTGGCGGTCTCAACGATCTCGCCGGTCGACGTGTCCAGGACACGATAGTCATACGCCTTCAGGCGAATGCGAATTCTCTGCTGTGCAGCCATGTGTTCGAACTCTCTTTACGCAAAGATCTACAACTGCGGCTGGCCTTCAGACCAACCTTTTGAGTGTAACCGAAGCACGACGCTTTTCCCACAGGAAAATGCGGTGGATCGGCAAAAATTTGTCAGGGACCACCGCGCCGGGACTCACTCGCCATCCCGAACCAGCCGCCAATACCGCAAGCGACCTTCACGCAGCAGACAATTGATCATAGCAGCATTTCTGCCAGAAATTAACCTGTCGCCAACCACAAACAAGACAAAAGAAAAGGCACCTGCACCATTTTCAGTGCAGATGCCCTTCGATGGAACAAATGGCTGCTTATGCTTTCACGGTGAACCGCAGCGTTGCAGCCTTCACCAGGTCGCCATGCGAGATCACATCACCGCTGTGCGCCTTGCCGTCAACGGCAAGACCCGCACGATACGGCTTAGTCGCAGGGTCACCTGCAGCCTCAACCGTGAAGCTGCTTCCCTTCAGACCGCGACGCACTTCGGCCTTCTGCCACATGGGCGAACCGAGCATCCATTCCGGCTTGCCCGGGCACAGCGTGTACAGCCCCAGCGATGCGAGCACATACCACGCCGCCATGGAGCCGGTGTCCTCATCACCTGAGAACTGCTCCGGCGAATACAGCTCATCCAGCACCTTGCGCACCCACTTCTGCGTCAGGTCCGGTCGACCGCCAATCGTGAACATCCACAGGATGTGGTGCGATGGCTGATTGCTATGCGCGTACTGACCGAAGCGCACGGCAGCCATCTCGCTCATCTCGTGGATCTCCTGGTGATAGACACCCACCTCAAAACGAGGCTCCTGCTCCACGCAGTTCACCAGTTCCGCGACGAAGGTTTCTTTGCCGCCGAATGCCTCGTTCATCATGGCCTCAGGCTCATGTGGAACCGACCAGCGATGCTGCCACGCTCCGCCCTCCACATACGGCGAACCCCACTGATACTGCCGAAACTCGGGTGCCCATTTGCCATCAGCATTCTTGCCGCGGAAGAACTTCACCTGCGGGTCCCACATCATGCGCCAGTTCTTCGAACGCTTCGCGAAGAACGCAGCATCTTCCGTGTGTCCAAGCTTCGCTGCAATCTGTCCAATGCAGAAGTCGCCATAGTGCGCGTCGAGCGATTCAACGCATGCCTGCTCAACCTCATCGTTAGGTACGTAACCTAACTTCTGGTACGAAGCCGAGCCGCGACGTCCGTAGCCCTTCGAAGGGTCGCCCACCTGTGTGGCATGCTTCTTCAGCAACTGATACGCGGCTTCGCGATCAAAACCCGGGATGTCCTTCACTACGGCATCGCCAAACAGCGAATCAATCAGCGATCCCGTCATGCATGCGCGATAACCCGGGCATGGGAACTGCGGCATCCATCCGCCTTCCGTGCCAGCATTGACCCAGCTCTGCAGAATCTCGCCCAGGCGCTCTGGATACAGCAGCGTCATCATGGGATACCACGCGCGATACACATCCCAATAGCCGTGGTCGGCATACATCACACCAGGCGTCAGCTTGTTGGTATACGGGCTCATGTGGACGGCCTTACCGTTCGCGTCGATCTCATGCCAGATGCGCGGGAACAGTACCGTGCGATACAGGCAGGAGTAGAACGTCTTCATCTGTGTCTCCGTTGCGCCGTGAATCACGACAGCGCGAAGATGCTCCTCCCACATGGCCTTCGTCTTTGCCTGTACCTCATCGAAGCTGCTGGTGCCGATTTCGGTATTGATGTTGCGGTGTGCCTGATCAAACGAGATAAACGAATGCGTAATGGCAACCTCAGCCTTCGCCGACTTCAGATGCAGCACGCCAACCATGCTGCCGCTGTTATTGCGTCCCGGAGCATTACTCTTCAGCGCCTTCTGCTCAAACGTAGCGCCTTTGCCTGCGCGCAAAATGTAGTACGTTGCAAATCCATCCGGCGTACCGCCTGCACTTGCAGAAGTCTTCCAATGCAAGGTGCCAGAGTTGGCATCCCACTGAAATTCCGCGCCCTTCTCCGGCACGTCGATCACCAGCGAAATGTCATCGCCCAATCGGCTTGTTGCACGCAGCACGGCTCCACGACAGGTCGGCGTCAGCTCCGCATCAATGCAATAGCGCAGCAGATTCATCTTGAAGCCGTACGGATGCGCCACCAGTTCATCGGGGCGATACGAAGTGGCACGCGCTGATGCACGAACGTCCGGTTCGCCCGTCACTGGCAGGATCGTGGTGAAGCCGTAATCACTGAGCCAGGGGCTCAACTGGTGCGTCAGACGGAAGCCCTGAATGCGTTGATCAATCGGCGAGAACATCCACGGCGATCCGCTGCGCGACTCCAGCGTCCAGTGCGCCATGCCAAACGGCTCCGCAACAATGGGCAACGTATTGCCGCGCGAAAACTGCGGATTCGAGTTCGTTCCCTGCAACACATTCACGTAGTCGCTTAACGCACCGGTATGTGCCTGTGTTGTGGACGCAGCGCTATGTTTTTGTACCGCCGCTTCCGCAGTCAGAGCAGGTGTACCGGCAGCAACGGCCAAGGCGCCGGTGCCTTTTAGAAAATCGCGTCGTGTTGCAGCCATGAGGGGTAAGTCCTTACCAGAGATCCGCGCACAACATGCCAAATACGTGTTGCGCACGCACCATGAAGTCTATCCGCATTCGCACTGCTGAATGTATTCGCTGGCGATTCTTCACGGTGAATTGGGATGTTTCACCTTTGCGAATCTACAAACAGAAAGCCCGATCCATAGGATCGGGCTTTCACTGACTTGATGATCTTGACTCTAAGCGCGCTTACGCCGACGCTTGTGTCCAGAAGCATGCGGAGAATACGTCCACTTGCGGACCGGGCCCGTATCGACGTGTACAAACTGGCTCTTGGGGTAGTAACCGACGCCGCCCGCGTCCAGCGATAACGCAGCATCACGCAGACGCGCGGCGGGAACACCTTCCACACGCATGTCTACAGCCTTGGCTTCAATGTGCTGCGAGTGCTCCGCAGCATTGGTCGTCCCGCTGGCACGCAGCGCATCATTCGTTTCCTGCGAACGATACGCAGAAAGCACGCTGATCACGCCGCCGGCCTTGCCAACCTTTGCCATGACGGTATGCAAAACATCAAAGGTGCGCGGGTCAAACGTTGTGACTTCCTGGTTGTGACTGTCGCGGAGAAAGTGGTTGAGCTTGTCCAGCGCTTCAGGGATATAGGTGTCGCCCACGCGATAGACCACGTCGATCATCTCGCCGCCCTGATGGGCAAACTTCAATTCGTACTTCTGGCCTTCGGAAGGCGTCGTCACTTCATCGCCCTCGATGGGCAGCAGTCCGAGACCCGGCAGAGTGGCATTCACAAAAGCATGAGCCACGGCGCGGATGCGCGGGTGCTTGCGCACTTCAAACTTGCGCGCGCTGGCAGAAGGCGCGGTCATGCCGAGCGCCAAAAGGACGCCGAAAGCGGTAACTGTACGAGCGGACACAAGGCCGAGATTTAACGAAGAGAAGCGCAGTGGCACAGCGACAGAAGCTCCTGGGTTCGATTCGCAGCGCCGACGTGTGGTGATTCTCTTCGCCATGTTCCGGAGACGCCGGAATCGTAGGAAGAATTAACCAACTCAGCCCTAGGACTCCCATAGTAAGCCAAATTGGATGATCCCGGCGCAACACTTGTGTCACAAATTGCATCGTGCTAGCGCCCGATGCGGGAAATGGCGGCTCAAGGGCAAGCAGCAGGGGCGAGCCATATGGCTCGCCCCTGCGGTACTGCTTGTTGTGTTGTTCCGATTTACTTGACGATTTCGGAGATGGCACCGGCGCCTACGGTACGTCCACCCTCACGGATGGCGAAGCGCAGACCCTTTTCCATAGCAACCGGTGTGTGCAGCGTGATCTCGAGAGCCACGTTGTCGCCCGGCATCACCATCTCGGTGCCTTCCGGCAGCTTCGCCGAACCTGTTACGTCCGTCGTACGGAAGTAGAACTGGGGACGGTAGCCGTTGAAGAACGGGGTGTGACGACCGCCTTCTTCCTTCGACAGAACGTACACTTCGCCCTTGAACACGGTGTGCGGCGTGATCGATCCCGGCTTCGCCAGAACCATGCCGCGCTCCACGTCGTCCTTCGCCGTACCACGCAGCAACAGACCTGCGTTGTCACCAGCAAGACCCTCGTCTAGCTGCTTCTTGAACATTTCAACGCCGGTCACGGTCGTCGCCTGCGTATCGCGGAAGCCCACGATCTGTGCCGGCTCGCCAACCTTGATGCGACCACGCTCGATACGGCCCGTCACTACAGTTCCACGGCCCGAGATCGAGAAGATGTCTTCGATCGGCATCAGGAACGGCAGGTCGACCAGACGGTCAGGCTGGGGAACGTTGTCGTCCACGGCCTGCATCAGCTCGTCGATCTTCTGCTCCCACTGAGCTTCGCCGTTCAGCGCGCCCAGAGCCGAGCCACGGATCACAGGAACGTCATCGCCAGGGAACTCATACTTGCTGAGCAGCTCACGAACTTCCATCTCGACCAGGTCGATCAGTTCGGGATCTTCCACGGCATCGCACTTGTTCAGGAACACAACGATGTACGGCACGCCAACCTGGCGAGCGAGCAGAACGTGCTCCTTCGTCTGGGGCATCGGGCCGTCGGTCGCTGCAACCACCAGGATCGCGCCGTCCATCTGCGCTGCGCCCGTGATCATGTTCTTGATGTAGTCGGCGTGGCCCGGGCAGTCAACGTGAGCATAGTGACGGTTCGCCGTCTCGTACTCCACGTGAGAGGTCGAGATCGTGATACCACGCTCGCGCTCTTCCGGTGCGTTATCAATCGTGTCGAACGAACGGAAGCTGTTCTTCGGGTTGTGCTTCGACAGAACCTTCGTGATCGCCGCAGTCAACGTCGTCTTGCCGTGATCGATGTGACCAATCGTGCCTACGTTTACGTGCGGTTTACTACGATCAAATTTTTCCTTCGCCATTGCTCTCTTGCTCCCTAATGCCCTGCGGGCAAAGTTTGAAACTTACTTCGTCGAGGTAAATCCCTCGTGAAACTTACGGAAGGGCACAGCCGAAGCCGTGCCCTTCCAATCCACTAAAACTGAGAACTAAGACTGACTTACTTCTCTTTGCCCTGCGTCTTTGCGATGATCTCTTCGCTCACGTTGCGCGGGGTCTCCTCGTACTGCTTGAACTCCATCGAGAAGTTACCGCGACCCTGCGTGGAACCACGCAGGTTGGTGGCGTAGCCGAACATGGTGCTCAGCGGCACGGTTGCCTTGATGGCCTGAACGCCACCCTGCATTTCCATACCTTCGATGCGGCCACGACGCGAGTTCAGGTCGCCGATAACGGTTCCCATGTAGTCTTCGGGAACGGTCACTTCGACAGCCATCACCGGCTCAAGCAGAACCGGCTTTGCCTTGCGAGCAGCTTCCTTGAACGCCATGGAACCGGCGATCTTGAACGCCATTTCGTTCGAGTCGACATCGTGGTACGAACCGTCATACAGGCTCACCTTGATGTCCACCATTTCGTAGCCTGCGAGCACACCACCAGCCATCGCTTCCTGGATGCCCTGGTCGATCGGCTTGATGTATTCCTTCGGAATCGCACCGCCCTTGGTGTCGTTCGAGAACTCGTAGCCCTTACCGGTTTCGTTCGGCTCGATGCGGATCTTCGCGTGGCCGTAGTTACCCGAACCACCCGACTGACGGATATACTTGCCTTCCGCTTCCGCGTTGCTCTTGATGGTCTCGCGGTAGTTCACCTGTGGCTTACCAACATTCGCTTCCACCTTGTGCTCACGCATCATGCGGTCAACGATGATTTCCAGGTGAAGCTCGCCCATGCCGGCGATGATCGTCTGACCGTTGGTCTGGTCCGTACGCACGCGGAACGTGGGATCTTCCTGTGCCAGCTTCGCCAGCGCAAGACCCATCTTTTCCTGGTCAGCCTTCGTCTTCGGCTCTACTGCAACTTCGATCACCGGGTTCGGGAAGTCGATGGACTCCAGAACGACCGGAGCCTTCTCCGAGCAGATGGTGTCGCCGGTAACAAGGTTCTTCAGACCCACAGCAGCGCAGATATCGCCGGCCAGAATCTCCGTGATTTCTTCGCGCTTGTTGGCGTGCATCTTCAGCAGACGGCCAATACGCTCCGTCTTGCGCGTACGCGGGTTCAGAACCGAGTCGCCCGTCTTCAGCGTGCCCGAGTAGTTACGGATAAAGATCAGCTGGCCGACGAACGGGTCGGTCATGATCTTGAAGCCAAGCGCGGAGAACGGCTCGTTGTCATCAGCCTTGCGAATGATTTCAATTTCCGGATCTTCCGGATCGCGGCCGATCATCGGCGGGATGTCCAGCGGGCTGGGCAGGTAATCGATAACCGCATCCAGCAGCGTCTGAACGCCCTTGTTCTTGAAGGACGAACCCATCAGCACGGGGAAGATCTTCATGCCGATCGTTGCCTTACGGATTGCCGACTTCAGCTCATCCAGGGTCGGATCTTCGCCTTCGAGGTACTTCTCCATCAGAGCGTCGTCGCTGTCAGCAACAGCTTCGATCAGGTGCTGACGGAATTCCTTTGCCTTGTCGAGCTGAGCAGCCGGAATCTCTTCCACGGAGTACTTCGCGCCCATGGTCTCGTCATGCCACAGGATGGCCTTCATCTGGACCAGGTCGATAACACCCTTGAAGTTTGCCTCTGCGCCGATTGCAAGCTGCAGCATGATCGCGTTTGCGCCAAGGCGCTCGCGGATGGTGCCCGTTGCGTACTCAGCATCGCCGCCGTTCTTGTCCATCTTGTTGATGAAGCAGATACGGGGAACCTTGTACTTGGTAGCCTGACGCCACACCGTCTCCGACTGCGGCTGCACACCGGCAACAGCGTCGAAGCAAGCCACAGCGCCGTCAAGAACGCGGAGCGAACGCTCTACTTCAGCCGTGAAGTCCACGTGGCCGGGGGTGTCAATGATGTTGATGCGGTAGTTGTTCCACATGCACGTCGTTGCAGCCGACGTGATCGTGATGCCGCGCTCCTGCTCCTGCTCCATCCAGTCCATCGTGGCGGTGCCTTCGTGCACTTCGCCGATACGGTGGTTTACACCGGTGTAAAACAGGATGCGCTCGGTCGTCGTCGTCTTGCCCGCGTCGATGTGAGCCATGATGCCGATGTTGCGGCATTTATTCAGAGCAATTGTGCGTGCCACGTATTTGTCTCTTCTGCGGAACTTATGACGTCCGCTGTCCTTCGCAGGTTCAGGAGTAAGCCAGCCCGCCTGACTTACTCCTGAATCTGGGTCCCAAGTTATTTCGTGCTTGTTACAACTTCATGTCAACTTACTGCGGAGTAAGTTAACCCGACGTGACTACCAGCGATAGTGCGCGAAGGCACGGTTCGCTTCGGCCATACGGTGCACGTCTTCCTTCTTCTTCATCGCAGCGCCACGGCCATTCGCAGCATCCAGCAGCTCGGCCGTCATCTTGTCGACCATGCCCTTCTCGCCGCGCGAGCGAGCATAGCTCACCAGCCAGCGGATCGCCAACGAGGTGCGGCGTTCCGGGTTCACTTCGATCGGCACCTGGTAGTTCGCACCACCAACACGGCGGCTCTTCACTTCCAGCAGGGGCTTCACGTTCTCAACAGCCTTCTTGAACAGCGTCAGCGCGTCGTCTCCGCCGCCCTTGGCTTCCAGGTTCGTCATGCTCGCGTAGAAAATCTTCTGCGCCGTGGACTTCTTGCCGCCCCACATCATGCTGTTAACGAACTTCGTGACCAGAGTGGACGAGTACACCGGATCCGGTGCTACTTCGCGCTTTGCAATATGACCTTTACGTGGCATCTTTCTCTTCTTTCTTCTTCCCCCAGCGCCGTAGACTTCTCAAGCATCTGGGCTTGGGCCTGTCCGTATCCCGGACAGGTCGTTAATTACTTTGCTGCCTGCTTCGGACGCTTCGCGCCGTACTTGCTGCGGCTCTGCGTACGCTTCGCCACGCCAACGCTGTCCAGCGTTCCGCGAACGATGTGGTAACGCACACCCGGCAGATCCTTCACACGGCCACCACGGATAAGCACGATCGAGTGCTCCTGAAGGTTGTGACCTTCACCCGGGATGTACGAGGTAACTTCGATTCCGTTGGTCAGGCGAACACGCGCAACCTTACGGAGAGCCGAGTTCGGCTTCTTCGGCGTCTGGGTGTATACACGAGTGCACACACCGCGGCGCTGCGGCGATCCCTGCAATGCCGGGCTGGCCGTCTTATAGTTCGGCGCAGTGCGGCCCTTCTTCACAAGCTGATGAAACGTAGGCACGATAACTCCCTGAAACTGCTTAACTTGACTTCTGAACTTTGGGTGTCTGCACCAACCGCCGGAAGGCAATCAGGCTTTCTCATGACGAGCCGCGGCGCATGGCACCTGCGATCCCCTCCCACCCACCGGCACGTCAAGACGCACCACGGGCGGGAAACCTCGGAACCCTTCCACTGTACCAAGAACGGTACCGGGCGTCAATCAAAACCACGCCCAGGCCCGCCTAGAAGACGAAGGAAACGCCCATCGTAGCCCGCTGCTGGCGCATGACTCCCTCCGTAAAGGGGCCAATGATTTCCAGGGTGTAGCCCGGCAGTTCGTTCGGATCGAAGATATCGTTCTTCGACTTTGACCAGAAATCCGGCTGACCAGTCAGCGTCTCCTTATAGTCAGCCCGCACCAATACCCGCCGCGACACCCGGTACTTCACGCCGCCACCGTATTGCAGGCCCATCTGGAAGACGCCGCCACCCTCGAGCGGCGGTGTAGTGCCATATTTCCAAGCGGCGGTCAGGATACCCACCGTGCTGAGGCCCAGTTTGAACCATGGCGACGCCTTGGTGATTGGCGCATCTGTCAGGTGCATCAACCGCACAGAAGGTCCGGCAAATACGTAGGGTCGCCAGCGCGAATCCCGTCGCTTCAGGTGGTACTGCAGGTTGTACCCGAACTCTGTGGTTGAGAGTATCGACTCCTCAAACCCAAAGTCCGCTTCTGTTACCGGGTCGGTTTCATCCGGCCCAGTGGCCAGATTCAGATCCACAAACTGCACCTGAAACGGAGTTCGGTTGTAGTCAAACGTGAACTCATGCGAGAAGTGCTCGCGCGTGTTCAGAGTCACCGATCCGCCAAGATTCCATCCTGCAAAATGTTCGTTCCCCAGAGCCGTGATGTAGACGGGATCGTTGAGATTGTCTGGCAGGAACACGTAGCCCACTGAGCCGCCATTGCCGCTGGAGTATCCGGCATATCCGCTGTGAACTCCGAGCTCCACCGTATAGCGCGGCAGCCCCGATTTGGTTACAGCGAGAGTGCCTACGGGAAGCCCTGGCTTGATGGGTTGCTGCGGACTCGCCTCAGGAGCCGCAGTGTCCGACTCCCCGATGGCATACCGATCCATGTCGATTACAGATTCCGTCGGAATAGGCTGCTCGGGCGGCTTCGGATGCTTCAACCCCAACCCCTGCTTTATGCCGCCATACGCGGTTACCGCAAGATTGTCGCGCAGCAACATGTTTCGCAACGTCAACGTGGTCTGGCGTGTCGCCTTAGTAGCGACATTGGGATGCACCGGAAGCTCTGCCGTCTGATTTTTTGACGGAACATTGAGCGGGGCTGCGCAATCATTCAGCTTGATCACGGCGATCCGACCGTCCGTCACAATCTCTTCGCCAGTGCCGTTCTTCGGATGCTCCGGCAGCCACGGCCTTGCCACCAGATTCAACCCGGTGACACAGCCGGTCAGCATCAGATCATTCACGACCTTCGTGCGCTCGTGGTCAATGTTGTGGTCGATTTGATGGATGAACGTCTTCTGGTCCGCGGAAAATCCAATGCCAATATCCTGCGTCGACGAAGAGACCCACACTTGCTCGCCGTCCCATTGATCGTTGGTAGCAAATACGCGCAGATGATGCCGCTTGGAGAAGGTATCGAGCGTCTTCGCCAATGCATACGTGGGCTTCTGGCCATCCAGTGTCAGCAAGGACATCGGGGCCCGGTGATACGCGTCCTCCTCAGAGATGGAACGGATCGTCTGATAGGTTGACGTCGCCGTCAGGTCATCCACCTGCATCCATCCTGCGGCCTCGAAGGCGCGGTGTATCGCATCGGCTTTGCCGATCAGCATAAGGTTCGTCATGTCGGACGGCACAGGCTTTGGCGACGTCATCGTGCGGAACGGTTGCTTGCGAATCATTGCCTGCAGTTTCGTCGTGGCAGCATCATCCTGCGCTACTGGGGTGACTCCCGGATCAGCGCCAACTCCCACCTGCATGGGAGCCGTCGTCTGCAGAATTAATTCCGTGTTGGCCGGTAGCGAGATCTCAGGATCAGAGAAGCGCAGCAACGACGCGGACGATGCCGTGATAAATATCAGCGCGATCGGATTGCTTAACGCCAGCGTTCCCGCCGCACCCGAAGCCTTATGACTCAACGTCCCGGTCGATCGCACGCCGGAGATGCGTCCGTTCTTCTGCACCACTTCGCGCGAATTTTCAATCTGCGCCACCTGTGCAGTGATGGGCACCACGGTTCCATCCGGCAGAACAATCCGTTCCATCGCCAGGCCAATGGATGAGGTCTCGTGCCGCAGGCCAAGTCCCACACTGTTCAGATGAACGACGCGGCCTTCCACCTTGCTGCCCAACGGCAGCACCACCTTGTCGTCCTGCAGCACGGGCGCGGCGAGGATCGCTCGCACAGGCGAGCCTTCCTTTGACGTATGCGTGGCCACACGCTCCGTCAGCCGGATCTCAAGCGCGGTCTTTTCTGGCAGCACCACCTGTGCCACCGCACCATTGCATAACAGCGCCAAAGCGCTCAATTCCACCACGCGGCGAACCGCAAACACGAGCGTACTCAACTGCTCTGCCCCATCGCTCTTAGATTTTTGTGTTGACGGTGCCATCTTAACCGCCCTGCGTTTCGAAGCCCATGCCAGTTTGGTGTGAGGCATCATTCCCGCTGCAAATACAGCCGCACTCTCTGCTAGCCTTCTTTCCATGCGCACCAGATTGTTTGCCACCGCGGCCCTTGCCGCCACCAGTCTTTTTCTCTCTGCTACAGCCCAGCGCCCCGGTAGCGAGACGACCAACGTCTTCACGCCGGAGATGAAGTTCTTCGACCATCCCGATCCGCGCATCGCCGAATATGAACAGTCGCAGCGCAGCGGTACGCCTGTCCGACAGATCGGCGCAGTGGAACTCTCTCCTGACGGCAAGAAGCTTGCATGGCTGGTCGCATCGGAACCCACCGCAGCAGGCGGCGGTCGCAACGGTCGTGGACGCAGCGGTATGCAGCTTCACATCAGCGAAGCGCTCGCTCCCAGCCCAACAGAGCCAGCCATCACCGCTGGCGAAGGCTGCTCTAGCAGCGCTCCGCGTTGGTCTCCCAATGGACAGACGCTTGCCTTCGTAGCCACCTGCGCTGACGGACAGCCACAACTCTGGCTCCGCGCCGCAGATGGAGCCGTGAAGCAACTCACCCACATCAAGGGCACGCTCACCTCGCCCACATGGGCTCCTGATGGCTCGTCCATCGCCTTTCTTTATGTAGAGAACGCGACGCGCTCAGCAGGCGCTCTCGCCGCCATGAAGCCACCGGCAGGCATCGTTGGTCAGGATGGTGTGGAGATTCAGTGGGCGGCTGCAGCAGACGCACACACCGGCAACCTGAGCATTCTCACGCCAAAGACTCTGCACGCTTACGAGTTCGACTGGGCACCCGACGCAAAGCACATCGCCTTCATCGCCTCGAATCCTCCGGGCGAAAACACATGGTGGATTGCGCAGATGTACACCGCGCCCACTGGCCAACCCGACGCTGCTAAATCCATCCTGAACCCGGTCACAGCAGGCGGCTCGCTCCACGGCCTGCAAATCGCAGTGCCCCGCTACTCGCCAGACGGTAAGAACATCGCGTTCATCGGTGGCCTGATGTCTGACCAGGGCTCCACCGGTGGCGACATCTACCTGATGAGTGCCGACGGCAGCGGCTTGCAGAACCTGACACCCGGTCGTAAGGACACACCTGTTTACCTAGGATGGGCTGACCCTGACCACATTCTGTTTTCGGCCTATCAGTCCGGCAAAACGCACCTGGGCGTCCTCGGCACCAACAAGACCGAGGTCCTTCAGCTTTGGACCGCGCCGCAATCCGTTGCCAGTGGTCGCGCTGCTGCATCCTTCTCTTTCTCAACCACGGCGAAGATCGCTGCATTCGTTTCTGCAGGTCCGGAGCAGGCACCTGAGGTTTACATCGGCACCACGCACGGAGCCAATGCCGTTACGCACCTGAACGCCAACGCGACCAAGCCCACTACAAAGACCCTCTCCATGGAATGGGACAACGAGGGCTACCACGTACAGGGATGGCTCACGCTGCCTGAGAACTATGACCCGGCGAAGAAGTACCCCATGATCGTCAGCGTTCACGGTGGACCTTCGGCGCAGGTTGGCCCGTCCTTCGGCGGTGCGGGAGCCGGACTCTACGCGCATCTTGGCTACTTCTACTTCACGGCAAATCCGCGCGGCTCGTTCGGTCAGGGTGAAGCGTTCGTGCAAGCCAATCGTAAAGACTTTGGTTACGGCGATCTTCGCGACATCCTGAAGGGCATCGACACAGTGGAGAAGCAGTACTCCGTCGACAACCATCGCCTGGGCCTTACTGGATGGAGCTACGGCGGCTTCATGAGCATGTTCGCCATCACGCAGACGCATCGCTTCCGCGCTGCGGTTGCCGGTGCAGGCATCAGCAACTGGCAGAGCTACTACGGTGAAAACTCCATCGACCAATGGATGGTTCCGTTCTTCGGCGCAAGCGTCTATGACGCACCCGAAGCTTACGCAAAATCCTCCGCTATCAACTTCATCAAGAACGTGGAGACGCCAGAGCTCATCCTTGTGGGTGATCGCGATGGTGAATGCCCCGCGCCGCAAAGCTACGAGATGTGGCACGCGCTGAAGGCTCTCGGAAAGAAGACTGAGCTTGTGGTCTATCCCAACGAAGGCCACGGCTTCTCCAATCCGCTACACACACAGGACCGCACAGCCCGCACGATTGCGTGGTTTGAAGACAACATGAAGTAACCTCCCTGAAATACGGAAACAACAGTGCGCATGAGCGGACAAAGTTCATGCACATTGTTGTTTGTTGGTCACGCCTTCGCGAAAGTCGTCTCTGATATCACACGGGCGTGATATACATCGCCCAACGGGATAACTCTCGAGCTACTTCCCTTATCTCGGATAGGCCTTATTGAGTCGTTGGAAGCTCATTACCGGAGCGGTCCTGTTTGCCTGCGCTGCTGCCTCTGTGCCGCCGGTCACGCTGTATTTCATCAGCCGTGCGCGTTCCGTACAGGCAGAGCAGCGTCATCTGACGGAATATGCGCAGTGGACCATCGAGCGAACCCAGAAAACGATGCAGGACGCCACCGGCGCGCTCAAGGAGATTGATCGCCAAGGCTTCCGCGACTGCTCTCCCGATCACATTGCGGCCATGCGGTTCAACGTGATGTCCCACCGCACAGTGGGCGAGATGGGCTTCTATCAAGGCGATCACCTCGCCTGCACCTCCTGGGGCATCGTCGACACCGCCATTCCTCGTCGCCTGGCGAACTACTCCACCACGGACGGCATTGGCGTGCACATGCATGTGCGCCCAAAGGTGAGCCACGGAAACTTTGCCGTCGGTCTGGAATACGGCGATCACAACGTGATGGTCGATCCCGCGTTCATGGTGGATGTACTGGTCGACAACGAAATGTCACTTGCCTTGGCGAATGGAAAAGGCCAGGTCATCTCCACACTGAACAATCCTGATCCTGCACTGCTGAAGCAGGCTCTTGCGCAACCCGGTTCTGGCGAATCGCACGATCTGATTTACTCCAGCTACCGGACGCCCGACTGGATCGCAGTCGCCATAGAGAAGCACAGCTACGCGGAAAATGACTTCAGACGTGAGCGCAACGTTCTTCTACCTCTGGGATTCCTTCTCGGTGGTCTGATTCTGGTGGCTGTTTTCTGGGCGCTTCGCCGCCGTCTATCTCCGCTGGCGGAGCTTGAGATTGCAGTACGCAAGCGCGAGTTCGTCGCGCATTATCAGCCCATCGTGGAGCTGAATACCGGTCGTTGCGTGGGTGCAGAAGCGCTCGCCCGCTGGAAACGTCCGGACGGCAGCATGATAGCGCCGAATATGTTCATCCCGCTGGCAGAACAAAGCGGACTGATCTGCGCCATCACGGACATCATCATGGAGCGCGTGGTGGAAGATATGCGGGAGCTGCTGCAGGCCGACTCCGGTTGCCATGTCTCCATCAACCTCTGCGCCCGCGATGCCGAAACCGGTCGGCCGCTTCCCTTCCTGCTAAGTCTGCTCCAGACCAATGGCATCGATCCAGACCGTATCTGGCTGGAGACGACCGAACGCGTCTTCATCCATCCGGATATGGCGCGTAACTCACTCACCCAGGCCCGCACCAGCGGACACACCATCGCCGTGGATGACTTCGGCACCGGCTATTCAAGCCTCTCTGTACTGCACTCTCTGCCGCTTGATGTTCTGAAGATCGATAAATCGTTCGTAGACGCCATTGGATCAGACTCCGCCTCGGGGCGCGTTATCCCTTACATCATTGAAATGGCGAATGAACTACACCTGATGATCGTCGCGGAAGGCGTTGAACGAGAGGAGCAGGCGCAGTATCTTCGGGAACGCGGAGTGGCCTGTGGTCAAGGTTGGCTTTTTGGCAAACCCGTGGATCCGCAGACGTTTATCGAATACTTTAAAACCAACGCGCAGGTGAAAAAGGACTCGCCACAGACCACCGTCGTGTAATGGCTCCGTATTACCCGCACCGAAACTGACCCACGAGTCATCGAATCTGGTGTTGTGAAGAAACTTCGTATTGCCGCTATCAGCTTCCTGAATCCCGCGCCACTGCTCTACGACTTCGAGCATGCGCCGCAACAGGAGCGCCTCGCCGCCCGATACGACATTCACTACACCCTGCCCTCGCAGTGCGCTGCCCAGCTTGCCAGCGGAGAGGCCGACCTTGGCCTGGTGCCCATCGCGTCGCTACCACTCATCCCCGGCATTGTTGCGGTCCCCGGATGCACCATCGCATCGCTGGAAACTGTGCGCTCCATTCAACTTGTGGTGCGGCCCGGACTGAAGCTGGAAGACATTCGCACACTGGCCACGGATGCAGCCTCGCGCTCATCCGCCGCGTATGTTCGCCTACTTTTAAAGCACTTCTACGGCAACACGCCAGATGTTCACGAGGAAGACGCGAACCTGGCCCATATGCTCGCCACCAGTGATGCTGCCCTGCTCATCGGCGACCCTGCGCTCCTCGCGCTGGAAGAACACAACCGCCAGCACCACTTCCCTGACCACACATGGATCGACGTCGCGAAGCTCTGGCGCAAACACACGCAGCGCCCCTGGGTGGCCGCCGTGTGGGCAGTTCGCACCGCAGCGCTGGAACAAACCGGCATCACACCGCAACAACTCACACGCGATCTACAGCAATCGCGCGACGCCGGCCTGGAGCACATTGAAAACCTGGTCAGCGAGTGGACGCCACGCCTTCCGCTGCTGCCAGAGACCATTCGCTACTATCTGTCGGAAAACATCCACTACATCCTCGACGCCGAATGCCTCACGGCAATCCACCGCTTCTTCCATCTAGCGGAAAAGACTGGAACCCTACCCGCTTACAAGTTCCGACTCCTGAACGACCCGAAGTAGCGGCGCCGCACCAAAATGGCTCGTAAAGCAGGTGCAGGGCCCAAATGATCCACCCAAACGAGACCTGGCGACACAAATACGCGTCCTAAGCTGTAATGATGCTGGCGTTGCTCAAAAATCCTTTGGCAAGAAGCGCAAAGCATCGCCATGCCTACACGCCAACCGATCGCATCACACGCTATTTCTTCCGTCTGGGTATTCTCGGGCTCTTCTTTATCTGCGTCATCGATTCCTCCCCAATCCCACTGCCCATCCCCGGCTCCTCCGACATCCTTGTCACGCTGCTCGCAGCGCAACGGCAGGAATGGATTGTGGTCACTCTGATTGCCACGCTTGGCTCGGTTGTGGGAGCGGCCATGTCGTACCATGCAGGCCGTATTGGGGGCCTTGCACTGATGGACCGTTACGTTCCACAACGATTCCGTGATCGCATGCGTCGCTGGACCGAGGAACACTCCATCCTGTCCACTGCACTGCCTGCCATCCTTCCGCCGCCCGCGCCACTCATGCCGTTTCTTATCGCGGCGGGGGCACTGAAGATGCCGCAGTCGAAGTTCTTCACCAGCTTCACCATCAGCCGATTCGTGCGCCACGCTTTCTTCGCGTGGCTTGGCATGCACTACGGACGTCGCATCATGCCCGCCTATCTTCATTTTGCTGAGAAATACGGCTGGATACTGCTGGTGGTGGTGTGGGGATCGGTTTTATTCGGCGTTATCTATGCCGTTGTGAAACTACGCCAGAACCGGCTACGCAAACAGACCGCGGCACCTCCCGCAGCGGCGGCAGCCTGAGATACTCGTGCGATGAACCCAGTGCGCAACATGATTCTCGCTCTGTTGCTTTCTGTCGCGAACGTGACCACTTCTGCGCAGAGTGCCCTAAGCGCACCACCTGATGCTCGTTTTGAGGTCGCGACCATCAAGCCTGGCATTCCGGGAGAAAATCACGGCATCCGTTTCCTTGTCAGCTTCACACGAGTCGATACCCTGAATACCTCTGTGTCCGATTTGTTGAAGTATGCCTATGGGCTGCACGGCGACCAGATCGTTGGTGGTCCTGACAGCCTCATGCATCAGGGCTATGCCATCAACGCCGTTGTTAGCGCAGATACACCTACGAAGCCCAACGCAGACCTGCTCAAGCAGATGCTGCGCAACCTACTGGCGGACCGCTTTGGACTCGTCTTCCATGCCGGCACCCGCGAATTGCCTGTTTATCTCCTCACCGCCGAAAATCCGCACCTAACAGCCACCAAGCAGGAGCTAACGATGACAACCGGTGGTTACTCCCCCGGCCTGCTCACCGTCAACCATGGCGGGCCACCCGAACTCGCCGCGTATCTGCAGCGCTTTGTTACCAGCCGTCCCGTCCTCGACAAGACAGGTATCGCGGGCTCCTATGACATGGAGATTCACTTCGCCCCGGACGACACATCTGCCAACTCGAATGCCGCCACCCTGGAGAACCCTGGTTTATTCACCGCCATTCGCCAGCAGCTTGGTCTCAAACTCACCGCCGCGAAGGCGCCAACTCCAGTCATCATCATCGACAAAGTCACCGAGCCCACCGCCAACTAGTTGAGCAAGCCACGACCATAGAGTCGAAGGATCTGCTTGACCGTCGCATCCAGAAACGCAAGAAGCCCGGCGCGAGGCCGGGCTTTTTGATCTTTGAAAATCGGGAAGAATCACGTCGCGAAAGCGACGTCGAGAACAGCACGAAGTGCCGAAGTGCCTAGAACTCCCAGCGCAACAGCGTCGCGCCAACAGTGAATCCAGCACCGACTGAAGCCAACAGAACAAGGTCGCCCTTCTTCAAGCGTCCCTCTTCCAGAGCTGTTCCCATAGCCAACGGAATCGTTCCGCCGGTTGTGTTGCCATAGCGGTCGATGTTGATCACCACTCGCTCCAGCGGCATGCCAAGACGCTCTGCCGTGGCCAGAATGATGCGCTTGTTCGCCTGATGCGGAATGAACGCAGCAATCTCCGTACCGGCCACGCCGTTGTTGGCGAGCACAGTTTCGCTCGCTTCCATCATCTTGCGGACAGCGAACTTGTACACAGTCTGCCCATCCTGACGGATGAAGTGCTCGCGAGCATCCACCGTCTCGTGGCTTGACGGCTTCAAGCTGCCACCCGCCGGCATATTCAGAGCGGGTCCACCGTTTCCATCCACCTCGTGGTGAAAGTCGATCAGGCCAACCTCGCCCTCTTCGCACGGCTCAAGCAAGATGCAGCCAGCGCCGTCGCCAAACAGAATGCAAGTGGAGCGATCCGTGTAATCCACGATGGAACTCATGGTGTCCGCGCCGATCACGAGCACCTTCTTGTGTGCGCCGCTCTCAATAAACTTGGAACCCACCTGAAGTGCATAGGTGAAGGCAGAGCAGGCCGCGCTCAGATCAAATCCCCATGCCTTCGTAGCGCCCAGCTTCGCTTGCACCAGGCACGCGGTGGCGGGAAATAGCATGTCCGGAGTTACCGTGCCCACGATGATGCAGTCGATTTCGCTGGCATCGATGCCACGCTTCGCGAGGCAATCCTTTGCGGCTTCTACTGCCAGATCGCTCGTCGCCTGACCCTTTGCGGCCATGTGGCGTTCACGAATGCCAGTGCGTTCCAGAATCCACTGGTCGTTGGTTTCGACCATCTTTTCCAGGTCGGCGTTGGTCAAAATGCGTTCCGGAACGTACGTTCCCACCGACGAAATCTTTGCGCGGACTGCTACCCGCGGCTTCAACTCCAAACTCAACGAACCGACCTCCACGCGACAGGCCGCAAGGCGTGTCAACGTCAGTCAACAGCATACCCCTGCCACCATTCCCATCCCACAAAGCACTTGCAAAAAGAAAAGCGCCGGGTAACCCACTGCGCACTCAAGAGCTCACTACCGTTGCTCCCTTCCGGGCCTGGCGGGGTTTGTGAGAGTGAGTCGCGTAGGACCCGGCACTGACCTAGTCTACCAAAGATCGGCCACGCAAACCGCATTGGCAGAACGCGGCAAAACATGTGGCTGAGGAAAAGCACGGCGGACAAACTTGTCGCGACAAAGGTGCGCTTGCCCGTCGTCCTGTAGACTAGAAAGGATGCGCGCGGAGTCCCTGGGTTCGGTTCCAGGTGTCTCGTCTGTGCGTTTCCCTCTGTCTGCCCACGGCGTGTTCATTCTGAATTCACGCGTGCGCCTGCAAGATTCTCGCGATACCACTCGCGAAACGATAAGGAACCAAAAGTTTGAGCACGATTCGCAACATCGCCATCATTGCGCACGTCGATCACGGCAAGACCACCCTTGTGGACGCCATGCTGCGGCAGAGCGGCACCTTCCGGGCTAATGAAGCAGTCGCCGACCGCGTCATGGACTCGAACGACCTGGAACGCGAGCGCGGTATCACCATTCTCGCCAAGAACACCGCCGTGAACTACGGCGACGGCAAGATCAACATCGTTGACACACCGGGCCACGCCGACTTTGGCGGCGAAGTGGAGCGCGCTCTGAAGATGGTGGACGGCGTGGTTCTGCTCGTCGACGCATCGGAAGGACCGCTGCCCCAAACCCGCTTCGTGTTGGGTAAGGCGCTTGCCGCTGGTTTGAAGCCGGTGCTGGTCGTCAACAAGATCGACCGTCCCGATGCCCGTCCACAGGAAGTGCTGAACGAGGTCTATGACCTGTTCATTGATCTGGACGCGGAAGAAGACCAGCTCGACTTTCCCGTGGTGTACACCAACGGTAAGGCCGGTACCGCGACGCTGGACCTCGCAACCCCCGGCACCGACCTGCAGCCGCTGTTCGAAACCATTGTGAAGACCATTCCGCCCGCCACCGGCGATGCGGATGGTTCGCTTCAGATTCTGGTGACGAACCTGGATTACAGCGACTACCTGGGCCGCCTGGGCATTGCGCGCGTCTTCAACGGCACGCTGAAGACTGGCGACACCGTGAACATTGCACGCGTTGACGGCACCCTGGCTCCTGTGAAGATCACCAAGCTGTTCAGCTTCAGCGGCTTGAAGCGCACGGACATCGAACAGACCGAGATTGGCGACATCATCGCAGTTGCTGGCGTTGCCGGTCTGACGATTGGTGAGACCATCACCAGCCTTGAGAACCCGGCTTCGCTGCCGCCCATCGTCATTGATGAGCCGACGATTGCGATCCAGTTCTCGGTGAACAACTCGCCGTTCGCCGGCCGCGAAGGCCAGTTTGTTACCAGTCGTAACCTGCGTGAGCGTCTGGACAAGGAACTGCAGACCAATGTGTCCATCCGTGTGGAAGACACAGAAAGCCCGGATACCTTCAAGGTGCTGGGCCGTGGCGAACTGCAGCTTGCCGTTCTGATCGAAATGATGCGCCGCGAAGGCTTTGAGCTTACCGTTGGCCGTCCTGAGATCGTGACCAAGCGCATTGACGGCCAGTTGATGGAGCCGGTGGAGTACGTCACCATCGACGTGCCAAACGAATTCAGCGGCACCGTGATCCAGAAGCTTGGACCCCGCAAGGGCGAAATGGTCAAGATGCACGGCGACTCGCGCGTCCGTATGGAGTTCAAGGTTCCTTCGCGTGGCCTGATCGGTCTGCGTAGCGAAATGCTGACCGAAACCCGCGGCACAATCGTGATGAACACCCTGTTCGACGGCTACATCGCATACCAGGGCGAGATTCCGCAGCGTCCCACGGGCGCGCTGATCAGCGATCGTACTGGCGTTACGACGACCTACGCGCTGAACGGCCTGCAGGAACGTGGCGTTCTGTTCCTGGGCGACGGCGTTGATGTGTACGAAGGCATGATCGTGGGCGAGAACAGCCGCGACAACGATCTGGACGTGAACTGCGTTCGTGAAAAGAAGCTGACCAACATGCGTGCTTCTTCTGCTGACGAAGCTCTGCGTCTTGTGCCGTACAAGCAGCTCACTCTGGAGCAGTGCATTGAGTTCATCGCTGACGACGAACTGGTCGAAGTGACGCCGAAGTCGCTGCGCATGCGTAAGAAGGTGCTGCAGGCGAACCGCCGTCCGCGCCGCAACAGCGGTGGCGAATAATCGCGACACGAAACACGAAAAGAAGAAGCGCAGCGACCACAATCGCTGCGCTTTTTCCTTTTGCCCGACTATTCGGGAATACCCCTGAACCCTGCACCGAATCCGCTGCTCTGGTAGCGTAAAGACTGCATGGCCGCACCGACCGAGTCCCAGTTCGCCGCATCTTCCCCAGCGCATCAGTCGCGGGTGGAGGCAGCGCACGCGCGCGCCACGGACGAGCCCATCGGCCCGCCTCCCGCGCCCATCTGGTTGCAGCGGCTTTCGCTGGTTGTGCTGGTGGTTTTCTGCCTGTATCTGGGCCTGCTGATTGCGGTTCTGCCGTGGTGGAAGCAGATGTGGGATCAGAACGAACTACTTCTGCAATTCCCCGCGCTTCACGCCATTCTGATCAAAGGCTGGGCACGCGGACTCGTCAGCGGACTTGGCGTTCTGGATCTGTGGATCGGCATATCTGAACTCATCCACTACCGCGATTACCGCAACTAGCGCATTCTGCAGAATCCCCGCGAGATAGTAGCCTTTTGAAGATGTCGCGTATCTATCTAGACGCCAATGCCACCACGCCCGTGCTGTCCGATGTGCTGCACGCGATGGAGCCGCATTGGAATGCGCGTTTTGGCAACGCCAGTGCCGTCCACGCCTTTGGCCGCGACGCACGCGACGCTGTGGACGCGGCACGCGATCAGGTAGCGGCCCTCATTGGCGGTAAGCCTTCGGAAGTCACCTTCACCAGCGGCGGCACGGAGAGCGACAACCTTGCCCTCTTCGGAGTGCTGAACGCGGGTGATCATCTCGTCGTCAGCGCCATCGAACATGACGCTGTATTGCATGCCGCAGACGCCATTGAGAAGCAAGGCGTCGCCGTGACGCGTGTACTTCCGGACAGCGAAGGCGTTATTCAACCCGAGGCCATCGCCGCAGCAATGCAGCCGAACACGCGCCTCGTCACCGTGATGCTGGCGAATAATGAAACCGGTGTTATCCAACCCATTGCGAAGATCGGCAAGATCGCGCACAAGCACGAAGCCCTGCTGCACACCGACGCGGTGCAGGCCGCAGGAAAAATCCCCGTCCACGTGGACTATCTGCGTTGCGATCTGCTGAGTCTCTCCGCGCACAAAATGCATGCGCCGCAGGGCGTTGGCGCTCTCTGGGTACGCAAGGGCGTTACGCTGCGCCCCATGCTGCACGGAGGCACGCACGAACGCCGACGTCGCGCCGGAACAGAAAATGTCCCAGGGATCGTCGGCTTTGGAGCCGCGGCCGCATTGGCCTCCGAATGGCTCGCCAGCGAGGACCCGCAGCAACTGCAACAGCGCCGCGACCGCCTGCAAACAGCACTGCTCGATTTGGGTGAAGCCACCGTCAACAGCTGCAATGCCGAGCGCGTCCCGAATACTCTTTCCATCCGCTTTGCAGGTGTCAACGCCGAGGAACTGGTGATTGCAATGGACTTGCAGGGACTGGCGATCAGCGGTGGATCGGCCTGCCAGAGCGGCGCCATTGAGCCTTCGCACGTGCTCCGCGCCATGGGACTGAACGACGAACAGGCTCACACCAGCGTCCGCTTTTCGCTTTCTCGGTTGACGACCGACGAGGAGGTGGATCTCGCCATCGCCATCACCTCCGCCGCTGTCCGCCGCCTGCGTTCCCTGTAGCGCTGCATCCGCAGCGAAAACCTGCGAAAATAAAGGGTGATGGCCACCACGGCACCCAACCCGGCGGAGCACGCATTTCCCGCTCCTGATCCCACGTCCACCATCGCTGTAGCGATGAGCGGCGGCGTGGACTCGTCTGCCGTGGCCGCTCTGCTGCAGCAGGAGGGACACACGCTGGTGGGCCTTACGCTGCAGCTATGGGATCAGCGCCGACTCTCCGGCAAGGATGGCATTCCCGAACAGGTCACAGGCCGCTGCTGTTCGCTGGATGACGTTTACGACGCACGCCGCGTCGCCGGTCAGCTTGGCATTCCGTACTACGTGGTGAATCAGCAGCGCCGCTTTGAAGCAGATGTCGTGCAGCCGTTTGTGAACGACTACCTCGCAGGCCGCACGCCCATTCCCTGCACGCTGTGCAATAACCACCTGAAGTTCGACGAGCTTCTGAAGACCGCCCGCGGTATTGGTGCGGAGCGCGTAGCAACGGGTCACTACGCACGCGTACGCTACGACGAAGAGCGTGGCCGCTGGCTGCTGCTCCGTCCTGCGGATCGTAGCAAGGACCAGACTTACTTCCTCTTCGGACTTACGCAGGAGCAGTTGAGCCGCACGATCTTTCCGCTGGGCGAAATGCAGAAGCCTGCTGTGCGCGCCATGGCCGAGGAACAGGGGTTGCGCGTGGCGCAGAAGCCCGACTCGCAGGAGATCTGCTTCATCCCCGGCGGCGACTACAAAGCGTTCCTGCACGCCTACCTGGAAGAACAGGGCCGAGAGATGCCCGAGACCTCGGGCGACCTCGTCACCGCGAGCGGCGAAGTTGTTGGCTCACACACAGGCATCCACAGCTTCACCGTGGGGCAGCGCAAGGGCATTCAGCAGCAGTTGCATCGCCACCACAGCGAACCGTTCTACGTGCTGGGCATTGAGCCTGCAAGCAATCGCGTGGTCGTAGGTCAGGAAGAAGAACTGCACCAGACGCGCGGTGTTGCGGATCGAGTGAACTGGATCAGCATCGACACTCTGCGCGAGCCCATGCGTGTGCAAGCGAAAATTCGTCATCGCCACGAGCCTGCCAATGCAACCATTCATCCACTGGAAGATGGTCGCGTAGAGATTGTCTTTGACGAACCGCAGCGTGCCATCACGCCGGGGCAGGCAGCCATGTTCTTCGATGGCGATGTCGTGGTCGGCGGCGGCTGGCTGATCTAACGACAAAAGGAAAGCGGATGCATGTAGCATCCGCTGGTTAACTGCTGATCCATCACGTCACGCGTGATAGTCGTCCTCATACCCCGTGTACACACTCTCGCCTTCAAAGGCTGTCGGTTTCGGAGTCTTCGGCTTTTGTTTCGGCGCAAAGCTGGAGATCAGCGATTCGATGCTTGCCCTTGCACCGCTCGCAAGTCCCGAGATCTGACGCACCGGTGCGTAGATCGCATTGTGGAGAGAATCCAGCACATGCTGCACGCGGCCAAGCGTTGTGTTCACCACTTCATGCGTTCGATCAAGACTGTTCGTCACGAATGCGTCGGCGCGTTCGGTCTGATTTCGAACGCGTCGCGTGGTATCGCCAACAAGTTCATCCACCTCCGCGAGTCGTGCATGGTAACGGTCGCTGGTGTCAGCCAGGTTCTGCGACACGCGACGCACTTTCGGCGCAACGTCCGCAGCCGTCTCGCGTACCGTCGTTGAAATGTCGGCGACCTTCTCTGAAATCTCCTGCACATTTTCAAGGATGGGGTACACCTTGCCCTGGGCCTCCGACATCAGGCCTCGCAGTTCTTTCAAGAGATGGGCGCAGGAAAGAGCAAAGATACTGAAGGCAATGGCACCAAGCAGAATGCCAACGGCGCTGATGCCGGAAAAGATAAGTATGTAATGCGCTTGCGACTCGGTCATGGGTGACTCACTTACAGAATTGGCGTAAAGAGCAGGAGCCCGCGAACGTGCGGGTCGCGGGCTCTGGTTGATTGCGTTTCGATTTTAGTAGGTCTTTAGTAAGTCTGGCTTTCGACTTTCTCTTGATAAATCTGTTTGCCGGTATCCACGGCAGAAGCGACTTTGTCCTGCTGCTGGGCGAGGAAGTCCTTGCCCTTGTCGACGTATTGGCTCCACTGCGTGCGGCCCTTGTCGTAGTACTCGCGACCCTTGTCCACGTAATCGTTGATCTGATCGCGGCCCTGGTCCACATACTGGTTAGCCTTTTCCTTCGCATCGCGAGCCTGCGCAGCAAGGTCTTCGCGAGTTTCACGGCCGCTCTTCGGCGCGTACAGCACACCCACCAGCGCACCGATACCAAGTCCCGCAAGGAACCATCCCAGACCGCTCATGTTATCGTCTGCCATCTCGTCTTCTCCTGAAATCAATATCTAACACTGCCGGGATTCCTGCGGCACGGGAATCGTGCACATCAGTCCTGGGTTTGAGCCTACATGCTTCAGCGCTCCCAGAGACCTGATAAGCCTATCCCAGTTCTCACGGATGCGAGAGAATGCAACCGGGTTGCCGACTTAGCTGCCCCCTGAAGAAACCCGCACGGAATGTCAAAACCGAGATAAAACAGAAGCCGAAACAAATTGGGGCGCGTCCTATTGCTTAACAGGGACTGCGCTTCCCGATATATGCACGAAAATCTCGCACACCGCCGCAAGAAGGGCGAAGATCGTGCAGAGATTCCAGGAGAGTTCTGATGAGTATGAGCATCCGGTTTACGAACCACATTGCACTCGCTGCCGTATTGCTGGTTGGCGTAACAGGTTGCAAACAGGCAGCACCTGTTGACGACGCCACACTAACTTCGCAGGTTCAGCAGAAGATTGCGTCTGAAAGCGGTCTGGCCAACGAACCGGTCCAGGTATCCACGGCCAATGGCTCGGTAACCCTGAGCGGAAACGTCAGCAACGCTGCAGCGCGTACCCTTGCCGCCAATGATGCAGCGGGTGTCACAGGTGTCCGCCAGGTGGTGAACAACATCACCGTCAACCCCGCAACACCTCCGGTAAGCGCCGCTGCGATTACACCTCAGCCGGAAGTCCCCACACAGACCGCTCCCGCACCGAAGGTAGCTGTCGTGGCCAAGAAGACTCCGCCACCGCCGCCAGTACGCAACACTCCCGCGCCGGCGCCTGCTCCCATCGAACGGGCATCAGCACCCGCACCAGTTCCCGTTCCGGTCCAGCAGCCCGCTCCGCCACCACCGCCACCCCAGCCAGTGGTCCGCACCATCACAATTCCCTCTGGCACCACGATCCCCGTACGCGTGACCCAGACGCTGGATAGCGCCAGCACGCAGCAGGGCGACCGCTTCTCCGGCGCTGTGGCGACGGACATCGTGCAGGACGGCATGCTGGTCATTCCACGTGGCGCGGTGGTCTCCGGAACCGTCACGGAAGTCCACGAAGCCGCTCACTTCAAAGGATCTTCGCTGCTTACTGTGGAACTCACGGGTGTAACCGTACGCGGCCAGAACATCCCCTTGGCGGTCACGCCCTACAGCGTGGAAGGCAAGGGCCGCGGCAAGAACACCGCCATTAAGACCGGCGTAGGCGCTGCGGCAGGCGCAGTCCTTGGCGGCATCTTTGGCGGCGGCAAAGGCGCAGCCATCGGCGCTGCGGCAGGCGGCGGTACCGGCGCTGGCATCAACGCCGTTACACGCGGTGAGCAGGTGCAGATTCCCAGCGAAAGCGTCGTTCGGTTCAGCCTGACAAATGCTGTCGCGGTACGCACCTCAACACACGCGGCTGGCGGGGACGGAAGCGGACTGCAGAACCGTTAATCGCACGTACAAGCAGGGTGAGTAACAAGGGGCCGGCGAACCATTTCGCCGGCCTTTTGCATCTACACGGGCATGACCCTTGCCAGCCAATTAGCGAAGGCCGATGCTACGATGCTGGCGAACGTCCGTGAATCACTTTCCGTGGCTCTTAGGAAGCCGTACTGCCCCTACACGATCGGCGCGAGAACACAGACTGCATGAAAAAACATCTCCCCGGCACAGCTGGCTATGTCAGCTTCGTGCTGCACGCCCATCTTCCGTACGTACTGCATCACGGCACATGGCCTCATGGGCTGGAATGGCTGCTGGAAGCTGCTGCTGAAACCTATCTGCCCTTGCTGCGCATGTTGCGCATGTTGCAGGATGAGGGCATCCCGGTCCACATGAATGTGAGCCTGTCTCCGGTTCTATTGCAGCAACTGGCGCACCCCGATTTTCGCGCCGAGCTGCCAGCCTATCTGGAGCGCAAGATTGCCGCAGCGCGTGAAGACGCCGGCTTCTTCGAACTCGCCAACGAGCCACATATGCTGGGGCTCGCGCGTCACTGGGAGCGATTCTTCACCCATTCGCTGGAAGAACTCCAGATTCTGGACGGCGACCTTATCGCCGGGTTCCGTGCCGCGCAGCAGACCGGCTCGTTATCACTGATAACCTCTGCGGCGACCCATGGTTACGTTCCTCTACTGGGCACCGATGAAAGCGTGCTGGCACATTTCCGGACAGCCGTACGCGCGCACCGCAAACTGATTGGCTCCGACACCACTGGCGCATGGCTGCCCGAGTTCGGATACCGTCCCGGCGGAAAATGGCATTTTCCGGTCGCTCCTGAGGGCCGCAGCGAAGCCTGGCAGGCGACGCAACGCATTGGTTCAGAAACCGCACTCGAGGATGCTGGCCTGGGATTTACCTTTGTCGACGCCCATCTGGTTGAAAACGCGGAGCGAATCGACGATGGGCTGCGTACCTCAGAGGCCTCTCCCTCGCTCTATCGTCCGTATCGCATTGGCGAGAGCAACGTGGCAGTGCTGGCCCGCGATCCACGTACCACCGCGCAGGTGTGGAGCCCGGAAGCTGGCTATCCTGGCGACTTCTCCTATCTGGACTTCCACAAGAAGCGCTGGCCCGGCGGACATCGCTACTGGCGCGTAACGGGTGTTGGACTTGGCATGGAAGGCAAGGAACCCTACCATCCGGAAGCCGCTCAGGAACGCTCCCGCGTTCACGCCGAACACTTCGTTTCGCTGGTCGCCGACACTCTGCGTTCGCAGCCGAGCCCCGACAACGCTCCGCTGCTGCTCTGCGCTCCGTTTGACCTGGAACTCTTCGGACATTGGTGGCATGAAGGAATGCAGTTCCTGGGCAACGTCTTCCGCATCCTGCACAACGGGTCGCATGGCGTTCACCCCACCACCACTGAGGAATATCTTGCGCATTACGGCACTGCGGGCCGCGTGCGCATGTCCGAAGGATCGTGGGGCACGGACGGTGACAACAGCGTTTGGCTGAACAACGAAACCTCGTCACTGCTGAGCACCGTTTACGCCGCACAGCTTGCCTTGCGCGACGCCTCACAAACGCCGCAGTGGACTGCTAAGGGGCAGGCGGGACGTGTGGCGCGCCAGATGTGCCGCGAACTTTTGCTGATGGAATCGAGTGACTGGCCGATGCTGATCACCACCGGTTCCGCCCGTGACTATGCTGAGAAGCGTTTCCGCGAACACGCCGACGCTTTCTCCCAACTGCAGGCGATGTGGTCCGGTATCAATGAAAATCGCGCACTGACAGAGCAGGAAGAAGCCACGCTGACGGAACTGGAACGCGTGGACAACCTCTTCCCGGATCTGGACCCCGCCGATTGGAAATCCTGAAATGGCGGGGCGTTTACCGCGCCCCCGCCTCTCAGACTCGATAGACTGGAAGGGTGGCTACCACTGCCATCGCCGCTCAAAGCACGGGACGCCATGCGCGCCGGGCACCTCTGGAGATTTGGCATCTTCTAAGTCTGGACGCCCCCACTGTGGCCGCCGTTTGGACTGCCTTCTTTGCGGCCTCCTTCCATGTCGCGTTGCCGTGGACCGCTCCTGTGGCGCTCGCACTTGCCGTTTGGATCTTCTACGCCGCAGACCGCCTCAGCGACTCGCAGCACGAGGCATCGTCACTGGAAGACCGTCACCGCTTCCACGCCCGACATGCTCGTGGCTTCTTCGTTGCTATTGGCTTCGCGGTCCCGACGGTCCTCGCCCTGCTAGCGGAGGTTCCGCACACTGTGCGCCTCGCGTGGTTGCTCCTTGTCCTACCCTTGATCGCTTATGCGGCTGCCGTTCACTGGCTGAAGCTTCGAGTTGCGAAGGAATGGATGGTGGGACTGTTTTTTGCCGTCGCCATTGGCGCACCGAGCCTTCTCAACAACAACCATCCGGCAGAGTGGCTATGCGTCGCAACATTCGGTGTGCTCTGCTGGCTCAACTGTGTTCGCATCGCGCGATCCGAGTCGGCAGCCACCGACCGTGCAACAGCGTGGGCTGTCAATCATTTCCGAGGCGCCACGTTGGCCTTCGCGATTACCGGTGCCGCCATCGCCGTTTTCGTCCCGCAAGCGCGCGCAGTGGCTCTTGCCATTGTGACGGCAGCCTTGCTGCTTCGTGCATTAGATCTCCTCGAGCCACGCGTCTCCGCAGTGCGCATGCGTGCACTTGCCGATGCCGCACTGCTCACGCCTCTGATCCTGTGGCCGCTGATGCGATACATCCAATGAGTGGCTTCGATCGCCTGGCGAAGCCCTACCGCTGGATGGAATATCTCAGCTTCGGCACCGCGCTGGAAAATTGCCGTTTCCACTTCCTCCCGGTACTACGCAACACGCGACACGCCTTATTGCTAGGCGATGGGGATGGCCGTTTCACCGCTGCGTTATTGCGGCAGGCAACAGCAGCGGACGCAGTCGCGATCGATGCCAGCGGAGGCATGCTGCACGCACTCAAAAAACGTTGCGCTGCGGTTGGTGCGGAGCGTCGCATACAAACATTCTGCACAGCACTGAACAACGGGCTTTCCGAATCACTTCCGCGAAACCACTTCGACCTCATCGTCACTCACTTCTTCCTCGACTGCCTGAACGACGCGGAAGTGGAGCACATCGCGCACGACGCCGCCCTCTGCGCCACTGCCGATGCCCGCTGGGTTATCTCCGACTTCCACATCCCCGATCACGGCGCCATGCGCCTTCCATCGCGACTCATCGTGCGGCTCCTCTATCTCGCCTTTCGGCTCCTCACCGGCCTGCGCGCGCAACAACTACCCACACATGGACCAATCCTCCACCGCAACGGATGGCAGATGCAGCAACAGCAGACAAGCCTCGGCGGACTACTCATCAGCGAGTTGTGGCAGCGCGCTGACAACGCAAACATAGCCAAAAGCATAAAATCAGAGCTGCAATGAACCTGTACATGCTGCGACATGCGTCGGCTGGTCAACGCCGATCAAACCCGGTCCTCGATGTAAAGCGTCCGCTGGATAAAGCGGGCAAGCGCGACTGTCTTCTGCTGGGCAATACGCTTACCAGCATGAATGTCAGCTTTGACATGATCGTCTCAAGTCCTCTGAAGCGTAGCCTGCAGACCGCATCGCTCGTTGGCACGGAAACGGGCTACGAACAGAAGATCGTTCTAAGCGACGCGCTTGCACCTGCCGCTACCTATGCCCAGTTTGAAAAGCTGCTCATGGAGTGCAGTGGCGTCGAGTCGCTGTTGGTGGTAGGCCACAGCCCCAATCTGGTCGAGTTCCTCGGCACATTGATGCAGCCCGCGCAGCAGACACGCGCCAGCCGTCCGCCTGCATCCATTCGTCTGCGTAAAGGTGCCATTGCAAAACTGAACCTGGAACGCGGCGCTGCGACGATGCAATGGATGCTGGACCCACGCGTCATCCGTACGCTTTACGCCAACTCCACGACAAGGTCGCGCCGGAAGATTTCGCGGAAGTAAGGCGCTTCTTTCTTCAGCGACCACTGCTCCAGCTCCGCACCGCCTTTTGCGGCACTCAGCACCAACAACACGCGCTTGGGATACACACGCACATTCACGTGTACCGGCTGCGTGGCGCGATTCTGATTCAGCCCAATCGCCAGGCGCAACAGCACAACGCAGCGCACCACATCCGCCTGCATCTCCACCGGAACCGCGCGTAGCGGCCGATCCATCCCATCCGGGCGGCTCTTGCCCAGGTAACGCGCAATCGCGCTCATGATGGTGCGTTCTGCTGGCGAGAAACCGAAGATTTCCGAGTTCTCAATGATGTACTGCGCGTGGCGATGATGCCCCTGGTGGTTCATAAACTTACCCACTTCGTTCATCATTGCCGCAGCGGCCAGTAACTCACGCAGATCCGGCGACATGCCATGCACACGCTCCAACGCGTCGAACAACTTCACTGCATCCGCACGCACCGCATCTGCGCGCTTCAGGTCGATGTTGTATCGGCGGCAAACCTGCAGCACGCCCTCCCAACGTTCCTGCTCCACGGCACGGTGGACGGAAGCACGTTCGTCAGAGTCAGAGAGCATCTGCGCCAGGATGCCGTCACGCAATCCCAACGATGAATAGCGAAACCCGTTCAGCTCCAGCCGCTCCAGAATGGACGCGTACACAAAGGCGCCGCCAATGATGATTTCGCTGCGCTTCGGTCCGATACCTGGCACCACCATGCGCTCGCTGTTCTTCATCTTCACCAGGCGGTTCGCCAGCTTGCGCACGCATGTCGTATCGGCTTCCAGGTGGCCAACCTTACTCGCCACGCGTTTCACTGCGGCAGACTTCTTTCCTGCACGAACGACCTTCGCCTTCGGTTTAGTCAAAAGCGTGCTCTGCGTTGCTTCTGCCAGGGCCGAAGCCGCACCCGATGTTGCAATGACAAGCGGCACATCCGGTTTGCCCAGCTTGCGTTCCAGTTTGCGCATCTCGCGCTCAATGTAAATGTGGAGCTGGCGCAACTCGTCTGCCGAAGGCGGATCGCTGTGCAAAAACTCCTGCTGCAGACGCACCGATCCAAGCGGCAACGACACCATCTGCTGGATACGTCCGTTGTCGCTCAACGTAACCTCGCAGGAGCCGCCGCCAAGGTCGATCATCACGCATTTGCCGCGTGCCCCGGGTTCGCCGGAGACCACGCCAAGATGAATCAGCCTTCCCTCTTCCAGGCCGGAGACAACTTCCACCGTCCATCCCGTCGCGGACTTCACCCACGCGGTAAACGCCGCAGCGTTGCGGGCATCACGCATGGCAGACGTCGCCACCACACGCACGCGATCCACCACCTGAGCCTGTACCGCCTTCTGAAAACGCTTCAGGGCGCGGATGGTGTTCGCCATGGCGTCTGGTGATATTTCACCGGTTTCAAAAACGCTTTCGCCCAGCCGCACCACTTCGCGATCCTGGTGAAACACCTTGATCCGGTGCTGTTCCACATTGGCGATAGCAAGACGGCAGGAGTTGGAGCCGATGTCGATGGCGGCAAACGTTGGCATTGGCATCCTTCAGGACCGAGTTAAGACTTCCCTAAGCAACATACATGGTTTGCCATCGCCATGCCGATCTGCGCCATTGCTCGCCAGAGTTGAATCACTGCGTGCGTCTTTACCGTCTTAAGCGCAATACACACATGCAGGACGCGTGAACGACATGGACTATTCAATCGTCATTCCTTTACTCAACGAAGAAGACGCAATTTCCGAACTGTACACGCGCCTGAAGAGCGAATTGGAACAGATCGCTTCCAACGGCAAGAGCTACGAGATCATCTTCGTGGACGACGGTAGTCGCGACCGCACCTTCAAGCTGCTGAGCGAGCTTGCCTCCATCGACTCCACTGTGAACGTCATCCAGTTCCGTCGCACCTATGGCAAAACCGCCGGTCTGGCCGCGGGTTTTGAGATGGCAACCGGCGAAATCACCATCACCATGGATGGCGATCTGCAACATGACCCCTCCGACCTGCCACGTTTCATCAAACGCGTGGAAGAGGGCTACGACATTGTGTGTGGATGGCGCGAGAAGCGAGTGGATAACCTTTGGGTTCGTCGCATCCCATCGAAGATTGCCAACTACTTCATGCGCAAACTTTCGCGCGTAGAGATTGACGATTTCGGTGGTGGATACAAGGCGTATCGCACATCACTCCTGCGCGAAGTCCCACTCTATGGCGGCATGCAACGCTTCATTCCCGCACTCGCATCGTTGCAGGGCGCACGCGTATGCCAGTTGGCGATCCGCAACATTCCCCGCCGTTACGGCAAGTCGCGCTACGGAATTGGCCGCGTCATTCCTGTCTTCTTCGACCTGTTGCGCATCCACTTCCTGCTGAACTATTTGCAGCAGCCGCTGCGCTTCTTCGGATCGTGGGGACTTGCGCTGATCGGCAGCGGAGGCATCATGTCAGTGGGCCTGATCTATGAGTGGCTCTTCCGCGACCGTCACGTCATGCTGCACCACGGCCCGTTAATGCTCGCAGCCGCACTGCTCATTGTGGCGGGCATTCAGTGCTTCATGGGCGGTCTCATCGGCGAGATGCTGCTCTGGCTGAACAAGCGGGGCCAGAAGAGCGATTACAGCATCGCGCACATGATCAGCGGGCACGATCGCGAAACGAGCCTCACCTCTTAGGCAAAGACACCACCAAGTACAAACGGGCGACTGCGGAGAGCAGTCGCCCGTTTCTCATTACCACCAAGACGCACTTAACTGCGGTTCAGCAGAACATACTTCCCGCCAGACGATCCAATCAAGGTGCCGCCATGTGCGGCCTGCCACTCGTGCATGCGCTTCGCATCATGCGTTACGAAGAACACCGGCGCCCCGCCATTCCACAACGCCAGGAACGAAGCATCATCCTCAAAGCGATGCGGCGCATCCGCATACAGCGAGCCGTACCAGAGGTTATTCACGCGCCCGTTCAGCATGTACACAGGCTGCCCCATGTAGAAGTTGATGGAGTCGCCATTGGAATACTCGCCGTCAATCACAATGCGCGCGGCAGGATCCCAGTGCTGCTGAATCACGCGAGCCAGCGGCTCCGACCCAAGGATGGGATAGAAGATTCGCAGCCCCTCATGCACGCTGCCCAACACGCCACACATACCTAAGGCCAGCACGACATTCGCGGCAAACGTCTTGCCACGCAATTTCAGGAACAGCGGTACACCTGTTGCCAGCAACAGGCTCGCTGCCATGGTGATCAGCGGCACACGGAAGAAGCCAAACGCATTCGTTGTGAAATCAAACAGGTGACCAAACGAAAGCCGGTAATCATCCGGATGCTGCTGCAGTGCTTCAAATAAGTCCGCCCCCGGAGCAGGAGCCTTTGCTACTACTGCAAGCGCGATGCAAACAATAGCCGCAATCGCAGCAACAAAGAACAGCGCCGCATAGAACCACCGCGAACGCTTTGATTCGCGCGACTCCGCGTCGGAAAGATAATGCCCCGCCAGGAGCGCCAGCGCAGGCACAGCGGGCAGTGTGTAGTACTCCTGGCGTGTGGAGAAGCTGAAGAACAGCAGGATCATCGCCGCCCACAGCAGCAACATCACCGTGGGTCCGCCATTGCGCCATGCTGCTCTGCGTTCCCACCAACGGCGCGCTGCTCCAAACAGGAACACGCCCCATGGCATCAGCCAGACCACCAGCAACGCCCAGAAGGTCAGCAGCGGCACCTTGTCATAGTCACGCGGGATACGTTTATTCAGATAACGATTGATCTGGTCGTTCACGATGTAAAACCAGAACCAACCCTTCGCTCCGCCGCTGGGAGCGTTCTGCTGCCACGCAAGAATGTGCCACGGCAACATGGTCACAAGAAACGCCACTGTAAAGATGCCCGCGCGCATCTTCAACAGCATCTTCAGCTCACCGATCACCAGCAGATACAGCACCAGCAAACCCAGAGGGAAGACGATGCCGATGAGTCCCTTGGTCAACATGCCCGCCGTACATACCAGTGCAAACAACACCGCGTGCCACGTCTTCGCTCTGCCTTCTGCGCGAATGGAATCCACCATGCGCAGAATCAGGTCTGCACATATGGTCATCCACAACGCCACCATCACGTCGGGAATGAAGAATCGCGTGAAGATGTAAGGGCCAATACACGTGGCCATCGCCAGACCTGCATAAAAGCCTGACCGCTCTCCAAACAGCCGTGTGCCAAAGCTATACACGTACAGGATCAACACCAGCACGGACAGCGCCAATGGCAGACGGAATGCCCAGTCGTGCATGCCGAAGATCTGCGCGCCACCCGCCGCCAGCCAGTACGGCAGAGGCGGCTTATCCAGGTAGCGGATGCCGTCTACGTACAGCGTGACGTAGTCGTGGCGCGTAATCATCTCGCGCGCTGCTTCGGTGTGGATGGAATCCACGTCGTCCAGCAGCGGCGGTCCGAAAATGCCCGCGAACTGTGTCAGAAACCAAAGGATTGCGAGAAAAGCAATGTGCCCTGTCCGCAAAGAACTACGCCGCTGTGCCTGCATGAACGCCTTTTTGCAAAAAATCCGGCCAAACAGTGACCGTTCATATTATCGCCGAACGTGTATGAAACGCGGCATCCTTCGCCTTTCTGCGGCATAAGGTGCCCGTTACCCATAAGATGAATCGGTGACGTTGTCTGAACCACTGTCGTCTTCACCCTCCACGGATTCGCAGTCATCTGCCGGCCCGCTCAACCGCCGTTCCATCGCCGTATTGGTAGCCATCTGGCTGATACTGCACCTCGGCTGTCTGTTCACGCCCGGTCTGTTAGACGATGTGGACTCCATTTACATTGAAGCCGCACGCGAGATGTTGCAGCGCCACGACTACGTCACGCCGTACGTGGACGGTGTCCGCTTCTTCGACAAACCGCCGCTCATGTACTGGATGGCCGCTGGCGGTATGAAGCTCTTCGGCCCACATGACTGGGCGGCACGCCTGCCGCTGTCATTGATGGTGCTGGGACTTTTTCTCTCTGTATATGCGCTGGGCCGCAAACTTTTTGGAGAACGCGGCGGCTTCTATGCAGCGCTCGCCATGGCTACCAGCCTTGGACCATACCTCTTCACGCGTTTCTACATTCCCGACATCATGAACGCGCTTTGGATGGCGCTGGGTGTGCACCTCTTCCTCATTGCGTTGGATGGAATCCGCAACGGACAGATGCGCACTGCACGCATGGCCACGTGGGCCTTCGGCGTCGTGATGGGATTGAACCTGCTCACCAAGGGACTCATCGGCATTGTGTTCCCCATCGGCTTTGTGGTGATTTATGCGTTGCTGACAAAGCAGGGTAAGCGGCTACTAAAACTGCCGCTGTTTACTTCATTGCTACTCTTCGCCGTTGTCGCGTTGCCGTGGCACATCCTTGCGGCGCTGCGTAATCCTGCGATCCCCATGCCCGCGGGTACAGGGCTTCCTGCGCGCGCTGGGTGGTTCTGGTTCTACATCATCAACGAACACTTCATGCGCTTCCGTGGTCTGCGCATCCCGCATGATTACGGCCAAGTTCCCATCCCGCTCTTCTGGTTGATGTTCTTCCTGTGGCTCATGCCGTGGGTCGCCTTCCTGCCCGCTGCCTGGACGCAGTACGCGCGCATGTGGCGCGACCGTCCCATGGAAAGCTCTAAACGCAAGCAGGCCGCTTTGACGGTGTTGCTGTGGAGCGGCATGGTGCTTGGCTTCTTCACGCTTAGCTCGCGGCAGGAGTACTACTCTCTGCCTGCGCTGCCTGCACTCGCGCTGATGGCTGGCGGTGTTGTTGCCGGAGCAGAACACGGCGATCCGCATCTGCGACGCAACATTCTCCGCGCGCATACATGGTTTCTGTTGCCCCTAGGAATGCTCATCGCCGGCATCTGCGGCACGCTTGCGGCCATCTCGCCTGCGGCACGCCCCGGTGCAGACATCAGCGAACTGCTCACCAGCAACCCGGATCAGTACAACCTGGCGCTGGGCCATCTGCATGACCTCACCACGCGCGCGATGGGCTTCTTCCGCGCGCCATTGGCCATCATGGCTGTGTCCATGTTCGGCGTTGGCCCCATCGCATGGTGGATACGGCGACATGGCAATCGTCGCATTGCCAATCGAGAGCGCGCAGCCAACGCGGTCCTCGCAGTGAGCATGTGCGGTGTGTTGCTCGCGGTGCATGGCGGCCTTGACCGCTTCTATCCCATCATCGGATCGAAGGGCCTGGCCGTGGAGCTTGCAAAGGTGGTGCAGCCTGACGATGCCGTGATGCTTGACGGTGAACTCACCAGCGGCTCCACGTTGCTCTTTTACACGCGGCATCCATTGCAGCTTGTGAATGGCCGTGTGAATGGCCCGTGGTTCGGTTCGTTCTGGCCGGATGCTCCGCCCATCTTTGAAGATGAGAACAGCCTGCACAAAGCGTGGAGCGGAACACAACACGTGTACCTGCTGACCTATCAGCAATCGCGCATTGCAGACCTGCAACACTTTGGCACGGTACATCTTTTCGCCACATCCGGCGGCAAGATGATTCTCACGAATCGTTAACGAACAAGCCGCTGCGATACCATTCCATGCGGAAGCGTGTGGCCGTGTTCGAATGCATCCGAGCCGCGATATTCCTGCGAGATCACATTCATGGCACCTGCAGCACTCTCAAAGCAGCAACGCACACAATTGCTCTCCACGCTGAAAGAGCGCTTTGAAAAGAACACCAAGCGCCATGCAAAACTCGCATGGAGTGACGTCGAAGCAAAGCTCGAAAAGAACAACGCTGCCCTGCGTTCGCTCTTCGCAATGGAAGAAAGTGGCGGCGAGCCCGACGTGATTGGCCGCGATGAAAAGACAGGCGAGATCATCTTCTGCGATTGCTCCGCCGAAAGCCCGGAAGGCCGCCGCAATATTTGCTACGACCGCAAGGGTTATGAAAAGCGCCTCAAAGAAGGACTGCAGCCTATCGGGTGCGTGTTAGACATCGCAGCCGACATGGGCATTGAGCCGCTGGATGAAGAACAGTACTTCGCGTTGCAGAAGCTCGGCGAATTCGACCTGAAATCACAAAGCTGGATCAAGGCCCCAGCAGAGTTCGTGAAGCTTGGCGGAGGACTATTCGGTGACCGACGCTTTGGCCGCGTCTTCGTGTATCACAACACGCCACCATCGTTTTATCGTGCGAGAGGATTCCGCGGCCTGCTTCGCCTTTAGCCTTCTGCCTTCAAACGCCCATCCGGCATAATGCGAAACTGAGTACCGTGATAGCGCGTGTCCGCAGGTAGATAACTGCAGCACCACACAACAAAACCAAGCAGATCGCGTAGCGGATAGACCAGCGTCTGAAACACGATGCGCTCGGCACCCAACACGCGCAACATGGTAAACGCCTGCAGCCAGCGATTCACAAGCGCAAGACCAAGAAACACCCCTGCAGCACACCAGTTGCCGAGCGAAGACTCCAGCGCAAACCCGAGCAATCCAAACGGCATGGCAAACGTGAGACCTGTTCCGAAGTGGCCTGCTGGACGTGACCTGCGCGTGCTCTGCATCCATCGAAGCTGATCACGAAACGAGCGAGCCATGCCCTGGTCCGCCACCATCAGCTTGATCACATGCGTACTCATCTCCACGCCCTTGCCCTGTTCGGCAAGCCGATGTCCAAGCACAAAATCCTCTGCCCAATAGTGGCCCAGGTCTTCGTATCCGCCAGCGTCGAGGAACGTTTTCTTCTCAAGGATCTGCAGCGGTCCCAGCGCAAAGTCGGTACCGCTCAGCATGTCCGCAATCAGCACGCCCGCGCCCATCTCCACGCTCTTACCCACCGCATCGAGCCATGTAAACAAACTGCCGCGATCCACATAGCCCGTGTACAAACACGATCCAAGCACCACTTGATGGCCCTTCACGTTGTGTCCGGGCGCAAGCGACTGAACACAACGCAACAACGCGTCGGGGGACACACGCGCATCTGCATCCGAGGTGATCAGGTGCGGATACGTTGCCGCATCGCTCATCACTCCAAGCGAAAACATCTTCGGATTGGGATACAGCGGTTCACCGCCCGCAATGAAGCGCACCGGGCGATCGGGATAACGCGCAGCTACCTCACGCGCAATCTGGAGGCCTGCATCGTCCTGATGACGTGCGCAGAAAAGAATCTCGTATGGTGCGGGATAGTTTTGCTGAAAGAAGCTTTCGATGTTTCGTTCCAGCCCCGGCTCGGCGCCGTGCAAGGGCTTCAATACGCTCAACGGAGGTGTGAACAATTCCTTCCGTTGCAGAACACGCTTGTGCCTTGCAGCAAACCGCAACGCAGCTACAACGGCCATGCCGCAGAAGATCAAAGCTGTCAGAGAACCCAGCGCTGCAATCCAGAACAAGATGCGCGAAACAAGACCAGTCCCTGTGAGCTGCGACAGCGAAACGAAGCTCATCCCCGCTTCTTCGATGTGGCAGACTTCACCACGACCGGCTTACCTACCAGCACGGGACGACGCAGCGGCACCAGACCTGCTTCATTACTGCGTGGCTGCTGCATACGGCTCAACATTTCGTCGCGCATGTAGCTCACAAAGTTCTGCATGTCTTTGTTCATCTGCTCCATGCGTTCGCGCATCTGCAGGATGATGGCAATGCCTGCAATATTCACACCCAGATCGCGAGCCAGATTCAGGATGAACTCCAGCCGCTCCAGGTCCTCATCGGTGTACAGCCGGGTGTTGCCCTCGGAACGAGAGGGGCGCAACAAGCCTTCGCGCTCATACAGGCGCAGCGTCTGAGGATGAATGGCATACATCTCCGATACTGCGGAGATCATGTACGCGCCTTTGGAACGTCGCTTGGTAGCCATGACGGGTGCCCCTATTTTACTGATTTGGATGCCGTTTCCGCACTATAGATATTCCACGCCACACGCAACGGCAAATGAACCCGGCGGCGTCTGACCCTGCATGGTCGGCAAAGCGTTAAAACTCGGCGGCAAAGCGGGCATCTGGTTTGCAAAACGACAGGCGCGTAAACACGGCATGAAAATCAACCTGGCCCTGGGGATGCTCGGCGCAGGCGTTGCAGCCTGTGAAGCGTGGAAGGCCCACCAGCGCGACGCGGCAGTGCGCGGCAAGGTCGTCCTCATCACTGGCGGCAGCCGCGGCTTAGGACTGGAAATTGCGCGCCAATTCGGCCTCGGCGGTGCGCACCTGGTGCTTGTCGCGCGTAAGGATAACGAACTACGGGAAGCCCTCGGCTCGTTGATGCGCGACTGTGCCATCCCGAACGGCGGCACGGCCCACACCATCACTGCCGACATCAGCCTGAAAGAAGACTGCGAACGGATGATCGCCGACGCAACCGAGCGCTACGGCCGGGTGGACATCCTTATCAACTGCGCCGGGATCATCACCGTAGGTCCGTTTGAAGACCAACCCACCGAAGCCTTCCGCGACGCTATGAACATCAACTTCTTCGGCCAGCTTTACGCCATCCAGGCCGTACTGCCGCAGATGCTGGAGCGAAAAGCAGGACAGATCGTGAACATTGCCAGCATCGGCGGCAAGATTGCCGTACCGCACCTGCTGCCGTACGTCGCAAGTAAATTTGCCCTCGTTGGCCTCAGCGAAGGCCTGCATGCTGAACTTCGCCACAAGGGCGTCCACGTGCTCACCGTCTGCCCTGGCCTCATGCGTACCGGCTCGCAGGTGCAGGTGGATGTGGTTGGCAACGCAGAGAAGGAATATCGCTGGTTCAAACTCGGCGCCACGATGCCCGGCATCTCCGTTGCTGCTCGCGCCGCAGCCCGCACCATCTTCCGCGCCACCGTAGAACGCCGGGCAGAGATCACCATCACACCGCAGGCATGGCTCGCCGCGCGGCTGGTTGGCGTCGCTCCGGAATGCTCCACCCGCTTTGCAGCAGCGGTCAGTCACCTGGCTCTTCCCGCCGCCAACGGCAACCGAGAGCCGATAAAAGGGTCTGAGATCGAAGCACAACGAAAGGCCCAGAAGGCAGTTAGAAACAACGGCAACACGCGTGCGCCGTTCTCACCCGCCCAGGCGTGAAAATCCTGTTACAAATGGCGTCAAACGGCCACTGGTGGAAAAGATTTATGTGCCAAACGTCTTAGACAGGAGTAGCCTAAAAGTACTCCTAGACCCGTTCCAGGGTCAGACAGGCCGCGAGAACCGGGAAGTACCTCCACTCCCTCTCTCCCGCGGCCTGCCCTATGTCGGAGTCCATATAAGCATTTCGACACCCGCAAATCCGGCAACTCCTACCTCTTGAACCCTGCCTCACTTGTTCAACACTGAGAACCGCCTAGTGTGCCGGCACCATGACGGCGTTCTCGTCTACCTTCGGAATCCCGAAGTGTCCGCTCAGATGCAGTAGATCCAGCGGCCGCAGCATGCAATCCACACTGACCACACTCATGTTCCGGTCGCCGCGCGTCAGCACGGTCACGCCTGTGATGTTCGTTCCCTGAAAGTGCAGCCACATATCCGTCATATTCACGGACGCCGCACCATTAGCGTTCACCAGGTGCTTCCATCCAGCAGCGCGATACTGTGCGTCAATCATGCCCAACGCACCGGGATCGTACCGCGCGAAATCCTTCGCGTGAAACGTCCGCACGGTAATGCTGTTCAGCCCGGCCACCACACGACGCGTCTCCGGATCGCTATTGGCAAAGAACTGGTCCGCCGCTGACAGCATGTTGCGGTCAAAGGTAAACGAGGTCTGCGATGTATTGCTGCTAATGACATCGCCAAAGTTTGGTGCCCACCCAACCGGTGGAGCGGCAGCCACAGATGGCGGAGGCGCGCTCTGGGCTGCCAGGCAAACAGCTCCCACAGCCAGAACGGCAGCAGCGGTCAAGGTCGAAAGCGTACGGATAAAACCCATATCCAGTGAGACCCGCTTTCTTCCCACGAGTCGCATATCGAACAGAAACATGCCCACGCAGATACGCGACAGCCAACCCTGTTGCCTTTCGTGCGTCTCACCCACTGCCATCGCACACGGGGGTGCGCTATGATGTTCCGCATGAAGCTGTCTCGCAGTCGCCGCAAAAAACTGGAAGAAATCGAAGCACGTATCCAGGAAACTCTTTCCCAGATTCCTGCGGCTGTTGAGGCTGCACTCCCCCGGTCGAAGTCGCACAAACTGGCCGTCACCGCCGCATGGGTTGCTGGTGGCGTGGGCGTTTTGACGCTTGGACTTCTCGCAGGCCGCGAGCTGCGTGTGCGCTACAAGATGAACCGTCGCACCCCTTACGACTACTACGCCCACGCGGGCGATCAGACGCCCGACCTGGAGTTCGGCGTCGGCATCTAGACACATCCGAATAAACCGAGGCCCCACGTTCCGCCGCGAGCGTGGGGTTTCCTCTTGAAAAAGCAAGGACATACGAACGATGAGCATCGCATTTCTCTTCCCTGGACAGGGTTCGCAAAGCGTCGGCATGGGCCGCGATCTGGTAGAAAAATTCCCCGCCGCCAAAGCCGTTTTTGAGGAAGCCGACGACGCCCTGGGTTACAGCCTGTCGCAACTCTGCTTCGAAGGCCCGGAAGACCAGCTGAAGCTCACGGAATACACCCAGCCCGCGATTCTGACCGTCTCCGTGGCCGCCGCACGCGTCCTTGCCGACCACGGCGTCACCGCGACCATGGCCGCTGGCCATTCGCTGGGCGAATACAGTGCCCACGTCGCCGCCGGAACCCTCACCTTCGCCGACGCCGTCCGTACCGTGCGTCTACGCGGTCAGTTCATGCAGGAAGCCGTCCCAGCGGGCAAGGGTGGCATGTCCGCCATCC
Source organism: Terriglobus roseus (assembly GCF_900102185.1). Lineage (NCBI taxonomy): Bacteria > Pseudomonadati > Acidobacteriota > Terriglobia > Terriglobales > Acidobacteriaceae > Terriglobus > Terriglobus roseus. The sequence goes on along the minus strand of NZ_LT629690.1, from coordinate 185,375 downwards.
TGGGCCTCGACGCAGGACGCATCGGCGAACTCTGCCAGCAGGCCAGTGACGAGCACAACTGCATCGTGGCTCCCGCGAACATGAACGCGCCCGAACAGACCGTCATCTCCGGCGAAGCCTCCGCCGTCACCCGCGCAGGCGAACTCTGCAAAGAAGCCGGAGCCAAGCGCGTAGTGCCCCTGCCCGTCTCCGCGCCCTTCCACTGCAAGATGATGGAACCCGCCGCCGAACGCCTGGCAGCGGAACTGGAACGCGTTGTCATTCTCGACCCGCAGATTCCCGTCGCCAGCAATGTCGACGCCCGCATGATCAGCCGCCGCGCGGATGTCCGCGACTGCCTGATTCGCCAGGTGACCGGTGCCGTTCGCTGGGTGGAATGCGTAGAGCTACTGAAGACCAGCGGCGCAACCACCTTCATCGAAGTAGGGCCCGGCAAAGTCCTCAGCGGCCTGATGCGCCAGATCGACCGCGCACAGAAGATGCTCAACGTGGAAGACGGCGACAGCCTGCAGAAGACACTCACCACAATCAACGGCTAGCACTGGCGTGAAAACGCTGCCGTAACAAGACGGCAAGTGGCTATAATCGCCACGTCTCACCCGGAGGCGTGGCTGATGCGTTCGCGGTTTTCATTCGCAGCAGGTTTATTTCTTATGGCAGTCCCTGGTTTCGCACAACAGGGCAATCCAGCACGGCCGGCCACGCGTCATCCCTACATCATCGAAATCGAAGAAAAGCGAGAGCAGACGCTGGCCGACGGCACGCACATTGTACGAGTCTCTCGCGAGAAGCATTATGGCGACAGTCAGGGGCGCACGCGTGTCGACTACTTCGTAAACTCAGACATCGGGGACTCTCCCCGGACCAATGTCCTGATTTTCGATCCTGTAAAGAAGGTCACCTTCAGTTGGGTAATTGGCGACCACATGGAATCGACTTATACCGTGAGCACAATGCATAGCCCGAACGCTACCGATGTGCCGCACCAATCCTCTCCATCCACAACTCGGCCGGCTCCGAAACTGCAACGAACAAACGAATCGCTCGGCATGCAGGAAGTGCAGGGTTTCGCCTGCCTTGCCACTCGTTCCACCGTTGTGTATCCAATAGGCGTGCTCGGTAACGACCGTCCCATCACGAACGTATCCGAACACTGCATGTCCAAAGAATTCAACCTTCAACTGAGCGCCAGCGGCTCTGACCCACGAAGCGGCACGTACACACTCACAGCACAAAGTATTAGCCGTGAAGAGCCGGATCCTTCTACCTTCCTGCCTCCTCCGGGTTTCATTGAGCGAAAGGTCGTTAGCGTGACTCCAACAGAAGCTCATTGATCGAGGCAAACAGAAAACGATGCAGCCCACCTACCAAGGTTCCGCATCAACGGTTAGATCCCGGTGCTGTCCCAAGGGTCAGGGGCACCAACCCCTGCTGAGACATCTTCGCGCATTCGCCTCACCAGATCACTCCCCATGCTGGTGAAAGTGCTTCGACAGAAGCCGGCCCCCATGGCCACTCTCGCCGGGAACCACGAAGCGTTTTGTTTACCCGCCGTAAACCGCCTCCAACAGTTCGCCCGCAAGTTTTTGAAACGGACGAAAGATTGGTAGTGCGGCAAGCTTCAGCGTCATGACCAGCATCTTCAATGTCTTTTCGAGAAGCACACCGGTGCGGCTCTGTTCCGGAGACTCGTCATAGATCCAGAACAGAAACAGACCCATTTGGTACATCCACAACAACCGTGGCAGATAGGGCGCCACATTTTTCGGCAACTTCAACTTCGCCTGTTCCACCGCGCGTTCAAAGAACTGTTGGTCCTGTTCACGGATATGGGCCGTGTTCGCGCTAAACGGAGAAAGAGGGTGTTTGGGGTCTACGTGAGAGGCCAGAGCTCCTACTAATGGCCGGTTTTTTCCGAAGTAGTCGAACTTGGTCTGAATAATCGTACGCAGCGAAGCGTCCAGCGATCGGCTTCGGGCCAGTGCGGCTTCGAGTGCGGTACGCATCTCCTGCTGTGCCTCTTCATAAAACGCCAGCACAATGGCGTCCTTCGAAGGGAAGTAGTAGTAGGCTGCCCCTACTGCCATCCCGGCCTTGGCCGCCACCTCCCGCATGGTGGCAGCCTCGAAACCACGCTCGCTAAAAACCTCGAGCGCTGCATCCAGAATCCGTCGGCGGGTCTCCTCACTCTTTCGTTGAGTCGTAGGCGCCGCCGTTACGGACACGTCTCCCGATGCCACAGCGCGTTTCACGCCTGCACCTGACGTTCAAACATACGCGCCGGATGAACGGACCGGCCACGCACCTTCGCCAGAATAAAGATATTCACGAAGTGCACCAGACCAAGTACCAATGCCACCGCACCAAGCTTCGCACTCTCCAGCTCAATCACCTGCCGCAGTGTTTGTAGCGGGTTATAAGTCTGCAGATACAAAGCGATGTAACCCAAATTGATTAGATAAAACCCGATCTTCAACAGGTTGTTCACGCTGTCTGCAAGAGGTTCATTCCCGTGAAACGCATCCACCAGGAACACCCTGCCGCTGCGATGAAGCGTCCGTCCCACCCAAATCGTAAGCAGGACACTGACAATCAGATAACCGAAGTAAGCCAAAGGCACATACATAGTATTGCTCCTCTCACATCCGACTCGACGCGCTCAAGCAAGAAATCTGAACGCGTTCAATTACTAAGATACGGTCATCTGCGACAAGGATGCAAACATTTTTTGAACATGTTCATTAATTAGTTTCCGCTAAAGACAACAATGCTCACCCCGAAGGGTGAGCATTGTTGTCTTCTCTACTGGTTACCGTGTTTCCTGCGGTAATCCTCAAGGAATTTCGCGATGCGGCCAATGGCCTCGCGCAAATCCGGCTCATGCGGCAGGAACACAATGCGGAAGTGGTCAGGATGAGGCCAGTTGAAGCCCGTGCCCTGAACCAGCAACACACGCGTTGCTTCCAGCAACTGCAGCAGGAACTGGCGGTCGTCCTTGATCGGATACAGCTCCGGATCAAGCCGCGGAAACATGTACAGCGCAGCCTGCGGCCGCACGCACGTCACACCCGGAATCGCAGTCAGCAACTCGTAAGCCAGGTCACGTTGACGACGCAGCCGTCCACCCTCGCCCACGAGGTCATGAATACTCTGGTAGCCACCCAGCGCCGTCTGAATCGCCCACTGCCCCGGCACATTCGCACACAGCTTCATGTTGGCCAGCATGTTCAGGCCTTCAATGTAGTCCTTCGCAGCGAGCTTATCGCCAGAGACCACCATCCATCCCGCACGATAACCGCAGGCGCGATAGCTCTTCGAAAGCGAGTTAAACGTGAGCGTGAGTACATCCGTGGACAGGCTGGCAATCGCCGTGTGCGTCACGCCGTCATATAAAACCTTGTCGTAGACTTCGTCCGCCAGAATCACCAGGCCATGCTCACGAGCAATCGCAACGATGCCGCGCAGAATGTGATCGGGATAGAGCACACCTGTGGGATTGTTCGGATTGATAACGACAATGCCCTTGGTGCGCGGCGTGATCTTCGATCGAATGTCATCCAGATCCGGGATCCAACCGTTGGCTTCATCGCACAGGTAGTGCATGGGCTTGCCGCCAGACAGGCTGGTCACAGCCGTCCACAGCGGATAGTCCGGCGCTGGAACCAGCAGCTCGTCGCCATCATTCAGCAGCGCGTTCACTGCCATCGCAATCAGATCAGAGGCGCCATTGCCCAGGTAGACGTCTTCCAGCGTCACACCTTGAATACCCTGCGTCTGCGTGTAATGCATCACGGCTTTGCGGGCGGCAAAGATGCCCTTGCTATCCGAATAACCTGCTGAGTTCGGCAGATTACGAATCATGTCCTGCTGGACTTCTTCAGGCGCATTGAAGCCAAACACGGCCAGGTTGCCAATGTTGAGCTTGATTAACTGCTGGCCTTCGTCCTCAATCTGCTTGGCACGTTCCATGATGGGACCACGGATGTCATACAGAACATGTGCCAGTTTGGTGGATTTACTTATCGTTTTCATGAGCGCTCAAGTCATGCGCATGCAACACAATACGCATGACTCAAACGATACGCGATTCCACGGGCAAACACAGCCTGGAAACGAATGCTCTTGTTATGCAGTTCGACTGCAACGCCAGAAGATATAGGACATTCCCAGCAGAACACCCGCGCCCACGGCCCAGCCCCAGGCCGCTGGACCATCGCCCACAGCAAGATGCGCAATCACAGCGGAAACAAGCGTAATAGCAAAGCCTGCATACGCCCACTCCTTGATCCACGTTGGAATCATAGGCACAAGTAACGCAATCACTCCCGCAAACTTGGCCCACGAGAGTTCAACACGGAAGTAGCTTGGAAATCCAAGATGAGCGAATGCCGCAGCCACTTGAGGCAACTTCAACTGCGCATAAGCCGTAAAGGTCATGTGGATGGCGAAGAGTGCCGTGGTGATCCAGAAACCCACGGCACATCGCTTCGACGCCACTACGTAGCGCTCCCAGCCAGCACCTGCTCCAACTGGCCCATAAACTTCTGCCATCCGTACTGCGCACCGCGGAACGCAGCTTCCTGATCCTCGCGGAAACCAGACTGTTCCATGCGAAGGTGCGTACCGCCCTCTTCCGGAGTCAGCGTAAAGAGCACGACACTCCCCAGCCCCATGGAACCCCATGTGTACGAAAGCTTCCGCTGCGGCTCAATCGCCAACACTTCGCAGTCAATAACGCCGTTCCAATTCGCCACAGGTTCAGCGCGGAACTGAAACGACTTGCCAACTTCAGGACTGAAGTCATTCTTCATAAGCCACTGCGCCAGCAGCGCAGATTCTGTCAGCGCGCGCCACAGTTTTTCAGGAGGATGCGGAAAGCTCCTCTCGATCACAACGCTACGGTTTGTTTCTGTGGAGTTGCTCATCATTCCATCCTTTCCAAAACTTCTTCAAGCTTGTCGAATCGTTCACGCCAGAACACGCTGTAATACCGCAACCAATCAGCAATAGGCTCCAGCGCTTCCGGGCGAGAGCGATAGTGTGTCTCGCGCCCGGCGCGACGATGCCGCACCAGCTTTGCCTGTTTGAGCACCGTTAAGTGCTTGGAGACAGCGGGCTGCGAGACTCCAGCAAAGCGAGTCAACGCATGCACCGTCTGCTCCCCTTCTCTGATCAGCTCTTCGAAGATCGCCCTTCGAGTCGGATCAGAAAGAGCGCGAAACACGAGATTGGCATTAGCTTGTGGCACGAAAGAAACCATAACCATTTGGTTATGGATAGTCAAGTGATAATCGACCAAAATTTCGCAAAGCGAAACCTCGTTCCACGTCAAAAAGCCCACTCCGCATGAATCTTTGCGAAGTGGGCAGATGATGTATGGATTCGAACTAAAGCGACGTAGTGCCAGTGACCAGGAAGCGACGATTCAGCCAGCGGCGTACTGGCTCGTCGACGAGCTTGAGGCAGGCATAGGCAATCGCCACAGCGGTGACGAACAACGCCGCACCCCATGTCACGCCCTGCATTGGTGTCAACTTTCCGTCGTACACCTTGGCTGTGTAGATGTAAATCAGCGAGTAGTGCGTAATGTAGAGCGGATAAGAAATTGCACCTGAGAAACGGCATAGGTGCGTCGCCGTGCGTCCGCTGATCTGCTCACCCGCACCCATCGCGACGACAATCGGGAATACGAAGATAATGACCATCGCCTCATACAAACCGTTCATCCAGAGCGAGGCTGTAGTGCCGAAGCGCGGCAGGATGAAAGTAACGACAAGCAGCAGGCTGCACCACAGGAACGCATTCCGCACATGAATGCGCTTGTGCATGCGTTGCAGGAGCATGCCCGCGAGAAATGGAAAAGCCAGTCGGAGAAAACCGATCTTGAGTTCCATCGCATTCACCGACCAACCGCCCGTAATGTCGCCGCGCGGTGTGGTCACAAGATAGTGCGTAAGCAATGCTGCGGAAAGCACTGCAAGCACCATGAGCACGCGATTGGATACCTTGCGCAGACCCAGCGCATAAGCAATGTTGGCGATGTACTCAAAGAACAATGACCACGCCGTGCCGGCCAGCGGATGCATCTCCTGCCAGCCACGAATGTCCATTGAAATCGGAATAGGAATGACGGTGCATCCGATGAGCGCGATCAGAATAAGTCGCGACACTGACGTAGTTGCGACAATCGGAAAGATCTTAGGGCTGGCGCTGAAGTAGAACAACAGCGCACCAAGAACATTGCCCATGATGAGCATCGGCTGCAATCGGATGACGCGGCGCTTGAAGAAGTCCCACAGCGTCATGCCTGGTTGGCCGTTGGTAGGATTCCAGCGGCTGTCATACGCATAAGCGATCACAAAGCCAGACAGCATGAAGAAGAAATCCACCGCCAGGTAGCCGTGGTTGATGATCTGTTTCGCGTGGTCGCCGCCGTTCCACGTTTCGCAGATGTGGAACAAGACCACCATCATGGCCGCGACGCCGCGCAGACCATCGAGGATTTCAAAATGCTGTTTGGGTTGAATGCGTGCGTGTGAATGGCTCATGAGTTCCAACCACCATACACAAACCGTCGCCGAGCACGCACCATCAGCCGTCACGCAATCGAATTGTCTTCCAGTCCCGCTACACTAACGCCATGGCTTTGCTCTCCGTTGAAAACCTGAACATTCGCTTCGGCAACAGCACCGCCGTGGATGGCATCTCGTTTTCCATTAACGAAGGCGAAGTGCTCGGCCTGGTCGGCGAATCCGGTTCCGGCAAATCTGTCACCTCGCTTGCGATCCTGCGTCTTCTCGCTCCTTCTGCAGCGATGACCGGCACCATCCACTTCGACGGCCATAATCTTTTGGAGCTTTCAGAGAAGCAGATGCGCGCACGTCGTGGACGCGACATCAGCATGATCTTTCAGGAGCCCATGACGGCACTGAATCCCGCGATGACCATTGGTGAACAGATCGCCGAAGCCGTCCGCGTGCATCATCCAAAGCTCAACAAGGCAGAAGTAAAGGATCGCGTCCTTGAGTCGTTGAACAACGTTGCGCTTCCCGATCCGACACGCCGCAGCAAGGATTACCCGCACCAGTTCAGCGGTGGCCAGCGCCAGCGCATCATGATCGCCATGGCCGTGGTCAACCAGCCGCGACTGCTCATTGCAGACGAGCCCACAACCGCGCTCGACGTCACAGTACAGGCCCAAATCCTTCGCCTGTTGCGCGACCTCCGCGAACAACACGGCCTGAGCATGCTTTTCATCTCGCACGACCTGGCCGTGACAGCGCAAACAGCCGACCGCGTGGCCGTAATGCGCCACGGCCACATCCTGGAAACCAACACCGCCGCCGAGCTCTTCCGGGCCCCCCAGGACGACTACACGCGTGCCCTGCTGGCCGCCGTGCCCACCATGCACACCGACCGGACACGCCCCCTCGCAACACTCTGACGCGTCCTATCGAACATTGCGATAGCATGGATAGGTTCGCGCGTCCGCGCAGACCCTGTTTCCTGATGCGCGCACTCGTTCTCTCCGACATCCACGGCAATCTTGAAGCACTCAATGCTGTGCTGGAAGACGCAGGCTCATGGGATGCGCTATGGAACCTTGGGGACGTGGTCGGATACGGCGCCAGTCCCAACGAAGTCGTCGACCAGATGAGTCGCCGCGCCACCCAGAATGTGCGTGGCAATCACGATAAGGTCGCCAGTGGCATCGAGTCGGCCGAGACCTTCAACCCATCCGCACGCGAAGCCGTGGAGTGGACACGGGAACATCTTTCCTCGGAATCCATTGAGTGGCTCAAGGTGCTTCCCCACGGGCCCATCAAGGCGGACAACGCCGATGTCTCCCTCGCGCACGGCTCCCCCGTACATGAAGACATCTACATCCTGAACATTCGCGATGCGTGGCAGCCGCTGCAGGTCATGCAGCAACAGGTCACCTTCTTTGGCCACACCCACATCCAGGGCGGCTTCGGTTGGCAGGACGGCCATTGGTTCACCGTGACGCCCAAGTACCTTCGCGGCTCCGGCCCCTGCTGTTGGACAATGTCGATGGACGAAGGCCGCCGCTACCTGTTGAATCCCGGCTCCGTTGGCCAGCCGCGCGATCTGGACCCGCGCGCTGCATACGCCATCTACGACAGCAACGCAAAGACCATCACCTTCCATCGCGTTCCGTACGACATCGATCTGGCGCAGGGCCGCATCCTGCTCGCAGGCCTGCCGGAAAGGCTCGCCAAACGGCTCCGCATAGGCCGTTAGAACTTTAGTTCGCCTCTGGCCGGTCGATGTGATCGATCACAAGCACCTCAACCTCGCCTTTGGAACGCTCAAGCTTGAGTCCAAGCTGTTCACGCAAAGCGGTTGGCAACGACGGATCTGCGGATAATCCTGTCACCGGCTGAGCGTCCGTATCATTCGTCCATCGCAAGCTCATGTCGAATCCGCCCGACAGCCCCGTCACGTCCACAACAACGCTGTTCAGGTCTGTGTTGTAGCTATGCGACAGACTTGCCGCCAAATCCGCGATGGTGACTCCCTTACCTTCCAACCTGCGGTTCGGGCCTTCCTCAGTCCTGTGCAAGCCGCAAAAGGGCACCGCAGGCTTCCCATTGGAAGCCATATCCGGCTGCGCGTCTTTCACGTATGGCTTGCAGCTTCCCTCAACAGAGCGACGAAGCTTGGATGTTCCTTCTGCAACTTTCAACTCGTAACGCGGCAGGACTCTCATCTCTCGATGCGCCTTCAATCCAAAGCGCTCCTGCAGCAGAGCCTGAAGCATCGGCCCTTCCATCTGATTCACGGTTGTGTCGCCACTCGCCTTTGCGGTCACGTCGTAATGTTCCGAAGCCGTCCACGACGGCGCATCGGCCATCTGAAAATCCTGGCTGCTGTATGCAATCAGTAAGAGCCGTTGCACAGAGATGTTCGTCGCCGCAAACCGGCCCGGCGTCGCCTCCAGCAGTGATCTTCCCTCGCCAGTGTTTAGCCGAACCGACGCAACATCAAACGCTGTCTGAGCACGGCCGTACGTCGCACCGCATACAAGCAACACAGCAGCAAAACAAACGAAGCGGAGCCCGTAGGCTCCGCTTCGGATCGAAACATGGATCGACATCTGTCGCCTACGCGTCCGGAATCTCATGCAGCTTCATGAAGTTAGTTCCACCGATGCGGCTGGCCGTTCCACCTACAATGCCCAGCACCTCGCGCGGCTTTGCCAGACCCAGTTCACGCAGCTTCTGCTCAGCCATCTCAATCTGCAGATCGCCGCCGCCGAAACGGTCCACGCGCAGCGGGTACACGCCCCACAGCATCATGCACTTGCCGATAACATCCAGCTCTGTCGACAGCGCATAAATCTGTACGTTGGGACGGTACTTCGACAGCAAACGCGCTGACGTTCCCGACTCCGTAAACACGGCAATTGCCTTCAGATCCAGATCTTCAGCCGAATGCGCCATGCTCTCGCAGATGGTCTCTGCAACGCTGAGCTTCGCGCCCTTGGCGTGCATCGGAAGCTGCGGAGCCGTCGTGGGATCCAGCGTCATCTGCGCTTCCGTCTCCACAATGATCTTCGCCATCATGGCCACGGCCTGCACCGGATACTTGCCCGCTGCCGACTCTGCCGAAAGCATCACGGCATCCGTGCCGTCATACACGGCATTGGCCACGTCGCTGGCTTCTGCACGCGTGGGACGCGGATTGTCGATCATGCTTTCCAGCATCTGCGTCGCCGTGATCACGGGCTTGCGATACGCCAGCGCGCGACGAATGATGTGCTTCTGAATTGCAGGCACCTTCTCCGGCGGCACTTCCACGCCCAGGTCACCACGCGCAACCATCAGCGCATCGGTCTCTTCCAGAATCTCTTCCAGGTTTTCAATCGCCTGCGGCTTTTCCAGCTTCGCCACAATCCATGCGTCGAAGTTCAGTTCCTTCATGCGACGGCGCGTGTAACGAATGTCCTCCGCCGTGCGCACAAACGACAGTGCCAGCGCATGCACGCCCTGCTTCGCGATGAACTCGAGATCTTCCTCGTCCTTCTCAGTCAGCGCGGGAACCTTCACCGGGATACCCGGCAGGTTGATGCCCTTGTTCTCGCCCAGGTAGCCGCCGTTGACGATGTCGCACACCACGTCCAGACCATCGACGCGCGCGACCTTCAGCTCAATCAAACCGTCGGATAGCAGAATCGTATCGCCCGGTCCCAGGTTCTCCGCCAGCGTCGGGAACACGGTGCTCACCTTCTCGACGGTTCCCTTCATCTCGTGCGGCGTAATGATGAGCTGTTTGCCAGCTTCCAGCAGCACCGGCTTGCCGTCGACGAGCTTGCCCGTACGGATCTTCGGGCCCTGCAGATCGGCGAGCAGGCAGATCGGCTTGCCTTCGCTCTCACTGACCTCGCGCACCATGCGGATCAGTTCCGCCTTCTGTTCATGCGAGCCATGCGAAAAGTTCAAACGCGCCACATCCAGACCCGCGCGCACCAACTGCCGAAAGACCTCCGGCGAAGACGACGCCGGTCCCAGCGTTCCTACAATCTTGGCGCTGCGGCCCAGGCCGCCCAGCAGAAAATTACCTTCGCTCATCGTTCTCCAGACCGGACGTATGAAAATTCCCGTCGGCACAGCTTAATTTTTCCCCTCGAAGAAGGGAAACAATCTGTGCATGGGGCCTCTCGCATTATCGGTAACTATACGGATTCCGGCAAACTCGGGCGAATATCGCTCACTCCGGACTGATATCCGCACTCATGAAAAATTCACACACTAACTCAAATATCAAAGACAGTCGGCCCGGCATCGCGTGCAAGCTCCGCATTCAGCTCGGCCCCGCACAGCACCGTTAGCGACGTCAGAAAGAGCCATACCAGCAACACCACGCCCGTTCCCAGCGATCCATACACCTTCGAATAGTGCGTGTATCGCGTGACATAAAAGCCGAATGCCAAGGTTGAGACAAACCACGTTGCCGTTGCAAAAGCTGCTCCCGGCATCACCTCGCGCCAGCTTGGACGCACCGGGATCCCAAAGCGATAAATCACCGCCAGCACGGCAGCCGTCGCGCTCAGCGACGCTACCCAGCGAACAGCATTCGCGGTCCAGTACAGCCCCGAATCCCAACCAGTAGGCGAGTACCGCATCAGAGCCAGCAAGCCGTAGTGACCGAAGATCACCAGCAGGCTGGCCACCGCCATAGGCAACGCAGCAATCGGCACCATCAGGTACGACTGCAACTGCCGACGCAACTGTCCGCGCCATCCCCCGCCCCAGCAGTTCTCCGTCAGGCCGTAAGCGCGGCGAAACCCTTCCATCAGCGTTGCCAACACACCCGCCGCACCGCCGACACTCACAAAGATGGCCGCAAGAAGCACCGTCGTCGATTGCGGCTTGCTGTGCGTGGTGTTGAAGAAACCCGAAAACAGCGGCCACACACTGTCCGGCAAAACGCGGACAGCAAACACTTCAATCTGCGACCGCAGCGGCCCCGTGTAAGGCACCAGCGCAATCAACGCGGCTACAACCGCAATCATGGGAAAGATGGCAAAGATGGCCGAATACGCCGTCGCTTTAGCCGTGTTCAGGCAGTCATGCTGAAAGGCATTCCAGTAGGCCAAACGCACCTTGTCGGTGAAACGCAACCCCTCATTGCCCAGGTCCGCGCCCACCTCCATGGCATGACGATGCGCCGAACGCGCGCGTTGCAATACGGCCTCCGCGGCGCGATTCGTACGTCGCGTGGTCTGGTCAATATCCTCTGAGTCTGTCGGAACCAGCTTTATCTCCTCTGCATGCAACAAACCCGGTGCACCCCTAAAGGATGCGCCCTTGACCAACGAGGTGCAAGCAATCGTAAATGGACTTGTTTCCACATCCACGATTCCGCATGAATGAATACATGCTCACCCGGCGCAGCTTTCTCTCCACGTCCGCCCTTACCGCATTCTCTTTGGCTCTTCCACAAGCCCATGCGGACGAGAAGCGAAACATCTTCCAGCGCCTGCCGCAACAGGTGGCTGCGCTGGAAAGAGCCAGCGGTGGCCGCATCGGCGTCTATGCGTTGGACACCGGCAATGGAAAATTCGCGGGTAACCGCGAGGACCAGCGCTTCCCCATGTGCTCCACCTTCAAATTTCTGCTGGCAGCCGCGGTTCTCAAACTCGTGGACGACGGCAAGCAGTCTCTCGATCAGTCGCTTCCCATCCCGAACAAGCCACTCATCGGCCACTCGCCTCTAACAGAACCGCATGCAGGCGCAACCATGTCGGTCGCTGCCCTCTGCAATGCCATCCTCAACCAGAGCGACAACACCGCCGCCAACGTCCTCCTGGACGCCATTGGAGGCCCTCCGGCCATCACGGCATTCACACGCTCCATCGGCGATGAATTCACACGCCTCGACCGCAATGAGCCGGACCTGAATTCCAGCATCGACCGCGACCCGCGCGACACCACCACCCCCGTTGCCATGGCGAAGAATCTGCAACGCATCCTGTTAGGCAATACCCTCAAGCCTGCATCGCGCCGCCAGATAACCGAGTGGATGGAGAACAGCCTTACCGGCCTCGAGCGCCTGCGCAAAGACATGCCGGAAGGCTGGCGCGCCGCAGACAAAACCGGCTCCAACGGCGAACACACAACAAACGACATCGCCATCTTGTGGCCCATCCATCGGCCGCCCGTCATCGTCACCTGCTACATCACGCAATGCCCCGGCCCAGAGACAAAGCGCGGAGCCATGATCGCTGAAGTTGGCCGCTTTATCCGAGAAGCCATCCTCCTCGGCTAAAAGCGAAAGGGCAGGCGCAATGCCTGCCCTTTCTTATCGATTCACAGCCGTTAGTTAATGCTGACGGCCTTGTTCTTCACAAACGTCACTGAGACCGGCTTGCCGTCGTTGTCGAACAACACAGTGCGATCGCCCACCTGCCCGGGCCCCGGCTTGCTCACCTGCCCCAGCGCAAGATCGGTCTGCAACTCGTTCATACCCTTCTCCACGCGATGCTCGTCCACGGCCTTCCACACCTCAGGCTTCCAGTGCTTGTACAACTCGTGCGGATCGTCGTAGAAGAAACATTCATCGAGGAAGAAGTTATAAAACTTGCCCTCACGATCGCCCACCGGCACGCCCCACAACTTCGCAGGATCGTCCTTGCGATGGAACAGCATGATCACCTGCGCATCGCCCTTGGGAACACGGCTATACACCGACGCAGGCGCCTTCTGCTCAATGAAATTCACTACTTCCAGCGGCTCCGCACCCAGCAACAGCGGCCCGGGATGCGCATAGTCCATGTGCGCTGCCGTCGCAGGATACGCATTCAACTGCCCGGCTGCATAGACCCAGATACGCTTTCCATTCAACTCACGCGCATCCTTCAGATCGGTCTGATGCAGCTTACGCGGCAACACCATCTCATCCGCGGTGTAGCTTTCTTCCACAGCTGCGACAGGCTTCGCAGCCTCATGCCGCGTGCGCCAGATCAGAAACACACGCACCGCAGCCACCACCACCAACAGCAGCGTGAACCACAAAATCAGTTTCTTAATGGAAGGCCCTTTGCTCTCAGGAACATCGTTCCCGGAACCACTGGTAGCTGGAGTATCGAACATGCCCATATCGCAAGCAGATTAACTCAGACTGCAGACCACATTCACCAAGGGCAACAGAAAGCTGCTCTCTAATCGACAGGCTCGCTGTTTGCATAGGCAGCATTCGCCTTCAACAACTCTTCCGCATTCAGCGAATTCACATTCCGCAGTTTGGGAAAGAAGATGCTCCACAACACCGTCACCATGACCGACCCAATACCGCCGAACACCACAGCACGCACCGCGCCGAACCACTGTGCCGTTAAGCCGCTTTCAAACTCACCAAACTCATTGGAAGCGCCCAGGAACAGCCAGTTGATGGCCGACACGCGACCACGCATCGCAGGCGGCGTGCCAAGCTGCAAGATCGTCTGCCGCACGATGACCGAGATGTTGTCACTGGCGCCCAGCACAAACAGGGCCGCCAACGATAGTGGCAGTGACTTGGACAGCCCGAACACCACCGTCGCCACACCAAAGACACCCACCGCCACCAGCATCAACTTACCCGCGCTGTGCCGAATGGGTCGCAGCGACAACGTAATCGAAGTGCACAACGCGCCTAGCGCGGGTGCGGCACGCAGAATGCCCAGTCCACGCGGTCCGGCATGAAGAATGTCCTGCGCAAAGATGGGCATCAGTGACACAGCACCGCCCAACAGCACCGCGAACATATCCAGCGAGATCGATCCCAACAGCAGCTTTGCGTTTCGGACGTAGCGAGCGCCTTCCATCATCGTCTGCAATGACATGGCACGGCTCTCCGATTGCTCCTTGCGCGGCCGCAGCGTGCTCACCAGCACCACAAACGTCAGCATGGTGCACATGGTCAACGCATACACAATGGGCGCACCCGTCCACTGGGCCATCGAACCGGAAAACTGAATGGTGAAGAGCAATCCGCCAATGGCAGGTCCGCTGATGTTCGCAATCTGAAAGATCGCCGAGCCCCAGGTCATCGCGTTCACAAACGCGCCCTTGGGTACAAGCTGCGGCTGAATGGCCGATGATGCTGGCCCGCTGAATGCGCGCCCCGCACCAATGAAGAACAGCATCACGTAGATGTACAGCACATGCCGCACGCCCACCAGCGACATGTACAACAAGATCGCTGTACATATGGCCTGCATCGCGTAGCAGAGAACAATAATGCGTTGGCGATCGTAACGGTCCGCGGCATGCCCCGCCGGCAACACAAAGAAGATGCCAGGCAGAAACAGCGCCAGGCCAGTGCAGCCCAGTAGAAACGCATTATGTGTCAGTTGGTAAATCTGCCACGCAACGGCGACGGACTGCGCCTCGGCACCCATAATGGCCAGCATGCGCGCAAGCTGATAGCGACGAAAGTTACGCGACGAAAACGCCGCGCCTTCCTTACCTTCAGAATCTAACGGGCGTTTGCCGTGGTGCACTTCACTGGAATAGGCGGAGTCGGGCATCCCTGTCTTCTATGGTGACATAGCAAGGACGCACCCATTGCGTCTGCCGTTAGCAGACTACAGAAACTTTAGTCGCCCAGGTAAGTGTCGTACTGCGACTCCACCACGCCAGTGTTACGCGCAAGTTGCAATTTAGCCGTATTGAACTGATACAGCGCACTTACAAGCTGTGCCTGCGCATTCGCCAACGTCGCCTGCGCACGAACGACTGGCAGGTTGTCGTCGATGCCTGCACGATAACGCTGCCGCGTCTCGTCCAGCGCCTCGGCCGCCAGATCCACATTACTCGTGGCATCCTTCACCAGCTCGTCGGAAGTATTCACATCCAGCATCGCCGAACGAATTTGCGCCTCAATGTAGGCCTTCAGGCTATCCACTTCCTTGCGCAGATGCACCAGCCGTGCATCGGCCACTTCGCGGTCGCCACGAATACGTGCCTCTTCGAAGATGGGGAAGTTGATACCGCCCTGCGCCGAGAACACACCGTGATACAAGCCACGCGTCTGCCCCAGGACACCATAGAAACCGCCAAGCGTCACCGCAGGCAGGCGTTCATACTTCACAGCCTTGCGCTGCAATTCAGCAGTCTTCATCTGCGCCTGCAGAGCCAGCAGATCCTTACGACGCTTCAACGCCACCTGATTCGCTGTTTCCAGCGGCAAAGCTTCCAGCTCGTGGTACGGAACCGCATCGGTCAACTGCAACGGCTGATCCGCCGCCAGCCCCATGAGCCGGTTCAACTGCACCTTGTCCTTCTCAAACTGAGCCGTGTTGGCGATCAATTCCTGCTGGCGCGTCTGTCGCTCCACACGTGCGCGCAGTAGATCCAGGTTCGTGCCCGTTCCTGTGTCCTTGCGTGCCTGCGACTGTCGTTCCAACTCAAGATCGCTGGCCACCTGAGACTTCGAATTCTCAATGGAAGCCATGTCCGACAGGACCTGGATGTACTGCGCGGCTACCTTGTTCACCACGTCGCCGCGATCAAGATAAAGTTGCCACTTCGCCACATCGGCTACAGACTTCGAAGCCTTGTACACCTCATACGCGGGCAGGTTGAACAACTGCTGAGAAACATTCAACTGGGCGCCGGTGGTGTCAAACTTCACAATCGTGTTGAAGGTCGTTCCCGGGGGCAGCAACGCGGCCACGGACGACGGCTTAAAGCCCATCGCCGCCAGATTCACTTCCTGGGTATTGGTCTTACCCACGGCAGTCATCGTCGGAATCAGAGCGCTGAACGCCGTCTTCTGCAATCCGCTGATCTGTCGCTGATTCTGCAAATCGACCGAAATCGTCAGGTTATGTTCCAGCGCGATACGCACGGCATCGTCCAGCGAGAGCGCCAGGGGCTGTCCCGTGGAGACCGGCGTCGTCACACCATGACCTAAATCCTGAGGCTTGGCTGCGGCCAAGGCTGCCTGCACCGGCTGCGACACAGCCTGCGGTGCGGGAGCTTCTGGAAGATTCAGCGCATCCGCAACAGGTGGTTGCTTTTGCGGCGCGGGCGCAGTCTGGATGGCGGGTTCCTGTACAGGCGGAACCGGCTGGGTTTGCGCAGAGGCAACCATCGGCGCCGCCAGCACCACGGCGGCCCACATCGGCAATCTTTTTGTATAAACGCTTTCGCTCAAGGCTTTCTGACTCAGGGCCCCGGAAGGGGCAGACATTTCATTCGATTCCCGGAAGGGCCTGACGGTTGCGGAAAGTTTATCGTGCGCCACCTTGCTCTTCAGCGACTTTCCGCCGGGCGATACGTCATAGAATGCAGAACATGGCGCATGTGTGGCCTGTGAGCCCGCGCCGGGAGACCCGAAACCCATGTCGATTCGCCGCACCGTGGCCGCTTCTTTGTTTGCCATCGGCCTTGCCGCAGTACCCGCCGCCCACGCACAGTTCGCCGGAACACCCGATCCTTCCACCTTCCGCGATACCTCCATGCTGAAGCCGCCCGCCGGTCACAAGGTGGCGATTATTGAATTCTTCGACCTCGAATGCCCCGCCTGCCGGAACGCCAATCCCATCATGGAGCGCGCTGCGGCCCAATACCATGTACCGCTGATCCGGTATGACTTCCCCCTCCAGATGCACGTCTGGAGCAAAGACGCGGCCATCTTCGCCCGCTACCTGCAGGACCGTGTCAGCCCTGACATGGCCAACAAGTACCGCGACGACGTCTTCGTCCAGCAGCCCGCGCTGAACAGCAAGGATGATCTCCAGAACTTCACCCGCCGCTGGATGCAGCAGCACGGCCAGGCCATGCCCTTCTCCATGGATCCCAAGTTCGCCGCAGAAGTGCAGGCCGACTACAACCTGGGCCTGAAGCTGAACGTCACCCGCACCCCCACGATTGTGGTGGCCACCGCGAACAAGTGGCAGATCGTCTCCGGTAGTGAAAGCGGATCGAACGATCCCAACCGCGTCTTCGCCATGGTGGAAGGCGCACTCCGCCAGACACAGGGCGCACCGGTTGCCACCAAGGCCGCCGCTCACAAGTAATCAAAGTCACAAAAATAAGGCCCACCCGGACAATTCGGGTGGGCCTTTTCTATTGAAGAAACCGATTTATCGCGGAGTTTCGCCAGCCTTCACTGCCTGGCTATCCGCCTTGTCCTGGGCCTTGGCTGCATCCTTGGATGCGTCGGTATTCAGCGCCTTCTCGCGCTTCTGATCGGCCTTTTCCTGGGCCTTAGCTGCCTTCTTCTGCTGCTTCGACGCATGCTGATCCATATTTGCCTGCGCCGCTGCGTCCTGTCGTGCCTGCTCATTGGTCTGTTGTGCTGCCAGACTGCCTGCAAATGTCAGGGAAAGCGCCAGCAGCGCGGTAGTCATCGTGGTGTGCTTCATTTGGGTTTACCTCCTGCGTGATTAGGAAAGCGCCTCTCTAGTGAGGAGCCACGTTCGATCCCGGTGCACCGGGCTGCGAGCTGGGAATGGTTGTGGACGGTGTCGTCGTTGTGGTGGATGTCGAGGAATTGGCACCCGTTCGGCCAGTTCGACCACTGCCACGCGTCTGGGTGGAACTGCCAGACGGCGTAGTCTGCGTCGTTCCGTTGACGGATGCACCAGAGGGCGGCGTCATCGGCGCGGGCGACATTCCCGGAGTCGGTGACAGGCTGGGCGTGGGTGACCTGCCCGGAGCGGTAGAAGGCGTGGACGGCGACGGAGTCGGCGCTACGCCTCCCGGCGCGGGTTGCTCCGGTAAGGTTCCGGGCGCCGTTGGCAACGCGGGCGCACCTGGCTTCGGAGGGTTGTTCACGCTGGGCGGCCCCACAGGTGCGACCGGCTGACCGGGGGTTGCGGCGGCGGGCGGAGTCATCGTCGTCTGAGCCATGCCGGCCCCGGCCACAAGAAAACTCGAAACGAACAACGCAATGCTTAGGCGCATAGCAGTTCACCTCATCGCAGGCTAGGATGCCGCCCTGTCTGACAGGGAGTCCTGCGTGTGGCCATGCCTACCTATGCCTGAATGCGCCATATTCATGGCACGAAAAAGGGCGCAGCCGAAGCCGCGCCCTTCCACGAACAACAAACAGCTAGTAGCGGTAAGTCTCGGCCTTATAAGGACCTTCTACCTTCACGCCAATGTAGTCAGCCTGCTTCTGCGAGAGTGTCGTCAGCTTCACGCCAATCTTCTCCAAATGCAGCCGAGCGACTTCCTCGTCCAACTGCTTCGGCAGTACATACACACCCACCTCGTAGGTGTCCTTGTTCTTCCACAGATCAAGCTGCGCCAGCGTCTGGTTGCTGAAGCTGTTGCTCATCACGAACGAAGGATGACCCGTTGCGCAACCCAGGTTCACCAGGCGGCCTTCCGCAAGGATGAAGATCGCATTGCCCTTGGCAAACGTGTACTTGTGTACCTGCGGTTTGATCTCCAGCTTCTCTGCGCCAGAGTTGTTCAGGCGCTCCATCTGGATTTCGTTATCGAAATGACCAATGTTGCAAACGATGGCCTGATCCTTCATCTGCTGCATGTGCTCCAGCGTGATGATGTCCAGGTTGCCGGTGCAGGTGACATAGATATCGCCACGACCCAGCGTGTCTTCCAGCGTGGTCACTTCAAAACCTTCCATCGCAGCCTGCAGAGCATTGATGGGATCGATTTCCGTAACAACGACGCGAGCGCCCATACCACGCAGTGAATGCGCAGAGCCTTTGCCCACATCGCCGTAACCGCAGACCACAGCAACCTTGCCCGCCATCATCACGTCCGTTGCGCGCTTGATGCCGTCGGCCAATGACTCGCGGCAGCCATACAGGTTGTCGAACTTGCTCTTGGTCACGGAGTCATTCACGTTGATGGCCGGCACCAGCAGCGATCCCTTGCGCATCATCTCGTACAGGCGATGTACACCCGTCGTGGTCTCTTCCGAAACACCACGCCACTCCTTCGCCAGCTTGTGCCAGTGCTGCGGATCTTCAGCAAGCACCTTCAGCAACAGCTTCTGGATCACGGCCTCTTCTTCGCTGATGCCAGTCTTCGCATCCACAAAGCTGCGGTCACCATCTTCCAACTCAACGCCCTTGTGGATCAGCAGCGTCACATCGCCACCATCATCCACAACAAGCTGCGGTCCCAGACCACCAGGGAACGTCAGTGCCTGGTACGTGCACCACCAGTACTCCTCCAGGGTCTCGCCCTTCCATGCAAAGACCGGCGTGCCCGTCTCTGCAATAGCAGCAGCCGCATGATCTTGCGTGGAGAAGATGTTGCAGCTTGCCCAGCGAACATCGGCACCAAGGTCCTTCAACGTCTCGATCAGCACAGCCGTCTGAATGGTCATGTGCAGCGATCCGGTCACGCGTACACCCGCCAGCGGCTTGCCTGCAGCATACTTCGCA
The DNA here is from genome assembly GCF_900102185.1 of Terriglobus roseus. NCBI lineage: Bacteria > Pseudomonadati > Acidobacteriota > Terriglobia > Terriglobales > Acidobacteriaceae > Terriglobus > Terriglobus roseus. Next base: position 165,499 of record NZ_LT629690.1, on the reverse strand, counting down.
CGGATGCTCATCAGGCCGGGCATCTCCTGCTCGGCAATGTCGATTTCCTTACGTCCCCATGAAGCAAGCGATAGGTCAGCGACCTTGTACGGGAGAACTTCTTCGGGTGCGATTACGGCTGTAGCCATGTGTCGTGAAACCTCGTGAAAAGATAATGCGTCACTGCCAAGGTTAGCACTAGACGCCCTACAAGTTCTGTAAACAACAAACGCCGTGATCGCAGAGGATTCCCTGCAACCACGGCGTTCGCGCTTTGCTCTCTACTGCATGCCCCGGCCAGTCAATTGCCGAATCAACTCCGCCTCATGCTGACGATAGGGCGTGCCATCCGCATGAAACACATCATGGAACCAAAGCACCGGCTGATCCATCACATAGGGCTTCTTCCATGAGTCCCACGGATAACGCGTCTGCGTCTTGCCATCCACAAGACCCCAGTTGATGGCACCCACGTGATACTGCTTCGCAATGGGCAAGCTGTTATCAAACGTGCTGCCCGCACCACGCGCCATGTACTCCGTGCAGATGATCGGACGGCCATACTGCTGCAGTTCCTTGATCTTCGCCTCAAACTCCTCAGGCCATCCGTAGTTGTGGAAGCTGATCACGTCAGACTCTTCAAGCTGAATCTTCGCGGTCGACTTCAACTTCCCGGGATTCCAATCGTCATGCCACACACCGCTGGTCAACGGCTGTATCGGATGCTCGCTACGCGCCCATGCAAACGCCTTGGGCAGGTAGTAATCGATGCGCGCTGTTTTGTTCGCAATCACACCGTACTGCGGCGTGTCGTTATCCGGCTCATTCCAGATGTCCCATGCCAGGATGCGATCATCCTTCGCAAACGCACCAACAACGCCCTTCACATACGCTTCCAACTTCGGCTCATAAGCAGGATCAGTTAGGCCTTTACGTCCCGGGCTCTGCACCCATCCCGAGTTATGCACTCCCGGAATCGGAGGATGCTGCGGTCCCAGCTTTGGCTCGGGGTCCCACACAGAATCAAATAGCACCAGCATCGGCTTGATGTGATGCTTCGCGCAGATGGCCAGAAACTCATTCAGCCGCTTCTTGAACCCCTCAGGATCCTGCGCCCACAACTGGTCATGCAGGAACACGCGCATGGTGTTCATGCCAATGCCTTCAGCCCATCCCAGTTCCTTGTCATTCAGCGCCGGATTCCACGTTGCTGCCTGGAACATTTCAAGCTGGTTAATGGCATCGGAAGGCACGTAGTTCGCGCCCACCAACCACTGCTGCTTGGCATACCAATCCTTTGCTTTGTCAGCGGACCAGCGCTCCTGGGCACGTGACGAAATCACCGAAACAAGTACGGCAACAAGAAGAACGAACAACAAACGGCAAGCTTTCACAGCACTCTCCGAGCGGAATTTCTTAGCTCACCCTTATATCGCAACCCGTTTTGACCCTGCTGGCAATATCAGCCGTTCCATTTCAGGTTCGGTAATAGGCTTTTTATCTGCCAGTATCTTTGGTTTTTAACGGGTTACATGTAGCATGACGGCGTAGCGTCAGTCGCAAACTCTGCAGAGTACATTACGAGCATCGGAACGCATGCCATTCGGTCAGGAACTCAAGGAGCAGCGCGAATCGCGCGGCATCTCGCTCGACGAGGTCTCAGTCTCCACGCGTGTCTCCTTGCGCCACCTTCAGGCGCTTGAGGGAGACCGCTACACTGACCTGCCCGGCGGAGTCTTCAATCGTGGCATCGTTCGTTCCTACGCCAACTTCTGCGGACTTGATGTAGACGAAACCGTCCGTCGCTTCCTGGACGCCATGCGCGCCAAAGGCCTCGATACCAACGGACACGAAGACGACTGGCGTGAACTCGCCGAAGCCGTACATCGCAGCCGCGTCACGGATGCCCCGGCCCGCCGCCTGCGCTGGCTCGGCGTCGTGGCTATGTTGCTCATTGTCCTTGCCCTTGCCGCCGGTGTTCTATGGGTTCTTGTGCGTCGCGGCATCGTGCATCTGCCGGAAAAGAAGTGGGTTCCGGCCATTTACAGAACGCACTAGTACTCATTCCTTCCTTAATCAGCGTTTTCTGCATCCATGCGCGTTAAAATGGATCGAATATCTATTCCTCGCTGCAAGCGCCTCAAGGAGCAGTTTTTGTCCACTCGCGATCGTTTCCTCTTTACCTCTGAGTCCGTCACCGAAGGCCATCCCGACAAGATTGCCGACCAGATCTCCGACGCCATCCTCGATGCCTGCCTGGCACAGGATCCGTACAGCCGCGTTGCGTGCGAGACTCTCACCTGCACCGGCCTCGTCGTAGTTGCTGGCGAAATCACCACCAAGGCCTACGTCGACTTCCAGAAGCTCGTCCGCGAGACAGTTGCAGGCATTGGCTACACCCACTCCGAGTACGGTTTCGATAGCAACACCTGCGCCGTCATCTCCTCCATCAACTCGCAGTCGCCGGACATCGCCATGGGCGTGGACACGGGCGGCGCGGGCGATCAGGGCATGATGTTCGGCTATGCAACCAACGAGACCCCGGAGCTGATGCCCACCCCCATCTCGCTGGCACACAAGCTGGCCGCACGCCTCACCGAAGTGCGTAAGAACGGCAAGCTCGGCTACCTCCGTCCCGACGGTAAGAGCCAGGTCACTGTGGAGTACTCCGCTGACCACAAGCCCGTGCGCATCGACGCAGTCGTCATCTCCTCGCAGCATGACGAAGCTGTCACCACCGAACAGCTACGCGCTGACATCCTCGAGCACGTAATCCAGGCTGTCCTCCCCGCTGAGCTTCTCGACGCAGACACCAAGTACCACATCAACCCGACCGGCCGTTTCGTTGTCGGTGGCCCCATGGGCGACTCCGGTCTGACCGGCCGCAAGATCATCGTGGACACCTACGGTGGCATGGGTCGTCACGGTGGTGGCGCATTCTCCGGTAAGGACAGCACCAAGGTTGACCGTTCGGCTGCATACATGGCGCGCTACATCGCCAAGAACATCGTTGCTGCCGGCCTCGCAGACCGCGCAGAAGTTCAGCTCGCATACGCCATCGGCGTAGCTGAGCCGGTCAGCGTTCTGGTTGACACCTTCGGCACGGGCAAGATCTCCGAAGGCGAAATCACCAAGCTCGTCCGCGAGAACTTCTCGTTGACGCCGAAGGCCATCATCGAGACGCTCGACCTGCGCAAGCCCAAGTTCCAGGCCACCGCAGCCTACGGTCACTTTGGCCGTAGCGGCGAAGGCTTCACCTGGGAGAACACGGACAAGGCCGCAGCTCTCAAGGCCGGTGCCGAGCAGCTCGCAGGAGCAGCCCGCTAAATCGCTGTCACCCAATCAGGGCGGCAGCTAAGCCGCCCACCAAGCCAAGTAAGGGCGGCCCACAGGCCGCCCTTCTTCTTTTCACCAACCAACAGAAGTCTCTCAACCACAAGCGAAGCTCATACGAACGAAGCGTCATCCTGAGCGAAACGAAGTGAAGCCGAAGGACCTGCATTCTTTTCGCACTACTGCAATGCTGAAGGAGACCACAGAGATGTCCACCATCCGCCAAGCCACCGTCGAAGACACGAAGCTCATCACCGAACATCGCCACGCCATGTTCACTGCCAATGAGTTCGCAACCGAAGAGCGACTGAACACGATGGACGCCAACTTCGAACCGTGGGTACGCGATCGCCTTGCCGATGGCCGCTACGTGGGTCTGCTCCTCGAAGAAGAAGGCGAAGTAATGGCAAGCGGCGGCATCTTCTTCGGCGACTTCCCGCCGCACTATCTCCACACGGAAGCGGGCCGCCCCTATTTACTGAACTTCTACACAGCAGACAAAGCCCGCGGCAAAGGCTACGCGAAGCGTATCCTGGAGGCAGCCACCGATCTATGCCGTGAACTCGGCTACAAAGTCATCACACTGCATGCCTCGCCCTTCGGCAAACCCATCTATGAGAAGGCTGGCTTCAACCAAACCAACGAAATGATGTTGAAGCTCTAACGAGTTGCAATGCCTGGATCGCTCGAGATCAGCACGCTTACTCGCGATCCAGGCCATATTGAATTGCGGCTTTCAGTACATCCATTTTTATGTCTGAGAGTGTTTTGAACTTAATGCAATATCCCGTAATGCTTGCTTTGCCAAGTTCCGGACCAAATGTCTGGGCGAGATAGTTTTTGTCACTTATGCCCATGATGTAGACGGAGATGCCTGTCGTATTCGCACTCAGTCCAACTTGATAGAACTCTCTGGTTTTTCCATTGGCATAGGGAATGTTCTGCGAACCATAACCAATGTTTGGGTTTGAGACAGTTTTTCCGTGTTCGTCCTTCCCATCCAGAAACCGCAATTTGCAGGTGGGCTTCAGCGCCAGAATCATGGAATGCAGTTGTTGTATATCGCCGCGTTTGGGCTCTGGCTGCGCGGCGATATACTCCTGAATTTGCTTCTGTATGTTCATGCAGTCGCTCCCTGACTTAGAACATACCCTCCACTCGTGATCGCGCGTCGATCTTGCTCACTCTTACAGGTTAAGAAGTACCGTCGCGTTATCAACAACGTTCGACCACTTCGCATCTTCTTTCCCGTAAGCATCATGCCAACGCCACCACTTATACGGTTCCGTTTGCGGATAACCCTCAGGCGAATCTTCCCAAAGTTCCTGCCGTCCCAGCGGAGTCACGTCAAGATAGCTCCACACATTCCCCATCGCTTCATCGCCACGGCTATTCACCCAGTACGTGCGGAAGATTTTGTCGTGCTCATCGCGAAAGAACACGTTGTGGCCATGCCACTCATCCACACCGAAGTCCTTATCGAAGTCATCCGTAATGGTGAACCAGGGAATCGCATCCCATCCCATACGCTGCTTCAGCGTGGCAATGTTCTCCTGCGATCCACGCGATGCATACACCAGCGAGGTGTCGCGTGCATGAAGGTGCAACAGGTTCGAAACCTGGTCTGCCCCCATCGAACAACCAACGCAGGCATGCTCCGGCCAGCCATAAACATTCGAGTCGTAAAACGCGCGATACAGCACAAGCTGCCGCTGTCCATCGAATAGATCCAGCAGTGAAACCTTGCCCTGCGGCCCTTCGAAGACATACTCCTTCTCCACTGCAAACCAGGGCATCCGACGGCGTGCCGCTGCCAAAGCGTCGCGTGAACGAGTGAATTCCTTCTCTTTCACCAGCATCTCCTGCCATGCGTTCTGCCATTCTTCTGCAGAAACCACGGCGGGTTTCTTCATCTGCGCAATCTGCTCATTCGTTGTCACCGTTCACCTCCTGTTTGTGCGTCTTTGAGTTCCAAATTTTTACAGCAAGCGCGGAAGCTCCTCCCGCAGATGCAACACCCGCCGCAATCCATACCGCAGTCGAAATGCAAAAGGGACACATGGCTATTTCCTCGCTCGTTCCGCTACAGCCTCGCGAATCCGTTCAATCATGTTGCTCCAGCCGGCATCCACGCCACGTTCCTGATCGCCAACCCAGCCCATCGCACGATGACGAAAGCGCATCACAGTTTCGCCATCCTCTTCTGTAAGCCGATACTGCAAATTCGAAACCGCAGGGTTGGACATGAAAAGAGGCCCCGAGATTTCAAGCAACGAAGGCGCCTTGATGGCCTGCACATTTCCCCAGAAGTGACCAGAATCATTGCCCAGATCGCGGTACCACCGTCCTCCGGGCCACGCCTCCAATACCATCGGCATCGGCTTTTCCGGAGTGGAATTAAGCGGTCCCATCTGCTCCAGAATGGTCTCGAAGACGATCTCAATCGGAGCCGCGATTCGTTCTTCCTTAACGATTTCAAAGGCATGCAAAACGCCTTCTATAACTGTGGCTGCCATTGCTCCCCCTTTGGGTTTACTTCTTGTCTTTGTCGATACGAATCAATCTCTCCAGCGCCTTCTGCTCGGCACGCTGCTTGATCTGATCCACCTGGTGCGTCCAGTAACGTTCGAATTCCCGCACCCAGTCATGCACCGGCTTAAGCGCCAAGGCATCGAGACGATACATGCGGTGTTGTCCGCGTTTGACCACCGTCACCACCCCGGCCTTGCGCAGGGCGTTCAGGTGTTTTGAGACGGCAGGTTGAGCCATCTTCATCCGCAGCACGATCTCATTGACGGCATACTCCTCGCCATCCGCAAGCACCGCAACAACCTCTCGCCGCCGCGGCTCGGCGATGGCGCTGAAGACATCCGCAGAATGTGATCTCCGTGTCATGGCAAGAATATATTCCTATATCGGAATATATTCCAAGGGTTTTTGCAGAAATATTTTTGGGCAAGCTTCCAGTGCGCCAACGAGATGCTGAAACTGACGTAGTAGCAACGCGGATACCTCCGGCACGATGCACAGGCCACGGGCGTAGCCTGTGCTGGTGCCGCCGCGCATCCCGCTGCCGCACCACTCCACACATCAGGTTTTCCCGTGAGCCGTCTGCGTTCCGCACGTCTGTTGCTCCTTTGCCTCGCCGTCTTCACATGCCTGCCCATGCTCAGGGCGCAGGCCAACACGTGGCAGCCATCTCCCGGCCACACACAAATCCCCATCTGGCCCGGAAAAATTCCCGACGCACTGCCAGCCAAGGGTCCAGAGCGCATGGAGACAACCACCGACCCGAAGTACTTCATTGGTGGCAAGCCATCCAGCGGCATTGAAAACGTCTCGCGACCCACCATGACGGTCTACTCACCCAAGTCCAACAACACCGGCGTTGCCGTAGTCGTATTCCCCGGCGGCGGCTTCATGGAACTCGCAATTGACCTGGAAGGTACAGAGGTCTGCGACTGGCTCACCACGCATGGCATCACCTGCATTGTGTTGAAGTACCGCGTACCCGCGCCGCGCTCAGCCCCATACTGGGGTGCGTATCCCGGATCCCCCATGGCGCTCGAAGATGCGCAACGCACCATGGGCCTCGTTCGCCAACATGCGGCCGAATGGAAAATCAACCCACATAAGATCGGCGTGCTCGGCTTCTCAGCAGGCGGTTATATGGTCGCAGGCATGAGCGTCCATTTCGACAAACGCATCTACCCACGCGTAGATGCCGCAGACGACCAAAGCTGCCGCCCCGACTTCGCCGTTGCACTCTACCCCGGTCATCTCGGCTTCAAGCGAGGCACGCTGGAACTGAACCCGGACATCGCAAGCCACATCACCGCGCAGACACCGCCCACGTTCCTTCTTCAAAACGAGAACGACAACGTGGACAGCATCTGGGACGCGCTCAGCTACGAAGCCGCACTCATCAAAGCCAAGGTGCCGGTCGAGTTCCATTCCTACGCAGAAGGCGCGCACGCCTTCGGTCTGCGACCAACAAAGTATCCCGCAACGGCGTGGCCACACCTCGTTGAAGTGTGGCTGCACACCATCGGCATGTTGAACTAGAACGTCACATTCACCTGTTGAGGCGTTGCGCTCGCCTTGAATTCCAGCAACAACGTGCCGCTCTCTCCCTTACCAGGCGTGAGCGGCTTTCCATCCACCGTCACACTCTTCGCAGCACGCGGCAACATCAACCGCACAGCCGTCACGTCATGCTCATCACGAGCATCAATGTTCGACACCGCAAAGCGTAGCGAACTCGCAGTCACCTGCTCATCCGTCACCTTCGCACTCGCGGCAAGAACATGCGCTTTGCCTTTGGCAACAACAGAAGGATCAAGCAACAAACGCCGCTCTCCCTCTGCCACCTGCGGGTTCTGCACCAGTTTCAAATGCGCGTCGAACAGATCAACATACTCGCCACGCAACACCGTAGGAGCAGGCGTTGTGTGCGGCAATACAACAGCCTCTTCATGCGTCACATTGCTCGTATTGTTCTTATCCAGTGAAGCAACAGCGCTGTTCGCAACACGCGTAATCGCACGCTCCGGTGTGCCTTCCGGTCGATCAAACCCAGAGGCAATCACAAACGGCCCACGCCGCAACACTAATGCCGATGACTCACGCCAGGGCAACTTCACCTGTGCCGCAGCTTCCTTCGCCACGGCAAGCACCGCATCCGGCCCCTTCACATCCTGAGCAATGGCAGAAGGCGAAACCTTGCGGAAGATCACCACGCCCTTGCCCACACGATGCGTGCCTTCCTTCGCTGCATCCAGACCAAGCGTGCGGAATAGCAAATCGCGGGGAATCACCTGCGTCTTGCCGTTGTCATTCCACCAGTCCTGCGCGTGGTTGTAAGGATCACCATCGTTATCCATCACAACCAGCGCACCACCAGCCTTCACCCATGCAGCGATCGCATCATGAAACTTTGGCGACGGCGGCTTCTGTCCCTCATAGGTAAGAAACAGAACCTTGTACTGCTTAAGAAAATCCGCTGCATCCTTACCGCGATACGTGCTCTCAATCTGCACTGGTTCCACAGGAACACCGTGCATCACCAACGGCAGCGCCATGCCATAGAAGTTGCCTAGGTCAGCATCGGAAGGCAGTGGCTTCGCGCGTTGAAACATCAACGTGTCACTCACCAACACACCAATGTTCTGCGTGCCGCTCACCTGCCACTTCGCCGTCTGTCCCTGCATCTGCCCCAACGCATGAAACACAGTCTGTAACTCCGTCTCATACTCCGCCGGAATAAACGTGCGCTGCGGCTTCGGATTTGCTTCCGTTGGTTCCGTAGAAGGACGCAATGCCTTCGGCCCGAAGATACGATCCGGCCAAGGCAGAATTTCGTAGCTGCTCACCTCTGGCTGCAACAACGAAGCCACCAGCGTCGACTCCCAATTGCGCTTGTAATCAATCCACGAATGATTGGGATTATCTTCAATGGGATCGTTCAGGTACCAGATTCGCTTGCCGCTGGAACGCGCAATGTTCTGCAACGCGCCATACTCCAGGAACGCCGTCTCAAACGTGCGCTCTGCCTTCACGCCCTGATACACATTCACCGCGCGGCTCGTACCCGTCCACACCTGCGCAATGTATCCATCCGCACCCACATCCAGCAGCGACGACTCCGGCGAAACAATCTGCCACTGCGCATAGTTGATCAGCGAATGCGTCGCCACATAACAAGGCACAACCTTGCCATGCTCCTTGCCCCACACACGCACCGCAGCAAACACCTGCGCCAACGCACGCTGATACAGGAAGTACTTCAACTTGCTCGCGCGATACTGCGCATCCGGCGACGAGTCCGGCGCAATCCAGGGCTCGTGATAATAAGCCGCCCACTCACGCTTGAATGATTCGCTCCAACCCGCGCGAGCCCAGAACTCCGGCTCCTCAAGATAAATAGCTTCAGCACCCGCATCCAAAGCGCGCAGCACACCACGGCTGAGATACTTGCCATAGCTTTCCGAAGGCGCAACATATGGCACCTCTTTACCGCCATGCAGAATCAGCTTGCCGCTGGACTCCTGCTGCGTCTCGTCCCAGTGTTCTTTGCCATCAAACTCGCCACGCAGATAGTCGCCATACGTACCCCACGCAACGCCAGTCATCACCGTCACGCGGTAGCCATGGTCCTTCCATGACTTGATGCGATCCGGCATGCTCTCGCTGATGCCATACACCATCACCGAGCCAGCCTCCACGTTCACACGCGGTGACCAGCCGTTCTGAGTCTGAAAGATCAAACGATCGTTCGCCTGCGGAACGGTTTGCGCAAACGCAGTCGAGGCAACAAGGAGAGCAGCAAGAGCAAGTGTCTTCATGGGGTCGTGGCAATGGTATCGCGAGCAGCCGCGTCACCACGCGAATCATCCATGGCTATTCGCGCCACAATCGTTCGCGCGTAGCGTTAAAACGCTTACCTGCGAGCCTTCAGATAAAACTCGGCAAGCTCCAGATCGCCCGGCTGCGTAATCTTCAGGTTCGTTGACGACCCCTGCACCACAGCCACGGTGATACCCGCACGCTCTAGCAGACTCGCCTCATCCGTACCGGCAAAGCTATCCACCTCAGCCTCATCAAACGCACGCAACATATCCGCATAACGAGCGCCCTGCGGAGTCTGCGCCTGCACCACACGTTCACGCGGCACAGTGCCAGTGATGATCGCGCCATCTGCGGTGCGTTCCACCAGCTTGATGGTGTCAATCGCGCCCACACCCACAATCGCCGCGCCATGCTTGGCAATCGCTTCAATCGTGCGCTCAATCGTGGCAGGCTCAATCAACGGACGCACCGCATCATGCACCAGCACAATATCGTCATCACCAGCATCCAGCGACCGCAGCGCCGCAGCCACTGACTCCTGCCGCGTCTCGCCGCCGGTCACCACGCGCACTTTGTCGCCAAACCCATACTGCTTAAGCTGAGCACGAACATGATCAATCTCTGTCGCACGCACCGCCAGCGTCACAGTCGACACATTCAGCTTGTCCGCAAACGCGCGAACACTGTGGATCAGAATCGGCACACCGCCGAGTGAAAGAAACTGCTTGGCGCTGACACCGGACACAGCCATGCGCGTGCCCAAACCCGCTGCCGGAAGAATCGCATGAACAACCATAGGATGTGCAGTATAGCCCGTTAAGGTGCGGAGGCGCACAAACGCCTCCGCGTCTCCAGATCAAAACACTGCTGAAATCTACAAAATCGGCATTTTTATGGAACCGCAGCGAAATCTACGCGTATCCCATTTCATCTGCGTGTACGCTGACCTTTTTCCCTCCAGCAGCGATTCCGCCCCCAATTCATGCATTTTTCTGGAGAAGCTATGAACAGCATCCTGGCCGCCGCAGCATTGCTGCTGGTTCCCGCCTATCTTTCACCCGCTGCGGAAACATCCGCACCACTCACCTCCACAGAACAAATCCAGCAGATCATCGCGCATCAACTCGATTCGTGGAACCGTAACGACGCCGCAGCGTGGGCCTCGGACTACTCCACCCTCGCCACCTTCATCAACGTTCGTGGCGATGTCGTCAAAGGCCGCGAAGCCATCGAAAAGATTCACGCCTTCATCTTCCAAGGCCCATACAAAGGCACGCGTCTTTCCGCTTCGATCGACACCATCGAATACCCTGCGCCGCACGTCGCCATTGCGGACATCACCAGCGAAGTTAGCGGATTTGCCACGCTACCGCCGGGCCTCACGCCCACCGAACCCGGCATCTTCCGCACGCGCCTGAAGTACATCCTGGTGGAAGAAGCAGGAACATGGCGCATTGCTGCAGCGCAAAACACCGCCGTCTCCCCCACTCGGATGGACGTGAAGTAGCGCATCCGCTTTCGCTTATGCCCGGTTGCACGCGCAGCCGGGCATTTATGCTTGAAATGCAGACTTCGCAAGAAACCGCGCGAACACACCGCGGGTATGAGGCAGCACGATGGGCATGAGGATTGGGTACGGCTTTGATTCGCACGCATTCAAGGCGGGTGTACCACTGGTGATTGGCGGCTTGAAGATCGACCACCCCGAGGGTCTCGCCGGACACTCGGACGGCGATCTGCTGCTCCACGCCATCACCGACGCCCTGCTCGGTGCCGTCTCCGCAGGCGACATCGGAACCTTCTTCCCACCCAGCGACATGCGCTGGAAGAACGCCGACTCCACCGTCTTCCTCGAAACCGCGTTAGAAGAGATCGCCACCGCTGGCTACCGCATCGTCAACCTCGACTGCGTGCTCATCATGATGCGCCCCAAGATCGTGCCCATCGCTGGCGAAATGCGCGCCCGCGTCGCCGAGCTGCTGCACGTCTCCGAACGCGACGTCAGCATCAAGGCCAAGACCCCCGAAGGTCTGCCACAGGAAGGCACAGCCGTCGCCCACGTCACGGTGCTGCTCGAATCCATCGCAGGCCTCGACGAACCAAAGAAGCTGGTCGCAGAGATCGACGACCCAACAGAAGTCGACGTAGTCGTCCGCACCCTTATGGGCGAAGAAGAGCCACACAACATGGCCCGCCTGGGCCGCAAACCCACCTTCGACACCGACGATCTGACCTAAGAGTTTCCTGCTGAAAAATCCATGCTCCGGGTGTACGCTTGCAGCCAACACCCGGAGGCCCACCGCGCATGGAGCACACGCCGCCCGATCCAGCACAGATTCACGCCATGATGATGGCGATGATCCCCTTCATCTTCTTCGGCATGCTCGTTGTCTGGGCCATCCTCATCGTGCCCTTCTGGCAGATCTTCAAAAAAGCCGGCATGACTCCCGCTTTGTCGTTGCTGATGATCCTGCCCCTGGTGAACCTCATCATGCTGTACGTGCTGGCCTTCTCGCGCTGGAACGTGATCCCGGCGGGCCCGGAATATCCCCCCTATCCGCCGCCGTATCCACCGCAGCCGGGCTACGTTCCGCCCACGGCATACGCCGCGCCGCCAGCCTATCCGCCACAGCAGCCACCCTACGTACCGCCGCCAACGGACCCGAACACAACAGCCTGACCAGGTTGATCCCGCCGAAACGGTAGAATCAACAGTGGCATGACTTCCGAATTCATCAATAAAGCGACGGCGCCCGTCCGCGTCCGTATCGCACCGTCACCCACAGGTGATCCGCACGTCGGCACGGCTTATATCGGCCTGCTCAACTATCTATTCGCCAAGCAGCGTGGCGGCAAATTCATCCTCCGCATTGAGGACACCGACCGCACGCGCTTCGTCTCCACCAGCGAGCAGATGATCTTCGACTCCCTGCGTTGGGTCGGCCTCCAGTGGGACGAGGGTCCAGATGTCGGCGGCCCCGTCGGCCCCTATCGCCAGAGCGAACGCACCGAAATCTATCGCGAATTCTGCCAGAAGCTCATCGACAGCGGCGCAGCCTACCGCGCCTTCGAAACGCCGGAAGAGCTGGAAGAAGAACGCAAGGCCCAGATGGCCGCGAAGACCGCGCCCAAGTACAACGGCCCCAGCCGCTACTACACCAAGGAACAGGCCGAAGAAGCCATCGCCCTGGGCAAGCCATACACCGTGCGCCTCCGCGTGCCCAACGGCGAAAAAGGCCCCGGCATCTCGTCGACCACCTTCCGCGACGAACTTCGTGGCGACATCACTTTCGACCACCACAACGTGGACGATCAGGTGCTGCTCAAGTCTGACGGCTACCCCACCTATCACCTGGCCAACGTTGTTGACGACCACCTGATGGGCATCACTGACGTCATCCGCGCGGAAGAGTGGATCAGCTCCACACCCAAGCACGTTCTGCTCTACCAGGCTTTCGGCTGGGAACTGCCGCGCTTCTGGCACATGCCGCTCCTGCGCAACATCGACAAGAGCAAGATCAGCAAGCGCAAGAACCCCGTCTCGCTCATCTACTATCGCCAGGCCGGCTTCCTGCCACAGGCCCTGCTCAACTACCTCGGCCTCATGGGCGGCGGCATGGCACAGCCCACCGAGCAGGAGATCGTCAGCAAGGGCCTCGACATGAAGCTCTCCGACATCTTCTCCATCGAGGACATGAAGCAGAAGTTCGACTTCCAGCGCATCTCGCTCGGCGGTCCGGTCTTCGATCTGGTCAAGCTGAAGTGGATGAACGGCGAATACCTTCGCAAGCTGTCGCCGGAAGATTTCTTCGCCGCGCTGCGCCAGACCATCCTCAGCGACGACTACATCAAGGCCATCGCTCCGCTCGTGCAGACACGTATCGAAACGCTCGGCCAGTTCGGCGACATGACCGGCTTCTTCTTCGCGGACAACATCATGCCCGCACCGGAACTCTTCGTTCCCAAGAAGCGCACGTTGGAAGACACACTCGCCTTCGCCGCCGACCTGCTCACAGCACTCGAAGCCAGCGACTGGACCACTGAAGCCATTGACGCCGCTGTCCGTGGAGTTCTTACCGCAAAGGAATGGAGCGTCAAGGAAGGCTTTATGCTGCTGCGCGCCATCCTCACCGGCAGCACCGCATCGCCGCCGCTGTTGGAGTCGTTGGTCGTCTTCGGCAAGGCCCGTTCGCTGGATCGTTACCGGCGTTTCATGGAAGCGCAGAAGAAGGCCGCAGCGCTGGCCAACCGCGGAAAGTAAATGCTGCGATCTTCCCTGCACAAATCGGCACTGGCGCTCACAATGCTTGTGGGCGCCGCAAGCCTCACAGGCTGCGGATACCACGTCGCAGGCTCGGCCACGCACGTACCCGCCAACGTCCGCACGCTGGCCGTGCCCATCTTCAAAACCAACGTGGTGCAATACCGCACAGAAGTCGCACTCACCGACGCGACCATCCGCGAGCTCAACACCCGCACAAAATATCGCATCACCTCGTCTGACGATCCTGAGTCCGCCGACGCTACCCTCACAGGCACCATCCTCACCCAAACCGTCGCACCGCTCACCTACGATCCCAGCACAGGCTCCACATCCAGTTACCTCATCCAGGTCACAGCAAAAATCGTGCTCACCGCGCGCGACGGCCACGTCCTGTACCAAAACGACAAGCTCAGTTTCCGTGAGCAATACCAGTCCACGCAGGATCTAAGCGCCTTCATTCAGGAGGACAGCGCCGCCGTCCGTCGCCTCTCGCGCGATATGGCCAGTGAGATCGTCGCCGACATCCTGAACAGCTTCTAAGTTTTATCCACGTATTCCACAGCGTCGCGTCGTTGATTCCTGCACAGGATTCGCAGCACAAACAGTCCTCATCTCGTCGAAAATAGAAACCAGTGCCGCCGTTACGTTCATTTGCATCGACTGATCGCTTCCTCACCCAACTCAGCACCGCTGAGATGCGGCCGGGCTACGTCCTCCTGGGCGATGAGACCTTCCTCTACGAACGCGCGCGCCAGGGCGTGCTTGAAAAGCTCGTCCCGCAGGACCTTCGCGACTTCTGCCTGCACGATCTTGAACTCGGCAGCGAAACCACCATCTTCGAAGCGCTCGATCTCGCACAGACGCCATCTCTCATGGCGCCCTTCCAGGTCATCTTCATTCGCGGCCTCAAGAGCCTCTACGGTCGCGGCGCAAAGAAGGAAGAGTTCGCAGCACTCGATCGATACTTCCAGTCGCCCAACCCGCAGGCGCTCATCCTCTTCGTAGCCGATCACCTCACACTGCCCACGGACCTTCGCCGCATGGAGCGCGAAGACAAGGACCGCTACGACCGCATCAAGGAAACGCTCGGCGATCACTGCGGCATCGTGGAACTGCAAAAGGTAGAAGAGGGCGACGCCGCACGCTGGGTCATCGGCACCGCGGAAGAACGCGGCGTCAAATGCGATCCTGAAGCCGCACGCGAACTCGTCGACGCACTCGCCGTCGACATGATGATCATCCGCAGCGAGCTAGAAAAGCTGCTGCTCTACGTCAGCGCTCCCGTCCGCGAAAACAACCTCGACGCAACACACTTCGGACACATCACACTGGGCGACGTCGAAACGATGGTGCTTGCAGCCAAGCAGCGTTCACTCTACGAACTGACCGATGCGCTCTCGCAACGTGACCGCCCACGCGCACTCTCGCTTCTTCACGGACTTCTGCACGCCAGCGACGGCGGAGAAGACTCCGCAATCGGCCATCTCTACATGCTCGCGCGCACCTATCGCCAGATGCTCATCATCCACGAGAAGAACGTGCGCGACTCACGCGCCATCTGGCAGGTTCTCTGGCAGGGCTTCCGCATGCCGCCTTTCGCCGCAGACGTTTTGATCCAGCAGGCACGCCGCTACAAATCACGCCGCGAAATCTCGCGCGCCATGCGCCTCATCGCACGCGCGGACATCGAACTGCGCAGCGGCCCCGTTGATAAGACACTCGTGCTCGAGCGCCTCATCCTCGACCTCGCCACCGAACCGCGCAACGGCGTCTTTGCTGAGTCCGCACAGTTCGCACTGGAGATGTAACCGTTGTACGAAAAGCCGATCCATCTTGTAGAAGGCGCGTTCGACGCCATTCTCTTTGACTGCGACGGCACACTCGTCGAATCAGCGCCCGCATGGCATCTCGCCATTACCAACGCGCTCCATCCGCACTCCGCACCCATGCCGCGCGACTGGTACTTCGCACGCCTCGGCCTCTCCCCCGCCGATCTCATGGACGACTACGAAGCCGCCATCGGCGCACTCAACATCACACGCGAAGAGTTCTTCAACCGCTGCACCACCGGCTACGGTGAAGCCGCACACGCGCTCGAAGAAGTCACCATCGTTGCAGACGTGGCACGCGCATGGCAGGGCAAAGTCCCCATGGCCGTCGTCACCAACGCGCAGCGAGTAGCCGTCAACGGCGCACTCACCGCAACCGGCCTCATCAGTTACTTCAACACCATCGTCAGCATTGAAGACGTGAGATACGGCAAGCCCGAACCAGACATCTACCTCAAAGCTGCCGAACTCCTGAACATCGCACCCGCCCGCTGCCTCGTCCTCGAAGACTCAAACGAAGGCCTCACAGCAGCCAAACGCGCAGGCATGCAACACATCGACATCCGCAACCACTGGACCCCACGCTGGAAGCGTAAGTAAATCAATCACAACGTTGCTGGAAACTAGCGAAGCTCATACGCACAAAGTGCGTCATCCTGAGCGAAGCCGAAGGACCTGCATTCTTCTCGCACCACTACGATTTCGCGGGAAGACAAGAACGCCCTAACAACTCATCTTCACTCGCCGCACAGGCGTATCCAGTCCCTTCACAGCAGTCCCATCCCCAACCCAGGGCTGACACTCCGGACACCAATAAGTAGACCGCACCGCACTCCCCTGCTTGCGATACTCAATCACTCCACCGCAACGACGACACTCCAACCCACGCCGTCCATACACCCAAAGCCGATCTTCCCTGCGAGTCTGGTGCGTCGTCCGACGCTTCCCGGTATAGGTCACAATCCCCTCACCCGTACCATCCACCACATTCGCCTTCATATACCGCTGCGCAACATCGGCCATCTGTCGCATCTCGTCATCGCTGATCGTCTTCATCATCCGAAACGGATGCACCCGCGCAGCAAAACAAACCTCACTCTTGTAAACGTTCCCCAGGCCAGCAATCACGCGCTGATTCAGCAACACATTCGCAATCTCATCCTCAGGATGCGAAGCCGCACGCACCTTCAACGCGGCATAACCAACATCCGCGTTATACCCCTCAGACAAAATATCCGGCCCAAGCTTCGGCACACTCGACTTACGAGCAAGCGAAGCCGCAGTATGAAACTCCGCAACCGGCACATTGAAAGCAACCGCCTGCCAACCATCCACCTCAAGCAACGCACGCATCGCCTTCTTCGGCATCCACCACTTCTCACCCGTGCGATAGATATGCCACGAACCACTCATCAACATGTGCGTCACAAGAATCAGATCGCCGGAGAGATAAATCAGCAGCCACTTCCCCCGCGCCTCCACCTTCTCAATCAAACGCCCAACCAAAGGCCGGTCATCATGCACCGCAGCCAGATGCGCATACCCCGTATCAAACCGCGTGACATGCTTCCCCTCCAGCACCTTCGCAAGCGCGCGAGCAGACCGATAGATGGTATCCCCTTCAGGCATTGCCCACCGGCCGCTCTACTGAGATAGAAGGCAGATTCCGCCGCAAGTTAAACCCCATAGGCGCGGCCTGAAACCCCGCATCCAACAACACGCGCGCCATGGGATGCTCTGCAACATTCACACCATTGATCGTCTGCACAAACATCCCAGCAGCAGCACGTTCACTCTCATGCATCTGCGCCATCACCACAAAGTAACGAGCCAACGCACGCATCACCTGCCCGCGCTGCGGCTCTTCGTCCGACAAGAACACTTGAATATTCGGATTACCACGACGCAGATACGCCACCAGCGCACCATCCGCTAAAACAACGCGCGCGCCCACACTCCGCTGCAACGAAACACCCTCACCCACCGCAGGCCAACGCAACAAAGCTCCATAAGGATTCGCAGGGTCGGTCGCAGCCAGCACCACCATCTCCGGATCGCTATCCAACCGCTTATTGCGCAAAGACCGCAATAAATCCAACGCAGAGGGCAAAGCAAACTGCGTAGCACCAAGCTCAGCCGCAAAGTATCCGCGACGCACCTTGCCACTCTCTTCCAGCGCCTTCAACACGTCATACACCGCAGAGAAACCACCCGGCAAATTCTCCGCATGCGCCGTCTCGCGAAACACCACGCCGTATCGCTGCAGCAACTGCTGCGCCTCCGCATGCGACCACTCTGTAGCATTGCGATTCACCGCACCAAGCGCAGGATGCAACACCCAACGCCCTTGAGCCGTAGGCGGTGTCGTTCTGCGCGAACGAAATGCAGCCTGTTGATTGTGCACACGCCGCGCAGGCTTCCGCGTACTCGTCGACTCGCGATTCGTATAAGCCCGCAGCGCCTGCAACGAGTCATTCGTGATCGCACCGCGCCACACCAGGTTCCAAAGCGCTTCAATCGTCTCGTTCGCAAAACCGCCGCCCGTGCCGTCATGCACATTCTGAAAGAACGAAGCACCATGCGCGCGCAGATACTCGACAATCCTCTCTTCGCGTTCCCGCGTGTTGCTCCCATTCTCAATGGCACTCGCAGCCTGCTGTGTATTCACCACCGGCCATAGCAGCGGCAACCTCTCCGCCAGATACAAACCCACACGACCATCACGTTCGCCAATCGGCTCAAACCCTGCCCACGTCACTTCGCCAGCGGCAACCAATGTATCTAAGTCAGCAGATCGATAATTCGCAATACGCGCAGGAAGTATCTCCGTCTCCAGCAACGACGCAGGCAGCGGCGCACCCTGCAAATTATCAATCGCATCCAGCAACGCATCCAACCCACGCCGAGGCGTCAACACGCCCTGCCAGTGCGTAAACAAACGCGCCAGCGTCTGCTGCTCCACCGGCTCCACTTCTTTGCGTAACTTGGCTAACGATCTCCTGCGAATGGTGCGCAACACCTCCACATCGCACCACTCACGCTCCTGCCCACCAGGACAGAACGCGCCTTCCACCACGCGCCCCATGCCCACTAGCTTCTGCAAGACTGCCTCAACGGTCTGGATCGGCACTTCAAATCGCGCAGCCACCTTCGCCGTTGTGAATGGCCCATGCGTACGCCCATAACGCCGAATCAAATCCGTAATCGCATCCGCAGAAGGTTCAAGAAATGCCGTAGGCAAACCCGGCGGCAGTGGAACTCCCAACGCATCGCGATAACGTGCCGCATCCTCCACAGCAATCCATCGCTTCTCGCCACCGATGCGCAACTCCAGTGCACGACGCGCCTTCGCTAAACGATCCAGCGTAATCGCCACCTCGGGCGAAACACATCGCCGCAACAACTCAGTGCGATTTAGATCACCCAGCCGCAGCAGCATGTCATGCACACCATCCATCGTGCGCGCACGATAGTCATCCGCCAGCATCTGCAACTGCTCTTCCGTCTCTTCAATCGCATTGCGGTCCAGCAGCTCACGCAGATCGGCATCGCCCATCAACTCACGCAACTGATCTTGATCAATCGCCAACGCCTGCGCACGACGTTCGGCTAGCGGAGCATCGCCGTCATAGATGTAATTCGCAACGTAAGAGAACAACAGCGCCGAAGCAAAGGGCGAAGGTGTGCGCGAATCCACCGTGTGCACACGAATCTGCCGCTGCTCCACGCTCCTCAGAATCTCAGCCAGCGCAGGCATATCAAACACATCACGCAAACACTCGCGATACGCCTCCAGCAACATCGGAAATTCCGGATACCGCGCAGCAACAGCTAACAAGTCATACGCACGTTTACGTTGTTGCCACAGCGGAGCACGACCATCCGCACGACGACGCGGCAACAACAACGCACGCGCACTCGCCTCACGAAACTTCGCAGCAAACAGCGCAGTCGAACCCAACTGCCGCTGTACAGACTCCACCGCCTCCTGCGCTTCAGGAAAGAACGGATCAACATCCGGCGCATTATCTGCCTCAGGAAAACGAACGACGAAGCCATCCTCGCTCCACATCGTCTCCACATCCACCGCGCCTGCCGCACGGATGCGTCCCTGCACCGCCATCGCCCACGGCGCATGCACACGTGAACCAAACGGAGTCATCACACATACGCGCCAATCACCAAGCTCATCGCGCACGCGCTCCACCACAATCGTGCGATCATCCGGCACCTGTTCGGTCGCCACCTCCTGATCGGTCAGGTAACGCATCACATTTTCCGCAGCAAGCTGATCCAGATCATGCTCACGCGTCAATCGCGAGACAGCAGCGGCACGAGGCATATCGCGCAACTCACGGATCAACGCACCAATGCGTCGTCCAAACTCCAACGGCCGCCCTGCTTGATCGCCATGCCAGAAAGGCATCTTCCCCGGTTCACCCGGCGCAGGCGAAACCAGCACACGATCATGCGTAATCTCATCAATGCGCCACGTACTCGCACCAAGAACAAACGTCTCACCCGTGCGCGCCTCAAAGACCATCTCTTCATCCAACTCGCCCACGCGAATCGGCTTTGATCGCTCACCGGAAAGAAACACACCATACAAACCGCGATCCGGAATCGTACCGCCATTCAAAATCGCAATCCGCTTCACACCCTGCCGAGGCGTCAACCACTGCTTCGTTCTATCCCACGTAATGCGCGGACGCAGTTCGCCAAACTCATCCGACGGATAACGCCCCGCCAGCATGTCCAACACACCATCAAACACCTGCGTGCTCAAACCCGCATATCCACTGCACGAACGCACAATGCGCAACAACTCGTCATACGCAATGCCCGGAGCATCTTCCTCATCACTGCGGAACCGCTTCATCCTGCGTTCCGCTTCCGCAATAGGCAACGGAGGATGTGCAATGATCGCCACCATCTGCTGCGCCAACACATCCAGCGCATTCCGTTGATAGCGCGTACTCTCCACATGCCCTTCATGCATCGCACGCGTCACCGCGGCGCACGCAATCAAATCCGCACGATACTTCGGAAAGATAATGCCCTTGGAAGGCGCGCCCACCTGGTGCCCCGCACGCCCAATGCGCTGCATCCCGCTCGCAACCGAAGGCGGTGCTTCAATCTGAATCACCAGATCCACCGCGCCCATATCAATGCCAAGCTCAAGCGAAGACGTAGCAACCAGCGCGCGAATCTCACCAGCCTTCAACAACTCTTCAATCTCACTACGCTGTGAAGCAGCAAGCGAACCATGATGCGCACGCGCAATCGGCTCACCCGCAAGCTCATTGATCGCACCCGCCAGCCGCTCTGCAATGCGCCGCGCATTCACAAACAAAATCGTCGACTGATGCGCGCGAATCAGCTCCAGCAAACGCGGATGAATACTCTGCCAGATACTTGTTCGCTTCGGCCCCTGTGAAGCCGGCCCACTCGGCGTGTCCTGAATCTCGCCAAGCTTCGCCATATCCTCCACAGGCACTTCCACAGTCAACTCCAACCGCTTCCGCGCACCCGCATTCACAACCGCAACAGGCCGATAGCGAATCCCACCAGCCTCCGCCTCCCCGTCTCCCACTTGCTCATTCGCAGATGCGCTAACCTGCTGCGTTCCTTCAGCACCACCAAGAAACCGAGCCACTTCTTCTAGCGGCCTCTGCGTTGCAGACAATCCAATCCTCTGCACCTTGCGCCCAGTCAACGCCTCCAGTCGCTCCAACGACAACGCCATATGCGCGCCACGCTTCGTCGGTACCAGTGCATGAATCTCGTCAATGATCACCGTCTCAACACTGCGCAGCGCCTCGCCCGCATTCGAAGTCAGCAGCAAATACAGCGACTCCGGCGTAGTGATCAAAATCTCGCCAGGATGTTTGCTGAAACGCGCGCGCTCATTCGCAGGCGTATCGCCCGTACGCACGTTAATCTCTGGCGTATGTACATCAACGCCCATGCGCTGCGCCATATTCGCAATGCCCTGCAAAGGCGAACGCAGGTTGCGCTCTACATCGACAGCAAGCGCCTTCAGCGGCGAAATATAAACAACACGTACGCCGTCCAAGACCGGCGACGCAGCAGCCTTGCGCCCACGCTTTGAAGTTTCGACAGGAGCAGCCGCACGAGGCTGCAGCATCAAACGATCCAGACACCACAAGAACGCCGTCAGCGTTTTACCAGTACCAGTAGGCGCCAGGATCAACGTCGAATCCCCACGCGCAATCGCAGGCCATCCCTCGCGCTGAGGCTGCGTCGGCCCTTCAAACACCGCACGAAACCAGGCCGCCGTCACCGGATGAAACAGTTTCAACACTGAATCATCCACGCTCGTATCAGCAGGATCAACCGCCTGCACGGATGCTTCAACACTCTCCGGCTTCTTCGGTTTCGTTCGTTTCGTCGCTGTTTTCTTAACAGGCATATCTGGCAGCATGTTAGACGCGCAGGTGCCCCTTCGCGCCGCATCGCTTGCAACCTTTCGCGCATGGGTTTAGCCTCAGCAATCTATGTCGCTGGAAAACAAATCCGCAACCCTCGACGAAAGCCGCATCCGCAGCCTTCGCGAACAGGCCGCCCACGCCGCAAAAAACGCCTACGCGCCCTATAGCCTCTTCCACGTAGGCGCCGCGTTGCTGCTGGACAACGGCCACATAATCACCGGCTGCAACGTCGAAAACGCCAGCTACCGCCTGACCACCTGCGCCGAACAAGCCGCGGTCGCACGCGCAGTAGTCGAGCGCGGCGCACACATCCGCATCGTCGCCGTTGCCATCGCTAACGAAGACGCCACCATCGCATGCCAGCCCTGCGGTGCCTGCCGTCAAACCATCGCGGAATTCGCCGACCCCACCTGCCGCATCTTCTTTCCCGCGGAACACGGCAAGCCCGGCGAATGCACCCTGGCCGATCTCCTTCCTGCATCCTTCAACGCACAAAGCCTGCAACAATCAGCATCCAAGTAATCATGAGCATTCATCCCATCGACGTTATCCTGCACAAGCGCGACGGCCACGAACTTTCCGACGCTGAAATCCGCGGCTTCATCGCTGGCGTCGTTGACGAATCCATCACACCCGCGCGCATCGCATCGTTGCTCATGGCCATCTTTCAGCGAGGCCTCAGCCCCCGCGAACTCGCCACACTGACTGACGCGATGCGTCGCAGCGGCGAAGTCTTTGACTCCGCATTCCTCAATAAGTTCACCGTCGACAAGCACTCCACCGGCGGCGTCGGCGACAAAAGTTCCTTACTCATCGCACCCATCGTGGCAGCAGCAGGTCTCGCCGATCCCATGATCAGCGGCCGCTCGCTCGGTCACACCGGCGGCACACTCGACAAGCTCGAAACCATCCCCAACTTCAACACGCAACTCTCACTCAAACAGTTCGGCGAAGTCATCGAAAAGTGCGGCTTCAGCATGATCGGACAAACCAAAAACCTCGTCCCCGCCGACCGCATCCTCTACGCACTCCGTGACCACACCGGAACCGTTGAATCGCCATATCTCATCACCGCCAGCATCATGAGCAAGAAGCTCGCAGAAGGCCTCAATGGCCTCGTGCTCGACGTGAAAACAGGCAGCGGCGCATTCATGAAAAAGTACGAGGACAGCGAACACCTCGCACGCCTCATGGTCAGCACCGGCGAAGGCAACGGCACGCGCACCGTCGCTCTGCTCACCACCATGGACGAGCCACTCGGACGTTTCTCCGGCAACTGGATCGAAGTGTGGGAATGCATCGACATCATGAAGGGCGTCCATCACCCCATGTACGCCGACCTCATCCAACTCTCCGTCACACTCTCCGGATGGATGCTCCATCTTGGCGGCGTCAGCAAGACTCCAGAGGAAGGCAAGACAAAATCCCTCGCACTACTCCACGATGGCTCTGCGTACAAAAAATGGATTGAGATGACAAAGCTGCAAGGCGGCGACATCAAACCCTTCGACGATCCAGCAGCCTTCCACAAACCCAAGGCCACGCGCGTTCTAAAGGCAGAATCCGACGGCTATCTTGCCAGCATGGATTGCACACAAGTCGGATGGGCTGTGCAGCGCCTAGGTGCAGGCCGCGAGAAACCCGGCGACCCAGTTTCAGCTCATGCAGGCATTGAGATGCACGCAAAGATCGGCGATCGCATCATCAAGGGGCAGCCACTCGTCACGCTGTTTACAGAAAACGCAGAGCTACTCGACACACCCGAACAGATGTTGCGAGAGACCATTCAGATCAAGCAAGAACTTCCAGTGAAGCAGCCACTCATCCGCCAGGTTATCGTTGCAGACCAACAACACTAGGCCTTGCTAACCGTCTCCGTAGCAGCACCATCCCAATAACCGTGGTCACGTACAAAGTGGCTACGGTTTTTGCAGTTCAGCAGCGTCCAGAAAAACAGAAACACCATGCGCGCATGTCCTGTTCTGTGGAACCGCCTGTTCGACGTGTAGATGCATCCATCCAACACAGAAAAGCGCAGAGAGGAAACCTGTTTCGTCAGCAGAAAGTCTTCAGCAAAAACTGCATCTTCAGCAAAGCCACCAAGCTCATGAAAGCGTCCGCGCTCAAACAGCAGAAACATTCCCGTGCCAAACGGCATGCCCCACGCGCTCAACCGCTGCATCCGGCTGTTACCCCAATACAGCAGCCGGTCCGCCCACGTTCCTTCCGCACACGCAATGTCCACCGTCTGGCAGTGTAGGCGCTGCTTTTGCATGGCAGTCATCGCGCGACGCAGCAACGTACGATCACGCAACTCTACATCCGCATCCAGAAACAGCACATAGCGCGATGTGCTCTGCGCCGCACCACGATTCCGTCCCACAGAAGGCAACCCGCCCTCAATCACACGAACATTCAGCAGGTTGTCATAGCTACGTGCAATGGCAGCCGTTCCGTCGGTCGAACCGGCATCAGCAACGAAGACTTCCGTATCCGCCATAGCCGGATAATCCTGCTTCGCCAGCGAACTCAGCAGCGAGGGCAGGTGTCTCGATTCGTTCTTTGCCGGGATCACGATGGACAGTTCCGGGTTGATACTCATGGATCTGGACTCCCTTACGGTCGATGGTCAAAAACGTGGCGCGTGTATCTGTCCAGCACCCGGAGTTGAAATACTCAATACTGCCTTCATTACGTTGCATCGCCTCATGCGTATGCCCGCAGAACACTCGGTCTGCGTGACCTTCTTTCGCATACGCCAGCGCACCCTCTGCAACCTTGTCTGACAACCGCAACCAGCGTGTGCTGAAGCGATCAAACCAGCGCGACATCCGCTGTTCCTTGCCATCCAACCGCTGAGACATCTCGTAGAAGCCCTCAAAGAAGCGGCTCAACAAAATGTTGCGGTTGATAAAACGATCAAACTGATGCCCATGCACCGCCAGATGTCGCTTACCCGCGTACTCCCACACGTAGCGCTGATATACCGGCACGCCCACCATGTGCGACATCAACTGCGACAACCCATGATCGTGATTGCCTTCCACCCACACAATCGTGCGACGTTGCTTCGGGTTGGAGAGCTTACGGATACACGACAGAAAATCCCAGTGCTGTCGCTTCAATCGCGCAAAATCAAGATCGCTGAAGATGTCACCCAGCAGAATCAATTGCCGGAAGTCCACACCTTCCAGCACATCGATGGCTTCTTCCGCCCGGCTAACATCTGAGCCCAGGTGGACGTCGGAGAGGATGAGCGTATCGCAGGTCCGCACCATACCCCAACAGCTTCGCGCGGGCTCATTGCTGCAGCATGACCGCAGTGTGAACTATCCATGACGAAGAGTTACTCTACCAATACCCTCTGCAGCGCATGAGCTGTAGCCGCATTGCGCTCAGCGGAAAAATACTTCCATGGCATCTGCTCCCCGCCGAGTCAGAGTCTTCGCTTCAAAAATCTTCCGTCATCCCGGCATTTCTGTGATCTTCAAAACCACGTTTCAGGTACTCACCAGGATTGACCCCAACAACTCGCTTGAACGCCTTACTGAAAGCAGCGTCGGACTCGTAACCGACTAACCGAGCAACGTCTATGAGCTTCTTGTCACGCTGCTGGAGTAACTGCATCGCCTTTTGCATCCGCCACTCGGTTACGTATTCCATTGGTGTTTGTCCCAGCAGTTCTTTAAAGCGCACTGCGAATGCGGAGCGAGACATGCCCGCCGCTGCGGCCAGTGATTCAACCGTCCAGGCCGCACTCACACTGTCGTGAACGGCACTCAAAGCGACTCCCATTTGAGGATCGAAGATCGCGCGAAGCCATCCTTTGTTGCGTTGCTGCCCCAACGCGATATGCGCTCGTAACACCTGTATAAACAGAACCTCGGCCAGGCGCGTCGCGACGACCTCCGATCCCGGTGCCTGTACAGCCATTTCTGACGCAAGCGCCTGCACGGTGTTGTGAAGAGCAAGCGTGCGTTCCTCATCGGCCTTCATCAGAATGAAGCTCGGCAATAACTGGGTGATCGGCTTCAGGCTCGCGCGATCGAAACTCAAAGACCCACAGACGATAGTCGTGGGTGCGCCACCACCCCCACACTGAGCGACATTGCCGTTGGCCAAAGCCCCGATCTCGCGGAATGTCCACTTCGGGCGTGTTCGCGGGCTGTCGCGCAAAACGATCGAAGTCCCCTTGGCCACCAAGAAGCAATCACCACCACTAAGGGGAATTGGCTCTGCAATGCCTTCCACACTCAGCCAACAGCTGCCCCGCGAAAGCATGGCGAAGTGCGCCAAATCTGCGGGCGGCGTTTTCTTGCCGGAGGGCGTGACTTTTTCTTCGGACCGATTTTCCTGTTTCACGCCCCACGGAACTGTGGCTTCCAGCCTGTGCAGACCAAACGCGGTCACGTGCATCGTTTTGAAGATGTCCGTTATTGGGTCCAACATAACCTCCACAATTTGGACGAATAGACAAAATATTCGGATTCTTGGGCAGTTCTCGTCCACTTCCAAGGAAATCTACTCTGCTGTAGTGAATGCTACACATCTACCGAAGGGAGCAATTATGGGAAAACTGGAAGGTAAGGTCGCAGTCGTCACGGGGGGATCGAGTGGGCTGGCACTGGCGAGCGCCAAACGCTTCGTGGAAGAGGGTGCCTACGTTTTCATCACAGGCCGAAGGCAGGAACAGCTCGATGAGGCAGTCAGGCAGATTGGTCGAAACGTAACCGGCGTACGTGGTGACGCAGCCAATCTCAACGACCTTGATCGTCTGTTCGACATCGTCAAACGGGAAAAGGGAAAGATCGACGTCTTATTCGCGAGCGCTGGCCGGGGCGAGGCCCTGCCACTGGGCGAAATTACCGAACAGCACTTCGATGCGGCCTTCGGCCTGAACACGCGCGGAACGCTGTTTACAGTTCAGAAGGCATTGCCACTGTTTAACGACGGCGGATCGATCATCATGACCGGGTCAGTCGCTTCAGTAAAGGGCTTTCCCGGTTTCGGCGTGTATGCGGCAAGCAAGGCAGCACTGCGCTCCTTCGCACGCACATGGCTCAACGAATTGAAGGACAGGCATATCCGGGTGAACGTGCTGGGCCCCGGGCCAATCGCTACTCCGATGCAGGAAGAAGTGCTCACTCCTGAGGCGAAGCAGATGTTTGAATCCTTGATCCCTCGAGGAACAATGGGGCAACCTGAAGAAATCGCGACAGTAGCTCTGTTTCTTGCTTCAGACGATTCCAGCTTCGTGAATGGCGTGGAGCTGAATGTCGACGGCGGCTTCTCGGCTATCTGAAATCGGTGAATCTCGGTGAGTGCCTGATCGCAAGGCATTTACCGAGATTCATTGACAACCAAAGTCAGCGCACGTAGACGAGCGTATCCTTCGGTGCAGCAGGTTTTAAACAGTTCACCCAACAACTTCATGAATCCTTTTCAAAGCCACAGCAATCTATCCCGATGGATCATTTCGATGGTTGTCAAAATATCAAAAGGACGGAAACATCATGGGTAAGCTCGAAGGAAAGATCGCACTCGTCACCGGCGGCAACAGCGGCATCGGCCTCGCAACGGCAAAACGCTTCGTGGATGAAGGCGCCTACGTGTTCATCACCGGACGCCGTCAGAGCTCCCTGGATGAAGCCGTAAAGTTCATCGGCAAGAATGTCACCGCCGTACAGGGCGACGTCTCCAACCTCGACGACCTTGATCGTCTCTTCGCGCAGATCAAGTCCGAAAAGGGCAAGCTGGACGTCGTATTCGCCAACGCTGGTGGTGGCGAATTCATTCCGCTCGGCAGCTACACTGAAGAGCACTTCGACAAGACCTTCAACATCAACGTGAAAGGCCTCGTCTTCACCGTGCAGAAGGCGCTCCCGCTGCTGCCCGACGGCGCAACCATCGTGCTGAATGGCTCCATCGTCTCCATGAAGGGCTTTGAGAACTTCGGCGTCTACAACGCCACCAAGGCTGCCGTCCGCTCCTTCGCCCGCACCTGGACCAACGAACTGAAGGCACGCAAGATCCGCGTCAACGTCGTAAGCCCCGGCCCCATCGACACCCCCGCCATCAGCGGTCTCGTCGGCAACGACTCCGAGCAGGAGAAGGCGTTGAAGGCAGGTCTGGCAGCAGGCGTTCCTCTCGGCCGCATGGGCGAACCGGACGAACTCGCCAAGGCAGTCGTCTTCCTCGCCTCGGACGACAGCAGCTTCGTCGCCGGTGTGGAACTCTTCGTCGACGGCGGATTCGTGGCCGTATAAACAATCGGTGAAAAGCCGGAGGCGGTTTCCCCTTCGCCTCCGGTACACTCTTTCTGCAACGCACCTGATTTGCAGCAGAGGAGGGCCCGATTTGGCCCGCTTTACCGGACTCATTGGCCTAGTCGTTTTACTTGGCGTTGCCTACGCCCTCTCCACCGACCGCCGTGCCATCCGCTGGCGCACCGTCGCCTGGGGCCTCTCCCTGCAAGTCTTCTTCGCCTTCCTCGTCATCAAGTGGAGTTTCGGACAGCTCCTCCTCGCCAAAGGCGCAGGCGCAGTAGCCGGTCTCCTCGCGCATTCGGTCGACGGCTCATCAATGGTCTTCGGCAAACTCGGCGACCCCACCAGCCCCCTGCAAGTCTTCGCCTTCGCCGTTCTACCCACCATCATCTTCGTGTCAGCATTGTTCGCCGTGCTCTACCATCTCGGCATCATGCAGATCGTCATCCGCGGCATGGCATGGGTCATGCAGCGCACCATGGGCACCTCCGGCGCAGAATCAACGAACGTCGCGGCCTCCATCTTCATGGGCCAGACGGAAGCTCCGCTCACCATCCGCCCCTTCCTCAACAACGCCACCCGCTCTGAACTGATGACCATCATGACCAGCGGCATGGCGCACGTTTCCGGCGGCATCATGGCGGCGTACATCTCCTTCGGCATCCGCGCGCAGGACCTGCTCAGCGCCGTCATCATGACCGCGCCCGGCACCATCCTCATCGCAAAAATGCTCGTGCCGGAGACCGAAGTCCCGGAAACCCTGGGCACCGTCCACATCAAGAGCGAAGACGAACACAAGAACGAAAACCTCATCGGAGCCATCGCGCGCGGCACTATTGACGGCGGTCAACTCGCCTTCAACGTCGCCATCATGCTCATCAGCTTCCTCGCGCTCGTCGGCCTGCTCAACGGCATCCTCACCGGCATCCACAACCTCATCGGCGTGCACCAGGTCGGCGGACACAACGTCAGCTTCCCATCCACGCTGAACAGTATCCTCGGCTTCTTCTGCGCACCCATCGCGTGGCTCATCGGCATCCCGTGGCACGACGCGCCCATCGTCGGCAACCTCATCGGAACCCGCGCCGTACTCAACGAGTTCATCGCCTACACGCAGCTTGGCCAACTAGCCAACGCGCATCAGATCAGCACGCGCACGCTCGCCATCGCCACCTTCGCTCTCTGCGGTTTCGCAAACCTCGGTTCCGTAGGCATGCAGATCGGCGGCATCGGCGCGCTGATTCCCAACCGCCGCAACGAACTCGCCCGCCTCGGCATGCGAGCACTGCTCGCCGGCACCATCGCAAACCTGATGAGCGCCTCCATCGTCAGCATGTTGATCCGCTAAAAATCAAAGAGCACAAACAAAACGCCGCCGTGAGCCAATCAAGACTCACGGCGGCGTCTGTTTTAGACCTTTAAATCCGCACCAACACCACGGTGATGTTGTCCGACCCACCACACTCATTCGCCAGCGCAACCAACGCATTCGCGCACATCTGCAAATCAACACACTGATGTCCGTTGAGCACCTGGGCAATCGCTTCATCGTCCGCTTCGCGCGTCAGCCCATCCGAGCACAGCAAAAACAAATCGCCCGGCATAAGCGGCGACCGCACCACATCCGGATCCACATCCACATGCGAGCCCACAGCACGCGTAATGATGTTCCGCAGATGCGAGATTGAAGCCTCATCCACCGTCATCAACCCCGCACGCACCTGCTCGTCCACAAACGAGTGGTCATGCGTAAGTTGCTCCAACACACCATCGCGCAACCGATAGCAGCGCGAATCGCCCACATTCACAATCCACGCTTCACGCAGGTCGCGGCCAATCTCCATCCCCACCAGCGTCGTTCCCATGCCGCGCAGTGACATGTCCCTGTGCGACTCCATGAAGACAGCGTTATTCGCCTCCATGGCTGCCTTCTCCAACCGCCAGCGGGCAGATTGCGTATCGCGCCCCGCCCGAGCCTGTTCCAGAAACGCACGCGCCGCCAGTTGCGACGCCACTTCACCGCCCGCAGCGCCGCCCATGCCGTCGCACACCACGAACAGCCCCGCCATCTCATCGGCAGCGCAGGTGTCTTCGTTGTGCACACGACAGCGGCCAACATGAGTCAGCATTGCGTAGTCCACGTGTGGCCTCCGGCTCAATCCCGCAATCCAATCCCTGAGCATGCCGCTGGAGGTACCTTCCGTACTGTGATCCGCGGCAAAATGCTCTGCGTGCGGTGTGATGCTATTCAGACGAAATTCGTGATCTTGCTTTTGCCTACTGCCGTTTTCGAGCTGCTTCAAACTCGTCGCCCGGCAACCACTCCATGCGTTCCGGCTGACTCATCACAATCCATCCCAGCTCAAATCCAAAGCGGGCCATGTGCGCATTACCGGTGAAGTCCATCGAGTCTGAGTAAACATCCGCAGGCCTGTGATATTTGTTCTGCCCAAAATCACGCGACTGCTCGCGTCCCCACGCCTCGTCATGCCCCACAAACATGCCGCCCTGGCCCAGCGAAAACGCCGGAATACCCACTCTCGCAAGCGAGAAGTGATCGCTACGGTAGTACCCACCGCCCGCATCCACACCGCCCTTGCGTAGCGTCAGGTTGTCGTGCGCGGCCAACGCCTCCAGCAGCGGATAAGCAGTCGTTCTCTGCGCTCCACCGGCGCCCACTCCCGTCACATCGCCCAGCGGCAACAGCTCGTCATAGTTAATGTCCAGCGAAATATCCTTCGCCGGAACCGGCGGATGCATTCCCAGATACTGCGACCCCAGCAGCCCCTGCTCTTCCGCAGTCACCGCTGCAAAAATCACCGTCGATGGCGGCTGAATCTTCTTCTGCCCAAACGCCCTTGCCATCTCCATCACAATCGCAGTACCCGTCGCGTTATCCGCAGCGCCATGAAACACGGGATCGCCCTTACGCGTGCGATCAATACCGAAGTGGTCATAGTGCGCTGTGTACAGCACCGTGCGTCCCGGCTTCGCTCCCGTAATCTTGCCGACAACATTCGCTGACTCATACATGTGAACGTTCGTGATCACATGCGCCTTCAGCCGCACCGGCAACGGCTTCGCCACAAATCCGCGCTTGCCCGCCGCAGTAATCGCCTCATCCGCCGTCATCCCAGCCGTGGCAAACAACTTGTCCGCAACGTCATGCGTAATCCAGCTCGCAGCCTTCAGCTTCGTATCCGGATCATCCCGCAGATAGCTGTGTTCACCACTCCACGAGTTCTGCACCACCTGCCAACCATAGCTCGCCAAATCCGTGCGATGCACAATCAGGCAAGCCACCGCGCCATGCCGGCCAGCCTCTTCAAACTTGTACGTCCAACGGCCGTAGTAGGTCATGCTCTTGCCGTTGAAGAACTTCGGATCGTCGCTGGTGGGCTCGTTCACAATCACCACCACGACCTTGCCCTTCACATCCACGCCCTTGTAGTCGTCCCAGCCATACTCGGGCGCCACAATGCCATGCCCCACAAACACCAGCGGAGCATCAATTTCCGCAGTCGGTGTGTGCGTCTGGTTGTTCGCAACATAGTCCGTGCCAAAGGTCAGCTTCATCGGCTCACCCTTCTCCGGCACCAGCGCAAACGCCGTCGAAGGATCGGTCTTCACACCCACCATCGGCACCTGCTGGAAATACGTGCCATGATCACCGGCAGGCTCCAGCCCCGCCGCCTTGAACTGGGCAGCAATATATTGCGCAGCCTTCTCACCGCCGGGCTGCCCTGGCGCGCGACCCTCAAATTCATCGCTGGCCAGCGTCTTCACATGCTGCCGCAACCGCTCCGGATCAATTACCTTCTCTTCCTGCTGCGCTGCATCGGGCAGAGTCAGATTCGCCTGCGCCACCATTGGAGGAACCATCAACAAGGACGCAAAAACTACCGAAGAAGCAAGACGCATCAGGACTGGAACTCCGAGGGAAAGTGAAGGAATGATGACAAACGAAATCAGTGTATGCCAATCACCGCCCGCGAACGGCGTTTCTTTTTTATTGGCAATGCTGGTCCGTCAAAAAGCTTTATGGTTGGATCGCGCGATGCCGCCCATCCTTCGCAACCAGGTTCATCACAGGGTTCGCCGGTCCACGCTTGATGAGTTGTATGTAACCGGAATCCCCACCCAACACAAGCCCCGCACCATCTTCGGTCGTCGCAAGTTTTACGTTGGGCCCGTTCTGCGAAGTCAGCAACCGGAACAGCACCGTCTCTGGATATCCCTTGGTTCCATCCGGCATCTTGAAGTCGGGCTGCGCAGGCAGCACGCGCAACTCTGCGCGAGTACGTCCCTGCTCATCCACAATCTCCAAAGCATGCGCGCGAACAACCGGCGAGATAACCTCCGGCGCAGCAACAACGTTGGCTGCAGGACGCATCACCGAATAGCTAAGCATCGCCGCGTTTGCCAACGTAAGAGCAATCATCACGGGCTGAATCTTCATGGCAGTGTCTCCTCATTGGTTGAATGAGTCTTAAGAACACGGCGACGCCACACCGATCCCAACATTCAATGTCGCCGAAAGGCTTCCGTTAATCCGCCATCCTTCTCCTGGAGTTCTCGTCTGTCAATAAGAACGGAATGGATCGACCCACGCGACTCAGTATTTTCAACTCAGCTATAAGAGCCATCAATTGGCCGCTCTAGAACAAGCAGTTCCCTCCCTGAAAACCTGTCAAGCCCTAGTCCTCATAACCCAAACAATCCAAACCACTTCCCCATGCCGATAATTTCCCCAAAACCCGCTACAATAGAGGGTGACCATACAGGAGCACGCATAAGCCTTGGCGGGCGGCTGCTAACTCCAGCAGAATGACGATTTTGCGTGTAACCCCAATCGTATGACGATTTTAGGGAAACTCGCGCGCTAAGTCCTTCCGCATGACGATTTTAGAAATTTGAGGGGGGAGGGGGGTACCCCACCACTCACCCCGGCAGGGACACTCGCGTGCCAACCATCACCGAAGCAGAAATCAAAACGAACCTCAGCACCGACACCATCGAACGGCCAAAGATTGGCTTCGTCTCGCTCGGCTGCCCGAAGAACCTCGTCGACTCCGAGGTCATGATGGGCATGGTTCACCACGCAGGCGCGCAACTCACACCAGCCGCGGAAGACGCCGACATCATCGTCGTCAACACCTGCTCCTTCATCGACTCCGCCAAGCAGGAGAGCGTAAACACCATCCTCGAGATGGTGCAGCACAAGACCGAAGGCCGCGCCAAGCGCCTCATCGTCACCGGCTGCCTCGTCGAGCGCTACCGCGACGAGATCCAGAAGAACATCCCCGAAGTCGACGCTGTCCTCGGCACAGGCGAACTGGACGACATCCTCGCCGCAGCAGGCCTGCACCCAAAGCCCGTCCCGAACAACAGCCCGTTCAACATCCTCACCTCCGCGAACGCACCGGTTCACACGCACGCGCACACCGAACTCGGTGGAGCAGCCGCGCTTGAGGTGGAAGTAGCCGAAGGCAATCTCTCTCCCGCAACCATCGCGGAGAGCAGCCTCATCGACCGCGCATCCAGCGCCGTGCGCAAGCACAGCCAGCTTGAAGTCCCCGAACAGACCTCGCGCCCCGAAGGCGACCTCCGCGAGAAGCAGGGCCGCTTCGCGCGCACCGATTGGGATGGCGCAACCGCCGAGCTGCCCAGCTATCTCTACTCCGACGAGACGCCGCGCATCCTCAGCACACCGCGCGCTTCGGCATACATCAAGATCGCCGAAGGCTGCGATCATCCCTGCGGCTTCTGCATCATCCCGCAGCTCCGCGGCAAGTTCCGCTCGCGCCGCATCTCCTCCATCCTCAACGAGGCAGAGAACCTGGTGAAGCAGGGTGTCCGCGAGATCACCCTCATCGGTCAGGACACCACCTGCTACGGCGAAGACCTCGGCATGAAGGACGGCCTCGCCATGCTGCTCGAAGCCCTCGCCACACTGGAAGTAGAAGGCATCGGCAAGATCCACTGGCTGCGCTTCCTCTACGCCTATCCGAACAAGGTCACCACCAAGCTGCTGGAGACCATCGCGGCGCACGACAACATTGCCAAGTACCTCGATGTACCGTTGCAGCACGCCTCACCAACCGTCCTGAAGCGTATGAAGCGTGGCGGCAGCGGCGACATCTTCCTCCGCATGCTCGACAAGGCCCGCAGCATCGTCCCGGACATCGCCATCCGTACCAGCTTCATCGTCGGCTTCCCCGGCGAAACGGACGAGGAGTTCGCCGAACTGGAGACCTTCATCAAGGCCGCCAAGATCGACTGGCTCGGTGTCTTCTCCTACTCGGACGAGGAAGGCTCACCAGCCTTCGACCTCGGCGACAAGGTGCCAAAGCGCACCATCGAGTCACGCCGCCGCAAGCTGATGCGCACCCAGCTCAAGCTCAGCGCCAAAGCCCGCGCCGCACAGGTTGGCAAGGTAGTGGAAGTACTCGTGGAAGGCCCCAGCGAGGAGACCGAACTCCTATGGCAGGCCCGTACCCTCCAGCAAGCCCCGGAGATCGACGGCCACGTCCTACTGAACGACTTCGGCCCCCACGAAGCCCTCCTACCCGGCACCTTCTACCAGGCCGAGATCACTGAAGCCCACGACTACGACGTGGTCGCAAGGATTCTCGACTAGGCAAACGCCCGCGCAAAGGACAACCGATGATGCAACCCGAGTTCCGCCACATCGACACGATCCTCCTCGCAGGCACCATGGTCATCTACGAAGGACAGCAGGACGCAACCGAGCGCATCCCATCACAGTGGGCAGAACTCATGTCGCGTCCAGTCCCGGAACTCCACTCGGCAACGCACGTCTACGGCGCATCGCCCTGCACCGCTGATGGCAAGCTCCACTACTTCACGGGCATTGCAGTCCCCAGCTACGAAGGCGTGAACTCGCCTGCCCGCATCACTATCGAAGCCGGCGAATACGCCATCTTCACCGTGCATGACATCGCCACACTTCGCGACACATGGATCTGGGCTCTACGCGAGTGGCTACCTCAATCTGGCCGCCGCGAACGCAACGTCCCGGAGTTCGAGCGGTTCACGGCACCGTACAATCCACTCAGGGCCAGCGGACCGATCCAGATCGGCATCCCGTTAGAGCCGAGTGAATAGCACTGGAAGAAGGATCATACAGACAATGGCAACACCCGCAGATGCAGATATCGTCCTCAAGCTCTACGAGCTCCGCCGCGAAGAGGTCATGCGCAAGGCGCGCAATTACGTCGGTATGGAGTTCTGGCCCGCAAGCGTGGATGAATTCCGCGAGATCCACAAACCCACGAACCCCAACAACGTCTACTGGCGTCAGGTAATCACCTTCTGGGAAATGGCTGCTCAGCTACCGCTGCACGGCGCGGTCGACTCTGACCTCTTCCTCGCCACACAGGGTGAAGCACTCTTCATCCGCGCCAAGTTCGCGGATATCTCCGAGGAAGCTACCGGAAACACCTTCATGCCCAACACCAAGAAGCTGGTCGACGGCAGTGAGAAGGCACAAGCACAGTTTGAGGCCGTGAAGAAGCAGCTCGCCGCACGCCGCGCACAGGTCGTCGCAGCCAAGGCATAACCAGCAGCATCCAATAACTGTTATGGCTACCAAAGTACTCCGCTGTCCCACATGTCGAACACTGATCACCGAGAAGAGTGATGACTTCCCCTTCTGCAGTGATCGTTGCCGCCGCATCGACCTCGGTAAGTGGGCCAGCGGAGACTACAAGATCACCTCACCCATCCTTGACCCCGACCTACTGGAAGACCTGGAGCGCGAGCAGCAGCGCAAGTACGAGAACTAAGCGTGGCTGAGATTCCCGACGCACAACACGACACCATCACCCGCGACGAGGTGCTTCCCGC
The DNA here is from genome assembly GCF_900102185.1 of Terriglobus roseus. Classification (NCBI taxonomy): domain Bacteria; kingdom Pseudomonadati; phylum Acidobacteriota; class Terriglobia; order Terriglobales; family Acidobacteriaceae; genus Terriglobus; species Terriglobus roseus. The sequence continues at coordinate 129,159 of NZ_LT629690.1, read as the reverse complement.
CGAACACCTTCCCGGCGTGAAGCGTACCCGTTGGGCATGGATCGTGGGCACCTTCTTCGGCGCAGGCTTCCTCAAGCCCGGCCCCGGAACATACGGTTCCGTCGCCGCAGTCATCGTGTGGTTCGTGGTGGCGCGCCACGTACCGTTCCACTGGCTACCGCTCATCACCCTGATCATGGCCGCAACAGCCACGGCCGTTGGCATTCCTGCAGCGACCCGCGTAGCCCGCGAGAGCGGCCGCAAAGACCCACAGATCGTAGTCATCGACGAGGTTGCGGGGCAGTGGCTGACACTGGTCTTCTGCCTGCCTTCTATGCCGTTCGCACTGCTGGGACTGCTCTGCTTCCGGGTGTTCGACATCCTCAAGCCACCGCCAGTACGCCGCCTGGAACGACTCCCCGAAGGCACAGGCATCGTGGTGGACGACCTGGCCGCTGGTGTCTACGGCCTCATTGTGCAGACACTCCTGCAGCAGGGCTTCATCATCTACCACCTCATCCAGAGCGCACCCAAACACTAGCAACGTTGCAAGTGCCACCATCGCGGCATACCCTGAAGAGTGATGACGCTGCTCTCCCATCTCCGCGGCCACGCCGACCCCAACGCACCGCACCTTGACCGGATAACCCCCGCCGCAGCGATGCCGGACGGCGTAGTGGACCTATACGGCGCACACCTCGCCGACGCCACGCGCCCGAACATCACCATAGGCGATAGCGCTGCTCCACTTACCTATACCTCCCCATCGCGCGTAAGCTTCCGCGTCCCCGACGGTTCTATCTCCGGCGATGTCGTTGTGCGCATCCACGATCACCACAGCAATCCTCTACCGCTGAATGTGGCTGTACCGATCGCGGATAACCTGCATCCCATCGCCAACCCTGCCGTGGACAGCGAGGGCAATATCTTCGCCACCTTCTCCGGCACGCGTGGGCAGGATGTACCCGTCTCCATCTTCCGTATCGACCGCGACTACCAGATGCGCCCTTTCGTGCGGGGCCTGCAGAACGCCAGCGCACTTGCCTTTGGCCCTAACGGGCATCTGTACTGCTCCTCACGTTCGGAGGGCACGGTCTACCGCATCAACCCTGACGGCGCATCGGTGCAGTTCGCCGAGGGCATGGGCATTGCTACAGGACTGGCCTTCGACGACAGCGGCAGCCTCTACGTTGGTGACCGCAGCGGCACCATCTTCAAGCTGGATACGCAGGGCAACGTGTTCGTGTTCGCCACGCTGGAGCCATCCGTATCGGCCTACCATCTGGCGTTCCTGGGCAATGGGACGTTGCTGGTCACGGGACCGACCACGAGTAGCAACGAGGCGACCCATGCCATCTCACCGGATGGTGAGGTGAGTGTGTGGTATCGCGGTCTGGGACGTCCGCAAGGTATGGCCGTGGATACGCAGGACAACGTGTACGTCGCCGCGTCGCTGCATGGTGAACGCGGCATCATCCGCATCACACCAGAGAAGGAAGCATCGCTTGTACTGAGTGGTGCAGGTCTTGTTGGACTGGCGTTCACTGAGGCAGGCGAAGCGGTGTTGGCGACCAACAGTGCTCTGTACACCGTGGACCTTGGAGTGGAAGGACGGTTGAACCGTTAACATGGCCACCGACCCGACACCCAGCATGATTGCGGAGATTATTGCCGTGGGCAGCGAGATGCTCACGCCTTACCGACAGGACACCAACTCGCTTGCCATGACTGCGGAGCTGAATAAGCTTGGCGTCACCGTTGCGTTCAAGACCATCCTTGGCGATACCTTCCAGCATCTGGTGGATGCGGCTAAGATCGCGCTTACGCGTGCGGACATTGTGCTGTTCTCCGGTGGTCTTGGACCGACTGAGGACGACCTTACGCGTGAAGCTGTCGCGTCTGCGCTTGGTGTTGGCATGACGCGCAACGAGACCGTTGTGGAAGGACTGAAGCAGCGATTCGCCAAGCGCGGCCTTGTGATTCAGGAGATCAACTTCAAACAGGCTGATGTGATCGATGGGGCTAAGTTGTTGCCTAACCCCAACGGTACGGCACCGGGTCAGTGGATGGCTACGGAGTATGGGGGGAAGCCGCGGTATATTGCGCTGCTGCCGGGACCGCCTAAGGAGCTGCTGCCCATGTTTGTGGAGCAGGTGCGTCCGCGGTTGCAGCAGGTTATTCCGCGGTTGCACATTGCGTATCGTTGGCTGCGCATGGCTGTGGTGCCTGAGAGTGAAGTGGATGCACGCACTTCGCCTATCTACCTTTCGTATCCCGATGTGAGCACGACCATTCTGAGTACGGGCGGCGAGATCCAACTGCACTTCCTGTGTGCCAAGCCCACGCTGGAAGAGGCGCAGGAGCGCGTGGACGAGGTGCTGTCCAAGTGCGAGCACGAGATGATGGACTCCGTCTTCTCTGCCGACGGCGAGTCGCTGGAGCAGGTGGTTCTGCTCATGCTGGGCATGCGTCACCTGACGCTGTCCACGGCGGAGAGCTGCACTGGCGGACTGATTGCGGAACGGCTCACTGCTGTTTCCGGATCATCACGCTCATTCCTTGGTGGCGCAGTTGTCTACTCCGATGAGTTGAAGGCGCTGTTTGCCGATGTGCCGAAGGAGCTGATCCAGAAGCATGGTGCAGTGAGTGATCCTGTGGCGAGGGCGATGGCAGAAGGCATTCGCGCGCGTATTGGGTCTGACCTGGCGATTGGTGTTACCGGTATCGCTGGACCTGGAGGAGCGACGTTGAACAAGCCTGTTGGCCGTGTCTACATTGCGCTTGCCGATGCGGAAGGTACGCAGGTTCGTGAGTTAAACCTGAGCGGCGACCGTGAGCGCGTCCGCTGGTTTGCGTCGCAATATGCGCTGGTGATGTTGCGGCAGAAATTGCTTTCGTAAGGGGGTACCCCCTCCCCTGTTTTTCTAAAATCGTCTTTCTAAAGGGGTTGCGGTAGCGATGTCTCTAAAATCGTCAGCCCATTAGGTTTAGAGGCAAAATCGTCTTTCTAAAGGACTTAACTTGACGCGCCTGGGGCAAGAGGCCGGCGCGGGTAGTTCCTTACTTCAATTGTAGTGAGTTGAAGGAAATAACCTGCCAACTCTATTTCTTTTGGTTTGTTGGGTTTGAAGGGGTTAGGGGCTTGGACAGGTTTTTCATTCGAAAGGGAATAACGCGGGGTGCCGCTGCCCTGTGGAACCGTCTGTTCGTGGGCCCGGCTTGCTACACTCTACCGAGTCATGACACCGACCCTGATCTGGATCATTACGTTGCTGGTTGCCTATCTGTTGGGGTCGATCCCGACGGGCTACCTGCTTGTCCGCTTCTTCAAGAATGAAGATGTTCGCGCTACCGGGTCCGGCAATATTGGCGCGACGAACGTGGCGCGGTCGGGCGGCAAGGGACTGGGCATTGCGACGCTGGTGCTGGATGCACTGAAGGGTTTCGTTGCCGTTGCATTCGCATGGCACATGGCACAACGCCTTGGATTTCCGAGCGGCTATGATCTGGAAGCGATGGCGGGCTTGTTCGCCGTGCTGGGTCACATGTACACAGTGTGGCTTGGCTTCAAGGGCGGCAAGGGCGTTGCCACGGCGTTGGGCGTGTTCCTTTACCTGATGCCGCTGACAACGTTGTTTGCGGTGGTGATCTTCGCCATCATCTTCGCGCTGACGAAGTATGTGTCGCTTGCCTCCATCATCTCTGCCGCGGCGCTCGCAGTGCTTTGCATCTTCTTCGACAGACGGCACCAGCTCATTGTGGACCTTGTCTACATTGCGATTCCGTTGCTGGTCATTGTGAAACATCACGCGAATATCTCGCGTCTGCTGAACCGCACCGAACCCAAATTCGGAGCAAAGAAAAAGGAAGCATGAGCAGGATTGCAATTCTGGGAGCGGGTGCGTGGGGTACTGCGCTGGCCCTGTCGTTGGCGCGCCAAAAGAAGCATGAGCTGACACTGTGGGCGCATACGCCCGCGCATGTGGATGCAATGATTGCAACACGCGAGAACAAGCAGTTTCTTCCGGGCTATGCTCTGCCGGAAGATCTTCGCATCTCCAAGGACCTGCTGCTGACTGCTCAAGAGCATGACGTACTGCTCTGCGTTACCCCTTCAGAATTTGTGGGCGATACGGTGCGCGCCATGGAACCCGTGCTGCGTGAGAATCAGATCTTTGTCTCCGCATCGAAGGGACTGGAGAACGCAACGTTTCTGCGTATGAGTGAAGTAGTTGCTGCTACATCGCCTGTGCGCTTTGCCACGCTTGGCGGGCCTTCGTTTGCGAAGGAAGTTGCAGCAGCGTTGCCGACGGCGATCGTACTTGCGTCGACAGACACGGAAGCTGCGCAGCAACTGCAACGCGATTTCTCATCCGACTCTCTTCGCGTTTACGTGAACGATGATGTCACTGGTGTTGAGCTTGGCGGCGCATTGAAGAACGTGATCGCACTTGCTGCTGGTGTGGTGGCAGGACTTGAGCTTGGCAGCAATGCAGCCGCTGCTCTGATTACACGCGGCATGGCAGAGATGACGCGACTCGCCGTTGCATCCGGAGCGAAGCCAGAAACCATGGCGGGCCTTGCAGGCTACGGCGATCTTGTTCTGACCTGCACGGGTTCGCTTTCCAGAAATCGCACCGTGGGTGTGGAGCTTGGCAAGGGCAAGAAACTGCCCGAGATCATTGCGGGATTGAACGGCAAGGTTGCAGAAGGCGTGCGTTGCACAGGTGCGACACTGGGCCTGGCTGCGCGTCTGGGTATCGAGATGCCCATCACTCGCGAGATGCATGCCATCCTGCATGAAGGCCGTTCGCCGCAGGAAGCGATTCGCATCCTGATGACCCGCCCCGGTAAGAGTGAATAAATTTTCGAACGATCAAAATACCAGCGCCAGATAACGACTTTCTAAGTCATGGGCAACCATGACTTAGAAATTATCGTCGCGTGCGACTTATACTTTTCCGCATTTTTCGGGCCACTTAGAACTTATCCTCTGCATCTTTCCATGCCAAGAAGCGGAACGAATGCCTGTTGTTGACTACACGCGACGGCTACACCGCTCTCAGAGGAGAATCATGAAACGCGACGGATATAAATCGGTGCGGGTTGGCGCAGTTGCTATTCTTTCCAGTGTTCTGGCGTGCGGCGTGTTCGCACACGCACAAGAGTTGAATCCCACGGCGGACCCGCAGACAGCGCGCACGGGTATTCAAAATGGCGGACGTCCTGTGGGCGAGTTGAATGGACAGCCGCTGTATCGCGTGAACGTGGTGAAGCGCAATCTGGACGCGGTGAATTACAAGCACCGCAGCGGCGATACCAAACTGGACATGAATGGTACGGCCCTGTTGGCAGGCGCCAAGGGCGATGCGAAGGTGAACAGCGACAAGGGTCGCATCACCGTCGATCTGGACGTAGACCATCTGCCGCCAGCCAATGGTTTTGGCCCCGAATACCTGACCTATGTTTTGTGGGCAATTACTCCTGATGGTGCTCCGACTAACTTAGGTGAAGTACTTCCCGCCGGTGGCAGCCAGCGCGTGAAGATGAATGTTACTGTTCCGCTGCAATCGTTTGGTTTGATCATCACCGCTGAACCTTACTTTGCTGTAAAGGTTCCGAGCGATGTGGTTGTGATGGAGAACCACGTGATCGAAGGCAAGACCAACGGTGTGATTGAACACGTGGATGCCCACTACACGTTGCTGCCAAAGGGTCTGTATGCGCAGACGGATGGCGCGAAGACTGTGTTCCGTCCGATTACGCGTGATGAGCACAGCCCGCTGGAACTGTACGAAGCACATAACGCTTATCAAATTGCCATGCTGGCTGGAGCGGATAAGTATGCGTCAGACATCATGGCGCAGGTAAAGACGAATCTGGACAACGCGGATGCCATGGATATGAACAAGCATCGCGATGAAAAGATGGAAATCACGATGGCTCGCGAGGCGGTGCAGCGTTCAGAAGATGCTCGTATCTCAACATTGCGTAAGAAGGAAACCGAACGTCAGATTGCTGAAGTGAATGCGCGCAAGGATGCGCAGGCACAGGCTGCTGCAGCACAACTGGCAGCGCAGCAACAGGCGCTGGACGCAGAACGTGCGCGTGCATCGGCAGACCGCGCAGCCGCGGAACGCGCTCGTGCTGAAGCCAATGCAGCCAATGCTGATGCAGCCGCTGCAGCAGCAAAGGCACAAGCTGATGCTGCTCGGCAGGACGTGGTGGCGATGCGTGAAAAGCTGCGGGCACAGTTGAACGCAGTGCTGGCAACGCAGGAAACGGCGCGTGGCCTGGTTGTAACTCTGGGTGACGTATTGTTCGACACGGGCAAGAGCTCGTTGAAGCAGAATGCGCAGATTTCGTTGGCGAAGGTGTCCGCGATTCTGCAGCAATATCCTGATCTGAAACTGCAGATTGAGGGTTACACCGACGCGATTGGTGGCGATGCCTACAACCTGAAGTTGAGTGAGGATCGTGCGAATTCCACGCAAGCGTTCCTGGTGAACAATGGCGTGAGCCCGACGAATGTGTCCTCGCTTGGATTTGGTAAGTCAAATCCTGTTGCGGACAATGGAACCTCTTCGGGTCGCGCGCAGAATCGCCGCGTGGAGATGGTGGTTTCAGGACCTTCTATTGGCGTGAAGACGCAGGCGGAACCAACGGTCGGTCAGTAAGAAACAAGGTTGTTGGAGGAAGGAAAGGGCTGCGTGAAAGCGCAGCCTTTTTCTTTTGCGCGCAATGACATATGCCGGAGCGGTCTGGTCTACTGATACCTATGGGAATCAGCATTCGCGATCGCATTGCATTTGTTACGGGCGCCAGCGCGGGCATTGGGAAATCAACAGCACTGGCATTGGCAAAAGAAGGCGCAAAGCTGTTGCTGTGTTCGCGCTCCACGGATGCGTTGGACGCGATGCGTGACGAGCTTTTGCAGGCCGGTGCGTCTACGGTGCATACGTTTGCGCTGGATGTGCGGGATCGTGCTGCTGTTGCCGATGCGATTGCAAATCTTCCCGAGGAATGGCGTGCGGTGGACATCCTGGTGAATAACGCTGGGCTGGCTCGTGGCATGGACAAGTTTTATCTGGACGACATCGACAACTGGGAAGAGATGATCGACACCAACACCAAGGGCTTGCTGTATGTGACGCGTGCGATTCTGCCGGGTATGGTGGCGCGTAATCGTGGCCATGTGGTGAATCTTGGCTCGACGGCTGGATGGACCGCTTACGCCGGTGGCAGCGTGTATTGCGCGACCAAGGCGGCAGAGAAGATTTTGTCAGAGGGCATCCGCATTGACCTGATGGGGACTGCGGTGCGCGTGACCAGCGTTGACCCCGGCATGGTGGAGACGCGATTCAGCGAAGTTCGCTTTGGCGGCGATAAAGAGCGTGCGGCCAAAGTGTATGCCAACACCACGCCGCTGTCGCCGGACGACGTGGCGGATGCGATTGTGTGGGCGGTTACGCGGCCTGCGCACGTGAATGTCTCGTCTTTGTTGCTGACGTCCATTGACCAGGCGAATGCCGTGACAATTCACCGTCGGAATCCGTAGCATAATTGCGCGAGTCCTTTCGGGCTCCACTACCGTCCAATCGGCATACCATGCGCTTGTTTAGCAATGAGAGATTTCTGCCCGCCCGTGCGCGTGGCTTGAGCGCGCCTGCGATGGCGCTTGCCTGCGTTCTGCTGCCCGGCGTTGCCATGGCTCAGGGCGCGAATGCTTCGCTGTCTGGCATTGTTCATGACCAGTCGGGGGCTGTTGTTCCCGGAGCGCATGTGACGCTGACCGATGCCAATCGCGGCACGGTGCGTACGGTGGATAGCAATAGCACCGGCGTTTATGTGATTCCGCAGATTGCACCGGGCGATTATGTGGTGCAGATTACGTCCGCGGGCTTTGCGCCGACGGAACAGAAGCTGACGTTGACCGTGGGTCAGCATGCCGCGCTGGATGCTGCGCTGCGTGTGGAAGCTTCTGCCAGCGTGCAGGTGCAGGCTGCGCCTGAGACCGAGATTGAGCGCGAGGATGCGTCGCTGTCGACGGTGACTGGGCCGCGTGCGATTCGTGAACTGCCGCTGAATGGTCGCGATGTTACGCAGCTTGCGTATCTGTCGCCGGGCGTGGTGATGTCTCGGCGATTGAATCCGGATTCGCAGGGGTTGGGTAAGCAGATCAGCATTTCTGGGCGTCGCACCAACCAGGTGGCGTTCCTACTGGATGGCACCGATGTAAACGACGCGTACAACAACACGCCGGGCGGAGCGAGCGGCACGATCCTGGGTGTGGATTCGGTGGGGCAGTTCCGCGTGCTGGTGAGTGGCTATGGCGCGGAGTTTGGGCGCACCGGCGGCGGCGTGATTGACGAGATTACTCGCAGTGGAACGTCGCAGCTTCATGGCAGTGCGTTTGAATTTGCTCGTAACTCTGCGATGGATGCGAAGAATTATTTTGACTCGGCTTCGTTGCCTATCCCGGCTTTCAGTCGCAATCAGTTTGGTGGATCGCTGGGCGGTCCGATCTCAAAGCGTGATTTTTATTTTGGCAACTATGAGGGTCTGCGGCAGAGCCTTGGCGTAACCACAAGCGCGCTGGTGCCGAATGCGACGGCGCGTGCGACTGCTGTGGCCAGTGTTCAGCCGTTCCTTACGATCATCCCTTCGCCTAATAGCACTCTGTTCAACGATGGCACGGGGTATTTCAAGACCACGAACACGAATAAGACCACGGAAGATTTTTTCGTGCTGCGGTACGACCATCAGCACTCGGAACGGACAAGCTGGTTTGCGCGTTATCAGTTCGATAACGCTAATGCGTACACGCCGGATTCGCTGCAGATTTCGCAGGCGCATAATCGTTCGCGCACGCAGTACCTGACGGCCCAGACGACGCACAGCTTCAATGACCACCTGGTGAACGAAGCGCGTGTTGCTTACAACCGGTCGTACTACACGCTGGAATACACGCTGATTAAGGACATTCCTGATTCGTTGTCCTTCGTGCCGGGAAGGCCTTTTGGTTCCATCAGTGTGACCGGCCTGGCGATGATTGGCCCCATGCGCTTTGGTCCGAATGTGAACCAACTGAACCTGTTTCAGGGTGCGGACGATCTGACGTGGACGATTGGCCGCCATACGCTGTCGTTTGGTGTCGATGAGCAGCAGATCATCTTCCCGCAGGAAGCGGCGCAGAGCCAGAACGGCTTCTATCAGTTCACGTCTGTTGCGAATTTCATGGCGGGAACGGCTTCCAGCGTTGAAGTGGCTTTGCCGAATTCGAATCCGCAACGCAACTGGCGGCAGCACATGGATGCGGCGTACATAAGCGATACGTGGCGTGCAAACGATGCACTTACGCTGACCGGCGGCATCCGTTATGAACACACCAGCGTGCCGCAGGAAGAGAATGGCTTGCAGGCCACGGTGCGCGATGTGCTGCACGATACGGCAGACACCATCGGCCCCATGTACACCGATCCGTCGAAGTTGAACTTCGCGCCGCGTGTTGGTTTTGCTTACGTGCCGGGAGAGAAGAACACCAGCATTCGTGGTGCGTTCGGCGTGTACTTTGATCCGTTGTGGACAGATTTCTATCTGAACGCGGGCAGCCGTCAGCCTCCATTCTTCACGGTAGGCACGGTGTCGCCACCCACGTTTCCGCATGCGAACATCACGGCGTCCAACCTCAAGCTGGGGCGCATCGACGTGGTGCAGTACAACCCTGCAGCGCCTTACGTGATGCAGTGGAATCTGAGCATGCAGCAACAACTGCATCGTGGAATTTCATTCACGCTGGCTTACGACGCCAATCGCGGCGTGCACGATCAACGCATTGTGGATGAGAACCAGTCGCTGCCGACCTACGTAAATGGGCGCAAGTTCTTCCCTGTTGGCACTCCGGTACGCAATCCGAACTTCACCGCCATTCGCTATAAGGAGACCAACGGCCTCTCCAGCTACAACGCATTGCAAGCAGTGTTGGCGTGGCAGTGGCGCGACATTCTGCAGTTACGCTCGACATACATCTGGGGCAAGAGCCTGGACACCAGTTCGCTGGTAACAGCGCAGGGTTCTGAAAACGATGTGCCGCAGGATCCGGATTCGTTGGCTGCGGAGAAGGGTCTGAGCAACTACGATCTGCGCAATTACTCGTCTACGTTCCTGACGGCGAACCTGCCGCGCTTCTTCCGTGGGCCACGTGCGATTGCAGAGGGATGGCAGTTCAACGCCATTGGCATCCTCGCCTCCGGTGCGCCGTTCTCTGCACTGATCAGCTATGACAGCGCAGGCGCAAACTTTGGAACTGGCCCTTCGCCACTGCGGCCAGACCTGGTGCCCGGTCGCAGCTCCAACCCAGTAAAGGGTGGCCCGGTCCAATATTTCGATCCGAGTGCGTTCGCTATAGCGCCCACAAACTATGGATTGAAGCCCTCAGGATCTTATGGAAACCTGGGAAGAAATACGCTGATTGGTCCCGGACTGGTGTCGTTTGACGCAGCGCTTGCGAAGAATTTCTCCTTCGGTACTCGCGCCCGACTGCAACTTCGCGCGGAGGTCTTCAATCTGCCGAATCGGCCTAACTTCGGCATTCCGAGTCAGCGCAATGTGTTCACCAGTACGCCCACTTCAGCAGCGACAAACATGAGTACCTGTCTCAATGCGACGCCGACAACGACAAGGATCATCGGTGCTCCGTGCGAGATTCCCATGGCCAGCGCCGGTACCATTACGACAACGCTCACGCCGAGTCGCCAAATTCAATTGGGTGCGCGTTTCGATTTCTAAACAGAAAATGCTCTAGACTCAACTGCTGTGAACACGAACGAAAACTCCGGGCCCACTATCTCCGTGGCGATGATCGCCACCAACGAAGAGAAGAACCTGCCCCGCACGCTGGCTGCATTGCAGGGGTGGGTGGATGAGATCGTCATCGTCGACTCTGGATCGAAGGATCGGTCGCCGGAGATTGCCGTGCAATACGGCGCGAAGCACAGCTACAATCGCGACTTCAAAGGGCACGCGGAGCAGAAGAACGTTGCCATTGCGAAGTGCACCGGCGATTGGATTCTGTTGCTGGATGCGGATGAAGTGGTGACGCCAGAGCTGGCTGTCGAGATTCAGAATGCGTTACGCAATGCGACGGTGAACGCCTTCTGGATGCCGCGGCTGAACATCTTCATGACGCGATGGATGCGCCACGGCGGCCTGTTTCCTGATGAAAAGCTGCGGCTCTTCCGGCGCGGCATGGCCACCGTGGACGAAAGCATTGGGCCACATGGCACGCCGCAATACGATGCGGACAAGGCCTACCTAAAACATCATCTGCAGCACTACGGCTATCCGGATTTCGCCAACTATCTTGACCACATGAACGAGTACTCCACCGGTACGGTGGTGTCGTTGTCACGACGCAAGGCTGGAACACCCAACTGGGCGTTGCTGGCACAGTCCTTCATCAATCCATTCTTTGGATGGGTGAAGAACTACATCTTCCGGCTAGGCTTTCTGGATGGCGCGGAAGGTTTGATCTTCCACCTCAACCACGCTGTCTATGCTCACTGGAAATATGTGAAGGTGTGGGAAGCACGAAAGAAAGCAGCGCAGGAATAATCTGCGCGTTGATCGATCGACATACTGAATTGAAAAGGGCGGACCTTAGTCCGCCCTTTCGTATGCGAAGAATTAATGCGTGTGGAAGAGCTTGTGGTTGATGTCAGGCCAGAATTCCTTGAATGTGTAACCGGCTCCGTCAATCAGTGCGCTGGTCAGCCACTTCTGCCCAACCTTGGTCCACGTGCGATAACGCGTGGGGTAGTACAGAGAAGAGATGCCGGCTGCTGCTCCAGCACCGATGATCTCTGAGTAATTCGGCATGGCGGCACCGTCATCCGAACGCGAGACGAAGATGCGGGTGGCACCATACAACGCCCGTTTTTTGAAGCCACCGTGGCCCAGTGTGTAATACCGCGGGTCCTGATGGAAGACCACCGGCATGGCGCCGGACACCATAAAGTTTTCGCTGGCCGTGTCAGCCAGTCCATGCCAGTAGTAACGCGCGTATCCCTTCACGCCCTGATGAAACTCAGGATAGGAATTGCCGTTCATGGCAAAGCCTGCAGTGAATGCGGCGAGCACGAAACTTGAGTAGTCAAAAGAATTCTTCGCGGCCAGCACAAACTTTTCCTTCGACGTCATGGGAGGCAGCTTGGTGTCGGCGGATACCGCGCTGAAGTTTGGCATGATGCCGAGGATGCGTTGCGTCTGCTGAGGCTCTCCTGTTGCCGTGTGGCCAGTCTGCCCTGCGTTAGCGGCATGCGGATCCTGAGACTGCTGATCGGAGTCCGTATTCCTTCCCGGAGCATCCGGCAGGCTGGACGATTCCGCTGCCAGGTTTACGGGTTGGGCCACTGCGACGACAGCATTGTCGTTTGCGGCAGTTTGCACGGGAACGCTGGCCTGCTGTGCATGCAGGGCAGGGGTGGTGCACGCCAGTGCAAGAAGTACAGGCGCAAAACGACTACGAATCATAACTTGGGTCACAAAGATTAGAGACGGGAAATCTCTCCCTAAGATGCAGAAAACGTCGTGAAAAAGCCAGCAGTGGCGTTAATTGGACACGAGGTTTCGCAGTAGGAAAAGAACGTTGGCGGGACGCTCTGCTAAACGCCTCATAAAGTACGGATACCAGTCAGTGCCGAAGGGCAGGTAAATCCGCACGCCGTAGCCTTTACGCACCAGCTCCCGCTGCAATTCTCGCTTCACGCCGTAGAGCATCTGGAACTCAAACGCGGAGCGCGGGATGTTGTTTTCTGCAGCGAAACGTTCGGTCGCTTCGACCATCGCGGGATCATGTGTGGCAATGCCGCAGAAGACTCCTGAGGGCAGCATCGTCTGCATCAACTTCACATAGTTCGCGTCCACGTCAGACTTGGCGGGGAAAGCAACGTCGCCAGCTTCCTTGTAAGCACCCTTGCAGAGACGGATGCGAATGCCCTGCTGCAGCAGGCGCGCCGTGTCATCGGCGGTGCGAAACAAGTAGGCCTGCAACACAGTTCCCACTGAACCGGGATATTGCTGGGCCAGCCTCTCTGTGAGGGCGATGGTCGCTTCGGTGTATGGCGTTCCTTCCATGTCGATGCGGACGAAGTTTCCCTCATGCGCGGCGTGTGCCACGATGTCGCCGGTGGTGCGTTCTGCCAGCTCCGGCGAAACATCCATGCCCACGCCCGTCAGCTTGAGGCTTACATTCGCGTTGAGGCGCGCTGTGGTGATGCCGTCGAGCAGACGATGGTAGATGTCAGCAGCAGCGAGTGCTTCCGCCTCTGACCGCACGCTTTCGCCTAAGGCATCGGCGGTGACGGCGAATCCCTGCGCGTTGAGGTCGCGCGTGACGCGAAGCGCGTCTTCCACGGTCAGGCCAGCGACGAAGCGGCTGGACAGCTTGCGACCGGGAGCCGACCGCTCCATGATGCCGCGCATAGTGTTGTTCTGGGAAAGTGAGATCAGGAGAGAACGGAGCATCTTTATCAAAAGTTTATCGCAGGGGCGGGCATGTTAGCTCACGCATGCCCGGCTGCGAGGTCGCTAGAATCCGCCGAATCCTGCGGCGTCTTTGAGAAGGAGTAGGTACCAGAGCACTGGCGCAGCTACGAGCAGCGCGTCGATGCGATCGAGGATGCCCCCGTGTCCTGGCAGCATTGCGCCGGAGTCCTTTACACCGACGCCGCGCTTCAGTGCGCTTTCGAGCAGATCGCCTACCTGGGCTGCTACGTTGACCAGTGCTGCGAGCAGAAGCGTTTGCCAGAGAGGCTCGGAGATGTGTAGCAGGGTGCTGCCGCGGCGACCGAAGAGTTCGCATACGCCTGCCAGGATCGCTGCAATCAGCACCGAACCGGCGATGGATGCCAGTGCGCCTTCCTGTGTTTTGTTGGGGCTGAGTGCTGGAGCGAGCTTGTGTTTGCCGAATGCCTTGCCGATGTAGAGCGCGGCGATGTCTCCTGTCCAAACCACGAGCATGAGGAAGATCAGCAGTGTGGGGCCGTTTTCCTTTGCCTCGATTTGCGGCAGGAGCGTCAACGGATAGGCGATGTAGATGAGGCCGAAAAAGCCTGCGGCGGCGATTGGAAGAACGCGTTCTAGATGCCCGCTCTTTGCTTCGCGAAAGGCGACGATGGTCAACAGGCTGAGGCCGAGCGCGCTTAACACGGGAAGCGGCGAATCGAGAGGACGCCAGTACGTCACCACGAACAGCAGAGCCACGGCGGGGAGCAACCACCATGCAGGAACCACTTCATCGCCTGCTCGCGTCAGCGCCACGTATTCATACGCGGCCAGCAGCGCCGCCAGCGCTGACATGACGATCAAAGCAAGCTGATTTCCCCAGAAGATCAACCCAAACACGAGGGCGATCAGGACCGTGGCAGTAAGGATTCTCTTCATAGGCCAGTGTTGAGAATACCCTTTACATCGGGCGGCTGCGTCGGCGTGTTCGCATGCTGAGTAGCAAGAGGGCCACACAAACAGCTGCCAAGGTCAGCGGCAGGGGAAGATTCTCTGTGGCACGCGCCAGAGCACCGAGCAAAACGGCGAAAAACGCATTGCCTGCGACGCAAACCTTTGCGAGTGTGCGATCGTGGGGGCGTTCGGCTCGCATCAGGTTCATGGAACCCAAGAGGAGCCCGCAGAGCGTGGTGCTTAGAACGAGTGGTTCAGCAGTTCCTGAGTATGAGCGGTGCAGAAGGACGAATAGCGCCAGACTGCAGCCGACGAGAACCCAGCCGAGGATGCGGTCGAGCGTCCGCATCGGCTAGCGGCTAACCATCTCCGGCGTTGCGGCCTGCGGCATTTGAGGATCAGGTAACGTTTCGTCGGTGAATTCTGTATCCAAACCGCCAAAGCGGCGGCTGCGCTGTTGGAACGCTGCGATGCCTTCCAGCAGGTGTACACCGCGGAAGTCCGGCCACAGGCGGTCTGTGACGAACAACTCTGAGTACGCGATTTGCCAGAGAAGGTAGTTGGAGATGCGCATCTCGCCGCTGGTACGGATCAGTAGATCCGGGTCGGGCATGTTGCGCGTGTACATGTGGTGCGACATGGTTTCGTCGTCGATGGATTCGACGCCGCCCTGCACGCTTAACAGATCTTCTACAGAGCAGCCGCGCCGGTGCGCTTCTTCCATCAGATCGCGCAGGATGGAACGCGTTGCGTCCACAATCTCTGCACGCGAACCGTAATTGAGCGCCAGTGTGAGCGTGGTGCCGGTGTTCTTTGCGGTCTCCGCCTGCGCCCACTTCATGGTTTCCTGCACTTCTTCCGGCAGTTCATGGGTGCGGCCAATGTAGTTCATGCGGACATTGTTGTCCTGCATGCGCTTTACATTGCTGACCAGATAATTCTTCAGCAGCTTCATCAGGAAGCTGACTTCCGCCTTGGGGCGTCGCAGATTGTTTTCAAGCGAAAACGCATACAGCGTGAGGAACGGAAGATTGATGCGTGATGCTGTTTCCACCACGAACTGAACACTCTCAGCACCCTGCTGATGGCCGAGGAAGCGCTTCATGGCGCGCTTGCCTGCCCAGCGGCCGTTGCCATCCATAATGATGGCAACATGTTCCGGGATGCGGGACGGATCCAGCGTGCGATACACCTCGAGTTCCTCAGGGGAAAGCTCGTGGATACGCAAGGGCTGGGTCAGTGGCAAGGGTTTCTACTCCGGAAGATTCGCTACCGCTCGACCGTAGCACGTCCGCTCAGGCCGTTGCAATGAAGCAATCGACCTGAGCGCGGTGCCGAGGAGAGAGAAGTCGCGAAAAGTCAGGTTCCTAAGCCATCCGGCGACGGCCACTGGCCAGTTCGCGCACATGGTTCAGGAAGATCGACTTCTGTAGCGCGTCCAGTTGCGAGCAGAACTGAGCGATCTCTGCCAGGAACGGATCTGCCATCAGAACAGCAGCTTCGTCCTTGTGACGCGTCTTTGCGTCGCGCAGAAGGGCGCTGATGTCCACCTGCAGAGCCCTGGCCAGACGCTCCAGGCTGCTGAGGGTCGGCATCGCCTTGCCGTTCTCAATCTTGCTGATATAGGTGCGGGGGACGTTCATGCGGCCAGCAAGCTGACGCTGGCTCAGGTTGCGTACGCGACGCAGATCGCGCACTGCGGTAGCCACCTGCAAACCGCTGTCGTCCGACGACTGTGCAGCCGGCGGAACCAGTGAAAGCGCGGGAGCCGCAACCGGCTCAGGCTCTTCCACATCCAGGGGCTTGCGGCACTTGCGGCAAAGCGAGTTTGCAGACCGGAACTGAACCAGGCTGCAGTGATCGCAACGAAGTACCTCCCGCTGTTCGACGGGTGCCATCATGGTTGCCATATTGTCTTGTAGCGGATGGGTGCCAGAGCAAGGCCCCATATCGCGCACGTCCGATAAAGAACGACCGCGATGTTCCTACTCTGATACGGGGTAACTGGTAAGTCAAGGGGGAACCGCCAGAAATACCCCCGAATTCCAGAAGAAAACCGGAAAGGAACCAAACAAGTAACTATGCCCCGCCGCTGTAACCGTGTAAGTGGAAGACGCAGCGACGCACTGTGGCGCATCGACGTGATGAAGCAGAGAATCAAAAACAAAGCTTAGAAACGCAAAGGATCGTGCCGGACATGTCACAGGATGCGCTGCTGGTTATTGACGTTCAGAGGGACTTTCTCACGGGTGGTTCGCTGGCTGTTCCCCAAGGTGAAGAAGTGATTCCCGTGATCAACCGCTTGGGCAAAAAATTTGCTGAGATTGCCCTGACGCAGGATTGGCACCCGGCGGGCCACATCTCGTTCGCGTCGACGCACGGGAAGCAGGCATTTGTGGAGACCGTTGAGGCTGCTTATGGAACACAGGCACTTTGGCCAGACCACACGATCCAGGAAAGCGCCGGGGCGGAGCTGTCGCCTGATCTGGAACTGCCTCATGCGGGGATGGTTCTACGCAAAGGGTTTCGGCGCGATATCGACTCTTACTCTGCTTTTCTGGAAAACGATCACACCACATCTACCGGTCTGGCTGGGTACTTCCGCGATAAGGGAGTCACCAACCTCTACCTGTGCGGCCTTGCGTGGGATTACTGCGTGGGCTTCTCTGCCCTGGATGGCAAGCAGTTTGGCTTCAACATCACGGTGATTACGGATGCGGTGCGGGGAATCGATCCGCAATCGATGACGGAGATGACCAAGAGATGGCAGGCGGCCGGTGTGAGCACCGTCACAAGCGAAACGCTGCTACACCGTTAGACTTAACCTATGCCGCAACAACCCTTCCACGCCGAAGCCCGTCTCCGTGTCCGCTATGCCGAAACCGATCAGATGGGCGTGGTTTATCACGCCAACTACCTGATCTGGTTTGAGGTGGGGCGCGTGGAGCTGATGCGTTCGCTGGGGCTTGCCTATGCTGACCTGGAGAGAGATCACGGCTGCCTTATCGCAGTCGTCAGCGTGGAAGCGCGCTATCGCGCATCGGCTCGTTACGACGACGAAATCGCAGTGCGCACGCGTATTACAGCCATGCGCGGCCCAGTCTTAAAGATGGCCTATGAGGTTGTGCGGGTGGAAGACGGGAAACTACTGTGCGAAGGCTCAACGAGCCACGTGGTGGTAAGCCGCGAGATGACGAAACGCGAGTTGCCTGAGCCCTACGCCCAGGCGTTTCGCAAGTTGCTGGAAAAGGAAGTTTAAGTGGTTGGTTCGGCGGCGTTGACCAGATCGCGTAGTTCCTTAGACGGCTTGAAGTAAGGCACGCGCTTGGCGGGCACCTCTACTTTGTCGCCTGTCTTTGGATTGCGTCCGATGCGCGCATTCCGCTGGCGGATGCGGAACGATCCGAAACCACGGATCTCCACTTTCTCATCGCCACGGATGGCATCAATGATGCCTTCGAAGAATGTATCCACAATCACTTCGCCGTCGCGGCGGGTAAGGTCGCCGGAGGCGGTCACGCCATCCACAAGATCTGCCTTGGTCATACGGGATGCCTCCTTACGAAACCCTGTCTGCCTGGCCGCGATATCACACGCGGATGCATGGAGTGTACACCGGACGGCGCGCCAAGAGGTCACGCCAACTTAAACGATCGTGAAGAAACTACGGGAGATCAGGGGACCCACGTGAGGAAAACCCGGGACCGATCAGCAACGTTTGCGATTGAGCAGACTGACTGGAACACCGAAGAGCAGCATGAGGGCCAGCAAGCCGTTCACCATGCCGAGACCGCCTTTTGGAAGCGGAATATGGAGTGCCGTGTGCGGCAACACGACGTAGTTCATCACCAGGTAAATCAACAGACCGTAGATAACGCCTGCTGCAAGCGGGTAACGGCGCGCGACGGACACCTGACCAACCACCAGAACGTAAAAGCTGGCCCAGAAGGCAGCAATCAGAAAATGCAAGCCCAAGCCGACGAATGACATAGCGTAACCGCCGCGCATTGCGCCTGGGCCCAGCAGGCAGGCGGCGATGGAGCGCAGCATCACGAGCGGATCATGTCCGTGGGCGAGGGTAAAGATTGCAGCATCTGCGATATCCAGGGTTCCGCAAAGGAGTGTTGCCACCAGGATGACCGTGCCCGGACTCCAGCAACCGCGTGCAGCCATTTGCACCTCGCCCACGAACGATAGCACCCGTAGGCATTGGCTATCTGAGAAAATGAAAGGTGATGAAAAACATCGCTATTCTCGGTTCCACCGGCTCTATTGGAACCAGCACCCTGGACATTTGCGAGCGCTACCCGGAGCGTTATCGCGTGGTCTCACTCGCTGCCGGAACGAACCTGGACCTTGCTTATCAGCAGGCTGCACGCTGGCGCCCACAGGTGATGTCCGTTGCCACGGAAGAGCTGGCCACACAACTGACGCAAAAGCTGAAGGCTGCAGGCATTACCGGCACGGAAGTGGTCTACGGGACTGCAGGCACTGTGCGCGTGGCGACGCTGCCGGAAGTGAGTTTTGTTGTTAGCGCCATTGTTGGTGTCGCCGGTCTGGAAGCGACCTATGCCGCTGTGAATGCGGGTAAGACGATTGGGCTTGCCAATAAAGAAGCGATGGTGGCTGCGGGCGAATTGATCATTGCGGCGGCGAAGAAGAACAACGTCACGATTCTGCCCATCGACAGCGAGCACAATGCCATTCATCAGGCCATGCGCGCCGGAACGACCAACGAAGTCAAGCAGATATGGTTGACCGCCAGCGGTGGCCCTTTCCGCAATACGCCGCTGAAGGACTTTGAAAACATTACGCCCGCGCAGGCGCTCAAGCATCCCACGTGGGTTATGGGACAGCGCATCACGATTGATAGCGCCACCATGCTGAACAAGGGGTTGGAGATTATTGAGGCCTGCCGCCTTTTTGATCTGCCTGCGAACAAGGTGAAGGTCACGATCCATCCGCAATCCACCATTCATTCACTGGTGGAGTATGTGGACGGCAGCATCCTGGCGCAGCTCTCCGTTACGGATATGCGTTTGCCGATTCTTTATGCGATGGCTTATCCGGAACGCGTTCCCAGCGAACTGACGTTCGATATGGCCGCGCTGGCGCAACTGGATTTCCAGCAGCCGGACTTTGAGCGCTTCCCTTGCCTGCGGTTGGCGTATGAAGCTGCGGAAGCCGGCCCGTCGCACTGCATTGCCCTGAACGCCGCCGACGAGATTGCTGTTGCGGCATTTCTGAACGGCGATCTACCCTTTCTTGGTATTCCGCGCACGATTGAACGCGTATTGGAACGGACACCAGCGGCTAATCCTGCGACAATTGCCGAAGTTCTACAAGCCGACGCTGCCGCACGAGAAAATGCACGCCTGGTGGCATCGGAGATGCTGTCACGCGCCTAAGGCCGTACAGGGAACAAACACGCACCACAAAACGTCTAAACTTCATGTTGCTCGGTCAGTTTTAGTGCCGGTCGGGCGTAGTTCGAGAGGGTCTGTTGCACATCGGCGAAATGCTCATCACCATTATTTATTTCCTCGTAATCCTGGGCGTTATGGTCCTGGTTCACGAGTTCGGTCACTTTGCCGCGGCGAAGCTCTTCGGCGTCCGCGTGGAGGCATTCTCCATCGGTATGGGCAAGCGGCTGTTTGGCTATGTGCATAACGGCACCGACTACAAAGTGTGCGCGCTGCCCATTGGCGGATACGTGAAGATGACGGGCGAAACCGAAATGGACATGATCCAGACGGCGCCCAGCGAAAGCATCGAACCCAATTCTCCTGACGGCGCTTTACACTCCGGTCGGCCGGGTGAAGACTCTGGCAACTTCAACGCGAAGCCGCGCTGGCAGCGCATGGTGATTGCCCTGGCGGGTCCGATCGCCAACTTCATCCTGGCGATTTTTGTTTTCACCATCGTTGCGCACTTCCACCACGAGACCATTGAGTATCTGCAGGATCGTGGCGAACTGGATTACGTTGTGGCCAATTCGGCTGCAGCAAAAACCGGTATCCAGGTGGGCGATCAGATTGTGCGTTTCGACGGCATCACGAATCCCACATGGCAGGACGTGATGATGTTCAGCGGTTTGAAGGCGGGGCAGACGCTTCCCTTCTCGTACATCCATAACGGCCACCGCGTCGACACGAAACTGCCCATCAACTACACCGGTAAGCCGGAAGACTTTGGCCCTGAAGATGTTTCCATGGTGCTGGGTCTTGTGCCGCGTCCGCAGGAAGGCCCTGTGGTGATTAACGATCTGCCCGATAGCACCACGCCTGCTGCACGTGCGGGTCTGCAGAAGGGCGACAAGATCATGGCCATTGATGGCCATAGCTTCCATGGCACGGAGGCCACCAGCGCCTATCTGAACGACGTGGATGGCCGTGCGGTGATGCTCACGATCGATCGCAAGGGCGAAACACTGCGAGTTCCCATTACGCCGCGTCTTACACCCGGACCGAACGGTACACAGGCTTACAAGCTGGGCTTTGGAGTGATTGCGCCGCCGGTTGTAACAACCAAGCAGCCGATGAACGTTGCGATCAAAACCGGTTGGAAGGATTTCACCAAGAACTCCACGCTGGTGTTCGATGTGCTGAGTGGCATGTTCAAGCGCCAGGTGTCTGTGCGCAACCTGAGCGGCCCCGTTGGCATTGCGCAGCAGGTGGGCATGGCTCGCGAGATGGGCACATGGACTGTATTGAGCCTGGCCGCTGCGATCAGCCTAAACCTTGGCATCTTCAATCTGTTGCCGATGCCCATCCTTGATGGCGGCATGATCCTGTTCCTGGTGATTGAAAGCATCATCCGTCGCGATGTGAATGCGCAGTTGAAAGAGCGCATCTACCAGGCGGCGTTTGTCTGCATCATTCTGTTTGCGATGTTCGTGATCTTCAACGACATCACCAAGCTGTCAATCTTCAGCCATAAGGGATAACGCAAATGCGCATTCTGATGGTGGGCGCCGGCGCCACTGGCGGATACTTTGGTGGACGCATGGCGCTCGCCGATCGCGACGTTACGTTTCTTGTGCGTGGCAAGCGCAAAGAACAGTTGCAGCGTGACGGACTTCGCATTGCTGGGCCAGCCGGTGAGGCTGTACTCTCGCAGCCGAAGCTAATCACTGCGGAAGAACTGAAGTCCGCTGGCGCATTTGATGTCGTCATCATCAGCGTGAAGGCGTACTCGCTGGAGAGCGCGATGAACGACTTCGCTCCCGCAGTTGGTGACAACACTGTGATTGTGCCGATCCTGAACGGCATGCGGCACCTGGACACACTGGCGCATCGCTTCGGCAAAGAGAAGGTCATGGGCGGCTCCGTGCGCATCGTTTGCGATGTGGAACCTGACGGCGTTATTCGTCAGATGACGAAGCTGGATCACATGAACTTTGGCGAGATCGACGGCACTGTGACGACACGCGCGCAGGCGCTGCACGACACGTTTGCGGTTCCCGGCATCACGCTTGTGTTGTCCAAAGACATCATCGATACCATGTGGCAGAAGTGGTGGATCCTCTCCACCATGGGCGCGGTCTGCGTGCTGGGTGGCGGCAATGTTGGCGAGATCGTTGCAACAGGCGAACATGGCGTCGCGATGGCGCTTGCGGTGCAGGATGAGGCTATTGCGATTGCCACGGCAAACAGTCATCCCGCTGATGCGGAGTTCGTCAAAGGCCATGGTCATCGTATGACCGAGGCTGGTTCGACACTGACGTCATCCATGTATCGCGATATGACGAAGGGCTTGCCGGTAGAAGCCGATCACATCCTGGGTGATCTGCTGGCTCGCGCTAATGGTGTGAAAGCGCCGCTGCTGGGCGCGGCTTACACGCACTTGAAAGTGTACGAAGGAAGACGTGGATGAACCTGCGCGTGCTGTATCACAACAACTGTTTTGACGGTGCATGCTCCGCGTCGCTGTTCACCAAGTTTCATCGCGAATGCATTGGCACCGCAACGGAGTACAGCTACAAAGGTCTTGCTCACAAAGCCGGAGCGCAGTTTGATCCTGCAGACTTCAGCGGCGATGAAAACGCCATCGTGGACTTCAAGTATTACGATTCACCGAAGCTGACGTGGTGGTTCGATCATCACCAGAGCGCGTTTCTGACGGAAGCGGATCACGAAGATTTTCTGCACGACAAGTCTGGCAAGAAGTTCTTCGATCCCACGCGCATCTCGTGCACGGGTTTCATTGCAGACATTGCGCGCGAGAAGTTTGGCTTCAGTACGAAGGGCCTGGAAGACCTGCTGCTGTGGGCTGACATCATCGACGGTGCAAAGTTTGAGTCGGCCGATGCCGCTGTGGGTCTCGCAGCGCCAGCTATGAAGTTAATGATGGCGATTGAAGGCACCAGCGATCCTACCTTCATTCCGCGGCTGATTCCTTTGCTGACATCGCAGCCGCTGGTGGATACGTTGCAGGAAAACTTTGTGCAGGAAGAAGTGCAGCCGCGGCTGGAGAAGCATCGTCGCGACATCACGCTGCTGCGTTCACGCGCGGCCAGCGACAAGGGCGTGATCACCTTCGACATTACGGACCAGCCCACCGAGGGCTACAACAAGTTCATTCCGTATTACCTATTGCCGCAGGGTGTGTACGTGGTGGGACTGTCGAAGTCCAGCTTCCGTACGAAGATCTCAGTCGGAACCAATCCATGGACCACTGTATCTGCGGACAAGCTTGCGAACATCGCAGCTATCTGCGAACGCTATGGTGGCGGCGGCCATCCACGCGTGGGCGCGATCAGCGTTCCCGTAGATCGCGTGGATGAAGCACGTCGCATTGCTGCAGAAGTCACAGAAGAGTTGAAAGCGCTGGATCAGCGCAACATTCTGCCCACTGACCCACTTTAGCCTTACGTGGAACTCTGCAAGCGGCTTTCATCCAGATCCAGCTCGCGTTCCAGCGTGCGATAGACGCTCTCGTCCACACGGCCCTGATCGCGGAGTGCGATCAGCTCCTGCCGCTCTGTGCGATACGTCTCCGCAAGAATCGTCTGCATGGAACGTGCGTGAAGATCCTGCGCTGGAACACCGGGCCCGCAGTCCTGAATGGACTCAAGCCGATGCTCATACTGATGCAGCAGGTCGTCGTAGGCATGATGCAGCGAAACATCATCACTCTCGCGTGCCGTCGTCAGATAGCCCACCGCGCTGCGGATCAGGATGCGCCGTGCCTCTCCTTCATCGCATTCGCTGGTGGGAAGATTCTGCAGCCGCAGGACGCGCAGCAGAGCCGGTAGCGAAAGCCCTTGCAGCACCAACGTCACAAGGATGACGCAGAACGTAAGGAAGATGATCATGTTGCGCTGGTGAAAGGGACGCCCATCCGCCAGTTGATACGGCAACGAGTTTGCAGCGGCCAGAGCCACAACACCGCGCATGCCTGTCCAACCAATCACAAAGATGCTTCGTGCTGAAGGTTTTGGATCAGGCTGATGTTGAAAGCGGTGGCGCAGCCCATATGTGATGCCAGCCATGGGGAAGCACCATAGCAATCGCAACGCAATCAGGACAGCCGCAAAGCTCAAACCGTAGAGAACAGCCTGAACGTGAGTGAGGCCGCGAATACCGTTCAGCACGGGCTGAATCTGCATGCCCAGCAGCAGGAAGACCATGCCATTCAGCAGGAACTCTGCAGCATCCCAGACCGCTGTGATCTGCAGACGCACACCCGGCGAAAAGAATGTGGCGCTCTTGCGGCTCATGAACAGGCCGCACACCACCACGGCAATTACGCCAGAAGCATGCACGGCTTCACCCGTCAGATACGAACCATAGGCCACGATGAAGGACACGGCGATCTCAACCGGGCCGTCATCGATGTAGCTCTCAAACCACACAACGACCTTGCCGCAGAGCAAACCCGCGCCCACACCGCCTGCAAACAGCCAGAGCAGACGGAGCAGCCCTTCTGAAAGCGTGGGTGCCGAACCGCGCAGGAGCATGTCCACGCCGAACTCCAGCGCGAGGAGGCCCGTGGCGTCGTTCAGCAGGCTTTCGCCTTCCAGAATGTCCACAATGCGTTTGGGCATGCCGATCTTGCGGGCAATCGATGTTGCCGCGACCGCGTCCGTGGGCGAGACGACTGCGCCCAGCAGGAATCCGATTCGCCAGTCAAACTCTGGCAGAAAATAATGCGCTGCAATTGCTACGCCGGTAGCGGTGAAGAAGACCAGCCCAATGGCCAGCGAGCTGATGGAGATGATGTTGTATTTGAACTCTGTCCACGATGTTTGCCATGCGGCCGCAAACAGCAGTGGCGGCAGGAAGACCAGAAACACCAGGCTGGGCGACAACGGGATATCCGGAACGACCGGCAGGAACGACGCAAGCAGTCCCGCCATCACCAGCACGATGGGATAAGAGACAGAAAGCCGCCGTGCCACTCCTGCGATCAGTGCAATCGCAATCAGCAGCCCCAGCAGGAGCGATTGCAGGACATGAAGATTCACCCTTCTAGTGTGCCATCCGCAACGCCACTTTATGAATGGGGTCAGGTAGAGATATCCGGGTTGTTCCATGAACACGGAATCTGGAAGCCACACGAAAATCCCGATTGGCCGGAACAAACTCTTTCTACGAAGCTAGACTCGTAAAGATCACCATGTTGGATAGAGCGAAAACGCAGACGAAAGGGCCCCAGCACTTCGTCACGCGAGCGGACGTGCTTGCGTGGATTGTGCTGGCGATTGCCGCCGTACTGGCTTCCCTTCCTTTGCTGACACGCGGCTACTCCTGCGGCCACGACTTCGACTTTCACCTGCGCAGTTGGATGGAAGCCAGCACGCAGTGGAAGGGCGGCATTGTGAAGCCCGTATGGGCCTTCCACGCCGCATGGGACGCCGGCGAACCACGCCTGCTCTTTTATCCACCACTGTCATGGATGACCGGCGCGTTGCTGACATTACTGCTGCCGTGGAGCGGCATCGTCTTCAGCTTTACCGCGCTCATCTTGTTCCTCTGTGGCGTGAGCATGCATCGCCTGCTGCGGCGATGGGTGTCGCCAGGCCTCGCCGTCCTAGGCGGCTGCCTTTATCTGGTGAACCCGTACATGCTGTTCTGCGCTTACGAGCGCACTGCTTATGCAGAATTGATGGCTGCCGCGTGGATGCCGCTGCTGCTGATCGGGCTGCTTCGCGAGCGTGTAACGGCATGGCGCATTGCTGTGGCCATCGCACTGCTGTGGATCAGCAATGCGCCCGCTGCGGTTGTGGGCTGTTACACGATGCTGCTCATCGGCGGCATGCGCTGGCTTTACCTTCTGCGCAAAGACCGCAATGCGGCATGGCCCTACTTCGGCCGCGTGACCGCGGGATTTCTGTTGGGCGTTCTGCTGGATGCGTTTTACCTCTTCCCTTTTGCAGTTGAACGCAAATTCATCACGCTGAATGCGGCGTTGACTCCCGCTGCAAGCCCCGAGGCGAACTATCTTTTCGCATACTCGAAGGACGAGTTTCACAATGGTGTGCTGCTCCATTCGTCCACCATTGCGTTGGTGCTGGTGGCCGCGGCGCTAGTGTGTGGTGGCGTGGCTTTGCTGTTGCAGCGCAAACAGGTGCGGGCATTCGCTGGCATGCATGACCGCGATGCGTCCCTGCAACAACACAATGCGTGGCGCATCGTTGTGCCTCTGTTGATGATCTACAGCGTCATCGTTCTTGTGTTGCAAACGCCGGTCTCTGGTCCGGTGTGGCATCACGCACCGCAACTGAACTTTTTGCAATTTCCATGGCGTTTTCTTGCTATGCAGGGTGCGGTTTCTGTGACGGTGGTGATGTTGATGGTGAAACGCATCACCGCATCCCACGCAGTTACACAGAAGACCAATACGACGTGGATCGTGGCGGGGTTGGTGCTGACGCTCGTCGCTGCGTACGGACTTGCCAATCCCATCTTCCGTCAGGGTTGCGATGACGAAGAAGGTCTTGCGCCGCAATGGACGTTCTTTCATCGTGGCGACGGCTTCGAGCAGACGGACGAATACACTCCCACGCATGACGACAACGATGTGTTAAAGATCAAACTTCCCGCGGCATGGATCGCACAGGATGTGCGTAATCAACCTGCCAGCGGTAACGGTTCGTTTCCGAAAGGAACACCGCTGCC
Organism: Terriglobus roseus; assembly: GCF_900102185.1. NCBI lineage: Bacteria > Pseudomonadati > Acidobacteriota > Terriglobia > Terriglobales > Acidobacteriaceae > Terriglobus > Terriglobus roseus. The sequence goes on along the minus strand of NZ_LT629690.1, from coordinate 102,601 downwards.
TGCCGAGCAGATTCCGCATTCGGACGACCTGATCTTCACTGCACATGCCACCCACGCCGACGATGTGTTGATCGTTCGCCTGCGCCCTTTTTACGGGTGGCATGTGGTGCTGGATGGTGTGGAGCAAAGCGCTTTGCCTCAGCGTCCGGACGGACTTCTGGCTGTGCCTCTGAACAGCGTCGGGAAGCATCGTGTTGAAGCGCGCTATCGCAAGCCGTGGGATCAGTGGGCGGGCGGCGCGCTGTCTTTGCTTGGGTTAGGTTTCCTTATCATCGCGGCAAAGCGCGAAGAATCTTCGCACAGCAGCCTTCTCCGGTAGAATCAAAGAGATCGCTCACCCACACATGTCTGTAGATTTTTCGCAACTCGTTCAGGAAGGCCTGGCCCAGACCGACGCAGCGTTAGAACGCCTGCTGCCCGGCCCGGATGTGCAGCCGCACAACATCCATCGCGCCATGCGCCACAGCGTTTTCGCGGGCGGCAAGCGCCTGCGCCCGTTGCTGGCGCTGGAATCCGCGCGCATGATCAAAGGCACGCTGCCGGATGGCGCGGCCGACGTTGGTGCAGCCGTTGAAATGCTGCACACTTATTCGCTCATCCACGATGATCTGCCCGCGCTGGATAACGATGATCTGCGTCGCGGAAAGCCCACCTGCCACGTGGTCTATGGCGAGGCCATGGCTATCCTCGCAGGCGACGCGCTGCAGACGCTGGCTTACGAGACACTCGCCAAGCTTCCCGGTGATGCGCTCGCGAAGATTGAAATCGTGAAGGAAATCGCCATCGCCACAGGCACCGGCGTGGGCTACGACGGTCTGGCTCCCGGCATGATCGGCGGCCAAGTGTGGGACATTGAAGGCGAAGGCACCAAGCCCACCGCCGAGCGTGTGGAAGCCATTCATCGGTCCAAGACCGGTGCGCTCATCACCGTCTCCATCGTTGCCGGTGGACTGATCGGCGGCGCTTCTGCGGACGAAGTCGCCAGTCTTCGTCGTTTCGGACAGAAGGCCGGACTTGCATTTCAGATTGTTGATGACGTACTTGACATGACCCAGAGCAGCGAAGAGCTGGGCAAGACCGCAGGCAAGGACACAGCAACCGACAAGGCCACCTGGCCCGCTGTGTTCGGCATTGAGAGCAGCCGCGCCACCGCTGCAGAACTGCTGCGCGATGCGCTTGCAGAGCTTGATCGCTTTGGTGCACATGCTGAACGTCTGAAGGCCGTGGCCCGCGCTCTGGTTGAGCGCACACACTAATCCCATGCTTACCGAAGACGATGTTCGCGAGGCACTCCGTGTCTGTTTTGACACCGAGTTGCAGGTGAACATCGTCGATCTCGGCCTCGTTTACGGGATCCAGATCACGCGCGACGAAGAGGCTCCCGGCTATGAGCCGCGCTACTTCGTCCACATCGACTTAACGATGCGTGCTCCGAATGATGAACGCGAAGCCTTGATGCTAGGCCAGATCCACAACCGCCTTGCCGGCATGCGTGAAGTCAGTCGCTCTACGGTCGAAGTTGTGTGGGAACCTGCTTGGTCCGCTGAACGTATGACGCCTGCGGCGCGCCAGCAGCTTGGCCTTGATCGTCCTGCAAAACAAGGTCTCGTCCGCATCACGCTGTAGCGATCTATTGCTTCAGCGTGATGCCGTATTGCACCTTGTCCTGCCCTTGAAGCTCTGCGTTGTCCGCGAATTTCAGCACACTACCATCCTCAATCTTCAACTGAATGTCGTTCAGTTTTATATTGCGTGTGTTCGTAATGCTTCCTGCAGACTTCGCGGCAATTGTCACATGATCGATCACGAAGTTATCCAGCGTTGTGTTTGGATAGGCGGACATGTCGATCGCAGTGGTCGCGTTCTTCGCGTCGATGTTCCAGATGTGGACATCGTGAAAGTGCGGCAGACCCTTCTCCGGCGGCACAGGCGTTGTTAACGGAATCCAGTACGGCGGTACGGCCTTTGGGTCGGCGTCCTTCGGCAATGTGGCGTAGCTGTATGCGGGATTCCAGTTCAGCGTCACCTTTATCGGCGTCTTCACACCATCGAGATGAAGGTCATGCACACGCAGGTTTTCACCGAAGCCGCCACGCACGCGTGCGCTCTTAATCAGTACGCCATTGCTTACGTTCTTCTCTGCGGTCAGGTTGTAGGCTTCCACGTTGCGGAAGCCGCCGGATGTCTCGCTACCGAACGTCACCGCGGCAGCACCAGAGCGAATCACTGAATCGCGAATCACCACGTTATACGTGGGCCGGTTCACACGCAGACCATCGCTGTCGCGGCCAGCCTTCAGGCACAGTGCATCATCATTCACATCAATGTCGGCGTGTTGCACCAGGATGTCATGCGAGCTATCGATATCAATGCCATCCGTCGAAGGTCCTTTGCCGCCGATGTTGTTGCGGATGGCCACACCATCCACCGTGACATCATGCGAGTAGCAGATGTGCACCGTCCAGAAGCCTGAGCGATGCAGTTGCAAACCGCCACCCAGCTTCACGTCTGACGAGTCAAACACCTGGATCAGGCGTGGCCGTTTCGCATCGTAATCGCTGGCCCAGCGCAATCCCTTTGGCTCATACGTGGCACGCAGGTCCCAGTAGCTTTTCCACCAGTAGCTGCCGTCGCCATCGATGGTGCCTTCGCCACTGATCTGCACGTGTTGCTGCTTGTAGACATTCACCAGCGCGGCAGGCCATGTCATTTCAATGCCCGCGACACGCGTTGGCATCTGTGGATACGCACTCAGCGATTGAATGCCGATTAGCGTAACGCCCTTAGGGATATCAAGGTGCGTGTTGTTCTTCACAAAGATGGAGCCTATGCGATACGTGCCCGGAGCAAACGTCACCGTATCGTTATGCCCTGCGGCCTTATCCAGCGCGCGTTGAATGGCCTTTGTATCATCCCCAGCGCCGTCGCCCTTTGCACCGAAATCGTTCACGCGAAGCGTGGCCGCATGCAGTGAAGCGGATACAAGCAGCGCCAGCGGCAACAGGCCGCGAAGCAAGAAGTTTACTTTCCTAACCATCGCAACCTGTTCCCTATTTTGCTGAACTAATCCAGATCAAACTCACGGAAGGGCTTGCCCGTATCCGGCGTCTCTTTCGCCTTGCGGAAAGCCTCTTCAAACTTTGCATTCAGGATGCTGTCGCGATTCTTCTGCGCTTCCACGGACTGCGCAAAGATGTTGTCGCGACGCGCATCATTCTCGCGCGCAGCCTTTGCGGCCGAGCCCAGATCTTCAAACGTGCGCTTTCGCGGGGCGGGGGTGTGAGCAATGATGGTCTGCGTCACGGGATCAATGCGCAGCATCGCGCCACAGTCCGGACACATCACTTCAAATCCGATTTCCTTCGTCTGCTTCTTCGCCATACGCAGAGGATTCTACGCCCTCTGCGTGGGCGGCGGCTTAGATGTCGAAGACGCGGTGGCCGGGACAATCCTGCTCAGCGTTTTCCACGAGCATCCGAGCCAAGTCCACCGAGCTCACAGCAAGGAACTGCACGCCCGCCAGCAGACGCTCCTGCACATGCCCGTTCGGATGAAGGTTCAGCGTCATCGCCTCAGCATGTTTGCGCAGGAAGGTCTCGCGCTCCAGTTGCCAGTTCGCAGCCAGTCGCCGCAAACGGTTCATCTGGTAACGCATCTTGTTCGCTGCAATGGAAGCACTATGGCCCAAGTTGCTGTCCATGGCGCTCATCCACTGCTCCACTTCCTTCAACTCGGCATCCAGAGCATTGCCCGCACCGGCGATCTTGCGTTTGCCTTCAATGGGCATCGCCCGTGCCGCCAACCGTTGCGAGAGCGCATCGGCCGTGGTCAACGCATCACGGAACGCAACCTCATGCTGATCCATCACGGTTCGAATGGGCGCGGTGACGAGTGTTCCGGAAAGACGCGGCAGGATCGGTGTCGGTACGCCAAGAATCGCGCTGTAAAGAGGCTGCAACTGCGCGAAATAGGCAATCTCCGCAGGGCCACCGATGTAAGCCGACGTAGGCAGAATCGCATCCTGAAACACTGGTCGCAGCAAAGCATTTGGGCTGATACGTTCCGGCTCGGCATCCAGGATGGCCAGCAGTTCTTCCGCGGTATAAACACGCGATCCGGCCTTCCACTCATTGCTTCCCGCAGCGCGCTTCAGGGCAACGCGGTTGCCATCTTCACCAACAACGAATAACAGCGTGCTGTCGTCATGCACCAGCACCTGCGCGCCATAACCCGCAGCCGCCAGATCGTGATTGCGCTGCACCACGGCAGCGTGAAGTGCATCCGCATCTTCAATCGCCGCACGCATTACTGGCGCACCCATCTGATGGAACGCGCGGGTACTGGCGTCAATAACGATCAGACCAAACTCTGCAAAGACGCCTGCGATGAATTTGGCGAACGCGGAAGCCAACGTGTCCTGCGGCGTATAGCTGCTGCGCAAAAGTTCTGTGATGGGAGCATAGGCGAGCAGTTCTTCCGCCTTCTCCAGCACAGCCTCAATCTGAGGCCCCAGCACCAGGTCACCCACCGGCTGCTGGCGATGCTGTGGGAAGGTGGAATGCAATGTCTCTACACTGTGCCTTGCCAGCAGCGAAACTTGGTTCACTTCGTCCAGATCATGATCTTCGGTGGCCATCCAGAAGATGGGCACATGCGGCACACCACGCTCGCTGGCAACCTGAGCCTTGCGAATCGCCGTGGCGGCCTTCATCAACGTGAGCAGCGGGCCGCCAAGCAGACCTACCTGCTGGCCGGTGACAACCACCCTTGCGCCGTTACGAAGTTTTTCGAGATTTTCAAACGTTGTGTCACTACAACCAAACCCCTTGGCCTGTTCCGTCAGCGCATCCACCAGAACATTGCGTTCCGGTTGCAGACGTCCAGACCGCCCCTGCATCCAACGGTCATCAAATGGGCTGGCCGCATAAAAACGGCGCACCGGGGCATCCGGCGCAGCCGTACGCAGCTCCGTGTAATCCACGAAGAGCCGCGACAGGTGCGGAAGAACGGTGATCGGGTAACACTCAAGACTCATAAACAGGTCACTGCTTCCGCGATTGAACGGGGTCCGCTATAGGATGGCACGTACCACGTGTTGGATGCAGGTTTTGATACGTTGATTGCTATGGCCAAGCGTATCGCACCCACCGCCCCCGCAAAGAAAAAACTCACCAAGCTTTCCAGCCCAAAAGCGAAGAAGGGTGTCGTGGCCTCTGCAGAGATGCCGAAGCTGCCCGTCAAGGCACCCCGAGTGCCCAAGGGCAAGGCACAAATCCTGTCCTCAAAAAAGGCGTATCAGGGCAAAGTCTTCAGCGTATTCACAGAAAAAGTGCGCGAACCGAACGGCGTGGAAGCCATTCGCGATGTCGTTCGACACTCCGGTTCGGTCGTTGTGTTAGCGGTTGATGAAAGCACCAACCCCGCTGATCCCCTCGTTGTGATTGAACGCCAGTTCCGCCACGCCGCTGACCAGTACCTGCTGGAACTTCCTGCCGGACGTGTGGAACCCGGCGAAAAGACCCTGGCAGCCGCCAAGCGCGAACTGATTGAGGAGACCGGCTACCGCGCAAAGAAGTGGACAAAGCTGGTCCGCTATTACGCCAGCCCCGGTTTTGTTGCGGAGTGGATGGAAATCTATCTGGCCACCGGCATCGTCGCTGGAACGGCGCAGCCTGAGGACGATGAAAAGATTGAGGTTCGCCTTCTGCCGTTGTCCGAGCTAGTACGCATGTGCGCCGCAGGCGAGATTCACGATGGCAAAACCATCATTGGCGCACTGAGCTATGCGCAGCGTTTGCGCGATCTTTCCGGCAAGTAAACGCAGTCTTCGATGTCATGAAATGACATGCCATCGGAGACTGTAATTTTTCGGAAAAAATTACCTCACCGTGCTCCGAAATCTTCTTCAGCGCGTCTATCAAGCACCATCCTCGCGAAGGATAATCCAGCGAGCACGTAGGCCGTGATGGTTGCGCAAGTGGTGAGCACGAGTGGCACAGTACAAGGGCACAGTAAAGTGGTTCAACAATGCAAAGGGCTATGGCTTTCTGGGACGCGATGACGGTGGCGCGGATGTTTTCGTGCACTACAGCGCGATCCAGTTGGATGGCTATAAGAGCCTGAAGGAAGGCGACCCGGTGGAGTTCGACGTGATTCAAGGCTCCAAAGGACCGCAGGCCGACGCAGTCATTCTGACGGCAGCCTAACGCTTCGTTCACGGCGAATCGAAAAGGGCGGGCCTCAACCCGCCCAAACTCCTCTCCGCGTAACGAGGCCTCACAACTTAGCTTGCGTCGATGTAGTCTCATGTCCGTATGGACAACATCACCATGGCACGCCTGCTGGAAGAAACCGCGGCGCTGCTGGAGATTGACGCAGCTGATCCTTTTCGCGTGCGCAGCTATCGCCGCGCTGCGGAAGCTGTGGAACAGCAAACCACCCCGCTTGTCACACTTGTTGACGACCCCAAACAGTTGCTTGCCATCGGCGGTATTGGCAAAGGCATGGCCGCGAACATTGTGGACCTGGTTCGCACCGGCTCCATGCCCATGCGCGACGAGCTGCTGAAGAAGTACAAGCCCTCCATGCTGGAACTGCTTCGCCTGCCCGGCATGGGGCCAAAGACCGTTGCGCTGATGTGGAGCGCACTTGAAATCTCCAACATCGATGAGCTTGAAACAGCCGCAAAGGCAGGCCAGCTGGCAAAGCTTCCGCGCTTCGGACAGAAGCAGGTGGACAAGCTGCTTAAGGGCATTGAAGACGCCAAGAAAAATAGCGGCCGTTATCGGATCGACAATGCAGCAGAGATCGCTGAGACCATCAGCAAACTGATCCGCGAATTTCCCGGCATTGAAACCATCACGCCAGCGGGCTCGTTACGACGCGGCAAGGAATCTGTTGGCGACCTCGATCTTCTTGTCACCGGTCCTGCATGTGAACCGGACGTTGTCAGTGCAGCTGTAGAGCATGTTGCATCGTTGCCATTGATCGATACGCTGCTTGCACGCGGTCAGAACAAGGTCAGCTTCACGCTACGCAATCAACTGCAGGTGGATGTGCGGTTGCTGCCGCGCGCTAGCTATGGCGCGGCGTTGCAATACTTCACCGGCTCCAAGATGCACAACGTGCTGTTGCGCCAGAAAGCGTTGAAGCGTGGCTATACGCTGAGCGAATATGCGTTGGCACGCATGAATCCTCAAGAGGGTGAGAGCGCCATCGTTGCAGCGGCAACTGAGGAAGAAATCTACGCAGCGATGGGCATGCAATGGATTCCACCAGAGCTGCGCGAAAACTGCGGCGAACTGGAGATGGCGGAAGCGAACAGCTTGCCGCAGCTCATCACGCTGGATGACATTCGTGGCGACGTCCACATGCACACGGTTGCCACTGATGGCACCTTCACCATTCGCGAGATGGCAGAAGGCGCACTGCTGCGCGGGTTGAAGTACATCGCCATCACCGATCACTCGAAGAACCTTGCCATGACGAATGGTCTGGACGATGCGCGTGCACGCGATCACATCCGCGCTATCCATGCTGTGGATGCAGAGATGGAAGGCCGCATCCGCGTCTTCGCCGGCATTGAGGTGGACATCCTGCAGGATGGCTCGCTCGACCTGGAAGACGAAACGCTCGCACAGATGGATGTGGTCATTGGGAGTATTCACTCCGCGTTCAATCTGCCTGCGGACGAACAAACAGAACGCCTGCTGCGTGCTGTTGAGAATCCCTATCTGCACATCCTGGGTCATCCCACCGGACGCAAAGTGTTGAAGCGTGATCCGTATCCATTCGACATGGACAAGGTACTGCGTCGATGTGCAGAACTAAGCGTTGCGGTGGAACACAATGCAGCTCCTGCACGTGCCGACCTCAGCGATCTGAATCTTCGTAAAGCGAAATCGCTGGGCTGCAAAATAAGCGTGAACACCGATGCGCATTCACTGGAAGACATGGACAAGATGCGCTTCGGCATCACACAACTTCGTCGTGCATGGCTTACGAAGGACGACGTTTTGAACACACTCGAGGCCGATGCGTTTCTCAAAGCGCTTCGTCCACGTCCAACGCAGGTGAGAGCATAGAACACATGGCAGAGATGAAGCTGGACGGCGGCGATAAGCAACAGCGGGGCATGCTGGTACCCATTCTGATTGCGCTGGCAATCCTGGCAGCAGCAGGCGCATGGTTTGCAAAGGTGTATCTGCACCCTGAGGTCACAGCCACCGCAGGGCCTTTGCAGACGTTTGAGTACACGGCGAAGTATGCGCGCGGTGGCGGCATGCTCGTTGGTGAGAATCAGACCGACGTGGTTACCTATGTCATCGCCGACATTGCGCTGAAGGACAACACCGAAGTACCGCTCTTCCTGAAAACCATCGACGGCACGCTGACTATGGAAGATGGCACAATCATGACCGCCAATGCGTTGGAGAAGCCAGACCTGCCCCGCCTCGCCGCCATGTTCCCGGACATGCAGCCAAAGCTGGATGCCGTTGCACCCGCGCCATTGCTGCGTGAAAGCACCATCGCTCCCGGCGCTACCGGCCACGGTTATGTCATCTTTGCGTACAACGTACCGCAGGATGTGTGGAACAAGCGCAAAGCTTCCGACGTAAGCATCAGCTTCTATCACCAGGAAACCGTAAAGGTGAAACTGCCAAAGTAAATAGCCCACAGCGGTATGTTGCGAAGAGATTGTTTTCCATCTCTTCGCAACATCTACGAAGTCCTGATGGACCTCGTTATCCGCCGAGCGAGAAGTTCACGGTGATGGTTGTCTCCACGTCGGTTGGTTCGCCATTCAGCAGGTAAGGCCGATAGCGCCACGTCTGCACAGCAGCTACCGCGCTACTGCGAAGCATCTCTGGCCCTGAGATGACTGTGAGCCGCTCCATCTCTCCAGTCTTCGAGATGATGGCACGCAATACCACCGCACCCGACAGGTGTGCAGCCTTTGCAATCGCTGGATAGACAGGTTGATTTCCCGAAAGCCTGTTGCCAGCAATCACTCCGCTGGAGATGAGCACAGGCGCAGTCACCTTCGGCTTCACCACAGTCACAACAGGTGGACCCGGAGCCACACCGAGTACGCCGATGGGGCCAGAACCACCACCATCCATGACACCTGCAATGGACATGTTTCCACTGCCGATCAACGGAGGCGCGGCATCATGGGTGCGATCAATCGTGTGCGGGATAGTTCTTGGAGCGGTGAATATGTTCATCGCTGCCACTTGCCTCATCTGACGCTGCGGCGCGGCTTGCTGAACAGGCGCAGCGTGGGGAGGAGGCGGAGGCGCTGTCACTGCAGACATCAGCGATGTCCGTGGCAACGCCTCCGGATACAGCAGTGGAACCAGGATCATGGCACCGACAACCATTGCGTTGAACGTGGCCGTGATCCACACAAAGCGGCTGGACTTTGACTTCAGCGCGCCCGACGATTCGACGATCGACATCTCGAACATAAGCAGTCCCATCTGCGAGAGAGAATGCTGGGACTGTAGACACCGCCGCGAATCGTTTTGTTACAGCTATTGCCCCTTCGGGACAGATAAATATCCTGTCACCTGGTTCTTCGCCACGTTGTTCACCACGATCTCAAACAACGCAGGATTTTTGCCGCTATAGAACTGCACTGGTTCGTAGACGGTCTTGTCTTTCTTCTCAATGTTGCGATCGTCAGAGCTTACGTTCAGCGTGAACTTGCCCTTCTTCTGATCCACCTTCTTCAACTGCAACTTCACAGACGACAGAAGCGTGGGCTGTGCGCCCTTCTGCAGCGTGAACTCGTAGTAGGTGCGATCGCCCTTGTGCTTCAGCTCTTCCAGCTCATCGTGGTTCTTCGCAATCAGGCCGCTCATCACGCCCGCGTCACCCATGGTGCGCTGCAGTTGTGACTTCGTATCTGCAAGATCAGCCTTGGTCGCAGCAACATCTGTCTTCGTTGTGCCAAGATCCGTCTTCGTGGACCCCAGGTCGGTCTTCACGGCAGACACATTTTCATTCAACTTCGCTTCCGCTTCTTCGCGCCTCGCATTGTCAACGTTCTGCTGCTTCATGATGGCCGCAGCCTTCGCATCAAGCTGTGCCTGCGTGGTGCCGAGCCTCTGCGCGAACGTCTCCGAAGCCGCACGAGACCTTGCATCGGAGGCATAAATGCGCTGTTGCAGCGTGCTGGCGCGTTCGTCCGTCATGGCTAGTTTTTCTTCTGTCTTCTGCAGACGGTTCTGCAGCATGAAGGCCCATATGAGCGCGCCGATGGCCAAAAGAATGGAAAGTGCAACAGCAACGGGAAGCAGCGCTGCATAGGAGCGCTGTCCTTCGGTATGGGAAATCTGATCGTCCACGGTTCCTCCACGGATACTCTGCGGATCGTTATCTGACGCCGCAGATTTCGAATCACGCATGGTGCGAACTTAGAATAGACGCATGCGATCCCCCGATGTTGTCATTGCTGGTGCCGGACTGATTGGCCTCTCATGCGCCCTGGAGCTGCGAGCCGCAGGCATGTCCGTGACCGTGGTGGAGCGGGGACGCGCCGGGCAGCAGGCTTCCTGGGCTGCCGGGGGCATGATTGGGGTTAACGATTCCACCCATCCGCATCCGCCGGAGCTGGTGGCCATGGCGGAACACAGCGGTAACCTCTATCGCGACTACCTGGAGATCATCGCGGAGCGCGGCGGAACACGCGTGCCCTATGAGACGGAATGGGTGCTGGAGCACGCCGAAGGCTGGCGGCACCACCGCACCGCGCTCCCGGCGCTGGCCGGATCGGGTTATCGCCGACACGCGGAGCCCAGCGTCGACCCGCGCAAGCTTTTTGCCGCGTTGCGCGATGCCGTCACCAAGTCCGACATCACCATTCAGGAAGACGCTCCCGTCCGCGGCGCATTTCAGCGCGAAGGCGGCATCGACGTCCGCGTAAAGGACAGCGTGATCTCCTGCGGCACCTTCCTGGACTGCACCGGCGCATGGAGCCCACCGCCCGTACATCCCGCCAAAGGCCAGATGCTGCGGGTGAATGCGCCCGGAGCGATGTCTGCGCGTGGCCTGGGAAACATCGTGGTGCGCACGCAGGACATCTACCTGATTCCGCGGTTGGATGGCACTATCGTGATCGGTTCCACAATTGAAGATTCAGGCTTCGATCGCACCGTACACGACACAGATATCCAGCATTTACGCGCCGAAGCAGCGGCTCTGCTGCCTGCGCTGGCCGACGCGCCGGAGGTTGAGCGCTGGGCCGGTCTGCGCCCCGATACACCCGATCATCTGCCCCTGCTTGGCCGCACCGGCGAGCATTCTTTTGTCGCTGCTGGGCACTTCCGCAACGGCATTCTGCTTGCCCCCGCAACGGCGCAGGCCATGGCCGAACTCATCCTCAATGAGCCGCCTGTTCTGGACCTGCAGGCCTTCCGTCCGCAGCGATTCCAGGAGTACGCCGCCTGAAGTCAGGACTCCCGCGACGGCGAGTAGCGCGATATTCGCGCAGACGTGATGACAACCGCACAGACCTTTCGATATAACGGCGGTTTATAAGGCTGTTTTGTCCACCTACTCAGGAGTCCTCATCCATGTCGCAGGCAGTTGCCCCACGCGGGCTTGAAGGGATTGTTGCTACGACCTCCGGTATCTGCTGGATTGATGGTGAGGCGGGCGTCCTTTCCTATCGCGGCATTGATATTCACGAGCTCGCCGCGAAATCCACTTTTGAAGAAACCACTTACCTGCTCTGGTTTGGCAAACTGCCCACCGACGCGGAACTGGAAGACTTCAAGCAGAAACTCGCGGCCACCCGCACGCTTCCTACAAACGTCGTCGATTTCCTGAAGACGCTGCCCAACGAAGCCAACGTGATGGAAGTGTTGCGCACCACCGTCAGCCTGCTTAGCATTGGCGACCCGGACGACACGGACAGCAGCCACGAAGCCAACGTTCGCAAGAGCTTCCGCCTTACCTCGCAAATCGCCATGATCGTGGCGTACTTCGATCGCATCCGTAAGGGCAAGGCCATCGTTGAGGCTGACACCACGCTCAGCCACGCGGGCAACTTCCTCTACATGCTGACCGGCGTAAAGCCCATTGCAGAGGCTGAGAAGGCATTTGATTGCGCGTTGATTCTGCACGCCGATCACGAACTGAACGCCTCCACCTTTGCCGCACGCGTCATCGCCGCCACGCTCAGCGATGTGCACTCTGCCATCACCGGCGCCATTGGCGCGCTGAAGGGGCCGCTGCACGGCGGCGCGAATGAAGCTGTGATGAAGCTGCTTTACGAGATCGACGCCGCTGGCGCAGACCCCGTGGAGTACGTGAAGAATCTGCTGAACAACAAGGTGAAGGTTTCCGGTTTTGGCCATCGCGTCTACAAGACGGAAGACCCGCGCGCCACGCATCTGCGCCGCATGTCGAAGGACCTTGGCACCGCCGCTGGCAACGCCAAGTGGTACGAGATGAGCGAACAGATTGAAGGCTACGTACGCGGTGAAAAGAAGCTGAACGCCAACGTCGACTTCTACTCCGCCTCCACGTACACCACGCTCGGCATTGATATGGATCTGTTCACGCCGATCTTCGCGGTAAGCCGCATCTCCGGCTGGGCAGCGCATGTGATTGAGCAGCATGACAACAACCGCCTGATCCGTCCGCGCGCCGAATACACTGGCCCGGCCTATCCCGCGCCTTACGTTCCGATGACTCAGCGTTCGTAAGTACAACCGTCGATTGCCACGAAGCACCCTGCCCGAATAGGCTCTATGTCTATGCGGTCAGGGCGTTTCTTTTTGGGATGGGGTTTGTGGGCCGCGATGGCCGCAACAACCTGCCCTGCCCAGACCGCGACGCCACAAACCACCGCCGCAATCCAAAGCACCAAGAACATGTCCGATCAGGATCTGGCGCTGGCCGTCGCCAACAGCCTTGGCCCTGCGGGCATTGTGCCGCGTACTACCGGTTTCAACGCCAGCGTCATCTCCAGCTCACAATACGATTCCATCACCGGCTGGGCGAACATCCTGACCCCAAGCCTTGCATGGCGATTCAATCGTTATGTCAGCGCCGACGTGGCAACGCCGCTCTTCCTGTACATGCGTTCGCAACGCGTAGTGCAGCCGACCACCGGCCCACCCTATACGGACACCACCATCCGCCACGGCCTGCCCGGCGACACCACCATGGCGCTCCATCTGAGCTCCAAGAGCTTCAGCATGGGCAAGCTGGGCGACTTCAACGATGTTCTGACCGGATCGCTCGCTGCGCCCACCGGCTCCGTGGAAGACGGCATTGGCGCGGGCAAGGTGACATACAACGTCACCAACCACCTGCAATCCGCCAGCTTCCTTGCGCCCTATGTTGACCTTGGCATCGGTTCCACCAGCCGTCTGCAAAACCGTCGCGTGCAACGTTCGCAGACCTCGCGCGGTGAACTCGCGAACTTTGGTGTAGGCGTCAGCCTGGAACTTCCGCGAGCCTCCACGCTCTACCTGGAAGGCTACGAGCAGCTCCCACTGGGCACACAAACCGTCTACCAGGTCGATCCGCGCTCCGGCCGTCCAGACGCCACGCAAAACTCCAACGGACTTGCCGAAGACAACGGCATCAACCTCTCTCTGGACGTACCGCTGGCTCCTCACCTGACATGGTCGGCGTTTTACAGCCGTGGCCTGCGCCTGCATGAAGACACGGTAGGATTCGCCTTCACCATGCTGCTGCGCAACCCGATGCACAAAAACACGGACCGCTAAGACCTGTCACGCAAGCTTCACACATCCGGCACAATAGAAAGAATGACTTCTGCACCTCAGAACGGAACGCGCCACGGCCTCGTCGTGGCAATTGATGGCCCCGCAGGCGCGGGCAAAAGCACGGTGGCTGCGCATCTTGCGCGCACCTTTGGTCTGCTCAATCTGGAAACCGGCGCCATGTATCGCGCCCTGGCTCTCAAGGCCCTGCGCGGTGACGTTGTCGTGACCGATGGCGCAGCTGTACTCGCGCTCACGCACAGCACCACCATCACGTTGGAGCCCAGCGCCAATGGCAACCGCGTTTTGCTTGATGGTGAAGACGTCACCGCTGCGCTGCGCAATCCCGATGTAACGCAGGCTGCCTCGCAGGTCTCCACACACGGCCCGGTGCGAGTGTGGATGGTCAACTCACAACGCACGCTTGGCCTCGCAGCGCCGACCGGCGTTGTGATGGAAGGCCGCGACATTGGCACCGTTGTCTTTCCTGACGCGGATGTCAAAATCTTCCTCGATGCCAGCGTGGAAGCACGCGGTGATCGTCGCTATGCGCAGCAGCCAGCAACCGAATCCAAGGAAGATCTTCTTCGCGATATGCGTGAACGTGACAAGCGCGATCGTGAGCGCACAGAGAGCCCACTACGGCCCGCAGATGACGCTGTTCTTGTCGATACGACCGGCATGACGCTGGATCAAGTTCTGGAACGCGCAGCAGCGATCGTCGCAAAAGTCGCGCAACGCTAGTCTTTCGCGGAAATGGGGTCGCCAGACTTCGGTGTTTTCACGAAATCGTACGAACCTTTGTTTTTCCTCAGTAAATTTTTAGTTTCGTGCTAGTCTATGCGCAATCGTTTGAGACAAAGTGGTCATTTCCCCGCCAAAAGCGGTTGATCCCTTGTATTCAACGGCAGACTCGAACAAAGAAGAAGAGGGACCGGGCTTTATGGAACAGGGCACAGTGAAGTGGTTCAACGACGCAAAGGGATTCGGGTTCGTCAGCCGTGAAAATGGCGAGGACGTCTTCGTACACTACTCGGCAATCCAGTCCAATGGCTTTAAGAGCCTGCAGGAAGGCCAGGCAGTGCAATTCAACGTGGTGAAGGGACCCAAGGGCTGGCAGGCGTCGGACGTCACGCCTCTCTAAGGTCTCTGCAAGAAACCCCGACAGATTCAGAGGGCAGCCTTCTACAACAAAGGCTGCCCTCTCACGCAAGCACTAGTTACAACTGAACTGTGTGTACAGGTACGACGTCGTGGTCGCGATCGTAGAGATGTTCAGCGACACGAAGTTGCCGGCCCCCAGAGTTCCCGGCCCTGTGCATGTAGTCGTGGTGTTCGGCGCTACCGTACACGCCGTTGCCGCGCTCATGTTTCCTGGCGTTCCCGTGCGAATGGTTAATTGCGCATTCGTCGGCTGCCCACCCGTGGTGGCCGCGGCATAGTAATACGCCTGAATGCTGGCCAGGTTGCACGTCGAGGGAAGCCATCCCAGTACGGCACCGTTTTCGGTTGTGCCTTTCGCATCCGCGATGGGGTTGTGATACTGCGCCGCTCCATTCGGCACCGTGTGTACCGTCGTGAAAAACGAGCTGCCTCCACCGCCCGAGCCCGCAGGCCCGGTCGCACCAGTCGGTCCTGTCGCGCCGGTATCTCCCTTTGGGATGGTGAAGTCCAGCTGGATACTCGACGGGTCTGTGCTCACGTTCTTCACAATGGCGGAAGTTCCCGCGTTGCCCGTATGCGTGGCGTACACGTTGATCGATGGGGCAGTTCCAGCCGCACCGTTCGCTCCGGCAGCAGCCAATAGGGACCATGCCGACGCGCTCGTCGGATCGCCTACAGGATGCACGCCGCTGCTGGCAGCGCGTGCAAAGTAAGCCGAGCCGTTATAGGTGACCACGCTTGTGGGTGGATAAGAAACCAAACTATCCCACGCCCCAAAGAACGTTAGCCCTACAGCACCGGTTGCGCCGGTATCGCCTTTCGGCAAAGTGAAGTTCAACACCGCTGCATTCGAAGTCCCTGTATTCGTAACAGCAGCGGCTGCACCGCTGGTCACTGTGCCAATCGCTACCGTTGCAGGTCCTGGGCTTCCCTGTGAAACCAGCAGTGCCCAGTCGCCCGTATTGTTCGCAACAGACGTTGCGGGATCAGCCGTATTTGTATCTCGCTTGGACACGTACGACGATCCAGCCTCGAAGACGACATCGCCTGTGCTGTATCCAGAGCCGTTCAGCCACGTTCCTTTGTAGTTCAACCCCGGCGTGCCTGCTGCTCCCGCCGCTCCTTGCGGAATGGTGAAATTCAAAACGGCCGCATTGCTGGTGCCGACGTTCTGTACCACCACGCTACTGCCCGCAGTGCCTGTACTGACCGTGCCTACTTGAATGGTTGCTGCTGTACCCGTCGCACCGTTCGTTCCATTGGTGCCATTCGTACCCGCAGGCCCTGCTACACCTGCAGCTGCCAGCAACGACCACGAGGGTGACGATCCCGGAGTCACTCCCACATTTACATCGGAAGTCGAGATATAAGCAGAGCCGCTATACGAAACCGCATCGCCCGTCACATACCCGGTGCTGCCGTTCCACACGCCCTTCCACTGCAATCCCGCGGCGCCCTGCGGCCCTGTTGCACCAGCGGCTCCCGGATTTCCTTGTGGACCCTGAATTCCCTGAGCTCCCTGCGAGCCTGCGGCTCCAGCATCACCCTTCTGGGCGAGCAACTGCCACACCGGACTCACACCCGGAGCGTTCCCCGTCACCGCACTCGAAGCGATATACGCCGAGCCGCCATAGAAAACTGCATCGCCGGTCAGATATGGCGTTGTCGCCGACCATGCCCCCAGAAAATGCACTGGCTGACCCTGCGGGCCGGTGGGACCAATCGGTCCCTGCAAACCCTGAGGACCTGTATCGCCGGGATCGCCCTTCGCTCCCTGAGAACCCACAGGCCCCGGCGCTCCGGGAGCAGCAATCTGCTGCCACCACAGCGCCGACGAATCCGGGGGATTGCCATGGTTCATCGCCTGCAACGAAATCCACGTACCACCCCCATACGCCACCGCATCATGCAACGCATAACTGGTGCTGCTGTTGTAAGCGCCCTGATACTGCATTCCTGCAGCACCCTGCGGACCCTGAGCACCTGTGTCGCCGGGATCACCCTTCGCACCTTGTGGACCTGCTGGCCCCACCGGTCCTTGAAGTCCTTGAACTCCCTGTGGCCCCTGCAAACCCGTGGCACCCGCCGCGGCCAACAGAGTCCAGTCTCCAGGCGAGCTATCCGGCGTATTTCCTTGGTTCGTGCCATGCAGGGAAAGCCATGTCTGCCCCTGCCATGCCACAGCATCGTTCGCGGAGTAGTTCGTGGCAGACGCATACGTCCCTTGCCACGACAGACCTGCCGGTCCCGGATTGCCCTGCGGCCCTACCGGCCCCGTTGGTCCCTGCACGCCCTGTGCACCATCGCGTCCTGGAGCGCCCTGCGGTCCAGTCGATCCCATCGGTCCGGTCGGCCCCTGAGGTCCAGCCACACCTGCGATACCTTCGGGCCCCTGTGGCCCGGCGACGCCTGTGTCGCCTTTATCGCCCTTCAACCCCTGAGCGCCTTGCGAGGTCAGCACTCCCCAATAGGTTGGCGAAATATCCGGCGTGTTCCCTTGATTCGAATCCACCAACGACGCCCAGGCGCCGCCCTGCCACATCACCACATCTCCTGCGGCGTAGTTCGTGGCGGACGCATACGCCCCCTGATACACAAACCCCGGACGCCCCGTGGCTCCCGTTGCACCACGCGCTCCTTGTGGTCCAACGTCGCCCGTATCGCCCTTCACACCCTGAGGGCCTTGTGGACCAGTCGCTCCCGCAGCTCCCTGTGGCCCCTGAATCCCAATGGCAGCAGGTACCAGCACAGCCCAGTCGTTTACCGAAGCATCCGGCGCATTGCCATGATTCGCATCATGCAATGAGACCCAGGCTGTGTTCTGCCACGTCACAACATGGTTCGTCGCATAGTTCGTGGTGGGCACGTACGTGGCGTCAAACAGCAACCCGTTGATGACCGTCGACGTCCCGGAAGACGCAGGGACCAGCAGTCCCCACGATGCTCCGGACGCACTCGGCGCATTCCCTACATTCGCGTCCACCAGCGACACCCACGCGGCATTCCCAGACGTGACAACATCGCCCGTCGCATATGACAAGGCCGCATTCCAAGCGCCCTTGTAGGTCAGCCCGTAACCGGGATCGCCCTTGTCACCCTTTGGCCCTTGAGGACCAACCGGCCCCTGCGGTCCAACAGGACCACCCGCAGGCCCAGCCGGTCCTTGAACACCTTGAATGCCCTGTATGCCTTGTGGTCCCGGATCGCCCTTCGGACCTTGAATACCTTGTGGACCCGGGGCCCCAGCATCGCCTTTGTCGCCCTTCGGCCCCTGCGGTCCCACCGGCCCCACAACACCGCTGGTCAGTGCAATCTGCAACTCCGCAGGATGCGCCGTGGTATCGCTTTCCTTGCTATCCAGCACCACGTCCGCAGTCGACGCCGTCAACGCCAAGCCAAAATTTGTCGACGGCGTATTCACCCAGGCCTGCACCATCGCCGTGACGTCCACCGTCACAAACTGCCCTTCATCCGTAACAGCAAACACCTGCGCCACAGTGCCAAACACAGGCAGCGTCTGCGACGTGACCGCGCCTTCCGCCCATGCCGCTGAAACCGGTGCAACACCAACCACTCCCGGCGTATTCACTCGGTTCACATACAGGCGCAACGTGGCCCGGCTAATCTGCGATCCGGTCGTGCCAGACGGCAACGTGCCCAGGTCAAATCGCAGCAGCGAAGTGCTGGTGCTGTTGATGTAGAGATTGCTCAACGAACCGAAATTGACGGATGGACGCCCAGTATCCACAGCAGTATCTGCAGCCAGCGTCGCCGCCTGTCCGTGGACGCGCCCCGGCAACAGCAACAGGCCTGCAAATGCCAGCGCCGCGGTAACGGACTGCCTATGCGCAGTCCGTAATGGAGTCAAACACAATCGCATGCGGCGTAAGTCAACTCACAACACACGATGCAAAAGGCCATATACCAACAGGGCCATTCGCTGTCCGTATGCCTATTCAGGAGAGCTACAGTGTAACGACAGAACTCCACCCCACTCCCGCCGCAACGGCAACACACAACACAGAATTTCCGCATCTAAGCACAGGTAATCCCAAAACGGGAATAACACTCCCGCGATACACTCGCAGGGTTCGCTATGCACCAATTTGTTTCTTTGAGGAAGCACACTGATGAGCAACAGCCCGAACGCCGGTAAACTGCCCGATCCACATCACCTCACCGACCTGCCCCGTCTCGTCTCCGCTTACTACACGCTGCACCCCGACGCGGATAACGCCGCGCAGAAGGTCAGCTTCGGAACCAGCGGCCATCGCGGCTCAGCGCTCCAGGGCGCATTCAATGAGGACCACATCCTCGCCATCACGCAGGCCATCTGCGAGTACCGAGCAGGCCAGAAGATCACCGGCCCGCTCTTCCTCGCTATGGACACTCACGCCCTCAGCGAACCCGCCTTCCGCAGCGCTCTTGAAGTCCTTGCTGCCAATGGCGTTGCCACACGCATCGACGCGGGCACGCCCGAGACCAACGGTCAGCCCGGCTACACGCCAACACCCGCGCTCTCGCACGCGATCCTGGACTACAACAAGGACCGCAAAGACGGCCTGGCAGACGGCATCGTCATCACGCCCTCGCACAATCCGCCGGAGGATGGCGGCTTCAAGTACAACCCGCCCAACGGCGGCCCTGCCGACACCGACGTCACAGGCTGGGTGCAGAACCGCGCCAACGACATCCTGAAAGCAAAGCTCGCAGGCGTAAAGCGCTTGCCGTTTGAACAGGCACTGAAGGCCTCCACAACAACGAAGCACGACTACATCACCGAGTACGTTGACGGCCTTTCCAACGTGGTCAACATGCAGGCCATCGCCGCCAGCGGCCTCAAGCTGGGCGTTGATCCCCTCGGCGGCGCAGGCGTCTATTACTGGCAGCGCATCGCCGACAAATACAAGCTGCCGCTGCAGGTGCTCTCCACCATCGTGGATCCCACCTTCCGCTTCATGCACATTGATTGGGACGGCAAGATCCGCATGGATTGCTCCTCGCCCTTCGCCATGGCTGGCATGATCCAGAACAAGGACCACTTCGACGTAAGCTGGGCCTGCGACACCGACCACGATCGCCACGGCATCGTCGCTAAATCCACCGGCCTGCTGAACCCCAACCACTACCTCGCCGTCAGCATTGAGTACCTCTTCGACAACCGCCCCAACTGGCGCAAGGAAGCTGCGATCGGCAAGACGCTCGTCTCATCCTCGATGATTGATCGCGTCGGCGCTGGTCTTGGCCGCAAGGTTCTCGAAGTACCTGTCGGCTTCAAGTGGTTTGTCAACGGCCTCTCCGATGGTTCGCTCGGCTTCGGTGGCGAAGAGTCGGCAGGCGCATCGTTCCTGTGCCTTGACGGTTCCGCATGGTCCACCGACAAGGACGGCCTCATCATGGGCCTGCTCTCCGCCGAGATGACCGCACGCACCGGCAAAGACCCCGGACAGCTCTACCAGTCGCTCACGGAACGCTTCGGCAACCCCGTCTACCAGCGCATTGACGCCGCAGCTACCAAGGAAGAAAAGGCCAAGCTCGGCAAGCTATCGCCGGAACAGGTCACGACCAAGGAACTGGCAGGCGAACCCATCACTGCCATCCTCACCAAGGCACCCGGCAACGGCGCATCCATCGGCGGTCTGAAGGTCGCGACGGAGAACGGCTGGTTCGCAGCACGTCCCTCCGGCACAGAAGACGTCTACAAAATCTACGCGGAAAGCTTCCAGGGTGAAGATCACCTACGCCAGATTCAGGACGAAGCCAAGCAACTGGTCAACGCAGCCCTCAAAGGCTAACGAGACACACAAATAGAAAGGGGGAGCCGCGAGGCTCCCCCTTTCTCATACGTAAAACTCGAAGCTACTTCTTAACCTGCTTCGCTACAATCTGCGACGAAATCTTGTCATACGTGGCCTTGGGAACAATGCCGCGCGATACAAGCTGGTTCTTCGCCGTGTACGGACGACCGTCAATGATCTTCTTCGAGTACACCTGGCCAATGCCCGGCAGAGCCTGCAGTTGGTCCAGCGATGCCGTATTGATATCCAGCGGATCACCCATGGTCATCGCCGGAGGGGTCGGAGCAGTTGCAGCAGCCTTGGCCGCCGGCTTGCTCTGCGCGGGTGAAACCGGCAGCAGGGTCAGCGCCAGTGCAAGAAGGGGAAGCGAGCGGAAAAACTTCATACGAAATGTCCTCCAAAGAGTACTTCCGTAAGGAAGATACGCCACCGCAGCGCCGCTGCATAGACCGTAGTCAAAGCTCTTCATCGCACTGAAATAATTGACATACCGCCCGCATCCCGGGTAGCTTTATAGCTGCAATGCTCGTCCGCACGCACCATCACGGCCACCATCACCACGCGCATATCAGCGCGACGGCGGCGGTATCCGGTGCAAAGCGGTAAACGAAGGCAGCAAGCACAGGATTCGATTCATCACCAGCCCGCCCGAGCGATGCTCACCGGCGGGCTTTGTTGTGTCCGCCTCATCACAAACGACACATCAGACTTGAGGAACGTATGACCACAGCAGCAGCCCCGCAACCCACCATCGACTTCGCAAAAGCAGGCGGCCTTGTCCCCGGCATTGTGCAGGACGCAGCCACCGGCCAGATGCTCATGCTCGGCTTCCTGAATGAGGAGAGCTACCGCCTTTCACTGGAGTCCGGATTCGTCACCTTCTTCTCGCGCACACGCAACAAGCTGTGGATGAAGGGCGAAACCAGCGGCAACCGCCTGAAGATTGTCAGCCTGCGCACCGACTGCGACTTTGACACGCTGCTCTTCCAGGTGGAAGTGGAAGGCGACGGCCTGGTCTGCCACGAAGGCACCGTAAGCTGCTTCACCAAAGAAATCGAACTCGGCAAGTAACGCGCGCATCGCGACAACAAGTTTCCAAACTTCGGAGAAAACAGTGAGCAAGAAACTCAAACTCGGCATCCCCAAGGGCTCCCTACAGGACGCCACACTCAACCTCTTCAAACTTGCTGGCTGGCAGATCGATCCCTCGGGCCGCAGCTACTTCCCTTCCATCAACGACGCCGAGATCGAATGCATGCTCGTCCGCGCGCAGGAGATGGCACGTTATGTAGAAACCGGCTCACTTGATGCAGGCCTCACCGGCAACGACTGGATTCTTGAGAACCTCTCCGACGTTGAGCGCATCACCTCGCTCACGTACAGCAAGGCCAGCCGCCAGAAGGTGAAGTGGGTTCTCTGCGTTCCCGAAGACTCGCCCTATCAGAAGCCCGAAGACCTGGAAGGCAAAGTCATTGCCACCGAATTGGTCGAGTACACCAAGCGCTACTTCGCCGAAAAGAACATCAACGTTAAGGTCGACTTCTCCTGGGGCGCAACCGAAGTGAAGCCGCCCATGCTCTGCGACGCCATCGTTGAAGTCACCGAGACCGGCAACAGCCTCCGCGCCAACCGCCTCCGCGTGATCGATCTGCTGATGGAAAGCGAGACGCAGTTCATCGCCAACAAGGCTGCCTACGCCGATCCGTTCAAGAAGCAGAAGATCGACAACCTGGCGCTTATGCTCAATGGCGCCATCAACGCGCTCTCGCAGGTCGGCCTGATGCTCAACGTACCCAAGGCCAACCTCGACGAAATCCTGTCGATCCTGCCCGCACTCTCGTCACCCACCGTCTCGCATTTGAAGGATGAGAACTGGGTCGCCGTGAACACCATCCTGCCCGAAAGCACCGTGCGCGAAGTCATCCCCAAGCTCAAGGCAGCAGGCGGCAGCGGCATTGTCGAATATCCGCTGAGCAAGGTTGTTCTGTAGAACAGCCTCCTCATGCGAGCTTCATGTAACGAAGCTCGCGTGAGGAACAGCGAGGCTCATACGCACAGCGTGCGTCATCCTGAGCGAAACGAAGTGAAGTCGAAGGACCTGCATTCCTCTCGCACCACGGGAATGCAACAAGGGACGACCAATGAAGCTCATCAAGACCACAGGCCGCGCCAAAGCTAACGCCTACGAACTCCTCGCCACACTCGAGCGCCGCGGTGCAGTCAAAACCGCCGAGGTGGAACCCGTCGTCCGCAAGATCATGCGCGACGTGCAGAAGAACGGCGACAAGGCGCTGCTGAAATACGCAACGCAGTTCGACAGCTTGAACGGCCCCATCCGCGTAACGCAGGAAGAAATGCTCGCCGCGTGGAATGAAACATCACCAGAACTAAAAGCCGCATTGCAGACCGCAGCAGAAAACATTCGCAGTTTCGCAGAACAACAGAAAGCCGAAGAGTGGATGACGCAGAACACGCCCGGCGTCACCGTAGGCCAGATCGTTCGCCCGCTCGAATCTGTTGGCTGCTACGTCCCCGGTGGACGCTTCCCTCTTCCCTCAACGCTGCTGATGACCGCGATCCCCGCATCCGTCGCAGGCGTCAAGCGCATCGTCGTTTGCTCGCCGAAGCCCGCACGCGAAACACTCGCGGCAGCGCACCTCGCAGGCATCACGGAGATGTATCGCACCGGCGGCGCGCAGGCCATCGCAGCACTCGCATACGGTACGCAGACCATCACGCACGTCGATAAGATCGTTGGCCCCGGCAACCTCTACGTCACCGCCGCGAAGATCATCGCATCCACCGAGTGCGGTATCGACATGCCCGCAGGTCCCACGGAAATCGTTGTCACCAGCGAGAAGGGCAATGCCGCAGGCATCGCCGCCGACCTCGTTGCGCAGGCCGAGCACGACCCCGAAACCCTCGCGGTCTTCGTCACCGCAAACGAACAGCTCGCACGCGACGTGGTTGCGGAAACCAAGCTGCAAGCCAAGGGCAACAAGCTCGCTGAAATCTCATTGAAGGCACGCGGCACAGTCTTCCTCTGCGGCGATATCGAAGAGACACACACCATCACCAACCGCCTCGCACCCGAACACCTCACCGTCGACAGCGACAAAGACCTCAAGTGGGTAATCAACGCTGGCAGCGTCTTCATCGGCAACTATTCACCGCAATCCATGGGCGATTACATCAGCGGCCCCAACCACGTTCTGCCCACAGGCCGCGTCGGTCGTATGCGTGGCGGACTCAGCGTGAACGACTTCCTCAAAGTCATCACTGTGCAGAACTACACGCGCAGCGGCCTCGCCACACTTGCGCCGCACGCCATCGCACTCGCAGAGGCCGAAGGCCTCATCGCGCACGCCAACTCCGTGCGCATCCGCAGAAAAGGAGGCAAACGATGAGCGACATTCAACCCCGCCGCGCCATCCTCGCCATGCCGGAGTACCACCCACCTCTCGGTGGCCGCGACGCTCTGCGCCTCGACTTCAACGAGAACACGCACGCACCATCGCCGCGCGTGCGTGAAGCACTCAGCACACTCTCGCTGGAAAGCTTCACCATCTATCCCGAGCGCGGCCCCGTAGAAGCAAAGGTCGCCGCACACTACGGCCTCAAGCCAGAACAGGTCCTGCTCGCCAACGGCACTGACGAAGGCATTCACCTCGTCACCTACACCTTCCTTGAAGAAGGTGACGAATGCCTCTTCGCCACGCCGTCGTTCTTCATGTATGACGTCAACGCCATGGCGATGGGCGCGAAACTCGTTCGCATCCAGATGGATGACAAGCTTGAGTTCCCCTACGAGCGCATGCTCGCAGCCATCACGCCCAAGACCAAGCTCATCATCCTCTGCTCGCCAAACAACCCCACCGGCAACACCATCACGCGTGAGCAGATTCGCACCATCGCGAAAGCCGCACCACACGCGGTGATTCTCGTCGACGAAGCGTACTTCCACTTCTTCGGCGAATCCGTCATGGACGATCTCATCAGCGGAGAACTAACCAACATTCTCATCGCGCGCACCTTCAGCAAGGCCTACGGTCTGGCCAACCTGCGCGTCGGCGCCATCGCCGGACCAGTTAATCTGATTAACCATCTCCGCAAGGCCAGCTCGCCTTACAACGTCAACGGCATCGCACTCACCGCCGTCAACGCCAGCGTAGACGACACCGAATACATCGACTGGTACGTCGCACAAATCACCGAAGGCCGCGAACGCGTGTACAAGGCGCTCGCCAACATGAAGGTGCCTTACTGGCAGTCGCACGCCAACTTCGTACTCATGCACATTGGCCCGCGCCACAAGGAATTTGTCGATGGCATGCGCGCACGCGGCGTACTCGTCCGCGATCGCAGCAGCGACCCCGGCCTCGATGGCTGCGTCCGCATCACCATTGGCCTTGAAGATCAGATCACCACCGGCATCGCCGCACTCCGCGACACACTTGCAGGCATGGGATGGACGCCCGCCGAAGTGAACAAGCCGGAGACACAACCGAAGGAGACACCCGACTATGAGTAATGAACAAAACGGAAGCGACCTCCACACCGCACCCGCATACACCGAAGCGTTCCCCAATCAGCCGGGCACTCCCGCAGTGGCTGCCACCGCATCGCCACGCATCGCAGAGATTGATCGCAACACCACCGAAACCAAGATCAAGCTGCGCCTCAACCTCGACGGCCAGGGCACCTACAACGTCCGCACCGGCATCCGCTTCTTCGATCACATGCTGGAACTCTTCACGCGCCACGGCGGCTTCGATCTCGACCTCGTCTGTAACGGCGACCTCGACGTCGACCAGCACCACACCATTGAAGACGTAGGCATCGCACTCGGCGAAGCGTTCGATAAGGCACTCGGCGACAAGAAAGGCATCCTGCGCGCAGGCTACTTCGTCATGGCCATGGACGAGACACTCGCCGTCGCCGCCATCGACATCAGCGGCCGCGTCGGCTACGCCGTAGACGACCAGGTCAACGTAGCCATCGTCGGCGACATGCAAACCGAACTCGTCACCGACTTCTTCGACGGCTTCGCCCGCGGCGGCCGCTGCAACGTCCACGTAAAAACCATGTACGGCCGCAGCAACCATCACAAGATCGAAGCCATCTTCAAAGCCTTCGCCCGAGCCCTACGCGGAGCCGTAAGCCGCGACGAACGCATGAAAGACCTGCTGCCCTCCACTAAGGGGCTGCTCTAGGGACGTCTTATGTGGGGAATTAGCCGTACAGACATGTCGGTTCCCTTATTCATCATGGCAAGCGCAGGTGCGCTTTTCATGTGTGGTCTTGGATTCGTGTCGTATGGCTATTACCCACATCTCACTTTAGGTAACGCCTGTGCAGTGCTTATGTTCCCGCTCTGCTTACTGGGATATCTGCAGAAGAAGTGGGCGTCTCTTCCACTTTGGATTGTGGTCACTTTAATGCTGGTAGATGGAGCATTTAGGGAAACACTCAAGAGCAGTGCGAAAGATTTGGCTTTCATTTTCGCAATTACGTTTGTATTAGAAATTGCCCGCATCATACGTGGATTCAAAACGAAGAACACCGAGCCCGCTGACTTGCTGACTCGCTAACCCGCGGACTCGCCTAAAAATTATGATCCAGGTAATCGACTACAAAGCCGGCAATCTCACCAGCGTAGTTAAGGCACTTAACTATCTCGGTGCAGAGACCAACATCACGCAATCGCCCAACGACGTCCGCAAGGCCGACAAGATCGTCCTTCCCGGCGTGGGTCACTTTCAGGCCACACAGCTTCTGCATGACCTACAGCTGACCGAGGCCACACGCGAAGCCATCGCACGCGGCGTGCCCTTCCTCGGTATCTGCGTGGGCTTGCAGTGGCTTTATCAGGGCTCCACGGAAGCAGAAAGCACCGACGGCCTCTGCGCCTTTGGCGGCAAGTGCGAACGCTTCCCTGCCACCTTCAACGGAGCCGAACTCAAAAGCCCCCACGTAGGCTGGAACTCCCTCGAAGACATCCGCCCCGACAGCAAACTGCTGCGCGGCATCACCAACGGCGAGTTCGTCTACTACACCCACTCCTGGCGCGCGCCCATCAGCAAAGACACCGCAGCCTCCACCAGCTACGGCGGCCCCTTCACCGCAGCCGTAGAACGCGACAACGTAATGGGCGTCCAGTTCCACCCAGAAAAATCCGGCGACACCGGCCTCAAACTACTACGCAATTTCGTGGAGCTGTGATGATCTGGACAGCTTTCAACGCGCGCTTTTTCGCTCAGTTCCCCCACTTGGAGGAGCACGCATTGAAGATGTTCGATTACTTTGACGACGAGGAGCCCGGCCACTATCTAATCTTCGAAACCATCCTTCAGCCAAGATTGGATGATGTTGCTGAAACTGATGATCACGAATTCAAACGGCTTATGAGATTTGTAGAACAAACAGCCGTTGACGACTCCAATTTGGTTTACATCGGCCTCGGAGAACCACTCCCATCACTAAGAAATGCAAATCGAATTCGCGCAGAAGCTGGCCCTATAACATTGCGAGCCATTGAAGTAGCTGAGCGCACTCGAATTCAACATATCCGTGATCGTGAAAGCTCTCCGCTTCTCGATGGACTTATGAAGCTACTCAACATTCGCGGGAAGAAGAAATAACATGCTGACCAAACGCATCATCGCCTGTCTCGACGTCCGTGCCGGACGCGTCGTCAAAGGCATTCAGTTCGTCGACATCATCGACGCTGGTGACCCCGCCGAACTTGCCCACCGCCACGCAGCAGCGGGCGCGGACGAAATCGTTCTGCTCGACATCACCGCTACACACGAAGGCCGCGGCACACTCATCGACACAGTGAAGCGCACCGCCGCGGAACTCTTCATCCCCTTCACCGTAGGCGGCGGCATCCGCTCGGCGGAAGACGCGGAGCAGGTCTTCTTGGCAGGCGCAGACAAGGTCAGCATCAACAGCTCCGCAATCGCACGCCCGGAACTCATCGGTGAAATCGGCAGCAGCTTCGGAGCCCAAGCCGTCATCGTCGCCATCGACGCCAAGCGTGCCGCGGACTCATCCGATCCCGTAGGCAATGCCGAAGTGTACGTAAGCGGCGGACGCAAAAACACCGGCTTGAAAGTAGTCGATTGGGCCATTGAAGCTGAGCAGCGCGGCGCAGGCGAAATCCTGCTCACCAGCATGGACTCCGACGGTCGACGCACCGGCTTCGACGACGAACTCACCGCACGCGTCTCGCAGGCCGTGCAGATCCCTGTCATTGCCAGCGGCGGCGCAGGCAACGCACA
Source organism: Terriglobus roseus (assembly GCF_900102185.1). NCBI lineage: Bacteria > Pseudomonadati > Acidobacteriota > Terriglobia > Terriglobales > Acidobacteriaceae > Terriglobus > Terriglobus roseus. The sequence goes on along the minus strand of NZ_LT629690.1, from coordinate 74,611 downwards.
ACACTTCGCAGATGTGTTTGGTCGCGGTAAAGCAGACGCCGCACTCGCCGCCAGCATCTTCCACTTCGGCATCACCGATAGCTGGGCACTCAAGCGCGAACTGCAACAACACGGCGTTCCTGTCCGCCTGTGAACAAAAATTAACTCTAAGAACAACAGGGCCGATCAGCGAGAGTTGATCGGCCCATCCTTCATCGGCACACCAAACACCGGCACGCCATCCTTCCACGTAAATCGCTGCGCCCGCACCGCACGATTCCGAGACGTAGGATCATCCGTAGCCTTGGCCGCATACAGCAGCCACCAACCGCCAGCATCCTGCGCAAACGTGCCACGCCCCGGCCCATAAATCCCATTCGCAGGATTCGCCTCAAACACCGGTTGCGGCATCTTCACCCAGTTCGTCCGCACTAACGGATCGCCGCCACGAAACGTCAACAATCCCAAGCAATATCGTGGCGATGCCGTATCGCTCCCCGAATACACAATGAAAGTCTTACCCGCGTGATACAGCGTTGTAGGCCCTTCATTCACGGGATAGTTCTTCGTCGTCCCCGCACCACGCTCCCACGCGAACTCCGGTTCCGCAATCAATGCCTTCTCACCCACCGGCTGCAATGGCGATGCAAGCTTCGTCATCCAGATCGCATTCTCACCACGATCCACTGTCACATACATCAGGTACGGCACGCCCTTCACCATCAACAATGACGGATCAATCGAAGGTCTTCCCAGCTCCAGCGCACCATGAAACGTGTAGCTACCAAACACATCAGTCGTATCTGACGACAACACAAAGATGGCATGGCCGCCCTTGTTCATGCGAGCCGTAAAGTAGATCCACCACTTCCCCTGCATCTGCCACAGCGTCGGCGACCACACCTGATCCATCCCTTCAGGCGCGGTTAACACCACCTTGCTATCCTGCGCCGCGGTAGGCACAGAGGCGCCGCTCCAAAGCGTAATGTTGTTGCCCGTGGTCGCCAGCAACACGTACTTGCCCTGCACCGGATGCAGCGTAATGAATGGGTCCGCATGATCCAGTAGTGGATTCGCCTGCGCCACCGCAACACCCGCACTCAAAACACACAACACCAACACGCGAAGAAGTTTCATCCGCCAATTCCAAGCCAACATGCACGCCCGGTCAAGCGTCAATACACTAACCCATAGCCAGACACTGCAACGGCCACTAACAAAAATGTGGTATCCCAATCAGCTTGTGACCTATCGGACACTTGAGCATCAAAGAACCCATGTCACACACCACCGCCGAAGAACATCGCTTAGAAGAAAATCGGACCCGTCAAAAGAACTGGCAGCGCTGGGGCACTTACCTTCCGGAACGCCAGTGGGGCACCGTGCGCGAAGACTACTCCGCCGATGGCAATGTGTGGACTAGCTTTCCCTACGAGATGGCGCAGTACCGTGCCTATCGCTGGGGCGAGGACGGTCTTCTCGGATGGACCGACCGCCAATGCCGCGTCTGCTTCTCAACCGCGCTGTGGAACGGCCAGGACTCGCACCTGAAGGAGCGCCTCTTCGGCCTCGGCAATCAGGAAGGCAATCACGGCGAAGACGTCAAAGAGCAGTTCTACTATCTCGACGCCACACCCACGCACAGCTACTGCAAGGCGCTCTACAAGTATCCGCAACGTGCCTTCCCGTACCAGCAGCTGCGCGAAGAAAACAAGCGTCGTGGCTACAACGACCTTGAGTACGAACTACTCGACACCGGCATCTTCGACGAGAGCCGTTACTTCGACATCCTCATCGAATACGCCAAGGCCGACGATGAAGACACGCTCATCCGCATCACCGCCTCCAATCGCGGCCCTGACGCTGCACCGCTCTACCTGCTGCCCACGTTGACGCTGCGCAACAACTGGTCATGGCGCAATCTTGAAGCCACCGGCAAAACGCGTCCCATCATTCGCAAGCGCGCAGAGACAGGCGTCCGCGCCGTCCACAAGATGCTGGGCACATATAACTTTTACGCGCTCACCGGCAGCCAACTCACGCCCAGTGAACTGCTCTTCACTGAGAACGACACCAACTTCTTCCGCCTCGACCCCAACTACAAAGGCGAGCCGCATTACAGCAAAGACGGCTTCGATCGTTACATCGTTCACGGCGACGCCAACGCCGTGAAACACACAGAGGGCACACGCTGCGCACTGCTCTTCAAAGACACCATCCCCGCAGGCGAAAGCCGATCCGTCTACTTGCGCCTCGTCCGACTGCCAACAGCAGATATGCCCCATCCGCCGCGCATTGAAGCGGAACAAGCAGCAGCCATCTTCGATCAACGCATCGCAGAAGCAAACGATTTTTATGGAACGCACATCCCGCTCCAGGCCACCAAGGAAGAGCGCAACGTCTCGCGCCAGGCTTACGCAGGACTGCTATGGTGCAAGCAGTTCTACTACTTCATCGCGCAGCAGTGGATGAGCGGCGACTCAACACAGGTAGCGCCACCACCGCGCAGTAAAAAGTCTGCGGAGTGGCGTCACCTCTTCTGTCGTGACGTTCTCTCCATGCCCGACAAGTGGGAGTACCCATGGTTCGCCGCATGGGACACTGCATTCCACATGATCCCCATGGCGCAGATCGATCCGGAGTTCGCAAAGAACCAACTGTTGCTCCTGCTGCGTGAGTGGTACATGCACCCCAACGGGCAAATGCCCGCATACGAGTTCGCATTCGGCGACGTCAATCCGCCCGTGCATGCATGGGCCGTATGGCACGTCTATCGCCTCGGCATTGATAAGAACAACGAAGGCGACATCGAGTTCCTGGAACGCGCCTTCCAGAAGCTGTTGCTCAACTTCACATGGTGGGTCAACCGCAACGACCAGTCAGGACGCAACCTCTTCGGCGGCGGCTTCCTCGGCCTCGACAATATCGGCGTCTTCGACCGTTCCATCCCGCTGCCACAAGACACCCTCCTACATCAGGCCGATGGCACAGCATGGATGGGACTGTACTGCTCCGTCATGCTCACCATGGCGCTCGAACTTGCGCACCGCCGCTCCAGCGCGTACGAAGACATTGCAAACAAGTTCTTCGAGCACTACATCTCCATCATCGATGCCATCAATTCCAGCAGTGGCAACGGCCTATGGGATGAGGAAGAAGGCTTCTACTTCGACCGCCTCGAAAAAACCGATGGGAGCAACTCCACCGCACTCAAGGCACGCAGCCTCGTCGGCATCGCACCGCTCTATGCCGTCTGCATCCTGAAGAAAGGCACCGTCAAAGGTCTGAACGATTTCAAAAAGCGCATCGACTGGTTCCTTGATTACAAAACCGAACTCAAGAACTTCGTAACCACTGCGAAGAGCGGCAACCCTGAAATCGATAACTCGCGCTGGATCGCCATCGCTCCGCGCGACCGCATGGAACGCATCCTCCGCCGCGTCTTCGACGAATCAGAATTCCTTTCGCCACACGGCATCCGTGGCCTTTCGCGTCATCACCTCGAACATCCCTTTGAGACGGAAATCCACGGCCAGCGCTTCACCGTACGCTACGTTCCCGCAGAGGGCGACAGCGGCATGTTCGGCGGCAACAGCAACTGGCGCGGCCCCGTATGGTTCCCCATGAACATGCTGCTCATCACCGCGCTCGAGCGTTACTACCTCGTCTACGGCGACAGCTTCACCATGGAATACCCCACCGGCAGCGGCGAACAAAAGACCTTCGTTGAAATCGCCGAAGACATCGCTCGCCGCATGGTGAACCTCTTCCTTCCAGACAAGGATGGCTATCGTCCCAGCCACGGCCGCGAACATCGTTACGCTGACGACCCCCACTGGAAGAACCTCATTCTGTTCAGCGAATACTTTGACGGCGACACGGGCCGCGGTGTTGGAGCCTCGCACCAGACCGGCTGGACCGCCCTCGCCGCCACGCTCATCCACGGCCTTTACACACGCCGTGCCCTACGCAACCGCGCCCAATAGTGGCGGCCACCACCGCAAAGCTGCGACACTAGAAGAGTCATGCTCATTCCATCTATCGACCTCATGAACGGACAGATCGTCCAGCTTGTCCAGGGTGAAAAACTCAAGCTCGCCTTTGACGACTTCGATTACTGGATCGACCGCTTCTCGAAGTACCCGCTCGTGCAACTGATCGACCTCGACGCCGCCATGCGCCAGGGCGACAACCGCGCACTCATCCAGCAGTTCACATCGAAGCTCACCTGCCAGGTGGGCGGTGGCCTGCGCACCGCAGAAGACGGCCAGCGCATGCTCGACCTCGGCGCCAAGCGCGTCATCTACGGCTCCACGCTCTTCGGCGGCGACAACGAGGCCGACCGCAAGCGCCACCCGATCATGAACCTCAACTTCGCAGAGTCGCTCAACAGGACGCTCGGTGAAGATCAACTCGTCTTCTCCGTCGACACGAAGCACGGCAAGGTCGCAGTAAAGGGTTGGAAGGAAAGCGTTGACCTCACGCCTGAGGAAGCCGTCACATGGCTTGAGAACGACTGCGCCGCCTTCCTCTACACGCACGTCGACACCGAAGGCACCATGAGCGGCTTCCCCATGGACATCGCCGGCATCCTGCGCGCATGCACAGCAAAGCAGTTGATCGTCGCCGGCGGCATCAAGGAAAAGAAAGAAGTCGACGACCTCGACGCCATGGGCGTTGACGCCGTAGCAGGCATGGCCGTCTACAGCGGAGCCATGGAAGCGTAGTACTCGTAAACAAACTACGAAAAGCATAAGGGCATGGCTTTCGCCATGCCCTTACCTATGTGGATACGATCAGTCTTACCGGCGTCGACGGCCCAGGTTCTCCAACGTCTTAATCAACTTGTCCGGATGAATTGGCTTCGCTTCCAGTGCGAACGGAAGGTTCCGATTTTCAATCAACTGGCTGGTGCCTGCCTGGCCTGAAAACAGCAGCACCTGTACTGTGGGCAACATCTCTTGCACGGCCACAGCCAGTTCAATACCATTCGTGCCCGGCATCATCACGTCAGACAACAGAAAGTCTGGATGAAAGTTCTCTGCCAGCTTCATCGCTTCGTTTGCAGAGTATGCGCCGAACGCGTCATAGCCATGGATGTTCAGGATCTGCACAACGGTATCGGTGATCAGGCGTTCGTCATCCACCACCAGTACACGCCGTCTGCGCGGAGCAGAACGTTCACTAAATTGTGCAACCGCATCATGCGGCGGCGGGGGAAACGCCGAATCGCCATCAAGGCGAAGGATGCTCATGCATTGCCTCTCTCACCAGCCACAGCATCCTGCATCAGACCGTTTGCGTACGGCAGGAAGATGCGGAAGGTGGTTCCGTGATCCTCGACGTCTGTGCTGCTGGTAACAGCAATACTACCGCGATGGTCCTCCACAAACTGCCTGGAGAGCCACAGCCCAATACCGGTGCCACGCTGTTCCTTCGTCGTGAAGAACGGTTCGAAGATCTTCTCCAGCAATTCCTCGGAAATACCCGTGCCCGTATCTGCCATCTGCACGCGTACACCGTCTTCCGGAGACTGGCCCTCAGGCGCAACCGAGACAGACAGATCGCCACCCAGCGGCATCGCATCAATTGCGTTCGCCACCAGGTTTGAGAACAACTGCGTCAGTTCGCCCTTACGCATCGTCAGGCGCTGCGCAGGCTGGTAGTCACGATGCACATCAATGCCGCTGTAAGCCAGCTTCGCACCGTATACCGTCAGAACTTCATCAAGCAGCACGCTCACCGGAAAATCCACCGGCACCGCCGTCTCGCGGAAATACCCCAGCGTCTGCCGCGCAATCAACGACACACGCTCAATCTCCTGCTCGGCCAACCGCAAATACTCGCGTACCTGTTCGTTCACGGTAGGACTCAACCGTGCCAGGTAGATCAGGTTCACCACAGCTTCCAGGGGATTGTTGATCTCGTGCGCAATCGTCGCGGCCATGCGCCCCGTGGCAACGATCTTCTCCGTCTCCACCAGTCGGCGCTCAAATTCCTTGCGCTCAGAAATGTCGCGGGCAATCTTCGAAGCGCCCACTACTGTGCCGCTTGCATCTCTCACTGGCGAGATCGTCAGCGACAGCGACAGCAACTTGCCAGACTTTGCAACGCGCGTCGTCTCAAAGTGTTCAATGCGCTCGCCACGACGCAGCCGCGCAATGATCGTCTTCTCTTCATCTTGCAGGTCTTCAGGGATCAGCGTCAAAATCGATTTGCCAACGATCTCTTCTGACGAGAAGCCGAAGATCCGTTCCGCCGCCGCATTCCAACTTGTAATGGTTCCATCCAGGTCTTTGCTGATAATGGCGTCGTCAGACGACTCCACAATCGCCGCCAGCAACGAATTTGCCCGCGCCGCATCAACCGGCAGTAGCTGTCCGGAAGACTTCTCTTTTGATTCGTTGTCCTGCGTCACTACTTAGACCTGTCGACCACGGAATACAATCCGCATCGCATCTTCCCCGGGGAAAAACTATTTGCGTTTCCACCTAAGATAGCGCGGCTAAGAAAAAGGATGCACGCAAGTCGTCAGACCAGTTACTCCGTATTCGAGTCCGCCATCGCGTAGTAACCCTTGCGCGCCTGGATCTTCACATCCTTGCCGCAGGAGATGGCAATGTTGCGGAATGTCCCATCGAACTTCTGGTTCTTCGGCGTGTAGCTGATCAGGTACTGCGTGCGCAATTCATCGCTGATCTGCGCAAAGGCATCGTCCAGCTTCTTGCCGTTATGCCCCACGTTGATCACGCGGCCACCCGTCTCCTTGGTCAGCTTGTCCATGTCTCCCGCAGGATTGCCCACGGTATACATCGGCCCGCCCATACCAAAGCCAAATCCACCCGCGTCGCTGATCAGGATCACGTAGATAATCGTGTTCGCCTTCTGCGCCGCTTCGATGGCTTCCTTCAACTTCACCTGGCTGCCCTGATCGCCGCCGTCGGTCAGCATGACGATCACCTTGCGGCCAGCCTCGTCATGCAGCTTCTCGTGCGTCGCCAGGTACACCGCGTCGTACAGCAGCGTGCCTCTCGGAGTGGAGTTACCCGTCACCGAGCCAGTGGCCGCACCCGTGTTGATCTGCGCCTTGTTCATCGCTCTGCGCAACGCCGCAGGACTGTTCGTGTAATCCGCCAGCAGGTCAACATTGATGTCGAACGAAATCAGGAACGCCTCATCCTTAGGCGTCAGCACATCCTTCAAAAATGTCGCGCCACTCTCCTGCTCCAGCGGCAACACATTCTGCTGCGATCCGCTGGTATCCAGCAGAATTCCAATCGTCAGCGGCAGCTTCTTTTCCTGCGTGAAGTTCTTGATCACCTGCGGATCGTTGTTCTCCGTCAGCGAGCAGTCGTCCTTGTGCAACCCAGTCAGGAAGCCGCCCTTGTCGCGCGCAGAGAAATACGTGTTCACAAGGTTCACTTGAACCTTCAGCGTCTGCCCATCGGCAACCACTTCCTCCTGTTTCGGAGCGGAACTCGCCGGCGGCGGCCCCATGGGCGATGGGGCATCCTGCGCCCGCGCAGAGGCGGCGAACGACATCACGGCAGCAAAGGCAAGGGTAGAAACGCGCAGAGGACGCATACAAAGTATTGGACGGGACACCACGCCCCGAAGTCTACGACAACGATGCACCCCGCCGCTGCGTCCAACAAGAAAGCGACCGCCAGATTCCGCCGCGAAACCCTCGGCTGATACTCTTGGTGGGACAGTTTCGTTCGTATTGAAGGAGTTTTGTCTTGGTGAAGCTTGGATTGGCAGCGGTGTTGGCAACAGGTCTTGCGGCGGGCTTGGTTACGGTAGCAGGCGCGCAGGCGGGTCAGCAGCAGGCCATCCCGGACGGCCCACGTCCCAACGTGATCCCAGAGGCCGCTGGCGTCACCCCCGGCCGGGGCATCACGACCAGCACCAGCAACACCCCCGCGGACGATGGCGGCAACGGCGGCGTAGTCCCCACCTCGTCGCTTCCGGGTTCGCAGCAGAAAAATGAAGTTCCCGAGGCCGACCAGGCCGCTCCGGACCTCAAAGCCGAACTCGGCCCCGGCGGCCGCGTGCAGACGCTGAACGTCGGCGTCAACTTCGTGCAGATTCCCTTCACCGTGAAGGACAAGTCCGGCAAGCTGGTTCCCGCCATCGACTGGCGCGAAATCCGCGTCTACGAAAACGGCATCCGCCAGCAGATGCGCTACTTCTCCAGCGATCCTTTCCCGCTTTCCATTGCCTTCGTCGTCGATCAGTCGTTGCCCTTTGACGTAATGCAGCGCGTTAACGACGCCCTCGGCGCCGTGCAGGGAGCCTTCACGCCCTACGACGAAATGGCGATCTTTACCTACAACAACAGCACCAAGATGGTTACCGAGTACACCGGCGCGCAGAGCAACCGCGCCATCGCCGCCATTGAGCGCGCTAAGTCCACCGGTCGCGAAGCCTACCTCGCCTCGCCCATGGGCCCACTCTCGCAGACCACCAACATCAACGGCCACCAGTTCGACCCCAACACGGCCCCGGTGCGCAACTCCGCCTCCACTTTCCAGGCACCGCCGAAGGAACAGCACCCGCTCAACGACGCCATCTTTGAAGCCGCCAAGTCCCTCGCCAAGCGCCCCGGCGACCGCCGCCGAATCATCTACGTCGTCAGCGACGGTAAGGAATACGGCTCCAAGGTCAAGTTCAAGGACGTGGTTCAGTTCCTCCAGACCAACAAGATCGCCATCTACTCCACTGTCGTCGGCGACTCCGCCACCCCCTACGTGGGCTGGCTGGACAAGTTCCACATCCCATACACCATGCGTGAAAACGTACTGCCGCAGTACGCTGCAGCCACCGGTGGTGAAGCCGTCTCGCAGTGGAGCCGCAAGGGCATCGAAGAAAGCTTCGGCAAGGTTGCTGAGGACGTCCGCCTGCAGTACACCGTCGGCTACTACTCCCACGAAGCCATCACCGACGGCAAGTTCCGAACGGTCGAAGTTCGCGTAACGCGCCCGGACCTGAACATCGTTGCCAAGAAGGGCTACTACCCCACCGCAGAAAACATGATGCGCACGGGCGGAAACACCACCACACCTCAGAAGTAATCGCGCCATACTCTGAAGCCCCGCCACCAACCACGGTGACGGGGCTTTCTCATGTTCGAGCAGGTAACATCTATAGATGACATTCCTTGGGGCAAACGCGGCCTTCGGACTGCTCGCCGCAGCCCTATGGGGCGGTGGCGACTTCGCCGGTTCCATCGCCGTCCGTCGTGCAGGCAGCACCATTCGCGGAGCCCTGCTGGTCGTCTTCATCGGCCATCTCGTCAGCCTTGCCGTCGTCGCCACCCTCGCCACGCTTCAGGGCAATCCCCTCCCTACAGGAACCACGCTTTGGTGGGGCATCGGAGGAGGAGTCATCGCCTCCGTCTCGCTGGTGGCCTTTTACATCGCGCTCTCCACCGGCCACATGGGCTCCGCCGCGGCCGTAAGCGGACTCCTCTGCGCCATCGTCCCGGCCATCGTCTCCGTCTTCCTCGACGGCGCACCCGGCGTACTACGACTCAGCGGCTTCCTGCTCGCGGGAACCGCCATCTGGATGATCGCCTCGTCCACCGACCCCACACACAGCGCCTCACGACAAGCGATGGTGCTCTCCGTCCTGGGTGGCATAGGTTTTGGCATTTACTTCGTGGCCTTGAAGTTCGCGGGACAATCCGGCGTTCTTTGGGGCATGGCCTCAGCCCGTATCGGCTCATCCACCACTGCGTTGGCGATATCGCTCCTGCTTCTGCTGGTCGGCTTCCGCGAAAAAGGCCATATCGACCCACGGCACACCAAGACGCTCCTGTTCATCCTCGGAGGATCGCTACTCGACACTGGTGGCAATCTCAGCTACCTGGCGGCCACCCGCGCTGGACGTCTCGACGTAGCCGCAGTCCTCGCCTCCATCTACCCCGCCGGAACCATCCTGCTTGCGGCATGGCTGCTACACGAAAAGACTTCCCGCCGCCAAAGATTCGGCATGCTCCTCGCCCTGCCCGCCGTCGCACTCATCACCATCTAATCGCCAGAAATCACCGCCAGTTCTCGACAGAACAACACAGAAACCGCCGTAACTCACACGCAGTTTCATGCTGGAACGTCCCTCATGGAAACGGCACTCAGGAAACTCCAGAGAAAGTCGCTCAAATATAAGATGGTTGGTATGAGTTTTCAGAACGCCCCCGTGCTGGTAACAGGCGGCGCGGGCTTTATTGGTGCCAACTTTGTACTCGATTGGTTCGAAACGGTTGGAACACCGCTCGTCAATCTCGACAAGCTGACGTATGCGGGCAATCCGCTGACTCTTGAATCGCTGAAGGACAATCCCAACTACACGTTCATCCACGGCGACATCTGTGATGCCGACCTATTGAAACGTCTCTTTGCAGAGCATCGTTTCCGGGCAGTCATTCACTTCGCCGCGGAAAGCCACGTCGATCGCTCGATCCTTGGGCCAAAGGTATTCTTTGACACGAATATCGGTGGCACACATCAGCTGCTGAACGCGGCCCGTGAGTTTTATGAAACGCTCACCGGCGACGAGCGCTCCGCATTCCGCTTCCACCACATCTCCACCGATGAGGTGTATGGAACGCTGGAACCAAACGACCCGGCATTCTCAGAGACCACGCAATACGCTCCAAACAGCCCCTACGCTGCGTCCAAGGCAGCCAGTGATCATCTCGTACGCGCGTGGCACCACACGTACGGCCTGCCGACGACAATCACCAATTGCTCGAACAACTATGGGCCATATCACTTCCCGGAAAAGTTGATTCCGCTGATCCTCCTTAACGCGATGGCAGGCAAGCCTCTGCCGGTGTATGGCGATGGACTGCAGGTTCGCGATTGGCTCTTCGTACAGGATCATTGCTCCGCCGTTCGCGCGGTTCTGGAACGCGGCAAGCCCGGCGAAACCTATAACGTCGGCGGTTGCAATCAGCGCGCCAATATCGACGTGGTCAAGACCATCTGTGCGTTGCTTGACGAGCTCCTGCCCGACTCGCAAAACGTCCCGCACAGCAAACTGATCACGCATGTTCAGGACCGCCCCGGACATGATCGTCGCTACGCAATCGACGCAACAAAGATTGAAACGGAACTCAACTGGAAGCCCGCAGAAAGTTTTGAAAGCGGGCTGCGAAAGACGGTAGAGTGGTACCTCGCAAATCAGGCTTGGGTACAGGGCGTGACAAGCGGCGATTACAGAAAGTGGATCGAGCAGAACTACTCGGCTCGTGAGGTACAGAAGTGAAAGGCATCATTCTCGCTGGGGGTTCTGGAACACGTCTCCACCCCGTAACGCTGCCCGTCTCCAAGCAGCTTCTTCCTGTGTATGACAAGCCGATGGTCTACTATCCGCTGTCGACACTCATGCTCGCTGGCATCCGTGAGATCCTTCTGATCTCCACTCCCATGGATACGCCGCGCTTTCAGCATCTGTTGGGAGACGGTTCACAATGGGGACTTTCCATTCAATATGCTGTGCAGCCTTCGCCTGACGGCCTGGCACAGGCATTCCTCATTGGTCGCGACTTCCTCGCTGGCGATAGCTGCTGTCTGGTTCTGGGAGACAATCTTTTCTTCGGACACGATCTCCAGCCAACCTTGATGGAAGCCGCAAAGCGCAAGCAAGGCGCTATGGTATTTGCTTATCCGGTCAGCGATCCAGAGCGTTACGGTGTAGTTGAGTTTGATGACCAACGACGCGCCCTCTCTCTGCAGGAAAAACCAGCGGAACCCAAATCGAACTACGCCGTGACGGGCCTCTACTTCTACGACTCCCAGATCGTCGAAGCCGCAGAAAGCATCAAGCCTTCACCGCGTGGCGAGCTTGAAATCACCGATATCAATTGCTGGTACCTCGAAAAGGGTCAGCTACAGGTGGAAATTCTGGGGCGTGGCATCGCCTGGCTCGACACCGGCACGCACGACTCGCTGCTGGAAGCTTCGAACTTCATCCATGCAATCGAACATCGCCAAGGCCTCAAGGTTGCCTGTCCGGAAGAGATCGCGTGGCGTAAGGGATGGATTACCGGCGGCCAGCTTGAGGCACTGGCTGAAAAGATTGGCAAGAGTTCGTATGCCGTCTATCTCCGCCGCATTCTGAAAGAGCGGTTCTTCTAACGTGACCGCTGCTTCCCCCATTCTTGTCACGGGCGCATCAGGTCAGGTTGGCGGAGAGATCGTCATCCTCCTGCGTCTCCGCAATCAATCCGTTCTCGCACCAACCAGCGCGGAGATGAACCTCGCATCGCCGGATGCAATCCGCTCCTACGTTCGCGAGCATCGGCCATCCTGGATCATCAACGCCGCGGCGTACACCGCAGTCGACAAAGCAGAATCGGAAGTCGAACTTGCGGAAGCCATCAATGCAATCGCGCCGGGCGTTCTCGGTGAAGAAGCTGCAGCATTGCATATCCCGGTGATCCACTTTTCAACGGATTATGTTTTCGCTGGAGATGGTACGAAACCGTGGGTAGAGACTGACGCAACCGGCCCTTTGAGCACATACGGCCGCACAAAACTGGAAGGCGAACAAGCCCTCGCAAACAGCGGCGCTGCGTACATGATCTTTCGAACAAGCTGGGTCTACGGCGCAACCGGCAAGAACTTCCTCCGCACCATCCTTCGCGTCGCCCGTGAGCGCGAATCCATGACCATCGTTGCCGATCAGTTCGGCGCACCCACATGGTCACACGATCTGGCCCGTCTTGCGTTGCACGTCATCGACAGAGCAGGCTCAAACGCTGAGAGCGCCGTGCGCAACCTGAGCGGTCGTTATCACGCTTGCAACGGTGGAGAGACAACCTGGTTTGGTTTCGCCGAAGAAATACTTCGACAGGCTGCGCACTACGAACCTGACGTGCAATTCGCAACACTGCAGCCGATACCAACGGATGCGTATCCGACACCGGCAAAGCGTCCTGCGAACTCGCGCATGGACTGCTCCCTGCTTGCAACAAAACTCGGCTTCCTTATGCCGGACTGGCATGAGTCACTCGCCCAAGTTATCTCGGAATACGATCAGCTACGCGCGACAGGTTCCTTGTAGGCGCTGGGCAAATCCGCATCTTTCAATAGCGGAGCGACCAAATCTCGCGAGGATAACTGTGGCTCAAAACCCTCGATGGGCCACTTAATCCCCAACGCAGGATCATCCCACCGCACAGCGCGTTCCATGTTGGAGTCATAAAGATTCGTGACCTTGTACATCACGGTCGCGGTTTCAGACAGAACCAGGAAGCCGTGGCCAAACCCCTCTGGAATCCAGAGATACTCGATCGTCTCCCCCGTCAGATGGAATCCGGCCCACTGACCAAACTGTGGCGAACCCGGCCGCAAATCAACAGCCACATCCCAGATGTGTCCAGAAGCCGCACGCACCAGCTTGCCCTGCTCATTGCCCAACTGAAAGTGCAGTCCACGCAGCACGCCGCGCCGCGAAAACGACTGATTGTCCTGTACAAAGCGGGTTGGCAGACCGTGTTCGGCAAACGTACGCGTGCTAAAAATTTCGGCAAACCAGCCGCGGTCGTCTCCGTGCACCTTCGGGCGTACCAACTTCACTTCAGACAACGGAGTATCGAGAACCTGCACGAATGGGAGCTCCAGAAAGATCGAAGGGCAGCCGAGATTGCGTAACCAGCATACGCGCCAGTAGCAACGATCTGGAGAAGCCCGCCTTCACCTTGATTCTACCCTAGTGCCAAACGGGCCATTTACTCACATTTAAATGCAGCGGACGTACCTTTGCCCTCAATACAAGCCTCAAAACGACGTGCCGGAATATTTCTCTCCGTAGCAGCAGCGCTTGAGCAGCTGAAGAAATACTTCACTGAAGACAAAATTACGGCTGAGCAGCACCCGCCGGAGCCGAACCAACGCCAGCCGCCGGAGCAGCCGCCACTGGAGTGTTCTTCCCATGCTCCGGGTCGTACTCATGCTTCACCATCCACTGCTTAAAAGCAGCCGTGGGCTCAGAGCCCAGACGCCCGTCACGCATGAAATAGGCAAAATCCTTCATCTCCACCTTGAAACGGCAGGTGTCATAGCTGCCCGGCTTGCCAAACTCAGGCAAAAGTACGACCAGCTCCTGGTTCGGCTTTTTCCATTTCGCCGGAAACGTCTCAAACCCCGACGACACCTGCAACCGCTTGTCGCACTCAAACTGAAAATCGATCCCCCGCGGCTCGCCATTTTCAAACAGATTCGCGCGGCCTTCGCCCTTCGACTCTTCTGCCTGCCGATTTTGGTAGAACGTCGTCTGGTTGCGCCCAAAGATATGCAAACGCAACGGATAATCGGCAGGGTTATGGCTCTCGGCACACGCGAGAACGGGGACAGCCACAAGGCTGGCAGCAAGCAAGGCACGCGAAACAAAGGTCATTGTCAGAATCCGGGAGCGGCAGAAGTAGACGCAGTATAGCCACCACCCCGTTCCTCCTCGTGACGCCATCTCACGACACTGGTTACCGTTTCAATCGAGCAGTTGCTGTCTTCTCTTTCCGTCCGAGCCCGGACATCACCTGCTCAAATATTCCGCGGACGTACTGCTCAGAGATAGGCCCCGTCCCGATCTGCAGCCGGTAATAGATGGGCGCGTAAAGCATGTCGATGGCAGCGTCGAAATCGATGTCCTCACGCAAATCGCCTTGCTGAATCGCTTCTTCGAGGACTTCGCGAGCCATACGCCGCCTCGGCATAATCCACCGCTCCCGGAAAGCCTCTGCAAGCTCTGGATCAAACTGCGCCTCACCCAGCAGCGACTTGATCAGCACTCCATACTTGCTACGAAACGCCTTTGACTGGGCCTCCATCTGCATCCGGATGCGGTCCACCGCGCGAGGCGCACGCGGAAACCCAGTCCCTGGACCAACTTCCGCCAGAAAGGCGTCCATCACAACCGCCGCCTTATTGGGCCAGCGACGATAGATCGTTGCTTTGCCCACACCCGCTTTGGCGGCAATCACATCAATGCCAAGCGCACGAAATCCAACCGCAAAAACTTCTTCCAAAGCCGCTTTAAGGATCGCCTGATGCGCCTCGTCGCTTCTCGGCCTTCCGCGGCGAGACACCGCTTCACTGGCAGTAGACAAGATTTTTCCCCGCTGAAAAATTTCCTGCATCCATTACGGAACTGAGTGTATCGTATATTCCAAATGAATAACGAGACACAATGTTTCGTTATAGGAGGATGTGATGAATGCCAAAGTATGGTTCGTTACGGGTGCTTCCCGCGGATTAGGTGCAGAGATTGCGAAGGCGATCCTCGCAGCAGGCGATACCCTCGTCGCCACAGCTCGCAAGACGGAAGCGCTGGATTATCTCGGCGAACCGGAAAATCTTCTGAAAGTAGCCCTCGACGTCACGAATGAGGAGCAGGTTAAAGACGCCGTCAGCAAAGCATTGGCGAAGTTCGGTCGAATCGATGTACTGGTGAACAACGCTGGCTATGGTCTGCTCGGCGCTGTCGAGGAAAGCAGTGCTGAAGAAGTGGAAGGCGTCTATCGCACCAACGTCTTCGGTCTGTTGAACGTCGTTCGCGCCGTACTACCAAGCATGCGCGCACGCCACGCCGGACACATCATGAACATCTCATCCATCGGCGGTTATGCAGGCTTTCAAGGCTGGGGAATCTATGGCTCGACGAAGTTTGCATTGGAAGGCATCACAGAGGCAATGCACGCCGAGCTAAAACCGCTGGGCATCCACGTCACCGTCGTAGAGCCAGGATTCTTCCGCACAAATTTTCTCGACGCAAGCTCTTTGATCGAAACCAAAACTCGAATCAGCGATTACGCCGAAACAGTCGGTCAGATGCGGGAATTTGCAGGTGGACATAACGGACAACAACCCGGCGATCCTGCAAAGCTAGCGCAAGCACTGCTAACGCTTGCCAACATGAACGAGCCGCCCGTGCGCCTGCCATTGGGAAGCGATACCCTCGCACGCATTGAAAAGAAGAACGCATTCGTCATCGAACAGACGGAGCGCTACAAGAATCTTTCCCTATCAACGGACTTCTGATGATCACTAAACTCCAACCGAAATCGTGGGCCTGCATGCACTATCGTTCCGCAGGCCCACATCACGAATAGGAGTCAAGGCGATACATCCGCTGCACCTGTTTCTGCGTAACGCTCGCCGGTGTCTTTCTCAAAGCAACGTTGCGAAGAAAACGAAACAACGGATTCCCCACATGACAGATCTTCCCGATCGACCACGAAGTGGACACAGTCCAATCCACCTTCTTTCGCCGCAATTGTTCAAAGCGACTTAATGCTGTTTCGTTCAGGCCGAATCTTCCGAAGGCTTCCGCCAAAGCTAACGCATCTTCCACTGCCATCGCGCCGCCTTGTCCCAGATTCGGTGTCGTCGCATGCGCTGCATCGCCCACCAGTCCAATACGCTCGGAAGACCACCGAGATAGAGGCTTCAAATCACCGATGTCTGTCCTCAAAATATCTTCCGCTCGCGTGCTCTCAAGCAGCGATATCCATTGCGGAAAATGAGTTCGAAACAACTTCTGTGCATGCTCCTTCCTCTCGCTCGCAGACGAAGTTTCGCCTGCAGCAGAATCGAACGTCATGTACCAGTAGTAATCACCCGCATTGATCTTCGAAAAACCAACACGACATCCGCTGGCCCATACTTCATAAGCATCGTGCTCCGCACCAGCAGGCAATACCCGCGCACCACGTGCAATAGCGCGATACGAAGACGACCCTGAATATCTCTTCTCGCCATCGAGCCCAACAATCGAGCGAATTTGAGAATGCAATCCATCCGCACCAATCAACACCGCTGCTATACACAACGAACCATCCGATAACTTCGCAATAACTCCATCACCACTTTGAGTTACAGATCGCACTTCGCAACCGAAGCGAACAGGGTCTTCCTGAAGCTGTTCCAGCAACACGCGCTGCAACACACCACGATGTAGCGCAATCGTTTCAAATCCATATTCCTTTGCGATCTGCGACATATCCGTTACCTGAATATCGCCAGACTTCGAGTCCTGAAGTCGCAGCAACTTCACAGTCCATCCCGCTGCAATGATCTTTTCTGCAAAGCCAAGATGCGCGAAAACCTGCATTGCATTGGCTGCCATCCAAATGCCCGCTCCCACCTCTGACAATCCGCCTGCGCGTTCCACAAGCTGCACGCGATAACCACGCCGCTGCAAAGCAATGCCCAATGCCAAACCGCCAATACCAGCACCCTGAATCAGCACATCGCATTCCGTCGCCGTTTCGTCTTGGACTCTCATCGCATTCATGCTTCAATTCTAGTAAGAATAGCGAGCAATCACTCGCCTTTACTGCTCGCTTTCCGAAAGCCCTTGGGTGACAGATGAAAAAGACTATTAAGCCAAGAAAGACGCCACAACAAGATCGTTCCAGGCAAACAAGGCAAGACATCCTCAAGGCAACTGCTCACCTTTTGAATCGAAAGCCGCTCGGCGAAGTGTCCACAAACCACATCGCAAAGAAGACCGGCATCAGCGTCGGAACGCTTTATAAGTACTACCCAAACAAAGATTCCATCCTCGCCGACCTCTCACTCAACTTCATGCAGCAGGATGCAGAGCTCTTCGGACGAATCTTCGTAAACTCCGCGCGCAGCCGACAGAAAAAAGACGCTCTCGTAGAAGAGCTAACCGAGGCACTTATCTCCATCCATCGAGAAGAGTCTCAGGTCAGAGGTATCGTCTATCAAAATCTCGAACGCTTGAACTTACTAGGATCAGCGCAGAGTGCCACGCGAGAAATTCAAACGAAAGGAACAATATCTGTTCCAGAACTCGACCCCATACGAACATGGGTTGCCATCTCAGCCATCAATGCTGCGGTTCACTCCACATCCCAACTTTCCAAAAACCTTCAGCAGTGGGACTTCGTAAACGTCCTCGTACGGAACATTCTTCAAAATCTGTTCAACCTTCAAAAGTGAAGATGAGTGATTCCCTCATACAGGTTCAATTGGAAGACGGCCGTTCAATATGGTCGATCACCAACACTTGCACAGGAGCTTTTGTACGCTCCAGCTTCAAACCAAGCTGCTCTTGTATCGCTGTAAAAATTGAAGGGCCATCCTCCGCTGCTGTTGGAGTTCCATCATCCGGCGTCCAGCGCAGCGTGTAGTTGTAGAAGCCGGTAAGTCCGGTACGGTCCACAACAGGACTTTTCAGTTGAACCGTGAGTTCGTTGATGAACGGCTTCATCGGTTGGCCCATGCTCGTGTACTGGCCATGCCCTCGTTGCCTGCCTCCGCCTTCCTTCATGCCATTGGGACCAATAGCGGGTTGAATCTCAGTCAGACGAGAGCCGTTCTTACCCACGGTAAGCGCGTAGACGGAAAGATCTTTCGTCTCGTAATGAAACTTCAAACCGAAGCGATCGATCAGTATCTTCTGCAGCATTGGTGCGCGCTGGATGGGATCAACCACTTTGCGATATGCAGCTAAATCCGCATCGCTTACTTTTGCCTCAACGTCATATCGCTCCTGTCGAGTCCAATCTGGCAATCCATCAATCTGGTCGCTCAGAAAAATACCAAAGGCCCATTGAATGATGTTCTCCGGCGGCATGTTGGTAATGCTCAGTGCATCACTCATCGGAGGCGAGCCAATGTCCATTCGCACGGCCCCTGTGTGGTTGGGCCTGACAGAGACGACATCGAACTCAATAGGCTTCCCATCCGTACCCATAAGTCTTGGAGTCGCTTCAGGTCGAATAGCCTGCGCACAGACCTGCGGCACCAGCAGAGTGAGAAGTCCCAAAGTTCGCGCAACCTGCAACAGTCCACACTGCGAAAGTATCCGCGCTATCCAGCGACTGCGGCCATTACTGCGACGTTCATGTGGCAGCACCACAATGGCACCAAACAAACTGAGCAACAGAAGAAGACTGAAGCGTGCGTGTACGAACGGATAGAAGAAGTCGGCCTGCGAAAGAAAGCGAAGCTCGTTATGCATCGCTCGTAGACGCATCACCATGGAGATGAAAAGCAGGAACGCGCCTATGTTCAGCGATAGCAGCGCCACAACAGGAGTCATCTTCAGTGATCGATGCCGCAGCACTCCATAAACGAACACACCCATCCAAACGAACAGCATGGCAGGAAGCAAGCCAGCAGTAAGCTCAAGCACCGCTGAACCTGGCCACTGAAAGCTTCCGCGATACTGCGTAAGTAGCTGAGTCACGGCAGGTGCATAGAGCCTTTGCCACAGTGGGTACAAAGCAACGAACGCAACAGCAAACCAGAACGGCGCCAGCAATGACCGCAGACGCTGTTCACCTGTTGAAACTGTTCTGCGCAATGCCTGGGTCAGGCACCACCAACCACTTCGACCGGCCGCGAAGAACTCCACCAGATCGCCTGCAAAGCCCTCCGACTCTGGACCAGGAGAACTCACTTCCACCAGCCAAAGTGCGACACGCAACATGGTCTGCTGTTTCATCGCGCACCTCTTGTCTTCGCACCATTGGCAAACGAAGGGACATCCTGCCAAAGCTGATTCAGCGACGTTCGAGTGTGGTCAATCGCACGCAGACCCTGATCTGTCACACGCACAAAGCGCTTCGCACGGCCCCCTCGTTCTGCGCTCGGCTGCCCCATACGACTGGCAATCAACCCCGCAGCCTCAAGCCGTTCCAGCGTCTTGTAGATGCTGGCCAGCGCCGCGCTCTTCCCCGTCAGCGACGAAATCTCGTCGCACAGTGGAACGCCATAGGCCTCCTCTCCCAAACGAAGAATCGCAAGGAGAATCATCAGATCCGGAGCATTCAAAAGAAGGTCGCTCATTTATTCTCTTATTTAGAAGAAATGAACAGACTACGTCAATACTTTTTTCAAATAGCTTGAACTGCCTCAAAGTATCCCCTTCGACGGGACGGGAGTTTGCTGTCAAGCCCCTGCACCATTCAAGCCCAACAAATCAAAAGGAATAGAGTTGGCATGGTATTTCTACCGAACCGCTAAAATAGAAAGAGACAGGAAAAGGGCCGCGCTAAGCGCGGCCCTAACTCGTTTAGAAAGACGATTTTGCCTCTAACCCAATAGGAAGACGATTTTAGCGAAACCAAAACCGTAAACCCAATAGAAAGACGATTTTAGAAAAACAGGGGGAGGGGGTACCCCACACCCGCCCACCAAGTGCTTAAACCGTCGGCTTCGGTGTCCGAACGCGCTTGTAGAACGGCGTAGGAATCACCTTGGCCTTCACCAGATTGCCGCGAATCTCCACCGCAACCTCGTTGCCCAGCTCAGCTTCCGCAGGAGGAACAAACGCCAGAGCAATGTTCTTCTTCAGCGTGGGCGAAGGCGATCCGCTGGTCACAACGCCCAGCGGTTCACCCGCGAGCGAACGCACCGGATAACCATCACGCGCAATACCGCGATCCACCATCTCCAGACCAACCAGCTTCTTCGCGGGAGCACTAGCACTCAGCGCCTGCAGCGTCGACTTGCCAATGAAGTCGGCTTCCTTCTCCAGCTTGCAGTACCGATTCAGGCCAGCCTCAAACACGTTGATCTCGTCAGAGATCTCGTGGCCGTACAGCGCCATCGCACTCTCCAGGCGCAACGTATTGCGCGCGCCCAGACCAGCCGGAACAATGCCAAACTCCGCACCCGCCTCAAACACAGCCTTCCACGCTGCCTCGCTGGTAGCCACATCGCTGGGCACATAGATCTCGAAGCCGTCTTCGCCCGTATAACCAGTGCGCGCGATCAGCACGTTGTAGAACCCCGCAACCTTGCCCCACGTAAACCAGTAGTTCTTGATCACCGACAGATCGGTATCAGTCAGCTTCTGCAGCGTCTCCTGCGCCTTCGGTCCCTGGATGGCAATCTGCGTGTACAGGTCGCTGTAGTCATTGATGTGGACGCTCGGCATGGAGCCGATCGTCTGGCGAACCCAGTTGATGTCCTTCTCACGCGTACCCGCATTGATCACGATCAGATAGTCGTTGTCGCTGAGCTTGTGCAGAACAACGTCATCCACAAAGGTGCCTTCCGGCGTCAGCATCGCCGAGTAATGCGCCTGGCCAATCTGCAGCTTGGAGGCATCGTTCATCAGCAGCTTCTGCACCGCATCCAGCGAACCGGGTCCACGCAACTGGATGCAACCCATGTGCGACACGTCGAACACGCCCACTGCTGTACGAACGGCGTTGTGCTCAGCCACCAGGCCGCTGTACTCCACCGGCATCTCCCATCCACCAAAGTCCACCATCTTGGCCCCGAGGGCTTTGTGGGTGGCGAAGAGAGCGGTACGGCGAAGCGATGCGGCGGAAGTTGTGTCGGCCATGAATCCTCTGGGGTGGAAATGTGGTCTAAGGTGGCAGTGCTTATGCCTGTCACACCCATCTCCGAGGATACCGCGATCCGCGCCACCATCCACCCGAAGCACACCATCATTCCGCGCGGACTCCCATACCTGGAGCAGCGTATGCTGTCAGCGATGCGGCTCTCCCTCACCATCCTGATGCCAATGCTGGTTAGCTCCGCGGTAGCGCAGACGGCCGACCGTTCCGCAGCTCCATCCAGCCCGGCAACAACGGCTCCCGCTGCACGTACAGGCGTCTATAGCGTCCAGAATGGTGAACTGGTCGTAGCTCCGGGCCTACGAATCCCCAACGGCAACGTGCCCTGGGCACTGGATACGGTCGACGGCAAGCAGGTGTTAGTCCCAATCCACCACACGCCACTCGCGGGCACAGCAACCAACGGCACGCTCGACGGTCCCACCTCGCACACGCCACTGCACTCGTCCACGCCTGCCTTCTTCGTCCATACCAGTGACCGCACGGAGAACGCCGGTGACAGCGGTCGCGGCACGCCAACAGGATGGGCTCTGCTCTCTGCCCCGGTCACCGACAGCCACCGCACCGTTGCCCGGCCCAAGTTCACCGACGTCAACAGCGCCACCGTATGCACTGCCCCGGTCATCTGCACCACTGCCGAGTCCCTGCCCGACGGCTGGCTCCGTGTCACACCGCAGGCCCCCTTGACACCGGGAGAGTACGCACTGCTCCCTATCCAGAAGACCCTAACCCCCGGCAACACCCTGGCCTACGACTTCACCGTCGACGGGGGGCAGGGGGCGGCCCGTGACACGGTCGCGCCGGGCCAGAATCTCGACACAAGAAAAAAGAAGCGCTGATCGCAACTACAGCGTCAACGTCGATACATCGACCGTCGCTTTTGGATAACGCAGCTTCATGCCCTTCATGGCCTCTACGAGAATCTCGGAGATTGCCACGTTGCGATACCACTTGTTGTCCGATGGGATAACGAACCAAGGAGCATGCTTCTTGCTGGTCCGCTCCAGAATGTCTTCGTAGCAGTCCTGATACTGCGGCCAGAACTTGCGTTCGGCGAAGTCCGCAGCAGATAGCTTCCAGTGCTTGCTGTTGTCATCAATGCGCGCTTGTAGACGCCGCTTCTGCTCAGCCTCGGAAATGTGCAGGAAGAACTTCAGGATGGCGATGCCATTCTCTGTCAGCATCTCCTCGAAGCGGTTGATCTGATCCATGTGTGCATGTGCGGTCTTCTTGTCCATCAGCCCGTGCACACGCGGCGACAGCACATCCTCGTAATGCGACCGGTTGAAGATACCGATCATGCCGCGCGGCGGCACGGCATTGTGGCATCGCCAAAGGAAGTCGTGCTTCGCCTCTAGCGGAGTCGGCACCTTGAACGCCGTCACATCGCATCCCTGCGGGTTGATACCTGAGAAGATGTGACGGATCGTCCCATCCTTGCCAGCGGTGTCCATCCCCTGCAGCACCACCAACACACCATGCTCCCCACCGGCATACAGCACCTCCTGCAACCGATCCAGATCTTTGCGATGGTGTTGTAGGTAGGTTTGTGCGTCGGCTTCCGACTTGAGCTTGCCAGTCTGTGCTGCATCAATCTTCTGCAGGCTGACTTTCTTACCGGGAACTACCAGATGGGGCGACTTAATCTTCAAGGGGCGGATTCACCTTTCGTAAGCAGTACGATGCACGATACCGCTTTCCTACAGAAGGTGAAAGTGCCACAAATGGAAAGAGGCACAGGATATGTCCTGTGCCTCTTCGCAAAACATGGGAGCAGACTACGACTTGGTCGCAGGCTCCTTCGGCTCCGGCGTCACAATGTGCGCGTCGGTCTTCACATCGTCAGTCACGCCCTTCAGGCCTTCCTTGAAGCCCTTCAGGCCTTCACCAAGTCCCTTACCCAGTTCCGGCAGCTTCTTCCCACCGAAGAACACCACAACGATAAGGCCGATGATCAGCAGGTGCATGGGCTGGAACAGGTCATTGAGCATGGCAGAAACCTCCGAAAGCAGGCCGCGCAATGGCGTTACCTGATCCAGCCCATTGTCGCACAAATCCGGTGAGTCTGGCGTGATGCGAAGGCAGGAACGGCGGTTGACGGTATATCCTGAATGGGTGCAGTCCCACACCGCCGCCGCACGACCGCGCGGAACCGCCTGGGGGCTGCCTGCAGTGGAGGAACATGCTTATTTCCCGTCCCCGGCGGCGTCCTGCCGGGCCGTCCCTGGTGTCTGCCCGTAACGTTGTCATTGCTGGACTTGCTGCCCTCTGCGGATTTGCCGCAGCCGCCACCGCGCGGGCCCAGGACACCTTCCGTCCACCACCTCCAGTCACCTACACAGAAAAGTACGAAGTTTTTGGTGGCCTCAACTTCCTGAATGGCCAGGCCGGGCAGAACATCCCCAAGCGTTACAACATGGGCGGTGGCGAAGTGATGGGCACCTACTGGATCACGCCAAAGTGGGGTGCTGCAGCCGATCTTCGTTGGGACGGTGGCACGACACCTGCCCTGCCAGCAGCCCAGTCCACGAATCCCAAGATCCAGACACTGCCGTTCGTCTCGCAGATGATCTACATGGGTGGCGCGCAGTACCACTGGGTTGGCAACCAGCGCGCAGGCATCAACCTGCACGCATTGGCTGGCGCCAGCAGCGGCAACTTTGACCACAGCAACCCAGCTGGCCTTTCGTCGCAGACCTTCTTCAACACAACCGGTCTGTACACCAACCGCACCGCCTTCAATGGCGTGGTGGGCGGCAGCATCGACTTCAACCGCTCGGCACGCTGGGCCATTCGCGTTTCGCCGGATCTTGTGTTTGAGCACTTCGGCACAGAGCTGCGCGAGTTCTTCTCCATCTCGGGCGGCGTAGTCTATCGCTTCGGCGATCGCTAAACCAGTCCATCCAAAACAAAGAGGCCCGGATCGCTCCGGGCCTCTTTCTTGTCTTCAAAAACACTTACATGGTCTGCATGAATTCCGGGCTTACCGGATTTTCGTACGGCGTGATGTCGCGGGTGACAACCGTGATGCCACTTGGTGTGACGTGATACTTCTTGCGGTCTTCGTTGCTGTCGTAACCGATCACGGTGCCATCCGGAATGTGCACGTCACGATCGATGATGGCGCGACGGATACGGCAATGACGGCCGATATTCACATGGTTGAAGATCACTGACGAATCGATGTCAGAGAACGAATTCACACGCACGTCCTGCGATAGAACGCTTTGGCGCACGGCCGATCCTGACACAACGCATCCCGGCGAAACAACAGAGTTGACCGCCATGCCCGTGCGTCCCATCTCGCCGAAGACAAACTTCGCCGGAGGATACTGCGTGGGCCGCGTTCTCATAGGCCAATCGCGATCGTAGAGGTTGAACACCGGGCTCACCGAAGCGATATCCAGA
The DNA here is from genome assembly GCF_900102185.1 of Terriglobus roseus. Lineage (NCBI taxonomy): Bacteria > Pseudomonadati > Acidobacteriota > Terriglobia > Terriglobales > Acidobacteriaceae > Terriglobus > Terriglobus roseus. The sequence goes on along the minus strand of NZ_LT629690.1, from coordinate 49,875 downwards.
TTCGCTTCATAGTAAGAGTCCAGCGTACCCACGTCGCGCCAGTAGAGCGCTTCCTTGCGGTTTTCATCAACGAAGTTATAAGCGGAAACCTTGAAGCGTCCCAGGAGCCCGGGAAGGATGTTGTGACCGAAATCGTGCTTGGAATCGGTCTTCTCCGCGTCCGCCATCAACTCCGGCAGCAATACATCCGTATTGAAGATGTAAATGCCCATGGAGGCATCCACCTTTTCCGGATTAAACGGCGACCGGATGTTGGTGGTCTTGGGCTTTTCCTGAAACCCGATCACTTCGCCGCTACTGGACACTTCCACCACACCGAAGCCGGCAACTTCGTTCGGATCGACTGGCAGCGTAGCGATGGTGCATGCCGCACCACTCTGCACATGCTGATCCATCATCAGGCCATAGTTCATCTTGTAGATGTGGTCGCCTGAGAGGATGATCACGTGCTTTGGCTGTTCGGAACCGATGGAATAGATGTTCTGGTACACCGCATCTGCCGTTCCCTGATACCAGCTCTTATTCACACGCTGCATGGGCGGCAAAATCTCAATGAACTCGCCCAATTCATTGGCCACAACCGAACCCCAGCCTTCACGGATGTGGCGGTTCAGGCTCAGCGCTTTGTACTGCGTCATGATGTAGACCTTGCGCAGGTCACTGTTAATGCAGTTTGAGAGCGTGATGTCGATGATGCGATATTGTCCGCCGAACGGCACCGCGGGCTTTGCGCGTTCCTTGGTCAGCGGAAACAAACGTTCGCCAGCGCCTCCGGCCAGCAGTACTCCAAGCGTATCTTTCATTCACTCATCCCCGGGCGAACCTGAAAGGCTTCAGCGAAACATTAGACAGACAGAACCTGTCTGCGCAAGCCGAAAGCTGTCACCCATAATCCCTTCGATGCAGAATCCAGCAACCGCGGCAGGAGTATAACGCGTTGAGATTACGATTCGTTTTCTTCGGGGTCGGCGGGTTCGTCCGGCAGTGAGATACGCAGCGACTTTAGGAACGACACATCGTTCCGGGTGAACGTTTCACCGGGCTCTGCGACGTCGTCCGTATCCTCATCGTCAGTGACTTCGTTCAGGCCAATGGTGGCCTCCAGCATCAGCAGGACATCAAATCCTTCTTCACGGATCTCCCGCACCACGCCGGATATCTGCTCTGATTCTGAGACGGATTCGTGAATGGCCTCTCCCAATTGCTGGATCAGTTCCTTGATGCGTCCGTTCATCTCGCCTCCTCCTGCGTTACCGTCCCCAATTGCGATCCGAACCATCCGGAGACGCATCGTGCAAATGCGGTGTTCTCTACCTTACGCGGGCAGCCTTCCCATCGCAATCGCACATCGGGTGAGGAAATGTCGTCCGTTTTATGTTTGGGTGTGATGATCGGACCAGGCAGTTTCCAATTGACGGGCCAGGTCCTGAACCGCCTGAGTGCGTTTCGGTCCCAGCACAATCCATCCTGCAGCGGCAGCACATACCCCACCAATCACCCACAATGATTTCTTCAACGCCATCTTCTTACCCGTCTCTCCTGTTTGACGCGCCGTATCCGTTTCGGCGGTTTCATCCATGAGATGCACAACGGTAGAAGGTGATGTATCCATTAGGCGCGCCGCGCCCGCACGAAGCTGCTCACGCTGAAATATCCGAACAACAGAGCTAGGACACAAAAGGCATAAAAGCGGTGGCGATCATCCGGGATGGCGCTCACCGCGTTATGTCGAGTCTTCCATGTGGCCGCAGTGAACGACAACGCAAACAGGGCGAAGAAGCTGCCCGTGAGTTCATGCCAAAGCGCACGCGATGCTCTTTTCAGCGGAGCAGCGACACCTTGCTTGGCAGCTGCCACACCTTGCCTGGCAGCTGCAGCAGCCTGCACAAAATCCGGCCGAGCCGCAGCAACAGGCTGCGAAACTGGCCGTTGCACCACAGGTTCTGTGCGCGGCGGAATCACCTGTGGTTGAGGTGGCGAAGCTGGACGTGATGGCGTCGCCGGCGACGGAGAAGTCGCCGCATCGACGGCCTCAAAGGCAGTGCGCGCCGCCATCCGAGCTCCGCGTCCAAGCACACGTCCAAAACGTTCCCGATCCATGCAGACATTGTACGGAGGGGACACCCGATGTTGCGACACCGGTATTCGTAAGGGAACACGCTGGAAAGCGATCAGTCCGTTGTTAAGGTACGTGCTACGGTCTTGGCCTTAGCCGCAAGCCCGATCTTCTTCAAGGCATCACGGACGGGTCCGCGCATCGTGGCGCAGACGCCAGCCATGACCTCTTCCAGATCCTGTTCATGTTGCGTAAAGATACGGCGGATCACCTTGCGGCCCTCTTTGGTCAGGTCCACGGTACGGACACGCTTGTCCGTCGCTCCGCTACACCGCGAAACATACCCCAGCTTTTCCAGCCGGTCGACCGCGGCAGTCATGGAGGGATTCGCCAGCAGCACCTTGTCACCGATCTGCGACATGCTCATGGGGCCCTTATGCAGCAGGGCCTCCATGATCATGAAGTCACTCAGACCAATGTCCTGCGCCGCGACGGTGCTTTCGATATACGCTTCCATGGAACGATACGCCTTCATCATCACCAGCCATAGGCTGGCTGCCGATGTGAAATGCGTTTCGCTCGTTTCGGATTCGTGCATCGTTTGCATGCGCTCTCTCCATCTTCTGCTAGTTCGTTGAATTCTGCGAAAAAACCTTCTGGAGAAGGATACGCGCCTGCTCCAGTTCTTCCGCGCTTACGTTGTGCGGTTTTCCAGGATAACGATGTAATGAAACTTCCGCGCCCATACGCTTCAGCTCTTCTACAGACTCTTCCACACGCACAAAAGGTATGTGCGGATCAGGGTCGCCGCATAAAAATAATGCGGGCGTGCCTGCCAGATCGCCGTCGTGATGCAGATCGCTTCCCAGCGGCCCAATCAGGCCACCCGTAAATGCAATCAAGCCGGCATACCGCGCCGGGTTGGATGCAACAAACTCAGATGCCAGGCAAGCGCCTTGCGAGAACCCCGCAATAACTATGCGTTCGGTGGGGATACCGCTGCCCACAAGGCCATCGACAATGCGCTTCACCTTCATCAGAGCCGAAGAAAGATCCGGCTCATTCATCTCGCGTGGTGCAATGAATCGCTGCGGATACCAGACATTTCCCGCGGCTTGCGGCGCAACGAATGCCAGTTTCATATCCATAAAGGCACGTGACAGCCCAAGGATGTCTCCCGCGTTGCTGCCGCGGCCATGCAGCAGCACAACGACTCCGGCGGCCTCCTTTAGAGGCTCGCCTGCCGTGTAAACCGGACTCAGATCATGCGGTCCTTGCATTCTCAATCTCCTTTCTTCGCGGGATGGCGGCCTTACGCCGTCACCACCGTCTTCGACGACTGCTTCAGTTCCACCGGGATCAACCGGCGCTCAATCTGATCAAGCAGTCCCTGGTGCATCTTCGGCACACGCAGCGCCTCGCCGAGCGTCTCGATCGGCTCGTCGATCGCAAAGCCCGGCTCGTCTGTTGCCATCTCAAACAGCACACCACCCGGTTCACGGAAGTAGATGGAGTGGAAGTAGTCACGATCCTGCACCGTCGTCACCGGCAGATGCTTCAGGATCTCCTCTCTCCATGCAAGCTGCGATTCATCATTCGGGGTACGAAACGCGATGTGGTGCACCGATCCCGCACCGCTGCGCCCATAACCGGCATTTGGGTTCACCAACACATCAATGTGGTTGCCCAGTGCCGCGCCTTCCGGAGATGCGTAACGAATGCGGTTGCCGTCACGGCCTGTCTCTGCAAAGCCCATCCACGCCAGCGTATCCGCTGTCGCCTTTTCGCTGCGATGCAGCATGGTCACGCCAAAGAAGCCACGAATGCTGTGTTCCGCAGGCACGTCCGCATACCGGGGCGCCTGCGTCGCAGCAGGAGCATCCACATGGCCCACAATCTCAAGCTTCATGCCATCGGGGTCGGCAAACGTCAGCACATCCTCCGCACCGTTGAAACGCAGACCTGTGTGTTCCACCAGAACACCCTCGTCCGTAAGCCGCTTCTCCCAGTAAGGGATGGAAACCGTCGGCACAGAGAACGCCGTGTGGGTCACCTCACCTGCACCTGCAAGTCCACGACGCGCACCCGGCCAGGGGAAGAACGTCAAAATCGTTCCCGGCGTACCGGCATCGTCGCCAAAATAAAAGTGATACGTGCCCGGATCGTCAAAATTCACGGTCTTCTTCACCAACCGCAAACCCAGCACCTGTGTATAGAAATCCAGATTGCGCTGCGGATCGGAAGCAATTGCCGTCACATGATGCAGTCCCTGGATCTTCGCCCGTTCGGTAGCCATTGTCTTAACCCTCCGCAATAATTGATTCGATATCGAAAGAAAAGATTCATCGACCCCTCTGCGACCATTTGCCCTCGCAATAGCGAACACGATAGCGTTCCGCCATGGTCTGGTTTTGCAAACGATTCGTCTTCTGCCTGTCGCTGTTCTGCGCCCTCTCTGCGGTCGCACAAAAAGATCCTGTCAATGAAGTGAATCCACTCATCGGCACGGGCAACGGCCCAATCGGCTACGGCGGCACTATGCCCTTCGTGACTGTGCCCTTTGGCATGACGAATTGGACCGCGCAGACGCGCCAGAACCGTCTCAGCGTCACCAGCTACGAGTACAGCGATAAGACCATCCAGGGCTTCATGGGCACACACCAGCCCGCCATATGGATGGGTGACTTTGGCTACGTCACGTTGATGCCTGAGATCGGCGCACTGAAGACCACGCCCGAAACTCGCGCGCTTGCCTACGATCACGCGCATGAGACCACGCACCCTGACTTCTACAGCGTGGATATGAAGACGCAGGACGGCAAAATCATCCACGCCGAGATGACCGCGACTGAGCGCTGCGCTTACATGCGCTTTACCTTCCCTGCTGGCGTGGAACCTCGCATCGTGCTCGAAGCTTCACGTCCCGGCATTAACGGCAAAGCCTCAGTGGACATCGCCAAAGGCGAAATCGCCGGCCAGAACCCGCACCGCATCGACAACAACCTTGGACCATTCGCGCTGCCGAAGTTTAGCGGCTACTTCGTTGCGCAGTTCCGCCAACACACCACCGGTGGCGACACCTACGGCCTGAACACTGCCGCCGCACATGGCGCATCGGTCACCTTTGCAAAAACCTCCGCGCCCACAGTGATTGAAGTTCGCGTAGGCACATCGTTCCTCAGCGTCGATCAGGCGCGCGAGAACATCAGCAAAGAAATCCCCACTTGGAACTTCGCCGCCACACGCCAGAAACTTCACACCATCTGGCAGCAGAAACTGAGCAACCTAACCATCGCAGGCGTTACTCAGGATGAGCGCATCACCGCCTACACTGCGCTGTATCACGCACTGCTGTATCCGCGCGTGTTCTCAGAATATGGTCGCTACTACAGCGCCTTTGATGACACCATTCATAACGGCGCGTCGTACACCGATTACTCTATATGGGATACCTTCCGCGCAGAACACAGCTTGCTAACGCTCGTTGCACCAGAACGCATTGACGGCATGATCACCGCACTTCTGCAGGACTACAAAGAAGGCGGTTGGATGCCCAAGTGGCCCAATCCCAGCTATACGAACATCATGATCGGCACACATGCCGACAGCATGGTGGCAGAAGCCATCCGTAAAGGCTTCCACGGCTTTGATCGTGAGCTGGCGTGGAAGGCCGTCTATAAGGACGCCATGACGCCGCCCGACGGTGACACCACGCGTCGCTGGCTGGATCGTGAAGAACACACTCCCTACGAAGCTCGCGCTGGCCTGACTTACTACAAGCAACTTGGCTTTATTCCCACCGATAAAACTGATGAAGCAACCAGTCGCACGCTGGAAGACAGCTACGACGACTGGTGCGTTGCGCAGGTGGCAAAGGCACTTGGTCGCATGGACGACTATCGCTTCTTCCTGAAGCGCTCACTGAACGACCGCAACCTGTTCGACAAGAGCAACAACCTGATGCGCGGCAAAACATCCGATGGCAAGTGGGCACCCATCGGCGGCAGCCGCGACACCGATGGCAACCGCAGCGTCTCCGGATGGACAGAGGGCGACGCGTGGGTCTACACATGGTCACCCTTCCATGACATTGCAGGCGTTGAGAAGTTGATGGGCGGACCCGAAGTGGCAAACAAACAACTTGATCAACACTTCGCGGGCAATCACAACGTTCACAAGAACGAGCCCAGCCATCACTACGGCTATCTGTACGACTTCACCGGTCAGCCGTGGAAGACGCAGGCCAAGGTTCGCGAGATTGCTTACAAGGAGTACGCAAATCTTCCGGCCGGGCTTGATGGTGATGATGATTGCGGCCAGATGTCCGCGTGGTATCTGTTCACTGCACTCGGCATGTATCCGGTGAATCCGGCCAGCGGCGATTACATGATCGGCAGCCCCATGTACGGCCGCATGAGTCTGAAACTCGCCAACGGCAAAGCCTTCACCGTGATCGCAGACAACAACAGCCACAGCAACGTCTACATTCAATCCGCCACACTGAACGGCAAGCCGCTGGACAGGCCAGTCGTTACATGGGAAGAGATTCAGTCCGGCTCAACACTTCATGTGGTGATGGGTGCACAACCCTCAAAGTGGGCGTCTTCATGGCGTCCATCGCTGCCTGAGGAAGCACTGCGATAGCACTATGAAAAACGTGTAGTTACGCACACATTTTTCTGGGATGAAGATTGCTGGCGGCAAGATATTCTCGTTTCATTGCGATGATTCGACGTCTCTTTGCCTCCACTTCTCTTCTCTTTGCGCTCACCTGTTCCGTGGTTTCGCACGCCGACGTTGCGTTGCTCATGGAACAGCCTTACGGAGAATTCGGCAAGTACAACCCGACGGGCCACGCTGCAGTCTTCCTCAGCGACATCTGCGCGGAGACGCCTACACAATTGCGTCGTTGCAACCCCGGCGAATATGGCTCGGTTATCAGCAGGTATCACAAGATCCACCATCAGGACTGGATCGCTATGCCGCTGGTCCCTTATCTCTACGGCGTAGAACGTCCATCAGAGATTCCGGCCAGCGTCACCAAAGAACAGGTGAAGCAACTTCGCGATGCTTACTGGCGCGCGCATCTGCAGGAACTGGCTCCCCCGGATAAGAACGGCAACGCTCCCGGCGGCGAATGGCCACAGCTTGTTGGCTCATTGTTTGATCGCACCATCTTCGGCTTCGCCGTCCACTCCACACAGGAGCAGGACGACCGCTTCATCGCCATCTTTAATGACAAGCGCAACGTGGGGCATTTCAACCTGTTTTTCCACAACTGTGCTGACTTCTCGCGCGTTGTGCTCAACACGTATTACCCGGGCGCCATTCATCGTAACGTCTTCGGCGACTTCGGCATGACCACTCCCAAGGGCGCGGCCAAATCCCTGGTGAAGTACGGACAAAAACACCCTGAACTGCACCCAACAACCTTCGAAATGCACCAGGTTCCCGGCGATATGCCCCGTAGCACGAACATTGATGGTGTTTCGGAATCGCTGGTGAAAAGCAAGAAATACCTCATTCCACTGGCCATTCTGCAGCCTGAGGTCACGGGCGTAATCGCGGCAGACTTCCTGACCCGCGGACGCGCCAAACTGCCTCGCACCGCCACCGCGTTCGCCGTGGGCGACTGGAAGATACAGCCGCAGCCATCGAATGAAACGGCGTCGCACCCGGACGAGGCCGGTTCGCCCAAACTTGGAAGCTAGCATCAGGCGATTTCCCGGCGATATTCGCTCTCAGAGCCGAGTCGCGGCTTTAAAATCAAAGCCATGAGCTATCCGGCAAACTACCGCTACACCAAGGAACACGAGTGGATTGAGGCCAACGGCAACGAAGCCACCGTGGGCATCACCGAACACGCGCAAAGCCTGCTTGGCGACATTGTTTTCGTAGACCTGCCCAAAACAGGGACGGAACTGACCCAGAAGGCGTCCTTCGGTTCAGTGGAAAGCGTAAAGGCCGTCAGCGACGTATATGCCCCCGTTTCCGGCACCGTGACCGCGGCAAACGAAGAGCTTGCTAATGCACCCGAAAAGATTAACGAAGACGCGAACAATACCTGGCTCATCAAGCTCACACTGAAGGACGCATCCGAGTTGGACGGCCTTCTTGATGCCGCCGCATACGAAGCTTTCGTAGCTGAAGAAACGCACTAAACGAGTTCTGTTCGAAAGGGGCCGCAGCTTCTTAGCAGCGGCCCGCGAACTTTCTGCTCACCGCCCCTCCGCACACACACCAGACGAGGCAACATTCCCATGCGTTACCTTCCTAAGTCGCCCGCCGACCGGGCCGCCATGCTCCAGGAGATTGGCGCGGCTTCCATCGACGATCTGTTTGATTCCGTACCCGCTGAATTTCGCCTGACACGCGACCTGAACGTTCCTCGCCAGCACTCTGAGCACGAGGTCATTGAAGCGTTCAAGGTTTTCGCAAACCAGAACGCCACGGGATACTCCTCGTTCCTGGGCGCGGGAGCCTATCGCCACTATCGCCCCGTGATGATTGACACAGTCGTTTCGCGCGGCGAATTCCTCACCAGCTACACGCCCTATCAGCCGGAAATTGCGCAGGGCACGCTGCAGGCACTCTTTGAGTTCCAGACGATGATCTGCGAACTCACCGGCATGGATCTGGCCAATGCCTCAATGTACGACGGCAGCACCGGCGCGGCAGAAGCAGTAATGATGGCCGTACGTGTTACCGGCCGCAACGGTGCTGTGATCGCGCGCACAGTTCATCCGGAATATCGCGAAGTGCTCGCCACGTACGCGCAGCACCAGGGCATTCCGCAGACCGAAGTGGGTTACACCGCCGATGGTCGCGTCGACTACGCTGCTCTGGACGCCGCCATCACCAGCGACACTGCCTGCGTACTCATCCAGTCGCCCAACTTCTTCGGCACCATCGAAGACGTTGCCAAGATCGCAGAAATTGCACATGCTAAGGGCGCTCTGCTCATCGTCTCCATCGCAGAGGCTGTCTCGCTTGGCATCGTCAAGCCACCGAAGGAAGCCGACATCGTTTCTATGGAAGCGCAGAGCTTTGGTGTTCCCGTGGGCTATGGCGGTCCGTACTGCGGTGTGATCGCGGCGAAGGAAAAGTTCCTGCGCCAGATGCCCGGACGCCTCTGCGGCCAGACCGTTGATCAGAACGGCGATCGCGGCTTCGTGCTGACGCTCTCCACGCGCGAGCAGCACATCCGCCGTGAGAAGGCCACCAGCAACATCTGCACCAATCAGTCGCTCGTTGCGCTGATGGTTACTGTCTTCCTCACTGTCTATGGCAAGGGTCTGCAGGAACTCGCCGAGCAGAACCTGGCAAAGGCACACTTCACCGCACAGTCGCTGGAGAAGAACGGAGCAAAGCTGCTATTCGCAGGTGCACCGCGCTTCAACGAGTTCGTTATCACCACGCCGAAGTCCGCAGACGCCACCAACACGGCCCTGCTGGAAGAAAAGATCATCGGCGGCTTGCCGCTTTCGAAGTGGTATCCCGAGTTGGGTGAAAACGCATCCCTGTGGTGCGCCACCGAATTGACCACGCGTCAGGACATCGACTCAGTTGCCACAGCGTTGGCAAAAGCATAAGCGGGACAAAACATGGATCTAAGCAGCCTGCACAGTGAAGAGCTGTACGCAGTGGAATTCGTAGAGAAGCACCTGCAACTTCGCTTTGCCGACGATGCGTTACTGACGCTGTACATCTGGCCAGAGGTTGCCGATGCCGATGGTATCTCCGTGGGCTACGGCCAGTCGGGTTATCGCGATGCGCTGTGCTCGCTGATCGGAGAAAGCGTCAGTGAATCGCAATTCCACGACGACACGGCACTTACCGTGGAGTTTGAAAATGGCACCCTGCTGGCGCTAAGCCTGCGGGACGAGGACCGGGACGCAACCGACGCAGGTTCGTTCCGCAATATGAACGGCGAGGTTTTCGACTTCTAGAAGCAATCTATGAAGAACGAACATCACTACAACACGAGCATCGTCTGGACGGGCAATCGCGGCACCGGCACTTCGTCGTACCGCGACTACGCACGTTCGTACGATCTGAGCGCACCGGGCAAACCTCTTATCGAAGGCTCATCCGATGCGACCTTCCGCGGGGAAGCCAGCAGATGGAACCCCGAGGACATGTTGCTCGCCTCGTTGTCCTCATGCCACATGCTCAGCTATCTGCATCTCTGCGCCGACGCGGGCATCTCTGTCGTCGCATACAGCGACAACGCCCAAGGGACCATGCAATTGAATCCTGACGGCTCCGGTCACTTCACCTCCGTCACATTGCATCCGCAGGTGACCATCGCCGCGGGACACGACCTTACTCAGGCTGACGCGCTGCATCATCGCGCGCATGAACTCTGCTTTATCGCCAATTCCGTTAACTTTCCCGTTGCGTGTGAAGCGACCACCGCACACGCCGCAAACGATTCGAGGGACACCTAATGGCAGACACACCTTTTGTTGGTACGCCACGCAAGGCCACCATGCACGTCAACCAGAACGAAGGCCTCATCTTCGAGAAGAGCTCGCCAGGAAAGAAGGCCTATCGTCTCGATGAACTCGACGTTCCCGCGGTCGACGCAGCTTCTCTTCTCGGCGACGCTGTGCGCACAGACAACCTTGGCCTGATGCCGGAGTTGAGCGAGATTGAAATCGTTCGCCACTTCACGCGTCTGTCCACGTGGAACTACGCCATCGACCTCGGCATGTTCCCGCTTGGCTCCTGCACCATGAAGTACAACGGTCGCGTGAACGAAACCGTTGCGCGCCTCGAAGGTATCGCGGAAGCGCATCCTTACCAGCCGGAGTTGCTGTCGCAGGGCACACTCGGCATCATGAAGCAGTTGCAGGACTGCCTCATTGAAATCACCGGCATGGACGCCATCACACTGCAACCCGCAGCGGGTGCACACGGTGAATTCACCGGCATCCTGATGATCCGTGCGTATCACGAGAGCAAGGGCAACGCCCGCAAGAAGGTGCTGATTCCAGACTCTGCACACGGCACCAACCCTGCCACCGCAGCGGTTGTTGGCTACCAGATTCAGAACCTCAAGTCGAACGCCGACGGTGGCGTCGATCTCGAAGAACTGCGCCGCGTCGTTGATGAAGACACCGCCGCGCTCATGCTCACAAACCCCTCCACCATCGGCGTCTTTGAGTCGCAGATCAAGGAGATCGCAGACATCCTGCACGCGAAGGGTGCATTGCTCTACATGGACGGCGCGAACATGAATGCACTCGTCGGCAAGACCCGTCCCGGCGACTTCGATGTGGACGTGATGCATCTGAATCTGCACAAGACGTTCTCCACCCCGCACGGTGGCGGTGGCCCAGGCTCTGGCCCCGTTGCATGCAAGGCCATCCTTGAGCCCTTCCTGCCCACGCCCATCGTGGTGGAGAAGGCAGACGGCACGCTGACCTTCGAATACAACCGTCCCAACACCGTGGGCCGCGTCCGTATGTTCTACGGCAACTTCGGCATGTTCGTGCGAGCACTCGCCTACACACTGGCCAATGGCCCTGATGGTCTGCGCCTCACCACGGAAGACGCCGTACTCAACGCGAACTACATCCGCGCCAAGCTTGAAGGAGTCTTCGACCTGCCGTACAAGACCAAGTCGATGCACGAGGTCGTCTTCAGCGACAAGCTGCAGGCCAAGAACGGCGTCAAGACCGGCGACATGGGCAAGCGGCTCATCGACTACGGCTTCCACGCATACACCGTCAGCTTCCCGCTGATCGTTAGCGGCGCCATGATGATCGAGCCCACCGAAAGCGAATCGCGCGAGGAACTCGACCTGCTCATCGACGCCCTGCAGCAAATCGCTCGCGAAGCCGCCGAGAATCCCGAGCTGGTTAAGACCGCACCACACACCACACGCATCCGCCGCCTCGATGAAACCGCCGCAGCCCGCAAGCCCATCCTCCGCTGGCAAGGCCCACCGGAAGATGTGGAGGCCGACACAGCCGCTAAGGAGTGGTAATCATGTCCGCCTTCTGGGATCACAAAGACGAACTCGAAAAGTACGAGTTCATGATGGGCGTCGAGCGTGGCCGTTTGGCCGTTGCAATGGACGTGCTGACAGACGCGCTGGCCCTCGTCGGCCAGCACGGGGTCTACTGCACCTCCAACCGCAACCCTACGGTTCCCGCGCTGGATATTCAGGCCGTCATGCGCGGCATTAATGACGCCAAAGAACTCATTGGCTCGTCCATGGAAGAGATCCGCAAGAAGAAAGAAGCCGCTCAGGCTGCGGGATAGTACACTAGCACTCGAGCACCCGTAGCTCAGCTGGATAGAGCGGCAGCCTCCGAAGCTGTAGGTCAGAAGTTCGAATCTTCTCGGGTGCACCACTTTTCGAAGCAACGATGATCGCGGGACTCAGGCGCAATGCCGATTCCCGCGATTATTTTTTTCGCATCTGAAAATCCTCCCTCAACTACACCTCGCCCTAAAACAAAGGGGGGGCAGCTCATAGAGCTACCCTGGAGGAAGTGTGACAAGCGTTAAAACTCGGGAGTGGATCGATAGGTTGAACCTGTGTGCGTCTGGATGACCGAGGGTGTCGAGGTCTATCGGTGAGAGAAAGGAGGTAGCGACGCCGAGCGCGTACTGGTGAATGCAAATACGATCACCAACTACAAAGGCATCGCATGAACTTGTAAGACTCTGCCTTCCGCAGATGTCAGATGCAAGCCTATTCACGTAGTAACGCCACTCAGTGCATGCACTAACGAAAGCGCAAGCGCAAGATTCTAAAAGAATCGGCCTCTTAGGCGCATCTTGGACGTCATCGTTCTGTCTTGAGTGCGATGTATGATTTCCTGATATGCATCAGATCATTGCGAAGGAGCCGGAAGAGGAACACCCTTCCCAATCTCTTCGTGCCGATGCGCATCATCTGATCCGGCAGGAGCTGGATTCCATTCTGAAGCACGCTCTGTTTACCCGGAGCAAGCGATATCCCAAATTCCTCAGCTTCATTGTCGAGAAAAGTCTCGCGAATGATTTCGCCAGTCTCAAGGAGCGAGTCATTGGAATTGAACTTCTAGGTAAGCCGGGAGACTACGACAACTCCGCAGATCCTGAAGTGAGGAACATCGCGTCGGAAGTCCGAAAGCGTCTCATCCAGTACTACCAGCAAACATCTGGACAGCAAGTACGTATTGAATTGCCTGCAGGGTCGTATATCCCTATTTTTCATGTCCCGGCGCAAGCTCAAGAACTCGCTCCATCCACGGAAGAGATCCACAGCCCAACCGAAACGGAAAAAGTCGAATCCCCGGACTCAGACAAGCCTCGTCGTCTTATCTCCAACTATCGTGGCCTGCTCGTCGCCGGCGTAGCCATTCTCCTTTTGGTCGCAACCATCGCTACGATCCGAGTCTGGCGTAACAGACGCAATGCTTCAGCACTCAACGTTTTGGATCACTTTTGGACACCGTTGTTTCACTCCGGCTCGCCGGTGGTTCTGGTCATTGGTACCCGTCGTACTCCGCGGGTCGACCCTGATCAGGACAGCAACCTTACAAACCCGGCTCTCTCCAGCCCACCTACCGTATCCGTTGATAGTGCCTCTGCGCTGAGTCGAATTACCGCGTTCCTTGGTTCGCATGGTGAGAGCTACGAGATTCATACGGCACATGAGACACAGTATGCGTCGCTCCTGGGACGCCCCAGCGTTCTGATCGGTGGCTTGAATAACGGATGGGGTCTCCGGCTGCTCGGCAATGCACGTTACCGGATGGCATACGACAGCAAAGCAGCCCAAACATCCATTACGGATACCAAAACCGGTCGACGTTGGATTGGCCCAACATTTGGAGCGACAGATTCGCGTGAACACATGGATTACGCGATCGTCTCCCGCCAAAAAGATGCCATGACCGGTGCAAGTGTGATCATTGTCGCTGGACTTGGAAGCGCTGGCACGGTTGCTGCTGCAGAGTTTGTGACAAACGCAGCGTATCTCCATCAGGTAAGCAACGCGAACATGGAACAGAACCAGGAGTTTGTTCTCGCAACTGATGTGATAGATACAGTGCCCGGCCCGCCGCACGTCATTGCCACTCAGTCCTGGTAGTTGAGCAGCCGTCACACATTCACTTGATCGCGGTTAGTGATAGCTGACGACAAACGTTCCTGGTTCAGCCCGAACAACTGCATACAAGAGACCGGCTACTGTTCGCTTTTCCCACTTGGCGTCTTTTCCGTCGATAGCAATCGAGGATAGATTCCGAGCCCCTGAATGCATTGGCAACATCGCTTCCAGACCATTTCCTCCAATGCCTGCACTGATGGAAAAAGAAAGCTGGTTGTTCGACCACTTCATATCGCGGAACTGTGAAGCATTCCGTCCGTCTAGCCATGACAGCAACTGCTCCGCATTAATCACCGGAACATGATGTTTTTGTGCGGAGGAGATGATGGCATCTGCATTGCGGGACCTTCTCTCGTCGTTGTGCATGTTCGCCATGAATACGCCGAAGTATTCCGAACTTCCTAAAGCGTTGTCGAGCAGAGTATCGACAGTGAACGGATAGCTCTGGCCTGATTCATCGGTCATTTGCGTTGCAGCCTGATACACATCAATCAAACTCCCATCGCGACGGCCAAAGCGCATGGGCAGACCGGAGCCCGTAAACAGACCCGGCTTATCTTTCACCCACTTGGCAGGCCAATAGTAGTAGTTGGTGTCGAGCCGGATGTGATGGTTCAGTTCAATCTGAGGTTGCGTATCGTAATCGCCCCACGTAATGCAGTCTGTCCGATTGCTGACCGGCGCGGGAACCCCAGGGTATTTCATCGCGAAGCCCTCAAGCTGCTGGGAATACAGGGCATTCGCGAAATCACGATCGACCTCGTGTCTTTCCACGCCGTCTTCCCCTCGCACTACTTTTGTGGGCCAGTCCGTACATGCTGTGTAGACATGTAAGCCAATCTCAAAACCCTGCTTTACGAAATCAGAAGCCTGCTCTGAAGAGATGGAGCCGACGAAGATATGTGACGTCGCACGGATGCACTCCCAATTCTCCAACGAACAGTCTTTGGCACTCTTTCGCTGATAGTCGCGAAAACGACCAGATGTTCCGCCATGTCCGTGATCGTCACCGGTCATGACGACGACTGCTTTCATCCCGCGTGGCAGATACCAGAAACGTGGAAGGGGTTTCTTGTTCGCATTAAGAGTAATGATCAGATTGGCCAGTAGCCTCTGCTGGATATCTGCTTGCGGAATCGCAATATTCTTTGGGTCCACCCAATCGGGTTGAGGATCTCTTTCACTCCCTCCATAAAACAGATCGCTCGACCGGATAGGCAGCAGGCCATCTCGTTCATGGCCTGACCAGTCAGGATTACCTTGCCGTGTATAGACAATAGATTTGGCCAAGTCATAGCTGAATACGGTGGCGGTGCCTGCTCCCAACGAAACAGTGCTAACTGCGGGGAATTGCGTCGCCGTCTTTGCATCTTTGTACAGAGTGGCAAAGACATTTGCGTTGTCAGGAACGAGTAAGTCGGCATCCCCATGGAACTGAATCGCCTGACGTACCAGTCCCGCTCCGACTGACTTGTTCGAATCGATCTTCAGATAACCGCCATGCTGAACTGACTCATTTGTCCCTGACAGCTGGTTCTTGTATCCGAACTGTGCCGCCAGTTTTTTAGACGGATGCATCAGGATGAGATTCCCGCCGCCTTGCACCCAATCTGCAAGTGATTTGGCATGGCCATCATCGACCGATACTTCACCCACAATCGCAACGTCATGTTTTGCAAGATCCGACGCAGACAGTTGCTCGATGTCTATCTCATCAAACTCATTCAAACCTTCGTTGCGAAGAATCTCAGAGTAGTACTGACTAAATCCATTTGACTTACTTGTAATGAGGAGAAGAGGGCCGCCTGGTCCTTGGGAGAGTGATGCAGGCGCTTCGATGCCAGTAGTAAAGCTCCATTTCGTTTCTTGCGCGAGCTCATGCCCATACTTATCCAGAATGCCCTGCTGCCCAGCATGAAGAGTCACCTGATAGGTGATGCCTTGATGGAGTACAGTGTCGGGAAGAAAGACGGCAGTACGAACGGCGTCATCGTAACTGACTGAGCCTGGGATTGCAGCGCCGTGTTCATCACGCAACGTGAGTGTGGCGATACTTATCGTTGTGGGGGACATCGCCTTATTGAAGGCAAGTGTGATGGAAGCAGTCGGCTCAACGCCAACTTCGCCAGCAAAGGGATAGACATGAACCGGCCGCGGTGTCTGGAGGAAACCGCGAATCAGAAATGCGATACAACCGATGCTTACTACTACGGCTAAAATCCCAAAACACCGAGTGATTCGTCTGAAACTAAACACAGAACGCGCACTGCTCCTCAATGTGGCCTAAGGCAGGAAAACAAAGCACAACAGGGGGAGTGCGTTATTTATACGACATAGGATGTGCCGGTGTCTCCCCTAGGTGAAGATACGGATATTAGTTTTCAACATTGAATTTGGTTTACAGCGAGACGTTTAGCTTTTAGGCTTCTCGACATTTTCTGTAAGTACAAGCCCCGCCCCGCCGAACATTTCTGCTGCTTACCTTTAAACATCGAAGGCCCCGGACGTGTCCGGGGCCTTCGATGTTTCGGTTAAACCAGGCGCTTAGAAGTACAGGCGTCCGAGCAACTGCAGCTGACGCGAACCATAGATCGTGCTGGAGGTCGACGTCGGCGTGTAGAACAACGAGTACGGTGCGAAGCAGCCACCCGTGTTCGTTGCCGCGCAGCTTGTGGGTGAAGCTGCCGTTGTGGGCGCCGTGTAGCTGTAGGCGCTTGTATTCACAGCGAGAATGTTGCGGTGGTTAGCAATGTTGAAAGCTTCCGCCGACAGTTCCAGACGCATTTCGCGCCAGATCGGGAACTCGCGAGAAATACGCATGTCGGTGTTGTGCACGCCGGGGCCGGTAAAGCCATTGCGACGAGCAATCACATCGGGCACGCGATAGCCCGTACCAGAGGTCACCTGAGCGCCGCTGATACCACCGTCGCCATTCAACTGGGAGGTGATGGAGCCATTGATGAAGCCAGTGATTGGGAAACCGGTCTGCGCTGTAACCGTGCCTGCGATCTGCCAGCCGTTGGCGGCATAGGCAGCGTAACGGTTACCCAGCTTGAAGTTGGTCTTGTACAGCAGGGTGCCTACAAAGCGGCCACGCTGATCGATGTCCGAGCGGGCATACTCTGCGCCGCGTCCCTGGCGATGACCTTGCGCAAACGGAATGATTGGTGAGTCAGTACCGTTGAAGGTACCGTTCGGAGCGCCGGACTGACCTGCGTCCATGGTGCGCGCCCACGTATAGTTCGCCAGCACTTCAAAGCCATTTGCAAACGGCTTGCGCACGGAGAACACACCTGAGTGGTACCAGCTGTTGACGTCTGAATAGCCCGTCAGCACCGAGGTGGTAGAGGTGTACAGACGCTTCGTGTAGTACGGGAACGAGAAGGTGCTTACCTGGCCCGTCGCGTTCGTCAACTGGTAGGTGCGGTTAATGGCCGAAGTCGGATCAACGTTCGAATCAACATAGATCGGCAGGCGCATACCACGCGTTCCAACATAACCAATGGTCAACGTTGTATGGAAGGGCAGCTGCTGTTCTACGGCCAGATCAAACGAGTGGGTGTAGGGGTTCAGGAAGTTGGGGCTCGCGCCACGCACGCCGATTGCCGAGGAAGGCAGGCCGGGGTTTACAGGAGTGATTGCCGTTCCAGTTACCAGGTTCTTAGGAGCAGGTCCCGGCGGTAGAAACGCGGGGATACCGCCCTGGGGAGCATACGAGGCATAGCCTGTCGGCTGCTGCAGCGGCACATTTGGCTGTCCTGCAGGCGTACCGGCGATCGCATTGCCATATGCGTTTACCGTAACTGTCGGTGTGGAGAACTGCTGCTGATACACACCATTTTCACGGCGCAGCGTATACCACAGCGAGTTCGAGGTCAGGCCGTAGAAGATGCCGTAGCCGCCGCGAACAACGGTCCCATCCTGAGGGTTCCAGGAGAAGCCGAAGCGGGGAGCGAACATGTGGTAATCGGTGTTGATGGTCTGCGTTGCAGCAAGAGCAACCGGGTTTGCCGTGTTCGGCTTATCCGGCTGGGGTACCAACTGCACGTCGTAACGCACGCCCATCGACAGCATCAACTTCGGCGTGATCTTCCAGTCATCCTGGGCGAAAACGTCCAGGTTCTTGTTCCAGAAGTCATCCGCGCCAATGCCCGTGATGGGATCGGCTGTCTGCGAGAAGGAGTTGTAGTGGCGTCCGCCGTTGACCTGGTAAACGTCCTGGATCCAGCTCGCAAAGTTGTATTCAGCGCTCGAGTTTGAGTAGTTGAACTGGCCGTTACCGCCGAACAGGTTTGCGATCTGTTCGTGGATAAGGTTTACATCCACACCGACCTTAGCCGTGTGCTTGCCAATGGTCTTAGAGACGATGTCCGTGATCTGCCAACGATGTTCGTCCGGGAACGCACCGCGGGGCAGAGCCGACGTTTCGCCGTATGCATACAGGTTCGTCAGGTTGTTGGCCGGGCCGCCCGTGTTCGTGCCTGCGGTCTCAAGATCACGCGACCACTGGAAGTGAACCACGTTCGCAGTGTTCGAGTTAATCGCCGTCTCAGCATTCACAAACAGGAAGCGCTCATGGAAGTTGATGGCGCCGTTCTGAGTGATGGAACCGTTGGAGACAGTGGGCGAAGAGTTATAGCCATTCGGCTGCTTCAGGTTCTCAAACAGGAACGAAGCAGACAGGTGTGTCTTCGACGAGAGCTGATAATCCAGTCGCGGCAGGTAAATGTCCTGCGTGGTGTTACGAGCGAACGTACCCAGGAGGCTGCTGGTGGCGAACGTAACAGCCTGTTGGCACTGCGCCAGGCTGATGTTCGGAATCGTCGAAGGATAAATGGTGTTGCCACGGGTCAGATACCCGCTTGTACGTCCGTCGCACAACGCCACCAACTGACCGATGTTCTGCGTGCTGGTGTTGTATGTGGAGGTATAGGTGATGGGGTTGATACGACGATAGCCGTCATACACTGCATGAAAGAACAGCTTGTCCTTGATGATGGGTCCGCCTACGGACACACCGAACTGGTGCTGCACCTTCACAGGCTGTGTGTAGAGCTTCTGTGACTTGCTGAATGCGTCCAGAGCGTTATAACCCGGCGTACGGTAATACTCATACGCGGTGCCGTGGAAGCTGTTGGTGCCGCTCTTGGTGATGGCGTTGATCACACCGCCTGCAGCCTGACCGAACTCAGCCGAGTAGCCCGACGATGCAGCCTGGAATTCCTTGATCGCGTCGATCGGGAAGACGTACGGTGCGCCGATTGCGCGGCCACGAGCTTCCGAGAAGAACGCCTGGTTGTTGTTTGCACCGTCCACCAGGTTGGTGTTGTACAGGCCGGAGATACCGCGGAAGCTCAACAGACCGGTGTTACCGTCTGGAGCAACGTTCGGCGTCAACAGCACAAAGTTATCGAAACGGCGGCCGTTCACCGGCAGGTTCGCAACAACGTGCTCAGATACGGTCTGCGACACATCCGTCTTGTCCACATCGAGAACCGCTGAATCGGTGGTGACGGTAACGTCGGTAGCGACAGAAGCTGCAGGAAGAGCTGCGTCCACGGTGTTCGTCACACCTACGGTCACAGTCACATTCTTCTGGTCCAGCTTGCCGAAGCCGGCAGCTGTCACGATGACTTCATACTGACCAGGCTGAAGGAAAGTCGCCACATAGTGGCCATCTCCATCGGTGGTCAATTCGCGCTTCGCGCCGGTACCGGTATTGATAACGGTCACGCTGGCATTGGGAACAACCGCCCCTTGGTTGTCACGAACCACGCCGGACACGCCGCCCAGAGCGGCACTCTGAGCAAACGCAGAAGCGGTGGTGAGGCTACACGCGAGAACCGCGGTCGCCCAAAGCTTGTTGGTGAACATACGATTATTCAACTGGTGGACTCCTGCAAACTTTCTTGCAAATCTCCGCGGCACTTCAGGCGGCTGCGGGTTCAAAAAGCTTCGCCGTACATCGGTTTTTTTGCGCTTCGATCGAGTATTTTCTTCCGTTCAATTAAGTCGAAAACGCAAATTAGGGTGATATTTCTACGGTCGAGCAGATTTACACCCTATGTCAAGCAAGAAAGATGAAAAGAAAGTAAACGGACGCAGGTTGTCGCAGGAAAACAGGTACTTCTATGGCAGAATGTACGAATTTCCTAAAAATCATAGACTTACGGCAGTTTCAGCCGTCGTGACTAGTGCAACTTATCCGGGATGACGGCGTGCTGCAAAAGTAGTTCAAACGGGACAATGCTGAGGGTATTTTCATGCGTCGCTTCCAGCACTACAGGGCACGCCGCGCCGGCCTCAAAAACCTGCAACCAACGTGCGGCACATACACACCAGCGGTCGCCCGGCTTCAGTCCCGGAAAGCCATACTGTGGCATCGGAGTCATCAGATCGTTGCCCAGGTGCTTGGACACGGCGAGGAACTCCTCGGTAACCACACAGCACACCGTATGCACGCCAATGTCATCGGGCCCGGTGTCGCAGCATCCATCACGGTAGAAGCCGGTCATGGGGTCGCAGCCACATGTCTGCATCGGCTGACCCAATACGTTCTTCGATTCCGCCTTGACGGGTTCTACAAAAGACATGCGACACTCCTTGCTCCAGTATAGGAGCGAGACAGAGCCGCCGCACACCCGGTACAACTGTGAGCATGTTTCTGCGACGCTTTCTTCTTGCCGTTCTCGTTCTCACTGCGGTTTCGCTTTCGGCTCAGCAACCATCCGTTCCACACAAAGAAGCAATGCGCCGCATGGAAGCCGGCGTCGCCGCTCTACAGCGTTGGTATGTGCAACGCACCGGCTTGTATCAAACCACCGGATGGTGGAACTCAGCGAATGCCATCACCATGCTCGTGGATGCGATGCACGCTGGCCTGCCTCACTCGAACGAAGCCATCGTGAGCAACACCTTCACACAAGCGCAGATCATTGTGCCCAAGTCAGAACAGACCGGCCCACTTACAAAGATGAGCGGCAACGTTGGCTTCCTAAACGAGTTCTATGACGACGAGGGTTGGTGGGCTATGGCATGGATCGATGCCTATGACCTCACATCAAAGCCTGAATACCTTGCCATGGCACAATCCATCTTTCGCGACATGCAGGGCGGATGGGACGATACCTGCGGCGGCGGCATCTGGTGGAGCAAGAAGCGGCATTACAAAAATGCCATCGCCAACGAACTCTTCTTTGACGTCAGTGCATCGCTTGCACGTCGCGGCACACACACTGATCGCGCAGAAGCTCTGTCATGGGCAAAGAAGGAGTGGGCTTGGTTCCAAGGTTCTGGCATGATCAACGCCGATCACCTCGTAAATGACGGCCTTGAGATTAATAAGTCCGAAGGCACATGCCGCAACAACAAGCGCAACGTGTGGACGTATAACCAGGGCGTGGTACTTGGCGCATTAACCGAATACTCACGCGCCACACATGATGCAACAGCACTCACCGAAGCTCGCACTCTCGCCGATGCCGGACTCACGCATCTCACCGACAACAACGGCATTCTGCATGACACCTGCGAACCTAAGTGCGGAGCCGACGCGAACCAGTTCAAGGGCATCTTCGTGCGTAACCTGCGCATACTCGATCACGACCTGCACGAGCCACGCTATCGAACCTTCTTTGCTACAAACGCAGCCAGCATTTGGGAGCATGCGCGCACAGACAAAGATGAACTCGGTGTCGTGTGGAGCGGTCCTCCCGCAGAGATCAACGCAGGCACACAAGTCTCTGCGCTGGACGCACTCGTAGCAGCCGCAATCGACCGATAAAGAATTCGCCAAGTAGGCGCAAAGGGAAAGCGGCCACAAAACGTGGCCGCTTCATTCTTACCGCGAAAGAACTACTTCGCGTTCAGCGCGAGCTGCTGCTGATACTCCTCGTAGGGTCCCTTGTGATCGGTAATCTGACCATGCTCGAAGTGCCAGATACGCGTGCCCACTTCCTCAATCAGATCCTGATCGTGCGTGACGAGCAGAACAGTGCCTTCGTACTTCTGCAGCGACTGGTTTAGCGCGTTGATGCTTTCCAGATCGAGATGGTTCGTCGGCTCGTCCAGAATGAGGATGTTCGGCTTCTGCATCATCAGTTTGCAGAACAGCAAACGTGCAGCCTCTCCACCGGAGAGTGCCTCCGTCTTCTTCAAACCTTCTTCACCACGGAACAACATCTGACCGAGAATGCCGCGAATCTCTTCCGTGGACTTCTTCGGATCGAAGCTGTGCAGCCACTCTGAAACTGTGGTGCCGTGCTGAATTGCAGCCTTGTGATCCTGCGCAAAGTAACCAATCTGCGCTTCGTGGCCCCACTTCACTTCACCAGCAGAACGTGGGAAATCGTTGTCCTGAAGATCAGGCATACCCGAGAGCAACGACTTCAGTAGCGTCGTCTTACCCGTAGCATTACGGCCCATCAGGATGACCTTTTCACCACGCATCAACTGCGACGAGAACGGCTTGAATACTGGCCCATGCGTGCCATCCGGGGCAGGCGTGTCATAGGTGTGCGTGACGTTCTCAACTTCCAGCACATGCTTGCCACTGGGGCGCAGCATATCGAAGCGGATGAACGGGCGCTGAATGTTCGAACGCGCGAGTTCAGTAGTGGCAAGACGCTCCACTTCCTTCTTACGGCTGTTCACCTGCGAGGAACGCGTACCCGCGCTGAATCGTGCAATGAAGTCATTCAACTGCGCGATCTTCTTCTCGCGTTCTTCATTCTGCGACTCAATGCGAGTGCGAACGCTGACCTTCTGCATCACCATGTCGTCATAGCCACCGGTGTAGGTGATGATCGTCTGGTAATCGATGTCAGCCGTGTGCGTGCAGACCGCGTTCAGGAAGTGGCGATCATGCGAGATGGTGATGAGTGTTCCACGATAGGCCAACAAGAAGTCCTGCAGCCAGTGGATCGACTCAAGATCGAGATAGTTCGTCGGTTCGTCCAACAGCAGAGCATCCGGCTCGCCGAACAGCGCCTGCGCCAGCAGTACGCGGACCTTCTGGCCGCCCTGCAGCTCGCTCATCTTGCGCTCATGCACTTCGTTGGGAATGTCCAGCCCCTGTAGCAAGATGGCCGCATCGGCCTCTGCTTCGTAGCCGTTCTCATCGCCAACAACGCCTTCTAACTCACCGAGGCGAATGCCGTCGTCGTCAGTCAGTTCCGCCTTGTTGTACAAGACTTCGCGCTCTTCCAGCGCAGCCCACAGCGGAGCGTTACCCATGATGACGGTATCGATCACGCGATACGCGTCAAACGCATACTGGTCCTGCTTCAGTACGCCAAGCTTGCGCGGACGCACAACCGTGCCCTTCTGCGCTTCCAGTTCGCCAGTAAGGACCTTCATGAAGGTCGACTTACCCGCGCCATTGGGACCGGTCAGGCCGTAACGACGGCCTGCAATAAACTGCGTCGATACGTCCTCAAAGAGAATCTTCGAGCCGTACCGCATCGTGACATTCGAGACAGAGATCATCACTTCAATTCTCTCATGTGGCGAATATCAGGAGAAAATCGCGAACATCACGCGAGAATGAATTCTGAGCTCGAAACCATGAACCTACTTTTCATCTGCAGCCGAAACCGCCGTCGAAGCCTTACGGCCGAAGTCCTCTTCGGGGAGCGACCTGGCGTGAGCGCACTTTCAGCAGGCACAGCTCCTGACGCGGAAACAGTTGTTTCTGCTGATCTTGTGGAGTGGGCTGATGTGATTTTCGCGATGGAAACGGTACACAAGCGAAGACTAACGGCGCTTTTTTCGCGGGAATTAAGGGTGAAGCAACTTATCGTGCTTGGAATCCCGGATCGCTATTCCTACATGGATGAAACTTTGGTGAACCTGTTGCAGAGCAAGGTAGAGGCCCATCTCAAATAGATCTTAGAAAGGCTCTGCGAGAAGACAAGACTTCATCTCCCCGCAGACACTCGATTTACCAGGCGCTCTTCACCACACCGCCATCTACGCGCACCGGCGAGCCAGTCGTTCCACTTGCCTGCTCACTGCAAAGATAAACAGCCATAGCAGCCACTTCCTCTACCGTGGCAAAGCGCTTAATCAGGCTGCTGGGCCGGGCTTCCGCAATAAAGCTCTTCTCCACCTCTTCTGCAGAGATGCACTTTTCCTTCGCGATCTTCTGCACCATTGCAGTTACGCCTTCGCTCTCCGTCGGACCCGGCAACAAGCTGTTCACCGTCACTCCGCTTGCCGGAATCGTCTCCGCGATGCCGCGCGCCAGAGCGATCTGCGCTGCCTTCGTCACACCGTAGTGCACCATCTCCGGCGGAATCTGCACACCGCTTTCGCTGGAGACAAACAGTACGCGGCCCCACTTACGTTCCAGCATGCCCGGCAGATACTGCCGAGTAATGCGTACGCCACTGAGCACATTCGTATCCAGAAAACGCATCCACTCAGCGTCGTCAATCTCAAGAAACGGTTTGGTCTCAAAGATGCCGAGGTTGTTCACCAGCACATCCACCTGCGGCAATTCTGCGAACAGCTTCGGGGTGCCTTCCGCCGTACTGAGATCAGCAGCAATGCCATGAACGTCGCCCGCAATCTGCTTCAGCGCCGCATCCACGCGTTCCTGCGTGCGACCGTTAATCCAAACCGTCGCGCCTTCTGCTGCAAGCTGCTTCGCAATCGCCAGTCCAATGCCCGCTGTCGACCCAGTGACCAGTGCGCGTTTCCCTTTAAGTCCCAAGTCCATGTGCCGATCCTCTTACGTCCTTAGATGGAACGGAGAAGCGAAGGGTGCGCATGGAAAGCAAGACACTATTGCGTGCGTCCGCTCAATCGATGCACAAGCGTCGTTACCGCGTCGCTATCAATGGCAATCGCTGCACGCCGCACACCTTCTGCCAGATCGTCCACCACGCCTGCCACCAGCAACACTGCCGCCGCGT
This sequence comes from Terriglobus roseus, assembly GCF_900102185.1. Taxonomy (NCBI): domain Bacteria; kingdom Pseudomonadati; phylum Acidobacteriota; class Terriglobia; order Terriglobales; family Acidobacteriaceae; genus Terriglobus; species Terriglobus roseus. The sequence continues at coordinate 24,791 of NZ_LT629690.1, read as the reverse complement.
TCAGCAGCACAATGTCGCGCCTCGGCCCTGTTTCACCGGCAAAGATGCTGCTTAGGATCGCCGCATTTTCTACCGCGTCGCCACCCAACAGAGCATCCTGCGAACGTTGCAACCCCGCGTCCTCCGGCGTCACGGTGTAACGACGAATCTGGTCTCCACGCACCTCTGCGACAACACTCTCGCCGCTCAGCGAAAACTCGTCCAGCCCACCATCGCCATGCACAATCAGGGCGTGCTCCATGTGGCCGCTGAAGGCCATCGCCTCCGCCACCATGTCCACAGCTTCGGGTGAGTACACACCGAGCACCTGCCGTGTCGTCCCTGCCGGATTCGACATGGGGCCAAGTAAGTTGAACACCGTGCGAAACGGCAACGACTTCCGCACCGGCGCCACTGCCTTCATCGCCGGATGCATCCGCGGAGCCAGCAGAAACGCAAACCCGTTCGCACGCAATGAATCCGCCGCCGACTCCGGAGTATGCTCCGTCTCCACACCCAGGGCATGCAGAACATCCGCCGATCCGCTTCGCGAGGTGATCGCCCGATTGCCATGCTTCGCCACCGTCACGCCGGCTGCCGCAGCCACCAACGCCACCGCCGTGGAAATATTGAACGTCCCCGAGCCATCGCCGCCCGTGCCGCATGTATCCACGGCACGCTCGCGTTCGGCCTGGGTTAAGGGCAGCAACACCGCCGCCGCACGCATTGCCGCACTGAATCCCGCAAGTTCAGCCGCTGTCTCGCCACGATCATGCAGCGTCGTCAGCAGCGCACTCATCTCGTCGGTGCTCAGACCGCCGCGCAACAGCGACGTCATCAGCTCCTGCGCTTCATCAAAACTCAGCGCATCCCCACCATCCACAACTTCCGCCAGCAATTCCTTCGCGTCCATGCCTTCCCATCGTCGCAGATGGCCTCTCTTGAACGATAACCGAACACGCGTGCGGTAACCATTTACTCGGTTCATCGCGCTCCGCTACCATGAGCCGTGTTGCAACCCAGAGCGCTTTGTCCCAGACAAAACGCCGCGCCGGAGCTGTTCAAAGTTCATGAAGATTCACGAGTACCAGGCGAAAGAGATCCTGCGGAAGTACGGCGTCCCCGTCCCCGAAGGCGAAATGGTCACCACGCTGGAAGACGCCGACCGCGCCGCGAAGAGCCTCTTCTCCGCCGGAAATCCCGTCGTTGTGGTGAAGGCGCAGATTCACGCTGGCGGCCGTGGCAAGGGCGGCGGTGTGAAGGTCACCAAGAACATCGACGCAGCCAATGAGGCTTCCAAAGCCATCCTCGGCATGCAATTGATCACGCATCAGACTGGTCCGCAGGGCCAGAAGGTGCAGCGCCTGCTCATCGAGCAGGGTTCCGCCATCGAGCGCGAACTCTATCTCGGCATCACGCTGGACCGTGGCAACGGCAAGCTCACCTTCATGGCATCGCGTGAAGGCGGCATGGAGATTGAGGAAGTCGCCCACTCCAACCCCGACGCGATCTATAAGGAAGCCATTGAACCTGCTCTCGGCCTCCAGCCCTGGCAGGCACGCAACCTGGCATTCAAGCTGGGCCTCGAAGGCCCGCAGATCAACATGGCCGTCAGCTTCATGATGGGTCTCTATAAGGCCTATGTGGAGACCGATTGCTCGCTGCTTGAGATCAATCCGCTGGTCACCACCAAGGACGGCAAGCTCTTCGCGCTCGATTGCAAGATCAACTTCGACGACAACGCGATGTTCCGCCACAAGGACCTGAAGGAACTCCGCGACATCAGCGAAGAAGACCCGCTCGAAGTGGAAGCCAGCAAGGACTCGCTGAACTACATCCGCCTCGACGGCTCAATCGCCTGCATGGTGAACGGTGCCGGTCTCGCCATGGCAACGATGGACATCATCCAGTACAGCGGTGGTTCGCCTGCCAACTTCCTCGACGTAGGAGGCGGTGCGAACCAGCAGCAGATTGAAGCTGCTTTCGCTATCCTGCTCGCCGACCCGAACGTGAAGGCGATCTTCATCAACATCTTCGGCGGTATCCTCCGCGTCGATGTGCTGGCCACTGCAGTGGTCGCCGCAGCGAAGAACCTGAACGTCACTCTGCCGCTGATCCTGCGTCTGGAAGGCACCAACGTCGAAGAAGGCCGCAAGATCCTTGCAGAGTCCGGCCTGAAGTACGCCGTGGGCGCAACGATGGCGGAAGCCGCAAAGCTCGCAGTAGAAGCTGCAAAGGGAGGCAAGTAATGGCAGTACTGGTAAACAACGAAACTCGCCTCATTGTGCAGGGCATCACTGGCCGTGAAGGCACATATCACGCAAAGGGCTGCCAGGAGTACGGCACCAAGGTTGTTGGTGGCGTAACGCCCGGCAAGGGCGGCACCATCCATGAAGGCTGGCCCGTATTCAACACCGTGGAAGAAGCGGTAAAGGAAACTGGCGCAAACGCCACCATGATCTTCGTGCCGCCGCCATTCGCAGCCGACGGCATTATGGAAGCCGTTGCCGCGGAAATCCCGCTGGTCGTCTGCATCACCGAAGGCATCCCGGTGCTGGACATGGTGAAGGCATGGACCATCGTGAAGGACTCCAAGTCGATCCTGATCGGGCCCAACTGCCCCGGTGTCATCTCGCCCGGCATGGCAAAGATCGGCATCATGCCCGGCCGCATCCATAAGCAGGGTCATGTGGGCATCGTGTCGCGTTCGGGAACGCTGACCTATGAGGCCGTACACCAGCTCACGCAGCGCGGCATCGGCCAGTCGACGGCGATTGGCATTGGTGGCGACCCGATCATTGGCACCAAGCACATTGACGCCATCAAGATGCTCAACGATGACCCCGACACCGAGGCAATCGTCATGATCGGCGAAATCGGTGGCACCAACGAAGAAATCGCTGCTGAATACATCAAGGCACACGTGAAGAAGCCCGTTGTTGGCTTCATCGCAGGCCAGACGGCCCCTCCGGGGCGCCGCATGGGCCACGCTGGCGCAATCATCAGCGGTGGCGAAGGTACAGCGGAGAGCAAGATGGAAGCGATGGCTGCCGCAGGCATTCACGTGGTGAAATCGCCCGCTGACATTGGCGAAACCATGGCGCGGGTACTCGGAAAGTAAACCTGCTTAACAATCAGTTGCCTCACAGGGGACGCCACACGGCGTCCCCTGTTGTCTTTCCTGGTGATCTTTCACCGCCTCAAACAACTGTGTTACCCGGGAAAACCCTTTCAAATAACAAAGGGACAGTTTTGATATCTTTTGCATCCATCTTGGATAGCAGGGTGGCTTGAGGGAGCTTCGTTGCCATGGAGAAGCTGCATGGAAAGTCCGGAACGACGACGGGACGCGCAAGAAACCACGGCGGACGACCTTCTGCAGCAGGTCACCGTCGGCATCTTTGCCATGAATTTAGAAGGCATCTGCACCCATGTAAATCCGGCCGCAGCGGCCATGTTTGGCTATAAAGTCTCCGAACTGTTGGGCGCAGACATACATTCTCTTCTGCATAGTCGTCACGCGGACGGTAGCTTTTATGACCGTGCCTCATGCCCGTTCCTAAAATCGGCGCTAACGGGCGAAGAAGTTCGCAACGCCAACGAAGTCCTATGGACCAAGTCGGGCGATCCTGTTCCCGTATTCGGCTCTGCGATGCCATTGCCTAACAGCGGTGGTACGGTCGTCACCATTCAGGATGGAAGCACGCTTCGTCATCTGCAGGAGCGCCTAGAGCATGTCCAATACGAGCAGACGGAAGTGCTGCGCCAGCGAGACGCCGCCGCCCGCATTGAATGCGATCTTGCCAAAGAGAAAGAGTTACGCCAGCGAGAAGTGGCTGTTGCAACGGAACGCGCTGCCACGCAGCAGCTTCGCGCGCAGCAACGCGCCGCAGAGGATCGCCTCCTGCAGTCGGAGAAGCTTGCCGCGGTGGGTCGTCTGGCAGCTTCCATCTCCCACGAGATCAACAACCCTCTCGAAGCGGTCACAAATCTGCTCTATATCGTGCGGAATGACTCATCCATCTCCGCAGAAGCGAATGAATACCTGCGCACGGCAGAGACTGAACTAGCGCGCGTTTCGCAGATCGTGTCGCAAACGCTGCGTTTCCAACGGTCCGGCACCAACCCCACGGAAGTCGTCCCGGAAACACTGATTGACTCTGTGCTCTCGTTGCACCAAGGCCGTCTGCACCATCGTCGCATCCAGATTCGCCGTAGGCACCGCCCGTCATCTGCATTCCGGTGCGCGGAGGGCGATGTGCGTCAGATTTTGAACAATCTCGTAGGGAACGCGATCGATGCCATGAGCAAAGAGGGCGGCACCCTGACACTTCGAACCTGTCCCGCCCGCGATCGACGTACCGGACAGCCCGGCTTCCGCATCCTGGTTTCGGACACCGGTCACGGCATGCCACGCCATACGTCCTCTCACATCTTCGAGCCCTTTTACACCACCAAGGGCGCCAACGGTTCTGGTCTGGGCCTATGGATTTCCAATACGCTGGCGAATCGCATGGGTGGCCGCATCTCTGTGCGTTCGCGCACAGGCGGCGGAAGGCATGGCGGCACAACATTTTCCGTCTTTATTCCTGATGCTGTCGCTCCACAGCAGCAATCCTTCGAAGACGAACGGACAGCCCGGGCCGCCTGAATCTGCGAAAAACGGTACAATCTTAGGGTTGAGATCAAAACTCACCTAGGGAGCACCATGTCGCAGCGCACGTTTTCCATCGTTAAGCCGGACGCCGTCCGCAAGGGTCACACCGGAGCTATCCTCGCCAAGATTGAAGAGGCTGGCTTCAAGATCGTCTCCATCAAGAAGATGTCGCTGACCGACGAGCAGGCGCAGGGCTTCTACCACGTTCACAGCGAGCGTCCGTTCTTCAAGGACCTGACCAAGTTCATGTCCTCCGGCCCCATCTTTCCCATGGTTCTGGAGAAGGACAACGCGATTGCTGACCTGCGCAAGCTGATGGGCGCCACCAACCCGGCCAACGCTGAGGAAGGCACCATCCGTAAGCAGTTCGCTGCATCCATCGAAGAGAATGCGATCCACGGCTCTGATGCCGAGGACACCGCAGCCTTCGAGATCGGCTACTTCTTCGCCGGTTATGAAGTGAAGTAGTTTCGCTTCGAAAGTACAAACAGAGAGGCCGCTCCCATCCGGAGCGGCCTCTCTGTTTCTGAATCAGCGCCAGGTTTACTGATCCTGTTGTTGTTTTGCCTTTCGAGCAGCATCACGCGCCAACTGATCAGCCTGCCTTTGCTTGTCGCGCGCTTCCTTCATTTTTTCCTTGGCCTGCTCAATCTCCCGGCGCGCCTGCTCCTTCTGTTCCCGAGTCAGGTCCTTTGCATCTTCCAGCGACTTCTGACTCGCCTCCAACGCATCTTGCGCCTGCTTCAACGCATTTGCCGTAATCGCATTTACGTCGGGCATTGGGATGTTGAGAGTGTCCGGCGGTGTGGGAGGAACCGGCACACCCGACAGCTTCTGTGGCGGAGGTGGCGGTGTCAGTCCGCCAGTCATATTGCGGCTTACCGAGATGTCGCCGTGTGAGGTGTTGATTCTCACCTGCGGCCCACCACCGTTCACCGTTCCAGTCAGGATGCCTTTACCCGGCGAATTTGTAGCGCCGAACTCGCTGTGCACATCGCCATCGCTTGTCTCTGCCTGTAGGTTGAACTTGCCCTTATCCGGCAGTGTCAGCGTCACGGAACCATTCTGGTTGTCGATGGTCAGTGAGCCAACCGGCATCGCCGCATCCACCTTCACGTCACCGTGGTTGTTCACCACCTTCAACTCGCCAGAGACCTTGTTCAGCGTCACGTTGCGGCTACGCGTCTGCACCAGTGCAGGGCCAACCACCTGGTCTGCCTCAATGTCGTCGCGGTCAATGGAGAAGCTTCCGTACAACTTTGAGAAGTTGAGATCGGTACGGCTGCTGTTGTAGGCAACACGTCCGCTCACACGCTGCACATTGGCTCCGCCAAAGAAGTCGCCATGAATCGTGGCGCTACCTGTAACGTCAGTCAGTGTGACTTCGTCGCCTGTGCCGTCAACAATCGCATCACCTGCAACGCTGCGCACGCTGATGTCGTGATGACGGTTGTTACCGTGCACCTGCACAGGTCCTGTAATCGCCGCCACTTCCACATCACCGTTGTCTGCCGTGACCACCAGCGGTGCCTTCATGTTCGTTACATGAACGTCACCACGTGTGCTGTTCAGCAGCAGATGCGTTGCGGGAGGTACCAGCAGCGTCACATCGGCTGTGCCACCCTGCACCGTTGGAACACGTAGTGTCAGGTTGTCATCCGCGCCTTCAAAAACTGGCGTGAGATCACGCATACGATCCGACGCAGCATTGTCTGAGTTTGTGTAGACCGACTTGTGCACCGACAGGTGAATCTGACCGTCGTCACTCGTTCCTGCGACGGAGATATCGCCACGCGGGTTCACGATGGACAACGATCCGTTTGCCTGAATCGTGCGCAACATCGGAGCCGCATCTTCCTCGTGCTTCTGTCCGAAGAAATGTTCCATTCCTTCGCCTTTGAAGCCAAAGAACTGCATACCGTTGTTGTCTGCACGCCACTGCAATGTGTGCGATGCCAGGCCGACGCAGGCCAGCACCACCAGCACGAAGATCACGCCTCCACCAATGCTGTAACGCATCGGCGGTGCATCCGCAGGAGCCATGGCACGATCAATGGCCCATTCGGCCAACCGCAACACACCTACCGCAATGAACAGCAGCGGCCACCAGTGCGCGTACCAGTTAAAGAAACCAATCGTAGAGATCTTGCCTGAATGAACCAGGAAGAAGATCAACCCGATCGTAATCAGCAGAATTGGTCCAATGAGAGAAGTCCGACGTTGGCCACGCCAGTACATCTTCATCTGGTCGCGCTGCACGCGGGCCTGCATCTTCCATGCCGCAGCGGCTGCTTTCTGCTGCGCCCGGCCCTGACGATCAGCCATCCGCTGCTGGTCGCGATAGTAGCGCTGTTGCGCCTTCTGCCAGCGCGGATCGTAACGCGGATCACGGCTGGGGTCGTAGCGTGGATCGTTGACGTTGGTGGGATCGAACGGTGCGTTCGTGTCTCCACTTGGAGGATAGGGAGGCTGGTTTGGAGGTGTCGTGCTCATGGCTCTTTACCGTCCTTCCTCATCGTTGCCGATGCTCAAATCGTTCTCTGGCCGCGTGTACTTCGGCACAATCGAAACAGGCTCATCCTTTGATGCAACTGGCGTCTCCGCTGCGGGAGGAACCGGCTGTCCCGGATATCCGGGATAGTTCGGATAACTGGGATAACCAGGCATCGCACGGTTCTGCGTCACACGTTCCGCCAGCAGCAGTCCACCCAGGGCAATCAGGAACACGGCGCCAAACATCTCGCCATGCAGCACGTGCAGCCCCTGAAGGAAGACCAGTAATCCGACGACCAACACAATGGCTGCTCCGCGATAGGCCCGGACATTGCTGAATTCCAATTCGGGCGATCCTTCGGCATACAGGTACCGCAGTGCCGTATGGCGGCGATAGATCAGGAATGCACCCAGTCCCATCAGGAACAGGCCACCAGTCGCTTCCCCTTCCAGGCCAGAGAACGGGCGCAAAGAACCCAGCAGAGCAAAGATTCCAAGTCCAATGAGCCAGAACGCGCCTGCAGGAATCTGCTTTGCCGGAGGCACGGGAGGCATAGGCGGTACAGGAGGCACCGGGGGCATGCCATAAGCCGAAGGAGGCACAGGCGGCACACCATATGCTGCCGGATCATATGGCGGCGCATACCCTGCGGGTGGAGGCGCGTAGCCAGCAGGTGGCACGGTCGTCGTCGAGCTCTGCGAATACACGTTGCCCGCGGGATCCACCTGATAGCTGCTCGTGTTTCCAGCAGCATCAGTACGCGAGTAATAGCTGGCTCCCGTCGCCGCGTCGTAACGCGTCTCTTCCATCGCAGGTGCAGCTCCGGGCATGCGGCCCACGGTCTGCGACCAGGTGCGGTTCAGATCAGGGTGCGCGTGCGCCTGAAAGCCAAAGCGTTCGCCAATGTTGTTCAGGCCAAAGGGGTCAGGCAGTGGGCTACCATCGCGACGCGCCAGCGCCGTCTGGTAAGCCTCAAACGCCATGTAGATCACCCAGCCCGCCACAAAAATCCCAAAGATGTCGGCAACATGACTGCTGAGAGAAACAAAGATGGCGAAGATAGCAAGGTGCGCCAGACCCTTTGCAAACTGGCCGTTGTACATCGCACCTACACCGGGAATAAAGCCCAGCAAGCCCGCCAGCATGGGGTTGGGAATATGTGTTCCCGGCGGCGGAGGATAAGCATAGGGTGGTGGCGGAGGCGGAGGAACTGCCCCTGCCGGGTCATAGTTCGTACCGTGCGTACCCATCTGCGGGTCGTAACCCGCGGAAGCACCCGGCGCAGTGTAACCCTGCTGATTGCTGTTGTCCTGGATGCTCATGCTTGCTCTCCTTTTCCGCGACGATCCACTGCGGAAGTCTCTCTGCTGCTCTGCACTTCCTGGAAGTGCGGGTGGTGCCAATCGCCGTGCAGTTCGTGTTTGGGAAAGGGCGAACTGCTGCGAGGCTGTCCGGAGGGTACGGGACGCTGTTCCGAATCGTCCTTCTTCTCCGGTTGGTTGGTAATACCGCGTTGCGTTCCGCTGTCGGTATCACGCTGCATCTCACGCACACGCGATTCCAACTCGTACACCACGCGAAGGTTGTCGTAATACCGCACCACCTGGCTGTTCATGCTCCAGAAGCTGCGGCGAATGCTGGAAGGCTTCAGGTCACTGGCACGTAATGCACCAACGTGAACGCCAAACAGATTCAGGGTCAGCGCAATGGAGAAGAATGCCATCGCCGCTGTCATGGCAAAGCGCGGCTGCATCACCGTATGCACCATGCGCGCCCATGCATTCTTGGGTTCCGGTGCGCGGAAAGGCAGCACCTTTGCACCTTGGCTATTCCCGAACAAAGAACCCGAATGCGCCACCTGCGCCGCCATCGCGCTGGCCAGACCTTCATTGCCACTGGTCCGCATCAGGATGCGCGCCACCAGGTTCTCTGGCGGAACAGGCTCTTCCTCCTTCAGCATGTCCATCCATGCGTCGCCCTTGCGAATCTCTTCGAAGAGCTTTTCGCACGACGGGCATTCGGCCAGATGCAGGCGGAAATGCGTATCGTCTTCAGCCAGCAGAACGCCGTCCGCGGCGTCAAGCAGCATCGTCTCGCACTGCGTGCAGGTGAGCCGGCTCATGCGCTTCTTTCCTCCCTCTGTCGAATTGGTCGTCTCATCACTCACCTACATCACCTTCCTCTCTGTGCGTCCGAGCATGCGCGCCAACTCGGCGCGGCCCCGGCTTATTCGGCTCTTTACAGTGCCTTCCGGCACACGCAGAACCGTGGCAATCTCTCGGTAATCCATGTCCTGCAGATCGCGCAGGATCACAGCCTCGCGCAACTCCGGCGAAAGCTGTTTCAACGCATGCTGAATGCGAACACGCATCTCCTGCCGCGCCACCTGCTCCATCTGGTTCGGCCTCGTGTCAGCCAAACGTTCCGCCATGGTGGGGCCGTCTTCGTCGTGCAGGTTTTCGTCCAGCGAATCGGTCGCGCGATCCAGACGCGTGCGGCGGAAGTGGTCCACCAGCATGTTGCGCGTCAGCGTGGTCAGCCACGTGGTGAACGCACCCTTTTCCGGATCAAATCCCGGCAGATTCTTGTAGACCTTCAGGAACACATCCTGCGTCAGGTCTTCGGCATCCGTGGGCGATCCCGTAAAGCGATAGCAGATTCCATATACCCGGCGATGCTGGGCAACAACCAACTGCTGCCATGCGGACGAATCGCCGCGCAGGCACGCATACACCAGCCGGTGCAACGTCTCCAATTCCTGCGCCTTGGCCGCATCCATGATGGGCGCAGATGGCGCTGCCGCGTTCCACGGCTCCAGATTCCGACTTTCCTCTGGTGTACGCTGCAAACTCTGTCCCTCTGCCAGTTGCGACAGTGTACCTTGCGCGTCGCCCGCTGCCGATGCCTCCAGAGGCACATCCGTTAACACGCCACGGCGATCCCGGATCACCGGCAGATCACGCCCACGAAGGCTGACAATATTCGGCTCAGCAGCCTTCTTACCGCGCCGCGGCGTTTTCTGCTCCTCAGCGGAAGCCACCGGAGCCGCAACCATCGCAGGCCGTGGTGGCAAAACCTTTGCCGAACGGGGCGCAGATGGCATCTTCCAGCCCATCATCCCGGGAATCGTCGGCGTCATCGCAATGGACAGCGTACCCATGGAATGCAGTACGCAAGAAGTTGCGATTCAGTTCCACACGGAAGCATTCTTTTTCACAGGTAAACGCCATAAAAACGAAAATGGGACGAAAGACTTTGCTTCCATCCCATTTCTTTCTATTTGTTCGGTTTCCGACAGATATCAGTTCTGCTTCTCACCCTTGGTCACACGCCAGACGGTGTTCGCCCCATCTTCGACCACGATGATGGAATTGTCTTTCGCCACGGTAACTCCCACAGGCCGTCCCCACACCTTTCCATCCGGCGTCGTAAAGCCTGTAAGAAAGTCCTCGTATTCGCCGAATGACTTGCCGTTTTTCATCGGGATATGAGCCACTTCATAGCCAGTGCGTTCTTTGCGATTCCAGGAACCATGTTCCGCCGCAAAGATGTCGCCCTTCGCCACGCCCGGAAGCCCCTTTCCTTCGTAAAACGTCATCTGCAGCGAGCCATTATGCGGCTGCATCAACACGTCCGGCGTGATCACCTTTGCCTGCAATTCCGGATGCTTTCCTGCGTGACGAGGATCCTGCTTGCCGCCCATGTACCACCACGGCCAGCCGTAGAATCCACCGTCCTGCACATGCGTGATGTAGTCGGGCACCAGGTGATTACCCAGCAGATCACGCTCATTCACGCTGCACCATAACTCACCAGTTTCTGGCTGAACGGCCTCGCCCACGCAGTTGCGAATACCGTAGGCAAACACCTTCACAAAAGTGCCATTAGGTTTGTACTCCAGGACATCCGCGCGATGATTTTCCGCAGGATGCGTGTCCGGATCATCCACATTTGACCCCGACCCCACGGATACAAACATTCGCTGTCCGTCCTTGGAAAACACCAGATCACGCGTCCAGTGGCCACCACCTCCGGGAATACCGGTTACGATCGTCTCCGCCGCACCGGTGGCCTTCAAGTCGCCGTTCTTATATGGAAAACGAACTACGGAATCCGTATTCGCCACATATACATACTGCGGGTTGTCCGCGGGCCAGAAGTTGATGCCAAAAGGCTTGTTCAGTCCCGTCGCAAACACCTCACGTTGCGCTGCCCTGCCATTTGCCCCCACACCGCGCAGCACAATCACCGATCCCGCACCCGAATCCGCCAGAAACAAATCGCCGTTGGGAGCCGTTCGAATCAGGCGGGGAATCTTGAACCCGCCCTCGGCATACAGTTCCACCCGATACCCAGGCTTCGCAATGGGAATCGCGCCGTTTCGAGGAACAAGCTGCGGCCCATTCGCCACCGTTTCGTCCGGATGAGGCGGTGGCACATCGGCAAGCGTGATGTGAATGCGGTTGCCCGGCTTTTCATCCACGGCATCTTCAAAGGCGGCCTGGCCTGTCTTCACCTGGGCGGCAAGCGTGGAGGCAAGCAGAACAGCAGAACAAAAAACGGCGGTGCGACGGAAGTTGTCCATGCCCAAATGAAATGCCCAGCGCACGCATTTTGCAACTGCAATCGAACGCCATGAATCGGCCGTTCAGGATGCCGTTTCGACACCCTCCGCCAACTTCACCATGTGGACGATTGGAAGCCGACTTCCGTTCGGCAGAGGCACCTCCACACGTTCGCGCTCCCGGTAGCCTTTCAGCGCGTAGAGCGCCACGCCAGTCAGCGTCGATCCCATCTCAAACCGCCGAAACCGCGCGCTCTGCGCTGCAATTTCGCAGTGTTCCAGAATCATCGACCCGATGCCCTGACGCGCCCATTCCGGATGGATAAAGATCGCGCGAATCTTCGCGGCATCAACCGCTGGATCGAGCACTTCTGGAACTCTTCCCGGCCCATGATCGCTTCCAAACAGCGTCTTGCGAAAACTCCATCCACCACATCCGACAATTACTTCCGGTTGTTCTGCAGGACACGCGACAAAGTACGTTTCATCCTGAATCAGTTGCGTATCCACGCCGAACACGTGCCCCAGCGCACCATCCCTCTGCTCTGCGGTGTACTCGTTCGTTTGCAACTGCCGCACGGAAGCCTCAATCAGCCGATGCAATTGAGGAATGTCATCCAACGTCGCAGTACGAATATGAAATCGAGCACTCATCGAATTCCGTAGCGTTACTTCCCGCCCACCGCTTGACTCAGCAGCGAACGCGAAACATCACCCGAAATCACCACGCGACTCTTCTTCTGCTCCACCGAAAGCGAAGCAAACGCCTGGTGCAGTGCAGCATCCTGCGGCGTTGCTGTGCCTTGCGAAAATCCGCGAACAATTTGGAGAATGGTCGCCAGATTCGCGGCCGTCTGCATCGCATCCGTTTCAGAAGGGGCAAGCTCCTCCACCCGCAATTGCAGGCTGCCACGGAACGCAATCGACGCGATGAAGTCCGTATCTTCACTCATCGGCAAGGTCACACCGAACATCTGGATATTGCCGCGATCGCTAAACGGCAAACCCACATGACCAATGCCCCACGCCAACGCGAAGTAAGGCACCTCGCGATACCGCAACGACAACAACGACGATCCCGAAAACGGCGAAGCCCCCGCCGCGTAACGATCAATTACGGAATGAATCTGTTCTGGCGTGGGCATGTTGCTCGCCACAACCATGTCATATCCCAACGCGCTCACACGCATCACGCGGCCTTCACTGCCGGGAACGGTATACACCGTATGTCCAGCGTAATTTTCGGTCGCAACGCTGTTGTGTTGCAGATACTCTGTCAGCTTGCGTGAATCGAAGCGCCCTTCCATCACGCCCGTATACGCCACCACGCCGTTCGGCCCAGTTGGGTCAGGCATGCGATGCACCGAAACGGCGATGCGGTCCAGATCGCGTTCCCAGTGGAATCCAGTGCCGTCCAGAAACTTCGCGTATTCAGGCGAAGGCTTAACCGGCTTCTCATCAAAGTGCGTCGTGGTTCGCACCGGCTTCAGACTCATGTAGAGAATGGCATCAGATTCCGGCAGCAGACGTGCCACCTCAGGCGGGGCATGAAAGCGCAGCACTAGCGCCACAATCAGCACCACAATCAGCGCAATGGGAATACCCAGGGAATACAGCCGGCGTTTTCGTCGCGGTTCCACTCCACAGCAGAATAGCGCGACCGGCAGCTTTCCGCCGTTTTTCTATGCGTGCGCCTGCGAGGCACGCAACGGAAGGCGCAACGTGGCCGCCACCACCGCGAGATTTATCAAGCAAAGAAATCCGAAGACCCAGGCAAACGCGGCAGGCTGCGTTCCCTGCTCCATGCCCCACGCCAGCAGCGTCGCGCACAGTGTCGTAAGAGTAGGCCCGCCCAAGCGCTGCACGATGTTCATGGAAGTCGTCGCCATCGGCAGCTCTCTGCGAGGCACTGAAAGATACGCAGAGGTAATCGAAGGCAGGCCAATCGCACCCTGCCCCATGCCGCGCAGAAATAGCGCAATCACCAGCACAGGAAGACTCAAGCCTCGCATCGACATCAGCACAAATGGAACCGTTGTCAACGCAACAATCGACGCCCCGACCACAGCCAGCCTGCGAATCCCGAACCGCTCCTGCAGCCAGCCGTTCGATGGATACACCAACAGCATTCCCAGCCCCAGCGGCATCAACAACCATCCCACCTTCGCGGGCGAGAAACCCATCTGTCGCACCAACAGATACGGCAGCATCAGCTGAAACGAATACACCGCACCGTTCGATAGAAACTGAGTCATCGCAGCCACACGAAACGTTCCGTGAAATAGCTTAAGATCCACCAGCGCATCGTCACCACGAAGCCGCGCATGGCGCACAAAGAACACTAGGCACAATGCCGCTATTGATAGCAGCACCATCCCTATGCGCTCGCGCACATGGTCCGCACCATACAGAAACAGAACCATGCCTGGCGAAAGAATCGCCAATCCCGTCAGGTCCAAAGATCGCGGATTGCGTTCGGCCTCATCGTTCGGCAACAGGAACATCGCACACAACACGGCGATAATTCCCACCGGGACATTAATAAGAAACAGCCAATGCCACGAGGCATGTTGCAGGATTGCGCCTGCAATCACAGGCCCCACCAACGGCCCTAACAAAATCGGCAACGTCGCATAGCCCATCACCCGGGCCATATTCTTGCCCGCCACACGCGCCATCATCAACTGCGCCATTGGCGCCAACAGGCCGCCGCTCAATCCCTGCAACACGCGAAACGCCACCAGCATCTCTGCGGATGACGCGGCCGCGCACAACGCCGACGACACGGTGAACGTCGACAGGCAAATCATGTACAAACGCCGCGCACCGATGCGATCCACCAGCCATCCATTCATCGGCAGCATGAATGCCAACGCCAACAGATAGCCGCTGGTCACCCACTGCATCACGGAAAGATTGCTATGCAGATCGCGCACCAGCGTAGGCAGCGAAACATTCACCACCGTCGCATCCATCTGCGACAGGAACGATCCCATAACGGCGACCGCTCCCACCTTCCAGATCAACGCTGTATCCGCGCGTTCTGTAGCGACGCTAGACAATGGCTGCAATCACCTCATCCGTAGAACGCACCAGCCCCGCACGCGGAAAGATGTTCTTAAACGCAAAGTCCTGCATCTCCTTGCTGAACGTGGCGCACGCATCCTCAACCACCACAAACGTAAAGCCCAAACCAGTTCCCTGCCGGAACGTTGATTCCACGCCGATGTTCGTTGCAATTCCCGCCAGCACAATCGTCTCCACGCCGCGTGCGCGAAGCTCGGCCTCAAGGTTCGTCTGCGCAAATGCGCCCCAGTGCCGCTTCGCAATCACCAGGTCGCCATCCTGCTTCCCAGCCTCCGGCACAATCTCGCTTGCCATTGCAGGAATGTCCTTCGGGAGTTGCGTCGGCTCATCGGACGGCAACTGCATGAAGTCCTGCAGATTCACATGCACATACACCACCGCGCCGCCCTTCGCGCGCAGTGCATCGGCCATGCGCCGCGAGCGCTCCACCACATCCTTCGCCGCATGGGGCTGCACATCCCGCCCCACAATGGCGTATTGCAAATCAATCAGAACCAGCGCTGTCTTTTTCGCGTCCAGTGAAAGTGTCTTATCCGCCATGCCTGTCATCTCCTGTTCACGAAATATGAGGACACCCTCATATTTCAATATTGCTAGAATATGAGGGTGCCCTCAACTTCGTCAATCCCGGTACGCCGCGCCCCGCAGCAAGATCGCGCCACAAAGCGCGTTGAGGCGTTTCTTGGCGCTGCCGAATCGCTCTTTGTAGAGCAGGGATACGAAGGCACCACCATGACCGCCGTGGCAGAGCGAGCCGGTTCTTCCATCGGTGCACTGTACAGCTACTTTCCCGATAAAGTCGCATTGGCTAGGGCTTTAGCCTCGCAATACGCAGACGCTCTTGCGGCTTACTGGACACCGGAGTTTGAGCAACTTGACGGTGCTTCCGCAAAGAAATTCGCGGAGAGCTTCCTCGACAACTTCCTCGAATTCACCACGAAGCAGCCCGCCTATTGGCAACTGCAAGCCGCGCCCATCCGCTTTCGCCGCGATCCTGCAACGCGCCATGCCTTCCGCGTGGTGTTGCAAAAAGCTCTGCAACGTTGCGCCCCGCAGCTCGACGACGCACGAGCCTACCTTTGCGCAAACACCGTACTGCAGATCACCAAGGGAATGGTTACGCTTTACGTCGATAGCAACGCAGTAGATCGTTCGCGTGTTGTCGCCGAGTTCAAGACGGTGCTATCGCTATATCTCAAGAGTGTCTTCTCCGAAAAGTGCAGTTAGAGCGCCGGATCAACACGCATCTCCGCATCCAGCTCTCTTGGCTGTTTTTGCAGCGCACGGTCACGCAACCATAGCGCGGGCCGCTCCACCGCAACATGCAACACCAATGCCGCCCCCAGGCAAGCCACTGCGTACATCAACCACGATGCGGGCCCGTGCGGCTCCGCAATCCGCGGCGCATGCAGCATCACAAAATGCCCCACAGGTTTATGCGTCAGATACAGCGAAAACGCCAGCGTAGCCAACATCTCCACACCGGGCACACGTATACGTGCAAGCCACCCGTTGTCACTCATGGCAGATGCAGTCACCATGCCCAACCCCAGTGACAGCAGCGGGAATCCAACAATTACGCCCCACTTCGCAGGTCCGGTATCACTGCCCAGATCCAATCCACGGAACATACACACAACGGCCGCGATACACGCCACACCGGCAGCAAACAGCAGGTGGCCACGTCGCATCCACGCCTTCCACCACACAGGCCGAAACGCATGTACCGATGCGAGACATACACCAACTAACAATCCATCCAGCCGTGCATACGTTGGGTAATACACGCGCTCATAGACCGCGTCGGGATACTGCAACACCAGCCACCACCGCAGAGCGATGCCACCGGTTACAACACATGCAATCAACGCAATTGTTTTAGCCATGGACGGCTTGCGCATCATCAACAACACCAGCCACGGCAGCACCAGATAAAAATGCTCTTCCACACACAGCGACCACGCATGCGAAAACGCACGCGTGCTGAATGTGAATCCAAAGTTCATGGTGAACGTAAGGAACTTCCATAGTGGCGGCAATTGAGGATAATCACGCCACGCAGGCACCAGAAAGTACAGCGCCACCACAACGAAGTATGCAGGCAGAATGCGATAGGCACGCCGTAGATAGAACTCGCGAATTGATGGTCTCTTCCCGCACAGATACGGCTTCAACAACTGCCGCCCGATGAGGAACCCGCTCAACACAAAGAACAGATCGACGCCCATGAAGCCGTAGTACGTCACCGGCAACAGAGTTTGTGGCAGTTCGCCGAAGATGGTCAGGTGATACAGCACCACCACCAGCACCGCAAAAGCGCGCAGCGTGTCCAGTCCATGCAGACGGACGATTGAGGCGTTCGATGTCATGTGGAGGCAGCCGCGAAGCAGCGCCAGAGCAACTTCAGCCTATGCTGCTACTGCTTCGCGGCATAGATTACCTTCTCGATTCCTCCCCGGTGGAAAGCGCGAAAAGCTTATGCAATTGGAAGATAGACGTTGGCCGTCGCGGTATAGCCATCGGTCGTATTGCCTGACAACGTCATGAGTGTTGTTCCCTCTTCCTGGTTGCTGTACACGCGGTCAGACGCATTCGTGGTGGGATTCTTTCCTTCGCTCGAGTAGGGCGAGACCGAAGTATCCAGCGTATCCACCAGTGTCTGCGGGAAGAACAGCTGCATGGTATTCGTGCCACCGGTGCTGGACGTGTCATAGGTGGAACGAAGCCGCAGATGAATATGCGTAGTGCGTCCCGAATACCAACCCGGAATGATGGTCACAAACTGTATCTTGCCGTAGGAATCCGTGAGCTGGTATCCACGCAGCCAGCTCTGCGTGCTGGTCCCCTCTGAAGTCTCGGCGGAATACACACCACTGGCATTGCAATGCCAGATATCTACCTGCACACCTTGCATGACAGCGCAGCTATTCTTCGCGTCATACACGTACAAAGTAAGTGTGAATGCAACGCCCTTCTGGGTATTGCTCCCATCCAGATTGGAGAGGATGTTACTGCGCATATATCCCGAAGCGCTGTCATCCACAAAGTAAGGCCCTTCTTCACCTTCCAGCGTTTGTGAAGCGCATGAGGAGGAGCTTCCTGTCGATGTGGAAGAAGTATCAGATGCAGCGGTGGCGACGCCAGTGCCGCTACCGCATCCCGCCAGCCCAGCTACGGCTGTCATACCTAACAAACGAAGTGCGGCGCGACGATCTAACTGTGGGAGCCACTCATGCGGATCGGGAGTATCATCATGATCTACCGCTAACCGGAGAACATATTCAGTCTTATCTAACATGCATTCACCAACGCAAGATAAGACGATCTACCTATTCAGTAAGAGCACAACCAGAAGATAGATACTGCAACTTACTCTGAAATGGAAAAGGTATAAATCTTTCCGGCATGCGCAATACCGGGAGCACCCGCAGAACCGGGAGCGAGTACACCATACTCGCCCTTCTGGAGATCGCGCGGTACGGTGAATCCAAACAACCGCGAACTCACCTTGTGAACGGGAATGTCCACCGTATCGCGGTCCGCACCTGTTTCTGAGTGGAAGACATTTCCAGTCTTCACACGAAACTCGCGACGATCACTCTTCTCATGAAAGCGCAGGATCACGTACTCCACCGCATCCACCTGAATGCTTGGTGCCAGAATCAACATCTCCGTACCGGGTGAGATCTTCAGGTGCGACTTCGGCCCGCTGACCACACCGTTCTCATCTTTCTTAACGATGTCGCGCGTTAAAACGCTCTTAAGTGCGCCACCATCGCGATACTTCACAAGCTCCGGCCCAACGGCTTCCCATTGGTTCTGTTGATTCTTGAAATACAACCCTGGGTCGTCGCTATTCACTGATAGCGGAGTCACTTCCACTGGCGCAACAGGATGCGTGTCGAGCCCGCTGTTCTTCGCAAGCATCGCGGAGATCACGGCCTGTGAAACACCGGCTTCCTTCAACGCAACCAGATCATCCGGACCTGTCTTGTATTCCCCAGGCTGCGACCGCACCGTCTGCAACAGGATGCTGTCCTCAAGCCCCGCCTTCGTCATCTTCACAATGGCGTCATTGTTCAGTTCAGAGCCATGTTGCTTGCCCGCGACCTTTCCACTATCAGACAACTGCGGCAACGGGCCCTCAACGCCGCTCTGCGCATGCAGAAGAGGGGTGGCAACAAACAAAGCGGAAATCAGAAAGCGACGCATGGGGATGAAAGGCTCCGCAAAGCAGAATGACATAGATATAGACGCTTTGCCCTAACCATTCGCGTACGGCCGCCTACCGTCAATTCGACGGAAGGTGAACAACCCGTGTATACAGTTTTCGCGAAGGAGCATTGAGCATGAATCGACGCGAACTGTTGCAGACAGGAGCCATAGTGCTTGCCACAGGTGGCACCACACGGTGGATGATTGGACAGGGGAGTCCCATGAACGATCACGCTTTCGTACCACGAACCAACTGGGCAAAGAACCTGCATTACAGCACCAACCGCGTCTATGCACCTACCGACGCCGCGCAGGTGCCGGAGATCGTCAAGGCCAACGCAAAGCTCAAAGGCCTCGGTTCGCGCCACTGTTTCAATAACATCGCCGACTCTACCGCCGCGCAGATTTCCATGCGCGAAGTGAAAGGCATCTTCATCGATGCCGCTGCCAAGACCGTCACCGTGGGTGCGGGCATCGCCTACGGAGAACTCGCCCCCACACTCGACAAGGCAGGATTCGCACTTGCGAACCTCGCCTCGCTGCCACACATTTCCGTCGGAGGCACCATCGCCACGGCGACCCACGGCTCCGGTGTGCACAATAAGAACCTCTCCTCCGCCGTCCGTGCATTGGAAATCGTCAAAGCCGACGGCAGCATCGTGCATCTCTCCCGCGACCACGACGGCGACCGGTTCCGCAACGCTGTCGTCCACCTCGGAGCCATCGGTGTCGTCACTAAGGTCACGCTCGACATCGTCCCGCGTTACGACATGTCGCAGGTCGTTTACCAGAACCTGTCATTCAATGAACTGGAGCACAATCTCGAAACCATCATGGCTTCCGGCTACTCCGTGTCGCTCTTCACGGACTGGCAGAAGAACCGCGTGAACCAGGTATGGATCAAAGACAAGGCAACGGCGCAAAAAGAGATGCCGCCCATGTTCTACGGAGCCACGCTGCAGAAGCGCAAGATGCACCCCATCGACGACCACCCCGCCGACGCCTGCACCGAACAGATGGGCACCATCGGCCCGTGGTATCTGCGCCTGCCGCATTTCAAGATGGAATTCACACCCTCAAGCGGCGAAGAGATTCAAACGGAATACTTCGTCGCTCGCAGCGATGGCTACAAAGCCATCCGCGCCGTAGAAAAACTGCGCGACCGCATCACGCCGCATCTTTTCATTACAGAACTGCGCTCGATCGCCGCAGACGACTTACCGATGAGCATGGCCTACCAGCGTGATTCGCTCGCGATCCACTTCACCTGGAAACCCGAGCCCGAAGCTGTACTGAACGTACTGCCCGACATACAAAAGGCGCTTGAGCCGTTTGGCGCACGCCCTCACTGGGGCAAGGTCTTCACCACTGACCCCGCGTATCTCCACAAGCAATACACGGAACTCAACCACTTCCGCGCTTTCACCAAAGAGATGGACCCAACCGGCAAGTTCCGCAACGCTTACCTGGATCGCAATATCTTCGGCTAGAAATAAGAACGCAGCGCTCACGGTGAGCGCTGCGTTCTGCTTAATGGATTACCGGGTTGCCGAAGGAATCACCGGCGGCGCAGCCAATGATCCAGGAGGCAGCGTTCCGCCCTCGCAAAGAATCTTCATATTCCCCAACATCTTGGTGAACCGCGCCGTGCGATTCGCAATGTCCTTCTCGCGCGCCGCATCGTCGGCCAACATGCTGTTGTCGAACAGCAGTGTGTAGAAGATACGTGTGGTCGTTGGGGTCAACGCCCGAGCCTCCAGCGTGCCGTGGTACAGGTTGTACGTCACGCCGTCGCGCACCGGCTGCGTATAGGTGTAGCTGTACTGGGTCTTGGCCACCAGGATCTCGTTGCCAATCGACCGTACCGTGCCGAAATCTCCTTCGCCGGACAAAATCTTGCAGTTCGGGATACCCCATTCGCCAATATCGCAATACTTGCCAATGCGCGCCCAAACCTTATCCACCGGTGCATTCACATCAATATGCATGGGGATGGAAACATAGTGTGGATTCGGCACCTGCAACGGCGCTGGTGCGGGACGTGCCGCAGGGGCGGCCGGCTGCTGGGCGTGAAGCGCAGTAGCACCAAACATTAGTACGGACAAGAGAGCAACGGATTTCATTGGGCGGTTCATCCTCGTCAAAATGGGTTTCAGGGAAGCAGCGGAATAATACTTCGCGAAGGAAACAAATGTCGCTCACAACAAGGTGAAAATCATCCCCGAGACGCCTGACGTTTGACGTGTTTTGCCTCCCAGAAACCTTCCAGTCGCGCCCTCGCCCCACCCCGGGAATTTGTGCTAAAGTCAAAGACAGCGCTGCGCAGGTCATGGCAGCGTTGTTTGTTGTGCGTGCGTTTGTTTTGGGCCGGTGCACTTAGAGTGGGCTGGCGGCAGAGATGGGCTGGCGTAGCTCAGCCGGTAGAGCATCTGATTTGTAATCAGAGGGTCGGGGGTTCAAATCCCTTCGTCAGCTCCAGCATCCCGATTCCCAGGCAACACAACAGGCAAAAGTGCACAGGTGGCCGAGTGGTTAATGGCAGCAGACTGTAAATCTGCCACGCAACGCGTTACGAAGGTTCGAATCCTTCCCTGTGCACCATAAGATTTAAGGGGATCTCAGATGTATGAGAACCTCGGAAGATGAAGATGGACGGACCGGGATCACAGCAGCGAATGTACGTCGCGCTGGTCTTGATCGCAACAGCCGCCATCGGAGTTAGTCTCACCATGGAACCCGGGAAATACCGGAGCCTTGCGTGGGTGTTGTTAGGGTTTTTCGCGTTTCGCGTGCTCTTGGGCAGGCAAAGCGCGGTTCGAAGAGGGCGCAACGAACGGCCTTCAACGAAGCAGGGCTGATGTAGCTCAGTGGCAGAGCACTCCCTTGGTAAGGGAGAGGTCGAGGGTTCAATCCCCTCCATCAGCTCCAGGTTTCAAAGGCGGGTTTGCTGATCCGCGACAGGCAAGTTCGCTTGCTGACTCGCTGACCTGCCGATTCGCTTCAAGGGCGGGAGTAACTCAGTGGTAGAGTCACAGCCTTCCAAGCTGTTGGTCGCCGGTTCGATCCCGGTCTCCCGCTCCAGAGTTTCAAGGTAGGAGTTCCGCAGGCACATCATGTACGAGCAAGCAACCATCGCAGTCGAGAACCAGCAGGCATTCGACGCCGTCAAATCGGCCATCGACAACTCTTTCTCTTCGGCAAAGGTATCGGACTTCCTCAAGTCGCTCGATCGCTCGAAGCTGCGCATCCGTGAGTTCGAAGATGTCCTCCGCGCAGGCAAGCTGGGTTCCGGTTCTGAGCAGGCATACAACAGCCTGAACAACGGCGACCAGGGCATGATCCGCGAGCACTACCTCTCCACACTGGAGAAGGTGGATCCGGCCTATCGCCAGAAGTACCTGAAGGTCTACGCCTACTACTGAGGCGAACGGACCTCCCCTTAAAAGTTTCCCTGGGCTTGGAGCCGCACCGTGCGGCAGCCCGCACCACGTTCTGAAACCATCTTTGGAGCCGCCTGGCAAACGGCTTACAACTCAGGAGCAAGAGAGCAATGGCGAAGGAAAAATTTGATCGTAGTAAACCGCACGTAAACGTAGGCACGATTGGTCACATCGATCACGGCAAGACGACGTTGACTGCGGCGATCACGAAGGTTCTGTCGAAGCACAACCCGAAGAACAGCTTCCGTTCGTTCGACACGATTGATAACGCACCGGAAGAGCGCGAGCGTGGTATCACGATCTCGACCTCTCACGTGGAGTACGAGACGGCGAACCGTCACTATGCTCACGTTGACTGCCCGGGCCACGCCGACTACATCAAGAACATGATCACGGGCGCAGCGCAGATGGACGGCGCGATCCTGGTGGTTGCAGCGACCGACGGCCCGATGCCCCAGACGAAGGAGCACGTTCTGCTCGCTCGCCAGGTTGGCGTGCCGTACATCGTTGTGTTCCTGAACAAGTGCGATGCCGTGGAAGATCCCGAACTGATCGACCTGGTCGAGATGGAAGTTCGTGAGCTGCTCAGCAAGTATGAGTTCCCTGGCGATGACGTTCCTGTGATCCGTGGCTCGGCTCTGGGCGCGCTGAACGGCGAAGCTCAGTGGGAGCAGAAGATCGACGAGCTGATGCAGGCCGTGGACGACAACGTTCCCCAGCCTGACCGTCTGGTCGACCTGCCGTTCCTGATGCCGATCGAAGACATCTTCTCGATCTCGGGCCGTGGAACTGTAGTGACGGGCCGTATCGAGCGTGGTCGCATCAAGGTTGGCGAGCCGGCACAGATCGTGGGCTTCCGCGATACGCAGGCGACGACCGTGACCGGCGTTGAAATGTTCAAGAAGCAGCTAGACGAGGGTCTTGCTGGTGACAACGCAGGTCTGTTGCTGCGTGGTACGGCGAAGGACGACGTGGAGCGCGGCATGGTTCTGGCGAAGCCGGGATCGATCACGCCGCACACCGTGTTCAAGGGCGAAGTGTACGTTCTGTCGAAGGAAGAAGGCGGTCGTCACACCCCGTTCTTCAACGGCTACCGTCCCCAGTTCTACTTCCGTACGACGGACGTAACAGGTTCGGCGAAGCTGCCGGAAGGCACCGAGATGGTGATGCCGGGCGACAACGTGGCTCTCGAGATCACGCTGCACACACCGGTTGCTATGGAAAAGGGTCTGCGCTTCGCCATCCGTGAGGGTGGACGTACCGTAGGCGCCGGTGCCATCTCCGAAATCGTCAAGTAAATCGGAACAACACAACAAGCAGTACCGCAGGGGCGAGCCATATGGCTCGCCCCTGCGGCGTTCACAGAGCTTTCCTGCCCTGTACGCAATATGGCAAAGCGATTTCTTCACGACTGTATGTGTCGCGACGTACACTTCTATCCACCACACACAACACATACTGCTGCCCATGCCTCCGCACGGGCGCGGAGAAATTTGATTCGCATGAAAAAGTTCGCACTCGCCATTTTGGCGTTGGGTATTGCTGCCGGAAATCTTTCCGCCTCTGAGCCAGATGGCCTCACGCTTCCTCGTGGCTTTCACGCGAGCGTTGTGGCTCAGGATTTGGGTTCCATTCGCCACATGGCAATCCGCGACAACGGAGACATCTACGTCTCCACACGCCGCACCAAGACGCAGACACTCGGCATCCTTGCGCTGCGGCTAGGGCCCGATCACAAGGCAACACAGATCGAACACTTCAGCACGGTTGATCAAGGCACCGGCATCCGCATCTACAAGGGCGCGCTCTACGCCTCTTCCAACACCGCCGTCTATCGCTTCCCGTTTGAGGGCAACGCGCTTGTTCCCACAGCGGCTCCGCAGACGGTCGTTGAGGGGCTTGCTCCCTCTGGCCATTCGCTGGCGTTTGATGGCAAAGGAAACCTCTTCGTCTCCCTCGACGCCGGTATGAATATCTGCGGGACTCCCGGAGCGCCCAAGGGCGAAAAGCCTGTAGGGCAGAAGCCGTGTCCAGCCTTGGAAGCAAGAGCTGGTGTGTGGAAGTTTGATGACTCGAAACTCAACCAGAAATTCAGCGACGGTGAACACTTCGCCACAGGTATTCGCACGATGAGCGCTCTGGATTGGCGCAACGGCGACACCCTCTACGGCGCAATGCACGGTCGCGATGCGACGCATGCAGCATTCCCGGATTTGGTCAGCGAAGCGGATGACAACGCCATTCCGGACGAGATGTTTCGAATTGCTCCGTCCACGGATATGGGGTGGCCATATACCTATTACGACGGAGTACGGAAACAGCGCGTCCTCGCCCCTGAATATGGTGGCGACGGGA